>NZ_BDDS01000001.1 GCF_001653135.1 Pseudoalteromonas neustonica
GTTAAGCTAACTTGTACTAATTACCCGTGAGGCTTAACCATACAACGCCAAACGCGTTTTATGTGACTGTTTAAGCGCAGAAGTTAAGATTGTAGGTCGTGATTTATCGCGACAACTAAAGTAGATTTACTAACAGCTGTAAGCGATAAGCTTAAAGTTGTAAGAAGACAATTATCAGCATTTTCAAATTTTAGTTAGTGCGTAGAGATACGAACTGACACCCAATTTGCTTGGTGACAATAGCGTTTTGGACCCACCTGATCCCATGCCGAACTCAGTAGTGAAACGAAACAGCGCCGATGATAGTGTAGCATTTGTTATGTGAAAGTAGGTCATCGCCAGGCTCCAAATTAAAAGTCGCATTGCGCAAATATAAAAATAAGAAAATAGAAAAGAATTTTCTTGGTGACAATAGCGTTTTGGACCCACCTGATCCCATGCCGAACTCAGTAGTGAAACGAAACAGCGCCGATGATAGTGTAGCATTTGTTATGTGAAAGTAGGTCATCGCCAGGATTTAAATTAGAGAAAGCCGCTTCAGAGATGAAGCGGCTTTTTTTCGTTTGGAAGAAAGTGATGCAACCGGTCAATTAAAAAATAAACAGACTCATACTAATCGGCTTAAATATTTAACCATTCTAGCGGACTAAATAAAGCGCTAACTGCGTTAGTAATTTTTCATGTACGACTGCATGTATGCAGGAGGTAGAGCAATGCAGGAGCAATTGCCGAGAACAACACCATGTCAAAATATCTGCCTTGTTATCACTGTATTTATCTTTCGCTATAAATGGTCATTAACTTAACACGATTGGTATCAGTCGTAGCATGAGGGATTGCGGCCGAACACGAGAGAATTGAAAGGAAGGCTATTATACCAATCTGCATAAATATTTGAACAATTTAACGAATTAAATCAAGACTATAATGTCGTTAAAGATTTTTTATTTAGAACAACTAGGGCGTGTTGACCTTTCGTGATTGATTTTGCAGCAGTATGTTTGGTATTTAGGCAAGGCAGAGCCTATGTCGTGTGGTTGTTCCCCATAAATAGGCGATAACGCAGTATAAATGCCAAACATGCGCTGCCCAAAGGGTTCTTCCTAGGGGCGATTGACTCTTTGTTGCTCGGTTTTTACTTAGCCCGCTAGGTTACAAACCTCGCGCCGCGATTAAATCGCCCCTAGATTGAACAAATTTCAATCCACAAAGGTCAACACGCCCTAGATATAAAAATTTTTGTCTAGTTATAGCGCAATTTTCTTGTCATTAAATAGACCCCATATCTACGCTGATTGGTATTACATCAGAGATATACCCTATAACAGGATGAAGGGTGATGTAGCTTTTTAATTTTGAAGAACTTTTTCTTTGTGAAATTTACAATTAGAGTAACAAAGTTACCTCGTTTGAAGTTAACATGATAGAATTTTATCTCTCTTTACAATTCCAGTGAGGGTCAAATTGCCTACCTCTGATTATCAACAAGTATTAAATGACATCACCGCAGATGTACAGCCATTACTCTCACAGGGTAAAGTTGCTGATTATATTCCTGCGTTAGCTGAAGTGGATGCTAATCAATTTTCAATTGCGATTTACACAACTGACGGTCAGACATTCTGTGCTGGTGATTGCTCCAAACGTTTTACAATTCAATCAGTCTCCAAAGTGATGACTTTAACGCTAGCGTTACAACGCTATGGTGACGAGTTATGGGAGAGAGTAGGTAAAGAGCCATCAGGAACTGCATTTAACTCGCTAACGCAGCTTGAGTTTGAAAAAGGTATACCACGTAACCCTTTTATTAATGCAGGTGCGATCGTGACCTGTGATGCGCTATATAGTCGATTATCGGCACCGATGCATTCCATGTTAGAAGCGTTTAGAGCTTTATCAGGAAATAAAACGATTCGTATCGATAAAAAAGTTGCTAGCTCTGAGTATGAGTTTCGTCACCGTAATGCCGCGATGGGGCATTTGATGAAGTCCTTTGGTAACTTTAATAATGAAGTTGATGATGTATTGTGGGCATACTTTAACTTTTGTGCGATAGAGTTAAACTGCATTGAACTAGCTAAAGCGTATAATTTTTTAGCAAATAAGGGGGTTGATAATACTTCAAACCGCCAAGTCCTTTCTAGCCTTCAGAGTAAGCAACTAAATTCATTGTTGTTTACGAGTGGCTTATATGATGCAGCTGGGGACTTTGGTTATAGGGTTGGAATGCCTGGAAAGTCAGGTGTGTCAGGAACAATTTTAGCCGTTTTACCTAATAAATTTACAGTGGCTGTGTGGTCCCCTGGGTTAAATTCATTTGGTAATTCTGTTGCGGGAATAGCAGCATTGGAGCTGCTATCTAATAAGCTTGATATCTCTATATTTTAAATAAATACCAAGGGGGCTATTGTTCCCAATAAACTTGTTCAAGGCAATCTTCTCGCTCCGGTAAGCCACGAGATAGACGAGGGGAGTGCTGAACCAATACTTCAAAGCTAGCTCGGTTAGCATACTTACTTATTTGTGATAATGATGAGTAAGTCATTGCTGGTTGTTGGTGCTTAGCTGAATTACCTACATTGAGTTTATGATAAACATTTGCAGATAAGTCATGTAATACGGCTGCTAATGCGCAATCACCTGCACCATTGGTATTTTTAATCGAGTCTGGGCCACCCATAAATGGTGCTGTGTGGCTATATGCACGGGTAGGCTGTTGACAGTCAACTTTGCGCATAGCACGAGAAAATTCATAGCGATTGAAATCTGGTATTGCGCCAGGTAATAATGGGTACTCAGTTTCTCGTTTAAACTGCTCATCGATATAGCCCGCCATAAATAAGCCTTTCTCACCTGCGGTACAGATCACTAAATCGACCCAATCAAGTGCTTTATCTGCGGCGAGCAGAGGGTCTTCAAAGCCTGTTATTGCAAGCCCTTCTTCCTCATTCATTGCCAAAATATCAACGTGCTTATCGACAAAGTTCGCCCACCAAGTAGGGTCTTGTTCGATTAAGAATTTAGTCCCTAATGTAAGTACTACCGGTACGTCGGCATCATTGGCATATTTGACCGCTTGCATTGTAGCTTCGGTCATAGTTTCATTGCCTTGTGTACGCATAAGGTAAGCACTTATCACTAACGCAGATGAGTTTTCGATGAGGTTTTGATCGATTGATTCAGGACGTAAATGATTCATTAAACCTGCGCTGATCGCAAAGGTACGTTCACCAGTATCGTCAATGAGTGTGAAACAACGACCGATTGGACCATCTACAGGTTGCAGATAATCTAGATCTACGCGACTTGAGGTGTTGCATAAAAAACGATAGGCGTAGCTACCAATTTTAATATTTTCGCTCATCACGCCCAACAGTACAGAGCGATCATCTGCTAGTACTGAGTAGTTGTGCATGGTATTGCCAATGGTACCACCGGCAAACTCATAATCGATCATGTCGTTGAGTTTTAAACGATCATATAATGCATTGGTTATGTCATTATCAATAACCTGCGACATACCTCGGCGCAGTTGAAATTCGTCTAGGAAAGCTTGATCGACTTTAGCTTCTATATCAACTACGATTTGATCTATACCTGTGATGTAGCTGCGGTGCAACCTATCACTGGCATTGAGTTGATTAGTAAGTGGATCTTTTGCTTCCACTGGAAAATAATGTTTATGCCTGCGGCGTCCAGGAAATTTCATTTGCTACCCGTGTGTTGTGAGCTAAATAAAAAAAGCGAGGGATTATATCGCAAGTTGCACTGTATGAGCCATGCTAAAGCGGTTTTAATTTGTTTTATTTTTATCACTAATCAGTATGGTTATGATTTTATATCTCTAAATGAGTATAATTAAACAATAATTAGCAAAAGATTAAGTCAATGAGTGAGCTATTGAACGACCAATACTGGATGACACAGGCCTTAGAGTTCGCAAAAAAAGCTGAGCAGCTAAATGAAATTCCCGTCGGTGCGGTGCTGGTCAAAGACAACCAGTTTATTGCTGCTGGTTATAATCGATCTATTACAGATAATGATCCTTCAGCACATGCTGAAATGATTGCGATACGTGAAGGCGGTAAGGTGCTTAATAATTATCGCCTTATTGACTGTACGTTATACGTAACCTTAGAGCCTTGCTCTATGTGTGCAGGATTATTGGTACACAGTCGGATTAAGCGTTTGGTATTTGGTGCGGCGGATGAAAAAACAGGATCTGCCGGCTCTATAATGAACTTATTGCAAGATTGTAGATTAAACCATCAAGTTGAAGTTGAAGCTGGGGTATTAAGTGATTTATGCGGTCAAACCATTTCAGATTTTTTTAAACGTCGCCGAGGAGAAATAAAAGCTGCAAAGCAGGCATTGCGAGACCTGAAGGTTTAACCTACAGGGGCTGCAACGTTTAATTCCGCCATTTGTTGCATGGCAAACATTCTACGACGCCAAATTACTTTTTTCTGCAGGTTACGCAGCATTATTCTGCGACGGGTAGATGATGAATAAATAACATTCCGTTTAAACGAATGTGTGCGACGACGTTTCAGCATGGTTTCCCCTGAAAATGTGAGAGTGAGAAAGATATAATTTAATTATATACTTGATACTACACATTAGTGATCATTTGGTGACAAGTAAATAGATATTTTAGTTTGTACTGTTTTATCTTATTTAAAGTTGTGTGAGTCGCACTATGCTCTACTTTATTGCTTACTTTTAGTCATTACAGGTGCTTTTATTTGACCTTTTTTAGGTTCCGTCTTGTCATTATTTAGATCTGTAGGAGCTAGCAGTATTGGTGCTTCATTAATCGCATTATTTTCATCCAACCAAACTAACGCATCATAATAGCGACGAATATTGTCTACATACTTAACTGCAACATCACCGCGAGAATAGCCATACTTGGTTTTTCGGTAATAACGCTTTTTAATGAGTAGCGGCAATCGTTTTTTTACATCAGCCCACTTATCAGGGCTGGCGCCTTGTTGCTCCGTTATTATGCGGGCATCATTTACATGACCCCAACCAATATTGTATGAGGCTAAAGCCAACCAAGTACGATCAGGTTGTGGAACTCTATCTGGAATTCTTTTTACAAGTTTAGCTAAGTACTCAGAGCCTCCTTTTATATTTTGCTCTGGCGCTAGGCGGTTAGTTACACCCACTTGTTTTGCTGTATTACGCGTTAGCATCATAATACCGCGCACACCTGTCGGCGACCTCGCTCGTGGATTCCACATGGACTCTTGATAGCTTAAAGCCGCTAATAAGCGCCAATCTAAGCTGCCAGCATATTGCTCAAACCAAGGTTGATATTTAGGGAGTGTTTCTTTAATTGCCTCTATATAGGCAAGCGTATTCACATAATTGAACTGACGTACATGACCAAAGTATTTCTCTTCTAAAACATATAGTTGATTGTTTTGTTTGGCATCACCAAAAAATGGCACCATTAACGCATATAAGGAATCATCACCATCTTTACGCAATAACCACGCAATAGGATCGTTGCGAGTAACAGAAAAACCAATACTTAGATTGGGGTGGTAACGTCGAAATAGTGAAAGCGTATGAGAATCTGCAAGTGTGTAATCTATTTCGCCATCTATCACTGCTTGTAATAGCTCTTCTTCATCAAGATCTTCAGTTTCTTGCCAACTAATATCTGGGTGCGTGTTTTTTATCTGCTGCAATGCTAATGAATGGCTACTTTTTGAAAGGACAGTTAGGTTACCTGTTAGATCATCAAAGTCACGTGGGCGAACTCGACCTTGTTTATAAACAAGCTTTTGACTTATTGTGCGGTAGGTTGGACCAAATCGATAGTCTTGGGCTCTGACTTTATTATAGGTTAAACCAGAGGCTATTAAATCTAAATCACCACTATCAAGGCGTGAGAACATATCTGATAAATTAAAAAACGGCACCATTTCCAGTTCAACACCAAGGTGATTAGCAAACTCTTGCGCAAGTTCGTATTCAAAGCCTTGCTCACCTTGGACTGCTTGGTAATAGTTACTTGCGCCCGCGAGGGTGCCTACTCTGATTTTATTTTGAGTTTTTATCTGGCTGAGTTGAGATTGTTGCTGCTGCATATCGCATGCACACAAAAACATTACTAACGTAATGATTGTAATTAGCTTTTGTTTGAACATAGCGAGCCCCTTAAATCCAATAATACACTTATATCAAAACTAAGTGATGACGTCACTTGGCGATTGGTTTTATTGCGTTTATTCCCTGTAGTATAAAATTTAGAAGATAATTTGATGAAAAGTGTAATTTTGAGTTAAATATGAACCCTATTTGAACTATAATGGCCGTCTAAAATATCGTTCAATCCCTAACCCCGGATGAAAATACCTATGTTGATCCTTCGTGGTGCACCAGCACTTTCCGATTTTAGAGTTCAGAAAATTTTAGCCCGTTGCCAACAGGCGCAACTTCCAGTCACTAATGTATACGCTGAGTATGCACACTTTGCAGATCTAACTGCAGAGCTTTCAAGTGACGAGCAAATTAAGCTTGAGAAGTTACTTACCTATGGTCCAACGATTGCCGAACATACACCAGCAGGAACATTGGTGTTAGTAACACCTCGTCCTGGCACAATCTCGCCATGGGCTTCAAAAGCGACGGATATTGCACATAATTGTGGGTTAACTCAAGTACACCGTGTTGAGCGTGGCATTGCTTATTATGTTGAAGGCGATTTAAACGCCGAACAATTAAACCAAACTGCCGCTTTATTACACGATCGTATGACTGAGGCAACGCATAGCGCATTTGGTGACGCTGCTAAGTTGTTCCGTACCGACGCACCGAGCCAAATGTCATCGGTTGACATTTTAGGTGGTGGACGTGAAGCACTTGCTAAAGCAAACGTTGAGCAAGGTTTTGCGCTTGCTGATGATGAAATTGATTATTTGGTAGAAAACTTCCAAAAGTTAGGGCGTAACCCGAACGACATCGAATTATTTATGTTTGCACAAGCAAACTCAGAGCATTGTCGTCATAAAATATTTAATGCAGATTGGACTATTGATGGTGTAGTACAGCCAAAATCACTGTTTAAGATGATTAAGAACACTTATGAGCTTAACCCTGAAAACGTGTTATCTGCTTATAAAGATAACGCAGCAGTAATGAAAGGTTCTAAAGCAGGTCGTTTCTTCCCAAATGTTGAAGGCGAATACGCGTATCATCAAGAGAATATTGAAATCCTGATGAAAGTTGAAACGCACAATCACCCAACAGCAATAGCCCCATTCTCTGGTGCAGCAACGGGGTCTGGTGGTGAAATTCGTGATGAAGGCGCAACGGGTCGCGGCTCTAAGCCTAAAGCGGGTTTAGTTGGCTTTACTGTATCTAACTTACGTATCCCTGGTTACGAGCAACCGTGGGAAACTGATTTTGGTAAACCTGCGCGTATCGTTACTGCGCTAGACATTATGACAGAGGGGCCATTAGGTGGCGCTGCGTTTAATAATGAATTTGGTCGTCCAAACTTAGTTGGTTACTTCCGTACCTATGAAGAAGAAGTGACAAGTCATAATGGTCTAGAGGTACGTGGTTACCATAAGCCTATTATGCTGGCTGGTGGTTTAGGTAATATTCGTACTGATCATGTGCAAAAAGGTGAAATCCCTGTTGGCGCTAAGCTGATTGCACTCGGTGGTCCTGCGATGAACATTGGTTTAGGTGGCGGTGCTGCTTCATCAATGGCGTCAGGCCAATCAAACGAAGATTTAGATTTTGCTTCAGTACAACGTGAAAATCCAGAAATGGAACGCCGTTGCCAAGAAGTAATCGATAAGTGTTGGCAGTTAGGTGATGATAACCCAATCGCGTTTATCCATGATGTGGGCGCAGGCGGTTTATCGAATGCATTCCCTGAACTTGTAAATGACGGTGGCCGTGGTGGTAAATTCCAGTTACGTGATATTCCGAATGATGAGCCGGGCATGGCACCACATGAAATTTGGTGTAACGAATCTCAAGAGCGCTATGTACTTGCTGTAGGCGTTGAAAACTTTGACCGTTTTGAAGCTATTTGTAAGCGCGAACGTGCACAGTATGCCGTGATTGGTGAAGCCACTGAAGAGCGTCATTTAACTGTTGCTGACAGTCATTTTGATAATAACCCAGTTGATTTACCATTAGATGTATTACTAGGTAAAGCACCTAAAATGCACCGTGAAGCACAATCAAAGCAAGTTGTAGGTCAAGCACTAGACACAACGAGTATTGATGTAAGTGAAGCGGCAACACGTTTATTACGTTTGCCAGCGATTGCTGAAAAAACGTTCTTAATTACCATTGGCGACCGTTCAGTAACAGGTCTAGTAGCACGCGACCAAATGGTTGGTCCGTGGCAAGTACCAGTGGCTAACTGTGCAGTGACAGCTGCTACATATGATACTTACCATGGTGAAGCTATGTCACTTGGTGAGCGCACGCCAGCGGCATTACTTAACTACGGTGCATCAGCACGTTTAGCGGTGGCTGAGTCATTAACTAATATTGCGTGTGCTAATATCGGTAGCCTTGAAAACATTAAGCTTTCAGCAAACTGGATGGCTGCAGCAGGTCACCCAGGTGAAGATGCTGGTTTGTATGAAGCAGTAAAAGCTGTGGGCGAAGAACTTTGTCCTGCGCTTGGCTTAACTATTCCAGTGGGTAAAGACTCTATGTCGATGAAAACCCAATGGGATGAAAGTGGTGAGCAAAAATCAGTAACCGCACCATTATCATTGATAATCACTGCATTTGGCCGTGTTGATGATGTGCGTAAAACGGTTACTCCGCAACTACGTACAGATAAAGGCGAAACGTCACTTATCTTAGTTGACTTAGGCGCGGGTAAAAATCGTATGGGCGCATCAAGCCTTGCGCAAGTTTATAAGCAATTGGGTGATGTAACACCTGATGTTGATAGCCCTGAGTTATTAAAAGGCTTCTACAATGCAATGCAAGCGCTAGTCGCCGATAGCAAGCTACTTGCTTATCATGACCGTTCAGACGGTGGTTTATTTACCACTGTAGCTGAAATGGCATTTGCGGGTCACACCGGCGTTACTGTAAACCTTGACGGTTTAACAGGTTCAGATATCGAAGCGCTTTACAACGAAGAGCTTGGTGCTGTTATTCAAGTAGCTAATAGTGATTTAGCTGCTGTGAATGCGGTATTTGCAGAGCATGGTATTACTGCAATCAGTCATGAGATTGGTACGCTAAACAAAGATGATACCGTGGTATTTAATCGCGGTGGCAACGCTGTATTAAGTAATACACGTACAGAATTACGTACTACTTGGGCTGAAACAACGTACCAAATGCAAGCACGCCGTGATAACCCTGATTGCGCTAAGCAAGAATTTGATGCAAAATTTGACGCAACAGACCCGGGCCTTAACGTTAAACTTAACTTTGACTTAAACGAAGATGTTGCAGCACCTTATATTGCTACAGGCGCTAAGCCTAAAATGGCCATTTTGCGCGAGCAAGGTGTTAACTCGCATTTAGAAATGGCAGCAGCGTTTAACCGTGCTGGTTTTGCAGCCGTTGATGTACACATGAGCGACATTCTTGAAGGGCGTTTAAGTCTTGAAGAGTTTAAAGGTTTAGTGGCATGTGGTGGTTTCTCTTACGGCGATGTACTCGGCGCTGGTGAAGGTTGGGCTAAATCAATCTTGTTTAATGATATGGCACGCGATCAGTTCCAAAGCTTCTTTGAGCGTCAAGACTCATTTAGCTTAGGTGTATGTAATGGTTGTCAGATGCTATCAACACTTAAAGAATTGATCCCTGGTACTGAGCATTGGCCACGTTTTGTGACTAATAAATCAGAGCGTTTTGAAGCACGTTTTAGCTTAGTCGAAGTGCAAGAAAATCCGTCTGTATTCTTTAATGGCATGGCTGGTTCTCGTATGCCAATCGCTGTTTCACACGGTGAAGGTCATGCTGAATTTGCAAACGATGCAGCTGTTAAAGCGGCGCTTGAGTCTGGTACTGTGGCAGTGAAGTTTGTTGATAACCACGGTAAACCAACAACGCAATACCCTAACAACCCGAATGGCTCGCCAGAAGGTATTACAGGTATTACATCAGCGGATGGTCGTGCAACAGTAATGATGCCGCATCCTGAGCGTGTTTTCCGTGCTGTTGCTAACTCTTGGCACCCAGATGAGTGGAAAGAAGATAGCCCGTGGATGCGTATGTTCCGTAACGCACGTAAAAATGTAGGTTAATTTACATTTATACAAGCTAGGTTCATACTTTAGCGATAAAATAAAAGGCTGCATTGTGCAGCCTTTTTTGTTTAACTTGTACAAAGGTCAACGTGACTATTTTAAGGATAATATGCTAAAGCGTGTTGGTTGGGGGTTATTAGTTTTATTGATGAGTGTGATCACACTTGGCTATGTTTTTCGTATGCCGATCACTTTACATTTTATAGCGCCAACATTGAGTAGATCTGGCGTCGAGCTGCATTGCTTAGACTGGTCATTAACGACTAAATTAGATTTACACGTGCAACGGGCATGTGTGATTTATCAAGGGCAACAGTTAGAGTTAGCAGATATTACAGTAAATACCCAATACATTACGATTGACCGTGCGAATTTAATACTCTCAAATTCTGATACTTCAACAGAGTCATCAACAGCTAAAAAGCTTGTATTGGCGTTACCGCAAAGTCGCCCGTTATTACATATAAACCGATTAGAGATCACGCAAGCTCAGTTACAAAAACCGTTAACTCTCAGTATTAATGAGTCAGTGATCAATGAGTTTTTTGTAGCTGGTGACGTAAAAGCGGATGTTAAAATAACAAAGACTAAAGTATCGGGGCATATTGAGCTTAATGATACGCTACTAACTAAAATGAAAGCGACAACAGCAAATTCACTCGCAGGCCTTAATTTCACGAGTCAACATAGTTTTACTTTTGATGGTATTGAGTTGAAGTTAAAGTCTAAGCTAGATGCTGGTTTCTCCTCTGTCATTGATAGTTGTCCGATGACCGTTAAAAGTAACGGCGATGTAAGTAGTTACTATCACTTAAATACTAAATTAATAAATGTAAATGCTCAGCAATTAACAAGCACATTCAATGTTAAAAACGAGTGCTTACAAGGTTTAAACGGTGTTATTACTAATCCTGCGCAGCAGCAATTTATCGCTGACCAAATACCGTTAAGTTGGCAATTAACTTTACCCAACAAAATCACTCTGCAAGGCACTCAATTGACAGCGAATGAACTAACTTTGCAGGGAGAGTCACACGTACAGATGCGTATTCAGCAGTTAGCTGTGGACATCAATAGCGCCTTGGAGACTCTATCAGCACAAGTGGATTTACTATTTACCAGCGATGATATTACCCAATTGAAAATAGCCGCGAATACTAGCAACAATCATGTTGATGGTAATTTCCAATTGAAAATGGCTACGCTACCTGATTTTATCGCTGTTGATTTACAAAAAGTGAATACGCAAGGGCATTTTTTAATAAGTAACGCATTGGGCGAACAACCTAAAGTTGAGTTATCAGCAGAGCTGGCGCTAGCGCAACTAAAAGTGGACGATATCCTCCTTGATAATTACCACGCTACATTTAAAGCTAAGTTGCAAAGTGATCAGTATTTAACAGCGAGTTTATCAAGTAAGTTAGATACCGTTAAAGTAGGGAGTATTAAACTGACTCAACTTACTAATCAGTTAACCGCAGCGGGAAGTTTATCTGTTGGGGAGCTGTTTTTTGATTTAACCAGTGAAACTAAGTTGGCCATGTTGCAAAGTGACGAGTTCAAATTTAAAAACATTCGCATTAGTTCACAAGGTTTGCAAAGTAGAGCTTTACAAGCGTCACATCACATATTTATAGACGGCATCGAGTTAGTTGCCAGCCATAATATGAGCAGTACTGCTCACCCTTTTGAAGTTATAATATCGGATCAATTAGTGACTAAGCTTAATCCGCTGCTTCATCAGTTTGAACCGTTAGCAATCTTAACTGATGGGACTATCAGCGGGCGTATTACTGGCGATATAAACCTGCAGCAGGCAGATATCTCCTTGCAGGTTACGGGTGTTAGTGGTTTGTACACAGACTACCTTGCTAAGCAGCTAAATACTCAATTTACGGGGCGGTATGATTCAGGGCAGCTTAATGTTGAACCTACTACATTTGAGCTAAATGAATTACGTGCAGGCGCAGTTGTTGAGCAACTTAATGGGTATTGGCAAGTTCAGGAAAGCGTGCCTGCGCTTTTAAATGTCTCTGGCAATGTTATGGGTGGGCATTTTTTACTTGATGAGTATCGTTTAACAAATCAACCCCAACAAGCGTTGGTTAAGTTTGATAATATCGACGCAAGTAAGCTGATCACACTTGATGAAAAATCGGGGATCAGTTTAACAGGTAGAGTCGCAGGTCAACTACCTGTTTACTTTACTGACGCAGGCATTGAAGTGCGAGGCGGTGAACTTGTCAATAAAGGAACAGCAAAGTTGCTGATCACAGATAACGCAGCATTCAATGCGGTTAAAGACCAGCAGCAAGAACTTGGCCCAGTACTGGGCTTGCTGGAAGATTTGGACATTAAAAAAATTAATAGCAGTGTTAATTTAAAGCCTGATGGTTGGATGACTTTGGGAGTAAACTTACAAGGTTATAATCAACAGCAAGCGCAACAAGTTAACTTTAACTACAATCATGAAGAGAACGTTTTTACTTTACTCAGAGCCTTGCGTTTAAGTGACGAAATTACGCAAAAAGTTGAACAAGAGTATTCAACAAAAGGAAGCAAGAATGACTAGATGGTTAGTAATTATATCGGCGTTGGGGCTACTAAGCGCGTGCACACACCGCGTTGAAGTGGCAGCTAAAGAACCAATAACAATTAACTTAAATGTGAAAGTTGATCATGAAATTCGCGTTAAAGTTGATAAAGAACTCGACAGTTTATTTAGTGATGACAGTGAATTATTCTAAGGAGCAATGATGAGTATATTTAAAAATAAAAAGCTAAATTTTATCACACTTTTGAGTGCCGCTTGTTTGTCGTTCTCTGCATGGGCTATTAGTTTAGATGATGCAAAAAGCCAAGGCTTAGTCGGTGAAGATAGCTCTGGTTATTTAGGATTAGTAGTTCAAAACGCTGAAGCTAAAACAGTCGTTGATGAAATTAATGCAAAGCGTAAAGCGCAGTATTTAAAACTCGCTAAAAAGAACAATCTATCACTTGCGCAAGTAGAGGCGTTGGCAGCTGCAAAAACGATTGAAAAAACCCGAGCAGGGCACTTCGTTGAAGTTAATGGTGAATGGGTTAAAAAATAAACTCAGTGATTACTTAAGGGCATTAAAAACCGAGCTCACATGCTCGGTTTTTTACAGTTCTCTAATAAGGCTTGCCAAAAATCGATACCTTTACGACGTGCTAGGTTAATGTTGTGCTCTGGAATTGACTCAGGCTCGTTGTACTCATCTAACGCGGCACTCATACTCGCCTCGCGAATTAAATGTAAGGTTGGGAAGGGCGCGCGGTTAGTATAATTGGCTGCGTCGCTATCATCACTGTCTGCAAATACATAGTCAGGGTGAAAGTTCGCTATTTGGTATTTACCTTCAAACCCTTGAGCGACTAACAGCGCATTAGCTAAATTAACGAGATCTAAAAATTCTTCAAAATCAGTAAAACCTTGTTCAAACATGAGCAATGTAGTTTCACGCTCAGGCAGCTGATCGAGTTCAATACATTGCTCAATCATTTCCATAACAGCATCATCAATGCTAATGGCATTACTTGTTTGATAATGTATGCAGTTACTCTCAACTTCTTTACGGGCAAATGGGCAAAAATTGTATTTAACAATGACGCTTGAAACCCACTCGCGGGTTTGTTGCTCTGGTAAACTTAGGTTTATTAATTCAGTCATTACGTGGCTCTAAATGTTCATTAATGATAGCGGTAGTCCTAGCGATAGCACCTTGGTTATTTGCAACACACTGTGCAGCGCGTTCGCCTAGCTGTATACAAAGTAAAGGTTGCTGACAAAGTGTAATAAGTTGCTGGCTTAATTCCTCGGTACTCGTGATTTTTTTAGCGCCACCCAGTGCAATTAGCTCAGGGTAAACATGATTAAAGTTATAAGTATGAGGGCCAGTTAAAGCGCCAACTGAAAAAGCGGCAGATTCGAGCGGGTTATGCCCGCCGCGCTCAATTAAACTACCGCCAATATAACTTATATCAGCCATACCGTATAAACACTGTAGTTCACCTAGAGTATCAGCAAGAAGTACGTGTTCGCCCTGGTAGTCATTGTTACTACGGCGGCTGAAGCTCAATGCTGAGTCTTCAAGTAATGAAGCTACTTTATCAAACTGTTCTGGGTGGCGTGGTGCAATAACCAGCAATGCATCTGGGGAGTGCTTTAAAAGCTGTTTATGAGCATTCAAAATTAACGCATGCTCTATAGGATGCGTTGAGCCTGCCACCCAAATGAAGCGCTGGTTGTTGTATTGCTTTTTTAAGTGTTTTACCTTACCTAATTGCTCGATTGTTGGGCTAATATCAAACTTAATAGAACCAGTGATATGAATATATTCTGCATTTAAGCCCAGTTTAATAAAACGGTTTGCATCATCTTGGTTGTGGCTTGCTAAAGCGGTTATTGAGTCCATGATAGCTTTACTTAATGGAGCAACCTTTTGATAACCTTGCAGTGATTTTTCTGAAAGGCGAGCATTGAGTACAAGTACGGGAATACCTTGTTGCTTACACTGAGCCATTAAATTAGGCCAAAGCTCGGTTTCTAAAATACACAGCATGGCGGGCTTCGTACGTTTTAAAAAACGGGCTGTTGCGCATGGAAAATCCATCGGTAAGTAAGATAGGTGCACCGATGAATTAAAATTATTCTTTATTTGCTCTCTGCCAGTCGGTGTATTACACGTAATAAGTAAAGGCGTGTTTGGTAATTGCTGTTGTAATTTTTTAATGAGAGGCGATGCGGCAAGTACTTCACCTACTGACGCACAGTGGATCATAACAGGAGGATTAGTGGAGAGATTAGCGTTTATAAAACCAAAGCGCTCCATAAAATGATCACGATAGGCGGAATTTTTTCTACCGCGCAGTATATAGACGTAAAAAACAATAAGTGGGCTTAGTAGGTAAAGAACAAGCGAATAAAAAAAACGTGCCATTTTTAAGCCTCAAATAATAAAGTGTAATGATAACGTGGATAACTGAGAAGCAAAATATGAAATTGTTAAAAAGCGTTATATCAAAGAGTTTTGGGTGTTTAGTTAGCGCTAATTTGGTAATATTTCGTTATCTTTGCAAAAATAATAATAGTGTTGGTATTTAAATCCGCTATAAAAAGCCGAAGCTCGCTTTGAATGCATCATTATAGGGCTCCTAATACGACAAACCATTTTAGTAGTAGCCGCAAATAAAATATATAAAACTGCTTCGCACACTGTGATAGTGGTTTAGTGAAGACTATGCTTGTTTATCAGTAGCGCCTTTTTGATAGTAGCTAGTCAGACTAATTTTGAGAGGATTATAAATGTCTAATGTTGATTCAGTAGCAAGCAGCTACCTTGAAAGTCTAGCACGTCACCAAGCATTGTTTGAAACAATGCAAATGTACCATCCACAAGTCATGCAATTGCTTGAAGTGTGTCATAGCGCACTCGAAGCTGGTGGCAAAGTGGTATGGTTTGGTAATGGTGGCAGCGCAGCAGATGCGCAGCATTTAGCCGCAGAATTTGTTGTGCGTTATAAATTAGAGCGTGGGCCATTGGCATCAATGGCACTAACAACCGATACGTCAATTTTAACGGCGCATAGTAACGACTATCATTTTGACACTGTATTTGAGCGCCAAGTTCTTGCACTGTGCAAGCCTGAAGATTTAGTTATAGGTTTAACAACCTCAGGTACTAGTGCCAACATTAATTTAGCGTTAGCGGCTGCAAATGAGATTGGTGCTTACACCGTTGCGTTAACTGGGCGTGATGGCGGTAAAGTAAAAGATATTGCTAAGCTACCGATCATAATTAAAGATGATGAAACCGCCCGTATTCAAGAGGCGCACATGTTTATTGGCCATTGGCTTTGTGAAGCGATTGATATGGTTGTAGCGGGGAAAAATTAATGGATTTAGCGCTATTTAAACATTTATCAAATGCGAGAATACTGGTTGTTGGCGATGTAATGCTCGATCGCTACTGGCATGGTGATTCAGGGCGTATCTCACCTGAGGCTCCAGTTCCCATTGTTAAAGTTAGTAAATTTGAAGACAAAGCGGGTGGCGCTGCCAATGTGGCAAAGAACATTGCTCGTTTAGATGGCAAGGTAGGTCTGCTTGGGTTGATTGGTGAAGACGAAAGCGGTCAAATCCTTGAAAATATACTGGCAGATGAGCGTATTGACTCACAACTTGTGAGTGTATGCGATTTGCCGACTATTTCAAAAATGCGTGTTATTAGCCGTCACCAACAAGTAGTGCGCTTAGACTTAGAAGAAATGTTTACAGAGCAGCATAGCCAGTTGTTGTTGAATCGCCTAGAGTTGGTACTAGATCAGTATGATTTTGTATTGTTCTCTGATTACAACAAAGGCTCACTTTCGTTGATCCAGCAAATGATCACAATGGCAAAAAAAGCAGGTAAAACGGTATTAATTGATCCTAAGTCATCGGATTTAAATCTTTATCGTGGTGCTGATTACATTACTCCTAACTTAAATGAATTTAAGCTAGCTGGTGGTAAAACTGACTCTGAGAAAAACCTTACTGACAGTGCGCGTCAGTTAATCAAAGATGCGGGCGTTGCAGCAATGCTACTGACTCGTTCAGAGCAAGGTATGTCGCTTATTAGTGCTAATGAAAAACATGATTTTGCAGCACAGCAGCTTGAAGTGAGTGATGTAACTGGCGCGGGTGATACTGTAATTGCAACCCTCGCTGTTATGCTTGGTGCAGGTATGAAGCCTAAAGATGCGGTAGAAATAGCGAACCTTGCCGCGGGGATTGCGGTGAGTAAATTAGGCGCTGCAACCGTGTCGCCTGAAGAGCTGAGCCGTAAACTAGGTCAGTATTTACAAAAAACGGGTGAGCATTATCAAACCCCATTTGATGATGTGCTTCAGCATATTGAATTTGCTAAGCAAAATGGCGAAACAATTGTATTTACGAATGGCTGTTTTGATATTTTACACGCAGGTCATGTACGTTATTTAGCACAGGCAAAAGCACGAGGTGATCGTCTCGTTGTTGGTTTAAATAATGACGAATCAATTACTCGCTTAAAAGGCCCTGAGCGCCCAATCAATCCGCTTGATGAGCGCGCAATGGTGTTAAGTGCACTGGCTTCAGTTGATTGGGTTATACCATTTGGTAGCTTAGATGAAAACGACACCCCAGCTAAATTAATCGAACAGATCAGTCCTGATATTTTAGTAAAGGGCGGCGATTACACGGTTGATCAAATTGCAGGTGCGGAGCACGTACTGCGCCATGGCGGAAAAGTAGAGGTGCTTGAATTTTTAAATGGCTGTTCTACATCTAAAGTGATCAGTAAAATTAAAGCTTAACTATTTTAATTAGTTACCTTGGGCAATTAGCTTAAGTTAATCCCTTAAGGCTGACTGGTACGCATATTCAAGATGCTGCCAGTCGTTTTGCTGCCAATGCATCACTTGGTTACGACCTTGCTCTTTATTGAACGAACGAGCAAGGCGGGCCATATTAGCTTGCTGCCATTTTTTTGCCGGTGTTTTTAGTTCGCCGCGATCAAAGTCGATAATATAGACCTCACCTGTTTCATCAAACAGGATGTTATTGATATTCAAATCTGCGTGATACACGCCATGATTATGAAAGTTAGCAATCGTATCTGCTACTTTTGTTAACTCTTGCTCGGTGAAAGGGCGTTGCTTTAAAACATCAAGTACACTTTGTGCGCCTGCTATAGCTTGGGTAATAATATCACCACGGTAAATTAAACCACATTTTGAAACTTTAGCTGCAATTGGTTTTGGTACATTTAGGCCTAACTCAGTGAGTTTCATCATCAAATTAAACTCTTGATAAACGCGTGTTTTTTCAAGGCCTAAATACAAGTATTGATCGCTCAATACTTTACCTACTAAACCTCCTCGCCAATAGTGCCTGAGTACCGCTGTTAATTTGTCATGACAAAAAAACCATGCTGTTGCGCGGCCTTTTTTTGTACCGACAATTTTTTTTTGCTGCTGCCAATATTCATTATCAAACCAGTTTAAGCTAACTTGGGCGCTGTGCTCTGGATGACTTAAAAGAATGTGTTCATTAATGGTTTGTTGGTTAAACATAGCGTATTTACTTTATAACAACCGATAAGGGTATATTAACCTGTTTTAAAGCGGAGCATAAGTGCTTGCAATAGCGAGTGGTTAATTTAAGATCAAGCCATAGTTTATTGTTAAGTGAAGAGCGCCAGTGAGCCAAATTCCTAGTTATTCAGACATCTGTATTTTAAGACTTTCAGCAATTGGTGATGTGTGCCATGGCGTTTCAGCGGTACAAGCAATTCAAAAAGCACACCCTAATGCCAAAATAACTTGGGTGGTAGGAAAAATTGAGGCGATGCTCTTAGCTGGTTTACCTGGCGTAGAGCTGGTGGTGTTTGATAAAAAGCAAGGTAAAGTAGCTTATCAGCAGTTAAAGCAACAATTTAAAGGTCGCATGTTTGATGTTTTGCTGCATATGCAAGTTGCATTGCGCGCGAACTTAGTGGCACGTTGTATTCCTGCAAAAACAAAAGTGGGTTTTGATTGGGCGCGGTCAAAAGAGTTACATAGTTTATTTATTAATAAGCGTATAGCACCTGCGCAGCAAGCACATGTATTAGAAGGCTTTAAAGGCTTTACTCACGCCATCGGCGTGCCTGATTATCAGCCTACTTGGAAGATGCCCGTAAGCTGTGAAGATCAGGCTATTGCGGATCAATTACTTGGCGCTGAGCGTTTAGCTGGGCGTATTTTTGTAATATCACCAGCTGCCAGTAAAAAAGAGCGTAATTGGTTGGCAGAGCGTTACGCAAAAATGGCTGAACATGCACATAGTAAAGGGTTTAATGTCGTTATTACGGGCGGACCTACTCCTTTAGAAATTGAGCTTAGCGCGCAAATTATTGCTAATACGCAAACACCTATTTTAAATTTAGTGGGTAAAACGAAGCTCAAAGAACTTTTATGTGTATTAAAACGTGCTGAATTGGTGCTTGCTCCAGATACGGGGCCTGCACATATGGCGGTTACAGTGGGTACTCCAGTGATAGGCTTATATGCACATTCAAACCCAAAACGTACTGGGCCGTATTTATACCAAGACTATGTGGTTGAGGTGTATCATCAAAATTTACTTAAACAAACAGGCAAAACAGCGGAACAATTACCTTGGGGCACGCGCATTAAAGGCAGTGAGTTAATGAGCCAAATACAAGTTGATGATGTGATTGTCATGTTTGAAAGGGTTGTTCTTGAAATAAATAATGATATAGAGCCACCATTATGAATCCCAATAAAGCATTGTTTTTAGACCGTGATGGCGTGGTTAACATTGACCATGGCTATGTTTATGAGCCTGAAAAGTTTGAATTTGTACCCGGCGTTTTTCAAGCCTGTAAAGCATTTGTAGATGCTGGATATAAATTAATTATAGTGACTAATCAGTCAGGTATTGGCCGTGGATATTATAATGAGGCGGACTTCAACGCTTTAACACACTGGATGATTGCACAATTTAATCAGCACAATGTGCGAGTAACCGATGTGTACTTTTGCCCACACCACCCTAAAAACGCACAGCCAAATTATCTTAAAGAGTGCGACTGTCGTAAGCCGGCTCCAGGCATGTTATTACAGGGTATTAAAGAGCATAATATCGACCCTGCGCAAAGTATTATGGTGGGGGATAAGATCAGTGATATGCAAGCGGCAAGTGCCGCGAGTATTGCAACGCGAGTACTTGTACGATCTGGGCAACGTTTTGAGATGAGTGTTATTGAGTCTGCGCACCATGTTTGCGATTCATTAGCTGATTTGCCTCATATATTGTTACCTCAATAATGATCATTAATGGCAGCCTATTTTTTCTGCGACGAACTACAAACAGTGCATTTGTTTAGCTAAACTTTTACAATAGCCACAAAGATGAGCTGCGCGTTATATTATTCGCGCTAACCCCGTTCAATAAATTGGAGACTACAGATGAGAGCATCTGCATTTTTTAGCCAACTTCAACAGCAAATTGAAGATGTTAAAGCCGAAGGCCTATATAAAAACGAACGTATAATTACCTCTCAACAGCAAGCGCAAATTGAAGTTGCTTCTGGAGATAAAGTAATTAACTTTTGTGCAAATAACTACTTAGGCTTAGCCAATAGCCCTGAATTAATTCAAGCTGCGCAAAATGGCTTAAATGATCATGGGTTTGGTGTGGCATCTGTTCGCTTTATTTGTGGTACACAAGATATTCATAAAACGTTAGAGAAAAAAATCAGTGAGTTTTTAGAAACTGAAGATACCATTTTATATTCTTCATGTTTTGATGCTAACACGGGATTATTTGAAACGATTTTGGGTCCTGATGACGCGATTATCTCTGATTCATTAAACCACGCCTCAATTATCGATGGCGTACGTTTGTGTAAAGCTAAGCGTTTTCGTTACGCTAATAACGACATGGTTGACCTTGAAAAACAACTTATTGCAGCAGACGAAGCCGGCGTTAAAAATAAATTAATTGCAACTGATGGCGTGTTTTCAATGGACGGTGTTATTTGTAATTTAGAAGCCGTTTGTGACCTTGCTGATAAATACAATGCATTAGTAATGGTTGATGATTCTCACGCAGTAGGCTTTGTTGGCGAAAACGGCAAAGGAACACCTGAATATTGCAATGTGTTAGATCGTGTTGATATTATTACAGGCACATTAGGTAAAGCGCTTGGTGGCGCATCGGGTGGTTATACATCGGGTAAAAAAGAGATTGTCGAATGGCTACGTCAGCGTTCACGTCCATATTTATTCTCTAATTCACTAGCCCCTTCAATTGTAACGGCCTCAATTAAAGTGCTTGAAATGTTAGCGGATGGCAGTGAGCTTCGTGCTAAATTATGGTCAAATGCTAAGTACTTCCGTGAACAAATGGAAGCCGCAGGTTTTACGTGTGCAGGTAAAGATCACGCGATTATTCCAGTGATGTTAGGTGATGCAAAAGTCGCATCAGCTATGGCTGATAAGTTATTGGCTGAAGGTATTTATGTTACAGGTTTTTCATTCCCTGTTGTGCCAAAAGGCCAAGCACGTATCCGTACGCAAATCTCTGCGGCGCACAGCATTGAACAACTAGACACCGCAATTGCAGCCTTTACCCGCATTGGTAAAGAAATGGGTGTTATCTAATTTATTATTTTAAGCCGCGCTTTTGTCGCGGTTTTTTATTGAGTGTGATTCATGAAAGCATTATCTAAATTAAAAGCAGAACCCGGTATTTGGATGACAGATGCGCCAAAACCTGAAGTTGGCCATAACGATTTATTAATTAAAATCCGTAAAACTGCAATTTGTGGTACCGACGTACATATTTATAAATGGGATGAGTGGGCGCAAAACACCATTCCAACACCTATGGTTGTTGGCCATGAATATGTAGGTGAAGTGGTTGATATGGGCCAAGAAGTCCGTGGTTTTAGTGTTGGTGATCGCGTTTCAGGCGAGGGTCATATTACATGTGGGCATTGTCGTAATTGCCGTGCTGGACGAGTACATTTATGCCGCAACACCACGGGTGTTGGTGTAAACCGTGAAGGTGCGTTTGCTGAGTATTTAGTGATCCCTGCATTTAATGCATTTAAAATACCGGATAATATCAGCGATGAATTAGCCTCTATTTTTGACCCATTTGGTAATGCAGTGCATACCGCATTGTCGTTTGATTTAGTAGGTGAAGATGTTTTGATCACCGGTGCTGGCCCGATCGGCATTATGGCTGCTGCCGTTGCTAAACATGTGGGTGCTCGCCATGTAGTTATTACAGACGTAAACGAATATCGCTTGGATTTAGCACGTAAAATGGGTGCTACTCGCGCCGTTAATGTTGCCAATGAAAAGCTTGAGGATGTAATAAAAGAGCTAGGTATGACAGAAGGCTTTGATATTGGTCTTGAGATGTCAGGTGTACCAGTTGCATTTAATGGTATGTTAAATAACATGAATCATGGCGGTAAAATTGCCATGTTGGGTATTCCTCCATCAGATATGGCTGTTGATTGGAACCAAGTGATCTTTAAAGGCTTGGTGATTAAAGGTATTTACGGCCGTGAAATGTTTGAGACATGGTACAAAATGGCCAGCCTTATTCAGTCTGGTTTAGACCTTAATCCAATTATCACTCATCAGTATTCAATTGATGACTTCCAAGCAGGCTTTGATATGATGATTTCAGGCCAATCAGGTAAAGTTATTTTAAATTGGGATTAGCTCAATTTAGATTTTAAAAAAGGGCGGCTTAGGTCGCCTTTTATATTTAGAGAGTATTATGGCATTTAAGCATATTTCAATTACACAGACGCAAGCACTCCTTAATAAAGAGGATGTAGTGATTGCAGATATTCGTGATCCTAACTCATTCCAAGCAGGGCATATCCCTGGCTCTGAGCATTTATCAAACGCGAACATTAGCGAATTCATGATGAATAAAGAGTTTGATCAACCTATTATTATCGTGTGTTATCACGGTATGAGCTCACAAGGGGCTGCCAGCTATTTAACAGAGCAAGGGTTTGAAGATGTGTACAGTATGGATGGTGGTTTTACGCAATGGGAGGCACAATTGCCGGAGAATGTAGAGCGATGATTGAATTAGGCAGTATTAATAATCCCCGCGCGGCACAAGGCTTTATAGATTATGTAAAAAGCAAAGGCCTTGATGCGCAGTTACGTTCTAGTAATGGACAAGCAGTGATTATTTGTATTGCCTCAAGTGATTTTCATCAAGCCCAACCATTATGGGAAGAATTTGTTGAAAACCCTCATCATGAACGCTACCAGGCTGCTTCATGGCAAGTGGGCAGCACGCAATCTGTTTTAAGTTACCAAGGGCAGTCGCTTAATTTAAAAGCGCGCTTTAAAGCGCTAAGCTGGTTAAATCAGACGGTAACGTTATTATGTGTTGCTATTTATATCGCGTTTACACTCGGTGGATTTGAGCCAATTTATAGTGTGTTGCAGTTTAACCCAAATCAGCCACTAACATGGTTAACGCCTGCTATAGTGCATTTTAGTGCCGTGCATTTGTTGTTTAATATTATTTGGTGGATAACCCTTGGTAATGGTATAGAAAAACTGGCAGGTAAGAGTACTCTAATAGGCCTTTTTCTTATTACAGCGCTATTGAGTAGTTGGGCTGAGTTTATTATGGTTGGCCCTAATTTTGGTGGCTTGAGTGGGGTCGTATACGGTTTACTTGGCTATTGCTGGATTTATCGCGAATTTAATCCTAAACAACCGGAGTTAGTCAGCAATGGTATTATTGGATTTATGCTTGTGTGGCTAGTACTAGGCTTTGGAGATATGTTATTTGTAAGTATGGCCAATTGGGCGCATTTAGGCGGCTTATTAAGCGGTATGGCTTATGCCTTCACCGCTCAATTATTTACAGCAAAAAAATCTAGTGATAAAGATATTTAGTAAAGAGTACTTCGCGAATAACTTCTTGCCCTGTTTCTTGCTTTAATAGGGCTTTTAGTTTTTCAGCACAGCGTTTACGGATCTCTTCACGGCCGGTAAGTGACTTTACTTTTTCTTCAGGCTCTTTCGATAAAATCCCTACAATCGCATCACGTAACAGCGGTGTGTGATGTTCGACGATGGCAATGTTTGCCATATCGCTCAGCATTAAATCGACGGTAATACGCACATAACCGAGTTTTTTGTTACTTTGGCCAATATAGTTGGTAATAATGTCTGGTTCAAAGCCAAAATAGCCTACCGTTGTTTCTGCACGACTCGCAAAGCTGCCAAATAAACTAAGCAACAAGGTGCTAATTAATATACTAGCGTAAAGCGTTTTTTTCATATTAAGTAAAGAGTCCCGTATTTAATTACCATTAGTTTATACGTAATACTGGTCAAGATACAGGCTGAAGGGGTTATTATATTCATTAATCATCACTTTTTCCAAACCGCAGGCAGTGGTATCATTTATCTGGTTATTATTAAACAGAGCTATCGTGATCACATACCCACTACCACTCATTGCCAATTGGCAGCGGGGCGCAGCATTAAATTCATTGTCAACAACTGAGCAAAGCTGGTTGCTTGAACCCGGTTCACTGACCGCTAAATTAAAGTCCCATGGGCGTGATTTTTCAGTACAGGTTTTAAGTGAGTTACAGTGTATTTTAACTCTTGAGCAGCAGCAATTATTGGATTGTTCACATGAAAAAATAATAAACCGTGAGGTACTACTGTGGTGTGATGGCCTGCCTATGGTTTATGCACAAAGTTGGTTGCCGGTTACGGATGATATGCAACAGCAGCAATTACTCGTGCTTGGTAATAAACCTCTGGGCGACATTATCTTTCAACACCCAGATTTAAAACGAACAGAAATTGAAGTTGCATGTTTTGATCGTCAGCATTGTATCCAGCAGCTAGTGAGTCAATATTCTTCAACAGCCACGGATTTGTGGGGACGCCGAAGTGTTTTTTCGTTAATGAAAAGCCGATTCTTGGTCTCTGAAATATTCTTACCTGGAGCCTTTATTTACACATGAAATTAGCCGCATTACAGCAAGCCCACATTCCTTATTACAAACAACTAATGCGCACAGATAAGCCAATTGGCACGTTGTTGTTGTTATGGCCAACATATTGGGCTTTATGGTTGGCAAGTAATGGAACGCCTAGCTTGGTTAATCTAATTGTGTTTAGTTTGGGTGTATTTGTAATGCGCAGTGCGGGTTGTGTGATCAATGATTATGCCGACCGCGAAATTGATGGCAGTGTAAAACGTACTGAGCAACGGCCACTTGCCGCAGGACTGGTGTGTAGTGGTGAGGCATTAAGTTTATTTTTGTTATTGATCATTATTGCCTTTGGTTTAGTTTTACTGCTGAGCTGGCCAACAATGCTATTATCCGTAGGGGCGCTGTTATTGGCTTTTAGTTATCCATTTATGAAGCGTTATACGCATTTGCCACAAATGGTTTTAGGTGCTGCGTTTGGTTGGGCAATACCGATGGCATATATGGCGGCTACAGGAGATGTCCCCCTTCAAGCGTGGTTATTATTTACTGCTAATGTCCTGTGGACTATGGCGTACGATACTATGTATGCAATGGTCGACAGAGATGATGATTTAAAGATCGGGGTTAAATCTACCGCTATCTTATTTGGTCATTTTGACAGGTTAATCATCTTTATCCTTAATACGGTGTTTATTGTTTTATTAGCTGTAGTCGGGGTTATTAATGATTTAGATACCCCCTATTGGCTAGGTGTTTTAGTTGCATGTGGCTTTTTAGTCTATCAACAATCCCTAATTCATACTCGTGATAGAGAGCGTTGTTTTAAGGCTTTTTTAAACAACCACTATGTTGGTATGGCTGTTTTTGTAGGCTTAGTGGCATCCTTGCCACTTAATATATAATTTAGCGTGGTGGATCTATAACACCGCTGATTGATGCATTTTTCCTGAACCATCCTGCGATAGAATAGCGATCATTTGCCGTTGGAAGTACTTCATGCATAAAGCGTTCGCTTTCAAACATTACAAGCGTACCCGACTTTGGTTTAAGGGTTATTTCAGTGTCTTTACTTTTAGGTTTATAAATAACTAACTCACCACCTGATTTTGGAGTGTTTAAGTAAAGTACAGTTGTAAATACACGGTTGGAGCGGCCTTTAAACGCATCGTAATGTTTTTTATAAAAATCGCCTTGTTGATACTTTGCATAATGGCACTCGTAATCAAATAAGCCGAGAAAAAAATAACGGTTAAGGTTGTTACGCATCTCTTCCATTGCGTTCAGATATGCTGTTTGTGCTTGACTACTATGATCAAACCAATAGGTCTTATCGGTACGAATAGATTTATCGACTTGTAAATTTTGCTGACGACCAATACCCGCTAATTTAAACTTAGGGTTAATACGGTGACAGTCATCTAATAACGCATTTATAAAAGTACTATCAAAAGCGTCTTCAATGACAGCATAACCTTTGATTTCAATATCATCTAGGTAGCATTGTGAGGGGGATTTTAAAGTCATTATTTACAGAGTGAGCTTAAGGTGCGTAAGTTTAGCGTAAGGGGGGGGATAAGCTAGCTTTTTCGCTTTTAAGCCCCCTAACCAGATAAAGACCCATGGCTGAGTTTTAGTGAGTAGATGTTTAGTTTTACAGGGGGCTATTGTAATAGGGGATGGTTTTTTAAGTTATTGAAAATAAATTAAAATAATCTTATTGCTGTTGAGGTGTTCACTCTGATTTCGATTGTATTACTTCTAGATTGAACAAATTTTAATTCTGAAAAGTCAACACACCCTAAATAATGTGTAACTACGGCAGATGTGCTTGTTATTTATAACTAAGCACATCATTTGAAACGCTAAAATACCGCGGTTATAACCAACTAAGATTATGAATTAGCTGACAGCGCTGTCTTTTCGATTAGTGACAGTAATTGATTCACGTGATCGCCAGGTGTTACTTGTTGGCTCGTTTGTACAATTAATTGTTCATGAGCTAAATCTTTATTAGTTTTCAGTTGTACTAAATCGTTGTTTTCAGCAACTGTATTTGCATGTTCGATACTTGCAATCGCAAAATGGTTCGATTTACATAGGCCATCCATAACTTGGTCAATGCTACCGACTTTTATACTGGCGGCTTTATTCATACCATCGATTGCTTCATTGAGCATAGTTTGAATTTGTTTTGACTGTGAAAAGCAGCCATACATTGGGTAATCGCTTAAGTCTTGTTTACAAATATCACTTTTATTTGCGAGCGGGTGAAATTTAGAAACAAATAAAATAAGCTGATCCGGTAAGTGAATATCGCTACCGATACTGTTTATTGCTTGAGAGCATACGCTAATATCAATTTCGCCCAATTGTAGCTTACGGACTAATTCACTTTGTTCTTGCAGTTGCATTTCAATTTTAACGTGTGGATATTGTGCTAAAAATTGACCACATGAAATAGGAACTATTGCACTGGCTTTGGTCGTATATCCGATAATAAGCTTTTCATTTGAGCAACCATTAAGAGATTTAAATAAGCGCTTTTTTGTATCTTCTAAGCCTGATAGGGTTTGTTGTGCATATTCTAAAAACAGCTCCCCTTCAGACGTTAGTTTTACCGATCTAGTTGAACGCTTGACTAATTCATAGCCAACTTCATCTTCAAGTGTTTGAATGCTGCGAGTTAAGGCTGATGTGCTAATTTTTGTCGTTTCAGCCGCTTGGCGAAAATGTCGTAGCTGGCCCAAAGCTACAAATTGCTCTAATTGTTCAAATCTCACTTTTATAGTCCTTTGTATAAGTAAGCCGCGCTAATGGCGAACATAAATAGTATTATTTTAATAGATAGTAATGCATTGTACCTAATTTGAAAAGTGCATTTTACACAATTGTTACAATATTTAATCAGGGTAACGTTCTTTTATCTCGAGGAAAAGCTCTAAATTGTTAATAAATATGTCGACTAACTTAGGTTCAAACTGTTGACCACTTTGCTGTTTTATTAAACTAAGTACATCATCTAATGGCCATGCTTTTTTATAACAGCGGTCACTGCCCAGCGCATCAAATACATCTGCAAGAGCTGTAATTCTTCCTACAATATGTATATCTTTACCCGAAAGTTGGTTAGGATAGCCACTGCCATCCCATTTTTCATGATGTAAATGCGCGATCATAGAACCGCATCGTAGTACCTCATTAGACGAACCACTGAGAATATCATAACCCACTTGCGCATGAGTTTGCATGATCTGCCATTCTTTAGGATCAAGCTTGCCAGGCTTATTTAAAATTTGATCAGGAATGCTTATTTTTCCAATATCATGCAGTGGTGAAGCTAGTTTAATTATTTCCGATTCAAAATTATTGAGTCCATATAATTTTGCGAGCAGCTCACTATAAAGCGCAACACGCTTGACGTGTGAACCTGTTTCCTTGGAACGTTTTTCAACAGCTTCACCTAAAATATAGGAAAGTTCTTTTTGTGACTCTTTGACAATTTCACGCAGTTTTAAATTATCGTAGGCTAGGGCAATGTTATTTGCGAAAAATTCCAATAGCTGATGTTCAGTTGGGTCGAGTTGTGAGCCTTTGTGAACATAGAGCATCGTTTCAAGGCCTGCTTGTGTTGGAAAGTAGCCAATATAATCATGCGAGGTTGCCTGCGTGGATTTACGATTGTGAGCTTCTACAAATAAATTTTTAACATTTTCAGGGATTGTATTGTTACTAGGTTGAGTCTCTACACCTGAAACCGCAAGTAGTTTAAAATCTGTAGCTGGTGAAGTTTGTTGGTTTACAGCGGCTGCACAATATATTTCAGCATCATCAAGGCCCATTACGCTTGTGACATGGGATAAAATCGTTGATGCGAATTCATGGACACTTTCACACTTTAAAAAAGAGCTTGAGGCATTAATAATTTTTTCCAAGCCTTTTTTATGTCGTTCAATAATTTGAATATCTCGGTGGGCACGAAGAGCAGAATACAATAATGTTTTCATCTTTATTGCTGTTAATTCTGTTTTATTTTTATAGTCATTGATGTCGTACTCACGGATCACTGATTCTTCAGGTGCCTCACCGGGTTGGCCTGTACGAAGTATTAAGCGGATATCGTGGTTATTAATTTCATCACGAATGAATTTAATAAGATCAAGGCCTGCATGGCTGGTTTCCATAACTACATCAATTAACCCAACTGAAAAATCGAGATCTTGCTCAAGTAATTGTTTTGCGGCTTTAGCCGAATAGGCATGATGAAAACGTAGTGCTTTATCTTCAAATGTGAATCCAGAGAGCACTAGTTTGGTTACTTGGTGGATGTCATCTTCGTCATCTACGACTAGTATTTCCCAAAACGCATGCTCAGTCTGGGCAGTCGACTCTTCAGTAACTACATCTTCAGAAAATAAAAAGTCGTTCACATCTACACCCTTAGTTTTATCATTCACCTAAGTAGTATAGTGCTTGTTTTTTAGTCTGCCTTATTGCTTAATGGTTTTTTTTCAATGTTTTTAAGTTCTATTTCAATTGCATCACAAGAAATATGTATTTCATATAACGAAGTCAATAAAGAGAGGGCGAGGCAGGCTAAGCTGGTGCCAAATAAAATGACACCGGTAGTGTCAAACTTTATAAATAATGCAAACATTGAAAACGTACACATTAAAAATGAAGCAACACCATATACTTGCATTGTTCTTATGAGCTTAATGCGTTTCCTTAGGTTTGTAATTTGTGCTACAACGAGAGGGCGAATAGTATCACCTTCGCGGGCGTTTAATTCCCGAATTAATTGTGCTAACACTAAAAACCGGTTGGTGTATGCCAACAGCAGTAAAGAAATAGCAGGAAAAAGTAGTGCAGGTGTAGTGAGGGTCATGATGACTTCCTAGATAAGAATTATCTTGCTTAGAGTAGCTTAGGGTCAATTAATCACAAAGTAAAAAGAGGTTCGTATTGCAAAATAAAATAACGAATGACAGCGCAGAACAAGCACCTTTTGAATGGTTAACGGTCTATTCTGCGGCTGATGCTATCGAAGCGAACATAGTTAAAGGGTTATTACTAAATAGCTCCATTGAATGCCAGTTACTCGGTGAGTCTTTGCAAGGAGCTGTTGGAGAAATCCCTTTAGATCAAACTCAGGTGAGGGTACAGGTTTTTGCGATAAAAGAGCGCCAGGCGCGCCAAATATTGGTAAACTACGCGCAAGTAAAACAATCCGCTCCTGATTGGGTATGCCCCAATTGTAATGAGCATAATGGACCAACATTTGAAATATGTTGGTCTTGTAGGGCGTTACAGAATGACTAAAGCGAATAATTTTCAGCGTATACGAGAGCTTAACTATTTACAACAAGCGGTATTAGCCGGTGCACTTATTGAGCGTATGCTCCCTAATTACGGTTTGTTCAGTGAGGCAACAGGGTTTGGTGACGAAGCAATATTGCGCAGTGCGCTTAACGTATGTTGGGAAAAAATTCTCTTACCAAAAAGTAAAATCGATTTAGAAAAGCAAATTGAGAAAATAGAGCCTAATGTTCCTGAATTAGCCGATTTTGATATGTTTGGTACTTACCCAGCGATTGATGCAGCTACCGCTTTATTGAGTTTGATGCATGGTTTGATGGCTCAAGATGAGCAAGAATTTATTAGCATTAGTAAAATATCACAAGCGACAGTTGCTCGATTTATTGAGTATCAACTGACAGTAGAAGGTGAGATTGCTGATAATCAAACTATTAGAGAGCATCCGTTAATGCAATATGAAATCGAAGTGCTAGGTGAAATGATCGATTTTGTAGAGCAAATGGGGCGAGTGACATCTGAGAGCACTAAAGCATTAAAGCAGTTGGCAATCGCTGATGGTCAAACCAATATTGGCATAGCTTTATAAAATTAAGCAAAGTATTTGCAAGAGAATAGATTTGGTTTAGGAGAATACAGTCGTGCGAATTTTAGGTATTGAATCATCGTGTGATGAAACTGGTATTGCAATTTACGATGATGAACAGGGTTTACTTGCCCATCAGTTATATAGTCAGGTTAAAGTTCATGCTGATTATGGTGGTGTTGTTCCTGAACTTGCATCACGCGATCATGTTCGTAAAACGTTACCATTAATAGATGCTGCATTTGAGCAAGCAGGATGCGGCCCTGAAGATATTGATGGTATCGCTTATACCGCAGGTCCTGGGTTGGTAGGGGCATTATTAGTGGGTACTTCTATTGGTCGTTCACTTGCGTACGGCTGGAATATTCCAGCCGTTGCAGTACATCATATGGAAGGGCATTTATTGGCACCAATGTTGGAAGAAAACGTTCCTGAATTCCCATTTATTGCTTTGTTGGTATCTGGTGGGCACACCATGATGGTTAAGGTTGAAGGTATTGGCCAATACGACGTTTTAGGTGAATCAGTAGATGATGCAGCTGGCGAGGCATTTGATAAAACAGCAAAACTACTGGGCCTGGATTATCCAGGTGGCCCAAGGTTAGCTAAGCTTGCAGAGCAAGGTGTTGCAAAGCGATTTGTTTTTCCACGTCCGATGACAGATAAACCAGGATTGGACTTTAGTTTCAGTGGTTTAAAAACTGCAACAGCAATAGCCATTCGTAATAATGACGATGATGAGCAAACTAAAGCGGATATTGCACATGCGTTTCAAACGGCAGTGATCGATACGTTAATGATTAAATGTAAGCGAGCGTTAAAGCAAACGGGCATTAAACGTCTTGTGATGGCGGGTGGGGTAAGTGCAAATGTGCAATTACGCGCGCAATTAGCACGTGTGATGCAAGGCATGAAAGGTGAGGTTTACTATCCGCGTACAGAGTTTTGTACTGATAACGGTGCAATGATTGCTTATGCAGGTATGCAGCGTTTAAAAGCAGGGCAGTTTGCAAGCCTTGATATGAAAACTAAACCTCGCTGGCCAATTGATAGCTTAGATCCTATTTAGTCGGTGTATTATTAGGTGGCGACTTTTTCTTGTCGCCAATCTTAGGTTCTTCACCACTAAATAAGCGTTTAATATTTGCGCGGTGGCGAAAAATAATCAAAATAGTTAAAAATGTAACTGGCAGAGTGTAAAGTGGCTTAATCCACCATGTGTAGAGTGGCGCTAAAGAAACAGCGACAAGAGCACCTAAAGATGAGTAACGTGTAATTGCAACTATAACAACCCATGTTGATATTAGTAACCCACCGAGAGATAAGCCAATTGGTAGTAATGTGCCAAAAGCGGTTGCAACAGCCTTACCGCCTTTAAAATGAAAAAACACAGGGTACATGTGGCCTAAACATGCAGCAACACCAATTAAGCCCAGTGTTAATGGATCTAATTGTAAAAAATAAGCACCCCATACCGGAATGGTACCTTTTAGGATATCAAAGACTAAAACTAAACAAGCGGGTAATGTTCCCCCTAGACGGTAAACATTCGTTGCGCCGGGGTTATTTGAACCATGAGTACGAGGATCGGGCAGTTTGAATAGCCGTGACACTAGGATAGCCGATGAAATCGACCCTAGTAAGTAGGCTAAAACTAACATTAAAACGGCTATCACGCGCTTCCTTATTTTTAAATCATTCTTTTTCGGCTATCATTGGCCGCAAAAATAGCCTTGCATATATTTGCGATTTCAATATCCGCGTACTTAATTGTGCCTATAGGCTATTGTATGGTTAATTTTTACATAATAAAACACACTTGAAGTGTATAAGCGTTATAAATACAAAATATAGCGTATGTAAACTCTTAAATAGAGTTTGAATCTTTGTAAGTTGGAGCAGTTATGGATAAGGTTTTTATATCGCAACTACATGTTGACACTATCATAGGTGTATACGATTTTGAAAAAGAAACTAAGCAGAGTTTATATTTTGATATCGAAATGCTGTGTGATATTAAACCCGCGGCAAAAACAGACGATATCAATTTAGCACTTGATTACTCAAAGGTGAGTGAGCGTGTTATTGCTCATACAACAGCAAAACCATTAGAGTTATTAGAAACATTGGTTGAACAATTGGCTGCAATTATTTTGGCTGAGTTTAATACTGATGAAGTAACTATTCGAGTTAGTAAGCCGGCAGCGGTAGCACAGGCAAACACTGTAGGTGTGCAAATTACCCGTCGCAAGGCAAGTTAAGATGGCACAGATTTATATTAGCCTTGGTTCGAATGTTAATAAAGAACATTATATTCAACAAGCGTTACTTGCCCTTAAATCGTATTTTACTCCTATTGAGCATTCTTCAGTGTTTGAAAGCGAAGCTGTTGGCTTTGCTGGTAATAATTTCTTTAACTCTGTAGTTGGCGCGCAAACAGATATGCCGTTATTACAGCTGTGTGAGTTATTAAAAAATATTGAACGAGATAATGGCCGTACTCTAAACGATAAAAAGTTTAGCCCAAGAACACTCGATCTTGATCTACTTTTTTACGATGATATAGTTTGTGATTCGCCAGCTCAGTTGCCTCGTGATGAAATAACAAAAAATGCATTTGTACTTCAGCCGCTGGCTGAGATAGCCCCTGATTTTTATCATCCTGTAGCTAAGCAAACGATCGCGCAGTTATGGGATACATACAACAACCCCAAGCAAAAACTATGGAAGGTGGAGTTTATTAACCCATGAGCATTATTGAAATTATTGTTTTAGCCCTTATCCAAGGATTGACCGAGTTTTTACCTATATCAAGCTCCGCTCATCTTATTCTTCCTTCACAAATTCTTGGCTGGCAAGATCAAGGCTTGGCCTTTGATGTAGCTGTACATGTTGGAACGCTTATTGCGGTTGTTATTTACTTTAGAAAAGAAGTCGTCGAAATACTCGGCGCATGGTTTAAATCATTTGGTGCGCAAGGCACAACAGACGACAGTAAACTAGGCTGGTGGATTATTTTAGGGACTATACCAGCTGCAGTACTGGGTTTACTTTTTAAAGACTTAATTGAGCTTTATTTACGCAGTGCCTGGGTTATCGCCATCACCACAATTTTATTTGGCTTATTACTGTGGTATGCGGATGCAAAAGGCAAGCAAACCAAAACAATTTACCAGTTAAATTGGAAGTCGGCACTAATGATAGGTATGGCGCAAGCCATGGCCATGATCCCGGGTACATCACGTTCAGGCATAACCATGACGGCAGGCTTGATGCTCGGTATGAATAAGCAAAGCGCAGCGCGTTTTTCATTTTTGCTGGCAATTCCTGTCATCACGATGATGGGGCTTTATTACACAGTAGAGCTTGCATTAGGCGATGAGATAGTTGATTGGACTACGTTAATTTTAGGCGCTGGTTTATCATTTATTTCAGCGTATGCCTGTATTTTCTTATTTTTGAAAATCATCGAGCGTATGGGAATGATGCCGTTTGTGATCTACAGATTACTACTCGGTGTAGGTCTAATTGCTTTTTTGATGATTTAACAGTATTGGAATTGAGATAAAATTAGGCAATTTATCTGAGAAAAAACACCTCGATTTCGTAGGTGTTTTTTTTTACTTTTTTGGCTAAACTGAAGTGGTTTTTAATAATTGATTATAAAAGGGATACAAATGGAATTTAAAAAATCATTGTTAGCATTAAGTGTAGTTGCTGTTCTATCAGGGTGTGGAGGGTCTTCAGACAATAAAAAACCAGAAATAACGGATCCTGTTGTTACCGATCCGGTCACCCCAGTTGTAAGTGAAGCACAAGTAAAAGGCGTGGCCTCTAAAGGGACATTAAAAAATGCACAGCTGACATTTTATAAATATGAAAACGGTGAAGCTATTGAATTGACGGCCGATGAGCTTGGAGATTCTAGTTTAGTTACAGATGAAACGGGTCACTATAGTGTTTCGTTGAAGGGGGTAGCAGGGCTTGTTAAAGTGAAAGTATCAGCCAGTCAAGACACCGCATCACCGACAATTATGGTATGTGATGCCCCCGTAGGTTGTGGGAAAAATGAAGCAGATCAAACGATAGCTTATGGTGATGACGTTAATTTAACGGTTCAAGATCCTGAGTTTTCACTTACATCAATATTAAACCTGCCGCAAGGTGAAAGTAATAGCGAGAACACATCTAACATCACCCCACTAACGCATATTGCCACTGAGCTTGCGCAAAGTCGTGGTGCAATTACTGAGCAAACAGTAAGTGATGCACATTCTCAAATTGCGAATGTATTTGGTCTGATCGGAGCATTAAATTCATTAGCGCCTACCGCAATTGAAAATCCTTCAGCGATTTTAAACGAAGAGAATATCTCTGCAGTACGTTATGCGTTGATCAATGCTGGTATTGCAAACGCATTATACTCTGATGCTGGGACAGATAACGTAAGTGCTAAATTGAGCTCAGCAATTACTGATTTAGTCGCCGCTGATGGCGGTATTTTAGTTACTAATGCAGCAGATGATGATGACGAGTTTGAATTTTCAGTCGAAGATGTTTTGTCTGGTGCTGAGCAAGCTACATTGCAATTAATTGAAATAATAAAAAAAGACCCTCAATTAGTTACAGAGTTAAGTGGTTTAGATGCGCTTGAACAGTTAGTAACAAATCTCGTAAACGAAAAAAAGGCTAAGGCCGCAGAAGCGGGCGACAGCGGTCGTATTAAAGGCAAAGTTAGCGATCAAACACAAGGTGATGCTATCGCAAAAGCCGCGGCTATGGTTAATGATATTCGCCTGTTTGCTAATCTATTTGATGTGACTAAATCGTCAGGAGCAGACTTTGAATCTGAAGGTGAAAAGTTTGTTTCTTTAGTTGAGTCTGCAGGAGATATGGTTGCAGAGCAGGGTGATAGCTTTGCGTTATTAAGCGATGTAATAGAGGCAATTACACAAATTAATCAACAACGACAAGAAACTGATAATTCAGCAACTATGTTTGATTTAAAAGATTACTTATCAACAGGTGGCACAGGTACAGTCATACTTGATGAAGAAAATCTAACGTTTAAAGTAACCGCAGCGGCAGGTACAGAGTCACTGACACTTGATATCGCGATCAATGCGTTACAAGATAATCAGCAATATCAATTAGCGCTGTCTGGTATGGCTGAAAATGATGCAGTTAAATTTGAGATTACACAGGGTAGTTATGCAAAAATCAGTTTAGACCGTGCTGTAACACGCGCGCAAATTGAAGCGGGCGATGTGGATGCAGAGCCTACAAAAGGAGAGCTGAGTCTAACTGTGGAGCTTGCACAAAAGTCGACAGAGACAGTAACTAACCCAATTAGTTTTAAAGGGGCGCTCACTGGTGAGCTCTTACCTGTCAATGTTTATAGCGCGGATACTTCTAACTATGATGCAGAAACTGCATGGGATTATACATTAGAGCAAGACACACTTATCTTACCAAAAATGGTTAGCTTAAGTGGCGAGTTTTCATCACAACAAGGTGAAATGATCAAAGCGACCGCAACGGTTAATATTAAAGATTTAGCAACTTATACACCGCCAGAGCTGAAGGGTTTTGGTAAGTTGAAAGAAGATATTGCAGCAGTCACTGTTGATAATGCCGATGCAGAGTTATCACTATCAGTTAATAACGGTGAAACTGTGACTAATTATACTTACAGTAAAACCAATGAGCAGTTAGGTAACTGGCAAGTGAAAGCTCAAAGAACCACTGAAATTGAAGGGTACTTTCAAGGTTCATTTAGCCGTGAAGTATTTGTGTTTGAAGGCACTCAATATTACTTTTATAGTTACGAGAATCAAGTTAATAATTTGACTTATGGCTATGTAGAATACATAGAAAAATCATTAGAAGATGAATATTACCAGCCGTTTGTTATAAAGCGCGTTAACCAATACTTTACTGATTATAATAATGGTTTATTTACCACGCCAAATGGTGAGCAAATAAGTTTAAGTGCACTCAATTTTTATGAGCAACAAGGTGAGTTTTATAGCTACGAAGAAGCCGTTGAAAGCCTCTTTATCGGGATCCAAGTCGACCCAACTACAATTAAAGGTGTGAGTGATTATTTTAATGACGCCTTAAATGGTTGGTTTGGCGTTGCTGTTGGTGGTGAAGGAGATTATCGTTTAATTAATGATGACGTTCAGGTCAGCGCCGGGGCTAACGTAGATTTAGATGCGTACCTTGTATCGCCAATTTTAGATGAATTGTTGACTATAAGTGTTAGCAATAACGCCAATAATCTAGCAGCTACAGTAGAGGGCGGTAGCCAAGATGTTGTTAGCGTAGTGCGCACCGATGAGTTCAATGTTAGCGTTAACAGCACGCGAACCTATTCAGATGGCGGGTCAACTCAATCACAACTTGTGTCATCAAGTAAAGAAAGTGACTTGGGGGATGAATTGTTAGTTGCTTCATGGGACTCTTACAATGATCGAATTAGCCCAAAATTAAGTCGGCTGTATCGCCCAATAGATACCAATACAGATAAAGTTGCTGATTACTATCAATGCTATGACTTAGTATATATGAATGATAATGGTGAATACGTTGATGGTAGCGGCCAAATAATAGATTTTGATACCTATGAATCCTATTGCGGTGAATATGAGTCGTTAGCTTCAGCGATTCGTTATAATAGTGAGATTGGCAGCTTTGGTATTAACAGTAATTTCGCAACGTTTACGGCTGTTGATATTTTTACTGCTCAAATTGGCGGTTTCAGAGGGCAATGGATTTCAGATCCAAATGAACCAGGTGTATTTCAGTGGCGCACTTTTTATGGGTATGTTGATGGTTTAGGAAAAGTTGCAGCTGATTTTACAAGACCTGAACACATGGATTGGGCTGTCGATGGTGAATATAAAATCGATATGTATTTGGCTCAACCTGAACTTGGAACGGTTGTTGAAGATGAAGATACATTCTTAGATATCAATGCTGCACTTAATGTACAGGTCAAGGTCGGTGAATATAATGTTGATTTAAATCTGAGCGGCGAAAGAACGGACCTTGATGATGGTAAGCTGGTTCTTGATGTGAAGTATCAGCTTCCTAATAGCGATAAACAAAGAAGCTTCATGGTCAAATATGATACTAAACTTGAAACTTTATCTGCAGTGAACGCTGAAAATGTGACTTTGATGTTAGCTGAATCTGACGGTGGTGATACAGCAGAGCAAGTATTAGGTACTATTATGGTTGGTGATGAAAAGGCAGCTGAAATAGTTAAGCGAGATGGGCTTGTTCTGATTGTTTATACCAATGGTACAGTTGAAAGTTTATAGTTAGCTTATTGTGAGTCTGGGCCAGCTTTAGCTGGCCTTTTTTATAAGAAATAAAAAATGAACATTAAGAGTTTTTTTAGTTGTACTTTATTGTTTAGTTCAATGCATGTAATTGCGCAGCATGAAGTATCAACCTATGTATATTCAAATAGCTTTAGCAATATAGCGCCTGTTTTGGAGCTTGCTAAAGATGAATGGCAAACACCACCAAAAACCGACGCAGACAACGGTTTTTCACAAACGCGGATTGGCTTAAGTTATCAGCCGAGTGATTGGCAGCAATTTACTTTTCATATAGAGCAGCGGTTGGACTACTTTGTAAAAAGTAACCCCGACACTGCTTTAGGCTACTATCAAGAAAGTAATAAAACGCCCTTACTGAGCAAAGAAAACTACCAGGCTAAACTAGACTACTTTGCAAACCGCAGTAAAGGGCTTGGTATTACATTTGAACATCAGTTCGAATTATTTCTACTTGGTGTAAAAGGGAGTTACTGGGGGGTTGATTATTTTAGGCACTCATTCGTGAGCGGCAATGTTCAAGGTCGCGAAGATAATAGTTTATTAGGCGAGTTAAATTACCAAGAGTACTACACGCACAATAACTTTTTAAAACGTCCAAATAATGGAGGGTGGGATAACAGTGGCAGTGGTTATTCATTTGATGTATTCACAGAGTTTATGCCATGGGAAAATGTGTTAGTTCGCGCAAGTTTTATTGATATTTATAACCAATTTACAGTTGATAATGTCGGTTTTACGCGTGCCAATATTAATACAAAAGGTAGTTTTGTTGATAACCAAGGGTTTAGTAGTTTTCGCCCACTCCTAAAAGGGTTTGAGGGAGAAAGTGAACATGATTTTAGGATCCCAGAACACGTTGCTATTGAGTTGTCATATAAACAGCGAGAGCTGAGTTATGTTGCCAACTTACTCCGTCAAGGTGATATCAATTTTGTACAGCTTGGTGTTCAGCTGCCCTGGCGAGAAAGCCAGATTAAACTACTTATAGACCCTGTTAACTTAGTACCTCAACTGGGTTATGAAAGTGAGTGGTTTGATTTTTCGCTTGCCATGGATAAGTTAAACCCGAATAAAGCGATGCAGTTATCGTTAGCTGCGCGTATAAGCATCTTATTTTAATAAGCTTGCTGTGATTAAAGTAAAACGCCTTACTCGACGAGTAAGGCGTTTTTTATTGCTCTAAAACACGTTTAAATTAGAACGTGTATTTAGCACCTAGTGATATACGGCGTCCTTTCACGTCAAAGAACTCACCATCATCGTAAGTGAACGGATTACGTGGTGGTTCACGGTCTAGAATGTTGTTAACACCTACACGTAATTGTAGCTCATCTAAGATGTTTGTTTTATACATAAAATCAAACGTCGTGTAAGATGGGATATCATTATAGTTATTCTGTTCAATGCTCCAGTCGTTGTCATTAACAGTTGCATGACGATAATTCATTGTTAATACGTAAGCTGAGTCATCATGTGAGTACACAGCATTAAAACGACCTTTCCAACGTGGAGAGGCTATTTCACCTACATCACTACGAAAATCTTCAGCACGACCAGTTGAGTTACTGTTGTCGTCAATTAGGTAGGTTGCAGTTAATTTTAGTGCTAAGTCACCAGAGAACAACTCAGTACGGTATGCTGATTCAACATCAACACCTTTTTTATTAATAACAGCGGCATTAATTGGGCGAGTGAAGAAGTTTTCAATTTCACCCGTTTTTTCATTACGCACAACGTTACTACAGAAAGGGTTATCTAAAGATGATGACTCATAACATAGTTCAACACTATTACGGCCAAAATACTCAATGGCGCCTTCCACTTCGAATGACCAATAATCAAGAGTTAGATCTAAACCTTCAACAAACTCAGGAGTATAAATTACACCAACGGTGTAATCGTTAGATGTCTCATTTTTAAGGTTTTGGTTACCCTGAATATAGCCCGGTAAGCTGCCGGCTGCTAGCCATGCGTCCGAAGGTTTCCATCCTTCAGCTAAACCTGCTGCTTGACAGTTTTTAATTACGTTTGCTTTATACTTACTACCTGATGTAGCAATTGAGTCAGCTCTACAGACATCCGCGCGGCCTGAGCTAAATGTTTTTGAGTTAGGTGTAAATAAATCACCTATATTTGGTGCACGCACTGATTTAGAGCGATTTAAACGAACGCGAAGTTCATCTGTTACACCCCAGTTAAGCGCCAATTTCCATGCATTATCTTCACCGGTGACTGAGTAGTCCATGTAACGTAAAGCTGTTTCAAATGTTAAGTCAGTTGCTAGAAATACATCCTCTAGTAACGGGATGGAAATCTCAGCTGATAACTCATTGACATCAATTTCGCCATCCATTGGTAAGCTTGAATTACCAAAGATTAAGCCTTTTTGCATATTCTCAGATGGTGTTGTAGTTGCTGATTCACGACGGTGCTCTGCGGTGAATGCGGCTGCAACGTAACCAGCTGGAAGTTCAAAAAGTGAACCGTCTACAGTTAATGCAAAAACAACTTGGTCGTGTTGTGCAAAGCGGGTTGCGGTAGTACCAATATAATCTACTTGTGCTTGCGTTGCTGATGTAGCCCCCATAGTATTAAATGGTGTACAGCCTTCAATTGCGCCAATTACTTCGCCATCATCATTACGTTTAGCACAAACAACATTACCTTGATATTCAACGGCATCAATAGAGTTTGCTAGATTTTGCGTTAATACTTCACCAGTCCACAGTGTGTCTTGCTCAATACGACCAAACTGCGCATATGTTGAATAGCCCCAATCATCGCTTATGATGCCTTCAACGCCAATAGAGGTACGGAACACTTCACGCTCTTGGTTATATGCGCGGTCGCCCCATAGATTTTCATTGGCTTGACGAAGAGTGACTGATTTTAGTTCGTTATCATCCATTAACTTAGCCATGTCATTTTTTACAAATGCATTATCACGGCGAATAGTATGACGGAAGAAAGCCGGTGTACTTTCAGTAGTCGATTCAGTGTTTGAGTAAGTAAAGTCAAACGTTAATGTATGATCATCATTTAGTTGATAAGTACCGTAAGCAGAAGCAATAAGGCGCTCTAAAGGAGTTTGAAAGTAGCTTTTATAACCATGACCAAATACGCCGTCACCATTGCCGCCTTCAAAATAGCTATTTGATGGATTTGCAAGCTTGTTCTCGTGATCAATCAATGCTTGGTTTGGATTTGGGATGCGACCAGAACCCATCTGAAAAGGACGAATATTTCCATTTTCATCAAAGGTATAGTGGTGGTTGTTGTAACCATCATCTGTAAAGGCACCTTTTGAGAAGAAATCACCGCCTTCAGAATAATAAGCAAGGCCTGTAGGTTTACCTAAAATAATACGCTCAGGAATACCATCTGTACCATTTAAATTGGCAGGATTAATGTATGTGTTAACTGGATTTCGGTAAAAGTCACGACTTAGCTTGCCGTAACTTTTATTCTCAGTGTAGTTAACTGATGCAATGAACGATAATTTATCACCTTCCATACCACCGGTGATAGAGAAGTTATTTTGCTCACCACCACTTTGCTCAGGGCGAACAGTTGAAACGTCAAACTCAATACCATCCATAGATTTTTTAGTGATGATATTTACAACACCGGCAACAGCGTCAGCGCCATATACAGCTGCAGCACCACCGGTTGCAATTTCAATGCGTTCGATCATCGTCGTTGGAATGTTATTTAAATCAACAGCGGTGTCGCCAATAGAGCCTGGAACAAAGCGACGACCATTAACAAGCACTAATGTACGTTCTGAGCCTAAACCACGAAGGTCAGTAGTATTTAAGCCTGACGCGTAAATTGAATTGGTTGTTGTCTCTGGTGAAAGGCCAACAGTCGCTTGCGGCATGTCTGCAAGTAAATCATTTACATTGGTGATACCTTGGTTTTCTAGCTCAACACCGCTTATCACAGTAACAGGAGTTGGAGAGGTCAAATTAAAACGTTTTATTTTTGACCCTGTTACTTGAATGCGCTCAACGGGTTTTACGTCAGTAGCTTCTTGTGCAAATGCACTTGATGCGCCAATTGTGCCAGTAATTAATACTGCGTTAACTGCTGCTGTAATAAGATTTAATTTTTTCAACATAACACCTTTTTATTTTGACAAGGTTTGCCCGCAGGGCAATTAAACTTGATTGAACTTGCAAAGGGTCAACATTGTTAGCCATATTAACTTTGACGTTAAATATATGCCTTTCAATGTAACCAAATGTAATTTAGCGCTATGTTTTATCACAGTCCCTAAATGGAGTCTTTTATGTGGCGAATGTGAGTTTTGTTGCTAAAAAGTGCTTTTTGTTTTTATTGTGGGTATATGTTGGTATTACATTGTTTTTTATTAATATTATTTGTAATCATAGGTTTACATATTTACTTTTTGTAATTTATTAAGTTGTTTTTATATTTTACAATTAACTATTTTGCAATTGTACGTCAATAACTTTGCTTTAAAATTGAACTGCAATGTTAATTTTGCTCAAAAAGTGACGAGTGATATTTGAGCAGTTGAGCAAGGGTAGGGGAACTTTTTAGTTTATATGCTATTAGTTACCATCTAGCACAAGTGTTGTGTTAGATGGTAATGGTAACTGAGCACTATTTTTGGCATTATGTCAGCTTCATTTTTTATCTCTTTTTTAGTGCTGCATAAGCTATTTTTAGCGGCAAAGGAATAATATGCATATTCATATTTTAGGTATTTGTGGCACTTTTATGGGCGGTATTGCGGCGATTGCTAAGTCGCTTGGGCATACTGTAACGGGCTCAGATCTAAACGTGTATCCACCAATGAGCACACAACTCGAAGAGCTAGGTATTAAATTAATGCAGGGCTATGATGTCTCTCAGTTAGACCCTGCGCCAGACATGGTTGTGATTGGTAATGCAATGAGTCGCGGTAACCCATGTGTTGAATATGTATTAGATAAAGGGCTACCTTATACCTCTGGCCCTGAATGGTTGAAGCATAATTTGCTGCAAAATTCATGGGTACTGGCTGTTGCAGGTACTCACGGTAAAACCACTACCGCAAGTATGCTGGCCTGGATTTTAGAGTATGCAGGTTTAAAGCCGGGTTTTTTAATCGGTGGCATTGTGCAAAATTTTGGCTTGTCTGCCCGAGTTGGCGAAACGCCATTTTTTGTTATTGAAGCCGATGAGTACGACACTGCATTTTTTGATAAGCGCAGCAAGTTTGTTCACTACCTACCACGCACGCTTATTTTAAATAACCTTGAATTTGATCATGCGGATATTTTCGACGATTTAAACGCCATTAAAAAACAATTTCATCATTTGATGCGTACTCTACCAAGTAGTGGCAAAGTAATTTGGCCCCAGCAAGATAACGCATTGCAAGCTGTGGTAAAGCAAGGCTGTTGGAGTGAAAGTGAAACACTCGGCGCAGATTGGGACTATCAGCTAATCAAGGCTGATGGTAGCGAGTTTACTGTGTTACTTAATGATCAGAGTCAAGGCACTGTAAAATGGCAAGCGTTTGGTGAGCATAATGTGAAAAACGCGATTATGGCAATTGCTGCCGCGCGTCATGTAGGTATTGCTATCCCGCATAGTATTGCGGGGTTAGGAGAGTTTATTAGCCCAAAACGCAGAATGGAGCTTAAAGCGGATATTGCCAATATTAAAGTGTATGACGATTTTGCTCATCACCCTACGGCTATCACTACAACACTTGCAGGGCTGCGCGCAAAAGTGGGTGATGAAAAAATTATCGCTATACTCGAGCCGCGTTCAAACACTATGAAAATGGGTGTGCATCAACATACCTTATTAGCGTCGTTAGTCGATGCTAATGATGTGTATCTATTTGAGCCTGACAATTTAGCATGGTCATTAAGCGAACAAGCAAAACAAGCAGAAATGGTATGCTTAAGTAATATCAATGAGATTATTGAGCAAGTCGTTGCAAGCGCTCAGCCACAACAACATATTTTAATCATGAGCAATGGCGGCTTTAACGGCCTTCATGATAAGTTAATTACCGCTTTGCAGCATAAATTTATACAGTAATAAACCGGAGCGACAGTGCAATATAAAGAAACCATTACGCTTGCCTTTAGTGGCGCGTCAGGTGCGCCATATGGCTTACGATTACTTGAAGTATTGCTCGCGCAGCAGTTTCGCGTGTATGTGTTGATCTCAAGTGCTGCTCGTGTAGTACTTGATACTGAATCAAACATAAAGTTATCAGGTAATGAAGATAAGGCGACCGAGCAATTAAGTACATTATTTAATGCACCAGCAGGTCAGTTACAAGTATTTGGTAAAGATAACTGGTTTAGCCCGGTAGCGTCAGGCTCTGCCGCACCGAAAAAAATGGTTGTATGCCCGTGTAGCGCAGGGTCAGTCTCTGCGATTGCAATGGGGGCGTCAGATAATCTATTAGAGCGTGCAGCAGATGTAGTGATTAAAGAGCGCGGTCAGTTAATTTTAGTGCCACGAGAAACACCATTTAGTGAAATTCATCTTGAGAACATGCTAAAACTCGCCAAGCTTGGGGTGACCATAATGCCTGCGGCACCAGGGTTTTATCATCAACCGCAAACCATTAATGACTTAGTTGACTTTATGGTTGCGCGTATTCTAGATCATTTAAATATTGAACATACCCTCACTAAGCGTTGGGGTTATGGGGAAGGGAAATCATGAGTAAAGCACTTGCTTTGAATATTGAAGGCCTTACTAAGGTTTATAAAAATGGTGTTGAAGCAGTCAAAGGCATTGATCTGCAAGTGTATGAAGGCGATTTTTTTGCATTACTTGGGCCTAATGGCGCGGGTAAATCAACGACCATAGGCGTGATTTCGTCATTGGTTAATAAAAGCCAAGGCAAAGTGGAAGTATTTGGTCATAACATTGATACCGATTTAGAAGCCGCTAAATCGCAGCTTGGTCTTGTACCGCAAGAATTTAACTTTAGCCAGTTTGAAACCCTTACACAAATATTAGTTAATCAAGCTGGTTACTATGGTGTGCCGCGAAAATTAGCCCATCAGCGAGCTGATAAATACTTAGCACAATTAGGCTTACTCGAGAAAAAAGACAAACAAGCGCGTACTTTATCGGGCGGTATGAAGCGTAGGTTAATGATTGCCCGTGCGTTAATGCATGAACCAAAACTGCTTATTTTAGATGAGCCAACAGCGGGTGTTGATATTGAGCTGCGCCGTTCTATGTGGGATTTTTTACGCCAAATTAATGAGCAAGGTGTAACGATTATCCTTACTACACATTATTTAGAAGAAGCTGAATTATTGTGTAAAAATATCGCTATTATTGACTCAGGTATTATCGTTGAAAATACCACGATTAAAGCATTGCTTGCCAAATTAGATAAAGAAACGTTTATTCTGGATTTAAAACAACCAGTACAGCCGGTTACAGTCACGCTTGATGGCTATAAATTTACAATGGCTGATGATCATACCATTGAAGTAGAAGTGGCAAAATCACAAGGTTTGAATGCGGTATTTACAGCATTAACTGAGCAGGGTAATACCGTACTTAGTATGCGTAATAAAGCGAACAGGTTAGAAGAGTTGTTTGTCGGTTTACTAGAACAAGGGCGGGGCAAGTAGATGTTTAAATATGGCGTAGCCTTAAAAAGTTTATGGTTTAAAGAATGCATTCGATTTTTACGTATTTGGATTCAAACCTTAGTGCCACCTGCGATTACCATGAGTTTATATTTTGTGATTTTTGGTAATTTAATAGGCTCTCGTATCGGTGATATGGGCGGTTTTAGCTATATGGAGTTTATTGTTCCTGGTCTAATCATGATGTCGGTGATCACTAACTCCTACTCTAATGTGGCTTCAAGTTTTTATTCAACCAAGTTTCAAAAAAGTATTGAAGAGCTATTAGTCGCGCCAGTGCCTAATTATATCATTGTGCTGGGTTACATGGGCGGCGGTATGACGCGTGGTATGCTGGTGGGGTTAATTGTTACGTGTGTATCTTTGTTATTTGTTGATATTCAAATCCATAACGTATTTGTGATCATAGCGACGGTAATATTAACATCAGCGGTATTTGCATTAGGTGGTCTGATTAATGCTATTTACGCGAATAGCTTTGACGATATTAGTATTATTCCTACCTTTGTTCTAACACCGCTGACTTATTTAGGTGGGGTATTTTACTCAATCACGTTATTACCAGAATTTTGGCAGGGGGTATCGCAGATTAACCCAATTATTTATATGGTTAATGCCTTTAGGTATGGCTTTTTAGGCGTATCAGATGTTGATTTATCTGTTGCATTTGGTGTGTTGTTGTTATTTATTACAGCACTATTTACAGTCGCGTTGACGTTAATTAAAAAAGGTGTGGGGTTAAGACACTAATGAGTGATGCAAATTCACGAAGTATTGTATCTAATCAACAAGGCTTGCATGAAAAGCTGGATGAGATAGTTAATAAACATTTAACTGCTGAGTTTAAAAAACCCATTGCAGCGCATACGCAAATGGCATTTGATCAAGTAAATGAAAAAGTGCAGGCTTTTGCTGGGCCCATTATTTTAGATTCGTGTTGTGGCGTAGGCGAAAGCACTGCTAATTTAGCAAAGCGTCACCCAGATGCGTTAGTGATAGGTATTGATAAGTCATCACATCGTTTAGATAAGCATGACATTGAATACAAGCAAACAGACTCGGGCCAGTATATTTTAGTGCAAGCTGACCTTAATGATTTTTGGCGTTTAGCTGTCGCTGCCAATTGGCAGCCAACGCACCATTATTTGTTGTATCCAAATCCATGGCCTAAAGCTAAGCATATTCAACGGCGTTGGCACGGCGCTGCTATCTTCCCATTCATCGTTAAGTTAGGCGGGTTACTCGAAGTTCGCAGTAACTGGGATATCTACGTAAAAGAGTTTGCTCAAGCATTACAGTTAACTGGGCAGCATTGTGAGGTAGAACTATTTAGTAGCGATACCGCCATTACTCCGTTTGAGAGAAAGTATTGGGCGAGCTCTCAGCAGAGCCACCGATTAGTGATTGCGCTGTTATAGTCTTTTTTAAACGACTACTTATTTGTGGCGCTGGTTCGGCAAAGTAATAACCTTGCATCAGCGTCACATTTGCCTTTAACAAGGCATCGACAATCGCTTTATTTTCTACCCATTCAGCAATCAGTTGTAAGTTTAGTTGCTTTGAAAAGCTGGCAATGTGCTCAATATAGAGATATATATCTTTATCGTGAATTATTTGTCTGATCAATGTACCGTCTAGTTTAATGCCATCAACTTCTAATTTTAAGACATTAGATATATTAGAATACCCAGTACCAAAATCATCAATGAAGACCTTTACGCCTCGTTGCCTAACCATTGCAATAAACGCTTTAACTTCAGAAAAGTTAGCGATAGCTTCTGTTTCGAGTAACTCTAAGGTGATATTTCTAGGTTGAGGATAACGTTTTAGTTCACTTTCTAAAAACTCACTTAAACCGGGGTCAAGCATATCTTGGGCGGTAATATTTATACTCCAGCATATACTGGTTTTTCGGAATCGTTCAAAGCATTGCGTTAGCATAGATCGCGTTAACATGCCGTCCATGCGCGAGCGGTTTACAACATTTAAAAATGCGTCAGGTTTTAATATTTCACCTTGGCAAGTAATCATCCGAGCTAAGCATTCATATTGGATTATTTTGTTATGCGTACTGTCATAGATTGCTTGAAAATAGGGAACAATGCGGTTGTTTTCAAAGGCCTCTCTAACTTCTTTTGCCATTTCAACATTGTATTGGTATTGGCTTTTTACATCATGTAGAGCTTTTGAGTAATTAACAACAGTATGACGCCCTTGCTTTGCTTGTAGTGCGGCAATGTGGGCATTCTCAAGTAGCATAGATTTATTGCCGTTAGCGATACCAGCGCATAAAGTAATATAAATAAATGGGTTAGTAAGTAGTGGGGTGCTGCAATTATACTCTTCAATAATGTTAACAAAGCTGTTGTTATTATCATCGAATGAAGTAAGTAGAACAATCTTATTCGTTGCTAAACGAAATATTCGGCTGTCGGTTGGCCGACGTTTATTAAAATGCTCTAACAGGTTTTTCATTACTCTGTCGCCAACTTCGGTGCCATAAAAGCTATTTATATCTTCTATTTCATTGACCCAGATAACAGCAAGTTGCATATGGTGAAGTGGTGATTTTTTGATGAAATATTCAAGCGCAATATGATTGGCAAAGCCACTAGCTGAATCAGTCGATATGGCACGTTTTAATAAAAATATATAAATGCCAGCAACCAATAACGCAATGAAAAAGAAAAAGCTAGCCATAGCAGCTGCTTTTGAAGCACTTAACTGTAGACGTTGATTTAGGTCATAAATAGTAATATCGGCACCAGTAATATAAGTAACACCATTACTATCAACAAAAGGAATAAAGATTGTTTTAAAGTGGCCCCATTGATCTTTTGATATTTCGAATATAGGTTCAGTAGAATAAAAAGCGCCTTTATTAGCATCGGTTGCTTCAGGATAGAGGTCAAGAAGCTGTGTTACTTTCCCGGTATTTTGATCCTTTTGGGTATAACTTGAGGCGCTGAAATGGACTTGTCCATCTTTTAAAATCATCGCGTAAACATAGGCAATATCGAGAGTATTGGCAAACTCTGATAGTTGGCGACTTTTTTGTTGATATTCGCTGCGGCTGACATGTAGCCCCGCATTGAGTTGACGATGATAATCATCACCCAATATATGCTTTACACTTAGTGCCGCATTAAGCAAACGAGTATCAACACTTTGCATAATATCATTACGCGTGCTGTGGTATGTGTAGTAAACGTAAGCAAGTAAGCTGATAACAAAAACGACAAAACCGGCCATTATCCATTTGGTTCGTATACTTCCTTTTATCATGTGTGCCTCTTTTGTGGTCGCTACACCATTATACAAAAAATGGCTGTCTCAGCTATAAATAAATTACGGCGCATTTTAGCAGCAAATATTAATCAATTTATCATTAATTTGTCATGCAATTGACTGCTTTTATGGCTTTATACGAGACATTACTACTCTATTGCAGTAAAGTTAACGCATTTCGTAGAATCATTGTAGCTGGCGTTGTTTATGCTAAGGGCCTTTAATTGGGTCTTTGGATAAAAGAAAGCTACATTTACTGGGTATAAAGATGGATCAAAAGCGTTGTGCCGTCGCCTCTAAAGAAACTCTGATGCGTATATTTACCGTGCCTGAAGCACCTGACTCAACTTTGAGTAAAATCGAACTTGAGATCTCGAGCAACTTAGCAGGTTTTTTAAATGAGAACATTGCGGCAATTGAAAAGCCATTGCATGAAATTGAAAAAGATTTTCAATCAGCGGTGATCCCAGAAGATCCAACTTTTGTTTCAGCTTATGCGCAGGACATTATGGAGCAACTTGTTGCTCATTCAGTGCATACAGCCGCGCCAAGCTTTATTGGCCATATGACTTCAGCGCTACCGCATTTTGTGCTGCCACTATCTAAGTTGATGGTGGGCCTTAATCAAAACCTGGTAAAAATTGAAACCTCCAAAGCATTTACTCCCCTTGAACGCCAAGTGCTTGGCATGATGCATCATTTAGCATACGGGCAAGATGACGGTTTTTATAGTAAATGGATGCACAGTGCTAAAACATCACTCGGTGCATTTTGCTCTGGTGGCACAATTGCAAATATTACCGCGTTGTGGATTGCCCGTAACCGTTTGCTTAAAGCGGATGGGGAATTTAAAGGGATTGGTACACAGGGTTTAATTAGTGCCATGCTGCATTATGGTTATAAAGGCTTAGCGGTACTGATTTCTGAGCGTGGCCATTATTCATTGGGTAAATCAGCTGATTTATTAGGTATTGGTCGTGATAACTTTATAGCCATTAAAACGGCTGATAACAATAAGGTCGATGTTGATGCAATGCGCGCGAAAGCACATGAGTTAGAAGCGCGAGGCATAAAAGTGATGGCCATAGTAGGCGTAGCGGGCACTACTGAAACCGGCAATATTGATCCACTTGATGCCATGGCTGATTTAAGTGCAGAGCTTAACTGTCATTTTCATGTAGATGCTGCCTGGGGTGGGGCAACTTTATTATCGCAAACTCACCGATCACTTCTAAAAGGTATTGAGCGAGCAGATTCAATTACTATTGATGCGCATAAACAAATGTATGTGCCAATGGGGGCGGGGCTCGTGTTATTCAAAGACCCCACAGCGACGGATGCTATTGAGCATCATGCTGAATATATTTTACGCAAAGGCTCAAAAGACTTAGGTAGCCATACGCTCGAAGGCAGTCGCCCAGGTATGGCGATGTTAGTGCATGCTTGCTTACGAGTAATTGGCCGTAAAGGCTATGAAATATTGATTGATAAAGGCATAGAAAAAGCACAGTATTTTGCTGAATTAGTTAAAGCGGATGACGATTTTGAGCTGATCTCAGAGCCTGAATTATGTTTGCTAACATACCGTTATGTACCAAAGAAAATTAAGCAAAAAATAGCAGAAGCAGACGAGCAAACACGGCTAGATATTTTTGCCTCACTAAATCGTTTTACCGCCAGTATGCAAAAACGTCAACGAGAAGCAGGGCGCTCATTCGTTTCGCGTACACGTTTAACACCAGCTCAGTATGATCATCAACCTACCGTGGTATTTAGAGTGGTACTTGCTAACCCACTTACATCACAGAGTATCTTAAAAGATATTTTGGCTGAGCAAAAAGAACTGGCTAAAACAGATCCTGTCTTTAAAAAATACTTATCTAAGTATATGAAGTAATAATTAATGGTGTTAGTTATGTAATTAACACCATTAATGCTTTGTACATTAGCTAAAGCAACTCGCTTTAATCATTTCACTAATAATAGTTTGCGATGGTTTTATTTTTTCCATCGCTAAAAACTCATCTGGCTGGTGAGCTTGATTAATAGAGCCTGGCCCCATAACAATGGTTTCACAGCCTAATTGCTGAATAAACGGTGCTTCAGTACAGTAATTAACTGCGACCGCTTTCTCGCCAGATATTTTTTCTGCCAGTTTAACCAATGCCGAATCAGTGCTGCCGGTGAAAGCGGGAATTGGCTCGTGCATATCGACCACACTCACTGAATCTGGGTATTGATTGTTTATTTCAGCGGCCATTTTTAGCAGCATCATTTGCAATTCTTGTACGCTTAAACCCGGCAATGGGCGCATATCAATGTGCATTTCGCAGCAGCCACAGATACGGTTTGCATTATCGCCACCGTGGATATGGCCTAAGTTTAAAGTAGGGTAAGGAATAATAAAATGCTCAACTGCATACTTATTCTTTAATTCTTCTTTTAAAACTAATAATTTTGCAATCACTTTATGCATTACTTCAATGGCGTTTAAGCCGCGCTCAGGATCAGAACTGTGACCTGAACGACCCACTACTCTAATAGCACTGCTCATATGCCCTTTATGCGTGAAAACAGGCGTCATATCAGTAGGTTCACCAATAATACAGCGGGCGGGCTTTAAATTTGAGTGCTTACAAATTTGTTGCGCGCCGGCCATGGTCGTTTCTTCATCGGCGGTGGCTAAAATCAAAATTGGCTGTGTTTGTGCGCCTTTATCTAGTTCATTGATAGCGTGCAATACAAAAGCAAAAAAACCTTTCATATCAATGCTTCCTAATCCATATAATTTATTATCGTGCTCACTTAATTTAAACGGATTGTAGTTCCAGCGGCTATCATCAAATGGCACGGTATCAGTATGACCAGCAAGCATTAAACCGCCATCCCCTTGGCCTCGTTTTGCGAGTAAATTAAAACGACCTTTAGCGCCCGACAATTCTGTTATTTCACATTCAAATCCAAGGCTTGTACACCAAGTGGCTAATAAATCAATCACCCCTTTATTACTCATAGACAATGACTCATCCATAGCATTAATTGAAGGCGCAGCGATCAATTGCTGATACATAGATAAAAAAGACGGTAATGACATAAAAAAATCCAAAATAAGTATTCAATCTAATTGCATAACAATATAAAAGTATTTATGATGAATATCAATTCACTTTTTAAGCATAAATATATTAAAGCGACGCAATGAATATAAAACGACGATAACCCAGTTTCATTCCTAAAATAGTGTGTTTATGCACTGTTAAACCCGATTTGAACATAAATGTAGTAATAAAAACCAAAAAGAGTAACGAATGAAAGTAGTGATTATTGGCGCAAGTGGTTATAGCGGCGCAGAATTAGCCAGTTTAGTCGCAAAACACCCACAATTAACCTTAGCTGGTTGCTATGTATCTGAGCAAAGCTTAGATAAAGGTAAATTATTAAGTGACTTGTACCCTGAGCATCTAGGTTTACTAGATTCTCCTTTATTACCGCTGAGCGAAAGTGCGTTTAGCGATATTGACAATACGGCTGACTTTGTTTGTTTATGTACTGATCATAAAGTGAGTGTTGATTTAGCGCCACGTTTTTTAAGCATGGGCAAAAAAGTATTTGATTTATCAGGTGGCTATCGTTTAAGCAGCAATGAAGATTATCAAACCTATTATGGCTTTGAACATCAGCATACAGAGTTATTGAGTGAAGCGGCATACGGATTAGTTGAGTGGAATAGCGAAACAATTGCAAAAGCAAAGCTTGTGGCTGTGGCGGGTTGTTATCCAACAGCTGCATTAAACGCGTTAAAGCCATTACAACAAGCCGGATTATTGGCTGATCAAACTATTATTATTAATGCCGTATCAGGTGTTACAGGTGCAGGGCGTAAAGCCAGTGTGGGCACGCATTTTTGTGAAGTGTCATTAGCGCCATACGGATTATTTAATCACAGGCACAGCCCTGAAATTGAACAATATTTAGGTCATAAAGTGTTATTTACACCGCATTTAGGTAATTTTCCACGCGGTATTTTAGAAACCATTTATGTACAACTAAAAGCAGATGTAACGCCAGAGCAAGTTACGCAAGCCTACCAAGTGCTTGTTGATGAGCCACTGATCCGATTACTGGGTCGTAAAATACCATCAATTAAAGGGGTGGCTAAGCAGCCGTTTGTGGATATTGCTTGGCAACAACAAGGGTGCCAACTGATTGTAATGGCAGCCATTGATAACTTATTAAAAGGTGCTGCTGGGCAAGCACTACAATGTATTAATTTAGCGATGGGGATACCTCATAGCACTGGTTTAAAAGGGTAATTAGTAATGCAAACATGGGTCATTAAACTCGGTGGTGCAGTACTCAATACAGAAGACGCGGCAAAAGCGTTATTTGAGGCGCTGGCATCGCAAACTCAAGCGCAATTTGTCATCGTTCATGGCGGTGGCTCACTGGTAGATAATTGGTTGAGCGAGGCGGGGTTTGCCAGTGCGAAACATCAAGGCTTACGCATCAGTCCGAAAGAGCAAATGCCTTATATTGTAGGGGCATTGGCAGGCTGTGCGAATAAACAATTAATGAGCCAAGCAATTATTGCAGGTCATAAACCGGTCGGACTTAGTTTATACGAAGCGGGCATTATTTCGTCACAAAAATTAAAAGCGCTTGGTCAAGTGGGTAATTGTGAAAGTGGTGAGCAAAGCGTGCTCCCTGAGTTGTTAAAGCTCGGACGCTTACCGCTGGTGAGCTCTATTGGCTTTGGTGATGATGGCCTTTGGTATAACGTAAATGCCGATGAAGCTGCTGCGGCAATTGCAAAAGAACTTAATGCAGAAATTATTTTTATGACTGATGTAGAGGCAGTGCTTGATGCAAATAAACAGCCGTTACATCAACTTGACACAAATCAGATCAATACTCTGATTACAGATGGAGTAATTTTGGGTGGGATGGAGGTCAAAGTAAAGACCAGCCTTCTTGCTGCCCAGCACTTACGACGCGGAGTGTATATTTCGAGCTGGCAAAAGCCAGAAAATTTAGTCGCTCTACTTGCCGGTGAGCACGTCGGAACAAAAATTACACCATAGGTTTTTATATGTTTAATCATTTTTTATCGGGTCTTGAACTAGACCAACAAGGCGCACTTAAGTTACTTAATCTTGCGCAAAAAATTAAAGCGAATCCTGCTGATTTTAGTCAAGCCCTAGCGGGTAAATCCGTGGTTACTTTATTTGAAAAGCCGAGCTTACGTACGCGTTTATCATTTGATATTGGTATTAATAAGTTAGGTGGTCATGCGGTGTATCTTGATTCGCAAAATGGTGCCATGGGCGCACGTGAATCAGTGAAAGATTTTGCTTTGAATATCGCCAGTTGGGCAGACGGCATCGTGGCACGGGTATATCAACATAAAACGTTAACTACACTTGCTGAGTTCTCGAGCGTTCCTGTGGTTAATAGCTTGTGTGATTTATATCACCCATGCCAAGCACTTGCTGACTTTTTAACACTGCAAGAAGTGTATGGTGATGTAAGCCAACTAAAATTGGCTTATTTAGGTGAAGGTAACAACGTAACTCATTCACTAATGTTGCTTGCAGCTACTTTAGGTACTGATTTCGTTGCTGTATGCCCTAAAGGCAGCTCACCGGATTCGCAAATTTTAAAGCAAGCAGAACAAATTGCAGCAATGAATGGTGCATCAGTGATGGTCAGTGACCGTGTTGAAGCGGCTGTAGGTGCTAACGCTGTGTATGCAGATACATGGGTATCAATGGGTGATGAAACGCCACTTGATCAAGTAAAAGAAAAGTACATGCCGTATCAATTAAACAAGGCGTTACTTGAACTAACAGGGGCTGACACTGTACTGCATTGCCAGCCTGCACACCGTGAGTTTGAAATTACTTCAGAAGTAATGGATGGTCCGGCGTCAAAAATTATACAACAAGCAGAAAATCGTATGCATGCGCAAAACGCGTTGCTTGTTTCATTATTAAATCCAAATTTTGTGTAAGGTATCACCAATGCGTTCTATTAAAAAAGTTGTATTAGCCTATTCTGGTGGTTTAGATACGTCGGCCATTGTGCCATGGTTAAAAGAGAACTACGGCTGTGAAGTCATTGCGTTTGTGGCCGATGTAGGTCAAGGCGCAGAAGAGCTTGAAGGTGTTGAAGCAAAAGCGATCGCTTCTGGTGCATCTGAATGTTATGTTGTTGACTTAAAAGATGAAATGGTTAGCGATTACATCTACCCAACGCTTAAAACTGGCTCAATCTACGAAGGTACTTATTTATTAGGTACGTCAATGGCACGTCCTATTATTGCAAAAGCGCAGGTTGAAATTGCTCGTAAAGTAGGTGCCGATGCACTTTCTCATGGTTGTACTGGTAAAGGTAACGACCAAGTGCGTTTTGAATCGTGTTTTGCCGCGCTTGCTCCTGATCTTCAAGTAATTGCGCCATGGCGTGAGTGGGATTTATCAAGCCGTGAGTCGTTATTAGATTACTTAGCTGAGCGTAATATTCCATGTTCAGCGTCTGCAACTAAAATTTACAGCCGTGATGCAAACGCATGGCATATTTCGCACGAAGGTGGTGAGCTTGAAGATCCGTGGTGCCAACCAAGTGAGCAAGTTTGGACATGGACTAATTCACCAGAGCAAGCGCCGAATGAACCTGAGTTTGTTACCTTAAAGGTAGTTGAAGGTGAAGTAGTTGCGGTAAATGGCGAACAACTTAAACCGTATGACTGTTTAGTTAAACTTAATGATATTGCATCCCCGCATGGCGTTGGTCGTGTTGATATCGTTGAAAACCGCTTAGTGGGCATGAAATCACGTGGTTGTTATGAAACACCAGGTGGGACAGTGATCATGGCTGCATTACAAGCGATTGATGAGCTAGTACTTGATAAAGCAAGTCGTAAATGGAAAGAAGTATTGGGCGGCGAGTTCTCACACCTAGTCTATGACGGTCGTTGGTTTACACCACTTAAAGACTCAATATTAGCGGGCGCAGAAGCATTATCAACTGTTGCTACTGGCGAAGTTATTCTTAAGCTTTATAAAGGCCAAGTAACTGCGGTTCAGAAAAAATCACCAAATAGCTTATACAGCGAAGACTTTGCAACATTTGGTGCAGATGATGTGTACGACCAATCGCATGCTGAAGGTTTTATTCGTTTATTCTCGCTTTCAAGCAGAATTTCAGCACTCGCGAAGAAGTAATTTTACAAAAGCCCCGTACATAAAACGGGGCAATTTCAGGGTTTGGAGATATTTCATGGCATTATGGGGCGGACGTTTTTCTACGGGTCCAGATGAGGCGTTTAAACAATTTAACGACTCACTTCCCTTCGATTATCAACTCGCAGAGCAGGACATTGTTGGCTCTGTTGCATGGGCTGGTGCCTTAAAGCAAGTTGATGTATTAAGCAGTAGCGAGCATCAATCGCTAGTAGCAGCATTAAATGAATTACTCGACGAAGTAAAAGCTGATCCACAAGCAGTGGCAACTTCGGGCGCTGAGGATATTCATTCTCATGTTGAAGCTGCTTTAATCGAAAAAGTGGGCGATTTAGCTAAAAAACTACACACTGGACGTAGCCGTAACGACCAAGTTGCTACAGATTTTCGTCTATGGTGTCGTGATTCCGCCGATCATTTACTTGAAGCGCTAGCGCAGTTAAAAGGTGAATTTATTGCTTTAGCTGAACGTGAGCTAGGAACTATTTTACCGGGTTACACCCATTTACAACGTGCTCAACCATTGCTATTTAGTCATTGGTGTATGGCGTATGTTGAAATGCTTGAGCGTGATGAAAGTCGTTTAGCTGATGCTAAAGCCCGTATGAATTTTTGCCCATTAGGCAGTGGCGCACTTGCCGGTACGGCGTACCCAATAGATAGGCAAACTCTTGCCGCAGGGCTAGGTTTTACCGCTGCGACAAAAAATAGTTTAGATGCTGTGTCAGACCGGGACTTTGTTGTTGAGTTATTAAGCTGTGCGTCAATCTCCATGATCCATTTATCGCGTATGTCAGAAGATTTGATCTTCTACAACTCGGGTGAAGCCGGGTTTATAGAGTTGGCAGATAATGTCACTTCAGGCTCATCATTGATGCCGCAAAAGAAAAACCCCGATGCACTAGAGCTTATTCGTGGTAAAACAGGCCGTGTATTTGGTGCCTTTAGTGCCATGATGATGACCTTAAAAGCCCTGCCACTTGCTTATAATAAAGATATGCAAGAAGACAAAGAAGGCTTATTTGATGCAATGCCTACATGGCTTGCGTGCATTCATATGGCTCAGGCGTGTCTCAAGGGGGTTAAAGTTAACGGCGAACGAACTTTAGCAGCAGCTAAGGGTGGGCACTCAAATGCAACCGAACTTGCAGACTACTTGGTAGCTAAAGGTATACCCTTTAGAGAGGGGCATCATATTGTGGGTGTGCTTGTGCAAATGGCTATCGCACAAGGGAATAACTTAGAGGATTTAAGTTTAGAACAGTTCCAATCAGTGCATAGTATTTTTGAACAAGATGTATATGCTGTATTAGAAATAGACGCATGTATAAAAGCACGTCAAGCATTGGGTGGCACATCGTTAGAGCAAGTTACCATTGCAGTTAAAGATGCCAAAAAAAAACAGCAAATAACGGTACGCGACGCTAATCTTGATGATGTTGAAGGTATTGCGAAGCTAATACAACACTGGGCTACCGTAGGTGAAAATTTACCACGTGCTAAAAGCGATATGGTGCATTCTATTAATGAATTTGCTGTGACACAAGTGAACGGGAAAGTTGCAGGCTGTGCGTCATTGTATATTTATGATACCGGCCTTGCTGAAATACGCTCCTTGGGTATTGACCCTGATACAGGCGTAACTGGACAAGGGCGGCAGCTGGTGGAGCATTTACTAACTAAAGCCAAAAAGTTGGCGCTTAATCGTATTATCGTTTTGACGCGAGTCCCTGATTTTTTTGAAAAACAAGGCTTCACATTCTGTACTAAAGACAGCTTACCAGAGAAGGTAATGAAAGATTGTGAACTGTGTTTACGTAAAGATAATTGCGATGAAGTCGCAATGGAATTTATTTTGAAGCTAAGTAATAGTGCGGAGATCCCGTGTAAAAACGTGGCTTAAAATCCCTGGATATAAAAGACGTACGGTTATCCCTGTGCGTTTTTTTATATTTGACACAAACTGGTATGACCTCACCACTGAGTTTTCAAGCTGCAAACCGGCTATTTAAATTTACTAGATCAAAAAAGATCAATTTTATAAAAAGTTGGATCGTAAATTGCTATTAGGTACATGAGATGAATAAAAATTGATTCATCTTTACAAAAACGCCAAAAATTTAACAGAGCGTTATCAACAGCGACTTAAAACTGCTTAGGTCACTATTAACATTAAATGAAAGGAATAGTCTCATGCAAGTTACAGGTAATAGCCAATTACAAATGCAAGCATACAGCTCTATGCAACAATCAAAGCCCGCTTTAGAACAAAGCGCTAGCAATAAAACCCTACAATCTGATACAGTGTCTATATCTAATGAAGCCTTATTAGCGGCAGGTGGTGAAGCTGAGATTCAGCGTGGTGGTGGTGGTATTACTATTGAACCGGACCGCCGTCGACCTTCATAACCGATAGCTAAGGTTTAGCAAAAACGAGATGGTGTATGTATTTTGATTTAACGTCTTTAGGGATCCACTTTGATACTATTATCATTTGGGGATTATTAATGGCATGCTTGTATAATTTATTTTTAAAGTTTGCTGTTGAAGACCGAAGTAGTTCGCCTCTCGTTGTTTCTTTATTAATGTTATCTTCATATGGACTGAGTTATGAGATAGTTGATTTAAATGCAGGGACATCCATATATTCAATTTGGGCCTATTACGATATTGCAACAATATTAATAGTATTAGCATCACATAAACTCTTAAAGTTACGATTTTCCGCTTCCTTATATTACATAGTTGTAGGACTTACTCTTAATACATTGTTGTATTTAATTTTGCATGTAGATATTGTTGTTTACGGGCGTACTGAATATTGGTGGTTTTGGAGCTTCTTTTCAGTAGGAATTAATACTGTTGATTTCTTTATGGTTGTCACACTTATCTTCGGAAAAGATTGGTTACATATTGGAAAGCTTTTTACAAAAAAAAATAATAAAAAACAAATTAATAGCCTAAAAAATTGTTAACGTAACTAATTAAAAAATTGTGGCGTTATTTCAAGAACCTTTTAATTTATATCTATCCTCATTAATCGTATGGGGCTTTCTGATGGCTTTTCTGTACAATCTCGTACAGAAATCAGCCTCACCAGGAAGTGACAGTACAGCAATGTGGGTTGCGTTTACTATTTTCTTATCCTATTTAGTCGGCGATCCATTACTACACCAAAGCATTGGCTATGATATTTTAAACTCCACCACTATTTATGCTATATGGGCAGCTTACGATGTTGTAACGCTACTATTTATTGCCTTTATTTCTGCAAAAAAAACAGTCGAAAACCTACCAGCTAAAATTTACATCATTATTGGTTTTAGCGTTAATATTTTTCTTTTTCTCGGTATGTATGTTGATCTACAGTATGGTAAATATATTGGAGCATGGTGGTTTTGGCACATCTATAGTATTGGAGTTAACTTATCCGACATCATGATGATTATTGCTCTTGTGCTGAATAAGGACTTTCTTGGTTTTGCTAAGTGTTATAAATGGATTTTAAAGAACAAAACACTCTCCCAATCGCGCTGCATTTAATAGCCCATGGCTATGTTGCCACAAGCTCATCATTATTTACTTTTTAAAAATAAACTGCTGAGCTTCCTTGGCCCAAAGATGGCTGCGGAAACTCATTATTGTTCAAAGGCTGTTTTAGCCATGTAGCTTATCTTGTAATGCCTTGACTACTAAAGGACTTACAAACTCGCTTACATCTCCTTTGTGACGCGCTACTTCTTTAACTAAGGTTGAAGAGATAAATGAATTTTTCTCAGCGGGTGTGAGAAATACACTTTCTAAATCGGGGTTTAATCGCCTATTCATATTGGCGAGCTGAAACTCATAATCAAAATCAGACACCGCCCGAATCCCTCGGATCAATACATTGGCATTATGATCACGGGCAAGATCAGCAAGTAATCCTGAGAAACCAATCACGCTTACATTATCAATATGAGTTAATAAACTATTTGCTAGGGCTACCCGCTCATCTAAGCTAAAACATGGTTTTTTACTGGGGTTATGAGCAATGGCAACAATGACAGTATCAAACATCTTAGCTGCCCGTTGAATTAAATCTGTGTGCCCATTCGTTAATGGATCAAAGGTTCCTGGGTAAATTGCAGTGACTTTCATAAGTATCGGCTTAATGTTATGTTTGCGGCTATATTAACAGCGTTTGTAATCCAAATCAGCCTTTCCAATTGAGGGATAAGTGACACGTATGTAAATTAGTTTATTTCAATATGACGTAAACAATACGAATTATGGGTTAGAAATTTTCATGATGGTATTTAATTGTTTATTTATTGTTTATACTGCGCGGCTAATTATATTTGAGTAAACTTTGAGCATTTGCTTTAAAAACAACCTAGAGTAGCAGGATATGAGTACCAAGGATAAAATAATTCAGACTAGCATTAAGCTATTTAATGAGCACGGGGAACGTGCGATTACTACCAACCATATCTCTTCTCACATGGGGATAAGCCCTGGGAACCTTTATTATCACTTTAAGAATAAAGAGGACATTATTCGTCATATTTTTTCACTTTACAGTGAGCATTTACATACCCAGTTTCTTCCTATAGTCAAAGGCGATGAAGCACTTTCGCATTTGTCTGGCTATTTGGATGCATTATTTGAATTGATGTGGCGTTTTCATTTTTTCTATGACAATTTAGGGGATATTTTATCTCGAGATGAAGTGTTGAAAAAAGATTACATTGATTTTCAAGCCGCTTTGCTTGGTCAAGTTAGAGAAATTATAATAGGCCTGCGTGAAGGCGGGGTTATTACAATTGATGACGAAGATGCGGTTGAGCTTGCTCATATGTTGAAGATTACGGTGAGCTTTTGGACGCCCTACATCAAAGCTCGTCGTTTAAGTGGTGAGCTTATGCAGCAAGATATTTATAATGGAATTTTAAAAATATTATTGCTCGTTAAAGCATATGGGACTGAGCAAAGTATCCCAAAAATTAACTTGTTACGTGAAAAGTATAGTGAATTAGCGCAAGAGGCCGAACCTGCCTGATGGGGATTTGAGGTTTGTTTATTTCCTAGACGTTATATTTTTTGCTATAATCGCGCGCCCAACACGTGGGTGCGTGAATTCTTAAAATTGTCTAACGAGTGAACTATGCTTAAATTTATCGTCAAACTCCATCCTGAAATAGCCATTAAAAGCCGCTCCGTGCGTAAACGTTTTACAAAGTTGTTAGAGAACAACATTAAAATTGTATTACGTAAGCTTGACGAAAAAGTACAAGTTCAGAACAACTGGGACAATATATCAGTTGTCACTAAGTCTGATGACGCACAAATGCGCATTGATTTTATTGATGGTCTGCAGCGCATCCCTGGTATTGTGCAATTTATTGAAGTAACTGAGACAAACTACGAAAACCTTCACGACATTTATGAGAAAGCACTCGATCTGATTGGCCACACTGTTGTTAATAAAGCATTCTGCGTACGCTGTAAGCGTCAGGGCAAGCATGACTTTACATCAACAGATGTTGAACGTTATGTTGGTGGTGGCTTAAATCAGCATGTTGAAGGGGCGAGTGTAAGGCTTAAAAATCCAGAAGTAACAATACGCCTAGAAATAAAAGATGATAAAGCATATATAGTAACGCAAACTCATTATGGTATGTCAGGTTTCCCACTACCAACTCAGGAAGATGTATTGTCACTTATGTCAGGTGGTTTTGACTCAGGTGTTGCAAGTTATCAAATGATCCGTAAGGGGGCTCGTACTCACTTTTTGTTCTTTAATCTAGGCGGCGCAGCACACGAAATTGGTGTTAAGCAAGCAAGCTATTATATCTGGAAGCAGTTTAGCTCAACGCATAAAGTTAAATTTATTAGTGTCGATTTTGAGCCAGTTGTCGCTGAAATATTAGAAAATGTTGAAAACAGTCAAATGGGCGTAATCCTCAAACGTATGATGATGCGTGCGGGTAGCCAAATTGCTGAAAAACTAGGTATACAAGCACTTGTTACTGGTGAAAGTTTAGGTCAGGTTTCAAGCCAAACACTGGCAAACCTCAGTGTCATTGATCGTGTTACAGAAACACTTATTTTACGCCCGTTAATTCAGCATGATAAACAAGAGATTATCGATATTGCCCGTAAAATTGGTACTGCCGAGATGGCAGAGACCATGCCTGAATATTGTGGGGTTATCTCTAAAAAACCAACAGTTAAAGCAAAAATTGAGGTTGTAAAAGCAGAAGAGCAAAAGTTTGACTTTGATGTACTTAATACTGTTATTGAAAATGCACGTGTTATGGATGTGCGTGATATTGACCTTGAAGCCAAGCAAGAGCTTAAAGAGGCTGAGTCAGTTTCTGACTTACCTAGCGATGCAGTGGTTGTTGATATTCGTTCTCCGGAAGAAGAAGACGCTAAACCACTTGAAATTGATGGGATTGAAGTAGTGCATTTACCCTTCTTTCGCTTAGCAACAAAGTTTGGCGATTTACCGCAAGATAAAGACTATTACTTATATTGTGCGAAGGGCGTAATGAGCCAACTACAGGCACTTATTTTACATGATAATGGTTTTGCCAATGTAAAAGTATATCGCCCTTAAGTAAGGCCTATCTGATTGAAAAGGCGTGATTTAAATCGCGCTTTTTTTATGCCTGATGGCATCAAGAAGAGATTGATTATGTGGGGTGTTTATATCGAGTATTTTAGCCTGCTGGCAAATATAGCCACACATAGCATCGATTTCTGTTACTCGACTATGGGCAACATCCTGCTGCATTGATGAAAAGTTATTTTGTGTATCACTCATCACTTGATAAGCCGTTGCAAGCACGTCAGCAAGAGTTACATTAACGCCCATTTTTTTGGCAACGTGACATGCTTCATTTACTGTATTTAAGATTTTACGGCTAAATATGGGGGCTCTAAGGGCACCATTTTTTACGTTATAAAGTGCGGAAAGCGGATTGATGGCAATATTTATTAATAACTTTTGCCAACGAAGTTGGTTGATATGCTCACTAAAACGAATATTAGGTAAATTATTTAATTGTGATAATACCGCTTTATAGCGTGTTACTGCAATTGCATTACAGCTGCCTAAAATACTCTCCCCGTAACCCGTGTGCGCAACCTTTATTGGCGTTACTTTAAAGCCCGCCAAACGCGTGGTTAAAAAGTATAAGCCTTGTTGGCTTTGTAATTGGCACAATAAAGGGTCTAAATCACTGAGCCCATTATGTGATAACACAATATTGCAGTTATCGCTTAAGTAGGGTTTTACAAGTGAGAAAGCGTCATTTACTTGGTATGCTTTTACTGCAAATATAACCGTGTCGAGCGCCTTGGTTTTTAATCGATTTAACTGTGTTGTATTTAATACCGTTGCCGAAATTACCTGTTGCTGCTCATTATATTGGTAGTAGTAATTGCTTTTGCAATCCCCACTTCTCGTTATTAATGTGATCTGATTATTTGCACTTAAAAAGTGGCTATATAACAGCCCTATAGCGCCATCACCGATAATTACGATATTAGCCATGGTTGGGTTTTTTACCAATGTGAAATATCAATTTAATCGTAAAATAACTTGCTGCGCCTGCAAAGTCGGCAATAAAGTCGGCAACTGAAGCTTGGCGATAAGGTAGCATTCCTTGCATAACTTCAATAGCTGCGCCATACCCAGCAAGTAAAAATATTTGTAAGAGCAAAGGAATTTTAAAAGCTTTATCCATGACAACTGCGAGTATGAAAAAAATGCCAAAATGAGCCACTTTATCAACATGTGGAAATAGATTAGCAGCACCTTTAACTTCTTTAGCAAATAAAAATGTAAAGGCCACTATACTGATTAAAAATAGGGCTTGGTATACACGCCGAGTCACAGTTAATCCTAAAATAGCTTAAAAATAGAGCCGCAGTATATCAAACATATTTAGTATCGCACCTGAACAAAGCGCAGAAAAATGTAAAGATTTATGAAATAGACGGTATAATTGTCGTCAAATCCAAATTTAAATTAAAAACATTTTGTTAGGAGAGACACATGCCTTCATTTGATATCGTTTCTGAAGTAGAAATGAACGAAGCAAAAAACGCCGTTGATAACGCTAACCGCGAATTAGAAACACGCTTTGACTTTAGAGGCGTAGATGCGTCTATTGAGCTTAATGATAAAACAATCAAACTAAAAGCTGAAGCCGACTCACAAGTAATGCAGTTGTTTGATATTTTAGCTAATAAAATTTCAAAGCGTGGCATGGACGTTTCAAGCCTAGAGCTACAAGATATTAGCCGTGCGGGTAAAAATGTATTTCGTAATGTTGCGCTTAAGCAAGGCATTGAAAAAGATATGGCTAAAAAAGTAGTCAAAGCGATTAAAGACTCAAAAGTAAAAGTACAAGCTGCTATTCAAGGTGAAGAAGTACGCGTTACGGGTAAAAAGCGTGATGACCTACAAGAAGCAATGCAAGTAGTTCGTGCTGCCGATCTTGGTCAACCGTTCCAGTTTAAAAACTTTCGCGATTAAAAGCTAGTGAGATGCTAGGGCGTATTTAAAAAGCCAAATAACATTGATGTTGTTTGGCTTTTAGTTTGGCTTACGGTTTAGCTATATCTTTGTTAAACCATAGCGCTTTATTTTTTCAATTAACTCTCTGTGCGGGATAAGCTGTTGCTGACAGTAATTAGCGGCTTGCGCTATTTGCTCCATGGTGAATGCCGCCTGTTGGTGCGCTTCAAAACGTGTGGCTATGGGTTGTAAGTTGGTGGGAAACTCCATACCGTACAACACATACAAGTAATTTTCTAAGTTAAAGCCTTCTAATGCGCTGGTGAAGTTATATTTGTTTGGCACAGTGTCACGCCATAAGGCTAAATTACTTTGCAGCGAATCGCTAATTGAGCTTGATGCTCGGTTATCTAGCCAAAACTGGCTGTCGTCACGACGTGAAATACAATAATGCAGCTTAATAAAATCAATTACTTTTTGCCAAAGCCCAGTAATATTGTCATTAAAGCGCTCGCTTATCGCGGGAATTGCTTTTCGCGTTGCTGGGAAATTCTGCGCCAGCATCCGCGCCGTAATATCAAACACTAATAACCCTGTTGCTTCTAATGGCTCAACAAAACCTTGTGATAAACCAATGGCGATACAATTATTTTTCCATGGAGTTTTACGATAGCCTACTTGCATGGCAATTTTACGGGCGGTTAAATCATCTGCCTGTGGGCCGATATAGTCACGTAATGTTTGCTCTGCTTGGTCATCACTGGTGTGATTGCTTGAATAAACATGGCCAATACCGCGGCGGCTAGATAAGCCAATATCCCAAATCCATCCAGCCTCTTTTGCCGTGGCGTTAGTGTAGGGGTTAATAGGATCATCTGGATTTTGATAAGGTACTTGAATTGCAAGGGCTGTATCGGCAAATAAAATATGGCTCTGGTCAATAAAAGGGACTTTAAGTTTATCGCCAAGCAATTTAGCGGCAAAGCCTGTGCAATCAATAAAAATATCGCCAGAGACCGTGCCAGCACACTTTGTTTGTAAACTTTCAATATCACCTGCAACATTGAGTTTTGCATCTAATACATCGGTTAGAATATGTTTAACGCCTAGCTTGTTGACAGCGTTGTCAGTGAGTAGCGCTGAAAACTTAGCCGCATCAAGGTGATACGCATAACTTGCCATCCCTTCAAATTCACGATGAGTCATATTTTTAGGACCAAGCCCTTGATCACACATATAGCCTTGAGTTGATACGCTATTGGCATAGCTGGTGTTATTTTTATTAAGCAGCCAATACGGAGTCAGATCGAGCTCTTCAATATTTGGGTAGTTGAATAAATGGTGAAAGTAATTTTCTTTTTTGTTATCGGTAGGGTTATCTAGCCAATCAATAAACTTAATGCTGTGTTTGAAGGTCGCATCACATTGACGGATAAAATCTGTTTCGCTGATGCCAAAATGCGCTAATGTTTGGCACATAACAGGCACTGTTCCTTCACCTACACCAATGGTTGGAATATTTTTTGACTCAATAAGTGTAATTTGTACGCTTAATGGGTTGGTGCAGTTAAGCGTTTTAGCGAGGTGATTAGCAGTTAGCCAACCTGCAGTGCCGCCGCCAACAATGATAACTTGTTTAATTTGTTCCACTTTTATTTACTCCAACTTTAATTACTCAACTTAAACAATGGCTTAGTTATTTTTGGATATGTACTATCACAACGATAAATAAAATTATCAGCTTTGAATGAGGTTACTTGATTAATTTACCTTTTTTAATACCCAATAGGTAGGATGAAATTTTTCAGGCTTTCTCAGTCTTTGGCTGTAAGTTGTACATGTAGACCTTGATAAAGCCAGTTTAGCTATATAGACGTCCATTGACTTTCATCTCTAAAATAATCACAATAGCGGCCTATTTTCAAGGTGCTTGCTTACCCTCTCAGTAGATATTTCAAAGAATTGAAACTAACAGCAAGATAATCGGGAAGTTGGTGCGTGTTCATGATGATCACAACCCCAACACTGCCCCCGCAACGGTAATGTGCACAGCACAGAGTCCGGAGACCGGCCTTGAAGTAAACTTAAAATAACTTGTGCGGCGGGCGCAGGTCAGGGGATGTCATGTTAATCAAATCTACTTTAGGTGTAGCAATTGCTGCTGCATTATCTTTTTCTGCCTCAGCAGAACAATCAATCGAACGCATTACCGTTACAGCGAATAAATTTGAGCAATCAATCACTGATGTACTAGCCAGTGTAACTGTTATCGAACGAAGTGATATAGAGCAAGCTAATGTACGTGATCTACCAAGCCTACTTAAAACGAAAGCTGGCTTTCAAATCAACTCAAATGGCGGCTTTGGGCAAAACTCAGGTGTATCACTGCGTGGTTCAAGTTCTCGCCATACGCTAATTTTAGTTGATGGTATTCGCAGTGGCTCTGCCACCTTAGGGTATAAATCGATTAGTAATATCCCTCTTAATTCAATAGAGCGCATTGAAATAGTCAAAGGCTCGCGTGCTGCTGTATATGGTTCGGATGCGTTGGCTGGTGTTATTAATATTATTACGCGTAAAGCACAATTAGTTACCCTTGATGCTACATTTGGCTCAGATGCTTATCAAAATTATCAAGTTGCAGGTACTACCGTTATTGACGCTTTGACTGCATCTTTTAATGCTGGCTTTGAGAAAACGGATGGTTTTGATGTTTTGCAGGGAGTTGCACTTGATGAAGATGGCTATGAAAATAAAAATATTGGTTTTAACGTTAATTATACTAATGAGCAGCTAGGTCGGCTTAAAGCTCGTGGTCAGTATAGTGAAGGTTATGCGCAGTATGACAGTGCTTTTTCACCTGCGGACAGTACAGTAGAGAATAATGATTTTGAAAACTATCAGATTGGTTTAGGTTGGGATAAGGCGTTTGAGAATCAAACCCACTCAATTGATATTGCTTTTTCAAACGATGGATCAGATAACTCTCGAATTGATCATACCAATACAACGGTAGTGGATATATTTGAAACACAGCGTAAACAAGTCGATTATAATGGTTTGTATTCAGTTAATAGTGAATTTAATATTAGCGGTGGCTTAAATTGGTATAAAGATGATATCTCAGGTACTACTGGCGAATATAGTAAGAAGAACCGTGAAGTATTTGCTGGCTTTATTGGCGGTTATTACGATGCTGAAAAATTACTTGCAAATTTAGCTATTCGTTACGATAACGACCAATACTTTGGTGATGAAACAACTTATACAGCTGCTGTTGGTTATCGTTTTCACAAAAATGCAACGTTTAGAGTTAGCCAAAGTACGGGCTTTAAAGCGCCAACATTTAACGATTTATACTATCCATTCTCGGGTAATCCAAATTTGGTACCTGAGACATCAGTTAATCAGGAGCTTGGGTTAACTATTGATTTTACTCAAGCCGCTGTAGACATTTCTATTTTTAGAAATGATATTGAAAATTTGATTGCTTGGGCGCCAAATGCGGACGGAAAATGGCAACCAGCAAATATAAATGAAGCTCGCCATGAAGGTGTAGAGTTCAGTTTTAAGAATCAGGTTTTTGGTTTCGATAATCAATTTAATTTCACTTATTTAAATGCTGAAAATACCGCAACAGGTGTGGCACAAACATATGTGTCACCACGAACTATTAATTGGTCTGTTGCTAAGCAGTGGGGCGATTTTGATGCTGGTTTTAACATGCAATATCGCAGCGAGCGTGAGGGTAAAGTGACTATGCTAAGTTCTTATACTCTTTGGGATTTAACTGCAAATTATCAGTTAAACGAATCACTGTCTTTTTCTTTGCGTGTTGAAAATATATTTGATAGAGAATATGACGCTGTTGATTCAAGCAAAAATTACACAACTGGCGAGGTATTTTACTATAACACTGCAGATCGTCGGTTTTTTATTGGTGCAAGTTACCAGTTTTAATCAAGTTTGAAGCATAAATATACAAGCCCGATACGTTACTGTGTCGGGCTTTTTTTTGTGTATAAAAATGCGGTTAACTAACTAGGTATTTTTTATAGTCTTGCTCAAACTTTTTCAGTTTAGGTGCAATAAGCAAGCTGCAATAGCGTTGCTCTGGATTTTCGCTGTAGTAATCTTGGTGATACTGCTCTGCGGGATAATAAGTAACAGCAGGGCTTACTTCTGTCACTATGTCCTCACGTATTTGGCTTTGCAATTTTGCAATGTATGCATTTGTCTGCGCTTGCTGCTCATTATCATGATAATACACAACACTGCGGTACTGCGTGCCTATATCGTTACCTTGGCGGTTTAGTTGAGTTGCATCATGTAACGTAAAAAACATTGCTAATAAGGTTTCAAAGCTTACTACAGTGCTATCAAATTCAATCTGTACGACTTCAGCATGACCGCTCAATCCCGTGCATATTTGTTTGTAGCTAGGATCCGTCGTATCGCCCCCCGTGTAGCCTGAGCTTACATTTAAAACGCCTTGAACTCGTCTAAATGCAGCATCGATACACCAAAAACAGCCACCACCAAATGTTGCGGTTTGATTTGTTGTACTCATTATTTGCTCCTCAAAATTATTAACTGACGCAGGTTATCTAGCGTATCAGAAGAACGAGTAAGCTGGGCTTTTATTTCATCGAATCTGTGACGCAAAAATAGCGTTGCGACTAGCAGACGCAACGCTATTTTAATATTAAAGCTCTTTAAGAGGCTTTTCAGCGGCTTGTTGATTGATTTTTTGTTGTAAAAACTCTGGTGATTGCGTGTTACGAGCCAGTGCATAATAGGCCGCAGGAACGACGAATAGCGTGAGTATTGTCGCGACTATAACTCCCGTAAATACAACAACACCAATAACCATACGACTTTCTGCGCCGGGGCCTGATGCAAGCACTAGTGGTACGGCACTCATAACGGTCGTTAGTGAGGTCATAATTATAGGGCGTAAACGTTGGCTGGCAGCTTGTATAATTGCTTCACTAAATTCTACGCCTTTGTCACGTAGCTGGTTCGTAAACTCAACAATCAAAATACCATTTTTAGCACTGAGGCCAATCAACATTACAATGCCTATTTGGCTGTAAATATTTAAAGTAAGCCCTGTTGCCCATAAACCAAACATCGCGCCCATTAATCCTAAAGGTACGGTTAGCATAATAACAAAAGGATGCATAAAACTTTCAAACTGAGCTGCTAATACCAAGAAGGTTACAGTCAGCGCTAGAATGAAAACATAGGTCATTGCTGATGCGCCTTCGTAATAAAGCTGCGACTCGCCTTTGTAATCAACGGCACCATCAATGTCATTTTCTTCCATCGCCACTTTGTTTAGAAAGTTAAGTGCTTCTTCTAGTGTATAGCCATCCGCGAGGTTGGCACTGAGCGTGATGGCACGCATACGATTAAAGCGATTTAAACGCGACGCGGTGGCTTCTTCTTTAAGGCTTATTAAGCTATCAAGCGGGACCAGTTCACCACTGCGTGATTTTAAGTAAATATTGGCTATGTCGGTAGGATCTTTAAAGTCTGCTTTAGTTCCTTTTAAAATCACATCGTATTCTTCACCACGGTCAATAAACGTGGTTACGCGACGCTGCCCCAACATAGTCTCAAGCGTACGGCCCACATCAGAGACCGACACACCTAAATCAGCCGCTTTATTTTTATCAATGCTAACTAAAAATTGTGGGAATGTTTCTTTGTAATCATGATCGATTCTTACTAAGCCTGGGTTTTCCTCAGCGCGTTTAATAATGCGATCACGCCAATCGGCCAGTTGATCATAATCATTGCCTTGGAGTACAAACTCAATAGGGCGTGATGAGCCACCTCCGCCAATACCGCGGCGCATAATTGCAAAAGCGCGCACGTCAGTGACCTCGCGCATTTTACCGCTTATCTCATCCATGACTTCCCACGTTGAGCGTTTTCGTTCATCCCAGTCAGCCATGCCGATGATGGCAACACCGCCACTACCACCCCAACCAGGAACACGGACAAGCACACGACTTAATTCGCCTGACTCTGAGTAAGGCATTAAGCGCTCTTCAATTTTTGCCATGTTGGCGGCATTATTTTCGTAGCTTGCGCCTTCAGGACCACTCATCATGATAAAGAAAGTTCCGCGATCTTCTTTTGGTGTTAGCTCAGATGGGATCTGTTGGAATAATGAATAACTAACAAAACCGGCAAGTAATAAAGTTAATGCTAACCCGCCAGAGCGAGTCATATTAGAGCGTAAAGCGTTTTGATAGCTGCGTTCTATTTTGCTAAATAGGCGATCCATTCCTTGGCTAAATTTACTTTGTTTTTCGGAGTGCTTTAATATTTTAGAGCATAATGCAGGGGAGAGTGTTAAGGCTGTTACGCTAGAGAAAAATACCGCAGCACTGACAGCCATAGCAAATTCAGTAAACAGCGCGCCAATACGGCCATCCATAAACACCAGTGGCACAAATACCGATATAAGCACTAATGTGGTTGCGATTATGGCAAAGCCAACTTCACGCGCGCCACGATAGGAGGCTAATAACGGTGGTTCACCTAGCTCGATACGGCGGTGAATATTTTCAAGCATCACAATCGCATCATCAACCACCAAGCCAATGGCCAGCACTAATGCGAGTAGAGTTAATAAGTTGATAGAGTAGCCCATCGCCAGTAAAAACATAAAACTACCCACTAATGCCACCGGTACTGTTACGGCAGGAATAAGTGTTGCACGAATATTACCTAAAAAGATGTAGATCACTAATACGACTAAGCCCATTGAAATAGCGAGCGTACTGTATACTTCGTTAATCGATTCATTGATGAAAATAGATGAGTCGTAACTGTCTTCAATTGTTGTACCTTCAGGGAGGTTGCGTTTGATTTTTTCAAGTTCGGCACGGGCATTATCAACAACGGTCAGTGTATTTGCTTTAGCTTGTTTTACAATACCAAGACCAATCATGTTGCGGCCATTACCGCGAAATAAACTTTCATCGTCAGCAGCTTCTAGGTGCACATCAGCGACTTCACCTAAACGCACAAGGTAACCGTCCTCACCGCGTTTTATGACAAGGTTTTGAAAGTCGCGCTGATCTTTATAGCTGCGAGCCGTTCGCACAGTAAAGTCACGGTCAATGGATTCAATTTCACCCGCAGGCAATTCAACATTTTCAGTACGTAGCGTATTTTCAATATCAACGCTGGTAATACCACGTGCTGCCATGGCTTGACGATTAAGCCATACCTTCATCGCATATTTACGCTCGCCGCCAACACGTACATTAGACACGCCATCAACGACGGCTAAACGGTCAACAATAAAGCGCTGGGCGTAGTCAGAAAGCTGCAATGAATCCATAGTGGTACTATTAAGTACAAACCAAGCAATAGGGCTTTCATCACTGTTAGATTTAGACACTTCAGGTGGGCGCACTTGCTCTGGAAGACTATCAAGTGCACGTGCTACTCGCTCACGTACGTCGTTTGATGCGGCATCAATATCGCGGTCAATATTAAACTCAATAGTAATATTTGAGCGCCCATTACGACTTGAAGAGTTAATACTTTTAATGCCTTCAATACCTGAAATACGATTTTCAAGTACTTGTGTTATTTTGGTCTCGATGATCTCAGCCGATGCACCAGAATATTGTGTGCTTACGCTAACAATAGGTGATTCAATATCAGGGTATTCACGCAGTGGCAGCATCGAAAATGCCACTAAACCAAATGTGAGTAACAATAAGTTGATAACAATCGCGAAGACAGGGCGTTTAACACTTGTATCAGTAATTTTCACAGATCACCCCTTCACTGTAACTTTACTGCCTGAACGAATTTTAATAATTCCTTCAGTCACAACAAGCTGGCCTGCACTAATTCCTTCATCAATTGCAACCCAGCCGTTATGACGACCTGTTACATGCACCTCAACTTTAGTTGCGACACCATCCGTTATCTGAAAAACATAATGTTTGTCTTGTTGCGGAATAATCGCTTTTTCGGGCACCATTATTGCTTGATTTGAACTAAGCTCTAGTGCGGTATTAAGCAGCATACCAGGGCGTAATAAAGTATTGTTATTGGCAAAACTGGCTGTTACTTCAACACTGCGAGTTACGGCATCGATACGAGAGCTTACATGCGTTACTTTTCCTGTAAAGGTTGTGCCTGGGTAAGCGTCATTCTGTGTCATAACTTTCATACCAAGCTGTAATTGAGCTAAGTATTTTTCTGGTACTTTGAAATCAACTTTAATGATGCTGATATCATCTAAGGTGGTGATGGCGGTACTGTTATTAACGTATGCACCGACAGATATTTGACGTTTACCTAACACACCAGCAAACGGGGCTGTAATTGTCATTTCTGCTAATTTTGTTTTGGCATTATCTAATTTCGCTTCGGTAGCATCAACGCGTGATAACTGTTCTTCTAACAGTGATTTTGCCGTAGCTTGTGAGCGGGAAAGTTCCGTTAAACGTTGGAGTTGGCGCTTTTCTTCTCGTAGATTAATAGCTAGCTCTTTAACCGTTAGCTCTTCTTGTTGTGATTGTAACTGAGCGAGCTTTTGGCCTTTATTAACTAGATCACCATCTTTAAAGTAGATGTGAGTAATGTAATCATTTTGTGCGCTTTTTATATAAATTGCTTGATTAGCGCGTGCACTGCCGATAGCCTCAATAAGAATCGCATTTTCTTCACTTGCGACTGCGTGAGCCGTTACTTGTGTTGCCGAGCTTGTAAACCCAGATTGCTTACCTTGGCTGCTGGGTAAATAAAGATAAACCGATAACCCAATAAGTAGGGTAATAATAAATGGAAATAGCGCCTTGCCTGATTGCTTTGAGTACATCTTAGTAATACCAAAAAATTAATTGTATGTAGTGTACGAAATAACGGCGACAAAGAGCTGTCACGTATCTCGTAAATTTGTGCATTAGGCGTAAAAATAAAATTAATTACCTATTTGTACCTGTTTTTTATTTTAAAAGAGAGTGTTATGAAGTTTTCTACTACCTGTCGTCGTTGCTTGAAAATGCGAAAAATAGTACTTTGGGCAATTATTATGTTTGTTTTTTACATGGTTTTTTATCGTTATGGTTAAGCTTAAGTCTGACCCTGGGATTTTAAAGCTACGGGCTCAAGGTGCTTGTCATGGCATAGAAATTTTGCTGGTTGGTGCTTTTGGTGTCATATTTATTATGCTTTTTAACTTACTGCGCCCAGGTGAGATTAGTATTGTTGAAATATTTTTAATAAGTATGTCGATTGCCGCTGTGTTTGTTGGTTTTTTGAAAACCCAAGAACCTTTTTATAGTTTAATAATGGCAGAACAGTATCTTAGGTATGAACATAAATACGGGTATTGGGCTTTAACGCATGCTAATTTTAATCATGCGGGTATACCTAAAACCGACCAAACATTGGAAAAACTTGAGTTAAATGCTGTAGGTATTAAACTTAACGATACAGATGAATTTTTATTGCAGCTATCTCCAAGAATTGCTGGTAAATTATTAATTGAGCAGCGCCATCTTTTTATGCAGGCAGTCCAAAAACATTGCAAAAATGGCAATTGCCCATCAGAATGGTTAAGTGAAGATAATTTTTATACCTCTACCAATGGTCGCAACTTTAATGGATTAATCGCAATGTTCGCAAATAGAATGCGACATTTACAGCAACTTACAGGGTATGATTTATTGTTGCCCGCGAGTGTATTAGACAGAAATATCTGGGATTTCTGCCAAAGTTTAAATACCTGGAAAAGAAACCCTAGGGTATTTATTGAGTCCCAATTAAAGGCGAAAAGCCAAAATAGATGTTAGTAGGATGAAGCGATGAGTCAAGATAGATCTTTTATTAAAAGTGGCCGAAATACAATAATCCACAAAGAGAAAAAACTCGATTTAGTTATCGTGAACTCTGAAACTCACCCTAAAATAAAAGTTACTCAAAACGGTTTAGAGCCATTTAAAGAAGATCTGCCAAAAAATCGCCGTGAGGCAAAAGAGCGTTACTTAGATATGGTTTATATTGGCAGTGCTGATGTGTTTGGTGAAGAAAAACGTTTATTGTTCATTCAGGCATTGGATGGGCGTGAATACAAAGTAGATTATAGTAAAATCGGTACTAAACTGTTTGTTCGTATTCATCAAGATAGTTATTTATAGTATTTACTTCTTACTGGCACTGTAGTTGCTTAATATATAAATTAGCGTAGATTTTAATACTACGGAATTTATTTGGTTAAGATGAGGACGCAGTGTATGAAATCCCCTTTAATGGTTTGTTCACTTTTAGGTTTATTGACAGCGTGTGGTGGAGGCGGTGGAGGTAATGATAACCCCGTTATTGCTGCATCAGTGAATGCAGGTGTTGATCAACAAATTATCGAAAAAAGCGAATTTACAATCGAAGCGAAAGGCTCTCCTGTTGACGGTACATACACGTGGCAAAGAGTGAGTGGTCCAATAGTTGAAGGTTTTCCTTTAGAAGGCGCTTCTCAAACCGTACTTGCACCTGACATTAAAGCCGACAGTGAGCTTGTGCTGCGTGTTAACTATCAAAGTCCAGATGGTAAGTTAGTCAGCGATGATGTGCTGATTAGTATTCAGTCGAATAACCAACTTCCTCAAGCAGTCGTAACCCAAACTGCACCCACAATACTGCCGTCAGTTTATCAAGATACAATTACTTTAAGTGCAGCTACATCAATCGATCCAGATGAAAATGGCAGTATTAGTAGCTACAACTGGCAAAAAATTGCAGGTCCAACACTCGAAATCAGTGATTATAAAAGCCAAACTATTAGCTTTACTCATCCGTTGTTGGATAAAAACACCACGGTAATATGGCAGTTGACCGTTGTTGATGATGAAGGCGGTGAGGCAAGTACGCAGCATACTCATATACTTAATAAAACAAATAATGTGGTGATAGCTAAAGCGGGTGAAGATCAAAGTGTTATTGAGCTTGAAAAAGTAACGTTAAATGCAACGAATAGCGAAGTAGTGACCACAACATTTAATTGTCAGTGGGAGCAAACCGTTGGAAGCGTTTCATTAGATAACCAAGATCAATGTATAACTTCGTTTATAGCCCCGACAACCGATGCAGTTAATACCATGACATTTGAAGTGACGGTTACAGACAGTCAAGGACGTTCGGATAGTGATACCGTTGATGTTGTTGTGAACTCAAAACCACTGGGTTTGATCAATGATACTGGTATGGCAAAATGCTTTAATAATACCCAAGAAATAGCGTGTACTAGTCCTGACTTTCCACGCCAAGACGCCGCGTTAGGACGCGATAGTGTTGTGGGTACGCATATAGATAAAGTTGGCAAAGGCGAGCTGGCATTTGATTTCACCAAACTCAATGAATTCGCCGATGAAATTGCTGACGATGCAGCGGACTTTAGCTGTATTCGCGATAATGTTAGTGGCTTAATTTGGGAAGTGAAAAGCCCTAACACAGGCACACTGCCAAATAGTACACAACTTCGAGAAGGGCAAAATCACTACACCTGGTATTTAACAAGCAGTAATGGCATACAGCAGGGTAGTGTGGCGGGCTCTTCAGATACGTGTTCAACAATATCTCATTGTGGCCTACAAGCTTATGTTGATGCTGTTAATAGCCTAGATTACTGTGGCGGAACAAACTGGCGTGTACCAACTTACCCGGAGTTATTGAGTTTGTTAGATTACTCAAAACAGGGGCAATCTGTGCTTATTGATAGTGATTTTTTCCCTAATACACCAAGTGTCAGTTTACTCACTCATTTACGCTATTGGAGTGCGCAAACAGCTGCTGATGGCACCAGTTTATCGCAGGCTTATATTATTGATATGAATGATGGTAATGACTTGGCGTATCCAAAAAATAATACTGCATTTGTCCGCTTAGTAAGAACAGCAGGAGAATCACAATGAAAATAGCCTTAATCAGTCTTTTACTCTTGAGCCCTGTAATGGCCGTTGCGCAATCTTGTTATGATGGTATCCCAGAAACAACACCCACAGAGCGTTTTACAGTTAATACGGATGGTACGATAAGTGACAGCGTTACAGGATTAATGTGGCAAAGCTGTAGTTATGGACAAACTTATAATAGTGATAGTGGTTTATGTGAGAATAATGCACTAAAAATTACTTGGCAAGAAGCATTACGGGGAGCTGTAAATGATCGCACCGGTAATTATAGCGATTGGCAAGTACCAAGTATTAAAGAACTCGCTAGTATATTAGAGCACCGCTGCGTTACCCCTAGTATTAATGAGAGCGTTTTCAAAGGCAATAAAAGTGAAAACTACTGGACTAATACGTCGGGGATAGCTGATAAAACATTTGCATGGGTGTATCAATTTGATAAAGGGCTTAACAGCCTACATGCAAAAACTTCTAATGTTTATTTGCGCTTTGTTCGTTATGAAAAATAAATATCTTTAACGAAAGTAACGTTTAAATACTTCTAACCGCGCATGTTCTAGCGCGGTTTTTATATCTGCGCCTTTAATGCCTTGGTCAATAAATTGCTTTGGGTTGATTGCTCTTGCTTCTTTGCTGGCTTGAAGCAGTAATTGCTGATTTTTAATTACTGAACAATTAGCTATCTCTATGGCCTTAAGTACGGCACTAAAGCGTTCAGGACGTCGCCATAAATCAAGCTTATTACAGCTAAATAAAAGCTGTTCAGGGTGTATTGTAGCGCTTGTTAAAACATCTTGATGCTGCGAGGCATGCAGGGCAAGATCACGCACATCATTAGGTAACCTAATTGCTTTAGCGATTGCGCTTATTTCATTGCTATTGAGTTTGCTCGTGATTTGGCTAAATAGCAGCGCATTGTCGGTAATATTATATTTTTTAGCATACTCAAAGCGTGCTTGCAGCTTTTGGAATAGCTGATCATTCCATATATTTGCTAAAGCGGGGCTAATCACACTAAGCGCGTTGAGATGTGCCAGCGTATTTAAAAAATGATCAAAAGCACCATCGGTCAATGACTTTTCGCATTCTAGCCAAATGCGTTCAGGTGTTAGAGTATTTAATTCACCGCGTTCGACCATTGCCTTTAATAAGCTTTGTGTCTCTTTTGCAATTGTAAAACCAAGGTAGTGATAACGCGCAGCAAAGCGAGCGATGCGAAGTATACGTAGCGGATCTTCACTAAATGCTTGTGAAACATGACGTAAAATACGAGCATCTAAATCTCGTTTTCCGTGATAAGGGTCTATTAAGCTACCATCTTCAGCTTTTGCAATTGCATTTACAGTTAAATCTCTACGGCGCAAGTCATCTTCAAGGGTTACATCGGGAGAAAACTCACATACAAAACCTGTGTACCCTTTTCCTTGTTTACGCTCTGTGCGGGCGAGCGCGTATTCGTCTTTGGTTTGTGGGTGCAAAAAAACAGGAAAATCTTTACCGACCTGTTGATAGCCTTGCTTGAGTAGTTGCTCCGAAGTTGCACCGACGATTACATAGTCACGTTCCTTGATGACCCGCCCTAATAGTTCATCACGAACTGCTCCACCGACCAAATAAACTTGCATATTTCACCCTAAGTATTAACTGTGCAGGTTATTTTACGTTATTTCACGAATAAAATGCTAACAAGGTTTTCACTTAGCGCATTTTTTTGCCATTATAGACGCTGATTTACTAAGCAAGGATATTTAGGGTGTATTTAAGCTATTTTGGCTTGTCAGAAAAACCGTTTTCAATCGCGCCGAATCCACAGTACTTATTTTTAAGTGAACGCCATAAAGAAGCTTTAGCGCATTTGACCTATGGGTTAGGCGAAGCGGGAGGGTTCGTTTTATTAACTGGCGAAGTGGGTACGGGTAAAACTACGCTAACGCGAAGCTTGCAAGATCAGTTGCCTGAAAATACCCAAGTGGCATTAATTTATAATCCCGCACTTTCTGAATTAGAGTTATTAGCCAGTATTTGTGATGGATTTAGTATTGGTTATGATGAGCAAAATGCGACTCTAAAAACGTTAACAGATGCAATTAAAAAACACTTAGAAGCAAATCATGCTAGTGGTGGCCATACAATTTTAATCATTGATGAGGCACAGCTGCTATCGCCCGATGTATTAGAACAGCTACGTTTGTTAACGAATATAGAAACGAACCATAAAAAATTATTACAAATAGTATTAATTGGTCAGCCTGAATTAAACGATTTACTTAAACGTAATGAGTTGCGTCAATTGGCACAGCGGATCACGGCTCGCTATCATTTACTGCCATTAACGCAAGGGCAAACATTTGCCTATGTAAAACACCGACTTTACGTTGCAGGTTGTGATCGTACAATTTTCACTCAAGATGCATTAAAGGCATTATACTTGCTGACCATGGGCGTTCCACGGTTAGTTAACTTATTGTGTGAGCGATGTTTAGTAGGCGCATTTTCTAAGCAACTCATGATGATAGATAGCGATATCGTGATGCGTTCAGCACAAGAGGCTTTGCCGCCAACAACGTTAAGCAGTGAACTAAAGACTGATAAAACATCTTACCATTGGCTTTTCCCTGTGGCTTTTTTAGTCGTGCTTAGTATGGGTATTGGCTTGTCGTTTATTTTTTAGTAGTGGTAATTTATGTCGTATTTATTAGATGCATTAAAACAATCGCAACAACATGATGAAGCTGCAGCGCATGATCGCACTGCTGAGCAAGAAAAACAGCAAAAAGAGTTACAGCGTTATCGTTTCATTGCTATCTCATTGGGTTTACTAGTCGGCTTTATATTGACACTCATGGCTGGCTTTTCAATTGGTAAATGGTTGCAGAACAGTCAAGGTGATGCACTTGTAGCGTCAGATAAAATTATTGCTGTTGGCGTAGAAGAAGAAAAGAAAAACGATGCGGTCCCACAAGTAACGAATCAAGTGCCCGTTAATAACACTACGGTACAACCAACAGTTAGTGCGGTTGTGCCGCAAATTGTAGCACAGCCACAACCACAGATAGTTCAGCCAATTAATCAGCAAATACCTCAACAAAACTCGGGTCAATACCAGTGGGTGCAAGTGCCTGTAAATACAGTGCCGACTTATTCGCAAAGTCAACCAATGCTAGTACAAACACCGAATGGCTATCAGCAAGTTTATACCGCGCCACCTCAGCAACAATATAACCCGAATGTAATGCAAGTACAGCAAGTACAACAAGCACTAAATACCAGCGCTAGCAGTATCGATATGAGCAAATACAAAGTATTAGGTAAGCCGTTAGGCGAACAAGCACCGGCCAAACCTAAACCAGTAGCTACCGTGACCGAAGAAGAGTTAGAGATTGTACCTACAGCCCTTAAAAATGCATTTGCACGTGCCATTGAAGATACGCAAAATACGCAGACTCATCAAATAACGCAAGGGACTAAAAATTCATCTTATGCAGAACCGATAGAATTGTTACCCGATGCCTTATTGGCTTTAATACCACAGATTAAGTATCAAGCGCATATCTACTCATCATCACCGGATAAACGTTGGGTGAAACTTAATAACCGTGAGTTATATGAAGGCGATAGAATGGGCGACTTTAGAATTTTAGAGATCACCCCCGAGCAAACCGTATTGAGCTTTGATGATTATGAGTTTAGCTTAAAGGCGCTGCAAGATTGGCCACAGTAGGGGGATTAACTCCCGAGTATCTACATGGATGTATAGACGTGAGCAGGACATGGAAGCTTTGCTCGACTTTTACTTAGCCCACTCGATTACAAATTACACGCCGCGATTAAATCGCCCCTAGATTGAATAAATTTTAATCCTGACGGGTCAATGGATCTTAAGGCAAAATTGAATGTTTAAAAAAGCGAATTAAATCAATATTAAAATCTGCGGGTTTGACTGCACCTTCTAACGCATCTTGGTTGCGACTGTGAGCAAGATCAATATCTTGCACTTCAGTATAGCGTGCGTGTTTGGCATGATAAAACGTTTTTACTTGAGGTTTGAGTGGGCTTGCAGGGTTACTTTTAGTAACCAACCCCACTTTTTGACTCGATAGTTTAACTAAGGTGCCAACAGGATGAATACCTATGCATTGAATAAACTTAGTGAGTAACTCGCCATCAAAACTGTCAGGGCAACCGTCTTTTAATATTTTAAAGGCTTTTATTGGCTCCATACCTGCTTTGTACACACGCTCAGCTGTAAGTGCATCATATACATCAACAATAGAGGCCATACGCACGTATTGGCTTATTTCATTCGCAGGTTTACCAAATGGGTAACCGCTGCCATCTAAACGCTCATGATGAAAACCTGCAATATCGACAGCGATCCCGGTTAGTCCTGCTTTTTCTAAAATTTGCTTACTAAAGAGTGCATGATCTTGAATAACTTTATATTCTTGTTCGGTTAGCTTACCAGGCTTATTTAAAATTTCATCGGGGATCTGAATTTTTCCAATATCATGTAGGAGAGCGCCTGTAGCGAGCTCTTCGATGAGATCTTTTTCAAAGCCTAAGTGTTTGGCAAAAATACTTATTAAAATAGAAACATTGATTGAATGCTCTAATAGGTAGGTGTCTTTTTCACGCATACGAGTGATACATGCAAGCGCATCTTGATTGCGAAATACAGAATCTATAAAGCCGTTCGCTAATTCTTTAAATGGTGCAATATCAATTGTATTACCTGCTTTAATATCGGTAAATGCTTTGCTTTGCAGTTGTTTTGCTTCTGTATAAAGCCTATTGGCTTTATGCATTTCTTGTTCGACACTATTAGCTGTTAGCCAAGGATCACGTTGCTTGGGGGGATCGTCAATAATTTCATCACAAGTATGCTCTGTACTCGGATCTACGATGGTTTTATCAGGATCAATTTCAACCTCTAATATACCGGCTTTAATAAGTTTATCGATCCCTGTTTGCGTTTTAACCCAACCTTGGTTTTTGATCTTAATTTTTCCAGTTTGTTTCGTCACGTTCTGAACAAACATACCAGGGAGAAGTTGATTAATAGGGATGGTCTTCAAATTATTTACTTCGTTAAAGTGGTTGTTCTTTAAACCTAGCAAACTTTTGCTTATAACTGTAGTAATAGACATGAAAAAGGGCGCTATTTAGCGCCCTTTAGTACTTATTACGTATTTATTCGTCGTCTTCAACTAACGTCATTAGCGATGTATTACCGCCAGAGGCTGTTGTATCAATACTTATAGTCTTTTCTGTGACTAAGCGCTTGATTAGCGTGTCGTAGTATTCTGAGCTTATCACTGGCAATATCGCACCTTTGCGTCCTGCAAGCTGTTGGCTAAAGTAACCTAAACGAGAAGAACGAGCTGCAACTACTGCGCCGGCTAAATGAGGGTGTGCTAAAAGCGCTTGCAACTGGTTAGGTTTAGCTACTTGTAAAACACCTTCAGCAACGCCGGTAGAGATAAATTTATCTTTAAAGGCAACCGCTTCGTCATAGAATATTTCAGAGGCTACAGTGATTACAGTATTACCGGCAGCGAGTGCTGTGATAATTGAAATTGCCCAGAAATTAAATGACGTGCTCTTATCCGCATAACACACTACACAACCACGCGCTTCAAGGTGCAGGGTATTTGATTCACCCGTTGGCCCAGGCAACGTTGTATGTTTGCGCATGTGTTTTTCAAGACGGTTAAGCTGTGCACGTGCATCGGCAAGTGTAAGGGCTAAATCGTCCGCAAGCTCGTCAATAATGTCAACAGTTGCTATTTTAGCCAGTAGTTGACGTACCGCAGAAACGCGGTCATTAAGAGGTGTTGCGCGCCAGATTTTCTCGTCACGCATTGAGTTGGCCATTAACTTTTCAACTTGCTCATTTGCACCCGAGTAGTGGTGTAAATCAAGCTCGTCAGGCGTTAGGTTAGTCATTTGTACGTTATCTGGCGATGCTTTTTCTTTCACTAAACGTTGTAGGTAGTTAGGGCCACCTGCTTTAGGACCTGTGCCAGAAAGGCCACGGCCACCAAATGGTTGCACACCAACGATTGCACCAATCATGTTACGGTTAACGTAAACATTGCCCGCACGCGACATTTTCGCTAAGTATTCACAACGCTCTTCTATGCGTGAATGAATACCCATTGTTAGGCCAAACCCAGTGTTGTTAATTTGATCAATTACGTTATCAAGGTCTGAACCTTTAAAGCGAATGATGTGAACACATGGGCCAAATACTTCACGTTTAAGCACTGACAAATCTTTGATTTCGTATAAACGAGGAGCAAAGAAATACGCGCCATTTTCGCTATTATCTGGAATATCACATTGATAATGCAGTGTTGCGTTACCTTTTAGGTACTCCACATGATCGTTTAAGTTCTTAAGCGCTTTTTCATCGATTACAGGACCAATGTCGGTTGATAGCAATGAAGGGTCGCCTACGTGTAACTCTTTAAGCGCGCCTTTGATCATCTCAATCACGCCATCAGCAATGTCTTCTTGTAAAAATAATACACGAAGCGCAGAACAACGTTGGCCGGCACTTTGAAAGCCAGAACTGATCACATCATCAACAACTTGCTCAGGTAGCGCTGTAGAATCGACGATCATACAGTTTTGGCCACCTGTTTCGGCAATGAGTGGTACTTGAATATCGTTACGAGCAGCAAGAGTTTGCGAAATGATTGTGCCGGTTTCAGTTGAACCAGTAAACATAACAGCTTGAATACGTTCATCAGGAACAATCGTTTTACCCACATCGCTACCGCGAGCTACTACAGCCTGTACAACAAACTCAGGTAAGCCAACAGATAACATAAGTTCAATAGTACGTAGTGCAATATAACTTGTTTGCTCAGCTGGTTTTGCAATTACGGTGTTACCCGTTACGATTGCAGCGGCAACTTGACCTAAAAAGATTGCCAGTGGGAAGTTCCATGGGCTGATACATAAGATCACGCCGCGAGCTTCAAAACGCTCATCTTCACTTAGCTCTTCAGCGCGTGCTGCGTAGTAGCGACAAAAATCAACGGCTTCACGTACTTCATCAATACCGTCTTGCGCTATTTTACCAGCTTCTTTGATACAAATAGCCACTAGCTCATCGTGATGACGCTCTAAAATATCAGCAATGCGGCGCAGTAAATTAGCACGATCTTTTACAGGTGTTTGTGACCATGATTCAAACGCTGTTTCAGCATTGCTTAGCAAGGTCAGCATGTCATCACTAGAGTGTAGTTTGACGTGACCAATGATTTCTTGATGATTTGCAGGGTTTTTAACGGCTAATGAACCTTCAGGTACATCCGTTGCTGTAATACGGTGCTCTGTAAACCAAGTATCAAGATTTTCTTTGAATGGCGTAATGATATTGATATCAGTTAAGTCCATGCCTTTTGAGTTTGCACGTTCTTCGCCATATAAATCAATTGGCATTTTGATTTGTGTATTGTACTTGTTACGTAAGCCTTGGAGTGTTTCAACCGGATCCGGCAGTAACGATTCAACAGGTTTAGTCGTATCAACAATCGCATTTACGAATGAAGAGTTTGCACCGTTTTCAAGTAAACGACGAACCAAATAAGCAAGTAGATCTTCGTGTTGGCCTACTGGAGCATACACACGACACTGGATTTTTTCTTCAGTAACGATTTGATCAAATAATGATTCGCCCATACCGTGTAAACGTTGAAATTCAAAACCTTGGTTATCACCTTTTGCAACTTCTAAAATAGTCGCTGCAGTGTAAGCATTGTGTGTTGCAAACTGTGGATAAAGCACATCACGTGCTTCAAGTAATTTAATTGCACAGGCTTTGTAAGAAACATCAGTGGTTGCTTTACGTGTAAATACAGGAAAGTGATCTAAACCATCTTGTTGTGTGGTTTTGATTTCGGTATCCCAGTATGCGCCTTTAACTAAACGTACCATCATCTTACGGCCAACGCGGCTGGCAAGTTCAGTTAACCATTCAATCACAAAAATTGCGCGTTTTTGGTACGCTTGTACTGCTAAGCCAAAACCATTCCAATCAGCTAGGTCATCATCGCTAAATACAGCTTCGATGACATCAAGCGAGATATCAAGACGGTCAGCTTCTTCAGCATCAACGGTAAAGCCAATGTCATAGCTTTTAGCAACCATTGCTAGCTCTTTGAGCTTAGGCACGATCTCGTTCATCACGCGTTCTTTATGCGTGAATTCATAACGAGGATGAATTGCAGAAAGCTTTACAGATATGCCTGGACTTTTTACTGGACCACGGCCATTAGCGGCTTTACCTATGGCATGAATCGCATTCATATAGCTATTGAAGTAGCGATCCGCATCTTTCATGGTGCGCGCGCCTTCACCTAGCATATCGTATGAGTATACATAGCCTTTTTGTTCTTTTTCAGCAGCACGTTCGATAGCTTCGTCAATCGTACGGCCCATAACGAACTGCTTACCCATGATTTTCATGGCAAAATTTACTGATTTGCGAATAACCGGTTCGCCTAAGCGACCAATCGTTTTCTTCAATACACCAAACTGCTGTTCTTTGGTTTTATCAGTGTAGTTAACCATTTTACCGGTAACTAATAGACCCCAAGATGATGCGTTTACAAATAACGAATCACTGCTACCTAAGTGAGAGCTCCAGTCGCCTTTTGCAAGCTTATCGCGGATCAAGGTATCTTGAGTTGCTTTATCTGGCACACGTAGCAGGGCTTCTGCTAAACACATTAATACCACACCTTCTTCACTCGAAAGTGAGAATTCATTTAATAGTGCATCAACACCGCTTTGACCATCTTGATCACGACGAATATTGTGAACTATCTGACGAGCACGTTCCCATGCGCGGCTACGGGCTTTAACGCCTACTTCGGCAAGGGGTAAAATGTGATCAATTACAGCATTTTCGTCAATGCGGTAAAAGTCACGGATCTTTTGTCGAATTGGACACGTTGTTGTCAAATCGCCGTTGAATAACATAAGTAACCTCTGGTGTGTGGAGTCTTGCAGCTAAAAAAGTATGCTGCTCGATTATCATGTTGCGTAATGCGTGCATTCTAATTAAATTCCAGCAGAATATGCTGGTTAAATTTGGCGTTTTACGATAATTTACAGGGCATACCTTTAACTTATCCGCATAAAATTCTGTTATGACAAGTTCGAATAGATTACGCCTGCTTGATCGTATCGATTTAGCAATATTAGATGTACTGCAAAAAAATGGCAGAATATCTAATGTTAACCTCGCAAAGCAGGTTAACTTAAGCCCTAGCCCTTGTCTAGATAGAGTAAAACGACTCGAACAAGAGGGCTACATAGAAGGCTACTTTGCTAAATTGAGCGAAGCCAAGCTAAACCAAAGTTTGCTTGCGCATGTGCAAGTATCTTTAGTGACCTCCAACACTGCGGTGTTTAAAATATTCCGTGAGCATATTTTAAAAATTAATCAAGTTGTTGAGTGCGATATGGTCGCTGGTGGCTATGATTATTTACTGAAAATCCGCGTATCAGATATGGATGAGTACCGCCAAGTATTAGGTGATTTAGTTGATATCCCTGGGGTTGGTACACATCACACTTATATGGTGATAGAGAAAATCAAACAAGACAGCGGACTTAGACTCGACACTTAAATTTAACTCACTGCTACCAACATATAGGCGGGGGTTTACCCCGTGCATGTTTAATTCCCAACATAAGCTCACCAAAAAGAAATTAATGTTAGTCAGGATTTACTCTGTGCAGCGCAAAGCGCCTCTGTGCTCTCGGTGGTAAAATAATTATTGTCGCCATAAATGGCGACCTACAGGGGCGCGGTGCTTGCATTACTTGTAGGAGCGTTGTTTGGCACCGTAAAGATAAAGTGATTATCGCGATGTTAACTCACTGCTACCAACATGTAGGCGGGGGTTTACCCCGTGCATGTTTAACTCTCCACATAAGATCACCAAAAAGAAATTAATGTCAGTTAGGATTTACTCTGTGCAGCGCAAAGCGCCTCTGTGCTCTCGGTGGTAAAATAATTATTGTCGCCATAAATGGCGACCTACAGGAGCGCGGTGATTGCATTACTTGTAGGAGCGTTGCTTGCCAGCGTAAAGATAAAGTGATTATCGCGAGATTAACTCACTGCTACCAACATGTAGGCGGGGGGTTATCCCGCGTAATATTAATTACATCGTACATAAAAAAAGCACCCAAGGGTGCTTTTTTTATATCTAATATATTATTTAACGCTTACGCCCAGCCGTCATAGCGCTTACGACGCGATAATACGATAGTAAGAATAATGCCTAAAAATAAACCGATGAATGCAATTGCACCGCCATAAGTTAGTAGCTGACGTTTTTCTTTCGCGCCTGCTTGCTGTTTTTGGGTGCGCTCAGCTTCTAAGGTGCTTTTAAGTTTAATTATTTGCTCAGAAAGAACATTATTTTGGTCTGTCAGCGTTTGGTTTTGTTCTTGAAGCTGAGGTAATTCAATTTGAGCTTGACGAAGTTGCTCTTGCATTGATGTCATTTCAGAGCTCAAAGTACGATATTGTTGATGGATACCAGCTGTTTGAGAAATGAATTTGGCTTCAACCCAACCTTCACGTTCTTTATCATCGATTACTTTAAAAAAACCATTTTCTTCCGATGAAGTAAGAGTTAGCTTAGTACCAGCATCAACAGAGCCAATAATACGGTAATTTTTACTCGAACCTGAATGCATAAATGTATAAAGGTTATCAACTATATAAGCGGTTTTTTCATCGGCCTGCTCTGCGTGGCTCATAAATGTAGCAGCTGCAAGCAGCAACGCTAATAAAGAATGTTTTAACATCAATCTACCTTGTTAATGTAACCGTGACTGCTACGGCAATAGTGTTTTTCATAGTTAAGTAGTGAGATAGTATGGATTTAACGCTCTAATAGCAAGGCTGATATTGTAATCGTGTATGTGAGCATAAAGGCTCAATCAGCTAAAATATTTGCAATGTTGGGCTGCTTTGTTTATTTTGAGCTCTTATTTATTTTAAAGGTAATCCTCAAGCCTAATGGATACTGAGATAGAACTGAAGTTTTTGGTGTCAGATGCCGTTATTCCACTGATCCCCGCGTTAATTACTCAATTTGCTAAAACCGTTACCAATAAGCCATCTCGTAGTTTGCAAAATGCTTACTTTGACACGCCGAGCCGTGAGCTTAGGGCATTAGATATAGGCTTTCGAACACGTTGTGCTGACAATCAATGTGAGCAGACAATTAAGCTCGCAGGTGAAGTTATGGGCGGTTTGCATCAACGTCCAGAGTACAATTTACCTTTGGACGGTTCTCGTCCAGATTTAAGTGCATTCGATGCTAATATTTGGCCGCATGGTATGCAAGTAAATGTAATTGCACAAAACCTTTATCCTATTTTTAGTACTAACTTTATTCGCCGCACGTGGTTAATAGAAACAAACAGTGGCGCTAAAATTGAGGTCGTCCTAGATAAAGGCGAAGTAGCAGCATCTGCAAAGGTAGAGCCGATCTGTGAGCTTGAGATAGAGCTTGTAGAAGGAAGCCGCAATGAATTGTTTACTTTAGCCGATATACTAGTTGGACAAAGTAATATTCGTTTAGGGTTATACTCAAAAGCGGCACGAGGCTATCGCCTAGCGGATGAAAAACCACTTAAGCCGAGTAAATCAATTGGTTTTGTTTCTTTGCCTAATAATGCAACACAAGAGCAAGCTCTCATTGAGGCTATAAGTTTTGGCATTCGTTTTGTACAAAAGCATGAGCAATGCTATTTTGACAAACCAAGTTTAAAAACCCTCAAACGTGTGACTGACGGTATTAGCTTGATACGTCATACCTTCTGGTTATTTGATGATATTGTAGATAAAAACACCACGGAACGATTACGAACAGAGCTTAAATGGCTCCTAAGTGAGTTAGCGTGGGTAGAGAATGCAATTCAATTAAAAACATATACCTCTAAACGTCATGCCTATTATAAAAAAATTAACAGCGCGCCAGAACTAACACAAGTCATAAATGACTTAAAAGAGCTGCAACCTAGCATTGAAGATATTAATCGACTGTTTCACAGTGCACGCTACAACCGCTTATTGTTATCACTAACAACATGGTTGGTTGATAAGCAATGGCGAAAGAGTTGGGGGCAAACACAATTTCAAGCCGCAGAGCAGCCCGTTGCTGATATTGCGCCTCGATTATTTGATAAAGATTGGAAAGACCTACACCAATTACTGCCAGAACAAAAAACACTGACTTTTAAAGATTATTTAAATTTACGTACTCGCTTAGAAAACAGTTTGCTCAGTGGTAATTGCCTTGGCTCTTTGTTTGAAAAAGACGATCGCAATGAGTTCCGCATTCCTTGGCTTGATATTTCTCATGGTATGTATGAACTCAGTACGCTTGAGTATTTAAAGCAGTTATGTGCGGGGCAAGATGATGACGAACTTGCAAAAATTCAAAACTGGCTTGAGAAAAAATCGGAATATTTAGTAAGCGCAATGGAACAAAGTCGATTAGCTTCATATAAAATTTCACCTTATTGGTTATAACCATATTTAGCGAGTGCATAGGGATAGTGTATGTGGCAAAAATTATTATTTATTGCGCTGTTTTGCAGTGAGAGTGCAGTGGCCGAAGTAAAGTCATGGCAATTATGGAAGCATCAGAATGGTGTTAGCATTCACTACAAAAAACATGATAATGGTATTTTTGAAGTACGCGGTACAGTGACTGTTAGTAACACGAATGCTGGTGATTTTATGGCGTTACTTAGTGATGCAGAGAATGCGCCGCAATGGATTGAAAATGTTAAGAGTGTCAAAATTTTAGCAAGATTAAGCCCCTCAGAAACTGTCGTGTACACTCAATTAGACTCACCATGGCCTGTCTCAGATCGCGATATGGTGAGTTATTCTTGTTATAAGCGATTAAACAATACGGACACTGAGCTGAAAATTTCGGCATATCCGGATTACTTTGATGAACAGCCTAATATGATCCGCATTACTGAAATAGAAGGTAGTTGGCTTTTAAGCGAAAAAGTTGTCCAAGGGTTGCCACAATTAACGATCGTTCATGAAATATATGCAGATCCCGGTGGCGCTATACCGCATTGGATAAGTAATAAGGTTGGCCTTAAAAGTGCTCTTTTAACTATGCTCACGCTAGAGAAAAAGTTATTAAGCAAAGATTTTCAGACCAATAACACCGTTAGCAAAATCGGTGAGTGCACCGCCAAAGCAGCATAAAAAATTTAAATTATTTATCAGATTAACTTTATTATCATGAAATTATAGTAAAAGTCATTATGTACAAATGGATAGAGTTTACGAGTATAAAAAAAGCGCCAGAAGGCGCTTTTTTTATTTATACAGAGGCTGAAATTATAGGCCAGCTGCTGCGCGAAGTGCGTCTGCTTTATCTGTGCGTTCCCATGGGAATTCATCACGACCAAAGTGGCCGTAAGCCGCTGTTGGTAGATAAATAGGGCGCTCAAGATCAAGCATTTGAATTAAGCCGTAAGGGCGTAGGTCAAAATGTTCACGAATAAGTTCGATTAAACGTGACTCTTCAAGCTTACTTGTACCAAACGTTTCAACACTGATAGACGTAGGCTCTGCAACACCAATTGCGTAAGACACTTGTAGCTCACACTTGTCAGCAAGACCAGCAGCAACAATGTTTTTAGCAACGTAGCGTGCAGCGTATGCCGCGCTACGGTCAACTTTTGATGGATCTTTACCAGAGAATGCACCGCCGCCGTGACGAGCCATGCCGCCGTAGGTGTCAACGATGATTTTACGGCCTGTAAGACCACAGTCGCCCATTGGTCCACCGATAACAAAACGGCCAGTAGGGTTGATAAAGAACTTAGTTGCACTTGTAATTAGTTCAGCAGGTAGTACTGGCTTGATGATAGTTTCCATCACCGCTTCTACTAAATCTTTTTGTGAAATATCTTCACTGTGCTGAGTAGAAAGAACAACGGCATCAATGCCTACAGGTTTGCCATTTTCGTATGCAAAAGTAACTTGAGATTTTGCATCTGGACGTAACCAGTTAAGCTCGCCGCTTTTACGTACTTGCGCTTGGCGCTGTACTAAACGGTGTGAGTAAGTGATTGGTGCAGGCATAAGTACTTCTGTTTCGTTACATGCGTAACCAAACATTAGGCCTTGGTCGCCAGCGCCTTGTTCTTCAGGGCTTGTACGGTCAACACCTTGGTTGATATCAGGAGATTGCTTACCGATAGTGTTTAAAATTGCACACGAATCAGCGTCAAAACCCATATCAGAATGAGTGTAGCCAATTTCACGTACAGTTTTACGGGTGATTTCTTCAATATCAACCCATGCGCTAGTAGTGATTTCACCACCAACCATAACCATACCAGTCTTTACGTAAGTTTCACACGCAACACGTGCATGAGAATCTTGCTCTAAGATGGCATCAAGTACCGCGTCAGAGATTTGATCCGCAATTTTATCCGGATGACCTTCAGAAACTGATTCAGAAGTAAATAAATGTTTTGCCATTGTCTTTGTGCTCACAAATATTGCGCTTCACAAACGTCGGTAAGAGCGCTAAAAAATTAAGGGGCGTATTTTATCTAAAACAACGATAGTTGCATAGTATTTTTACGCCTAGACGTCTAAAAAAAATTACTAATAACTTTTAGTTCTGAATAAAACTCCTTTGTACCTATAATTTATAGGGATTTTTAATTGCACACAGCACCCAGAATAAGTAAGAATGGGCGTTCAAAGTTACATACACACAAATCAGCGCAAATACAGTAAAGGTAGGAGAATTCATGCCGTCTCGCAAAGAACTTGCAAATGCTATTCGCGTCTTATCAATGGACGCAGTACAACAGGCCAAATCTGGTCACCCTGGAGCCCCTATGGGCATGGCTGATATCGCAGAAGTACTATGGCGCGATTATCTAAACCACAATCCAACAAATCCAGAGTGGGTAGACAGAGATCGATTTATACTTTCCAATGGCCACGGTTCAATGCTTATTTATTCTCTATTGCATTTAAGTGGTTATGATTTACCAATTGACGAAATTAAAAACTTCCGTCAAATGCATTCTAAAACACCAGGGCATCCAGAATACGGTTATGCGCCAGGTATCGAAACCACTACGGGCCCACTTGGTCAAGGGATCACAAACGCGGTAGGTATGGCGATTGCAGAAAAAGCACTCGCTGCCCAATTTAACCGCGAAGGTCACGATATTGTTGATCACCATACCTATACATTCCTAGGCGATGGCTGCTTAATGGAAGGTATTTCTCATGAAGCATGTTCACTTGCAGGTACATTAGGCCTTGGTAAGTTAGTAGCATTTTGGGATGACAACGGTATTTCAATTGATGGCGAAGTTGAAGGTTGGTTTAGCGACGACACCCCAGCACGCTTTAAAGCCTACGGCTGGCATGTAGTGAGCGGCGTTGATGGCCATGACTCAGATGCTATTCGCGCAGCAATCGAAGAAGCGCGTAGCATCACTGATAAACCAACACTGATTTGTTGTAAAACAGTCATTGGCTACGGTTCACCTAATAAATCAGGTAGCCATGATTGTCACGGTGCACCACTAGGTGAAGACGAGATCAAAGCCGCGCGCGAGTTCCTTGGTTGGACTGGTGAAGCATTTGAAATCCCAGCTGATATTTACAGCGAGTGGGATGGCAAAGAAAAAGGCAAGCAACTAGAAGCAAGCTGGGATGAAAAATTTGCAGCGTATGCAAGCGCACACCCAGAACTTGCTGCTGAGTTTAAACGTCGTACTCGTAGTGAACTGCCAGCTGATTGGGCTGAAAAGTCACAAGCCTACATTGAGCAGCTTGATGCAAACCCAGCAAATCCTGCATCACGTAAAGCGTCGCAAGATGCATTAAACGCATTTGGCCCGTTACTGCCTGAATTTATGGGCGGATCTGCCGATTTAGCAGGCTCTAACCTAACAATTTGGAAAGGCTCTAAAGGCCTTGAAGCAAATGATGCCAGCGGTAACTACATCTATTACGGTGTACGTGAGTTTGGTATGTCAGCCATTATGAATGGTATTGCACTACATAAAGGTTTTATTCCTTACGGTGCTACTTTCTTAATGTTTATGGAATACGCACGTAACGCAGTACGTATGGCCGCGCTGATGAAAGTGCCAAGCATATTTGTATACACGCACGATTCAATCGGTTTAGGTGAAGATGGTCCAACTCACCAACCAGTTGAGCAAATTGCGAGTATGCGTTTAACGCCTAACCTAGTTAACTGGCGCCCATGTGACCAAGTTGAATCTGCAATTGCATGGCAACAAGCGATTGAACGTAAAGACGGTCCAACCTCACTTATTTTTACTCGCCAAGGCCTTGCTCAGCAAACACGCTCAGCGCAGCAATTAAGTGACGTGAAAAAAGGTGGTTATGTACTTAGCTGTGATGGCGAGCCTGAGCTTATCTTTATCGCGACTGGTTCTGAAGTGCAATTAGCACAAGACTCAGCGGCAGAATTACGTAAGCAAGGTAAAAAAGTACGCGTTGTATCAATGCCATCGACTGACGTGTTTGATGCACAAGACGCCGCTTATAAAGAAAGCGTATTACCGGCTGCAGTTTCACGCCGCGTAGCAGTAGAGGCGGGTATTGCTGATTACTGGTACAAGTACGTAGGCCTAAATGGCGCAGTAGTGGGTATGACCACCTTTGGTGAATCAGCCCCAGCTAACGAGCTGTTTGAGCACTTTGGCTTCACGGTAGAAAACATCGTAAGCAAAGCAAACGAATTGTTTTAATTTTTACGGCTAAAATTTAAAAGCCCGCACTGTGTTTACGCAGCGCGGGCTTTTTTGTACAGAGCCGTCAGCCATAAGCTTTCAGCTGTCAGTTTTAGTGCTGAAACGCTGTGCTAAGTAAAATCGTAGGAGGGAGCTTTAGCCCGATTATTTTAGGTGCTTCAGCTCCGATTTTATTGGAGCCTCATTCCTGATTTTATGTTGTTTAAGTAGTTTTATTTGATTTCGCTTTAAGCTGAACAAAAACTTAGTGATAGTAATATCTTAGCTAATTTGCTAAAAGTATATAAAGTAGAAAGTGAGCGTTAATTCAGCAGAAATATTCGCGAATAGCGCACTATAAAATTTTTAGGGCTGTCATAGAATATTTTACTTTTATTTAGAATGTTATATGGAACCTCTAGATTTGATTTGAGAATAATAATGGAAAATGAATCATTGGTAGAAACTAGACAAAATTTGGCTAGGCTTCCCGATTCCTATGGCTTACATATTACGGATGCTCAGGAGCGATTTAGCTCTGCCTATGTGAAGTTGATGTGCGCAGCTGCGAAGATTAACTATAGTGAGCCCGCGTCTGATAATGAGAGTGTCGATATTGAACTCATTGGTAAAGGATTTCAAGGTCGTTGGAAAAGACCGCGGATTTTGGCGCAGCTTAAGTGTACGTCTAACTACAAATATATAGACATGGAAAAACAAGAACTGAGTTTTCCTCTACCTATAAAGAATTATAATGACCTAAGAGAAGTTGACGACCTCCCAAAGATTTTGATCGTAGTTTTTTGCCCTAAGGACAATCATGATTGGGTTCAGTATTCATCACTTCAGTCGAAAGTTAGGTTTTCAGGTTATTGGGTTAGCCTTGAAGGTAAGCCAGCAGTCAACAATAAAACTAGTGTGATAGTGAAAGTTCCTTTCACTCAGGCTTTTAACAATCTCACACTCATAGAATTGATGGAACAATATAGTGCTAGAGGGTTAATAATATGAGTCCAAAATTACCCTTAAATGACGTAACCAAGTACCTAGCTGGAAATGGCTGGCACAAATCATCTGAAATTAGAGACACCTTTCAGATTTGGCATAGTCGAGAGTTTCCTGAGTCAGAAGTAACGCTACCGTTGAGTGAAGATCACAAGCGTTATGATGCACTCTTATTGGATACAATAGAAGAGCTATCTGCATACCTGAAAGTATCCCATGAAGCTTTGATCAAACAAATATCACCACAGGACTTTGACGCCATAATGGTAAGAGCGATTGCTTATGATGTTCAAAATGGAGCAATTCCATTTGATGATGGTATAAAACTTCTATCTTCCTCTTATCAATTACTTAAACATTGTTCGAGAAAGATACAAAAATTTAAGAATAAGAACAAGCATTTGGGCAGTTATTACAACCATATTGGAATGGGACAAACTCAGATAGGTAGTTATGTTGTAGCTATCCATTCTCCTCTATACCGTGTAAATAGTGAGGAAGAGCCTACCTTGTTTGGTAGCAATTCATCCCTTGGTAGGATGATTAATAAGCTGTTTTATTCGAAATTAGCTAAGGTTTCTTCTGTCTTTGAGCGTGAATCAGATATTGAATCGATTACTCAGAAACTGCTTGAACTAGGTGTAGATAAAAAAGATTGTGATGCGCTATTAGATATATTTGGTTTAAAAACCCATAGAGATATTGAAATTAAAGTTAATTGGTCTTCAAAAGAGTCCATTGAAGAGAAATATCAGAGTCTAATATCGTTTTACTCTAAAGATGCTCAAAAAATAGTTGAATATCGAGAAGTTTTGAAAGCAAAGAAGACCGAAAAAAGCATTCAGCTTTCTGGTGAGGTTGCTGATTTACATAGAGGTTATGACGATGATTTAGGGCGAGCTAAACTTAGGGCTAAATATCTGAATAGGGAGGTTAGCGTTTCTTTCATCGTTAGCGAAGATCTTTACCCAGTAATAGCTCATGCTCATGTAGAAAAAAAAATAGTGACACTTACTGGCGATTTGGAAATAATCAAAGTGGACAATAGATTATCAGCTAATTTTAAGTCGCTTTCTGATTGTCAATTGTGCGAAAACCTAGAATTCAAGGAATTTGATAGGGTGCAGGAATCACCTGACAAAGCATCTAGAAGCGATTCATAACGCGCGGTATTTTTCTGTGGTCAATCTTAGTGTTTAAGAAGCAATACCGAGGTTTCGGTATTGCGTTACTTAAATTTTAACGAAGTATTTCCACTGTCAATCACTTGTACAGCAACAGTGATTTAATAATTTATTCAGCTCTTAAACCCTTGACGCGCTAAAGCACGACCTACAATGTAAGCCTGAAGCCCATGAGTATTTTTCACATCACTACACTTGCAAGCACATAGGGTATCAGGCACTGTGAATGTAATTAAATATTATAAATAAAACAGGAGTGAGGATGTCTCAGTTTGATAATGTAAGTGTGATCAAAAAAGCCAATGTGTATTTTGATGGTAAAGTTTCAAGCCGTACGGTGGTTTTTGCTGATGGTAGCACTAAAACATTAGGCTTTATGCAAGCGGGTGAATTTGAATTTGCGACCAGTAAAAAAGAGCTTATGGAACTCAATGGTGGGCAATGGAGTGTTCTACTGCCAGGCGAGAGCGAATGGCAAACTATGCAAGCAGGTGAATCATTTAACGTTGATGCCGACGCTACATTTCAAGTAAAAGTAACCGATTTTGCCGATTACTGTTGCTCATATACTTAATCTTCAATATTAATGATTAAGCCCAAAAGCCCACGTTGCGTGGGTTTTTGCATACTTAATGTGCAGTAATTAAGCTTAATCACAATGAATAACAAATAAATGTCATATTTGTGGTTTTCTGCCTTGTGTTAATCTAAATAGCCCCCAATACTAGTTATGAGGTAACATAAAAAAGGATACCCTATGAAAATTAATCTTTCTGGTCACCATGTTGACGTTACTGACTCTATTAGAGAGCACATCAACGAAAAATTTTCAAAAATTGCGAGTCATTTTCCATCTCTGATCGCACTAGATATAATTCTTTCAAAAGAGCACCATAAGCTTCAAGCTGAAATTAGCACAATTTATGAAGGCGCGCGTTTATCGGTTAAAGGTGAGAACGAAGTTCTTTACCCTGCTATTTCAAACGCAGCTAAAAAACTCGATGCGGCACTAAAACATCGAAAAGGGCAAATCAAAGCCAACTTACATGAAAAACCAGTGAGCACGACACCTGAAATTGCACACGAAATTATTCAAGAAATGGACCTACGTTAAATATTAAACGTAAGTACAGTTACAAAAAGAGCCTAAAGGCTCTTTTTTTATTTCTGCATTTTTTATCGCCACTTGTGCACCTTCCATTTTTAAATAAAACGCTGTAACTTATTTATTACTAATAATAAATATTAAGCATATCAATGCAATCAACCCGCACAAATTGGAAAGTTCGTTTAAGTGCTTTAGGCCCCGGTATTTTAATGGCCACGGCTGCTATTGGTGGCTCTCACCTTGTTGCATCAACCCAAGCTGGCGCTATTTTTGGCTGGCAGCTATTTTGGCTAATTGTTGTTGTAAATGTGCTTAAGTATCCATTTTTTCGTTTTGGTATTGAGTACACTCTAGCAACTAAAAAAAGCCTCGTTGAAGGGTATAAAAGTAAAGGCCCATGGTTTTTTTATAGTTTTATCGGCTTAAATATTATTGCTGCGGTGGTTAATACTGCTGGGGTTTTACTGTTAACTGCAAGCTTACTGCATTATGCGTTGCCTGTAAGTGTATCGGTAACATTATTATGTTGGTTAATTTTAGCTGTGTGCTTAGTTATATTATTACTTGGTCATTTTAAAGCATTAGATAACGCAGCTAAAGCGATTATGGCGCTGTTAACATTGGCAACGGTGAGTGCATTAGTTATCGCATTTAGTAATGGCGCTATGAACCATGGAATAGTAGCACCTGTTGATTATGTAGGGCCATCGCCTTATGAACTTGCCATGCTTGGTTTTATGGTTGCGTTAATGGGCTGGATGCCAGCACCGATTGAAATTTCAGCACTAAGCTCACTTTGGCTTAAAGAAAAGCAAAATCAACAAACGGTAACACGAACACAGGGCTTGTTTGATTTTAATGTAGGTTATTGGCTAACCGCTGGGCTTGCGCTGGTGTTTTTCTCATTGGGCGTATTAGTGCAATATGGTCAAAGCGCGAATATAGAGCTAGGTGGTGTGGCATTTGCAAAACAGCTTATTGATATGTACGCGCTTACTATCGGCGAATGGGCGCGTCCGCTTGTATCGGTTATTGCCTTTTTATGTATGTTTGGCACGACACTAACAGTGCTAGACGGCTACGCACGTACGTTGAACGAATCTCACAAGCTACTTGGCTTCAAGCAAAGCAAGCATAGCTTAAAAATATGGCTGATAATACAAGCTCTCGCTGGCATGGCGGTGATCTTATTTTTTAAATCAGCCCTCGGCCCCATGCTTACCTTTGCCATGACACTCGCGTTTATCACCACCCCGGTATTTGCGTGGCTAAACTTTAGTTTAGTGCGATCAGAGTCAAGTATTGAACACTCAATTTTAGTCAGAGCGCTGAGCTGGGTTGGCTTAATTTATTTGGTGAGCTTTGCAGTTGCCTTTGTGGTTTGGAAACTGTTTTAACCGTAATGCTAAAGCTTAAATTTCTAGGCGTGTGTGTTTAAAGTTGAGTGATTAACTTCATTTAATTATTAGCGAAGATAAAAACATTTAAATAGGGACAAAGGCAGTTGTTTTTTGTTCCTTCTTCGCTTATTTTAACCGACAATTTTTAGCCTAGTAATGAAGTGTTCGGTAATTTTTATTTTCGAATAGCAAAAGGATTTAAGTGAAAAAATTTATTTTAGTATTGGTGATCAGCCTTTTTATTTCTGGTTGTGAAACAACGGAGCCAGTTGATACAAGTCATTGTATTGAGATAGCGAATACAGCAGATAATAATGGGCAAAAATCTGCGGATGAATTATACCAAGAATGCCTTGACGAGCATTATAAAAAACAAAGAGCTAACATGAGCTTTTGGGAAAGTGCTGTGGAAGGCTTATTAATTTTTGTTGTAGAAGTAACAACATCTTAATGCCGCGTTATTTCTCTAAGTAAGAGGCTAAGTGACATTTCTCTTTCGAGGTTGTATACATTTAATTAAATGTATACTTGTAGAATAGGCATTTTTGAAAAGTACCGCCCCCTGTGTCAGATTACTTGAATGATTAAGAGTATCGGCTTTTTCAAGCTGACCTAATGCGCACTTATAAACAAGGTGATGTAAATACGAGTTGCAGGCAAGAGGGCGAGTAAGCGTGGTGGTTCAAGGGTTATCTATTAGCATTTAGATGAACAGCAGCGTTTTATCTACTGATCATTTACAGTGAAAATGAAATCACAGATTTAACAGCAGATCATATTGCTGAATTATAAGTTGTATGAAGCACATCTAAGTAAATTAGTGATTAGCACTTCCCTGACTTATTTAGTTAAAAGATAAAAAAGAAAAACGCAATCCTATTACTTCTTTGCTAATTTACGTGAGCAAGAAAAAATTAAACGATATGACTACAGCATCAATAATAGTGGTGTGTGAATTAAGTATTCGATCCCTCCGAATTTATGTATAGCATCATGTGATAGGAAGTTAGTAATTGATTATATTCTTTATTTTATTTAAATGATTGAAAAACAAACAGCTTCACATGTGTAGCAATTAGTAATATTATGCTTCATGGGATATTAGAATAGCTTAGTTATAGGCGGTGATTTAAATGGGTGCCACAAATAATAATACGGGGTCTGATAATCCTTTAGCGCAAGATCCTCAAAGAGAAACTAGTGGCAGTGATACCTATAGAAAGTATAACTACCAATATCATTGGGCTTTGTGTCGTGTTTTAGAGGCACATGAAAATGAAGATGAATACGCTTTGTTTGTTGAATGCCATGATGATGTTGTCATAACAGATTCCTTAAACGCAATGACAGCAAAATTTGAGTTTAATCAAGTCAAAGAAACTGTAACAAAACATACTTCAGGCAGTTTATTTTATAAATCAGGTAAAAATTCAGTATTAGCTAAGTTACTGCTAGATTCATGCACTAAATCCTTTGCCAATAGAATTAAAAATATTAACTTAGTTTCAACTGGTGGCTTTGATTTAAAGCTTAAGAAAGCCGATTTAAATCTAGATGTTATTAAAATTGGTCATATCGAAGAATCTGAGTTAGAACTCATTCATGAAAAACTAGCTAAAGAACTTCCTGACATCCCCCTGCCTGATAAGTTGGCCTTTATTATACCCGACTTACCACCTAAAGATTTCCGAAATGCAGTCAAAGGAAGAATTTTAACCTTGCTTGAAAAATTGGCTCCTAATGGTAATAATGACACTGTGTCTATATACAGGTGTTTGGTTGAGGATCTTGATCAGAAAGGAGAAGAAACATTCGATTATCTTGAGTGGGACAGAGCATTAAAGAAAAAAGCTATAACAAGCTCTCAGGTGCAAAGTATTATTGAACGCAATGTTAAACGGACAGTTGATAGTAGCTTAACTTCATTATTAGATGACGTTTTGAAAGAGTACGGATTCAAATCTCTACGAGTGCGAAATCTTAAACATGCATTTCAGCGATATTATAGTCGTCGGTTAGGTAGTAGAAATACTGTACTAATTAAATTTTCTGAATTTGTTAAAGAGTTTGAATCAGCGCATTTAAGTGAATTTGAGGAAATATCTAAACTTGAGATAGCTATTCGCCAAGCTGTTTCAGAAGAAATAAAAGCAGAGTTTACTGATGAAAATGAGTTGATTGTAGCGATACTTTATGAGCTATTGAGAGAATGATAAATGAGTATTGAGAACTATAAATTATTGATAAGAAATTTAAGGAAGAATGTTAATGAAGAGCTTGATATTCAAAAAGTTAATGATTCTGTCGGAGCAGGAACAAAAAGGAATTCAACTAACCTTCGACAAAAAGATAAACGTAATAGTAGGCACTGATAATAGTGTTGGTAAATCTTCCCTAGTAAAAAACTTGTTTTGGGCATTGGGTTGTAACCCGTATTTTGATGATGCTTGGAAAGGAGCAGAAAGTAAGACCGTTATAGAGTTTTCAGTTAACGAAATGGATTATATTTGTGCTCGTGATGATTCTAGAATCATGCTTGCCGAGCGAGGAAAACCTTTCAAGGTTTACAGCAAAATTACGGGCGACTATGCAGAAGCTTTTGCTTCAATAGTGGGATTTAATGCTCTTCTGCCTGCGAGGGACTCGAATGTCGCATCTATACCTCCAGTAGCTTTTTATTTCCTGCCATTTTATATCGATCAAAAAAGAGGGTGGATTGAAGCTTGGGATAGCTTTAGTGATTTAAGGCAATATGCCAGGTGGACTAATGACATAATCCCATACCACTGTGGTGCTTTTACTAAAGAATACTTTCAGTTTACAGATGAAATGTATGGGGTAGAGAGGAAAAAGGCTGATGTTAGCGATGAGGTGACAAGGATTGATACAGCAATTAGCGTTGTTGACGAGTTTATCCCGCAGATTACAACTACAGTTGATAAAGAAGAGTTAGCTGAAATTAAGGTTGAATTAGAAAAAGACTTAGTTGATCTACATTCATTCCAAGAAGTTGTTTTTGAAGAAGTCGCTAATTTAAAAGCCAATAGAAAACATCAAGAAATTCAACTCAGGATAGCTGAAACATCTTTTAAAGAATCTGAGTTAGATTATAACTTTGCATTGAAACGTTCTTCAGAAGTCGAACTAGAATGCCCTACCTGTGGAACTAACTATGATAATACTTTGGTGGACAGATTTTCATTATTGCAAGATCAAGAGCAATCTAAACAAGTTTGTTTTAGGATACAAAGTGAGATTGAATTATTAGACGCTGAATTATCAGAAAAACTTGAAGAGTTTAATAATATTAAGGGTAGGATAGACGAATTAAACAAAAAATATTATCGAGAAGAAAAAGAAACAAAATTTGACCTTTCTACTATCTTGGACTCAGTTGCTGCTCATTCAGTTCGTTATCGAGTAGAGTCTTCTCGACAGGAGAACATTGTTAAATTAACTGATTTAAGCCATAAAAAGAAAGAGCTTATGGCAGACAGGACTAAAGCAGTCAAAGAGCGTAAAAAAGAATCGTTTAATAAATTTAAAGAAATTTTCCCCGCTTTAGTTTCTAAACTTGGTGCGCACGGTGTGAAAACATCTGTAATAAAATCTCCTATGAGCCATAAAAAAGTAGCTATTAGTGGGGGGGCCGCTGAGGGTACTAGAGCTTTATTAGCTTATTATATATCAGTATATAACCTATCTTATTTATTCAGTGAAACTGCTTTAGCTCCTTTTGTTGTGGATACACCGAAACAGCAGGAGCAAGCTGAAATTCGTTATGAGGTAATTGTTGAGTCACTTCTTGAAAATATTCCAGAAGAAGGTCAGGTATTTTTATGTGGGATGGATGATCCAGCATTGGAGCCTATGTCTTCACAAGGTAAGACTTTCTACTTGAAAAACGAACGTTCATTGTTAAGAGAGGAAGAGTATAATTCCGTCAAGAAGCAGATTGGTGGTATATTTGAAAAGCCAATGGAAACCAAAGGGGGTAAGCCTTGACTTCATCAGTCATAATGTAGTGGTCAACTAATTTTGGCCACAGTTTTAGAATCTTGGGATCTAACCTCAGATTCATTTTTAGCTGTGGTTAATTCACCTTTTAACTCAACTCCCTTATCGCATTACTTATCCCATCTAAACTCAGTGGGTACATACGGTTATCCATCAACTGTTTTATAAAATCAATTGATTGATAGTAACGCCAGTGTTCAACGGGTTGCGGGTTGAGCCATGCGACTTTATCAAAGTGATCGGTGATACGGTTTAACCATGCACTGCCGGGTTCTTCGTTGTAGTGCTCAACTGAGCCGCCGGGGTAGGCTATTTCATACGGGCCCATAGTGGCATCCCCCACAAATATCACTTTATAGTCGCTGGTGAACTTGTTGATCAGCGTCATGGTGTCGATAACGTTTGAATGGCGGCGTTGGTTATCCTGCCAAACGTGTTCGTATAAGCAGTTATGAAAGTAGTAAAACTCTAAGTGTTTAAACTCGCTGTGGGCGGCGCTAAAGAGCTCTTCGCAGGTATGAATGTAATCATCCATTGAGCCGCCAATATCAAACAGCATTAATACTTTTACTGCATTATGACGCTCTGGTGCCATTTTTACATCAAGCATGCCGCCTTGCTTAGCTGTGGCGCGAATGGTCTCATTTAAATCAAGCGTATCACTCGCGCCTGTGCGAGCAAATTTACGTAGTTTTTTAAGGGCGAGTTTAATGGTGCGTGAGCCTATTTCACGGTCAGAGTCTAAATTACGGTATTCGCGTTTATCCCACACTTTTACAGCGCGGCGGTTACGGTTGCCGTCTTGGCCTATGCGCACGCCCTCAGGGTTGTAGCCATAGGCGCCAAAGGGCGATGTACCGCCTGTGCCCACCCACTTATTGCCACCAGCGTGGCGTTTTTGTTGTTCTTCTAGGCGCTCTTTGAGGGTTTTCATGAGTTCATCAAGACCACCCATCGTTTTGAGTTGCGCTTTTTCTTCATCCGTCAGGTGTTTTTCAAACTCTTTACGCAGCCAATCATTAGGTAAGTCATGCTGTTGCTTTAGACTTTCTAATAAATCGAGATCGGCAATACCAGTAAAATAATCGCTAAAGGCTTTATCAAAGCGATCAAAATGGGTTTCGTCTTTAACCATAATAGTGCGGGCTAAATAATAAAAACCGTCAATGTCGGCAAATACCGCGCCTTTTTTTAGCGCGTTGATTAAATCAAGTAGCTCACGCAAACTCACTGGTAAGCGGTATTCCCGTAGTTTGAAGAAAAACGCAATCAACATCTTAGCTGCGACTCATAAAAGCAAGTTTTTCAATTAAGCTAATATCTTGTTCATTTTTTAAAAGCGCACCAAACATTGGCATTAAGCCGCCTTTCTTGGTTTTATCGTGCAGAGTTTTAGCGTCAATGTCCTCTGCCATTAGAAGTTTTAGCCAATCGAGTAATTCGCTGGTCGAGGGTTTTTTCTTGATGCCATTAACGTCACGCAGGCCAAAAAATACTTCTAGTGCTTGGCGTACTAAATCTTGTTTAACATACGGGTGGTGTACATCAACAATTTGTTGCATTTCATCGCTCGATGGAAAATCAATGTAGTGGAAAAAACAACGACGTAAGAAGGCATCTGGTAGTTCTTTTTCGTTATTTGATGTGATGATCACAATAGGGCGTAGCTTAGCGACTACACGTTCACCGGTTTCATAAACATGAAACTCCATTTTATCGAGCTCTAATAATAAGTCGTTAGGGAACTCGATGTCGGCTTTATCTATTTCATCAATTAATAATACCGGGCGTTTGTTATGTTCTTCACCATAAGTAAATGCCTGCCACAATTTACCTTTAACAATGTAGTTACCAATATCATGAACGCGCTCATCGCCTAATTGACTGTCGCGTAGGCGCGATACCGCATCATACTCATACAGACCTTGCTGTGCTTTGGTGGTCGATTTTATATGCCATTGAATAAGCGTGGTATCTAAACTTTTAGCGAGTTCTTCAGCCAGCATGGTTTTACCTGTACCGGGTTCGCCTTTTATAAGTAGTGGCTTTTCAAGCAAAATAGCCGCATTAACAGCTTGTTTTAACGAATTACTTGCTATGTAGTTATCTGTAGAATGAAATTGCACGGTAATACCTATCTGGTCTGAGCAGTAATAATGTTAGCCATGATGCCATATCTAAGTGGTCTCGCCAAGATAAGCAAAGCGGGGGATGGTTTGGCCGTCTTTTTCTACGGTCTCTAAAAACATACTCAGTGGGCGTGCCCACATGCCAAACTCGCCGTAAAGGGCTTGATAAATAACAAGCTGCTCGTGCGTTTCGCTATGAGTGGCAACATAAAATACTTTGTATTTAGGGCCTTTGTAGTGTTGATATATGCCTGATTTGAGGGAATGTGGTTTTATTGCTGTAGTCATGTTTTGATCTCTTGTATAATTTGCGCTTGCACTTTTAATGCTAACTAATTTGCTACTATTATGAACTATATACCGTTAGATGATTACAAAAAAGCGTGGGTTTTTCGCCATAAAGATGCCCCTGTTAATGAGCAAGATCTTGCTTTAATAAAACCAATGAGCCATGAGCGCGCTGCGGTTTTATGGAGTACAATGGTGAGTCGCGAGCATGATCATCCCGATTTTTTTGAAAAAACAGATTGGTGTGGCAACGAAGAAAACTTTACGCAAACTATCCATTGGGAAGCTGCATGGGAAGAAGGCGCAGATCAACTCCCTCAAGACATTCTTGATCACTTAGGCTGGCAAGCAAATACCACGGTGTATTTTTGTATTGCCCGCGATAATATTATCGAAACCAGTTTTGATGTATTTAAGCGCAATTGGCAAAACTTTATGTTTTTAGCTGATGGTAGTTTGCTATTAGGCAAAAAGCGCGACGAGGTTGTTCAGTTTTTAGAAACGGGTGACGCTAAACTAGGCGCAAAGCCACAAGCGAAGTAAATAGCTTAAAATGCGGTCAGTACTGTGCTATAAAATAGTTAACTAAACGTTTTTGAGTATAAGTGTTGGCTGCAAGTGATCCCCATCAACAAGGTGATATTTGGCAATCAGATGCGCAGCGTGTGCTTTATGCACAGCTGTGTAACGCTTTTTATGCGCGAGAAATAAATCGGCTTACGCATGAGCTCAATGAATCGCGCTTACGAAAAACACTAAAAAGCCTGCCTTATTATGTTGAATGCGCAGCGACACATATCGTAAATGGCCAAGTGCCTTTTCAATTAGATCCACAAAATGGCTGCTGGCTTGAGAAACAAACAGCGCACCCGCCCGACGAAAAAAAGAATGGTACTTTTTATCAAACAGATAAAAAAACGGGTTTAATAGTGCCGTTATTGGTTAATAACGATAATCATACTCGTGTTGCAATAGACAGCATCGACCAAGTAAGCGACAATAAACTGCATTGTAATGAGCACGGTTGGTTTGATTGCGCAGGGCGCTCACTTGATGGGTTAGCTGTTGTGTTACTTAAGCCCAGCAAAGCCACAATGGCTGCTGCATGTTGTGGTCACCAATGGCATTTTGCTAAACGTTGTACACCGCGAACTCTATCACTGAGAGAAATGCTGCTTGCTGGCAATATCAATTGGCGTAATTTAAAACGCCCGTATGTTCACGTTAAAAAAATATAATACCAGTTGCCTCAATCGCATTAAATTTGTACTGGTAAAGATAATCAAGGAGTGTTTAATGCGACTATTTCAATTTACTTTGCTGTGTTTAGCACTGTTTGTGCAGTATCGTTTATGGTTTGGTCATAATGGCTTACAAGATTATAGTCGCTTAAAAAATGCGGTAATTTCTCACCAAGATACTAATGCCAAGCTTATTAAACGTAATAAAGTGCTCAAAGCTGATATTGAAGATTTAAAGCTTGGTCAAGAAGGGGTTGAAGAACGTGCCCGTAATGAACTTGGGATGATTAAACCCGCAGAGACATTTATTCGTGTTTTACCGAGCCAGCAATATAATGAAAAATAATCAAACAATCGCTGCCATTGTTCCAGCCGCAGGGGTGGGAAGTCGTATGCAGCATAGTATGCCAAAGCAATACATTATTTTGGCAGGGAAAACGATTTTAGAGCACACACTGACGAAATTAGCGCAGCTTACGCAGTTAAGTAAGATAGTCGTTGCGGTGAGTGATAATGACCCTTTTTATCAAAATATAGGGTTTATTGATGTCAAAATTATTAGGACTGTGGGCGGTAAAGAGCGCGCTGATTCAGTGCTCAATGGTTTATTGGCTTTGTCAGATAACCCCCCAGACTGGGTATTGGTGCATGATGCCGCAAGGCCACTCGTTGCTATTGATGACATTGAAAACCTCATCGCGCAATGTACGCATGCAAATGAAGGCGGGATTTTAGCCAGTAAAGTAAAAGACACCATTAAGCGCGGTAATACTCACAGTGAACAGACTGTTCCGCGCGATGATTTATGGCAAGCATTGACTCCTCAACTTTTTAAATATCACGAACTAAAAGCGGCATTAGAGGGCGCATTACAACAAGGTGTAACTATCACCGATGAAGCATCAGCTATTGAATGGGCCAATAAGCCTGTCAAACTTATCGCTGGACGAAGCGATAACATTAAAATTACCACGCCTGAAGATTTAGATTTAGCCCATTTTTTACTCCAAAAACAACACAGTGAGAAAGCATCATGATTAGAATTGGCCATGGCTTTGATGTCCATAAGTTTGGTGGCGAAGGCCCGTTAACAATTTGTGGTGAAAAGATAGAGTATCCACAGGGTTTTCTTGCTCATTCCGATGGTGATGTTGCGATCCACGCATTGTGCGATGCTATTTTAGGATCGTTGGCGATGGGCGATATCGGTAAGCACTTTCCGGATACAGCCAGTGAATATGAAAATATCGATAGCCGTATTTTACTGCGCCATGTTGTCGACTTAGCTAAGCAGCAAGGTTATGTACTTGGTAATGCAGACGTAACCATTGTTGCGCAAGCACCAAAAATGTTGCCGCATATTCAAGCTATGCGAACAAACTTAGCCACAGATTTAAACGCAGAGCTTAGTCAAGTAAACGTAAAAGCAACGACCACGGAAAAGCTAGGTTTTGAAGGGCGTAAAGAAGGTATATCGAGTCACGCCGTCGTGATCATGAGCAAAGAGTCGTTATGAGTGAATTAAATTATCTATATGGCGCGCCATTATCAAAAGCTGATTTTAAAACCACTGCTGAAGACTTTATGGTTGATGAAGACTTAGGTATAGAGTTTACGGGTAGCGGTGAGCATGTGTGTTTGCAAGTGGTTAAAAAAGGCGAAAACACCCAATATGTTGCCAAATTGCTTGCTCAAAAAGCCGGTATTTCACCGCGCGATGTAAGTTACGCAGGTATGAAAGATCGCCATGGTGTTTGTAGTCAATGGTTTAGCGTGCCAGTGCCTATTAAAAAAGACATTGATTTTACAGAGCTCAATAGTGAATCACTGTTTATTATTTCTCAGCAACGCCATAACCGTAAACTTCGCACTGGTTGTCACAAAGGTAACAAATTTACTATAACCTTGCGTAATGTGACTCAGCCGCTTGATATTCTTTGTCGAATAAATGCAGTACGTGCTGGTGTGCCCAATTACTTCGGTGAACAACGTTTTGGTCACGACGGTCATAACCTAGTGATGGCTAAAAAAATGTTTGCCGGTGAGCGTATCCGTGACAAAAAACTGCGTGGTTTAATAATCTCTGCAGCGCGCTCGTATGTGTTTAATCAAATAGTGAACCTGCGAGTCGCTGAACATGGTTTGGCTAAAACCATGCACCGCGAAGTATTTATGCTCAGTGGTAGCAATGCTTTTTTTGAAGATGCAATCAGTGATGAAAACATAGCAAGGCTCGCCTCAGGCGATATTATGATGTCAGCGCCTCTGGTAGGCACTAGCGAAAAAGGCCTTACTGAACAAGAAAAAATATGGCTAGAACCATATAAAGAATGGTGCGAAGGGCTAGGTGAATTAGGGCTTAAAAACGAACGCAGAATGCTGCGTTTGATACCACAAGATTTAGCGGTTGAAACGGTTGATGAAACCACCATTAAATTGAGCTTTGGTTTACCAAAAGGGACTTTTGCAACGGCATTATTACGTGAGCTGGTGGATTACACAGACGCCAGTCCACGCGTACATAAAGAGAAGGACGCTTCCAATGAAAATTCTGCTAAGTAATGATGATGGCGTAAATGCTAAAGGGATTGCGGTGCTTTATCATGCGCTGTCACAAATTGCCGATGTGACACTTGTTGCGCCTGACCGTAATTGCAGTGGAGCAAGTAACTCATTAACGTTGATGAACCCATTACGTGCAACAGCACTAGAAAATGGGTTTATTTCTGTCAATGGAACTCCTACCGACTGTGTGCATTTAGGGGTTAATGAACTACTTGATGAAAAACCTGATTTGGTTGTTGCAGGTATAAACCATGGTGCTAATTTAGGCGACGATACCTTGTATTCAGGCACTGTTGCGGCGGCAACTGAAGGGCGTCATTTAGGTTTGCCTGCGGTGGCAGTCTCATTATGCTCTAAAGAGGGCAATCATTTTGAAACGGCAGCGGCAGTTACGGTCAGTATAATTAAAGAGCTTGCATCGCACCCCCTTCCTAAAGATCAGATCATTAATATTAATGTGCCCGATATTCCATTAAGTGAACTAAAAGGTGTGCAGGTAACGCGCTTAGGCGCACGCCACAAAGCTGAAACTATGACCAAGCAACAAGACCCTTGGGGACGCGATATCTATTGGTATGGTGTGTTAGGGGCCGAAAGTGATGCTGGAGTTGGCACCGACTTTTTTGCTATCAATAATGGTTACGCATCAGTCACACCTTTAAGTGTAGATATGACCGCAAAAGATAGTTTAGCAGCGGTAGGTGATTGGCTCAAAACAATGGAGATCAACGGTGCTAGCTAATTATACACGCAGTGCACATGGGCTCGCTGAGTTATTACAGCGCGAAGGTGTTGAAGATAAAGACGTATTGGCTGCTATTGCAGATGTTCCACGTCACGTATTTATTGACGATGTACTCAAGCATAAAGCCTATCAAAATACAGCATTGCCTATAGGTCAGGGGCAAACAATTTCACAGCCTTATATCGTTGCACGTATGACAGAATTGCTGCGTTTAGCCGGTGTGCGTGATAAAGTTCTTGAAATAGGTACGGGTTCTGGTTATCAAACAGCAATACTGGCTAAAACCTTTACTAAGGTATTTTCAGTAGAACGTATAAAAGCGCTGCAATGGCAAGCCAAGCGTCGCTTACAGAACCTTGATTTATATAACGTTACCATGAAACATGGTGATGGTTGGCAAGGATGGGAGTCGCAAGCACCTTTTGCAGGGATAATTGTGACTGCGGCAGCGTCACACGTGCCACAAGCACTATTGGATCAACTTGCTGATGGCGGTGTGATGATTGCCCCTATTGGTAATGAAGATCAGCAACTAGTGATGGTTGTGCGTGAAGGCGAAAAATTTACTCAACATGTAATTGCGCCAGTGAGGTTTGTACCTCTTATACCTGGCGATATTGAATAGGAAGCTACTTTGAAATTGTTTACTAAGTTATACGATATGGCATTAGTGTGGGCAAAACATCGCCACGCAGAGCGTTATTTAGCAGGGATGAGTTTTGCTGAATCAGTTATTTTTCCTATACCGCCTGATGTAATGCTTGCGCCTATGTCGCTTGCTCAACCAAGCAAAGCGTGGCGTTTTGCTACACTGACTACTATAGCTTCAGTTATTGGTGGGGTATTTGGCTATTTACTTGGTTTTTGGTTATTTGAGCCTGTTGTTGAACCGCTTATTGCGCAAATGGGATGGCAAGATAAATTTAACGTTGCTTTAGAGTGGTTTAAAAATTACGGAGTTTGGGTTGTATTTTTAGCTGGGTTTTCTCCTATCCCCTATAAAGTGTTTACTATTGGCGCTGGTTTATTGCATATGGCGTTTTTGCCATTTTTATTGGCGTCTGCGGTAGGTCGTGGCGCACGCTTCTTTTTAGTTTCTGCTTTAATGAAATGGGGTGGAGTTAAAATGGAGCAGAAATTACGTCAATATGTTGAAGTACTTGGCTGGGGACTCGTGGTTTTAGTTGCGATAGCGTACATTTTACTACGCTAAGCATTAAAAAATCACTTTTTGGTAATTAAGGGCAAAACACTATGAATAAACGACAAATTCTCTATGTTACTTTATTTACAAGTGTTTTGCTCAGTGCTTGCTCATCCCGCCAAGCGCCAGCCCCTGTAAGCAGTTTAAATACAAATGTAAAACCTTATACAAGCAAGGTTAATATCACAGGTGATCGCTATACAGTCGAAAAAGGCGATACATTATATTCAATCGCGTTTAGTGCCAAACAAGATTTTAGAACCCTAGCGAAAAACAACCGTATTCCAGCCCCTTACATTATTCAACCGGGGCAAATAATAACGTTTAAAAAACCATCAGTAAAAAAGAAAAAGCAGAAAAAATATACGAGATCGAGTAAAAAGTCTACAAAAGAAACACAAAAAAATAACAAAAAATTAAAGAAAGAGCTTGATCAGCCAAAACAACGAGAGTATGTTCAAAAACAGACTAGTAAAAAAGTTAGCAATTCCAATAGCATGTACGATAAAAGGGTACATTGGTCTTGGCCAGCTAAAGGAAAAGTAACTCAGCGTTTTTCTACTAAGGAAAATGGTTTTAAAGGGTTACAAATTGCTAATAAAAAAGGTTCGCCTGTTTTAGCCGCAGCCAAAGGAACGGTTGTTTATGCGGGGAATGCGCTAAGAGGTTACGGTAATTTAATCATATTGAAACACAATGATGATTATCTAAGTGCTTATGCACATAATTCAAAACTGCTAGTTAAAGAAAAACAGGATGTGAAAGCAGGACAGAAAATTGCAGAAGTCGGTAACTCTGACTCAGAAGTAACGGCTCTACGTTTTGAGATTCGTTTTCGGGGTCAAGCAGTCAACCCTGCAAAGTACCTGCCTTAGCTATCGGGAATATATATAAGTGGTCAATAAATCACTTATTTGCTTGAGGGTACGCTCATGGGTAACACAGCAAAAGTAGAAAAATCAAAAGACGTAATTGATGATAAATTCGATGATGTAGCGGTTGAAGAACCAAATAAAGCATTATTGGAAGAAGTTGATAGCGAAGATGAAATATTTGCTAAAGAGGAAGTAACTAAAAACTTAGATGCAACCCAACTATATTTAGGCGAGATAGGTTTTTCACCTTTACTGAGTGCTGAAGAAGAAGTGTTTTTTGCCCGTAAAGCGTTAAAAGGCTGCGAAGCTTCTCGTAAACGTATGATCGAAAGTAATCTACGTTTAGTTGTTAAAATTGCCCGCCGTTATAATAATCGTGGTCTTGCGTTACTTGACCTTATTGAGGAAGGTAATTTAGGTTTAATCCGCGCGGTAGAGAAATTTGATCCTGAACGTGGATTTAGATTTTCAACTTACGCAACGTGGTGGATCCGTCAAACGATTGAACGCGCTATTATGAATCAAACTCGTACCATCCGTTTGCCTATCCATGTTGTTAAAGAACTTAATGTATATTTACGCACCGCACGTGAATTAACGCAAAAGCTAGATCATGAGCCAACAGCGGAAGAAATCGCTGAGTGCTTAGATAGACCTGTTGAAGACGTAACAAAAATGCTGCGTTTAAATGAAAAAATCACCTCAGTAGACACCCCGATTGGTGGTGAGAATGATACTGCTTTACTGGATATTATTGCTGATGAGAAAGGCTTTGGTCCAGAAGGCGAAGTACAGAATAACGATATTAATAAGCATATTGTAGATTGGCTTGGTGAGTTAAACCCCAAGCAACGCGAAGTACTTGCTCGTCGTTTCGGCCTGTTAGGTTATGAACCATCAACCCTTGAAGATGTAGGTCGTGAGATTGGTTTAACTCGTGAGCGTGTAAGACAAATTCAAGTTGAAGCGCTGCGCCGTTTAAAAGATATTTTACAGCATGAAGGTTTAAGTACAGATAGTTTATTTGACCAATTCAATTAATCTGCTTTATTACATACGTAAATAGAATTAAAAAAGCTGAAGGGTGTCACTCTTCAGCTTTTTTTGCTTTCAGAATATTAAAGCAGTGCTTTTAGCTTATAAAGTAAGTCTTGGGCTTGGCGTGGGCTTAGGTTATCTAAATCGATTTCAGCCAGCTGAGTTTCTACCTCACTCGGCTCGCTTTCAAATAACGATGCCTGCTGAACATTAAGATCAGCGGTAACGGGTTGATGATTCTCAAGCATCTTTAGCTTTTGTTTAGCTTGCTTAATCACAGCTTTCGGTACGCCAGCTAATGCAGCAACTTGTAAGCCAAAGCTTTTGCTGGCAGCGCCATCAAGCACGGTATGCATAAACGCGATAGTATCATTGTGCTCAATCGCATCTAAGTGAACATTTACGAGCCCAACTTGTTGCTCAGCTAATTCGGTTAACTCAAAGTAATGTGTTGCAAATAAGGTTTTGGCTGATATTTTTGATGCTAAATGATCAGCCGTTGCATACGCTAAAGATAAGCCATCGTAGGTACTTGTGCCTCGTCCAATCTCGTCCATTAAGACCAATGATTGCGCTGTTGCATTATTTAAAATAGTCGCCGTTTCGGTCATTTCGACCATAAACGTTGAGCGTCCTGATGCAAGGTCATCGCTGGCACCAATACGTGTGAAAATACGATCAATATGACCAATATGTGCGCTGTCAGCGGGGACGAAACTACCAATGTGCGCCATTAAAACAATGAGTGCAGTTTGGCGCATGTAAGTTGATTTACCACCCATGTTTGGCCCTGTAATGATCAACATTTTACGTTGTGCATTGAGTTCAACAGGGTTGGCTATAAACGGGTCTTTCATAACTTGCTCTACGACAGGGTGGCGGCCTTGCTTGATACTTATATCGTCATTGTCGCATAGTACGGGTTTGGCGTAGTTAAGTGTAACAGCACGCTCTGCGAGGTTATTTAGCACGTCTAAATCAGCTAATGCGGCGGCCATCATTTGCAGCTGTTCTATGTGGGGAGCTATAAATTCAAATAACTGTTCATAAAGTTGTTTTTCAAGTGCGAGCGCTTTTGATTGGCTACCTAGCACTTTGTCTTCGTGCTCTTTAAGCTCTGGAATGATGTAACGTTCATTATTTTTAAGTGTTTGGCGACGAATATAATCAGCAGGTACTAGGTGGGCGTTGGCGCGGCTCACTTCGATAAAGAAACCATGAACACGGTTATAGCCTATTTTAAGAGTGCTGATCCCTGTGCGTTCACGCTCACGCAGTTCCAGTTGTTCAAGTACATCGGTTGCGCCTTGGCTTAACGCGCGCCACTCGTCTAACTCACTATTATAACCGGGGGCAATAACGCCACCATCACGAATAAGTACCGGTGGATTATCAATCACGGCTTGCTCAAGCAAATGTTGTAAATCTGGTAACTCAGGTGACTGCATGATGATTTGAGTGATGCGCGGGTCGCTGGCATCCGTTAATAACTCATGCAGTGGTACAAGGGCTTGTAGAGCGCTGCGTAGGCGCGTTAAATCGCGTGGGCGGGCAGTACATAAAGCAAGGCGCGCAATAACACGTTCAATGTCACCTATTTGCTTTAAAGAATCATGCAGCTCACAGTAGAGCTGGGCATCGATAATGGCACTAATCGCATTAAGACGTGCATTCAGTTCAAGCTTAGAACGAATAGGTGTATGAATACGACGTTTTAATAACCGTGAGCCCATGGCTGTCGCGGTTTTATCGAGTACTTGCGCTAGGGTATTTTCAAAGCCACCGGATAGGTTAACAGTTAGCTCTAAGTTTTTGCGTGTGGCAGCATCTAAAATAACAGCGTGTTCATTATGCTCAAGAGTAATGGCGCGAATATGCGGTAAAGTAATACGCTGAGTATCTTTTACATATTGCATTAAGCAGCCGGCAGCAACTAATGCCGCTTTGGCTTTATCAACTCCAAAGCCAACTAAATCCTTAGTGCCGAACTGATCGCATAATAAGTGTTGTGCAGTATCTAAATCGAATTCCCATTCAGGACGACGACGCACACCTTTAACATGCTCAATTAAATGAAAGTTAGCAAAGTCTTCACTATAAAGTAGTTCTGCAGGCGCCAAACGTTGCAAGGTTGAACTAAATGCTTCGTCGGTATTTACTTCAACAATGTTAAACACACCAGAGTTAATATCTAAATAAGCAACACCGTATACACCTTTTTTGCTTTGCCAAACACTGGCGAGCAAATTATCTTGGCGTTCTTGTAATAGCGCTTCGTCCGAAATAGTGCCGGGTGTAACTATTCGCACAACTTTTCGTTCTACAGGCCCTTTGCTAGTGGCTGGATCGCCTACTTGTTCACAAATAGCGACCGATTCGCCCATCTGCACTAATCGCGCAAGGTAGTTCTCAACAGCGTGGTAAGGTACACCGGCCATAGGTATAGGATCACCGCCAGCTTTACCGCGATGAGTTTGCGAAATATCAAGCAGTTGAGCCGCACGTTTGGCGTCATCAAAGAACAGCTCATAAAAATCACCCATCCGATAAAACATTAGAATATCGCGATGCTCAGATTTTATTTTTAGATACTGCTGCATCATCGGAGTTTGTTGACTTATAGTGTGTGGTGCATAAAGATCAAACGACATGTATTTACCCAAAGGCTGAATATGGAATTACATCAAGAGATTAAAACACTTGCTGCGCAATTAGGTGCTATTTTAACGGATAAATGCTTATGGATCACTACCGCTGAATCATGTACTGGTGGCGGAGTGAGTTATGCGCTTACAGATACCCCCGGAAGCTCTGCGTATATTGACCGTGCATTCGTAACTTACAGCAATAAAGCAAAGCAAGATTTACTGGGGGTTAATGCACAAACATTAACACACTATGGTGCAGTGAGTGAGCAGACTGTTTTGCAAATGGCAGAAGGTGCAAGTAAAGCTGCACATGCAGATATATCAGTCGCTATATCAGGAGTCGCAGGCCCAGGTGGCGGCACTAATGACAAACCGGTCGGTTTAGTATGGTTTTGTATTAAAATTGGCAATAAAGTGTATTCTAGCCAACAAATATTTGCGGGCGGCAGAGCCGAAGTTAGGTCGCAAGCTATTGTTTATGCATTGAAAAGTGTTATTGAAAAGATAAATTTATAAAATAAGCTTGATACTGTGATTTCATACAGTATACTTGTCTGCATTAGCCGGATTTGGAGAGTAAAATGAACGATAACAAACAAAAAGCATTGGACGCTGCTTTATCTCAAATTGAGCGTCAATTTGGTAAAGGCTCAATTATGAAATTGGGTGATAACAAGGCATTAGACATTGAAGCAATATCAACAGGCTCACTAGGCATTGATATCGCGTTAGGCATAGGTGGTTTACCTATGGGGCGTATTGTTGAAATATACGGTCCTGAGTCATCAGGTAAAACAACGCTGACACTACAAGTTATCGCAGAAGCTCAAAAAGAAGGTAAAACATGTGCCTTTGTTGATGCTGAGCATGCTCTTGATCCAATTTACGCACAGAAACTAGGCGTTAATATTGATGAGTTATTAGTTTCACAACCAGATACCGGTGAGCAAGCACTTGAAATTTGCGACATGCTTGTACGCTCAAGTGCTGTCGATGTAGTCGTTGTCGATTCTGTTGCTGCACTTACACCAAAAGCTGAGATTGAAGGTGACATGGGTGACTCACACATGGGTCTTCAAGCACGTTTAATGTCACAAGCATTACGTAAGCTAACGGGTAATATCAAACGCTCAAACACGTTATGTATCTTTATAAACCAAATTCGTATGAAAATTGGTGTTATGTTTGGCAACCCTGAAACAACAACAGGTGGTAATGCACTTAAGTTTTACGCATCTGTTCGTTTAGATATTCGTCGTATTGGCTCTGTTAAAGAGGGCGATGAAGTCGTTGGTAACGAAACCCGTGTTAAAGTGGTGAAAAATAAAGTTGCACCGCCATTTAAACAGGCTGAGTTTATTATTATGTACGGCCAAGGTATCTCTAAACACGGCGAGCTTATTGATTTAGGCGTTAAACATAAATTGGTTGAAAAAGCCGGTGCATGGTACAGCTACAATGGCAGTAAAGTTGGCCAAGGTAAATCTAACTCAATTAAGTTTTTGAAAGAGAATCCTGAGATTTCAGATGAGATTGAAGGTAAGTTGCGTGATTTATTGCTATTAAAAGCAACCATTAAGCCTGACGATGAAGATGCTCTTTTAGCTGATGATGCAGAGCTTTAAACAGACTCAATAAGCTCGACTTGACCCGCGCTTAATATTAAAAAACCGCTAAATATAATTATTTAGCGGTTTTTTATTTTTACTTTTTGAGTAATGAGCTAGGGCGTGTTGACCTTTCGTGATTGATTTTGCAGCAGTATGTTTGGTATTTAGGCAAGGCAGAGCCTATGTCGTGTGGTTGTTCCCCATAAATAGGCGATAACGCAGTATAAATGCCAAACATGCGCTGCCCAAAGGGTTCTTCCTAGGGGCGATTGACTCTTTGTTGCTCGGTTTTTACTTAGCCCACTAGGTTACAAACCTCGCGCCGCGATTAAATCGCCCCTAGGTTGAACAAATTTCAATCCACAAAGGTCAACACGCCCTAGTGCTTTTTAATAAATAAAAAGCGTGTTAGTCATTATAGTTGCCAATTTACAGAGATGGCGTAACTACGTGGTGCACCGTAATAGCCTTGCGCCCAGTATAGGCTGTTAATGTATTTTTCAGAGGTAACATTATTAATGTTTAAAGTGACCCCTACGTTATCAGTAATTTCGTAAGTGGCCATTAAATCTAGTAGCCCATAAGCGCCTTGCTTTGTTGTAACGAGTGCATTATTGTTGGCATCACGCACTTGTACGCGCTTAGTATCATCTTGCCAGCGGTAATTTAAACCAAAGGTTAGACCTTCAATCGTTGGTACTTGATGAGTAATAGCAAGCTTAAATTGATTCTCAGGGGTGTAATCTTTAACTAAGTCATCACCTTCAATATTTACGCCACTGTAGCTAAAGCTTGCACTTAGATCGTCAGTCAATTTACCGCTGAGCTCTACTTCAAACCCATCACTATTAATGCCGTCAGCGCCATAAAAGCGCGTATCATCTGGCGATGAATTAGGAATAGCTACAGCAAGTCCTACTTGTTTGGCATCAAAGTATGCCAAAGTAATAAATAGATTATCTTCAAGTAATTGAGCTTTTAGGCCAACTTCACTGCTTTTACCTGTAATTGGATCTAAGTAGTCACCGTTAATGTCGCGTTGTGTTTGTGGCACAAAAGTTTCGGTGTAGCTAGCATAACTAGAAATACTCTCGTTGAAGTCATAAACAGCACCGAAGTAAGGCACTGTTTGCTCACTATCTTTCGCTTTATTTACGCCATAAGAAATACCATCAGTTTGCCAGTTAACTTGGCTTATACCTGTTAAGAAGTTAAATGAATCGGTGAGACTAAGTCGTGCTGATATATAAGCCGAGCGTTGTCTGTTTTTTACATCCCCACCACGTAAGCCTGCATTTAAAGTGGGTACTGGCGCTGATCCGTCCCAAGTATTTAAGTGATCAATACTAGGTGCTGGATTAGGGTGCTGCTGGTTTGCATCATATAGCGATGATTCGGTTTTTTTCATATCGGCTTGGTTTACGCCAAATGATAAATCATGCTCACGTGAGAATAAATCAAGTTTACCTGTGGCATATAAATCAAAAATATCATGCTCATCTTTATAATTATAATTGCTTGCTAAGCCAGATAGACCTGTTTGAGTTTCTTTATTTGGTGTGCCGTATACGTAAAATAAAGCCGACTCTTGCTCATTTTCTATATGGGCATAATTCGCTTTTATAAACCAACTAGCAGCAATACTTTGCTCAATAGATACAAATATTTGTTCAGCGGTATTGTTCCAGTATGACCAATCAGCGGCAGTGCTGGTTGATGAGTCATAATTTGTTGCTGTACCGTCAGTGTAATAAAGTGGCAGCGCACCCCATAGAGGACTATCAGCATCCTTTTTTTGATTAACGTAGTTAACAGATAAAAGAGTACTATCGGTTAGCTGTCCTTCGTAGGCTAGGTAATAAATAGTTTTATCTTGTTCATAACGATCTAGGTATGAATCTGTTTTTTGCTTAGTGAATGCGACGCGTACTGCATGGTCATCCGCTAAGGCTGTTGAGGCATCAAGCTCAAAACGTTTGTTATTCCACGAACCATAAGAAGCTGAAGCGCTAACTTTTGTTTGATAAGTCGGCTTTTTAAGCACCATATTAACAGTTGCTGATGGATTACCAGCACCGGTCATTAAACCGTTGGCACCGCGAACAACCTCAATACTTTCAAAAATTGATGTATCAAGCGTACCTTGAATAGAACCTAAATCTTGAGGCAAGCCCATACCATTTATTTGAAAATTTGTAATTTCAAAACCACGAGCTTTAAAATACGTACGATCTGTCTCTATTTGTTCAACGGTTACACCAGGTGTACTCTCTAACACTGCGTTTAAATTATCAAGCGAGAAGTCATCCATGAGTGCGCGCGAGATCACTGAAATAGACTGCGGCGTTTCTTTTATTGTTAAGCCAAGTTTGGTCGCTGATTGTGCATCTTCCGTAATATAGTTTTTGTGGTGTTGTCCATACACCGCGATTTTTTCAATATTCTCATCATTGTCTTTATTTTCAGTGGCTTGGCTGTAACTGCTGAGGGCTAAAGAGGTTAGTACGGCTAACTTAGATAAACGTAAAAATTGCGGGGCAGACATGTAAAGTTCCAAATAGTTCAAAGAAGCGAGTAATTTAATCTAAATGATAGTGATTTGCAATACCTGTTCTGTTTAAGTGGATAGTTAGAGTGGTATGGTTGGCAATAAAAAAGCGGCTAAAGCCGCTTAAAAGGAAGTAACAGGAAATAAATAATATTAAAATGCATATTTAACAGAAAATTGTAAGCGTTCCATATCACCATCAGAGCCGCTTTCTAGTTCGCGTTCGGCAACTTTTAACTCAGCACCAAATGTTAGCTTTTTAACTGGAGAATAAAGAATATTAGCGCTATAGCTTTGACTTGTTTTTGTTGGGTCGCCAGTTATCGCTAGTAAATCTGAGTTATTATCGGCTGAGAAGAATGAGTATAAGAATGTTGAACGCCATTGGTTATTCCATTGCTGTTGATAAGCAATAAAACCAGATGTTGAATCAATCGCATCGAGATCATCGCCATTAAGTACCGCACTATTAGCAACATTTAAACCAATATAGCGCCCTAAACCTTGGCCTTGGGTAAGCATAAATTTAAGATTGTTTTTACCAAAATTAACTTTACCAGAGGCGCTTACACCAAATGATGTTTCGTCTGCGTCAATGCCGTTTTGTTTGTAGCTAAGTTGACGTGCAAGCCCCGCAACCACAATCTCACCCCATTTTGCCTTGTGCGCATAGCGAGCTGTAAAATCAGGTAAAGATGCATCATCAATTGACGCTCTTGAACCACCTTGCATTGTTACTGTGGTTTCAGGGTTTTCTATAGAGAAAGACCAGCTACCCGTTGTGTATTTAACTTGAGCTTGACGAACAAATACAGTGCCCTCTGCTGGGCCTACAAAATCGAGTGTTTCAGGTAATGCCCCTACGTTCTGGAAGTTTGACCATGTTTGGCCAAATAACCAACCATCATAAGTAATAAATGCTTGGCGAACACGCGGGGCGTATGAGTTACTCACGCGCTCATTTCCGCCGGCAGCTGATGCAATAAAATCGATTTCAATTTTAGTTTTTATTTCTTTACCGTCATCTAGCGTTGTTGCAGTACCAAAGAAAAAGCGTGATTGGCGAGCATGCATATCAAATACTGGATCACTATCTACATCAGCACCCACAGGTGTCGTGCCTGGTACGTAAAAGTCACGACCAATGCTTCCGCCAGCTTGTACACCTGATGAGTAGTCACTCCACATAGCATCTAGCTTTACATAACCACCGTAAGTTACATCAGTATTACCAATGGTTGCAGCATGCGCGCTTGCTGATAGTGCGCATAGAACGGCTGTCGCGGTGAGGGTTTTTAATGCTGTTGTTTTTGTTGTCATAGTCAATGTCCTATTCGAGGCTGCTTGTTGCATTTTTGTAATACCACTTTTGATTAAGTACGCTTTTTACTCAATTACCTATTGGTCTATTAGACTAAGGTGGCATTATTACAGAGCATAAAAAGTACAAATTATTAACACACTGTATTAATGGTGTAAAAAGTGCGATAGTTTAGTATCTTTTTAGGTACATATAAACAATTAAAAGGCTCTACAACTAAGGTCTAATACTTTCACCTACGATGCTGGGTGATCCTTGGGGTAGGCCGATGGCAAGTAATTAAAAATGGAGACGACTATGTCACAAAGTATCTATCCAGTTCCTGCACATATCAAGAATGCAGCATTAGTTGATAACGATAAATATAATACACTTTACAAGCAATCTATTGATGACCCAGAAAGCTTCTGGGGTGAACACGGCAAACGCCTTGATTGGTCTACACCTTTCACTAAAGTAAAAAATACTTCTTTTGATAAAGGCCATATCAGTATTAAATGGTATGAAGATGGCGAACTAAATGCGTCATATAACTGTATAGATCGCCATTTGGCGACTAAAGCAGATAAAACAGCACTCATTTGGGAAGGTGATGACCCTTCACAAAGCGAACATATTTCTTATCAGCAACTGCATGATGAAGTTGCTAAGTTTGCCAATGGCTTAAAAAAATTAGGTGTACAAAAAGGCGATCGAATCGCTATATATATGCCAATGTCACCGCAAGCGGTTTACGCAATGCAAGCATGTGCGCGCTTAGGTGCAATTCATTCAGTGGTATTTGGTGGCTTTTCACCTTCAGCCATCGCTGATCGCATTAAAGATTCTGGCGCTAAAATAGTTATTACATCTGATGAAGGCCGCCGAGCAGGTAACACCGTACCGCTTAAAGCAAACGTAGATGAAGCCGTTTCACAACCATCAGTGACGACAATCGAGCACGTCGTCGTGCATCAGCTTACTGGTGGGGAAGTGCAGTGGAATGAACATGATGTTTGGTGGCATGACTTAGTTGCTGATGTACCTGCAGTGTGCGCGCCAGAGCCTATGAACGCAGAAGACCCGCTCTTTATTCTTTACACGTCGGGTTCTACAGGGCAACCAAAAGGCGTGGTTCATACCACCGGTGGTTACTTAGTTTATTCATCGATGACCCACGAATACGTATTTGATTTAAAAGAAGATGATGTTTTTTGGTGTAGCGCTGATGTAGGCTGGATCACCGGCCATAGCTATATTGCTTACGGGCCATTAGTAAACGGTTGTACGCAAGTATTGTTTGAAGGTGTGCCTACTTACCCAACAGCTGGCCGTATGGGTGAAGTCGTTGATAAGCATGGTGTAACAATTTTATATACTGCACCTACGGCAATTCGTGCATTGATGGCTAAAGGCGATGAACCTACAGCCACATCAAATCGCGATACTTTACGTATTCTTGGTTCTGTTGGTGAGCCAATTAACCCAGAAGCATGGACATGGTATTACGAAAGTATTGGTAAGAGTAATTGTCCGATTGTTGACACTTGGTGGCAAACTGAAACCGGCGGCATCATGATCACACCATTACCAGGTGCGATTGACATGAAACCGGGTTCTGCAACGCGTCCATTCTTTGGTATCGCCCCAGCATTATTTGATGCCGAAGGTAATACACTTGAGGGCGCGACTGATGGCAATTTAGTTATTCTTGATAGCTGGCCATCACAGGCTCGTACCGTTTATGGCGACCATGAGCGCTTTGAACAAACGTATTTCTCAGCGTATCCGGGTGTGTACTTTACCGGTGACGGTTGTCGTCGTGATGAAGACGGTTACTACTGGATCACAGGTCGCGTTGATGACGTGCTAAATGTATCAGGACATCGCCTAGGTACAGCAGAGATAGAAAGCGCGTTAGTTGCCCATGCCGCAGTTGCAGAGGCTGCTGTTGTTGGTTACCCGCATGATATTAAAGGCCAAGGTATTTATGTATATCTCACGCCAAACGAAGGCGTTACTGTTAGCGATGAACTGACCAAAGAGGTGCGTAACTGGGTGCGTAAAGAGCTAAGCCCAATTGCATCGCCAGATATGATTCAATGGTCACCTGGTCTACCTAAAACGCGTTCAGGTAAGATTATGCGTCGTATTTTACGTAAGATCGCTGCAAATGAGCATCAACAACTTGGTGATACCTCAACACTTGCAGATCCGGGCGTTGTTGATGAATTAATCGAGAACCGATTAAATCGTTAAATTTGCGTTAAAAACTTGATTAGAAGTTGATTCTAAACGTAGTATATCGGCTGTTGTCTACTTGATAGATAGCAGCCGAATTTATTAGGAGTGAACCATGAGTCAGTTTTTAATAGCGGATGACCACCCGTTATTTCGTGAAGCACTAAAAGGAGCATTAAGTTCAAAGTTTGATGATTTAGACGTTTTTGAATCAGATAGTTTTGATAGCACTTTGCAGGTACTTAGCGAACAAGAAGATTTAGACATCTTACTACTTGACCTACATATGCCAGGAAGCGGCGATTTATACGGCTTAATTCGCATTCGTGAAGACTACCCAAGCTTACCAATTGCAGTTGTATCAGGCAGTGAAGATATACATATTGTTTCAAAAGTCATGAGTTATGGCGCAATGGGGTTTATTCCTAAATCATCATCATCGGATGATATTGCCAGTGCAATTAACCAAATTTTGGATGGTGACGTGTGGTTACCGCTCGAACTAAAAGACAAAGTTGCAACCGTTGAAGGTGAAGATAAAGAGATCGCAGCGCAAGTTGCGTCGTTAACGCCCCAGCAGTACAAAGTATTACAATATCTACACGAAGGTTTACTGAATAAGCAAATTGCCTACGAACTTCATATTTCAGAAGCGACAGTAAAAGCCCACATTACTGCAATTTTCAGAAAACTAGGCGTTTATAACCGTACGCAAGCGGTATTGATTGCAGCAAAATTACAACTAGAACCGATTGAACCTGCACAATAAGTACACATTAATAATAACAAAAATAAAGAGGCGAACAGCCTCTTCATTTTCATTGGCATGCTATTTCCACAAACCAAGAGCTTAACTAAACACCACAGTACGATTACCATTAATAAACAGCTTGTGCTCAGACGCTAATTGTAGTGCCTTACAAAACACTGTTTTCTCGACATCTTTGCCCATCTTAGCCATCATTTCAGCTGTATTCGCATGATTTACATGAGTCACGTCTTGCATGATGATTGGCCCTTCATCAAGCTCATTATTAACAAAATGCGCTGTTGCCCCAATGATTTTTACGCCACGTTCAAATGCTTGATGATACGGTTTTGCACCAATAAACGCAGGCAAAAATGAATGGTGAATATTAATGATTTTACCGTCAAAACGACCAACAAACTCAGGGCTTAAGATTCGCATATATTTGGCAAGGCCAATAATGTCTGGTTTGTAACTAGCAATTAAGTCACCCACTTGCAGGTCGTGTTCAGCGCGTGATAACCCTTCATGGCTGACCACATGAAACGGCACATCAAAGCCCTTCGCCAATGGTGCTAAGTCAGGGTAATTAGCAATTACAGCCAATACTTCAATATTCAGCGCTTGCTCAAACTGCTTTAGCAATACGCCGCCCAAGCAATGCGCTTCTTTAGTGGCAAGCAACACGACTTTGGTTTTTTCGTCAGTATGCAGTGCTAATTGCGCGCCATCGGGTAGCAAAGCCTGTAATTGATTTAAAAAGTCAGGTGCTGGTGCGCCAGTTAATTCAGTACGCATAAAAAAGCGCTGGGCATCTTTATCTACAAATTCATTATTACGTGTAATATTTAAATTATGCTCGTGACAAAGCCCTGTAATTTTGGCAATTAAGCCCACATCATCCGCACATTGCGTTGTAAGTATTGTGTTCATTTCCCTCATTCCAATCCTATGATTAGTCGTTTTATTATTTGTTAATTTATCACGAAAACAAAAGGGGTTATAGCTTGTAAATTTTAGAGTAAATACAATAAGTACGCGGGATTGACGTGGTAGCTGCAATTTTATATCGGGTTAAATGCACCGGGGTTTCGTAAATATGCGAATATTTGGATTGGTACGGGGTAACCCTCTTAAAAACGCGGGGTAAACTCGCTGCTACTTTATATAAATACAACCCCCAATGGAGTAGTCGACGATGTGGCTCACTATGTTTGATCTTAATGGATTTACGACGATATAAGGGACATTGTTTATTAAATCGTTTTCATCACTAATTAGATTATAAACCTTACGCTGCGATTAAATCGCCCCTAAATTGAACGAATTTTAATCCGCAAAGTTCAACAAGCCCTAGTTAGATTTACTTTGCAGTTCTCACTTAAGTGCTTTTTATAATTATTCACAATGACTTAAGCTGGCAACGTAAGTTACTTGGTGTCATGCCTGTCCAGCGTTTAAATGCGCGCCTAAAGTTGGTCAGATCATTAAAGTTAAGCTCTATGGCGAGCGCTTCATTGCTTTGTGCAAGAGTTATGATATTAAACACTGCGGTTTGCCGCTTGATGCAATCTTGTAAAGCGATAAAACGCGTATGATGTTGTTTAAGCTTACGTTTGAAAGTTGCGGGACTCATAGCAAAATAATGCGCTACGGCCTCGAGGTTTTGCTGTGGCTGGGCTGAAATATAGTTACGAACCAATTGCAACCAAGGTGTGGCCGGTGATGTGTGCTGCATTAAGTTTGCTAATGATTGCTGGAGTAAGCTTGGGCAACTATCAATTAAATATTTGTTATAAAGCTCGTCACTTATACTGATCATAAATAATTGCTGCGAGAACTTACACTTTGCTTGCAAATTAACTTGGTATTGCTCTATATATTTGGGCTCAGGGTAAGGGAATGAGAAGCATAAGTCACTGTTATTACCAATGCGTGATTTGCACGTTGTTGCGATAAAGCTGGCAAATAGTTCACAGCAAAATTGTTCTACGGCGGTGTTAATAGCACCAAAGCTGAGGTTAATAATGAAGTGATGACGTCTGTGATGATGTCTATGCTGCGCATTAAATAAATTTAAGCCATGCAATGGAAATTGCAGTAATAATTTTTGTAGGCATTTTAAGCTCGAAGCTTGAGAGAATGCACTGTGTAAAGGGTTGTGGTTAAGTAGCTTACGGCCAAGTAAAAAACTAAGCTCGTGTTGCCAATCTAATTGCTGACAGTTTTCTTGTAAACGATAAAATTGAGCAACACTTACATTACTTTTACCTAGCTCAAAATCTTGATAAAAAAGCTTGGTCCCTTTTAATAATTTGTCTGGATGGATCCCACGGTGTTTGGCCAAGTCGACTAATTGAGCCGCCCAAGATTGTAATCCAGTACATGGTGTATCTATGTCGATTACTTTTTTAAAATTCACGCAGTTTGCTCAAATAAGCGTTTGTTATTTAATAAGCCTTTATGCAGCTTACTGAGTAAGGCAGATGTTGAATCATCGTGTTGCGCTGTAATTAAGCTTCGGTGCACTTTTTGTTTTATGTTGGTTTTTTTTGTACTTCCTTGAAACGAAAATGACTCTAGTGCATTAATAATTGAGCGACTTAATTCATCTGCCATATTTAAAGGCGTGTCAGGCAGTAATACAATAAAGCAGTCACTGGCATAGCGACAAACTAAATCATTCTTGCGTACATTTAGGGTTAATACTTGGGCAAATTCATGAAGTAATTTGTCGCCAGCTTTGGCGCCAAATTGACGGTTGAAACAGTCAAACTGAGCTATATCAAGCATCAATAATGAAAACCCATGCTCGTTATGATGCAGTAAATTGAGCTCTCTATTTATTTGACTTTTCATATAATCGGCGCTGGCTAAGCCACTGATTGCATCGCTGAGCTGGTGTTCTCGGTAAAAGCGCTCTCGGTTTCGTAGTTGCAGGTTTATGCTCATTTGTTCTTGATGCCAATGATATAGAGCAATGCTCATTAAAATCATGCCAAATGGCGCAGGAATAGATTCAATGGTACTCAACCATGCTTGATTTTTATCGTAGTTGACAAATTCATCAATAAAATCAAGAGTCATTGATAGATTCATAATAGCCAAACCTGCAAATAATAGGTTGGTTACTCGCCCTTTCGGTCTACTGAGTAAAATAAAGAAAATCCATAGCAAGGTCATGATTGTAATTCCCCCTTCACCAGCAACATCAAACCAATCAATATTATTATGCCCTTTGTAGTGCCCATAACTGAGGGTGAGTGTCAGTACGCAAATCAACATGGTCGCTAAAATAAATAACAGTGAACGGTGTAATTTTAAAAAGGTTAAATTCATGATGCGCTCATTAGGTTGGGTTTGGACGACAGAGTTTAAATACCACTAGGGTCATATTAGCTCACAGTGATGACATATTTTTTACTGACAGGGTGGGTTTATGCGGTTTTTATTGCAGTTACTGCGATTACCCCGCGTGGTTTGGGGGTCAAATTAGCTCATTTAACAAAAGTAACGGCGTTAAATACATCAAATAATCGCATTTAAAAGTAGTGTAACTAGCACTGACATATTTAGTTCATCTTTTACTTTTAGGGTGTTGCCGGTAGGCCACGTTGTGGCCGCTAACAACATTAAATTATAAGTCGCAATTAAGAGATCAACTATGAACCCCTTTAAATCGTCACCATTTATTAAATCGAGTATCGCTATTGCATGTTGTAGCATTTTATACGCAACACCAGTACTAGCTGATGGCAAAGTACAAGGGCGCATAACGGATGCTAGCCATAGTGTTTATTTTGGCGGGGCAAAAGTTACTGTTAAAGAGCTAAGCCTAAAAACAGTAAGTAGCCGCGATGGTACGTTTTCATTTAATAAACTCCCCGCTGGTAATTACACCTTGGTTATAAATTACATTGGAGCGGAGCGAGTTGAGCAGGCTATTACGGTTGTTGATAACAAAGTATTTGAAAAGCTGTTTGTTATCGGTGAGCAACAAGACGCGATGGATAACATTATTGTTTATGGGCAAAGCGCAGGGCAAGCGGGGGCGATTAACCGTCAAAAAAATGCAAATAATTTAAAGTCGGTGGTGAGTGCTGATTCAATTGGCCAATTTCCAGATCAAAATGCAGCAGAGTCATTACAGCGACTACCCGGTATTTTTATTGCCCGAGATCAAGGTGAAGGCCGCTTTGTTGGGATCCGTGGTATTGATCCTAATTTAAATAATGTCACAGTGAATGGTTTGAATGTCCCTTCGCCTGAGGCGGGTGTGCGTTCTGTAGCAATGGATGTGATCCCAAGTGAGCTCATTCAAAGTTTAGAAGTAAGCAAAACAGTTACGCCAGACATGGACGCCAGTGCCATTGGCGGCTCTATTGAAGTGAAAAGTTTAAGTGCTTTTGATAAAGCAAAGCAGAGCTATAGCTTTACAGCGCATGGGTCATATAACGAGTTAGAATCAAAAGCTAGCCCCAAGCTCTCCGGTAGTTATACCAATATATATGAGCTTGATGGCGGTGTTGATTTAGGTATAGCGACAGCGGTATCTTGGTTTAAACGTGATTTTGGATCACGAAATATAGAAACCGATGGCGGCTGGAGTGAATTTAAAGTTGAAGACGCAGCAACAGGAAATGATCTAACAATTATGGGTGCTGAAGAAATTGAGCAGCGCCATTATCAAATAACTCGAGAGCGTTTAGGCGCTGCGCTTAATGTTGATTTACATACGAGCGCGACGGATAAATATTACTTACGTACTTTGTACAGTGATTTTTCAGATGACGAATACCGCCAGCGAAACGAATATAAATTCAGTGATGGAAAATTACTGCAAAGTAGCGATACCACGGGAAGTTTTACTGGCGCAGAAATGGACCGCGACACGAAAGACAGATACGAAGAGCAAAGCATTTTATCAATGGTGGTAGGGGGTGAAAACCAGCTAAATAATTGGTTTGTTGAATACAATGTAGGTTATTCAAAATCTCAAGAAAAAGAACCAAACCGTCTTGATGTTACCTTTGCAGCAGAGAATATTGATATGGGTTACACCGCGCGTACTGATACGCCAATGCTAACTCAATCAGCTAATGCGCATGATTTAGCGCTGTTTGAAATGGACAAAGTTGAGGTTATTAATAATACTAGCGACGATGAAGAACTGAGCTTTAAGCTTGATTTTACGCGTGATTTTGTTTGGAAAAATAACAATGGCGAGTTTAAGTTTGGCTTTAAACAGCAGCGCCGTGAAAAACGTAACGATGTAAATGTAGCGATTTACGATGGCGATTTTTTAGATGCGATGGGCAATGATTTTGCAACTTTAGCGCCAGACTATGACTTAGGTAAGTTTGGCCCAGGGTTAAGTCGACATGCGATAGCTCAGTTTGTTAGTACAAATAAAGCGACGTTTGATTTAAACAGCAATGAATCTCGTGTTGAATCTGATGGTGAGAGCTATATAAGTAATGAAGATATTACAGCCGCCTATGCAATGATTAGCATGGATATAGATAAGTTACATATAGTGGCTGGTGTACGCTATGAAGCAACTGATTTTGATACTCAAGGTAATCAAGTGGAGTTAATTGCCGATGAAATTAATGACACGGAAAGCGTCACCACAACACCGTGGCAGGTTAGCAAAGATTATGATTATTTTTTACCAAGCTTAAATTTACGTTACAACATTAATGATAAATTGGTTACTCGGTTTGCCTATACCAATACCATTGCACGGCCTACATTTAGCGACTCCGCTGCTTATCAACTTATCGAGAGCGAAACCACCGAAGACGATGGCGTTATTGAAACGCAACGTAAAGCACAAGTTGGGAACCCCGATTTAAACCCATACGAATCAATGAATTTAGATGCATCAATAGAATACTATCCGGGCACGATTGGCGTGCTATCTGCTGGGGTGTTTTATAAAGATATTGATAACTTTATTGTGCAACAAGAAGTACAAGGAAATGTCGGCTGGGATGGTTTTGATGAAGTAGTCCAAATGGTCAATGGTGGCAAAGCCTCGTTAACTGGGGTTGAACTAAACTGGAACAAAACCTTTAAATCAGGCTTTTTATTAGGGGCCAACGGCACATTTATTAATGCTGATGACAAACTACCTAATCAAGCTGATACCGTCGCAAATGTGCTCATCGGTTTTGAGAACAATACAATCAGCACTCGCTTAAGTGCATCTTATAAAAGTAAGAGCTTTCAATTTGATGATGCAGATATGGCTGTATACGAAGACAGTCATATGCAGTTAGATTTAAGTAGCAAGTATTACTTTAGCGATAATATTAATGTGTACTTTAACGCGACAAACTTAACTGATGAACCATTGTATTTATATCATTCTGATAAGCGTTATAACTATCAGTATGAATCATACGGGCGCACCTTTGAGTTGGGCTTTACGTTTTCTTCTTTATAAAAATATTGATGAGCTTGCAATTATGCAAGCTCGCTATTGAGAATGTTATGAATAAATTAAATACAGTATGGTTGGTATTAAGTGTGTGCTTAGCCGTATCAGGTTGCACATATCAAAATGTAGATAAGCCAAAAAAGAGAAATATAGGCACCGCCGATATTGCATTCTTAGCGTTTGGTGATGGCGGGTACCATGTTGATTACCCAAAAATAAAGCACCTTAAAAATCCAAAGAACAAGCAGCAATTTATTGCAGCTGAGCTTAACGATTGGCTTGAAGATTACCGCCCCAGAGCTGAGTTTGATCATGCGCCTATTTATGTTTATCCCGGAACTGATATTGCAACAGAGCAAGGTGGGGCACAAGCGGTTGGCTTAGCTATGGCTCAGCTATGTAAAACCAAAGCGTGCCAGTTTGCTATTCAATTGGGAGATAACGTATACCCAGATGGCGCCGATGCCGATGACGGTAAAGACGATCAAAAGCGTCTGCACGATTTAGTGTATGCACCACTTAAACCGTTGTTTAATGTTGACCCCAATTTAGTTGTGTATTCAGCATTGGGTAATCATGACTGGAAAAGCTCGCGTAAAGGTGTTGCTTTACAAACACAGTGGATGGCAAAACAGGCCAATTTTTATATGGAAGAGCAAGGTTATTACAGTTATAAAAAAGGGGTTCCAGGTAATGATGTAGAGTTTTTTGTACTGGATACCAATATGCTGTTAGCAGGGCAGACATTCTATGAAGTACCACTGAATTCAGATGGCAGTGAAGGCGATGAGGGCCAAGCAATAGCAAATGGCACCGCCGAGCTTGAAGTTCATGAGCAGCATGAAGGCCCAAAAAATGGTGAAGACCTTAAACAACTCGCATGGCTAAAGCAAGGTATTGCCAACTCAACGGCGAAGTGGAAGTTAGTGTATGGCCACCATATTTTATGGTCAATAGGTGGTACAAAATACAGTGAAGGGCATGTATTAAGGCGTTTACTAATGCCTACACTATGTAAATATGCAGACGGTTATATTGCAGGACATGAGCACGATTTAGAGTTATTAACGGATGATTGTACACAGTACGACTCAGGCAATAGTCAAGGTAAGTTACCGTTGATCATCTCAGGAGCGGCTTCAAAAATGCGTGGTAAGCATACGCCGTTTGCGCAGTATCAAGCGCGTCAGTATCCTCAGTATGATTTAGTGTGGTCAAAGAGTTTTGTGTGGGGCTTTAGTCACATAAACCTTGATAATGAAGACGATCAACTTGATGTGAGTTTTTATACAACTGCGCGAGATTTAAGTGGTGAATTACAGTCAGAAGCTCAGTTTAGTTTTAATAAGCGCACGCAATAATTAAGCAATATCACTATGAGTAAATGTGCGATTTGTTTGCACATTTACACAGTTTTTAACAAGTATGTAAAGCTATGTAAGCGGGAGTAATGCTTTGTAAATCATGAAATTATTAACTTTATTAGGAGTCTAAAGCCGACTATAAACAATAAGGAATTGATTCCATGAATACCCCACTATTTAAAATTGCTTTAACAACAACGCTAATAACAACATTAACAGCTTGCTCGGGAGGAGATTCATCCACCAGCAAAAGTGGTTACATTCAACTTTACAATGGCTCATATAATAGCCCATACACACGCTTATTTATTGATGATGCTGAGCGTTCAGGTACAGACTTTGGCAATGTAACTACGCGCCATAATTACAGCACAAATAGTTATGATATTAGCCTACAGTATTTAGATGCAAACGACAGTTACATTACCATCAAAGAGCAAACCGTCGACGTAAAAGATAGCGTAACCCAATTATTAGTGATGAACAGCGACTTTGCTGAGCCAGCGATTAATGAACTCAGCGTACCCACCACAAGCGATGATGGTAAGTTAAATTTAGGTTTTTATAATATTGCAGGAGAGAACATCAGCTTTGATGTTTACTTAGCTAATGATGATGGACTGTTTGATACCGCAGAGTTAATAACGTCACCTACTTATTTAAATGAGCTAGATTTAAAAAGTATTGATGAAGGCTATTACACTTTATATCTCACGCAAAGTGGCGACACCAATGTTATTTTTGAGTCAGCTACGGTGTATTTAAACGACAATGCCAGCTATGTAATGATGATACGCCCAAGTTATGCTACGCAAGATGACGGTATCGCACTTGATATTGTGACCTCAAGTAATAGCGTGACACAGTTAAAGCATCAGGCAGCGCAAGGGCAAGTTCGTTTTATTAATACCATAGATGATTATTCCCAAACTCGCTTTACTGTAACCAGAGGCGCGCAAAGTTACCCATCTGAGTTGACTGCAAACGACACCTATTCCAACTACCTTGAGCTTGCACCTAATAGCTACAGTATTGCGATGACGAATGATACCGGTGATAACATTGTTGATAATTTTTTACTCACCCTTGAACGTGAGCAAAGTAACGTTGGACTTTTTTATACCGATAAAGAGTTTGGCCCACGAATGATGACATTAAAAGAAGATTTAACGCCAAGCAGTTATAGCCATAAAGTGACTGTTGTTAACTTATTAGATAGTTATGCAGGGCAAAATATTGTTGATGTCGATGTGGTCTTTACCTTAAACGGCGAAACGGTTGATGATGCAAAAAATAGAGTGACGGGTATTGATCAATACAGCCAAGAAAGCGTCGTTGTTGATAATGAAACTTACACCACCTATGTATTGTATGAAGATAACGGGCAGCAAATAGTGTTGATGCAGCAAGGTGATATGGATTTTAGCCAAGAGGGTAACTATATTTTAATACTTGAGCATGACGAAGCCAGTAGTACGGGCTATAAGATGACGTTAGAGCGCACTATTACGCAATCTGTCGAATAATTTAACGCAAATGAATTTCAGCGCTATAAAAAGTAGCGCTGATTTTTGTGTTTATATTAAATACACTTTACGTTATAACGGAGGTATTAAAGATATCCAAGGATTGAAAAATGGACGATGGTATAGCGCTAATTGTATTAGCGATACTAATTATATTGGCAGGTTCAATAGCAGGCTTAGTTGCTTTTTTTCAGCTCGGTGGGCTGAAAAATGAAATTACGGTATTAAAAAAGCAACTGGCTTATGTATTAAATCAGCAGAAAGATAGCGCGTTAGGTTCTAAAGATCAGAGTTTACAGCAGGATTCATCGCAGCTTAATAAGCAAAACACGGATATGCAAAGCGCTTATGCACACAGTATTTACCCGCATGATCCTGAGACAGACAATCCGGATATAACCAACACAGATGCAGCAGCCCATCAAACTCGCTCAGTGCAATCATTTGCAGTAGAGCCGCCGCAGAGTCCAGATACCTTCAAGCCAGTATCGCATGAACAAGCGTCTCCCTCATGCGTTAAAAAACAACCGTCTTTTTTCAACACCTTTTTAAGTCAATTTAAAACTCAGCTACAAGAAAATTGGATGACTTGGATAGGGGGGATTGCGCTAGCCTTCGGTGGAATATTTTTAGCTAAATACAGTTTAGAAGCGGGCTTATTGTCGCCTTCATTACGCATTACATTTGGCGCTTTATTTGGCGTGACACTCATTGGCCTGGCTGAATATTTACATAGGAAAGGCATTGTCTTTGAAGGGTTTAATAACTACGTGCCTGCGGCGTTAGCGGGAGGCGGTTTTATTAGCTGCTTTGCGTTAACTCTACTTGCATATTCAAGTTACGCAATGTTAAGCCCTACTGCAGCCTTTGTTATGTTAGCAGTTATAGCATTAGCGGCAAGTGTAATGGCGTTGCGTTTAGGGCCGTTATTAGCCGTGCTTGGCATTGTTGGCGCTTACAGCGTACCAATATGGGTTAATACAGGCAGTGGCAACCTTATGGCACTGCTTATGTATATTGGTTTTGTTACTTTATCGGCGGTACTGGTTGCGCAAAAAGTAAAACGCAATTGGTTGTGGTATTTACTTTGGACATGCCACATTGGTTGGTATTGGGTCGCATTGAGCATAATGAATACTCAGCAATATTACCTTGTAGGTGGGTTTGCGTTGTTATCTATTATTGGCCTGATTGCGATGGCGCGCTTAGGGTTAATGCTACGCTTACTCGAATACCGCCCGCATAGCCTTAAGCGATTACTTAAGTTATTGCCTGACAACCCATTATTATTGGCAATTGTAGTGCCGTTACTGCTTGCAATCGTGATGTCATTGGCCAGCATGCAGTGGCAAATTATAGGGCTGTGTACAATTGTTATGTTATTGTTTTTGGTTTTGCAAAATAGCCGATGGGATCTCTGGCAGGGGCTTGCATTAGTAGTTGCTGTGGTTTTAGTGATCACCCAACAGAGGCACTTTAATGGTGATGATCACTTATTTATATTTAAAGGTATTTATGGCTTAGGATTAATACTGGGCATTGGTTTTTGCTGCTATGGGCTTTATTTTGGTGCTCGTTATAGAAAACGCCTAACCTTTCATTTGCTGGCATCGTTTGGTGTGTTTGTTATGTTAGCAACACTTTACACGATTACCCCTGAGCAGGATTTAGATGTTGCATATCCAGTGTGGACAGTTATTTTATTACTGACCAGTGGCGTGCTAATTAAGCGCTCACAAGCCGCCAGTACTCAATGGCAACAATTTAGCTATTGGATTGGCGCGAATGCCAATATAACACTGTGTTTAACTATGCTATTAGCTGATAGTGGATTAACGCTTGCTCTAGCCATTCAAGTGCTCGTTATTAGTTATTTAGTAAAACGCCATAATGTGCCAATGCCGCATTGGCCAATTAAAGCGCTGGTGGCTGTGTTGCTTGCCCGTTTAACCTTTGCACCATGGATTGCAAGTTACTCTGACTTAACCTTGTTATCGTTACATTGGAGCGCGGTAGTTTATCCGTTATGCGTTGGGTTATTTTGGTTTGCGGCAAAACAGTGGCAACAAACTGGTATGAAAATCTGGCTCGAAGGCGCAACACTGCATTGTTTAGCACTGTTTATTACAACAGAGACCAGTTATCAGCTTGTTGGCCACTACCCACAGTTATCTTCATTAAGTTTTTATGAGCAAGTATTACTAAGCTGTAATTGGCTCGCTTTAGGTTGTGTTTATTTATATCGTTCACAAAGTGCAGGGCAGTTAGGGAAGCTTTATAAAGTGGCAGGCTTATCGCTTGCGGGATTAGCGGCTTTGTTGTTATTAAATACATCACTTGATAACAACCCTTTATTTGAGCGCCTATATATTGGCGAAACCCCAGTGTTTAACTGGGTGTTATTAACTTGGTTTGTACCAGGCTTACTTGCACTTTGGCTGGCTAAATTAGTTAAACCACTTAATACAACACTCAGTGCTATAGTCGTAGGTGTATCGGGGCTACTCGCGTTTTTAGCAATTAATGCGCTTATTCGTCAGTATTGGCAAGGTGCGTTTATCCACCTAGGAAAAGGTGCTAGTGATGCCGAGCTATACAGCTATTCTGTGATTTGGTTAGCCCTTGGCGCGCTAGTCGTTATTAGTGGTCATTTAAAACACCAATTGTTACTACAAAAACTGGGATTGGGTATTCTAGGCGCAGTCATTGTTAAAGTATTCTTAATTGATATGGCAAACCTAACGGGTTTACTAAAAGCAATTTCATTTATTGGTTTAGGGCTGTCTCTGGTGGCGTTGAGCTGGCTGTTTCAAAAGCTCAGAAGTAAAGCAGAAGTACATTAGCATGTACTTCTGCTACCACAACATAGAGACTTCAGCGTTTCACAGGGGGTTAATATCAAGGCGTTACTTTACAATAATGGCTTGCCTAAATAGCTTTTAACGTCAACTGAAATAGCATCTTGAACTGGCTTGGGTATACATGACGGATTATCGCTCAGCATCATTACTGAGCGATAAGTTTCAACAATAGAACTCGTTTTAAGGGTTTGCTTTTAATCGCTGTTCAAAACGCCTATATCTTTTCAGAGTGACTCGATTTATAGCGTGTAAATAAATATAAAACACAGCAAAATCGAATAAAAAATAGAATACAGCAATCCCCGTTGGTGGGTTACCGCTACTAGGTAAGCTTGCAATACTTGATAGGTTATTAGGCCACCACCAAGTACCCGTATATGTACCGACTAACTCTATATACAGCACCACATAAAACATCAGTAAGAAAAACAGTTGTGATTTTTTAGCCACTATTAAAAAGGCTAAAAATACCAAAGTGCATATAAATCCAAATACATCATTCTCAGCAAAAAACCAAAAAGTAGAGAATAGTATGATGCCAATTAACAAAATGATTTTTAGTTTTTTCGTATTTCTTAATATTAACGGTTTTCTAGAAGCGCGATACACAAGACCAAATATCATCCCATGACCAAATGCGACCCACAGTGGTATATTATCAAACCGATAGTGATACATATTTAAAACTAACGAAAATAAACACTCCCCTAAAAACCCAACTAAAATTCCAATTAACATGGCAGTACGAGTTCGGCTATTACAATGCAAAACCCCCACCATAAAAATAGTGAATACGGCTATGTTTGCTGTTAATTGACCATTGCCAAACGTTACATCGCCAGCAGGGCTATCCATCCAAAGAAATAACGGTATAGCCAGTAAAGCAGCAATTAATATTCTTAATTGTTGTAGTTGAACCATAATAATTGGCCGATTTAATAGATTACTTGGCATTAATAGAGCTTCTCATATGTTTTGCTTAGCGAATTAGAGGTGTCAGTGTTCGATAATTAAGAGTGCCTTAAGTTATATTGTAAAGGCTGGGCTACTCTACCTGAGACTATGACTTTCTTATAGTGTTGCACTTAAAATAATCAGTATTACTCATATTTAACTGAAGTAATAACCGTTGATATTACTTATCGCTACAAACTGCTAAGCTCTAAAAAGGATTTAAAATCACCGTTAAGGGTACGTGAGTGAAACTCCCATTAAATTGCGATGCACATTACTATTCACAGTTTATGCCTCGTTCGCAAAGTCGTGCAATATTTGACTGGTTAAGCGTACGCTTTGATCTGAATGAGCCAGAATTCATTGAAATGCCAGATGGTAGCGAAGTAAACATTTTTCCTTGGCGAATGATTTTTTTAGAGCCAAAATTAGAAAAATCTGGGCTTTTTTCTTCACACCATGGGCGTCATGCTGCTTGGTTTCCCCTTCTAAGTCGATTGCAACAGCAAATTGCTGAGCTTACGGGTGTCGAGTTTAGTGTTGCTGTGTGCCTTTATTATCCTGATGGAAAAGAGAGTTTGAGCTTTCACAGTGATTTACCTGCTTTTGGCCCCACAGATATTATTGCTTCAATAAGTTTAGGAGCCGAACGTGAATTTTTAATTCGAAGCCAAAATAATGACGAAGAGCAGCACTGTGTCACGCTCGAAGATGGCTCGCTATTAATAATGGGGGAAGATTTTCAAGATATGTATCAACACGCCTTGGCAAGCACGCCAAAAGCAATCGGTCCAAGGTTTAATATCTCATTTCGGCAATTTGCTTGGCCCAATGAAGTGAGCGTTTAATTTATACAAATTCTTATTAAAAACGTGATCGCTCTAGGGTATTAAACAATAGGGTTTAGGAAGACTGATGCAAGCTATCCTGATTTATATGTTTAGATGGCGCCAACTATACCCAAAACGCCAATAGGTAAAAGTAGTAACCACTGAGGTAATTTTATAAACGTATTAAGTTTGAAAAAGTACCAACCGACAGTAAAAAACACAAATGAAAAAATGATAAATGTTACAGATATTCCGATAACTACATTTTGAAATGAGTTCAAGTTAAACCAACCAACAAAAGTTAATACAAGCCCACAAATAACAAGAGTGGCAGATACCATATGCCAACAGGCCAGTAATGTTGCTTTAGGTATGTCGGGAAGATCTGATTTAAGAAAAGGTCTAATAGGATCCACTTGTCCAGCAAAAATATGCACGCAAGATGTAAATAAACCGATTATTCCTGCAATGAAAACCCAAGTATTCATACAAACTCCTTGTAATATAACAAAGTTAAAATAGCGCTAGCTTATGAGTGTAGCTCAAATAATATACAATTGATTAAATGACAAACAATGATAAATCGCAAGGAAAAAAATCAGGCAGAGCCTGATCTTTTTCCTAAAACCTTTTACATCAAGCACTGTGGTTAAGCAGTGCTTTTAACTTCCCTGGCTTGATTGGTTTAGATAAGTAATGGATGTTTGCAGCTTTAGTTGCTTGTTTTAGCTCGTCGTCGCGTACTGCGGTTATTAAAATTGCAGGTACTGGGCTTTGCCAAATCTCCCGTAAGGTTTTGATTAATGTAATGCCATCGCAGTCATGACCGAGTTGATAATCCATTAGAATGACATCGGGTGCACTATGCTGTTTGGCATACTCCAGCACGGTTTCTACTTGCTCAAATAACTGATAATTTGCCTGCCACTTTTGCAATAAACTGGCCATTGCAGTTAAGTTTTCAGGATCGTCATCAACGGCAATAATGTTCATTGCGGAGCGGTTTTCAAACAAGCTATTAGTGATGTTTTTTTGCTGTACAAATTGGCTATCACCATAGGGCACTTCAATGCTAAAGCGGCTGCCTTTATTTACGTTAGAATCCACTTCAAGGCGCAGGCTAAGTAAATCAACCATGCGTTTGACTACACCAAGCCCTAAACCAACGCCTTTGTTATCACCTGATTCAATACGGTAAAAGTCATTAAAAATCTTAGCTTGTTCTACTTTACTAATGCCGGGACCCGTGTCCCATACTTCGATGCGTAAATGGTGTTTGCGTTTGCGGCACGCCACTAATACTTTACCTTTTACGGTATATTTAACTGCGTTAGATACTAAATTTTGAATAATTCGGCGCAGATAGGTGATATCACTATGCACAATTAACTGGCCTGAACGTACATGGAGTTGTAGGCCTTTTTCACTTGCTAATATTGCGTATTCATTATGCAGCGGCGCTAAAATATCATCAATACTAAAATGACGTGGTGTGGGGGTCATGGCGCCTTGCTCTAGTTTGGCAATTTCAAGTAAAGCGGACATTAAATGCACAGTTGAATCTAAGCTAGCGCCAAGTTTTTCGAAGTTGTTGATATTGCTATCAGCAAGTGATTTTTCATCAATTGCGGCAAGGTAGAGTCGGGCGGCATTGAGTGGCTGTAAAATATCGTGACTTGCCAAGGCTAAAAAACGGGTTTTACTATCATTAGCTTGCTCTGCTTCACGCTTTGCTAAAGTGAGTGCTTGCTCTGTTTTTACGCGGCTTTCTATTTGTGCTTCGAGATCTTTGTTGATGGTGCGAATTTCTTGTGTGCGCGCTTCAATGCGGTTTTCTAAGTCCATATTGACTTCTTCGAGCGCATTTTGAGTGGCAATGTGGGTAGTGATATCTGAAAAGCTAGTAACAAAGCCGCCATCGGGCAGTGGGTTGCCAATCATCTCAAACACTTGGCCATTGCGACGGTGGCGAATAAAGTGATGTGAGCTGCCATTTTTTAAATGCTGCACGCGTTTATCAACTTGGCGGTCAATTTCGCCGGGACCACATTCACCGCGCTGTGCGTTATAGCGAATAATGTCTTCAATTGGTTGGCCTACCTCTAAAAAACCATCGGGGTAGTCAAACATTTCTGCGTAGCGTTTGTTCCATGCCACTAAATTAAGTTCTTTATCAACAACTGAAATACCATGGCTAAGGTTTTCAAGCGAGGTAAACAGTAAGTTTTGATTAAATTGCAGTGCTTGTGTGGTTTCATCAAAAAAGTTAACGACTTCTTCAAACGCCATGCGTTTACCTGATGCAACAGTATGGATCAATGCTTGCGCAGAAGATGCACCTAATACACCCGTGAGGGCGCGTTCGCAGTAAGCTATAAACTCAGAGGTGGGGTGAGTATTATTTTCGCCAAGCTGGTGATTAAGTGAAAACTGAGCCAATACTTGTTGACTGCGTTGAATACCTAAAAATGTTTGTAGCAGTATTTTAAAATCGTATACGGTGGCTTTTACGTTTTTGTTTAAGCGCCTTGCAAGCACCGCTTGCTCTTTGGGGTTAACAAAAGCAGCCGCTTGAATTTTGTCAATTAAGCGCTCATCAGCACCTAATGAAAAGCTAATATAGCAACCTATGTTGGCAAATAAAGCGATTAGAGTGCCACGGGTGATCAGGGTTTGCTGTAGTTCAGAATCCAAGGTATTACCAGCGTCTAATATCGGTAACATTAAAAAAAGTATCCAGCAAATAAAGCCTGCAAGCAATCCTGCATATACGCCATAAGCATGGCCTTTGCGCCAATATAAACCGCCAACAATAGCGGGCAGTAATTGGGTTACTAATGAAAAGGCGACTAACCCCATGCTGGCAAGTGCTTTGCCGTGGCCAAACCATTGCTGATAAAAGTACGATAAGATCAAAATACCGGCAATAGTAAAGCGCCGTACGAGCAGTATTTGTGGCTTATAGCTGCTGGTAATTAGGTTGCGTTTAAATTTACGACGTAGCATTAGCGGCAATACGACGTCATTAGAGATCATGGTGCTTAGCGTTAATGTGGCAACCACTATCATGGCTGTCGCGGCGGAGATCCCTCCAATAAATACAAACGTTGTGAGCAGTACATTGTCGTGCATCAATGGCAGGGCTAGTACAAAGCTATCGGGTGAAAAGCCATTACCAATACCAGGGTGAATTGCAGCAGTGGCAATAGGTAAAATCATTGCTGCGGTGAGCAATAAATACAGTGGAAATGCCCAGCGGGCGGTAAATAAATGGCGTTTGTCTTGGTTATCAACCACGGTAACGTGAAATTGTCGTGGCAGGCATATAATTGCAGCAGCTGCCATGAGCGATTGGCCAATAAAGTTAAAACTAAAAAAGTTAAAGTTGTTCCAGTGCTGCCAAATCGATTCTTGCAGTTGCGCTTGTCTGCCTGTGGGCAAATTATACAAGGTGTAAAGTGCTAAACCTGCCACAGCTACTAATGCGAGTAGTTTTATCAATGATTCAAAGGCTACAGCTAACATTAACCCTGAGCGATATTCGGTTACATCAACTTTACGAGTGCCAAAAAAGATCGCGAACATGGCCATGATCAAAGTGGCCGACAGTGCCACCATCGAACCTGATATTTTATTGTCGCTTTGCAGTAGTAAAAAGCTGTTACTTAGGGCTTTAAGCTGCAAAGCGATATATGGAATAGTGGCCAATAAGGCAATTACAGTGACCATAATAGCCGTGGTTTGGCGTTTACCGTAACGGGCTGAGATAAAATCAGCGATGGTGGTAATATTTTGCTTTTTACTCACCAGTACCAATTTACGTAAAAACCCTTGCCCAAAAAAGAACAGCAACGCGGGGCCAAGTAAAATAGGTAAGTAACTCCAACTGCTTGTTGCAGCAGTGCCCACTGAGCCGTAATACGTCCACGAGGTACAGTAAATACCCAATGAAAACGAGTAAACAAAGGGATGGTGGCTAATACGTTTTGCAAGCGGCGTGGTTTTATCACCCCAGTTAGCCAGCCAAAACAACACGCCAATGTATGCCAAAGCAACAAAAATAAGTGCAGCAGTCATGTTTTTATTCAATTTTTATTATGTTACTGCACACCATACCAGAAGTTTTTGCAGTTTTGAGCTGTCAATTCCACGCTTTAAAAAGTGATTTATTTAAGGTATTGATATTTATAGTTAATTTCAATGCTTGTAATTACATTAGACTAATGTCGCAGATCTGCCATATAGCGCTTGTGAATAATTAAAATCATTCCATAAAATAGTTAATGCTTTGATAAAAAAGGGCTTTTAATTGTTTTTAACAATTGGGTATTTACAGTTTGCGTAAACGTTAACTTATTGTTACGACTATGGTCTCAATTCAATGTTAAGGCTGCGTTGCTAAATTGGTTAGCGAAGAAAACAAAATACACACATCACTTTTTACAGATGTTAAAGAGGAAATAAAAATGGCTTTTAAAGATGAAGAACAAGCAAAAGCTTACTGGGCGGAAAACATTTCACTGCTGTTTAAATTATTAGCGGTTTGGTTTGTCGTGTCATTCGGGTTTGGCATATTACTGGTTGATGTACTTAATGAAGTACGCTTTTTTGGGTTTAAATTAGGCTTCTGGTTCTCCCAGCAAGGCGCGATTTACACCTTTGTGGCTTTGATTTTTGTGTACGTTTTCAAAATGAATACGTTAGATAAAAAATATGGCGTAGACGAATAGGAGCTAAGTAATGGATGTTCAAACACTCACGTTTATAATTGTCGGTTTAAGCTTCGCGCTTTATATCGGCATTGCAATTTGGGCCCGCGCAGGGTCAACAAAAGAATTTTATGTAGCAGGCGGCGGCGTACCACCACTTGCTAATGGTATGGCAACAGCAGCGGATTGGATGAGTGCTGCGTCATTTATCTCAATGGCCGGTATTATTTCTTTCGCCGGTTACGATGGCGGCGTTTACTTAATGGGTTGGACGGGTGGTTATGTACTACTTGCCATGTGTTTAGCACCTTATTTACGTAAATTCGGCAAATTTACTGTGCCAGACTTTATCGGTGACCGTTACTACTCACGCACGGCGCGCTTAGTGGCTATTTTGTGTGCCATCTTTATTTGTTTTACCTATATAGCAGGCCAAATGCGCGGTGTAGGCGTGGTGTTCTCTCGCTTCTTAGAAGTTGAAATTGAAACGGGCGTATACATTGGTATGGTTATCGTATTCTTCTATGCTGTACTTGGCGGCATGAAAGGCATTACGTATACGCAAGTAGCACAGTATTGTGTATTGGTATTTGCTTACTTAGTACCAGCCATCTTTATCTCTATGATGATGACAGGTCACTTCTTCCCACAAACAGGGTTTGGTGCAACGCTAATTGGTAGTGATGGTGTTTACGTACTTGATAAACTTGACGGCTTAAGTGCTGAGTTAGGTTTTGCACAGTATACTGAAGGCTCTAAGAGCATGATTGATGTATTTGCTATCACAGGTGCCTTAATGGTGGGTACTGCGGGTCTTCCACATGTCATTGTACGTTTTTTCACTGTGCCTCGTGTTAAAGATACGCGTATCTCTGCAGCATGGACTTTAGTATTCATTGCAATTGTTTATACAACAGCGCCAGCGGTTGCAGCATTTGCCCGCGTTAATATGGTTGATACGATTAACGGTAAAGACGGTGGCGGTACTGAATACGCAGAAGCACCGGCGTGGATCAAAAACTGGGAAAGAACAGGCCTAATTACCTTTAACGATAAAAATGGTGATGGCAAAATGTTCTACACAGCTGGTAAAATTGATGATCCAAACAGCGCTAACGAAGTTAATGTTGACCGCGACATCATGGTACTTGCTAACCCTGAAATTGCTAATTTACCAGCATGGGTTGTTGCGTTAGTGGCTGCCGGTGGTATTGCTGCTGCATTATCGACAACAGCAGGCTTACTATTAGTTATTTCGACCTCCGTATCGCATGATTTGCTCAAGCGAACTTTAAAACCAGACATCAGCGATAAACAAGAGTTACTCGCAGCGAGGTTGGCGGCTATGATCGCGATTGTAATATCCGCTTACTTTGGTATTAATCCGCCTGGATTTGTGGCGTCGGTGGTCGCATTTGCATTCGGCTTAGCTGCAGCAAGTTTCTTCCCGGCAATCATCATGGGTATTTTCTCTAAGAAGATGAATAAAGAAGGCGCTGTATTAGGCATGATCACAGGTATTACCTTTACCGCTGCTTATATAATCTTCTTTAAGTTCATCAGCCCAGAGCTTAATAGCCCAGAGCATTGGTTCTTAGGTATTTCACCGGAAGGTATTGGTTTAGTCGGTATGATCATTAACTTCGCAGTTGCTGCAATCGTTCTTAAATTTACAGCACAGACGCCGCTTGAAATTCAAGAAATGGTTGAAAGTATTCGTAACCCGAAAGGCTCTAGTGAAGCACACGATCACTAATAATTTACTTTATTAATGAGTATATTGATATACCCAAAAGCCCGACTTAAATCGGGCTTTTTATATTAAGGGGAATGCATGTGTTTACAATATACGTGTACCTGTTAATATCATATTTACATTTCACTGTTGGTACTGTTACCGGGACGTAAAGTCAGATAAATATTAAATTTATTATTTTCAGTACCGCATTCGTTAATTAATACTCAGGATATTGGGTAAAAAACGATATACAGCGTCAATTTTATTAATCAAATATAAAGGAATACAGCATGTCTAGCTCAACAACTGGGGTAGTAAAGTGGTTTAATGAAGAGAAAGGTTTTGGTTTTATTACTCAGGATAATGGCGGCGCTGATGTGTTTGTTCATTTTCGTGCTATTGCATCTGAAGGTTTCAAAACCTTAGCTGAAGGCCAAAAAGTGTCTTACGAAGTTGAGCAAGGTCAAAAAGGCCCGCAGGCATCTAACGTTTGTGCAATATAATCTTAATGCCTTTATTTGTTAGATGAAAAAGCCCGACTTAAGTCGGGCTTTTTATTTACTTCTGATAGCAGTACAGTAGTTATACGATTGTTTTTTGCGAGTACGGCTATGAATCATGAGCAACAGGAAGTCGCCCAATTTGTAATGGCGCAAACACCCTTTAATCATCTAGATGCATCGGTAACAGAATATTTTGTAAAGCACCTTGATGTGATTTACCTGACCCGTGAAAACCAATCGCAATGGTTACAGTCAGCGTCCCCTAAGTTATTTTTAATTCGTTCGGGCTTATATGATTTAGTTGATGCTAAAGGAGATGTGATCACTCGCTTAGCACAAGGCGATTATTTTGGTTTTCCTTCACTATTAACAGGGGAGGAGATTAAAAATCGCTTGGCAGTGCAAAAAGAGGGCATTGTTTATATGCTCAATCAAGACGCCTTTGATTACCTACGCCGCGAATATAAACCCTTTGAGCAGTATTTTGTGCGCGCACATGCGAACCGTTTGTTGTCATCGCATTATAAAAGTCAAAATGAGAGTTGGTCTGAGCGTAAAATTTCTGAGTTAATGTCGCGCAAGGCGGTTACTTTAGCGCCTGATGCGAGCATTCGCCAAACAGCTAAAAAAATGAAAAAACATGGTGTGTCATCAATCATGATCACTGAGTTTGAACGCTTAGTTGGCGTGGTAACGGATCGTGATTTGCGTAATCGTGTGCTAGCTGATGAGGTTGATCCAAAAGATGCCGTTAGCTCAATTATGAGCGCCAAACCGAAGTTTATTTTTGAGAATAATCGGGTGTTTTCGGCACTGCATTTAATGCTTAAACATAATATTCACCATTTACCAGTACTTGATGAACATCATAAAGCATTGGGGATGATCACCAGCACCGATTTATTACGTCAGCAAAAAAGTGATCCAGTACAACTGATTGGCCGCATTTATAAAGCGCACAGTGTGGCAGATCTAAAGCGCTACGCCGCTGAAGTACCAGAGTTGCTGCGTGGATTTTCTAATAACATTGACGACATCTCATTGATTGGCAAATTACTAAGTGGTTTAACTGACGCACTCACTTCTCGTTTAATTCACTTATTTCAAGAAGACAATGGTGCAGCACCAACCAGTTTTAGTTTTATTTGTTTTGGCTCCCAAGCACGCGAAGAGCAAACGTTGCATTCAGATCAAGACAACGGCTTATTATTACCCAATGATTTAAGTGCCCAGCATCAAGATTACTTTCGCCGTATGGGGGAGTTTGTGTGCGAGCAATTAGTGGAGTGCGGTATTAAACGTTGCCCAGGAAATATTATGGCTAGCAATGAATTATGCCGTATGAGTATTTCTAATTGGTGTGAGCGTTTTTTCAAGTGGATTAAAACCCCAACACCTGAGGCGATGCTTAACTGTAAAATATTTTTTGATTTACGCTTTATTGAAGGCTCAACGGCGCTTTATGCCTCGTTTTGCGAGCAGCTTACGCGCATATCACGCAATGAATTGTTTTATGCCGCGATGGCGACGGATATCAAATCTAATTCAGTACCAATCGGTTTGTTTAATCAATTTAAACTCGAAAAAGACGCTAAACAACATAAGTACATTGATTTGAAAAAACGCGGCGTGGTGATTATTAATGACATAGTGCGTTTATATTCATTAAAAGCGGGTATTCGCCGTGCAAATACCCAAGAGCGTCTAGATGCGTTACTTAAACATACATTATTGAGTAATCACGATGTGTATAACCTTAAAGATTGCTGGCGATTTTTAACGCAACTTCGCTTACGCACACAAATTAATGAAGAGGGTTTGCCGAGTAATTGTATTAACCCAGATAAGCTAAATTCGTTGGAGCGTCACCAACTCAAAGAGGCGTTTTACTTGGTGAAGCAAGCGCAGCAAGCGGCGGCATTTAAATTTGCGCGAGGAAGTTTATAAATGCAATTTATAATAAGTAGGATCAAAAGCTAAGTGGTTAAACGTTGGTTAAATCGCTATTTGAAACGTAAACAGTTGCTTGCACAGGCTGCACTTGAGCAACGTTTTATTGTAATTGATTTAGAGTTAACGGGGCTTGATCCTAAACAACATGAAATCGTCTCGGTTGCGTGGGTAATGCTCGAGCAGCAATGTATTAAGCTAAGTCAAGCAGAGCATCATATTAATAAAGGTGTAAAGCAGTTAGATCAAAGTCCTGTTTATCACGGTATTGCACAGCAAGATATCGCTAAAGGACTGAGCTTAAAAATGATTTTGACTCAGTTAAGTGCACATTTTGAAGATGCTATTTTAGTGTTTCATAATTCCACGCTCGATTGGGGGTTTTTAAAGCTCGCATATGCTGAGTTGGGTATAACGGTGCAACCAAAGTTAATTCTAGACACTTTTCAGATCGAAAAAAAACGCTTACATCAACAAGGTCACGATATTGCTTTGGATGAATTAACCTTGAGTGCCTGTAGGGAGCGTTATGAGTTACCCCATTACACCTGTCATCATGCATTGACTGACGCTATGGCAACCGCCGAATTATTGTTAGCGCAGTGTCATCAGATTAGTCGTGGGCAGGTACTAAAATTAAGAGAATTGTTATAAATTAATCCCTTAGTCAGCAAGCATACAGTTTACTGGATTAGGTATGTTTACATTAGATGAATAGCTGGTAAATATGTGTTCAAACAAGGCTTTAAGTACTAATTTAAAAGTGTAAAAATCAGGCTTTGTTAGTGCGGTTATTCGGTTTTAAGTTTGCTATTGTAGCGCGCTGTAATTCAATCTGTTGTTAGGTTTATCCTATGAAAAATAATTTAGTGCCCTCTTTAGTTGGTGTGTTAGTCAGTTTATTTTCCGTTTGGTGGTTACACGGTTTTTTGTTGGTGGATCGTTGTTTAGACAGCGGTGGCGCGATTGATCATAAAACCAACTTATGTATGGGTGAAAATGAGCAAGTAATAGAGCTGGCAACGTCATCAGGTATGTTAGTGATTTATTGTATTGTGATTATGTTTGTTTCTTTATTAACAGGTAGTTTGGTACGCAAGCTATTTAAGCGTTAAATAATTTAGCTTTCCTAGAAAATCGGGCTAGCCATAGCAGGTTAATTTTAAATTTCTGCTGTTAGCCTCTTATATTCAAAGTCTAGGTCGATTACAATACCGCCATCAAAAAGGCAGGTTGCCTTTATCTGCACGCAACTAGAGTGGATTTTCTATCTAATGGCAATCAAACTTGCAATAAATGGTTTTGGTCGGATTGGACGAAATATTGTCCGTGCCCTTTATGAATTAGGGCTTAGCGATGAGATCAAAATTGTTGCAATCAATGAGCTCGCAGATCCCCACGGGATTGCTCATCTTCTTAAATATGATACATCGCACGGGCGTTTTACGTTTCCTGTTATTTTAGGGGAAGATTCGCTGACGGTTGCTGGCGATACCATATCGTTATTTGCTGAGCAAAACCCAAGTGAATTACCTTGGCAATTACTTGATGTTGACGTTGTACTTGAATGTACTGGGGTTTATCACTCTCGAGAGCATGCGCAATTGCACTTAAATGCAGGTGCAAAAAAAGTATTATTTTCACAGCCTGCAGACGCAGACGTTGATGCAACTATTGTTTATGGCATTAATGATGATGAACTTAAAGCTGAGCATACAATTGTCTCAAATGGTTCATGTACCACAAATTGTATTGTACCCGTTATTAAGGTACTTGATGATGCGTTTGGTATAGAGTCAGGCGCTATCACGACTATTCATGCATCGATGAACGACCAACAAGTGATTGATGCGTACCATCACGATTTACGCCGTACTCGCGCTGCGAGCCAGTCAATTATTCCAGTTGATACTAAACTTGCCCGTGGTATTGAACGCATATTACCTAAATTTCATGGCCGCTTTGAAGCCATTGCAGTGCGCGTTCCTACAATTAATGTAACGGCGATGGATTTAAGTGTAACGGTCAACGCAGATGTCGACTTACAAGCTGTAAATAAAGCATTAAAAGCAGCGGCAAAGGATCGACTCGAGGGGATTTTAAGTTATACCGAAGAGCCATTGGTATCGGTGGATTTTAATCATGATCCGCATTCTTGTATTATAGATGGCACACAGACACGCGTTAGTCATAAACGCCTGATAAAATTATTAGTCTGGTGTGACAATGAGTGGGGGTTTGCCAATCGTATGCTCGACACTGCGCGTACAATGATGGCAATAAGTAACTAATTTATAATTATAAATCGTATTTTTTCAGCCAGTATCGTTAACTAAGGAGAAGTCCATGTCGGTCATAAATATGGCAGATTTAGATTTACACGGCAAACGTGTGTTAATTCGTGAAGATTTAAATGTACCAGTAAAAGCAGGTAAAGTGACCTCAGATGCGCGTATTCGTGCAGCACTACCGAGCATTAAATTAGCCCTTGAAAAAGGCGCTAAAGTGATGGTTATGTCACACCTAGGCCGCCCTACGGAAGGGGAACATGATGAAGCGTTTTCATTAGCACCAGTTGTTGATTATCTTAATGAAGCACTAGAGCAAAACGTGCGTCTTGAAAAAGATTATTTAAACGGTGTTGAAATTGCTGATAACGAAGTCATCGTTTTTGAAAATGTACGCTTTAATAAAGGCGAAGGCAAAAACGACGAAGTACTTTCTAAAAAGTTAGCGGCGTTATGTGATGTATATGTTATGGATGCATTTGGTACGGCTCACCGTGCTCAAGCGTCTACCCATGGCGTTGGTTTATTCGCAGATGTGGCCTGTGCAGGTCCATTATTAGCGGCTGAATTAGATGCATTAGGCAAAGCGCTTGATAATCCAGCTCGTCCACTTGTAGCAATTGTTGGTGGATCTAAAGTATCAACTAAATTAACGGTACTTGATTCACTGTCCACCATTGTTGACCAATTGGTTACTGGTGGTGGTATTGCTAATACTTTTATTGCAGCAGCAGGTTATCCAGTTGGTAAATCATTATATGAAGCTGACTTAATTGACGAAGCGAATAAATTAAGTGCAGCAGCAAAAAGTAATAATGGTGAAATACCGGTACCTACTGATGTCGTTGTTGGTAATGAATTTTCAGAGTCTGCGGTTGCAACATTAAAAGATGTTAGCGAAGTAACTGACACCGATATGATTTTTGATATTGGCCCTGATACGGCTAATAAACTTGCAAAAATTATTGCTAATGCAGGTACCGTGGTGTGGAATGGCCCAGTTGGTGTATTTGAATTTGATCAATTTGGTAACGGTACACGTGCAATTGCTCAAGCGATTGCTAACTCAAATGCATTTTCTATTGCTGGTGGCGGTGATACGTTAGCGGCGATTGATAAATATGGTATTGGCGATAAAATTTCGTATATTTCAACCGGTGGCGGTGCTTTCCTTGAGTTTTTAGAAGGGAAAAAATTACCAGCAGTTGCTATGCTAGAAGAGCGTGCTAAGTAAAATTAGTCACGGGCCAGTGTATTAACTTAGGTTTGTACACTGGCGATGATCAGATATTAAATACCTCTCACCCTAATTTAATAGCTGATTTGTATAACGGTAATTTTGGCTAAGCCTTGCTTATCGTGATGTATTGATTGCATCAAATTAAACTATCCCGTTCGAACTAGGTAGTAGTGTATGCACTGCTATCGACAATTTGGAGAATACCCAATGGCTTTAATCAGTATGCGACAACTTCTTGACCATGCAGCTGAACACGGTTACGGCGTGCCTGCTTTTAACGTTAATAACCAAGAGCAAATCCGCGCAATTATGATGGCGGCTGATAAAACAAACAGCCCTGTAATTGTTCAAGGTTCAGCAGGCGCACGTGCCTATGCTGGGGCACCTTTTATTCGTCATATGATTTTAGCTGCCATTGAAGAGTGGCCACATATCCCAGTCGTCATGCACCAAGATCACGGTACTTCACCAGGCGTTTGCCAACGTTCAATTCAATTAGGTTTTTCATCAGTAATGATGGATGGCTCATTAATGAGTGATGGCAAAACACCATCATCATATGAGTACAATGTTGATGTAACACGTAAAACAGTTGAACTAGCGCATTCATGTGGTGTGTCAGTTGAAGGCGAGCTAGGTGTATTAGGCTCACTTGAAACAGGTGAAGCGGGCGAAGAAGACGGTGTTGGCGCTGAAGGTAAACTGACCACAGAGCAAATGCTAACAGATCCTGAAGAAGCTGCTGACTTTGTAAGTAAAACGCACGTCGATGCACTTGCAATTGCTTGCGGTACATCGCATGGTGCATACAAATTCACTCGCCCACCAACGGATGATATTTTAGCGATTGATCGTATTAAAGCGATCCACGCACGTATCCCTAATACTCACTTGGTTATGCATGGTTCGTCGTCTGTTCCACAAGAATGGCTTGAGATCATCAACCAGTACGGTGGCGAAATCCCTGAAACATATGGTGTGCCAGTTGAGCAAATCATTGAAGGTATTAAGTTTGGTGTTCGTAAAGTGAATATTGATACCGATTTACGTTTAGCATCAACAGGTGCGATTCGTCGCCACCTTGCACTTAATCCAGCCAATTTTGATCCTCGCAAATATTTAGCTGAAGCGACCAAAGCAATGACAGATATTTGTATTGCACGTTATGAGTCGTTTGGCACTGCAGGGCAAGCTGATAAGATCAAACCAATTTCACTTGATGAAATGCACCTTAAGTATTTAACGGGTGAGTTAGATCCACAAATAAAGTAATGTAATTATTAAGTTAAAATTACATTAGCCAGTGAGGGAAGCCTCACTGGCTTTTTTGTGGCTGATCATTGGGGATCGATTTTTTACTAACTAATAAAGTAGGGATCATTCATTTACTAACTTTAGTTGTTTGGGATCAGATCTTTACTAAGGAGTTAAAGAATAATGGGCGTTTTCGCTTATAAAACAATCTAATTGAAGATGTGTAGTACTAATTATCAACAGCTTATGAAATGTCATTGGTAAAAATACGATCTCAGATCGTAATGTGTAGGTAAAATAATGATCCCAACCCGTTTATTACAGATCTAGTTGGGTGTAAATGATCCATTCATTTGACCAATAAGCATTTATAGACGACTTTTACATAAGTGAATTTAAAGGGATCCAATTATGGCTCTATGCTTTTTACGACTTTTTTGTATTATTACGGTGATATTTTCATCATATATATTGGCAGAGCCAATTAAAATCTATGGTCGAGCTCATTTAGGTTTATTAAATAGCGATATAGGGCAAGGTAATGAAACCTCTATAGAAAATTATTCATCCCGACTTGGTGTCAAAGGCTATACACAAATAGGCAAAAATTTAGAGGCCGTTTATAAATTTGAGTTTGCTGTAAATATTGATAATAACGCGGATACCCTAACGTCTCGAAATCAATATGTGGGGCTTAAAGGTAACTTTGGACAAGTTGTAATAGGTCGTCATGATACTGCACTAAAAGTATCACAGGGTAAATTAGATGTAATGAATGATTTTAGCGGTGATCTAAAGTCATTCTTTAATGGCGATAACCGCCTAGGTGATGTGATGCATTATAGTTCACCTAAGTTAGGTGAATTGCAGTTGATTGTTACCTATGTTGCAGATAAAAACGAAAAGCAAAATGATGAGACTGGGATATCAATGGCTGCTGTTTATGGCGACAGTAAGCTCAAGAAAACAACATATTATATAAGTGTCGCGCATGACAGTAAAGTCGCAGGATATGACATTAGCAGAGCAACAGTGCAGGGAAAAGTAGGCCCATTAGTGCTTGGTGCTATGTATCAAGAGGCTAAAAATATTGATACAGATATTAGTGCAGAAGGTTACCTAGTCAGTGCCTCTTATAAAATAGATAAATATAAATTATTAGCTCAGTATCAAGATAATGACGGTATATTTGGAAAATTAAAAGATTCGGGTACTGGTGCTTCCGTTGGGATCGAACGTAGTGTGTCTAAGAAAATACGTATGTATATGTGGTATACGCAGTTTTCGTTAGATGGCAAAAATAACCAAGATCACTTAGCGCTAACATTAAGGTATGATTTTTAAATTTATAGTTTTGCTGTGATTTAACAATAAAATTAGACCAATAATGGCCGACTAAAAAGCGATTTTACAGTAGTCGGTCCATATAATAAAAATAAGAATATAGTTACGGGCTTTATAATTTTTTAGGAAATATAAGAATATCCAATTAATTTGGACCTAATATAGGGTAAATAGTATTTTTTTTGCCCCCATTTCGATTTACACGTTACACTTTCATAAAAATGTCATACTTAGTCATAATAATGAAAACTAGTTCGATAACGAAAGAGATAAATTGGAATGTCACGTAAAGTACTTGTCGTCGATGACGAAGCACCCATCAGAGAGATGTTGGTTTTTGTATTAGAACAAAATGGTTTTCAAGCAATTGAAGCAGAAGATTATGATTCGGCTATTGCAGCTATGGTTGAACCTTATCCAGATATGGTATTACTGGATTGGATGTTACCAGGCGGAAGTGGAATTCAAATTGCTAAAAAATTCAAACAAAGCGAATATACCCGCCAAATCCCGATCATTATGCTCACAGCGCGCGGTGAAGAAGAAGACAAAGTACGCGGTCTTGAAGTGGGGGCAGATGATTATGTTACCAAACCATTTTCGCCAAAAGAGTTAATGGCACGTATTAAAGCGGTTATTCGTCGTGTATCGCCTACCTCATTAGAAGAGGCCATAGAAGTGCATGGTTTACGTCTAGACCCTATCTCGCATCGTGTAACCTCAGAAGGTAGTGAACTTGACATGGGACCAACCGAGTTCCGTTTACTACATTTTTTTATGACTCATCCAGAGCGTGTCTATAGCCGAGAGCAATTATTAGATAATGTATGGGGGACTAATGTCTATGTTGAAGATAGAACGGTAGACGTGCATATTCGTCGCCTGCGCAAAGCTATCGCACCGCTTGGACATGATCGTTTAGTACAAACTGTACGTGGTGCAGGTTATCGTTTTTCTAGTAAATTGTAAGTGTCACACAGATGACCTAGCGAATGTTAACATTGGCTTAAATTTACTTACTCTAAGGTAAAGTGAGTGTATGTATCGAGTTGTCAATAAACAGGCGTTAGCTAAACGTCTGTTTATCTATTTTCTACCTTTATTATTAATTGGCGTGCTTATTGGTGCGCCATTTTTGCTTTTATTTTTAGGCTCTTTTTCATTACTGATTTGGCATTATCATCAATTATATCGACTGAGTGATTGGCTATTGAATCAACGTAGTTTTAATCCGCCAGAGGGGGAAGGTGCATGGGAGCAAGTATTTGAAGGGATTTACCATCTTCAACATCGTAATCGTAAAAAACGAAATGAGTTGGCTGATTTAATTCGTCGTTTTCGTGATGGTGCAGAAGCAGTCCCCGATGCTGTAATCGTATTACAACGTGACCTAAGCATTGTGTGGTGTAATCAATTAGCACTTAAAGTACTTGGTTTACAGTGGCCGACAGATCATGGTCAGCGATTAGATAACCTTGTTCGCGATCCTAAGTTTGTAAAATATATGCATGCTGAGTCGTTTGATGAAGCGTTGGAATTAGAAAGTGGTCACAGTGTTGAGCAAGTCTTAGAATTTAGGGTGATGCCTTACGCCAGCTCGCAGTTAATGGTTGTTGTGCGTGACGTTACTCGCTTGAAGCAACTTGAGCAAATGCGCAAAGATTTTGTCGCGAATGTATCCCACGAACTGAGAACGCCTTTAACCGTTGTATCTGGTTATTTAGAAATGTTTGATGGCGATATGATGCCGCCGCCGGCAATGTGGTGTAAAGCACAAAATACCATGCTTGAACAATGTAAGCGCATGGATAGTTTAGTCAATCAGCTATTGTCTTTATCACGAATTGAAGGCGCCAGACGCCAAGATAACGATAAGCCAATTAATGTGCCACAGTTACTCACTTATATCCAAACAGAGGCACAGTCACTTAATCAAGATAAAGGGCATGAATTAATTTTTGATATAGACACTAACCTTGATATTAAAGGTTCAGAAGAAGAGCTTCGCAGCGCGTTCTCAAATTTGGTATTTAATGCTATTCATTACACTAAAGCTGGCGGGAAAGTTACAGTTAGTTGGCAGTACACAGAAAACCAAGCCCATTTTTCTGTAATTGATAACGGTGATGGTATTGCCCCAGAGCATATTAACCGTTTAACCGAGCGTTTTTATCGGGTTGATAAAGCACGTAGCCGCACTACCGGAGGATCTGGTTTAGGTTTAGCGATCACTAAACATGTATTAACACGTCATGATAGCCAATTGAAAATTAAGAGTAAATTAGGCGAGGGCTCGTGCTTTTCATTTTCCTTTAATAAGGATAAAACGGTTTTATTAGCCAATTTAGATAAGTCATAAAATTGTCATTTTAGAGTAATCTAACTGTCATGTGATGTCTTTACAGTAGAGCACAGTTAGAAAATGGGACGAACAAATCGGAGTAACCCCTATGAAATTTAAAAATTTAGTTGCCGCAATGGGTGTGGCTGTAACAACTTTTGTATCTGCACAAGCTATGGCTGTAGATTCAAGTATTCCTGAGTATCAAAAAACCAGTGGTATTTCAGGTAACTTTTCATCTGTGGGCTCTGATACACTTGCCAACATGATGACTTTTTGGGCAGAAGAATACAAACGTATCTACCCAAATGTAAACATTCAGATTCAAGCTGCGGGTTCTTCAACTGCGCCACCAGCCTTGACTGAAGGGACTGCAAACTTTGGCCCAATGAGCCGAAAAATGAAGTCAAAAGAAATCGAAGCGTTTGAAAAACGCTACGGTTATAAACCAACAGAAGTACGCGTTGCTATCGACGCATTGGCAGTCTTTGTTCATAAAGATAATCCAATTGAAGGTTTACGTATTGATCAAGTTGATGCAATCTTCTCTTCAACACGTAAATGTGGCGCAAGTTCACAAGTAAATCGTTGGAGTGACGTGGGCCTTGTTGGTGATTGGGCTGCTAAAGATATCCAACTTTACGGACGTAATTCAGTATCGGGTACTTACGGTTACTTTAAAAAGAAAGCATTGTGTAAAGGCGATTTCCGCAACAATGTAAATGAGCAACCAGGTTCTGCATCTGTTGTACAGTCAATTTCGTCATCAGTAAATGCAATTGGTTACTCAGGTATCGGTTATAAAACATCTGGTGTACGTACTGTACCACTGGCGAAGAAAGGCGATAACTTTGTTGATGCAACACTTGAGAATGTAGCAACAGGTAAGTATCCGCTGTCTCGTTTCTTATATGTTTATGTGAACAAGCATCCGAATAAGCCACTTGCTCCTATTGAAGCTGAGTTCTTAAAAATGGTGTTATCACAAGATGGTCAAAAAATTGTAGAGAAAGATGGTTATGTGCCACTTTCTGGAAAAATGGCGATGAGCGAGCTTAAAAAGCTAGGTCTTCTTTAAGCCCTAAAACATAAAAGTTAATAAAAAACCGCGTAATGTACATTGCGCGGTTTTTTTATATTGAAAAATAGATAATACCAATCGTGTTAAGTTACAGACTACTTATAGCGACAGGTAAATACAGTGATAACAAGGCAGAAATTTTGACATGTAGTTGTTACTACTTGAAAAATTACTAACGCTGTTAGTGCTTTATTTAGCCCGCTAGAATGGTTAAATATTTAAGTCGATTGGTATAATTGGTTATCTAACATTTCCTAACGCTTCTGCGTTTGTCTTGCATTGGTTATACGCTTCAATGCATTTTGTGCTGCAGACTTTATGAACTAAGCCTTCGCCTGTACTTTGTTGCTCACAATTGACTTCGCATTGATAGTTTTGCTGGGCACATTGTTGCATTTCGGGATTCTCAATTTGGTTTTGGCAACCAGAAAAAAGAGTAACGAACACAGCAACGCTTGATAACTTTATTAATGAATTCATTCTTATCCCTAATTATTGTTATGTAATATCAACTTGCAGGTTATCGATTAACCTAACGCTACCTAAATAAGCCGCAGTTAAAATCACTAGATTATTATCGTTAAGTGTAGCTTTTATTAAGGTGTCTCGCTGTGCTATTTCAAAGTAATCTGGTTTTAGTCCGCCATCTTGCAATTGTTGCTTTGCTTGCTCACAAACGCTAATAAAATCACGTTCACCATTGGTAAGCTGTTCTGCACACCAGTTAAGTGTTTTAAATAATATGGTCGCAGTTTCTTTTTGTTCAGCAGACAAATAACCGTTACGCGAGCTCATGGCAAGCCCTGATACTTCACGACTTGTTGCGACACCAACTACTTCAACAGGAATTGATAAATCACGAGTCATGGTCTTAATAACTTGCAATTGTTGGAAGTCTTTTTCACCAAAACAGGCAAAGTCAGGCTGCACTAAGTTAAATAGCTTAGTGACAACCGTTGCCACACCGCGAAAGTGACCCGGGCGAGAACCCCCGCAATAACCCATAGATATGTCAGGTACATCAACAAAGCTTTGTGCGCCTAAGCCGTTTGGATAAATTGCCTCAACACTCGGTGTAAATACGATGTCGGTTCCAAGCTCTGCAAGTCCCTGTTTATCTGCTGTAAGTGTGCGAGGGTAATTATCTAAATCTTCATTTACACCAAACTGCATAGGATTAACAAAAATGCTCACGACCACTTTATCGGCCATATTTTTGGCTTTTTCAACGAGTGAAAAATGACCTTGGTGCAAATTGCCCATCGTTGGCACTAATGCAACGCTTAACCCGGCCTGTCGCCATGCTTTAATTTGACTACGTAGTGATTTTATTTCAGTGATTGCCTGCATTATTTAAACTCGTGTTCTGTACTTGGAAATGCACCGTTTTTAACATCGGCACAATACTTTTTAACGGCATCTGGCATATTGCCAGTTTCGAGTAAAAAGTTTTTAGAAAATTTTGGAATGTAACCCGCTGATATGCCTACTAAGTCATGCATAACTAAAATTTGACCGTCAGTTAATTTACCTGCACCAATACCAATCGTCGGGATAGATAGTGCGTCAGTAATCAATTTTGCAAGTTCAGAAGGGATGCACTCAAGTACAACCATTTGCGCACCAGCTGCTTCAAGCGCTTTAGCATCATGAATCATTTTTTGTGCTTGTTCATCGCTACGGCCTTGAATTTTAAAGCCACCAAAAACATGGACTGATTGTGGTGTTAAACCTAAATGCCCACACACAGGAATACCTTGTTGAGTAAGAGCAACAATTGAGTCGTATAACCACTCACCGCCTTCTAGCTTTACCATATTTGCACCAGCACGCATTAACTCAGCTGCATTTTTACAGCTCTGTTCAGGGTTTGAGTAGGTCATAAATGGCATATCAGCAATAACAAATAAATCTCGGCTACCAGCGCGTACACTGCGAGTATGATAAGCAATATCCTGGTTAGTAACACCTAGCGTATCGTCACCGCCTTGCAAAACCATCCCTAATGAATCACCTACTAGAATAACGTCAACGCCGTTATCGTGAAATAACTTAGCAAAGCTGGCGTCATAGGCTGTTAATGCGGTGATTTTTTGTTGCTCTGCTTTCATTTTATTGAGAGTAGAAACGGTTATTTTAGACATAGTATCCTCGTTGGCGACGGCCTGTAATTAATTACAGAGGTAATTGTTGTAATTCGTTTAATGCCAAAGTAGCAGTAATACTTTTTAGTTTAGTACCATCTGGCAAAATAAGATCAGGGGCAACTTCTAATAGTGGGTAAACCACAAACTCGCGCTCGGTTAAACCATAATGAGGTATGGTTAAACGTTCAGAGTTTATGTGTTGATCACCAAATAATAAAATATCAATATCTAAGGTGCGGGCGCCCCAACGCTGTGCTTTACGTACACGCCCGTGCTCAAGCTCTATCTGTTGGGTTAAATCAAGTAACTGCTCTGGCATCAGCGACGTTTTAATTGTCGCAACAGCATTAACATAGTCAGGTTGATCTTGTGGGCCCATAGGTTTACTGGCGTAATAATGCGACACGTTGATAAAGTTACTCTGTGGCAACACTTTAAGTGCTGCCACTGCGTTATCAAGCTGGCTGCGAGGGGCATTTAAATTAGCCCCTAAACCGAGATAAACAATTTCCATTTAGTTACTCAGCAGGTTTTGGGCTACGACGGCGAGTACGACGACGGCCTTTAGGCGCGCCTTGACTACCAAGTGCTTTGACTAGTTCTTTTTGGCCGTTAATATCTTTAGCTAAATACTCCGTCCACCATTGCACAAGCTCAGTATGTTCTTGCTCACCGGCTTCAACACGTAATAATAAAAAGTCGTACGCAGCTTTAAAGCGAGGCTGTTGAGTTAGACGATATGCTCGTTGGCCAGCGCGTTTGTCCAAACGGTGCTGAATATGCCAAATATCTCTGGCGCCTAAAGTAAAGCGTTTAGGTACGGCAACATGTTGTGCGCTTTCGCTTAAGACTTTATTCATGCCTTGTTGAAAAGCATCGTACTCTGATAATTGTTCTTGCTGCTGTAATTGTTTGGTAATTTTTAAAAGTGGAAACCACAGCAAAGCAGCAAATACAAAAGCAGGTGTCACTTTTTTCTCTGCGTTGATACGTTCATCAGTATTACGGAACATTTGCTTAATAAATGCATGTTCAAAGCCATCTGGATTTTGTTCTAAAATACCATCTAAGGCAGGGAATAATGCATTGAATAACCCATATTTACGTAGCATTAAAAAGTTTGCTTCGGCTTTGCCGTTCAAAAATAGCTTTAATGTTTCTTCGTATAAACGCGCAGATGGGATGTTATCCAGTAAGCTGGCTAATTCGGTTAATGGTTTTTCGGTGTCTGGTGCAATACTCATATCAAGTTTTGTGGCAAAACGTACTGCACGTAACATACGCACAGGATCTTCTCGATAACGAGTTTGCGGATCACCAATAAGCTCTATTTGTTTTGCTTTAATAGCCGCAAGGCCATTGGCATAGTCATGAATTGAAAAATCATTAATAGAGTAATATAAAGCGTTGATTGAAAAATCGCGACGCTCAGCATCTTCTTCAATGTTTCCAAAAACGTTATCACGTAGTAACTGACCTTCGCCACTGGATTGACTGGTTTGATTTTTATCAACAGGCGCTTCGTGGTGACCACGCATAGTGGCGACTTCAATAATTTCACGGCCAAAAACAATGTGTGCTAAACGAAAGCGACGACCAATTAAGCGGCAGTTGCGAAATAGCTTTTTCACTTGTTCTGGGGTCGCGTTAGTGACTACGTCGAAGTCTTTAGGTTGTTGCCCTAACAAAATATCACGAATACAACCACCAACGAGGTAAGCGTCAAAGCCACCGTCTTTTAAACGATATAATACCTTGATTGCATTTGGGCTAAATTGTTTGCGGGAAATGCCATGCTCATTGCGTCCAATAATTAAAGGCTGCGCAGAGACTTGGGGCTGTTCGGTGTTTACTGTGGCTGATGGGCCCATAATTTGCCGACAAAATTGAAAAAGCTTGGAAATAATAGTCTGTCTCCTACAGAATTCGGTTGTTTGATGGGGATAACCATCAAAAATCAGATCAAGTATAGCTGTATTTAGTTATTAACTGCACGAGTAATGTGCATACTTGGCGATAAAACGCATTGGGCTTAAGGATGGCTATATACCCAAGCCATCTCAAAATGCGAGTTTCAGTTGGAATTAAAAGCGATTTAGGCAAGGCATTGATTGCAAGTAATGGTCATTCCTTTGCTAAAATCAATAACGCAGTATAAATCGCTTTTAAACCAACCCATTGGGCATTTCACAGGCACTTACTCTCATCGTTGTTACTTCTTAAAAGGGACGGCCATTATTGCAAAGTAACGCCTTGATATTAAGCCCCTGTGAAACGCTGAATTCTGCATCTTGAGGTGGTTTGGGTATAATATACCAGTACAGCTCAAAAATTAAGTTGAAGGTTTTAAAATTAACGCTTAAAAGTGATTTTTATCGCTATAAATGAGTAAACTGGGGCGCTTTACTCTGTAACTGTTGCGAAATTTGAATCTGCTGGACTTTTGGAATGTTTTGCAGGGTGTAATTGTTGATTGCCCAAGTCATCATTTCATCGATATTTAGTGAGAGTAGCTCAGTGCTAGGCGCTAAACCTAAAAACTCGAATGCATTTAATAGCGCCGGTTTTGGATTTTTTTTATCAATTGCTGGCGCATAGTTTTGCTTTGATAATTTAAAGCCTGGTTTGGCGACAGCTAAAGGTAAATGTGCATAACGAGGGGCGGGTTTATCGAGTTGCTTAAACAGGCTTAATTGGCGTGCTGTGGGCTCAAGTAAATCTGCGCCACGCACCACGTTGGTGATCCCTTGCTCAATATCGTCTACAACCACAACTAATTGATAAGCATATAAGCCATCACTGCGCTTTATTAAATAGTCTTCATGCGCGAGGGCGTGATCAACGTTAATGTCACCTTGAATCAAATCATTATAGTGGCAGGTGGCGTGGCGTTGTATTAATCGTAATGCGCTATTTTGTTGTGAGTGCTGTAAACTTTGGCAGTGGCCTTGATAAATACCACCTAAGGCTTTAATTTCTTTACGTGAGCAGTGGCATGCATAAACGCCTTGTTGGCTATTTAAATATTCAATGGTGTGAGCGTATAAGTGATGGCGCTTTGTTTGATAGGCAACGTCTTCATCCCACTGTAAACCATAGGCCTCCAGTGTGGTGAGAATATCTGTATCTGCACCCTCTATAACGCGAGTCGTGTCGATATCTTCAATACGCACTAACCAAGCACCTTGGTTACTTTTAGCGTCAAGGTAACTGCCCACAGCCGCCACAAGTGAGCCAAAATGAAGTGGCCCAGAAGGTGACGGTGCAAAACGACCGCGATAATTGCGCATTGGCGCAGTAACGGCTGTGGTAGACATTGATTTAATTACAGGTAATTAACCACGTCCAGATTGTTTTTCTTTGATTTCTGCAAGCGTTTTACAGTCTACGCATAAATCAGCAGTAGGACGTGCTTCTAAACGGCGAATACCAATTTCAATCCCGCATGAATCACAATATCCAAAATCATCTTCTTTGATAAGAATTATTGTTTTTTCAATTTTTTTGATCAGTTTACGTTCACGGTCACGAGTACGAAGCTCTAATGAGAACTCTTCTTCTTGTGCTGCGCGATCAACTGGATCAGGAAAGTTAGCTGCTTCATCTTGCATGTGCGATTTAGTACGGTCTACTTCGTTGCGTAAATCGTTGCGCCATGCTTCCAAAATAGTTTTAAAATGAGCGCGTTGTGCGTCATTCATATACTCTTCGCCCGGCTTTTCCTGGTATGGTTCTAATCCGGCCTGAGCCAACAACCCTAATTTTTTTTGGTCTGGCATAACTTTCTCCTAAATCCTTAATATAATACCCAGCTTTAGCCGGCGGCTATAAATAACAGAATCCTATGGCCTAGGCAAATTTATTTTTAAATTAATTGGCTGTACGTAAATCATATCGGTTGATTAAAAAGGGTACAAAGAGGGTGTAGGCTACTTTTTAACTTCAAACGTGATTTTTAACTTGCCTATTAATATGGGCAAAAGTACAAATTACAAGGCTTGTTTTAAATAAAAGGGATTTTATGTGTAATGTGGATCTCATTAGGCGAAATGCTCGCTTTATAAGCAAGTACTTCAACTCCTTTACTCATTGCTTCAGTTAATAGCTGCGCATATGTTTCATCAACATGCGCAGCAGCGCTTACTTGCTCTATACCTTGGTGTAAAACAGCAAAGAGTAATACAGCGCGATGGCCTTGCTCGACCATTTCAATTAACTCGCGTAAGTGTTTTTGCCCACGCAGCGTTTGTGCATCAGGGAAATAGCCCTGGCCGCTATTAGGTTCAGATTGACTTAGCAATGTGACCGACTTGACTTCTACATAGCACTGTGGCAATTGTTCATTGCGCAGCAAAAAATCAATGCGGCTATTTTCTTGCCCATATTTAACTTCCGCTTGTATGTTTGTGTAGTTGCACAATTCACCAATGAGTTGGGCTTGCAGCGCTTCTTCAACTACTTTATTCGCTATAGCGGTGTTGACGCATATAAAATGGTCGAATTGATTTTTAGTCAGCTCTAAAGAATGTGGATATTTTCGCTTAAGGTTACTACTGGTAGAATAGAAGGCTGTAAAACCAGGTTCAGCACAGCCTGTCATTTTACCTGTATTTGCACAGTGAGCTGTAAACTCTGTACTATCGTGAAGGCGTAAATCAGCTAAAAAGCGTTTATAGCGTTTAATTAATGTGGCGTGTTGCAGTGGCGTTGAATATTTCATTATTTTGGTTATTTAGTCTCAAGCAGTTGGGAAGTTGTTGTGGCTATAGTAAACTCAAAGTCACTATTATAAGCGCAAGAGTATTCTAACATGACTGAAAAATTTGTTGTTCAATTAAGCGAGCAGGGTGCTGCAGTGCATTGGGGCGAAACCGCTACATTATCTTTTAATGAGCAAGGTGCAAGCGTTCACTTAACAGAGCAAGACACATTAAAAAATGTTCAAAAAGCGGCGCGTAGCATTGCTAATCAAGGCATTAAAAATGTTGTTTTAGCTGGCGATACTTGGTGTACTGAGACGCAATGGGCGTTTTACCAAGGGTTTGTGTCACCTAAAACATTACACGGAGTTGAGTTTGCACAAACAACAAAGACCGACAGTAAAGAGTTAGAGTCGCTAAAACGCTCAGCAACATGGGCACGTGAAATGATCAACGGCACTGCTGATGACATCTTCCCAGAAAGCTTAGCTGGAAAAGCGGCTGAATTTATTCAGTCACTAGCACCAGAGCATGTTAGCTATCAAATTATTAAAGGTGATGCATTGCTTGAGCAGCAGTGGATTGGTATTCATGCTGTTGGTCGTGGAAGTGAGCGTCCTCCGGTTTTATTAGCACTAGATTACAATCCAACAGGCGATGAAAACGCACCTGTTGACGCAGCGTTAGTTGGTAAAGGTATTACATTCGACTCAGGTGGTTATTCTATTAAGTCGAGCGAAGGCATGCTAGGCATGAAATGCGATATGGGCGGTGCAGCAACGGTAACAGCTGGTTTAGCATTGGCAATTAGTCGTGGTATTGAAAAGCGCATTAAGTTGTTTTTATGTTGCGCTGAGAACATGATCTCTGGTCATGCTTATAAACTTGGCGATATTCTTACGTATAAAAATGGCACAACAGTGGAAATTGTTAATACTGATGCTGAAGGTCGCTTAGTGTTAGCTGACGGTTTAATGGCCGCAGGTGAAACAGGTGCACCATTGATCATCGATGCTGCTACGCTAACAGGCGCAGCCTTGGTTGCGGTAGGCCAAGAGTACAATGCGCTGTTTGGTCTAGATAAAGAGTTTGTACGTGAAGTAGAAGGCTTTGCAGAGCAAGAAATGGAAGCAGGCTGGCCACTACCACTTGAAAAGTGGCATCAACAAAACTGCCCATCACCTTATGCTGATACTGCAAATAGTCGAGCACAAAAAGGTGGCGGTTATGGTGGTGCATCAAACGCGGCTGGTTTCTTATCACGTTTTGTGCCAAATGATGGTAAAGGCTGGGTGCATATTGATTTAGCTGCAGCATTTAATATGGGCAGCACGAGTCAATGGGCTGCGGGCGCTACAACTGTTGGTATGCGAACAGTTGCACGTACGTTATTAGAAAAAGCGTAAATTATAGATAGTTGATTGAATCAACCGCATTCAGTCCTGTTAATTAATAAATGGCATTCAGCGAAAGTTGAATGCCATTTTTATAAAGCGTTACAAAAACCTTCAGAAACATTGCACTTATTACCCTATTACAAAAGCTGTTGATCAAGTAGCTGTGTTTCATTCTTTTGATAGCGGGCAGCCTGTTTTAGAGTAAAAACGTTAATGTCGAAAGTGAAACAAGCTTTTTCACGTTATTTACGATAAAATTCACCGCTACTAGCAGTTTAAGTACGCCATTATCTTTTTAAGATCGGCTACACTTAAATGATCTACTCACACTGGGAATTCTAATTATGTCAGATAAGTGCTACATCACAGCGCAACAATTACTTGAAGATTCATTTCGCGTAGCAGCGCAAGTTTACCAGGATGGCTTTCGTCCTGATTTTATTATCGGTATTTGGCGTGGTGGTGCACCTATTGGTATCGCAGTGCAAGAATATTACGATTATAAAGGCATAGAGACAGATCATATTGCGGTACGTACTTCGTCATATTACGGTATTAATAAACAATCGAAAGAAATCAAAGTGCATGGTTTACACTACATCATTGAAAACGCTAATGCGGGTGATTCATTGCTAATTGTTGATGATGTATTTGATTCTGGGCGCAGTATTTTTGCTCTTAAAGAAAAGCTATCAGAGCTAATGCGCTTAAACTTGCCGAAAGATATTCGTATTGCCTGTCCGTATTACAAGCCAAAAAACTCAAAAGTAGATATGAAACCAGATTACTACATTCATGAATCAGAAGAGTGGTTGGTATTCCCGCATGAACTATCAGGTTTAACACCGGATGAAATTATTGCAGGGAAAACAGATCTGGTGAAAATTCACGATATATTGCTTGAGAAATAGTACGATAAGTTGTTTAAATTAAAAAAGGCCTTTTAAAAGGCCTTTTTGTTCTAGAACTCAGATTATTTATAAGTTATTTAAACGTTTCAAAAGCTTCTTTTAATCTTGCTAGATGAGCATAAACATAGCTGCTCGATAAGCGATCTTGATTCAAGAAGTTTTTATCTATATCAATGCTTGAGCGAAGCGTCGTCGCACTACCAAAGTCAAGTTGGTTATGTGATTCGCCAATTCGGGTTTGAACGCTATGGTTCCAGCTATTGGTACCTTTTACTTGCCAGTTACCAGCATCCATATCTTTACGCGATGTTAATGGGATACTAAACCCGATACCCACTTTTTCTATCGTTGTATTACTGTATGTCAGTGCAACATTGGCATCACCAAACCAGAATTTAGTCTCTAGCTTAAAGCCACTATCTTCGTTCCAAAATTGCCCGCCTGAAACATGGAATGACACATCTTTTTCTGCCCAAAAATAACGGTATGAATACACTGAGTAATCACGTTTATCTGTGTTGTAATCTTTATACTCAAAGTAGCCTAGTTTAGCTTTTAACTTATGGCGGCCTTCAGGGCTTTGCCATACTGTTTCATTGGTAATACCCATGTAATCAAAGTAATCTTGGTAAAGACCAAATTGAGTTTGATTATAAATATTAAATGGTAGCGCGAAAGTCTGATACACGATGGCGCGTTTTATGCCAGTTTCTTGGCGAGAGTTTTGAAAGATTTTACCCTTTTCAAAATGGTCAGTGTCATGGACGTTTACCTGACCTGTCACGTTTATACCTGCCCCGTACCAAAGTGGCATATGCAAATCTGCTTGCAGTGCTAATGAGTAATCATATACGCCCAGCTCAGTTGCATACGTTGTTGCCAATGATGGTGTAAATGAAAGCCTTGGGACAAAATAAGGGCTTGTGCTTGGCGCATTGCCAGCCCATTTTACTGTAGGTAAATCTTGATCAGTAAACTCATTACTAATCAATAAATCTGGTGTGATGTTATCGTTTACAAAACGGCGATAATTATCTAATCGGCCTTTTATTTGTAGTTGAGGGATATCTTGTTTTGATAAACGCACTACAAATTCATTATCACTGTGATTAAAATGCTCTGTAATACGTCCTAGTACTAAACCTAGTGCGTCAATTTCATTGCGGTTAAACACAGAGTTTTCAAATTCGACAATGAGAAGTTGCGCGCTAGAAAGACCAACCCGAATATTTTCAAACCCATCATTTACGAGAGCGCTTTTTAAACTGTGTAATTGCTGATTTGTCGCTGACTCAGTTTGAATGCTCTCTGTCGTTGAGCTGACTGTTGCTGGCTGTTTATTAATATTAGGTTGATTGTCAGAGTAAGCCGTCACACTAGCAGGTTGTGGCTCCTGCGCTTTGTTTCTTAGTGTTTCTGTCGGTTGTACCCTTACTGGCGCTGGTTGTACTGGCGCTGGTTGCACAGGCGTATAGTTCGCTTGCGCTTCATCACTAAGAGGCATGCTAATGTTAACCCCCCAGTAAACATCATCATCGGCCAGTTCAGTGTTTGAATATAAACGGGTGTTAAATGAAACCGTCGCTAAATCGTATAACCATTCTTTTGGAACTGTTACACGTGCACCTACATTAAATGCCTCAGCATCATGCTCAGCAAGTACCGACAACCAAGTGAAAGGTTGATATTCAATGCCGGCAAATGCACCATCAAGCTGACCTGTTAGTGTATCAGAGGTGCCAACACCGGCACTAAAACGAAAATCCCACCACTGTTTAGAAGCAACAGCATAAAATGCTTCATAATTATTTGCTGCACCACCAAAATCTTTAGCGCCTACTGCAAGGCTAAACCAGTCTTTAGGGATAAAAGGAATTTGGTATTTAGCATTAAATGATAAATCGCGAATTTGCCCACGGCTACTCGAGCTAAATAAATTATCATGCATGCTTGATGAGGCGATACGACCACTGACTTCTAGTCCATCAAATAACCCTGCAGAAAAAGTGAAATTGTGGCCATCAGTGTATTTACCACGAATTTCTAGTTGGTTACTGTAACCTATATCAACAACTCCCTTATCCATAACGGACGCGGATGGTGTATGAAAAATACCAGTAAAACCGTTATATGCAATACCGTGATTGATAGGTTGTTCGGCAAAAGCTGAAGTACTTGCACTGAGTGCACAAAATGCTGCGAGGGCTGTTTTATTATAAGTCACGTGATTAACCAAAGTTGATTAAAATTAGGTTTTAAATCCTTAAAACCAGTTTATTCTAGTACTTTAACAATAAATGCTCTAAACAAAAAGTAACTAATTGAGCAGATAAACAAAAGCCGCGCTAATGCGCGGCTTTAAAAAGTTTACTTAAGACTTTAGCTATTAGCTTCCGCCAGTAGTACCAGTACCAGTACCAGTAACTACACGGTCTTCAAGAGTACAGTTATCACGAGCGATATTGAATGCAGAATCAGTACCGTTAGCTGTCACTGTAGTGCTTTGTAAGCCAACATTGATGCCAGTAGGAATTACTTTAACATCGTAAGTAACACCACTTTCAAGGCCTGTTAACGCGTAAGAGCCAGCTGTTTCAACAGCTGTAGAAATAGTTCTCTTAGTTTGAGAATATAAAACTACCGCACCAGTAAGTGGGAATGTTTTATCTTTATCAACTTCAGCGTTAGAACAGGTATATGTAACGTTTAAGTTCTGAGCCACGATAGTAACAGGGCTATCTAAAGCAACTGTAATTGCGCCACATAGGTTTGCATTAGCTACAGTGCCCCATACGTTACCATTTTTATCTTTAACAGATACGTTAGCAACAGCATTATCAGCTACAACACCTGCACCATAAAGGTTGCCTTGAGCTTTCTTAACTAGTTTCTTTTTAGAAACAGTTGAAGAATTAAGGTGTACATACAAGCCAGAAGCTGGAACAGCATCGCCTGTGAAGGTATAAGAAATAGGAGTGCTACATGCTGTTTGAGCTTCGCTTAGTGCAAAACCAGTTAAGTGGTCAGTAGCAAATTTAGCAGGTAAAGTTAATGCACCTGCAGCGCCTACAGTTGCCTGCTCTGCTTCATTAGCCCAAACGCCAGTTTCTTCATTGTATGAAGATACGTCAAATTTGTCACCCGCTTCAACCATTGAACCATCAATAGTTTTAAATGTAGCTGGTAAGTTAGCTGTCAAAGAAATGTTTTCTGAGAAACTTTTAATCTTAGTATCGCCAGCAAGCATTTCAACGCTCATATAAGCAGCTGGAACAACTACTTTAGTTGCGTCTGCATTAGTTAAGCCTTCAGGGATTAAGTCAACAGCAGCAGTTTTACCTGCAGCAGCGTTAATATCAGCAGTTACAACGTTAAGTGTAACTTCAGTACCCGTTACAGCATTACCTTCAGCGTCTTGAAGTTCTACGTCTGTGCCGATTTCAATTGTAGCAGCGCCAGCTGTTTCAGCTAAAGGAGCAGCAAGTTTACCGTCAGCAGCAGTAACTTTCTTATCTTTGATAAGTGTTACTTTATTTTCATCTAATTTAACTAGAGATACAATCGTATCAACTACTTCAGATTTGTCGCTTAAATCAACAACAACACTGTTTGAAGCATAACCTTCAGCTGTCACTAGTGCAGTTAGTTGAGTTAACTCTGCGCCTTCAACAAGGTTGAAAGTGAAAGAACCGTCAGTTGTAGCAACTTCAGTAATTGCGTCGCCATTAAGGGCAACAACATTAGCTGAAGCTACGCCTGCTTCTAAAAACTTTACAGTAGAAGCAACTACTTCACCAGTTTCAGAATCAACAACGTTACCAGCAACATAAAATGTAAGAGCAGCAGGTGTATCAGCAACAGGCGCTTTTACCGTTGGTACCGGTGGCTCTGGTGGTTTAACGTAATCATTATCGTCATTATCGCTAAAACAACCACTTAGAGTAGCTGTAAGACCAATTGCTAGAGCTAGCTTGGTGAGTTTAAATGTATTATTTCCCATAATAGTTACCTTTCTTTCCTTTCTCTTTGTAAAGTAAACAGACTTAATTGCAGTGCTATACATGTAGTAAAGTATCTGTCAATTATGACCTATAGCTCTAATACAATAATAAGTTAGTGAAGGATAAGCGCACATTATATATACGTCAAGTGAACGTTATATATACTTTTACTCATCACAAGAGAAAATCATTACCGCTTATATAGGTGAGTAAATCTTTTTTCTTATAATTGATATTTTGCGTCGATCCTTTAATTGGTGTACATGCTAAGGCAGAGCTGTGCATTTGTAAATGAAAAGCATCTATTTCATGATGACTATTTTACATTCTACAAGATAAATAATCAGTATAGGTACAAATTGCTTTCGCCTTAGCAGGCAATATTGTTTGGTCGTATTCTACATTAATAGATATGACGCTAAAATGAACGTTTGGTACTCATAAGTTCATCTTAGCTATATTTTTTATCCCCGTGTTACTACAATTGTGAAAAGCTATCTACGTAGTCGCTTAACTTTTCTAAATCCACCGCTTTTAGACCATCGCTAGAGCGTTCCACTAACCCTTTTTCTACTAACTCTGAAACAACTCTGCGATAAGCGCGCTCTGTAGTGGCAAACCGCTCAGCTTCAGCATTTACAGTGGGGTAAGCGCGTAGTAGGGTAGGGTTGTTGTTTTTGGCACGTAATAAACAATCTTTCGCTATGTTGTAGCCCAGTGGTAATAGCAGCTTATCTAGATTAATTTTTTGATTTTCTTGAAATTTAGCCGCAATGGTCTGCGCTGTATATAAACTTAACTCAGGTTTATCTAATAGTAATGCGCGCCAATGTTTTAGTTCAATTAAGTTATAACTAACGTCACTAAAGCAGGTAACAGTATAAATGCAGGGATTGTTATTCAGTGCTTCTATTTCACCTATCAACGTATTATTGCAATCGAGCTGCCCTAACAGCAGGCGACGACCATTACCAACATCGTAACTAAACGAAATTGTGCCGCTTCTTACTAACACTAATTTAGTAAGTGGTTGATCTTGGTGGATCAGCACTTCTTTTTTAGACTGCTGGTAGCGACTACCTGCAAAGGTAAGTAACTGGTCGACCAAATAACTAGAAAAATGATATTGAAACATCGATTGTGCTCTTCGGACAATTGTCCTATTTATTACACCTTAATGACGTTAGCATTAAGATTCTAAGAATTTACGCTAACTTACTAGCTGAGTTAACTACGGTTAATTGAGTTGAAACCTGATATCCCGTGTAATGATTATTAAAAGTATGCCCTCGAGCAACTTTTGGTTTTATGTAAGTTAGCTTTTTTATACTGTTGTGGCAATGTGTGGCCACTATAAAAACCACACAGCCTGCAATGCTAACCTAAACGAGTGGAGAGAACAAATGAGTTGGGAATATTTAGGCTATATAGCTTCCGCTTTACTTGTTGCCTCTTTGATGATGAGTGACGTAACCAAATTACGGTGGCTTAATCTAGTCGGTTGCATTGCTTTTACACTTTATGGTGTTGCTATTACTGCATGGCCTGTGGCTATAACAAATGGTTTACTCGCATTTGTAAATATCTATCACCTCATTAAGTTATCTCGCGAGCCAAAAAGCAGTATTACTATAAAAGACTAATCGATTTTATTCTTCTTTTTGAAGCGGTGTTCTTTGAAAGCGTAGCTTACCGGCAATCCACGTTTGCTCGACATTAATAGTAAAAATTTCTTGCACTGGCACTGTGAAGTAATCTTTATCAATTAAAATAAAATCAGCCCATTTACCTTGCTCTAAACTTCCCAATTTAAACTCTTGATGCGCAGCATAAGCACCGCCAAGCGTAAACGCGTGAAGCGCGTCTTCTCTGTTGAGCGCTTCGCTTACTCGCCAGCCTTGTGCGGGTAATTGATTGTGATCTTGGCGTGTTATGGCTGAATAAAGGCCATCAAAAGGGTTGGCAAGCTCGACCGGATAATCAGAACCAGCTGCAACTACAGATCCTTGTTTTAAAAACGTTTGCCATGCGTATGCGCCTATTAATTGCTGCTCAGATAGGCGTTGCTGCGCCATATGCATGTCAGAGGTAGCATGAACAGGTTGCATCGACGGAATTATTTTTAATGTTTTAAATCGAGCAATATCCTCTGGGGCAACAATTTGAGCATGCTCTATGCGGTTACGCAGTAAAATCCCCCCCGTTTTTTTAAATACATTTTGATATGCATCTAATACTATCCGGTTTGCCTTATCACCAATTGCATGTGTATTGGCACTAAAGCCACTACGAAAGCTTAATGTTAGTAGTTCTTCTAATCGCTGTTGAGTTTCGAGCATTAACCCTTGATGGTCAGTTCGATCAGCGTAATCAGCTAATAAAGCAGCACCGCGGCTACCTAAAGCGCCATCGGCGTATATTTTAACACTACGAATTGACATAAAATCATTTAGATCTTTGTAGCGGCCAGCTTTGAGCATCGTTTTAAAGTCAGGATCTGCTGCGCTGAGCATAGCAACAATTCGCAGAGGCAAAGTGCCAGCAGCAGCTCTGCTTTTATAAATTAGCCATGTTTGCTTATCAATCCCTGCATCATGGGTTGAGGTGATCCCTAAACTTAATAAATGTTGGCCTGCTTGATCTAAAGCCAAATTAACACTGTGATCTGATGGGGCAGGAATATGTGAAGTGATCAAGCTTTGTGCTTTATCAATAAAAATACCGCTTGGTTGAGCACTATGATCGCGAATTATCTCACCTCCATCGGGAGTGGGGGTTTTAATCGTGATATTAGCAAGTTCAATCGCCTTACTGTTAGCCCAAATTGCATGCCCATCAACCCGAGATAGTACAACTGGGGTATCTTTAATTATTTTATCTAAGTCGCCAGCGGTGGGAAATTGCTTATCGGGCCATAATTCTTGATCCCAACCTCGGCCAATGATCCAACTTTCTTTATTGCTTTTTGCAAATTCAGCAAGTGTGGTTTGTACTTGAACTATTGATTGACTACCTCGTAAATCTAATTGCGTTAAATTATTGCCTAAACCTATGACATGGCCGTGTGCATCAATGAGTCCAGGTAGTAAGGTTTGCTTTTTTGCATCAATACTTTGTGAGCCAGGGAAATTATTTTTAAGTTCATCGTCTCCGATTTTAACTACTTTGCCATCTTTTATTACTAACGTTGAAAACTGCTTTAATTCACCTTTATAAGTAGGAGTGTAACCATTGGCGTTGTATATCACAGTGGTTGATGCGAGGCTGGGAAAGGTAAGTGTTAAAAATAAAGGCAGTAAGCGTTTCATAGATTGTTCTTATTATTGTGTTTATTCAACATTAACAGAGAATCTCATCGCCGCAAGTTATTTTCAAAACACAGAATGCAATTTGGATAAGAAAAAAGGAGCAGAATTTGATCCTTTATTTACTAGCATATAGGGTAAATTCGCTTAGCGATAACTTATTATCTTTATCGGTATCATAACTTTTAAAACGTGACCAAAGAGCGGGATCTTTGGCTGATTCCGATCGCGTAAGCAGACCATCTTTATTTCGGTCTAAATTGTTGAAGATATCTTTGATTTTATCAGTTGTTGCAAAACTGCCACAACTAATGGTCAGTAGGGCTATTAACCCTAATTGTGTCTTGTACTTCATAGGCACTCACTAATAGAGATTGTTAGTTAAAAAATCTTTAAATTCCACAAGTGAAATCCTATTATCCTGATCTTTATCCCAGCGTTGGTAGTTACTAAGTAATTGTGGCTGAGGCTCTAATTCGTCTTGGGTTAAATAACCATCTTTGTTGTAATCTAGGTGATTAAAACGCTGCTTTACATCAAGTGCAGCAACGCCAAAGCTGCTTATTAATAACACCGAGCATATCAATGTTACACTTTTCATTTTTAATATCCTTTAAAAGAAGAAAGAGTAAAGTATTTGCCATAATTTAAATCCCAACAATAAATCCGTTTACACACTCCCTCCGGGATTATGGCAAATACTTTAACGTCTTTTTAAATTTTAAATTTAGAGAATTCTTGCTCAGATAAGTGTTCGTCTTGATTATCATCAAGATCACTAAATTGTTTAAACAGCGCCATGTTTTTTTTCGCTTCAAGCAGTGATATTTGCCCGTCAGAGTCAATATCTAATTTTGCAAATTTAACATTCAGTTGCGCTGCTAAAACGGTGGCGCTTATCATTAAAAAAAGCAGTGAAAATGCGGCGATAAGTTGTTTCATATCAGTTTTCCTCGTTAAAGTTATTGGAGAAATAGTTTAAATTCAGCAAGGGAAATTTGACCATCTTGGTCTTTATCAATTTGCTCAAAGCTTCCATGTAATAAGGCATCCTCAGATGCTTCGGCTGAACTTAAGCTGCCATTACCGTCTTTGTCTAATTCAGAAAACGTAATTTTCGCATCCATTGCAAAAGCGGCGCTACTGAGTAAGGTACTTATGCATACGCACAATACAGTTAATTGTTTCATGTGATGTCCTTATAATCTGAATCCAAACTTCATAATTACAAGTAGTAATACAAAAACGATGCCAACTATTTTTACTGTTTATTATCAGTGGTTTAAGGTTTTTCATTGGTGTGAAACTGAAATAATTACCCAGAACTGTGTCTTTTTTGCAACATAGCGCGAGGGAGAATAATAAATACTATTAAAAACATGCCATTAGCTTGTCTCAATTTTGCGTCAAGAAGCTAAGTGAGAAGAATTGATTTACCTCATTCATTATTTTTATTGATTCAGCTCGTGTATAAGTAGCAGATCAGATAATAAAGCATTTAAATGAAGGGAATAGCTATGCTGGTGCCGTTTGGTAAAAAGTACTCTGCAATACTTGCTTGGCGACCTAACTTAATCGGACAATTTTTATTTAGTACATTGCTATCTTTACTACCATTGTCATTAGTTGTGATTGTATTTTTAAACGCTTTAAATAAACAACTGGCTGTAACTCAGCAAATCGTAAGTGATAACTACCAAGTTACTAAATCGTTTAATAACCTAAAGCAAGAGCTTAACAGTCTTGAGCGTGCAACGCGGCAAAATTGGGTGTTAAAAAGTGACTCGTTAGATAAGTTGATAATAGATAAATGGCAATCATCTTTGGGCAATATCGATGAGCTTATGTTTATAAGTCCCGCATCTGAATATATTAATCAGTGGCAGCAATTGTCGCAGGCATTGCAGCTGGCACATGAGCAGTTAGTTATTCAGCAACGACAAGATGCCCAGTTATTTATTCCAATGAGTGAATTAATTACCAGCCAAGCCTTATGGCTAAAAGATCAAAATGAATTACAAATTACAAAAAACCAATTAGAACTAAAAGCATTACAAAACTCTTTTATTAACTGGTTAATAGCGTTAATTCCTTTGACGCTATTAGTTGGCGGTGGTTTTTTATGGCGTATTAGCGGAAGGTTAAAAGGGCTAACGTCAGTAATTGATAAGCTAGGGCAAGGACATTGGCAACAACAAATATCTGTACAAGGCTCAGCTGAACTAGTTGAGCTGGGAAACAAGTTGCAATGGGTGCAAGAACAGCTACATATTTTAGAGCAACAAAAAGATACTTTTTTACGTCACGTTACTCATGAGTTAAAAACACCGCTGGCATCTATGGTTGAGGGCACTGATTTATTGGCGGATGAAATTGTTGGTCCTATGAATACAGAGCAACAAGCGGTGCTTGAACTAATTACCCAAAGCACAGTGCGTTTGCGAGCAATGATTGACAGCTTGCTTAGCTACAATGCAATCAGAACAAGCAAAGAAAGTATTAATGAGATTGACTTTAAGCATCTCATTAATAAAATAAACAGTCATTTTGAGCATCGTTTATTAGCGCGAAATCAAACGATTAGTTGGCAATCGAGTTTACCTGAGCAGCCCATAGCAGTGGCTGCTGAACTCATTGAAATGATGTTGATTCAACTCATTTCAAATGGCTTGAAGTTCTCACCTACAGGCAGTGTTGTTAATATTACTCTTGGGTTGTCACAAAGTAACTTAACAATGGTTGTGAGCGACACCGGCTGTGGCATTAAAGACCAAGATAAAACACATATATTTAGCGCTTTTTATCAAGGTAAGCACGCTAAAGATATTAGTGCACAAGGCAGTGGTTTGGGACTTACCATAGTGAAAGAGTCCGTTGAGCAGTTAATGGGCAGATTAGAACTTGAAAGCAATGAGCCACACGGTTGTCGTTTTGTGATCCACATACCAATTAATGAAAAGCAGGGAGTTAAGTAGCATGGGCGTGCGCTTTAAAACCATTTTAATGGTTTATATTACAGTCTTAGGACTTGCAGGATGCGAGTTGATTAAACCATCAGTTAATGACAACGAGCAAGCGATTAAAGTTGTAGAACCCAACCCTAAGCCGCGACCAAAAAGTGAGCCCATGTATCCGCCTGCTGAGGTTGTAATTGGCTGGCATGCAAAAGCGTGTGGTGGTTTTAAGGCCACAGATACTAAGGCTGTTTATATTGGTGCGGCTGCAATTGAGCGTTACTTTGATTTTAGTTGTAAGAATAATTCGTTGGAGCCCACTAAAGTTTTAGCTAAATTACTGCAGTTGGATCAGGCTTTTTACTGGCCTGATGATATTAAACAGTACCTTTGGCTGCAAAAACAACAAATTAAGCAACAGATCAGTGCTCAAGAAGCACAGCAAGCACTGAATGATAAAATGCAAAAAACCATGTCATCACTGGCAACCATTGAGCAACAACTATTACTACGCGAAGAGACAAAGGAGCACTAATTATGTCAACAGAGCAAAACCAAGGTGCGCGCATATTATTGGTTGATGATGATACAAGCTTATTAAAGTTATTAGCTATTCGTATTGAATCCAAAGGCTACCAAGTAACGACCTGTGAAAGTGGCATGGCAGCGTTACAATTATTAAAAAACAACGTGTTTGATGCTGTTGTCACCGATTTAAGAATGGACGAAATGGATGGCATGGCACTTCACCGCCAATTGCAAAGTCGTTATCCCGCATTGCCAGTAATAATGATGACAGCTCACGGCTCGATACCCGATGCAGTGGAAGCAACTAAACAAGGGATTTTTGCTTTTCTTACAAAACCAGTCGATAAGGATGAGTTATTTGATAGCTTAGCAAAAGCTATTGAAATTCATGGTTTAGGTGCAGACGAAAACTCTAAAAGCAGCAATATAGTGACTCGTAGTGGTGCGATGCTACATTTGCTTGAGCAAGTTAAATTACTAGGCCCCACCCATGTAAATGTGCTGATTTCCGGTGCCAGTGGAACAGGTAAAGAGTTACTTGCCAACGCCATTCATCAATATAGCCACGCAAGTGAAGGCCCATTTGTAGCAATTAACTGTGGTGCTGTGCCTGGTGAATTGCTTGAGTCTGAATTATTTGGTCACAAAAAAGGGGCTTTTACGGGAGCTGTTAAAGATCATCAGGGACTGTTTCAGCAGGCGCAAGGTGGCACATTATTTTTAGATGAAATTGGCGACATGCCATTAAACTTACAAGTTAAGCTGCTACGTGTATTACAAGAAAAAACGATTCGCCCCGTGGGCTTTCAAGAAGAAATACCAATTGATGTACGTATTGTCTCTGCAACACATAAAAACCTACCCGATGCCATTGCCAATCAACAGTTTCGCGAGGATTTGTACTACCGCTTAAACGTTGTGAATCTTAAGTTGCCCCCGTTACGCGAGCGCCGAGAAGATGTTAGTTTACTTGCTCAATATTTTAGTGCCTCAATTGCAAAGCGAATGAACCAAAAAGAAAAGCGTTTTACAAACGATGCCATGCATGCCTTAGTGCGCCATGACTGGCCTGGCAATATTCGCCAATTACAAAACGTGGTTGAGCAAGTTGTTGCACTGACTCCCGGTGAGGTAATATCAGTTCAATTAGTTGAAAGTGCGCTCAATAGTAATGAAAGTAATATTGAACCACTATCGCTTAATGATGCTAAAAAAGAGTTTGAGCGCGATTACGTGATCAATACTTTAAAAATGGCGGGTGGTAATGTGGCAGAGGGCGCAAAGCTTGCAAAGCGTAACCGATCAGATTTTTATAAATTAATAAAAAAACACAACATTGATGTTGATAACATTATCTAACATTGAGGTTTAGGGGTGAAAATGCAGTTATTTATGGTGTACTTAGGTGGGCGAATTCAGGGTTGTCATATTGAAATGCACGATGTGCGTTTTGTTGTGGGTGAGTCAATTGAACACACTTATACAAAGCTAAAAAGCCAATGGGTGGGTGACAAAAACAGCGTGCATATGGATAGTTTTATGGCTATAAAACACATTGATGGCTTTGAGGTTAAAGTTGTTGATCATCCCGTAAAGCAAGTACAGCAACTGTATTTTGTTAATTTAGGTGCCTACCGGGCTGATAGCCTTGCTGAACAGCATGATTTTGCGCTGTATGTAGCCACTGACGCTGAGCAGGCTAAGCAACGCGCCAAAACGGATTTACTAGCAGGGCTAAGTCATATTCATAAAGATGATTTACACGATGTGGATGATTGCTTTGCTATTGATTTACTTGATAGCCAATTACATATTCAACTAACCCCTAGCGGCGAATCGCAAGCAATCAAACCTGATTGGTTTGGTTACCATATACTGTAATTTCGTTACAAAATGGGCAAAGTAGGTAATTTAGTCTTTATCGCTTTGCTCTTCACGCTCTTTGTCTTCGCTGTTGCTGGCAATTTTAAACGCTAAAATAACAAATCCAAACATCAGAAATGGTAACGCGGCAAGCATATACTCTATGATATTGCTATCTTGAAAACTCGCCTGTAACAAAAAGTGCCCAGCAATACACATTATGATCACGACCAGTAAAATTGGCAGTAAAATAAGTTCTTTTTTTGACGAGTGATTTTTCATTAGACAGCATAACAATTTAAGATGCGCCATTGTAGTGAGCGAACAGCCCCTTGGTCAAATAACTGCGTGGTAAATTCTCATTATATTGTGCTGTATCAAGGTTTTTGTATTCAATAGTAAGAATTTATCAGCTTTGTCGCTTTTGCCTAGTTGGTAATTAGGTGTTCCTATAAATTAATTCTTAGACAATGGTAGATTAGGTCGTATTTTACAGTGGTTGGCCGCATAACACTTTTTAGCACAAAGCGGCCTTACTTATTAATCTGTTATTCGTTGAACTCATTAGCGGTTGGGGCTGAATTGCGTTTGTGGTTGCTGACAGGAGGATTAGCGGTATCATCTTGCGTGATCGTAACGGCTAACTCCTGATGGCGTTGACTTATCATTACGCCAATAAAAACCACCGCAATACTAAGCCATTGTCCTAGGGTGAGTATTTCACCGAGAATAATTGCTGAAAGAATCAAAGTGAAAATAGGAATTAAATTTGAATATGCAGCAGCGGTTAATACAGAGACTTTACTAATCGCATAGTTATACAAACCATAGCCGCCGAGTGTTACGCATGACCCTAAGTATAAAATACTCAATAAGGCAGTCAGGTCATGTTGATTTTCACTCGGTAAATCAATAAAGAGTAGAAAGGGCGCAAAAAATAAACTGCCACTCACGCCTTGCAATGCAATAAGAGTTAATGGTGAGTAGCGTGCCACCAAATGCTTAACGCTGACGGTATAAAACGCTGCGCAGACCATCGCCAATAGCTCTAAAAAATTACCAAGCATTGGGTTGGGGGCTTGTTCTGATTCGGGTGACAGTAAAGTCAGTAAAATGCTGCCGCCAATACAAAATGTAAAACCAATTATAATCGCTTTGCTGATGTATTCTTTAAGCATGAAATAGGCTAAAAACGCCACTATGATCGGCAGGCATGAGACAATAACGCCGGCTTGTGATGCTGACGTATACTCCATTGCATGTCCTTCAAACAAAAAGTATAAGCACGGCTCTGCCAGCGACATACCTACTAAATACTTCCAATCACCGATGCGATATTCAAAACGGATAACATACCGCCACAAACATAAAGACATAATTAATGTGGTTAGCATACGTAAAAAAATCACTAGGGCGGGGTCATAGATAGCAATTGCGTACTTTAGCGCGATAAACGAGCTTCCCCATAAAAAAGTGGCGATAATTAAACATAAACTGGCTGGCATGACACTCGCTTGCTCTTAAATTAAAACAGGATCCTAGCATGTTAATAGCGCATGTTTGGCATTTATACTGCGTTATCGCCCATTTGTGGGGAGCAACCACACTCCATAGGCGCTGCCTTGCCTAAATACCAAACAGTCTGCTGTAAAATTAATCACGAAAGACTAGTGATATTGAATATTTTTAACTTGTTCAAAAAATGATAGCTGGTATAAATTAATTCATCATTATTTCATTCGTAGTAAAAAGCATGCAAAGGGCGCAGGTCATAGTTGTTAAGTTGGGAACTAGTGTACTCACCGGCGGTACAGATAAACTCGATAAAGCACACATGGTAGAACTTGTTCGCCAATGTTGTGAGTTAAAAAAACAAGGCCATCAGGTGGTATTAGTGTCAAGCGGTGCTGTGGCTGCAGGACGAGAGCAATTGATTGCTCCATGTGGGCGAGGAGTTATTGATAAACAAATGCTAGCGGCGATTGGTCAAGGTCAGCTTATTCATATTTGGCAAAGCTTGTTTGCTTTATATGGTGTGAATGTAGGGCAAATGTTGCTAACTCGTGCGGATGTAGATGATCGAGAACGCTACCTAAATGCCCGTGATACATTAACTGCGCTGTTACGTTATGACGTAGTGCCAATTATTAATGAAAATGATGCCGTTGCCACGACGGAAATAAAAGTGGGTGACAACGATAACCTATCAGCGCTGGTGGCTATTTTAGCCAATGCTGACAAACTCTTATTATTGACTGATCAAGAAGGCTTGTTTACCGGTGATCCACGCACTGATGCGAATGCCCAATTAATTGATGAAGTGCGTCATATTGATGATGAATTACGCCAGCTTGCAGGGGGAAGTGGCTCAAGCTTAGGCACTGGCGGTATGGCGACCAAACTACAAGCTGCTGATATTGCACGGCGAGCCGGTGTAGAGGTCATTATAGCAAGAGGCGCAGGTCAAAACGTTATTCTCAATTGCATGAGTGAACAGCTGCCCGGTACACGCTTTCTAAAATTAGTAGCGCCGCGAGATGGGCGTAAAAAATGGCTATTAGCAGGTCCTAAAAGTAACGGTCAAATAGTGATAGATGACGGAGCTGTCAGTGCTTTGCAACAACAAGGTGCGAGTTTATTGGCCAAAGGCGTTCGAGGTGCAAATGGCCAGTTTGAACGAGGTGCTTTGATTGATTTAGTTACCAGTGAGCAGCAGCTAGTAGCGAGAGGTTTAGTGCGTTTTAATAAACTTGAAATAGATAAAATAAAAGGCCGACATTCAAATGAAATAGCAGCTTTACTTGATTTTGATTGCGGTAATGAAGTTATTCATCGTGATGATCTGGTACTTTTTTAGAACATTTATTTATTTTTAACAAATTGAAAAAGCTGACCCTAATTTTATGTAAGTTTTAGGGCAGCTTGAAATATGGTTAACCCTTGCGGGTATGTGTGGATAGTTTAAATAACACTGCAAGGTGGTGAACTTGAGCTAGATAATGCACTTATGTCTTCGCTTATAAAGGTTTGAAAAGAAACGTTTTTGCGGTTTATGTCAATAATCACTTTAACCGTGACACTGTTTCCACATTTATTAATCCCCACACAAAGTTAAATAAAGTTAAATGTGGGTGATATGCTTTACTTCAGCGCTAATGCTTGTACGTTTTTTAATATAATCAATACATCAAGTGCAATTTAAATATACGCGAATAGGTAAATATTCCTATATTTACATCAAATAGAATTACTTATTTCCAAGTGACTTGGTAATTATGTGTGTTAAAATCGCGCCCTAAATTGTTGGTTACAAGGGCGAAGTAAATGAAGTTAGTTCGGTTAGTCTTAGGTAGTTTAATCTTGTTTTTTGATTTTGTTTTTACGCCACGTAGTAAAAAACGTCCCGCGCCAGAGCAAGCTCAATTAGATGAGCGCACCGCACAATTTAAATTGTATCAATTCAAAGCCTGTCCATTTTGTGTAAAAGTACGTCGCGCTATTAAGCGTGAAGGTTTAAAGGTAGACACACGTGACGCTAAAAATAATGAGCAGTATCGTCAAGAGCTACTAGAACAAGGCGGAAAAATAAAAGTACCGTGCTTACGTATAGAAGAAAATAATCAAGTTACTTGGTTATACGAATCAAACGATATTATTGCTTACTTAAATAAAGTAGCCGCATAATACCCCTGTATTCATTTTTATAGCGCATTTGCTATGTTGGCATTTAGCGCAATTTTATTGCCCATAGAAAGAGAACTTAACCATGACAATTCGCACACGTGTTGCACCATCACCAACGGGTGACCCGCATCTTGGCACCGCTTATATCGCCTTATTCAATTACTGTTTTGCCAAACAACAAGGTGGCGAGTTTGTACTTCGTATTGAAGATACCGACCAAGTACGTAGTACATCAGAATCAGAACAAGCTATTATGGATAGCCTTCGTTGGTTAGGCCTTCAATGGGATCATGGTCCTGATGTGGGCGGCGAATTTGGTCCTTATCGCCAATCAGAACGAAGTGATTTATATAAAAAATATGCGCATCAATTAGTTGACGATGGCAAAGCATTTTATTGTTTTGCAACCAGCGAAGAACTTGATCAAATGCGTGAAGAGCAAATGGCAGAAGGCCTACGCCCTAAATACGACGGTCGTGGTTTAAATCACACAGACGAAGAAATTAAAGCAAACTTAGCTGCGGGCAAACCTTACGTTATACGTATGAAAATCCCAAGCGAAGGTACCTTTAAGTTTAACGATTACTTACGTGATGAAATTGAGATCCCGTGGGAAAATGTTGATATGCAGGTTCTGCTTAAAGCAGATGGTTTCCCTACTTACTTTTTAGCGAATGTTGTTGATGACCATCACATGGAAATTAGTCATATTTTCCGTGGTGAAGAGTGGATCAACTCAGCACCTAAGTTATTAAAACTGTATGAAGATTTTGGTTGGCAAGCGCCAGTACTTGGCCATTTACCATTATTACGCAACCCAGATAAATCAAAGCTGTCTAAGCGTAAAAACCCAACGTCTATTAACTACTATAAAGAAATGGGCTACCTGCCAGAAGCGGTACTGAACTACTTAGGCCGTATGGGCTGGTCAATGCCTGATGAGCGTGAAAAGTTCACACTTGCTGAAATGATTGAAAACTTTGACATGAAGCGTGTATCGCTTGGTGGCCCTGTATTTGACGTAGACAAATTAAGCTGGTTAAACGGCATGTGGATCCGCGAAAATCTAACTGACGAAGAACTTGTACAGCGCTTTGTTGATTGGAAATTTAACGCTAAAATGCTCGCTAAAGTATTACCTGAAGCGAAAACGCGTATTAATACTTTGTCGGATATGGTTGATTTAGCTGGTCATTTTGTAGGTGGTATTCCAACTTACGATCCGGCTTTATTAACGGCAGGTAAAGCGGATGAGAATGTAATTCGCCAAGCTTTACAATTTTTTGTATGGCAGCTTGAAGGTTTACGTAGTTTTGATAAACCAGCTATTTTTGCTATCGCAAAAGAAGTGGCAACATTCCACGAGCTTAAAATTAAAGACTTTTTAGAGCCGATATTTGTAGCAATCACAGGCAAAACATCATCTACATCAGTGCTTGATGCGATGGAGATTTTAGGGTCTGACCTATCACGAGCTCGTTTACGTGTGGCACTTGCTCATTTAGGTATTTCTAAAAAGCAGGCTAAGAATATCGAGCGTGCGTATCGTGAATACCCTGCGAGCTAAAGATATGATCAAATAGCTGATAATACCCAAGCCACCTCAAAATGCAGAATTCAGCGTTTCACAGGGGCTTAATACCAAGGCGTTACTTTGCAACAATGGCAATCCCTTTTAATAAGTAACAACGATGGGAGTAAATTCCAACTAAAACTCGTATCTTAAGATAATTTGGGTATAAATATCAAAGCATTTTATAAATTTTAAAACCGAGGTTCTACATCTCGGTTTTTTATATTTGAAACAAAACTTTAACAGATTCGACCTCTATTTAATTTTTATCTGGTAGAATAACTCGGTTATAAGCAGTTTAAGCAGTGAAAAAACTATGTTAAGTCCTTTTTATCAGCAACATGCTGATTATGTTTCTATTTCTCGTGAGCAAGGTTGTCGTTTCGCCAAATGTATTGCTGATGATTACAATCCTCTTCATGATAAAGATGCAAAGAAATTTTGCGCACCAGGAGACTTACTTTTTTCATTAGTGCTAGACCGCTATGGTCTGAGTGAGCGAATGGAATTTACGTTTTCGGGTATGGTGGATGAAAATACTAAACTACACTTTCCAGAAGGTGCCGATGAGTTTGAAATAACCAGTGGTGATAAGGTTATTTTAAAGGTCAAGCGTGAAGGTAAAACCAGTCAATGCCCAACACTAACGAATAGTTTAATAAAAAATTATGTTGAGTTCTCTGGTACTACTTTCCCCCATGTGATTATTCCACTAATGGGTAAGCAAGAGGTAATGATTAACCCCGCACGACCAATGGTTATTTACGAATCAATGCTTATTAATCTTGATAATATTGATATTACAGCGCCTACACTTGAATTTGCAGAGCCAAGTTTTGAATACACAGGCAAGCGCGGTAAAATCACATTACGTTTTAACCTATTAGAAAATGGCGTTAAAGTAGGTTGTGGTGAAAAGCATATGGTGGTCTCAGGTATTCGTGAGTATTGCCAAACAACGGTTGATGATTTAATTGCGTTTTACAATGAACGTAAAGCAACTTTAAAACCAGCATAAAGCAACCATTTATATTAAGGCGCTAAATTAGCGCCTTTTTTATTGGTTAATTTACGAGGTGGCTGAATATGCGTACAATAGCGCTCTTTGTCATTTTAAAGCCAAGCCTATGTCTGCTACTACATTCTCATCACTTAATCTCGATCCGGTGTTATTAAACGCAATTGAGCAAAACAATTATACTCAACCTACCGCAATTCAACTCAAAACTATCCCCCTTATCTTAGCGGGTAGTGATGTAATGGGCAGTGCGCAAACAGGCACAGGCAAAACAGCCGCATTTGTATTACCGCTATTGCATAAGTTGCTAAACACGCCTAAAAAAGATGAGCAAGGCTTGGCTCGTGTTCTTATTTTAACGCCAACGCGTGAGCTGGCTCAGCAAGTGTTTGCCAGTTTTGAAAAGTACGCACAGGGCAGTGATATAAAAGGCGCTTTAGCTTATGGTGGTGCCAGTATTGGCCCGCAAATTAAAGCGATGAAAGATGCGCAAGTCGTAGTCGCCACACCAGGGCGTTTACTTGATCACATCATTAAAGGCAGCATTAAACTTTCAAGTGTTGATTCATTAGTCTTTGATGAAGCGGACCGTATGCTCGACATGGGCTTTATTGATGAGATAAAACGTATACTGCGCCATGTGCCGAGTGATCGCCAAACATTATTATTCTCAGCCACATTTGATGACAGTGTTTTTGAGCTTAGTAAAAAATTACTTAGAAACCCAGAACTCGTGGAAGTTGATAAGCGAAACTCTGCGGCTGTTGAAGTTGAACAGGTTATTTACGCGGTAGATGAAGACCGTAAGCGTGAGCTTGTATCACACATGATTGGCATGAAAAACTGGCGCCAAGTATTAATTTTTACGCGCACTAAGCAAATGGCCGATCAGCTCGCTAAAGAAATGTGTAAAGACGGTTTAAAAACACAGTCAATCCATGGCGATAAATCGCAAGGCGCACGCGATAGAGCTTTGTTAGATTTTAAAGAAGGTTCAACACGCGTTTTAGTGGCTACGGATGTAGCTGCACGAGGCCTTGATATTCCAGCGTTAAAATACGTTATTAATTTTGAATTACCTTATATTGCTGAAGATTATGTACACCGCATCGGTCGTACAGGGCGCGCTGGTGAACAAGGGCTCGCCATGTCTTTAGTAAGCCTTGATGAGCAATGGTTACTGGAAGAGATTGAAGTGTTACTTGATACGCGTTTAACACCACAGTGGCTAACAGGTTATGAGCCTGATCCAAACAAAAAGCCGAAAGATAATCGTAAAAATAGTAATAAATCCCGTAAAGAACGCGACAAAAAGCGTGTTTTGGGCAAAAAAACTCCAAACCGTCGTCGTTAGTAGTTTATATACCCAAATCACCTCAAGATGCAGGATTCAACGTTTCACAGGGGGTTAATTGAATCACAACAAATATCAAGGCGTTACTTTGCAAGAATGGCAGTCCCTTTTAAGAAGTAACAACGATGAGAGTAAGCGCCTGCGAAACGCCCAATTTTAACTCCAACTGAAACTCGCATCTTGAGGTGGTTTGGGTATACTCATATAAGGTTAATTGTGTGAGTATGTGCTATGTTTCAAAGCAACCAGTGGATTTTTACAGACAAAGATAATCAAATATCACTGCAGAAGTGGCAAAAAACAGTCGATTTAATGTCTGATCTATTTGCTGCGCCTGCGGGTTTTATTGTGCAAGCGATGCAAAGTGGTTATCGTGTTGTCATTGCCAGTGAACAGCAAGACAATCCTTACACTGCGGGTACTATGATCCCCCTAGAAACCAACATATTTTGTAAAAAAGTCGTACAAGATAATCATTCCCTCTATGTTAATAATGCCAGTAATGATGAATATTGGCACGACAACCCTGAAGTAAGCAAAGATGGGTTTGAATCTTATTTAGGCTTGCCTATTCATTGGCCCAATGGGGATGTTTTTGGCACTTTGTGTGTGATGGATTTTGAGCAGACAGATTATCAGCGAAATTACTTAGAGTTGATAAAACAATTACGGGATATGATTGAAGATGATTTATTCATGGTTAATAGTTTTGTGCAAATGCGCGAAATAGCCATGCTTGATCCCCTTACTCATATTTATAATCGGCGTGCAGTAAGTATTCTTTCTCAGCAAAAGCTAAATTTAGCGCAAAGGTTAGGTTTTGAGGTCTGTTGTCTATTTATCGATGTAAATGATTTTAAGTTACTAAACGATACGCATGGCCATGAGGTAGGTGATAAAGCATTGGTTGCATTAGCCGCAACGCTTAAAGAGTGCTTAAGAGAGGCTGATATAATAGGCCGCTTGGGGGGAGATGAATTTGTGGTTGTATTACAAACAAATGATACCAATGAACCACTTCAAATAAAGGCTAAGATAGTTCAAGGATATAATGCTCAATTAGCTAAGCTGTCTTTACCACCGTTGAGTATTAGTATTGGTTATGGATTTGCTGAGCACACCAAAGAAACGTTTGAAATACTACTCAATAAAGCCGATAAAGACATGTATAAAAATAAATTGGCGTTTAAAGCTGGGCAATTACTTTAAACGTAAGTTGTTAGGCTATTTGTTTTTCAGCTAAATTAAGTTCCATAGTCGCTTTTAATAAACGGTATAGGTTTATTGATGCGTCGATTTCTTCTTTGCGGTTAGTTAAGCTTTCAATATTTAAACCTAACGGCACCTCTAAATGTGCACAGCTTTTTAAGATCAAGTCTAAATTTTCGCGGCAAATACGCACAGACTCACTTAATGGGTTGTGCGAATCTAGCATGCGCCACTTTGTCGCTTCAGGCACTGATATACCTAACCACTCCATAAAGTCTAAGGTTTTTTCACTACCACACGGTGTAAACGTTAGGATAATGCGTTTTGGCTCAATATCTTGTGCTTTACAGCTACGTACATAACTGGTAATTAAATCAATGGTTGCTTGCGCGTCGTATACGGCTTGTGAGATAAAAAATTGACACCCTTGCGCCGTTTTCTCAAGCAGACGTTCATGTTCATTTCGCTTACTTGCATGACGTTCTGCAATCGTAACACCGCCTAAAAAGAAATCTTGCTGCTGTTCACTTAGGGTTTTATAAGCGTTAGGTAAGCTTAATTTAATATCGCCAGCAGACGATGGGCTACCTACTAGCACTAAGTTTTTTAAATCAAATTTTTCCTTCGTTTCGCTTAACCAATCTTTAAATTCAGCCACCCCGCGTTGTGCCACACTTTTATAAGTGATGACATCTTGGTGTGATAACTTACGTAACAAGTGACTGTACTCACGCGGGTCGACCGTTTGTTTAAAAGGGAATGGCCGTGGTTTTTCTGTGCGACTGCTTTCATCTTGAATGTCGTATATGATGACACCATCGTATTCAATTTCATGTAAACGAGCTAAAAGCTTTTGTGCAATGGTTTCAAGTTGAGTTTCATCAGTTCCAATACGTGGCGGAGTTGTACCAATTAAATACACGCCTTGATTGGTATCTTCGATTTTCTCTTGCAGTGATAAAGCCATAACTCTCATTCCAGCTGTTTAAATGTCTATACCAAACAATATAACAGCCATTTAGACGTCTAGATAGATTTTTTTAATGAAAGTTATTCAATTAATATGAAATTTATTCATGTTTGGCATGTAACTGAGTTTGTATATACACAACTGTTTACATAAATAGCTGCGCTAGGGCTCTCATATCTGCTCGCTTTATTGCATAATAAAATGACTAAAAACAAGAAATTTATTCAACTAACAAGGGATAGCAATGAAATTTAAATTATTAGCAACAAGCCTCGCGGTGACACTTGCACTAAGTGGTTGTGCGAGTAACTCAGGTTCAACTATGGTGAAAGAGGTTGAAATAACACAAACGGCTGCTAAAGCTGCAAATGATCGTGTGTTTTCACAAGACTACTTACTTGAAGAGTTAGAGAATGGTTTACGCGTCATGGTTGTTAAAACTGACTACCCTGATGTTGTTTCATTACAAATACCTGTCTCTGTCGGTTCACGTAATGAAGTTGAAGCAGGAAAAACCGGTTTTGCACACTTTTTTGAGCACATGATGTTCAAAGGATCTGAAAAATTTCCGCAAGATGTATATTCAGATATTTTAAAAAACTCAGGCGTAGATAACCGCGCGTATACAACAAATGATTATACTAACTACCATTTAAATTTCTCTAAGCAGCATCTTGATAAAGTGCTTGAGATCGAAGCTGATATTTTTCAAAACTTAAAGTATTCAGAAGAGCAGTTCCGTACCGAAGCATTAACTGTTAAAGGTGAGTACCTTAAAAATAATGCCAGCCCAGTACGCAAGTTACTTTCAGCTGTTCGTAATGAAGCATTCGAAAAACACACTTATAAACATACCACAATGGGCTTTTTTGAAGACATTGAAGCGATGCCTGATCAAATGGCCTATGGTAAAGAGTTTTTTGAGAAGTTTTATAAGCCCGAATATGTATCGTTAGTGATTGTGGGGGATGTCGATCCGCAAGAGACTATGGCAATGGTTAAAAAACATTGGGGTCAGTGGCAAAAGGGCGACTATGTTGCCGATATACCAACCGAGCCAAAACAACAAGCTGCTAAATATGTACATGAGCAAAATGAAGGCTTACCAGGGCATTGGTTGTTAGTGTCTTATAAAGGGGCAGCTTGGGAACCTAAGAAAAAAGACAGAGCTGCACTTGATCTTCTCTCTCAGCTTTATTTTTCAAGCAACTCAGAGCTATATCAAGAGTTAGTTGTTAACAAACAAATTGCTAGCCAAATGTTTAGCTACAACCCAGACACTAAAGATCCGGGTTTACTCCATGTGTTTGTAAAAGTTGAAAATGAAGAAGATTTAGCGAAAGCCCGCGAAGCAATTAATAATACTTATGCAAAAGCTCGTACAGAATTAGTTGATAGTCAAAAGTTAGCTGATTTAAAATCGAATCTTAAGTACAGCTTTATTAATGGTTTAGATTCATCTCAATCAATCGCATCAACACTTGCAAGTTACATGCATTTTGAGCGAGACCCTGAAGTTGTTAATCAGCTATATGCAACCGCTGACAGTATCAGTGCGCAAGATATTCAAAGCATTGCTAATAAATATTTTGTAGATAGCAGCCGTACAACCGTAACTATGTCTGCACTTGATAAAATTGCAGGGTTTGATCAAGAGGTTGATTTAAATACCTTAGTTGCTAGTCAGCAAACGGTTAAAGAACGCCATTTTAATGTGCTTGATAAAACCAATAGCTCACCACTGATTGATGTAAATTGGTTATTTCATACTGGCGCTGCGGCAGACCCTAAAGGTCAAAAAGGCGTAGCAGCACTAACAGCAGCAATGCTTGCACAAGGTGGCTCAGAATCTAAGAGCTATAACGATATCAAACAAGCGCTTTATCCACTGGCTGGCAGCTTTGGTTATCAATTAGATAAAGAAATGATTTCATTGCAAGGGCGTGTTCATAAAGATAATGCAGCAAAATGGTATGCGCTTGTAAGTGAGCAGTTACTTAATCCCGGTTTTAGAGAAGATGACTTTAAACGTTTAAAGAAAGAACTGATTGACGGCATTAAATCTGGCTTAAAAGCGTCTAACGATGAAGAGCTAGGTAAAGAAGTGCTTTATCACAAACTATATCAAGGCCACCCTTATGAAAGTTATAACTATGGTGACTTATCAGATCTAGAAGCGTTAACATTAAATGATGTAAAGGCGTTTTATGCTAAAGAATTTACTCAAGCCAAGCTTACAGTTGGTTTGATTGGTGCAGTGCCTGATTCGCTTAAAAACACCATGTTTGCGGATTTAAGCGCATTACCTAAAGGTGAGCAAAGCCGTTTATCAATTCCAGATGCACCAGAGTTAAAAGGTCACCACGCAACTATTGTTGAAAAGTCAGCACAGTCAACGGCGGTATCGTTTGGCTTTCCTATAGATACTATTCGTAGTAGCGAAGATTGGACTGCGCTTTGGCTTGTGCGTTCTTACTTTGGCGAACACCGCAGCTCTAACTCATATTTATATGAGCGCATTCGTCAAACACGTGGCATGAACTACGGTGATTACGCGTATATCGAGTATTTCCCTCGTGGTATGTATCAAACTAAACCTGATGCAAACCTAGGTCGTTCAGAGCAAATATTTCAAGTCTGGTTACGCCCACTTCGTTCAAATAACGATGCGCACTTTGCAACACGTACAGCGTTATTTGAACTTGATAAGCTGATCAAAAATGGCATGACAGAAAAAGACTTTGACGCAACGCGTAACTTCTTAATCAACTTTGTGCCACAAATGGTCGCAAGTCAAAATCGTCAATTGGGTTATGCGCTTGACAGTGAATTTTATAATACAGATACCTTCGTAAAATATGTAACCAGTAAGCTTGAAAAGCTCACTGTAGCTGACGTAAACCGCGTTATTAAAGCTAACTTACAAACGGATAATATTCAGTATGTATTTATCACAGGTGATGGCAAAGACATGCAAAAACGCCTAGCGTCAGAGCAAACATCGCCAATGGTGTATAACGCTGAAAAACCAGCTGAGTTAGTTGCCGAAGATAAAGTCATTGCTGATTATAAACTGGCAATACCAGCGAAAAATATTGAAGTACTTGCTGTAGATAAGGTATTTGAATAATCAATATTCAAATACCTAAGAAAGCTGCAGCTTAACTAAAGTGCCCCAATAATTGGGGCATTTTTATTTTGCCTATAACAAAGTAAGCCAATATACCCAAACCAACCCTTCGGGCATTTCACCGATACTCACTCTTATCGTTGCTACTTCTTAAAAGGGACGACTATTGTTGCAAAGTAACGCCTTGATATTATACCAATCGGCTTAAATATTTAACCATTCTAGCGGACTAAATAAAGCGCTAACTGCGTTAGTAATTTTTCATATATGACTGCATGGATGCAGGAGGTAGAGCAATGCAGGAGGTAGAGCAATGCAGGAGGTAGAGCAATGCAGGAGCAATTGCCGAGAACAACACCATGTCAAAATTTCTGCCTTGTTATCACTGTATTTATCTTTCGCTATAAATGGTCATTAACTTAACACGATTGGTATTAAGCCCCTGTGAAACGCTGAATTGTGCATCTTGAGGTGGCTTGGGTATAGATTAGTTATATATAATAACCAGAACAAATAACGGCTGTATTAACACATCAAGGTAGAAATCCGTTAGACTGAGGAAAAGCCCATCTAGGTATTAAATAAGGCAAACCTATGCGTCATGAAATTTGGCAACAGCTTCGCACTGAAGCAAAAGAAGTCGTTACCCGTGAACCTCTGTTAGCAAGTCATGTGTATTCATGCATTTTAAATCATGAGTGTTTAGGGTCTGCGCTGAGCTTTATTGTTGCTAATAAATTGTCGGACGCAGTGGTATCAGCATTTACCATTCGAGAATTATTTGATCAGGCCTTTGTTGATTGTGACCGAATGCTCACGCATGTTGCTCATGATATAAAAGCCGTTAAAGATCGTGACCCAGCTGCCGATACCTATTTAACAGTGATATTAAACTTAAAGGGTTTTCATGCAATTCAAGCACATAGACTTGCCCATTGCTTATGGCGCCAAAATCGTAAAGAGCTCGCGCGATTTATTCAAAGTCGTACCTCAGAAGTATTTGGCGTTGATATCCATCCTGCTTGTAAAGTCGGCCATGGTATTATGTTTGACCATGCAACTGGTATAGTTATTGGTGAAACAGCCATAATAGAAGATAACGTGTCTATCTTGCAGTCTGTGACGCTAGGCGGTACAGGTAATGAAAAAGGTGACCGACATCCAAAAATTCGTGCCGGTGTTTTGATTGGTGCAGGTGCAAAAGTATTAGGTAACATTGAAGTAGGCGAAGGGGCGCGCATTGGTGCAGGTTCGGTTGTTCTGAGTGCAGTACCTGCACATACGACTGTTGTTGGCGTTCCAGCTAAAATAGTGGGTAAACCAAACTGTCCCTGTCCGGCGAAAAGCATGAACCAAAACTTTTTAGATGCGGATGAGCCACAGAACGAATCACATACCAGTGCAATGTTATAAACCATACTTATTCAGGCTATCCCAAGGTGTGATCATCTTGGGAAATACAGTGATTTAGTAAAACCTCGATTACAAGCCGTGGTTAAGGGTAGTAAAGGAATTACCGCACAATGATAAAAAATATTTATCTTTCTTTATTATTGGCTTTTTTAGCTGGTGTAACTCTTACTTCTGTTTTTTTTGGATTTATCGCCTCCTCTCAATTAGCATTTTTTGAAGATGATGTTCAATCAGAGCAAGCGTTTCAAACATTTCTTAATGAGTCAGACTCAATTAAGCTTCCTCCTGCGCCTGTTAGTGCAACGCAAAGCCAAACAGATATTGCTGGAGTAAATATTTCAGCAATATCTGAATTAGTAAACCCTGCACCACTTGAAGCTCAGTTAGAAGAGTTGAGAGTTGAATTAGAAACACAGCGTAAGCTTGTAAAAGTATATGAAAAACGCCTCAATGCTCCCACCGATCTTGAACAGGCGTTACTAACCCAATTTGACGAACAAACACGTAACGAAGAGTGGGCTTATCGAACAGAGACCGCAATGAAAGACTTTTTGCAAACGGCCGATCTAAGCATCACCCCAGACATGGTAAATGCTCAGTGTAAAAGTTCGGTATGTAAATTTGACCTTTCAGCACCAAAAGATATGGATGATTTTAACCATATTCACTGGCGTGAGTTAAATGATAAGTTGGTAAAACAAGAATTTTGGCAACAATTTACCGTTAGTACATCTAAATCCAGCGATCGAGACTTTTCTTTACTGCTTGCTACAGAGTCAAAATAACCAATTGTGCAGCAAGCAAAGAGTCGTTTACTAAAGTTAACTAACGATAGATTGAATTACTCCATCAGCTAATTCTGTCACAAGTGAATCGCCTTTATTCACTTGTGACGTTGATTTTATTACACTTCCTTGCTTATTTTTAGTGATGCTATAACCACGGGCGAGCACATTTAATGGGCTAACTGACTCTAGTTTCCCTGCTTGCGTTGATAATTGGTTATTAGCATCATTTAGTTGCTGTTGCATACTTTGCTGAAGTCTTGCTTGTAATTGCTGCAATTGATGACTTGCTTGAGTAAGTTTACGATCAGGTGATTGCTGCATTAATCGTGGGGCTAAATTATTTAAACGACGCTCGTGTAAATAAATATGCTGTTGCATAGCTTGTTGTAGTGCCAAACTTAGCTCATCTAAGCGTTGTGATTGTTGATTTAACTGATTGCGCGGATGACATAGTGTTAAGCGGTGTTCAAGTGCGGTTGCAATGCTTTGCTTTGCAGATAATTGGTGTTTAAAGGCATTTGCTAAACGGTTTAACTGCTGTTGAATTTGGTTTGCAAGCTCGCTGCTGTTTGGACTTACAAGCTCCGCAGCTGCACTAGGTGTTGCTGCACGTACATCAGCTACATAATCACTTATCGTGGTATCAATTTCATGACCTACAGCGCTAATAATTGGCAGCTCACTGGCAAAAATAGCACGGGCAAGCAGCTCATGATTAAAACACCATAAGTCTTCCAGTGAGCCACCACCCCGGCCTAAAATAAGTACGTCGACTTCATTACGGGCATTGGCTATGTTTATTTTATCAATCAGTTGCAGGTGCGCCTCTTTCCCTTGCACCATCGCAGGGTAGATCACGACTTCAAGTTGTGGGGCGCGGCGTTTTAGAACCGTCAAAATATCTTTAATTGCTGCCCCTGTAGCGGATGTAATAATGCCCACACGATGCACAACAGATGGAATTGGCAGCTTATGTGCTGAGCTAAATAAGCCTTCAGCGGCAAGACGCATTTTTAAATCATCAAACTCTTGCTTTAATTGACCTTCGCCCGCGGCTTCCATATGTTCAACAATCAGTTGGTAGTCGCCGCGTGGCTCATATAAAGAAACACGCGCACGTACAGTTACTTGTGCGCCATTTATAGGGCGGTATTGTTGATTACGGTTGTTACCGCGCCACATGGCTGCTTTTACTTGGGCACGATCATCTTTGAGTGTGAAATACCAATGGCCAGAGGCAGGTGTAATGAAATTTGATATTTCACCCGTTAAATTTAACGATGCAAACCCTTGTTCGAGTACGGTTCTGATCTCTCTATTTAATCTAGAAACGGTATAAATCGTTTGCTGCTGGGATGTTACGGCCATAAAGCGACTCTAAAAAGCGATGATGACGGTATTTTATCATAAATATTTGTGAAATCTTATTTACTCGTGCCCATAACGCTGATAAAATTTGGCCGCAATTCCTTATACAAGATCCACATGTGAGAAGTTGCCAAAATGCTTAGAATTGCTAAAGAAGCTCTTACCTTTGATGACGTACTTTTAGTACCAGGTCATTCTACTGTTTTGCCACATACGGCAAATATTTCAACTCGCTTAACGCGTGGTATCAAACTTAACTTGCCGCTAGTTTCAGCATCTATGGATACTGTTACAGAAGCCCGCTTAGCGATTGCGCTGGCACAAGAAGGCGGTTTAGGTTTTATCCACAAAAACATGACTATTGAAGAACAAGCTAAAAACGTACGTAAAGTTAAAACGTATGAAGCCGGCATTGTTTCTTTTCCAGTTACAGTTACAGCGGATTTAACCATTGCAGATGCGATTGTACTTGCTGAAGAAAAGGGCTTTTCAGGCTTTCCGGTAACGGATGCTGAAAATGGCCTTGTGGGTATTGTTACCAGCCGCGACATGCGTTTTGAAACAAAACTTGAACAGCCAGTTTCAACGGTAATGACTAAAAAAGAAAAATTAGTCACCGTTAAAGAAGGTGCTGCACGTGATGAAATCTTAGGGTTAATGCACGAGCACCGTATCGAAAAAATCCTTGTTGTTGATGATGCGTTTAAATTAAAAGGCATGATCACAGTAAAAGATTATCAAAAAGCACAAGACAAACCTGATGCGTGTAAAGATGAGCAAGGTCGTCTTCGTGTAGGCGCTGCTGTAGGTGTCGGTCCTGGTACAGATGAACGTATTGCCGCATTAGTTGAAGCGGGTGTTGATGTATTACTAATAGATACTTCACATGGTCACTCTCAAGGTGTTATTGACCGCGTAGCTGCAACACGTCAAGCTTACCCAGACTTGCAAATAGTCGCGGGTAATGTGGCAACAGCTGAAGGCGCTATAGCGCTTGCTGATGCCGGTGTTGATGCCGTTAAAGTAGGTATCGGCCCAGGTTCAATCTGTACTACGCGTATCGTTACTGGTTGTGGTGTACCACAGATCACGGCTATTTCTGATGCAGTTGAAGGCCTAAAAGGTCGCGATATTCCAGTGATAGCTGATGGCGGTATCCGTTTCTCTGGCGATATCGTAAAAGCATTGGTTGCTGGTGCATCATGTGTAATGGTTGGTTCTATGCTAGCGGGCACTGAAGAAGCGCCGGGTGAAGTTGAACTTTATCAAGGTCGTTACTACAAATCATACCGTGGTATGGGCTCGCTTGGCGCGATGAACCAAAAAGAAGGTTCATCTGATCGTTACTTCCAAAAGTCAAACCAAGCGGACAAGCTAGTTCCTGAAGGAATTGAAGGTCGAGTGGCTTATAAAGGCCCAATCGCAACCATCATTCACCAACAAGTTGGCGGCCTGCGCAGTGCAATGGGTTTAACCGGTTGTGCAACTATTGATGAATTAAACACTAAACCTCAGTTTGTACGCGTTACTTCAGCAGGTATGGGTGAGTCACACGTTCATGATGTGCAAATCACTAAAGAAGCACCTAACTACCGCTTAGGTTAATCAATATATTATTGATATTACTGGGCTAGCTTTTGCTGGCCCTTATTTATTTTTAGTCATTCAGATACCCTGAGTGCCAGTTCTTGACTAACGAGACCCTCAATGAGCAAAGACATTCACGATTCACGAATTCTTATTTTAGACTTTGGTTCGCAATACACGCAATTGATCGCCCGCCGTGTGCGAGAAATTGGTGTTTACTGTGAACTGTGGGCATGGGACGTAACGGAAGAGCAAATCCGTGAGTTCAATCCACAAGGTATCATCTTATCTGGTGGCCCTGAGTCAACAACGTTAGAAAACAGCCCGCGTGCCCCTGAATATGTATTTAATGCCGGTGTACCCGTACTTGGTATTTGTTACGGCATGCAAACAATGGCGACTCAACTTGGCGGCAACGTTCATAGCTCTGATAAGAAAGAGTTTGGTTATGCGCAAGTTGAAAAAGTAGGCAATTGTGCATTATTTGATGCCATTGAAGACAGCATTACTGACGGCGGCGAAGGCATTCTAGATGTATGGATGAGCCACGGCGACAAAGTAATGGAAATCCCTGATACTTTCAAAACCACAGCTAAAACATCTACTTGCCCACATGCGGCAATGTCTAATGAAGAAAAACGTTTCTACGGCGTGCAGTTCCACCCTGAAGTAACACACACTCATCAAGGTCAGCGTTTATTAGAGCGCTTTGCTGTTGATATTTGTGGTTGTGAAAAATTATGGACTGCTGAAAAAATCATTGATGACGCAATCGCGCGAATTAAAGAGACTGTTGGTGAAGATGAAGTCATATTAGGTTTATCAGGCGGTGTTGATTCATCGGTTGTAGCTATGCTTATCCATCGCGCCATTGGCGACCGTTTAACCTGTGTATTTGTTGATAATGGTTTACTTCGTTTAAACGAAGGCCAACAAGTAATGGATATGTTCGGTAATAAATTTGGCTTGAACATCATTAAAGTAGAAGCTGAAGAGTTATTTTTAGCGGACCTTGCTGGTAAATCTGATCCTGAAGATAAGCGTAAAGCCATTGGTCATACGTTTATTAAGGTATTTGATAGCGAATCTAAAAAGCTTAAAAATGCTAAATGGTTAGGCCAAGGTACTATCTACCCAGATGTCATCGAATCAGCAGCATCAGCGACAGGTAAAGCACATGTGATCAAGTCTCACCACAATGTGGGTGGCTTACCGGATGATATGGAAATGGGCTTAGTGGAGCCATTACGTGAATTGTTTAAAGACGAAGTGCGTAAAATTGGTTTAGAGCTAGGTTTACCATACGACATGCTTTACCGTCATCCGTTCCCTGGGCCTGGTTTAGGTGTGCGCGTACTTGGTGAAATCAAAAAAGAATACTGTGATTTACTACGTCGTGCTGATGCTATCTTCATTGAAGAGCTACACAAAGCTGAGCTTTACCATAAAGTGAGCCAAGCGTTCACGGTATTCTTACCAGTTAAGTCGGTAGGGGTAATGGGTGATGCACGTAAGTACGATTGGGTTGTGTCGCTTCGTTGTGTAGAAACTATCGACTTTATGACAGCGCGTTGGTCACATTTACCGTATGAGTTCTTAGGTCTGGTTTCAAACCGCATCATTAATGAAATCGACGGTATCTCACGTGTTGTTTACGATATTTCAGGTAAACCACCTGCAACAATCGAATGGGAATAATTAAAACTTAGTAGCAAACTAGTTTGATAATTGATTGTAAAACGGCGAATTAGCATGCTAATTCGCCGTTTTGTTTATTTAAAAAGCAGTTGAACTAAAAGTGTAATTTTTTTCTTTACCTTTAGCGAAACTTCTCTATAATTCGTCGCATTGCAGGGGCGTAGTTCCAATTGGTAGAACAGCGGTCTCCAAAACCGATGGTTGGGAGTTCGAGTCTCTCCGCCCCTGCCATTTCTTCTTTACATCGTTTTTATTACTTCTTATATTGTTCTTGTTTTTAAATCTACTGAGTTGTTATGCATCCACGATACGCAGCTATTTTTGGTATAGAAAACCTTGAACTAAATCAACATTTTCGTCCACAGTCTATTGTTGAGCAATTTCCTGATCAAACAATGACGGCACCACAGGTAACTCTAGAGTTAAATCAAAAGCTGTTAGCAGATCTAAATCGTGCTATTGCACCAGAGCAAATTAAGCACGTAGTGCAAAGTGATACGCTAGCATGGCATGAAGGCCAGCTGAGTTTACCAAATCAACAGCTTAGTGCTGATAATAAACGCGCGCTATGGGCGCTGATGAGCATACACCTTGATAACCTTTGAATCTGTTACTGAATCATCTATTGACGCGCTAATGCGTGTTGAGAGTGCATGTCACAGCCATCCGTGGACTGTTAACACAATGAAATCATGTTTAGCTGGGCGCTACTTTAATTTAGCCGCGTTTAGTGAACAGCAAATGATTGGTTTTTACATTGGTGAGAAAGCAGGACCTGACTTTACCTTAATGGATATTTGCGTAGCACCTGATTTTCAGGGGAAAGGCATAGCAAAGCAGTTACTTACAGCATTTATTGAATATGGCGAAAAGCACAACGCTGAAAACTTATTCTTAGAAGTACGCGAAACCAACACCCGTGCAATTAACTTGTATGAACGGGCAGGCTTTAGTGAGATGTCAGTACGTAAAAATTACTACCCAAGTGATGACCCAGCAAAAAATGGTCATGAAGATGCAATACTAATGGGGCTCACTTTACTCTTTGGGTGATTTAGCTTGTTGTATCGTATATTTAATTGCTTCAATTAAACTCAATGCCAAATAGTCACGACGACTATGATCGCGCCCTCGCAAGTTATCCTCAAGAGTCGCAGCACCATGATGAATATTACTAAACCCAAAGCACCCAGCACTGCCTTTTAAGTTGTGTGCTAGTGCCCTGAGTTGATCCCATTCACCTGAATTATATAAATCCGTCACTTCAACTAGGTAATCAGGTAGTTTAGAGCGATAGTTTTCATTTATCTGTTGAAACTTATCGCTGTTGAGCAAGCTATCCCATTTGCTTTGACTGTCTTTTTCTATGTGTAAATAACTAACGAGTACGCTTTCAAGCGCATCTTTGTCGATAGGTTTTGCTAGTGCTTCATCGCAACCTGCTTTGAGGTAGGTGTCAACATCATGCTTCATTACATTCGCAGTAAGCGCAATAATAGGACCATCGTAAGCGGCGTGACGTAGCATTTGTGTGGCTTCTAAACCACCCATCACAGGCATTTGCATGTCCATAATAATGAGCTGATAGTCATTCACTAACGCCATTTCGACAGCTTCAGCTCCATTTTTTGCGATATCAGGCTCAAGCCCCCATGTTTGTAGTAATAACTTAATTAGCACTTGGTTATCAGGGTTATCTTCAGCAACAAGGATATTGGCATCAAAGCTATTAGCTGCAAAGGAAAGCTGCTGGTCTTTAGTGGGGGTTAGTTGCTCTATTGCTGTTAGCATTGCATGGGCATGCTCTGCATTTTCATCAAGGTGGCAGGCTATTTGAATGCAAAATCGACTGCCTTTACCCGGTTCACTTTCTAAATGAACATCACCGCCAAGTAATTGTGCTAAATTTTTGGAAATACATAACCCGAGACCAGTACCGCCAAAACGCCGCGTAGTCGTTGCATCGGCTTGTTCAAATGGTTTAAAGACTCGTTCAACTTCATGCTCTGACATGCCAATGCCGGTATCTTCAATTGCAAATTCAATAAATTGTTTATCTTCGAGGTATTTAATATCGAGGGTTATTTGCCCTTGCTCAGTAAATTTTACGGCATTACTGGCAATATTAATCAGAATTTGCTTTAAGCGAGTCGCATCGCTATAGATTGTTTGCGGTAAAGGTAATGTGTAATTTATTTCAAAAGTGAGCTGTTTCTCTTGCGCTAACGGGCGAATAATCGAATCTATATCATGGACTAATTCAACAACAGACAGCGGCTCACGTTCAACGGCTAGTTTTTCAGCTTCAATTTTTGATAAATCTAAAATATTATTAATTAGCTCAAGTAAGTGCTTTGAGTTACGTAAAATCGTGCTTAAATGCAATTCATCATTAACTGCTTTTTTTGTATGTAGCAGTTGCTCTGTAAAACCCATAATCGCAGTTAGTGGTGTGCGAATTTCATGACTCATATTCGCTAAAAAACGGCTCTTTAATTGGTTGGCTTGTTCCGCTTGTGCAATAGCCCCTTCAAGCTGGCTATTCATTGTTTCAAGCGCTTTAGTACGGCTCTCAACTTTATCTTCAAGGTGGTGCTTGTATTCTTTTAATTCATCTTGATAATGACGGATTTGGTTGATCATATGATTAAAATCATTAAATAAAACACCAACTTCATCATTGTTGTGTGCTGGTAAGTAAACTGATAAATCACCATCGCCAACGCGATGGCTCGCCGCACCTAGTTGCTCAATGGGATTGAGTAATAAGTTACGCACTACAATAAAAATAAGCAGTGGTAGCGTAACCACCGAAATAATTACAATTAAAGCTGTGATCAGGCTAATGGCTCTACCCGACTGATAAAGCAGTGCTTTTGGGATAGTCGATACGTAATAATAACCGCCACTCATTTGCACGGCATAAATCATTCGTTCAACCTTATCGATACTGGAGAGCTCTATGGTGGAGAGTTTACCTAAATCAGCTAATTCATGAATTTGTTTTAACTCATACTCACTGATGTAATTACCCCGTTTGTCATAATCTGAACTAAATAAAATTTTACCGTCGTTAGTTAATAATAAATTAAGTGTGTTGTTATAGGGGGCTTCTAAAATACTGGTATTTAAAATTGACGGCTCAACATGAACAATAATAAAACCTAATTGCTGAGGACGCTTTAAGTAATAATCAGCACTAAAAATACGTTGGATGAAATACAAGCTGGTGGTGCCATCTTTTTTTTGCACCATAAACTGTTGTTGGCCTAAATTACTTTGTAATACTTGATCGAAAAAAGGGTAGCTGTCAGGAGCTATATTTAAACTGCTAGAGTAATACGCGTCACTTTTACCATTTGGGGAAACTAAATTTACACTAATAATGTCTGGGTACGCTTCAGAATAACTGGCAAATACGTCCATTAATGCGCCCAAACGACGTGTGTAATTACCATTATAGCGAAGGTCGTCAGCGAGAAAGTCGCTTAAAACAGGGGAGGTTGACAGTAATTTTGTGGTGGAATGAAAGGAGTCAATGTAGTTGAACATTTTTTGCTGTTGTTGTTCTACAAAACGGCTCACGATAAGTTCAGCTTGTTTTTGTGTTGAACTAGTGACGTTAGTGAGCGTAAAGCCCCCTAAAAACAGTAACGGTAAGATCACCAACGGCGTGATATACCATAATAATCGTATGCTTAGCTTACTGGTTTTCATGCCCAAACAAAATATCCTCCATGTAATCCATCAATAGTATGCGCTAGTGTAAAATTACACAAGTTTAGCGCGTTGACTGCACCTACGTGCTTGGTGCAATTTGAAACAAAGTTATCAGCTAATTACTTACAATCGTTGCTTTTTTGGCTAAGGTAAACAAGGTATAATGCGGGTAATTCTATTTTATATTTACAGTGCGCAAAAAAGACCTTTGCTTAGGTTTGTTTTTAGTTGCGCCTTGTTCTGACTTAAAGCGGCTTACATGTCTAATTTATTAAACGAAATCAATACGCGACGTACGTTCGCAATCATCTCGCATCCAGATGCGGGTAAAACGACCATCACTGAAAAAGTGTTGTTGTTCGGACAAGCAATTCAAAAAGCCGGTACGGTAAAGGGTCGCGGTTCAAATCAACATGCTAAATCTGACTGGATGGAGATGGAAAAAGAGCGTGGTATCTCTGTAACCACTTCTGTAATGCAATTTCCGTTTAATAAAGCACTTGTTAATTTACTTGATACCCCAGGGCACGAAGACTTCTCTGAAGATACTTATCGTACCTTAACGGCTGTGGATTCATGTTTAATGGTTATCGATGCAGCTAAAGGTGTTGAAGCCCGAACTCGTAAATTAATGGAAGTAACACGTCTTCGTACCACGCCAATTGTTACCTTTATGAATAAATGTGACCGCGACATCCGTGATCCTATGGAGTTACTTGATGAAGTTGAAACAGAGCTAAATATTGCGTGCGCACCTATTACATGGCCGATTGGCTGCGGTAAAGAGTTTAAAGGTGTTTATCATATTCATCGTGGCGAAACCTTGTTATATAAAACAGGGCAAGGTCATATGATTCAAGAAGTGCGCAGTATTAAAGGGCTAGATAACCCCGAACTTGATGATGCAATTGGTGAAGAGTTAGCTGCGCAATTGCGCGATGAACTTGAGCTTGTGATTGGTGCATCAAATGAGTTTGATTTAGATCTTTTCTTAGCCGGTGAATTATCACCTGTGTATTTTGGTACAGCACTTGGTAACTTTGGTGTTGATCATGTTTTGACAGGTCTGACTGAATGGGCACCAACGCCATTGCCGCGCGAAACGGAAGACCGCACAGTTGTTGCAAGTGAAGAAAACTTCACAGGTTTTGTATTTAAAATTCAAGCAAACATGGATCCAAAACACCGCGACCGTATTGCATTCATGCGTATTGTATCGGGTAAATACAGCCAAGGCATGAAAATGAATCATGTGCGTATAGGTAAGCAGGTAAGCATTTCAGATGCCGTAACTTTTATGGCAGGTGACCGTGAGCGTGCAGCTGACGCCTACGCTGGTGACATCATTGGCCTACATAACCACGGTACGATTCAAATTGGTGATACTTTCACACAAGGTGAAAAACTTAAATTTACTGGTATACCAAACTTTGCACCAGAGTTATTCCGTCGTATTCGTCTGCGCGATCCATTAAAGCAAAAGCAATTATTAAAAGGCTTAGTGCAGCTATCTGAAGAAGGTGCAGTACAAGTATTTAGACCTCTCATTAATAACGATTTAATTGTTGGTGCTGTAGGTATATTGCAGTTTGATGTAGTAGTAGCGCGTTTAAAAGCCGAATACAACGTTGATGCTATTTACGAAAGTGTTAATGTAAATACGGCTCGTTGGGTGAGTTGTGATGATGTTAAAAAGTTTGAAGACTTTAAGCGTAAATGTGAAAGCAACCTAGCGCTAGATGGTGGCGATAATTTAACTTACATTGCCCCAAGTCGTGTAAATCTTAACTTATCGACTGAACGCTACCCAGAAGTGACGTTTAACCACACGCGTGAAAACTAAACAAAAATTCAATTTAAAGCCTGCAATAGCGGGCTGGTAAAGGTAATAAATTACATGAACATTCGTACGCTATTGATTGAAAAAGCCATCGCGGCAATGACGGGGGCAGGCTTACCTGCAGATACCAACCCTGCAGTCACACAAAGCACCCGCCCACAATTTGGTGATTACCAAATCAATGGTGCAATGGGCGCAGCTAAAAAAATGAAAAGCAACCCGCGCGAGCTTGCACAAAAAATAATAGATCATTTAGATGTAAGTGATATTGCAGAAAAAACGGAGATCGCGGGTCCTGGTTTTATTAATATTCACTTAAAGCCTGAGTTTTTAGCGCAAAGTTTAAAAGCGGCAAATCAAGATGAAAAACTGGCTGTTGCAGAGCATGCACAGCCACAAAAAGTTGTGGTTGATTACTCATCTCCTAACTTAGCTAAAGAAATGCACGTAGGGCATTTACGTTCAACGATCATTGGTGATGCAGTAGTACGTGCGCTTGAGTTTCGTGGTGACACTGTTATTCGCCAAAATCACATGGGCGATTGGGGTACGCAGTTTGGTATGTTGATTGCGCATTTAGAAGATCAAATAAGCCAAGGTGTTGATCTTGATACTGTTGCGTTAGCTGATTTAGAAACTTTCTATCGCGATGCTAAAAAGCGTTTTGACGACGAAGAAGGTTTTGCTGATAAAGCCCGTGACTACGTAGTAAAACTACAAGGCGGCGACGCTCATTGTGAAAAACTGTGGAAGCTGTTTATCGCAACATCTGTAAAGCATTCTGAAGAAGTTTATAAACGCTTAAATGTAACGCTTACGCCAGACGATATAATGGCTGAAAGCGCTTATAACAGTGAGCTTAATAACATTATTGCGTTATTAAAAGATAAAAATATTGCGGTTGAGTCACAAGGCGCACAGGTAGTTTTTTTAGATGAGCTGGCAAATAAAGATGGTGAGCCATCTGTATTTATCGTACAAAAATCAGGTGGCGGTTTCTTATACGCAACCACCGATTTAGCAGCTTGTGATTACCGTTCAAACAAGTTGGGTGCAGCACGTATCCTAATTTTTGTTGATGCACGCCAAAGCTTACACTTTAATCAAGTAGAGCTTACAGCACGCAAAGCCGGTTTACTTCGTGATGAGACTAGCTACGAATTTTGCCCTTTCGGCACCATGATGGGTGAAGATGGCAAACCATTTAAAACCCGTACTGGTGGCACAGTAAAATTAGCCGATTTACTTGAAGAATCAATTGTTCGTGCAACAGCAAAACTTGCTGAGCGTGAATCAGATTTAAGCGACGCTGAGCGCAGTGAAATTGCCCGTAAAGTTGGTATTGGCGCAGTTAAATACGCTGATTTATCTAAAAATCGTACCAGTGATTATATTTTCAACTGGGATACCATGCTCAGCTTTGAAGGCGCAACTGCACCTTACTTACAATACGCTTATACTCGCGTACGTAGCATTTTCCGTAAATCAGGTGTAGATGCTGCAAACCTAAATGCTGAAATAGCCATTGTTGAGCAGCAAGAAAAAGCCCTAGCACTTAAATTGCTACAATTAGAAGAAGTGCTTGATCAAATGATCAATGAGGCAACACCGCACGTATTGTGTAGTTACTTATACGAACTTGCTAGCCTATACATGACATTCTATGAAGCCTGCCCAGTACTTAAAGAAGGTGTAGAGCCAAGTGTACGCGACAGCCGTTTAGTGTTGTGTAATTTAGTGGCAGATACACTGCGTACAGGGTTGGATCTGTTAGGTATCGAAGTCATGGAGCAAATGTAACCACCGTCGTATTTTAACCTAATACTGCGTTGTCCACTCGATTGACCCTAATTACATACAACACGTATGCTCATAGGGCTCAATCGAATGTCCGCCTTGTTTTAGGCTAAATTACTTAGGTGGATTCTGCTGCTTGTAGGTTGGGTTGAGTGTTACGAAACCCAAAAATGCTAAGTCACATACAAAATACGTATGCTCCTTGGCATAAATAAACTCATTGCCTTGCTAGCGCTCCTACACTTGCAGATAATTTTAGGTGCTAGGTGCTAGGTGCTAGGTGCTAGGTGCTAGGTGCTAGGTGTAGCTTGACACTGAGCTGCAATTGCTTAATTTTGTAGCTGATAGCTGATAGCTGATAGCTGATAGCTGATAGCTGATAGCTGATAGCTGATAGCTGATAGCTGATAGCTGATAGCTGATAGCTGATAAAGAAGGATTTGATATGAAACTCGAAGATATTCGTCGTGAATACTTACAAGATGGTTTAAGCGAAGATAACTTGCTTGATTGTCCATTTAAACAGTTTGAAAAGTGGCTCGATAATGCTGTAACGGCTAATTTATCAGATCCTACAGCTATGGTCGTGGCGACGGTTGATGAAACAGGGCAACCATCGCAACGCATTGTATTGTTAAAGCATCTTGATGATGACGGTTTTGTATTTTTTACCAATACCGGCTCACGTAAAGCACAAGAGCTAAAAGGTAATAACAAAATATCATTGCATTTCCCGTGGCACACCATGGAACGCCAAGTGATTGTATACGGTGAAGCTAAACCATTGCCAACCGCAGCGGTTGCCAAGTACTTTTTATCACGCCCTAAAGAGAGTCAGCTTGCTGCATGGGCGTCTGCACAAAGTCGGCCTGTGTCATCACGAAAAGTATTAATGGAAACCTTTGCGAATATGAAAAATAAATTTGCGAAAGGTCAGATCCCTTTACCTGATTTTTGGGGCGGATACTGTGTTGTGCCAACTAAAATAGAGTTTTGGCAAGGCGGGGCGCATCGCTTGCACGATCGCTTTATGTATCAACGCCAAGCTGACAACAGCTGGCAAGTAACGCGTTTAAACCCATAACCAGTTATGGCGTTTATTGATTCCCACTGCCACTTAGATTTTGCTGAATTTGACGCCACGCGCGAACAACTCATTCGGCAAAGTTTAGAACTGGGAATTAATCATTTTATTGTGCCGGGTGTTAGCTTGGCACAATCTTATTCACTCACCTCTTTTGCTAAACAATACCCGAGCGTATACATTGCCATTGGTTTGCACCCTTATTTTATGGCTGAACACCGTGATGAGCATTTAGATGAACTTAACAAACTGGCTCACAAGCATAAAGATCAGTTAGTCGCTATTGGTGAATGTGGGATCGATCGTAGTATCGAAAATATAGCAAAGCAAACACAAATATTTGAATATCAAATTGAACTTGCTAATCAACTGAAACTCCCACTGATTGTACATCATCGGCAAAGTCATGATTTAATTGCGCAATCATTTAAGCGCTGTAAGCCTAAATTCGGTGGTGTTATTCATGCTTTTTCAGGCTCATTACAACAAGCAAATTCATACATTAAATTGGGCTTTAAACTTGGGGTAGGCGGGGTAATTACGTATGAGCGCGCGCAAAAAACACGTCACGTTATTGCTCAAATAGCGCCAGAGCATTTATTACTTGAAACGGATGCACCATCAATGCCGCTTGCGGGCTTTCAGGGGCAGCACAATACACCACTGCAATTACCATTAGTGTTTGATCAGCTTTGTCAGTTAAAACAAGTCACATCACTAAATAGGAATGATCTAAAACAACGCCTTTATGACTCGTGCTCAGCACTTTTTCGAATATAACGATTAACCTGCCAACGTTTTAAACCGCGCCCTAGTTGCCATGTAAAAATACAGGTTATAACCAGCATCAATAATACTTGGCGGCCTAAGTCATGAAAGTGGCTGTGGCTTTGTGCTATCGATGATCGCGTTAAATACGTAATGGATACAAAGCCAAGGGGGCGGTCATCATCGCTAATAACTGGTTCAACAAAGGGGGTTTTAAGTTTACTTATACCGGGAGTGGAATCTGGTAATTTACCTAATAAATGATGCGTTTGCCAATTAGCGCTGTTTGCAATAAGCACTCCTTGGTGATCATAAATCATTGCCGCAAGCACAAATTCGTCCTTACTAATATTATTGCAAAGCGCGTTTAGTGCGGGTTTATTTTTTTCAAGTAATGGGGTTTTTGCATTAAGCGCCATGAAGCGAGTTAAGCTTTTAGCGGTACTGTCGGCACTGTCATAAAGTAACTGATGGCTTTGAAAACTACTATTTATTGCAACCCAGCTCAACAGTAAAAAACATGCAGCAGCCAGACTCAAACGAACTAAGCGTTGCCTTTGAGATGCAGAAATAGGGTTTTTAAGATGGTTATTTTTCATAGTCACCGCTTGCGCTGCTGACAGCTTTTGCTTTTGATGTTACAACTAAGCCTAACTATAACCTTAAATCCCCCTCAATGGCGAATTTACTCTTAAGTCGCAGTTGAGACATTAGTATCATTATGGAGTCATCATGACATTGGAGCGCTTTGCGACCCTAACATCTGAGCAAGTGGCAATGCAGTTTTCGTTAGGACAATGGTATCGCGATCAGGGTGCGTTAGTAGAACAAACCAGCGCAGTGATTAATTCACAGGGAACATTCAGTATCGCCTTTGCAGGTAATTTTGATGGGCAAAAGCTCGTTAGTATTGCGGCTTTCTTAACTCAACATGGCTTTATTGTTAGTGCTGTATGTCGTTACCAGCCTGATCAAAAATTAACGCCTGCATGGTGCTTTTATAGTGATAAAAGCCAATTGACCATTAATCCGTTGTTATTAAATGAGTTTGCTCATCCGTTAGGTTTTCAGCTAGTACAAGTTAGCAAGCCACCTAGCTTAATACAGCCTGGTTTATTGGTTATGGATATGGATTCAACTGCTATTACTATTGAATGCATTGATGAAATAGCGCGCCTTGCAAATGTGTACGATGATGTTGCGGCGGTAACAGCGCAAGCAATGGCTGGAAAGTTAGATTTTAGCGAAAGCTTACATCAGCGCGTTGCCAAACTTACAGGTATTAAACAAAGCTTAATTGATGAACTTAAAAATAATTTACCTTTAATGCCCGGCATTCAAGCGCTATGCAAAGTGCTAAAACAACATAACTGGTATTTAGCAATTGCCTCTGGTGGTTTTGTGCCTTTTGCAGAGCAAGTACAAAGCATACTTGATTTGGATGAAGTGCATGCCAACGTATTGGAGTTTAAAGATAATCAGCTCACCGGCAAAGTACTTGGAACTATTGTTGATGCACAGCAAAAAGCGGTGGTGTTGACTAAACTACAACAGCAATTAAATTTGCCTGTACAGCAAACGGTTGCCATTGGCGATGGCGCGAATGACTTAACCATGATGGCTGCGGCAGGTTTAGGTGTAGCAGTACATGGTAAGCCAAAGGTGGTTGAGCAAGCTCAAGCTGCAATTTGCCAAGGATCGCTATTACAAATATTATACCTTTTGACGATCCCTGAGCTTAAGTTAAACGCTTAAGCCAAATTTGTTTGCGCTTATTCATTTGCTCTATTAGCTCAGCTGTAAAATCCAAGTGGCTGAGCGTTTCATCAGTTACATCTACCATGTCGCCAACACCTGCAACTGACCATAGCGCTTCCTCAAGATCTTTAGCTTTATGAAGCGCATATTGGCTCACGTATTTAAGCTCGTTTGATAAGTAATCTGTATCAGGGCGGCCAGTGCGAGAAATATATAAACGCATAACGAATACTAATTCAGATTTTAAGCCTTTCTTTAAAAATAAGTGCAAAGGTGAAAAGTTATCATCAGCAACACACTGGCTTTTAACGGCTTCTTGAAGTGTCGATTTTTTAGGATCAAAGCGAATAAACAGCGTAAATTGTAGCGGGGGATCTTGGCGACTACGATCTTTAATTAACGGAGTAATAATATCGGTAATTTGCTCTGTTGATAAAAAGGGATCAATTGTTGTGGTGTCATTAAGCAAACCGTAATTTTGTAAAATAGTATGCAGTGAGCTTGGGTATAGCCCATGACCAATTGCCCCTGTTTTGAAGTGCGCGGCTTCTTTATGCAAATAAAATGGGAATTGGCATACACTTTTAGTGACCATGTTTCTAAGCGCTGTAGACAAACCTGGAATTTTTGGCGCTTCTTCAGATACTTTTAGCTTATCTTTATTATTTTCAATTAACTGCGTGAAAAACTTTACACCCATATGCGGTAAATCAGCTATCCGCGTTGCTTTTAAATTAATTGTAGTAAGCGACTTACTTACAGCCATAACTTCATATTTCAATGCTGAAAGTTGGTATTTTTTAGTGATCTTTTGCAGCTCAGGCATGCTTAATTCAACAACATCACCTTTATTAAAGCTAACGGGTTGCTGGCACTCAATCTGTAGTCCCATGACCGAAAAATCGCGACTATGCGCTGTATAAACTTGCTCATCAGGCAAAGTGATCAAGATATCTGTTTTATAAAGGTAGCGCTTATGTGCGCGTAAATTTACATATTCTAAATCAACGGTTTCGAGCTTTGGCGGCGCTTTATGCTTACCATGACCAAAGCGCTTTAACTGATTTACCAAGCTTTTGTCATAACTAAAAGTTTGATAATGCGTTTGCTCAGCTTTAGTCCCTACAGACGTTAAAATCACTAAGTACTTAACGTCTTTCACCATCCCTTGCACGCGAGGAGTGGGGGGCTTATTTAATTTTTCGATGTCTTTGCCAGCGGTATTTGGCAAACTTAAAGGGATAAATGAATCATCGGGATGACTGGGCATCAGCTGTACTTTAAAGCATTGCCAGCTTTCTTTTTGACTGCCAAAACCAAAGAACAGCTGTTTTAATTCAGGTTCAGTGGCAAGCTCTGAGCGGGTTGCTGAATAATAATAAACTTTACCGCCAACAACATGGGTAAACGTATATAAATATTCTTCTTTTACTGGAGATGGGTCACTCAGTAATAAGTTTATCCGTTGTTGATTTAATATTGTGTATAAACAAGATAGTTTTCGCTCATCGCAGAAATAGCGCTGGATAAAAATATTATTTTCAGTGGTAAGCACTAAACTCGGGTATATTTTATCATCATGCTGGCTGAAGAAAGTAAATAAAGAAGTAACACGGGGAATATAATATTGCTCATAACCTTTAGATACAACAGCATCTAAAGTGTTATCTAAATTTACTTTATAGCGGCGTTTATTTCCATGGATAAAGCTTTCTAAGAATCCATCAAACTTTTCATTATTTTCAACAAATGTTCTTTTTAGGCGAATATGGTTAAAGTCAGCAGAAACTTTTTCAACGGCAACAACTTCGTATTGAATACCATTTTTTAAACCAAGTTCAAAATCTTGCTCAAGACCAACTAGCCGTAAGCCAAGTATTTGTCCTCGTTTGACATGGTAGCGAGGTGCGAGTTTTATTTTGGCGCCGCTTAACGATATATCAGACGTCGTGGCCGCAACCGTATTGCTTTTTTCAAGCTCAACAGTGATTTTAATTGAGTAATTCATCCGCTCTTCGCGGCGGCTCTCATAGGATGCAAACTTGATAACCTGACAATCAAAGTTCTGCTCTTCTTGATGCTCTGGCTGCTGGGCTAATTGTGCCGCTTTTTTTTGCATCACCCGATGGTTATTATCAGTATTCATTACGGCTTCATAAACAGCAAGCGTATAACCACCATGTCGTTCAATTGCTTTTTCAAACACTTCTATGGCTGTTTCATCCATAAAGTGCTGTTTACCTTCATATTCAAAAGGTTTTACTTGGCCTGTTACTTGGCCTCGTAAATCAATAAACCGGGCGATTGGTTGCGAAAGGCGAGACATTTCCATCTTGATCAAAAATTGCTCAGGCTTGGTTAAGCCCGCGGTTTTCGATTTAAAGATCGAGTCAAATTTGGAGTTACCTAAATATGATTTAAGTTCATCAACTAAACTTTCATATTTAAATAGTATGTCATCAGTCATTTATAAAACCATCACCGTCTATTCTAAAAAGTTGGTATACTATTGCGTTATAAATACGTTTATCTTAATGCATTATTACGACAATTTAAGTGTAGCGAGTATCCATCTTTAAGTTTTTATTATTATGAGATTGCCAAATTAATGACTGTTACTTCCAATTGCTTTAGTAACAAAATACTAAAGCAAAAAGCGTGCCCTAAAGCAAAAGTAACAAAATAGCTTTAATTATACTCCGATTGTGGCGCTGAATTGCGCTATTGGCAAGGGCAATGTTCGATGTTAAGGCAACGAAATAGTAAAATAAGCACCTAATCATAAATGAGTTTACTCAATATGCTTAGGGAGAATGAGCAAAAAGTTAGCAAAGTAGGCACTGTAAATGGCAAAAGCGGCAAAAATAGAATTTGTTTGTACCGAGTGCGGTATGAATTACCAGCGTTGGCAGGGGCAATGCCGTTGTGGGGCATGGAATACCTTAGCTGAATTCAAACCCTCTGCGGGGCAAAGTAAAAAAGCAGCTACACGAGCAGTTGTGGGTGGTTACGCTGGTGGTGTTGGTGGTGGCTCTAAAAAAATTAATGACATAACAACCACAGAGGCCGAAAAACAACTTACCGGTATTGGCGAGCTTGATCGTGTGTTATCGGGTGGTGTTACCACCGGTTCTGTAAATATTATCTCTGGCGACCCTGGGGCTGGTAAAACAACATTATTATCTGACTTAGTTGCGCGCATGTCACAGCGCATGCCTTCGCTATACTGTACCGCAGAAGAGTCACTGTCACAGTTTAAAAATCGTGTTAACCGCTTAAAGCTTGATTACAACCCTGATGAACTGTACTTATTATCAGAAACCAGTGTTGAAACCATTATCGAAGAGCTTGAAAAAAATAAGATTAAGTTTGCTGTTATCGACTCAATTCAAGCGGTTGTGACCGATAACGCAAATGGCAGCCCGGGTTCTCCATCACAAGTAAAAAGTGCCGCCCAAGCGTTAACGCAATACTGCAAGCAAAACGACGTTACTATGTTTATCATTGCCCACGTTAATAAAAATAACGAAATTGCAGGCCCGCAAACACTAGTTCACATTGTTGATGCATTACTGCATATAGACACAAACGATGGTCAAATACGCACCTTGCGCGCGAATAAAAACCGTTTTGGCGACATTGATACCGTGGGTATTTTTAGAATGTGCGAACGCGGCATGTTGAGCGTTGATAACCCTAGTGAAATATTTTTATCAGGTTCCAGCACTGACTCCCCTGGTTCAACGATCACCTGTATCCGTAAAGGCAATCGTAATCTGTTACTCGAAATACAATGCTTAACTACTGAAACAGAGGCCGAGTTTCCACAGCGAGTATGTGTTGGTTTGAATATGAATCGGATTAAAATGCTGACCGGTATTTTACGTAAGCACACTAAAACAAAGATATTTCACGATACGTTTTTTAACATTGTTGGTGGCCTACGCATCGATGAAACAGAAACCTGTATTGATTTAGCGCTAGTAACAGCATTACTCAGCAGCTTAAATGAGTTTGTTGTGCCGCGTACCACTTGCATAATGGGCGAGCTGAGTTTAAATGGTGATGTACGCCCAATAGACAGTGGCGTGCCCCGCGTTAAAGAAGCTGCCCAGCATGGTTTTACCGAAATATTTATTCCATTTCGCAATTACCATAAATCAATGGAAGGGCTGGGCGCTAAAATAACGCCAGTAAAAACAGTGCACGAATTACTTAGTTTAATAAATTAAGAGGGTATTTTTGTTACAATTACCAATAACGTCAGCTTACTTATAAATGCTATTGTAAGCACAAATTAATGATTAAAAAGAACAGTAATAAGGAAATAAAATGAAAAAATTAGCGATTGTTGCAGCTGTTGTTGCACTAGCTGTGGGTGGTGCAAGCTACGCAAACTATGCGCTTACCAAAGAAGTAAAAACAGAAGTAGATCGTCAGCTTGCTTTATTAGCTAAGCAAACAGGTTCAACTGCAACCTATGAAACATTATCAGCAAGTGTGTTTTCACAAAGTGTTGAATTATCAGGTGTTGAAATCAAAGGTTTTGATAACGAAAGTATTGCGCAAATAAGCAGTATTACAGTTGCAGGTTACGAGGTTGATAAAATAGCACCGCGTACAGAGCTGTCATTAAAAGGCTTTAAATTTAGTGATGCGTTTGTAGCGCAACTACCAAATGATGCAAATAACCAACTTGCCTCAGCAAGTTACGATTTACACACGCTAATGAACTACGACGAAAACTCTGGCGACAGCGATATTGCTTTTTCGCTCAACGCAAACCAGATTGTTGCGCTTAACTTTGATCTAGGTTTAGCTAAATCAAAAGCACTAATGGAAGCTTCACTAGCAATGGGTAAAATGCAACAAGCGCAAGGCACACAGGCGTTGCCGCTTGAGCAGCAATTACAGCAACAAACTTTATTAATGCAAGCTATCTCAGAACTTGAGCCTCGTAGTATTGAAATTAAACTTAATAACGAAGGCGAGTTTAAAGCCCTTATTGAACAAGTATTAAGCAAGCAAGGCATGACGCTAGAACAAATGCAGCAAATGGTTGAAATGCAGCTACAGCAAGCCCCTGTTAGTGACGAGCTTGCACAGGCAATTAGAGACTTCACACAAGGTTTAGGTTCATTAACAGTGTCAGCCAGTTTACCCGCAGGGCAAACAATGACAGAGATTAATCAGCAAATATTTACTTTGATGGGCCAACCAAACGAGCTAGCAGAGTTTATAAATTTAAAAGCGAAAGGTGAATAGATCGCAGAGTTATAAAAAGCTGTAAGTTGTAAGCGCGAGTATATCTCGCGCTTTTTTTAATATTTAATTTCTAAATTAAAATGCTCGTTTTTAACTCCACGCATACCTATGATAGATTAGCGCATAACGAAGTTTATTTTATTCAGAATATGGGATTGAAGAATACGGCTTATTATAAATACCGAAGGCACAATAATTGCTATTTTCCCAAGTACCGTCAGTATATAAAACCCTAGTAACACAAGCATTAGCATCAGCTAAAAACTCACCAAAACGGCCATTTTCATTAAATGTACAATATGATGACGTGCCGCATCGCCAAGTCCCTGAGTTAGATGCACTGTAACTCCAAGTAACCTCCTGGATAGGTCTATCACTAACAAACCTAAACGCAACACCTGGGCGAGGCGAATTTGTTGTGCTTGAACAATGATCAACTGAATACTCTTGCTGTGTAGGTGTGCCGTTTATCATACATTCAACATGTGCAGCTAAAGTCGAACCGCTATAGCCTAGTGAAAGTAAAGCCGTGGCAATAATTAACTTTTTCATCCATTTATCTCCTTGTTTATTAAAGTTCTATATTTATTGCATTTTTGTATCATAATGTAAATGGTTTTTGTTCTTCTTATTGGTTCTTGAGGGTGGAACCATCATTTTTTAGTATTGATTATGTGCTAATTAAAATCGGGTGTGAATACGTTTTCAATGTTGCCTTGTTTTCTTTAAGTTTTTGTATTTTATTGTTTTAAATTGAATTTTGGCTCGTGATTAAAACAACCTGGATTTCATAAATAGCTAGGTGAAGGCCTTGTGATAGGTGTGTTTTTTATAGGGAATAAATTTGTTAATTACTTGTGGTTTTGGCTGGTTTTTTGTACTGATATGTTAGAGGTAAAGTGAATATGTGTTAGGTTTTATGTTCAAAATGTAGGGGCACTATAAATGCGATTGATTTGAAAGAGTAAGTGCTTTATCACATATATAAAAGATAAGGCGTTTAAATAAAGACCGTTAACCTTATTTTTTGTGCTTTCTTCTTCGTTTAATAAAGCCTGTGACTATACTTAGCTTAAAGCTGAGCAATGCCTACTAATTAGGTTTTATAATAAAAATTGGTGAAATTAATGAAAACGATTGGACTTTTAGGTGGAATGAGTTGGGAGTCAACCTCAAGCTACTACACATTAATTAATCAAGGCGTTAAAGCTAGGCTTGGTGGCTTGCATTGCGCTAAGATTTTTCTACACAGTGTTAATTTCGATGATATTGAAAAGCTTCAACATGAAGGTAATTGGCAAGAAACAGCTAAAATATTGACGAGTGCAGCTAAATCAATCGAGCAAGCGGGCGCTGATTTTTTAATGATTTGTACCAATACGATGCATAAAGTGGCACCTGATATTGAGCGAGAGCTATCGATTCCAATTTTGCACATCGTTGATGCAACAGCGCAATTTTTATTGCGTGATAATATTAGTAAAGTAGGGTTGTTAGGTACGCGGTTTACAATGGAGCAAGACTTTTATAAAGGACGTATCACCGATAAGTTCGCAATTGATGTGGTTGTGCCCAATAAAGCGGATCAACAAATTGTGCATGATGTTATTTATAATGAATTGTGCCAAGGAACGATTAACCCACAATCTAAAGTTAAATACATAAATATTATTAACGCGCTTGCTAGAGAAGGTGCTCAAGCAGTGATCCTTGGCTGCACAGAAATAGCTTTGCTCGTACAGCAATGCGATACAGATATTATCTTATACGATACAACACAAATACATGCAACTTTGGGTGTAGAGCTGGCATTGGCTGAATAGGTAAGCTAATCGATATTTTAATGAGACCCTTAGCTAGAACGCCTTAATATTTAGCGTTTAATCTGCTTAGGTATAAAAGAGGATGTTTATGCAAGCTAAATATGAATGGAGGAAAAAAGAGAAAGCGCTGTACCTTCCAAAAAATCAACCTGAAATAATAGATGTGCCTGAGTTCAAGTTTATTACAATCGAAGGCACAGGCAGTCCGGCAAAAAGCATATTCACTGAAAAAATTGGCGCTTTATATTCGTTAGTCTATACGATAAAAATGACACTAAAGAAAATGGATGTGACACCAAAGGGTTATTATGACTTTACGGTATATCCTCTGGAGGGCGTTTGGGGCATTAATGAAGCTGCAAAAGCGAACTTTACCGGTGAGATCAACAAAGACGACTTTGTATATAAATTGATGATACGCCAACCCGATTTTGTGGATGAATACTTCTTTAAAGAAATGCTTGAAGTGGCAAAAGCAAAGAAGAAAAATCCATTATTAGCGCAGCTAAATTTTGAACGTTCGCCTTAAGGTCTTTGCGTACAAATGTTGCATTTAGGCATTTTTGAAGATGAATCAATCAGCTTTAAAAAAATGGAAGAGTTTGCAAAAAATGCAGGCATTGGGCGGCAATCCAAAATACATCGGGAGATATATCTGAGTGATCCCCGTAAAGTTGCACCTGAAAAACTTAAAACAGTATTGAGGTTTCAAGCGCAACGAATATAAAATGTTTAGGTAAAAGCGAAGCCCTAATCGTTGTTTTTAAGTTATTACGGCAGATAAATGGCCAGTCTCACTTGTCACTAATAACAAAGTGTATGTTATAGGTCATTCCTTCACTAACTCGGCCATAAGTTTATTGCGCTGTTCTTTGTTCAGTTAAACTCAAGCGTTTATGTGAGCTGTAAACATGTTGTTGTGAATTATTTAAAATTAGGAATGCATCAATTTCTACAGAGAATAACGACGATAATGGATTAATTTCTAGCACGCCATAATCACCTAAGTTTGCACATACGAGTGCTATTTTACCATTTGCGAACAAGCTAAAATCGTGATCACGTAAATCACCGTCAACATATAATTTTACGCCGCGCATCCAAGAATTAACGACTTTAATAGTGTGACCTTTAACTTTAAATAAAAACTCTTTTCTCATAGTGAGATACCATTTTTTTTAACGTTTAACGAACCTGTAGAACCACTCGTTTTGAATTTGTTTTTTGTTAGTGTATCAGCGATAGGGGAGTTCCTATTTTGATACAAATATCGAGTGAAATAATAAACTGAATGACGGTTTAGATCAAATTGCAGACGGTTAATAATTATGATGTCTGAAGTCAGGGTTTGACCCCTTTGGTTTTCAAATATTGCATTTAGGCATTTTTGAAGACGAACCAATCAGCTTTAAAAAATGGAAGAGTTTGCAAAAAATGCAGGCATTTAGCGCCAATCCAAAATACATAGGGAGATATATCGAAGTGATCCTCGTAAAGTTGTACCTGAAAAGCTTAAAATAGCATTGAGGTTTCAAGTACTTCGAACATAAAATGCTTAGGTAAAAGCCAAGCCCTAATCGTTATTTTTAAGTTACTGGGTTTAATTGTCATTCTGATAGCGAAGTGGCATTTTTTAATCACTCAAAAGTATCAATTGCGAAAGGTTATTAAATGAAAATAGTTATATTTTTTATCATATTGGTTGTTTCTTTCAACGTTTTTTCAGACATGAAAATAAGCACTCCTTATGTCAGTATTATCAACTTAATAAGTTCTCCAGATGAATATAATAAAGTCGAAATTAAGGTTGCTGGGTACTTCCTCAAAACAGAAGAAGGTAATTTTTTATGCCTAAATATGGCTTCTTGCTTTAGTCGAGGTAAAGAAAGAATCAGTATTAGAGGTTTATCTGATCTCGATGTATTAAAAATTAATAATTGCCATATCGGCCTCACAGGTAAATACCTCTCATTGAATAAAGCAGCCCAAGGTCACTGGCCACTTATTGGGTTTATGGATGTTACAAGGGAATATTCAATGTCTTTTTATAATGGCTACGAAATTGTTAATAATTCATGTGAGCTATTTAATCAATTTCAAAAGATTAAGTATCCAAAAGAGAAAAGGTAACGTAAATGTAAGTAGCTCGTTTTTAGTGTTCACAGTGGTCTTGTTTTGCGGCATTTCTTTATGATAAGCCTATTAATTAATAGACGGGGAATTGGCGGCTTTTACTCCATCATGAATATAAAAGAGAGGTGAAAATGGAAAATATGAGGCATTATATACCCAAGCCACCTCAAGATGCAGAATTCAGCGTTCCACAGGCGCTTAATATCAAGGCGTTACTTTGCAATAATGGTCGTCCCTTTTAAGAAGTAACAACGTAGAGAGTAAGCGCCTGTGAAACGCCCAGAGGGTTGGTTTAAAAGCGATTTATACTGCGTTATTGATTTGAACAATAGAACCACTATTATTTGCAATCAATGCCTTGCCTAAATCGCTTTTAACTCCAACGACGCTCGCATTTTGAGGTGGCTTGGGTATAATTTTGATTTTATGCAAAATAACGTTTTGTTTTACCAATACTTAACACATCACTAATGGCTTAACTACTATGAACTCAGCATTAAAAAATACAATGCGAACATTTATACATTCGGTCTCAGTCATGTGCGGTGCGCTGTTACTGACAAGTTGTGTGAGTTGGATTGCACCCACTGTTAAATCTGAGTTGATAGCGCTTCAAGCAGGTGAATATCAGCTAGATAATCAACATGCTGCATTAATATTTAAAATCCAACATTTAGGGTTATCAACCTATGTAGGACGTTTTAATCAATTTGATGCACAACTGAACTTTGATCCTAATAATATGGCTGTCGCGTCATTAAACGCAGTGGTGGATATTAGCTCTATCGATATTAATAATACTGAGTTAGCAGAAACCTTACAAAATAACACTTGGTTTAACAGTGAACGCTTTCCACAAGCATCATTTACTAGTCACACCGTTACGGTTGTATCTGATACCAGTTTTAATTTCTCAGGCGATTTAACGCTTAGAGGCGTTACTAAACCAGTGACGTTTAAAGCCACATTTCACGGTGGAGCAGACAACTGGATGACAGGGAAATACACCATTGGTTTTAGCGCGGTAGGTCAAATAAAACGTTCTGACTTTGGTATGGACAGTTATATACCGATTGTTGGGGATCACATTGATTTAGAAGTTTATGCGGAATTTCTTAATGTTGGCAAGCAGTAAGAATAAAGTAGGTAGCTGCTAAATCGTCAAGAGTGAAATGTGTAAACTGCATGTCGTAGATAGTCGCTTAAATGAATAATTTCAATAAAATCAAGCTGGATTTCTTCATTATGTTTAATGCTCTGCTCAGGTTTTGAAAGACGATTGCTAATCTAAATAAAAGCCGTGCTTAACTTAACAGGCACGGCTTTTATGCTTTTCGCTTACAGCTTAGCTTTTAGTGCAAAATTCTCGCTCTAATCGTTCCCTCTACTGCACTTAATTCTTTAAGTGCGACTTCAGAGTGATCGGTATCCACATCTATTACAACATAACCAATGGCTTCGTCTGTTTGTAAGTATTGCGCGGCGATGTTGATGCCGTGCTGGGCAAACGCTTGGTTAATTTGTGTTAGTACACCAGGGCGATTGTGGTGTACGTGTAATAAGCGGCTACGATTTGCAAGCTCTGGTAGCGATACTTCTGGGAAGTTAACAGCAGTAATTGTTGAGCCGTTATCTGAATATTTCGCTAATTTACCGGCAACTTCAATGCCGATATTTTCTTGTGCTTCTTGTGTTGAACCACCAATGTGCGGTGTTAAAATCACGTTGTCGAATTCACGCAGTGGCGAGATAAATTCATCTGCGTTAGATTTTGGTTCAACAGGGAATACATCAATGGCTGCGCCACTTAACTTTTTCTCTGTAAGGGCTTCGGCTAGGGCGTCAATATCAACCACAGTACCGCGAGAGGCGTTGATTAATATTGCGCCTTGCTTCATTACTGAAAGCTCAGCTGTGCCAATAAGGTTTTTGGTTTGCGGTGTTTCTGGTACGTGTAGGCTTATAACATCGGCGCGTTGTAATAATTGCGTTAAGTTATGCACTTGCTTGGCATTACCTAGGCTTAGTTTGTCTTCGATGTCAAAAAACTCAACATTCATGCCGATATTTTCAGCCATAATACCCAGTTGAGTACCGATGTGGCCGTAACCAATAATACCGAGTGTTTTACCTCTTGCTTCAAATGAGCCATTGGCCGTTTTTAACCAGCCGCCACGGTGTGCAATGGCGTTACGCTCAGGAATACCACGGAACAACAGGAGTATTTCACCTAGTACAAGTTCAGCAACAGAGCGAGTGTTAGAAAACGGCGCGTTGAATACTGCAATACCGCGCTGGCGGGCTGCATTTAAATCAACCTGATTGGTGCCGATACAAAAACAGCCTATCGCAACGAGTTTATCTGCGGCTTCTAAAACAGCTTCTGAGATATGAGTACGAGAACGAAGGCCGACAAAATGCACATCTTTAATACGCTCAATTAGCTCATCTTCAGGTAACGATGTTTTTACGTAATCAATGTTGCTGTAACCATTACGTTTAAGTGTTTCAACTGCACTTTGGTGCACACCTTCAAGCAAGAGAATTTTAATTTTGTCTTTTGCTAACGATACCTTACTCATATCCTCATCCTATTTATTTAATTTGTGGCCCATTTTTGGTGCCTATAATGACTTTATCTGCACCGCGATGGGCAAATAAGCCGTTAGTTACTACACCAACAATTTGATTAATTGTTAGCTCTAATTCTTTTGCTTGAGTGATTGATAAATTGTGAACGTCTAAAATGACATTGCCATTATCAGTCACCACTCCATGGCGATAAACAGGGTCGCCGCCAAGCTTTAGTAATTCACGGGCTACATAGCTGCGCGCCATTGGAATCACTTCGACTGGCAGTGGAAACTCACCAAGTGTGTCGACTAGTTTCGTATCATCAACAATACATACAAACTGTTTAGCCACGGCTGCAATTATTTTTTCGCGGGTGAGAGCTGCGCCGCCGCCTTTGATCATTTCGTTTAGGGTGTTGATCTCATCAGCGCCATCTATGTATACATCAAGGCCATCTACATCGTTTAATTCGTATACTTCAATGCCTAGTTCTTTTAACTTTGCAGTTGATGCATCAGAGCTTGAAACCGCACCTTTAATGGTGTCTTTTATTGTGCCAAGGGCGTCAATAAAATGATTTACCGTTGAGCCGGTGCCAACACCTACTATCGTGTTTTCTTTTACAAACTCTAGGGCTGCCCAAGCAGCGGCTTTTTTTAATTCGTCTTGTGTCATAGTTTTATGCTCTATAGGTGGAGTTGCTAAACGTTAGTATACAAATTAATTGCTTACCAATGATAGATTTTCTGTGGTGTGATTATGAACTTTAGTGGTACATCCCACGATTCAATTGGTAAATTTTCCACATGTTGGCATTGATGTGCAAGGCCTATTAGTTGTGGTTTTTGCCAATTTTCTTTTTCGTAGCGCGCCAACGTTTTATCATAAAAGCCACCCCCCATCCCTAAACGGTTGCCGTGGTCATCAAATGCAACTAATGGCATAAGTAGATAATCAAGCTCTGCAAGTGGGCATATCTGACTACAATTTAACTTAGGCTCCAAGATACCATAGCGATTTGGCCTCATGGGTGAATTTTCTTCATAGCGCTGAAAGTATAAAGTAGTGCCGTTAAATGGGTGAATGATAGGGAGGTAGGTGGTGTGGTTTTTAGACCAAAGGTCTTTTATTAACAATGATGTATCTAATTCTGAATCATTACTTAAATATATACCTATATGGGCATTTTGAGTTGTTTTTTGTAGTTTTAAATGTTGAGTAAAATTCACTTTGAGCGCAGAGGCTGCAATTTTTTGTTCATTATTTGACAGTGAATTGCGTTTTCTTCGGGTTTCTTGACGGATTGTGGCTCTTTGTTGGCTCATTTTAAGCGTATATTACCTTTTAACTATCCAAAATATTAAAAAAATCAGGAAACAAAAACGATAAGCCCAATACAATTAATAGCAGGATCACCATCGATATCAGTGAATATAATAAAATATTACTGCGTTTTTTTACCGGGGTTGTTAGTTCGTCATCGATGAGTAAGTCGTCATCTTGCCAATCATCGGTTTCATCTTCTAAAGGTTGTTGTGCTGTAGCAGGTAAACGCTGTTCTAAGTCGTCGAGCTTTTCTTCTATACGAATTAAGCTGCTTGTAATGTAATCAAGGGCATTAAAAATACGTTCGTCACGTAAGCTTGCTGTGTCGTTATTATTTGTTGCCGAGGCTGAATTATTTAGTGGCAGTAACTTGCTTGTGATACCAACACTGGCAAGTAACTTGGCTTGTTTTAATGCTTTTTCTTTTTCACATGGTGCAAATAGAGGTTTGTTGTCAAAAAAGGCAGCGACTTTGCTTGTGGGGGCTTTTAGCTTTGTAGCTAATTGGGTGATCGCTTGTGTTTGCTCTGTATCTGGCGCTAGCCCTGCAAACATGACACGGAAGTTTTCTGCCATTTGTGTTTTCCAAAAACGTGAGATCAATAGTTTGAGTATATACCCAAGCCACCTAAAGATGCGAGTGTCGTTGGAATTAAAAGCGATTTAGCCAAGGTATTATTACACAAGGTAACGCTTTGACCCTAAGCCCTTGTAACATCCTAAATACGCGACTTGGGTAGATCAAAATCATGGGTGAAAAAAAGCCCGCAATAAGCGGGCTGTTGTAAACGTTAATACGATTAGTATTTTGCAGCTTGGCCTTCTTTAGGCAATGCTTTGAGCATAAAGTCACGTAAATCGTTATTTGAACTTTCTAAATCGGCATGACGTAGGTACATCATGTGGCCACTACGGTAGCCTTTAAAGCTTAAACGATCGCGCATTTTACTGCTTGGATCGAGCTGCCACATAGTGTATTTAGCATCAAAGTAGTTTGTTGCGCCATCGAAGTAGCCGGCTTGAACAAGTACATTAAGATATGGGTTTTGTGCCATTGCTAAACGTAGGTTCTCGCCTGTTTTGTTATTACTGCGATCCCACGGGTGAACATTACCAAACAAGTTGTATTTTATGTCTGTTTTATAGTTAAGCTCTTCACGAAGATAATGGTTAATGGCCGGTGTAAATGAATGCAACCACGACGTTAGCTCAGGCCAATAGTCAGGTGATTCGCCAGCGTCACGTTTATCAATTCCTAGGTAACGTGAATCTAAACGCCCCAGTGTTTGCCCGCGTTCACGTAATAGTTCTTTCCAAAAGAAGTTGTTTGGAATATCAAGGTTGTTTTGCTGAACAAATTTTTCAGATACCCCTGCATAAAGCGCCATTTGTTTAATAATCGCGTTCTTTTCTTCATCACCAATAAAACCACCTTTGGCAAGTGCAGGAATTAGTTTGTTGATAGTAAAATTTTCTACCTCAGGCAGTAATTCATCTAGATCTTTAGCTTGTAGTTCCGGGCTTAGTGCTTTGTGATACCAGGCAGTGGCAGCAAAATATGGCAGGCGGTTAGCGGCTTTTACTGGGCCATCGCGTTTAATCCCAATATCAGTAGGGGACACTAAAACAACACCGTTGATGTACATCCATTGACGATTTTGTAGTTCATGAGCAAGGCCAGATACACGCGTAGTGCCGTAGCTTTCACCGATTAAAAATTTTGGTGAGCGCCAGCGTTCATTACGATTTACAAAAGTATTTAGCCATTCTGCTAAGTATTTTATGTCGGCATTTACGCCAAAAAACATACTCTTTTGTGCATCTTTGCTTAATAATTCGCCTTTTTCATTTTCAATTACCCGCGAGTACCCTGTATTTACAGGGTTTACGTAAACTATGTCAGCAACATCAAGCACAGAATATGGGTTGTCTTTAACGCCATAAGGTTGAATTGGGTAACCTTCGTCATCAATTTTTAATACGCGTGGTCCAGTATAGGCTAAGTGCATCCATACAGATGCAGAACCTGGTCCGCCATTGAATGAAATTAGTAATGGGCGCTTAGTGCGATCATCGACCTTATCTCGCTCGTAGTAAGTGTATTGCAAGGTGGCAACCGCATCGCCTTTATCGTCCCACACCGGCTGTGTACCTGTGGTAGCGGTATAAGAAAAACGCTCACCATTAATACGCGCTTTATGTTGAGTTACAACATTACTGTCAACGTCGATTCGGCGTTGATTGTCTGTGGCATAACTACTGGTTGTTACACTTACTGTTAGTGCGGCCAGAGATAAACTAATGATACTGACAAGCTTCATGGGGGATCCTTTAAACGAAAGTTAGCCTATTAAAGATAATTTTTTAGAAAATAACAAAGGTAATGAGACTAGCTACCAGTATTAATCGTTAAGAGGCAGAAGTTTATATTAGCTTTTTTCAAAGAAAGTATGCTTTATGCGTATATTAACCTTAATAGATTTTGATTATTACAAGAGTGGAGTATATTCCATGCTAAATTATTACGTTGTGCTTTGTTGTTTCTTAGGGAAGGGATAAAACAAGCAAAATCCATCTGCAGTATAGAGAAGATTTATGCAAAGAGTTTTAGTGGTTGAAGATAGTAAAGTTGTTCAGCAAGTGTTGCGCCATTTAGTTGCCCACTACCTTAATGTAGCAGTTGATTTTGCTTGGTCACTAGCAGAGGCTAAAGAATATATAAGCAATCAAAACTATACTTTGGCGCTTGTTGACTTAACTCTTCCCGACGCAATGAACGGTGAGGTTGTTAAATACACGTTGGAAAAAAATGTTCCTACAGTTGTTTTAACTTCAAAAATTGATGAATACAAGCGCCAAGAAATGCTCGAGATAGGGGTTGTTGATTATGTTATTAAAGACAACCGTGATTCGTATCATTACGCTGTAAAATTGGTTGCACAATTATTACGTAATCAAGGATGTAAAGCATTAGTTGCTGATGACTCGTTACTAAGTCGTTCATTGATGAAACAAATGCTAGAAAAGCAGTTGTTTGATGTACAAGTGGCCCATGATGGTGAAGAAGCGCTAAAAATTCTAAAAAAAGACGCTGAAATTAAACTACTCATGACTGATTACGCTATGCCTACTATGGATGGTTTTGAATTAGTTAAAGCGGTGCGCAATTTTAGAGGGCGTGATGATTTAGCCATCATAGGGTTATCTGGGGCTGGCAAACATGGCCTATCAGCACGCTTTATAAAGTATGGCGCTAATGACTTTTTAACAAAGCCATTTATGAACGAAGAGTTCCATTGTCGGGTATTGCAAACAATGGAGCAACTTTCGTTAATCGCAGATATTAAAGAAAGTGCATATCGTGATGATTTAACTGGTTTATATAATCGACGTTACTTTTATCAATTTGCAGAGTCGCTTTTAAAGGAAACAGCACGTAAAAATAGCTTAGCATTGCTGGATATTGACTTTTTTAAAGCGATTAATGACAAGTTTGGTCATGAAGCGGGCGATCAGGCATTAAAGCAAGTTGCGTCTTTATTACGCAGCTCTTTCAAAGGTTTTACGGTAGCGCGTGTAGGAGGTGAAGAGTTTGCAATTGTGTTGGCTGACATCAGTTTAGAGCAAGCATACCCGCTACTTGATGCATTTAGATCACGCCTTGCTGCGTATGACTTTGTTATAAATGGTCAGTCATTTACCATTACGGTAAGCATTGGCTTAGCAAACTTTCAAAATGTAACATTAACGAGTGCGATGCGCTTGGCAGATAAGGCGTTATATCAAGCAAAAGCGCAAGACAGAGATTGTGTTGTACAACAAAGCTAGTGTGCTGCACCAGCACTGTAGAAATGTTAATAAAACGCACCTATATGGTGCGTTTTTTATTGCTTAAAATTAACTTTAATTAATAAGCTCTTGTTTAGTAAGAGCTTTAAATAGTGGCACAAAGGTTGGATTATCTAAGGAAACAGGATAACAATAAGCGTCCGAAGGGGGCCACTATGAAAATGATTAGTGCAATAATAAAGCCATTTAAACTGGATGATGTGCGAGAAGCATTGGCTGATTTAGGCATTGAAGGAATGACCGTTGTTGACGTTAAAGGGTTTGGCCGTCAACGAGGGCACACCGAGTTATATCGCGGCGCCGAATATCAAGTCGATTTTATTCCAAAAATAAAGATCGAAATTGCTACTCGTAGCGAAAATTGCCAACGTGTTGTTGAAACCATTACTAAGGTTGCTTCAACAGGAAAAATAGGTGACGGCAAAATTTTCGTTTACGACTTGGATCAAATTGTCCGTATTCGTACGGGTGAATTAGATGAAGAAGCAATTTAAGGGGGCTTTATGGAAAACACGATTATAGAACTCAAATTCTCGTTAGATACATTTTATTTTTTAATCTCAGGTATTTTAGTGATGTGGATGGCTGCAGGTTTTGCCATGCTTGAAGCCGGTTTAGTGCGTTCAAAAAATACCACTGAAATTTTAACTAAAAATGTGGCGTTGTATGCAATCGCATGCACCATGTTTTTACTGGTTGGCTACAACATTATGTATGTAGACAACACTGAAGGTGGCTTAGTCCCTTCGCTTGGCGCATTAATAGGCACGCAAGCTGCTGATGCAGATCATTCTTTGGAGTCAGACTTCTTCTTTCAAGTTGTATTTGTAGCAACTGCGATGTCAATTGTATCGGGGGCTGTTGCTGAGCGTATGAAGTTATGGGCTTTTCTTGCATTTGCAATTGTATTAACCGGTTTTATCTACCCGATTGAGGGCTATTGGACTTGGGGTGGAGGGTTCTTATCTGAAATGGGTTTTGTTGACTTTGCAGGTTCTGCGATTGTGCACGGTACAGGTGCAGCGGCGGCGCTTGCAGGTGTATTAATGCTTGGTGCTCGTAAAGGTAAATACGGTAAAAATGGTGAAATTTATCCAATTCCGGGTTCTAACTTGCCGTTAGCAACATTGGGTACGTTTATTTTATGGATGGGATGGTTTGGTTTTAACGGTGGTTCTCAGTTATTAATTTCAGATGCAGCAAATGCAACTGCCGTAGGCAAAATATTACTAAACACCAATGCCGCTGCGGCCACTGGCGCAATTGCAGCGTTGTTTGTATGTAAAGTGCTATGGGGTAAAGCAGACTTAACAATGGTGCTTAACGGTGCATTGGCAGGACTCGTTGTGATTACGGCAGACCCCTTATCACCTTCGCCGGTAATGGCGTGTTTATTGGGTGTTTTAGGTGGCTCACTCGTGGTATTTAGCATTGTAGCGCTGGATAAAGTTAAAATTGATGATCCCGTTGGTGCAATTTCAGTTCATGGTGTATGCGGGGTACTTGGTATCATGCTAGTGCCTGTTACGAATGCAGAGGCAACCTTTGTTAATCAGTTAATTGGTTTGGTGTGTATTTTAGGGTTTGTATTTATAGCGTCAGTCATTGTATGGACTGTTTTGAAGAAAACCATAGGTATTCGTGTCACAGAAGAAGAAGAGTTAAATGGAATGGATCAGCACGATTGTGGTATTGATGCTTATCCTGAGTTTGTCTCTGTGCGTGGTAACTAATCAGTAATAGCAAATTTAAATAATTGTGTGTTCAAAACAAAGTCCTAACTGCGGTTAGGGCTTTTTTGTGCGACAGACAATAAAGACACGGAAAAATCAGAACATTCGCATAGGAAAAATAACGATTACTGGCTATGCTTAGGTCAAAATTATTACCAAACTATAATAAGGATCCTTATGGATAACAAATTAGTACTGATCATTTTGTCGTTATTTTTACCACCGATAGCTGTATTTTTAAAAGCGGGTGTGGGTAAAGATCTCATCATTAATATCGTTCTATGTTTTATCTTTTTTATACCTGCCGTGATCCATTCACTTTGGTTGTGTACACGCTAAGTTTCAGTGACTGTTAATTTTACAGGTGTTAATATTGTCGTCATTACCTCTGTAAAATTAACTTCTGGAAATAAATAGCAACGTCAATGACTGATAAAAAAGACTCGCGAACAACAAAAACGTCTTCAAAACGCCCTGCAAAAAAAGAGCCAAGCTCGACACCTAAAGCCGCAAAAAAAACGGTGAGTAAAACCACTGCCAATAAAAAAACTGAAGCTAAAAAGAACGCGTCTGAAAATGTTAAAAAGCGCAGTATTGGGCGTAAGCTATGGTCTATTTTCTGGAAGTTAACTTTAGCGGGTATCGTCGCTATGAGTTTATATTTGATTTATCTTGATGCAAAGGTAACGCGCCAATTTGAAGGTAATAAATGGCAACTGCCTGCGCAAGTATACGCCAGAGCAATGACATTTTATCCAGGACAGTTTTTATCTAGTGACGAAGTTATTTGGGAGCTCAAACGCTTAAGTTATTCTTCCGTTAATAAAATAAGCCGTACTGGGCAATATATTAAAGGCCCAGACAGTATCAAAATTTACCGTCGTGAGTTTGATTTTTATGACGGGTTTGAGCAAGCGAGTGAAATTGAGCTGCGTTTCGCGGGGCAAAAACTGGCGACGATTAAAGATAAGTTTGGGCGCCGTGTTAATTCAGCGCGTTTGGAGCCGGTGCAAATAGCACGTATTGGCAATGACTCAAAACAAGATCGCGAATTTGTACCACTTGATAAATTCCCGCCAATGCTAAAAGATACCTTGCTGGTGGTTGAAGACCAAAATTTTTATAAACACCATGGTGTGTCTGTGTGGTCAATTATGCGTGCTTTGTATAGTAATATTAAAGCCGGTCGTACGGTTCAAGGTGGCAGTACGTTAACACAGCAGTTAGCTAAAAATATTTATTTGACCCGTGAGCGCACGCTGGTGCGTAAATTCAACGAAGCACTCATTGCTTTAATTTTAGACTACCGTTATTCAAAAGATCAGATCCTAGAAGCCTATTTAAACGAGGTATACCTTGGTCAATCCTATAACCAAGGTGTTCATGGCATGGGGTTAGCGTCAGACTTTTATTTTTCAAAGCCCGTTGATGAACTTGAGTTTGACCAAATAGCCTTACTGGTGGCAATGGTTAAAGGTCCGTCATATTACAACCCGCGTCGTTATAGTGAACGGACGATGGAACGCCGTGACTTAGTATTGCGTTTAATGGTCGAAAATCAATTAATTGATACCAGAGAGTACCGTGCAGCGCTAAAGCGTCCTATTACTGTGTCACCAATGAAAGACAGCATTACAAAATCATACCCGGGTTATTTGGAGTTAGTTGATCGTGAGTTGAAAAAACTATTACCTGATCAAGAGGTGCTAGATGCCGGTGTGAGGGTGTTTACCTATTTTGATTTGCAAAAACAAGCTGCGATGGAAGAGGCAATAGCAAATAGTTTACCGTACTTAGAGAAGCGCTCAACGACAGAGCAGTTAGAAGCGGCGATGATCTCAGTTAATGTAGAAAAAGGCGGTGTATCGGCTTTAGTTGCGGGACGTGATCCGCGCTTTTTAGGGTTTAACCGTGTACTTGATACTAAACGAAATATTGGTTCATTGGTGAAGCCTGCGGTATATTTAACGGCACTTAGTTCGCCTAATTATAACTTAGCCACCTTGTTAGATGATTCACCTTTGCAGGTGACAAATGAGCAAGGAAAAGTATGGCAGCCTGAGAACTTTGATCGTCAGTTTCGTGGTATGTTGCCGCTTTATAAAGCGTTTAGTCAAAGTATTAATATTCCAGCAGTGAATTTGGGCTTGGATGTTGGTGTTGATAACGTCGCCGATACACTTAATAAACTGGGTGTTAAAGAGCAAATAGATCATTATCCTTCACTATTATTAGGTGCACTTGAAATGTCGAGCTTTGAGGTGGCGCAGCTTTACACCACGCTTGCAGCTGACGGTGAATACCGAGCGCTGACATCGATTTCAGCAATGACTGATTCTGTAGGCAGTGTTTTGTATTCACATAAGGTGAAATCACAGCCAAGGTTTGCAAAAGACGCCATGTACATGACCAAGTATGCGATGAAGCGAGTGACAAAAGATGGTACCGCAAAACGTTTAAATGCCCATTTTCCGTCAATTCAGTTAGCGGGTAAAACAGGCACGAGTAATGACTTGCGTGATAGCTGGTTTGCAGGGTTTGATCAAAATACAGTAACGGTCGCATGGCTTGGTCGTGATGATAATAAAAGTACGGGCTTAACAGGCAGTGTAGGGGCGCTTGAAGCGTATATCCGTTATCTTAAACCGCTTAACCCACAAGCAATTGCCGATACACGTCCTGCTTCGATTCGCTGGGCATTTATTAATGAACTGACAGGAAAACAAGCACCACCGGGATGCGGTAAAGTTATTCAACTACCACTTAGGGTTAGCGAGTTCGAACCAAGGCCAAGTTGCCAGCGTTAAGTCTCTAAGTAAAAAAGCCAACATAAGTTGGCTTTTTTATAGCATACATTAAGATTTAAAAAATCGCATTGCATCGGATAGTAGCTCTGAAAGCTGACTAATTTTTTTCGCATCACATAGGCTAGACTGCGCAGATGTTTGGGTTTGCTCTGCTAAGTGACTAATTTGTTGGGCATCGTTTAACGCTTGGGTTGTTGCTTGGGATTGTAATTGCACACGCTGCGCAATTTGCTCACCTTGTACTTTGATCTCTTGCATGCTTTTTTCTGCATTTTGTAGCACATTATTAGTGTCATTTGCTGACTGCACTGAGTGCACCATCTTCTCTACACTTGAACGCATTTTTTGTTGTGTATCATCTGATGCTTGCTGCAATGAGCTGATAATTTGGTGTATTTCTTGAGTTTGTGCCTGTGTACGTAAAGCAAGTGTTCGTACTTCATCAGCAACAACAGCAAAACCACGGCCTTGCTCTCCAGCGCGCGCTGCTTCAATAGCGGCATTTAGCGCTAATAAGTTGGTTTGATCAGCTATTTCACTAATACCTTTACTTACATTACCAATATTTTGGCTATCCACGGCTAGGCGATCGAGTGCTTGTTGGTTTTCGCTAAACTCCACTTGTAAGTCTTGCATATACTGAGCAAGCTCCATGGTGTTACGCGAGCCTTCTTTAACATGTTGGGCTGCATTTTGCGCAATTAACATTGCTTGATTTGCTGATTCTTCAACAGCATGAGCACTGTCTGACATATCACTTAATGCGTTGTGAATTGTATTTACACGCCCTTGTTGCTCGCTTACATCATGACTTGTTTGATGGCTTGCTTGTTCAAGTGATACCGTAGCGCTGCTTAAATCTACGGTTGTTTTTTTTACTTCTGCTAATAGATTACTAAATGCTTTTAGTAATGCATTGTAACGGGCTGTAATAATGCTCATTTCATCACTGCCGATAGATTCTAATCTAGCACTTAGATCGCCATTAGCAGCTTGTTCTGCTGCGCCAGCAAATCGGGTAATACCATCCACTACAGCAAAATAAAAACCAATTAATAAATAAAATGCACTCAACAAACTTAATATTGAAGCAATTAATACAATGTTTCTGATCCATTGTTGCTGCTGTAACTTGTCAGTAATTAGTTGCTCAAGTGTTGGCACACTTTGCTTTATAAGTTCTTTGATATTGCTGGTGACTGCTTGATGTAATTGAGAAAACTCGGCCTGTGTTATTTCTAAATTATCGGGCTCTAATAGTTTGCTGTCGATGGCGCGCTTAAAGTTAAGGGTACTTTGCTGTAGTTTATTTATCAAAGGAGTTAAAATTTTACTCACTTGTTTGTTGGCCGTTGTGGCTACTAATAAGGTTTTTTCAATGTTTTCTTCATACTGAGGTAAGGATTTAGATAAATTTGACAGCGCTATAAATGTGTCAGGAGTAAAGCCTTGATTAGTTAAAACTGTATTTGCGCTATTGCTTGTTAAATTAACTTGTTCTATTAAAGCTGGGATGGGAGATACCAGTGCGCGGTTCAAGTAAGCACTGGCTAAATGATCATCCACAGCGAGTTGCGATTGGATAGAGACTAATTCAAGCGCATCCTTGTTTTGAGAGTCACTAACTTGATAACCGAAGCTGCGAGCAATAGCAGCATTTTTATTTGTTTGGGAGTTCATTTGGTTTTCGAGTAAAGCACTGTAACTTTGTAAACCTTGACGTTTCATTGTTGAAACATGAATACTATCGGTTAATAACGAGAGTAAGAAGAATAGGCTAACACTTAGGGGAACTAATAAAATACCAAATACTAGACTAATTTTAGTTTTGTATTTTAAATTTGCCATCAAGTTGATAGCAGGGGAAGTTGCGCGTCGTAGTCCTGACATAGTGCTCTCTTGTTATAGGCAAAATAGTGAATGCTGTTTAGTAAGACCTAGCTTACTTGCAATATCATTCATTAATATTAGCCTATAAACAAAAAAAGCCCTTACGGGCTTTTTAATTACACTAAAACTAATACTTATAGTTTAGCAAAAGCGCGCTGTGCAGCGGCAATCGTATCTGTAATCTCTTGCTCTGAATGCTCAGAACATACAAAACCTGCCTCAAATGCTGATGGGGCCAAGTAAACGCCTTCTTCAAGCATTAAGTGGAAGAACTTTTTAAAGCGCTCTAAATCGCATTGTGTAGCTTGCTCGTAAGTGGTTACTTTGTCTTGATCAGTAAAGAAAAAGCCATACATGCCACCGGCATAGTTAGTTGTAAGGGCGATACCTGCAGCTTTTGCTGCTGCTTCAAAACCCTCACAGATTGCTTTACTTTTCGCTTCAAGCTTAGCGTGTAGGCCTTCAACGCTAAGTAGCTCTAGCGCTTTCAAACCTGCGGCCATTGCAATAGGGTTACCTGAAAGAGTACCCGCTTGATAGACAGGGCCAACTGGAGCTATGTAATCCATGATCTGCGTTTTACCACCAAACGCGCCCACAGGCATACCGCCGCCAATAACTTTACCTAAACAGGTTAAATCAGGGATGATGTTGTAATAAGCCTGTGCGCCGCCAAGTGCTACGCGAAAGCCGGTCATTACTTCATCAAAAATAAGCACTGATTTATATTCATCACATACTTCACGCAGGCCTTCTAAGAAGCCAGGAACAGGAGGAATACAGTTCATGTTGCCGGCCACTGGCTCTACAATAATACACGCAATTTCATCTGCATATTTTGCAAAAATGGCTTTCACTTCATCAAGGTTATTAAACGACACTGTTAATGTGTGCTTAGCAAAATCTTCAGGAATACCCGGTGAATTAGGCACGCCCATAGTTAATGCACCTGAGCCTGCTTTCACTAGTAGTGAATCAGCATGACCGTGGTAACACCCTTCAAATTTAAGTATTTTGTCACGGCCAGTAAAGCCACGAGCTAAGCGAATTGCGCTCATGGTGGCTTCAGTTCCTGAGCTTACCATGCGAACTTTTTCGATTGATGGAACTAGCTCTTTTACTTTTTCGGCCATTAATATTTCAGCTTCGGTAGGTGCGCCGTAACTTAGGCCATTTTCTACCGCTTCAAGCACTGCTTGCTTAATTGCAGGGTGATTATGGCCCATAATCATCGGACCCCATGAACCTACATAATCAATATAACGATTGCCATCGGCATCGAAAGTAAATGGGCCTTGTGCGCTGGTAATAAATAGCGGTGTGCCGCCAACGCCATTAAAGGCACGTACTGGTGAGTTAACACCACCCGGAATAGATTGTTGTGCGCGGGCAAATAAATCTTGGCTAATTGTCATGAAAAATCCTATTAAGTTGTCACTTTAAAAATTAACTATCGCGTTTGCGGCTAAACCAAGGCACTGCAACTTCGTATTGCTCTACTTTATCGGCAACATCAAGTGTAAGTGCAAACAGAGCCATGCGAATTAATACGCCATTTTGTACTTGACGAAAAATTGCTAAGTTGTCATTTAGGTTTAAATCGTTATCGAGCTCATTAGCTTCCATACGACTATCTCGCGGCAGTGGGTGCATTAAAATAGAGTTGGGTTTGCAATGGGCATTATAAATAGATTGACTAATTCTAAAGCCACCACGGTATTTGTTTGCTTCTTCTTGTGATGGGAAGCGCTCTTCTTGAATACGTGTTTGATAGACAATGTCAGCGGCTAAATTGCCTTCCATTTTATCAACAATTTCTATTTTATGACCCGCATTATCAACAGCATCCAAAATGTAGCTTGGCATTTGTAAGCCGTCAGGTGCGACCATCGAAAACTTAATGTTTTTATAATGACACAGTAGTTTTGATAACGAATGCACCGTACGGCCATATTTTAAATCGCCAACAAGGGCGATGTGCATACCATCAATGTTTTGATCAAAGCGGTGAAGTTCACGTTCAATAGTCAGTAAATCAAGTAGTGCTTGTGTCGGGTGCTCGTTTGGGCCATCGCCGCCGTTTATGACAGGCACTGAGCAACCTGTTGCAAATTCAGCAACTGAGCCTGAATCAGGGTGGCGCATGGCGACTGCATCGGCATAAGCTGAAATAACACGAGCGGTGTCATAGAGCGACTCGCCTTTGGCAAGAGCTGAACTTTGCATACCGGTTGTTTCGCGAACCAAACCGCCTAATAAATTAAAAGCAGTACCAAAACTTACGCGAGTACGCGTACTTGGCTCAAAGAATAAGTTTGCTAATATTGCCCCTTCAAGCACGTTTGTGCGTTTTTGCTTTTTAGCATATGGCTCCATTTTCTTTGCAACTGCAAAGATACGTTCAATACAGTCACGATCAAGCTGATTGACCGAAAGAATATTTTCACCTTGGAAACTTAACATGGGGTTATTCCTATCACATTGAAAAGGGGCGCGATCTAACCATCAAAGATGGGCACGCAATCGCGCGGTACTATAGCAAATTTTTTATAAACTTGGTTTAGTTATGGCTAAAAATACGATGACTAATAGCGCTAACACGGGCAACTCATTAAAAATACGATAAAAGCGATCACTGCGTGTATTACGGTCATGTTTAAAATCAGCGAGTAATTTAAAGCAATACGCATGGTATATATACAGTGCGATGACGAGTACTAATTTGTAATGCAACCACATGCTGTATTTAAACCATTCCCGGCCATATTCAACAATGAGTAGTACACCAAATACGGCTGTTAATATGGCAAAAGGGGTTACAAAATAGAGCAAGCGACGCTCCATCACTTTAAGCATAGAATTACAGGCTCGTTCTTCACTCATGGCGTGATAAACAAAAAGGCGTGGTAAGTAAAATATGCCGGCAAACCAGGCAATCATAAAAAATACATGTAAGGCTTTATAAACCAGTAGCGCGCTCATAGTGTTCTCTTATTTTTTGTTACAGTAAGCTATTACGTATAGTAAGGATATGGCGGATCTGATCCCAGCGCATAATTCCCATAATTTGTTGGTTATCGAGTAAGTTATAAATATACACAGCACCGCTGCGCTTATCTTTTAGTAAGTCAAATACATCAGCAAGTGTTGATTGGCTACTAACGCCTTGTAAGTTAATGTAATTTATTGATATATTTTGTTCTGACATTAAACTTAAATCGTATTCAGCTAAACGGTAGCCATTTTCAGTATCGTAAACAATCAAGGGAGTTTGACTACTCACAGCATCAAGGCTGGTTTTAATTTGTTCTTTATCCGCGGAGTAGAGCAATTTAAAGTTTTCATCCATTTCATCCATCACCCCCACTTTTTGTAATGCCTCAGTGGCAGGGGATACATGATACGACAAACCTTGAAAATCTAATTGCTGCAAGAAAATAGAACGATTACCAAAAATTTGTAATGCAGTGACGTAGGCTGTCGAAATAACCAGCATAGCAGGGACAATAATCTCAGGGCTTGAGGTCAGTTCCATAACGGTTGTTAAAGCGGCAAGCGGGGCATGCAGTGTGGCAGCGAGTAAGCCTGCCATGCCTAATACGCTATAAGTGCCGGCTATATCAGCACCGGGGCTAATAAATTGTGCAAAAAATGCCATGAGAGTGCCCATTAATACACCCAGTCCAATAACTGGGCCTATAATTCCACCGGGGATACCCAATCCAATCGCAAATAAGGTGGCAAGCAACTTAGCAATTAAAATGGTTGTTAACAGTTGTACATCATCAGGAGATTCAATTGCAATAGTAATAGCGCTCATACCAGAGCCCATAGCTTGAGGGACCGTATAAGCAATAGCACCTGCAATTACGCCAGCCAATAGTAAGCGTGGGAACATACTTAGGGGTTTAAATGTGCGAATTATCATCATCAGGTTTTGATTAAACGCAAAAGCAACCGCGCCTAAAGCCATCCCAAAAATGATTAAAAATGGGTAATGCCAACCGCTTAAGGGGTTAACAACAATAAGCGCAAGCTCAGAGACATCACCAAATACAAATTGAGTGGCAAGGGCCCCCGTTACGGCGGCAAGCATAATGGGGACGAATATGTGGATTTTATACTCTCTGAGCACCACTTCCATCACAAAAATGACGGCTGCTAGTGGTGTATTAAATGAAGCGGCAATACCTGCTGCAACACCACAACCGCTTAGCGTGCGCATAGCATTGTGAGGTAAGTGCAGTTTATCAGCAAGCAAGCTCGCGCCCGTTGCACCTAGATGTACAGAAGGCCCTTCCCGTCCAACAGAAAAACCACTAATTAACGCCAATGCACCACCGACAAATTGATTAACCGTGTTATATAACGGCATTTGCCCGTAGTGACGTTTTATGCGATGGATAACAAAGGGAATACCTAAGCGATAGTGTTTAAAGCCTGTTAGGGCTGCAAATAAGGCAATCAAAAAGGCCGCGCCAATTGGCATTAATACCCGTTCAAGGGTTGGCAGTGTTGTAAAGTCATCAGGTGTTTCAAGAAATAAACCTTGAAAGAATAGAATTGTTAAACGAAATAAGATGATAAAAAACGCAGCAATTAAACCAGCACATACACCTAGTAAGCACAGTTGCACCGATGTTTTTGGCTTAGCCAAGCGACGCCTAAGCGTTTCAAGCCACATGCATTTTTCCTCGCCACCCATTTAGGCGGGCAGTTTATCAAATGTACGGCAGTAAGTCCTTTTGATTTTTGAATTATCTACGGGTAACCTCTGATTTTATCAGACTCATTTCAAGGGCATAAGTACGGGGGGATGGGGGGATTTATTAGTGGTAAATAGACGGCTTAGTGCGCCGTATTATTAATACAGTTTCAATATGCAGAAGGTGAGCTTGCAGGTATATTTATGCCCAAACCACCTCAAAATGCAGAATTCAGCGTTTCACAGGTGTTTAATATCAAGGCGTTATTTGCAGTAATGGCAGTCCCTTTTAAGAAGTTACAACGATGAAAGTAAGCGTCTGTGAAATGCCCAAAGGGTTGGTTTAAAAGCGATTTATACTGCGCTATTGATTTTAACAAGGGGGCAACCATTATTTACAATCAATGCCTTGTCTAAATCGCTTTTAATTCCAACTGACACTTACATCTTGAGGTGACTTGGGCATATACCATCAAGTTTAATTACACAATAAATTTTTTCAGTAAATCTTGCTGAGCATTTACGTTTTCAGCTAGATTTGTATTGGTTTCAAATTGCTCTTTAGCAAATTCATCCACTTGCACACTAATATCTTTAATATTAATTGTATTTTTATTAATTTCTTCAATAACCGTGCTTTGCTCTTCAATCGCGGCAGCTATTTGAAAGTTCCTATCCATAATGTCTTTAACTGACATAGAAATAGTGTTTAAAGATTGATTGGCAACCTCAGTTTGCTCAACACACTGCGATGCCTTTTGCTTACTTTGCTCCATAGCTTGCTGTACTTTTGATGAAAACAGTTGAATCTGCTCAATCATTGCTTTTATTTCTGTTGTTGAGCTTTGCGTTCTTGAGGCTAAGGTTCTTACTTCATCGGCCACAACCGCAAACCCGCGCCCTTGCTCCCCAGCTCTTGCTGCTTCAATTGCTGCATTTAGTGCAAGCAAATTGGTTTGCTCTGCTACGTTATTTATTACAGAAAGTATTTGCTCAATACTATTACTGTGTTCCGCTAATTGATTACTCAGTTCTTGGGAGTTAGAAATTGAATCCGATAGATTAGTAATATCTGATGTGGTTTTTTCAAACAAGGTTTTACTTGAACTCGTTGAATCATTTACCAAGGTTACTGATGTTGCAGCTTCTTGTGCGCTGGAGGCAATTTCAGATGAGGTGGTGCTCATCTCATGCATCGCAGTGGCTAGACTATCAATTAATTGGTATTGTTCGTTCAGGGAGCGGCTTGATTCGGTTGATAATGATTTTGCTGCTGCACTTTGCGCTTCAACACTATTCGCTTTATCAATAACGCCCGTCACTAATATCTGTAATGACGATAAAAAGCGATTAAAACTTTTAGCTACCACGCCACACTCATCTTCTGTAGTTACTGTTAATCGTTGAGTTAGATCTCCGCCACCAGAGGCAATTTCACTGATTGCATGCTCTAGTTCATCTAGCGGTCTTAATAGTATTGTTGCCAATGTTCTGATGACCAACACACAAAAAGCAATACTTAAAATAGCAATGAAAAAGGTACGTGTTGTAAAGACAGTTAGGGATTCATACACTTTATCTTTATCAAGTAGCATGGCTAAAGACCAATCAACGCCAGCGTTATCACTTAAGGGATAAAAGTAGAGTAACTTTGTTTGCCCTTCGTGCTCAATCTCTAAAATTTGCTTACTTTCAGTTGGGGATTTTTGGTAAATATTTTGAGTTTGTTTATTGCTGAGGCTGGTGGTCGGGTGAGTAATAATCTTACCTGTGCCATCGACAACAAATGCTAAACCATTGCCGTTAAAGTTAATGGTATTTACGCTATCAGCAATGGCATTTAAGCTCAAGTCACCACCAATAACACCTTGAAAACCACTAGAAGTGTTAATTGCAGTGACAACTGATAATAATAGTTCGTTTGTAGCAGCATCAACATAAGGTGCGGTAAATGAGATCGCATCGTTGTTTTGCACTAACTTGTACCATGGTCTTTCTTTAAAATCGATACCAGGTGGATTAACCCTCTGTTTATCATTAGAGCGAAGCCCTTTTTCATCGCTTAGCGTACCAAACATTAATGAAAAATCATCTGAAAAGGCTGGGTTTTCTAACCCAGCTTGAAAATTATCTTTAGAGAAGTCTGATTCAATCTGCTTTTTTAAAACATTAACTTGTGCTGATTTACTAACCAGCCAATTGCTAATGCTTTGTGATAACAGTGATGCATTATCCTGCACATACGCGTCGGTGGACTTTTTTAGCGTTTGTTGTACAAGTAAGTATGTTGTTGTTGCAAGTAGTGAAATAACGATAAATACCACTATGCCTGAAGCGATGGAGAATTTAGTTCTGATTTTCATAATATTTCACTTTTTGACTGAATAAGAACGAGTGTTTTTTGTTATGTATATATAAACATAGTCTACACTTAGGAAAAGTTTAAATGGTAAGGCGCATTCATGCAAATAAAGCTCATCTGCTTTTTGTTAACTACATCTTGCTCGTTTTCAGTATACGCTCAAGATGAACAACAAGAACTAAAAAATTTAAAATTACAGCTAAATAAAATCAGCGCGCAATTAGCCGCTTTAGAGTCATTAACACTACAGTTTGAGAGTATCAGTAAAAGAATTGAGGTGCTTGAAAATAAAAAACAGGGTTCTTCTGTTGCGTCAAATGTCGCAATAATCCCCCCAATTACTGATTTGCAATTACCTGTATCATCACCTGAGGCTATTAAAAAAGATGTTAAAATTTACGCAACAATAAGACCAACACTCGGATATATTGATGAAGACAACGAATCTCAATGGGATGTAAGAGACGCACTTTCTCATGTTGGTATTAAATCAACGGTAGAATTTAACGACCAATGGCAAGGGATTCTCCATGGTGAGTGGGGCGTTGATTTATCAAATAATGGTGATTTTGGTAAAGCTAGGCAAGTCTATGTTGCTTTGGATAGTCCTTATGGGAAGGTTGGTATAGGCAAACAGCGCCCAGCTCAGTACCTGTTTATTGCTGAGTACGTCGATATTTTTAACCACGGTAATAGCCCGTTTGCATATGATCCTGAAAGTCTCTTTTTTGTAAATAACCTGCTTACTTATCAGATAACGCAAGGTGATTTTACGTGGATGCTGGTTAGCCAATTTAATGGCGCACAAGGCGATAATAAAAGTGACCTTATCAATGGTGGGGTAAGTTATGATAAAAATAATTTACATGTTGCTTTGACGTATACAAATAAAGGTATCTATGAAAATGAACAAGCGTTGGGAGATAATAATATTGTTGCTGGATCAGTAGCTTACTCTTTTGATAGTGGTTTGTATTTTGCGCTGGGATATCAAGCAAAAGAATACAATAGAGACTTAAGCCTGGATAGAGACGGGCATACACTTGATGTATCAATGGCTTATCCGCTGAGCAAAAATTATAAAGTAAAAATGGGTTATTTTGATTTTGATGATGGACACCAAGCCGATCAAACGCAAAACTATAATGGCGCAAATTTAACGCTTGAATGGTTGCCTGCAGAAAACTTACGTTTACATGTTGAATACCTTTACCGAGACTTTGATTATTTAGCTGACTTTAGTTCATTATCAGTAGGGTTTCGCTATGATTACTCACAAAAGTGGAGTTACTAATAGTAAAAACATGCATATTTTAAAAAAGCGTTTAATACTGATTACGGGCTTACTCATGCTGATGTGTGCATTTACAAGTCATAGCAACGTAGATGTTACTATTTTAGCTGATGATGATTATCCGCCGTATAGCTATTTAGAAAATGGTGAAGTAAAAGGGATTTATATTGATTTATTGAGACGTGCTAGTACTCAATTAAAGCTAGATTATCACGTTAAAATAATTCCAACACCATGGAAAAGAGCATTACTTACCGTTAAAAAAGGCGATGTTATTGGCGTGGTTCCTCCGTATTTACATTATGATTCAAGGCCTTTTATTTCGTCATATTCGGTGGCGTTAGGGACCGAATTTGTGGTGACTTATTGTCGTGAAAATGTTGATTTAAAAGCTGCATTAAATTTAGATTTACCGGTTAATAAACCTGTTCATTTAGGAATGAATGCTGGTTATTTACTGCTGGATGAACGTTATAAACAAGCAATTGCACGAGGGCGAATCCAGTTATGGGAAAATAAAAGCACCGCAGCGAATGTAATCAAATTACTTACCAATAAAATAGATTGTTACGTCAACGATAGAAAAGCCACACAATATGAACTAAACAGCATAAATAAAACTTACCCGCAATATAATACGGTTACAGTTATAGAAAAAGATGAGCTTAGTCATAGAACCGCGCACATAGGATTTAGCCGTGAGTTTAGCTATCCATATAAAGACGATTTTATAAAAAGAATGAATAGAGCGTTGCTTGATGTGATGAATGAAACAGGGAAAGTTAAAGAGTGAGTGTTTTGATAGTTATGCGGTTTTTGTACATTGATTAGATTAAATGCATCGTTTATTATTTCGGGACTAGTTTTATAAAAAATAACAAAGCCTACATTTTGTTACAAACGCAGCATCTTGATACGTTTTTTTGATTATCAAAGAATATAATGAATGGGTGATTAATCAATAAGGAAGTCGGCGCGTAATGTGTTTATCTGTCAAACATCTCCTATCTGCAGTTGTTTTATCTTTTTTGTGTTCATCTTTTAGTTATGCCGCAGATTTAACCAGAGAAATAAGTCTAAATATTGATCAAGGTAGTGCCCCTGAGAACTTCTTTGAAGTTGGTTTAAGCTTGAGCACATTTAATCGTTCAACGATTAATGCTCATGACGACGATCTCGACCTCGGTACCACACTCATTGGCAGTTATAATTGGCACAACTTCTTTATCGACTTTGCTAACCAAGCACCTGACTCGCTTGTCTTTGGCTACACAGCTTACGCTGAAAATAATTGGTCATTTGATATTGTTTTTACCGGGCCGGGAACAGGTTTAAGAAAAAAAGAGAATCAAGTTAATTTTGAAGGTATTGACGATCGAGATGTCAACACCATGCTCGGTGGTAGAGTAACGGGTTATATTGGTGAGAATGTTGTGCAATTCACTCTTAAGCAGGGTTTAACGAGTGAAAATAGCGGTACTATTGCCTCGGCTCTTATTGGGCGTAACTGGCAAGTGAGGAACTTGAATTTTCATGGCTTATTTGGATTGTCGTTTAGAGACGCTAAGCTCAATGATTATTATTATGGTGTGTCAGAAGATGAAGCCGCCCGAACTAACTTCAAACCATTTACAGGTAAATCAACACTTAATTTTGATTCGTCACTAGGAGTAACCTATCCACTTTCAGAAAGTTGGTTATTCCGCTCTGAAATATTTGTAGGGTCAGAGTTTGGGTACAACGAAAGCCCATTATTTAATAAGCAAAAAGACATTTATACTGGCATCAGTTCAAGCATTAGTTATGTATTTTAAGTGAGTAAATCATGATACTAACTAATCAAAAAAATCTACAGAGTAAAGTGTTTATATACTTAAGCTTATTGTTACTATGTCAACTGATCACGAATAACGCGTATGCTGCTAACCATACGTTACCTAATGAAAACAAATTGCTTGTGACGCCTAAGCGTTGTGTTGCACTGCGAAAAGGGCAGACGTGTTACCAGCAGGTCACGTTTAAATGGCATCAAGTAGAACTTGGGGATTATTGCTTAGTAGAGTTATCGACATTGCATAGATTAAAGTGCTGGACGAAAATAAATAATGGTGAATTTAGTTTTGATTTTCAATCAGATAAAACACGTCATTACGCCCTGCGAAAAAGCAAGCAAGACAGCAATCTCGCTACCGCGATTATCACTGTGTCATGGGTATTCGAATCCTCTAAACGGCCCAAATCAAGTTGGAAGTTATTTTGATTGAAGAAATACCCCGCCAGCACATCATGCTAGTTGAAGATGATATGTCATTGGCTGAGTGGTTTAGTGATTATTTAACAGAGCATGGTTACTTAGTAACTTTGGTTAATCGAGGGGATGTAGCGGTTGAATTGATTAAGGCCGATATGCCAGAGCTTGTTGTGCTAGATATTATGTTGCCTGTAAAAGATGGTTTTGATGTGTGCAAAGAGGCTCGTAACTTTTATCAAGGACCCATTTTAATGATGACAGCCCGTGATGATGAAATGGACGAAATATTAGGGCTCGAATTAGGCGCTGATGATTATGTAACCAAACCGGTGAAACCGCGGGTATTATTATCTCGAATTAAAGCTTTACTACGGCGCGTAAAAACCAATGCTAACACAGCAAATGTAAGCGAAAACCAAATACAGCTTGGCCAGCTTAGTATTAATGCTAACTCTCGGGCAACTAAACTACACGGACAGTCTGTCGCTATTTCATCTAACGAATTTGATTTACTTTGGTATTTAGCGCAATCAGCGGGGCAAGTGGTTAATCGCACGGAATTGTTTCACCAGTTAAATGGTATTGACTATGATGGATTTGACCGCCGTGTTGATATTGTTATATCTAGATTACGTAAAAAGCTTGGTGATGACGCCAATAATCCATACAGGATCAAAACCGTGTGGGGTAAAGGTTATTTGCTTGTAGCCGACGCTTGGTCTTAATGTGAAGAAATTAACATTCTCATTGGTTATCGCAATATTTACCGCCATCATCTTTTTAGGTTGGGGCTTAGATAGTTTTTTTAATGAATACCAAGATAAAAAGCACACGGATGAATTTAGCACTTATAAGCAAATAATTACCTCATTGGCGAATACACTTGAAAAAACCGACAACGTTGTACAATTTGTAGCAATGTGGCAACAGCAAAACCAACAGCAACTGACGTTAACGCCTTTAACTGAGTTTCCTTTACCAATTAGCTTAAGAAAAAGCTTTAATCAGGGGGATCCACTGGTTCTTGAATCAGCTGAGTTGATCACCGTGAATAAGCTATTACAGTCTCAGCAGCAAGTATTGACACTGGGTATCCCACAACAAGCCAAACAACAAGATAATCTTGCTCTACAAATAATTTTAACAACCGTATTTTATGCAGGGATTCTACTGTGTGCCTTCATTTGGCTTTACCCTTTAGTTAAGCGGTTACAGTTACTCAGAAGCACGGCAAAACGCTTTGGTGAAGGGGATTTCTCTGCTCGTATTAGGGTTTCAAACTCATCTTACATAGTTGATATTGAAAATGAGTTTAACTTTATGGCTGAACAGATAAACACGTTGATTAAAGATAATAAATTATTAAGTAATGCGGTGTCACATGATTTACGAACCCCGCTAGCGCGATTGCGTTTTGGTATTGAAGCCTTGGGTGAAACAAACAATCCAAAAAATAAAGAAAAGTATGTCCGTCATTTGAGTCGAGATATTCAAGAGATGGAAAACCTCGTTGCCGTTTTACTTAATTACGCCAGCTTAGAGCAAAAAATGATTAAAGTTAAACGTTTACCGCTTAATTTAAATACCTTGATAAAATCAGTTGTGTGCAGTCTCACTTCAAGCGATGTTTGCTCGGTTGCAATGGATATAACCGAATTAGCCAAGGAAAAAATAGTCATCGATGGTGATGAAAATTACTTATCTATGCTAATTAATAATCTACTGTCAAATGCACAGCAATATGCTACTAAGCAAGTAAAGATAACAACGCAGCAAACACGCAATAATGTGGTTATGTGTATTGCAGATGATGGCCCTGGTATTTCAAAAGAAATGCGCGAACAAGTATTTAAGCCCTTTACTCGAGGAGAAAGCAACGCTATACAGCAAGGTTATGGCATGGGGTTGGCAATCGTTGTGAGAGTTGCTGCGTGGCATGGTGGTAAAGTATCTATTAGCCAGTCAGAGCTATTAGGGGGAGCTAAGTTTACGGTGGTATTTAACCGAACACCAGCCTAATTAGACGAAAAACTCATCGTTATAAACTACTTAACCTGAGTTTAGGGTGCTTACTCAGATACTGTATATCCAATACTCCCTTTAAAAAGTTTAGCGGTTTAAATTAGCTTTTTAAAGCATTGAATATAAAAAAGTTGTTATCAAGTTAAATCCCTCAATAAAAGAGCTGAACACAACAAATTCCTACATAAAGCTACATTTTATAAATTTGTAATGTGTACCTGTACACATTACAACATCTTCATACAGCACTCATTTTTTCATCACGCTAAGCTATTTTCCTACAATGGAATTGGCTATAAAAATCATGCAAAAAAAAACATTTACTTATTTATTATCAAAATTTTACTTATTAAATGAACGGCTCGAAGAGGTTAAAAAACGACTTGTTATTTCCCCTTTTATTTTATTGCTTGTCAGCTGTGTATTTATCGTTTTAATGGCGAATACGGTGTTCTTTGACAAGCTTGATGCTTTATATCCTTGGCAAGGAAATCTAAGTTTTATTATCTCGTTAAGCTTGCTGCTTTTTAGTCTGATTATTTTCGTTATGTTTGTTCTTAATATTTTGCTACCAGTCAAAATAGTGGTGTTGGTGATGCTATTGATTGCTGCAATGGTTGATTATTATGGCGTTGTGTTAGGGGTGCTGATAGATAAAACGATGATCCAAAATATTGTTGAAACGAATTTCGCTGAAGCACAAGAAATAGTTAATTTAGGGTTGTTCAGTAGAATCATTTTTATGGCGATTTTACCCGCAGCCCTATTGTTGTTAATTCAAGTGAAAAGAACTACTTGGCAACAGCGGTTACGTCAGCAAGTTTTGAGTATTACGGCGATTATGATGTTGATCCCCATACTTATCGCGCCTTTTAGTGCTCAATATACTAGCTTTTTTCGCCTACATAAGGAGCTGCGTTATTATACTAATCCTTTATATCCAATTTATTCAGCACTAGATTATTTAGCCGAACAAATCGTATCGGTAAACACCAAAGAGTTTAGAACTCTCACGACGAAAATAAGCAAAAGTAGCAGTACATTAAAGCCTAAATTAATGATTTTAGTGGTCGGTGAGGCGGTCCGAGCTGATCACCTTACTTTAAATGGCTATCCTCGTGACACAACGCCAAATATGTCAAAGCAAGTGGGGTTAATTAATTTTAGCCAAGTGAGCTCTTGCGGTACATCAACCGCTGTGTCTGTGCCTTGTATGTTTTCATTCTTCGGTCGCGATGATTTTACTGTGAGTGAGGCTAAGAGCACTCAAAATATCCTTGATGTACTCGCTGCAAGCTCAGTACGAGTAAGTTGGCGCGACAATAATTCTAGCTCAAAGGGGGTTGCTGATAGGTTGGCGTATCAAAGCTATCGCCGTTCAGAGGTTAATACACTATGTGATGTGGAATGCCGCGATGTTGGCATGTTGGTCAATTTACAGCAATACATTGACCAACAAACCCAAGACACACTGATTGTTTTACATCAAATGGGTAATCACGGACCTGCTTATTTTAAGCGTTATCCAGCTGATTTTGAATTTTTCACACCTGCTTGCGAATCGGCAGAGCTATCAGAGTGTAGCAAACACGAAATAGTTAATGCATATGACAATGCCATTCGTTATACGGACCATTTTTTGGCAGAAGTAATCAAACTTTTGCAAGCCAATGCTGCGCAATATAATACCGTGATGTTGTATGTCAGTGATCATGGCGAGTCTCTTGGTGAAAATGGGCTTTATTTGCATGGTATGCCTTATGCATTTGCACCGGATGCACAAACCCATGTGCCAATAATTTCTTGGTCTTCTGCGCCTTATATTGATATTGAAAAAACAAAATTGCACCAAGATCACGCTCATTCACATGATGCAATTGCCAATACACTCCTCTCGCTGTTTGAAGTAAAGGTCAATATAGCTGACGAGTTTAAAGTTACCCCGCCTCTTTTTTATCTAAAGCCAGAAGGGGGCAATAAATGAAAACTATAAGCTTGTTTTTGCGGCTACAGGTATGTGTATTTTATTTAGGGGGCGAGCTGAATAATTGTTTAAAAAAACTAACTAAGAAAAGCATTAAACTAAGCTTTATCATATTGTTTATTAATAGTATTACGATAAGTAGTCAGGAGGTTGAGTGTACAGCAGTTGCCGCTAGTGAAGAGCCATTTACGCTTGATAAGCTTACTTTTGTTAGTCACCCTTTGTTTGATGAAACACAATCCAATAGCTTTTATATACATAGCTTAGCGAATTGGTTACATATTAATACCCAGCAGCACGTTGTGAAAAAACTACTTCCTTTTGTACAAGCTGAAGTCATTTCTCGCGCGCAGTTTGTTGAGGCTGAACGTATTCTAAACCAATATTCATTCTTACGTAAAAGCCGAGTCAGCTTAGTCGCAGGTTGTGAGGACTCGCTAGAAAATGAACTTAAAGTTGAAACATGGGATACCTGGTCACTCGTACCGTATATCAGTTTTGGCCGACGAGCAGGCAATAATAAATATGCCTTTGGTTTTAAAGAAGATAACTTTCTCGGTCTAGGTATTCATGCTGGCGTACAATATAAAAAAGACCATTTGCGTTCAGGCTATCAAGTTACTTTCAGCATGCCGCTTAACTTTCCTAAGCAATCAACTCTAGAATTTGAGTTTGCTGATAACGATGATGGACAAAAGACCTATTTAGCTTATTCAAAGCCTTTTTATCAGCAATCATCAAAGCAGCAACATTCTGCATCGATATTCAAGGAGAATCGCCGCGACAGCATTTATCAAAACGGGACTTTAGCATGGCAATTTTCTCATGATGTTGACCAGTTTGCTCTGGCATATGGGCATTTAATTACCCAGCATAAATTAAGCGCCGCACGTATGCATTTTGGAATGAATAAAGAGCGACATCATTTTGAAAATTTAAACAGCACAATACTCACTGAGCTACCATCAGATAGAGGCTTTACCTTTCCTTGGATAGGCATGGAGTATAGCCAAGCAGACTATCAGACATTTTCTAATATTCGTTTTATTGATCATCGCGAAGATATTAATTTGGGCTGGCAATTGATGAGCAAAATAGGAGTGGATATTAGCTCATTAAATTCAGACGACAGCAAAGGTATTCACGTTGAAAATATTCTGTCAAAAGGTGTGCAATGGCAAAATACGCTCATCCTGCTCTCTACTAGTAATAAAGTTTATTGGCGCAAAGATCAACCCAATCATCAGGCGTTAGCTACTGAATTAGAGGTGTATCAATATCTAACCCCTCGTTGGGCTGGTTATTTTAAAGCGCAGTGGCGAGCAGAAAAAAATCAATATTACGATGAACCGCTTACTTTAGGTGGAGACACTGGAGTTTGTGGATATGCACAGCAATATCAACATGGTGACAATCTATGGTCAGCAACCGCAGAGCTACGTTACAACCCTCATTGGGAGTTGTATCAATTAGTCAATGTTGCTTGGGCGGCATTTGCTGATAGCGGTAAAGCATGGGGTGAATCATTTGCGACTAACAGTACTGATGAAACACTGCAGAGCATTGGCATTGGTGCAAGATTATTTTCATCACATTCAAGTGAAGGCAACGTGATCCATATGGATATTATAAAACCACTTACAACAGGTCGTAATGTGGATAGTTGGCAATGGCGCGTGCAAGTAAAGCAGAGCCTTTAAATTTATTTCAGTTAACAGAAGGAAAAGTGATGAAAAACGTCAATACGATACATAGTGTGAACAAACCAAACGGCAAAGGGTTTACTCGAATCATCAAAGCGACACATTGCTCATATAAAGGCGTGATAGCCGCATGGCAGCACGAATCAGCATTTAGACAGGAGCTTATTATGAGTATAATATTGCTGCCTTTTGCTGTTGTGTTGTCATCATCTATTAGCCATTTATTTTTATTGATCAGTAGTTTGGTATTTATTTTATTTGCCGAAATAATTAACTCAGCTCTTGAGGCGCTGGCTGATGCAGTAACATTAGATCACAATATATTGATTGGTCGAGCCAAAGACATGGGATCAGCTGCTGTTTTTATCGCGTTAGGTTTATTCTCAGCGGTGTGGGGATATGCCATTTACAGTTATTCATTTTAATAATGAGCAGTGTTTAAAGAGTAAACCACAAGCAGTGCTATTTTTGACTTAAAACGATGGGCGGTTACTTTAGGGCGTGTTAACCTTTCGTGATTTATTTTACAGCAGTGTGTTTGGAAATTTCAATCCACAAAGGTTAACACGCCCTAATCATTTATAGGTATTCGCGCTTAGTAAATAAACGCTATACTTGATTAAAACACTCGGGTATTAGATAATCCGATCAATGTAGGAATTGAGGGTCTTGGTATGTCAGAAGAATTACCGATTAAGTTTAGCGATGCAGCTGCGGTTCGTGTTAAACAGTTAATTGATGAAGAAGAAAACCCTGAACTAAAACTGCGTGTTTATGTAACCGGCGGTGGTTGTTCTGGTTTCCAGTATGGTTTTACTTTTGATGAAAAAGCAAACCCAGGCGATTTAGAGATCGTAAAAAATGGCGTCACCTTAGTGGTTGATCCAATGAGTATACAGTATTTGGTTGATGGTGTAGTTGATTACACTGAAGGACTTGAAGGCGCACGCTTTTTTGTTTCTAACCCAAATGCAACAACCACCTGCGGGTGTGGCGCTAGTTTCAGCGTTTAAATCGTTATTTGTATACGAAAGCCGCTTAATAGCGGCTTTTTTATTGCTTAAAATCTATAAAAAGTGGTAAACGCAAAGGTTATTATCGTAAAGCCTTAGATTTTTTATTACACCTAAAAGGAAGCGCTGGGCTGAAAATATTTACTCAGTAGCAAGACTCACAGGCAAAAGTAAATAGTCTGCGTAGGCTGATAAAGTTGTAAATTATAAAGCTTAGTGGCTCAAAATATAAAAACACTGTTATTTTACGGCAAATCAGAACTCGATAAATTGTGCAGCAGCATTTTGAATGATTTAGGTGATTACACTAGCGAAGATTGTTGTGAATAACAATATGATACTAATAGTCACTTATAATGTCTTACGCAGGCGCGGAAGCTTTGCTCGATTTTTACTTATTCTCACATGGATGTGAGCCAGTAGAATAACGCAGGAGCAGTTATCGAGCCCGCTAGGTTATAAACCACGCGCCGCGATTAAATCGCCCCTAGATTGAGCAAATTTCAATCCACAAAGGTCAGCACGCTCTAAAGGTATTACAGATCAATATTGATTTATTTAATAGAACAATCGATTTTGGCACTCCTTCAACATAATAGTCAATACAACGAGCCAGTGCAGTGGCTGTGCAGGGTTTAACCTTTGCCACCGTTTTAACCCTTATTTTACTCATTTCTTTTTAATGTTACGCGAGTGTAGTTAAGTGGAAATTGACTAAGTCACTCACTATTTATGGTGAGTGACTTGTATCATTAAAATAAAGAAACTTAATACAAGGGTCGAAAATACTAATATGTATATAAACCCTTTTTTTCCCTGCTTGATTGGGACACCATTTTTGTTAAGAAAAAAGTACCAAATAACGCATAGGATAATAGGTAATAAAAACAGTAAACGAAACATTTCTTGTTCTCCGAGTTAAATATGTATTTTTGTTTGATTTTAAGTTGTTGATTTTTAGTGTTTAAATTTATTATCCTAAAAATAGTTTCATTATATAAATAATTTGTTACATTAAAGAGGAACGAATCATTAAATAGGTCTATTGTTGCTCATTTTGCAACTCATGTATTTCTTGTAATAACTCGTTCCTGTAAAAGGTTCTTTTTTGAAATTAGTTATTTCACATGAGTCTGAATAGTATATAATGTATCCAAGAGTGAGACGGGCAAAATTTCACTTTTAGACTAAATTAATTTTAAATCATCTAGTAGGAGATGTTTTTTATGATGGGTAAAACAGTTTCTTCAGAAGAAAACTCAAGATTGACTAAGTGGCTAAAAAGCAAACGCCATGAGAAAGGTCACACTATGCGTAGCCTGGCACAAGTACTAGGTACTCCGCATTCATTTATTGGTAAAATCGAAAATCAAGAGCGTCGCTTAGATGTAATTGAATTCTTGCGCTATTGTGATGCGTTAGAAGTTGACCCATATGAAGGGTTAGGTTTACTAAAAGAAGATCAGTTATAAAAGCTTAGCGCGTTGTTAAGCTGTTTATAATAGAAGTGCAAGGATGCACAGTATTTGTTTAATCCTTGCCCCATGTTATTTTAATTATCACCACATCTAAATTATCGTTCCGCTTTTACTATGATAACTGTTTTCTAATTGATAGAGCTTATGTCTTATTAGGTATAAGAATATTAATGATGGTAGTACCATCAACGCCGTTAGAATAAAGAATAACGACCAATTTCCACCTAACCAATCATCAATCACTACACCACTGTAACTTGAAAGTAAGGTGCGCCCTAAATTCCCCAATGATGCTAATAATGCATAGTGAGTGGCACTAAATGCACGATCGCATAGCATAGATATAAACGCTACCATAGCGACTAGCGACCATGCTTGAGTGAAGCCATCAACAATAATAGCCATCGCATATAAGTGCTCTTGTGGGCCTGCTAGTGCGATCCATGAGAACATGAGGTTAGACGCTGCCATTGCAACACCACTAATAAATAAGCCTTTTACGATCCCGTATTTATGGTTAAAAATACTGCCTAAAAACGCAAAAACAATTGTAATTATGCCTGTTCCTAATTTTGAGTAGTTTGCTATTTGTGTATTAGAAAAACCAACTTCTTTATAAAACACGATCGACATACGCGCTAAAAATGCTTCACCAATTTTAAATAAGAAGATAAAAGCAAGTAAGGCGAGCGCTGTTTTTACGCCATTGCGTGCAAAGAAGGTTTTAAATGGGTCGATCACAGTGACAGCCAACCATGCAAATATTTTTGACATATGGTTGTCGTGAGTGGATGCCAGTTTTGCTTGATAAATGCGTTCAAGCTCAGCGTGTACTGCTTCGCGGTTCGATTTCGGCTCTTTAGCCCAAAAAACACAACTCATAAGTAGCAGCATTAACCCTGCTAAAAAGTAATAGACTTGTGGCCAGTCAATATTTGGCATATCAGCCATATAAAATGGAATTGCACCGAGTAGTGCATAACCACTCCACCATCCTGAGGTTGCCATAGCCGCAGCCGCAGTTGCTTTATGGCTTTCGTTTTCATCGAGGGTATCTATACGAAAAGCATCAATAGCGATATCTTGAGTGGCAGAAGCAATGGCAATGAGTAAACATAAAGCCGCAGCGATACCTAAATGCGCCGTAATATCGAGTCCCGCGAGCAAGATGACGCCAAGTAAAATAAAACACTGGCAAAATAAGATCCAACTGCGTCGTTGACCGAGCCAGTTATAAAGTAGAGGAAGTTTGACTCTATCGACCAAAGGGGACCATAAAAAGTTAATACTGTATGCGCCAAACACTATACCAAATAGACCGATCATACTTCTGCTAAGGCCCTCATCTTTGAGCCATGCTGACATAACAGAGCCGATGAGAACCCATGGAAAGCCGCTACTCATACCAAAAATGAATACGTTGATCAGACGTTTGTCTTTAAAGTAAGAAAAATATTCAGAAATAGATAAGTTGCTTTTCATAACGCCTTCATTGGCAAAGTTGTAGGGGCTGTGAGCCCCATGATTAAGTATTACAGAGGAGTGGGCTCTAATACGGCAATATTTAAAATAATAATGGGTTCTTTAGGCACAAAATCATAACCAATTTTTTCATTAAAACCGGTTTCAACTTGCATAATTTTATCGAGTGTTTCGTATCCATCCATCACCATGCCAAATACTGAAAAACCCCATTCTCTACCAGGATTTAAATGATCATTATCATCCATATTGAAAAAGAACTGACGAGTCCCTGAGTGTGGCTGACGATCTTGATAAGCCATAGCAATGCTGTACATATCGTTTTTTGAACCGTTACCGCTTTCGTTAAAAATTGGCTCACCTTCATAAACGCCATCGTACTCTTTATCGTAGCCACCGCCTTGTATTACAAAGTCACGTTCGTTTTCAACGTCACGTTCTACTCGGTGGAATACAGTGCCTTTATAGCTGCCGTCCATTACATAGGTGAGAAAGTTATTAACTGTAATTGGCGCTTTTGAGCGATCCATTTCAATAATTACTTTTCCCATTGTGGTCGTGATTTCCACGCGTGGAAACATATTATCTTTTTGCACAAAACGTCCCTCAGTCGCAGCAATGGGGTTTTGACTAAACACTAATAATGCACATAATAAAAATAGACGTTTCATACTTAACCTTCTAAAAATGCGAGTAATTCAGGATCTGATACCATGCGTGTTATTAACTGCACAGTCAACTTATTGAGCTGACCTTCAACTTTAGCTCTGTCGTGACTTAGTGGGCCATCAAAATTGGCTGTACCGCGGTAAACTTTACTAAAATTACTATCGCTACGAATAACTCGCACGCCTAATTCAACTTTTGCATTGCTAGTGTGAGAAACCATTTTTTCGCTCACAACGGCTTGCAGGGTATGAATATCCACTTCAAAACGCGTGGTTGCAAGGTTCGAAATGCTGGCACCATTACGACTTAATGCGCTATCTAAGGCACTTTTTAATGATGCAGTCAGCCCTGGGCTGGCAATAGTTTGAGTTTTGTCTGATTTGATTAACTTTAAGGTGGCTGGATCGCCACGTAAATCAATCACACTGGTGCTCACGCTATTATTTATTGAGCTTAATTTCCCCCCTTGATAGACCGGGTTTAAGATCATCTGGTTAGGCTGACTACTACAGGCCGACAGTGCTAATAAAGCACAGCAAGGCAAAATGTATTTCATCACTTTTATAACATTCCATCATTTTTGGTTGCACTTAATACGACAAACTTTTTATTTGAACCGAGCAACTGACAATTACCAAACATGCGATTTAGTTTATCGTGATAGTCTAAATGGCGATTACCAATAATGCGTAATTCACCGCCATTTTTTAACGTATCCTTAGCTTGTTTAAACATTTGCCATGCGATGTGATCGGTAACCGCTTGCGCTTGATGAAAAGGCGGATTACATAGCACGATATCAACACTTTCACGTTCAAAACCAGTTAAGCAATCGTTTTCGATGAATGCACATTGTTCAAACTTGTTTTCCATATTTAGCTCAACGGTTAAACGTGCTGATTCAACAGCCATATATGACTCATCAACAAACGTGACTTCTGCATTAGGGCAGCGTGATAAAGTCATTAAACCAACAACACCGTTACCACAGCCCAAATCAATAATACGTTTAGCTTTATTGGTTTGCGGTAAGTAATCAAAAAAGAATCTTGCACCAATATCCAGCGAGTCGCGAGAGAACACATTCGCATGATTACTAATGGTAAAATCAGTTCCCTCAAGAGGCCAGCTCACAGGGAAGTCTGCAGGCTTATAACCGCCTTGTGCTTGGCTAATTACCAAACGTGATTTTTTCACAGCTAAACTGGTTTTTGTTTCACCAATAAATTGTTCAAATGCTTTAATGGTCGAGTTATGTACGTCTTTCGTTTTAGCTGCACCAATAACCGGTGTTCCTGGTGCAAGCACTTCACTGAGTTCTGATAGCTGGTATTGTAAAAAAGCTAATGTGCGCGGCACTTTTAAAATAACTAAGTCAACTTGTTCAGGCAAAGCAGATAAACTATCTAGTTGGCTAAATGTTGTGCTTGGAATTTTATTTTCTGCTAAATTATATGCCGCTGCTTGGTGACTAATATAAGAGTCGTTTACTGAACAAACTGTTAACTGTTGTTTGCTAAAATAACAAGATAACGCGCCAAAGCTATCATTTAGGATCAGCAAAGATCGACAATCAGGATAATGCTCCGTAACATAGTCAATTAGGTACTCGTCAGCAGAATCCCAAGCTTGTAAGCTGCGATTTTTTTGATCGAGAGGAAAACGTTCAAGAGTAAATTTTTTATCGCCGAACTGTGCTTGCGTGGTCATAATAGTTAGTGATCAGTAATCAAATGATAGGTAAATTCTAACATGCAACGGCCAAACGCCAACCCCCAACAGTTACCAAATGGCTTTTCTTATCAAAGAATGACGCTGAGTGCGCAAAAAAGTCTCAATTTATTCTATCATTTACAGCAAAATTTACCTTGGCAACAACCCAGTACAACAGTATATGGACGAACAGGCCCAATACCGCGCTTACAATGCTTTATCAGTGATAATGAGATTGAATATGGGTACTCACACAGTAAATTAATTATCGAGCCTTGGCCTGTTATTTTATTAGCTATGCGAGAACGTTTAGAGCGTCATTTAAAGCAGCCTTTAAATTCATTACTTGTTAATTATTACCGCGATGGTTGCGATACGATGGGCTGGCACAGTGATGACGAAATTGAACTAGGCCCAAAGCCAACAATCGTTTGTGTTTCACTTGGCGCCGAGCGGGTGCTAAAGCTTAAGCATAAAGCGACAAATAAAGTAACTGACTTAAAGTTACACAGCGGCAGTACTTTAATAATGCATGGCGATAGTCAGCGTGATTACCAACACGCCATACCAAAACAAACAACCTTAGCTCACCCCCGTATAAGTTTGACTTTTAGATACATTTTACCAACGCCTAGCTAGCCAATTTATAGGCTTACTTGTTATAGTGAACCTATAAACATGTTTTTAAGTGACTAATTATGTCAATGCAACAGCAAATTGAAACCAAACTAGCAGATGCGATTGCTTGCAAGCATCTAAATGTAGTGAACGAAAGCCACATGCATAGTCGTGGTACTGACTCTCATTTTAAAGTTATAGTAGTCAGTGAAGAGTTTAGCGGTAAGCGTTTGCTGCAACGTCATCGTCAAATTAATGAGATTTTAAAAGATGAGTTGGCTAATCATATTCACGCATTGGCAATTCATACATTTACACCGACAGAATTTAGTGAACATAACGGCCAAGTTGCTGACTCGCCAAATTGTTTAGGTGGATCAAAATTAGATTAACGGCCAGGTCTGAGAGTAACTATTACTGATCAGACCTGTATTTTTACAATTAGCCTTTAAACTAGCGCTAATTTTTATTGAGATAGATATAGGATGATCAATGGTCATTAAGCCTAAAATTCGCGGTTTCATCTGTACTAACGCCCACCCAGTAGGTTGTGCAGAGCACGTACAAGAACAAATTAACTATGTAAAACAGCAAGGCGCATTAAAAAATGCACCTAAAAATGTGTTAGTTATCGGTGCGTCAACAGGCTATGGCCTTGCATCTCGTATTACTGCTGCATTTGGTGGCGGTGCTAAAACATTAGGTATCTTCTTCGAAAAAGAAGGCACAGAGCGTAAAACAGGTTCAGCTGGTTGGTATAACACCGCTGCATTTCAAGCCGCAGCTGACGCTGAAGGCTTATGGTCTAAAAATATTAATGGCGATGCGTTTTCAAACGAAATCAAACAAAAAGCGATTGATACAATTAAAGCTGATTTAGGTAAAGTTGATCTAATCATCTATAGTCTTGCATCTCCTCGTCGCACAGATCCAAATACAGGTGAAGTGTATTCTTCAACACTTAAGCCAATTGGGAATGCAGTTACGACCAAAAACTTAAATACATCAAAACGTGAAATTGACGACATTACAGTCGAGGCCGCAAATCAAGATGATATCGACAACACGATTAAAGTGATGGGTGGTGAAGATTGGGAAATGTGGATAGAAGCACTTAAAGAAGCTGACGTTTTAGCTGATAACTTTAAAACCAGTGCTTATACATACATCGGTAAAGAATTAACGTGGCCAATATATGGTCATGCGACAATTGGTAAAGCGAAAGAAGATCTAGATCGCGCAACAGTTGCTATTAAAGAATCAACCAAAGCATTAAATGGCGAAGCATACGTATCATCATTAAATGCGGTAGTAACGCAAGCAAGTTCTGCTATTCCTATTATGCCGCTTTATATCTCTGCTTTATTTAAAGTAATGAAAGCGGATGGAACATATGAAGGCACGATTGAACAAATTCACGCATTGTTCACTGAAAATTTATATGGCGAGTCACCACGTTTTGATGACGGTGGTCATTTATTCCAAAACTACAAAGAGTTGGAAGATGATGTTCAAGCCCGAATTCAAACAGTATGGGATTGCGTAACAACAGAAACAATTGACGAATTAACTGATTACGTGGGGTACCACAATGAATTTTTACGTTTATTCGGTTTTGGTATCGACACAGTTGATTACGAACAAGATGTAGATTCAGTAGCACCAATCGCAAACATGATAGATTGATCAATAATCATGAATAGAAAAGTCGCTTAGGCGACTTTTTTTGTCTTTAAGTTTTAATTTTTGATTAATTGCTGTTTAATTTTCATCCTACCTCGCAAGCAATAGCACTTTGGTCTATATTGAATTTTATTCAAATGCATCTATTGAGCTAAATAAGCGCTCCTGTCGTATAAATTTCATATTTAGACTCGCATAGTGACCCTGATTGATGTTAAAATTCGGGCAATATATGTGAGAAGTTTTTTACTGCGTTGCTTGTCTTGTAATTTGACAGGTGGTTCTTTGTTATCTTGAATTTAGCTTGAGATTACTAAAAGAAGCGACGTGGTTGGTTCGATTTTTCAGTTTCTTTCCGTTAATGTAGTGCAAGTGCGTATGATCAACATAAAAAAAGGTCTGGACTTACCCATAGAGGGCGCACCTCAGCAAGTTATTCATGATGGTTCTACCGTCAAACGTGTAGCTGTGCTAGGTGAAGAGTTTATTGGTATGCGTCCAACCATGCATGTTCGTGTGGATGACCAAGTTAAAAAAGGCCAGGTACTTTTTGAAGATAAAAAGAACCCAGGTGTATTATTTACTGCCCCAGCTTCTGGTACAGTAAAAGAAATTAATCGTGGTGCAAAACGTGTGCTGCAATCTGTCGTTATCGAAGTAAACGCCAGTGAGCAAATCACCTTTGACTCTTTTTCGGCTGAGCAGCTTTCGAGCCTCGATCGTGAAAAAGCCAAAGAAGTACTTATCCAGTCTGGTCAATGGACAGCACTACGTGCTCGCCCATTCAGCAAAGTTGCCGCTGTGGATGCAAATCCTAGCTCTGTCTTTGTTACTGCAATAGACACTAACCCTTTAGCTGCAGATCCTGCGGTTATTATTGCTGAGCATGTGCAAGCATTCGAAGCAGGATTAGCTGTTGTATCGCGTTTGACCGATGGTAAAGTATTTGTTTGTAAACAAGCAGGTAGCCAAGTACCTAGTTCATCAATTCCTCAAGTAGAAGTACATGAGTTTGGTGGCGTACATCCGGCTGGCCTTGTTGGCACACATATCCATCACTTAGACGCTGTTTCTGCTAGCAAACAAGTTTGGCATATTGGTTACCAAGACGTTATCGCCTTTGGTAATTTATTCCTTACTGGTGAAATCTTCACAGATCGTGTTGTTTCGCTTGCTGGTCCGCGTGTTAAAAACCCACGTTTAGTGAAAACTCAATTGGGTGCAGCATTAGATGATTTAGTTGCTGGCGAATTAGAAGATGGTGATAACCGTGTTATTTCTGGTTCGGTATTAGCGGGTGCTACTTCTGCTGGTCCGCAAGCATTCTTAGGTCGCTACCATGTTCAAGTATCTGTATTACTTGAAGGTCGTGAGAAAGAGTTGTTTGGCTGGATCCGTCCAGGTAGTGATAAATTCTCTGTGACACGTACTTTCTTATCACACCTTACGCCGAGTCGTTTGTTCAAAATGACAACGTCAACAGGTGGTTCAAAGCGCGCCATGGTTCCACTTGGTAACTATGAGCGAGTTATGCCTTTAGATATTCTACCTACGCTATTATTACGTGATTTAATTGCACGTGATTTAGATGGTGCAATTTCTTTGGGTGCGCTTGAACTTGATGAAGAAGATTTAGCGTTATGTACCTTCGTTTGTCCAGGCAAATACGAGTATGGTTCAATCCTACGCGATTGCTTGACTACGATCGAGAAGGAAGGCTAAGAGATGGGTTTAAAGAAATTTCTAGAAGATATCGAGCCGCATTTTGAAGCCGGTGGTAAACATGAAAAATTCTATGCGCTGTATGAAGCAGCTGCAACTATTTTTTATACCCCGGGTTACGTAAATAAAGGCGCGACACACGTTCGTGACAACATCGACCTAAAACGCATGATGATTTTAGTGTGGATGGCGACGTTCCCTGCAATGTTTTTTGGTATGTTCAATATCGGTCATCAGGCCGCTGGTGCATTAGCACAAGGTTTTGAGCTAGCAAATACTTGGCAAGTTGGCCTGTTCCAGATGTTTGGTGGTGAATTAACCGCTGCTTCCGGCTGGGGCGCTAAAATGTTTTACGGAGCCTGTTTCTTCCTACCTATTTACGCAGTAACATTTGCTGTAGGTGGTTTTTGGGAAGTTATATTTGCTTCAGTGCGTAAGCATGAAGTTAACGAAGGTTTCTTCGTAACCTCTGTTTTATTTGCACTTATCTTGCCTGCAACCATTCCTTTGTGGCAAGTTGCACTAGGTATTACATTCGGTGTAGTAATCGCTAAAGAAATTTTTGGTGGTACTGGTCGTAACTTCTTAAATCCTGCATTAGCTGGCCGTGCGTTTTTATTCTTCGCATACCCTGCACAAATCTCAGGTGACACAGTATGGACAGCAGTAGACTCGTTCTCTGGTGCAACTATGCTAGGTCAAGCGTTTGTTGGTTCTCTTGATTACAGCAACATAGCTCTTTGGTGGGATGCGTTCTACGGTTTCATTCAAGGTTCAGTCGGTGAAACATCTACCCTTGCAGTGATGATTGGTGGCTTGTTCTTAATCTACGTTCGAATTGCTTCTTGGCGCATTGTGCTAGGTGTATTCTTGGGTATGGTTGCAACAGCATTCTTATTAAATGCAGTTGGATCTGACACTAACCCTGTATTTGCAATGCCTTGGCATTGGCACTTTGTACTTGGTGGTTTTGCTTTTGGTATGTTCTTTATGGCGACAGACCCAGTGTCAGCGGCATTTACAGATAAAGCAAAATTTGCGTATGGCGCACTAATTGGCGTAATGGTTGTAATGATCCGTGTAATTAACCCTGCATTCCCAGAGGGTATGATGCTAGCAATCTTATTTGCTAACTTATTTGCACCATTATTCGATCACTTCGTAGTGCAGGCTAATATCAAGCGGAGGTTGGCACGTAATGTCTAGTAATAACGAATCAATCGGCAAAACGCTATCTGTTGTTGTAGCACTATGTTTAGTGTGTGCAATCATTGTATCGTTTGCTTCAGTTCAGCTTCGCCCATTGCAGCAAGCTAACAAAACGCAGGATATTCAAAAGAATATCTTAGCAGCAGCGGGTATCGATGCTGTTGAAAATATCTCTGATACTTTCAATGCAAAAATCGAAGCGCGTGTTGTTAATATGAAAACTGGTGAGTTTGTTGACACTGACCCAAATACTTTTGATTTCGAGAAAAGTAAATTTGACCAAAAAATTAGTTTTGCACTAAAAGCAAACGGTATCAAAGATATCGCAGGCATTCAGCGTATGACTACAGAGTCACCAGTTTACATTTCTAAAAAAGCTGACGGTTCAACTGATGCAATCATTTTACCAATCCAAGGCTATGGTCTTTGGGGTGTTATGTATGGCTTTGTTGCACTTGAAAGCGATGGCGAAACAGTTAAAGATATTAACTTTTATAAGCATAATGAAACACCTGGCCTGGGTGGGGAAATTCAAAACCCACAATGGACTGCTTCATTTCAAGGTAAAGCATTACCCGTTGATATAGTAAAAAGCGGTGCTAAAAATGAACATCAAATTGATGGTCTATCAGGTGCAACTTTAACCTCAAACGGTGTTGATCATGCAATTGACTTCTGGACTGGTGAAAACGGCTTTGGCCCTTTCCTAGCGAGAGTACGTGAAGGAGCATTGAAATAATGGCTGATACAAAAGAAATGAAATCGGTTCTGTTTGGTCCGGTCTTTGCTAATAACCCGATTGCGCTCCAAGTTCTCGGTGTTTGTTCTGCGCTTGCGGTAACATCTAGCTTAAAAAATGCATTAATCATGTCAATTGCATTGACCTTGGTAACGGCTTTTTCAAGTTTATTTATCTCAATGATCCGTAACCAGATCCCGTCATCTGTACGTATCATCGTGCAAATGACTATTATTGCGTCATTGGTAATTGTTGTTGACCAAGTACTACAAGCGTTCTCTTATGCTACGGCAAAAGAGCTATCTGTATTCGTTGGCCTAATCATTACTAACTGTATCGTAATGGGTCGTGCTGAAGCATACGCGATGAAGTCGCCGCCACTTATGTCGTTCCTTGATGGTATCGGTAATGGTTTAGGCTACTCAGTTGTGCTACTGACAGTTGGCTTTATTCGTGAGCTATTTGGTAAAGGTACATTGTTTGGTGCTGAAATCATCCCTCTTGTACAAGATGGTGGTTGGTATCAACCTATGGGTCTATTGATTTTACCGCCTAGTGCATTCTTCATCATTGGTTTATTCATTTGGGTACTTCGTACTTATAAGAAAGACCAAGTAGAAGCGAAAGGGTAAGGGGCAGACTGTGGAACATTATATAAGTTTATTCGTAAAAGCAGTTTTCATTGAAAACTTAGCTTTAGCCTTCTTCCTAGGTATGTGTACTTTCCTTGCAGTATCAAAGAAAGTAACAACGTCTATCGGCCTAGGTGTAGCAGTTATCGTGGTACTGGGTATCTCAGTACCAGTTAACAACTTGGTTTATCATGCAGTTCTGGCACCTGGTGCACTTGAGTGGCTTGGTTACCCAGAAGCGGATCTTAGCTTCTTACGTTTCTTGACATTCATCGGTGTTATTGCAGCACTTGTACAAATTCTTGAAATGGCATTAGATAAGTTCTTCCCAGCACTTTATAACGCGTTAGGTATCTTCCTACCATTGATCACAGTTAACTGTGCAATCTTTGGTGCAGTATCTTTCATGGTTGAACGTAACTATAACTTCACTGAATCAGTGGTTTATGGTATCGGTTCTGGTGTGGGTTGGGCGCTGGCAATTACTTTACTTGCTGGTATCCGTGAGAAAATGAAGTATTCAGACGTGCCAGACGGCCTACGTGGTTTAGGTATTACCTTTATCACTGTTGGTTTAATGGGTCTTGGCTTTATGTCATTCTCTGGTATTTCACTTTAATAGGTAGCGAGGATAAATCATGAGTTATGAGATTTTCTTAGGCGTTGGTGTTTTCATCGCTATCGTTGTACTGCTAGTTTTAGTCATCATTGGTGCTAAATCTAAGTTAGTTGCAAGCGGTGACATCATCATCGGCGTAAATGGCGATCCAGAGAAAGCCATTACAACATCAGCAGGTAGTAAGCTATTAGGTGCACTATCTGAGTCAGGTATTTTCGTATCATCTGCATGTGGTGGCGGTGGCTCTTGTGGTCAGTGTCGTGTACACATTCACTCTGGTGGCGGCGATATCTTACCAACTGAACTTGATCACATCTCTAAAGGTGAAGCCCGTGAAGGCTGTCGTTTAGCGTGTCAGGTAAATGTTAAAAACGACATGGAAATTGAACTTGAAGAGTCAATTTTCGGTGTTAAAAAATGGGATTGTGAAGTTATCTCTAACGATAACAAAGCAACGTTCATTAAAGAGCTTAAACTACAAATACCTGATGGCGAGTCAGTACCGTTTCGTGCCGGTGGTTATATTCAAATTGAAGCCCCTGCACATCACGTTAAATATGCTGATTTCGATGTACCTGAAGAGTACCGTGGCGATTGGAACCATTTTGGTTTCTTCAAGCTGGAGTCTAAAGTAGACGAAGAAACAATTCGTGCTTACTCAATGGCTAACTACCCAGAAGAAGAAGGCATCATCATGCTTAACGTGCGTATCGCTGCGCCGCCTCCAAGAGACTTAAGCTTACCTTGTGGTAAAATGTCATCGTACATTTGGTCACTTAAAGAAGGTGATAAAGTAACTATCTCTGGCCCATTTGGTGAGTTCTTTGCAAAAGATACTGACGCTGAAATGGTCTTTGTTGGTGGTGGTGCTGGTATGGCGCCTATGCGTTCACATATCTTTGACCAACTTAAACGTTTGAACTCTAAGCGTAAGATGAGTTTCTGGTATGGTGCACGTTCTAGACGTGAAATGTTCTACGTTGAAGATTTTGACGGCTTAGCCGCTGAAAACCCTAACTTTGTATGGCATACAGCGCTTTCAGATCCACAACCAGAAGATAACTGGGAAGGCTATACTGGCTTTATCCATAACGTGTTATTTGAGAACTATCTTAAAGAACATGAAGCGCCGGAAGATTGTGAGTTCTACATGTGTGGTCCTCCAATGATGAACGCTGCTGTTATCACTATGTTGAAAGACTTAGGTGTTGAAGACGAAAATATCTTATTAGATGATTTCGGTGGCTAACACCCATATCAAAACAATTTAGTTTTGGTTAGAATATCAGCCTCGTAGTAACTAATGCTACGGGGCTTTTTTATATTTAAAATTTAACCTGAGTAGGCTGCTATGAATAGAGTTTTTCACCCGCAGGCATTAATTGCCATATTTTTTCTTACTCTCACTTTACTCATATCTGGTTGTGGTAAAAATGAGCCGCAAGAGTTATACCTTGAAGGTAAAACGATGGGCACAACTTATCACATTAAAGTATTTGCCGAGCAAGAAAAACTAGCCTCGCTTAACTTGTTGCCTGAAGTAACACAGTTATTGAAAGACATTAATTTATCCATGTCTACGTACATTAAGGACTCTGAAATAAATCAATTTAACCGTTTACCAGCAGGCGAAGTAATGCCTATCAGTAGTGACTTTAGAGCTGTAGTCAGTGAATCAATTCGCTTAGGGAAATCAACTAAAACCCTTGATGTGACTATGGGACCATTAATTGATTTATGGGGTTTTGGCCCTGATAAAAAGCCCACTAAGCGACCAACTAATGAAGCACTGTTAGCAATGATTGCTAAAATTGGTGTTGATAAGTTGATATTAACAGATCAAGGTTTAGCTAAATCAATCGATGGCTTAGCGCTATCATTTTCTGCCACGGCAAAAGGCTATGGTATTGATAAGGTAGCAGAGTTACTAGAGAGCCATGGCTTAACGAACTACATGGTTGAAATTGGCGGTGAGCTTAGAGTTTCAGGTAAAAAGCCTAATGATCTAGATTGGCGTATCGCTATTGAGCAGCCTGATACCGAGCTCGGTGTTCGCAAAGTACATAAGGTTTTGGCTCCAGGAAATAATGGTATTGCTACCTCGGGTGACTATCGTATTTTTTACGAAATGGAGGGCGTGACTTACAGCCATTTAATCGATCCAGTAACGGGTATGCCAAGTCGTCATGATCTTGTTTCTGTGACCGTGTTACACCCATCAGCAATGACCGCAGATGGCCTTGCAACAGCATTGACTGTAATGGGGATGGAAAAAGCAAAAGCTTATGCACAGGAGCATGATTTACCCGTTTATCTGATTGCTAAATCAGAAGATGGTTTAGTCACTTATTCTAGCCCTGCATTTAAACCCTATTTGTAGCGCGGTTTAAATCAGTTTATAATACAGTCAGCCCAGCAACTTGTTGGGTATTATTTTATTGCTGATCAATAGGGGCTAAGCAATGTCACTTTTTCTTCTTACTTTTGGTTTACTACTTTTAATCGTCGCTGCGATGGCTGTGGGTATGGTAGTACAAAAGAAATCTATGGCCAGTAGTTGTGGCGGTCTTGGCTCTGTAGGCATTGATAAAGCCTGTGATTGCGATGACCCATGTGACAAGCGCAAAAAGCGGATGGCCAAAGAGCAAGTTTGGAAAGAAAACCAAATATTATAAGCTGTGGCAGATAAAACTACAGATTTAAAAACGCCTTTAAAAGGCGTTTTTTGTTTTACTTGCACATTTAACGACCACACCTCAATCAATATCTAAATCGCTTTTAAGTCCAATGACACTCGCACCTTCAGGTAACTTGGGTATCTACGAGTACATCAACTTACCGTTTTAAAACCTGATTAAAACGAGTATCAATATGTTTTTATCAAATTAGCAATACTTACTTTATTGATTAATATTAGGTTATTTTTTATTTCTTCTCTAATTATCGTAGCCTTATTTTGACTTAGCTTAAAATTACCTTTCCAGCTTGTCGGTTTAAACTCTATAAAGCTAAGCTCTTGATACATAGTATTACGATGTTGTTGTGGTACATCATTAAGCTGCCATACCGGGTTTTCATTCGGTGTAAATTCTTGCTCAAAGTGAGTAGTAAGCCGTTCCATTATTGACTCTTTTTGACTAAGCTTCTGAATGATATGCACATTGGCTGTGACTAAAACAGAGGAATATAACCAGCTTGGTAATGTTTTATTCTTTGAATAGGAGGGGGATAAATAGCAGTCATCACCCCTAAACAGTAAATTTACTGATTGACCATCAAGCAGTGAAAGAGGGTTATATTTAGCAACATGACCAATAAATATATCGCGTTGAGCATCAAATAATAATGGTATGTGGCAAATATCATTCAGGCTACATTGCTTATTAGGCATTAAAACGCTGGCTAACGGGTAAGTATTAACAAGAGCATGTAACTGTTCTATATTAGGTTCTTGAAAGTGAGGAGCAGGGTACATATTATAACTTACCTTCTAGTTGTAATTTTATAGCGGCCCATTGCTCATCAATGATGCTGAACTTGGCGGTGTTTCGGTATGAGCCATCAGTAAGTCGCCTATCTTTATAGCTAATGCCTTCAAAGCGGGCACCTAGTCGAGCAATTGCGTTACGGGATGTGATGTTTTTTTCATGGGTATTAAACGCAACACGTACCAACCCTAAAGTTTCAAATGCGTAACGCAATAGCAAATATTTGGCGTGGGTGTTTATGTAACTACGTTGAAAATTTTTACTAATAAATGTGTGGCCAATTTCAGCAATGTCATTTTGACTATCTAATCTGAATATGCGTGTAGTGCCTACAACGTGCTTTGAAGCTTTATCAATAATGGCAAAGACTACTTGTTCTGTAGGGTTAAACTGTGCGGTATTGATAAACCAATCATATAGAGTTTCTGTCGTTCGAGTGTAATTCATTAATACCCAGCGCCATACTTGTGGATCTTGCCCTGCAAGGCTTAAACCTTTTAAATGAATGTCGCGTAGCGGTTCCAAAATAACTTTATTAGTTTGATGTGTTTGCTGAGTAAGCATAAAGCGCCTTATTATTGGTTATTGCAGACTATTTAAAACAAATAATGTACGCTTATTTGGTCATGTTAAAACAACCAGTTTTTAGTTTTTTGATAGACCAGTTTTAGCGTGAAAGGATTATGTGAACAGTTATACGGAAGGAATAAAGTATGCAGCCACTTGATATTAAATTGGATTTGCCAGGCAAAGCTAAGTATCTGCAATTAGCACAGGGATTGCGAACAGCAATTATTAACGGGGATGTTGCGCCTGGGAGTAAGCTTAGCTCCGTCCGAAAAATGGCGGATATATACCAGTTAAATCGTCATACGATTATGAATGCACTTCAATTATTAGTTGCTGAGGGGTGGCTAATATCAAATGAGCGCTCAGGGTATCGGGTGACAGATAGTTTACCTATTCAAAGCAGCATTGGCGTAAAAACTGCACCCGCCTTGCAGCCTACACCTTATCAATTCGCTAACACACTTGAAGTGCCTAACGTTGGTATGGATTTAAATGCTTATAAATATAATTTTGCAGGGGGGCTACCTGACTTAGCAAGTTTCCCTCAAAAAGAGTTTAAACGTGCAATTAGCCATGTGTGTGATCATATCGACATTAGTAAATTACACTATGGAGAAGTAAGCGGTTGCGCTGAACTAAAAGTACAGATTAAAGAATATTTACATAAAACACGTAACTTAGATACGGACGATATTCTGATCTGTAATGGCTCACAAGAGGCATTATTTTTAATCGCTAAAGCATTTATAGCAAAGGGCGATAATATTGCTGTTGAAACGCTAGGATACCCACCAGCAAGAAAGGCATTTGCTGCATGTGGCGCGCAATTGGTCGATATAAAGCAAGACGATGAAGGCTTATGTGTCGATGATTTAAAAGCCCAGCTTATGCGATTCCCAATAAAGATGCTGTACTTAACACCGTTGCATCAGTACCCGACCACAGTGACTTTATCGCCAACACGGCGCTTACAGATTTATCAGTTGTGTTATTCCCATAATGTGATGATCATTGAAGATGATTACGACCATGAATTTCACTATCGCTGTAAGCCATTACAACCTATGGCTGCGGATGACCCTGCCGGCATTATTATTTACGTATCGACGTTTTCAAAAATTATGTTCTCAGCAGCGCGTATTGGCTATATCTGCGCAGCTCCTGAGGTGATAGTGCAATTAACCGCCTGGAAGCAGCTGATGAATCATAAGAACGATGTAATTATGCAATTAGCAGTAGCACATTGGATGAAAGAGGGCGGCTTTGAGCGCCATTTAAAGCGCATGACTAAACTGTATAAGCAACGCTATGAAGCGATGGATAGCTACTTAATGCAGCTTCAAGCACAAGGTTATCCTATTGAGTACATAAAACCAGACGGTGGTATGGCTATTTGGGTTAATTTTAATAAAAATACGCGCGATTTAAAAACTGAATTAGCAAAGCAATGCGTATATATACAAACCGAGAGGGAGTTTTATTTTACCAACTCAGTACGTAGCTTAAAGCCTGCAAACCTTAGCTATATACGACTTGGCTTTGCTGGGCAATCGAATGAAAGTATGCAGCTAGGCCTATCACTTATTATACAACAGACCTATAAGCGCTAAGATGTTTTAACAGTCCCGGCAGTAGTCATGCTCTACACAAAGGCAACAGCAGCTCTTTGATTACAACTAAGGTTGCATAACAGCTGTCATTTTTTGTTGCTATGATAATTTAAAATCATGCGTTATTTTTTGCAATTGTTTGCTGAGTTGATCCAGCTCTATACTCGCAGCGGATACTTGATCAGCTCCTACCGCGTTATCAATAGCAGCTTGTTTTATCGAGTCAATGTTATGGGTTATCTCTTCAGACATACTGCTTTGCTCATGCGCTGCTGTTGCAATGATTTCAGCTCGACGAGCTATATAGTCTATTTGTTCAACACTCTGTTTTAATAACTCAGCACTGTGATTTGCTGTTGTAATCGTTGATTCTGTGGCATCTATAGATTTATGTATTTCAACAACGGCTTGTTGTGTACCTGCTTGCAGTAATTCAATCATGTTTTCTATATCGGCTGTTGAATTCTGTGTTTTTTTAGCTAGTTGTCTAACTTCATCAGCAACAACGGCAAAACCTCGACCATGCTCTCCTGCTCTAGCTGCTTCAATGGCTGCATTAAGTGCTAAAAGGTTTGTTTGGTCTGCGACAGAACGGATAACCTCAAGTACTTTATTAATCGTTTGTGCGTTACCCTCGACGCGTTTGATCACTACTTCCGTATTATTTATTGTATGCTCAAGTGAACTCATTTTTACAATTGTTTGTTGTAAATGAACATCTGCAGAGTATGTTGTTTCTTTAGCTTTAATACTTAAATCAGCCACAGCGCGAGCATTTTCAGATACTTCTTCAATAGATGCGTTTGTTTGTGAAATAGCATTGGCAACATGTTCAATGCTTGCATGTTGTTCTTGTAAGCTTGCATTTGATTGAGTACTTGCAGTACTCGTTTGCGCTGCGGTGGATGCAAGTCTGTCAGTTGCTTGGGATATTGTGCTTATTGTTTGGTGCAAATAGGTATTCATTTTCGCCATAGCACCGTATACACCAATCTTAGGAGTATCTAAATCAAACACCTGACTTAGATCACCGCTTGCGATGCGTTTACTGATTATCTGCATTTGTGCAGGCTCACCACCGAGGGGTTTAATAATAGAGCGAGTAATACTCAGTGCGGCAATAATTACGACAGCAAAGGAAAGTAGGGCAATGGTGCTTATTATCCAATATAAAGAATAAATAGGAGCGAATGCTTCAGCTTCATCTATTTCGGCAAGTAGAGCCCAATTTAATCGCTCAAATTTAAAGGGTTTAAAAGCGGACAGAACAGGGTTACCGTTATAATCCATAATCATTTGCGTGTTTGTATGGCCTTGAAGGGCATTATGAACTGCAACGGTATCTACGCCATTATTTTTTACGTTACCGGCAAAGCTAGCAACAACAGAGTGGCCAATTGGATCTAGGTAAGAGTCTGAACGCATTAATAAATCGTCACCGACTAAGTATGACTCGCCTGTTTGCCCCATTCCATCACGTGTTTGCATAATATTATTAATTGCGTCAATGGATAGTTGCAGTGCAATAACAGCAACGACTTCGCCATTAATTATAACCGGTTGACCAATAAATGCCGCAGGCTCATCGTTACTCGGTGCATATTTTGAAAAATCAATTATTTCAAATGAGCGAGTTCTTAAAGTTTTGTTGAAAAGTGTTGCTAGGCCTGAAGTTTTATATGGCCCAGTTGTAAGACTAGTTAAATAATCAGCCTCCTTTGTTACTGTGTAATCTATAAAGCCCGTAGGGCTAATTAAAAATAAATCATAATAACCTTTATCAGTTATAAACCCATCGAACCACGGATGATTTAATGCAGCAAGCTCTGATAGTGATAAGTTGGAATTATGCTTGGATAGGCTTTCAAAATTAGTTGTTAATAAGTTCATATCTGATTTTGTGGTTTTAAAATAATCTTGAAGTTGATTGCTTTTGATATGACTTATAGATGAAAGTTGGTTATACGTTTGTTTTTCTAATGCTTGGGCAGACAGATATAAAGATAATATCGATACAATGCCTGCTGGGAGCAAACCTAAAAGCAAAAAGGAAAGTAATAATTTAGTTTTAATAGCCATTGTTGTACCGATTATCGATGAGTATCGCGTGAATTTACACGACTGTCCCTCTTTTTATAACAATCTGTACATTATTATTGTAAATGAACGTTAATGGTTTTTTTAAGTGTTTGATTTGTATGTTTATAGTCTTAATTTTAGAGGCTTTTAAAGTCGTATAATTACTTTAAAAGCTTTTGGTTATACTTTACTTAAAAAGTGATTAAGCTATTGAAAATCTTCACTATCAAAATACAACGGCTTTAAAGTGCCGCAGTTAACAAATTTATATGTGAGTTCACTTTCTTTCGGTACACGTTTAGATGTGCGGAACTTTTGCATGCAGGCATTGGTTAAGTCGGCAAAAATGAGGTGATTAAAACTCGGGGCTTGGGTAATTTTGTGGATGTAAATTCGTTCACTATTTTTAAGAGTGATCATATCGTATTCTTGCCATTGAGAGGATTCTGCCAAGTCTGTGAGTTCGCGTGCGTAAAGTTGTTTACTCATAACGATTGCTCTATCTGAATAAACTAAACTGCCACCACGCTTGTAATGACCTTCATAAACATCAGCTGTAATTGTTATCTCTTCACCACGCATTAAATGTTGAATATTAAATGGTTTTGGTTTGATGGTGATGAGATCAGCGTCACGCACTAGGCTTAAAAAAGCAACATCAGGATTATCAATTTGATATACCACTTGAACATCATGAGGCAGTTTATACGTCGGTAGGCTAATAGCAAAAATACGTGAGCCATGATTCACAAGAACCATAGCATGCTCTGCACTGTAAGCGGGGTTCATTGGTGGGAGTTCTTCTTTTACAACTTCTTCTTCGGCGGTAGTAAAAGTACTCATAAAGGCAAATAATAAAATAAGCGGCAGTCGCATAGTAGTCTCAATCAATATATTAATTTAAATTGTAGTAAAAAATCGCTGTAAAAGCTGCTTTTAGTCACGTGTTTTGTAAGTCTTGAATGTTTATTTAAAAACGCGCAGCCTGCTCTACAACAATAGCATGACGTTTTGCAAGACGCAGGTGATCTCTGTCATAACCGCCGCCAATGACAGTAGCCACCGGCGTATTATGTTCTATACAGCGTTTTAGTACTAAATTGTCGCGTTTTTCTATGCCTTGCCAACTAATATCAAGTTTACCTAAACCATCTTGCTGCCACACATCCACACCTGCGTCATAAAGTACTAAATCAGGGTTAAGCTCTTTTAGTAAAAAGCGCAACGTATCATCAACAATACCTAAGTATTCGTTGTCTTGCATATTATTAGCTAAACCAATATCTAGGTCGCTCGCTGATTTACGAAACGGGAAATTCTTTTCACAATGAATCGAGCACGTATAAGCATAAGGTTGATGCTGCAACATCGCGGCAGTACCATCACCTTGATGTACATCAAGATCAAAAATAAGCACGTTGGTAATTTCACCAGATTGTATAAGCGTTTGCGCGGTAAATGCTAAATCATTCACCATACAATAGCCTGAACCAAAGTCAGTATGCGCATGATGCGTGCCCCCAGCTAAATGACAAGCAATACCGTGTTGCAAAGCAAGACGTGCGGTTTTTAAAGTGCCTTGCGGGGCGGTGAATGTGCGCGCCATTAACTCATGTGACCAAGGCAGCCCAATACGGCGCATGGCTTTTTCATCCAATCGATTATACCAAAGATCATTTATATAGTTATGACAATGGATCAGCTCAAGTGCCTCTGGTGTGCCTAATTCAGGTTTAACTAAATTATTAGTCACTAAGCCGAGTTGTTTAACATAGTCGTGTAAATGCGCAAATTTACTCATCGCAAAGCGATGTTTAGGATCAAAGTTAAATGAGTAGTTTGGATGGTATACCAAAGGTAAATCTGGGTTTAAAGTCATAACGGCGCTATGTAATCAGTTTACGCTATGGTAATCAACAAACCTTTAACAGTCTATTCTTGTTCGTGAATAAGCATCGCGAGTTCACGGTGGAGTAAGGCGTCATCTGCGAGGTTTAACTCAATTAAACGTTTTAGATGAGTAATACTGTCAATATCAATATGCGTACATTTTAAGCCAATATGATGCTGCTCTATATGACAAATAGTGACAGCCATTTTAATTTCAATATCGCTTTGCGGTAAAGTAAAGCATAAATGACCTGTAGCGTTTTTATTTGCAGTGAACGCATCACATCGAGTAATAAGCGCACCGTGCAACGAAATATCTAATAATTTGCACGGGTATTGATTATCGGCTAAATCTAATTGGGCAGCAGTTGAAAATAAAACACGAGAAAATTGGCGGCGGTTCTTCATAATTCAACATACCTTTATTTGTGGCTAAAATGATGTTCGCTCATAACTTAAGCATAGTCGCTAAAGTTATGATAGGCCAGAGTTAGTCTTAGGGTTTAACTAGCTTTGCTGCTGTTTTATAAAGAATAGGATCTTGGGGGTCTGATGTTGTGGTAGCAAGTACAACCTTGCCTAATTTATTGATAAAAAGCGTAGTGGGTGTACCACGAACTCCTAATAATTCTGCACTGTCATCTGCATTTATTGCGGTTTGAAAATGATGACCACGCGAAAGTAATGATTGAGCGGGGTTAGCGTCTTCATCTTCACGAAAACTCACAGCAATTACTTGCAGGCCCTGAGATTGATATTTTAGATGAATTTTATCCAGTCCAGGCTGCAATTTTTTACAATACGGACACCATGTTGCCCAAAAATGTAAAATAAACGGTTTGCCTAATAGGTCTTGGGTTTTAATTTGGCTACCATCTGCCATATTAAAGGTCAGCATCGGTAATTTGGGGGATTGCTCAGTCTCGGCGGCGAAGCTTAATAAGCTCATGCTTACTAAAATCAGTGCAAATAAGTATTTCATGGTGATTATTTTATAAAGTGAAGATACTTAACTAGAAAGGCGCAAGCGTTTATTTCTTTCAAAAATAAAAAGCCCCGCGTAAATGCAGGGCTTAAAATATGTTTAGAACCTAGAACCTAGAACCTAGAACCTAGAACTTAACCAATCTTTTTATACTTAATACGCTTAGGTTGTGTAGCTGCCGACCCTAACGTCTTTTTAAGCCATTCTTCATACTCAGTGTAGTTACCATCAAAGAAGTTTATTTGGCCTTCATCACGGTAATCAAGAATGTGTGTTGCAATGCGGTCTAAAAACCAACGGTCATGCGATATACACATAACACAACCTGGGAATTCTAAAATCGCATTTTCAAGAGCACGTAATGTTTCAACGTCCAAGTCATTGGTTGGCTCATCCAGTAGGATTACGTTGCCGCCCGCTTTTAAAAGCTTAGCTAGGTGTAAGCGGTTGCGCTCACCACCAGATAAGTCTTTAACAAACTTTTGCTGATCGTTGCCTTTGAAGTTAAAGCGGCTAACATACGCGCGGCTTGGAAATTCAAAATTACCAATCTTTAACACGTCTTGGCCATCAGCAATTTCTTGGAAAACTGTATTGCTGTCATCCATATTGCCACGGAACTGATCAACGGTTGCCAGTTCAACTGTTTCACCTAAGCTGATTTCGCCGCTGTCTTGTTGCTCTTCACCACTAAGCATTTTGAATAAAGTTGATTTACCCGCGCCATTAGCACCGATAATGCCGACAATGGCACCTTTTGGCATAGTGAAACTTAAATCATCAATCAGTACGCGATCACCAAAGCTCTTTTTCAAGTTTTTAACTTCTATTACTTGATCGCCTAAACGTGGTCCAGGTGGAATAAACAGCTCGTTAGTTTCATTACGTTTTTGGTAATCAGATTGCTGCATTTCAGTAAACTGTGCCATACGTGCTTTAGACTTAGCTTGACGACCTTTTTGATTTGAACGTACCCACTCAAGCTCTTGTGCAATTGATTTTTGACGTGCTTTTTCAGATTTCTGCTCTTGTTGTAAGCGGGCATCTTTTTGCTCAAGCCACGATGAGTAGTTACCTTCCCATGGAATACCTTCACCACGGTCAAGCTCTAAAATCCAACCTGCTACATTATCAAGGAAGTAACGGTCATGCGTTACCGCCACAACTGTGCCTTCGTAATCATGTAAGAAGCGCTCAAGCCACGCGACAGATTCTGCATCCAAGTGGTTAGTTGGTTCATCGAGGATAAGCATATCTGGTTTTTCAAGTAATAGGCGACAAATAGCAACACGACGACGCTCACCACCAGATAGGAACTCAATTTTAGCATCCCATTCAGGTAAACGTAGCGCATCAGCAGCACGCTCTAATACGTTATCAATGTTATGACCATCGTGAGTTTGAATGATTGCTTCAAGCTCACCTTGCTCTTTAGCTAGTGCATCAAAGTCAGCACCTTCCATTGCATATTCGTTATATACTTCATCAAGGCGGTTTAGCGCGTTTTTAACTTCGCTTACTGCTTCTTCAACAATTTCACGTACTGTTTTACTTTCATCTAAAATAGGCTCTTGCGGTAGGTAACCAATTTTAGTGCCCGGTTGAGGGTATGCTTCACCTTCAAATTCTTGGTCAAGGCCTGCCATAATACGTAGTAACGTTGATTTACCAGAACCGTTTAAACCAAGTACGCCAATTTTTGCGCCAGGGAAAAAATGCAAAGAAATATCTTTTAAAATAGTGCGCTTAGGCGGCACAACTTTAGATACTCGACTCATCGAGAATATAAATTTATCAGGTAAAACCATGGAAGGAGCCTTCAAATAAGAATAAAATTTTTAATGCTCTATTGTAGAGTCTCAATGGCTAAACAGTCAACGCATCAGCACGTTAATTAGCAAGCAATACACCTACGCCAATAAGCGCAAGTAGGCCGCCAAGTAGCATTTTATTGGTAACAGGCTCACGCTTAAAAAAACCAATACTCATTACAATCAATGGGGCGGTAGCAAAAATGGTCTGTGCTATCGCAGGATCGGTGTATTTTACGGCGCCGAGTTGCAGCCACAAACCTAAAAAAGTACCTAAAAATACAGCAACAAAAAACCAGTGTTTACCGCTAATCCCTTTTAATGTGAGTGCTTGTTTAAAATCACTGCTTTTAAACATTGCAACCACTAATGCAACAGTAAGTGTCCCCGATGCAAGCCTAATTAATGCAGCCCATAAGCTGCTCATCTCTTCGTTATTAAGCGCTCCTTTTGACATTACCATTCCAAGGGCTTGGCATATTGCGGCAGCAAGTGCGCACAAAACACCAACGCGATAATGTTTATTATCAACACTTGGTAGTCCTTTTGCGGGCTTAATCGCAATTACAACACCCACACTGGTTAATGCAATACCAAACCAAGCAAAGGCTGATAAGTAATGGCTTAACAGAATAATATTAAAAATACCAACCAAGGCCGGGGCTAAAGACTCAATAACTAATGTACGCGCTGGGCCTATATTACGTAGTGCTGCAAAATAAGCGCTGTCACCAATAGCAATACCAATAACTCCGCCCGCAATGAGCCACAGCCAGCTGGTAATCTGGGTTGGTATAGCAAAATCTTGAGTAATGATAAGTGTAACTAGCATCAATGCACTCGCGAGCACACCTTTACTAATATTTAATTGCATTGGGGTTAAGTGATGACTAAAACCTTTATATAAAATAGTTGATAGCGCCCACACCAGTGCCGCAAGTATCGCTAATAACTCACCTAAACCAAGCCAATCAAACACAATTTCACCTTGTAGTTAAATTAAGAAGGGCATTATGGCGAGCTTGTTTAAGAATGCAAAAAATTGTTTAATTAAATTCATTTGGACATCTAAACATCTAGAGGTTGAAATTTCCAGCTATCCGTTCATAATTAGCCATTGGTTAAAAATACCTTGGAGATGAGTATGCCTATTACCGTTAAAGATGAATTGCCCGCAATTGCGAAGTTACGTCAAGAGAACGTATTCGTAATGCCAAAAAGTCGTGCGAAAACACAAGAAATTCGCCCTATGCGCTTGGCTATTTTAAACTTAATGCCTAATAAGGTTGAAACCGAGGTACAATTCATTCGTTTACTTGCTAACTCGCCTTTGCAAGTTAATGTAGAGCTATTACGCTTAGATACCCATCGTAGTAAAAATACCTCAGAGCAGCATTTAGATACTTTTTATCGTTATTTCTCTGAAGTGAAAGACAGTAACTACGATGCATTATTAATTACTGGTGCGCCATTAGCGCATTTAGAATACGACGACGTAGCCTACTGGGATGAACTAAAAGTGATTTTAGACTGGGCAGAGCAGCATGTAACGTCAACGTTATTTTCGTGTTGGGCGGCCCATGCGGGTTTATTCCATCATCATAATTTAAAGCGTGAACTTAAAGAAAATAAGCTGTGTGGCGTGTTTACTCATAAATGCTTTTTTGAACATGGCGCACTTACGCGCGGTTTTGATGACACCTTTGTAGTGCCACATTCTCGTTATGGCCACATCGACATTGAAAAAATAAATGCGTGTGATGATTTAGTCGTGCTGGCAGGTTCAGAGCAAGTAGGCGCTTACTTAATAAAAAATAAATCAGGTAGCCAAGTTTACCTAACAGGCCACCCTGAATATGATGCACATACATTAAAGGGCGAATATCAACGTGATTTAGCAAAAAGCCCTGATGCGCCGATGCCAGAAAATTATTTTCCAGATAACAACCCAGATAACGAACCGTCGAAAACCTGGCAAAGTCATGCTTTTTTGCTTTTTTCGAACTGGTTAAATTATTATGTGTATCAAACCACACCCTATGATATTAATTTAGTTAGCCAAGACGTAAGGACTAACAACTATGCCGAATAATTTAGAAAACAAAAGTGCCGAGTTAATTGACGCGCTAAAGCAGCGTATTTTAATTCTTGATGGTGCAATGGGCACTATGATCCAAGAACATAAACTCGAAGAAGAAGACTACCGTGGTGAGCGCTTTAAAGACTGGCATGTATTAATTAAAGGCAATAATGACTTATTAAGCCTTACGCAGCCAAAAATTATTGGTGATATTCACCGTGGTTTTTTAAGTGCGGGCGCCGATATTATCGAAACCAACACCTTTAACTCGACCACTATCTCAATGGAAGATTACGACATGGCGAGTATCAGCCGTGAAGTAAATTTAGAGTCTGCAAAATTGGCACGCAGTATTTGTGATGAATTTACAGCTAAAAACCCAGCAAAACCTCGCTATGTTGCGGGTGTGCTTGGGCCAACATCTAAAACCTGCTCGATTTCACCTGATGTAAACGATCCCGGTTACCGTAATGTAACCTTTGACAAGCTGGTCACTGCATATGTTGAATCAACCCTTGCGTTAATGGAAGGCGGTGCAGATCTTATTCTAATCGAAACCATTTTTGATACACTGAATGCAAAAGCCGCCTCGTTCGCAGTAGAGGAAGCGTTTGAACAAGCGGGGCGTAAATTGCCGGTAATGATCTCAGGGACTATTACCGATGCATCGGGGCGTACCTTATCAGGGCAAACAACCGAAGCGTTCTATAATTCGATTCGCCACATTAAGCCAATTTCAATTGGCCTAAATTGCGCACTTGGCCCAGACCTATTACGCCAATACGTAGAAGAGCTATCGCGCGTATGCGAAACCTTTACCTCGGTTCACCCTAATGCTGGCCTGCCAAATGAGTTTGGTGAATACGATTTAGAAGCGCCAGAAATGGCCGCTGAGATTATCGATTGGGGTAAGTCTGGCTTCATCAATATAGTGGGCGGTTGCTGTGGTACTACACCTGCACACATAAGAGCCTTTGCTAAAGGGCTTGAAGGTGTTAAACCGCGTCCGTTACCAGAGCTTGAAGTGCGTATGCGTTTATCTGGCCTTGAAGCCTGTAATTTAAATTAGGATATCTGACATGAGTCAAAAAATAGCTGTATTTACAAACGTCGGCGAACGTACCAATGTTACAGGTTCTGCCATGTTTAAGCGTTTGATCATGGAAGAAGATTTTGAAGCTGCACTCACCGTTGCCCGTGAACAAGTAGAAAATGGCGCTCAGGTAATTGATATCAACATGGACGAAGCCATGTTGGACTCAAAAGCCGCAATGGTTAAGTTTTTAAACTTAATCGCCTCAGAGCCTGACATATCACGCGTGCCAATCATGGTCGACTCCTCAAAATGGGAAGTCATCGAAGCAGGCTTAAAATGTATTCAAGGCAAGGCGATAGTAAACTCTATCTCTTTAAAAGAGGGTGAAGAGCCGTTTATTCGCCAAGCAAAAATAATTAAGCGCTTTGGCGCGGCCGCCGTGGTAATGGCGTTTGATACGCAAGGTCAAGCAGAGACCGCCGATAGAAAATTCGAGATATGTGCGCGCAGTTATAAAATATTAGTAGACGATATTGGCTTTGCTCCCGAAGATATTATTTTCGACCCGAATATATTTGCCGTAGCCACAGGTATTGAAGAGCACGACAATTACGCTGTTGAGTTTATTGAAGGTACACGTCGTATCAAAGAGGGATTACCGCATTGTAAAGTGTCAGGCGGTGTATCAAATGTATCGTTCTCATTTCGTGGTAATAACCCAGTACGCGAAGCCATTCACTCAGTATTTTTATACCATGCAATTCAAGCAGGTATGGATATGGGCATCGTCAATGCAGGGCAGTTAGCCGTGTATGATGATATTCCAGCAGAACTTCGTAAAGCGGTTGAAGACGTAGTACTCAATACCGACCCAGGCGCAGGTGAACGTTTAGTTGAGTTGGCACCAAAATACTCTGGCATGGCGCAAGCAGAACGCGTTGAAGATTTAGAATGGCGCACATGGCCAGTTGAAAAGCGCTTAGAACACGCCCTTGTTAAAGGCATTACAGAATATATAGATGTAGATACAGAAGAGTGCCGTGCGGCTGCCGACAAACCTATTCACGTAATTGAAGGGCCGTTAATGGACGGCATGAACGTGGTGGGCGATTTGTTCGGTGCTGGTAAAATGTTTTTACCGCAAGTAGTTAAATCAGCTCGTGTAATGAAACGCGCGGTAGCCTACCTAGATCCATACATTGAGCTTGAAAAAGAAGAGGGCTCTACCAATGGTAAAATAGTGATGGCAACGGTAAAAGGCGATGTACACGACATTGGTAAAAACATCGTTGGTGTTGTTCTACAATGTAATAACTACGAAGTTATCGACTTAGGCGTAATGGTACCTGCAGATAAAATACTGCAAACCGCCATTGATGAAAAGGCTGATATAATCGGTTTATCAGGCCTGATCACGCCATCACTTGACGAAATGGTACACGTAGCCAAAGAAATGAAACGTCGAGGTTTTGAACTGCCGTTACTCATTGGTGGCGCGACGACCTCAAAAGCGCATACAGCAGTTAAAATAGAGCCGCAGTATGATAAAGGCGTCGTCTACGTTAATAACGCCAGCCGCGCAGTTGGTGTTGTATCCAACTTATTATCAAAAGAAATAAAGCCCGGCTTTTTAGAAAAAGTCAGCGCTGAATATGTCAAAGTACGCGAGCAACAAGCCCGTAAAAAGCCACGTTCAAAACCGGTAACTATTCAACGCGCCCGCGATAACGCCGCGCAACTCGACTGGGATAATTACACGCCACCGGTGCCTAAAAAACTCGGTGTTACTGAGTTTAAAAATGTATCAATCGCAACATTGCGCAAATACATTGACTGGACGCCGTACTTTATGACGTGGTCAATTGCTGGTAAATATCCACGTATAATGACCGATGAAGTCGTCGGTGAGCAAGCGCAAAGCTTATTTAAAGACGCCAACGACATGTTAGACGACCTTGAAAAATCAGGGACGTTGCAACCATTAGGTGTATTTGGTTTATTTCCAGCTAACCGAGTGGGTGATGACATTGAAATCTATACTGACGAGACCCGCAAAGAAATACTCACTACGTCTTGCCACTTACGTCAGCAAACTGAAAAAACCGACTTTGCAAACTACTGCCTAGCTGATTACATTGCACCAAAAGGGACACCTGATTACTTTGGTGCGTTTGCAGTGACCGGCGGTTTAGAAGAAGATGCGTTAGCGGATGCGTTTGATGCTCAGCAAGATGATTATAATAAAATTATGATCAAAGCCGTGGCTGATCGCTTAGCCGAAGCCTTTGCTGAATACCTCCATGAGCAAGTACGTAAAGAATATTGGGGCTTTGCACCAGATGAAAATCTTGCCAATGACGAACTAATACGCGAAAACTACCAAGGTATTCGCCCAGCTCCAGGTTACCCAGCATGCCCTGAGCACACCGAGAAAAAGAAAATCTGGCAATTACTCGACACAGAAAAACGCATTGGCATGCAGCTAACTAGTTCCTACGCCATGTGGCCAGGTGCGGCAGTATCAGGTTGGTATTTCTCTCATCCTGAGGCTAAATACTACGCAGTAGCGGCGGTACAACGCGATCAGGTTGAAGATTACGCCAAGCGGACCAACATGACGCTGGAAGAAGCTGAAAGGTGGTTATCGCCTAACTTAGGGTATGAGCCGGACTAAGGTCGTTGTAAACTTTAAGCAGTGAATTATAAGTAAAAAAGCGAGTCAAATTAGGCTCGTTTTTTTATAAAGTAATTGCGAGAATACAAAGTTTTCTGGTTTTTTCCTCATATCATTATTACTGGCCTTTTTGGACTAAATAACAAAGGGGATTTTATTACCAAGAAAAACAATTATTTACAATAGGTTTGTTTAGTGGAATTATTAAACGATGGAGTGGAGGTCATTTGGGGTGTCTAAAATATCAAAGTGGTATTTGAGAAGCTCTTAGGCCAAATTAATAAGGAATATTGTGGCTATAAAAACTAATCAATCAAGTGCAATTAAAGATGAATTTAACTTTTCGACTCTGGGTATCTGGATAAAACTTTATTTGGTTGCACTTTGTGCTTTTTCATTAATACTTTCTATTGTAATGGTGAGTATAGTTATTAAAAAGGGAGGCGTACACCCAACAGCACTAGTTGCTGCAGTAAGTGGTCTTTGTGGCTATGCTTATTGGCATTTATGGGCTGTATCTAGAAGAAAGGTTAAGCATATAACTACTTTAGCCGTGCTTAACTTAATAATAGGTGGAAATATTCTTGGCTGTTTAATGATGTTTTTTATTCGCCAATCCGTGGTTAAAGAAATCTCCAGCAATAAGTAATTAATGATAAATCCGCGAATTTATATTTGTCTAATAGCCCCATGAGCTAGCCCGTGAAAACTACTAGAGCTAGCTTACTCCATGTGGGCAGATACTGCAGTTTCGGGCTACACCCAGAAGAAAAATACAACGCAATAGTAGCGGTGCAACGTGATTCAGGTCGAAAGGAGAAACAAAATTGGAATATAGGGTCACCCGTCTGAGTCAAATTATTTAGGTATTTTTTAATTTTTTACGGTACATTTTTATTTTTACGCACTCCTTAAAGTAGTTAAAATTTATATGCGTCATGTTTAATTAGCTTGTTACGTATTCTTCACTAATCAAATTAAAAACTGACTATACGGTATTAAGTTGTAAATAAAGTAATAGCTCTAGTTGTTTTTCGCTACAAAATACAACACTTGTTAACATTTTATTGGTTGTTACTGTATAATTAAGCTGCATTGGATATTTACCTTTGCGGTTTTTTTATCTCTAGGGTTTTGTTTATGAAGTGCTTTCTATTTTTATTTTTGCTGCTCAGTAGCCAGTTAAAGGCGCAGCAACCACTTATAATCGATATTATCAGCAGTGAAAACTTTAGTGAGCGTTATACGGCTTTTTTAAATGGTCGCGATGTAATGGATGTTACAGATTTTAATCCGAGTACAGATGGTTCACATCTTGAGATTGTTGAAATGATATTGCTCCAGCAAGCGCTGTATTTGGGAGGGGAAACTAAAAAAGTGGTATTTCGCCCGCAAACTTGGGTAAATTCGACGGAGTTTGATTCTTTAATTGACGGCAGTAGTTTAATGCTCGCACGTACCATCTGGCACGAAGACTTACTGGATTATCGAGGCTCTCTTTATGTAAGTGATGCCGTTATAGAGTTTGGCCAATATGAAGCTGGTTTATATGTATCAGTAGATAATAAACGCGCGCAGGAATTAAAGCCTTCAGAGTTAAATCAATTGACGGTTGTAGTCAACCCACGTTGGCATGTCGATTGGCGAGCGTTGGTAAATACCCCGATAAGCGTAATTAGCTATATTGGTCCTTGGGAAGATATGTTAGCCATGGTTGAAACACAGGTTGTAGATGCAATGATGATCAACTTTAGCGTTAGCGATCATTTAGATCTTAATTTTGAAGGCAAGCTATTCACACCACTAAAAAAATTAAAAGTAATTTTACCTGATACACGGCATTTTGCTGTGAGTAAAGCTCACCCTCAAGGCAAGCAGGTTGCCCAGGCATTAAAGCGCGGTTTGAAAGTATTGACTAAGCGAGGAGTGATCAAAAAAGCCTTGCAGCAATCGGGCTTTATTAACCAACAAACAATTGATTGGCAAGTGATAAATCAACAAATGATAGTGCCTAGATTATGATAAGAAAAACGTGTTTATTTTGTTTATGCTTTATTTTTATTATTCATACAGGCGTATTGTTTGGATCGACAGATGCCGAAGATAAGGAACAATTAGATTTTTATTATGCCAAGCTCAAAGCGGATGTAAGCATTGATAACACGCTGCATGTTATGACCTATTTAGCGCGGCTACGTCAACTTTCTATTAGCCAAAATGCCAAAGAGATTGAAATAGAAAGCTACTTTTTAGAAGCGATGATTAAGCGTCGTTATGGTGCTTACGGAGACGGTGTAAAATTAAACCATTACGCTCTTAAATTGGCTAAATCGGCTGGCAATGAGGAGTATACAGCGTGGGCGTATTTGCATTTAGCACATTTAGAGCTTGAATTAGAACGTTTCACGTTAGCGCTCGATTATATTCAATATCCAATTGATTTTTATAAAAATAACAATGCAAACTATGCTGCTTTGATGTTTCTTTGGCAAAGTAAAATATATTTAAGAATGGGAAGTTATTACCAAGCATTACAAGCGAATAGTGAAGCCTTGAAGGTCGTAACAAGCTCTATGAATATTTATTCTGAATTAGCTATTAATCAGGCTGAAATTCTACTTAAACTGGGTAATATCGAGGCCGCAAAATTAGCATTGAGTTTGGTTGACTTAAAAAAATTAGGTGGCTCAAAAGCGCGTATCAAATTGCATTATTATTTAGCATTAGCCAATAGTCATTTACAGACTGGTGGCTTAAACCAAGCAATTGAAATTGCATTGGCTCAATTGGAAAACCCTATTAACCTTCGCTTTTTAGAAGAACAAGCACGGTTACAATATTTAATTGCTATCGCGTATCGCCAGCAGAGTGATTATAAATTAGCGTATAAATATTTAAAACGTTACGCATTAAGCAAAGATGCGCTTAGTTTACAACGTCGTAACAATAAAGTACTCCAACTTGAATCTCATTATAAATTTGATTTACAAAATCAGGAGCTTAAGTTACTTGGTAAAGATAATATTTTAAAGGAACAGCGTTTAGATCAGCAGCAACAAGCGTTTACTAATCATAGATTGCAACAACAGCGATGGGTGCTAGGTGCCGTACTATTGTTTAGTATAGTTGGCTTTGTTTATTGGCGATGGCAGAACCAACGCTATCTAGTGGTATTAAAACAACGGGTAGCCGAACGAACGCAAGAGTTGGCCAAAAGTAATGAGCGTTTAAAGGCAATGAGCTTTACTGATAGTTTGACGGACTTACATAATCGCCATTATTTTTTTAGTGTTATTAATGAGTTACTAGTAGATTTTAATTCATTGCCTGATAATACTGAGCTTCAACGTTTAGTGTTCGCATTAATTGATATTGATAAATTTAAAAACATTAATGATAGCTTTGGGCACAGTGTTGGGGATCAAGTTTTGGAACAATTTTCTCACTTATTAAAGCAACAAGTACGAAGCGATGATTTACTCATACGATGGGGTGGTGAAGAGTTTTTACTTGTAATGAAAAACACCAGTTATGATGAAGCTGCGCATACTGTTGAGAAAATACGCGCCGAGATTGCTGATCACTTGTTTACGTTAAATAACGGTGAAAGTTTGCATGCAACATGCTCTATTGGTTTTGCTAGTTATCCATTACTAGGCACTAAGCCTCAATTATTTAGTTGGGAGCAAATAATTGAACTTGCAGATGGCGGTTTATATTTAGCTAAAGAGAACCAGCGTAATGCATGGGTTGGCATTAAAGCAAGTGACTCAACTTCGCATCAGCAAAGCGAAGATGTCGTTAAAAATTACCGCGTGTATTTAGAACAGCGCACGCTACATGTTACTACTAACATTGAAAGAACATTAAAATATTAGTCTAAATGGAATTAACCTAAGGCGTTTATGGGTATACTGCTGGGAATTAAAAAGTTATAAAACGGTCTCTTTGTGCTACCTGTTGAAGAAGTTTACCCACAATTAGTTACTACGTTACACGATAACCCTATCGCATTATTACAAGCACCACCGGGTGCAGGTAAGTCAACGTGGCTGCCATTACAATTAATGCGCGACGGGCACTTTAAGCGCATTGTAATGCTAGAGCCACGACGCTTAGCAGCGCGAAATATTGCTAATTACTTAGCGCAATGCCAAAACGAAAATGTGGGTCAAAGTATTGGCTTACGTATTAGGCAAGAAACCAAAGTCAGTGCTAATACATGCCTTGAAATAGTCACTGAGGGTATGCTTACCCGCATGCTACAAAACGACCCTGAGCTCAGTGATGTTGATTTATTGATCTTTGATGAGTTCCATGAGCGCTCGATAGCCGCAGATACGGCATTAGCATTTGCACTCGAATCGCAAGCCGCGCTTCGTGATGATTTAACTATTTTACTGATGTCGGCAACCCTTGATAGTGAACGCTATCAGCATTTTTTTGATTGCCCAATTATTCGCTCTAGCGGACGCAGTTTCCCCATTGACGAAGCCTATATACCGGTTAAAGATGAAAGTCGCTGGCTTGATGCTATTCCTGCTGTTATCAAACACGCATTAGATGAACAAGCGGGGAGTGCATTAGTGTTTTTACCCGGTCAGCGAGAAATAAACCGCGTACAGCAAGCGCTCGCTGATTTGCCCGCTGATTGCCATGTATTTACTTTATTTGGTGAGCAAGATAAAAGCGCGCAACAAGCTGCGATTGCTCCTGCACAAAAAGGCACGCGTAAAATCGTCCTGACAACCAATGTCGCTGAAACCAGCTTAACCATTGAAGGTATTCGAATAGTGGTTGATAGCGGCAAACGTCGCGTTGCCAGTTTTAATCTAAAAACGGGTGTGACAGAGCTCACCACACAAAGTATTTCACGTTCATCGGCAGTGCAACGGGCAGGGCGGGCTGGGCGAATTGAGCCCGGAATTGTCTACCGGTTAGGATCAAAACAAACTTTTGAGCGGCGTAATAGCCACGACGCACCTGAAATTTTAAGTGCTGATATCAGCCAGTTACTATTAGAGGCTAAATGTTGGGGAGCTGAGCTAAGTGATTTAAGCTTGTTAGATAGACCGACAGAGCAGCAAGTTCAGCAAGCGACTAAGTTATTGCAAATGTTAGAAGCGCTCGATAGCAATAACAAGTTGACCTCACTTGGCACCCAAATGCTGGGTTTTGGTGCGGATATTCGCTTAGCGCACATGCTAATTAAAGCAAAGCAGCTAGAGTCGAAAATGCCGGGTATTTATACCTTAGCGGCGTATTTAGTTGCCCTGCTAGAAAGCCGTGTCAATCACGTTGCAGATTTAAGTTTAGCGCTGCACAGTCAACATGCGCGGCCACACCCAATATTTAAACAGCAACTTAAGTTTTGGTTAAAACGTTTAAAGCTAAATGAAACACGCGAACTAAAAACCAATTATTTAGCTTTGCTGGTGGCATTAGCCTTCCCAGATCGCCTGGCTAAAAAGCGCGGCAATGGTTATTTACTTGCCAATGGCGCAGGTGCTGAGTTAAATACAGAGTACTGGCATAACGATGATTACCTTGCCATTGCTAATATGGGGGGGTATAAAGGCGGCCGCATTTTTTCCGGCATTGTGTTTACTCCCACAGAGATAGAGAATGATCTAGGGCACTTATTTAGTGAACAAACCCGCTGTGAATTTGATGAAAAAGCAGGACGTTTTATTCATCAAGATGAAGTGAAGCTAGGAGCAATAACAGTGTCGAGTCAGCCAAGTAAACACCGACTTGATAAAAGTGAGCGTGCAAAAGCGTGGTTAGCGTTATTTCACAAACAGGGTTTTGAATTATTTAATGAGCAAAATGACAGTGATCAGTTACTCACACGTATGTGTTTAGCCAGTCGTTTAATACCTGAGCAGTTTCCTGTAATAACTAAGCAAGACTTAATCGATAACGCACAAGCGTGGTTAAGTGTTTATCTTGAAGATATAAAAACGTTAGAACAACTCAAAAAATTTAATTACTTTAGTGCGTTGCAAAGTTGCTTTAATTGGCAGCAGCAAAGTGCATTAAATGATTTATTACCATTGAGAGTCACAGTGCCTAGTGGCTCAAATGTGCGGATTGAATATCAGCTTGATGGCCCCGCTAAACTCAGTGTACGTATGCAAGAGGTGTACGGTATGCTTAGCACACCGTTATTAGCACAAGGTAAGTTACCATTATTGATGGAGCTACTATCACCAGCAAGACGACCATTACAACTGACACAAAATCTCGCCAACTTTTGGCAAGGTAGCTATCGCGACGTGCAAAAAGAAATGAAAGGCCGTTATCCAAAACATTTTTGGCCTGATGATCCAGCAACCAGTATTGCGACCAGTAAAGTAAAAAGTAAGATGTGAAGTCGTTGTTAGTTTACTTAAGGTTGAACTAAAGATTGGTCGAAAAGTCACCTCAGTTTAAGCTGAGGTGCTTTATCTCAGTGCTTGATAGCTAATCACTATTTTAACCTTCAAACAGCTGATTTATAATTAGCTCTTTAACTTTTTCTTTCTCTAGCGGTAGCAAATTGGAGGTAATTGAAAACCCCTCAATAAAAGGGATGAGCAATGATACCAATTCTTTGCTTCTTTGCTCCTGAAAACCGAGAGAGATTAGGAGTGTAATGAGTTCATTACTGCATTGCTGATAGTAATTATCAAGACTAGCCTGTACCTTTTCTGAACGGCATGCAATGGCCCAAATTTCTCGAATCACTTCGCACCAACCTTGAAGATCATCGAGTGAAAGCAAGTTAATCATATAACTTTTTATAGCGTCAGGGTTATTTTCCACATTACTCTCTTGGACTGAGCTGCGAATATGACTGAGGCAAATTTCGAGATATGAATCAATAACACTACTAATTAAGCCGTCTCTATCACCAAAGTGATACTGTACATTACTTAAAGTAACGCCGCTTTGTTCAGCAACTTTCCTTAATGTCACACCGTGATTGCCATGTTCAGAGAGCATTTTTGTCGCGGTCTTAATAATTACTTCTTTATTCGATTTAATTTTCATCACAGCCATTCTCTTAATTGATTTCCATATCTTTTATTGTTGCTTAGTTGTCATTCGAGCAATCATAACATAGCGCATCAAGTAGGTTTATCAGTAAACAATATATTTCGTTTTTATAACATTGGGTTGACACTTTAGGTCGGTTGACCTAGTGTGTGTATACTTTCTGTTTCTCTATAAGGAAATTACAGTGGGAATTAAGTACATTGTGATTATTGACGGTGGCAGCTCATGCACAGGTTAGTATTGATTGCTGTATGCAGCGTAAGTAGTAGTAGCTACGCCAATTTGTATGTTCAACCTAATCTAACAAGTAGCTTTGGTTACAACATTGCAGAAAATTATGCTACAGAGCAAAGAATTGCGGTTGGGACAAAACTTGAATACAGCACTGAGCAGTTGAGTTTTACCTTTGATGGCAGGTTAGAGCATGACTTTGTCTACAGTGATAATGAGCGTTTTAGCATTGCAGCCGAAGATCAATATGGATCGCGAGCAATTATCGAAGAGGCGTATGTTTCAGGGGAATTAGGCCTGAGCTTTTGGTCATTTGGTTATCAAAAGGTAGTGTGGGGCGAAGCCGACGATTTACGTATTGTTGATGTTATTAATCCATTGGATTTTAAAAGCTTTATTTTGTTTGATATCGACGATTATCGTGTGGCTGTGCCAATGTTAAAAGTGGACTATGAGTACGATAACGGCGATACGTTAAACTTTATTACCACTATTGAACAACGTAGTAATGAATACCCAGCCTCGGGTGCAGAGTTTGGCAATAACTATTACCCAAATAGTGAAAGCAGTGAGTGGGGGAAGTACGAACTAGGTTTGCGTTATAACATGTTTGTTCATGACACAGATATCAGCTTGTACGCATTTCACGGTTACCAAGATGATCCCGTATTGAATGCAACGGCTAGTGAACGGCCTGACTATTCCTATGAAAAGTTTTCAATGCTAGGAACTAGTTTGAGCAAGCCAATAGATGCCTTCGTGCTTCGGACTGAGCTTGCCTACTTTGATAATTACACAGTTAATGATAGTGCGTTACAGCACAAAGACGTCAACAAGTTGGAAGCATTAGTGGGCTTGGATTATCGCTACAAAGATTGGACTACAACAGTTCAGTATACCAATCAATTGCTCAATGGTTGGCAACCCACGTATATGATCCCTGAATCTGCACCAATTTACACAGCCTCAGCAGAGCGGGGTTTCTTTGCTAATCAAGTTTACTTACGCGCGGCATTAAGTTACGTCGATAACCAAGGTGGTGGGCTTTTATCCCAGCTAAAACTAACTTACAAGCCCAATCAATATTGGCTACTAAAGCTAAACCTCGATCTCATCGATGGTGAGCAAGCGAATTATTTAGGTGCACAGCAGCAGCGTGATCGCATTTGGCTTGCTGCAACATATTATTTTTAAGGAGAAAAAATGAAACTAACACATATTTTGGCCTCAGCTGGCATTTTGTTAAGTGTATTTGCAGATGCTTCGGCTAATGACGCAAATAACATTTTACAACAGGTGCGTGATCGCAATGACGGTAAAGATTACATGTCCACGGTGACTTTGAAAACGCTAAGCGATGATAGTCTGCTTAATCAGCGACAGTTTTATATGTTGCAAAAAGATATAGATCAAGACGAAGTAATGGTTTTGGCTATCAAAGCCCCCGCAGATGTGCGCGATATTAGTTTTTTGATGCGCAGCTTTGATGAAGGTACGGCGCAGGAAGACGAGCAGTGGATGTACCTTCCGGCATTTAGAAAAGTAAGACGTATTTCTGCGACGGATAAACGTGGCGCTTTTATGGGCAGCGAATATTCGTATTACGATTTAGATAAATTGCGCGTCACTGATTTTGACTCAAAAATTGTAAAAAGCGAAAGCGTAAATGACGTTGAGACACATGTCATTGAGCGTACTCCAAAATCACAAGATGTTATAAATAAGTCGGGATACTACAAGTTGGTAACTTGGGTTGATAAAGACAGAAAGTTAATTTTGAAACAGCAATACTTTGATGCAAAAGGTATTTTATTCAAGCAACTGAATGTTGGTAAAGTTGATAAAATTCAAGGGTTTTGGACGATTACGGCATCAACTATGACAAATTTTATTGAAAATAAAAAAAGCACTTTTTTGTTTCATGAGACGCTTTATAACCAAGGTATTGAAGATGCCATTTTCAGAAAGTCGAAACTTAAACGAGGCATAAAAGACAGCGATGTTGCAGAGTTAATTAAAATCTCTGAATTAGAATAAGGAATTGACATGTTAGAAAAATATCTAGATTTTGTGTTTAAGTACCCAAAATCAATATTAGCCTTGCTAGTACTTATTACAGCTTACTTTCTGGTTGCTTCTGCTAATTTGAGTGAAGATAACAACCCTTATTTTTTACCGCAGGATCACCCTGCTCGCAGTACAATTTTTGACTTAAGAGAGGAGTTTACGGGCACATACGACTCTGTAATGATCGCTCTGCACAATGATAATACAGTTTTCAATCAAGCTTCGATTAACGCTATTTTTGATCTATCACGCGCAGCTGAAAGAATGAACTACGTTGATCAAAGCGATGCGCAAATGCTTAAAGAGCTGCAATCTGCCTACCCAGAAAACCGTCAACTAATAACCAGTATTGATGTAATTTTGGCGGATGGCATGACCCCAAATGACGGTTTACTCGCGCGTGAACTTGTCAGTCAATCAGCTACTTGGCAATTGACAGACAAGCAGCAACGCAATTTACGAGTTTTTGCTGAACGCATTGACCCCGTTAGAGAAATGGCGGGTTTGTCATCAACTGAAAATGTCTTTTTAGATGAACATGGTACTATGTTTGCGCAAGAAACAGTGAATCAGCGCAATCAAGATATCGAGTTTGTTAAAAATGCAGTCCAAGATAACGAGCTCATTGAGTATGGTCCAATTTCACCGGATGGAAAAGTTGCACTTATTGTTGTTGAGTTAAGTATTTTAGAAGATGATGCCATTGGCCAAGTGCGTGCATATGAGGCGTTTAAACAGCTTGTTAGTGATTACCAAGAGGCTCACCCTGAACTTAAAGATGATATTTATATCAGTGGAGTTCCGGTATTTTTTGCTGCACAAAAGCAAGTGATAGACCACGACTTTGCGACTTTACTGCCGATCGTTATTTTATTAATTACGGTAATTTTAGCGGTATTCTTTAAGACCATTTTAGGTGTTGTTATCCCCTTAATAAACGTTGTGATGTGTACAGTGTGGACAATGGGCATGATGGCCATTGTAAATGCGCCATTAGATGTGATCACCGCCATCCTGCCGGTATTTTTATTAACCATCTGCTTATCTGATGCGATACACGTTATGGCTGAGTATTACCATCAGAAGAAAATCAATAAATCTCGCTTAGTGGCTATTCGCAAAGCGATGATCTTAATGGTGTCCCCAGTTGTATTAACCACAATAACAACCTGCTTGACCTTTACAATGTCAACGTCATCTAGTATTGAAAGCTTGCGCAACTTTGGCTTGTTTATATCGTTTGGTATGTTTGTTGCGCTGATTATTTCTTTATTATTGATCCCAGCTTTACTCGCTCTTTTCCCGAACAAAGACATCATAGCGACACCACAAACAACACAAAGTAGTGGTGATGTGAGTGAAAAATATTTTATTAGTCGCTTACTTGTGCGCACGTTAACACCTGTTATGGCTAATCGAAAAGTGTTCTCAGTGGTTTTTCTTGGGCTTTTTGCTGGCTCTTGCTTTTTGGCTTCGCAAGTGCGTGTTGATGATATGGGATCGGGTTACTTTCCAGAACAAAGTGATTTTAGGATCTCCGACGATTTTATAAATAATCACATTGCGGGTACCAGCCCTGGTTGGATCGAAGTGGATACAGGTATAAAAGGTGGTGCATTGACTCTTGAAGTTGCACATTTTATTGACCAATTAGAGCAACACATTCATCAGCACAGTACAGTGAATTACAGCTACTCTTTGGCGCGCTATGTAAGGCGTATTAATTACACATTGAATGACTTTGATCCTCAGTACAATCGTCTACCCAATGAAGTTGAGCGCTTTACTGAAATTGATGAAGATACAAAGCAAACTTATGAAGTTGAAATTGCCGGCAGTGATATCATCAGGCAGTCTATTTTAATGTTTGAAAATAGTGGCGGTTCTGATGTCACAAATGTACTAAACGAAGACTTTTCTAAAACCGTGTTGCTTTACACACTAGGAACAACGGTGGCAAATGACTATCAATCTTTCTTAGATCACACTTTACCATGGATTGAAAAAAACAAACCGGAAGGAGTGAAAATTACACACGCAGGTTCGCCAATCATATGGACTGCTGTGTTAGATGCGTTAGTGAAAAGTCAAACTGTGAGCGCTTCTATTGCATTAATAACAGTGTTGCTTGTCATGATCATATGGTTTAAATCGATTCGCCTAGGTTTAGCAGGCACCTTGCCTTTATTGTCTACAGTGATGATTTATTTTGCATTGATGACGGTATTAAACATTGAGCTGAACATCGGGACGGCCATTATTTCATTTTTAGTACTTGGCATTGTTGATTACTCAGTGCATTACATCTTGAGGATCCAACATGAAATACAAAATGGTCACAGTATTAACCACGCCTTATTAAATGCAATGAGGGTAAGTGGCAGGGCGATTATTGCTAATGTCTTGGTGTTCAGTATTGGATTTATTGCTTTGTTGTTTTCTCAGCACAAAGCACTGATTGATCTAGGTACATTAGTGGGGTTATCACTGCTAATTAGCGGTATGGTTACGTTATTTGTCATTACTTTATTCGCACCTTGGTTTTTCAAGGGGGAGCTTAAAGCCAGTGAATCACAAAGCGCAGTCGGGATATTGACCCCTGAAAGTTAAAATATAAAGACTATATGCTAGCCTAGATAAAATAATAAAGCCGTATCGGGTGATGCGGCTTTAGATTAAAGTGAGAAGAGGTAAAATACACTCTACTAAAGGTAAAATCCTGCATTTTGAGGTGGCTTAGGTATAACACCATCTCGTTTTCCTTATATACTCATACATTTTCTTTGATAGCTCTATAATAAAATTAACTATAATGCAGTGCTTTATGATAAAAAAGATAAGTTAAATTAAATACTTATTTTTTCATAAACAAGGAGTTATTTAATGCCACATTTTATTATCGATTGCTCGCAGAGTATCTTGGCCTATCATGATGAAGATACTATTAATGAGCAAATTTACCATACTGTAAACGCCTCGGGGTTGTTTGCTGAGCATGAAATTAAAGTCAGGGTAAACCCGTATAATCGTTATTTAGTGGGCAATAAACAGCACGAATTTATCCATGTTTTTGGCCATATAATGGAAGGTCGAACAACGGCTCAAAAAGCTGAATTATCAAAAGTGATAGTGACCAAACTTACTCAGATGTTCCCGCATATCGATAACATTGCGATGAATGTGAGTGACTTTGAAAAGGCCACTTATTGTAATAAAAATCAACTCGAAAATAAGGAAGTATAATACGTGATCAAGCTCAGGTCATTTCAACCAAACGATGTCTTATTGCTTATTAAGTATCTTAATAATTTACAAGTTACTCACTTTTTATCATCGAAAATACCTAGCCCATATACTGAAGAGGATGCGCGCTGGTGGATTGAAAAAGGCTGCATATTAAGTAACGCATGGGCGATTGAACTCGATGGGCAATGTGTTGGTTGCATAGGAGCAATGAAAGGAGAGTTTGAATATAGTAAATCAGCCGAAATAGGCTACTGGCTGGCTCAAGAATATTGGGGGCAAGGAGTTGTTACAACAGCTTTAGCGTTATTAATTGCACAACTACAAGCAACTGAGGTTGTGCGTTTGCATGCCGTTGTCTTTGAAAATAACTTACGTTCAGCAAAGGTGCTTGAAAAAAATGGTTTTTTGAAAGAGGGCTGCTTACATAAAGCTATATATAAAAATGATCGTTTTTATAATGCACTAATTTACGGCAAAGTTGTACAGTAATATATTTTAATTTAATGCGCTTATAATACATAATAAAAAGGAACTTTAAATGAGAAATCTCATCGCTATTTTATGTTTAATTACAGCTACGCTCTCTTGGGCGCAGGCACCTAAAGTTATCGATGTGTCAAAAGAAATTGAACCGACTACAAGCTGGTTAGAAGAGGTTGATAGTGGTAAGTATGCAGCTAGCTGGCAACAGGCGGGTGCGTTTTTTCAAGAAAATGTCCCCCAGACACTTTGGGTATCTAAGCTAGAGCAAGTTCGCAGGCCACTTGGCGCTGTTAAATCTCGTGAAGGCGTGAGCCGTCAAGTATTAACCTCCATACCACAATTACCAGATGGTGATTATGTGATTTTAGAGTTCCAAACTGATTTTGAAAATAAAGCACAATCCATTGAAACAGTGATGTTAAAAAAATCTGCGGAGCAATGGTCGGTAATTGGTTATTTTATTCAATAGAAAATACTTAATCTATTATTTAGATATTTATGATGGAAACAATCGCGAGCTGGGCTTAATTCTAGGGGAGGGGATAGAGTTAATCTACATACTAACAGCCTTACAAGCATATGCTTGTAAGGCCATAAATGCTTATTTTTTGCCGATTAATTCTTCGACAATTGCATTCATTTCAAGTGGCATTTGCGCCAAGATAGACTCATTGTCATTAGCTAGAACAAGATCTTTCTCGATATAAGAAACAACCTCTAGATCTTTAACGTTAATAATTCCTCCAAATGCAGTAACGCGTCTTACGCCAGGGACTGGAATACCACCGCTGCTATCTACGTGAAGAACAATTACATTTTCAAAAGAAAAGTTTTTATCATCAATAACACCAGAGCTCTTTAACGCTTTAGTTAGTTTATCCATTGAGTACTGTAAGTCGGTTGCTATTCTTTCACCATAGTAATTGATTTTGTAATCACCTTTATTTGCGCCTCTACGCATACTTTCGCCAAGTGTCCATGACAGATTGCCTACTACGCTATAAAGTTGCTGTGCAGAAATAACAGAAGCACCATACTTACCAGCTACACCAGCTGTAATAGCTAGACCAACCTCAGTATCATTTCCAGGTACGCCGTGTAGTGATACTGGGAAAATTAACGCTGGGTTATTGGTTGATATCGCGATAGGTAGTTCGTATTTATCATTTGTTTTTAGTTCAGTTGACATACAACCGGTTAAAACAAGAGTGGCAGAAAGAGTAACTGTAGTGAGTAGTTTTTTTAGATAAGCGGACATATTGGTTCCTTTTAAATATTTATTTGCTTCCATGGGCGGCGATTATACAAATGAATTATTATTAGGCAATTATTAAGTTTTGAAAAAAGATGGCAAGGAATATATTATTCAGTAAATCACAATTAATTTTACCTGCGAGTGCTGCAAATTAGCCTGTTTAATTTATTTTATTGACTTAAAGGGGATAGGTTTTAAAGGTGAAAAAATTTCACGTTAGTTGCTTTTGTGTTTGTTGTTATGTTATATTGTAGCGTTTTGAGTTTTGTTCGCAAGCTATTCTCAATATAAATGAAACTATTTTTAATTTTTAAATTTAATTATCAATTAGTTTAACGGAAACAGATTAGCAATAAGGGAAAAATACGACATATAACTTTTACTAACTATTTATGTATTAACGTAGTAGAGCTTAAGTGAAGTAGTAAGGTGTTCCCCAAGTATGCGGCACTCGGTATTAGTCCTGAAACCAGAAGGTCTCAGGGCGGGAATCTGCGGTTTGCCGTAGGCTTCTCGGTACATGCCGAGCTTGCACAATAGCAGACGAACAGAAACCCTAACATAAAATTTATCGGCTCAGGGACTTAACCCAGCTCCAACACCCTAGGGAACAAATTAAGTATATAAGACATAAGCCAATCCTTACACCCCAAATTCAAAATAATTGTACTGTTCGAAGGTTTTTTCAGCATTGGTAACTGACTATTTACTTTTCGGATTGCTTTTTGACCTCAATCATACAATTAATTGGAGTTGCTATTTATCGAGTGGTAGCATTAACTTAATTAGCCAAGTGAAGATGCCAGCATGAACGAATTACCAGATTACCAGCAAGTCCAATTACTATTGGAAAAAAACGAAATTTTTGTCACTCCTTCAGAAGCGCATGGCGTGATCAGTGGGTTATTAGCCTGTGGTTTGAGTATTGAAGCCAAAGAGTACCTAGGCTTATTAAGCGATGTGTTTAATGATGGTCAATCATTTAGCCATGATCTGAAAGAATTTTTTGCTGTTATTTATAAGCAAGTCGTAGAGAGCTTTAACGATGAAGAATTTCAATTTGATTTATTTTTACCAAGCGATGACGAAACTTTAGTCGATCAAGCCAATGGTCTAGTGTCTTGGGTTGCAGGATTTATGCTTGGTTTTGGCTTAAAGCAAAAAGACTATGGCAAATTATCAGCTGACGTCAAAGAAGTGATCAGTGATTTTAGCGAAATTACCCGCTTAGATACCATGTTTGACGAAACTGAAGAGGACAGCCAAGCATTGCACGAAGTGATTGAGTATGTGCGTGTATCTGCACTTTTATGCTTTGCGGAACTTGGCCAAGAGCCAGCGCCAAAAAGCACTAAAAAAACACTTCATTAAGTGACAACATACCTTAATGTTAAAATGTACCTTAACGTTAAAAAACACTAAAAGCAGGGTTTACAATGCCAACAGTTAGTATAGAAAAAGCAGAGTTTAAAGCACGCAGAGAGCGTTTACTGGCCATGATGGAGCCAAATAGCGTAGCAATTATTCCAGCGGCAAACGAAGTAACTCGAAGCAGAGATACTGAGTATGCGTTTCGCCAAGATAGTGACTTTTTCTATTTAACTGGTTTTAATGAACCCGATGCTGTGTTGGTACTGAGTCCAAGCAGTGAAACACCAAGTACGTTATTTTGTTTGAACAAAGATAAGTTGGCAGAAATTTGGCACGGCCGACGAATCGGTTTTGAAAAAGCCAAAAAAGATTATTTATTCGACCAAACATGTGCACTGAGTGAGCTAACTGAACAATTATTGAATTTGGTGAACGGCCAGCAGATTTTATTTTATGCACAAGGCACTTACCCGCAATTTGACGATAAAGTGTGGGAATTATTAAATACCCTACGTGGCGCACCTAAAAAAGGTTACAAAGCACCGCACACTATTAAAGATATTCGTGGTTTAGTGCACGAAATGCGATTATTTAAATCGCCAGCTGAAGTGCGCATTATGCGTGAGTCTTGTGAAATAAGTACACAAGGTCATATGCGTGCTATGCAATTTGCAAAGCCCGGTGCTACTGAGTATCAATTAGAAGCGGAGCTTCATCATCATTACGCAATGCATGGTGCACGCCATCCTGCGTACGGCACTATTGTTGGCAGTGGCGATAACGCTAATATATTGCATTACACCGCAAACAGCGATGTGCTTACCAATGGTGATCTAGTGCTGATTGATTCTGGTGCAGAACTACACGGTTACGCGGCGGATATTACTCGTACTTTCCCAATCAATGGCAAATTTAGTGAACCACAAGCCGCGCTTTATACAATTGTACTTGCTGCGCAAGAAGCGGCATTTACTGAAGTAAGACCCGGTGGTACGCTTTCAAAAGCAAATAAACTGGCTATGAAAGTACTTACGCAAGGTTTACTTGATTTAGGTATTCTGCAAGGCGATTTACAAGAGCTGTTAGACAATCAAGCATGCAAAGCATTTTATATGCATGGTCTAGGTCATTGGCTTGGTTTAGATGTACATGATGTAGGTGATTACAAAAAAGACGAAAAAGAACGCCCGTTTGAACCTGGTATGGTATTGACTATAGAACCTGGGCTTTATATTAGTTTAGATGCTAAAGCACCTGAGCAATATAAAGGCATTGGCATTCGTATTGAAGATAATCTGTTAGTGACTGAGCAAGGTCATGAAAACCTGACAGCGAGTGCGCCCAAAAGTATCAGCGAAATTGAAGCCTTAATGAAAAAACAAGCAACTAATCGCTAGGAGCAGCGCGTGGCAGAGCAGTTTGATGTAGTTATTGTTGGTGGCGGTTTAGCGGGTGCCAGTTGTGCGTTAAGCTTGGCTAAACATGCGCCAAACCTCAGCATTGCCGTAGTTGAGGCTAATCAAATAAATGCTGACTATCACCCTAGTTTTGATGATCGTAGCATTGCGCTAGCCCAGCAATCTGTACAGTTTTTAAAGGGGTTACAGGTGTTTGACCCCGATATTGGTTTTGCTACTGCGATTAAAAAAGTATCCGTATCGGATCGTGGGCATTTTGGAAAAACTCATATTAATTGTGATGAGTTTGCTCAACCTGCACTGGGTTATGTGGTTGAAGTTAATCCATTTGGCCGCTCACTTCATAATCAGCTCACCAATTCACACATTAAACTGTTTTGTCCTGACAGTATCGCGAGCTTAAACTACACAAGTGACAATGCACAGATCACCTTACAATCAGGCAATAGTTTAAATGCCAAGTTAGTGGTTGTTGCCGATGGAGCGCAGTCGCCAACGCGCGAATTAGCGAAGATAGACTTTGCAACCCAGCCATATTCGCAAGGGGCAATCATTGCCAATATCGAAGTGGCAGATGGCCACCATAATCATGCCTTTGAACGCTTTACTGAGCATGGGCCAATGGCATTATTACCCATGAGTAATAACCGTTATTCGTTAGTGTGGTGTATGGATAAAACGGATATTGACGATCACCTAAAGCTAAGTGAAGATGCTTTTATTAATGCTCTACAAAGTGCGTTTGGCTATCGTGGCGGGCTATTTAGTAAAGTGGGTATGCGCGCAAGTTACCCGTTAGTGTATGGCCGTGCAGAGTCTTTTAGTAGTCATCGAACAGTACTTATTGGCAATGCTGGGCATGCAATTCATCCTATTGCAGGACAAGGATTTAATTTAGGTTTGCGTGATGTACAGCTGTTATGTGAGCTAATAACAAGTGAATTAGTAAAAAGTGAATCAGCAATCGGCAGCTACGCATTTACACGTGAATATGCCAAGCAACGTAATCAAGATATTAATACCGTAATGACGCTAACGGATTCTTTAGTGCGGTTATTTTCAAACTCATCACGGGTACTGGCATTTGGCCGCAGCTGCGGTTTATTCTCCATGGATTTATGTTCCTCATTAAAAACCCCATTGGCAAAGCAATTAATGGGGCAAGTAAAACAAGGTAAACGACTATGAAGCAAGCACAAGTATGTGTTGTGGGCGGTGGCTGTGTAGGCTTAACGCTCGCATTAGGGTTAGCCAAAGCGAATATCAGCGTGGTCGTAATAGATGCTGCGTCAAAGCAGGTATTGCCTGGCGATGAATATGGTTTACGAGTAAGTGCATTAAGCCTTGCTAGCCAAGCGTTATTTGAATCCCTCAATGTATGGCCAGAAATTATAGCAAAGCGGGCGCGCGCTTATACCCATATGGATGTACGCGACCAAGACAGTTTTGGTAAAATTGCTTTTAACAGCGATGAGCTAGATTTACCTCATTTAGGCCATATAATCGAAAACGATGTTATTCGTTATGCATTGATCAAAGAGCTAGAAAATCATAGCCAAGCAACTTTATTATTTGATACTCGTTACCAACAAATTCATCAAAGTGACAATGACGTATTTGTTACTTTAGATTCAGGGGAGCCGGTGATAGCGAAATTACTGGTGGCGGCTGATGGTGCAAATTCAGCAATTCGCAAACAGTTTAACTTGCCAATTACCTTTAAAGATTACGACCATAACGCTATTGTCGCGACGGTTAAAACCGCTGAGCCACATAATAATATAGCTCGCCAAGTATTTTTACCAACAGGGCCATTAGCATTTTTACCATTGCCAGATGCCAACACTCATTCAATTGTATGGTCAACAAGTCCTGAGCACTGCCAAACGTTATTAGCAATGGATAACAACGATTTTAATAAAGCGATAATGGCCGCTTTAGATAGCCAATGTGGGTTATGTGAAGTGCAAAGTGAGCGTGCTGCGTTTCCATTAACAATGCGTTATGCGCAAACGTGGGTAGAAGGTAAAGTAGTGTTAATAGGCGATGCTGCCCACACCATTCACCCGTTAGCTGGGCTTGGTATGAATTTAGGCCTCAAAGATGCCGCTTACTTAATTGAGCTGCTAAGCCAACAACATAAAGAGTTTGCAAGTTCACGTACTCTGCGTGATTACGAACGCACCCGTAAACTCGACGCGCAAAAGCACATAGCCATGATGCAAGGCTTAAAAGAACTTTTTGAAGGCACTAACCCGCTTAAAAAACTAGTGCGAGGGGTGGGTTTAAGTTTAGTTGATAACCTAGGCCCAATTAAGCATCTGTTTGCAAAGCAAGCGATAGGGAAGTAAGGGTAGTTTGCGAGAGTAAGGCTTTTGAGGGCAAGGTTAGTGGCTTTTTTATACGAGTGACTTTTGCCTCAGGCGTTTTCTGTATTCACTCGGTGTTGCGCCTTTTAGCATTAAAAAGCGCCGATTAAAGTTTGAAATATTTTTAAATCCACATTGGTCGCTAATGGCGGTGATTGATCGGTTTGTATTAATTAATTCTTTACACGCATGACCAATTCTCAATTGGTTAATAAACTCTGTTAATGTGCGCTCCATGCGTTTTTTAAAAAAACGATGAAAGTGGTTGGTACTCATATGCGCCATAATAGCCAACTGCTCGGCGCACAATGTTTCAGTATAATGTCGGTAAATATAATCTATTACTTTATCAAATTTATCGTGCGCTTGATGGGTGTGCGTTGACACGCTAAAGGTTGAACTCGATAACATTCTTGCGCTGTGCTCTTTGCTCATTTCCCTTAATAATGCAAGCAACCCTAGATATTGTTCAAAAGGTTCGCTGGCTTCAATTTTTTCAAAGTATTGCTTGGCAATGACCGCTGTTTGCCTTGAAAATTTAAGCCCTCGTTGTGATGCAATCAATAGTGCTTCTAAAACAGCTAATTCAGGGTGGTTACTGACATGTTGGCTAAGCCATTTTTTTGGTATTTGCGCTACATGCACAATTTGCACACTGTTATCTGAGTTGGGGGATGATTGCCAAGTATGCGGTAAATCAGGGCCTAAAATGACTAAATCAAGATCATCATACGGTGCAATATAATCACCAATATGGCAAACGCCTTGGCTATTGAGCGTTAAACAGATCTCAAATTCAGGATGGTAGTGCCAGTTAAAAGGGATGTAATCTAAGCTGTACTTACAATATCGCCATGATGAGTTGTTGCTTGGGATGACCTTTTCACACATTGCCCGCATGACTTAATTCCTAGGGTTATTATTCTCGCTTCTATTTGAACAATTTATACTCTTAGGTGTGATACTTATCTATTCATAATTAGTATTAACCTATCGTTATGTTGTGTGATTTATGGTTTTTTAGCTCGATTTTTCAACATTCCTACAAATTATCCGATCGAAAAGTATCATAACTGGTGAGAATTGTACCTCTTAGTACGTGTTGTGCACGGTAGTCTAGTTTCGCTATCAAAAACAATAAATAGAGGGACTAGGAATGAAAAGCACAAACAACAAGGCACCATTAAAATTGTCAACATTGGCGATATGTATCTCAGCGTTATATATCACCCCGATGACATTTGCAGCAAATGAAACACAAGCAGAAAGTGACATTGAAACCATTGAAGTGCGTGGCATTCGCCGCTCACTTGAAGCATCAATGAACACTAAACGTTTTGCCGATGGTGTAGTTGATGCGATCACCGCAGAGGATATCGGTAAATTTCCGGATAAAAACATTGGTGATGCGCTGCAACGTATCTCGGGTGTCACGGTTGACCGCCAATACGGTGAAGTAAATGGTGTGACTATTCGAGGTACTGCACCAGAGCAATCAAGAGTACTGTTAAATGGGCAAACTGTTGCAAGTACCTCATGGTACGACTTAGGCCCAGCCACTCGTACTTTTAATATGGAGCTGTTATCAGCCGAGCAAGTATCGGGTGTTGCAGTGTATAAAACCCCTGAAGCAAACATCGAAGAAGGCGCTCTCGGTGGTACGGTTAATTTAACGACACGTAAGCCGCTTGATTTAGATTCTAATACGCTAATGGTATCAGCTGAGCTGGCACAAAGTTCATTGTATGATGAAACAGATCCTGGCGCATCAGTTCTGGCTAGCTGGAAAAATGATGACGAAAAATTTGGTATTTTAGCGGCGTATTCTTATGAGCAATTAACTTCTGGGCGTCATGTACTTGAGTCAATTGGTGGATATTACGAGTACTTTGCAGCAGATCAAGCAACAGGGCAAGATTCAACCGTTGGTGCATGGAGCCTAGGGTCGCAGGCATTTAAATCAGAGCGTGAACGTACCAGCGCACAATTAACAGCACAGTTTGCGCCAACTGATAACCTGGAGTTTGTACTTGATTATTTTCGCTTTGAATTTGATAACCCGCATGTAAACCATAATTTTTTAACAGTTGGCGCGCGTGGTGCGGGCTCTACCAACGTAACTAATAATGGATTAGGCGGTACTGAACGAGCAACTATTACACCTGCGTATGCCTCTATTATTTATAACCCAGTAGTACGCAATGCGGTTAATATGAAAGCGGATGTACTTAATTTATCAGGTAAGTATCAAGGTGACGGTTTTGAAGTAAGTGGTGTGATTGGTAAATCTACATCAGACGGCGGCACGCAATTTGGCGCATCATCTTGGTGGATCCCAGCTTCAGATGAAGGCGGTAAAATAGGCGATCCGGCATTTCCAAATGGCCAAAACAGCACAGATGGCGGTTTTACTTATGATGCTACTGGCCCATATCAAGTATGGTTAACATCCCTTGATGCTACAGATGCAAGCAAGTTTAAGCATGCACAAGAGGCTAATTTTGACACCACAGTACAAGAGCATAATGTAAGTTACGCACAGGCTGACCTTAAATTTGAACTCGATGGTGACACCTTTACCGCAATTAAAGCGGGTATCAAATTTAATAGCAGCGAATTTTCACGTGTAGCTTTTAATCGTAACCCAGATGAAGTGCTCGGTTTTGTTCCTGATGGTAATCTAGCAAATTGGAGTGATGGTGTATTATCTGGGCTACATTCTCAAAGTGCTGGACATACATTAAATGCGTATGCGTCACTTGATACAAATAAGTGGTGGGACTTTATTAGTGGTAAATACGCGGCAGGCGAGTTAACAGAAGTTGCCAACCTAGGGAATACGTTCTCGGTAGATGAAGATATTATCGCTATTTACGCTAAAGCCGATTTTAGCGGCGAAAACTATCGGGGTAATGTTGGCCTGCGTTATGTAGAAACAGAGCAAACCTCCAGAGGTTATGCAGGTGGTGCCGTTTATAACAAGACCGTTGATTATAGTAACCTGCTACCAAGTGTAAATTTTGCCTATGACTTATCGGATGAGATTATTTTACGTGCTGCTGCATCGCAAGTTATGTCGCGAGCAAACTACAGTGATTTAAAACCAGGCTTAGCAATTAACGCCAACTTTGGTAGTGCGACTGGCGGTAACCCAGATCTAAAACCATACGAAGCAAACCAAGCTGATATCGGGATTGAATATTACTTTACTGAAGCATCAATGGCCTCCGCTGGGTTTTTTACCAAACAAATTGACAACGTTGTCTTTTCAACTGAAGGCGTTGAGTTTGTTGATGGGTGTGGTGCAAGTGCGGATCTGTACGATAAATGCCGCGTTACTCGTCCACGTAGTAATGGCGAAGGCTCTGTAAATGGTCTTGAGTTACAACTACAGCATAGTTTTGATAATGGTTTTGGTGTAGTCACCAACTACACCTATGTAGACAGCGAAACAACTACACCAAGTGGCTCTAAAGAAATGGTGCCTGGGGTGTCTGAAAATAGCTTTAATGCATCACTTTTCTTTGAGAACGACATAATAATTACCCGTTTAGCTTATAACTGGCGTAGTGAATGGATTGGTGTTGGTGCAGCGCAAGCGGTTAAGAATGATGATTATCAGCAACTTGATGCTTCTATTATTTGGCATGCGATGGAAAACTTAGATGTTAGTCTGGAAGGCGTAAACTTAACTAACGAAGTAGTGCAATCATACGATACTAACTTTGCTTTAACGCAAAATACCATCGAGTTTGGCTCACGTTATTACCTTGGCGTAAGTTATAAATTTTAATAAGGATAAAAGGCCGCCGTTTGGCGGCCTTTTATATTTAACTTATGGCAATCATAAATAAATTAGTTATCTTAGGTGGTGGTAGCGCAGGATGGATGTGCGCTGCGTATTTATCTAAACAGCATCCAAAGCTGGATATTACGGTTGTTGAATCAAGTAAAATTGGCAGTATCGGTGTTGGTGAAGGTTCAACACCACACTTAAAAACGTTTATGGATACATTGGGGGTTAGTGAACAGCAATGGATGCCTCAGTGTGATGCAAGCTACAAAGCCGGAATTTATTTTAACAATTGGAATGGTGATGAACGCCGCTATTTTCACCCGTTTTATAGCCAAATGGATGAAAAAACGGCCGAGGTATATTGTGTAAATGCCAATGCCAGAAGGCGCGGCAATGGTGATTGGCAAGCACCCGATGATTACTTTTTAACAGGCCACATAGCAAAACACAATTTAAGCCCAAAAGTGCATACGCCAATGCTTAAAGAGCAAACCTATGGCTATCATTTTGATGCCACTAAACTTGCTGCTGTATTAAAAGCCTATGCGCAAGAAAAGGCCGTTAAACATATTGATGGTGAATTTAGCCAAGCGCAGTTAAGTGAGTGCGGCAATATTGTCGGCATTACGCTTATTGATGGTCGACAGGTTAACGGTGACTTTTTTATTGATGCTAGCGGCTTTAATGCATTATTAATTGAGCAAACTCTAAAAACCCCTTTTAACTCATTTGCGAATGAGCTACTTAACGATAGCGCAGTCGCTGTAGCAACTCCTGTAACTGCGGATGGCGTTATTTCATGTGCCACCCAATCAACAGCGTTAAGTGCTGGATGGTCTTGGCAAATTCCCCTCACCAGTCGCACTGGTAACGGCTATGTGTATAGCTCAAAACACATCACTGGCGAACAAGCCCAGTCTGAACTTGCAGATCAATTAAATATAGATGCACAAAATAGCGCTTTTCGGCATTTAAAAATGAAAGTGGGGTGTATGCAGTCAGCTTGGCAAAAAAATGTCATGGCGATTGGTTTGGCGCACAGTTTTATTGAGCCTATTGAAGCGACGTCTTTGATGGTGACTCAGCACAGTATTAAATTATTTAGCCAAGCATTAGTAAAGCTGCAAAACAACGAGCAACCATTAGCATTGACCGAGCACGTTAATCAGCAATTACATCAATTAGTGTACGGGATTAAAGATTATGTGGTGGCGCATTATGCAACCAGTCAGCGCACCAACAGCAGCTATTGGCTAGCTGCAACGCAATTAACGCATAGTTCCAACGCATTAAAATCATTATTAATCGCATGGCTTAATGGCGATGATTTTGACGTTTACTTATCAAAGCATGCTCAACAACAGGTTTATTTTAGGCCAAGTTGGTATTGCTTGCTCGGTGGTATGGATTTTAAAAGTGAGCGTTGTCAGCAGGTATTTGATCCCGCATCCACTGCAATAAATAATGCGGCAAAAGCATATTTAAATGAGTTGTGTGATCAGCACTGCGAACCACATGCAAAGCAACTGCATACGATGAAAAATCAATATAGCACATCGGCTAAAGTGGGTTGAAAAGTACCAATAAGCCGTAGAGCAGTGCCGCATGGTTTATTTTAAAGTGGCAGACTTAACCAATTAAGAGTGGTGATTAACTATTCCCTTGAATCATTTTGTTTGTATGCCCACGAACAGATTGTAATCACCACTTTTTTTATTTTATTTGTAGACTTTCAGGTAGCACAATTATGAAAAAAAATTATTTGATAGTATTAATGGTACTCAGTACTTTTTTTGTTATTTCATTTATAACGAACTTACTTGCGCCGATATTCCCGGCTTTGATCCAAAGTTACGATATTGGTTTAACCCTAGCTGGCTTTTTCTCGTTTGCATTTTTTATTGCCTATGGTGTGATGTCGATCCCAGCAGGTTTATTAGTGCAAAGCTTAGGTGAGAAAAAGGTGATGCTGATTGCATTCTCATTGGCACTATTTGGTAGTGTGCTATTTGTTAGCATGCCTGTTTTTGCAGTGGCAATGTTAGCGTTATTTTTAATTGGCACCTCCATGGCGCTGTTGCAGGTGGCCATTAACCCGCTACTAAGGGCAAGTGGTGGATCTAAACATTTCGCTGTGTTTTCGGTGGCGGCGCAGTTGATGTTTGGTGGCGCGGCAACGTTATCACCGCTGGTGTATAGCGCACTTATTAAAGCTGATGCACACGCACAGGGTCAAAACTGGTTGTTGCAATTAGTGCCCGCAGATATGACGTGGCTAAGTATGTACGTATTATTTGCACTGCTATGCGTGGTGATGCTGGTGGTTATCAGTGTTGTTCCTATGAAAGAAAAGGCGCAAGCACAGAGTACGCAACAAAACAGTATCAAACAAAGCCTGCAATTATTTAAAGATCCAACCGTGATCAAATTCTTTTTTGCCATCGTGGCTTATGTCGCTCTTGAGCAAGGCGTGGCTAATTCAATTTCAGTATTTTTACAAACCTACCACCAACTTGATCCAAATACACAAGGAGCCCAAGTGGTGAGCCAATTTTGGTTATCATTGACGTTAGGGTGTTTGCTTGGGATCGTGTTATTAAAATTCTTCGATGCTAAACATGTCTTACTGGCTTTTAGTGTTGGTGCGGTGATAAGTCTACTAACGGCATTATTTGCAGGAACTGAGTTGGTTTTATGGGCGTTTCCTGCGGTTGGATTTTTCTTATCAATTATGTGGTCAGTGATATTTTCGTTGGCATTAAACTCGGTTGCAAAAGGGCATGGCACGGTATCAGGCATTCTATGCACCGGGATTGTGGGTGGTGCGTTTGCATCGCCTATAGTCGGAGCGATGAGTGAGCTGACAGGTAGCTTGCAACTATCATTATTACTGTTACTTATACCACTTGGTTATATTTTAAGTGTGGGTATCTGGGCTAAGCCTCTTATTGCTAATCACACGTTTAAACGTAATTCACAAACAGCAACACTTGCTGAAAGTAACTAATTTAACTTGATGACAAAAGAGGCTGTAATGTCACAAACTTTATTATGTGTTGACCTAGGTGGCACTAAAGCACTAGTAGCAAAAGTAACCGCTAATGGTGTAATTGAAAAACGTTATTTTGACGTGGATGGCGCTGCAAGTAAGCAGCAAACAAACGATTTTTTATGCAGTATTATCAGTCAAGTTATTGATCAAACATGCATGGGTATAGTGATTGGCGTGCCCAGTATGGTCGTGATGAAAACAGGCGAAGTAATTGAAACGGTTAATATCCCTAATTGGAAAAACGTACACCTAAAGCAATTGTTAAACACGCACTTTAAATTACCTGTGCTTGTTCATAACGATGCCAATTGTTTTGCTATGGGAGAATTTACCCAAGGTGACTTTAAATCAGATACGAATCTAATTGGAATTTGCTTAGGCACGGGCCTTGGCGCAGGGTTGGTGTTAAATGGTCAGCTATACACTGGCAAGCATTCCGCCGCTGGCGAGTTTGGTAGTTTTACTTATCAGCAAGGTATTATTGAGCATTTTACCTCAGGGCAGTTTTTTATTAATCAAGGTACAACGGGTAAACAAGTTTACCAAGATGCCCTTGATGGTGATGCACATGCGCTGCAGTTATTTGATGAGTTTGGCATGCACTTAGCCAATGCAATAAGCCACGTAGTTCTGGCGTTTGACCCTGATGTTATTGTACTTGGTGGCTCAGTTGCTCAATCATCGGCTTTCTTTTTACCGAGTTTACATACCCAGCTAGCCAAGCTTGTTAATCCGGTTATTTTACAGTCGTTAGATATTCGTATCAGTGAACTAGGGGATAACGCGCCATTACTGGGCAGCCACGCCTTGTTCATGCACGAAATTATCAGCGATCAGCCACTAGGAGCCAACTATGCGTAAATTTTTATTATTTATGGCTGGGGCATGCTCGGCCACAGTAATGGCTAAAGCACCAACACAAATTGAGCTAGATACGTTAGCACAGCAGTTATCGGTAAATTATGAGCTACTATCAGCAAAACCTGATGTGTGCCCAGCACCGCATCAAGCGCAGTGCTACTTATCACGGTTAACATTGAGCGCTCCTTACGACGTAAAAAGTAATAGCTGGTCTGTTTATTTTAGTCAGTTAATGCCAATTTACAGCACTGACTCAGCGCAATTTAGCATTACTCATATTAATGGTGATTTACACCAAATTAAGCCCACAGCAGCGTTTACTGGCTTTAAAGCAAATACGCCAATCAGTATTGAGTTTTATACTCAAGAGTCACAAATTACCCGCTCAGAGTTTATGCCTAACTACATGTTGGCAAGTAGCGGTTTAAAAAGTCGGGTTATTGATAGCACTAAGACCACCTTAGACCCTGATACAAAGCTTGAGTTGCAACCTTATTTAGCCCCATTTTTAACACTTGAACAATTACAAACGAGTAAAGATGATGCCACGGTGTGGATGGGGGCTGAGTATTTATATCAAAATGAAACAAAGCCTACATTAAGTAAAGCGCCGCTTAGTGTGATACCAAAACCGGCTGATTTAACTGTATTAATAGGGGAAGTGGTCGATTTAAGTCAAGGCCTAAACTTACAATTAGATGATACCAATCAAGCGCAGTTAAGCGCGGCGCTCACGCGACTAACAAGCTTTGGTATCAAGCAACACAGCCAAGGTATAGCTACCACAATTAATTTTGATCTACCGGGTAATGTGCCCGAAGCCTATACCCTTAGTATGCAACATGATCAAATAGCGATCAGTGCAAGCAGCCTATCAGGCGTGTTTTATGCTCTACAGAGTATTGCTGGATTAGTGAGCCTTGAGAATTTAACCATACCCGCGCTCAAAATTACTGATGCACCACGCTACCCATTTAGGGGCATGCATATTGATGTTGCACGTAATTTTCGCTCAAAAGCATTTATTTTAAACACCATAGAGCAAATGGCTGCTTATAAGCTAAATAAACTGCACTTACATTTAGCTGATGATGAAGGGTGGCGATTAGCGATTAAAGACTTGCCAGAGTTAACTGAAGTAGGCGCAACACGCTGTTTAGATTTAACCGAGCAAGCGTGTTTATTACCGCAACTAGGCGCGGGGCTTAATAAGGAGGCAGCGGTGAATGGCTATTACAGCCAAGCTGATTACATTGAAATATTAAAATATGCCCAAGCGCATTTTATTGAAGTGATCCCATCCCTTGATATGCCAGGGCATTCACGCGCTGCAATTATCGCGATGGAAGCGCGTTTTAATAGTTTAACAGCACAAGGAAAAAGTGCACAGGCACTCAAGTATCGTTTGGTGGAGCCTGCTGATAAAACTAACTACAACTCTATTCAGCACTATAACGATAACACGCTCAATGTGTGTTTAGACTCAACCTATCAATTTATAGATAAAGTACTTGATGAAGTAAACGCGCTGCATGTGCAAGCTGGGGTACCTTTTAAAACCTACCATATAGGTGCTGATGAAACCGCGGGTGCATGGGTTGATTCGCCAAGCTGCAAAGCAATTAAGCAACAACAACCAGAGTTACATTCATTTAATGGCTACTTTATTGAAAAAGTGAGTAGCCTAGTGGCTGGTAAAGGCTTAAAAGTAGCTGGGTGGAGTGACGGTATGAGTGATGTTGCACTTAAGAACATGCCCAAAACTGTGCAATCAAATGCATGGGCAACGCTCAGTGAAGAGGGTCATCAAGTTGCACACCGTCATGCTAACCAAGGTTGGGATGTGGTGCTATCAAGCCCAGACGTGACCTATTTTGATTTTCCTTACCAGTCACATCCGCAGGAGCCGGGCAATCACTGGGCAAGCCGCGCTATTGATAGCAAAAAAGTATTTGGGTTTATGCCTGATAATTTACCTGCACATGCTGAAATTTGGCAGTCAGTAAAATCACAGAACTACAGTGCTGATGACCGCCAGAGTATTCGCACTAAAGAATTTCATGGCCTACAAGGGCATTTGTGGTCAGAGTTATTGCGCAGTGACCGTCAGGCGGAATATATGCTTTATCCTCGACTGCTGGCGTTAGCTGAACGTGCTTGGCATAAAGCACCATGGGAACTTGAATATAAGACGCAGGGAGTTAAGTACGATCAAAATACAGGGCACTTTAAAACAGCATTAAAGCAGCAAAAAGAGGCTGATTGGCAACGTTTTGCAGCGTTAGTTGGCTTTAAAGAATTAGCTAAGTTGGAACAAGCAGGGCGCTTTTATCGTATTCCAAGTGTTGCTGCACGCGCCATTGATAATAACGTTGATGCATTTATTCCTTATCCAGGGCTTACAATTGAGTACCAAAACAGTGGTGGGCAGTGGCTTAAGTATCAAGCCGATAGCAAGCCAGTATCAGCACAGCAGGTACGTGCAATATCAGTTAATGGTTTGCGTAAAGGACGAGCATTAGAGCTATAATTAACATGTTTGATGAGTGAATAAAAAGCCGTGCGAGTCTTAATCGTGCGGCTTTTTAGTTTTTTGGTTGGTCTAAAATGATAGCGCTGTCATTTTTGTTGGTGTATGATTAATTTTATGTAATAAAAATGGTTTTAGTATTGTATGCCTTGTTTTTTAAAGCTTTTACAGTGTAATACTAAAATAATTAATTAAAATAAACAGTTGAGATAAAATTATGGAAGCAACCGTCGAGTGTGACGCAAACACAAAGCATAGTATTTGGCTGCCAATGACATTGGCCGGGTCAATGTTCTTTATTCTAGGGTGTATAACCTGGTTGAATGGCGCAATAACCCCGTTTTTACAACAAATGCTAGTGTTATCACCATTGCAAGCATCGTTCATTATTTCATCGTTTTATATTGCTGTAACAGTCGCAGGTATCCCATCTGCAATGCTTATAAAGCGTGTTGGCTATAAAAATGGTATGGCGATAGGGTGTGCGATAATGGCTGCTTCGGCGCTAATGTATATACCTGCCGCTAAAATGCAAATGATCGAAATATTCTTATTTGCACAGCTAATGATAGGTGTAGGCCAAACTATTTTACAAACCGCGATCAACCCGTATGTGGTTAAAATGGGCTCTGAGAAATCTGCTGCAGTACGTGTATGTATTATGGGCTTATTAAATAAGTTTGCTGGTGTAATTGTACCGGTACTTTTTGCAGCCGTAGTCGTAAGCGGCGTCGTTGCTGACGGTGAACAGTTATCACAAGCACAAAAAGATGCGATGGCGAATAGCTTGATCCTACCTTATATCGGTATTGCTGGTTTAATCTTTCTATTTGCATTATTTGCTAAGTTTGCACCATTACCAGATTTAGTATTCGAAGAATCTGAAGGTAACGGCAAAGGTGAAGTAAAAGAAGCGTTAAGCCACCCACACCTAGCGTTAGGCGTTATTGGTATTGCCTTATATGTAGCCGTTGAAGTTATCGCAGCAGATACTATTGGTTCATATGCACTACACTTAGGAATTGCTGATTACTCTGTTATGACTTCGTATACTATGGCGTGTATGTTAATTGGTTATGCTATTGGTATTGCACTTATTCCACGTTTTATGTCGCAGCAAAATGCACTTGTTATGTCAGGTATTGCCGGTATTGTGACTGTGCTTGCCGTAGTTATGGGCAGCAACGATTCGTTTATTATTGCTAACTTATTACTTGTACCATTTGGTGGCCCTGAGTTACCTGATCCATTGTTATGTATCGCATTACTCGGTTTTGCTAATGCAATGGTTTGGCCTGCAATTTGGCCGTTGGCACTTGCAGGGCTTGGACGTTTAACGGGTACTGCGTCTGGTTTATTAATCATGGGTATTGCGGGTGGTGCATTAGGTCCATTACTTATAGGATTAGGTAACGTAGCCGGTCTTGGTTCTCAAGGTGCTTATATCGTGATGATCCCAAGCTATATCTTCATTTTATTTTATGCCCTAAAAGGCCATAAAATGAGAAGTTGGAAATAGTTAAGTTATCTAGCTGCAGGCTTGAATAAAGCTAGCGAGTTCGGTGATAAAGAGCGTGGTTTTATACCGCGCTTTTTTATGCCTTGAATTTGAGGTAATGATCAAAATTGGCTAGATGCTTACATGTAGTCTTGATGTAGGTTGGGCTTTAGCCTAAAAGGCGCTGAGGTTTGAAGTTACTAATAGGTTTAATCTACGCGCTGTTTTCGCGATAAATCACGACCTACAAGTGGATCTGTGTTTAGTTGTTGGAGCGATGTAGGTTGAGCTTTAGCCCAAAATGCACCGAGGTTTGAAGTTACTAATAGGTTTAATCTACGCGCTGTTTTCGCGATAAATCAAGCCCTATAATTGGACCTGTGTCCAGTTGTTGGGGCGATATAGGTTGAGCTTTAGCCCAAAATGCACTGAGGTTTGAAGTTACTAATAGGTTTAATCTACGCACCTTTTCATGTTCGTGATAAATTACGCCCTACGATTGGTTCGTCATTATCGTAATAAATAATAGTAACAAAAAAGCCGTGTTTGATTTATCAAACACGGCTTTTAATATTTTTAGCTGTTACGCTTAAAACGCGTAGCTATAACCCATTTGGATTGTACGTGGCTTACCAGGCTGGATGCCGCCGTTTGCGCGGTTAGCGATGTAAGTGTTATCAAACAAGTTATCAACCGTTAGGTATACTTTTTGATTGTCATCAATTAAGTATTTAGCGGCTAAATCCCACACTACACGGCTGTCGATTGCATTTAGGCCGTCAGCACTTAAATCAGCGTGCGCGTCAGATACATAACGTACTTGCGTATCAAATACGAAGCTTGAAAGCGCTGCGCCGAATGAAAGAGCAAGTTGATTTTCTGGAACGTAAGGCATTGCATCGCCTTTATTTACTTGACCCCAGATATCTGATGCAAAGTCATTTTTAAACTGTGAGTCAGTGTAAGTGTAAGTTAAACGTACTGGGAATGTTGCGCTGTCAGTTTCGAAAATACGACCTGCTGAGAACTCAAAACCAGATACTTCTACTTCACCGTAGTTATATTGGTCACCAATGTTCTCATCACTACAACCGATAGATGCAGTACAGTTACCGTGCATATTGCTGTAATCAGAGAAGAAAGCAATGATTTCACCATCAAAACCAGCTACGTTATAACGGCCACCAAACTCGATGTTTAAGCTTTCTTCTTCTTCTTGGTCAGCATTACCAGGTGAAGCTGGTGCATAACCTTGCTGAATACCAGCAAGTAACGTTAGGCTATCGCTCACAGTATAAGTTGCACCAAGTGAAGGTACTAAGATCTGTGTATCGTTAGAGATATTTTTAGTTAAACCATTTTCACGTTTAGGGTCAGATTTAGACCACTCTTCACGAGTAATAGTGATGTCTTCATAACGAAGGCCAGCATTAATAACTAACGCATCGATTGTCCATTCATCTTGAATGAATAATGTCGTTGCTTCAGCGCTATCAAAGCGGTTGCTGTTTGAACCAGGCGCACCAGCACTTGTTAGTGTCATTGAAAGGTCTTGGTTAAGCGTGTATTTGTCTTCCCACTGGAAACGGTCCATTTCATCTTGATGATGACGTAAGCCTACAGTGATGTAGTGATCGCCTGCTGGAATGTGTAGTTCAGTTTGAATACCTTTTGCCTGGTAGTCACGGTTATTCGCTTTAACGCCAATACCTTCAATGCCTTCAGCTCTTGGTGCAGCTTCAAATTCACTGTACTGCGCTAAGTAGCTTTCGCTTACTTTGCTTGCTTTATACCAGTTACGATGAAAATCATTTAAGTAAGCTGTTGCTAAAAATTCATAGCCAGCACCAAAACGGTATGCATAGTTTAATTGGTATGCATTATGTTGCGTGTTCATTTGGTCTTTTTGCGACGCAGCATAACGACGATTCGGCGACGCTTGATAATCAGCCTCAGTTAAACCCATGTAAGTTTCGTCAGATTGCTCATCAGAGTACTTAATTTTCATTTCTAGGTTATGTGCGTCGTTTTCGCCAAATTTGTAACCAAATTTAAGTAATACGTCGTTCTTTTCAAAACCAGTGTTGTCGCTACCTACTGGTAATTCTTTAAAGCCATCAGCGCCATAGCTGAAAACTTCAATTAGGGCAGCTGCATTATTTTTTTCTTTACCGAAGTACGCATGGCCTTTATAAAAACCATCAGTACCAAGTTCTGCATTAACTAAACCATTAGAACCTTCTGTTGGTAAGCTACGTGATACTAAGTTTAAAACACCGCCCGTAGTACGAGGGCCATATTTAACAGATGCTGCGCCTTTTAATACTTCAACTGATTGCATACGACCCATAGTAGGGAAATAGTAAGCTGATGGAGCAGAATAAGGAGCTGGAGCGGCTAGTACGCCATCTTCCATTACAGAAATTTTATCGTTACGGCCAGTACCTGTACCACGCATACCAATGTTAGGGCGCAGACCGTAGCCGTCTTCTTCTTGAACATATACACCAGGTACTGAGCTCAATACGCGTGAGATATCAGTGTACTCAAATTTTTGTAGCTCTTCATCACTGATAAAAGTAGCTGAACCTGGAATGTCGTTAATAGCTGCTTGTGAGCCAATCACGGTGATTTGTTCAAATGCTTGCTCTTTTTCAGTTACATCTTTAGCAATAGCACCTGCACTTAGTGATAAGGTAATTGCTGCAGCAAGAGTAGAAACAATAAACTGAGATTTCATTGAATATCCTGTATGTTTAATGGAAACAAAAATAATTTACTAATTTAAACACGGTAACAAATACGAATCAATGTCATTGCATATTATATTATGTCATTTTTTCGAATATAGGTGTTTAGTATTAATATATGAGGTCAATCAATACTTCAAAATCAATACTAAAGTGCTGCTCGTGATTTTTCTTTGTTCAAACTACATGTTTAACGATTAAGTGGTTTTGTTTAAGTAAGCTTACTTAAGTAAAACAGTAAAGCATCAGTTTTATATCACGTCTTTATCAATCAAATAACTTGCTAATAGGTAAGATGAAAACTCTATTCAAAGGAGTTTATATGAAAATTATTTTAGCTATTTTTTTATGCCTGTTATGTAACATTACATATGCAAGTACCATTCAGTCGGGTTTAAAAGTACTGAGTATCAAATCAGCTCATTTATCTAAGCCAATCGAAGTTGAGATTTATATCCCCAATGGTTACGATGAAAAGAGAGTTACGCCTTATCCATTACTAGCAACTAGCGCTGGTGATAGCCGTATCGCTATGTTACAAAGCCAAATTGATTGGTTGAGCCATGTTGATTTTGGGCCTATGCCCAAGGTAGTGATGGTGCGAATTCCTAATATTGAACGCTCAGATAAAGCGAATTACAGCGATGATGAGCTACTAGCGACAATTTTGCACACCGAAGTTTACCCTTATATACGCGCAAACTTTAATGTTGCATTTTTTACATTAATAGAAGGGTTTTCTACGGCTGCAAATAAGGCATTAGCATTATTTGCTAATTACCCGCAGCATTATCAAGGGGCGATAATCATAAGCCCCGCACTTGAGCTTGCTGATACAGTGTGGCACGACAAAATTAATCAATCCTTAAAGCAAAATTTGGCGAATAGGGCGTTGTATTTGTCATTGGGTAATTTTGCAGGCAATCGTCTTTATTTTACTGCTTTGAAAAAATATGTCAGTAGTGCAAGTAATCACAGTGTATTTGAAGATCTTAGTCAAAAAAATTACTTAAGCACCGCAGTACTTGGGTTTAACAATGCAGTAGAGCACTTATTTGCAGATTTACAGATTGTAAATTTTGAGTTGTTTGCACAATCAGGCATTAAAGGTGTGCTAGGTTATCATGAGCAGTTGCTTAAAAAATACGGCTACCCACACTCTCCCAATAACAATTTGGAAGGGCTTGCCGATCACTACTTTACCCATCAACAAGTCGATAAAGGTTCACAAGTCTTTACCTACTTGATTAAAAGCAATCCAGAGAATGCAATTTATCGTTTGCGCCATGGGCAAGCATTACTTAAAGCAAGTAAGCCAGGCGATGCTAAACCCATTTTAAATAAAGCCCTATTAATGGCTAAAAAGCAGCAAAATCAAGAGCTGATAAACTACATCAGTGAGTTACTTAACTCACTGTAACAAAGGTGGCTGTTGTAGGTTTATTTTAATTTTAACGAGGTTAGCTTTCTTTGCCATTGGCGTTGTTGCTAACAGCGAAAATGGCGCTAACTTAAAATCACTGGCTAGTAAGGTTTTTTCGTCATACGTGCCCAGTACTGCGATGGCTTTTTGCGTGGGATCGTATGCGTAAATATGTTGATTTTTATCTGCCACTATTAGTTTATTATCACGGTAATAAAAGCGCCAATGCAGGTGTATATTTTGTAAGGCGCTAACCTGTTCTAATGCGTTATTTTGCAACTGCTGAATAATAGGGTGCTCAGTGGTTGCAGCAAATAGTTGGCCAGTATTGGTTATTTGCGCCCAATGTATAGGCCCTCTAAATAAAACGGATGCTGTCATACTATTTAGATCCAATTTTATTAGTTGCTTTGTGTTGCGTGTGCGAGCTAACAAAAATGGCGTATTCAGTTGTGCGCTATGTTGAAATAGTAGATCAATCGAGGTTTGCAGCGAAAATGTACTTACAACACCGCTCAAATCAACACGGTTTAAACTGTCATCACTTAAAAACCACAGCGCTTGACCATCAGCGTGCCATGTAAAATGCTCAATAGGGTGCATAAAGGTTAATTGTTTTGCCCCTTTAGAATTTACAAACCATAGCTGACGCTTGCCTGTACGCTCTGATAAAAAAGCAATGCCTTGATCAAGCTGCATACTACGAGGCTGGTATTGAGCGCTTTGTTCTAAAAATTCGCTATCGGCAATGTAAGTATCGTAAAAGCCCTTCGATGTTGAAAAGCGTCGCTCTAAAATGGCTTGATCTTGGTATGACTGCGTGGCTAATAGTGTGTGCGTATCAATTACATCAGTAAGTGTCACATTGTTATTACCCAAAAACGGAGTTTGTGTAGCAAGCTGGCCATTTTTATATACATATAATGTATTGTTATGAGTTTGCAGTTGCGTGTTTTTGCTTAATGGCTGCATTGGAGAAGCGTGAAGCTGTGAGTAAGTTAAAGCTTCAGCACTCATTGTTGTTAGTTGGTTGTTTTTAAGGCTCATAAACCACACCATAGGTATATTACTATCAGTTAAGCCACCGAGTAATAAAACGGGCTGATCTGAGTTGGTTTTATCAATATTGACCCAGCCGATAGTGTTCAAGTTATATGGCAAGCCAGTTATGTGTGTGTGCTGATCTGAATTGACAGTCAAGCGTGTTAATTGTGTGTCGGATACTAGCAATGCAGTGCCAGCATCAAGCCACAAAGCTTGCTTAATATCAGGCGGTTTACACTGACCAATCAGCTGAGTAACAAAAGGTGGCGATAATTGAATTGTTGTTAATTGGCTGCATTTTACTTTATTAGGCTGATTTATTTGTTGGCTGATAAGTACTGTATCGCCCTGATCATTAAACACAGGAGAGGTGTAAAAATCTGCCGACTCTAAAAGTGTGCTCGTGCGCCCAGTTAGCGTATTCAACAACATTAGTTTATCAGTATATTTAGGCTGTGGCGTGTCAGCTTGTTCAATATACGCGTATAAATGCTGGTGGTTTTGACCCTCAAGTTCTGCTGCTTGATTATAAGTCACAGGTGAAATGTCAGTGACGGTTAATATGCTCTTTGCTGTAAAAAAATTGCGCACAGGGGATGCGTATAAAAAAATGATTACAGTTGCTACCGCCATTAATGCAAAAACACTGGGTAAAACAACACGCTTATTGGTGTTAAATAAAGCTTGCTGAGGCGCTGATTGAGTCTCTTTTAATGAAAGCCGATAACCGCGTTTAGAAAATGTTTGAATTAAAGTTTTGTTGTCATCGTCCAAATGCTTTCGTAATTGCGTAATACAGCGCTGTAACGCGTTAGGAGCAACAACACTTCCAGCCCAAATAGTATCAAGCAAGTATTGCTGCGACACTAACTCACCCTTAGCTTGGTATAGGCTATTAAATACAGCTAATACTTTGGGTTCTAGCTGCGTTATTTTACCCTGCGAATGTAGCTCGCCAGTCGTTGGGTTGAGCTGCTTAGCGTTTATATTTATCATTTAAACAGTGTCTTATTATTTTTGTTGTTTAATCTGGAGTTTAGCTTAAGCGTAATGTTATAAACTCAGCGAGTTTGTCTACGGCGTGTTCAGGCTCATCGGCACGTTTTATTAAGCTAATACCTATTTGGCCAAGTTCTGGCAGTTGCTTGGTTTGTAACTGATAACTTAGCTCATTCGGCACGGTACTTTTTGCCAGTACAGTGATCCCCAAACCTTCTTTTAATGCGGCGGTTAAGCCGGTCAAATCAGCGTTGCTGTAAATAATACGGTATTTAATCCCCGCTAATTGTAAGGCTTCAATAGCGCGACGGCGATATATACAACCCTCCGGCGCAGTTACTAGCGTGATGACCTCATTTTGTGCAAGCGTTAAATCGCCAACCCACACTAGCTGGTCTTGCATAAATACAGGGAATTTTTCAGAGTTTAAATCTTCATTAAGCGCAAGCACCAAATCAAACTGATCTTGGCGCGCAACGGAGAGCAAATGTTTACTTAATCGTGATTTAACCTCTAACGATACATCAGGGTAGAGCGCCACAAAATCGCCTATAATGGCAGGCAGTATGCGGGCTGCAAATTCACTGGGAATACCCAAACGTATTTTTCCTGTCACATTTTCGTTAGTGAACAGCTGAAGAATCGCATCATTTTGCTGTAACATCTGCTTGGCAAGTGGCAGTAGAAGCTCACCGTACTGATTAAGTACTTGGCGCTGACCTTGTTTTTTGAACAATTTACGACCAAGCACATCTTCCAAGCGTTTAATTTGCAAGCTTACCGCAGGTTGCGATAAACCCAGTAATTCTCCCGCTTTGGCAAAGCCGCCCACTTCAATTACGGTTACTAAGGTACGTAGGCTGTCTGTTGAAATATTCTTCATATAAAAAAATTCAATTTATAGGGTTAAATACATAAGCATTATTTATCAATTGATAAATAATTACAATTTGTTGTTGCCAGCCACCCGCAATATACTTTTGAGACTAATGATTGATAGGTGTCGATAATGACTTTTACTCCAATAATGTTTGCTCGCCATAGCCAAGTTGACGTGCCAGATAGCAACCTGCTTGAGGCTAATACCAACAACATGGTGATAGATTTTAGCGGCACTGAAGCAATCCCATTTTTAACCACTATATTAGGGTTAGATATTAACAAGCTAACCGCCAGTGGGTTAGGTATTAAAGGTACGTTAGACGGTGACTTAAATAGCACGTATAGCTTTGCTTTATATTATTTTAGTGAAACTGCCTTTAGATTTGTGTTGCATAGCGACGGCGCAACACAATTACAAGCACTGATCAGTGAGCAGCAGCTTCGCTACGATATTGAATTTGTAATACGCAAAGAATTAGCTACTTTATTATTATGCGGCGAACATGCTTTTGATGCCTTAATCGAGGCGTTCAAGCTTACACCAGGCTTACGTTTATCAGATATTAATAGCTGCTATGGTGCGCAAAGTGGCGATGTATTTATTACCGCCATTGAAAAGCAATCACAGCAGTATTTTCAGCTGGTGGCAAAAGCGCCAGAGCTTGCTAAATGGCAAGCGCATTTACAGCAGCGCGGGTTTGATATGTCACTCCCTGAAGTTGCCTAAACATTAATTAATAAACTGGCTTGCGTATTATTCACTTGCCAGTTTTTTGTAGTTTATTTGAAAGAACAAATCGCAATTTGGGTGTCAGTGCAGTACAACTTATGTATAATCGCCGCCCATGTTATTCCCCCTCATTAAATTGAGGCCACGCCCAAAATTGGGTTTATTATAAAGTGAAGGAATATTATGACTTCTAAAACTGTTTTACATGCAAAGCACCTTGAATCAAACGCAAAAATGGTTGATTTTCACGGCTGGGAAATGCCTATCAACTATGGTTCACAAATCGAAGAGCACAACGCAGTGCGTACCGATGCAGGCATGTTTGACGTTTCACACATGACGATTGTTGATGTCAAAGGCGAACAAGCACAAGCATTTTTACGTAAACTAGTTGCCAACGATGTTGCCAAGTTAACAGTCCCTGGTAAGGCACTTTACACCGGTATGCTTAACGAGCAAGGTGGCGTAATTGACGATCTAATCATTTATTTCTTCTCAGACACTGATTACCGCCTAGTTGTTAACTCAGCGACTCGCGAAAAAGATTTAGCCCATATGGCTAAAGTTTCAGCTGATTTTGCCGTTGAAGTGACAGAGCGTCCAGAATTCGCAATGATTGCAGTACAAGGCCCAAATGCTAAAGCAAAAACAGCCACACTTTTAACCACGGAGCAACAAGCTGCCGTTGAAGGTATGAAGCCATTTTTTGGTGTGCAAGTAGGTGATTTATTTATTGCCACAACAGGCTATACTGGCGAAGACGGTTACGAAATTGTAGTACCGAACGAACAAGCGGCTGATCTATGGCAACAACTGCTAGATGCAGGTGTTAAACCGGCAGGTCTTGGCGCACGTGACACACTACGTTTAGAAGCAGGTATGAACCTTTACGGCCTAGATATGGACGAAAGCGTTTCACCACTTGCAGCTAACATGGCGTGGACTATTGCGTGGGAACCTGAAGATCGTGACTTTATCGGTCGTGATGTATTAGTTCAGCAACGCGCAGAAAAAAGCACTGACAAACTAGTTGGCCTAGTGCTTGAAGAAAAAGGCGTATTGCGTAGCGGTTCTAAAGTAATTGTTGATGGTGGCGAAGGGGTTATTACCTCTGGTACTTTCTCACCTACTCTTGGTTTTAGTGTTGCCCTTGCACGTGTACCACGTTCAACAGGCGAAACAGCCCAAGTAGAAATGCGTAAAAAATTAGTTAACGTAAAAGTAGTTAAACCAAGCTTTGTACGTAACGGTAAGTCAGTACTTTAAAGTATAAATTAAAATTTGGTGTTATCACCCAATAATACCAATCATGTTGAGTTATTAACCACTTATAGCGACAGATAAATAGAGTGATAACAAGGCATTAATTTTGATATGTAGTTGTTCTACCTGATAAATTAATAACGCAGTTAGCGCTTTATTTAGACAGCTAGAATGGTTAAATATTTAAGTTGATTGGTATCAAAACCAAAGGATGAATAAAATGAGCAATATCCCTAGCGAGTTAAAGTATGCCTCTTCACACGAGTGGGTTCGCAACGAAGGCGACGGTACTTTCACTGTAGGTATTTCTGAGCATGCACAAGAACTTCTTGGCGACATGGTATTTGTTGAACTACCAGAAGTGGGCGATGCAGTAGACGCTGGCGAAGATTGTGCAGTAGCAGAATCAGTAAAAGCAGCTTCAGACATCTATGCACCAATCAGTGGCGAAATCGTTGCAATCAACGAAGACCTAGAAGATGCACCTGAAACTGTAAACAGTGATGCTTACGGCGACGGTTGGTTATTCCGCATTAAAGCATCTGACGAGTCTGAGCTAGAAAACCTGCTTGACGCAGAAGGCTACGCACACTCGATCGACGAAGACTAATAATTAGTTTTATTCGATATTAAAAGCCCCGTTATACCAAATGCTAGCGGGGCTTTTATGATTTTACTGCTTACCTTCCATACAGTGTAAGTTATTAAATCAAAAGCTTTTAAGTTATTACTGGTCACCCATTAGTAGTAACCATTTATTTTTTGGATCATAGGAATCTGGACAAATGTCAAACGCCACATCTCTTGAACAATTAGAGCAAACGCAAGATTTTATTCGCCGTCATATTGGGCCAAGCCCAGCACAAGTAAGCGATATGCTAAGTGCTCTTGGAGTATCGAGTGTTGAAGAGCTGATCGATCAAACTGTACCTGCAAGTATTCGTTTAGAGCAGGGCCTTACAGTGGGCGAAAGCCGCACTGAAGTTGAAACACTAAGCTACTTAAAGTCTGTAGCAAGCAAAAATAAAGTGTTCAAATCTTACATTGGTCAAGGTTACCACCCAACTCATGTACCACACGTAATTTTACGTAACGTACTTGAGAACCCAGGTTGGTACACAGCGTACACTCCATATCAACCAGAGATTGCTCAAGGGCGTTTAGAGTCATTATTAAACTTCCAAACTATGACCCTAGACCTAACGGGTCTTGATTTAGCAAGTGCATCGTTGCTTGATGAATCAACGGCAGCCGCAGAGGCCATGGGCCTTGCAAAGCGTGTTTCTAAAGCTAAAAAAGCAAACGCATTTTTCATCGCAGATGACGTACACACACAAACAATCGACGTTGTTACTACACGTGCAGAGCAGTTTGGTTTTGAGATCATCGTAGGTAAAGCTGCCGACGCTGTGAACCACGAGATTTTTGGCGCGTTATTCCAGTATCCGTCAACGTCAGGTGAAATTGTTGATATCACAGATTTAATCGCTGGCGTACAAAGCAAAAAAGCGATTGCCTGTGTTGCAGCCGACATAATGAGCTTATTACTACTAAAAGCACCGGGTAAACTGGGCGCAGACGTCGTACTTGGTTCAGCGCAGCGCTTTGGTGTACCAATGGGCTACGGCGGTCCTCACGCTGCATTTTTTGCAACGCGTGACGCGTACAAACGTTCATTACCAGGTCGTATTATTGGTGTATCAAAAGACCGTTTAGGTAACGATGCGCTACGTATGGCAATGCAAACGCGCGAGCAACACATTCGCCGCGATAAAGCCAACTCAAACATTTGTACAGCGCAAGTATTACTTGCCAATATGGCAGCGTTTTATGCGGTGTACCACGGCCCACAAGGCTTAAAAACTATCGCACAGCGTATTCATCGCTTTGCCGATATTTTAGCTGCAGGCCTACAAGCTAAAGGCGTAGCACTTAAGCACAGCACATGGTTTGATACCCTAACGGTTGTTAGTGATAACAAAGACGACGTAACAGCGCGCGCTGTAGCAAACGGCGTTAACTTTGCAACTAACCACGCTGGCGAGTACTCAATTGCAGTATCAGAAACCACAACCCGTGCAGATGTTGCTGAGCTTTTCGACATTATCCTAGGCGAAGGCCATGGTTTAAGTGTTGACGCAATTGCAGCCGACATCGAAGCGAATGGCAGCGAGTCAATCCCTGCAAGCTTAGTACGCGATGACGAAATTTTAACGCACCCTAACTTCAATTCGTACCACAGCGAAACTGAAATGATGCGTTATATTAAGCGTCTTGAAAGCAAAGATTTATCATTAAACCATTCAATGATCTCGTTAGGTTCATGCACCATGAAACTAAACGCGACTGCTGAGATGATCCCAGTTACATGGCCTGAGTTTGCTAACCTTCACCCATTCTGCCCGTTAGACCAAGCAGCAGGTTACCAAATCATGATCAACGAATTACATGATTGGTTGGTTAACATTACAGGTTACGATGCGGTATCACTGCAGCCAAACTCTGGCGCACAAGGTGAATACGCAGGTTTAATCGCGATTCGTAAATACCACGAGTCTCGTGGCGATGCACACCGTAACATTTGTTTGATCCCAAGTTCAGCGCACGGTACTAACCCTGCATCTGCACAAATGGCAAGCATGAAAATCGTGGTTGTTGATTGTGACAAAAACGGTAACGTTGATATGGCTGATCTTAAAGCGAAAGCCGAAGAAGTATCAGAAAACCTATCGTGCATCATGATCACATACCCGTCTACGCACGGTGTATACGAAGAAACAATCCGTGAAATTTGCGACATCGTGCACGAGCACGGCGGCCAAGTTTACATGGATGGCGCAAACATGAACGCCCAAGTAGGTGTTACAAGCCCAGGCTTTATCGGCTCTGACGTATCGCACTTAAACCTACATAAAACGTTCTGTATTCCGCACGGCGGCGGCGGTCCAGGTGTTGGCCCAATCGGTGTTAAATCACACCTAGCTGAATTTATGCCTAACCATAGCGTAATTAACGTACCAGGTACTAAAATTGGTAACGGTGCAGTATCTGCAGCGCCATACGGCTCAGCGGCAATCTTACCTATCTCATGGGCTTATATCACCATGATGGGTAGCGAAGGCCTTAAACAAGCGACTGAAATGGCGATTGTAAGCGCTAACTACTTAACTCATGAGCTAAGCGCGCACTTCCCAATTTTATACCGTGGCCGCAACAACCGTGTTGCTCACGAATGTATTGTTGACTTACGTCCACTTAAAGAGCTTTCAGGCATCACTGAAATGGACGTAGCTAAGCGCTTACAAGATTACGGCTTCCATTCACCAACTATGTCGTTCCCAGTAGCGGGCACATTGATGATTGAGCCAACTGAGTCTGAGTCTAAAGTTGAGATCGACCGTTTCATCGAAGCGATGGTGTCAATCAAAGGCGAAATCGATAAAGTGATCTCTGGCGAATGGTCTATCGAAAACAACCCGCTAGTGTTTGCACCGCACACACAAGGCGACGTACTTGGTAACGAGTGGGATCGTGCATACGACCGCTTCTACGCCGCATTCCCAGTACCTGCAGTGGCAAAAAACAAATTCTGGCCTACAGTAACGCGTATCGATGACGTATACGGCGACCGTAACCTAGTGTGTTCATGCCCAGCGGTAGAGACATACCGTGATTAATAATTTTTAGAATTCCTATTAAAGATTGGGAATTTATAAAATTTTAAAAGCCGTTGCACAAGTGTAGCGGCTTTTTTGTGCGTGGTGAAAAACCATTTAAAATGCTTATGTAGGTTGGGTTGAGTGAAACGAAACCCAACGATTCTCCAATATCATTACCAGCTCCCAAGCACGCAAATATGTATTGTTTGTAGGTCGCTCTTTAGGGCGATAAGTGAATTACACCACCGAGATCACAGAGGCGCTTCGCTGCACCGAGGTTAAATATTGTTGTAGGAGTCGAGCTTGCTGGCGCGTGGGTTTGTAGGTTGGGTAGAGTGCAACGAAAGCCAACGATTCTCAAATATTATTACCAGCTCTCAAGCACGTAAATATGGTTTGTTTGTAGGTCGCTCTTTAGGGCGAAAAAAGCGAGAAAATGAATTCACCACCGAGAGCACAGAGGCGCTTCGCGTTGCATCGAGGTTAAAGGCGGTTGTAGGAGTCGGCTTCAGCCACGAATGGTTGGTAGGTTGGGTAGAGTACAACGAAACCCAACGGGTTTGGTTTAAATCGTAGGTCGCTTTTTAGGGCGATAAGTGAATTGCACCACGGAGTCCGCAGAGGCGCTACACGCTACACTGAGGCTAAATATTGTTGTAGGAGTCGGCTTCAGCCACGAATGGTTGGTAGGTTGGGTAGAGTACAACGAAACCCAACGGGTTTGGTTTAAATCGTAGGTCGCCCTTTAGGGCGAAAAGTGAATTTCACCACAGAGAATTCAGAGGCGCTTCGCGCTGTACAGAGGTTCTGTAGGAGATGGCTTTAGCCACGAATGGCTTAACACGAGTGATTGAGTTAATCACTGTAGGCGCGTGGGTTTGTAGGTTGGGCTTTAGCTCAAAAAGTTGTTTCACCTTAGCTGATGGTTTTTACTGCTAACTTGTTAATTTTTGTCGGGATAAATCCGCGACCTACATTAGAAACCTTATTCAAAGTTTTTTGCCAGATTGCTGGCGGCAACCAAGGGGCGGCTGCCGCCGACCGCCCCTTGGAACCCCGCGGCACCCCGAGCATCACGCTTAATCCTTCAAAACACAATTGATGTGAACGTAAGCGCCGTGTAATCGCCATCCATGGCGAAGTCACGGCTTTCATTTCATCCATGAAATGAATTACTCATCAATTGCTTATTTTCAGGGCGTGATGACGGGGAGGGTGTTAAGCGTGAAATTGGTGTTTGACTTAGGAAGTGTGAATTCAAGCCCACGGATTGTGGTCTAAGTCAGCTATGCATTTCTTAATTTTAGTATTTTATTATTGTTTCGAATTGGGTACTATTAACGCAAAATAATTAAAACTTTAAAATATGATGAGATCTCTAAAAAGTACAGTATTTGTTATTGCTACGCTTCTTTTATCAGCATGTTCTATGATTCAAGAAAAACATATAGATGGACAGAGTATAAGTAATTCTGAAGGAATAGTTGTTACAAACTTAATTTCAAATACAGATGAAGTTGGTAACATATTTGTTCCTCATTTAAAATATATAGCGGTTTACCAAGGGGAAAGTAATGATGCCGGTGTTTCAAAAAATGTAGAATTCACACCTGATAAAAATGGCGATCATAATATTTTCAAACTTCCAGTTGGTCATTATAAATGGTGGCAAATAGTATTTGGTAACCACTACTTCCTACTGGATAGAAATGAAGGTTTTGAAGTTAAAGAAAATACAGTTACTTACATTGGTGATTTAAAAACTATCATAGACTATGGGTTTATGAGTATCAGCGCTGAAAATGATGTTATTGATAAACAAGAAGAAATCACTAAGTTCTTGTTAAATAACTACCCCAAATTAATGAGTGAAAGCGTTTTCGAGAAAAAGTTAACTATACTGGAATCTATTTAGGCGTAAAATTTATTTCGCGCGTAATAACGTTTGTTGTAGGTCAGGCTTTAGCCTGAAAGTATTTTACAGGAGTGTATCGGGATAAATCCGCGACCTACATTAGAAACCTTATTCAAGGTTTATTCGCGCTGGCGACAGCCAAAGAGGGATCGGTTTTCAAATTGATTCTGCTGCAAGCAATTCATCCCTGAAGCTGGGTTCCTGTCAGCATCCATGCTTCCACTTCCTCGCGCTGCGAAACTTCGTTTCGGTCACTCGTCACCCAGCGGCGCCCCGAGCACCACGCTTAATCCTTCAAAACACAATTGATGTGAACGTAAGCGCCGTGTAATCGCCATCCATGGCGAAGTCACGGCTTTCATTTCATCCATGAAATAAATTACTCATCAATTGCTTATTTTCAGGGCGTGAAAACCAAAGGGGTCAAATCTTGACTTCAGACATCAATGAAAACCAAAGGGGTCAAATCTTGACTTCAGACATCAAAGGTCTAGATTTATAATTTACAGCTTATTGAGTGAATTGCTATGTCTAGGCCGCTGCGAATAGAGTATGAAAATGCGTTTTATCATGTAATGAATCGTGGAAGAGGGCGTGAAAATACCTTTTTAAACGATGACGACTTTAAGTATTTTTTATATTGCATTGAGCAAGCAAGCCTTCGCTTTAATATTGAAGTGCATTCATATTGTTTAATGACCAACCATTACCACCTACTAATCAAAACCCCCGATGCTAACTTAGGTAGAGCCATGAAGCATATTAATGGCCTTTATACTCAATACTTTAATCGAACACATAACACAGATGGTGCGCTGTTTAGAGGGCGATATAAAGCGGTTTTGGTGGATGCTGATAACTACTTGTTGCATGTTAGTCGGTATATTCATCGTAATCCAATTGAAACGAGCACCCCGCTGGTAGATGACCTTGCTAAGTATCAATGGTCTAGCTATTCCGCTTTCATTAAAAGGGTAGCTGTGCCTAAATGGCTCGTTCGAGATTTTATATTTTCGCTCCAAGGCAAAAAGCGTAAATATGTAGCTTATAAGCAGTTTGTGGAGTTTGAAAACGGTGAAAAAATAAGCGCTTTTTATAATGCTAAAAAGTTATTGTCGGTTCTGGGCTGTGAGGACTTTATTGAAAATATAAATGACCATATCGCATCACCAAATAGTGAAAGTAAGCTTGTTGTTAAAAAGTACTCAGCAGATGATGTAATTGCTTACCTAGCTCAATACTTTAGTGTTGAAGTAGATGATATAGTAATGGTTAAAAAGGGGCGAAAAGAGAAAAACTTACCCCGTTGGTTTGCCATTAAATTGTGCCAAGACTTATCGGGATTAAATTTGCAGGCATTAGCAGGTATCTTTAATGTTCAGCATTATTCAGCTATATCCAAAACTGTCGGTAGGTTGAATGCATTAATGCTTGAAGATAAGAAGGTTAAATTACAATACGAAAAACTTCGAGATTGTTTGATGTGTGAAGTCAAGATTTGACCCTTTTCTTCTTTTCTTCTTTTTAGTGCGATAAGTGAACTTCACCACTGAGATTATAGAGGCGCTTCGCGCTGCACCGAGGTTAAATATTGGTTGTAGGAGATGGCTTTAGCCACGAATGGTTTACACCAATGTTAGAGTTAACCACCGTAGGCGCTAAGCTTGCTGGCGCATGGGTTTGTAGGTTGGGCTTTAGCTGCGAATGTTTCTACCCGAGCATCACGTTATTACCTTCAAATCACAACTAATGTGGTTTAAGGTTTGGTGCAATTGGAACCTGAATTCGGGTTATTAGAAATTTTACGTAATTTGTTGGGATTGAGTCCTGGTAAACGTAGACAGGTTACTTAAATGTGATGATAAATTCACTTCCCGCTTTTGTGGAGTTTAGGGCGTAATCAATCGATAAGTGCTCGCATAAGCGTTTGACAATATTAAGCCCCATGCCTAATCCTTGGCTTTCATTGCCTTTTACACCAGCGTCAAAAATGTGTTGTTCTATATTCGGGCTAATCCCGCCGCCACAGTCACGCACTGAAAGTGAGCTGTCTTTATATTCGATTTCGATAATGCCTGAATGACTATATTTAAACGCATTGCCTATCAGGTTGTTTAATAAAATAAGCAGGGGTGGTTCGCCTATAGGGGCTATTTGTTGTGGTTTAATGTTAACGGCTAGTTCAATGCTTTTACCGGCCAAGTAATGGTGTTGCTGTAAAATACTTTGTTCGACCAGCGGGAGGATGCGCGTTTGAGCTGGTTGGCTGTTTTCTTCTCGAGCTAAGGCGAGTAAGGCTGTTAAACTTTGTTCAATTTGTTTTTGAGCATGTTCAACTCGGGCAATGAGATCTGTTTGCTTTTCAGTGAGTTTGGATTGTTTTAACAGTGTAATTGCACCTTGGCTTATCGTGACGGGGGTTCGTAGTTCATGGGATATATCTCGGGTGAATAATTGTTCACGTTTAATAAATGCGTGTATACGTGTAAGTGCTTGTTCAAGCGCATTGGCAAAGGTTCCAATTTCACTGTTTTTGAAGCGCTCGGCAAATCCATTGGGCAGTTGTTCAACAGGGGCTTGTTCAATAATAGTAATTAATTCATCAAGGGGTTTAAATAAGCGCTTAGCAATGAGGTAGGCTGTAATTCCCATCAAAATAGCAATTACAGAGACAAAAGCAAAAATAACAAATAAATAAGAAAGCAGTTCGTTTTTAACACTACTAACAAATAGTTGATCACTAACGTCTGCGAGTAAGTAGCCATGTTCAAATTGTTTTAAATGAAAATGCTCACCGTTAGCTAGGGGGATTTCGGTTCGATGAGGGTGTTGAGTTAAAAATTGCTTTATATCAGCAGGTAGCTCTGAGTACTGTGCATAAAACGAAATAAAGTCGAATCGAGGTGCCACGGCATTCCCTTGTGCTATTTGTTGGTTAATAGCGTGGCTTTCAATATCGATAAAGGTATTAAAAAAGTGGTCTTCAACATGATAGGCAAATACAAAGCTCATTAAGCTGTATAACACGCTGATCAGCGCAGTAAGGGCAATAAATAACCCTATAATTCGTGTGCGTAACGGGTGTTTTCTCATGGGGTCAACCATTTTTTATATCTAAGCAAAAACCAATTCCATGCATTGTTTTAATGAGTGGAGAGGTAAAAGGCTTATCAATTACTTTACGTAACTGATAAAGGTGTGACCGAAGGGCATCTGAATCGGTATGTTCATCCCCCCATATTTTGTCACATAGTTCAGTGCGGCTTACGACGCTGGGGTGAGCTTGCATCAAAATATGTATTATTTGCCATGGGATAGGCTGTAGCTTTAAAGCTAACCCGTCACGTCTAACCTGTTTTGTTTGGTTATCAAGTTGGAGTGGCCCTACAGTAAGGGTCGATTGCATCGGTTGTATATGCCGTTTGACGAGCGCATTGCAGCGTAGCCAGAGTTCTTCTAAATCAAATGGCTTTGTTAGGTAGTCATCTGCGCCGAGCTCAAACCCTTCTCGTTTATCTGCTAATGAATCGCGTGCTGTCATCATGATAATAGGGGTATAGCGTGTTGCGTGCTGGCGTAGTTGCTGACAAACCCCTAAACCATCAAGTTTAGGGAGCATAATATCAAGAATTATACAGTCATAATACTGCTCAATGGCGAGCGTTAAGCCGAGCTGACCATTATCGGCAAAATCCATCACCGTGCCATATTGCTGAAAATAATCAGCAATATTGAGGCTTATTTCGGGGTTGTCTTCGATAACTAATATTTTTAGTTCTTTGTTATGCATGTCTCACAGCCAGTCAGTTAAGTCATCGACATAGTTTGAAGGCAGAATATGGCTACTGTCAAAGCGAAAGTGCTTTTTATTTTCACTCGGTATCAGATTGAATAACATGCTGTTTTGTTGTTTGCTTGCGTATTCGTCATCGTCCGCTGTAAGTAGCCAGACTTTGTTGTTAGCCAGACCTATTAACACATTCTTAGGCGCAACCAGTGCTGTTTTATCATCTAGGTGGGGAGGAACAATGGCTGCTACATTATTGATACGTGGGTCGATACCCGCCAATAATAAGCTTGCTTGCCCACCCATACTGTAGCCCGCAACATTTATACGCAACGGGTCAAACTGTGGCTGCTGCGCTATCCAATCAAGGAGCACGCGGTGATCTTTGACTGTATCGGTGATCAGCGCTTCATACGGGGCTTTGTCACCGAAGTAATGTAAATCCATCATCACGTCACGTATAGAGTAGTTAGGGTCTTTACGAAGGCCGTGATTACGAGCGTCAATGGCTATGACGGCGTAGCCTTGTTTGAGTGCTTGTTGCGTGATTTTATCAACAGATGTAATTGTTGGGCGGGTTCTAAAGCTATCTTGAAACCACCGTATTTGACTCCGACCCAGTGCATGTATACCAATTAAAACGGGCATGGGCTGCGTTGAATTAGCATGCGTTACAGGGTATTTGATTCGACCATTTACAATTTGACCATCGAAGCTTTGGTAAGTAAATTCGTCATAGTTGTCTTCAATTTTAGTTTGTTGCCAATGTAAATCATTACCTGCTTGGTAAGCATAATGCGCTTGTACTTGCTCATAGCTTACTTGATAAGGTGTCAACGAGAAATGAAAAAACCAGCCCCCGCCTGCAAGTAATATAATTATGGCAGTAATAAGCGTGTAACGAAGAATGTTATTTTTAATGAATGGCATAAGGTAAACCTCTTTTGTTTTATTGGTTAAACGGTAACAACGCAGGTGTGAAATAGATGTGAAGAGCAATAACTTTTTTTGCAAAAGAGACTTTAATTTTAAAATCACACTCGCTGGTTTTAAATAAGTTTGTGTATAGCCATTTTGTTCACCTCAAACGCACACACTTTTATGAGTGAGCATAAAAAAGGGCAGGCACATATTTTGTCAGTAAATTTATCCTTATTATTTGCACACTGTTAATTACAGGACTTGGAATTGTGCAGCTTGGAAGGGGTTTTAGGCAAAAAAGCTAAACTAGGCGGGCACTTTGTTTAATAATATGTTTTTTAATAATTTAATGAAGGCACAACTGTTCAGCCTGCGCCTTTGTACCGTTTCATATTGTTGACAAAAAATTTGAGTCGGGTAGCCTACATTTCACTTTAATATGCACACTACAAGGACTGTAATGTTTTGTAATACCGAACTCGATTGTCTTCATGATTCAATCAACATTGCTTATTATTTATCTGAGCCTCTTTTTTATATTTGTTTTTTAGCTATTAGCCTGTCTTTAAAAAATATACCAGGGCGCTATTGGTTGGTGAGCTTTCTCGTTTGCTGTTTAGTCTCATCAGCTTTTTATAACATGTATCCCCTTGCGGGGAGCTTTCTTCCTTTCTCCATTGAATATTATCAAGCATATCTACTAACCGCTCGTTTAATATACAACTTTAGTGTTTTTATATTACTGCCTGCATTTTTATTTAATTTATGGAGTAGCAAAGTGCTTAATACTTCTGCTGCGAGCATTCTTTTATCATGGCGAGGTCGAGTAACGCGAAGTATTTATTGGTTTGTTGCTGTGTCTAATGCCGTTTTGTTTATATCAATTATTCATGGACTATCTAATATGGGGGATTACCCTATGGAAGAAACGTGGTTCTCTACAGGGCTTATGTACTTAACCTTGTTTGTAGTATTAGGGTGCTTGATTTGGATAAATCTTATGGTGACAATTAAGCGTTGGCATGACCTTAATATATCTGGCTGGATGACGTTATGCTTTTTAATTCCTTTTATTGGCTCGATTAGTTGTATTATTTACTTAGGTTTTGCGAAAGGTAAGCTGAAGGCAAATCGTTTTGGTGAAGCGCTCACTCAATAAAGTACAACAGCTAAGCTAATAGGTGAGTATTTAGCTCAATGCGAGAGTGAAAATTACGAAGGTTACACCTGACTTCATTTATATAAATAAAGTCAGGGTTGTTAATCTACCCAGCGGCTTTATATCTGCACTGTATATATATTACTTCTAAAATAACCCTTCTCTTTAAAGTGTGTGTTTTTACTAATCCCCGGTTAGTGAAAAAGCAAAGTGTGCGTATCAACTGCAAGAAAACAATCAAATAAGCTTGGACACACGTTACTCCTACAGTATCTTCAGTAGCATTTAAAACAGCTAGCAGGTGCGCAGTAAGATGTCTGAAGTAACCTGTTTGATAATATACTCAATTTAAACATTGCCTTAAGGTAATAATTTATATTCCTATAATTTATCGTGTGGCGATTGTGTACTTGTCCAAAATGAGTGAAAGAGTGCAATATCAAGGCAGAAATTATGACATAGGGTTATTTGTGAGATGTTATTTAGATGAGGCCTGCTTAATTGTTTGAGGTGATTAACTTAATTAAAATTTTGAATGTATTGGCTTTTGGTGGGGCTCTTTAATTTTTTATTTCTGTTGTCTTAGAGCAAAATAATCCTGAACTGTAATGTTCAGGAAAGTTACAGTTATTATGGTATAGCCAGATTTAATCAATTTGGATATACCAATGAATAAAAAACTACTTCCTTTAAGTTACTCACTTTTACTTTTAAGCTTTGGTGCCAACGCGCAAGAGGCTCAACAAAATGAGCTTGGTATTGGCCTAGCTGTAATATCACAAAATGCTGGTTATGATATAGGCGCCGAAAGTAACGTTGTACCAGCATTACTTATTAATTATGGTGATTTTAGTCTGCTTGGCCCAGAAGTTAAATATAATCTACATCGAGGTGATGAATTTACATTTGACCTTACCGGCTCTATTCGTCTTGACGGTTATTCAGCAGATGATGACAAGTTTTTTACCGGTATGAAAGATAGAGATTCAACCATAGATTTGGGCTTTGCCTTGGAGTACGAACTAGGGCCGGTAGATGTTGGTTTTAGCATGGCAGCTGATGTGTTGGGCAAGCATGAGGGCTATCAAGCCGGTCTTACCTTTGGTCATAATTTTAAATTTGAATCTACCATGTTAACGCCTTTTATTGGGCTGGAATATCAAAGTGAAGAATTAGTCGACTATTACTATGGCGTGCGTCAAGAGGAAGTAACCACCACGCGTGATTTTTACCAGGCAGATGCAGCAACCCAAGCGGTTGCTGGTTTAAGAGGTATGTGGTGGTCAGGCCCGCATCATAGGGTGATTTTTAGATTAGAGTACTCAGTATTAGGCAGCAGTATAGAAGATAGCCCCCTTGTTGATGGTAGCAATAGTTATGAGTTTATTATGGGTTACGCTTATGTTTTCTAAAGCTAGCCCCATGCTCTGTGGATTTTTAGCTTGCTTAGGTCTTTTGTTATCACCGCTTGGCCAAGCAAAAAGTGTTACTGATGCTAATATTGGGCAAGAGCGTATAAGTACATTTTTCACTGGCATCATTGAAGGTCAACAGTCGGTAAGTTTACGCTCTATGCAAGCAGGGAGAGTTATTTCTTTGTCTTTGCTAAATGGCAGTACCGTTAATAAAGGCGATATCATTGCCGAAATTTATTCGCCCGAGTGGGCGGATAACTGGCATCAAGCGCAAGCTAATTACCGAGAAAAAAAAGCTAATCTCATTCATGCGCAAAAAGAGTGGCAAAGAGCAAACTCATTACATCAACAAGGTTTACTCGCGCAGACTGATGTTGATAACTTAGAAGCAAGCTATTTGGCAACAAAAGCGGGTTTAGCTGTTGCGCAAGCGCAGGTAAACAGCAGCAATAATCGCTATCAAGAGCGCTTAATTCGCGCTCCTTTTTCAGGATTAGTAAGTCACCTTCATGTTCGACAAAGTGACTACCTTAATACGGGTCAGTCTGTACTTGTTTTAGATGAAGTTAAACGCCAAAAGGCCCGATTCGAGTTACCTGAGCGTTTTGCCATTTCCTTATCATTAGGTCAACAAGTCACCTTAACTATCCCTGCTTTAGGGCTGCATCAACAAGTGCTTATTACCGAGTTGGCTCGACCAAAAAAAGGCGCTAGTCGATTGTTTGAAGTAACTGTCGCTTTAAGTCAAGCGCAGCATAAATTCATAGGGTTACAAGCGCAGCTGAGGATTAATTCTGCGGAGGTTTTATACCGTGTAAAACAGTCTTCACTTCAATATGATTTGGCTGGCGAAGGCTATGTTTATGACGATGTAAAACAAACGAAAATCGGCGTTATTGTTGAAGCAATCAAAGGTGATTACCTGCTATTGCGCGCTATATCAGCACAGGTAGATTTAGCGAGTTGTTGCGCAAACACCATTATGGCTGAAAGCACGACGGCTTGGGTGCTGAATGATATCGACAAAAGTCGAGGGCTGCACTAATGTTTGCTTGGCTATTTAATGACAGGTTAGTGCTGTCAACAGCATGCTTATTAGTGCTTCTAGGTAGCGTGAGTTGGTTTAATATTTATAATCAAGAAGACCCAACGTTTCCATACCGCTCAGCTCACATCAACTTTAGTTACCCTGGGGCTACTGCGGCAGAAGTGGAAGATAATGCTATTAAAGTGATCGAACGTCAGTTAAGTGGGTTGGAAGACTTAGTCCAGATAGATAGCAGTAGTTTACCTGGTCAAGGAGTTATCTCACTTGAGCTGGCAGGGCATATTTATGAAACGGACCTTGCTTGGCAGCGTATTCGTAATGAAATTGCAAAACTTACTGATGTGTTACCATCAGGTGTTAGTCAACTTACTTTAAATGATCGTATTGGTGATACGCAAGGCATTGTACTGAGCATTCAAGCAAAAGAAAGTCACTCGGTGCTTGAACAACGTGCTGCGGCACTCTCTATTAAAGAAATGCTATTACAAGTTAGTGGAATACGTAATGTAGAATTAGTTGCTGATCCGGGTCGGCGAGTCAATTTAACTTACACCGCACAACAGCAGTTATCGTCAGGTATTTCCCCTTTAGGTATCGCATTATTAGTTAGCGAACAGAACGTGTATCGTCCAGTAGACAGTTTACGTAGCCTCGAATACTTAAATCCTGTGCAATCTCCAGGTGGACTAACTGATAGCGCCCAAATAAATAGTTTGGCGATAAATAATAAGCAAGGACAAAATTTTATTCTAGCGCAACTGCTATCTGTACAAGAGCAGCCAGATGAATTTGCTGACATTGGCTTTAGATTTAATGGTAAAAGCAGTATAGGCCTGGCTATTACCTTGGCTCCAGATAGTTTACGGGTGACTGACTTTATTAGCCGATTTGATCACGCCCTGCTAAAAATAAACCAAGCTTATCCAGAGTTAGTAATTGAGAAAGTGTTTTTCCAGCCACGTTGGACCAATGAACGACTAACGGGGTTGTCTTGGTCATTACTATTTAGTTTTGTACTGCTCGCGTTAGTGTTATTTATATTAATGGATTGGCGCTTAGCGTTAATGGTGTCGGTGGCTATTCCTGTATCTACGGCAACTACTATCTTAATTTATGGTGGTTTATTTAATGGCGTATTAGAGCAAATGTCTATGGCTGGTTTAGTGATCAGTTTAGGCTTAGTGGTTGATAACAGTATTGTCAGCGCCGAATTAATGCAACGCTACCGTCAACAAGGCATGTCTGCATTAGCAGCGTCAAAGCGCACCATCAGTGAATTAACCAAACCATTATTATGTGCCTCGTTAACCACCATAGCGGCTTTTTTACCTATGTTATTGGCTACAGGTGACGTTGCCGATTTTGTTCGTACCATTCCTGTTGTAGTCATTACCGGCATTGCCAGCAGTTTGTTTGTTGCACTGATTTTGGTACCCGCTTTAGGTCGGCATTTACTTAAGGTCAAAAGTAGTCATACAGGAAGTGAATTGGGCATACGCTTTATTGAAAAAATAATTAGCGCACCCAAAACCAGTTTATTATTTTGTTTTATCATTTTAGCTGGGCTCTCGGGTAGTCAAGCTTGGGTGGGTAACGAGTTTTTCCCTACAACATCACGTACTACTGCTTATATTGACATTGAATTACCCGCGGGCAGTAGCTACCAAAGCACACTTACTCAGGTAAAAATGACGGAAAAATTACTTAGAGGTAATGAAAGCATCACTGACATTGCCAGCTTTATTGGTTATTCAGGGCCGGGCTTTTATTACAATCTTAATACCTTGCCAAGACAAAAACATATGGCTCGTATCGCTTTTCATACCAAGCATGGTGCTAATACACGAGATGTAGTTCGATCGTTAAATACAGCACTTGATGGTTGGCAAAGTAATGCATATATCCGCGCGAAAGAGTTGGGGCAGGGGCCGCCGATTGATAGCCCCATTGAAATATTTATTAATGGTAATGATCGTAAACAGTTAGCACAGGCCAGTGAGAAAATACGCGAATTGTTAATTGCGCATGATCAAACAATAAATAGCCGTATTCTTTATAACGAAAGAGTTACTGCAATGAAATATCGCTTTGACCGAATTGAAATGAACAAGGCCGGTATAAGTAATCAAGATATTGGTAGTTATTTGCAATGGTTAAGTGAAGGGTACTTGGCGACGGTAATCAATGACAATGGTTATGCCGTGCCCGTTTACATCAAAGCTTCCGAAAAAGACACAACTCACAGCAGTAACCTAACGAGTATTACCTTAGTTAATGAGCGCGGACAATGGCCTATCAGTTTGTTTGCTCAACCCTATTTTAGTTCTGAATCGCCGCAGTTATTTCGTCGAAATATGCAAGCGAGCATGGCAGTACGTGCCGACTTACTTGTTGGTGCAAACGATGACAGTGTATTAGAGTCACTGGCGATTAACTTGAAGACGATATCCGATGACTTTAATGTTGAAATTAGCTTTGGTGGTGAAGGCGAAGAATCAAGTGATGCCAACAGTGCAATCATGAAAGCTTTGCCCGTCGGTTTACTGCTCTTGGTCACTTGTTTGTTAGCGCAATTTGGTTCTATTCGTTTAACCTTCATTATTTTGCTTAGTATTCCTATGGCTGTTTTAGGTATTTATCCCGGCTTAGCGTTATCAGGTAAAGCATTTGGTTTTATGGCCTTGCTGGGTGTATTAGGGTTAGTTGGCGTGGTGGTAAATAATGGCATTGTATTGATTGATAAATTTTTATCTGAAATTAATCAAGGCCAAAAATTAGAGGCTGCCCTTATTAATTCGGTCATTTTACGCATTCGACCCATCTTATTAAGTACGTTAACAACAGTCCTAGGTTTACTGCCTCTGGCGTATTCTAGCAGCCCATTGTGGCCACCATTGGCATGGGCTATGATGAGCGGCATGATATTTTCGACTCTTCTAACCTTAATTGTTGTTCCTTGTGCAACCAAGTTGGTTTGGTCTAAAAAGCAAACTAAAGCTGCACAGAGTGATAAAGTTACTCTGGCTGTAGAGAGGTATTAATGCGAATTTTAGTGGTAGAAGATAATATTCAGGTTGCAGAATTATTAAAGTTGGCTTGTTTTAAACTAAATGCTCGTAGTGATATAGCAGTAACGGGCAAACTAGCCTTGGCTATGTGCGCAGCCACACGCTTTGACGCTATTATTTTAGACTTAGGTTTACCCGATATGGACGGCATGCAGGTATTAGCTAGATTGCGTCACCTTAGTTGCACCACGCCAGTGTTAATCCTGACAGCGCGTGGTAGTTTGCAAGACAAAATTGAAGGCTTGGATGGTGGTGCAGATGACTATTTAGCAAAACCATTTGCTACAGAAGAGTTATTGGCAAGACTCCGCGCTTTATTACGCCGCCCTGACCATTTTACTGGTAATCAGTTATGCCATGGCAATATGGTTTTAGATCTGAGAACGTCACATTTATCGGTTGAAGGTGCGCGTGTTGAGTTGGGGAAAACCGAGTTTTCTATCCTCAGCTACTTGTTACGCAATACCGGCCTTACGGTGTCAAAAGACGCTATCATCAGCAGTTTATTTGGTTTCGATGATGATATCAGTGAAAATGCCGTGCAAGTTGCTGTGCATAGATTAAGGAAGAAGCTATTGCAACACAAAGCCTCTTTTAATGTGAAAACGCTACGTGGAATCGGTTATGTTTTACAACATGAAGCATAATATGAAGTCATATTTTCACAATAATATTACGCGATTAAAAAACTACCGCCATTCACTAACTTATACCCTGTTAAAGCATTATGTTTTGGCTGGTTTGATATTGTTTCTTAGTGTTGCAGCCGTTTATGCATATTGCTCTACCAGTTCCTTTGCCAGTATTGCGGCTAATGAAGCTTCAAAAGAGCTTGCGTTTGATATTCATGATGCGTTAACCATGGATGAACAGGGGGATTTGACTGTTAACCTTAGTGAAGTTTCTCAATGGTCTTATGATGCTTTATACAGCAATATTGGCTTTAGGGTCGTAAGCCAAACCTCTTTAAAGGAGCTAATAAAATCTGCACCACTAGAAGAAAAGTATAAAACGCTACTACATTATGTACCGTTGAATATACCCGAAGGAGGGGTAACCTTAGCGTCTGATTTAGGTGAGGTTATTGGTTTTCGTCATGCAGACAGTATTAATGGCCTGCCGATTTATATTGATGTAGTGCGTAGTGATCGTTTAGGGAAATTTGCCGAAGAAGCGGTTTTACCAGCCATTATTAATAGTATGTATTTAGCCGCAGGCACCTCTTTGGCACTATTTATTGCGGTTTGCTTCTTCTCCATAAATAGTATCACTAAAAAAATTCGTAGTATTTCGATGCAAGCAAATCAAATTGAGCCAGATCAGATGGAAAAGCGACTGCAAGTTGAACATGTACCAAATGAAATACAACCACTTACGGAAGCAATGAATAGAGCATTAGATAGAGTTGAATTAGGTTTTAATCAACAAAAACGCTTTGTCGCCAATGCTGCCCACGAATTACGTACGCCGCTAACTATTTTACAGGGACGAGTAGAGCTTAATGATATTCCTGAGGTTATCAGGCAGACGTTATTAACTGACATTACCTATATGAGTCGATTAGTTGAACAGCTGTTGGATTTATCTCGGGCGCAAAGTCAGCACAGTTATTCTACGCAACAAGTCAACTTAGCAGAGGTAATGTCGCAGGCATGTCAAATGCTAGGACCAATGGTTTTAAGTCTTAATAAAGATCTTGAACTGATAGTAAAAGATCAAGATTGTTATGTTGAAGGTGATAAAGCTTCATTAACCATAGCCTGTAAAAACTTACTTGAAAATGCACTTAAATACTCCCCCAAACAAGGTAGAGTAATTGCTGTAGTCGCCAATAATAGCATCAGTGTTAGTGATAATGGCACTGGTTTTAATGACGTAGATAAAGAGATGGCAACGCAAGTATTTTGGCGGAAGGGCCAGTCAGATAATAAAGGTAGTGGTTTAGGTTTAGCTATCGTTGATGAAATCTGCCGAGCACACCAAGGACGCTTAATTATTGATATTTGCCCAGAGCTTAACGGTGCACTTATGCGGTTAGATTTTAGCTAAGCTGAATACGAAATAATGAATGTTAATTGGCAAAATAAATTCATGGATAATGTTTTTTTGCATAAGCTTTTGATTTTGATTTTGATTTTAATTTTTAAAATGGGTGGTTTACTCACTGCGTTAAAAATCACTTATATAGAATAACTATATAAGTGATTTTGCTTTGTTATTGAGCTGTTTTTATATCGCTATAATATACTCAGGCCACCTCAATGTGCAGGATTCCGCATTTCACTGGAGCTTAATATCAAGGCGTTCCATTATTTATTAGGCATTTGACTCTTTTGGCCAAGTCCATGCGAACCAAACAATTAGCAAAGTTAAAATAGCTTCAACTGCTGCATACATTTTATAAAAATACCACCCAGCTACATAGGTAAGATAACCTAACATTAGTGTCATTATTAAACCGACAAGAATGTTTAAAACTCTATTAATAGTCGCTGGTAATAGTATGGATAAGCAGATCATTAAACTGGTTACTAACATTATTGATGATAAACCCAGTAAAACACCTTGGTCACCTGAGCCAAAAAGAGTCGTGCCATTTATCATGCTTTCTAATTTTTCGGGCGTATATAGTTCGAAGTAGTCACAATAAATATACAAAGACATAGCGGACGCCCATATTGCGCTAAGTTTTATTTTTATATTTACTTCGTATTCTGATAGTTTCAACATTACAAATCACCTTAAATATTTCTATATAGTTTAGATTTATGTCTAACGCCCCGCACATGCGCGCGAACTTGTGAGCTCGCAGACCCCGAATGAGGTGGATTGTTAGGCTAGACTACAGCGGTTTCGCCCTGATAACTCGAAAAACTAATGGCTTTATATATACGTGAGAAAACCATGAAATCCCCGCTATTACCAATATACCTATAAGCGGAATTATTGCTCCAGTAGAAACTATTGAGCCAAATACATAACCAAAAATACACTCAGTTCTGTATATAGGTAGGAATAAACCGACTACTACCAAACCTAAAGACAAGTAAATTGCAACGTTTTCGTAGCCAGCACTAAAACTGAGTGACTGTACAAAGCTCAAGACCAGCATGCAAAAAAAACCGATGAGTAAGACTCGTAAAATTTTTGCCCTTACTAGCGCGTCATCAGGTTGAAGAGTTACACGCTTCTCTATCCTTACTGTAGAAAGCCAAGCCAAGAATGGAAGGATTAATAATCCCCACCAGTTTGATATTGAAGGATAATCAGAGCGGTGCAACAAGTGATGGCTCAATATTCCACCATTTAAATGCTCCCATAATAGATGTGCCGCTACAAAAAGTATGGTAGCTGCAATCACGTAGTATTTTAATTTTTTTGAATTGCTTTTAGTCATTTTTATTCTCGAGTTTAAGTGTGTGCCTAACGAGCCGTAGAATAACTCGTTTTTAATTTATTTTTATTGATGTATCGTCCATACCTTGCTAAGCGGAAATAACCAAATGGATTAAATGTTTACTTTACATATCAACGTCTTGTTTTTACAGTTTGTTGCTCATTTAGTTAATTGCTATGTCTAGACCGCTATGAATAGAATACGAAAATACACTTTTTAATTGATGACTATTTTAAGTGTTTTTTACACTGTATTTGTCCATCTGCTTCGGCTTCTCTTCTTCAATGGTTATTGATTATGTTAACTAACTATCGCCGGATACCATTCGGCTAGCCCGATCCCAAATAAACCCACCAAGAATATAATGGATATCAACACCATTAAGCTTGCTGTGGCGATTGTAATAATTTTATTAGTTGTAGTTTCGGCATGTCTTACCAGCTCAGCAATTAGTAAAGGGATTACATAAGAGCAAATACTTACAGCTAGCACGGTTGGACCGGTAAACGTTGTGGTATCAACTCCTAAAGTACCAAATAGTAAGAACCAAGCAAAAATCATCAACCGAAAAAACAGTACACCATTAGCTGCGAGGTATAAGCGTATTGCCCATATTTTATGAAGGCTAATATTACGTTTCTTGGCGGCTCTAACAGCTAATATGCTTGATAAAATAACCACGCAACCACCAAATATAGTTAGTCCTTGCATTAAGGTGTTGCCGACGGTTCCTCTGGCTATCATAAGGTACATACCTGCTACAGAGATGGTACAGGCAAACAATACGAACACGCGGCCATTATAGCGATGAAACTTAGTATACTTTGCTCTTATTGCGGGTATGAGCTGTAAGCTACCGCCAATTATCATCACTATGGCGAGTAATACATGTACCGCATACATTGAATTACCGATGGGGTCGCTGGCAACATAGGCGGTGCTATTTAGGCGACTCCAGCCAGATATTCCCGTAGTGATCCCCGTGAGCCCGTACCCTAAGGCGAGGTAAGTAACAAAGCAGATTTGTGCCATCAATAGGCACGTAAACCATATTTTTTTACTGTTATTGAGCAGTGTATTTGGTGTTATTTTAATTTTAGGCATTGGTGTTTTCTTTTTATCAATGATACAGATAACACCAATATAAAGGGCTTGTAGGGCGGTTTCTTATCAAATTCGGAATTTGAGCAACGATATATTGATAAATTTTTGCAATTAGCGAGGGCGGTATAGACATATTCACTAACAAAGTTTTTTTGCCAATATGTATGTTAATTTGTACTATGTAATTCAGGCCACGTTGTTTGTTAAAACGTCATTTTAAGAGCACGCTATTATGCAAAATTATTCCCCTTATTATCTTCTTCTTTTTGTTTGTATGGGGTTAATGTTTTTAAATGCGTTGAAAAAAGATAAGCAGCTGGTTCATTATTTATTTGTGGTATTTTGTGGCTCCCTTTGTATGGTGGGGGCGCAAAAAATTAGTGCACCAAGCTTGGGGGAATATCAGTATTTTATTGGCTTGTTTACTTGTGCAACATGTAATGCATCATGGTTAATATCACGGGCTTTATTCCGTGAGCATAACCCTATTTCACGCAGACATGTGGCAGTGGCTGTAACCATCGCGCTGTTGATCATGTTTAATCAAACATGGCACTATTTGGTTAGCCTTGATCCGCAAGCACTTTCTAGCAGTCATGTAATGTGGCGGTTAAAACAAGGCATGAATGAAATAACAGGTTTACTTTCATCGTGCATTTTAGTGCTTTCTTTTTGGGAGTCGATGAGAGGCTTTAATAGCAAAACACACGCTCAAAAAGTGCAATCAGTGATTTTTGCTAGTGCCTACTTTTTAGCTGTTTTTAATGCCAGTATATTACCTGTATTTATATTTAGCCCAGCTGAAATTGAGCTTTATAACCCCATAATTATTACTTCATCTGCGCTGTTAATTGTATTAGCGATGCAAGCAGTCATGGCACTTCAAGCAAGTATCTCCAACAAGCAAACATCACCTCAAAATTATGAGAGTGAGGTTGGTTTTGATAGCGATGAAGTAAAGCATCTTAGCAATAGCACTCATCATCAAGAGCAAGTACCGACTGAGTTGATAGCTGGTATTTCTGAACTCATAAACAAAAAAAAGCTATTTTTACAAACGAATCTTAAAATTTCAGATTTTGCGCAAGCGCTGATGGTGCCTGAATATAAAATTAGCCGGGCGATTCGCTTTCACTATAAAGTAGCTAATTTTAACCTGTTTATTAACCAATACCGTGTAAATTATGCGAAAGCGTTATTAGCAAGTGAGCAAGCTAAAGAGTGGAGTATTTTGAGTATTGCACTTGAGAGCGGCTTTTCGTCTCTGGCGACCTTTAACCGGGTGTTTAAAGCTATCGTAGGGAGTATTCCTAATGAATATCGAAAACAAAATAGTGACTATCAAAGTCCGATCCTTGCAGGGCTGGTTGAGTAGATACTTATTGATTCTTAGTGATATGCATTAGGTTGTATTAACTATCGTAGGACTGTTTTGAATTATTTAGCCCACCTTTATTTAGCAAAACCTACTGCCGACTCACATTTTGGGAATTTACTGGGAGATTTTGGTGGCCAACGGCAGTTAACACAGATACCCACCACGGTTAAAAATGCGCTAGATAATCATTATTTAGTCGATAAATTCACAGATTCACACCCTTTTGTAAAAGAAGCGAAGCAGTATTTTTCTCCTAAGCGTAGGCGCTTCGCAGGGGTTGCGATTGATGTGTTGTTTGATCATTTTCTTATTCAGCATTGGCATACTTTTAATCAACAACCACTAAATGACTTTAAGCAAACCAGTTATGGGCTTTTGGGTAAACGTATACCCGTTATGCCAGCGCGAATGCAGCGCGTAGTAACCAGCATGACAGAAAACGATTGGTTTAAAGAGTACGAAACTGTCGATGGGGTGGGGCTGGCGCTTGATAATATTGCTGCGCGGATTCGTTTTACTAACACCTTTACTGGCGCTGCTGAAGATATTACCCGTTATTACACTGAATTAGATGCTATTTTTTTAGCATTCTTCCCTGAGTTGATTAAGCATGTGAATCAATGCGCTCTTGAGGGAGCTTAAGATGGTAACGTAAATGTAGGTCAGGCTTTAGCCTGAAAGTTATGTGAGGTAGAGGTATCGCTTGGCGGAATTAATTTTGACCTAAATAAAAAATAATTCCGCTAAAATCGTCTTGATTGATGGCTAAACCTGGCTTACTCATCAGGCCCTTTTAACGTGAAAACTAAATGCCTACGCATGTCTTTTAAAATAACGCCTTTTTTTAACATCGCGCCACTTAAGCGTTTTTGCCATTTTAATAGATCGGGTTCTGCCGCTTCTAACGATTGCTGATCTTCAAACTGGAAGCACAGTAGCAAAGAACTTGGAAATAAGTGATATTGCACATCAAACCAGCATTGTAACATGCCAGGGATTTCAGTACGGGCTTGTTCTTCAAGTGTATCAGCAGTTTTTATTACCACTGCTTGTTGTTTTATTTGCACTGCAGAAAGTTTTTTCATCGTTTTAATCCAATTAGAGGCTAAAAATGCAGCCAGATAAGTGGATTATAACCGAGCTTGCAGAGTGCCAACAACTTTAAGCAAGAGTTAAGCTAAATCTTATCCAAAAGCTAAGTCATATGGGCTATTTGTTGTAGGTGCAGAACTTGCGAATTGGTGGCTAATTTACTGTGATTTATTATGAAAAAAGGTGTATGAAATAAATCTATTTGCAACTTCAAATCTCGTGCTTTTGGGTTGAAGCCGAACTTGCGGTTTAACACGAGTCTATTGCAGTTCGATATTTATCACGACAAATTAGCTCCACAATGTAGAGGAAGTGATAATACCAATCTGCATAAATATTTGAACAGTTTAACTAATTAAATCAAGGTTATAACGTTGTTAAATTTTTATTTAAACCAACCCTTTGGGCGTTTCACAGGCACTTACTCTCAGCGTTATTACTTCTTAAAAGGGATAGCCATTGTTGCAAAGTAACGCCTTGATATTAAACCCCTGTGAAACGCTGAATTCTGCATCTTGAGGTGGCTTGGGTATATAAAACAGCTACAACGCAAATATAAACACTATGATCCAGGTGGTTGTTTTGATAAAACCAGACCTTTTGCCCTAAGTGATAAATCGCACCAGCTTATCATCACAGTAAACAGCAATAAGTAGCAGTACAAGGGCAAGTAATGGTACATAAATAAACGAGGCTACTACGTCACCTCGCATAACGACGTTGAGTATCAACGGCATCAGGATGATCACAGTGGCGATGATGCGATAACAGATCAGTAAGGCTTTATTGAGCATGGGCTATTCATTGTGTTTGCTAATATATGGGCTATTTTAGAAACAAATGGTTAGCGGCACAAAAGGATAATATTCACTCGATGAGTGAGTCATACTCATCTATTGCGTGGCAGTAGGTCTGACTTTTTTAGCCAATTGATAAAACATTGAATATCGTGGCGTTCAGCATCTTCTTGTCGATAAACTGCATACAATGATTTTGGGTAGGGCATAAATTCATTAAATGGTGCGACAATCATCCCGCGACTCAGTGACGTATTTTCAATAGGAAACATGGCAAGCGTCATACCTAATCCTTGTGTGGCAGCATTCATTGCAGACTCGTAATCATTAAATGTAAGTGAGCGTTTGCTACTGTTGAGTGTTACCCCCATGGCTTTTGCCCATTGCTGCCATGCGTCGTCAATATAGGTAAAGTCAATTAACGGTAATTGACTAATATCTGTTAATAATTGAGGTTGGTGTTGATTGGCAAAGGTGGGTGAGCATACTGCTGCCACTTGAATATCGACGAGTTTTTGCGTCATAGTATTAGGCCAATTACCATCACCTAGCCTAATCGCTAAGTCGATATCATCGTAGCGCAAGTCCGACAGCTTATTCCCTATTTCTATTTTGATTTCTATATCTGGATGGGCAGCTTGAAATGCACCAAGTTGTGGGATAATAATGTTACTGGCTAAGGAAGTGAAACAAGATATTTTAAGGGCAGGGGACGAAAAGTGGTGCTGCAACTTTTTAGTACCATCTTCAAACTGGGTTAGCCCTCGCTGCACATATTTTAAATACATTTCGCCTGCTGCATTGAGTGCTACACCACGGCTTTTTCGTTGAAACAAAGCAAACCCTAAATGCCCTTCAAGCGCTTTTATTTGGTGGCTAACAGCTGATGGAGTAATGAATAATTCTTCACTGGCGGCTTTAAAGTTTTCTAGACGTCCAGCGGCTTCAAAAATACTTAACAGGTGAAGGGGAGGGTATTTATGTTTCATTTATAATGATGCCTAGCTGCAATTTACTCAAGCATAAATTAAAAACAGCAATAGGTGAATATAATTCAATATAAAGTGAGTGCTGGCTTGCCTTTACTGCGCTTTATTATTGGTGTTATTTAGCTTTATTGAATTTATCAGTGGCAAAAAGATCTGGTTTGATTGGGGTGAATATAAGTGTTTATTGCTAGTTATTAGTTTTGCATATGAGATTATAATACCAGTAATGATCGTCTGTAACTTTAGTTGATAATGATAAAAATGTGCCCCAACCTCAAGTCATCGCTTATAACTGCTTTTTTACTTTCCTTTTTGAGCGGATGTGGGGGGAGTGATGAGCATAAGTCTCCTATTATTGATCCGCCAATCACAGAAGTAATAAATCAAACGCCAATTTTATTGTCAGCGCCTTTGGATGCGCATGAAGGGCTGATGTATCGTTATTCATTAACTTTTAAAGATCCTGAAAACGACCTAGTTACTGTTACACCTAGTTTGCAGCCAGACTGGTTAGTATTTGATGCTACGACGCAAACATTCTCAGGAATACCTGCTTATAAAGATGTGGGTGAGCACATTATTACGTTTCAGTTTAGTGATAGTGAAAACCAGCAAACAAAACAGCAAGTTTTTAAAGTACAAGAACGAGCAAATACACCACCAATTTTAATAACGACAAAGGCTGCCGCCAGAGCGGGTGAAGCATTTTCATTAACTCTGCAAGTAAGTGATGTAAACTCAGATCCAGTTAGTGTATCTATTGCTGAACTGCCTAATTGGCTGTCTTTTAATAGCCGTTCTTTTGAGCTAACAGGGATAGCAACAGACGCTGATGTTGCTGAGTTAACGTTAAATGTGTCTTTATCAGATGCTCGCGTGACAACAGTTAAACAATTAATTATCACCATTTCACCTAGTTATGTTGAAACGGCTTTGGTTTCTGGTAATGCGTTAGATGTACCAAACAGTGAGCTATTATTAGACGCAGCGTTAGCTGAAGTTGATGCACATAGTTTGCGCTTTCAAACCATCAAACAAGCATTGTTTCAATATGATTCACAGAGCCCATTAACGGCACTAAGTTGGAACCCAACATGGGATGCAACCTTATTAAAAGCAAAGTATCCGTTTAATCAAACTGTGCTCTATACAAACAATAGTTGGCAACAAGGGTATGAAAGCAAAGAGCAGCCTTTGGCTATTGCAGGCAATAATAAAGATAACAGCGGACGTTATTTAGTTTTTGGTAGTAACCCATTTCGCACTGAAATTAACCAACAAATGCAGACGTTTTTGGGTAATAGCTCTACATGGTTAGCAGGGCGCAACATTAATTTGGCTGAGCCGCTTAAATTAGTTATGGCGCAACTTGATGAGAGTTATTACTTTAAAGATCAAAGTCAAACACGTTTATGGTTCGATACCCACTTTGCCGACAACGTGAGTTATAACGAAGCTGGCGCATGTGATAATACTGCGCTAACAGGCTGCTTAACTGACGACATTGATGTATTAATTATTTCGCAGCACCTGCGTACAGAACATAACACTGAGATAATAGCAGCAGCGGTAAAACAAGCTCTAGCGCGAGATATAGCGGTACTTTATATTCAACGAGATGGTAGTCAAACACCGTTAGGACAAGCCTTGTTTGAGCTTATGAATATAAATGTTATTGCAGATAATTACTGGCATCGACTAGAGCTGAAAGATTGGGATTCAAACGTACTTAACAATACTTTACCCGCAGCGGCTCAAGTAGTTAAAGATCTACTGTTACGATTTAAAAACGATAGCTTCACTGTCGACCTTTCGAGCTGTGATAGACGCAGTTGCCCAGATCAAAGCCAGTACCAACAACAGTTTGCTGATGCCGCAGAAATTATCAAAAATGACTTAAGAGAGTTTGATCTTAATAAGCGTATGATATTTGAAAGTGAGGGGCATCGTTTTCATAAGTTACTAGCGTTATTAGGCGATCACTATCGCCAAACAGTCACATTTCCGATGGATAAACTAAGTAGTGATACGAATGCTTTTTTTAAATCATTATTTGCTGATCATTCGGTTGTGAATCTACGAAAAGTGAACCCAAAGCAAACCGACATGGGAAATTTTAGCCGCAGCGATTTTAGCCATGTAACGCCTAAAGTGGTAACCGTGACTATGGTAAGCAAACCCAAATTTCGCTCTGCTGGGGTATATGCTTTACCTGGGCAAACGTTTTCTATTACTCGCACTGATAATCAAGCTGTATCTACCAAAATATTTGTTAATTCACTACGCGATGGTGCCACTCATTTTATGAGCGAAAATGGTTATAACCGACCGTCTAAATTACAATCGATTCATGTTCCAGTTGCTAGCAATGAAACGGTATATTTTACGTCACCTTATGGTGGGCCTATCCAAGTTGAGTTTGATAAAAATAATATATCGGTCAGTTTTAAGTTTGAAAGTGTAGGGCAGCATCCATATTGGCGAAGCCCAGTTGATGATGTGCTTTTTGCAGAGCAACTAGAAAAAGGCGATTTCGATTGGGCTGAAGTGGCAACGGATGGCTTTGAAATACATTCAAAACTTGAGAAAATGCGACAATCGATTAATGAAGGTTACTGGCCAGTCGCTTCTGACTTTGCTAATGCGGTTGTGCGTTATACGCATAATTACCCTCATGTGTTAGCGGGCTTTAAAGGTCCTGGTATTTCTGTGGTTAATGAGAACCATGACTTTGCCACTAGCCGTAATCTTGAAGTGCAAACAATTGATATTGTAAAGCACATGAATGCAGATCAACCTACATGCGGTTGGGGGTGTTCTGGTAATCCATATGATGCAGGTTGGAATTTTAACCCTGTTGGTCATGGTGATATTCATGAGCTTGGCCATGGGTTAGAAAAAGGGCGTTTTCGTATAGATGGGTTTGGCGGTCATTCAAATACAAACTTTTATTCTTATTACACTAAATCGCTTTTTGAAGATGAGACAGGTAATTCAGCAAACTGCCAAAGTTTACCGTTTGAAAGTTTATTTAACCATTTACAACATAGTAAAAAGCAGCCTGATCCATTTGCTTACATGCAAGGGTTGGCTATGTCCGAATGGTCACAAAGTCATGCCATTTACCTACAAATTATGATGGCGGCACAAGCATATAACAAACTTGAAAATGGTTGGCATTTATATCCACGACTACACATTATAGAACGTGCTTTTAGCCAAGCCGATAACAATGAGAGTAATTGGCAAGCGCAAAAAAATGCATTGGGCTTTAATTACTACACACTCGCAGAGGCAAAGTTGATAACTAATAATGATTGGTTACTGATTGCATTGTCAGAGGTGACGTCGCTTAATTTAAGCAATTATTTTACTCTGTGGGGAATGGCAACTTCGGCTAAAGCGCAGCAGCAAGTTAATAGTAAAAATTATCCCGTATTAGGCGATGTGTATTTTGCTGCGAGTGAAAAAGGTTATTGCAGTTCGTTAAATCACACTCAAGTTGAAGTGGATGGTGCGCAAATATGGCCAAACAATTAATAACCTGTCTATAAAAAGAGCAGGCCGAAAGTGTTGTTTCGACCTGTTTTATGTCGTTAATTTGATATTACATACCCAAGCCACCTCAAAATGCAGAATTCAGCGTTTCACAGTGGCTTAATATCAGCGTTACTTTGCAACAATGGCAATCCCTTTTAAGAAGTAACAATGATGAGAGTAAGTCCCAGTTAAACGCCCCGCGGGTTGATTTTAAAGCGATTTATACTAGGTTACTTTTATAAGGGATCGATTTTAACAATAGAACCATTATTACTAGCAATCAATGCCTTGCCTAAATCGCTTTAAATTCCAACGACGCTCGCACCTTTAGGTGGTTTGGGTATATGAGCTACTTCATTGAGCGCCATGCAAATGTAGAAGCGGCGATTACAACGGCGGTAGCAATACCTAAATAAAGAGTCTCTAAGGCGCCGCCAAATTCAACAGCATGCTCTAAAAATACGATAACCAGTACGACAGAAGTGACTTGCACGAGTGTTATTTTTAAGTCATGAAAGTCCTTAATGTGGAATGCGGCTAAAAATTGAATCTCATTTGACTTAGGGGGCGCTATAAATAGACGATACAAACTGATGGCGATAACTTGTAATGTGATCCCGATTAAGAGTAAATCGAGAATTTTAAGTAACTCTACTATAAGTTCTTTTCCACCTTTAGCCGAGTCAGGCAAATTGAATATAGTTATTTTTACTATATTAAACACAATATTAATGCATGACACGTAAACCAGCAGTGCTGATAATGCTGCGGTGATTACGGCTATGATGACTAAAAATCGACTATTTTGAAAAATCTTTTCCATGTTATCCAACTTATAACTTTGCTAATGCCTATACGAATTTTAGTTTAACAAAGTTTACTTAATAGGTATTTTTATTTATTCGTTTTGGGGGGCGTGGGGAATTTGATTGAACCACTACCAGCTTGGTAAAGCTAATAGTGGTTTATGATTCTCGTTATAATGCTTTTAAGCTTTTTTCTAACATTGCTTGAATTTGTTTAACTATCTTTGCTTCTGTTTCTGGTTCAAATTGTGCAATGCGTGGAGTATGGATATGCCCTGTGGGAATGCTTGAATTTAACTCGTTACGCAGGCGAATACTGCGATACGAAATTTCATTCGATAGGTAGCCACCACCACCGCCTTTTACTGCAATGGCATTTTTTAGTTTATTCAAACTGTTGGGTTCAAATGCTTTTTCAAGTGTAATGACTTTGTGGTTATCATTTATGGTAAATGGCCCTTTAGCTTGTTGTATTTGTGTAACGGGTAGGCTGAATTCTACAAATTCGTTACCCGGTAGCGGGCGCTCGTTTAAGCTTGGTATTTTAGGGGCTGTTGCTGTGCCACCATAAACAATATTGGCGTTGTCTGGAGCGGTGACGCTGCGGCGTTTGCCCGGAAAGCGCTCAAGGTCAAAGTCTTTACCCCCCATACTTACAGTTACTATCATATCGACATTATTTAGTGCGTAGTAAGGTGCAAGTAGTGCTTCAATAATGCCTTGATCAAAATCTTCGTAGCGCACAGGCACCATCACGGTATTTATTTCTGCGCTAATGCCTTTATAAGTGATCACTTGTCCGTCTAATAATAATGCGGCTACGCCAGATGGATTACTTTGGTTGATGTTTCGATCAAGTAAGAATGGGTCAAAACCAGTCAGTAAAATCTTTTTTGCGGTGCTTTTAGAGTAGGCAAGATCGGTGCGGCCACGACTGCCGTTTTCTAACATAGTTAACAGAGTACTCTGCTGTGCTGGAGTTAAGGGGAATTCGGTTTTTGTGGTACGAATTACTTTGCTCGAAAGTAAGCGAGCCCAGTATAGTTCGCGATCATCGTAACTTTTACTGGTTACAATACGGGTTTTAGCGTCTTGCCAAAGTTGGCTTGAGTAATCATGTATTAAGTCTGTTGCTTGCTTGAAGTTTTTTAGGCTTTTCCAGCTGTGTTCAAATTGCGTTAAATCATCAGAAAATGCAGCTAAAACCTGTGGCATTGCTGTTGCGGCTTTTTCAAGGCGTAACTCTTCAACTGTTAAGTTAGCGCTCAAGGTAGAAAAAGAAGATAGCATTAAGCTAGTGGCTAATAGTTGTTTGATCATGGAGGTCCTATGCGGTTAGCGCTATTTATTAGACTTACTATCTTATTAATGCGTTGCTGGTGCAAATAAAATCGCTGAGTGCCGGTTAATATACCCAAACCACCTCAAGATGCGAGCGTCGTTGGAATTAAAAACGATTTAGGCAAGGCATTGATTGCACATAATAGTGGTTCTATTGTTAAAATCAATAACGCTGTATAAATCGCTTTTAAGCCAACCCGTTGGGCGTTTCACCGGTGCTCACTCTCATCGTTGTTACTTCTTAAAAGGGACTGCCATTGTTGCAAAGTAACGCCTTGATATTAAACACCTGTGAAACGCTGAATTCTGCATCTTGAGGTGGCTTGGGTATAAATCAAGAAGGAATAGGTTGGTGTGTAAAAGGTAAAGTTTTAAGTAGCTAAAACTAAAAAGCTATTGGTGCTTAATGGTGGGGTTGGTGGGGTTAATCAAACGAGCTGCGATGAAAATAATATGCACAGATTGCTTTTTGACTGATCTAATAATTAAGTGAAGGCGTATTATGCTGCGTATAGGTTAAGGTCAGTAATGGGTAAGTTTCTGAGTAACTTTATTTTCGCTTTTGTTTACAATTTATTGCAATTCTTTAACTTTCAACCTGTTATAGCACGCTCTTAGCTGAGATAATAAAAATAGCATAAAAACTGAATGGATTAATAATGAATAAATATATACTTACGCCGCTTGTAGCTGCACTTTCAGTAGCATTAACAGCATGTGGTGGGTCATCATCTAATAGTGATAATACGACCCCTACAACACCTGGTTCTAATGGTGGGAATTCTAATCAAGCACAGACTATTTCACTACAAGCGCTTTCTTATCAATGCGAGATTGATACGCCTTACCAAGCTGACATCGTTTTTCATAATCAAGATGGTAACTCAATAGGTTCAGCAAAAACGGATGAACAAGGCCTATTTTCTGGTGAATTACCCACTGGCACTAAGCATCTTTCAGTATTAGGTGATGTGACGGATTATCAGCAAGAAGAATACACACAGATATTAACAGAGCTTGATATTGAAAATAGAAACAATCTAGGTAAGTTTTATTTCGAAAACTACAATCAAAATTGTGGTTGTGAGGAATATAGGGTGGATACAATAAACCTAGGTGATATTGCAGCTTACTATAAAGTATACAAAGCAGGGAATGAGCTTACAGATACAGTATATATTTGCCCAGGTGAAGAAAAACTCTATTTAACGGCAATTACTGAATCTGCTGTTGAAGCTAAAGCAGCCGTAATAGCAATACCTCAAGATTCCAAAGTTATCAAATTGACAGAAGCTGATTTTAGCCATGAAGGCGTAGAAGTGGCCGTACAGCAAACTCAAGAAAATGGCTATTCTAGCACAAGAGGTTATATCGAAGAGGCGAGTAAATATCAGTTTGTACAGTTCGTATCTTTTAGTGGTGATGATTCTTTATTCGTATTCCCAACAGTTACTGAGCATAACTTTTATGTTCAAGTTAACTCACAAAAAAGTAATGCGAATAATGTAGAAGTGAGCTTCAACAGCTACGCTCGAAGCAGTGTCAATGCTGATGGCAGTTATATACCTACAGATTTACCAGAGATATCATCGGGGTTGGGCTTCGATTTAATGCAGTTTGCAAACGATTCGCAGTTAAACTTTGATTTTAGTAATGTCGATGAGAGGTTTGCTAGAGCGCGCTGGGGCTATAGCTTTTTGGTGAGTGATGCAGCTGAAACTCGATTTGATTGGGATATCAGTGGCGGTGTTTCAGGGCAAATCCCTAACTTGTCTTTTGGCAGTGTTTTTCCTGAACCTGTAGACCAAGTGGTGTTGGAAGAGTTAACTTTATTGCTATATGGTTACGGTGGCAATGCGACTGATGCTCAAAGCTATGCCAAATTATTAGATACGATAGCTGAAGGTGGGCATATAACTAAGCCTGAGTTTAGTAATTATGTGTATTTATTTATGAGTGCACAGCTAGACTAATATAAATATAAATATAAATATAAAAATAACAAAGGCCGTTCTCGTGACCTTTGTTATTTTTGCAACTGAAATGAAAGATAGAACAGCCATATCGTTTTTTTGAAAATAAGTTCGTCTTTTTATACGCCTGTATTTACCTCTCTAATTACAGCTTATCCGCTATAAAAAAGCTTTTTACTTGTACTTGCTCTTTGATGGTGAGTGGAATATTTAAAGCTCGGCATTGTTCGCGTAAATATTTTAAAAACGCATTTGTGAGTGTTTTAGTACAGTCATTATCAGAAAAATAATGACCCGAATTCTGCAAGTGGGTAATGATATTTTCAATGTGTTTCGTTTTTACAGTATTACCTGACTTAACGACTTCCTCAGTGACAAAATTTGACAGTGCTTTTGGGCAATAAAGGCTTAACGCAATACCTTTAGACAAAACAGAAAAAATGCGCGTAAACACGTTATTATTAAATAAAGGAATTTCTAATCTATCAAGTACTTTTTGTAATTTATCGTTTAACGAAGTCACAGGTTGCTCATTTAAAGCTTGTGAATTTGATGTCTCATCATGAGGCAAATTAATAATCACACAGTTGGGGTGAGCACCCGTGATGAGATGTTTTTTTGGATGAAAAATATAACCGCTATGATAGCGTAATTCATCTAGTTTCAAGCTAGCAATAAGCAAAGATATTGTCTTAAAGCCATATTGTTTTCTTGCTGCAATAAACTCAGATAATGGGGTGTTATGTATGCAATTAGATACATGAATAGGCTTATTCGTTAGTGTAATCTGAGTGTTTAACCAATCAGCCATATTGGATTTATCAGTGTCACACAAGACTAGTTTGGTTGTATTATTTGATTTATTAGATGGTGTTAGCGCAATAATTTGCGCATCTGGATAGTTACCTTTTATAGCATGATAAGCAGGGTCATATAGATAGGAGGAATCAGATTTATAAGGGTGCAAATTAAGGTGTTTGAGCAACTGCGTAAAATTTTTAAACCCCCAGCGATGTTTTGGAATTTCGATATCCTCTAGTGCACCATTAGTTGTAATATTACCTATGTAAATCGGTTTTTTAATTGTTGCTAAGTAGGACACTAACTTACTTTCTAATTTATGCTTTACTGATTTGGGAAGCGGTGGAGTGTGTGTTAGCTCTAAATGTAGATCATTTTGTGTATAGCCAATAAGCTCATTGAGTTTATAAACGGAGTCTGCGACTGATAGGTAGCACTTACTAGCTTTTCCTGCAAAGCTGATCCCGGTTTGTTTACCAAGTGCACGGGCATTACGTAAAACCGGTGTGAAATCGGCATCGGCACTCATGATAAAGTATTCCTCTATATGGGGTTGCGTTATCAAGCACATAGTTGCATCGACCGCAATTTCTTGATCCGTTGCTGTTTTACCAAGTGTAGTGACGGGTGGGCAGTCGATTACTTTAAATCCATGCTCTAAAAATGGCTGTCGATATTGAGAGAATGAGATAGGGTTCATGTAGACTTGTTTAACATTAAAATGTCGGGTTTGACTGAGCTCTTTGAGCCATGAGGATATTTTATCAATAAACAAATGTCCGATCTCTTCATAGCTAGCGCAAATGAATATATTATCGAAATCAATGAACAGCGCACTATTTAGTTTAGACATGTTTTACCCTATTTATTTTGCTATTACCCTTCAAACATCCTCTAGTTGATTACGCTGATCAAGTTATTTTGTATTAATAATTTTCAGGTGAAATTTTGGACCTTTAATTGAAAATTATGACAGTTCTGCTAGTCGATATAGTATATGGGTAAATTTGTATAATTAATTTAAAAATTGATTATTCGGAAGTCTTTTTTGATTAATTAATGTTCTTCTTTGCAGGCGTTAAAGCTTGTTATTATTTATCCTCTTTCCCATAACTGTTATTCTATGTCCATTAATTAGTAATGAGCAATGAACATGATTAACGATAATGATGTGATAGATACACTTGAGGAACTTGAAGCCTTTTTATTTTTAATTGATAACGGCGGCTTGGGTTTAAAAAATGTAACAGGTGTGGCATTGGCCACTAATAATACAAATGGTCGCCCGTTTGTCGCTGTGCTTGATGATCAGCATAAGTTGTTATTAGGTCGCTGGGTAACACAGGATGTATTTGAAAATGGGAAAGATTTGGTTCGCCGAGGGCCTAAAAAATCACATTAATGGGCCGAACTGTTTTTTCAGGTAGCTTGAATATCAAGTCAGGTTACCATTTCATTTTCAATTATTAATCGCTGCGATTACCTTCTTAGTTTTAATCTAATTTTAATGTTCCCTATAAGTTTTTTTTAGATACTTTCAATAACATGAGTTTATGAACTTTAACAAAAGGCATAAATGAAAGTGAAAAAAATGAAAAAAACAATGATTGCAAAATGTGCATGTATTATTAGCTTGTCGGCATTTACTTTAACGAGTGCTATGGCTGGTGCAAAAACAGTGAGTGATAGTGTGATTGCAGAGCAGCGCGTAGCACTTGAAAAAAACACGAATGGCAAAGGCTTTGGGCCACAATCACCACGTGATATAGATCAAGGTTACGGAACTAATTTACGTAGCTTTGGTACTGCGCCTAGCCGTAGCGATCTTAATTTATGTAATATTCATTTTCATAAAAATGCAGAGCATAAAGGTGGCGAGTTCACCTCTTTTGCAGGCAACGGTGATGGGAAAGGTCATCACACCGGTTATATCTATGATGGTAAATTATCAGCAGCCCAGTTAAAACCCGTTAATAGTAATATTTGTTCTGCAAAGGGGGATTCATTAAACGTAGGTGATACGCTAGAAGTGCACTTTGTTTATTCATCTGCACAAGTTACACCAGGGCCAACATTAGGCGCGTGTTTAGCTGAAAGTACGATGAATCCGGGCTTGAGAGTTGAAGGGCAGGTGATTGTTTTAGCGAATGATAAAAATGCGCTTAACTTTTCACAACTTGCTGATATTGAAAAAGTAAATGGCTATTATCAAGCGCCTAATATACCAACTAATATGGGGGTGCCTGTTGAATACCTAGGATCGACTACTGGCCCATCATATAATGAAAAAGCGTCACCGTTACAGGTGAGCTGGAGCGTCCGACCTAATGTTGCAATGGTTGATATTAACAGTGTTGGTAAGTGGTGTAATGATAATGTATTTAAAGAAGATCATGCCCACGCTGTGCGAAACTTAGTGCAAAACCCTAAGTTGTTATCGCCTATTTCACTTTAATATAATTAAAGCGCGAGTGACCCGCTCGCGCTATTTTAGACTCATTCTATAACCATTTCCGCGCAATGTTTGGATAGTTAAATCAGGTTCGCTTTCTATTTTTTTTCTTAATTTACTAACATAAACATCAACAATATTAGTATTTGGCTCATTATAGGTTTGCCATACACGGCTCAATATTCGCTCTCGAGATAGTACTTTGTCTTGGTTTTCAACAAAATAAAGCAATAACTCAAACTCAATTTTTGTCAGCGGTAACTCTTCATCATTGAGTAACGCTATGCGTTGTTGGATCAGTAAAGCGAGTGAACCGATGTTTTGTGTTGTTTGATTATGCTGCTGCGGTGTATTCATGCGTCGTTTTAATGCGAGTACACGGGCTAATAGCTCATCAAAATCAAAAGGTTTACATAGGTAGTCATCAGCGCCCATTTCGAGTCCTTTAACGCGTTCAGATACTTCATCCAGTGCAGTTAACATCAAAATCATGGGGGGGGTTGGTAAGGCTTTTATAGCTTCGAGTATTGATAAACTATCTTGTGAACCAAATAGCCTATCGAGGATCACTAGTTGAGGGGAGTGCTTTTTAATAAACGGGAGCACTTCGTGTAGTTCATTTAGGTTTGTACATTCATAGCCTTCAGCCCGTAAACCTCGCGATAAAAAATTTAATAGAGGTAATTCATCGTCTGCGAGTAATATATTCATCATACATGTCCTAAAGGTAAAGAGATTGAAAATACAGATCCCTGTCCTTGGGTAGATATAACGCTAATGCTGCCATCGTGAGCTTCAATAATGGCTTTTGCGATTGGTAGCCCTAAACCTAAGCCTTCACTGTGTTTACTAAAGCGCACAAAACGTTCAAAAATATTATCAACTTCAGCAGCAGAGATCCCTTCTCCATGATCTTTTATGGTAATCGTAATAAGTGACTCTGTTTTATGTAGACTGATGTCGATGGGTTGATCTGATTTTGAGTATTTAATGGCGTTGTCGAATAAAATTGCTAGCACTTGCTGTATTCTTTGGGTGTCTATTGTTACGACTAAATCGTCTAGATCTGAGTGAGTTACGCATGCAATGCTGCGACTTAGGTTCAGTTTTTGCCATTTAGCAACTTCAGTTCTTATTAATGGCATTATTTGGGTTGGTAAAACCTCTAAGCCTATTTGGTTCATCTCTGCGCGCGTTAACAATAGTAGGTCGTCAACTAAACGGCTTAGACCCACGGCTTGTCCGAGTATTGAGGTTAGTGTTTGGTTAAAGTCATCAACCGATACAGACTGCATTCTCAGTGTTACTTGTGCTTCACCTCTGATTATCGTTAATGGTGTGCGTAATTCATGTGAAACATCGGCAATAAATTGACGACGCCTTGAGTCAATTTTAGTTAATAAAAGGTTGGCTTCAGTGAGTTCACTGGTACGTTGTTTTACTTCTTGTTCTAATTGTTTTCTAGATTGTATTGCATTGTTTTCATGATCTTGAAGGCGCAGAGCGAGTTGATTTATCGAGGTGGCAAGTTCTTCAAACTCATCATCTAGTTTTACAGATATAGGTTTTTGGTAATGGCCCAGCGCAATAGAATTTGTTGCGTTAGCAATTAGTATAAGAGGTTGATAAAGCTGGTTAAAAAGCCAATAGCAGCCATATAATATTAGTGGAATAGAAAGAGCGCCTAGGCCAATAGCAAACCATAATATAGTGGTGTTGAGCATATCCATTTTGGCATTAATTGCTGTAACAACACGGGTTTGGCGAGCCACGGCTGAATTGATAGCCTCTCTAAACTGATCATCAATGGTTACTTCTAATAAGCGTTTTAGTTGTGCCTGTTGATTTAACGGTGCTTTATTTCCGCTGCTCACAACCGCTCTAAATTCAATGGTGATTTCATCAATCATCCGTACAAGCTCATCTGTATCTTCGATGCTTCCTTTGGTAAAAGATATACCAAGTGCTTTTCGTTGTTCAATTTCGAGCTTTTTAATTTGATTGAGTGACTGCTGAATTAAATTTTGTTTTTTACGTACGTAAGCTTGGTTGGCATTTTGGCCAAAAATTATTTCATCGGTCAGTTGTTTAAAAAGTCGGTATGAAATACTTGATAGCTTTTCATGCTCTACAAGTAATGAGTGCGCTATATTACTTTGTAATAAATTTTCACGTGTTAAATGCGACGATATTGCGGTGCTAAGCAGGGCCAAAAATAAAAAGAAGGCGGTTGTTAGGCCAAAATAAAAAAGTTTACGCTTATACATAATAGTTACTTATTCTAAAAGTCAGGTAAGGGTACATGTAAGGCTTTTACGACGCAATAAAAGCTACTTAGGGTTGTATTGTAATTAACCAAAAATCTGGATAATAAACCTCTCTACAATGGCTATTTTCAACGCTAACAGCCTACTCAAAAGGTGAATATGCCATTTTTCCCAGGTAAAGAGCAAAGTAAGTGGTGAGTAAGCAAAAGTGTTTTCCAAGAGTTTTGCACGTAATGTCTACAAATAGACAAATTCAGTGTGAGTGATTATTATAATCGAAAATTTATTTACGCGTGCTTACTTATGTCTTTACCCCTTTGCCCAAAATGCCAATCTGAATATGTATACCAAGATCACACTTTATTGATTTGCCCTGAGTGTTCACATGAATGGGATCCTGTCAGTGATGCCTTAGAAGATGCAGTTAACGTTAAAGATGCCAATGGCACTTTATTAGCCGAGGGCGATAAAGTAACTGTGGTTAAAGATCTAAAAATTAAAGCCAGCTCGCTCGTTATTAAAATTGGCACCAAAGCGGTGATCCGTTGGATTAAAGATACGAAAGACCATCAGCTCGATTGTAAGGTCGATGGGGTAGGCGAAATGATGATAACGGCTAAGTTTGTGAAAAAAGCGTAGGGCCTGTTTATCTTTCGAGGTTGAGTTTGCAGCAGCATGTTAGGTTTTTAGACAAGGCAGAGCCTATGATATGTGATTATTAAAGTAATTATATTATCCCTTGCTGTGTAATTTTTACAGCTAAGCGATTTCGAAATAGTTGTTTTATGTTCCTAATGCCACCGATGTTCGCATTTTGAGGTGACTTGGGTGTATAGGCCAAAGTATGATATTTGGCATTCGCAATTGTGTTGATTGCAGGTACTGGTTGCTATAAAGTGGTTTTTTTAATCAGAAGGAAATGACGTGAAAAGAAAAAATATATTGCGTACTGCACTGATCGCTTCTTCGTTAATAATAACTAATACTTTTGCCACAGAAGACCCCTTTCTATGGCTTGAAGAGGTTGAAAGTAAACAAGCTCTTGACTGGGTTAAAAAACAAAACGATGAATCTTTAACGCACCTTAAATCCCAGAAAAGCTATCAAGCAACATTTGATAATACGTTAGCGATTTTAAATGACAAAGAGCGGATACCATATGCCGCAGAACGTGCGGGTTATTATTATAATTTTTGGCGTGATGAAACACATGTTCGTGGTGTTTATCGCCGTACTACATTTGCTGAATATCAAAAAGATTCACCAAAGTGGGAAACGGTTTTAAATCTAGATGAATTAGCTGAGCAAGAAAATGAAAACTGGGTATATAAAGGTATGAATTGCCATTACCCTCGCTATCAGCGCTGTTTATTATCATTATCTCGTGGCGGTGCGGATGCAACCGTTGTAAGAGAGTTTGATATTAGCACTAAGTCATTTGTTAAAGATGGTTTTAGTTTACCAGAAGCAAAATCATCTATTTCTTGGTATGACGAAAATACAGTATTTGTTGGTACTAATTTTGGCGAAGGTTCAATGACTGACTCTGGTTATCCAGGGGTAGTAAAGTTGTGGAAGCGAGGCACCAAATTAGAGTCCGCAAAAACAGTATTTACTGCGAGTAAAAGTTCTGTATCAGCAGGGGGGTATACGGCTTATGACGGCGATAAAACGCATCATTTGATTTATGATGGTACAAGTTTTTATACGCGTGACATGTATGTTTTAGCAAAAGATAAACTCGTTAAGCTTAATCTTCCTAATGATGCGTCTGTAGTCGGATTAAATAACGATAAAGTGTTTGTACAGCTAAAATCGCCATGGAAAAAATTTGTGCAAGCGGAGGTTATTTATACTGACGTCAACTCTTTAATTGCCGACAAAGCTGAGTTTATCAGTTTTATTAAACCTACTGAGCGCGTTTCAATTGAAAGCCTTCGTTTTACAAAGTCAGCTATTTTAGTCACTGTAATGGAAGATGTAAAAAACAAACTCTATCATTATACCCCAGCTAAAAATGATGAATGGAAAATAGAGCAAGTCGATTTTCCTACGACGGGAAGTATCTCGGTCTTCAATACAGATCCAGATAAAGATGATTTCTTCGTAAACTACACTGACTTTTTAACACCTTCAAGTTTGTATTTAGTTGATGGTAAAAGCCTCAGTCCGAAAGTAATAAAAAGTGCAAAGTCTCACTTTGATGCAAGTAAGTATGAATCGAAACAACATTTTGCAACGTCAAAAGATGGTACTAAAGTTCCTTACTTTATTGTTCATAGCAAAAATCTAAAGCTCGATGGTAAAAATCCTACCTTGTTATACGGCTATGGCGGTTTTGAGGTATCAATGCAGCCTTATTATTCAGCAAGTTTAGGAAAGAACTGGTTGGCTAATGATGGTGTATATGTATTGTCGAATATTCGCGGTGGCGGAGAGTATGGACCAAGCTGGCACCAAAGTGCACAAAAAGAGAATCGTCATAAAGCTTTTGAAGATTTTGAAGCTATTGCAGAGGATTTGATTGCTCGAAAAATAACGTCACCAAAACACTTAGGAATTCAAGGTGGTAGCAACGGTGGTTTATTAGTTGGGGCTGCATTTACACGTCGACCTGATTTATATAATGCGGTTATTTGCCAAGTCCCATTACTTGATATGAAACGTTTCAATAAGTTATTAGCTGGTGCTAGTTGGATGGGGGAGTACGGAAACCCTGATGTTGCAAGTGAATGGAATTATATTAAAACGTATTCGCCTTACCATAATTTGAAAAAGGAAACAGACTATCCAAAAGTGTTTTTTACTACTTCTACACGTGATGACCGTGTACACCCTGCACATGCACGTAAAATGGTAGCAAAAATGCAAGGCATGGGTCTTGAAGTTCTTTACTTTGAAAATATGGAAGGTGGTCATGCTGGCGCTGCTAATAATGAGCAAAGCGCGATGGTGAGTAGTTTAAGCTATGTTTATCTTATGGAAAGATTAAAGTAGAGCATACTTCCAAATAAATAAAAGGTCAGGCTAATATCTGACCTTTTATTTTATAATCAATATATTATCTTTTTTTGAATTCAAGAATTAAGTTTAGTTGTTATGCACTTGTGATACTAACCTATGATAACCCTCGCCTGTTGTTAAGTTTGCAGGGCATTGAACATGACCTGAAAAATATTTGGTTCTTGTATTTGGCTCGTGAGGGGCACCGGCAACTTTTTGATATTTACACGTTGTATATTTATTCGCGGCTTCACTATCAAAGCTAGTTGTAGTAACTAGTGTCACTGCAAAAGCGAGGTTCAATGTTATAAATCTCTTCATTATTATTTCCTATTGATTGTTTACCCTGTTGGGTAATAAAAACTTAGCACTGTGAGTTTGGCTTTAATATTGAATAGTTTTCATATCGTCGAATGAAAATCATACAATTTAAGGTGTTGACTTGATTGGTTTGTTTTACTCAATAAAGATAAAAGACCACCGTTGGCAAAAACTATTATTTAATGTTGATATAGCGCTATACCCACCACTCAAATAATTTTATTGTTGAGTTTAATGGGATGAGTATTTTTCATCCATTAAGCAGTGTGTTTTTATTATTACTAAGGCGCTATTTGATTTTCTTCAAATAAGTCGACTTGTTTAATAGGCTGACTGACGCTGTTTTTTCGCAGGGCAACATATAGGTCTGAGTGGATGTAGATCCCTTCTTTGCCAGTTGTCATGCCTGCGATTTCAAACCACGTAAGTAGCTGGCGCTTTCTGCCTGCAAGCTCTAAACGAATATCGCGTTTTTTAAAAATCATATCTAAATCGGCTAGCATTGCCATGACACTTAAATCTAAGTGCGTAAAACAGGGCACAGCATCAATAATCACGCATTGTGTCTGTGTGTCGTCTTTTTGTCGTGCGTATTGCTCAAGAAGCCTGCGTTTAAAATAGCCTGCATTAAAGTAGGTTAGAGGAGAATTAAACCGATAAATAAATACACCTTGTACGGCTTTTGCTTTATCTGTGGTGTCTAAACTTCTTACTACGCCTTTTACATCAACGCCGAGCACATTGTCTGTTGGGCGCATTACAGTTCGAATAAATTGAAATAAACCTAATAGTACAGCAAGTGTGATCCCCGGTATTACACCAATAAAGAGCACGGCGAACAAGGTTGCTAAGGCAAGGTAAAATGCGTGTTTGTCTTTGCGTTTTAATTGCCATACAGCTTTTAAATCTAATAAATGAATAGAGGCAATAATAAGCACCACACCTAAAGCTGCGCTGGGAATAAACTCAAGGGGGGCTGTTAAAAACAGTGCAATGATAGCGATTATGCCAGCTGCAATGATTGACACTAACTGTGTTTTACCGCCAGAGTCGTCGTTAACAGCAGTGCGTGAGTCTGCGCCACTTACAGCAAAGCCTTGTGATAAAGCTGAGCCAATATTAGCAATACCCAGTGCTCTAAATTCTTTATCAGCATCTATGTCGTAACCATTTTTTGCGGCAAAACTGCGCGCAGTAAGCATCATACTTACAAAGCTAACAATAGCTAAATTAAGTGCAGGCACCACCAGCTCACGAATAATCCCAAAATCATATACCGGGAGGTGAAATACCGGTAATCCACCTGTAACAGTACCAATAGTGTTTATATCAAACTGTTTTAAATTAAACAGCCATACGAGTATTGCGCCAAATGCTATGGCGAACATAGATGCAGGCCAGGTGGGCTTTAGGCGTTTCATTGTAAAATAAACAGCAATTGTAAAGAAGGTCATTAAAAGAGTTGGAATATGAGTATGGGATAAGTATGTTGGTATTGCGGCTAAACGCTCCAATAAATACTTTTCATCAAAAGTGAAGCCAAGTATTTTTGAAAATTGACCAACAATAATAGTAATCGCGACACCATTTAATAAACCCATAAGAATCGGCTTAGATAAAAAGTCAGCTAATACTCCCAACTTAAAGCGGCTTGCAATAAAGCACCAAAAGCCGGTCATTGCAGTCATGGTGACAACAAGTTGCCAATGCTTGAAACTATCACCAGCTGCCAGTGGTGTAACGACTGCTGCAATAACAGCGCAAGTTGCTGCGTCAGGTCCGACGATGAGCTGTCTTGAAGTGCCAAATAATGCGTAAAGGATCATCGGTAAAATACAAGAGTATAAACCTACCGCAGCGTTAACACCGGTGAGTTGTGCATAGGCAATCGCAACTGGTAATGCCACCGCTGCGACAGAGAGTGCAGCTCTTACATCATCAGCAAACCATTTTCGTTCATAGTGAAGTAACGTATTTAAGCCGGGCATAAAATTATATAAACGAGAGAGCAGCATAGCTTCCTTTTTACACTTTGGTAGTAAATTTAATCTAATCAGTATAGCGCAGAGTCTGTTTTTTTACTTAATAGCAATAACTTAGGTTATATAAAATAACCTATTTTTATGTAAGCAGAAAATGATTGATTGGCTAACGAAAGTTTAGCTTAAATATAATTTGAGTTAAGATGCTTACTCCCCTATGGATAGAGATATTAAAATGGATTTTTGGACCTGTATTTTTGTATTGTTTGCTTTTTTTGCCGTGCTACAACTTTTGAACTCACTATTTCCTACGCTTAAAAATAAGAGTACGTTGTTTAATTTTTTAGTAAGCCCTTCAATGGTTTTTTCAGGGCCTGTTGATAGTGAACGCTCGGATTCATATTATTACTCGGTCAATAAAAAGCAGATCCGTTTTTCTCCAATGGGAAACTGGTTTTCACTCGGTAATAGCTTAGTTGAAGGCGCTGATATTGATTCATTTGAAGTCATCGCGCGTAACTTTGCAAAAGATAAGTATCTGCTTTATTACGGTTGCCATGTTATTTCAGGTCAAGTGGATTACGATAGCTTTGAAATTATAGAGCACGATGTTATTCGCGATAAATACCATGTTTTTATTCATAAGCGCAGCGTGTCTTTTGCCATGGCGAGTCAATTAAGACCAGAACAACAGTTCATCATTCTAGATGGTGCAGATCCTGCCACATTTGTATTAATGAATGATTTTTGGGCAAAAGACTGCAACCACCATTATTATAACTTTGTACGCCAGAATATCGGTTACGACACGTTTTCACATTTAACTGAGTCTATAGTGAAAGATCAACATAGCGTGTTTATTAAATGCGATGATACGTTTAATAGAACGGCTGTCAGTGGCGTTGGAGTAAAAGCATTTGATGAGCGCTACATATACGACGATAACCACTTATATTGGCATCAAGGCAAATATGAGCAGGATATTGATGGTTCTTTTAATACAACAACATGGCTTGAATGCGTGCCATACAAAGATATTAATACACTAAAAGTGCTCGACGACGATTACTTTATTATTGATAGTAAAGTGTATTTAGGGGCTGAGGAATTACCCAATGCCAAAGCTAATGAGTTTGAGCTATTAAGTAACTTTGCATTTGGGTGTGACTCACAGCAGGTTTTTTACTTAGCTAAACCACTAGAAAAAGTAGTGCCTGAACATTTTGCATTATTATCTCCATCCGGAAATTACTCCAGCGATAAAAATCACCTATATTTTAAACAACAGCTTATTGGTCCTTATAGCGACGAGCGAGTAGAGCTAAGCAACAATGATTTTTTAAAAACGACTGATGCAGTTTACTATCAAGGCACGCAATTGGAATCTGTTGATGTACAGGAGTTCGCGCTATTAGAGCGGTTTGCTATGTATGGCTGTGACGGAAAAACAGTGTATTTTGGTCACCATAAAATACATGGGGTAGATCTTGATAGCATGGAAGTTGTTAATCGAGATAAGCTGCTAAAAGATGCTGATGCCGTGTATTGGCACGAGAAAAAAGTACTTGGAGCTGACCCTAAAACGTTTACTATAAGTCATCGAGACTATGATAAATATGACTGCGAAGACGATTATTATTTTTATAAAGAAGCTGAGCGCGTAGGTAAAAAATAGCGACAAAAAACCCTGCACTACGGGCAGGGTTGTCTGGGTATTATGGGGGTTATTTGGTTTTTAGTTCCCCAGTTGACGACTCTAAGTGCGCACGAACAAACCATTGAAACTGCTCAAGGTCAGCAAGTTGTGCGATGATCATGTCTTCAGACACAGGATCTAATTCAGATAATTTTTCAAGAGTTTTGCGGTGATCACCATTAATGCCGTTATATACTTTATCAAGTGCTACTAGGTGATCTTTTACCAAGCCTTTGCCAATTGAATAATCTTCCCATGAGCGGCGATCGACAATGGATTTAGGAGTACCGATTGGCACACCACCTAGCGTGGCAATTCGCTCAGCGATGGTGTCGGTCATTTCTCGAACTACCTCCACTTGCGGATCAAGCATTTCATGTACGCCAATAAAGTTAGGACCTACTACATTCCAATGAATATGCTTTAAAGTCAGTTGTAAATCAATCAGGGCCACCATGCGGTTATCGAGTAGATCAATGGTGCGTGTTGCAGATTCGCTAGTCATACCGGGAGCTGTAAATTCAGCAACTTTACTATTACTCATAATTTCTCCTGCTTAAATAAATTGATGCTTTAAATAATCTATAGGATATGAAGCAATGATCATGCCGAGGGTGAGTTTAAATTAAATCTCTTTAAATACAATTAGTTGGGTTTTTTACTTGTCACTGTGATTGTTTTTATATAATTTTTTTATGAAAAGTTTGCAGGCATTTGTAAAATCTGCAAACTTCACAAGATAATTATATTAACGTGCAGGTAGAACAATCGTGGCTTGTACGCCGCGCTGAGTATCACGATTTTCTATGTGTAGATCGCCATCATGGTTCATGGCTATTTGCCGACTGAGTACTAACCCTATACCACTACCTTGGGTTTTAGTGGTGTAAAATGGCACAAATAAGTTATCAATATTCGCTATTCCAACGCCTGAATCCAGTAGTTGTATTAATAGCTTTCCCTCACTAATTTTCCATTGCAACGTTAAGCTAATCGGTTCTTTATTGCTGGCTGATTGGTTTGTGTTTGAAGCTTCAATTGCATTAGTGATCAAGTTTACCAACGCTTGTTGTAATTGTTGGCAGTCAACAAAAAAGGAGATGTCTGGGCTTTTAGGTAACTGCCAGTTTATTTGCGGGTAAAGAGCCGTGGTGCTGTGGATAAAATCAGCGACAGACATAAGAGACTTTACTGGTGGTGGAAGGGTAGATAATTGCTGATAGCTTTTAATAAATGTATTGAGCGAATGCGCGCGCTCTGAAATAACGCATAAGCCTTGATGTAAATCTGCTTTATTGTCTGCTTGGGTTAAATCGGCCCTCGTGAGCTTTGCTAAAGACTCGCTTATTGAGGCTATCGGCGCTAATGAATTATTAATTTCATGGCTTAATACTCTCACTAAGCGTTGCCATGCAATTCGCTCTTCTTCGCGCAGCAGTTGCTGAATATCCGTGATAAATATCAAATTATGTGTTTGGGTATTAACTAAATACTTATCAACGTGCAGATACACTTTTTTACGGTGCTGCTTTAATTGAAATTCAACCACCTTTTGACCACCCACGTTTAACGCATCTTGCAAACCTAACTGATTAATTGGCCCACCGATAACGGCTTCAAAACGACAGGCAAAAAGCTTTTCAGCGCTGGGGTTCATTAAAACAATCGCGTTATTATGATCAGTGGTAATAATGGCAACATCGATTTGATTGATGATTTTTGTTAATAGTAGCTGTTGTTCTTTCAGCTCTTGTTTGTGTGTACTAATCGCCGACGATAAACCTGTAAGGGTGTGGTTAAACTCAGCAAGCGCACCTTGTTTGTATCGACTAACAGGGCGCGTCGTGCCATCGCCAAAAATAACGGATTCGATAATGTTTATAGATGTGCGTAATTGGTAAGTTATTTTTTGCCAGATACTGAAGCCGCTATAGCCGGTAACAATAACTACAAAAAGTATAATCAGTATTTTTAAGTAAATTGATATACCTGCTGATATGACAAAATAAAATAACAAAGCACTTGGTAAAGCAGTTGCTAGTAACACTAAACGTATAATATCGCCTTCGTAGCTCTTTACTATTTTGCGTTTAATTTTCGTCATATAGTAACTTATATTTATCTAAACGTCGGTAGTATGCGCTGCGACTTAAACCTAAAGATAGCGCTGTTTCGTGGGCTTTATTATCAAACAAAGCAAGGCGCTTTTTAATTACATGTGATTCGATATCGTCTAATGTTGCTTCATCAAACGCGAATGCTTCGGGCTTATCTTGTGTTGCTAGGCCTAAATCACTGACTTGTATCTCATCGTGCTGGGCTAAAAATAATGCGCGTTCAATAATATGGCTTAATTCTCTGATATTGCCGGGCCAATGATAGCTATGCAATGCTTTAATGGCACCTTTTGAAAACGGTTTGCACGATAAGCGGTATTTTTCACAAAACTGTGTTTGAAAATAATGGGCTAAAGGAAGTATATCAGCAGTGCGATCACGCAGTGCAGGAATGCGTATTTCGGCAGTATTGAGTCGGTATAGCAAATCTTGCCTAAATTGTCCTTGTTCAATCAAACTAGGTAAATCAGCGTTGGTTGCTGAGACTAGGCGAACATTAATTTTTTGGGTTTTAGAGCTCCCCACTTTTTCAAATTGTCGCTCTTCAAGCACCCTTAATAATTTTGCTTGCTGCGATAATGGAATGTTGGCTATTTCATCTAAGAAAATAGTGCCGTTATCAGCCATTTCAAAACGGCCAATACGGGTTTCTTTGGAGTCAGTAAAGGCGCCTTTTATATGACCAAACATTTCACTTTCAAATAAGTTTTCGCTAATAGCCCCCATATTGACGGACAAAAATGCTTGTTGGGCACGGGCAGAACATTGATGTAAATAATTAGCGAGCATACTTTTACCTGTACCATTTTCGCCAGTAAAAATAATATTCATATCACTGAGAGCTAAGCGTTCAAGCTGGTTGATGATCGACTGCATTGCAGAAGATTGGCTTATTATTTGGCTTTTTGGTAGTTGTGATTCTTGTTTAAGTAAGGCGTTTTCTTGGGTTAAACGTTGTCCTTGGCGGGTTAAAGTACTGAGTTTGATTTGTGCGTTAACCTTGGTAATTAGGTCGTTATTTTTCCACGGTTTCTGTATGAAATCGACAGCCCCTAATTGCATTGATGCAACGGCAATATCAATGCTACTAAACCCGGTCATAACGATGACTGGGACTTGTTCGTCAAGCTCTCTAATTGCAGTAAGTAGCTCAAATCCTTCGTGTCCGGATGTGGTATCGCGGTGATAATTTAAATCCATTAATACACAGGCAAAGTCTTTTCGTTTTAATAGCTGTAATACATCAAACGGCTTTTCAACGGTGGTTACTTCAAAACCTTCTGATTTAAGTAGCATTTTTAAAGCGATGAGTACGTTAGCATCGTCATCAGCGACGAGTATCGATGGGGTATTTGGTGTCATTAGTTTACCATTTTAACAGCGAACAACTTATTTAGAGCTGTTCGCATAAAAGAAATATTAAGCATTAATCGTGATGTAATGCGTCACTGGGCTCCATTTTGATCACTTTTTTAGCGGGTATAAAGGTAGCTAATAAGACCATTGCTGTTATTAATAATGGGACACAAATTAGACTTAATACATAACTGGTGTTACTTATCACTAATGTATTAGTCATGGTACTGACTAATAATAGCGACAGACAAACACCGATTGCAAGGCCGATAGCTAACTGCTTAATGGCTTGATTCATAAATAATCTAATAATGTCATTATCAGGTGAGCCTAGGGCTCTGCGAATACCAATTTCTTGAGTGCGCTGAGTAATGCTATTTGCAGCCATTGCGTAAATGCCACTGGCTGCCAAAAATGCAGCGATTACCCCGCACAGTAAAAATATTTTACTCACTGACAGCACCAGTAACATTGGTTGATTAATTAGATCGTCATAATTTTGTATATGATAAATACCAAGATCAGGGTCAACAGTATTTACAGCATCCATTAGGGCTTGCTTGATAGCTGCTTCATTGCCTTGATAATGTAATGCGACATATAGCCGCCATGGACCAATGTTATCCATTGAATGATAGGAGTTATAAGAGGCACTAGAGGATCGCATAGTTGAACCATGAAAGGTATCAGATACAACGCCAACAATTGTATACCAATCGTCAGATGCGCCCCTTGCATTAACACGCCTTACACGCTGGCCAATGGCATCATTTTCTGGAAAAAACTGCTTGGCGATGGTTTGATTAATCATAATGCTAAGCGCACCGTCTTCTCGGTCTCGGTAATCAAAAGCACGACCTTGAATTATTTCCATGCCAATGGCTCGCCATGAATCATGGGCAACGAGCTCATTATTACTGTAAGGGTTTTCATTCCAAACTTGTGCGGCGCGTCCTTCAATTTCAAAATAACTGGTGCCTTCCCCTCGACCAGGTAGTTGTGACATGAAAGAGACGGCTTCTATGCTTGGCATGGCTTCAAGTGTTTCCTTTAATTTATAGTACATATCAGAACGATTTATACGGTCTTGGTATTCAAACTCAGTATCGTATCTTACAGGGTATTTTTCAGGTGACAGTTGTACTTGTGCTGTAAGGCGCTTGTCGGTATCAACACCGTAATCAGCGGTGCCTGCAGAGTAACCTGTGACAAGTAAAATAGTGGCAATGACTAATACAACACAGGACAGTAAAATCTCAGAAATGACTAACACTCTGCCAGCTTTAGCTGCTTTTTTACTTAAAGCACCTCGTGTGCCATCTCGTATTACTGCATTAAAATCATTTGATAACGAGCGAATCGCAGGGAGCAGGCCAGTGATTGCAATCATTAACACCACTGAGACGATTAATAGCACTATAGCGCTTGGCTCAAGTGATAGATCCCACCAAAATGGCTTTTTATTTTCGACAGTAAAATTGGCGTTAAGTATTTCGTTACTGACTTCTAATCCGTAAGCGGCAAATAACAATGCAAACAGTCCACCAGTACAGCATATAAAGACGCTTTCCCACAGCATTTGTAAAATTAAACGTTTTCTAGGAATACCGAGAGCAACACGGATCGCGACCTCTTTTAGACGTTCGTTTACACGTGCAAGGAGTAAGTTACTTACATTGATGCAGGCAAGCGCTAATATAAGAAATACCACAACAAACAAAGCAACAAAAATAGTGTAATACTGCACAATACTGGCGTGTTTGTAGGGTTTTGCAATTAGGTATTCGCCGTTATCGCTGAGTCTCCAACGAAAATCCTTCATTAACTCAGGCTCAATTTGCGTATTGAAAGAGGCAACCCCGGCTTCGACTTGTGCGAATGTGGCATCTGGTTTTAGGCGAGCAATACCAAAAGCGCTGTTTCTGGTTGCTTCAATTGGGTTTAAGTAATCAGGACCCAAAGGTTGCCATATTTGTGCATATTGTGGAAATGAAAAGCCTTCAGGCATAACACCAATTACACGTGAGGGCATGGCATCAAGTGATACTGTTTGGCCAACTATTTTTGCGTCGCTATTAAAGTCTCGTTGCCATATTTCGTAACTGAGTACAAATACAGACTCCGCACCGTCATAAAAATCCTCAGGTGCGAACCCTCGCCCCAGTATGGGTTGTACACCGGCAATTTCAAAAATATTCCAACTGGTGTAAGTTGCATTATATTTTTTTGCTTGTTGGAGCTTACTATTGGTTGATTTTGCGCCTCCTGCAATAGTCGTTCCTTCATAATAATAGGCAACATCTGTAAATAACCCTAGTTGTTGGTCTAATTGCAGTAAATGAAAAGGATCTGCTTGCATTCGGTATTGATGGTTATAATTATATTTAGCTTCAATGGCGACAAGTGGCGTGTCGCCATTCATGGTCATGGGTTTAAACACCAAATTATTTAAAATTGAATAGGCGTAAAGTGTTAAACCAAGGCCAATTGAGACAATCAAGATGGTTAAAGCAGTAAACATTGGCTTTTTTAGTAACATTCGTGCGGTATATTTTAACTCGATAGCTAATGACATCATTTTGTCCTTTTATACCGTAATTGCAGCTGACTGCTGATTGTTTTCGTGATCGGCAACAATCTTGCCATCGAATATTTCAATTGTGCGTTTTGCACGACTCGCGCCACGCGGATCATGAGTAACCATGCAAATAGTCGCGCCTTCTTGGTGAAGTTGGTCGAGTAAGTTCATCACCGCTTGCGCATTTTTTGAATCAAGGTTACCAGTGGGCTCATCGGCTAAAATAATCGACGGGTTGCCTGCTATCGCTCTGGCTACGGCAACGCGTTGCTGCTGCCCACCTGATAACTGAGAAGGAAAGTGATTAACTCGGTGAGCCATGTCAACTTTGGCTAAAGCATCAGCAACCATGGTTTTACGTTGCTCTTTGCTAATGTCTTTACGATAGGTTAATGGCAGCTCAACATTTTCGGCAACGGTTAAATCACTAATTAAGTTAAAGGCCTGAAATATAAAACCAATTTTTTCATTGCGAATATGTGCGCGCTCATCACGATCAAGGTTTGACACGTCGTGATTAGCTAATAAATAATGTCCTTGCGAAAGGTTATCTAATAAACCCAATAAAGAAAGTAACGTAGATTTTCCACAGCCTGACGGGCCTGTTATTGCAATGTATTCACCTTGGTTAATCAACAGGTTTATGTCATTTAAGGCATGGGTTTCAATGTCATCAGCAACAAAAACTTTTTTCAGTTGTTTGAGTTCGACTAGTACAGGGTTTGAGTGCGTTTTCATAGTGCTTCCTAATTAATTTTTATTTGTTGATGACCATCCCACGCGGAGACATCTGAGACGACAATGTTGTTGCCTGTCGCTAATCCTTGTTTTATTTCAATATGGGTTGCTGACATTTGTCCAAATTCGACTGTTGTTGATTGGGCATATTCGTTGGCTGTATCTAATGCGTAAATGGTGCCTGTGCTGTTTGCTTTAGCAAACATGGGACGTTTTACAAATAACACATCATCGAGTTTTGCTATTTCAATAATGCCGTCAACAGACAGTTCAGGGCGTGCTTCTTTTGGAATGTCACCGACTAATTCAACATCGACTTGTACAGAGCCATTGATCACCGCAGGATCAATGCGTTTGACAATGCCTGTTGTGATATTTGCGCGGGTGTCGATGGTGACGTGTTGACCTAGAGCAACATGGCTGACTTGTTTTTCGGGAACGCGTAGTTCAGCTAAAAATTCGCCACTTTTGGCAAGGCGGGCTAGATTAGTGCCTGCATTTACACGTTGGCCAAGCTCCAGCGGCATTTCTTGTACAATACTATCAATCGTTGCTTTAACCGTTAAGCCGTCCACTTGGCTTTGCATTCTGCTGACTATATGCTGCATGCGTTTTGATCGCGCTGAAAATGCTTTTATTTGTGCTTGCATGTTTTCGCGGCTTTTTAGTAAACGCTTTTGTTCTAGTAGCCAACGCTGCTTAAATTGGTTTACATCAATTTTTACTTCTTCATGAGCTATTTTTGATACCGCGACGATATCTTGTGCAATTAAAGATTCTTGCGCATTAAGTGTTAGTAGGGCACGTTCATAATTTAATTGGCTATTGATCACTAAAGCTTCTTGATCAAATACTTGTGACTCAAGGGCAATTTTTTGAGCATGAAGTTGCGCCTTCATTTCTTCTAATTCCCACTGGCTTTCTTCAAGTTGTTGCTCAAGCTCCGGGTTACTTAAAACCATTAAGATATCGTCAACTTTTACGCTGGCACCGGCTTTAGCATAAATAGCTTCAACACGACCACTGATATTGGTGGCTACCCAGCGAATATCTTTGGGTACAAGCACTCCGATACCACGAACGGTCACCTCAAATTGCCCCCGTTTTACGGTATCGATTAACAAGGTGTCTTTAGTGGCAATTATATTACTGACATTTGAGCGTGATATTTGCCAAATCACCATCACTAATACTAAGCATATCCCAGCAATAATATAAGGTTTCTTGTTTGCTGCTTTTTGTTTTTTTCGGATTATATCCATTTAAAGTAACTTAAAAATGCTGATCATAACTAGATATAGCAGTTTCAATGCCAATAAAAATAACCTTTAATTATCAATTGACTAATTTTTATTTTGCACAGAGTAAAGTCACAGTGTGTCGATAATGGGACTGATAAAAAGGCGCGGTGTGTCGTTATTGGGATCGCTTTAATTAAAAAATTTAGAGCATACTAAAAAGTACAGAAGCGACGAGCAGTATCGCCATAAAAATATTGAACGCTTGTAGACGTTCAGGGCGGTTTAGGCATATTTGTAATTTTTGCCCAAGTAATGTCCACGCGCTGACACAAGGCAAATTTACCAAGCCAAAAATAACACCGACAATCACGACCGCCCCGATGCCTTTAGAAGGCGCATATACACTCACTGCGCTTAATGCCATGGTCCACGCTTTCGGGTTTACCCATTGAAATAAAGCCGCTTGGACAAAGGTAAAGGGTTTAGTATCGCCATTTTCAGCGCCAACAGGTGTTTTATTACTGGCAATTTTATAAGCAAGATAAAGTAAATAAGCAATACAAAGCACTTTTAATAGTTGATAACTTAACGGAAAAACATCAAATAATTGCATTACTCCTAAACCAACCAGCACGAGCATTATCACAAAGCCAATTGTTACGCCCAATAAGTGTGGCAAAGTGCGCCTAAAACCAAAGTTAGCGCCAGAGTTCATCAGCATTAAGTTATTAGGCCCAGGCGTGACAGAAGAAACAAGCGCAAATAGCGCCAATGCTGATAATAATTCAATATTCATATTTAATGCTCACTTAGTTGCTTGTATTTATGCAATTATATGTTTATTACCTCGCAATTTTTTCGCTTATTAATGCAACTAAAATTATTTTTGACAATTTAAAATGAAAAAAGATCGAATAAACGACAGAATATTGCAAGAGCTAAAGCTCAATGGCCGAATTGCAAATGCTGAGCTTGCAGAGCGAGTTGGTTTATCGCCATCAGCTTGTTTGCGCCGTGTGCAAGAATTAGAAAAAATAGGTGTGATCACGGGGTATCGTGCAGTGATAAATAATCATGCGTTTGGGCTGGGGTTTGTTGCATATGTTGGTGTGGGCTTAAATGAGCATTCTACTAAATCACAACGTACTTTTGAGCAAGCGCTGGAGTTTATTGATGAAGTAAAAGAATGTCACAATGTGACCGGTGCATTTGAGTATTTATTACGAATAGAAACCGCAGATATTAAATCTTATAAAGCGTTTCATGCGGATGTGCTAGGGTCAATACCACAAGTGCGTACAATAACCTCTCATGTTGTGATGGATTCACCTAAAGATGAGCGGGCGTAGAAGCTAATTTATCTGCGATTAATTTAGCCATTAAAGTACCTGCGTTAATTTTTGAACGAAGGTACTTTTTTGATAAAGCGACAGCTTAAGCGTTTATAAATCCGACTTTTGAGCTAACTACTCACTTTCTCCACGGGCAGCTTTTGTTAATTTAACTAATGCCTTACGCACAGCCATTGGGCTGTCACAAAGCACATTAAATGCAATGTAATAGTTACGTTGTTGGCTTTGCAGGTAAAACCCCTGTGGTAATAGGCCGCTCATAATGGGTGATGGGTCATTTACATTGCAGTGTTGTTTTAAAATTAAGCTCATGGCATCTAGATGATCGCCGTTCATATGCTCAATCATATGTTGTTCTTGTTCTTCATCCCACGGCTTAGAGGGTTGTAGCCACTCATCTTGTTCTAACCAAAATATTTTTCCAAAGCCCCCGATATAACGCACGCGTATTGCATCTAATTGCCAAAGATTAAAATCATGAGCGTTACGATAGCTTTGTGCTTCTGGGTAAAGGACTATGTATTTGTCGATTAACGATTCAGCTTTATCGGTGTCAACTAAACGGCCATCACCCACAATTGTTACACGGCCATGCTCATTTTGATCGCCTTGCTCGGCGGCATCAAATACCGTTAAACTCATGCGGCTATCATGTTGTAGGTTTTTGGTATGCTGGGCGATATTGCTAATAAAAAAGTAAATACGGCCTTGCTCGTCGCACATATAAGGGGCGACGGAGCCAAAAGGGTATCCTCTTAAGTTATGAGAAAGGGTCGACATAACCCCACTACTTTTTGTGAATACTAACGTTTTTGCATCGTGAAGGGCTTGCTGCCTCATAAAAATTCCTGGCGTTGAAAGTCGCAAAATCTAGATTTGTTTATTGTTACACGTAATTCTGCTGTTAAAATGACTATTTTGCAAATGATTCTTGTTTACGGTGGAGTGATTGCTTTATATTAGGCACATTCTTATCAAGTTGCTCATGCATGTTGTTACTTGTTGGCGTTAATCGAAATTTTATCCAAGCACTCATGCGGTGTTAATAGGATAGAAAAGGGAGTTATTTTGAATATTTATAAGTATTATTGGTATGTATGCTTGATGCTTTTTAGTGCATTTAGCTCTGCGGCTGAGACCGTTAATGTTGTTACCCAGCAAGTTGAGCAGCAGCAACTTGCTCCTAAAGTGACGCTTACGGGGTCATTAAAAGCGCAGCGTCATGCGCAACTTTCGGTACTTGCTGAAGGGGTAGTCACCGATATTTATGCTGAGGCAGGTCAATACCTAAAACAAGGCGAACCTTTACTCGCGTTAGATTCCGCATTAATTAAAGCACAATTACAAGCCAATAAAGCGGCTGTAGCTCGTGCGCAAGTAACCGTTGATGATGCTAAGCGTCGTTATACTGAAGCGCAATCTTTATCCAAACAAAAATTATTTGCAGAGACCGAACTTGCGCAGCGCTACGCAGCCGTTAAAGGTGCTCAAGCAAGTTTACTTGAAGCCCAAGCGAACGAAACTTACCAACAACAGCTTTTAGTGCGTCATCAGCTAGTTGCTCCTTTTAGTGGCATTATTGCTAAGCGTATGGTGAATGTAGGGGAGTGGGTTACCCGTGGTCAAAGCGCCTTTGAATTAGTGAACAATGACAAGCTGTGGCTTGATTTATATATGCCTCAAGAGCACTTTGCAGCAATAGATATTGAAACCATAGTTGAAGTGTATTTAGCTTCACGGCCAAATGAAGCATTTACAGCAACAGTCATTGCGAAAGTACCTGTGATAAATATCACTCATCGTAGTTTTTTATTGCGTTTACAACTTAATAATACGGGTGACTTACAAGTTGGTTTATCGGCAAGTGCAGCAGTGTCATTAAAGCCAACGGCTAAAGCCAGTGTTGTTATCGATAGAGATGCGCTGTTACGCCACCCTGATGGAGGCTTTAGTGTTTTTACTGTGCTTGAAGGAGTCGCTGTAAGGCAAAGTGTTCAAGTAGGCGCGCGTATGAATAGCCAAGTAGAAGTAATTGAAGGTCTAAAAGCTGGGCAATGGGTGGTAACTCAAGGCAATGAATTATTACAAGATGGTCAAGCAGTTAAGACGATATCGCCAACGGGGATTCAATAATGCTCGAAGGCGCAGTTAAACATGCAACATTGGTGACGGTTGCGGTACTTATTGCATGTATTTTAGGATTAGTAGCCGCGTTTAAAATTCCTGTTCAGATGATCCCTGATTTAGATGTTCGCACTATCACTGTGGTGACCCAATGGCCAGGTGCTACACCACAAGATGTTGAAAAAGAAATACTCATAGAGCAAGAACGCTATTTACGCTCGCTCCCAAATTTAAAGCGTATGTCGAGTTATGCAAATACCGGCGAAGCTGAGGTTGAACTCGAGTTCCCATTTGGCGTTGATGTTAATGAGGCGCTTATCAATGTTAGTAACGCATTAGCACAAGTGCCTGATTACCCAGAAAACGTCGATCAACCCGTGCTCTACAGTAGCTCATTTTCATCCAATGCTTTTATGTTTTTTTCATTAAAACCGCAGGCGGGTAATCCGCTTAATATCGATATCGACATGCTACGTGATTTTGCCCAAGATAACGTACGTCCAGAAATGGAACGTGTGGCTGGTGTATCACAGGTTAGCGTTCGAGGCGGGGCGTTGTATCAAATACAGATATTGATCGATCAGCAAAAGCTTGCAAGTCGAAATATTAGTTTGATAGCAGTGCGAAATGCGATACGTAGCCGCAATCAAGATGCTTCAGCGGGTGATATAGATAGCGGAAAACGCCGTTACTTACTGCGTATGGTTGGGCGCTTTCAATCGGCGCAAGAACTAGAAGAGTTAGTCATTGCTCAGCATGAAGACCGCACTGTACGTCTTAAAGATGTTGCGAAAATAAAATTAGACCATTATGAACTGAGAAACATTTCTTATAACGATGGCGAGCGTAATTTAATGCTATCGGTACGCCGCGAAAGTGGCTCAAATGTAATGGCAATTAAAGACGAAATGACGCAAGTTGTACAGCGTATTAACCGTGATTTATTAGCGCAAAATGGCCTGCAATTAACCCTACTCAGTGACGACGTGCGTTATGTAAAAGGCTCAGTTAAAAATGTATGGACTAACTTAGCTATTGGGGCGTTACTGGCAACTTTAGTGATGTTCTGGTTTTTAAAAAGCCCGCGTTCTACGTTGATTGGTGTAATGGGTGTACCAATTTGTACGATTGCCGCATTTTTAGGTTTATTACTCTTTGAGCGAACCATTAATGTTATTTCATTAGCGGGGGTTGCCTTTGCGATTGGCATGACGGTTGATAATACCATTGTGGTACTTGAAAATATTGAGCAAGCTAAACAACGTGGTCTGTCAAAATTAGCAGCCGCTATTGCTGGCGTGCAAGAAGTATGGCCTGCGGTTTTAGCTTCAACAATGACCACAGTATTGGTGTTTGCACCTATTTTATTTATTACACAAGAAGCTGGCCAGTTGTACTCAGATGTTGCGATTGCCATTTCTGGGGCCATTATAGCTTCTATGCTGGTCGCGTTATTAGTTGTACCCGCGGCTTCTGCACGGTTTGCTTGTGTAACAAAGTCTGATGGCACAATGACATCGAAAATGCGACTACCTCAGTTTATTCCTGCATTTTTAGCCTCTAAAGTTCAGCGTTCAGTGTGTGTTGTTGTGGCTGTAATCGGTTTAATTGGTGGCGCTTGGTTATTTATGCCGGAAGCCGAATACCTTCCTGAAGGTGAAGAACCAAAAGCGTTTTCAATGATGATAGCACCCCCAGGATATAACTTGAGCCATATGCAAAAAATTGGTGATGAGTTATTGACCTATTTTAATAATCATTTAAATGCACCAAGCAGTGACTTTGCGCAGGGGAAAACCGATTTACCATCATTAAAGTATTATTCGTTATCGGTTGGGGTGGGCAATATTTGGTTTTTAAGTGAGCCGAATAATCCAGAGCATATTGACGAAATGATGGCGGCGATAACCGCTAAATTTAAAAGTTACCCAGGAATGCGAGCATTTTCATCACGAGGCTCGATTATCTCTAGTAACGACGGTGGTACGCGCGCGGTAGCACTAGATATTAGTGGTACAGAGCAAGTGGACTTATACCGTGCTGCCGATGCTGTATACCGCCTTGCGAGTGAGGTGTTTGATAATCCACAAGTTGACTCTGAGCCGTCTTCACTAACGCTTGATCAGCCATTAATTGAAATTCAACCTCGTTGGCAGCGTCTTGCTGAGGTGGGCATGACCGCCGATGAGCTGGGCTATACCGTTGCAGCACTTAGCGACGGGGCCTATGTTGATGAATTAATTTTAGGTGATGATAAAGTGGATGTGTTTATATTCTCAGAGGCAGGTAACAAGCAAAGCTTAGAGGGGCTTGAGCAAGCACCCGTCGTAACATCGCAAGGTTTGTTGCCGTTAAACGCCTTGGCTAATTTAAGCGAAAAAGCCGACAGTGACAGCCTACGCCGAGTAGATGGGCGCCGTACAGTAACTGTTTATATTATTCCACCGAGAGATGTAGCTCTAGAGCGGGCCCAACAAATGGTCCGAGAAAAACTATTGCCACAGCTGCAAAAGCAGGGCGATTTATTACCTGGGGTAAATATAAGTATTGGTGGCGCTGCAGATCAGCTTGAAAAAACACGCAATGCATTAAGCAGTAACTTTATAGTGGCTTTAGCCTTGTGTTATTTGCTTTTAGTGGCAATTTTTAAACACTGGGGACAGCCTTTATTTATTATGGCAACGGTGCCTTTAGGCATGGCTGGTGGCCTACTTGGATTAAATGCAATTAACGCTGTAGGTTCTGTATTTGGTGGGTTTTATCAACCGTTTGATATGATCACTATGCTCGGCTTTTTGATTTTACTGGGCACAGTGGTGAATAACCCAATTTTAATTGTTGATCAAAGCCGTCGTAATTTAGCCGCAGGGCTTGAGGCTTATCAAGCTGTTATTGGTGCACTGGAAACGCGATTAAAACCAATCGTTATGTCAACAATGACGACCTTATGTGGCTTAGCGCCATTGGTATTTATACCCGGTGAAGGCTCTGAGTTATATCGTGGAGTCGGGATCATTGTCCTATGTGGCATTGCTGTTTCAACGGTTGTAAGTTTAACCGTATTACCAGCTTTGTTATTAATGGTTTATAAGCGCAAGGATTAACACCACGAAATTAAGCTCGGCGTTAGTCGAGCTTAATAGTTAAAGCTGTGGTGGTATAAATTGAAATTGCACAGCGTATGAGGTTAATGGCTTACGATTTGGCTTATTTATTTAGCTGATCGTATTTTAAAGCTTTGCTTAGCTTATTAATGCTGTCATATTTTAGCCCGTAGTTAGAAGGAGTAGCTAAATGAAGACGGTCGTTGTGTTAGGCGGATATGGTAACTTTGGTAAAAGAATTGTTGAAAATCTAGCAAAAACAGCAGGAATAACAATACTTATTGCAGGTAGGAATAACGATAAAGCAATTGCACTTGCTAAGCATTTACAACCGAAAGTAGCCGCTATTTTAGCGCCTTTAGTTATTGATATTTTTGCTGATGATTTTAAAGCTAGATTAACAAGCCTTGCGCCATTTTTGGTTATTCATACTAGTGGGCCTTTTCAAGGGCAAGATTATAGAGTACCCAATGCGTGCATTGAGTGTGGATCACATTATATTGATTTAGCTGATGATCGCAGGTTTGTTTGCGATATTAATCAGTTGGATAGCAAAGCTAAAGAAAAGGGCGTACTTATAGTTAGTGGTGCCAGCTCTGTGCCGGGTTTATCTTCTGCGGTTGTCGATCATTATCAAAATCAATTTAGTACTATTGAATCAATTAATTTAGCGATTGCGCCAGGCAATAAAGCGGAGCGAGGTGTGGCTACCGTTGCTGCAATATTATCTTATACCGGACATCCGCTAAGTGTGTTTAAAAGCGGTCATTGGCAAGATGTCTATGGTTGGATGGACTCAAGGGTAAATGATTTTGGCAGCTTTGTTGGTAAGCGTTGTTTAGCCAATGTGGATGTGCCCGATTTAGAGCTTTTCCCGAATCGCTATAACGTATCACAGCAAGTGAGTTTTCAAGCGGGTTTAGAGTTGGGCATATTGCATTGGACGATGGTGGGGATGGCTTACTTATCAAAAATTGGCATTGTGAAAAGTTGGGCGCCGTTAGCGAAAGCCATTGTGAGCACGAGTAATCTTTTTTTACCATTTGGCACACAAGATGGTGCAATGGAAGTACTCATTAGTGGGCAAGATCATAGTAATAAAACAAAACAAATTAAATGGACACTGTACGCACCAAAAGGTAATGGTCCATATATTCCAACGCTTTCAAGTATTGTATTAGCCAAAAAATTGTTCAGCAGTGAGGCGTTTATTGCAAAGCAGGGCGTGGGTGCAATACCATGCGCAGGGTTATTTGAGCTTGATGATTTTAGTCATTATTTTGATACGCTCGGTATCACATATCAACAAGAAATGTCGTTAGATAATCAAGTGCAGTACATATAATGGAATATTATTTGCTCTTAAAGTTACTTCATATTCTTGCTGCAGTTGTGGTAACGGGAACTGGCGGCGGTATTGCTTTTTTTATGTTTATGGCAAATCGTTCCAACAATCCACAGGTTATTTATATTACGGCTAAGCACGTTATTTTAGCAGACTGGATTTTTACAACCCCAGCAGTCATTATTCAAATTGTCACGGGCATAATGTTGATGGGCAAGTTAGGGTACTCGTTTTCAGCCCCTTGGTTTTATTGGGTTGTTGGGTTATTTACTTTTATAGGTGTGTGTTGGTTGCCTGTGTTGCGTATTCAATACAAATTACGTGAGCTTGCTAAATTATCGGTAGAGTTAAATCAAGTTACAGCAGAGTTTAAATCATTGATGAAAACGTGGACTTTATTAGGAATTCCCGCTTTTGCCGCTATTTTAGGGATATTTTGGTTAATGGTGTTTAAACCATTTTCGCTTGTGTGAGGTGGCTTGGGTATGTATAACTTTAAGCAAGCAACATTGCTGTATGCTACAAAATACGCATTGGCATTTTTGTGGATTTTTACCGGTTTAACCTCCGTATATTTTGCACCTGACGTTGGCTATGAAATTCTTGCGGGCGCCAATATTGTAGGTCTACCAGCTAAAGCAGCAATTTACGCTGGTGGTATGTTAGATATAGCACTTGGGCTTTGGCTCGTCACATCTTTTAAAACCCAAGTATGCTGTCTTGTTCAAGTGGCGGTAATCATTACTTATACTGCGCTGCTAACGTTGATAGATGCAAGCTTTTGGCTGCATCCGTTTGGGCCAATTACTAAGAATATTCCAATTGTTGTTTTGATCTGTTTTTTATTTAGTGAAAATAAAAGTCAAATTACAATTAAGTAACAAAGGGCTAGCGTTGACTCGCCTCTATTTATTTACTCATACCCTCTGGCCTTTTTAGTTTTGATTATCGCAATATAGCCATGCCAGCTGGCGTAACTAAGTAGCGGCATAATCACAATAAACCCTGTTGCTCCGGTTGCAAAACCCAGCGCCACAAGTACAAAAATACAGATAGACCACACCACCATTGCAGAGAAATTAGTTTTAACAGCGTGCATGGACGACATGACAGCGGTCATAATATCGACCCGTCTTTCCATCATTATTTGCGGCGTAAACGCTGAAATTGCAAATACAGTGACTAACAAAACCCCGCCAATAATGGAGCCTAAGGTTAAAAATGCTGATAATTCTTCAAAGGTAGGGTTAGCATGGCTTGGGTAAAGTGCATGTACTAAGGCTGCAAGGCGCATCCAAACAATCATAATAACCATCAACAAAATTGCAAAACCCCATTCCCCAACAGGATTCCTAAACATTGATTTTAACGAATGTGTAAGTGTGGGTTTATGCCCTTTTTCAAGCTCCCATGCTACATCATATAAGCCAACAGCAAATGCAGGCCCAATTAGAGCAAACGCGACGGTTGCAGGAATAATCACAATATAAGTTCCTGCAAATACGGCGGTGTAAACAATAGCTAATGGAATAATAGTAAAAATTAATCCGTAAATTAAGCTCAGTATTGGTGCTCGCGTCATATCTTTAAACGCAAGAGCAAGCCAATGAAATGCAGCGAATGTATTTACCTTATTGCATTGCAAACAGCGGGCAAACTCTGTGTTTTTATCAACCGTATTTGTTGTCGGCATAAAAGTGCTCCATTTGATAGGTACTCTTTAGGTTTAGAACATAGATGTATTATTTACAAATCATCAACTAATTATTTGTAGCTTGCTATTAGGGCGTGTTGACCTTTCGTGATTGATTTTGCAGCAGTATGTTTGGTATTTAGGCAAGGCAGCGCCTATGCAGTGTGGTTGTTCCCCATAAATAGGCGATAACGCAGTATAAATGCCAAACATGCGCTGCCCAAAGGGTTCTTCCTAGGGGCGATTGACTCTTTGTTGCTCGGTTTTGACTTAGCCCGCTAGGTTACAAACCTCGCGCCGCGATTAAATCGCCCCTAGATTGAACAAATTTCAATCCACAAAGGTCAACACGCCCTAGCATCTTCAATGGCTGTTAAGTGGTCGCTTGTTTAAAAACTAATTAATTAGTTGATAGATGGAATTATGCGCGCTATAGTATTTAAAACTAATTAATTAGTAGATTAAAAGAAAGGGTTAAATACGATGGCTAGAAATAAATCAAACCAGCTTACCGATGGTGAGCAAAGTATTATGGAAGTGCTTTGGAAAAATGGTGAAGCATCTGTGCGCGACATAACGGATGAACTATCAAAAGAGAAGCAAACGGCTTACACCACAACACAAACCCTGTGTAAGATCCTTGCTGAAAAAGGCTATGCTGATTTTAGAAAAGAGGGTAAAGCGTTTATTTATATCCCTAAAATCACTCAAAAAGAGGCCCGACAAAGTGCATTAACCTCAATGTTAAACAAGTTTTTTGGTGGCTCACCCAAGGTGTTGGCGCAACACTTAATGCAAGAGACCGACATAGACCTTGATGATCTAGAAGCGCTGCAACGTAAAGTCGACCAAAGTAAAGACTAACAAACCAAGATAAGGACGCCAAGGCTATGATGATTGAATATACTTTATTAACAACGTTGGCATTTCACCACCTAATTATTGGTTTTATCCTTTTATTGGGAATTGCGTTGATTAATAAGTGTGTACCATCGAGTGCGGAGCTGCGCAGTTGGTTATGGATGACGGCATTTATTGTCGCAACAGTCATCCCCTTCACTTTGATCACAATGGATGCAGATAAAACTTCAAGCGTTATAAATTCAGTTGCGCAATCGGTTGATTTAAAAATAGAAGATAGCTTTTCAGCAACTGATAATAAAGTCGCTATGAGTGATCAGGAGAGTAACTGGCATTTACCCAGTGAGATTGTATTTAACTTCTCTTTTTTACTCAGTATTGGTGTCCTACTTTGGTTTATAGGTAGTATATGGCGTGGATTTACGGTGTTATCGTCATATGTGCAAACACGAAACTTGCTTCGCTCTACGATAGAAAAAACGCCGCACTTATCGGCCCATATTAATACAGATGTTTATACTTCAAGCAAAGTATCCTCGCCTTTGGTTATTGGGTTTAAGCAACCTAAAATCATCCTTCCAAAAAGCATTACTGAACAACTCAAACATGAGCAATTACTGGCGATAGTGCTCCACGAAAACGCGCATATAAAACGTAAAGATAACTGGTTTGGCTTATTTCAGGAGATCATTGCTATCTTATTTTGGTGGAGCCCAGTGATCCGCCTGCTTAATAAGCAAATTCATGTAGAGCGTGAAATAGCGTGTGATTTACGCGCAGTGAACGAAATTAAAAATACGCAGCAATACGCGCAGTCACTGATTGATTGTGCAAAATTAATGGTGATGGAGCAGCGGAGCGTGTTGGCAATGGGACTATTTAGTAAGAAAAAAGAGCTGAATTACCGTATCGGCGCGGTTTTAGAAAACAAGCAATTTAAAAAGCCACGTATCACGATTATTATGCTGGTATGTGCAGGGCTAACAGTCACCACAATTCAAGCTACACAGGCCTTTTCACCTAAAGTCAGTATTAAACACACCGTCGTTGATGCTCGACATTACTCACTATTACCGCAATTTGAAAGTACCTTACTGATTGATGCCGTTACTCGTAATGACATTGGCGCAATTAAAGCACTGAAAAATGATGGGGTTGATATTAACGTGCCAGTTATTGGCGATGGCACTGCGTTGATGATTGCGGTGAAACAAAACAACAAAGCAATGACACAGGCATTGATTGACTTAGGCGCTGATGTAAATCAGTCATCAAGTGGTGATGGTAACCCGCTAATAGTCGCTGCGATGAGTAATAATATTGAACTGGCAACGCTATTGTTAGATAACGGCGCTGATATAAATGCAATTGTGCCGCGAGATGAAACACCGCTTATCAATGCAGCGTATTTTGGTTTTTACGACATGAGCCAATTACTAGTTGCACGCGGAGCTGATGTTAACTTAGCGGTTACGACAGGGGTTTCTGATGGTTATCAGCGACGCTCGCCCCTAAATCGTGCGCGTACTGAGTCAATTAAAGCGCTACTAATAGCTAATGGCGCACGCGAATGATCTATATCTTACTTCACTTACCACCTTAGCGTGCTTTAAGTCGATTGGCTTTATTTAGCCTGCATCACATTTATTTAAATTACTTCAATTAATTGTTGATTGATTTTTACCCTACTTTTAGTGGGTTAGCCAAACTCGTTCTAAATAAAGGAAATAGTATGTTTATACCCAAATATTCCTTATCAAAGAACACATATCACACAAGAAATAACAACGAAGGTGACACCATGATCTTTAATACCCCCATATTCTTTTGGTTTTTTGCCATTTTTATTTTGTTTTACGGGTTTGTGTTTTTAAAACAAAAACCCAAAGTGTACTTAATTTTAGTTGGTAGCTTAGTGTTTTACGGCGCGTGGAATTATAGTTTTATTCCATTGTTGGTAGGCAGTGGGGTAGCCGATTACTTTATTGCCCAAGCTATTTATAAAGCATCAACGCTGCAACGTAAAAAACAATGGGTGACTTTATCTGTGGTGCTTAATTTAGGTTTACTTGCAGTGTTTAAATATGCCGATTTTGCACTTAACTCTGTGTCTGAGTTGTTATCTTCGCTTGGTTACAATGCCTCTATTGAAACATTAGGTTGGGTGCTGCCCGTTGGTATTTCTTTTTATACTTTTCAAAGTTTAAGTTACACCATTGATGTTTATCGTGGCGACATGAAGCCACGTAAAGGTTTAGTTGAATTTGTTGCTGCGTTATCGTTTTTTCCTCAATTGGTTGCAGGGCCTATTCTTCGTGCAAGCCATATATTGCCACAAATGCACGCCATCGCATTACCTAAATATACTGCTGTAAAACATGGCTTTTTACTGATCACTGTTGGGCTTATCAAGAAAACGGGGGCTGATATATTAGCTATCCCAGCGCAACATGCTTTTGAAGCAAAAGGCCCTATTAGCACGCTTGAACTTTGGACTGGAGTACTGGCATTTGCAGGGCAAATCTATGGCGATTTTTCGGGCTATACCGATATAGCAATTGGTATTGCGCTGATACTTGGCTTTAGTATTCCATTGAACTTTAGAGTGCCTTATTTTGCGCTTTCTCCGGTTGATTTTTGGCGTCGTTGGCATATCTCCCTCTCTACATGGTTACGCGATTATTTATATATCTCATTAGGTGGAAACAGAAATAATAACCGTACCCGTAATGTGTTTTTAACTATGTTATTGGGTGGTTTATGGCATGGTGCGGCGTGGACCTTTGTTGCGTGGGGCGCATTTCATGGCGCTATTATTACTGTCACGCACTATTTAGCAGGGTTGAAAATATTTGCACGTTTTAATCAATCCAACGCGCTGCTTGTTACTTTTATTAAGTGGGCCATCACGTTTTATTTAGTCCTTATAGGTTGGGTATTTTTTGCAGCCAACGACTTAACTTCTGCCATAGATATTATTACTAATTTACATGTATTTAATTCAACAATAGCAGCAGGAAGCAACGCAATGACTATTTTTGTAATGACCAGTATATGGGTGCTACTTGTACATATTATGGATTTTTACGTAATAAAGGGCGCTGACAAGCTGGAAAATAAACCCTGGCTATTTTGGCTGTTAATGATGTTAGGGCAAGGCGTGTGTTTATTTATCGGGGAGCCAAGTAATGAGTTTATCTATTTCCAATTCTAATCATCAAGGTACAGCAACAATGACATCACAAAAATTATATGGAAAGTCGATTCTTGTTATTGGCTTATGTATGGCTTTCGCACTTATCAGTATTCATCTTATTTTGCATGGGATGGGGGCAAATTCACAAGGCGTATTAGGCAGGGTCACTGAGTCACGGGCGGCTTTGCCACAGATAGTGAAAGAACCAAACGATGTTGTGATGTTTTTTGGTTCATCAATGACGCGAGCTGGGTTTTCGCCGCGAAAATTTGATGCTGATTTAGCGCAGCGGGGTAAGCAGGTTAAATCGTTTAATTATGGCTTTGGTGGGCTAAACCCATATTTTCAAGATTTTTTGTCACGGCGTATTGCGGATGAATTTATCGAAGAAGATCGCAAAATAAAGCTAACCATGATTGAGTTTAATCCGTTTCAAACCACGCAAACACGCTGGGATAGATCTGCGCCAGTTTTAGACTCGTTTTTAACGTTGCTTGCCAATGACGAGGAGTTAATGGAAATTGCAAAAAATGATCTTACTCGTGGCGTACGGTTATTCAATATAAAGTATTTGCGCGGTAATATATCAGCTGAAATGATCACCAGCTTTTTTGGCAGAGGGATGTTTCCTCCTCAGTCACATCAAACGTTTAAAGATGATGATGAAACTATTGCGCAACGTCGTCGCTTAGGGCGATTGCTTGGTCAGAAGTTTGATGAAGAATACCCTGATCATAAGCCGGTAGAATGGAGCTATGAATGGCAAGGTGGCGGGACTATTCCACAAGAGCGTTCAGCAGAAACATTAGCCATATTTAACGACTATTACCGCGTTACGCAAACCGATAACGCAATGAGAAATGACCGCCTCAGTCGCATTAGTAGTGCCGATATAGAGCAGCTTCATTTTGAGCCATTATTAGTTGATCACTTTATTAACATTGTAAAAAACTTTCAACGTGTATCTGAGAACGTTGAAGTGATCATGCTGCCAAAAAACAGCAAGTGGATAAAAACAACACCAGAGGCTGAAAAACGTTTAGCTGCGGTAATTACGCAAATAGAACAAGCTACTGGTATTAAGCTGAAAAACCATCAAAATATACCGCAAATAACCCCGCAAATGTACCGTGATACCACGCATTTATCGCGTTATCGTGGCGATATTGCTTACACAGATTATCTAATAGATCAGTATCAAAGTTTGTTTTAGTTTTTACAGTGGTTAGGCTGAATAAGTTACATGCATCAGCGGGTGAGAAAGATCCTAACTTATCACGTTGATGCTTTTCGCCATTATTTGGTGAGAGTTGTTATTCAATATTGTTTATTTAAAAATTTTAAAATTTAAGTTGTTGATTATTAATTGCTATTTATATGGCTTAATATTTGCTGAATGAGTGTAACTTAATTAGGAATAGACACTCATGCTATTAGATATTCAATCATTACGTCATCAATATAATAAAAGCAAAGATGCAAAATGCGCAATTAATACATTATCGTTGCAAGTTGAACCTGGTATTTTAGCCTTGTTAGGCCCTAATGGAGCAGGAAAATCTAGTTTGATGAGAATTCTGGCTACCATTACTAAGCCAACACAAGGTGTCATTTTATGGCAAGGCCAAGATATTGTTAAATCACCACAATTGTTACGCAAAGAGCTGGGCTATTTACCTCAATATTTTGGCGTGTATGAACAGCTGTCGGGTATTGAGTTTTTGCAATACATGGCAGGGCTTAAAGGGCTTGAAAGTTCCCATGCCAAGAGTGTTATTGATGATTTACTGAATAAACTTAATTTAACTCACGCCGCGCATCAGCCGCTAAAAGGCTACTCTGGCGGTATGAAACAACGCATTGGAATTGCGCAGGCGTTATTAAATGATCCTAAATTATTGATCATTGACGAGCCGACAGTTGGTCTTGATCCGCATGAACGCGCCAACTTTAGACAGTTATTGACCGAGCTTGCGGCGGATCGTTGCATTATCTTCTCTACACATATTGTGTCAGATGTTGAATCGATTGCGGATCGCATTGTAATTATGCGCGGTGGCACGCTTATCCAATCAGCAACAGCAGATGTATTACAGCAAAAAGTGGCTGATAAATGCTGGACACTAACGGTTGAACCATCGGAGCTGAAACAGATCCAGCATGAGTATATTGTTAGCCACAGCATTCGAAAAGAAGGAAAGCTTGAATTAAACCTTGTTGCGGATCATTGCCCTGACTCTAAAGCTACGGAACGGGCGGCATCACTTGAGGATGCTTACTTGTATTTTACCAGCGAGCAATCAGCATCTCACAGCGCAGTGAGGATCCGTTAATGAAACAGATTTGGCAATGTATGGTAGCTGACTTTAAACAACGCACACGCCAACAAAGTTATATGGTGACCTTGTTGGCTATGTCTGTATTAACGTTATTGTATTTTCCATCCCCTGATGCGCAGTACCAAACTTTGGTTATTAATGGCTACCGCGGGATTTATAACAGCGCGTGGATTGGCGTATGTTTAGCGATGCTGAATGTCATGTTCTTACCCATTATTTGTTTTTACTTAGTTAAAAATGCACTTGAGTTAGATAGGCAATCAAAAACGTGTGAGCTTATTGCAGCAACGTCGATTAGCAAACAGGCTTTTTTATTCGCTAAGTGGGGAGTAAATGTACTGATTTTACTTTCAATTGTATTGGCGATGTTGCTCAGTAGTGTATTGATCCAACTTTATTATGGCGAAAGCTACCAGATTGATATGTGGGCACTTGTTTGGCCGCAATTAGTGTTTATTTTACCGCTGTTATTAGCAATTGCATCAATTGCTATTTTGTTTGAGTCGATAACGTGGCTCAAAGGTGGTTTTGGTAATGTGGCGTATTTTTTCTTGTGGATTGGCTCGATAACGCAAAGCATTGCAGGTGTATCAGGCATTGGTGCGGTGCTTGAAAGTTTAGATATGGAGGTTGCTGCGCGTTTTCCAGCAGAGCAAGGTGGCACCAATGTTGGCATAACAGCGAGTGAATCTGTAAGCACATTTGTTTGGCATGGGTTTGAGCCAAGTGTTGTGCACCTCTTAGGAATGCTGCCTTTGTTGATGATCAGCTTAATAGGTTTGAGTTTAGCATTTTTATTTTTTGATCGTTTCAGTAATGGCTCACTGAAAGAGGCTAAAAAGCCATGGCGAATAGTCAGCGTAATTGAAAAAGTCACAGGAATACTCGATAGATTATTTGCTGGCGCAACAAAGTCATTCGCTTTTACACGTTTATTACGATTAGAGTTTAAGTTAATGCTCAAAGGGCAAACAAATCTTTGGTTCATCGGGTTGGTCACTTTGAATGTATGCCAAGCTTTTGTTGATCAGGAGCTGTTATTGAGCCTTTTTTTACCTATCTCATTGCTGTGGTGTGTATTGGTTATATCACCATTAGGGCAGCTAGAGAGGCAAACAAATACCTTTGAAATTATGGCTTATAGTAAGCAATCCCCATTATTGCAAAATATGGCGAGTTTTAGTGCTGGCTGGGGACTGTTAGCATTAGCGTGTTTAGGTAGTATTGCGCGGTACGTAGTAATGGCGGAGTGGTTGCTGCTGGTACAATTGTTTGTGGCTATTTCGTTTATGGTTTCATTAGCCTATTTTTGCGGTGCATTTACGCAAACAAAGCGAATGTTTGAAGTCGTGTTTTTAGTTATTTGGTATATAGGGCCTCTGCAAGCTGGATTATATTTAGACTTTTTAGGCGTGAACAGTCAGTCGAGTTGGGATGCAGGAATGCCTTATTACTTTTTGGCTATTGCTAGTGGATTATTGCTATTAACAATGAGTATTAAACGAACCCGTTAATTAAAAGAGTATCAGGGGGACTTTACCTGATGCTCTTTTGTGTACTTGAGGGTTACGAACTTTAATTGTTTACGAGATATAAAGGCTATCATCACTAACACGTAGTGCCATACAATCGCTCTGGCCATTTATAATCATACTTTTATCAACGCGTACCCCAGCACCTGCGTATTTCCCTGCGGCGGTAAAACTACATATCTGTACAAAGTAGTCACCAACTTTAGGCAGTGCAAATAGTTGCTGGTATATTTGATCTTGTGCGGCAAAATGACCCACGGTTTTTTCTATGACTTGCTGTTGTTCATCAACGAGTTGAATATTAGCACCGCATCGGCCAACGATCGGTTTAACTACATAACCTGTTTGTAATAATTCATCATTTAGAGCAAATGCAGTATTGAGTAAAAATCGATGGTTTGGAAATAAGCTCCATAACACAGGTAAAATCGCTTTATTACTTGGGATCAAGGTCCAAAGTGGCTCAAACACCATGACGTTTTTACGCAGCAGTACATCAACTAAACGTGGCGTTTTACCCGCTTGCCACTGAGGTTCAAAATCATCCCCTTGGGATTGATCTGCTTCACACTCTTGCCTAATTTGATCTAATGCAGTTTCCCATGACCATGTTTTCCAGACAAAGTTGAGCTTTTCACCATCAGCATCAACTATATTGCCGGAATCATCCCAGCGTAAACTCTTTAAACCAATAATTACTTTGCATTCAAAACCAGCAGCTTCAATAGCTTCTTTCATAAATAACGCGTGATAATGCTCTTCTGGTTCGTCATCTTGTAAAATATGTATAAGGCCTTTTACTTCACTTTTTCGCCATGCTTTAACTAAATCTTTAAAGAGATCATGGCCTGCATCAACACCTGTTTTAACACCAAAATGTTTAGCCCATTTACCCTGTATTTTACCGCTTTCCATATAGCATGACGCGGAGTCACAGTTGTATTCATATACTTTTAATCCGGCAGGTGTGAGTGCAAAATCAAACCGGCTGGTGATCAGTTGGTTTAAGCGGTTATCCCATGATTGGCGAATTTTATTGAGTACGACATCGGGTAAATTAAACTTTTTTAATAATTCAGGGTGCTGTAACACATAGTCTGTTGCATGCATAAATAAGCCATGTAACTCATTGGTGGCATGTTCAATCGTTTGTTGTGCAGTATTTGATATAGCAAAGTAATGATGTTGATCAGCACTTACTGAAGTTAGTTTATGGCCTTGCATCATATCTACGTAGGCGGCTTCATCGTCATTAGCAATGTTAAGCCATGACTTTTTGGCCTGTCCAGAGTCAGTTGTATGTTGAGGTTTGATAGCAAATAGATCTGTACTTACTTCAGGCGTTGGCTCGCTAAATTCGCTCTGATCAGTTTGTGTCATCCAGCCTAAAATAGTGGCATCGCTGTAAGAACACTCAATCCAGTAGTCACCTTGCTGTGTGATTTTAGCTCTGAGCTCACGGCACCATTGCTGGCCCTGCGGCCATACTTGATGGCCAACATTTTGTTCTGCTAGGCGAATTTTATCTGTATGGACTTCAACTATAACAGCAACATGACCTGTTTCTTCAAACTCTCCGCCTTCTTCCCAAATGAGTAAACTTCCCACTGTTGGGTGGTGTTTTGCACCATTACGAAATGCATGCAAAGGAAGTCTAGTTTGGCTGTTTATATCACGCACCGAGCGTAGCTCAAAAATATCATAAGCCATTGCAATGTCATCAAATATATAGCCGTGATTGAGATACATCCAGCGGCGCGCAAATTCAACACATTGCCATTTATAGCCCATGTAAATGCCATCGAGATAACTTCTGTAGGCACTCCTATTTGGGTAGGCTGTTTCATCAGCACTGTCGTAGTCAGACGAATAAACAGCAACATTACCAAGTGCATAGCCTAATAGCTCTCCAAAAGGGCTAGCAGGTACGTGAGATTTTTTAGACAAAGTAGTTCAAAAATTAGGGAGTGATAATCTGCAGACTATAGAAGTGTATTGGTTTGATAGCAAGTTAAAAACAGAGCCTTCAAGTACTTTTTATTTAGTTAAAAGAGTTTAAAATTTAATGCTTTTTGTTAGGAATAATAAGCGGTAATTGGTTGTCTCTTATTATCCGAATTTTTAGGGATGATAAAAATTAATACGTGTTTTTTACAGCACTTAAATAGCACTTAAATAGCACTTAAAAAGTCGCTTTTTAGGCCAGTAAACATTTAAGCGATTATAAACTAGATAGCAAAGTATGTAGTGGCGATGCTGATTAAATAAACTAAACTTATCATATCGCTTCTTTGAGAGCATATTCTGTGAAGTATTTAATTATTGCTGTGTTGTCCTGTGCGATGTTTAGTAATGTAAGTTATTCAGCTGAGAACACGTGCCAGATTATTGTTCGCTTTGAAAATTATGCCGCACAATCGCATCAAAATGAAGACTTAACCTGGCATGGACTTGATGTTGATTTTGCAAAAGCATTGCTTGATGAGGCTGGCTGTGAGTATCGCTTTGTAAGTGTTCCTTGGGGGCGTTCATTAAAAATGCTCGAAAATGGCGAAGTGGACTTAATGCTTAGCGTATCTAAAACAGCACAACGTATGCGTTTTGCTTATTTCATAGGCCCTCAAAAGCAGGAGAATATTGTATTTGCTATGAATGCAGAGCGTTCTTACAGCATAAATACTGTAAGTAGTTTATTTGAACTTGATGCACCAATAGCAATTCAACGTGGTGCTTACTACGGTAGTAAATTTGAAAAACGTTTTATAGAAGAGCAAGATACCGATGAGCGATTTATTTACGTACCAGATAACCAATTAAAACTGGATTTGTTACGCCATGGGCGTATTTCTGGCTTTTTAGAAGAAAAATATAACATCGTTTATCAAGTGCAAAACAATCCAGATTTTATGAAAGTGACAATTAGCCCATTTGTAATTAATTCTGAGCCTGTTTATTTTGCATTTAGTAAAACATCGGTGTCAAAGTTACAAATAAAAAAATTTGAAAAGGCATTTTTAAATATTAAAAAGTCAGGGAAATTGGCAGTAATTCTAAAAAAATACAATTTAGAATAAGCATGAAGTTTATCTTCCTGAATTTAAGTTTTTGGGTACATATTTTTTATTAGGATATATCCCGGATGAAGAAAGTAAATCATACCTCTAAGCACCCTGAATTTCTCTTGAAGTCAGCCTTAAATGTGTCCCTCGTTAGTGTAATAGCAATAGCCCCTTTTACTGTGTATGATTTTTATGTGATTAAAAATGGCATGGGTTTTCTGGGGGTTATTGCTATTTTATTTTGCACTTTTAATGCCGTATTGTGTTTTAAAGGGACCTATAGCCTGCCATTAAACTTATTTGCGACGATGCCAATAATGGCAGGCTGTTCACTTGCTGCAATTAATGTATGGGGTGTCACAGCATCGTTTTGGGCATACCCAGCTGTTTTAACTTGTTATTTTGTTTTGCCGCTGCATTTAGCGCGATTAGCGAACATTCTTTATTTAGCCATAATTTTGCCATTCGGTTGGTATAATTTATCACCTGATGTATTTGCGCGTTTTTATGCTGTGTTAATTAGCATTAGTATTTTTGCTTATTTAACTCTTAAAGAAATCGCCCTACAGCATGCTCAGCTACATAGGTTATCTATAACAGATGTATTAACGGGTCTAAACAATCGCTTTTTACTTAGTGACTCTTTAGAAAATGCCATCTTTATAAATCAATGCGAGAAAGCCCCTATGTCAATTTTAATGTTGGATCTTGACCATTTTAAAAAGGTAAATGATCAATATGGACATGACGTAGGTGATGAAGTTTTAAAAGGCTTTGCAGCTATAATGAAAGCAAACTCGAACAGCAACGATATATTATTTCGCTTAGGAGGCGAAGAGTTTCTAATTTTATTGCACAGTGCGGATGAAAACCAAGCAATACAAGCGGCAGAACAGATACGCAGCCATGTGCAAAAGAGTAAATTACTTCCTGAGGGCGAATTAACGGTCAGTATTGGTGTATGCGAACTTGTTTGTAATAAACACAGGAAAGATTGGTTAAAACAGTGCGATGCGAATTTATATTTAGCTAAAAATAGAGGGCGTAATAAGGTTGTTGCCTGTAGCCAGCGCTAAGCATGAACGAAATAACGTTGGAGTTAACTCTTTGTTATATATGGCGTATTTAATGCTGGGTGACCTTTGTAGATTGAAATTTGTTCAAGCTAGGGGGGATTTAATCGCGGCGCGAGGTTTGCAATCGAGTGGGCTCGATAACTGCTCCTGCGTTATTCTACTGGCTCACATCCATGTGAGAATAAGTAAAAACCGAGCAAAGCTTGTGCGCCCTTCTTACGCCCCTTTCCTACATCCGTGTAGTAACAAAGAGTTAATTGACCCTAGGAAGAGCCCTTTGGGTAACGCATGTTTGGCATTTATACTGCGTTTCGCCTATTTATGGGGAACAACCACACACCATAGGCTCTGCCTTGCCTAACTACCAAATAGACTGCTGCAAAATTAATTACGAAAGGTCAACACGCCCTAGGCTTTTTTAGCCCTTGCGTATGGATCGTTTGTTACTGTGCATTTGTCGTTTAAGTTGCCAAAAATAGGCGGCTGCTCAATAAGCTCTTCACCTTCAAGCGTCATTACTTGGACTCGCTGACATGTTGTAATTTCAGTGGAAAAATCTAGCCAAACTTGTGCCATGTTACACATATTTAAGAAATAATAGGTGCCACTTGCTTGATCACTAACGTTTGACCAAATAGTGCTTGAGCTAATACTTGCACTTCTTGGATTAAATCCATGTGGTACAGCGCAGGCTGCAACCATTGAGCGTGTTTGTGATACGGCTTTTATTGTTGAATTAACGGGTTCGCTAAGTGATATGTAAAAAGAAGCTCGCTCAAAGTTTTGGGTTGAAGAAACGCCACCAGGCACGGTGTAAAGAGGTCGAGAGTTGGGCGTCTCAGCCTTGCCCCACATGTACTGCCAATACTGATTTATTTCTAGTTGGGTTTTGTAATTAGGTTCATTAGTGGCAACTCTAAATTTTTCGCTTTCATACACAACGAATGCGTTATTATTGACTTCAATTATGGCGGAGTTTCCGGTTTTGTCTGATAAACAAAGGTGAAGTGTTGCGGGGGTTGATTTCCCTAAACCATCAGGAACATTCTCTTCTACAATTTGAATTTTTTGTTTTCTGAAGTACTTTGCAGCAGCTTTGACACATCCGAATTTATCGAGTGTGAACTGCGCCCAACTGAGCACACTTAAGACTTTTTTACTTTCTTCAAGAGGGGAGTGCTCAGTTTGGCGTTTATTCAGCAAAGGCGAACTATTGTCTGCGCGTATAGGTATGTAATCTGCTCCTGTATCGTATAAAGCATTGACCACGAGGCCTGCCGAATTAATGCCATCAGCTGTGCCCATTCGTTTATCACCCATTACAGTTGCAATACTTGAGTAATGAGATTTCCACTTGAGTATTTGCCTTTGGGGTACTTTAAATTGATCCGTATCTTCAGGTATGAAGCCGATACGTTTTAATCCGACCGGAAAAGTGTATAAAAAAGCATTTACGCCTGCAAACCAATCCATATTTCTAGCTGTTACTGGAAAATCTGGGTTTAGACTGTTAAAAATACGCGTACACATGTAAGTTATCCTATTATTTTCTGGATTGTTTTGTCCCTATGTTATCTAATTACTTTATTAATACAATGACTATAAAGAATGTTAAAAATGGCTGTTATGGATACGTTTGATCTTGATTACACGTTAAGGCTCAGACTTAAAGTAATAAGGGGTATGACAAGTGTCACTTTATTGCTCGCTTTGGGTTTGGGGCTCCTTAATATCTTTATCGGCCAACATTTTATCTATGGGGGTATGCAATGTCTTTATGCCTTTTTTTCACTTGGTTTATATTTAAACGCGAGTAAAACAGACAGCTTGCACTGGTCAAAGCAGCTGTATGTGTATTCACTCGTTGGGCTTATTGCAAGTGGCGCACATATGGCACCACTAATGTCATACCTTTTAATGTGGGCGCTCGCTCTGCCGATTGTGTTTTATCTTTTATTAGGTAAGCGTTTTGGGATTGTTTTAAGTGGTTTTTACTTTGTTGCTCAAATCACTATTATCTATTTTAAAACAGAGACGTTTTACACATCACCGTTATTGAACTTTGCTTTTAGTTACCTTCTTGTTTGGGGGATTTCTCATACATATGAGACATCACGCGCAAACTCAGAGAAAGCGCTGCGTACACTAGCATTAAAAGACCCGTTAACAGGGGCTTTTAATCGACTTAGTTTAACCAAAACGTATTCCCAATTAAATAAAAGCCAACCAGTTAGTTTAGCGCTTTTGGATATTGATTATTTTAAAAATGTTAATGACTCATACGGTCACCCATTTGGTGATGAAGTGTTGAAGAAAATAGCGCAGGGCTTGACCTCAGCTACAAATCGAAATAGTGTATTTAGAATTGGAGGAGAAGAATTTTGTATTTTAATGGAAAATGTAACACCTGAACTTGCTGTTATTAAAGCTGAGGAAATTAGATCGAAAGTAGCGGCCGAATACGTTACCCATGGCAAAGATAACATCCATGTTACAGTGAGTATTGGTGTTTCGACATCAACTGATTCTAGTCTTTCTGAACTTTTAAAAGCGGCAGATGTAAATCTTTATTTAGCAAAAGAAAAAGGCCGTAATTGTGTGGTTTATAAATAATAATTTGCAATCTAGATGCTGTTTTTACGTAAAAATACGTTTCATTTTAAAAGTCTTCTGTTTGAGTGTTTAATAATTTTTAGTGCAAGTATCTACATTTCTCTTAGTGCAATAGTGAAAATCTAAGTAGTAGAAAGGCTTTTCAGGTTTCTTATCATTCACAATAAAGTTGTACATTAACTCTGCGCTTAAGCGACCCATTTCAAATGGATTTTGACCAATATTAGATTGCGATAGACCTTGCTTTAAAGCTCGTAACTGCACCTCTTCAGTATCTGCTGAAATAATGACGACATTACCAGATTCTATCCTGCTTTTATGCGATTGTACTGATTTAATGTAATCAGAGTTGAACTGAGCAAACCCTGCAACAGCCAAGAAAAGAGGGGGGTGCTTCATTTTTAATACGTTTTTTAACTGCTCCAAGGAAGTCCCCCTTTTTCCTAAACTGTATAAAGGGCAGCGGCTAAATTCATCCCAACCATTTTCACCTGATAGTCGTTTCTCACTTTTGCCTGAAAGTGCAAATCTTACACCAGCGATCCGCTCATTGAGATTAGGTGTTGTTTGATGGCCAGATTGAATACACACGGTATTTAGGGGAGAATCTTTCGCAAATAATTTAATTTGATTACCAAGTGCAACACCAAACTCAAAATTGTTTGTACCAACATACGCAAGCCTATATTGATGATCTTTAGGCAGTAGATCTGAGTCAAAAGTGATCACGGGGATATTTTGTCTATCAAGATCCTTTAATACCCTGCTTACTAAGTAATCCGAATCCGTCGTTGCTAAGAGTAAACCGTCGATCTCATCCTTTACTAAGTCCTGAATAATGAGTGATTGCGTTCGAATATCTTGATAATCGTCAGGGCCATCATATACGCAGGTAACATCAGGCATTGATTCTGCAAACTTTAGACAACCCTTAAATGATTGTATATAAAAGCTGTCATTTTTTGTTTTCCCGACGATACCAATCACAATTTGTGCCTTGGCATGTAGAGTAAATGTGACACACACCGAGCTAATTAAAAACAACAATGCAATTTTTATGTGTTTAAAACGCACAGATGAACGCAGTGACATAAGTAAATACTCTCTCTTTAAAAATTATCTTAAGCTATAAGTGCTATTAACTAAGTTTGAATGTAGCATTTATTTAACACAATAATCACCTGTTTTAGCATTTTATTAAAGTCGTAAGGTAACAATAGAAAGCGGCCTGCTAGTCACTGCTTTGAATAATACCTATGCGATTGATACACAATGAATTGGCTGATGCGATTTTAGCAAAGTATTACAAATCACAACGTTGATTGAAGGATAATGAATCTTTTATTGTTGCTTTAGCGTATATGTATAAAAATTATCATTTAAACGCCTTAAAATTACAGGTTGAATAATAAACAAAAAGAGACGTGCATATGTTTAGATTATTAATTATTACTTTTGTATTCATGGTATTGACTGGCTGCTCAAGTCAATACCCAAACCAAGACGTGAGTGGTCAACAGTTCCCAATTGTAAGCGGTGAAAATTTAGAGAAGAAGCGGATAACGATCCCCACTGATTTTAACGAACAACTTAGTTTACTATTGATAGGCTATAAACAAGATAGTCAGTTTGATATTGACCGCTGGTTAATAGGTCTTGATATGACTGGTGTAACAATACCTACTTATGAGTTACCAACAATTCAAGGTATGGCGCCGCGCATGTTTAGCACACTGATAGATAACGGTATGAGAAAGGGTATCCCAAAAGAATTGTGGGGTGGAGTTATCACAATTTATAAAGATGGAGATGCAGTACAAGCTTTCACGGGTAACGAAAACCCAAATAATACTCGAGTAGTGCTACTGGATAGCGATGGAACAATTATTTACTTTTATGACCGTGGGTTTTCAGTTTCAGCACTTAATAAGCTAAAAGCTGTTATTAATAACTAATACAAAGAGTGGGCTATGGATTGTGAAGCTGTAAAAATAGTGGTTGCGGCCGTCATCAAGCGAGGTAACTGTGTTTTGCTCGGTTTTTACTTATTCTCACATGGGTGTGAGCCAGTAGAATAACGCAGGAGCAGCTATCGAGCCCACTCGATTGCAAACCTCGCGCCGCGATTAAATCGCCCCTAGATTGAACAAATTTCAATCCACAAAGGTCAACACGCTCTAATAACATTTTTGCATAAGGGCACAAACATCATATTGCTCTGTTTATGCTGGCGATATGTGAAAGTGTCCGCGAACCACAGATGTTAGAACCTAACAAATACCTACAATGGAAATGATATTAAATAAACTCAAGGAAAATTCATTTAAAGCACAACGCGAGTGATCTTTTCGTACACTCTATCTCCACTACAATTCACCACTACAATAGAAATACGATGAAAATCATTATAAATTTATCACAAGCAGACGTTATCAAACTCCTGGTGTGAATTTATTTAACCAGAACTCGGGTTACTTGCACTATGAGCATTATTGCTGCATTTCGCGACATATTAATAAAAATAGCAATTATTTTTGACTTTTTTAAACCTTTTTTCTAAGTCGATTTATAAATGCTAATACAGTGACTTAGCTTAACTTTCCTATACCACCCTTTGTTCATTCACAGCTTGTCAACCTTGAATTATCAGTTCTATTACTTTAACCTTTATTTTTATTGAACGTTCAATTAATAAAAAATATGCCTAAAGTTGGAATGGAACCTGTTCGTCGTCAACAGTTAATAGACGCCACAATAGAGTCTGTTGCTGAGCGTGGATTACAAGCAACGACGATTAATAGCATAAGCCAAAAAGCCGGTTTGTCGTCGGGTATTATTAGCCATTACTTTGGTGGTAAACAGGGCCTGATTGAAGCAACTGTGCGCTACTTGTTAACTAACTTAAAGCAGGTATTAATTGAACGGTTAACATCTACAACGACGCCCGAACAAAGGCTGATGCTTATCATCGAAGCCAACTTTGCGCGCTTACAGCAGCAAAGCGACACCACCAAAACGTGGTTAAGTTTTTGGGCGCAATCAATGCACGATGTTGAATTACATCGTTTACAGAATGTAAATAGCCGACGACTTTTTAGTAATTTAACCAGCTCATTTAAACAGTTAATGAGTATTGACGACGCCAAATTAGCAGCTGAACTAAGTGCTGCCATGATTGATGGCTTATGGTTACGAGCTGTACTAAGTAAGTCTGATCAAGATCAATTTGAACATTGTGAGCACTTAGCTAAAAACTTTGTACGTTCACTAATCAAGCAGTATGGAGCTTAATGTGACAACGCCAGTTTACCAAAATTTTATTAACGGTGATTTCTTAAAAAACCAAAGCGGTGAAACATTCGCGGTTAAAAACCCTGCAACTGATGAAGTAATTTATCATGTAGAAGTCGCTGATAGTTTTGTACAAAACGCCGCGATTGAAAGCGCTAAGCAAGGGTTTGCTGTTTGGTCAGCCATAGCACCCATTGAACGTAGTCGCATTTTATTAAAAGCAGTTGCTTTACTACGTGAGCGCAATGATTTACTTGCAAAAATTGAAGTGCTGGATACGGGTAAACCTTGGCAAGAGGCTGAATGTGTTGATGTGCAAACAGGTGCCGATGTCATTGAATATTTTGCAGGGCTAGCACCCGCACAAGTCGGTCAGCAACAAATGGTGGGCGAGGACTTTTATTACACCCGTAAAGAGCCATTAGGTATTTGCGCAGGTATTGGTGCGTGGAATTACCCGCTTCAAATTGCATGTTGGAAGTCAGGGCCGGCACTTGCTGCTGGTAACGCACTTATTTTTAAGCCATCTGAAGAAACACCACTTGGCGCGATTAAATTGGCTGAAATATTTACAGAAGCAGGCGTACCCGCAGGCGTATTTAATGTTGTGCAAGGTGCAGCAGAAGTTGGTCAATGGTTAACGCACAGCCCTGATATTGAAAAAGTCTCGTTTACTGGCGAAGTGGGCACAGGTAAAAAGGTTGTAGCTAGTGCAGCAGGTACACTTAAAGATGTAACCATGGAGCTTGGTGGTAAGTCGCCATTATTAGTATTTGAAGATGCTGATATATCACAAGCAGTGAGCGCTGCTATGCTAGGCAATTTTTATACGCAAGGTGAAATTTGTACTAACTGTACGCGTATTTATGTGCACAAGAGTGTTTATCAACAATTTATTGATGAGCTAAAAACCCGTACTGAGCAAAACATTGTTGCCGGTGATCCACTCGATCCTAGCGTTAATTTTGGTGCGCTTATTTCAAAAAATCATCACAACTTAGTGATGGGTTATATTGAGAAAGGCATCAATGAAGGTGCAACGCTATTAACTGGCGGCAAGGCACTTAGGCCTGAGTCTGCGCCAAATGGTTACTTTGTTGCGCCGACAGTCTTTACCGATTGCACCGACGATATGACAATTGTTAAAGAAGAGATTTTTGGCCCCGTAATGAGTGTGCTTGTCTTTGAAGATGAAGACGACGTTATTCGCCGCGCTAACGACACGCACTTAGGCTTAGCAGCTGGCGTGTTTACCAAAGATATTAAACGCGCACACCGTGTTATTCATCAAATGCAAGCGGGTATTTGTTGGATTAACAGCTACGGTAACTCACCGGCAGAAATGCCTGTTGGTGGCTATAAGCAATCAGGTATTGGCCGCGAGAATGGTATTGAAACACTTGATCACTATACGCAAACTAAATCTATTTACGTAGGTATGACTGATATAGAGAGCCCGTTTTAATGACTGCACAAACATATGATTACATCATAGTGGGTGCAGGTTCTGCAGGCTGTGTGCTGGCTAATCGTTTATCTGAAGATAAATCTAAACGCGTTTTACTGCTTGAAACTGGCGGCAGCGATAAGAGTATTTTTATTAAAATGCCTACAGCACTTTCTATCCCTATGAACTCAGATAAATACGCGTGGCAGTTTCATACCGACGCAGAACCATTTTTAGATAACCGCACAATGCATTGCCCTCGCGGTAAAGTATTAGGCGGCTCGTCGTCTATAAATGGCATGGTGTATGTACGTGGTCACGCTAAAGACTTTGACGAATGGCAGCAACATGGCGCGCAAGGCTGGGATTATCAGTCGTGTTTACCGTATTTTCAAAAAGCAGAGTCCTTTTATTTAGGAAAAAATGGTTACCGTGGTGATAACGGCCCGCTGGGTGTTAATAACGGTAACGAAATGGCTAACCCGCTTTATAAAGCGTTTATAAAAGCAGGCCAGCAAGCTGGTTACGCCAAAACGGACGATTATAACGCCTCGCAGCAAGAGGGTTTTGGCCCTATGCACATGACGGTAAAAGATGGCGTGCGCAGCTCTGCAAGTCGAGAGTATTTAGATCCGGTTAAATCACGTAAAAACTTAGTGGTGATAACGGGTGCATTAGCGGAAAAAGTATTGCTTGATGGTAAAAAAGCCACAGGCGTTCAATACAGTGTTAATGGTCATAAAGTTAAAGCCAAAGCGAGTAAAGAGGTCATCTTAAGTGCGGGGCCAATAGGGTCACCCCATATATTACAGCTTTCAGGTATTGGTGATAGTGAAACACTTAAAGCCGCGGGTGTTGAGGTTAAGCATCACTTGCCGGGCGTGGGTCAAAACCTACAAGATCATTTAGAGTTTTATTTTCAATATAAGTGTAAACAGCCAATCACTTTAAATGGCAAGTTAGGTTTAATTTCAAAAGGCTTGATTGGTGCGCGTTGGTTATTAAATCGCAGTGGTCTTGGCGCGACTAATCATTTTGAATCATGTGCATTTATTCGCTCAAAAGCGGGTGTTGAATGGCCTGACATTCAGTATCACTTTTTACCTGCTGCAATTCGCTACGATGGGCAAAGTGCCTTTGCTGGGCATGGTTTTCAAGTACACGTAGGTCATAACAAGCCTAAAAGCCGTGGTGAAGTGACGATTAAGTCAGCCGATCCCACTGTCGCACCAAAAATTCAATTTAACTATCTACAGCACCAAGATGATATTGAAGGGTTTAGAGCGTGTGTTCGCCTAACGCGAGAAATCATCGAACAAAATGCATTTGATGACTACCGAGATGATGAAATTCAACCCGGTAAAGATATTCAAACAGATGAGCAAATAGATGCGTTTGTGCGTCAAGCTGTTGAGAGTGCTTATCATCCTTCATGTTCATGCAAAATGGGCGAAGATGAGCTGGCAGTTGTTAACTCAAATACCCAAGTACACGGTATCAAAGGGTTACGAGTGGTGGATTCGTCAATCTTCCCAACCGTCCCAAATGGTAATTTAAATGCGCCAACTATTATGGTGGCAGAAAAAGCGGCAGACCTAATTTTAGGTAAGCCACCCCTTAGTAAATCGCATGCAAAAGTTGTTATTGAATCACAATGGCAAACTGTGCAGCGTAGCTCGGAGATTTAATAAATACCCAAACTACCTCAAGAAGCTGAATTCAGCGTTTCACAGGGGCTTAATATCAAGGCGTTACTTTGCAACAATGGCAGTCCCTTTTAAGAAGTAACAACGATGAAAGTAAGTGCCTGTGAAACGCCCTACGGGTTGGTTTAAAAGCGATTTATACTGGGTTACTTTTATAAGGGATTGATTTTAATAATAGAACCACTATTACTTGCAATCAATGCCTTGCCTAAATCGCTTTTAACTCCAACGATGCTCGCTGCTTGAGGTGGTTTGGGTATCAATGTCACCTTGAGTGCATGTTGCACTTTGGGGCTTGCAGTGGCGCGCACCATAAGTTGTTTGTGGTGCGTTAATGCGAGGCTAAAAACACGGAGTAAGAATGACCTATTATCATTTATTTTGGGGAGGAAATTATGACCTTATGGCTTAGTGCTGGCATTATTTTCACTCTATTAGCAATTGTTGCAATTTTAGTTAAATGGGGAAATGTACAGTGTGTTGGGGTTACCCCCGTAAGAACCTTTACCTTTATCGCCATTTTATTTACATCAGGCTTAGACGTTGGCTTGATTATGTTTCCACTTACTGAGTTTGCAGGTTATGCAGACATAAAAGCAAGCCCAGAGTATGCGTTTGCCAATCCATTGGCCATTGAGTTTGGTTATTGGGGCTTTCTGATCTGGGGATTTTACTTTCTTACGTGCTTTTATTTCTGTGTAATAGAACCTAAGGTTAAATTTTTCGAAATTTCTTGGGTGAAATTAATCAATAATGTTGTCATTATTGGTACTTGTGCGTTTACAGCCTTTTTATTGCTCTCTAACCTACCATGGTATTTACCTGCGCTGGGGGATGGCGAATCCATTATTCCAACCTTCTACTTAATTGTATTTGCCGCTATTTGCTTTGCGGTGTATTCAAGCACCGATATTAAGTATGTACGTTTTTTAAGTATTGCAACGTCTTGGTTATTTATCGCCTTAATTGCCTTTATGTGGGTTGGCGCGTTTATGGGCAGTGATGTTCAAACAGCTGCGTTTACAGATAACCTTGTATTAATTGGTAGCTACTTTAGCAATATTCACGAGTTTGTATTACCACTGAACGATTACCATGAGTTTTACTTATTTTGGTGGTTTGCATGGAGCATTATGATTGGTCAATTTACTTCGCGCTTTGTCGGTGGATTAAAAACGTACCAAGTACTCGGCGCTATGCTTATTTTCCCTTCAATTCCGATTGCGGTGTGGTTTAGTGTTCTGTATCAGTACCACGAAGCAGGCATTCCAACAGCAGGATTGAAAAACTTTGCTATGGCGTTTGTAGGTGTTGTGTTTGTGATCAATTCGCTTGATTCATTAATACGTTTATACACAGACAATATGAACTTGACCGTGAAACGTTTAGGTAAATTTAAATATATAGCATTCAACGTTGTGGCTTTATCGTTGTTAACCCTGTTATTCAAGCTAAACTTTTTACAAATTCAGTGGGTTGGCGCATTAGTGATTGGTTTGTTCTTTGGTTGTGCTGCGTTTATTGCGTACAGCAAAGTTAAGACTGTGAGTAATATAGACAGCTCGCCGAAAGACAACAAAATTGATTATACAAAAATTGAAACCGCTGACTAATATTAACTAAGCAGCCGTTTAAAAATATGCGAAGGAATTAACATGACAACACAAAAAATAGTACTAGCAGTGGCACTACCATTTGCCCTTTTTTCAACATCAGTATTAGCTGATTGGTCAGCGACTGTAACAGGTGCATCTGATTATACGTTTAACGGCGTAAGCCAAACGAAAAATGATCCTGCACTTCAAGGTAGCCTTGATTATTCATTTGGTGATACGGGCATGTATGCGGGTACTTGGGCATCAAATGTTGATTTTGGTGACGATACAAACATTGAATGGGATGCGTACTTTGGCCGATATGCGCAGTTAAATGATGCGCTGAGCGTTGACTACGGTATAGCCTATTATAGCTACCACGGACAAAGTAGCTCAAGCGAAGGTAATTACTTTGAAGCCTACACTAAATTTGGTTATGCAAGCGACTTAGGCCAAACAGAGCTTAATTTTTGGTATAGCTGGGATTACTTTGGCACAGGTGCTGGACATGTAATATCTATGGTTGCGCATACGATTGAACTTGCGCCTAATCATGCATTACGTGCGAGCTTTGATATTTCAAACTCACTCGATGGTGATAAGTTTGCTTGGGATACGGATGGTAAATCTTACAACCATTATCGTCTTGCTTATCAAACCAGCTTTGAAGGTTTTGATATTGAAGTAGCTGCTGAAAACACCAGCTTAGATATCGATACTGCTGATGAGCGTATTGTATTGTCTATAGGCCGTACTTTCTCGCTATAAAACAGTATTTTAGAATCATAAGAAAGCGCATTAAACTGCTTTTAGAGCAGTTTTATGTGCTTTCTTGTAAGCTTGGTTTCTGTTTTGTTATTCACCATTTATTTTAGCCTTTAAGGTACTAAGTCTGGTACGGCCTATAGGGAGCTGTTCACCGGTATGAAGTTGCACGTTATATTTGCTGCCTTCTTCACTGAGTAATGCCTTAATGTTAGATATTGGCAATACATACGAGCGGTGTATCCGGATAAAGTCTGGGCTCAATAATGTGAGTAATTTATCTAAATTCTTATCGTGTAAAATTTGTTTAGTGCCTCTGTTTTGCTGGGCTTTAGTTACAATCACACTGTAATGGCCGTCAGCTTTGATATAGAGAATATCTTCTATTGGAAGTAATTCGATTTTTCCTAAATATTTATAGGTTAAGTATTTGCTAGCCCCATTATGCTGCTGTTGTAACCGGTTTATTGCCTTTTTAATACGCTCTTGAGTAAATGGCTTCGCTACAAAATCGAGTACGCCAATATCAAACGCGTCAATCGCTCGATCGCTATTAGCAGAAACAATAATTGTGTGGAAGCTCTCACAGAGGGTGTGCTTTAATAACTCAAAACCATCTTTACCTTGCAGGTTTAAATCTAAAAATAAAACATCAATAGGGTGATCGGCTAAGTAATCGTAGGCGTCGTCAAGATTAGTACAAATATGCAATTCGATTTTTTGTTCATCAAAGGCGTTCTCAATAAAGCGCTTTAATCTTTTTGCTACCATAAATTCATCTTCAACCATTAATACTTTTTTCATAGGGGATCCTTGAGGTTGCTATTATTAGCACGGTGATCGTCATAATCTATTAACGGCGTTGAAATTTTTGTAACCCATTGTTGTTTTTCAATATCCTGCAATAAAGACCATTGATTAGAAAAGCTTTCATTTAACCTTGCTGCTATGTATTTATTACCAATACCAGCGCCTATTTTATTCTGTGTACGTTCTTGTGTAGCATTTTTGTTTGAATTATGAGTAATCGCATTTATAGGGACGATAAACGTTAAATACTGCGTGTTATTCATTATTTTTTGCTCAAAAAAGAAGGTAATATGGCCTTGTTGATAATGGTTATGCGAAATTGCGTTTTCTATTAATGTTAAAATAATACCCGGTGGAATGCAGTTATTCGGGTGAGATATATCCACTCTTAGGGAGTAATTTATATTTGAGCGATATGTCATAACTTTTAAATGGGAACGGCATAAGTCGATTTCATCTTGGAGATTGATTATTTTTTTTGCAGACAGTTGCGCCATAAATCTAAACTCATCCGCTAAGGCGTGGATAAATTTTACCGCTGTTGCAGGTGAGTCTTCAATCCACTCTTCAACAGCTGTTAATGTGTTTAAGATAAAATGAGGTTGTAGATTACGTTTGACTAATTCAAGCTCAAGGCGACTTGCATTAATTTTACTTTGTTCAAGTTGTTTGGTATTAGCACTCATGGTTTGTGCAAGGGTATAGAGCATTAAAAAGATTAACCCAGCAAAAGAGAGAAAAAAGTACTGATCCATGTATGAATAACTATTTATAAAAATAGGTGCAATGAATAGAGCTAAACCCAAAACCATTAATTTTGCATTGGCTTGTTGCGTAATGATAGCTTTGATACAAATGCACACAGCACTAAAAACGCCCACTAAAAATACATATAAGCTTCTATTATCATAACCATCAATCGTGATTAACAACACAGTTTGCAAGCAAATAACAAGTGCTAGCCATGTTGTACGATTTGTTTTTGATAATTTAAAAAACCATGCAAAAAAACAGGTGAAAAGCAGTGAAATTAAGCACGACAATGCTAAAACTATTTGTAAGCGAGGGATTTGCCAATCGTAAGGGTAAGGCATAAGACCACGCCATGATTCTACAAAAATTAGAACCAAAATACTTAAGCATAATATGCTAAATATTAAGTAGCTGGATTGGCGGTAACTAGTAATAAATACAATCAATGAGTACAAAGCAATTAAGAGTAAGGCGCTGGTCATTATCAACGGTAAACTGGCTTTTTTATAAGGCAGCTGTATTAAATAGTCATATTCTGTTATCGCACTTGTAAACGATACATAATCTACCTCAGAAGAAACGCGCTGATTAGAAATACGTAAACTTAAAGTATGTGTGCCTTTATCAGTTGCAGTATTAGGCAACAGCATTATTTTATCGATCAGGCCCGCAACTTCAGTGTGTTGAGAATCACCTACAAGGCCATTTTTACCTATTAAAACACCATCCCAATAAGCCTCAAACGATCCCAAAATACTAATAAACAAACCTAGCGAAGACGAGGGCTTTTTTTCAAAATTAAAGTCCATTTGCACCCATCGAATATTTTTTGAATTTTTAATACCGTGAAATGTATTTTTTTGCCACACAGAGCGGTTTACGATAGGTAATGAATAAGCAATATCGTCATCATCAATTAAATAATAGTGCTCGGCAAAGATAGCATCAGGCTCTTGCGCATAGGTAGCGAAGCTTGTAAAAAATAAAACGAATATGAGCTGATACTTAAGCATTGTGTTCCCTCTTTTATATTCCCCATCTTAGCAATAAAAAAGGAAAACATTCGAGGTGTTGAGGAATTATACGAGCCGTTCATGCATAAGTTGCTTATTTAAGGCGGCTAATGCGCCACACTGAGGTTTAATTTACAGAACGAGATGCTCCTATGGCTATTAAAAAAACTATCATGACTTTGAGTAAATGTTGCGCAGCGCTAAGTTTAATTGTGGCTAGTGTGTGTGTCGCTAACACTCAAAAAACGCAACTATCTATAACTGGTAATACACATCAATTAACTACTTTTACGTCACCGGTAGGTGAAGAATATAGTTATCAGCAGTTTATTGATAACTACAAAATACCTGGGCTAAGTTTTGCTGTTATTGATGATTATAAAGTGATTTATACTAATTTTGCAGGCGTTAAAGATACTAAAAGTAAGCAGAAAATTGATCAATTTACTGCTTTCTCAACGGCATCTATTGCAAAACCTGTCACTGCAACAATTGCAGCAATGCTCGCAGAGCAAGGTAAATTAGATTTAGATACACCTGTGAGTAACTATTTAAAACGCTGGGCGTTACCTTCATCAGTGTTTGAGTCATCAAAAAACCTTTCTATTCGGCAGTTGTTGTCGCATACCGCAGGGATGAGCCAAGGCGGATATGCTGACTTTCATTTAGGGGATGATATTCCAACCCTTATAGATGTGCTTGAAGGTAAAAAGTTACCACGATATAAACGTCCGATTTCGATGCTATTTGCCCCTGACACTGATTGGCAATACAGTGGCGGAGGGTATGTAATAGTACAAGTTGCGATTGAAGATATAACCGGTAAACCATTGCAAGCATTAGCTCAAAAGATGCTATTTGATCCATTAGGTATGAAAAATACAACGATGTATCAAAATGGAGATAAACAATTTTTAACTAATGTTGCGAAGGTTCATGATCGTCAGCAGCAGGTTATAAGAGATGGCATACCAATTTGTCCGCAAATAGCACCATCTGGGCTGTGGAGTACGCCACAAGACATGGCCAAATTCACAATTGAATATCAAAAGGCGTTAGCAGGTAAAGTAACGTCGGTTATTTCAACATTCGTAGCACGTACCACTACAGATATTCACACGCTTAAAAAAATAGGTGGGTGGTCACCGGGTTGGATGAGATTTGAGGCCAAAGGTAATTTAGAGTGGTTCTCGCATGGAGGCTCAAACACTGGTACTGGCGGGCATATTATGTCAACAATGCAAGGTGGTAAAGGCATTATGGTTTTTATGAATGCGACAACAGAGCACAGAAACCCTGCAATAGATGCGTTTATTGACAGTACGATAAAAAAAATGAAATGGGCACGTGTAATTTCAGCAACAGCAAAACCCCCCAAGCATCAAATAGAGAAAATGCTCGGCAGGTATTTATCTCAGTTTGATCAAATAGTGACGATTACATTATCAAAATCCGGTAACGACTTGATATATGAAGATCCCCTTCAAAACAAAAAAGGCGTTAAAATGCATTATCAAGGAGGTGGGATGTTTACTGTAGATAATAACCCTAATCAGATAAGTGTTGTAATGAACCCTTTATCTAATAAATATTTTTTAGTACTAAATAATGTTGGGAGTGGTTTAACTGAGCGTGCGATGCGCAAACTTGAAAAAGATGAACAACTTCCTTTTGAAGTAGCAAAACACGCTGATTTTATAAGCACATTAAAGGCATATAAAGCATGGAAAAAAAACTATCCTGATTCAAAATTGCTTTCAGCTAATGCAATTAATAATGCCGGATATAATGCGTTAGGTAACAAGGACTACCAAGTAGCTATAACGCTTTTTAGGGTTTATAGCCATCTATATCCTGATGATGCAAATGCATTTGATAGTTTAGCAGAAGCGTACATGCTCTTTGGAGATACTGTTAATGCGATAGCAAACTATGAGCAATCCTTGCAATTGAACCCACAAAATTCAAATGCACAAAAGATGATACATACCCTTAAAAAGCAATAAGTAGTTATAGATTTAGAATGTGGAATAGCGGGTGTTAAATCTTTTTGATAAACACCCGCTAAACTAAGCATCGCTAAAGGCAAAGGGTTTTTGAAGTAGTTTATAAGTATTTTATTGTAAAGCGGTTCAAAACAGCCAAAACACTGGCATAAAGTGAAATAAGTAAAAGCTTCAATATGCTATCGCCATGTTCAATCATTACATTGACAGTTCCCATACTCACGCCACACGATAAACATAATAAAACACTCAGTACGTTTATATTTTTAAATACATTGCCAAGAACAAAGCTTGTCAGTGTAGCTGCTATACAGGCTATCGCATAACTTGCAACATTTAGAAGTTGCCATTGTTGATGGGTCAGTAGCAATATAGATGCACTAACGAAGCACAGAACGCCAATTAACAATGAAAATTTAAGTGCACTGTTACTAAGGGCAACTTTAACTGCGTGACTCCCATTATAAATTGGTAAAGTGGTGAGTAATTCCCACGATTGTGAACGTTGTGCTTTTGCCCATTGGCATAACGTAACCGCAGCTAACAGCATTAATGTTAAAGCGAATAATACATGCTCTGCAATGTTATAAAAAAAGTTTATCACTATTGCTATGATAGAAAAGAGCACTAATAAAATAATGTATTGCGATAAACTTGAGCCAACAAAATAACTCAATGGGAATAGTTGTTTATTTATGGCTGTGCCGTAATTTGATAAAAATCCACTTGGTACGGGCGACCAACCTGACTGAAGGCCTTGGCGGTAATTTATAAGTGCACCGGCTTGCCATATATAGGGCATACCTAATTTGTTTTTACATAGTAAAATTAGACTTAAAACCAGCAAAGAGCATGGTATTAACCACAAAGGTAAGTGTTCAGAAAAGGTGGGTATAATAATTGCGAATGTGAATGCTAAATAACAACATGTTGTAAATAAGTGGCTTGTAACGCGGCAAATAAACCAAATACTCAAGCCCAAGGTGTTTGCTAGTAACAGCATGTTAATGTTATTTAAGCTAGGCGATAGGGCAATACTACACAGCAGAGTGAGGTTTATTAAGGCAATAAAAACTTTACCTTGAAACATTACATGTTTGCAGTAATCAGCGACTAAGCATTGCCATTCAGTTGCTTGCATTCGGATACTTTGCCATGCAAGCGCACAATAAGCACACACAACAGCAAATATCATCATCATAGTTGATAACGATTCCACACGAATAAAAATGATACATGCGGCTGTGGCTAAAATAGCCTGAATTAAGTAGCTGGCGCAGCCCAAATCTTTAAACCAAAAATTGAGACTACCCTGATACCAAGGTCGTTTTACTGCATTCATCATCCATGCAGCTCCACAAATAGTTGCTCTAGTGATAAATGGTTGATGGCAAGTGCGCCCGGAATAGGCTCTCCTTGGTAGCCATAAATAATGGCTGAGTTTGCTTGCAAATTAAGCACGCGGTAGGCACTTAGATCGATGTTTTGCTCTGTAAAATTGACTCTTCTAATGGTATCGCGTACGACATCTAATTCGTCAATCAAGATAAGTTCGGCGTCTTTTATTAGGGCTATATGACTGGCTACACGTTCTATATCGGATGTGATATGTGAGGAAAATAAAATACCAGAGCCTGAGTCTAATGCTAAGTCGAACAAGTCGCCCATAAACTCGCGTCGTGCTATTGGATCCAAACTGGCTACTGGTTCATCTAAAATAAGTAATTTGGGATGATAAGCCATAGCCATGATCAGCGCTAAAGTTTGACGTTGGCCGATAGATAAGTCGTTAATTGCAGCATCAGTCGCCAGCTCAAACCGTTTGAGCCATTTAGCTTCTAATTGCAGATCCCATGTAGGGTAAAAGCTGCGGTGTAGTGCCAAAGCATCAGCGACCTTAAAGCCTTCATAACCAAATGTTTGTTGTGGCACATAACCTATTTGGGCTTTACTTTGTGCGCTGAGCTTATCACTGGGTTCACCAAAAACACGTATCTCACCTTGATCAGGTGCTATCAACCCAAGCGCACTGCGTAATAATGTCGTTTTACCTGCACCATTTTTACCCAGTAAACCAATGACCATACCAGGCTCTAAAGCAAGCGAAACATTGTTTAATACACTGCGTTGGTCATAGCTTTTATAAATATTATTGTAGCTAAGAAGGGGCTGTTCCATGTTTATAATTTCCATCGTTTTTTTATAAGCTCGACGAGCGCTTCTTGCGATACATCAAGCTGTTTTGTTTGTTGAACGAGTTGATCGATAGCCTTAAAAAGCAAGGTGTCTTGTTGATCAGGTTGTTGCGATGTTTTTTGTGCCACACGGGTGGCTTGACCGCGACGACGCTCTAACCAGCCTTGATCGACCAATTGACCTATTGCACGTGATACCGTCATCGGGTTTACAGCAAAGTGATCTGCTATTTTACGCACTGATGGCAGCTCTTCACCGGTTAATAATTGCCCGCCCACAATCAAGCGCACAATTTGCTCATGCAATTGTTTATAGATTGGATCGCCATTATTAGGGTTGACATTAATAAATTCTAGCATTACTCTTTCTCTACTGTATTAATACATTAATACACCGATACACTAAGGTTAAGTTATCATATTGAGTGTAAAATGCAACAAGGGAAAGATTAATGAAAATCATGTTTAATTTACGTAAAAGCCTGATAAAGCTTACAATATTACCAATATTATTGGCCGGCTCAACAGCTGTATTAGCTGATAATAATAAAAAAAACCAACCATTACTCACACCTTGCTACATGGAAGGGCTTGCTGATAGGTTGATGTGTGGCAGTATTAGCCAGTCTTTATCGCAAAATCCGGCGGATGGTAATATTGATATCCACTTTGCTGTAATTCCAGCTATTAAACCAAGTTACCCTGACGAAGCCATTCTTGGTTTTGCCGGAGGTCCAGGGCAAGGCGCAATTGATCTCGCAGCTATCTTTAATAGAAACTTACAATTTGCCCGTGAAACACGCGATATAGTATTGATTGATCAGCGTGGCACGGGTTATTCAAATAAGTTGCAGTGTGACAGTGATGACTTGCAAACGCAGTTTGCATTTAATGAAGCCTTTGCTGATTTACCTGCTCTGGGCGCGCAAGACACGCAAAAGTGTAAAGATAAGCTCAATATTGATTTAAGTCATTTCACTACACCCGTTGCCGCTAAAGATTTTGAAGCGGTACGAAAAGCGCTTGGCTACAAAGGGTTTCATCTATATGGGGTGTCCTACGGCACGCGAATAGCGCAGGAATATACGCGTCAATTTCCAAGTTCAGTGATCACCAGCACGCTTGATGGTGTTGTACCTATGCAACAAAGTTTAGCTGCCATTGGTGAGGCTATTGATAGCTCGCTTGCAGCCCTATTTAGTCGTTGTGAAGCCAACGCACAGTGTGCTCAGCAATACCCTGATTTGAAAACTGAGTTTACAGCTTTATTGGCTAAACTCGATGCTCAACCAGTCGAGGTGCAGGTTTTACATCCGCGTACACATGAGACTATTACACTCGCTGTTACAAAAACAAAGTTTTTCGGGGCAATACGTATGGCTTTGTACAGTCATTCACGTCGTGCGATTGTGCCACTGGTTATTACACAAACTGCACAAGGAAATTATGCAGCATTGGCGGGCTTAATGGCTGGGGCTGATATGTCAGAAATGCTCGCCATGGGTATGCATAACGCCATCGTTTGTGGCGAAGACTGGCCACGATTAAATACACAAACCCGTCAGCAATATAATAAAACGTATGTGGGCAGCTTGATGATAGATGGGCTCGATATTATGTGCCCAATATTAAATGTAACAGCCGTAGATAAATCATTTTATCAACCCCTTAACAGCTCAACACCTACGTTACTGTTATCTGGTGAGCGTGACCCAGCAACACCGCCAAGTTGGGCTGAACTTGCTATGGTAAGCATGAGTGAAGCAACGCATTTGGTATCACCCACGGCAACTCATGGGATCGGCTCGCAAACGTGTGCGCCTAAAATAATCGCCCAATTTATTGATCAAAAAAATATGCAAGATATTGATACCGACTGTATCAAAGATAAAAACGATAAACAGTTCTTTATGAATATCAATGGTGTTGCACCAATGCATACTCAGACCGCAACTTTAAACGCACAAGACAAGGAGTAAACCATGATTAAAGTAACTAACTTAACAAAGAAAATTGGTGATGTTAATGCGTTAAACGATCTTAGCTTTAGCGCACAAAATGGTAAAATAACGGGTTTACTTGGCCCCAATGGTGCGGGCAAAACAACGTGTTTAAGAACGGTGTTTGGTTTGCTAAAAGCAGATAAAGGTATAGCTGAGATTGATGGTATTGATGTTGCAAAAAATCCAATGGCAGCTAAACAAAATTTGGGATTGTTTCCTGATCCTTGTGGATTGTATGAGAGATTAACGCCCAGAGAATATATAACCTTTTTTGCGCAGTTGAGCGGCATGTCAGAGGTTGCGGCAAAAGAAGCGACAGCAAAAGTGCTCGAAAAATTAAGCATGGATGATATTGCAGATCGTCGTTGCCAAGGGTTTTCACAGGGGCAGCGTATGAAAACAGCACTGGCTCAAGCTGTTGTGCATAACCCATCAAACATTATTTTAGATGAACCAACACGTGGTTTGGATGTTATGAGTACACGTATTTTAAGAGAGTTATTATTGCTACTTAAAGCGCAAGGGCACTGCGTACTGTTTTCATCGCATGTTATGCAAGAAGTGGCTGCATTGTGCGACCACGTGGTGATTATGGCCAATGGTAAAGTGGTTGCAGAGGGCTCAGTAGAGTCGTTATGTGAGCGAACAGGTAAAGACAGTTTAGAAGAAGCATTCATAGACTTGATAGGCAGTGACGAAGGAATTGCAGCATGATTAATTTATTAAAAGTGTTATATAAAAAAGAAGTCATGGATGCCAGTCGTGACAAACGTTCAGTAATGGCAGGACTTTATTATGCAATTGGTGCCCCGCTTGGCATATGCATACTTTTTACATTGCTATTACAACAGCTTGCATCGCCTGATGCATTAAAAATAACGATTGAAAATAGTCTTTCAGCACCTAACTTAGTGGCTCATTTAAAAAACAATGATATCGCAATGGGAACGGATAATACGGATAGCAAATTAAAGCCAATTATATTGCAAATAAGTGATGATTATCAGAAGAATATGCGCGAAGGTCGCCCAGCGACTGTAACGCTCATTGCAGATAAATCAGATGATAAGCTACGTAAACATATTCAACGCGTGGAAAAAACGCTTGCTTTGTATAATTCTGAAGTGGCTAGCTTAAGGTTAATTACACGGGGTGTCGACCCTCAACTAATGAGAGTGCTTGCGGTTGAGGTCAATGATCAAGCAACACCTGATTCTAAAGGTGGTATGTTCTTGGGGATTGCAACTCTATCAATGATTTTAACTGTATTTTATGCTGCAATGAACCTAGCAATAGATACCAGTGCCGGGGAGCGTGAACGTAATTCTTTATCATTATTGTTAAGTCACCCATTAAGTAGCTTACACATTGTATTAGCAAAATCGGCGGCGATAGCGACATTCTCTATGCTGGGATTAGCGATCATTCTAGTGGTGTCGAAGTTTTCTTACGGTATGGTGCCGTGGCAGCAGCTAGGGTTTAGCGTAACCATTACACCGTCATTTATGCTTTTTTGTGCCGTAGTTTGTTTGCCAATTGCATTTATGTCAGCCAGTTTACAGGTGTTTGTTTCGTTTACGGCAAAATCATTTAAAGAGGCGCAATCATACGTGACGATGGTGTTATTTATTCCGATGGCATTAAGCATGGTAACGACTTACGGTATTGCGACAGATATTGTGCAATGGTTACCTATTGCTGCGCAGCAATTTGCACTCATGGAGTTTATTAAAGGCAACCCAATACCGGTGCCACAATTAGTGCTATCAACATTGATTACAATTATATTGTTTGGCGTATTTAGTTATTTAAGTAGCCGTATGCTTAAAAGCGAAAAAGTAGTATTTGGTTTGTAAGTTTAAAAACCTTAAAAACATATTAAAAGCGGCCGTTGAGCCGCTTTTAATATGGAATGCGATTAAAGTGAAGTGATTGGCTTATCGCCATCGAATAACTCAAAGATGCTATTTTCGTTTGTTGAATGGTTGGCTATTAGTAATAGCGCATTCGCAACGTTTTCTCGACTGATTTTAGCCTCATTTCGCTCACTGGGTTGTTGTGTGGTAATTTTTAGTGAAGCATCTTCGTCGGTGAGTGAGCCTGGGCGTACGATTGTATAATTTAAGCCACTATTTATTAAATGCTCATCAGCCATGTGTTTTGCCACTAAATAAGGTTTTAAATCGCTTTGGATTGCATCCGGGTTATCTGCACCAATTGAACTGACCATGATAAAGCGCTTAATGCCATATTGTTTTGCATAATTTACGGCTTTAGTTGCCGCCCATAAATCAATTAATAACGTTTTATCATCACCCGTACTACCACCTGAACCTGCGGCAAAGATTACTTGCTCACAGCCATCAAACGCTTGGCTAAAGTCACTTTCAAGATCCTGCTCGATAATATCCAAGTAGCTACTACTTAAATCGCTTAACTTATTTTTATCGCGAACAAGCGCGATAACATGCTGCTGATCATTAAGTAGTAATTGTGTCGTCATTTTACCTATTTGGCCACTTGCACCTATGATTAATGTTTTGCCCATTGTTAACTCCTTTCGTTATAAATGAATCGCTAAATTACTCGCGTAACAATAGAGCTTGGGGGAGATATTTATTTTTAAAGGGGTATATAACAAGTAAGCACTAAACATGCTTTTACTAAGACAGGGTCATCTTTATCTTAAAGTTGCATGAAACGTGCAATAAAAAGTGGAGTAAATGAAATAAGCGTAGTTGCTGTGTTATCATTTTATTTCTTAATTTAATGCTTGCTCGGTCTTTTTTTTATTTTTCGAGGCACTATTTTTAGTACACAATAATATGATTAAGTATGGGTTTTATTTTTACAAAAAAGGCAATGAACAATGATGAATACTAAGCTTTATAAAATAGTTTTAAATTTAGCTGGCGAGCTTGTAGATGCAGCACAAAGAAAAAACCAAACTAGGTTTGATGCTCTTTACGCTGAGCTAAAAGCATTGTGTATTGAAAACGAAAGCACCGATAAAGATCATCCCGTTCAGTGGGAAACGTTAGCAGATTTTACTGACGAGTTTGAAGATGCAGTATTATTGTATGAAAAGGCATTAGCAAAAGCGGTAGAAATTAACGCGAAGGATTACATGTCATCAATCGCTTACTCAATAGCGACTATGCAAATAGAGCTAGGCCAAATTGAGGCTGCAATTACAAGTCTTGAAAACGCTAAAGTAAGCGCGAATAAAATCGCAGATAAAGAGCTAAAAACTGAAATTGACGAATTATTAGAAAAACTTTCAGCTAAATAATAGTGAACGCATTATTTAAATAGAAATAATTGGACGCGTTTAGCTTAAAAATAAACATTGCACTTATTAATAATTATTAAAGTTGTCAACATCGTTAATAATTATTAATAAAGTGGGATCTTGCTGCAGGACAATGTTAACAAGGGGAAGAGCTTTTGAAAGTATCAATAACACGACCGTTTGATAGTTTTCTTCGTGTTAATATATAAATAAAATTAAATAAAACTTGTTCTATGGTCGGATTTACTGTTATCCTTCTTCGCATCGGGTTGATAGAAAGCCCTGTTTATTTGTAAGTACCACGTTGTTATTAGTAATAATCCTTCGCGTTATCCTCAGTTAAATATTCGTTTTCTTCCTTGTTAAATTGCCTATTTTAAAGGCGCACTTTTATTAATTCTTAGGATACTATTATGTCTACTACAACTACTGGTTCAGTAAAATGGTTTAACGAAGCTAAAGGTTTTGGTTTTATTGAACAAGAGTCAGGCCCTGATGTTTTTGCTCATTTCAGCGCAATCACAAGTGATGGCTTTAAAACTCTAGCTGAAGGCCAACGTGTACAGTTTACTGTTACTCAAGGTCAAAAAGGCCCGCAAGCTGAAAATATCGTTTGCATCTAAATTGTTTAAATTGATGGGTTATTACTAACCCGTCAATATATAAGTTTGAAAAAAAATTGTTTATTTGTACGTACCACGTTGTTATTAGTAATAATTATACGCGCTGTCCTCAGTTAAATATTTTTTCCGGCTCAATCGTCTGAATTACAGACACACATTTACTATATTTAGGATATCTATTATGTCTACTACAACAACTGGTACAGTTAAATTCTTTAATGAAGCAAAAGGTTTCGGTTTTATCGAACAAGAGTCAGGTCCTGACGTTTTTGCTCATTTCAGTGCTATCTCTGGCGATGGTTTTAAAACCCTTGCTGAAGGCCAACGTGTACAGTTTACTGTTACTCAAGGTCAAAAAGGCCCGCAAGCTGAAAACATCGTTTGCATCTAATTGCCTTATTTAATGGGTTAGCAATAACCCATTAATGTTTAGAAGTTTGAAAGAAAGATTGTTTATTTGTACGTACCACGTTGTTATTAGTAATAATTCTACGCGTTATCCTCAGTTAAATATTTGTTTTTTCCAGCTCAACCGCCTCTTTATGGCACACTTTTATTAATTTTTAGGATATCTATTATGTCTAACACTACAACTGGTACAGTTAAATTTTTCAACGAAGCAAAAGGTTTCGGTTTTATCGAACAAGAGTCAGGTCCTGACGTTTTTGCTCATTTCAGTGCAATCTCAGGCGACGGTTTCAAAACTCTTGCTGAAGGCCAACGTGTACAGTTTACTGTTACTCAAGGTCAAAAAGGTCCACAAGCTGAAAACATCGTTTGCATCTAATTGCATACAATTTAATGGGTTAGCAATAACCCATTAATATTATTATTTAAAATAACTTCTGCATTTTTAATACATTTCACATTCTTTTATTCAGTATCTTATCGTACTCACAGTTTCGCGAAAATAATCCACTTTACCTGCCAACTCATGAGAAATAATATAAGTACGGCTGCTAACGTCTTTTTTTGCTTCACCATACCAAAATGATTGATCAAAGGTTGTTATATGCCAGCCATCCCCTAAAGCTTGAGATCCCATGCTTGTAATAAGGGTTCCTTTAGGAAAAATATCAGTACTTAGACGAGTTAATAAAGTTATAAAGCCAGCTTTGTCATTGCATTGTTGCCAACTGGTTTGCGCATCATCTTTGTAATGCTCTATACGCAGATCAATATCGTCAGCAATTAAATCTAGTAATGCCATATTTCCTTTTTCGAATAAATTTAAAACTTTATGAATTGCAATATCACTATAGCGTTCAATCATTTTTTAGTCCTTTTGGTTAATTGTATTGTTTTCTCAGTTGAAATTAGCAAATTCATAGCTATAGGTATAATATTGTTTATATTATCAATCTATAGGTAAATTATGTGATAGAGGTTAGGCCATTAACTTACTTCATCTCAGCATATGAGGAAGGATCAATCACTGCAGCGGCATCGCGATGTTTCATTGCTCAGCCTTCAGTTACTCATGCTATTAAAACTCTGGAAATAAGTTTAGGTGTTAAGTTATTTGAACGCAGTAAACGAGGTATAAAACCCACCGCTGATGGCCATAAGCTTTACAAACTTGCGAGTGATTTACTGTTACAAAACCAGCAGTTAGAGGCCGCTTTTATACCTAGCAATGTGCACGAGTTAAATCTATATGTGCAGCCGGATATAAATATCGAGCGCTACGCTAATATTCTAGAACTGATAAAAAATACACCTATAAATGTTAACTTATTCATCGTTGATGTTATTGAACAAGCGCAAATAGCGCTGATTGATGAGCAATTATTACCACCACAGTTTAAATTTAAAGGGCTAAACCAAGAAGGCTATAAGCTGATCGTACATAAAGATCACCCCTTAGCGAAAAATAAAACAGTGGGTTTGAATGAGTTGCAAGGGTTAGCCTTTATTGAAAGGCCTTACTGCACTAATCGAAAAGCATTTGAAAGACTTATTAGTGATGAAAATATATCAATCACTTATCAAGGCAAAGCTATCCATGACTTTCAGCTTCAAGGCCTTGTAAAGTTAGGTTTCGGAGTTGCTGTTATACCTGAATCATACATTCAAAAAGAATGTGATTTAAAGTATATTCCGATTGTCTTAAATAACCCTATAATGCGCTCGATTGTATTAGCTTATCGAAAGTTACCAAAGAGTGTAGTTGCAGTTATCGAAGGTACCTCACTGATTTAAAGTTTTTATTTTATATCTCAGCCGTAAGGTATTATAGGTAAGTTAAATTGGCGATTTAGCCTATGCGCTATCTGAGGTATAATGCTTGAATTGTTGGTAATTGCCTCAATATAGTGATTACTTATTGCGATGTTGCATTATTTTAAATACAAGTACACCTCGTGATAATATCACACTTTATAACATCGCATTTATTCTTAAAATTTGGATTTGTCGTGGCGCAAGTAAGAGCTAGAGTCCAGCTTAATGTTGGCAAAAACAGTGATATTCCCGCAGAAATAATCTCATTCAGCGGTTTAAAAGATGGTCAAGAGCATGTTGCATTGGTATTTAACCGTGCAGATACAGAGCAATCTGTACCACTTATCCGTATGCATTCTGAGTGTTTAACAGGCGATGTATTTCATTCATCTCGCTGTGATTGTGGCGAACAACTCAATGAATGTATTGAGATGATGAACCAACAGGGTGGTATTTTGCTCTATTTACGCCAAGAAGGGCGCGGCATTGGTTTATATAACAAAATCGATGCTTATGTATTGCAATCACAAGGTATGAATACCTATGAAGCAAATAACCATTTAGGGTTTGCTGATGATTTACGTGACTTCTCAGACGCCGTTTTGATGCTTGAAGCGATGGGGTTAAATCATGTTAAATTAATGACAAATAACCCAAATAAATTAAATGCACTGCGAGATGCTGGGATTGAGGTTGATTCAGTTGTAGGCACTCACGCTCATATTAAAGCGGGTGTCGTAGGGAATCGTGCTTATTTAGAAACTAAAATTAAGCACGGCGCGCACATGTTAGATATAAAGAAGATTAAAAAACCATAGTTTTGAGCTTTCAACTCTGTGATCCCACCTTGCGCCGAGTTATACTCGGCGTGTTTTGTTGCTAATTTAAGAGCTAGTATGTCAATTGAATTACGAGTATTTAAAGCCGATGCTGGGCTGAAATGGTTTAAAGCTGGGTGGCATATTTTTAAAACACAGCCATTTACCTTTATTTTTATGCACTTATTTATAGGTATTGTCGGCTTACTGTCGCTATTTTTGCCTTTTTTGCAAATATTAGCCGCGCTTGCAACGCCATTTTTAACGGCTGGTTTTTACCAAGCGGTAATTACTAAGCAGCAAGGCGGAAAAATTATGCTGGCCGATATTCTTAAGCCTTTCACGGCTAAAGGTAATCGAATGGGGCTATTACGTTTGGCATTGTACCAAATGGCAGCGGGTATACTGATGGCACTATTAGCCAGTGGTTTATTTGGTGAAGCGGTTGAAATTATGAGTAATCCAAATGTAGATCCAAATATCGCATTGCAGCAAGTCATTAACAGTATTTCGATGGCGAATGTGGCTTTGTTTTTAATTGCTTTGTCGGTTTATTTAACCGCGTTTGCGTACGCTGTACCACTGGTTTATTTTAATAAACAAAAACATATATTTGAAGTGCTAAAAAGCTCATTTATGGTGTTTTATCACAACATGGCTCCACTGAGTATATACGGCGCAATTGCAGCGGGTTTGATGATGTTTTCAATGTTCTTATCATTCTTGCCTCTGTTGGTTTTAATGCCGATTTGTTACATTAGTTTTTTTGTTTCTTATCAAGCTATTTTTATGCCGATTGTACCGCCAGCAGATGAAAAGCCTGTGGCGCAGCAGCATAATGATGACAGCGGTCGTTTTGACGCGTAATGGCTGATGAAATGGATGAAGCTTTACAAAAAAAGCTAAAGAATTATGTACTTTGGTTACTCGGACGCCAAGAATATTCGCGTCGAGAGTTAACCCAAAAATTACAGCAAAAAGAGGCAACGCCTGAATTTATCGAGGCTTTATTAGATTGGTGCGAAGAGCACAATTTTATTAATGAGCAGCGTTATATTGAAGGGTTTGTTCGTCGTCATATTGCTAAAAAACATGGTTTAAAGCGTATACAAAGCGAAGCCATGGGAAAAAGGATTGACCGAACACTTTTAGAAAGTGTTATTGAATCATTTGAAATAGATTGGTTTGAGTTAGCGCAGGATGCGTATTTAAAGAAATATTCAAATTCACAGGACGACTTCGATCACAAAGAAAAAGCTAAGCGCGTGCGCTACTTAATGTATCGAGGGTTCAGTTACGAACAAATAGATTTTGCAATGCAAGCACAGTAAAAATGGGTGAGACGTTCACATGCAGCACATGACTACCGCACAGATCAGGCAACAGTTTTTAGACTTTTTTGCCAGTAAACAACATCAAATTGTTCCATCAAGCTCGCTTATTCCGGGTAACGATGCGACATTATTATTTAATAATGCCGGCATGGTACAATTTAAAGACGTATTTTTAGGCGCAGAAAGTCGCCCTTATAACCGCGCAACAAGCTCACAACGTTGTGTGCGTGCCGGTGGTAAGCATAACGATTTAGAAAATGTAGGCTACACAGCCCGTCACCATACATTCTTTGAAATGTTAGGTAACTTTAGTTTTGGTGATTACTTTAAGCAAGACGCGATTAAGTTTGCTTGGGAATTTTTAACCGACGTAGTAAAACTACCTAAAGAAAAACTGCTTGTTACTATTTATCATGACGATGAAGAAGCATTTGGTTATTGGGCTAACGAAATTGGTTTGCCTGAAGAGCGTATTATTCGTATTGCTACCTCAGATAACTTTTGGTCAATGGGTGACACTGGTCCATGTGGCCCATGTTCTGAAATTTTTTATGATCATGGCGAACATATTTGGGGCGGCCCTCCAGGCTCGCCTGAAGAGGATGGCGACCGTTTCATTGAAATTTGGAACTTGGTATTCATGCAGTATAACCGTCAAAGCGACGGTGCGATGGAGCCGCTTCCTAAGCAGTCTGTTGATACGGGCATGGGTCTTGAGCGTATTGCCGCTATTTTACAAGGCGTACATTCAAATTACGAAATAGATTTATTCCAAGGCTTGATTAAAGCAGCTGCAGAAGTGACCAATGCACAAGATATGGATGATAAATCACTGCGCGTAGTCGCGGATCATATTCGTTCATGTGCATTTTTGATCTCAGATGGTGTAATGCCATCAAATGAAGGTCGTGGTTATGTACTGCGCCGCATTATTCGCCGCGCGGTTCGCCACGGCAACAAACTAGGCGCACAAGGTTCTTTCTTTTATAAATTAGTAGCGGCGTTAATCGAGCAAATGGGTCAAGCGTACCCTGAGCTTGCAAAACAACAAGAAATTATTGAAAAAGTACTGCGTATCGAAGAAGAGCAGTTTGGTAAAACACTTGAGCGTGGTTTAGCTATTTTAGAAGATAGCTTAACGAGTTTAACCGGTGATGTGATCCCTGGTGAATTAGTCTTTAAACTTTATGATACATACGGTTTCCCTGCTGATTTAACCGCTGACGTTGCCCGTGAGCGCTTTATGAGTATTGATGAGCAAGGCTTCCAAGAGTGCATGGCTGTGCAGCGTAAGACTGCCCAGCAAGCGGGTAAATTTGGTGCAGATTACAACCAACAATTAAAATCAGATAAACACACAGACTTTAAAGGCTACACTGCAACACATTATAGCGGTACTGTAATCGAAATGTTCGCACAAGGTGAAACGGTATCAGTACTTGAGGATGGCCAACAAGGTATTGTAGTGCTGGACCGTACACCATTCTACGCTGAATCAGGTGGCCAAGTTGGCGACACAGGCACGCTAACAGTTGCCGGTGGTGAATTTACTGTTACTAATACAACCAAGCTTGGTAATGCTTTTGCACATCACGGAACAGTGATGGGTCGTATTGGTGTGAACGACAAAGTAGATGCAAACATTAATGATGCGCGTCGCGATCGCGTTAAAAAGAACCATACTGCTACGCATATTCTACACGAAGCACTGCGTCAGTTATTAGGCGACCACGTATCGCAAAAAGGCTCATTAGTAGACCCTGAACGTTTACGTTTTGATTTCTCGCATTTTGAAGCGGTTACTAAAGCTGAGCTACGTGAAATTGAGCGTGTAGTAAACGACGAAATTCGTCGTAACTTTGCCCTTAACACTGAGTTGATGGCAATCGATGAGGCCAAAGAAAAAGGCGCAATGGCGTTATTTGGTGAAAAATACGATGACGAAGTTCGCGTAGTCACCATTGGCGATTACTCGATTGAGCTGTGTGGTGGTACTCACGTAAATCGTGCCGGTGATATCGGTTTATTCAAAATCGTATCTGAAAGTGGTATTGCTGCTGGTGTACGTCGTATTGAAGCGGTAACAGGCGCTGATGCCATAGCTTACGTGAGCACGCAAGAGCAGCATTTAAACGATGTAGCGGCACTGGTAAAAGGCGATAGCGCCTCAGTGCTTGAAAAAGTAACCGCTTTGCTTGAAAAATCAAAAGGCCTTGAGAAACAAATTGCACAGTTAAGCGATAAGTTAGCAAGCGCAGCGGGTGCATCTTTACTTGATTCAATCGTTGAAATTAATGGCATTAAGCTACTTGTGGCAAACGTTGAAGGCACTGAATCAAAAGCGTTACGCGGCATGGTTGATGATCTTAAAAATAAGATTGGCTCAGGTGTTATTGCTTTAGGCGTTGCTGATGGCGACAAAGTAAGCCTGATTGCTGGTGTTACGAAAGACTTAATCGGTAAAGTTAAAGCGGGTGAGCTTGTGAACCACATGGCGTCTCAAGTTGGCGGTAAGGGCGGCGGTCGCCCTGATATGGCACAAGCCGGTGGTTCGCAGCCACAACATTTAAGCGCAGCACTTGATAGTGTTACAGCTTGGTTAACTGAGCGTACTTAAGCTTAAGTGGCGCTTATTGTTCAAAAGTTCGGTGGCACTTCGGTAGGCTCTATTGAGCGTATAGAAGCTGTTGCCGACCTTGTTGTGAAAACTAAGCAACAAGGACATCAAGTGGTGGTGGTGCTCTCTGCAATGTCTGGAGAGACTAACCGCCTCATCAATCTTGCCAAACAAATCGATGCTCGTCCGAGCAGCCGTGAACTCGATGTACTTCTAACAACGGGTGAACAAGTTTCTGTAGCACTACTTGCTATGGCTATTATAAAGCGTGGCCATTCTGCGGTGAGCTTATTAGCAGATCAAGTGAATATTCGTACTGATAATATGTTTGGTAAAGCGCGTATTGAAGACGTAGCAGCAACAAGGCTAAAACATGAACTTGAGCATAATCGCATTGCAATTATAGCTGGATTTCAGGGGCGTGATGTTGAAGGTAATATTACAACGCTTGGTCGTGGCGGTACAGATACCTCTGCAGTTGAGATTGCAGGTGCAATAGGTGCCGATGAATGTCAAATCTACACAGATGTTGACGGAGTCTATACAACCGATCCTCGTATTGAGCCTAAAGCGCGGCGTATGAGTCATGTCACTTTTGAAGAAATGTTAGAAATGGCTAGCCTCGGTGCAAAGGTATTGCATATTCGCTGTGTAGAAGCCGCTGGTAAATATAATTTACCGATAAGGGTGTTGTCGAGTTTTAACCCAGATCAAGGCACACTAATTAGCTTTGAGGAAACCGATATGAAAAGTAATGTGGTCTCTGGTATTGCTTTTAATCGTGACGAAAGTCTTATTAACGTTAATGGTGTGCCTAGTGGCACTGAGTATTTAGCGTCAATATTGAAACTTTTTTCAGAAAATGGCATCGAAATAGATATGATTAATCAAGTTAATCATAACTTTGAAAAAATAGACTATGCTTTTACAGTACACACTAATGATTTTGATCAATCGCTTGAAGTATTACGTAATAATCCCCACTGTATTAACAGTGATGATGTTTCAGGTTGTAGCTCAGTAGCTAAAGTATCAGCCGTTGGTGTAGGTATGAAATCACACTCAGGTGTGGCAAGTTTATTTTTTGATGCATTAGCAAAAGAGAATATTCAAGTGTTATTAGTATCAACATCTGAGATTAAAATCTCAGTTTTAATAGATGAAAAATACTTAGAATTGGCAGTACGTGCATTACATAAGGTTTTTTTAACGGAAAATGAATCGATTTAGAGTTTTTACTTACTTTTAAGGCTTATTTTCTTTAAGATACGAACGCGGAATCTTTTAATTTATTGGAATAATGGGAGCAAGAGAATGCTAATACTAACTCGTCGAGTAGGTGAAACCCTAATGATTGGTGACGAAGTAACAGTCACTGTACTAGGTGTTAAAGGAAATCAAGTACGTATTGGTGTTAATGCACCTAAAGACGTATCGGTACACCGTGAAGAAATTTACATGCGTATCCAAGCTGAAAAGTCTAACCCGAATCCGGGCAACGATTAATTAGCCAATTGAATTGATATGAAAGAGCCGCTTATTAAGTGGCTCTTTTTTTTATGTATTGAATAACGTCATCAGTGAGTACGCTGTTTGAAATATATTGCATACCTTTACTACTTTTTAAAACAATGCCTTGATTAGTAAAGATCACTTCATCAATGTTTTGCCATTCAAGTTGATAGCTTTTATACGGATTAACGCTTTTAAACCCTTCTTTATCAATCGTTAGGGTCGCTTCTGAACCTGATGCACGACTGAGCATTTGACGCGTTACCCACCAAGGTCTACGGTAGTAAAAAGCAACACACTCCAATACAGCAGCCATGATCATAAAGTTGCCTAAATAGTGCTTATCCATTACATATATTGCAATCAGCCCAAGGCTTACCAGCAATGCTAAAAAAGCATATTTAGGTTTTGCTTGTCCACTATAGGGCAATGATTCATCAAAACATTCATAAAAATAAGGTTTATCAAGGGTGTAGCTTGTAGTGAATAACATAGTTTTACTATTGATTCTAACAGTTGCGCTATTTTAGCAAGCTTAATTAAAAAAAGCCGTTTCTTTTGGCTTTCATTATGAGATGTTAAACAAAATAATGACGCTTTATGATGGGTAATATGTTTGGTTTAATGAGTTCGATCATTGTGTTGGTAAGTGCAAGCTCACTCAGTGCTAGCCCAATAGAAGCAAAACCGGTGACAGATTTTTTGGTTATGGCAGACATGCCTTATACAATTATTGATCATAAAAACTTAGCCCCCACAGGTCTTTTAGGCAAAAAAATAGCGCAAACTCCTCATGGTTTTTTAATGCACTTAGGTGATATGAAAGCGGGCGCAGAGCCATGCACTGATAAGTTACTTACAACACATAAGCAACTGCTTAGCACTTTAACAGAGCAGCCATTTGTATTTACACCAGGGGATAATGATTGGACCGACTGCGACCGTGAAAACTTAACCCCTCGTTATGATGAGCTAGAGCGTTTGGCTTTTATAAAAGAATTGATGTTTGATAAGGCTTACCTTGAAAAATTGACTACACTGACGGGCTTTAAACGCCAAACGAGTATGACAGAAAATGCGCGTTGGCAGTTCGCTGACGTTGAATTTATGACGCTGCATATAGCGGGGACTCATAATGGTCGTCGGCAAGTATTAAAAAGTGATAAGCAAATGGCTTATCACCACGCAGACTTAAGAGATAGCAATAACCTAAGCTGGTTAGCGCAAGCAGACCCAAAAGCCAAAGCCTATGTTATAGCTTTTCAGGCAGATATTTATACTCATAAAACGGAGCAAGCTGCATGCAGTGAGTTGGTTACTGCCAATTGTGATGGCTTTAAAATCTATCGTGATGCACTAGCGCAGTTCGCCCAATCGGTGGAAAAACCTGTACTTGTCATTCATGGCGACACCGGTGAGTTTTGCCAACAAAAGTTAGCTGCTAATTTAACTCGTTTAAATGCACCCGGCGACTATATGTTTAGCGATATTGCCCAAGTTAGCATTACTGAAAGTAAAGATAGCAACGGGATAAACTGGCAAATTACGAGCCTTAAAACCAACAAACCATTAGTAAGAATCTGTAACTGAGCAATCTATGTTTAAGTTAATAATTGAATGTTAAGCGCACAGTAAACATATCTGCTTGCTGGGTAACATTATAGTGCCAGTTTAGTTGTTTACAGGCTTGGTTGATGATCATAAAGCCAAGTCCATTGCCTTTTTGGGTAATGTCTTTATTCGTAGTATTAGTAAATGTAATGCCAGTTTCACAAAGAGTTACCTGTAAATCGCCATTTGCATAATGTTGATAATTTCTACTGATTTGTTCTAACATTAAATTCAGTAATGGCTTGTAAGTTTTGATTTTTAAAGTTTTTATACTCATTTTAAGAACAATGCACACACCTTTGTTCGCTAAATTAGTTTGCCAATTTTTAAGGTAGGTAGTTAAGTTTACCTCGTGTAAGTGGCATTCTTCTAATTGCCATAATGCTAAAATAGCATCACTACTTGTGGTGAGGTTTTTGTGTGCATGAGACAGTTGATCTATTATAGGTAGAGCCGCAAGTGGTAAATCATCTTGCTGGGCGAATAAAGACAAACAATGGTTTATTTGGCTCAATGGTGTTCGCACTTCATGGCTTAAAAAAGCGGACAGTAAACGCTCTTTTTGTTGTGCATCTTGCTCTTTCGCTCTAATTGACCTCAACTGAATTGCAACAGTATCAAATTCATCAAAATAAAAAGTACGAATTTTCTTATCATGGACAGTGGCATGTAGCTTTAAAGTTTCAGTGATGATTTTTTTCGCACTATTTATGTTGATAACAATAATAACGACAGTGAGTATCCCAGCTATAAGCGCTAACCAAGGGAGTAAAGAGAGGGACTCTGCTTGGGCAAAATAATGAACTACAAATATTGGAGTGGTGTTTGTGCTGTATGGCAAAATATAAACATCATCACGATTGTGTTGTAATAGCGATACCTCGTTAAGCTCTAGTTGCTGTTGCTGCCATAAGTCAATGATCCAAGCTGGTAAGTCGTTTATGTTTTTAGTAACAATTTTAAAATCATCAATGTAAGGCTGCGCCAAATGGTTTTCAGCTAATTGCTCCGCATCATAAAACAGGTAATGTGCGGCGGTATCATCTAATGCATAGTGATAGCTATTTAATACGATAGCTATCCAAATCACTATAATCGTGAGTAGTGTAATGGCTGTACGTAATACTAAAAATTGGCTGATTGAATGTTGTTTTACTTTAGTCATTTGCCAACCTAAGCGCTACGCCTTGTTTTTTTAACGTATGCAGTAGCTCCACCTCGTCATCTTTAGTGAGGTTCGTTCTTAGTCGCGTAAGTAGTGACTTATACATGTTGTTATTTACATCTTGATCTGGCCAAACTGTATTTATTATCATCTCTTTACTCACTGGAGCAGGGCTATGCCTTAGTAATAAAGCGACTAAAGTCCATTGTTGAGGTGATAAAATAATAGTGCGCTGCGCTCGTTTTATAATTTTAGCTTCTAGATCGATACTCAGGGTATCAAGATTAAAGTGTGTGGCTTCACAGCTATGTTTTTTTGCAAGTAATTTTATTCTTATAACTAATTCTTCAAGTGCAAATGGCTTGGTTAAATAATCAAGTGCCCCTGCTGCAAATGCGGCGAGTTTATCTTCAAGCGCACTGCGTGCAGTGAGGAATAAAATAGGCGCGGTGTTAGTATCACGCCATTGTTGTGCTAATGATAAACCAGTGCCATCGGGTAAGTTGATATCAAGGATAATGGCATCATAATGTTGCCCAACACAGATCCCTTTTGCTTGCGCTAAAGAGCGGGCATAGTCCACCTCAATACCTTCATTTTCTAAAAAGGTAATAGCTTGTTGTGCAAGAATTGCGTCGTCCTCAACTAATAATATAATCATGGTGTTCTAGGGCCTGCTTATTTTTAGAGAGTAAATTTACAGTAATGAGTTTATTTTCAGTCATGTAGAGCCTGTGGTGTGTGGTTACTCCCCATAAATAGGCGATAACGTAGCATAAATGCTAAACATGCGCTGCCCTTTGTACTCTGACGCGGGGTGATAAAACAGCCCCTTTATTGAACGTATTTTAATCATAAAAAGTCAACTGCTTCTATACTGTTACCTTTAAGTTACCATTACTTTGTTAGTGTAGCGCTAAATATTTGGAGACAACAATGGGTACTATTAAAATGAATTTAGCAACGAGTGTTTTTGCTCTCAGTTGTATGCTGTCTGGCTGCGGTGATACGCCACCACAAGCATCTGAAAAACAAACCGATAACAATAATTCTAACGCGCATGTGGCGACTAAAGTTCTTTATAATGCGGATGTGTATACGGTTAACGGTCAACAACCGTGGGCACAGGCAGTCGCTTTGCAGGATAACAAAATAGTATTTGTTGGCTCTAACGATGACGTTCAAGATTTTATTGGGGCAACTACAAGCGTACTTAATTTAGAAGGTAAAATGGTACTGCCAGGGTTTCACGATGTGCATATGCATCCTTTAGAGTCAGCATCGACTGCAACTCAGTTTAGTATCCCAAGTGACGCTACAACTAATGACTATATTGATGCTATTTATAGTGCCTCGGTACAAAATCCAGATGCGACATGGCTAATAGGTTATGGGCATGAAATAGCGACTTTACTCGCTATGCGTGACTCGCCACTTTCTGTAATAAATGAAGCCGTTAAAGATAGACCTGTGATCATCATGGAACAAACATCGCACTCTATGTGGGTCAATAGTAAAGCACTTGAACTGGCAGGAATTACGAGCCAAAGTAAAGATCCAATTGGTGGGGTGATTGGTCGCGATGAAGAAGGCTACCTTGACGGTATTTTATATGATAACGCAGGTAATCAGGTGATGGAGCTTGCTATGCAGTCTTTACCAGATGCACAGCAACAAGATTACTTAGGGTTAATTGAATACACTATGCCCGAACTGAACAAGGCAGGCATAACGTCAATCAGCGATGCGCGTACGTATTGGCAGCGCGGGCACATAGAAACGTGGCAACGGGTTGCTGACGAAGATAAATTAAGTTTACGAGTTAATTTAGGGTTGTGGGCATATCCGCAAATGAATGACGAAAAACAAATTGCTAAGCTAAAAAGCTTGTACCAGTCAGACCAAAATAGCTTGTTAAAAGTAAACCAAGTAAAGTTTTATATGGATGGTATTTTAGTTAATACGACCGCCGCAATGCATGAACCTTATGCCATTAATTGGCTCGATTTATATGGTAATAAAGGGCTTAATTACTTTTCTCAAGCGCGTATTGAAAAGTATCTGACAGCACTGGAAAACCAAGGGTTTGATTTTAATATCCATGCCATTGGTGATAGAGGGATCAGCGAAGCGCTCAATGCGATAGGTAATGCGTCTATGGGTAAATCTCGTCACCGAATTACCCATTTAGAAGTCATAGATCCTGATGACTATAAACGCTTTGCACAGCTTAATGTAATTGCTGATGCGCAAGTTGCGGGAGAGTTTACTAACCCGGCGCATTGGCCTGAAGTCGCTGAGTTTATTGGCACCGAGCGAGCGCAAGATTTAGTACCAATAAAAAGCCTGGTAACGGCAGGAGCAAGGCTAACACTTAGTAGTGATTGGAATGTCAGTACGTTTGATCCTTTAGTAGGGTTAATGCATGCAGTTACCCGCGCACCACAGGCAATTACTTTAGAGCAAGCCATTGCAGCGTACACTATTAATAGTGCGTATGCGATGCGACAAGATGATTTAGTAGGCAGTATTGAAGTGGGTAAACACGCTGATCTCGTCGTACTTGATAAAAACCTATTCAACATTAAACCAGACGAAATTACATCGGTGAAGGTGATGATGACATTGCTAGACGGCGAGCAAGTCTATAAACGTTAATAATTTAATCATTGAAAGTAGCCGTTTTAAATTCGAGTGAATAGCAGTGGCATTCACTCGAGTTTAAAGTTATTACAGTTAGTCACCTCTTAAACCGGCATCTTTCATAAGGTTTTCAAGCTCATCTTGTAATTCAAACAGTTCAGGTTCTATTTGCTCTAGTTCACAGTCATTTTTAAGCGAAGTTTCAATAGTTTCTGAAAGAGCCTTTAACTTTGGCACTCCCGTATAACAACACGCACCATGAAATTTATGAATAATACTTAAAACATGCTCACAATCTTGGCTAGTGGTGGCCTCATCAAGTAGGCGCAATGTTTCTGGCACACTCAGTAGTAACATGTTGAGCATTTCAAGGGCGAGCTCATTTTTACTTCCGGCACGTTGCAATGCCAATGGCCAATCTAGCGATGTGCTAACAAAAGGAGGCTCTATGTATGCTTGGATATTCCGATTTTTGTCACGTTTAAGAGGCGATTGTGGACTATGATCACTAATAATTTGTTTTAGCATATCCTCATCAATTGGCTTGGTTAAATAGCCTTTAAAACCGTCTTTAATGAGTTGTTCTTTTTCACCAGCAAGCGCATGGGCGGTGACAGCAATAATAGGCGTGTCTTCATTTAATGAGGATTCTAAAATTAATTTGCAGGCAGTAATACCATCCATTATGGGCATTTGAATGTCCATAAAAATAATATCGTATTTATTGCTCTTACAAATGCTATAAGCTTGGGATCCGTTATGAGCGGTATCTATGTGCTCTATTTGCTCTTCAAGTAATGTGCAAATGAGTTTTAAATTAGCATCGTTGTCATCAACCACAAGGACTTTAAGCGGCAGTAGCTTTTCGGTGTTTTCTTCAATGTTATGAACAGGGTGATCAAGGCGATACGGTGCTGCAAGTACTTCACATAATTTGCGATGGTTGAGTGGTTTACTAAGGCATGCATCTGCACCGCAGCCTATATAGGCTTCTCGCATATTATGAGAGACGGTATTGAGCATTAAATATAAGTAATCGGTAGAGTCTCTAGCGGCTTTAATATAGCCTTTTAAACGCTGCATTTCATCGACTGCAGCAACATGGCCGATAATACAAATGTCGTAATTAAACTCTTTGTTTATCTCTGCTAAAAAGCTTTCTTCTGTAAAGCAGCCCGTCACTTGAGTTTGCCATTCATTTAATAATGACAATACAGCATGGTGAGTATGCTCATGCGGCTCAAGATATAAAATGCGTTTGTTAGCAAGTGATTTACTCGGCAAATCACTATTGTAACTATGATTAGGGATTCTAAATACACCATTAAAGGTAAAGCACGTACCTTGGCCCGGCGCTGAATTGAGGGTTATTCGACCGCCCATCGCTTCAACGATATGCTTAGTAATAATCAAACCTAAACCAGTACCCCCAAACTTACGTGTAATGCTTGAGTCCGCTTGGCCAAAAGGGGTAAACAATGCATCTTGCTTATCCATTGGAATGCCAACGCCCGTATCAGTAACTGAGACTAAAACAGAGGCGCGCTCTTCATCAAGCAGTCGATGGCCTATATCAATTTTGATTGCGCCTTTTTCAGTAAACTTAATGGCGTTGCTGATCAAATTGATTAACACTTGCTTAAAGCGAGTTGGGTCACCGGTAATGTTATCAGGTACTTGTGAATTAATATAAATCGATAGTTCGAGCTGTTTTTCATCAGCACTTGGGGCTAGTAAAGTGAGCACTTCGTTAACGTTATCGCGTAGCTGGAATTGAATTGATTCAAGTTCCATTGCACCAGCTTCTAATTTAGAAAAATCTAAAATATCACTAATGATAGTCATTAAACTATTGGCTGATAACTCAATGGTATCGAGGTAATCTTTTTGATGTTTATTAAGCGGTGTTTTATGTAACTGCCGAGTAAAACCAATTACACCGTTAAGAGGCGTTCGTAATTCATGACTCATTTTTGCTAAAAAGTCAGATTTAACACGGTTAGCGTCTTGCGCATCTGTTTTGGCAATGCTGAGTTGAATATTTTGTGTTTCATAAAGCTCTAATGATTCACGTAAATCGCTGGTGGCTTGGTCAATGTGTTTTTGCATCTCATCTTTTTGACCCACCATGGTATCTGAAATTGTATTTAGGCCTTGGCGTAATAATTCAAATTCGCCAACCATAGGCTGCACTAAACCAGTGTCTCTTTTACCTTCTATTAGTTTATCTGTTGCTAAAACAAGTCTGTTTAAAGGCGTCATAAACATATGACTTAAACGAATCGCCAATATCGCAGCAAGTACTAAAGCCAGAATAATAATAATACCGGTAACTAATAACGCGCGTTGTTGGCCAATAATGGCCTGACTTTTATTTAGTTGTACCACAACCGTGCCAAGCGATGCTTGAAATGCTGCGCTGTCCCATTGTGAATCGGGTGTTGAATGATTAATGATGGGAGTAAAAAAGGTAATAAGGTGATTATTGTCTAAAACTTTTGTTGTTTTGGTATTTTTTAAATTTTCGTCATGCATAAGATCATCAAAGTCACGATGATAGTTACTTGTTAGCACGAGTTCATTGCGTTCATCAAAAATGGCAATGGTCTTAATTGAAGGGGAGTGTTTATTATGAGCATGACTGATCAAACGGTTTAGCAGTTGTTTGTTTTTTGCCAATAGGGGTTGTTCAATTGCAATTGAAAGAGGCTCAGAAATAGTGCTGCCTTGCTGATATAAAATTTCATCAAGCTCAATGTAACGATTTATTGTAAAATAGCCGCCAAGTAACAACCCAATAAGCACTGTGGGAATAAGTGTTAGCGTTAAAACTGAGTCGCGCAAACCAAGTTTAGTCATAAGTGAACGTTGTTATCATTATTAGTTAGTTAAAGAGTATATACTTATAAGCTAGTAATCAATCACTCACGTAGAATCAATATTTAAGGTGTTGCCCGATGGCGCAGTTTTTCCAAGCAAAAAAGAAAACCCTCACGCAAGAGTCATTAACATTGGCTATCACAGGCATGGATCATCAGGGGCGAGGGGTCGCAAAGCACCATAACAAAGTGTGTTTTGTAAATGGAGCACTGCCGGGCGAAACCGTTAAAGTTAAACTAACAGAAGATAAAGCCCGCTACAGCGCGGCAAATACGATCAAAGTCATTAGCGCCAGTGAATCACGAGAAAAACCTTTTTGTGAGCATTACCAACAGTGTGGCGGGTGTCAGTTGCAACACTTACGCCTTGATCAACAATTAGTTGAAAAGCAAGTTGCTGTGAGCCAGTTGTTTACAAAGTTTGCCAAGTTAGATGGCATGAATTGGCAAGTGCCTTTACTTAGCGCGCCAACGCATTACCGTCGCAGTGCACGCTTAGCTGTTATGTACGACAAAACAGCGAAGAAAATGCGCGTTGGTTACCGTGCTCAAGGCTCAAAGCAAATCGTGTCGGTTAAACAATGTGAAGTGTTAAGCGATGTGTACCGCGATATTTTTAGTGTTTTTGATACAGTACTAAATCAAAATGGCGAGCTTAGAAGTGTGAGTCATATTCAATTATGCCAAGCTGACAAACATAATTTTGTTGTACTTCGCCATACAAAAAACATTAGTGAGGCGTTAAAAAATACAATTATAGAACTTGGTTTGGTGCATAAGTGGCGTGTTATTTTTCAAGGTGAAAGCCAACATATTGAGCATAGCCATTTACCTATGCCATTTTATCATTTACCTGAATTAGACTTAAAATTTGAGTTTGGCCTTGATAACTTTATTCAGGTTAACGCGCAAGTAAATCAGGCTATGCTATTGCAAGCCGTAAAATGGCTTGATTTAAAAGGCACAGAGCAGGTTTTAGATTTGTTTTGCGGCATTGGAAATTTCTCATTGGCGATTGCAAACTACGCAAAAAGTGTGATTGGTGTAGAAGGTGTTTCATCGGCGGTTGCAATAGCGGCGCAAAATGCGCAAACTAACCAAATTACAAATGCTCAATTTCATTGTTTTGATTTAACTCAGGCAATGCAACAAGCGCCGTGGTTTAGTAAAGACTTAGATATATTGGTGCTTGACCCTTCTCGTACCGGTGCTATGGCTATTTTAGAGCAACTGCCACTTAAGCAGTTTAAAACAATTTTATATGTGTCTTGCGATCCTGTTACTTTAGCCCGTGACAGCGCGATTATTACGCAAGCGGCATTTTCACTCGAAAAAATAGGGCTAATGAATATGTTCCCGCACACAGGGCATATTGAAACAATGGCGTTATTTCAAAGGAGGTAGAGCGCATTATGGTAGCTACTCGGCAATCACACCAACACGATACACAGGGTGATTTTAATACACGACTTGATTTACTTAATTTAACGCAAGAAAAACGCGACCAGTTAAATAAAGCAAATACCCTTTGTGCAGAGCTTCAAAATCATCACCAGCAAAATATGGCCATGGAAATGGTTGAAATTTTAGTGGAGATGAACCTCGATTCAGACACGCTAGTAACGGCCTATATTACACCGTGTTTTTTAGCTAACCTCATTGAAATAGACACCATTAGTGAAGTAATGGGCAGTCATGTAGCTTCACTGCTAACGGGGGTTTCGCAAATGGCGACCATTAGCACTTTGGCGCATCAAGGAACTGGGACAGTACAAGTTGATAAAATACGGCGTATGTTATTGGCGATGGTTGAAGACGTACGTGCCGTTGTAATTAAGCTTGCTGAGCAGGTGTGCTATTTGCGCGAAGTTAAAAACGCCACTGAAGAAGAGCGTGTTATTGCCGCAAAAGCCACGGCTGATATTTTTGCGCCGCTAGCGAACAGGTTAGGAATAGGTCAACTTAAGTGGGAGCTTGAAGATCTTTCATTTCGCTACCTACACCCAGATTTATACAAGAGCATTGCCAAGCAATTAGACGATAAGCGCCTTGGCCGTGAAGCGTATATGGCTGATATGGTCGAGCAGGTAAAAACAAAGCTAGAGCAAGTGGGTATCAAGGCTGAAGTGTATGGTCGGCCAAAACATATTTACAGCATCTACAAAAAAATGGCGCAAAAGAACTACGAGTTTGACCAGCTGTTTGATATTCGCGCAATGCGGATTGTTGTGGATGAATTACAAGATTGTTACGGTGCACTTGGTATTGTGCACACTAATTGGCGTCATCTTAATAAAGAGTTTGATGACTACGTAGCAACACCAAAACAAAATGGTTACCAGTCAATTCATACAGTGGTGTTTGGCCCTGAAGGTAAAACGGTTGAAATTCAAATTCGTACCCATGCCATGCATCAAGATGCTGAGCTAGGAGTTGCCGCTCACTGGATGTATAAAGAAGGTGCATTGCCTGGGCGTGGCTCTGGCTATGAGCAAAAAATTAGCTGGTTACGTAAATTATTGCAATGGCAAGAAGAAGTCGTTGATGGCAGTGACCTAGCGGATGAGCTAAAAAATCAAGTGGTCGAAGATCGCGTGTATATATTTACACCGCGTGGCGATATTTTTGATTTACCACTGGGCGCGACCCCTTTAGATTTTGCATATTACATTCATTCAAATGTGGGGCATCGTTGTATTGGTGCAAAAGTATTTGGCAAAATAGTGCCATTCACTCATCAATTACACACCGGTGATCAGGTTGAAATATTAACTCAAAAACAACCTAACCCCAGCCGAGACTGGTTAAACCCATCGTTAGGTTATATTAAATCATCGCGTGCAAGAGCAAAAATACACCATTGGTTTAAGCAGCTCGATCGCGATAAAAACCTCAGTGCAGGTAAAGAAATTCTCGATAATGAATTGCAAAAGCTTGATTTAAACTACAAACATCTTGAACCGGCAATTAAGCGCTTTAATTTTAAAGAGTTAGATGACTTAATGGTCGCGATTGGCGCAGGCGATGTGCGTTTAAATCAATTACTTAATTTTATAACCGACAGAACCGATGATGAACCCGTTATTCGGTTTAAAACGCCTAGCAAAGTTAGCGGTGACAAAAATGGGATCGTGGTTGACGGTGTCGGCAGCTTAATGAGTCATATGGCCAAATGTTGCCGCCCAGTTCCTGGTGATCAAATTATTGGTTATATAACACAAGGGCGTGGCATTGGTGTTCATCGTGATGACTGTGATTCGTTCACCAATTTAAAAACACAGCATCCAGAGCGCGTCATAGCTGTAAGTTGGTCAGATGAAATTCATGGCTCTTACGCATTAGCAATTAAGATAGAAGCCAGCGATAGAGCAGGGCTTATTCGTGATATTAGCTCTGTGTTAGCGAATGAAAAAGTTAACGTGTTGAGTATGAACATGGAAATGGTCGATGCGCGTCAACTAGCGCTCTTTACCATGCAAGTGGAAGTGCATGATCTGTCCAGTACTAACAGGCTTTTATCAAAGTTAGATCAAATCGAAGGTGTGCATGAAACCAAGCGCAGTCACTAATATCACAACTAGGAAATTAAATGAGCCAAACAACTAGTACCTCAACAAATGCTTTAACTGAGCTATTAGCTATTATGGCCAAATTACGTGATCCTAAAACAGGCTGTCCGTGGGATATAAAGCAAGACTTTAAATCAATTGTGCCACATACCTTAGAAGAGGCTTATGAAGTGGCTGATTGCATCGAAAAAGGTGATTTAGGTGAGCTTAAAAGTGAACTCGGCGATTTACTTTTCCAAGTGGTTTTTTATGCGCAATTAGCACAAGAGCAAGGTCTGTTTGATTTTAGTGATGTAATGGCTGGATTAAATGACAAGTTGGTTCGTCGTCACCCTCATGTATTTACTGAGCAACAAGCATTAACCGATGAACAACTCAGTGAGCAGTGGCAAGTAATTAAAGCCCAAGAGCGCGCCATAAAAACAACCCCACAAAGCGCATCAATTTGGCAAGATATTCCGGCAAATTTACCGAGTTTAAGCAAAGCCAAAAAGATTCAAGAGCGTGTTTCAGGGTTAGGCTTCGATTGGCCAAATTATCATGGTGCGTTAGATAAGGTAATCGAAGAAGTGGATGAAGTAAAAGAAGCATTAGCGGTTGATCCACTTTCTGCGCACAGTGCTGAAGAAGTTGGCGACTTACTTTTTGCCACCGTCAATGTTGCGCGGCATATCAAGCGTGATCCCGAGCAGTTGTTACGCAGCGCGAATGATAAATTTTCAGCGCGATTTGAAAAAGTGCAAACTTATTTGCACCAACGTGGGCAGTCGCTTGATACAGCAAGCCTTGTTGAAATGGACGCCGCGTGGGATGCAATAAAAAAGCAGAAGTAAATAATACGAAACTCCGAGTGCGTTTTTTGTGCAGGGAAATACTAACTTTCACTGGATTGATGGCAGTGCCTTTGCTATAATTTCGCCCCGTCTTGATCATATTCCAAAATCACTTGTTTGGGTATTATATTCCTTTTAATTCCTGATATTCTAGGGTTCGCATGAGTACAAAATTTATCTTCGTTACTGGCGGAGTTGTTTCTTCGTTGGGTAAAGGTATTGCAGCAGCATCGTTGGCAGCTATTTTAGAAGCCCGTGGTTTAAATGTAACCATTTTAAAGCTGGATCCTTACATCAACGTTGACCCAGGCACAATGAGCCCAATTCAACATGGTGAAGTATTTGTCACCGAAGACGGTGCTGAAACTGACCTTGATTTAGGTCACTATGAGCGTTTTATCCGTACCAAAATGACAAGCCGTAACAACTTCACACAAGGCCGTGTATATGAAGATGTACTACGTCGTGAACGTCGTGGCGAGTACCTTGGTGCAACAATTCAGGTTATTCCACATATAACTAACGACATTAAGCAACGTGTATATGACGGTGCTGTAGGCCATGATGTGGCTATCGTTGAAATTGGTGGAACCGTAGGTGATATTGAATCACAACCATTTTTAGAAGCAATTCGTCAGCTTGGCACAGAGATTGGCCGTGAGCGCGCATTGTTTATTCACTTAACGTTAGTGCCATTCTTAGGCCCTGCGGGAGAAGTGAAAACAAAACCAACACAGCACTCAGTTAAAGAGTTACGCTCAATTGGTATTCAACCAGATATTCTTATCTGTCGTTCAGATCGTAAATTACCAAACAATGAACGTGCAAAGATTGCTCTTTTCACTAACGTTGAAGAAAAAGCGGTTATTTCATTACCAGATGTAGACAGCATTTATAAAATTCCTGCGCTATTAAAGTCGCAAGAGCTTGATAACTTTGTATGTCGTCGCTTCCACCTTGATTGCCCTGAAGCTGATTTAGTTGAATGGGAACAAGTGTTATACCAAGAGTCTAACCCAACAGGTGAAGTGACTATTGGCATGGTTGGTAAATATATTGAACTCCCTGATGCATACAAATCAGTTAACGAAGCACTTAAACATGCTGGCCTTAAAAACCGCTTAACTGTAAATATTCAATACGTTGATTCACAGGATGTTGAAAGCAAAGGAACAGAGTTACTTGCTAACCTTGATGCAATCTTAGTCCCTGGTGGCTTTGGTAGTCGTGGTGTTGAAGGTAAAATTTTAGCGGCAAAATATGCCCGTGAAAATAAAGTACCTTACCTTGGTATCTGTTTAGGTATGCAAGTTGCGCTTATCGAGTACGCACGTAATGTAGCAGGCCTTGAAGACGCAAACTCAACAGAGTTTAATGCTAATTCAGCAAGCCCTGTTGTAGGTTTAATCACTGAGTGGTTAGATGCAGAAGGTAACGTTGAAACACGTAGCGAAAAATCTGATTTAGGTGGCACTATGCGTTTAGGCGCACAAAAATGTCATTTAACACCTGGCTCTAAAGTACATGAAGTGTATGGCAGTGATGAAATTGTAGAACGTCATCGTCACCGTTATGAAGTTAACAACAACTTTGTTGAAAAACTTGAGCAAGCAGGTTTGAGCTTTACTGGCTTATCAGAAGATAAGAAATTAGTAGAGATCATCGAAAATAAAGATCACCCGTGGTTTATTGCAGCTCAATTCCATCCGGAATTTACTTCAACACCTCGCGATGGTCATCCGCTATTTGAAGGGTTTGTGGCCGCAGCACACGCCTATCAAAAAGCGTCGTCGTAATAATTATTAAGCCGTGCTAGTTGCACGGCTTTTTTGTTTTAAAACCGACTGCGTTAAGGAAAATTAATAAAGTCGGAATATGCTCACCATTTTGGGAAAAGAGGAATCAAGATGTCAAATATCGTAAAAGTGATCGGTCGCGAAATTATGGATTCGCGTGGTAACCCAACTGTAGAAGCGGATGTACATCTAGCTGACGGTTCATGGGGTCGCGCAGCTGCACCATCAGGTGCATCAACAGGTACACGCGAAGCATTGGAATTACGTGATGGTGATAAAGCACGTTATTTAGGTAAAGGCGTATTAAAGGCTGTTGGTTTTATTAATAATGAAATCGCAGGCGCATTAGCAGGGCAAAACGCATTAGAGCAAAGCACTGTTGACCAAGTAATGCTAGATTTAGATGGCACTGAAAATAAAGAAAAATTAGGTGCCAATGCAATCTTAGCTGTGTCATTAGCAACTGCAAAAGCGGCTGCACAATCTAAAAAAGTAGAGCTTTATGAGCACATTGCTGATCTAAACGGCACGCCTGGTGTGTACTCTATGCCATTACCAATGATGAATATCATCAACGGTGGTGAGCACGCTGATAACTCGGTAGATATTCAAGAGTTCATGGTTCAACCTGTTGGCGCTACTAACTTCCGCGAAGCACTACGTATGGGCGCTGAAATATTCCATAGCCTTGCAAAAGTACTTAAAGCTGATGGTCACTCTACAGCTGTGGGTGATGAAGGTGGTTTTGCACCTAACCTTGCTTCAAACGAAGCTGCACTTGCGGCAATTAAAGTTGCAGTTGCAAATGCAGGTTATGAGTTAGGTAAAGACGTAACACTTGCGCTAGATTGTGCTGCATCTGAGTTTTATGACAAAGAAGCAAACATTTACGACCTTAAAGGTGAAGGTAAAAAATTCACGTCTGAAGAATTTAACTTCTTCCTAAAAGACCTTACAGAGCAATATCCAATCGTATCTATTGAAGATGGTCTTGATGAATCTGATTGGGACGGCTTTGCGCATCAAACTAAACTAATGGGTGATAAAATCCAATTAGTGGGCGACGATTTATTTGTTACAAACACGAAAATCTTAAAGCGTGGTATTGATAACGGTATTGCTAACTCAATCTTAATCAAATTTAACCAAATTGGTTCACTAACTGAAACGTTAGCGGCAATCAAAATGGCTAAAGATGCTGGTTTTACAGTTGTTATATCACACCGCTCTGGTGAAACAGAAGATTCTACAATTGCAGATCTAGCTGTTGGTACTGCTGCAGGCCAAATTAAAACGGGTTCATTAAGCCGTTCTGATCGTGTTGCTAAGTACAACCAACTTCTTCGTATTGAAGAGCAGTTAGGCGCTAAAGCACCGTACAACGGTCTTAAAGAGGTTAAAGGTCAGTAATTCTTTTATTAGAATCTGGTTTTTACTCTTAGGAAATCCTCGCTTCGGTGAGGATTTTTTTGTTAAATCTTAATTTTCGCAGCATAAAGCCCCACCGATATAAATTATTCTGACACCCGTAGGAACCCGCTTTAGCCGTGATTATTAACCGAGTTTTAAATAGAAAAATTATTAAACATGCGTAGAAGGCGCAAGTTTACCTCGCGCATTATTTAAAGGTATTTTAAAGCTGAAACTGCTGTTTTAAAATCTCACCGGTAAAACTGGTTTTCAAGTAAAAACCACGAGGTAGGGTTTTTATAATTTGCCCATTTGGCCCGATGGCATCTGTAACAATGCGACTATTCGCCGCTTTTGGGCGAATTTGCATAGCATCCCCTAAGTGCCCCGATATTTCATCAACGCGTCCTAATGCGATGAGCTCCATTTGTTCTTCCCAATCGCGTTGTAGTTGCGCGTCTTGAATAGCACTTGGTTGCCATAAAAAGCCACTGCCGATGGTTCTATCAAATGGAGTTATTTCTCGCTCACCTAAAATGGGTAGCCATAGCACATGAGCCAGTTTTTTACGTACATTGCTTTGTTGCCACGTCATGCCAGTGACATTTAAAAGAGGGGTAACCGAAACAAAAGTGGTTTCAAGTGGCTTACCTTTAAATGAAATAGGTAATGTTTTGAGTTCTATTCCAAGATCCTCAAAATCAGGCACTGGTTTTGAGCCCGCAGTAGCCCCTAATACATACTCAATTAACTGCCCAGCCCAGCCTTTTTCGCGTAATAAGTCTTCGGGGGTTTTAAATTGATATTGTTGTGCTAACTGGCCTAACGTCATACCAGCAATATTATTAACACGTCGCATTAATTCATTGATTGAATGTGGCTTTATTACTCGCATAACCGCTTTATTCTATTGTATAAACTCATCGGTCATGATAGCAAAAGTGACTAACCGTGGATATCTTTGGTTTTGTGTGTTTTTTGTACTGTCGTGGTTTGGCGTGTTTTTGAACGTTTTTTATTGCGGGTTTTAAAGTTTAATATACTGAATTTTATAGCTTTTATACTAATTTCCTATAGGTGGCACGTTGTGTTCTGAATAGTTGCGGGGATAAATACAGAACTATAAACAATGTTATCCACAGAATCTGTGGAAAAGGCTGTATTTTAGATCGTTCATTGTGGACTTGTTTGCTAAATGAGCTGTATAAACTAAAGTTATGCACAAGCTGTGGGTAAGGTGCGTAAAAGGTGTATACCTCGCTTTCTCAAAATAGGAGGTTTGAGGTAACGGGTTGATTGTAGTCATAGTGTACCTACACCCAAGCCACCTCAAGATACAGTTTCAGTTGGAATTAAAAGTGATTTAGACAAGGCATTGATTGCAAATAATGGTTGCTCCCTTGTTAAAATCAATAACGCAGTATAAATCGCTTTTAAACCAACCCGTAAGACGTTTCACTGAAACTAACTCCCTATGTTGTTATTTTTTAAAAGAGAATACCCTTATTGTAAAGTAACACCTTGATACTCAGTCCCTATGGAATGCTCAATTCTACGTATTGAAGTGACTTGGGTATAATAGTGTTTGCCGTATTGCAGCTAATGTGGAACAATCATTAAAAATCGACTTACAAATGAGGCACTAAGGTGATTGATGCCGAAGGTTTTCGTGCCAATGTCGGAATTGTAATTTGCAATAATCAAGGACAAGTCTTTTGGGCTCGACGTTATGGTCAACATTCTTGGCAATTTCCGCAAGGAGGTGTCGACAGTGGTGAAACGCCAGAGCAGACCATGTTCCGTGAATTACACGAAGAAGTCGGCTTGCGTCCGGAAGATGTAGAAATTGTCGCAAGTTCAAAACATTGGTTACGTTATAAATTACCCAAGCGTTTGATACGCCGCGACTCAAGTCCGGTGTGTATTGGGCAAAAACAAAAATGGTTCTTACTGAAACTTCGCTGTAAAGACGAAGATGTAGACTTACTTAAAACACATCACCCTGAGTTTGATGATTGGCGCTGGGTGAGTTATTGGTACCCAGTTAGGCAAGTGGTGTCTTTTAAACGGGATGTTTATAGGCGAGTAATGAAAGAGTTTGCTCCATTTGCAATGCCATTTAACAAGCGTGAACAAACCAAAGACACGTGGCGTCATAAAAGGTAAAAATATAAAGGAGCAGTATTATGCTGGCTACACTCAGAGCTATTGCCGAATCTGTCTCGCATCAAGCGAGTTTAGAGAGTGCATTAGCATGTTTTGTCGAAATGGTGAAAGATGCCATGAATACCCAGTGCTGCTCCATTTATTTTGCTGATTACAGTCAAGATAACTTTGTACTAATGGCTACTCGTGGGCTCAATCCCAAAGCTGTTGGTAAGTTTAGAATTGGCTTCACAGAAGGTTTAGTTGGCCTAGTTGCGCAACGTGAAGAGCCTATTAATATTGCATTTGCTAAATCGCATCCTCGCTTTAAGCTCTCCCCAGAAGTAAACGAAGAAGGTTATAACGCATTTTTATCAGTGCCTGTTGTACACCAAAAAAAAGTGTTGGGCGTTATCGTGGTGCAGCAAAAAAGTGCGCGGTTATTTAGCCAAGATGAAGAATCGTTTTTAATAACTTTATCAGCTCAGCTAGCATCACAATTAGCGCATGCTGAAATTAAAGAAGTACTGCGACAAGATGAATTTTCTCACCAAACGTCGGTATTGAAAGGGGTCTCAGGCGCACCTGGGATTGCTATAGGGCATGCATTTGTTACTTTACCAAAGCTAGACTTTAAATCGATAGAAGTAAAAAAAGACGATAACAGCACAGAGCAACGTCGTTTATTTACCCAAGCGGTTGCGGCAACACGAAAAGAGTTTAATACGCTATCAATGACTTTAAGTGATTCAATTCCTAAAGAAGCACTGGCGGTATTTGATGTTTACCAGCAGTTACTTGATGCAAAAAGCTTAGGGCAAAATGTTGAAGCACAACTGCAAGAAGGTTGGTGTGCTAAAAGTGCGTTAAAAATCGTAATAGAACGACTAATAGCTCAATTTAATGCCATGCAAGACCCTTATATAAAAGAGCGAGCAGTTGACGTTAAAGATATTGGTTTACGGGTTTTACATCATTTAGTTAATACTGAGCATGCAGTAAAAAATTACCCTAAAAATACGGTGTTGATCGCAAACACACTTACGCCAGCAATGCTTGCTGAAGTTCCTAAAGGGCATTTAGCTGGGGTTGTCAGTGTTAATGGCGCAGCCAATAGCCATGCGTCAATTTTAACACGCGCAATGGGGATCCCAGCAATTTGGGGGATTGAAGATTTACCGCTGTTGCAGTTTGACGGCAAGTTGATGATTCTAGATGCTTACGCTGGGCGTTTATATATTTCTCCTTCGCAAATGCTGCAAGATGAATATCGCCAATTAAAGCACCAAGAAAATTTATTAAATGATAAGTTTGTAGCGGAACAAGAATGTGACGCGATCACTTTAGACGGCGAGCACATCAGTCTATTGCTTAATGCAGGGCTTGATCTTAATACCGAAAAAGCAAATACCAAAGTATGTGATGGTGTCGGGTTATATCGAACCGAGGCATGGTTTATGCAAAAAGGCCAGTTTCCATCACAAACGGAACAAGAAAACTGGTATAGAGAAGTGCTCGCCAGTTATCACCCTGAGCCAGTGGTCATGCGTACGCTTGATATAGGCGGTGACAAAGTACTCGATTACTTTGATATCATAGAAGAAAACCCATTTTTAGGCTGGCGGGGAATACGCGTAACGCTCGATCACCCAGAGCTATTTTTAGATCAACTCAAAGCGATGATCAAAGCCAATATAGGCTTAGGTAATTTAAAGATCATGCTGCCAATGATAAGCGGTATTGAAGAGGTAGATGAGTCTTTTGCATTGCTTGAGCAAGCTTACTTTGAGCTGGAAGAGCAGTTTCCAGAACACGTTATTGAACGCCCAGAAATAGGCCTAATGCTAGAAGTTCCCTCCAGTGTTTTTATGTTGCCCGAGTGGTCTAAAAAAGTAGATTTTTGTTCAGTAGGCAGTAATGATTTAACGCAATATTTACTCGCAGTCGATCGTTCTAATGCACGTGTGGCAGAGCTATTTAATCCTTATCACCCCGCCGTTTTAAGAGTGCTACAAAAAGTGGCGACAGAATGCCAACAATACGAACTCCCATTTAGTTTGTGTGGTGAATTAGGTGGTGAACCTGAGGGGGCAATCCTACTGATTGCAATGGGTTATCGTCGTTTAAGTATGAATAGCTCCTCATTGAGTAAAGTGAAGTGGGTTTTAAGGCGTTTAAAGGTAAGTGATATGGAAATATTACTTGCTGAATGTTTAGCGCAGTCAACAGCTAAACAGGTACTAAGGCTAACACGCAGCTTTATGATTGAGCATAATCTGGGGGAATTGTTTTATACCCCTAAAAACCGCTAATATCCCGTGTCATTTTTTGCTGTGAACATGCAATATAATCTATTAGTATATGTATATAACAAATTTATATTTAAGAGTGTACTATGCAGGATTTAGCCATACTGATTATCAGCTGTGCAATATTAGGTAGCATTGTAGGGTTTTTAGCTGGGTTGCTCGGAATTGGTGGCGGGTTAATCATTGTGCCTGTTTTAAGCCTTTTACTTGTTAAATTTAATGTGGCATCGGTTGATCATGTGTTAGTAATCGCAATCGCGACATCCTTAGCCTCTATTTTATTTACTTCGACATCTTCCGCATTAGCGCATCATAAAAATAATAATGTTCCGTGGAATATTGCACCTTGGGTTATGTCAGGTGTAGGGCTAGGCGCATTGATCAGTGGTTTTGCCGCAAGCTATATCCCAGAGCAACTACTGCGCTTAGTGTTTGCAACCAGCGTGGTATTTATAGCAGCGCGTATGGTGCTATCTACTCGTAGTAAAACACAGAGTGAAAAGCCCATGCCAAGCGGTCCTGTTATTGGCTCGTTAAGTGCCATAATGGGCGGACTATCAGGATTAATAGGGATTGGCGGAGGAGCACTTATTGTTCCGTTACTTAATTATTTTTCAGTTGATATTAAAAAAGCAATTGGCTGCGCCGCCGCGTGTGGTATCGTCATAGCCCTATTTGGCTCAGTTGGGTATGTGTCTGCTGGGTGGCAAGTAACCGATTTAGAACATGGTTTTGCAGGTTTTGTTTATTTACCCGCATTATTAGGTATAGTTATTACGTCGTGGTTTATGGCACCAATTGGTGCAAAAGCGACACATTATTTACCCGTTGCAACGATTAAAAAAGCGTTCGCAGTATTATTAGTCATCATCGCACTTCAAATGGTTTTTAGTTAAGGTTTAATTTTTATGGCTCTTGAGTTTCCACAAATCGATCCGATCATTTTCACAGTCGGCCCGTTAAGCGTACGTTGGTACGGTTTAATGTATTTAATAGGTTTTGCTTTTGCAATGTGGTGGGCAAATCGCCAAGCTGCAAAACCAAACTCAGGTTGGACAAAAGAGGAGGTCGGCGACCTACTTTTTTATGGCATGTTAGGGGTTATTCTTGGTGGTCGGATCGGGTATGTACTGTTTTACCAGTTTAGTTACTTTTTAGAAAACCCACTGTATTTATTTAGAATAGATCAGGGTGGCATGTCTTTTCATGGCGGTACATTAGGTGTGATCACCGCGATTTGTATTTTTGCTTGGAGCCGTAAAAAGCAGTTGCTAGAAGTGGGTGACTTTGTAGCGCCCTTAGTTCCTGTAGGCTTATTAGCTGGGCGCATAGGTAACTTTATTAATGGCGAACTCTGGGGACGAACAACCGATGTGCCATGGGCTATGGTGTTCCCAACGGGCGGGCCGCTTGCTCGTCATCCATCGCAGCTTTATGAAGCATTTTTTGAAGGCTTAGTACTGTTTATTATCCTTTACCTATTTACTAAAAAGTCGCGCCCTGCGGGCAGTGTAGGAGGCTTATTTTTATTAGGTTACGGCGTATTCCGCTTTGGTATTGAATACTTTAGAGAGCCTGATGCGCACTTAGGTTTATTTGGTGGGTTTATCTCAATGGGGCAAATATTGTCATTGCCAATGGTCATCGGTGGCCTAGGTTTGATAATATGGGCGTATAAAAAGCCACAGCCAACTGTTGCTAGCAAAGCTTAGGGTCTTTGTGGATTAAAATTTGTTCAAGTTCGGGGCGGTTTAATCGCGACGCGAGGTTTGGAATCGAGTGAGCTAAGTTAAAACCGAGCAAAGCTTGTGCGTCCTGCCCACGCCCCTTACCTACATCTATGTAGGCAACAAAGAGTAAATCGGCCCGAGGCAGAACCCAAAGGGCAGCGCCTGTTTGCATTGATGCTGCGTTATTACCTATTTATGGGGAATAACCACACGACATAGGCGCTGCCTTGCTTAAATACCAAACAGGCTGCTGAAAATTCAACCTTGAAAGGTCAACAGACCCTAATAAAAGAAGCGAAGAATGAAACAATATTTAGAGTTATGTCAGCGTATTGTTGACGAAGGTGTGTGGGTTGAAAATAAGCGCACAGGTACACGCTGTTTAACTGTGATTAATGCTGAACTTGAATACGACGTTGCGAATAATAAATTTCCAATGATCACAACGCGTAAAAGCTACTATAAAGCAGCAATAGCAGAGCTTTTAGGTTATTTACGCGGATACAGCAGTGCCGCTCAGTTTCGTGATATTGGGTGTATGACATGGGATGCCAATGCCAATGACAACCAAGCATGGCTAAACAATCCAAATCGCAAAGGTGATGACGACATGGGCCGCGTTTATGGCGTACAGGCCCGAGATTGGAAACGCCCTGACGGTACGCCACTGGATCAGCTTAAAAAAGTGATTGATAACCTTAAAAATGGCATTGATGATAGAGGTGAGATCGTTACCTTTTTCAACCCTGGTGAGTTTGATTTAGGCTGCCTTCGCCCATGTATGCACACGCATACATTCTCGTTGCTGGGTGATACCTTGTATTTAACCTCGTATCAGCGTAGCTGCGATGTACCACTTGGCCTAAACTTTAATCAAATACAATGTTTTGTATTACTCGCTTTAGTTGCACAAATTACTGGCCACAAAGCAGGTAAGGCCTATCATAAAATTGTTAATGCACACATTTATGAAAATCAACTCGAGTTGATGCGTGATGTGCAGCTTAAACGTGAACCGTTTGAATCACCCACATTAACTATTAACCCTGATATTAAATCACTTGAAGACATAGAAACATGGGTTACCCGTGATGACTTTGAAGTGCATGGCTACCAATGCCATGACGCAATTAAATACCCGTTTTCGGTTTAAACGACAAGCGAGTAGTTATTTATAAAAAGTGTCATTGGCACTTTTTATAAATCATCAGTTACATTATAAGCATCCTTTCCTTAACTAAAAATAACCTAATACCAATCGTGTTAAGTTACTGGCCATTTATGGCGCAGTTAGCGCTTGATTTAACTCGCTAGAATGGTTAAATATTTAAATCGATTGGTATAAATTATAAGTAATAAGCCTATTGTCGGTTTGAGATTATAAAGCACTTTTGTACTCTTAAATTAATGTGATAAAAAGTTGCCAAGTCATTATTTCTATTGAATATTGCTCATGTTAACGAGCTGGGTAGTGTAACAGCGGTGTTTAAAATTCATTATCAAGCGCTAAATTGAGTTACTAACTTAATCATATTTCTGGCTGACTATGCCAATTCCCCTCTATTGTTACGTTTTAAGCTTGTTTTTGCTGATAAATGGATGCGTCATAGCAACTTTATTATTATGTTCTTTTTTATCTGATAGTGATAATTGCTGTTTTTGCACCTCACGTATGGTTATTAACATTTCACTAATGTAAATTAGTGAAAAGGTATTGAAATACCTGTAATTAAAATTTTTAGCTGTTAAAAGGAGTAAACGCTTAGCAAAAAACCATGCAATTGAATGTCATGGAAATTGTATGTTCAACATACAGGAACTTTTATGCACAATACAACTCGTTGCTTTTCTTTTATCGGCCTTTTATGGGTTGGTTTATCAATATCAAGCTGTCATTATCAGCCCAAAAAAAACACTGATAACACTCAACCAAAAATAAGTGCACCAACGAAGGTAACTCCAAAATTTAGTCGCAGTTATGCATCTTTTACTGAAATGAGTAATTTATCTTATTTATATATTCCAACAGATAGCGCTGAATATATACATAAAAATAAGGTCTTGGATGCTTTAATAGGGCCAGCGGCCTTAATGCTAGAAAAAAAAGAGCTTTTTGTACAAAAGCCAATCCAATGGCGATTTTCACTGCAAATCGCATCGGTTAATAAAAAATCTAACTTAATGACCACTTTAGCGTCGTTAAAAAGTAAAGCGCCAAACTTGTTTCAAGGCAGTGTAATTGCCAATGTTGAAACCGCGCTGGTTAAAAATACGAATGTCTATAGGCTTAAGTTTGGAGCCTACAAATACTATAAAAATGCACTCGCGGATTGCCAAACTTTTAAGCACTATCAAGTTGATTGCCTAGTTAGTAGCTATACAAATAAACCCTTTGATTATCAGAGTAAATAATAAACGGTCTAGCCTTTATATAAATAGGCATAATAATTGCTTTGTATTTGTTATGTTTATAGAGGATGGCAATTATGCGCCTTTTATTATGTTTTTTATTGCTGAGCTTAACGGCCTGCAGCTTAACGCCAGAGAAGCCGCCAGCTCGTAGTACAGTAGCACCCAAGTCAGCAATGGCGCCGTTTACTGTTCATCAATATGTTGGTGATTTGAGCGCACAGCTAAGCCATATCAAAGGGCCTTTTAAAAGCTCTGCACGTATAGCGGTGACTAGCTTTTACTTTGCCGATGGGCTTGATTCAGAGCTTGCGCAAGGGCAGGGGGATGGCCTTAGCCAGCAAATACAAGAAAGCCTACTAACGCAATTTACGCAACTAGGCTACAACATCATTGAGTATCGCCTTGAGAATAACCTTAACTTATCGCCCATAGCAGATGGTATGTTAAGTCGCGATATAACCAAACTACGCAAACGTCAGAATATTGACTTTGTGATCACCGGCACGCTAACACGGCAACAACATGCCTATATTGTTAATGCCCGCATGGTCAATACACATGACAGCGCCGTTGTATCAGCAGCAAGTACCGAGATCCCTATTAACGTAATGTGGGGAGATGAAAAAATTCAGCAGCGCGATGGGTTTATCTATCGCAGCGAATACTAATTAGGAGCCCATCATGAAACGCTTAATATTAACTTTATGCTTGCCGCTGGGTTTTGGTTGTTCGCACATAATGAATGACAACGACACCACTGCAAAAAAAGGCCCCCCTCAATTAGCTAATCAAGAGCGCGGCGTTGCAGCGCCCGGCGATAGCAGTGCCTTGTATCAAAACACAGCAGTTATGAACGACAACAGCCATATCAATGTACCAACACGTAAGAACATTAATCATTACGTGCGCGGTATAATGCAAGACATGGCTGAAAACCTACAATACGTGAACACCAAAACACCGTTGGCAGTATCCAGCTTTATATTTTTAGATGACGATTACAACGACGGCACATTACTAGGCAATCAGATTGCCGAAAGCTTTATGCACGAACTGCATAACTTTGGCGTGCCAGTTATTGACTTTAAAACCACCGACTATATGCGTGTTACTCCCAATGGCGACTTTGTATTTAGCCGTGATTACTTAGAGCTAAGCCAAGATCAAAACTTTAATTATGTATTAGCTGGCACCATGGTAAATCACCAAGGTGGAGTATTAATTAATGCGCGGATTATTGGTTTAACAAGCAAAGCAGTTGTAGGCTCAGCCCAAGGATTTATTCCGCAATCAGTCGTGGACGCACTCGATAGTAGCTACCGCACAGATGGTGTCATGCTAAAACAAGTGAATAAGTGAGGTTATAATGACAACACTCATCAAACGTATAGCGTTTATTAGCTCAAGTGTAGCAATACTATTACTTGCAGGTTGTAACCTGTTTGACGGCTCAGCCAAAGCGCAGCCGACACAAAACGACCACTTAGATCAACGGATCAGTCAAGCTGAGGAGAAAGAGGGCGAAGCGTACCAAGACTCAACGCAATTCACACCTCTTAAACACCATAAAACCTTGGTAAACTATGTAGAACAAATAGCCCTTGATTTGGTTGATACCATGCTCACTGATGAAGATATTTCAATCGGGGTCGCGTCGTTTGTAGATTTAGATGCACATTTAAACAACAGCAGCCAATTAGGCAACCAGTTGTCAGAGAGCTTTATTCACCAATTACAAAAATTTGGTTACGGTGTGGTGGACTTTAAAACCACTGACCATGTTTTAGTAAACAAACGTGGCGATTTTGTTTTTTCACGCGATATTGAAAAGCTAGCCCGCAGACACCTTGCCAGCCATGTACTGTCAGGAACATTAATCTACCGTGGTAACGGCGTTGAAGTAAACACCCGCATAATCGACGTAAACAGCAAGCGCGTGGTTGCCAGCAGCCAAAAAATTCTACCTTATTTTGTATTAAATAACGCAGATATAAACCTGCAACGAGCAAGTGTTAACTAACTTAATTAAAGAATCAATTTAACTGCTTGATTGTAAATGGGATAAACCGTTATAATTTCTTATCAGCTATCAGCTATCAGCTATCAGCTATCAGCTATCAGCTATCAGCTATCAGCTGCGCAAAGCTAGAATGTGGCCTCTTAGTTAAATGGATATAACGGCCCCCTCCTAAGGGGCAGTTGCAGGTTCGATTCCTGCAGGGGCTACCAATTAAATCAATGAGTTAACGAGTTTCCGCCTTCTTTTTTAATTTCTGTGTAGCACATGTGTAGCAGAGTAAATTGAAGTTTAAGAATTTAGCGCTGTCCTTTTTTATTAAAGTACCCAAATTACATTCAGGCTGTTTTGTGCCATGAGCAGACATTGAAGATTTTTAATGTATGAAGTCAAAATTTGACCCCATTAGCTTTATGTAACTTGCCTAATAATATAGTCAATTTCATCACATCGAGTCAAAGTGTTGATAAAGCTTGAACCTCTTGGCAATATAACCTCTTGAATATCTATAGAATAATCATCAGAGTATAAAGCTATATCACGGCCATTCAAATGTTCAATTTTAAACAAAATGCACTCAGGATCTGCCATTGTAATCTCATTAGGAAATTTCAATGTACTTAAATAAGCTTTTTCAAATACTTCTTCATAACTATCTAATTTTTCCTTTTCTTCAAGCAGAGGTAAAGTCCATCTAAAAACATATTTCCCTCGGTAAATTGGGAGATTTTTAATTCCTGAATCTATTAATTTAATTATAAAATTATTCGTATCACCATCCCGTAGAGCCTTATTTATCTCCTTGTATAATGGTGGGTGACAAAGCGTATATGCGTAGAGTGCAATGGCCTCATCTTTTATTAATTTAACTTCTTGATTTACCTTACTATGGTTTAATTGCACCATATTCCAGAACTGATCATAAGTGGCTACTTTGAGTAGCCTTTTTAAACTAGATTGCATTACTTGTTAAATATTCTCTAAAAGCATCTATTGAGCTTGGACGATGTTAATTACCTAACATTGGGTTTATGTTTAATTGAAAACTAGAAACAATTACAGTTATGTTTATTTAGTAAAGACAATATATTTAGAACAAACCTGCTATTTTTCCAACAAGGCCTGAAACTATAGCTATGATAACAACAACAGACCATAACCAATGATCTCTCACGTACTCAATGAGCGCTTTAGGGTGAATCCCATACTGATCTTGCCAAGAAGCATTGGTGATTAAAGAACCATCAATAGTTCTTTCAAATATATTCGACATACAATCAATTTTCCGTAACGTCGAACGATGTAATTGAACATATTCCCCAGCCTCAAAAGCATCCGCCTCTTCCTTTCCGGTCAAAGCATCTTTATCAGTTATTTTGTTTAATTCGACAATAGCTAGAAATCGACCTGCTTTACTGTGACCCACGTACTGGCGACCAAATAGTGATATAAGTGCTCGAGCCAAGTCAGTTTTTTTGTCGTCTTGTATTTTGTACGGGTCGCCACCTAGAGCTTGAAATCTATGTTCAATTGCTGAAAAACCATATGCGCCATCACGCATATTCCAATGAACAAAGTGAAAAGTCTGCCTGTATTTTATGAATTCAAAAAACTCTTCAAGCATTTTTTTTTCAAGTTCATCGTATCGAGCAGGTATATCATTTATTGAGATATCACTTCGTTCTGCAATTTTATGAACAGAGAAACTTTCTGTTTGAGCTGTTTTTAAATTTCTAACAGCAATAGATGTAACTCTTGGAGTTCTTCCATCTTTAATGTCATAAAACGACTCACAAGAATAGTGTATCAGTAGAACCTGATCCGATTTTTCGTATAAGGAAATCATTTCTTGCCGTGTTTCTTTCCTTTTTTTTATTCTTAGCAGCTCAGAGGCCATCTAAATTCCCTTATATTTTTAATTACTTATTCTATGTCATTTTAGCAGTACACGAGACTGTAGAACGACGGTGTCGCATACTTAAATAATTTCACCAACAATTACCAATGTAAACAATATATTAAAATATATCAAAGAATACGGTATGTTATTCGTTAGCAAAACGACGATTAATAATATTATCGAACAGAATTAGGCTTCTACTCATCAACAGAGCTCAAAGCTGAATATGAAAGCGAGAGTGATTATTATTTTATTCAGTACAGTTATTTACAGAACTCCAAGTAAGATCTTTTTTGCCATTCTGGCAAACAGTGAACTAAAGGTTATTCTTGGCTTTCTGATGAAATACGATGTGAGCTAAAGCTCTGTAGATAGCTTTAGCTATTTGAAATGTTTTATTTAACTGCAATTTTATTTAAAAGTGATAGCTTTAGCTAACTCGTTTCAGTTTTAGGTTATGCTTTTTCCACCTTCCATGAATTATGCCTTGTGCGAATACTCTGTAAAAAAAAACGGCTTTACCAGCGAACCACAAACCTTTTACTTTGAGTATGAGTTCACCATCGTAATAGCTTTGCAAACACTCGCCAGTTTCCTCAACGATATTTAAATTGGTGTGTAATTTGATAGGTCTATCTTTTAGCTTTGTGTGTAAACCGCCCATAGCGAGTATGTAGCCTTTCCAATCACTGTTATCAGCAGCAACGAAAGAATAAAATAGGACAGGCACAATTTTTTTTGCAAAAACCATAGTATCAACTACTGTTATTACATACAGTGTCGCTAAGGTTGATATTTTATGACTCGCGCAAGAAAAAAGCTGATTGATTTAGCATCGACATCTTATTATCACTTAATCTCACGATGCGTGAGACGTGCATTCTTGTGTGGTGATGATAAATACACAGGTAAAAACTTTGATCACCGTAGGGCGTGGTTGGTAGAGCGAATTAAGTTATTAAGTAGCGTGTTCGCTATTGAGATTGCCGCCTACGCGATTATGAGCAATCACTACCACCTTGTTGTGAACGTCAATAGACGTCAAGCACTTGATTGGTCAGATGATGAAGTAATTGAACGCTGGTATCAACTTTATAACGGCCATGTTTTAGTCGACCGCCATTTAAATGGTGAGCAGTTAGATAAGCCGAGTTTGCTCTTTTTCAATGAGATCATCGCTAAATGGCGCGCAAGGCTTTATGACATCAGCTGGTATATGAAAAACCTCAATGAGTACATTGCCCGCGAAGCCAATAAAGAAGATAACTGCACGGGCAAGTACTGGGAAGGGCGCTATAAGTCACAGGCATTATTAGATGAAACCGCAGTACTCAGTTGCATGGCCTACGTTGATTTGAATCCTATCAGAGCAAACATAGCCGATACGCTTGAAGACAGTGATTTTACCTCAATTCAAGAGCGTATAGCACATTTCAAAGCCTTTACCACAGACACGGTCAAATCAAATAACCCCCTCAAACAAAAAGATACTGTTCAACATGAAAGTCAACCAGCGCAGTTAAAGCCATTTGGTGGTAATCATATTAAAGGCACGATCCCCTTTGCCTTACTGGATTACATTGAATTAGTCGACTGGAGTGGCCGCCAGATAGATCCAAAGAAAAAAGGGCATATCAACAAAAGCATTCCAAAAGTGCTCCTAACGTTGAATATAGAAGAACCGCAATGGCTTGAATCCATTCAACGTTTCAGGCAGCAGTACTCAAATTTTGCAGGCAGCAAACAACGGTTAAAGCAGCAAGCCGCCAGCAACGATGTAAAATGGTACAAAGGCGCAGGCTGAACAGTTGCATCTTTATTGGTTTGTTTAAAAAACACCTTATTAAACAAAGTGATGATCTAGCTTTGCCTTTATTTACCCAAAATTCCTTCAAATCAACTCAATTCTAAGTTCTGTAACTAATAGTGTGGAAAAAAGAATGATTCGGTTACCCTCGACAGGAGAGCTGCTAAATTTTGTCCTTTTTACTTACTACTTCTTTCTTGGCCACTATCAACATGGAAAGCTAGACCGCAAGATATATTACGAAAAAGTGGTATGAGTGGGTAACTTATAACAAACGCATCAAACCTGACTCCGAGCAAGAATCATAAACAACGTTGACACCCATCGTAAAGTTATTGAACCAAAATAGGAACTCAGCTATGGTTGAAACATTAATAAAAATATATTAAATACGAGTTATTCTACAGGCTTGTTAGGCATACAAGGAGAGTTCAGTGAAAAAATTAACTTTAGTATTTATATCCCTTATTTTATCTTTTTCAAGTTTTGCAAATGACAAGTTCACGGCAGATCAATTAATCGAGAAAGCAAAGGCATTTGTATCAGCCAAAAATGCTCGCCAACAACCAAATACAACCACTAAAGAAATAGATCATTATATATCGCTATTATCTGATAACTTCATCGATGAACATGTTAAATTCAAGTTTATGTATACTGATAAATCGAAACTCCGTTCAGATATGATTGGTAAACTAAAAGATGAAGTGATAAACAGTAATATTGAGATAAACGAAATTATGGTAGGGGCTAATGTTGTTTTTATAAAAATGACTGAAAGGGGTAAAGTTAAGCCTGCGCATTTAGAAAAAACCATTGAATATAGTAAAACTAATATTGTTTCATTAGAGTTTAACGAATCAGGTTTAGTAAAGCATATCCGCCGACACCACGGTTAATGTGTGCCTAAAAAGAAACAACGTTGATGACGAACCGATTATTATTGTTGCCTCAACGCTGCAAAGTAGGGGGGAGGTTTAGCTAAAACAAACTTATGTTTCACCCCATTGTCGTAATAAATTGTGGTACACGCCGGTTAGCCTTACAAGCTCTTCCTGTTGTGGGTTTTGCTGTGTGAGTGCCTGTATGCTTAAATCAAGATCGTATAAAATACGTCGTTGATCATCAGATCGAATTAAGCTTTGCAGCCAGAAAAAAGAGGCTAGGCGCTGGCCTTTTGTTACTGGTGTGACGTGATGCATACTGGTGGAGGGGTAAATGACTAAATCTCCGGCGGCAAATTTAACACGTTGTTGGCCGTATGTATCTTGGATGACTAATTCGCCACCTTCGTAACTGCTGGGATCGTTTAGAAATAAAGTACAGGATACGTCTGTTCTTACTTTTATACCTGTACCACTGATATTGCGAATTGCATTGTCAATATGATCGCCAAATGTGCCGCCATTTTGGTAGCAATTAAACATGGGTGGGTAAATTTTATTAGGTAATGTTGCGGCCATAAATGTTTGGTTTTGGCTTAGCTGGTTTAAAATGAATGCCCCTATGTCTGCCGCTATTGGGTTATCTTGCGCCAGTTGAACGTTATTTTTAGCCTGTTTTGCTTGGTGCCCTGCGGTGGTGTTGCCATCGATCCATTGAGTATTATGTAGTAGCTCTTGGCATTCGCTGATTTGTTGTTGATTTAAAATGTTAGGAATATGAACAAGCATGTTTAACCTTGATATGTTGGCAGCATTAAAGTAATGCTGCCATTTATTTTCAGCTTAGAGATTAAAACTGATAGTTAACCGACAGTTTTACATTACGCGGGTTAGCGGGGCGAAAATGTCCGCGTGCGCTGTAATCTGTAACGTATGATTTGTCTGTTAAGTTATCAATATTTAGCTGTACTGTCATCTTGTCAGTTACATCATAAGCGGCCATTAAGTTTACTGTCGTAATACTTCCTGAGTCGTAATAAGCCATATTACGACGCCAGTAAATGTTGCCTGATGAATACTGTGCGCCACCACCTAACGTTAGCTTACCTAGTGTGTAGTCAAGCCAAATGCTCGCGGTGTCTTTTGGTGCGGCAGTAAGGCCATCACCTTGAGTTAGTGGGTTTGTGTCTTTTGTTACTTCGGTTTTTTGGTGTGTATAACTGGCCAAAATGCTTAAGTCAGTGGTGATTTGCCCTGTTGCGCTAAACTCTACACCTTTGGCTTCTTGTTCGCCCCCCATAAAGTAGCTGCCGTCTTCATCGCGATCAGTGACTGTTTTTTCTGTTAAGAATAAAGCGGCTGCTAGTTGTAAGTCTGCGTCGAATAAATCCCATTTTGCGCCTAACTCGTAGTTAGTTGATTCTTGAGGGTCCATTGCTAGGTTTTCTTGTAAGCCTTCAAGTCCTCGTCCGCTAAAGGCTAAGTCACCCGCTGATGGATCTTGTGAGTTGGCAATACCAAAGTAATAGTTACTATCTTGATTTGGCTTGTAGGCAATTGAGGCATTGTAGCTAAAGAAGTCGCCGTCTGTTTTTAAACCAGTCACTAATTCTCTAAACCATTCACCGTTTACACGCGCCCATGTGTAGGTAGATCCGTCAGCTTGATAGTCTTCGTAGCGAGCACCTAATGTGGCTACCCAATTATCAGAAATAGTCAGTGTATCTAGTGCATAAAGTGCAAACCCTTTGCCATTAACCTCAGTGGGTGCACCATCTCGGAAAATGCCACCGGTGTATGGCATGTTAGGGTTAGGGGTGTTTAGTGCTACACTTTTGCTATCGAGCTCGATCGTATTTTTCAGCACATAGCGGGTTACGTCTTCTTGATAATATTCGGTACCAACCACTAAGTTATGCTTAATTGAACCGGTATCAAATGCGATAATAGCATCAAGCTGAGTTACAAATAACTCGTTTTCTTGGTCGATATTTTGTGTGTAATCGAGTCGTACATCATCAAAGTAAGTGCGATCGTCGGTTATTGGATCTCTGCCTGTTTTAAATATTGGGCGACTCACCACTGATTTTTTTTCGTTACTCGCAATGCGGGTTTGCGAAACAATCTGTAATTTATCGCTTACTTTGTGCTCTAAACGTAATGTACCTATAGCAACACTAACATCTTCAAAGTCACGCTGTGCGACGCCATAGTAATTGTCCCAGTATTTTTTATCTATAGGGCCCTTGGTTAAACCAAGGCCTGCATTGGCAACACCTTCGGTTACCCACGGTAGGCCGAGCATGGGGTTGTTTTCTTGTTTCATAAATAAAGCATCTGCGGCTAAGCTTGTTTGCTCGTTAAAATCTATGCGCAGTGAAGGGGCGATGGCTGTTGTTTGGTAATCTTCAACGCCATTGTTGAAAGGGTCGCCGCCTTTAGTGTATAGCGCATTGATGCGTACTGCCGCTGACTCACTAATTTTTGTATTGTAATCAAGCGTAAGGCGTGAACGTTCAGCTTTATCGTAGCTGCCATTTACAACTAATAGCTCATCTTGATTTGCTTGTTTAGTGACTAAGTTGACCGCGCCCCCTGATGATCCTTTACCAGTAATGCTAGAGCTTGCACCTTTACTCACTTCAACTTGTTCGGTGTTAAACATATCGCGCGAATAGCCTGCAATATCTCTAATACCATCTACATAAATATTGCCATTAGCACTAAAGCCACGAATGGTGATCTTATCGTTAGTAGTGATATTACCACCACCGCCTTCACCGGCACCAAACGTTGAAACGCCAGACACATTACGTAGTGCTTCAGTTAGGCTCGTAACGCCTTGATCTTTTAATACTTCACTGTTTACAACGTTTATTGTTTTAGGTGTATTGAGTAGCTCTGTTTGATATTTGTGAGAGGAGACTTTTTCAACTTTATAGCTGTCTTTCTTTTCTTCTTTAACTTGAGTAACGGCAAGCTCTTTTACGTTGTTAGTATTTGCGTAGGCGGTAAAACTAAGTGAAGTAATTGCTAAAGTGATAGCACTTGCCATTGCACCTTTTTTGAACGTTACATGCTTTTGTTGATTTAAAGTGGTCATCTCTCTCTCCATATGTAAATGATAATAGTTAGCGTTTATTTATAGGTTGCGCATGTTAATGTTAATCGTTATTATTTGCAACTCAATTTCAGGGACGTATTTATTTCATTAATAAATTGTTACTGAGTTTTAAAGTCTTGATGCGTGAGTAGGAATAGCGGTGCAGTTGAAAATAAAGTTAGGGAAAAAATCGTTAGCGTTTTGCGTAAGCTTAGCCTGTGTTTACTCCATGCATGGTTTTGCACAGCAATCTAGTAAAGCTGAGCAGGTTGATAGTTTAGTAGAGCGCTGGTTAAGTACAGAGCAGCAGCAAAGTGCATTGACTAATGAGTGGATCACACAACAGCCTTTATTAGAGCAAAGGCTCACTTTGCTCAAAGCAGAGCAAAAACAACTAACACAGTTACTTGCACAAGACAGCGAATCGGGTAATGAAGTAGATCAAGCGCGCGGTGAGTTGTTAGCGCTACAAAACTCAATGGAAACAGATCAAGCTTATTTAACTGGTTGGCTAAAAACACAATTTATTAATGTAAACGATCTTATTTACCGTTTACCGCCGCCTTTAGAGAAAAGCTGGCGCGAGCAACTTAGCGTACATGACGGCACAGATAATGACCAAGCAAACAAAAACCTTAAAAGTAACAGCGATAGACTCACACTGTTACTCAAGTTATTTGATGATTTAAGCCAATTTGATAGCCGCATAAGTAGTTATCAAAGTGCGATTACTTTACCAAATGGCGAACAGAAGTTAGTGTCGCAAATTTACATGGGTATTTCGTTAGGTTGGTATATCAGTTTAGATAACACCTACGCCGCACAAGGATTTGCGACCGATAATGGCTGGCGGTGGCAAGCAATTGATGATCAACAAAGTGTATTGCAGGTGAAGCAAATGTTGGCGATGTTGAATCAGCAAAAGGAGGCTGAATTTATTAACTTAAACATTTTATTAGCGCCTCAAGGTAGCCATATAAACACGGAGAGTGCGCATGATTAAGCTGATCTTACGCGTATTTGGCGCAGCCACTTTATTATTTAGTGTATTGGTTTTTAATCAAGCGTTAGCCAGTAGTAATGATGTTTTAGTGTCTTTGCAGGACGATATAAAAAAATCACAGCAGGCACTGTCTAAAACGCAAAATAGTATTGCTAAACAGCGCAGTGCATTGGCAAAGTCATTTAACAAAGTTGAGCAAAAAGTGTTGGCACTGCGTGAAAAAACAGCGGTAGCAAGGCGATTGAACGATGAAAAAACCATGGGGTTTGAAAAGCTTAAGCAGCGTCTAGATGATTGGCAGCAACAGCATAGTTATCAGCAAAATGTACTGCAGCGTTATATTCAGCAAAATAAGCTAACGGGTGTTAATAATGCCAGTAGCCAGTTATTAGTGCTTGATAGTATTTCAGTATCAATAAATGCACTTGCCGCACGCAGTACGCCTACATGGGGGGCAACAAACGTTGCTTTTAATGACGGTTCATTAAAGCCCGTTGATAGTTTGTCTATTGGTCCGGTTAATTGGTTTTTAGATACAACGACCCAACAATCAGGGTTGTATAGCCGTGATAACGACATGAATAAAGTCGCGCTTATATTTGAATCAGCACAGTATGAGCAGCTTACTGAGCTTAAAAGTAGTCGCCGTGGAGAAGTGATGTTTGATCCGACGTTATCACGCGCACTTAAAATCCAGCATGCAAAAGAAAGTATGACAGATCACATTGCAAAAGGTGGAATTTGGGTAACACCTATTCTTGCTTTTGGGGTATTTGCTTTGCTCATTTCATTTGCTAAGGCACTGCAATTATGGCGATTACCTAAAGTATTACCTGCAATGGCTGAACGTTTACGCCATGTGTACGAGTTAAGTTTTGCAGAGCAACGCAGTGCGCTTGAAAAATTAACGGCGCAAAATAAAGGAATGCAAGCACAGCTAGTTGAAATAAGTATTGCTACTGACGTAGGGCCGCAGCGAGATGATCAATTATTTTCGGCACTGCTAAATCATAAACATACTCTTGAATATTGGTTAGGCGCGGTGGCAATTACTGCGGCGGTTTCTCCTTTACTTGGTTTATTAGGAACGGTAAGCGGTATGATCGAAACCTTTAAACTCATGACTCTATTTGGCGCAGGCGACCCTGCGGCGGTGTCGGGCGGTATTTCAGAGGCGCTAGTGACCACTGAGTTAGGCCTTGTTGTGGCTATTCCTGCATTATTATTACATGCATTACTATCACGAAAAGTAAAAACTTATTATGGTGAGCTAGAAAGTTGCGCGGTTAATCTCAGTCAAATATCTAACTCGACTGCAGCATTAAATAAAGGAGAGTAATATGCAAATGCAATCGTTTGACAGTGTGATTGTGTGGGTGATTTTGGCACTAGGCTTGTTTGTCTATCATCAACTTATGTATTTTATTGTGCGCAGCCGTAATGGCTTATTAACAACACAGGACAAAAAGTGGCCCAGCACCTTAAGTTGCTTAATTGGTGCGCTGCCTTTATTGGGGTTACTGGGCACAATTATGGGGTTGTTGGATTCATTCTACGCTATGTCGTTAGGCGATAGTTTTAATGCAACAAGTACGCTTAGTCAGGGGATTGCCAGTGCACTATGGACGACTCAACTCGGGCTTGTTATTGCTGTACCTGCATGGTTGTTATTGAGCTACTTTAATCGTTTAATTGTTAAAGAGAGCCTTGCTAATGCGCAATAGTTTGCAACAGCGTCTTGAACAACAGCAGCAACATATCGATTTATCGCCGTTATTGGATGTGGTGTTTATTCTATTAATTTTCTTTATTGTTACGACGGTATTTGTAAAAGAAACCGGTGTAGAGGTTGATAAACCCCAAGCACTTTCGACGCAAAAGCTCGCGCGTAATGTCATTATGTTGGCAATTACTAACAATGGTGAAGTGATTTACGATGGTAATAATATTGGTGTTGCAGGTGTACGAAATACGGTGTCGCAGTTATTAGCAGGGCGCGAGCAACCCGTTGTGATCCAAGCTGATAAGCAAGTGCCTACAGAGCTACTGGTACAAGTACTTGACGAGAGCAAGCTTGCAGGTGCTGTTAGCGTTAACATTGCGACCATTAAATAATGCACAGCGATGTTATAAAAGTAAAACGGCATCACTTTTACGCTTTGTGCTTAAGCTGCGTGTTATTAGCTGCGGCGTTATCGTTGTTGTTTATGAAACAGTGGTTTGGCGAACAGTTGCAGCAAACTGTAACGGTACGCGAAGCAGTATTAGTGAGTTTACCACCACCGCCACCTCCTCCTGTGTCGCAACAAGTAGAGCAAGTTACGCCTACATTGTTGCTTTCAATTTCGGGCGATGGCCCGAGCATTGAAATGAGTATTGATAAAACGACCGATCCTTTATTAACACTTACACCGCCAATGCCTATGTTTCATGAGCAGCAAGACTGGCAAGTAGACTTAAGCGTAGATTGGCAGGCTTTTGGGCTTGAGCAACTTGACTCGTTGCCACAAGTGATGACTGGATTTAAAGCACCTTACCCTAATGCGTTAGTGCGTAAAGGCATTCATAAGGTATTGGTGAAATTAGATGTATTTATAGATGAAATGGGACATGTGAGTTTAGTTGAGGTGATAAATAACGATTACCCAGAACTTGACAGTGCGATTAAAAAACTAGTAAAAGAATCTCGTTTTAGTGTGCCAAAAAAAGATGATATAGCAGTAAAAGCACGTTTTATTTGGCCTGTGGAATTTAAAAAGTCATGAATATAAAAAGAACCTTATTTAAAACAATAGCACTAACATGTGTATTGATAACGCATGTTGCAACAGCCAAAGTTGATGTTACATTAAGTGAGCCTATCTGGTTATTTAATGCTGACACTAAGGCATTATTACAAAACGACGCGAGATTAGAGCCGCAAGAGCAGGGCGTGGCAAATGCGTTAAAACCTGTGTTAGCAAGTCAAGATTATCAACAAGCTGCACTGATTTTACAAGGATATAAATCAAGTGAAAAAAGTGCCGCTTTATGGCAAGTGACCGGGCAAGTTTATTTAGCATTAAAGCGTTTAAATGAAGCCGAAAATGCGTTTAAAATGGCGCTAAAATTACAGTCTAATTTAGGGCGTAGTGAGCGAAGCCTTGCCGTTATTTATTTACAGCAACAGCAACCAGATAAAGCGATTAAACACTTAAGTAATGCTGTTGTACTTGGTCAGCAGGACGATCAACTATTTGGTCAACTAGGCTATTTACACTTACAAAATAACAATCCATGGGCTGCAATTAGCGGCTATCAGAACGCATTGTTATTAGCGCCTCAAAATAGCCAATGGCAGCAGGGATTGCTGGTGGCGTTGATCAAAGCGCAGCTATACCCAAGTGCAAACGCGATGCTTAGTGGGATGTTAGAGGCTGATAGTGATAACAAAGATTTATGGTTGCAACGTAGTCAAATAGCATTACAACAAGATAACGAACTACAGGCATTATCTAGTTTAGAGGTGGCATTAAGGCTAGGTGAAAAATCAATTGAAAACCGAGTACTTGCAGCTCAATTGCACCTTAAAAATGGCAGTTTTAGTAAAGCATCAGTACTGTTGGCACAAGTATTAAAGCAAGACCAACAACAGTTTAGCCTTGTTAGTAGTGCCGTTGCTTGGTTATTGCATCAGCAAGAATATAAACAGGCAAGCAAATTACTGGCAAAGGTCACTCAACCTGCAAAGTTAAGTACCGTTGCGAAAGGTGATTACTATACCTTGCAAGGGCAACTGGCAAATGCTCAGAAAAAGACTAAAAAAGCGGCCAGTTATTATCAAAAGGCATTGGCTATTAACCCAAGTAATGGTCAGGTTTTATTGGCGCTCGGTGATTATTATCGCGCTGCGCAGGCTTATAGTCGTGCAGAGCTGTACTATATTAGGGCGCAAGGACTCAGTGCATTTAAAGAGCGTGCTTTAGTGAGTCATGCTCAACTAGAAATAGATCAAACAGATTACAAAAGTGCGGTGATCTTGTTACGAAAAGCCTTGGCTGTAAATCCAAGCCGCTATGATATAGCTAAAAATATTGCGCAATTAGAGCGCCTAACTAGCCAGAGTAGTTAACCTGAATTTGGTTTGAATATTTACTAATAGATTGATTTAATAAGAGTGTTATTCGTTTCTCTCTGACGCAGAGATATTTATTACCCAAATTTTAGGTTAATTAACTATGCCACATACTTACAACATACTTAACCATATTCCAGCTGATGTGGCATGTTTAGATGATTATAGCCGTTATGCCCGCGAGCATTTACCTGATTCATTTTGGCACTATATCAATGGTGCTGGCGCTGATGGTATTTCTAAACAGCGTAATAGGCAGTGTTTTGCTGATATAGTGCTTAAGCCTCTGGTATTAAGTGGCGTGCAATTACCCGATACGACCTGCTCATTGTTCTCGCAGCAGCCGTTTAAGGAACACCATAGTCAGCCGTTTATGCTAGCGCCTGTAGCGTATCAGAAATTATGTCATCCCGATGGGGAAATTGCCACCGCACAGGCTGCGAGCGCGCAAGATGTTGCCATGGTGCTAAGTACCTTATCAAGCCAACCATTGAAAGATGTTGCGGCATTTAAAGGCGCTGCGGCGCAGTGGTTTCAGCTTTATATTCAAGTTGAGCCTAGCGCCACTTTTGATTTAATTAAAAAAGCAGAGCTAGCGGGTTACAGTGCGCTTGTTATTACGGTAGATGCGCTTATTAATGGTTTACGTAATGCTGAGCAACGCAGTGGTTTTTGTTTGCCAGAACACATTAGTGCAATTAATATTGCTGATTATCAGCAACCCACCGCGCAAAGTTTAGCGCAGTGTTTAGCACAAGCACCTAGTTGGCAAACAATTAAAGAGATAAAAGCGCAAACTAAGTTACCTATTATTTTAAAAGGAATTTTAAGTGTTGCAGATGCATTAAAAGCACAGCAATTAGGTGTGGCGGGTATTGTGGTATCGAACCACGGTGGGCGTGTGCTAGATACTGTTGCATCACCCATTGAGCAAATAGCGGCAATACGCCACGCTGTTGGCGATGATTTTACACTTTTGCTTGATAGTGGTATTCGCCGTGGCAGTGATATTTTTAAAGCATTGGCATTAGGGGCCAATAGTGTGCTGATTGGTAGGCCCTTAATGTATTCACTCGCAAGCGCAGGTCCTTTAGGTGTTGCTCATATGATCCGTATATTAAAAGATGAGTTAGCATTTACTATGGCGATGTGTGGCTGTAATAATTTGGCTGAAATAACCCAAGATTGTTTGCAAAATAAATAACCGGAGTTGCTGATAATAAGCTTATTAGCCGTTATTATTAGAAATAACGGCATTGAGATAGTTTATTCTCAATATAAGTCTAAAAGCAAAGGAGGCTAAAGCCTCCATAATGCGTCAAAGGCTAAGCGCCCGGGCCACATTCCATACATTGGTTGATAATGTCTGGGCCAAATTTAAGTTTGGCATTTAAATCACGCAGGGCGGTACGTAGGCCTTCTTCAATTACTGGGTGATAAAATGGCATGTCGAGCATTTGCGGCACGGTCATTTTGTTTTGTACAGCCCATGCCAGTAAGTGGGCGATATGCTCGGCTTGTGGACCGATAAACTCAGCACCTAAAAACAAGCCAGTGCCTTGCTCTGCGTATAAACGCATGTGGCCTTTGTTCTTTAGCATTACGCGGCTTCGGCCTTGGTTTTCAAAACTGACTTCACCAATTTCAAAACAACCGCACTCACCAAAGCGGGCGGTTATTTGCTTGTAGCTTTCACCCACCATGGCTATTTGTGGGTCGCTAAATACTGCGGCAATAGGTGCACGGCGCAGGCCGGATTGTACATTAGGGAATCGTCCTGCATTTTGCCCTGCGATAGTACCTTGATCGCTGGCTTCATGTAACAGAGGGATCATGTTACTGGCGTCCCCTGCGATAAATATGTTTGAATCGCCACATTGCATGGTGTATTTATTGGCAAGCGGCACGCCGCGTTCATCAAGCTCAATACCTGTGTTTTCAAGGCCTAGTTTATCGGTATTTGGCACGCGACCTGTGGCTGCTAGCACATAATCAAATTGCTCTGTTTGTTTTTCACCGTTTTTGTCTACATAGGTAAGTTGTGCTTTATCACCAACGTGTTTCATATCAGAGACATTGGAATCGGTATCAACATAAAACTCTTCCGCGAATACGGTATTTGCGTAATCTTTAATAACTGGATCAGTCACTGGGCCAATCGCGCCACCTACACCGAATAGTTTAACGTTAACGCCTAAACGGTGCAAAGCTTGCCCTATTTCAAGGCCAATAACGCCGGGGCCAAATACGGCAACTGATTCAGGTAGATCCTGCCAATCGAACACGTCGTCGTTAATAATGAGTCTGTCGCCAAAGTTATTAAATACGCCTGGGTATGCAGGTCGCGAACCGGTGGCAATAACAAAACGTTTGGCTGTAATAATTGTGTGATCGTCAATTTGCACACGATTTGTATCTAAAAACTTAGCATAACCACGAATTTTATCATCAGCGGGTATTTCATCTACGGCTTCTACTACAAATCCTGCAAAACGGTCACGTTCGCTGCGCACTCGTGCCATGACTTCTTTACCGTTAATAGTAGGCTTTGAGCTATGCACACCAAACGCAGGTGCCGCTTCAATAGCGTGTGCGGCTTCTGCTGCGGCAATTAATAACTTACTCGGCATACAACCAACACGCGCACAGGTTGTACCGTATGGGCCTGCTTCAATCATTAATACGTTAGCTGTGTGTTGTTTTGCGTTGCGGTATGCGCTTAAGCCTGCGGTGCCAGCACCAATTACAACAACGTCGGTTTGCAGTTCTTTCATAGTGGTATCCTGTTTGCGAATATTTGGCAAAAAAAAGGGGCTGTTAGCCCCTAATATTAATTATGCGAGGGGTGTTAAATATTAAGCAAAATATTTTTCTAAATCGTCAGAGCCACCAATGTGCTTTCCGCCGATAAATACTTGTGGCACAGTTTCACGGCCAGAGATTGCTTTAAGGCTAGTTAGTGATGCGCCTGCACCCATAATGATCTCTTCATACACAAGACCTTTCTCAGTCAATAATGCTTTCGCTTTTTTACAAAATGGGCAGCCAGGTTTAGTAAATAAGCTTACTGCTTGAGGCTTAACTTGCTCTGGGTTGATGTACTCAAGCATTGTGTCTGCGTCTGATACTTCAAACGGGTCACCTGGTAAATCTGGTTCGATAAACATTTTGTCAATCACGCCATCTTTAACCAGCATTGAATAGCGCCAGCTACGTTTGCCAAAACCTATCTCGCTTTTATCAACTAACATGCCCATGCCGTCAGTGAATTCGCCGTTACCGTCAGGTAATACAGTGATGTTTTGTGCTTCTTGGTCAGCGGACCATGCGTTCATTACAAAGGTGTCGTTTACTGATAAACATACAATTTCATCTACGCCATTTTGTTTAAGCACACCCGCTAATTCGTTATAGCGTGGTAAGTGTGTAGATGAACACGTTGGTGTAAATGCACCCGGTAGTGAAAACACAACAACTGTTTTACCTTTAAAAATTTCATCAGTAGTCACTGATTTCCACTCGTCGTTTTGACGCGTTGCGAATGTAACTTGTGGGATTGTTTGACCTTCAATATTCTTTAACATGTTTTTTGTTCCTCTTGATTTGTTGATAGCCATTATGCGTGTAAATTAACAATAGTTCCAATCGTTTGTTTGTATTATAGTGATAGGTAATACCGATTAGTAGTGAGTTTGCAATGAATTTAAAAGACTTAGAATATGTAAAAGCTGTTGCGCACTTTAAGCATTTTCGTAAAGCAGCCGATGCCTGTTATGTCAGTCAACCCACCCTGAGTGGTCAAATAAAAAAATTAGAACACGAGCTAGGAGTCACACTATTTGACCGCTCTACCAAGCACGTTACTTTAACCACGCAGGGTGAACGTTTGTTAACGCAGATCAAAGTGATCTTAGAGCAAACCCAAATATTAAAAGAGCTAGCGGCCACCTCATCGGCGCCACTACAAGGTAAAGTAAGAATAGGCATTATTCCAACAATTGCACCGTATTTATTACCTACTTTACTCACATCGATGAAAGAAGCGTTTGCGCAGAGTCAATTTGCCTTTGTTGAAATGCAAACCGCCACATTATTAAATGCGCTTGATAACGGCGAACTCGACATCGCTATACTAGCAGATGTGCCTGAACTTAAACTTTATCATACGGTTAATTTATACAAAGAAGATTTTTTAGTGGCAATGTCTGAGCAAAATACATTAGCACAGCGCGATAAAATTGCCTTAGACGAACTACGCTCATGTAGCTTATTAATGCTTAGCGATGGGCACTGCTTTAAAGATCAAGCGCAGCAGTTTTGTTTTGCCGCAGGGGTCGATGTATCAAATGAATATTTAGGGAACAGCCTTGAGACATTACTTGCGCTAGTAGCTATGGATGATGGTGTAACGTTTGTGCCAAAGCTGGCATGCGTTGAGCGCGCTGGCATTAGTTATTTACCGATATTTCCGCCTCAACAACGTAGCATTGTGCTTGCGAGTCGTAAACATTACCCCCATTTGGCTGGGGTAGATAAATTAGCTCTATGGCTCAGTGAACACCCAAGCCTTGGTCAACAATTGGTTAAGGCTCTACGTTAATACCCATTTTATTCAAACGTGATTATTCTAGTTTTTTGTTATGGTTTTTTATTTTTAGCCTAATTATTAAATACCTTTTTTGTTTGTTTATATAGGTTTTTTGAAACGGCTGGGTGATATTAATGTAAAGTTGTTTTTAAAGGCAGAGTTAAGCTCTGCTTTTTATTTTCATCATATGGAAGTGATTATAATAAAGCGAATATTCATATTTTCTCACCGTTAATCTCACTCTTTCCTCTTTTGAAAAAAAACGTCACTTTTGGTAGTCACAGCAGCTCCAAGAGTAAATGCTATAGATTCTTTAATTGCACAATTGTCGCGCAGTCAGGTAAAAAGGTTGAGTCTAATTAGCGCTAAATAATTATTAAAATAGAAGGTTAATAGTGTGAAAAATTTAGTAATACACATGAGTGTGCTACTGGCGTGTGTTTTGACAACAAGTTGCACTACGGTATTCGATAAAGCGCATGGTTATCGTGGGCCCATTGTTGTGACGATTGAAACAGAAGATGGCTCAGTGCCAGAATTCCCTTTTTTGATAAAGTCGGCCTATTCAGAGTCGTGTGGTCATAGTAGTTGTGGTATTGACTTTGGTTATAAATATTTTAAAACGGCCTATGCTAATGAGCCAATTACCTTCCCACGGGAGCGTTTGGATTTATTACAGCCCAACGCCTATGCATCGATTGAGTTTACTGTTACTCATCCTAATTATCACCACCGCGGATTTCCGCGAGGCTTTGCGCCCACCGATGCTGATGACCCTATTCATGTCACGTTTACCGTTAAGCCGTTTGCTGAACAAATGAATAAAGTAGCTGGGTGGGCGACTGGCCCTAAACAAGACATGCAAAACTTTACACCTGAGAGCAGAGAATATAAAAAAGCAGACATTCGGTATCGCCAAGCGCGCTTTAATTTAGGAGATATGATCACAAGGCACATTACGGTGATCAAAACTTTTTACTTACCTCATTTTTCAAAACGTATGCAACAACGGGTGATTGAAAAGTATCAACCGATTTTTAGAGCCTGGTATTACGGTGTACCTGAAACGGATTGTTGGGATATGGTTGACTGTAGAAAGCAAATTTTAAAACCAAGGAAGGCTGAGTATGAAGGACTATAAGCGTAAAACTGCACTGCAATTTTACTGTGTGTTACTGGCGTGTTTTTTGACATCAGGCTGTGATTTTTTATTTGATAAAGCGCATGGTTATCGTGGGCCTATTGTTGTGACGATTGAAACAGAAGATGGCTCAGTGCCAGAATTTCCTTTTTTGATAAAGTCGGCCTATTCAGAGTCGTGTGGCCACAGTAGTTGTGGTATTGAATTTGGTTATAAATATTTTAAAGCTGCCTATGCTAATGAGCCAATTACCTTCCCACGCGAGCGTTTGGATTTATTACAGCCCAATGCCTATGCATCGATTGAGTTTACGGTTACCCATCCTAATTATCACCAAGGCGGATTTCCGCGAGGCTTTGGGCCCACCGATGCTGATGATCCTATTCATATCACGTTTACCGTTAAGCCGTTTGCTGAACAAATGAATAAAGTAGCTGGGTGGGCCGAGCAAGGCAAAGTGATGATGCAGAACGCGGCACCAGATAGTAATGAGCATTTCAATGGAAAAATGCAGTTTTGGCAAGAGCGCTTTAATTTAGGAAATACGATCACAAGGCACATTACGGTGATCAAAACTTTTTACTTACCCCATTTTTCAAAACGTATGCAACAACGTGTGATTGAAAAGTATCAACCGATTTTTAGAGCCTGGTATTACGGTGTACCCGAAACAGATTGTTGGAACAAAATGACTTGCCAAGAACATATTTTAAAGCCAAGGGAAGCTGAGTATGAAGGATTATAAGCGTAAAACTGCACTGCAATTTTACTGTATGCTACTGGCGTGTTTTTTGACATCAGGCTGTGATTTTTTATTTGATAAAGCGCATGGTTATCGCGGGCCTATTGTTGTGACGATTGAAACAGAAGATGGCTCAGTGCCAGAATTTCCTTTTTTGATAAAGTCGGCCTATTCAGAGTCGTGTGGCCACAGTAGTTGTGGTATTGAATTTGGTTATAAATATTTTAAAGCTGCCTATGCTAATGAGCCAGTCACCTTCCCACGCGAGCGTTTGGATTTATTACAGCCCAATGCCTATACATCGATTGAGTTTACGGTTACCCATCCTAATTATCACCAAGGCGGATTTCCGCGAGGCTTTGGGCCCACCGATGCCGATGACCCTATTCACATCACGTTTACCGTTAAGCCGTTTGCTGAACAAATGAATAAAGTAGCTGGGTGGGCCGAGCAGGGCAAAGTGATAATGAAGAACGCGGCACCAGATAGTAATGAGCATTTCAATGGAAAAATGCAGCTTTGGCAAGAGCGTTTTAATTTAGGGCAGACGATCACAAGGCACATTACGGTGATCAAAACTTTTTACTTACCCCATTTTTCAAAACGTATGCAACAACGGGTGATTGAAAAGTATCAACCGATTTTTCGAGCCTGGTATTACGGTGTACCCGAAACAGATTGTTGGAACAAAATGACTTGCCAAGAACATATTTTAAAGCCAAGGGAAGCTGAATATGAAGGATTATAAGCGTAAAACTGCACTGCAATTTTACTGTGTGTTACTGGCGTGTTTTTTGACATCAGGCTGTGATTTTTTATTTGATAAAGCGCATGGTTATCGTGGGCCCATTGTTGTGACGATTGAAACAGAAGATGGCTCAGTGCCAGAATTCCCTTTTTTGATAGAGTCTGTGTACACAGAGTCATGTGGTCATAGTAGTTGTGGCATAGACTCCGGTTATAGATACTTTAAAACTGCCTATGCTAACGAGCCAATTACCTTCCCACGCGAGCGTGTGGATTTATTACAACCCAATGCCTATGCAACAATTCTTTTTAAGGTTACTCATCCTAATTATCACTACAATGTATTTACGCGAGGCTTTGGGCCCACCGATGCTGATGACCCCATACATATCACGTTTACCGTTAAGCCGTTTGCTGAACAAATGAATAAAGTAGCTGGGTGGGCGACTGGCCCTAAACAAGACATGCAAAACTTTACACCTGAGAGCAGAGAATATAAAAAAGCAGACATTCGGTATCGCCAAGCGCGCTTTAATTTAGGAAATACGATCACAAGGCACATTACGGTGATAAAAACTTTTTACTTACCTCATTTTTCAAAACGTATGCAACAACGGGTTATTGAAAAGTATCAACCTATTTTTAGAGCCTGGTATTACGGCGTACCTGAAACGGATTGTTGGGATATGGTTGACTGTAGAAAGCAAATTTTAAAACCAAGGAAGGCTGAATATGAAGGACTATAAGCGTAAAACTGCACTTTTTTTTGGGGCGGTAATGGTATTTAATTGTGCTGCGCACGATACCAATACCAACCTCGATAATTGACTAAGGCTCTACGTTAATTAACTGTACTACATCATTAATTTGAATGTTGGGTAAAGGTTGCTGATTCACACTGACCGCAACTGCGCTTTGCTGGTATACCTGATTTACTTGTACTGTGTTTAATGTCGTGATCAGGTGTGGCATTTTATTACCCGCAGCGTCTGTTAAATAGTTATGGTGGGCAATACTTAATAACTGGCCTTTTTCTAGGCCGTGCGCTTTCCCTAAATTAATAATTAATTTATCGTTTTCAATATGTAAAATCTTACCTTGTGTTTCAAGGCACGCCATTGCTGCTTGTAAGTCGTAACTCGCTGTTTGGTTTATTTCTTCGATGCTTTTACCATAATCAGAGCCCCAAAATTTTTCGCTAAATACATCAATAATCTCGGTTTTTTCAAAAGGCCAAATAGCTTGGCTACGATAGCTTTTTTGCCATAATCGCTCATAGGTGGTGCCATCAAATAGTGCAAAGTCGACCTTGTATGAACGTTGGTATGTTTCATCTTGCCAAAAGGCATAGTCGCTATTAAGTTTGTCGCTATTTGAAATGTCGACCATTTGGCTTAATAACACGTATTGCGAATTGCTGCGCATAGCAATTTCTTCTAATAGGGCGTTACTGTAATCGTATTGCTGATTAAAAAACTCACCAACGCGAATAGGAAAATTAAAGTAGGCGGTGGGCTTAGCGTTCATGGCCGACTTATTTAAAGTCTTATAGAGAGATTCGCTGGTGGCTTTGTCAATGTCAAAAATTTGACCCATCATTGCTTGTTCACGATTGACTAATTGGGTCTGAGTGATCGCAACAAATTTATTAAATTGGCTTGCCGGGCAGTGCTCTTGTTGTGGGAAAATATCTAAACGCAACGTAATCGCGAGCTGGTCAGATCTTCGGTCTTCGCTGATCATCTCTATTTTTTGAATTTCACCGTGGCTTTTTATTTTTAACTGATCTTGCATTAGCACGCCGTCAACTAAGGTTTGCATTGACGTAACGCGTGCACCAGAGAACACTAATGCCTGCGTGATCGCATCTTTTATAGCCGCTGACTTAGCGCCGCTAATATCGTTATTTTTAATACTGGCGTGGCCGGTTGATTCGTACCATTGTGCAAATGCATTTACAGAGAAAAAGCTAATGCTTAGCCAGCTAGTGATGATCACTATAATTGATAACACGCGTTTCATTTTCCTAACCCCATACCTACATTTGCTATTATGAATAACAGAGCAAGGACTGTACCAGTTGTTTAATTATAGGCTTTTAAAACAGAATTACACACTAACCTTGGCATTAATTGTGCATTAATCTGACGATTATGACTCTTTAAAAGCGTGAAAATGCCATGCGTACTGTAATTTTGTTTTGTACTTTAGCAAGCCTGAGCTTAGCTGGCTGTAGTAGTATTTTTGATAAACATGTGGAATATAAGTATGTAGAGCCAGATAACTACCCAATATTAAAAGCAATAGGGTATGCCCCCATAAGCGCTCAACAGGGGGAAAACCAGTCACAACGTTCACTCATGGCAATTAAAGCATCTAAGCTTGAAGCTTACCGTGAGCTTGCTGAGCAAGTGTATGGGCAAAAAATTACCGCTGGTACAACAGTGCAAGGCAGTATTGCGCAAAATGATCGGCTACAAAGTCAAGTTCAAGGGGTGATTAAAGGCGCGCAGGTCGTTAAAACATATGCTGTTGGCGACACCTACGCTACAGAGTTGCATCTTGATATGAAGCGGGTACATGATTTATATATTGGTGAAATTAAGCCAAGAGAAGTTAAAAAAGTAACGTATTACTAAGAGTTTGTTATGCAATGCCCGAGGCGCTATATTTTTATTGATATGTGCTAAGTATGACTTTTTTAAAAGAAATGACAGGCCGCTTTCATTAAAATTTGGATGCAGTAGGGAATGCTTAATATAATCTTAAGTGTTGGTTACGAAGAAGCTTATGCTTTTAGATTTCTAACTAATTCATTATTACCATGAACAGCACTGCCGCCTTGGTCATAAGTCATAGATGTTGGCGCGCCAATTAATATATCTTTCAATTGTCTAACTGTTAAATTTGCTTGATGAGCAGCATGAGCATTAACGTCGTTTTTTTTCTTACAAAACTCTAGTTGCTTTCGGACATTATGAATAAGTTCAGGGAGTTCAGCTGATTGCTCATCATTAGTCGTCATTAAGGTTTTTAGTTCTTTATCGAGCGTTTGAATTTTACTTAAAAAACTAAGCTTCTGTTGGGCAAGATCTTTTAATCCTTCACCACGGCGAGATGCAATGGCTGTTAATTCATCATCTAAAATACTGGCCAATGAGGTTAAGCAATTTAACTGCATTGTGAGCTTAGAGCATATTAAAGAATTATGATCAGCCATACACATCAAACTCAAATGAAGCTATGCTTTTTGCTAACTTTTCAGTATCAACTTGATATTTACCTTCGCTGATTGCTTTTTTCAGCTCTTCAACTTTTTTACTATCAAAGCCAGATGACTGCTGTGTTTTTTCTTGCAGTGATTTAAGCTGCTGAGCTTGAGGTGTTAAGCTAACAGAGTCAGTTGCAGCTTTAGGAGCCGCCGTTTGCACTGCTGTTTGTGAACTATTATTTTGTAAATCAACTTTTTGCTGTTTAGCATTGGCCAACACATTAGCCTGTTGTTGACCTTTATTTACTTGGCTTACCATGATTTTAACCTATACATTACCCAACTGATGCCTAGTTATCGGCATATATGTTAGTTACTTTAGCATAAATATGGAAATTTAAATATTTACCTGCACAGACTCTACACCGTCAACACGGGCATTTAAAATTTTCCCTGATTTTTTATTCTTAACTTTTATCTGCTCTCCTAAAGTACCATCTTCAAGGGCTAAACCTGAAGCTTTAATTTTTAACCCTCGGATCACAGCAAAAATAGTGACGTTGTCGCCTTTGCAAACCATACATATTTGGTTCATAGAAATAGGAAAACCACTGCGTATATTTCGTTTACTACGACTGCCAATCAGTAACTGTGTGTCTTGGAGATGCTGAACTCGAACAAAATGTTTAGGCTTCATAATTAAACTTAAATGATGATCTTGAATAACTTCGCCTCTGGCGAGGTTTTCACTGGCGACCACTACTGCAGAAAGCTCAACGACACGTACGTGAACATATTGGCTCCAGCTATTCGTATCATCACATTTAACTTGAACTGTGACCTGACGATTAAAGGGCGGTTCTGTAGGAATCGTTAGCATAGGTTGACTTTGACAACTGCGATCAGGGATTCTGCTATCCAAGGTGAGTGCGTTAAGTTGGCGAGTTTCTGGGTGCGAAGGGCCTAACTGATCAGCCACGTACGAAACCGCAAGTTCTTGTAATTCTTCCTTGCTGTAAGATTGAGCGTATAGAGGTGATACTAGAAATTGGCTAGCAAGAAAATAAAAAACACTGTATCTTCGGCTTTTTTTTAACAAACTCATAATGTTTCGACTATGCTTATTGTTGAAAACAGGGTATATATATTTAGCGTCAAAGAATAGACGCTCCCGCGATGTTATGTAGCTTTAAAGAAGGAAAGCAATTATTGTTCCGTTATTATTCGCTTTCTTTAGGAGATTGAAATGGCAGGCATTTTAGACTCAGTGAACCAACGTACTCAGTTGGTTGGGCAAAACCGCCTTGAATTATTATTATTCAAGCTAAGAGGGCGGCAGCGCTTTGGTATAAACGTGTTTAAAGTGAGAGAAGTACTACAATGCCCTCCTTTAACCAATATGCCAAAATCAAATGCGTATATTCGAGGTGTTGCACATATACGTGGGCAGACAATTTCTGTTATTGATTTATCTATGGCCGTTGGTGGCCCTGCAATCGAAAATATAAAAGATAGTTTTATCATCATTGCTGAATATAACCGCTCCGTTCAAGGGTTTTTAGTGGGTGGTGTTGAACGTATTGTTAATATGAATTGGGAAAAAATAATGCCGCCGCCATCTGGGGCTGGTCGATATTCATATTTAACGGCAGTGACCGAAATTGAAAATGAGTTGGTTGAAATTCTTGATGTAGAAAAAATCTTGAATGAAATCTGCCCTGTAAATACAGAAGTTAGCGCCGAAATCGCTAGTGATGGTGAAATTCAAAAAGACTTAGGTGAGCGTATCGTCTTTATTGCTGATGACTCAGCCGTTGCGCGCAACCAAGTAAAACGTGCTCTGGAACCCTTAGGTGTTCAAACTGAACTCGCTAAAAATGGTAAAGAGGCATTAATTCGTCTTCGTGAAATTGCAGAACTTGATTGCAAACATGATATTACTGAACGTGTTGGTTTGTTGATTTCAGATGTAGAAATGCCTGAAATGGACGGCTATACTCTTACCGCTGAAATTAAAGCTGATCCAAAACTTGCGCCGTTACATGTTATTTTACATACATCGCTTAGTGGTGTGTTTAATCAAGCAATGATTGAAAAAGTCGGTGCTGATGACTTTATTGCAAAATTTAACCCAGATGAATTGGCAACAGCAGTAAAAAAATGGGTTCATTGTGACTAATTCTGATAGGTGGTGTTACTTTGGAAAATAAGCATTTAGAGCAAGGCGAGTATAATCAATTTCGTTCTTTTTTAGAGCAACAATGCGGCATTGTGTTAGGCGATAATAAGCTTTATTTAGTTAAAAGCAGACTTGCGCCTTTAATGGTGCGCTTTAAAGTTGAATCGCTTTCGCAATTGGTTAGTAAAACACTCAGCCCACATGAGCGTCAGTTACGCGCTGCAGTTGTTGATGCAATGACAACAAATGAAACACTTTGGTTCAGGGATCAATATCCTTTTGAGTTATTGCAATCTAAATTGTTTCCTGAGCATAAAGAGTTACGTAGGCCATTAAAAATATGGTCTGCGGCGAGCTCTTCTGGGCAGGAGCCTTACTCAATTGCAATGTCGGTTGCTGAATTTCAGGCTAAGCAGCCTGGTGTATTAAAAATGGGTGCTCAGATAATTGGTACTGATATTTCTAATACGATGCTAGATATGTGTAAACATGCAGAATATGATTCACTCGCTTTAGCTCGTGGTTTGTCAGTAGAGCGCCGTAAAAAGTTTTTTAAAGACAGCGGCAATGGCATGGCGCAGGTTGTTGATCCTATTAAAAAACTGGTTAGTTTTAGACACCTAAATTTATTAGACTCGTATGCGCTGATGGGGAAGTTTGATATTATTTTTTGCCGTAACGTATTGATTTATTTTTCACCTGAAGTGAAAGCAAAAATTATCGCCCAATTTGCTCAAGCGCTTAACCCTAAGGGCTTTTTGTTTTTAGGAGCGTCAGAGTCAATGTCGGGACTCAGTGATGAGTTTGATATGGTTAGGTGCAACCCTGGAATTATTTATCAAAAAAAATAACTAATTCACTTCTAGCTACTCCTAAAAAAACGGTGCCGTATAAGCACCGTTTTTCTTTATAATTAATAAGTTAATCCTTCCTTTATTGTGTTCATTAAACTGGCTCGTCTTTTGCATTAATCAACTTAAGTCAATTTTTTGGAGATGGTTATGGCTATCAGTTTTGATAAAGCATTTGGGGTGCATCCTCACGCAATGTTGATCCGTTCGCAGCGAGCAGAGTTATTAGCAACCAATATCGCTAATGCTGATACGCCAGGCTATAAAGCGAAAGATATCGATTTTGCGTCTGCACTTAAAACGGCAAAAAGCCACCAGCAAAGCGGCAACAGCATGGTAACAACCAACGCTAAACACATTGCCGGCGGCAGTCGTTATGTAGGTAATAGTGAAATGTTTCGCTCGCCAAATCAAACAGATACAGGTGATGGTAACTCAGTGGATATACAAGTGGAACGAAACTTGTATACAAAGAACTCATTAGAGTATCAGGCAAGCCTGCAGTTTATGAGCGGTAAAATTAAAGGCCTTAAAAAAGCCCTCGGTAGTCAAGGAGCCTAAGCATGAGTTTATATAACGTTTTCGATATTTCAGGTACAGGTATGAGTGCACAGAATGTACGCTTAAATACCACAGCCAGTAATATTTCTAATGCCAATACTATTAGCTCAAGCCAAGACAAGACTTATCGAGCACGCCACGCTGTGTTTGCTGCGGAGTTGAGTAAAGCCTCGGAATCGCACGGCAACAAACAGGGGTCGTCTGTTGGCGTAAAAGTGTTAGGGATCGTGGAGAGTAATAAGCCACTGCAAATAGAATATAACCCGAACCATCCAAGTGCGGATGAAAATGGTTATATCTACAAACCTAATGTTAACGTTGTTGAAGAAATGGCTAATATGATTTCTGCCTCACGCTCTTATCAAACAAATGTGCAAGTTGCTGATGCAGCAAAGCAAATGTTAAGCAAAACACTGTTGCTTGGGCAGCGGTAATTGAGGAAAGGTTATGAGTAACGATATCAGCACAGCATCGTCAACCTATTTAGATTCGCTCAAGTGGCAAGATAAACAGGTAGCGAGTGAGCAAAAAAGCGATGAGTTAACGCAAGAAGATTTTTTCTCGCTGCTAACTCAACAGTTGTCATTTCAAGATCCTAGTAAGCCGGCCGACAATGATCAGATGATCGCACAGATGACCAGTTTTACTATGGCTGAAGGGATCTCGAATTTAAATAGCAACTTTCAGTCACTGGCAGCGTCAATGACATCGAATTCAGCATTACAAGCCTCAACTCTAGTGGGTAAGCAGGCGTTATTAGAGTCTGATAAGTTAGATTTGAATGACACTGGTGATGCTCGCGGGACTGCTGTTGCTGAAGGCCCCGTTGAAAGCTTGATGCTACGAATCGAAGATTCTTCAGGGCAGTTGGTACGTACCATTGATATGGGGGCTCAACCAGCGGGTGCTGTGCGTTTTGCATGGGATGGTAAAAATGCCGATGGGGAACGTTTACCTCCAGGTGAATACAAAATTAAAGCAGAAGGGCAGCTTAATGGTGAGTTTACAAGTTTACCTGTTGCAACTTTTAAGAATATCGAAAGTGTGAATATTAATGGTGCTAATGGCATTATCGTTAACACAAAAGAAGGTGCGGTTAGGCTAACTGACGTTGCAGAAATCGCGTAGAAATTTTAATAATTAGTTAGCCTTCTTTCGGCTAAACATTGACAGATTAGAGGTGAATTATGAGCTTCAATATTGCATTAACTGGCATTGCAGCCGCACAAAAAGATTTGGATGTAACTGCAAATAACATTGCTAACGTAAATACGACCGGTTTTAAAGAGTCGCGCGCTGAATTTGCTGATGTGTATGCATCGTCAGTTTTTAGCTCGGGCAAAACAAAAAATGGTGATGGTGTACAAACCACCATGGTGGCGCAACAATTCCACCAAGGTTCACTTAAGTTTACTCAAAACTCATTAGATTTAGCAATCACGGGTGAAGGTTACTTTGCAATGAGTGAAGATATAGCATCGCAAGATTTTTCATATTCTCGTGCAGGTGCTTTTAAGCTCAATAAAGATAACTTTGTTGTTGATGCACGTGGTAATTACTTGCAAGGCTTCCCTGTTGACCCTTCTACAGGCAATACAACATCTGTAAGTTTAAGTACGACTTCACCGATTCAGATCCCTGATGCATCAGGAGCACCGCGTCATACGAGCAATATTTATAGTTCAATGAATTTAGATTCGCGTTCAGATGTGCCTACTACTTCTACATTTGATCCTACCGATAGCACGAGTTATAACTCGTCAACGTCTACAACAATTTATGATTCGTTAGGTCAGCCTCACGTTGCGCAGTTATTTTTTGTAAAGCAAGATCCTGCGACCAATGCAAATAGCTGGAGTGTTTATGCCACGATGGATAAAAAACCGTTTGATATAACGGGTGCTGCAACAGCAACTGGAGCACATACCCCGATTGATTCATTGCAATTTACTGCCGCAGGTTTACCTGATGTAGCAGCGCCAGAAACAACTTTTCCTGATGTAGTATTGCCATCAGGTGCTGCGGCAGGTTTAAGCACTTTATTGAGTAATGGCGCACAATTTCCGAACGAAATTACGGTAAATTGGCGTGACTCTGCAGGTACGAGTAATAAAGTACCGACTCAATACGCAAGTCGTTTTGAAGTTAAAGCACTTGAGCAAGATGGTGCGACAGTGGGGCGTTTAGCAGGGATTGATATTGGTACAGATGGTAAGGTTGTTGCGTCATACAGCAATGGTGATACCTCATTCTTAGGCCAAGTGGCTATGGTTCGCTTTTCAAACTCACAAGGCCTACAGCAAGCAGGTGATACTTCATGGAAAAAGAGCTTAACATCGGGTGAGCCAATTGCTGGTGAGCCAGGGTCAGGTACATTGGGTTCAATTAACTCATCTGCTCTAGAGCAGTCAAATGTAAACTTAACCAATGAATTGGTTGATTTGATCAGTGCACAACGTAACTTCCAAGCAAATTCACGTGCACTTGAAGTTAACTCTACATTACAACAAGCAATCTTGCAGATCCGTTAATTATTAACTTGAACTTAAGTTAAGAGTTAATACTGTAAGGTTCTTATTTACGATCCGACACCTAGGCTGCCTGCAATTGGCGGCCTTTTTTAATCCCCCGATTTGATTACTGCTTTGCCTAATTTATTCTTATTCTTTGCCCGTGGGCCTTAGCTTAAATTAGCGTCAATTTATTGTGGCACTTATCTTGCATTTATTACGTTATAGAATTTTAACGTGAGTCGATGTTATGGACAAGATGGTCTACATTGCAGCGTCTGGGGCTAAGCAAAGTATGCGGGGCCTCGCGCTCAAAGCAAACAATTTAGCAAATGCCAATACGACTGGATTTAAAGCGGATTTTGCACAAGCTCGTTCGATGCAAGCTTTTGGAGAAGGTTTACCTACCCGCGTTTTCTCAATGCAAGAGCGACCAGGTTCAAACATGACCTCAGGCGGTATCGTTGAAACGGGCCGTGATTTAGATATTGCTTTGAGCGATAAAGGTTGGCTAAGTGTTCAAGATGCATCAGGCAAAGAAGCTTATACCAAAGTTGGTACACTAAATATCACCCCTGATGGTGCTTTAATAACGAGTCATGGTCGTCAGGTAATAGGTGAGGGTGGCCCGATCATTTTGCCGTTACCAATTGAAAAATTAGAGTTTAGTGAAGACGGAGCGATTCAGGTTCGCCCGCAAGGTGCGCCAGCAAACTTCTTAGAGGTGGTTGATCGCCTTAAGGTCATTAAGGCAAATAACTCTGAACTTGAAAAAGGCAATGATGGCCTGTTTAGACCAAAGCCTGAGTTACTCATTGATGATTTATGTGGGTTTTGTGATATCTCACCAAACGTTAAAGTGATGAGCGGTATGTTAGAGATGTCAAACGTGAACCCCGTACATGAGATGGTGGATATGATAAGCCATCAACGCCAATTTGAATTACAAGTTAAGTTAATGAAAACAGCTGAAGAAATTGACGAACGTCAAACTCAGTTGATGCGCATTGTTTAACCTTATTGAGAGGACACAAAAATGAATCCTGCATTGTGGATCAGTAAAACAGGCTTAGATGCCCAACAAACCGATATTTCGGTGATCTCAAATAACTTAGCCAATGCCAGTACTGTCGGTTATAAAAAGAGCCGAGCGGTGTTTGAAGACTTACTTTATCAAAATATTAACCAGCCGGGTGGTCGTTCATCGCAAGATACAGAAATGCCATCAGGTTTAATGCTTGGTGCGGGTGCTAAGGTTGTTGCCAACCAAAAGAACTTTTCTCAAGGTAATATGTTGACCACTGAAAACTCCTTAGATTGGATGATTTCGGGTCCTGGTTTTTTCGAAATACTACAACCAGATGGCAATATTGCCTATTCGCGAAACGGCCAATTTACGACAGATGAAGATGGTCGAATTGTAACCGCTGGTGCAGGTTTTCCGGTTCAACCTGAAATGAATGTACCTGATGATGCACAGTCCATCACAATTTCGCAAGACGGCGAAGTATCTGTACGTGTTGCAGGGCAGGCTGAGAATGTCGTGATTGGGCAGCTAACAATTAGTGATTTTATTAATCCATCGGGTTTAGAGCCTGTTGGTCAAAACTTATATACAGAGACTGCCGTCAGTGGTGCTCCAGTGCAAGGTAATCCAGGTCTAGAAGGTTTAGGTTCTGTGGTACAAGGCGCATTAGAAACGTCTAATGTTAATGTGACCGAAGAATTGGTTAACTTGATTGAGACGCAGCGTATTTATGAAATGAACTCAAAAGTTATTTCAGCTGTGGATGAAATGATGAGTTATATCAATCAGCAACTTTAATGATTAGGGGCAAAGTGATGCGTAATTTTACCATAACCTTAACGGGTGTATTATTTTTAAGTGGCTGTATGACAAGCCAAAATACTGATGTGGTTCAGGATGACCCTTACTATGCGCCTATGTATCCAGAGCCTGCAACAGAGCAAGTTGTAGCGACAGGTTCACTATTTGATAGTTATTTATCGAATGATCTTTATTCAGATAAAAAAGCACTGCGCACAGGCGATATTATTACGGTGAAACTGCAAGAGTCAACACAGTCATCAAAAGCTGCAAAAACTCAAACTGATAAAACAAGTGACGCAAGTCTTGATCCTGTTGTTGGGTTAGGGGGGTTGCCGGTTAATATTGGTGGCGATAGCATTCAATTTGGCATTGGCAGTGGCTCGTCTTTTAATGGCGATTTAAAATCAAACCAATCAAATAGTTTATTTGGTGATATTTCAGTAAACGTAATGCGTGTGTTACCAAATGGAAATTTAGTGATTCGTGGTGAAAAGTGGCTGACGTTGAATACAGGTGAAGAGTTTATTCGACTCGAAGGGCTTGTGCGTCCACAAGATGTTACTGCAGATAATACAGTTACCTCTAATCGCATTGCTAATGCGAGAATTCAATATTCAGGCAAAGGGCAATTACAAGAGTCTCAAAGTGCGGGTTGGTTAACGCAGTTCTTCAGTAGTGCACTGTTCCCTTTTTAAAGGATCGTTATTATGAATGGCTTTAAAGTATTAATTACTCTTTGTTTATTAGGTTGGCACGCCAATGTTTTTGCAGAGCGTATTAAAGATGTATCAATGGTTGAAGGTGTTCGTTCAAATCAACTCGTAGGGTATGGTTTGGTTGTAGGTTTACCTGGCACTGGTGAGCAAAGCAGATTCACTGAACAAAGCTTTAAAGGTATGTTAAATAGTTTTGGTATTACATTACCAGCTACTTTAAAACCAAAAATTAAAAATGTGGCTGCTGTTGCAGTCCATGCAGAATTGCCCGCATTTAGAAAACCAGGACAAAGAATTGATATTACCGTTTCTTCAATTGGCAGCGCGGGTAGTTTACGTGGTGGTACCTTAATTCAAACCTTTCTAAAAGGGGTTGATGGTAATACGTATGCAATAGCGCAAGGGAGTTTAATTGTTGGTGGACTTGGCGCTGAAGGGGCCGATGGTAGCCGTGTTGTTATAAATACACCCACAGTGGGGCGTATTCCAAATGGTGCGACGGTGGAGCGTGCGATTAAAAGCCCTTTTATGCAAGGCGACTACATTACATTTAATTTAAATCGCCCTGACTTTACAACGGCAAAACGTTTAGAGCAGGTGATAAATGATCTGGTCGGGCCAAATAGCGCAACAGCGATAGATGCCGCATCAATACGTGTAATTGCTCCAAGAGATGCATCGCAACGTGTTTCTTACTTATCAACACTTGAAAATTTAGAGTTTAAGCCTGCTGATACCGCCGCAAAAATCATTGTTAATTCGCGCACTGGTACGATTGTGATTGGCAAAAATGTAAAATTACAACCTGCGGCAATTACTCATGGTGGTTTAACGGTAACAATTGCAGAGCAGCAAAATGTGGCGCAGCCAAACCCACTGGCTGAAGGGGAAACGGTCGTTACTAATCAAAGTATAATAGATGTGAACGAAGATGATTCGCGTGCTTTTGTTTTTAATCCAGGTGTAAGCCTTGATGACTTAGTGCGTGCTATTAATGAAGTGGGCGCAGCACCTGGTGATTTAATGGCCATTTTAGAAGCACTAAAAGAAGCTGGGGCAATAAATGGACAGCTTGTTGTGATTTAACATGTGATCTATTAGTGACATTCACGAATGTCTACATTACCGCCTTCGCGACATTGTAGACATTTGTTTACTGGATAAAAAATCTAGCCGAGGCTAACTTTACTTTGTAACCACCTAGCATACTTGTTTTACTTTCACGCCAACACGCCAACACGCCAACACGCCAACATGATATTTGGCTCAATTATTGCATTGTTAGTAGTATTATTAACTATTGTGTCAAATTGCTGATGGATACTAATCATCTCGATAAACAAAACTTCTTTGATTTAGGGAATCTTGACTCACTTCGTCAAGAGGCCTTAAAGGGCGGGGCTTCGCCTGAAGCGTCTAAAGAAGCGCTGAAAAAAGCAGCGGCACAATTTGAATCTATCTTTACGCAAATGTTGCTTAAAAGTATGCGCAAAGCAAATGAAGCCTTTGAGGATAAAGAAAGTCCATTTAATTCAAGCGGTGTAAAGTTCTTTGAAGAAATGCATGACCAGCAACTATCCGTTGAGCTTTCTTCAAAAGGCTCGCTAGGTTTGGCTGATATTATTGTTCAACAACTCTCCCCAGATACTAAAAACTTTATGCCAGGGTCTGTACTGCGCTCAGTTAATGAGTTTTCAAGTGATAACCGTGCAAACGGTAAAAGTACTGATGCTAGCGTTGACTCAGCCTCTGCCAGTAAAGCGCAAAAGCAGCAAAAACCACAGTTTGAAAATGCTGAAGAGTTTATCTCAAGTGTGTGGGAGCACGCTAAAACAGCCGCAGAAAAAATAGGGTTAAACCCAGCTGTAATGGTTGCACAAGCTGCACTTGAGACTGGCTGGGGGAAACACATTATTAATAAAAGTGATGGTAATAGCTCATTTAATTTATTCAATATTAAGTCAGATAGAAGCTGGCAAGGTGATAAAGCCAGTAAAGTTACACTTGAATTTGAAGAAGGTATGCCTGTTAAAAAACAGGCTAGCTTTAGAGCCTATGACTCAATCAAAGACAGTGTAAATGACTTTGTTGAATTTTTGACGCAAAACCCACGTTATCAAGAAGCCTTACAAAATACCGCAAAACCTGCCGCTTTTTTAGATTCATTACAAAAAGCGGGGTATGCAACCGACCCCAATTATGCCGATAAAATTAAGCAGGTACTTAATCGCACTGAGCTTAAAACATTGGCGGCAACATTGGTTCGCCAAGGAGTAAATTAAAATGTCGTTTAATTTGTTAGACATTGCTAATTCTGGTGTACGTGCTAATACAGAATTACTGCAAACGACCAGCAAGAATATTGCCAATGTAAATACAGTGGGCTATGTGCGCGAGCGTACAGAGCACATGACTATGATCGACAATCAAGTTGGTCGTGGTGATACGTACAGATTACTTAATGAGTTCGCACAAAAACAACTAAATCGCGATACTTCAAATAAAGCATTCTTTGATCAATTTGTTAGCGAAGCTGGCCGAGTAGATACATTATTCTCTCAAGAGTCTAATAGCTTATCTACCAGTATAAACTCCCTTTTTAATAATGTGCAGGAGAGTTTAAATCAGCCCTCTTCAACGGTTGCCCGCTCGCTAGTAATGACTGATGCGCAAAATTTAATTAGTCAAATGGAGCGTTTATCTGGGATCGTATTTGATCAAAAAAATATTGTGAACGAGCAGCTTGAAATATTTTCTGGGGAAGCGAATACGTTAGTACAGAATATCAGCAAGCTTAACAAACAAGTCGCAGCTGTTAATGGGACGCGAAATGCTGCTGATGCAAGTTCCATGTTTAACGAACGTGATCAAGCAATACGTGAGTTATCAGAGTTGGTTGATATTGAAACGTTAGACGGCCCTAATGGTGAAAAACTGGTGTTTATGGGCACAGGAGAAGCACTTGTAATGCAAAGTGGTTCATTTAATTTATTTTCAATGCGCGGTGACCCTGATCCTAACTTTAAAGAACTTCACCTAGATATAAACGACGGCAAAGCTGTGCCGCTTGAAGTTGATGTAGGTAAACTAAAAGGTAAAATTGGTGGACTGCTGGCATTTCGTGATGATGTATTAGTACCAGCACAAAACCAGTTAGGGCAAATGGGACTTGCGATTGCAGATGCATTTAATCAGCAAAATAGGCTTGGAATGGATGGTAATGGTGAGCTAGGTGGCGATATTTTTACTATACCTACAACCGGTGGGTTTGCATACCAAGCTAATACAGGTACAGCGGCAATGACTGCCACATTAGAGCCTGGCAAAGGCAGCGAAATACCTGCAAGTGACTTTGTTATTACTTATACCAGTGCAACGACAGTTGAAATTCAGCCTGTTGATAATAAAGGTGAGCCACTCGGCAGTGCCTCTACGGCTAATATTGTTGGCGGTATTGTTGATTCATCAACGATTACCAGTGGTGAATCGTTTGGTTTGCAGATTAATGTCTCTGGTACGGGAAACGTTGATGATCAATTTCAGATAAAACTGAATGCTCAGGCTGCATCTAGCTTAGAAATGGCAACGAATAGGCCAGAAGATTTAGCATTAGCTGCTCCAATTCGTACCGCAAATGATATTAATAACACCAGTGAAGCGAGTATATCTGTAGGTGATGTGACGAGTATTGACTCCGGTGGTTTTACAGCAACACCGCCAGGGCTGACTAATGGTGATGTTAGTTTAGTTAAAACAGCGAATTTAAACGAGTATACAATTACAGACGGCAGCGGTACGAGTACATTTACAATAACGCCACCGGCTGAGAATATTTTAGCTCAAGCAGGCGCTCCGTTTGATGGTTATGGTTTTGATTTTAATATTGAAGGCACGCCAGCAACAGGTGATACCTTTACATTAGAGTTTAATACAGGTGGCTTTGATGATAACCGTAATGGGTTAAAACTTGCTGAGTTACAAAATGGTGAGTTAGTACGTCAAAATGTTGTCACCACAGCGACAGCAGATAATCATAAGACCTTTAATCAAGCTTATGGGGCTTTAGTAACCGATGTAGGCGTTGTAACTAACCAAGCAAAAACAAATGGTGCAGCCTTTGAAGCGTTAGCAAAACAATCAGAGGCTTGGTATGAATCATTATCAGGGGTTAATCTTGATGAAGAGGCGGCCAATTTACTGCGCTTTCAGCAATCTTATGCAGCGTCAGCTCAGGTGCTTGCGACATCCCGTACTATTTTTGACACTTTACTTGGTGCTACGAGGTAATTATGCGTTTATCAAACAATTTAATGTATCAAAGTAGTGTGAATTCTATTTTGAAAAATCAACAAAATGTCAATAAAGCACAAGAGCAAGTTAATACTCAAAAACGTGTTTTAACTGCCTCAGATGACCCCTCAGCGACTGCGCGTGCATTACTGTATACAGATAAAATTCAAACAAATGAACAATTTAGTAAAAATATTACTATGTTGACCAGTCGTTTAAATATTCAAGAGAGTGTGCTTGAAAATATCAAACTTTCACTTGAAAAAGCACATACATTAGCTATTCAGGCTGGTAATGGTGCATATAGTGATATAGATCGTCAAGGTATTGCAGAAGAAATCAAATCAATTCAAAGTAATGTACATGATTTAATGAATGCTAAAACAGAAGACAATAAGTATATTTTTTCTGGTTACCAAGATAACACGCAAACTTACAGCTTTAATTCTACGTCGAGTAAGTATGAGTACGGCGGTGATCAAGGCCAACATAAGATCAAAGTAGCTGAAGGTGTAGAAATAAAATCCAGTGACAATGGTTTTGATGTGTTTGAAAAAGTAAATGCGCGCTTAAACCTCACATCCAATGATGGTGTTGCAAGCGGTGGGATCACAAGCGCCAAAGTTTATGTAAAAGAACAGGCTGAGTTTGATGCGTTTCACAAAGCGAGTTATAACGCAGATCCAAATGCAGTCGCAGGCGCAAATACATATAATGTGATAACGACCGCGGGGACCCCTAATACATATCAAGTAGAGCAGGGGGGGAACATTATTGAATCAGGTAGCTTTGATAACGGAACAATCAACTTTGCAGGAATGGAAATTGACATTAGTCCTGTAGCGAGTGGGCAAGTGGATTTTACATTAGAAGCCCCTCAAAAAGAGAATATTTTAAATACATTAAGTGATTTAATCGCAGGCTTGACTGACACCACAATTAACCAAGATGATTATGAGCAAGTATTAGCTGATGCAATGACTCAAATTGATAATGCAAAAAATAATGTCTCTTTGACGCAAGCCGGTTTGGGTGGGCGACTTAATACAACGGAAAAGGTAACAGACTCTAACAGCGATCGTGATGTGAATAATAAAGCATCGCGAGCTGACTTAGTTGAACTCGATATGGCCGAAGCCATAACTGAACTCACCAAACAAGAAACTGCATTACAAGCCTCGCAGGCAACATTTGGCCGCTTAGCTAATTTATCACTGTTCGATTATCTATAAAGTATAAAGAGTAAGGCAATCTGTTGCCTTACTCTTATTTTTCCCTTCCTTTAAACTTATATCTTTTATATTTAGACACTTATAGCTTCCTAAAATATTATCTTAGTAAAAATAGCTGTTGTGATCTCTGCATTATTTGACCATTGAAATCAATTGTATTTAATTTAAAAGTTATTAAATTACAATGGATTAATGTTTTTTATTAAAAAAACTTAAAAAAAAGCTAAAGGATTTTTTGAGTAGACCGATAACTTAATTAACCAAGCAAAGCGTTGAAAATAACAACCACTGCTTAATCCAGTAAGTTTGAGAGTAAATGATAAGTTTACTTCGGGAGAGATATCATGGCTTTATACGTAAATACAAATGTTAGCGCGTTAAACGCACAAAGACAATTAAACAATTCTGGTAATGCACTAGATACATCATTTCAACGTTTATCATCAGGTTTTCGTATCAACAGTGCGAAAGATGATGCAGCGGGTCTACAAATTTCTGACCGTTTAACGTCACAAATTAATGGCCTTAACCAAGGTAACCGTAACGCAAACGATGGTATTTCATTAGCTCAAACTGCTGAGGGTGCACTAGACGAAACAACTTCAATGTTTCAACGTATGCGTACACTTGCACAACAAGCAGCGAATGGTTCAAACACAGATGAAGATCGCTTAGCAATTCAAGAAGAGATTCGTTCATTATCATCAGAAGTGAATCGTGTTGCTGCAGATACAACGTTTGGTGGTCAAAACCTATTAGATGGCTCTTTCTCAGCTAACTTCCAAGTAGGCGCTGACGCTGTTCAGAATATCAGCTTTAGTATGGCATCAGTTGGTGGAACGGCTAACTCTATAGCGGATAATGGTGGTTTCACCATGTCAGGCATTGCAGGTGTTGCCAGTGCGGTAACCGGTGCTAGCTTAAGTGCTACAGCTGGAACGATTAGTTCGCAAGTAGGCGCATCAGCAGATGAAACAGCATTTTCATCAGTATTTACTGCTGGTGGTATCAGTGTATCTTCACAAGCCAATGCACAAGCGGTAATGGCGGGTATGGATTCGCTTATCGCGGTAGTAGATAAAAAACGTGCGGAGCTAGGTGCTGTTCAAAACAGGTTCCAGTCAACTATTCGTAACCAATCGAATATTTCTGAAAACTTAAGTGCTGCAAAATCACGTATTAAAGATACTGACTTTGCACAAGAAACTGCTAACTTAACTAAAATGCAGATTCTACAACAGGCAAGCCAAACAATTCTTAGCCAGGCTAATCAGCGTCCACAGGCAGCATTAAGTCTTCTAGGTTAATAACTGATTTATTAATTTTGAAGCGACGTCAATTAATTGACTAAGAATGTAGCGCCTTTGTCTAATGGGGTATTAACAAAGGCGCTGAAACGGATTGATAAAGCGGAGGCGCTTAAAAATCCTGAAGTGTTCTCACATTTGTAAGAACATAATATACAAAGCATAAACTATGCCAATGTTTTTGTTTTAAACCTACTCTCAAACTTATCTTTCAAGGGCCTTTTAAAGGCCCTTTTTTTATGGGGTCAATAAATAATCATAAAGTTGGCCTAAAGATTGCTCAATACTTATTAAGTTTTTAAATTAACCTGCAAAGTGGCAGTTTATTGCCCCGGGCCAATATATCTTGGCTGCTGTAACTAGTCACTTTGTCAAAATTCCACTTAATTAAAGTGGCTTTAATTTGACAGATAAGAAGAGAGTTTATTATGGCTTTATTTGTAAACACGAATGTCAGTGCGTTAAATGCACAAAGACAGCTAGAAAGAACTGGAAACGACTTAGATACATCATTTAAACGTTTATCATCTGGGTTGCGTATTAATAGTGCTGCTGATGATGCCGCTGGTTTACAAATATCGGATCGTTTACAGTCGCAAATCCTAGGCTTAAACCAAGGCAATCGTAATGCGAATGATGGCATTTCTTTAGCACAAACTGCCGAAGGTGCACTTGATGAAATTACATCAACATTCCAGCGTATTCGAACATTGGCACAGCAATCAGCAAACGGCTCTAATACTGATGAAGATAGGCTTGCGATCCAAGAGGAGATCAGGCAGCTATCAGATGAAGTTAATCGAATCGCCAGTGATACCACATTCGGCGGCCAAAATTTACTAGATGGTTCTTACTCTGCAAGCTTTCAAGTCGGCGCTGATGCTGTGCAAACAATTGGGTTTAGTATGCAATCAGTTGGTGATACGGCCAATTCATTAGCGGCTAATGGTGGTTTCACTATTTCAGGTGTTGCAGGTGTAGCATCTGCAGTAGGTGGAAAGGCGCTTTCAACACTTGCAGCAAATGTCAGTTCTGTTGATGGTGCAACGGCATCGACAACTTTAGATTTTTCTGCTGTATTTACAGCCGCGGGTATTAGTGTGTCGTCACAAGTAAACGCGCAAGCTGTTTTGGCTGGAATGGATTCACTTATTGCCGTTGTAGATAAAAAGCGTGCTGAACTCGGTGCAGTTCAAAACCGGTTTCAGTCTACAATACGAAACCAAGCTAATATTTCTGAAAACTTAGCCTCTGCTAAGTCACGTATTAAAGATGCAGACTTCGCCATGGAAACAGCAAATTTAACTAAAAACCAAATATTACAACAAGCAAGCCAAACAATTTTAGGTCAAGCGAATCAACGACCTCAGGCTGCATTAAGCTTGTTACAGGGCTAAAATAAAATAGAATTGTTAAAAAATTATAAATAAAGCTAAAGTTTCCGTTTTATCTGACGATAACTGACTTAGAGAACTAAAAATCTAGGACTCTCAGTCTGGAATAGTAACAGGGTAGGGGTATCCCGTTGTTATTCTATTTAAAATGATAAAGCGGAGGCTATTATGGCTTTATATGTAAATACTAATGTGAGTTCTTTGAACGCACAACGCCAGTTAATGAAGTCTGGCAACCAACTAGATACATCCTTTCAACGCCTTTCATCAGGTTTTCGTATTAATAGTGCGAAAGATGATGCTGCAGGTATGCAAATATCTAACCGTTTGACTAGCCAAATAAGCGGCCTAGATCAAGGTAATCGTAACGCAAATGATGGTATTTCACTTGCACAAACTGCTGAAGGTGCGCTTGATGAAACAACATCTATGTTTCAGCGTATGCGAACATTGGCACAGCAAGCATCAAATGGTTCTAATACCGATGAAGATCGCTTGGCTATCCAAGAAGAAATTCGTTCATTATCGTCAGAAGTAAACCGTGTAGCTGCCGATACTACGTTTGGTGGTCAAAACTTATTAGATGGCTCATTTTCTGCCAACTTTCAAGTAGGTGCTGATGCGATTCAAAATATTAGCTTTAGTATGAAAGATGTTGGTGGCACAGCTAACTCTATTGCAGCTGACGGCGGCTTTACTATGTCAGGTATTGCCAGTGTTGCGAGTGCTGTAACGGGTGCAAGTTTAAGTGCTACAGCAGGTACAATTAGTACACAAGTGGGTGCATCTGCAGATGAAACTGCTTTCTCATCAGTCTTTTCAGCGTCGGGGATCAGTGTATCTTCTCAAGCAAATGCACAAGCTGTAATGGCTGGTATGGATGCGATGATTGCTGTGGTTGATAAAAAACGTGCAGAGCTTGGTGCGGTACAAAACCGATTCCAATCAACAATCCGTAACCAATCAAATATCTCTGAGAACTTAAGTGCAGCAAAATCACGTATAAAAGATACTGATTTCGCAGCTGAGACAGCGAGTCTAACAAAGTCACAAATACTTCAACAGGCAAGCCAATCAATTCTAAGTCAAGCAAACCAGCGTCCACAAGTAGCGCTGTCGTTACTAGGCTAATGGGTTTCTAAGTCATTATTGAGCTTTTGCTTGATAATGACTTATACTTTGTTTGTGTTTTGAAGGAGACCTACCATGGCTGATTTAAGTGCAATAATCAAATCAAACGAAAATCTGTCTGCTAATTCATCTTTTACAAATAAAAGTGAATTAAATGAAGTTAATAAAAAAGTAAATGTTGAACAAGGTGGCGTAAAAATTGCTGGAAGAGAACCTGCGTTTGTTGAAGACGGCAAAGAGCTAGATTCAGAAGGTGAAAGAAAAGCGCTGATCGAAGAAGTAAAAGAGAACTTAGAAAAATTAAATAAATATATACCCGTTACTTCAACTAATTTAGTGTTTGAATTTGATGAAGATGGTGATCCGCCGATTATCAAAGTATTTGATAAGAAAAGCGAAGAGGTTATTCGTGAAATACCGACTAAAGAATTTAGAGAAGTAGCTAAAGCTTTAGATGAATTTGCCGATAAACTTACTAACAAAGGTTTGCTATTGAATCAAACCGCCTAACACTTTTTGGAACAGATAGTAGGAGAGAAGTATGCCACTAATTACATCCGCAGGTATTGGATCGGGGCTGGATCTCGAAAGTATCATTAGCGCATCAGTTGCCGCTGAAAATGTTCCAAAAATGAATGCCTTTGTAAAAAAAGAAGAATCACTCAAAGTAGAGCTTTCTGCTATTGGTGAAATAAAAGGCGCACTTTCTAAGTTACAAGATACGATAGAGAAACTAGCGGATCCAGATAACTTCAATAAACGAATTGCTAACATCACGCAACCAACCAGTGATGACGGCGATCTCGTTTCAGTTACCCCAACAAAAGATATTACGCCTGGCGACTTTAAAATCGAAGTTGTAGCGCTCGCTCAGGGCAGCCGTGCTGTTTCCAATGACTCGCTTTTTACAACCACTGATGATGTGGTTAGTGCTTCTGGAGGAACGCTTTCTTTTGCTGCAGGCCCAGACAAAAGCTTTGATTTAACTGTGGATGCAGGCGCTACTCTAGCTGAATTACGTGATGCGATAAATGACTCTGATGATAACTTTGGTGTGACAGCAAATATAATTAACACAGGCACTGAGGCTAAGCTAGTTTTAACATCAAATGTAACTGGCGATAACAATGATCTTGTGATCACTAATGACAATGCCGAACTTGATAACGTATCAACCGTAGCAAACGCTGGCGGTGCTGGTGGTATTGGTATAGCTGCTGAAAACCAAGCCCAAAGTGCAATAATTAAAGTCGATGGTATTTCAATAACAAACGACACCAATACGTTTAAAGATGCAGTGCAAGATATGACGATCACAGCTAAACGCCAAAGTGTTGATGGTGAAACAGCAAAGCTTGCGGTTAGTTATGACCGTGAGAGTCCAACAAAACTAATCGATGAATTCATTGCAAACTATAATAATGTAGTTGGTCAGTTAGGGTTTCAATCTCGAGTCGGTAAGCCGCTAAATAGTGACGCGACAATTCGTTCATTAAGTTCACAGCTTGTGAATACACTTTCGACTAACTTAACAGATTCTGGTCCTTTTAAGAGTATATTTGATATTGGTTTAGGTGTTAAGAAAGATGGTTACTTAGAAAAGTCATCACTCGTGCGTAGTCTGAGTGTTGCTATGGATGAAAATTTTGACGACATTGGCAAAGCATTTGCTGGTGATAACGGTCTAGCAAAACAATTTGAGGAATTATTAGGAAATTACGTTGATTCGGATGGAATAATGAAGCAACGTGAAACAAACTTAAATACTCAAATTGATGATTTAGAAGATGATGTTATTAATCATGAGTTTAGAATGGGTGAGTTAGAAGGGCGACTAAGAAAACAGTATTCTGGGTTAGATGTTTTATTGGCACAAATGCAATCAACGCAGACCTACCTTAGCGCACAACTATCTAGCTTGCCTGGGTTTACAAGAAACAAATCATAATGACTATTTTTGATTTTAAAAGGTTTTAATATGTATAATGCAAAAGTAAAAAATTATCAAAAAGAAGCACTTAAGACTCGAGTTGCAGGTGCGGATCGCTATGAAATTATCCAAATGTTAATGGCGGGTGCTATTGAAAAAATGGTAATGTCAAAAGTAGCCATTGAAAAGAAGCACATGGAAGCAAAAGCAGAACACTTATCTAAGGCAACCGCCATAATCGAGGCCTTGCGAGGGTGCTTAGATTTTGAAGTAGGTGGCGAAGTGACCGAGAATTTATATGCACTTTATTCATATATGATTGACCGTTTAGTCGATGCAACTATAAAGAATGATCCTGAAATAGTTGATGAGGTTTCTAATTTGTTAAAAGAGATTAAATCTGCTTGGGATGCAATTCCGCATGATGTTCGCCAACAAACACTAAATGAGAATGGTATAGACGCGAATGTCGGCTAATCTGTTATCACAATTGCTTCCTAAGTTATCAAAAATCAATCAATACATACTCGAAGATGATATTGACTCAGCTCAAAGTGAATTAAACCAATTAGATGATTTATTAAAAAATGTATTCAATTCCCCGACAGTATTAACTGAAGATGATACTCTTTTTTTATCTGACTTCTCAACACGGTTAAATACGACAGTACAGGAGTTAATACAGAGAAAAGGCGTTATTGCAAAAAAGATTGGTGTTCACTTAAATACGCAGAAAAAAATAAATGTTTATAAAAGTATCAAATAGGTAATAGCAACGATGAATAGTAATGATATTAATGAAGAGCTTAACCTATTATCAGAAAAGCTAGAAGATACAATTAAACATCAAGAGCGAGAAGCTATTTTTGCAACTGAAGCAAATCAACGTTTTGAAAGAAATTGGCAGTGCTTCACACAGTATTACCCTGAAATTATAGGTGCTTTATCTAATTTAACATTACGAGATGATTTCTGTATTCACGTAACGCTAAGTGGTCATGGCAATATAATACCTGAAAATGCCCCAGCCCCCCTTTATTCTCAGAACCCGCTTGAGCAGAGCCAAGAGCAAGTTAAACGCCAGATTGCCCATCCTGTTCTTAGTCTAACGGACTATACAGGGTATCCGGATAGCAGTTCAGATAAACGCCTTCACACTGAGTATATGGTCAAACTTGGTCAGTTTATGCGTAAATTGAGAGAGTTTGACGAGAAAAAAATAGAGCAATTACCTGGTGATTTTCCATCAGGTATTATTTTTGGCGTAGGATTAGGGTATCACATACCAGAATTATTAAAGCATACTGAGTTCGATTATTTATTTATTATTGAGCCTGATCTAGAGCAGTTTTATGCAAGTTTATTTTGTATTGATTGGTTTGATGTTATTGAAAAAATTGATGTTCAAGGAAATTGTCTTTTCTTTAATCTGGGAGCAGATAAAAACACGTTCATTCAAGATTTAGAAAGTGTAGTTGAAGATATAGGGGCGTTTTCAGCGGTCAGAAGCTTTTGTTATCAACATACGCCAGGACGTGACATTAATGAGTTAATAGCCAACTGGGCTGCGGATTACTTCCGCTTCCAAATGGGACATGGTTTTTTTAATGATGCAATAACTGGGTTTGCTCACTCAATTTCTCACCTTGAAAGTAACCAATTTTTTCTTACGAATAAAGACAAACTACCGGCTTCGTTATTAGATATTCCAGTGTTTTTAGTTGGCAATGGCCCATCGTTAGATGAGGCTATTGACTATTTAAAAAACAATCAAAATAAAGGGATTGTTGTAGCAGCAGGGTCTGCTCTTGTATCTTTAGAACGAATAGGTATTCAAGCTGATTTTCATGTGTTAGTAGAAAGGCCTTACGCTAATTATAAAATTGTCGCTGATTCCTTACCAATAGAAGCGTATAAACGAGTAAATTTGCTCGCTGTCAATATGGTTCACCCTAAGACGACCGAGTTATATGAATGGTCTGGGTTAGCGCTGAAAGGCAATGAGGGGGGGACTGATTTAATTAATTTTCTATCATTAAAAAATCGCTCTAAAACATTGCCATTAATTCCATATAGCAACCCACTTGTCTCTAATACAGCGCTATCATTTTTCTTAAATTTTGGTTTTAAGAATGTTTATTTATTTGGTGTTGATAATGGAAGTTTACCTTCTGGAAAGCATCATAGTGATCATAGCTTTTATAAAAAAGATAAAGACGATGAAGAGGGAATTGGGTGCGCACCTGTTACGGAGAAAACTCTGCCGGGTAATTTAGGTGATGGTTTTGTTTATACTAACGACTTATATAAAATTTCACATAGTCAGTTGGAAAAACTAGTAGAGTTAAATCCCTTGGCTGATGTATTTAATATTGGTAACGGGGCTAAAATTAAAGGCGCTATTTCATTAGCTGCGGATGAATTAATTGACTCAGAAAACAGCTTAGATAAGCCTCCTTTGGTAGAGTTAATCAAGAAGCGATACTTTGAAAACCTGAGTTTGGATAAATTAAATGATGAAGATTACGAAGTGCAGCGCTTTATTGATATGTGTAACCACTTATTAGTTATTAGTAATGAACCTTATACAACAATCAAAGAAGCCGCTGATTTACTTAAAAGACAGCAACGGTATGTGTATTCATTTAAAAATTCACCATTAGGTCATATTTACCATATGATGAAAGGGTCGCTATTATATTTTCACTGCCCACTAATTACATTGCTTTATAGTTATGAAAATGAAGCATTTACATTAGAACAATTTGATGAACTTTTCTCGCTTTGGCAAGATTATATTGTTGATATGAGAGAGTATTTTTTAGAGAACTATAAAGTGCATTGTGACTTTCTGAACGATGAACAGTTAGCTTCAATATAATACTAGAAACACTTACTTTCGCTAGACGAATAGATTAAAAATGGGGTCTCAATGAGTGATTTTCATTCTTAACATATAAAAAATCAATGAGCTATTTGCTCAGCCTTTAGTTAATGCATGTACATAGGTTGGATCTTAAGAAACTTGAAGTTGAACTCTGTTAATGATCAAGTAGTTACGCCAATAAGAAAAATGACTAAAACAGAGTTCACATGCAGATTAACCAAGTTTCAAATCAATTAAAAGCCCTCATCTCAGAAAACCATCTAATCGCGCTTGCAAAAACCTCTGGGTTTCAAGTTAGGGCAAGAGCATGAAAAAAGGCTATGAATTCAAGACCTTTTCAAGGTAGGCTGTGCTGCGCATCGCTTTCTTCTGTTTTGCAGGCATCCCTTTATTAAAACTTGTTTCTGCTTTTAGCTGATTAAATGCAATATGCCTCAGTCCTGCAAATACAGGGGCTGCACCTTCACGCCTTATTCGGCACTCATCTTCTTTAAATCCTACATCTAAACGCCAATGCAATCCATTTTCTATTTGCCAATGTTGCCGTGCTGAATTTGCGAGTTCTTCCGCCGTTAAACGGGCTGAACTGATATAGTATCTATAACATAACTCATTGCTTATTTGCCTTTTTCTTTTCTGAAAGAAATAATGACTCCCACTGTTTTTGCGCCTTCCCAGTGTATCGTTTCTGATAAATCACTTACGTTATGGGTAACTGCACAGCACCTAAATTCTTCTCTGTTTTTTGATAATCTGCTTCTTTACCCACTATTTTTTCTGCAATTGACTTTTGACACCCCATTGCGTCAATTGTTATTAAGCAACCTTTTATCTTCAATAATTCAAGGAGTTCCGGTAACGCTGTTATTTCATTCGACTTTTTATCAACAGGGCACTGTGCCAAAACAACACCATTTTCGCATGCAAATGCACTGACCATATAAAGCGAATCACATCTATCTAGTTGATTAAATGAACCTTTTAATCATTTCCCATCAATAGCACTTACTTCGCCCTAAGTTAATGTGGAGCAGGCTTTCATCCAAGAAGAAAAAGACTCTTGGAATTGCGTCATGTCTATACGGCTCATTACACGGGCAATTGTGTCGTGGCGAGGGATGCCCTGTTCAAGGGGAGTATATTTCCTGAGCCAATCTAATCTATCATGGCCAAAATCTTCGATATCCTCCCAGCCTTGGCTGCCTGACACAACAGCGCTGACAGCTATGATATCAAATAGTTTATGAACAACTTTTCCTTGTTGGCGAGGATCATCAATTGATTCAAAATATTTAAATAGCTGAATATCAGGCATGGGTATGCTCCTTAAAAAAGGAGTATGAGATCATACTTTTAAGTCAAGGTAAAGTTCGTGATCTTGCCCTGCTTTATCACCTACAAGCACAACGGTTTGCATGCCAAGCAGATGCAAAGCGCGAGCTGTATAAATTAACGAAAAAATTGAAATACCGCAATGTGGCAACGACGCAGTTCAGTGAATATAAAATATATGAGGGAAAGGCAGACCTTAAAAAGGCGCGCCGGTGAAATGTATAGAATGGTAAATAAGCGTAGAGATTGAAGAAAATGACACATTAATTAAAAAGGCAATAGAGAAAAAGTCATGCTTTGTATTAGCCACAAATGCAGATGAGAAAACTCTCAGCCCAGAAGATTTACTCAGGCACTACAAAGCACAATCAGAAGTGGGAAAGGCTTTAGGTTTTTAAAAGATCCGTTATTTTTTGTTTCATCATTATTTATAAAAAAGCCAAGCCGAATAGATGCACTGTTGATGATAATGACACTGTCTTTATTAGTATATTCAATAGCTCAAAGACGATTGAGGGCGAACATGGAGAAAGTAAAAGCAACCATTCCGAACCAAATTAATCAGCAAATTGAAAAACCCACCTTACGGTGGATATTTTAATGCTTTGAAGGCATCAACTTAGTCCAGCATGGAGATGAAATCCATTTAGGTGGGTTTAATGAACTAAGAGAAAAAATAATCGGACTAATAGGTGGCCATGCGATGAATTTATATAATATGGAAAAAGTGACGTAGAAGTCTGATCAATGTATGTTTTAAGTTCCTTGCAGAAAATTACACCATTCAATTTTAACAATTTAATTATCGTCATTTTGGGTAGGACTTGGCTGCATATGTTTAATAAAATACGGTCATAAATTAGTAGGAGTGAAGCTACTAAATATCTAATTTTTCAATAATTTGGCTTACCAAACATTTATTCAACTGCTATTATTCTTGTATTACTATTAATTTAAGAATAATCAAAGTAATAGTTGGTATTATAATTGCTGTAACTTTGTATTGGAATCTTAAGGGCGAATGTATGAAAGCGGTGATCCTTGCAGGTGGATTTGGTACACGTATATCTGAAGAAACACAATTTAAGCCAAAACCAATGGTCGAAATCGGTGGGAAGCCAATTCTTTGGCACATTATGAAAGTGTATTCTCATTACGGCATAAATGATTTTGTAATTTGTTGTGGTTACAAAGGCAATGTTATCAAAGAATATTTTGCAAATTACTTTCTATACTCTTCTGATGTAACAATCGACTTAAAAAATAATAAGATGGAAGTACACCACCAAACAGCTGAGCCTTGGCGGGTAACGCTTGTTGATACAGGAGAAAGTACGCTTACTGGTGGACGCTTAAAGCGAGTATATGAATATGTGAAAGATGAGTCTGCGTTTTGCTTTACCTACGGCGATGGTGTGGGCAATGTGAATATTGCAGAGTTAATTAAACATCATGAAGCTCTTGGAAAGAAAGCGACGTTAACCGCGACGTACGCCCCAGGCCGCTTTGGAGCTTTAAATATATCGAATGATTTAGTAACCACCTTTGAGGAAAAGCCAAAAACAGATGGCTCATTAATAAATGGAGGCTTTTTTGTTTTATCTCCTGAAGTTTTAAACTACATCGAGGGAGATAAAGTGGCTTGGGAGCAACAACCAATAGCCCAGTTAGCTAAAGAAAGAGAGCTTGCGGTGTATAAGCATCAAGGTTTTTGGCAACCTATGGACACCCTTAGAGACCAAATATATTTACAAGATTTATGGGATAAAGGGGATGCACCATGGAAGATTTGGTGAGTTTAAAAAAATATTTTTCAAATAAAAGAGTGTTGGTTACAGGGCATACTGGTTTTAAAGGTTCTTGGCTATGTATTTATTTAAAAATGCTCGGGGCCGAAGTTCATGGAATTGCATTAGCGCCAAAAGAGTCTGAGAGCATTTTTGAAATAGCTAACGTTGAAAAAGGTGTTTGCACTTCCTCAACAATCGATAATATATGTAATACACACTCTGTATCTGCATTACTTCAAGATATTCAACCTGAAATAGTCTTTCACCTAGCAGCACAACCTCTCGTGATTGAGGGTTATAATGATCCTGTAGAAACATTCAATACCAATATTATGGGCGTTGTGTCTATTTTAGAGTCTATAAGGATGTGCCAATCTGTTGAGGTTTTTGTTAACGTCACCACTGATAAATGCTACGAAAACAAAGAGTGGTGTTACCCCTACAGAGAGACGGATAGGCTGGGAGGGCATGATCCTTACAGTGCGAGTAAAGCATGTGCTGAAATAGTCACAAATTCTTACCGTCAATCTTATTTTCCAGATAAAGCAATCGCAACAGCTCGAGCAGGCAATGTTATTGGTGGTGGAGACTGGGCTCAGAATCGTTTGTTGCCAGATATTATTAAAGCTTTTGATCGTGGTGATGAAATAGAGATTAGAAATCCGTCATCAATACGTCCATGGCAACATGTATTAGAACCATTAACTGGGTATCTCGTTTTAGCGAAAAAGCTAGGGGAAAAACAAGGTGAGGAATACTCCGGCGCGTGGAATTTTGGTCCCCATACCTCAAAAAACTATACCGTCGGTGAAGTTGTTAAGGAAGTTGCTTCATGCTGGGGAGAATCCGCGAATATAGCGATTGATAATTCTGCTGAGAAGCTACATGAAACTAACTTATTGATGCTTGACTGTTCTAAGGCAAGACTTAAGTTGGGGTTCGAAGGTGTTTTGAGTATTCCAAAAGCAATTTATTTAACAGTGGATTGGTATAAAGCATTTTATGAAAAAGAAGATATGAATTTATTTACTGAAAAGCAAATTGCACAGTATTGGGCGTTGAGGAATAAAGATGAGCAATGATAAAAATATAAAACTCCAAAGCTTGAGAGAAGATATTCTTAGCTTAGTAAGAGAATACGGTGCATTAAAAGAGCGTAAAAATATTTTCATTGCAGGTGAAACGCCCATTCCCCCGTCAGGTAAATTATTAGATGAAAATGAATATATAAATTTAGTTGATGCATCGTTAGATGGTTGGCTTACAACAGGTAGGTTTAATGATGCGTTTGAGTCTAAGCTTGCGGATATTCTGCATGTTAGACATGCTTTAACAACCAATTCAGGTTCATCTGCAAATCTATTAGCATTTGCATCGCTGACCTCACCAAGGTTAGGTGAGCGCGCTTTAAAGCCCGGTGATGAAGTTATTACAGTTGCTGCTGGATTTCCTACAACGGTAAACCCGATTATTCAATATGGCTGTATTCCTGTATTTGTTGATATTGAGCTGGGTACATACAATATTGATCCTAAACAGATTGAAGCTGCGGTTACATTAAAAACTAAAGCTATTATGTTAGCTCATACATTAGGTAATCCATTTGATATAAATGCTGTTTTGGCGATTGTGAAAAAATATGACCTGTGGCTTATTGAGGATAGCTGTGATGCTTTAGGTGCGCAATATACTGTCAATATTGATTATGCTAAATCGCGAAATGATGTGATCTCAGCTGGAGAAAGCCGAGCGGTAGGCACGTTTGGTCATGTAGGAACTCTTAGCTTTTATCCTGCCCACCATATAACAATGGGAGAAGGGGGCGCGGTATTTACCAACAGTAAACAATTAAACACAATTGCAGAATCTTTCCGTGATTGGGGACGTGACTGTTACTGTCCTCCAGGTCAGGATAATTCGTGTTCGAAAAGGTTTGAATGGCAGTTGGGGGAATTACCTAAAGGGTATGATCATAAATATATTTATAGTCATTGCGGCTTTAATTTAAAAATTACAGACATGCAGGCTGCTTGTGGTCTAGCGCAATTAGATAAATTAGACGCCTTTATAAAGCAGCGCAATGAAAATTTTGCGTTTATGTTAGATGGATTACAGGCAACTCAACAGCATTTTATTCTTCCGTATTCATCAAAAGATGCAGTGCCTTCATGGTTCGGTTTTCCAATAACAGTCATAAGCGATAAATTTACACGCTTAGAGCTTGTTCAGTACTTAGATAAGAAAAAAATTGGAACAAGGCAACTTTTCTCAGGCAATATTGTTCGCCAACCCTATATGCAAAATGTTGAATATAGGCAAGTTGGTGATCTTGCGGCAACCGATAAAGCCATGGCCGATACTATTTGGTTGGGAGTACAACCTTCACTTGGCCAAGTTGAATTAACATTTGTTATTCAAACAATAAAACAGTTTATTGATAGCAAAAACTAAAGAAGTTTACATATTATCCGATATAAATATATTGGACGAGCTTGGGAGAGTTCCTATTAATACTTACGAAAAAGAAATGCTCGACATTTTGATCAAGCTGAAAGAAAAATTTAATGTTGTCGCAATTAAAGCAGAGTTTGAAGCGGAAGGAACTCGTAGTGACGAGTTTTTGCGATTACTAGAAATAACTAGACGCGCAGGCCTAGAAGTTGCATTAAAAGTGGGTGGGGCAGAAGCAATAAGAGACCTTATTGAATCAAAGCAGTTTGGAGTGGATTACATCATCGCGCCAATGGTAGAGACACCGTATGCGCTTAGTAAATATATTGCAGCGATTAAGACGGTTTTCACACCTGATGAACAACAAGACGTTAAGTTTTTATTTAACCTCGAAACACACACTACTTTTGATAACTTTTTACCGATGTTAGATCATCTGGAGTCAGAAGGTGTTAATTTAGGAGTTGTTTTCGGCCGAGTTGATTTCACCTTATCCCTAGGTTTAAATCGTGATTCAATCAACTCTCAGAAAATCCAGCAATTTTGTTTATCCGTTGCACAGGAATGTAAAGATAGACAGTTAGATTTAGTTGTTGGAGGTGGTGTGAATGATGAATCATTACCTTTATTAAAAGAGTTAAAAAACATTCATTTATCGCGATTTGAAACGCGTAAAGTTATTTTTGATAGCGACTTTGTTAATAATACAAATGTGACAGAGGGCTTGCAGTTAGCAATACAATTTGAGCTTCTTTGGTTGAAGAATAAACAAGATTATTATACTCGTATCTCTCAAGAGGATAATCTTCGAATCAAAATGTTAAGCGAGCGAGTATTGCTTAGCGGTCGTAAATAAATGAGTAATATCCGTTCTTTGGTGATGTTTGATTTGGATGGAACTTTAGTTGATAGCGCTTCTGAAGTTCTCCAATGTATCAACATAATGAGAAGTAAAAGAAGCTTAGAAAATATCGAAAAGAGCGAGTTGCTTCCTTTGATGGGGTACGGGGCTGGTCGTTTGCTAGAGAATTCATTTAATAATCTTAATGAGTCCATTGAATCTTTGGTTGCAGAGTTTAGGGCGCTCTACTTAAAAACTACCACTCCAAAAAGTTCTCTTTTTGAGAATGTGGAGAGCACGCTAGAACAACTTTCTAATAAGAGTTGTTATCTAGCAATAGTGACTAATAAGCCAAAGAACTTATGTGACAAAGTACTTAAAGAATTAGAAATCGAACACTACTTTGATTATGTGATTGCGAGTAATGGTCAATTTGCAAACAAGCCTTCTGCTGATGCAATTGATTACCTTGTAGACCATTTTTGTGCTGATCCTAACCTATCCTATATGGTTGGCGATACCACATTAGATCAGCAAGCTGCTTTGAGGGGAAATGTTAATTTTGTATTTTTCTCACCAGGTTATGATGATGGCGTAAAATTATCTGAAAATGATGTATTGCTCAGTAGTATGAGTGATTTTAATAAAATAATAGATATTAAGTAACAGGAGCTACTATATGAGCCAGCAAGAAAACGGAGCTAAAGTTCAACCAAGAATATACTCAGCTCCAAAAGCTCCCTTAGAGGAAAGAATCCCCCTATCAACACCATTATCTGTCCACATTGATGTTTCGAGTATATGTAATTTTAGATGTAGCTTCTGTTTTCAGGCGGATGGCAGAGCAATGAAAGATGCGGGCTTGAAACGAGGGAAAATGTCACTCGAGTTATTTAAGAAAATCGTAGATGATTTAACCGAGTTCCCTGAAAAAATAAAGAAAATAAAAATAGGGAATCACGGGGAGCCGATGCTCCACAAGCAGCTACCAGAGATGATTGCATACGCAAGAAAAATGGAAGTAGCAGAAATAATTGAAGTTTTTACAAATGGCTCTAAATTAGAACCTGAGTTGAACCAAGCAATTGTTGATGCAGGCTTGCAAAGAATAAATGTGTCAATAGAGGGCCTCACTGAAGAACGATACATGCAAGTAGCTGGTGTTAAACAGGACTTCCAAAGCTTGGTTGATGGCGTTAAAGATTTATATGAACGCAAAACAGATGATCTTGTTATCTATGTCAAAATTGCTGATCAAACAAGTGCTTTAGATAAGAAGGACGATAGTTTATATGTCATGACACCTCAAGAAAGGGAGTACTTTTATAATACATTTGGGGGCATTTGTGATGAAATTTATATTGAAAAAATAGTTCCTCAATGGGCTGAAACTCAGCTAGACAAACAAAATGAAGTGTCTGATACAGGCATGTACGATCAAAAAATTAAAAATTACAAAGATACATGCCCGTTTACTTTTATGTACCTACATTTCAATTGTGATGGAACGACAAGCCCTTGTACTTTAGATTGGCCGAGAAAAGTGGTCATAGGTAATGTTAATGAGCAGAGTGTTAAGAGTATATGGGAAGGGCGCTCGTTGCATAACTTACGTGTTGCTATGCTTAAAGGGCGACGCAAGGATGTCAATTTTTGTAAAAACTGCTCAGCTCCCATGGTTTGTGTAAACGAAGATTTTGATCCTCATGCAGAAAAAGTACTGGAGGCAATTGATGCCGTTACCCAGTCATTAGATAATAATGAGTGGCTGCAAGATGATTCTGTGCAATGGCAAGCAATTGAAATAAAATAAAAAGGTAAAATGATGGCGAATTTGACAATACTCGTATTAGGCTCAAATGGTTTTATTGGAAAAAATGCAGTTGAGTATTTTGAGGAATGTGGTTACAACGTATTTAGCCCTAAGCGCCAAGAATTAAATCTGTTAGATTGTGCCGCTGTAGAAGGGTATTTAGCTGAATTAAAGCCAGACGTTGTGTTAATGAGTGCAGTAAACATAAATTCATTAGAGGCTAATGTACAAATATATTTTAATTTAGAACGATGTTCACACCTATATGGCCAACTGATAACAATAGGCTCTGGTGCAGAGTACGATATGAGAAACTATCGGCCAAAAATGACAGAAGATTATTTTAAAGCACATATCCCTGCAGACACGTACGGTTTATCTAAGTTCATTATTGGTAATGATGTAGCTAAAAGTAACAAAAATATTATTAACTTAAGAGTATTTGGCATTTTCGGAAAGCATGAAGATTATACCCGTCGCTTTATCTCTAATAATATTTGTAGAGCAATTGCTGGGCTTGATATCTCTATGAATCAAGATATGTTGTTTGACTATATTTATGTGAGGGATTTCTTAGCTGTATTACCTCGTTTATTTGGAGTGAAAGCCGAGCACAGAAATTACAATGTATGCAGTAATGCCCCTGTATCTTTCAAATTATTAGCTGATCAAATAGCGCAAGTTCATCCTCATGACGTTCGGATAAATATAAAAACAGAGGGGTCTAAAGGTGAGTACTCTGGAGATAACAGTTTATTCAGCAATGAGTTTGGCCCCATAATTGAAACTCCTTACGAAGATTCAATCGCCCAGCTATATAATTGGTATGCTGAGCACCCAGACATAGAGGCTATGGTAGCTAAGGTTAGAGGCTAGTCTATGTTAAAAACCAAAAGCACCTTACTTAATGCTTTATCAGGGAAAAGCGTACTTGTTTGGGGGGCTAGAATGACCGGAATGGGGTTACAGCGGTTGTTACGAAGTCATTCAAACGATATTTTAGGCTTTATAGACTCAGACCCTGCAATGCAAAGTAAGCCAGTGTGTGGGTTAGAAGTTTTTGCCCCTGACAGTTTGCAAGATATTGTAAAAAAGCATCCTGATGTTTGCATTATCATTGCTGTTTCGATCAAAGAGAGTGAAATATTAGAGCAATTAAAGTCTTTAGGTTTAGCTAATGTAGAAACAATTTTATACTCAGATTATTGTGAGTCATTTTATACGATAGATATAATGGGGAGCTGTAATTTAAAGTGTCCTTCATGCGCACATGGTGCGCAAACGGGCAAGTACCCACAAGGTAGGATGTCAAAGAAAAGCTTTGAGAAAGTAGTTGATAAAATTATTTCAGAAAATGAATTAGTCACTCATGTCAGTTTATATAGCTGGGGTGAGCCGATGCTGCATAAAGACCTGCCTGATTTTATTCGCTACCTTCATAGTAAAAATATTGCTGTTGCGCTTTCGAGCAACATATCAATAGATAATGACAAATTACTTGCTGAGGTTATAAGTCTCTCCCCAGAGTATTTAAAAATTAGCTTGTCAGGGTTTTATCCGGAAGCTTATAACAGAACCCACACTGGTGGGGATATAAATTTAGTAAAATCAAACCTATATCGTTTGAAATATTACATTGAAAAATATAAGTCACACACATTTATAGATGTAAACTACCATTTGTATAAAGATAACAATTCATTAAACCTCATGAAAATGCAGGAACTATGCGATGAGTTAGGTTTTTCATTATCATCTACATACTCCTTAATTATGCCTCTTGAAAGGTGTATTAATCATCTTGAAGGAAATTCAGATCCTAAGACGGTGTCCTTAAATCAGTCTCTTTTAGTCAGTGTTGAAGAAGGGGTTGAGGCGACTAAAAACAATAAATCAGATTCGTGTCCATTTAGAGAAAATCAAATAAATATAAATTGGGACTTAACTGTGCCGGTTTGTTGCACTGTTTTTGAGCAATCGGGAACAACGGTTGCTAAAGATTTTCTTTCGGTTACAACAGAGCAGATAAACAAAGCAAAGGGTAAGGCTGAGATTTGTAAAAAGTGTATGGCATATGGTTTACCTGCTTATAATATGGGATTTAATAAAAAACGATGGGCAGAAATTGCTTCAGAGAAAATTAGTTTAGATCGTCAAACCAAGTAAGGTATATATATGAATTCACAATTACACAGCCAAGCTATAACTCACTGTCGGCTTTGTCGTGCTGAACTACCTGTCTCTCCCATAATTGATATGGCACCTTTTCCAATTGCAGCGCAGCACTTTCCAAAAAGTAACGAGGTGGCGGATGAAAGTACACATTGCACTGTTTTTCAATGCCCATCATGTAGTTTGGTTCAATTAAAAATAAAGCCGGTCCATTACTACAAAAGCGTCATTACTGCTGCCGTTTTATCTCCTGCTGCAAAAGAAATACGATTTAATGAAATAAAGTCTTTTGTTGAGAAGTACAAATTGTCTGATAAAAGAGCGCTTGAAGTGGGGTGCGGTAAAGGAGGAATGCTTGATGTAATTGAGGATTCTGGGTTGCACGCTTCAGGGGTTGAGTTTGAACAAGAGTTTGTGGATGAAGCGTTGTCACATAACCGTTCTGTTTGTCAGAGTTACCTTAGTGATTTGAGCGTAAGCGAAGTTTATGATGTTATTTTCAGTTTTAATTACCTTGAACATCAACCAGATATAGCTGAATTTTTAACTCACTTGGGGCGTATTACAGCTAATGATGCGCATGTCTATATTACAGTTCCAAATTTAGACTACCTGTTAAAAACAAATAGTTTTTATGAGTTTGTACCAGATCATTTAGTTTATTTTACAGCTGAAACTCTAGAGCTTGCTTTTAGGATGCACGGCTTCGATGTTTTAGAGGCCTGCATCACTAATAATGAAAATGATATTTTGCTTATCGCTAAAAAGCGTAAGCCTTTAAATATTGCTCAGCAATACGTTGAAGTGGAAGCTTTACAGTTAGAACTAAATGAATTGGTTGAAAGTTATGTTAGTAAAGGCAAAAAAATAGCGGTTTGGGGGGCTGGGCATAGAACATTAGCATTGTTAGCGTTGAGTAATCTTCACAAAATATCCTCTATAGTTGACTCGGCGCCCTTTAAACAAGGTTTATACAGCCCTGTATTACTAACACCTATTATTTCACCAACCGAGTTTGAAGATTCAGATATAGATGCTGTCATAGTCGCTGTGCCAGGTATCTATCCAAAAGAAGTAATGAAAACAATTAAAGGTTTCAAAAAGCAATTTGATATTTATTGTTTAGAAGATAATCGAGTAGTGTCTTATTGTGACTAAAAAAATAAAATGAAATTAAAATTATCAGATTATGTAGCCCAAAAAGTTGTGGAATTGGGGATCAACCAAGTTTTCATGATTACGGGTGGTGGTGCTATGCACTTAAATCAATCATTAGGTTGCCACCCTGACCTGAGTGTAATGTTTAATCATCATGAGCAAGCATCTGCAATGGCTGCTGAAGCGTATGCTAGGCTTACTACAAAACCAGCCCTTGTGAATATTACAACAGGGCCTGGGGGAACAAATACTATCACAGGTGTTCATGGGGCTTGGACTGACTCAATCCCTATGTTGTTAATTTCGGGTCAGGTTAAAACCTCAACGATAGCTCAGTTAAACCATCCCTCTTTAAGGCAGTTAGGCGATCAAGAAATAGGGATCATAAATGTAGTATCGTCTATTACAAAGTATTCAGTATTAATTGACGATCCTAGCAGTATTAGATACCACTTGGAAAAAGCATTTTATTTGGCGACAGAAGGACGGCCTGGCCCTGTGTGGATTGATATCCCAATAGATATTCAATCTGCGATGATCGATGTTGAATCATTACAGGGATTTGAATTACCCAGTGAGTCGATAGCTGAAAAGCCAGAACAATTAGATGCGAACTATCAAGTATTAAAAAAGGCCCTTGATACACACTCAAGGCCCGTTATTTTGATGGGAACTGGTGTCAGGGTCAGTAATATGGCAACGGATGTAATCACTTTAATAGAGCAATTAAAAATTCCTGTGGTTACAGCTTGGAATGCACATGATTTAATCGCTACTGACCATCCTTTATTTGTTGGTAAGCCAGGGACTGTAGGAGATAGAGCTGGTAATTTTGCTGTTCAAAATGCAGATTTAGTGATTGTATTAGGGTGTCGTCTTAATATTCGTCAAGTGAGTTATAACTGGCAAAGTTTTGCCAATAAGGCGCACATTTTAATGATTGATATCGATGCCGAAGAGCTGGATAAACCAACTTTAAAGGTTGATTATAAGGTGCATGCTGATTTAGCAGAATTTATACCTTACTTGATTGATAAACCATTGAAGGCGCTAGAAGATAGTAAATGGTTACAGTGGTGCATAGAGCGTAAATTACGTTACCCAGTTGTACAGAGTAGCTACAGAAAGAGTGCTCAAGTTAACCCCTATCACTTTATGGAAGTATTGTTTGAATCTTTGAATGAGTCACAGGTTGTTGTGGCTGGCAATGGCTCTGCCTGTGTGATTGGGTTTCAAGCTGCAAAAATCAAAGCAAAGACTCGCTTTTGGACAAATTCAGGCTCAGCGGCAATGGGTTATGATTTACCCGCTGCTATAGGTGCTTGCTTGGGAGCTGAAGGAGAAAGTGTAATTTGTTTGGCTGGTGATGGAAGCATTATGATGAATCTACAAGAGCTTGAAACAATTCGTGGAAATAATTTACCAATAAAAATCTTTATTATAAATAACGGTGGCTACTCTTCTATTTATCAAACACACAATAACTTTTTTAACGGTAATGAAGTAGGAGCGTCACCTCGCTCGGGTGTCACCTTACCGGATTTTAAAAAATTAAGTGAGGGTTTTCAGATCGCTTATTTTAAAATAGAGAAAACGGAATCTTTACAAAGTGATTTAGCGAGTGTTTTAGCTCATTCAGGTCCACTCGTTTGTGAGGTGTTTGTTGATCAAGACCAAGGGTTTGCTCCTAAGCTTTCTTCTAAACAGCTAGAAGATGGTTCAATAGTATCCCCTAATTTAGAAGACATGGCACCATTTCTAAGCGACATAGAACTACGAGATAACATTTGGAGGGATGCATGAAAATATTGATAACTGGCTCAGAAGGGTTTGTTGGTAAAAACTTATTAGTGTATTTAAAATCTGAAGGTTTTTTGGTTTTTGCTCCTACATTCTCTGAGTTGGATTTATCTGATGCATCGGCAGTTAAAGCATACTTAGCATTAAATCAGTTTGATGTAATAGTTCATTGTGCAACAACGGATAGAACTAACTTTGGTTACCCGTCAGAGGTTTTAAGAAACAACCTAGCTATGTTTTTTAATCTTCTTCATAACAAAGCTCAGAATACTCGGCTGATTAATTTAGGATCTGGCTCAGAGTATTCTAGGGAGTACTGGCAACCAAATATGCCTGAAACATATTTAGGAGCTTATGTGCCTGCTGATGATCATAGTTATGCAAAATACTTAATTAGTCGTTATATAGATGATCTTAAAGACTTCAATGTTACTACATTAAGAATATTTGGTATTTTTGGTCCCTATGAAGACTACAAGAGTAAATTTATTTCTAACTGTATCGCTAAGAACTTAGCTGGTTTAAATATCGAAATTTTTAAAAATACCTATTATGACTATGTTTATGTTGACGATTTTTGTCGAATAGTGAAAGAAATGCTCGATACCCCTTGGCAAGAGACTAGTTATAACGTTACTAGTGGGAAGCGTATAGATCTATTGTCTTTGGCTCGCTTAGTCACTAACAATAGCAAGAATAACACGTCTATCTCTATTTTAAATGAAGGGCTAGGCGTTGAGTACTCGGGTTGTAATAAACGTATAAAGTCATTATTACCTAATTTTTCATTTTCTAAAATGGAAGACTCAGTAAACAAGCTATACGCTTTTTATCAAGAGCAAGCCAGCTCTATTGAGGTTGATGCATTAAAAAAAGATGACTATTTACAATACGCAAAATCCATACAAAAAGTGACTCAATAGATGCATTTTACCCAAACTCTAAATGATGACTTTATTAAGATTCAACAAGCAACAACTGGCTTTAATTTTTTAGAAAGTAAGCGGGTGCTGATAACAGGTGCTAACGGTTTTATAGCATCATACCTAATTAATTATTTCTTATTTTTAAATTCAAAGTGTGGGGCTAAGATAAAAGTAATAGCCTTGCTTAGAAATAAAAATAAGTTAGATAAGCAGGTAGCGGCTAATGAAGCTGTTGAAATAGTAGAGCAGGACATTTGTCAGCCAATAACGTTAAATTATGCAGTTGATATAATCCTGCATACGGCAAGTTACGCATGCCCGTCTTTTTTTGAAACTGATCCTGTAGGTACATCTTTACCAAATACATTAGGTACACACTTTTTACTCGAATACGCAAAAAACAACCCTGTTCAGCAGTTTGTTTTTTTTAGTACAACAGGCGTATATGGCCATAACCCTGCTGAACGTTACCCCTTGACTGAAACTGATTTTGGTTCACTGGACTGTGCAACATTGAGTTCGTGTTACTTAGAAAGCAAGCGTATGGGGGAAAATCTGTGTATAAGTTACCATAAGCAACATGGCATCCCTGTAAAGATTATCAGGCCTGCAATTACATTCGGGCCAGGCATTGACCTCAAAGGAAACCGTTCATATGAGGATTTTATTGGAAAGGTTTTGAGCGATGAAGACATTGAATTGCTGTCAGATGGCTCAGCCATAAGAAATTTTTGTTATATCTCGGACTTTATATCTGGCTTATTAACAGTCATTTCTCAGGGCAGTTTTGGTGAGGCTTATAATGTTGCTACAGATGAAGACATAAGTATTTCACAACTGGCTGAAAAGTTAACCGCAGAAGTTTTTCAAGACAAGCAGTTAAAAGTTATTTATAAAAGCAGCACAGTAAACAAAGCATTAAGAACTGAATTTAATAGAACGACCGTTGATATCAATAAAACAAAAGCCTTGGGCTGGGAGTTGCAGGTTTCAACATTAAAAGGTTTCGAAAGAACGGTAAAACATTATAACGAATTAAGGAACATGTAATGAGTATGCTTACATTGAAACAAAAATACCTATCAGGAAAGATAAGTAAGCAAGATTATATTAGAGAAATGCATGATGAGCATAAAAAGTTATTTTGCTATAAAAAATTATTAGAAAACAATGATGTAATAAATATACAGATAAGTAAAGAAAGTGTGATTTTTACGATGAAGGGAGGATTAAAGCTTTATGTAGATGAAGAAGATAGACGTTTTATTCCTATAGAAATCCTAAACTTTGGCGCGTTTGACCCTACAGAAAGAAGATTGCTTTTTAGCTTAGCTGAACAAAGCAATGTTGTATTTGATATAGGAGCAAACATAGGGTGGTACACGTTGAATTTTGCAAATGCTAACCCTTCGGTATCAGTTCACTCATTTGAACCAATTCCATTTACCTTTCAATACCTCGAAAAGCACTTGGAATTAAATGAAGTCAACAATGTGACTATAAATAACTTTGCACTTTCTAATGAAAAGGGTGAAGCACAGTTTTACTGGGGCCGAGATGAAACGGGTAGTAGCTCCATGGAAAATATTCAAGAACGCGATAATGCAAATATAGTAACTTGCCAGTTAAGCACCATCGATGATTATTGCGAAGAAAACCGTTTAAATATTGATTTTATTAAATGTGATGTTGAAGGGGCCGAGCTACAAGTTTTTCAGGGTGCAAGTACTATTTTAAAAAGGGATAAGCCGGCAGTGTTTGCTGAGATGCTCCGTAAGTGGTCTGCTAAGTTTGGGTACCACCCGAACGAGATAATAGATATATTTACTGCAAACGGGTATAGGTGCTTTGCGTATGAGTCTAGTGAATTTAAAGAGTTTTTTGAGATTACAGACACAACAGAAGCAACAAACTTCTTTTTTCTTCACACAGATAAACACGCTGACGTAATAAATAATGAATGCATTTAAATTAGGCATTGCAATACCCAGTTATAACAGAGGAGAGACACTTGATTTCTTCTTTGAGGTACATATTTCAAGGCTGAAAAAATTCAATGTCCCTGTCTATATAACAAATAACGCATCTACAGATAATACCTTAGATGTGTTAAAAAAGTGGAAAGAAGTTTACCCTAATATATTTTGGGAAACTGGTTTAACTACAGTTCATGCAGACCATAACGTTCAAAAAGCGCTAGCGTTTGCTAAGTCAGAATATGTTTGGTTATTAGGGGATTCATATGAGATCCCTGAAATAAGTTTAGAGCGCGCAATAGCCCAATTAGAGCATGATTGCTCAGATATATTTGTTTTAAACTTAGTAGGCAGACATGCTGCCTCCTCTCCCATTATGTATGATAATGCTTCTCTTGTATCGCGTGAAATATCTTACTTAGTAAGTTGTATTGGTTGTTTAATATTTAATAAGTCCAAATTAGATTTCACCCTTTTTGAATTGTATCGAGGATCAGATTTTGGCCATTTTGGTTACGTATTCCACTATATTTCACAGTGTGCTTTTAAGTTAACTCTACTAAGTAATGTTTCTATTGTTACTTTAAAAACACCCCAGCGAAAAAAACCATGGTCTACGGGTTACTTCGAGATTATTTTTGCTAAATTTCCAAAGCTAGTTCTTTCTTTACCTCAATCGTATTCAGAAAATGAAAAAATAGCTATTATCAAATTGTTTTTATATAAGTCTGGATTGTTAGGCTGGCGAAACCTTATGAATGTGAGGGCAAGCAATAATTTGACACAAAAATCATTAAGTATGTATAAAAAAAGTATAAACCAATATTCATCGTGGTATACAAGGCAGATTATTAATGTCTTACTTTATATACCTGTGAATGTGTGCCGTTTTATTCTGTTTATTGTTGAAGGTTATAGAAGGTATTTCTTTAAGGTTAAAAGCTTTCTTGGTATTAGAGAGGTAAATTAGCATCTATCGTTTTTAAAGTATGTTAGGCCACTTTTTGCTCTACGTGTTTATTTATATCGGTGATGTGAGGGTTTTCCTTTAATGTTTTTATTAAATCATTATAAGAAAAATCAACTTTATTCAAAAAGTGATCATAAACAGCGGTAATTGCTTTGTAATCGTCTGGTTCATCAAGTGTTAGGCGAAAGTGGCTATAATCTTCATGCGCACTGAATGTGTGGGTCGTTATGGTATTAAATTTTGCCATGCCTAACGTCACATGTTCACGATCGGCGGGTGATGTGGCTTTTAAATAAGTATTTTCTAATAATTTGAAAGAAAATGCACAACAATCTAGCCCCCTAGGGTAACCACTGTGCGGGCCTAAATTAACCATGTCATAATTTTGACTCGTTCTTTCATTAATGACTTGCGTACAAAGCGCTTCATCAATCAAGGGGCAATCACTGGTTAACCTGACTATGGTTGTTGATGGTTTTGCGCCATAATGCTTTGCAGCTAAATAATAACGACTTAGCACGTCGTGCGTGTCGCCTTGATAGGTTTTTATATTTAACTGCGCGCACAAATCTAAAATGGGTTGTTCAGTTCCATCATTCGTCGTTGCAATAATGATATGTTTATGCCAACTAGGTAAGCGTTCAAGCATAACTTGTAACACGGGTTTGCCACACAGTGGTAACATCACTTTTGCAGGCAATCGAGTTGATGTCATACGTGCTTGAATTATTACTAATACATCAGACATGTTTAATGGTAATCATAATTATTATTGAGATAAATATAGCAAATCATTACACTCTTGCACATAACTTAAAGGTTAAAATCCTTTTGGATCAATGTGATTTATTAATTTATAAGCTAGTCGAATAGGTTTAGGTATAAAGTTTGCTTAAATGTAATGGTTTTTGACAGTGCAATTTAGGGATCGTAAATGGCGTTTAATTCTGAAATTACCATTAATGGTAGAACTATCGGGTCAGGCTACCCTGTGTATATTATTGCCGAAATGTCAGCTAATCACGGGCAAGATTTAGAGCAGGCAAAGGCGTTGGTAAGGGCGGCTAAAGAGGCTGGAGCGGATGCAATCAAGTTGCAAACGTACCGTGCAGATACTTTAACGATGGATTGTAAATTACCGCACTTTGAAGCAACTGGGCCATGGAAAGGGCAATACTTATATGATCTTTACGAAGGTGCATATATGCCATGGGATTTTCATGCTCCGTTGGTACAATTGGCAAATGAAATAGGTATAACAATTTTCTCTTCTCCATTTGATGACTCTGCTGTGGATTTATTGGAATCGTTAGATTCACCGGCATATAAAATTGCTTCACCTGAGTTGATTGATCATGCGCTGATTCGAAAAGTCGCAGCAACTGGAAAACCGATGATCATGTCAACCGGTGGTGCAACCCTTGCTGAAATAACTGATGCGGTTCAAGTTGCAGAGCAAGCGGGGGTGAAAGAGTTGTGCGTATTAAAATGTACTAGTACTTATCCAGCCCCTGCAGAGTCAATAAATTTAGCCACTATTCCTCATCTAGCGGATAGTTTTAAGTGTCCAGTGGGGCTTTCAGATCATACTTTAGGTAATGATGTACCCATAGCATCAGTCGCTTTTGGCGCACATGTTATCGAAAAACATTTTGTATTAAGCAAAGATGATGAAACGGCTGATAGCTTTTTTTCAATGACACCAGATGAACTTAAAGCATTAATACATGGTGTTCGACAAGTCGAAAAAGCGATTGGAACAGTACATTATCCCCTTAAACCTTCACCTAATCGCCGTTGCTTATACACGACTAAAGATATTGAATCAGGAGAGATTTTAACCGTTGATAATGTTGCGAATCTTCGACCGGGTGGTGGTGAGTTAGCCCCAAAAGAATTACCGAATGTTATTGGTAGGAAGGCGCGCCTATTTTTACCTCGCGGTACACAGCTATGTTGGCAGGATATGGAATAATTAGCATGATAAATGAAGAGTTATTACAAGGTTTTTTTTGTGATTTTTTAATTGCACGCGGTATTAGTATTTCAAAGAAAAATATTAATCACTTTAATTTTACTGGTTCAGGTAGCATTGATTCATTTGAAATTCTTAGCATGATTATGGAGCTTGAAATGCTTACTAGTATTCATCTGAGCCCTGATGAACTCATGGATGAAAATAATGCAACTGTGGGTGGTTTGATTGAAACGCTATTGAGTAAGCAATGAATATTGTAGCTCGAGTTTCTACGTGTTTAGGTATTGGCCATTTAATGCGTATAAAGTGGCTGCTGCTTGAGTTGCAGTCAAATACTCAAGCTAGCCTCACTTTGGTTTTAGATATTCAAAAAGCTGATATAGCGCCTTTTATACAAGAGCTGATATGTGATGATATACATTTTGTTAAAACGGCGTCCAAACAAGATATTGCTACTTTACTAAGCGTAATAAAAACCTCAAATGCTGATTTGGTAATACTCGATCATTACGATTTAGATATTGAATATGAAAAACAAATTGGTAGTGTAGGCGCAAAATTAGCGGTATTTGATGACTTAGGCAGAGATCATGATTGTGATTTTTTATTCGATGCTAAGTGGGTGGGAGAGCTAACTCACAAACGCTATGATAAAAAATCATCAGCAAAAACTCGTCATTTTTTAGGGCCTGATTTTTCATTATTAGCCCCCCCATTTAGCCAAACTTTGAATACGCACGTTTCAAAAAGTAAAAATAAAACGAATATTCTTTGTTCTTTAGGTGGTGGTGGCGATCTTAGCATTTTTGCATCATTAGTTAATTCAGTACCTCATGAGCTACATAGTCAAATCCAATTTACGGTTGTAGTTGGTCCTAAAGCTGAAAATAAACAGGTTATTACTCGCCTTGGGGAGAAATTTAAAAACATAACGATTTTATGTTCTCCTTTATCTATAGCAAACGAATACAGCAATACTGATTTATTTATTGGAGCATTGGGTACATCATTATACGAACTGGCTGCATTAAAAGTACCTGCAATTACATTTTCTATCGCAGCTAATCAAGAAAATGATATAACTCACTTACAGCAATTAGGGCACTTTTTACATCTAAATGAATTCACAGATTCCCAAGCATGTTTATTAGGCGCTCAGCTGGGTGGCTTTATTTGTTGTTTACCTCGTATTAAAAAGCTACGCCATAATGCAATTGTTACTGTTGATGGTTTAGGTGTAAAGAGAGTTGCTGCAATTTTGCAAGCGCAGGAGTTTGACGTAACTGACATAAGTAGCCAAGTAAGGGAGGCAAACCACATTGCTCAACTTACCACGCAATACGCAGTACGCGAGGCTGAGGATAGCGATGTAAATAATTACCTAATTGCTAGGAATTTACCAAGTAATTCACAAAAGATGACCATTAACGCAGATATACCGAGGCTTGAACATTACTTATGGTGGTTTCGAAGTGAAAGAAAATCGTATGTTGTTGAGAAAATAGGTATTCCTGCTATGTATGTATGGCACCAGTATGTATCTGCAAACTCGCATGATTATTTATATGGTGGTTGGTTTACAGCACGCAATGATGTGCCTTTTAATTTGGCTATGTTGACTCTTCAATGGCAGCTTGATTTTTGTAAAGCCAGTCATCCCAACGCTATTTGGCTTGCCGTGATCCACAAAGATAATAAATTCGTCAATTTGCTCAATAAATATATGGGGTTTGTGTCAACGCCTATCGACTCTGTTGAATATACTACAACCCAACAGTTATTCCCTTTAGCCGATGAACAATTTAATTTTGTGATGTGGGATCCAAATGCATAATAATAATAATATTTACCAGTTAGTCCAATCTCATGCAGTGAGCCAACCCGATAAGATAGCCTGCGTATACAAAAATACATCCATATGTTATCAGCAGTTAATTGATAAGGTAGATCATTTAGCGGCAGGTTTAATACAATTTGGCATAAAATCAGGTGATAAGTTGGCGTTATTTTGCCCAAACAATTTAGAGTTTGCTTATTGCATATTAGCGGCAGCTAAACTGGGAGTAGCATTGGCTCCATTGCCTTTGACGCTTAAAGGGCATGCATTATCAAAAGCGTTACAGGTAGCTGATTGCAGTTACGCGATTGCATGGGTAAGTGTTGCAAATCAACTAGTAAAAAACGATGTATTGCCTAGCGACAAAATCATTTCGTTAGGCGGTCATATTGACGGGGCAAAGGACATGGCTTCGCTAATGTCATTGTCTGGTGAGCATTGTGATTCTTTTCTTGCAGATATTAACGCTCCTTTTATTCTTACAATGACCTCTGGTTCAACGGGTCAACCTAAGCCAATCGTATTTACTCAAGCGACCAAAATTGTCCGCGCGTTTGACGCAACGGCTCATTATTACCAATTAAATAAAACTGATGTAGTGTTAGTTTCAACTCCTTTATATCATTCGTTAGCACAGCGCTCATTGCTTATGCCATTAATGTTGGGTGCGAGTGTGGTTATATTACCCAAGTTTTCTGTAGGTGCTTGGCTTGATGCGATTGAAGTTCATAAAATTAGTTTTTTATTCGCTGTTTCAAGCCAATTAAAGGCCTTACTTCCTGAGTTAAAAAAGGCGCAATTAACAAGCTTGAAATGTGTTGTATCATCTTCTGCAACCCTTGAAAGTGACGATAAAAAACTACTATTATCAGCCTTAAATTGCCATTTCCATGAATGCTACGGGGCATCAGAAATGGGTGTGATCAGTGATTTTGATATAACTCAACCTAATGTGCCGATTAATAGTGTAGGTAAGCCTTTACCAAATTTGAGAATAAAAATATGTGACTCTGAACGTCATCTTTTATCTACAGGAAGTATAGGTGAAATTGCCTGTTGCTCGCCTACTGCATTTGCACAGTACTATAATTTACCAGAGCAAACTGCCCAAAGTTATGATGATGAGGGTTATTTTTTCACAGGCGATCTAGGTTATCTTGATGGCGATGGTTATCTTTATTATGTTGGTCGTACTAAAGAAGTGATCAAATCAGGTGGGATCAATGTTTACCCAAGTGATATAGAGTTAGTGACTAATTACTTACCTTGGGTTGATGAGTGTGCCGCATTTGGGGTGGACGATGATAAATTTGGTGAAGTTATTTTATTAGCGTTTGTATGCAGTAAAAATGCCCCTAGTAATGCAAAAGCCCAATTACAAATGCATTTACTAAAAGAACTAACTGACTATCAGCAACCACGGATTTTGTTTGATATGGCAGTTTTACCGAAAACTGAAATGGGTAAAATTCATAAGCCAAGTATCAAACATAAATACTTTCAGGGTAAAGTGTAATATTACACATCTTCCCAACTTAACGTTTGTGTTGAGCGCTTTGCGGCAGCAAATAGCTTTAAGCCATCAGCGGCATGCTCTAAACCAAACACGTATGAGTTGCTGCTTGTTTGACCTTGTTGAAAAGACGCGAGATCTTGGGCTATATCGCTATATAAATTGGCAAACGCTTCAACAAAGCCAGTTGGGTGTCCTGGTTTCATTCGGTTATATCTAAATTGATGAGCATAATCACATTGACCTGCACGGTCGAGGATTTCTCGTCTACCATCGTTAAAGTTAAGTTCTAATTCATCAGGGTTTAATTGTAGCCACTTGGCACTGCCAATATCGCCATAAATTCTAACTTGTAACCCATTACGATGACCAATAGCTGTTTTTGACATCCACATGCTACCTTTAATGCCACTGGCGTATTTTACGAGCATGTGTACGTCATCGACTAAATGAGCATATTGAGAGTGGTTACTAAACTCTGCGAGTGTGTGACTTGGTTCTTCATTTAATAAAAAACTACTTAGGTGGTGAAGGTGTACACCTAAATCTAGACATATTGTTGGCACTTCAGCGTCTTGCAGGCGCCAGGCTTGCGGTTGCGACGTTTTACCAGCAATATCAGGAGGTCGGCGAAAGCCTTCTTGTGGCATTTCTAAATGAATTTTTTGAATTTCACCTAACTTTCCTGAATTAATTAGGTGCTTTAACTCCCGCACCATAGCATAACCACTGTAGTTAAAGGTTACCGCTAAAAATTGCTTTTCAGGGTCATAGTATGGTCTTAGTGCAGCAATTTCTTTCGGGCCGCAAACCATGGCTTTTTCACAGATCACAGGAAGCTTTTTTTCAAATAGGTATTGTAGAACTTCTAAATGATGAGGTGTTGGAGTGAGCACTACAAACGCATCAATGTGATCTTTCTCAGCTTCGACCATGTGTTTCCAATCATCGTAGACACGATCTGAAGATATACCCCAATGAATGCCTGTCGCTTTGTTGTTTTCTTGGTTACGACAAAAAGCACCAGCAACAACTTGAAACTTATGATCCATGTGTGCTGCACAAAAGTGTACGTATCCAACCGCAGACGTGTTACCCCCACCGATAAAAGCGAGTTTGAACGTTGGGTGAGTGTGTAGCATAGCAGCCTCATGTTTCATTAAATGATATGTTTTATATCGTCAAAAAAGTTAAAAACTTTAATTTAAGATTTGCTGTAAGGTGTTAAGTACAAAATGTACTTCTTGCTCTTGCAACGTTGGATGTAAGGGAAGGGTGATTGCCCCTTGATAATACTTTTCAGCATTAGGGAAGTCACCAACACTAAAGCCCATAGCTTGATAATAAGGTTGTAAATGTATTGGGATATAATGCAGATGGCCAATAATCCCGACAGCCCGAAGTTGGGTTATAACGTTTTTATGGCGAGTTATATCGCTATCTTTAAGCTGAACTATATATAAATGATAAGCGGAATAGCAGGTATCACTTTGATGTAATGGGCGGATCAGATTAAGATCTAGGTGTGTATCATATATTTGAGCTAAAAAGTGGCGCTGGTTAACAAACTCATCAACTTTACTTAGCTGGCTAATACCTAATGCGGCATGCAAATCAGTCATTCGGTAATTAAAACCAAGCTCTACTTGTTGGTAGTACCAAGGGCCATGACTTGGCTCGGTCATTTCGGTTGGATCAGATGTGATACCGTGGCTTCTTAATTTTCTTAAGCGCTTTGCTAGCTCTTGATTATTGGTGACGGCCATGCCGCCTTCTGCACTTGTGATGATTTTTACAGGGTGAAAGCTAAATACACAAATATCTGAAAACTCACAACAGCCTACGGGTTTATCTAAATACTTAGCACCTATAGCATGAGAGGCATCTTCAATAATTTTAAAGTCATATTTTAGAGCAAGTTTATAAATAGCTTGCATATCGCATGATTGACCCGCTAAATGAACGGGGATCACTACCTTAGGTAAGCAATTGTTTTGTTCTGCTAGAAGCAATTTTTTTTCAAGCTCAAAAACTGACATATTGCCAGTGTTTAAGTCAATATCAACAAAATCAATTTTAGCTCCGCAATACAAAGCGCAGTTTGCTGAAGCAACAAATGAAATAGGGGATGTCCACACTATATCGTTACTACCAACGTCAAGCGCTAAACAAGCTATGTGTAATGCTGATGTTGCACTATTAACAGCTACACCATGCTCTGCCTTACAATAACTAGCAACAGCATCTTCAAATGCTGGCACTTTAGGGCCTTGAGTGAGCCAATCTGACTTTAAAACATCGACTACCGCATCAATATCAGTTTGGTCGATAAATTGTTTACCGTATGGGATCATATAAGTGCCTGAATATTAAAAGCATCTATTTCTTCTATCGTTAAGAAATGAGGGTTACTTAAAGAGTTATATTCAAACCCAACCTCGACTTTCTTACCTTGTTCATTTAATGCGTTGGTGTCGAAATCATTGCACCGGCTACTAAATTTAATACCAGGAGCAATCACAAAATGATCATCAAACTCATAGGTATCAAAGCATAAATCAGATGGGCACATAATTTCATGCAATTTTTCACCGGGGCGAATACCGATAATTTTAACGGGTAAGTCAGGTGCCATTGCTTTAGCTAAGTCGGTAATACGAATTGACGGTATTTTAGGCACGAAGATTTCTCCACCTAACATGCGTTCAAAGTTCGTTAAAACAAAATCTACACCTTGTTGCAGGCTTATCCAAAAGCGCGTCATTTCTTCATGTGTTATGGGGATGTGATCTTGGCCTTGCTCAATAAACTTTTGAAAAATTGGGACAACAGAGCCGCGTGAACAAACAACATTACCGTAACGCACAACTGAAAATGTGGTGCGATTTCCGCCAGCAATATTATTGGCGGCAACAAATAGCTTATCCGACGCCAATTTAGTGGCGCCGTATAAGTTAATTGGGTTAGCTGCTTTATCGGTAGATAGAGCAATAACTTTTTCAACATCGTTGTCCAGCGCTGCATCAATTACATTCTCAGCGCCGTTGATATTTGTTTTTATGCATTCCATTGGGTTGTATTCAGCGGCGGGAACTTGCTTAAGAGCTGCTGCATGAATAACGTAATTTACACCGCGCATGGCTCTTCTTAAGCGATCTTTATCGCGAACATCGCCGATAAAATATCGCATACATGGTTGATTAAATTCTTGTTGCATTTCAAATTGTTTTAGCTCATCACGAGAGAAAATTATAATCTTTTTAGGGTTATATCGCTCGAGCAAGGTTTTTACGTATTTCTTACCGAATGATCCGGTACCACCGGTTATTAAAATTGTTTTGTTATCGAACATAGTGTTACCCAAGTTATTTATCATTGGCGTAGTTGTTTATAAAAGTTAAATACGCAAAAGTGAAATTCATTACACATCTCAGTACTTTACCTATTAACTTAGTTGGTTAGCAAGCAAGATGCCAAGTTAATTTAATTTAACCATGGTACAAAGTGTAAAATTTGGCAAATTAAGCTATAATTTAACCAATCAGTGTGTCGGAGCCTGCTATGAAAATTCAATCACCATCTACTAGTTTTTTAAACCAAACACAGCAAACTGGAAATAAGCTTGCAGAACAACTTGCTACGGGTAAAAAAATAAACTCTGCGGCTGATGACGCAGCTGCGTTACAGATTATAGACCGTTTGACCTCCCAACAAGATGGGTATGGGCAAGCCGTGAGTAATGCTTATGATGGCATTTCTTACTCACAAGCAACAGAATCTAATTTATCTGGAGTTAATTATGCCGTGTCACGTATTCGTGAACTCTCTATTCAAGCAGGTAATGGCGCGTTGAATGATAATGATCGCGCAGCTTTACAAGATGAAGTTGTGCAATTACAAAGTCAAATAACAGACACCTTTGAGAATGCATCATTTGGTGGTAAACCATTATTTGATGGTCAGGCAGTATCGTTTCAAGTTGGGCCAGATGCGAATACTACGCAAAGTGTAACTCCTGGCAATGGGAGTATTGCTAGCGTGGTTGCGGGTATTGACATTTCGACCCAAGCTGGCGCGCAAGCTGCGATTGATATTAGTGATCAAGCTGCAGATGAAATTAATAGTCAGCGTGCAGAGCTTGGTGCATTTGAAAATACGCTTTCAAGTACCATTCGCGGACTGGGCGAGCAAAATGAAAATATTGCCGCGAGTAAAAGTCGAATTCAAGATACCGATTATGCGCAGGCTATTTCTCAGCAGGTATCTAACGATATTTTAGCGCAAGCATCTATTGCACTTCGTGGGCAAGCAAACCAATCTGCAGAATCTATTTTAGGTTTGTTATAACCGTTATATTGAAACAGTAATTATTAAGTATTACTTATAGTTAACTAGGCGTCTGTTTTTTGGCATTGATGTCAAAAAACTGCCGCTTAGTGCTTGCATCCCTCCCAAAGTCGCTTACAATTTAATGTATCAATCTTTTTTGTAGTAATTGTGGCTCGCCAATAATGATCTTGATTTTAGATAATAATAATAATCGTGCGATAGGCTTAAATGCGGCGCTTACTTTCATTGGTGAAGCGGTGCAATTACTTGATGAACAAAATTTTGAGCAGATATGTTCCAGCTTTGATAAAAAAGAGTGCATGGTTATTCTTGGTGCACTCAATGACCTTGAGCATGAAGCTGTAATTAAAAAATACCCGACACTTCCCTTTTTATTGATTGGCGAAACACTTAAACCATTACTAAGTATTGCTAATGTAGTCGGCCTTATCTGTGAGCCGTTTACTCATGATGTGACTACTCAATTACTGCATGATTGCCAACAGTATCAACGGATGCTGCCAAATGAACATAAGCACGCAAAACCACATAAAACCTTTGATGGGTTAGTCGGTGAAACAGAAGCTGTTAAAGATGTGCGTTTTTTGATTGAGCAAGTGGCGAAAACTGATGCAAACGTACTTATATTAGGTGAGTCAGGCACAGGTAAAGAAGTTGTGGCTCGTAATGTACATTTGCTTTCTAAGCGCAACTCAGGACCATTTGTACCAGTCAATTGTGGTGCCATACCTGCCGAGTTATTAGAGAGTGAATTGTTTGGCCATGAAAAAGGGGCGTTTACGGGGGCTATTTCTGCTCGTAAAGGGCGTTTTGAACTTGCTCAATGCGGAACACTCTTTTTAGATGAAATTGGTGATATGCCGCTTCAAATGCAAGTGAAGCTTTTGCGTGTGTTACAAGAGCGAAGTTACGAAAGGGTTGGTGGCACTAAGGCAATTCAAGCTGATGTTCGCGTAATCGCGGCAACGCATAGAAACCTTGAGATGATGATTGAGCAAGGGAGCTTTCGCGAAGATTTATATTATCGTTTAAATGTCTTTCCAATTGAAAACCCATCGCTTAATGAGCGCGCAGATGACATCCCATTATTACTGAAAGAATTAATGCGTCGTGTAAATGAACAAAGTGGTACAACTGCTAAATTTACAGAGCGGGCAATTGATAGCTTAAAGGAACATGCATGGCCAGGTAATATTCGTGAACTAGCAAATTTAGTGGAACGTATGGTCATAATGTTCCCTGATAAAGTCGTTGATATCCCCGATTTACCAGCCAAATACCGTTATATTGAAGTAGAAGCATACGAACCACAGTACCCAGAAGAATTAATGGAACGTGATGCATTTAATGATATCTTTAGCACAGGTTTTAGTGATTATGATGATGAACCTGATGTTGAAGTTAGTCAGTCTTCAGTTGATTTACTTCCCAATGAGGGAATTGAGTTAAAGGATTATTTGGCAGAATTAGAAATAAGCCTGATCACTCAGGCCTTAGAGCGTTATGATTATGTGGTAGCACGTGCAGCCGAAATTTTAGGGGTACGCCGTACAACCTTAGTTGAAAAGATGAAAAAATATAACTTATCACGAGATTAATTCGGGGTAGTTTCATCTTCTTAGTAACTGAAGTTCGACTCAGTAGCAGCGATTTTACATCGCGAACTGTAAACCAACCCATTGGGCGTTTCACAGGCGCTTACTCTCATCGTTGTTACTTCTTAAAAGGGACTGCCATTGTTGCAAAGTAACGCCTTGATATTAAGCCCCTGTGAAACGCTGAAGTCTGCATCTTGAGGTGGCTTGGGTATATACCCCATAGACGGAAATTTGTTTCTCATATGTTTTGCTTGTTGAAAATTAACCTAACGCGCTAAAGCACGTCCTAGGGTTTTCTTCTTTAAACTCTTTTTACTCAGCTTAAAGTTATTTTGTACAAAGAGAATATTCTCTAGCGTCTAGTATTGCTCAATAATCTCAGCTTTGCGGAAACAGTCATTACTGTGATCGTTTACCATGCCACAGGCCTGCATATGGGCGTACACGGTGGTTGGCCCTAAAAATTTAAAACCTCGTTTTTTTAAATCTTTTGCAAACGCAGTTGATGCCTCGGTAATCGCGGGGTAGTCACTGAGTTTGTCTAAATCACTTACTAACGGCTTACCACCCACAAACTGCCATTGGTAGTGACTAAAGCTACCAAACTCTTGCTGAATTTCGATAAAACGTTTTGCATTATTTATTGTCGCTGCAATTTTTAGCCGGTTGCGAACAATTGTTTCATCAAGCATTAATCGTTCAATATCGTGTTCGTTCATTAACGCGACTTTTTCTACATCAAAATCTAAAAAAGCACGACGATAGCCACTGCGTTTTTTTAAAATTGTATACCAACTTAATCCTGCTTGTGCTGATTCAAGGGTAATAAACTCAAACAGTTTTTGGTCATTATAAAGTGGCACGCCCCATTCATAGTCGTGATATTTAACATAGTCTTCTTTACTGGTATCGAGCCAAGGGCAGCGACATGCATTTTCTTTACTCATTGAATAATCCTTTCTTTTAAAACCGATGTCATTTTTTTGTCGCGCAAATTTAAAGCTAACATTATGAAAATAAACATTAATAATAGTGGTATGAATCGTGCATTTAACTCGTTAGAAACGATTTATAAGAGTATCGATTATGGCCTTAGCTAATGTCTTGAAACCACAATTTATCACAGCTACCCAATATAACCCATGCCTTCAGCAAGAAGAGTATGTGGGTGAGCTTAGTGAGCTGCGTCAACAAGCCAGCTGGTTAAGCCACTTAGTTGATACTATGCCTGCGGGAGTTGTGGTGCTAGATGCCAGAGGCATGATCGCAAAAGCCAATCAAATAGCGATTGATATGCTTGGCGAGCCACTTGAAGGTGAAAAGTGGTTTAGCGTGATCCAGCGCTCTTTTCGACCTCAGCAGGATGATGGTCATGAAGTATCACTCAAAGATGGTCGCTTAATTAAATTAGAAATAACGGCGTTGACACCAGAGCCTGGACAGTTAATTTTAATGACAGATTTAACTGAAACGCGTCGTTTACAAACACGAGTTGCACATATGCAACGTTTGAGTGCACTGGGTAAAATGGTGGCATCTTTAGCTCATCAAGTGCGTACACCATTATCTGCGGCTATGTTATATGCCGCTAATTTAGGATCCAAGCGTTTACCTGAAAGCTCTCGAGGCAGTTTTCATACAAAATTAATGTCACGGTTAAAAGATCTCGAAACGCAGGTGAACGATATGCTGTTATTTGCAAAAAGCGGCGATCAGCAAGTGGTAGAGCAGGTGTCTATGCAGCAGCTATTAACAGAAGTGAAAATGGGTGCTGATGCGATGGTTGCACTAAACAATTGCGAACTTGAGGTTAGCCTACCGGATCCTGATGTTGAAATTGTCGGTAATAAAACGGCGTTGGCGAGTGCTATTCAAAACCTTGTTCATAATAGTATCCAAGTTATTGGTGCTGGCGCGAAAGTTTACGTAAGTGCGCAACGTGATGAAGATGAGCCTGAGTTTGTCCGGATCAGTGTTAATGATAATGGTCCCGGTATTGATTTAACGCAAGCTGATAAGTTATTTGAACCATTTTATACCACTAAAAGCCAAGGCACAGGGTTGGGCTTAGCAGTGGTTAGCTCAGTGACAATTGCTCACCAAGGGCGAGTTGATGTTGCTAATAATACACAGGGCGGTGCTTGCTTTAGCTTGCTGCTGCCTATTTGTGCAGAATCAAAGTCAGTGGAGGTCATATGAGTAACAATACGATTTTAGTTGTAGAAGATGATGCAGGGCTTCGAGAGGCTTTGATCGACACGTTAGAAATGTCAGGAATTGATTGTGTTGCGGCTGATAGCGCTGAACAAGCAATGGTTTTATTGAAAAAAGATAGCTTTTCTTTAGTCGTAAGTGATGTGCAAATGGGGGCGATGAGTGGTCTTGATTTATTGCGGAGCATTAATTTAAATCACCCTGATTTACCAGTATTGATGATGACAGCATATGCAACAATCGATGATGCGGTTGAGGCAATGCGTTTAGGTGCGATTGATTATATGGCTAAGCCATTTGCGCCAGAAGTGTTACTCAATATGGTGAGCCGCTATTTACCAGAACCAGAAAAAGAAACGGATGGCCCAATTGTCGCAGATCCGAGCAGTATTCAATTATTAGAGCTTGCTTGTAAAGTTGCTAAATCTGATGCCAGTGTAATGGTGTTAGGCCCAAGTGGCTCAGGTAAAGAAGTATTAGCACGGTTTATTCATGATAAATCAGATCGTGCAGATCAGCCTTTTGTCGCAATTAATTGCGCTGCGATCCCAGAGAATATGCTTGAAGCGACCTTATTTGGTTATGAAAAAGGCGCATTTACAGGTGCAATTCAAGCTTGCCCTGGGAAATTTGAGCAAGCACAAGGTGGTACGATTTTACTTGATGAAATCACCGAAATGGATTTAAGCCTGCAAGCTAAGCTACTACGTGTACTCCAAGAGCGTGAAGTTGAACGTTTAGGTGGTCGAAAAACGATTAAATTGGATGTTAGAGTATTAGCCACTAGTAACCGTGACCTAAAAGAGGCCGTAAGTGAGCATCAATTTAGAGAAGATCTTTATTACCGTTTAAATGTGTTTCCATTGATGTGGCGCCCACTTTGTCAGCGCCCTGGTGATATTATTATATTGGCAAAGCATTTAATTGAGCGTCATATTAGTAAAAGCAAAGAGCCAATGGCACAACTTAGTCTATCAGCGCAGGATAAATTATTATCACACGCTTGGCCTGGTAATGTGCGTGAGCTTGATAATGTGATCCAGCGCGCATTAATACTGCGCCACGGTGATGTGATCGATGAAAATGCTATTTTTATCGAAAATCTAACAACGGCTCCATTAACCACCGCTTTAGCTAGCAATCCATTACCTGCTGACACAGCAAGCTCATTGAGTAATGAAGCGTATTACGACGTACAAGTGCCGGCAATTAAAGCAAAAGCAACACACAGTGAGCCATTGCTTAGTACGGACTCTGGCAGCTACAAAGATGAATTAAAAGATAAAGAACATCGCATTATTTTAGAAACGCTTTCTCGCTGTCAAGGTAAGCGAAAAGATGTTGCTGAGACTTTAGGGATCAGTCCGCGAACATTACGCTATAAATTGGCGCAAATGCGTGACTTAGGTATTGCATTACCAGCCTAACTTTTATAAATATACGCTCAGTGCTCACTGAGCGTTCTTCCGTCAAAACTCTGACAAGTTAAATTAAACTGTAACTAACTGTATTTTAATGATTATTTGTGGCACGTTTTGTGCTTTATCTAGTTATAAGTAAATTGTATCGTCAGAGATCATTATGAAAATTGAAAACAGTGCATTATTCCAAGAAATGCAATCCATGGCTCTTGAAACAAGCCGTGGTAATCAAGTAAATAACATACCAACTGAAGCGCAACCAACGTCATCAGCACAATTTGGTGATTTACTTACTAGCGCGTTAAATACGGTCGATGGCCATCAAAAAGAAGCGAAACAAAAGGTGACGGCCTTAGAAATGGGGGACCGCAGTGTTTCGTTAGCTGAAGTGATGATCGCATCACAGAAATCATCTGTCGCTTTTGAAGCGACCGTTCAGGTTCGTAATAAGCTTGTAGAGTCTTACAAAGAAATCATGAACATGCCTGTTTAACTAGGTAGTGGAGAATTATTGTGGCGCAATCTAATCAATCAACAGATCTTGCTTTAGCTGGTGGCGGTATCGACCAAAACGATAGTGAAGAGCAACAAGAACAAAAGTCAGGCTATTTAAGTGCTCTTAATGGTGTTGATATATTACGTCAAGCAACACTGCTGATTGCTTTAGCTATTTGTCTTGCGATTGCAATTTTTGTGATTATTTGGGCAAAACAACCAGATATGCGACCACTTGGAAAAATGCCAACAGAAGAGCTTATCCAAACTCTCGACTTTTTAGATGCACAAAAAATTGAATATCAGCTCGATGGTAACGTTATTTCTGTTGAAGAAGGCGAATATCAAAGCATTAAATTATTAATGACTCGAGAAGGGTTAGAGCAATCCCCAAATTCTGGTACTGATATTATCATGCAAGATATGGGTTTTGGTGTAAGCCAACGTTTAGAGCGTGAACGTTTAAAGCACGGTCGTGAGCAACAGCTTGCACGAACTATTGAAGAACTAAAAAATGTTACCCGCGCCAAAGTATTACTAGCCATCCCAAAAGAAAATGTGTTTGCTCGTCGTGAGAAAAAACCATCAGCAACCGTTGTGCTAACACTTAAGCGTGGACGTATGCTTAGTAGTGAAGAAGTTGATTCTATTGTTGATATTATAGGGTCAGCGGTTCAAGGCTTGGAACCTGCACGAGTTACAGTTACAGATCAAAATGGTCGATTATTAAATTCTGGTTCACAAAGTTCACTTGCGTCACGCTCACGTAAAGAATATGAAGTAGAGCGCAAACGTGAGCAGGAATACCTCGAAAAAATTGATAGCATTCTAATTCCAGTACTGGGCTTGGGCAATTATACTGCGCAAGTAGATTTAAGCATGGATTTCAGTTCAATTGAAGAAACCCAAAAACGTTATAATCCTGATTTACCGGCAGTGAGAAGTGAAACAACATTTGAAGAAAGTAACATCGGTGGTCTTGCAATCGGCATACCTGGTGCTTTGTCAAACCAACCTCCTGCAAATTCAGACATACCAGAAGTAGCAGGTCAAGGCGGAGCTGGCTCAGGTACTTCACCAAGTCGTAGTCATAAAGAAGCAACAAGAAATTACGAATTAGATACCACAATTTCTCATAAACGTCAGCAAACAGGTGTGATACGTCGTATCAGTGTTTCTGTTGCGGTAGATTACTTAGCAACAGCAGGGGAAAATGGTGAAACGACCATGGTGCCTCGCTCAATCGAAGCGCTGTCAAATATTCGTCGTTTATTGCAAGGTGGTGTAGGTTTTGATTTACAACGAGGTGATGCGCTTGAAGTTGTGACCGTTCCTTTTGTTCGAGAGGAAATGGGGTTAGCGATTGAAGTACCAATTTGGGAGCAAAGCTGGTTTATGAAGATCGTTCGTTTAGTGCTCGGTTTCTTAGTCATTGTTGTGCTTATAATGGCCGTTGTTAAACCAATGCTTAAACGCTTAATCTACCCAGATGATACGCTTGAAGAGTATGACGATGACGCACTTAGTTCAGGTGTAGATATTGGAGACAATACGCTGGATATGCTAAATAAAGATTTTGATTCTGCTTCGGTTGGCTTCTCAAGTGATGGTACACTACAGTTACCAGACCTACATGGCGACGAGGACTTGCTCAAAGCTGTACGTGCCCTTGTAGCTAATGAACCTGAACTCTCCTCACAAGTTGTGAAAGCGTGGTTAACAGAAGATGACTGATCAAGACCAAGAACAAAAACAACTACCAATAGCGTTTGATGTTGATAAATTAGACGGTGTAGATAAAGCCGCAATCTTATTGCTGAGTTTATCTGAAGAAGATGCTGCGCAAATATTAAAACATCTTGAACCTAAGCAAGTTCAAAAGGTGGGTATGGCAATGGCTGCGGTAGATGACCTATCGCAAGCTAAAATCAGCGCAGTACATAACTTGTTCATAGAGCAAATCCAAAGCTTTAGCACGATAGGCTTCCAATCAGAAGACTTTATTAAAAAAGCACTGACAGCAGCCTTAGGTGAAGATAAGGCGGCAAGTCTTATTGATCAAATTGTAATGGGATCAGGTGCTAAAGGTCTGGATTCTCTTAAATGGATGGACTCAAAGCAAGTTGCTAACATTATTCGCAACGAGCATCCGCAAATTCAAACCATTGTTTTATCGTATTTAGAGCCAGAACAATCAGCTGAAATATTAGCGCAATTCCCTGAAAAAGTACGTTTAGATTTAACCATGCGTATTGCTAATTTAGAAGAAGTTCAACCAGCGGCATTGCAAGAATTGAATGAAATCATGGAGAAACAATTTGCTGGTCAAGCTGGCGCGCAAGCTGCGAAAATGGGTGGCTTGAAAGCAGCCGCTGATATTATGAACTACCTTGATACGAATGTTGAAGGTCAGTTAATGGACTCAATACGTGAGCATGATGAAGAAATGTCACAACAAATCCAAGATCTTATGTTTGTGTTTGAAAATCTAATGGAAGTTGAGGATCGTGGTATCCAAGCCATTCTTCGAGAAGTGCAGCAAGACGTATTGATGAAAGCAATTAAAGGCACAGATGAAGGACTGAAAGAGAAAATTCTGGGTAATATGTCTAAACGTGCGGCAGAAATGCTGGCTGATGATTTAGAAGCGATGGCACCTGTGCGAATAAGTGAAGTTGAAGCGGCACAAAAAGAAATATTATCAACTGCGCGACGTTTGGCTGATTCAGGTGAAATCATGCTCGGCGGTGGCGGTGGCGAGGAGTTCCTATAAACGATGAGTAACTCACGCTCAAATCAAGGTCGTCCGCTTCATGCAAGAGAAGCGGTTGATGAATTATTAGAAAATTGGCCAATTCCAGATGTAACGCAAGATACGCGTAAATATGATGGACGTTCAACTGCTTTTGGTACACCGCTTGCTGATCTGTATCGTAAAGAGCAGCAAAGGAGTGAGCCAGAGGTTGAACCTGAAGAGCCTGAACTCCCTTCGTTAACGATGGCAGAATTAGAGCGTATTCGCCAAGACGCTTACGAAGAAGGTTTAAAACAAGGTCATGAGCAAGGCTATATTGATGGCTTTGAAAAAGGCGTTGGTGAGGGGAAAGAAGCGGGTTACAAAGAAGGCGTAGAGCTAGGTAAAACTCAAGGTCAAGAGGAAGTAAAACCGTTAATTGAAGAGCAATTAACAAGCCTGCGAAGTCTACTAGATAGTTTGAGTGAACCATTAGCTAAAGTTGATGATGCAGCTGAAAAACAACTTGTGCAACTAGCAGTAATGCTTGCAGAAGCGCTGATTTACCAAGAAATAAAAATTTCACCAGATATTGTTCTTCATAGTTTAAAGCAATGCATAGATGCATTGGGTACAGAGCAATCGAATGTGCGTATTCATTTAAACCCAGAAGACATAGAGCTTATTAAAAATAGTTACACAGAAGAAGCGTTGGCAGCGAGTGGCTGGCAACTAATGCCAGAACCCACTTTAGATCGAGGCGGCTGCCAAGTTAAGACAGTGCAATCATCAATTGATATGACAGTCAAAACTCGCGTCAAAGAAACGTTGGATAGCTTTTTGCATAGTAGTGGTATCTAAGTATATTACTGGCTTGCTATGAGTAGTCAATTGCGCCCTTTAAGTGAACGTTTACAAAAATATCAAAAGCATATTCACGTACCAGTCCCTGCGGTCGCAGGTATTTTAACGCGTGTTGTTGGTTTAACTTTAGAAGCAAAAGGCTTGCGCGCGCCAGTAGGCAGCCAGTGTAAAATTGAAACCATGCATGGCTTTGTTGATGCAGAAATTGTGGGTTTTAACGACCAAACATTGTATCTCATGCCTAATGACCATATCTCAGGGGTGCTACCTGGCGCACGTGTAATCCCTCAAGTTAATGAAACCGGACTTCCAGTTGGTATGTGTCTACTTGGTCGAGTTGTCGATGGATTAGGCCGCCCATTAGATGGACTTGGTCCGATCAATGCTGAACATCACCTTAAATTTGCACAAAATACGATAAACCCTCTATCTCGCAGGCCTATCAGTCAACCGATGGATGTGGGGGTGCGTGCCATAAATTCAATTATTACAGTAGGGCAAGGCCAGCGAATGGGCTTGTTTGCAGGTTCTGGTGTCGGTAAATCAGTATTACTAGGGATGATGACCAGAGGGTCTGAGGCTGATGTGATTGTGGTTGGTTTAGTTGGTGAGCGTGGACGAGAAGTTAAAGAATTTATTGAGGAAATTTTAGGCGTCGAGGGACGAAAGCGCTCAGTTGTGGTTGCAGCGCCAGCCGACTCTTCACCTTTAATGCGTCTAAAAGGGTGCGAAAGTGCCGTCACAATCGCGGAGTATTTTCGCGACCAAGGGTTAAATGTTTTGCTATTACTTGATTCTGTTACGCGTTATGCAATGGCTCAGCGTGAAATAGCGTTAGCGGTTGGTGAGCCGCCTGCCACAAAGGGGTACCCACCATCAGTATTTGCGAAACTGCCAGCCTTGGTTGAGCGCGCTGGTAATGGTGGCGAAGGGCAGGGTTCTATCACTGCATTTTTTACTGTGCTGAGTGAAGGCGATGATATGCAAGATCCTATTGCGGATGCTGCGCGCGCGATTTTAGATGGGCATATCGTACTATCGCGAGAGCTCGCTGACAGTGGGCATTATCCTGCCATTGATATTGAAAAATCGATTTCACGGGTGATGCCACAAGTTGTGTCTGAGCCACACATGCAGCAAGCTCGAGTACTTAAACAAGTTTATTCTATGTATCAACAGAATAAAGATATGATCACTTTAGGAGCATATCAAAAAGGTACGGACCAGATGCTCGATCAAGCTATTAATATGATGCCAAGAGTAAACGCTTTTTTGCAACAAGGCATGAAAGATGTGATCAGCTATGACGAAGGTCTGCAAGGGCTGGCTCAATTATTAGGACAAGCATAATGACGAAAAATAAACTTGATTTAGTGCTTAGACTAGAAACTGAGAAAGAAGAATCACTAAGGATGAATTATCTGCAGGCGCAGCAACATCTGCAAAGTAATCAACAAAAGCTGCAAGGTTTGAATGACTTTCGGTTGGAGTATACGCAACAACTTCACTTAAAAGGTCAGTCAGGTTTAAGCAGTGCTGGTTTTAGTCAGTATCATGCCTTTATCGCAAAAATAGAAGAAGCAATACGCCAACAAGCAAATACTGTAAATACAGCAAAACAAGTTGTATCACAGCGACAAAGCCTATGGTTAAAGCAACAAATTAAAGCTAAGGCAGTAGCTAAATTAATAGAAAAACAGCAACTTAAAGCAAATGTTATTGCTCAAAAAAATGAACAGAAAATGTTAGATGAATTTTCGTCAAATCAATTTTATCAAAGGCGCCGCGCTTTATAACGAGTGCAGTAATAGTGAGGCTAAGTTATTTTCTGCTTTTTTTACCTTAGGCACATAACTTGCTTTATTTATCAGTGAAGTATTTATTCTGGCAAGCTGCGGCGGCAAGTTGCCACTTATTATGTAGGTGAATTATGGCGATTAGTGATCTATCAGTACTCATTTCAACTGAACAAGATGTCCAGCTAACTAAAAAGGGCAGTGAAGCCAAAGATCCGCAAAGTACAGCAAGTGATTTTTTTAGTCTTTTGCAAAATGCCAGCGGCCATGCTGATACGTTAAAGGTGAAGGCTAGTCGAGCGACAGATGAAACAAAGGCTGACTCAGTTGAAGCTAAACCAAACTCGGCCGAAGAAAAACTTACATTAATTGAAAGCGATATACTAGCGAGCAGCGCTGAAAGTGATGATAAAGTAGATAGTTCTGGTGACGCTATGCTTGCTCATATAAATGCAGCTAATAGCATCGATACACGAGTTAATTCACCAAAAGTGGCCAATGCAAACTCGATTGGAAATTTGCTAGATCGCGCAACACATGAAAAATTTGATCCTTCAATCCCTTATATTAAAGCGCCTCGCCCGATTGACGATATTACACCTATTATTGAACCTGTACCCGCTGACGATACTAGTGAATTACTTGATCCTAGATTAGCCGTAATCAGTGGGAAGACTATCATTTCAGAGGCAATTGATAAGCAGTTGAATGTAAAGATAAATAAAGGACCAGGTGATACTGTTACGCCAATACCTGTTGAACCAATTGTTGGCGATATTCAAGATAAAGGCGATGCAGCGCAAAGCGTGCCTGTTAACACAGCTCAAGGTGTAGTGAATAATGGCGAAGCAAATGTAATTAATACTACAACGCAAACTGCAAAAGCAGAACCGCAAATAACAGCAATAGGCACCAAAGATGCACCAACAGTCAGTGCTCAAGTAAGTAATGAAAAAGATGAATTGATTGAACGAAGAAAAACTCACAACTCAAATCAAGTTGAGACTAACACTGCTGACAATAAAAGTGGTTTAGTGCTTAAGGAAGATGCTAAGCCTATACCTCTTGATAAGTTACAAAGTACAGCGTCATTAGTATCCGAAAATAAAGCGACACAGACAGCTTCTATATTACCAAGCGATAAAACACAGAAAGTTGAAGTACCTAATAAAGTTGAAGTGCCTAATAAAGATAATAACGCAGCGGATAGACTAAATAACACATCTACAGATAACCTAGATAAACGCGTAATGACTAGCAACAATCTTACAAATACAGCGCAAGAAATTAAAAATCAGGTGGCATCATCTTCACAGTATTTAGTTAAGGAAGCAGCTATTGCGGATAAGGCAGCAAATATATTACCAAGTGATATTGAGATAGAAAAAGCAAGTAAAGCACTACTTAATAGCCAGTCAGCGACAGAGATAAAAAGTAACCCTGTATTAGCTAATCTAACAGATGAACAGCGTAAAACCCTTCAGAGTCAAGCTGCTGTGATAGTTGAGGAGGGGGTGACGCCGGCTAAACTTGATACCTTTAAACAATATATTACTGAGTTAGTAAACAAAAATGAAAAAGTAGCTCAAAATACAGTTGAAAAACCATTATTAATGTCGCAATCAGAAAAAGTAAGTAAAGAGCTTGATGTTGCGATTGGACAGTTAAATAATGCTGATAAGCAGGCCTTGAGGACTCAATTACAACAGTTTTTAGCAACGGCACAGCCAAAAGGCGCGGCATTAAATAATGTGACGGCGGTTATTGATAAACTTGATCAATTGCACGTGGCCGCGGACACTAAAAAATCAGAAAAAGTGATCTCCCCCCAAAGTGCTCAAGTTTTAAATAGTACAGCTGCAAGCATTGTAACAAGTCCAGAGGCTAGCAAAGCTCAGACTTCGCAAGAGGCATTGATTAAGTCAGTTACACAAGAGGCTGTAGTAAAATCAGAGACGCAACAAGCAGTGATAAAAGATGCATTACTTGAAAGTCATAACAAAGAACAGGTTTTACCGCGAGAGTCAGCAGTAGGGCGTATCAATCAGTTATTTGGACAAATTACAGGGCAGGTCGCAACACTTGCAGCGCCAATAGCTGAAAGTAGTGAGCAGCGTTATCAGCAAGAAATTACAGATATGCAGGTTTTACAAGCTCAACAGGCAAGCCCAACGTCGCAAACAAAACAAGTGAACTTGGATCCAACATTACTCCAAGCATTAAACATAGTGAAAAGTGATGCCGCAAAATTATTGCAAGAGCGAGTGAGTGCCTTATTAAGTATCAATAATAAAGAAGCTGAGATTCGCCTTGATCCACCAGAAATGGGCAGCATGCAAATACGTATTCGCAGCGACGCAGAGCAAGCACAAATTAACTTTGTAGTACAGAATCAACAAGCTAAAGAAGCACTCGAACAATCAATGCCAAAATTACGAGAAATGTTAGCTCAACAAGGTATTGAATTAGGTGAAAGCAGTATTGAGCAAGGTAATAGCCAAAATGGATCTGGAGCGGATGAGCAATCGCAAAGTGGTCAGCATGCAAATAATCAGCAGCAAAATGAGAGTGAAAGTACATTAGCTGAGCAAAATACGAGAATGTCAGGACAACAATCGACATCATCAATAGATTACTACGCCTAACACCTGCTATTATAAAAGCATAAGAATAAATAACTTGATGGGCATACGATACTCGTAATATGCCCATTATTAAGGCATAGAGGAAACCATCATGGCAGAAGAAGCAAATTTAGAAATTGAAGATGGCGGTAAGAGTAAGAAAAAGCTAATAATTATTATTGCTGCTGCAGTGCTTGTTATCGGTGGTGCCGTTGGATTTTTCTTAATGTCTGGCTCTGATTCACCAGAAGAAACATTAGCTGAAGAAACGGTTACAACTCAAGAAGCTGAAAGTTCAACATCGGGGGCTTCTGTTGGCAGTGCTTTATATGTTGCAATGCCACGACCATTTGTATTTAACGTCCCAGGAGCTAGCAGAGACCGCATAGTGCAAATAAAAGTACAATTATTAGTACGTGGTGATGTAAATGAAGAAACAGCTAAAAAACATATACCCTTAATTGAAAGTACACTTTTGGGTGTACTTTCAACCACTACAGCTGATGAGTTAGGAACGAGCGAAGGTAAAGAAACGCTTCGCGTTGCTGCCCTTGATAAGGTGCAAGCGGCGCTCACTGATGTTGAAGGAAGCAAAGTTATTGAGCGGGTATTATTCACCGGCTTTGTGATGCAATAAGGGGTCAGCGTGAGCGATTTATTATCCCAAGACGAAATTGATGCCCTCTTACATGGTGTTGATGATGTTGAAGAGGAAGATATACAAGATGGTGAAGATGGTAGTGGTAATACACTCCAATATGATTTCTCCTCACAAGACCGTATTGTTCGTGGCCGCATGCCAACGTTGGAAATTGTTAACGAGCGCTTTGCTCGCCATATGCGGATCAGTTTATTTAATATGATGCGACGTACGGCAGAAGTATCCATAAATGGCGTGCAAATGATAAAGTTTGGTGAATATATCCACACTTTATTTGTGCCAACAAGTTTGAACATGGTGCGTTTTCGTCCTCTAAAAGGGACTGGATTGATCACCATGGAGGCACGGTTAGTATTTATTTTAGTGGATAACTTCTTTGGTGGTGACGGCCGTTACCATGCAAAAATAGAAGGCCGTGAATTTACTCCCACCGAACGACGTATTGTGCAAATGCTACTAAAAATAATCTTTGAAGATTATAAAGAAGCATGGGCGCCGGTTATGGATGTCTCATTTGAATATCTTGATTCAGAAGTAAACCCTGCTATGGCGAATATTGTGAGCCCCACAGAAGTGGTGGTAATAAGCTCATTCCACATTGAATTAGATGGCGGCGGCGGGGATTTTCATATTGCACTTCCATATTCCATGCTTGAACCTATTCGTGAACTACTCGATGCCGGTGTGCAATCAGATACAGAAGATACAGATCTTCGCTGGAGTAAGGCGCTGCGCGATGAAATAATGGATGTAGAAGTTGAAATGTCAACGCAACTACTTGAAGTTGATTTAACTTTAGCGCAAATTATGGAACTTAAAGCTGGCGATATAATTCCAGTTGAAATGCCTGAACATATTACTGTATTTGTTGAAGACTTACCTACCTATAGGGCGAAAATGGGTCGCTCTCGCGATAATGTAGCTTTACAAATCAGTGAAAAAATTAAACGTCCTGAATCAGTTAAATCAGAACTGCACGTCTTTACTAAAGGTGGCAAAAAACTTGATTCAGATGCAGAATTAGCAGAACTAGAAGATGACTTACACCTTTCAGATGGTGTAGATTTAGACTGGTAAAGAAATAGGGTTAAATGTATGAGCGATGACCAAGATACAATGGATGAGTGGGCTGCTGCGTTAGCTGAAGCAGAAGGCACCGATGATAGCGGCGATGCACAACTTGCTGAACTTGATGAGTTAAGTGATGCTAAGCATGAAATGAGCAGCGATGAAAAGCGCAAGCTTGATACTATTTTAGATATACCCGTTACAATTTCAATGGAAGTTGGGCGATCTAAAATTAATATTCGTAATTTACTTCAGCTAAACCAAGGCTCGGTTGTTGAACTAGATCGCGTTGCGGGTGAACCATTAGATGTACTCGTTAATGGTACCTTGATCGCGCATGGAGAGGTTGTCGTCGTAAATGATAAATTTGGTATACGCTTAACTGACGTAATAAGCCAGGTTGAACGGATTAAAAAACTGCGATGAGCAGTTGGCTTTTATTATCAACAGCGAGCAGCTCAGTCATACCGAAAGCTGCCGCTTCTGGCGATTTAATCTCGATGGTTATGTCATTAGTCATGGTGCTAGTATTGATAGTGATACTGGCTTTTTTGGTTAAAAAGCTCAACCCGAATATTGCTAACAGTGACGAATTTAAAATTGTGAGAAGTTTGCCACTTAGTACTCGTGAGCGGTTAATGGTGGTTGAAATTGATAATTGTCAGCATTTACTAGGGGTAACTCCTCATAGCATCAATTACTTACATAAACTCGAAACCCCGCTAACAGAAAAAGAGTTACCGGCATTAGTACAACGCTTTAGCAAGTTACTAAACCCACAATCGAATCAAAATAAAAAGAATCTATAATATGACTAAGTGGCTGCTTATTCTTCTTACCCTTGTTTTTGTGCCCTCTGTAAGTGCCGAAGGGATTGAAGCCCTGAACATCACTACCAATGCTGATGGTTCACAAGAATACTCTGTGACTTTGCAAGTACTTGCGATAATGACCGCTATGAGTTTTATTCCAGCGGCAATTATTATGATGACTTCATTTACTCGTATTATTGTTGTATTAGCTATTTTGCGTCAAGCAATTGGGTTGCAGCAAACGCCTTCAAACCAAATACTTTTAGGTATGTCACTATTTTTAAGTATTTTTATCATGGCGCCGGTTTATCAAAAGGTGAACGAGCAAGCGATTGAGCCTTATCTCAATGAGCAAGTAACATCCGTACAAGCCCTTGAGCTTGCAAAAGAACCAATGAAAGCATTTATGCTGTCACAAGTACGTATTAAAGATATTGAAACGTTTGCAAAAATAGCCGGTTACGATAAATTAGATTCACCCGAAGATACACCATTAATAGTACTTATCCCCGCATTTGTCACCAGTGAATTACAGACTGCATTTATCATCGGTTTCATGTTCTTCATTCCTTTTTTGATTGTTGATTTAGTGGTTGCATCAGTATTAATGGCCATGGGTATGATGATGTTATCGCCAATGATTGTATCCATGCCATTTAAGATAATGTTGTTTGTACTTGTTGATGGCTGGAGTTTAGTGATGGGGACATTGGCAAAAAGTTTTGGTCTTGGCGAATGACAATGTTTATTAATAGAAGCGCTTTTAAATATTAAGAGGCTAGTATGGAACCAGAAGTATTTGTTGATATTTTAAGTGGCGCTTTGTTTCTTGTTATTAAATTAGTTTCGGCAATCGTTGTACCTGGTCTGATAATAGGTTTAGTCGTTGCCGTGTTTCAAGCTGCAACGTCAATTAATGAGCAAACATTAAGTTTTTTACCACGTTTATTAATTACGATTAGCGCCCTGATCGTCGGTGGGCATTGGTTAACGCAAGAGTTAATGGATTTTTTTACACGCATGGTGCTGATTATTCCTGAAATTGCAGGTTAATATGGAATTTCCTTTTTCAGTAATAATTCAATGGCTCAGCGATTTTTTACTCCCACTAGTACGCATTAGCTCAATGATCATGGTAATGGCGGGTATTGGTGCAAAAAATGTCCCTACACGTATAAAAATGGGTCTTGCTGTAGTCACTACTTTTCTTGTTGTCCCAGTACTGCCCCCCGCTAGTTTCAATAATTTATTTTCATTTGAAATGGTTCTTGTGGTGATCCAACAAATGTTGATTGGGGTTGCAATTGGGTTTGCTTCGCTGCTTATGCTAAATACCTTTGTAATAGCAGGGCAAATATTGGCAATGCAAACAGGCCTTGGTTTTGCGTCGGTAGTTGATCCCTCAAACGGTATGAGTGTGCCAGCAGTAGGGCAATTTTATTTAATCTTAGCCACCTTACTCTTTTTTGTTTTTAATGGTCATTTAATGATGATTCAAATGGTGGTACATAGTTTTCAAGTATTACCAATAGATGGTACGTGGTGGGCGGTTGATCATTATTGGGATATTGTTACTTGGGGGGGCTGGATGTTTACCACTGCATTAGTTCTTTCACTTGCACCTTTAACTGCAATGCTTGTTATAAGTCTGTCATTTGGCGTGATGACCCGAGCAGCCCCGCAGTTAAATATTTTCTCAATTGGTTTTCCGTTTACATTGGTGGCCGGTTTAGTCATTATTTGGGCTACCCTTGGTAACTTTATGACTCAATTTGAATTTCAATGGTTAAAAATGGTTGAGCTAATGTGTACTTTAGTTGGTTGTTCCCCATAGGAGGCAGTGATGGCTGAAGATTCAGGTCAAGAAAAAACAGAAGAACCCACGGGTAAAAAAATTGATGAATCGAAAAAGAAAGGCCAAGTAGCCCGTTCAAAAGAGTTGGGTACCATGTTCGTTCTGATTTTTTCTGCAATCTCCTTATTAATGTACGGCCCTGATATAGGTAAAGGTCTGTATAATATTATGGGCCGAATGCTTAGTTTAAATCGCAGTGAAACATACGATACAACAAAGATGTTCTCTGTTTGGGCTGAAGTTGCCGATGCACTTGTTTTTCCAATGGCGATGTTTGTTTTTATTATTGTTTTAGCGGGTATTATTGGTAATACACTGTTAGGCGGCTTCAATTTTAGCTGGGAAGCTGCGGCACCCAAAGCGAGTAAAATGTCCCCAGCTAAAGGTATTAAACGCATGCTTGGGCCGCAAGCAGGCGTTGAATTGATTAAATCTATTTTAAAATTTACAGTGGTCGCCGGTTTTGCTGTTTTTTTGATTAATACCTTTTTTGATGAAATTCTACATCTGAGTATTGAGAGTGCGCCCGGGAACATTCTTCATTCTTTAGAAATTTTAGCGTGGATGTTTTTAGGACTCACATGCACCATGGCAATTATTGCAGCAATAGACGCTCCTTATCAAAGTCATACTCATCATAAACAACTTAAAATGACTTTACAGGAAGTAAAAGATGAATATAAAAACTCCGAAGGTGATCCGCAAATAAAAGCGCGGATTAGGCAAACTCAAAGACAAATGTCTCAACGTAGAATGATGCAAGATGTGCCCGATGCTGACGTTGTTGTTACTAACCCAACACATTACTCAGTTGCATTAAAGTACGACACAGAGCGTGCAGGTGCACCAATCGTGCTTGCTAAAGGTGTGGATGAGATGGCTATGCAAATTAGAAAAGTAGCATTAGGTAATGAAGTGCCAATTGTAGAATCCCCAATGCTTACGCGTGCGTTATATCATACCGCTGAGGTGGGCGATCAAATACCGGATCAATTATTTACGGCTGTAGCGCAAGTGCTCGCATTTGTCTTTCAGCTTAAGCGCTTTCAAAAAGGCCGTGGTAAACGCCCGACAAAACTTAATAAAAACCTCCCCATCCCCGATGCCTACAAGCATTGATTTTTAGTTATTAACCTATTTTAATAAATAATTAATAACTGGAATAGTTATTGCAAATTCCGTGTAGTGTCAATTTTTTGAAATTGTAGAATTATGGAATTTAAAGCTGTATTACAACAACTTAATAGAGATAAAAAAGAGTATTTAAAAGGTGTAGGTACCCCTTTACTGGTACTTGCTGCGCTGGGAATGGTGATTTTACCGTTACCGCCATTTTTACTCGATATTCTTTTTTCGTTTAATATAGCTTTAGCACTAGTTGTGTTATTGGTGACAGTTTACACCATGAAGCCAGTAGAATTTGGCATGTTTCCAGCTGTACTTCTTATTGCAACCATCATGCGTTTAGCGCTCAATGTTGCCAGCACTCGAGTTGTACTTTTAGAAGGCCATAATGGAGGCGATGCTGCAGGTAAAGTTATTGAAGCCTTTGGCTCCGTAGTAATTGGCGGAAATTACGCAGTTGGTCTAGTGGTGTTTTTAATTCTGATCATCATCAACTTTGTAGTAATCACTAAGGGTGCGGGCCGTATCTCAGAAGTATCTGCACGCTTTACCCTTGATGCAATGCCAGGTAAGCAAATGGCAATTGATGCTGATTTGAACGCAGGCTTTATAAGCGCTGAGCAAGCACGTGACCGTCGTGAAGAGGTTACTCGCGAGGCTGATTTCTATGGTTCTATGGATGGTGCCAGTAAGTTTGTAAAAGGCGATGCCATAGCCGGTATCGTTATTTTGATTATCAATATTGTAGGTGGTTTATTTGTTGGAATGATCCAACATGACTTAAGTTTTAGTAATGCAATGGAAGTATACACTTTGCTTACTATTGGTGACGGCCTAGTTGCTCAATTACCTTCATTACTCCTTTCAATTGGTACGGCCATTGTAGTAACCCGTCAAAATGAATCGCTCAATATGGGTGATCAATTTAAGAAACAACTTGGCAATGAAAAGTCACTATTTATCGCCTCAGGTATTTTGATTGTAATGGGCTTAGTGCCAGGCATGCCACACTTTGCATTTTTAAGCCTTGGTGCACTACTGGGGTATTTAGCATATTACACTCAACAAAGTAAGATCAAAGCCGCAGCGGAAAAAGAAGCTGAAACAGCGAACGGTGGTGCATCAGGAACAGGTGTTGCAAATAAAAAAGAGCAAAAAGAACTTAGCTGGGATGATGTTCAGCAAGTCGATGTTATTGGTTTGGAAGTGGGCTATCGTTTAATTCCGCTCGTTGATCAATCACAAGGTGGTGAGCTACTAAATCGAATTAAAGGTGTACGTAAAAAGCTTTCTCAAGAGTTAGGGTTTTTGGTACCGCCAGTACACATTCGCGATAACTTAGAATTAGATCCAAACGCATACAGAATTACTCTGATGGGTGTTTCAAGTGGTGAGGGGGAGCTTAAACATGGTGACGAGTTAGCGATTAACCCGGGACAAGTGTTTGGAGCGATTAAAGGGATTGCGACGAAAGACCCTGCTTTTGGTTTAGATGCAGTTTGGATTAAACCCGATCAAAAAGATGAAGCGCAATCATTAGGTTACACCGTTGTAGATGCTGCCACTGTCGTCGCAACCCATATTAGTCAACTACTTACAAATAGTGCAGCTTTACTACTTGGCCATGAAGAAGTACAAAATTTACTTGATATGCTAGCTAAGAGTCACCCTCGTTTAGTTGAAGGTTTAGTCCCAGATGTATTACCGTTGACAACAATCGTTAAAGTTTTACAAAATTTATTAAATGAAGGTGTCGCAATACGTGATATGCGTTCAATAGTACAAACCCTAGTAGAGTATGGCCCACGTAGCCAAGACCCTGATGTATTAACGGCTGCAGTGCGAATTTCACTGCGTAGATTAATTGTTCAGGACGCTGTTGGTATGTCATCAGAAATCCCTGTCATAACCTTGGCGCCTGAGTTGGAACAGATGTTGCATCAGTCACTACAGAATGCAGGCGACGAAGGTGCCGGAATTGAACCAGGACTTGCAGAGCGACTTCAGCAATCATTAAATGAAGCGCATCAAAATCAAGAAATGGCCGGTGAACCTTCGATATTGCTAACGTCAGGAATGTTACGCACTGTGTTATCTCGTTTTGTTAAGTACACCATACCAGGGTTACGGGTGATGTCTTATCAAGAGGTACCAGACGAAAGACAGATCAAGATTGTCAGCTCAGTAGGCCAATAATCGGATTTTAAAGGGGTTGAATTATGAAAATTAAACGTTTTTTTGCTAAAGATATGCGCACGGCACTTAAAGAAGTAAAAGATGAACTAGGTGTTGATGCGGTTATTATGTCAAATAAAAAACTTGCGAACGGTGTTGAAATCGTTGCCGCTGTTGATTATGACAAAGCAGCCCCAAAAGCGCCTGAAGCAAAACCAGCTATTGCGCAGGCACAAACAAATTCAAACTTTGTAAAGCCAGCACCACAGCGCTCTCAGCCTGAACCACAAGCAAAAGTTGCAGATAGCTTGCAAGCATTGTTAGAGCGTCAAACACCACGTCCACGCTCACCTGAACTTGCATCAATGTTTAGTCAATCTGGATTTGATACAGGCAGCCAATACCAAGAACAAAAACACAGTGCTCGTCAACACAGTGAAGTAAAGCCTAAACAAGATTTTTATCATCGAGATACTGCGCCAGTGTCACGCCCACAAACTCAAGCTCATAGCTTAGGTTTTGATGACGACTTAGACCGTGATTTTGATGATCTAGATACCTCAATGCCTACTAAAGAGGTTGCAAAAACAGATGAGATAACAGCAATGCGTGATGAAATGGCCGCAATGCGTCAGTTGTTAGAGCATCAAGTATCAGGTTTAATGCAGCAGGATATGGCTCGTCGTGACCCAACAAGAGCATGCATGATAGATCGCTTGATAGGTATGGGGATTGATAGTGAAGTTGCAGACCAAATGGCATGCTTTATTCCTGACGATGTGTCACGTCAACAAGCATGGCAAGCCTTATTGCAAATGATTGAAAATCAGATGCATACAACTAATAATGAAATATTACGTCAAGGTGGTGTATTTGCATTAGTAGGTCCAACAGGGGTTGGTAAGACGACGACAGTTGCAAAACTTGCTGCGTTGGGTGCACAAAAGTATGGCGCTGATAAAGTGGCACTGATCACAACTGATACATACCGTATTGGTGCATATGAGCAACTAGCTACATACGGACGTATTATCGGCTGTGGTGTTAAGCAAGTTAAAGATGCTAATGAATTAGCTGAAGTTTTATACCATTTACGAAATAAGCGTCTAGTATTAATAGATACGGCGGGAATGAGTCAGCGTGATTTACGTTTAACAGAGCAATTAAACACCTTAATGCGCAATCAAAGAGTTGATATTCGCAATTACTTGGTGCTTAGTGCAACAGCGCAAATTAACGTTTTACAAGAAACCGTAAGACACTTTAAAAAAGTACAATTAAGTGGCTGTATTTTCACCAAATTAGATGAATCACTAAGTTTAGGTGAGATAATTAGTATAGCGATTCAAAATCGCCTCCCAATAGGGTATCTTACTAATGGTCAGCGAGTCCCTGAGGACATCCGGGTGGCTAATGCAGAGAAATTAGTAAAAAAAGCTGAACAATTGTATTTAAAAAGAACAAAAGCACAACATTCGCGACGTCAAGCAGTAGCGTCAAGCACAGTAGGGATGTATGATTAACACAGTATTAGATCAAGCAAGTGGCCTGCGTAAAATGAGTCAAAACAATAATAACGGCGTTAAGGTTATCGCTGTCACTGGTGGTAAGGGAGGCGTTGGTAAAACAAACGTTTCACTTAATACTGCGATTGCTTTGGGTCAACTCGGAAACAGAGTATTAGTATTGGATGCCGATTTAGGCCTAGCAAACTGTGATGTGATGTTAGGATTACGTGTTGAGCGTAACTTGTCTCACGTATTGTCGGGTGAATGTGAGCTCGATGAAATTTTAGTTGAAGGCCCCGCAGGGATAAAAATAGTCCCCGCTACCTCCGGCTCGCAGAGTATGGTTGAATTATCGCCATCAGAGCATGCCGGTCTTATTCGTGCCTTTAGTGAGCTAAATACCGAATTTGATATATTAATTGTTGATACTGCAGCCGGTATTTCAGATATGGTGCTCAGTTTTTCGCGCGCCGCACAAGATGTGATGGTTGTTGTATGTGACGAGCCCACTTCAATTACTGATGCCTATGCGCTTATTAAAATATTAAGTCGTGAACACGGCGTATACAAGTTCAAAATAGTCGCTAATATGGTACGCAGTATACGTGAAGGTCATGAGTTATTTGCAAAGTTATCTAAAGTCACAGATCGTTTTTTAGATGTGTCGATGGAACTAGTTGCAACGGTGCCTTATGATGAAAATATGCGAAAGTCTACGCGCCGTCAAAAAGTAATCGTAGAACTGTTTCCTAGCTCACCAGCTGCAATTGCATTTAAAACACTCGCGACAAAAGCAGTAAAATGGCCTATACCTAATCAACCATCTGGCCATTTAGAATTTTTCATAGAAAAATTAGTAAACGGCTAATTATGACGGCATCGGTGAATAAAGCGATGGGATATCAATCTACACAGAACTTAAATGTGATTGTTGAGCGCCATGCTTCATTAGTCAAAAAAGTGGCGTGCCATTTAATTGCTCGTTTACCACCAAGTGTACAGTTGGATGATTTAATTCAATCAGGAATGATTGGTTTAATTGAAGCCTCGAAAAACTTTGACGCCACTAAAGGCGCCAGTTTTGAAACATTTGCAGGTATTCGTATTCGTGGTGCTATGCTTGATGAAATGAGGCGTGGTGATTGGGCTCCAAGATCGGTGCATCGCAATAGTCGTATGGTTGCAGAAGCGATATCAGAGTTAGAAAGTGGACTTAATCGTGAACCAAAAGATATTGAAGTTGCTGAAAAACTTGATATTACGCTAGATGAGTACCATCATATTCTTAATGATGTGAATTCTAGTAAAATACTAGGCATTGAAGACCTTGGTGTTGATGAAGATGTAATTACACCAGTTGGACATGATTTAGCACTAGATAAGCCTTTTAATAATGTTAAAAATGATAAGTTTAATCAATCATTGCTAGAGGCAATAAAGTCTTTACCAGAACGAGATGGTTTAGTGCTATCGCTTTACTACAATGATGAAATGAATTTAAAAGAAATTGGGCACATACTCGATGTAAGTGAATCGCGTGTGAGTCAGATACATGGTCAGGCGATGATTAAGCTTAAAGCAAAAATCAATGACTGGATAAACTAGTAGTAAGTAAATATAGGTTCAGACCTCACCGGAGGATGTTTTGGATAAAAACATGAAAATTCTTGTTGTTGATGACTTTTCGACGATGAGACGTATTATCAAAAATCTGTTAAGGGATTTAGGTTTTACTAATGTGCAAGAAGCTGATGATGGCTCAACAGCTTTGCCGATGCTGCAAAATCAAGAGTTTGATTTTGTTGTGACAGACTGGAATATGCCTGGAATGCAAGGTATTGATTTGCTAAGAGCAATCAGAGCGGATGATACGCTTAAGCATATTCCAGTGTTAATGGTAACCGCAGAAGCTAAAAAAGAACAAATTGTAGCTGCTGCACAAGCCGGCGTTAACGGCTACATCGTTAAACCATTTACTGCAGCAACACTAAAAACCAAATTGGAAAAAGTGTTTGAGCGTTTAGGTTAAATAAAGAGGAGAGGCTTATGTCAGCACCTGCTGCGCCTCAGATCAGTTTAGAGCAAGCCCGTCAGCTTGTGGTTTACTTAGAAAACGGTGAACAAGACAAAGCTGATCAACTAATTCTAGATGCGGCGTCAAAAGAGCAGTCAGAACTTTTTGCAGAGGTTGGTAAGTTAACTCGCCAACTTCATGATGCGCTGAAAAATTTTGAACTCGATACACGTCTAGCTGATTTAACCACCGAAGCCTTACCGGATGCTAAACAGCGGCTCAATTATGTTATGGAAATGACAGAAAGTGCTGCTAATAAAACGATGGATGCGGTAGAGGCTAGTTTACCTATAGCTCAGCAACTAGCAGATGAAATTTCACATATCAAACCCACATGGGATCGTTTGATGAACCGTGAAATTGAATTGGGCGAGTTTAAAACGCTCTGTCATAGCTTAGATAAGTTTATGAATAACTCGCATTCTAAGACTGATGAATTACAAGGTCTAATGACCAATGTATTGATGGCACAAGATTATCAAGATTTAACTGGGCAAGTAATTCGCCGTGTTATTGAACTTGTAAGAGAAGTTGAAGATAGCTTAATCCATTTGCTTACTGCATTTGGTACCCATGATGATGGCGACACTAAAGTACAACAACAAGCCATTGAAACACCGCCTGCTGAAGATACACTTGCAGGTCCTGAAGGGCCAATAATTGATAAAGAATCACGTGATGATGTTGTCTCAGGACAAGATGAAGTTGATGATTTGTTATCAAGCTTGGGTTTCTAAGAGGAGAAGACTGCATGAGCTTTGAAGTCGATGAAGATATTTTACAAGATTTTCTAGTTGAAGCTGGAGAAATTCTTGAGCTTTTATCAGAACAGCTAGTAGAACTTGAAAATAACCCTGATGATACCGAGTTGCTCAATGCAATTTTCCGTGGATTTCATACGGTTAAAGGCGGCGCCGGTTTTTTAAGCATGACCGAGTTAGTTGATGCTTGTCATGGTGCAGAGAATGTTTTTGATTTGTTACGCCAGGGTGTTCGAAAAGTAAATTCTGAGCTGATGGATGTTATCCTACAAGCATTAGATACTATAAATGAGATGTTCGCTACAATTCAAAGTAGAGAAAAGCCGACCCCTGCTGATCCTGAATTATTAGCGATAATGCATAGATTGGGGCAACCGCCCACAGCTGATGAAGAAAGCGCCATCGAAGTTACAGAAGCACCAGCTGAAGTAAATGATGAGTCAGCTTCAGGTGACGATCCATTTGCATTTGATTTGTTATTTGATGGACAAGTAGATAGCCCGCAAGCCGATACACAAATTGATGATATATCGGAAGATGAATTTGAAAATTTGCTTGATGAACTTCATGGCAAAGGACAAAGTCCGATAATATCAAGTACGACGGCAAGTAGTGCTAATAGTAGTGATATAACCGATGACGAGTTTGATAATTTATTGGATGAATTACATGGTGTAGGTAGTTTTGGTGCTGTTAGTAATGATATTCCGGTCAGCAAACCTGAAGCACCAAAAGACCCAATAGCACCGGTAAATAAACCCGTGGTAAGTCAAACCGATGATGAAATCAGTGATGATGAATTTGAAGCATTACTTGATGAATTACATGGTAAAGGCAGTGCTCCAAAAGCGACAGAAGAAGCACCTATTGCAGCGGCTACTCCAAAAGTAGCACCCGCAGCACCTAAAGCTGCTGCTCCTGCACCAGTTTCTAAGCCAGCACCAGTGAGTCAGCCTGCAAAAGTTGCTGATAAACCAGCTGCGGTAGCTAAAAAACCAGCACCAACGCAAGCAGAAACAACAGTTCGTGTTGATACTAAGCGCCTTGACCAAATAATGAATATGGTCGGTGAATTAGTATTGGTTCGTAATCGTTTAGTAAGCTTAGCAACAAATACTGATAGCGAAACTATGGGTAAAGCTATCTCTAATCTCGATGTCGTTACGGCTGATTTACAAGGTGCCGTAATGAAAACCCGAATGCAGCCGATTAAGAAAGTGTTTGGTCGTTTCCCACGAGTTGTAAGAGATTTAGCGCGTAGTTTGAAAAAAGATATAAACTTATTACTTGTTGGTGAAGAAACTGACCTAGATAAAAATCTAGTTGAAGCTTTAGCTGACCCATTAGTGCATTTAGTACGTAACTCTGTTGACCACGGGATTGAAATGCCAGACGTGCGTGAAGCAAGTGGTAAATCTCGAACAGGTACAGTCACACTTTCAGCTTCTCAAGAAGGCGATCATATTTTACTGACCATCAAAGATGATGGCGCAGGAATGGATGCAGAGAAACTTAAAAAGATCGCGATTAATAAAGGCGTGTTAGATCATGATCAAGCGAGTCGATTATCTGATACTGAAGCCTATAACTTAATTTTTGCACCAGGCTTTTCTACCAAAGAAGAGATTTCAGATATATCAGGGCGTGGTGTTGGAATGGATGTGGTGAAAACCAAAATCACGCAGCTTAATGGCTCCGTTAATATCCAATCGGAATTAGGTGTTGGCACTATACTTGAAATCAAAGTGCCGTTAACTTTAGCGATTCTACCCACATTAATGGTGGTAGTTGGTGAGCAAACATTTGCTTTACCTTTGGCCGGTGTAAATGAAATATTTCATTTGGATTTAACTAAAACGAATGTGGTTGATGGTCAGTTGACTATTATCGTTCGTAAGAAAGCGATACCGCTGTTTTATTTAGAGCATTGGTTGGTCAAAGGGGCTGATAGATCATTACGAAAAGCACAAGGCCATGTGGTTATTGTGCAAATCGGAACTCAGCAAGTTGGTTTTGTGGTGGATTCTTTAATAGGCCAAGAAGAAGTAGTAATCAAGCCATTGGATGCTTTATTGCAAGGGACACCTGGTATGGCTGGGGCAACAATTACCTCAGACGGTGGTATCGCCTTGATTTTAGATGTTCCTAATCTATTGAAGCATTACGCAGGATAACCATATATTTATCTTAATACGGGAGTCTAAATTACTCCCGTTGATAAACTTAACAAGAGAATACCAATGGCAGTTAAAGTATTAGTTGTTGATGATTCTAGTTTTTTTCGTCGCCGTGTGAGTGAAATACTAGAGCAAGATAAGGATATTGAAGTTATTGGTTTTGCGGTTAATGGCCGTGAAGCAGTAGAAAAGACCAGTCAGTTACGTCCAGATGTAATCACCATGGATATCGAAATGCCTGTGCTTGATGGTATTAGTGCTGTGAAAGAAATCATGGCTGCAAACCCTACACCTATTTTAATGTTTTCTTCATTAACCCGTGATGGTGCAACAGCAACATTAGATGCGCTTGATGCTGGAGCTTTGGATTTTTTACCGAAAAAATTTGAAGACATCGCTCGTAATAATGAAGACGCAGTTAAGTTATTACAAAATAAAGTAAAAGAAATTAGCCGCAGGCGCCTATCACGTATTAGTAGGCCAACAGCTCAAACACGACCAACAGCACCTACAACACCAACAAGGGTCGGTGGAGTTTCAGCGCGATCGTTAACAACTCCTCAGCCTGATCGTACTTTTAGCAGTAGACCTGCCAGTCCTTCTGTAGCGTCATCTAATAGTTTACGTGCATCAGGAAAAAAATACCAAATTGTCGCGATAGGAACATCAACGGGTGGACCCGTTGCATTGCAAGCAATTTTAACAAAGTTACCAGCCAATTTCCCTCATCCTATTTTACTGATACAGCATATGCCTGCAGCGTTTACACCTGCTTTTGCGGCTCGTTTAAATGGATTGTGTCAAATTAAAGTAAAAGAAGCACAACAAGGTGACAGACTGTTACCTGGTGTCGCCTACCTCGCGCCAGGAGGCCAGCAAATGCTGATTGAGGGGCGTGGTGGCAGTCGAACATTAAAGGTATTTGAAGACGATAGTGCTAGGATCACTTATAAGCCAAGCGTAGATGTAACCTTTGCAAGTACTGCAAAAGCTTACCAAGGTGATGTATTAGCAGTTGTGTTGACTGGTATGGGAGCTGATGGCCGCGACGGTGCTAGAATGCTTAAACAAGCAGGGGCAACTATTTGGGCACAAGACGAAAAAACAAGTGTTGTTTATGGTATGCCACAAGCCGTTGCGAATGCAGGTCTATCATCTGCAAGTCTTGCGCTCGATGAAGTAGCAGGGCGAATCGTTCGAGAGATAGGTTGTGGATAAGTTATCTTTTTTTGGTTTAGCAATCGCGTTAGGCGCGATTGCTTTTGGTTATGTACTAGAGGGAGGCGTTGTTAGTGCCTTGTTCAATGGTCCTGCTTTAGTTATAGTGCTCGGTGGTACATTAGGTGCTGTGATGTTGCAATCTCCAGCAAGTACTTTCATTAAAGCCTTAAAAATTAGCCATTGGGTTTTTTTCCCGCCAAAACGCGATATAGATAGTGCGATTGAGCAAGTAAAAGCATGGTCTCATAAAGCTCGTCAGGAGGGGTATTTAGCTCTTGAGGATGCAGCTCTTACCCACCCGGACCCCTATGCGGCGAAAGGCCTCAGTTTGCTCATTGATGGTGCAAGCGAGAATAAGCTTCGTGATGCACTTGAAATCGATTTATTACTAGAGCGAGATCGTCTACTTGAATCAAGTCGAGTTTATGAGGCTTTAGGGGGCTACAGTCCCACAATAGGTATTCTGGGGGCAGTGCTTGGCCTGATTCAGGCAATGTCATTTATTACCGAACCGGAAAAACTTGGCGCAGGTGTCGCTACGGCATTTATTGCAACTATTTACGGTGTCGGTTTGGCAAATCTTTTATTTTTACCTATGGCGAATAAGCTAAAATATCAAGTTGAACAAAAAATGCTTTTACATGAACTATTAGCTGAAGGCATCATTGCAATGAGCCAAGGTGACAGCCCAGCAAATATTGAATTAAAGCTAGAAGCATATCGCGTTGAGCGCCCTAACTTGATGCAAGAGTAATATTTATGATCCGCCGTCGTCTTCGTTCTTCAGCAGCAAGCAATCAGCACACTGAGCGTTGGCTTGTATCTTATGCTGACTACATGACAATTATGTTTGCGTTTTTTGTTGTTATGTATGCAATAGCAATCAATAAAGATGAAAGCTTTCAAATACTATCAGATTCATTGGAGCAGGTGTTTGATCAATCAGCTCGCCAACATAGTCAAGAAGGTAAAGGTGTTACAGGCACAGGATTATTGACTGACCGCGTTACGCCAGAAAATGACTTGTTGTTTGGTGAAAGCATACAAAAACAAGAAGCTGGGCCCGAATTACTCGATGGGCAAAGTGAGACTAGTAACATTAAACAAAAACATTTAGGCAAACCCTTAGATAGTTTGTTAACTAAATTGCAATCAGCACTGATTGATGAAATTCGTGATGGTGAAGCAAGTTTAGAATTACATCAAGATTGGTTAATTATTGAGTTAAGTTCAGGCATGCTATTTTCTAGCGGGAGTGCTGTCGCACATAGTCGTGCGAAAACGGTGATCGGTGTCGTTAAAGATATAATAGCGCCCGTTGATAATTATATAAGAGTGCGCGGCTATACGGATAATGAGACTATACAGAACGAAATTTACCGTTCTAATTGGGAGCTATCAGTATCTCGTGCAACTTCTATTTTAGTCGAGTTAGAAGCCCTAGGTATAAACCCTGCCAGAATGGCAATTGAGGGTTACGGTCAATATTCGCCATTTGCTGATAATGATACAGAACAAGGCCGCGCTGAAAATCGTAAAGTGGTTGTTGCCTTATCTAAATATGGATTACCGCCAAAAATACTGAAAGTAGAAGGTGGCCCAGCAATCGAAGAGCCCGAACTTGAATCAATTGAGTTGCCATCGGACGATAACACTATTAAAGTGATCCAATTACCACATGGTGGAATACGAATTACAACGCGCAACGAAAAAAAATAAGGTGTGATGTGAAAATTTGGACGGTGGCAAATCAAAAAGGCGGAGTGGGTAAAACAACCACTGCTGTCAGTCTTGCTGGTATTTTAGCGCTGCAGGGAAAGCGAGTATTATTGATTGATACTGATCCTCATGCATCATTAACTTATTATTTTGGAATTGACTCTGAAGATTTAGAAGTCAGTGTTTACGATATTTTTGCACGGGGTAACTCGATGCAAAGTGAAGAAATTTTACAGGCTTTATGTCCGTCTAATATAGATAATTTAGATATCCTGCCGGCCACCATGGCAATTGCGACGCTCGATCGCAGTATGGGTAATAGAACAGGTATGGGGTTGATATTAAAAAAAGCCTTAGCAAAAATTAGTGATCATTATGATTACGCTATTTTAGATTGTCCACCAGTACTTGGTGTTCTTATGGTGAATGCTTTGGCTGCAAGTGAGCGTATTTTAGTTCCGGTACAAACGGAGTTTTTAGCATTAAAAGGGCTGGATAGAATGATGCGAACTATGGAGTTAATGCAAAGCTCGCAATCAAAGCAGTATCAATATACCATTATCCCTACAATGTATGATAAGAGAACTAATGCTTCTCTTGAAGCATACAAAACACTGCAACAAACATATCAAGAAAAAGTGTGGCCTGGAGTAATACCAGTAGATACTAAATTTCGTGATGCGAGTCTTGCTCAACAGGTGCCCATTCAGTATTGTCCACGATCTCGTGGTGTATACGCCTATCGTGCATTACTCGATTATTTGATTGAACAAGGTTAATTAATGAGCAAGCAGTTATTTGCTAATGAAAAAGTTATGACCCAATATTTGGGGGCTTTACTGTGCGAGGACGAAGATTCAACTGATTTACAGCCTGTAGCTAAATTGCTTGAGCAAGTTACTTCAACTCAAAAAAATACAGATTTACCAGCAAAGGCATCGCAACAACCAATTATAATGTTGGATGCGCTTGAAGATGTGAAGCCTCATGAAGAAGAAATTACTGAACAATTAAACCCCGTCCTTGAGAAACCACAGATCCAAGCTAAGATCAAAGGTATAGCAAATACTGAGCCGAAACTTAGTACAACGCAGCCGAAAACCCCTATTCAACGTCAAGAGGATTATTTTGATGGTGAATTTCAAGCGTTGTTCTTTGAAGTGGCGGGTTTAACGCTTGCCGTACCGTTAAAAGCGCTAGGTGGTATACATCAGTTAAGCGAAGTGAATCAATTGTTTGGGAAACCAAAATGGTTTAAAGGAGTCATGTTAAACCGTGAGGAAAACCTAAATGTTGTGGATACTGCTCGATGGGTAATGCCTGAAAAGTATACACAAGAATTAGAAGATAAGCTAAATTACCAATACCTGATCACGTTAGGTGATAGCCAGTGGGGGTTGTTAGCTGAAAAGTTAGTTAATAATATTACACTGCGTAGTGAAGATGTTAAGTGGCGGACAAAAAATGGCAAGCGCCCTTGGCTTGCCGGTGTTATTAAAGAAAAAATGTGTGCCTTAATTGATGTTGAAAATTTAAATCAATTACTGGAGCAAGGCTTAGATAGCCGTGAGCAGTAACGATATTCGGAGTAATAGCATGAGCGAAAAAAGAGTATTATCAAGCAGTAAAAATGCCGATAGCAATGATGAAGTATTGCAGTGGGTAACATTCAAACTTGAGTCAGAGACCTACGGTGTCAATGTAATGCAGGTGCAAGAAATTTTGCGTTACACTGAAATAGCCCCAGTCCCTGGTGCGCCAAGTTATGTGCTGGGGATCATTAACTTACGCGGTAACGTAGTGACAGTTATTGATACTCGCTCACGCTTTGGTTTGATGTCAGCGGAAACTACTGATAACTCACGTGTTTTGATTATTGAAGCTGAAGAGCAGGTTATTGGTATTCTTGCTGATAGCGTTGCAGAAGTTGTTTACCTTCGAAGTTCAGAAATAGACAGCGCACCAAATATAGGCACTGAAGAAAGTGCTAAATTTATTCAAGGTGTAAGCAACCGTGATGGTGAGTTACTCATTCTAGTTGATTTAAATAAATTACTAAATGATGAAGAGTGGGATGAGTTAAGCGATATTTAACGCTTACAGATAAACTATGTTGTTACTCTCTTTAGTTTGTGGCGCACTAATTTTGATATTAGTGTGCTTTATTGTTTTATATGTCATGAATAGAAAAATATCTCAGATTGAATTTCTACATCAAAAAAAATTGAGCGATGTACTACAGCAAACCAATATTTTGCGAAGTGAAGTTGCAGAAATGCGAACTGGTATGCTTAGTATCGGTAAGCGCTTGGTGACTGTAGAGCTGCGTAATCAAGAGCTTGCACAGCAACAAGATGCGCAAAAATACGATGACCCTGATGCGAAAATTTATTCACGCGCAGTGAAAATGGTTGAACTTGGTGCAGATATAGAAGAGATCATTCGAGAATGCGAATTGCCGCGTGCTGAAGCTGAGTTACTCATGTCGTTACATCAACAGAAGGGCGCTAGTTAGCGCCTTTTATTTATATAAGTTTAAGGACCGCAGATACTTTAATGAGTGAACTTTCAATCTTAATCACGGCATGAGGCTTGTGGGCTAAGTAAGAATTGAGCTACAAGAAGCCAATATCTCTTAAGTAAAATGTTCAAGCAGTGCGTGTTTGGTAGTTATACCGTGTTATCACCTTTTTATATGAAGTAATCACACTACATAGATTTTGCTATATTTAAATAGCAAGCATGCGACAGAAAATTCAATCAGCAATGAATAAAGGGTTTTAAGCTTTTATATTTAATTTGCCGTGGAAGTCTTGCCAGCCTGGCGGAAACTTACCTCTTAAAACATATGAAAATGCGATAAGCTCTGCAATAACGTAATAAAGCTCTTTTGGAATTTCTTCACCAAGCTCTAAATGAGACAGTGTTTTTGCCAGCGCTTCGTCTTTATGTATTAAAATCCCTTTTTCTTGGGCTGCTTTGATTATTTCATCTGCAAGCTCCCCAAAACCTTTACTGCTAACGGTAGGTGCTCGGCCTGCTTCATAGAGTAAGCCTATTGCCGACTTTTGTTTTGGCTCTTCATTCATAACTACACCTCATAACTACACTTTAATATTAATAATGGCGTGGGATTGGTAAAATGCCTGATGCTGTGGCGCACCTTGGCTAAGATTAAGCTCTCCCACTTGTAAACCATGCGCTGTGAGCTTGTGCCGAAGACTCTCTATATGCGGATGCGCCATAGCCGTTATTTCTTGGCTAGATGCGAGTAACTTACAGTCTAATGCTTTATCCATTAACTCCGCAGTAATTTGTAATTGACCTAATGTGGCATAGTCAAAATTTAAACGTACAAACCAGACATTCTTGGCCTCTAACTTATCTTTACTGGGTTTTTTATATTGGCCAAGTGATATTTCTGTTTGTGCTGCTTCTGGTGGCAGCCGCATAGGCAGTAAAAATTGCACCAGTGGGTTGGTGTCTGGCTGTTGGTTTATTGGAGTTGTCGTTACTTGGTTTAGTGCTGTTTTTATTTGACTCAAGTCGGCCGCTAAAACTTGGCTATTTGCTTGCAGCAGCTGCTCTTGTAATTTTTGGCTATTAACCGCTTTGAAGTTTGGTACAAGCACCTGCAATAATGCATCAACAGAGTTTTGGCCGTTAAACGTCAATGCGCTGATCGTATTTAAAGCCGGTGCGGCTAAAATACTAACAGTTAAGTGCTCAATGGCTTGGCTAAAACTCGTGTGTAGTGCACTTGCGGGGAGGCTTTGCGGTTGAATTATACTTAGGATTTCCCGTTGAATGGTCAAGGGTTGATGTGATTGGCTATCAATCATACGGCTAAAGGCCTGATTAACAAGGCGGTTAAGATCAACATTATCACTAAATTTCGGTTGTGCTAACTGCTCTATTTTTGCTGAGAGTATTTGACGAGACAGTAAATTTTTTTCACTGTGTGATATATGCGATAGTGTATAAGGAGGTGTTTTTTCTATCGGTATATTTAATAAAGGGGCTAGTAGTTTTGCCTCAATGGGTAGGCTTAATTGACTTGCTATTGGCGATACTGCTAGTGGTGCTTTTAGCGTCGGTATTGAGGGGTTATGCATTTGTGGTGTTGTTTTGATGTTAGCAGTAAGACTTTGCTTCATTGAGTCTATTGAGCTGTGTATAGGAGCATGAGCAGGTTTAAGCGTTACTTTATTTGATTCTACTACTTCAACGTTTTTGACTGTGCCGTAATGCGAACTCGTTTGTGTCGATTTATTTTTATTCTCGTCGATGGGGAGGGGTTTCTGAACGAGTTCATTAATAGGTGTTTTTATTTTACTCTTATCTCGAGATTGTGCTGAATTAGTTATCAGAGGTTCATTCATAGGCACAATTTTCGGTATTCGAACAGTCGCGTCATCCTTTATAGAAGACGGTATGGAAGGCTCCTTAAGCACAGGAGTCTGAATTTTTTCGGTCGGTGTAATCTGCGATCCCTTGTCCGTATTAGCTTGCCCCATTTTTGTTTGTGAGTTAGAGGTTGTTTGCGTTAAAAATAGCCCCGTCTCAGCTGTTTGCCGGTTACTGGTTGAAGAGGTTGGCATCTGGGTATTTACAGTCTTTAATGAGTCTAATTTATTTAGTGGTAATTCAGTGGCAGCATGTTGAGTGTTTGCTACCGCTGGCTGTATTGGTGTTGTTAACGTATTCAGCGCAGCTTTAACTTGTTGGAAAAATTGCACTAAGGGAGGCGATGAATGAAAATGTTTAGGTAGCGAAGACCCTTTACTGATATCAGCTTGTAGTGGGTCTAGATTATTATTAGCAAGGGCTGTTAAGTTAATTCTGCGCAATGACTCAGGTAATAGGGTTGCCACTTCTATTTTTTTGATTGTACGCGGTGATGGAGGTTGACTCATTTCGTCTTTGTTAAAAGAGGGGCTTGGCTTAGTAAACGGCTTATTTTCAAAGTATTGCACAGCATCTTTAATACGTGTTTTTAAATCAGCGAAACTATGTTGCAACCATGAGCTAATAGGGCTATTGCTGGAAAGTGAAGGGCTTGAGGTAACCGTATTTGCTTGCGAAAGTGCAGTTGTCTTTGCTAAATGCTGAGCACTGAGTAATGAATTAAATGTATGAGTAAGAGAATTTTTTAAAACAAGATCAACACTGGGTACATGCGTTTTAATCTGTAGTTGTTCATTCACTGCTGCAAGAGTGACTTTTTGCATCGTATTGCTGAGTTGATGTACATGCTCAGTTTTTACTGGAATGTTAAATGCATTTTTTTGTTGTGGAATAGTTAATTGTACGCTTTTATTTACCGTTTTTAATTGTGCTAGAGGAACAAGACTCGCAAGCCATGTTGCTAGTTTTCCTTGGCTAATAGGTTGCTGATGGAGGTTGTCGGCAAAGCGATTAATTACGGTTAACCTAAAGTTTTTATCTTGGACATTAATAAGCGCTTGTAAAGGTTGCTCTGCCTGTAATAACTGAGCGACTTCTTTATTAAGCGGTAAGCTGGCGTGCAATTGGCTAATAAGTAATTTTGCAATTGGCGCAGTAATCACATTAACCGGGAAAGGTTTATTGTCTAACTGACTGCCAGTGTTTATGAAATTTAATAAACTTTGTAGCTGCTTATGTTGTGTTAAAGGGATATTTAGTTGCGTTGGTAAAATGGTGAGTTGTTTACCATCAGCACTTAATTGTACTTGCGCACTGGAAATCTTTTGCGCCTGCTCAGGAGATTGAGTGGTTGCTAAGCGTAACGTTTGCCAGTGTTTATCAACAAGTATATCTATCTGTACAGAGCCTTTAGCAAACACGATATTTTTCGCGCTGAGTGTTTGTTCACCTGAGATGATTGTTTGCTGCGTAGCACCGACTGCAGGCTGGTTAACAGTCAGTGAGTTAGCTAAAGATATCTGTGTAGGTTTATTCATTATTTTAAATCAAATTATCATTAATCGGTTTCATCGGATTATTCGTATTACCCTATCATTATGGTAGACTAACACCTAATTTTGGGGATAGAGAATCGTCATCTTGTTACACATTAAGTCCGTCACCTGCATCAAGCAAGAGCGCTGTTTGTTTGAGGATCTTAATTTCAGTTTGAAATCGGGACAAATTATGCAGTTAGCTGGCCCTAACGGGGCAGGTAAAACATCATTATTGCGAATTATCGCGGGTTTTTCAGTCCCCGATGAAGGGGATGTTTTATGGCAAGGTAAGTCGATAATTAAGAACTATGACGAATTTGCGCGTGAGCTTTTATTTATTGGCCATAAAACGGGTGTTAATAGTCAGTTGACCGCATTGGAAAATGTACAGTTTTGGTTACAGATACAAGGCTATAACGATACCCAAGACCTTTATGCGTTACTTGCCAAAATTGGCTTAGTTGGCCTTGAAGATGTCCCCGTTCGAATGTTGTCTGCAGGACAACAGCGACGTGTTGCCTTACTTAGATTATGGTTAAATAGCGCAAAGTTATGGGTTTTAGATGAACCATTTACTGCGCTAGATAAAGCGGGTGTTGCCTTTTTACAGCAACGCTTTATAACCCACCTAGAGCAGGGGGGGGCTATTTTACTAACTACCCACCAAGATTTAACAACCCACTTTAATGATTTACAAACTGTCACGTTGGAGTACAGACACTGATGATACGCCAGCATTCTTATTGGCAGCTATTTAGTGCTGTTTGTAAAAAAGATTTACAGTTAGCCTTTCGCCAACGCGCAGAAATTGTTAATCCATTATTATTCTTTTTAATAGTTATTACGTTATTTCCGTTAGCAATTGGTCCTGAGCCAGGACTTCTAGCACGTATAGCTCCTGGTATTATTTGGGTTGCTGCGCTGTTATCTACTATGTTGGGGTTGGATAAATTATTTCGTGATGATTATCACGATGGCAGTCTTGAGCAGTTAATAGCATCATCTTACCCGCTACCGCTTACGGTGTTAGCAAAAGTGGTTGCTCATTGGATTATTACAGGACTGCCGTTGGTACTAATGACGCCTTTATTTGCGCTATTACTGAATTTAGACACGAATGCGTTAATCGCAACAGTGCTCACTTTATTGTTGGGCACACCATTATTAAGTTTTATTGGCGCTATTGGCGCGGGTTTAACTGTCGGATTACAAAAGGGAGGGATTTTAATGAGTTTGCTCGTACTGCCTTTGTATATTCCGGTTTTGATTTTTGCAACGTCTGCTATTGAGACCAGTACAATGTCACTGGATTATAGTGGGCAGCTTGCCATCCTTGGTGCGATGTTAGTCGTTGCTATATTAAGCGCACCAATTGCCATATCGTCAGCATTAAAAGTGAGTGTAAGTTAATATGTGGAAGTGGTTACATCCCTACGCTAAAGCAGATCGTGCATATCAATTATGTAATACGTTACTGCCCTATTTTGCCGTAATAACGGTTGTGTGTATGATTGTTGGTTGGGTTTGGGGTTTGGCGTACGCGCCGGCTGATTACCAACAAAAAGACAGCTATCGTATTATTTTTATTCATGTTCCTTCAGCAATTTTATCAATGGGAGCATATTCTTCTATGGCCATAGCCGCTATCGTGGCACTTGTATGGCAACTTCGTAATGCAGAGCTTGCCGTTATTGCAATTGCACCTGTGGGCGCATGTGTTACAGCTATCGCACTTATTACTGGTGCTGCATGGGGTAAACCTATGTGGGGTGCTTGGTGGGTGTGGGATGCGCGTTTAACCTCAGAGTTAATTTTATTATTCTTATACCTAGGCGTGTTGTCGTTGTACCACGCTTTTGAAGACAAGAAAGCAGCGGGTCGAGCTGCGTCTATTCTTGCCATTGTAGGAGTTATAAATTTACCGATCATTCATTTCTCAGTTGAATGGTGGAACACACTACATCAAGGAGCAAGTATTACTAAATTCAATACTAATGCCATTGATCCAAGTATGTTTTGGCCACTAATGTTAAATATTGTTGCGTTTGCTGCATTCGTCGGCACTGTGACTTTAATGCGTCTTAAAAATGAAATTTTACAACGTGAAAAACACCGTCCTTGGGTTCGTCAGTTGTTAAATAGGGGCTAGTTATGCAGTTTGATTCTTTTTCTGATTTTATAGCCATGGGTGGTTATGGCTTTTATGTTTGGTTATCTTTTGGTTCCTGCGCGCTGATTTTAATAGGTATTTTACTCAGCTCGTTAAACGACACTAAACGCATTTTATCGTCTGTTCAGCAACAGGTTGACCGTGAAGCACGTATAAAACAGGCTAAACTGGAGCAGCAAGTATGAACCCAAGACGTAAAAAACGTTTATTAGCAGTCACTGCAATTGTATTTGGTGTAGGTGCGGTTATTGGATTAGTGCTTTATGCACTGCAAGAGAATATTAATTTATTTTACACCCCTAGTGAACTAATAGAAGGTAAAGGACCGAATAAAGAGTTGCCGTATATAGGCCAAAAATTACGTATCGGTGGCATGGTAGTGCCAGGTTCAGTGGTCCGTGATGAAACGAGCTTAGAAGTGAGCTTTAAGCTAATTGATACTGGGCCTTTAGTGACTATACGTTATCAAGGTATTTTGCCGGATTTATTTCGCGAGGGACAAGGGATTGTGGCGCAAGGGTTATTAGTTGAACCTAATGTGATAGAAGCCTTTGAAGTACTTGCCAAGCATGACGAAGAGTATATGCCAGCTGAAGTTGCTGAGGCAGTAAAAGGAATTAAACACGAGAAACCGAAGTACAACTTAGGAAGTGACTATTAATATGATCCCTGAAATCGGTTATTTTTCTTTAACACTCGCTATGGTGCTGAGTGTTTTACTGTGTATTTTTCCATTGTGGGGTGCGCATACAGGCAATTTACGCCTAATGCGTGCAGCGCCTTCATTGGCTATTGGTCAATTCGTTTTTGTTTTAATCTCATTTGCAGCATTAATTTATGCAAGTTTAACCGATGATTTTACTGTGGCGTATGTCGCATACCATTCAAGTAGTTCATTACCTTGGTATTATAAAATCACCTCTACATGGGGCGGACATGAAGGCGCAATTTTATTGTGGTTAGTCATGCAAGCTGGTTGGACTGCTGTCGTGGCGATGCGTTCAGGTTCTTTACCTTGGATACTCAGGGCTCGCGTGCTTGGCGTGCTAGGCTTTTTAGGGGTAGGTTTTATGCTTTATACGCTCTTAATGTCTAGTCCATTTGAGCTACTCTTACCTTACTATCCAGTTGAAGGCCGTGATTTAAATCCGTTATTACAAGATCCCGGTATGATTATCCATCCCCCATTATTATATATGGGTTATGTTGGCTTATCTGTTTCATTCTCATTTGCTATTGCTGCGTTATTGACCGGCAAACTCGATAATACATGGGCAAAATGGTCACGTCCTTGGACTATGACAGCCTGGGGCTTCTTAACTTTGGGTATAACAGTCGGTAGCTGGTGGGCATACGCGGAGTTAGGTTGGGGCGGTTGGTGGTTCTGGGATCCTGTTGAAAATGCATCTCTAATGCCATGGCTTGTTGCCACAGCGTTATTACACTCACTGTCAGTGACTGAAAAACGTGGCGTATTCAAATCATGGACAGTTTTACTTGCTATCTCAGCTTTCTCTTTGAGCTTATTAGGCACGTTTATTGTTCGTTCAGGTATTATTGTTTCGGTCCATGCATTTGCGACAGACCCTGATCGTGGTTTATTTATTCTTGCATTTTTAGCGATTGTTGTAGGCGGTGGTTTAACGCTCTATGCCTTTAGAGTATCGCAAGTAAAAAGTGAAGGGCGCTATAAGTTAGTCTCTCGAGAAGTTGCATTATGGCTGAATAATATCTTTTTAGTGGTTGCGACATTCATTGTTTTATTAGGCACTTTGTTACCTATGATCCACAAAGAAATGGGCTTAGGCAGCATTTCAATTGGCGAACCATTCTTTAATAAGATGTTTGCAATTTTATTGGTACCATTTGCAATACTAATGGGAATTGGGCCGCTATTACGTTGGAAGCAAAATAAATGGGCATTTTTACAAAATAAATTACTCATAGCAGCAGTTGCAAGCATAGTGGTCACCGCAGGCTGGCTATTTTTAAGTTATGAGGATGTTGCACCCCTTACATTATTAGCAACAACATTAGCCATGTGGATTATGTTCACAACAGCATCAGATTTATATGATAAAACCCTTGTTCATGGCAGCTTTATTAAAGGGTTAAAACGTTTGACTTTAAGCTACTGGGCAATGGTGTTGGGGCATGTTGGTATTGCCTTTGTTATTGCTGGAGTAACTTTAACATCAGCTTATTCAGTTGAACGAGATGTTTCAATGCAGCCATTGGACGTTGTTCAGCTTAATGAGTATGACTACCGCTTTGAGGGTGTAAAAAGCATTCGCGGGCCAAATTACAGTGGTCATGCTGGTGTAGTAAGCGTATTGAAAAATGGCTCACTCGTAACGAAATTATACGCAGAGAAACGTCAGTATGATATTGGCATGCAATTTATGACTGAAGCGGCGATTGATGCAGGGTTTACTCGAGATCTTTATTTAGCGCTAGGTGAGCAACTCAGTAATGGGGGCTGGTCGTTACGCATTTATCACAAACCATACGTGAGATGGATGTGGTTAGGTGGTATTTTAATTTCGTTGGCTGGGTTTATGATTTTAGGTGATAAACGCTACAGGACAAGCAGAAAAAGTGACGAGCAATTACAGCCGAAGGGTGTTGTATGAACCGTAAATTTTTAGCGCTATTGCCTTTATTAGCATTCGCACTGGTATGCGTGTTTTTATTTCAGGGATTATTTGCTAATCCCCGTGAGATTCAAACGGGTCGCTTAGGTCAACAAATGCCAGCATTTAATTTGCCAGATTTAATGCAAGACTCAAAGCGTTGGCAAGAAAGTGATTTAAAAGGCGATGTCTATTTATTAAATGTGTGGGGCACATGGTGCCCAACGTGTTTAGCAGAACTTGATTATCTTACCCAGTTACGAGAACAAGGCGTCAGAATTATAGGGCTCTATTACGTACAAAGTTATGACAGTGACTTTGATGGTGAGTTTGATATTGTCGCACTGCGTGATGAAGTCAGCACGATGTTAGGTCGTGCAGGTGACCCATACCAATTTAATATCTTAGACTTAAACCGCACACTGGCATTGGATTTAGGTGTATCGGGTGCACCAGAAACGTTTTTAGTGGATAGCAAAGGCACTATTTTGCTTCATCACACGGGGGATATTAATCCACGCGTGTGGCGTGCTAAATTTGCACCGTTAATGCAGGAGTTAAAGCCATGAAGTATGTATTAATTAGTTTTTTCTTATTATTCAGCACAGGAATTCTCGCTGAACAAAACCGCTACGTTTTTGCCAATGATGAGCAAGCTCAGCGCTTTGGTGAGTTAACAAAAGAACTGCGTTGTCCAAAATGTCAAAATCAAAACATTGCAGACTCTGATGCTGTAGTTGCAAAAGATTTGCGTGATAAAGTACTGTTGCTCGTTAAAGATGGCAAAACAAAAGATGAAGTAATTGACTATATGATAGATCGGTATGGTTACTTTGTTCATTACGAACCACCCGTTACGCCGGCCACGTTAGTATTGTGGGTATTACCAGTATTAATCGTTATTTTTGGTTTTGGTTTCATTGTATTTCGCCAACGTAAAGCGGCTGTCAAACAAACATGGAATGATCAAGATGAAGTGTTATTAACTAAGTTAATTGCAAAAAACCAGCGTCAGGAGCAAAACTAAATGATTTTAATGTGGGCATCGTTTGTGCTACTGACGCTTTTGGCTATCGCGTTTGTGGCTTTGCCTTTTTTAACCAAAGAGCGAATACAGAATCTAACCTATAATGCTAACTCTGAATTAATTGCTATTTATGAGCAACGACTTGGTGAGCTTAGTTTAGATCTGGCTGAGCAGCGCATAGAACAACAAAGTTACGATGAGTCAATTATTGAATTGAAATGTCGATTGTTAAATGAGCTATCGCCAGAAAAGTCACTCTTCAGTCGTGGAAATAATCGTATTTTTGCGTTGACGGGCAGTGCATTTTTAGTCGTCTTAACCTTAATATTTTATACCGCAACAGGTTCGCAGCATCAATTAGAAAGCTGGAAGGCTGCGATGGAAAATTTACCTGAATATGGTGAGCGTGCAGTGATGCAAAAAGGTGAACCATTAACGCAGAATGAGCTTCAAGCGTTCGCGTTGGGTTTACGCACTAAGCTTGCGCAAAGTGGTGATGATGAAGTTGCATGGATGTTACTAGGTCGCGTTGCGATGTCTTTAAATGAATATGACATGGCTCAGCAATCATTTGATAAAGTACTGCGTTTAAACCCTGAAAACTTGGCTGTATTGATCAGTTATAGTCAGTTAATGTTGCTCCAAGGCGATGATGCTAGTATGAATAAAGCAGCGCAAATGCTATCACGTGTATTAAAAGATGAACCTGCAAATCTTGATGCTATTTCATTATTAGCGCTTATTGCTTATGAACGCCACGATTGGCTGGAAGCAAAAGCTGCATTTGAGATGCTTTTAAACAGCATGGATGAACAAGATAGTCGTTATAATATGATTGCACAGAGAATCGCAGAGATTGATCAAAATATTGCAGCCAAGAACACGCAGATCACCCCTGTAGAGAAGTCGTTTGCTGCAGGTACAGAGACAAGTAATATTTCCGTCACGATTGAGCTTGCTCCTCAACTGATAGCAAACTTACCTGAAAAAGGCACTTTATTTGTATTTGCAAAAGCAGCCAGTGGCCCTGCAATGCCGCTTGCAGTTGTAAAGTTAACGCAATATAGTTTTCCTCTTCAAGTCCAATTAAGCGATAACAACTCAATGGTTGAAGGTTTAACGCTTTCAAGTACCGAGCAAATAATATTAACAGCACGTATTTCAAAAGACGCTTCTGTAATGCCATCAAGTGGTGAGCTTGAAGGAAAATCAGGTATTTTACAGCGCAGTGAAACGAGCGAATACACTCTATTAATAGATGAGCTAATACCTTAAGGATAAAAGATGTTAAGACAGAGTTTGATTATATTAGGGTTACTAGTGAGCGCGGGATGCGCACAAGTACCAGAAGAAAAAGCGGATGAGCGTGACCCGCTGCAATCATTTAATCGTCCAATGTATGACTTTAATATGGATGTGTTGGATGCTTACATTCTTCGCCCTGTTGCAGTTGGGTATGTTGCTGTTACACCAACACCTGTAAGACGAAGCTTAGTTAATTTTACAGATAACATCAGCGCCCCAACGGATGTTATTAATGCGACATTACAAGGTAAAGCTGGTAATGCGGGCATTAGTATTGCTCGCTTTTTAGTTAATTCAACCGTGGGTATTTTTGGTGTTTTTGATGTTGCCAGCTCTCTTGGTCTAAATATTATAGATGAAGATTTCGGACAAACCCTAGGTGTGTGGGGAGTCGGCGATGGTGCGTATTTAATGTTACCAGGTATGGGACCATCAACAGCGCGTAATCTAGCTGGCGATGTGGTCGATGGTTTTGTATTACCTGAGATAGCCTTAACCACACCACAAACAGTGCTAGTATTTGCTTTTAAAGCAATTGAAGCGCGAGCGTCATTAATTCCACAAGAAAGCTTACTGAATGAATCTTTAGACCCTTATATTTTTATGAAGGATATCTATTTCCAACGTCAGTTATATGAATTGTATGATGGTAATCCACCAATTGAGAAAGAGCCTGAAGATTTTGATGAAGACTTTTTAGAAAGTTTGTAATTGAAAACATAAAAAATGCCAGCTAAGCTGGCATTTTTTATGTTTATACTAATCTGCATAAACATTTGAACAATTTAACGAATTAAATAGCCCCTATATCTACGCTGATTGGTATTAGATGATTAGGCTGAAAGCTTATTATTCACCAAGTACTCTCATTTGTTCGTTTGCCCAGTTTACGGCGTCATGGTACGCATCTGGCACTTTATCTGTTGCTAAGCCAAGCTGCTCTTGTATTGCATTTGCGCCTTGCCAATTTGCTTGTTCATAGAGTTTTACTAAACGTAAGTATTGTGCCAGCAAGCCTTCGTCTTTAACGAGTGCTAATTTAATGTCATTGGATAGTGGTAACTTTTCCATAACACTTTCCATACTTTCATCGAGTATGGCATCCATTAACGACATCATACCGGTCAAAAATGCCATGCCTGTATCTTTAAATTTATTATGATTTATTGCGAGTAACTCAGTAAAGCGTGCGCGAGTGAGCGATAATCTAATTAGTTCTGCAGGTTTATCTGCGGCAACTTGAGATGCAAAAAGTAGCGATAAAAACTTTTTAATTTCTTGTGCGCCTAAAACAATTAAGGCTTGTTTTATGGTATTTATTTCAGCTCTTCGCTTGAATGCAGCAGAATTACTATAGCGCAGAAGTTTGTAAGATAAGTTTACATCTCTTTCAAAAACTTCAGTAATTTTCTTTAAGTTTAAGTCAACAGTCGACGTTTCATAGAGTAATTCAGCAAGTGCCATTTCTGATGGAGGCAGTGTTTTACTTTGTACCATTTCAGGTTTAGAAAAGAAAAACCCTTGAAAGTATGTAAACCCTAGTTCAAGTGCTAATTGATACTTTTCGTATGTTTCGACTTTCTCAGCCAATAATTTAATTTGTGGGAATGGCTTAATTGCTTCAATAACTTCATGGATAGTATCAAGTTCACAGGTCAAAAAATCGATTTTGATGATATCAATAAAAGGGTAAAAATGACGCCATACAGGCTGGTGAATATAATCATCAAGCGCTAGGGTATAGCCTTTTTCTTTTAAGTCTTTGACTAAAGAAAGTAAACGTTTCCCTGGTTGAATTGTCTCTAATATTTCGACCACAATTTGTTCTTTGCCTAATAGAGTAGGGTAGCCTTTTTGCAGTGTGTCGAGTGTAAAGTTTATAAAAGCAGGTTTGTTATCGGTTAAATCTTCTAAACCAAAGTTAAACTGGCTGCCCTCAATTAGTCGCGAGGTCGCTTCATCGCCATCGATGTTGGGAAATACATTATCAACGCCATCACGAAATAGTAACTCGTAACCTACAAGTTTTTTTTCACGGTCTAGAATTGGTTGGCGCGCAGCATAAAAATACATAAACAACAGATCCACATCAGTTAAACGATTACATCAGCAATATAAGGTAAAATATAGCAAATAGCATTAACTATATTTTCAAAATTAAACCTATAGTATTGGTGTGTACCAGTGTATAGATCTTATCCTAGGGTAAATAGTCATTAATTTCCATTGATATACACTAAATTTACTGCTTTTCACAAAAAATCAGAATGTTCTCATATGGTTGCTAGATTAGTCGTACTAATTGGAGTTATTTACCCTTAGCATGATATAGTCAAGCACTAGGTTGGTTTTTACACCAATAATGTCTTATTTATAGCGTTGATTTGCGAGTCATTATTAGGATTAAATGCCTGATTTAAACTTCTTTATCGGAGGCGAATTTGGAAACTGGAATGATTATTTCTTTGGCAGCATACTTTATTGTAATGCTCGGCATTGGTTTGTATGCATATAAACAGTCAACCAGCGATGTGTCGGGTTACATGCTTGGTGGTCGTAGTTTATCACCTGGTGTAGCTGCATTATCTGCAGGTGCATCAGATATGAGTGGCTGGATCTTGATGGGGCTACCTGGCGCTATGTTTGTTACTGGGTTTAGCAGTACATGGATTGCGTTAGGCTTAATTATCGGCGCATGGTTAAACTACTTTTTGGTCGCACCGCGATTACGTGTTTATACTGAAAAAGCGAATGACTCTATTACTATCCCAGATTACTTTTCAAATCGTTTTAACGACAACAGTAACTTACTGCGAGTAGTGTCTGCGGTTGTGATTATTGTTTTCTTTACTTTATATACCTCATCAGGTGTAGTGGCTGGTGGTAAATTATTTGAAAGTTCATTTGGTTTAAGTTATGAAATGGGACTTTATATTACAACAGGTGTTGTAGTTTTATATACTTTGTTCGGTGGGTTTTTAGCGGTAAGCCTGACTGATTTTGTACAAGGTTGTATTATGTTCATTGCTTTAATTTTAGTACCTACGGTGACTTATACATTACTAGAACAGCCTTTAACATCAACACTTAACAGTATTAACCCGCAAATGCTGCAATGGATTGGGGCAGGTTCTTTGGTGAGTATTATATCAGCAATGGCATGGGGGTTAGGCTATTTTGGCCAGCCGCATATTATTGTTAGATTTATGTCTGTTCGAAGCGTCAAAGATATGCCTACCGCACGTCGTATAGGTATGAGCTGGATGATAGTTGCAGCGTTAGGTGCGGTAGCTACGGGTTTATGTGGAGCTGCATATGCCTATGAAAATGGCATCGTTGTTGATGATCCAGAAACAATATTTCTTGTTTTATCTGAATTACTTTTCCACCCACTTATTGCAGGCTTTTTATTAGCCGCTATATTAGCGGCAATTATGAGTACAATATCTTCGCAACTATTAGTGAGCTCAAGCTCGTTAACAGAAGATTTTTATAAGACATTTATTCGTCGAGATGCCACAGATAAAGAGCTTGTATTAGTAGGGCGAATTAGTGTTGCTTTAGTTGCTATTTGTGCCATTTACTTAGCGTATGATAGAGATAGTTCTATTTTAGACTTAGTAAGCAACGCATGGGCTGGTTTTGGCGCTGCATTTGGTCCACTGGTTCTATTTAGTTTATATTGGAAAAGAATGAACTTTGAGGGCGCATTAGCTGGTATGGTCGTCGGTGCTGTAACCGTGTTAGTGTGGTTTTATGCGCCGATAGAGGTTAATGGTGAACATATCAGTAAGTTAATTTACGGTATTGTTCCTGGGTTTATTTTATCAAGTATTGCAATTGTTGCTGTAAGCTTAACAACAGCAGCGCCGAGTGAAAAAATTACGCTATTGTTTGATGATGTCGAGAAATCGCTTTAATCATAATGTGTAATTAAGAATAAAAAAGGAGCTAATTAGCTCCTTTTTTATTTGTATTTTAGCTAAACGTTAACTGGCTGCTTTTTCTTCTGTGTTTTTCAGATCAGTAACGCTACTTGCTTCTTTCTTAGATTTTGCAGATGAAGCCTTAATTGGTACTTCTTTTGCGCCTTTCAAAACATTCATGAAATCATCTTTGCTTTTTGCAATCTCAAGTGCGAGCGATTCAATTTGTTGCTCGCTTAAAGGCACATCGACCTTTTCTAGCATCGCCTCAAGTGATTCAGCGATATCGAGCATCTTGTCATACGCGTCAGCTTCTTTTTTAGTAGTAAACGTCATACGCTCGACTCCGTTTCTTTCTACAACATATTTAACAACAACAGCCATGATTTCTCCTGCCAACTTGCTTGGTGAATGATAATTCACCTTGATTGATTACTGTTTTTATGTACAGTAAATGTTTGTCCGGCTATTTGCAAGTGAACATTTTTATTTTTTTATTATCGGTACGGTTGACAAGATGGACGCTATTTACTTTATTTAAAAGGTCACACTTTTTCAGTATGGCTTTAATTAAAATTAGTCAAAAAGTGAGATCGCTTTATCAACTATTAACTGAGTCCACGAATGGACATCATGGAGGAGAAACATGAAGTTTTTAACTTTAATAGTCGTATTATTTGGTTTTGCAGTCGCCTTGCCAAGTTATGCGGTCGATAATAAGCCTGCTACAGCTAAAATTGCTCAAAAAGCTGAGGTTATTAATATTAATCAAGCAAACGTTGACCAATTGGTTCAATTACCAGGTATTGGTAAATCAAAAGCGCAGGCTATTATTGATTACCGTACTAAGCAGGGTAAATTTAAATCACTAGGTGAGCTTACTCAGGTTAAAGGTATTGGTGACAAAATCGTTGCAAAATTAGAAGGAAAAGTAACGCTTTAATTACAAAGGCGAGCTATTGCTCGCCTTGTTTCTCTTTATTATATAGTTTAATAGCCTCGGCTAAAAAAGGTTTTGAAAATTGTATTTCGACGGGCGTTGTCAATATTGGATAACTTATACCTGTGACAATTAATGCAAGTATCATCAGCCAGCCATCAATATAAACGAGTGAGAAAAACAATGGAATTAATAGAGTTAGCTTAGCGATACGTAGACTGATTTTTTGCATTGGGCTTAGCATGCTAAGTGCTATTGCGATTATATCTTGTCGCTGTCGCACTTTTAGATGCTTAAGTTGAGGTAACTGGCTTGATAAAAAAGCAGGCATCATAGACTCTTCTTAATGATTAAACGAGCGAAAACAACAGTTATTAATACAATACTGAATGCTGCAAATATCACTTCCATCCAAGCAGGCATACTCATTCCTAAAAATTCCCAATCAATATTACCGCAATCACCGGTTGCAGCAAAAAAATTTGGTATCCATTCGTGTAAAGGCAGCGGGAAATTCGGCTCAAATTCACAACTAAAAGCAAATGGGTCAGTCGTTGTTTGCATATCAATGTGCTCACGTGCGATCAGGTAACCCCAAATACTGGCTGTTGCCCACGTCACAATACCTAAAAACCGAAAGATAAAATGGCTTGGTTTAATGGCGCCAATTAATCCGGCAACTAATAATCCCAGCATTGCAGTACGTTGATATATACACATAATGCAAGGCTCTAAGCCCATTTTATATTGAAAAAACAACGCAACAATTTCAAAGATAAATGCAGTCACTGCCAATAATATCCATGGAGTACGTTGCTGTGCTAAATTAGCTAACCAATTCATAAAACTTCCAATTAAAAACGCTGTAGTTAGATTATGACGTAGACGCTAAACCACACGCAAGGGTAAACATCACTTGTAGCTATAAAAAGTTATACGCTGTTATTTATTCTTTGATGAAAATATCGCGTTTCGTGATCGCTGTGTTTTAATATGTAAAAGACGCAAGATGTTATATTTTTATGGATAATCCTAATTATTAGTATAGATTGGAGTGGGAAATCAAATGAGGGCGTTCTGACTGACTTTACTTGTTAGTTTGGCTTCATCTGGTACAATCAGTCAGTTAACTTATAAAGTGATGTAATGTGATAACTCGAGTGGGAATTGAATGAGAATTTTTAAAGCTAAAAGTCCAGCTGGATTTGCGGAAGAGTACATTGTTGAATCAATTTGGAATGGTGATTTTCCTCCAGGCTCTATTCTTCCTGCTGAGCGTGAGTTATCAGAATTAATAGGTGTTACACGTACGACTTTACGCGAAGTGCTACAACGTTTAGCGCGTGATGGTTGGTTAACTATCCAACATGGTAAACCAACACGGGTTAACAACTTTTGGGAAACCTCAGGATTAAATATATTAGAAACGCTTGCGCGTCTTGATGAAGATAAAATGCCAGAGCTAACAGATCAATTATTATCTGCTAGAACTAATATTAGCGCAATTTATACTCGTGCAGCAATTAAACATGCACCAGATCGTGTGATTGAAATCTTATCACAAAGTGATGAGCTTGAAGATAGCGCACAAGCATTTGCAGATTATGATTATAAAGTTCACCATGAATTAGCGGTTGCCGGAAATAACCGTATTTATGTGTTAATTTTAAATGGCTTTAGAGGTTTTTACTCTAAAATAGCTTGTCATTACTTCTCTGATCCAGGCACACGTCAATTAGCGCGTCAGTTTTATAAAGACTTAACTATACTGGCCGAAAAGCGTGAACACGATGGCGCAATTTCATTGCTACGTAAATATGGTCATCAAACTGGTGAAGTATGGCAAAAAATTCGTGGTGACATGCCAGAAAATATTATGGACTAATGCAGTAAAATAGATAGATTGAAGAAACCTGCTTTTGCGGGTTTTTTTGTGTTCATTTTATGCATTAAAATATGTTCAATATTTTCGATTGGCTGCATCGAAAAATACGATTATCTATTTAAGCTTATTATCTCTAGAATATTTGGATAATTATGCATGTAAACCCTTGGTATTTCATTTTTTGATGCCATATTAAAGGCAAGCATTGCGTAAGCAATTAAAAGCAAACTCAAATATTTGGAGAATAAAATGGGTGTATTAGTAGGCCGCCAGGCACCAGACTTTACCGCTGCAGCAGTATTAGGTAACGGCGAGATCGTAGATAGCTACAATCTTCACGAAACAATTAAAGGTAAAAAAGCAGTTATTTTCTTTTACCCGTTAGATTTCACTTTCGTATGTCCTTCTGAACTAATTGCTTTTGACAAGCGTTTCGAAGAATTCCAAAAACGTGGTGTTGAAGTAATTGGTGTTTCAATTGATTCACAATTCTCACACAACGCATGGCGTAACACTGCTGTTGCAGATGGCGGCATTGGCCAAGTGCAATATGCATTAGTTGCAGACGTTAAACACGAAATTTGTAAAGCATATGACGTTGAGCACCCAGAAGCTGGCGTTGCATTTCGTGGTTCATTCTTAATCGACGAAGCAGGTAACGTTCGTCACCAAGTAGTGAACGACTTACCACTAGGTCGTAATATCGATGAAATGCTACGTATGGTTGATGCACTTGCATTTCATACTGAGCACGGTGAAGTATGCCCTGCTGGTTGGACTGAAGGTAAAAAAGGTATGGACGCAAGCCCTGCAGGCGTTGCTAAGTTCCTTTCTGAGAACGAAGGCGACCTATAATTTAGGCCTTTGTTTTAGAATATAAAAAACCCGCCAATTTGGCGGGTTTTTTTATGTGCTTTTATTTAGAACTTGTATGCAAGTTTAAAGTAAGCTTGGCGCCCGATAGCACTATGTGTCTTACTGTCAACGCCAAAAGAATCTGATGGTGCCTGTGGCGGTTCTTCATTTGTAAGGTTTGATGCACCTAAAGTTAGTGTTAATTCATCGAAACCTACATAACTGACTGATGTGTCGATTGAGGTCCAAGAATCAATATCAAAACGATCATTGTTTGTATCAGGTAAATCGTTGTAACCGCTTATATAGTTAATACCAACATTAGCAAGCCAGCTCTCATTACTCCAATCAACCCCTGCAACCCATCTAAATTCTGGATGTTGGAATTCACCATTAAGGTCTTCAGCGACAATACTCGTATTACCTTGTTTATCACTTTCAAACGATTGTTCTTCAAAATTTAGCGTGTAGGTTAAATTATAATTGAATTTGAATTCACCTAAGTTATCGGTATTTAAACGATAATTAAGATTTAAATCAAACCCATCCGTTTCTCGCCCGCCTATGTTTACGAATGTATCGTTGATCACTAAGATACGACCAAGATTACCACCTTGACTTGGTGCCCGTTGGACTAAAGCTTGATCGCTACCACAGCAGTCAACGAGTTTTTGAGCGCCAATTTTCTTAATGAGATCTTCTTGATCATAATTCCAGTAATCTACACCGACGCTAAAGTTATCAGTAGTTTGCCAAATAACACCTAAATTATAGTTACTTGATGTCTCTGGTTGTAAGTCAGGGTTACCAGCAACAATTGCGGTATATTCTGTAGGCTCGCAATCAGCTTCAGCGCCAGTTTGGCGACAACGCTCTTTATCAATAACGCTTGGTGATTCATCAGTTCGGCCAAGGTGCAATTGTACTAATGATGGCGCTCTAAATGCAGTTCCCCATGAACCACGAACAACCAAACTATCTAAAGGTGTCCAGCGAAAAGCAACTTTTGGGTCTGTGGTAGAGCCAAAGTCACTATAGTTTTCATGACGTAATGCTAATTGAAGCTCTAAAGTTTCAAGTACAGGCAAGCTTAACTCGGCAAAAATAGCCTTGTTATCACGTTCACCATTTGCCTGTGTTGCTTCAGTTCCAAAGATTTCACCACGTAAAAATTGTGCGTCAGGGTTATCTTCAATTCGTTCATTACGTGCTTCAAAGCCTATTGCTATTGCGGCCATATCATCACCCAACTCAAATAACTCACCAGAGATTGTGCCGTCAATAGATTGCATTGTTGAGGCGCCAGAGCGAGTAGTGGTTGTTTCAAAATAGGCAAGGGCAGCTTCAGTGTTGGTGCTTGGTTCAAATGGATTCCATAATCCTGAATCGATAGCTTCTTGAGTTCGAATTATATTAGGGAAACCATTAACTCCTTTTTCTACTGCGCTAGAGCGTATTGCTGAATATGCAACTTCCCAATCCCAGTCACTAAATGAGCCTCTAGCGCCTAAAACAGCGCGATAGTACTCAGAATCAACATCTTTTTGACGGTTGCCGATTTCGACTGTTCGTCGACGCATCGAAATATCTACACCGTGGAGGAAGTGGCTTGGATCATTAAAAAGAGGATGATTTGGATTATCCCCCATCATAGTTAATTCTGTAAAGCTTGGACTTGCTGCGCCTTCAATGAAGCTTGATGAGTGCTGAGCTGAAAATTCAGCAAAGCCTTCAATATTGTCTGTTATTTCTTGGCTTCCATTATAATTAAAGCTAATACGTTCTGTAGAAGGTACAAGAGTTGAGTGTGGCGCATAATCATAACGGCAAATATCACCGATGATAAGTGATTCGTCACAGGTGTCATTACCCCATACATCTGCAAATATGGTCTGCCTAACGGGGTTACCTTCGGGGTCAATTCTGCTAACGGGTAAAGCAGCCCACTGAGCATCCGTAAGCATCGCGCGCGTAACTTCAACTGAACCTGGAAATCCTGATGAGCTTAATGAGTTATTACCGCCGCGAAAACGCTGATCTGCAGTGGCTGTATAGCTACGCTGTGAATTTAAAATAGCGTCACGCTTGTAATAATCAATAGAGAAATTGTGCTTGCTGGTGTTACTGCTACTTCCCCAAAGTAAAGTTAGATTTTGTTCATCACCCCCACCGTCAGCGGTGGTGCTTGTTTTTGCCGCAACTTCAAACCCATCAATATCATCACGTAGTATTATGTTTATAACACCAGCAACTGCATCAGAGCCATATGTTGCAGATGCGCCATCTTTTAAAATATCAACACGTTTAACAGATGACATTGGGATACTATTTAAATCTACAAAAGATGTTTCGATATCTTTAGCAAACGGGCTCACAGCAACACGGCGGCCATTAATTAACACCAATGTAGATGATGCGCCAAGGCCTCTTAGTGCAACACTTGATCCACCATTGGCGGTGTCATCACTTGAATTACCTTGAGTGCTAAAAGTACCCGCACCTGATACAGGTAGTTTCTGTAAAGCACCTATTAAATCTGTTGAGCCTGTTGCGGCTAAATCTGCTGCCGATAATGATTGTACTGGTGATGGCCCTTCCATATCAGTACGTTTGATATGTGAGCCTGTGACTTGAATTCGCTCAACTTCTTTTGTTTCTGATGCGGAATAAGCTGTTGCAGAAAAGCCTACCGACAATGCTAGGGTTGTATAAGTAAGTAAATTTGGTGTAAATAAAACTGTTTTCTTCATCCTTAAGTCCTTGTTATAGTGTTGATATTATATTTTCAATAAACCAGTGATATCAATACCATGTAATCAAAATGTTATCAACTTGAGCGAAAGGTTAACTTATGAAGTTTTTTGTTTTAAGGTATAAAAATAAAAACGCCTAACAGGGTGTTAGGCGTTATAGGGTTAAGCTTTGTGTTTCATTAACCGTTCTTTCTCGCGGGACCAGTCTTTACTTTTACCGTCTTCGCGTTTGTCATGCATTTTCTTACCTTTACCGAGTTGAAATTCTAATTTAACCCAGCATTTTTTCCAATACATGGCTGTAGCGATTAATGAATAACCATCGCGTTCAGTTGCACCAATTAAGCGGTCTAACTCACGCCGACTCAATAAGAGCTTGCGATAACGCAGTGGATCACAAATTACATGGGTAGAGGCACTATTAAGTGGCTGAATTTGACTGCCAAGTAAAAATGCTTCGCCATTTTTAAGGTGAATATAAGTTTCAGAGATATTTACTTTGCCAGCTCGGATGCTTTTTACTTCCCAGCCCTGCAGTTCGACACCAGCCTCAAACTTGTCGTGTAAAAAATACTCATGGCGCGCTTTTTTATTCAGCGCGATGGTATTACTTGTCGATTTAGATGAATTTTTCTTAGCCATAGTGTCCCATATTATACGTAAAGCTCTGCTTTTTACATCGATTTTTTATTTTTACTGTAAATAATCGATGATAAATAAAGCGTCGGGAAAGTTTGGGGAAAAACGCAAAACTTGCTAAAATTCGCCCACACAGTTGGGAGTGAGTATGCCACAAATAGAAAAAAGTGCGCTAGTAATGTATAGCAGCAAAGAGATGTTTGATTTAGTCAATGATGTGGATGCCTATCCTGAGTTTTTACCGCATTGCTCTGATGCAAAAATTATTGCACAACAAGACAATACAATGACTGCAAGTTTAGAGATATCTAAAGCAGGTATAAAAAAATGGTTTACCACTGAAAACACGTTTACAGATGAAAATACAGTGACTTTACGTTTAGTCGATGGGCCATTTAAAGCTTTGCAGGGGCGTTGGCACTTTCAGGTATTAGATGATACCGCATGTAAGGTTCAGCTTCAGTTGGAGTTTGAATTTGCGAGTAAGCTAATTGAACTTGCATTCGGCCGGGTATTTAATGATGTGGCGAAAAATATGGTCAATGCATTTACTCAGCGTGCTAAACAGGTATATGGACCAAGATTATGATTACAGTTGATGTTGTTTTTGCGCTACCGACCAGCGCAATAAGTTTACAAGTTGAAGTGCCAGTAGGAACAACCGCTGAGCAAGCAGTCATAAAGTCAGGAATTATTGCAAAATGCCCTGAAATAGATGCTACAGCACTCACTCTAGGTGTCTGGAATCGTAGCTGCAAATTAACGCAAGTACTAGAGGATGGCGATAGGGTTGAAATTTATCGACCGCTAATTGCAGATCCAAAAGACGCAAGACGTAAACGGGCTGAAAAAGCCAAAGATGAAGGTCGGGCTAATAAAGTGACGGGGGGACGCCCGCTAGATAGAACACAGTAGTGCGAAACTAAAAAGGTTAGCGTGTGCTAACCTTTTTTAAATTTGCGAGTAGCAATTAAGTATTATTGCTCAAGTGGTGTATTAAACTCTTCAGGTTGCTCATAATCTCCACTTATCGATGTTAGCTTTTCATTATTAAATTTAACAGTAAGTAGTTTTCGTTGTTCACTGTCACGACCTAGGTTAAAGGTGTAAGAGTAATGCCATGTATTTTTATCAAAGGCATCTTTTGCAACAGGTTGGCCTAAAACATATACAACTTGCTCACGAGTCATGTTTATTCGAAGTTTATCAACATCAGTTTGCTCTAAAAAGTTACCTTGAGGGATATTGATACGATAAACCCAACTTGAACAACCTGCTGTTGCGCTTAGTGTAAGGGCAACGATAAACCAAAGAGAAAAAGTTTTTAACGACTGCATTGTTTGTTTGGATCCTTATTTTTTATAGACTGCATGATACCGATTAGTCACCTAAGGTAAAACCCTTTTGAGTAATTGTTTGTTACTTAATTCTTAGTATCTATGCTTGGAGCGCAATTTTGACCACAGAGTCCGATAAAAGTTTAACTATTCTTAAAGATAATGCTATAGCGAGTAGCTCTATTTGGTCCCTTTATATCGTGCAAACACGTTTTGGGCATTGGTATACGGGCATATCTACAGATGTTAGTAAGCGCTTTGCAAGCCATCAAGCGGGAAAAGGCGCTAAAAACCTAAGAGGAAAAGGGCCGCTTACACTTATTTATCAGCAAGAGATCGGGGATCGCAGTGCCGCAACTAAATTAGAAATTAAAGTCAAAAAGTTATCTAAACAGCAAAAACAGCGTTTTATGCAAGTTGGCCATTTGCCTACAGCTGCGAGAAATCGAACTGGCGAATGAACCGTTCAATATATATTACGCTTTTTACATACAAATCCTGATCAATATTTGCAAACGTATCAGTCTTTTTGTGATGATGAGGATCGTCCCCCATACCAAAGTAAACATAGGGTATACCGGCTTTTGCGAAGGAGTAATGATCGCTGGCTTTTCGCCAATCTATTTTATCGACTCTAAGCAGGCGGTTCATGTGCTTTGAGCTACTACTTACACGTACTCTGAGGTCATTCGATGAAATAGTCGCTAGTTGCGACTCAATCGTTTTTTTAAGTTTAGGCAGAGTAAATGCATATAAGGTTTTACTACGGGCACTCACAGCAAGCATATCCAAATTTATATTAAAAAGTACAGTGTCAGTCGGAAGTTGGCTTACAAAATACTTACTGCCGTGTAAACCGTTCTCTTCGGCGTCAGTAGCAACAAATATAATGTTAAACGTTGGCGTGTTTATTTTTAGCCGTTTAGCTAAATACAAAAGTGCACTCACACCACTGGCATTATCATTTGCGCCGGGGTAAAACTGTGTTCCTTTTTTTCCAAGATGATCATAATGGGCAGTAATGACAACCGTGAGAGACGTGCTATTTTGAGAAGTAAGAGTAGCGATAACATTATTGCCCGTACTGCGCGAAAAAAAACTACTTTGGTAACTAAACGTTTGCAACTCACTTGAATATCCTAATAACTCAAATCTATCTTTGAGATAAAGCGCACTTAACTCAGCGCCTGAGGTGTTTGTTTTTCGACCACTAAATACCGCAGAGCTTAAGTGCCTTAAATCATCAAGTAACTGTTGAGATGATGCGCTATTTACATCGCAAGGGAATAGCAAGACCGCAAGTAATATAAATATATGAGCTTTAATGATTATTCACCTTCGCAGTCATGTTGTTTAGAGCACGAAGTTTACCTTGATAGCGTTGTTTATCATGATCAAAATCTGCATATTTTCTAGCAAGGCCTAGTTGTTTATAAGCTTGCTTAAAATCACCTAGTTGGTAATAAGTACGGGCAAGGCCAAAATAGCTGTCATGAATTTTGTTATCTAAACGCTTAGCGGATAGAAAGTGCTTGATAGCATCTTGATAATTTTTAATATGATATGCAGTATTACCTAAAGACACATGATAATAAGGATTACTTTGGCGCTTTATATTAAGACGTGACAAGATCGTTTGCGCCTCAGCTTGGCGACCTGTGATTTGGTATAACAGTGCTAAATTACCTAGGGCAGTATTATTATTGCTATCTAGGGAGAAGGCATAATTATAGGCAATCTCGGCATTATCATATTGTTTATTGAGTCTAAAGAGCACGGCTAAATTCCCCCACGAGCCAGAATGTTGGGTATCCGCTTTTATAGCCGCAATATAGTAGCTATAGGCAATATCATAACGCTGATTGAGCATTGCTGCTGCACCTTTATTGTTATAAAACATCGCAGTAATTCGAGCTTTAGTAATAGGGGTTGTTTTAAACTTTTCACCGCGAGAGTTTGGATCAAAATCAATAATTAATGAGTTCGCTAAATTGTAAACGTAGTGAATACTGGCTTCTTTATTGCGAGGTTGTGAAACTGCAAGATTAATGTGCCCAGTGAGTAAGTTGTAACCTTTATTTAATGACCAGTACTCAGGGATGTGAACTTGTTGAAACTGCCCATACATGCCTAAATACTCAGCCATACTAAAAGCTAAAATCGATAGCGATAAGCAATTTGCATTTAAGTCGCGAAAAGTGTGTTCTGCAATAAGGGTTGCGCCTGATTGGTATGAAAGTGAATCATCGCCGTTATCTAATAAAAACGTCAAGAGCTTACGTGTTGATTGTAAATTTCTTTTGTGTGGTGGAAACTGTATATCTAGCTGCTGCATCATGTCATCACTGAGTCTAAATATCTCATCGGGTGTTTCTACATCAGACAGAGTAAATGTTTGGTTTTTAAATATTTCATTTGGAGGAGAGGGGACATCGTTAGGAATACTTTGACAGGCAGTTAATAGTAAAGTAGCGAAGAAAGTGGCTGCAAAATATAAGTGATTAGAAATAGTCATACTACACCCCAACTAATAAACAACTTAATTAAGTTTAGTCTATTTTGAAGTTGGGGCTATGGATAAATTATAAACTATGTCAGTGTTTTTCGAACGTGGCGACAAGTCTATCCAAAATTTGCGCGCTATTTGCCAGATCTTTGATTGCCTGTTCAGTGGTTATTTGTTCATGCATTGCTTTATCGCTGATCTCACTGATTTGTTCGATATTACGTCCGACATCAGCAACCACATTACTTTGCTCTTCAGTCGCAGTGGCGATGAGTGTTGCCATATCGTTTATTTCATTGGCTGTATTAGTGATTGCGGTGAGTAACAATACCGAGCTTTGCATGGCTTCAACGCTATCTTGTGCTTTATGTTTAGACTGAGCAATATTGTTAACAACACTTGTTGAAGTTTGTGTCAATTCCTCAATCATACCTTGTATTTCGGTTGTTGATTGTGATGTACGATTTGCTAATGCTCTGACTTCATCGGCGACAACAGCAAAACCTCTGCCGTGTTCGCCTGCTCGTGCTGATTCAATCGCGGCATTAAGAGCCAGTAAGTTTGTCTGTTCAGAAATCCCTCGAATTGAGTCAACAATACTGGCGATTGCAACGGTTTTTTGTGATAACACATTAACTTGAGTAATAATGAGGTCAATATCATTAGCTAAAGCCGATATCATTACTTGGCTTTGCGCAACTTGCTGGTGGCTTTGCTGTGTATTTGCTTTACTATCTTCGGTCAATTTAGCGGCCATTGCTGCGCTACTTGCAATTTCTTGAACTGTCGCGCCCATTTGGTTAATTGCTGCTGCAACTGAGATAGTCTGATCTTTTTGATTATCTAATGCCAGCGAGTTACGTTGCGCTTGATCGAAAACATGTTGTGAGCTTTGGCGTATATCGTGACTTTCACTGGCAACGTTGGCTATTGCAGTTTCTATTTTAGTAATAAAAAGATTAAAGCCATTGGTTAAATCAGTTAATTCTGGCTGCGACGATTCAGGTAAGCGATAAGCAAGATTAGCGTCTCCAGAGCCTAAGCGAGTAAATAGCTCTGCCATGTTTGAAAGTGGGGAAGAGAGTGAACGAGCAAGGAGGTAACTAAACACGCTCGCTAGTAATCCAATAATGACCGAAAATGTAATTATTTGCCACTTAAGCTTATCAATACTGGCAAACACTTCGTTTTTGGGGACTTGGGCAATAACATATAGTTCAGTGTTTTTGATTGGGCTTGCTGCAAGGAGTATATTTTCACCTTGAAAGCTAATTTCTTGAATTGAGAATGGCAGATTGTTCAATAGTTGTGTAGAAATATTACCTTGATAAAGTTTATCGAGTGTTTCTTTCGCGACTTTACTTGCATCTTTATGTAATTGAATAAGGCCACTTTTATCAGCTACAAAAACAAAGCCAGATTTTTCAATTTTAAATTTTTGCAGTAAAGTTTGCATATCATCAATGCTTTTAGCTAAGCCAGCCAAACCAGTGCCATTGACTTGTTGATGATTAACAAACATTTTCACATCATTTGATGATTCTTGGAAAATACTAATAGAGTAGGGCTGCTTAGACTGTTTAAAAGCAAAAAACCAACCATCTTGTTGCTGTGTTAACTCTCTTAAAAAACCATCTTGATTCCAGTATTGCGCTGTTTCTCTGTTTGCCCAAGACGCGGTGGCTAAATCGTATTGTTTCACTAAACGGTTTAATTCTTTGAGTAACAGGCGATCATTCGTATCTGTAGATTGTGACCAATCAAGTATAAATTCATTACTTGAAAGCTGCTCTGCGGCACTAATTAATTCATTAATATCATGAGAGATATAATTATTAATGGCTTGTAATTTACTTGGTAATTCAGATTCGATCATTCGGTGTTCTATTATATTTTTCGCACTGTATATCGACGTTGCACCAATAAATGCCGCAACAACGAAAGTAATAGAAATACCGAGCAAGGTAATTTTTTTGGTAATTGATAAATGGTTTAGTGTCATCAATGAGTCTTAATTTACAACTAATATAAGGCTTTATTCTAGCACACCCTTTGATCATGGCTAATAGTTGCTTTAAATGAAATAAGTAGTGGTGGGGAAGTGTTTTTTATAAAGGAAAAAGCCCACAAACATAAGTATGTGGGCTTGGTTTCTAACAAGCGAAACGTTTATTGTCCAGGGTTAAACAATTTTTTTCATTGCTGACATGTAGCCACGTAATCGTGTGCCAACAATCTCAACAGGGTGCTCACGCAATGTTTTATTTATTTCAATCAGTGTTTGGTTATCAACATGGTTACTTTGCTCACCTAAACCTTTACCAATAACATCAGTGTTGATATTTTTCATAAAGTTTTGAAGTAGTGGCAAACACGCATGGTTATATAAATAACAACCGTATTCAGCTGTATCAGAAATAGTGCGATTCATTTCAAATAACTTTTTACGTGCAATAGTATTTGCGATTAATGGCGTCTCATGTAATGACTCATAGTACGCTGATTCTGCAATGATGCCCGCTGCAGTCATGGTTTCAAATGCAAGTTCAACACCCGCTTTAACCATCGCAACCATTAAGATACCGTTATCGAAAAACTCTTGCTCAGTGATTTCAACATCACCGGCAGGGGTTTTTTCAAAATTAGTTTCGGCGGTTTCTGCGCGCCATTTTAGTAGATTAGCGTCATCATTAGCCCAATCTTCCATCATCACGCGTGAAAAAGTACCGTCGATGATATCGTCTTGGTGTTTATTATAAAGCGGGCGCATAATGACTTTTAGCTCTTCACTCAATTCAAACGCTTTTACTTTTGCTGGGTTTGATAGACGGTCAAGCATGTTAGTAACGCCGCCGTATTTGAGTGCCTCGGTTACGACTTCCCAGCCGTATTGGATAAGTTTAGATGCGTAACCCGGCTCAATATCGTTTTCAATCATTTTATTAAAACATAAGATTGAACCCGTTTGTAACATGCCGCATAGGATCGTTTGCTCACCCATTAAGTCTGATTTTACTTCAGCGATAAATGATGATTTTAAAACGCCTGCACGATGGCCACCAGTACCCGCAGCATAAGCTTTAGCTTGTGCTAAACCATGACCTTGAGGGTCATTTTCAGGGTGTACAGCAATCAATGTTGGGACACCAAAACCACGTTTATACTCTTCACGTACTTCAGAACCAGGGCATTTAGGTGCAACCATAATAACGGTAATGTCGTCACGTACTTGCATGCCTTCTTCAACAATATTGAAACCATGTGAGTAAGCAAGGGTTGAGCCTTGTTTCATCATTGGCATGATAGCGCTAACTACAGCTGTATGCTGCTTATCTGGTGTTAAGTTTAAAACAACGTCAGCGGTTGGGATTAGCTCTTCGTAAGTGCCAACAGTAAAGCCGTTTTCAGATGCGTTTAAAAATGATTGGCGACGTTCGCTAATTGCTGAATCACGTAATGTGTATGATACATCTAATCCAGAATCACGTAAGTTAAGGCCTTGGTTTAAGCCTTGAGCACCACAACCAACAATTACTAGCTTTTTACCTTTAAGTGCATTAACACCGTCGACAAATTCAGCTGGATCCATAAATTCGCATTGTGCAAGCTGAGCTAGCTGCTCACGTAAAGGAAGAGTATTAAAATAATTCGCCATTGTTAGTATCCTATATTCATATTTGTTAGATGCAGGCGTTTATTGCCGTGCTTAAAACCACCATAATGAAACATTCACCTTGCGTAAAATGATATATTTGAATTAAAGTATTTCAAAAAGTGAAATGTGTACATCACTTACATGGAGAGAATATGGATCATAAACGGTTACATTACTTTTTAGCGCTTGCTAAAACCTTGCACTTTGCACGCGCTAGTGAGTTATGCCATATCAGTGCGCCTACATTAAGTCGTAATATTAAACAGTTAGAGGATGAAGTTGGGGTTGAGCTATTTATACGTGATAATCGCAGTGTTAAATTAACACGTGAAGGGGAGTCATTTATTGATTACGCAAATGCGACCTTAGCAAACTGGCAACGCTTTCGAACGAATGTACGAAATCCAGAGCAGACCATCTACGGTAAAGTCAGCATCTATTGCTCAGTAACTGCGTCGTATAGCTTTTTACACCAAATATTAGAGCAGTTACGGTTACAGCATCAACATATTGAAATAAAGTTAAACACGGGCGATCCTGCCGTTGCTATTAACCGAGTGTTAGATGGACAAGAGGCGATGGCTATTGCTGCTAAACCCGATAAATTGCCACCGCAAATAGCGTTTGCAAGTATAGGTTACTCATCTTTGGTTTTTATTGCCCCGCGCATTCCATCTTTGATTACCCAAAAGTTGGCTTTGTCTAGCGATAAAATAGCGTGGTCTGAATTAGAATTTATTGTTCCTGAGCAGGGTTTTACTCGCCAAAGGCTTGAGCAATGGTGGCGTAAACATGGTATTAATGCAAAGATTTATGCTCAGGTCGCGGGGCATGAGGCTATGGTATCAATGGTTAGTTTAGGACTTGGTATTGCGATGGTGCCAAAAATTGTATTGGATAACAGCCCGTTAAAAGACCGTGTACAGGTGATCAGTGATCAAAACGAAGCGCCAGCAGGGTTTGAGATTGGTTTAGCTGTATTACGAAAAGGGTTATCCGATGCTGCATTAAATGCACTGTGGGAGATTGCTCAAACTCTTGAAAATGTGAATTAGCTCGCTTGTTTCTACCCAAAATAAGTCCATATGTATCAAAAGTGTGAATGATTGTAATCAGCTAGGGATTAGTTTTTAATACCTTGCTATTATGGCCAGAATAAAGCATTTTTTGGCTTATAAACTGACATGAAGCTGATAGTTAAAACTTTTGCGTTAATATGTATCTATTGCCAACTTTCAGTAGCATCAGCGACTGAACAGCAGAGCGGGTATGATAAAAATATTGTAACGCAGCAATGGCATATTAGCCTTAACACAGGGTTAGGGGTTATCACTAATCCATTGCACGGCGGTGATAATTTACCTGTAGTATTAATCCCAGAAGTTGCCTTTTACGGTGAAAAATTCTTTTTCGATAATGGCAGATTAGGTTACACCCTTGAGGAAAACTCTCGGCATATTTTTAATTTAATAACAGAGCTTAACCCCGAAACACGTTTTTTTGTGAAATGGCACCCTACCAATGTCTTTGCATTAGCCTCAAAAAACTCAGTTGTATTTGAACAAAACCAATTAGAGAATCAGCAACCACGAGTGAAAATTACAGATCTTGATAAACGCAAGTGGGCGTTAGATGCAGGCTTGAGTTATCACTATGTTAAAGATAAGCATGTTTTTTCACTACAGGTATTAACTGATATCACGGGGGTTTATGATGGAAATAGAGCCGCAGTTCAGTGGCAAATGCATGAGACTATCGGCCGTTTAAAACTAAAGCCGAGTTTAGGCGTTTGGTATAAATCAGCAAGCTTAAATACGTACTTTTATGGTGTAAGTGAACAAGAGCATAACTCAGCTGCGATAGAGGTAGGTCGTAGTTGGCAACCTTATGCTAAAATTGATGGCCGTTGGCCTTTAGGCAATAATAATTCATTGCGCTTTCATGTTGCGTATTATGATTATTCGGCTCTACATGAGAGTCCATTGTTTGAAAAAAAATATTCCATTACCGCCTTTATAGGATTTAATCATATTTTTTAATATGAAGTATTTTTCGTTTTCTTTGTACATCGTGATTTTTGCATTATGGTCTGAGTTAGCTTTTGCAAAACAAGACATTTTAACATTGTCACCAAAAGTCTGTGTGGTTTCCGAACAACAAGAATATTGCGATCTTGAGCTTAAGCTAACGCTAAATATGCCAAAGAAAATGGATGTATGTTTATATCAAGAAAGTAGTAAATTGCAATGTTGGCAACAAGTTAAAATAGCTAAATTAGATCATAAAGCCCGTGTTCAGGTAGCAACTATATACTCTTTGATCGACCCTCATACGGATGAACTATTAGCTACAGCACGTATTGAAGTACAGAGCACTCGTGCTAAAACCACTCGACGTAGATTACGTTCCCCGTGGAGTTTTTTTTAATTCTGGAGCTGCAAATGGCAAAGATTTTACTTGTTGAAGATGACTTAGGTTTACAACAATTAACACGAGATTATCTGGAAAATAATGGCCTTGAAGTTGCGGTACTCGATCGTGGCGATGAAGTATTTAGTTTTCTTGAGAATAACCCGATAGACTTAATTATTTTGGATGTGATGCTGCCAGGTAAAGATGGCTTTAGTGTTTGCCGTCAAGTACGTGATAAATTTAGTTTACCGATTTTGATGTTGACCGCAAAGGGTGAAGATTTCGATCAAGTATTAGGTTTAGAGCTCGGAGCGGATGACTATGTAATCAAACCTGCAGAGCCTAGAGTATTACTTGCGCGTATAAATGCGTTATTGCGCCGTGGCCAGGCCGTAGTTAAAGCCCCTGAAGAGCTACAATTTGGTGATTTAAGCATAGATAAAACTAGTCGTATTGTACGTTTAAAGAATAATGAAATCACACTCACTTCACATGAATTTGAGCTACTTTGGCTATTAGCCTCTAATGCTGGAGAAGTGCTTAGTCGTGAACATGTACATCAGCATATGATTGGTCGTCAGTATGACGGATTAGATCGTACAGTTGACGTAAGAGTATCACGTATCCGTAAAAAATTAGGCGATAACAGTGATAAACCATACCGTATTAAAACCGTATGGGGACAAGGCTACCTATTCGTTTCAGATGCGTGGGGGATGTAACCGTTAATGGGGAAGCTATTTGTAAGTTTATATGCGTATATAATAGTTTCCTTATTTTTAGTGAGTGGGGTGATAGAGCAATTATGGCCTTATGAAGAAACACAGCAACAAGTGTCTCTTGATAAAGAGTTTGGCGAGTCACTTTGGTTATTAACTCAGACTACAGAAGGCATTACCAATTTAGCGTCACGTTTTAATACCCACATCGTCGATAAAAAAGATTTAATGCTTCCCAAACCACAAGCTATTGAGCTTGCGCAGCACCACCATATTTATTTATTCGATGAAGAGCAGCGCGCAGTGTGGTACATAGAGCTCGAAAATGAGCAGTTACTGCAAGTAGGGCCTATTAGTGTATCCGCACCTGCTTTTTCATCAGTATGGCCTTACCTATTATTATTGTGCGTTGTAGGGATCCCCGTTGGGCTATGGAGTTTTTTATTATGGCGAGACTTTGCTAAATTACGGATGGCATGTGAAGCGGTCGGCGGGTCACAAGATTTTGAATTGAATGCAACGTCCAAATCATTTTTTTTGCCAATTACAGATACTTTACGTGCTATGCAACAGCGCATTCAACACCTGTTGGCGGCTCAACAAGAACTTACTTCCTCAGTATCTCATGAGTTTAGAACGCCATTAGCACGTTTGAAATTTGCCTTAGCAATGCTCGAAGATAAAGTGACTGATGAAAAAGCATTTGATTACATTGATACAATGCAGCTCGATATCTTAGAGTTAGAGTCATTAGTGAAAGAAATGCTCGATTATGCGCGTCTAGATACTCAACAGCCAAATATAAGCGTTCAACAATGCGACCTAGTCCAGCTAATAAATAGTGTTGTTACCAAACTTGATTTTGCCACAAATATTAAAGTTGACGTACAGCTACCAACGACATGCACTTATGGTTGTGATAGTCATTTTATTGCACGCACTGTCCAAAACTTAATAGGTAATGCTTTAAAACACGGACAGTCTCAAGTACTGGTTCGCTTAGTTGAAGAGACTGAATTCGTTATTTTAAGCGTTGAAGACGATGGTGCTGGAATTGAGCAAGCGCAGTGGGAAACGGTATTTAAACCATTTACACGATTAGATAAAAGTCGCGATAAAAAAACAGGGGGATTTGGATTGGGTCTCGCTATTGTCGCTAAGATAGTTTCATGGCATCAAGGGAGATATGAAATATCACACTCCTCATTAGGCGGTGCTAAATTGACGATTTACCTACCTAGACGTGCAACAAATTGAACATCACTGATTTAAGTTAGAGATTTACTAATCGGCTGATTTAAGAATATATAAATTCATTTAACTCCTCAGCCTGAGTTTTTCAGGAGTAATAGCTTAGTTTTCGCCTCAAGAGCCGTTACAAAGAGAGTTATTATCCTCAACGTCGGTTATGTAATCCTAACTAATTTTGCACAAAAAAAAGCACCTTAGGCGGTGCTTTATCTTTAAAACCAAAAATCAACAAATAGCAAAGTAATAGACCTGCAATGAAACGTTAAGTTCAATATTCAATAATTTATTTCTCTATAAGGGGTCGTTTTTGTTTTTTATTAATAGAGGCATAAGGAGCTGCTCTAAACCATTTAGCTTCACTTCATACATCATTGCAAGTTGAGCCCCGAGGGTTCCATCAGGAAAGCCTTGTTGTTTAAACCAGACTAAATAAGGTTCAGGTAAAAGTAGTAGTGGTCTGCCTGCATATTTTCCGAAGGGCATTTTTGTGTTGATCGCTATTTTAAGCTGCTCAGAATCCATGGTTAACTTTTATTGAGTCGTTTTAACTAAAGTGTATTACAAAAAAGAGGAGGAAAATAGGCCATGACGGGCAAGAAATAGCCTATTTAATGAGGGAGTAGGCCCTCAGGGTTTTTAATGAATTTGGTGTTGTGGCTTTTTAGAAAATCCAAGCTTTTTAAGGCTACTTAACAATGATGGATCATCTATGCGATTAGGTGTCTCACTGTCACGCAAAAAATGATCACTTGGTACTTGATAGGCATCTAGCATCTTTTGGAAGAGTATGGTGCGAATTGTCACCGCTGTCATTCCATTTCTCTGTAGTTCATCTAGACGATTTTGAAGTTCCATTAAACGTGGACTTTTGACATCATCAGCTACGGCTTGAAATTGTGAGGGAAACTTATTTTTCATCTAGAAACCTTATTAATAACGAAATAAAAAAAGCAAATTGAATACGTATGCAAACACATAAAAAAGCTTTTTATGTTAAAAATAGATACTTACGAATTAGTCAACGAATGCAGTTTACTCTGTTTTGATGAGTAAATGCCAATCTGCATGTAAAGCTTTGTAAATAAACTTGACCGATATTTGATGAGGTTTTTATTGAGACTTTGGCCATCTAGAAGTAAGTTAATGATATATAAATAAAAATAGTTCTCAGTACCTAAAGTGGTACTAAGAACCTAATTTATATTAAGAAAATAATTTTTGTTTCACATGTTCAGCAAAACCGCTACCGGCTTCTAAATAGAAGTTATAAGTTGAATCAACACCCATATCTTCCAGCTCTTTTTGTTGATCAGGGTAATTTGCAATCGCAGTAACCTGACCTTGATAGCCTGAGGCACGTAACTGTTCTAATGCAAATATGTTTTGCATATGTTTAGGCATTGCTAGCATAATCATTTCAACATTAGAGTGATTTACACGTTGCCAAAAGTCTGGATCTGTAGCGTCTGCAAGTAATGCCTTTCGATCACGACGAACATGTTTATCAACAACCTCTGGTTTTATGTCAACGCCAGCTACAACACCAGGGTGTGTTAAATTGATTGTCTCATAAGCACCTGTGCCAATTCGACCCATACCAAATATAACTATTCTTGTATTATTTAGGTTAACAGGCAGCTCTTCAGCTAATCGAGTGTCACTTTCAAAACGCAATAGCCACTGCTCTATTTTTACGTAAATTTCATTAGAGCGTTTATTCAAAGGAGAGGCGATAATAAATGTTATAGATACCGCAATAGCCATAACAGCCAGCCATTCATTGGTTATTAAACCGCTTGTTGCAGCAACCATACATACAATTAAACCAAATTCACTGTAGTTGGTTAACGTAAATGCGCTTAAAAGCGAAGTACGTGCTCGCAATTTAAATGCGTTAGTCAGTACATAATATAAAAATACTTTGATCGGAAGTACCATAATGATAACAAGTGCTATCAATAATGAATTAACGGTCAACTCAGCACCTAAACCAATCGTTAAGAAAAAGCCGACTAACAGTATTTCTTTCAAATTAAGTAGTGACTTAGCTAGTTCACCTGCTTTTTTGTGAGGCGCGAACATCATGCCTACAATTAATGCACCTAAATCACCTTTAAGCCCTGCAAATTCAAATGCGTTATACCCTAAGACTAAAGCAAAAAAGAAACCAAAAAGAGGTAAGAGCTCACCATGTTTAGAGCGATTTAAAATCCAAAACATAACAGGGCGAAGTAGTGGAAGAGCAACAAATAAAGCAAGTGCCCAGCCATTTGGTGTTTTCCCTGTACTTATAGCGAGAAATATTACGGCAAAAATATCTTGCATAACTAAAATACCAATAGCTATTTTACCATGCAAACTAGCCATTTCACCTCGCTCCTCAAGCACTTTCACTGCAAATACAGTACTTGAAAAACTAAAAGCAAAACCGACGAGTAAAGCACTTTGCCAGCTTAACTCATCAAACATTGGTAATGCTAAATAACCAAGGAACAACATTAATCCACAAAATAGAGCACTGCTCAATATTATATGTATTGAAGCTGGAGCCCATACTTGAGGTTTGAGTAAATTAGCAACACGTAATTTCAAACCAATGCTAAAAAGCAATAAAGTAACACCAAGGTCGGCTACTGAGTTTAGTAGTTCAGTGCTTTGAAAACCGCATAAGTTTAGCGCAAACCCTGCAATTAAAAAGCCGATTAACGGTGGGAGTTTTAGTTGATAAACGACAAACCCACAAACAAACGCTGTGGCAAAAAATATTATTTCCATAATTCTTAACATCACTTCATGTAGAGGGTCAGTGTAGCGAAAGATCACTATATTTGAAAATAATAAAGCCATATTTCGTATGTTAGTTGATCGAGTAGTGTATTATTTATGTTTAAAAATCATGCAATGATTGTTTTTTCGTGTAAAAACGGCATAAATAGCAACATTTTCGCTGACAGCAGCTTTTAAATGTGGTTAAGATGCAGTAACAAAGGAATTTAAGTGGCACTTTTTAGAAGTAGGCGGCTTAAGGAGAAATAGATGTTTAAAAAGATTCTTGCATCAATAGGTATTGGTGCTGCAAAAGTTGATACTGTTCTTGAAACAGAACACCTGCAACCAGGGCAAATATTTAATGCTCAAATTGTTATTACAGCAGGTGACGTGAGCCAAGAAATTGCCGGTTTAGATTTAGCATTAGTCACCAAGGTAAAAGTAGAAGGTGAAGACGGTGCTTATTTTACGAATCATATAATAGATAAGTGGCGTATAACCGATATAGGCACATTGGAGCCGGGCGAGCAAAAACAGATACCTTTTGAAGCTCGCTTACACTCTGAAACCCCCATCACCGAAATTAATGCGGGTTCTAATCAATCACATGTATGGTTAGAGACCGGGCTTGATATTGATTTAGCGCTTGATCCAACAGATAAGGATCATCTGCATATATACCCTAATGATGCAGTAAATACGTTTATGCAAGCGATGGATAAATTGGGCTTTAGTTTAGTTAAAGCTGACGTGGAAAAAGGCTTTTTACGCGCAAGTACATTTGCTTCAGTATCAGGGTGCTATCAAGAACTTGAATATAGACCCAATAGCCGCAGTTTATTTGGCCTTAAAGAAATTGAATTATCATTTGTGCCTGAAGCTCATAAAACGCATGTATTAATCGAATTAGATAGGGCGTTTAGAGGTGATGGCTACGTAGATTTAACAATCGAACATGACCACGTGAATTTATCACAATTATGTGATCAGTTAGAACGCCTGCTTACATAAAGGTAGGTTAGGGCGTGTTGACCTTTCGTGATTGATTTTGCAGCAGTTTATTTGGTATTTAGACAAGGCAGCGCCTATGGTGTGTGGTTGCTCCCTATAAATAGGCGATAACGCAGTATAAATTCCAAACATGCGCTGCCCAAAGGGTTCTTCCTAGGGGCGATTAACTCTTTGTTGCTCGGTTTTTACTTAGCCCACTAGGTTACAAACCTCGCGCCGCGATTAAATCGCCCCTAGATTGGACAAATTTCAATCCACAAAGATCAACACGCCCTAGTAATTTTAATGAATAGCCCAGCATCGTCTGGGCTTTTTTTATAAGAGCACTTTGATGCAATTAGTAAGTAAGTTATTTTCACAGCTAAGTAGTACTGAATTATTTAATATAATGCGCGGCCGAGTTGATGTTTTTGTTGTTGAGCAGCAGTGCCCGTATCCAGAATTAGATGACGTAGACACTCAACCTGATACACAACACCTTTTTTGGAGTGAAGAGCCATGCTTGTACGCATATGCGCGTTGTTATGCCAAAAATGAGCAATACAGTGCTATTGGTCGTGTGTTAATTGAAAAGTCTCAGCGAGGTAAAGGGCTGGCTGCTATATTAGTCAAAGAGGCGATTCACTGTTGTTTAAAGCACTGGCCTTCGCGGGATATTTATATAGGCGCGCAGACATACTTACTCGACTTTTATAGTGAATTTGGCTTTGAAAAAACGGGTGGAGTGTATTTAGAAGATGGGATTGAACACCAAGATATGATTTTAAAAAACCGCTCAGTTTGATGAGCGGTTTTTATTACGTTGAATTAACCTAATAACGAACTTACAAACACTAAACCAATTGCTATTGGGCAAATGAATTTAATATACCATGGCCAAATTTTCCAAAATATACCATTAGCAACTTCTGGGCAGCCTTGTTGAATTTCAGTTAGTAAAGAGTTGCGATACCAAATCCAACCAACAAATAAGCAGCACATTAAACCTAGCAATGGTTGGCCAAATTTAGTTGTCAATGCGATAACAAAGCCGAATAAAGTGCCAAAGTTTAAAATAATAGTAAAACTGACCACCGCAATAATGGCGCCAATTAGCCAGGTAGCACTAAGGCGGTTTAATGAAAAGCGTTCAACGGCATATGAAACCGGTGCTTCTAACATTGAGATAGAAGATGTTAGGGCAGCAATGCTCATCAAAGCAAAAAATGCAAAGCCGACGAATAAACCAATAGTGCCCATGCCATCAAATAAGGCAGGTAAAACCTGGAATACTAAGGTGTCTTCTGATAATAGCTCGCCTGTCGCAGAGAATATTTCAACACCTTGCGCTTGAGCTACATACATCGCAGGGATAATTAATAAGCCCGCAACAAAAGCAATAAATACATCAATAAGTGTTACGTATGCACCCAAAGAAACTAAGTTTTCTTTTTTACTGATATAAGAGCCGTAAATTATCATTACACTTGTACCGAGTGATAATGAGAAAAAGGCTTGCCCTAATGCACTTACGAGTAACTCAGGGTCTAATATAGAACTGAAATCAGGGACCAAGTAGGCTTTAAGACCTGTCATGGCGCCATCTTGCATCATTACATAAATAATTAAAGCAAATAAAATGGAAAGTAATGCAGGCATTAAGCGTTTTGACCACTTTTCTATGCCGTTTTCTACACCTTTACTAATAATTGCTACAGTTAAGATTATAAAACCTGCAGTAAACAGTAAATCACGAGAAAGTGATTGCTCACTTAGCCATGTTGAAGCTGTTTGACTTCCAGCGAGTGTAGCCACCGGTTCTAGTGTCGCACTGATCATCCAGCCGGCCACAATGGCATAAAAACTTAAAATTAAACCAGCGCAAATTATGCCACCAAAACCGACCACAAAAGCGAAGTGTTTTTGCCAGCCATCATTCGATATTTTACGTAAAGAAGTTACGGCATTTGCTTGACCATGACGGCCAATTGTTAATTCAGCCATTAGTGCAGGGTAGGCTAAACAAAAAGCCAGCACAAGGTAGGCAACTAAAAATGCGGCACCGCCATTACTTGCGGTTTGTGTGGGGAAGCCCCAAATATTTCCAAGCCCCACAGCAGAACCCGCGGCGGCCATTATAAATCCAAAACGGGAGCTAAACTCCCCTCTTACTGCGCTCATAATTATTATTACTTCTCTATTTTGTGACGGCGCTGACAATCTACTGTAAATGCAAAAAAATAAAAAGCTCTTATTTTAGTGAATAAACGCTAAAAACGTAACATTGGACTTTTTTGCATCAATCAGTGAGCTTGTCCCTTTATGTTTTACCTATTAAGTGTTTGTTGTATAGGTATATAAATAGAGATACGATGACTGTAAAGCGTAACATTTTAATTACATTTACTCGTGGTTATGTATTTTCAAGGTAAAGCAAGCACCGCCGAGTCGTTCGCTTTTGCCAAGTTTAATAGTGCCGTGGTGCCAATCAGCGACTTTAGCAACAATCGCAAGCCCTAAGCCGTAACTTTGATCTGCTCTATTACGGTGATTTTGCTCTTGAAAAAAAGGGCTAAAGACTTTATGCCAATTTTGTTGGGCTATTCCCGGCCCATCATCTTCAACAATAAATGTGATTATGTGCCCTTGTCGTTTTGCCGTTAACACAATGCGGCTATGCGCAAAATCACAGGCATTGTTAAGTAAGTTAGTAATGGCACGCGCTAACCAATGCAGATCCGCTGTTAAATTTTCATTATCGCTGACTAATTCTAAATCAATAGTTTGATTGGCTAATTTAGGAGCTAATTGATTGATAATTGTTGCTAAATAATCATTCATTAATGTGTTTGAATAGGTAAGCTGATTTGCTTGTTGCTCTAAGGTTGCAAATGCTAAATAGCTTTTAAGCATGGATTCCATTTGATCTAAATCCGATTCCATGCGAGCTAAATAATGTTTTATTTTATCTTCATCATGACAATCAATCGCAGCATCTAAACCGAAGCGCAAACAGGCAATAGGAGTGCGTATATCATGAGATAAGCTAGACGCCATTAATTTGTTTTCATCAAGGAGTTTTTCAATTTGGCTCGCCATACGGTTAAATGTGCGCTCTACATCTTTTATATAAGTAAAGTGGGATACCTTAATACGTGCGCTTAAATCACCTACTGCAAACTTTTTAGCTGCGTCGTTCACAACACCTAAACGATTTGCTAATGGTGCAATAATAAACCCCATAAAAACACATAAACCAGCATAAAAAAGTAAGGTAAGTAACATGTCATTATGTTGTTCTTGTTGATGCAGCTTCTCTAGGCGTAGCTTTAAATGAAATGGTGAAAGTTGTGTATTTGTGTAGAGTAAATAAAAGCCTTGTTGATCTTCAAGGATGAGCCCACCAGGCGCACGCATTTGGGTAAGTAGAGAGGCCGGGAGTGCGAGTGACTGTGTAGCGCGATAGGTTAGCGGTAATGAAAATTGCTCTGCTAGATTTTGGGTAAAGCGAACACGTTTATCGAGAGGTTGAGCTATAATCTGCTGGCTAAACCCCATTAATATTTTACTTTGTAGAGCAAACTCATCTTCAGTGTGGTGAGTTTGCTGGCTAAATGCATCTATTAGCCAACCAAGTATCACAATAGATAACAAGGCGCTGGCAAGTAAAGAAAGATAAAACTTTTTCATGGGCTTGTTAAATACATAATAAAATTAACTGACGCATCACCATGCACTGGCGACGAGTAAATAGCCACGTCCCCAAATGGTTTTGATTTTTTCCGGGTGCTGCGGATCATCATTAAACTTTTTTCGTAACGCAGAGATAAGCACATCAACACTGCGATCCAACCCATCGTACTCTCGGCCTTTCGTTGCTTTAAATACAGCATCACGAGATACAACTTGGCCTGCATTACTGGCTAAGTATTGCAGTAGTAAATATTCAGCACTAGAGATAGGGTGCTCAACATTATCGACGAAAACATTTCGTGACTGTGTGTCTATTTTTAATAAACCAACTTGGATAATCGAATCATCAACCTTATTCTCACTATTATCATTGCTTAGTCGCAATGCTGCTTTGATACGAGCCAATAGTGCTCGAGGTCTGACTGGCTTCATTATATAGTCACTGGCGCCTACTTCTAACCCGATCACTTCATCCATTTCATCATCTCTTGCAGTGAGCATAATGATAGGGGATTGATAAAACTGGCGTAGCTCTCGACAAACACTGATCCCATCTTGGCCTGGCAGCATAATATCGAGTAAGATTAAATCAGGTTTTAGCTCTTTAACATGACTGACGACCTGATCGCCGCGAACACAAATTTGTGTGGTATAGCCTTGCTCAGTTAAGTATTCAGCGACCCACTGAGCGAGTGACTGATCATCTTCAACAAGTAAGATTGTGCCGTAATTGTCCATAGTGTTCTCTTTTTAAAAAAGGCGCCAGCGGCGTTTCTTTTGGCGGTTTTGATAAACCCACTGCAGCTGCACTTGTGCTGATGCGATGATTTTGCCTGTATCACTATTAATTAGTTCAAATGAAATGCTTTCAATCGAGTCAAATGCATAATTGAACTTCCCATTACTTTGTCTTAACCAGCATTGCATAATGTGCTTAGATGTTGCATCACGTAAGCAATAATTACCGAGTGTACTGTGTTGCCAGTTTAGCTCAACATCAGCGTAGCATTTGCGTCCTTCGCGTAATGCTACGCAGGTATCGGGTAGGGCTACTAAGCTATTATCTAATGGCTTTGTGTCGCTTGCATATAACGGGTTAATACCCAGCAACAATAATAAAATTACTGAAGCTTTAGAATACATAACGCACGCCCATCATCGCTTTATGCTGATACCCCTGAGATACAATTGGACTATTAACTATTTCATTGGAAAACCACGTTGATAGCCAACCACCTAAAAATACCCAATGCTGATTAAGCGGATATTCGGCGTGGAATTCAAATATCATACTTGTTGATGTGCCCGTATGATAAACGGGACGAGTTGGGGTTGCTTCACTTGGGGTAATGCCAAAATAGTAATTTGTAAAATCAGCAGAATATGCGCTAAAGCCTAAGCCGGTTCGAAACTCCCAGTTTTGCCACGGTAAAATATGGCTAAAAAAAGTATTTACGACCCAGCCATTATGCGCGCTAGAAATATCATGTAAGTATTCAAACGAAATCTGTGAATTTTCAAATCGTCGGGTAAGGCGCAGGCCAGTATCAAAATCATATCGACGACTTTTAATACCATCGAGCTCTTTAATAGTGCCCTCAGCGTATAGATCTAGACCTGTTTCGTTAAAGCCCGCTTGTATATTGGTGCCAAGAATATCCAGCCCCCAATCAAATTTATCTATCAGGCTATAACCAATAATGACACCACCACTGAGTTGACTGTGATCAATGTCTAAATAAAAGCGTTCGTAAGATAGGGCTAGGTTAATATCAAGTAACACGCCGTGACTATATGAATCCATACCAACTAAATAGGAATCTTCGATATAATAACCAGCGCCAGCGCTCCAGTCCCAGGCAAAACCTGCCGTCGGTTCTAGGGTATTGTCGGCATAATAACGATTACTTGCATAACTCGGGCTGTGCCATAAACACACACTGATCACAAATATCATCAGCTTTTGTAGTGGATTTTGTACCAATCGCATCCGTTATCCAAATAAATAAACAGTAATTAACTGTATTATATTGTCAAATAGTTATTTAAATCTGTAAAAAAATGTATTTGAGTGCAATAAATGTATTTATTTTTAAAGTAGGCGTTCCTCGGCGCTTTTGTAGTTGCCGAGGGGGGTATACTCAAATCACCTCAAAAAACGCCCAAGGGTTTGGTTTAAAAGATTTATACTGCGTTATTGATTTTAATAATAGAGCCATAATTAGAGGTTAAATAGTCCATTTATCACAGTGGTTTACTGAACTTTAATTTTATCAATTAAAATACTACTTAAATAGTAGTGCATCATAGGCGTTAAGGCGCTTACTTCTGTGCGATTACACGGCCCCTGAGTTTTAACTAAACTGGTTAGCTTTGAGATAGTTTGATAGCTAGGCACACTAATGTCTTGCTTTGCACGTGCAATTCGCGCTTGCTCTGTATTTTGTGCATGTATGAATGTTGCAATATCTAATTCATTGCTAATTATTTGTTCTTCGTTAAAAGTGTATATTAATGGCTCACGATGAAAACTTGCGCTGTCAATCGATGACTTACCAAACCATACAACATCACCAGATGCTTTATGTGTTAATCGCATGCTCACTTGTGCATTTATTGTTGCACATTGCTGAGAAGGGAATTGGGCTGCAATTTCATTAAATAGAGGGTAAGGGGTTTTAGGTGTTGACACCTGATATTTAGTATCATCAAGAAAGCTTAAATCTAATTGGTGAATTGAGAGTATATAGTCGCTATTATTTTGCTCTGTGACACGCAGATTAATCATCTCTAACGCATCGCTAATTTGTTTTTTTAGTGTATCTGTAACACTTGTTTTATCAGCAACTATTTTAATGCTTTGATTGCGTTTTAATTTATGGGCTGGTAATTGTACTGATTTTACTTTGGGGGATGCGTGCTCTGTTACGTATTTAACCTGATAAGTTTGACTTTTTAGTTGCGGTTTTTCTGGCATTGCTAAAAGCGGGGCAGGGGTTGGTGAAGTAACGCAGCCCGTTGTAATTAAAATAAAAGAAGCGATTGAAAAAAAACGAATTAGCACTGTAAAACCCTTATAAAATCAATTAATCGGCGCATTGTACGTGAGTCTAGTTAAAAGTTCATGGTATTATGAACTAAGAAACTTCCTAAATAGATTAAAATAATAAAAAATGAAGTACTCAGTCCCATTAATTTATTCTTTTATTTTACTGCTGTCGATGGTGTTTTTTCACCCCCGAGTGAACGCAGCCAACGAACAATGGCAAGCATTACTTAAAGACTATAACAAACATTTGCAGAACAAATTAAAAAGTAAAGGTATACCCGCCGGAGCGTTATCGATAGTCAATGGCCCAGATAATACATATGTTAAAGGTTTCGGTGTAACTAAATTAAAAAATGGCCAGCGAGTAAATGAATATACTCGATTTAGATTAGCCTCTGTATCAAAGACTTTTGCAGGCGCGTTGACAGCAAAACTAGTAGGACAAGGAAAGTTTTCATTAGATGACCCCGTAAGTAAGTTTATTCCAGAATTTGCGAATACTAGCTATAAAGATAACTTAAAAGTATTTCACTTATTAAGTCACTCTAGCGGCTTAGTGCCAAACGCCTATGATAATTTAATAGAATCACGGATGAACTATCCAGACATAGTCGCGAAGCTGCTAAGCGTGCAACCAATTTGCCAACCTGGGCAATGCTATGGCTATCAAAATGTCATGTTCAGCTTGATTGATGAGGTGATTATAAGCAGTACTCAAATGAGTTACTCGCGCTGGTTAAATGAATTTATTTTTTCTCCGCTACAAATGAAAAATGCCAGCGTTGGTTATCAGTCAATGGTCGCTGATGGAAACTATGCACATCCTCATGTACGTGGCCGTAAAAAGTGGCATACAGCAAAGCTTAAAAAGAATTACTATAAAGTTATTCCTGCGGCAGGTGTTAATGCAAGTGCCAGTGATATGGCTATTTGGTTAAAAGCACAACTAGGTTATTACCCAAGTGTGTTATCCAAAGATGAACTCGCCAGACAAACGCGTCCTTATACCCAAACGAAAAAAGAGCTGCGTCGTAGAGTATGGAAAAAACACCTAAAAGAAGCATATTATGGTTTAGGGTGGCGTGTATATAATTATGATAATGAAACAATTTACTATCATAGTGGGTGGGTACAAGGCTATCGAAGTGATTTAGTTGTGATCCCACATATGAATATTGGTTTCAGCTTAGTTTTAAATGCTGAAACAGGGTTAATTAACGAGCTTACAACAGACTTTATTAATCGTGTATTAGCTTATAAACAAGCGCAGTTAACTCCTAAACTTTAAAGGTATACGATGAAAATTTTATTAAGTGTATTGATAGTGTTTTTCAGTGCTTATATAAATGCACAACCAGAGCAAATATATTTGTTTCGTCATAGTGAAAAGCTAACAGATAAAGATCCACATTTATCAGCACGCGGAGAAATTAGAGCACAGCAATTACATTCTTTAATTAACACGCCAAAGACCGTTACGCTGTATAGCACCCACTATAACCGTACACTTGAAACAGCGGCACCATTAGCTGATCACTTTAAAGTAAAAATAGCTACATACGATCCAAGCAAGTTGGTTGCTCTACAACAAGACATACTCACTAAAAGTGGCACAGTTATTATTATTGGCCATAGCAATACAACCGTAGAATTAGCGCAATTATTTAATTCAGTAGAGTTGGAAAAAATGCCTGAAAGTGAATTTGACCGCTATTTTTTATTAAATAAGGAGTCACAGGGCTATACGTTAAATGATCTAAAGATGGGGTTTTAAGCAAAGTCATACAATTTAGAAAATTATTTAACCGTGTTTTTCAGGCATAAAAAAACCAGCGAGCGCTGGTTTTTTTTACAAAGAAGGAAAAGCCTAATTACGCGGTAATTGAATTTTCTTTTCTTCACTCTGGCGGTAAAGCACAATAACATGACCAATTGACTGTAACTTTTCAGCGCCAGTTTCACGAATAATTGCTTCAAAAATCAATGCTTTAGTTTCTCTGTCATCAGTAGGTACTTTTACCTTGATAAGCTCATGAATTTCTAATGCACTTTGAATTTCTACTAAAACACCTTCCGTTAAACCGTTTGAACCGAGTAAAACGACTGGTTTAAGAGAGTGTGCTTGACCTTTTAAAAACTGCTTTTGTTTGTTCGATAATTTCATGTTGTTACAAATTTTGCTGAATATGGCTTGAATTAAGGGTATTCTAACGCCATCTAGAGAATATTACTAATTAGTTGCGTGTTAATTTATGACGAATAAAAAACTTTCGGCCAGTTCACAGCGATGGTTGAAGGAACATTTTGATGATCCTTATGTTCACGAGGCACAAAAGAAAGGTTGGCGTTCTCGTGCGATTTTTAAACTCGACGAGATCCAAAATAAAGATAAATTATTACGCCCAGCTATGACCGTTGTTGACTTGGGCGCTGCGCCAGGTAGTTGGTCACAGTACTTAGTTGAAAAAATTGGCATGAAAGGGCAAGTGATCGCTTGCGATATTTTGCCGATGGATTCACTTGCAGGCGTTGACTTTTTACAAGGAGACTTTCGAGAAGAAGCTGTTTTAGATGCGTTATTAAATCGTATTGGCGGAAAAAATGTTGATGTAGTGCTCTCAGACATGGCACCTAACATGAGCGGTAATAGCTCCGTTGACCAAGCTGGAAGCATGTATTTAGTTGAGCTTGCGCTTGATATGTGTCACCAAGTATTAAAGAAAAATGGTGCATTTATTGTAAAAGTATTCCAAGGTGAAGGCTTTGATGAATACCTACAAAATGTACGAAGCAGCTTTAAAGCTGTAAAAATCCGTAAACCCGACGCTTCTCGTGCTCGTTCTCGTGAAGTATTTATAGTAGCGACAGGCTATAAACTGTAGTACAGTTGTCAGGCGTTTAGTTGAATTTAAATTAATTGGATACAAGAGGTTAACCCCTTGAGCGATATGGCGAAAAATCTAATACTCTGGCTGGTCATTGCAGTTGTGCTAATGTCAGTATTTCAGAGCTTTAATGGCGGCGATCAAATAGATCGTCAAACTAGTTACAGTCAATTTGTAAAAGATGCTAGAAATGGCTCTATACAAGAAGTGGCTATTGAAAGTACCAGTGGCACAATAACTGGTATTAAGTCTAATGGTGAGAAATTTCAAACCATTATGCCTATTTACGATAAAGATATTTTAAATGATCTACTAAAAAGTGATGTGAATGTAAAAGGCGTTAAGCCTGAAGAGCAATCATTTTTAGTAAGTATCTTGATTTCATGGTTCCCGATGTTACTACTGCTTGGTGTATGGATATTCTTCATGCGTCAAATGCAAGGTGGTGGCGGTAAAGGCGCAATGTCGTTTGGTAAAAGCAAAGCGCGCTTAATGAGTGAAGATCAAATTAAAACGACCTTCGCTGATGTTGCAGGTTGCGATGAAGCAAAAGATGATGTGACTGAGTTAGTGGACTTTTTACGAGATCCTTCTAAATTCCAAAAGTTAGGCGGTAGTATTCCTAAAGGCGTACTTATGGTCGGACCTCCTGGTACGGGTAAAACGTTATTAGCGAAAGCTGTTGCCGGTGAAGCCAAAGTACCATTTTTTACTATATCAGGTTCTGATTTCGTTGAGATGTTTGTTGGTGTTGGTGCTTCTCGTGTTCGTGATATGTTTGAACAAGCGAAAAAAGCAGCTCCTTGCATTATTTTCATCGATGAGATTGATGCCGTAGGTCGCAAACGTGGTGCAGGTATGGGCGGTGGTCACGACGAACGTGAGCAAACGCTAAACCAAATGCTTGTAGAAATGGATGGTTTTGAAGGCAATGAAGGTATTATTGTTATTGCAGCGACTAACCGTCCTGACGTATTAGACCCCGCTTTACTTCGTCCAGGTCGTTTTGACCGTCAAGTGGTGGTTGGTTTACCTGATATACGTGGCCGTGAGCAAATACTTAAAGTACATATGCGTAAAGTGCCATTAGGTGATAACGTTGAGGCATCTGTTATCGCACGTGGTACTCCGGGCTTTTCTGGCGCTGACTTAGCAAACCTTGTAAATGAAGCTGCTTTATATGCAGCACGTAGTAATAAACGTGTTGTTAGCATGGCTGAATTTGACGCTGCTAAAGATAAAATCATGATGGGCGCAGAGCGCAAAACCATGGTGATGAGCGAGAAAGAAAAAGAAATGACGGCTTACCATGAGGCGGGACACGCAATTGTTGGCCGCATGGTACCTGAGCATGATCCCGTTTATAAAGTATCGATAATACCTCGTGGCCGTGCACTTGGTGTAACTATGTACTTACCTGAACAAGATCGTGTTAGTCATTCTAAAGAGTTGCTTGAGTCAATGATTTCAAGTCTCTACGGTGGCCGTATTGCTGAAGCGCTTATTTATGGTGAAGATAAAGTAACTACGGGTGCAAGTAATGACATTGAGCGCGCAACGGATATTGCCCGTAAAATGGTTACACAGTGGGGCCTAAGTGAAAAGTTAGGGCCACTATTGTACGCTGAAGATCAAAACGAGATGTACATGGGTGGCGGCGGTGGTCGTTCTATGAGTATGTCAGATGAAACAGCAAAAGTGATTGATACTGAAGTTCGTTTACTCTCAGATCGTAACTATCAACGCGCCGAAGCAATCTTAAAAGATCATATTGATATATTGCACTCAATGAAAGATGCATTAATGAAGTATGAAACAATTGATGCGAAGCAGATTGATGATTTAATGGCGCGTCAGCCAGTGCGTGAACCACGTGATGCACATGATCGTCGTGACACGGCTGATAAAAAACCAGCTCCAGCTGAGACAAAAGCAGAGCCTGTTATTGAAAAAGATGAAAAACCAGCACAAAAAGATGAAACAAATCTTGATGATAAAGCTGAATAACAGTTAAAATAGCTAAACCAAAAGCCCCGATTGTCGGGGCTTTTTTGTAACTTATAAAATAAAGTACAAATATCAATGCAATGGATGTATTGAAGGTGATAGATGACCACAGTTAATTTACCTAGAGGTCGCAATTTACACCTCGACACCCCCGTAATTATGGGGATTCTGAATGTCACCCCTGATTCTTTTTCAGACGGCGGATGCTACTACCAAACTGACAGCGCTGTCATTAAAGCTCAAGATTTATTAGCCGATGGGGCCACTATTTTAGATATTGGTGGTGAGTCAACACGCCCTGGCGCGCCAGATGTCAGTCTCGAAGATGAATTAGCCCGCGTGATCCCCGCCATAGAAGCCATTCGAGCTCACAGTGATAATGCAGTAAATCGTAGCGTCATTTCAATAGACACCAGTAAAAGTGAAGTAATGCGCCAAGCTATTTTAGCGGGGGCAGATATTGTCAATGACGTGCGCGCTCTGCAAGAGCCTCTTGCATTGGAAACGGTGGCACAGTTTCCTGATGTTGCAGTGTGCTTAATGCATATGCAAGGTCAGCCGCGAACAATGCAAACTAATCCGCAGTATGACGATTTATTTGCAGATATTAATGACTTTTTCAAACAACGTATTAATGCATGTGAAACAGCGGGTGTTCAGCGTGAGCGACTTATTCTCGATCCCGGATTTGGGTTTGGTAAAAGCCTTAATCATAACTATGAATTACTCGCACGGTTTGATGAGTTTAATTGCTTTGGCCTACCTGTTTTAGCTGGGCTATCGCGTAAGTCGATGATTGGCAACTTATTAAATAGAGAAACCAGTGAACGCCTAGCAGGCAGTTTGGCTGGTGCACTAATTTCAGCGCAAAATGGCGCAAAAATAATACGCGTACACGATGTAAAAGAAACCGCAGATGTACTTGCTGTATGGCAGGCCTGTAAAAAAGGAACACACAATGAAAACTAGAAAATATTTTGGCACTGATGGTGTCCGTGGCATGGTGGGTGAGTACCCAATTACGCCAGAATTTGCCCTTAAACTTGGGTGGGCAGCAGGAAAAGTACTATCAAAAAATGGCACAAAAAAAGTCATAATTGGTAAAGATACACGTATATCAGGTTACATGTTAGAAACCTCTCTTGAGGCGGGGCTAATTGCTGCGGGTATCGATGTGGTTTTACTTGGTCCAATGCCTACACCTGCCGTTGCTTATTTAGCTCAGACCTTTCGTGCAGAAGCAGGTATTGTGATCAGTGCATCGCATAATCCTTATCATGATAATGGTATTAAATTTTTCTGCGGTCGCGGTTTAAAATTGGGTGATGAGGTAGAGCTACAAATTGAGGCGATGCTCGATGAGCCAATGACGTGTGTGGCATCAGATAAGCTTGGTAAAGCGCGCCGCCTAGAAAGTGCTGATGGTCGTTATATTGAGTTTTGCAAAAGCCAATTTCCCCAAGGGTTATCGCTTGAGGGACTAAAAATAGTACTCGATTGTGCTAATGGCGCAACTTACCATATTGCACCATCTGTAATGCGCGAGTTAGGCGCAGAGATCATTTGCCATGCATGTGAACCCAATGGTGTAAATATCAACTTAGAGTGCGGTGCAACGCATGTTGATGCATTAAAACGTAAAGTGCTTGAACATAATGCCGATGTTGGTATTGCTTACGATGGTGATGGCGATCGTGTGATGATGGTTGATCATAACGGCCGTGTATTTGATGGCGATGACATTGTCTATATTATTGCTTGCCAAGCTGCACAAGATGATATGTTAGGTGGCGGTGTTGTCGGCACTGTTATGTCTAATATGGGGCTTGAAAATGCGCTTAAAGCTAAAGGTATTGATTTTGCTCGAAGTAAAGTCGGGGATCGTTATGTTATGGAGCTTTTACAAGAAAAAGGCTGGAAAATTGGCGGTGAAAGCTCAGGACATGTACTAAACCTTGATCTGATCAGCACCGGTGATGGTATTGTTTCAAGCTTACAAGTGTTGGCAGCAATGGTTGCACAAAACCGCACTCTTAAAGACTTAGGGGCTGGCTTTACTAAGTACCCAATGAAAATGATCAACGTACGCTACAAGGCAGGAACAGATCCAACGCAAGCACCAGAAGTCATCGCTGCGGTTGCGCAAGTTGAAGAGCAACTTGGTGGTAAAGGTCGTGTTCTATTACGAAAATCAGGTACGGAACCTGTTATTCGCGTTATGGTTGAAGCTGAGCAAGAAAAAATAGTGCTGGATAGCGCACAAAAAATTGCCGCAGTTGTTGAATCTATGAGCAAACAAACTGATTAAGAACAATAACCTCTTGTAACTTTGGGCGAGTCGAGTTACTATCTCGCCCGCTTTCTTATGTGGAGTGGAAAAATGGCAATACGCAAGCCAATGGTCGCAGGCAATTGGAAAATGAACGGCTCGAAAGAGTTAGTACAGCAATTATCTGACGCAATCAACAACGTAAAATCAGATAAGATCGACGTTGTGATCTTTCCACCTTATCCATTGTTACCAATGCTAACAGCAGCGGGTGTAACAACTGGGGCGCAAACAGTTTCAGAAAATGAAGCTGGTGCATTTACTGGTGAAGTTGATGCGCAATTAATTAAAGATTTAGGTGGCGAATATACGTTAGTTGGTCACTCTGAACGCCGTAATATTTATGGCGAAAGCAATGACACTGTAGCGGCTAAATTTTCTCGCGCCCAACAAGTGGGCTTAACACCTATTTTATGTGTTGGAGAAAGCGAAGAGCAACGCGAACAAGGTCAAACTGAATTAGTCGTTGCTGCACAAATTGATGCGGTAATTGATAAATTAGGTCTAGCAGCACTGAAAGATTCTGTGATAGCATATGAGCCCGTTTGGGCCATTGGCACAGGTAAGACTGCATCGCCTGAACAAGCACAAAATGTGCACAAATTTATCCGTGATAAAATTGCTGATAAAAACAGTGATTTAGCACAAGGGTTGACCATCCTTTATGGTGGCAGCGTAAATGAAAAAAATAGCGAATTATTATTTGCACAACCAGATATAGACGGTGGCCTAATTGGTGGCGCTAGTCTAAAAGCAGGCTTATTCACTGCTATCTGCGAAAGTGCAAAAGGGACCGTGTAAGATGTACGAAATTTTATTAGTAGTTTATTTAGTTGTGGCTTTAGCGCTTGTTGGAATGGTATTAATTCAGCAGGGCAAAGGCGCAGACATGGGTTCATCATTTGGTGCTGGCGCTTCTGCAACCGTTTTTGGTTCGTCAGGTGCTGGTAACTTCATGACTAAAACAACAACAATCTTAGCTACAATATTTTTTGTACTAAGTATTGTGCTGGGTAACTTAACCGCAGGTCAAATAAAAAGTGGTGACCAGTGGGATGACCTATCACAAGAAGAGACGGTTGTACCTGTTAGTGTTGATGCGCCTAAAGCTGAAACAAAAGAAGAGACTCACGTACCTAATTAATTCTTTAGTTAATAATTAGTTACTAGTTAAACGATTTACAGACCTCGCGTAAATCACTAAGTTTAACACATAAAGCAAAAGCTTTAAAAATGCGGTTGTGGTGGAATTGGTAGACACGCTACCTTGAGGGGGTAGTGCTTTAGGGCGTGGGGGTTCAAGTCCCCCCAACCGCACCATATTATAAAACCCAGTAACAGTAATGTTACTGGGTTTTTTTGTCAGTAGGCTATGCACAGCTCTGTATAATACCAATCAGCATAAATATTTGAACAATTTAACGAATTAAATCACGCTATAACGTCGTTAAAAATTTTTTATTTAGAACAACTAGGGCGTGTTGACCTTTGTGGATTGAAATTTGTTCAATCTAGGGGCGATTTAATCGCGGCGCGAGGTTTGTAACCTAGCGGGCTAAGTAAAAACCGAGCAAAGCTTCCGCGTCCTGCTCACGCCCCTTACCTACATCCGTGTAGGTAACAAAGAGTCAATCGCCCTAGGAAGAACCCTTTGGGCAGCGCATGTTTGGCATTTATACTGCGTTATCGCCTATTTATGGGGAACAACCACACTGCATAGGCGCTGACTTGCCTAAATACCAAACATACTGCTGTAAAATTAATCACGAAAGGTCAACACGCCCTAGATATAAAAATTTTTGCCTAGTTTTCTTGTCATTAAATAGACCCCATATCTACCCAGATTGGTATAATCCTAATTGCATTAAATAAGTATTTTGCTATAGCGATAAAAAATAACTAATTAAGCAATACAAATAAATTATGGCGTAACGTTGTTCTCGCGATTGCTTTTGGATTTCCCTACTTTGAGTATATAAGTGATTTTAACGCAGTTAATTATTGAGCGGATTACTCGCTAGAAAAATCACGATTTTAATAAAGTAGCTATAATAAGTCACATAATTAAGATGATAACGCCAAAATAGTATTTATTTTCCTTAAATTCAGCAAAATCACATTAAAAAGCTAGAAAAATTACAAATATAGTTAACACTTATAGCTAATAGGCCGATAATACGTATAGCTAAAATAATAGGGTAAATAGTATGGCTTCAAGCTTATCTTTTCAAAATATCAGTATCACTAAAAAAATTCATGCGATCACTAGTATTGCCGTGATTGCATTTGTGGTGATAGTGTTGAATAACTATATTGCCATGGATGACAATCGTGTTTCATTAGATGAATTAGAAAAAACATCTTATCAGGTCGTTAAACTAACATCTGCTAATGTAGGGCTTCTTGAAAAACTTGATGAGCTTTACACACAGGCGGTTACTTTTGGCGAACAAGATCTCGTTGATAAAGCCACCAAAACATATTCAAATTTAACAGAGAATCTGGATTCAATTAGTTCTCTCAGTTCAAACTATATTGATAATCAGGCTCGTAATCAGTTGTCTAATTACTCAAAAATATCATCTCAAATTGCAAATGATATGATCAACGGGACAGCTGACTTTGAGAAAATTCAGCAACAGGCAAAATCAAAAACAACGATGTATAACTCGGTACTACAAAGTTTTAAATCTGCGCAACAACGTGCAGATGATCGCTTCTTTGAATTAGTACAAAGCACTAAGTTGCGCTCAGATAATGCGTTAACGTTAATGTTAGTTGTTTCGTTTGTTTCTCTATTACTATTACTTTTTATGGCAATTTTAATTGCAAGAGGAATAGGTTCAGCTGCAAGTGATGCTGCAGATAATTTACGTCTCCTTGGAGAAGGTAAAGGGTCATTAAGTACTCAGCTCGCAGTGCGTTCAGAAGATGAGATAGGCCAAGTTGCAATTAATTTCAATATTTTTATAGCGCTATTGAAAAAATCAGTTCTCGATGTAATGTCAGTGTGTGAACCCCTCATGGAAAACTCAACACGCTTAGTGCAAGGTATGGAACAAGCTGAAAAAGCAACCGCTAAACAAACTACAGAGGCTGAAGTTGTAAAGCAATCTATGGAAGAAATGAAGCAAAGTGTTGGAGATATCTCTCAATCTGCTGCGAATGCATCGAGGGCTGCGCAAACGGCGGAAAAAGAAGTAGAGCAAAGCCGCTCTCAAATAGAAACGGCTGTTTCAGAGTCTAAAACATTAAGTAATGAGATAAACCATGCAGCTACAACGATTAATAAATTGGCTGACGATACGAAGAATGTAACGCAAATTTTAAATGTGATTACTGCGATAGCAGAGCAGACTAATCTTCTTGCGCTTAACGCTGCGATAGAGGCGGCTCGTGCGGGTGAACAAGGGCGTGGTTTTGCTGTAGTAGCTGATGAAGTTCGTGAGCTTGCTTCACGTACAGCAAAATCAACAAATGAAATTCGTGAGCTACTAAACACTTTAACAAGTGCTGCTAATGAATCAGTAAGTGCAATGACATCAGCGCGAGATATGGCAACAAACAATGCAATTGCGGCAGAGAGTACAGGTATATCGATTGAAAAAATTGCCGAGCAAATGCTTGAAATCAATGGAATGAACTCGCAAATTGCCGCTGCAACAGAAGAGCAAACATCTGTGGCTGCAATGGTTGTTGAGAACGTTTCGAACATGCATATGTCATTTGAAGATACAATGCAGTCACTTGCTGCAGTAAGAGATGTGGCTAAAAATCTACATTATCTATCTGATAACTTATTAGATGCTACTGCTAAATTTAAAGTTGAGTAATCTACTTAAGTATTAAAACTTTAATAGGTTAGGGCGTGTTGACCTTTCATGATTGATTTTGCAGCAGTCTATTTAGTATTTAGGCAAGGCAGCGCCTATGGTGTGCGGTTGTTCCCCATAAATAGGCGATAACGCAGTATAAATGCCTTTAAAATCCAATACCTGAGGGTATTGGATTTTTTACGTCTATAGACTGAAAGAGCGGTTTATTTTATTTAACCTGAACTTAGGTTATTTAGCTCTCAACACTGACAGCTTGTAGTGATTCACTTTGATAACAACCTAATATACGCACATACTGGGTGTGCTTTTTGAGTTCTTCAAAGGCTTGTTTTACTTGGCTGTCGACTAAATTTGCTTCTAGATCTACATAAAATACCTCTTCCCATGGATTACCAGGAACAGGGCGGGATTCTAATTTCACCAAATTAATATTGTGGTGTTTAAAAATCATTAAGGCATCAGCAAGTGAGCCTGCTTGTTGCTTTGTTGCCATAATCAAGCTTGTTTTTGTTGGGATCTGTTTTGATACTTGTAACGGTTTACGTGCAACAACGATGAAGCGGCTATGGTTTTCACGCTGATTAGCAAGGCCAGACTTTATGACTTCTAAACCTACGTTTTTGCCTGCCTGAGCTGAACCAATCGCTGCGCTATTTGGTGTATCTAAAGCTAACTGTAGAGCACTGGAAGTTGAATCACAGGTTTCGTGTTGAATATCACCTAGCCCTTGTAAAAAGCGGCTACACTGCGCAAATGGCTGTGGGTGAGCAAAAATTTTAGTGAGTTGACTAAGTTCAGTCTCAGGGGTCACTAATAAACAGTGTTCTACGCTATGTGTGACTTCACCAACAATCGACACTTGGGCGTGCTGTAATAAGTCAAACACTTCATTGATACTACCTGAACTGGTATTTTCAATGGGCAGTAGACCGTAATCAGCTTGGCCACTCTCAACTTTTCCAGTTATCTGCTCAAAGCTAGAACAACCCATTTCGACTAGTTTACCTGGGCGACGACTAAAGTATTTATGACACGCTAATTGGCTATAAGAACCTTGCCCACCTAAATAAGCCACGCGATGAGTTTCATTCATCACCCCAGGGTTAAGATTTTTTTGTAACATAGCTTGTTGATTTAAAACTGAATCTTCAAGAATTGTTTGAAAAACGTTATTTACATAATACGCATCTAAACCGAGAGACTTACCATAACCTATAAGCTTCTCAAGTAAGGCGTGTTCACGGGCTTCGTCACGGATAGGTTTATTATTGGCAATTTTATATTCAACAACACCATGACTAATACGACGGCGCTTTGCCAATAAAACGAGCAGATCAGAGTCAATTTCATTGATATCATGTCTGAGTGAATTAAGTACTTCATTTGTCATTTTGGGTTCCTCATTCCAAAAGTTACCTTTGCAGGTAATACAAATAAAAAAGCCTCCCAGTTGGGAGGCTTTGCTATTCGGTTGATTAAATCTCGCAAACAGGTAAGCCTCTTCTATTCAATAAAGAAAAAGAAGCTAAAAAATGAAAAGGTAGTGTGCGAGAATTTTCTGTTCATGGCTTTAATGTATGGAGAGTAGGCTATAAAGTCAACACTCTATCGGACTTTTATCAATAACTATGAATGTTTATTTTTTTACTTGGTTTTTTTTAGCTATATTCACAAAAAATTTATAAATCTAAATAGGGATCTGGTATATTTCTTCTTGTTGATTCAAATAATAACAATTATTAATAAAAATAAGGTTGGCCTGTGGTATATCGACGCCCACCATCACGTTTTGGTGTGAATTCATTAAGTATGAAGTTATCACTACTTATCTCAGCAATTTGTTTGATTGCTGGTATTTGTGCTGCCGCTTTGATGCTTAAATCAGAAGAAAAGCAATTAGTGTTTGAAGAGCATGAAATGCTCAAACACTCTAGTGAACGTTTGATTCGTCAATTTAATAACTTAGTCAAAACAAAAGTTAATATAGCGGAGCAGGCAAATAACGTTGTCACCAATCAATTATTTTATGATTCATCTCAGTTGGTCAGCAATCAAAATGCTAAACTAAGCTTTGATACCGACGGCACTATTCGAAGCGCCGCTGAAGATGGTTTATCGGCGGCTTTTATGCCGCAGTCTAAATTTACTCCTTTTTATAAAAAGCTAATTAACGACTCTGAATCACTTTGGAAGATCGTATCACCAACATTAACTCAAGATTTTTTTAACTTTTATCTTGTTACCAAAGATAACTTTATTCGCATAGCCCCACCAAATTGGGCATTGAATGTCACAGGGAGTCATCAATTTACAAGCCGCACTAGCTTTAATTATGCACAAGAAGCACTCAATCCAACACGTGAGGCTGTCTGGTCAAAGGTTTACTACGATGAAATTTGGCATAAATGGGTTATCAGCGTACTTGTGCCAATTTATTTGGAAAATAATTTTTTAGGTGTTACCGGCAGCGATTTGGCATTAAATACGCTGATCTCTCAGTTACCAATAGGTGACAATGAGCAGCACTTATTTGTGTTTGATGGGCAAGGGCAATTATTGGCACACCCAAAGTTAAATGAAAGTATTTATGAACAATATGGTCAGGCTGGGAGATCGTTATTAACGAATGATTTTGTTAATGGGTCATTACAGGAGCTAATTAATCAAACGATCAAAATGCGCCTACCAGAGTATGCTGATTCGTTTATTCAAGACAATGAAACACATATTATCAATATTAGAAAAGTTGAGCATTTAGATTGGTATATAGGTATTTATAAAAAACGTTCATCTGCACTGTCAGCATTAGAAGAATTGAAAGTGAAGTTTTTTGGATTGTTTATTCTCTATGCAATACTTGTCGCTTTATTATTACATCAAGCACTTTACCAGCTTGTGCTGCGTCGTATTCATTCACTGGTAAATGCTGTAACAAGTTTTGGTAAAGGTCATTTACAAATAGAGTTTCCAAAAGCGAATAAAGATGAAATTGGCACGCTTAATGGCTCGTTTCGTGATATGGCGGTTGAGATCCGTAAATTAATAGACGGTTTAAACCAACGTATCACAGAGAAGGAAATTGCAGAAAAAGCCGCTAACAAGTTATCCAAAGCGGTAGCATTCTCTGGTACGGGGGTAGTGATAACAGATCAAAATTTTGTCATTGAATATGTAAATCCAAAAATGCTAGAAATGAGTGGCTTTGATGAAAGTCACTTTATGCAATCACCTTTACTAAGTATTATTGCCACTGAAATGGCTATTTTGGTTGATGATATAGATGTTGATTTACGCAGCCGAAATTATTGGCGTGGCGACACCTTGATCCAAGGGCAAGGAAAAAAGCCAATTTGGGTATCCTTGAGCATTTCCCCAATTAGAGAAGAGGGTGGGTTAATCTCAAGCTATGTTGCATCTGCTCAAGATATTTCATTTGTAAAAGAAAGCCAGCGAAAAATGGAGCAGTTGGCATACTTTGATACGTTAACAGGGTTAGCTAATCGTACTTTTTTCAGAATGCAGCTTCGTAAATCAATGGCATTAGCAGAACGAGGGCATTATGCTTTTGCTTTATTTTATTTTGATTTAGATGAGTTTAAACGCATTAATGACACGCTAGGGCATGATGCGGGAGATCAGCTACTTGTTGAAGTTGCAAATCGCTTAAAGAAACGACTTCGAGCTGAAGATACCATTGCGCGTTTAGGTGGCGATGAATTTGCCGTGCTACTAAGTGGTATTGAACGCCAAGAGCATGCAATGGATGTAGCCAACACGATTCAAAAAACCCTTAATGTGCCAATAATGCTTGGAAATAATGAAGTAATTATTAGTGCCAGTATTGGTATTACAATGGCGCCATATGATAGCCAAGAAGAAGATCAATTATTAAAGCATGCTGATCTGGCAATGTATGAGGCAAAAGCAAAAGGGCGAAATACTTACCACTTTTATAGCCAAGAACTCAATGCAGCAGCTAATGAAAGGCTATTCATTGAAAATGAACTACGTTTAGCCCTTAAAGAGAAGCAGTTTGTGCTTTACTATCAACCTCAAGTTGACAGCAAAACACAACATGTAGTCGGTTATGAGGCACTTATACGTTGGTTCCATCCAACACAGGGCATGATCCCACCAACAAAATTTATACCAATAGCAGAAGCGACGGGCTTAATTGTAGAGTTAGGTGCCTGGGTATTGCAGGAGTCATGCGAGTTTGCTGCAAGATTAGCTGCACAAGGGCGAGAGAATAATATTTCAATAAACCTGTCAGCTCGTCAGTTTAAAGACGCTAATTTAGTGCCCTTGCTAGCATCAATGATAAGACAAACAAATGTACCAGCTAGGCGATTGCACTTAGAGCTGACTGAAAGCATGTTGATGGGGAATGTTGAAGCGGCAATTACGCAATTACATCAATTAAAAGCGTTAGGGGTGTCAATTTCTATTGATGATTTTGGGACAGGTTATTCGTCACTGAGTTATTTAAAGCGTTTCCCGGTTGATATTCTAAAAGTAGACCGTTCGTTTGTAAAAGATATACCCGAAGATACAAACGATATGGAAATTACCGCAGCAATCATCGCAATGGCGCAAAAGTTAAAACTAAATGTTGTAGCTGAAGGCGTAGAGACAATAGAGCAAGTGGCGTTTTTACAGAACAACAATTGCTTCATAGTTCAAGGGTATTATTACAGCCCGCCAATTCCTGAAAGTGAGCTTCCTAAGTTATTTGAAAAGCTCAATGACACAATAAAATAAGTACTTTAAAAGGCACCATGCAAGGTGCCTTTTTCATAGATATACCCAAACCACCTTAGGATGTAGACTTCAGCGTTTCACTGGTGTTTATAATATCAAGGCGTTACTTTGCAACAATGGCTGTCCCTTTTAAGAAGTAACAACGATGAGAGTAAGCGCCGGTGAAATGCCCAAAGGATTGGTTTAAAAGCGATTTATTTGCAATCAATGCCTTGCCTAAATCGCTTTTAATTCCAACTGAAACTTGTATATTGAGGTGGTTAGGGTATAAAGCAGGTTTACCCAATTGCTGGAATAAGTCCCGCCATTTGCAACCCCTGAGCACTAATTATGAGCACTCCACATAGGCCCGCTACCATTAGCCCTATGTTACCGCCTCGAACTGTGTAGCCTTTACGGTTGTTGTTGCTATTACGTTGCTTATAAACCATCGTAACAGGCAAAAAAACAGCCAATACAACAAGTGCAATAGCAGCATAGCCCAATGCCATTATAAACCCTTGAGGATAGAAAAGTGCAAAGCCAAGAGGTGGAATAAACGTGATTAAAGCGGTTTTTATTCTGTCTCTGCTGCCATCACCTTTTTTAAATGCATCAGCAAAAAAGTCAAACAACCCTAAGCTCACACCCAAGAATGAAGTTGCCAACGCTAAATCGGCAAATAAATTAACGGCGGTTGCCACGGCTGAATTATTTGCAATATTTGCCATGCTAGCAACAAAACCGGGTAACCCTGTACTTTTTAGTAACTCTGCTTGGCTCATCATACCTTGGCTAATTAGCTGCCAAAATATATAAATCACTAAAGGCAGCGCAGCGCCTGTTATCATTACACGACGAAGTGTTTTAATATCAAGGCCTACATATTTTACGATAGACGGAATAGAGCCATGAAAACCAAAAGAGGTAAATATAACAGGAATAGCGGATAGAATAAGCCCTTGTTCAATTGGCATTTCAAGTAAATGCTGGCCATGAACATAAGGGGTTAGCATGTAAAATAGGCTAGCAAGTACAACTATTTTAATGCTAAACAGCACACGGTTTAGCTTATCAACCTTGCTTGTGCCCATTGTAACAACTGTGCCGATAACAATTGCGAGAATGATAGAACCTATTTGTGGGGCAATATCAAAATTGAAAGCATTATTTATTTTTTCTTGTAGTTGCGCGCCGCCACCGGCGATATAAGCTGCACAGAGCGCGTAAAACAAAAACATGACAGAAAAGTTAGCCACGTATTGCCCACGCTTGCCAAGCCAAGATTTAGCTAACGTATTGAGCGTAGCATCACGATCGGCATGTTGATGTAATTCCAGCATGAGTAGTGCCGTATAGGTCATTAGTACCCATGTAGCAATGATTAAACTTAATGCAGTTGTAAACCCTAATCCTGCGGATGCGATAGGAAGCGCGAGCATCCCTGCGCCTATAGTGGTACCTGCAACAATTAACATGCTGCCTATTGTTTTATTTTTAAGCACTTTTTGCCCCTAAAACTACGTGAGAGGCAGGCAAGATATAACTAGTTGAAGCAAACTTAAATAGTTTTGTTATAAATCAAAGAAATTAACTGTAACTTATGATTTACAAGCATAGTATCTAGTACGCGTTTTTAGCGACTGCGTGGCATAATAAAAAGCAGTAAAGAGTGTTGACTTATTAACCAGTTCTGGTATTTCTATTAGTTCAAAATAATATTTGTTTAAGATAACTATAAACATGCATCAAACTAACCGACTACTAACTCTATCATGTTCATGGCTGGCTTCATCAGTCATGTATGTGCGTATGGGTAGCGGTCTGGTATAGTTTTTATATTTTAGCCGCGATTTCAAAGCGGTTAGAATCATCCTCCTTTCCTCTTTTACATCGCTCTTTAAAGGAATTATCGTGTGAACGTAAAAGCGTCGTATTTGTTGATGGTGTTGATTTGGTCAACAACGCCTTTAGGCATTGTTTTTAGTAGTGAAACTGTTGCGCCGACTTTAGCTGTGCTCATGCGCATGCTAATAGGCTTAGTTTTAGCCGCTTTTGTTGTTGCTATAGCAAATATTCGTGTGCCATGGCATCGCCGCGCATGCTTTTTATATGGTTATTCGAGTATTGGCATCTACGGTGGCATGTTACTCAGTTATATGGCTGCCAAAACAGTACCATCAGGCATTATTTCTTTGATGTTTGGTTTAGCCCCCATATTGTCGGGCTTATTGGCACAGCGCCTTTTAAACGAGCCAAAATTTAGTCTTATAAAAATTATCGCTCTTGGTTTTGCTCTACTTGGGTTGTTTTTAGTGAGTGCAAAGCATATTCAAGGTTCTTTAATGCAGCTACAAGGTTTACTGTATGTGTTTATGGCAGTATGCTTTTTTAGCCTCAGTGGCGTGATGATTAAGCGCGTAAAAATAGCAATTCATCCGATGGCAACAACCTTTGGCGCATTAGTATTTGTAACCCCTTTATTTTTTATTACATGGTGGATTGTTGATGGGCAATTACAAAGCCATTTATGGAGCGCAAAATCGCTCTGGTCAATAGTCTATTTAGGTGTGTTTGGCTCTCTTATTGGCGCTTTGGCATATTTTCATGTGCTGCAAAAGTTGCCAGCAAGCACGGTGGCCTTAACAACATTGATCACACCAAGCTTCGCGATTGGTTTAGGTGCATGGTTAAATGATGAATCAGTTGATCAACAGCTCATTATAGGTGCGGTGATCATATTAATGAGCTTGGCGGTGTTCCAATTTGGTGAAAATTGGATGAAAAAAAGAGTTAAGTTTAGAAAACTTAACTCTTAAATATTATTGAAAGTATAGTTAGGGCGTGTCTTCAGCGCGATTTAATCACCTCTAGATTGAACAAGCTTTAATCATTGAAGGTTAGCACGTCCTAATTTTTAACTACATTTTTGCTATTTGAATAACTAAGCGTCGGTTTTTGTCTCGACCTAAAATATTATCGTTAGTCGCTACGTGGCGCTTTTCGCCAAACCCTTGGGTTTCGACCTTGGCTTCATCAATACCTAAACTGACCATATAATCTTTTATAGCTTTAGCGCGTTTTTTTGAAAGCTCTAAGTTGTTCCAGCGTCCACCGTAGCTGTCGGTATAGGATGCAATAGAAATAGACGCAATCCCCGTATCGTACTTTAAATACTCAGCAATTTTGTCTAAGCGCTGTTGAGATGATTTTGTTAGCTTACTTGTGTTTGGTTGGTAATTCATTACGGTAAATGAAATATCCTCAAAGCTATAAGGCAATAACTCGTCGCGACATTGTAAAAAAGCCCAATAGGCTTGTTTGAAATTGATGCTTGATAAACCAACGGCAATTTTATCGGCACTGTTTTGCCAGTCTTGGTAATAAAAAGTTGGATAATAGCCTTTCTCAAGTTCTGTGAGCATTTCCCACGCTGTTTTATTTCCAAGTTCACCATCGAACTTTCTAAGTAGTTTCATATTAGCTAAGTCGCGAGCGGGTAATCCTGCTCGCCAAGTTGGCGGCACTGCTTTTAATCCCGCAATAGCGTAATTATCTGGGCGCACAACCATATCAAGATTGAAAGTAACATTTTTGTTTTTACTGGCATCAGCACTGAAAATTGCCTCACCATAGTAAGGAACCTCATGATTTAACTGACATTGTAAACGAGTGGTTTTAACGACTTCCCATTGTGAGTTATCTGCCGTCGCAGTGTATTGGCGCATCGCAGCGCTCGCCGTATTTGACAGGCATACAGTTGCAATGCTTAGACTGATAAACAGCATTGAAAGCTTCATCGCGGGATCTCCAACAATTTATTTACGCCAATATCTTGGCAAAGACTGCATTTACAAAGGCACTGAGCCATCATAATGTCGTTAGCTAGTTAAATAAAGCAAGTTATATGCCTAAATGTAAGCGTTAAATTAATCGGTAAAGCCCTAGCACAGGAGCTATGATTTTTGACATAATAGCCAGCTTACTCTGGCAAACCAAGAATACTATGGCAAATACTGAACAAACTCTTTTCGCAAAACGCTTTCGTGGCTTTTTCCCGGTGGTTATTGATGTTGAAACTGCGGGCTTTAATAAAGTAACCGATGCACTGCTAGAAATTGCGGTGTCAGTATTAAAAATGGACGATGATGGGCTGCTAAGCATTGATCACACGGTTCATTTTCATGTAGAACCATTTGAAGGGGCTAATATTGAACAAGCCGCAATTGACTTCAACGGTATAGACCCATTTTCGCCATTACGCGGTGCAGTACCTGAAGAAGAAGCAATTAAAGAAATTTGTAAAGTTGTGCGCAAAGCTCAAAAAGCCGCAGGCTGTCAGCGATCAGTGATTGTGGCTCATAATGCTGCATTTGATCATGGTTTTTTAAATGCATCAATTGAGCGTAACAATATTAAACGTACGCCTTTTCATCCTTTTGTAAGTTTTGATACTACTTCACTGGCAGGCTTAGCACTTGGTCAAACAGTATTAGCAAAAGCATGCAGAGCGGCAGGTATTGAGTTTGATAACCAACAAGCTCATTCAGCACTTTATGATACAGAGCGTACTGCTGAACTTTATTGCTTCATTGTTAATCGTTGGCAAGAACTCGGTGGCTGGCCGCTAGCAGAAGAAGTGCTAGATGATTCAGAGGGAAGTATTTAAAGTGATGAGTAAAACTCAGTCGTTAAAACGACTGAGTAATTTTTCCTTCAGTCATTTTGACTAAGTGGGGTGGGTAAATTCGCGAAAAGTGCTTTGAATCTTTCGCAATTTTAAGCTCCACACCAGGGTGCATTAGCTCATTAATTTTTAACCGACTGGTTGCTAATAAACGCGTTATTTTTTGTTTTATCAAATGTTTTTTACGTTTGGTATTTGCGATACGAATATCAATTTGTTGCTCGCTGGCTGATATTTTATCTAAAAATAGTTGTCGCTTAACGGGTAGTGGAATTTTAACTGCTTTTTTACGCGCTTGCTTAAGTGCGACAGATTTAGTGGCGAGCAGTTTTTCAAAATCGGCAATTTGTTGTTGTTTTTGACGTAAGTCATGCCAATATTGCGCAAGATAAACGCGGGTTTTAGTACCTGATGGCGCACCTAATTCGCCGGTTTCAATCCGCATTGCGTCTAGTATATTGCCACCAATTATTTTACCTCTGGGATTATTGGCTTTTCCTACACGAATTAACCGCCGCGCACTTAAATCACAATGCAATGCCTGACGTTCTATAAATAAATCTTGCTCAGTATGAATATGACAATATTGCGCATAGCCAATTGAAATAGTACGAGCTGCTTTAATTTTACAGGTAAAGGCTTCGCTACCTTCACGCTTTCTGCCTATCGCGCCCAACATGATAGTAACGGCACTCGCACTTTCGATTTTTCCGGATTCAACAAACCCGAGTACAGTGATATCACCACTTGCACGAACACGCATACCATCTTTAATATCACCGCTAATGATTACACTGCCATCAAAATCAACATGGCCAGTGCCAATATCAACATTATCAAAACAGAGAACATCATCAACCCGCATACCTCGCGGCAGAGCAACGGGTACGCCTTTACAGTCTGCTATGAGAATATTGGGGTTTTCCGGGTCTATTTTAGTCCCTTCAAAAGGTTGTAATGCTAAATCTTTTCCTGGGTTGGCGGGAAGAATATCACCAAAAACAGTGTAACCATCTTCACCTGACGTTGCAGCAACACGCTGCATTAGAGGGGTGCCCGGTTTTACCGTAATAATGGCGCCTAAATCACGCATGTCGACCTTACCGCCTTCTTTTGCTTGTGGGCTTAAAACGCGGTCTTGGGCTGTAGAACACAAACGCACAAATTTAGCATCACTGCCTTCTTTAGGCCTGCGCCCGTGAGCAACAATCGCCTTATAAGAAACACCAGCAGGCTTTTCAAACTGTTGGCCTAAAAAATTATCCAGTGCGCGAGTGCTAACACCTTGTAATACACCAGCGTCAGCTAACACCTCGCGCGCCAGTTCCATAGACATCAACGTGCCGCCCTTAGCGGTGGTCAATGTTGCCTCTGCTACCATATTTTTTTCATCAACTTGAATGAGTAATGATGCATCAAGTGCACGGGCAATAATGAGAGGATCAGCTTGATAGTTTTTGCTAGGAGAGAACAACTTACCGATATTTGCACTGACTATTTCAAAATCAGCATATGCAGATTCTTCTATTAACTCCATAAGTTGAGAGCTAGTGGCTGGAAAACCACTGTTTTTTGGGTGCTCAAGCAATGAAACAAAGCCTGTTTGCATATCATGGGTAAACAACGACATTTAGAATACTTCCTATTTAATATGCCTGTTTTTATTATTTTTTATCCCCAAACCAAATAACTAAAATGAGTTTGGTGGTTTAGCCAAGCATTTGAGCATAACTTTGAATGTATGTTAAGCAATTGTTCTATTTTATTTCGTTTCTCGGCATTTTGTTAACATGTTTATGTGTATTAAATGAGCAGTTAAATAAAATGCTTAAAATAAAGCGCAGAAGGGCCTTGAGTATCAGTGCGTTACTCAGTTATACTGGCTGCACGCTCTGAATGAGTTTACTAATTCAGGGGCTGATTAGGATTCGACGGAATTCAAGAAGCCCAAGGTGCATGTCGAGGTGCGGTTTGCCTCGTTAAAAAGCCGCAATCTAAAGTAATCGCAAACGACGATAACTACTCTCTAGCAGCTTAGGCTGGCTAGCGCTCCTTCCATGTATTCTTGTGGACTGGATTTTGGAGTGTCACCCTAACACCTGATCGCGACGGAAACCCTGGCCGGGGTTGAAGCGCTAAAACTAAGCGGCCTCGCCTTTATCTACCGTGTTTGTCCGGGATTTAAAGGTTAATTAAATGACAATACTAAACATGTAGTACCGACGGTCGAGGCTTTTCGGACGGGGGTTCAAATCCCCCCAGCTCCACCAATATAGGTTTTTAAATTCGTTGATTTAAAAACCCTAAAAAACCCGCAAATTTGAGCAATCAAGTTTGCGGGTTTTTTTATGCAATTCATTTATATAAACAATGGGCTGACTGTACAAATAAAGTTTGAAAGTGTTACTTTATCAACGACTGCTCAATTTAATAACCTAATTAATGAACTGACAAAATGGCCAAATACGCACCGCCTTTTACGCTATCAAATAAAACACTCACGTTAGTTGCCAAAATTAGTGAGTCTATTGGTCGACTCACAGTGCAACAAGAGCAAGCCAAGTTACTGCGCTTACGTAAGGTTAACCGCATGCGAACCGTGCAAGGTTCACTTGCGATAGAGGGAAGCACCTTAACGCAGCAGCAGATAACCGCTATTTTGGATGGCAAACGTATTATAGCCCCACCTAAAGAGGTGCAAGAAGCGCATAACGCGATTAATAGTTATAACGCGCTAACTCAGTGGCAGCCAACAAACCCTTCAAATCTTTTAAGTGCGCATTTATTGATGATGACAGGCTTAGTTAACGATGCAGGCAGGTACCGTCAAGAAGGTGTAATGTCGGGTGAGCAAGTTGTACACATGGCACCGCAAGCTGAACGTGTACCAAAATTAATGGCTGAACTATTAGAATGGCTAGAAAGTAGTGATGTTCACCCACTTGTTGCCAGTTGTGTATTTCATTATGAATTTGAGTTTATTCACCCGTTTTCAGATGGCAACGGCCTCATAGGACGTTTATGGCAAACGTTGATACTGTCTAAATGGCATGACGTGTTTATTAATATTCCTGTTGAAAGTATGGTGCATCAACATCAAGACGACTACTACCTCGCTATTCGCCAAAGCACCCAGCAAACCGATAGCGCTCCATTTATTGAGTTCATGTTACAAATGATTTTTGATGCAATAACTGAGGCTAAAACGTCAGAAGCTGAGGGTTTAAATGCGGGCTTAAGTGAGGGTTTAAAACTATCTGACGTTGATAAAGTCATTTTGGCGTTTATCGAACAAGGCCGCTATATGACCAATGCACAGCTTGCTGAGAAATGTGGTAAGTCGCAAAGTACCATTGAAAGGCGCATAAAATTTTTTAAAGGTGCGAGATTAATAACACGCATAGGCGCAAAGAAAACAGGCTATTGGCAAGTAAAGCAGTAGCAGCGAGTTAAAATAACTGCTGTAAATCTAAAAACGCTTGATGTGCTTTATTGGTATTCAGTTCGTTCTCAGGATGAATTTTTTCATAGAGCGTTAAGCTTCTCCCATTCATTGGAATAATAGGATTATGACCGTGAGGTAAGTGCATTGGCGTAGATAAAACGCCTATGCACTTAGTTATTAGTTTAACCAGCGAATTGCATGGTTAATACGATCATTGTAGTTTTGTAGTGGTGCACCGAGGCTGGCGACTAAAATAGTATCAGCATCCGGGCCACGATTAATATGGCCTTCAAAACGGTCATCTTGGAAGTCATCTTGACCAAGACCAAATGATTGTTGCTTCGATGGCACAATAAATACAGTCATAGGTCCGTGATCAGACTCAAATATTAAATGTAACCCTTTTTGACCTTTGAAGTCGCAAAACATCAAGTAGGTGACTTTGCCGGGTAACTCATCTAAATGACCACCTAATACGGCAAATTTTTCGTTGACTGTTTGTAAGCTGATTTCGGCAGTTTTTTCTAATGCATTAATTTCATAGTAAACGTGAGCAAGTGCATGTTCGCCAGCACCATAGGCTACACTTTGTTCACTACTAAAGAAAAATGCACTGACCGCTACTAATAATGAGGCGGCCATTGCTAACGGTAAACGATTACGTTTAAAGCGCGAACTGGCATCAACAACATTATTAGTAGGTTGCTGTGTTTGCGTTACTGCGTTAGCTTGCTCAGGTTTTGTGTGCTGTGTAGCAGTAGACTCATCTTGAGTATGCGCAGCGGTATTCGCTAGAATACGCTCTGAGAGCCCTTTTGGTACAGGTATATCAAGTGCGCCTGAAAGCTCTAAATCAAAAGCTTGCATTTCATTGATTAGCTCTTGTCGCTCAGGGTGTTGCTCTGCAAATTCCAATAGCTCCTCATCGGTGCTACTTGGTTGTGCAAAAACTCGGCGACGAAACTCGAGATCATCCATTATTTTGATGCCCCTTTAAGTTGTTCATCATCACGGCTTAATGCCTCTTTTAACTGGTTTCTCGCACGGTATAAACGTGTCATAACCGTGTTCTTATTTAAATCTAATATTTCTGCTATCTCTTCACCTGAGCAACCCATTACAACTTGCAGCAGTAATGGTTCGCGGTATTCATCGGATAATTTAGCAATTTGACGTTGGATCACTGTTTGTTCCATTTCGTCATCCAAAGTGACGCTTTTTTCGTCAACTAAGGTGTCATTTTCAACATCACTATAATCAAATTGTTTGCGTTCAAAACGGCGGGCATTTTCCCGGCGTAAAATCGTCAATAGCCATGGTTTAGCTGCTTTTTGATCTAATAGTGAGTCAAGAGCGCGCCAAGCACGTAAAAACGTTTCTTGAACAAGATCTTCGGCAATATTAGGGTCACGACATAACCAATAAGCAAAGCGATATAGTTCACTATGATAAACATGAACAAGTTTCTCATAGCGTTTTTGTTTCTCTGCCATATTTACTAAGACCTGATCATTAGAATTTTTATTTCCAAGCATAAGCACTTTTTTATTTTAAGTAATTCTTTGTTTAAGTCGAGAATAACACCTCATTACTCAAACTCTATTTATAAAGTCCTTTTAACACCGATTCTTGTGACGTTTTTTGTATTTTATGTTGCTCTTGTAATAGGTTTACAATAGCGACCATATCAACATCTGTATTGTAAGGACTATAGAGCGCAGCCCGCAATTTAGCAATGTGCTGGCTAAGCAAAGCATTATCAGCGTGCAGTTCTAGCTTGTCTATCGCACTATGAGATTGTTTTGTTGTTTGTACCGCGTAACGATTTAGAGCCTGATAAAAAGCGCTTACATCGTTATTTTTACTGTGGCGTTTTAATTCATCCAAAAATAGTGACGATTTATTTGTTACTTTTTTAGCGGGGGCATTTATCAGCTCACGATGAGATTTACTACGCCACCATAAAATAAGTGTTATAAGCCATAATAAGTAACCAATTACACTGATAATCACGAGCCATAACGGATATGAGTTTATATACACTGATGAGGTAGATATTGGTGTACGTGAATCTGCCGATACGCCTTGATCTGATTGTGCAGGCAAGGGTGGGTTTAGCGTTGTGGTGCTGCTAGGTATCACAGTGATTGTACGGGCAGGTAGCGTAGCATAGCTAATTCGATTTATTTTGGTGTTATACCAAGGCACGCTTACCTCAGGTAATGTGTATGTGCCTGGTGTTTGTGGTAATAGTGCGTATGAGGCTGTTTGTTGTGATATTACTCGACCATCACGGACTAAGTGGTTATTCTCTTTTTCATCAGGGTAGCTGCGAATGCCTTGTATTTCAGGTAATTTAATGTCAGGTAATTGCTCTTTAGTAATACCAAGGGCTGTTAAAGTTAAAGTCCGTGTAATCGGTGTGCCAACTTCAACAGTATCGTCAGTTGGTTGCCACTGTTCATCTAAATTGACTAACTCACTTGGTAACCATGAACCTTGGTAATCACTCGGTATTGGCTTTATCTCTACATTGACGCTTTCACCTAGTGCGGAGATTTCTAGTTGGCGGTAATTCTGGCGAACGCGGCCCTGAAACGCAGGCGCTTCAATAGTATAACTGCCACTTTTTTGTGGCTGGACTAAATACTCTCGGGTGATAACTAAGTAACGTTTTCCATCTATAAGTTCATAGTTTTCCGTTTGCTTACCGATTTGACTCAATTGTGCATCAGGCATGCTTGGTGCCGTTAAATTGCCATCTAACAGTTCTTTAGCAAGGTAGAGCTTAATCGTGTATAGGCCAGCTTCTTGCACGAATAAACTTTCACTAGAAAGCGACGCTTTAATAAATGCATCACTACTTTGCTCAGTATCCTTGCTGCGCTGCGCCACTTTTAAAGTGATGGGAATAGAGTTTACGCCAGCAATACTAAATGCAGGTATTGTATATTCACCCGCACTTCGGGTCATTAGCTTAACTGACCACGTCGTTTGCTTTGAAATACTGCCATTGACGATATTAGTACGAGTACTAACACTGGTTGGCCCAACGACAAAATCCTTTAACAACGCAGAGGTGTCTGGTTGTTCGTTTTTTATGGTGTCGTCAGCACTGATACTGAGGGTAAAAAATTCACCCGCGAGTACCGGGTTTTTATCAACACTGGCTTGTAATTGAGTAACAGCCCACAGGGGCATAGCGCTGATAAGCAACAAACAACAGATTAATCGCATTACCATGATTTTTCGACTCCTTGTGGACGGCGTTGACGGTTTCGTTTTTGGGCTTCTAATTGCATTTTATTGCGTAATAAAATAGCAGGGTCATCGGGGACTTTGCGCAACAGTTGATTTAATTGCTGTGCTTTTTCTTTTTCTTCATTAGTGAGCTCTGCAGTTTGCGCTTGCATAGCTTGTTGCTTTGCAGCTTCTTCTGCTTGTTGCTGTTGCTCAGAGGTCATTTGCGGTTGTGCTTGCTTGTCATCATCTTTAGCGGCGTCATCCTTTGATTCGTTCTGCGCACTTTGCTGCTGCTCTTCGCTACTTTTATCGGTGTCATTTGGTTGAGCTTCCATTTTTGGATCATTTTGCTCAGAAGGTTTACCATCTTTTTGCTTGTCATCAGCTTGCTGTTCATCACTTTGCTTGGATTCATCACCTTGTTGAGGTTGTTGATCTTCAGATGGTTTGTCCCCTTGTTGTGATTTATCTTTATTTTCTTTGTTTGGCTGATCTTGGCCTTGCTCGCCATCTTGGCTTTGTTGCTCTTGATCTGAGTCCTGATCTTCTTGCTGTTGCTGCTGATCCTTTAATTGCTCAACAAGTGCTTTGTTATCTTTTGCTTGGGTAAAGTCGGGGTCTATTTCAAGGGCTTTTTTATAAGCTTGTGTTGCTTCTTCTAACTTTCCAGCTTTGGCAAGGGCGTTGCCGTAGTTATATAAACCCGTTGCGGTTTTATCTTGACTGAACTGTGTCAAAGCAGCATCAAAATTGCCTTGCTGGTAAAGCGCCGCGCCTTTTAATTGACTTGATTTTGCTGTAGCTGCTTGATCATATTCACCTTTTTTGTAAGCATCTAATGCGCGTTGATCTTGATTTTTAAATACACGCGGCACCTCTACAGCATATGCATTTTGTTGTGGTAAAAAGCATATGACTAAAAATGCAGCGGCAAATGCACCACGGCGAAAAATCCACATCATCATTGGCAGTAAAATAAACAGGCCATAAATACCGGCATCAATACGCCATAATGCTTGGCTTTGTTTTTCATTTTTTAACATTTCGCTGTTGGCACTGGGTGCAAAAACTTGAATGTCACCAGCACTAGGTTGGTAAGTTGCAAACTTGCCACCACTGTTTTTGGCTAAGCTATTAAGCATGCTTGTGTTGATGGTTGGGATCACAATTTGGCCGTAGCTGTCTTTTAAAAAACCACCTTCAGGGAGCTTAATGGGCGCGCCTTGCTCTGTACCCACACCATAAATATTCAACCGATAGTTATTTGCTGCAGTAAATTGACTAATGTCTTGTTGCTCACTTTGCTCCACGCCATCTGTAATTAAAATAATGTCGCCTTCAAGGTAGCCTGCTTGTGTTAATAGCTCTTTGGCTACATCGAGGCCGGCAAGTACGTTTGAGCCTTTGTCGGGCATAATATCAGGGCTTAAACTTGGGATCAGATTCTCAAGTGTTGCAGCATCATTGGTTAAAGGAGAAATAGTATAAGCAGTGCCAGCGTAAGCAACAAGTGCGGTGTCGCCTTCTTTAAACAGTTCAATCATATCCAGCGCTTTAAAACGGGCTTGCACTATGCGACTTGGGGCAATGTCGGTGCTGTACATTGACAGCGACATATCCATTACAATTACACGGGCGTTTTTACTTTGAAATACCGGTACTTGCTTTTCTTCAAAGCTAGGGCCAGCGCTAAAAACAACGGCTAAAATAGTAAAAAGGGCAATTAGCCACATAGGTTGCGACTGTTCTTTGCTATTGGTGTTGATCACAAACTTTGCCAGGTGCGGTGCGATTAGTTCACTTTGGCTCGTTTTTTTGTTTTTGATCATTGCAATCATAAACATTAAGCACACAGGGATTAATAGCCACAAAACGGCTGGGCGGATAAATTCAAAGTCCATTAGGCCTCCTGTCTTAGTGTTTTTGCCGTAATGAACATAACGCGCAGGCCAATCAAGGCCAATGCAATTAATAACGGGTAATAAAATAATGCACTTTGCGGGCGAAAAGTTTGCTCATCAGCGCTGATAGGCTCGAGTTTATCAAGCTCTTGATAAATTTGTTGCAAGCCGGCCACGTCTTTTGCGCGAAAGTAGAGTCCGCCAGTTTGTTCAGCAATGCGTTTAAGTAAGGTTTCATCTAAACTTCCACCGCTCATGCCACCCATATTGAATAAGCTAAAACCGCGCGGATTATCAGAGCCCACACCTATGGTATACACTTTAATGCCTTCTTCGCGTGCAAGTAATAAGGCTTCTTCTGGATCTAAATTACCGGCGGTATTTTGGCCATCGGTTAAGAGTACTACTATGCGGTTACTTTCATCTTTGTTAGCGAAGCGCTTTACTGATAAACCCAATGCATCGCCAATCGCAGTTGCGCGGCCAACTAAGCCAATTTGTGCCTCTGAGAGCATTTGACTCACGGTTTTTACGTCCCGGGTGAGTGGGGTTTGTAAAAAAGCCGTGTCGCCAAATAAAATCAGCCCTAATCGGTCACCTTGGCGTTGCTCTATAAAGTCACTCAATACTGCTTTTACCATGGTTAGACGATCAACGTATTGGCCTTGATATGCCATATCTTGCTCGGTCATCGACCCAGATAAATCCACGGCAAGCATAATATCGCGACCTTCATTAGGTAATGTAATTGGGTCATCGAGCCAAGTGGGGTTTGCCAGTGCGGTAACTAATAAAGCCCAAATTAACCATTCAAATAAGCTAATACCGCGAGTTTGCTGCTGGGCAACTTGCGTGGCCAAATTGTGTTTGGCAAAACTGGGAATACGTAATCGGGTGTTACCTTCGCTGTGTACGGGTTTAAACAAGCGTAACAACCAAGGCAGTGGCAATAATAAAAATAACCAAGGCCAGCTAAATTCAAACATTTAACGGCTCCTTTACTTTAAATTGCACAATGGCGAGTTTTAATTTATTCGCTAGCGCCGCTTGATTGGTTTGCGGTTGATATAGGCTCATGAGTTCAAGTTCAGTGAATTGTTGACCGGTCAGCTTATTTAGTGTGTTACACCATTGCTGCGTGCCTTGCGATGCCACGCGTTGTTGATAGTAATGTAATGCCAGACGTTTAATTAAAATATGTAATTGCTGGGCATCATTATCGCATTGGTTACTTAGTAAAATAGCCTGACGTTTGGCTTTTTTAAATTGGTAAGTCTGATACAACTTGTAACTGATAAAACTAATAGTCAGTAGCAGTATAGCCATTATAACCCACCAAATAGGTGCTAATGGCCACCAAGAAACGTGGGTTGGTACAATTACATCATGTAGGCCATCTAATGGAGAGGTTTGCATGTTACTTTCTCACTAATTGTAGCTCAAGGGGGGTAGCTGCATTGAATGATATTAAATTAAGACCCGATTTAGTTAAACGCTCTAAACGTGAAGCAAATGCTTGCTCAGCAGTTTTAGCAAACTTATCACGAAAGCTTTTGTCCATAAGCGGCAGGGCAAAATCACTGCCATTGGCACTGACTGTTACCGTTTGTTTAAACGCAGGGAGCTGGTGCTCAAATGGGTCGCTAATATGGCAGCCAATTAGCTCACAGTGACGACTCAGTATTTCTAATTGCTTAAAGCTGGCATCATCAAGGGTGCTAAAATCAGACACCAAATACACTAAACTACCTGGCTTGGCTAAATGGTTTAAGCGCTTGAGGTTATCGCTGAGTTTATTTTCGGTGGGCTCGTCAATGCGTGTCAGTGCTTGCTGGTGGTTATCGCATAAATTGTGACACAGTTTTAATACTGCTTTCTCACGGGCGGTGGGTTTTAGTTCTAAATGACCATGTTGATTAAATACAATACCGCCGATACGATCACCACGTTGACATGCAGACCATGCAACTAATGCGCTAATATGCGCTGCTTGCACAGACTTAAGTAACAGCTTGGAGCCAAACAGCATCGAATTAGAAAAGTCGGTAAACACAAACACTGGTCGTTCTTTTTCTTCTTGAAAAAGTTTAGTGTGGGTTTCACCAGTACGTGCGGTAACACGCCAATCAATTGAGCGAATATCATCGCCTTGTTGATAATGGCGTACTTCGGCAAACTCCATACCACGGCCTTTATGAGGCGCAAGATATTGGCCAGTTAGGCTGTTTTTAATTTTAGCTTTTGGGGCAAGCTCAAGCAAGCGGGCTTTAGCTTTGTAATACATCAGCTCTTTAAGCCCTAAGTCGACCCCATGACTATGACTTAAGCTAAGCCATTGTTGATTATCTAATTGGCTTTGCATAGTTTATGGCACGGCAACAAGTTCTAGGATACGGCTAATAACCTGATCTTTAGTCACACCATCAGCTTGTGCTTCGTAACTTAAGATAATGCGGTGGCGCAGCACATTATGCAGTACCGCTTGAATGTCATCAGGTGCAACAAAGTCACGGCCTTGTAACCAAGCATGTGCGCGGGCACATTTATCAAGGGCAATCGTGGCACGTGGGCTTGCGCCATACTCAATCCAACTGCCTAGTTGAGCATCTAATTTAGCGCCTTCACGCGTGGCAATAATTAGCTGTACTAAATACTGTTCAAGTGGCTCAGCTAGATGCAAGCCTAAAATCGCTTTGCGTGAAGCAAATAAGTCGTTTTGACTAATTTGTTGTGCAGGGGCTTGATGTTCGCTCAGTGCTTCGCCGCGAGTCAGACGTAAAATGTCAAGCTCATGCTCTGCGCCAGGGTAACCAATACTTAGGTGCAATAAAAAGCGATCAAGTTGTGCTTCAGGTAGCGGGTAGGTGCCTTCTTGCTCAAGCGGATTCTGCGTCGCCATCACCATAAATAAATCAGATAGCGGGTAAGTATTTTTGCCTACCGTAACTTGGCGTTCTGCCATCGCTTCTAATAAGGCTGATTGGACTTTAGCTGGGGCACGGTTAATTTCATCGGCTAAAATTAGGTTATGGAATAATGGGCCTTTCTCAAACACGAACTCACTGGTCTGTTGGCGGTAAATATCTGTGCCAGTGACATCCGCAGGTAATAAATCAGGAGTGAACTGCACGCGTTGGAATGAACCTTCAACGCCTTTGGCAAGTGCATTTACTGCTCGGGTTTTAGCAAGCCCTGGAGGGCCTTCTACTAATAAGTGACCATCGGCTAAAATAGCGATAAGTAGCGCTTGAGTTAATTCTGGCTGGCCAATAATTTGGCTGTCTAAATAAGTTTTTAATTGTGAAAATACGTTAGCGGCCATAATAAAAGACTGTCCTGGTTAGCAAGGTTTATAAAAAGCTTTATTGGTTATTGGGATTATTGTTCTATAACACAAGTGTTAGACCCTATTTTACAAAATAGTTCGTTATTTTTTAACGGTTTTTACCCTAGCATAGAAATACAGGTATTTTTTGTAAATACGCTAAAAAAAGCCTATTGTTGGTAACTAATTATACTATTTTCAATTTCTCTATTGGCTTTAGTACACGGGTTGTTTAGAATCGAGGAAAATAAACAGGTCAGACCTGTCAGCGGGAGAGCATTAATGTCTGAGCAAAACATACTAAAAACAGCAAAGGGCGATCGTATTGCCATCGTCAGTGGTCTACGTACACCATTTGCTAAACAAGCAACTGCATTTCACCATGTACCAGCCCTTGATATGGGCAAGTTAGTGGTTAACGAAATGCTTGAACGCCTTAACTTTGATAAATCTGAAATTGATCAATTAGTATTTGGCCAAGTAGTGCAAATGCCAGAAGCGCCAAATATTGCCCGCGAAATCGTATTAGGTACTGGTATGCCAGTATCCGTTGATGCTTACTCAGTATCACGCGCCTGTGCAACTAGTTTTCAGGCAATTGCTAATGTAGCTGAGTCGATTATGGCAGGCTCTGTACAAGTGGGTATTGCGGGGGGCGCTGATTCGTCATCGGTATTGCCAATTGGCGTAAGCAAAAAACTAGCTGGCAGCCTTGTTGATTTAAATAAAGCGCGCACACTTGGACAACGCTTAAAAATATTCTCAAAATTGCGTTTAAAAGATTTACTTCCTGTACCACCTGCTGTTGCAGAATACTCGACGGGTTTATCTATGGGTCAGACTGCTGAGCAAATGGCAAAAACTCATAATATTAGCCGTGAAGATCAAGATGCGCTTGCGCATCGCTCACACACACTTGCTAGCCAATCATGGGCAGATGGCAAGCTTGCCGATGAAGTTATGACTGCGCATTTACCGCCGTATAAAAGTTTTATCGAGCAAGATAATAATATTCGTCATAACTCAACGGTTGAAGGGTATGCTAAATTAAAGCCTGCGTTTGACCGTCAACATGGCTCTGTAACTGCTGCAAACTCAACACCACTAACAGATGGTGCGGCTGCGGTACTGATGATGAGCGAAAGCAAAGCTAAAGCATTAGGCTATAACATTTTAGGGTATGTGCGTAGTTTTGCGTTCTCTGCTATTGGCGTAAATGAAGACATGTTAATGGGGCCTGCACATTCTACGCCTATCGCATTAGCAAGAGCAGGTATTACGCTTGCAGATCTTGATTTAATTGAAATGCATGAAGCATTTGCAGCGCAAACGCTAGCAAATATGAAAATGTTCGCCTCTGATAAATTTGCACAAGAAAAACTCGGTCGCAGCAAAGCGATTGGTGAGATTAACATGGATAAGTTTAATGTTATGGGCGGCTCGCTTGCATATGGGCATCCATTTGCAGCAACTGGCGCACGACTTATCACCCAAAGTTTACACGAACTTAACCGCCGAGGCGGTGGCTTAGCACTAACAACTGCATGCGCCGCAGGTGGGTTAGGTGCAGCTTTTGTATTGGAGAGTGCGTAATGACACAGTCTGTATTTAGTTTAGGTGTTGATGATAACGGTATTGCCGTAGTTACTATTGATGTGCCGGGTGAAAAAATGAACACCCTGCGCGATACCTTTGCCGATGATTTAAAAACGTTGCTTGATGACGCGAAACAGCAGTCAGTTAAAGGCATGGTATTTATCAGTGGTAAAAGCGATAACTTTATCGCCGGCGCCGATGTGAAAATGCTGGATAGCGTAGAGCGTCGCGAAGATGCATTAGCGATCAGCGAGCTATGTCACCGTGCCTTTTTTGATATGAAAAAACTGCCGTTTCCAACCGTCAGTGCTATTCATGGTGCAGCGCTTGGTGGTGGTTTGGAGTTTGCTTTAGCGTGTGATTACCGCGTGTGTACTGACAGCGATATTACCAAGCTAGGCTTACCTGAAGTGCAGCTTGGTCTATTACCTGGTGGTGGTGGTACTCAGCGCTTACCGAAATTAGTTGGTTTGCAAAAAGCCCTAGAGTGGACACTAACAGGTAAACAAATACGCGCTAAACAAGCTAAAAAGTCAGGCTTAGTGAATGATTGTGTCCCTCAAACTGTATTGCTAAAAGTGGCCAAAGAGTTTGCGTTAAAAGGCAAGGCAAAAGCGAGTAAGCCCAAGCTTGATCGTGTTAGCCAATTGCTTGAGTCAAATCCATTTGGTCGCAATATCATTTTTAAAAAAGCACAAGAAAACGTACTGAAGAAAACCGGTGGTCATTACCCTGCGCCACTGGCTATCATTAAAGCAATACGCGCCAGTGTAGAGCTTGATGAGCTAAAAGCTTATAAAACAGAGGCAGAAGGGTTTGCTACGTTAGTGATGAGTAGCGAGTCTAAAGCATTACGTGGGATCTTTTTTGCTACCACCGAAATGAAAAAAGAATGGCGTAACGATGACGCACCAGCGATCACCAAAACAGCAGTGTTAGGTGGCGGTTTAATGGGCGCAGGTATTGCCCATGTCAGTGCTGTAAAAGCGGGTGTATTAGTGCGCATTAAAGATGTAGCAGAGCAGGGCATTAGTAATGCCATGAATTACAGCTATAAAATTTTAGATAAAAAGCAAAAGCGTCGCATTTTATCTACAGCTGAACTGCAACAAACAATGAATCGCATTACTGGCACAACTAATTACAATGGTTTTAAGCACATTGATTTAGTGATTGAAGCGGTATTTGAAGATTTAAGCCTTAAACAGGGCATGGTTGCTGATGTTGAACGTGAATGCCAAGCAAACACTATTTTTGCTAGTAACACGTCATCATTGCCTATTTCACAAATAGCGGCAGAAGCGGCCCGTCCAGAGAATGTGATTGGCTTACATTACTTCTCACCGGTTGAGAAAATGCCATTGGTTGAAATCATTCCACATGAAGGTACGTCGCAAGAGACCATCGCGCGGATTGTTAACTTTGCTCGTAAGCAAGGTAAAACGCCGATTGTGGTAAAAGATAAAGCGGGTTTTTATGTAAACCGTATTCTTGCCCCTTATGTGAATGAAGCTGCAAATTTATTACTTGCAGGCGAGCCAATTGAAAAAATTGATGCTGCGCTTGTTGAGTTTGGTTTCCCTGTTGGGCCGCTCGCTTTACTTGATGAAGTAGGGATTGATATAGGCTCTAAAATTGCTCCAATTCTTGAAAAAGAACTGGGCGATCGTTTTAAAGCGCCAGATGCATTTTCGCGTTTAATTGATGCGAAACGCTTAGGCCGTAAAACGGGTCGTGGTTTTTATCTATACGATAAAAAGAGCAAAAAAGTGGACGAATCAGTTTACGAATTACTTGGCGTGAGCCCTTCACCACGTTTAAACAAGAGTGAGATAGCTCAGCGTTGCGTTGCACAAATGCTTAACGAAGCAGCGCGCTGCTTAGATGAAGGCATTATCGCCAGTCCTCGCGATGGTGATATTGGTGCTATATTTGGCATTGGCTTCCCACCATTTTTAGGTGGTCCATTTAGTTATATGGATAAGCTTGGTGCGGATAAAGTAAGCTCAGAAATGGCGACGTTTGCTAATTTTAATCCGGTATTTGCGCCGTGTGCACCCTTGGTTGCAATGGCTGATGCTGGTGGGCGTTTTTATCAAGTAGTACCAGCTCAAACACAGCAAAATATTGTTGAAACGACCGTAGTTGATGACGCAATTAGCAAAGATGAAGTTATTGACATTGAGAGCTCAGAAGCGACTGTTACTAACGCTGAAAGAGAGGACGCTGAAAATAGTGAAACTGATACTAATGTCGTAAACTCAGCGTGTGAAGGTACCGATAAAAAGTCTTAATTTTTAATTGTTATTTATAAAAACGCACTTTAGTACTAGTGCGTTTTTTTATACCTTTTTAAAATGACAGCTCAAAAAACCACTAAAAAAGTTTGTACTATTAAGGATATAGCGAACTATTTTAGGGAACACAGACAGGAGAATAAAAAAATAATAAAAAGTTCTATTTTTCACATATAATTACAAAGTAATTAATCGTGGAATATTAAATGTTTAAAATGGGCTTTCTTAAATCAAAAAAATTATTAGCAGTTGGCTTTTCGCTTACTTTAGCAACAGTCGCTTTTGTTATTTTACGGTTTGATCAGCCCTTAATTGCACAGCTTTCTTACGTGGTGTTTTTAGTAACTCTTGGCTTAGCTTTTGCTCTTTCTAATGTGCGCTATAAACAAGGTTTAGCTGCAATATCCTTTTTATTTATTTTTATGGTGGGCTTATTATTCCATCTTGATATAGAAGTAATAGAAGAAGTGTACTTATTGATCCCATTATTATATTTAATGGTTTTCCCGGGTTCCATGCTTCCTATCCCTATTGCTGTTTTACTATTAAGTGCGTATGTCTCCTCTATTAATGCGGCTGAATTTTTAGACATTATTGAAGATGGGGTCGAGATGATAGTTATCACCTCATTTGCGACAATCATGACCTATTTTCAGCGTAAAACTCACTCGCAAATGGAGTTGTTTCGTACTGAGAGCTATACGGACTACTTAACGGGGTTGGGTAATCGAAAAAAGTTTTTTGAGGTATTGCTGTTTTTTAAAGAGCAATGCCGAGAAGATGCAACGCTAAACTTTTCATTACTAATAATTGATTTAGACGGCTTTAAAAAAGTAAATGATCAGCTAGGTCACCTGACTGGTGATAGTGCATTAAAAATGGTGACAGATCGTTTTAGTCAATTGATAGATGAAGATTCGCTATTATTTCGTATAGGTGGCGATGAGTTCGCTTTTATCACAACACCAAGTAATAACTCCAAACAGGTTGCTCGTGCATTAGCCAATGCGATTCACACATTGAGTAAACCGAGCTACTTATTAAAAGCAAAAAACTACCAGTTAACGGCAAGTATCGGTATCGCAATCTTTCCTGAAGATGCGACTGAAATAGAAATTTTATGTAGCAATGCTGACATGGCCATGTACCATGCAAAAGCAGTGGGCAAGAATGATTTTTCGTTTTATCAAAGCCAGCTTACAAAGCAAACGCTACGACGCTACCGATTAGAGAACGATTTAAAGTTTGCGACGGAGCGTGGTGAACTCGCTCTTCATTATCAGCCTAAAGTGTGTATCACGACCGGTGAAATCAAATCGGCTGAAGCCTTAATTCGTTGGTTCCACCCTCAATTGGGGTTTATTAGCCCTGTTGAATTTATTCCAATAGCAGAACAAACTGGTTTAATAAACCCGATTGGTGAGTGGATCACCGAAACAGCCTGCCAGCAAATAGCTCATTGGAAAAAACAGTTTAACATTGAAAGTGTTGCAATTAATGTGTCAGCGATACAACTACAAGACCCACTGTTTTTAGATAAGCTAACAAGCGCATTAGCACGTAATAATTGCACTACAAGCTGTTTAGAAATAGAGCAAACAGAAACTGCTTTGATGGCAAATGCGAATGACAACATTCGTGTACTGACTGCGTTGAAAAATGCTGGTTTAACCCTGTCGCTTGATGATTTTGGTACTGCTTATTCTTCACTATGTCAGCTGAGCTTGTTACCTCTGGATATTTTAAAAATAGATAAGCGCTTTATCGATGATTGTACGACCAATCGACGAGACCACATGGTGGTGCGAACTATTATTCAACTTGCGCAAAACTTAGGGATGGGCACTATCGCAGAAGGCGTTGAAACACCAGAGCAATTAGCATTACTGAAACAAGAGGGGTGTCAATTGTATCAGGGGTACTTTTTTTCAAAGCCTCTCAGTGCTGAAGATTTTACAGCGTTACTCAGGGCGTGTTGACCTTTGTAAGGCGCTATGGTTTGCTTACCATAATGGCAACCTCTGTAACGTAATTTTGAGTGGTTTGGGTGTATAAGCTAATTCGTATTTTTTTACTCTCTAATGTATAAAATAAAGTACGGCGCAAGCTATCGCCTTTTATAAGATCAGGGTTACCAAGTGTTTTTTGATAAAATGCACTTACTTCACTCACTGATTGTGCCACATAGCCTGTTTGTACTAACGGGTAGTCATCAGCAACTGTTAATGAGAGTTTAAAGTCAGCAGGTAACGGTACGCTTTCTAGGTTTGCTGCACACGTAAACGAACTCAAACTTATAGCTAATAATAATGGCGTTATAATTTTAGTCATTAGATCCCTTAAAAAATTTATCCCAGTCTTTTATCTGATTGTGTCTAAATTTTAGCTTGTTGTCACCTAACTTAAATTTTATTACGAATTAAGTCTCTTACAATAAAACGGGCAGGGTGAATTGCCTGACTTACTCGTTCACTTAAAGGGTGTGGTTCATCGTTAAGTACAGCCACTAATTGCTCCGCACACAGTGGCGCGCTGCATAAACCTCTAGCACCAAAGCCTGTAAGTATATGTAAGCCTTGTAGCGGCTTTTGTAATGGCTGGTATTGATAGCGCTTTCCTGAGCGTAAGTTGGCAAACGCATGTATATAATCACTTTGCTGTGCCCATTCCCCAGCCATTGGAAGGTGATCAATAAAACTACAGCGTACAGCGGCTTTGGCGGCCGTGATAGCACCTAAGCTACTAGCAAACTCTGTTTGCCCATAAAAGTTAAGTAACTGCTCGCGATTGGTGGTGTTGTCTTGCTCTGTAACGGCACGGCTTTTGGTGTTTTTTTCAAAGGTTGCGCCCATACAATGGTGGTCTAAATACGCAGGGGTAAAATAACCCTTATGACAGAGTACAGTTTTGAGTTTTGTTGAGGCTGCACTTGCTTGTACGTGCGAGACTTGACCTCGCACACCAACAATAGGCAGTGACTTAGTTTGTTCAAATCGGTCACTGTGCTCACCGGCACAAATAATAACGTCACTAAATGGGCCAAATTGTTGCCCTTGGCTCTGTAATAGCCAACCTTGTGGTGTTTTTTCAAGCTTGTCGATATCACAATTAAAATGGCTTTGGATCGGAGTTAGTGCATGAGCTTGTTGGTAAAGGGCATTGACTAACTGGGGGGGATTAACCCAGCCTCCTAATTCAAAGTACACGCCAGAGTAGCCAGTGCTGACACCTGCAATTTTATCGCCTTGAGCTGGGGTTACACTGTGCATTAATTCATTTGGCCATAGCTGCTTATTTTCAATATTTTGATGACGCTCAGCTAATGGCTGTTTTATCGCATGTTGTAATACGCCACACCATTGATGGTCATAATTAAAGCCATTGTCTATGAGCTGTTGATAGAGTCGTTTAGCGTATAAAAAACTGTGTGCAAAAAGCTCACTGTGTGGGGAGTTCTTTGCTTGTAAATGCGGGTAAATCGCACCTTGTACGTTATGAGAGGCGCCCATTGCAAGTTGCGGATCTTGGCAAAATAGTTGGCTGTTACAGCCGCGTTTAGCCAAGCTATATAAAACAGCACTGCTGGCAATGCCTCCGCCAATAACAGCTACATTTTTAAGCGAGCTTTGCTGGTGAGTAAAGTAAGCTGGAGCAGAGTGTGCTTTATTAGCATGAGGCAAATGGCCAATCAGCATTTCATTTTTACTGCCATGCCCTTTCGCCTTTTGTACTGAAAACCCAGCGTCTGAAAGGCCTCTGCGTACAACGCCGGCAACTGTAAATGTTGCTAATGTGGCATTAGTGCGAGAAATATCTGCCATTGCATTAAATAAGGCTGGTTGCCACATCTCGGGGTTTTTACTTGGTGCAAAACCATCTAGGTACCAGGCATCTATAATACCTGTTTGCGGGTAACTTATGCCAGCAAGTGAATCTAGAACATCGCCAAAGTATAAATCGAGTACAACTTGACCATTTTCAAATTCAAGACGGTGACAGCCGGCTAAATTTATAGGGTATTTTGCGAGTAACTGTTTACTCTGTAACGCTAAAGTCGGCCATACTTGCAGCGCTTTTTTTAGATCGTCAGCTTTAATAGGGTACTTTTCAAAGGAAATAAAATGTAAGCGCTGGACATTTTGTTGTACTGAGTTGTGAACTTCTAGATTATGATGTTGCCTACTGGTTAGATAATTTTTAAATTGCAGCCATGTATTTAAAAAGTTAAGCCCAGTGCCAAAACCTGTTTCACCAATAACAAAATGAGGTCGGTCATGATTTTGTAATCGATGAGGCATATTATTTTGCTGATAGAAAACATAATCAGACTCTGCTTGGCCATCATCGTTTGAAAAATAGACATCATTAAAGTTGTCTGCAATAGGTGTACCTAAGTGATTAAAGTGAATTTCAGCGTTTTTGATCATGGTATGCAATTAATGAGTACTTTTTTTCATTATTTTACGTGTTTTCTTTGAAATAGTCTGGCGTTATTTATAAGCTAGAGGTTCAGAGTACAGGTGTACGCTAGAAAGCTGACCACTTCGTTGTACATTTCAGCGTAAAATAGAACACAATTTAGTATTAAGCTAAGGTAATTACCCATGAGAAGAGCCGTTATTACGGGCATCGGTGTTGTATCAAGCATCGGTAACAACAAAGAAGAAGTATTAGAATCGTTAAAAACAGGTAAAAGCGGCATCGCTTTTAACCCAGAATTTGCTGAATATAAATTACGTAGTAATGTATCAGGCAAAATTGATATTGACGTTAAAGAGTTTGTTGACCGTAAAGCAATGCGCTTTATGGGGGATGCTGCTGCTTATTCGTATATTTCGATGGCACAAGCAATAGATGATTCAGGTTTATCTGATGATCAAGTATCAAATGAACGCACTGGTATTATTGTAGGTTCTGGTGGTGGTTCATCTAAATGGCAAGTAGAAGCGGCCGATATTTTACGTGAAAAAGGCGTAAAACGTGTAGGCCCTTACATGGTACCACGTACTATGGCAAGTACCACGTCAGCATGTTTAGCAACACCGTTTAAAATCAAAGGTGTTAACTACTCAATCAGCTCAGCATGTGCAACCTCTGCACACTGTATTGGTAATGCCGTAGAGCAAATCCAATTAGGCAAGCAAGACGTTGTTTTTGCTGGTGGCGGTGAAGAGTTACATTGGACGCTAGCAATGGAATTTGACGCAATGGGCGCACTTTCTACTAAATATAACGAAACGCCTGAAAAAGCGTCACGCACATATGATGCAAACCGCGATGGTTTTGTTATATCTGGCGGTGGCGGTATTGTTGTTGTTGAAGAGTTAGAACATGCACTTGCTCGTGGCGCACATATTTATGCTGAGATTGTTGGTTACGGTGCAACATCTGATGGCTATGACATGGTTGCTCCATCAGGTGAAGGTGCGGCACGTTGTATGCGTCAAGCAATGCAAGATGTAGATAGCATTGATTACCTAAACACTCATGGTACATCGACACCTGTAGGTGATGTGAAAGAATTAGGTGCAATTCAAGAAGTATTCGGTGGTAATTCACCAATGATCAGTGCAACTAAAGCAATGACCGGGCATGCACTGGGCGCTGCTGGTGTGCATGAAGCTATTTTCTCACTACTGATGTTAGAGCACAGTTTTGTTGCACCTTCAATCAATATTGATGAACTTGATGAACAAGCTGCTGGCTTAAACATTATCACTGAGCGTAAAGACGTTGAGCTAAATACTGTTATGTCTAACAGCTTTGGTTTTGGTGGCACTAACGCCACGCTAGTGATGAGTAAATATAAAGGCTAATTAGTCAAAAGTTAGTTAGTTTAGAAGCCGAGCAACTTGCTCGGCTTTTTCGTTTTCAAAGCGAGCTATGTTCGTTACAATGGCGGCTCTTCGTGCCAACAGGATTTGTTAATGAAAATACTTGCTGATCAAAATATGCCACTTGTTGAGCAATACTTTGCTGATTTTGGTGAAGTAACGCGTTTCGATGGGCGTACTTTACAAAGTGAACAGTTAATCGATGTTGATGTATTACTTACGCGTTCAGTTACGCAGGTTAATAGCGCATTGCTTCACAGTGCAAATAAATTGAAGTTTGTAGGTACTGCAACCATTGGTATCGATCATATAGACACCGCACTTTTAAAAGATCGTAATATCGCATTTACAAGTGCGCCTGGGTGTAATGCAATAGCAGTTGCTGAATATGTAATTAGTAGTATTTTTGCTTTGTGCCAAGAAAATGCAAGTAGTATTGAAGGCAAGACAATTGGTATTGTTGGGGTTGGAAGCATAGGTAGTTGTTTGCGTGAAAAGTTAAAAGCGCTAAATGTCACCGTATTACTGTGCGATCCACCTAAATATGAAGCCGGGCAGCTTGATGAACATCAAGATCTAGAGTTGCTACTAACTCAATCTGACATCGTAACATTTCATGTTCCTTTGATAAAAACAGGCAAACACAACACGTTGCATTTGCTGAATAAAGCACGTTTGTTAGCGCTCAAAGCCGGTACTATTATCATCAATGCCAGCAGAGGCGATGTTATTGATAATCAAGCCTTGCTTGAGGTAATGCAAGATGGTGCACAACTTGATTTAGTTATTGACGTATGGGAAAACGAACCCACAATATTAACTGAGCTTCTTGAATATACACGATTGGCAAGTGTGCATATTGCAGGGCACACACTTGAAGGTAAAGCACGTGGTACACAAATGCTGTATCAAAAGCTATGTGAACTTGAAAAGGTCGAAGCGAAGAAATCCTTAGCTGATTTTTTACCTGTACCAAGTATTACGGATATTAACCTGCAGGAAACATTTGATATACCTGATCTTGGTCAACTTATTCATCTTATCTATGATGTGCGCCGAGATGACGGTATTTTACGACGAGATTTGGTAAATCAAGGTTTTGATAGCCTTAGAAAAAACTATCCAATTAGGCGTGAATTCAGCACGCTAAATATCACAGGCGCAAATCAGCATGCAGATGTACTAGCGGCGCTCGGGTTTAACTTAATATAATTTAGACAATGGCCATAAGGGCGGTTGTTAATAGAGGAATACACATGTCACAAAAATATAATGTTGCCGTACTTGGTGCTACAGGTCTTGTTGGCCGCCAAATTATTGAAACGTTAGAAGATCGTAAGTTTCCTGTTGATCAATTATTTTTATTGGCAAGCAGCCGCAGTGCCGGTGAAGATATTAAGTTTCGTGGTGAAACTATCGAAGTGCAAGATGTTGAAGGTTTTGACTTTAGTCAAGCGCATATTGGCTTGTTTTCAGCAGGTGGCAGTGTGTCAGAAAAATATGCACCGATTGCAGCTGATGCGGGCTGTATAGTTATTGATAACACATCACATTTTAGAAATGACTTTGAAGTACCATTGATTGTGCCTGAAGTTAATGCTGCAAGTTTGGCTGATTTCAGAAACCGCAATATTATTGCCAATCCTAACTGCTCAACGATTCAAATGATGGTGGCATTAAAGCCGATATACGATGCGTACGGTATTGACCGTATTAATGTATCGACCTATCAAGCAGTATCGGGTGCTGGCAAAGAAGCCGTTGATGAGCTTGCAAAACAAACTGCAAATCTAATGAATGCGCGCCCAGTTGATAGCCAAGTATTTCCAAAGCAGATGGCATTCAATGTAATCCCACAAATTGATGTGTTTGAAGATAACGGCTATACGCGCGAAGAAATGAAAATGGTTAATGAAACCCATAAAATATTGGGTGACACTACTATTGCAGTAAACCCAACATGTGTGCGAGTACCTGTGTTTTTTGGTCATTCTGAAGCGATAAACATTGAAACACGTATGCCATATGATTTTGAACATGTTAAGCAGTTACTCAAAGATGCCCCGGGCCTTGAACTTATTGAAGATGAAGGTGATTATCCAACGCCAGTATCAGATGCAAGCGGTAATGATACTGTTTATGTAGGGCGTTTACGTCAAGATATTTCGCACCCGCATGGATTAAATATGTGGGTTGTTAGCGATAATACCCGAAAAGGCGCAGCTACTAATAGTGTACAAATAGCTGAAGAGCTTATTGCAAATTATCTTTAAGAATAAGTAGAAATAGCGGCAAATTGCCGCTTTTTTATTTTTAAACTGCCAAATAATTGCCGCATGATGGCTAAAAGCGTATAAACTTAACAATAACTATAAAAACTCTTCCGGCTGATAAAATTTAAGCTATTAAGTATCAAAGTGTTGCGATAGATATAAAGACGCAACTGGTTTATAGTTTGCAACTGGAATAGAGCTTGCAAGAAAATTGAATTAACTATTTTATTTATGTCAGTTATTTCTGCAAGAAATAATCAATGTTTAAGCGCCTGTTTTTTAGGTGCTGCGTTAACATTTAAACATTAAAGGATCAGCATGCGCGGTTTAGCTACACTCCTCTTATTAGCGTCTGCATTGGTGGCAACACCAATATACTCCCAAGACGGCACCCAACTAAAAGGGCCTAAAGGCGTTGATTACGGCGTTCAAGGGCGTTCAATTGGACCAATAAAGCCAACCGATACGTTATGGCGTATTGCAGCGAAAGTGCGACCAGATAACTCAGTAAGTATTTATCAGGTGATGCAGGCATTGTATGAGAAAAACCCCAATTCATTTTTAGATCAAAATCTAAATCATATGCGTGATGGCGCGTACCTCAAAATACCTACACTACGCGAAATTCGTAACATTAGTCCTCAATTAGCAAAACAACGATCTGAGCAAGATGATGACTTATGGGATAAAAAGAAAAACGGAACATTAACCCAAAGTGATATCGAAAGCTCCAAAACAAAAGTAACACAAGCGCGAAAAGTTGATGTTGACGAAGCAAAAAAAGAATTAAAACAAGAAATCAACACGATAAAAACCGAGCAAGGTACGCAACTTGTTGAGTTGCAAAAGCAATTTAAATCATCAGTTGAAAATGTTGAAGAGATCTTAGTTGAAAATAATAATTTAAAAAAGCAGCTAACCGGTATTTCTAAAGAGCTCGAAAAAGTGCGAAATCAGCTAGGACAAGATAGTGAAATTCAGCAGCAACTAAAAGAGTTAATTGCAAAGCAAAATGAGTTTATAGAGCAGCAAAAGGTAAAAAAGCAACAAGAGGAGAGTGAGTTTGATTTTGCCGCGTTATTGGCAAATCCGTTTGTTCTTATTTTACTAATGACGATACCGGCTTTATTAATTGTTTTTGCAGTGGTGATGTTTTTACGTAAACGTAATAAAGAAGATGAAGTAATTGACGACGATGAGTTTTTACCACAAAGCCCTAGTTATGTTCCAGACGAAGATATTGATTTAGGCCCCTCAATAGATCCTATCATTCCTGATCCAGTACAAGATGATTTAAGTGTCCAACTCGATGATAACTTAGACAGCGATATGCTGCCTGATGATGACATTATTTTTGATGACAGTATTGATGATGAAAGTATTGATGACGATTTTGAAGATGGCGACAGTCTATTAAATCAAGACGAACTCGATGGTCTATTAAGTGATGACATTGTATTTGATGATGAAGTCAAAGAAGATGATGAGTTAGATATCTTCATGCAGCAAGATTTTGACCAACAAGACGATGATAGTTTAGGCGATGATATCGACTTGGATCTTGATGCCGAAAAAGGTGACGGGGATATTTTAAGTGCAGAAGACCTAGATGACTTATTTGCAGAAGATGCCGTTGACAGCTCTTCTGCGCCTGCAAACGGGGAAATTGATGATTCCCTCGATGAGTTAGAATCAGATGATGCCCTTGCTGCGCTCAGTGAAGAACTTGCTAGTGAAGATGATGACTTTGATATAGATGAACTCATCGATGCACAAAGTTCTGTTAACGAAGAGCCAGAACTTGATGTACTTAATAATAACGACACTGATTTTGACTTGGACGACATTGACAGCCTTATTGATGATGCTGCCGCGGAGCCTGAAAAACCAGCCGAGTTAGTTGATGAAGACGACACTGATTTTGACTTGGACGACATTGACAGCCTTATTGATGATGCTGCCGCGGAGCCTGAAAAACCAGCCGAGTTAGTCGATGAAGACGACACTGATTTTGACTTGGACGACATTGACAGCTTAATTGATGACGCTGCCGCAGAGCCTGAAAAACCAGCCGAGTTAGTCGATGAAGACGACACTGATTTTGACTTGGACGACATTGATAGCCTTATTGATGATGCTGCCGCAGAGCCTGAAAAACCAACAGAGTTAGTCGATGAAGACGACACTGATTTTGATTTAGACGACATTGACAGCTTAATTGATGACGCAGCCGCAGAGCCTGAAAAACCAGCAGAGTTAGTCGATGAAGACGACACTGATTTTGATTTAGACGACATTGACAGCTTAATTGATGACGCAGCCGCAGAGCCTGAAAAACCAGCCGAGTTAGTCGATGAAGACGACACTGATTTTGACTTGGACGACATTGATAGCCTTATTGATGATGCTGCCGCAGAGCCTGAAAAACCAACAGAGCTGGTCGATGAAGACGACACTGATTTTGACTTAGACGATATTGATAGTTTAATCGATGATGTTGATCACAATACTGATTTAGATGAAGCCCTTTCTGATTCAATGAATGAATTATCAGGTGTTGAAGATGAGCTTAATCTAGATGAAGTAGAATCACTAGTATCGAGCTTAGCCGATGAGCCTGAAGTTGAACCAGAGCCTGAAGTTGAACCAGAGCCTGAAGTTGAACCAGAGCCTGAAGTTGAACCAGAGCCTGAAGTTGAACCAGAGCCTGAAGTTGAACCAGAGCCTGAAGTTGAACCAGAGCCCGAAGTTGAACCAGAGCCTGACGTTGAACCAGAGCTTGAAGTTGAACCAGAGCCTGAAGTTGAACCAGAGCCAGAAGCTGAACCAGAGCCAGAGGCTGAACCAGAGCCAGAAGTTGAACCAGAGCCTGAAGTTGAACCAGAGCTTGAAGTTGAACCAGAGCTTGAAGTTGAACCAGAGCCTGAAGTTGAACCAGAGCCTGAAGTTGAACCAGAGCCTGAAGTTGAACCAGAGCCAGAAGCTGAACCAGAGCCAGAGGCTGAACCAGAGCCAGAAGTTGAACCAGAGCCAGAAGCTGAACCAGAGCCAGAAGTTGAACCAGAGCCCGAAGTTGAACCAGAGCCAGAAGAAGAACCAGAGCCTGAAGTTGAACCAGAGCCTGAAGTTGAATCAGAGCTTGAAGAAGAATCAGAGCCTGAAGTTGAATCAGAGCTTGAGGTTGAACCAGAGCCTGAAGTTGAATCAGAGCTCGAAGAAGAATCAGAGCCTGAAGTTGAACCAGAGCCAGAAGTTGAACCAGAGCTTGAAGTTGAACCAGAGCCAGAAGTTGAACCAGAGCCCGAAGTTGAATCAGAGCCTGAAGTTGAACCAGAGCCTGAAGTTGAATCAGAGCCTGAAGTTGAACCAGAGCCTGAAATTGAATCAGAGCCCGAAGAAGAATCTGAGCCTGAAGTTGAATCAGGGCCAGAAGTTGAACCAGAGCCCGAAGTTGAACCAGAGCCTGAAATTGAACCAGAGCCTGAAATTGAACCAGAGCTTGAGGTTGAGCCAGAGATAGATCTTTTAGATGATAGCTTGCTGGATGAAGTAAGTGAGGATTCTGCAGATGATTTATTGGATGAAGACGATTTATTAGAAGAATATAACGATCCATCATTAAAAAGTGTTGATGAGCTCCTTAGTGAGTTGCAAGAGGAAGACGACTATGTGGAAACACCACAATGGTCTGACATTGATGAACTAGATGATGATATAGAAGAAGTTGAAATTGATTTAGGTGATGATCCACTTGCCGATGAAATTGATTTAGCTGTAGATGATGAAGATTTAAATAATGAGATAGTGACACCTAGCAAAGAGCTAAGTGAGTATCCGGATCTCGAGCTTGATGATGAAGATGATAGCTTAATTGAAGAGAATGACTCTTCTGATCTGCTGTTAAGTCAAGCAGAACAAGATCTTGCTAATGCTATGGCAGGTGGTGAAGATTTAAATAGCTTAGATCATGATTTTGATGATGAATTATTGATTGAAGATGAATTACTCAGTGGTGAGGTTCAAGAGCAAGAGCCTGTAGCTGATACACAGGAAAAAGAATCTGTAAATAAGCCGGCAGATGAATCTATTGGCAGTGAATTAAGTGCTGATGATTTAAATAGCGATTTTGCAGCAGAGCTTGATAACACATTTGATCACTCTGACGACACTCAAATGAAGTCAGATCTTAGCTCTTTCTCAGATGAGGAGCTTGATGATGATTTCATGGCAGATCTTACCCAAACTGACTTTGATTCACTTTTAAGTGAATTAGGAGAACCTGAGGATTTAGAGATAGATGATAGCTCTGAATTTGATGTTGATTTTAATGCGTTATTAAGTGACGATTTAGACGCAATTGAAGAGCTATCCGAAATAGAAGAATCGCTTCCAGAAAAAAGCACAAATGTTGATGATGGTGCGTTAGATGAAGAGTTCGTTGATATTGATTCATTGATTGAGCAAAGTGATGATCTAAATAGTGATCATGAACCTTATAATGATGTGAATATAGATGTCGGTTTAAGTGAATTTGATGCTTTGCTTGCAGGCGATAACCCAACAGACGTAGATGCTGAAAGTGGTGGCTACTCTGCAAAGCTAGACTTAGCACGTGCTTATATTGAAATAGATGATATGGATGCAGCGCTTGAGGCGATCGATGATGTTATTGAAAATGGCCCTGAAGAAGTACAAGAAGAGGCGCAAAGTCTTAAAGCAAAATTAATATAAATATATACCCAAGCCACCTCGAGATGCGAGCGTCGTTGGAATTTAAAGCGGTTTAGAGAAGGCATTGATTGCAAGTAATAGTGGTTCTATTGTTAAAATCAATCTCTTATAAAAGTATCATAGTATAAATCGCTTTAAAAACAAACCGTTGGAGGGCGTTTCACAGGTACTTTCTCTCATCGTTGTTACTTCTTAAAATGGATTGCCATTGTTGCAAAGTAACGCCTTGATATTAAGCTCCTGTGAAACGCGAATTCTGCATCTTGAGGTGACTTGGGTATAGTATCCACATAACAAAATATCCACATAACAAAAAATGGAGGGCAAACTTAGTTTCCCCTCCATTTTTATTGCAATTGAAAACTCAGCACCTTACAGCCATAGGTTTATTTGCATTGAGTCGCTTTTATTGCAGCGTGAGATAGCATAAAATGCCCCGTTCATTAGCACAGTAGGTAAAGCAGTTATTATGCGAGTAGCACTTGGAGTTGAATACAATGGCGCCCGTTACAGTGGTTGGCAACGTCAATCTCATGTAAATAGTGTACAACAAGAAGTAGAAACTGCGTTATCGCGCATTTGTAATCATCCAGTTGAAATCATCTGCGCCGGACGCACTGATGCAGGGGTGCACGGGACAGGGCAAGTAATACATTTTAACACTGATGCAGATCGCGATATGGTTGCATTTACCCTAGGTATGAACACTTTACTGCCAAAAGACATCGCTATTCGTTTCGCAAAGCCTGTCAATGATGATTTTCATGCTCGTTTTAGTGCTACTGCACGTCGTTATCGCTATGTTATTTATAATAATCCACTTCGTGGTGCGGTCCTTAATGAAGGTGTTACCCATTACCATCACGCACTTGATGAGACAAAAATGCAAGAGGCATGTCAGTACTTAATAGGTAAGCATGATTTCACTTCATTTCGCGCGATACATTGCCAAGCAAATACGGCTATTCGCACTATTCATCATTTATCTGTTGAGCGTCAAGGCAGTTATGTCATCATTGATATAAAAGCAAATGCATTCTTACATCACATGGTTCGTAATATTACGGGTTGTTTAACTGATATAGGTATTCACAAGCAAGAGCCGATATGGCTTAAAGAGCTTCTTGATTTAAAAGAACGCGCTAAAGCAAGTGCAACAGCAAAAGCTGCTGGTTTATATTTAGTCGATGTAGATTATCCAGTCGAGTTTGAAATACCGTCAACGCCGTTAGGCCCTTTATTTTTGCCTGAGACACACGGTTAGTTGTCGTTAATTTAAACGATTAATTGCAGGGGTTTCACTACTAAGACCAGTTTTTTATACCGCCTGTGTGGAATTCATGTTTTAATTGATAAAATTTGTCTGTCATCATAACTTGGCAGGAACGCAGCAAAGCACCGAATAGTATTAAGAGAGTTGCAAATGAGTTGGCTAGAAAAAATCTTACCTAAAACAACAAAATCTTCAGGTCGTAAAGAGATCCCTGAAGGTGTTTGGGCAAAATGTACAGACTGTGATTCAATTCTATATAAAGCTGAATTAGAGAAATCACTCCATGTATGTCCTAAGTGTGATCATCACATGCGTATTAGTGGCCGTAAACGTCTTGAACACTTTTTAGATGAAGGTGAACGTCAAGAATTAGGGACACAACACGAGCCAAAAGATATTTTAAAGTTTAAAGACTCAAAAAAATATTCTGATCGTATCACTGCAGCGCAAAAATCAAGCGGTGAGAAAGATGCGTTAGTCGCAATTAAAGGTCGTCTAAAAGGTATTCCAGTTGCAGCAGTTGCATTCGAATTCTCATTTATGGGCGGTTCAATGGCATCGGTAGTAGGGGCACGTTTTGTTGATGCTGTTGATCAATGTTTAGAGCATAACATGCCGCTTATTTGTTTTTCAGCGTCAGGTGGTGCACGTATGCAAGAAGCTCTTATGTCGCTTATGCAAATGGCAAAAACAAGTGCTGCACTTGCTAAAATGAGTGAAAAAGGCCTACCGTTTATTTCCGTAATGACCGACCCTACAATGGGTGGTGTATCAGCTTCATTAGCGATGCTAGGCGATATAAACGTTGCTGAGCCAAAAGCATTAATTGGTTTTGCGGGTCCGCGTGTTATAGAACAGACAGTGCGCGAAACTTTACCTGAAGGCTTCCAACGCAGTGAATTCTTACTAGAGCACGGTGCAATCGATATGATTGTTGACCGTCGTGAAATGCGTGACACACTTGCGCGCGTGTTAGCTAAATTTATGAACTTGCCTTCTACGGAACAAGAGCATAGAGTAGCGTAAATTTCAGCTTTACTGATCACGCTATGACAAAAAGTACTCCTAGCCAATCATCAAGTCTTGATGATTGGCTTTGTTATTTAGAAAGTGTTCACCCTGCAAATATTGCAATGGGTTTAGAACGCGTTGCCCAAGTTGCCGACGATGTAGGTTTACTTGGTACTTCAAGTAAAATTATTCTTATTGCCGGCACTAATGGTAAAGGCACAACAGCCCGTTGTTTAGAATCACTTCTTTTGGCACAGGGCCATACTGTTGGTACCTATGCATCCCCTCACTTAATTCGTTATAACGAACGTGTGCGTATAAATGGCGCAGAGCTTGATGATCAATTTCATGTTGATGCTTTTGATTTGCTCGAAAAGGGCCGTAGCGATACACCACTGACTTATTTTGAATACGCGACTTTAGGGGCTTTAGCAATATTTAAACGCCATGCGGTTGATTACGTGCTGCTAGAGGTTGGTTTAGGTGGGCGCTTTGATGCCACCAATATTGTTACCCCGTTTGCTAGTGTTATCACCACGGTTGACTTAGATCATAAAGAATACCTTGGTGACACCCGAGAGTTAGTTGGGTATGACAAAGCGGGTATCTTCAGAACCAATACACCAGCGATAGTGGGTGATTTAGCAATACCTCACACAGTAACTGATTACGGGAAAAAAATTAATGCACAGATGCATTTATCAGGGCGTGACTTTAAGTTTGTTGAGCATGCAACTCGTTTTAGTTGGCAGTGTAAAGAGTTTAACTATGAGTTTGATAAGCCTGCAATACCATGTCAAAACGTCGCAACAGCTTTAACTACCTTAAAAGTCTTGGGTTTATTACCCAGTGAGGCTGTTATTCGTCGCTGTTTAAATGATTTAGTTGTAGAAGGGCGTTTTCAAAAGCTAAGTAAATCTCCACTGGTCTATACTGATGTGGCACATAACCCTGAGTCGGCACGTTACTTAGCGCGTAAGTTAGCCCAATACAAAGATAAAGGCTTTAAAATTCATGCGTTAGCAGCTATGCTTGCGGATAAAGACAAAGTTGCTGTTTTAAAAGAAGTTAGCCCTTTAGTTGATGCTTGGTCATTAGCTGGACTTGATTGTTTTAGGGGTGATACAGTAGATAATATTGCAAAATCAATGGATGCTGTGAATACAAACGCACCTATTGAACGATTTGACAGTGTTGATATAGCACTTGATAGTGTCTTGCCTCGCTTAGATGAGCAAACTTTATTGATTGTTTTTGGTTCATTTATAACTGTTGCAGCAGCCATTAATTATTGGAAAAAATAGAGAGAAATCCGATGAACTCAGGTTTTATAAATCGTTTAGTCGGCACAAGCATTGTGGTGATTGCAGCAATCGTGTTTATTCCAAATATTCTCGATGGTGAAAAAGTACATTACAAAGAAGGCTTTAAAGCTATTCCTGAACGCCCTGAGTTCAAAACCATTGATCTACAAGATACTCTAGACCAACGTGTTGCAAGTGCTGAACAGCCTAAAGAACCACAAATTGAAAACATTATCGCGGATGATGATATTACGAGTGCTGTCGAAACTGTCGAGCAAGAGAATATTGATAGTGGCAATGACAGGAAAATGGTCGAGGCAAGTACAGAGCAAACTACAATCAGTGAAATAAAACAGCAACCTCAAGTTGTCGTAAAACAACCTGAACCTAAACGTGCTGAAGATGAAAACCTTTCAAAAATGGCTTATGTTATCCAGCTGGGTAGTTTTTCTCATGCAGCTAATGTGAAATCACTACAAGCCAAACTTACTGCAAACGGATTTAAAACGTTTACCCGCCCAGTTAAAACCCCTAATGGTACTTTAACTAAAGTTTTTGTAGGCCCGTCGCTCGATAAAGCGCAGCTTGAGAGCAAATTACCACAATTGAAAGCGCTTACTAAACTAAACGGTAAAGTGACACAGTTTGAAGTAACAAAATGATCTGGCATTTAGGGCTAACCTCTTATAGAATGCGCCCCAAATTAACGACTAGTTGGTTCATATGATCTGGGTTGATTACGCCATTTTTGGCATTATTGCACTGTCTACTATTATCGGTTTGATTCGTGGCTTTATAAAAGAAGCAATGTCTTTAGCTGTATGGGCTGGTGCATTTATCATCTCAAGTTTGTTTTACCAATATTTAGCATCCTTCCTAACCAGTATTTCTGAACCCCTTTTAAGAAATGCAGCGGCCATAGCCATATTATTCTTTGCGACGCTACTGTTAGGCGGACTGTTAAACTACCTGCTAGGTGAACTTGTACAACGTACAGGTCTGTCTGGTACTGACCGTGTCTTTGGCATTGTCTTTGGTGCACTTCGTGGCGTGTTGGTCGTGAGCGCGTTACTCTTCTTTCTTGATGCTTTTACTGGTGCACCTAATACGCACTGGTGGGGTAACTCTATTTTGATCCCAGAATTTGGCTTTGTTGTTGAGTGGTTTTTTTCATACCTCGAAAACAATTCAAGCTTTTTAAATTCGGTCAACCGTTAATCGGCGAGGAAAAATTTCATGTGTGGTATCGTTGGAATAGTCGGAACATCTCCTGTAAATCAGGCGATTTATGATGGCTTAACTGTTTTGCAACACCGTGGCCAAGATGCTGCGGGCATCATTACCATTGAAAACAACACCTTTAGTTTACGTAAAGCAAATGGCTTAGTGAAAGATGTATTTCACACCCGTCATATGAAGCGTTTACAAGGCACAATTGGTATCGGTCATGTGCGCTATCCTACAGCTGGCTCGTCTAGCTCATCTGAAGCACAGCCTTTTTATGTTAACTCACCGTTCGGTATTGCTTTAGCGCATAATGGTAACTTAACGAACGCTGAGCAGCTTAAAGAACAATTGTTCTCAGAGGCTCGTCGTCACGTAAATACCACATCGGATTCTGAAATTCTGCTTAATGTTATGGCACATGAATTCAGCAAACCTAATAAGCTAAAACTTGACCCAGAAGACATTTTTAATGGTGTCACTGAAGTTAATAATAAAGTTCAAGGTGGTTATGCAACCATCGCAATGGTTATTGGCCATGGTATTGTTGCATTTCGCGATCCAAATGGTATTCGTCCATTGGTATTTGGCAAGCGTGAAGCTGCAAATGGCACAGAGTATATGTTTGCTTCTGAAAGTGTTGCACTAAAAACAGATGGTTTTGAGTTTGTACGTGATGTAGCACCCGGTGAGGCTATTTATGTAACTGAAGCTGGCGAGTTTTATTCGCAAGCATGTGCCGATAAAGCATCGTACTCACCGTGTATTTTTGAGTTTGTATATTTTGCTCGTCCAGATTCAAACATTGATAATATGTCTGTTTACGCAACGCGCGTTAATATGGGCACAAAATTGGGTGAGAAAATAGCACGAGAGTGGGCTGATAAAGACATTGATGTGGTTATCCCAATCCCAGAAACATCATGTGATGTGGCGTTAGAAATCGCCCGTGTACTTAATTTACCTTATCGTCAAGGCTTTGTTAAAAACCGCTATATTGGGCGTACATTTATTATGCCTGGTCAAGAAATGCGTAAAAAGTCAGTACGTCAAAAGCTTAATGCCATTGACCGTGAGTTTAAAGGTAAAAACGTATTGTTAGTTGATGACTCTATTGTACGTGGTACTACGTCAGCGCAAATCGTTGAAATGGCGCGTGAGTCTGGCGCTAAAAACGTGTATTTTGCCTCAGCCGCGCCGGAAATTCGTTTCCCTAATGTATATGGTATTGATATGCCATCAGCGGCAGAGCTTATTGCGCACGGCCGTGAAGTTGAAGATATCAATGCAAGTATTGGTTCAGATGGTTTGATTTTCCAATCGTTACCAGATTTGATTGCTGCAGTTGCACAAGAGAATCCAGAGATAACTAAATTTGAAACCTCGGTATTTGATGGTCAATATATTACCGGTGGTATAGATCAAGCGTATTTAGATCGTATTGAAAAACTGCGTAATGATTCAGCAAAAAATACGCGTGAAAGTGCGATGTCTTCAGGTTTAGAGTTACACAATCAAGAAGAAAATGGTTCAGATTAATTAACTCGTTAAATCTGCAAGCATAAAAAAAAGGAGCTAAATTAGCTCCTTTTTTGCGAAGGAAAGGGAATTTAAATAATAAATCTACTACTTAGTATTACACCTGTTTTATGTAGATAACATGCTTTTTTACATCGCTTATTCTATGTAAACATAGGAGCAACAATGCCATTTGTCCATAATATAGCTGTCACGGCTAAAATAATTACCAGTAAAATCAAACCACACGTTACGACTGAGCTTGCGTAAATAAAGCCACGCTCTTGCGGTATATGCATTAAAATAGGTACACCCGTATACAACAGGTAAACTGAATATGCTAATGCAATCATTCCTATACAAACAACAAACCACAGGACAGGCCAAAATGCGGCTAATGCAGACATGAATACGGGAGTTGATGTGTATGCTGCAAGCTCTAGCGTTTGGGTAAATGTTGGTTTTGACCCAAAAGTGACCGCCATCCAATGAGCTAAATAAGCAAGCGCAAACACACCAATGATTAATGCGATATACATAGCTCCTGCAATTAATATAGCACTATCATGCGTTAAAAATACCGGGTTACCCGCACCAATACTCCAACCTAAATAAACGGAAGAGTAATACCCCATAGCGGATGGGAATAGTGCAATTAGTAATATATGCGATAAGCTATAAGTTAAGCTTTCATGGCGGTTATCAATAGTTTGCCACTCTTCGAGTGGGTGAGCATAAATGCCCCATAAATGGTTTAATATCATAATGTGTGCCCCATAAACTGAATTAGTTCACTGTTTTATTTTTATACAGCTTGTATTAAGTTATGGGTCAGTAACTGATACTTGTCAAGAAACGGTTAAATGGGTTTTAAGCAAAGTACGGTGTGGTTATTCCTTATTAATAGGCATTAGCAAAGCGAGCCTCACGGTGATACATCTTTATATTTACGTTTCATCATAGGTTTTTCTAGCTGGCTTTTGCAGATATCTTTTAATGTTTCATTTTTAAACAGCAGCCCATTCGAACTTTTACCAAATAGCGCAAATGAAGAAACATCGAGCTTAGCGTCAATTTCATTTTCTTGTATTAATTCTGCTTTGTAGTAATTGTAAATCTGATAGTCGAGTTGGATAAAGTCAACTCGCTTTTTAAAGAGCATTCTTACTTGATTATTTTGACGACTAGTTTCAAGGTATTTTGGGTTTGCTTTAGCCATTTTTTCATACTCACTACCCAGGCGATCAATTGCACCTTGCCATGACAGTAAAGAGTAGCGCTCTAAATCAGGGATGCTTTTTACCAAAAAATTGTTTTCAGAGAGGGCAAAAGCAAAGTTTTCATAGGCATATATGTTACCTGTAAAAAAACCATTTAATGATTCACTGGCAATAACAATTGAATTGATATCTATTACCGCATCAACTTCATTCATTTTATATGCAGTAAGGCGTCTGGCATAGGGGAAGGAAATAAACTCAAGTTTATAATTGGTTGGCTTCAAGCAGTCTTTCACCATATCAATTAAAATACCTGATTGCCCGTCGTTATGGATCCACGGTGCTAGATCATCACCAATGGCTATTTTAAGTTTTTTGGTTTGAGCACAAGCAGGAAAAGCCAGTATCCATGTAAAAAATAACAGTGATAACATATTTAAAGGAGGCGATTTTAGTGTGTTATTAGCGCTTAAGCTAGGTTTGTTATTCTGGTTAACACCATTTCTAATCAATTGAGATCCTATTAATAACGACGGCAACACTATTTTTAAGAATAACGTGTGATAGGAGGATTTCAAGGCAGGATCTGATTTTTGATAAGTTTATGTTGGTTTAAATTTATTGAACAGCCTATGATGTGTGGTTATTCCCAATAAATAGGCGATAACGAAGCATAAAAACCAAACATGCGCTGCCCGAAGGGTTCTGTCTAGGAGCGATTAACTCTTTGTTACTCGATTTTTACTTAGCCCACTCGATTACAAATCTCGCGCGCGATTAAATCGCCCCTAAATTGAACGAATTTTAATCCACAAAGGTCAACAGGCCCTAATGATTTTAATTTTAAAAAATAGGCTTTATCTTGATAAACTCAGATTTATTTCTATTTTTACTACCCGTATTTTATCGATACTATTGTTATGTGTATGGTATAATTTTGGCTCATTTAAAGTTTACGATAATGAATTTTTACCATGTCAAATCAAGAGTTGCTCGCCCCAATATTATCTTTTCTTCAATGTGAAACTCCGCAAGAGTGGATTATAGAAGCGACAAAAAAAGAAAATCTAACCGTTATTTTAATTGATCATTTAATTTGTGAATTAAAAGCCGCACAATCTGCAATGTTTTTAATTCGTAAATATGCAGTTGATAAAGAGGGCAGTGATGCGTTATTAGAATGGCTAAAACCATTTGAAACGCTTATTTATAAGCGCGAGGGTAACTGGCGCGATTTAGCTGTTAAAAATAAACTGACTAAATCAGTGATCCCCAAATCTGATTCACTTTACGGGCAAGATTTGATTGATAAAATGGTGATGTTGATTAAAGAAGAGTTGCACCACTTTTATCAAGTGTTAGAAATTATGGATGAGTACGGTATAGAATATCAAAGTATTACGCCATGTCGTTATGCAAAAGGCATGTTACGTCATGTTAAGACTTTTGAACCAGATGCTTTGGTGGATAAGCTAATAGTGGGTGCTTACATTGAAGCGCGATCATGTGAACGGTTTGCAAAGCTTGCTCCGCATGTTGATAAACGTTTAGGCGATTTTTATATCTCTTTATTACGCTCAGAAGCGCGTCATTACCAAGATTATTTAACGTTGGCGCAAGAAATTGCAGACTTTGATGTTGCTGAGCGTGTAGCATTTTTTGGTGATAAAGAAGCTGAACTAATTGCCACGCCAGACATTGATTTTAAATTCCATAGCGGTGTGCCAACGCTAACTACACATTTATAAAGAGAGAATAATAGCCCTAACTAACTATTTAATTTTGTGCGAATGGCTCACTTTTCAACATTTGTTTTTTGGCTGTGACCACTAAATATGATCCTTGTGTGTACCAATCGCCTAACACTGTTCGTGTGAGAGTTTGATTATCCACTTTATAGTGGTGCACATTAGGACGATGAGTATGGCCGTGAATCATATGCTGTACTTGGTGTTTATCAAAAGTTTCTAGCACAGCTTTTTCAGTTACATCTAGAATTTCTAATGCTTTACCAGCTTGATTTTGTTTTGATTTTTCTCGAGCATTTTGTGCTACCTTTCGGCGGTACCACAGTGGCATAGCGAGCATTAAACGTGGCCACCACCAACCACGACCTTTCTTACGAAACTTTTGATATTCGATATCTTGTGTGCACATTTCATCGCCATGCAAAATGACGGTGGGTGTACCATATAAATCAATAACAATTTGTTCAGGCAATAAAGTCATACCAGCTTGCTGGGCGTATTTTTCACGCATAATAAAATCACGGTTGCCATGTACAAAATACACGGGTGTCCCGTTGTCACTTACAACCTTTAAGCGTTTAGCCACTTCCGTAGAGAGCGCTGTAACGTAATCATCCCCAACCCATACTTCAAAAAAATCACCGAGTATATACAGAGCGTCAATGTCTTTATTAAGAATGTGAGAATCTAAAAATTGATAAAAAGCAGCGCTGATATCTGGGCGGTTTTCACTTAAATGAAGGTCGGCAATAAAATAAGTTTGGCGCATTGTGACTCGTAAACGTTAACGGAGAATAAAAAGCGGATGAAACATCCGCTTTAAATGAAAGGTAACTTAGCTAACAGTTACGCTTTTGATGATAACGTCATCAAGCGGAACATCTTGGTGGTGACCAGCACTTCCAGTCGCAACGTTTTTGATCTTTTCAACTATGTCCATGCCTTCAACAACTTCAGCAAACACACAGTAACCCCAGCCTTGTGATGTTTCACTACTGAAATTTAAAAAATCGTTGTTATTGACGTTAATGAAAAACTGCGCAGTTGCTGAATGTGGATCAGGAGTACGTGCCATTGCAAGTGTACCAACCTTATTTGAAAGGCCGTTATTTGCTTCATTTTGAATCGGGTCATGCACTTCTTTTTGTGTCATGCCAGGCTCAAAGCCGCCGCCTTGTACCATAAAACCATCAATTACACGGTGAAAAATAGTACCGTCATAAAAACCAGCATTTGCATACTGTAAAAAATTTTTAACTGTGTTTGGCGCGTCATCTTTGTGCATGTTAATGGTGATATCACCAAAATTTGTGTGTAGAACAACCATGAGGTTTCCTATTAGCTGATTTATTTGGCACTATTTTATCTTAGTTAGCTAAGATAAACAAAGTGCTTATTCAATTGATAAAGCGCTAGAGCAGGGGCTTTTCAAGTGTTAACATAGTAATTCAAGTAAATAGTCAAGGACTCAAAATAAATGGTAAATATATACAACACACTGACACGTCAAAAAGAGCAATTTAAACCAATGGTCGACGGTAAAATCGACATGTATGTGTGTGGTATCACCATTTATGATTACTGCCATATTGGTCATGCACGTACATTTGTAAGTTTTGACGTGATCGTACGTTACCTTCGCCATATTGGTTATGATTTAAAGTATGTACGTAACATCACCGATGTTGATGATAAAATTATCAAGCGCGCCAATGAAAATGGCGAAGCGATTAATGATTTAACCGTACGTATGACTAAAGCAATGCATGAAGATTTTGATAGTTTAAACATGTTGCGCCCGGATGTTGAACCAACAGTAACAGGCCATATGGATGAAATTATCGAAATGGTTGAGCGCTTAGTACACAAAGGCCATGCTTATGTTGCAGCTGATGGCGATGTATTGTTTGATGTATCAACGTTTGAGCAGTACGGTGCATTGTCACAACAAGACCTAACAATGCTACAAGCGGGTTCACGTGTTGAAGTTGCGCAAGATAAAGACGATCCGCTTGACTTTGTATTATGGAAAAAAGCCAAAGCGGGTGAGCCATCATGGACATCACCTTGGGGTGAGGGTCGTCCTGGTTGGCATATTGAATGTTCTGCAATGAGTTCTAAGCATTTAGGTGAGCATTTTGATATTCATGGGGGTGGTTCTGATTTACAGTTTCCGCATCATGAAAATGAAATAGCACAATCATGCTGTGCAAATAACGGTAAATACGTAAATACTTGGATCCACACCGGAATGGTACAAGTTAATAAAGAGAAGATGTCTAAATCGCTCGATAACTTTTTTACGGTACGTGAAGTATTAAAACAGTATGACCCTGAATCAGTGCGTTACTTTTTAATATCGGGTCACTACCGCAGCCAGTTAAACTACTCGCAAGAAAATTTAGATCAAGCGCGCTCGTCACTAGAGCGCATTTATACAGCCTTACGTGGCGTTGAGCCTATCAATTGTGATTTAGCAGGAAATGAATACGTGGCTAAATTTAGAAAAGCAATGGATGATGACTTCAATACCCCAGAGGCATTGCCAGTATTGTTTGAGCTTGCTAAAGAGCTTAACCGCGTAAAAGATAGTGAGACTGCGCAAGCAGGGCAGTTAGCATTTGTGCTGCGCAGTTTAGGTGAAGTGTTGGGTGTTGCACAGCAGACACCAGAAGCATTTTTACAAGGGGCTCAAGCAGATGATGAAGTTGCACAAATTGAAGCGTTAATCGTCAAACGCAATGATGCACGTGCCAGTAAAGATTGGGCCGCAGCGGATGAAGCGCGTGATGCGTTGAATGCACTTGGTGTAATACTAGAAGATTCAGCGGGTAAAACGACGTGGCGTAAAGCGTAATAAGCAATTAACCGTATATACCCAGGTCACCTCAAGGTGCAGGATTCAGCGTTTCACAGGGGCTTAATATCAAGGCGTTACTTCGCAATAATGGCGGTCCCTTTTAGGAGTGACAACGCAGAGTAAGTGCCTGTGAAACGCCCAACGGGTTGGTTTAAAGCGATTTATACTGTGTTATAGATTTTGATAAGGGAATAACCATTACCTGCAATCAATGCCTTGCCTAAATCGCTTTTAATTCCAACTGAAACTCACATCTTGAGGTGACTTGGGTATATAAAAAGGGTTGCCAATTGGCAACCCTTTTTAATATGCGATAATTTTATTTGTAGTATTAACCGTGATATTTTTCGCACGCTTCCAATGTATTTTCAATTAAGCTTGCAACCGTCATCGGACCAACACCACCAGGGACTGGCGTGATGAAATGTGCTTTTTGCTCAGCGATATCATATTGAACGTCACCCACTAATTTACCAGTGTCTAAACGGTTGATACCTACATCGATTACGATAGCGCCTTCTTTAACCCAGTCTCCTGGAATAAACTCAGGTTTACCTACTGCGACAACCAACAAATCAGCGCGGCGTACATGAGTTTCTAAATCTTGCGTAAATTTATGACATACAGTAGTCGTACAACCCGCCAGCAATAACTCTAATGCCATAGGGCGACCAACAATATTCGAGGCACCTACAACAACTGCATGCATTCCTTTGTATTTTACGCCCGTTGAATCAAGCAGTGTAATAATCCCTTTTGGTGTACAAGGGCGAAGAGCTGGCATTCGTTGTGCTAAACGACCGATATTGTATGGATGAAAACCATCAACGTCTTTGAGCGGCGTAATATGCTCAAGAATTTTTTCAACATTAAGCCCTTCAGGTAAAGGTAGTTGGACTAAAATCCCATCGACTTGGGCATCGTTGTTAAGTTCATCGATTAAATCTAATAATGCTTGTTCATTTGTGTCTGCCGGTAAATCAAATGATTTTGATACAAAACCAACCTCTTCACAGGCTTTACGCTTTGAGCCTACGTAAACTTGGCTCGCTGGGTCTTGTCCTACAAGTACAACAGCAAGGCCTGGTGCGCGTAAACCATTTGCAACACGTTCACTTACTCGTTGTGCTACTGCACTTCGTACTTGTTTAGCTATTGCCTTACCATCGATGATGTTTGCCGTCATGGGTGACCTTTAATTGGGGTTAGTTAACTTGAAACTGATACTTAGCAAGAGTATAAACGTTTTTAATGGGGTAAACGCAGTTGGTAATAACCAATCTCATTATAGTCTTGTCTTTATTCTAGAAGCTATTTTCGCAGAAAAGCATTAAAGCGCCAAGTTGCTTTTCTTATATTCACCTTCGAATTATATAAAAGTGCTGAAATTTTAGCTTGGTTTTACAATATTTAGCCATTATGAACTAAAAGTGAGCGATTGATTTATTTTCTTAAAAAAAGGTTTGACCTAACCCGGTCAAATCACTATTATGCACCCCGTTGTCAACGAGGTCACTCGCTAACAATAATAGGCATCGGCGATTAGCGCAGTTTGGTAGCGCACTTGGTTTGGGTCCAAGGGGTCGCAGGTTCAAATCCTGCATCGCCGACCACTTTTTTAAAGTTAAAGTGTAGCAAGATTGATTTGAGTATATTCAATTCAGTCGCAGAATTAAAATTCTGTATCGCGACCACCTCTTAATTAAAGTAGCTTATTGGTTCGCTATGAAGTTTTCGATGCGCCCATAGCTCAGCTGGATAGAGCAACGCCCTTCTAAGGCGTCGGTCGAAGGTTCGAATCCTTCTGGGTGCACCATTTGAAAACATGTAAATGCCGTGGTGATTGTAGCTCAGTTGGTAGAGCCCCGGATTGTGATTCCGGTTGTCGTGGGTTCGAGCCCCATCAGTCACCCCAATTTACACAAAGAATATCGGCGATTAGCGCAGTTTGGTAGCGCACTTGGTTTGGGTCCAAGGGGTCGCAGGTTCAAATCCTGCATCGCCGACCACTTTCTTTAGGAAATGGTCTTAAATTCTCAGTTTAAGTGTTCACAGAAAAATAGAAGTTAATTCTTCATATGTCGGCGATTAGCGCAGTTTGGTAGCGCACTTGGTTTGGGTCCAAGGGGTCGCAGGTTCAAATCCTGCATCGCCGACCACTTTCTTTACCTCTAAAGTTAAGTGATATTAAATTTATAATTTCTTCAAAACACAAAAAATAAAAATTCTTCATAATATATTTTATAAAACCATTTCATCATTTTTATTCAAAAAAGCGAATGCTCTTAAAAATTGCTATCTAAAACGCCTGTTTTTTATCCTATCACCTTCTATAATGCGCTATCTAACCAAATAATTGCCCCCTAGACTCGACTATCATAAATATTAGGTTATAATGCCGCGTCTATTGTTTAACATAGTGCCCGAAGGGCAGAGCAGCATTGGTATCTTATAGTGGAGATGGGGTTGATAAGTCATTAAATGACTTTGAACGTGCCAAAACGCATAGTGATCACCGTGTTTGTAAGGAAGGCGAACAGTCGCCAAAATTGAAGATTGAGGTATATCATGCAAGTTTCTGTTGAGACGACTCAAGGCCTTGAGCGCCGTCTGACCATCACCGTTCCTGCAGAGAACGTTGAGACCGAAGTAAAAAAACGCTTACAACAACTGTCTAAAACCCAGCGTATTGATGGTTTCCGTCCTGGTAAAGTACCAACGTCTGTAATCAACAAACGTTACGGTGGCGCAGTTCGTCAAGAAGTAGCTGGCGAAGTAATGCAACGTAATTTTTATGAAGCTATTGTAGCTGAAAAAATTAACCCAGCTGGCGCACCAACATTTGCTCCTAAAGCACTTGAAGCGGGTAAAGATTTAGAGTTTTCAGCAACATTTGAAGTTTACCCTGAAGTAGAAGTTCAAGGTTTAGACAAAATTGCTGTTGAAAAACCTGCTGTAACGGTTACTGACGAAGATCTAGCTAACATGCTAGAAACTCTTCGTAAGCAACACGCAGATTGGGCTGACGTAGATACAGCTGCTGGCGAGAACGATCGCGTAACAGTTGACTTCGTAGGTACTATCGACGGTGAAGTATTTGAAGGCGGAAAAGCTGAAGACTTCCCATTAGAACTTGGCCAAGGTCGTATGATCCCAGGTTTTGAAGATAATATCATAGGTAAAAAAGCAGGCGAAGAAGTTGTTGCTGATGTAACATTCCCTGATGATTACCATGCTGAAAATCTTAAAGGCAAAGCAGCTCAATTCACTATCACAGTGAAGAAAGTTGAAGCGCAAGAGCTACCTGAATTAAGCGAAGAATTCGCAACTAAATTCGGTGTAACTGAAGGCGGCGTTGACGCACTTAAAGAAGAAGTGAAAAAGAACATGACACGTGAACTTGACCAAGCGGTTAAAGCTAACGTGAAAGACCAAGCAATCAAAGGTCTTTTAGCTAACAACGAAATCGATGTGCCTAAAGCGCTAGTAGATCAAGAAATTGATGCACTACGTCAACAAGCAGCACAACGTTTTGGTGGCGACGCTAAAAACATGCCTGAGCTTCCAGCTGAATTGTTCCACGAACAAGCTGTAACTCGCGTTAAAACTGGCCTATTATTAGGTGAAGTAATTAAAGCGAACGAGATCAAAGTTGATGATGCTAAAGTTGAAGCATTAATTGCAACAGTGGCTTCTGCATATGAAGATCCTACTGAAGTTGTAGAATATTACAAAGCAAATGATCAACTTATGCAGCAAATGCGTAATGTAGCAATGGAAGAGCAAGCTGTTGAAGCTATTTTAGCTAAAGCAAATGTAACTGACGTTGAAAAAGCATTTGATGACATCATGAATCCACAGCAAGGTGCATAATAAGTCATTGACTTAAGCCCTCGCTAACGATTAAATGGCTCGTGTTACACTGTATTATGCAGCGTGCCCGAGCCATTTTAGTTTGTGGCCTTCAATTTCGCCAAAAAATAACTATGCTTCCTTATAATAAGGATAAGTATAAGCGCATAAGGAATTAGATAAATATGAACACTGGTATTACAGATCCACTCAATGCATTAGTACCTATGGTTGTTGAACAAACAGCGAAAGGCGAGCGCTCGTATGATATTTATTCGAGACTATTAAAAGAGCGAATCATTTTTTTAACTGGCCCGGTTGAAGACAACATGGCTAACCTAATTTTAGCGCAAATGCTATTTTTAGAGTCAGAAAACCCAGAAAAAGATATCTTTTTATATATCAATTCACCAGGCGGTTCAGTTACTGCGGGCATGGCAATTTATGACACCATGAATTTTATTAAGCCAGATGTAAGTACAATTTGTGTTGGCCAAGCGGCTAGCATGGGTGCATTCTTATTAACAGCTGGTGCAAAAGGCAAACGCTATTGTTTACCTAATTCACGGGTAATGATCCACCAACCATTAGGCGGTTTCCAAGGTCAAGCATCAGACTTTGAAATACACGCCAAAGAAATCCTGTCTATTAAAGACAAATTAAACCGTTTAATGGCAGAGCATACTGGCCAACCATTAGATGTGATTTCAAAAGATACCGACCGTGATAACTTTATGAGTGCAGCCCAAGCTGTTGATTATGGTTTAGTTGACGCCGTATTTACTAATCGCGAGAGCAAGTAATTACACAAGCTAGTAGTTAATTGTTACTAGCTTTGTCCTTTACTATGTGAAAACCAATATAATTTGGTATAGTTGAGCGTATTGAAATAGCTGCTAAGTAGTTTGGCAGCCAACGTATAAGATGAGGTAGCTGAATGTCTGACACTCCTACAGACGGCGACAAAAGTAATAAATTGTTATACTGCTCTTTTTGTGGCAAAAGCCAACACGAAGTTCGTAAGCTAATTGCAGGTCCTTCAGTATACATTTGTGATGAATGTGTAGAGCTGTGTAACGATATCATCAGGGAAGAAATCAAAGACATTGCGCCTAAGCACAACACGTCTGATAAACTACCTGCACCAAAAGAAATTCGTAATCACTTAGATGATTATGTAATTGGTCAAGATCACGCTAAAAAAGTACTTTCTGTAGCGGTTTATAATCATTACAAACGCTTGCGTAATCAAAATGGTAAATCTGATATTGAGTTAGGCAAAAGTAATATTCTACTAATTGGCCCAACGGGTAGTGGTAAAACATTATTAGCCGAAACACTTGCACGCTTATTAGATGTGCCATTTACGATGGCAGATGCAACAACACTAACTGAAGCCGGTTATGTAGGTGAAGATGTTGAAAACATCATCCAAAAGCTATTACAAAAGTGCGATTACGATGTAGAAAAAGCCCAGCGCGGTATTGTTTACATTGATGAAATTGATAAGATTTCACGTAAATCGGATAATCCTTCGATTACACGCGATGTATCGGGTGAAGGCGTGCAGCAAGCATTGCTTAAATTAATTGAAGGTACAGTTGCATCGGTTCCACCACAAGGCGGGCGCAAACACCCACAGCAAGAATTTTTACAGGTCGATACCTCTAAAATCTTATTTATCTGTGGTGGTGCATTCTCTGGCCTTGATAAAGTAATTGAGCAGCGAAGCCAGAAAAATACTGGTATCGGTTTTGGCGTACAAGTCAAAGAATCAGCGGCGAGTCGTTCTTTAAGTGAAACATTTAAAGATGTTGAACCTGAAGATTTAGTAAAGTATGGTTTAATTCCAGAGTTTATTGGCCGCTTACCAGTGGTTGCAACGTTAACTGAATTAGATGAGTCGGCTTTAGTACAAATTCTAAATGAGCCTAAAAACGCCTTAACTAAACAGTACGGCGCATTATTTGGTATGGAAGACGTTGAACTTGAGTTTCGTGATGATGCGCTTCGCGCTATTGCCCACAAAGCAATGGAGCGTAAAACGGGTGCACGTGGTCTTCGCTCAATTGTTGAGGCTGTATTACTTGATACCATGTACGAACTCCCATCAATGGAAGATGTTAGCAAAGTAGTGATTGATGAAACCGTTATTAAAGGTGAATCAGATCCTATTTTGATCTATCAAAGCGCGACTCAAGATAAAGTGGCCGCAGAGTAATATATACTCACTTTGATAAAAAAGGAGCCTTAGGCTCCTTTTTTTATAATTTATTTAATCCAATTACGTAAAATTGTTGAACTTTACTTAGGTTATCCCCATATACTTGAGTAATCTTTAAAATAAATGAAGAGCGAAGAGAAAAATAATGACGCTTGAGAGAACAGATCGAGTCGAAATCCCAGTGTTAGCACTGCGCGATGTCGTGGTATATCCGCACATGGTGATCCCGCTTTTTGTAGGCCGTGAAAAATCAATAAAATGCCTTGAAGCGGCAATGGATAAAGACAAACAAATTTTCCTTGTTGCGCAAAAAGACGCAACAGTCGATGAACCAGAACAAGATGATATTTATCGTGTAGGTACTATTGCCACCGTACTTCAATTACTAAAATTACCAGATGGTACAGTAAAGGTATTGGTAGAAGGTACGCAACGAGCAAAGCTTGAAAGCTTCATTGAAAATGAAGACTTCTTTGTTGCTAACGCGCAGTTTATTAGCTCTGAGGAAATCGATGAGCAAGAGCAAGATATTTTCATCAGCAGCGCAATAAGTCAGTTTGAAGGCTATGTAAAGCTCAATAAAAAAATCCCACCAGAGGTATTAACATCAGTCAGTGGGATTGATGAAGCGCCACGCCTTGCTGATACGATGGCAGCACACATGCCGCTTAAGGTGCCAGAAAAGCAAAAAGTACTTGAGATTGCCAGTGTAACGGAACGTCTTGAATATTTAATGGCGTTGATGGAAGGTGAAATCGATTTATTGCAAATTGAGAAGAAAATTCGTACCCGCGTTAAAAAGCAGATGGAAAAATCGCAGCGTGAGTACTACCTCAATGAGCAAATGAAAGCCATCCAAAAAGAATTGGGTGAACTTGATGATGTACCAGATGAATTCGAAGCGTTGAAAAAACGTATTGAAGAGTCGGGTATGAGCACTGATGCACAAGAAAAAGCAAATTCAGAGCTTGCCAAGCTAAAAATGATGTCACCAATGTCGGCAGAAGCGACAGTCGTGCGTTCATACATAGATACATTAATTAATGTACCGTGGAAAAAACGCTCAAAAGTGAAAAAAGATTTAGCTGGTGCGCAAAAAATCCTTGATAGCGATCACCACGGTCTTGATAAAGTAAAAGAGCGTATTATTGAATATCTTGCGGTTCAGCAACGTACTAATAAACTAAAAGGGCCAATTTTATGTTTAGTAGGGCCTCCAGGTGTTGGTAAAACGTCATTAGGCCAATCGATTGCACGCTCTACGGGTCGTAAGTACATACGTATGGCGCTGGGTGGCGTACGCGACGAAGCTGAAATTCGTGGTCATCGCCGTACTTATATTGGCTCAATGCCAGGTAAGCTAATCCAAAATATGAGTAAAGTGGGTGTTAAAAATCCATTATTCTTATTAGATGAAATTGACAAAATGTCTTCGGATATGCGTGGTGATCCAGCATCGGCTTTATTAGAAGTACTCGATCCTGAGCAAAATAGTCATTTTGCTGATCATTACTTAGAAGTTGATTACGATTTGTCGGATGTAATGTTTGTTGCAACATCTAACAGCTTTAACATTCCTGGCCCATTATTAGATCGGATGGAAGTTATTCGTTTGTCGGGTTACACCGAAGATGAAAAGCTAAATATTGCAAAAGAGCATTTAATTGTTAAGCAAGTTAAACGCAATGGCTTAAAAGACGACGAACTTGTTTTAGAAGACAGCGCTATAATTGGCATTATTCGCTATTATACCCGCGAAGCTGGCGTACGTAATTTAGAGCGCGAAATATCTAAGTTATGTCGCAAAGCCGTTAAGAATATCTTGCTTGAAAAAGGCACTAAAACCGTCACTATCAATGCACAGAACCTTGAAGATTTCTTAGGTGTACAACGCTTTGATTACGGTAAAGCAGAAGACGGCGATCGTATTGGTCAAGTAACAGGCCTTGCTTGGACTGAAGTAGGTGGTGATTTACTGACGATCGAATGTGCTGCGATGCCAGGTAAAGGGAAGCTAAGTTACACCGGTTCACTTGGCGATGTCATGCAAGAGTCGATTCAAGCTGCTATGACTGTTGTGCGTAATCGTGCAGATGAATTTCGAATTAACAGTGATTTTTATGAAAAACGTGACATTCATGTACATGTGCCTGAGGGAGCAACACCAAAAGATGGACCAAGTGCAGGTGCTGCTATGGTAACTGGTTTGGTTTCAAGTCTTACGGGTAATCCTGTTCGTGCTGATGTTGCAATGACGGGTGAAATTACGTTGCGTGGTGAAGTATTACCAATAGGTGGCTTAAAAGAGAAGTTACTAGCGGCCCACCGAGGTGGTATTAAAACCGTTATTATTCCAAAAATTAACGAACGTGACTTAAAAGAGATCCCTGACAACGTATTGGCAGGCCTTGATATTCACCCTGTTACTTGGATTGATGAGGTTTTAAAACTTGCTTTAGTACACCCAGTTGAGAGTTTTTCAGTCGAAACACCAAAAAACCAGTAAAAAAGCGAAAAAAAGTGCTTGAAAGGGCTTTTCAAATCTAGATGGTATGATAAGTTAAGCACTGGTTTTCAAGCCTAGGCCTTATGTGGCCTAGGCTGAAGAAAAAATACAATCGTATGAGCATGAAAAAGTTTGCTCTAAAATTTTCAAAATAGTGATGTTAGTTTAAAAAACAATCGCTCTTGATAATAACAATGAAAGAGGATGATATTGTGAATAAATCTCAATTAATCGATCAAATCGCAGCTGACGCTGACATTTCTAAAGCGGCTGCGGGTCGTGCACTAGATTCATTCATCGAGTCTGTTTCAGGCGCTCTTAAAGATGGCGATTCAGTTGCTCTAGTTGGTTTCGGTACTTTCTCAGTACGCGATCGTGCCGCTCGTTCAGGCCGCAACCCACAAACTGGCGAAACAATTCAAATCGCTGCAGCGACTATTCCAGCTTTCAAAGCTGGTAAAGCGCTAAAAGATGCATGTAATAGCTAATCACTGTTTTAGTAGGTTAGTTTTGGCAGTGTAAGAAGTTAGTCGCTTTTTAGCACAATTAACTATCTTTATCGCCAACTGCTTCAAGAAAAAAAGCGTATCTGGTAAGATACGCTTTTTTTACATGAGCAAGGCGATTTCTGCCTCGAATAGAATAGAGATAAATAAATGCTTGAGAAAATAAGAGAGGGTTCGCAAGGACCAGTAGCAAAAGTTATTTTAGGCGCGGTAATTTTATCTTTTGCCTTAGCAGGGATCGGTGGTTACCTAGGTCAAACCACAGAACAACCCGTTGCTGAAGTAAATGGAGTTAAAATCAGCCAAACCGAATTTAGCCGAGCACTACAAAATGAACGTTCACGCTTGGAACAACAATTTGGTGAATATTTCGCGCAAATTGCTGCAGATCCAAATTATATGGCGCAAATTCGCCAAGGTGTGGTTGATCGTTTAGTACAACAAGAATTACAAACGCAACTGGCTGCAGAGTTAGGCCTTCGTGTAAGTGATGATAGTGTTAAAAAATCAATTTTAGAACTGCCTTACTTTCAAATTGGTGGAAAATTTAATAACGATCGCTATTTACAAGTTATTCGTCAAATGAATTTTCAACCAGAAGCATTTCGTGAATACCTTCGTGAAGAAATGACTCGTAGCCAGCTTGTATCAGCTGTTGCAGGCAGCGATTTTGCTTTGAAAAACGAATTAACAAGCGCGATTGCACTACAACAACAAACTCGTAGCATTGATTACATTGTAGTTAGCAAAGAAAGCCTACAAGACAGTATCGTTGTTAATGAGCAAGAAATTGCAGATTACTACGATTTAAATACATCACAGTTTTTAGCTCCAGAACAGGTATCAGTAAGCTATATTGACTTAAATGCTGCGAACTTAAACCTTGAAACGAATGTGACTGAAGATGACGTTAAAGCGTATTATGAGCAAAGCAGTGCGCAATATATAGAACCGGAAAAACGCCGTGTATCACATATTTTAATTGATAGCAGTGAAAACGATGATGCAGCTAAAAGTAAAGCTGAAGATTTATTAGCACAATTACAACAAGGCGCTGAGTTTGCTAAATTAGCTGAATCATCATCTGATGATATTGTTAGTGCTGAAATGGGCGGTGATTTAGATTGGATCGAACGCGATATGATGGATCCTGCATTTGAAGACGCTGCGTTTGCACTTACTGCAAAAGGTGACTTTTCAGAGGTTGTACAATCAGAGTTCGGTTACCATATAATTCAGTTAACAGATATCCAAAGCCAACAAGTAAAAGCGTATGATGCGGTTAAAGCTGATTTACGTGCGGAACTAGAGCGTACTGAAAAAGTAAATGCGTTTTATGAAAAGCAAACAGAAATGGCTGGAATTGCATTTGAGATTTCAGATACTTTAGTTGATGCAGCTGAAGTTGCCGGTGTTGAAGTACAAACAACGGCGCTAGTTGAACGCAACGCATTACCAGCACCACTTAACACACCCGCAGTGATGAGAGCATTATTCTCACCAGACGTGCTTGAAGATAAAATGAATTCAGAAGTACTAGAAATCGGTGATGAGCACGTTATTGTGGTTCGAGTTAGCGAATATGTGCCTGCAACGACAAAACCACTTGTAGATGTGTCTGAACAGATAAAAGCGCGTTTAGTGAGCCAAAAAGCATCAGAACTTGCTAAAGAGAAAGCAACTACCTTATACGCAGAAATTAAAGCAGGTAAGAGCTTAACAAACGTAGCAACTGAGCAAAGCTTAGAACTACGCCAAGAGGCTACACTGACACGTCAAGCATATACGGTTTCTCCAGCAATCGTTCAACACGCCTTTAAAATGGCTCATCCAAGTACTGCTCCAGTAGTTGAAAAGGTTGAGTTAAATAACGGCGATGCAGCAATTGTTGCTCTTAAAACAGTGACAGATGCAGCTATTGAGGGCGAAATCGAAGCGCAGCTTAAGCAAAATATTACAATGGCCCAAGTTAACAAAAACTACATGGTATTCATTGAAGCTTTAAAAGCAAACGCTGAGTTAAACTTGCCGGTAGCACCACAAGCCGCAGAATAAGTTTTATTCTAATAAATAAAAAGGCGCCAATGGCGCCTTTTTTGTTTTTCACTGACAGTATGCTAGGGCGTGTTGACCTTTCGTGATTGATTTTGCAGCAGTCTATTTTGTATTTAGGCAAGGCAGCGCCTATGGTGTGTGGTGTTCCCCATAAATAGGCGATAACGTGACCAAAGGATTCTTCCTAGGGGCGTGAGCAGGACGCGGAAGCTTTGCTCAATTTTTACTTAGCTCACTCGATTCCAAACCTCGCGCCGCGATTAAATCGCCCCTAGATTAAATAAATTTCAATCCATAAAGGTCAGCACGCCCTAGTTTCCAACCGAGTATTTGCTGCGACGTTACAGAGTGATTTTATTTGTTAAATTGTTCAAATACTTATGCAAATTGGTATCAACTACTTAAATTTAGCAAACTTGTTTAGGTTACTTTTTAATGTACTTTGGTATAAGCTCAGTGCTTAAACGCAAATTTTATCAAAGGATCGTTATGAAATTCGAGCAGCTATTAAATAATTTTGATATGGGTATCTGTGTTGAACAGTTACAAAAAGAATCACTGTTAGATCTTGCATTACTATTTGTCGCTGTTGATGGTTCGATTGCAGAGGAAGAGTTAACTGTTGTTGAAACATGGGCGCATAAGATTGAGTGGAATTCAGCGATTAACCTTGATAACTACATTATTGATATGACAAGTAAATGTGTTTTGGCTGTACAAAGTGATGACATTGAGTCATTTATTCAGCATCGAATGACGCATATTGTAGATCAATCAATGAGGGTGTTTGTATTAGAATTACTTAAACAAGTTATTGAAGCTGACGGCATTACTGATGAAAATGAAATTAAAGCGTTAAAAATTGTTGAATCATTAATTCAACCTGCTTAATGGGTATATTTTTATGCGCGGGTCGCCTCGCGCATATATTGAGGGTCAGCAGTTAAATAGTTTTTGTGTTACGCGCGACTTAGGTGCTTGGAAAACATCTTCAGTTCTTCCATATTCAACAATCTCACCATGCTCAAGTACGACTAATTGATCGCTAATGTGGCGCACTAGACTTAAATGATGTGTTATTAAAATATAGCTTAAGCCAGTTTCTTGTTGTAATTTAAGTAGTAAATTTACGGTTTGAGCTCGTACAGAAGGGTCTAAAGATGATAACGCTTCATCAAGCACCACAACCTTTGGATCAAGAATCAACGCCCTTGCTAATGCAACACGCTGTAATTGACCGCCACTGAACATATGAGGGTAATAATGTTGGTGATCGTTTAATAAGCCAACCTTAGCCAGAGTGACCTTAATTTTTTCAACCCGCGTCTCTTTATCTAATGATGTGTTGTATTGTAAGCAATCATCAAGCATGTCACCAATGGTTAAACCAGGATTAAGAGAAGCTTCTGAATCTTGAAATATCATACGAATATGGCGACATTGTGTATCTCTTACGCCATTGTCTTCGATAATATTACCGTCTAAATATATTTGCCCGCTATCGGCGGTGCCTGCGCCTGCTAAAAGTTTTGCTAAAGTACTTTTCCCAGAGCCTGTTTCGCCAATGATTGCCAGAGTTTCCCCCTTTTCTAAGCAAAACGAAATATTTTTTAGGACACTAAATTGTTTACGTGAAAATAAGCTTGCACGTAAATTAAAGCTTTTAGATAAGGCTTGCACCTTTAATAGTGGCTGCATTATTTCATAGCCTTAATTAATGGAAAATGACACGCATAGCTATGACCATGCTGCTTTGTTGATGGGGGAGTCACTACACAGGCTTTTTGTGCTTGTGGACAACGAGGACCAAGGCGGCAACCAATTGGTAAATGCTGCAAAGTAGGTATTGTGCCTTTGAGTGCGTAAAACGGTTCTTTATGAGCAAGGCCATGCTCATAATCAGGTAAGCTTTTTAACAATGCTTGTGTATAAGGGTGGCGAGGATGGGAGAATATACGTTGTGTAGGGCCAGCTTCAACCATCTGTCCACAATATAGAACGTGTATTCCGTGAGACCAGTCTACAATTTCCTCTAGCTCATGGGAAATCATTAAAATCGACATGTTCTTAAGTTGGTTTAAACTTTTTAATAATCGAAAAACCTGTGCCCGAGTCGTACTCTCAAGTGCCGTTGTTGGTTCATCCGCAATGAGTAATTTTGGCGTTCGTGCAATAGCCATCGCAATCATTACTTTTTGACAGACACCTTCAGAAAGTTCATGCGGGTAGCTGGTAAGTACTTTTTCATGATCTTTTATACCGACCTTATGGATTAATGCTTTGACTCTATCTTTACGTTCTCGATTTCGCTTTAAGAAAAAGCCTGAACTGTGCACTGCCGGTAAGGTTTCAGCTATTTGGTCAAATATTTTTGCCGTTGGATCAAGGCAACGACTTGGATCTTGGTAGATCATAGCAATGTCTTGGCCAACAATTTTTCTACGTTGTTGGCTTGATAAGCGCATTAAATCAACACCGCGCCAGTGCATTCGGTCAGCGGTGATATGCCAGCGTTCATTTAAAACTCCAACAATAGCTTTTGCTATTAAGCTTTTTCCGGATCCAGACTCACCAACTAATGCATGCACTTCACCTTCTTTGAGGCTCAGGCTCACTCTGTCGACGGCACGTATTACGGTATCAGATGTACGCAGCTCTATGGTTAGATTTCTAATGTCGAGTAATTGCATTTAGTCTGCCTTTCGTGCTTTTAGTACTTGTCGCAGCCCATCACCAACTAAGTTAGTAGATAGGACCGCTAAAAAGAGTAATACACCCGGTAAGCCCACAGTCCATGGCGCTAGGTAAATTAAACCTAAGTTTTCTGCTAAGATAGCGCCCCACTCAGTGGTGGGGGGTTGAGCACCTAGCTTTAAAAATCCTAATGCGGCAATATCTAAAATAGCGGTTGATAAAGCCATAGTAAAAATAACCACAATGTGTTCATAAATATTTGGAAAAATCCCACGCGAGAGAATATGCCAATTAGAGGCGCCATCAAGTTTAAATGCAGTGATGTAATCTTTATTTAGCTCAGTCACTATAAGATTGCGCACAGAATGAATAAACTGTGGTAGCAGCGCGAGAATAATCGCCCACACTGTGTTCATTAACCCAGGGCCTAAAATTGCGATAATGATAATAGCTAATAACAGAGATGGGATTGATAATGTAATATCAAGAAGGTGATTTAAAAAGCTAGAGCGAATGCCACGGCTTATCCCTGCAAACGTGCCAACTACCACACCAATGACCGTTGTTAGTAATGCTGCGACAATTGAGAGTCCAAATGTATAGGTTGCGCCATTCATTAACCTTGATAACACATCTCGGCCTAGGTCATCTGTACCAAGTATAAAACGCACATCGCCCATTTCATGCCATGAAGGAGGGATCAGCAGTGCTTCACTGTGCTGCTGATTCACGCCATAGGGGGCAATCAATGGAGCGGCGGCAGCGAGAACTGCAAAAGCACTAAAAAGCCATAACCCAACAACTGCCGGGTGATTGGATTTGAATTTGCGCCAAAACCGCGCTAATGGCGACTTATTCGACTCTTCTGAAAATAAATTAAACTTTGCCATGCGCTTGGTTCCGTGACAGCGGGTCGAATAAGGTATAGGTGAGTTCGGCAACAATGGTTGCAAGGATCACAAACATTGATACGGCCAATAAGCCACCCTGTATAGCAGGGTAGTCTCGTTGGTAAATGCTATCTATTAGCCAGCGACCAACGCCTGGCCACGAGAATATAACTTCAGTGATCATCGCCAGGGTGATCAAGGTACTAAACTGTAAACCAATTTGTTTTATTACAGGCAGCAGTGCATTACGCAGTGCATGGTGCATTATGAGTTGGGCACGGTTTAGGCCTTTGGCTCGTGCGGTTTTAATATAACTCTGTTCGAGTACATTGAGCATTGAGTCTCGGGTGAAACGAACTAACACGGTAGTTGGGTACATGGCTAATACAATTGTGGGCAGTGTTAAATGATGCAATGCATCTAGCATAGCCATGCCTGAATATGGAAAGTCAGCCAGCGCTATATCAAGTAAAATAAAGCCGGTTTGCGAGGGGATTTCATAGAGCAGCCCCATTCTTCCAGACATCGGAAACCACCCTAGTTGCAGTGAGAACACCATAATAAGGAGTAAGGCTAGCCAAAAAACAGGCATTGAATAACCAATAAGAGTCGTTGAATTTATCAGTTTATCAGGCCAGCTTTTTTGGTATGCCGCAGCAATAATCCCTGCAGGTACGCCAAAGGTGACAGAAATAACTAAGGCGTAAATACTTAACTCTAATGTGGCTGGAAATAAATCGATAATATGACTAAAAACACTGTCTCCAGAGGCAAATGAAAGCCCCCAGTCACCTTGCAAAATACGTCCTAAAAAAGCAAAATATTGCATTAAATAATTGTCGTTAAATTGATACTTATCTTGTAGTTCGCTCGTTTGTGAAAAGCTTGTATTAGTAATGCCACTTAAATTACTTAAAGGGTCACCTGGAAATAAATAGCTCAAGGAGAAGGTAAACACACTGAGCGTTACCATCATAAAAAGTAATAAACCTAAGCGGCGCATTATATAATCAAGTATCATTATTTTTTCCTCGCATTTGCTAAGGAAATAGCCCCAAACGGACCAAGTTGAACCCCTTCAACGTCAGCACTGCGTGCTTGGAAGCGCATACCATGTGCCAGTGGGAGCAATGGTAACTCTTGGACAATCATAGTTTGAGCTTGTTGATAATATGTTTTGCGCATTGCCAAATCAGTTGTGTCGAGGGCTTGAGTGAGTAATAAGTCAAACTCAGGGTTGCACCAATTTGCTGGATTTTTACCACTAAAGGTTGCTGTGCAACTGAGCAATGGACTAAAAAAGTTATCGGGGTCTGGGGTGTCAGCTGCCCAACCAAGTAAGACGCTGTCGTGGCGGTGTTCACCAATACGTTGAATAAATGTGTTCCATTCGTACTCTATAATGCTCACGTTTATACCAATTTGTCGTAAATCACTTTGCATAAGCTCAGCCATTTTTCGTGCATTGGGATTATAAATACGGCTCACGGGCATTGCCCAAATAGTCATATCAAAGCCGTTGGGTAATCCTGCATCGGCCAATAGTTTTTTTGCCAAATCAGGGTCAAATCCCGGTAATTTAGTTTGTGCTTGAAATGCCCATGATGTTGGCGGCAGAATAGACTTTGCACGAATGCCATTACCGTAATACACAGCTTGCATAATTTTTTCAATATCAATGGCATGAGCAAGGGCTTTACGTACTCTTAAGTCATCAAATGGTGGACGCTGTGTATTAAACGCCCAGTACCCGATATTAAGGTTAGTCTCTTTTTGTACGACAATGTCATCACGTTGAGCAAGAATACTCAGTTGTGTACTGCTTGGGTGGGCGGTGATATCACATTCTTTAGTGAGCATTTTTGCAATACGGGTTGTGCCATTAGGTGTAATGTCATAAACCAATTGCTCTAGAACAACTTTGTGCTTCCAATAGTCAGGGTTACGATAGTAACGAACCAAATGATCACGTCTGTATTCTTTATAAATATAAGGGCCAGTGCCAACCGGATATTGATCAAATAAGTTGGTTTGCTCGCGTTCTTTTAACTGCAGGGCATATTCACGAGACAGCAAAACAGCAAAGTCTGTTGCCATATTGGCTAAAAAGCTACTCTCTGCATTAAATAATTCAAACCGGACTTGGTGATCAGATACACGGACAATTTGCCGAATTAGCTGATCTATCCCCACGCTTTGAAAATAAGGGTAATTGGCATCGCCAACAAAATGGTATGGATTATAGACATCAAATAAACGGCTAAAGGTGAATATCACATCGTCAGCGTTAAAATCTCTGCTGGGGGTAAAGTAAGACGTAGTATGAAATTTTACATCTTTACGCAAGGTAAAAGTGACCGACTTTCCATCTGGACTTATTTTCCAATCAGTTGCCAGCTCACTTTTAAACTCTGCCGTAATAGGGTCAATACTGATCAAACGGTCATATAACTGATTTGCAATGATATCAATGGTTGAGCCTGTGGTTGTAACCTGAGGATTAAACGATACGGGGTTTGCCTCAGCGCAATAGACTAAGCCTTGATTTTTTTCTTCGAGTGTTTTTTCTTTGGTATCTAGGCAGCCTGTAAGGCATAGCGTAATAATACCAAGTAACAATTTATACACTTGCTTAGCCCCTGACTATGACTGTTGATCTAGTAAGTTATATTTTTTTAAATAACCTCGTAATTGATGATACGTTAAACCGAGTATTTCTGCAGTTTTCTTTTGATTAAACTGGCTGTGCTCAAGCGCTTTATTGATTAAATCGATTTCGAATTCATTGGAAAGATCTTTTAAACTACACGGAAATTGAATGGGGGCAGCGCTATGTGTGATCACGCTCTCATTTGGCGTAGTTAAAATAGGCGCGGCTTCGAGTGTTTTTACAGGTGCTTTAATACGATGTTTTGGTCTGAACTTGCTTTCAAAAGGGTCTAAAATAATCTGGTGAACGGGGATATGTTCATTGCCGTGGCGATACAGACTTCGCTCCACTACATTTTTAAGCTCACGAATATTACCGGGCCACTCATATGACTGTAAAATATCAACAGCACTACGAGTAAAACCACTGAATAATTGCCATTCAAGATCACGCGCCATGTTGATTGCAAACTGCTCAGCTAACAGCATAATATCTTCTTGGCGTTCTCGCAGCGGTGGCAGTGTAATAACATCAAATGCTAGGCGATCGAGTAAATCGCTTCTAAATTCGCCTTGTTCAGCTAGGTAAGGTAAATCTTCATTGGTAGCGCATACTAATCGGGTGTCGACTTTTATAGTTTGTTTACCACCGACTCGCTCAAACTCACCATATTCAATGACACGCAGCAGCTTTTCCTGAACCATCGCAGAAGTGTTTGCGAGTTCGTCTAAAAAAAGTGTACCGGCGTTTGCGCGTTCAAATCGTCCTTCATGGCGTTTGCTCGCCCCTGTAAATGCACCTGTTTCATGACCAAACAGCTCACTTTCAAGTAGGTTTTCGTTCAATGCAGCGCAGTTAAGTTTAATATAGCTTTGCTCCCAACGTTTTGACAAGAAGTGCAAGCGGGCTGCTATTAGTTCTTTACCTGTGCCTCGCTCACCAATAATAAGGACCGGCTTATCTAAACTTGCTAGCTGCGAAACCTGATCAAGCACAGCTAAAAAGCTGTCTGATTGACCGAGTAAATTGTCTTGTTGGCGAAATTGGCTCATATTCCCTAACTCTTAGTCATTTTTACTAACTGTTAGTGTATTTCATAATTGCAGAGAACTAAAGGAATTTGTATTTTTAGTTTAACTTTTTGAAAGTATTAATGTATTTTATATTTTATAAAGTTGGCAAGCATATTGTAACAGTAACTGTAGACCAATTAAGTTAAACATCACAGAGGTAAATATTATGGGAATTTTTTCGCGTTTTGCAGATATCGTTAATTCTAATATCAATGCCATTTTAGATAAAGCAGAAGATCCTGAAAAAATGGTACGTCTTATCATTCAAGAAATGGAAGACACGTTAGTTGAAGTTCGTTCAACCTCAGCTAAAACGTTAGCAGAGAAAAAAGAATTAGTGCGTCGTGTAGATACATTAAAAGCGCAAGTAGCTCAGTGGCAAGATAAAGCTGAACTCGCATTGAGTAAAGATCGTGATGATTTAGCTCGTGCAGCATTACTTGAGAAGCAAAAATCTGCTGAAGCGGTAGCAGCCGTTGAAAGTGAATTAAGTCATGTCGAAACACACATTGACAAATTACAGCAAGAAGTGAGTACGTTACAAGATAAGCTTGCAGATGCAAAAGCGCGTCAAAAAGCGATTATCTTACGTCAACGCTCTGCAGAGTCACGCCTTGAAGTGAAAAAAGCATTGGATAGCTCTAAAGTTGAAGATGCCCTTAATCGCTTTGAACGTTACGAAACGAAGATTGATGGTCTAGAATCACAAGTAGAATCGTACGATTTAGGTAAAAAGTCATTGGCTGATGAGATTGCAGACTTGCAACAAAATGAGCAAATTGATGACGAGTTAGCAGCACTCAAAAAGAAGTTAGCTGATAAATAAAAATATATGGGGCCCGTGTGCCCCTGCTTAAACTATCAAATACGGATTGTCAGGAGAGGGTTATGTTTGATTCAGAGGTAATAATTGTACCATTTGTTATGTTTACGATTTTTGTCGCGCCACTGTGGTTGATTTTACATTATCGTAGTAAAAAACAAGTAAGCCAAGGCTTGAGCGAACACGAACATCGCCAGCTGCTGGAACTTGCACAAAAAGCTGAAAAAATGGCCGACAGAGTTGAAACATTAGAAGCATTGCTTGATCAAGAGGCACCACAGTGGAGGCGTAAAGTATGAGTACCAAACGCGAATTATTAAGAGACCCACAACGTGGAAAAATAGCGGGTGTATGTGCAGGGCTAAGTGATTACTTCAATATGGAGTTATGGTTAGTTCGCATTATATTTGTCAGTGCAGTCTTATTGACTGGCGGTCCATTATTTGTAGTGGCGTATATTGCAGCCTGGTTTATTTTAGACAAAAAAGACTCGTCGACACAGTTTAAAGATCAGTCAAGTAAGCATGACGATCCGTTAGAAGTAAAATTTAAAGTATGGCAAAAAGGTGAGCCGCCTCGTCGCGCTTTACAAGATTTGAAAGATCGTTTAAATCGTGTTGATATACGTTTACAAGATATGGAACGCTACGTTACTTCAACCGAGTTTACGGTTAGCCGTGAAATTAATAAGCTTTAAAGGATTCAATAGCACTTTAGCTGCCTAATACTTATGCCGCTGAGGTGCTCAATCATTATGATTAACACTTCATTTGCAAAAAGCACATTAAAAAAAATAAAGGGCGGAGCGCAAAAAGCCGTACATCGCAGTTTAGATCAGCATGTAAAATTAGCAGTTACAGGCTTAAGTGGCAGTGGTAAAACTGCGTTCATTACAGCTTTAGTGAAACATTTGACTAGCCAGGCGAATGAAAAAAACTTACCGTTTTTTGATGTTATGCAACAGCAGCGTCATATCGCTACAAGAATAGTTCCACAAGAAGCCCTGACAATTCCTACTTTTGATTATCCTAAAGCTTTGAGTGCATTACTGCCTACAGAAGGGCAACCAAGGTGGCCGTCATCTACTGAGCGTATTAATACCCTGCGCCTTGCAATCAAGTATCGTAGCGATAGCGGTTTACGAGGACACTTTTCACCGCAGTCAACTTTGTATCTAGATATCATTGATTACCCCGGTGAGTGGTTGCTGGATTTACCTATGCTACAGCAAAGTTATCGGCAATGGAGTGAGCAACAATACGCGTTATTGCAACAGCCTCCACGAGTGGAAAAGTCACAGGCATTTTTAACTGCACTTGCAGCCCTTGATTTACATGCGCCAGTAGATGAGAGCGCGTTAAGTGACATTGCCACACAATATCAAGCTTTGCTTGTTGGCCTTAAAAAAGACACTAAACTTGCCATGTTGCAACCTGGGCGGATGTTAATGCCTGGAGAACTTCAAGGCGCACCACTGTTACTGTTTTTTCCAGTTGCAGGCTATACAGAGGACGCGATTGCGGGTTCTAATTTAGCGCATTTACAAAAACGCTTTGATGCGTATGTAAAAGAAGTGGTAAAGCCTTTTTATAGCCAACATTTTCGACATTTTGATAGGCAGATTGTATTAGTAGATGTACTGAGCGCGCTGAATGAAGGACCTGAAACACTGCAAGAGCAGGGCGATGTAATAAAGCAATTACTCGCACATTTTAATTATGGTGAAACAGGCTTTTTAAAACGTTTATTTAAACCGAATATAGATAAGTTACTTTTTGCGGCCAATAAATCAGACCATATAAGTGGTGTTCATCATAAAGATTTGGCTCTACTGCTGGATTCATTAGTTCATGAGCAAAGTAACCACTTAAAGTTTGATGGTGTAAAAATTGAAACAATGGCAATGTCATCAATCACTGCCACCATGCCAAAACAAGTGACGGAACAAGGCAAAACACTTAATTGTATTTATGGCTTGCCGTTATTAGAGTCGCAATGGTTAACTTATTTACCGCCACAACCACCAATGCGAATGCTTAATAAAGATGAATGGCCAAGCCATGGTTTTGAGTTTTTATCATTCTCGCCAATGCCAAGCCCTGACAAACAGCTAAAACATATACGTTTAGATCATGTCATGCAGTACCTTTTAGGAGATAAACTAACATGAGCGAGACAGCTTCACGTTTTCAAGCTGGCCGACGTATTGATACTGCGCCAGAGCCATTAGAAAAAGAGCCCGAATTAACCACTGCAAAAGTGATTGATCAAGGTGAGTATGAGCACAGTGTTGATGATCTACCTGAAGCTGATATTGATTTAGCCCCAGTGTATAAAAAGTCAAAATGGCAAACCCTCAAAGGGGTATTTGCTGTGAGCTTTATTGGCTTGGTGCTCCTTGAGTTTATATTTTCAATGGTTATTACCTTCCAGCAATCAATCATCTTTGGTTGCGTATATTTAATAGCTGTGCTCAGCGGTGTATTGTTATTAGGGCGTTTACTGTGGCGTGAGTATAGAATGTTACGTAGCTTAAAACGCAATCAATTACATCGCCATGAAGCAGACCGTTTACTCAATAGTGAGCAAGTAGGCGGGGCATTGCCTTGGCTTGAAAAGCTTAATAAGCATCAGCAGTTAACAGGATTTGATGAATTTAAAGCAAGTATTGATAGTCATCATAGTGATAAAGAAATTATGACTTTGTACGCCGATAGTTTACTAGTGAAGCAAGATACGCAAGCTAAAAAGCTCATTAACCGCTTTGCTACTGAGTCGGGTTTGTTAGTGGCATTGAGCCCTCTGGCGTTGGTGGATATGATGGCAGTGTTGTGGCGTGGCACTAAATTGATTGAGCAAATAGGCAAAATCTACGGTATCGGTTTTGGTTACGCCAGTCGTATTAAACTTTATCGTATGTTGATCAAACAAGTGATGTTTGTTGGTAGTGCAGAGTTAGTATCTGATTTAGCTGCAACGGCGCTGAGTGCTGAACTTTTAGGCAAATTATCAGGGCGTGCAGCACAGGGCTTAAGTGCTGGGATATTTACCGCACGGATCGGTTATAAAGCTATGGAGCTAAGTCGTCCGTTACCGCGACTTGAGCATAAGCGCAGTTTGCTTAAAGGAACAGCGCAATTAATTGCCAGTAAAATCATGGGCCGAAAGCCGTCTGTATCAAAAGAGGAGTAACAAAAAGGGGGACTGACAACATATATGTACAGTCTCCCTAAGATCCTGTACATACTCTAGCCATCTGAGCATCCGGCATGCTTGTGCTTTAGAGCGCGATACGTTTAATTATGACCTATTGATAATAATTAAAATGAGCAATAACAATGAATACACTCCACATCGACAGCCAGTGCATCCATGGTCCTGAAAAAGCCAACGATCCTCATGGTGCACTCACATCACCTTTATATCAAACTTCAACGTTTCATTTTAGCAGCGCCGCACAAGGAGCTGCACGCTTTGCAGGTGAAGAGCCGGGGTATATTTATACTCGATTAGGCAATCCAACAACAACCGAACTGGAACAAAAAGTGGCGCAGTTAGAAAGCTGCGAAGCGGCAGCTGCAACAGCGACCGGTATGGGGGCTGTTTCGGCGTCGGTATTAAGCTTCTTATCGCAAGGTGATCATTTAGTGGCATCAAGTGCCTTATATGGCTGTACGTTTGCCTTTTTTGCTCACATGTTGCCGCGCTGGGGAATTGACGTCACATTTGTAGATATGACTGATGAGCAGGCATTGCGTGATGCTATAAAACCTAATTCAAAAATGATTTTTGCTGAAACACCTGTAAACCCAACCATGGCAATAATTGATTTAGCGCTAATAGGGCAAGTTGCAAAACGACATAGTTTAATCAGTGTGATCGATAACACCTTTCTCACACCGTTACTGCAAAAGCCCATTGATTATGGCATAGATTTAATTGTTCACAGCGCGACTAAATACTTAAATGGTCATGGTGATGTTGTGGCAGGGCTTGTGTGTGGTAGTCAAGAGCACATTACATTAATTAAGATGACGGTGCTCAAAGATATTGGGGCGACCATCAGCCCCCATGACGCTTGGTTGATTAATCGTGGCTTAAAAACGTTGGCGATCAGAATACAGCGCCATTGTGAAAGTGCGCAAATAATTGCCGAGTTCTTAGAACAACACCCACAAGTGAATACGGTTTATTACCCGGGTCTAGAGTCACACCCTGGGTTTAAGTTTATTGGTAATCAAATGAAGGCGGCTGGTGGTGTTATTGCATTTGAGCTTAAAGGCAGCCTTAAAGATGGCGAGCAGTTTATTAATAGCACTGAGCTTTGCACGCTAGCAGTAAGCTTAGGGGATGCGGAAACACTTATTCAACATCCTGCATCGATGACGCACTCACCTTATACTCCAGAAGAGCGTGCAGCGGCTGGTATTAGTGATGGATTAATTAGACTTTCAGTTGGCTTAGAGGATGTTAACGATATTATAAGTGATCTTAACCGCGCCTTTACTTGTATAACTTGATTTGTAATTAAATGTTTACGGTAACAATCGCTTTTAGCCTTTGCTCTACTTGGTGTGTAAACTTAACTGTTTTTTAGTGTATATAAAGGTGTACAAACGGCATGTTAATGGCCTGCGCAGATATTGGCTCTGCTATTAAACTTTGGCTTACATTTGCTTAGTATCACTGCAACAGGTTCGGTTTAACACCAAGAAGGTTATAATGGCTAAAGCAAGTAAATACACCTCCAGAACACCAGATGAAAATGGTGTGATACATTGGAGCGATGAAGAAAATAAAATATGGTCAGAACTGGTCGCGCGTCAGCTTAAATGCATTGAAGGCAAAGCCTGTAATGAATACATGGAAGGCCTAAAAAAAATAAACTTGCCCCATGATCGTATTCCACAATTAAGTGAACTCAACGAAGTGCTGCTAGCCACAACAGGTTGGCAAGTAGCGCCAGTACCTGCGTTAATTGACTTCGACGAGTTTTTTCGTTTATTAGCGAACAAGCAATTTCCAGTTGCGACATTTATCCGTAGTCGCGAAGAGTTTGATTATTTACAAGAACCTGATATTTTTCATGAAATATTTGGTCATTGCGCTATGCTGACAAACCCAGATTTTGCTGAATTTACGCATAAATATGGACAGCTAGGTTATGCAGCGCAAAAGAAAGACCGTGTTTATTTAGCACGTATGTACTGGTTTACCGTTGAGTTTGGACTTATGCAAACAGACGATGGACTGCGCATTTATGGCGGTGGTATTTTATCAAGCCCTGGCGAAACACAGTATGTGTATTCAGATACGCCTGAAATCAACGCAATGAATGTACTTGACGTATTACGTACGCCGTACCGAATTGATATTATGCAGCCTTTGTACTACACCATTAATTCTATCCATGATTTGTTTGATATTTCACAATTGGATATTATGGCATTAGTAGAGCAAGCAAAAGAATTAGGGTTACACGACCCAAAATTTCCTCCTAAAGAAAAATTAGCAAGTTAAGGATTTAAGATGTCATCATTAAGCGCACAAAAATGCGAAGCCTGTCACGTTGATGCTCCAAAAGTATCGGATGAAGAGCTCGCAGAGTTAATTAAAATGATCCCAGACTGGGTGCCTGAAGTACGTGATGGTATTATGCAATTAGAGCGACTTTATAAATTTAAAAACTTTAAACAAGCCATCGCATTTACAAACAAAGTAGGTGATATGGCAGAGATAGAAGGCCATCACCCTGGTTTATTAACTGAGTGGGGCAAAGTAACAGTTACATGGTGGAGCCACTCTATTAAAGGGCTACATAAGAATGATTTTATCTGTGCTGCAAAAACAGATGAAGTATTCGCTGCACTATAAGTCAATACACAGTTCTGCCCAAAGGACATAAAAGGCGCTTAATGCGCCTTTTTTCATGTCTTATACCTAATTTTATATATTTGTATTTTTTACTTTTAGTTTTTTATTAAAAAATCCTGTCACCAGCATTGTACCGCTGATCACAAAAAATGCACCAAGCAAGGTATTAGAACCAATGGTTTCATCAAGTATTAGGTGCCCCCAGAAAATACCAAATAAAGGAATTAAAAAAGTCACAGTAAGTGCAGATGTTGGGCCAATATCATCAATCAATTTAAAAAATAAGATATAGGCTAATGCAGTGCATACAACGCCAAGTGTAAGTACTCCTAGCATAACGCTGGTGGAGGGCATTTCGCGTATCGGCATAAATAAAATTAGTGGTAAAACCATAAAGCTTGCCGCCCACATTGAACCATGTGCATTATTAAATGGAGTTAATTTAGGTGCGTATTTTGTGTAGTGTGATGCAATGGCATAACTGAGTGACGCACACAGCGCCGCTATAATTGCGATTAATGAGTCTGAATGAATACTAAACTGATTTTGTCCGACTAACAGCACAACGCCTGTTAACCCTAAAATTAAACCTAGCAGTACACTTTTGGTTGGCTTTGTCTTGGCCCAAAACATTCCAACAACGGCACCCCATATAGGTGTTGTCGAATTTAAAATAGACAAGGTTGATGCATTGAGTGTTTGAGCGGCATAAGCGAACAGCAAAAAGGGAAAAGCAGAATTAAGTGCGCCAATAATAAAGAAATGTTTATGGTGAGTTTTAAAAGCAAGTTCTTTAAAAACTGACGCTCGTTTTAAATATAATGCGACTAAAAAAAGTGTTAGCGCAGCAAACCCCACTCTAAGCTCAATGAGTATGGCTGGTCCTAAACTGGCTGCTGCCATACGCATAAATAAAAAAGAGGCGCCCCAAATTGCGGCGAGAATAAATAAGTGTAATAAACTTCTTAACGGCATCATTATAACGTTTTGGGAATTTAGCTAATTAGCATATCACTGATGCAAAGTTGGGCAAGCCAGAATCGGCACTATCATTGATTTTAGCTTGAGCTGATTTGGGCATATATTATAAAATTTAATATTGCAGCAAAGTTAACCACAGCGGTGAAGTTTGCTATAATTGCGCGTCTTTAATTCAAATTTATAAGGTAGTCGGGGTGGTAAACCTAGGTCAATTATTTGGTGAACTCAAAACGTGCTTAAGAAAAGATCAATTCATCTTTAAAAAACGCCTTCATGGCATAAAAAAAATAACTGATGAAACAAAACAAATTGCAGTGCTTGAAAAGATCACCGCTGACATTGCGCGCAGTCAACAATTGCGTGAGGTGCGTTTAGCTCAATTGCCAAAAGTTACTTACCCAGAACAGCTGCCTGTTAGTCAGAAAAAAAATGATATTAAACAGGCGATAGCGAATAACCAAGTGGTGATCATCGCTGGTGAAACCGGTTCAGGTAAAACCACACAGATACCTAAAATGTGTTTAGAGCTGGGTCGTGGTGTTGATGGTTACATCGGGCATACCCAGCCACGGCGTTTAGCCGCGCGAACCGTTGCGGATCGTATTGCCCATGAAATGCAATGTGAGCTTGGTCAGCAAGTAGGTTTTAAAATCCGTTTTAGTGATCAAGTGTCTAATAATAGTTATATAAAATTGATGACTGACGGTATTTTACTTGCCGAAATTCAGCAAGATCGATTTTTAAATCAATACGATACTATCATTATAGATGAAGCTCACGAACGCAGTTTAAATATCGATTTTATTTTAGGTTATTTAAAAAACTTATTACCAAAGCGCCCAGACTTAAAAGTTATTATTACATCTGCAACCATTGATCCACAGCGCTTTTCAAAACATTTTAATGATGCGCCAATTATTGAGGTTTCAGGGCGGACATTCCCAGTTGATGTACGTTATAGGCCATTGATTGAAATTGACAAAGAGAATATGGAAGCCGAAGGCGATCAGCTACAAGGTATTTTTGATGCCGTTGATGAGTTGTGCCAAGAAGGCCCTGGTGACATATTAATCTTTTTAAATGGTGAACGGGAGATTCGAGATACTGCTGATGCATTGAGTAAACGTAATTTAAAAGGGGCTGATGTGCTCCCACTTTATTCGCGATTATCAAATGCAGAGCAAAACAGAATTTTCGCTCCGCATAGCCGTCGTCATATAATTTTGTCAACTAACGTGGCTGAAACATCATTAACTGTACCGGGTATTCGTTATGTAATTGACCCAGGCACGGCGCGTATTAGTCGTTACAGCTACCGCACTAAAGTGCAGCGTTTACCAATTGAGCCAATATCACAAGCCAGTGCAAACCAGCGTAAAGGGCGTTGCGGGCGTGTTGAAGCCGGTATTTGTATTCGCTTATACGCTGAAGATGATTTTAATTCGCGTCCAGAATTTACTGACCCAGAAATACTACGTACTAACTTAGCGTCTGTTATTTTAAAAATGTTGGGATTAGGCCTAGGTGACATGGCGCAATTTCCGTTTGTACAAGCGCCGGACAGCCGTAATATCAACGATGGCTTAACATTATTAGAAGAGCTCGAAGCCGTTAAACCGACCAAGAGTAATCGCGACACTCAGCTAACTAAGTCAGGCTTAGAATTGAGCCGTTTACCCGTTGATCCACGGTTGGCTAAAATGGTGTTAACGGCGCATAAGTTAGGTGCATTACGTGAAGTGATTGTTATTGTTGCGGCGCTATCGATACAAGACCCACGAGAGCGGCCGCAAGAAAAACGTGCAGCGGCCAACGAAAAACATGGCCGATTTGACGACCCTGATTCAGATTTTATTGCCTTTTTAAATTTATGGAATTACCTAGAAGAGCAGCAAAGTGAACTAAGTAATAGCCAGTTTAGGAAGTTGTGTCAAAAAGATATGCTCGCGTATATGCGTATTCGCGAATGGCAAGACATTGTTTATCAGCTAAGTACGGTATGCAACGAAATGGGCATGAAAGCCACAACAAACGTGGCTGATGGCGATAAAGTGCATCAAGCATTACTCAGTGGCATGCTTAGTCACATTGGTTTTAAAGATGAAAAGCAACTGTATAAAGGCGCACGAAACAGTCAATTTCATATTTTCCCAGGTTCAGGATTGTTTAAAAAGAGCCCTAAGTGGTTAATGTCGGCTGAGCTTGTTGAAACCAGTAAATTATATGCGCGCGTCAATGCCAAAATAAATATTGATTGGGTTGAGCCGTTAGCACAACATTTAGTAAAACGCAGTTACAGTGAACCGCACTGGGAGAAAAAACCAGGCGCAGTCATCGCATTTGAACAGCAAGTATTATATGGGTTGATCATTGTTTCAAAGCGCCGCTGTGTGTACAGCAATATAGATCCTAAAGTGAGTCGCGAGTTATTTATTCGTAGCGCGCTTGTTGAACAGGACTTAGGCCAAAACGAAGGTTTTTTACAATTCAACCGCGAGTTGATTGAAGATATTCAAACACTTGAGAATAAAAGCCGACGCCGCGATATTTTAGTCGACGAACAAACTTTATATACGTTTTACGATAAAAAAATTCCGAGCGATATTAATAATCGAACGGCATTTAACAAATGGTATAAAACGCAAAAGCAGCAAAACAAACATTATTTACAAATGACCCGTGATGATTTGATGCAGCACGGTGCAGACAGCATTACTGAGTTTGATTATCCCGATCTATGGCAGCAAGGTAATTTAATGTTACCGCTGAATTACCACTTTGATCCAGGCCAAGCAGTTGATGGTGTAGCAGTGCAAATTCCTGTCGCACTATTAAACCAAGTGCAAGAAAGCGGTTTTGACTGGCATATACCTGCATTTCGTCATGAATTAATTTGTGGCTTAATTAAGTCACTTCCTAAATCGTTGCGTCGTAACTTTGTACCCGCACCCAACTATGCAGATGCGGTATTGGCTGCTATAGAGCCTATGCAGGGGAACTTACTGGAAGCGTTAAGCACACGATTGTTGCGTATGACCGGCGTTAAGGTCGAGCCTGATGCATGGGATTTAACAACCCTTGCCACTCATTTACGTTTGCAGTTTGAAGTACGCGATGAAAAAGGGGGGGTGTTAGCACATGGTATGGATTTAGCTAAATTAAAAGCACAGCTGCAAGGTAAAGTGACGCAAACCCTATCAAAAGTGGCTGACAAAGGCATTGAAAAGAGCGATTTACTGACATGGGATTTTGGTAAATTACCGCTCTCGTATGTGAAAAAACAAGGCCAGTATGAGATAAAAGCATACCCGGCACTGGTGGATAAAAAATCATCTGCAGCAGTTGAGTTGTTTGATAATGAGATCAAAGCACACGCTGCTCATCAGCAAGGTTTACGTCGATTAGTGTTACTTAATGTTCCTTCGCCGATAAAATATTTACAACAAAACTTACCCAACAAAGCTAAATTAGGTCTATATTTCAATCCATTTGGTAAAGTCGCTGATTTAATTGATGATTGTATTGCAGCAGGGGTAGATAGTTTGCTCGTAAAACTCGGTGATGTACGAACAGAGCATGCGTTTGAACAAGTAAAGGAACAGGTCCGTGGAGAGTTAGGCGATACTGTCGTTGCTATTGCAACGCAAGTGGAGCAAGTATTAAGTATTGCGCATGCGTTGCATAAAAAGATGAAAGGGCGTGTAGATTTAACCATGATCACGGCGCACGGCGATATTAAAAGCCAATTAGAATCTCTAGTGTTTAAGGGGTTTGTATCCAATCACGGGGCAGATAAATTAAGTGATTTAATCCGTTATTTAAAAGCAATAGAAAAGCGTTTAGAGAAACTACCTGTTGACCCAAACCGTGACAGATTATGCGTGCTTGAATTAGATAAAGTAGCGCAGGAGTATCAAAAGTACCTTAAAAAGATACCACAAGGGATGCCTATTCCAGAGTCGTTACAGACAATTTTTTGGATGCAGCAAGAACTGAGAGTATCCTTATTTGCACAAACGTTAGGGACACCTTACCCGATATCAGGAAAGAGGGTTCTGAATGCATTAAAAGAGCATGATTGATCAATATTTAAGCTTGCATTTTATTGCAAGCTGAGTACCTTAAAGGAAGGATTTATTTTTGAACATAATGAAGGAACAAATATTTGCTATGCCCTCAGCAGATAAAAAAAATCTACGTTTGCTTGTTGTTGATGATGAGTACTTTAATTTTGAAATGCTTAAAGGCGCACTATCAGCAAGTTTTGAACTAAGTTATGCTGATTCTGGAACTCACTGTTTATCATCAGCGATAGCCAATCCACCAGATGTAATTTTGCTTGACGTGTGTATGCCGGGATTAGATGGTTATGATACATGTAGGATGTTGAAAAATACGCCAGAAACGCGTCATATACCTGTTGTTATGGTATCGGGATTAGAGTCAGAACAAGAGCAAAAAGCCGGCTTTGAAGCGGGTTGTGACGCTTATGTCGTAAAACCCTTTTCAGTGGGTGGATTATTAGAAAAAATAAACACGGTCGTTTAGGAGAACAGTATGCTTAATGAAGAACAACGTAATTTCAAACGTATGCAGATCAACGCACAAGCAAAATTAGTAACAATAGAGCCAATTTCAGATCAGCATTTTGATGCGGTGTGTGTGGATTTAAGTGCGACAGGATTGTCAGTACATTTAGATGAGTTACTTGAAGTGGGCACAATTGTAAGAGTGAATATTAATTCGACAAGCGCAAATATAGCGCCGCTTGATGCGACCGCTAAAGTGATCCGCGCCAGCAAAGAAAACGATGGCACGGTCACAGCAGGACTTGAAATCATGCATTTTAACTAGCGATTAGTAAACTTTACAGATCAAGCCTTTTAAGTAAAAACCTTCAGGGTAGCTGCCAGCAATCGGGTGATCGGCTGCTTGGTTTAAACGTTCCATAATCAATAAGTCTTTACCAGCATCAAGAGCTGCATCAGCAACCACTTTTTGAAACAAGTTTTGTTCCATTAACCCCGAACATGAAAAAGTGAGCAATGTGCCGCCAGGTTTAAGTATTTGCATTGCAATCATGTTGATATCTTTATAACCCCGACACGCACCAGTAAGCTGGGCTTTATTATCCGCAAATTTTGGTGGATCCATAACGACTGTATCAAAAAGCACGCCGTCTTCACGGTATTGACGTAATAATTTAAATACGTCTTGCTTAACAAAGTCCACTTTACTGAGATCAAGATTATTATGCTCAATATTGCGTTTAGCAGTATCTAGGGCTGGTTGTGATACATCAACATTAGTAACATGCTCACAGCCACCACGTAATGCGTACAATGAAAATGTACCTGTGTAGCTAAAGCAGTTAAGTACTTTTTTATCTTTAGAAAAACGTTCAAGGGCTGCACGGCTGTCGCGTTGGTCAAGGTAAAAACCTGTTTTGTGACCTTCAAGAATATCAACTTCGATTTTAAAACCGTTTTCTTCTATTAATACAGGCTGCTCAGGTTTATTACCCCATAATACACCCATCGTAGGTTCTAAACCTTCTTTGGTGCGTACTTCAACATCTGAGCGCTCATACACATCACAACCAGGGAAAATACTGATTAATGCGCCTACAATTTCACCTTTATGACGCTCAGCGCCAGCACTTAATAACTGACAAACGAGTACATTATCAAATTTATCAATAGTAACGCCTGGCAGAAAATCAGACTCCGCAGCACATAAGCGAAACCCAGTTAAACCACCTTCAATGATTACTTGTTCGCGTGCGTCGAATGCACGACGTAAACGACGCTCAAAAAATGCCTGATCAATGATTTCTTTTTCGTCAAAGCTCCATACTCGGGCTCTAATTTGTGAGTGTGGGCTGTAGGCGGCAGTTGCTAAAAATTTACCATCGTTATCATGGATAGTTACCGTATCACCTAACCCAGGTTTACCTTTTATTTTTTTTATGGCTTTTGAAAACAACCATGGGTGTTTTCTTTTTAGTGATTTTTCACGACCAGCTTGTAGGTATACGGCAGATGACATTGGGCTTCTCATTACAGATAAATTAGCAGGCTATTTTAGTGAAGCAAGGGCGAACATACAATGAATGTTTTGCACAAGCCCCTATAAGCACGGTAAAGTAACTGCAATTGATTGTTTTAATTTGAAACGACGTTATTTATGAACCAAGAAATTCCATTACCGGTGTCATTACAACAACTCGAAATTGCTTGTAAAGGGTTTATTACTGAAGTTGTGTGTGCCGATGTTGCTCACGATATTACCCATATTGAAAGAGTCGTACGCGTAGCAAAGCAGCTTTGCATTGCAGAGCAAGCCAATATGGCAGTGGTACTTCCTGCTGCATGGCTACATGATTGTGTAGCCGTTGCGAAAAACCACCCTGATCGTGCGAAAGCGTCAACGATGGCAGCAGATAAAGCGATTTCTTTCTTAGCTTCAATAGGGTATGACCAGCAATTTTTTACTGCCATTCATCATGCGATTGTTGCCCACAGTTTTAGCGCTAATATACAAATACAATCGGTAGAAGCACAGATTGTGCAAGATGCTGACCGTATGGATGCATTAGGTGCAATAGGCGTTAGCCGTTGTATGAAGGTTGGTGGGTCAATCAGCCGACATTTATATCACCCGCAAGATCCATTTTGCCAACAGCGTAAAGCGGATGACACACTATATACACTCGATCATTTTTTTATTAAGTTACTTCACATCGCAAAAAGTATGAACACGCCTTCAGCGAAAACGGAAGCAAAGCGCCGGACTGATTATATGTTGGCGTTTATAGAGCAGTTAAAGTCAGAAGTGGGGAAAGAACTATGACGTGTCCATTGTTAGTTGGGGTCGATCATTGCCATTTAAATGTGGCAAACCTTGCCGAGTCGCTTATTTGGTACGAATCAGTGTTGGGTTTTACAGTGATCCCAGAGCTGGCTTTTTGGAATGAAGGCACAGGCCCATTAACGTTAGAGGATCGAGGGGCAACTGTCAGACTTGCTCTTTTTGAAGGTGAGGGCACAAGTAAAGGGATTGCTTTTGGTGCGACAGGAGAGCAGTTTTTGGCGTGGTTGAAACATCTGAAAGACTTAAATATAAAAACGGTGCTGGCTGATTATAAAGTAACTTTTTCGGTGTATTTTAAAGATAATAGCGGTAATAGCCATGAGATCACATCACATGACTATCAGTATATTGCAGGCCACCTCAATAATTAGTTTTGATAGGTTGAGTAAATATCCATAATCGCATCAATTTGCGCTGTAAATAAATGGACAAGCTCAGGGTCAAAATGAACGCCGGCTTGTTCTTGCAAAAATTTTAGTGCATCTTCAATAGGCCATGGCTCTTTATAGGGGCGTTTTGAGGTCAATGCATCAAATACATCGGCAATCGCAACAATACGGCCTTCAATAGATATGTTTTTGCCTTGCAAACCGTTAGGGTAACCTGAACCATCCCATTTCTCATGATGTTCTATCGCAAGTAAGTGGGCCAATTGAAGCAAAGGTGACGAAGAGTTTTCAAGAATTTGCGCACCTATTTGAGCGTGCTCTTTCATATAATCAAACTCGCTTGCCGTTAGTTTTCCTGGCTTGAGCAATATCGCATCAGGGATCCCGATTTTCCCAATGTCATGCATTGGTGCCGCTTGCTTTAACAGCTCAGCATGCTCTTCATGCATGCCATAGGCAAGTGCAAGAATTTTACTGTATTTACTCATCCGAACAATGTGCTCACCTGTATCGGTGTCTTTATATTCTGCGGCTCGCCCTAAACGGTGAACTAAATCTACATGGGCTAATTTTAATTGCTCAGCCTGAATGAGTGATAAGTGTGTTTTTACTCTTGCACGAACGATTGCAGGGCTGATTGGCTTGGTTATGTAATCAACCGCGCCTAATTCAAAGCCTTTAAACTCATCGCTTTCATCACTCAATGCAGTAACAAAAATAATCGGGATATGTGTAGTTGTAGGGTTGCTCTTAAGGCGTTGACATACTTCAAAGCCATTCATATCAGGCATCATGATATCAAGTAGTATAAGCTTAGGTGGTTCTTTTTCAACTAATGCGAGTGCGGCATCTCCCGATTTAGCAAACGATAGACGATAATGTTTGCTTAAGACTTCACGCATTACTTTTAAGTTGGCGGGTTCATCGTCAACAATAAGGATTCTTGGGCGCTCAGTTATTAAGTCCATCATTGTGTTTCCATATTATCAGTCTGATTAAGTCGTTCAATTAATAATTTAAGGTTACTTTGGGCATTATCAAAATCAAATAGGTCAAAAGATTCTACTAAGGCAGTAACTTCACTTTGATAAATCTGTGGTGCACCAGCGGCTATTTTTGCTAAGAACTCATCGTTAAGCTCGGCGTTTTCAGCGTCTTTGAAAAGTAGTTCACACATTGATTTAAGTTCACTGAGTGATAACTCGCGTGTGTTTTTTTCAGGTTCATGGTGTGGCATGCAAGATGATGTCTTCTCGATTAAAAGCTGACTCACCGTATTTAACTCTGTTTGTAATTGTCTAATGAGTTGAGTTTGTTGCTGTAATGTTTGGCTTTTTTCTATTTCGGAGAAAAGCTTCATCATGGTTGGTAAACCTAAATTACCCGATAAGCCTTTAAGGGTGTGTAGTGTGCTATTAGCATTTTTTAATGCAGCTAAGCCATTTTTAAACATAGTGTCGTAAAGTGGGTGTTGTTCTTTTAAAAAACGCTGAATTTGTGTCAACTGCTTACATTTACTGCCCCAAAGCAGCTGCCCTTTTTTGAAATCTATGTGCAGCGCTGTTGGATCTGTGTGGGCAATCAAGGTTTCTTTTTTCAGTCCAAAACCCAAAACTTGCGAAATTTCTTGGTTTAGTTGGTTTATATCAACCGGTTTATTCGCAAATCCGTTCATTCCCGCTTTTTTCGCTGTTAGCTTATCTTGCTGTAAAACACTGGCTGTTAGCGCAATAATAGGCACGTTTTTTAACTGTCGTTGCTGCTCTATTTTACGTATTTTTTGCGTTGCTGTGATGCCATCACATTCAGGCATATGAATATCCATCAAAATAACATCAAAGTCTTGTTGCTCAAAAATGGCCAGCGCCTCTAAACCATTACACGCGGTGCTGACGGTATGCTTATCTCGAGAAAGTAATAAACGCAGTAGCTCAACATTTTGCTCAATATCGTCAACCACTAAAATACGCAAAGGAGGTAATTGTGTATGTAGGCCATCAAAGTAGTTAATTAAACTTTCATCTCCTTCACCAAGTGGGAGTGAAAAGAAAAAACAGCTGCCTTTATGTTCTTCGCTGACTAGATTAATAGAGCCGCCCATTAATTCGACGAGTTGTTTGCTAATAGTTGTGCCAAGGCCTGTTCCACCAAAGCGACGGGTCGTGGTGCCATCAGCCTGTTCAAATGGCTGGAATACAGCTTTAAGGCGATCTTTGGCAATACCAATACCAGTATCTTGCACTTCAAAAAATAAATAATTGTTTTGAGTCGTACTCACGGTTACATCCACAGTCCCTTTTTCTGTAAATTTAATTGCGTTGCCAATTAAGTTTGTGAGTACTTGCCTGATTCTATCGGGATCCCCATAGTAGGCAGTATGCACTGACTATTTGATGGTAAGGTTTAACGCTAGATCTTTCTTTTTGGCTTCTAACCAGAACGTTGAGATAATGCTGTCGAGCATAGGTTGGAGGTTAAAATGCACAGGCTCAATAGTCAGTTTCCCTTTTTCAAGTTTTGCAGAATCGAGGATCTCGTTAAGTAAGCGCAGTAGTGAGCGTGCTGCATTATTTACGGTGATCAAATGTTTTTGCTGCTCCTGATCAAGCGGAGTGTCCATCAATAAGTCACTAAAGCCAATGATTGAATTCATTGGTGTACGAATTTCATGGCTCATATTTGCCATAAAGGACTGCTTAGCTTGCGCTGCATCTTCTGCGGCTATTTTGGCGAGCTTAAGCTTATCTTCGTATTTTCGTCGCTCGCTTATATCAACAAGCACACCGTCAATCCAAATAGCTACGCCATGCTCATTAAATTCAAAACTACCTTTCTCAAGTACCCAAATTAGATTTCCGTTACGGTGGCGTACTCGATATTCAATTGAATATTGCGATTTATCTGTAATCGCCTGATCAATTGCTTCGTTAATATGTGGAATATCATCTTTATAAAGTAAATTACCAAACTCGATATTTTTATTAATAAACTCAGAGGGTATGTAACCAGTTAGTTCATGAATACTAGGGCTGATAAAAATCATGCTCCATTGTTCATTTATATGGCAGCGAAAAACAACACCAGGCATATTGTCCATTAAAGAGCGATATTGTTGCTCTTTTTTGACTAGGTTTTGTTGTAGGGTGCGCTGTTCGCTTAAGTCTGTGATAAAGCCAACGAACAAGGAATTATGACCAGGTTGGTTGACTTCACCTATGCCAAGTCGGATAGGGAATAAGTGACCATTTTTATGTTTTGCGAACACATCACGATTAATGCCAATAACTTTCCCTAAATCAATATGGTCTGCTTTAGAAAGATAATCATCATGATGATTAGCAATGTCATCAGCCATCAGCATTTTAACATTTTTTCCTCGAACTTCGGCTTCACTCCATCCAAAAATACCTACTGCAGCATTATTAAAGCTTAGTATATGGCCAAGGTGATCAATTGTAACTATGCCATCAATCGCTGTGGATAAAATGGCTTCTAAGCGTGATTCGTTACCTGTTTTTTCTTCTAACAACATCCGGTAGCGAACCATGCCGTTTATAATAGCTACAATTGCCGTTAAAAGCATGGTAGAAAAAACGACACTGATGGCCACAAAGGTAAGTTGTGAATCTTTGCTACTGTCATTTAATAATGGGGATGTTGCAACAAATCGTGTGGCGGCCATTCCCATATAGTGCATGCCCGCAACGGCAAACCCGAGAATAATCGCACTGATCAGCCTTGCTTGAATAACTGTAAATTTAGGGAAATGCTGGCTGATATTAAAACGTGTGTACAAGGATATAAACGCAAGTACGACAGCCACAATAATTGATAAACCAAACATGAGTGGGTCATACCGAAGTAGCGGGCTCAACTCCATTGCTGCCATCCCACTATAATGCATGGTCCCGATACCTGCGCCTAACAAAACGGATGGTACGAGTAAATCTATGAATTTTTTATTACTTTTAACTAATAAAGAAATAGCCGTTAAACAAGCCAAAAAAGCAGGAATAAAAGAGAGGAAAGTGATTGCAGGGTCGTAGCTAATATTAGTACACAAAGAAAAAGCTAACATACCAATAAAGTGCATACTCCAAATACCACCAGAGAGCACGAGCGCAGCGGTTGAATTTGCGAGCCTTTGATAGCTCTTAAAGCGTGTTTCTTTTGCCAGATCAATTAAATATGCAGAGAAATAGGCCGCAAAAATGGCCGTTAAAATTGATAGCGTCACCAAAAAAGGGTTAAAAACACCATTTATAATTAAACTAGGGTCTTGATTCGTAATAAAAAACGTTGCAAGCATAATGGCTCAAAATATGGCTTATCCAATAAGTTCACTCATGGAATGCGACAGAAATTAACAAAAGCAAAGCACTTAAAATCAGTGCACTACATTATATAGGTTATAACTTTAGCATTATTAACAGTTGTTTTTATAGCGAGTTTTGCCCAAACCTGTAATTTATTATTCTTTCAACTTGAAAGAAGCCTAGCGAGTCATACGTTTTACAAAGACAACTACGAATAAAGCTAATGAGAAACTACCGCAAAATGCTTCTACAGCGGCGATAAAACGAGAAAATCCGGTTGGCGTAATATCGCCGTAGCCTAACGTCGTAAATGTAACAACACTAAAATAAAAACTATTGAGTAATGCTGATAAGTTATCATTGAAAGAAGCGGATAAATTTAGTTGGAGCGTTTCTCCGGCATATACAACGCCAAAGATAAAGTAGCAAAATGCACAAAAAATGATTAAGCCTAAGCTAAACCTAATGACGTTTTCAGGTTTTTCGCCATATCCACACAATAAGTTGATAGCACTGGATGCTAATTGTTTTTTAGAGCCTTTGGGGTATTGCGCATGGCGCATTCTTAATTCTTTATAGGTAAAGTTACCAGCGAGCTCGAAAAGACCTTGTTGTTCCGATGCTTTACGTAGGTTTCTAAATATTTCTTCAGATTGCTCAAATAGGTCTAGCGCAGTGTTGCGATCTGATTGTTTAAGGGCTGTTTTAGCTTGGCTCTCTTGTAATAATTCAACACCTAAATCAATTTTATCAATGCGCGTGTTGTCCAGCTTAATTCCTAATAAATTAGTATGTTGCAAGTTACAGTAGTGCAGGTTAGCCTCACGTAAATTTGCTTTCATTAATGAGCTGTGTGCGATTGTATTATTAAATAGGTGAGCACCACTTAAATTTGCTCGATAAAAATTACTGTAAGATAAATCAAATCCTTCTTCATCATCATGCTTTATTAGGCTTAAGCCTGTTAAGTTTGCACGCTGTAACTGAAGACCTTGCAATAAACCTCCTTTTTTAGCATAACGTTCTAATTTGTGACTCAGCTCAAGGCCCGATTTATCAAACTTATTATCATGCCAAAAACAAAAACCTGAGCCCATATCTATTTCCTGGCATTGATGCCCATCGGGGGAGGTATACTTACAACAAGGCTTATCAGGCATAATCGGATGCTGCTTTTTAAATTATTCTTAATTATAGGTTAGCAGTTTTTTTGCAAGGTAATATAATAACTCGAAAATTATTCCATATTGCTCACCGTAGCACTAAGAGTTAAATTTGTTTGAATACACATTAAAGCGCAGTCGCCGTCGTAAAACCGTGGCAATTAAAGTTCATCAGCAGGCTGTGACAGTTTATGCACCTATAGGTGTTGCTAAAAAAGAGCTTGAGAGTTGGTTGTTGAGTAAAACAGATTGGATCAATGTGCAAATTACCAAGCAAAGCCAGCAATTAGACACAAGGCAATACCCATTAAAAAATAATCGGGTGGTTGTTTTTGATGATGTTGTACAATTAACTTTTGCTGTAAGTAATCGTAGCCATTGGTTGTTAGTGAAAAATCAGCCTGTGACCACTTTGCAACTCAGTATTTCTGGTCGAGTTAAGCATCAACAATTAATGTATCAAACATTATTAGAAACCTTTTTACACGAACAGTTAGAAAGTTACATTGAAATGCGGGTTAATGATTACTGTTTGAAAATGGCAGAAGCGCTGCCTAGCAGTATTCGGATCCAAACTTATAAACGACGTTGGGGTAGTTGTAATCGACGCAGGGAACTTACCTTTAATTTATTGTTAGTCAGTGCACCACAGTACATTATTGATTATGTAATTGTGCATGAGCTTGCACACTTGAAGTACTTAAATCACAGTGCGCCATTTTGGCTACGCGTTAGTGAATTTTACCCGAACTATAAGCAAGCAACAAAGTGGTTAAAACAACACGGTGCAAGTTTACAATGGGTATTTGATTAATAAGGAATAAAATTAGAAAAAGTAAGTCTAGAACTAGCAAAGCTAGAAAGAAAAGTGGTGGAGGGAGCTGGATTCGAACCAGCGAAGGCTGAGCCGTCAGATTTACAGTCTGATCCCTTTGGCCGCTCGGGAACCCCTCCACACTAATTTTGTCGCATTTGGCCCCACTTAACTTAGCGGTAAGAAAAGTGGTGGAGGGAGCTGGATTCGAACCAGCGAAGGCTGAGCCGTCAGATTTACAGTCTGATCCCTTTGGCCGCTCGGGAACCCCTCCAATGCAACGGCGCTGATAATAGCAAAATCAGCATTTAAGTAAAGAAAAAAGCTAAAGAAAAATGAAATAAAGCCGATAAATATCTATTACCTACTTTAATCGGCTAAAGTCTATGCAAATCGATGATTTGTTAATCACAGAGAGTCAACTTAACAATCGTCTTGCCATAAGTGTGAGTGAATCACGTCGTGGCGAGTTTGCTTTGCTATTGGCAATGCTTTCTCATGATGCGTTAGATTTTAGTCAGTTTCATCTTCCTAAAACGCCCATAGATGCGAATGTTGTTGTTGAAGATGAAGATCAATTGCGTAAAAAATTAGGAGCAGGGCCAAAACAAGTACTTGCACCAACAGAGTTTGATATGTTGATTGGCCAACATAATGCGCAACGCCTTAATGATGGTGGGATGAGTGACCTTCGATTACGTGCATGTCTAGCGCCAGAACCGTTAGCTATTCGTGATGATAAAATTCATATCCCACTAAATATTATTGATAACTGTGAATTAGTCACCCGTAAACGCCACCAACATAAAGAAACTCAGCTCGATAACCCACAAATGGATGCGGCAGCTTTTTACGACAGCCTTAATAATGAAGCACTTCATCAGCCGTTGCACTTATCTCAAGCTTGACATTAATGTGTCATATTTTGACACTAGACTAATTAATTTACTTTAGTGTAAAAAAAGCATCCAAAAATTAAATGCAATTGCTATAATGACCTCAAATGGTGTTTCATAAATACCATTATCATTTAATAAAGGTAATTAGGAACGTAATGAAGAAAACATTCACGCTGAATCACGAGAAAATCAAATATCCACGTATGGTTGATGCTGCAAAGCATGAAGTAAAAAAATATTTGAAAAGAGAGCGTAACAAAACCTTACCATTTGATGCTGACTACTGGGCATTTGATTGTAAGTTTGGTAATACAGCAGACGATGCACAAGTAGTGCATGTTGCTGAGATAAATAATTCTATCAGTGAAATTGAAAAGCAAGGCTTAACGTCCTTCTACGTTGAAATCATCGCACGCGCTGCACAGCGTCAAGAGCCTGTTGATGAGGAAGAAGAAGACGAATCTGAAGCATAATTGCATCTTTTCGCTAAAAGAATGGGCTTAACTGCCCATTTTTTGTGCCTTTAATTAATCCAGCTTTAAGGTATACTCAAAAAAACTCTTAATAAGGATTTTGCGTGTTTAACCGATCACTACGTATTTTATTTTTTAGCTTATTACCATTTTCTGTTCATGCAACAAACACATGCTTGCAAGATGAAACTAGCTTAACGAAAAACACTTTAACTGAGCAAGACTGGCGTTACGCCACCGATCCGCATGGAAGTAAAGCACTAACAAAAGCGAGTTTGCTGTCAGAGGGGGCAATTTGGGTTAATTTCTCGCGAGTGCCTCGCGTGGATGCCAAAAATAACTCGTGGGTGGAGCTGATTTATGATCTACCAAAAGGTGACTTAAAGGGCGCTGAGACAATACAGCTTACCTATCAAAGCAGTCGTGATTTAGTGGTAAAATTATCTCAAAAAGAATACGGTGGGAAGGGCGATAAAAGTTATGCGCACTATCAACATATTTTGCCTAAAGCCAAAAAGTGGGTAAGCGCATGTATTAATGTTGCTGATTTTAATCGACCTAGCTGGACGCCAACGAATTCAAAGGATTTAGGTATTATTAAAGCGCATGTAAGTGCGGTTTATTTAGTGCCTGATTTAAAAGATGATGAAGGTGGTAACGCGGTCATTCAAGTAAAGTCTATTACGTTATTACCATTAAAATAATGGCATACCAATTAAATAAAACACTGTATTTTAGCAAGCTAAACTCCCGTACATTATAAAGCTGGTATGTCACTTTACGCGTTATACCAATCTGGATAGATATGGAGTCTATTTAATGACAAAAAATTGCGCTATAACTAGGGCGTGTTGACCTTTGTGGATTGAAATTTGTTCAATCTAGGGGCGATTTAATCGCGGCGCGAGGTTTGTAACCTAGCGGGCTAAGTCAAAACCGAGCAACAAAGAGTCAATCGCCCCTAGGAAGAACCCTTTGGGCAGCGCATGTTTGGCATTTATACTGCGTTATCGCCTATTTATGGGGAACAACCACACTACATAGGCTATACCTTGCCTAAATACCAAACAGTCTGCTGCAAAATCAATCACGAAAGGTCAACACGCCCTAGGCAAAAATTTTTATATCTAGTTGTTCTAAATAAAAATTTTAACGACGCTATAGCGTGATTTAATTCGTTAAATTGTTCAAATATTTATGCAGATTGGTATTAAGCGTCAGCTTTTTTTACTCGGATTTTACTTTTATCTACAGTGCTTTGATTTAATGCTTTAATTGCTACAGAAGCTTCAGCATCATTAGGCATTTCAACAAAGGCAAAGCCTTTTGATTGGCCTGTTTCTTTATCAAGTACTAAATTACAATCGGCTACTTTACCGTGCTCAGTAAAAAGAGTGCGAATTTCATGCTCAGTAATAGTGCGAGATAAGTTTCTAACTAATAGTTTCATTATATGAACCATGGTTTAAAAATAACTAACGTGATTGTCTCAAGGAAAAGCAGTTTGACCTAATGATTAATTACAAACAGCAAAAATAGTTTTAAGCTGATAGCCAAAGAAAAAAGAACAATTGAGAGTGGCGAAATGAAAGCAGTGACGAATAGCGTAATTAAAACAGCAATAATTGTTTTAGGTGGGCCAAATAATAATGACGGCAGTTTGTCATTGATAGCAAAAAGCCGTTGTGAGCAGGCTTATCAAACTTATCTAAAAATGCCCGCTAAGATTTTGTGTACAGGTGGATTTGGAGCGCATTTTAATACCACTAACCATGCTCATGGTGAATATACTAAACGTTATTTAATTGAACTAGGTATACCTGAATCTGCTTTTTTACCGGTGGCGCTGAGCCGCTTTACCTTTGAGGATGCATTACTCACTAAGCCACTACTCGCAGCGGAAAATATAACTGCGGCCACTTTGGTCAGCTCAGAGTTCCATATTGCACGAGTTCACTATGTATTTAGTCATGTGCAACCTAATTTAGAGCTAACTTTAGTCAGTGCTAAAACGCCATTATCAGAGATTAAATTAGCGCAATTACATGCCCACGAGCGTGCAGTCATGCCTAGAGAAGTAAAAAATGTGCAGCAGTTTATTGCATTGCAGTCACAAAAAAGCCGCTAGTTGCTTAACTCATTACTAACGGCTTTTTCAATTGTGTAGAAATGATTATTTCACTTCTTTACCTGCAGCTTGCTGATCAGCGTGATAACTTGAACGAACAAATGGGCCAGAGGCTGCATGAGTAAAACCAATTTCATCGGCGTACACTTTAAGTGCATCAAACTCTGCTGGTGGTACGTAACGTTTTACTGGTAAATGGTGCTTTGAAGGCTGTAAATATTGGCCGACAGTTAGCATATCTACGTTGTGAGCACGTAAATCGCGAAGCACTTCCTCGATTTCGCTAATTTCTTCGCCAAGACCTACCATTAAACCAGATTTAGTTTTAACTTCTGGGTGTGCTTCTTTAAAACGACGCAATAATTCTAATGACCATTTGTAATCAGCACCAGGGCGCGCAAGTTTATACAAACGCGGCGCAGTTTCTAAGTTGTGGTTAAACACATCTGGTGGTGTTTCGATTAGAATTTCAAGCGCGCGGTCCATACGACCACGAAAATCAGGCACTAAAATTTCGATAGTGATAGTCGGGTTGTATTTACGAATTTCACGAATACAATCAGCAAAATGTTGCGCGCCACCATCACGTAAGTCATCACGGTCAACTGAGGTGATCACCACATAGCTTAGCTTCATGTCTCTGATTGTCAGCGCTAATTTTTCAGGTTCTGCGGCGTCTGGTGTTAATGGACGGCCGTGTGCAACGTCACAAAATGGGCAACGACGTGTACAGATAGCACCTAAGATCATAAAGGTTGCTGTACCGTGGTTAAAGCACTCTGATAAGTTTGGGCATGATGCTTCTTCACAGACTGAGTGAAGACCGTGTTTGCGCATTGCCTGTTTAATGCCATCGATCCGTTCAGTTGATTTAGGCAAACGAATTTTTAGCCACTCGGGCTTACGTAGCATTTCATTTTTTTCAGTCGGTAATACTTTTACTGGGATCAACGCCATTTTTTCAGCGTCGCGCAGTTTTACCCCTGGTTCCATCTTGACTGGCTTATTCATTCGTTTTCAAACCCTTCAGTAAACTTAACTTCAGTTGCATTAAGCTTTTTTATCATGTGTTTAACGAGTCCATTACCTGCTTGTTCAAGGTCTTGTGGGCCGTTTAAATCGGTTGTTTGCACCATATTCATACCCGCATAACCACAAGGGTTTATACGTAAAAATGGGCTCATGTCCATACTTACGTTTAGTGCAAGGCCATGAAAAGAGCAACCGCGACGAACGCGAAGCCCTAGTGAAGCAATTTTACTATCGTTTACATACACACCTGGCGCATCAGCTTTAGCATAAGCACTAATGCCGTAGTCATTGAGTGTATCTATAATACACTCTTCAAGCCATGTCACCAGTTCACGCACGCCTATTTTTAAGCGGCGTAAGTTAAATAGTACATACATCATTTGTTGACCCGGTCCGTGGTAAGTCACTTGACCACCACGATCAACTTTGATCACTTCAATGTCGCCAGGGGCAAGTACATGCTCGTCTTTACCTGCTTGGCCTTGCGTGAATACGGGATCATGTTCAACAAGCCAAATTTCATCAGCTACTGCATCATCACGCGTATCGGTAAACGCTTGCATTTTCTGCCATATCGGCATGTAGCGAGCTCGACCAAGTTGGCGTACTATTAACGTGTTTTCGTTCACAATAAATCTCTATTATGGCTTAAAGCATATGACGCACGTCATCAATATTACTGATCACGTTATAGATTTCTTCAATATGAGCGCCACTGGTAACCGTTACTACTAAGCTAACTGACTCGTAATTACCTTTACTGCTCGGTTTTACTTTTGGCGCGTAATCGCCAGGTGCAATTGGTTGTAACTTAGTTAGAATTTGATCAGTTAAGTTTACGTTCGCTAAACCCATTACTCTAAACGTAAATGGGCAAGGGTACTCTAAATATTCATCAAATTTAGTATCTTTTACAGGTGTAGCCACGACGTTGACTCCTCATACTTAATGTGTGTTTAGTACTTTAAATAACTAAACAATAATCAGATTAGATAACCTATTATCGACCTTATAATAATTGTATTAAGACATTACTGATCCGAAGTAGCAAAAAATCATGTATTACACAATAATTTTAATTATAACAAAGCTATCATTAAAAAATTTTGGTGTGAAAAATTATTTTTTGACGCCATCAATGGCTATTTACGCAATACAATTTACTTACAGGTTACTTGCGGGTTAGATATGGGGCGCATTCTACCATTTTTAAAGTAAAAAAAAACGCCTTGCAGTGCAAGGCGCTTATATTCTTTCGTTACGTTTTACATGATTTGTAAACGTAAGTAATCATAGATTTTGCTAAAGAAGCTACCTTCTTCAACTTCTTCAAGTGTTACAAGAGGATACTGTGCAATTTCTTCGCCTTCAAGCTTTAAAGATAAAGTGCCGACTGTAGACCCTTTAGCCAGTGGTGCTTCTAGAACTTTATCAAGTTTAAAGTCTGCTTTTAAATTTTTACGTTGGCCACGTGGAATTGTGATCGGTGTATCAACTAAAATACCCAGCGATACATTTTCTTTATTACCCATCCAAATGCGTTGTTCAGCAAAACTATCGCCGGCTTTATATGGTGTGATTGTTTCAAAAAATCGAAACCCGTAGTTAAGTAATTTTTTACTTTCTACTTTGCGAGCACGTTCACTTGAGGTACCCATAACAACAGCAATTAAGCGCATTTCATCTTTAGTCGCTGAGGTTACTAAGCTATAACCTGCTTCTGATGTATGCCCCGTTTTAATGCCGTCTACATCTAAACTTTCGTCCCATAACAGTGAGTTACGGTTATATTGCTTTATACCATTAAAGGTAAATGATTTTTCAGCATAAAAAGCATATTCATCTGGTACATCACGAATAAGTGCAGCACCTAATGTGGCCATATCGCGTGGTGTTGTAAAATGCTCGTTGGTGTCTAAACCATGGCTATTGATAAAATGCGTGTTGCTCATACCTAATTTTTCAGAATGCGCATTCATTAGATCAGCAAAGGCACTTTCGCTGCCAGCAATGTGTTCAGCCATTGCAACACAGGCATCGTTACCCGATTGAATAATAATGCCACGGTTTAAATCTTCAACGCTGATTTGTTTACCGACTTCTATAAACATTTTTGATGATTCAGGGAAGTTTTTAGCCCATGCTTTTTCACTAACAGTAACCATGTCCGTTGGGGCGATGTTACCGGCTTTAATTTCAGTGCCGATCACATAACTGGTCATCATTTTTGTTAAGCTAGCAGGCGCAAGACGTGTATCAGGTTCGCCCTCAGCGATTACTTTACCGGTAGTAAAATCAACAAGGAAATAACCTTTTGCATTAATTTGAGGAGGTGCAGGCATGACCTGAGCGGTCGCTGAGAAAATGGCAGCTGAGCAAACTAAGCCACACATTCCGCTTATAATTTTGTATTTAATAGATTTCATCATACTCATTAATGGTTAAAGTTAAAGATTCGCGTTTCTCATTCTAAAGGTCTTATTGACTGTAAAGCAAGAACGCGTTTTGAAATTGATTCTGTTTTAATTTATCAAGTACTTGTTGAGCTTGCTCTGCATCCTTAATTGGACCTAAGCGAAGTCGATAAATATTATCTTTTTCTACAATACTCGTTGGCAAAGCGTATTGCTGGCGCAGCGTATAAGCTAACGCTTCAATATTTTTTAATGTACTTCCCGCAGCCACTTGAATATAACTTAAGCGAAGAGTCGAATCCGCCATAGTAATCGCTTCAATCTTAACCCTCGCTGTACCCTGACGATAATACCCTAATTTATAGGCGGCTGAATAAGATAAATCAATTAGGCGGTCATCATGAAAAGGGCCACGATCGTTTACACGAACAATAACCGACTTACCATTGCTGGTATTGGTGACTTTGACAAAGCTTGGTAAGGGTAATGTTTTGTGCGCAGCTGTCATAGCAAACATATCATAGACTTCGCCGTTTGAGGTATGGTAGCCGTGAAATTTACGGCCATACCATGACGCGATGCCTTCTTCGCTGTAACCTGTTTCATCAAGCATCGGCGTATAACCTTTCCCACGAACAGTGTATGGCCGTCCTGCACTGGCACTTTTAGTCACAGCTGTGACGACTGCATTTTGCATTTCAAGTTGTGTAGGCGGGCGCAAAGGTGCTGAGTCATGACGCATACTATAACGGCTGCTGTGGTCCGTTTTACTGCCTGAACTACTACAAGCCGTTAAGGTTATAATGATAAGCGATATGCTAAAGAATTTAATCGTCGTAAGCATTATTTTAATAGCATCCTTTTATCCGTGGCGATTGACATAATAATACCAAATCCAGCCATGAGTGTGACCATGGATGTTCCGCCATAACTTATTAATGGCAGAGGTACGCCAACAACAGGTAATAAGCCCGAGACCATACCAATGTTAACAAATATATAAACAAAGAATGTTAATGTTAGTGCACCGGCTAATAGCTTGCCAAAAGCATCTTGCGCATTAACGGCAATGTATAAGCCCCGACCAATAATAAATAGGTACATACATAACAGCAAGCACACGCCAAATAAACCAAACTCCTCACTGAGTACTGAAAAAATAAAGTCAGTGTGGCGCTCTGGTAAAAATTCTAATTGTGATTGAGTTCCTTGCAACCAGCCTTTGCCTTCAATGCCGCCTGAACCAATGGCTATTTTTGATTGAATAATATGATAACCAGAACCAAGCGGATCGCTCTCAGGATTAAACAGCGTTAACACGCGTTGTTTTTGATAAGCGTGCATACCGTAATGCCAAAATGGCCATGCCGCAAGTGCGACTAAAGCGGTTAAAAAACCGATAAGCCGCCAACTTAATCCAGATAAAAATAACACAAACACACCAGAGCTGGCGATTAATATAGAGGTGCCTAAATCCGGTTGCTCTTTAATAAGTAATGTTGGAAGCATCACGATGGTAAAGCCGACAACTAAATGCAATGCTCTCGGTGGTAAGTGATTTCGACCTATGTACCACGCAACCATCATAGGCACTGCTATTTTCATTAGTTCAGATGGTTGGAAGCGCGTAATGCCTAAATCAAGCCAGCGCTGTGCGCCTTTTGAACTGACGCCAAAAAGTAGTACACCTACAAGCATCAATAGACCTAAACAATATAAGGGGATGACGAGGCGTTTAAGTGTAGCGGGGGAGAATTGGGCTAAAATAAACATGCCAATAATAGCGCCCGCCATACGTGTAGCATGGCGAACCATCATTGCCATGTCTTGACCGCTGGCGCTGTAAACAATTGTTAAACTGGCGACCATCATAGCTATTAAGGCAAGCAGTAACGGCAAGTCTAAATGCAATTTGTCCCAAATAGAGCGCTTGTCATTTAATTTCATTGCTGGCCTGTATTGCTAAGGAGGTTAACGGGGTTAGCTGAAAAATAGTAATCCATTAATTGCCGAGCGATCGGTGCGCCAACGCTACTGCCACCGCCGGTGTTTTCAACCACAATGGATACGACAATTTGTGGATCATTATACGGGGCAAAGCCGATATAAATAGCGTTGTCGCGGTGGCGTTCTTTTATCGCGTCAGCATCGTAACGCTCACCTTGAGCTATGCTCACTAATTGCGCGGTGCCTGTTTTACCAGCAGGATCGTAATTTACACCTTTGAATGCTTTATGAGCTGTGCCTGTCGTTTTATGAACCGTGTTATGCATTGCATCTAATGCTATTTGCCAATGCTTTGCATCCTTGAGGATAACAGGTGGTTTTTCTTCATTTATAATCGGTGTTACTTGGTCTTCTTGTTTTGCCACTTGTACCAAGTGAGGTGGGCGATGTTCGCCTTTATTAACAAGTATATTTGTTGCGTTAGCAATTTGAATGGGGGTTGCTGTCCAATAGCCCTGACCAATACCAACAGAAATTGTATCACCACGCCACCATGACTCTTTAAAACGGCCTTCTTTCCACTCTTTAGATGGTAAAATAGCGGTGGTTTCTTCATGGATATCTATGCCCGTTAAATCACCAAAACCAAACTGCGCCATAAAATCACTAATTTTTGTGATCCCTAAACGATAAGCAGCATCATAAAAATAAGTATCGCATGATTCTTCAATGGCTTTATAGACATCAACATGGCCATGACCCCAGCGCTTCCAATCTCGCCATTTGTGCTCAACATTAGGTATTTGGAAAAAACCAGGGTCCCACATTTTTGTGTGCTCAGTGACTAAGCCTTCCTCTAAGGCTAAAATTGCCATATGAGGTTTGACAGTTGAAGCTGGGGCGTAACGTCCTTGAGTCGTGCGGTTTATTAAAGGGCGATCAGGGTTTAATAGTGCTTTATAATTTTTACTACTGATACCGTGTACAAATAAATTAGGGTCATAGCTAGGGTTTGAATACAGTGCGAGTATTCCACCATCTTTTGCATCCATAACAACAACAGCGCCACGCATATCTTTTAAAGTATGTTGAGCTATTTGTTGTAAACCTATATCAAGCGTTAGTACAAGATCGTGGCCCGGTTCAGGTGCAGTCATACTTAATGTGCGAATAATACGACCACGGTTATTAACTTCAACGCGCTGTGAACCTACTTGGCCGTGTAATAAACGCTCATAATATTTTTCAATGCCAAGCTTGCCAATATCGTGAGTTGCGCGATAGTTAGTGCCTTGATCTTCAGATATAAGTTTAGAAAGTTCTTTTTTATTAAGCTTTGCAACATAACCGAGTGCATGCGTAAGAGTATCGCCAAAGGGGTAGTAACGCGCTAAGCGAGCTTCGATACTAAAACCGGGGTATTTGTGTTGATTAACTGAAAACTTAGCGACTTCCTCTTCATTTAAACGCGCCTTGAGCACTTGGCTTTTAAAGCGACGATTATTTTTTATATCATCGAGAAAATCATTTTTTTGTTGCTCTGAAATATCTATAAATTGTGTTAAAGCTGCCAGTGACGCATCAAGGTCATCAACGTCTTCAGGTATGACCTCTAAATTATAGACCGGTTTATTTTCTGCGAGTAATACACCGTTACGGTCATAAATTAAGCCACGATTTGGGGCGATAGGGATAACTTTAATACGGTTATCGTTTGAACGCGTTTGATAATCTTGATGATCATCAACTTGAATAGTGTATAAATTAGAAAGTAAAACCGCGACCAGTAGAGTTACAAAAACAAAACCCACAAATGCGCGACGAGCAAACAGATTAGCTTCTGCTGAGTGGTCTCGGATCGTGGGCCTTTTTTTGAGCATGAGTAAATGTTACTCGCGGTGATATGGGTGGTTATTGTTTAAGCTCCAGCCTCTATATAAGCTTTCTGCAACAATAATTCTTACCAGCGGATGCGGTAGGGTCAAATTTGATAGTGACCATTTTTGCTCTGAGGCTGCGATACATTCTGGCGCCAAACCTTCAGGGCCGCCAATTAGCAAACTCACATCGCGGCCATCCAGTTGCCACTTTTCCATGCTTTTTGCTAATTGGTGAGTATCAAGTGCTTTACCTGTTACTTCAAGGGTGACAATACGATTGCCTTTGGGAATAGCAGCTAAGGTTTTTTCACCTTCAATATGCAAGATACGCTTGATATCGGCATTTTTGCCACGTTTTCCAGCTGGGATCTCAATAAGTTCTAAGGCCATATCTTTAGGAAAACGACGTTGGTATTGTGCAAAGCCAGTTTCTACCCATGCTGGCATTTTAGTGCCAACTGCAATCATTTGTATTTTCACGTGTTACATCCAAGCTCAGTTAAAATTAAGTGGCACTTAGCCCCATAGTTTTTCGAGGTCGTAATAGCTACGTGCTTGATCTTGCATAACGTGTACGATTACATCGCCTAAATCAATCAGAGCCCATTCACCATCGCTTTGGCCTTCATAACCTAAAGGCTCTTGACCTGCGTGACGAGCTTCTTTTGCTAAATGATCAGCAATTGACAATACATGGCGCTTAGAAGTACCAGAGCACACAACCATGTAGTCTGTGATATCTGATTTTTCGCTTACATCAATATTAACTATGTCACGTGCTTTCATATCGTCAATTTTATCTATTGCAAAGGCGAGTAGTTGTTTCGTATCCAAGGTGTTATCTCATTTAAAAGTGAATAGCTGTTATTTTATCACGCAACTGGTATTTATTCATCACTTAGATAAAGCTGATGTGATTGAATATACTGACACACGCTATGGGGAAGAAGTTCATTGAAATGTTTATTATTTTTAATGGCGCTGCGAATGTCACTTGATGAAATTGCATGCTCCTCACCGGGTAAAAAGTATAATTTTCCGCCAAGCTGTGTTGTAAGCTCTTTAATATCGGTGCAAAGTGCTGATTTTTTGTAAGCCAATAGCGCGTCGCTTGCGCTACACGTAAGATCTGGACGTTGGAACACCACAATGTGGCAAAGTGTGGTAATGGTTTGCCATTCAAACCATTTATCTAAGCTATTAAATGAATCCATACCAATTAAAAATAGCAATGGTTTATTTGGGTATTCTGCGCGTAATTCTTGCAGACTTAATAAAGTGTAAGAAGGCCCAGTGCGATTTAACTCGCGTAAATCAAGTTCAAAAAAAGGGTAGGGCGCAATAGCCGCATTTAGCATTGCAATACGATGCTCAGTGCTGATACCTGGTGCGGCTTTATGAGCAGGCAGTGCGCATGGCATAAAATACAAAGTATCTAAATTAAATTCTTCAATACAGTGTTTTGCCATATTAATATGGCCTAAATGAATAGGGTCAAAAGTACCGCCAAACAGCGCAATCATCTTTATATCCTAATGATTAATTGAGTGGATGTGCTGGCAGAGGCATTGCCAATGGTTGGCAAAATACCAAACAAATATGAGCAAGTGCTTGATAAGGCCTTACTAAGTGACCTTGTTTATAACTGGCATCAAATTGCGCAAGTAACAAAATAATATGCTCAAGCGTTTGAATTGATAAGCGATTAAGTGCTTGTTGAACCGGAACTTGTTGATTTTTCCAAATAGCTTTTTGTTTAAATAAGGCTGCCAGTTGTTCACCCTGTTGTAAGCCTAATTGCAAGCTGAGTAAAGTATTCGCTTCTTTGTTCACAGTCCATAAAATGCTCACAGCTTCAGTATTATCGCTTGCGAGTTTGTTGAGTACTTTAATTGCTTGCTGAGCATTACCTTGTAAGAGTGCATCACTTAAATCAAAAATATCAAATTTGGCTTGATTAAGTAGCCCTTGTAATACCTGTTGTTGGCTTATTGGCTCACTTGAATATAGTAACGACAGCTTTTCGAGCTCTTGAAAACAGGCTAATAAATTACCTTCAGTGGCATCAAGTAGTGTTTTTTTTGCATCGGCCTGCATATTTACTTTTAAGCGATAGCATTGGTCATCAAGCCAGCGCGATAAGTGGTTTCCCGTAAGCGGGTAACAGGGTACAAATGCGCCTTGTTTATCTAATGCTTTAAACCACGCACTGCGTTGAATATCTTGGCTGGCTTTAGCGCCAGTCACTATTAATACCGTATCGGGGTTACTCAATTCAACCAAACGTTTAAATGTTTGGCTGCCAACAATACCAGGCTTTTGAAAATTAAGATCAAGTTCAATTAACGTGCGGGCACTAAATAACGACATACTTTGGTATTGAGCTACTAATTCTTGCCAATCAAAGCCCTGCATTAAGGTGAGTTTAATTACTTCATCAAAACCTTGCTGTTTTGCAGCAGTACGAATTTGTTGCGCACATTGTGCAACTTGAAATGGCTCTTCACCAAACACCAAATAAAATGGGTGTAGGTTTTTGTTTAATTGGCCAGAGAGTTGATTAGCGTAAAGTCGCATTACAGTTGAGCAAGCTCTCTGACAATTCTACGGCTCGCTTGTTTGCGAATTTCGTTGAGCAGCAAATCGAATTCTTTTGCTTTAGCTAACGCGTTATCAGGGTCGTCCTGATAATTACGATAAAGTTCAAAGCTTTTTTCAATTGCTTGCTGACCTGGACGTTTAACTAAATAACGTACACTGTAAGCTAATTCATACTCAGCTACTTGACCATTTTTAAATAGCGATAACGTTTGACGCGATAAGCTATCTTTAAATAAATACAGCTGAGCAACATTTTTTTTAGGGGCAGACAGTAACTCAACTTTACTTAGGGTGAGTTCTTTATCAAGCATGGCAAATAACGCAGATCTTTCGTCATCACCGCTTAATGTTAAGGTGGTTAGGTCATCAGGTAAACTAGATGCTTTTTTTAAGTGGAAACCACAGCCTGATAACAAAAAACAGACTAGCGCTAAGGCTAGTCCGTTTTTAATGGCATTAAATGCTGCCATAATTAGTTAGCAACCACGTTAAGTAGTTTACCTGGTACATAAATAACCTTGCGGATAGTTACGCCATCAGTAAACTTAGTCACGTTTGATTCGGCAAAAGCAAGTGCTTCTACTTGTTCTTTAGTTGCATCTGCTGGGACGGTTAATTTAGCGCGTAGTTTGCCGTTTACTTGTACGATGATTAATTTTTCATCTTCAACAAGTGCTAACTCATCCACAACAGGCCAAGATGCATCTAAAATATCGCCTTCTTTACCAAGCTCTTGCCATAATTGATGTGACAAATGCGGAGTGATTGGCGCAAGCATAATTAGCAATGCTTCAAGTGCTTCATTAGCAATCGCAACATCTTGGGTGTCAGTTAATGGCGCTTTTAACAATTTGTTGGAAATTTCCATGATTGCAGCAATGGCCGTATTGAAAGTTTGACGACGTGAAACATCATCAGTCACTTTTGCAATGGCTTTATGTAGTTCACGACGTAGCACTTTTTGCTCGTTGTTTAAGGCTGCTTTATCGAGTGCTTGGAAACCTACCGTGTTTACATCAACCGCGTATTTCCACACACGTTTAATAAAACGATGTGCGCCCTCAACACCCGTATCAGACCATTCAAGTGTTTGCTCAGGTGGTGCGGTAAACATCATAAACAAACGTACCGTATCTGCGCCGTATTGAGCAATAACTTGCTGTGGGTCAATACCGTTGTTTTTTGACTTAGACATTTTGCTCATGCCTGATGAGAATACTGGCTCGCCGTCTTCTTTATGCCATGCTTTAGTAACGCGGCCTTTTTCATCGGTTTCAGTATTTACATCACTTGGAGATATCCAAATGTCGCCGCCTTTTTCATCCTTACGATAGAAAGTTTCAGCAAGCACCATGCCTTGACATAGTAAGCGATCAAATGGCTCATCTGAGTTTACCAAGCCAAAGTCACGTAATAATTTGTGGAAAAAGCGCGAATACAATAAGTGCAAAATTGCGTGCTCAATACCACCAATATATTGGTTTACTGGTAACCAGTAGTTTGCAGCCGCGGGATCAAGCATGCCTTCGTCGTGGCGTGGGCTACAGTAACGAGCGTAGTACCATGATGATTCCATAAAGGTGTCAAAGGTATCTGTTTCATGAAATGCAGGTTTACCATTAACGGTGGTTTTTGCCCAGTTAGGATCAGCTTTGATTGGTGATGTAACACCATTCATTACTACGTCCTCTGGTAAGCGTACCGGTAGCATCTCTTCAGTTGCAGCTAATTCGTTACCTTCTTCGTCGCTTAGCATGGGGATTGGAGAGCCCCAATAACGTTGGCGGCTAACGCCCCAATCACGCAGACGGAAGTTTACTTTACGCTCACCCACACCCAGTGCTTCAAGTTTATCGGCAACAGCGTTAAATGCGCCTTCAAAATCAAGGCCGTCAAATTCACCAGAGTTAACAAGTACGCCTTTTTCAGTGAAAGCGGCTTCTTTTAAATTAACGTCAAGATCTGACCCTGTTGCAGGTGCGATAACTTGCTTGATATCTAAGCCATAAGCAGTCGCAAATTCAAAATCACGTTGGTCGTGCGCCGGTACTGCCATTACTGCGCCTGAGCCGTAATGCATTAATACAAAGTTAGCAACCCAAATAGGCACTTGTTCGCCTGTTAATGGATGAGTGGCAAAAAAACCTGTTGCGATGCCTTTTTTCTCCATTGTTGCCATATCTGCTTCAGCAACTTTGGTGTTTTTACATTCATCAACAAACATAGCGATAGCATCGCTGTTTTTAGCCGCTTCTTGTGCAATTGGGTGTGCGCCTGCAACTGCAAGGTAAGTTACACCCATAAATGTATCTGGACGCGTCGTATAAACGCTGAATTTTTCGTTGTTATCCGTGCGTGTAAACTCGATGTCTAGCCCTTCAGAGCGGCCAATCCAGTTACGTTGCATCGTTTTAACTTGCTCAGGCCAGTCTTCTAGCTTATCTAAATCGTCAAGTAATTCTTGTGCGTAGTCAGTGATTTTAATAAACCACTGTGGAATTTCTTTTTGCTCAACAACTGCACCAGAGCGCCAACCGCGACCATCAATAACCTGCTCGTTAGCAAGTACTGTTTGATCTACTGGATCCCAGTTAACCGTTGACATTTTTTTATATACTAAGCCTTTTTCGTATAGCTTGGTGAAAAACCATTGTTCCCATTTGTAATAATCTGGGTGACAGGTTGCAATTTCGCGATCCCAGTCATAACCAAAACCCAATTGCTTAAGTTGAGTACGCATGTAATCAATGTTTTCGTAAGTCCATTTTGCAGGGGCTGTTTTATTTTTAATTGCCGCATTTTCTGCAGGAAGACCAAACGCATCCCAACCCATAGGTTGCATTACGTTTTTGCCTTGTAAGCGTTGGAAGCGAGAAACAACATCACCAATGGTATAGTTACGCACATGACCCATGTGGAGTCGGCCGCTTGGGTATGGGAACATAGAAAGGCAGTAATACTTTTCTTTGCTCTCGTCTTCAGTGGCTTTAAATACTTGGTTTTCTTCCCAGTAGGTTTGGACTTTTGACTCTATATCTTGCGGGTTATATTGCTCTTGCATCTACGATTCCAGACTTCTTGCAAACTAATAAAAAATTGTCGTTAGGATACCCCAAAAAAAACACTAATTACAGCGTCAAATCGGCGGATTTTATAAAATCATCACTAAATTAGTTTTCAGGGCAGGTTAACCTATACTCGTATAGGGTATAGGCTCGCTAAACACAATTTTGCAGGAGTAAATTATGGCTGATTATAAAGCATGGTTAACTGATTTAAGTGCCTGGTTAAAAGACGTCAATGAGCATGAAGTTAAAGCCGCAATTAACCGCTTTGTAGAATCCGAACAAGCGCTTAAGCAATTAGGTCAAGAAAAACTCATTTTGTATCGTGAATACCTAAAGCGCGATATTGATCACATTCAACAGCACGAAAAACACTACGACTCTCTCGCATGGCAAGAGCTTAAAGAGTCTTTTTGGTATGAACTTTCACATATTGAAGATAAAACTCAGCTTGAATGGCAAGCATTAAATCAAGATTTTAAGCACAATGGGGTGTATCACCAAGGTGAATGGATAGCAATGGGCACATTAGTATGTAAGAATTGTAACCATAGTTATGATATTTACCATGCAACGCAAATTAGCGCGTGTACAAAGTGTGATGGTATCTACTTTAGCCGAAAGGCACTACAGCCCTAAATACATTTATATAGGGTGAATGTTGGCCCTGTGTAGAACCTAAAAATCAGCGAATATGTTGGTATAAAAAGAAGTTAGAATGACGAAGAAACTGTTGCCATTACCTGTGTCTGCCCTTGCGCCGACCATTTCACTTAATCATGTACAAACGTGCATGAGCAATCCATATCCCGAAACGTTGACTTTTATAGGTCAGCAACGTGCTCAAAGTGCGTTGGATTTTTCATTAGGAATGGAGCTTCCCGGCTATAACGTATATGTAATGGGGGAGGCCGCTCACGGGCGTTTCACGCTTGTAAAAGATAAGCTTCAAGCGCACAGTAAAGGTCGTCCGACTCCAAATGAATGGTTATATGTTAATAATTACGATGATCACCGTGAACCCATTGCTATGTTTTTACAAGCTGGGCAAAGCAAGCAGTTAGCTGACGACATTGACTCATTTATCGACGAAGTACTTGATACCTTTCCGGCTGCATTTGATAATCCTGCGTATCAACGTAAGAAGAAGAAAATCGATCGTGAATTTAACGATGCATACGATGCCGCCATTACCGAAGTGGAAGTCGCTGCGCTTGAGCAAAGTGTTGCCTTAATTGAAGAAAAAAGTGTTGTTGGTTTTGCACCACTTGTAGATGGAAAGCAGCTCAGTGACGCTGAATTTGCCGCGCTGGATGACGAACTACGAGAACAGTTTTACGAAAAAATTGAAAAACTTGAAGATGCTTTAATAGAAGCGCTTATAGAGTTGCCACGTTGGAAGCGCGAATCGTCTGAAAAATTACGTAACTTGAAAAAGTCTACGGCAGAGCTTGCTACAAAACCATTATTAAAAGATCTTGAACATAAATACGCAGCCCACATAGGTGTACTGCGTTACTTAAAAGATATTCGCGTAGAAATTATCGACGCGGTGCTTGAGTGGCTCGATGATGAAGACGAAAGCGACGAAAACAAAGAAGATTTTGACCGTAAAGGCATGCTTACTGACTTTTTTGCGCCCAATATTTTAGTCGAGTTTAAAGAAGGGGATGCTGCACCAGTGGTGTACGAACCCAACCCAACCTTTGGCAACATTTTTGGCAAAATAGAATATGCAGCGTCGCAAGGTTCACTTATAACCAGTTACCGTTCAATTCAGCCTGGGGCATTGCATCGCGCTAATGGCGGCTATTTAATTATGGACGCTGAAAAAGTGATGGCAAATCCATTGGTGTGGGATGGCTTAAAGCTATCACTTAAAACCCACCAAATTAAAAATGATTTACCATACCAAGATAACGCTGTAGGCAGTAGTTTTACACTGCGCCCGCAGCTTATTCCGCTTGATGTAAAAATTATTCTGTTAGGCTCACGTGATTTGTATTACACCATAGGTGAATACGATGAAGAATTTGCTGAGTTATTTAGGGTGCTTGCAGACTTTGATTATTACTTGCCAAGCAGTGATAAGTTGCAATACCAATTTATTACCAAGGTGATTGAATATTGCCAAGGTACGTTAAAATGCACATTAACAGATGAGGCAATGGCACGATTACTTAAATTTAGTTATCGCCAAGCAGAGCATCATAATAAACTATCTGCGCGTTTTGCTGATGTACTGGAGCTGGTGGCTGAAGCAAGCTTTTATACCAAACAAGATAATTTAACCTTAATTGACGCGCACCACATTGATGAAGCTATTGAAGGCAAGCAATACCGCACCGGGCAGATCAGTGAAAATATGCTCAGCGATATCAAAGAAGGCCACACATTAATTGCAACCGACGGCCAAGCCGTGGGTAAAGTAAATGGTTTAACGGTATTACATATTGGCGATACTTCATTTGGTACACCAGCACGTATTACTGCAACGGTTTACGCCGGTGCCGATGGTGTAATTGACGTAGAACGCGAAGCTGAACTGGGCAAAGCTATTCACTCTAAAGGTGTAATGCTTTTAACCGGTTACTTAGGTAATAAATACGCGCAACAATTTAGCCTAACGCTCAGTGCGAATATCGCTATTGAGCAAAGCTACGGCTACATTGACGGCGACAGCGCATCGTTAGCTGAGCTATGCGCACTTATATCGGCTATTACTAGTTTGCCTCTTAGTCAATCAATTGCGCTTACTGGCTCAATAAACCAACATGGTGATGTGCAAGCCATTGGTGGCGTGAACGAAAAAATCGAAGGCTTTTTTAAGCTATGCAAAATGCGTGGTTTAACATCTGGACAGGGCGTTATTATTCCAAAATCAAACCAAGTTAACTTGGTGTTAGATGATGAAATATTGGCTGCTGTTGAGTTGGGTAAGTTTCATATTTATGCTGTAGAGACCGTTGATCAAGCGCTTAATGTATTAATGAATATGGAAGCGGGTGACCTACGAGATGGTCAATACCCTGAAAACTCAGTTAACGGCATTGCTTTAGCACGTTTAAATGATATTGCTGATATTGTTAATGGCGACAGTGACGAAAAAGAAGACGAGAAAGAAGAATCATGATCAACATTATACTGGCGATGATGATCGTCACACTCTGCTTTTTTATTTTTAGAAACAGTAAAAAAACTAAGCAACAAGCAATCGTTAATGCGCAAATTGAAGCGGATTTCTTAGTTGCTAACAGCAAAGTGGAAGGGGTGCAACAAACGGCCTCTGGCTTGCAATATAAAGTAATTCATAGCTGTGGTAGCGAAACAAAACCAAGCCCAACTAGTATGGTAAATGTGCATTATCACGGCACTTTAATTGATGGCAGTGTTTTTGATAGCTCGGTTGATCGCAATAGCCCAATTAGTTTTGGTTTACACCAAGTTATTAAAGGCTGGACAGAAGGCCTGCAGCTGATGGGTGAGGGGGATAAATACACCTTTTTTATTCCACACCAATTAGCGTATGGCGAAAAGCGAGTTGGCAGCATTGCACCCGCTTCGTTACTAATATTTGAAGTAGAGTTACTGAAAATAGAATCTTAGAATAATTATCCCTTTATATAAAGTACGCCCTAGGCTTGGTGACATTACCAAGCCGGACTCTTTTTCCTCAAGTTTTTTTATTTTATGCCGATATAGAACCAACTAACACTTTGGTTATTTTAAGGATGAAATAATGAAAATATTACCAGTAATCACCCCCCCTGAAGCGCAAGGTTACAAAAGCCGCTACGAAATGCACCTCGAAAAGAAAGAACAGCAAGACGAAGAAGAGCCAGCGTATATTTTATCTGAGTTTTTAGATGATAAAGCGCAAGAGTACAGCGATGACGATGTTAGCTTTGGTGAGCAATATAAAAATCTCGAAAAAATCTATGAAAATTTCGCCCAAAAAATTACTGTGCTCCAAGAACAAATTAATAAATTAAACCAAAACCCCATTCAGCGCCACTTACAACTTGAAAGCTCACAAGCCCAATTTACAGACGTACAGGTAAGCTCATCAGAGCAAAGCCTTACTGTTGAAGTAGAGCACATTGGCGCTAAAAAATATAAAAATAGCCAACAGCAAGCGCAAATAGACTTATTGGTAAAGCAGTTGGGTGAAATGCAAACTGAGCAAGCGGCTATAAAGCGACAGATGATAGAAATGATCGTCACTGAAATGAAAAAACGAGACAATGACTAGGGTGTAATTAGTATATGTCCACTATTGCAATGTCTATAAACCAAACGCGTATGATGGGTATGTGGAGATCCTATTAACCAGATTATTTTTCGAGGTCATGAATTAACAGGGCGTTGTATACGAGAAGGCAAGCGCGGGTATATTGAAAGTACACATTTATCTTTACTAGAAAGAGTCAATATTTCACCAGAAAACTGAGCACGGAATTTACTCGCGTATTTCATGGCGCAGTGGGTAGGACGACCTCATAAAAGAGTTACTGTGAACACTTGAACAGAAAACGGCGTAGCAACGTCAGCAACAGCGAAAAGCTGCTGGCATAAAGTTAAAAGTCCCCAGTAAAAAGTTAGAACTGCAATTATGCGGTTATTTTCATGCGTGTAATTTAGGTTTAACAGTGATAGGCGCTCGCTTAATGAACGATGTGCGGGTTATGATATAAAAAGAGATAAGTTTTTAGCTCAAAATAGTAAACTTAGTAGCGCAGTTTTATTTGCTCAATTAAAGTGGCTGTCTAGTTTATTTATCAACTATGAAGTTACAAGGAACAGGTTGGTATCTATCAAATGGATTTACGCCATCCATAGTAAGTGCTTCATTTACGTATTACCGAGCGGCGGCAGCATGCTCAATTAGTGAAAAGGTGGTTGTTGGATGCGGAGGATAAAGTTTGTACTTTTTATTAATTTGTTAGTTTATTGTAATGCTACTTTTGGGGCTGCTCAAGATATCATTTATATTGATTTATTAACCCAAGCTAAAGAAGATAAGGTGAAAGTTACGGAGCTTTATATAGATAATTTACCGTTGATTGCCCATTATTTTCTTTATACTAATGAGCTTAATAACAAGGTCTTGGATCTTTATGATGAACTTAAAGGAAATTACAATACGCCTACACCATATGCACAAGGTTTATGTCAGCTTCAAGCTTACAAAAAAATTACAATATTACTTAGTAAAGGTTATATATTAGAGTTCGATAGAGTTGACTCCCTAGATTGCTTTGAGTGGGCTGTTGCTTATATAGATACTCATTTATTTCAGCTTTTATTACCTTACAGTAATCGGCAAATGAAAAGTTATTTAACAAAGTTATTGGAAAATGAAATTACAGCAATAACTGAATTTAAAACATTTGTTGAAAGATCTACTCCAAGAAGTTTTTTTGAAAAGAATAAAAAAAATGTTCTCTACAAATCATTAGGAACGGATATAAAAAATAGTATCCTAAATTCATATTATGTAGAGGGGTTTGACTTTTTTTTGAGAAAAATGAAAGGCCTAGACAGAATAGATATAAGTTTCATTCTAGACTTAAACATAAAGTTTTGTGAGTCAATGACCGCTGAGCAATATGTAAAATTTGTAGAGTCTGCATCTCAAGGGAGACTCATAATTTACGAAACAATATTAAATAATTGTTCTAATAATTTAATAAATAAAAGTGAATATGGAAGAGCTAGAGAAATATACGAGGTTGTAGGGATCTCGAAAGAAAAAATTGATAGCTTGAAGATAAAACTTGAATCGAAGAGAGATAAAATCAAGACATGGTTGAAGTCAAAAAGTTAATGGGCTCAGCCATAAGAACAAATAAATCCCGAATTCAGGTTCCAAGTGCACCAAACCTTAAATCACTAATTAATAAAGACTTCTTCAGCTGTCTGATAATTTAGTATTTTCCTTGGGCGAGTATTAATTTTCATTACAACCTCTTGGAGTTGTTCATTAGTTATAGTTGAAAAATCAGTTTTCTTTGGGAAATAACGCCTGATCAGACCGTTTGTATGTTCATTTGTTCCTCGTTGCCACGAACAATAAGGATCAGCAAAATAAATAATAAAATCTAGTTCTTCTTCCAAAGCTTTAAATTTCGAAAATTCTTTTCCATTATCCAAGGTCAGAGTTAACTGTTTATGCTCTGGAATCTCTTTAAACATCTCTACTGTAGCCGTATTGAATGACTCAGCTTGCTTAGTCTCTATTTTTTTCGCGATTAAATATCGAGAGCTACGGTCAACATGGGTTACAAAAAAACCAGAGCCCTTTTTGCCTTCAATTAAATCACCTTCCCAGTCACCTATTCGGCTTCTGTCTTCGACTATTTTTGGTCGTTCGCTAATACTTACTCTATTCTTAATTTGCCCACGTAAATCGCCATATTTACGTTGTTTACGTCTTTTTTTATG
>NZ_BDDS01000002.1 GCF_001653135.1 Pseudoalteromonas neustonica
TTACCTTTACTAGAAAGAGTCAATATCTCCCCAGAAAATTGGTTAAAACTGACCACGCAATTTACACGCGTATTTCATGGCGCAGTAGGTAGGACGACCTCACAAGAGAGTTACTGTGAACACTTGAACAGAAAACGGCGTAGCAACGTCAGCAACAGCGAAAAGCTACTGGGATAAAGTTAAAAGTCTTCAATAAAGAATTAAAACTGCAATCATGCAGTAATTTTCATGCGCGTAATTTAGGCTTAAGAGTACTATTAACTCATTTAATGGATGGAATGAAAGCAACCTAGAAATAAAAGATAAATTATTAGCTTAAAAAGTAAATTTAAAGGAGCAGCAGTGTTTGTTAAATTAAAGTTTATTGTTGCTCTTTAAGGTCTTCAACTTTTAATTCTGCGGGAGTCCATCAAAATAGCATAATGGGTTTTTTTGCAAATAATGGAAGTTCATCTAGGATAATGGCCTACTATTTTGAGAGAGACATTGTTTCATGGGGGCAAGATCAAACAGGTTTATTTCCAAGAGCTTTAGGAAATCGAATAATGATAAATCCTGCATTCAGTATGCAAGGTGATAACCAACGAGAAATGTTACGCGCACATGGAATTAATGAAATTATTAAAGCATTGGAGAAGTATTAATTATGAAGACGTTAAAACTAAACTACATTTTTCCATTTTTTATATTTTTATCATTGCCTAGTTGTTTTGCAGATCAAGATTTTTCAAAAGTTACAGTAGCTCAGAGCCAAAATAGTATAGAGCTTGAAAATGTGAAATTGGTAGATGCTATTAAATCTAGTAATAAAGATTTGTTTTTAGAAGCTTTATCAAATGGAGCTAATCCAAGCTATAAAATTAGCCCTGATAGCAATGTGCTTAGTCTTGCAGCTGTAAATTTAGATTCTTTTTTTCTTCAAGCTTTGCTTGAAAATGGTGGTGACCCAAATATATATAGAGCTTCTGCAAGGCGAAGTTTAATATTTGAAGTACTTGGACCAGATCGTAGAGAGCATCTAAAGATATTATTAAAATTTAAGCCTTGTATTGCTGTTAGGGATGGAGTTGACAATACACCTTTAATTTATGCCGCAATTCTAAGTAACTACAAATCAATGAATCTGTTGATGAATAATGGCGCAAATACTGTTAATGAAAATAAGTACGGGTATAGTGTTTTGGATGTATTGGAAGACAATGAAACAAGGGAGTGTCAACCTAGCTCATGTCAAGAATTACAAAATATTAAGTCAGTAATTAGTAAAAACAAGTAAAAAATAATGAGTAAAATGGTACGGGCATAGTTTTGGCCCGTGCATCATTTTTTAAATGGGAACAAAATACCGAATTCAGGTTTGTCTATTTGTCAACTAGGATCTGAAAAACTAGTTTTAGCGAACAAGTTAGCGATTGTTGATGCAGCAGAGATGGATGATGTTGAGGCTATTCTTTTAGTTAAACTATATGAAAAAATATTTACAACGCCAGAGCCAGAAGATGACGTTTTTTCTTTTCAAAATGTTGCTAATTGGCACAGACAATGGCTAGGTAATGTATACGAGTGGGCAGGTAAAATAAGAAGTGTTGATATGGGCAAAGGTGGATTTCAGTTTATGTCACCTCTGCAAATTGAAAGGCATATTAGCGTATTTGAAGATGAGTATTTATCACGATTTAATAACTTACCAGAAATGACCGATGAAGAGCTTGTATCATTTTTAGCTCAGAGCCATGTTGAGTTTATTTTAATTCATCCATTTCGTGAGGGAAACGGCAGGATAAGTCGTCTGTTAATGGACTTTCTGTGTAGTAAAACTGGCAAAGGAACGCTTGATTATAGCTTGTGGGATGAGCATAAAGATTTTTACATTAAGTCAATTCAAGCGGGTGTAAGCAGAGATTACCAACACATTGAAAGGCTCGTGAGAGATATAATTAAATAGCGAGTGATAGAGACTCATATTTAAGTTTATTTGCTTTTAACCTTTTTTCTATTGTTTTTACTGTTGCGCCAGTTTCAATAGCTGTAGAACTAGCAACAGACCTTAAAATCATATTTTTTGTGATTTTTTTCTTATCTTTACTCATCATAATCACCTCATATCAATCATCTACTTTTAATTCTACATCTAGAGCCTTGTGTTATCAATTAACGTTTACTGATGGCTTGAACTAGAATTTTCTTATTTTCATTCGGATACACCTCAGTTGAAATGTTTTACCTAGTTTAAAATAGCCCAGCAACTTAAATTCATAGTAAAATAAACAATAGAGAAGATTCAATGCTTTAAAAAGTTGACGTGATATATATAAAAAATTACTTTTTACTGATTCGCTTGAAGATTATGTAGGTATTAAATTTAGAGGTACATTTGAAAGGAATTAATTGGTCGGTATGGAGAGATTCGAACTCTCGACCCCTGCCACCCCATGACAGTGCGCTACCAAGCTGCGCCACATACCGACTTTCCATGCAATATACCCATATTTTATAAAAAATCAATAACCTTTTGTTTGTTTGAACATTTATTGAACTTAGTTAATAGCTGTATAGTGGCAAAAGGTTACTTTTCTAGCCACATTTTGATCGATTTATACATAATGTCACGTAATATAGGTTGTGCAGTTTTGTTAGGGTGTATATTGTCGTTTTGCATCAGCGTTGGATCGCCTGCAACATTGAGTACAAAAAAGTCCATTAAGTGGCTGTCAGTTGCGGTGGCGACTTTTTCAAAACTACCTGTAAACTGACTGGTATAACGTGGGCCGTAATTAGGTGGAATGTGTATTTCCATAATAGCTATATTGGCGTCAGCTTGTTTGCTTAAGTTTACCAATTGGGTGAGGTTTTGCTCAAGCCTTTTTATTGGAAAACCACGTAAGCCGTCGTTACCGCCAAGTTCAATAAGTACGTGACTTGGCTGAAATTCATTTAACAATGAGTCTAAACGTCTTAGTGCACCGCCAGTGGTTTCACCACTGATACTGGCATTGATAAGTTGGATGTTTAGTTGCTCTTTGTCGTACTTATCTTGTAACAATTTAACCCAGCCTTGCTCTTGTTTTAGACCATAAGCGGCGCTTAAACTGTCACCTAAAATTAAAATTGTGTTGTCAGCTGCAGCTGTAAGTGGTTTGATTACAATTAGAAAAACAAATATTAAACGTAGGATTGAATGCATCATATGTCAGCGCTATCTCAAGTAAATATTATTCAAGTTAATGGACTGTCTAAAACGGTAAATACCCTTGAAGGTGAGTTACCCATCCTCAGCGACATCAGCTTTAATGTCAAGTCTGGTGACTCAGTTGCTGTAGTTGGCACGTCAGGTTCAGGTAAATCGACCTTACTTAGTTTATTAGCTGGACTTGATCAATCAACACAGGGTGAAATAATTCTTGATGGTGATGCTTTGCATACACTTGATGAGGAGGCAAGAGCAGCACTGCGAGCACAAAAAGTTGGGTTTGTATTTCAGTCTTTTATGCTTGTACAAAGTTTAACTGCCCTTGAAAATGTAATGCTTCCTGCGGAGTTAGCGGGCAGCGCTAATGCAAAACAACAAGCGTTAGATTTACTTGAAAAAGTAGGGTTAAGCCATCGCATAGAACATTACCCATCACAACTATCAGGCGGAGAGCAGCAGCGTGTAGCCATTGCCCGTGCGTTTATTGGTACGCCTAAAATATTATTTGCCGATGAGCCTTCAGCAAACCTAGACAGTAAAAATGGTAAATTGATTGAGTCTTTACTTTTTGAGCTTAATGAACAACATGGCACAACACTAATACTGGTGACTCACGATGAGGCACTTGCTGCGAAATGCCAGTATGTTTTGCAAATTGAGGCGGGTAAACTGGTAAAAGATACCAGCGAGGTTCTTGCTGATGTGGGCTAAATTAGCATTAAAACTATTTTTTCGTGAATTTCGCCGTGGTGAACTCACGGTTATTTGTGCTGCCATTGCATTAGCCGTTTTGACTGTACTTACTTTATCTATGGTTACAGACAGAATAGGCCAAAGTATTGCGCAAAAAAGCAGTGCATTTATCGCAGCGGATAGAGTACTTGCCAGCAGTCACGCTTTACCACAATCGTATTTAGAAAAAGCACATTCGCAGAATTTAAAAACAGCCCAGTTAACTTATTTTGATACCATGTTGTTTGCTAATGATGAAATGCAATTAAGCTCTGTTAAAGCTGTGTCGCCTGAATACCCGCTCAAAGGTGAGTTAAAAATTAAGGCTCGTTTAGATGCACAGGTTGAAATTGTAAATCAAGGGCCAAGTGCGGGCAATGTGTGGTTTAGTGAATCTGTTTTTTACGCGTTAAATGTAAAAGTGGGCGACACGGTTGAACTCGGCGCAGCGCAATTTACAATTGAAAAAGTATTAGTGGAAGAACCTGATGCACCTTTTAATATTTTTTCAAGCAGTCGCCGTGTTTTGTTAAATAGCGCCGACATTGAGAAAACGCAAGTTGTGCAGCCTGGAAGCCGAGTGTTCTATCGTCAATTATACGCTGGTGAAGAGTCTGATATTAATGCCTTTTATGCTTGGCTTAAGCCACAAATAAAAGAAAATCAGCAATGGTATGGTGTAAAAGACCGTCAATCTCCTATCGCTAATAGCTTAAATCGTGCTGAAAGCTTTTTATTGTTAGCAGGTTTATTAGGCATTATTTTAGCCGCTGTGGCTATTGCAGTTTCTGCTAAGCGTTATTGTGAGCGACAATACGATCCTGTCGCGATGATGAAGACCCTTGGCGGTAGCCGCGACATGATCCGCAAAATTTACTTATTGCATTTATCAATGGTGTGCGCTTTATCTGTGCTTATTGGCTTGCTCATAGGCTTTGGTTTACAAGATATTGCAGCGAACTATTTAGCTAAATCTATGAACAATACATTACCTGCTGCGGGTATTAAACCTTGGATAACGGCAATTAGTACAGGCGTGATTTGTGCTGTGATGTTCTCAATTAAGCCGTTGTTAGACTTATTTGATATACCGCCGCTGCGAGTGTTGCGTCGTAATTTAGGGGATAGATTACTTGTTAGTAAAGTACATTTAGCCATGTCTGCAATGACTGTATTTTTATTAATGTGGTTATTTAGTAATAACTTAAAAATTACTGCAATTTTGTTTGTTTCAACATTGGTGCTTATTGGTTTGTTGTTTTTGGTCTCACGGGTCATCTTTGGGGGCGGTCGTAAATTAGGTTTACGACCAGGCAATAGTTGGTCGTTGGCGATTGCATCAATTCAAAAGCGCGCAAATGCAAATTCAGTGCAACTTATTAGCTTTGCATTAGCGATTAAATTACTTTTATTTTTGGTGGTACTTAAAAACGACATGATTGCTGATTGGCAGTCACAATTACCGAATGACGCACCTAATGCATTTTTAGTTAATATTACGGAGTCTGAATTACCCGTAATAACTGACTATTTAGCGCAAAAGAAAATTCAAGTATCAGAGTTTTACCCAACTATTCGCGGGCGTGTTAATGCGGTAAATGGTGAACTTGTAGCGCGTGAAGTATCATTGCAAGATAATGAGAAAAAAGATGAAGAAGCGCGCTCTGGTATCGGGCGAGAGCTTAATTTAACCTGGTTAACACAATCACCAGCGCAAAATGAGATCATCGATGGCGAGTGGTTTTCTGAAAGTGCGACGGGTGAAGCGTCAATTGAAGAATCAATGCTGGCTCGTTTAGACGTAAAACTCGGTGATACATTAACGTTTTTAATTGGCGCACAATCGTTTGATGCAAAAATAACGAGTGTTCGTAAAGTAAATTGGGCCACCTTAAAGCCAAACTTTTTTATCATTTTGAGTCCGGATGTATTGGCTGATTTTCCTGCGACATATATTTCTTCAGTTCGTATAGAGACGGATCAAAAACGTGACTTTAGTGAATTGTTACGTACTTACCCAACGGTTAATGCTATTGATGTTGATAGTTTTGTTAAACAAATTCAATCGACTATTTCGCAAGTATCATTGGCAATTGGCTTTGTACTTGCCATTGTGGTGCTTTGTGGGGCGCTAGTTTTAATTTCGCAAGTGCAAGCAAGCTTAGGGGAGCGAATGCAAGAAATAGTGATTTTACGCACCCTAGGTGCAAAAGGCCGATTAATAAAAAATGCGACATTATACGAGTTTCTATTACTCGGCAGTGCGGCTGGCTTTGTTGCGGCTCTAGTGAGTGATGTCGCATTATTTATTGTGCAACGAGAAATGTTTGATTTAGCCGGTAAATTACACCCGCATATTTGGATCATCGGTCCTTTAGTAGGGGGCACATTTGTGGCTGTTTTAGGCTACTTTATGATTGCTCGAACAATGCGTAAAAATACCCAAGGTTTACTGCGCTCGCTCGGTTAATATTGCGACTCATTTTATAGTATTAACACAAAAACCCGCAATTGCGGGTTTTTGCATTGACAATGTACTGGTAATTTATACAGTGCTCTGGCATTATTACTTTATTAGTAAGTTATATTTATTGGGCAAGAGCTTGGCTATTATTTTAGGGATTGATCCAGGTTCGCGGTTGACGGGCTATGGGGTCATTGCTCATCAAGGTGCAAAATTTACCTATTTAGGCAGTGGATGTATAAAACTGGCGGATCACGAATTTCCTATTCGCTTAAAAATGATCTTTCAAGGTATTAGCCAATTAATAGCGCAATTTTCGCCAGAACAGTTTGCGATTGAAAAAGTATTTATGGCGCATAACCCTGATTCAGCACTTAAACTAGGACAGGCCCGAGGAGCTGCTATTGTCGGAGCTGCTGTGGCTGAATTACCCGTATTTGAATATTCAGCAAGGCAAATTAAACAAGCTGTTGTTGGCCATGGTGGTGCAGATAAATCACAAGTACAACAGATGGTAAAAAATATTTTAAAGCTGCCAGGTACGCCGCAAGCCGATGCAGCGGATGCACTGGCAATTGCTATTTGTCATGCACATTCTAATCAAAACTTAATAAAGCTAGCGGGCAGTGCCAGTAAAACCGTTAGAGGAAGGCTAAGGAAATAATAATGATAGGTCGATTAAACGGTATATTGGTAGAGAAGCAACCACCTGAGATCTTACTTGAAGTCTCTGGAGTAGGTTACGAGGTAAACATGCCAATGACGTGTTTTTATGATTTACCCAATATTGGTGAAACGGCAATTGTTTACACTCATTTTGTGGTGAGAGAAGATGCACAGCTATTATTTGGTTTTAATAACAAAACTGAACGCGCTTTATTTCGTGAATTACTTAAAGCAAATGGGGTTGGACCAAAATTAGGCTTAGCTATTTTATCAGGAATGTCGGCTAAGCAATTTGTAACCTGTGTGAACAATGAAGATGCAACTAGCTTAGTGAAATTACCGGGTGTTGGCAAAAAAACCGCAGAACGCCTTGTGCTTGAAATGAAAGACCGCTTAAAAGATTGGGGTAATGACTTATTCACGCCATTTAGTGATAATGCAGTAATACAGCCCGCATCAGATGCTTTAATTGCGAATAATGCGGCTGATGATGCAATTTCTGCACTCGTTTCATTGGGCTATAAGTTGGCGCAAGCACAAAAAACGGTTAAAGCGATTAGCAAGCCAGATATGTCTACAGAGGTTCTGATCAAAGAGTCTCTTAAATCAATGTTGTGAGTAAACCATGATTGAAGCGGATCGCTTAATAGATGCCACCGAACAAAGTAATGAAGATGTTGTTGATCGTGCAATTAGACCAAAACTTTTAGCCGACTACACAGGTCAGCCACATGTTAAGCAGCAAATGGAAATTTTTATTGAAGCTGCACGAAGCCGAGGTGAAGCCCTTGATCATTTATTAATATTTGGCCCGCCGGGGTTAGGTAAAACAACATTAGCCAATATTGTTGCCAACGAGCTAGGTGTAAGTATTAAAACAACCTCAGGGCCTGTACTTGAAAAAGCTGGCGATTTAGCGGCATTGCTTACAAACCTTGAAGAGGGTGATGTTCTGTTTATTGATGAAATTCATCGCCTCAGTCCACAAGTTGAAGAGATCCTCTATCCAGCGATGGAAGATTACCAGTTAGATTTAATGATAGGTGAAGGCCCAGCTGCTCGCTCAATAAAGCTTGATTTACCTGCATTTACTTTGATAGGCGCTACAACTCGTGCGGGATCGTTAACATCACCGCTGAGAGATCGTTTTGGTATAGTACAGCGTTTAGAGTTTTATTCAGTGGCTGACTTGTCGACGATTGTGGGGCGCTCTGCGCATTATTTAAATTTAGAAATGTGCGATGATGGTGCAATCGAAATAGCTAAACGTTCACGGGGTACTCCACGAATAGCTAATCGTCTGTTGCGACGAGTGCGTGATTACACGCAAGTTAAATCAGACGGTACAGTTAATGCCGAGGTTGCAGAGCTCGCGCTTAATATGATTGACGTAGATAAAAGCGGCTTCGATTATATGGATCGTAAATATTTACTCGCGATTATTGAGAAGTTTATGGGCGGGCCAGTTGGTCTGGATAATTTAGCCGCAGCCATTGGTGAAGAAAGAGAAACCATTGAAGATGTAATAGAGCCTTACTTAATTCAACAAGGTTTTATACAACGAACCCCAAGAGGGCGCATTGTGTCAGATAATGCATATCACCATTTTGGCTTACAGCCTAAAAAAGAGTAATATTGGTCAACTTTTGTAGCTTTAGCATGCCTGAAGATACACCATATTCCAACCGTAATCCCATCTTATATAAAGTAATAAATACTGTGCTCTGATTTGAAGCAGGCATAGTATTTGTTTAATTCCTAATAATAAGTTCACTTACAGTTAAGTTTGCCAGCTATATTGTATACCCTCTGAGAAGTGCGAATATTTGCTGTGGAATACTTTAATATCCATATAATTCAAACAAGTAATTATATTCAGTGCATTAAAATTTAGTTACTAGGGCGTGTTTACCTTTATGGATTGAAATTTGTTCAACCTAGGGGCGATTTAATCGCGGCGCGAGGTTTGAAACCTAGCGGGCTAAGTAAAAACCGAGCAACAAAGAGTCAATCGCCCCTAGGAAGAACCCTTTGGGCAGCGCATGTTTGGCATTTATACTGCGTTATCGCCTATTTATGGGGAACAACCACACTGCATAGGCGCTGCCTTGCCTAAATACCAAACAGACTGCTGCAAAATCAATCACGAAAGGTTAACACGCCCTAGAATGATTAGGTATTAAGAGTAATTTTATTGCGGGCAAAAAAAAGCCCGCAAAAAATGCGGGCAAACAACAAGTTGAAGGAAGTAATCCAGGGAGTAGTTTAAATTCATCAAGTTTTATCAAAATGACTTTAAACTGAGCAACACGAAAAATCAGAATCATGTTGCAAAGAACTGGGTGTAATGAAATATTCATTGCAGCGCTAGCTCGGTATGGGAGAATAATAGCGGCTTTATTATTTTTGTTCAAACTAGAAAAATTTAATTTTCAGATTAATAAAACTAATGTTTGATTTTTGTTTTTGCATGAAAAGTGGTCGATAATAGTGTTTTTTATTTTTTAAGTGTATGAATTAAATGTTTTTTAATTTTAATTTGAATTAACTTTACATTAGTTTAACTATCCTGCTTCATGTTTTTAAATTGGTTTTGGGTGGTTATTCTTTTATAGTGAATAAAACGTGTGTTTTATGATGTTTTTTATAATAAATACGCAGCAATATATATCATTATGTACTTACTTTTAATTTAATAGAATATTTGATTCATTTGAGGTAAGAACAATCAGTTTGTCTTTTAACGTTTTTTGTTGCTAATTCACAGCAATAGCGTTGTCAGTACCGAATTGAATGGATACACTAGTTGCAACTTTTGGCCATGTTTTTGGTCATACACTGGCGTATAATAAAATGTTTATTTATACAAGAAACCTTAAGTAGGAGTTTAAAGTGGGATCAGGACTTAATTTTTTAGATTTAATTCTAGAAGCAAGTTTTCTTGTGCAATTGGTTATGTTGGCATTAGTGGCTATGTCAGTTATGTCGTGGGCTGTTATTTTCCAGCGCAAAAAAGCTATTTCAGATGCGCTATCAAATGCTAAGCGCTTTGAACAAAAATTTTGGTCAGGTATAGATTTAAGTAAGCTCTATAATGAAATCACATCACGCAGTGGTAACTCTACAGGCGTAGAGGCATTATTTATTGCTGGTTTTAAAGAGTTTGCACGCCATAAAAAAACCACATTCGAAAGTGCAAGCATTGTTATGGAAGGCACACATCGTTCTATGCGCGTTGCTTTATCACGAGAAATAGAAAAACTTGAATCAAGCTTATCATTTTTAGCAACTGTCGGTTCTATCAGCCCGTATATCGGCTTATTTGGAACTGTATGGGGAATAATGAATGCCTTTATTGCATTGGGTGAAGTTAAACAAGCTACGTTACAGATGGTTGCTCCTGGTATTGCAGAAGCATTGATTGCAACTGCTATGGGTTTATTTGCAGCAATCCCTGCCGTTATCGCTTATAACCGTTTTGCAAATAAAGTTGAAAAGCTTGAATCTAATTACATTAATTTTATGGAAGAGTTTGCGAATATTTTACACCGTCAAGCAGCTACACAAATAGAGGCAAAAGCGAATGTACCAACGTAAAAAGCGTCGTCCTGTTGCAGAGATAAACGTGGTCCCATACATTGATGTTATGTTAGTGTTGTTGATCATCTTTATGGCAACAGCACCTTTGATTACACACGGCGTTAAAGTTGATCTTCCTAAAATGGAAGAATCAGATTTAGTTGATACGAAAGATACGCCGCCAATCATTGCCTCGATAGATGCCCAAGGTAAATATTACGTGAGTATTGGCACTGATCCAGAAGAGCCGATGGAGGCACTTGATGTGGCTGCGGTCATCAAATTACAGCTGATGAAAAACCCTGACACGCCAGTGATGATTAAAGGATCAGGCAAAGTGTCATATCAAGAAGTATTACTATTAATGGATTTTTTAAAGAACGCAGGCGTTCCATCGGTTGGTTTAATGACAGAATCATTTGAAGGGACTAAAGGCTAATATGGGTGCTTCAGTAATTAAATCAGTATTATTGCACTTTGCAATAATAGGCGTACTCATAGGCACTGCAAACTTTCATGCGCCAAGTCCCAAAGTAATGGAAGTAACGTTAAACACGTCTATGCCAGAAGCCGAAAACGCTGTTGCAGCTGTGACGGTTGATCAAAAAATGGTTGAACAAAAAATTGCTGAACTAAGGCGTAAAGAAGAGCAGCAAAAGCGAGCCGAAGATAAACGTATCCAAGATCTTGAGCGCAGAGCAACCGATGCACGCAAGCAACGTGAATCTGAAGATCGTCGTATAAAAAAATTAGAGCAAGAGCGAAGAGCAAAAGAGAAAGAAACGGCACAGGCGCAAGCTCAAGCAAAAAAAGCGCGTGAGATAGAGCAAAAAGAACGTGCTAAAGCGCAGCAGGCTGAAAAGCAAAAAGAAGCATCGGAATTAGCTGCACAAGCGGCGGCTGAAAAACGTAAAGCTGAAGAAGATGCATTAAAGAAAGCTGAAGACGATCGTAAACGTGAAGAGTTAGCAGCTAAAAAACGTGCTGAAGCTGCCGAAGAGGCCCGCCAAAAAGCGTTACAAGAGCAAATGTTGCAAGAGCAGCTGGCAACAGAACAAGCTGCTCGTAATAAAGTACGTCAACAGCAGGTTGGCACCGAAGTTGATAAGTTTAAAGCGTTAATAATGGCACGTATCCAGCAAAATTTATTAATTGATGAAAAAATGAAAAACCAGCAATGCCGTGTGAATATTCGTTTAGGTTTTAATGGTCTTGTGACTCAAGTCCGCTCTTTAGGCGGGGATAAACTGGTTTGCGAAGCTGCTCTTAGAGCTATTCGTATGGCAGATACGCTTCCTGTATCTAAAGATAAAGATGTTTTTGAGCAATTAAAAAATATTAACTTAACAATTAAGCCACAATTTTAAAGGAATGGTATGTTCACTAAGTTCAAAGCAGTTTGTTTAATTTTAGTTCTGGGCTTTACGAGTGTTGCAAATGGGGCACTTGAAATAGTCATTACAGAAGGAATCGATGGCGCTCGTCCAATTGCTATTGTGCCGTTTAAGTATCAAGGTGTTGGTCCAATCCCACAAAAACTCAGCGAAGTGATTGCCGCAGATTTAATGCGCAGTGGTAAGTTTAAACCGATTAGTACAGAAAATATGCCGCAGTTTCCGAGTAAAGAATCTGATATTGATTACAGTGCGTGGGTTAATAAAGGTGTTGAAGCAGTACTCGTTGGTGAAGTTGCACAACAAACTGATGGTCGTTATTTAGTGAGTTACGAGTTAGTTGATGTGATCCGCGGTCAGATTACTGGCGGTGAAACGCAAATGATGAGTAATGGTAAATTGATTAAAAATCAAGATCATGTTCAAGAAGCGCGCGAAAGTATAATTACTGAAACTGGGTTTAGACGTTACGCTCATCGTATTAGTGATGTTGTTTATGAGAAACTAACGGGCGAACGTGGCGCTTTTTTAACAAAAATAGCGTATGTAATTGTTCGTGATGAAGATCCGAAACCTTATCAGTTAGTAGTGGCTGATTATGATGGTTTTAATGAACAAGTATTATTGCGTTCTAAAGAACCATTAATGTCACCAGCGTGGTCACCAGATGGAACAAAGCTTGCCTATGTAACGTTTGAAAACCGCCAAAGCCAAATATATATGCAAGATTTATACACGGGAAAACGTGAGTTAATTACTAGCCATAAAGGGATTAATGGTGCACCGCAGTTTTCACCTGATGGGAAAAAATTACTTTTAGTACTGTCTAAAGATCGTAACGGTGCAACTGAAGTCTATATGCTGGATTTTGCAACAGGCAAAGAAACACGCCTTACTCGTCATCGCAGTATAGATACTGAACCATCGTGGCATCCTAACGGCCAAGATATTGTGTTTACCTCGGAAAGGGGTGGTAATGCTCAGATTTATAAGTTAAATTTACAAACAGGTAGGTCACAACGAATGACCTTCGATGGTGATATGAACCTAGCGGGCTCAATCACCCCAGATGGCAAAGAATTAGTAATGGTGAACCGTACTAATGGGCAATACCATCTAGCTAAAAAAGAGCTGGCTACTGGCGCGTTTCAAGTTTTAACGCGAACACGCCTTGATGAATCACCGAGCATCGCACCAAATGGCTCTATGATCATCTACAGCACGCTGCATAATAATAAGCAGGTACTTGCGCTCGTATCAATGGACGGTCGCTTTAAAGCACGTTTACCTGTGCTAAACGGACAAGTAAAGGCACCCGCGTGGTCGCCTTATTTACAGTAATATTTGCTGGTTTACTCAAAATAGGAATCTACTCAATGCAACTTAATAAAATACTCAAAGGCCTGCTTATTGCTGTGCCAGTCATGACGCTAGCAGCTTGTAGCTCATCTTCAGATATCGATGAAGGTGCAGCAAATCAATCAAATCAAGCGACAGTTGAACAAAATAACAATAATGATACTGTGGAAGTCACTACACTGACTCCTGAGCAACAAGCGCAAGAGCAACTTCGTGAGAAATACGAAGCACTTCGTCAAGAGCAAGTAATTTACTTTGATTTTGATAAAGCGACGATTGAAGGTCAATACGGCGAGCTATTACGTGCCCATGCTGAGTTTTTAGTAAAAAATCCATCAGTTAAAGTATTAATTGAAGGTCATGCTGATGAACGTGGCACGCCAGAGTACAATATTGCACTAGGTGAAAACCGTGGACAAGCCGTAGAAAAGTACTTACAAAGCTTAGGTGTTTCAGCTAGCCAAATGTCAGTAGTGAGCTATGGTGAAGAAAAACCAATGGTTAAATCACGCACTGAATCAGCTTTCGCTAAAAACCGCCGTGCGGTACTAGTTTACTAAGATTAGAGACATTATGAAGCCGAAAATTATTTTGGCAGCCATGATCTTGAGCGGGAGCACCCAGTTATGGGCTGCTCCCGCTCCTGTTTCAGAAGCTGCAAGTTCACAATCGAGCATAGAAAAACGCCTTGCTGCACTAGAGAACATGATGCAGTCACGAAACTTGCTACAAGTTGAGTTACAGCAACAGCTCAATGTACTTCAAGATGAAGTAAGTCAAGTACGTGGGATAACTGAAGAGCAAAGTTATAAACTTGAAAAAGTCTTGCAGCGCCAGCGTGAGCTTTATCAAGAAATAGAGAACCGAGTTAGTCAGGCATACGCACAGCCTAACCAAAGCACTGCTGAAACTTATACCGAACAGGTGCCATCGCAAGCCATTAGCGCAGATTTGTCTGAGAATGAAGCGTATGAGCGTGCAGTGGCGTTAATAATGAAGGATAAGCGTTATGATCAAGCGATCCCTGAGTTTCAAACTTTTTTAAGTACTTACCCAAGTTCAGTCTATGCGTCGAATGCACATTACTGGTTAGGGCAATTACTGACGATAAAAAATGATCCTGTTAAAGCGTCTGAACATTTTAAAGTGGTCGTGAATGAATTTCCAAACTCAAATAAGCGCCCAGATGCAATGTTAAAACTGGGTACTTTGTTAAAAGAGCAAGGATTAGCTGAACAAGCGTTAAAAACCTTTAACGATTTAATCAATCAGTACCCCAGTACAACTGCTGCAAAATTAGCCACTGAACGGCTTGCAAAAATGTAGAATCGCTATGATTAGACTGCTTTTTGTCATAAGCGGTCTAAAATTGGACAGCTAGGCATTAAAACTTAAAAAAAGAGACAATTTCGGTTGCACTCATTTTTTAAATAAGTATTATAAGCGCCCGCAGCAAACGAATGGTTCAACCACTCAAGTTGCGGCAAAAAGAGCGGGTCATTAGCTCAGTTGGTAGAGCAGTTGACTTTTAATCAATTGGTCGATGGTTCAAATCCATCATGACCCACCATTCATTTATTATTAATTGAATGGTCTTTTATCGGCGGATTTACGTATTGATGTTTGGTTGTATTAAGTTGCAACAATAGAGCGGGTCATTAGCTCAGTTGGTAGAGCAGTTGACTTTTAATCAATTGGTCGATGGTTCAAATCCATCATGACCCACCATCTTTTATTCATTATGAATAACAGCATGGCTCATCGGCGGATTTACGCAGTGTGATTAACAGCATCAAATGTTAAGCAGGCATATCAGAGCGGGTCATTAGCTCAGTTGGTAGAGCAGTTGACTTTTAATCAATTGGTCGATGGTTCAAATCCATCATGACCCACCATCTTTTATTCATTATGAATAACAGCATGGCTCATCGGCGGATTTACGCAGTGTGATTAACAGCATCAAATGTTAAGCAGGCATATCAGAGCGGGTCATTAGCTCAGTTGGTAGAGCAGTTGACTTTTAATCAATTGGTCGATGGTTCAAATCCATCATGACCCACCATCCTGATATTTTTACTGCGATAAGTTTATTCCCACGCCTCGTTTCAAGATTTTTGTATTTCACACATAAAATGCTTTTCAATCAAAAATTATCTATCTCTTAAATATAAATGCTTTAATCAAATCGGTATTACCGAGCACCACTGTTATTTAGTTTTATATTCTCGTATAATTCACTCTATAAATGCACTGTAGATTAAGTGGTCGAGAAATGAGTTTAGCTCAAACTATTATGCCTGAAGGTTATATCTTTCCTCCTAAACCAGCTCCATTGAATAATGAAGAGCAAGCGCAATACAAAGCACGTATCAAACAATTGCTGATTGATAAAAATGCGGTATTGGTTGCCCATTATTATACTGATCCTGAAATTCAAGCCCTTGCTGAAGAAACTGGTGGTTGTGTTGCTGATTCGCTAGAAATGGCGCGTTTTGGCGCCAAGCACGATGCCGACATGATCATTGTAGCGGGCGTGCGCTTTATGGGGGAAACAGCAAAAATACTGACACCTAATAAAACCGTTGTTATGCCAACATTGGCTGCCACATGTTCGCTCGACATTGGTTGCCCAATTGATGAGTTTTCAGCGTTTTGTGATCAGCACCCTGATCGAAAAGTTGTTGTGTATGCAAATACCTCTACTGCTGTTAAAGCACGTGCAGATTGGATTGTTACCTCATCGTGTGCACTTGAGATTGTTGAACACCTTGATGAAATGGGTGAGAAAATTATTTGGGGCCCAGATAAACACCTAGGTGCGTATATTCAAAAGAATACTGGCGCAGATATGATCATGTGGAATGGCGCATGTATTGTTCATGATGAGTTCAAAACCAAAGCACTAAAAGACATGAAAGCGCTTTATCCTGATGCAGGCGTATTAGTTCACCCAGAATCACCGTCCGAAATTGTAGACCTAGCAGATGCTGTTGGCTCAACGAGTCAGCTGATAAAAGCAGCACAAACAATGGATAATAAAAAGTTCATTGTTGCAACAGACCGCGGTATTTTTTATAAAATGCAGCAGTTATGCCCAGATAAAGAATTTGTAGCCGCACCAACAGCAGGTGAGGGCGCAACCTGTAAAAGTTGTGCACATTGCCCATGGATGGCAATGAACGGCCTTAAAGCGATTGAGGAAGCATTACTAGATGCAACAGGTAAAGAAGTATTTGTAGATATGCAGCTACGTGAGGGCGCACTTAAGTCGCTTAATCGTATGCTCGACTTCTCAGCTTCACTACAACGTTAAGCTAAGTTAAACGGAAAAGGCCGCTGATATCACTATTAGCGGCCTTTTTGTTTGTTTACTAGGCAGTTAAAGCACAAATAAGAAAAACACCTTGCACCACTGGACGCTATTTCATACTATTACGCCGCGTTACCAAATGGTAACCTGCGGAGGGATGGCTGAGTGGCTGAAGGCGCACGCCTGGAAAGTGTGTTTAGGTTTATCCCTAACGAGGGTTCGAATCCCTCTTCCTCCGCCATTATTCAATATTAGGACGCCTCATGGCGTCCTTTTTTGTGCCAGTTTAAATGCTTTCGTGGTAAATATGAGTTACAACTTACTGGCTTTAGGGTCAAGCTAGTGAGTTTAAACACTCATTCGGTGCTAAATTTATCCTGTAGGCTTTAAAAGCGTTTAGGATAAATTTCTACCGTAATTATAGGCTGTAGGAATTTAAAACTAATCAATACAGATAACTTGATTACGTCCAGATTCTTTAGCCTTATAAAGAGCGAGATCGGCTTGCTTAACGAGATCCTTATAGTCGCTTTGGTGCTGATATTCAGACACACCTAAAGAGACTGTTACAGTGAGCGTGTGTGTTTTATGAGTAAGCTTAATATCACTTATTGCCAAACGAAGTTTTTCAGCTAAGTGGCTAGCTTGCTGTTTATTCGTTTCAGGTAAGAATATCAAAAACTCTTCTCCTCCCCAACGAGCTACTTTATCCATACTAGAAAGTGTTTTGAGTGTAATTATTGTGTAAAGGCTTTACGAAGAGGTTTATTGAACTGTCATTAATTGAAAAGCAGTAGTATAAATTAATCGTACAAAGCGGCTTGTTGCCGCTTATGTTTATAACGTTAAGAGATTAATAACGTTTTTTAGGTGCTTTTAGCTGTGAGTCAAACTCATCAGGGAATAAGATGGTGCCGTCATCGTCTTCCGTTGGGAATACGGCAATCAACAAATCATCTTCTTCAAGGCCCGGTGTCCAACGAGTACGCCAATCTTGCAGATTAATAGCTTTAGCTGTACAGTTTTCCCATTCGCCTGTTGCCCAAGCTTCAGCATAAATACGTTCCGGCCAAACTGGTACGCAATCATCGTCTTCATTTGCTAACATTACGCAGCCATCGTCGTCGTTTAAAATCCATATTTGCTTGTATTCTTGAACGGTTTCAAACATAAACGCCAGTCGTTTTTTTGCTCCTAGATTCAGGGTCAACTCGAACTTTTCATTTGCAGCGGCGGTTGCATCATTCATATATAAATTCACTTTTGATTGGCTTGGTTATGTATTAAGTATATTGACTAATATGACAACGTGTCGATCAGTCAACATTTTATTTAATGGCATTGAAAATATCATCTGCAAGTAATGCTAATGCATCGGCATCGCGATTAGTTAAAGCATAAGTTCTTAATCCGTATAAACTCATTGCAAAAAAACGTGCAAGTTGTTGAGCGCTTCGCACATTTTGGATCTCATTTTGACTTTTTGCACGAGAAAATTGCTGGGTAAGGGCATTTTCATAAGCATTTAAATTGGCACTAAGTACCTCATTAATTTGTGCATCTTGACCTTCAACTTCGCTAATGCTTTTAGTGAGCAAGCAAACTTTCATGGCATCGCCAGTGATACATTCGCTGACGATAGAGTCTATATAGCATCTTAAATTGGGTAATACCGGTTGGGTAGGGCAAAAAAGCGCGGTAAATTGTTCGTTACGATCGGTTTGGTATTGTTCAATTGCAGCTAAAAAAATGCCTTTTTTATTACCAAACGCAGCATACAATGAGCCCGGATGCAGTAATGTTACCTGGGTTAACTTTTGCATACTGGTTTTGGCATAGCCAAATTGCATAAATGCAAGCATGGCTTGACGCAATACAAATTCGCGGTCAAATTCGGCGACTCTCATGGCACTCTCATTTACTATTAATGAGCATAGTTTACTTAATCTTGAACAAATATTCAAAAAAGGGTTGAATATTTATGTGCACGCCCTTATCTTGAATGTACACTCAAGATAAGGATTAACAATAATGACGACTGAATTACTGCTTCCGTTTAAACTAAACAGCACAATAGAATTAAAAAACCGTATATTAATGGCGCCACTAACGCGTTGTATGGCAGATGAAAACTTAGTACCAACTCAAGCTATGGTTGAATATTACGCACGCCGTGCCGAAGCTGGTTTGATTATCAGCGAGGCGACTATTATTCGCCCTGACGCACAAGGCTACCCAAATACACCGGGGTTATTTACAAGTGAACAAATTCAAGGTTGGCAAAAAGTAACTGATGCTGTGCATACAAATGGCGGTAAAATTTTTGCTCAGCTTTGGCATGTTGGCCGTGTGGCACATCCGCATTTTTTTGATGGAGAAGTGCTAGCCCCATCTGCAATTGGTATTGAAGGGTCTGTACCACGAATGCGTGAACTGACGTATCAAACTCCAAAAGCAGCGACGGCTGAAGATATTCAATCATTGATAGCAGATTATGCAAAGGCCGCTGAAAATGCAGTTGAAGCTGGATTTGACGGTGTAGAGATACATGGTGCGAATGGTTATTTGATTGATCAGTTTTTACATTATGCGGCCAATGAGCGTGAAGACGAATACGGTCAAACACCAGAGAATATGTCGCGTTTTGCGCTTGACGTTGTTGATGCAGTTATAAGTGCTATAGGGACAGATAAAACGGCATTACGTTTATCGCCGGGAGCTTACTTTAATATGAGTGAAGATAATCGCGATAAAGCAGTATTTGATTATTTGTTAGCGCAATTAAACACGCGCCAGTTAGCTTATTTACATGGTGGTATTTTCGACGATAGCATGCGTTTTGCAAGTCTTGAAGATATGACAACATCTGAGTACCTTAGAGCTAATTATAGTGGCACATTGGTTGGTGTTGGTAGCTATAGCTTCGAGAGTGCAAAAGATGCGATTGAAGAAAATAGATTTGATCTCATCGCAATCGGGCGTCCGTTTATAGCTAATCCAGACTACGTCAGTAGGATTTCTCAAGGTAAAGAGTTGGTTGCATATGATGATGCAATGCTAGCAGAACTAATATAAACATTTTGGCGTAACGAAGGTTACGCTACCTTAATACAAAATGATGATTTTACACGTGTGAAATCAATCATTCGCCTTTTTTTTATTAAATACTTTATACTCTCTTTAATAACCAGTTTAGAGAACGTAAATTGTTGGCTATAAAGCACATTAATGGCGTATTTACGCAGTTTGCTCATTCACGCTATATATTATCATTGCGCGAAGCGTTTATTGCGTTGCTCCCATATTTTGTGTGTTCTGCATTAGCCATTTTAGTGCTTAATGTTGCGGTAAATTTTTCGTTCATAACATCAGCCGACTTTATCTACAAGACGGTACAGCAAAGCTCTCTCGTTATTTTAACCTTATTCCCTGTTATGGTTGTTATTTCTGTTGGTTACCATCTTTCTAAAAACCTAGGTAACAGCGCCGTTGTTGGTAGTATATTAGGACTGGTCACATTTTCCATTCATAGTGATTTTTTAATTTTTTCAGATGGTATTTTTACGGTAGATGGTACAGGTGCCTCAGCTTATGCGGTGTTGGTTCCTTCATTAAGCAGTTATTTGTTGATGCTAGGGCGTAGGTTTATACCTATGTCATTTTTTGATTTACCACTACTGAGTGAGTTTTTAAAAGAAAAACTGTTACTTATTTTACCTTTTGCATTTGCTTTTTTCGCATTATTTTTGATCCTCCCAATCATAGAAAGCGTTGTGCATTACGTCGTAGTATATTTAGTCCCAGTGGATAGCCAAAGTAGTGTGGCGTTACAACTATTTAACCGAATGCTTATAATACATGGCTTTTGGTTCTTCGGTGTGCATGGTGACAATGTGTATTCTATGATGTTTGAACAAACATTTATTAGCAAAGATATTTTCCCAGGCTTGTCGGCACAAACCTTTTACGATACTTTTGTGTTGATTGGTGGCACTGGAGGTTTTATAGGATTAATTGTTGCCTCGTTCTTTTTGGCCAAGGGGAGTCATGAAAAGAATATAGCGCGCATATCACTCCCTTTTTCATTGTTTAATTTTTGCGAAATAATTTTATTTGCGCTACCAATTTTTTTAAATCCATTGTTACTGATCCCGTTTATTTTAGTCCCTTGTTTTAACTTTGTGGTTAGCTATGCAATGATTTCAGCGGGCGCGGTGGGTTACCAAGATGTCAGTATTAGCTGGATGACACCCACTATAATCAATGGCAGTATGGTCGGTACAGATTTGGTTGCGCCTATTTTACAAGTATTTTTAATTATCTGTAACGCATGTATTTATTACCCATTTTTACGTTTAAGCAGTGAGCGAAATAACTACCAATTAGCGTTTAATAAATTGAGTAGTAAACTTAATATGAGTGAACGCTTTGCGGCTAAATCTGAGCAACGCTTTATAGAGCAGCAACGCCAAAGTAGTGTTTCTTCTGCGCATTTAACACACGTTTTAAATACCATATCACAGTCACGCTTAGCGCTTTATTATCAGCCTCAAATAGATATACAAACAGGTCATGTAAATGGCTACGAAGGATTATTAAGATTAATAAAAAGAGATGGTTCGATCACCGGGCCTTACTTTCTAGATACGCTAGTCGCACATAAACAAACAGACATAATAGACCGTTGGGTGATTGAGCAAGCCCACCGAGATTTAATGCAATGGAGCAATGTTGGGTTTAAACCAACAATTAGTATTAACGTTAATCCAGACGTATTAACGAATAAATCTATGATCAATAAAATATGTGATTTATTTATCGATTTTCCTGATCAACTAAAAATTGAAATCGTTGAATCTAGCTACTTAACTCAGCAAACACTTGTAACAGAACATATTGAAAAGCTGAGGGAAAATAATATAGAAACGGTACTTGATGATTTTGGTACAGGTTATTCAAGCTTATCTATGCTTGCTAATCTTCCTGTGAAGCATGTAAAACTAGATAGGCAATTTTTATTACAATGTGAGCAACCCGCAGGGCGAGTGTTATATCAACAAGTGACTCAGATATTTGCAAAGCTTGGCTTTTCTGTTGTTGCAGAAGGGATTGAAACAGAAGCTGAGTTAGCGTGGGTTAAAAGTTTAGGGATCGAAACGGCACAAGGGTGGTTATACGCCCCCGCATTACCTAAAAATGAGGCTCAGCATTTTGTGCCAAAGCCGATTGAATAGGGCGTGTTTATTTTTGAAGTAGAATTTCAGCTCTGTGTTTGGTTTTTACTTAAGCAACTTGATTGTAAACTTTACGCTACGATGCAATCGCTCCTAGATTGAAGCAGTTTTAAGAATTAAAGCTCAAAACGCCCCACCTTCTTTATTTATGCCATAAATAAGACACACTAGTTTCATTTTTTCGTAAGATAAACGCCCCTTTTTTGTCATCAAGCATCGCCATACTGTTCCCGCATACACAATAACAATTGCAAATGGGACAATAATGCGCACTCTTACTAAAAAAACATCTCTTAGCTTGGCACTTGCTTTAGCTTTTTCTTCAATGGGTTATGCAAATGAGGCTGAGATTGAAGAGATCACCGTCGTCGCAAAACCGACCAGTTATGCCAATAATGTAATTGAACCTGCTATGCTAGAGCAGCAAAGCTCAGTATCAAGCGTTTTGTCAGTGATTGATAATTTGCCGGGGATCAGCATTAACGAAGGCGATGCATTCGGTGGTGATGATTGGTCAACCACGATCACAATGCGTGGCTTTAGTATTGACGGCAACCAACAACAATTGGGTATGACGATTGATGGTATTCCAAATGGTGGGTCTAATTATGGTGGTGGTGCAAAAGCGAACCGTTACCTTGATAGCGAAAACTTAGCGACAGTAGAAGTCGGCCAAGGGACGTCAGATATTGCCTCGGCGTCATTAGAAGCGCTAGGCGGTACGTTTAATTTTGTGAGTAAAGATCCAACCCTTGAGCGCAATACGACTTTTGCTTATACGCAAGGAGATCACAATGCGACGCGCTTTTATATAAAGCATGACACAGGGACCTTGTTCGATAATACCCAAGCTTACGCTAGTTATTCACAAACAAATACCAGCCGCTGGATAGGTGATGGCAGCAATGGTGGTAAAGATAACCAGCACGGCGAAATAAAGTTTGTATCAAACTTTTCAGCACTGACAGTGACAGGGCGTTTATCTTACGACGATGTAAGTGAAACAAACTATAACAGTGTGAGTTTAAAGCAATTTGCACAGACACCAGATTGGGATCAATTAACGTGGAATTGGACCGGTGTGCCGCATTTTGATCAAATGTTTGCAGAAGGTTGGGGCACATTACGTGAAAACACTTTAGGGTATGTAAAGTTTGAATATGCCATTTCACCGTCGTCATTACTCACAGTTAGCCCGTATTATCATAAAAACTCGGGACGCGGTGATTGGATCCCGCCTTATTTAACATCCCCTGTTGATACTGATGATAAGCCAACAACACAAGGCGGTAAAAATGCTGGGTCATACGGTTTTGCAGACAGTCAAGGTAACCCACTCACACCTGATGCAAACTGCAAAGAGACGCTAAGCTGGCCATGGGATTCAGGCACGGGTTTAAACCCTGCTTGTTATCCAGATACGGCCACACCTGTCATGTCATATCGACACACTCATTACAATAAAGACCGTTTAGGTCTTACTGCTGATTACAAGTTGACTTTGGGTATGCACGATATTGAAGCCGGTATATGGCTTGAGCAAACTGATCGTGATGAATCGCGTGATTGGCATAAAGTGATTGACGCGCGTATTTATCATCATTTTGATAGCACACCTTATTGGACTCAGTATAAAAATACTTTTGAAACAGATACTTTCAAGTGGTACATCCAAGACGCAATGACGGTGGGTGATTTCACATTTAATATTGGTGCCAAACAATATTTAGTCGAACTGCAGAAGTATGATCATTTTGAAGCAGTACGATCAGATAAAATAAACAGCGATTCAGATGTATTATTTAGTGCCGGCGCATTGTATCAACTAAACAATAGCACAGAGTTATTTGCAAGTTTTAGTGAGAATTTCTCGGCAATTAAAGACGGTGTACTTGAACGTGATGGTTCAACGCTAAATGAAATCAAACCAGAGACGGCCGAGAATATTGATTTTGGTGTGCGTTACAACGCGGATCGCTTAAGTTTAACTGCAACGGCTTATTCAATCGCATTTGATAATCGTATTACTTTTATAGCACCTGGTAGCGGTAGTGATGGCATCGATTACACAGTAGGGACGAATGGCTCATACATTAATGTTGGCGGCATTGACTCACAAGGTGTTGAGTTATCTGCAAGCTATATGCTGACAAATGAGTGGAACATTTATACCTCTTACACTAGTAATAGCTCAGAATACGCATCGCATGATCCAAGTGCTTATGATGCAAACGGGGTGATCCTTAAAGATGAAGATGGTAATGATGTGTCGCCAAGCTTTAAAAAAGGGGACGATGTAATTGATTCGCCAAGTGATATGTTTGTAATCTCTACAGACTACTACAGTGGGGATTTTCGTTTTGGTATATCAGCTAAGTACACAGGGGAACGCTTAGGTGCATTTTTAAATGAGCAAACTCGTGCTCGTAACAACGTTGATGGTTACACAGTACTAGATATCAATGCAGGCTATGCGGCAGACGTTAATGCAGGGCCATTTAAATCGATAGATATTGCTTTTGCTGTGACTAACGTGACTGATAAACAGTATTTATCTGGTGGTACAGGTAATGGCTCTACGTACTTTATTGGCGCACCGCGAACTGCAGCGCTGACATTTACAGCAACATTTTAATACCTAAATTCAAGATAATAAGAAACCCATCAATGATGGGTTTTTCTATAAGGAATAATATGAAACGTATCATATCGCTGTATTTGTTCATTGCATGCGTTGTTGTCAGTAAGGGGATCTACGCCAGTGATAATGTCGTGCTGGTAACGCTTGATGGTGTGCGCTGGCAAGAAGTGTTTAATGGCGCAGATGAAAAGCTCATCAACAATACTGATTTTGTTAAAAACCCAGAGCAATTAAATAAAATGTTTTGGCACAAAGAGCCCCGCATTCGCCAAAAATTGTTAATGCCATTCATTACCCAGCAGGTTGCTAAACAAGGGGTGATCATCGGTGATAGAAATAATGGCTCGAGGATGTCGGTCGCTAACCCATGGTATTTTTCATACCCTGGGTATAACGAAATTCTAACTGGGAGTGTTGACGAAGAGATCAACAGTAACGATAAAGTTGTCAATCCTAATAAAACAATTTTAGAGTTATTACATCACCAACCTAAATATAAAAACAAAACGGCCTTATTTGGTAGCTGGGATGTATTTCCGTTTATTGTCAATGCAAAGCGCAGTGGTGTTTATGTTAATGCTGGGTTTATGCCAATTGACGATGATTTATTTGCTGACGCAGCCCTATTAAATGCGTTACAAAAAGAGATCCCAAGTCCATGGCACAATGTACGATTAGATAGCTTTACGTATCGTTTTGCTAAAGCCTACATGCTGGCTAAAAAACCAAAACTATTGGTGATTAGTTTAGGTGAAACGGATGATTTTGCGCACGATGGTCATTATGATCACTATCTAAAATCTGCAAAGCAAAGTGATGCGTTTATACAGGATTTATGGCAAACCATTCAGTCAACCCCAGGCTATCAAAACAATACAACGCTTATTATTACCACAGATCATGGTCGTGGCAGTAACGCTAATGATTGGCAACATCACAGTTCAAAACAAGCAATGGCGCAATCTGAGCAAGGTAAAAAAGCATTTCCTGAAGGAATTGTTGGTTCAGAACACATTTGGCTTGCAGCCATAGGCCCAGATATTAAACGCCAAGGGTTATTAAAAACCACAACGCAGCTTAAGCAAAAACAAATAGCAGCCACAATTTTAAAAGTGCTTGGCCAAAACCCGTATCGTATAAACCCAACTATGGCAGATGCAATTGATGAGGTATTAAAATGAAGCAACTAGCTAAGGCGGTTGTGTTGCTGAGTGTATTTATGAGTTTTACAGTATTGAGTAATACGGCAAAGCTAGTAATGCAAAACACACCACAAAAAATATTGTTTGGTTCGTGTGGGCATCAAGACAAAGACATTCCTATTTTTGATGCTATTAATAAAGAAGAGGGAGATCTGTTTATTTTTTTAGGTGATAACATTTATGGTGATACTAACGACATGACAGTATTAGCCGATAAATACCAGCGATTAGGCGCAAAATCAGGGTTTAAAACCTTAACAGCTAAAACGCCGATAATAGCCATGTGGGACGATCATGATTACGGGCAAAATGATGCAGGTAAAGAATACCCGCACAAAGAAGCATCTCGTCAAATCATGCTTGATTTTTGGCAAGAGCCAGCAGGTTCAAAACGCCGAACACGCCCTGACGGGATTTATACATCGTATATGTACGGCGCAGGGGATCAAACAATTCAGGTTATCATGCCAGATTTACGTTGGAACCGTGATGCGTTAAACCATGTTAGTGAACTTGAATATTACACAAAGCGTAAATTAGCCAATCAAGGACCTTACAGTCCTTCGACAGTTAAAAATGCATCTATGCTTGGCGAAACACAATGGCAATGGCTTGAGAAGGAGCTAATAAAGCCCGCGAAGATAAAAATAATAGCCTCAAGTTTGCAGCTTTTACCTGATTTTACAGGGTGGGAGTCATGGGCTAATTTTCCAAACGACCGCGCGCGTTTATTTACGTTGATTAAAAAGCATAAAGTAAATGGTGTGATCATCATCAGTGGCGACACCCACTGGGGAGAGATATCTCAATATACCGAGCAACTAGATTACCCGTTAACTGAAATGACCAGCTCAGGGTTAACAGAAAAATGGAAAGATGTGAGCCCAAATAAACACCGCGTTGGGGATTATACACACGAAGTAAATTACGGCGATTTAAGTATTGATTGGCTAAAAGCTGATCCCGTTATTTCGCTGAGCTTAAAAGGTATTGAGGGCAAAGTGATAATGCAAAGTCAATTTTCATTGTCGAGTATTAGCCCTTATAAATAAGTAAGTTCGCACAGTGCGACAATGCTCTGTGCGTTTAAATTTAAAGCTAACCACCTGATTTATTAATGCCAATTTGCGACAATGGCTACCCCTGTAATTGAAAATATCTTACACTGTTTTTATCTCAAGCAAGGACAGTGTCGCAATGCTAAATATTATTCAATCTAATCGTATGGAAGCACTCCAAGCGCAGTTTCATCACCTTTTAAGCGTTAACCCATTACAAAGCCCATTCGATAAAGAAGTGGTGTTGGTGCAATCGCCGGGTATGTCGCAGTGGCTTAAAATTGGCTTAAGCGAAAGTTTAGGAGTGGCGGCACAGGTAGACTTTCCGCTGCCGTCGAGTTTTATTTGGCAGTTGTATCAGCAATTATTGCCTAATGTACCAAAAGAGTCGGCTTTTAATAAGCCAAACCTTGCGTGGAAGCTGTTTGCCATTTTACCTAATTGCATAGATGAGCCATTATATTTACCGCTCAAAACCTATTTAGAAGGTGACATGGATGGTCAAAAAACCTTTGCCTTATGCGAAAAAATAGCCGATGTGTATGACCAATACTTAATGTATCGACCGCACTGGATTGCCACATGGGATAGTGGTAAAGATGAGCTTGACGATGTTGATGTCGGTATTGCGCCGTGGCAGCCTGATCTGTGGCGAAAAATTGTTGCGCAAAGCAAAGCGCTTGATCAAAGCCAATTTCATCGTGCGAATATGCAGGGACAGTTACTAGCCGCGCTTGAAAAAATGGACAGCCGTTTATTACCAAAGCGGATTAGCTTATTTGGTATTTCTGCAATTGCCAGTTCACAGCTCGACGTGTTTGATGCATTGAGTAAAAAAACCGAGGTTTTTTTATTCTTCTTTAATCCCAGTGAGCATTACTGGGGCGATATTATTGATGAAAAAACGGCGGCAAAAATTGCAGCTAAATATGCAAAAATGCCCCTGCTCGAAGCACAGCAAAAAAAGCATACCCAACCAGATGAAGATTATTATTTTATCGGCAACCCCTTGCTTTCATCGTGGGGAAAGCTGGGTCGCGATTATTTTGAGCAACTCATTCAACGCGATGCCCGTTGGATAGATGGCTTTATAGACGTATTTGACAACACCTTACTTGGGCAAGTACAAAGTGAAATTTACCAGCTCGCATTTAAAGGTGAATCGCTCACTGATAATAAAGCGTGGTTTATAAACAACGAAGGTAAGTTGCCCGTTAGCACCAGCGACACCAGTATAACATTGAGTGATTGTCACACCCCGCTCAGAGAAGTTGAGCGACTGCACGATTATCTGCTTAATTTATTTAGTCAAAACCCTGCGCTGACACCAAAAGATATCATTGTAATGATGCCTGATGTAGGCACTTATAGCCCCTACATTGAAGCTGTATTTGGTGGCGCACAAGGTAGCCGATTTATTCCATATGCGCTTGCCGATTTAGCCATAGAGCAAGAAAAACCCGTACTCAGTTCATTTGCCAGTTTAGCTAATTTACCGTTTTCGCGCTTTGGCGTGTCAGATATTCTAGATTTATTACAAGTAACTCAAATAGCTGAAAAGTTCGCTGTCGAGCCGCATGAGTATGAGCAAATTCAATATTGGCTTGAGCGAGTAGGAGTGAAATGGGGGATTGATGCGCAGCACAAACACAGCTTTGACTTGCCAGCTATTGATTTAAATACCTGGCAACATGGCCTAAATCGCTTATTACTGGGTATTGCGCAGCGAGATGAACAGTGCCCATTTAATGGAATATACAGTGCTGATGAAGTCGAAGGCATGGCGCTGGATACACTTAATAAATTAGTGCACTTTATTGATGTACTTCAGCGTTTTAAAGTATTACTTACCCCTGATGATACATTAACCAACAAAGCCCATATTCTTAATGAATTGCTTGCGAGTATTTACGAAAGTGAAAGTGACGACAGCTGGGATTTACTGGTGTTACAAAGTGTTCTTGAGTCATTGCAAAAGCACCATGAAAATGGTGATTACACGAACAATGTTTCGCAGCGGATAGTGAGCTACTTAATTAAGCAAGGCATACAAGAAAAAGGCGTAGGCCAGCGGTTTTTAGTAGGCCAAGTAAACTTTTGTACATTAATGCCGATGCGGGCTGTGCCTTTTAAAGTGGTGTGCATGTTAGGGTTAAATGACGCCGACTACCCGCGGTCAGTGCAACCGATTGGTTTTGATTTAGTACCTTACTCTAAAAAGCAAAAAGGTGACCGATCACGTAAATTGGATGATCGCTACCTGTTTTTAGAAGCGTTACTGAGCGCCCGCGATAATTTATATATGAGCTATATTGGTCGTTCGTGTTTTGATAACCAACCACGTATGCCATCAACCTTGGTCAGCGAGCTGTTAGAGTACATAGGCCGTAGTTTTGAATTTGACGAACCCTCAGCACACACATTGCCCGAGTGCTTGATCAGCAAACAGCATTTACAGCCATTTAATAGTCAGTATTATCAAGTGAATGCTGTTGGTGATGAAAATGCAGGCAAGAGTGTACTGTCAAATCACAGCTATAATCCTGTATGGCTACCAGCCCAAGCAATTGCGCCACAGCCCGTTACAGCGCTTGATATTAGCCCGCCTGATGTGCTTGAACTGGACGCGTTTATTCGCAGTGTTTGTAACGCCCAAGAGAGTTTTTACCAACAAAGCTTAGGCCTGCGTTTACCGCAATTTAACGAAGTTGCCAAAGACGAAGAACCGTTTAGTTTAGATGCGTTAAGACGGTACTTTTATTTAGATGAAATACTCGAAGCCGCGATCTTTGAACAACCCCTGTGCCGTCAGCAAATATTGCAACGCGGTGAATTACCGCAAGCAAATGTGGGGGAGCTAATTTTTGAAAGCATGCAGCATCGTGTTGACGCACTTGCAGGACAGGTTAAAGAGCACATTAAAGGCGGAAATAACGAACCTATTGAAGTCGCGCTCATTCTAAATAATGGCAATACAGCGACTCAGTTACAAGGGTGGCTCAATCATGTTTATCAGCAAAAACAGGTGTTTTATCGCAGTGCCAGTATTAAAGCCAAAGACTTAATAAAAGGCTTTATTTATCATCTTGTAGCACAGTGTATGGATCAAGGTGTTGAAACCCTTTTATTGGGGCTTGATAAACAAATTAGCTTTGCACCTATAGATAAAGCCGACGCTTACCAATTATTGCAAGAGTGGTTTAGCTTGTATAGCGCACTGCGTAAAGAGCCCGTGGCGTTTTTTCCGGTCAGTGGTTATGAATACGTAAAAACAGGCGGCGATATTAACAAAGCAATCAGTAAGTTTAGCCCACAATACATAGGGCGCGGCGAGGGCGAAAACCCTTACATTCGCTTAACCACGCAGTCACTCACTGATTGCCAAGATGAATTTATACTTTGGAGCGATAAATTACTCGCCCCATTATTTGCACACGTAAAGGAGAGTGATTATGCAAGCGCTTAACCCACTCACAATGCCACTTGCCGGACAAAGCTTGATTGAAGCCAGTGCTGGTACTGGTAAAACCTACACAATCACAGGTTTATATTTACGCTATTTATTAGGAATGCAAATCGCGGATGACCCGCAATCTGCATTAAATACGCCTTTAAGTGTTGAGCAAATATTAGTAGTAACGTTTACTGATGCCGCCACCCAAGAAATAAAAGACCGAGTACGTTCACGCATTATCGCCGCCCGCGATGCATTACTTGGACAACACACCGATGACATGTTGATTAACGGTGTTATAGCCGTAATAGACGATAAACACCGTGCTTTTGATTTACTTGACGCTGCGGCTAAATCAATGGATGAGGCTGCCATATTTACCATTCATGGTTTTTGTCAGCGTATGTTAAAACAACATGCGTTTGAATCGGGGGTTGCTTTTAACCTAGAGTTTATTTTAGATGAACGCGACATATTACTTGAAACTATTAAAGATTTTTGGCGTGCTTTTGTATATCCACTCAATAAAGAAAAAACGGATGCCATTTTAGACATATTTGCCGCACCTGAATCGTTATTTAGTCAAGTCGCAAGTTTGCTTAATAAAGGCAATGCGCAGATCACCCCGCAAATAAAATTGGATGATGTGTGGCAAGCCCGCGAACACTATTTAGCAAAAGTGCCTAGCTTTAAAAAAGCATGCCTTGAAAGTGAATTTATAAATGCTGTTAAAAGCTCTGGTTTAAGTGGCTCAAAAACCCCCGCTCGAAAAGGTAGCCTAGCCGCACTTGAAGCATTTTGTATTGGTGATGACGAATTTTTTGAATTTGGTACAAGCAAATACTCATTTGAGGTGTGGAGTACAGATAATTTAAGTGATGTAAGTAATTATAAAAAAAATCAGCCTTTGTTTTCCCACCCGTTATTGATCCAATTTGATCAATTAGCGGCGCTCAATAACACGGTTAACTCAGGACTTGCCATTGCAATTGTTCAACATGCAGCAAGTTGGGTTAAAAAAGCCATTGTTAAACGTAAGCAAGAGCAAAGCGTTATTACCCCTGATGATTTACTAACAAATTTGCATGGCGCTCTAAATACAGAGCAGGGCGACGTACTGGCACAAAAAATTGCCCAGTTGTTCCCTGTAGCAATGATTGATGAGTTTCAAGATACGGATCCAATTCAGTATGGTATTTTTAGCCATATTTATGCGCAGGAAAATACCACATTTGCGATGATTGGCGACCCTAAACAAGCTATTTATGGCTTTAGGGGCGCAGATATTTTTACTTACATAGGCGCAAAACACGCTGTTGATGCACATCAGCAATTTACGTTAGGTACAAATTACCGTTCTAGCCACGATGTGGTCGAAAGTGTTAATCGTTTATTTAGTAAATACGATAATAGCTTTATTTATAATGACGCGATCCCGTTTAACCGTGTTGATGCACAAGGTAAGAAAGCCGAAAAATCATTTTTAATTGATGGACAACCAGCGACAGCATTTGAGTTTAGTGTATTTGTAGACACCGCTGCCGATGAAAAAAATAAACCGACTAACAAAGGGGTTGGGCAACATCACCTAGCGGCGCATTTTGCAAATAAAATAGTGTTGCTACTAACGCAGGCGCAAGAAGGGCGCGCATGCATAGGTAAAACGCCAATTACAGCCGCTGATATTTGTATTTTGGTGCGTGACCGTGTTGAAGCACAAATAATGAAAAAAGCACTAAGTGATGCCAAAATTGCTAGCGTGTACTTATCCCGTGAAAGTGTGTTTAGCCAAGAATTAAGCCATCATTTACTTAACTTTTTATCAGCGTTACATGGCCAGTATGATGAGTCACTTCTGCGAGGCGTGTTAGCAGGACCGCTATTTTGCCTAAGTTATAACGATATTTATGCATTGGCTGATGATGAAGCGCAATGGCAAGAGCACTTAAACTTTTTTGCGCAATTGAGTCTTATTTGGCACAAACAAGGCGCGATGGCGATGCTTGAACGGTTGTTAACGCATAATCAGCTCAGCGCCAAATGGCAAGGCTTAGGGTATAACGTTGAACGCTGGCTTACCGACTTTCGCCACTTAGGCGAAATACTTCAGCAAAAACAAATTGAGCTTGAAGGGACATTGCGTTTATTGCGCTGGTTTGCACAAAAGGTGAGTCAACAAGACGGTGAAGCGGTTCAAGTTCGTCTTGAAAGCGACGCTAATTTAGTAAAAATAGTCACTATGCATGCGTCAAAAGGGCTTGAATATCCACTGGTCTTTATGCCTTTTGCAAGCGGTTACCGCGAAACAAAAGACGCGCTTTATCATAAAGAGGGTCAACTCATTTATGATTTAAGTAAAAATGACGATGCGTTACAAGAAGCTGAAAAAGAGCGCCTAGCGGAAGATTTACGCTTGTTATATGTGGCATTAACACGCGCTGTTCATTATTGTGCAATTGGTATGTACAACTTAGGGCAAGGGCAAAGCAGTCGTTTGGCCATTCAAAGTAGCTCATTAGGGCATGTACTATTTGCCGGGCTTGATATAACGAGCAGTTTAGTGTGGCGGACACATTTAAATGAGTTTTGCGAACAAAATAGCGCGATGCACTATGCGCAATTTACCAGTGAAGAACTACAAACACAGGGCACACTGACGCTTTTATCAAGCGAGCTTGAAGGGCAAACACTTGAAGTAAACCATGTTCGTGCAACCATAGAGCGTGATTGGCGAGCAACCAGCTTTAGTGCATTGAGTTTTAAAAAGCATAGCGACCACATTGCCCCAGGGCGCAGTGATGAAGATCATGAAACAGACGACTTTGCATCGCAGCTACTTGATGCGCAAACTGAGATTCAATCACCGTATAGTTTTCCTAAAGGGGCAAAACCAGGTAGTTGTTTACATGAAATTTTTGAGCAAATTGATTTTACTAGCCCAGAGCAGCACCCGTTAAATGATGAGCAAGATTTAGCGCAAGTAGTCGCGCGCAGCTTAGATAAATACCATATTAGCGAGCAGTGGCAACATACCACTGAACAATGGATACTCAATGCGTTAAATTGCCCGCTTAACAACACTGGGTTAAGTTTAAGCACGTTGTCACCAAACCAATGCCTTGTAGAAATGGAGTTTAACTTACCGCTTAGTAGTTTAAGTGCAAAAAGTTTAAACGAGGTCCTCATTAAGCACTTTGGTTTTACCCAAAGCAGGCTTGATTTTTATCATGTAAAAGGGTTACTCAAAGGCTTTGTCGATTTAATTTTTTGCCATAACGAGCAGTATTATATTTTAGATTACAAATCAAATTACTTAGGCAGTGAACCCAGTGATTATGAGCAAGACTCGCTTGAGCAAGCGATGAGGAGCCACCAATACCATTTACAGTACTTAATATACACGGTGGCATTGCATCGACTCCTCAAACAGCGTATTGCCAATTATTCGATTGAAACGCATTTAGGCGGCGTATATTACACCTTCTTGCGAGGCATGAGTGACGGCAAAGGCGTGTATTTTAAAAAGCTTACAACCGAGCAAGTACTTATTCTTGATGGGCTTTTCAGTCAAGGTACGTTACAAGCTAATGTGAATAATCAAGTCGCCAGTGAAGGAGAGCAGCTATGAGTCAACTGACTACTGAACGTTCAAGCGCTGAGGTGCAAACAGTCCCCCTACTTGATTACTTATTAGATGAAAATCGTATTCGTATGGTCGATATAAAACTGGCAGATTTACTGTGTGATGCGATACAAGAGCAGGGTAAAACAGATGCGTATTATCTTATTTTGTTATTGTGCTTATCTGGGCAAAGTCAGCACAGCTGCCTAGATCTAACAGGTATTGACTGGCGAAACCCATTTAATTTACGCCAAAGTGACTTTACCAAACTAGCGGGAACAATCCCTGATCGAGTCAGCCCATTTAGTGACGACTTCACTACAGAATCTGCTTTACAGTGCCTGCAAAATCATCAAAGTGTCGGCGATGATAAACCACTGAAATTACTTCAGCAGCGGCTATATTTTTCGCGTTTAGCAGGGTATGAACACACCTTAGCCTCACGTTTGCTAACACTGAGTGAACGTGAAATTGATATTGATAATCAGTCGCTTACTCGGCTACTCAGTGATTACTTTCCTATACAATCAGCACCCAAAGAGGGACTCGATTGGCAAAAAGTGGCCTGTGCAATGGCCGCTACCAAAGGCTTTAGTGTGATCACCGGCGGTCCTGGTACAGGTAAAACCACCACAGTCACCAAGCTACTGGCAATTTTACAATCGCTTTACCAAAGTGCGCCGCTGAGTATTAAGCTGGTGGCGCCTACAGGTAAAGCCGCCGCACGATTGAGCGAATCAATTTTAGGTGCAAAACAGCAGCTTAAAGATGTGATCCCCGCAGCTGTTGAGCCGCTTATCCCTGAAAGCGCGCAAACAATTCACCGTTTGCTCGGCGTAAAACCTTTTACGAATAAATTTAGGCATAATAGGAAAAACCCTTTGCACTTAGATGTGTTGATCATTGATGAAGCGTCGATGGTTGATTTATCGCTAATGGCAAAGTTAATTGAAGCCTTACCAAATCACGCGCGCTTAATTTTACTAGGTGACAAAGATCAGTTAGCCTCCGTTGATACCGGCAGTGTTATGAGCGATTTATGCCAAGGTTTAGTGCTTGGTCAAACACCAAACTACTCACAAGCGCGCTGCGCTGAATTAAATAATGTGTGTTTTGATAACGAACCACAATTAACTGGTGGCAAGAGTGAATTTAAATTGGCCGATTGCATTGCATTTTTACAGCACAGCTATCGTTTTACAGCGCAAAGTGGCATTGGTCAGTTGGCTTTGGCTGTTAATACCAATAACAGCGGTAAGCTTAAGTATGTAGAACAGGAGATTAATAGTGGCCAGTTTAATGATGTGATTTTAGATTATGACATAGTCAGTAAACCTGTTGAAAAGCTAGTACAAAGCGCTGCCAGTAAATACGCTCATTACCTTACGCTGATAAAAGAGCAGGCAAGCCCTGTCGAGATCCATAAAGCATTTGCAAGTTATCAGCTTTTAGCCGCAGTGCGCGAGGGCGATTATGGTGTTAATACATTAAATCAGCGTATTGAAAAGCAACTACATCTCCAAGGGCTGATCAATGTACACCCAAATCAACGGCATTACGTGGGTATGCCCATTATGATTGCGCAAAATGACTACCAACTTAAGCTATTTAACGGCGATATTGGTATTTTACTTTTGGATGAAAGTGAGCAACTCAAAGCGGTATTTATTGATGAGCAAGGAAATCAACGCGCATTTTCACCTGCCAGACTCCCAGCCCACGATAAAGTATATGTAATGACGATTCATAAATCACAAGGATCTGAGTTTGCTTACACCGCCATGGTCCTGCCGCCAGAGAACCAAGCCACAGCGGGTATTAACCGTCAACTAGTTTATACCGGCATCACCCGCGCTAAAAACACCTTCGAGCTGGTGGCCGACAAAAAAGTACTGCTCAAAGCCATGGCTAAATCAGTGAGTCGGGCATCAGGGTTGTATGAGCGGTTAAAGTAAAGCGGTAAATTTGGCTCGCGTTGAATTGATAGCTTAAGAACCTGCTTTAGCTGTGATTGTGCGATGTTTAATTTATTGAGTTAAAGGGCTTGCTAGAATGCTTATTATCCGGTGAATTTATCATTTTTAAGTTATTTTTAAAGGAGTATGTGCTTATCAAAATTTTAGGCTGGTTTTCAATAGTTATTGCAATTCTTGCTTTGGCACCAAGTTTTGTACCAGGGGCAATGTCATTATTCGCTTTTTACCTATCTCTGGTGATGTTAGTTACCTCAATAGCAACAATTAAGCGCACTGGTGATTTTTACTTCAAAACGACCGCCATAGTAGTGTGTGTTGGGATGTTAATTATTAATGATTACATTCGTTTATTCGGTTCGTTTTCACACGCTACGTGGGGGGAGAAGCTTGGTATGTATGCTTTTTATATGGTCATTTATATTATTGGTTTTCTTAAAGTTAAAAGATGCTCGAAGCCAATAAAATAGGAACAAATTCAGAATTTGCATTGATGTTAAGTTGACCTTGCAGGTTAAGCTTTAGCTTAAAAACTTTCGGGATAAATCCGGACCTATAGCACAGCATAGCCTGTAGATGCTGGCTCGTTATATTTCATAGAGGGTATAAGATGAACTTCCCAGAGTTAGAAACATCTCGTTTAATGCTTACTCAGCTGTCAGGGGATGATAGTCAGGGTTTATTAGATATTTTTTCAGATAAAAGCGTCACTAAGTTCTACGATATAGACACTTATGATTCACTAGGGCAATCCTTAAAATTAATTGAATTCTTCAACAATCGCTTTATTGAAGGTGTGGGTATTCGTTGGGGCATTCGCAGAAAAGATACCGGAAAGTTAATTGGTACTTGCGGCTTTAATTCATGGAACCAAAAGATGAAAAATGCGGGGATAGGCTACGAGTTATCTTCCAAGCATTGGGGTTATGGCTATGCTACGCAAGCCTTGCACAAGATTATTGATTCGGCCTTTTCTGATCAGCTACCATTTGGTGAACTTTATAGAGTTCAAGCCGAGACTATGCTTGGTAATGGTGCGTCAGAATCTGTATTAAAAAAGCTTGGCTTTAAAGAGGAAGGTATCCGTAGGGCAAGTGGCTACTGGAAGAATGAATATCATGACTTAAAATGCTATGGATTATTGAAGCCTGAGTTTAGGGTCAGTTGACCTTTGCGGATTAAAATTCGTTCAACCGCGGGGCGAGGTTTGTAACCTAGTGGGCTAAGTAAAAACCGAGCAACAAAGAGTTGATTGTCCCTAGAAAGAACCCAGAGGGCAGCGCATGTTTGGCATTTATACTGCGTTATCGCCTATTTATGGGGAACAACCACACTACATAGGCGCTGCCTTGCCTAAATACCAAACATACTGCTGCAAAATCAATCACGAAAGGTCAACACGCCCTAGAGCAATCCTTAAAATTAATTGAATTCTTCAACAATCGCTTTATTGAAGGTGTGGGTATTCGTTGGGGCATTCACAGAAAAGATACCGGAAAGTTAATTGGTACTTGCGGCTTTAATTCATGGAATCAAAAGATGAAAAATGCGGGGATAGGCTACGAGTTATCTTCCAAGCATTGGGGTTATGGCTATACTACGCAAGCCTTGCACAAGATTATTGATTCGGCCTTTTCTGATCAGCTACCATTTGGTGAACTTTATAGGGTTCAAGCCGAGACTATACCCAAACCACCTCAAGATGCGAGTTTCAGTTGGAATTAAAAGCGATTTAGACAAGGCATTGATTGCAAGTAATAGTGGTTCTATTGTTAAAATCAATAACGCAGAATAAATCACTTTTAAACCAACCCTTTGGGCGTTTCACAGGGACTTACCCTCTGTGTTGTTACTTCTTAAAAGGGATGGCCATTCTTACAAAATAACGCCTTGATATTAAGCCCCTGTGAAACGCTGAATTCTGTATCTTGAGGTGGTTTGGGTATTTGTTTGGTAATGGTGCGTCAGAATCTGTATTAAAAAAGCTTGGCTTTAAAGAGGAAGGTATCCGTAGGGCAAGTGGCTACTGGAAGAATGAATATCATGACTTAAAATGCTATGAATTATTGAAGCCTGAGTTTAGGGTCTGTTGACCTTTGCGGATTAAAATTCGTTCAACCGCGGGGCGATTTAATCGCAGCGCGAGACAGTATCAAACAGGCTGCTGCAAATTCAACCTTGAAAGGTCAGCATACCCTAATAAAGGTAGCCAAAATAGAGTGAATTTATCATTTAAACATTCATTGGAATAAATCCCGACTTACAGATAGTCCATGCATTTTGATAGTCTTGCAAATTATTTTCTGGGCGTCCTTTTTCTAAATATATTAGGTTGCCAACCCCAATGCAGAGCACCTAGCCTTAAAAACACGGTGATGAATAATGAGCCCACAATACACCATATATAAGATACATTGAGTAAAAAGAATCCGGCGTAGGTCAAACCACCACAAAAACAGGCGGTTGAGTAAAGCTCATCGCGCATAACCAAGGGGACTTCTCGGCAAATAACATCACGCATTAAGCCGCCAAATATGCCAGTGGTCATACCCATAGTAATGGCGACTAACATGGTTGTGCCTTCAAGAAGAGATTTTTCAATACCGACAATGTTGAATATAGCCATGCCGATTGCGTCGACGAGGAGCATATAATAATTCGATACGTCAGGTAAGTGGCGAATAAATATAACAGCAATAAAAATTGCACCATATGTAGCGTATAAATAATCTGGTTGTGTTATCCAAAAAACGGGTTGGTTTAATAGCACATCACGAAGTGTACCACCGCCAAGTGCGGTAACGGAACCAACCACAACCACCCCAAAGCCACCAATGTTTTTTTCATGACCCATTAATGTCCCAGAGATTGCGAAAAAGGCGACCCCAATTAAACTTAAAAAATGAAAGTAGTCTGATGTCACTATGTGTCTCTTTTTCATTTATTAATAGTGCGAGATACTAACGGAGTAAAAATTTATTCTTCCTGAATATGCGTAACGTCATGCGTTTTTGCAAAAAAATCCACAACCAAGTTCGTCATTGCATTTACCCCTAATTGCAGGGCTTTTTCGTCGGCATAAAATTGTGGTGAATGGTTACTCGCTGCGCTTTTTGCATTTTTACCTTGTGGCGTTACACCTAAAAAGAAAAACAATCCAGGGGTCTCTAAGGCGTAATAACTAAAATCTTCGGCTCCTGTAATTAAATCCGTTGTAATAATATTGTCTGCACCAGCTACTTTTTCAAGTGTTGGGGTCATTAGTTGGGTAAGTTGAACATCATTAACTGTAACCGGATAGCCGTGGTTAATATGCACATCAGCTTTAGCGCCTGCTGATTCAGCAACAAGCTCAGCGGTTTTCACTAAACGTTTTTTAATATCGGCTCGCATCGTTTGGTCAAAAGTACGTATAGTACCAATGAGTTCAACACTATCAGGAATGATGTTTGAACGGACGCCACCGTTAATTGCACCAAACGAGATCACCGACGGCGCTTTTGTAACATCCACTTGGCGAGATGAAATAGTTTGGGTGGCCATAATGATTTGTGATGACGTTACAATCGGATCTACCCCATTCCACGGACGAGAACCATGAGTTTGGCGACCTTGTACGTTAATTGTGAATGAATCTTCACTGGCCATAAGGGGGCCTTCACGAAAGCCAATTTTACCTGTGTTAAGTGAACTGGTTACATGCAAGCCAAAGACAGCAGCTGGTTTTAGCTTAAATAAACCTTCTTTCAACATCAGCTCTGCGCCACCTTCTTCACCTTCAGGAGCGCCTTCTTCAGCTGGCTGAAATATAAAAAGTACATCACCGGCTAACGCATCTTGAATTTTAACGAGTGACTCGGCTACGGCCATTAAAATGGCGACATGGTTATCATGACCACAGGCGTGCATTACACCCACTTTATTACCACGGTAAGTTGAGGTTTGAGTAGATGCAAAGGGTAAGTCTACCAATTCAGTGACTGGTAGGGCATCCATATCAGCGCGCAATGCGACTAAAGGACCTTTTTTGCCACCTTTTAATTTGGCGACGACACCGGTGTGAGCAACGCCTGTTTGTACTTCAAGACCGAGTGATTTTAAGTGCTTAGTTATGTATTTTGCGGTTTCAAATTCCCGATTACTAAGCTCTGGGTATTGATGTAAATGACGGCGCCAAGTGATGACTTTTTCGCTAACACTGTGGTTGGCTTTTTTTAGTTTTTTGTTTATAACATCATTAAGATCGGCAGCCAAACATGGCGAGGATAAAGCACATAGCAATAAACTGCTGTAAATAATTTTGTGTAACATGACAATCCCTTTTATTATTTGTTGATTAACACCAATGTAGAGCAAAGTGCAATGAATGAACAGGATCGTGCGATAATCAATCAAGGGGGCTGGTTTAGTAGTCGATCAAATGAATTGCAACTCGCTTTATTATCGTCAGCAAAAATAATTGAATTAAATGCAGCTGATGCGCTTTTTCACCGAGGTGAGGCTAATAGTGGCTTATATGCGGTACTTGCCGGAGTTATGCGAGTTAGTGGCGTTAATGGTGAAGGTAAGGAGGCGGTGCTTAGTTTTATCGATCCTGCTATTTGGTTTGGTGAAGTTGCTCTATTTGATGGCGGACTACGTACGCATGATGTATATGCACAAACACAGGTTAGATTGCTGCATATACCACATCGCGCACTGATCCAATTGTTAGCACTAAACCCGATTTACTGGCATGATTTTGGTATATTGCTATCACAAAAAATACGGCTATTGTTTAGTTCACTCGAAGATCATGCGCTATTAACTGCACAGCAAAAAGTATGTAAACGTCTTGCTATGATGGCCGTAGCAGTGCCTTTAAGCAGCAATAAAGCAACGATTATGTTATCGCAGCAACAACTAGCAGATATGACCTATCTAACACGTCAAACAATTAATCAAATACTACAAATATTAAGCGAAAAAAAGCTTATTTCGTTGCACTATCAGCGTATTGAAATCCTTAATAAGAAAGAGTTGGCTTTACTAGCGCATTAATCCCTTTAAGTCTGTTGGCGTTAAACTTGCTTCGTAAATGCATACACTCAATGGATTTGAAATAATGACCTCACTTACTTTTAATAATCAGTACCGCACAGAGCCATATAGTGCACCCGTTCAAGTAAAAACTATTGCCCATCCTAAAGCGGCAACGACTTTGCCTGAGGTGGCAAATACTAGCCAACCTGATGCGGCAAGCCGGCTTAAAAATCCATCCTATGAAAAAAAATTTTTAGATGAAGCAAAAGAGACCCTTATTTATCAACGTTTAGGGGTCGATAAAGAAAAAATTGATGAGCTCAAAGCGGCCATTGAAAAATTGGCTGAGCAAATTCAAGAGCAAGGCGGTGATAGCAAAGATTTAGCTAAAAAAATGGAAGCGCTTCAAACGATGCTTGAACAAGAGTACCAAAAGGGCCGTGAGCTACAATCTAAGACACCGGATCACGATAAAGGGAAAATTATAAGCGCATTTGTGTAAAAGGAATTTTAAAATGTCGGGTAGCAGACATTGTTGCGTCATGTAAGGTGCTAAAGTTATGAGTAAGGCATTTTTATAGAGCAGCAGAATGAAAACACTTCAACAGCAATTAGGTAACTACGGCTTGTATCATCGTTCAAGACGAAATGTAATTACACATTTTTTTGGGATCCCATTAATTATTTTTGCGGTACTGTGCTTATTAGCGCGTATTCAGCTACCTTTTGCTGAGTATGTTATTAGTGGTGCCGATATTTTTGTATTGGCGAGTGTGATTTATTACTTAACGCTGAGTGTGTCATTGGGTTTGATAATGGCGGCTATTCTAATACTAATGACTATTGCAGCAGTGCCCATTGCGAGCCTCAGTTTAAATAGTTGGCTGATTATGAGTATCGGTACTTTTGTATTTGGCTGGGTACTACAGTTTATTGGCCATTATTATGAAGGCAAAAAACCGGCTTTTGTTGATGATTTAATTGGATTGATAATCGGACCGTTATTTGTGTTAGTTGAAGCACTTTTTCTACTTGGATTATACCAAGAGCTAGAGCAGCAGATCAGCGATATAGCGGGTCCTACAAAACCTTAATAATCAAAACCATAATAATTAAAATCATAGGTAGAATATGAACTTTCATAATAAGACTGTGTGGATCACCGGTGCATCATCAGGAATTGGTAAAGAATTAGCAATACAATTTGCAAACTTAGGCGCTAATATAATTTTATCAGCAAGAAGTACCGATAAGCTCAAGCAACTTTGTGATCAATTACCGCCAGGGCAGCATAAAGTGATCCCACTTGATTTATCACAGCCTGAGCAGGTACTTGAATATGTAACAACTAACATGGCTGATATTGGTAAAGTTGACATTTTAATTAATAATGGTGGTGTATCGCAGCGTAGTTTATTTTTAGAAAATGACTTTGCCGTGTATCGCCAACTTATGGAAGTTAATTACTTTGGTTTAATTGCGCTTACAAAAGCGGTGTTACCAAGTATGGTTGTTCAAGGTAGCGGCTCTGTAGTGTCGATAAGTAGTGTGGCGGGTAAAGTAGGCTCTAAATTTAGAACGGGTTACTCAGGCTCTAAATACGCAGTTGTTGGGTTTATGGATTGCCTGCGAGCAGAAGTTGCCGATAAAAATATTCATTGCTTGACGATTTGCCCGGGCTCGATAAAAACCGCGATTGCTCATAACTCACTTAATGAGTATGGAGTTGCACAAAATAAAGCAGAAGAGTCAATTGAAAATGGCATGGATGTAACCGCTGCGGTAAAGCAGATGATTAGTGCCATAGCCAAACGTAAAGATGAAGTCGTTGTTGGAGAGGGGATCAGTGGCTGGGCTCCAACCATTAAGCGTTTCTTTCCAGGCTTTTTTAACCGTATGACAGCGAAAAAGAACTACCGATAAAAGACGAGTAAACACATTGTTTACTCGTATAACCTATATTCTTATAGGTATAAATTAATTAATTCAGTTGTCCAAAGAGTCTCTTTGCTATTTTTCTTATTAAGACCAGCTTGAGCTTCAGCTAAAAAAGAGCGACTTTGATCTGTATTTAAATCGCCAATTGCTTTTAATGCCATAGCACGGTCAGACCAAGTTTTACTGTTTTCATAGAGGTCTTTTAGTAATTGAAAATGTGCAACTGATTGCATGTTACCTAGTGATGAGATAGCAGCTAAACGTATATATTCACCATCATGTTTAGTTAGTTCAACAAGATAATCAATAGCGGTTGGGTTATTTGAGAAGCCTAATTGATAAACATCAAGGTAAGTAATATCTTTATCTAAGTTAGCTTTAATTTTACTAATAAGAGTTTGTACATCAGCATTCGATAGTTGTTGCTTGTATAGTGCTCGGTTAATTTTAGCTGATAGCTCCTTGACTAAAACATCCATAGGCTGATTTAAAGTAGGCTCAATAATCTCGTCAAAGCTCCACACTGGCACTTTACCGCGTTTTACATACACAGCAACACGCTGGGTATTTTCAGGTGTAATAATATCTGCACTGAGCATAGTAAAAGTAATAAAAGGCGTATACGCATTGGTTCTATGATTGCGCATATTTAATTTATTGATACGGATTTCAGTGTCGCTTGTATCTAATACACTTGCAGGTAACCCACGGGCCTGTAGCTCAAGAAGCACATTTTTTTGTAAAAACTCAACGGGAACAAGAGGTTGGTTGTCGAGGATTAAATCAGCTTTTAGCACACCGTGATTAAATGGTGTTGTGCTTGTGTCTCTTTTATCTGAGAAATTAAGGTTATGTGTAGTTACATTATCAACTTGATACTGATTGGTTGATGTTACAGGTGCAGTAATTTTATAACTGCTTGGAGCACAGCCTTGAATAGCGGCGAAAGTAGTGGCTAGAAGTGTTGTTTTAATTATATTTTTCATACATATTCCATTTTATAGTTATGATGTTCCCGCTTGGGGAGCAGTATTATTAATTTAAACGGAATAAAATGCAATCTGTGATTTAGCGAATAGAAATGAGGCTGGAACAGTATTCACTAAAATTTTTAGTAAGAATTCGAATTAATAGCGCGATACGATATTAATTTGACACTAAATAGCAAAGGAAATTGATCGTTTCTACTTGCGCCGATAATTATATAGAATTAAAGTGTCATCAAGTTGTAAAAGAGAATTAAATGTTATGGAACAAAAACAAGTAAAAGACTTAACGCCAGAAGAACAAGCACAGCAAGAGAATATTCAGTGGCAGCGAACGTGTTTTCAAAATGCACAAAAGCATTTAGCTGAAAAAGGCGTAATGCCAAAAAGTTTGTTTGAGAAAGAAAGCCGCTTTATTGCGCCATTGTGTGCATTGTGGAAATTTAAGGCTCAAGATGGTAAAAATTATTGGGTGATCACGGGTCGCTTACCTACAGATCATGCGTTGGCATCGGCTGCAGAAAATGCACGCGACGCTTTAAGATATTTTTCGTTTCAATGGCAGTTAAAAGCGGACCAGCTTTTAGAAACAGCAGGAAATGATAAAACGTCCGTCGACTTTGCTAATTTGTTAGTAAACCGTGCGCATGGACTCTATGAAATGTACGAAAAAGAAGAGCTGTGGGTTAACGAGCCAAAATAGTAAAATATAAACCCAATATTCCCTAGAAGCATACGAGTTATTTTAAGCTAGTGGCAATAAAATAACTCGTATTAATTAATGTACTAAAGTAAATGGCTTAGTATCAAATAGATTTATAGGGCACTGCATTCGCTGCCTAGGTATTCCTGCTTCCATAAAAACATGGCCTTGTTGTTCAAAGCCATTACGTTTAAAACGTTCTACTTCATTTAAAATACAATTAATGCTTACTCGTTCGCAGCCTTGCTGCTGTGCGAGATTGACAATATAGGTAAGTAAAGATTTATATACTGAACGATTACGATGCTCTGGTAACACGGCTATACGGCCAATTAAGCCGTCTTTGCATAATCGCCCTGTTGCGACGGGTGTTTGCGCATCATCTGTAACAAGTATGTGATAAGCAGACCGGTCGAGACTATCAAACTCGATGTGTTTGGGTATATGTAATTCACATACAAATACCCGCTCTCTTATATGTTGTAATAAGTCCTTGCCTTTATCCCATTCTACCTTGTTGATATGATAGCTCATAGAAACCTACTCCTAACAAAACCAAATACCCTCATTTAATAGTGTAGTAAAGGTTTGTATAAAAACTAAACTATTTTTTGAACTATTCAGTTGCACTGCTGTCACCATGGTGTGGTCAGTGAGTAGTTTAACTGCTGTTAAATCATTTAATGGAAGCGAGTAATTTTCACCGTTGACGCTGAGAAGTATTTCATTATCAAAAACTTGATATAACGCGCGGGTGCCGCCTAAGCGTTCAAAAAACAGTTCATTATCTTCTAATAGTGCAGTTACTTGTTCGCTATTAAATAAATCTTCTGGTGGCATTAAATCCATCTCGTGCTTAGGTTGACTCAGTGTTGTACCTAGCCAAGAAGTAAATAAATCGTCATCATCAAGCATTGCTTGCATTAATAACTTAATGTTATCGGCTTCTGTTGCTTGGATCTCACCTTTAGAATCGCGCAGTTTTATTGCGGGGTCTTGATAACGACTATTTCCAGCTTCTTTATCAATAATATGATCGGCAAAGTTTGATAATAAATCACGCTGATTTGGTGCGCGAAAACCGATTGAATAGTTTAGGGCATTTTCTACTGCGTAACCCTCATGTGGGCACCCTGGTGGAATGTATAAAATGTCGCCGGGCTCGAGAATACAATCAATAATCGCAGGAAATTGTTCAACTTGTAATAAACTTTTATTTTGTGCAAATTGTTTTAGGTTACTATCTGGCATACCCACTCGCCAGTGACGCTTGCCTTCACCTTGAATAATAAATACGTCGTACTGATCTAAATGTGGGCCTACACCACCATTAGGCGTTGAAAAACTGATCATCAAATCATCTATTCGCCAATTTGGAATAAATCGAAACGGTTCGAGTAGTTGTGAAGCTGTTGGGTGCCAGTGGTCAACTGCTTGTACTAATAGGGTCGAGTTTTGCTCTGTAAGTAATTCAAAATCTTCAAATGGACCGTGGTGTGCTTGCCAATCATTATTATGATTTGTGATTATCCGCGATTCAATACTCTCTTCCATAGCAAGGCCAGCAAGTTCGTTGGCATCAAGTGGATCAACAAAGTCTGCAAAACCTTGTTTGATCAAGAGCGGTTTTTTTTGCCAATATTGAGTTAGAAATTGTTGCTCAGTTAAGCCATTTATAGTTAGTTGATACATGCTGCGCCCGTTAAAAATGAAAAAAGCGAAAGGCTAGGGCCTTTCGCTTAGTAGTCTATACCCAAACCACCTCAAGATGCGAATTCTCCATCGAGCGGTTGGGTACATTAAAATTAGTTGTTGCAGAAAGCTTAAACTAGGTTGTCGATAAACTCGACAGCACGGCCAATGTAGTTAGCTGGCGTTAGCTTTTTCATTTCTACTTTAGCTTCATCTGGTAAGTCTAAACCATCGATAAAATCAGCCATGATTTCTTGATTTACACGTTTACCACGGGTTAAATCTTTTAGCTTTTCATATGGTTTTTCAATGCCGTACTTACGCATTACTGTTTGAATTGGTTCTGCTAGCAATTCCCAGTTTTGGTCTAATTCGTCAAGTAAACGTTGTTCGTTTACTTCTAACTTGCTGACACCTTTAAGCGTTGATTGGTATGCAATTAGTGCATAACCCATACCAACGCCTAAATTACGTAGTACTGTAGAGTCAGTAAGATCACGCTGCCAGCGAGAAACAGGTAGCTTTTGTGCAAGGTGTGAGAAAATAGCATTAGCTAAACCTAAGTTACCTTCTGAGTTTTCAAAATCAATTGGGTTAACTTTATGCGGCATGGTTGATGAACCAATTTCACCGGCAATGGTTTTTTGCTTGAAGTGGTTAAGGGCAATGTAGCCCCATGCATCACGATCGAAGTCTAATAAAATTGTGTTAAAGCGTGCAATAGCATCAAACAGCTCAGCAATGTAGTCATGCGGTTCAATTTGCGTAGTAAACGGGTTGAATGTTAAACCAAGGCTCGTTACAAATTGCTCTGCGTGATTGTGCCAATCGTAATCAGGGTAAGCACTTAGGTGAGCGTTGTAGTTACCTACTGCGCCATTGATTTTACCTAGCATTTCAACTTGTGCAATTTGATCACGTTGACGCTTTAAGCGCATATAAACGTTTGCAAACTCTTTACCCATAGTTGAAGGTGTAGCTGGTTGACCGTGAGTACGAGTCATCATTGGTACAGCTTTATACTCAATCGCTTTTTCTTTAATTGCGTTAAGTAACTTATCGCAATAAGGAAGTAATACTTCGTTACGCGCTTCAGTTAGCATTAAACCATGAGATAGGTTATTGATGTCTTCTGATGTACATGCAAAATGAATAAATTCATTAATGGCATGTAGCTCTGCGTTGTCAGCTACTTTTTCTTTTAATAAGTATTCAACTGCTTTAACATCGTGGTTTGTGGTACTTTCGATGTCTTTTACACGCTGTGCGTCTGCTTCACTGAAGTTATCAACAATCGCGTTAAGTAAAGCATTTGCTTCGTCGCTAAATGCCGGTACTTCTTTGATTTCGCTTGCTGCAGCAAGGGCTTGTAACCAACGAACTTCTACTGTTACACGGTACTTGATCAAGCCAAATTCGCTGAAAATACTGCGTAGTTCAGTGGTTTTGCTGCCGTAGCGACCATCCACCGGAGAGATAGCTGTTAACGCTGAAAGCTCCATAATAACTCCTAAATTTTAGTTTTGAACGATAATTAAATATGGTTTTTAGCAATGGCGATAATGCTTTTTTTCGAAAAGAAAAAATGACGGCGTTTTCCGCCCATTTGTCGCCATAATACAGCACTGCGAATACCTGCTAATAATAAGGCACGTATTTTGTGTTGTATTAATTGCTGTTTTAGTAAGTCAGGTTTGCCATAAACCTGTATTCGGTGCCCTAGGGGGCTAAGCACCTTTGAATAAATATCTGCAAGGGCAGCAACAACAGTGTCATCAGTCACTGAAAAATGATCAAGACGACGCTTGATATCATCTATGCTTTTCCCAAGCTCTGCTAAGCTACTTGGTTTTGCGCTTAAAGCACGCTCTAATTGCATTAAACCGCCAACGTATTTGACGATTTCAACATCTTTTTTTTCACCCGCACTGAGCTGGTCAAGTAAACTTTTATAGCCATCTCTTAAATTTTCAGTGCCTTGGTATACATCACTGGGTGAATCAGGCGACGTTTGTACAATACTTGTAAATAGCTTTTCTAATTCATAATCGTTGCTACTACCGAACTGCGCTATTTTTTGAACTTGTTTAGCAACTTGGCACATGGCTGCTAATGCCATGACTTGGTGTTCATTCATTATTTTATCACCGAGTCTATAATACCGCCGCCTAAACAAATCTCGTTGGCATAAAATACGGCTGATTGACCTGGCGTTACCGCTTTTTGTGGCTCATCAAATAATACGCGAGCTAGGCCATCATCACCAACTAATAGCGTACAGCTTAAGTCTTCTTGGCGGTAGCGAGTTTTTACTGTACAACGAGTCGTGCCTTTTGGCCCAATACGATCAACCCAATGTAGCTGGTTGGCATTTAAACCATTGCTGTATAGACGAGGGTGGTCTTTACCTTGGCCAACAATGAGTACATTACGCTCTAGATCTTTATCAACCACATACCATGGTTCGCCTGAGCCTTCTTTCATTCCGCCAATGAGCAAACCTTTGCGTTGTCCTAATGTGTGATACATCAAGCCTTCGTGTTCACCTACATTGTTACCGTCAGTGTCTTCGATAACACCTGGTTGTGCAGGTAAAAATTTTTGTAAGAAATCTTTAAACTTACGTTCGCCAATAAAGCAAATACCGGTGCTGTCTTTTTTATCGTGGGTAATTAAATCTTGTTCTTCAGCAATACGGCGCACTTCTGGTTTGGCAATATCACCCACAGGGAAAAGCGTTTGCGCAATATGCTCATGACTTAATGTGTATAAGAAATAGCTTTGATCTTTGTTATCATCGAGGCCACGACACATTACATATTTATCATCGCGTAATTCACGACGGACATAATGACCTGTTGCAATAAAGTCAGCACCGAGAGCGGTTGCTGCAAATTCTAAAAAGGCTTTGAATTTGATTTCTTTATTACACATGATATCAGGATTCGGTGTACGGCCTGCTTTATACTCAGCAAGGAAATACTCAAACACGTTATCCCAATACTCTGCAGCAAAATTAACGGTGTGCAATTCAATGCCCAATTTATCACAGACCGCTTGTGCGTCTTTTAAATCGTCTGCGGCGGCGCAATATTCATCATTATCGTCTTCTTCCCAGTTCTTCATAAACAGGCCTTCAACTTTATAGCCTTGTTGTTTTAATAAATAAGCTGATACAGAAGAATCAACACCGCCGGACATGCCAACGATGACTTTAATGTGACTATTTTCGCTCATGGGTAATTTCGCTTATACAGGTTGCTGTCATTTAAACTACTAGCGCATATGTGCATTACAGAGATAAAGAATAGAGGCTCTGATTAACCACACAGACTATGAAAGGCCGCGATTATAGCATGTAAATAGACAGCCAAGCCACCCAAAAAATGAGTTTTGTCTAGCGATTACTGAGGAATAGGGGGTGCTCTGACAATCGCGCAGTACCCATATTTAACTTGTTACAGAAAGAGTTATATAAAGGAAGGTGGTTTGTAATGTACTTTACAAGTTAATAGTAAATAATTAGGCTGGATTGCTTTACTGGGTCTAAAGTTGTTATTAGAATAAAGTAATCCGGATGTATTATTTTAATTAGATACTATTTTAATAAAATACTAGACCTTAGTGATAATATCAGGGTAACGTATTTTATACTGTAAAATGCAATAATTGAGTGATTAACTCAAAATCGTTATTTATTTCTTCACGCTGAATGTGTTTTTTTAAAATCATTCACGTGTCATTTTAGTTTTATTTGTTCGTAACGAACGATAAAGTATTGGGCAATACATATGGATTATGTCTTATATACTCATTCATTAATCTCATTGATAGACCGTTTTGCAGTCTTTGCAAACGATGAAATTGATCACATGGTCAAAAATACGAATAGCGATCTCAGAACTGAGGCGTTTACACTATTTGAAGCATTATATAATCAATCAACTCAAGACGGCTCTTTACTTGAAGAGCTACCTGTATTTTTTATTTCATTAGACAATAAATTCACTGCCCAACAAACACGAAATAAAGCTTTGAGTGCGGCACTTGCAAACTGGTGGTTAGAATGGTCTTTTGTTTACTCAATGCAAGCAAAGGTTATTACAAATAGCCCTGTAACGGTACAAAATATCACACATTTAACGCAAGGGAATACCCAACCTATGCGTCAGCATGAGTTAAGTCATTATGCTAATTTATTTACCCAAGTGCCAATACCCTTGTGTAATGTCAGCACTGTCACGGGTGATATTATTAGGTTAAATCAAAGGTTTGTGGACGTATTTGGATATACAATTAAAGATATACCAAATATGGATACTTGGTGGTTAAAGGCCTACCCAGATCCAGCTTACCGATCGTGGGTTTTACAAACATGGAACACTGCAGTTGAGTATGCAGTTGAGCATAAAACAGATATAGAGCCACAACATTATCAGGTTACGTGTAAAGATGGTCGCTTGATTACGATGGAAATTTCGGGTATTTATATTGATAATGAGTTTTTAGCTATTTTTAAAGATGCAACACAACGCATGGAAGCTGAAGATATTTTAAGAGACATGGCATTTTTAGATTCGTTGACACAAATAGCGAATAGACGTCGCTTCGATGAAAAATTAATTCAAGAATTCAATTTAAGTATTAAAACAAACAGTCCTTTGTCATTAATTTTAATTGATATTGATAATTTTAAACAATTTAATGATAGTTATGGGCACCTAATTGGTGATGAATGTTTACTTAAAGTAGCCCAATGTATATCTACTGCGGTTAGTCGTCCTGAAGACTTTGTTGCGCGTTTTGGTGGAGAGGAATTTGTAGTTCTTCTGCCACAAACAAGTGCTGCTGGGGCATGTAACGTAGCTCAAAAAATCCAACATGCTATCTCTGAACTAACAATAATATATGATCATTGTTTTACAAATAAAGTGACATTAAGTTTAGGTATTAATACACGGTATAATCAATGTGACCATATTCAACTTTTAGATGGTGCGGATAAAGCATTGTACAAAGCAAAAGAACATGGTCGAGATTGTATTGTAGTAAATCAATAGTGTCAAAAATGAGCTGAAGTAAGCTCGCTTGACTTGCTAGTTTTACAGTAATTTGTAATCACCCGTTCCAATGTTATCGAGGCAGTAATCACCAATACGGTAACGAATCAAACGCAGAGTTGGGTGGCCAATGTGTGCAGTCATACGACGAACCTGACGATTTCTACCTTCGGTTAAGGTGATACTAAGCCAGCTGGTTGGGATGTTTTTACGCTCTCTTACGGCTGGGGTTCTTGGCCATAAATCTGGGGTATCTATTTTCTCAATTTTAGCAGGGAGTGTCATCCCATCTTTTAGTTCGACACCTTGGCACAGTGCGCGTATCGCGTCATTACTTGGTTGGCCTTCGACTTGCACCCAATAAGTCTTACTGGTTTTTTTATTTGGGGCCGTAAGTGTGTTTTGTAGCTTTCCACAATTTGTTAGTAGTAATAAGCCTTCGCTGTCTCTATCGAGTCTCCCTGCAGCGTAAACATCTTTAATAGGAATAAAGCTTGCTAAGGTTTGTCTATTATCGTCATCTGTAAATTGGCAAAGTACATCAAAAGGTTTATTAAATAAAACAACCTTACGCTCGCTTGGATCAATTGCTGGTTTGATTTCACGCTTTGTGGCACTACTACCTTTTTTAGAGATAAGGGTACTGCGGCTATAGCTACGTCCACTGCTGCGTCGGCTTGTTTGTGGTTTATTGTTTTGGCTCATAATTATATGCACCTTGCAGGTTTAGGCAACCCAGCTATTTTTGTCGCTTGTTTGGCAGGTCCCTTTGGGAATAATGTGTATAAGTAAATACTATTTCCTTTGTCTTCTCCGAGCGCTTTAGCCATTGCTTTTACCAGCATTCTGATCGCTGGACTCGTATTGTATTCAAGATAAAAATCACGGACAAAATTTATTACTTCCCAATGTTGCGGTGTCAACTCAATATTTTCTTGTTCTGCAAGCGTTGGGGCAAGCTCTGTGCTCCACTGTTCGTGGTTGAGCAAATAGCCCTGTTTATCTGTTTCAATAAGTTGTTTATTAAATTCGAGCATGGATCACCACGTAATTGATTGTGAAGTTGATAAGGTAAGAGCAACAAAATCTGCATAATTAAGGGCATTATCAGATTCATTTATTGTTAAACCACGGGCAAGAGCATCTTCGGCTAAAAATAATAAATCAGATGAAAACTGGCGGTATAAATATGTTGAATAGCATGCGTCACCAACGAGCAATACGCTGTCATGCTCTTGTATTAAATTAGCTAAACGCTCTGTGGCATAGTAACTGATTGGTTTTGAAAATATATGCAATGTACTCATAAATTGACGACCTGATGTTGAGTAGCTATTAATTTACTTTGCGCTGCAAAGTCTAATACGTTGACGTTAATGAGTAAGTCACTTTTAGCAAGGTTAAAATCGACCAATGATTTTTCACATACGTAAATGTTTTCAACATCGTAAATTTCGAGTGTTTTTATGCTTTTAAAATAATTTTTGAGCCCGAGGGGATCAGTGTGTTGACCTTTTTTCAATGCAAGTACAGCGGGGCCTGTAAACAGCCAACTAATATTTTGCTCTATAGCTGCAAAAATTAAGGTCATATCAAGGGCATCGCGAATATGCATATCATCAAAAGGACTATGCTGGCTTAGTACAAGTACATTGATCATTTAAATTGCACCCATTTGTCAGCATCACTTGCGAGCATTGCAAACTCGGCTAACCCAGCGATTGAAAATATACCTTTTTTTGTAATATCAAGACCCCGTTTTTCGGCAGCAGTGACACATAACATTAAGTTTATTTTCTTTTCATACAGTGTTTGCCAAAGGGCACTAATAGCTAACTCATCTGATGCAAGGTTTAAATGTTGACTGGCATGGAATACACCTTGCTGGTACAAAAAAATAGCGTCTATTGTATGACCTTGTGCTAAGCATGCATGAGCAAATTTAACCAAACGTTGTGTTGTATCATGATCTGATGGTGCGCAGTGAATAGAAAGTACAAATCGTGCCAAAACTAATCCAATAAAAAAGCCCCTAAAGAGGGGCTATTTTAACAGAACTATTTAATTAGTCATTATTTACGCCAAGTAGCGCAAGTAGCGATGTAAATAAGTTATATACGCTTAAGTAAAGAGAGACTGTTGCGCGGATATAATTTGTTTCACCACCATTGATGATACGGCTGGTATCAAACAAAATAAAACCTGACATGATTAGCACAACTGCAGCATTTACTACCATAAACATCAAAGAACTCCCGATGAAGATGTTAACAATGCTCGCAACGATAACCACGATTAGGCCTACTGTTAAAAAACCGCCCATAAACGAAAAATCTTTTTTAGTGTTAAGTGCATACGCAGATAAACCAAAAAATATCAGGGCAGTTGAACCTAACGCTTGCATAATTAGCATAGGGCCATTTGGCATGGCTGCGTAATGGTTCAATAAAGGACCGAGGCCTGCGCCCATCAAGCCTGTAAAAGCAAACACCCATGCAACACCAGATGCACTGTCAGCTTTTTTGTTTACAACAAATAATAAACCAAATGAAATAAGTGTAAAAACGATTCCCATAAAGTAGGGAAGTTGTAATGCCATTGAAATACCAGCCGTCACAGCACTAAATGCTAATGTCATTGCCAGTAGAAAGTAAGTGTTTTTAAGCACTTTGTTTGTTTCAATGGTCGACATAACCGGTTTAGCGGTATTGTACGAGTGATTAAATGCCATTGTAGAGCTCCTTTGTGTGAAACCAGTATAGATACGATAATTAACTAAAGTTAGATTACCAAGTCTTCTATATTTGGGCAAACCTTTGTAGTTCAATAGACCAATTAAATAATATAAAAGTTCCTGTTTGCACGGTTTTTGTTCTGCCTTGGTTTATTTACGCACAAATCAATTGTTTTTTAGGCACTTAAACGTTTTTTTGAAAAAAAAGCTTCACAAAAGCGATGGGCTTCTCTATTATTCAGGCCGTGCGGAGAGATGGCAGAGTGGTCGAATGCACCGGTCTTGAAAACCGGCAGGGGTTTATAGCCCCTCTAGGGTTCAAATCCCTATCTCTCCACCACCTAATTAAAATAATTACGAGTACACTTTTACTTGTAATTTATAAAGAGTTTGGAGAGATGGCAGAGTGGCCGAATGCACCGGTCTTGAAAACCGGCAGGGGTTTATAGCCCCTCTAGGGTTCAAATCCCTATCTCTCCACCATATAACAAAAAAGCCCGCTAAATTAGCGGGCTTTTTTGTGCTTAAAATTTGTTGGTCGGGCCGAAAAGTTAAAATAATTGGCTTCAATAAATTGAAGTTAGGCTGTTAGTTTCTTGTGGAATTATGATATTTTCTTATTATTGGTTATTGCTAAAGGTATATAAAATATGATGTTGTGGCTTCAAGATGACTTAGCTTCAAGAAAGTTACTTGTTTATAGAGCAATGCTATTTTCCTTGGTAACCTTATTTGTTCTATTTGTGTTTCAGCCCTTTGGCACAACTAATGATACGACGCCTTACAAGTTACTTCGTTTATCTGGCTATGGTTTAGTGACATTTTGCGCTCTCTTACTGGCAGGCGCTATTGAGATATCGTTAACTCGGCTCACTCTCAACAGCACACTGCTATTGATTATGATCCCCGCTGTATACGTTCTAATTACGGCTGTTTTTAATCATGGATACTTTGTTGTCGCAGTCTTGGGACGTTGGCATTGGCAAAATCAATTACTTTTTATTGGCTATACGTTAGCGATTGGCTTGCTGCCAATTAGTTTTATGCTGTTGGTGAATCGCCATGCAAAACAGACCGTATTAACTACAGATACTACTGAGAAGGCTTCTAGCAATCAGAGCGTTTGTAATGTGTTAGAAGGAAGTGACGTTACACCCCCTCGCTTAATTACACTTATTGGTGACAATAAAAGTGATCGGCTGACTGTTGCACCCGCGGATATAATATTTATTAAGTCGGCTGATAATTATTGTGAACTTGCTATTAAAGAAAACGAGGGTCTTTGCCATACATTGCTGCGCGTCACGTTAACTGGTTTATTAAAGCAACTCCCTGAAAATATATTTATATATCGTTGTCATCGTTCTTATGCCGTGAATTTAGAGTTAGTGATGGCCAGTAAAGGTAATGCGGGTGGCTTACAACTAACTATGCTGTCATCTGATATCGCAGTACCAGTTTCGAGAACTTATGTTGATGCAATTAAACAAGCCTTGTTGTTGGCCCCTAAAGCATGTAAACGGCCCCAAAACATTGCAATTAGTACCAGAGAATGAACTACAGCCCTAATTTATCGACTTTTTAATGAGTGATTGACATGCTTGAGTTGAATTTAAAATTTCACTTAAGAAGGTCATATGAAGTATCAAATAAAAGCACTGTTACTAGTAATTACGTTTATATTCTGTCATTACGGGATGAAATATTTTTGGGGTAAAAGTTGGATACCTATTTTATCAGAGCTAGATCAACACACAGATCTTTTATTATTTCCAGCTAAATACTTGTTTATCTATGGACCATTCTTACTGATAGCAACAGTGTTATTTAAGTCGATTCGCTGGTATGAATTATTAGGTCTAAATATAAAAGACTCTCAACGCTATTTATTAGCAGCACTGGCTTGCTGTACACCTATGGTAATAGGCTATGCTTTTTTAAGTAGTGAGCTAAATATTTCTATATCAGGGGTTGTTACAGGTTCAATATATGCTGGCTTTTTTGAAGAAGTAATTTTTAGGGCTGCATTGTTCGGTATATTATTTCGTTTTTGTCGTTGGGGATTTATCCCAGCAGCACTCATTAGTTCCATAATCTTTGGTTTGGGCCATATTTATCAAGGGCATGATGTTATTTCAGCTCTTATGGCTGTTACTATTACAACAATTGCAGGCACATGGTTTGCGTGGCTATATTGCGAATGCGGTTATCGTATTTGGTTCCCGCTATGGATGCATATTTTGATGAATGCGGCTTACGGCATATTTAGTATGTCTGGTGGGGCAGCCGGTGATTTAAAAGGTAATTTATTTAAAGCGACCGCCATTATTTTGAGTATCGTATACATCAACGTACTTATTAAAGGTGGTAAAAAGCGAGAAGTAACACTTTCTTCATTATTTAAAAACCAACCAAATAGTTCGTCTTTGTCTATTAAAACGCCCACTTATGGACTTAATGATGCTTGAATTATTTTTAGTTACTATGGTCTTTAGTTCCCCTCTAATCTTGCTAGTAATTATTAAGCATTATTTTGCTTATAAAACAACAGTTCAAAAAGAGTTGGTTTTATTACAGCAAGCAAATAGAGCAGAAGCTGTCTTAACAATGCAAAATAAATTAGCGGTTCTAATTGAAAGAATCATTGTACTTGAAAAAATAGTAACAAATAGTAATGTTGATTTATCAAGAGAGATCGAGCAGCTATAACTTTTCAGGCCGGTTATCTTTCGAGATTTAAAATGCTCTGCCTGAAGGGAAACTGCTTAGGGCGATTAGTTCATTCCCCTTGTCTACACAGATGTAGACAAGGGGGGGGGGATGAGTTGTGCGCGGAAACTTTCCTCTATTATTATTTATCATCACAAATTACGACCATTGTCTCTATTTCGAAGTGGTACAACATGATGCATCCTTAGTATTTATCAAGGTCTGACTTTAAGGACGTTTTATGAAACATCAACTTGCAAAAAGTGTTGGCTTATCACTACTATCGCCTGTGATTATTGGTAGCATTTTAGGCGTTTATTATGGCTTAACATTAAACGCGGATCCTATCACTACATTTATTCAGTTATTAATGAGCGCGATAGCCAATGCTCATATCGTTGGTTTAACGATGGCTGCATTTGTTGTTCCGGGATATTTACTGATGTTTAAGTATGCCAAAGTTAACTACTCGGGTGTTTTGACATTAGGTTTGTTGGGGGGGGCAATTTTTAGCTTCTTACTCAGTGCCACCGGTGGCATGGTGTTCTTAGTTAATACAGCAATGTCAGCATTGGCGGCAGGTTTATTTTTATACGGGCTACGACAAGGCGCTGCAAAACAACAATCCACGCAATAGCAGAAATATTAACCAAGCGTGCTGAAAATTAGGGCAAATTACTTTTTTTTGCCCTGAAAAGGTTTCAATTATTGGCCACAAAGAGTACCTTTAACTACTGTATGTTTGATAAGAAGTAGTTTGGTATGCAAAAGCAAGAATTTTACCAGTCATTAGTTAAACAAACTGAATCACTAATTGCTGGAGAGTCTAATGTTATTGCCAATATGGCAAATATTAGCGCGTTGTTATTTACTTCATTAAATGATGTGAATTGGGCGGGCTTTTATCTAATGGATTCTCCGTCGGAGTTGGTACTTGGCCCGTTTCAAGGTAACCCTGCATGTATCCGTATTCCCGTTGGGAAAGGTGTGTGTGGAACTGCCGCTGCAACTGCACAAACACAACTTGTTGAAGATGTACATGCATTTTCAGGCCATATAGCCTGCGATGCAGCGTCTAATTCTGAAATAGTAATACCGATCCATAAAAATGGTGAATTATTTGCTGTATTAGATATCGACAGTCCAAGTATTGCCCGGTTTGATGCTGATGATAAACAAGGCTTAGAAGCATTAGTTGCGTGTTTTGAGGCAACGATTGCATGAAAGACTTAGTAAATGTACAGGATTATCTGTTTGCCATTGCCGATGTTGGTGATTGGGAAGGGGATGAAGAGCATGTAGCTGAAACGCTAAATGATTTAATTCACATTGCATGGGAACGACTTCCTGATGAGACCGATAGTGAATTAATCGATGAAATAATTAATGGTATTTGGGAACACCTTCGAGGTGATATGGCTGTAATTGAAGCCGACTTTGAAGAGCTGGTCGACTGGGTAACACACTACGTCGATTCGTCCCTTGATGAAAAGATGTGAAAAATAGGTTCTAAAATGGAAACCACAAACAAGCTAAAAGATATTAATGAAGTGTTGGAATTTTTATATCAAGAATTCCCACAATGTTTTAAACAAAAGGACGGTATCAAACCGCTTAAAGTCGGTATCTTTAAAGATATTGCTGAGCGTATTGAAGGGTCAGAGAAGGTTAGTAAAACTCAGGTGCGTCAAGCACTTAGAAAGTACACTTCAAACTGGCGCTATTTAGAAGCCGTTACTAAGTCTGAGTTCCGCATTGACCTTGATGGTAATCAAGGTGAAAAAGTTGAACAAGAACATATCGATCATGCGCAAAAATCGCTTGAAGAAAGTCGAGCGAAAATGGCTAAACGTAAGAAGTCACAACGCCCTCGAAATGATTCAGACACAAAATCTTACAAAAAGAAACCGGGTCAATTCGCCAAAACAGGTGATAAAAACGCTAAGGTTAATAGTACCCCAGCGAAAGCTGCGCCGGCTAAACGTTCTGGTAAAATTGAACCTTTGCCAGCGAGTGAGGTCAAGGTTAATAACAAAGTTAAAGTTAAACTTGGCCAAGCCCTTGTTAATGCAATTATCACTGAAGTGAACAAAGAAGACGTTCATGTTGAGTTGGTAACAGGTATGCAAGTTAAAACCAAAGCAGACAGCCTGTACATTATTTAAGCTGTATATAAATTAAGGAGTTGTGTATGAGTCAGAAGTTTACGCTCATTCCGTTAGTCGCGGCCCTATATTCGGGTTCATTATTTGCCTCAGCTGATATAGCGGATGTTTTATCAGTCAAAGACTTACCGATACTTAAGCAGGAAAGTCAGCATAGTACGGCTAGCAAACGGGTGACAAACTTATTTACTCGTGCACATTACAAGCCAATTCGGTTTGATGACGCACTTTCTAGCAAAGTGTTTGATCGTTATATTGAATCCCTTGATTTTAATAAAAGCGTCTTTTTGGCTGCGGATATTGCATCTTTTGAGCAATACCGCAACCAATTTGATAGCGCATTGCCAACAGGTAAACTCGATTTCACGTTTGATATTTTTAACTTAAGTATGAAGCGTCGTTTTGAGCGTTATGATTACTCGTTAAGTTTGCTTGAAAAAGAAATGACCTTCGATAAAGAAGATGAATATTTCTTTGACCGTGAAGAAAGCGAGTGGGCCAAAACTCAAGCTGAGCTTGATGAGCTTTGGCGTGAACGTGTGAAGTATGACGCTCTACGTTTAAAAATGACGGGTAAAGATTGGACCGGAATTAAAGAGGTATTGACAAAGCGTTACCACAATGCACAAAAACGATTAGTTCAAACTAACAGTGAAGATGCATTTCAGATTGTTATGAACTCGTTTGCACGCAGCATAGAAGCGCATACATCTTATTTATCTCCACGCAGAGCCGAACAGTTTAAGATGGATATGGACCTTGAACTTGAGGGCATAGGTGCGGTGCTGAGTTATGACGAAGACTATACCGTTATTCGCAGTTTAGTCCCAGGTGGGCCTGCAGATAAATCTGAACAAATTAAAGCTGATGACCGTGTAATTGGTGTTGCCCAAGATGGCGAAGAATTTGTTGATATAATTGGCTGGCGTTTAGATGACGTAGTTGATTTGATAAAAGGTCCAAAAGGGACAAAAGTAAGACTACAGTACTTAAAAGGCGCGGACGCACATGGCACGCCTAAAGTGGTTGAAATCATCCGAGACAAAATTCGTTTGGAAGACCGAGCGGCTAAATCAGAGGTATTCGAAGCAAAATACTCAGACTTAACAAGTAAAATAGGCGTTATTGAAATCCCGGGATTTTATAATAACCTCTCTAAAGACGTAAAAGTTGAGCTTGCTAAATTAAAAGAAGCAAAAGTTGATGGCATAATTATTGACTTACGCCAAAATGGCGGTGGTTCTTTGTATGAGGCCACACAATTATCTGGTTTGTTTTTTGATCAAGGCCCTGTAGTCCAGATCCATACATTAAATAATAGAATAGAAGAACAAAAAGATCGTGACGGTGTTACGTTTTATAATGGCCCGTTAACGGTATTGGTTGATCGCTATAGTGCTTCTGCCTCAGAGATTTTTGCTGCCGCAATGCAAGATTATGGTCGTGCAGTGGTCATCGGTGAACAAACGTTTGGCAAAGGGACTGTACAACAGCATAAAGGCTTAGGCAGAGCCTATGATTTATATGAAAATCCACTTGGTAGTGTGCAGTATACAATTGCTAAGTTTTATCGCATAAATGGTGGAAGTACACAGCATAAAGGTGTCATTCCTGATATATCATTTCCATCAGCTATAGATCCTGCTGAGTGGGGGGAGAGCCAAGAAGATAATGCACTCCCGTGGGATAGCATCATTAGAGCGAGATATAATTCGGTTGATAATTTGCAACCGGCGATAACTTACTTAAGTAAGGCTCATGCTGATCGTATAAAAACGGAACCTGAATTTAACTACGTTTACCAAGATATTACACGCTACAAAGAAGAGAAAGATCGTAAAACAATTTCGCTTGTTGAAGCAAAGCGTATTAAAGAAAAAGATGAAGGTGAAGCGCGGGCATTAGCACGTACTAATGAACGTCTTGTTCGCCTAGGTGTAAAACCTGTTGAGAACTTAGATGATATACCAGACGTTTTAGACGATTTAGACCCTTTCTTGGAAGAAGCAGCATTAATTACACAAGATTATATTAAATTTGGCCGCTTAGCTAAAAAGTAAATGGTTTTATTAACTAATAAAAAAGGCGCTTTAGCGCCTTTTTTGCTACCTAAAGCGTCTGATATTGCTATAATTGATGATTAAACGCTGATAAACCTAAGCGTCCTAGTTTCGCTAGATAATCTGTCCGCGCTAAAAATAATAATTAAACACGTACTTAAATACGTGTAGGAGTCTCTATTTTGAAGTCACAAGAAGAAAAACCTATTGCTCAGGCTAGCTTTTTTGATGCCTTAATCCCAATTTCAGTATTGATATGTTTATTAGGTGCTGCAGTGTATTTATTTGGCGATAGCTCGTCATCAGGCCCTAATCAAATTGCTCTGCTATTTGCTACTTTTACAGCTGCACTTATAGGCCTTAAAAATGGCTACACGTGGAAAAAACTAGAGCAGGCGATGATTGAAGGGATCACACTCTCCCTCGGCGCTATTTTAATTTTATTAATGGTAGGTGCGTTAATCGGTACGTGGTTGTTGTCAGGCACTGTTCCAACGTTAATCTATTATGGTTTGCAAGTAATCAACCCGAGTTGGTTTTATGCTGCGAGTTGCTTGATTTGTGGCATTGTTGCGATGAGCATTGGTAGCTCGTGGACAACAGCTGCGACCATAGGTGTTGCATTATTAGGTGTTGCTACTGGTTTAGGGCTTGAACAAACAGTTACAGCAGGCGCTGTTATTTCTGGTGCTTATTTTGGTGATAAATTAAGTCCGCTTTCAGAAACGACCAATTTAGCCCCAGCGGTTGTTGGTGCTGATTTATTTGAACATATTCACCATATGTTATGGACCACAGTCCCTAGCTTTATAATTGCGTTAGTTATTTTTATTTTTATGGGCTTTAATGCAACAGCCTCAAGTGAAGCAGGGCGTATTGATGAAATAACGCGAATACTTGAACAAAATTTTAATATTGGCTTAGAAATGCTTGTGCCTTTGATTGTTTTACTCGTTTTAGCAATTAGGAAAATGCCTGCATTTCCTGCTATCTCTATTGGTGCTGTAATTGGTGCTGTATGGGCGATGATTTTCCAATCTGACTTAATCGCAAACCAAATTGATGGCTCACAAGGTCAGTTAGTAGGTTACTTCAAATTAGTTTGGACTACTTTTTTTGATGGTTTTAGTATTTTAACCGGCGATGAAAAGATGGATTCATTACTAAGTGGCGGGGGGATGTCAGGCATGCTAACAACTACTTGGTTAATTATGACTGCGCTCATGTTTGGTGCCATCATGGAAAAAACAGGACTACTTGATATATTTGTTAAAAGTATTCTAAAAATAGCAAAAAGCACAGGCTCACTTATTACAGCAACGATTGCGACGTGTATCGGTACAAATGTTATTGCTGCAGATCAGTATATTGCTATTGTTGTACCAGGACGTATGTTTAAAGAAGAGTACGAAAAACGTGGATTAAAGCCTGTTAATTTATCTCGTACATTAGAAGATGGTGGAACAATTACAAGCCCGCTTATTCCTTGGAATACCTGTGGGGCATATATGCAAAGTGTGTTATTGATCAATCCGTTTGATTATGCGCTTTATGCATTCTTTAATCTTATTAATCCATTTTTAGCTGTTGTGTATGCCTATTTAGGCATCAAAATATTACGTATTAAACCAAAACAACAGGCATAAATTCTATGCTCCTCTGATAAAGAGGAGCCTTTTTGGAGGTTCATTATGACCGCGTCAAAAAAACCACAAGCACACTATCTTAAAGATTACCAAGCCCCTGTTTTTAGCGTTGAACATATAGATTTAACGTTTGATCTAGCGCCTTTAAAAACTCAAGTTAGCTCACTGCTGACCCTTAAAAGATTAACAGCAGAAAACGACGATTTAGTTTTAGATGGTATAGACCTAACACTACTTTCAGTAACTGTTGATGGGCACGCTTATACTGATTTTCGCGAAGCGGATGAGCAGCTAATCATTAGCAACTTACCGTCGCAATGCCGTTTAGGTATAGTGAACGAGATATCGCCGCAGACAAACACATCTTTAGAAGGTTTATATCTTTCAGGTGGTGCCTATTGTACGCAATGTGAAGCACAAGGTTTTAGAAAAATAACTTACTACCTTGATCGCCCTGATGTACTTGCTAGTTTTGATGTGACGATTATTGCAGACACTCAGTTCACTCATTTATTATCTAATGGTAATAAATTAGATGAAGGTGAACTAGATAATGGTCGCCACTTTGCTAAATGGCAAGACCCATTTAAAAAACCAAGCTATTTATTTGCACTCGTTGCAGGTGATTTTGATGTTTTAGAAGATACCTTTGTAACGCATAGCGGTCGCAGTATTGATTTAGCATTATTTGTTGATAAGGGTAATTTACCAAAAACGCCACATGCAATGACATCACTTAAAAAATCAATGCAGTGGGATGAAGAGCGTTTTAATCTTGAATATGATTTAGATATTTATATGATTGTTGCCGTTGATTTTTTCAATATGGGGGCAATGGAGAATAAAGGCTTAAACATCTTTAATTCTAAATGCGTTTTAGCAAACCAAGAAACCGCCACGGATAAAGATTATCACACGATAGAGTCAATTGTTGGCCACGAATATTTTCATAACTGGACAGGGAATCGCGTGACCTGTCGTGATTGGTTTCAATTGTCTTTAAAAGAAGGCTTAACAGTATTTCGTGATCAAGAATTTAGCAGTGACTTAGGTTCTCGTGCACTTAATCGTATTGATGCTGTGAAAGTAATGCGTACACACCAGTTTAGTGAAGATGCAGGCCCTATGGCTCACCCAATTCGTCCAGAACAAGTGATTGAAATGAATAATTTCTACACGGTAACGGTATACGATAAAGGAGCTGAAGTGATCCGTATGATGCATACATTACTGGGAGAAGAAAAATTCCAACAAGGGATGACTCTTTATTTTGAGCGCCACGATGGACAAGCGGTGACCTGTGATGACTTTGTTGCAGCGATGAGCGATGCTTCAAATATTGATTTAAAACAGTTTAAGCGCTGGTATAGCCAAGCAGGCACACCGCGTTTGGTTGTTAAGCAAGATTATAATGAAGAACTAGGTGTTTTTACATTAAATATTGAACAACTCGCACCTCTAAATCAACCCAATAATACAGAACTGCATATTCCATTTGCAATAGAATTACTTGATCCGCAGGGGGAGTCAATTACTTTAGGTTTCCAAGGGAAACCAGTCAGCCATGTATTAAATGTCACAAGCAAACAGCAATGCTTTAGTTTTGATGGTTTAACTGCAAAGCCAGTTGCAGTCTTACTGGAAGATTTTTCAGCACCTTGTATTGTTGAAAAGTACAATACAGAAACAGAACTACTGCATATTATGCAGTTCGCACGCAGTGATTTTTCGCGTTGGGATGCGCAGCAGCAACTGTTTATATCGGCCGTTAAAGAAGCTATTTCAAACCCAGCAGATAACACGCTCAGTGTACCTATTATAACGGCATTACAGAACCTATTAGGCAAGCGTGATGGTGATCTTGCATTGACTGCTGAATTACTTAAGCTCCCTAGCTTTGATACCCTAGCGGCAGAGTTTGATGTGATCCCTGTAGATACAATTATCAGTATCACAGAGCAATTTGAACGACAAATAGCAGAGCATCTATGTAATGAGTTTCTTGATTGTTATGCAAGCTTAATAGACGACGGTACCGTGAGTGCTTCAGCTGTTGCGACACGCGCATTAAAAAGTATATGCTTGCATTACTTGGCTAAAATTACTGATCCAGCCATCGCAAATCTGCTTAATAACGCAGCGGCTTCATCGAACATGACAAATGTATTAGCAGCTCTAAGCGCTGTTGTAAAAGCAGATAATCCATTATCAGTAGAGTTACTAGAGCAATTTGACAGCCATTGGCGCCATGATGTGCTAGTGATGGATAAGTGGTTTGCTTTGCAAGCAATGCAATGTGGCGATGATGCGATTGATAAAATAAAAAACCTTTATGAACACCCATGTTTTGATTTTTCAAATCCGAATCGTGTGCGGGCATTAGTTGGTAGCTTTAGTCACTTCAATACCGCACAATTTCATAGAAAAGATGGTTTAGGTTATCAATTACTAGGCGATTTATTGATTAAACTCAATGCTATTAATCCGCAAAATGCCTCTCGTATGTTGACGCCATTTATGTCTTGGCGTCGTTATGATGAACAGCGTTCAAGTGCAATGAAAGCACAGTTACAACGTTTGGCTTTACTTGATGATTTAAGTGATGATTTATTTGAAAAAGTAGATAAAGCACTGCAATAAATTATGATCGAATATTACTTTTTATTAAACCTTACCTATATACAATGTATGGATTATTACGAAGGTAAGTATACCTCGGTGCAAGTACAAGAAGATGGCGGTAAAAAAGTACGTTTTGCTGCCCATCATTTACGCCCGTTTATTTCTTCTTTAGGAGTGAGAGGGCGGTTTAGACTTTTATTAACAGTTGAACATAAATTTATACGTTTAGAGCGCATTGGCTAAGATGGATAAAAAAAAATTATTTGGTTTATATTATATTTTTGTTAAATCAATTTGTCCTATTGTTAATTTACGTGTATAAATTATCTGGTAGGACGTCTTACCATTGCGTAAACGCCAACTAAACTGAAAAATTATGACCGATTGAACGCGTTCTATTTGTAATTTCTTTATTTCGCTTCTATCGTTACGACTACACTAAAAACAATAACTTGATCACAAAATGACCCGCGAAAGGGGGAACACACAATGATAAGAAGATCGCTATTTGTTAAAAATAAAATCGTTATGGGCCTAGCTGCTGCAACTTTAGGTTTATCAACGGGCGTAGCACACGCTGCCAACTTTGAAGTTGGCGGTTTTGATGTAACGTTTGATTCAAACTTTTCTTATGGCCAAAGTATTCGCGTAGAAGACCGCGATTTTTCTTTGATCGGTAAAAGTAATAATCCAGCTTTCGATTGGACGGGTTATAACCCTTCAGTTGGGAACACTGTTTATTCTGGGCAAGATGTCTGGGCTCAGCCAGGCGCATATTCGAACAATGGTGATGCGGGGGACTTAAATTTCGATAGCGGTGATTCGTTTTCTAAATTGCTCAAGGGTACGCATGACCTTTCTATAAATAAAGATAACTTTGGCTTGTTTACACGCTTTATGTATTTTTATGATTTTGAACTTATGGATGGTGAGCGAGCTTATAAGAACCCAACTTCGGGTAAAGCAGCTGATCCATGCGATGACGCAGATACTAAAAAGCAAGTGTGTGCTGATATACGCTTACTTGATGCTTTTGTTTGGGCAGATTTCGACTTGAATGACGGCAATAACCCATTGTCTATTCGTTTAGGTCAACAAGTAGTTAACTGGGGTGAAAGTACATTAATCTCCCATGGTATCAATGTTAACCCTGTCGATATCGATCGCTTGAAAGCACCCGGTGCGGAGCTAAAAGAAGCGTTTATTCCGGTAGGAATGTTATGGGCTTCACTGGGGATCACTGATAATATTAATCTTGAAGCTTTTTACCAATATGACTGGCATGAAACACGTTTACCTGCTGCAGGTAGTTATTTTTCAACAAATGATTTTGCATCAGAAAATGGCTATCAGCAGAATGTCCAGTTAGGATTCACTGCGAATCCTGATATTGACTTGGCATTTTTGACTCAAAGTTTAAATAATCTAGACGATATTGTAAGCTCTCAAGGTGTTGACCCAACGAGTGCACAAGGTCAGGCTATGATGAGCCAAATGTATATGGCTTACCCTACAAAAGTTGCACTTAAAGGAAAAGGCAGTGCGGGTAAAATTGAACCAGATAACGGTGGGCAATATGGTCTTCGTTTAGGGATGTTTTTACCTGAACTGAATGATACCGAGGTTGCGCTTTATCATATAAATTACCACAGCCGCCGCCCTTTAATTTCTGGTAAAGTATCTAACTTCTCAGCGCCAGCAATCGGCCAAGATATTGCGATGATATTGTCATCAGAGATCACGGAAGATAACATCACTCAACTTAATGCATTTACTCAAGGTATTTTAGAATACCCTGAAGATATTAAACTATATGGTTTAAGCTTTAATACGTCGCTTGGTGAAACCGCATTTGCTGGTGAATTTGCATTTCGTCAAGACGAACCATTGCAAATTGATGATGTAGAGCTGCTTTATGCCGGTATGCCTGAACAGTTAGCTGCAGCAGGTTTAAGACCTGATTTAGAACGTATATCTCAGGTGCCAGGCAATGCAAAAACAACACTTGCTGATGGAACTATTGTTAGTAGTGCGGTTGCACCAGGTCAAGTCGCTGCAGGCTATATTTTACGTAATACAGCGCAACTTCAATTTACAGCAACACATTTATTTGGTCCTTCTTTAGGCGCTGATAGTTGGGCTGTTGTAGGTGAAATAGGTGGCGTGCGTATAAACGATTTACCTGATTATAATGAATTACGTTTAAATGTTTCGGGTACTGGTCGAAGTGGTGTTATTTCTGGTCCTAATGCTGATGATTATTCGACTTTACACTTGGGATTATCAAATGGCCCCGAAACTAACTCATTTCCGACCGCATCTGCTTGGGGTTATCGTTTAATTGCAAAGGGTGATTACTATAACTTCTTCAAAGGCGTTAACTTTTCACCGCGCATTGTGTTTTCTCACGATGTAAATGGTATTACACCAGATCCTATGTTCTTGTTTATTGAAGACCGTAAGTCATTAGGTGTTACTGCCAACTTTAACTACCAAAATGCGTGGTCGTTTGATTTCAGCTACAACTCCTTCTGGGGTGGTGGTCAAACAAATACTTTCTCTGATCGCGATTTTGTTTCTTTCAATATTAAATATTCAATTTAAGGGTATCATGATGATAAAAAAACCTACCCTCATTGCGTTTGCACTATGTAGTTTATTTTCAACTACTGCTGCAGTCGCTAAAATGACAAATGAAGAAGTCGCGCGTTTAGGTGCAGATCTAACACCATTGGGCGCTGAAAAAGCTGGCAATGCTGATGGTTCAATCCCAGCTTGGACGGGTGGTATTACCAAAGCACCTGCAGGTTATACGCCTGGTATGCACCATCCAGACCCTTTTGCTGATGATAAAGTACTTTTCACGATTGATAAATCGAACATCGCGAAATACAAAGAAAACCTAAGTCCTGGCCAAGTTGCACTTTTTGAAGCGTATCCAGATACGTTTAAAATGAACATTTACAAAACTCATCGCAGTGCGTCGAACCCGCAATTTGTTTATGATGCAACGAAACAGTACGCGCCTGTTGCTGAGTTAATTGAAGATGGGAATGGGATTAAAAATACTGCGATTGGTATTCCTTTTCCAATTCCAAAAACAGGCTTAGAAGCCATTTGGAATCATCTTTTACGTTATCGCGGTATGTCGGTAGAACGCTTTGGTGGTCAAGCAGCACCAACAGCCTCAGGCTCTTACAACATGGTTGGCTTTGACGAACAGCTATTAGTTAAGTATTCAGATCCAAAAGCGACGCCGGCAGAGCTGCAAGAGTCAAATATTTTGTTTAAGTTTAAGCAAAAGGTTACTCAGCCAGCCCGTTTAGCGGGGACTGCGTTACTAGTACATGAAACGATGGACCAAATATTAACGCCACGTCAAGCATGGACTTATAATACAGGCCAACGTCGTGTTCGTCGTGCGCCAAATGTAGCCTATGATGCACCAGGAACCGCAGCTGATAGCTTACGCACAACTGATGATTTTGATATGTTTAACGGTTCACCAAATCGTTACACATGGACATTGAAAGGTAAGCAAGAGCTATATATTCCCTATAATAGCTATAAGCTTCACAGTGATAAGTTAGAATATGATGATATTTTGATGGCTGGTCATATTAATCCTGAACATGTTCGTTATGAAAAACACAGAGTATGGGTTGTTGAAGCAAATTTGAAAGCTGATACACGCCACACTTATAAAAAGCGTGTGTTTTATATTGATGAAGATAGCTGGCAAGTACATGTAACTGATATTTACGATAATCGTGATCAAATGTATCGTGTAGCAATGGCGCATGGTATCAATTACTATGATGCACTTACAAATTGGAGTACGCTTGACGTATACCATGATTTAAATTCACGTCGTTATTTAGCGATTGGTTTAGACAACCAAGAGAAAATGTATGATTTCTCACAATCGTTTAATGACAACGAATTTACATCAAACGCTTTACGCCGCGAAGGCCGTTAATAAAACAGGCACCTAATATCGGTTAGGTGCCTTTTCTATCAAATCGCGTTTGTCTTCGTGACAAGTACTAGAACACCCAATTGCTAGTTTTATTAGACAAACACAGTCTCCTCAAGGCGATTTAAATTTATGAAGTATTTGCTTTTTGCAGGTTTTAGTTCCCTCGCTTGTTTTACTGCCCATTCATTAGCGGCTGATCCGCTTTACGCTATTAGTGCAATTAAAGCTGATAAAACGCTCCTTACAGATATTGAGTTCAATGGTGATCAATTAGTCGCTGTTGGTAAACACGGAACAGTCATAACGAGTCCAGACGCCAAAAATTGGGAGCAGGCTAACGTACCAACACAAGTCTTACTCACTGCGGTCAATTTTGTCGATACTCAAAATGGTTGGGCTTGTGGGCATGATGCGACCATTATAAATACAGATAATGGGGGTAATGATTGGCAGCTTCAATATAGTAATGCGACATTAGATAAACCATGCCTCGATATATTGTTTAAAGATGCGCAGCATGGTTTTGCTGTAGGCGCCTATGGCATGTTTTATGAAACACATGATGGCGGAAAGCAATGGCAGAAACGCTTTTTAGATACATTATTATTTGAAGATGATCGTGATTACTTGAATGATCTAAAAGAATCGGATCCACAGGCTTATGAAGCTGAAACCGCTTCAATTTTACCGCATTTTAATCGTATTGTTGCCACTAATGAAAAGCTTGTTTTAGTAGGGGAGATGGGTTTACTTGCTCATAGCCTTGATAATGGTCAAACTTGGCAACGCGATGATGAAATTTATCCAGGGTCTTTCTTTGCTTATGGCATTAATGAACAAAACGAAGAGTTAGTTGCAGGATTGCGTGGCAATATATTTAGCCGTCATGGGGATGTAATGTGGCAACCTATCGAAAATATTAAAACGGCTACAGTTAATAGTATTATCCATGATGATAAGGGTAACTGGTTGCTATTGGCTAATAGTGGTGTCATTTTTCATTATAAAGACAGCCAGTTACAAGTAGAACAATTGCCGGATGGTAAAGCCATTTTAGATGCAGTGATTTTTGAGCAACAATTAGTTATGGCCTCAGAAAATGGTATTAAAGTGAAGAGGATAACTCCGTAATGCACAGTATTTTAGATTTTTTAGAGAAGGCCGTTTTTCGTCACCGTTTGGTTATGCTTATCAGCTTTATTTTGATAACGTGCTTTTTAGCTTTCAAAGCGACTAACATCCAATTAGATGCCTCATTTAATAAAAATATACCGCTTAATCACGACTATATGAAAGTGTATACCAAACATGAAAAACAGTTTGGTGGAGCAAATAGTATTTTAATTTCTGTATGTGATGATAGCGGTAATATATTTAACCCTGAATTTTTTACGCAGTTAAAAGCAGTGCATGATCAGCTTTATTTTATACCGGGAATTAATCGACCTCTAGTAAACTCAATTTTTTCACCAAGTGCTCGTTTTGTTGAAGTTGTTGAAGATGGTTTTGCAGGGGGGCCAATTATCCCTGCAAATTTCAAAGCAGATGAGCGTGGGCTGGCAGTTGTAAAAGAAAATATTGAGAAGGCTAAAGTTGTAGGTCGTATGATCGCATCCGATTACTCATGTGCAATGGTGAGTGCTCAACTATTGGAAACTGATCCGCAAACTCAAGAAAAATTGGATACCCTGGCATTCGCTCAAAAATTAGAAACTGAAATTCGTCAACCGCTAAGCACTGAAACTGTCAGCATTCATATAATTGGCTTTGCTAAAATGGCTGGCGATATTGCTGAAGGTGCGAAAGGTGTTGTTTTATTCTTTGCAATCGCAATCGCCTTTACTTTCATCATGGTTTGGTTATTTTGTGGTAGCTTAAAGCTCACAATACTTCCGATTGCATGTTCAATTATTGCGGTGATTTGGCAATTAGGGATTTTATCTAGCCTTGGTTTTGGTCTTGATCCAATGTCTATTTTAGTACCATTTTTGGTTTTCGCTATTGGTGTTAGTCATGGCGTGCAAATGATTAATGCGATTGGTAAAAAGGTACTCGAAGGTGCGAGCACACGTTTATGTTGTCAATCAAGTTTTCGCTCCTTGTTAGTTCCTGGTGGGATTGCACTGCTTTCAGATACTGTTGGCTTTTTAACGCTTCTCACTATTGATATTGGTATTATCCGCGAGTTAGCTATAACAGCAAGTTTAGGTGTTGCAGTCATTATTTTCACTAATTTAATCTTACTGCCTGTTTGGGCATCCTATATGCATTTTGAAAACTCAGTTAAAATTCAAAAAGGTAATACAAATAAACCAAACATACTTGACTCAATTCGTGAGGTTTTAGTAAAAGCGACAGATCCAAAGTGGGCTAAGCTTATTATTGTATTTACCTTGGTATTATTTGCATTGGGTTACTGGCAAGCAGATAAAATGCGTATTGGCGATTTACATGCAGGTGCACCTTCGCTTCATCAAGATGCACGTTACAACCAAGACACCTTCTTAATATCGGATAAATACACTATTTCGTCTGACATATTAAAAGTGTTAGTTGAGGCCTATCCAGCAGCGTGTACAGAGCATGATGTGATGGAGCGTATTAGTCGCTTTCAGTATAAAGTTGAAAATCTGGCAGGTGTCCAGTCAGCTGTAAGCTTGAGTTCAGTCGCTCAATCAGTTAATGCAGGTTACAACGAAGGTAATCTTAAATGGCAAACATTGCCTCGCAATACGGCTAGCTTAGTCCAGTCTACGGCTCGTGTTGAAACCAGTACTGGGTTATTAAACGGGGATTGCTCTGTCATGCCTGTAATCATCTTTTTAGATGACCATAAAGCAGAGACTATTGATAATGTAATTGCAAGTGTGAAGCAGTTTGCCATTGAGGAGCAAACAGATACCTTACAATTCAAATTGGCATCTGGGCCAGTTGGTGTAATGGCGGCAACGAATGAGTCGGTTTCAGCTGCTCAATTGCCTATGATGCTTTATGTTTATGGCGCAGTTATCATTTTATGCTTGATAAGTTTTAAAAGTGTTAAAGCTACTATTGCTGTTGTACTTCCGTTATATATTGTATCAACCCTTGCACAAGCCCTAATGGTGCAATTAGAAATAGGGTTGACCGTTTCAACATTGCCTGTGATCGCGTTAGGAGTGGGTATAGGTGTTGATTACGGAATTTATATTTTGTCCTCGATGATGGGCCAATTAAAGCAGGGGGTTGCGTTACCTATTGCGTATCGAAATGCACTAGTTGAACGTGGCAGCGCTGTTTTATTTACAGGTATTACACTTGCAATTGGTGTGAGCACATGGATTTTCTCTGATTTGAAGTTTCAGGTGGATATGGGAATTTTGTTAACCTTTATGTTTTTGGTCAATATGCTAGGTGCAGTACTGCTTTTACCTGCAATAGGTAGTTTACTCTGGACTGACCAGAAAAAATAATGTGAATAATTGTGCTTCTAAATGGTCAGTAATGGCCATTTATATCTATAATTTGTGAATAGATGACCAAATAGCTGAAATGCTTAAAATGTTTTCATCGAAAGGGCTGTTTATTAATTTTAAAAGGGTTAGAATTTGCCTGACTCCACACAATTAAATTGCTGTACAAATTTCCCATCTAATTTAGATGGTATAGATTTAAGGAACATGTAATGACACGAAATGAAGGGCAAGCCTCGGTTATCTTAGATAATGTCTGTAAGCTGATCCAGAAAAAAGTTCACGCTGATAATGTGTTACTCGTTGAGAAATTCGCCAAATCCTTGTACAGCAATATGTCTAAAGAAGATTTGGCACATCGCAATGATAGTGACTTATATGGCGCTGCACTTAGCCTATGGAACTCGCTGGAAAAAAATACCTCTGATGATGCGGTTATTCGCGTCTTCAATCCTGAAGTAGCAAAAGATGGCTGGCAGTCATCGCATACAATCGTCGAAATTATCGCTAAAGATATGCCATTTTTAGTTGATTCCGTACGTATGGCGATGACCCGCGAAAACATCGCATCTCACTTGCTACTACATAGCCCACTTAAAATTCAACGCGATAAAAACACTAAAATATCAGCTTTGTCTAATTTAAAAGCAGAGCAAGAATCTAGTTCAACAAAAACAGTGTTTTTTATTGAAATTGATCGCCAAACAGATTCGACAGTGATTGACTCGTTTAAAAAAGAGCTTGAGTCTGTATTAACGGATGTATCGACAGCGGTAGAAGATTGGCAGCCGATCCGTGAAAAACTAATTGCAGTCAGTAAAGATTTACCAAAACGTCACCATAATAAAAATGCAAATGAAGTAGCAGAGACAGTCGAGTTTTTAGACTGGTTGGTAAAAGATAACTTCACGTTAATGGGTTATCGTCAGTATGATTTATCTCCTGTTCAAGGTGATTATCAATTAAAAGGAATAATGGAAAGTAGTCTTGGTTTGATGAAAAATTCAACCGAAGAGCATTCACGTTTACTTTCAGAGTTACCAGAAGTTGCTCGCCAAGAAGCGCGTAGCACTAACTTACTTATTTTAACTAAAACGAACTCCGTGTCGCGTGTTCATCGTCCAGCTTATATTGATTATGTTGGTATTAAGCGTTTTGATGAGCAAGGAAATGTGATAGGTGAAGATCGTTTTATTGGTTTGTTCTCATCAAGCTTTTATAACAACAGTGCTACTGATGTTCCAGTCCTTAAAAGTAAAATAACGCGTATTATGGATATGTGTGATTTTGCAAAAGGTACGCATGCTTATAAAGCAGTTTTGAATATTCTTGAAACGTATCCACGCGATGAACTTGTTCAAGCCCGAGAAGGCGAGTTACTTGAAGTTGCAATGGGTGTTTTACAAGTGCAAGAACGTGATATGTGTCGCTTATTTGTTCGTAAAGATGCTTATGGTCGCTTTTTCTCTTGTATGGTTTATGTTCCTCGAGAGCGTTATAACACAGCGTTACGTCGCGAAACTCAAGGTATTTTAGGTAATGCATTTAATTCTGACGATAAAGTCGAATTTACTACTTTCTTCTCTGAGTCAACACTGGCGCGTACTCATTATACCGTACGTGTGACTGACAACAATATAGAATATAACGTGAAAGACATTGAAAATAATTTAATAGAAGCAGCTCGTACTTGGGAAGATAAATTACAATCAGCGCTATTAGAATCGGCTGGTGAAGCGCGTGGTAACGATTTAAATCGTAAATATGCTAATGCATTCGCGCGTTCATATAAAGATGAAGTATTACCAAGTGCTGCAGTTGTTGATATTGAGAAACTTGAATTATTGAACGATGATAATAAGCTGGAAATGCAGTTTTATCGTCCACAAGAAGAAGCAAATAGCAATATTGTACGTTTGAGCTTATTCCATAAAGATGAGCCAATCCATTTGTCAGATGTAATGCCAATGCTTGAAAATTTTGGCTTGCGCGTAATTGGTGAAACACCTTATTCAGTTAAAACCAGCGATGGTCGTATCAACTGGATCATGGACTTTTCAATGCTACTTGATAGCAAAGGGATTGCTGATTTCGATAAAATATCGGCACGTTTTCGCGCTGCATTAACAAGTGTTTGGAATAATCGTTTAGAAAATGATGGCTTTAACAGGCTTGTATTAATGGGTGGATTAACAGGGCGTGAAGCATCAATATTACGTGCGTATGCAAAATATATGCGTCAAGTCGGTGTTACTTTCTCACAAAGCTATATCGAAAGTACGCTTGCGAACTACCCACATATTGCTACGCAAATAGTTAATCTATTCGCTAAAAAGTTTTCTGTAAAAAGCCCTGCGAGTGTTAAAACACTTGATAAATTAATTGCTCAAGTATATTTAGAACTTGAAAACGTCGCTAATTTAGATGATGACCGTATTATTCGTTTATATGTTGATATGATCATTGCAACACTGCGTACTAACTACTTCCAAAAAGATGAGACTGGTCAATTTAAATCGTATGTATCGTTTAAAGTTAAACCAAGTTTGATCCCAGATATGCCATTACCATTACCGGCATTTGAAATATTCGTTTACTCACCTCGTGTTGAAGGTGTTCACTTACGTGGCGGTAAAGTTGCTCGTGGAGGATTACGTTGGTCTGACCGTCGCGAAGATTTCAGAACAGAAGTCCTTGGTTTAGTAAAAGCGCAACAAGTAAAGAATACAGTAATCGTCCCTGTAGGCTCTAAAGGTGGCTTTGTGTGTAAGCAATTGCCAGCTGAGCGTGATGCATTCTTTAAAGAAGGCCAAGAGTGTTACAAAATCTTTATTCGTGGTTTATTAGACATTACCGATAACATTGTTCAGGGTGAGATTGTCCCACCGCAAAATGTTGTTCGCCATGATGAAGATGATGCTTACTTAGTAGTTGCAGCCGATAAAGGTACTGCGACGTTCTCTGATATTGCTAATGGAATTGCAAACGAATATAACTTCTGGCTGGGCGATGCATTTGCTTCAGGTGGTTCAGTAGGTTATGACCATAAGAAGATGGGCATTACAGCAAAAGGTGCGTGGGAATCAGTTAAACGTCATTTCCGTGAAATGGATATTGACTGCCAGACAACTGATTTCACTGTAGTGGCAATAGGGGATATGGCGGGAGATGTATTCGGTAACGGTATGCTGTTATCTAAACATATTCGTTTACAAGTAGCATTTAACCACTTGCATATCTTTATTGATCCAACGCCGGATTCAGCAACATCATACCCTGAACGTGAGCGTTTATTTAATTTACCACGCTCTTCATGGGAAGATTACAATAAAGAATTAATCTCAGCTGGTGGTGGTGTTTTCTCTCGCGCAGCGAAATCAATCACACTAAGCCCAGAGATGAAAAAAATGTTGGGTACTAAAAAAGCCAGCATGACACCAAATGAATTGATCAAAGCAGTCTTGATGATGGAATTTGATCTACTGTGGAATGGTGGCATCGGTACTTACATTAAGAGCAGTAAAGAAAGTGATGCAGATGTAGGCGATCGTGCTAACGATGCATTGCGCATTAATGGTGCAATGCTTGGTGCGAAAGTACTTGGCGAAGGTGGTAACTTAGGTGCTACGCAGTTAGGCCGTATTGAATTCGGGGCTAAAGGCGGTCGCGTTAATACTGACTTTATCGATAATGTGGGTGGGGTTGCATGTTCAGATAATGAAGTGAACATTAAAATCCTTCTTAATGGGTTGGTAACGTCAGGTGATTTAACACGTAAACAACGTGATGAACTGCTGTACTCAATGACTGATGAAGTTTCTGAATTGGTGTTGAAAGATTGTTATCGTCAAACGCATACGCTGTCAATTACTCAATCTAAGGGTTCATCAACGCTTAAAGAAAAAATACGCTTTATTCATGCGCTTGAAAAAGATGGTAAGCTAAATCGTGCCATTGAATTTATTCCAAGTGATGAAGAATTGGCTGAACGTGCTGCCGCGGGTAAAGATTTGACTCGTCCAGAGTTATCTGTGTTGGTATCGTACGCAAAAATGGTTCTTAAAGAGTCATTAGTTACTGATGACATTACAGAGAATCCGTATTATCGTCAGTTATTGGTGAAGTCATTCCCATTACCATTACGTGAAAAATTTAACGGTGCGATGGATAATCACCCACTGCGTAAAGAAATTATTGCGACCAAACTAGCTAATAATATCGTAAATGATATGGGTCTTAATTTCATGGTCCGTATGCATGAAGAGACTGGAGCAACTGAATCTGAAATTGCGTTGTGCTATTCAATCGCAACGGAAGTTTTCCAGATGCGTGATACATGGTCATCGATAGTGGAACTTGATAACAAAGTACCGGCTGCTGTTCAAACGGAAATGCTATATCAATTACGCCGAACAGTTCGTCGCACAACACGTTGGTTCTTACGTCATCGCAATAAAGCCCAAACGATTGAGCAAGCAATTGAATTCTTCACACCAACATTTGCAGATTTAAGTACTAACTTAAATACCTACATGGTTGATAAAGAAGCTGAACGTTTAGCCAAATCAGCAGAAAAGCTGGTTGATAATGGTGTGCCAGTTGCACTTGCTGATCGTATTGTCGCGCTTTCAAGCTTATTCTCAATTATGGATTTAGCTGAAGTGGCAAATAACTCAGGGCGAAGCATTGATATGGTGTCTAACACGTACTTTAAGCTTGGTGCGCGTATGGGCTTACATTGGTTCCTTGATCAAATTACAAATCAACCAGTTGCAAATCATTGGCAAGCACTTGCTCGTGCATCATATCGAGAAGAGCTTGATTGGCAACAACGTACACTTGCTGAAGTTGTGTTAAATGGCTTTGAAGGTGACAATAAGGATGTTGATGGTCAAATAGATCAGTGGATGGACACGCAAGAGCAATTACTGCAACGTTGGAAGCAAATGCTTGCAGAATTTAAAACATCACAAAGTCACGACTTTGCTAAGTTTTCTGTTGCACTTCGCGAACTTATGTTACTTAGTCATAATTGCGATACATCAGGAAAATAAACAATTAGCTTAACTTATATTTTTCTTACGTGAAAATAATGAGTTAATAGTTAAATTTGTTATACAATACCTCAGCCTAGTCTGGGGTATTTTTTTATATAGAGGATTCTTTTATGTTTTACGATCTAGCTCGCCGTTTTATGTTCACCCGTGATGCGGAATGGGCCCATGAATTCGCACTTCATAATTTACGTCGCTTTAGCAATACCCCATTTAGTGCTGCATGGTCGCAATCGGTGACAGATCATCCTGTTGAGTTTCTAGGTTTACAATTTAAAAACCCTGTTGGGCTTGCTGCTGGGCTAGATAAAGATGCGCAGTGTATTGATGCATTTGCGCAAATGGGCTTTGGTTTTTTGGAAGTTGGTACGGTTACCCCACGCCCACAAGTCGGGAATGACAAACCACGTATTTTCCGTTTGCCACAATCTAATGCAATTATTAACCGCATGGGCTTTAACAATAAAGGTGTTGATAATCTCGTTGCTAATGTTAAAGCTGCAAAATACGACGGTATTTTAGGTATCAACATTGGTAAAAATAAAGACACACCAAATGAGCAGGGTAAAGATGACTACATACATTGCATGCGTAAGGTATTTGAGTATGCCTCATACATTACCGTTAATATATCGTCGCCAAATACGCCGGGACTTCGTGATTTACAGTATGGTGCAGCACTTGATGATTTATTGCAAAGCCTAAAGAATGAACAGCTCGATTTAATCGCAAAGCACGGTAAACAAGTTCCTATGTTGGTTAAAATTGCCCCTGACCTTGATGAGGTTCAAATTAGGCAAGTAAGTGAGTCTTTACTGAATAATAAAATAGATGGTGTAATAGCGACGAACACTACATTAGAGCGAGCTTCTGTCCATGGACAGCAATATGCTGATGAAGCGGGTGGATTATCAGGCCAACCAGTGCGGGCACGTTCAACTCATGTCGTGAAGGAACTAAAGCGACTAACAGGTGGAGCGTTACCAATTATAGGTGTTGGTGGTATTGATGATGCGCCAAGCGCGAAAGAAAAGTTAGAGGCGGGTGCCGATTTATTACAGGTTTACACTGGATTTATTTATAAAGGTCCGCAATTAGTTAAAACGATCCTTAACGACTTATAAGGATCCGTTATCTAAGCTTTTGATCGTTCATTAAATGTTCTAAGCAAACATAGTGTAAATGATCAAAAGCCGCTATACTTCATTATTCGTGTAATTAATTCCTGGGAGCTAAAGGAGAGCATGTTACAAGCATCAAAGCAATGGCAGTGGGTTGCTTGTCAAGTACGGAACCGTTTATTGGTTGATTTAGACCAAGATATGCAGCTGTGCACGCCTTTTAAACTCCGTCAATTGACTGATTCTGTACTTACTCAACCTAATTTTAGTTTAGAAGATGCCGCATTTTATCAGCAAGTATATCAATATCTTGATGGTTTTAATATTTGGCAACCAGCAAAGCTATGTCAAATTGCACTCAATGCAACCGCAGCAAAATTTTATTTAAAGCCAATGCTTGCAAAAAGTTGGTTTTTTGAAACTTACACCGGAGCAGAACCGAGTGTTGAAGCTGTTATAAAGCTACAGTCGGCAGCTCAAAGTGGTGAGTTTTTGATCGTTGATCATTGTAAAGAAGCATCTTTATGCATTAGTTTGTCAGAGTGTTTTAAATTAGATGAAAATCTAAGCCTTAACCAATTTGAAGCTATTCGAGTGCTCAATAACCGTGTTTTTCCAATTTATAACCACGCCCAAAATAGTAAAACTGCCTAAGCATATTTTTTGCAGTTCCTCCCATTATCACGTGTTTGTCAGTCAACCTATGGTATAATCCTGCGCAATTAGCTATTAAGGGTTATTACTTTGCAATTTATCGCGCTTACTTCGATCGGAATCGAAAATTTATTGGTTGATGAACTTACTGAAATTGGTGCAACTGTCACCAAGCAAACAGTGGGTTCTGTGCGTTTTGACGCCGACACTACATTAGCACAAAAAGTTTGTTTAATGAGCCGCTTTGCAACGCGTGTTCTGATGTTGATCGAAGAGAAAGAAGGCGTAGATGACAAAGAGAGTCTTTACAATTTTGCTCGTTCGCAACCTTGGCAAGAATGGTTCGGCCCTACACAAACATTTGCTGTTGATTTCAATGGAACAAATGATTCATTGAAAAATACCCAGTTCTCAGGGCTTGTGATTAAAGACGCTATTGTGGATTATTTTAATGACCTTTTCGAACAGCGCCCAAATGTAGATAAACAAAATGCCAATGTGCGTGTTGTTGCACGGCTATCGCGCCAAGGCGTGGCGATGTATATTGATTATTCAGGTCCTCGTTTATCTGAGCGTGGTTATCGTGAAGGCCAAGGCAAGGCACCGATAAAAGAACATTTAGCAGCCGCACTGATTAAACGCAGTGGTTGGCTTGAAAATGTTCAACAGCCGTTATTTGATCCATGTTGTGGTGCTGGTACTATTCTAATTGAAGCTGCAGGTATGGCACGCAATGAGGCTCCGGGTTTATTCCGAGAAGGTTTTGCTTTTGAGCGCTTACCAAGCTTTCGTGTTGCTAAATACAGAGAATTAAAAGAACAACTTACCTCGCAAATTACCGATCCTAAACTATGGCTTATTGGTCATGATAATGATTCTAACGTACTTAGCAAAGCGGTGGATAATGCCCGTAGAGCTGATTTAGGCGATGTGATCAAGTTTAAACAAAGCGATGCGACCAAGTTGACCTCAGTGGCAAAATTGCCGGGTGTGGTCATTTCAAATTTACCGTATGGTGAACGTATCGGCTCTATGGCTGAGTTAGTTAGTTTACATAGTGGTTTAGGGACTGGATTTAAAAAACACTTTAATCATTGGAAACTTGCGTTATTAGGTATGGATGAGAGTTTATTTAAACTACTCAAGTTAGTAAAACTCAAACGCTATAAATTTAAAAATGGCCCGCTTGATGTGGTACTTAACTTATATCAACTTGACGATAAGCAAGTAAGCTTAACAACGGAAGATAAACCAGCATTGAACTTTGAAGGTTCAATGTCGTTTGCTAACCGCGTTAAAAAGAATAAGCAAGGTTTAAAAAATTGGCTTAAACAAAATGATATACACGCATATCGCGTGTACGACGCTGATATCCCTGAATACAATGTTGCCGTTGATATTTATGGTGATTCAGCAGTCATATTTGAATACGCTGCACCGAAAGAAATTGACGATGTGACGGCACATAAGCGTCTTCAAGACGTTATTTCATTGACCGCACAGCAGCTTAATATTGCGCCAGGAAACATTGCCGTAAAAGTCCGTAAAAAGCAAAAAGGCGAAGAACAATACACGCCAATGGCAAAGCAAAATCGTACTCAAGTTATCGAAGAATTTGGTGCTAAGTTTAAAGTTAATTTATTTGATTACTTAGATACGGGGCTGTTTTTAGATCATCGTTTAGCACGACGTTATATTCAAGAAAATTCAAAAGATAAGCGCTTCTTGAATTTATTTGCTTATACAGGTACAGCTTCTGTACATGCGGCATTAGGTGGAGCTAAAGCAATTACGACTGTGGATTTATCGAAAACCTATTTAAAATGGGGCCAAGATAACTTTGATTTAAATAATATCAGTAATACGCGATACCGCTTTGAGCAAGCTGATTGCTTGAAATGGTTAGAGCATGCAACCAGTCAATATGATTTGATATTTTTAGATCCCCCTACATTTTCCAATTCAAAACGTATGAAAGATGCCTTTGATGTACAAAATGATCATATTAAATTACTGACATGGGTTAAAAAAATCCTCAGTCCATCAGGGACGTTGATTTTCTCGAACAATATGCGTGGCTTTACAATGGATGAAGTCGGTTTAATTGGCTTAGGATTAAAAGCGGTTAATATTTCTGAGAAAACGATTTCACCTGACTTTAAACGCAATAAAAGAATACATAATAGCTGGTTGATTACCCATGGCTAAATGGATTTTATATCATACAGATGGCTGCCATTTATGTGAGCAAGCACATGCTTTGCTTACGCCGTTGCTAGATGATGATTCATTACAGCTAATTGATATTATGAGCGATGAAACGCTAATTTCAAAATATCAGACCAGCATACCGGTTTTAGAAAGCGAACGAGGCCAACAATTTTTTTGGCCTTTTACTGCGCAAGATGTGCGTCAGTTTTTTACGCAAACAGAATAAGAGTAAACAGATAGTATGGATTTAATTAGAATTTCTAAAGCTCAACTCGCATATGGCACGCATCCACTTTTAGATAATGCAGACGCTGTCATTGAAACTGGCGAACGAGTGTGTGTTGTTGGCCGTAATGGTGCTGGTAAATCAACGCTTTTAAAAGTGCTTGATGGCCAAGTGATTTTAGATGATGGTGAAATAAATCAGTTAGGTAGTATCAAAATATCTCGTTTAGAGCAAGATCCACCAAAAGGAGCCAGTGGCTCGGTGTTTGATTATGTTGCTCAAGGGATGCCTGAAATTGCCAATTTATTAATTGATTTTCACCATGTTAGTACTGAGTTACAAACTGACTGTACAGACAAGTTGCTAAATAAACTTGAGCGTTTATCAAATCAATTGGAAGCCGCAGATGGTTGGCGCTTTGATAGCCGTATTCAATTAGTGCTTACACAGTTAGAGCTTTCTCCTGATGCAAAACTTGAATCACTTTCAGGTGGTTGGTTACGCAAAGTCGCCCTTGCACGTGCACTTGTAAGTGAGCCTGATTTATTATTACTCGATGAGCCTACCAACCATTTAGATATGGAAAGTGTCATGTGGCTCGAGCAATTTTTAAAAGAGTTTAAAGGCGGAATTGTCTTTATTTCTCATGACCGTGCTTTTATTCGCGCAGTTGCAACACGTATTTTAGATTTAGACCGTGGTAAATTAATTTCTTACCCAGGTGATTACGCGACCTATTTAGAACAAAAGGCGCACGATTTAAAAGTTGAAGAAACACAAAACGCATTATTTGATAAACGTTTAGCTGAAGAAGAAACGTGGATCCGTCAAGGCGTTAAAGCACGTCGAACACGTAATGAAGGACGCGTTCGAGAGTTAAAGCAATTACGTAATGAACGTAAGCAACGTGTTGATCAAGTTGGTAAAACTGATTTCAATATTGAAACGGCTGACAGATCAGGCAAATTGGTATTTGAAGCTAAGCACCTAAATCATGCGTTCAATAAAGACAAAGTAATTGCTAATGATTTCTCAACACTAGTAATGCGTGGTGACCGTATTGGACTTGTAGGGCCAAATGGTATTGGTAAGACTACCTTATTAAAACTGCTATTTGGTGATATAGAAGCGGACGGAGGTATTGTTAAACAAGGTGTTAATTTAGAGTTTGCCTATTTTGATCAATACCGTCAAAAGCTTGATGAAGAGGCGACAGTGCAAGATAACGTCGCCGAAGGTAAGCAAGAAGTGATGATGAATGGTCGTTCACGTCATGTACTTGGCTATTTACAAGATTTCTTATTCCCACCGGCACGTGCTCGTACTCCAGTTAAAGCGCTATCAGGTGGTGAGAAAAATCGCTTATTATTAGCCAAGTTATTTTTAAAACCTTCAAATATTTTAGTGCTCGATGAGCCAACCAATGACTTGGATATTGAAACACTTGAATTATTAGAAGATATTATTAATCAATATCAAGGTACTGTTTTAATTGTAAGTCATGACAGAGAGTTTATTGATAATACCTGTTCGAGTGTGTGGGCATTTGAGGGGAATGGCGTTATTACCGATATCGTTGGTGGTTATAGCGACTATGAAGCTTATGTTAATTATTTAGCTGATGAGCAGAAAAAAAATACGCAACCTGTTATTAAAAAGGTAGAAGTAGCGCCTGTTACACCTGTGGTAAAAAATGATAACAAAAGTAATAAATTATCTTACAAATTAAAACTTGAATTGGAACAGTTACCTAGTAAGCTGGAAGAAATAGAAAAAGCGCTTGAAGCTCAGCAAATTGTTGTCAATGATGGTGATTTTTTTAAGCAAGACGCCAGTGAAACGACGAAACAATTGAACCATTTAGCACAACTTGAGTCTGACCTCGAAGCCGCTTTGGAGCGCTGGGAAGAACTTGAAGATTTAAAGAATCAGTAGTAAGGACTAAAATGAAATATAAATTACTCGCTGCCAGTATTTTAGCGACGATTAGCACATCGGCACTCAGTGCAACGTATAAACTAACGGAATTAGAGTCGTATGATGGAGCTAAAAAAAATTATATCAGCGATGTCAGCAATAGCGGTCATATCATAGGGCTTGCAGAAAATTTGTATAATTTCCCAATTGATGTTAGCTATATAAATTTTGAACTTGATTTAATCAAGACGGCATATAGCAATCTTAAGACTAATTATGAAAAAATTAACAAAGAAATAACGTTTACGCTTGATGAAATAAAAAATGAAAATGCAGCTGCGCTTAACCCTGACGCCCATGCTTTTATGCTTTCATTTCTTGCATCACAAGCTAATAACCCTGATTATCAAAAAATAGGTCGCTTTGTTGGTATTAACTATCTAAATAGCAGTGCGCAAGAGCAAGTGTTATTTGACATTTCATCTGTTGATTACGATGGCCTAACTCGTTCTGTAAATAATCTTTATAACGCTGTTTCAGAAGATGGAGTATCTGTCGGTTGGGGTACGGCGCCTTATGACAAAACAACATTCACTGCCGACGGTGAAACAGAGGAAGAAACACAGTTCGTTCGTGACTTTATATCACGAGGTATCATTTTATCGCCTTCAGGCGCAGAAGTTCCGCTAATACCAGAGTTTTCAGAACATGGCGGTATTAGTACCGCTAACGATATTGTTAAAACTAATTCAGGCTATGTAGTTGTCGGGCAAGTTTCTACAGGGATACCTGCAGATCGTCAAAAAAATATTGACGATAGTTGTGATGGTAAAGATGAGCTTGTATCCGTATGCATAGAGCGTTTAAATATAACCCATCAGAGAAGTGGCGGGTTGTTTGATAAACGTGCTGTTATGTGGACTTTAGATGACAATCTTAATATCACAAAAACGCAAGAGCTAGGTTTAGGGTTTACACCAGAAGATGACGAAAGTGAGAGCTTTGCATATAGCAGTAATGCCATAGCAGTAAATGGAAAAGATATTGCTGTAGGTTATTCTAGTGTTCGTTATTATGATCGAGCGAGTACTATTATATCATTACCTGCGTATTATAAAGATGGTAAGGTAACTGAGATAGTCAACCAAGAAGATGGTTGGGTGGAGGGTCAAGCATCTGCTATTAGTGAAAATAATATTATTGTAGGCTATGCATCAAAACAAATTGATGGTGCACAACGTTACAAACTTTTCTATCATGATATAGCGAGCAACAGCACAGTGTTCCCTACGGACTACTTTAGTAGCTCAAGCTCATTCGCTAATAGTATAAATGATAACGGCTATATTGTAGGCGAAGGTGAAACGGATGTATATAATACATCAAATCGCCGTCGTGAAGGCTTTTTATATAAAATTGGTGATGATAAAATTACTAATTTGAATGACTTATTACCTTGCTATGAACTTGATGGTGAAACAAGGTATAAATACACTGTTTCTGAAGCACGAGTTATCAATAATGATAATGAAATTTTCGGTGTTGCAACAAAAACAGTTGAAAAAACTGATTCACTAGGTGGCGTTGTCAGAGATACTAACGGGGACATTGAATACGAAAGTGTACCTGTTCCCATTAAATTGACTCCAATTAATGGTGAAGTTGAAAGTTGTTCTGATCCTGCAACCGAGACTTACGAGCGCCAATCTGCAAGTTTCCCTTGGTATACATTATTATTGTTACCATTAGTGGGTTTACGCCGCGTATTTCGTTAAGAGAAATCTTATGTGATAAGTAATTATCACAGAGTGATTTAAACAAAAAAGCCCTCCTTTTTATAAGGAGGGCTTTTTTGTTCTATACTTCATTATTATTCAATTAACAGGATTTAAATGAACCAAAAATTGAATGTTAATAATAGTGTGTGAACTATTATTTATAGATGAGTTTATTTATGGCGATTCAACCAAGCTTTACGTACAGAGCGACGCCATAGTAAATCAACACCAAAATAGCCGAGTATTGCCGCCATACTGGCACAAATAATAGAACCAACTAAAAAGGCAGGACCTATGGTCGTCAAACTCTCAATAAACCACTGCCAAGTTGGTTCGAATGCAAAATGTTGCTCAGGATGCCCTAAAGCAATTGCTCCGACTAAATAAGAACAGTAGAAAATAGGCGGCATGGTTAAAGGATTAGTGATCCAGACTACGGCAACAGAAATCGGTAGGTTTACACGTAAAGGAATGGCTAACGCTGCAGCCAAAACCATTTGAAAAGGAACAGGGATGAATGCGAAAAATAAGCCAACTGCAAATGCACCTCGTGCAGAGCGTCGATTTAAATGCCACAAATTAGCATCATGCAATAAACGACCAAAAATTTTTAAAAATTTGTGATGTTTAACTGTATTGTGATCGGGTAAAAACCGTTGGATCGTTTTTTTAGCCATTTAAAGCAACCATTTACATCTGTGTGGTTAAGCATTGGGTTTGTTGTAGGTTGTTTAATAACCGTTTTTTATTATCAGACCCTTGTGTTTATTCTCTTCGCTTCATCTTTAACAATTGCGAGCTTGTATTTTAAGCCGTTTTTACCTGTATTGTTAGGTTTTATTTGCTCAATTTTATGTGTTTGGGTACATTTTTATAGCTTTTATTCAATTAACGCGGAACAGTTGCACGAAAATCAATCGCTACTAAGTACATTTAAAGTTGTAGAGGTAATTTCAAGACGTGATGCGTATTATTTAAAAGTTGAAATTGAATCAATTCACGAGAAAAACGTATCAAAAATTAAGCCCCCCCTGGCGTTAGTGAGTTTAAAGGTAGATGAATTGCTATCTATTGGAGATAGCATCACCACTAAGCTTAAATTGGTTCAATACCGTAGCCAGAAAAATTTTGATGTTTTTGATAAAGAGCAGCATGCTTTTAGCCAGCGTTTATTTTATAAAGCAAAGCAGATAGGCAGTGATATTCAAATTACGCGGCGGCCTAAGGCAACATTACGACAAAGCTACCGTGATTTTATTAAGCAAACTTACCAAGTGACTCAACTTAATTGGCTTTACTATGCACTATTGACTGGGGAAAGAAGTTTAATGTCGTTCGAGCAAAAAAATGAATTACAGCAGTTTGGATTGAGTCATTTACTTGCTATTTCAGGTTTACATATAGGTTTAATTTTCAGTATTGGCTTTTTTGTTAGCAAAATATTCGTATCGTGTTTTATAAAGTTATTTAGTCAAAAACTTAATTTATCAGTGATCTATAGCTTTGGTGGGTTTAGTTTAGCATTTTGTTATGTTTATTTAAGTGATTTTTTAGTCTCAGCTACGCGTGCATTAATAATGCTAGGTTGTTATTTACTTGTTTATTATTGCTCTAAGCAAACATTAAAATGGCGGAGTATTTTGTTTGCGTTAGTGTGTGTGCTTGTAATTGATCCATTTAGCTTATTGAGTCCTGGGATATATTTTTCATTCGTAGCAGTGGCTATTATCTTCTTAATATTTACTGTAAGAACACGTTTTCCAGCTAACTTTTTTACAACAATTAAAATGCTAGTTATTATACAGTTAGCATTAACAATCGGCTTGTTACCGCTATCCTTGCATTACTTTGGTGGAGTAAGCTTTATTGGCTTAGCAGTAAATTTAATAGCTATACCACTGCTTAGTATCGTTATTATGCCTTGCTTGGTTTTTATTAGCTTGCTAAGTTTTTTTGTAGAAGTACGTGAGCTTATAGCGCTATTTGATTTTTTATTGTTTGAAATGTATCAACTACTTTTAGCTATCCCTGTAGATTACCGCTGGTATGACACGACAAAACCAAAACTCGCAATAGTATTAGGCTGCTACGTAAGCGCCACAATTATTTACCTATTCCCGCGGTATTTTATTATTGGGCTATTCCCTTTTTGTCTGGTGTTAGTTGATGAATTATTACAAGCTAGGGCTCGTTGGCAAGTAGATATATTCGATGTAGGGCATGGCACCATGGCACTAATAACGATACAGAATAAAGGTTTTATGTATGATCTAGGCCCTATATATTTTAATCAATTCAGTCGAATAGAAAGCACGTTAATTCCTTATCTAAAAAATAATGATATTGAGGTTGAGCATACAGTTATTAGTCATATGGATAAGGATCATGCCGGAGGACTAAATCACTGGTTAAAACACGGTTACGCGGATACGTTTAATTTATTACAACCAGAAGGAGTGGAGCAAATATGTCTTGCTGGTAGTTATGATTTTCATAGTTTAAAAATTAATGTCATTGAGAATAAAGGAAATTTTAGCTCAGATAATGATAACTCTTGCGTCATTCAAATTAGTGATGGCAATTTTAGTGTGTTATTACCTGGCGATATTTCAATAGCGCGTGAGAATGAACTGTTATCTGAAAATTTAGATCTAAAAAGTACTGTGTTATTAAGTCCTCATCACGGGAGCAATACCTCTTCAAGTGAAGAATTTATCGACGCGGTGTCGCCCGACGTTGTTATTCATTCCAGTGCATATAAGGGGCAGTGGCAACTTCCTCATTTTGAGGTTGTTGAGCGCTATAGTAACAAACAAATAAAGCAACATGTTACAGGTACGCAAGGTCAAGTACAGATCCTTTTTTATCAAAATAGTTACCGTGTTCGCGTTGCAAGGGATGAAAGTTATTGGTTTCTAAAAGATTGAGTTTAGTTTTATGTTGCTGGAGGCTACAATACCCATAGACTATGAATTAGAGAGTGTTATGGATCAAACTACATCACAAATTTATAAGCGTTTATTGACGTATGTGGGTGATTATAAAAGCGTTGCAATCTTAGCCGTGGTAGGCATGATCGGCTATTCAGCGATGGATGCTTTATTTATTCAATTGATGAAACCTTTTATTGATCAGGGGCTTAATGAGCGAAATAGCGATGTTTTAAAATACGCACCTTTTGTAGTTATTGCACTCGTTATCGGACGAGGGGTTTTTAATTATATGTCATCTTATTGCTTGAGCTATGTAGGCTCTCAGGTCGTACGTTCATTACGTCAGCAATTGTTTGAACATATTCTCCATTTACCTGTGTCATTTCATGATCAAAATTCAACGGGCGATTTGATCTCAAAAATTACCTTTGATACCGAACAAGTCCAACAAGCAATAACAAAAGCATTGTTAGTCGTTGTGCGTGAAGGTGCCTTTGTGGTGTTTTTATTGGCCGTGATGTTTAATACCAGTTGGAAATTGTCTTTAATCTTTTTAGTTATTATTCCTTTGGTTGCGATTATTGTATCTGTAGTTTCAAAACGCTTTCGCCATATCTCTAAGAATATTCAATCCGCAATGGGACAAGTTACCCGTAGCTCAGAACAAATGCTAAGCGGTCATAAAGTTATTCATGGTTTTGGTGGCCAACAACAAGAAATAGCGCAGTTTGCCAAAGTTAATAATCATAATCGCCAACAACGCATTAAAATGGATGCGACTAAAGCTGTAAGTGTATCAGTTATCCAAATTTTAGCGGCCAGTGCAATGGCTGTTATTTTATGGATAGTGTCAATGCCATCAATGATTGACGCCATTACGTCTGGTGATTTTATGGTGTTGATATCTTCAATGATGATGCTTTTACGGCCATTAAAACAACTAGCTAATGTTAATAGTGACTTACAACGTGGCATTTCTGCGGCGCAAAGTATCTTTTTAGTACTGGATCAAGATATTGAGAAGGACACAGGGACAGTTACTGTAGATAAAGTACATGGGTTAATTGAAGTCAAAAATGTAACATTTAAGTATCCGACCAAAGATGAAGCTGTATTACATGATTTGTCTTTAACAATAAAAGCAGGTGAGAGGATCGCGTTAGTTGGGCGTTCTGGTTCTGGTAAGTCGACTATCTCTAACCTTTTACCACGGTATTACGATTTACAACAGCCGAGTGAAATACTCTTAGATGGTGTAGCGCTTTGTGATTACAAATTGGCTGACTTGCGTAAACAGTTTGCATTGGTATCACAGCAAGTTGTGTTATTCAACGATACCATAGCGAATAATATTAGCTATGGTATTTCACGCGAATTGGCTGAGGACGAACTACTTGCTGTTGCAAAACAAGCGCATGTTTGGGAATTTGTAAAAGACTTGCCTGATGGTTTAAATACGATGGTAGGTGAGAATGGTGTGATGCTTTCAGGTGGACAACGCCAACGCATTGCCATAGCGCGTGCGATATTAAAAGATGCCCCGATTCTTATCTTAGATGAGGCGACATCAGCACTGGATACTGAATCAGAGAAATTGATTCAGCAAGCATTAGATGTGTTAATGAAAAATAAAACATCCATCGTGATTGCCCATCGCTTATCAACGATTGAACACAGTGACAGAATATATGTAATTGATAACGGGAAAGTGATTGAAAGTGGAGATCATCCGTCTTTACTTGCAAAAGATGGTACCTATGCTGCTTTATGTAAAATGCAGTTTGGTGAACACTGGTGAGTAAAATTGAACAAAGTTGGTATAAAAAATTTAGCTTAATAACATTATTGTTATTGCCTTTAAGTGGTTTATTTTGGCTTATTTCATCTTTGCGGACACTTTGTTATAAATTAGGTGTGCTTAAATCATATCAAGGGGCAGTGCCCGTTATTGTTGTTGGCAATATTAGCGTTGGCGGCAATGGTAAAACCCCTTTTGTAATTTGGCTTGTTCAGCATTTACAACAAAAAGGCTTAAAAGTTGGTGTTTTAAGTCGTGGTTATGGAGGGAAATCAGATTCTTATCCGCTGAATGTTGATAAAACGGTTACGTGTGAGCAAGCGGGTGATGAACCCGTTCTTATCCAGCGTCGATTAGGGTGTCCAGTGGTCGTTGGACCTGATCGTACACAGAATATTAAAATGCTCTGCGCGCAAAATAAATTAGACGTTATCATCTCTGATGATGGCATGCAGCATTATAAAATGGCGCGCAGTATTGAATGTTGTATTGTAGACAGCGAGCGACGTTTTGGTAATGGTTTATTAATGCCCGCGGGGCCATTGAGAGAAACACAAAAACGTTTAAACGCGGTTGATTTAGTGATTGAAAATGGAGGAGAGCATGAATTTAATTATCAACTTCAAGCGTCGCCATTATTACTTGTAGCAAACGGGAAACAAGCACAGCAACCATTACTAAAAGGGCATGCAGTCAGCGCGATAGGTAACCCTAAACGATTTGAACGCACCTTAACAGCCCAAGGTATAGAGTTACTATCAACAGCACATTATCGTGATCACTATGCATATTCGGTGACTGATTTTGAAAAATATAACGAAGAAGCCGTTTTTATGACGGAAAAAGATGCGGTAAAATGCCACACTTTTGCAAAACCAACATGGTACTTTTTACCTGTTGATGCCAAACCATCAACTGCGGTAATTAACAAACTAAATTTATTACTTAAAGAAAAAGGGATCCTCGATGGCCTTTGATACAAAATTACTTGAAATAATTGCTTGCCCTGTAGGCAAAGGAAAGTTGCGCTTAGATAAAGAAAATAATGAATTGGTAAGTACAGCGGCAAAACTTGCTTACCCAATCGTTGATGACATCCCAGTATTACTTGAAAACGAAGCGCGTGAATTAAGCCAAGACGAGGTAGACAAGTGGAATTCGTAGTCGTAATACCGGCGCGTTTTGCATCTACTCGACTACCAGGCAAGCCACTTGCTGATATTTGTGGAAAGCCGATGATTCAACATGTGTACGAAAAAGCGATCGCTTCGGGTGCCAGCAAAGTAATTATTGCCACCGATCATCAAAAAGTATTTGATGCAGTAAAAGCTTTTACATCTGATGTGCTTATCACACGAGAAGATCATCACTCAGGTACAGAACGCCTTGCAGAAGTGATGGATTTATTGGCATTGCCAGATGATACAATCGTTGTAAATGTGCAAGGTGATGAGCCGCTTTTAGCCCCCGAAAATGTGACACAAGTAGCTGCACTACTGGCTGATTCAATAGCACCTATGGCCACGCTCAGTGTTGCGATTGATGATATAGAGGATGTATTTAATCCCAATGCGGTTAAAGTAGTCAGTGATGTTAATAAAAATGCCTTGTATTTTTCACGTTCAAGTATACCATTTGATCGTGCAAATATGATGGATAGAGCAAACCATGACTTAATTAATACTGCAAATTACCAGCGTCATGTGGGGATTTATGCTTATCGCGCTGGGTTTATCAAAGAGTACATCAAACTGACACCTTCGCCGCTTGAGCAATTTGAGTCGTTAGAGCAGTTACGGGTGCTTTACCATGGGCATCAAATAAAAATTGAGCAAGCACAAATAGCACCGCATGCAGGTGTTGACACACCTGAAGACTTAACGCGTGTAGTAAATTATTTACGAAGCAACACACATTGTGGATAAACAACATACCCCATTGCATGTTCATGCGCAGCATAATGACTTTTATGTCATAGAAAAACCAGCAGGGCTTAATTTTCATAGTGAAGAGGGGCCCGGATTTGTTGTGATTGCACAGCAGCAGTTAAATGAAAAACTGTATGCAGTACATCGTTTAGATAAAGTTACATCTGGCTTAATTATTTTGGCGCGCAGTAGTGAGGCCGCAGCTGAGTTTACTCGGCAATTCACTGCTCATGAAGTAGACAAATATTATTTGGCATTGTCAGATGCAAAGCCTAAGAAAAAACAAGGCTGGGTAAAGGGTGATATGGCCAAATCTCGCCGTAGCAGCTATAAACTTTTAAATACAACAGAAAACCCGGCTATTACTCGTTTTTATTCGATGAGTGTTGCGGCTAATTTACGCGGCTTTATTTTAAAACCTTACTCAGGTAAAACTCATCAATTAAGGGTTGCTCTAAAAAGCATATCAGCGCCTATCTTAGGTGATGCGCTTTACGGTGGCACGATTGCTGAACGTACATATTTGCATGCTTATGCACTGTGCTTTCTTTGGGATAACGAGCTATATCGTTTTATTTGTGAACCTAATAGCAATACTCAATTTGCACAAATTACTAAACACGAAAACTTTCATTCATGGCAGCAGCCATGGCAATTGGATTGGTAAATGACAGACTCTGTAATAGATATTCGCTTTGGCGGTATAAAGCGCTTATACGGGCAACAACAATTTGAATGGCTACAAAATGCACACTTTTGTGTGATTGGTATTGGTGGCGTAGGTAGCTGGGCTGCTGAAGCATTAGTTAGAACGGGTGTTGGTAAACTAACGTTAATAGACCTTGATGATATTTGCGCGACGAACGTTAACCGGCAAATACATGCATTAACGGGAACTATTGGTGAAGCAAAAGTTGATGCAATGAAAGAACGGTGTCAACTGATTAACCCGGAATGCGAAATTACTGTTATCGATGATTTTATTACTTTGGATAATATTCGTGAACATATTCAAAATTTTGACTATGTCATTGATTGCATTGATGCAGTGAAAGAAAAGGCCGCATTAATTGCCCACTGTAAACGTAATAAGTTGCCGATTATTACTACTGGTGGCGCCGGTGGGCAAACTGACCCTGGTCAAATTACGTTTGGTGATGTTGCTAAGTCAACACAAGATCCGCTGCTAGCTAAAGTACGCTATATTTTACGTAAACAGTACAACTTTAGTAGCAATCCAAAACGCAAGTTTAATATCGATTGTGTTTATTCAACAGAGCAACTTGTGTATCCAGGCAGTGATGGCAGTGTTTGCCATGCAAAACAAAATGCTGATGGCTCCATGAATATGGATTGCAATAATGGCTTTGGCTCTGCGACGATGATCACAGGAAGCTTTGGCTTTTTTGTTGCAGCCAAAGCAATTCGTAAGTATTTAGATAAAAAGCAACGATTAGTTCAAGTTTAAAGCTACTTTTGTGCAGCCATTGTTTGAATTCGCTCGACAATGGCTTTAACACCATTCCCTCTAGATGGGCTTAAATGGCTAATCAAACCAAGCTTCTCAAACTCTTCAAAAGCATTAATTGATAGAATCTGCGTAGGTGTTAAACCATTATATAGTGACAAAATGAGTGCTAATAAGCCTTTGACGATCCGAGTATCAGAATCACCGACAAGTACGATGCAGCTCTCTTCAAGGTCAAAGTCTAAATACAACCATACTTTGCTCTCACAACCAGGTACAAGTGCATCGTGTGTTTTTAAAATGTCAGGCATAGACGGTAATAGTTTCCCTAGTAACATAATCTCACGGTACTTTTGTTGCCAGCCGGGTGCATTTTTCAGGGTTTGTGCTATTTCTTTAAACGTTTTATTCATTGCTTATCTACTTTTAATCTAATAAAGCGATGCATTCGTGCAGAGCATTAATGAAAATATCTATATCTTGGTGAGTATTATAAAAACAAAAACTTGCCCGTACACTGCCGTTGATACCCAGATGTACCATTAAAGGTTGGGTACAATGGTGGCCGCTACGAACGGCAACACCAAATCCATCAAGTAATGTCGCAATATCGAATGGGTGTTCGTCTTTGTAATTAAAACAAATGGTACCAATATTATGTTCTAAATTACTGTAAATTGTGATGCCATCGATTTCGTTTAATTTATTAACCGCATAGTTAAATAGCCCTTGTTCATAGTCGTAGGCTGCATTCTTATCAAGTTCAGAAAGATAATCTAATGCGGCAGAAAACCCGATTACACCTGCAATATTTGGTGTGCCTGCTTCAAACTTGGCAGGTGCATCGCGAAACGTGCTGTTGAAAAGGCTCACCGTTTCAATCATTTCTCCACCCGTTTGATAAGGCAGTAAGGCGTTTAAACGCTCATACTTACCATACAGGCCACCCACGCCAGTTGGACCAAGCATTTTGTGTGCAGAGAACACATAAAAGTCACAATCGAGTATATTTAAATCAGGCTGTAGGTGCATCGCGCCTTGAGCACCATCGACGATAGTGATGGTATTAAAACCTTTTACAGTACTAAGCAGTGGGCTTAGGTTTGTTATATTTCCCAATGCATTTGATGCATGAGTGAGCGCAAGCACGGTTGGTTTTATTTGTTTTAAAAATTCAATACAGGCTGACATATTGAATGTTGCATCCGCTTCAAGCGGTAATATATGTAATTTAGCACCAGTTTTAAGTGCTAATTGTTGCCAAGGGACGATGTTTGCATGGTGTTCAAGTGGGGTAATAACGATACTTGAATTTTTATCAAGTTGTTCAGTTAATCCACAAGCAATTAGGTTTAATGCCTCAGTAGCACCTTTAGTCCAAACAATTTCACGGCTTTGCACATTAAAATATTGGGCAACTTTATCACGCGCTTTTTCGTAGGCTGTTGTTGCTTGTTCACTGAGTGAATGACGACCTCTATGAACATTTGCATTCTGCTGTGTGTAAAAAAGCTCTGTCGCAGCAATAACTGATTGGGGTTTTTGTGATGTTGCAGCAGAATCAAGGTAAACAAGAGGTTGGTCGTTTATTTTTTGTGTTAAGAGTGGGAAATCAGCACGAATTTTTTCAACAGCAAACATAAAAAAACCAAACAGTAAAAGTTGCTGGAATTGTAATGGCTTTAAGATAATTCTCAACTGTTAATAGTAAAAATCAGCAACAAAAAAGGCCGCTAAAGCGACCTTTTTTCGATAATTTAATTATTAACGCTTATCAGTTGATACGTAGTCACGGTGTGTGTAACCCGTATATAGCTGACGTGGGCGGCTGATCTTATGACCAGGCTGAGATAGCATCTCATCCCAGTGAGTGATCCAACCAACTGTACGTGCCATTGCGAAGATCACAGTGAACATACTTGTTGGAATACCAATTGCTTTTAAGATAATACCTGAGTAGAAATCTACGTTAGGGTAAAGTTTCTTCTCTACAAAGTACGGGTCTTCAAGTGCAATTTGCTCAAGTTTCATTGCAATATCAAGCAATGGATCTTGAATATTAAGCTCTGCAAGTACTTCATGACACGTTTGACGCATTACTGTTGCGCGTGGATCGAAGTTTTTGTAAACACGGTGTCCAAAGCCCATAAGGCGGAAAGGGTCCGCTTTATCTTTCGCTTTAGCGACGTATTCATCGATGCGGTCAACTGAACCAATTTCTTCTAACATGTTTAAACATGCTTCGTTAGCGCCGCCATGTGCAGGGCCCCAAAGAGATGCAATACCTGCTGCGATACACGCATATGGGTTAGCACCAGATGAGCCAGCTAGGCGTACTGTTGACGTTGAAGCGTTTTGTTCATGATCAGCGTGAAGCATGAAGATTTTGTCCATTGCTTTAGCAACAACAGGACTCACGTTGTATTCTTCAGCAGGGACAGAGAACATCATATGTAAGAAGTTTTCAGCATAGCTTAAGTCGTTACGTGGGTACACGAACGGTTGGCCAACGTTGTATTTGTAAGCCATTGCAGCAATTGTTGGTAGCTTAGCAATAAGTTTAACAGCACTTGTTTTACGTTGTGTCGCATCCGTAATATCAAGGTCTTCATGATAAAAAGATGATAATGCACCAACAACACCACACAGCATAGCCATTGGGTGAGCATCAAAGCGGAAACCCTGAAAGAAGTTTGCAATTTTTTCATCAAGCATAGTGCTATGAGTGATTTCTTTTGCAAATTCAGTGTATTGCTCTTTAGATGGTAACTCACCGTTCAATAGTAAGTAACATAACTCAACATAATCTGAGTCTTCAGCTAATTGCTCAATTGGGTAACCACGGTGAAGCAAGATACCTTTGCCGCCATCAATATAAGTAATTGAAGATTCGCAAGAACCAGTCGACATGAAACCTGGATCATATGTGAAATGACCGTGTGCACCTAACGTGCGTACATCGATTACATCTTGACCTGCAGTACCTTTGTAAATTGGAAGTTCGATTGGATCTAGACCATCAATATGGACTGTGGCTTTTTTATCCGCCATCTATTTATCTCCTATTAAGATAACAACTCTGATTGTTATGTTCTGAATTTGTTTAAGCACATTCTTTTCATTTTAACGTGAAAGAGGGGGTTAAAGTCAATTTTTATAAACATTATGCACAAATGTATAATAAATATTCTGAGAGGATTAAATATTATACCATTGGCTAATTCGCAAATATCTCTAATTAAACAAGAATTGTAAAAAGACCGTTGGCTATATATACTATCGAAGGTTTTATACCGTATTGTCTGTAGGTAAACGTTATTTTTACATGTGATTTTTGCAAAAATGTGAACTTTTCTTGTGTTAATAAAGTTTATTTAGATAGTTCCATCAGAAAAATTCATTTTTGGTGGGTTTAGAAAAACAAGTAGATGAGCTCCTAAGTGGGCAAGATGGGCAAGTAACTGTGAAAAAGCAAAGACCTGTAAATCTAGATCTAACAACTATATCTATGCCGGCAACGGCTAAAGCATCAATATTTCACCGCGTCACCGGTGTTGCATTATTTTTTGCTTTAACGTTTGTCATTTGGGCTTGGTCAGAGTCTCTTTCTTCAGCTGAAGGTTTTGAATTCGTCAAGGGTCTGTTTAGCGGATTCATTGCCAAATTCATAGCTTGGGGCACCATTTCTGTATTGGCGTATCACCTTATCGGCGGTATTCGTCATATCATTATGGATATGGGACATTGGGAAGAACTTGAATCAGGTAACCTCAGCGCTAAAATTGCTATGGCACTTGGCGTTGTGGCTTCCGTATTAGCAGGGGTGTGGATATGGTGTTAAATCAAGCAACTCTTAAGCGTGATGGCGTACAAGATTTCGTATCTTTACGTACCACGGCACTCGTAATTACCGCGTATGCGATTTTTATTATTGGCTATTTTTTAGCGTCGCCAGAAGTCACTTACGAAGCATGGCAAGGCCTGTTTTCAAACCTAGCAATGAAAGGGTTTACGCTAATTACCCTGGTTTGCATTATGGTTCACACCCGTATTGGCCTTTGGCAAGTACTAACAGACTATGTTAAATGCGCAAAGTTGCGTGCTGCTTTAGGGTTTGTATTAAACCTTATGGCCGCGGCGTACGTAGCTATTGGTCTAATTGTTTTATGGGGTGTTTAAGTGAAATATTCTGTTCGTGAATTTGATGCCGTCGTGATTGGCGCAGGTGGTGCGGGTATGCGCGCAGCACTTGCAATCACTGAATCAGGTAAAACCTGTGCACTTATCTCTAAAGTTTTCCCAACCCGTTCGCACACTGTGTCCGCACAAGGTGGTATTACGGTTGCGTTGGGTAACTCACATGAAGATAACTGGGAATGGCACATGTACGATACTGTTAAAGGTTCCGATTTTATCGGCGATCAAGACGCTATCGAATATATGTGTAAAACAGGACCTGAAGCCATTACTGAATTAGAAAACATGGGTCTACCATTTTCTCGTTTTGAAAATGGCCGTGTTTACCAACGTCCTTTCGGTGGTCAATCGAAAAACTTTGGTGGTGAGCAAGCCGCACGTACAGCAGCTGCAGCTGACCGTACAGGTCATGCGCTACTACACCTTCTTTACCAACAAAACGTTAAAAATAAAACCAATGTATTCTCAGAGTGGTATGCATTAGATTTAGTTAAAAACGACGATGGTAATGTTGTTGGTTGTACTGCGATTGATATTGAGACAGGTGAAGTTGTTTACTTCAAGTCAAAAGCGGTTGTATTAGCAACGGGTGGTGCGGGTCGTATTTTTGCATCAACAACTAATGCACACATCAACACTGGTGACGGTGTTGGTATGGCAACACGTGCTGGCATCTCAATGCAAGACATGGAGATGTGGCAATTCCACCCTACTGGCATTGCTGGCGCGGGTACACTTGTTACTGAAGGTTGTCGTGGCGAAGGTGGTTATCTTTTAAATAAAGATGGCGAGCGCTTCATGGAGCGTTATGCACCGAACGCAAAAGATTTAGCGTCACGCGACGTAGTTGCGCGTTCAATGATGACGGAAATTCGTGAGGGGCGTGGTTGTGATGGTCCTTGGGGTCCACACATTAAACTTAAGCTTGATCACCTTGGTGAAGAAACGCTTAATTTACGCCTTCCAGGTGTTTGTGACCTTGCGAAAACATTTGCACACGTTGATCCTGCTAAAGAACCAATTCCAGTAATCCCTACGTGTCATTATATGATGGGTGGTGTTCCAACTAACGTAAATGGTCAAGCGCTACAAATCGACGCCCAAGGCAACGAAAAAGTAGTTGAAGGATTATTTGCAGTAGGTGAAATTGCCTGTGTATCTGTACACGGTGCAAACCGCTTAGGTGGTAACTCATTACTTGATTTAGTTGTTTTTGGTCGTGCAGCGGGTAACTTCCTTGGCACATACTTAAATGATGTTGAAGTATCAAAAGATGCGTCAGAATCAGATTTAGATGCGGCTCTTGCTCGCTTCAACCGTTGGGAAAACTCAGCTGTTGGTCAAGGTGAAGATCCAGTTCAAATCAAGAAAGACCTACAACAATGTATGCAACTTAACTTCTCGGTATTCCGTGAAGGTGAGTCTATGGCTGCGGGTCTGCAAGAACTTAAAGAAATTCGTGAACGTTTGCAACATGCGCGTCTTGATGATAAATCATCAGATTTCAATACTGCACGTATCGAATGTCTTGAATTAGATAACATGATGGAAACAGCATACTCAACAGCAGTTGCTGCAAACTTCCGCACAGAAAGCCGTGGTGCGCATTCTCGCTTTGACTACCCAGATCGTGATGACGAAAACTGGTTATGTCACTCAGTTTTCAATCCGGTAACGGATGAAATGAGCAAGCGTGATGTAAACTATGCGCCTAAACTGCGCGAAGCATTTCCACCTAAAGCACGTACCTACTAGGAGCGAGACGATGGCACAAGTACAATTTTCTGTTTATCGTTACAATCCAGATGTTGATAACGCCCCACGTATGCAAGAGTATACTTTGCAAACGGAAGAAGGCCACGACATGATGGTATTGGACGCACTTTTATTATTAAAAGAGCAAGATCCAACCTTATCATTTCGTCGTTCATGCCGTGAAGGCGTGTGTGGTTCTGACGGTGTCAACATGAATGGTAAAAATGGTCTAGCATGTATTACACCTTTATCTACGCTGCAAAAAAATGGCAAAGGTAAAATCGTAGTTCGTCCATTACCAGGCTTACCTGTGGTACGTGACCTTGTTATTGACATGAGTCAGTTCTACACTCAATACGAAAAAGTAAAACCATATCTAATTAATGACACGCCAGCGGCGGGTGAACGTCTTCAAACGATCGAAGAACGTGATAAGTTAGATGGTCTTTACGAATGTATTCTGTGTGCATGTTGTTCAACATCGTGTCCTTCGTTCTGGTGGAATCCAGACAAGTTCATAGGTCCTGCTGGCCTTCTTCATGCTTACCGTTTCTTGGCTGATAGCCGCGATACGGCAACAGAAGAACGTTTAGCTGACTTAGACGATGCGTTCAGCGTATTCCGTTGTCACAGTATCATGAACTGTGTTAGCGTTTGTCCTAAAGGTCTTAATCCTACTAAGGCAATTGGACAAATCAAGTCAATGCTATTGAACCGTTCGGTTTAAAAGTATTGTAAAAAGTAAGGTGGCTGATGTAAGTTAGCCATCTTGTTATATAACAATTAATTTCTGCGCTAAAGAAAAGGGCTTATAAATGCACGAAGGTGTGATGAAGGCATGGCTAGAATCTTCACATTTAAACGGCGGAAACGTTGCTTATGTTGAAGAGCTTTATGAAGCGTATTTAGATGATGCGACTTCTGTGCCAGAAGAATGGCGAGAAGTGTTCGAACAATTACCAAAAGTAGATGGTGTGGATGTTGACGTTAAGCATTCAGAAGTTCGTGCACAATTTGCGGCGCTTGCTAAAAACAAGCATAGAGAAGTAGTGGTAACACAAAGCAATGGTGGAGACCTTAAACAGGTTAAAGTACTCCAGCTAATTAATGCTTTTCGTTTCCGCGGTCACCAAAATGCTAACCTAGACCCATTAGGGATATGGCAGCGTGAACGCGTTCGAGACTTAGAACTTGAATACCACGACCTATCTAAAGCTGATTTTGACCGCGAATTTAACGTGGGATCGTTTGCCGTTGGCCGCGATACCATGCCTTTAGGTGAGTTATATCAAGCTCTGATGACCACATATTGTGGCTCTGTTGGCGCTGAGTATATGCACATCACATCCACTGAAGAAAAACGCTGGTTACAACAACGTTTGGAATCAGTGCAGTCGCGTCCGACTTTCAGTAAAGATGAAAAGTTGCGTATCCTAAAAGGGTTAACCGCAGCTGATGGTCTGGAAAAGTATTTAGGGGCTAAGTTCCCTGGTGCAAAACGCTTCTCACTTGAAGGTGGTGATGCATTAGTACCGATGCTAAAAGAATTGATTCATCGAGCGGGCGAAAGCGGTCAACAAGAAGCTGTCATTGGTATGGCTCATCGCGGTCGTCTAAATGTGCTTATTAATGTTTTAGGTAAAAACCCATCAGAGTTATTCGATGAGTTTGCTGGTAAACATAAAGAAACACTGAGCTCGGGTGATGTTAAGTACCATATGGGTTATTCGTCTGATTTTGCTACCAAAGGTGGCAATGTTCATATGGCGCTTGCTTTTAATCCATCTCACCTTGAAATTGTAAACCCAGTTGTAATGGGTTCAGTTCGTGCACGTTTAGATCGTTTAAACAGTGAGAGCGGTTCAAAAGCGTTACCAATTACCATTCATGGTGATTCTGCAATTGCAGGGCAAGGCGTTGTACAAGAAACCTTTAACTTATCGCAAACAAATGCGTTTAGTTGTGGTGGTAGTATTCGTATTGTAGTCAATAACCAAGTTGGATTTACTACAAGTAAACAAGACGATGTTCGTTCTACAGATTACTGTACCGACATCGCAAAAATGGTCCAGTCACCGATTTTCCACGTTAACTCTGATGATCCTGAAGCCGTTGCATTTGTAACTCAAATCGCGCTTGATTTCAGAAATCAATTTAAACGTGATGTAGTCATCGACTTAGTTTGTTATCGCCGCCATGGCCATAATGAAGCGGATGAGCCGAATGCGACTCAACCGATCATGTACCAAAAAATTAAAAAACACCCAGTACCACGTTTAATCTATGCAGATCAACTAACAGCGGAAGGGTCATTCACTGAAAGTGAAATTAAAGCATTAGCTGACGATTACCGTAATAGCTTAGATGACGGTCACTGTGTTGTTGAAGAGATTCAAAAAGAAACATCACATTCTTCTGATTGGGCAAAATATGTAGGCCATGAATGGAATGTAGAATACGATGCAAGCGTATCAATAGAAAAACTTAAAGAACTTGGTACAATTGTCGCTAGCTACCCTGAAGGGCATAAAGCGCAATCACGTGTTAAAAAGATTTATGATGATCGTAAATTAATGGCAACAGGTGAAAAACCACTCGATTGGGGTATGGCAGAAACACTTGCTTATGCAACGATTGCATCTGAAGGCACAGATATTCGCATGACTGGGCAAGATTCAGGGCGTGGTACGTTCTTCCACCGCCATGCGGTTGTTCATAACCAAACAGATGGTTCTACCTATTTACCACTGCAAAACATCAGTAAAGATCAAGGCACTTTCCAAGTATTCGATTCAGTTCTTTCTGAAGAAGCTGTTGTTGCCTTTGAGTATGGTTATGCAACAGCTGAGCCTACATCATTAGTTATTTGGGAAGCTCAGTTTGGTGACTTCGCCAATGGCGCGCAAGTTGTATTTGACCAATTCTTAAGCTCTGGTGAGCAAAAATGGGGCCGCCTATGTGGTCTTACAATTTTGTTACCGCATGGTTATGAAGGTCAAGGTCCAGAACATAGTTCGGCACGTTTAGAGCGTTTCTTACAATTATGTGCCGATCACAACATGCAAGTATGTGTACCTTCTACACCAGCGCAAGTATATGCAATGCTGCGTCGTCAGTCAGTAAGACCACTTCGTCGTCCATTGATTGTAATGACACCAAAATCTTTACTGCGTCACCCACTTGCAACGTCCACGTTAGAGGAGTTGTCAGAAGGTGTATTCCACAATATGATTGATGAAATCGATGATATTGACGCGGCTAAAGTTGAACGTGTTGTATTTTGTAGCGGTAAAGTATATTACGAGCTACTACAAGAACGTCGTAAACTTGAACTTGATAACGTAGCTATTGTGCGTGTTGAACAGTTATACCCATTCCCACATGATGAAATGGAAGCCATTATGGCCCGTTATCAGCATGTATCTGATTTTGTTTGGTGTCAAGAAGAGCCACAAAACCAAGGTGCTTGGTATTGTTCACAACATCACTTTGTAGAGGCAATCCCACAAGGTGCGAAGCTTAAATATGCTGGCCGTAAAGCATCAGCTTCTCCAGCATGTGGTTATATGTCAGTGCATACAAAAGAACAACAAGCGCTAGTCGCAGACGCGCTTACTATTGAAAATAAAGGATAAGCAATGAGCACAGAAATTAAAGTTCCTGTTCTTCCTGAGTCGGTTGCTGATGCTTCCGTTGCTACATGGCATGTAAGTGTTGGCGACAAAGTATCTCGCGACCAAAACTTAGTAGACATTGAAACAGATAAAGTGGTTTTAGAAGTTGTTGCACCGCATGACGGTGTGATCACTGAGATTTCGCAAGAAGAAGGTGCTACCGTACTTGGTGACCAAGTAATCGGTCTAATTGGTGATGCTGATGCAGCAGCGCCTAGCGAAGACGCGAAGAGTGAAGCAGCACCTGCTTCTGATAAACAAGACAATGCGCCAGTGGCGCCATCAGCACCAGCCTCAGAAGGTAAAGAAGTGGACATTAAAGTACCTGTACTTCCAGAATCAGTCGCAGACGCGACAGTAGCTACTTGGCATGTTCAACCAGGTGACGCAGTTTCTCGCGATCAAAACTTGGTTGATATCGAAACAGATAAAGTTGTTCTTGAAGTTGTTGCTCAAGAAGATGGCATCATGGGTGAGATTATTCATGCAGAAGGCGATACTGTACTTGGTGAACAAGTTATCGGTAAAGTGCAAGCCGGTGGTGTAGCTGCCGCTCCTGCTGCAAAATCTGATGCTGCACCAGCTGCAGAAGCAAGCGATAGCTCAGATGTGTTAACACCATCTGTACGTCGTTTAATTGCTGAAAAAGGCCTAGACGCTGCTAAAATTAAAGGCACAGGCAAAAATGGCCGTGTAACGAAAGAAGATGTTGATACTTTCTTAAAAGCACCAGCACCAGCGGCCAAAAAAGCAGAGGTTTCTGCTCCAGTTGCACCTATGGGCGATCGTACACAAAAACGTGTGCCTATGACGCGTTTACGTAAAACGATCGCAACACGCCTTCTTGAAGCTAAAAATTCAACTGCAATGCTAACAACATTTAACGAAGTAAACATGGAACCAATCATGAGCCTTCGTAAGCAGTATCAAGAAGTGTTTGAAAAGCGTCACGGTATTCGCTTAGGTTTTATGTCTTTCTATGTGAAAGCAGTGACTGAAGCACTTAAGCGCTTCCCTGATGTAAATGCATCGATTGACGGTGACGATATCGTTTATCATAACTATTTTGATATCAGTATTGCAGTATCTACACCTCGTGGTTTAGTGACACCAGTACTTAAAGATTGTGACAAGCTATCGGTTGCCGAAATTGAAAAAGGTATTCGTGAACTAGCCCTTAAAGGTCGTGATGGTAAGTTAACGCTTGCTGATATGACAGGTGGTAACTTCACTATTACTAATGGGGGCGTATTTGGTTCATTACTATCTACACCTATCATTAATTTGCCACAGTCGTCAATTTTGGGTATGCATAAAATCCAAGACCGTCCAATGGCTGTAAATGGTAAAGTTGAAATACTTCCTATGATGTATTTAGCACTTTCTTATGACCACCGTATCATTGATGGTAAAGAATCTGTTGGTTTCTTAGTAACTATTAAAGAGTTACTTGAAGATCCAACACGCTTATTGCTAGATGTTTAATCTAGTTGTATGAAATATGAGCTGTGAATGAACATTCACAGCTTTTTTTTTGCGCCTTTGGTCGTACTGGGGTTTTCATGTTAAGCCTTGGGATCTATACTAGGTGCGCAATTTGGGATAGCTGTCTGTTTATAAAAATAGTCAGCTCTTTTAGTATAAAAAATTGGATAAAGCATCATGAATTTGCATGAGTATCAGGCAAAACAACTTTTTGCCGAATATGGTTTACCAGTTTCTCAGGGTTTCGCATGCGACACACCTGAAGAAGCTGCAGCAGCTGCTGAGAAAATCGGCGGTGATATGTGGGTTGTTAAAACTCAGGTTCACGCAGGTGGACGTGGTAAAGCTGGCGGTGTAAAGCTAGTTAAAACTATCGACGAAGTAAAAGCGTTTGCAGCTAACTGGTTAGGTAAAAACCTAGTTACTTACCAAACAGACGAGAAAGGTCAGCCAGTTGCTAAGATTTTAGTAGAAAGCTGTACAGATATCGCCAACGAATTGTACCTTGGTGCAGTTGTTGACCGTGCATCTCGCAAAGTTGTTTTCATGGCGTCTACTGAAGGCGGTGTTGAAATTGAAACTGTTGCTGAAGAAACACCAGAGCTTATCCACAAAGCTGAGATCGATCCGTTAGTAGGTCCTCAAGCTTATCAAGCCCGCGAATTAGGTTTCAAATTGGGTCTTAACCCAGTGCAGATGAAACAGTTCGTTAAGATCTTCATGGGTCTTGGTAAAATGTTCACTGATTTTGATTTCGCATTACTTGAAATCAACCCGTTAGTAATCACAGACGAAGGTAATCTTCACTGTCTTGACGGAAAAATCGGTATCGATGGTAATGCACTTTACCGTCAACCTAAAATCCGTGAGTTCCACGATCCATCTCAAGAAGATGCACGTGAAGCACATGCAGCAAGTTTTGAGCTTAACTACGTAGCCCTTGATGGTAACGTTGGTTGTATGGTTAACGGTGCGGGACTTGCGATGGGTACTATGGACATCGTAAACCTACACGGTGGCAAACCGGCTAACTTCCTAGATGTTGGTGGCGGCGCGACTAAAGAGCGTGTTTCTGAAGCATTCAAAATCATTCTTTCTGATGATAATGTTAAAGCTGTTTTAGTAAACATCTTTGGTGGTATCGTTCGTTGTGACATGATCGCTGAAGGCATCATTGGCGCAGTTAAAGAAGTGGGCGTAAACGTTCCAGTAGTTGTACGTTTAGAAGGTACTAATGCTGAACTTGGTCGTGAAGTTCTGGCTAAATCTGACCTTAATATCATCGCTGCTGAATCACTAACAGACGCTGCTGAAAAAGTAGTTGCTGCTGCGGAGGGCAAATAATGTCTGTATTAATCAATAAAGATACAAAAGTTATCTGTCAAGGTTTCACAGGTGGTCAGGGTACTTTCCATTCTGAGCAAGCACTTGAGTACGGTACTCAAATGGTTGGTGGTGTAAGCCCTGGTAAAGGCGGTCAAACGCACCTTGGTCTTCCAGTATTCAACACAGTTCGTGATGCAGTACAAGAAACAGGCGCAACTGCGTCAGTTATCTATGTACCAGCGCCTTTTTGTAAAGATGCAATCTTAGAAGCTATCGATGCTGGCATTGAGCTGATTGTTTGTATCACTGAAGGTATCCCTACACTTGATATGGTTGACGTTAAAGTTAAACTAGATCAAACAGGTACTCGTATGATCGGTCCTAACTGCCCAGGTGTTATCACTCCTGGCGAAACTAAGATTGGTATCATGCCTGGTCACATCCACAAGCCTGGTAAAGTAGGTATCGTTTCTCGCTCTGGTACTTTAACGTACGAAGCAGTTAAACAAACTACTGATGCTGGTTTTGGTCAGTCTACGTGTGTTGGTATTGGTGGTGATCCAATTCCAGGTACTAACTTTATCGACGTTTTAGAAATGTTCGAAAAAGATCCACAAACTGAAGCAATCGTAATGATTGGTGAAATTGGTGGTACTGCAGAAGAAGAAGCTGCAGAGTACATCAAAGCTAACGTAACTAAACCTGTTGTATCTTACATTGCTGGTGTTACTGCACCAGAAGGTAAGCGTATGGGTCACGCTGGCGCGATCATCGCAGGCGGTAAAGGTACTGCTGATGAGAAATTTGCTGCATTAGAAGCTGCGGGCGTAAAAACTGTACGTTCACTTGCTGATATCGGTAAAGCATTGAAAGAAAAAACGGGTTGGTAATAACCAGTTAATTTCTTTTAAAAAGGCTCGCTTTTATCGCGGGCCTTTTTTAATGTAAAAATATTAACGTTAATATTTTTATTTTGATCTTCATAATCAACTACTTGCTTAGCACCTACCTTACTTTGATAAATAAGCAGAGTAAATGAATAAAACTGTACTTATTAGGTACGCTAGCATTAATTTAAACTGGCGTTATAATAGCCAACTGTTTATTAATAATTCTAAGAAAAAAGCAGTAATGCGAATAATTCATTTTTCATTTTTTTGTGTTTGCGTAGTATTCACTCCGTTTTTATTTGCTATGGGTTCCCAGCATATTGATTTTTTGTCTGTAGAAAAAACAGCGATGGCACACCCTAATGAAGCAATTAAACGTTTAATTTTATCACAAGATGATAAAAGCTTACCTGATACGCAGCACGCCTATAATAATACATTGCTTGCTCGCCTTTATCTTTTTCAGGGGGATATCGATCTCTCTAAAGATACATTTGAACTCGCATATCAACAGCTGCCAAAAACGGATAATTGGATCCATGGTTACTGGCTCTTATATCGCAGTATTTTTTCTCTAGAGCAAGGGCAGTTACCACAAGGGCTTAGGCAAATTAAGCTATCTCAAGAGGCCTTTGCAAAAGCAAATGATTATGAAATGATCGTCAGGGCTATCTCTATTGAAGGTGTACTTTTACTATGGCAAGAGGAATACCCTAAATCAATAGAGATTATTGAAAATGCTTATATTGAAGCAAAAACTGCAAAAATGTCCACAACAACAATGTTGTATATTTATGACAGTCTCGCAGCATACTATTCAACTATGTCGCTATTTGAGCAAGGAATACAGTACGCTGAAATAGCCGCTGAGCTTGCAACAAATAACGGGGATATTGTCAATGGTTTACCAATCCTTTATACATTATGCATAACTTACTCCCGTGCAGAACAGCTGGATTTGGCGTCTGCGTGCTATGAAAAAATGATCACACTTTCGGCAAGTGTAAAAGCACCACGTTATTTATTTTGGGCTCCGGCTGGTAAGGCGCGTGTTGCATTAAAGCAAAAAGATTATACGCAAGCGTTACAGTTGTTGTATCTTGCTAAAAATTACGTTTATAAAGTGATTATTAACCCTGCTCATATTATTGCTTTGAATAATAATTTTGCGCGTGTGTTTTTAGCACTAGAGCAGCCAGAGCAAGCGCTAGAGTATCTACATGAGTCAGATAAGTTACTAGCGAATTATGAGCGACCACTAAATAACCGTTATATGCGACAAACTTTAGCACTCAAAGCGCAGAGTTACGAACAGCTTGAGCGTTTTGAAGAATCGTCAAAATCACTCTGGTTTTATATAAAACTTAGTGATGAAGCAAAAGAAACCACGCAACAAAAATTAGAGCAAGAAGCGCGCTCTAAATTTGAATCAACCCAACAAGAAATTAAATTACAGCTAGCAGAAGAAAAACTAAAAAATCAGCAAATCGCATTAGATAAATTGGCAAAAGAGGGGCAACTAAACACGGCTTACTTGGTTATTGGTTTATTAGTTATTGTGAGTATGTCTATTTTTGGATTTAATCAGCACCGCGCTTATGTAAAAAGCCAACAGCGTGCAAATACAGATCCATTAACGGGTGCGTGTAATCGGCGCTATATACTCGATTTTATTGTTCAGCAGCTCATAGATAAAGAGCGCTTTTTTTCTGTCGCCATTTTAGATATCGATCACTTTAAACAAGTTAATGATAACCATGGCCATGATATTGGTGATCAAGCGTTAATAGGGTTTACCACTTTATTGCAGACTCAATTAGAGAATACAGCATGTAAATTTGCACGTTTTGGCGGTGAAGAGTTTATAGTCGTTATGCCCGATTTTGATTTAGAGGCAGCTCATGAGTTTATAGCTAATTTATGCACTTGTTTAAAATCTTTAAATTTAACAGATAAAAATATCACATTAACCAGTAGTGCTGGAGTTGCACAAAGGCAATCAGGGATGGCACTTAATACGTTATTAAAAGTAGCGGATACAAATTTGTACAAAGCAAAAAATACAGGAAGAGACAAAGTATGCAGCTAACAAATACGGCTTAACGTCGGGGATTGCTTGCTTACTGCTTACTTTCGTATTTTACCACCCCTTTAATTTATCATTTTCATTACTCAATCAATTTTTACTATTGCCCGACTTAAGTCGTCGTTTATCTCAAAACTATTTGCACAATGAATTAGCTCACGTACTGTAGTATTTATTACAATAAAAATGAGTACGGATTATGTTTAATCGAATGACTAGCAAAGTAACGATTTTAAATTATACATTGGCGTTGAGCTCCTTATTTATAACTACATCAGCATTGAGCGAGCAGCTTAACTATCAAGATCAGGAAAAACTACACCGTATTGCTGATGCTGTTTCTGCCAAGCGTATTGAAAATGATATTCAGAGTTTGGTTAATTTTGGTACTCGCCATACATTATCTGATACTCGCTCAAGCACTCGAGGTATTGGGGCCGCACGACGATGGATCAAAGCTGAGTTTGAAAAAATATCAAAGCAATGTGGTGGTTGTTTGCAGGTTATAGAAGTAAAAGAGACGATCTCAGGTGAAAAGCGGATCCCCACACCTGTTGAGGTCGTAAATATTATTGCAATACAACGCGGCACGTCAGAGCCCAATCGTATGGTAGTGATGTCGGGTGATATAGATTCACGGGTTAGTGATGTAATGGATTTTACTAGTGATTCACCGGGGGCGAATGATAATGCATCGGGAGTTGCAGGTGTCCTTGAGTCGGCTCGTGTTCTATCACAGTATAAGTTTAATGGCTCAATTGTCTATGCTACGCTTTCAGGGGAAGAGCAAGGTTTGTTTGGTGGTAAAATTTTAGCTGAATATGCAAACAAACAAAGGTGGCAAATTCACGGTGTACTAAACAACGATATGATAGGTAATATTACGGGTATTAATGGTGTAACAGATAATACAACAGCCCGAATTTTCTCAGAAGGCACGCGGGTTATCGAAACCAAAGAGCAAGCACATAAACGCCGCTTTACTGGAGGTGAGGTAGATTCTGCAAGTCGTAACTTAGCGCGTTATATCGACACAATAGCCGATCGCTATATCCCTAACCTAGATACTCTATTAGTGTATCGACTCGACCGCTTTGGCCGAGGTGGGCATCATAGACCATTTAATGACATGGGCTACGCCGCAGTGAGAGTTATGGAAACCAACGAAAACTATAATCATCAACATCAAGATTTACGTACTGAAGAGGGTGTTGTTTATGGTGATACAATAAAGGGTGTTGATTTTGATTACACGGCCAAATTAACGGCATTAAATGCTGTAAGTTTGGCATCTATGGCATGGGCACCAGCGCCACCAAAAGCAGTTACTATATCTGGAGCTGTACAGGCGAGCACCACTTTAAAATGGCAAAAAAATCAGGATAAAACGACGACTGGCTACCGTATTTATTGGCGTTACACTAGTGAACCTCAGTGGCAGTTTAGCCGTTATGTAGGCGATGTAAGTGAAGCGACACTCACTAATGTAGTGATCGACAATTATTACTTTGGTGTAGCCACAGTAAATAAAGAGGGTCTTGAATCACCTGTTGTATTTCCAGGAGATGTGGGGGCATTTGAACACGTAAATAACTGATAATAGCTTTACCCTAGGCAGTGTTGACCTTTGTGGATTGAACAAATTTCAATCCACAAAGGTCAACACGCGCTAGTTTTAAATATTAACGTCATTAATGAACTATAACCCTATAAAGCGAGGCTATAACAGCGTAGGATCAAGCTACTTTCGAATGAAAAATAGGTTTGCACTTATTGGGTGCATTAACACAAAAAATTATGCAACTAACTGCAAAACCATCACTTCCTAATGCGTTACTCATTTCTATTAGTACACCGCAGTTTAAAGGTGACGAAGCAACTGAATCACTTGCAGAACTTGCTCGTTTGGTGACTACTTTAGGATTTAAAGTAGTGGGCACACAATCACAAAAGCAAAGTTCTACGCAAAAAGTTAATGTACTTGGCTCAGGTAAACTAGCAGAAATAGCACACCTCACCGGTAATAAAGGAATGGTTGAAGACGAACTAGCAGATGATTTACTCGATGAAGTTCCTTTAACTGAAATATCGTCAGAAATTCCATCAGATGAACTTGATTTTGCGTGCGCTGACGTAGTGGTATTTGACTGTGATTTAACCCCTTCCCAACTACGTAATGTTGAGAACCAATTAGGTGTAGAAGTATTTGATCGCACTGGCATAATTATTGAAATATTTAGTCGTCATGCGCGTACTAAAACAGCAAAATTACAAGTGGAAATTGCTCGTCTTAATTATGTAGCACCACGACTTCGTGAAACATCAACAGGTGATAAAGAACGACAAATGGGCAAAGGTGCTGGTGAAACCACGCTTGAGTTAAATCGTCGTAAGGTACGTGATCAGTTAGCAGAACTAAAGCGCGAATTGGTAAGTGTTCAAGATGTAATGATGGACAGGCGAACGCAGCGATCTGAGCTATTCTCAGTGGCTTTAATTGGTTACACCAATGCTGGCAAGTCATCCATGATGCGTGCAATTACAGGCAGTGATGTGGAGGGCGAAAACAAACTCTTTGCAACGTTAGATACCACTGTTCGGGCGCTGTATCCAATTACACAGCCTCGTATACTTGTTTCAGATACGGTCGGTTTTATTAAAAAATTACCTCATGATTTAGTTGCTTCATTTCATTCAACATTAGCAGAAGCGCATGATGCGTCATTATTGTTATATGTCGTTGATGCATCTGATCCTTCATTTCGCTCACAGCTTGATGTAGTGCATAAAGTTCTGGCTGAAGTTGGAGTGGAAGGCAGTAAAAAGTTACTGGTACTGAATAAGTCAGATCAATTAAGTATTGAGCAACAGCAATCGCTAATGGATGAATTTCCTGATGCGATGATGACATCTACGCGTAACCCAGATGATATCAGCAAACTGCATAAGTACATTATTGATATTGCTCAAGAGGACATGATTGAAGAAGAGGTTGTTATACCGTATACCGCCAAAGGTATCGTGGGCGAAATTCGATCCAGTATGAGTGTTGTTAAAGAAGAATATGAATACAGCCATATCAAATTAACGGTGCGCTCGAGCGCGATTGATTTAGAACGTTTAAAAAAGAGAATGCTGAATTTATAACAAATTCAATATTTAAAAAGCACAGCTGATTGGCTGTGCTTTGTTGTATTTAGCGTGGTGAAGCTAAGAGAAAGCTTTGTCGCTGAGTTCTGCTTGCATTTGTTCTCGCATTTTAAATTTTTGCAGTTTACCTGTTACAGTCATAGGGTAGTTTTCTACAAAACGGATATGTCGTGGCATTTTAAAGTAGGCTAGCTTGTCTTTTAAAAACACACGAATCGCTTGCTCATCAAGTACAGCATCCTCTTTTGGTTGGATCCACGCACACACTTCTTCACCATATTTTTCATCTGTTATACCAAATATTGCAGCATCTTGAATACCAGGATAGGTATAGATCACCTCTTCAATTTCTCGAGGGTAAATATTCTCGCCACCGCGAATAATCATATCTTTAATGCGCCCAACAATAGTGACAAACCCTTGCGTATCCATAACACCTAAATCGCCAGAGTGCAGCCAACCGTCTTGATCGATAGTTGCAGCTGTTTTTTCCTGATCATTCCAATAACAACGCATAATTCCTGCTCCGCGACTACATATTTCCCCTGGTAATCCTATTTTTTGCAGTTTTCCGACTTCATCTATTATTTTTACTTCTGTATGCGCTAAGGCACGCCCTACAGTCGTTACTTGTTTCTCAATTGACGAGTCTATTTCAGTTACATTATTAATCGGGCTACATTCTGTTTGCCCATATCCAATCACAACCTCATTCATATGCATGAGTGACTGTACTTTGCGCATCACTTGCTCTGGGCAAGTCGAGCCTGCCATTATTCCGGTGCGTAAACTAGATAAATCAAAACGGGAAAAGTCCTTAAGTTCAAGTTCAGCAATAAACATTGTAGGCACGCCATGCAAGGCAGTACATCGCTCTTTTTCTACTACTTCGAGGGTTATTGTTGGATCGAATGATTCAGCAGGAAATACCGCTGTAGCGCCTTTACTAATACATACCAGATTACCTAACACCATACCAAAGCAATGGTATAAAGGCACCGGGATACATAGCTTGTCATCTGCTGTTAAACGCATGGCATTGGCCATTAGAAAACCATTATTTAAAATGTTTTTATGAGACAGCGTTGCACCTTTTGGACTGCCTGTTGTACCAGATGTAAACTGAATATTGATATCTTGCTCTGGTTTTAAAGTTGCTGCGAGCGTGACAAGCGCTAATTTTTGCGCATCAGTTGGCATATTCATTATTTGGTTAAAACTAAACATTCCTGGGGCTGCTTCATTACCAATCCGAATAATGTTTTTTAGATAGGGGAGGTTTTTTGCATTGAGCATACCTGGCTCAGTATGTTCGAGCTCTGGAAGCAATTCATTTAGCATAGCAAGGTAATTACTCGCTTTGAAACAAGATGCAGTGATGAGTGTTGAGCATTCAACCGTATTAAGCGCAAATTGTAACTCGTTTGGACGATATGCAGGATTAATACATACCATAATGGCCCCAATTTTAGCTGTCGCAAATTGGGTTAAGCACCACTCTAAGTTATTTGGAGACCATATCCCAACTCTATCACCCGGCTTTACACCTATCGATAGTAGACCCATGGCCAATTGATTAATTTTTTGTTGATATTCTCTATAACTTAATCGAATGTTTTGGTGATGAACTACAATTGCAAGATGTTCGGGGTTATTGTCGACAATACTGTCGAAGTAATTACCTATCGTACTCTCTATCAAATCAGGGGTTTGCGATCCTCGGTACTGGCTAATTACCAAGTCATTCATATCATTGACTTTATTTTTCGCATTTTTTACAGGTGTATTGTTGTCATTTACTTGCATTGTGCGGTCTCCATGTCATGTTGTGTGAGTATACAAAAACAAGAAAAGCATAAATTGTCGACAAATGAAAGGGTTCTAAGACCAATGTAGCAGGGGGGATGAGCTTAGAGCAAAAAACAGGGCAATAAAAAACGCCAATGAGATATGCTGAATAACAGCACACATTGGCGTTGTGTCGTAGGTTAATTTATTTGGCTTCAGATCAAGCAATTATAATCAATAAAGCGCTACTTTGAAAAATTAAAGCTCTTCACTACGATATGTTTTTTTCATCAAGTGTACGTATGCATTCACAAACGCATTTTCTTGATATTTTTTAAGTCCCGTTTCTGCAAAATCGATAGGGATTGGATTTCGCTTTAACTGTTCTTTGACTTCAGTTGTGCTGAATAAATAGACATCTAATTCTTTGATCAATTGGATAGCCGTTTCCATTTTGAAGCCATTTGCACTACCTGCAAATTTACCCTTAGGGGCACGTTGACGAATTGCCACAGAGTCAATTTGGTAATCTTGCATTAATTTTGCAAAATCGAACTGAAATTTACGCATAACTTCAGTGTCGTTACCATTGCCTAAAGTAAAGCGAGTTTGGCGGATATCACGTATATCAAATACATCGTTATCTTTAGTTAAAATACACAGTAGTACGTCACTACCGGTAATTTCTACACCACATGTTCTCATTGTCATTCTCTAATAACTAGTTTAATCATATTATATCAATTAAACGTCTTAAAAACAGCGCATTTTAAAAACCTATTTCAATTGCTATCCCACTATGATCACTTACACAAATATCTTCTTCAACCAATTGGGGGTTCAGATGTGAATCAAAACTTAAATAATCTAAAGACTTTATTCGTGATAAAGCACAGTGCGTATTAAAATGACTTGAGGTCAAAATATAGTCAAGTACATTGCCTTGGCCTTTGTAGTAATGACTGGGAGGCTTTTTTTGTCCCGCTTCGCATTGAGTACTTAATTCATATGCATCTGATAAACCAACTACTGGTTGATCGATCTTTAAACACGAATTACTTTGCAACGGGGGGAATCCTGTGGTCATAAATGACAATGCGGGGCTGTGAATGCTATCGTTAAAATCACCCATAACAATTGTGGCGCAGTTTTTTTCTCGTTGTGTTTTAAGTGCATCATAGTAAACAATAGACGCTTCTAAAGAGCGAGAAATTTGCGATTGCATCATACCTACTGTTTGCTGCAATACATTAAGTAACGGATCTTCTTGATTATGAATATTCAAAATATGCGCCATTGAATGCACCCGTTGTGATTTAAAGTGCACTACATAGCAGGTCAAGTCACCAAATTTAGGAATACTAAAGCTGCACTTGATAGGTGTTCTATTAAATTTAAATTCATTTTGGTTATTTAAATATTCAAGTAATTCAGGACAAGGGGTTAATTCGATACATTGCGTAAAAGGAATTTTTGAAGCAATTGCAACGACAGGGTTAAATAAGACTTGTGGATAAAGATTATCGCTTCGTGGTGCTGCCACAGTAGCGAAATGATCATAGCCTTGGTCTTTACAAAGTGTTTGCAATGCATTTGGACTAAAGACTTCCTGAAATGCGACGATAGTCGCTTGGCTTTGCTGTAAAAAACCAGTAATAAACTGCAGTTTTTGTTGCCATTGAGTTGCATTATAGCGTTCATGCAATTGATAAAATGAATAAGGAGGTACCGCAAAATTAAGTAAATTAAGCGTGGCAAAGCATATACGGTTTGGCGCAGTCATTAAGTAGTCCAACAGCTAAAATTCTATGTAAGTATGAAATGCGAGGGTTATTTGTCAATTTGTCTGGCTAAATACTTGTATTTAACTGCTTCAAACGCGACAATAACTAATTGTACTTGGTAAGACTCAACAAGTGCATTAGCGTTTAACGCTGAATTTAACAATGCTTATTCGTAAAAGCGTTGTAGAGTCATTCATTTTAATTTAATAAATACATGTGATGCATTGTAGGCGTCACCACTGTAGCAAGGATTTATAATGCCAGTTATTACTCTTCCTGACGGCAGTCAGCGTAGTTTCGAAAACCCAGTAAGTACTCTTGACGTAGCGAATGATATCGGACCAGGTCTAGCCAAAGCGACTATCGCTGGTCGAGTTAATGGTACGCGCGTTGATGCATGTGATTTAATTAGTGAAGATTCTCGTCTTGAAATCATTACCGTAAAAGATGACGACGGCCTTGAGATTATTCGTCATTCATGTGCCCACTTAATTGGTCATGCGGTTAAGCAGTTGTTTCCTGATGCGAAAATGGCTATTGGTCCAACAATTGATAATGGTTTTTACTATGATATCGATATGGAGCAATCGTTATCTCAAGATGATTTAGAAGCCATTGAAAAACGCATGTTACAACTAGCTAAAACAAACTACGATGTGGTTAAGAACACCGTAAGCTGGCAAGAAGCGCGCGATGTATTTGAAGCGCGCGGCGAAACATATAAAATTGAGATTCTTGACGAAAACATCAGTAAAGATGATCGTCCTGGTTTATACCAGCATGAAGAATATGTTGATATGTGTCGTGGTCCACACGTACCAAACATGAAATTTTGCCAAAATTTCAAAATCATGAAAGTAGCCGGTGCTTACTGGCGTGGTGATTCAGATAATAAAATGCTACAGCGTATTTATGGCACCGCTTGGGGCGACAAAAAACAGCTTAAAGCTTATTTAAAACGCCTTGAAGAAGCTGAAAAACGTGATCACCGTCGTATTGGTAAAGCACTTGATTTATGGCATTGGCAAGAAGAAGCGCCAGGCATGGTATTTTGGCACAACGATGGTTGGAGCATTTACCGTGAGTTAGAAGAGTTTGTACGTGAAAAATTACGTAAATACCAATATGAAGAAGTAAAAGGTCCAATGATGATGGACCGTTCATTGTGGGAAAAATCAGGTCACTGGGATAAATATTCAGATGCAATGTTCACCACTGAGTCTGAGAAGCGTGAATACGCTATTAAACCAATGAACTGCCCAGGTCACGTACAAATATTTAATCAAGGCTTAAAATCATACCGTGATTTACCACTGCGTATGGCTGAGTTTGGTTGTTGTCACCGTAATGAACCATCAGGTGCACTACACGGTTTAATGCGTGTGCGTGGCTTTACACAAGATGATGCCCATGTGTTCTGTACTGAAGAACAAATCATGGACGAAGTATCGTCATGTATTAAAATGGTGTACGACACATACGAAACGTTTGGTTTTGAAAAAATTGTTGTTAAGTTGTCAACACGCCCTGAACAGCGTATTGGTGATGACGAAATGTGGGACAAAGCTGAGCTTGCATTAGCTGACGCACTTAAAGCAAATGACATTGAATTTGATTACCTACCGGGCGAAGGTGCCTTTTATGGTCCTAAAATTGAATTTACTTTGTACGATTGCTTAGACAGAGCGTGGCAGTGTGGTACAGTGCAACTAGATTTTGCATTACCGGGGCGTTTAGGAGCAACTTATGTTGCTGAAAATAACGAACGCCGTACGCCTGTTATGATTCACCGTGCTATTTTAGGTTCTATCGAACGCTTTATCGGTATCTTAACAGAAGAGTACGCGGGCTTATTCCCAACGTGGCTTGCGCCTAAGCAAGTTGTGATTATGAATATCACAGATAAACAAGCTGGTTATGTGCAAGAAGTTGTACAAAAATTAAATAAAATTGGAATTAGAGCCACTGCTGACTTGAGAAATGAGAAGATTGGCTTTAAAATCCGTGAACATACATTAAAACGTATTCCTTACTTACTTGTTGTTGGCGATAAAGAAGTTGAACAACAAGAAGTAGCGGTGCGTACCCGCACAGGTGAAGATCTGGGCAAATTTAATGTTGATGAATTTGTCGCTAAAATTAGCGAAGAAATTAAAAATCGACTATAAAAATCCAGCGTGTAGGGCATTTACAAAACAGCTAACTACACGCTTATTATTTGATATTCTTGGAGGAACGTACTATTAGAGGCGGCAAGAAAGGGCAACAAACAGCCCAAAAAAATCGTATTAACGAAGAAATTACAGCTCAAGAAGTTCGCTTAATTGACATTGAAGGCGAACAAGCTGGAATTCAGTCATTAAAAGACGCGCAAACAATGGCTGATGCCGCGGGTGTTGATCTTGTTGAGATTAGCCCTAATGCAGAGCCGCCTGTTTGTAGAATCATGGACTACGGTAAGTTCATCTTTGAAAAAAGCAAAGAACTGAAAGAGCAGAAAAAGAAGCAAAAGCAGATCCAGATAAAAGAAATCAAATTCCGTCCGGGAACGGATGAAGGCGATTATCAGGTTAAGCTTCGCAACTTACGTAAGTTCTTAGAAGGTGGCGATAAAGCTAAAATTACCATCCGCTTCCGTGGTCGTGAAATGGCCCACCAAGAAATTGGTATAGAATTACTAAACCGTATCAAAGCCGATTTAGAAGAACTTGCAGTTGTTGAGTCTTTCCCAAATCGTGTTGAAGGTCGCCAAATGGTTATGATGATGGCACCTGTTGCTAAAAAGCAATAAACGCGCTAAGATATGCACCGAATTTAGCTCAGGTCTGCAAGTAATATGTAAATATTCACCTGAGTTAACCGGTATTAAAGTAAAACTGCGGCATTTATGCTGGGTTTTCACCGGAACATGGCAGTAAGTTAGGCCTAAAAGTGGAGCTATAGAAATATATCTCACGCCTGCTTACTAATTTTAAAGCAATACATTTGGAGTTATTGCAATGGCTTATAAGCTAAAAAGTCACAGCGGCGCAGCTAAGCGCTTCAAAAAGACTGCTTCTGGCGGTTTCAAGCGTAAACAAGCGCATCTTCGTCATATTCTGACTAAGAAAACTTCTAAGCGTAAACTACACCTACGTCCTAAGATGATGGTTCATAAAAATGACCATGGTCTAGTTTCACGTATGTTACCGTTCGCTTAATAGGGGTTTTTAGAAATGGCAAGAGTTAAACGCGGCGTTGTCGCACGTGCACGTCACAAAAAAGTTTTAAAACAAGCAAAAGGTTACTACGGAGCACGTTCACGTGTTTACCGCGTAGCTTTTCAGGCTGTTACTAAAGCGGGTCAATACGCTTACCGTGACCGTCGTGCGAAGAAACGTACTTTCCGTCAATTATGGATTGCACGTATCAATGCTGCTTCACGTCAAAATGGTCTGTCTTACAGCCGTTTTATCAATGGTCTTAAAAAGACATCTGTAGAAATCGATCGTAAGATCCTTGCAGATATCGCTGTTTATGATCAAGTTGCATTCGCAGCGCTTGTTGAAAAAGCAAAAGAAGGCCTAGCGGCAGCTTAAGCTTTTTAAATAAGTACTAAAAGGGAGCCTATGGCTCCTTTTTTTGTGGCTAAAATAAAGTATGCTCAAATCATCTGTAGATATCTTTGCGGTAAGGCTCGTGAAAAGCGAGATAGTTGGTAGTGATCCCATCCTAGCTAACGCTATATAATAATTATAAATTAATGAGGTAATTAACTATTTTGAATTGGCAATCATTAGTCGACAACCGCCAACGTTTTTTCTGGGTATTACAGATCGCGGGCTGGATTGGTTATGCACTAGTAAATTATATTGGCTCAAAAGTCTTTGAAATGCGCGACATCTACGTATTCGTCATTGTACTCAATGCATATGCGGGTTGCTTAATGACTGTGCCACTGCGTTATATGTATCGCAAAGCATGGAATGCATCCCCTTGGGTGCTCATGCTTGTTGTATTTAGTGCTTCCTACGTAACAGGCACTTTATGGGCAGTTGTACAAAAGTTTAATCTGTGGGAAATATATCGACATGGTTATCGTCCTTCAGAATGGTTTTATTATTTTCAGCAAGGCTTAGACTCAGTCTATATTGTATTGTGCTGGAGTGGTTTGTACTTTGGTATAAAGTATTATCAGTTATTGCAAAGTGAGCGTCAAAAAGCATTAAAGGCTACGACGATGGCCCATGAAGCGCAATTAAAAATGCTGCGATACCAGCTTAACCCTCACTTTTTATTTAATACCTTGAATGCTATCTCAACCTTAATATTGGTAAAAGAGAATAAAGATGCCAATTTAATGGTGTCTAAGTTAAGTGACTTTTTGCGTTATACACTTAATACTGATCCAATTAAGAAAGTGCCATTAGAGCAAGAGTTGCATGCACTTATGTTGTACCTTGAGATAGAACGAGTTCGTTTTGATGAACGTTTAAAGCTCAATGTGCAAGTAAGTGATGAAGCAAAGCAAGCATTAGTCCCTAGTTTGATATTACAACCTATAATAGAGAATGCGATTAAATACGCGATAGCTCATTTAGCGCAAGGTGGAGTGATTGATATCAAAGCACAGGTATTTGCTAATGAACTATTGTTGGAAGTAGGTGATAATGGCCCTGGCACTGAGCTAGTTAATGGTCAATTAGTTAATGCACAAGGGGTAGGGGTGGCAAACACCAAAGATCGCCTAAAGACTTTGTATGAAAATAACTATTCGTTTGTATTATCACATAATACGCCAAGTGGATTGAAAGTAAATCTGCGTGTTCCGTTTGAAAAGGCTGTGAAAAATGAGCAAGATTAAAACCCTGATTGTAGATGATGAACCGTTAGCTCGTAGAGGATTAGCGGTGAGATTAGAAGACTTTGACGATATCGAAGTGATAAAGTTGTGTAGCTCGGGCCAAGAGGCAATTGATGCATGTCTTGCAGGGAATATAGATTTAGTTTTTTTAGATATCCAAATGCCAGGTATGAATGGCTTTGAAGTTGCTAGAACATTAAGCAGTAGCGTAAGGGCGTTACCTGCTATTGTATTTGTAACCGCATTTGATCAGTTCGCAGTCAAGGCATTTGAAATTCATGCTTTAGATTATATTCTTAAACCAGTCGATGACAACAGACTAAAACAGGCGGTAGAAAAAGTGCATACTTACTTGAAGACGCAACAAGACAACGCACATAAAAAGAAATTGGCGAGTTTTGTTGCTGGAATTACGGGTAATAATTGTGAAGAGATTTTGAAAAAGCTGGCGACGGGAGATACGTTAACAGATCGTCGCTATCCAGAGTCTTTAGCCGTGAAGGAACAAGGGGAAATAATCCGTGTGCCTGTGGCGACAATTCAATGGGTGGATGCAGCTGGCGATTATATGTGTTTGCATTGCCAAGATGGGCAAACGCATATTCTACGTAAAACGATGAAAGAACTAGAACAAGAACTCGATCCACAATTATTTGTGCGCGTTCATCGTAGTGCCATTGTAAATACAAAACAAATTAATAAATTAGTAACGCAAGTAAGTGGTGAGTATTTACTTGTACTTGATAATGGGCAAGAGTTAAAAGTAAGCCGTAGCTACCGCGATAAAGTCAAGGCAGCTTTAGCTAGTTAAATTTATTACCCAGAATTTGGGGATTGAGTTGAGTATTTTATACGCTGTGCCTTAACTAAGAGCCTTAACGTAAAAACGCGAGCAAAAGCTCGCGTTTTTGTAGGACTAAGATTTAACTAAGCAACAGTAACTATTTTCATCGTATTGGTTGCGCCAATAGTCTCCATCGTATCACCATGAGTGATGATAACGGTGTCGCCTGATTGCAATGAACCAGCAGCAACTAAGGTGCTAAGTGCATCTTTTACCATATTATCTTTTTCACATTTAGTCGAATCAAAGAACACCGGGTAAACACCACGGTAAAGCGCTGTCTGACCTAGCGTACTTGCATGACGAGATAATGAGAAAATAGGTAAACCAGAGCTAATACGAGACATTAGTTTAGCTGTGCTACCTGACTCAGTTAATGTAACGATTGCTTTTACTGAATCTAAATGGTTTGCTGCGTACATTGCAGATAAAGCGATTGACTCAGCGTTTGAAGAGAAACGGCTATCTAAACGATGTTTAGAAACGTGTGTTTCTTTTTGTGATTCAGCACCTAAACAAACACGTGCCATAGTTGCTACGGTTTCTTCAGGGTAATCGCCAGCAGCAGTTTCAGCTGACAGCATTACTGCGTCAGTACCATCAAGTACAGCATTAGCAACATCCATGACTTCTGCACGAGTTGGCATTGGGTTATCGATCATCGATTCCATCATTTGCGTTGCAGTGATCACAGTACGATTTAGTGAGCGAGCGCGGCGGATAATTAGTTTTTGCTTACCCATTAAAGCAGCATCGCCAATTTCAACACCTAGGTCACCACGGGCAACCATCACAGCGTCTGAAGCGAGAATAATATCATCAACAGCTTCAACAGTTTCAACCGCTTCAGCACGTTCAATTTTTGCTAAAAGCTGTGCATTAGAACCCGCAGCTTCAGCAAGTGAACGTACATAACGCATATCATCGCCACTGCGTGGGAATGATACTGCGATGTAATCAACGTTAATTTCAGCAGCTGTTAATAAATCTTCTTTATCTTTTTCAGTAAAAGCGGGTGCTGTTAAACCACCCCCTAAACGGTTGATACCTTTATTATTTGATAACACACCACCGACAGCAACTGTGGTATGTACTAAATGGCCTTCAACACTTACGACTGTTAATTGAATTAAACCGTCATTTAAAAGGAGTAAATCACCAGGGGCAACATCTTGTGGTAATTCTTTATAATCAATACCTACGCCATTAATATCGCCTAGGCCTTTTTCCATTTTTGCATCAAGAATGAATTTAGCACCAACAGTCAAACTTACTTTGCCTTCTTTAAACGTTGATACACGAATTTTAGGGCCTTGTAAGTCAGCTAAAATAGCAATGTGCTTACCCAATTTTTTGGCAATATCACGTACAGCTTGAGCGCGATCTTTATGATCTTGTGCAATACCGTGTGAGAAGTTTAAGCGCACTACGTTTGCACCGGCACGAATTATTTTTTCTAAGTTGTTATCTCGATCGGTTGCAGGTCCAAGGGTCGCGACTATTTTTGTGCGTCTAAGCATCAAATTCTCCTGTGAGCTTACGATGTAAGCAGGTTGACGGTTATTTTCATTATTTATATTCATAGGCTTTAGCGCAATGAAATATACAGTTTGAATAACAGGGAAGAATAGTAATTAGTTATTCTTTTGCTGTCATTATTTATACAAAATTAATATGACGACATTATGACACCGGTGTCAGGTTCCGTCAATGCACGAATAATGAAATCCCAACCGTGAAATTATCACCCTGCAACCACGGTTGTTTGATATAATCCCCGCAATGTGCGCATTTGTTTTGCGCTCGGCGTTGTATCTAATGTCTAAGTTCGCAATTTTAAGCTGCTTGGGTATAATGCGCGCGGTATTATTTTCATTTTCTAACCAATAGTTGTTACCGAGGAGGACACTAAATGCAAGTTGCATTAGTCGGGTTAGGCGTTATGGGTAAAAATCTTGCTCTCAATTTGATTGAGCAAGGAATGACACTAGTAGCTTATGATAAAAACCCGGATGCGGGCGAAGAATTACTAAGCTGTGCTAAATTACAAGGCATGGCAGATCGTTTGCACATTGTCTCTGATTTAGGTGATATGGTTAAACGGTTAACGCCACCTCGCTCAATTTTGTTATTAGTGCCAGCGGGTGAGTTAGTTGATAAAGTTTGCAGTGAACTAGTTGAAGCGGGCGTTGATTGTGACGATATTATCGTTGATTGCGGTAATAGTAATTATAAAGACGGCATCACTCGGAAGCTGAAATATCAAAACAAATTTGAATTTGCAACGATGGGAATTTCTGGCGGGGCAGAAGGTGCTCGCCATGGTCCTGCGATGATGGCAAGTGGTTCAGAAGGTGGCTGGGAGCGTGTCGAGCCATGGTTTGAAAAAGTAGCAGCAAGTTACAAGGGTGAGTCGTGTTTTGCCCGTGTAGGTCAATCTGCTAGTGGCCATTTTGTCAAAATGGTGCATAACGGTATTGAATATGCACTAATGCAGTTAATTGCAGAAATGTATCAATTACTACGTTTAGGCACTAAACGCAGTCCGCACGAAGTAGCTGAGATCTTTAATCAATGGTCTGAAGGGTCACTTAATAGTTACTTATTATCTATCTCAAGCCATATTTTATCGCTTGAAACAAATGCAGATGAAGCATTAGTTGATTTAATTGATAATAAAGTTGGCGCAAAAGGCACAGGCTTGTGGACGGCACAGAATGCGTTAGAGCTAGGCATTGCGGTTCCTTCGTTGGTTGCAGCAGTTCAAGCACGTCATTTAACAAACACAGGTGATACACACGCCGCAAAAGAAATGGCCTATGCTGCTAAATCAACCACACATGTTGAATTAGATTTAGACGAACTTAAAGATGCTTTTTTGTTTGCTAGTTTATTAGCATATCGTCAAGGTCTTGCGCTTATCAAGGGTGCATCGCGTGCGCATCAGTGGAAAGTCGACCTGTCTAAAACATTACAAACATGGCGTGCTGGTTGTATCATTCGTGCAGATTATTTAGATAATATTGCCGAAGGTGTTGAGTTTATCGATACACTAGAAAAAGAGTCGTTAGCACTGCGTAAGATCTGTGGACAAGCAATGATGACAGGATTAGCATTTCCGGTACTGAGCTCTACACAAACGTATTTTGCGACGCTTACTACACCAAGTAATGGTCACTTAGTGCAAGCTCAACGAGATTATTTTGGTGAGCATGGTATTAAAACCCACAGCGGTGAAGTGTGCCATTTAACTGATTTAGTAGAGATTGACGCGAAAGTACGTTAATTGCTGTTTAAGTACGAAAAAGGCGCGCTAAATAGCGTGCCTTTTTCGTTTAGAAAGCTATTTGTTACCGGCTTAATTCACCACGTAAATTATCTTGCATTAAATGACGAATAGTTTCTACTTCTAGTTTTTGACTAAGTAGGTAATGTAGTTTCGTTAAGCATGCTTCTAATGTCATATCGTAACCGCTGATCACACCAATATTGAGTAATGCGTTACCTGTTGCGTAACCACCCATATTAACATGGCCTTTTAAACATTGAGTAAGATTGACGATAACCATACCTCGTTTACTGGCGCTGGAAAGTATTTCTAGAAAATCTGGATCTTGTGGCGCATTACCAACACCAAAGCTTAATAACACTAAAGCTTTAATATTATCATTTACTAAGCTTTTTACAACAGCGTGGCTGATCCCAGGATATAAATATAAAACCCCAATAGGCTGTGGTGTTATTTTAGTTATTTGAAGTTCGTTCTCAACGTAAGGGCTCAGCTGTCCCTTTAGTAATTGAATGTTAATACCGGATAATGCCAATGGATCAAGGTTAGGGGATGCAAACGCATCAAATCCGTCAGCGTGTGCCTTAGTGGCGCGATTACCACGAAATAGTTGATTATTAAAAAAGAGACTTACTTCTGCGATAGGGTAATTAGCCGCTAAATACATGGCATTGAGTAAATTTACTTGGCCATCAGATCGCAGTTGCGAGAGCGGAATCTGTGAGCCAGTAACGATGACAGGTTTTGTTAAGTTCTCAAACATAAACGACAATGCTGATGCAGTATACGCCATGGTATCGGTACCATGAAGCACCACAAAGCCATCGTAATCTTGGTATTTGCTTTTAATATCGTCAGCAATTAATTGCCAATGAGCAGGGGACATATCTGAAGAGTCGATTAGTGGGCAATACTCGTGAATATCGAATAGGGGCATTTCATCACGATTAAATTCAGCATTGTTTTCTACGGTTTGCGTTAAAAAACCTTCAGCGGGAATATAGCCTCGGCTCGATTTTTTCATCCCAATCGTACCGCCAGTGTATGCGATATAAATACGTTTACGTTTCATAAAAAAGCCCAGTAAAAAAACTGGGCTTAGTATAACGGTTAGTGGCTGCGATTACAGCTTATATACCTAAACTACCTCAAGATGCAGAATTCAGCGTTTCACAGGTGCTTAATATCAAGGCGTTACTTTGCAAGAATGGCAGTCCCTTTTAAGAAGTAACAACGATGAGAGTAAGTACCTGTGAAACGCCCAACGGGTTGGTTTAAAAGCGATTTATACCGCGTTATTGATTTTAACAAGGGAATAACCATTCTTTGCAATCAATGCCTTGTCTAAATCGCTTTTAATTCCAACTGAAACTCGCATTATTGTGAAATATTACACACTAAACAACGAGCATAAATACCTTGCGGATCGTTATAATCCTGTAAGCTTTCAACTTCAGCAGTTAATTGCTTAACTAAACCAGTGATTGATGCTTTATTTGATAAGGCATTTTGCAATGTACTTTGTGAGCCAATCAGTGATTTGATAGATGCATTTCCAAAAATATCTTGCATTAGTTGCTCTTCAGCAGACAGACTATGCTTAATAGTTTTAACTTCATAAAAGTCAAGCTTAGCGAGTTCTGCCGCCGCTTTAATTGCATCTTGTTTATTACCTAGTTTATCGATTAAACCAAGTTCTTGTGCCTGGCTTGCAATCCAAACGCGGCCTTGAGCAATATTATCTACTTGCTCTGGGGTCATGTTACGCGCTTCACCAACCACCTCTAAAAAGCGTTGATAAGCATCTTCAACACTTAATTGAATTACTTGTGCCATTTTTGCATTAAGTGGGCGTGCGATTGATAAACCCGCCATTTCCGTTGTAGCTACACCATCCGAGTAAACACCTAATTTAGCCATGGTATTTTCAAATGTCATAAAGTTACCGAATACACCAATTGAACCAGTGATGGTGCTAGGCGCAGCCCAAATTTCATTGGCCGCAGAAGCAATCCAATAACCACCAGACGCTGCAACTGAGCTCATTGAAGCGATCACAGGCTTACCTGCTGCTTTTAGTGCGAGCACTTCGGCACGAATAACTTCAGAGGCAAACATACTACCGCCACCTGAATCAATTCGTAGCACAACCGCTTTCACTTTTTCATCTAAACGCGCTTTACGAAGTAAGGCTGCGGTTGAATCACCACCAATTTCACCGGCTTTACGTTCACCATCAGAAATAGTGCCGCGTGCAATAACAACAGCTACTTTCTCTGTCATTGGGTTATCAAATGTAATGGGAGGTTTAATTAATGATAAATATTCTTTAAATGATACTTGATTAAAGGTCTTGCCTGTTTCTTCAGTACCGACTAACGCGATAAGTTCTTGACGAACTTGCTGATTAGTTTTTAATGAATCTACCCATTGATGCTCAAGCGCATATTTACCTGAATCACCATTAACAGCTTGCATTTTTGCAAGGAACACATCCATTGTTTCATCAAAATTTGTTTCATCAAACGGACGAGCAGCGGCCACATCTTGTTTGTATTCTTTCCACAATGCACTTAACCACACGCTGTTGGCTTCTTTGGCTGCATCTGACATATCATTACGGATAAACGGCTCAACAGCTGATTTGAATGTCCCAACACGGAATATATGCTGAGTGATACCGAGTTTTTCCAAGGCCTCTTTAAAATACAGCGGGTACATACCAAAACCTTGAATTTCGACGCCGCCATAAGGGTGCATCGATACTTCATTAGCATGAGCAGCTAAATAGTATTGCGCTTGTGAATAATAATAACCAGTGGCAATGACTTTTTTATCCGCAGCTTTGAAACGCTCTAACGCTTGGGTTATTTGCTTTAATTTATTTAAATGCGCATTTGGCATTTTTTGTAAATCTAACAAAATAACCGAAATACGTTTATCTTCAGTTGCTTGATCAATTACTTCTATTATGTCATCAAGTAAAATTTCAGCTGGCTCATCCTTACTCATTGTGGCGTCATTGATAGCCGCTCCAATTGGATCCACGTAGATTTTTTCTTCTACGATTGGACCATTGAGGTTGAGCCTAAGTACAGATGTATCTGCTACTTTAATTTCATCTCCATCACTGGCAATTGACACAATGAAAAGAATAACAATTAGCACAAATAAAAAATTGAGAACTAAGCGGCGTGAAAAGTTAATTCCTGCCCACAGTCCTTTAAACATCTTTGCAATCAAAATAGATCCTTAATTTGGTACAGCTTATATCTGACTCCATATTAGCCCAGAATAAAAATTTATTTAACTGTTAAATCGTAACTAAGTATTTACGAATGATTTTTTAACCTTGTTTATGCGAAAATGTTACATAATTTATCACTTTTGTTGCTTATTACTTGCCAATCAAGCAAAATTCGCTAATGTATAGAGGTTAGACCAGTTGATTGGGGCAGAGGATGTTAGAACAACAATTACAATTAAAACACACACAATTACGTAACCGCTTGGTAATGGGCTCAATGCATACGGGCCTTGAAGAGGGGTGGCATAACCGAAAACGCCTAAGTGCGTTTTATGAAGCGCGTGCCAAAGGTGGCACGGCAATGTTGATCACAGGTGGGTACAGCCCTAATTTACGTGGTAAATTAACGCCTATATCGTCATCTTTTAACAGCTACTATGATGTGTTTAAGCACCGCGCATACACCGATGTTGTACATCAGCATGGCGGTAAGATTTGCTTACAATTATTACATGCTGGTCGTTATGCATATCATCCATTTAATCAAGCACCGAGCGCAATTAAAGCACCTATTAATCCGTATCAGCCAAAAGCAATGTCGCTCAGTTCGATTAAAAAAACCATAAAAGACTTTGCCCATTCTGCCTATTTAGCACAAAAGGCTGGCTACGATGGCGTTGAAGTGATGGGGTCTGAAGGCTATTTGATCAATGAATTTATGGCTCCGCATACCAATAAACGCACAGATGAATACGGTGGCAATTTAGAAAATCGTATGCGCTTAGCATTAGAGATAGTCAAAGCAGTACGGGCAAAAGTAAATAAAGAATTTTTAATCATTTTTCGTTTATCAGTGATGGATTTGATCCCTAATGGGTCAACACCTGATGAAGTAACGACTCAAGCCAAAGCATTAGAGCAAGCTGGGGTCGATATATTTAATACAGGTATTGGCTGGCATGAAGCGCGAGTGCCAACAATTGCGAGTATGGTGCCGCCAGGTGCTTTTAAAGAAGCGTCAAAACGATTAAAAGAAGTTGTCAGTGTTCCAGTGATTGCTGTTAATCGTATAAACACGCCGGATATTGCGAATGAAATACTAAACGCAGGTGATGCTGACTTAATTTCGATGGCGCGGCCATTACTGGCTGATCCTGAATTTTTTAATAAATACCAAGCACAGCAAAGTAAACACATTAATATTTGCATTGGCTGTAACCAAGGCTGTTTAGACCACGTATTTAAGGGTAAACGAGCGACATGCTTGGTGAATCCGCAAGCGGGATTTGAACTTGATTACCCATTAGAAGCCACATCAAAATCAAAAAATGTTTTAGTTGTTGGCGCAGGGCCCGCTGGTTTATCGGCAAGTTGCTATTTAGCACAAAAAGGCCATACGGTTACGCTGATTGATAAAAAGACAGATATGGGCGGGCAATTTAATTTAGCCATGCGAATTCCAGGTAAAGAGGATTTTAATCATACTCTACGTTATTTCATCAATGAACTTGAGCGCCTAAAAGTCACAATAACGTTAAATACAGCTTTTGCTGATGATATGCTTGAGCAATATGATGAGGTTGTATTTGCAACAGGCGTTCGCCCTCGTGAGGCAAATTTTACCTGTGCAGACAATAAACGTGTATTTTCATACGATGAAGTTATTCGTGGTGAAGTTGAGCTCGGTAACTCTATTGCGATTTTAGGCGCAGGTGGGATAGGTTTTGATATGGTTGCGTTTTTAAGTGAACATAAAGATCAAAGCATTGCTGATTTTAAATCACAGTGGGGTATTGAATGTGAGCCAAATCCTCATAAAGATAACCGACAATTATTTATGTTAAAACGAAGTGCAGGGCGCTTTGGTAGCGATCTTGGTAAAACAACAGGTTGGATACACCGACAAGTTGCAAAGCAGCATGGTGTAAAACAAATTGCTGATTGCCAATATCATCATTTTGATGACCGAGGTCTTAAAATTACAGTGGCAGGGCAAGATCAAGTGTTACCTGTCGATACCGTTATTGCGTGTATCGGGCAAGTTTCTAATAATGAATTAATGTCTCAATTACTTGATAACCCAAAGGTACATGTTATCGGCGGAGCAAAATTAGCATCTGCAATTGACGCAAAACGAGCTATTTATGAGGCATTACAAGTAGCACGAGAAATATAACTCAATTATAAGCCGTTAATCTTTCAAGGTTAAAGTTTTACTCTTAGGGGCGATTTAATCGCCCCTAAAGATTGGCACTTAGAAACGTTCAGTATTTATATGTGATTATTAGCTCATTTAAAGCTTAAATATTCGCATTGTTGTAGAATTAAACCCCACATACGCACACCTTATTGCACTTGAATGTTAATTTATATTTTTCTGGTTGTTGGTTGAAATAAGCAACTGCTCATGGCGGTCTAAGTGATTTATAGACTATAACTAACTTAAACGTTTTGAGAAGGACTGAAATGAAAAATAAAATCATATCTTTATACCACTCTATCTTTACTAAACTTGCCGTTTTAGATGGCGCTCCTGCATTACTTTTTAGGCTTATTCTTGCGCCTGTGATGATCATTGCTGGGTATAACAAACTTGCAATTAGTGGTGATACGTCAGGTTTTTTTGAATTATTTTTAGCTTCACCCGATGTCGTCGCATGGTTTGGTAATCCTGACTGGGGTTTAGGCTTGCCATTTCCAGATTTGCTCGCATTTTTAGCCGGTTGGAGTGAGTTCTTGGGTGGATGGCTTTTGTTAGTTGGTTTATTAACACGTTTAGTTGCTATTCCACTGATGTTTACCATGGTTGTTGCAGCAACGAGTGTGCATTGGCATAACGGCTGGTTTGCTATTGCGCCAACAAACCCGGAGACAAGTGCGGCACAAGTGCTTGATTGGTTAGCTATTCCCGGTGCTAAAGAAAGCTTAGATAACTCTCTTGAAGTGAAAGATCGTATTGAAAAAATTCGTGGATTAGTCGAAGAGCATGGCTTTCCTGATTATTTATATGAAAAAGGCAAACCATCAATTTTAAATAATGGCATCGAATTTTCTGCGATCTATTTTGCCATGCTATTAAGCTTATTTTTTACGGGGGGTGGGCGTTTTGTAAGCCTTGATTATTGGTTACGAAAAAGAATTGAATAAACTAGATTAGCATAGTCGTGGCTGGGTATAACTAGAATTGAATAGGTTGCGCGTTGTATATCCAAACCAGCTCAAGGTGCAGAATTCAGCGTTTTACAAGGGCTTAATATCAAAATGTTACTTTGAAAAAATGGCTGTCCATTTTAAGAAGTAACAACGCAGAGAGTAAGTCCCTGTGAAACGCCCAAGAGCTTGGTTTAAAAAAATTTATACTGCGTTATTGATTTTAATAAAGGAATAACCATTCTCTGCAATCAATGCCTTGTCTAAATAGCTTTAATTCCAACGACACTCACCTCGGTATATATTATACGTATAGTATATTCTTCTAAGTTTGCAGAGCCTCATAATTATTGATTTATTAGTGAGTCTATAAAATAGCGCGAGAGGAAATTTTTATGTATTAGAGAGCTATCATTAATGTTTAATTTAATGTTTATCCCCACTTGTTCTACCCACCGTTGCGCTCAGTAATATCGCTGTTATTAATGCAAATTTAGACTTGAGTATAATTGCCACGCCATTTTATTGTGATACCTTATTTCAACTTTTTTATAACAATTGATCAATCATAAGAATGATAAATAAAAATATATGAATTGATCAATGCGTATTAAAAAAATAGCTTTTGAAATTAAAACAGGACGTGTTACGTGAATACTTTGTTACGAGGATTTAACCTTTTGAGTGTGGTTTTATTGTTATTTTGCTCCCCTGCGTGGGCGGCAGACGGGCAATTAGACCTAACAACATCTAATATTGGGTTACTTTGCATTATTATATTTTGTATTGCTTATGCAGTGGTTATGCTCGAAGAAAAACTACATTTAAGAAAATCTAAACCAGTACTCGTTGCAGCGGGATTAATCTGGATATTGATTGGCGCATACTATGTAAACCATGATATCCCTGGTATTACGGAAGTCGCATTTAGACACAACTTACTTGAGTTTGCTGAGCTAATGCTATTTTTACTGGTGGCGATGACGTATATCAACGCACTGGAAGAACGAGGTGTGTTCGACGCTTTACGCTCTTGGATGATACGTAAAGGATTTAATTATAAAAATTTATTTTGGATCACCGGATTTCTAGCGTTCTTTATATCACCGATTGCAGATAACCTGACAACGGCGTTACTAATGTGCGCGGTAGTAATGAAAGTGGCTGAAGGTGATAAACCATTTATTAACCTCAGCTGTATAAATATTGTGATTGCAGCCAATGCGGGTGGGGCATTTAGCCCGTTTGGCGATATAACCACGTTAATGGTCTGGCAGGCTGGGTTAGTCCATTTTAATGAATTTTTAGTCTTATTTTTACCCTCGTTAGTGAACTACCTTGTCCCTGCGGCAATAATGAGCTTTTATGTTGCTGATAAGCAACCCACCGCGAAGTACGAAGAAGTTGAGCTTAAGCGTGGTGCAGTTAGAATTTTGGTTTTATTCTTATTAACAATAGCTACAGCCGTTGCGTGTCATAGTTTTTTACATTTGCCTCCAGTGCTTGGCATGATGATGGGATTAGGGTATTTACAGTTTTTTGGTTACTTTTTAAGAATGACATTACCTGGTTCTCTTGCTCGCAAAAAAGCGCATGCGGAGCAGCTAGGTGATAAAGACAGGTTAGCCAAACTTGGCAGTGTTGTACCATTTGATGTGTTTAGTAAAGTGTCACGTGCCGAGTGGGATACTTTATTGTTCTTTTACGGAATTGTAATGTGTGTAGGTGGTTTAGGCTTTCTAGGCTACTTAAATCTAATGTCTGAAATGCTATATGGTAGCTGGTCTACAACAACAGCTAATGTGTTTCTTGGTGTTATCTCGGCAGTCATTGATAATATACCTGTGATGTTTGCGGTACTATCTATGGAGCCTGATATGTCACACGGGCAGTGGCTTTTGATCACTCTTACAGCAGGTGTAGGTGGTAGTTTATTGTCGATAGGCTCTGCGGCGGGGGTTGCTTTAATGGGGCAAGCGCGCGGTTACTATACATTTTTTGGGCACTTAAAGTGGACACCTGTTATCGCTTTAGGTTATGGCGCAAGTATCATGGTACATCTTTGGTTGAATGCATCACTTTTTTAAGTGGTAGTTAAACCTCTTATAGGCACTGATTAAAACCAGTGCCTATAAGTAGTCTGCTCGCTTATTTATGTTTATTGTACGTTTGGTTTTTGTGCGGGTAATAATAGTTCAGGAGGCTGCATGCCCTTTAGTAGTCGGCCGTAAATATCAGCGCCAGTTATGATACGGTTTGTAGTTCCCCAAACAAGCAACACATCTTGATCAATAGCACCATCGAATGCTTTATCCACCGATTGACTCATTTTCATTTTTATCACAGCGTCACTTAAACTGGTTTTATCATCAGTAATAATAATAGGGCGGTGACAAAAACGATACGCGTCAAAGCTATCAAACTCAAACAAGGCAGCTCTTAATAAGCCATCAGCATCCACTACCAGCAAAGGTTCATCATCTAAATTGGTGATTACCACCCAACGATGACCCGATTTATTAATACTTTTTAAAAAGGGATCTTCTGCTGAATTTGTGATGTCGGGAATAATCGGTAAATCCATTTTTGTTTTTAGCGCGATAATTGAATCAGGATCAATTAACTCGCCTTCATCAGCAACGGTTATGGTATCTAGTTTAAAGAAGTTAAGTGCGCCAATCCCTTCGACATGATTGATATCGGTACCTTCGGCTTCAATGTGTTTTCTGATAATACTGCTTAGTTCGCTTTCAGCGAGGTAGGTAATGCCTTCTTTACCTAGCCATAGATCTAATATAATAGCCGTTGGCTTTGCTACGGGATAAAACAATATTTGATAAAAGCGGATTATCGGGGACAATAAACTTCCCATTTTTAGTGCGTTTCTTGAAAAATAGGCTTGGGGAATAATTTCACCAATAATGGTGATTGCAATTGTGGAGAATAAAAAGGCGCTGATACCTGCTAAAGCAGAATCAGATAATAGGGTCAATAAAACATTGATACCCACATTACCCCATAAAATAGTGGTTAAAAGGAAGTTTGAGTCACCTCTCAATGCGAGTATTTTTTTCGCATCTTTATTACCTTTTGTTGACTCTACTTCGAGTTGTAAACGACTCAAAGAGAAAAAAGCTAAATTTAGACCTGAAAATATGGCTGATTGCGAAATGCAAAAAACGATACCAAGCCAAAGAAAAAGATCCATAAAATGAGTTCCTAATGTGTTAGTGGCATGTACCACAAACAATAAAAGTAACACAAACCATCACATTATCAGGCATTTTTATAACTAACGGTGAGGTTTAGGCTGTTTATTAAAATTTTATGGGTACTAGGTAGGGCGTGTTGACCTTTGTGGATTGAAATTTGCTCAATCTAGGGGCGATTTAATCGCGGCGCAAGGTTTGTAACCTAGCGGGCTCGATAACTGCTCCTGCGTTATTCTACTGGCTCACATCCATGTGAGAATAAGTAAAAATCGAGCAAAGCTTCCGCGTCCTGCTCACGCCCCTTATCTACGTCCGTGTATGCAACAAAGAGTTAATCGCCCCTAGGAAAAACCCTTTGGGCAGCGCATATTTGGCATTTATACTGCGTTATCGCCTATTTATGGGGAGCAACCACACAGCATAGGCGCTGGCTTGCCTAAATACCAAATAGACTGCTGCAAAATCAATCACGAAAGGTCAACACGCCCTAGCATGATTGATAAAGGGGCCAGTTATAGTTTTTGCTGATGCTATTACAGAAAGTATAAATGTGAAATATAAATAATTAGCTTAAACACGGCTTAAAAAACTGACTAACGTAATGATTTAAAATATAAAATAATTACTAAATTTTCAAAAGTATAGGCTATATACCCAAACCACCTCAAGATACAGACTTCAGCGTTTCACAGGTGTTTAATATCAAGGCGTTACTTTGCAATAATGGCAGTCCCTTTTAAGAAGTAACAACGATGAGAGTAAGCGCCTGTGGAACGCCCAACGGGTTGGTTTAAAAGCGATTTATACTGCGTTACTTTAATAAGGGAATGATTTTAACAAGGGAACAACCATTATTTGCAATCAATGCCTTGTCTAAATCGCTTTTAATTCCAACTGAAACTGCATCTTGAGGTGGCTTGGGTATGTATTTAAGGTTAACCATGTAGCTTTTATAAAGTATCAACTCAGATTTACAAAAAATTGCGCCGTAAAAATATAATGCATTTAAAATCATGCAGTTATAATTGGCTTGTGTTTTGCTTTACTTAAAGTACAAAGACTAAAAAGGAATATTGATGACTGAACTTACCTTATCGGCTTATTATGCGCTTTATCTCTATTTGATTATGTTGTTTATCCAATGGGCTATTGCAACGTTTAGTAAAGCAAGCAAGCCAAATGCGATACCAGGGAAAATTGATGATACCCTAAGCCACGAAAGCTTCATTTTTAGAGCGCATCGTACATTTCATAACACGCTTGAAAATAGCCCTTTATTTTTAGGGACGGTGCTTTTTTCTTTTATTATTGGGTATCACAGTGCCATCTTTGCAATGTGTATTTGGGTGTACGTTGTAGCCCGTATTTTACATATGGTATTTTACTATAGCATTGCAACAGAAAAGAATCCCAGCCCACGTAGTTACTTCTTCTTAGCCGCAGTGGGAGCCAATTTGGTTATGTTGGCTCTATTGGGCTTACGTTTAGTTGCTTATTAAGACTTTAGTGAAAGCATAGTTTGATTAAGAGGAGCCCGTTTGGCTCCTTTTACTTTTTGGTTCATTCATGGGAAACACAGAATTAATTATTTTTTACAAGACGCAGGGCCAAGAGCTTATCAATAGCGAGTTTTTATTGTCAGCATCATCACAAGAACAGGCAAGTTATATTATTCAATGACTAAAGCCTGCAAGCAGTGTTATACCCACTTTAGTTAAAACGTAATCATTTTCTTATCGTTATGATAAATTACTAGTTCTACAATTGGTATTATGAAATTTCCCAGCAATAAATAATAAAGGGGGTTGAATATGTCTATTTTAAACAGGTTATTTAGATGGGAGCGCGGTAGACAGCAATCAGGTTATGACAAAATGTTACTATGTGGTGCGTTGTGGCCAATTAAGTTTGATACCTACTTACTTAAATTTCCACAAGGTAGTGAGATAGCCCCTCATACGGATAAAGTTAAATGTGGTAGGCACTATAGATTAAATATTATTTTAAAAAATGCAGAGCAAGGCGGAGACTTTATTTGTAAAAAACCACTATTTGAAACTAAACGAATCAAGTTTTTTCGACCTGATGTATCGGAGCATCAAGTATCTAAAATAGTAAAAGGGAACAGGTACTTGTTAAGCATAGGCTGGGTGAAAACCCGTTGATAATTTTAAGTTACTTGAATCGCAAAGAATTGAACTATGCCGATAGATTAAAACCTGAGCAATCTCTTTTGCTAAAAAATTTAACAAGGAAATAGTAGTATGAGATTGATAATATTGAGTTTAATCTTTTTATTTACACCTATAGTAATAGCTGAACAGGTAATAGAACAAGATACGACTTACTATAAAGTCAAAGTCTCAAGTAAAGAAAAACTGCTTGAGTCGGTTAATCATGCATCGCCAATAAGAGAAAACGGGAAGGTTTTTCATGGTTATACACGTTTTGACATACGGTGGCGCTTTAATTGGGAAAAAACAGCGAAGCGATGCCGGTTAGTGCGTGTAAAAACAATATTACAACTTAAATACACAATGCCAGAACTCGATTCTGATAGCCAGCAAGTAAACACAGTATGGGCACCGTGGTATTCAAAGCTACTTCTGCATGAACAAGGTCACGGTGAGTTAGCTATTACTTTTGCTTCAAAAATAGAGGATGCGCTAAAAAGCATGCGCCCTCAGCGTGATTGTAAGACCTTATCTGATGATGCTAATACTGTAGCGTATAAGATTGTGGAACAATTGAATAAAGCAAGTGCTGCGTATGATGTAAAAACAAACCACGGTGAAACCCAAGGTGCGTGGCTTCATTCGCATTTATAAACGAGGTTTTATGGGCAAACCCACGAGTACTTTCCCTGTAAATTACGAGATAAGCGTAAAGTAACGTAATAAAATGCATACAAACCCAGACAGTGCTCGACAGGTGGGGCTAGCCGTCTGTATAATTCGCGTCCTCTTTATACCGTATAATCGCACCGACTATTGTCAGGGCTGCTTTTTTTGAAATAAAAAATAGCGTGCTCTACAGTACGTGCTTAGGAAATTCATCTTGATCTCTACCGCTAATATCACCATGCAGTTTGGTGCTGAACCATTATTTGAAAACATCTCTGCTAAATTTAGTAACGGCAATCGTTATGGCCTAATTGGCGCAAATGGGTGCGGTAAGTCGACCTTTATGAAAATCCTAAATGGTTCATTAGCTCCAACATCAGGTAATGTGTCAATTGGACCAGGTCTGAAAGTAGGTAACTTGAGCCAAGATCAGTTTGCTTTTGAGCAATACTCAGTGGTTGATACCGTGATCATGGGTGACGTTGCACTGTGGGAAATTAAACAAGAACGTGACCGTATTTATTCATTGCCCGAAATGAGTGAAGCCGATGGTATGAAAGTTGCTGAGCTTGAAAGTATTTTTGCAGAGATGGATGGTTACAGCGCGGAAAGTCGTGCAGGTGACATTTTATTAAAAGCAGGTATAGAAGAAGAGTTTCATTTTGGTCTAATGTCACAAGTCGCCCCTGGCTGGAAATTACGTGTGTTATTAGCGCAGGCTTTATTTGCAAATCCAGATATATTATTACTGGATGAGCCAACCAATAACTTGGACATCCACACAATCAGCTGGTTAGAGCATGAACTTAACCAACGTAAATGTACCATGATTATTATTTCTCATGACCGTTATTTTTTAAATGCAGTATGTACTCATATGGCCGATATTGATTACGGTGAACTGCGTATTTACCCTGGTAACTATGAGAAATTCATTGAAGCATCAACACTTATTCGTGATCAGTTACTCGCTGGTAATGCCAAAAAGCAATCTGAGATTGAAGAGCTACAAGATTTCGTAAATCGTTTTGGTGCCAACGCATCAAAAGCTAAACAAGCGAGTTCACGTGCAAAGCGTATGGATAAAATTAGCTTAGATGAAGTGAAATCATCTAGCCGCATGGCACCTTCACTGTATTTTGATGAAGGTAAAAAGATGCACCGCCAAGCATTGATTTTAGAAGATTTTGGTCATGGTTTTGATGGCGAAGTACTGTTTGAAAATGGTGAGCTAATTTTAGAAGCTGGTTCTAAACTAGCCATCATCGGCGAAAACGGTGTTGGTAAATCAACCTTCATTCGCTGTTTAGTGGGGGAGCTTGAAGCGAATCATGGCGTGGTTAAATGGTCAGAAAACGCATCTGTAGGCTATTGCCCTCAAGATAGCAGTAAAGACTTTGATAATGACTTAACTTTATTTGATTGGATGTCACAATGGCGTACGGCCAAACATAATGACTTAATGGTACGCGGCATGTTAGGGCGGTTGTTGTTTACTGCTGATGATTCTAACAAGAAAGCTAAAAACTGTTCGGGTGGTGAGAAAAACCGTTTATTATTTGGCAAACTAATGATGCAAGACGTAAATGTGTTGATAATGGATGAGCCAACCAACCACATGGATATGGAAGCTATTGAAGCGCTAAACAATGCATTAAAAGGCTTCGAAGGCACATTGATTTTTGTAAGCCATGACCGTGAGTTTGTATCGTCATTGGCGACTCGTATTATCGATATTCGTGATAAAGAAGTTGTGAATTTCCACGGTACATTTAATGAATTCATGGCGAGTCAGCAAGAACAAGCGAAGATCCAAGCTGTAAAGTGATATTTTGCTAGGAAACCAATCTTGAATTCAAATTCAGTGCCAGTCAGCTATTAATTAATACTGACTGGTGCTTCTATGTCTAGGGTCTCTTACGTTGCATGAACTCATTGGTGAGTTTGGTGCTAAACTTTACTGAAGTTAATTTCAATCCGCAATAATACTAAGTCATTTTGAGGTATCAAACCTGACGCTAACGGCGTTAAAAATTTCTTATTTAGAACAACTAAATGACGATATTTTTGCCTTGTTATCGACAAGGTTTTTTTGCCACAAAATAGATCTCATAATTAAGAGAATTGGAATAATTTGAGTCGGTATTGAAAAAGATGGATCTTTGTATTAGGCACAAAAAAGGCGCTCACTTTAACAGTGAACGCCTTTTTTAATTTTAACCGATACTTATATTAATTTAGCTAATATATCGTTAAATGTAGTGCTTGGACGCATTGCTTCGAATGCTGCAGCATCATTTGGTTGGAAATAACCACCGATGTTTACTGCCGGACCTTGTGCGTCATTAAGTTCATTAATGATTTGCTCTTTATTGCTTTCTAAATCGCTGGCGATTTGAGTAAACTGTGCTTTAAGTTCACTGTCGTCGTCTTGCTTAGCAAGCTCTTGCGCCCAGAATAAAGATAAGAAGAAATGAGAACCACGGTTATCAATTTCTTTCACTTTACGCGAAGGCGATTTATTTTCAGCAAGGAAAGTTCCTGTTGCTTTATCAAGCGTATCAGCAAGTACTTGTGCTTTGTTGTTACCCGTTGTAGTGCTCAGGTGCTCAAGTGATGCGGCAAGTGCTAAAAATTCACCCAAAGAATCCCAACGTAAGTGGTTTTCTTTTTCGAACTGTTGTACGTGCTTAGGTGCAGAACCACCCGCGCCAGTTTCAAATAAACCGCCGCCATTCATAAGAGGCACGATTGACAGCATTTTAGCGCTTGTACCAAGCTCTAGAATTGGGAATAAATCAGTAAGGTAATCGCGTAGTACGTTACCCGTTACTGAAATAGTGTCTAGGCCGTCTTTAATACGTGCAAGAGAGAATAACGTAGCTTCAAGTGGCGCTAAAATTTGGATATCAAGGCCAGAAGTATCATGGTTTGGTAAATATGCATTTACTTTTTTGATGATTTGCGCATCGTGTGCACGGTTTTCATCAAGCCAGAAAATTGCAGGGTTACCCGTAGCACGTGCGCGGTTAACCGCTAACTTAACCCAATCTTGGATTGGTGCATCTTTAACCTGACACATGCGCCAGATATCGCCTTGCTCAACACTGTGCTCAAGTAAAGTTGTGCCATTTGTATCTACAACACGAATGACACCGTTTGCAGGTGCTTCAAACGTTTTGTCGTGTGAACCATACTCTTCCGCTTTTTGGGCCATTAGGCCTACGTTTGGTACGCTACCCATAGTGGTAGGATCAAATGCGCCATGCTCTTTACAAAAATCAATCGTTGCTTGATATACACTTGAATAACAACGATCAGGAATTACAAAGCTAGTATCTTGTAATTTACCTTCGTTATTCCACATTTGGCCGCTTGAACGGATAGCTGCAGGCATAGATGCATCGATGATCACATCACTTGGTACGTGAAGGTTAGTGATGCCACGATCAGAATCAACCATTGCAATTGCAGGGCGAGTTGCATAAACAGCGTCAATATCAGCTTCGATTTCAGTGCGTTTTGCATCATCTAAAGTTTGAATTTTAGCGTAAACATCACCCAGGCCATTGTTTACATCAACACCTAGCTCAGCAAATAAAGCACCGTGCTTTGCAAAAACATCTTTATAGAATACTTTTACTGCGTGGCCAAAGATGATTGGATCAGACACTTTCATCATGGTTGCTTTCATATGTAATGAAAACAAGATGCCTTTTTCTTTCGCTACTTCAATTTCTGCAGCTAAGAATGCTTGTAATTTAGCAACACTAATTGAAGATGCGTCAATTACTTCGCCAGCTAGTAGCGGTGTGCTTGCCTTAAGTACAGATACATCACCATTTGCAGCAACATGTTCAATACGTACATCTGTTGCAGCATCAACTGTTACTGATTGCTCAGAACCAAAAAAGTCGCCTTCACTCATACTAGCTACATAAGAAGCTGAATCTTTGCTCCATGCGCCCATTGAATGAGGATTATTACGTGCATATTCTTTTACAGAACCAGGCGCACGACGGTCAGAGTTACCTTCACGTAATACAGGGTTTACTGCGCTACCTTTGATTTTGTCGTATGTAGCTTGAATTGCTTTTTCTTCGTCTGTTTTAGGTTCAGCAGGGTAATCTGGAAGTGCATAACCTTTTTCTTGTAGTTCTTTGATAACAGAACGTAATTGTGGAACAGAAGCACTGATATTAGGCAGTTTGATGATGTTAGCTTCAGGTGTTTTAGCAAGCTCACCTAATTCAGCAAGTGCATCGCCAATGCGTTGTTCTTGCGTTAAATACTCAGGGAAGTTAGCAATAACACGACCAGCTAAAGAGATGTCACGTGTTTCAACTTCAACGCCAGCGGCATTAGTATAAGCTTGGATGATCGGCAGCAGCGAGTAAGTTGCTAGTGCCGGAGCTTCGTCTGTTTTAGTGTAGATAATTTTTGATGTCATCATCATTCCTAGATAGTAGGCATAAAAGCCATATTCAACAATGCAAAGAATACCATCGCTATCATGCAAGCACGATTGAGCAATAGTCAGTCTGTTAGGTGTTAATACTGTAAGTCCTTTGCACTATGCAATGGACGTGATAAATAACCACACCTGACGAACTGTATTAAATTTACTGTAATTTTGTAGCCAATTAAATGATCCATTAGCATAGGTATTGCCACTTAAAGAGCTATGTAAGGCCGTTTTTAAGCACAAAGAGTGTAACAAGCTTGGCACAAAAGGGCTAATAACAAATAGGACATGGGGTTATTAAAAAAGAATTTCAAGAGGAAGGGCAGTTTTTGTTCATTAAGAACGTTTAATTTCTAACTATATCGGGTTATTTTTACATTAAAACACGTTTGATGAAAAAAATTGTAGGGAGGATTAAGCGAGGATCTTTACAGAACGCTCGCTTTAGTCGAATATTTATACAGCTACACTAACTCTTCGTTAGGAGCGATATTAGTTGCATGCATGCCTTTTGGGCCTTGCTGCAATTCGAATGTTACATCTTGACCAGCTTTAAGCGTTTTATAACCGTCCATTACAATCGTTGAGTAATGGGCGAATATGTCATTCTCGCAGCCGTCTTCCACGATGAAACCAAAACCTTTGGCGTTGTTGAACCATTTGACTTTACCACAAGCCATACTTCTACATCCTTCTATAAGTTGACTAATTTAGTTATTCTAAACCGTATAGTTTGATAGACTGACTAAGGTTTAATCAATCTACAATTGACTGTAGTTTATTTCGCCGATCAGTCAAGTGTTTTAAACTATTTTTTAACATTTAATTTATTTTTAATTCAAGTTTGCTTGAGTTCCAAAGACAAGACTATATTTAATTATGAGTGGCATGAAAGATTCGGATGTTTTAGATACTGTTCGCGATAGTGAAAAGCAAAAATTGCAACCACCGCGAAAGTATAAAGTCATTTTAAATAATGATGATTACACGCCAATGGACTTTGTAATAGAAGTACTTACGACGTTTTTTAATATGGATAGCGATAGAGCAACAGATGTGATGCTTCAGGTTCATCAGAATGGTCGCGCTATTTGCGGTGTTTATACAGCCGATGTAGCGTATTCCAAAGTTGACCAAGTTAATCGTTACGCACGTGATAACGAGCATCCACTGCTATGTAGTTGTGAGCAGGAATAATACCAAGGTAGGGTGATCAGAATACCCATCACAACGGTATATTTATTTATCTCAGTAAGGGGTTGCCAATGCTAAACAAAGACTTAGAACTAACTTTAAACGCGGCGTTTCGTGAAGCGCGTACACGCCGCCATGAATTCATGACAGTGGAGCATTTATTGCTTGCGCTGATCGATAATCCCTCTGCAGGCGAGGCATTAATCGCATGCGCAGTGGATATGGCTGCACTAAAAACAGAGTTATCAGAATTTATTGATGAAACAACACCCGTTATTCCAGATCTGGAAGATGAGCGTGAGACTCAGCCAACACTTGGCTTTCAGCGTGTTTTACAACGAGCTGTGTTTCATGTGCAATCATCAGGAAAAAATGAAGTAACAGGCGTAAATGTATTAGTTGCTATTTTTTCTGAGCAAGAAAGCCAAGCGGTTTATTTACTGAAGAAAAGCGATATTTCACGGTTAGATATTGTTAACTTTATTTCACATGGTATAGCTAAATCAGATGATGAAATAGGTGGTGAAGAGTCAGACGATATTCATGAAGAGGTGCAAGGTGCACAAGGTGAAGAACCAAGTAAATTAGATAATTTTACGACTAATTTAAATGTGCAAGCCCGTGAAGGGAATATTGATCCGCTTGTAGGGCGCGATAGTGAGGTTGAACGTACGGTTCAAGTTTTATGTCGTCGTAAAAAGAACAATCCGCTACTCGTAGGTGAAGCAGGCGTTGGTAAAACAGCCATTGCTGAAGGCTTAGCTTATCGGATTGTTAATGAACAAGTGCCGGAGGTCATTGCAGATGCCGTTGTATATTCATTAGATATGGGCGCTTTACTTGCAGGGACTAAATATCGAGGCGATTTTGAAAAACGCTTCAAAGCATTACTAAAAGAGCTTCAAGCAAAGCCTAGCGCGATTTTATTTATAGATGAGATTCATACCATCATTGGTGCCGGCGCAGCCTCTGGTGGCGTTATGGACGCATCTAACCTACTTAAACCGCTGCTTTCGAGTGGCAAGTTACGTTGTATGGGGTCGACTACATATAACGAGTATAAAAATATCTTTGAAAAAGATCGTGCTTTAGTGCGTCGTTTCCAAAAAATTGATGTACTTGAACCAAGCGTGGCAGACACGACTAAAATTCTAAATGGTCTAAAAGAGCGTTATGAAGAGCACCATGGTATTCGCTATACGCAAAAAGCGTTAAAGGCAGCAGCTGAGCTTAGTGCTAAATATATTAATGAGCGTCATTTACCAGATAAAGCGATTGATGTTATTGATGAAGCGGGCGCGAGTCAGCGTTTACAGCCAATCTCTAAACGTAAGAAGACCATTGGTGTTGCCGATATAGAATTGATTGTTGCCAAAATGGCGCGTATTCCACAACAAAGTGTGTCATCAAGTGACAAAGAGACGTTAAAAAATCTTGACCGTAACCTGAAGATGTTAGTATTTGGACAAGATCAATCAATTGATGCATTAACGTCGGCAATTCGGTTATCTCGTTCTGGCTTATCAAGCGAAGATAAACCGGTAGGCTCATTCTTGTTTGCAGGCCCGACGGGTGTTGGTAAAACAGAAGTGACTAAGCAACTTGCAAAGTGCATGGGTGTTGAGTTTATTCGATTTGATATGTCAGAGTATGTTGAGCGCCATGCCGTGAGTCGTTTGATCGGAGCACCGCCAGGGTATGTTGGTTTTGAACAAGGTGGCTTACTAACCGAAGCTGTTATCAAAAATCCACACTCAGTTGTATTGCTTGATGAAATTGAAAAAGCGCATTCTGATATTTACAACATTCTGTTGCAAGTAATGGATCATGGCACTTTAACTGACAACAATGGACGTAAGGCTGACTTTAGAAACGTTGTTGTTGTTATGACCACTAATGCGGGCGTACAAGAAACAGTGCGTAAATCAATTGGTTTTACTGATCAAGATCATTCGCATGACGCGATGAGCGAAATTAATAAAGTATTTTCACCGGAGTTTAGAAACCGTTTAGATAACATTATTTGGTTTAATCATTTAGACCGTGATGTAACCTTACTGGTTGTTGATAAATTTATTGTTGAGCTTCAAGCACAACTGGATAAAAAATCAGTTAACCTTGAGCTTACTTCTAAAGCGCGTGAATGGCTTGCAGATAAAGGTTATGACAAAGCAATGGGTGCACGCCCAATGGGACGGGTGATCCAAGAGCAGCTTAAAAAGCCACTAGCCAATGAAATTTTATTTGGTGCACTTATTGATGGTGGAACAGTGAAAGTATCGCTTAAAGATAAAAAACTTCGTTTTGATTATGAAACGAATTTAACCCCTGCATAAAAGCGTTTGTAATAACGCAGATAACAAAAAGCCCAGCAAATGCTGGGCTTTTTGTTTATTAAATGTAATGGTCAGCAACTTGCATTCAATTACATTTAATAAACGCTTCAAGCTAATGTAGTAAGTAACTAAGTTACTTAGACAACTTAGCTAAAAACTTGATATTTCGTTAACGCACTAACTTAGCGAGCACGGAATACGATGCGACCTTTCGATAAATCGTATGGGGTCATTTCTACAGTAACTTTATCGCCGGTTAAAATACGAATATAGTTTTTACGCATTTTACCTGAAATATGAGCCACAACTACGTGACCATTTTCAAGCTCAACTCGGAACATTGTATTTGGTAAAGTATCAAGGACCGTCCCTTGCATTTCGATTACGTCTTCTTTCGCCATGTTTAGCGTAACACCTCTTTAATAGTTAAACGATGCAGATTCTGCCGAAAATACTCCAATAAGTAAAGCCACAGTAGCTATTTTTGCAAATTAAATAGTCAGCCACTCATCTGCAACCCTATTTTGTGCAGGTAAAAATTGAGTTTTGTAACGCATTTTAGCGCATTCATCAATTTGGTAACCTAAGTAGACAAAATCTTTATTGTGTAGTTGAGCAAACTTTATCTGCTCTAAAATCATTAATGTGCCTAAACTAAAATGCTCAAAATCGGGGTCAAAAAAAGTATAAATAGCTGAAATGGCGTTGTTCATACAATCAGTTACGGCCACAGCGATAAGTTTTTCTTGGTGCCATAATTCAATAAACGTAATAGGTAACCATTGGCAAAATAAGAAACTTTGATATTGTGATTGTTCAGGAGGGTACATTGAACCCTCTTGATGACGCTGCGTGATATATTTGCTGTAAAGTGGGTAATATTCAAGGCGTTCTTGTTGTGAATACGTCACTGTAAATTGATTTTTTGCCTTATTAAGTTTACGTTTTTGTGATTTTGTCGGTGAAAACTGTTGAGCTAATACTCTTACTGACTTACACGCACTGCAAACAGGGCAGTGTGGACGGTAAATTTGGTCACCACTTCGCCGAAAGCCAAGTGCTAATAATGCTTCAAATTTTTCACTGCTGTAGCAGCTAGGTTCGAGGATCACTAATAATTGCTCTTGCTTATCAGTAAGGTAGCTACAATCAAATTGTTGGCTCAAACCTAAACGAGCCGGTAAATGGTCAGTCATAAATAGCTATAAGCTCCTGCGCTTGCCACATCGTTGGTGGTATTTTAAAACTGCTGGCTTGTTTAAGTTTAGTTAAAAATTCGCTTCGCGGTAGGACTTTTTGCCCCAATGATAGCAAGTAAGGGTTTTCTAGTTGGCAATCAATGAAATGTGCGTTGTGGCGCTTAAGCCAATTCACTAAAGCCCACATCGCTAATTTAGAACAGTTAGTTTGATGATGAAACATAGATTCCCCACAAAACACGCCGTTTTGCATCATTCCGTATAAGCCACCAACAAGTTCATCATCTATCCATATTTCAAGGCTGTGGGCAACACCAGCTAGGTGTGCTTGCTGGTAAGCATTGATCATTTCACTTGTGATCCATGTTCCTTCAACATCTTGGCGCTGTTGTTGACATGCTTCAATAACATCATTAAAAGCGGTATTAATGGTTACTTTTACTGGGTGTTTTTTCAGGTGTTTCCGTAAACTGCGGCTAACATGAAACTCATTCAGCTCAATAATGCCGCGCATACTTGGTGACCACCACATTATAGGTTCATACTCGCTAAACCATGGGAAAATGCCGTGTATGTATGCATTTTTCAATCGCTCTATAGATAAACAACCACCCACAGCCAGTAAGCCATCGGGATCATCAAGTGCATGTGTTGGGTTAGGAAACTCAAAGTGGCTATTGGAGAGTTGATAAAGCTGTTTAGTCATAACATCAGTAAATAAAAAATAAGACGAATTAAAAAGTGTAACCTGCAAGATTAAAATTACAAAGGGGGAATATAAAAAAGGGCTGAAATATCAGCCCTTAATACTTGCATTTAAGAATACAAACCAATATTTATAGATTATCTAAGAAGCGCTCAGCATCTAATGCAGCCATACAGCCAGTACCCGCTGAGGTAATTGCTTGACGGTAAATGTGATCAGAGACATCACCTGCAGCAAATACACCAGGTACGCTTGTTTGCGTTGCATTACCGTTAAGACCTGATTCAACAACTAAGTAGCCGTCCTTCATTTCTAACTGGCCTACAAACATATCAGTATTAGGTTTATGGCCAATGGCGATAAATACGCCTGCTAAATCGAGTTCTTCAGTTGCGTCAGATTGCGCATCTTTAATACGAATGCCAGTTACGCCCATTTGATCGCCTAATACTTCATCAAGTGTGCGATTGTAATGTAATACCACGTTGCCGTTCGCTGCTTTTTCAGCAAGACGATCAGCTAATATTTTTTCACTGCGAAAGCTATCACGGCGATGAATAACATGAACTTCGTCTGCGATGTTTGACAAGTAAAGCGCTTCTTCAACAGCCGTATTACCACCGCCTACAACCGCAACTTTTTGACCTTTATAGAAAAAGCCATCACATGTTGCGCAGGCAGAGACGCCACGGCCTTGGAAGTTAGTTTCAGACTCTAGGCCTAAGTATTTCGCTGATGCGCCTGTAGCAATGATTAGCGCGTCACATGTGTACGTACCTTGGTCACCAGTAAGTGTAAACGGGCGCTTAGATACATCGACTTTATTAATATGGTCAAATACAATTTCAGTTTCAAAACGTTCAGCGTGTTCTTTCATGCGATCCATTAATGCCGGACCTGTTAAACCATGAGCATCACCTGGCCAGTTTTCTACTTCAGTTGTCGTTGTAAGTTGACCACCTTGTTGCATGCCTGTGATTAATACAGGGTTTAAATTTGCGCGCGCTGCGTAAACGGCTGCGGTGTAACCTGCAGGGCCAGATCCTAAAATTAGTAACTTACAATGTTTTGCTTCACTCATGTTTTTTATCCTAAACGTTTAATAGCGTATTAATGCGCTCGATTTTAAGAGAAACAAGGGGGAAGTAAATAAAAGCGATGATTATTTTTTTTTATAAATCGCAAAGCTGTCAAATATTGTGTACTAAGATTGTGAAAAATAGCTGTTCTGTACGATATGTACACTATTAATCTATTATTACCCTAACAAGCATCGTTAATTCATGACCACGCTGTATTTTTTTGATATGTTTTAACTAATTTTGATTTGTTGCGCTGTTTTGGCGTGACCTAAGTGAATAGGCATCTATGTTATTTTGGCAGGAAAAACCCGCGTTTGGGTTGACTTCAAAAGACGTTAACGTCTTAACCAATGCACAAGAATATCGTTCGAATCTTCTGGATCTGATCGCAAACGCGAAAACACGGATCTATATTACCGCGCTTTATTTACAGGATGATGAAGCTGGGCGAGAAATTTTAGAAGCATTGCACCACGCTTCATTAGCAAACCCAGTATTAGAAATAAAGGTGCTGGTGGATTTTCATCGTGCTCAACGTGGTTTGATTGGCGCGGCTAAATCGGATGGTAACGCAAGTTTATATTGTGAATACCAAGAAAAATATCAATCAAAAGTACAAATTTATGGCGTACCAGTCAAAGCTAAAGAGCTATTTGGGGTACTGCATTTAAAGGGTTTTGTGATTGATGATACGTTGTTATATAGCGGCGCAAGTCTAAATAACGTTTATTTACAATTTGAAGAACGTTATCGGCTTGATCGTTACTTTTTGATTAATCAATTTGCGTTATGTAATGCTGTGGTCGATTTTATAGAGCAAGAATTATTAAGTTCTGAGGCTGTACCGCGTATTGATGTGCGTCCATTAACTAAGTTTAACGACATTAAAGTAGTGCAAAAGCAATTAATGCGGGCACTTAAACAAGCAACATATGCACATGGACCTGAAAATAACGAACAACCATTAGGTGTACGCTTATTTTTAGGGTTAGGCCGACGAAATAACGAATTAAATCGCGCGATAAAGTCGTTATTTGATACGACTGAAAAAGAGCTTGTTCTTTACACGCCTTATTTTAACTTTCCAGCACCGTTAATGCGCTCGTTAAGGCGTTTACTTAAACAAGGTAAGCAAATAACAATTGTGGTGGGTGACAAAACCGCCAATGATTTTTATACGCCCCCAAGTGAGGCATTTAGTAAAATAGGTGCTTTACCGTATTTGTATGAAACGATTTTGCATAAATTTTTAAAGTCGCAACAACGCCATATAACGAATGGAAATTTAAATGTTTACTTGTGGCAACACGAAAGCAACTCGTTTCATTTAAAAGGCATTTGCTCTGATCAAAAGTACCATTTACTCAGTGGTCACAATTTAAACCCGCGTGCATGGGGTTTAGACATTGAAAACGGTATTTTATTAGATGATCCAGAGCAAAGTTTAATGCCAGCAATTGATAATGAAAGAGCTGAAATATTAAAACACTGCCGCCGTTTATCCGGTGCTGAAGATTTAGAGACTATGGACGACTACCCGCCAGCAGTTAAAAAAATACTTGGCCAAGCAAAGCGTGTAAAGGTTGATTTTATTATCAAGCGATTTATATAAAGCGAATTAAAGCAAAATTTAGACATAAAAAAAGCAGCGAATTCGCTGCTTTTTTACTAATTAACGTGCGTTAATTATGCGTTTTCAACAGCTGTACGTGGATCAACGTATTCCATGTTGAATGCTTCAGCTACTTCTTTGTAAGTAACTTGACCTTTGATCACGTTAAGACCTTTAAGGAAGTTAGCGTCATCTAATAATGCCTTTTTGTAACCTTTATTTGCAAGGTTAATGATGAAAGGCAATGTTGCATTGTTAAGTGCAAATGTAGATGTGCGCGGAACAGCACCAGGCATATTAGCAACACAGTAGTGAACAACGTCATCAACGATGAATGTAGGATCAGCATGCGTAGTTGCTTTAGATGTTGCGATACAACCACCTTGGTCGATTGCAACGTCTACAATAGCAGAACCAGGCTTCATCGCTTTAATGTGCTCAGCAGTAACTAGTTTAGGCGCAGCAGCACCTGGGATAAGTACACCACCAATAACAAGATCAGCCTCAAGTACGTGTTTTTCAAGTGCATCAGCCGTTGAGTAAATAGCTTTAACTTTATTACCAAACTGTGCATCAAGAGCACGAAGTACATCGATGTTACGATCAAGTACGACAACTTCAGCACCTAGGCCTACTGCCATTTGCGCTGCGCTACGACCAACCATACCGCCGCCAATAACAACAACTTTAGCTGGCTCAACGCCCGGTACACCACCAAGTAGCATGCCGCGGCCGTGGTTTGATTTTTCAAGGGCTTGTGCGCCTGCTTGAATTGACATACGACCAGCAACTTCGCTCATAGGCGCAAGAAGAGGTAGGCCACCACGTGAATCAGTAACCGTTTCGTATGCAATACAAATTGCTTTACTCTTTACTAGGTCTTCTGTTTGTGGAAGATCAGGTGCAAGGTGCAGATAAGTGAAAAGAATTTGGTCTTCACGTAGCATCGCACGTTCAACAGCTTGTGGCTCTTTTACTTTTATAATCATCTCTGCTGTTGCGAAAACTTCAGCTGCTGTTGCTAGAATTTCTGCACCAGCTAGCGTGTAATCTTCGTTAGTGAAGCCAATGCCCATACCAGCATTAGTTTCAACAAAAACTTGGTGGCCGTGGTTTACTAACTCACGAACACTAGCAGGGACCATACCTACACGGTATTCATGGTTTTTTATTTCTTTAGGTACACCGATAATCATAATATTGCCTTGTTTGAACGGAATGAAATTTTCCACTATTATATTCATGACAAGCCAGTGTGTCTCACCTTTTTTTAGTGTGAGGCTAGTGATATAATCTAAATATTAATAATAAACAGAATAAAAAACTAGTTGGTAATATGCATCAATTATTAGATCGAATAGATCGTAAGATTTTAATGGAATTACAGCACGATGGCCGTATCTCCAACGTGGAATTAGCTAAGCGTGTTGGTTTAAGTGCTACCCCTTGTCTGGAAAGAGTAAAAAAGCTCGAACGCGAAGGTTATATTGTAGGTTATAAAGCGGTAGTTGACCCAGCTAAGCTAGGTCAAGGCTTATCTGTATACGTTGAAGTGACGATCACAAAGACATCGCCAGATGTATTTGATGAGTTTAGTGCTGCGGTAAAAAAACATGACGAAATAATCGAATGTCATTTGGTATCTGGTAATTTTGACTTTTTACTCAAAACTCGTGTTAACGATATGTCTGAGTACCGTGGTGTTTTAGGTGATATTTTGCTAAAGCTTCCTAACGTTAGTGAAAGTCGCACTTATGTGGTGATGGAAGAAGTAAAAGGCGAGCAAGGGGTGATTATTCGCCCATATATAGCCTAAGTTTTGTACGGGTTTATAGATGATATAATAAATGGCAAATAACGGGTTTGCCCAAGGTATTCATAATTTATAAAAACACGTTCATTATCAGTCCATCATAGTTAAGATAAAGTGCAACGAAAAGCATTTCCTGCTAAGGTATTTCACTGCTAAGTAAAAATGCAAAGATAATAAGGATTAGGGAATTATGCGCCTAAACGGTGTACAAAGACTATTAGAAACAGGGTTAATAATCAGCACCTTTGCCGCAGTATTTATTTTGTGTGCGCTGATAAGCTTTGATCCTGCCGATCCTGCGTGGTCACAAACCAGCTTTAGCGAAGTCAGAAATGTCACTGGCGCAGCTGGTGCATGGATTGCAGATATTTTATTACTCACCTTTGGCTGGCTAGCCTACTTTGTGCCTGCGGCCATTCAAGTATTTGGCTATTTACTATTTAAGCAACCGCATAAAATTTTTCAGCTAGACTATACAACACTTGCTTTGCGTGTAATTGGTTTTGCGCTATTTATAACCTCAGCGACCGCAATTAGTAGTATCAATTTTGATGATATTTATAACTTTTCGTCAGGCGGTGTAATAGGCGATGTGATTGCAACTGCGATGATGCCCGCATTTAATTTCACTGGCACGTCTATCTTACTACTGTGCTTCTTTTTTGCAGGGTTAACATTATTAACTGGTGTATCGTGGGTGCAGTTTGTTGATTTCTTAGGTGATTGGGTTGTCCGTATATACCGTGTGATTACTTCGCAGCTTAAAGGCTGGTTACACCGTGAACGCGTAGCGATTGAAGAAAAACCGATTAATGAACCTTCAATTGAAGGCGATCTTAACGACCAAGATAAAATCACGTTTACAGAGCCTGCGCCAACGAGTGCGACAAAAGCAAAGCGTTTTACAGCTGATCAAATTGAGACCACACCACAGCATAGCCCGTTTGATGATTTAGACGATATTTTAGACCAAGAAATCAACTTTAGTGCCATTGACGATGAGCCGATGGACACGGCTGCTGCATTAAATGCACTGGATCAAAGCTACGTTGCTGAACCTGAAAAACCAGTTACCACGGTGGTGTCTCCAGCAAGGCCAATGCCTAAGCCAAAAAGTACGTATCAGCCGCCACCGACAGCAAAAGAAAAATTTGAGCAGTTATTAGAAGAAAAACCACCAAGCACACCGCTACCAACGCTTGATTTATTAGACCGCCCAGATAAAGCTAAAAACCCGATATCACCGGAGGAGCTTGAAGCTGTATCGCGTTTAGTTGAAACCAAGTTACTTGATTTTAACGTACAAGCGACGGTTGTCGCAGTGTACCCTGGACCTGTTGTAACGCGTTTTGAGCTGGATTTAGCACCAGGCATTAAAGTATCAAAAATTACAGGTCTTGCAAAAGATTTAGCCCGTTCGCTTTCTGCTGTGAGTGTCCGAGTAGTTGAAGTGATCCCCGGTAAAACATATGTAGGGATTGAATTACCAAACAAACACCGTGAAATAGTTCGTCTATCAGAAGTGATCGACGCGCCAAAATTTGAGCAAAACCCGTCACCCCTTACCATGGTGCTAGGTAAAGATATTGCCGGTGAGCCGATCTGTGCAGACCTAGGAAAAATGCCACATTTATTAGTGGCAGGTACAACAGGTTCTGGTAAGTCAGTGGGCGTTAATGTCATGATATTAAGCTTACTGTATAAATCTGGCCCCGATGATGTGCGTATGATTATGATCGATCCAAAAATGTTGGAACTTTCTGTGTACGAAGGTATCCCACACTTACTATGTGAAGTAGTCACTGATATGAAAGAAGCTGCCAATGCACTGCGTTGGTGTGTAGGTGAAATGGAGCGTCGCTATAAGTTAATGTCAGCGTTAGGTGTTCGTAACTTAAAAGGGTATAACCAAAAAGTAATGGATGCCAAAGAAGCAGGTCATCCAATTTTAGATCCATTATTTAAAGACACCGATGGCATGAAAGAGGGGCCTGACGAGTTAGGTAAATTACCAAGTATAGTCGTGGTTATTGATGAATTTGCCGACATGATGATGATTGTTGGTAAAAAAGTTGAAGAGCTGATCGCGCGTATTGCACAAAAGGCCCGTGCTGCAGGTATACATTTGATACTTGCAACGCAGCGGCCATCGGTAGATGTTATAACAGGTTTGATTAAAGCCAATATACCAACTCGTATGGCGTTTCAGGTTTCAAGTAAAATAGACTCGCGCACCATTTTAGATCAACAAGGCGCTGAAAACTTACTTGGTATGGGTGACATGCTTTATTTACCACCAGGGACAAGTGTACCGATACGTGTGCATGGTGCATTTGTTGATGATCACGAAGTTCATGCCGTGGTAAATGATTGGAAAGCGCGTGCTAAACCAAACTATATAGATGAAATTTTAAATGGTGATGCCACAGAAGATATTTTACTTCCAGGTGAAGCCAGTGAAAATGCGGATGAAGAATCAGATCCGCTTTATGATGAAGCAGTCTCATTTGTTATTGAAACAGGTAAAGTGTCTGTCTCAAGTGTACAACGCAAACTACGCGTAGGGTATAATCGCGCAGCACGTTTAGTAGAGCAAATGGAAACTTCGGGTATTGTGAGTGCACCAGGTCATAACGGTGCCCGTGATGTATTAGTGCCCAACGGTGGAGCAAATTAAATGAAAAAAATTAAATCTTTAGCATTAGCTGTAAGCTGTTTTTTATCAGCGTCATTCTTTACAGCCCAAAGCCTAGCAGGCGAGACGTTTACAAGTGACAGCCAAGCATTACAGGCAAAACTTGCTGGCTTAAAGAGTTTTCAAGCGCAATTTATTCAGCAAGTAAACGATGCGCAAGGCGAGTCAATTATGCAAGGTAAAGGTAATATTGCCTTACAACAGCCAATGATGATCCGCTGGCAGCAAGCAAGCCCGGATGACACCTTGTTCGTTTCAAACGGTGATAAAACCTATTACTTTGACAGCTTTGCTGAGCAAGTCACGATAATGAAAACACATAGCTTGATTGATTCAACGCCGTTTGTTTTGCTGACTTCTAAAGATCCTGCGCAATGGCAAAAATACCATGTAGCAAGCACTGATAAAGGGTTTAGCGTTACGCCCAACAAAGGCGTTGAAAGCCAAGTTGAGCAACTTGATATTGTATTTTCAGGGAACGAGAGTGGCTTAGCGTCGTTATTAGTCAAAGATAGCTCAGGGCAATCATCAACATTTACGTTTAGCGATGCCAAAGTAAATGAGAGCCTAACAACATCATTATTTGAGTTCACAATTCCAGATGGCGTTGAAATTGACGACCAAAGCCAAGGCGAGTAGTCACAGGTGAGCAATTTAGGTTTTAATTTCGCCCCCGATGTGCGCCCACTCGCGGCGCGTATGCGCCCGACTAGTTTAGAACAATATATTGGTCAGCAACACTTATTAAGCCACGATAAACCTTTATACCAAGCAATATTGGCGGGGCGTTGTCACAGCTTAATTTTATGGGGTCCGCCTGGGGTGGGTAAAACCACACTGGCACAAATTATTGCCAATCATGCTGATGCCGCACTGATCCAAATGTCGGCGGTGACTGCGGGTATTAAAGATATTCGTGATGCTGTGAGCGAAGCTAAAAATAACCTTGAAGGGCGCGGGCAACGCACTTTATTGTTTGTAGACGAAGTGCACCGCTTTAATAAATCTCAACAAGATGCCTTTTTACCGCATATAGAAGACGGCACATTTATTTTTGTAGGTGCAACCACCGAAAACCCATCGTTTGCACTAAATAACGCGATTTTATCGCGAGCGCGTGTGTATGTACTTAAATCTCTGCAAGACGCAGATTTGAATTTAGTAATTGAGCGGGCATTAAAAAACGACGACGAGTTAAGCACTAAAACCATTATTCTTGCTGATAATGCTAAGAGCGCATTATGCCAAGCAAGTGACGGCGATGCCCGTAAAGTACTTAATTTACTTGAACAAGCAATCGATTTAACAGTCGAACAAAATGGCCAATACTTAGTTGATGAACATGTATTAAGCCAAGTATTACCAACGCATTTGGCAAAATATGACAAAGGCGGTGATGAATTTTACGATTTGATCTCGGCGTTTCATAAGTCAGTGCGTGGCAGCTCGCCAGATGGCGCACTGTATTGGTATTGCCGCATTTTGGCTGGAGGCGGTGATCCGCTGTATGTTGCAAGGCGTTTACTGGCTATTGCTACCGAAGACATAGGCAATGCTGACCCAAGAGCTATGGAAGTTGCGCTCAATGCATGGGATATATTTCAACGAGTGGGTCCCAGTGAGGGGGAGCGCGCTATCGCACAAGCAACCATTTATTTAGCCAGTGCGCCTAAAAGCAACGCAGTGTACGACGCTTTTAAGCAAGCAAAGCGGGATGCGCAAAATGAGCCTAGTTACCCTGTTCCAGAGCATTTACGTAATGCCCCCACAAATTTAATGAAAGACTTAGGTTATGGCGCAGAGTATCGTTATGCACATAATGAAGAAGGTGCTTATGCAGCGGGTGAAAAGTACTTACCAGAGCCAATAGCCGACACCCAATATTACTTTCCAACCGATCGTGGATTAGAGCAAAAAATTAAACAAAAACTTGATTACTTAAAACAACGTGACCAACAAAGCGATTTAAAACGTTATGACAAGCCTTAAGTTATACATGATGATCGCGCTTGGTGGCGCAAGTGGTGCTTGTTTACGGTTTTTTATTAGTGAAACCATGCTAAAACTGCTCGGTAGGGGATTCCCTTTTGGCACGTTGACGGTTAATATTCTTGGTTCATTGTTAATGGGCGTATTATACGGTTTGATAGAGCGCGAAATTATCACCGTTAGCCCCGCCAAAACCCTAATCGGAATTGGTTTTTTAGGTGCATTGACCACCTTTTCTACATTCTCAATGGATTCGTTGTTGCTACTGCAACAAGGTCACTTTTTAAAAATGGCCCTCAATATCACCTTAAATGTGGTGGTGTGTATTTTTATGGCTTGGCTGGGCCTTCAGCTAGTAATGCAAAAAGGTTAAAAAACTAACATGTTAGATTCTAAATTATTACGTCAAGATATCGAACAAACAGCGGCGCGCCTTGCAGCACGTGGTTATGAGCTTGATACAGCAACTGTCAGCGCACTTGAAGAAAAACGCAAAACATTACAAGTAAAAACACAAGAGTTGCAAAGTGAGCGTAACAGTCGTTCCAAAGCAATTGGCCAAGCAAAAGCAAAAGGCGAAGACGCACAACCATTACTCGATGCAGTAAGCGATTTAGGCGCGCAACTTGACAGCGTTAAAGCTGAGCAAGATGTTATATTAGAGCAGCTTAAAGATATTTCTTTAGCAATTCCTAACTTGCCAGATGAGTCAGTACCAGCAGGGGCTGATGAATCAGATAACGTTGAAATCTTAACGTGGGGCCAGCCTAAAGCGTATGATTTTGAAGTAAAAGATCACGTTGACTTAGGTCAAGACCTAAACGGTCTAGATTTTGAAATGGGTGTTAAAATTACCGGTTCTCGCTTTACTGTTATGCGTGGCGCAACAGCCCGTATGCACCGTGCACTGGTACAATTTATGTTGGACACGCATACTGACAAAAATGGTTACACAGAAATGTACGTGCCATATTTAGTAAACCGTGAGAGTTTATTTGGTACAGGGCAGCTACCAAAGTTTGCTGAAGATCTATTCCACACTAAAGGTCTTGTAAACGATGACGGCGAAGAACAAGAAGGCTTTAGTTTAATACCAACAGCTGAAGTACCACTTACAAACAGTGCACGTGACGAAATCTACGACGAGAAAGATTTACCAATTCGTTTAACAGCACACACACCGTGTTTTAGAAGTGAAGCGGGCAGCTATGGCCGCGATACCCGTGGACTTATTCGTCAACATCAGTTTGATAAAGTTGAGCTAGTACAACTTGTAAAGCCTGAAGACTCAATGCAAGCCCTTGAAGATCTAACAGGTCACGCAGAGCAAATTTTACAAGCGTTAGAGCTGCCGTACCGAAAAGTGATTTTATGTATGGGTGATATGGGCTTTGGCTCAGCAAAGACGTACGATTTAGAGGTATGGTTACCAGCACAAAATACATACCGCGAAATTTCATCTTGTTCAAACATGGTTGATTTCCAAGCTCGCCGTATGCAAGCACGTTTTCGCCGTGCTGGAGAGAAAAAACCAGAATTACTGCATACACTCAATGGCTCAGGCCTAGCAGTAGGACGTACCCTAGTTGCTATTTTAGAAAACTATCAACAAGCTGATGGTTCAGTAGTCGTGCCAGAAGTACTTCGTCCATATATGAATGGTCTTGAAGTTATTAAATAAGCATTAGACCTGTAAGTTTTAAGCTTTTCAAAAAAGCCGCTGTTTGTAATGAACCGCGGTTTTTTTGTTTTTAGTTCGAGATTAAAACTGAAAAATTAAAGAGAAAAGTTGCAAGCGAGTTTGAATATTAACTCAGCGATAAATTTATGACGTAAGAACAGGCCTCAGCCGTGATTTTTGGTAGTTTGTGTTATAACGTCCGATTTAAAGAGCAACCCTTTTCTAGGGCGAAATGTCAAATTCGAATAGGGTGTATCTACTTTTTCAAATTGCTCGTTGGTTTTAGTGATCTAGTTGAATCCAGTAATCATTTACAGTTTACCAAGATAATTTATCGCAGGAGTTCGAGGGTGACACTAACTGTTTAGATCGCACCTTATTATAAAGTGGGTTTATAACTGTAAGTAAAACACTCGGTGGTAATTTCATTGTTGGCAAAGGGTGGGGTCAGTTACACCCCAAGTAACACAAATAGCTACTCGAAGATTTAGAACCCGCGAACGTATCTATATGCTGTATTGTACAATTTAGAGTGCTCTGCGGATTCGTTTAATACTTAAAAGCTTGAGCCGCGTATAATCAATGACGGTGGGAGTAGGGTGTTTTCAACCACTTCGCCACGAATTAACTTTAATAAATTACCAACTAACATTTGCCCCGCAAGCGTTGTATCTTGTTGTACCGTTGTTAGTGGTGGGTTTACATAACTTGCAACCGCTATATTATCAAAACCGACAACATGAACATCTTCAGGTACCTTTATACCAGCTTCCTTTAACGCTCTAATCGCACCTATGGCGATTAAGTCACTAGCGGCAAACAGAGAATTAAAGTGGATGTTGTTAGCGATTAGTGAGCGTGTGGCGTGATAACCTGACTCTTCGGTTGATATGGCGTTTGCCATTTTACGCTCGCTTAGTGATATACCATGGCGATTAAATTCATCTTTAAATCCTTGATAGCGAGCAAAGAATTCAGGGCTATGCTCTGATGCATCACCGATAAATGCACAGTCCTTTCGGCTTGCTTTGAGTAAATGGGTGGCTGCAAGTTCTCCTCCACCATAGTTATCACAGCTCACAGTCAGATCGGAACGGTTATCAACACTTGCTCCCCAACACACGAATTTAGTATTTTGCTCAATTAAGCTACTAAATTTTGCTTGGTAGTCAATGTAATCTCCATACCCTAATAATATGATGCCATCAGCACGATGGCTATCTTCATAGTCTGCCTGCCAATCAGCGCTGGTGGATTGAAACGACACAAGTAAGTCGTAACCTTCAGTTGCGCATGCGCGGGTAATACTGCCTAGCATGGCTAAAAAGAACGGATTGATTTGAGATCCATCGGCAGTTGGGTCTTCAAACAATAATAATGCGAGGGTACTACTTTGCTGAGTGCGTAAGTTGCTGGCGTTTTTATCTACTTTGTAATTGAGCTGTTTTGCAATGTCATGAACTCGGCGACGAGTCTCTTCGTTTACTAATGGACTATTGCGAAGTGCGCGAGACACTGTCGATTGTGAAACCCCCGCATAATGGGCAATATCAAACGATGTAGCTTTACCTTTCATACACACAACCTAATTGCTATAAGTAAATAAACTGCAAATAATTCGTGCCATTCTCGTTTATTTGTTGATTTTTTCAAGCTATTTATCAGTTATCTAAAATTTTTATTGATTCAAGCCTGACACCGGTGTCATAATGTTGGCGTTTTATCATTTTGTTGTCAAAACGTATTGGCTGCCCATTTATTGGGCAGCATTTTTTAATACAAGGATAAACACTTTGAGGTGATAGCTCAAAGTATATCTCATAGCAATGGCTAGGCCATTGAAATAACAACAATAAGCATGATTATCGTTAAGTCTATAAACTGCTTAGACAAAGGAAAAACACGATGGACTCCAAGCCTAGTTCAAAATTCGATCCTATCTTAGTGGCCGATATTGGTGGCACTAATGCTCGTTTTGCTCTAATAACAGCTTTTAACCTACAAAAAAAACAATTTGTTGTTGAGTATAATATTACCTTTGCGAGTGCGGACTTTGGCTCTTTAGAAGATGCATTAACGCATTACCTATCTCAAGTTAGCCATATTAAACCAATTCGCGCTTGTTTAGCTGTCGCAGGTCCAATCAAAACAGGCCAAGTACACTTAACTAATTTAGGTTGGCACTTTAGTGTTGAGCAAGTTAAAACAGCATTTGAATTTACACAACTTGAAGTGATCAACGACTTTGCCGCTTTTGCTTATGCAGCTCCTTATTTAGATCCTCAACAAAATATTGCAGTTAAACCAGGGCAAGCAGATACTGATGCGAATATTGCAGTAATGGGACCTGGTACGGGCTTTGGCGCAGCATGTTTAGTTCGCTCAGGGCAAGGTAGTGCAGTACTTAGTTGTGAAGCTGGGCATATTACGCTTGCATCAGTGAATGACCTAGATACTCAATTGATCATTGAGTTACGCAAGCAGTTAGCGCATGTATCGATAGAGACAGTATTTTCAGGCCCTGGTATTAGTCATTTATATCAAGCAATGGCGGCTGTAAAAGGCGTGGATGCCAAAAACTTAACCGCAGCTCAAATTAGTGAACTTGCAACTACTGGAGAGTGTGCAGTGTGCGAGGCAACACTGGATCAGTTTTGCGATTGGGTTGGAAGTGTAGCAGGTGACTTGGCATTAACATTTGGCGCGCTTGGTGGTGTGTTTATCGGTGGTGGTATTTTGCCTCGTATGCAAGCCCGTTTATTAGCTAGTCGTTTTGTTGAGCGTTTTGCAGCTAAAGGCATCATGTCACAGTATGTGAGTCAAATACCGGTGACATTAGTCACTCAAGATAATATTCCACTTATTGGTGCCGCAGCCTGTTTGCACACTAATGGGCAATCATAATACATCGCAAATAGGGATGTTATTGGGAAGTCTGGATGAAGAAAGTTACAATAAATAGTGTTGCAAGTTATGCTGGTGTATCTAAAAAAACGGTATCTCGTGTTTTAAATAATGAGCCAAATGTAAGTGATGCAACCCGTGAAAAAGTTCTTAAAGTGTTTAAAGAGCTAGATTACACACCAAATCCAATTGCCCGTGGCTTGGCACAAAATCGCAGTTTTATAATTGGTTGTATTTACGATAACCCAAGTAAAAGTTATATCACGCGAGTACAAACCGGTGCATTAGCTGCATGTAAAGAGAACAACTATAATTTACTGATCCACCCATGTGATTTACGTGGTGATGCATTGATAAATAATATAGAGCAGTTACTGCAGTCATCGCGACTTGATGGTTTAGTGTTAACCCCGCCGTTTTCAGACTTTCAAGTGTTAGTTGATTTTCTTAAAAGTAAAAATATCCCGTATGCACGGGTAGCATCAGCGGTGCTTGATGATGATTCAATTTCTGTACGCAGCAACGATGAGCAAGGTGCGTTTGAGATCACTGAACATTTAATTAAACTCGGGCATAAGGCAATCGCGTTTATTAAAGGTCACCCAGATCACAGTGCGACAGAGCAGCGTTTTAAAGGATACTTAAGGGCGCTTAGCACGCATGATATTACGTTTAATGAACGTTTGGTTGAAGAAGGTAACTTTAGTTATCACTCAGGCGTTGACAGTGCTCGTAGCATTTTAGATTCAACCCCAAGACCAACAGCTGTCTTTGCTTCTAATGATTACATGGCTGCAGCTGTACTCAAATTAGCAACGCAACGTCAATTAAAAGTGCCAGACGACATTTCGATTGCAGGGTTTGATAACGCCCCCATTGCGCGGCATATATGGCCAGGATTGACCACAATAGCGCAGCCTGTGGAAGAAATGACTAAGCAAGCAGTGACTAAATTAATTGAGCATATTGGTGAACCACAAGAGAATGCATACCAGATCACTCTAGAAGCACGTTTGATCACCCGAGAATCTACAGCACACGTTAAATAACCACTTTTCACAGTTGCCCGAGCATGAGTGACGCTTGATCGGGCGCTTTTTTATTTAGTTCACAAAAGTACTTTATTGAAAGTGGCTAAATTGATTTTTTGTTAACACCCCCCTCATTGCTGCTCTGTAGTATATGACGCTACGGTATCGATTCGCTTTTTGATAGAACTGTTAGTCTGCAAACATGCCACTTAATCTAATAGTAATGTGTTTCATTTCATTTGTTGTTCAAAATTAATCCATACACATACCCAAGCCACCTCAAGATGCGAGTTCTGCATATTGAGGTGGCTTGGATATGTATTTTTCACGGTCATTATTTGGTCATGTTAAATAATTAAACTAAATTTAAGGGATAAGGTTGACACCGGTGTCATAGTCATGCGTTAATACAGTGACACCGGTGTCAGGTTGATTGTGAGAGACAACCTGACAACGTTATACCTTTGAACGGGTAAATCAAAGATGCTCAGTGCAAGTACATTCGTGGAGTATGCCCTTGCCACTGAGCCTTTATCCTCTAACCATAGAGATGGGTCGAATTTTTTATGTTGCATCCTCGTATTCAAGAAGTCACCGAACGCGTTATTGAACGCAGTAAAGCTACTCGCCAAGCCTATATAGCACGTATAAACCATGCAAAAAAACAAACAAGAGTCCGTTCTGGTTTAGGTTGTGGCAATATAGCCCATGTAATTGCTGCATGTAGTAGCGATGATAAAGCGCGCTTAAAAGCTGATGAACAGCCAAATTTAGCAATTATCAATTCATACAATGATATGTTGTCTGCGCATGTTCCATATAAAGATTATCCAGATTTAATTAAAAGCATTGCAACAAAGTACGATGCAACGGCACAAGTTGCCGGTGGCGTACCAGCTATGTGTGATGGTGTAACTCAAGGTCGTGATGGCATGGAGTTATCGCTTTTTTCACGTGATGTAATAGCGATGTCTACCGCGATTTCATTATCTCACGATGTGTTTGATGGCGTATTTTGCCTAGGTGTATGTGACAAAATTGTCCCCGGTTTATTGATTGGCGCTTTATCGTTTGGCCATTTACCAGTGTACTTTATGCCTGCAGGGCCGATGCAGTCAGGTATTCCAAATAAAGAAAAAGCACGAATTCGCCAAAAATTTGCACAAGGTCTAGTTAGCCGTGAAGAACTATTAGAAGCCGAAAGCGCGTCATACCACAGTGCGGGGACTTGTACGTTCTACGGTACTGCTAACAGTAATCAAATGTTAATGGAGATTATGGGCCTGCACCTTCCAGGTAGCTCATTTATCAACCCATACACTGAGCTGCGCGATGGTTTAACCGGTAATGCAGTAGAAACCATGCTCAAACAATTAATTCAAAGCAAAGATGCTAATTGTTTAGCAGATGTAGTGACTGAAAAGACCATTATTAATGGTCTAGTTGGCTTGCTTTCAACGGGCGGCTCTACCAATCACGCGATCCACTTAGTAGCTATTGCAAAAGCAGCGGGTGTTGAATTGACATGGAAAGACATGTCTGATTTATCAGAAGTTGTACCATTGTTAACGCGTATTTATCCAAATGGTTCTGCTGATGTAAATCATTTCCAAGCAGCGGGCGGCATGGGTTTCCTTATGAGAGAACTTGTTAGCGCAGGGTTTTTACACAATGATGTGAAAACGATTGTCGGTGAAGGACTTGAAGCGTATACGCAAGAGCCGCGTTTAGACACTGATCACAACTTAATTATGAGTAGTGCAACAGGTCCAAGTAAAGTGAAGTGGATACCGTGTCCAGAAAACTCACTAGACGAAGACGTATTGCGCCCAGTTAATAATCCTTTTAGCAAGCAAGGTGGCTTACAGCTACTTACTGGCAACTTAGGTAAAGCGGTGATTAAAGTATCTGCAGTAGCTGTAGAGCATCAAGTTGTAACCGCGCCGGCAAAAGTATTTGCATCACAAAGTGCCTTACAAGAAGCGTACTCACGCGGTGAGTTAAACCAAGATTTTATTGCTGTTCTAAAAGAGCAAGGCCCGAAAGCGAAAGGCATGCCAGAGCTGCACAAGTTAACGCCGGTAATGGCAACCTTGCAAGATGAAGGTTACAAAGTAGCGATTGTTACAGATGGCCGAATGTCAGGTGCTTCAGGTAAAGTTCCTGCTGCAATTCACTTGGCGCCAGAGGCTGTTGAAGGAGGCATTATTGCTAAGATTCACGAAGGCGATTTAATCACTCTCGATGCACCAGCGGGTATATTAAAAGTACATGTAAGCGATGAAGAATTAGAAAAACGAGAACTACAACTAAGTGAAGCAAGCTTAACATTTGGTACAGGTCGTGAATTGTTCACCGGATTTAGAAACATTGTAAGTAGCGCAGACTTAGGCGCTAGCGCCTTTGGAATAGAATAATAATTCGCCAGACTGGGTATGAGGATCAAACAATGAGTATAGAAAAAATATTAGCATCGGCACCCGTAGTGCCAGTAGTGGTAATCGAAAAATTAGAAGATGCGGCACCACTAGCTCGTGCACTTTATAACGGTGGCTTAAAAGCTCTTGAAATTACTTTACGTACGCCTATTGCTGCTGAAGCTGTAAAGCTTATGAAAGCCGAAGTACCAGAGGCTTATGTTGGTACAGGCACCGTGGTTGACAAAGCAAGCTTTGATGCATCAGTTGCCGCAGGCGCTGACTTTATGGTGAGCCCTGGTGTAAATGATGAGTTACTTGCACTTGCGAAAGAATCAGACATTCCATTTTTACCGGGCGCCGCAACGCCAAGTGAAGTAATGAAATTAGCAAGCCATGGTTTTAAGTTTTTAAAGTTCTTCCCAGCAGAAGCTGCGGGCGGTACTGCCATGCTCAAATCAATTGGCGGTCCATTGCCACACGTTACATTTTGTCCAACTGGCGGAATTAGCCTTACAACAGCACCTAAGTATTTAGCGCTAAGCAATGTAATTTGTGTGGGTGGTACGTGGATGCTAGATAAAAAACTAATTGAAAATAAAGACTGGCAAGCCATTGAAGCGCTTGCTCGCCAAGCAAGTGAAATTAAATAATTAAAGGGGAATTTTAAATGATTAATGTAGCAATTAATGGCTATGGCCGTATCGGTCGCAATGTTTTACGTGCACTGTATGAGTCTGCACAAAATAACGAAATTAAAATTGTCGCAATTAACGATTTGGCACCCGCTAATGTTAATGCACATTTAACGCAATATGATTCAGTGCATGGCCAATTCTCTCATAAAGTTACGCTTGCAGATAACACAATGCTGATTGGTGATGACGTTATCACTTTAACGCAAGAGCGTGACCCAGCTAACTTACCGTGGAAAGCACTAAACGTTGATATCGTTTTAGAATGCACGGGTTTTTTCACTAAGCGTGAAGATGCAGCAAAGCATATTACAGCCGGTGCGAAAAAAGTAATTGTTTCAGCGCCTGGTACTAACTTAGACGCAACGGTAGTTCACGGTGTAAATAGCGACGTAATTAACGCTGATAGCAACATCATTTCAAATGCATCGTGTACGACTAACTGTTTAGCGCCAATTGCAAAAGCAATTAACGATACAGTAGGTATCGAGCAAGGTAGCATGACGACAATTCATGCTTATACAAATGATCAAAACTTATCTGACGTGTACCACCCTGATTTATACCGTGCTCGTAGTGCAACACAATCTATGATCCCGACTAAAACAGGTGCAGCAGCAGCCGTTGGTTTAGTATTACCAGAACTTGCTGGTAAACTTGACGGTATGTCAGTACGTGTACCAACAATCAATGTATCAGTCGTTGATTTTACGTTTATTACTAAGCGCGATACAACAACTGAAGAAATCAACGAAATAATGAAAGCCGCTTCTGTTGGTTCAATGAAAGATATTTTACAATACAACGAGCTACCGCTTGTTTCTATCGACTTTAACCATAACCCAGCGTCGTCTATCTTTGATGCAACGCAAACTAAAGCTAATGGCAAATTAGTTAAAGTTATGGCTTGGTATGATAACGAATGGGGTTTCTCAAACCGCATGTTAGACCAAGTTAAAGCGCTAGGTCAGTACTTGTAATAAGTACTCTTTAATAGTTTAGCTTTATCCAACAAAGCCGCGAATATCGCGGCTTTTTTGTATCTGGCATTAGGGAATAATATGGTATTCTTGCGTTAGTTATAAAAGGAATTACTGATGATCAATACTCTAAAAGCCTATCTTTTTCGTACTAATCACCTGCAAATTGGTGAAGGTAATATTAGTGGTTACATCGCGTGTTTTTTAGCGATGCTTTCATGCTTAGGTGTGCTGGCTTTTCATTTCCCTGAATATTTAACAACGCCAGAATTGCGACAAAACTACAGCGTAGAATTCTTACGGCAATTAATGTTTGGCGCACTTTTATTAGCTGGGAGTTTGGGGCTACTCAACTTTATCCGCAATAAAAATAAACGCTTAGGTGCAACTGCATGGTTATTTGTTATTTTGGCAATTGCATTTGGTGGCCCTAATGTAGAAGTCACTAATTTTTCTGATAACACGCCCTATATTGGACTCGATTGGTTTATTTTAGATTTACTTGGTTCTACTTTGATTTTCATTCTTATTGAAAAATTATTTCCGCATCGTAAAGAACAAAAAATATTACGTAGTGAATGGCGGGGCGACTTAAATCACTTTTTTGTAAATCACCTTATTATTGGTTTTGTATTATTGGTTACTAATCACTTTGTCCATTATGGCTTTGGCTGGGCTGTTTCGACTACATTACAAAATTATATCGATCAATTACCGTTTATATTGCAAGTGGTACTAATTATATTAGTTGCTGATCTAATGCAGTATTTTGTGCATCGTGCTTATCACGAAGTGCCTTTTTTATGGCGTTTTCATGGTATTCATCACAGTGCAAAAGAAATGGATTGGCTAGCCGGTTCTCGTCAGCATATATTAGAGATATTAGTAACGCGCAGTTTAGTACTGACGCCTATTTTTGTATTAGGCTTTTCACAACAGGTGATCAGTCTTTATGTGATTATAGTTGGCTTTCAGGCTGTATTTAATCATGCGAATGTACAGGTTAAATTTGGCTGGTTGAAATATTTAGTTGTTACCCCACAGTTTCATCATTGGCATCATGCTTCAGATAAAGCTGCGATTGACCGCAATTATGCTGCCCACTTTTCATTTTTAGATTATGTGTTTGGTACAGCTGTTAAGGGGCAAAATGAATGGCCAAAGGCTTATGGAGTAGTTGGCGATTATGTACCTAATGGCATGTTAAAGCAGCAGCTATTTCCATTTAAAAAACAAAAATAGTCGTACCCCTTTGATGTCCTTAAACCAACAAATAAATACCCAAGCCACCTCAAGATGCAAAATTCAGCGTTCCACAGGGGCTTAATATTAAGGCGTTACTTTGCAATAATGGTCGTCCCTTTAAAGAAGTAACAACGTAGAAAGTAAGCCCCTGTGAAACGCCCAACGGGTTGGTTTAAAAACGATTTATACTGCGTTATTGATTTTAACAAGGGAGCAACCATTATTTGCAATCAATGCCTTGTCTAAATCGCTTTTAACTCCAACTGAAACTCGCATTTTGAGGTGGCTTGGGTATAGTAAAGCTTAAAATTAGAAGTGGTTCATATAATTCAATAGCTAAAACCATATTAAAAAAGTGCGGGGATCACGCACTTTTTGTATTTAGTTTTATGTAGAGTGACTATTACAATTATTCAAAGTAACTAATGTGTTGGAAAAAACGTACGGTAATATCTTGGCGTTCTTTATTTATTGCTAAGGGTTCTACCATTGCTCGAATAACACTTTCGACATGATTCATAAAACGACCATGGCCAATACCTTGCTCATCATTTTCGCTTGCAACAATCACAAAATGCATGGTCTCAACTAACTTGTCTGATTGCCAGTAGTGGCTGTATTGTTCAATATCGTCACCTGTTGCAAAGCTGAGTTTTTGCAGTTCTGAGTTACCGTCATTAGTATCAATTTTACTGTTTCTAACGATTGGAGTGGTCCCATTGGCAATCATTGATACAAGGTTTAAATTTTTAGCCGTACATTCTTTAATAAATGCATCATAAAACTGCTGATAAAATTCATTTAGCGTTGGCTTATTTAATAAGTGCTGAAATTGAGTTTTTATAGTGCGGGTAATGGGTATCGCAAATGTTGCGTAGGTCATTTCGTTATGTTTGCTTGGCAGCGAGCAGTGACGGCTTTGATAGCGCTGGTGCAAGCCTCGTAGTTTATAACCGTAACTTTCTTTAGAACCTTTTGCTTTGGCAAATAAATCGTATGTTAAATGCTGGTGGTCGCGCACTTTGATTTGGGCTTCCCCTTCAAGCAATGTATTTTGCAGTGTATTTAATACTTTTTTTACTTTGGTGTGGAATATAGCTGCATTTGATCGCAGCTCATCACCGGTTGCTAAAAATAGAAACCTAATCTTTTTGCTCGGTATTTCGCTATTGTTAAAGCATTTATGGGCTTCGTGATAGCGGGGGTTGTAAAAAAACAAAATTTGTTTTTTTGTTTGTAAATAGTAAGCCTCTTCATGAAACCTGACGACGGGTAGTTTATCATTAGCAATCAAGTGTACATTGTGTAATTCATATTCATCACACAAGGCAAATAGTTGGCGGGTTAAACGTTCATAGCACTGTTCGGTATGTGTAAAGCGCGCATAAAAATTATCACTTGGTTTAAATTCAGCAAGAATATATTGGTTAGCCCTTGCAGTCGTTGGAATATAGACGCGGTTTTGTGAAAGTGAAGCCATTAATTTTCCCTAATAAAGTATGCTTTAATTACGCTACAGTAGCGTAATTGAATGACTATTTTATTGCGCTGGAACAAAAAAAATCGTATTGAGGGATATAATTATGCACAGGGTGCCTTTAGAACCTTGTATTTCTTATTAACGCCACAATATGTAGTAAACACGCCTACTTATTGCTGTATGTTAAGGTTTGTTTTTGTAATAATGCAGTAGTTTTGTCACCACGCAATATTCAGAGGATTATACTCCTATGGCGGAAATAGAGAATCGCCCAAGTAATTTTATTAGAACCCGAATTAATGACGATTTAGCATCAGGAAAACACGCATCTACGCATACACGTTTTCCACCGGAGCCAAATGGTTTTTTACACATTGGTCATGCTAAGTCAATTTGTTTAAATTTTGGTATAGCGCAAGATTACAGCGGTAAATGTAACTTACGTTTTGATGATACTAATCCAGAAAAAGAAGACATTAACTACGTACATTCTATTCAAGAAGACGTAAAGTGGTTAGGGTTTACCTGGGATGGTGAAATTAATTACTCATCAAATTACTTTGACGCATTGTACGGGTATGCGGTTGAGTTGATTGAGAAAGGCTTAGCGTATGTTTGCTTTTTATCACCAGAGCAAGCACGCGAATATCGCGGAACGTTAAAGGAGGCAGGTAAAAATAGCCCAACACGCGATACATCACCACAAGAGAATCTTGCGTTATTTGAAAAAATGCGTGCAGGTGAATTTAAAGAAGGTGAGTGTGTACTGCGTGCCAAAATTGACATGGCCAGCTCGTTCATGGTTTTGCGTGATCCGATTATTTATCGTGTTCGTTTTGCACATCATCACCAAACAGCGGATAAGTGGTGTATTTATCCAATGTACGACTTTACGCATTGTATTTCTGATGCGTTAGAAGGTATTACACATTCGTTATGTACGCTTGAGTTCCAAGATAATCGTCGTTTGTATGACTGGGTTTTAGACAATATTAGCCTTGAATGTCATCCACAACAGATTGAATTCTCTCGATTAAACCTTGAATACACGATTATGTCTAAGCGTAAGCTTAATGACTTAGTCGTCAATGGCCATGTTGAAGGTTGGGATGACCCTCGTATGCCAACAATTGCAGGTCTTCGTCGACGTGGTTATACGGCGGGTTCAATCCGAGAGTTTTGTACGCGTATAGGTGTAACTAAACAAGAAAACATGATTGAAATGGGCATGTTAGAGGCCTGTATCCGTGAAGATCTTAATGAAAATGCACCACGTGCAATGGCTGTACTTGATCCAATTAAAGTTGTTATTGAAAATTACGCATCGGATACGGTTGAAACATTATCTGTTGCAAATCATCCTAATAATGAAGAGATGGGACGTCGCGATGTGCCGTTCACACGTGAAATTTATATTGAGCGTGAAGATTTCCGTGAAGAAGCGAACAACAAGTTTAAGCGCTTAGTGCTTGATAAAGAAGTCCGTTTACGCGGTGCATATGTGATTAAAGCAGAACGTGTTGAAAAAAATGAAAATGGTGAAGTTACAACGATTTTCTGTAGTTATGACCCTGAAACACTTGGTAAAAACCCAAGTGATGGCCGTAAGGTTAAAGGTGTTATTCATTGGGTATCAGCAAGTGAAGCATTAACGGCTGAAGTACGTTTGTATGATCGTTTATTTAATGTACCAAACCCTGCAGCGGCAGAGGATTTTGCTACAACATTAAATCCTGATTCACTTATTGTATTGCCTAATGCAAAATTAGAACCATCGCTTGCAAATGCAGAACCTGCACAAGGGTTCCAGTTTGAGCGAACAGGTTATTTTAGTCGAGATACAAAATCAAAGAGCATCGTTTTTAACCAAACCGTTGGCCTTCGTGATTCGTGGACTAAAACAGAGCAGAAGTAATTCTGCTCGCGATTTAGCATCAGAAATAAAAAAACCTGCCAATGAGCAGGTTTTTTTATTTAACCGATAAAATTATTGGTTATCAGAGAACGCTTTACAGGCTGCAGTGTCTGTACACTCACCGTAAAGGTAAAGAGAATGGTTAGTAAGCTTGATACCATTTTCTTCTGATATTTCAAGCTGACGACGTTCAATCATCTCATCTTCAAACTCAATTACTTTACCGCATTTTAAACAAACAAGGTGGTCGTGGTGTGTGCTACCCGAAAGTTCAAATACTGACTTTCCGCCTTCAAAATGGTGGCGTGAAACAATACCAGCGTCATCAAATTGGTTAAGTACGCGGTATACAGTCGCTAAACCAATTTCTTCACCTAAGTCCAAAAGAATTTTGTAAACATCTTCAGCGCTGATGTGTTGGTTATCTGGAGATTGTAAAATCTCTAAAATTTTAATACGCGGTAAAGTAACTTTTAAACCGGCTTTTTTTAATTCCAAGTTGTGATCAGTCATTAAATCTGTCTCAATTTTATTTGGTTATACTAGACATCTTATAAAGATGTGCACGACACATTAGCAATAAATAGGATAACGCGCTATGCGATGAAGTGCAAAGAACAATTCAAAGAAACGTTCCTAAAAGCTTAAACGCTAACCAAAATATAGAAATTTAATAGGTCAGCGTCTAGTGGTTGCTATTAGTCAGCAAGTTCGCTTAAACACATCTCTTCAAAAATTTGTGCAGACCACGCTTTAACGCGTTGTTCTGTTAGTTCAGGTTGACGATCTTCATCAATACCTAAGCCAACAAAGTGCTTGTCGTCAGCCATGCCTTTAGATGCTTCAAAGTCGTAGCCCTCAGTTGGCCAATGTCCAACAACAATTGCGCCACGCTCAGACACAATATCATTGATCATACCCATGGCATCGAGGAAGTATTCTGCATAATCTTCTTGGTCTCCACAACCAAAAATAGCAACTAGCTTGCCATCAAAATCAACTTCTTCTAGCTCAGGAAAAAAATCATCCCAGTCACATTGCGCTTCACCGTAATACCAAGTCGGGATGCCAAATAAGATTAAGTCAAATTCTGCGATCTCTTCTTTTGAGCTTTTAGCAATGTCGTGCACAGCAACTAATTTTTTACCCAATTCTTTTTGGATCATTTTAGCTACGTGTTCTGTGTTACCTGTATCACTTCCGAAAAAAATACCTACACTTGCCATGGATTTAAAACCTTTTATCTATCAATAGCCAATCTTTCTTGTAAAATTGTTTCAATCAGCGCACTACGGCTAATATTTTGTGCATCGGCCATATCACTTAATGCTTGATACAGCTGTGACGAAACTTTAAATTCTACACGCTTTAAACCGCGTGCTTTGTCTCTTTTTATTTGATTACGTTTATTAACCTTTAACTGCATTTCCCTTGGAAGGGGATTCGTTTTAGGCCTACCTGGACGTTTCTCGTATTCAAATAAATCGAGCGTTGTTCTATCAGTCTCTGACTTTGCCATGCTTAACCAACACCCGCACCTTGCCAAAAAACTTGAATAAGTCCTTTTGCAATAAACCCTGAACAACCTAAAAAGAGTACAAGCCACACTACATAACGACCAAACTTAGGTACATTACCTTTTTTTAGTACATCTTGAATAGCCATACCGATAAAAAAGAACACACCGGCTAAGCCAAAATACAACCCTAGGGTATCAAATTCGTTAATTAACTGACTGACCATCAACGTATAACCTTTAAATTAAACGGCGCGTACTATAGCATAAAAAAAACCAATAATTTAGTAGCTGCAGCCAAAATTACGTGATTAAATTTTAACTTAATTAACCATTAAAAAATCAGTAATTGATTTATTAACCGCATGTGGTTTTTGTGCATGCAACCAATGCCCCGCGCCATGAATGATTTTTGCTTTAGCATTTTTAAATCGTGCTGTTATGGCAGCTCGGTATTGCGGCAATATATAGTCAGAGTCATTACCTTTAATAAATAAAGTATCGCATAAACAAGAATCATTATCTTCTAAATCTGTTAGAATATTACTATATTTTTGACTCAATGTTGGTAAATTAAAGCGCCACTGGTATTGACCCGATTCATTTTTAGCTAAACTTTTCAGTAAAAATTGCCTAACACCCAGCTCAGGGATAAACGCTTGCATGATTTGGTCGGCGTGTTTTCTGTCGGTGATTTGATGTGTTGCTACAGTGTTTAACGCAGTGAAAATATCATCATGGCGGCTTTGGTAAGCCACGGGGGCAATATCAAGCACAACGAGTTTATTGACCACGCAGGGGGTACTTAATGCGATTTGCATTGCTACTTTACCGCCCATAGAGTGGCCAACGAGGTGAGTTGTATTAATATTTAAATGGGTCATCAATCGTAAAACATCGTTTGCCATGCTAGGGTAATCCATGACTTCACTATGGGGTGATCGTCCGTGATTGCGCAAGTCAATATTCGTTACTGTGAAGTTATCACTTAATGCATTGGCTATCACATTTAAGTTTTCGAGCGAACCAAATAGCCCATGAATCAAAACGACATCAGGCCCGTGTCCAGATTGTTTATAATTTAATAGCATGACATTCTCCAATAAAAGAGCGCGTAGTTTGCCTAGTGAAATAACAAATTGCAAAACATAGAGAATTAAATCAGGTTTGGGTATAATGCATTGGAATGAAAAAATGTGACCCGTAACGACAGGAAGAACATGAAAAAAATTGACATAGACGACGAGTTATATCAATACATTGCGAGCAATACGCAGAGCATTGGTGAAAGCGCATCCACTATTTTACGTCGTTTATTAAACCTCAACGGTGAAACAGTCTCAACGGCGAATAGTGAGCCGGAACTATCAGTTGCTCCCACAAAACAATCAACTAACAACGAATCACAAGCAGATAAAAGTGATCTACAAGCGCTTAAAAAAACACAAAGCAGTGCGACTGTCACACAAATGACTCAGCAAAACGCTAATGTTTTTAATATTCTAAATAAAGAAGAGTTAGCGATGCAAAAAGGTGTTGTTGGACGTTTTCTATTTATTTTGTCTGCTTTGCATCGAACGCATAAGGCTAATTTTTCAGCCGTTCTGGATGTACAAGGGCGTGATCGCGTTTATTTTGCAACCAGTAAAGAAGCGCTCGTTAACAGTGGAAGTAGTATGAATCCAAAAAATATCACTGACAGTGAATATTGGGTAATGACTAATTCAAATACAACACGTAAAAAAATGATGTTACACGAAGTGGCACTTGGCTTAGGTTACAGTGCTGAACAAGCCGAAAAAATTCGAGACTACCTATAAAAGGACATGTAATGGCGATTCATTCCGGTGCCGGGAAACCTGCAACACAATCTGATTTAGTGAACGTACCAAAATTAGTATCAGCTTATTATTTAAATGAGCCTGATTTAGAACAAAACCCTGAGCATTGTGTTGCTTTTGGTACATCTGGACACCGTGGCTGTTCATATGATGTGAAGTTTAATGAATCTCATATTCTCGCCATTACACAAGCGATTTGTGATTATCGCAAACAGAACAATATTTTTGGTCCACTTTTCTTAGGTAAAGATACACACGCTTTAAGTGAAGCAGCTTATAACTCAGCTATTGAAGTATTAGTTGCTAATGAAGTGCAAGTTATTACACAAGAGAATGACGATTTTACACCAACGCCAGTTATCAGCCATGCAGTTGTGTGTCATAACAAATTACACCCTAATGAATTAGCAGATGGGATTGTTGTTACGCCTTCGCATAACCCACCAGAAGATGGCGGCTTTAAATACAACCCACCCAATGGCGGTCCTGCGGATACCGATGTAACCAAATGGATTGAAGACAGAGCTAATCAACTTTTATTAGAAGATTTAGTTGAAGTAGAGCTTTTTCCGTTTGCTAAGGCTGCACGTTCTGGTTTTATTAAATATCAAGATTTAATGACGCCTTATATCGATGATTTAATCAATGTGGTTGATGTAGAAGCGATATCAAAAGCAAAAATTAAAATAGGTATTGATCCACTTGGCGGCTCGGGTATTAATTTTTGGCCCGTGATTGCTGAGAAATTCAATTTAGACCTAACGGTTGTAAATGACAACGTTGATCCACGTTTTGCGTTTATGCCACTTGATAAAGATGGCAAAATTCGTATGGATTGTTCGTCGCCTTACGCAATGGCAAACCTAATTGCACTCAAAGATGACTTTGATCTTAGCATTGGTAATGACCCTGATTATGACCGTCACGGTATTGTAACCCCTGATGGTTTAATGAACCCGAATCACTTTTTAGCTGTAGCGATCGACTATTTATTAAATCATCGTAAGTGGTCTAAAGAAGTTCAAATTGGTAAAACACTTGTATCAAGCGCTATGATTGACCGTGTCGTTGCTCGTAATAACCGTCAGGTGCAAGAAGTACCCGTTGGTTTTAAATGGTTTGTAGAAGGCCTAAGTACTGGTACTTTAGCATTCGGTGGTGAAGAAAGTGCAGGGGCGTCGTTCCTACGTTTTGATGGTTCAGTATGGAATACCGATAAAGACGGTTTTATTATGGGCTTATTAGCGGCTGAAATTTTAGCTGTGACAGGCAAAACACCCTCTACACGTTACAAAGAACTTGAGCAAGAGTTTGGGGCTCCTTTATATAAACGTATTGATGCACCAGCAAGTACAGCGCAAAAAGATCGACTTAAAGCGCTCAGTGCAAAAGACGTCACCGCAGATACACTTGCGGGTGAGCCTATTTTACAAAAACTAACCCATGCCCCAGGTAACAATGCTGCAATTGGTGGTTTAAAAGTGGTGACAGAAAATGGTTGGTTTGCTGCTCGACCGTCAGGCACGGAAGATATTTATAAAATCTACCTTGAATCATTCAAGGGTGAAGAGCATTTAGCATTACTTGAAAAGGAAGCTAAAAAGCTGGTTGATTCAGTGATTAGCTAACTGATATACCCAAACCGTCTCAAGATGCAGAGCTTGGCGTTTTCACAGGCGTTTATTATCAATACGTTACTTTGCAATAATGGCTGTCCCTTTTGATAGTCCTTTTGATAAGTAACAACAATGAAAGGAACGTCTGTGAAACGTCCAACTGAACCTCATATATTGAGGTGGCTTGGGTATAATACATTATTAAAACGGCTGATTTAATCAGCCGTTTTTGTTTCTCATTCACACAATAAAATAAAGGCTTTAAAAGTATGTCAGCCAATTTAAGTTACTTAAATGAATTAAAACAAAATGGTGATTTTTTAACGCTCAGTCGTAACAATGAATGGCACTTAGATGCCAGTACTTTTACGTTGGATAACGGTACAGCAGTAACGGTGCATGATACGGGGGTTATAGAGTTCCAACCAAAAGGCATCACTACGAAAGATGTGGTACTTTCGAGTGCAATCCATGGCAACGAAACCGCGCCAATTGAAATCTGCGATGAATTAATTAAGCGGATCATTAGCGGCGATTTGCAATTAGCACAACGCGCTTTGTTTATTTTTGGTAACCCGCAATCAATCAATATTGGCAAACGCTTTATAGGTGAAAACCTTAACCGTTTATTTAATGGTCATCATACAGTTGAAGGTGTACCAATGAATAATGAGCGTGTCAGAGCTGCGAAACTTGAACAATACGTCAGTGATTTTTATTATCGTGGCTCGCAAGTAAGTCAGCGATGCCATTATGACTTACACACGGCAATACGTGGCTCAAAAAACGATAAGTTTGCAGTCTATCCTTTTTTACATGGCAAACCATGGAAGAAAGCGCAATTACAATTTTTGCTTAGCTGCGGTGTAAATACAGTCCTTATGATGAAATCAGCCGCGACGACCTTTAGCTATTATTCATCTTTTGTGCATGGCGCTGATTCGTTTACAGTTGAACTTGGGCAGGTCAAGCCTTTTGGCGAAAATGATATGAGTCGCTTTGAAAAAACAAAGCAAACACTCACTGCATTAATTAGCCAAAAAGAAGTGATTTATAAAGAATTTGATGCAAGTGATTTTGAACTGTTTTCAGTTCATCGTTCAATTAATCGGACCGAACACGTATTTTCGTTTCCATTTTCCGATGACGCCGAGAATTTTACTGGTTTTGCTAAAGGTGAATTACTCGCAACCGATGGTCAGACCTGTTATTACGCTGAAGTCGATGGTGAGGCAATTATATTTCCAAATGCTGATGTAGCCCTTGGTCAGCGTGCATTGTTAACCGTAATACCATTAAAAAACACAGATAATATTATTTAATAAATTGTATTAACCAACCAAAATAAAGAGTTAACTATATGATTTTAAATTTTTAATTTGAATGTATAGTTAACTTTCCAGCCCAACTCTCGCCAATTAACTTTGTTTCGTCTATGATTAGTTGAATAACGCTTTACGTTAACGTAAGGTGTCGGTAGCTTTAATTTAAATACAGTGCAGTTTCTGCAAAGTTTATCCTGTAGGTCACATCCAATAATAACAAGTGACTTGCACTGTTTTCGACAACAAAAGAAGGTAGGTTATGAGTAATCCAAATAACGTATCGGTGAATATTAGTCATGATCTTGCATTTATTGATGGTCATGCGCTGAATATTCCGACCGTAAGCATCTTAAATGAGGACGGCGATATTCACACAGGGGCTACCGCACCTGATATTGATGAAAGTACGGCGCTGCGATTATATGAAACTATGCGTTTTATTCGTGCATTAGATGAACGAATGCAAGCAGCTCAACGTCAAGGCCGCGTTAGTTTTTATATGCAATGCTTGGGTGAAGAAGCAGCCGTCACTGCATCGGCGGCGGCACTGGACCAAGACGATATGATCATGGCGCAATACCGTGAACAAGCGGCATTGCATTATCGTGGTTTTACACTTGACCAGTTTATGAATCAAATGTTTTCAAATGAATTGGATTTAGGTAAAGGACGTCAAATGCCTATCCATTATGGTTCAAACGCCCTCAATTATATGACTATCTCATCACCGTTGGGTACCCAAATACCGCAAGCAACGGGTTATGCATACGGACAAAAAATCAAACATATCGATGCAAAAACGGGTGAGTTAAATAGCACAATTGATAATGTCACTATCTGCTATTTTGGTGAAGGTGCTGCATCCGAAGGTGATTTTCATGCCGGCTTAAATATGGCTGCAGTACATAAATCTCCTGTGATATTTTTTGCTCGAAATAACGGCTATGCGATTTCGACGCCTGCGGATGAACAATTTAAAGGTGATGGTATTGCATCTCGCGGTGTAGGTTACGGTATTAAGACCATTCGTGTTGATGGCGCTGATGCTTTAGCTGTTTATGCGGCAACCAAAAAAGCACGCGAAATTGCCACTAAAACAGGTGAGCCTGTATTGATAGAATCAATTGCTTATCGCTTAGGTGCGCACTCTACATCAGATGATCCTAGTGGTTATCGCTCTAAAGATGAAGAAGCAAACTTTCAATCTTGCCCAATTGAGCGCTTTCGTAAATGGCTCATTAAGAAAAATTGGCTTAATGATGAGGAAGACACCAAAGCCAAAGAGCAAATACGAGAAGATATTCTTGCGGCATTAAAGCGTGCTGAAGTGGTTGCTAAACCCGCTTTAGAAGAGCTTGTCTCAGATGTATATGATACGCCAATTCCTTCGTTACAACGCCAGTATGAACAATTGAAAACGCATATTAAGCAACACCCAGATGCCTACCCAGTCACTGCAGGGAGAATTAAATAATGCCTAAAATGAATATGTTACATGCAATTAATTCAGCCCTTGATATTACAATGGCCGAACATCCTCAAGCATGTATTTTTGGTGAAGATGTAGGGTATTTTGGCGGTGTGTTTCGTGCGACCTCGGGATTACAAGAAAAATATGGTTCACACCGAGTCTTCAACACACCACTAACAGAGCAGGGGATCATGGGGTTTGCCAATGGTCTCGCTGCATTTGGTGCACCAGCACTGGCCGAAATTCAGTTTGCAGATTATATCTTTCCTGCGTTTGACCAAATTGTAAATGAATCCGCAAAGTTTCGTTATCGCAGTGGTAATGAATTCGACGTTGGTAACTTAACGATTCGTACTCCTTACGGCGGTGGTATTGCGGGAGGGTTATATCATTCACAATCACCAGAGGCGTATTTTGCACACACGCCAGGCCTTAAAATAGTGGTTCCTCGTAACCCTTATCAAGCCAAAGGGTTACTACGAGCATCGATTAAAGATGATAACCCGGTTATTTTCTTTGAGCCTAAGCGTTTATATCGGGCGTCAACGGGTGAGGTGCCAGAAGAAGATTACAGCATTGAACTGGGTAAAGCAGAAGTGGTCACGCAAGGTACTGATGTAACACTGCTTGCTTGGGGTGCACAGATGGAAATCATCGAAGATGCAGCTAAACGAGCAAGTGAACAAGGGATCAGCTGTGAGGTGATTGATTTACGTAGTATTTTGCCGTGGGATATGGAAACGATTGCTGAGTCTGTTACTAAAACAGGCCGCTTAGTGGTCAGCCATGAAGCGCCAATCACGAATGGCTTTGGTGCTGAAATAGCGGCAACAATTCAGCAAGAATGTTTCTTACATTTAGAATCACCCATCTTACGTGTGTGCGGCTTAGATACACCGTATCCATTAGCGCTTGAAAAAGAGTATGTGCCGGATGCGTTGAAAGTACTTGCTGCAATCAAGCAATCGGTCGAATTTTAGGAGTTATCATGGCAAAAGATTTTATTTTACCGGATATCGGTGAAGGCATAGTTGAATGTGAAGTGGTTGAATGGCTTGTTGCTGAAGGTGACACTGTGGCTGAAGATCAACCAATCTGTGATGTGATGACTGATAAAGCATTAGTTCAAATTCCAGCGGTTCATGATGGTGTGATCAGCAAACTATATTACGCCAAAGGCGATATTGCACTTGTGCATGCGCCACTTTTTGCGATGGATGTGGCGGGTGATATTCCTTTACCGGTGGTTGAATCAGCCGTTAATGTTGAAGCCGACACACCTGCCGTTACAAGCGATGAACAACTTGAAGACTTTATTCTCCCCGATATTGGTGAAGGTATTGTTGAATGTGAAATTGTTGAATGGCTGGTAAGTGAAGGGGATAAGATAGAAGAAGATCAGGCTGTGTGTGATGTAATGACAGATAAAGCATTAGTCCAAATTCCGGCTAAATACACAGGTACCGTTGTTAAATTATTTTATGCCAAAGGTGATGTGGCACAAGTGCACAGCCCGTTATTTCAAATGTCGATTGCAGGTACGCAAGCAAACGTTGTTGATATAAATGACGCTTTAGTAAAAGCACAAACAAAAGCCGTTGAACAAAAGCCGATTGAATCAGAAAATAAAGTAGTTTCTGCACCAGTAATTAATAAAAAAGCGGTGGCTTCTCCAGCAGTGCGTCGTAAAGCTCGTGAACTTGATGTTGACTTAACAACAGTGCCAGGCAGCGGTAAAAATGGCCGTATTTATAAAGAAGATATAGCGCAATTTATCAAAAGTGAAGTACCAAATAGTATTGATACGTCACCGTTACAACCCGCAGCTGATAAGAGTACGAGTAAAAACCCAGCAAATGGCACAGGTGGTTCTCGCGTTGAACCAATTAAAGGCATTAAAGCGGCAATGGCGAAGCAGATGGTTGCCTCTGTTACAACTATCCCGCACTTTACTTTTTGCGATGAAATTGACTTAACAAATTTAATCGCACTGCGCAGCGATCTCAAAGAGCAGTATAAGCAGCAAGGCGTTAAGCTGACTATGATGCCGTTTTTCATTAAAGCTTTATCATTGGCAATGAAAGAGTTTCCGGTTTTAAACTCTAAAGTAAATGATGATTGCACTGAACTCACCTATTTTGACGATCACAATATTGGTATGGCTGTGGACTCAAAAATTGGTTTACTGGTACCAAATATTAAACAATGCCAAAGTAAAAGTATTGTTGAGGTTGCTAATGAGGTGTCTCGCTTAACAGATTCAGCCCGAGAAGGGCGTGTTAGTCCGGATGATCTCAAAGGTGGCACGATTAGCATTTCTAATATTGGTGCGCTTGGGGGCACAATTGCAACACCGATTATTAATAAACCAGAAGTCGCCATTGTTGCATTAGGTAAATTACAGCACTTACCACGTTTTGATGGACAAGGGCAGGTGATATCCGCAGCAATCATGCAAGTAAGCTGGTCTGGCGATCATAGAGTAATTGATGGCGGGACAATCGCACGATTTAATAACCTATGGAAATCATATTTAGAAAGCCCAGCTAAAATGATGATGGCAATGAGTTAATTACATTACTTTGATACGTTCAAATAAAAGCTCAGCAATTGCTGAGCTTTTTTATTGCCAATAAAACGCTTGTCTACGGCTCTATTGATGCAGGAACAATTGTTAATAAACACATTAGGCTAAATTTTCTTGTTTATCTGCCTGTGTATCAACGATTTTAAACCCCATAAAAATATAGACCATACCCAACAAACATCGCTGGTATTGCTGAATAAGCTGTTGCAACTAATGCCGCACGCGGTGCCATCGCTATTGCAGGGAATAGGGCATCACCGTCATTAGAGATTGCATTAGCCGCTAACGCACTAAAAGGAATAATACCTTGTATATAAAGTGTCGTTACCACGATTTGTGGCCCACAGCCTGGTAAAAAGCCAATTGCTACAGCTATTAAAGGAGCTAAGTAAGCATAGTGGGTAAACCATGCTTTAAGATCAACCCCTGCAAAGGTCACTAAAAGTTCAAATAGCATAAATGATGCGACAACCCAAGCTGTTACAAAGTGGGTATCTTGAAGCACTTTATATAATTTAGACGGCGGGTTGATTGTTTCCTCCTCAGACGTGATCTCTTGATAGCTTTGCCCTTTTGAAGATAATGCCCAAGTAGTAACAGCAAGTAACGCCATTACAGCACCAAATACAGTGATTGAATCTGCAAGGGTGTTATTAATAGCGTTAAAGTCTGTATTTAACGCTATTAATACAGCAATGATCACGCTGGGTATAAGAATTATTTGCCATACCGACTTACTGAAAATAATTGCTCTACTAGGACTGTTTAAGCAGTCATCGCAAAAGTCATTTTTTTCTGGACGAAGATAATCTTTGTCATGAAAAGCATTCACTAAAGACCCACTAATAACGCCAACGCTAAGGCCGATAGCCATAATAAGTAGACCTTCGATGGGTTTTGTTGCTAAGAGTAAAAACGCAGCGTCACCCATGGTTGCGGTGAGCACTGCCACAACAGAGCCAAAGCTGGCTTGCCCTTTAGTGAATTGCGTTACAACAATAATGGCCCCACCGCAGCCGGGTAAGGCTCCTAAAAATGATGCAAAGCTTACCTCGAGTAAAGGAGATTTTTGGCTCAAATAGCCCAACTCTAACTGTGGAAGCCGATCAATGGCGTAATAGTAAATAAATAATGTGGCGGCAACAAATACACTAACCTGAAAAAAAGCATCGCTCATTGAGGCTAATGTAATATCTCTAATAGGGGGATAAGCTAAGCAACATAATAATAAAAACGGCAATAATAAACGTTTGTTATTAACAAAAAGTGTCGCGGGCAGAGCGATTTTTGGTAGTGTGTGAGAGAACATAAGTGCAACCTAAAAACTGTATAGGTTGCACTTTAGATTTAAATTAAATGAAAATCAATATCATTTACATTATTTTCTTTGAAATTCTGAATTTTCATTCCATGTTGGCCATTCGCTTTGCTGTGAAATATCAAAACCTACTTGATAAAATAACTGTAAGTCTTGCACTGCGCCAGATAAATTCCACTCATCACGGTATCTGTCGCAAGGTTGATGGTAGCAACCTCTTAGTACTAAGCTCATACGCTTGCGATAATTAGCCGTTTCTTCATCAAATGCTTCGCTTCCGCCACCGGCATACATTGCAGGTACACCCATATTAGCAAAAGCAAAATGATCAGAGCGATAGTAACCACCTGATGACGGTTTAGGATCACCAGATACGGTTCTATTTTGTGCTTTAGCAGCTGTAGCAAGCAACGTGTCCATTTGCGACTTACCAATACCAACCACGCTGATATCTTTTACTTTACCAAGTAAATTTAGGCTATCCATGTTGATATTTGCAACTGTTTTATCTGCAGGGATAACTGGGTTTGCTGCATAGTATTTTGAACCAAGTAAACCTTGCTCTTCTGCTGTAACGGCTAAAAAGGTCATAGAGCGCTTAGGGTTAACAGGTAAAGTTGCAAATGCTTCAGCTACTTCAATCATACCACCAGTACCCGTGGCATTATCGTGAGCACCGTTATATATTTGATCGCCTTTACGGTTTTTATCTGTGCCTAAGTGATCCCAATGCGCTGAATAAATAATATGTTCATCCGCCAGTTCACTGCCAGGTAACGTCGCAATAAAGTTATACGAAATAGATTTTTTAATCGTGTTTTTAATCGCAACCGAAGCGGTTAAATCACCCATATCTACGTTGTAAGCACCTTTAGCTGCATTGCTTTTGACAGTGTTAAAGTCTAGACCCGCTTTATTAAATAGCTCTTTAGCAACATCAGTTGTCACCCAGCCTTCTACAGCAACTCTGTCCATATTGTTGTTTTCTTTTTGAAAACCAAACTGCTCGCCACTCCAAGAATTTTCAACAACAGACCACGGGTATGAAGCTGGCGCTGTTTCATGGATAATGATTGCACCAGCAGCCCCTTGGCGACTCGCTTCTTCGTATTTGTAAGTCCAACGGCCATAGTAGGTCATTGCATCGCCAGTAAAAAGAGTAGGATCTTTAGTCGCAAAGCCCGGATCGTTTACTAGCATAACCACGGTCTTACCTTTAACATCAATGCCCGCGTAATCATTCCAGTTGTATTCAGGCGCATTTACACCATAACCCACAAACACAAGTTCGGAATCTTTAATAGCTTGGCTTTGACTAATGCGGCTACTGCCCATTACCATGTCTTTTTTATATTGATAGTCTTTACCGCCAATACTTAAAACCATGTTTGAGTCAGCTTCAAGAGAGACTAAAGGCACTTCTTGTAAAAAGCTATTACCGTTACCCGGCTTATAACCCAACTTTGTAAATTGTTCAGTGAGGTATGCAAGCGTTAGCTCTTCACCTTTTGACGATGGAGCGCGTCCACCAAACTCATCAGATGCTAATACTTTAATATGCTCGGCTAATTGCACATCATTAATCGAGTTATAGCCTTTAGTAACATCATCAGAGGTAAGACTTGTTGTTGCACATCCTGCAAGTACAGCAGTTGCTAGAAGTGTAAGAGAAAAATAACGTTTCATAGTCGCTCTTTTTTTGTTTTAAGTGAGTCTAGTATAAGAACTTCTGTTAAAGAGAACCAGTTTTTGCGGTAAACTCACCTCATAATAACTGTAAAGCTAAAGGTACTCATGAAACGATTTACCCCTTATGAACAATGGCATAGTGCAAGTCTTGAAAGTGGAGCATTTAATCATCTAAATACATTATTTGCTGTAAGTAATTTACCTGACTGGCCTCAATGTACGTGGTTTACATCGTTTCTTGATGCTAAAAATGCCAATCAACAAGCAATTACCTTTGTTGATGATGCATGTTTTAGTGAAGAAGAACGTTATTACGAACAAATAATCTTCGATACAGGGCAAGTACCTACACGACAACAAAACTGGCATGATTTATTTGGCGGTCTAATATGGTGCTTATTTCCTAAAACTAAGTCACTGATCAACCAGCGTCATATTGAAGAAATAACTCAACACGGTACAAAGCAGCGAACTAAGCATCGCAACGCGTTAACTCTATTTGATGAGTGTGGCGTTGTACTCGCTGTAAGTGATGATTCGTGGCCTAAATTACTCAAAAATCATCAATGGACTACGGCATTTTTTGAGCAACGCGAGCTATGGGGAAAAACAATTTTCCCCTATATTTTTGGGCACGCTAATTATGAAATGCTCACAAAACCCTATATTGGCTTAACGGGTAAAGCGTTATTTGTAAAAGTACCAGCTGACATATTTTGTAAAGATTTAGCACAGCAGTATCAGTTTATAGATCAAATGCTTTATGAGATGATTAGTGTTGACAACTGTTTAAGGGACAACAGCCTGCTATCGCCATTGCCTCTGTTAGGGGTGCCTGGTTGGTATGATAATAATAACTTAGAATTTTATAGTAATACGGATTACTTTAGACCTAAACGAAGGACACGAATATGATAGAAGTAACTGGGCTTAAAAAGAAATTTAAGCTGACGAAAGATCATAAAAAAAATAAATTAGAAAAAGTAGATCCGCGTGAAGATAAAGATTATTTTCATTCAGTTCGTGATGTCAGTTTTCAGTGCGCTAAAGGTGAAGTGCTTGGTTTACTGGGCCCCAATGGTGCGGGAAAAACAACTACATTACGCATGATTTCGACAGCATTAAAACCAGATGAAGGCACCATTTACATCGCTGGCGAAGATATTGTTAAAAAGCCTTTATTTGGGCGTAAATCCATTGGGTTCCTATCGGGTAGTACAGGTTTATATGGACGCTTAACGGTAAAAGAGAATATAGAATACTTTGCAAAACTACATGGTATGAATAAAGCCGCGATTAAAACGCGCTGCGATGAATTATTCGACCTACTTGATATGCATAGCTTTATTGATAAACGCGCAGAAAACCTATCAACAGGTATGAAACAAAAAGCAAATATTGCCCGTGCAGTCGTTCATCAGCCAGCGGTTGTGGTGCTCGATGAGCCGACAACGGGGTTAGATATTATGACCACACAAACTGTGATCGAATTTATCAAAGGGCTCAAAGCACAAGGCACACCGGTTATATTCTCAACCCATCATTTAGATGAAGTTGCGTTACTGTGCGATCGAGTTGCAGTGATCAACGAAGGGATCAGCTGCTTTGATGGCACTGTTGAAGAATTTAAACAGGCAGGTAATAGTGAAGAGCTAAACCAAGCGTTTATGAACATATTAACGGAGAAGCATAATGTTTGAAGTATATAAAAAGGAATTGAAAGAGCTCCTTCGCGACAAAAAAACCCTTATGTTTGTTGTGGCACTGCCAGTACTTATTTTCCCAATAATTTTTGCAGTTATGGCTTTTATTAGTTCGCAAGCCGCACTTGAAGCGGACCAAAAAGTTAATACATACGTAATTATTAATGGCGAATATGCACAAGAATTTACCGACAAAGTGTTTTACCACAAAAGCTTTGAACTCTATAAAGGCAGTAAAGCCTTTAATACAATAGAAGATCTTAAAGCAGGTGTTACAGCCGGCGATATAGATATGGGAATTTACTTGCCAAGTAATGCTGTAAAAACGCTCGATGGCGGTGAGCAAAGCAAATGGCAAGTTGTATTTAACGATGCAAAATCAATAAATTTTTTATTTAAACGGGTTAAAGAACTTGCTCAAGAATACAGCGACGTACTGCAAGCTGATAAGCTAAAAAGTTTTGGGATAGAAGAGTCTACGCACAAATCTATTCTTAACCCAATTGAAGTTGTTAAAGTAGATACAGCCGATAAGCGCGAAAACTTAGGAGAAAAAATTGGTGGCTTTTTACCTTACCTACTTATTCCATTAGTATTAATGGGGGCTACTTATCCAGCAATAGATTTAGGTGCCGGTGAAAAAGAACGCGGCACACTTGAAACATTGTTGCTTACACCCATAACACGCACAGAGCTGGTACTCGGTAAATTTATCACATTACTGACTACATCTATTGCATCAACCACAATTACCGTCGTCAGTATGGGCGGGTGGGTTGCAGTTGCATTGGCGTTCGCCGACTTAGAATTTATTAAAACGGCTTTTAGTACGTTAGCAGTAACCGATTTACTGATGATTTTTGTGTTATTACTTCCCCTGGCTGCCATATTCTCTTCTTTAGCGTTAGCTATCTCAATTTATGCGCGTACGTTTAAAGAAGCCCAAAACTACATGGCTCCATTAAGCATGGGTGTATTCTTCCCTATCATTATTTCAATAATGCCGAATATGGAATTGACCGCTAAAACCGCGTTTATCCCAGTAACAAACGTTGCGCTAGCCATTAAAGATATAATTAAAGGCACAGTTGATTACACATTTGTAGGGCTAATATTTTTAGCAACCGCACTTATTGCAGGTGCGTTACTGGCATTTTGTGTTAAATGGTTTAACCGAGAAGATGTACTATTTAGGTAGTGTGTTACTCATTATAAAAAGCATCACTTACGTGATGCTTTTTTGTTTCTTAAGCCATTTCTTTGAAGCTATTGTATTAAGTCATTAAATCGTTTAAGTTCATAAGCTGAGCTATGGATTAACCACAAGGATGGATTCTTGAAAATACCCCTATTCTACCTCTCGCTATTGAGCGTTAGCTGTGCTTTTTGCATGCTAACCTATACAACAACTTCACATGCAAAAAGCATTCAGCCAACCACCCATATAGGTACGTGGCAAAATAAAGATGAAGACGGTGATGGCGTACCTGATGAGCAGGATGACTATCCGTTTGATGCCGGTAAAACCACAATTATGGTTGTTCAAGAACAAGAGTTTAATAATAACGTTGGCCAAGCAAACCCAGTTGGGAATATACCTTTTAAAGCGGCGGGGGTTATTGCTAAAAATGTAGATATAGATGATTTTAAATTTAATATCCCCAGCTCAATGCTATTTGAAGACTTATCAGTGACGTTTATACTTTTTAAAGATGATTCACGTTTTACACCGTCTTTAACGATTATTAATAATAATGGCGATGTTATTTCTTCTATACCAACAAACATTGAACACGTTGGTAAAGTCGGTCAGGTTATTACCTTCTCGCCTAAGCAAGCGGGTGAATATAATTTAAGTATTACTGATAGAAACAACTTAGGTGCAGATAGCTTTACATATAAGGTACATGCGTTTATTGATATAGATAAAGACGCAGTTCCCACAAACAAAGAGCTTGCTTTGGGAATGAATCACCTTGGGCAACATACCGATGATGATAAAATACCCGATGGAAATGAGTACCATATTTATACAGCTAACTTTACCTTTAGTCATGATGCCGACAGTGATGGTACTCCAAACTGGCTTGATTTAGACAGTGATGATGATGGCATTAATGATGCTATAGAACAAACCTACGATTTAGATAACGATAAAAAGCCTGCCTTTATAGACCTAGATAGTGACAATAATGCAGTTTTAGATTCAGAAGAAGTAAACTTAGTTGAGTTTATCCGTTATGACTTTGATGGTGATGGCATCCCAAATTTTTTAGATACTGACGACGATGGCGACTTTTTGTTTGATGAAAATGACACTCAGCCACTAGAAAAACTAATTGGTATAAATAACTTATACCCATCAAATACCCCAGCCATTAGCTCTGCAGCATACTCTCATAGTGAACAGGTAGTATTCATTAACAAAGTTAGGCCTTTTTATCCTGCTAATTTAAACACAGAAAACCTAAAAGGTAATGCGGCACATTTGATAATTTTAAAAGGGGATAACAAACAGCCAGTCGTTAATTTACCAATGACAATTACATCAGATAATAAAATTGAACTTGTTATACCTAATTATCCAAAGGTAGCGTTGGGCGGAGAACCCATTACATTTTTTATTGCTATAGATGGCTATAAAACCAACAGTATTGATGCCACATTACTGCATCCAAAAACACCAGTTATTACAGGCATTCCGACTAAAAATGTAGTCGAAGGCGATAAAGTATTAATAACTGGTACAAATTTAGAAAGTGGTACTGCATTAGTTTTTGCGGATGGCCCAACAATAAAGTTGGATTATATAGATGATACTAATGCTAGTTTTATTGTGCCTAGTGATGTTGGTACAGGCTGGTTTAGCTTACAAAATGTATATGGTGAAAGTAACTATTCAAGTATCAAAAAAGAACACGTTATATCGCTAAAGGTTGTAATGCCCGATTACTTACATATTAAGGGGCCTTTTTATGTAGATAATTTAGACACAGAGTTTAACGATATCAATGCGTTTAATAACAAACAGATAAAAATAAGCTCAACTACTGATTATATCTCACTCTATTACAAAGATGGCATTTGTTTATTCCAAAGCTACATAGCCGATGATAGCCAAATAGAACTTAGTGTTGATAGTACACTTAAATCTTTTGTTTTACGTGCTTTTGCATATCAAAACAAAGTTGAGGATGTGCAGCAGTTAAAAAATAAAATAAGTAATTTAGCATCATATAAAGAGTTTAAATACTGGTATGAAAAAAAATTACGGCAAGAGTCAATTGATGCATTTTTAAAAGATGAGTCCTATAGCATTATTGGTAAAGCCACAGCAGTGGCAGATGATCTTTATAAAAAGCTAAAAAATGAACGCAAAAATAATCCATAGTACATAAGGAACGCTATGTTAAAAAAAACAATATGTGTATTGCTCAGCTCATTAGCTTTGCAAGGGTGTGTAGACTCACACTCAGTTAATGGTGTTATTGAAGGTTCTGTCGAACTAAAGCCCGATATTGGACTGTTGAATTATAAAGTGAGTGTTGAAGGTCTAGAGCGTGGTTGCTATCTATACCTTTCTAAACCAGATAATGACTTTTGGAATGTAGAAGATCAACAAAAAATGCTACAGGGAGTTTCTTGTTTTAATAATGAACGAAAGTTATTTGCTCAAGCACCTGACGTTAGTAGCTTTACCTGGGAAGAGGCTGATGGTGGTTTTAATTTTACTATGGATGCCACAGCAATCAGTGTAGATGAGGAAAAGCTTAATGTTTACACAACGTCCCCCTTATTAGTTCCGTTCACAAAGGATTTAAAATGAAATCACAATTAATAGCCTTTTCTAGCATTATGTTTTTAAGCACATCAGCTTTTGCAGATGAATCAAATGTGAATTTTCCTGCTAAGGATAATCAAGATCCATTATTTATTAAAAAATGCGAAGAGTTTAGAAAAGCAAAAGCTGATAAAGACATTGATACCTTGATGTCTTTTGTACCAAAGCATTTCAAAGATACTGAGGACGAAAAAAAACGCGCTATCGCATACTTGAGTAAAAAGGCAGAAAAATTTCAAAAGTATGTAACAAGCCCTGAATTCGAGGTTTTATCTCAAAAACTATCAACAGAGACAAAACCTCTTTTTGCTCAAGTTAAAATTGAGGCTAAATATGGTGAAAAGAACTTAGTGTCGGATGGTTGTGGCTTTAAATATACCAAAGAAGACGGTTGGATAATTATTATTGCGTCTAGCTAATTGGCTTTTCGAATACCTTAAGTATTTATATGTTATGAGAGTATGTACCTAAGCATGCTCTTTTTATTTAAAGAGGGAATTTTGGCTAATTCAATTATATTAAAATCACTATTAGAAACGATTAAATGGTTGCTAATTTGGCTAACTGTAGCAGGGCTTGTACTAGGTGTTTTAAGTCAAGGCTTGATTGTTGATACAGGTGATGGGCTTGATGTTTTATTAATTATTGCACTTTTGATGTTTCAACATCGATTAAAATTTGATGAGCACAATAATCAAATAGATGTAAAGTTGGGGGCTTATTTTTTTAAGAAAAAAATCTTCACGTATAGTCATCACACCATTGATACTAGCAAGATTAAAACAATTTCATGCCAAGATAATAAAGCCATTAGCGTGATTGATATTAATTACACTTCAGCAGAAGGCAAATTGAGCACTTACACGTTTAGGTGTTTTAAACAAGCCAAGCAAGCGCAGTTAGTAGTGAGTAAACTGTCAACTGTTGAGCGCGTTTATACAGATAAACGTGAAGAGGCTGAGGCTGAAAAAACAAACTCAGCAACGGTGAGCAAATTTTCAAAAATATTCCCGCAAAATACTATTTTAGGTAATGCTGAAGCTAAAAATAATATTTCTATTCTAAGGTGTGCGCTGCCACTTCCTGATAGTAAGAAAAAATCGGTCTATCTCACCGTAGCTTGCTTTACTTTGCTTACCGTATTTATTGCCTTTTCGTCACAAAACTGGAAGCCTGCAATGGCTTTTTTGGTGATAACGTATTTTAGTTATTGGCTTGCACGAGCATTTATTTGCCATAACTATTATTTAGTAAAAACATCTCCTTTTATTGATATTAAAATAAATAGCGATGAGCTTTATCTGCCGGCGTTACTATTTACCGACAAAAAACCGCGCACATTAACTAAACAGGATATTATCAGCATCGAGGCTAAATGGAATTACAATTACGACACAATTGATGACTCTATTGGCAGAACTACAAAAAGGTCACACTTAATATCGCTTGTTTTTAATACCACAAAAGGGCAGAGCATAGCACTTTCTCACTGGAGTGTTGATAGTGAGGTCCTCGTATATTCGTTACTAAAATACCAATACCCAGTTTCATTAGATAGAACAAGCGAAATGGTTTACCCATTTAAGCGGCACATTGGCTTGATGGTCGGCTTATTTATCGTGATAGTAATTATCAATGCGAGTAATTTACCAAACCTTATAAGCTCTTTTAATTCGTAATATTTTAAGGATAATTAATAAATACTTATTGCCACTGTCGCTATTAGCAAGCTTTACATGCCACGCAGAGATTGATTTAACAATCCCAAAAGAAAACTGCCTTAAAGCAGTAGAAATAGTAAAAAATAAAGATGAACAGTTATTTAAGTAAGCAACTTTTTACACCTGTTGATCATATCCCAATGCAGATAAAGCGATCACCAAACATGTTGATAGGGCACATAAAAAATACTACGCAAAAGAGTACGATGGCATAAAAACTTTCGTCTTGTTGAATCAAAGCTTGTTAACTACTCTGAAAATACTGAGTATAGCGTTGTTAAAGAAACGTATAAAAAGTGGGGATATACAGAGCAAGCATTTATATATTATAAATTTGATGCCAATGATAAAAGGTTTAAAGATCAGCGCAAAGTTTATAACAAATGCCGTTTTGGCTTAAAAGATGGCAAGTGGTATATGGATAATTTACTGAAAAATTAATTTTAGTGTGTTTCAATTAAAATTAGAATATAAAATAAGCAATTAATAAATAAGGATATACGTTAAGGTGCAAAAAAATATTAAACTAGTCGCTATTTTTTTCTTCTTGTTGATAAGCAGTCAAACGATAGCTAATAGCAATAACTTAACAATAAAATACGAAGTGATTAAGGGCGGCGAGCATTTTGCTGATATTACAATCAAGGTTAACGACACCTACTTACGCACCGATTACCAGCTAAAAGATGAAAAGCTTACTGAGATGACTGTAAAGTGGAAAGGTCAATATGTTATTGAGCATAAAACCCAGCGAGCTTACTTACTTGACTACAATGTTACTAACCAAAGAGCAGAAGATGCACGCAAAGAAATGGCTGCACAAATCACTAATATATCGGCAGAACAGATATTTGAAATGAGTATTGATCCTATCAATGATGAAAGTGAATTTATACGTTATGAAAAAGTAGGAAACAATAAATTAGTTGGAAAGTTTGAAGGTGATGTTGATCATGAAATTCAGTACCTTGAGCTGCCTAATAAGTATATGAGTCAAAAACAATATGACTGGTTACTTTCAAGAGCCAAAGAAGATCGCAAATTTGGCCAAGCCTTTGTTGCTATTCTAGAGCAGCCACTTTCTGAAGTTATTCGCAGAGTGAGTTATCAACATGCTGTTCTTCCTGTCCAAATAAAAACATATGACTATGATATAAACCTAAAGTCTGTTGATTCTAAATTTATTGATGAGAGTGAACTGCAAATCAAAGCAGGGATTATTCAGGCAGATATGACTCATTCTGCAATCCAATTTTTAGAAAGCTTATCACAGCGCTTCAAATAATAAATTGCCAATGGTAGTGCGGCTGTAGTGATCTCGGTTCACTTATCGGTTTTTGTGAACCACAATTTTTAGAGACTGTAAAATTCAGAGTCAAATCGAAACAAGCTACATGTCGGATCATAAAAACGTTTATTTAGGAACGTGGGATTTTGATGTTGGTATGATATTAAGTAATTTACTCTTTATTCTCTTAAATAGTACAAATTTTAAAAAATTTAACAAATTCATATTCTACTTGCTCTATACTATAACCTGTATTTGAAAAGCTATATGGCAATATTAATGCACTTCCAATCTTCAATTAGTCATCTTTTTCGCAGCAATAAAATATCTTTATTAGCGCTGCTCGTCTTTAGCATTATCGCGATCTCTGCTTTATATATATTCGAGCTTAAAGTTAGACAAGATGTTTACCGCACAGCTCAAACTAACCTCAATCAAGAATTGAGTACAAAAAGCTTATCTTTAAAAAGACAGTTAAAAAGTAGTGTTACGTCTATTCGTTTTTTAAATGCCACACCGCCCATTTCAGGTATTAGTAGAGCAACAGATAATAATTTTATAGATCCGCTTCTAAATACACCCATTGAAGTATGGCAGACACGTCTGGCTGGGATTTTCAGTGGTTTTATGAATACAGACGAGTATTTATTACAGGCAAGGTACATAACTTTAGCCAATGATGGCCAAGAGGTTGTAAGAGTAGACAGAGATTTAGATGGTGTTATAAGACGTATAGAAGGTGAGCAATTACAGCATAAGGGCCAGCGAGATTATATGCTTAAAGCCAGTATGTTAGATCAAAACTCTGTTTATATATCACCCATTGACTACAACCGAGAAAACGGAGAGATCCAAGTTCCCTATGTAAGTACTTATAGGGTAGCTAAACCTGTGTTTAATAAGGAAGGGTTTGTTTTTGCAGTACTTGTTACAAATTACTTTGCAGAAGAACTCTTTGATAGTTTGATTTTTAGTCTTCCTGATGGGGTAGATATCTATCTTTTAAACAATCAAAATCAGTTTTTATCGCACCCGCAGTCAGATCTGACATTTGGGTTTGAATTTGGTCAAGATATAACATGGTCAACTGTTTTCAATGAAAGCCAAGATATCAGTATGCAAGATACTTTGGCTATGAGTGGTTTACCAAATCAGTATTACCTCAAGCAACGCATTGCATTTGATAGTAACGATATTAGCATGTTGCCTTTAGAGCTTGTAGTGTCAATTGACACTTCGGTATTACTAAAAGAAATTGCAAATAGGCGTGAGAGTTTCATTTTAGTGGTTTTTTCACTGTTTTCAGTATTATTGTTTATGGTCTTGTTTTATCAACGTTACATTAACCGTAAGTTAGAAATTCACTCATTGAAAGAACAGAATAATAAAATCATTGAGAACTCACTAGATTCAATCGTCACTGTAGAAGAAAATGGTGTGATCAGTAATGCAAATAAAACAGCGTTGCAAAGCTTTGATTTACTATTAAATGAAACGAATTTTACGCAGTTATTTGAATTAAAAAATAAAGATAAGCACAGTTTAAGTGAAACTATCAACGAAGGAGCAAAACCACCATTTGAAGCTGTATATATAGATACTGATAACATCCGGCACTTTTATTCTGTTACTTTAACCTGTGTTTTTGATGTGTTCACTCAGCGAAATCAAATAGCGGCGATTTTGAGAAATATTAATTCTTTGAAGCAAACTCAGAGCGAGCTTGAATTATTAAACGAGACACTAGAGTTAAAAGTATCACAGCGTACAGTGGAGCTTGAAAGTGCGATAGAAGAAGCGCTTGCAGCCAGCCAAGCTAAAAGTGATTTTGTGGCGAATATTTCCCATGAGATCCGCACGCCAATGAATGGTGTGTTGGGGATGCTAGAAATGCTTAAAGAAGACCCATTAAGTGACGTGCAGCTACAGTATTTAAGCTTTGCAAATAGTAGTGCTAATTCATTAATGACACTTATAAACGACATTCTTGATTTTTCTAAGATTGAAGCGGGTAAGCTTGATATTGATAATCATAGCTTTGATGTGATTACTGTTTGCAGTGATATGATCACTTCAATGGCGATACAGGGCCAGAGAAAAGGGCTCGAAGTGTTATTAAATACCGATAAAGTCATGGATCGAATGCTTGTTGGGGATAGCCATCGTTTAAAACAAATTTTGATCAATTTATTAAATAATGCTTTTAAATTTACCCACCAAGGCGAAGTAAGTTTAACACTTGATTGTAAATACCTAACTGAAGATAAACTACGTATGAGTTTTTCTATTCAGGATACTGGCATAGGTATTGCGCAAGAAAATATAGATAAATTATTTGATGTATTTACTCAAGAAGATACAAGTACTACTCGACACTTTGGTGGTACAGGGCTTGGTTTATCGATTTGTAAAAAACTAGCGCAACTAATGGGCGGAGATATAAGTGTAACCAGTAAAAAAGGCAAAGGCAGCTGCTTTACTGCCTATGTAGATCTTCATGTTGCACCCGAGAAAAAATTAAATACCCCTATTGAATTAGCCGCAGATATTCAAGTAGGCGTGTTAATTGCAAAAGAGAGTGTGTTTCAAAATATTACCAATTTACTTGTCAAAAACTGTAAAGTTGATTTAAATAACATACAACGTTTTGATTATCTAGAAGAGTACGATACGTTCAATGTCGACCTCATGGTGATTGATAACGAGCACCCACTGCTCGATAAATTAATCGCTTTATGCGAACAGCAAAATAAAAAGTATATGTTAATTTTGCGTGATTTATTATTAAGTAAGGCTGATAAAGCGAGCTTTCCTGAAAACTGCCACATGCTTAATAAGCCGCTAACACAAGATCAGTTTAGCTATAAGCTGGCAAGTATATTTGGTGCAAGTAATAGCTTTTTACTTCCTTCCCAGAAAGCTGATTCAGAAGGCGAGGTTCATGTTGATCTCTCTCGATACAAAGTCTTGCTGGTGGATGATAATATGATCAATATCGAAGTTGCTAAAGCCATTTTAAAACGAACCCAGGTCAGTATTACGTGTGCAAGCGATGGTGTGGAAGCACTCGAAGCATTACAAGCGCACCAACAACAGCCATTTGATGTTATTTTAATGGATTGTCAAATGCCTAATCTTAATGGTTATGATACGACAAGTGAGATCCGAAATAATAAAGCCGGCATTGTCTATCGCCATATCCCGATTATTGCTATGACAGCCAGTGCAATGGCAGGGGATAGGGAACGGTGTATTTCAGCGGGTATGAATGATTACATTACTAAGCCTATTAAACCAAAAACCTTGAAAAACAAGTTAGCGATGTGGCTGCTTAATTAAGCAGCCGATTTTTGCTCCTTATTTTTAACTCGGCTGTGTGATGATTCATCTGCTGAGTTAAGCACTTTTTTGGTATCACTCCAATGTAGCAGTTCAATCCTTCCACATGCTTGCTCTACCAGTGCTGTGCAGCTTTCTATCCAATCGCCATCGTTGCAATACACAATCCCATCAACTACTTTAATTTCAGGGTGATGGATATGACCACAAATAATTCCATCAACACCTTGTTTTTTCGCTTCATGAATAGCTGCATTTTCAAAAGCTTCTATTGCTTCTCGTGCTTTATGAACGCGGGCTTTTATCCACGCTGCAAGTGACCAGTAGTTCTGACCAAACAGCCGGCGAATACGGTTCGTCCAGCGATTTAAAAAAAGTAAAAAATCATAACCCGCATCACCTGCAATACTTATTAGCTTGTTGTAGCGAGTGGCAGAGTCAAAATCATCACCATGGACAAGCAAAAAGCGCTTATTAGCTTTTGTGGTATGAATATATTGCTGGTGTACTTCAATACCGAATAAGCTGTTGTTTATATATTGCCTGAATGTTTCATCATGATTGCCGGGAATATAGATAACACGCGTGCCTTGAGATGCTTTTTCTTGAATGCATGTTAAAACTTGGTAATGGCTTGAGTGCCAATAAAAGTTGCGCTTCATAGACCAAAGATCAATTATGTCGCCTACTAAATAGAGGGTATCGCATTCAATGCTGTTTAAAAAATCGAGTAGGTAATCAGCTCTGCAATCTTTATAGCCCAGGTGTACATCTGAGATCCATACTGCGGGAAAGTATTGTTTATCACTTGTGTTGTTATTAGTCATAGTCGTTATTGATAGTGTAATAATAACTACGTTAGGTAACTTTGATGACGTTAACACGACAGTTTAACGAAACATCTATGACACTTAGTATCGAGCTCAGCATAACAGAGCACATGCTTACAATGAAAAAAGTAGTGTGATGATAAAAAGCAGGGAACAAAAAAGCCGCATAAAGCGGCTTTTATATTCAACTAGATTGACGTTAAATTAAACGTTCATCGCAGTTTTAATTGCTTCTACAGCGGTATCAATATCAATCATTAGCTTTTCGCCAGTACGGCGATTTTTAAGTTCTACTTTGTTTTCATCAAGGTTACGTTCGCCAATAACCAATGTGAAAGGCACACCCAATAATTCCATATCGTTGAACATCACACCAGGGCGTTCTTTACGATCATCAAATAACACTTCTAACCCTGCTGCTTTTAACCCTTCATAAAGATTATTAGCAATATCAGGAATACGATGAGATTTGTGCATATTCATTGGCACAATAGCAATGTCAAATGGCGCAATAGGCTGAGGCCAAATAATACCGTATTGGTCATTATTTTGCTCAATAGCAGCAGCGACGATACGAGACACGCCAATACCGTAACAACCCATGGTCATTATTTGGTTTTTACCTGTTTCGCTTAATACACCGGCTTTCATTGCTTCTGAGTACTTAGTCCCAAGTTGGAAGATATGACCAACTTCAATGCCGCGCTTGATTTGTAAGTTACCTTGACCACAAGGGCTGGCGTCACCTTCAACAATGTTACGTAAGTCAGCAACTAGGTAATCTGTTACATCGCGATCCCAGTTTATGCCACTGTAATGCTCGTCGTCTTTATTAGCGCCTGCAACAAAGTCAGCCATCACATTGGCTGTGCGGTCAATAATAATTGGCATAGATAAACCTACAGGTCCTAAAGAACCAGGTTTTGCACCTACAGCGGCAATAATATCAGCTTCTTTTGCCATCTCGAGAGGCGCATCGACTAATGGGTGTTTCTCTGCTTTAAGTTCATTAAGATCATGATCACCTCGCACAACTAAAGCAACCAAGCCTCGTTGGCCTTCTTCATTTGGTGCGCCATATACAATCAGCGTTTTAACACCACGATGTGGTTTTACACCGTAATGCTTTTTAAGCTCATCAATAGTTTTTGCATCTGGCGTAGGGAATGCTTTTAATTCTTTGCTCGGTGCAGGGCGAGCTTCACTTGGTGCGAGTGCTTCTGCTTTTTCAATGTTCGCAGCGTAGTCACTGGCATCACTAAATGCAATCGCATCTTCACCAGACTCAGCCAATACATGAAACTCATGCGATACACTACCACCAATCGACCCCGTGTCAGCAATAACTGGGCGGTAATCTAGGTTTAAGCGTTCAAAAATATTACAGTATGCTTTGTGCATCGCTTGGTAAGTTGCATCTAAACATTCATCACTTAAGTGGAACGAGTATGCGTCTTTCATGGTGAATTCACGTGCGCGCATTACACCAAAGCGAGGGCGACGTTCATCACGTACTTTTGTTTGTACTTGATACAAAGTGATAGGTAGTTGCTTGTAAGAGTTGATCTCTTTACGAACAAAATCAGTGATCACTTCTTCGTGAGTTGGGCCTAATGCAAACGTTCGATTATGGCGATCTGTAAAGCGGACTAACTCTGGGCCAAACTGATCCCAACGACCCGATTCTTCCCATAAATCAGCAGGCTGAATTACAGGCATTAGCATTTCGATAGCGCCTGCTTTATCCATTTCTTCGCGCACGATGTTTTCTACTTTACGTAACACGCGTAAACCAGAGGGTAACCAAGTATATAGGCCCGACGCGACGCGACGGATCATACCCGCTCTTAACATTAATTGATGCGATACAATTTCAGCATCTGAAGGCGTTTCTTTAAGTGTTGCGAGAATATATTGACTGGTACGCATGTTTATTCCGATAGTTATAAAATTATTATTTCAATAAGGCACTCAGTTTAGCAGTGGTTGCTTTTACACTAAAGCGCTAAGTGTGTTTTTCTAGTTTTTTTCTATGCTAGTGACGTAGTTATGTTCGCCGTTAACCTGCCAACGGATATTAAAATCATACAAGGTCATCCCATAACTTTGTTCACCCTCTTTTTGTTTTTTGTAAGCAGGGCGAGGGTCTTGCTTAAGGACATTATTGATAAAGTCGTGTAAATCAGGGTAGTCGGTCTGCTGTTTGATAAACTCGAGTACTGATGAGCTAAATTCAACGGTCATTTGCGTTTCTGGGCGAGTATCAGCAAAGCCTGCGGTTGCATCGACCATAGCATCAGAATAGGGTAAATAAGGTTTTATATCTAAAATTGGTGTGCCATCAAGTAAATCAATGCCCGCTAACAATAAGCATAATTGACCATTTTTATATTCAATGCCTTCGAGCTTTACTGCGCTCATACCAATGGCATTGGGTCTAAAGGTCGCACGTGTTGCAAACACACCTTTACGCTCATTGCCTCCTAAGCGTGGCGGTCTAACCATCGCAGAGTAACCTTTATCAGCGGTTTCATGAAAACGAAAGAGTAACCAAATATGGCTAAACTCATCTAAGCCACGAACAAACTCCTCGCGGTTAAAATCAGCAGCAAACACAAGCTTTGCTTTGGCTTGTGGCACTAAACGAGGTTGGCGAGGAATAGCAAACTTCTGTTTATAGGGAGATTGTATATGGCCAATGGCCGTTAGTTGAAAATCGTTCATGAAACTCAATGACTGTTGAAGATACGCCATTCTACCTGTTCATACTAAAAAAGGCAGCCTGAAGCTGCCTTAAACAAGGGGAGTTTATAAAAAAATGTTAGAACATGTATTGCACTGAAACAGACGCGACATCCATATCAGTATCAATATCGTCTTCTAATTTATAGCGTTCATACTCTAAGCGAACTTGCACGTTGCTTGTAAATGCGTACTCTAAACCCGCACCGTAAAATACATCACCTCCACTTTGCTCAGCAGAAATTTCGCCAAGGGCAGGGATATCGCTGGTTACTTCTGCGTCCCACTCTAACCAACCGCCTTTAGCATAAACTGAAAAGCTCTCAGTAATTGGCGCTGCTAAGCGTCCGGCGAGAGATATACCATCTACTTCGGCATAGCTGTCTATGTCACTTACTTCATCAAAATTTTGATAAGCAAGTTCGAGACTTAAATATTTATTAAATTGGGTACCAATGTAGCCTTTGAGCATTTGTGAGTCATCGTCAAAATCAATGTCGTTTTCTGAATCTTCAAATTGAAAAGAATATTGACCGTAGCCGATACCAGTATAAATACGTGGTGAGTCCATCTCGTTAACATCAGCCTGCGCTGCAGAGTTAAAGCCAAGAGTTGCTAAAGCAAGTGCTGAAAGAGAAAGTGTTTTAATCATTAAATAGCTCCTTTATAAAATAAAAATAAATAACCCGTGGTTACTTGTCTCTTTTATAACTGCATTGATTATGCCAGCTTGAAGTTGGCTAAATTAAAAGCTAAAAATGGTGTTTTTGTCTAATCTATCAGCAGGTTGGTGTGTTTTTATTCATGTGTTCAGTTTCGCCATGGAAAGCTTTTCATGGCGATATGTAAACTTTACTTAGTGATTATTCTGGCTCACATTTGTGTAGTAAGGTCTCAGTTTCAATGGCGATTTCTTTCATTTTTATTGCGTAGTTTTCAAGTTGTTTCTCTTCGCTACTCACTGCCACGTATTCTGGCACATTAACAGGATAGCCAGTTTCATCCATGGCTACGAAACTAATAACACAGTGATTTGTTTCAACCATATTTTGTGTTTTGGGATCACCACATCGCACTTGTATAAAGATTTGCATGCTTGTTTTACCCGTATGAGCGATTTTAGCTTCTACCTCAACTATTTGACCAACAAGAATAGGGCGGCGAAATTTAACACCAGCCACTGACACCGTAACGCAGTAGTGGCCACTCCAACCAGCGGCACATGCATACCCAGCTTGGTCAATCCATTTCATGACAACACCACCGTGGACTTTTCCTCCAAAGTTAACATCGGTGGGCTCAGCTAAAAAACGAAACACTACATTTGACGACGGCATACATATTACTCTTTACTATTAGACGGTTATTATTGAGCATAGCGCAAAAAAGGGGCCGAAGCCCCCTGCAATTTAGGATTAGTTCAAAATTTAAAATAATTTACATATTGGGGTAGTTTGGCCCACCAGCACCTTCAGGGGTTACCCATGTAATATTTTGGCTTGGATCTTTAATATCGCAGGTTTTACAATGCACACAATTTTGTGAATTGATCACAAACTCATCTTTACCGTTAACCTGTTGTACTTCATAAACCCCCGCAGGACAATAGCGCTGTGCTGGTTCGTCAAATTTTACAAGGTTTACGTCAATAGGGATGGCGCTGTTTTTTAGTTGTAAATGACACGGCTGAGATTCTTCATGGTTAGTGTTTGATAAAAACACAGATGACAACTTATCAAAGCTAAGTACAGCATCAGGTTTTGGGTAGTCAATTTTATCTGCTTGGTTTTTATCAACTAATGTGCAGTGATCTGGTGTGTTATCTTTAAAAGTAAACGGTAAGCCGCCACCAAACATATTTTGATCAAGGGTGTTATAAGCTCCTCCTATAAACTTACCGAGTTTATGCATTGCAGGACCAAAGTTGCGAGATTGGTACAACTCTTTATAGGCCCAGCTTTGCTTAAAGGCTTGTGCATACTCAGTAAGATCAGAGTGCGCCTGTGCGTTACACAAGGCTTTAAAAATAACCTCAGCTGCAATCATGCCTGATTTCATTGCAGTATGATTACCTTTGATTTTTGCAAAGTTTAAGGTGCCAGCATCACAGCCAACAAGTAAACCACCAGGGAAATGCATTTTAGGTAAAGAATGCAGGCCACCCTTAGCAATTGCGCGAGCACCATAAGAAATTCGCTCACCACCTTGGAGAATATCTTTAAAAACAGGATGATGTTTCATACGTTGAAATTCATCAAACGGGCTTAAATGTGGATTTGAATAATTTAAATCAACAATCAGCCCCACTACAACTTGGTTGTTTTCACTGTGGTACATAAATGCACCGCCATTCGTATCCCCAGCGAGCGGCCAACCAGTTCCGTGAACAACGTTACCTTGCTTGTGTTTGGCAGGATCTATTTGCCAAATTTCTTTAAAGCCCAAACCATAATGTTGTGGTGATGCATCGGCATCAAGGGCAAATTGATTGATTAATTGTTTACCTAAATGGCCACGGCAGCCCTCGGCAAATACAGTGTACTTTGCACGAAGCTCCATACCCGGCATAAAACCATCTTTTTCGTTGCCGTCTTTATCAAGTCCCATATCGCCAGTAACAATACCTTTTACAGTATCGTCTTCTATTATTAATGAATGAGCGCTAAACCCTGGAAAAACCTCCACTCCTAAGTTCTCAGCTTGTTCAGCGAGCCAACGACACACATTGCCCATAGAGACAATATAGTTACCCGTGTTATGAAAACTTTTTGGGGTCGCAAAATGAGGGATGGCAGTTGCTTTATTGTCATTATTAAACCAATAAATCTCATCATTGGTTACTTTAGTTGTAACGGGAGCGTCAAGGTCTTGCCAATTAGGCAGCAACTCATCTAATGCAGTGGTCTCAAATATTGCACCAGATAAAATATGGGCACCCACTTCTGAGCCTTTTTCAACTACGCAAATCGTACACTCTTGTTGTTTTTCTTGTGCTTGTTGCGCTAATCGGATTGCGGTAGCTAAGCCAGCAGGCCCAGCGCCGACAATAACGACATCAAATTCCATGGTTTCGCGTTCGACCATATTAACCTCTTTTGTGTGACGGACCTGTGCCTTTACGATGGCAATTTCATACTTGCAAATGAAACGTTACAGGTTAGGAATAGTTTAAGGTTATTTTAGGTTGACGTTTACGTCAACAGGAAGTAGTCTGAATTCATAAAATAAATAGGTTGACGTACACGTTACCTTGTAGGTTTAAATTAAAATGGAGTTCCTATGAAAGTTCTCGTACCAATAAAAAGAGTGATTGACTACAACGTGAAAGCACGTGTCAAAGCAGATAATAGCGACGTTGATCTTACTAATGTAAAAATGGCGATGAACCCATTTTGTGAAATAGCAATTGAAGAAGCAATTCGTTTAAAAGAAGCGGGTATAGCAACCGAGGTTGTTGCAGTTACAATTGGTGCTAAAGCATCGCAAGAGCAATTACGTACAGCGCTTGCTTTAGGAGCTGATAAAGCGATTCATATTGAAACGGATGAAAAATTAGAATCTCTGCATGTGGCTAAATTATTAGCTAAAATTGTTGAGCAAGAAGCACCAGAGCTGGTTATTTTAGGTAAACAGTCTATTGATTCAGATAACAATCAAACAGGACAAATGCTTGCTGCGTTAACAGGGCGCGGGCAGGGTACTTTTGCATCTAATGTAGATGTAGCCAATGGCACAGTAAATGTAACCCGTGAGGTCGATGGTGGTTTGCAAACTGTCGCACTTAAATTACCCGCTGTAGTGACGACTGATTTACGCCTTAATGAACCTCGTTATGCTTCATTACCGAATATTATGAAAGCAAAACGTAAGCCGCTAGATGTCATTGCAGCTGATAGCTTAGGTGTAGATTTAACACCGCGTATTAGCGTTGTTGAAGTACATGAACCAGCAAAGCGAAGTGGTGGCATCATTGTTGACGACGTTGCTCAGTTAGTTGATTTATTAAAAACACAAGCGAAGGTGATTTAAATGAAAACATTAGTTATTGCGGATCATGACAATGGTGTTTTAAAGCCTGAAACGTCAAAAACGATTAATGCGGCCTTAAAGCTTGGTTTTGCTGTTGATGTACTCATCGCGGGTGAAAATTTAGCACCGATGAGTGAAGAGGTTGCCAGCATTGCGGGTGTAAACGGCGTATTAGTTGCTGATAACAGTGAATATGCTCATCAATTAGCAGAAAATATCGCTGATCTAGTGCTATCACTTGCACCGGAGTATTCACACCTTGTAGCGAGTGCAACAACAACGGGTAAAAACTTTATGCCACGTGTTGCTGCCTTATTAGATGTAGCGCAAATTTCAGAAATCATTGACGTAGTTGATGGCGACACATTTAAACGCCCAATTTATGCAGGTAATGCAATTGCGACAGTTAAATCATTAGATAGTAAAAAAGTGATTACGGTTCGTGCGAGCAGCTTTGATTTACAAGGCGAGCAAACAGCTGCCGATATTACGGCTATTGACGCGGTATTTAGCAGTCAATTGAGCTCTTTTGTTAGTGTTGAACAAACCGAATCTGAACGTCCAGAGTTAACGGCTGCGCAAGTGGTTATATCAGGTGGGCGTGGCATGCAAAACGGTGAGAACTTCTCATTACTACATGGTATTGCTGATAAGCTTGGTGCTGCTATTGGCGCATCGCGTGCTGCGGTTGACGCGGGCTTTGTACCCAATGATATGCAAGTAGGTCAAACGGGTAAAATTGTTGCGCCTAACTTATATATTGCAGTGGGTATCAGCGGCGCAATTCAGCACTTAGCAGGCATGAAAGATTCAAAAGTGATTGTTGCAATCAATAAAGATCCAGATGCACCGATTTTCCAAGTGGCAGATTACGGCCTAGTTGCTGATTTATTTGATGTGCTACCAGAGCTAGAAAGCGCGCTATAATAACTCTGATTGTTAAAAGCTGTTGTGACTATTTTCATGCTCGCACAGCTTTTTTATTTTGCTTACCTGAATTCACCTCAAAACACATTTTAAAATATCTTTTCATTGCTTTTCAGCTCAAAAACCATACATCACACTTCATTTTTTTATTGATTAATTTTACTTATCCTAACGCTAAAAATAACTCGTTGGTCAGAAAGTTAAAAAACCTTTATAAATCACTCGTAGCTTAGGCTAAAGCACCCATCCTGTTAAGTTAGCGTGTTATTTATAACCCTCACTTAGCAGTATGGGTGTTTCTATTTAAGCGTATACCTAAACCAACCCTGTGCAACGCTTTGTCTGCCTCTAGAGGTGGCTTGGGTATATACGCATTTACTTTATTTTGACTTATTTTTAGGAAAAGTCGTGTTTAAAACCTTAATCGTGGTTGATAACAACGAGCAAACCCTTGCTCACTCATTTGAAAACGTAATTACCTTCAATACCTATTTACGTGACTACCCAAAGCTTAATGAGCCAAAAACACGCATTATTAACTTGTGTGATTCGAGCCAATACTTGAGCAAAGGCTATTATTGTTCATTACTTGCAGAGGCCCGTAAACATCAAGTATTACCGAGTGTGAAAACCATCAATGCCTTACGAAGTGGCCAAGCTTTAATGCTTAATTTAGGCCAAATTGACGGTACGTTCTATTTTGGTAATGCTGTAAATGAACTGCAAAGTAAAGCGGCAAAAGCGGTATTTAAACAATACCCAGCACCGATCTTATTTGTTGATCACGCAGGGTTATTACAACAAGGTTCTTTAGCGTCACTTAATAGTGAGCTGCACCAAGAGTTTGTCGCCAAGCTAAACGAATTTACACAAACGCAGTGGCGTATTAGTGATACGCAGAAACGCTACCGTTGGGATATGGCAATTTTGGTTGATCACAACGAAAAAGTGCCGCCAAGTGATAAAGACGCCATTGCGCGCTTTATAAAAGCAGCCGCTAAGCATGGTATTCATGCACAAGCGCTAAGCTTTGAAGAGATTGATAACATTGCACAGTTTGATGCGCTATTTATTCGTCAAACGACCGCGATTGATCACCCAACTTACCGTCTTGCAAGTAAAGCGCAAAGTTTAGGGCTCGTAGTGATTGATGATGCAGATTCGATTTTGCGTTGTTGTAATAAGGTATATTTACATGATGCGTTTAACTATCAAAAAGTACCAAGTTTAAAAACCATGGTAGTGGCTGATCAAACAGACGAAACAATTACACAATTAGAAGCGACATTTACTTACCCGTTAGTACTGAAAATGCCAGAAGGGTCATTTTCGAAAGGTGTTTATAAAGTTGCTGATCAAACTGAGCTGAAAGTTAAGCTAACGGAACTTTTTGAATTTAGCGCATTAGTGCTTGCACAAGAGTATATGTACACAGAATACGATTGGCGAGTGGGCGTATTAAATGGACGCGCTATTTATGCCTGTCGCTATTTAATGGCGCGTAATCATTGGCAAATTTATAACCATGATGCAAAACGGTTTTTCTCGGGTGGGTTTGAAACACTGCCAACTTTTGAGTTACCAAAAGCAGTATTAGACGCCGCTTTAAAAGCGTGTAAAACGGTTGGTAAAGGCTTATATGGTGTAGATGTAAAAGAGCATCAAGGCCGTGCTTATGTGCTTGAAGTAAACGACAATCCAAGTATTGATCATAAAGTAGAAGATGCCTATTTAGGGGATGAACTTTATATGATCATCATGGATGAATTTAAACAGAGACTTGAAGCAAGAGGCCGCGGTTAATGACTCAATATGATGTGGCAGTTCGTGCTGCCACTGACTTAGATTTAAACGCGTTACTTGAAATAGAACAACAAAGCTTTAACCAAGATAGGTTAAGTGCACGGAGTTTAAAGCGTTGGATATCGGCTAAACACGGCATCTTACTCGTTGCACAGTGTCAGCAGCAATTACTCGGTTATGGTTTAGTGTGGTGTCATAAGGGAACGCGGCTGGCGCGGTTATATTCGCTTGCAGTTACGCCACACGCACAAGGTAAAGGCATTGCAAAGCAATTATTAAAGGCACTTGAGCAGGCAACAGCACAGCGTGGACGACTGTATATGCGCTTAGAAGTTGCAGTAAATAATACCCAAGCAATTGGCCTTTATGAAAAGCTAGGTTATCGAGTATTTGGCCAATACAGTGATTATTACGATGATCATAGTGATGCGCTACGGATGCAAAAAAACATTCGTCAAACTGACGAATTACAGTTTGCACGTTTAACGCCTTGGTATCAGCAAACGACAGAGTTTACATGTGGGCCATCTGCCTTGTTAATGGCTATGGGCAGTGTGAATCAAAAGCAAGTGCTTGATCAAGGCGCTGAGTTAGCTATTTGGCGAGAAGCAACCACTATATTTATGACCTCAGGACATGGTGGGTGTCATCCGTTAGGCTTAGCTTTAGCTGCCGATAAACGCGGTTACGATGTGGAAATAATGCTTAACACTGAGGATGCCTTATTTGTTGATGGTGTACGCAGTGAGACTAAAAAAACAGTGCTACGTGCTGTCCATCAGCAGTTTGTTGAGCAAATTTCGCAGCATGAGTTAAGTATTAACTACAGTGATGTAGATTTAAGTCATATAGAGCAGTGGGTAGAACGTGGTTTCAGTGTCTTAGTGTTGATCAGTACTTATCGTTTTGATGGTAAAAAATCACCGCATTGGGTGTGTATCACTCATCTTGATGATCACTGCTTATATGTTCATGATCCATTTTGTGAAAACGATAAACAACGCGCACTAGATTGCCAGCATGTGCCTGTATCGCGTGCTGATTTTTCGAGTATGGCCGCCTTTGGAACAAGTCGATTACGTACTGCTGTTGCAGTTAATTTATCAGCCCGAATTAAGGGTAAATAATTTATAAGGAAAGCGAGTGACATTATACGAGCTTGTTGATGTGGCGCCTTATTCATGGTCTGCTATTGGGACAGCCGCATTTTGCGGCGCAATTATAGGTGCCGAGCGTCAACTAAGAGGAAAACCTGTGGGTATTCGTACCTCTGCGTTAATTACCTTGGGTACTTACTTGTTTTTAGCGACTGCCTTTAATTTACAGGGCGATGTAATAGATCATTCACGGGTGGTTGGGCAAATAATTACTGGCATTGGGTTTTTAGGTGCTGGCGTTATGCTAGCAAAAGACGGGGCTGTTGTTGGCGTAACATCAGCAGCGACTATCTGGGTTCTGGCCTCAATAGGCGTGATGATAGCAACGCACAGTCTGGCACCTGCGATTAAGCTCTCAGTCCTGGTGGTGGGCATTTTATATGGTGTTGATGTGCTTGAAGCGCAATTTAAAAGCTTGAGTAAAGGCGTACACCGACATGTTAAAATTTATTCCAAGCGCTATTACAGGCGTAATAAAGAGGAAGAAAAAAGCCACGATTAAGTGGCTTATAAGTAATTAAAAGCGCTATTCGTTAAGTTCAAAAGCCTTACCATATTCAATGCTTTTTAAAATTGTTGTAGCAATTAATAGGGGGTCATCAATCATTGGTACATGGCCAATGTCTTTTAAAATCAGAGAGCGAGCGTCGGGGAGGCGCTCTTTAGCTATCACAGCGTTTATATTCGGTGGAAATAAGAGATCACATTCAGGCCATACCAAAGTACAAGGACAAGGCAGTGGCTTGGTAAAATTAAGCGACTGTTTTGTATTAAAAAGTGAGCTTTTAACTTCGCAGTACAGCATATCTTCTACCATGGCAGTAAATTCACATCCACTGAGCTTGTTTCCATATTTTGCAACGTCTTTTAATGCCAACATTCTTATTAAAGATGACTTCGCTAGTAAAGGTAACAGTGGTTGTGTGATTTTAGCAATAAATGCCAGGCGCTTTAATTTTTTAAGCGCAAGATGTTGTCCATGTTGTGGCGTGTTCCAAAAACCTGCTGGAGATATGGCACACACGCTTGCGGCTCGTCCTCTTTTAGCGAGCTCGATAGCGGCCCACCCACCCATAGAGTTGCCGGTGATATGGGGTTTATCGATGTTGTACTTATCTAACAATCGCTCAAAGTCATCTATTATGTCGCTAATTTCTATACTGCTAGTGGCTTTATTACCGCCTCGATGGCCAAGTGCAGTGAATGCGAAGACTTCGTTTGAAGGGCTTAATAAAGGCACAACGTGTTTCCATGTATTGCAAGATGATGTCGCGCCATGCAGTAATACGATAGTTTCCCCTGTTCCTTGATGGATCATGACTGTCCTTTATGACGGTAATACATACAATATTATAATGCATTTAATTAATAGATTAGCCAAATAATTTTCTTCTAACGACTTTTCGATACTCACTTGGTGTTTGCGAGAGTACTTTTTTAAATACGCGGGTTAAATGCCCTTGATCATTATATCCCACCTCAAGAGCCACTTCTTGAATTGATAAGTTAGAGCAAGCAAGCAACTCTTTAGCCGTTTGAACTCGCAATTGCTGCCAATACTCTATTGGACTTTGATTGGTCGCACTTCGAAAACGACGTGTAAAAGTACGGTAACTTAAACCAAATAGTTGTGCAACATCGTTTAAACTTTGCTCAGTGGACACGTTGTTTTTTAACCAAAATTGAATTTGTGCAATTAATTCATCTGGATGTCTATCAACGGCACCCTCTAAATATCTTTGCTCTTCATATGGCTTACGTATTTCATGAGAAAAATTGCGCTCAACATGTTGTGCGGCTGCTTGCCCATAATACTGGCTTATAACATGTACGATTACATCCGCGAGTGCATTTAAGCTCGCAACACAATATAAACGCTCCGACTGAGTGATAAAAAAATCAGGTTTAAGCAACACTAATGGATAATCTCGCTTAAATTGTTCAGCATAATGCCAATGTGTTGTTGCAGGGTGACCATTTAATAGTTCAGCTTCGGCGATAAGACAATTGCCCGTGCCCACTCCAATAATCGAACTGCCATTTTGCCAACTCGCCCCAAGCCATTTAACTAGCTGGTTATTTGCGCGGACTACAGGGCGGGGGTTTCGCCAAATTCCTGGCACAATTATTAAGTCACTGTGAGGCGCAGTAAGGTGCGTATCATCTGGTAAAATAGCTAACCCGCTACGATTTTTGATTGGCTGTGTATTCTCAGCAATTAAATTAATGGTTAATGGTCGAAAAGGGATTGATTGAAGATGGCTTTTTGCAAAGGCTTCGCCTGCTCTTAGCATCTCTATTGGTAAGGTTAAACTAGTGATCAATAAATGCTGGTAAACCAAAATACTGATCTGTAATGACGATTGTGTTTTGTTTGTGTCCATTTAATTGCTCCGACCAGTGATCGCTGGCCTGTTAGACTGGTTATTTGGCTATTTAAGCACAATCTGGAATGTTAAATCCATCTAAACTGTATACATACCCGATAACACGTTTTCTCAAGGCAAATTATGACAGCATTATCCGTTATTGTCGGCATGGGCGGAATTAACGCCGCAGGCCGTACTTCATTTCATCAAGGCTATCGTCGTATCGTGTTAGACAGCTTGAGTGCAAATGCTCGCCAAGAAACATTTTTAGGCTTAGCAACTTTAATGAATCTTGTTTCAATGCAAGAAGGTGAATTAAAAGATGAGTCTGGTAAGGTTGTTAGCCAAAATGATATTGAGTCGTTATTTGGCGAGCGAGTGATTGCAGGCACTTTGATCCGAAAGATTGAAAAGAATCACTTTGATGTTGATGCCACACCGTGGCAGCAAAAAATGACCTTCACAGCCAGTGATGAACAAAACATTGTATTTGAAACGCGCCGTCGCGATTTACCGCAGCCTATACCTGCTAGCTGGCTTATTGAAGATTTAGAAGATAAAAAAGTAAAAATAACGATCAGTGCAGAAGTTGCGATTAAACATGACAGCACCCGTGATAATCCAATAAAAGCAGCGGGTCAGTTACCTACCGGTTTTGATCCATCTACTATGTACAATAGTCGTTACCAACCGCGCGGGCTGCAAGCGACAATTTTTGCTGCAACCGATGCAATTAAGTCAACGGGTTTAGATTGGCAATCTATTATGAACAGTGTTGAACCCGATAAAATCGGCACATATTCAGCGTCAATTGCTGGGCAAGTTAATGATGAAGGTTTTGGTGGTTTAATTCGTTCTCGCCAGCAGGGCGAGAGAGTAAGCACTAAGCAGCTTGCACTTGGTTTAAATACTATGTCTACGGACTTTATTAATGCTTATGTAACTGGAAATGTAGGCACTACATTTACTACATCAGGTGCATGCGCTACATTTTTGTACAATTTACGTGCGGCAGTAAATGATATTCAAGCGGGGCGTACTCGTGTTGCAGTCGTTGCCAGCGTTGAGTGTGCAATTACACCTGAGATGATCGAAGGCTTTGGTAATATGGGGGCGCTCGCTAACGAAGAGGGCTTAAAACGTTTAGATGGAACTGATACGGTGGATCATCGTCGTACAAGTCGGCCTTTTGGCGAAAACTGTGGTTTTACAATTGGTGAAGGCGCGCAAGTTGTTATTTTGATGGATGATGCACTTGCATTAGAGCTTGGCGCTCAGATCATGGGATCTGTTGCCGATGTATTTGTTAATGCGGATGGTGTTAAAAAATCAATTACAGCCCCAGGTCCAGGTAATTACATTACGATGGCTAAATCGGTTGCATTGGCTGCTAATATTTTAGGTATTGACGCTGTTCAACAGCGAAGCTTTATTTTAGCGCATGGCTCAAGTACACCTCAAAACCGCGTAACAGAGTCACTTATTTATCACCGAGTGGCACAAACATTTGCAATAGATAATTGGAAAGTGTCAGCGCCTAAAGCGTTTGTTGGTCATACATTAGCCCCCGCGAGTGGCGATCAGTTAGCAATGGCGCTAGGTGTATTTACACACAATATTATGCCGGGTATTACCACGATAGATAAAGTAGCTGATGACGTCCATAGCCAACACTTAGATATCCGTACAGCGCATTATCAATGTGATGATATGGATATTGCCTTTATTAACTCAAAAGGTTTTGGCGGAAATAATGCAACTGCCACGGTACTTTCACCTAAAGTAACAATAAATATGCTTGCTAAGCGCCATGGCAGTGCAGTTATGAATAAATACGCACAAAGTAATAAAGCAGTTAAAGCAGCTCAAGCTGATTACCAGCAACAAGCTGATTTAGGTCAGTATGCGCTTATTTATCGCTTTGGAGATGGCATGATTGAAGAAAATGACATTGTCATTTCTGATACGCAAATGAATATTCCAGGCTTTGAAAAAGCCATTAAATTTAGTAAGACGAATCCTTATCAAGATATGTTTTAAGCACATAACTCTTGAATGGCAAGGCGCTTTTATAGCGCCTTTTTTATTGTTTAAAATAGGAGCGTGTTAAAAGCTGTAATTGTCATTGGCTGTATTTTTTTGTTGAACTACCGCAGTTTACGCGACCTGCTCTGTATCCTTGTTATAATTTCAAGCACTTAAAAGGCTAAAGTTAGAGAGACCTATGATTGCCAGTTTATTATTATTAAGTGCCAGTATTACATTAGATAGCCATTTGCCACCGTTATTACCATGGCAAGGGCAAAGTTTGGCACTACTGCAACAAAAAGGTCCTTTAACAACCGACTTTGAGCTGAGCGAAGGTTTAGAATCACCAAATTATCAGTTAACGATGGAATTTGTAGATCGTCTTGTCGCAGCTAATCCAACTCAGTTTAAAGTGCAAACCATTGCTCACAGTGCAAGTGGCCGCGCTATCAAAATGATCATAGCAAGTGAAACCGGCGAGTTTTCTGCCTCGCAATTATCGCATACCAATAAACCGACCATCTTTATTCAAGCTGGTATTCATGCGGGTGAAATTGACGGTAAAGACGCAACATTTATGTTATTACGCGATATAGCGACTGGTAAACGTCGTGATATTTTAAGCCAAGTGAATATACTCTTTATTCCGATTTTAAATGTGGATGGCCACGAGCGCAGTAGCCAGTTTAATCGTATTAATCAACGTGGGCCTGTAAAAATGGGCTTTAGAACCAATGCAAACAACCTTAATTTAAATCGAGATTATACAAAACTAGATACCCCGGAAGTAAGAGGGGTTATGAATATGATTAATCAATTTTCTCCTGACTTATACATTGACGTTCATGTCACTGATGGGGCAGATTACCAGTACGATGTAACCTACGGTTACAATCCTGTTTTTGCAAGTGAGTCCCCGAGCGTTTCAGATGCACTTAACCAATACTTCAAGCCTGTAATTGATACTAAATTACAAGAGTCGGGTCATATACCTGGCCCACTTGTATTTGTAATGGATAAACGCGAGTTTAAAAAAGGGTTAGCAGGATGGGTAGCAACACCACGCTATTCAAATGGGTGGGGAGATTTAAGATCGTTACCGACGATACTTGTTGAAAATCATTCGCTGAAACCTTACAAACAACGCGTACTTGGTACATATGTGTTTTTAGATGGTGCAATATCTGCGTTAGCACAGCATCATCAGCAATTAGCAGCTGCTGTACAAAAAGAGCACGAATTTGTTCCTAGTCAGCTTATAGTGCAACGCGGGTATGCAAAAAAAGCCAATTCGATTGAATTCAAAGGCATAAAATACGCTCGCAGCAAAAGTACCCTCAGTGGTCAAATGGAAGTTAAATATTTAGGTGAAAAGCAAGCATACACAGATTTACCTATCTATTGGCAAAAAGAAGTTACTAAGACAATTACAGTGCCTGCTGCATTTTATATACCTGCGGCATACCCAAATATAATTGAAAAATTGAAATTGCAGGGTGTTTTAGTTGAAAAAATAACGACAGCTTCACAAGGTGTAGATGACTTAAAGGTTGCAGTAGTCACTGAACATGAATTTGATAAAGCACCATTTGAAGGACGCTTTAGAGTCAATGCGAAGTTTGACATTCAAACAGCTGCTCCCCAAAACTTAACGGGTTGGTTTAAAGTTGTTACAGCGCAACCCCTAGGTGAATTAGTTGCACATTTGCTTCACCCAGCAGCACCAGACTCATTTTTCGCATGGGGGGAGTTTAATACGATTTTTCAACGTACTGAATACATGGAAAATTACGCATTAGCCCCCTATGCACGCCAAATGTTAAAAGACAAACCTGCGTTGGCACTTGAATTCGATAAAAAAATTAGGGAAGATTCAAATTTTGCAAACAATGCTCAAGCTCGATTGAATTGGTTATATGAAAAAACCCCATTTTATGATCAAGCATATTTGAAATACCCAATCTTAATGGCATTTAATGCTCAACCAGAAGTAAAGAATTAAGTCATGGAAATTATTACGTTACCAGTAACAGCGTTTGCACAAAATTGCCGTATTGTTATTTGCAAAAAAACACGTAAAGCAACGGTTGTAGACCCTGGTGGAGATGCAGATAAAATCATTACTGAGCTTGCTAAATATGATTTAACTCCAGATTGTATTTTGTTAACCCATGGTCATCTTGATCATGTTGGCGCAGCAAAAATACTGGCCGATCATTTTAGTATTGATATTGTAGGGCCGCACAAGGATGAGTTATTTTGGTTTGACGCATTACCAATGCAAGCTCAGATGTTTAGCTTTAAACCGATAACGCCATTTACGCCAACACATTGGTTATCAGGTGGTGATATATTTTCTGTCGGTGAGCTGCGTTTTGAAATACGCCACTGCCCAGGCCATACTCCTGGACATATAGTGTTTTACGAACCGACGCATGGCGTTGTATTTGTGGGGGATGTTATTTTTAAAGGCTCAGTAGGGCGCACTGACTTTCCTAAAGGGGATGCGCAGCAACTACTCGAGTCGATTAAAAAACATATTTTAACCTTGCCAGAAGAAACACGTATTTTATCTGGGCATGGACCGGACACTAAAGTAGTGACGGAGCGCATATCAAATCCATTTATAAGCGGTAAATTTGGTTAATAACGCATAAAAAATGCATAAAAATACAAGACGGATTAAATAAAGCAATGTATAATTTAACCAATTAGTAATATAAAAAAGAATTATTATGTCTTTAAATCATGTTGATCGCCAAATTTTGGCACTATTACAGCAAGATGCCAGTCTTTCTACAGCTGACATTGCTGATAAAGTAGGTTTGTCTCAATCGCCTTGTTGGCGCCGTATTGCTAAACTTGAGCAAGATGGTTATATCAAAGGAAAAGTTGCCTTACTCGACGAGAAAAAACTTGGCTTTGACATGCTAGTTTACGCTCATGTACGCTTATCAAATCATGGCCGTACAAATTTAGCTGAATTTGAAAGATTAATTTTGAGCTATGATGAAGTAACTGAGTGTTACAGTATGGCAGGTACAATGGACTTTATGTTGCGCATTATTTCAAAAGGAATTGAAGGGTATGAGCAGTTTGTACGTGATAATTTATTAAATCTAGAATTTGTTCAAGAAGTTCACTCTAATGTGACTATGACATGCGTTAAACGCAGCACGTCACTGCCTCTTTAATACCATGTTTAACAGGTTAAATAGATTATCATTACTCTTTTTTAACCTGTTTCTACAATTTATACTACTATACTAAAGCAGCGTAACGATTCAAACTTTAGCTGTATCATCGTTGTTTATTATCTTTAAATTACTTTGCATTAATGCTATTCCCTTTTAAAAAAGGAACAATGTGCAGTGTAAGCCTCTATTAAACCCATAACAGAAACGCGCACCGGATGTTGTTTGGGTATACATTGTTAACCTGTACTTAATTTGTTAGAATTCAGCGCTTTTTTTGATCCCACACACCCAAGAGGAATTCAATGTTTAACTTACTCAGCAAGGCGCCAAGCTCTGCTAAAAACGACATACTGTCAGGTATCACGGTTGCGCTTGCGCTCGTCCCTGAAGCTGTTGCGTTTGCTTTTGTTGCAAATGTAGAACCTTTAGTTGGTTTGTACGCAGCATTTATAGTTGGTTTGATTACTGCTATTTTTGGTGGACGTCCGGGAATGATCTCAGGTGCAACCGGTGCACTTGCCGTAGTAATGGTAAGTTTAGTGATGGATCATGGTGTTGAATATCTCTTTGCCACTGTTCTGCTCATGGGGATACTGCAAATATTAGCCGGGGTCTTTAAGCTTGGTAAGTTTATTCGTATGGTACCGCACCCTGTTATGCTCGGCTTTGTGAACGGACTTGCAATTGTAATTTTCCTCGCTCAACTTGGTCAGTTTAAAGTGCCAGATGGTCAAGGTGGTATGCAATGGATGACAGGCTCGCCGATGATGATCATGTTAGGGTTAGTTGCTTTAACAATGGCTATTATTCACTTTCTACCAAAATTAACGACGGCAGTACCGTCTACGCTTGTGGCAATTGTGACGGTAACAGCATTGGTAATGGGCTTAGATTTAGAAGCACGCACTGTACTTGATTTCCTCAAAGATATGACGGGTGATAGCGCAGCAACAATTGCTGGTGGCTTACCTGAGTTTCATATTCCAATGGTTCCATTTACGTTTGAAACCCTTAAAATCATTTTACCTTATGCATTAATTTTAGCTGCAATTGGTTTGATTGAATCATTACTAACGCTTAGCCTAATTGATGAAATTACAGAAACGCGCGGGCACAGTAATAAAGAGTGTATTGGTCAAGGCGCTGCAAATGTAACGTGTGGTTTCTTTGGTGCAATGGGCGGGTGTGCAATGATTGGCCAATCAATGATCAATATTAATTCAGGTGGCCGTTCGCGTTTATCAGGTATTACCGCTGCATTAATGTTGCTAGGTTTCATTATTTTTGCTGCAGGCTTAATTGAGATGGTCCCACTCGCTGCTCTTGTGGGTGTAATGTTTATGGTTGTATTAGGCACGTTTGAATGGGCGAGTTTCAAAATGATGAAACGCGTACCAAAGTCAGATGCCTTTGTGATTGTTTTAGTATCGGGTGTGACAGTTATTACAGATTTAGCGATTGCAGTATGCGTAGGTGTGATTGTATCGGCCTTAGTATTTGCATGGCAACATGCTAAACATATCTTTACTACAAACTATATAGATGAAGAGGGTGCTAAAGTATATGAATTACACGGACCTTTATTCTTCGGATCAGTGAAACAGTTTTCTGAATTATTCGATATTAAAAACGATCCTAAAGACGTTATTATAGAGTTTAAGTACAGTCGTGTTGCTGATCATAGTGCGATAGAAGCAATAGATGCTTTAGCTGATAAATACACTAAAGCAGGTAAGCAACTTCACTTACGTCATTTAAGCCCTGACTGTACACAGTTGCTTCATAAGGCACGTGATTTAGTTGAGGTTAATGTGATAGAAGATCCAACTTACAAAGTTGTGTCGGATAAACTTGCATAAGCACGCTTCTCATATGGATTAAAAAAGCGAAAGCATAAATGCTTTCGCTTTTTACTATCCGCATAAATAATATCAATCAACCATTATATAATGATGGCTAGTTAGTAATTCTCTGATATCTTTTGTCTTTAGAAAGTAAGATATTAATTTACCTTTTTTAACTGACTCAGCAGACTGCGTATTTACAATTAAAACTAATGGTCTTACAAAGTTATAATGGCTAGTTTTAACGGTCTCTTGCGTTGGGCTGACATCATTAATACTTAGTATTCTAATCTTATCGATTAGCTTTGAGTTTTTAAGTTGTGATACTGCACCAAAGGAATCAAACGCGATTGCATTTGGTATGCGTTGTACAATTCCTAACGCCTGATTAAATTCATTGTATAAAGCCACGTCTTGTTTGGAAAAGAGCCCTCTATTTCCTGCTGATTTAAATTTAATGGCGTCCGGTTGTGCTGATTTCATGTAATCAAGGTTTAAAAATTCCAAAAACACATCAAATGTACCGTGTTGAATACCTTTGCTGAATAAGTGTATTTGGTTATCTTGCTCTGACTTTGCAGTGTTTTTACCACTCACCTGGCTCCAAAGGGTATATTTACCGCGATAAATATCACTGAGTTGTTCAGTGGATAGGTTTTTTATTGGATTTTCAATATTGGTAAAAAAAACTAAAGCGTCTTGGGCCAAAACAGTTTGTTTTAAATTAGGCCAACGTTCTTGCTCTGCTTTGGTCATATAGCGAGAAGATGCGCCTATATCTACTAAGTTCTCACCAATGGCTTGTATACCTTTATCACTGCCCATCCCTCGTAACTGCATTACACTCTGTTCAGTATTGTTAAAGTCAGCTTGAACAAGCTCTAACATTTGTACTACAGAGGTTGAACCTGCAACTAAAATTGTTTGAGGCTGTTGGGTATCAAGGTTTGAAAGTTGTGTTGATGAGGCGGCAACACAAAAGAATAAATTAGTGACAAGCAATAGGTGTTTAATCATATATATATCAGGTTATTGTTTTTTATAACTATAGTTGAAATTTAAAAAAAGTATTTTAAATTTACAAAAAAACCAACACAAAGGTTGGTTTTTATTAGTTACTTAGTTACTTAGTTACTTAGTTACTTAGTTTAGTAAGTTGCGCTGCCTTTTGTACGAGGGAAGGCGATTACATCACGTACGTTGCCCATACCTGTTACATAAGCCACTAAACGTTCGAAACCCAGACCAAAACCAGAGTGTGGCACTGAACCATATTTACGTAGGTCACGATACCAGCTGTAGTCTTCTTTGTTTAAGCCCATTTCTTCTAAGCGCGCATCGAGTACATCAAGGCGTTCTTCACGTTGTGAGCCACCAATGATTTCGCCAATACCTGGTGCAACTACGTCCATAGCTGCTACTGTTTTGCCGTCTTCATTTTGACGCATGTAGAACGCTTTAATATCACGTGGGTAGTTTTTGATTACCACTGGCGCTTTAAAGTGCTCTTCAGCTAAGTAACGCTCATGCTCAGATTGTAAATCTACACCCCATTCAACAGCGTATTCAAATTTCTTGCCACAGTTTTTAAGAATTTCGACTGCGTCGGTGTAATCAACTTGGGCAAAATCTTTTTCTACAAACTCTTCTAAACGAGATATAGCTGTTTTCTCAACACGTTGAGCAAAAAACTCCATGTCATCACGACGTTCTTCAAGTACCGCTTTGAATACATATTTAAGCATGTTTTCAGCAAGTTTTGCGATATCTTCAAGATCAGCAAAGGCAACTTCAGGCTCTACCATCCAAAACTCAGCTAGGTGGCGTGAAGTATTTGAGTTCTCCGCACGGAACGTTGGGCCAAAAGTATAGATTTTTGACATAGCCGATGCGTAAGTCTCACCATTTAACTGACCTGATACAGTAAGAAATGCTTCTTTACCGAAGAAGTCTTCACTGTAATCAATATCGCCTTTATCAGTACGCGGTAAGTTTTGCATATCAAGCGTTGATACACGGAACATTTCGCCAGCGCCTTCACAGTCACTTGCTGTTATAATAGGAGTACTGATCCAATAAAAGCCTTGTTCATGGTAGAAGCGGTGAATAGCTTGTGCTAAACAGTTACGAACACGTGTTACTGCACCAATCATGTTAGTTCGTGGGCGAAGGTGAGCGTGCTCACGTAAGTATTCAATACTGTGGCGTTTTGCTGACATTGGGTATGAATCTGGGTTTTCTACCCAACCTAATACTTGTACGCTATTTGCTTGAATTTCAAATGATTGACCTTGGCCAGCCGATTGTACTAAAACACCTGTAACTGATACAGAGCAACCCGCTGTTAGGTTGGTAACTTCATCATAATTATTAAGTGAATTAGGTACTACCGCCTGAATAGGATCAAAACATGAACCGTCATGAACGGCTAAAAATGAAATTCCTGCTTTTGAATCGCGGCGTGTACGGATCCAGCCTTTAATTGTTACTTGGCTGTCTACCGCAACCTTGCCTTTTAATAGCTCTGAAATCGCTAAGTGGCTCATCTTCACTCCAATGATATAAGTTGCCTACATTATATGTGCTGCATCGCACTTGAACGGTGTATCTTACCTTTGAATGTAAAATAAAAAAACATGTGTGAGCAACTCTTTGCTTATTCTTTTCATTTTTTTATCGTTTTTTTATGCTTTATAGCCAAATGTGTGATTTTTAGTCATAAAAAGCAAACGTAATAGCAATAAAAAACAGAATTACACTGCGATCAATACGTCTTTTATGGCATTATATCCACTCAAGGTGTTTAAATTAACTTGCCAAATATTATAGGTATTATGAAACAAGTCTTTATTTTACGTGGATTACCAGGGTGTGGTAAGTCTTATTATGCTCAAAACCTCGCGGACGAATTAGTTGCTGGTGACCAAAGTCAGTACTTAATTTGTTCAACAGATGATTACTTTTATAATGAGCGAGGAGAGTACCAATTTGATAAATTCAAACAGTCGCAATTTCATAATTTAAATTTAGCGCGATTTATTAATGCATTAGCTCAGTCAATTCCGCTTGTGATCGTGGATAACACAAATATTAAGAAGTGGGAATTTATTGCATATAATCAAGCTGCAATCGCGTTAGGGTATCAAGTAAAAGAAGTGATTGTTGGTGAAGTGAAAGATAAGTCATTGCAGCATCTATATGCAAAACGTAATGGCCATAATGTACCTTTAAAAATGATCAGTAAAATGGCATATATGTTTGAATGGTAGGAACAGTCGGTCCTAATGTAAAGGAAGCTGACGTAATGTGAGCTTCCTTTACATGTAATTTCGCGTTTATGTTAGTTTAGTAATGGCCGTCGTTAATCGCGTTGTAAATGGCAGTTATTAATGTGCTAATATCATCATCGCTTGTTATATATGGCGGCATTAGGTAGATAAGCTTACCAAATGGTCTTATCCAAACACCTTGTTTAATAAAATACGCTTGTATTTTTGCTACATCAACACTTCTGTCTAACTCCACAACACCGATAGCGCCTAACGTTCTAACATTAACGACACCTTCAAGAGTAAGGCAGCACTTTAGTTGGCTCAGCGCGTTGTTTAATTGTGTTATGCGTTTTTTCCAATCTTGATTCATTAGCAGATCAATGCTGGCACATGCGACAGAACACGCAAGTGGGTTACCCATGAATGTAGGGCCGTGCATTAGTACGCCAGCTTCACCATTGCTAATGCCAATGGCAATTTTATCTGTAGTTAACGTTGCCGAGAGAGTCATCATCCCGCCTGTTAGCGCTTTGCCAATACACATAATATCGGGTTCAATATCCGCATGTTCTACAGCAAAGAGTTTGCCCGTACGGCCAAATCCAGTGGCTATTTCATCGCAAATCAGCAATACATCGTATTGATTACATAGCTGGCGCACCGTTTTTAAATAGTGTGGATGATAGAAATTCATGCCGCCGGCATTTTGTACAATAGGTTCAATAATAAAAGCGGCTACTTGGTGATGATGATTTTTAAAATACTCAGTAAGTAGTGTGGCTTCAGATTCATCAAAAGGCTGGTCAAATTTACTTTGCGGAGCAGGCACAAATATATGCTCAGGTAAAAAGCCGCTGTATAGGGAATGCATTGAGTTCACCGGGTCACACACGCTCATTGCTGCAAAAGTATCTCCATGGTAACCCTTATAAGGCGTCATGAGTTTTTGCTTTGTTGTAATGCCTTGACTTAACCAGTACTGCAGCGCCATTTTTATTGCTACTTCAACACACACAGATCCGCTGTCTGCTAAAAATACTTTTTGTAAATTAGAAGGGGTGATCGCAACGAGTTTTTTACATAACTCAACGGCTGGCTGGTGTGTAATACCGCCAAACATGACATGACTCATAGTGTTCACTTGATTTACGACTGCCTTGGTGAGGTTGGGATGCCCATAACCATGGATAGCACTCCACCATGAAGCCATCCCATCAATAAGAGCTTCACCTGTTTGTAGGTGAATTTTATTCCCGAGTGTATGACTAACAGGGTAAACGGGAAGTGGGTTAACCATAGATGTATAAGGATGCCATATATGGTGGCGATCAAAATCGAGATCGATCGGTTGTTTATTGCTCATTTGTAAACTTCTGCTTGCTGGGGTTCGTTGACAATGTTACGTCAAGAAGTAGACTAAGCCAATATCACCGTCATTAAAAATAAAAAGAGAGAGTTATGGAGCTTGCACCAGTTCGCCACGATTGGACACATAAAGAAGTAAAAGCCTTATTCGAAATGCCGTTTAATGATTTATTATTTAAAGCCGCATCAGTTCATCGTGCAAACTTTAATCCAAATGAAGTGCAAATTTCGACTTTGTTATCTATTAAAACGGGTGCGTGTCCAGAAGATTGTAAGTACTGTCCTCAATCAGGTCATTATAAAACTGACTTAGAACGAGAACGCCTTATTGAAGTTGAAAAGGTAGTAGAGCAAGCTCGCTTAGCAAAAGAAAAAGGTGCAACGCGCTTTTGCATGGGGGCTGCATGGTCAGATCCAAAAGACAGAGACATGCCATATATCTCTCAAATGGTAAAAGAAGTAAAAGAGTTGGGTCTTGAGACCTGTATGACATTAGGTATGCTTGATAATGATAAAGCCCATGCGTTGCGTGACGCAGGACTTGATTATTATAACCATAACTTAGACACCTCTCCTGAATATTATGAGCAAATCATTACTACACGTACATTCCAAGACCGCCTAGATACCATAGGTAATGTAAGAGATGCGGGTATGAAAGTATGTTCTGGTGGTATCGTTGGTATGGGTGAGCAAGCTGCTGATCGATTTGGTTTACTTATGCAACTAGCTAATCTACCGCAACAACCAGAAAGTGTCCCTATCAATATGCTTGTTAAAGTAAAAGGCACACCGCTTGAAAATGTGGACGATTTAGATCATTTCGAATTTATTCGTACTATCGCAACGGCGCGTATCATGATGCCACTGAGTTATGTACGTTTATCTGCTGGGCGAAACGCAATGAATGAGCAAATGCAATCAATGTGTTTCTTTGCTGGCGCAAATTCAATTTTTTATGGCGATAAATTACTTACCACAGAAAACCCTGAGGCGGATGCCGATATGAACTTAATTAGAAAATTAGGTATGAATCCTGAAAAGCGCCATGACTATTCAGATGAAGCGTATGAAGCATCGTTGTCATCGGCTGTTGCTGATAAAGCAACCTCTGAGATGTTTTACGAAGCCTAATGCCTTTTTCATACATAAAAACGCATCTTCAGCAACGCGCTGACGATGCGCTATCGCGCCAGCGCCAATTAATAAGCCATTCCACAGGCAGAGAAATCACTGTTAATACACAGCAATACTTAAACTTTGCCAGTAATGACTACCTAGGGTTTGCCGCTGATGTTATCCAGCATGACACAGGTATTGCCTTAGGGAGTAATAGTTCTCCGCTTGTTACAGGTTACGGTATTGAGCAGCACCAACTTGAAACGTATTTGTGTGAGCTAATGGGTTTTGAAGCGGCTATGTTATTCAATAGTGGCTTTAGCGCAAACAATAGTGTGTTAAAAGCGTTATTTCACGATAAGAAAACAGCACAAGAAAGTGCGACCTTCCACGATAAACTCAATCATGCCAGTTTAATTGATGGCGGATTACATAGCCAAGCGGCGATGATCCGTTTTAATCATAATGACATGCAGCACCTGCAATCGCGATTAGAAAAATCATCAGCTAAGCATAAGCTCATTATTAGTGAAGGTGTGTTCTCTATGGATGGCGATCAGGCGCCATTAGCTAAATTAAAGGAATTAGCTAAGCAACATAATGCATGGCTTATGATTGATGATGCGCATGGTTTTGGTGTATTTGGTAATCAAGGATTAGGGACCTGTGAAACAATAAAACCTGATTTGCTCGTTATTACATTTGGCAAAGCACTGGCCAGCAGCGGGGCGTGTGTTTTAGCAAGTAAAGAGCTTGTTGATTATATGCAGCAGTTTAATCGCGATTACATTTACTCTACGGGACTATCGCCATTAATTACTAATTTAACACGCCAACGTATTAAGCAGATTGTAGGTGACGTTGGTGCTCTAAGACGCAATCGACTAGCTGATAATATAGACCATTTTAAGAAACAAGCATTGGCACATAAAATAGCCGTTATGCCATCAATGTCTGCGATTCAACCGATAGTGCTAGGGTGTGCAGAGCAAACCTTAGAAGCTGCCAATAAATTAAAAGAAAAGGGCATTTGGTTGACTGCAATTCGCCCACCAACCGTTCCTTTTAACACTGCGCGTTTGCGAATAACTTTAAGTGCTGCACATACTCATGATGATATTAACCGATTAGTGAGTGAACTTAAGGCTATTTTATGATGGCTGTAGAGCAACTATGTAACACAGAGAGTGATAATGATGTTAGCGCTCGGCATATAAAGCAGATAACTGCGACTAAATTCTCCCGTGCTGTTGCAGGTTATGCTGAGCACGCCAATGTGCAAAAACGCAGCGCAGATGATTTATTTGCTAAGGTTAAATCACACGCTACAGGGATATGTTTAGACTTAGGTGCAGGACCCGGTGTGAATACTGCGCGTTTACAGGCTCTATTTGGCACTACAATCGCGTTTGATTTAAGTTTTGATATGTTAAAACATAGTCAGGCTAGGATGGCTATTTGTGCCGATATGGATGCACTTCCTTTATTAGATAAAAGTGTTGACTGTATATTTAGTAATTTTGCCGTGCAATGGTCGCAAAATTTACCCCATTTATTAAAAGAGTTGTATCGGGTTTTAAAGCCAGGTGGGGTAATATACCTAAGTTGTGTTGTCGATGGATCACTGGCTGAGATCAAAACAGCTTTTAATAAAGTTGACTCGCAAAGTCATGTAAATAAATTTCATACACTTGTTCAATTACAGCAGTATATTAGCGCTGCTAAGCTTGATATCAGCAGTTTAAACCAAACCTGCTACCAAGATAGTTATGAATCTCCCATGGCAGCACTGCGCTCTTTAAAAGCTATTGGGGCAACTAACCAACTTAGCCAACAAAAACGTAAAGGTTTGATGACTAAGCACCGCTTACAGCAAGTGTGTGCCGCTTTCCCATTAGTAAATGAGCGCGCAATTGTTAGTTATCAAGTAGCGATTATGGAACTTAAAAAAATATGAAACAATTTTTTATCACAGGTACCGATACAGATGCCGGTAAAACGCATGTTAGTTGTTTATTATTAAAGTTATTAGCTCAACATAAAAAGCGTGCATTGGGTTTTAAGCCGCTCGCAGCTGGTGCTGAAATAGCCTTTGATGAATTGGTTAATGATGACGCGCTTGCCTTAATGGAAAGTGCCACTGTCAGTGCCAAGTATGATCTAATAAACCCTTTTACTTTTGCACCGCCCATAGCGCCACATATTGCCGCTGCTAAAGTGGATGCAACTATTACTGTTGAGGGTATTAGCCAAGCTTACGCAAAGTTAAGTGAGTTAGAATGTGATTATATTCTAACCGAAGGCGCTGGTGGCTGGGCATTACCAATAAATGATACTGATTATTTATATAATTGGGTTTGCAAAGAGCAGTTGCCGGTGATTCTTGTTGTGGGGATGAAATTAGGTTGCTTAAATCATGCATTATTAACAGCGGCACATTTTAAAATGTTGGGTATAAATTGTGTGGGTTGGATAGCTAATCAGATTGATCCTGCTATGAATGAATACCAAGCTAATATAGATTCGTTGAAACTGCGTTTGCCATTTCCACTACTTGCTATAAGCCCTTATGCTGACAACCCGCCTAAATTACAAATTTATAAATCTCTCCTTGAAGTTTTATCAATTAAACCATAGGTATACCAAGTCACATCAAACTGTGGTTTTCAGCTGGAGTTAACAGCGATTTAGGCAAGGGATTGATTACAGACAATAGTTATTCCCTTATTAAAATCAGTCTTTTATAAAAGTAACTTAGTTTAAATCGCTTTCCAACCAACCAGCAGGGCGTTTCACAGGCACTTACTCTATACGTTATTATTCCTAAAAGGGACTGCCATTATCGCGAAGTATAGCCTTGATCTTAAGCTCCTATGAAACGTTGAATCCTGTACCTTGATATGACTTGAGTAAATCACTTGCTTTTATGACATAGTTTGTCACACAATAGCGACCATATCCTATAGTGTCCTTACGATAGTCTGTTCAGTGATATGTAATTTTATTAAGTAGCGGTTTCAAATTTATCTCTAAAAGAGATACAACCGTTACTTAATACAATTGTTGTTACACTGAGGATATTATGAAACGTGTTTTTTTGTTTTTACTAACTAATTTAGCAATCATGCTGGTTTTAGGCATTGTATTGTCTATTTTAATGAGTGTGTTTGGCATTAGTAACCGAAGTTTAGGCGGTATACTAATGATTGCTGCTGTGTTTGGTTTTGGTGGATCGTTTATTTCATTGCTTATGTCCAAATGGATGGCGAAAAGATCGACCGGCGCGTATGTTATTGAACAACCGCGTAATGAAACTGAGCATTGGTTAATGCAAACAGTTGCTGAACAAGCACACAAAGCAGGTATTAAAATGCCTGAGGTAGCGATCTACGACAGTCCTGAAATGAATGCATTTGCAACGGGCCCGAGTAAAAATAATTCATTGGTTGCTGTGAGTTCTGGTTTATTGCAGCACATGAGCCAAGATCAAGCCGAAGCTGTACTAGCACATGAGGTATCACACATAGCAAATGGTGATATGGTTACGTTGACGCTGATACAAGGCGTGGTAAATACCTTTGTCATTTTTATTGCTAAAGTACTCGCAGGTATTGTTGATAACTTTATAAATAGCGATAAAGAAGAGAGCGGCAGTAGCTGGACTTACTTCTTATTCGACATAATTTTCCAAATGATATTTGGTGTGCTGGCGAGTATTGTTGTGGCTTATTACAGTCGTAGGCGTGAGTTTGCTGCAGACACGGGAGCTGCTAAGTTAGTCGGTGCCGATAAAATGCGCTCTGCGCTTGAGCGTTTAAAACAGAATCACCCATCACAATTAGAAGGATCAATGATGGCGTTCGGTATTGCCAGTGGTAAAGGTGTTGCAGAATTATTCTCATCACATCCACCATTGGATGAGCGAATAGATGCTTTACGTAAATAACTAAATGTTATTAAAAACAAATAAGCCAGCAATGCTGGCTTATTTGTGGGGTAATTTATTACTTTAAGCGAAGGCTTTAAGTGTTTAATTACACCCTTTTTGAATTGGCTGTGTAGTAACGTTGACGACAAAGTCGTTAAAGTCATTATCGTTTTGGTCTTCCCAGTACTGCTTAGTGCCATGCGTTTTATAAGCTGTTTTTAGTTTACTTGCATTACCATTGACTGCAAGTACATACGTAATTGAGGCGCTTGCTGCAACATCGTAGTAACCAGCTGCACCACGTTCGTCAAGTAGTTTTATGTACTGATTATTAACTTTTACACCCCAATCATTATCGTATCCTGCACTTTCAGACACAAAACTATAATTGATGCGAGTAAAGTTTTCAGGAACACATTGTTCATCATTATTCAATATTGAAGCTGTTACTGAGCTAGAGCCGGTCGCATTTTGTTCTGCTACGGCATTAACGGTAAATGTTTTTGTCTCACTAAAATCATCGTTCTCAGATGTAGGAATACTGATAGTGACACGCGTTTCACCAGCTGGAACCGTAATTAATTGATCAGGATAATTATAATCTGATGATGTGGCTGTATCAGGCGTGGTAGAGATATAAATTTCTATATCTTCTTCATAACTGTTACTTAGCTCTAATTGATAAGATAACGTGTTACCTTCATCAACAGTGTCTGCTATTGCGACTAATGTAAAAGTTGGAATATCTGAAACAGTACAAATAGGCGCTTCATAACACGCAACCGACTCATTAAGGTTCGTTGCTAAATCATTAATACGAACAGGGAAATCTGCAACATGGCAAGTGTTACCAGTATTCTCATTAACTTTATATATTTGTGATTTATTAGAGTGGCCTAAGTCCGTTAACAACGTACGGCTTAAAAGGATATCACCTTGCTGATTTAAACTAGCACCGGTTACAGTTGTTAGCTTGTGATCTGACAATTTAGTTGCTGAAAGTGACTCAACATCAACTTTATATAGGCTACTACTAGTAACTAGAATTAACTCGCCATTTTTGTAAACCATATCACCACGCCAAATGCCTTTCGCATTTTCAAGGCCTGAGATTTCACCTAGCTCAGTGGTCTCGGCTGTATCAGGAGAGATCGCATAAAGTTTATTTTTATATGAACCAATTAGTCGGTTATTTTGTTGATCATACGTTAAACGATACATGTTGTTAGTTTTACCCACTTCAACATGTTCATTGGTATTTAAATCAACATAAGCAAGTTTTACATATTTAAACTTGCTACCACTGATAGGTAAAGACTTTAATTCTGTTGAGTTAAAGTCAAGATGGTCTACTTCAACTTTATAGCCTGTAGGGCGAGGTGCTGAAATATAGTACAAACGATTAGAATCTGTGACATGTGCTAAAGCTGAAGAGCTATACTTTGCACGAGAGTGGGCTTGAGCTTGCTGTGTAAACTCATCTAGTTTAAATACAATTGCCGTGTCACCACGACCTGCATTAATCCCATAAAGTTGACCTGAACATTGATTTGCATGCGCAACTTGCAAAGAAGATAAAATAGCAATTGATAAAGAAGCAATTTTTAACGATGATTTCATAATAATAGACCTTAAACTTTATTCCATAAACACAGCTACAGTAAATTTGAGGTAATTACAATTTGGTTTATAGCTGTCTTTCCCTAATACCAAATGTGTATTGCTTGTTTCCTATAAGCCTAGCGCATCCATTATTAACCTCAAAAACTAACTTTAGTATCCTAGTCAATGACTACTAAATCAACAAAAATGAGCTTTTAGAAATAATTTATACACAAAATGCTGGTAAGTAGGGATAAATAAATTAGAATAAAGTATTGTTTTTGGTTCTATTAATGGTCCTTGGTTGGTAATTGTTAAGATTCTCTAGCTTGTTGGTTAGGTAACAAACTCTCAATTATTTCACGGGCGGGAAGTGTATGTCTAACACCATTAAACATCACAGATGTGAATTCTTCAATACTCGTGATCCCCGTTAACGTCCAGCCTTCGCCTCTCGTTGGGCAGTAAACGGTAGTAGTTGGTTGGATCACTTCAAAATCTTTACTCATAATACGTTATACCTTTAAACTTGTTAGCTAAGTATCTTAAGGTAATAATAGGCAGCTATAAAGCCATAAGTAACACTTTTAATTATGTTTAGTACATTACAACTGCCTAGAGTTTCATTGAGATTACTAAATCACAAAGATGGTCATTCGCTTTGGTCAATATTATCAGATAGACGGGTTGGAGAATTCAACGACTATGATTTGCCATTAAGCCGAAGTGACGTAAAACAAATGATCCAAGATGACATCAGCGGCTTTTACGAACAAAAAGTAGTAAGGCTTGCCATTATTGAAAGTACAACAAATGCATTTATAGGCAGTGTGGGTATTTATGATATTAATGGTGACTCTGCGTGGCTGGGTTTTGAATTAGCCCCGCACTATTGGCAGTGTGGCTATATGCTTGAAATACTTGAACTACTGATTACTAAAAGAATGTTGGAGACGGGCTTCCCAGCTTTTACACATCAAATACAGACCTTTCAAGCTAATGTATCACCGCACAATATAGCGTGTATAAAACTACTCTCAAAGCTTGGTTTTGAACTTAAAGAAAATACCGTGTGGATGCGCACCATTATTTAATGCTTCATTTGATTAACAGTACCGTTGAATCAGTTAATATACGTGGCACTGTTTTTATATACAGTATTCGTTTTTATTGTAAGCGGATAGCTTGGTTAGCTTGAGAACACATCATACAGCTGGTGGCTCAATAAAAATGCTTGCTGTCAGAATAGGGCACTTTAGTTGGGCATGCTGACATGGCTATAATTTTGTGACGCATTTATCTAACTTATTAAATTATAAATATAAAAAATTAAAACTGAGCTTCTCAAGAGTAATAAGGTCCGCTTTGTATAAAGTTTTCTAATATATAAAGTAAATAGGCCTTCAAAACTTTGGTTAAGTATTAAACATGCTTGTCTTTACGATTTATTTGATTATGCATAACCAACTTTAAGCTGTATGTAAAGGCACTGAATTAAAACGACTTCGACAGCATGTAGAGGAGATGATTTTTCGAATAATGTTGGCAATTGTGCATGATGAAGCTGAATGCGCCCATTGTGGTAGTCACGAATTCACAAAATACGGAACAACAGCGCGAGGTCTAAAGCGATACAAATACAAAGCCTGCACTCGGACGTTTAATTCACTTTCAGGTACGCCACTATTTAGCATGAAGAACAAGATAAAAGGCATTTGGTTTACGGTCAAGAATGGCATCAATATTCAGTCAAAGAAGCTGCAAGTGAACTAGGGCGATTGACTCTTTGTTGCTCGGTTTTTACTTAGCCCGCTAGGTTACAAACCTCGCGCCGCGATTAAATCGCCCCTAGATTGAACAAATTTCAATCCACAAAGGTCAACACGCCCTAGGTATTAATGTAAAAACTGCTTGGCGTTGGCGGCATCAGTTATTATCTAAACCAAGGCAAGCCTTCAGAGTTTCATGGGATTATTGAAGCCGATGAAACCTTTATAAATGAGTCGGTCAAGGGTAAACGCCAATTGGATAGACCAGCTCGCAAACGTGGGGTTTATAAGCCATGACATAACCAAAGTGCCCGTTTTTCTTGCATTAGATCGCAACGGTGCAGTTACGCATTGCGTATTAAAAGAAACTCAAGAGAAGAGTTAGAGAAATTTCTAGCGCAGGCATTAACACTTGAGAGTGCATTGAGTACAGATGGCAACCTGCCTTTCGCGCTTGACCATTAACGACTTATAGCGGTATAGATGGTATATACCATATTCAAACACTAAACAACTGGATGGTGCGCTGTGTTTTAGCACTGTAAATATGAGAGATTGATATGGATTATTTAGTTAAACAACTGCTCATTGGTTTGTTATTTTTAATGACTACAATTATGAGTAGTTTTCATTCTTCGGCAACTGCCATTTGGAAAACTGAAGGGTATGGATATGTGTTTGATTTAACGAATCATGTGAAACCACTTGTCTACGATATCAGTGATAATTATTGTCTTTTGAATCATTTTTTAACTGATGAAGCTCAAAGAGATGGTGTAACCATTGATGAAAAAACTAAACAATTAGACTTTGATAAGTTATTCCCTCTATCTGTCACAAAGCTCGGTGTATTACCAAAAACTTGTACTTCTAATGAGCTAAATGGCTTTCAAAGCAATAGCTATGTATTCAATAGTCGTCAGGTATTAAGAGTTGTATTAGACAGCTTTTCTTATCATTACGCATTTACTGAAGAAAAAGAGCTAAACTGGAAGGCATTGAAGTCACGGTGGCTCCAACGCGCAGATAACAATACAACCCCTGATGAACTACAACAAATCATTGACGAATTTCTTGAATATATCAGAGATGGTCATGCGATATTGATTGATGGCTCTTTAAATAGGCTAAGCCATTACTCACCGAGAAAGTCTGCTTCAGAAATAAGACTGAAAGAATATCTAGTTGAAAACTCTGAGTTTTCGGATATTTCACAAGTTTACAGGTATATCTATCGGCAATGGATAAAAAATGTAGAATCCTATTTTTCTACCAACAAACCTGCACAATATCTAGCGGATAATTTCCTTATTGCAAAACTCAAAGGTGGCGGTTCGTACTTTAGAGTCGAAAGTTTCGATGCACATGAAACACAGGAAGTAATGCAAAAGATAACGCCACACTTTAATCGCTCTAAAGGAGTGATTATAGACCTTAGGGATAGTTCTGGCGGAAGTGATTTAGTCGCTTTACAAATAATGTCCTATCTTATAGATAAACCACTTCGAATTGGCACTAAAAGCTTCAAAGTTCCAACTGGCATGAGTGAAAAGAAAGGCATACTTGTTTCCCCCGCAAACATTAAACCTTTCGTTGGTAAAATTGTTGTGATTACCAGTCACCTCACGCCAAGTGCTGCAGAGGTGTTTTTAATAGCATTAAAGGCGAGGAATAATGTGATATTCATCGGTGAAAATAGTTATGGAGCCTTAAGTGATGCGTTGATAAAAGCACTACCAAATGGTTGGGGGATTACGTTATCTAATGAGTTTTATGCCGACAGTGAAGGGCAAAGCTATGAATTTGTCGGAGTTCCTGTGGAGCATGCATTTGAGTTTCCTAACATCAAAGATATTAAGGAGAGTAAAGATTCTGCGTTGGAATATGCAATAAAACTTTTAGATGAACAACCCGATAGAAATTAATTTAAGTTGAGCTGCACTTAACAATTGATAAATTGCGTAATATTCAATTACCAACATAGAAAAGGTTCAGCGCCATATAAAAGCTGTGGTTGGAAATGGTAGCCTAATAATATTAGGCTTTAATTACATATTGTGAATTAAGTAGCTTAAAACTACAGTTATATAAGCTAGATAATTGCTATTTTATTCATTAACATGCGTAACATTTTTTTTGGATCGGGGGTTGTTTGATTCAAACCTGAAATAATTGTCATAAAATAACAATCCATCATTACAGACGCTTTAATGTCATCAAATTGAGGTTGTTCACTAAATAGTAGTGCTTTAAAGTCATTTATTTGCAGCTCAAAAAACTCAGTTTGCCAAATCATATCGCTAATTAGTATTTTACTAAATTCAATATTACTACAATAAAATTCAAATAACGGTTGGGCGTAATGATGTAATTTCAATCGAGGTGAATGTTGAACATCGGTCTCTTTTGACTGCATGATTATTGTGCCTATCTGCTGATGCATACCAGCTTTAAGTAGGTCAATTTTGTTTTCAAAATGACTAAATACCGTGCCGGTTGCAACACCTGCATTATTAGCTATTTGCCGTGTAGATGTTTGCTCATAGCCTTGATTTAAAAATAAGAGCCAAGCAGAATCTAAAATTTTATGCCGTGTTATATTTTTTTTATTCATTTATTTCATTACTTTATTTGTTTTTTAGAGTGACTTAAATTACATAGCTTGATTTGTTGAGCGCGCTCAATTATATTTGTGAGCACGCTCAATAAAAAGGAAGCAAAATGAATTTTTTCAAACGTGTTATCGGTTATGTTTTATTTTTACCATTCATCGGTTTTTATTCTTACATGTTAGGCCCGTTACTTAAAGGTATATTGATCCCTGGTGGCTTGATCATGCTGTGGCTTATTTTAGGCCCAAAAGAGGGGTATCTTGCCTTAAAAAAAGCGTTTATAACAAAATGATTATTTAGCCCTTCATCTTGTTCGCCTGTTTTAAGTGTAGTCACTGTGCTTACTTATAATAAAGATGTGACTTGTTATCTATTTTTTGATACGTTTTGTGAACTCTAAAATCTCATTACAAAGAACGAATGAAAATAAATAAAAGTCATATAATTACTTTTTGTTTAGTCATTGCATTGGTGGGAGTGATTACATTTACTGCGCGTTATAATGATCATTATGTATCCTCCTTTATGGATATTACAATAGAATCTAATGTATTGAATGAGTCAAGAAAGGTATTTATTCGATTACCTGAGAACTTTGATTCAAATAAAGCTTACCCGTTAATTATCAGGACTGATGGTAATTTTAACTTAACAAAATGGGATGCTGTGCTTAACGAACACACTAAAAATGGAGTTATATTAGTGTCAATTCCAAATCAATTTTGGGAATTCACACGTAATAGAGATTTAGTGCCGCCATATGCTCGACAAGATGTAAATACTGATGCTAGACCTGAGCCGAATTTTGAAGCGCGAGGTGAGGCTGATAAATTTTTACAATTTATTGAAATTGAATTACTCCCTTACCTGTCTTCAAATTATAAGCTAACAGATGATCGTATCTTAAGTGGTTTTTCAGCAGGCGGTAGTTTTGTACTTTACACATTGCATACAAAACCAGAGCTTTTTAATGGTTATTTCGCGTTTAGCCCTGCTGCGTGGTATGACGATATGACTGTTGTAAAACACTTTACTGATTTTTTACAAACATCGTTACACGAGTTACATCGGCCAACTTATTTGTACATTTCAGTTGGTGGGGCTGAGCATCCACTAATGCTTAATGCGTTTAATAAGCTTGAAGATACATTAACAGTAAATAGAAATGACCGCCTTGAGTGGCACAGCACCATAAATGCACATGCAGAGCATTCTGAGAACCCAGCATTAAGCGTCAAAAGTGCGCTAACTGGCTATAATAAATTTATAGAAAAATGACGCGTATATGCAAAGTATTGAACAGAAAAAGTCCTTATTAGTATCATACATGATAAAGAACACATCATACATTATTTTTTGATGATCGTAATCTCAACAAAGGTGCAAGGCTCATTAGTAATTACCAAAGGAAAGTTTACTTCAGGAGTATGTTTATTTTCATTATTTCTATGGCTACAACGATTAAAAGAACTAAAAAAAAGAGTGTGGATCAGTAAAGTCAGAAATAAGCAGAACATGTAAGCTCTGCTTATTTAAATTTTATAAAGTATAGTTAAACCCAAATGCTATACCATCATCTTCAGATTGCTCCATTGAAGCTTGTTGTTGTTTATTGCTACTTGTAAAATCGCTAAAGTCTTTACGCGCTTCAATATATACAATTGTATCTTCATCGAAAAGGTAGTGCAAACCAGCCACCGCAAACTGACGCTTAAATACATCGTTTGGGTCGGCATTGAAGTTTGGTTGAATTACGTAGTCAGCACCTGCATTAAATACGTTGTAGGCTACAAATGGTCTAAAGTCGTTATCAAACCTGTAAGAGACAAAAGTCTCAACACCAATAGCATCTTTGATTAACCGGCCTAAATTATCAGTGTCGTGATTTTTATTTTTATTTATATTTGCTGCAACATAAAGGCCGCGAGAACTGATTTTACCAAAGGTAATACCTGCACCATATATTAAGTCAACGACTGACTTATTTTGACCATCTCCGTAGGCAATATTAAATTCACCACGGTTGACACCTGCGGTAAGTTTTATCTTATTTGTCATTGAGTAGGTCAGCGCAGCGCCGTAAGTTGAATTAAATTCTACCTTTTGGGCCGCTGTATTACCTGAATTCCACAGATCTTCACATGCTGATTGTGATATTGCGTCAATATCACAGGTATAAAAGTTATCATTTTTCAATTGTACTTGTGTGGCAATACTAAAATCACCAAATGTGTTTCGGTATTGCAGTAGCTTGTCACCTCGACCGGTGCCATTTACAGCGCCATCGTCTTTATTATATGTATATACACCGGCGGCATTTCCGTCCCAAACAAGGCTGTAGTTGGTACTATAAACAACGTCATACCAAGCTCCCCACTGTTTACCAAGAGTCAGCTGACCATATTTTTCATGTGCTAAGCCCACATAACCCAATCGGTTATATAAAAACTCATCTTGAATTGATTCAAAGCGGTTATTATAAATAATGTCGCTACTGCCAACAGGGTTTACTCCCCATTCAAGTAAGGCTAACGCCGTCCATTCATCGTTTAGTTCTCTACTAAAATCAAAATTAATTCGTGATGCACCATTTACAATTTCTGTTTGCCCTTGCGTATTAATAACGCGCGCATCGATAAACCCACCTATGGTAACGGTATTTTTATCATCCTTATAAATTTCGATAGCATAGAGATTTGGCGTAATTAAAATACTCGTGAGAGTAGCGGCAACTAATATTTTCTTCATGCGGTACTGCCTTGTTTAAATTATTTCATATTGTGTGTTTAGCGGCGAAGACTAACAAAGCTCTATTTGGGTCTAAAGTGAAAAAAAATCATTTAAAAAGCATGGAGGAAATTTAACTGTAAATTAATCGTAAACAGGGTTTTAAGTTCGCTAAAACTCATTAAAATAGCAGTTCTTTTGGGTTGGTTTTATTTAATAATAATGCTACTCAGGCTTTTGCTATTACACTAATAATTCATAGAAAAATTGCGTTATTTAGTTTAAACTCCAGCCAATTTTATTCCTTTGTTTTCCCCTTGGAGGGTAGCGCTATCATTAGTACAGCTAACATCACCATGCAATTTGGTGCTAAACCATTATTTGATAATATTTCAGCTAAATTTGGCGAAGGAAACCGTTATGGTTTAATCGGCGCTAATGGTTGTGGTAAATCAACATTTATGAAAATTTTAAGTGGTGAGCTTGAACCATCAGCTGGCAATGTAAGCACTGATCCAAACGAACGTGTCGCTAAACTTAATCAAGACCAGTTTGCCTATGAAGAATACTCAGTAATCGATACTGTGATCATGGGCCATAAGGAATTGTGGGAAATAAAACAAGAGCGTGACCGCATTTACGGCTTGCCAGAAATGAGCGAAGCCGATGGTATGAAAGTTGCCGATCTTGAAACAGAATTTGCTGAAATGGATGGTTATTCTGCTGAATCAAAAGCGGGTGAATTACTTTTAGGTGTTGGTATTGCGACTGAGCAACACTACGGTCCTATGTCTGAAATTGCGCCGGGCTTTAAGCTACGCGTGCTATTGGCTCAGGTATTATTTTCAGATCCAGATATTATGCTACTTGATGAGCCTACCAATAACTTGGACATTTACACTATCAAGTGGCTTGAAGACGTTTTAAACCAACGTGACTGTACAATGATCATCATCTCGCATGACCGTCATTTCTTAAACTCAGTGTGTACACACATGGCCGATATTGACTACGGTGAATTACGCATTTACCCGGGCAACTATGATGAGTACATGTTTGCAGCAACACAAGCCCGCGAACGTTTACTAAGTGAAAACGCTAAAAAGAAAAACCAAATTGCAGAACTTCAACAGTTTGTTTCTCGTTTCTCTGCGAATGCATCTAAAGCTAAGCAAGCAACTTCGCGTGCTAAGCGCATTGATAAAATTCAGTTAGATGAAGTTAAAGCATCATCGCGCCAAACCCCATTTATTCGTTTTGAGCAAGAAAAACAATTATTCCGTAATGCATTAGAAATGACAAATCTTGGCCAAGGTTTTGACGATATGCTTTTCACCGACCTTGAAGGCTTAGTTGAAGTTGGCGAACGAATTGCGATTATTGGTGAAAACGGTGTGGGTAAAACAACACTTTTAAATACGCTGGCAGGGCGCTTAGCACCTAAACAAGGTGAGTTTAAGTGGTCTGAAAATCACAATATAGGGTATTACGCGCAAGATCATGCTGATGAGTTTGATACAGATCTCAATTTGTTTCAATGGATGGAGCAATGGCAACAAGAAGGTGACGATGAGCAAGTTGTTCGTAGTTTCTTAGGCCGTATGTTATTTTCACAAAATGACATAACTAAATCTGTTAAAGTTATCTCTGGTGGTGAGCAAGGTCGAATGCTGTTTGGCAAGATTATGATGCATAAGCCAAACATCCTATTAATGGATGAACCAACTAACCACATGGATATGGAATCAATTGAAGCGCTCAACCTTGCGCTTGAAGCATATGAAGGTACGTTATTATTCGTATCCCACGACCGTCAATTTGTATCATCTGTTGCTACACGTATCTGGGAAGTTAAAGACGGTAAAATAATTGATTTCAGAGGCACTTATTCTGAATACTTAGCGAGTAAAGAAAGCTAAATTTTAATTCGTTCAAAAAAAGCCATGCCTGTCATGGCTTTTTTGTTTTTTGATACTTGCAATTTAGCCATTAATACACAGGCCTGCAGAAAGATTACATTCCACGTTTCCCCATAGCTTAATAATAGTCAGCGTGACTTCGCAATAATGGCGATCCCTTTTAAGGAGTAATAACGCAGAAAGTAAGTGCCCGTGAAGCGCCCTCGAATTGGTTTAAAAGCTGTTTGTACTACGTTACCGATTTTAAAAGATCACAGTCATTATTTGCTTCAATGCCTTGCTTAAATCGCTTTTAATGCTAACGACACTCGCATCTTGATGTGGCTTGGGTATATAATACGTGCCATAAATGCGGACATAAGTCCGCTATTAGTACAAAACTATTACTGAGGAGTATTTATGAGTGTTGTTGGCATTATTATGGGTTCCAAATCAGATTGGCCAACTATGGAACACGCAGCGATTATGCTAGATAAGTTTGGCATTGCATACGAGACTAAAGTTGTTTCTGCGCATCGCACTCCTCAACTGCTTGCTGATTATGCAAGTTCTGCGGCAGAGCGCGGAATTAAAGTTATTATCGCTGGTGCTGGCGGTGCTGCGCATTTACCTGGTATGGCTGCGGCCTTTACCTCGTTACCAGTATTAGGTGTTCCTGTGAAATCAAAAACACTCAATGGGGTAGACTCATTATTATCTATTTGTCAGATGCCAAAAGGCGTTGCAGTGGGTACTTTAGCCATAGGTGATGCCGGTGCTGCAAATGCAGGTTTATTAGCCGCACAAATTTTAGGGTGTCATCAACCTGAGATGTTTGCAAAAATCGAAGCGTTTCGTAAAGAACAAACTGAAACAATTTTAGCTAATCCGAACCCTGCAGAGTAATATGACTATTTTAATTTTAGGTGCAGGTCAGTTAGCACGCATGATGTGTTTAGCGGGTGCACCACTTAATTTAAATGTGGTTGCTTACGATGTTGGTAGCCAAAAAGTTGTCCATCCATTAACGGGTGAAGTTTATACCACAACATTAACTCAAGCAATTGATCAAGCAGATGCAATTACTGCTGAGTTTGAACATATCCCTGATGACGTACTTACATTATGCTGTGCAAGCAATAAGTTTTACCCAGGTAAAGCCGCCATTAAAACAGGGGGCGATCGTGCTCTTGAAAAAGCATTGCTTAGTAAAACATCTGTAAAATGTGCGCCTTATCAGTTAATAACAGAAAAAGCTCATCTAGAACAAGCCGTTATTGCTTTAGGCAAACCGTTAGTGATTAAAACGTGTCAAGCTGGCTATGATGGGAAAGGTCAATGGCGATTAAAGTCAGATGAGCAAATCGAACAAATTTGGTCTGAAATGGCTGACTTTATAGCATCAGGGACCGATATAGCGCCGCATTCTATTATCGCTGAGCAAATGATCCCTTTTGATCGCGAAGTATCGATTATTGGTGCGCGAGACAAAAGCGGTAATACCGTTATTTATCCGTTAACTGAAAATCAGCACACCAATGGTGTACTAACATTATCAATTGCTGGGAAAGAGAAGACGACTATCCAACAGCAAGCTGAAGATGCCTTTAACAAATTAGCGACTGAGCTTGATTATGTTGGTGTATTAGCTATTGAGTTCTTTGATGTTGACGGGCAATTACTTGTGAATGAAATTGCCCCACGTGTTCATAATTCTGGTCATTGGACACAACAAGGTACACACAGCAGTCAATTTGAAAATCATATGCGTGCCGTTGCAGGATTACCACTTGGTAATACGCAATTACAACGAGTCACTGCAATGATAAACGTATTAGGTCAAGCCGCTATACCTACGCAGGTACTCAGCGTACCCGATGTAACAAGCCACTGGTATGGAAAAACTGCGAAACCAGGTAGAAAAATGGGTCATATAAATGTCTCAGCAGCAACCCTCCATGAGCTAGGGGAGCGCTTAGGGGAGCTCTCAGAGCATCTTCCTGAGGAAGATTATCCCGGAGTGCTTGCCACCAGCACCGCGCTGATTTTAAATTAGTTATAAGCCGAGTTTATCTCGGCTTTTTTAATAGTACCTAAAAAAGGATGTTGCCAATGATAAGCGCTAGGTATCGAGCCATTGTATTTGCTTTTTTATGGCATTGTTTATGTCTGGTTTTATGTCGTTAGTTATTTCAATTTTTAATGTTGGCATAATTGATACTATTATATCTGTGTGGCTAAAAGCGTGGATCTTTGCATTTTGTATCGCGTTTCCAACTGTTACATTTGTAGCCCCAATGGTTGATAAGCTTACCGCTAAGTTAGTACGTCCATAGGATTGAAATGTCTTTATCAAACACGATAACACAACCTTTGTACCTTATTTTACTTGCTCTGTGTATTACACCTTGGGTTGGTGCTGGCAGTGCTCTGATTATTGGCGCGGCTTTCGCCATATTTTTAGGAAACCCTTTCGCCGACTTATCTCAAAAAGCCAGTAAGTGGATGTTAAAAGCGGCGGTTGTTGGCCTGGGTTTTGCCGTTGATTTTAACCAAGTAATAGAAGTGGGGCGAAGCTCACTTGTATTAACAATAGTCAGTATCACCGCGATTATTGGATTAGGTGAAATTTTAACACAAGTTTTTAAACTTAATCGTAATACCGGCGTGCTAATATCCTTTGGCACGGCAATTTGCGGCGGTAGCGCCATTGCCGCTATGGCGCCAGTTATAAAAGCAAAAGATCATGAAGTTGCCGTTGCCCTTGGGGTGGTATTTTTGCTTAATGGCGTTGGGCTATTGTTATTTCCCAGTATCGGCCATTATTTTAACCTAAGCCAAGAACAATTTGGATTGTGGGCTGCTTTAGCTATTCATGATACTAGTAGCGTAGTGGGTGCATCGGCTACGTATGGTGCAGTTGCACTGAGCATTGCCACTACAGTCAAGCTTACTCGTGCAATGTGGATCATTCCGTATACCACATTAGCAGGGGTATTTTGGCGCTCAGAAGAAAAAGCCAGCATTCCTTTATTTATCATCGGCTTTTTAGCCGCTGCATTGATCAACACCTATTTACCGCAATTTTCAGAGGCCTGGCAACTTATCAATAGTGCGGCAAAACAAGTATTAGTGATGACTTTATTTTTAATTGGCAGTGGGTTATCGCTTGCAGTATTAAAGCAAGCAGGACTTAAGCCCTTTATAATGGCGACATTTTTGTGGATAGTGGTAAGCAGTGTCATTTTATTATTAATTTTAGATGGATTCATATAATGAATAGTAAGGTTTTTATGGCTGCGATTAGTAGTGTGTTACTACTTGCCGGTACTTCTAGCGCAGCGTTTGCTGCAGACACATTACGCGTTGCAACGTTTAATGTGAGTATGGATGCGACAAATTATACCAAACAAGGTGAACAAGTTAACCCAAATGCATTAATTGAAGCGCTGCAAAATAACCACCCACAAATTAAAAATATTGCCGAAATTATCCAACGTGTTCGCCCTGATATTTTACTCCTCAATGAGTTTGATTATGTGGCTAAAGAGCAAGGCATTGAATACTTTAAGGCGCATTATTTAACTAAAAGCCAAAACAAACAACCTGCTATTAATTACCCTTATACCTACATAGCACCGGTTAACACCGGGTTAAAAACGCCGTTCGACCTTGATAATGATGGGCAGGTTACAGGTGTAAAAGGCGATGCGTATGGCTTTGGTTTGTTTGAAGGCCATTATGGTATGGCTGTGCTGTCACGTTATCCAATCGATTTTGATAACATTCGTACTCTTCAAAATTTCAAGAATAAAGATATGCCTGGTGCTCAAATGCCTGTAGATCCAGTAACAGGTGAGAATTGGTATAACAATGAAGAATGGCAAGCGCTACGTGTAAGCTCAAAGTCATTTTGGGATATTCCCGTTAAAATAAAAGGCAACACACTAATAAAAGGCAACACACTTCATGTTATTGCTTCACACCCAACACCACCGGTGTTTGATGGCGCTGAAGATCGAAACGGTAAACGCAATCACGATGAAATACGCTTAATAAAAGACTATGTTGCCAACGCAAACTATTTATACGATGACAAAGGCGTAAAAGGGGGATTAGCTGCGCAATCGCGCTTTGTTATTGTTGGTGACTTAAATGCCGCACCTGAGGGCGATAAAAAACGCCCAGATACGACAAATCAGTTACTAAAAAACCCGTTGATCAATAGCCAATTTGTACCTCACAGTAAAGGGGCTAAAACCAGTTACCCACAAAAGTACGGCGCTGCGTACACAGCTTATTGGCAAGCGCGGGTTGATTATGTATTACCATCTACCTATGGATTAGATGTAGTGGATGGCGGTGTCTTTTGGCCTGTAAAAAACAGCGAATTGTATCGGCTTATTAAAGACCGCAATGCATCATCAGATCATCGTATGGTCTGGCTAGATATTTCAATGAAGTAATTGAACAGCAAAGTTGTGTTGTTTATCTAAAAAAATTGCTATTACATAGGTGCTTCTGATTAAATTAGGTTAATTATAATAACCTTACAGAAGCACTATGACTTTTAAATCTTCTACTCAAAAAACCTTAGTTGCACTTGCCGTAGCATCTAGCTTTATGCTTTCAGGTTGTCAATCAACAGCATCACAAGCACCTATTACAAAAACAGTAGCCCCAAGTGTTGTCGTAACCCCACAAGATACTGGCTCAACAGCTATTACACTAGAGCAAGCAATGGCTCATCCTGATTGGTTAGGGCGTCAACCTGAGCGTGCATATTGGTCTGCAGATTCAAGCACTATTTTTTATGCGCGTAAGCAACAAGGTAATGAATTACGAGATGTATTTAGTCAAAGTGTGACATCGCAAACAGCAGAGCAAGTTGCCTTAAGTGCACATCATACACTTGGCACTAAAAATGCGGTTTATTCAAATGATAAGAAATTGCAAGCGTACACATTTGAAGGCAATGTATTTGTAAAAAATGTTCAAACGGGTGCTATAAAACAGGTTACTCACAGTAGTGCCAGAGAGTCTAATTTACAATTTTTGAATGACGGCGCACTTGTTTATCGACAAGGCACCACTTTTAATAAAGTTGATTTAGCTACAGGTATTACAAGTGAACTTGCGAATATTAAGCTAAGTGATAAACCCAAAGGTGTAGAAGCGCCTGCTACATATATAGCAAAAGAGCAGCATAAACTAATTGATTATGTCTCTTTGATGCATAAAAACAAGCAAGACAAGCAAACTCGTAAAGAGCAGTTAACAAAACAAAACACCTCTATTGCCAATGCCCAATTTTATTTAGGTAAAGGCAAAACGCTGGTAAATGCGCAGTTATCACCAAATGGTCAAGCCATCCTAGCGGTTATTAAAGATCAAAAATCATGGCGCGATGACGCTGATATAATGCCTAACTACATTGGTGACGATGGCACAATTAAAGCTGAGAAAGTACGCAGACGTGTAGCAGATGAAAAATCAGCAGGCTCTGAACTTATTTATATTGATTTAACCGACAATAGCCAAAAAACAATTTCAATGACGAGCCTTCCTGGGTTTGATGAAGACGTGCTAGCCTCTGTAAAAACAGAAAACTATGCCCGTGATGGTAAAACGTATAAATCAGAAAAAGCACCGCGTGATATAAACCTAATGATGGATTGGGGCTGGGATCAAGGCGCAATAGTATGGAATGATACAGGCGATCAAGTCGCTGTTATGCTTGAAGCATGGGATAACAAAGATCGTTGGCTAGCGACCGTTAATGTGGACGAAGGCAAACTTGTGTCGCAGCATCGTCTTCATGATGATGCCTGGGTTAATTACACGTATAATGATTTTGGTTGGTTAAATAACTCAGACACCTTGTATTATTTATCTGAAGAGTCAGGCTATAGCCATATTTATAAAAAGCCGCTTACAGGTAAGGCTACTGAGCTTACAAAGGGTAACTTTGTTGTTTCAAATCTAACACTCACTGATGACAATAGCGCTATATATTATAAAGCGAATGTTGAACACCCAGGGTTATACGAGATTTACAAAGTAAATGTTGAATCAGGCCAATCAGAGCAAGTCACTAACCTTGATGGGATGACCGATTATCAATTAAGTCCAGATCAAACTAAACTGTTGCTAACACATTCAAAAATTATGCAACCGGCCGAGCTTTATGTAGCACCAGCAAAAGCTAACACTCAAGCTACACGTTTAACTAATACTGTATCTGAAGAGTTTTTAGCTAAAAAACTCATTGCACCTAAAATCATTGCAGTCCCATCGAGTCATACTCAACAACCTATTTATGCAAAAGTATATTACCCAGCGGATTACGTAGAGGGCGAAAGCGGCCAAAACCGTAAAGCAGTCATCTTCAACCATGGTGCTGGCTATTTACAAAATTCACACATGGGTTGGTCAGGTTACTTTCGTGAATTTATGTTCCACTCGCTACTCGCCTCTGAAGGGTATGTGGTAATGGACATGGATTACAGGGCGTCAAAAGGTTATGGCCGTGATTGGCGTACCGCTATTTATCGTCAGATGGGCACACCAGAAATTCAAGATTTAGCCGATGGTGTAAGCTGGATGGCTGACAATGCGAATGTTGATACAGCCGCTGTAGGTACTTATGGTGGGTCATATGGTGGTTTTATGACCTTTATGGCATTATTTACTCAGCCTGATTTATTTCAAGCGGGTGCAGCGCTTCGCCCTGTAACTGATTGGGCACATTATAACGGACCTTATACGTCAAATATCTTAAACCACCCAGATGTAGATCCAATCGCATATGAGCGCAGTTCACCAATTTATTTTGCTGAGGGCCTAAAAAACCGCTTATTGATCAATGCCCCAATGGTTGATGACAACGTGTTCTTTCAAGATGTGGTACGTGTTGTACAGCGTATGATAGAACTTGAAAAAGAAAACTTTGAAACAGCCATTTACCCAGTTGAGCCGCATGGTTTTAGACAACCATCAAGTTGGTTAGATGAGTATCGCCGTATTTACAAAATGTTTAAAGAGACTCTTTAATCACAGTCTGTAAATAAAAAATAACGCCAAGTTTATGCTTGGCGTTTTTTTATTAACTTAAAAATTAGCGGTATAGCTAATAACACGCCTCCAATTGCACCAATGAGATGTGCATCAATAGCCACATTAGAGGCAATAAGTTCACTTACTTGTGCACTAGGACCTTCAAGTTGTTCAAATAATATTTTTGCCCAAATACCAAAGAATAATAGCCATCCCGTCTTCATTCCAACGGTAATGTCTTTTATAGCACCCCACACAATAACCCCGTGCAGTAATGCACTTAACCCTGTATAGATTTCAATATCAGGGCAAAAATAGTAAATACATATACCACACCATGTGGCGAGAACAATTGTATGTGCACCATATACAAGCGGTTTTGTGTGTTCAGCATGCAATGCCCAAATTAAAATGATACCGGCGCAATTTAATCCTAAATGTGCCCAATTAGTATGTACATATTGACTACTTATTAAACGCCACACTTGGCCTTGTTCAATTAATTGGCGATTAAACTCTAAGGAATCATTGAGGCTAAACAAAGCAAAAAGTGCACTCAGTACCATTAAACACAGAGGCGGTAATATATAGCGGGGTTGAATTGGCAAATTGACCATTTTATTCTTATTTTTTACATAATATTTTGCATATTGTGCCCGTTTAACTTTAAGATGCCAAATATCTCAATGCAATTAAGCTTTTTTATGTTTTCACACGCCCATACCTGTATCATTTTTAGTTTAACGTTATTAACACTGCCTGTTTTTGCAAGCCAATTACCCCCAGAAATACGTGAGCCAGAAGCTGCTACTGGACTTGAGCAAAAACAACACGTTGTTGGTGATGAATATATGATTGCAGCCGCAAATCCATATGCAACACAAGCGGGTCAAACAATATTAGCAAGCGGTGGCAGTGCGGTTGATGCCGCTATAGCAACACAATTGGTATTAACACTTGTTGAGCCACAATCGTCTGGTATTGGTGGTGGGGCATTTTTACTTCATTACGACAAACAAAAGAATGCGTTAACAACATTTGATGGTAGAGAAACAGCACCAAGCAATGCAGACGAATCGCTGTTTTTAGATAAAGATGGTAAAGCTGCATCATGGATTGATGCAGTCGTTGGAGGGCGTTCAGTCGGTGTGCCAGGTGTATTACATGCATTGGCTCAAGCCCATAAAGAATACGGCAACCTTGAATGGGCTGCACTTTTTAAGCCTGCCATTGAACTTGCAGAACACGGTTTTATTGTATCACCGCGGTTGCATGCGTTATTAGTGAAACAGATAAACCCTGGTGTGACCAAGCTTCCTGCGATCCGAGATTACTTTTTCCCAGATGGTAAGCCTTTGGCAGTAGGTGTGCTAAAAACCAACCAACCCTTAGCTGATCTATATAAAGAGATAGCCAGTAAGGGGATCGATGCTTTTTACAAAGGCGATAACGCGATAAAAATGGTGGATGCGGTACAGCATTCAGTCGTAGCACCCGGTACGCTCGCATTAACTGATTTAGCTAATTATAAAAGTAAACAACGTGATGCGGTTTGTACGCCATATCACGAATACAACGTCTGCTCTATGGCACCACCAAGCAGTGGTGGTGTTGCTGTATTACAAATACTTGCATTACTTGAAGACAAAAATATGCGCCAATACCAGCCTAATTCGGCCAAAGCGATTCATTACTTTAGCCAAGCATCTCGATTAGCCTTTGCTGATCGTAATGTATATATGGGGGATCCTGACTTTGCAGACATTCCCACTCGAGAGTTACTCGCTCATAGTTACGTGAGTCAACGAGCAACACTAATTACAGAACATGATAAAAAAGCAGAAGCAGGTCAGCCCCGTCCATTACTAAGTTACGCACAAGATGATGCTTACGAGTTACCTTCAACCACTCATGTATCAATTGTGGATGCAAAAGGTAATGCCGTTTCAATGACCAGTTCGATAGAAATGGCATTTGGTTCAACGGTCATGGTTAACGGGTTTATATTAAATAATCAGCTTACTGACTTTGCATTGTCACCCTACAAAAATGGCATGCTATTAGCAAATAGAGTTGAGGCAGGTAAACGACCTCGAAGCTCAATGTCGCCAGTGATGGTTTTTAATAAAGACGGCAGTTTACGTTTAGTTGTAGGCTCACCGGGGGGAAGTCGTATCATAAATTATGTAGCGCATGTTGTAATTGGCGTACTTGATTGGCAATTAACCGCGCAACAAGCAATTGACTTACCACGTATCACTAATCGTAATAACTATACCAGTGTAGAAAAAGGCACCGCTATTGAAAGTATCATTCCCGATCTAAAAAAGCGTGGTCATACAGTAAGACAAGTTGATTTAAACTCTGGATTACATGCAGTTGAGCTGCTCAACGGTAAATTATATGGTGCAGCTGATCCACGCAGAGAGGGTATCGCATTAAGCGAACAGAATTTTGTTCTTAAAGAACATAAAAACGCTGTGAATAAGCCTTAATCACAGTACTAACTTAATGTACAATAACACGCTACGCACATAATAAATGTGCGTATTTCTCGTATCGTCAATGGTCTGACAAGGTTGAATGTCATTGCTTTTTAATATTCAACGGTAATAATGGCAGATCAAAATTAAAGACTTCGTTAAGCTTGGAATTATGACTACAAATACCGATCCAAATTATCTTTATATTCATCACTCAGGCCCAGGCTTGATTGAAACTCCTCTATTAAATAAAGGCAGTGCATTTACTCAAAAAGAGCGCGAAAGTTTCAACCTTGCAGGATTACTGCCTCCTCGCTACGAAACAATCGAAGAACAAGTTGAACGTTGTTACCAACAGTATTCAAGCTTTAACGATAACCTTAATAAGCACATTTATTTGCGTGCGATTCAAGATAACAACGAAACACTTTATTATCGTTTAGTGCGTGACCATCTTGAAGAAATGCTGCCTATCATATACACCCCAACAGTGGGCGATGCCTGCGAAAAATTCTCTGATATTTATCGCAGTGCTCGTGGTTTATTTATATCTTATGAAGATCGCTTCCAAATCGACGATATACTGCGTAATGCGACCAAAGGTAAAGTAAAAGTCATCGTTGTAACCGACGGTGAGCGCATTCTTGGTTTAGGCGACCAAGGGATCGGTGGTATGGGTATTCCAATCGGTAAGTTGTCTCTTTATACCGCATGTGGTGGTATAAGCCCTGCGTACACATTACCAGTTATGCTTGATGTAGGGACTAATAACGAAAAACTATTAAACGACCCAATGTACATGGGGGCACGCCATAAACGTATTGCACAAGATGAATACGATGAATTTTTAGATCTCTTCATCAAAGCAGTTAAGCGTCGCTGGCCAAACGTGCTGTTGCAATTTGAAGATTTTGCACAGCCAAACGCTATGCCGTTATTAAAGCGCTACCGTGATGAGATCTGTAGTTTTAATGATGATATACAGGGCACTGCGGCTGTCACTGTTGGTTCATTGCTTGCTGCATGTCGTGTAAAAAACTCAAAGTTATCTGAGCAGAAAGTTGTGTTTGTTGGAGCAGGTTCTGCAGGCTGTGGTATTGCAGAACAAATCATCACACAAATGATATCGGAAGGTATTACAGACGAACAAGCGCGCAGCCAAGTGTTTATGGTTGATCGTTTTGGCTTAGTGACAGCTGGTATGCAAGGTTTACGTGACTTCCAACAATCACTTGCACAACCGACAGAAAAGTTAGCAGATTGGACATACAGTGGCGAATTTGCTTCGTTATTAGATGTGATGCATTGTGCCGCGCCTGATATTTTAATTGGCGTATCTGGTCAACCGGGTTTATTCACTGAGCAGGTCATCCGTGCTATGCACAGTGGCTGCGCGCAACCAGTTATCTTCCCGCTAAGTAACCCATCAAAGCAAGTCGAAGCACTTCCTGAAGATGTAATCAACTGGACCGAAGGTAACGCGATTGTTGCAACCGGCAGTCCATTTGCACCTGTTGTATTCAATGGTGAAACATTTACTATACCGCAGTGCAATAATAGCTATATTTTCCCTGGTATTGGTTTAGGTGTTATCGCGGCTAAAGCAACACGTATTACCGATGCAATGTTGATGGTCTCAAGTGAAATACTAGCTGAATCATCGCCACGAGCTAACACCGGGAAAGGCAGTTTGCTTCCTGCACTAACAGAGATCGAAACCTTAAGTAAACGTATTGCATTTGGCGTTGCTAAAAAAGCAATTGAAGAAGGCGTTGCACTTGAGATCAGTGATGATATGTTATGGGCAGCCATTGATAGAAACTATTGGTTACCAAAATATCGCAATTATAAACGTTGTAGTATTTAACCGTTAAAAAATAAAAACAGACTTCGGTCTGTTTTTTTATACTTGTTCATTTTCAATTAACCACTTAGGGTATCTAATAGCTACACTAAAACTATTAAGGATCTTTATGCGTTATTTATCATTGTTAGCTGCAGCTTTAAGTTTCAATACATTTGCAAGTACAACTCCTGATGCCCCACATATATATATTCAAGGCCAAGCACAAGTTACAACTGTAGCTGATAATGTCAAGCTGAGTGTAGGTATTGTTGAAATACATAAAGATTTAATGCTAGCAAAACAAAAAGCTGACACAACAATGGCAAAAGCCATTAAGCTAGCTAAACAAGCTGGTGTATTAGATAAAGACATTAATGCTGGCCAAATTAGTATCCACCGAGAAAACCAATATAACCGTGAGACAAACAAGCAAGAGTTTGTTGGTTTTAGGGTTTCACGTAGCTTGTCATTAACGTTAAAAGAAGTTGATAAATACCCATTATTATTGCAAAGCCTTGTAAGTGGCGGAATTAACGAAATTAATAATACGCAATTTATATCAAGCAGGTATGACGAATTACAGCAAAAAGCGCAAAAAATGGCGATACAAGATGCTAAAAGTGCCGCAAAAGAATTCGCATCCGATTACGACGTAGAAATTAAAGGTCTTTATAGCGCATCTTTAAAGCCAATAGAAACAAGCTCTCAACCTTATATGAGAGCTAAAATGGCCAGCATGGCCGATGCCGAATCAGGTAGTTTTGTACCAGATGCTTACCATGCTGGTGAATTAGTTATTAGCGCTTCTAGCTATGCTATTTATTTAATTGATAATAAATAAAACGTGACAATCATTTTGCTGGCGCGTTAAAACGTGCCAGTAATTGCTCTCCTTGATCAGGGCTAATTCGAGAGATTGCATTTAGCATGTTGGTTACTTCCTTTCGATCATATTCATTATTTATCTGCTGATTAATATCATCAATTATCGCAGTTAAATAATTAAATAAACTACATGTTGCATCTTCATTGTCGTTGGCAACAAATAAAATATTTTTAAAAGCCTCCAAAACATTGGTCATTACATATGCATCACTTTTCGCGTAATTACGAATTGGTGTGAAATTATCGTGCAATAGTTCATCAAATGATGTTTCATGTAAATACAGCAAAGGAGAGCTGTCACTGTGCTTAAACGAATAGTTTGTGTCAGCTATTTTCAATCGTTCGATCAGTAATATGCTCAACATATCAATTGCTTTAACGGCTGTCCCAGGATCATTTATACCCGGGCTCATTGCTTTGACTGCAATCTCAGAAATCTGCGTTAAGCCGTAACGGTAATGATCGCTAATATACTCTTCAATATAGAAAATAAAACAGTTCAATAACTTTTCTACTAATTCAGGCTCTTCACTCAAATCTCGGCTGGACTTTAAAAACGGGTAACCCTTGACTGTAAAAAAACCTTGGTTCACCACAATATAAAGCTGTAAATTATGTTCAGCTAATACAGCACATAATTTGTCACTGTGCACGCCTTTGAAATAACCTTCAGTACTACTTTCTATAGAGTACCATTGATTAAAATCTGGAAAACAATCTACTTTATGCTCATCTTGGCGAGCAATGATATGCTTAATAACGTTTTTGGTATGTTTGAATAAATCATTTAGTACATTATCAACTTGAATTGCCTTGGATATCGAGTGAATAAAATACACAAAAAGGGCGAGTGATATTAGCCCAAATATCAACGAAAAAAGCACACCAAGAGCAGGGATCGCAACTGTATTGTCATCGATTTTTTTTATGTTTATTAACATTATAATAGAATAAATAATACTACCGAGATAAAACCCTAATACCATTTGATGTGATTTTCGGGTTATTAACCCCGGGATTACTCTTGGCGACAAGCTAGCACTTGCTGTATTAAGTACAATCATAACCATTGAAAAACTAAAAACAGTTAAAGATATTATACTTCCAGCTAGCGTACTTAAAATAGTTCGCGCATTTTCTTCACTATCAACTAATACGACTGATAGATATTTTTTAAGCGCTTTAACAAATTCTGCATACTCGATCGACATTGTAAAGACAGCAAATAATAAAAATACAACGGCTAACATTGATGGGTAAAAACCAATACTATTGATCAGCTCTCTATAATTATCAGCTATTTTTCTAGGTGCGAACATAACTTTCCTTTTTTCAGTATATATTTAGCACGTTAGCATATAAATCAGTGTAACTGCTGGCTATTTGTTGATTAATCTTGTGTTACTATATAAAAAAATAAAAGGGATTATTATTATGGTTATATCTTTCTATGCAGCGGTGCTGGCCTTTATCTATATCTATTTAAGTATGAATGTCGTTAAAGTAAGAAAAGCGAACAAAATATCATTAGGAACTGATAATAACCCACAATTATTAAGAGCAACGCGAGCTCATGGAAATTTTATCGAGTATGTACCTTTTGCCTTAATCTTGATTTTTTTAGCTGAATATCAAGGATTAAGCAGCCACTATTGCCATGCTTTAGGGACATTACTCGTATTTGGGAGAATTTGTCATTTTGTAGCCATTAACGACGATACACTAAAACTTCGTGTAATAGGTATGCTGTCAACATTTGCAACACTTGCATTGAGCGCATCTATCTTGTTGATGGGTCGGCTTTTCTAGTTATGGCAATTAGTAAGTTTACACTATTAAGTATATTATTTTTATATACATTGAATGTTCACGCTAACAATAAGCAAAACAGTGAACCATTACATGTTATTTATCCAAAGCCTGAACGCGAGAATGAACAGGATAATTGGTATCCACTTGTATTACTTAAACTTGCTTTAGAGCATAGTGAACAACCTCATACTCTCCAATCATCAGTAAAAATGGTGCAAAGTCGTTCTTTAAAAGAGCTAGAGCAGGGGGAGCTGATCAATGTTGGTTGGTCAATGACAAGTAAAGAGCGGGAGCGAATTTTTACTCCGATACGTATTCCCATTTATAAAGGTTTATATGGGTGGCGCTTATTGTTTACCACTAAAGATAAGCTTCCGTTATTTAAAGATATAAAAGATGAGTTTCATTTTCATAATATTGATTTTATCCAAGGACATGACTGGCCTGATACCGATATCTTGAGAGATAACGGGTTACAGGTCTCAACATCGACAAGTTATGCCGCATTATTTAATATGCTTATTAGAAACCGAGGCGATGCTTTTCCACGCTCAATTTTAGAAATTGAATGGGAAAAAAAACAGTTATCGGTCGAGGAAAATATTGTAACGGTGCCCAATATAGCTTTGTCCTATCCCGCAGCTATATATTATTTTGTTAACTCTAAGCGCCCAGATATACATCAAGCTATAAAAATCGGCCTTGAAAGAATGCAACAAAATGGGGAGTTCGATAGGTTATTTAATCAATATTTTGCCACTAGTATTGCAAATGCAAAGCTGCACGAAAAAATAATCATTAAATTAGATAACAAACATCTCTCTAAATTAACACCGCTTAACGACAGCGAACTATGGTTTACTCCAAAAAACCTACAATTAGATAAGTAAGTTATGAATGCACCTACCAAAATTTTTATAATCGGTTTACCAAGAACTGGCACAACGAGTGTGTGTAATGCTTTTTTACAGCTGGACTTTAGCTGCGCACATACGGCTTATACTAAACGTTGTATGATTGACGCAAAAGTTATTGCGGATACGCCTATTTTTAATGATTACCAAAATTTAGATACTCTTTACCCAGATTCAAAATTTATTTATTTAGAGCGTGAGCTCGTTAAATGGATCCCATCCATTCGTCAGCTTTTAACGCGTATGTACAAAAATTTAATGAGAGAGGATGGGGGATTCAATCCACACATTAAACGTTGTTACCTCAATACATTTAAAGATTTGTCCCTTGATAAATTAGAATGTGACGCATATTTACAGCAATGTTATACAACACATTTAAATGGCGCAAAGCAATATTTTTCGAATCGTCCTGATGACTTTCTGTCGATTGATATTTCTGATATAAATAGTTTTAATAAGTTGTGTCAATTTTTAGATATAAAAAGCGAACTAACTAATTTTGAAAGAATGAACATTGGTGGCAAAGTTACAGCATGGAACGAAATAAAACACCCATTAAAGGTAGCTTCAACTGCTCATGGGAAAATTGACAAGTTGCTATATCCTAATGGAAATTTATAACTTTTTTATGCGTTAATGTAATTGTAAATTTATATCTAACAACAAGATTTTATAATCCATTTACGTTAAAATCTGACTATTAGATCTTAAGTAAAAATATTATGTTTGAATTAAAATATCACACCCCATTTTCATGGACCGAAGCAGTTATGGCTGACTTTGATACCTTTTTACAAGATCATGCTGCAGCAGAAAAAAAAGCGTCGGGCATGGCAATGTCTATGTTATCGCATTACCCAGATCGTCGTAAGCTTGTAAAAGCAATGACCGATCTCGCACTTGAAGAAATGATTCATTTCAAACAAGTTTTAAAGCTGTTGATTGACCGAGATGTAAATTTAGGAAATGATCAAAAAGATCCTTATGTAAAAAAAATTCGTGCTGTATTTAGAAATGGCCGTGACGAATTTTTTATGGATCGTTTGTTAGTTGGAGCTGTTATAGAGGCGAGGGGGCATGAGCGTTTTTCTCTAGTAGCGCAAGCACTACCTGATGGTAAAGAAAAAGAGTTTTATGCTGCGATCGCAAAATCTGAAGAAAAACATAAAAACTTATTTGTTGAACTCGCTTATGAATATTTTGATAAAAATGAAGTAGATATACGATTAGAAGAAATACTAATCGCAGAAGCTGAAATTTGTAAGAACATTCCATTTACAGCTGCGCTTCATTAATCATTATTGGCACTGTTACCCAGTGCCAGTAATTTAAAATTGAGCATACAATCTGACAATTCAAAGAAAAGGTGGCAGGGAATTCGACGCTGCCTCATTTTAGAAATAAAAACTCTAATCTTCTTTAGTTAAATCGTAAATCCTCTACACCTTATTTATATTTAGTGCTTATATATTATCTCTTCTAATTAATATCTTTAAATAATTTTGCAAAGAAGTAACTCTAAATAATGATTGACCGAAAAGATATCGGACTTTTGAGAGTCGGTTAAAAATAGTTAGTGGTGACCATGGTTGATCATACAATGGTAAACGAGGCTGGAGGCTGGCTATCGAAATTCATTTTTAAAAATAATAAAACACCGCGCGAGTAGCAAAAAATAGATCACAAAAAACATTAAAAATCGCAGCCAATATATTAATTATATTTAATAACAGACATTCGTCGCGTTAGATCCAATCACAATAAGTGGGATTAGATTTTTACTGAATTGATTATCCGTAAAATACTTATAAGTGTTAGCAATTAATAAAGGTGAAAATTGCACGCATGGGTTTATCAGTTAGCAAACCTGAAAAAGTTAATAAATTTATGGAGTCATTCAAAGTTGTAGATTCATCAACAGGTGAAGAACTCAATAAATTGCCAGGCATAGATTTAGGAGGCTGGATTATAATCCGGGCAAAGCATGGTTAGGTGCAGATATAGCAGCAGGAAAATCAGTTATAAATTTATCAACGGACTTACAAAAATTAGCAATCCCACAATTTAACGAAGCCGTTTTGAAATCTCAGCAGTACTATATAAAGCAGATAAATTTACACGCAGCAAAGTTAGCGCTTAAAAAATCCAGAGCTGATGGCCAGCAATTTACGCTAGGGCACTTGCCTGCAAATTTATTAAATGAATTGTCACGTAAAAACGCACCTATATATAGTAGCGCCGTTACAGTTGGCAGCACTCAAATTGAAAAGCTTTTAGCGGGTCAACTTAGTCTTGAACAAATACATGATCTAATGAACGCAGTTCAAAAACCAAATACGTTTGCTTATATAGGCAACCAAATAAAATTATCCTATCAAGGCTACATGGTCACAATTGAACTAGGACCACAGTTTAATACGATTATATTTGCCGAAAAGGTTTAAATAACCACGTTTTGAAGATTTAAAGAGCGTTTAAATGGTATTTAAACTCCGTTTTAAGCACGTTAACAATCAAAAAATATCTAGTTTTAAACGTAAAATGAGCAGGAATAAGCGGGTTTTGGGTCACTTTGAACGGGTTTGTCTAAAAACAAGCGTAATTCAAAGTTAAGGATTTACACGCTAAAATCAGTACAAACCCAGTAACGGCGTGGGTTTCCGCAAGGCAAGGGCGAAAATATCCATATCTTTATTATTCTATAAACGAACAACCCCTTACAATTAGTCTACAAACGAACAAGCCCTAACACTTACTGCAATGGGTCCATCATCAGTAATTGTAAGCCGCTGCTGAAATTTAGAAAAAAAGACGCTAGATTTTAGAATTTTATAAATTATGTTAAATAGAGTCTTGTTTTGTTTTCTGACGGTGATTATATTGAGATTTAAACTTGGTTTAACAATATTTATAAAGGGTAGGGTTTAAACATTGTTTAAACCCTTTTTAAATCTTAACTAAAGAATGCTTTTCGAGCTAAGATGAATTGCAAGCCGAAAGATTTAAACTCAGCTTCGCCCAGTAATTCAACCACTTCTACTCCGTTGCATGTTTCAGCATTAAAGTGAATAGGGAAAAACTGTTCTTCTGCTTCGAATTCGACTGCTAAATCAAAAGCTGTTTTTAGTGATGACAAGCCATTTTGATTTTTCTCAGTTAGTGAAACTTGAACGTTTTTAAATTTTATACCTAGCAATTTTTCAATTTTCTTAGCGTATGGTTCTAACACTTTTTCAATGGATTTAAGAGGTGATCGTTCAGGTGCGGTAGGGAGTGAACGTGGTTTAATTTCTGCCGTTGTACCATCTTCGTTATCTATGATAACTGGTAAATTTGCGTTGTATTCTGTTACCTTATTCAGCTCAACTAAGTAATTAAAATAGTCATTCGCCCAGATCCATTGCTCGCCTTCTGCAAAGATTTTTGCAAATTTTTCAATGTGTTGAACTTTTCCCTTGGCGATAAGCTGTGCCAGGTCTTTTACGACGGGCCCTTGCTTAAGTGTGGGTAAACCTTGCTGGTTAAGGACAGGTACTTGGTCGTCATCTAGGACGATAAAATCTAAAATAGCGTCTAATTTATTTGTCATTTTTAATCCATCCAAGTGGTTCTACACAACGAGCTGTGCCGACTAAAACAGTGTTGCCATTTTCATCAAGCATTGTTGATTGCCCGTCTACGATGTGAATTTTACCGTCATCACCCCAATCGGTACCGTCGTGTTTGAGCTCTGTATATGCGTAATTGATAAAACCTTGTTGGTTTTCGACAACGCTGTAATTGAGTGCTTTTACACCAGTAATTCCTGATATCGGGGGATGCAATGATAATTCATTATGGAGAGCACCTTCCCCTGATAATGAAAATTTGGATTCAGACGAGAGGATGAATTTTTTCATACTAATATTTAAAGCAAGCCCGAGCCAATATCTCTGCGCAGGAATAATCCCAGCTAATGAATAAGTTAATAACGAATAACCAGTTAAGTTATCAGTTATAGCATCAACTTTACCTATTCCTTTAACACCACCATAAATACTACTGCTAACTGAGTTTTTGGTGATTTTTGCTTTGGTATTGTAGATTAACATGTATAAATTATCTTGAGATGTTGCACCTCCACCAACTAATACAGTATTTTCCGTGGGATTAAATGTAGCAGTCAAATTAGCCCAAGTAATTTGATTACTAGTAAATAATGCCTGAGTTAACGAACTGCCGATACACGGTAAACTTAATTCTGCATTTAAAATTTTACTGGGTTGTACTAGCTGAGGGAGCCATCTACCTAGCCAGCCATCTTTTAAATCGTCACATTGAAGGATTTTAGCAGGAGGCCCAATAACATCGGTATGTAGAAATTCTCCAGCAACGGATGCTTGTTTCAAAATGTATATTAAGATGACTGAAGGGGAATTACCCCACGTCTCAGGATAGTAAATATGACTCTTGAATGAACCTTGTAACATCTCTCTTCGATCTAAATTGTAAAACAGCTCACCGTTAGTCGTATTATATACATAGTATGAATCTGCCACATTTATACCTAACTCCACCGCTAGATCGTTGAAAGCTCTAACGCCTATATTAGAAGAAGAAACGGTAGGTGAATCATTTATAGGTAATAGTTTGGTAAAGCTCACGTTTTCATGCCCACGATACTCACCAGATTTAATCTTTAGATCTGCTTCTGTAAAACTTTCTTGCTCTAACCCGCAAGCTGAATAACGCATATCACGACAGACGCCACCTTGACCACTAGTGTATATAACATCGTAGAAACGCCCATCTGGGCGGCCTGATAAACCGCCTACCTTGCCCCATTTTGAAGCCCCTCCAATTCTAACAGCGACAGGATCGAAAGCTTCAGCTCTACTCGCAATTGCAAGTGAAGCGCCATTCCAGAGTGCGCCATGTCCTAACGAATCTGGCGCAGAAGTTGATCTCAGATACCCTGTACCAAAAGGGTTTAAACTAGGATGATATGCCCCTCGATTTAATCTATTAATTGTACCGCAAACCAAAAAGTGACAATCAGGGTTGTTATTCGCTGTAAATACACCTACCTCGTTCCCTGCACTAAACTTAGTCGCGTTCGTTGCTAGTGCTGGTACCAGTTTGGATTGCGCACTAAATGCTAAATCACCTGAGATAGCATCTATCGTTAACCAATCGCTATTACCTATCCCTGCAAACGATAAAACAAAGTCATGGGTTTGATAAAAATGACCCGTAGAATCATCAAATCGTATTTTATTGTTTGGATCTGACGCAATAGCAATACGCTGCGCCTGCGTTGCTGTTTGCCAATTGACTCCTTTTCCACGGCTACTAGTGTCCCCCGCATACTGTGCAAAGTACTCAATGGGCTGGACAGTATTTGCTGTTGTGGGCACATCATTTATTGAGCTTGCTACTGACTGCGGCAAGCCATTTAGATATACAAACGGGTAGCTATCGTTGATTTCTTGCTCAATTTGTAGAATGCCCCACATATCAACTCGGTCTGTCACAACTTTATTAGTCGCGGTCTCACTGGCAAACGCAATAGCTGGCGTGGCATGTGTCACTGAGATACCTGTCGCACTGTCGTAGGTGCGAGTGCCACCCTCTGCGGGAGGTAGTTTTACTGTTAGCGCTGCCCAAGAATTGTTTGCTTGTAAATATGTTGTTATACCAGAAATATTCAACACCGAGGAGTTTGTTTTACTTTCGCCTGTTGCACCTGATGATAAATCTCCTAGTAAAAGAGTACTATTCCCGCCTGTCGGGTAGGTATATAATCCTTCATTAACATTGAATAGTGTAGCGTCATTAACTCTATGCTTACCAAAATGCACAAAACCACTGGCCGCAAACTTTTCATTATTAGCAGCACGTCTAGCTTCAAACTCGACTTTACGCATAGCCCACGGGTACGGGTGATACGCATCCATTTGTGTGGCGTTGTCCGCTTCAATCTGCTTTAACGTTTTAACGTTTGTGGTGCTGCCGTCTTGATTAACGAACGTGACCGCCCCCATTTTAGTTTGCCAATTTTGCATTGCCACAAAGTTATCGTTGACGTTTTTGTTTGCGTTGTTAATAGCATCCACGGCGGCTCTAAAATCGCCCGTGGTGGGGATTACCACTGCCTTTTGGTTTGACTGATTGCTATTGGCCCAGTTGTTAACCAGCTCTATGTACTGCTGACTAGCGCTACCCACGTAGCCACGGTTTATCTCAACTAAAAACCCAGCCAAAAATAAAAAATCACCTTGTCGAATAGTGGCGATACTCTCGCTGCTGTTGATTGTTACTACTTTAGAGCCGTTGGTAACACTGGCTTGACTGGCTGTAAATGCTGCCATATTTTAATCCTCTTGAGACACTAATGTTAATTTTTGCGATGTGGTGAACGATGACGACACTCTAAAATCATCACGTACTGAAATTGCGAGTTTGTAGGTGCGATCCACGGTGCTTTGCTTGTTATCTGTATATGTGAACGAGCCTGAGCAGGCTTGGCTCATGCTCCATATATATTTGCGTGATTCATGGTCGTATGTACTATTGAGGTATGATGTGCCCGTGTATGATTGGGTTCTTCTTGTTACCCAATTGCTATTTACAAACTCATATAAAACGATGCTAAAGCGGGGGCTAAGTGGTTTTGTCGGCTCTACTTCACTTCTACCGCTGCGGTATGTGTTCGCTTGTAACGAGCAAATAAGATCTATAATCCCGCCATTTGACCCGAATGGGCCTATTGTTACATTGGCATTCGCCGCTAAGTCCGTTGTTGTTAAAGCGGTTCTAAATAAGCCCGCGGAAATTGACCCACCGAAATAGGCATTTCCTGATGTGTCTTTCCATTCAAGGGCGTTGGATTTTCGAAGTGCTGCAAGATTCGGTAGGCCATTGCTCATGATTTTAGGCCCGTACCAATACCACAAATTATCAGGGCCAAAGCCGCTGGCGAGTTCAATTTTCATAAACGCTGAGCCAACCAAGTCAATGCGCGGGGATTCAATGCGCGTTCCCGCACGCAGAACCTTACCATCCAGAGTGTCTTCAATCAGGGCGCTGCCGTGTACTCGCAACACATACGATTGCCAACTTGATCCGGTATAACGCTTGGTGTTTTCAATTTTCGGGTCGCTGGATTTATAAATGGTAACTATGTCATTAATGACGGGGGAACCACTCGGTACTGCGCTGTTTGCGCTTGCGTCGGACCATGCGCCGCTTGACGTGGCTACAATGTAACGGCCTGCGCCTCGGGAACCCTTTAAGCCTGGTTCTCCATCAAAATAATCTGTGCCTTTTTGTGGTGTGTAACCATCATCACCTTTGATGATGTAAGGTGCGGGTTCACTCCAGCCCTGATTAGCCCAACCATCACCCGTATCGATGTAAACAGCACGACTAACATAGGTTGTTTTACTCTCTTCGAAATAGGGTGCATCTTGATACAAACTAGGTATATTTTCAGTGGCACCATTAAAGCCGCCACCCACGGGTTTATAAGGTTTTGATGTTGCTGCACGGTAAACCAAGCTAATGTAATTCCCGTTTAAGCCATCAAAGTAATCCGTGCCTTTTAAGGGGGTGTAGCCATCGTTACCATTAGCAATAACTATGCTGTTACCAGCACCATCCGTAACTGTATGGGTACCGTTACCGTTATCTGTTACTGTAGGTATGGGCGCGTCCACACCGTCTTTAATGGTAATGGTATCTGTACCATTGGTTATGGTGTATGAACCATCAGGATTAGTGGTGAAGCTCGGGGTATCTCCCTTATCACCCTTTAAACCTGTAATTCTTGCTGGGACACTCCAACCAGTGATAGCTTCACCATTTTCAATAGTTCGTTCACGGCGATAAAGGTCTCCGGTTGTGTATTCTGAGTGCCAGCCACTTGAACCAGTGACACTATAAACATACTCAACGTAACGGGTTTTTCCGTCTTTACCATCTTGCGCTTTAATGTCTTCTAATGAGCTAACAGTATGGCCATCACCTAAGACCATGCGGCCTTTGAATACATGCTCAGGGTTAAGTGGGTCACTATTATCAACGTAAGACGTGGGCACAAAGGTGCCATCAACCATCGCCCCTTGGCGAATAACATCGCCCACAATATCTAGACTTGCTAATACACCATCGTTATAGCCAGCAATACCCGTTACACGGCCATTGTTGTCGAGAGTCCAACCACCACGAGCAACAAGCTTGCCGTCTACTGTGGTAAATAACTGGCGTAGCTGTTTAATGCTCGCGCTGTTTTCACCATCGGTGATTTGCATATTGGCGATAAACTCAGCGAGCGGGCCATTAACCCATGAGCCGCCATCTGCCACGCATTGCACGGCGTCGTTTTCGCTGGTTATTTGCCCCTGTGCATCTAAGCAGTAACCCACCGCTGTACGTGTGTACTCTTGCGCTGTGGCTATCGCCGCGTTTTTAGCGGCCTCGGTATCATCATTAATTTTGCTTGTAAGCGTTTGCTGCAACGTGCTGAATGCTTGGTTTTGGCTGGCAAAGGTTTCAGCGACTTCGTCAAAGCTGGCGATTGTTTCCGCTACAAACGATTCAAACTCAACGTCACGCAGGGTGTTGGCTTCGTCAATAGTGGCAATGGCTGTGGTTACATCACTAAAACGTGCGGTTACATTATCAAACGTAGCTTGATAACGTTGGTCTCGGGTTACACTTGATTGATATTGATTAGCTACCGCTTTGTTTAGCGAGGTAATAATAGCGTTGTTACTATTAAAAATGGCTGCTAACTCAAGCTGCTGCTGAGCCAAACTTTCAAGGTCTGTGCTTTGCGATTGGAGCTTTTCGTTAGCGAGAGCGGCTTTAACATTGAGCGTGGCTAAGTCGTTATCTTGCTTAAATTGATTGTACGCAGCAATTACATCATTCAAGCCCTGGGCTTGTTGCCCAAGTTCCAAGCCCTGAATTTGCAAAATACTCGTTGTTACCGCGCCCTCGGCTGCGTCTAAACGTTGCTGAACGTCAGTAAACTTAGCATCAACGCCGTCCTCTTTAGCGTTATAAGCCGTGATTCGGGTTTCAAAATAAGCGTCTTTACCGTTTAAAAACTGCTGAGCATTGTTGGCTTTAGTGAGCGTGTTGTTTTCGTCAAACTCCTGTAGCGTGGCGCTTATTTTATACGTTGAATTGAACGTATCTAATATTTGGTTAACGTTGCTTTGTGTTTGATAGCCCTGCAGTGTTACCCATGCGGCACCAATTTCAACGGCGCGTTGTACGGCAGGGCCGTCAATCCATGTGTGACCCGCAGCTTCACAAGCCACAGCATCATCTTGATCAACACGTTCGCCATTGGCATCAACACAATAACCGGTTACAGCCCGAGTAAATTCATTCGCTGTCGCAAGCATCGCTAAATCTTGTGTTTGAAATTCAATGCGCAGTTGTGCCCCCATGCTGGCGCGTGCTTGCTGTTCGTTTACAATGGCTTCGTCATGGGATATTAAATCCGATTCGGCCTCACCCATACGGACTGATAACTGTTGGCGCGCTGTGGCCTCATTTTGAATATCATCTGCATTGGCTCGTATGCTTTCCTCAGCCAGTGCAATAGATTCGTTGATACCATCGGGTTGTGCAACAAACTGAGTGATCAAGTTTGTAATAGTGCCCTCAGCGGCGTTAATCCATTGCTGAGCCTCTTTAGCAGCAGTGATTATGCCCTCATCGTTTATCTGCTGAATAGTCGCTTTTATGCTAAAACTTGCATCCCATGTATCAAGTATTTGCTGTACGTTGTTCTGTGTTTGATAGCCTTTTTCATCAACATACGCAGCGCTTAAGTTAATTGCGCGTTGAACAGCGGGCCCATCTACCCAAGTATGGCCGTCAAGTTCACATTGCACGGCATCATCTTGATCAACACGTTCGCCGTTGGCATCTACACAATAGCCAGTTACGGCACGGGTAAATTCATTGGCCGTGGCCAGCATGGCTAAATCTTGGGTTTGAAATTCAATGCGTAACTGATTGCCTTGGCTCGCTCTGGCTTGTTGCTCGCTAACAATGGCTTCATCAAGAGACACTAAATCAGATTCAGCTTCCCCCATGCGAACGGATAACTGTTGTCGCGCTGTCGCTGCATTTTGAATATCATCAGCATTGGCTTGTATTTGCTCATGTGCAAAGGCCAGTGAATCGTTTATGCCGTCTGGTTGAGCTACAAACTGAGTGATCAAGTTTGTAATAGTGCCCTCAGCGGCGTTAACCCATTGCTGAGCCTCTTTAGCAGCAGTGATTATGCCCTCGTCATTAATCTGCTGGATTGTTGCTGTAATTCCATGCTCACCGTCAAACGTACTTATAAATTGCTGTACGTTAGCCGCAGTTTGATAGCCTTTTTCATTTACAAAAACGGTGGTGTAGTCGTTAATTAACTGTACCAGTGGGCCATCAATCCATTCATGGCCCAGTGCAATGCAAGCCATCGCGTCTGGTTCACCAACTTTATTACCACCGGCATCTACGCAGTAACCAACAATTGCATCAACCCGTTCATTGGCTTGAGCAACAGAGCGTGTACCTTCGCGGGTTATTTCGGCTCTTAATTCACGTTCAGAACTTGATCGCGCTGTACGCTCATTTGCAAATGCTTGGTTTAGGCTTGTTAAATACGCGGCATTTTGGCCGTATAAGCCCGCAAGTTCGAGCGTTTGGGTAGCGAGTGATTTTACATCGTCAGTCACCGCGGTGAGCTTTTGATTCGCTGTAGCCAGGCTAAAGCTTTGCTCTGCAAGTTCTTTGTCTTGCTGCATTTTGTTATATGCTGCAATAACCTCATTTAAGCCTAAACCTTTAACATCAATTTCAAGGCCGCTAACCTGAGTTATGCTTTGGCTAATTTCACCGGCTATGGCATCCATGCTTTGCTCAGCAATACTAATGCGCTGGTTTACGCCGTCTTCGCTGTTTAAAATGCTGGTAACTTGGTCGCGTATTGTGGCTTCTGCGCCGTTGATCCACGTTTGAGCCGCGTTGGCTTTAACGATGATGTCTTGCTCGTTAAACTCTTGCAGCGTAGCGGCAATGCTGTACTGAGCATTAAACGAGTCTATTAGCGTCTGTACGTTACTTTGCGTTTGATAGCCCAGCGCATTAACCCAAGCAGTTGTTGCATACTGGCCCATGATGCCCGTTGCGGCGTTAATATCTTGCTCAAGCTCTGTTGTACGGGCTGTAATCTCAGTAAGCGCTAAATCATTCGCGCCACGTTTACCAACCTCAATAAAGTCGATATCACAGGGGCCAAGGTCAAACTCTAAGCTTGTAATCGTGCCCGTGTAGCTAGCTGTGCCCGTTGCATCCAGCGTTAAGGTCTCAAAATCTGTACTGGTTGGCTCAGGCAAATGCAGGGTAGTGGACCCACCATTAAATTTAATATCGCCGCGCCAGGTTGTGCCTGAGTGTTTGCGAACGCGCAGGCGAAACACCGGGTTTTCATCAGCGTTATAGCTAATAACAGGGCTGCTAATTTGCGCGGTGGCCACAATGTATCCAAGGGCGTTATGGCTATCTGGATCGAACCCTTCATTACTGGTATTAAACTGCCAGCTATACGCGGGTTGCAGTGCGGCCAATGCACCGGCTATTTGCCCATCTACTTCGGCAAAACTCGCTTTCTGATTAATTTGTGCTGCTTGAACAATAAGCTGCGCCTCAGCCTGGCTAATACGGTTTTGAGACTGAGTAATTTGTTGTGACGCTAGCGTAATTTTACTGTTCACACCGTCAATTAAGAGCGTAGCGCTATTAAAACTTTCTTCAGCAATGGCATACGCGCGGTTAACAATGGTGCCTGTATCTGGATCAACATACACAGCTGCATCAATCAAACGTTCGTTATTAAACGTGCGGCGTTCGTACTCGGTACGCCAACTTGTATACGCGCTGGTCACGTTTAAAAGGCTTAAACCAATGCTTTGCTGTTCTAAACGCTGTTGCTCAATCGCAATATTGTTGATCTTAATAAGCGCGGGCAGGCTGTTTTGCTTGGTTTCGTCTAAAACCTCTGTTACGCGCTCTAAATCGTTTATTTTGCTGTTGGAGTCGGCTAGTTGTTGCTGTAGATTATTCGGGTTTTCGGCGTTGATCACATCAACAATATCAACGAGCTGATCAATCTTAAACGGTATTCCGTGGGGGTTCTCTGCGTCGAGTACTTCAATTTTAGTGCTTAGCTCGGTGATGGCATTAAGGTTTTTAGTAATTAAGCTGGGTAAGTTGTTTTCAGTTTCAGGGCGCAGGCGATCAACTTGCGCGTTTATGTCAGCAATAAGGGTTTGGGCCTCAGTGCTTAATTTTGTAAGGGGTAATTCATTAATGTACTCTGTTAAATCAACGGTGGTCGTAGTGGCCGTTACGTTAACCCAATCACTTGCGCCCAGGTGATTTACGCTGCGCACTCTAAATTTATACTCCGTTTCGCTTTTTAAACCAATGCGGTTATAAATCTGTGCAAGCACACGTTCGCCATTATGTGGCTGTGCTGCGGTGCCTAAAAACTCCCACTCAAACTGTGTACCAATGCCAGCTGCGGCAATCTCAGCAGTTAACGTAATTTGGTTATAATCAGCAGTAACATATACACTCGGCAAAGTAGGGGTTAGTACACTAAATTGCACCGCAACCAATAGTGAGCGCTGGCCAAATATGTTTTTAGCGCTAATACGTGCGGTGTATTCTCCCAGCTGCAAATTAGGGATTGTTACTTGTGTGTAGGTGACTGAGGTTTTAAATACTGGCCCGTTAGCAGCAGTATTAATAAACTCAACATCGTATTCATGCACAGCAAGCGGGGTCGGGTGGTTCCATTTAATTATGCCGTTTCCGTCACCGTCTATTGTTACCCGTACATCAAAAGTTGGTTGTGGTTTGCCAACCAAATAGTCACTGTTTGGGGTTAAATCCTGCGCACCAGGTATTATGTTATCAGCCCATAAATCAGGGCCGTCTTCAACACACATCAAGGTTACGCCACCGTCTAATCTAAAGCGGCGCTCTGTAACACGGTAAATTTTATTGCTAATGGATTCGCGTGGTAAATTTAAATACACCGTACGGCCCACAGCTGCAGCCAAACCTTTGTGTTTAAGCGGTAGCTCTATTTCGCCAAGGCGGGTTTGCTCCATATAAATAGTGGATAAGCGCTGCGCTGTAGTACTGCTGCGTACAAATGGCAGAGTAATGGTTTTTTCAAGCGTTTGGTTATCAATGGCTTGATAACCCTTAGACATAACGGGCGGGGCATCTGTACGGTCATAGTTTTGCTCAGGGTCGGTAAATGTGGCTCTAACAACATTGGCACGGTCGCGTAAATCAGCGTGCCATTTTATTTTAATATTACCGTGTACATCATCCTGATTAATTGTGTGCGTTGGATTGCCATACCAGGCACCTACGCGCACATACCATTGACCCATCTGTCTAAAAATCTTACCTGCAAAGCACGCTTCTAATTGGTTTAAAACTTCAATGGGTTTGGTGCTAAACGTAAAACTGCCATTGGTTGTATAACGTGGCTCTGTCGTTACAACGCCCTCAGCATCCGTAAACTCAGCGTCTTCATCACACACGTTAATGGCTGCAATCCACCACTGCAGTGGTAAACGCTCAAACGGCACTTCGTGAGCACCGTAAAAACGCACATAGTGCAGGGCGCATAACACGGCGTTTTGGCTCCAAAGCCAGGTGCTTTCGTCGTCAGGGTCTTGGCTTGTATCGCGCGGGTCCCACACACGGGCACCGCGTATTAAAAAGCCCATGTCGCTTATGCCGTCTTCAAACACTTCGCGGTTATTTTCAATTTCAATAAACACATAGCTTTGGCCAAATCCTATATGTTCACTCGTCCAGCCCGCCATTTTAGCCACGGCTTTAGCGTTAGCTGTGGTTTGGCGGCCATCACTGAGCGAATAATCCCAGCTTTCACTTGGGTATTCACTCAGTTTTTTATCCGCAATGTATATCTCTTCAAGGGCATCAATGGGCGCACCGTTAATAAGTACTATTAACTGCATCCATTTTTTATCGTTTTTTTCAATCTCTGCTTGGTGTGCAATAACACCACCTACACGATCACGGCCAAATGTAATGCGGCGGGGTTGGTCAATGCCTTTTTGTAAGCCTTGGCCAAGGGTGGCTAAGTCGTTTACGGGTTCATCAGGGGTCAATGAATCCCATAATGCCCCCATGGTTTTATCCCATAGTTTATGGGTAATGCCTAAAAAGTCCCCACTTAATAACGACTCACGCTTTACAATCTTAGACATTGCGCGGCTCCAATGGGTAAACTGTTTTTACTGTATCCATCGGTAGTGTAACCAAGCCATTTTCACCCACGCACACCACTGCATTAACAGTCACGATGCCGCCCACATACTCACCTTTAAACTCAACCAAGGCGATATCACCGCGGCGGGCGTAACTAAGCGCAATTGCGGGGTTTAAACGCTCTTTAAACACGCTTTGAATATCGTTTAAACCACGTTTAAATAATTGTTTAAATGCACCACGTTCAGTGCGGTATTTACCTCTAAAGTCGGCGGCTACATCGTTACCCGTTGCAAATAGCACCCAATCAGCTACCAATAGGCAGCAATCATTTTTACCCCATTTAAACGGTTCACAGTTACGCTTTGTTATAAAAGCAGCAAGCTTAGCGGCGACGTTCATTGCGTGGCCCTCCTATGTAATTACCAGGTTGTGTATCAGGTAGGTTTTGTTTATTGGCGGTCGCTTGCTCACTAAAAAACACATCGCCCGGGTAAAGCGCTTTTTGGGTGGCGTCGTTCCAGCGTTGGTTTAAGCGGGCTTCTTTCCAGCGCTCACTTTCACCTGCTACGCTAAGTTGTATTTGTGATACATCGCCGCGCTCAACATCACAGGCCACAATGTAGCCGCTTTCAAGTAACTGGCTTTGGCTCACACGGTAATGCTCATCAACAGTCACTAGGTATATTTCGCAGCCCTGGCTAATGGGGTCGTTTTCGGCAACCTCAGCTAAAATAGCCTGGTCTTGGGTGTGTAGGGTTAAACGTATGCGAGCACTGTCGTTTTTATCGCTGGCCGGTATTTCACTCACGGTGCCAAGCATACCCACGCCATGCCAGGTTAAATTAGCAAAGCGGCGCTCACCCACACCGGTATGTAACAGCACATCACCACTTTTAAACGCCAGGCGCACAAAGTAACGAGCACGACCGCTTGTTGCTAAATCAGCGAGTAGGGCAGCGTTTAAGCTTTCCATTAAAACGCCTCCCGCCCTTTAATTTTCCAGCTGGTAACAATGCCGTTTTTATACTGCGCACTGGCAAGTCCTTGCTTGTTATCAGCAAGGCGGAACAAACCAACCGGTTGTTTAAACGTGATTAAGGTGTTGTCTGCAGGTATTTTGCGTAGGGGGGATTCAAATATAACCGTTGCGCGGCCAAGTGAGTCAGTCACTAAATCTTGGGTTAATACTTTAAGTTCGGTGTTTTGGCCAACATCTACTTGCATACGTTCGCCAACAACCAATAAGGTTTGGTTAGCGGGTAAGCCATCAATATTTAAAATGTTGCCATCTTGATTTGCACCACGCACATAGCCCACAAAGTCTTTATCAAGCTGTTCACGGCGGTAATCAATTAAGGTAAACGTGCCTACTTGGCCGCGCAGGCTGGCAATAAAACCATCTAGGGCCAATGCATCGCGCTCAGGTACATTGGCAAGTTCTATTTCAAATTCCCAATAGGCACCCTCAAGGTCGTAAACCTCGGTCGCATTGTTTGCTTTATTTAAGTGTATTTGGCTATTAGGCACTAACGTAAAGTTAGAGCTTTTAGGACGTTTGGGTAGAGGGAGTGGTTGCATCGTTACCAGTTTTCATAATAAAACACTGGTAACGAGTATAAAATTTAGGGGGGGGAGATTTCGGCTGGAAAGGTGTTTACAGTGAATCCCTATAGTTCAAATACAAGCATAACTCGTTTAAATTGAAAACACCAAGATCATTTACATTACAATTTTCATCTAAAATCTCTGTGAATTCTAAAAACATTACTTTGAATCTTTCTTTTTCAATTCCATTGATTTCATTAGTTTTTTCATATTGATGATAAGCCCTTTTAGCAATGACTAAAAGTAACTCTTTAGTTAATAAACAGAAGAGAATTTGATGTAATATTTTTTTCAAACTTTTTGATTTAATATCTTTTGTGAGCCTGCTTATACATAATGGTGTTGAGGTAAGTAGATCAAATTGCTCACTTTCAATAACTCCTTTATGATAACCGTCCAGAATAGAAGGCTGTACGGTAGAGCTCTGTTTCGCAACAGAAAAATAATCTATTATGACTGATTTTAGGTTTTGTAACGGTACTTCGCCATCTTTCAGAGCTGTGTACTTTCTTTTTATAATAGTTCCACCTTGAGCATCACCAGTACATTGAATATTATTTATTTTAGCTATTTCATCATTTAATTGATTCGTCAATTTTAAAATTGTATTTTCGATTATATTGTATTTATGTAATGTAGATTGTTCTTCTAGTGCTTCTTGTGTCTTTTGTAGCTCATTTTTATTATCTATCCATATTCTATAAAGTAAAATCAATGAAATTAAAGCTACACATGGACTGACTAGACTATTTATTATACCTGTTGCGCTATTCCAGGTTTGAATATTATTGGAAGGGTAATATCCAAACTTGTTTACGAAGATTATTAAAATAAAAAATAAAAAAAAGGCCATTATACAGGCTATTTTAAAAATGTAATTTTTATAATTATTGTGTTCTCTACTCATCTACATTCCCTCGCTTTAAAACTCCTTTTTACACCAATCTCAACCACTTAACAACTAAGCAGCACCGCGTACTGCGCGAATAATTGATCCATTCTCTTGAATGTTAGCCACCACAACACCTACAACTTGGCGGGCTATGTCTTGGCCAACGGCTTGCGATGTTTCCTCACTTGCTCCGCCTTGCACAGTAATTTGGTTGGTTATATGAATATTCACACCACTGTTACCAGTATCATTTGCCGCGCCGCCTGCATTGTAACGTCGTGCCATTTGGCTAATTTCAGTGTTTTGTTTAGGGCTTAATACACGCTCACCACGTTGTAATACATAGGTAGATTCATTTGGCACATAATCTAAACCACCATGCGCAATACCTGCTGGTTGTTGGTTTTTAATTTGCCTCACTTGCTGCATACCTAAACCAACAGCCGCAGCTGCTGCAACACCGCCTAAAATAGGGCCTACAATAGGAATGCCGGCTAATGAGTTAAATGCAGCGGTAGCACTTTGGTAAGTATTTATAATCGCTTGAGCAATAGCAAACGCCTTGTAGGCTTTAAACGCGGTTTTGCTTTGATTCGCCATCGTTTTAAACGTAGCAGCACCTAAGCCCACAATCGCATTTGCCTTGTCCGCTTCGGTTTGTTTCTCAAAGTTAGCAAACGCCACAATGTTACTTTGCAGTGCTCCCGCATAACGGTTTTTTATTTGAAATAACCGTTCCTGGTGCGCGGCTTCGCTGGCCTCCCGTTGGCTATAATAGCCAGCAGCAGAGTTTAGTTCCGTTTGGCGCTCTAAATCACGTAGCTGATTATCAGTGTTATATGCAAGCTCGCCCGCATCATCATTAGCAGCAAGGCCAAGTTGCGAACGCCGTTTTGCATCAACGCGTGCTTGTTGGCGAGCTTGTTCAACACTCAGTTCGTTGTTGTAAGCGGCTAGCGCTTCGCGCCCAGCAAAGCCTTTAATTACAGCAATACGGTTTTCTAAGTCAGCTTGTAAATCGTTTTTGCGTTTTTCTTCAGCTTGGTTTTGTATCCGTGTCTTTTCAGTTTCACGCTTTTGTGCAATGGTTTTTAGGTCTTCGCTATATTTAACATCAAGCTGCTTTAAAATGGCGTCGTACTTAACTTTATTAGCTGCATCGTTTTCACGCGCAACAATCACCATTTGTTTACGTTTTTCATAGCTATCTTTTAAGCGGGCTTCTTCCCCCATTAAGCTTACTTCTAAACGCTTAATGTTATCGGGCAGGGCACTCAATGCATTTTTTGACGCCTCTGCCACTTTTTGCCAGGGCAGTTTTTCTAGGTTCTGCTCAAAATTAGCAATTGTACGGGTGCTATTCATTATCTCTGCACGCAATGTGCTTTGTTTATTAATGTAGCTTTGTAGTTCATTTATCTGACGACGATACCCTCCCTTAGTCCGCTCATCTGATGAGTTTTTTTCACGGGCTTTCAATTTACTCAGTTGTGTATAAGCATTATTGATATTACGGGTGTAAACAGCCATTTTATTAGATGCCGTATTTAACTGTACACCCGCACTGGTGTTATTTAGCGAGTCAAAAGCATCACTTAAATCATAAATATACGTTTTTAGTTCTTTGGCTGTTTTACTCGCGTCATCCCCTTGGCTTGCAAAATAAGCAAGTGCAAGCCCAGCAGTTACAACCAAACCAATGGGGCCACCTAACAAGCCCATTGCAACATTTAATCCTCTACTCGCAATGGTTGCTCTTCCTGCAGCCGCAGTATAAATATTTGTAGCAGTAGTAGCGGCTGCTTGAGTTGCAGTGTAGCGCGTATTCGCAGCAGCCAAGCGGGCAACTGCGGCAGTTCGTAAATTGGTGGTATTAGCCACCGCAAGTGTGTGCTGTGCATACGCTTTCATTTGTGCAGCGCGTTGCAGCTCTAACACTGCATTAGCTTGGTTTTGTTTTGCAAGCGCAGCATCGGCAACTAAAACACGGCTTTTAGCGGCAACATTAGCAACATAACCTTTAGCGCTTGCGGCTAACCCCGCCACTAAATGCCCCGTTAATACCGTGGCTAATGCACCAGTGGCAATCACTAAGCTACCAACAACGTCTTCATTCTCATGCAAGTAGCCCATCGTGTCGGTAATTGAGTCAACCACGCTAGTTACAGCAAAATTTACTGGCTCTTCGTATTTACGTATTAAGCGTTGGTACTCGTTACCCATTTCCGCAAAGCTGGCATTTATTTTACCTTCGGTGGCCTCAGCCGCACCCGCATAATCGTTTAGCGCTTTAATTAGGTAATTTTTAAACATCTGGCTGGTTACTTGGCCATCGTTCACCATTTGCCTAAAACCGCCGGCGGCTTTACCCGCTGCTTTATCGAGTTTTTGTAAAAGCCCTGGCATGGGTTCGGTTACTTGGTTTAACTCTTCAGCGCGTAAAACGCCGGCAGTCATACCTTGGGTCATACCAAACAAGCTTTGCCCAAGCTGCACATTACTGGCACCTGTTTTAGCTGCGGCGTTAGCCATGCCCTCTAAAATAGCTTTACCTTGGGTTTGGGTAACAACGCCCACTTCTTGTAGGGTTAAAATTTTACTGTAAGAGTCAGCAAGGGTGGTGTAACCGGTATTTAACCGGTCTGATGTGGCAAATAGGTATTCTTGTACTTTGGCGTAGTTTTGCGCTGAGCCAGTTAGCCCTTTAAGGCGGGTATCAAGTAGCTGTGCAGCCCCCGTATCACGCACAAACATTGTGGCGGTGCCAATACCTACCAAAGTAGTGAGCGTAGCCCCAATTTGCCCGTAAGCGCTATTCATCAACCCCAATTGGCGCGTCATTGCGCCTTGCTGTTGCATTATATGTGCTTGGCTGGCACCTAACTGCTGGTTAGCGGCCATTTGGCGTTGCACCGCTTGCGGAATACGGTTTAATTCAGTTACGTTTTGGCGTGCACCGGTTGTAACAGCTCTACCGTCATAACTTAAGCGTAACGCCAAATTCAAGTTGTTGCTCATCGGGTCGCCTTATTAAACCAATAATGGTGCGCTCAAGGGTTTGCAGTTTTGCAAAATCATCAGGGTTAAGAGTTATATTTGCATAGCGCCAGGCTATATCAGCCCTGGCATAATCAAGGGCAATTTCAACGCCTTCATTATCCCGCTGCCACTGACTACTGGCGGTGGTGAGTGCCAATACAGCCGTGTGGTTAGGGGGCAATACAAATAATGTGTCTTCTTTGTTTGGCGCGGTTTGTTTAGGTGCGCCAAAGTGGGCTTCGTCGTCATCCAACGTTTTACTGGCTGCTGCTAGGTCGCCCAAAAACCACCTAGCAACATCGGCTAGTTTTTTTCAGTGATACGGTACTGGGCGTTAATGCACTCAACACTTAATCGGGCAGTTAGGCCGCTGTACGCCAACATTTCTTCAAGGGTGCTTTTATCAAAGGGGACCTCTTTACCGTCATCAAAAAAGTCACCCCAGCTTACTAACAGCTCACGTACTATCTCGCCATCATTAGCACCTTGCTTTTCAGTCAGTGTTTTAAGCTCATTTTCAGGTACTAGCTTAATTTTTGCCGTAAACTGAAAAATAACCCCACCAAACTCAAAGTTGAGCGGGGCGCTTATAACGGCACTTTTTAACTGATTTAATAATTTTAATTTCATTGCGTGTTTTCCTAATTTAGCAGTCGTAATTTGTTATTTATGGGTGACTAACTTACTCAAACACTATCGTCAGTTCGTCATACCCTGCGCCGCTGGGTACTAGCTTGCCGTCAAACTCATAACCAGTTAATTCTGAGTCAAGGCTGGTGTACTTAGGCCAAGGCATTTGGTAGCGGCCAATAATAGTGACTTTTTTACCTGCGGCGGTGCCGTGGGTAAATTCAAACATGTGTACTTTGCCAACATCGTCAAACGGGTTAAAGGTTGCCAGTTCTTCTGCGGTTAACGTAAAGTTAGCGCTGCTTTCATGGCCCGTTATCATTATTTCTTCATGATTAATGGCGCGGTCAAATACCACGTTATTACCTAAATCAACGGTAAGTTTATGTAGCGTGCGTTTAACATCGTTAAGCTTAAAGTCACTGCTATTACTCACGCCAAGTACTTCAGGGCGTACCCAACGGTCCCAATTAACAGCAGGGGCGGCGTTACTTGCAACCGGTGCACTAAACAACCCTTTAAACTGCCAGTTAAGCATGGGTTTGCCTTTTTCAAGCGCAAAGCTCACATTGCCTTTCATTTCACTAATGTTGTGGGTGTTTTTACCAAAGCGCACTTTACACGTAACCGCTACAGCCGCGCCTTTGGTAAACGTAACGCTTGAGGCATCCGCCACTTGCACCATGCCACAAGCAAGTAAAAGCGGCGCAAAGGCAGGCTCATTACCTACCGTGCCACTCATCGCAAGCGGGGTTTTAAAGTTAAGGCTTATGTGCTCACCGTAAAACGTTTCAAGGCTTGCACCGCTGTAGCTGGTTTCTAGCTCGTCTTTTTCACTTTCGCTTTCAAGTGACAGCTCAACCTCGCTGGCATAAATAGCGTGTAGGCCCGTTAAGGTTGTGCCCAGGGCATCAGCTAAAATGAGTTTGTCTTTAAATCGCCAACTGCTCATGCGCTTTGCTCCACTTTAATTAGCTCACCACTTTTTAAGTTAAAAGCGCCGGCTATCTCGTCTCTGTTCCCTTTGGTACTTGCAAGCACCTGGTTAACGTTTTGGGCAATCGTCATCGCGCGGGACTTTTTAGGGGCTGTATTTACAACAGCTTTTTGTTCAGCGGGTTTTGTTGATTGCGGCTCGGTTTGTTTGCTCATGGCATCACCTTCACAGTTACGGTTACGGTATGTAGGCCAGTTACACTAAACTGGCACTGGTAAATTAGGTTGTTTGTTTTTTTGTTAAGCTCAATAGTGCGGCCCTTATCAAGCTTTATTGGGTCCCACCCAGGGTATTGGCATCCTGCAATAGCGGCTTTTACATCACTGCGCAATTGCTTTACTTGTGCATCACTGTGCGCATTTCCCGCAGCACAAGGGATCACAATCATCACCGCAAACACGTCTTTAACTTGGTATTCGTCAAGGCCGTGTACTTCATTGGTGTTGGTGTTGTCATCGGCCAATGGCAATACAAACAGCTGCGCGCTGTGTACAGCATGTTCACGCACATGGTTAAAATCGCTCGCAAACCCCACCGAAGCGTCAAAAACAGTGCTACTTAGCAGGGTTTCTATGTTGTTTAAATCAAAGTTAAATGCCATTTAAATGCTCTTTAAATTAACCAGTCAGTGATGATGTCGTTAATCTCACTTTCTTGAACAGCGGCAATACCCAGTATTGGCCGTGCAATTAACGTCACGCTTTTATTGCGGCCAGTTTCACCACCAAAATGGTGTATAGCTGCGTACTTTTCGCCTAAGCCATGCTCAAGCGTATTCCCATTTACATTGTGCGTAACAGAGCCTGCAAGGTTGCGCTCATCAGTTAACGTTAAACCGCCACGGTCTTTTGCTGCTTGTGATTGCTCCCACTTGCGGCCTTCGGGTGTTACTTCGCGTAAAAATCGGGTGGTGACGTCCATGTCTAAAAATGCACCAATGTCGTCCAATACATCAGCTGGTTCACCGCTTGTATTTGCAATTTGGGTTAAGCGGGGCAGTGCATTACCCGTTATGTGTATAAATACACCCGCCATTAATAGCGTTCCCAATTAAATTGAGAGCCTGCAGGTTTTGTTCGCATCCCAGTTCTTACGCCTGCAGGCGCATCTTCCTTAATTTGGATCACACCTTTACTAACCTTATCAAGCATTATCATTACGTTACTTTTCAGGGTTTTAAGGTTTTCGTCAGCAATGTTAGGGGCAAGCTCACAGTGCATTAAATCGTTAGCAATGCCAGGCAAGACCGAGTTATTAATATCATCTTGGTTTAATGCAAATCGTGCTACGTAGCCCGCTATAATCGCATTTACATTTTTTTGTGCTTGCACATACCAGGCATTAATTTGCTCTTGCAACTCGCTGTAAGTCTCATTTAAAAGGGCGGCTTCTACATCATCACGCGTTACGCGCGTGCCTGCCTCGTTAAATTTATTCGACGCAAATTGCAACAGCGTATTAATGCCAATTTTGTCTATAACTGCTTGTTCTGTAGTAAACATACGTACCTCAGTTAGTAAAAAAAGGCCCCGAGCAAGTCGGTACTGGGGCCTTTACACAGGGAACAATGATTTATTGGGCAGGTGTTAACACGTTGGTCAGCAAAATACCGCAGTCTTTGGCTAACACTATTTCTTTAACAGCTTCACCCACCATCACTTCTACACCACCGTTTAAACCTGCGGCTACATCACGGTTTGATGACACACGCGAGCCATAACGAGCAGTTAGCGCAAAGGTCATGCGTTTGTTTTGAAATGACGCCAATGGGTCGTGATACGTAAACGATAAGTTGTCAGCAAAAGCACGTTTAAGCACAACGTCTTTGCCTTTTTTCGCTGTATTTAAGCGAGCTTGACCCACATTAATATGATCAATTTCGAGTTGCTCTTTAATCCAGCTCCAAGGTACTAAGCCCTTATCGCCACTGGTGCCGTTATACGCTTTAACAATGTTAGGGTGGGTACGTAACTTAGTAGACACTGTTTGAGACATATTCATCGCGTTAGGGCGCATTAATGGCTCGTCAAGCATTTCTAAAAAGAACGGTAGAATATCAAGCGTAGGGTCATCTAAAAATTTAAACCCTTGTGCCGATAAGCTTTCAGACTTACCAAAGTTAGCCGCAGTGTTATACAGCTCAGCAACACGCACTTCACGACCAAGTAAAACTAAGTCCGCAATGCTCTCAGCGGCATGCGTACGTGGGTTATAGTTTGCTGGTGCATTATTCTGGTCATCATTTGGAATAACATCAGATAAACCATAATCAACAACAGAGCTTTCTTTTTCCGTTACACCAAACTCAACTTGATTCGGGCTAGATTTACGGCCGATTTTTGTGTCTGGCAGCGTAAACTTGTCGCCTTTGTTGTATTCAGTCCATTCAAACGATCGTTTACCAACAGATGAATATGGCGCTAAATTATCAGCAATTAGCTTTTTATTTGTATAAGCAATGGCTATCGCCGTTTGCTCAACATCGGGGGTAAATGGCATACCATTACTCATGGCAAATCCTCACTTTATAAAGTTAAGTTAACCCAGCGCTAAGCGGGAATAGTCGCAATTAACTGCGGGGCTAAAAATATGTCACCAATGGTGCCAGCATCGCCTTCTTCCATCGCCCAGCCTGCAACATGTATTTGGGTTTCCCCTGAATAATCAGCTAAAACAAAGGCAATGGCTTTGCCGTCAGCGTCAGCAACAATTAAGTCACCCGCCGCAATATCACCACCAAATTCAACAGGGGCGCTTTGGGTCATTACCACATCAACACGTAAATGGTTGTCCGTGCCTTGCTCTGTTACACCTGCAAATACGGCGCTGGCATCTGTTGCACCAATCACCTGAAAATCTTCAAGCGCAGACACCGCAACTAATCGGTTAGCAGCAATCGTAGCCACTGCTACAAAGTTTCTAATAAATCCTGGTTGTGCCATGCTCTTAGGCCTTTTTAATGTGGTCTAACGCGGCAGTAATACTAATTTCAATGCCTTTGCTAGATTGTGATTGTTGAAATTCAAGCGCCTTCGCTGCCAGTGCTTCTGCGCTGTCGTCAGTTACTTCGCCGTCTTTATCGTCTTTACTAAACTCTTGGGTTAAACCTGTTTGCTCCGGCAAGCCTTTTAAAAAGCCTTCAAACCATGCAGCTGGTTTAAGCGCTTGGCTTTTACCGTCTGCGGCAGCAAACTCAAATGTCGTGTCGCCGTCATCCAGTTTGGCCATAAACTCTGCCATGCCGTCGGTATTGGTTAAGCGCGGTGCAGTACCGCCGTTTATTTCGGTATTAATAAAAGTGCTGGCTGCTGCAACACGCTGCGCGAATTCAAGCTTTGCATTTTTAGCGTTAGCCGCATCAATCTGGTCTTGCAGCGCCTTTCTTTCTTCTTCATCCATTGCATTGTCCTCATCGGTGGGTGGGGTGGCATTGCTGTTATTAATAGCGTCGCCTTTACTAAATTCGGCACCTTCACCCGTATTGGCTTTAGCACGTTCGTGCTCAGCAATAATGGTTTCTTCTTTTAACCATTCACCTTCGTAATGTGGCACAACTTTGTCAGCCGCTTCACTGCCAAAACGGTCAGTTAAAAAGCTGCGCAAGTTGCTCATAAGGCGGGTAAGGGCGTTTGATGTATGCAGCGATATGTTGTCAATATCACCTGCAGCAAATTCTAGGGTAAGTGTGTCGGCGTCATCTGCTTGGCTAAACTGCCAGGCTAGGCCTTCAACTGCGGGGGCTTTACCGCCTAAATAACCAATGTGGGCAAGTTGGTAGCCATTAGCCACCTTTTCTAATTTAACTGAACGGTTAGGGTAGCGCTTGCTTTGTACAGCCTGTGCAAATTCAGCACATACGTCTTCAGCTTTAGCAAACAACGAACCGTTTTCGGCTTTTAATTCACTGGCCCAGCCCCATGCAGGGTCGTCCATTTTTGGGTGGCCAATAACCAGTGGCGCGCTCTTCGGTTTAAAGTTGGTTACAACGCTGCTTAAATCAGCGACGCTAAATGTGTGCTCAACGCCTTTAGCGTCGGTTTGGGTACCTGCTTTAAAAACTTCAAACCAATCAAATTGGGTGTTTGGGGTTGTTTTTTTTGCCATGTTCCAAGTGCCAATAAACTAACTAAGTGGCACCCAGTGTAAGGGGGGAGTTACTATTGAGCCGCAGGAAAAGGCTTTACATATAATACTCTTAATTGATTATTAAAGTATAACTCCTAAAATTAAACTGTTTAAAGCAATAATTTAATGTTAAGACTGAATTATTTTTTAGGGTAATAAGTTTCAAAGAAATTTCTCTCTGCAGTTGAAAGGTAATCTAAAATTTCATTTGTGTTTGTAGTACCTTGAAATTTAAATAACTCTTGATAAACATGAAAGTATGATTTAACCATATTTTTGAAGCTCTCTTTATTATTGACTGCTCGTGTAGGTTTGAACCCTTCGATCTCAAAATTTGAAAAGTATGGACCGTTATATGCGTCTATTACATACTTATTAAAAGAAAGAAACTCCTTACTTAACTCATCAACTAACTCATCAACTACGGATTTAGGAATATTGAAATCTGAATTACTTATAGTTGAATTGGTAAAAATTCTTCTGTAAGCCAATTGTGCTGAAAGATCAATTTTAAACGTTCCTTTTTTTAATACTTCGTCCTTGTTGTCAATTTCTTTTGTGTATTCACTGAAATATGCAAAATGTGAAAAATATATATTAGCAGAGTTATTTTGTTCAATTAATTGGTTACTTTTTGCTTTTTGCTTAGAGGAATGAAATCGGTTAAACATAACCCCGAAGGTAAGAGGGACTGCAAGTGCGGCAATTGGAAATGCATAAAATTTAGCAAATCCGTTCAATGTTGTTGAGTTTATCAAGAAGCTTTTGCTAAAACTATATACACCAGCGTTGTATAAATCCCAAGTTATGGCTATGAATAAAAGTAGAATTATAAGAAGGGGGTAACCAACCCAACGCCTAAATGCTTTATTTTCATGTAAGCCAACACTTTCTTCAACAGGCATGCACTCATTGAACCATTCAACAAACCTTTTTATCATTTAATTTTATTCCTTAAAATTTATAAATCCACATACTGATGTTTTTGTCAGGCGATTAAGTCAATATAAAGTTGTATTTTTAAAACTCATCATGCTCACCATCCATTCCTTCGTAAACTTCTTTTTTAATCCTTACTTCTTTCGGGTATTTGGAAGTGCAACGTTCATGGAACTCTAGACTTATTTTCTCCATTTTAATGGTTAAGTCGTGTAGTTGTTTTTTATTCAACCTATTTCCTTGAAATGAATATATCTTGATTAGAATAGGCTCTATTTTTTCAACCCAATCTATAAATGTATTATTAAAAAGCTTATTTCTTTCTTCTTTTCTATTACCGAATTTAAATTCATTTTCAAACTCATCAATTACTTTTAAAGATTCTATGTTTAATTTTTGAAATGATACATCTTTGTCCAAACTCAAAATTTTACGTATAACGTGCTGATATTTATAAACAAGATCATAGCTCGGGTTTGCATCAAATTTCAATAAACTAGACTCTGTATAAAGGTGAAGGTATAAGGTTCTAGCGTCAATTGATATTTTAAAGGTTTCTTTTAATTCCAAACAATATGCTTCAAAGAAACTATAGTGGTCAAAGTAATTTTTAAGATGTGTTTGTTGAACTGTTTGCTTAGATGCGTGAAAACGGGCAACCATCACACTCAAAAGTATAGATATCGGTAAAAGGCCAATCGGGAACTTGTAGTAATTTATAAAAGAGTCTAAATGAGCGGCCGTCAGCCCAAAGTCAAAACTATTATTAATTACTAACTCTTTAGTTAAATTTAACCCTAAAAAGAGTGCAAAGATGACAGGAGCAAATAAAGCAAACCAAAATGAATGATTTTTGTGTAACGATCTACTTTCATCGATAGAAAAGCATTTAACTAAGAAACTTAGAATCTTATTAACTATTTCCACATCAGGTCCATTGAAATTTATTTGTAAACTACTATATTCAAAAAACACTAAAACACCAAGGACTGGTTATGAATAAACAAGCTCACCTTAAAACATTCAACAAACTACTTTGGCTTATCGTAGCAGCCATCGTTTTGTACTGTATTGGTATAGCTGCCTATGTCTATAACAACAACCCAGATAAATACCTATCATCAAACCCCGGTGAGGCAATGTCGCAATTATATGCAGCACTTACCAATAAATTAGAATCAACCCCAAGCAAAGACTTTTCAGATGCCGTTAACCAGGCTTATGACGATCACATTATTACTGAGTCTGAATACATTCGGCTAACGCTTAATAACAACCTTACTATGTCTAACGATCTAAATTTAGAGTTCAAGCCAACCAAACAACAATTTCATAAAACATGGCTTAACCACCAAAACGCAAAACCATAACTTTAAATCCAAGTTAAACCATGTTTAAACTGCGTTTAAATTCGACCGTGTGTGTTTAAACGATATTTAGCAAAGGCAATATAGTCACAAAGTAATGTTAGTTGCTTAAAATCGCATATATGGACAGTTTATATTTTATTGATATTTTACATTGTTATCATACCTATGATAGAAACAGTAAAGGCAAATCTTATTCTATAATTCTTTAGATTGGCTAACTAAACGCTTAACACGTAAATTCATTAATAAGGCCGTACTATGACATATAATCTCCCCTCTCTTGATATGCAAAATAAGTTACAAGAAATAGCTGAATCACGCGCTAGAAATTTAGAAAAAGAAGTGAAACGTGACACAGGAAAGGAATATAGTTGTTCGCCTTCTGTTTCTTTCACAAGTAAAACTGAAGCAACAATAACCATCACTACACTAGAAACTGGAATTTCATGTTCTGCTCTTTATGAAATAACAAATGATGATAGATGGTATTGTCGTCATGACTGGAACGACTAGCATACAAAAAAGCCCCTAACTAGGGGCTTTATCATATATTCATATTAAGGCGTTCGCACAAGTAGTACATTCCAAAGAGCAACAACACAAGTAACTGCCAAAATAACAATAAAAAAACACCAACAAATAACCATTGTCCATACAAAGCAATGGTTGCAGGCAAAGTAACTACCATTGCTACCTTTACAAAGATCACTAAAAAAATACTTAGCACCGTTAAATAAGCAAATAGCCTCAATAAAAAATCACGACGTGTAAGCTGACTATTTTCAATTTTAGTATTGCCAACTTTAATGGTAATAGTAGGGCCTTCAATCATTTCTTGATCTATAACAGGGCGGTTAAAGGTTGCAATTGCTGCAAGCGCAGCAATTAAAAAACCGGGTAGGCCAGTTATAAATCCAGCGAGTTGATCTATTAACCCATCTTTAGTCGCAATAGTGGCAACATCAAAACATACAAACAGTAATGCTGCACTTAGCAAGGCAAGCACGAATGGTATACGCCAGTTATAAATTTTTCCAGCGGGGTGGTGCAATAATAAATAAGATATTGGCCTAGTTAGCTGGTAAACAATATTTGATGTCATATGTGCTCGAGCATTTTCTTAATAATGGGTTTGTGTATTAGATCAACAGACGTAGTTAAAGGTTCCGAAAAATCACTAATCTTTACTTTTTTAACATACTTCTCAGAGTTAACTAACATACCTGTATCAACATCTATATTAGCCGTATGTGATGCGTCCGTCTCATCTTTAAACGAAACTTTAAGCTCCTGCATGCCTAAGTCTTTTGCTACACCACGTCTAAATTTAGAAAGCCATTTATGATTACCCCCGGCTTTTAAAAGAGCTACTTTATCAATTTTTACTGGTATTTGTACTTCTCTAAGCTGGCTGTGCTTTTGCACATCATAACCTTCGACTTTACTCATTTCCCCAGTAATCAGCTTTATATCGTTAAACTCACCATTATCTACATCATTTTTAAATTGGTCTGACGCATGCCCATTAAAGTGGCATTTAAAGTAAGTTCTTATCGTTTTAGGCTTACCTTTTTCGTCCAAAATATTTTGCGGGTGTTTAATCTTAAACTCGTCTTCGTACTCACGTGCAACACGTTTCAACACTTCATTTAAATAGCGAGCAATGAGCTTGACGGGCAAATTAGGGGTTTGTTCATATAAGGCTAAATAAACGGTACTTTCCTGTTTAGATCCTTTAAAAATAACATGGCTAGAGAACTCAGTTCCGACATCATCGGTTTTGCTGTTTACTTTACGCGTGCTAGCTGCACCACCAATTTGACGGTGCACTTCATCAGCTAAAGACGTATCAACAATGTTTATCAATAGCTGCCATGTGGTAGTACTTCTATTATATTTCATATCTGCTATATAGAGCTCTTTCGGCTCTTTCGTACCTATCCTAACGTTAACAAGGTTTTTTTCACGTAAGGCGACAACTTTCTTCATCAGCTCATCTAGGGTAAGTTGGTTCGTTAACCCTGTTATGTGTGGCGTATAAGTTTTAGTGTATAAATTAAGATCTAAAAATAAGATATTGCGTTCATTTCTTTTTGCCATAGTTCCAACCTATTTCTTTATTAATTTATTATAGATCTTAAACAGATCGATTGATGCATTATCATTTTTACCAATCTTCTGCACTTTATTTATTGCTAAAATCCCACCAAAAACCTCAAACTTGTTTTCATCCTTCAAGCTATTGATAAGCAAAAGTTCTGAGTCTTTTTCGCTAATTTTATTCATTAGGCTTGTATTAGTTGCTTGATAGCTTGCGATCACATAGTCCTTCAATTGCACTTGCGTTTGTAAATGTTGCACTTGCATTTTCACTGCTTGATATGCATGTAATTCTTGTGGTGTTAGGTTTGATTCTGGAGGTAATAATTCAGCATAAGGGAGCGATAGATACTGATAAAATAGCTTTTCTATTTCAGTGAGTAATTCAGGGCATTCGTTTGGAGAGACTATAAGCTGAGTTTGGTTTTTTCTTTGATTTGTTGAAACATTAGCATCTATGCCTAAGTTCTGTAGGAATTCACCAAACCATATTAAATATTGAGAACAAATGTTTTTATATTCCGCAGGAAACTCAAAAATCTTTATGAAAACATCATCTTTTGACTGTTCTATTAAAATTTTATGAGCCTCTAACGAGCAATTTTCTATGTGATTAAGTGCTTTTGTTACATCCAATAACATTATTCGATTTTGATATTTTAACCTGTCTACCTCAATATCTAAGTCTACTTCTGAATAGTCATATGTGGTTACTTTAAATGGACCTTCTAAAAGAAGCTTTTCAAAAACTAAATTAAACTGTTTAAAAGAGTAGTAGTTTGCCCAATTTTGTAGTTCATGTTTAACACGAAAGCCTAAATGATATTCGGTAATACTCAAGTCTATAGATGCCCCATTTATTTTTGTATAATCTTCCTTGTTATAAATAAAATCTAATGGAATTTCAATATATTGTAACTTTAAAAGTTCATTAATCTCATCGTTATCTAGTTCAAAATCGTTGCGTAATGTATAAGAATAATCGGTGTTTTTTTCGAAGAATGTAATTTCCTCACCATTAATTAGGAATGAAATCCCATCATCAGTTTCTTTAAACTCTATTGTCATTTTTCACCCCCCGATAATATTTATTACTAAACCTCACCACAATGGGCGTTCCGTCTTGCTCACAGGTAACACTAATCTTTAATTTTTCTTGATGATCATGGTAAGTGGCTAAGTGAGTCATCCGTGTATTCATCTCTAAATCAGCAAGATTTACGGCCACTGCATCTAACATAACAATAGGGTCAAATGATTGGCTTTGATTACAAGGCGCTGTTTCCAGCATATACACCTCAGAGTAACTAATCACACCATCTGTTACGTCATAGCGTATAAGATGCTCATTAGTTTCAATTTCTATATTACCGGCGGCATTGGGTTTAACGCCTAAAATTTCACTTACTTTAGCAACGTCAAACCCATGATATTTATAAGGCCGCGTAAATTTCGATCCAACAAAAGCAACAGGTGGAGGAGTCGGCGCTACAGCAACAGGTACTGGTTTTCGCTTTTTATCTTCATGCCCACACCCAACCAATGCTGTAAAAACAGCAGCAACTATAAAAATATTTTTCATATAAATCCCTTTACTATTTTATTATCAATCCACTTTACGTGCTCGTTGTAGCACGCGTTCTACACGGCCAAGCACGCTAAAGCGCCCAGCGCTAATATCATCCGCCTCAACAAAAAAGCCAGAGTATGCGTTGTTGTCGCTGGTGATGTTATAGCCCTTACTTTTAAAGTCGTACTGTATACGTTTTACAAAAATCTCATCATCAAACCTCAGTACGCATACACCTTCACGTGCATCTGCAGGATCATCAATTAGCGATACCAAGGTTAAATCACCATCACACAAAGTGTGTTCCATACTATCGCCGCGTACAGGTACCACAGTTAATTTTTTATTATGTAAGTTATTTTGTTGCAGCCAACGGGTTGAAAGCTCAAAACGAGCAATAGGGTGCTCAGCAATAACTAAAGCACCTCCCCCCGCACTGGCCGCTAAGTCATATTGTGGCACCGCAGTTAAATCTGCGTGGCTGGTTTGCAGCGCTGTGATTTGTGTTGATGCTGCGGTGACTGGTAATGAATCACTTTTACAACCAGTAACCACATAATTGATATCAAATCCTAGCTTTGCAAGTTCAGACAATTTATCGGATGGGATTGGTTTACCAGCTTCCCATCGGATATATGTTCCCTTAGAAACCTCAATAGCTTCAAATACGTCTTTTTGATTTAAACCTAAAGATTCTCTTTCTTCTCTTAGTGGGTTCAATTATTTAAACCTATTTTAAATCAACAACCTAACTTTTAGGTTGAAAATATTGATCCTTAGTGCATTGACAGGGTTAATAAATTAAACCTATACTCACCACACATTAACAAAAACATTCTCTTTAAATCTCGCCAAAGAACTGAAAAGAGAATGTAAACCAAAAGGTACTTTACAATGAAACCAGAGCAAATTAAACAAGCCCTTGAAGAAAAAGGCTATTCACTGTCAATTGTTGCTACTGCGCTAGGTTTAAACCTATCGCATGTTAGCAGTGTTGTTTATCAACATACCACCTCATACAAAGTGGCTGCTGCCATTGCCAAGATTATTGGTAAACCGGTAGAAGTTATTTTCCCCGATGTACCTGCCTACATTAAAAACAAAGATTGTCGCGCTAAAAAAGTACAAGCGTTACGCGAGTTACTAGCCAGTGAGCAATAGCATCGGCAATCACGCGTATTAAATCAATGTAATTTTGCAAGAGATTTTTACCATGGAAAACTTAACAATGGCACAGCAAAAACAACTCACTAAAAGCATTCTAGATGCTGACGTAGCGCCTGATTGCGATATATACCACTTGTTTATTCATAGCGTGTGTTCAGCAATGAAACGCTCTGGCTTTAGTCGCCCAGTCATTGCAGACCGCATGAACGATGCACTCCGCGCTCAAAACAACGATGTAGACCAAGCCAAACTCAATAAATGGTTAGCCCCAAGTCAAAGCAACTATATGCCAATGCATTATTTGCCAGCGCTTTGTTATGCCGTGCGCTCAACAGAGCCTGCTAACGTGCTACTAAAACCTATTTTGTTTAAAGCCGTCGACCAACGCTCTCAGCTGTTACAGCAACACGCCGAACTGCAAATGGAGATAGAAGAGCGAACCGCCATGCAGCGTTATATTTCAGAGTCGCTACTCAACAACGATAACCAAGACTGAAAGCACCATCACACCACCCGATATAAAACCCATATAAGGCTAAAAACAATGACAATCAAAGACCAAAAACCGTCTGTATTTTGTAAAGCCAGCCGCATAAACGCAGCCGGAGGCCATTATGAGCACTGAGTTAACGGATCAAACATTCTCTGCCGAAGAGCAACAACAGCTAGCTGAAAAAATTGAATCTATGGCTACTCAAGTTCATCTAGTGATGCCTGACAATGTAGAAAGTGCATGGCAGCTAGTTATTCAGATGGAAGAGCAAGCACTTATAGATACAGCTAAGCGTGGCTTGGTGTACATGTCTATCAAAATGCATTCAGCCCACGGCGAGTTTGAATCGAAAATCCGCGAGCATTCATTAGCTCCTAGAACTGTCAGAGAATCAATGACTGTCGCAAAAATGTTTTTAGCATTGCCTGAGTCAAAACGGCGGACGTCCGCCGTTTTGAACATGAACAAAAGCAAGTTAATTGAAATGGCGCGTTTACCAGTTGAAACCGTTGAATCATTAGATGACGACGACCTAGACACACTCAATGACTTATCAGTGCGTGAGTTCCGTAAAGAAATCCGCAAACTAAAAGACAAGCACATCGAGCTTGAAGACCAAACGGCCACGCTTATAAACGCCCTAGAGACCGAACGCTTAACCAAAGCCCCTAAGCAAATGTACGAGCTGCCCATGCTGGTTGCACAGGTTCGCCGTGAGTCGTTTGCTCATAACGCGGTTATTAACCAATCCCTTGAGCAGTTTATTGCCATGACCGAGCAGCTCTGTAACACACGCGACCTTGACCTAAACCACCGCATAGGCGCAGCGCAAACAACGTGGCATTTATGGCTAGGCGTACAGCAACGCATTACCCACATGCTCAATCGTTTAAGTGGCGAGTTTGGTCCTGAGCATTTAGCCGGCGCTGAGTGCATACCGCAATTTTCCGAAGACGAATGGCAAGACGCCCAAACCAACCGTGAATACATGCTAGCCATGTTCAACGACCGTTTTAGCACTAATTCTAATAAAAAGTAGGAGAGAGCAATGCATCCTGCAGTTCAAAAATACAATAAGTTACCAAGCACAGGTAACGAGCTAAGTTGGCAAAATGCCAGCGAAACAGCCCGTAAAAAAGCCCAGAGTAAGGCCGTGTTAGTACGCCATTTACTGATTCAAGAATGTGGCTTACAAAAAGCGTTTGATGTGCTGGTAAAAGCATACCGTGCAAATACGGCGCTGGGCACAATAACAACGGCTATTGATGCGTTAGGTAAGTTACCAGGGCGCGCAACTATTTATAACTGGTGCAATGCCTATAAAGACAACGGTATTAATGGCCTATTACCTAACCACAAAGGTAAAGCACAAACTAAGTATAGCTGGCTTGCGCGTAGCCTTGAGCTTTACCACAGCCCAAACAGCCCAAGTTTTGCGCAAGTTGCAGATCAGTTAAACAAAGAGGGCTACAAGGCAGAGCATCACCAAGTACGCCGTTTTATAAATGCACTCCCGCATGAGCTAGGCCCACAAAGCCCGTATCGCATGGGTGCAAAACTGTACCGTGAAAAACATAAAGATCATTTGCTGCGCTCAACCGACAACTTAAAGCCTGGCGTTATGTATAACGGCGATGGCCACACGCTCGACGTATACCTGGCTCACCCAAAAACGGGCAAGCCTTACCGCGCCGAGCTAACCGCGTTTCAAGATGTTGCAAGCCGCTGCATTGTAGGCTGGGAACTCGGCTACGCCGAAAGCACACTCGACACCCTAGCAGCCATAAGCCGCGCTATTAAAGTGCATAACAATGTGCCCGCCATGTTTTACCTAGATAACGGCTCAGGCTACAAAAACAAACTCATGAACGACGACACCACCGGCTTTTATGCGCAGTTTGAAATAGACGTAATTTTTGCCATACCAGGTAATGCACGGGTTAAGTGGATAGAGCGGTTCTTTTTACACATGGAAGACCGCGTTGGTAAACGCTTTAGCACCTATTGCGGGCGCGACCATGACGATCGCCACAAACAGCTAGTACTTAAAGAGGCCAAGCAAGGCAAAAAAGCGTTACCCACAGTAGACGAGTGGATAGCCGAATTTAAAGCCTTTTTAAACGATTATCACAATAGCGCACACCCAGAGGTTAAGGGCAAAACCCGCCAACAAGTATGGGACGAAAACATAGAGCGCGTACCACCCGTAGAGGGCGATTTTGTCATGTTACCGCGCGAAACCGTCAACATTCGCCGTGGCCGCTTTCGCTTGCATCAACGTGACTACAGTGCCGACTTTTTACACCAGTTTAATGGCCAAGAACTCATTGCCGCCTACGACCTACACGACGACAGCTACACCAAGCTTTATAAGCTAAACGGGGAGTTTTTAATGTTCGCTAACTTAAAAGCTAAATCGCATGCCGTGCCATCGTCGCGTATTGAGCAAGCCGAAAGTGCGCGCCGCACTGGTCGCTTAAAACGCATTGACACCAAACGCCGCGAAATTCAAGCCCAAGAAAATGACGAACGCATAGTTGATCTTGATTCAATCACTAAGTTTGCAGCCCCGATCACGGCAATAGCCGAACAAAAAAGCACAGTAAATATTTTTGATTTTGATGTATCGCCAGCACGGCCACAGCACGAAATCGACCTAGACGAATTATTAGACCAACCCAAATTACGTAAGGAACAAACCTATGAGCTATAGCCAACCACACCCATACACAGCCGAGCAAACCCTGCGTGTTGAGCTGATTAACCAAGAGCTTAGTACCACAGGCATGACCGCCGAAGAATTAAACTGTGGCTTTGCATTGCAGTCAGTTAAAGAGGTACTGGCAAACAAATGTACCATCAACCCTGAAAAGGTCATTGCCAAAATGTGGCATCAGTTATTTGGTGAAGCAGCCATCACTGAGGTTGAAAAGCGCAACGGCTTTAATAAGTCATACAATAGGGCTGATCGCGAGCTAGCAGCGCGTATTTGCCTGCGCCTGCAATCACCACAAATACGCGAGCAAAACATTACTAGCGCCAGTATTGCGGTAAGTATGGGTAAAAGCCCTGCATCTATCAGCCAATTAATTAATGGTAAGTACAACGCCAAACCCACTAAACACTTGCATGACATTTGGGCACTTATTCGCCCTGCAGACATTGACCAAGGCAAGCCAAGTGACGAACGTAAGCAAATAAATATTGTGTACGGCGATGTGCGTTTTATTCCTACCAGCACATCAAAACTTATTGCCATGGCATGTGACCAAGCGCGCCAGCGTAAGCGCTTTACGGTGTTTGCAGGCCAAGCGGGCTTAGGCAAAACCAAGGGTATAACCGAGTATTGCCGCCATAACAAAGAGGCTATTTTAATTGCAGGTAGTGAGCAAACCAGCAGCACTCAAGTACTTGAACAACTAACCACAGCCCTAGGCTTATCACGCTGCCCAAGTGCTTATAAAAACATGCAAAAAATTATTATGGCGCTGCGCGACACAGACCGCTTCATTATTTTAGACGAAGCCGACAAGTGCAAACCAAACTCACTCGATCCACTGCGTACTATTAGCGACCAAGCCATTGTAGGTGTAACGCTGGTTGGCAATATTCAACTCGTAGACAAGCTGCAAACCCAAGAACGCTACGAACTCATAGCAAGCCGCGTGTGCTTTTGGCCTAAACCTATCGGCCAAATAACGGTTGAAGACATTCGCACCCTGTTTTTAGAGCTAACCGAGAGCACAGTAAAACTCGCCCAAGACGATGCAAAGTGGTGGCAATGGCTGCACAAACGCGTTGAGGGTAACGCACGCGAGCTGGTTGAAAACCTACTCCCGCATTTGCTTAACCACACCAACAAAAACCCAGACACCGCCGTAGACAAGCTGTTAGTCAATGGCATTTTTTCATCAGTACTTAATAAACCAGCGGTTTAAACGCTGTTTAAACACATTTTAAATAAGGATTTAATCATGGCATTTTCAATTAATTTAAACACCCAGCGCTTTACCGCACGTTTAGCAATAAACGACACCATAAGCACACAACACATGCTGGCTGTGCTTGCCGATAAAGAAGGTTCAGGCGAGTTTATCGACAGCTGCAACGGTAATATCAAAGCCGCATTTTCAATGCTAATAGCTGAAAAGCTGTTTACCATTCAGCACGTTTTAGGCGTTAAATCGGCTGAGCAATTGGCTATTCGCTTTAATAACTTACACCCAAAACTAGCGCGTGTTTATACACAAGGCGTTAGCGATTGGGGTATTAAAGTCATCAATTTACAACCCGCCATTGCGTTTGAGTTTATACCCATGGAGCAAAGCGCATGAGCAACTTGATCCAACAAATCAAAATTGCACAAAAGGCGGCGGGTATTGAGCAAGACACTCACCAACTTAATGTGGCCTACGTTAGCAACCAGCGCACCAACACTTGCACGGGGTTAACCAAACTTGAGCAACAGCAGCTGCTAACGCGTTACCGCTCAATGAACCCAAACGCAGGTAAAAAGCAGTTACCGCCACAGCTAAAAATGATTTACAGCCTGTGGGGGCAATTAAGCCGTGCAGGCGCAGTAAACATTGACTCAAAACAAGCTTGCGACACGTTTTGCGAAAAGCACTTACAAGGTAAAAAGCTAAGCCAAAGCGCCCAGCAATGGCCGCACATTATCGAAGTACTTAAACAGTGGCTTGAGCGCCATAAAACAAAGCAGGGGGCGTAAATGGCAAATTACGAAGAGTATCAAAACTTTACCATTAACCCGCGTAAGCCAGCTTATACCGAAGAAGTACGCTATCGCCCAGTTAAAGCAGCAGACCGCGAAAAGTGCCGCATTCGCCGTGATGTAGAGGCATACCAAGAGCAGCGCCGACTAGACAGCGAAAACGGCTTAGATTATTTATTTGAGGAGCAATCATGAGCGAATCAACCATAGATTTACGGGCATTACCCCATGGCCTGCGCCGCATAGTTAAGCACTTAGGGGTTGAAAAAACCATTGCCGTGCTTACCGAGCAACAAGGGCAGATGTTTTATATCCCTGAAAAGCCAACCGAGGATCACGAAGTAGTAAAGGTATTTGGCAAAGCCCTAGTGCAAGAGCTTATAAACGCCAACGTAGGCTCAAGCTACCAAATACCCATGCTGCACAAGGTGCTTATGCAAATTCGTAATCAACAAATTTGCCAAGCCCTGGACGCTAAAAGCAGCAACATTCAGCAGCTGGTTAAACAATTTAAGATCACCCGTCAGCAAGTAAGCAGTATTTACAGTGCATACCAAGACGAACAGGCGCACGAAACACAATTAAATTTAAGTTTGTAAGGGGTTATAAAAATGAAATCAGGCGAAATTACACGGTTTGATGTACAAGCAAAATGCCCACATTGCGAGAACGACACTACAATTTTCCAGAACGAACTTGTAGATGGTGAAGCCGAATGCCAGCACTGTGATGAAGTATTTGAAATCAGATTAGATGAAGAGTATTAGGGGGCTTCATGGAACTTTTAAAAGACATTAAAGCCGAGTGTCAGGCATTTTTTAAAGCCGCATCACTTAGAAAAAAAGCGGTTATTAATTACCAATGCCCAGCATGCCAGCACACGTTAAAAACGTTACGCCCTCCAGAGGGTGAGATATATAACGATCACACTGTGTGCATTCATTGCTGGTTTGAATTTATCCGCATTACCGATGGTGTTGAGGTAAGAATTCAAACCATCCCCAAGCACAAACATGCAAAGCAATAACTTTGTACTGCTCACTGCCTTGCAACTTAGCGGCGGTAAAAAGCCAAAGCGGTGGCAGTACGAATATGGTCTAAATCTATTGGCCCGTTACATCAACCAACGAAAAGTTATGGGGTTAGATGTAACGGGTTTAATGGAAGAGTATAAGGAGGCTTATTTAAAGAAAAAAGTTGACTAACAGCGATAAAATTTATAATATTTTAATCGCTGAGAGAACAGCACACCTTGCCACAACGGTAAAACAAACACTCCTAATGACAAATCTAAGATTTATTTATTTAGGGCATTTAGTTTAGTGGCGAGCTAGCAGCCAATATTTTAACTAAATAGGTGATTCTTATGAACTTCAAATTATTATGCGATAATTCAATCGCAGTAAAAAAACAAACTCAAATATCGCGTTTTTCTCTAAAATCTTTTAATAGCAAGGTCAAACTAGGGTCTGCAAAATTTTTAGATATATGGACTCAAACATTTAACTATGAAGGTTGGCAAGACTTTATAAGAGATGTGAATGGGCATAGTGATAATAACAATATTGCAATAATCACTAAAGAAAACTACGAAGAAGTTTCAAAAAAATTGCATAAGCAACTCCCAGAGTATTCCCTTGAGCAAATTAAATGGTCTGTTATAAGTGCTTATATTGAGGGTTTGAGCATTGATAGTGAATTAATTAAGAAATTATTAATTCGCACTATGCCAATGCCTTTAAATCAAAAATTTACTGAAATGCACGAATTAGGTCTATTAGATTATAAAACACAGTATTCAGAGTCGATTAAAGACGAAATTATTATTGGCTGTCCACCTACAGAGCTTGGACGTTACGCTGCTGCTATATCTAAAGAGAAAGAAGTCGGAGAACCTTTAGCTACACTAGAAATTGTTAGTTTTGGTCTTCCCATGTCTCTATGTAAATTAGAGTTAGTGAGTAGTTCAAGCTCATTAGCTTGGTGAAATATTTTTAATATTTAACTTCAACAGGCTTGTTTTCTTGGATAAACGAGCCTTTTTTATATCTTTATCTTGTGAGCGCCAAACTTAGACTTAATGCAAGGATAAGACGCTACTAACTTGATATTTTATTTTTAAAGTACCAGACTTAACTGGATTTATTTGAGCGCCTGTGGCATTCAGACACTATATAAATAAAACTTACTTACTTGTCAGTTTCATTTAGTTTTTGGTAAATATCAATTCCTTTGTCTACCAACACTACGATTGCGGTAGTGATTTTGATTGCCAAAAAAAACTCGGCTCCGGTCATAATTATTTCCTGTTGTTTGTATGGCGAGTTGCCAACACATTCAACCAGAGTGTGAATTTCAGTAAGGCTTTAATCCTTGTTGGATTACTGTCCTCTTATATCTTAAGAATGGTTAAGCTCTGATAGATATAATTCGTCAGGTCTCATTAATAAATTTTAATTAGAACCAATAGTTACAGAATTTACATTAAATTAAGCATGTTTCATATTAATATCTTCTAGATATTCGGATATTTTTCGTAGTAACCTAATAGACAAGCTCTACAACCCCTAGCCGCAAACAAGTTTACAGTGTTACCCAATCCCCTAAATTGATTTACTACCAGCATGACAAATACAGTGCATGCGCCATTTATTGAGTTTTTAGCTCAACAAATTATTAAGGCCAGTTCTAAAGCCGAGCAAATAGCTATCTCTCGCCGTTGCCCGTTACAAGACCTGCCCGCATTGCGTACCTGCGTTAAAGCGCTGCTAAACCCAGCTAATAACAAACCAGTACGCAGTACTCGCTTACCTGCCTGTTACGTCCTAACAAAACAACGTTTAACCACAATGAGGACTCAACAGCATGGCGCTTAAACAAAGAGTGGCCGTACCAACAGCACCGAGCTTTATATTTCAGGAGTTGGTACCAAAAGCCACGTTTGAACTATTTAAAGACACCCCATTATTCTTACTCAATTTATTTGATGATCGCGCATTGCGTATGCTGCAAAAGCTACGTGATAAATTCGGCCCATGCACCGTAAACAACTGGTACTGGGGCGGCGCTAATCAATACCGTGGCTATCGTGCGCTTGATTGCGCAATAGGTGCAAAACGCAGCCAGCATAAGCTAGGCAAAGGCTTTGATTGCAGTTTTGAAAACTACACAGCTCAGCAAGTACGTGATTACGTATTAGCCCACCCGCAAGAATTCCCCTACATCACCGCCATTGAAGGACAAGTGAGTTGGTTTCATTTTGATGTACGCCCACCTACATGGACTGGCATTAAAGTATTTAACCCGTAAGGACCACCCATGAATCAAGAACAAGAAAACTTATTATTTCAAGCCATAGGTGAAATACAGGGCAGTCAGGCGGCTATTTTAAATGACTTAAAAGACATTAAAGCCGACATTCATCAAAGCATCGAAAAGAGCGAAGCGCGTCAAAAAGAAATAACCGACGGCTTAAGGCTTGAAATTAAAGCGAGTGAAAAACGCCAAACTTCAGCAGTTGAAAAACAAGAACTCCGCTTAGCTAAAGTTGAAGAAAAACTGACTAACCAACGCATTAAAGTGGCTGCTATGGGCGGTACAGCAGGTTTAGCCGTGTCGCTAGTTGCGTATGCTGTAAAAAATGGGTTGATGAACTAATGGCGCACCCTGCAGAAAAGAAAAACGCTGTACGCCACAGCTATGTAAACGAGCTGCTAGCGTTAAGTGTTGCCGCCATTAAACACAGCGTGGCCGACGGCACAGCACGCCGCTGGAAAATGGAAGCCAAAGACAACGGCGACGATTGGGATCTATCCCGTGCAGCAAGCCGCCGTAGCGAAGGCACAGCAGGGGAGTTTACCACCGACTTTATTGAAGAGTTCACCATTCAAGTAAACGAAACCTTTGAGCTGTTAAAATCAGCCGAGGGCGCAGCGTTGCCACTTGACCAGCGTACCAAAATACTGAGTTCTCTCACCGATATGATGAGCAAAGTAATGAAGGTATCAGGCGGTAATAAAAAGCTTGAAAAGCGCACCATTGCCGCTGAAGTAGTAAAAATTCTTGCTAAGTTTGTATCAACCAAATACCCCGAATTTGCCCCTGAGTTTGTTGAAATACTTACCGCGTTTGGTCCTAAACTCGATCAGGAGTTAGAAGACTAATGGCCGATATGAATTCACGCGAGTTCTTAGCTGAAATAGAGCAAATTACCGGCTCACTACGCCGCGATATAGAAGCCAAAGAGCGCAATATAGATCCAAGCCCCGCAGCGATTAAAGAACGCCGCAAACGCGTTCTTGGCGGCGACTTTGAGTTTTTTGTGTATACGTATTTCCCGCATCATATGTGGTTAGACGACGATCAAACAGCCTCAGAGTTCCAACGCTATTTTATGAACTGGTTCCCCGAAGCCCTCAAGCTTAAAAACGGTTGGAAAAACTGGTTTGTTGCCCCGCGTGGCGAGGGTAAAAGTACCCTAGGTGTAAAAATTGCCCCTGTGTATGTGGCGGTGTTAGCACTGTTACAAGACCCTGACGTATGCCAGGAACTGGGCTTACAGAAGATAAAGCAGTTTATCGATTTTGTGATCTTGTTTGGCGCTGAAACTAAAATGCCAACCAAAACATTAGAGGTCGTTAAAACTGAGCTGCTTAACAATAATAATCTCGCGTTAGACTTTCCCGAAGTATGCACTTCATCACCCGTGTGGAAGTTAGGCGAATTTGTAACAGCACAAGGCGTACGCTTTGAAAGCCGTGGGGCTGAGCAATCAGTACGCGGTACGTTCCACGGTGCCAGCCGCCCTAAATTACTGCTATCCGATGACATTATTACCGATGCCGAGGCTAAATCACCCACAGAACGCGATAACCGTTGGCGCTTCCTAGAAGCCGCCGTGCAATACCTTGGCCCACCGGATGGCACCGTAAAATTCTTAGGTGTAAACACTGTTTTAAATAACGATGACCCAATAAGCCGAGCCGAAGAAGCACCAGGGCACATTGTTCATCGCTTTAAAGCCATTAAACAAATGCCTGAACGCATGGACTTATGGGAGCAATGCCGCGATCTAATGGTGCATGACGACAAACGCTTTGAAAAACGCGCCGCCGCCAAAGGCGAAGCCGTATCAACCGAGGCTAAACCGTCATTTAAGTTTTGGTTAAAAAACAAAAAGCAAATGCTTAAAGCCGCCAAAACTAGCTGGCCAAGTGTGCGCACGCTGTACGATTTAATGTGTATGTGGGCAGCTAATAAGCGCGAGTTTAACCGCGAAATGCAAGGCATAGCCAAAAGCGACGAAGAAGCCATATTTTATCAGTTTGATTTTTGGGTTGATCGCCTAAGCGATTGGGTGCCGTATGGTGCGTGTGACCCAAGCATGGGCAAAACCGAAAAAGCTGATCCCAGCGCAATATTAGTGGGTTTTCATTCTAAAGATTTACAAAAACTACACGTTGAATACGAAAGCCGCAAAGTACGTGGTACCAGCCGCTTGCTTAATGACTTAATACGCGCCCAAAAAGAATATAACTGCCGTGTGTGGGGGTTTGAAAATAATAACGCCTTTGATTTTATGCGCAGCCAGTTTATTAAAACAGGGTTAGAGCAAGGCATTGCGCTGCCTTTACGTGGCGTTACCGCAACCATTTCAGCGGAGGAACGCATAGGATCACTTGAAACCTACGTTACCAATACCCCCGCACAAATTGCCTTTCATTCACGGTGTCGTTTACTGCTCGACGAGCTTGAAAACTGGCCAGAAAAACAAACAGCTCATCACTACGATTTAAGCTGTGCCATGGCTATTTTATGGATGATAGCCAGCACCGGTGCAGGCGGTATACCGCGTGTAAGTAGCCGCAAAGTCACTAAACAAATAAGGGGCTATCATGTATAGCAAGCCACGCATTAAATCTACAGCATACGCTGCGCTTAACCGTATGTTTGACCAAAACCGGATAGATCCAAACCTTACGTCGCTTATCACTGAGCTACCAAACCCTGATCCAATCCTGCGTCGCGCAGGTAAAAACACCGCTATTTATGAAGAAATAGCCCGCGATGCCCATGTTATTGGTGAATTACGCTCACTACGTAGCGGTTTATTTAGCTTTAATACCGAGCTTGTGCCAGGCGGTGACGATGCAGCTAGTTTAAAAAGCTATGAACTCGCCAGAGCGTTTTTTGCTAAAAAACCATGCCCACATACCGAATGGGCCGACATGGATTGGCACAACTATAGCGCTATTTTAAACGGGTTTAGTGTCACCCATTTAGGCAAGTACATTAAACAGGATGGTCATTGGCAACCTGACTATGTAGAGACCTGGCGCAACAGCCGCTTTGCATTTAATAGTGATCACGAACTGCTGGTAAAAACCAGCGAAAACCCACAAGGCGAGCTAGTCGATCAACGTCGTTGGTCGTGCGTTCGCCACATGCCAAGCGCCGAAAATCCCTATGGTATTGCATTATTAAGTAGCTGCTTTTGGCCATGGACGTTTAAGCACGGCGGCTTTAAGTTTTTTGTACAGCTGTGCGAACGCTTTGGTATTCCGTTCCCTGTGGGTAAATACCCTGTTGGATCACAAGATAAAGACATCAATAATTTACTCGATGGCTTAGCTAAATTAGTGCAAGACGGCATTGCAGCCATACCTGATGATACGACAATTGAGATCATCGAAAGTAAACTCTCTGGTGAGCCAGTACCTGAGCGGCTCGTTAACTTTTGTAATGCAGAAATAAGTAAAGCACTAACAAGTCAAACCCTAGCAACGGAGCAAAAAAATGGCGGTGCACGCGCGGCCAGTGAAACCCATGCAAAACGTGCGGGCGATAATCAACGCTCAGACAGGGCGCTTGTCGCTTCTTTTCGTAATCAAGTTTTAAACGCGTTACACACAGTAAATTTTGATGGTGGCGAGCCGCCTAAATTCATCTTTAAAGACAAACGTGAGATCAACACAGACACCGTAACCCGTGTGCGTGAGTCTGCCCGCATTGTACCTGTTGGTGTTGATTGGGCGTATACCGAACTCGGTATTCCTAAGCCTAAAGATGGCGAAGAACTGCTAGATGTACCCGACGAAGGCCACGGTATTGCCACTGCTGCAAAAACCGAGTTTGCCAAAAAATCAGCTGGTAGCGTCGAACTTACCGACGAATTTGACCTGTTTGATCACGCAACAGACGACACCATTAAAAAGCTTTTTCATTTTGCTCAGGCCGCTAAAGACCTGGACGAACTTAAACAAAAAATCACCTCAGAATTTCCTGATATTTCAGACTCAGCACTGGCAAACGTTGCCCAAACGGCAATGGAGTATGAGTTTATGGCAGGCATGAACGAGGCTAATTCTAAAACTGTGGAGATAGACGATGAATAACGTTCCTGACGGATATTTAAAAGACGGCAAAGGCAATTTAGTGGCTATTGCAAACATCAAACAAACCGATTTGATCAAAGATGAGTTTGTTAAAAAAGCCATTGATAAAGCCGTTGAAATGCAACAAACACTGGCTGAATTTAAGCAAGATTTAATGGCCGAAGCAGACGATTTTATTGAGCTATTAGCCCAAGAGCATGGCGTTAACTTAGGCGGTAAAAAAGGCAATGTGACACTACGCACCTTTGACAGCCAATTAAAAGTAACCCTGCAAACCCAAGAGCGTATTGAATTAGGTCCTGAATTAGCGCTCGCTAAGCAGTTAATAGATCAATGTCTGGACGAATGGACTGAGGGCGGTAATCAAAACATTAAAGCCATTGTAAGCAAAACGTTCAATACCGATAAGCAAGGATCACTTAATCCACAACGCATTTTAGCCCTGCGTAAACTCGAAATTTCAGACGATTCAGGCAAATGGACTAAAGCCATGAATATTATTGCTGAGTCTGTTGGCGTGGTTGATTCTTGCCGTTTTATTCGCTTTTACAAGCAAGATGATAAAGGTATAGAGCAACCAATTTCACTCGATATTGCAAAGCTGTAGCGGGGCGGTTATGACCATCACAAAAGAGCAATGGATAGAGCTAGAAAAACACTTAACTGGGTACTTTTGCTCAGCCATTTTCAAATTCGGAGAGTTTGAAATAACCGTGACACGCGGGCGTGTATCTGAGTCGAAAACCAGTTTAGTTGTGTATGTCGACGATGTAATTAAAGGCGATTGGTACTCTAAAGATAACGAACGCCCTGCGTGTATTCCTGATGTTTGGCGCAAACGAACCCGCGCCAAATACACAGCCAAATCAATTAAAGAAGCTGAAAAAGTGTGGGGTAAACGCCGTGCAAAAAAAGAAATGCCAGAGCTTTACGAAAAAACTGAATACCACACATGCGACTTTACAACCGCTAAAAGCCTCGTTCGTCAGTATAAAAAACTGGATGGTTTAGAGCTTATTAAAATTGGTGGTAAAACTTACAACAACTATATAAAGGTATAATTATGGAACCGGTAACAATAGCACTTGCGCTTGCTAAACTAACAGGTTTAGACACTAAAATAGGTAAGTGGATAGGGGGCGACAATGGCGCTAAAGTAGCGTCTAAAATCGTCGATATAACACAAACTTTAACAAATACGGCTTCGCCTGATGAGGCATTAAACAGCCTTAAAAGCTCAGAATCATTAAAAAATGAGTTAAGAACAACCCTCTTAAATCGTGAAAAAGAGCTTGATGATTTAGCGTTTAAAAACACCCAAAGCGCACGCAATATGCAGATAAAAGCGCTCAATCAAGATGATAAATTCTCTAAACGTTTCATCTATTATTATGCGTGGTTTTGGTCATTTTCAACGGTTATTTACATCGGATGCATTACATTTTTAACCATTCCAGAGACCGCAACACGCTTTGCAGACACCATTTTAGGCTTTATTTTAGGCACTGTAGTGGCCTCAATATTGAATTTTTTCTTCGGAAATAGCCGCGATAATTCGCGTAGAAACGAAATTCAAGACATTCAACAGTCGCTAAAAGAGCACTAATATGGCATTACCAGCTCCACAATATGGCGACCTTGTTAAATTTAAGGAAGCCATTTCTCATTTTAAAGACAAAATTAAGCTTACAAGTGAGTCATATAAAGACTTACAGGGCTTAATTCATGCCAAAGCGTTTACTGTTGCAGGCGCAACACAACTAACAATTCTCAATGATTTTTATAAAGCCGTTGATGCTGCAATTAGTGACGGCGAGACAATATCGGACTTTAGAAAACGCTTTGACAAAATAGTTGATGATCATGGCTGGTCATACAATGGTAAACGAGGCTGGCGATCAAAAGTCATTTATCAAAATAATAAAAACACCGCGCGAGCAGCTGGCCGTTGGCAACAACAAGAACGGATCAAACAGCGCAGGCCTTATTTATTATATTTAACTGCTGGCGATAGTCGCGTTAGACCTGAACACGGCAAGTGGAATTACATTTTATTACCAGTCGATCATCCGTTTTGGGATACGCATTATCCACCAAATGGTTATAACTGCAGGTGTAAGGTGGTATCACTTAATGCGCGAGATATTGCACGCATGGGTTTATCAGTTAGCAAACCTGAAAAAGTTAATAAATTTATGGAGTCATTCAAAGTTGTAGATTCATCAACAGGTGAAGAACTTAATAAATTGCCAGGCATAGATTTAGGCTGGGATTATAATCCGGGCAAAGCATGGTTAGGTGCAGATATAGCAGCAGGAAAATCAGTTATAAATTTATCAACGGACTTACAAAAATTAGCAATCCCACAATTTAACGAAGCCGTTTTGAAATCTCAGCAGTACTATATAAAGCAGATAAATTTACACGCAGCAAAGTTAGCGCTTAAAAAATCCAGAGCTGATGGCCAGCAATTTACGCTAGGGCACTTGCCTGCAAATTTATTAAATGAATTGTCACGTAAAAACGCACCTATATATAGTAGCGCCGTTACAGTTGGCAGCACTCAAATTGAAAAACTTTTAGCGGGTCAACTTAGTCTTGAACAAATACATGATCTAATGAACGCAGTTCAAAAACCAAATACGTTTGCTTATATAGGCAACCAAATAAAATTATCGTATCAAGGCTACATGGTCACAATTGAACTAGGACCACAGTTTAATACGATTATATTTGCCGAAAAGGTTTAAATAACCACGTTTTGAAGATTTAAAGAGCGTTTAAATGGTGTTTAAACTCAGTTTTAAGCATGTTAACACTCAAAATATCTCGTTTAAAACGCCAAATAAGCAGGAATAAGTGGATTTATGGCGTTTAAACTTGGTTTTAAGCACGTTAACAATCAAAAAATATCTAGTTTTAAACGTAAAATGAGCAGGAATAAGCGGGTTTTGGGTCATTTTGAACGGGTTTGTCTAAAAACAAGCGTAATTCAAAGTTAAGGATTTACACGCTAAAATCAGTACAAACCCAGTAACGGCGCGGGTTTCCGCAAGGCAAGGGCGAAAATATCCATATCTTTATTATTCTACAAACGAACAACCCCTTACAGTAATATCCTGTAAATTTCCTTATTTAACATAATATAAATTATAGGCTATAACGTATGCGCGAATGCGCCCCTTGAACTTGGGTGAATGATGCCGTAATTAACAGCAAACCCGCTACACATGCAGCGCTAATCTTTTTTGCAACTTCAGTCCATGCACTAACTTCTTCTTTAGTTTTTGAGCGTTCAATAGCTAATTGAATTAATTCTGGCTTGAAATCAATTCCCATCTCTTTGCAAATAAAAATACATTGATTTGCTGTTAAGTGCCTTTTGCCTTTTCTAATTTCACTGATGTTACTTTTAATGCAATTTTCAAGGTCAGCTACAACTTGTTTGTCTTGACTGTACCCTTTGAATTCTTTGTATTTATCAATAAGTTCGGAACTAAATGCCATACGTCCTCCTAGGATTTATCTAATTATAGTTTGTAATAACTTTAAATAATAACTTGACGGTAGCCAAGGTTGGCGACTATTATCCGCTCAGTAGCCACTTTAGGCTACTAATAATATATTCAATGTCCAATACTGAATAGTATCGGACTTTATAGGGAAAATACGGATATGAGCTTAGAATTATTACAAGAATTAAATCTCACATTATCAAAATATCTTTTAGATAATTTTTCTATCTTAATTTCTGAGCCTGTAACTATTGTTATTTTTTTAGCCGCATATCTTTTTATGGTTCTAATGGCTTTGATGGTTATAAACATAATAACTAAAGATACTTACTCATCAAATAAGCCCTCTTTTAAACAAGGAAATTAGAGTTATGAGTTCAATCAAACGCACACTTGAATTAAATAGTGATGAGACAAATGAGCTAATCTCTGTATTAGCTGCTTCTAAAGTTAAGCATCAAACTGATATTGATTTACTTAAAAAAGCATTAGATAAAGCATTAGATAAAGAAATAGCTCCACATCCACTTCTTCAGTGGTCAATTACTTATTCAAATGAGCGTTTAGCTGTAATCGATTCGCTTATTCAACAAGTAATTAATGGCTCTGCTGAATTAAAGGTTTCAGAATGAACTCATTATCTAATGCCCAATATTCTCAAGTTTTCCCGCTAAAAACAGCGATAAATCTGACTGCAAATTTCGACAAAGTGCATGCAGATATAAGCATTCACAACCCAAATAATAAGCCAGCAACAGGCTTCTATTTCGATAGTAAAGCCTTCAGAAATCGTATTTTTAAGACGCATTCAAACCTTTCTCACATGCTAAGTACAGGATATTTTTTAGCCGAAAAGTTTAATGATTTAGCTGAAGCTGACAGACGATTAAAGCATGCTGATACAGTTTTAAAACGTGGAAATCCTGTCTTTGGTTATATAAACCTTTCATGTTCAGATGATGAACTTTGTGAAATTTCAGACCAAAAAGCACGCTATTGTGAACTAGAAATAAGCAAACTAGGCTACACTTTCAGAACCTTTAAGTTGCTCCGTGGTTATATAAATTCCTTTGATATTCAAGAGCCTGAACTGGTTTCACCATATTGCACACACATTGCAGCTGATTCTTTAACTGGTATTTTAAACCGCTTCGCCGACCCAATTTTCTGGCGTCGTAAACTACGCAAAATCCAAGCGTTTACTATTGAGCAATTAGCCCGAGATTTAAGACTCGTACATAAAAAAGCCAGTGCTTATGTATCACAACCAACAATTCAAAACCGCCGAGAACGTAAGCGCAAATCAGCCGAAATAATGTCTGATTTATTTGTTGTTCCAAACGATGCAAACCCGTTTGATGAGTTCGAAACACTGCAATCAATTATTGAACGTTCGCACACATCAGGCAAACAGCAAGCAGCCGAACTAATGGTTCGTATTCGTGGTTTTGAAGAACTAGCAGACATGCACGGCCACCGCGGCGAGTTTTATACTTTATCTGCGCCTAGTCGTTTTCATGCAGTTCACCATACAGGCCGACCAAATAATAAATATGATGGTTCAACCCCTCAGGATGCACAGGAATATTTTAACGGTATTTGGAAACGTGCCCGCGCCCTATTCTCAAAGCAAAATTTACGTCCTTATGGGTTTCGAGTTGTAGAGCCACACCATGACGGTTGCCCACATTGGCACATGCTTTTATTCATGGAAAAAGGCGATGCAATACAAGTTCGCGCAATCATGAAAAAGCTGTGTACTGAAGATACACCCACCGAATTTAGAACAAGTAGCACCCGCTTTAAGGCCATTACGATTAATAAAAGTAAAGGCTCTGCTGCTGGTTACATCGCTAAATACATTACTAAAGCGGTGACTGGTGACAGCATAGACAAAGTAATTTGCTCGCAAGCTGGCGAAATGAAAATACTTCCAGCGGATGCCGCAGAACGTGCATCTACTTGGGCTAGCACTTTTGATATTAGACGTTTTCAGCAAATTGGTGGCCCTTCGGTCACTCTTTGGCGTGAACTTAGACGATTAGGTCAGGGTGACACTGGCAAATGTGAGGTTGCAAACGCAATGAATACAACACTAGATACAGTTTCAAAATACGCACTTGAGAAGGTACGCCAAGCCGCTGATTCATCAGATTGGAAAGCGTTTTGTCTTGCAATGGGTGGCGTACAAGTTAAACGCAAAGACCAAACGCTACGCATTCACTACCAGCTCCCCGATATTGTTGATCGTATCACTGGGGAAATTAGCCGCAGCGAAACCAAATCGCCCTACTTTGCGACTAAATACGGCGACCAACCAGCAAATCGTATTCTTGGTGTTGCATGGGATGCTGTTGTTGTTATCACTCGCCGCGGTACTACCCAGATACTCACTGAAAAAGATATTAAAGCTCAACGTAAAATCATGTGTGGTGTCTCTGAGCAGATACAAGGCTGGCATGATGACGGGCGTTTATTCGCACCTAGCGATGAAGATATGCAGTTCCTTGAAGCGTGTGCTTTGGAAGATTATCAAAACATGTGTCTATTCATGGACTACGAAGCTCTGGCTGGCAACATTTCGAGCGACGAAGTCGCGAGCTTGGACTTGTGTCATTAACTGTAACTATTAATAAAATCAAACCCAATTGGAGAAATTATGAATATTGAAGGCGCTATAACAGACTTAGTAAATGTTAATCGTACTGATGACAAAGGCGCTCCCCTGCCCACTACTGGGGAGTTTAAGTTGCATACTAAAAACCCTGCTCAGATTCTTTCTGTAAAAGTCTCAGCAGACCAATTTAAAGATGGCACTTACCAGTTGCTTGAACATCTTCAATCTGATCCAAACGGTTGGGGTTTAAAGCCTGTGATATTAAATATCGAATACTACGAAGGCGCTAACGTTGCTCGTCAAATGGATTGGAAAGGTTTTCGTCTACATAGCTTACCAGTTGAATCTAAACAGGCAGCAAAATAAAAATGGCTCAATGTGTTGCTATCCAACCCGACCAAACATTAAAAGCTGTAACTGGCGTTTGTGATTTTGTGATTGTTACACAAGCTGAATTTGATTTATTGCAACAACAAAATTTAGTAAACGTTCTCAATGAATTGTTTGCTTTTGACTTGGCCACTTTCGGCCTAATTAACTCGGCGGCCTTGGTCGCTTTTATGACAGCTCATTGTGCCGGTCGTGTCGTCCGAACCATGGGCAAAACTTAACCTAAAGGAAATACAACATGAACATTAAAAATATCTTAGTTTCAAAACGCGCTAAAGCTGGTCTTTTAGTTACTGCAACGCTTGGCTCTGCGTCTGCATTTGCTGCTGACCATAGCGCGGCTATCAATACAGCGGTTACTGATGGTAGCGCTAACTATTCGTTAATTGTTACTGGTGTAATTACTGTCGCTGCAATTGGCTTTGCACTTGGCATGATTGCGTCAAAACTACGTAACTAATGGTGACATCAATTGGCCTTGCGTCATTTCTGGTCTGGTGCTTCGTCGAAGGATTCTCCAGTGGCGTAAGAACCAGTTAATAACAACGGCGGGTAAAACCGCCCATTTTTTAAAGGCGCTTACATGCGATTACTAATATTTTTATTGGCGCTTAGTAGCGCTTTTTTTGTTTCTAAATCTCTTGCTTTGTCCTATGACCCTAATGACACCGTCCCTCCTGGACGTGACTATTATACCGTCTATGAGGCTTGTGACATCAAAGGATATAATGGCGAATCATATACTGATACAGCTAGCGGTTGTATGTCAGCAATTACAACATCTAATAAAAGCGTTAATAAATTGCATAGCGATTATACGTTTGACAGCAGACCTGTCATTGCTAACGACGATATTAAAAAAGTATTTATTTACGCTGTTGGCACTGCATGCACAGGCTCATCATCAATAGATAATTGCTGGGCTGGTACTGTAGTCCCTTATGAAAGACTTGCTGGTATTATTTATTTCGGTCATTCTGACTATTACTGTCCTCCGGAAACGATGCCTAATTATACATTTCCCATACCACTTGACCCGCAACCGACAGACCCTGATGCTCCTAAATTTATTTGCGCAAAAGCCCTTGATGATAAAAACCCAGAGCCAGAAATTGACCCTGATTGTCCAGCGCCCACTGAAAATGATCCTTACGTTTTTGGAAACGGAACATCTAATCCAGTTTGTTTCGATGCTCCAAATGGTCGTCAGTGTCAAATTCAACCTGACGAAAATGGTAATTATTATTTTCCTATCTCTTTTGGTTCTGCTGAGCCCGTCGCTTGCGTTCCTGACCCAGAGCCAGAACCTGAACCTGAGCCAGAGCCCGAGCCAGAGCCCGAGCCTGACCCGACTCCTGAGCCTACTCCTGACCCAGATAAACGCCCAGAACCTGATGACGCCGACAATTCTGATAAGTCGGACATATTAGACGCTGTTAATCAAGTCAATGATAATTTGTATGTTATTAATAATAATATGATTGATGGTATTGAATCACATGAAGAACGACTGGACAGAATGGCCGCTGAAACTCAAATTTCCAACGGGCTTTTGGCTGGCATTAAAGACGAATTAGCTACAGGTAACGACACGTGGACAGAATTAAAAGAAGGGCAAAAAGAGGGCAATTTAATACTTGATGAGATAAAGAAAAATACTGAAAAAGAAAAGTTTACAGTTAACACAACACGTAAAAATTCAGAAAAAGGGCTTAATTCTGTTTTCACTGATTCTGATCTAAACGATTTAAAACAAGAAATCGCAGATAAAAAAACCGAGTTTACTGACTATGTTGAACAAATCAGAATTGAATCAAAAAGTTTATTTGATATTAACCCAGCATTGAGCGGCGGTTACGAAGATAGAACAGTAGAAATTAAGGGCGCAAGTGTTGATTTGGGTATAGCTCGCTTTTCTGATTTTTATAAGTTAATTGCACCTGCAATTTTACTTGCAGCAACACTTACCGCGCTTTTTATTTTACTGGGGTCTAAAGAATGAAATCAAAAATTATACTGCTTATTTTATTTTTCTCACCTTTTTTTGTACTAGCAAATGAACCATCTGGCATTGCTGGTTTTGCCCAAAACGCTGGTGATTTTTTTACAGATATTTGGACTTTTTTTGATAATGACGTACCTAATTTTTTTCAACGCGCATTGAATTATATAATCGAAAAAATCGTTTTATTTAAAATTAACGCGCAAATTGAATCTTTAAAATTTGCGTGGTCTGTTGCTAAATCTATATTAGATAATTTTCAAGTTGCATCTAAAATCGCCAGTGCTGCAAGTGCTTTACCTCAAGATGTTAAAGCGGCTCTTGTTGATATGCGCCTTTTTGATGGTGTTAATATTATTATTCAAGCGCTTGTAGCTCGTTACGTGTTGAGGTTCTTATAATATGGCTGCGTCAATTTTTCACGGAGCTCCAGGTTCTTTTAAATCTGCCAGCGCTACATGGTTTGAAGTGTTACCAGCTTTAAGAAAAGGGCGTTTAGTAGTTACCAACATCGAGGGCATTTTACCTCTCGATGAAATCGAGACCGAGTTACAAGAGACTTTCCCAGAAACAGCTCAACTTTGGCGTTTATCATCACAAAACGAAGATGGTCAAGCTCTTTGGCGTAATTGGTATCACTGGATGCCAACTGGCGCACTCGTTTTAATTGATGAAGTGCAAGACGTTTATCCGACCGAAGCCACTTTCAAACCCGAATCTTGTAATTATAAACACATAGATACTTACAAAGATTTGATACCCGGTCATTGGTATCAATATCATTACGAACAACTCGAAAAGTTTAAACCTGATAATTTAACTAGCGGTGATACTGACGATTTAGGAAAGGAGTTATTTAACGAACATGGCCACATTATATATCCCAAAACACTCAAAGAATGCTACATGCGGCACCGCAAATACAACTGGGATATTATCGTCTGTACCCCAGATATCACAAGCGTCCACAAATTCATTAGAAACGTCAGCCAGTACGCCTACGCGCACAAATATTTTGACGGACTTGCCGCAATCCCTTACTACAACCGAAGGCCGCGAATCTTTGAACACAACCCAAAACTTGACGGAAAAACCCCGAACAAAGCCAGCACCATCGTTTGGAAAAAAATCCCCATCGAAGTTCACAAATGTTACAAATCGACAGCAACCGGAGGTATTACAAAAGGACAAGGTAAAAATTTCATTTACAGCCCTGCTTTTGCCTTTCCAGTTGCTGCGCTCTTTTTGTGCATATTGTATTGGATATGGTATTTTTCCAGTTCTGAAGATGTTGTGGAAAGTGTCGAAGAAACCGCTCAAGTGGTTGATGTCAATTCTAAAAAAGATACTAATACTGCTGCTAATAATGATACTTTTCAGGTTCTTGATGGTCTCCCTATTCCTGTAGGTTTGCCGTATGGCGCAACTGATATTTTTGTCACTGGCGTTCAAGAAGTGAAGCGGACAGAGCGAACACATCGCGAATTTATTTTCGAATTTATTACTGAAAAGTACGGTAATTTCAGCATTGATTCTTACGAACTGGCAAGCATGGGTTTTAGTATCCAGTATTTTAGCGCTTGCAATGTAGTGATACGACAATCAAAAACTAACTTTGCATACCGAGCTTTTTGCAGCCCGAATCCTTATTCGCAACCCGAATCACTTAACAGTTCAGACAATGAAACTGAAAATACTTTAGCTTCACTTACTCCTTTTTAGATTTAAAACAAGCCGCCAAGCGAAGCCTGAGCGCAGCGGCTTGTTTAATCTATATACACTAATAAAAGACACGTCACTGGTGACACTATGACTAGAAATCAAAAGTACGAACAAAAGCAAAAAGACAAAGGCTTAAAGAAAATAACTCTTTGGATACCTGATGATTCAGAAGTCGAGATAAAGCAAATGATAGAGTTCTTAATTGATAACCCTGACCATATCCCTTTTATGGCGCGAAACGTTAAAACGGGTCGTATGAAAAAAGCTGTTTAGTTGTACGTAACTTATTACGTACCAGTACTTAGCTAAGCATACGAACCTATCACTTATGGCTTTAGCCATGTAGACCGCACGCTTATACTAATTTAGCATTAATGTTTGTCGGTCGTAACCAAGCGCAGCGCAACCCCTGCCCTTAGTTACTCGATACCGCGCTTGCGCCCTTGATAAACCAATCGGAGTTTAAACTATGATTTTGCATTGTGATTTTTTTAAAAGGAGTAAAAATCACAATGTTTAAATCAGAATTTCATAGACAATATTTATCACTTTTTGGTTATGATTATGCTAAAGGAGCTAAAGAACTTGGTGTAAGTGAACGGCAAATAAGGCGGTATTTGAAAGCTGGTAAAGCAAGTAAACCTGTTGAAAAGCTTTTAAATATCATCTATCGGGGTTATCTTCCCGACTTTGGTCCGTGGTCTGATTGCAAAATCTCTATTCACGATCATACAATGTCCACTCCTTGGGGTGGCGTTCGCGCTTCAGACGTTCAATTAGTCCACCGTTATAAATGGTCAGCACGTGAATCAGAAGGAATGTATAAAAAACTTAAAGAGCAAAACAAAACTCAAGACCAATACTTATCTGATTTACAAACTCAGTTACTGGATATTATTGGTGAAATTTCAGAGCGCACAGGGAGTTGATTTTAATGAAATATCTTTTTTTATACTTAACTATTGTTTTTGCTGGGTTAACTCTATTGTTAACTTATAAATTTATTATTGTAAATGAACCAAGTTACTATACTAAAAAGTATGATATTGAAATTTCACGTCATAAACATATTAATATGGCGAGAAAAGCAATTTCAAGTCAGATAGAAATTTTAAATGATAATCGGAAATTCTTAGAATTATGTGAATTTTGGAGTGCAGAGTTTTTTAAAGACCAAAACCGTTTAACAAAAGAAATTATGGATAAACATTGTGATTAAATGACGAGTTGTCAAACTTGTGAACTGATGTAATTCATTATAAATAAAGGGGTTTTCACCCCTTTTCACTTACACTGTAATATAAATTATAGGCTATCAATAAATGACTATCTCAGGGGATTGTGTAGATTTGTGATAAGTCCAATACTAGACGGTATCGGACATTTAATACATTTTAAATAACATCAACTCAATAGTTATAATATTAGTTGAACTAAAAATTATTTATTAGTTACTGTTATTATTCTAGACCATAAGTTCACACTTCTGTTTACTATAATCACTTAAATAGGACTGATTTATAATTAGTCCTATTTCATTAAAGTTACTTTATTAGCGTATCTTTCTTGAGGTTATCTATCGCTTAGCATAGTATTGAAAATACAATTTGAGCTGTACGTAATAAGAAGTAAACAATATGGAATTTGTGCGCCCGCTAGAACCAATCCTAATCATTGACGATGTTCAGGATATTCGTAACTACTTAAATCAAATTTTAACTGAACTAGGATTTGAAGATATCCTTGAAAGTAGAGATTTTGAATCAGCAAAATCAGTCATTGATGAAAAGTCCCCTAATGTTATTTTCCTCGACATTGAGCTTCCAGATACAGATGGTACACAAATACTTGAGTACCTAAATGATCATTATCCGCACACTCATGTTGTTATGTGCTCTGGCCACAATAGTCTCGAAAATGTACAAAATACGTGGGAACTTGGCGCAAAAGGTTTTATTGCAAAACCCTTCAACGCTAAAAAAGTAGATACGGTAATGAAACGTTTGGAACTAATTTAAGGTTATTATGCAAAGCTCTGTAAACGAAATTATTAAAGATTTATCACAGGTTATTTTTGGAAAACAACGACAAATTAAATTGGCATTAACGTGTCTTTTTAGCCAAGGACATTTGTTGATAGAAGACTTACCCGGTATGGGAAAAACAACGTTATCACACGCGCTTGCTACGGTACTTGGTCTATCGTATCAGCGAGTCCAATTCACGAGTGATTTACTACCCTCAGATATACTTGGTGCAAGTATATTTAATTCCAACGAACACGTTTTTACTTTTCATAAAGGACCTATATTTAGCCAGGTAGTTTTAGCCGATGAAATCAACCGTGCTGGACCAAAAACACAAAGTGCTTTATTAGAAGCAATGGAAGAAAACCAAGTTACTATTGATGGTGAGAAACATGCCCTACCCATACCATTTTTTGTTATAGCAACTCAAAACCCTTCTTATCAATCAGGTACTTATCCGTTGCCTGAATCTCAATTAGATCGTTTTTTTATGCGAATAAGCTTAGGTTTCCCACCAAAGGAAGCTGAACGTAAATTAATTCTCGGTACTAACAATCGAGATTATGATGGCTTACCTGTACGTATTGCTCCACAACAGTTAATAGAGATACAAAAACAAGTAACAGCTGTGACGATAAGTGCGCCTGTAGTTGATTATATTTTAGCATTGGTAACTTATACACGAACAGATAATAAATTTGCAAACGCACTTTCTCCTAGAGCCAGCATTGCACTTGGAAAAGCATCGCAAGCATGGGCTTTTATTGATGGCCGAGATTTTGTTACACCAGATGATGTTCAAGCTATTTTTGCAAGTGTTGCGCAGCATCGCTTAGGCCTGCAACATGATATGAGTGATCAACAAATTAGCCAATTATTAAATGCTGTTAATGTGCCACTTTAATTTATGAAGAATAAAAAAAATCAACGTATTTCAATTTGGTATAAACTAAAAACGATTGTATTTAAAGCATTGCTAAAGAAAAAACACAACACCGAGCGTTTAATACTAAAACATAATACTATTTATATTTTGCCCTCTAAAATGGGGGCTGGTTTTTTATTAGTAACGTTACTTAACTTTGTCCTTGGTATTAATTATCAAAATAACCTAATACTAGCAATGGCTTATCTTATGCTCGTTGTTATGGTACTTTCATTATTAATGGCTTACAGTAATGCAAAAGGGTTAACCATTGAATATATAAAAAATATTTCTAGTTATGCTCCCTCCTCTGCTTTACTCCTTTTACAAATCCATACTGAAAAAAATTGCCAAGCGCTACAGATTTTTTACGAAGGTAAACTGCTTTCTACAATTGATGAAGTTACCTCTGAAAAATGCATAACTCACTTAGACTTAGGCCTTAATACACGAGGCGAATACTCACTTAATCGTTTGAAGTTTTTAAGTCGCTACCCTTTTGGCTTAGTATCAGTCTGGAGTTATATGCAGGTTTCGTTAAATGTTTTTGTTTATCCCAAACAGCAAAAGCCACAGCAAGACGTTGTAGTGACAAATAATCAAACCCCCAATGATGGGAATAATAAACATCTAAATGGTGCTGATGAATTTGATAGTTTAATCACTCATCAAGTTGGCATGGGGATGCAACGAATTTCTTGGAAGCATTATGCAAAAACTCAACAGCTTATGATGAAGGAGTTTGTTAGCTTTTCATCCGACAGCCAAATTTTTGATTTTAACCAACTTAAAGGAAGTACCGAATTTCGGCTACAACAATTAAGTTTTTTAATTAGCAACGCGCATGATTCAGGTGTGCCCTTTGGATTACAATTAGCCTCAACACACTATTCCATTAGCCAAGGTAAAGAGCATATGCAAAATTGCTTACAAGCCCTTAGTCGTTTTTCAAACTTGACGAAGGCTGAAAATGAACATAATTCCTAATCACAAAGCGATCAATTTATCGCTTTGTGTCATCTACAGCGTGGTTTTATGTTTTATTTTTCCGGAGTTGCCACCGGTATTCAATTCATTATTAGTGGCTTTATGTATCTGGAATGGGGTAACCATTCTATCCAATAGAAATAAACCTAACGCTGTTATTGCGAATATACTTGCAGCGTTGAGCTTATTTGTACTTTTTTATGATGTGGGTTTTAGCGATACCGTTACGCTTTTTGTCGCAATGCTCATTTTATCTAGCTTGTTTAAACTGTTGCAAGCCACAACTAAAAAGCATTATCAAACCATCACATTGCTAAGCTTTTTTAGTTTATCTACCGTTTATTTATTCTCACAAAGTATTTTAGCTACCTTGATAATTAGTACACTTTATATTCTAAATTTTTCTGTCTTAGCCCTTATTGAATCTAAGCATAACTTGAAAGTAGCATCAAAAAAGAGTGCTAAATTGCTGCTTTTAGCATTACCTATCGCTGTTTTTTTACTCTTATTTTTACCTAAACTTCCCGCTTTTTGGCAATTGCCTGGACCTAAATTGGCTAAAACAGGTTTGTCTGAAAGCGTAAATCCTTTCGATATTGCTAAGCTATCAAATTCAGATGAACTCGTTTTTAGAGCTCAATTTAATGATGAAAAGCCACCACAAGGCCCCTATTATTGGCGGGCAATTATCCATGATGAGTTTGATGGTAAAACGTGGCTGATATCTGATACTTTAAAACAAACACAAACTCATAAACCGATTAAGCATAATGTAGCGAATGAGTCATTACAGCGCTATCAGATATTCGCAGAACCGTCTTCGCAGCCTTGGTTATATGGATTAGCAGTGGCGACCTCTGAGCACGGCGATATTAAAGTTACTGAAGATGGCCTATTACTTCGTAGCCAATTTTTAAGCAACAGTATAAATTACAGCGTTAAAAGCGCCCCACTATCATCAATGCCTATATCTCGCTGGCAACGCTTGCAAAATATACAAATTGATTTAGCCGAAAATACAAACCAGCAGACTCAATCTTTAGCTAAAAATTTATTTTCTGCTAATGACAATGATCCACAACGCTTTTACAGTGCAATGTATAACTACTTTTCCAGTAATGGGTTTAGCTATACCTTAACACCGGATCCGATGACTGGAGATAACACGCTCGATCAATTCTTATTCTCGAATAAGCGCGGATTTTGCGGGCATTACGCGAGTTCTGCTGCATTTATGTTTAGATCTATAGGCATACCTGCACGTGTTGTATCCGGTTATTTAGGTGGTGAATATAATATAAAAAGTGGTTATATGAGTGTTTACCAATATGATGCGCATGCTTGGGTTGAAGTTTATATCAAAAATCGTTGGACCATTTTTGATGCTACTGCTGTTGTTTCACCAGAACGATTAAATGGCTCTCTCTCGCAACATCAATCACTTAGTGATGAATTTACCAGTAATCTAGGGTTTGGTTTACTGCGTTTAAGTAATATTGCCGGATTTAATTGGTTAAGGTTAAAACTTGAAAACCTCGATTATCAATGGACAAGCTGGGTGTTAGGCTTTGATCAACAAAAGCAATCTTCTTTCCTAAAAGACATTTTTGGTAATAAGCAGCTTTGGCAAATTGCATTGATAGCGTTAGCAACTGTTACCTTGATATTTATTGGCTATTTTATTTATTTAAGTTGGCCTTATTCATCTAAGTCATCCACCCATCCTATTGTTAATGATTATCTGAAAATAGAGCAATGGCTTATTAAAAAAAATATTAAACCTGAGTCAAATGAGACCCCATTACTGTATTTACAACGCGCTTCATATGCACTTCCTGAAAAAAGCAACTATATAGAGCAGTTCAAGCAACTATATAGTGATGTCCGTTATCGCCAATTAGTATTTAGCGCTTATCGTAAAAAACGAAGCTCAGATCTGGTAAAATTAATTAAAACAAAAACAAAGAGAAAACAATGAATGCAGTCGTAATTGGCGTTATTTTGATGCTAGGCCTAACTTTAGCGCGGGTGAATGTGATTGTTGCAATGACTTTAAGTGCTCTTGTGGCAGGCCTAACTGCGGGTCTTGGGTTAACGGATACACTGAATGCTTTTAATGCTGGCCTCTCTGGCGGCGCAGAAATAGCTTTGAGCTATGCGATGCTCGGAGCATTTGCAGTTGCAATATCTAAATCTGGATTAACAAGGATTTTAGCAGCAAAACTATTACAAAAAGTGAACGATAACAGCGGCAAAAGTGAAAATTTACTTAGCTATTTTATCTTATTTATCATATTGGTCTGCGCGATATCATCACAAAACCTTGTACCTGTTCATATAGCCTTTATCCCAATTTTGATACCTCCCCTTATTGTGGTATTTAATAAATTAAAACTAGATAGACGCGCAATTGCATGTATTTTGACATTCGGTCTAGCGACGTCTTACATGGTTCTACCCTATGGATTTGGTGGTATTTATTTATATTCTATTTTGCATAAAAATCTTGTAGATAATGGCCTTGAAATTATTAATACCCAAGTGCCAATGGCAATGATTATACCGGCTTGCGGTATGCTCTTTGGCTTACTCATTGCGGTGTTCTTCAGTTATAAAAAGCGCCGTATTTATAAACAAGATGAAGAAGAAGAAAATGCAGTAAACGTTATTATAGAGCATCCTAAAAAAGTTTTGATCGTGGGTGTCACTGCTGTTTTAGCTTCTCTTCTGGCTCAAAATGTCAGTGGTTCGATGATATTAGGCGGGCTTGTTGGTGTAATGATTTTTAGTTTATTCGGGGTGGTTAAGTGGGAACAAAATAGCGACGTATTTAGTAAAGGTGTTGCTATGATGGCCATGATTGGTTTTATTATGATTTCGGCTCAAGGTTTTGCTGCTGTTATGAAAGCAACGGGGGATGTTGGCAGTTTAGTTCAAAGTGCAGCCCTTATTATAGATGGAAATAAACCATTAGCCGCTGCTTTAATTTTATTTGTTGGTTTATTGATCACAATGGGAATTGGTAGTTCATTTTCGACCGTGCCAATCATTGCAACTTTATTTGTTCCTTTATGCTTAGAGTTAGATTTCTCAATTATGGCTACAGCTGCATTAGTGGGAACTGCCGGTGCTTTAGGCGATGCCGGCTCGCCTGCTTCAGATTCAACACTTGGGCCAACATCCGGTTTGAATGTTGATGGACAACATGATCATATTTGGGATTCAGTGGTTCCAACCTTCATTCACTTTAATATTCCACTTCTTATATTTGGTTGGATTGCAGCCATGTTGTTATAGTAAGTTCCTTAAATAGTACCGTTATCATATATTACTGAGTAAAGTACGTCTTGAGCGCTTTATTTAAATCATGAAAGCGTATAGGTTTAGTAAGCACCTTATCCATTCCAGCATCTAAGCAAGTCACCTTATCTTGGTTAGATGCATTGGCAGTTAAGGCAAATATAGGTATATTTAGCCCCAATTTATTGCGAATTATTTTTGTCGCAGTTATCCCATCCATGATAGGCATCATCATATCCATTAAAATTAAATCATACTGCTGATCATTTAATTTATCTAATGCCACTTGCCCATTATCCGCTAGTGTAACATCATGATTTAACTTTTCTAAAAAGGCCTTAACAAGAACTTGGTTTGTTGTATTATCCTCGACGACTAAAATAGACAGCGACTTTAATGTGAACTCCTTATCTGTGCTGTGGTCAACTTCTTCATATATCTGGTAAGGTATGCTAATTGAAAAAGTTGTTCCTATATTTAAAACACTATCAACATTAATAGTTCCATTCATTAATTCAATCAAACTCTTCGTTATGGTTAGGCCTAAGCCTATGCCCTGTTGCCCTCGGTTTACGCTGTTATCAGCTTGATTAAATGCATCAAAAATTGAATCTATCTTATCATTAGAAATACCTTGTCCAGTATCACTCACCTCAAACTTTAAATAGTTCTCAGCACAAAATGCATGTAAGTGAATAGTACCTACTTTTGTAAATTTAAACGCATTGCCTAGAATATTAAATAAAATTTGTCCTAATCTAATATCATCAATTAACACGAGTTTAGGTAGTGTAGGTGAGATATCTGTATTAAAAACAATACATGAAGATTTCTCGGTAATTAAAAATTGCGCCGCAATATTTTTTGCTAATGATGCAACATTCGTAGGTCTAAGCTCCAACTCTGCGGTTCCTGATTCTATCTTTGAAAAATCAAGGACATCAGAAATAATACCTAATAATAAGTCTGCACTACTATTGGCGTAGTTTAACCAACGTGTTTGTTTTTGGGTCAACTCAGTATCTGACAGCAGCTCTAGCATTCCTAAAATAGCATTCATGGGTGTTCTGATTTCATGAGACATCACAGCTAAAAAAAGAGATTTAGCTGTGCTCGCTTCTTCGGCTCTTTCTTTGGCTTGCTGCAGAGCTTGCTCTCTATCTTTAGCAACGGTTATATCTTTAGCGATACCTAAATAGCCGATGTAATTTCCTTGCTGATCGTATTGTGGCTTTCCACTTAAGGAAACCCATGCATTTGGGTCGCTATCTATCTCGAATTCGAAGTCAAGGAACTCCTCTTTACACACTAATAAGTGATTAAACTGAAGCCATTTTTTGTGCTGTTTTTTTTCATTTCCAGTCACAATTCCATCAAAGGTTTTATTAGTAAATTTTTTATGATAAATCTTATGATAATTATCATTGCTCAGTACATTTAAAAATATATTTTTGGTATCAGTACGCCAGAACCACTCACTTGCAAAATCTTTAAATAAGTCGCTGCGTAGTGAGTAATCTCGAAGCAAGGATTGTGAAATATCCATTTTTACTTTTGTACTTGCAGAGTGCTTTATAAATAAAAAAAACTGTTGCAATAAAATGTCGATAAGCTGAAGCTCAATAAATTGATACCAGCATTCTTTTAATACACAAGTAAAGACTAAAAAATCACGATGTGTAACCTCATAAAGTGCATTAACTTTCACAGCGTCAGCTTTTATTCGTGATCCTTTTGGATAAAATAATTCGGAGCTATCTATTAAATCATTAACCTTAAGAACGGTAGAATTACTATAAAGTACAGAGTAGCTGTTACCTTGTTTTCCTAATATGGCACACTCATCATAATCTATATAATTACAAAGAATTTTTTTTAAGTTGTCATATGCATCTTGTTCATCCTTGCTGGTTGTTAAAAGTGCTAAATCGTCTTTGAGTCTACTTGAGCTATAGTTGTTTTTTATTTGCACTTATCACCTATTTATAATATGCATTGCACATTGCAAATATAGATGCTCTTGTTGTTTTTATCCACTAAGTTTAATAATTTTGTTCTTTAATTTTCATTAGCTTACAAAGTAACTTAATCATGGAATAAATAATGCTGTATATAAACAACATTATTAAGGTGATTAAATTATGAAGATAGTATGTTTAGGTGGTGGCCATGGTTTAGCGCAGGTATTAAGTGCAATAAGACCATTATGCAGTCAGTTGTCAGCAATTGTTGCTACTACAGACAATGGTGGTAGCACTGGACGGATACGAGAGGCCCAAAAATGTGTAGCATTAGGCGATATTCGTAGGTGTTGTTTACAATTGACGGATGATCAGTCTCTTATTCATTCTATTTTCAAACATAGGTTTGATGGTGGTGAATTAGATGGCCATAGTCTTGGTAACTTAACCTTATTAGGGCTGACTCAGCTGACAGAATCACCAACTGAAGCGGTAGCTTGGTTTAATGCAATGTTAGGAAATGCTGAGACAATTTATCCAATGTCAGATCAACCAACAGATTTAGTCGCAACACTACAAAACGGTGAACGTATAGTCGGTGAATGTGAAATAGATGCTCTTACAGAGATACCGAATACCATCAGTTTGTCATCAAACATAAAAGCAGCCCCAGGCTCAGTAGATGCAATTATGGACGCTGATCTTGTTCTAATTGGTCCAGGTAGCTTAATAACAAGTGTTATGCCTTCTTTGCTAATTCCTGAAATAGCCGATGCAATTAAAAAAACATCGGCATGCAGAATATTTATTGAAAACATCACTACAGAAAAAAGTGTTATGAAAAATATACCATTAAATGGCGTAGACTGGCTAGAAACCCAACTTGATTATCAGTTTTGTGACTTAAGTATTTCTGCGGAAGCAATTAACGATATTTTGCTCCATTTTAATGAAGAAATTAAAGTAAACGACCAACAGCATGATATTAGCCAGCTGAGTCAGGTATTTTCAGAGATTCTAAAGATACCTATGCACGATCACAGTACATCAACTACCATTAATTAGTCGCTCTGCGTGTTTAAAGGTGGTAATACTTTGATGCTCAGCTTGTGAAATCAGGTTGCTTAATTGAGAGTCGAATTGTCGCTCGTTTGCTTTGACCTCAATTTGGCCGCAAAGCTTGCCTAATTCGAGCGCACCATAGCTTAGACTGCTGCTTTTTAAGCTGTGCGCATTAATTTCTATTTCTTGCTGTTTTGTTGGGTCTATTAGGTTATCGATTACTTTTTTAGACTCTGTAACATAGACTTGTAATAATTTTTTTGCCAGTTCAGGGCCAACATCTTGTTCGAGCTGCGAGAATACAGTGTTATCGATCATTCCTACTCCTTGGAGGTGTTATGTATTATAAAGTGTTGTTGTTAATAGATTCTTCACTGTTAGGTGGTGTAGAAACCCATATAATTGAGCTTAACAAACTTTTAAAAAAAAACCAGATAACATCGACAGTTTTATTTATTCAAGATCATAACAATGAACCTTTTTACGCGCTTCTAGATGACGCTAACATCAGCTATACATTTTCGGACGGCAGCTACACTACGACAGCCAGATTAGTAAATCAAATAGATATAAATACGGTTTTACATACACATGGTTACAAAGCGAGTATATACGGTAAGTTAATTTGCAAATTACATGGTAAGCGCTGTGTTTCTACCTATCATGCAGGAGAAGCTGGTAAAGGTAAAGTATGGTTATATAATCAGTTTGATACCCTTATGAGCTATTTTTCCATCAATTTTGCTGTATCTTCACTTATAAAAAACAAAATATATAAAGCACAATTACTCGAAAATTTTATTGAATTTAAGTCATCTAACGTACAAAAAATGAATGGCGGCATTTTGAATATTGGCTATGTTGGGCGCTTATCTTACGAAAAAGCACCAGATAAATTTACTCAACTTTCAGAGATGTTTAAAAACAACTTAGGTGTGCAGTTTCATCTATTTGGTGAAGGCCCAATGAAAGACAAACTGAACCTTAGCTATCTAACTTACCATGGCTTACAACCCCAGGATAAAATATGGAAAACTATCGATGTTTTATTAATTTGTTCTTTGGAAGAAGGTTTACCTATGGTATTGATTGAAGCCATTGCCAATAATGTTCTCGTAGTCAGTACGCCAGTTGGTGAAGTACCTAACATTATTGAAAATAACATTACTGGTTATTTACTCAAGAATCATACAGTTCAAGAGATGTATCGAGTATTGAACTTAATAAGCAAGCAGAGCTCAGTGGAAATTAATAAAATAAAAAACGCAGCATTAATATCAGCTAAACCGCGCTTTTGTGGCGATCTACAATTTAACTTATTACAACAGGCGTATAAAACTAGCTTACCGCGGACTCTTCCCAGCCTTTAATTTTTCTATAAATAGTCGATGGACTCACATCCAACAATGCAGCAGCCTTTGGGATATTGTTATTGCAAATTGAAATTGCAGTTTCGATGTAGCGTTTTTCCACAACCCATAACGGCTCTATCTGGTTTTTATCATTTAGTTTTGCCGGTTTGTTTAGCTCTTCATTTATGTGCTCATGCTGATTGAAAGGCGAAACACTGTTAAGCTTATTAACCGCGTTATGAATAGGCGATGTAGATGGAAAAATTGGGATCATACTTATTTCAATAAACTCGGCATTATTCAAGACTATTATATTACGAATAGTATTTTCGAGTTGTCTTACATTTCCAGGCCACTCATAGCGTTCAAATAAGCTTTTAACTTCAGCAGACATACCTTTATAAACGCGACCTTCTTCTTTACTGATCTTTTTAAATAATGCATCTGCAACTTCTATTACATCATTCTCACGGTCCCTTAAAGGTGGCAATGAAATTGGAATTACATGTAAGCGATAATATAAATCCTCTCTAAAACGCCCAGCTTCTACTTCAAGCAATGGATCTCTATTCGTTGCACAAACAAAACGTACATCTACTTTTGTCTCTTTCTCACTGCCAACTTGTTGATAGCATCCAGTCTGAATAAAACGTAATAATTTACTCTGCAGATTGATATCCATTTCGCAAAGTTCATCTAAAAATAGAGTTCCGCCGTTCGCTTGGCCAGCTGCACCTTCTCTATTCGATATTGCGCCGGTAAATGCACCTTTTAAATGGCCGAAAATTTCGCTTTCGATCAAATCTTTCGGTATTGCAGCACAATTCAACGCTACAAAAGGTTTATTTGATCGAGGCGATGCTAAATGTACGGCTTTTGCGCATAATTCTTTACCGGTTCCACTTTCGCCAGTTATAAATACCGTTGCTTTACTGACCGATGCAGAATTAATTATCTGATAAACAGATTGCATAACACGAGAGCTACCAATTAAATCAAAATATTTTCCATTTTCATAAGTTGTCTTATAAGTTTTGACTGTTTGTTTTAATGCTTTTAACTTTAATGCATTATTAACTGTGATTCGAAAACGATCTGCTTCAATAGGTTTCTCTAAGAAATCACTAGCACCTAACTTAATCGCTTGTATAGCCATTTCTTTTGTCGCATGGCCAGTTAACACAATAACTTGAGGTGAATTTTCCGTACTAAAAGAAGATAAAATATCTAAGCCATTCATATCAGGTAACATTACATCTAAAATAACTAAATCAGGCTGAAATTCATCGAGGGCATCCAACGCTTGTTGACCCGTATGAGCAATCTTTGTATTAACACCTGTCGGAATTAAATAAGATTGGTACATAAGTGCTAAAGATTCTGTATCTTCTATTATTAAAACTTTAGGGGGCATAAAGTACTTCCTTTTGGTTACAACCAACTACAGAATATAGGATCTCTTACTACAGCTTAGTGTGTATTAGGTAGATTTGTAAACACTAATAGTAAAATGCTAGCTAATTACTATCAAAGACGCATCATCTATCTCTTTTGTTAACGATACTTGTGTACTACGCCAAAGCTGTTCTGCGTATTCATTATGCGCTAATTCCCCCCCAGGCAAATTTACACGCAGTGAAGTAATATCATCTTGCTGAGTTTCTCTATTCTCTAGCCACCCGTCAGTGTAAAGTAATATATGCTCAATATCGTCCATGGGATAATCAAACAACTTATAATGATGATCTTTTGACAAACCTAATAATGGATCTGTGCCTTTTAAATCAATTATCTCCCCTTTTTTAGTAATTATAACTGGTGATGGGTGGCCTGCATTTAGCCAGTAAAAGCGATTATTGTTAATAAAGGCGATCAGTAATGTAACTATGCTTGATTTACATATTTTTTGATCATAAAGCGCTTTGTTTAAACTTGGTAATAATGAGGTAAGAGATGGATTACTAGATAAATAACCACTTATGAACCCTTTAACAGCAAAACTTTCTTTTAGTGCCTGAAGGCCATGTCCCATCATATCACCCAATACAATTGGCTGTAGTTCATGTTCAGGTAGCATACAAAAATCCCCCCCATTATTGGTCGTTATTGAACCAAAAACACGGGCTTTTCTATTATTTTCAATATCAATTACTGCTGGTGTTTGGTTATCGGATGTATAATATTTTAAAGCCGAGAAACGATGTATAACGCGCTCAATACTTTGTAATAGGCGCATCTTTTTTACTGGCTTAATTAAGTAATCATCAACACCAAGGTGATTAATTGTTCTTATAACTTCTTCACTATCATCCCCTGTAAGCATCACTACTGATAGTTGCATTTTTAAATTTGATTGGTTTAATTTCTTTAGCAGCGGCTCACATGTGCCTTGTTTTAGCTTGTGATCGAGTAATAAAATAGTGGCGCCCGATGTTAAAATTGCTTGCCAACCTGATTCAATATCAAGACAGGTGATAACCTGAAAATAAGGTGTTAAGTAGGCCTCTAACAAAGCGAGTTGGCTTTTATCATCATCTATATAAATAAGCGTAGGACGCTTATCTATATTCTGTAATGTAAATGAGAAATAATTGTATTGTTCATAATTACGATATGACGCTTTAGGATAGTAATGCCTTATAAGAGCAACTCCCATGCCCCCTTCAACAAGTTCCCCACTCCCTATATCCCAGTTTGAATCATTGTTAGCGAATAAATCATATGGCTCTAAATTATCAATGAACTCTAAAGTAATTTTTTTATCATCGCTGCGATATATCTTTAAAGTCAGGCTTTCTATTACATCACTCATATTATGACGAATTAGATTTGTTAAATATTCCGTACTCACCAAACCGGCAGAATCTATATCGCTATTACGTACCGATAAAGCAGTTAAAACATGTTTAAGTACTTGGCGTATTTCGCTTACTGCTGACCACTGTAATGTGAACTTTCGTTGATATAATGTATCCATAATTGGCTCAATAGGGATGAAATAACCATTGCTGGCGGTTAATTTTATTAATTAAAAAACGTGTAAGTCGTGGCCATTTATGCTGCCTTGCTTTTAAGGAAGCGATCATTCTAACGCCTAGTGGTGCAAATTTATGCTGGCCAATAATTATTCTTATATGTTTATGCGCCGCATGTTTTAAATTCTTAACAGCACTGCACAATGATTCTTCATCATTCACACCTAAAGCAACTGTAAGAAGTGTTAAGTCAGAGCATAAACTAAGCGCATGCAATGGAACATTCCCTCTGTTTCGTTTTAATGCAGGTGACATATCAAGTAAAATATAGTCATATTCTTGTTTTAGTCTATCAATTCCATCGTTTAATATTTGCTTGTTTTTGACTGATTCAGTTTCACTTAAATTTTGCATCGTCAACAAGTCAACATGCTGATACTTAACAATGTTCAGTTGGCATGAAATGTCGCTGAAGCACCATTCGTTGCTAAGAGATGGTAAGGAGTTCCCTATTTGAAAAGGATGTAACGGGTTTAAATCAATGATTAAAACTTTTGCTCCTTGTGCATTAAGACGTCTTGCAATACTTGCACATAGTGATGATGAGCCTTCTTCGCCAGATAATGACATAAAAGTTATGCATCGGGCTTGGTGGCTATTAATTTCATTACACACCTCTTCGAGCTCTTGATATTGAACAGGAATTAGTTTCATAGGCCAACCACTAATGCAATTATTGTTACAAAATCAAGAAAGTTGGATCTAAATTGGCTAAGTAAGTCTTGACCTTTATCAGGTACGTATAACGTATCGCCCGCTCGCAATACAGGTAAATTTACGGAGTTTGGGTTTTTAACAAAAGCTTCTAAATCAAATACCCTAGATTGCTCCTTGCAGCAAGAGTGATTTACAACGACTATTTTATCAATTAATGCCGAACTTGAAGGACCGCCAGCTTCGGCTAGTGCATCAAGAATACTCATTGTGTCATTAAAAGTATAACGCCCAGGTTTTTGAACAGCCCCCATAATTCTAACTACTTGTTCTTTGGGAGTACGCAACCAATCTTTATCTTTTTCTGGAACGAATATGGTGTCGCCTGGTAAAACGTGCGGAAACAATGTTTCATCGCCAGTCTCAAAATACAGGGCTAGGTCAAGTTTACTAACACGTGCTGTATTGCCATTTCGATGGGTGATTCTAATGTTACGAAGATCAGCGTTTGCGTTTGGACCATCCGCCGCAGCTAAAATATCAATAAAGTGCATGTTGTCATTAAATGCGTAGCGACCCGGAGAGCCAACTTGACCCATTATATAAATAGACTTGCTAGATTCTTGACGTATCCACTGTGACTTATTGTTTCCAGGATCGACGGGTAACTCTTCAACAATAATTGTGTCACCAGCAATTAATTGAGGTAATGTTAATTGGCCATCTGTGATTGTGTATTTTTCTAAGTCGAAGCGCTGTGTCACATCACCATTTCGGACAATTTTTATATCATTAATGTTTGCGCCTTTAGTCGGCCCCCCCGCATGCGCTAGTAAATCGGTGAAGTCCATCTCTGTGCTCCATTCATAGCGACCTGGGGATGTAATAGCACCAATAATTTTGATTGCTCTTTTGGGTGGGATTTTAAGCCAGCTTTTTTCATTTTGATCTGTTTTTTCTGGAACAAAAATTACATCACCTGGGTTCAAATCTGGTACTGTTACTGACGTTAAGCCTTCACTATAACCTTGAAGGTCAAAAAGAATACTTTCCCCATCAGGTGTTAAAATTTTAATTTGTCGAGTTTCAGCAAAACGAGTTGGTCCACCTGCATTAGCTAATATATCCAAAAAATTAGTGCTGTCAGCTGCCTCATAAGCGCCAGGTTTTTGTACTTCACCCATTATATATACTGTGCGTGAAGTTGTATTTACATCATCAACCATAATAGGGACATACACAGTGGAACCTGATTTTAACCTAGGCATGGTGTCATTATTAGGTTTATCAAGATACGCTTTCAAATCAAAAATTATGGGCGTTTTATCATTAATTACACGGATTTTAGTTACATCAGCGTAACGTGTTACCCCTTCAGCTCTCATTAAAGCGTCTAGTACGCTCATCTGTTCTTTGAAAGAGAAACTTCCTGGATTATGAACCTCTCCTAATAATGTAATTGCACTGTTATCGCTTGCGTCACCAGATGCACTTAATGTTTGTGCGTCAAAGTCAATTTGTACATTACCAAGTAATGGCGATACTGGCACAAATACTGTATCTGCACTTTTAAGTTTCGGCAGTAATTTGCTATTACCAGAATCAAGATACGCTTTGTAATTAAACTCTATAACTTCTTCACCTCGACGAATTTGTAGACGATCTAACTGAGCCCCTGGTTTTAAATCCCCCGCCGCAGATATAACCATTTGAATATTTCCATCAAATGGGATACTCACTTGTGAGGGAGTATTAACATAACCTAATACATTGATAATAATGTTACGAGATCTTACTTCCACGTAAAAATCTTCCATTGCCACATAAATATCGCTTAGGAGCGTTTTTAACTCACCTTCAACTTGACTTACTTGTTTATTTATAACAATCACCTTACCAATTTCAGGTAATAAAATGGTGCCGTCTTTATTAACTTCAAATACATTTTCGAATTCAGGTTCTCCAGGTAAATACAAAAATAATTTATTGCCCACTTCAATATTTCCAGTGTTATTTTCAGCATTTTCATTACTTAAGCAAACACTAGAATAGCTCAATAGAATAGTTAAAATGATCACAATAAACTTCATACTAATACTCCTTCGGACCATTTAATATTTTGGTCCAATTAGATAAAGATTTAGCTTTAGGGTTGGTAGATTCATCATCTGCTGTAATATCAATCACAATCGCTTCGACTCTTCTGTCAGAGTGGCGTTTAGAAAATGAATCAGCATCACTACTATAAGGCTTTAGATTACCTTGAGTTAGGGTTGTTATGTATTCAGGATTCACACCATAAATACCAAGCCAATGCTTTACTGTTTCTGCTCTTTTGAGTGCCAGTTCAAAATTATCATTCCGAGTGCCGGATTCATCAGTATGACCAATTAGTAATAGTGATATATTTTTAACTTGTTTAATTAAGTCTGATGCCTGTGCTAGCTGGGCCATGTATTTAGGCGTAATTTGAAAATCATCAACAGCAAATTGATTATCACTGTTAAGTAGGTTTTTAATTTGATCTCTAATTGACCGTGTTGCTTTTTCTTGAGCCTCAACTTTTACACCCGCACAAGATGTCATTTTGCTTACAGTTTCAAAATGATTACTCAACTGTGTTAGAGCATGATGATGTATTAATAAATCATGCTCTGCGTCTTGCCACATTTGTGCAGACACTAATCTTCTAATACGATTTTCATAGATTTGTGCTCTAAGCAATTGTCCTGGCATGCATTGTTGAATCCCTTGAGCTTTAAGTAAATCAAGTTTTAGTACTTGGTGCTCAAATTCACTAATAACGAGGGTTTCTTCTGATTGGAAGATCCTATCTTCTTGTTCATCCGTTAACGGGTAATTTTGATATCTTTCAGCCCATCCACCTTGCCCTTCATCTGGCCAAGAAGCACAGCCCCCCATTAATATTATTAAAACTAAACATATTATGTGCTTCAAATTCATAGTTTGTCCTTAAATTACGTCAGACTGCTCGATAAATGGAATTGTTTTATCTACACGTAACAAGCTCATCAGTTTATGGGGTTGCCCTGATACGTTTAGCAAAGCTAGTTTTTGTCCATTTTTTTCAATGCGCTTATATAAAAAGACCATCGCACCAATACCTGATGAATCAATAAATTCAGTTTTAGAGAAGTCTAAAATAATCTGCGGTTCAGGACTGTGAGCTAATTGCTCAAATTGATCTTTAAATGTATCGACGGTTAGGCCTGAGAAATCTGTGGGGAGTGCGATAATTTGAATATCGCTATTTGCATTAGTTGATGAAGTCATAATATTAACCTTTATGTTGTTAGCTAATTAAATATAGTACAACTTAAGTGCCAATGTTTAACTTATTGATATATAAATGATAAAGATTAAGGAATGAAAATAAATACGCAAAATGCAACATAACTATAGTCATCCTTTGCATTTTGCGAACTTGTTTGGCGGCTTTATTGCCCTTTCCCAGTAAAAACAACGATAAAAGTTTTAGTTAAAATTGATATTTCCATTTTTAACCAGGACATTGGCGACGATAAACTGAGTACATAGGCATAATCCCACCCTATTTTATTTCTCGCATCTTCTAAGGTTTCATCATAACCATTCATTACTTGCGCAAGGCCTGATATGCCGGGTTTGATGCCATAAGTTCGTTGACAAAAGTATGGGATTTCTTTTTCTAATTTACCGTAAAATATAGGCCTTTCTGGTCTTGGGCCTATTAAAGACATATCGCCTCGTAATACATTCCACAATTGCGGCAATTCATCAATTCGGGTTTTACGAATAAAGCGACCAACCGGCGTTATCCGAGGGTCATCTTTCGAAGCCCAGACAGCACCACTTACAGCTTCAGCATCAACAACCATCGAGCGAAATTTATAAACATTGAATAAAGAGACGAATGTATCTGTGCTTTCACCAACCCTAAATTGTTTAAATAGCACAGGCCCTTTCGACGTTGATTTAATAACGATGGCTGTAGTAAGCAGAATAGGAAGCACAAGAACTAACCCAACAATTGACCCAATGATATCAATTACTCGCTTAATAACTCTAACTACCGGAAATTTTTGTTTCGATAATGTATTTACACGTCGCCATGGCTTATTAAAACTACCAAATTCATATTTAATAATGCCTAAGAGCGCCATAAAATAGCTATTGATGATATAGATAACTTTGTCGACAATGGGTATTTTTTTTTGCACATTAAAAAGGCGTTTTATAAAGTCAATACTATGTATCGTTATTATTCCAGTACTTATTAATATAGCCCAAGGTGCATGGATAACTATTGCAGCACAAAAAACGGTAATATAAATTGCAGCTAAGATTAGCGGCATCACCCCGCGCAGTACTTTATGCGAAAAAAAGTTAATAAACGTCCAGCCTAACCTAGGGTTGAGCAATGACATTAAAGATTTTATTTGCTGCCAGTTACCAGCCCCCAACCTCACGCGACGAGCATAGTCTTGTGCTTGTTGATCCGAGTCCAATTCATATATAACAATATCTTTATCGATGACTGCTTTGCCGCCACTTTGCATAGCTCGCATAGATAAGACAAAATCGTCATTAATTGTTCCATTCTCAAGCTCAAATGCATGATCAGATCTCATCGCAAACATTGCACCAGGCACTCCAATTACAGCACCACGTTCAGATTCCATCTGTTTAAGTTTATTTTGATATTGCCAGTAACCTTTTTGTTCATTTGTCGCTGCTTCATCAAGTGTATATAGCCCGGTGGTCACGGTAACATCAGGGTCTTCAAATTGGTTTGCGATTTTATTTAATGCATCAATGCTTAGTAATGCGCTAACATCTGAAAACAATAAAATATCGTATTGTGAACGAGCAATATTTATTAAGGTATTAATACCTTTAATTTTCCCTTGGTTATCTGGGTTTACATGAAAAAAACAGTTTACTTGTTGATCAAAAAGAGATGCTTGAGCCTTTTGCGCTAAATCAAAGCTATTATCTGTACAACCATCGAAATAGACATGTATATCAAATTTTGTTGTCGGATAAAGTAAAGAAGCAAGGTTATGCAGCTTTTCACTTATATGTGCCTGTTCATTATAAACACACATTAATATTGCAATAGTGGGTAATTCATCCGTATTTACCGCAGTATTGTCTGTCGCTTTATCTTGAGGCTGCGAAGCAAGCTCTGGTTTTAATAACCTGAGTAGTAATGGATAGCCTAAGTGGTGGTATAATACGATACTCACCAACAAAATGAAGATAACCATAAATATTTCCATTTTTTATTCCTTAAACTGTCAAACCTGCATATAAGTTATCGTATTGGCTACTCATTCCCTTAGCGTCTGCAAGAGCTATAACATGATTTCGAATTGGCATACCACTTATTAGAGTTGTTGCTTTAATCAACGCGGGAGCTAAATTATGAGGCTCTGATGCAGACACTAGAATACCTTGCTCAGGGGTTACTACTTCATGAATACCACCTACATCAGAGGCAACGATAGGTTTACCACATGCCATAGCTTCTAATATAGATAATGGCAGTCCTTCTCGTTGTGAAAACAAACACATAACATCAATACTGGAATAAAAAACTTCCATATTCTGAACGTTCCCTAGAAAGTGAACCCGTTCTTGTAAACCCATTTTCAAAGTCAAAGCATTTAATGTGCTTTTTAAACTCCCATCACCGGCAAAAACTAAATGATAATCGCTAGGAAGATCCAGCAAGCTCATGATTAGATCTTTATGTCCTTTACCTTCCTCTAAACGTGCAGAACATCCAATGAGTGTTGCAAATTTAGGTAAGCTGAATTCATATCGTGCATGATCACTGTCAATTGATGAAAACTTACAGCAATCAACGCCATTTAAAATAGTTGAGTCTGTGTTAATGGCTGTTTTTGAATGGAAGTCATCAGCAACAACTTTTGCATCGGCAACCCAGTGTACATTTGATAAACTATTTAGCGCTTTAGTAATAAAACGTTGTTTAAAGTTATTTAAATACCATGCATCATGTACTGTCGATAGGTGCTTAAGTTGGTTATTCTTAGCAGAAACACAGGCAAGACCTCCGTAAAGCATTGGTCCAATATGATGGCTATGAATAACATTAATATTGTATTGCTCAATTAACTCAACTAGTTTGTTTACAACATCCAGTTTAAAGCCAGGTTGTTTGTCTAAACAGATTATTTGTTGATTAAGCTCAGCAAGTTCAGGCCACGAAGCTATAGCGGTGTCTTTATCTCCTTCTAAAGCGACAATAATACTACTTTGGCTATAACGACTTTTTTGTAATAAAGTGACAGCCATTTTTTCAAGACCACCAATTTTAAGATGTTGTACTAAGTGCATAACCCTCATGATAATTCACCCTCTTTCACCATATTTTGATCACTGTGTTCAAACTCAAAATCGTTATCAATAATTGGTAATACTGTAACGACTTCACAACATGCTAGCTTTTCAATTGTCTGTATATCCTTCAATCTACTATCACAAAGTACAGCAACGAACACACTCGCTATACCTGTAAAAATGCCTAGAAACACTCCCACGATACTTGATAAAATAAGTGAAGTATTAATTGGCTGAGTAGGACTATATGCCCGCTCGATATTTTTAACTTTATCCGGGCCTTCATATTTAACTAACTTACCCGTGACTTTGGCCATTTCGTAACGGCTCAGCATGTCTTTATAAAGTGACTGCTTCACGTCATAGTCACGCTCTAATTTTCTTAATTGCTTTTCAACATCGCTTGTTACTAATAGCCGATTGCTAACCAGTTCAACTTGCTCAGAAAGCATCTCGAATTCCTGCTCTTGCTGAAGTACTTGATTCTTTGCCTCTTCAAGTGCTAAAAGTTGTGAAACTAAAACACTGGTTTCGTTATTTTTATCTGTGGGTAAGGTATTAACCATTTGCCAAAGTTGATCGATGTTCTCTATATCAACCTCTTTACTGGTTTCAAGTAAAGCCTGCTGTCGGTTTTTAAGATTCGTAAGTGCCCTTTTTTTTTCAACAACTTTACTGTGTTTGTCGGTATAGCGTGATCTTAATGTACTCAGTTCTGATTCAGTTCTAATTATTTTCTCTTCAATTCGTCCAAGAATGGGATTTGCTTGTCCCATTTTGTTCATCAGTGCTTTAAGTTTAGCTTTAGCCCCTGAAAGTACGATAGATTTCTGTTGCTGATCTGATAGTAATTTATCAAATGTCTGACGGTTACTGTGTAAAACGGCTGGTAACGTGCTGCTATTTTTAGCTTTAAATTGAGCAAGCAACTCTTCAGATAGTTCCAGTTCATCTCTTAAACTCACTAGCTGTTGATAAAAAAATTGCTCAGATGTATCAAGTGAGGCTTTAGTTGGTGCAAGCAAGCTTTCTATAAATTTCTCAACGATTTTTTCCAGTACTGCTTTCATTTGTGTCTGGTCATGCCAAGTAAAATTAACACGTACTAATTCATCGCCAATTAAGGATAATGACAGCGCTTTTGCTAATTTTTGATGTATTTCTTCAACTTCTTTTGGCTTTGAGTTTTCATTAATTAGTTCAGTTTCCCTTGCTACAGTAATCAAGACTTTACGACTTATTACTAATGTGCGAAGTGCGGCCATACGGTCAGACAATTGAAAAGAAAAAGATAAATCATCTAAATAAGGATTTAGTAATGCAGATTCTTCAATTAAAATTGTTGCATGATTCATGTATTGCTTTTGTGCAGTTGCTGACATAACGAAAACGACAATAGGTACAATGCATAGCGGGATCATAAATAGTTTAGCGCGGGTGTACAGAGCGTACAGCGCCAAATAAAGTAACCTTTTAATTTGCTCTTTTACCAACATCTATTTACCACCGATATTTCGCATTTTGCTAATTCGTTTCTCGAATCTATTTGCATTTTGAGAAACTCATCTCTAAAACAAACTATTAAATTAATAGCTGCAGGTTGTGAGCCACAATGATGAAAAATTTAGAGGAATAAGCACACCAACAGTAAAATTTGAGGTTCAGATTAAATCAGGCAAATTTAGTCGCTGAGATTTACTAAATGGGATTCCACTAATGATGCTTTCGATTGCCAGCTGTGGTTACTTGCTAAGTTTGACTGTATCTCGCTGAAAGAGAACTCAGTTGCGCAGCTTAATTGAACTGCTATATCAACGCGTGTTATAAATCCATCATGATCATGAGCAACTAAAATAGTTTCTTGGTATTTATTTACAGCGGGAAAACTGGTGGCTACGATCGGAGTACCACATGCAAGGTATTCCTTTAGTTTGAGGGGATCACAAGCTCTTATTTGCTCATTATCTATAAAAGGGAGTAACGAAACTTGCCAATGTTGTGAAAATTGAGCAAGCCTAGCATGATCAACAGCATTTATATGCGTCACATTGGAAAGCGCCAACAAGTCGCTAAAATCATCGCTTATATTTCCAACAAGAACCAGCTCATATTGAGTACGACTGGTAGCTAATTTGTATAATAGCGCTTTATCTAGCCAAGCATTTAAAGAGCCATAAAAGCCTATTTTTGGTTTATTTATGCCTTTGAGCTCAATTGCTTTTACTGCTCTGTTATGAAATAAATCAAAATCAACACCATGAGTTAGTAATTCTACTTTTTCTTTGGGCATTTTATCAGCCAAAAAATCGCTAATAACGTAGATTAAATCAGCTTTTTTTATCAATGCAGATTCAAATGGCTCAACCATTTGATGATCAACCCCCGCTAATGCGCTAAAATCATCACCACAATAATAAACAACACGATCGATTCCTTTTCGTGGGGATATTAGAGAAATGGCAGTGGGTACGCTTAACCAATAAATAATAGGCTGTTCATTTAAGAATGAACAGCGTGAAAATAAATAACGGTTAAACATCCTCGCTAAATTAAAGTCATGCCATGGTAAAATAAATAAATTATACACTTTCATTAACTTATCATTTTCAGCAGACGTTGCTTGATTTTTTTTGTTCGTATTGCTGCTAAAGAGTTGCATCAACTTTTGGAGAACTCTTTTAATATCAACAGCTTTAATGCTTGGCTTCCTCATTCCGATTGAATTTATCCAATGCACTTCATGCTTTTCAGATAATTCTTTAAACAAGTGCTGAGTACTACTTGGGTGTCTCCCCCAATCTTCTCCAAAAACAACAAACTTCATATATCAGCCCTCTATATTTTTTACGACTTTAGCTGGATTACCCGCAGCGATAGTCATTGCTGGAACATCTTTGGTCACTACACTGCCTGCCCCAATTATTGCCCCGCGACCTATTGTTACGCCAGCGAGTATAGTAACGCCTGTGCCGATCCATGCGCCTTGTTTTATGACTATATCACCTACTTGAGACTCATCATCGGGTAAGCCTGCTGCGCGTTTATCACAGTCAATTGGGTGCCCTGGGAAACCAGCTAAAAAGACACGTCCAGCTAGGCGTACATCATCTTCAAGCACTATTAATCGACCTACTGAAAATGCATTTTGCCATCCAATATCAACGTTGTTTCCAATAATAAGTTTCGGCGTCATACCGTTACTCCCTCTTGCACAAAACGTACTTATTCCCGAAATACGATTATTATTACCGCAACTAATTTCAATATTACCCAGTAGTTGCGGCATACCGGAATAAAGGAAGAGCCCTTGTTTTGAACCCTTAATTTGGCTTTTGAAAAGTGGCGTAAAATAAAAAATGCGCATTAATTCACTCACCACTGTAATGAGAAAATTATGTAATTTATAGATCGCAAAATGCAATCCTGGAATGACGAACATTTGCGGATTTCGAATGGTTTTTGCGATTTTAAAAAGTGACTTAGCTAATGAACTATCACTATTTTTTAACCACATTTTGAAATTTAAAATCATGCTATAACTCCTTTTGACTTTCAAGTGCAAGCTTTTCTAATGCAATTGTCAGTGCTAAAATTATGTACAAAGGCCAAGTAAATGCTTGAGTTAAAAAGGTTCCAGATACCATAAAGCCAATTAAACCGGCTTTTAGTGCCGAAGCATTTATTGCAATGTTGTCGTTACGGTTAATTTTTATAAGCGTAAAAACTCGCGACAAACTTCTATAAATGCTGACTATAACTAGAATAAAAATACATAGTCCAACAAAGCCCGTTTCTCCTAATACTTGAAACCATGTACTATGCACTGCATGATTCTTGCCATCCCAATGCGGACTGTAAAAGTAATAATTAACAAAGAAGTTATTCACTCCAACCCCTGTTAAAGGATTAGCAAGCGCCATATTAATAGCCGCTTGCCATGCATAAATACGTCCCATTGCCGACTCATCAACGCCGCCTTCTTGAGCCCCTCCGCTTTGACGATCAGTAATACCGGCAAAAATCATAAGTACCAACATCCCTACTACGCCGATACCAGCAACGATTAGCGGATTTTTAATTTTTTGGTATAAGAAAAAACATATAATTGCAGCAATACCGAGTAACCCTCCTCTGCTTTGTGTTGCTATAACTCCTGATATTGCTAATAGCAAACCGATTGCAGCTAGCAATCTACGCAACGAGTGTGCATTTGTGTTAAACATCTCGGCGGCTAAAAAAGAGACTGGAAACATCAATACTAAAGACAAATCATTTGGGTCGCCTAATTGAGAGCGAATATCGCGAGAAATCGTAACCCGAGTGCCTTCTACTAGGCCAATACCATTGATTTTATTGCTTAAAGCAACAATTGCAATGGTAACCCCCGACACCATAATACCTAGGCGAACACTATTAAAATGAGAAAGAGATGTCATCCACCAACTAATAGCGAAAACCATAATTAGCACTTTGACCAATACACCTGACCAATATTCTATTGCGATCCCTTTATTTGAAGCACTAAATACACACACTGTGAGCCACACAAACCAAATTACAAAAATTAGATGAGTTGTACTCCAATGTGGCTTAAGTTTTTTTGAAATAAATAAATGCCACACGATCCCTAAAATAGACGCCAATGCTAAAAGCTTGGGGATCTTCAGAGGCATTAGCACAGGGAATGCTTCGTGTAGTCTAAAATAACTAAATAAAATAAATAAAATAATAAAGGCCACACTTACTTTAACTGCTGTAAATGCGGCAAAAGGTAGAATCAAAAAAGCAAATACAGCAATAGGACCCAGTTGAAGATACAACCCAACTACTAAAAATGTAACTAAGCTTGCATTAATAAGATGACTATTATTTTTATAAAATTGATGCATCAACATGCCTTGTAGGGAAAGCTTTAATTACTCGCTGAATATCTGTTTTATAGAGTAATGAAAGAAAAACTAAAAATGCAGTTAGGATACCAATATGTAAAACAAACCATTGTGGGTAAAAGACTACGCTACAGAACAAACAAGCAAGTGAAATCCAACTCACTATTAAGTCTTTGACGTTAATTTGTATTTTTTCAAGTCGTTGGCTTATCACAAAAAAACTGGCTGCTTTAAATAACTGCATTATTAACAATACTAAAATTGCACCGTTAACACCTTCATTTGCAACCAACAACCATAACCCAATCATTGCGATTACTGCTGCACATGCATTTATTAATGTTACGTACAAGCCATTTTTATGCATAAAACAGCCTATATTTAAAATATCGCTATGATGCCTTATTGCAACAATAATTATTAAGGCGGGTAACCACCAAGTGTTTGTTTGATATGCTGAAGGTAAAACCAGATTGAATAATATTGGAGCTAGTATCAGCATAATAGCGCATAACGCTAAACCAATATTAAGACTGCGCACCGCACTAAAACTGTAGTTAACTTTGTCTTCTTTTATAAAGTCAAAACGCTTGGCAAACCACCACATTCTAATTGGTTCGAACGTGAAAGAAGTCATAACTGCAAACTGTACAGCAACATAATATTGGGCTAAGACGGCTTCTCCCTCATGGGCAACAATAAACCAGTTTTCAGCGCCATTGCCAGCGTACACACATAGTGACGATACTATGATAGCCAATAAAAAAGCGCTATGTTGTTTATTGAGTCGCCATGAAATGGATGCATAGGTAATTGTTAATTTTTTTATTACAAAAAATAGCGCAATGAGCAAAATCAGTAACGTGCTGATCATTCCTGAAAACATGACACCGGTGATGCCTTTTCCCAAAAGTAATAATGAGATCGTAACTACAGTTTGTAATAAACCATGGCAGACGGCTAATACGCAATAATGTTTAGCTAAATTGTAAACTCTAAAATATGTATAAGGTATTGCTAGTAAAGCGGATAAGGACAAGTTGATACATAACAGTTGAAAATCAAGTGGTGCCACATTAGCAGGTAAATGCACAATAATTTTATGTGTAAAAATCAAAGCAATTACAATAAATAAACTACAAACAACAGCGCTTAAAACTAAACAATCTCTAAACAAAGCAAGCTTTAATCGGTTGTCATTATACTGTTGTTTAAATAAAAGCTCTGGCAAACCTAAACATAGCAAAAGTGAACACACCGAGGAGACAGAAACCAAAAAGTTTAATTCCCCAAACTCTGTTAAATCTAAAAGCCTTGTCGTTACTGGCAGTAATAAAAACCCAAGTCCTTTAACAACGACAACAGATATACCAAAATATAGTATTTGCTTTAAGCCTGTCATAGGCTCTCCTATAGGGCTTGCACCCATTGTGAGAGTTTTTTTGCCTGATGCGTTGCATTAAATTGTTTAGCAACAAGTTTCTTTGCATTTTGGCCCATTTCAAAGCGTTGATGTGGTGTTAGCAAGTAAAACTTATAGATCATTTTTGTGATATCAGAAATACTCCCTGGTAAGCATTTATAACCTACTTGATTAGTTACTATTTCATTCGCCCCCATAAGACTAGTAGTTAGTACAGGTACACCGCAGGCCATAGCTTCTTTTAATACAACGGGACCTGTATCACGGTCGCCATTGTTAGCAATGCAAAATGGAGCGATAAGTGCAGAGTATTGGATAGTATTTTGAGCGATCCAATCAGGAGACTTTTTGCCTAAAAATTTGATTTGATCTCGAATTCCTAGTTTCTCAGCCATATAAATCAAATCATTTAACATTGGGCCGTCCCCTACTACATCCAATGTAATATTGAATTCATTAGGCAGTTGCTTTAAAGCAGGTAATAAAAATTGTAAGCCTTTTTTCTCCACTAAACGACCAATAAATAATAACTTAACAGACTCATTAAGTGATCTAGGTGAAAACCTAAATTGCTCAAGGCTGATACCACAATGAAGTAACTTGATAGAGTTTTTTGAGTATTCCTTAAATTGGTCAGCCATGTCTTTGCATACAGCAACAGAGAAGTCGCACAATGCAACTTTTTGCTCTAAATCAGCTTTATTAACATACACATCGTGGCCATGACCTATAGACGATACAGTGATCCCAGCAATTTTAGCGCCGATGATCCCATAAGCTAATGGACCATGCATAAAGTGACAATGCAGATGGTTTATATTGAATTTATTAATTAAACGAGCAATCTCATTTCCATAAGCTAATAATGATGGTGTTGAAATAGATTTAAATTTATTTGAGTAATTCAGTGCTTTAAAAAGCGTAGGTAATTTTGTAGTAAAATTCGAGATGCTTATAATTGATGGTTTATCTATTGTTACAACATTAACATTGATATCTAAAGCTGTTACCAGCTTTGTTTTTTCAAACGTAATAACAGTCACTTTATGACCCGTAGCTACTAATGCGTTAATTTCAGTGATTACAAAAGTTTCAGATGCAATTGGAAAGCTTGGTACAAGGATGCCAATGTGTTTCATAGTTAATTCCCAAAGAATATATATTAACTATTAAGTGGCAATATCCGTGCCTTATAAAAAACCACTAAAACCGCTCATATTATCACCGCTTTGCAAAATACTTGCAAAATGCAATGCGTTTAACAAATTAAAACTTAAAAACAGTGTTTAAATGGGCATTAAATCTTGGCTTCGTAATTGCGTAGTATTACTTAAGGTAATTAAAGAGAGAATGGATATGAAACCTGATGTTAGCGTTATAATCCCAAATTACAATTGTATAGATTACTTAGCTAAATGTATCGATAGTATTGTTATGCAAAAAAACATATTAGTAGAGATTATTATTATCGACGACGGTTCAACAGATGGTAGCGTTGACTGGATAGAACATGAACAAAAAACTGTCCCTCAGATTGTACTGATCAAACAAAGCAGACAAGGAGTTGTTAATGCTAGAAACTTAGCAATTGAAAAAGCACAATCAGAATATATAGCTTTTTTGGATGCTGATGACTATTGGTGTGAGGATAAGTTATTTTCACAATTTAATTATATGAAAAAAAATATTGATTGTGTTCTCTCGTTTACAGATTACATGCACATAACAGAAGATGGCAAAGAGATTATTAAGTGCTTTGAGTATTGGCCTGAAGCTAATTTTTCTAAAAGTAAGTCTCTTATAAATGATTACAAAACCTTTGATGATGCGCTGAGTAAATTAATGTACGCAAACGTAGTCGGCACATCAACAGTCATGGTCCGTCGAAGCGCAATTATAGAGGCTGGATGTTTTGATAATAAACTAACCAGCGCAAGTGATTTAGATTGCTGGTTAAAACTAGCGAATATTGGAAATGTTGCCTATTCACAACAATGTGCTATGCATTACTTAATGAGAAGTAATTCAATCACGGCAAATAGACTTAACAGACTGACCGCGATGGTTGAAATTGTTAATCGTAATATCAAAAACTTAAGTTTTTTAGAAAATGCTAAAGTTAAAGCTAGAATTAATGAATGTTATGGCGAGTTTTACAGAGAAGTCGGCAAGCGAGGCAAAGCATTAATGTGTTCTCAAAAAGCATTTTATTTATTTCCTCATAAACGAAATTTTAAACACCTACTTTATGATCTTAAAAGCCTTGTAGGAAATAAATAATGTCACATACTATTGTGATAGTCGATGATGACGAAGCGATTTTACGAGCTTTAAATCGCTTACTCAAAGCAGACTTTATTCTTATTCTATTTACTAATCCTTTAGAGGCGATTAAGTATGCGAAAGAAAATGAAATAGATCTGGTTATTTCTGATTTGCTTATGCCAAATATTGATGGCTTGAATTTGCTAGAGCAGTTTAAACAGATCCAACCTGACTGCTCACGAATGTTGCTCACAGGCTATGCAGATTTAGAAACATCTAAGTCTGCGATTAAACAAAACATTGCTCATTTGATAACATCCAAACCATGGGATAATTTTGAATTAGTGATGCTTATTAGGTTGTTAATTGAAAATAGTTGTTTACGCAAAAAAATGCTGTGAACATTATCTACCTTTCTATCATTTTAAATGTTAAAGAACGATGATCACTACCTTTTATTGTTGATAAATAGACCTCTCTAAGTTTAATGTTTTCACTTACAATACAGTGATCAATCGGTACCCCTGTAACTTCACTAAATAACTGACTAAAAGGAGACCAGCTAGAATAAATACCGTAGGCGTCAACGCATGTTTCACCGAGATCACTTGGAAAATAACGAGACCAGCTAACTGTATTTAAATCCCCTGTTATAAACCAACTACTATCAGTACTTGTAACAGCTGTAGTTAACACACGAAGTAACTGGTTTCGTTGCATCCAAAGCTTTTTTGAACGAGGTGAAGGTGGATGTAAAAAAAAGCCATACAGTACTTCGTCATTTTTTAAAAAACCTAACTTAATATAACCAAGCTTTCGATTTTCCTGTGTATTTAAATATCGAAATATAATTGGCAGTCTAGAAACAACCACAATACCAAACGGGGAACCTTCTACTGAGTCATACCCGTAGAGTGAAAATTGTTCATTAAACTTAGTTAATTCACTACGATGTGTATCATTAAACTCTTGAAGAACTAAAATGTCCCATGTATTTTCTTCATAAAAATCTTGTAGCACAGTTTTAATATGCTGATTATAGTAATGCAGGTTTATTAATTTAACCGTGATTTTATCTTCTTTTGTTATGTTAAATTTACTTTGAAATGGTGCATAGTGAGCTAACAGCAAAACAAAAGAAATACTTAATAAAACCATAGCCGTTTTTTTAATCTTCAAAAATAGCAGTAAACTAATTAAGACCAAGCAATAAATTAGCTGGCCTCTAAAAGAGGCTATTAAATCCAACACATAGTTATCTATTTTGTTAAAAGCCAAGAACAATACAAAAATATAAACCCCACCGAGAAATATTGCCATAACCCCTCCTTTGATAATTATTTTAGTAAAGATTATCAAAGGTGCTTATTATTATTTATTTAAAATCAAGTATGATGTGTTCTTATTTGTGTTACGAATAAGCCCAATTTAAGCTTATTCGTATACTTTTTATTTATCGAAACCATAAATCATTTTGTCACATACAACAGGTGTCGGACGATGGTTATCATCAACAGCCACAAAGGTAAAACTTCCTGTAATTGCTGAGTGTTTGTTATCTTTATGCATAGTCTCTAAAAATATTTCAACATCGACTCTTAAGCTTGTATTACCAACGTGAACAACTTTTGATATTAGTTCAGCAAACGTTCCTGCAGGAATTGCTTCTTTAAAGTCGACTCGATCAGATGAAATAGTGACTAGTGGCTTTCGACAAAAACGAGTCGCTGCAATAAATGCGACTTCATCCATCCATGCTAATGCATCACCACCAAATAAAGTATTGTGGTGATTTGTCCGTCCAGGGAATACCGTTTTAGTAACAGATGTTGTTGAATCAATAATTCGCTGTGCAATAATCTTTTCACGATTTACTTCAGTTGTCATAGTTTCTACTTTTTGTTTGCTAATGTGTCTAACATCATAAGAGCTGGATCAAGGCGTTCGCCCTTCCAATTAAAACGCCAATCTAAATGCGGGCCAGTCACTCGTCCTGTAGCACCTATTTCAGCTATTTTTTCCCCACGGATAATTTTATCACCTACTTTTACATCTAATTTACTCAAATGAATATAAGTTGATGTAACGCTATGCCCATGATCTAAAATTAAGGTCCCGCCAGAATAATACAAATCAACATCAGCAAAAACAACAGTACCGCTTACAGGCGCATACACTGGACTACCCGTTTTATTGGCAATATCTAAGCCAAAATGAGGCCTGCGGGGTTCTCCATTAAAGTAACGTTGACTACCATAAACACCCGAAATCCTCCCTTCGGCAGGTTTATAAACAGGATCTAAAAAGTAGGTTAGTTCTGAATCTACTTTTCGTGCATTACGAACAGCAACAGCTTCACGGCTGATACGTGCACTCACCTCTTTAGGTGGCGATACATATTTTTTAGCAACACCGGTGATTTTATCGATATTATAATCACGCTTGGTGATCAATATAGGTTGCTCGTGTGCCTTGCTGTTGCTATCAACCCACGATAAAGTGTGCTTAAGCTGCGAATCACGGCCAAAGCCAAATGCAAAAAAACCCTCCTTTGTTACTTTTAATGGCTCACCATTAAACTTTATCAAAGTAGCGTCTTCAAGCTGCCCGGTGACTAAACCACCTTGCGTTAAATGGCCTTTTAATTCGACTGCTTGGCTAAAAAAGCTTAATGTTGATAATGCGCCTACTAAAATAAAATTACGCATAACAAATTGACCCTTTAGCGACACCTTCATATGCCGTAATCTTTACATCATTATCAGGGTGTACTAATTTAACTTGTTCAGCTAAGTAAGCTGCTATACATTCAACGGTTGTATCTACGGGTAAAATATCGCAACGAACCTTACTCAGTACCATTTCGAAATAACCTTGGGCAGCCGTATATGCAAAACATAAATCATCTTTTTTTGCAGTGATGTGAATTAATTGCTCTGCTTTAATTTCATCTTCAGCGGTCGCTAAATAGATATCTTGCCATTTATCAGCCCATTGTTTTTGTAAACGAGGCATAGCCATACCATCTAATGCAATACCAATTTGTGACCGATGGCCATGAATAATACGCTGGCAATTCCCGTCATGCTTTTTAAGCCCATGACTGTAATGATAATAAAAGCTTTTACTATGCTCAGGCTTTAGTTCAATCTCGATTTTGTCTATGTTACTAGGCAGTTGCGGCATAATTGTAGCGATTAAAAAGTCGATGACTGATTGTTCATTAATAACAGGTGCATCGATCATACAAAATGCTTGATGCGGCGCACTCATCGCTAAGTGATGGCCGTCACCAAAAGTACAATCAAGTGTTCTATAGTCATCATATGCGACTACTTCACCTTGAATAATTGACGGTATCGCTAGCTTATGATCAATACAATCATCAATAATACCTTTGATCTGTTTTTTAACTAAACCAAAATCGAGAACCATCGATTCTTCATTTAATTGACCGTGCAACGTTAAATCAACAATCCAGCTTTCGCCAACTGCGCCTCGTTTATTACACAGATAAGAAAAATCAATTACTGTAAGTGCGTTAACAAAAAGGATCATAAACTTCCTTTATACTGGTTAAAAAATCAGGCTAATTATACCCAAACCACCTCAAGAAGCGAGTTTAGGTTTGAATTAAAAGCCATTTAACTAACGCATTAATGAAAATAAGACGTAATTAGATATATGCAACATTAAGTTTAAGCATATCCTTAATTTTTCGTCTATTTTTTTGAAGTCTTGATGACAGAATTTGATAAAAATTCTTTTATTTTAAACGTGAAATTAACATGTTATTTATCTTTTTAGATTGATTTACGTGCTAATCAACTATTTTTTAACTGCTCAGAGTTGTTTAGCGTACAAGTGTACGCTAAAGTACTCTGCAATTTCTAAGCGACGAAAAAGTGTTATGGAACCTAAAAATAGCTATACAAAAGAAGATTTGATCCTATGTGGTCAAGGCGATATGTTTGGTGAAGGCAATTGCCGCTTGCCAAGTGATAACATGTTAATGATGGATCGCATCATTTCGATCACTGATGATGGTGGTGAACACGGTAAAGGTGAAATAGTTGCAGAGCTAGATATCAACCCTGACTTATGGTTTTTTGATTGCCATTTTAAAGGTGACCCTGTAATGCCTGGCTGCCTTGGTTTAGATGCGATGTGGCAATTAGTTGGCTTTTTCCTTGGTTGGTCAGGTGGTCCTGGTCTTGGTCGTGCTTTAGGTGTAGGTGAAGTTAAATTTACTGGCCAAGTGTTACCTACCGCTAAAAAAGTTACCTATCGTTTAACGATGAAGCGCGTAATTAAACGACGTTTATTCATGGGAATGGCTGACGGCACCGTTGAAGTTGATGGCCGTGTAATCTATGAAGCAAAAGATCTTAAAGTAGGCCTTTTTCAAGATACTAGCGCGTTTTAATTTTAAAACATTGCTGCAAAAACGCCTCGCTATTTTAGCGAGGCGTTTTTGCTTAAATTTGATCTAACCTTTAGGTCTTATACAAGTTACGACTATCTATCGCCTCACGCCAACCACCTAACCATTCTGATTTAGGATCTATTTGTTGATAAGGGCAAAGGTCTTTTGAACGACCCGCTAAGCCTGCTTTAAAGCCTTGAGAATGAGCTCTTTCTAACCGATCTCTTTTCTGTCTCTTCATAGGTAAATCCTCACCTTTTATATTTATATATTTGTAGCGTTTATGACATCTACATTTAATGAATAGTTAATAAAACTGTTAAATTCAAATCACAAATGCAATTAAATAAATTGACATTAACTAAGCTGCTGATGCAAAAATGAATTAACATTTTAAAAAGCAATATGGTCATACCACTGACTCAGCGATTTATATTCATACAAAGTTTACGGCAATCTAATCAATCAGAGGTACTCATCTGCTTTAATTATGACCAGTCAATATCTCTGATAGTTCCTAAAATAAATGTAATTATGACAATTTTATTTCAACTATTTAAATCTAAAGAAGTTCTTATATTTCTTACTTTATCGAAAAAAACATAATCAATAAGTTAACAATCGCAATATTTTTACGAATAAAATTATTACTTGCACATATAAATACGATCGGTCTAATATATGTATATGATAAAAAATACCGAACAGCAACCGCGACGTGGTCGCCCACCAAAAGCTAATCGCAGTAATGCCGACACAAAAGCATTATTGATTTCAGCAGGCGTGGAAACTCTCACTGAATTTGGCTTTAGTGCAACAGGGCTCGATACAATTTTAAAGAAAGTAGGTGTGCCTAAAGGATCGTTTTACCATTATTTTAGCAGTAAAGAAGCTTATGGACTGGAGGTTGTTGATGCTTATAATAGCTACTTTATAGCCAAACTTAATCGCTACTTATCGCAAAGTGATGCACCTTATTTAGAGCGCATTGTTAATTTCACACAAAGTGCTGCACGTTCGATGCATAAATACGATTATAATCGAGGTTGCTTAATTGGTAACCTAAATCAAGAGTTAAACCATTTAAATAATGAATTTAACACTAAACTAGTACAGTGCTACGAATCATGGCAAAGCCTTATACAGGTTTGTTTAGATCAAGCCCAGCAAGATAATGTCATTTCAAGCACTGTTAATACCCACCAAATGAGTGAGTATTTTTGGATAGGCTGGGAAGGTGCAGTAATGCGTGCAAAACTAACCAAAACCCCCTACCCACTAACGCTCTACACAGAAATGTTTTTACGCGCATTGCTTAGGTAATTGCGCATTTTATTTCCCAATTAAAAGACGATCGGTCTAAAAGGATTCAACATGAAAAATGAATTTAAAGCCATTGTTATTAATAACATTGATAATACCTATACAGCCGCGTTGCAAACAATAACAACAGATCTATTACCCAACAATAATATTGAGTTAGACGTACTTTTTAGTACCCTTAACTACAAAGATGGCTTAGCCATTACAGGAAAAGGCCCTGTTGTACGTACTTTTCCAATGATCCCCGGGATTGATTTAGTAGGTAAAATCACCAAAACTACGTCTAATGAATTCCAAAACGGTCAACTCGTTTTGCTCAACGGTTTTGGTGTGGGTGAGAAACACTGGGGTGGACTTGCACAGAAAGCATCGTTAAACTCAGAGTGGCTTATTCCACTCCCCGTAAAATTATCACCTAAACAAGCGATGCAGATAGGTACAGCAGGATACACTGCTATGCTCAGTATTATAGCACTTGAAAAACAAGGCATAACACCTGACTCTGGTGATGTACTCGTCACAGGTGCAAACGGTGGCGTAGGAAGCTTTGCCGTGTATCTATTAAACCTATTAGGATACAGCGTAGTTGCTGCGACTGGGCGCCTTGAACAAACAGATTACTTAAAACAACTTGGAGCAAAACAAGTAATTCATCGTGATGAATTATCAACTCCAGGTAAGGCGTTAGCTAAAGAACGATTTGCCGCGGCTATTGACTCTGTTGGCAGCCACACACTTGCTAATATTTGTGCATCATTAAAATATGGCGGCGTTGTGACAGCGTGTGGTTTGGCACAAGGTATGGATTTACCTGCGTCCGTAGCCCCATTTATTTTGCGCGGGATTTCATTAATGGGTATTGACAGTGTTATGCGCCCAAAACCTGACAGAGTAGAAGCATGGCAACGTTTAGCTGAGCTTGTAGAAAGTAGCTACTTAGATAAAATATCGACCGAAATTAGCCTACCTGATGTCATTGAAGCAGCTAATAACTTAATGGCAGGAACAATACGAGGTCGAGTTGTAGTTAATTGCCAAGCCTAACACTAACAAGCCGCAATACGATAATCGCGGCTTTTATAAATTAGCTCAACGTGTTTATGCACCTAAAGCGGCTAGCTTTTCTTTAAGCTCTTCTTTTGATATCAAATTCATTTCGTGTTGCTTTTTAACTTTACGGATAGTATCAAAATTATCTAATTTGAAGCGTGCTTTAGCTAGTCTCTCAGTCATTTCATCTACAGAAATCACATCAAGCTTTACTGCTTTTTCAAGCTTTTCTTTTTCTTGGTCATATTCTTTTTGAAAAAATGCTTTTTCTTGGATTATAATTTGGTCTTTTAGCTTTTTTTCGATTTCTATCGCTTCATCTTCAAGCTCTAGTTTCTTTTCAAGTAAAGGCTCTACGCGATTCAATGATTCTTGTAATGCGGCGTCTATATTTTGACCTTCATTCTCTAATAGGTTCTCAACATATTTTTTACCAATATCTTGATAACCAATATTGAGTTGCCCTTCAATTGATGTTATTTCTGAGCGAATTGCTGATAATTTTGAATTTTCTTTAAGTGATGTGCTCATATCTGAGCTTAATTTTGACGTTGATTCGCTGATATTTGAACCAATTGATGTAGCTTGTGTTTTAATTTTGTTGAAAAGTCCCATGTATACTATTCCTTAAATCTATCATCCGATGTAGTTGGCGTCATGCCTAATCTTATTAAAGCTTCGTAAGCTTACCCATTCCTCTGACGTTTGTAAAATCGCAATTTTAGATATTAGTAATTTTCTTGTATCAAATTTTGCTCATAAAAATTATAATTACTTTATTAGATATTTGAAAAGAATGTACTTATGAGCAATGAAGATTTATTCGGAAATAACCCACTGCAAGGTGTAAAACTGGAGCAAGTTGTATCAGAGTTAGTCGAGCAATATGGTTGGGAACTTTTACACGCTTATTTACAACTAAATTGCTTTAAAAATAATCCAGATATTAAATCTGCAGTTAAGTTTTTACGAAAAACTCAGTGGGCCCAAGATAAAGTTGATAACTTTTATCTTTATCGCCTAAAAAACCTACCAAAGCCTGATGACGTACAATATGAGCTCCCACCCCGTGATCGTATTATTCCTGAAGGTGATAAGCCTGGTGAACCTTGTGAACTAAGCTTTAGTGATGCAAAACGTATTCAGGCTAAAAAAGAAGCGAAAGACCGCGCTCGCACCCGTAAAAATCGCTCAAATGCAAGTAACCCTTGGGGTAACTAAGCCCTTATAATTATAAATCCGCTTTTGAATAAATCATAAAAGTCGGCAATCCTGGCTTTTATGATAAGAGCAATTAAACGACTATACTTGGTGTTCGCTCAAGCTAACCAGTTTAATGCACCTCAGCTTTATTTTTAGACATAACGATTAATACCAATCGGCTTAAATATTTAACCATTCTATCGGATTAAATAAAGCGCTAACTGCGTTAGTAATTTTTTATGTACGACTGCATGGATTCAGGAGGTAGAGCAATGCAGGAGCAATTGCCGAGAACAACTTCATGTCAAAATTTCTGCCTTGTTATCACTGTATTTATCTTTCGCTATAAATGGTCATTACCTCAACACGATCGGTATAAAAACCAAATCCATCCTACATTTTATATCGCTATGCTTATTATACTGAAGCTATTGACTAGAAGCCTCTAACTTTTCGGATCACAATGCACTTACCTCTTGATTTAAACCTAGCTCTTTCTGCCTTTTTTTAGTTAACCCTAAAGAAACTAAGCGATATGATTCTTTAAGGTAATATTGAAGATCTTCTTTGTTTGTATTATTAAACTGCTGAATCCACTTCATTCCACGATTAGCAAAATATGGGGCTGGTTTATAGCCTTCACTTTCACTTAGAAAAACGAAATTTTGCTCTGAAGCTTTAAATGTAAAAGCTGGTGATTGATTATCTGACCAGCCACCTATAGCAAATACTTTACCGTCAACTTTCCAGACATGGCAATTACCCCATTGAATTATATAGGTAGTAGCTGGAAAGGATCTGCAAAACTGATTAAACTCTTCGTAGTTCATTATAAATCCTGAGCGTCATAATAAGCCACTAGAATGACTTATTTTACCTTGTTGATAAGCAAACCATAGCTGAGTTGCTATTTGGGTTCAATAACTTATACCAATCTGGATAGATATGGAGTCTATATAATGACAAAAAAATTGCGCTATAACTAGAGCCTGTTGACCTTTCGTGATTAATTTTGCAGCAATAATCTATTTGGTATTTAGGCAAGGCAGAACCTGTGTATGTGGTTGTACCCCATGAATAGGCGATAACGCAGTATAAATGCCAAACATGCGCTGCCCAAAGGGTTGTTCCTAGGGGCGATTAACTCTTTGTTACCTACACGGATATAGGTAAGGGGCGTGAGCAGGACGCACAAGCTTTGCTCGGTTTTTACTTATTCTCACATGGATGTGAGCTAGTAGAATAACGCAGGAGCAGTTATCGAGCCCGCTAGGTTACAAACCTCGCGCCGCGATTAAATCGCCCCTAGATTGAACAAATTTCAATCCACAAAGGTCAACACGCCCTAGGCAAAAAATTTTATATCTAATTGTTCTAAGCAAAAATTTTTTAACGAAGTTATAGTCTTGATTTAATTAGTTAAATTGTTCAAACATTTATGCAGATTGGTATTAATAGCTTTTTCGTTTTTACTTACCTTTAGTCGCTTCGTTATCCCTAAATTTAAGCTGGTACTACCTCGAAAAATCACTGACAAAAAAAACAATTTGAATTACCCTCATTTACAATCTAGTATCTAATACAGATACTAATTTAGTATCTAATATTATTATAATTTTAAGGAATGGAATAAAAATGAAAAAATTAATCTTAGCAGGAACAGTAATAGTATTATCGTGTATGAGCCACTCTGCAATATCATCAAATGGTGCTAATTTTTCTAGAGGTGATTGGGTTGTTGAATGTAGATTAGATAATGGTAGAGTTTGGCACTTTCAAAGTTCTGATTTAGGTGAGGCATTGGATAAGTCACTAGAATGCGAAGGCTCATCAACTGTATTTCAAATAAGATTTTAAGATCTTTATTATAATAAATTGAAACTGATTCATAATTTATTAAGCCCAAATAGGCTTAATAAATTATTACGAGTCACTTAGTGAGTTGAAGTTAACCTACACTATTATATTTTTTAATTAACCCTAGGGCACCCCTTAGTTATCTTTTGGGTCAGTGGCATCACTGTCAAAACGTTTTGGATCTTTTGGGAAGTAAAATTCAGGCTGTTGATCACATAATGAAAACTCTCGAGTATTTTTATACGGTAACTTCATAAAGCCAGCAACTCCTACGTCTATAATCCCCACCGCATATTGCATCAATTTATTTAACAGCCGTTTAAATTCAGTTTCTTTGTTTGCATCCAATAAACGATAGTAATGATGTATTTTCATTCGATCTGGTAGAGCTTCAAAAATAATACACCCCGTATGATGGATCTGATTAAGCTCAAATACACATTTTATCACTTTATTTGGCAGTTTTAATTGCTCGTCAGGATCTTTACCATCTTCAAAATAAGAATGCGGTCTCGTTACATCTGAACTTTTTAAATTCATAACTTCATAATCAAGTTCAGGAAGTTGTTCAAATTTAAATGCACCGGTGCCATCTCGCTCTAATTGAATCGTCTTACGTGCATCAAACAGGCAACACTTAAATAATCCTTTTTGGCTTATACCTTGCGCTAGCATAACCGTATTATTAATAGCTTGCGTGAATGCATGACCTAAATTCTTATCATGCATAATTAAAGATGATTCCACATACAACGAGTCTTCTTTCCAATGAAAGCTTAAACCTCCTACTGCGGGATATTTCGCTAATCGACTAATTGATGCTAAAAATGCTTTTTCAGTATCACCAGTATCAAATAGAAACTCTTTATAATAGCGATCAAGTTGGGCATCGTTTACATCTAATAATTGCTGATTATGATCGGCTTGGCGCAAAAATTGTTTTCGTGAGCTGTAAACAACTGTATCTGGGTGCTCATTATCACTGCCGTACCAAAATGGAATATGTGCTCTTAGCTCTTTATTTAAAGTTACTGGCGGTAAATATGCTTTTGCCATACTTGGCATATTGCGTATAAAATAATCACCCGCGCGATCGCGTATTGCTTTGTCTTTTGACAGCATGCCATCAATTACTTTAGCAAGCTCTATAGGTAATCCTAATGAACTTGCAGGAATAACTTGAGCGCCAAACCGGCATGACTGTGCAGAAGCCAGTGCATATAAGGTAGAAGCCACCCCTTGTTCATCAAATCGTGGGGATGATTTGGCACCTGACATTTGCTCATCACCTATAAAGTACACATCCCCCATTCGCGCATTAGTAGTACTTAAATCACCAGACATTAGATCCATAAAATTACTGGCTATCGGGTTACCCGCACTGTCGACTTGGGCATACACAGAACTCCCCCAATCCACCAGCGATAACCCTTGGTTAGCTTCATCCCACACTAAGTTAGAAGGCTTGATATCACCATGAACTATAGGCTGAGGCGTTAGCCCATTTTTTTGATTACGTAGATCAATTAATACATTACGTAATTTAAGCGCAAGATCTGTAATTGCAGCAGCACTAAAACGCCCTCGTTTTAGTGATACCTTTTCTAAGTCTTCTCCTAAAGCGCGGGCCATCATTAGGATCCCTTGCTTTTTTATTCTCTCAAAAGCATAAAATTTCGGTACTAGTGGGTTATCAACCTGAGAAAGCATATACGCTTCATCTTCAAGCCTATCACGCACACTTTGAGCGAGTGTAATACGAGAAAATTTGAAAACCCATGGTTGTTTTTTGTCATCTAGTCCTGCAAACACAAAGCCAAATGCGCCAGAGCCAATCATTTCTACATCAGAATAACCAAGTAAGGTAAGCTGTTTTATACAGATATTAAGCCATTGGCGATGTTTTTTAGCATCATGATGCGAAAGCAAATACACAGACTGCTCTTCATTGATGTAAAAATTACGGATTTCTTTGGCTTTCACTGAATATCTCAATAATGTGGTTTTTGATACGTTATGAGCTCAATTATTCTTTTTATAGCATTGAATTACAAGAAAACCCCACGACTATTTAGCACCTGCTGGCACAGCAGATTAAAAATCATTCAGCTCAGTGAGCAAATCAAGACATGACGTATGTAATCGAGCAAAATAGCAAACCACCCTTAGTGAGACTTAAAGGTGTTAGCTTGGTTTTGTAAGGTGTAGCTAAGTATTTTATGCAGGCTTTATTAAGAGAGTCAATATAGTATATAAACCTAATTAACTGGTATTTAAACAGCTAGGGCGTGTTGACCTTTCGTGATTAATTTTGCAGCAGTATGTTTGGTATTTAGGCAAGGCAGAGCCTATGGTGTGTGGTTGTTCCGCATAAATCGGCGATAACGCAGTATAAATGCCAAACATGCGCTGCCTAAAGGGTTCTTCCTAGGGGCGATTGACTCTTTTTTGCTCGGTTTTTACTTATTCTCACATGGATGTGAGCTAGTAGAATAACGCAGGAGCAGTTATCGAGCCCGCTAGGTTACAAACCTCGCGCCGCGATTAAATCGCCCCTAGATTGAACAAATTTCAATCCACAAAGGTCAACACGACCTAGTGCTCGCTGTTTAAATAATCAATTACATCCTCTTGTAGATCAACGTACTCATCATCATTCATATGTAAAACATCGAGTGCTTTCACCTCAATTGTATTCCATTCAGTTAAGGGGGTCCCCCGCTTAACTAAGTTGACTAAATTCTCTGACATCTTAAGGATTGCAAAGCTAATTTGCATATCACTGTCTGTAACATCGTCTAGAATACTCAAGTCATGGTGGTTGAGTATTAATTTACATATCTCTTTTGGTAAGTGCCAACTGTTTGCAAAATAATACCCAACAATCGCATGGTTTGTATTGTATAAACGCTCTTCAATCTCAGTGATACTTTCTTTACCGGATTGGTTAGATAAATGAAGTGCTTTTAAGTAGCTATCGTATTTAATAGCCATTGGCGGAACACCGCAATCATGAAAAAGACCTAAAGTGTACAAAGATTCAATGGCTATTTGCTTCTTAAAGCGCTGACCAATCATCATATTTACATTAGCTATTTCTGTTGATGTGTCCCAAAATCGCTCTAAACTGATACAGCTATTTTCTGCAGCGAACATATGCTTTAATTTAAGCCCTTGTACCAGCGCGTTAACACCATCCCAACCAAGAAACATAACGGCTTGCTTAATATCTGACACAGTACGAGATAGACCATAGGCGGGGGAATTTATAATTTTTAGTATCGCTGATGAAATCGCTAAGTCTTTAACAACAACATCTGCTGCATCAGCAATAGAAGCATCATCTAGTGCTGCTAAATTTTGTAAATCACTGAGTATTTGCGGTTTTGGTGGGATAATAAAATTTCTGTTTATATCTGTTAATATTTGTTCATTAATTTCTATCATATATATTAAATCCCAAAGTCGATTATTAAATAATACCGAAGAACAAATAGAGTATTAATATTAGAAGGTGATCGAGACAATGGCAAATTGGCTTTAAATGTATAAATACAGCAAATAAATACATGATTAGTAGCATTAGCATGGCTCCCAAACAAAAAGCTGTACATACATACAGTAAATTTGAATCGCGAGTATATTTGTACCAATCGTGTTAAGTTAATGACCATTTATAGCGAAAGATAAATACAGTGATAACAAGGTAGAAATTTTGACATGCAGTCGTACATGAAAAATTACTAACGCAGTTAGCGCTTTATTTAGTCCGCTAGAATGGTTAAATTTTTAAGCCGATTGGTATTAGCTACTGCCTTAAAAAAACGGCAAGCCAAGGCTTACCGTGTAATAATAACTATTGCTTGCTTAGCTTTACAAGCGTATACCACCATCAATTTCTACAACGCGACCGGTGAAAAAGTCGTTTTCGATAATGTACTGCGCAGTATGGGCAATTTCCTCCGCTTCACCAAAACGCCCAACCGGCGTTACTGCTAACATGCGCTGCTTTGCCTCTGGTTTCATGGCGTCGGTCATTGCTGTGCGAATAACACCTGGCGCAATAGCACCCACTCGAATACCAAAACGGCCAAGTTCTTTAGCCCAGCCTGTAGTCATAGCAACAACACCCGCTTTAGATGCTGCATAGTTAGTTTGACCAATATTTCCAGCACGAGCAACACTGGACATATTTACAATCACGCCACCTTTGCCCGACTCAATCATGTGACACGCAGCTTCACGGCCCGCTAAAAACACACCGGTTAAGTTCACATCAATTACTGACTTAAATTGATCAAGTGCCATTTTAGCAACCACTTTGCCTTCTTTTGCTTTGATAAACATACCATCGCGTAAAATACCGGCATTATTAATTAATACCCCAATATGACCAAAATCATTGTTGATTGTATTAAACGTACTCACTATGGCGTCTTCATCCGTTACATTGGCAACGTATGCTTTTACAGTAGTGCCATGCCTCTCAAGTTCAGCCACTGCTGCATCAAGTAAGTCTTGCTGCATATCAATCAAGGCAATGTTAGCGCCTAACTGAGCAAATTTATGCGCCATTGCAAAGCCTAAGCCTTGTGCGCCGCCGGTGATCACTACGGTGTTGTTTTTAATTTCCACCTGTTACTCCTTTGAGAATAATTTAAATATGGCACTAAAATCATCACTGCCAGCACCTTGATGCTGCAACATAGTATAAAGATTTTTTGCCATTGACCCCATTGGGGTTGATGAATTACTTTGCTGCGCTGCTTCCATCGCAAGGCCTAAATCTTTTGCCATTAAATCAACCATAAAGCCCGGTTTATAATTGTTACTTGCGGGAGCTGTGTCCATTACGCCTGGACACGGGTTGTAAAGTTCAAGCGTCCAGTTGCGACCCGAGCTTGCCGTCATAATATCGCTCAGTACTTTTGGATCTAGACCATTATTAATACCCATTTGAATTGCTTCGCTGGTACCTGCCATTAAAATGCTCAGTAGCATGTTATTACAGATTTTTGCGACTTGCCCCGCACCGATATCTCCAGCATGAAAAATATTTTTACCCATATCAGCAAGTACAGGTTGTGCTTTAGCAAAGTGATCATCAGCACCGCCTACAATAAAGGTCAGTGTGCCTGCTGTTGCGCCTGCAACTCCACCCGATACCGGCGCATCTACAAAAGCAATGCCATGTTCACTAAGTTCAGCCCCTACTTCACGCGCCGATGCAGCATCAATGGTCGAGCAATCTATTACTAAGGTCGATTTTGCTAAAATATGTACAAGGCCAGTCTCACCTAAGTACAGTGATTTAACGTGCTTACTAGCAGGAAGCATACTGATCAACACATCAACATCACTTGCACAGTGTTTAGCGTCTGTCGCTTCAATCGCGCCCTGCTCGGCAAGTTGATTTACGACCGATTGGTTTAAATCAAACACCTTAACCTGATGGCCTGCTTTAACAAGGTTTGCAGCCATAGGGCCGCCCATATTTCCTAAACCAATAAAACCGATATAAAGTGACATATCATTATCCTTGTGTAAGTTGTTTAAGTGGATGCGAGTCATTATCCCAGCGAGCAGTAAAGAAACTCTCAATTAATTGCGCAGGTAATTGCTCAATTGTTTTAAATTGCCAGTTGGGTGCACCGTCTTTATCAATCAGTAACGCGCGGATACCCTCTTGAAATTCACCGACTTCACCACAGCGAACCGACATAGCCAATTCCATTTGAAAACACTCGCCTAAGCTTTTACCTTTTGAGTTAGCAAGTTGGCGCTCAACTAGAGCACAACTTAATGGGCAACCATGCTTTAATGATTTTTGCGCACGTGTAATCCAAACGTCATCAGTGTCTAGGTTTAAAATGTAATTAACTTTCTCTTTTAAATCTGTAAACTCAGCGAGTTTTTGAATAGTCGCTAAATTAGCTTTTACATTTCCTTTTGGCATGCGCCCAGATATGTTATCAAGCTCGGTTAGTAATGTAGTGAGTTTATCGTGATTTAACGCAGCTGTTTTTCCCCACTTAATCGCAGCGAGTTGATCAATCATACTGTCGTACTTATCAGCTTTAACGTAGTGATCAGCCAACGATACAAACATCGCATCATCGCAATTAATAGACGCTGCGGTTAGCCCTAAAAACAAGCCAACATGCTGGGGCATTTTATGTAAAAAGTAACTTCCGCCTACATCAGGGTATAAACCAATTGTTAATTCTGGCATGGCAATACGGGATGTTTCGGTCACAACACGGTGGCTAGCACCCGCCATTAAACCAAGGCCACCGCCCATTACAATCCCGTTACCCCACACTAAGATCGGTTTGTCGTAACAATGGATTAAATGATCAAGACGATACTCTTGGGTAAAAAAATCTTCAATTAAGTTGACAGGCTCGCCAGTTTTCATTGCGTTATGTAAGCTAACTACATCACCGCCAGCACAAAAGGCTTTCTCCCCTGCACCTTTGAGTATAACCATGGCAATATTACTATCATCTGCCCATGCAATTAGCTGCGGCTCTAATAGTTTGATCATGTCAAAATTGAGGGCGTTTAACGATTTAGGAGCGTTGAGTGTTGCAAAGCCAATCAACGAGCCATTTTCTGCACGCGCTGTTTCAAAAACGACGGGGGCATCCTGTGTGTTTAATAGCGTTAACTCAACCATTAGCCGTTCACCCAATTTGCCTTACGTTTTTCTAAAAAGGCGTTAACCCCTTCTTGCTGATCTTCTGTATCAAACAAACCAACAAACAACTCGCGTTCGAGTGGTAATGCATGCGCCATGGGTTGAGTGCGACCTTTTTGTATCAACGTTTTACAAGCGCTTACAGCAACAGGGCTTTGATCGGCTACTTGGTTAGCAAGTTTAAGTGCTGCGGAAAAGCTTTCACCTTGTGGTACCACTTCTTCGACTAAACCTATTTGCAGGGCTTTATCCGCTTTTAAGCGCTCGCCACACAAAATCATCCGTTTTGCCCAGCCTTCACCAACAAGCCAAGCAAGGTTTTGTGTGCCACCAGCACACGGCAGTAAGCCAACTTTGGCCTCTGGCAATGCCATTTGTGCTTGCTCTTCCGCTATACGAATATCACACGCCAAAGCCACTTCTAAACCGCCCCCCATGGCATAGCCATTAATTGCAGCAATTGATACACCTCTAAACGCTGTTAATGCTTCAAATGCTTCGCCAAATACCTGCGACATGGTCGCTGCTACGCCTTTATCACCACCTGCGAATACATTTAAGTCAGCGCCCGCACTAAAAAACTTTTCACCTTCACCAGTGATCACTAATGAATAGACGTTTTTATTATCGTTTAGCTCATTTACCGTGTCTTTTAAGGCTATCAAGGTGTCTTTAGTCCAGGTATTCGCTGGCGGGTTAGACATGGTTAAAATCGCTACGTGGCCTTCAATGGTTAAATCAATACTTGGGTTTGACATTTCGCGTTCCTTATAGAATATCGGCTGCTGATTGCGCTAAAATACGACGAGCAATAATCACCCGCATAATTTCGTTAGTACCTTCAAGAATTTGATGAACGCGTACATCTCGTACATGGCGCTCAAGTGGGTATTCTTTGATATAACCGTAGCCACCATGAATTTGCAATGCATCATTACACACTGTAAAGCCTACATCGGTGGCAAAACGTTTTGCCATGGCGCAATAAGTGGTTTTTTCACTGTCGCCTGAGTCGAGCTTAAACGCTGCTAATCGCACCATTTGGCGCGCTGCAACAAGTTCAGTATTCATATCGGCTATTTTAAATTGCAGTGCTTGAAACGCAGCCAGTGGTTTACCAAATTGCTCACGTTCTTTTAAATATTCACGGGCTGTTTGTAGTGCGGCTTGTGCAGTGCCAATTGAGCAGGTTGCAATGTTGATGCGTCCGCCATCTAGGCCTTGCATTGCAAATTTAAAGCCTTCTCCCTCAGCGCCTAATAAGTTGTGTGCAGGAATACGCACATCTTCAAAACTAATTAAGCGTGTAGGTTGTGCATTCCAGCCCATTTTTTCTTCAGCTTTGCCATATTCAACACCTTTAGCATCAGCAGGGACTACAAAAGCAGAAATACCGGCAGCGCCATCACCGCCAGTACGTGCCATGACTACCAATACTTCGGTTTCACCCGCGCCAGAGATAAACATTTTTGAGCCGTTGATCACGTATTCGTCGCCATCACGCACCGCTTTGGTTTTCAATGATGCAGCATCTGACCCAGAGCCTGGCTCTGTTAAACAGTAAGACGCTAGTAACTCGCCCATTACCAATTGGTCACAATATTGCTCTTTAGTTTGCTCAGTTCCAAAACTTGCGATCATCCAAGTGGCCATATTATGAATGGTCAACATCGCAGTGGTTGCTGTACAGCCCATCGCAAGCTGTTCAAAAATAATGCTTGAATCTAAACGCGATAAACCTAAACCACCGGCTTCCTCTGGCGTATAAAGACCACAAAACCCTAACTGACCTGCGGCTTTAATGGTGTCTTTAGGAAAAATATGTTCACGGTCCCACTTTGCTGCGTGTGGAGCGAGTTCTGATTCAGCGAATTGGCGAGCAGTTTGTGCAAATGCTTGTTGATCTTCAGTTAAATTAAAGTCCATAGCAGGCCTCTTATTTATATTTGTTGTCGGTAAAATCTATTCGTGAAGAGCAGCGAAGGCTAAAAATGTGCCCGCCTTCGCGCCCCTCTTTTTTATTATGTGGAGTAAGTTAAATTAATTACTTAAGGTTGATACTCATATTGGGGCCTGACGCAATATCGTCTTCAAACCAGCGTGAGGTAATGGTTTTAGTTTCAGTGTAAAAACGAATGCCTTGTTTACCGTAAGTATGCGTGTCACCGTAAAAAGAACCTTTCCAACCAGTAAATGAGAAGAACGGCAGTGGCACAGGAATTGGCACGTTAATACCTACTTGCCCTACTTCAATTTCGTGTTGGAACTTACGCGCAACAGCGCCACTTGAGGTAAATAACGACGTGCCGTTACCAAATGGCGAATCATTAATAAGTGCAATGGCTTCATCTAGTGAATCAACAAACATACATGCCAGTACAGGACCAAAGATTTCTTCTTTGTATAAATCCATGTCAGTCGTTACATCAGTAAATAAGGTAGGTCCTACCCAGTTGCCTTGCTCAGAACCTACAACAGTAAAGTCAGAACCATCAATTAAACACGTTGCACCTTGTTCTTTACCTTGGGCAATCAATGATAAAATACGCGCTTTGGCAGCCGGTGATGTTTGCGGGCCGTATGCCGCATCTTTATCATCCCATACACCTGGACGAACATTAGCAAAACCTGCTTTAATGTCGTCAACCCAGTCTTTTGCTTGACCAACGAATACTGCCACTGAAATTCCCATACAGCGCTGACCTGCAGCACCAACAGAGGCACCAACGAGATTATTTACCACGTGCGAACGACTAGCATCCGGCATGATCACCATGTGATTTTTTGCACCCACACACGCTTGTACACGCTTTAAATTTGCAGTGCCTTTTGAGTAAATGTATTCACCCACACCACAAGAACCCACAAATGAGATTGCGCGAACGGCTGGATCTTCTAATAAACGGTCGACCTGTGGCTTAGTACCATGTACCACTTGTAATACGCCTTTTGGCGCGCCCGCTTCAATAAACAGCTCGGCTAAACGCATAGGCGTTAGTGGATCTTGTTCAGACGGTTTTAAAATAAAGGTGTTACCGCACACAATCGCCAGTGGAAACATCCACAGTGGGATCATTGCAGGGAAGTTAAACGGCGTAATACCTGCGCATACACCCAGTGGTTGCATATATGAATAAGTGTCGATTTTACGTGCCACATTCTCCATCGTCTCACCCATCATTAATGAGGGTGCATTCGCTGCTTGCTCAACCACTTCAATACCGCGCCAAACATCACCTTTAGCATCTTCAAACGTTTTACCAAGCTCATGACAAATGATGGTCGCTAATTCGTCATGATGCTCTTTTAATAACGCAGCGTATTTCATCATAATGCGCGCACGCTCAGTGATTGGTACGTCTTTCCACGTTTTAAAGGTGTCTTTAGCTGATGTAATCGCTGCATCCATTTCTGCGTCTGTGGCACACGGAACTTGTGCTAACACTTCTTGGTTTGCTGGATTAACAACATCAATAAGTTGATCTGATGTTGATTGAATAAATTCGCCGTTGATCAGTAATGGTACTTGGTGCATAACGCACTCCTCCCCAGAGGGTAATTGGTTAAGCCGCAGTAGTTATTATTAAAAGAGCCTGCGGCTGTGAGAGTTTAAGTTTTTTAAAAATTAGAGTGTTTCGACTGCTAAGGCTACCGCTTCACCGCCACCAATACATAAAGAGGCAACGCCTTTCTTAAGACCACGATTTTTAAGTGCATGAATAAGGGTAACCAAAATACGCGCACCGCTGGCACCAATAGGATGACCCAGTGCACAGGCACCGCCATTAACGTTAACTTTGCTTTCATCAAGTTTTAACTCGTTGATGGCAAGCATAGTGACCATGGCAAAGGCTTCATTAATTTCCCAAAGGTCAACGTCGTTCGTTGTCCAGCCTGCTTTTTCAAGTAAGCTATTCATAGCGCCAACAGGCGCAAGTGTGAATTCACTTGGTTTTTGTGAGTGTGTGCTGTGCGCAACAATACGACACAGTGGCGTAAGCCCTTGTGCTTTAGCATGGGCTTCACTCATCAAGATAAGTGCAGCGCCACCGTCAGAGATTGACGATGAATTTGCAGCAGTAATAGTACCGTCTTTTTTGAATGCAGCACGTAGACTTGGGATTTTTTCTGGGCGTGCATTACCTGGTTGTTCGTCAATACTAACTGTCACGTCACCTTTACGGCTACTCATAGTATGCGGTGCAACTTCGCTATCAAAATCACCATTTGCAATCGCTGCATTGGCTTTACTAAGCGAGTTAAGTGCAAACGCATCCATTTGTTCACGGCCAATACCGTATTCATCAGCAGTATCTTGAGCAAAACAGCCCATCGCTTTATTATCGTAGGCGTCTTCTAGGCCATCACTCATCATGTGATCTTTAATTTCACCGTGACCCATACGCATACCGCCGCGTGCCTTTGGTATAAAATACGGCGAATTAGTCATGCTTTCCATGCCACCTGCAATCGCGCTATTAATTGAACCCGCTTTAATTAAATCATGCGCGAGCATCGCCGCTTTCAAACCTGACCCACATACTTTATTAATTGTGGTAGCACCCGTGCTACGCGCAAGGCCTGCTTTTAACATGGCTTGACGTGCGGGTGCTTGGCCTAAACCGGCTGGCAATACACAGCCCATAATGACTTCATCAATAGCATTATCGCTTAATCCCGTATCAGCAAGCGCGCTGGCAATGGCTGTTGCACCTAACTCAGTGGCATCTGCACCGCTAAGGGCACCCATAAAACCACCCATCGGGGTACGTTTTGCTGCTACAATAACAACGGCTTCGGTAGTCATAAAAAAGGCTCCATTTTATAATTGGCAATATTCATGTGTGAGCGATAAGCCAAACACTGTATTTATAATCTGCTTATGAGCATACATAATATTTACGTTTACGCCAACGTAAATCTAAAATCAAGATTTATACGCTCAACAAAAGTGTAAACATATCTTTATTTTTCTGTAGATTAATACAAACAGTGTAGCCTCAACCCCTGCTATAACTGATAACTGCCTTCAATACACTGCACATTATATTAGTCTAAAGTATAAGTTCTACAATCCACTTTACCTTTACGTAAACTTCACTTATATTGGAGTTATTCGAATGAGGTAAAAACACTATGAATCAAGATAATCAAACAAATTTTGCAAGTTCTGCCGCAGAGCCTGCAAGTAATGAACAAACTTTTAGTATCAGTGAACTGGCTAAAGAGTTTGATATAACCACCCGCTCAATTCGCTTTTATGAAGATCAGGGCTTAATTTCACCTGAGCGTAATGGCCAAACCCGTATTTATTCAAAACGCGACAAAGTGCGTTTAAAACTTATTTTACGTGGTAAGCGTTTAGGTTTTACTTTGGCTGAAACAGGCCGTTTGTTTGAACTTTATGATGCAGATAAATCCAGCGCTAAGCAGTTAGTGACTATGCTTGACTTAATTTCAGATAAAAAAGCTGATTTAAGCCAACAAATGGATGACATTAAAGTAGTCTTGATGGAATTAGTCACCGCAGAGCGTCGTTGCCGCGATACCTTAAATAAATTAGATGAATAAAAGAGCTTTAAACTATAACGATTAAATGACTATTCATTAACAGTCTCTCACACAGGAATGAATCATGAGCACTATTTCACTATATAAAGAAATGAACTTTGGCCTAGGCGAAACAGCCGATATGATCCGCGATCATGTTAATAGCTTTGCCAGCCAAGAAATTGCCCCTTTAGCAGAGAAAACCGATCTTGATAACGCGTTTCCTAACCAGCTTTGGCCACAATTAGGCGAAATGGGTTTGTTAGGTATGACAGTATCTGAAGAGTTAGGTGGTGCGGGCCTTGGTTATTTAGAACACGTAATCGCGATGGAAGAAATAAGCCGCGCCAGCGCGTCTATTGGCCTAAGCTACGGTGCTCATTCAAACTTGTGTGTTAATCAAATTAATCGTAATGGCTCGCAAGCGCAAAAAGAAAAATACCTACCTAAATTAATTAGTGGTGAACATATTGGTGCGCTGGCGATGAGTGAGCCTAATGCTGGCTCTGATGTCGTATCAATGAAGCTTAAAGCTGAGAAAAAAGGCGATAAGTACATTTTAAACGGCAATAAAATGTGGATCACTAACGGCCCTGATGCCCATACTTTAGTCATCTACGCAAAAACTGATTTAACCGCAGGCGCTAAAGGCATTACCGCATTTATTGTTGAAAGTAACTTCCCTGGTTTTTCTACGGCGCAAAAACTCGACAAACTGGGCATGCGTGGTTCAAACACTTGTGAACTGGTTTTCGAAAACTGCGAAGTGCCAGAAGAAAACATCCTTGGTAATTTAAATGAAGGCGTTAAAGTACTCATGAGCGGCCTTGATTACGAGCGCGTAGTACTTGCAGCAGGCCCACTGGGCATAATGCAAGCCTGTATGGACATCGTTGTACCGTATATTCATGAACGTAAACAGTTTGATACACCTATTGGTCAATTCCAACTTATTCAAGGTAAAATTGCCGACATGTATACACAAATGAATGCAGCTCGTTCATACGTATACACAGTAGCGCGTTCGTGTGATCGTGGTGAAACAACCCGTAAAGATGCTGCTGGTGCAATTTTATATGCCGCAGAGCTGGCAACCAAAATGGCATTAGATGCCATTCAAATCCTCGGTGGCAATGGCTACATTAATGAATACGCAGCTGGACGTCTATTACGTGACGCAAAACTGTACGAAATTGGTGCAGGTACGTCTGAAATTCGCCGCATGTTAATCGGCCGCGAATTATTCACTGAAAGCCGTTAAGGATAAACGCGATGACTATTTTAAAATCAAGCGTTAACCCCCACGATCCGCAGTTTTTACAAAACCATAAAAACATGGCTGCGCTGGTTGATGATTTACGCGATAAAGTAAGCGAAATTAGCCAAGGTGGCGGCCTTGCTCTTATTGAGCGCCATGAAGGTCGCGGTAAAATGTTTGTTCGTGAACGTATTAGCACATTAATTGATGAAGGCTCACCCTTTTTAGAAATTTCACAATTTGCAGCCTTTGGTGTATATGAACAAGCCATTCCGTGTGCGGGTGTTGTTGCCGGTATTGGCCGCGTAAAAGGCGTTGAATGTATGATCATCGCCAATGACGCCACAGTCAAAGGCGGAACGTATTTCCCGCTAACAGTAAAAAAACACCTACGCGCGCAAGATATTGCTGAGCGTTGTCATTTACCCTGTATTTATTTGGTTGACTCAGGTGGTGCAAACCTGCCAGAGCAAGACGATGTATTCCCAGATAAACTGCATTTTGGTCGTATTTTTTACAATCAAGCCCGTATGTCTGGAAAAGGTATCCCGCAGATTGCTGTGGTTATGGGCTTATGTACCGCAGGTGGTGCATATGTACCCGCCATGGCTGATGAAAGCATTATCGTAAAAGAGCAAGGCACTATATTTTTAGCCGGCCCGCCGCTCGTTAAAGCGGCCACTGGTGAAGAGGTAACAGCCGAGGAACTTGGTGGCGCTGACGTGCACTGTAAAACATCTGGCGTGGCTGACCATTACGCTGAAAACGATGCTCATGCGCTATCAATTGCGCGCCAATGTATTGAACGCATTAACTATCAACGCCCTACTTCACCATTATTGGATGATGCGCTCAATAAAGTAAAAGCGCCACGTTACGACATTAGCGAGCTATACGGCATCGTCGGGACTGATCTGAAAAAGCCCTTCGATGTACGCGAAGTAATCGCCCGCACTGTGGATGACTCATCATTTGATGAATTTAAACGTTACTTTGGTGACACATTAGTGACTGGTTTTGCGAAAATTTATGGACACCCTGTTGGCATTGTTGCTAACAACGGCATTTTATTTAGTGAGTCAGCCCAAAAAGGCGCACACTTTATTCAACTGTGTGCCCAACGCAATATCCCCCTCGTATTTTTACAAAATATCACCGGTTTTATGGTGGGTAAAAAATACGAAGCAGAAGGTATTGCTAAACACGGCGCTAAAATGGTGATGGCGGTATCATGTGCTGATGTACCAAAATTTACCGTTTTAATTGGTGGCTCTTATGGCGCTGGTAACTATGGTATGTGTGGCCGCGCATTTGAACCTACCATGATGTGGATGTGGCCAAATGCCCGTATTTCGGTCATGGGCGGCGAACAAGCTGCAGGTGTAATGGCACAAGTTAAACAAGATGGTTTAGCGCGTAAAGGCCAAAGCATGACTGATGAGCAAGTTACTGAGTTTAAAAAGCCCATTATTGATCAATATGAGCAGCAAGGTCATCCGTATTATGCCAGCGCCCGTTTGTGGGATGACGGTATTATTGACCCCGCTGATACGCGCAATGTGCTTGGCTTAGCGCTAAGCGCAGCAGCTAATGCACCTAAACGTGATTCGCAATTCGGCGTATTTAGAATGTAAGGAAGTGAGTATGTCAGTAACACTACAAATAACTAAATCAAATGTGGCTGTCCTCGTTTTAAGTCGCCCTGAAAAGCGCAACGCCTTTAACGAGCAAGTAATCCAAGAGCTAATTCAATGTATTGAACACGCCAATACCTTAGACGTGCGCGCGTTGGTTTTAAAAACCGAGGGCGAGCACTTCTCGGCTGGTGCGGATCTCAATTGGATGAAGTCGATGGCAGATAATGACTTTGCTGAAAATCTTGCTGACTCAAAACAACTTGCCAAACTTATGCATGTATTAGCAAGTAGTCCACTGCCCACAGTCTGTGCCGTGCAAGGTGCCGCTTTTGGTGGCGCACTGGGTTTAATTGCCTGTTGCGATATTGCCATTTGCCAAGACAACGCACAATTTTGTTTAAGCGAAGTTAAACTCGGCCTAATACCTGCGGTCATTAGCCCTTATGTAATAAGAGCGATTGGCGAACGCGCTGCAAGACGGTACTTTTTAACCGCAGAGATTTTTGATGCACACACAGCCAAACAGCTAGGCTTAATACATCAAGTAACGGGCAAACTTGAATGCGCCCTTGATCAGCTACTTGAAACATTGATCAATAACGGTCCTGTTGCCGTACGTGCTGCCAAACAATTAATTAACGATGTTGCCGGGCACGAAATTAATGGTCAAATTGTAAACTTAACCGCTGAGCGCATTGCTGAAATACGCGTATCTGAAGAAGGCCAAGAAGGGCTTACTGCCTTTTTTGAAAAACGCCCGCCAAATTGGCAAAAATAGGGATCCCCATGAGCACACAATCATTACAAAAAATTCTTATTGCTAATCGCGGCGAAATTGCATGCCGTGTGATGCGAACTGCAAAACAAATGGGTTTAACCACTGTTGCGGTTTATTCAGATGCCGACAAAAATTCACAACATGTAAAGCTTGCCGACGAAGCCTACCATATTGGTGCAGCGCCAAGTAAAGACTCCTATTTAGTCGCTGATAAAATTATGCAAGTAGCGCTGGCTGCTGGCGCTGACTGTATACACCCAGGTTACGGGTTTTTATCTGAAAACAGTGAGTTTGCAAAAGCTTGCGAAGCAAATAATATTGCCTTTATTGGCCCACCAGCCAGCAGCATTGAAGCCATGGGTTCAAAAACCCGTGCTAAAGAAATTATGGCAGCGGCCAATGTGCCCTTGGTGCCTGGTTACTATGGAGATAAACAAGATCCGGCCTTTTTGCAAGCAGAAGCTGAAAAAATTGGCTACCCAGTACTAATCAAAGCAGCCTTTGGCGGCGGCGGTAAAGGCATGCGTGTTGTAGAGCAAGCAAAAGACTTTATCAGTGCTTTGCAAGGCGCACAACGTGAAGCCATTGCTGGCTTTGGTAACGACTTAGTGTTACTTGAGCGTTACGTAAACAAACCGCGCCATGTTGAAGTACAAATTTTTGCAGATAACCACGGTAACTGTGTGTATTTAGGCGATCGTGATTGTTCATTGCAACGTCGCCACCAAAAAGTGATCGAAGAAGCCCCTGCGCCTGGTTTATCTGATGAACTACGTAAGGAAATGGGGGAAGCCGCTGTTCGATGCGCCCTTGCGATTAATTATCGTGGTGCGGGTACTGTTGAGTTTTTGCTGTGTGGCGATGAATTCTTTTTTATGGAAATGAACACCCGCCTGCAAGTCGAACACCCAGTGACAGAAATGGTGACCGGTGTTGATCTAGTCAATTGGCAAATAAACGTCGCCGCAGGTAAAGCATTACCACTTGCGCAAGATGACATCCAGTTACAAGGTCACAGTTTTGAAGCGCGTATTTACGCAGAAGATCCAAGTAATGACTTTATCCCCTGCTCTGGCACGATTAATGGCTTGTATATACCAGCTCAATCTGAATATGTACGTATTGATACCGGTATTTTACAAGGGGATGAAATAAGCCCTTTTTATGACCCTATGATCGCTAAATTAATTGTTCATGATGACACCCGTGAACACGCATTAGCACGATTAAGAACAGCACTTGAGCAATTCCATTTAGCGGGCTTTAGCTGCAATGTAAGCTTCTTACATAACCTTGCTGATCACGCCACTTTCAAACAAGGTGCGCCAGATACGCATTTTATTGAAGAGCAAGGTGACACCTTACTTACAGTTGATAACAAGCAACGTTTGATGAGTACCGTAATCGCGGCATTTAGTTATTTATCTGGCTTAAATAATATAGCCAATAGCAACCCATGGGATCGTCTTTCTGGCTTTAAACTCAACATAAAAGCGGCAATTAACATCCCGTTTTCTGATCATATTATAACTGCAACCCCACAGCAAAACGGCTTTATAATCACGATTGACGGAGTTGACTATACAACCTCCGGCAGCATTGAAAATAGCGTATGCAGCATGTTTATTAATGGCGATAAGCACACATGTCATGTTGTAAACACTGACAATGTAATTACAGTGATGTACAAAGCGCTACAAAGCACGTTTGATGTAATAGACAAACATTATGTGAGCGAGCACGAAAGTGATGCTCTGCCACTTGCAGCGCCGCTCAATGGCACTGTCGTTAAGCACCTAATTGACATTGGTAGCACAGTCACTAAAGGTGACGCTGTGGTTATCATCGAAGCAATGAAAATGGAATACACCCTCACCGCCCCGCATGATGGCGTGTTACAGAGTTATTGTTTTTCTGAAGGCGCATTGGTTAGTCATGGGGCCTTATTGGCTATTGTCACCGATGAGAGCTCAGCAGATGAATAACACACTCCCAAGCCATGTTCGCATTGTTGAAGTGGGCGCACGTGATGGTTTACAAAACGAAAGCGCTGTAAGCACCCAAGATAAAATAAAGCTTATTACAGCCCTTGCTGATGCGGGTATTACTGATATAGAAGCCGGGGCGTTTGTATCACCCAAATGGGTGCCGCAAATGGCAGACTCAAGTGAAGTAATAAGCGCGCTTACGTTACCTAATACAAATTTAACCGCGCTTACGCCCAATTTAAAAGGCGCAGCAGCCGCGCATGCGGTAGGTATTAAAGAATTTGCTATATTTACTGCCGCAAGCGAAGCATTTTGCCAAAAAAATATTAACTGCTCGATTGACGAAAGTATTGCCCGCTTTGAAGATGTAATGGCGTTTGCCAAAGCACATAATATACGTGTGCGTGGGTATGTAAGTTGTGTACTTGGCTGCCCGTATGAGGGTGATTTAGACCCACAACGTGTACTTGAAGTAAGCCAAAAGCTATTAGCCCTTGGTTGTTACGAAGTAAGCCTAGGCGACACCATTGGTATTGGCACAGCTAAAAAAGTGGACGAGCTGTTAGATGTATTATTAGCACACATTGACAAATCGTTGTTGGCTGTTCATTTTCACGACACTTACGGACAAGCGCTCACAAATATTTACACTGCCCTAAAACGAGGTATAGCAACGGTTGACAGTGCAGTTGCAGGCCTTGGTGGCTGCCCTTATGCAAAGGGAGCGTCAGGAAATGTTGCCACCGAAGATGTAATTTACTTACTCCAAGGGCTTGGCATAAACCATGGTATTGATTTACAAAGGCTAGCTCAAGCTGGTTGGGCAATTTGTACGGCATTAAATAAACAACCTGTGAGCAAGGTTTCCTTGGCACTTAAAAATCAAACTACTGATTAATAGTCTATATTTAACACGTTGATCAGCAGTCATATTAATAAAATGAGGAGTGGGCCCATGGCCGGTTTCGATAAAGTAGTTTCAAGTTATGAAGCTGCAATGGAAGGCTTAAAAGATGGCGATACTATTATCGCTGGTGGTTTTGGTTTATGCGGGATCCCTGAAGGGCTAATTAGCGAAATCAAACGTAAAAAAACCACCGACTTGACCGTTGTGTCTAATAACTGTGGTGTAGACGATTTTGGTTTAGGCTTATTATTGCATGACAAACAAATTAAAAAAATTATTGCTTCCTACGTGGGTGAAAACGCCCTATTCGAACAACAATTATTAAGCGGTGAAATAGACGTAGAACTAACACCTCAAGGCACACTTGCAGAAAAAATGCGTGCTGGCGGTGCTGGTATCCCCGCGTTTTATACAGCCACTGGTTATGGTACGCCTGTAGCCGAAGGCAAAGACGTTAAAGAATTTAATGGTCGTCCTTATATACTAGAAGAATCAATTACCGGTGAATTTGCTATTGTTAAAGCATGGAAAGCAGACCGCTATGGTAATTTAGTATTTCGCCACACTGCCATGAATTTTAACCCAATGGCCGCAACAGCGGGTAAAATAACCGTCGCTGAGGTTGAAGAAATTGTTGAACCAGGTGAACTTGAGCCAAGCCAAATTCATACCCCTGGTATTTTTGTTAATCGCGTGATCAAAGGCAGCTTTGAAAAACGCATTGAACGTGTCACTACTCGCGATTAAGGAGCAATAATCATGGCATTATCACGTGAACAAGTCGCAATGCGCGTTGCACAAGAACTACAAGACGGTTATTACGTCAATCTCGGTATTGGTATTCCTACTTTGGTAGCTAACTATGTACCAGATCATATTGAAGTGATGTTACAGTCTGAAAATGGCTTACTCGGCATGGGTCAATACCCAACAAAAGCAGAACTTGACGCAGATATGATCAACGCGGGTAAAGAAACCGTGACAGCAGCCAAAGGTGCGGCCATATTTAATAGTGCAGATAGTTTTGCAATGATCCGTGGTGGTCATGTAGACTTAACAGTCTTAGGTGCATTTGAAGTTGACCAGAACGGCAGCATAGCATCGTGGATGATCCCAAAAAAGCTGATTAAAGGCATGGGCGGCGCGATGGACCTTGTCGCTGGTGCAAAAAATATTATCGTTACTATGACTCATGCAAGTAAGCATGGAGACTCAAAACTTTTAGAAAGTTGCTCATTACCTTTAACTGGTGTTAATTGTGTAAAGAAAATAGTAACAGATTTAGCCGTACTTGAAGTTAAAGACGGCGCTTTTCATCTGCTAGAACGCGCACCTGGCGTATCTGTTGATGAAATAATTAGTAAAACAGCAGGTAAATTACTTGTTGATGGTGAAATCCCAGAGATGGTTTTTTAAACTAACTCTTAATTTCACTCTGTACCGACCTCATTCCCAGTGCCAATGGCGCTGAGTTACCCAAAATCCCTCGCAAGAGGGATTTTTTTTGCCTATTAATTTTTACAAGTTCGTAATGCTTAAAACTAATGACTATTCACTGATATGATGATTCTCATATTTATCTGCCAAACGAGGGGGCACTGACTGTTCATACAAGTCGATTAACTCATCAAGCGTTTTTTTAGTGGTAAGAAAAGCGGACAAGCTTTTATCTTTTAGTGTTTCACCGCCACTGTCTTTAATGCGAAGTGGATCGATTGCACGCCCATGCTTATGTATTTCATAATGCAGATGCCTACCTTGGCTGAGTCCGGTATTGCCTAAATAGCCGATTGTTTGCCCTTGCTTTACATGCCCCCCCTTTTTAATTCCCTTTGCAAACCCGTTAAGGTGCGCATATAAAGTCAGATAACCCCTTGCATGTTTTATTTTTACTACGTTACCAAAAGATCCTTCTCGGCCAGCTTTGGTGATTACACCTTTCCCTGCAGCAAAGATAGGTGTCCCAACCGGAGCTCCAAAATCAATGCCCTTGTGAATACGTGTATAACCTAATACAGGGTGCTTTCGTTTACCAAAGTAAGATGATAATCGCGCTCCATCTAAGGGGGTTTTCATTAAAAAACTACCCATTTTACGCCCAGCGTCATTATAAAAATCATTGTTACCTTGTTTATCAGCAAAGGCGTATAAACGAGAGATTTTATTACCTAATACTAATTTTGTGAATTCAATACTTGCAAGTTTCGTTATCGCTGGATTTTCCACTAAAGCGTGTTGTTTATAAATAACAGCGAATTGGTCGCCCCTGCGCAGCTCACGTTGAAAATCGACCGTATACGAATACAGAAGTAGAAACTGCTGGATCACATTCACCGGTATATTATTTTCTAAGGCACTTTTATATAAGCTCGTTTCAACACGTGCAGTAACATAAATGGTGGCAGTTGTGGTTGCCAACTTTTGGGTTGTAACTTGCCAGTTTACAGCTTGCTTTTCTATCACAATACGCTTTTCAAACGCAGCAAAAAAAGTCACTTTTTGTAGAACCCCTTGCTCAAGATACACGGTAAACTGTTCACCTGCGCGTAATTTATTGGCTGGATAGACTGGCTCTAGTTGCTCTGCTATTTGCCAAATTTCTTGCGCAGTTAAACCATAAGGCGTGAGTAAATGCGCCAATGTTTGCCCTTTGGCAAGCGCTATTGTCTGCATAATTGTTTTAACGAGCAATTTTTCTCGATTGTTATTCACGTTGTAATTATTCACTGATTTATCGCTGTGTGCTGTGCAGCAACTCTTCTCAGGTACGCGATTAATACTGGGATCAGTACAGGCACACAAAAGTACCAAGCATATAAAAATAAAGCTTTTCATAATTCTCTCTATTAAATTTTGGGCGCAGTGATCCCCAGGGCATGCCCTGAGGTAATCATTATTAAAGCGCTACAGGTTTAAATATAAATTGGGATTGAGACGTTGATTATTTTCTAATAGCTCAAAATGTAGATGAGGCCCCGTTGTGCGCCCTGTTTGCCCTACCTTGCCAATTACATCGCCTGATTTAACCACCTGGCCAGTTTTAACATTAAGGGCACTTAAATGCGCATACAGAGATTGTTTACGATCATTGTGCTCAATTAGAATCACAGTGCCGTAATTTTTGTGCAGACTCGTATTATCAGCAATAATCACTTTGCCACTAAAGCTTGCAATAATATTTGTACCTGTGGGCGCAGCAAAATCAATGCCTTGATGGGGTTTATCGCCACGAAAACTATTTACATCATCAAAATCAGAGCTGATCCAACCTGTCATTACAGGGTTAAACCCTTTCTCTTCATTGACAGTCATATTTGGCGATTGTGCAAACACCATAAAACCTGACGATATAACGCAAAAGCACAGCAGGATAAATACATTCTGTATTTTAAATCTAAATCGGGGTTGATCCAACATGGCAGCTCGGATCCGTTGTTCAAATTCGGCTTTACTCCCTAGAGGATCGCCAAAGAAAGAGCTGCTGGCTTGTGGGATAATCGCTTTGTTTAACCTTAAGCTAACCAATAATGTTTTGGCATAATCCATTTTATGATCTGGATTTTTTGCCAATACAGCTGCGTCACAGTTTAATTCCATGGCCATTAAAAACCGTCGTTCAAACCATTTTATAAAAGGGTTAAACCAAAATACACAACAGATAAGCCGAAACAATAGTACAGTGCGATTGTCATTACGATGTATGTGCATTAGTTCATGCTCTAACAAGAGTTGCTGCTGCACAGGTGACATTTTCTCAATTGTATTGGGTAATACAAGTACATGGGAAAACAAGCCAAATACAAATGGTGAATGGTTTATTTCACTTACTTTGATATTTATATGCTTTTTCATAATAAAAGCTTGTTGGTTAATTGAAAAAATACTGAGATTGGTAATATTTTTAGCATTATTTATCACGCGTTTTATTGCAACCACTCCTGTAATAAAAGTGTAAAAACCGTATAAAAATGAACATAATAAAATACCAAATACACAGTAAACACTATTAACAAACACATTGTTGTGTATCTCTACTGCATCAAAATTAGCATGTGTTCCTACTAACATGGGCGATGCACCTTCAATACTTTGCAGCAGTGCCACAGGTATAACCGTATCAATTGCTAATATTGACAACGGCAGTATAGGCAGTAATGAAAGTCCCGCGAGTAACAGCCAAAACCTTGACCACTCGTAAACACTTTTGGCATGTTTTTTTACCAATACACTTAACCCTGCTAACACCGCACTGCTTATAAAGCACACCAATAATGGGATTATAAAAGTGCTTAGCAACCCATAAACACTCATTCGTTTATTCTCCCTTTACTGGCTGCTGTAAATCGTTTAGCAATTTTTCTAAATCATCAATCTCGGTGTTACTTATCAATTTGCTGTCGGCAAACATCGCTATAGGAAGCGGTCCATCGAGCTCAAGTACACGTGTCGCGAAATCTTTTGTGATACGTGCTAACGTCGTCATTTTATCGAGCTTTGCAAAGTAGATTCGCTTATTTCCTTGTGCTTCACTGTAGATGAATTTTTTTTCACCCATTCGCTCTAAGGTTTTTCGAGTTGATGAGTAACTCCAATCATAAAGTGGTGCAATATGATCATGAAGCTCTCTGGCAGTACGTGGTTGCTTGTACCAAAGTTGCTTTAAAATTTCTAATTCTGGCGCTGTTGGTTGCATAAATCACCTATAAATTCACAATTCTAATTATACTGCGACATAAGTCACACAAAGGCAAGTAAGAACTGCGACAATTGTCACATTAAATATGACAAACAGATAACGCGTTATCATTTTGGGATTTATAGTGCTGATGAGTCGAGGTGTTTAAAAATCTATTTAACCTGAGCTAGAGCATTAACTTCTCTTTAGTTCAGGTTAAATAGCCTTGAAATTTGCGCAATTACCTTAAGTAGTCACTACTTTAAAAAATATGTCTCTGCTAAGCCATTATGGATATCGGCTAAGTTAATTTGTATTTCATCAATAAAATCGTGGAGCAAGCCATTTTTTAACGCACGTACATCGTCGCTGGCCAGTTCGCCTGTTGCTTTATCAATTGATTTAATAATATCAGCTGAATTAGGTAGCTGTTGAATTAACGTTTTTAATTCATTCATACAAAATAAAATTGATCGCGGAAACACTTTGCTTAGCATGACAAATTCAATAACATCTGAACGTTGTACTCGTACGCCCATTTCTTGGCGGTACATTTGGTATGCGCTGAGTGAGCGCAATAGGCTGATCCATTGAATATTTTCGTACGGTTTTACTTCTTCTTCATTTGTTATAAGCGTCGCCGAGCGAATATCCAATATTCTGGAAGTCATATCTGCACGCTCTATCAGTGAACCAAATCGTATAAAAATATAACCCTGATCATGGTTAATCGTCGCATCCAATGCACCAAATATTTGGTGGGCAGCCTCAATGATCTCTTTTAAGTAATTAAAACGACCACGCTTTGTTAAGCCTTCGTTTTGATTATCTTTGACATAGTAGTACAGTGAATTTATCGCTTCCCATACATCTCTTGGCATTACATCTCGAATAGTACGAGCACTTTCTCGTGCCGAACTGATAGAGTTAAGAATTGATGAACTATTGTCACGTCCCACTAGCAAATATTTTAAAGCATGTTGATCAGAAAAATCAGTATGGTTTTCTTGGTAGTTTTTACGTACACCAATAATATCGATAAGCGGTTGCCAACCAGTGCAAACACCTTTGGGTAAGTCCATCATTAGTAAATTATTAACATTGATAAGACGGGCAATATTTTCTGCACGTTCAATGTAACGAGATACCCAGTATAAAGTTTCACCTACTCTTGATAACATATTATTTAGCCTCTTCGTCAACAATCCACGTGTCTTTACTGCCACCACCTTGTGATGAATTCACCACGAGCGATCCCTTAACCATTGCAACTCGCGTTAAACCACCCGTTGTAACTTGAGTGTCTTTTCCTGATGATAAAATAAACGGTCTTAAATCTACATGTCGACCATCTGGTTGATTATCATCAAATGTCGGAACCGTTGATAAATCTAATGTTGGTTGTGCGACCCAGTTGCGAGGATCTGCTTTGATTTGCGCGATGCACGCTTCTTGCTCTTGCTTGGTTGATTTGGGACCAATCAACAATCCGTAGCCACCTGATTCATTGGCTGGTTTTACAACAAGTTTGTCTATATTTTTAATAACATGATCACACTCTTTAGGATCAAGGCATTTAAATGTAGGTACATTAGCAATTTTGGCCTCTTCTCCTAAGTAATATTTAATCATATCGGGAACATAGGCATAAACAACCTTATCATCAGCAACACCTGCACCTGGCGCATTAACTAAAGCCACATTGCCTTTAGACCAGGCACGCATTAAGCCAGCAACGCCGAGTTGAGACTCTGGTAAAAAGGCTTCTGGGTCTAAAAACAAGTCATCTATACGGCGATAAATTACATCTACTCGTTGAAGTCCTGTTATTGTTCTCATATATACACAGTCGTCTTTTTCAACAACGAGATCGCGCCCTTCAACTAATTCACATCCCATCTCTTGGGCAAGGTAACAATGCTCAAAGTAAGCCGAATTAAACACCCCCGGGGTTAATACAACTACCTCCGGTTTATCATCTGGGCGAGGAGACATGGCAGCTAACATATCAAATAACTGAGAAGGGTAATCATCTACAGGTAAAATAGACACTTCTTCAAATAGCTCAGGAAATACGCGCTTCATAACAGAGCGATTTTCCAGCATATAAGAAACCCCAGACGGAACACGCAGGTTATCCTCCAATACATACATGGTGCCATTGCCATCACGTACTAGATCTGAGCCACAAATATGCGCCCATATTTTATTTGGCGGATTAATACCAACACATTGCTTACGAAAATTCACCGATTTTTCTAATAAACCTTTGGGGAAAATACCGTCTTTTATTATTTTTTGATCGTGGTATAAATCATCTATAAATAGATTAAGTGCTTCAACACGCTGCTTTAAACCAGTCTCAACACTTTGCCATTCTTTTTTGCCAATAGTACGAGGAATGATATCAAACGGCCATGCTCTATCGATCATGTTACCTTCATTGTAAACAGTGAAAGTAATGCCCATTTCTTTGATGGCTAAATCAGCAACTGCCCTGGCTTTGACCAGCTCTTCCGCCGATAAACTCGAGAAGAATTGCGCTAATTGTTTTCCGTGTGTTCTGATATTTCCTTTGGCATCAATTAATTCATCAAAAAAACCATTTGTTTGGTACTCTTTCCAATCAATTTTCATACACTACTCACCTTATCCATCATTACTATGACGTTATTTAATTTATTCTAATCGAATCATATCCACAGCTACGTCCAGCAGCTGACTACCGCCGCCAAACACGACTCCTTTGAGAGGAGTCACATCAGAAAAATCTCGCCCTACAGCGAGCGTAATATGCTGACCGCATGGCAATACATTGTTAGTAGGATCAAAATCAACCCAGCCAATATTTGGGATAAACACGCCAAACCAAGCATGAGTCGCATCTGCTCCCTCTAATTTCACTTCTCCCTCTGGCGGCATCGTTTCAATATACCCACTGACGTACCTTCCAGCTAAACCAATACTGCGCAAGCACGCAATTGCAAAGTGCGCAAAGTCTTGGCAAACGCCTCTTTTTTGTGAAAAAACAACACTCAACGGGGTGCTAATAGTTGTAAAACCAGGATCATAATGAAACTCATGAAAAATCCTTGCCATCAAATCTTTACATGCGGCAATAATTGTTACTTCAGGCTTAAACGAGATTAATGCATAGTCTTTTATGCCATCATCAATAGGAATAAGCCCTGAGGGTAATACAAACTCAGAGGTTTTTAACAGCTCAGTAGTATTTGGCTTAGCCAATAAATTACGTACATCTTGCCATGGGACGTCTACTCGTTTTAAATTGTCGTTCGCATCGATTAACAACTCAACCTCACTAATCATAGTTACTTTGAGTTTTTTATGCTGTATTGCTATTTCAAATGCGGTTACTTGGTTATTAAAGTAATCACTAAATGATCGTATGTAATTGGGTGTTGGTTCAATTTCAATACGACTACTGTGGCATATTTGCCCACGGTTTGTTTTTGGTGTTAATCGGGCTTGGTTTTGACATAAACTGACATAGTCAGCATAGTTATAGGTTGTTGAATGTTTTATTTTATATTTCACGATTGAGCTTGCTCAATATTAGTCCAGTTTAATTTGTTTGCGGTCTGAGTATGTGAAAAATATTGCAGTAACAACACATCGCAAAACGTTTCTAAATTCATCCGCGTGTTATGATTAAATTCTATTAATTGCTTACGCAACCCACCATCACTTTTTTGTAAGTAATCTTTTTCAGTTACATAACAACTTGTTTTAGATAATAATATAGCTTTTTCATGTGCCGCAATTACTCCTTGACGTCGCTTATTAGGTAAATGAATACACAGCTGATGAATTTGCTCTAATTGAAATAATATTGAACGCGGATACTCCGCATCTAAAAGTAATAACTCCAACCCAGTACCAATGGTTTGATACACTCTATAACGACGCTTATGCGTAATTAAACTCACTTGGCAGCTTAGCGCAACTTCAAGCAAACCGAGTTCTTCTGGCTCTTCTAATTCTTGAGTTAACAAAGCTGCACTTAACGATGTTATTTGCATGCTTCGTTCAACTCGTCGCCCCATTTCTAATAAAAACCAGCCATTACTATTTGGCATACAATCGGTGATAGAACCATTAAACGCCATAATCGTACCAATAACGTTGTCTAAGCTACTTTGCATAGCGCGAGTTGGCACGTTGAGGTTAATATTCTTAAATATTTTAATTTGATCATTAATGCTGTCTATAATTCGCCGACTATCATGAGATAATAGCTCTTGTATTTGTACAGACGCATTGGCGATATACTTGAGTGTATTAACAATACTGCCTGCGCATTGCTCATCTGCTAACAGTTTAAATGCGGCTTCTTTGGAAAAGCTAACATCAGGTAGCTCACGTGTTAAATCAGGTTCAATATACGGATACACGATATATTGCAGATTAATCGCATTCAAAAGTCTCGCTACAATATTTTGCCTTATTAAATCGGGATAAATAGAAAGCTCAGTGTATTTATCGATAAAAATACGTAAAATACGAATGGTATTTTCACATCGCTCTAAGTACCTGCCTAGCCAGAATAGATGCTCTGCCGTACGACTTGAGACCACGCCTTCTAATAAAGTGACGTCCATTCTTTTTCTGATCGGGGCAATATTATGCTCACTGGCCTCAATGCGATCGGCGGTATTTATCCACGTATCTTTTATCCAACCTGAGACGTGTGGATCACTGCTTGTTTCGTTAGAAAAACATAATGCTGAGGGTAAAACCTCTATGCCATTTTCTGTTGTTAATGCATAACAGCGAAATACAACCGGTCTAGCAACTAGCTGACCATCATGCCAAAATGGCGCACTGCTAAACGATGGTTTTTCTTGGAAAAAATAATTATCAGGATCATTACTAATAAGTAATTTAATTTCCTGCTCATCAAGAACCCCGTCTAACTTTAGTTTCGGGTTTAAATGACACAACAGTTCAAGATTATCCCATGATAATTTTTTAGCCTCTAAGACACTATAGTAATTAGGCTCTCCAAGTAACAATGGCTGCTTTAGAAGGTACTGTGATAAATCTGCTAGATGACTCTTGATAGAAGAAGACGATAATACGCCGCTACCAAAAGGATTTAATACCTTAACCGATCCTTCTCGTACTGCCTGTAGTAAACCAGGAATACCATGCAGTGAATATTCTGTTTGCTCTAATGAGTCAATACTACGGTCTGTAACCCAACGCAAAATAACATTTACTTTCCCCAGCCCTTGCAACGACTTTAAACACACTTCCCCACCACGCACAGTAAGATCGGCGCTTTGTACTAATGTGTAGCCAAAATAAGTAGAGAGAAAAGCGTGTTCATTGTAGTTAGGATCGTCGATCCCTTGTGTAAGAATGACGATCCGTGGGTCATCCATATAATGGGTATATTCATCAATCCCTTCTTGAAATAGATTTAAAAACTCTTTGATTTGCTGAACGTTGCAATCGGCAAACTCTTCGGCCATTACACGTCTTGCGATAATACGATTTTTAAGTAGCAAGCCTAAACCTAATGGGCACTGACAATGATCGGCAAGTACTTTAAATTCACCCGCGGATGTTCGGTAAACATCAAGCGCCGTAAAGAAAAGAGATAACTCATTACTTGGTAAACTAAAACCTTCACGTAAATAATTTGGATCCTGAAATAATTGCTGTGCTGGAATATGCCCATCAACGAGAAGTGTTTGATCGCCGTAGATATCTTGCTGTATTAGATTTAATAAACGGGTTCGTTGTTTAATGCCTTCTTCAAGTATTGCCCAATCCGATTTTGATAACATAAAAGGCAATGGGTCAAAATGCCATTGCTTATTACTTTCGTTTTTTATATTACCATTTTGAAGTAGCTGCCTAATTTCAATAGCACGACTATTTACATCATCCGCTGTTAAACTTGCTAAGCGGTTAAACAAGGTATCCCAATGCGCTGGGTTTGAGCCACTGTGATTTGCAAGTTCATCATGAACATGTGTTTTATTAAGATATAAAGATAACCAGCTAGGCAACTCTGGCATCGTATTTGTATTTATATACAAGCTGAACGTGCTCCAATTTATAGTAATTAGCCAACATCAATGCGCCGTTTTACAATGTGAAATACACAGTAAAACGGCATATTCCCAACAACTATCTATGCTTATTTAAAGCTTGGCTGCCTGCGTAAGTCTAATGTATTTGGATAATCCGAATTCATACTTTCCTCATCTGGTACTACGTATTCATTCACATTTTGCACAGCTTGAAAGCTATGTGTAACCGCAGAAGGACTCCAGCTAGGCTCTGTAGATGCCAATAACGATGGTGTATGACCATGCTCCCAAAACCTGGCAACGCGGCGTCCTTCAGCCTCAAATGCGTTAACCGGAAGCGTTTCAGGGTTACGACCACCAGCATGACTTACATGGTACACAAAACCGCCAACAGAGCGCCCTTCCCATGTATCAATCAGATCAAATACCAAGGGTGCATGAACACCTATTGTAGGGTGAAGAGCTGTGGGGGGCTGCCACGCTCTATATCGGATCCCAGCGACCATTTCATCTTTTGCTTTTCCTTTTACGGGTCGCAATGGCACTCTTCGGCCGTTACAACTGACGATATAGCGGTCACTCATTGTCCCTTGTACTTTTATTTGTACTCGCTCAAGTGAGGAATCAACATAGCGTGCTGTACCCGAGGCACTCGCCTCTTCACCCAGTACATGCCAAGGTTCAATAGCTGTTCGTAATTCGAGTGTGACGTTATCAAGCTCACGCGTACCACAAACAGGGAACCTAAACTCGAAAAATGGGTTAAGCCAACTTAATTGAAATTGAAAACCAGCTTGTTGTAGATCACGACTTACTTCTGCTAAATCGTTCTCAACATATTGTGGTAATAAAAATTTATCGTGTAATTCTGTACCCCAACGAATTAATGGCTTGTGATAAGGCTTTTTCCAAAACCATGCAAGCAAAGTTCGTAGCAATAGCATTTGTACTAGGCTCATTTGTGAATGCGGTGGCATCTCAAAGCCCCTGAACTCAACAATACCTAAACGCCCAGTTGCTGAGTCAGGTGAATATAATTTATCAATACAAAATTCTGCACGATGTGTATTACCCGTTAGGTCGACTAATAAATTACGAAGTAATCTATCGACTAGCCAAGGTTCTGGCACTTCCCCTTCTGGCATATGAGAGAAAGCAATTTCAAGCTCATAAAGTACTTCATCTCTGGCTTCATCTACGCGAGGTGCTTGGCTTGTAGGCCCAATAAATAAACCTGAAAATAGATACGATAAACCAGGGTGGTGCTGCCAATAGGTAATAAAGCTTCTTAAAATATCAGGCCGACGTAAGAACGGACTTTGTTCAGGCGTTTCACCACCGAGAGTGACATGGTTACCGCCACCGGTTCCGGTATGACGACCATCCGCCATAAATTTGTCCGTTCCTAACCGGCATTCTTTTGCTAAGCCGTATAAGGTGGTTGTGCGGTCAACTAATTGATCCCACGATGTAGATGGATGAATATTAACCTCAATAACACCGGGGTCTGGCGTTACCGCATATTTCTCAACACGACTATCTTTAGGTGGACTATAACCCTCTATGACTAAAGGCATTTTCAATTTTTTAGCAACAGCTTCTATACTGTTTAATAGTCCCATATAATGTTCAAAATGACTTGTAGGCGGCATAAACAGGTATAATCGCCCCTCTCTTACTTCCATGACAAGCGCAGTTTTTACCATTTCTTGACCAATAAATCCCTTTTTAAGCTTTTTAGGCTTGCTAAAGGTGTCTGGTATATCAAATGGGTCGCGATCAATTATATTGCCACTCCAATCAAGGCTATCTAAAGGTAGACGGTAGCCTAGCGGTGATTCACCCGGTAATAAAAAGCAGTAACCACGCTTAAATTCCCATGTACAAGATTGCCAACAATTTTTACTGTCATTCCACTTCAAAGGAAGCACATACCCGACAGGCTTTTCAATGCCTTTATCCATTTTTGCTAAAAAGCCTTTTCGGCTCATAGCATTAAGTAACTCAGGTTGATCAGGTTTTATCTCTGTTGGTAGAGAAGCCTCTTGCCACATATGATACAAAATATCTTCATAGGCCGTGGTGAGTGCTTTATTATCTAATCCCAATGATTCACATAATGTGTCGGCGAATTTTTTGGTATCTGTATGATCGTATTTATAGTCTTTATTAGGATCCGCTAATAATGTTGCATCTTGCCAGAGTGGCTCACCGTCTTTGCGCCAATAACACGCATACTGCCAACGCGGTAAAGGTTCACCTGGATACCATTTACCTTGTCCATAATGCGTAAAGCCGCCTTTTGTGTAAACCTTGTTCATTTCTACAAATAGGTTTTGCGCAAGGACACGCTTTTCTTTGCCATCTGCGTCTGTGTTCCACTGGGGATGCTCCATATCATCGATAGAAATAAATGTCGGCTCGCCCCCCATAGTAAGATGTATGTCTTCTTCTTGGTAAACATTATCAACATGCTGACCTAAGCGATTAATTGCAGCCCATTGCGCCTCAGAATATGGTTTAGTTACTCGAGGGTCTTCATGAACACGCGTTACTTTGTTGTAGAAACTAAATTCTGATTTACAATCGTCAATGCCGCCAGTAACTGGGGCAGCTGAGCTTGGCTCAGGCGTGCAAGCAAGCGGTATGTGTCCTTCACCTGCAAACAAGCCTGATGTAGGATCAAGCCCTATCCAACCCGCCCCCGGAATATACACTTCAGTCCAGGCATGTAAATCTGTAAAATCTTCTTCGGGACCACTTGGCCCATCTAATGATTTTTGATCTGAAGTTAATTGCACTAAGTATCCCGATACAAACCGAGACGCGAGCCCTAGGTGACGAAACAATTGCACAAGTAACCAAGCAGAATCACGGCATGAACCAGTTTGTTTAGTGATTGTTTCATTTGCTGTTTGTACGCCGGGCTCTAAACGAATGCCGTAACCGACTAAATTATATATAGCCTGATTAATGGCCACTAGATAATCAACGCTTCTTAACGGTTCTTTAGGCTGCAAAGAGTTAATTAATTCTAAAAATTTTGGGCTGGCTTTACGTTTTTTAAGATAGGGAGCCAATTCAGATTTTGAAACCGCATCATATACAAATGGGAACTCTTCTGCGTAATCTTCCAAAAAGAAATCAAATGGATTAATTACAGTCATTTCAGCGACTAAATCAACTGTAAAACTGAATTCTGTGGTCGGTTTATTAAACACAACTCTTGCTTGGTAGTTTCCAAAAGGATCTTGCTGCCAATTTATGTAGTGATCTTCTGGTACTATTTTTATTGAATAACTTTTAATTTTAGTTCGGCTATGAGGCGCCGGGCGAAGGCGAAATATATGCGGTCCCATATTGACTGACCGATCGTATTTGTACTGAGTATGGTGCGAAATACCAACTGTAATCGTCATCTATTAATCCCTTTTATAATGTATAGTCATAACATAGCGCATATAAATATGACTTGGCCTAATTTCATTCAGTAATTCTTGTATAAGTACACTTACCAGTTTTGTACTTTATATACATAGCCACTTAAAAACACAGACTATGCAATTATCATTTTGGCCTAATTAATAGGAAGACACGTTAATTAAATATATTTGTAATTTTTTTGATATTGCAATTATCATTTTCAATCGTAAGGTCCGCACACTAACGGAGAGTTATTAATTTTAAATCAGCAACTTAATCGATTTTATAGATAACTCAGCAATAAAAAATGAAACACTTCAACTGCTATTCGAGCAAAATAGGCATGACTAATCATTGCATATCTATCTATAATAAAACTAAAAAAATAGTTCATAATAAAGCTGCGAGTAAATTCTATAACAATGTTATAGTGGATCGATTTTTAATCACTTACGTTACATCAAAGTTAACAAGCCCAGTAAAATAAAACAAGCTGTTTTATTTTCAAGGTGTTAGTTTTGTTATCACCCACGCCTAGGCTAAAGCGTGCATTACCATTTCTATTCATATTTAAAACAAACCAATTTACCAATAGGATATTTTCGTATGCAACAGCTAACAGATGTCGGTCATAATTTAGTTAACGGTATCGCCTCTCGTTATGGCCTTAGCCAAAATGCGGTACTTCACATGCTTATTGCAGTGAATAATGGTGGAGGATCAATGGCACAATTTAATAGTCCTGAACTCGGTGGCTCTGGCCAATGGATGCGCGGTGGGATGACAATGGTTGGCGATATGTTTAATTATGGCCTCAAATCAACTGTCGATAACTTGTGTAATGAACTTTCAAATGTTCTAAGTAGCAATCAAGTATTTCCAACTATTCCTGCAGGGACTCCTGGTAGTAATCAATGGTGGCCAGGTGATTTGGGTAGCCCATTTAGTAGCGGCGCGCAAAATAATATTCGCTACGCTATATTCCCTAACCGACTAGCCGTTGAACTCAATGGACTTGTGAGTGTATACGACACGCTAGATCACAATATTGGTGGCGTCAGTCAGCAACAAGGTAGCAATACATCGCTCACATTTAGTAGCCAGTGGGGAACCATTAATGTGGATACATTACCATTAATATCAGGGATACAGCCTAGCGCTGCGCAGCAGGACGTTGCTGCGCATTTTACACAACAAGCAGCGCAATCTACACAACAAGCTGCGCACTCTACACAACAAGTAGTAGAGCAAAACTCTATACCTGCATCAGCAAATAATGTGGACGCTCCTGTGAATACACATCCGCAGTACTCAACAAACGAGACGTTACAAATTATAGAAAAACTTGCGCAATTACGTGACTCTAATGCACTGAGCGATGAAGAGTTTAATTCCAAAAAATCAGAGCTATTAAAAAGGCTCTAATAAATCAGGTATTAATACGCTATGAAGATAACCTCATAGCAGTTTATTTAATTTTGGTAAAAAATATGAAAACATTTAAATGTAATTGCAAAGAAGAGCTCATTTTATTTTTTGAAAGTAGTCACTGCTTAGCGTGCGGCAAAACAGTGGGAATTGATGATGAGTTTGAGCAAGTCGAGCCTTATGAGCTTGATGAAGCATCAGGGCTATTTTATAAATCTGAAAGCCCAGAAGTCCATTATAAAAAATGTGATAACAATGCCCAATTCAAAGTGTGTAACGGTATGGTGAATTTAAGTACATTTGTGCCTGTTGCAGATAAAGATGAAGTATTGTGTTTTGCGTGTCGCTTTAACGAAACTGTGCCCGATTTAAGTATTGTTGACCATATCCCCCTGTGGAAAAAAATGGAGACCGCGAAGCGCCGAGCCCTGTACACATTAAAGTCATTATCACTGCCACTTAACACTATAACTCAAGTTCCCGAGGGCGGATTAAGTTTTGATTTTATTACAGATCGAAATGTAAACGATCACTTTGTTAGCCCTATTGTAGGTCAAGAAACCGTGTTTACTGGGCATAACGATGGTCACATCACAATAAACTTAGCTGAAGCGGATGATGTAGCGCGATCACACACTAAAATGGCGATGGGCGAGCATTACCGTACATTACTTGGTCATTTTCGCCATGAACTTGGTCATTATTATTTTGATCAATTAATTATACATTGCCCAATCAAACATGCTTTGTGTAAACAGTACTTTGGTGATGATGAGTTAGATTATCAACAGGCACTTGATACACATTATAAACAAGGCGCACCTGCTAATTGGCATGAGAGTTTTATCAGTGAATATGCCACCATGCACCCATATGAAGATTGGGCTGAAACATGGGCGCATTACATGCATATTATCGATACATTAGAAACAGCAAAAAACTTCTCTATTACTGGCTCAACAACAGGCAATGAGTCTGATGTTGAAGATACCGACGAATTACAATTACCCCAAAACGCACGCTATTTTTATACTCAAACATCAATTGACACTATTTTAGATGCGTGGATGGAGTTTTCAGTTATTCTAAATTCATTAAATCGTAGTATGGGCCTCGCCGACGCCTATCCATTTGTATTAACTCAAGCGGTACGTACTAAGTTAGCTTTCATTCATTACGCCATTCATAATAGGCTAAATTTGATGCCAGACTTAAATGTAGAAGTAAAGACTAGTAGCGAAAACGAGATTTCAGCAGCAAAATCATGATTTAGTAACGCCTTATTTTAAAAGGAAAAGCACACCTAAAAGGGTGTGCTTATTTCATAATTAATGAGTTTAATTTGGGTTTAGCTAATTTTAAACTCTTTCGCTATCATTTGTAGTGCATGCGCTAGTTCAGCCATTTTCTCACTCGCCATTGCCGCTTCAGTAGCACTTTGAGACGACGCATCTGATGACTCTGATATCCCAGTAATATTTTGATTGATATCCTCACAAACGGTTGACTGCTCTTCTACTGCAACAGCAACTTGGTTATTCATATCATTAATATCACTGATCATGGATAAAATACCATCTAGTTGTTGGCGTGTTTGCCCTGATAACTCAACGGTGCGATGTGCTTCATCACTGCTGGTAGACATACTACTTACGGCGGTATTTGTTCCTGCTTGTAGTGCTTCAATCATTGTTTGAATTTCGTTGGTTGATTCTTGCGTACGTTGGGCTAAATTTCGAACTTCATCAGCAACGACTGAGAAGCCCCTGCCTTGTTCACCCGCTCGCGCGGCTTCAATTGCGGCATTTAACGCTAGTAGGTTTGTTTGTTCAGAAATATTTCTAATAACCTCAACAACAGCGCCAATATCATGGCTGCTTTGTTCCAGTTTATTGATATCTTTCATGGCATTTTCAATTGTTTCTGCCAAACGGTTTATAGCACCTACCGTTGAATCAATAACTGTAAGGCCTGTCTCTGCAGCTTTTTTAGCTTCATTTGCAGAACTTGCTGAATTCGTTGATAGCTTAACAACCTCTTGGATGCTGTAAGCCATTTCATTAATTGCGGTTGCAATTTGTGACGTTCGCTCTCGTTGTTCATTAACGACATTGTTGGTATTTTGCGCAATTTGACTCGAAGTAATTGCCGCTTCGCTGATTGAGTCTCCATTAGTAACGATGCGTGAAATAACACTTTTCAAACTATTAGACATATAAATGATAGATTTAAATATACCTGTCGCATCTTCTTGGTGTTCGAATTTTTCTGTTAAGTCACCTTTAGCAATTCTCTCTGTAACAGCTGCTATTTCCTTAGGCTCTCCACCAATAGGTCTGCGGATCATTTTAGGTAATGTGACCGCGAATAATAAGCCTAAAAATAGCGCGGATATCGATACTATCTTAACGATATAAATCATCATTTCACTGTTCTTTTGTACCTTCGGGCCAAGTTCATCTTGCTCATTTTTAACTGATAACTTCACGCTTTCTAAATTATCAGCGATACTAGGGCCAATCTTATTTAGTTTGTTATTAATAATATCGTTACGCGTGATAATTGTTTGCTCTATATTTTTTAAGGCATTTAAATACTTTGTTAAATTTGTTTTTACATTCTCCAGACTTGAATCTGTATTAAGTGTTCCTTTAAGCAATTTATCTATGTAAGAACTTGTTTTAGCAAGCTCTTGCTCAGCCCGTTCGATATCAGAGTGTTTGTTTGAAACCAAAAATTTAGTTACATATAACCGACCAAGTAAAAGTGATTCTTGTACTTGTGAGAGCAAATGAGCATCTTCGTAGTCAGTATTCTTACTAATTTGATTAAATAAAGCTGAGATGCTAATGCGCATTGCTTTTCCTGCGGGATCTAAATCTTCAGACACTATCTTATTTCTATCTTTAATTAACTGAACTACTTTTATAAAGTTTGATTTATAATTTTGAGTAAGTTGCGATGATTCCTCTATCAACTTTAAACGAGTTGGATCATTCGAAGCGGTTTTTATTTCTCTCAAAAACTGCTCAACAAGATCTAATCGGCGTGTATATTCTTTAAGGGTTTCAGGGTCGTCTTCTTTGATGTATTTTAAAACATTCAAACGTGTATAAAGTAGATTAGCTTGTAAACGCCCTGCTAAATTTGTTTCTATAGCAAGTTGCCTATAATCAACAAATCCTTGCTGGCTTTTTGTAAAACCATAAAGGCTAAACCCAGCCACTACAGCCAAAAGAACAAGTAAAAAAAAGAATGAACCACGCAGCTGAGAGGCTAATCTCATATTTTTTATATAAACAATCATAAAGGCCTAACGATTAAATAACACAGATATTTAAACTTTAGGCGTATTTTTGAAAAATGCCAATAGGAATTTTCCTATAGTGCATTACTAAAACTAAATATAACAATAAGTTATGATTTCAATCAAAAATAAATAGTATTAACTGCTGTATGTAACTTTAATGTACGACTTTGCAAACTCATAAAGGCTATAAATTATTATAGTAATCAATATAACCTTTGTAGTCGTGAGTTAATTTTAACTATTTTTTCGAGGCACAAATTCCAACACGGTGGCATTAATACAATACCTATCTTCTCCTTTTGGCCCTTCACCAGGAAATACATGGCCAAGATGTATGCCTGTTGACTTTGAACGTATCTCAATACGCTGCATACCATAACTGTTATCTTCGTGCATTGTCACACTCTCACCTATCGGATTAGTAAATGATAGCCACCCTGTGCCTGAAGTAAATCGATCACCTGTATCAAATAAAGGCGCCCCGCTTAGCTTATCAACAAACTGACCATCGGGCGTGTTTTTAAATATATCGTATTGTTTGCAAAATGGGCTGTCGGTACGAGCACTAAAGGCAACACGATATGCTTCACTATCGCCTAGTTTAAACGCACCTAATGCTTTATAAAACTCCTCTTTAGTGACATACCCTTGGCGAGCGTACACTTCTTTTCCATTTTCGAGAAACAAAATGGTCGGTGTAGCCCATGTCGCTGACTTTATAGTAAGTCCAGAAAGTTGATCGGCTTTTCTAAACGTTAAAGCAATTGTTCCTTGATAATCATTTAACACGTCTTTTTTCAGTTTTTCACAGTATGGGCAATAGCTGCGCGAATCAATAATGACTATCTGTTTTCCTTTTAATAAAGTCGAATTGTCAATATTTTCATCGGCCGTTTTGTCAAACACAACGCCTGTTGAATGATCTGGGCAATAGCCATTTGGGTTTTTTGCCAAGTAATTTTGATGATATTCTTCTGCTGGAAAGAATTCTGCTAATGGTTTTACTATCGTTTTTATAACCCCAAAACCTGCATTTGTTAACTTGGCTTGGTATTTCGTCTTTAAGGCATTTGCAACAGTTACTTGTTGCTGTGTTGTGGTTAATACAATTGAACGATACTGCGTACCAACATCATTACCTTGACGGTTTTTTTGTGTTGGATCGTGGCTTTCAAAGTAGTTTTTAAGGAGTGTATCTACACTTATAATATTGCTGTTATAAGTTACCTGTACCACTTCCGCATAATTATGTTCATCAAGTCGACGGGAATGTGCTGTGATATTACGATACGTCGCTTTAAAGCCTTTACCATCTGCGTAACCGGATTCAGCATCGATCACGCCTGGTAATGCTTCATACCGTTTTTCCGCCCCCCAGAAACATCCAGATCCAAGTACGATTTTTTCTAAATGCATAGTTGCTTGTACATCACTTGATTTTATTTGTTCAAGAGAAAGTCCGTAACTCGCAGCACTGAATAAAAGCGCGAATGTTGCTAGTCTAAGTAAACTTTTTGGTTCCAACATATTTTACCTTTTAGTGTATTACTCCACAGTCATAAAGTGAGACCTTGACGTGAACTAATTTATTTCATCTATTTAAATAGTTTTATCGCTGTTTATTGCATATCCACCGTATCCGACTTAACCTATGAACCTAAATAAGGTAAAAAGAGCTTTTATTTTATTTGAGTTTAAACATGAAAAAAATCCTTAAAGCTTCGGCATTAACAATCGCCCTTTCCCTTTCTACGCAATCATATGCAGCTGAGTTTAATTTTTCTTCAAAAATAGATAATACAGCCCAAACTTTAGTGCTTTTTTACAGTGAAGATGGCAAAAACACACTGTTTAATTCAACAAATAAACAATTAAATAACCAATTGCAACGCGCTGTCGAAAGTGAAAGCTTTACAGGTAAATACGCCAGTGTTATTGAACTACTCGCCCCTTTTAATAGTGATTTTAAACGCGTACTAATCGTTGGTACTGGCGAGCAAGAAAAGCTCGATAAAGCACTTATCGCTAAATTAGGTGGCAACATCCACGCGCGTTTAATCGCTAACAAAACAACGACGGCCTCTATCGCTTTTGATAGTGTTAAAGGAGCTGTTAATAATAGCGAGCTGGCTGCTAACTTTGCCCATGGTGCTAACTTACGTGATCACCGGTTTGAAAAATACAAGCAAAAACCAAGCACAAATACAGTTAGCTATACAATTGATGTTGCAAGTACTAAACAAACGCGCAAGCAATATACAGTGCTAGAAAGCATTCAGGCGGGTGTTTTTCTCGCGCGCGATTTAACATCTGAAGTTGCCACAGAGATGACCCCTGTTGATTTTGCCAATGCCGCAAAAGAACTTGAATCATTAGGTGTCGAAATTACAATATTAGAACCTAAGCAATTGAAAGAACTAGGCATGGGTGCCTTAGAAGCCGTTGGCCGTGGCAGCCAACAAGGCGCACGCTTAGTTGTTGCGCATTATAAAGGTTCAAATGACACTCCTATTGCTTTGGTCGGTAAAGGGATCACCTTTGACTCTGGCGGCTATAGCATTAAAACAGGTGCGTCTATTGCGCGTATGAAATCTGATATGGCTGGTGCAGCAGCCGTTTTAGGCACTGTTAAAGCAATGGCTTTGGCAAAAGCGGATAAAAATGTGGTTGCTGTTATGGGTATGGCTGCGAATATGGTGTCGCAATTTGCAGTCGCTCCTGGTGACGTCGTCAGAACTGCTGAAGGCTTAAGTGTAGAAATAGTGAATACCGATGCCGAAGGCCGTTTAGTTCTAAGTGATGCGATGTGGTATGCACGCGAACACTTCAAGCCAGAAATCATGATTGATGTTGCAACATTAACGGGTTCTAAAATTAGAGCCGTGGGTAATGATTACGCCGCAGTATTTTCTGATGATGATACTTTAGTGTCACAACTTACCTTTGCTGGTAAAAACGTAAACGAAAACCTATGGCGCTTACCGCTAGGCTATAAGGATACTCTAAGCTCTGATATTGCCGACCTTAAAAATATTGGATCAAGTGGTCCAGGCGCGACAACTGCAGCAAGCTTTTTACAGCACTTTGCAGATGACACTCGTTGGGTTCATATAGATATTGCCGGAAATGCTTTAGCTACAAAAGGTAAAGATGAAATATCGCCAGGCGGTACTGGCTTTGGCGTGCGTTTATTATCTGAATGGTTACTCAATAACTAAACAGCTATCTATTTAAACTGCGCCAGTTTTTTTGGCGTAGTTTAAATTTAATGCATTTGTAATGCCGACTCGTAATTATACACTTAACAGGTACTTAAAAAGGAGTATGCTAATCGTATAGTTATAAACATTTACCTTCGAGTGTGCTAGCTTGCTGGTATGATCTACTAATAAAAATAATTAATGATGGACAAAAAAGACCAACCAACCATCCATATTCTAAGCAACTCAAGCGTACTTTTTGACGCCACTACCCTACTTGGCGATAAACTGGCCATTCAAAAACGTATCTGGGCCTTAGCATCACAGTGCAAAAAAACCTATCAATGCATTGATATTGTCCCGGCAATGAACTCTTTAACTCTTTATTTTTCAAATGAAACTAAATTCATTGATTTAAAAGAGCAATTATTAAATAGCTGGAAAACACTCCAACCGGAGGACTTTAAAGGACGCCATCACAAACTAATAACGCGTTATGGCGGTGAAAACGGACCTGATATTGAACACGTAGCGCGTTTTCATAATATGCACATTGAAGATGTTATCGCACGCCACTCTAGCGTGCACTATCAGGTTTTATTTCTTGGCTTTCAGCCCGGTTTTACTTACCTACATGGCTTAGATACGCAATTACATACACCTCGACGAAGTGAGCCAAGAACCCATGTTCCAAAAGGTTCGGTTGCAATTGGTGCCGATCAAACGGGTGTTTATCCAGCTGACTCCCCTGGTGGCTGGCATATTATTGGTCATACTGATTTTACTTTGTTTGATTCAAACCAAAGCGTGCCCAGCATTATCAACCCAGGCGATACCATTGAGTTTATTGCGAAGGACATTGCATCATGATCACAGTAAACAAACCGGGTATGCAAATGACGATTCAAGATTTAGGCCGTAATGGGTATCGTCATATTGGCGTTGCTCGTTCAGGTGCTTTAGACCCCTATGCCATGATCATCGCAAACCGACTACTTAACAACCCCGATAATACACCTGTCATTGAGATTACTCTTGGACTTGCGCAACTAACGTTTACAACCGATTGCGTAGTCGCATTAACGGGCGCTGATATGAAAGCCACATTGGCCAATTCTCCATTGGCACCTGGGTGGACATACCAAATAAAAGCGGGCCAAAAATTATGCTTTGCCACATCTCGAAGTGGTTTTAGAGCCTATTTAGCTGTTAAGGGCGGTATAGTGTGCAGTCCTACAATGGGGTCATGCGCGACTGATGTAGCAGCCCAGTTTGGTGGATTAACCGGTAGCGCCTTACAAGCTGGAGATCACATCCCTATAATCCCTTATAATGGTGTTTGGTCACAAAGAGGGGCAATTTCACCAGCGGCAAGACAACATATTAGAGTTCATTCAAGTCCACATAAACACTTACTAACTGAACAATCTTTAACAGCATTTTGCCAAACAACATGGCATATAAGCCCTAATAGTAACCGAATGGGTTTACGTTTAAAAAATCAAGCTTGTGATTTAACACACATTCGTTCGCTCCCTTCTTTAGCTGTGGGCCCTGGCAGTATTCAACTTCCGCCCAGTGGTGAGCCAATAGTACTTTTAAATGATGCGCAAACAACGGGAGGATACCCATTGTTGGGTACTGTTATTAGTGCTGATTTACATCAGTTTGCTCAGTTAAAACCCGGTGATACAGTAAAATTTAGTTATGTAGATTTAGCCGTCGCAGCACAAGCTCAGTCAAAATTAAATGCCCATCTGCAACAATTAAAACTTGCGCTAAACACATTAAAAATAAAGAGGTAGGAATTATAGTATGTTTGAACTTAATTTTTGGCCACTCATTGGTATACCAGTTGTTGTGCTAGGTTTTGCATTGCGCTTTAACCCCTTAATGGTCGTAACGATCGCTGGTATTGCAACAGGCTGGGCGGTTAATTTAGATATCATCACTTTGTTGCAAACTTTTGGTGAGAAATTTATGAACTCGCGTCAGCTTGCTAGTTTCATTTTAATCTTACCCGTCATTGCTTTACTTGAACGTTATGGCCTGCAGCAACACGCTAAAAATTGGATAGCAAAAATAAAAAGCGCCACTAGCGCACGCATATTGGCCTTATACTTCATTGTTCGTGAGTGCTCTGCTGCTCTTGGTTTATTAAGCCTTGGCGGTCAAGCACAAACTGTTCGTCCATTATTGGCTCCAATGGCATTAGGGGCTGCGACGAATAAATATGGTGAATTACCAAAACCAATTAAGGACATGATCAGTGCGCATGCTGCGGCTGTTGATAATATTGCAATGTTCTTTGGTGAAGATATTTTTATTGCTTTTGGCGCAGTACTTTTAATGGATGCTTTTTTAAAAGAAAATGGGATCGCAGGTATCGAACCATTGCACATCGGTTTATGGGCAATCCCTACGGCTATTGCTGCACTGATTATTCACCTATTTAGATTATCTCGCCTAGAAGCAAAAATTGCCTTAGCCGTTGCCGCACACAAACAGCAGGAAGCAATATGAGTAAAGTATCAACAACGGATATAAGCAGCTCAAGCACTGCGATAATTACCATAGAAAACATTTATTTATTGATTGGTATCATTGTAATGTTCTTAGTCGTACGCACGTTACAAGATAAAAACCACCCGAAAAGACTCACTACAGCACTATTTTGGTTTTTATTCGGAAGTAGTTTTTTATTTGGTGATTTGTCTATTGCCATATTAGGTGGAGCCACTACTTATTTATTAGTTGGGGTGAGCGTAATATTAATTGCTCTTCTGGCAGGGTTTAATCTTGTTAGTATGGGCAGTTATAAACCTCTAACAGAGCGACAACAAACTGAGTCTGCCTCACGTCTTGGCAATAAGTTATTTATTCCTGCATTAATGATCCCCGTAATCACTGTATTACTTACAGTATCATTTGATGGGGTCGCTATAGGTGATTATTACTTACTAGACCAACGCCATCTAACGCTAGCGTCTTTGACAGCAGCCTGTATTTTTGCACTTTTAATTGGCTGGAAAATTACAGGAGGTAACCCTGTTGAAGCGATCACTGAGTCTCGCCGACTGGTTGATTCAATTGGTTGGGCTGCTATTTTACCGCAAATGTTGGCCATGCTTGGCGGCGTATTTATTGTGGCGCAAACAGGCGATTCTATCAAAGAATTAGTCACTTTGTTTATTGCACCCGAAAATCGTTTTATGTTGGTGGTTTTGTATTGTGTTGGCATGGCATTATTTACCATGATAATGGGCAATGCATTTGCCGCATTTCCGGTGATGACCGCAGGTATTGCAATGCCATTCCTAATTGAAGGTCACGGCGCTAACCCTGCACCATTAGTAGCAATTGGTATGTACAGTGGTTACTGCGGCACGTTAATGACGCCCATGGCAGCAAACTTTAATATTATCCCTGCTGCATTGCTCGACTTAAAAGACAAATACCATGTTATAAAGGTGCAAATACCCACTGCACTGACCTTGTTAACTGTTAATATTATTTTAATGTATATGGTGATTTTTAATGACTAAACTAACATCGAGTATGCCGTGTGTGATTATCACCGGCTTTGAACCATTTGGTGGCGAATCAATTAATCCCTCATGGCAAGCTGTAAATAAACTAGGCGATGACTTAATTGCTAAGCATCGAGTGATTGCTTTAGAGCTACCGTGTGAATTTGACCGCTCATTAGATGTGCTTTACAAAGCGATAGAACAGCATCACCCCGTATTAGTGTTATGTGTTGGTCAAGCAGGTGGGCGTAGTGAAATAAGCATAGAGCGTATTGCCATTAATATTGATGATGCCCGCATTGCAGATAACGCCAACACTCAGCCTATTGATAAACCAGTGATTGAAGATGCTCCAGCGGCTTATTTTACAAACCTCCCCATTAAACGCATGCTCGTCGACTTACAAAAAAGTCATATCCCGGCTGCTATCTCTAATTCTGCAGGTACGTATGTCTGTAATCATGTTATGTATGGCTTATTACACTATATTGCAGAGTATGAACCGCAGCTCAAAGGCGGCTTTATTCATATACCGTATTTACCAAGCCAAGCGGTGCACCACCACGGTGCACCAAGTATGAGTGAAGATACCGTCATCAATGCTCTAAAAGTACTGATTACGGCAGCGTTGAGTACAAAAAAAGACGTTAAGGTGGCCGCAGGCACTACACACTGATCATTGTGGTGCACTGCAGTTCATTGTGGTGCATAAATTATTCTTTAAATATTGTAAAAGCTATGTGACTTAGTTAATTGTTTCTGTTAAAACAAAGGTTAGCGCTTAGGAAAATGTACCTATGCTACACACATGATAGGAATGAGGAGTTACTATGTGTTCAATTTTTGGTGTATTAGACATAAAGTCTGATGCCACACAATTGCGTAGTCAAGCAATTGAAATGTCAAAATTACTGCGTCATCGCGGCCCTGATTGGTCAGGTGTCTATTCATCTGACAAAGCGATTTTAGTCCACGAGCGTTTAGCTATCGTAGGTGTATCTAGTGGAGCGCAGCCACTATATAACCCAGAGAAAACCCATATTCTTGCAGTGAACGGTGAAATTTATAATCATAAAGAACTCGCTGCTCAACTTGAAACTGACTTTACGTTTCAAACACAATCAGATTGCGAGGTTATTCTTGCGCTATACAAACAAAAAGGCCCCGACTTTTTAGATGATTTAAACGGAATTTTTGCTTTTTGTTTATACGATGAAGAGCAAGACGCTTATTTAATTGGCCGTGATCACATTGGTATTATCCCGCTTTATACCGGCCATGATGAACATGGTAATTTTTATGTTGCCTCAGAGCTCAAAGCACTGTCACCTATTTGTAAACACATAGAAGAATTCCCTCCAGGGCATTTTTTATGGAGTAAAGATGGCGCGCTCACAGCTTATTACCAACGTGATTGGGAAACATTCGACGCAGTTAAAAATAATAGCGCAAAAGCAGAAGACGTAAAGGATGCGCTTGAAGCAGCCGTTAAGCGCCAATTAATGTGCGATGTACCATACGGTGTTTTACTCTCAGGTGGATTAGACTCATCGGTGATCTCAGCCATAACTCAGCGATTTGCCGCAAAACGCATAGAAGACAACGACGAAAGTGATGCATGGTGGCCAAAATTACATTCATTCTCTGTTGGTCTTGAAGGATCACCAGATTTAGCGGCTGCACAAAAAGTAGCTGATATGATTGGCACAGTGCATCACCCTATTCACTTTACAATTCAAGAAGGGATAGATGCATTAAAAGAGGTTATTTACCATATTGAAACCTACGACGTAACAACTATACGCGCTTCGACGCCTATGTATTTAATGGCACGTCAAATAAAAGCAATGGGTATTAAAATGGTACTTTCAGGTGAAGGGGCCGATGAACTATTTGGTGGCTATTTATACTTCCATAAAGCACCTAATGCGCAAGAATTTCATGAAGAGCTAAATCGTAAAGTATCTAAACTGCATATGTTTGATTGCCTACGTGCTAATAAATCAATGGCAGCTTGGGGCGTAGAAGCGCGCGTGCCATTTCTTGATAAAGAATTTGTTGATGTAGCCATGCGAATAAACCCAGAAGCCAAAATGTGTGGCAATGGCAAAATCGAAAAACATATTTTACGTGAAGGTTTTGAAGGTTATTTACCTGACGAAGTACTATGGCGTCAAAAGGAACAATTCTCTGACGGTGTAGGCTATAACTGGATTGATACCTTAAAAGAGTTTGTTGCTGAGCAAGTGAGCGATCAAGACTTAGCGAATGCTAAGTTTAAATATCCAATAAATACCCCTGATTCTAAAGAAGCCTATTTTTACCGGACTATCTTTGAATCACATTTTCCGGGAGACGCAGCCGCTAAGTGTGTGCCTCATGGTAAATCAGTGGCCTGCTCTACGCCTGAAGCGCTAGCATGGGATGCTTCATTTCAAAATAATGCAGATCCATCAGGACGAGCTGCGGGTATACATAACGACGCCTACACGCAAAAAAGCTAGGTATATACCCAAATCACCTCAAGATGTGAGGTGGTTTGAGTATATTGTTTCCGACTTAATTTAAGTTGAACTCTGGTAATGTCCCCACTTGCCATAGTTCAACTTAACTAAAACAATAACTTTTTATGCGATAGAAGCAACGCACAACAAACGTGTTTTTTCACCCGCACTAAATGAAACATCATCACCTACTTTTTTATTCAATAGGGCTTTACCAAGCGGCGATAATGGTGTGAGAACATAAACAGAAATGCTTTTAATCGTCACTTTTAAGCCACCTGAATAAGGCCCGATAAAATACCAATTAAGTACATCATCTTCATCACTTAAGCATACTAAAGACCCTATTGTCACCTTCGTCGATGAGGGTTCTTTAAAGGCTTTTTCGAATGCTTTAATACTCATATGGCATTCATTCACACGCTGCGCTTGCCCTTGCGCTAAATACGCTGCTTCAAGCCCTAGCGTATCATATTTGTTTTCTGCAACATTTTCTTCGTGAGTGGCAGTATCGTGAGCCGTTTTAGCCGCGGCTTGTGCTGTGGTTAATTGCGCTTCAAGAGCAAAACGTAGGTGTTCTATAACATGGGCTTTATTCATAGTCTGTGTTCATACGTGCTATAAAAATCAATAATATCTCTATTTTAACGTGCTTTGAGTGCGTTGTAACTGAATTGACAAAAATGACTGATACCTTACCTAGTTGTATCGAAATAGCACCGTTAGTGATATTCGTAGATTAAGTAAATTATTGGTTGATATCTTTTAGGGGTATTTATTACATGATTTAAGTAACCAAAATCAATATGATACTAAACGAAAGAGGCTTAAGCAGATAAAATAATTAAGCACTGCACACAGTGCTTAATAAAATAGTTAATTGGCTATCCAAGGAGTGACTCTAACAAGCGTTGCGGTGATATTAAACGCTGTTTTATCGCCTTCCCACTCGTCAGAGATAGCGACATGGCAAACCACACCTTCACATGTAAAGGCAGGATCAGCAACTACGATAGGTTCTGCAAACGTCAACACAACACCTTTTTGTTCCGGTAATAAAAAGCTCATTAATTTACTAATGAAAAAACCTGACAAGTTAGATAGTAATTCATCAAACTCTTGATCAAGTTGATAAAGATGCTTTTTATTTAAATAGCTTGCGTTAAATTCACGCGCTTCTATTTGTAATTTTAATTGGCAATCATGATTGTCATTTTGTGGTTCAATGACAACGACCGCTTTATCAGAATCTAGTTGTTTATCAAACGGTAATAGCATTTGAGCTTGATCGGTGTAGTTTAACGGGAACTCCTGTCGCTCAGTAATAATACGCCCAGTTTTAATTAAACAGGCATCATTTGTTGCAATGTCTGTGATATAGAAATTAACTTGCGCAAACTGAAAGTCCCCTTTGTTTACCACTTTTAAACGGTCATAAAAGCCATCATAAGAAACAACAAACTCTTTGGCGTGAATACTAAAAGTACCTAACAGCATGAATGTAATAATAATATAACGGGGAAGGCTGAACATTAACTTATTCATCAAAATACGCTCGGTTTTGGTTTATCATTTGGTTTAATTCCTCAATGTATGCTTCTCTTCGTTCTGAATACGATATTAAACCATAGGTTAACTTTGTTGCAGATACAGGTTTTTGTTGGCGACGTAAATCAGCACGAATCGAGCGTAATTCTTTATATGCACCATGCGTGTTAATATTTTTAAAATATGAGTTTACCGCTGCACGAACTGATTTAAATGCTGCAACTTCATGTTTTGCTTCGGCATTACGTCTATTTGGTACCATGCCACAGCCTTTACTGTAACACCACTGGCCAAAAAAATTCAATCCAATACGGGCAAATCGTGATGTTCCCCACGCAGATTCGTTGGCTGCCTGCATTAGTGCCAATTCTTTTGGAATAATATCAACACGGCGTAAGGCTTGATTTAAAGACAAACTATTAATCGTGTCAGGCAATTTATAGCTATTTAAAATTGCTTTTACTTGCTTGGTTTGTTTCTCATTAAGGGGCTCATCGTATTGCAACATCATTAACGCAATTTCTAATGTTGCGCGTTGCTGGCGAATTTTTTTATTTTCAGCCTCAATATGTGGGCGAATAAAGTCGAAAAAAGCATGCTTTTTTTCTTTCACATCAGTGAAGCTGTCAAACTTAGGTAATTTTACCGAATGCAATGGCTTTTCTATTTTCTTAACAACAGGTTTTTTTTCTGCTGTCGTTTGTGGTTCGCTTAGCGAAGTTGGACGTTGTATAAATGGGTAACTTAATGCCCAGATAAAAAAGAGGCTCATTAGAAAACGAAAAACGTATTTAAGCATGTATCATCTCAAAAAAACTAGCAGTTATGCATGGTAAATACACATGCACTCGACAAATCATTATACCTAAGCATCTAAATAAAGGCGAATTAACACAATTGTTATAATTCAAAAATTTCAGCTACAATTCGCTCATCAAACGTGTAAGTTATTATTAGGTATTGAATTCATGAATTTAGACTGGCAAAAGCGTATTATTGATCAGCAAAAAAATCGACCAAATGATAACCGCTCGCCTTGGCAAGTTGATCGCTCTCGTATTATCCATGCAGCTGCATTTAGGCGCTTACAAGCTAAAACGCAAATAATGGGGATTGGCTTAAACGATTTTTATCGTACCCGCCTTACACATTCTTTGGAAGTTGCGCAAATAGGCAGCGGTTTGCTGCGTCATTTAAAAAATCAACATACAGATTTTCATCATTTCCCCACGACCAGTTTACTAGAGACCCTTTGCTTAGCACATGATATTGGTCACCCCCCCTTTGGCCATGGTGGTGAAATAGCGCTTAATTATATGATGCGTGATCACGGGGGCTTTGAAGGCAATGCACAAACGTTGCGTATAGTTGCTAAGTTAGAGCCATACAGTAATGGCCACGGTATGAACTTGACTCGCCGCACTTTACTCGGGTTCATCAAGTACCCAGCACTCATTGATGATTTATGGCATACAATCCCTTCGCACTCCACTAGTCAGCGATTTATTAAGGCCGATGATTGGCGCCCTGCTAAAGGCTTATACAGCGACGATAAAGAAATTCTACATTGGATAAAAGCCCCGCTATCAGTTCATGACCAAACGCTTTTAGCTAGCCACAAAAAAGTTGATAACTATCGTTCTAAAACTAATTATAAATCCCTTGATGCAGCGATTATGGAACTTGCAGATGATATTGCCTACGCAGTACACGACTTAGAAGATGCGATCGCAACACACACTCTGACTTTAACCGATTGGCAAAATCACGCCGTTCCTGCACTAACAGCCATTGACTCACCTTGGTTAAAAAGCAATTTAGCTTCGATAACTCAGCGCCTGTTTTCACCGTTTGATTATGAGCGTAAAGATGCCATAGGCGAACTGGTTAATACGTTTATTATTCATGCCCATTTAACAGAGCAAAACAGTGTGTTTGAATGCCCAATTTTACAAGCTGGTGTAGAGTTACCAGATCAATATGCTGGTGCACTTCAGGTACTAAAGCAATTTGTGTTTAATCAGCTAATTCGAGAGCCACATATGCAACAGATTGAATTTAAAGGCCAAAACTTACTAATTGAGCTATTTAATGCCTTTGCAAGTGATCCTTTACGGTTATTGCCGATAACTACACAGCATATTTACTTACAAGCAAGTAAACAAAATCAAGGCATGCGAGTTATTTGTGATTACTTGTCTGGCATGAGTGATGAGTATGCGTATAAAACATACGAGCGACTTTTCTCACCAATTTAAGTTTTTAAATAAAAAAAGCCACTTACGACAAGTGGCTTTTATACTTATTTATTTTATAACGATTAAAGTGATTTAATGCCCATATTATAAAGGGTAAAACCATAGATATCTGCGTATTGATCAATGATTTTACTCGTTGGCGTGCCCGCACCATGACCTGCATTCGTTTCAATGCGGATAAAGTATGGATTTGCACCTGCGCCTTTTGCTTGTAATTCTGCCGCAAATTTGTATGAATGCGCAGGAACAACACGGTCATCATGATCGCCTGTGGTGATCATCGTAGCTGGGTATTTTACACCCGCTTTAACATTATGAACTGGCGAATAACCATGAAGGTAGTCGAACATTTCTTTACTTTGCTCACTTGTACCGTAGTCGTAAGCCCAACCAGCACCTGCAGTAAATGTATGGTAACGTAACATATCAAGCACGCCTACCGCCGGTAACGCAACTTTAAATAATTCAGGGCGCTGAGTCATAACAGCACCGACTAACAAGCCACCGTTTGAGCCACCACGAACAGCTAAATAGTCACTTGATGTGTATTTTTTCTCGTTAAGGTATTCAGCTGCAGCAATGAAGTCATCAAACACATTTTGCTTTTTCAGTTGCGTACCAGCGTCATGCCACTGCTTACCATATTCACCACCGCCACGGATATTTGCAACGGCGTAAACACCACCTTGCTCAAGCCATGCGGCTACAGTAGAACTAAAGCTTGGTGTTAAGCTTGCGTTAAAGCCACCATACCCGTACAAAATTGTTGGGTTAGTACCATCAAGTTTTACATCTTTTTTGTACGATATAATCATCGGTACTTTCGTGCCATCTTTTGATGTATAAAAAACTTGCTCTGACGTGTATTGCGCAGAGTCAAATTTTGCACCCGATTTACGATATACGTCAGATTGTCCTGTATTTACGTCAAACGAATAGGTATTTCCTGGTGTCGTATAATTTGCAAAAGAATAATATAAGGTACTGCTCTCTTTTTTACCACCAAAGCCACGAGCTGTACCAACACCCGGTAGGCTAATTTCACGTACCAACTTACCTGCTTTATCAAATTGTTTAACTTTTGAAATTGCATCTACCATGTATTTTGCAAAGAAAAAATCGCCGCCTTTTGACATACTTAAAACGTTGTCAGTTTCAGGGATAAGATCTTGCCAGTTTTCAGGTGTTGGGTTTGCAGCATCAACAGTAACTACTTTTTTGTTTGGCGCATTAAGATTAGTCACCAAATATAGTTTGCTACCGTCATTATCAAACACGTATGTATCTGAATCAGTGTGCCCTAATATCGTTACGAGTTTACTGTCAGGTTTTGTTAAATCTTTAATAAACAGTTTATTACCAGATGTTGATACACTGGCTGATATCACTAAATATTTATTATCTCGTGTTACTGATGCGCCAATGTAACGGTGTTTCTCGTTATCTGTACCACCAAAAATAAGTTCGTCTGCTGTTTGCGCAGTACCTAACTTATGATAGTAAACTTTATGTTGATCAGTCTTTGCTGATAACTCACTGCCTTTTGGTTTATCGTAGCTTGAGTAATAGAAACCATCGTTACCAACCCACGAAATACCGCTAAATTTAACATCGATTAGCGCGCTTTCAATTTGTTCTTTTGTTTGGGTATTAATAATAATAACTTTGCGCCAATCACTGCCACCTTCCGAGATCTGATAAGCCGCTAATGAACCATCTTCAGAAAAAGTTAAGCCAGACATTGAAGTCGTACCATCTTCACTGAATTTATTCGGATCTAAAAATACCTCAGCATCACTTTCACCTTTACTGCGATAAAGGACATATTGATTTTGTAAGCCATCATTTTTATAAAAATACGTGTAATCGCCTTCGATAAAAGGGGCCGTCACTTTTTCATAATTCATTAATTTTTCAAGGCTGGCTTTTAATTTGTCGCGGTATGGAATATTTTCAAGATACGAAAAAGTAAGGTTATTTTGTGTTTTAACCCAATCAGCCGTGTCACTGCTCATATCATCTTCTAACCAGCGGTAAGGGTCAGCCACTTTTTGATCAAAATAAACATCAACTACTTCACCCTTTTTCGTCTCAGGGTAAGTAACACTTTGTGCCTTTTGATCTTTGACCTGCGTATTTGTTGTCGCAGAACTTGATGTGTTGTCAGAACAACCACTGAGCGCAACAAGCACGGCGCAAGCTAAAACTTTTTTTAACATCGTATTATTTCTTATAGGACAATTTATTAGATCGAGTAACATATTTCCTTAGTGCCTCCTTGTCTAGCGTAATGCGACTAATAAAAGGCTAGACTGTAAATATATGTAAACCTATAACGGACATTTAGATGGACTTGTTTGCACTTTTAGTGCCATTGCGTTAACAATAAACACTTCACTTGAAGCTGGTATAAATATAATGAAAAAGCAAACCACAGAGCAAGGCACAATCCAATTTACTAACTTTAAAGACTTTTATCCCTATTATCTGCAAGAGCACACTAATACAACAAATAGACGTTTGCATTTTATTGGCAGTTGTTTAGTTGTCATAGCTATTTGCTACGCTTTGCTCACACTAAACCTCAAAGTATTTTGGTTATTACCCATTATTGGCTATGGTTTTGCTTGGGTTGGGCACTTTTTCTTTGAAAAAAACCGTCCCGCTACCTTTAAACATCCTCTCTATAGTCTGCTTGGTGATTGGGTGATGTTTAGAGATATACTAACAGGTAAAATTAAGTGGTAAATAAGACTTTAAATCCCCCTGTTTTTGTCCCTTTTCAATGATATAGTGAAGGTCATTTTTACTATTTAAGATATTAAAATGTATCGATTATTTGAGCGGATGACTAAGCCGTTCCCTGAAGATAAACCAACGCAACCGCCCTCAACCTTATTTGCCTTTTGCCGCCATTATACAAAAGGTATGGAACTGTCGCTCGTTTTCATGTCACTTAGTGCTGCGCTGCTCGCTATTTTAGAAGTATCGCTGTTCAGTTATATGGGGCAATTAGTTGATTGGCTAAGTATTCACACACCCGAAACATTATTTGTTGAGCAAAAATCTGAACTTATTAAAATGGCTGTGGTGCTATTAATTATTTTACCACTGGTGGTCTTTTTTCATTCAGCAATATTACACCAAGCTCTATTGGGTAATTACCCAATGTCAATCAGGTGGTTAGCTCATCGTTATTTACTACGTCAAAGTGTCAGTTTCTATCAAAATGAGTTTTCAGGAAGAATTGCAACCAAAGTAATGCAAACCTCTCTTGCTGTGCGCGAAACGGTGATGAAGTTACTTGATGTACTGATGTACATTGTGGTGTATTTTAGCGCTATGGTATTTTTAGTTGCCGCGGCAGATTGGAGACTGATGATCCCACTGCTGGTATGGCTTACATTTTATACCCTAATACAGCTTTATTTTGTGCCAAAACTCAAAAAAATAGCCAGCTCGCAAGCCGATGCCCGCTCAGAAATGACAGGTCGTATTGTCGACAGTTACACCAATATTTCTACCATTAAGCTTTTCTCTTACACACAACGTGAAGAACAATACGCCAAAGACAGCATGGATGTTTTTTTACAGCCAGTTTATAAACAAATGCGTTTGGTCACGAGCTTAAATTTTGCGATTCAATCCCTTAACTACCTTTTAGTGTTCAGCGTCGCTGCATTATCTTTGTATTTATGGTCGTTAAGTGCCATTAGTGCCGGTGCTATTGCGATAGCAGTAAGTTTATCACTGCGATTAAATGGTATGGCCCAATGGATAATGTGGGAGATTAGTGGTTTGTTTGAAAACATAGGCACTGTTGCTGATGGCATGAAAACACTTTCAAACCCTATTGACGTTGACGATGCCCCAGATGCTCATACTCTTAATGTGAGTGATTGTGTTATAAATTTTGAAAACGTGCATTTTAATTACGGTAAAGCTGCCAATGAAACAAATAGAGGCCCTGTGATCAATGGTCTCGATTTAAATATCAAAGCAGGCGAAAAAATAGGCTTAGTTGGTCGTTCCGGTGCGGGCAAATCAACCTTGGTTAATTTACTGTTGCGTTTTTACGATGTTGACAGTGGAGCTATTAAAATTGATGACCAAGATATTTCAAAGGTCAGCCAAGAAAGCTTACGCAAACACATTGCAATGGTCACTCAGGACACGTCATTACTACACCGCTCTGTTAAAGAAAATATCTTATATGGTCGCCCTGATGCGAGTGACCAAGAGATGTTAAACGCTGCAAAGCAGGCTAAAGCCCTCGAATTTATAGATGACCTTGAAGATAGCCAAGGTAACAAAGGTTTTGCAGCACAAGTGGGTGAGCGCGGTGTTAAACTCTCGGGCGGGCAACGCCAACGTATTGCGATCGCACGCGTACTCCTAAAAAATGCACCTATCCTTATTTTAGATGAAGCTACAAGCGCACTTGATTCTGAAGTTGAAGCTGCAATTCAAGCCAGCCTTGATGATTTAATGACAGGTAAAACAGTAATTGCAATTGCACACCGTCTTTCAACGATCGCTCAAATGGACAGACTCATTGTACTTGATGAAGGCGGTATTGTTGAGCAAGGTAGTCATGATGAATTACTCGTTCAAAATGGGATTTATGCTGCGTTATGGGCACATCAAACGGGTGGATTTATTGGGGTTGAATAGAGTACTAAAATGTCCGAATGATAAAAAAGAGCCTTAGTGGCTCTTTTTATCATTATTAATAAGTGGTTAGATTATTTACCGCGTTGCGCATCTTTTTGTGCTTTTTTAGCATCTTTGCGTTTTTGTAAAACCGCTTGCGCTTCATTACCTATATGACCTTCACCACGCGCTTGTGCCAGCTCAATTTGCTTTTGGCGCTCTGCAAATCGTTCTCTTTGTTCATCTGTAACGTTGTCAATACAGTGATGACACGATACACCTTCCATATACTCTGATTTTAGTTTTTCAGCCTCTGTGATTGGCATACGACAAGCATGGCATTGATCATACGAACCTTTTTGTAAGTCGTGATCCACCGCAACGCGGTTATCAAAGACAAAACATTCACCTTCCCACATTGTTTCTTCTTTTGGCACTTCTTCTAAGTATTTTAAAATGCCGCCTTCGAGATGATATACATCTTCAAAGCCTTGCTCTTTCATATAAGCCGTTGATTTTTCACAGCGAATACCACCCGTACAAAACATCGCTACTTTTTTATGTTTTGTAGGGTCTAAGTTTTCCTTTGCCCACTGCGGGAACTCGCGAAATGTTTTAGTATTTGGATCAACGGCATTTTGGAAAGTACCGATTTCAATTTCATAGTCATTTCGGGTATCAACTAGAATAACCTCAGGATCTGAAATCAACGCATTCCAATCTTGTGGCTTGACGTAACTGCCAACAACTTTGAGCGGATCAACACCTTCAACACCCATAGTCACGATTTCTTTTTTAAGCTTTACTTTCGTACGATAAAATGGGCATTCATCATCAAACGACTCTTTACTCACAATGTTATCGAGGTTTGGTTGAGTATCAAGCCACGATAGTAAATTATCGATACCTTCGCGCTTAGCTGATACTGTGCCATTAATCCCTTCAGCAGCAATTAATAAAGTACCGCGTACTTCATTGGCTTCCATTACATCTAAAAGTGGTTGACGAAGTGCTTCAAATTCAGGGAGTGCAACAAATTTATACAGCGCGCATACAACAAAGTGCTCACTGGTGACATTATCTTTATGTACTGCAGTCATGGGTATTCCTATTTTGCTTTAGCCGTTATTGGCGGTAACCGAATCGTAAATCCGGCGCATTGGGGCGCATATTTTACGCATTTTACGGTTAAATGCAAAAAAAGCAGTGATAAACAGGTTTTTACTGTCGGCCAAGCACTCTACTACGCTATAATAGCGACATTATTGTTGGCTTATACCCAATTAATTGCTCATTTGGAGAAATACACTTTGCACTTTACTGATCTTGGGATTGATACTCGCCTTGAAACACAATTAGCTCATCAAGGGATCACCCAGCCTACAGATATTCAAGCCCATGCAGTGCCAACAGCACTTGCAGGTCATGACATTTTCGCTCAGTCTAAAACTGGGTCAGGCAAAACCTTAGCTTTTTTACTCCCAGCAGTTCAACGAGTCATGAAGCAAAAAGCGCTCAGTAAACGCGATCCTCGAGTACTTATCGTCGCGCCTACTCGCGAACTTGCTACACAAGTATTTACTCAGCTTCGACTTTTAATTGCGGGTACTAATATTAAAGCGGTAAAAATACTAGGCGGTGAGAATTTTAATGATCAAATTAAAGCTCTTCGTAATGATCCACAATTCGTTATTGCAACACCTGGACGTTTAGCTGATCACATAACAAAACGCTCATTACAATTAAGTGGCCTTGAATTACTTATTTTTGATGAAGCAGACCGAATTTTAGATTTAGGTTTCACCGAACAGCTAAAAATGATCAATGAACAAGCGGATCATCGCCTGCGTCAAACCTTATTGTTTTCTGCAACACTTGATCATGCCCAAGTTGATGCGCTATCACGTAATTTATTAAAAAAGCCAAAACAAATTACGCTCAGTGCCGCTAACGAACAACATTCAGACATTAAGCAAAGTTTATTTTTAGCTGATCACCTTGATCACAAAGAAGCATTGCTTGAGCACTTTTTAAAGCAAGATGATGTGGGCCAATGTATTATTTTTACAGCAACCCGTGCAGATACAAGCCGTTTAAGTGATGCGCTCAATGCTAAAGGATTTAAAGCACAAGCCTTAGCAGGTGACCTTGCACAAAATAAACGTCTTGAGATTATGGACAGCTTTAGTCGTGAAAACTTTAAGATTTTGATTACAACAGATGTCGCATCCCGCGGCCTTGATTTACTCAGTGTCACACACGTAATTAATTTTGATTTACCTAAACACGCTGAAGAGTATGTTCATCGTATAGGCAGGACAGGTCGTGCAGGTTTTAAAGGCACTGCAATTTCACTCGTTGGACCTAAAGACTGGTTAAGCTACAAAGCAATTAAAGCTTTTTTAAATGATGAACTTGAGTTTCATACCATCGAAGGGCTTAAAGGTAAATTTAAAGGTCTCCGCGAACCAAAACCTGATGCTATTTGGGCTAAAGAGCAAGATAAAGCAAAACCAAAAGCAAAGGTAATGACCAAGCGTAAGTCTAAGCCTAAAAAGCCACAAGCACCGATTAAAGCCCCCCTTAATATTGATGGCGATGCCCCAATGCGCCGTCGTAAAAAGCCAGAACAGGAATAATTATGAGTTACCTCGGAACCACCCAAACACTATTCGTTAATGAAGTAAGTAACGAAGGCGCGTACCTTGATGGTCATGACCTAGGCGAGGTTTTCTTACCAAGTAATGAAATCAAATATGAATTAGAAGCTGGCGATAGTATCAGCGTATTCATTTTCTTAGATAATGCTAACTTAGCAACAGCAACAACTAAAAAGCCATTAGCACAAGTGGGTGAGTACGCCCTGCTTCGCGTAAAAGAAATGAACAGCATTGGTGCTTTTTTAGATTGGGGTCTTGAGAAGGATGTACTTGCACCATTTAACGAACAAAAACCTAGAATGCAAGAAGGCTATTCTTATTTAGTTCGTTTGTACTTAGATAATGCAAGTGGCCGTATTTGTGCTTCAAATAACTTTAATCGCTTCATCAATAAAACTGAACCAGAATATACACCACTGCAAGAAGTACAATTGATTGTCGCCGGTAAAACGGATATTGGCTATAAAGTGTTAATTGAAGAAGCACATTATGGCGTAATTTTTTACAACATGGTGTTTAAAAACATGTTTGTTGGCCAGCGCTTAACTGGTTTTATTCAAAAAGTACGTGAAGACGGAAAAATTGACGTCATTCTTGAAAAACCAGGAATGGGAAAGGTAAGTGACCTTGGTGAAAAAATAATGGATAAATTAAAAGCCGAGGGCGGTGTCATTGCACTTGGCGATAAATCAGATCCAGAAGTAATCAAAAAAGTTTTTTCAACCAGCAAAGCTAATTATAAAAAAGCGATTGGTGGTTTATTTAAGCAAGGTTTAATTGATATAGAAGCAAAAGCAATTCGCTTAAAAGCTTAAATAACAAAAACTAACCCACTAAATTTTTATAGGGCAAGGTACACTGTTTGTAATCTTGCCCATACTCATCTAAATCTTCTTTATTTTCAATATTAAATGGCGCTAAACGTAAAACTTTTACCTCACATTTATCCTTAGCAAGATCATGAGCTGAAATACATTCTGAAACATCACTTTTCATTTGGGTTAATCTTTCTTCATTCTTCTCGCATACATGATGGATATATTTAACAAGCGTTAGCTTAAAGTCAACGAGATTGACAGGATAAATATTGAATGCATCGCTCACATTTGATGAATCATCAAATGAATTAGCAGAAACCCCATATTTATTAACCGAAAAATAGATAACAAACAACAAAATAGAAGTAATAATATATTTCATAAAAAGCCCATACAACAAACTAATATAGGCTAATATAACAGATCAGTTATAAATTGTAATTAAAAACATTGGTACTAAAGTATAGGTAAACGTTAATTTTAAGAAATCGAATTATTAACATTTATCAAAACAGAAACAGGATCATCTGCTTGTGTTATAGGACGACCGATAACTAGATAGTCACTACCATCGTCAATAGCTTGTTTTGGTGTCATTATCCGCTTCTGATCACCTGCTGCGCTGCCTTCTGGGCGAATACCAGGTGTAACAAGTTTAAAGTCACTTCCTAATATTGATTTTAGTTGTTTGGCTTCTTGTGCTGAGCACACAACGCCATCTAACCCCGACTCTTTAGCCAGTTTTGCTAAATAAACTACCTGTTCAGCAGGTGTTTTATCAATACCGAGTCTTTTTAATTCGGCACTATCCATACTTGTTAATACTGTAACTGCAATTAATAATGGCGCTTCATCACCAAATTGTTCAAGTGCTTGCTTCGCTTTAGTCATCATTTCAACACCGCCACTGGCATGAACATTAACCATCCAAACACCCATTTTTGCAGCCGCCGTTACCGCTTTTGCAACCGTATTAGGAATATCATGAAACTTCAAATCTAGAAATACATCAAAACCTAAATCAATGAGTTCTTTAACAAAAGCAGGCCCAAAGTAAGTAAACATTTCTTTGCCAACCTTTAAGCGGCAAGTATCTGGTGATAATTGTTTAACGAAATTTAAAGCTGTTTGTTGATCATCATAATCGAGGGCGATAAGAACTTTTTTTGAATGTTCGAGAGACATAACTTTCCTAAAACTAATTGTAGAAGTAAGTGAATATTTTATAGAAAACTAAAAACCGTCTAAACCACGGCTTGGTACAATGGTTTCCCAATGTTTACACGATGGACAAACCCAATAAATTGTATGGCTGGTGAAACCACAGTGTTGACATTGAAAATCTGGTTTTGTGGCAATATAAGAGGTGACTAACTTATCGATTTGATCAAGCACATCTTTAATATCTGTATTTTGTTTAGCAAGAAGCTGTAATAAAAAACTAAAACCGCGAATTGTAGGTTGACGCTTTAAGCTATCAGTTAAAAATTTAATTGCTTGATCTGTGTGCCCTTGCTCAAGTAATGCTTGGCAATGTTTTATTTTTATCAACACCCCGCCCTTATCAAGCAATTGTAAAAGTAACGCATGAAATTGCTCAGTCAACTTTAACTGATTATAGCTGTGAGCAAGATCATCAATAAATAAAGGAGCAAAAAAAGTAAAAGTACATATCAGCTCACGCCAATAATAAATCGCTTTTACATAATCCTCTTTTGCATAAGCAGACTTACCTAATTCATACAAAGGGCGAATTGCTTTATGATTTAGACTAATAGCTTTGCGCATAACTTGTGGGTCGTTATCTATTAACGCAGCCTCACAATAAAAATTGGCTATGGCTTTAAAATGCTGTGGCTTTGAAAATAAGTCGCTGTGAGCCTCGAACATATTAATACCTTTTTCCCATTCACGTGTTTGTGAATATAAATTAAGTATCGGTTCTAATGCATCACTGTGGTTTGCTTTTATCAACCACACTAAATGCTCTTCGGCGCCATCAAGCAAACCCGCCATAATATAATCTTCGGCAAGTTCAAGTCGGCTACTGGCAGCTTGTTGTTCATTAAGGCTTGGGTGTTTAAGCAGTAGTTCGTGAATTTTTATCGCGCGGTCTAGCTCGCCTCGACGGCGAAACATAGTCGCAAGTGTAGAATAATGTTCAACAGAGTCAGCTGATACTTCAAGCAAGTTAATTAAATGCTCAAGACCTTGATCTTCTTCTCTGTCGAGTAAAAACTTTAAGCCTTTACTGTATTCAGACGTGATCTGACGATTTAGCTGATGAGCTTGGTTTTTAGCACTGTTCTTACCCATTATCCAGCCATAACCAGCCGCAACAGGCAAAAGTAAAAACAAAAGCTCAATCATAATTAAGAATCTTTATTAGCTACGAGCTTATTTTTATTTTTTTCAGGTGCTAATTTTTTTTTCAAACGGTAGTTTTGCCACTTCAATTGTGAAAACAACTTAAAGCTTATAAAGCAACCGATCACGACACCTAAAGCAAAACAGATACTTATAATCATTGCGAGGGGTAACGTATTACTGGCAATAATATAATTGATTTTCACCAAGTGCGGATTTTGCGAACCAAGTACAAATGCAAAAATTAGGCATATTGCTACCAGAATAATTTTTAATACCCTAAACAAGTAACTACTCCAACTTAATAACTAGGCAATACTCGCATTTACACGATCGCGTAATTCTTTGCCTGGTTTAAAATGTGGTACATGCTTACCTTCTAACTCAACAGTATCGCCTGTTTTAGGGTTACGACCTGTGCGAGGTGAGCGAAAATGTAATGAGAAACTACCAAAACCACGAATTTCTATGCGATCTGAGCTTGATAATGAGCCGGCCATTTGTTCAAGAATTTCTTTAACAGCATTTTCAACATCTTTCACAGGGACATGTGCGTGTTGCTCGGCTAATTGTTCTATCAATTCTGACTTAGTCATAACGTTTCCTTAAAAAGAGATAAAGGAAGGGCAACACTGCCCTTCCAATTAAGACTGATTAATTAGTCTTTTTGTGCATTTGCGAAAGCAGCTGCCATTGCGTTTTCAAACACTGGCTCTTCTTTCTTAAGCTTTTCTAGTACTTCTTTCTCTTCTGCTTCGAAAAGAGCTTTAACTGAAAGGCTTAAAGTGCGGTTCTTACGATCAACACCAACATATTTCACTTCAATTTCGTCGCCTACAGAAACAACAGTAGTTGCATCTTCAACGCGCTCTTGAGCGATATCAGCTACACGGATGTAACCTTCAACGCCTTCGATAAGTTCAACAGTTGCGCCTTTCGCATCAACTTCAGTCACTTTACCTTTAACAATAGCACCTTTTTTGTTTGCATCAAGGTAGTTATTGAATGGGTCAGCTTCGATTTGCTTAACACCTAGAGAGATACGTTCACGCTCTGGGTCAACTTGCAATACGATAGCAGTGATTTCGTCGCCTTTCTTGAATTCACGTACAGCGTCTTCGCCAGGTGTATTCCAAGAAATGTCTGAAAGGTGTACAAGACCGTCAATACCACCGTCAAGACCGATAAAGATACCGAAGTCAGTGATTGATTTGATCTTACCAGTAACTTGATCGCCTTTGTTTTGAAGACGAGCAAATTCTTGCCAAGGATTAGCAATACATTGCTTAAGACCAAGTGAAATACGACGACGTTCTTCGTCAATTTCAAGAACCATAACTTCAACAGTGTCGCCAAGGCTAACAACTTTTGAAGGATGGATGTTCTTGTTAGTCCAATCCATTTCAGAAACGTGTACTAGACCTTCAACGCCTTCTTCGATTTCTACGAAGCAACCGTAATCAGTAAGGTTAGTTACACGACCAGAAAGTTTAGAACCTTCTGGGTAACGACCAGCGATAGCTGCCCATGGATCTTCGCCAAGCTGTTTAAGACCTAGAGATACACGAGTTTTATCTTTGTCGAATTTAAGAACTTTAACTGCGATTTCGTCGCCAACATTAACGATTTCTGAAGGGTGCTTAACACGCTTCCACGCCATATCAGTAATGTGTAGTAGACCATCAACACCACCAAGGTCAACGAATGCACCGTAGTCAGTAAGGTTCTTAACGATACCTTTAACTTCTTGACCTTCAACAAGGTTAGCAAGAAGCTCTTCACGTTCTTGTGAGTTTTCAGATTCGATAACTGCACGACGTGAAACAACAACGTTGTTACGTTTTTGATCAAGCTTGATTACTTTAAATTCAAGCTCTTTGCCTTCAAGGTGAGTTGTGTCACGTACTGGACGAACATCAACAAGTGAACCAGGTAGGAAAGCACGGATTGAATCAACTTCAACTGTGAAACCGCCTTTAACTTTACCGTTGATAACACCAGTAACAGTCTCTTGCTCTTCACATGCTTTCTCAAGACGGATCCATGCTTCGTGACGCTTAGCTTTCTCACGAGAAAGGATAGTTTCACCGAAACCGTCTTCAATTGCATCTAGTGCAACATCTACTTCGTCGCCAACAGCAACTTCTAGTTCACCAGCAGCATTTTTGAACTGCTCTGCAGGGATAGCACTTTCTGATTTAAGACCAGCATCTACAAGTACAATGTTGTTCTCGATTGAGATAACTGTACCTTTAACAATAGAGCCTTGCTCTGCTTCAAAACCCTTTAAGCTTTCTTCAAATAACTGCGCAAAATTTTCTGACATACGAATATACGTCTCATATATTATTACCAATTAGCAACCATGCTGCATGGGGTTGTTAAAATAGCACTGGCATCCTGCTGGTGCATAAAATGTGTTTAGTTTCGTTTAGGAAACTTACCTTCAGATATTGCAATATCGATTAAAGTTATAACTTTATCAAATACTTGCTGAGCATTAAGCTCGCTAGTATCGAGTTCAATTGCATCATCTGCAGGCACAAGCGGCGCAACAACGCGATTCATATCGCGATCATCACGTGCTTTAATGTCTTCTAATAGACCACTTAGTGTAACATCAAGACCGCGCTCATTCAACTCAACAAAACGTCTACGAGCACGTTCTTCTGCACTTGCGGTTAAATATATTTTCAATGGCGCATCTGGAAACACGACAGTGCCCATATCTCGGCCATCTGCAACTAAGCCATTTTCTGTGCGAAATGCGCGCTGGCGGCGTAATAAGGCCTCTCTAACGCGTGGTAACGCTGCAACTTTTGACGCTGCAGCACCAACCTCTTCATTACGTATTGTAGTTGATACGTCTTCGCCTTCAAGAATAACTTTTCCAGCATTTGTTTGACTATCCACTAAAAATTGCACATCTAAATTGGCAGCTAAAGGCACTAATGCCTCTTCGTTGTCCAATGCAATTTGATGGTGAAGTGCAGCCAGTGATAAAACACGATAAATAGCACCACTGTCTAATACATCCCACCCTAATTTCTCGGCTAACAAGCGACAAACAGTTCCTTTACCTGAACCACTTGGGCCATCAACGGTGATTACGGGCATTAATAACGCCTGCATTTAAACCTCCTTCAATGCACACCAAAATAAAACCGCCATATTATACGTCAGATAATTAAATTTATCCGCTTTTTGTATGTAACTTTTTATATCAACAACGCTGTACCTTAATGACTTACTGACGCTAGGGTCTTGAAAAATGTCGGAAATGTTTTATAGGTACATTTAGGATCATTAATTGTAATTGCTTTTCCACCTACTGCTACCATAGCAAAACACATGGCTATGCGGTGATCGTCGTACGTATCAATTGCAACGTCATTAAAGTGTGTTGGGGGGATAATTTCGATAAAATCTTCCCCTTCAACAACTTCAGCCCCGACTTTACGAAGCTCAGTTGCCATTGCATGTAAGCGGTCAGTTTCCTTTACGCGCCAATTATAAATATTACGAATAGCTGTAGGGCCATCTGCAAATAAAGCCACTGTTGCAAGTGTCATCGCTGCATCAGGAATAGCGTTGGCATCTATGTCTACACCTTTCAATTGCCCTTTGCGAACAACTAAGCGCTCATCATACCAATCAATTTTAGCACCCACCTGCTCCATCACTTTGGCAAAACCAATGTCACCTTGCACTGATTTAGCACCAACGCCTTTGATTTCTATTTCACCACCTGCAATCGCAGCTGCAGCTACGAAATAAGAGGCTGATGACGCATCACCTTCAACCATAATGCGTTCAATCGCTTGGTATTGCTGTGCGCCTTTTACGATAAAGGTTTTGTAATCATCATTCGCTACTGCAATACCAAAACGTGCCATGACATCGAGGGTAATATCAATATACGGTTTTGAAACTAACGCGCCTTTAATTGTGATCTTGGTGTCACCACTGAATAAGGGGGCTGCCATTAATAGCGCGGTTAAAAATTGACTTGAAATACTGCCGTCAATTTCAACCTGTCCGCCCTTAATCTGTCCACCCACGATTTTTAGTGGCGGATAATCTTTATTTTTTAAATAAGTTACATCACCGCCAAGCACTTGCAGTGCATCAACCAAATGACCAATTGGTCGCTCTTCCATACGCGGTTCACCAATTAATTCGTACTCGCCTGATACAGCAGCAAGTACGGCCGTTAGAGGACGATACGCTGTACCAGCATTACCAAGAAATAATGGCTCTGATGGGGTTAATAACTGCCCGCCAACACCTTTTACTGTTGCAACTGTTTTATCATCATTGAGACTTACATCTACACCCAATAATTTTAATGCGCCTAGCATGTGGCGAATATCGTCACTGTCCAATAAATTTTCAACAACTGTTGTACCTTCAGCAAGTGCTGCCAATAATAAAATACGGTTTGATAAACTTTTTGAGCCAGGTAATGTCACGCTACCATTTACGTTATTAATTGGCTCTAAACGTAGTTGCTCCATTAGCTGTTCTCCTTGGCAAACTTTGCCATGAAATCAACTAAAGCCTGTACACCGGCAAGTGGCATTGCGTTATAAATACTCGCGCGCATACCACCAACAATACGGTGTCCCTCAAGGGCTAGTAAACCAGCTTCTTTAGCGTGTGATAGAAATTGCTGATTCAAACTTTCATCGTTTAACCAAAATGGTACATTCATGCGTGAACGACAGTGTTTTGCCACTTTATTGTTATAAAATGGCGACTCGTCAATAAAACCATAAAGTAATTCGGCTTTTGCAATGTTTTGCTGTTCCATGGCTTTAACGCCACCATTTTGCTCAAGCCATTCGAACACTTCCGCTGCTAAATACCATGCAAATGTTGGCGGTGTGTTATACATACTGCCTTGCTTAACCTCTAGCGCGTAATCAAATACACCAGGTTTAGCTAAGCCTTGGCGCTCTAACAAGGTTTTACGGATGATGACAATGGCTAAGCCTGATGGACCAATATTCTTTTGCGCGCCAGCATAGATTAAATCAAACTTATTGACGTCAAATTCACGAGATAAGATCGTTGATGACATATCTGCGATTATGGGTGCAGTAGGATGACTTGGTACGTCAAACACTTCAATACCATCAATGGTTTCATTAGGGCAATAATGAATGTATGACGGATCCGCGGGGAATTGCCATTCGCTCACTGGCTTGATTGAAAATTGCTCATCACTATCATTACGTACATCAAGCTCTGTCACTTGTGTAAATTTTAATGCCTCAGTTACTGCGCCTTTTGACCATACGCCGTTTTCACAATACACGGCGGCTTTGTCATCGAGGTGCAAATTTAACGGTACTGCAGCAAATTGACCGCGACCACCACCGTGCATAAATAATATTTCAAACTCGTCACTAATATCCATCAAACGGCGTAGACTTGCTTCACATTTTGCTGTGAGCGCTAAAAACTCTTTACTTCGGTGGCTTATCTCCATCACCGACACACCTAAATCTTGCCAATCAACAAATTCTTTTTGTGCTTTTGCCATTACTTCTGGCGGCAACATTGCAGGCCCCGCACAAAAATTATATTTACTCATTACCTTTCCTCATTCCAGTAATTTAACAATAAGAGTGTATATTTATCCCCGTATCTGGGGATTGATATTATTGCTCAGTTTTATTTTAACAATAAAAAAAAGCGGCCAAAGCCGCTTTTATTTATTAATGCTATTCTGCTGGAGGGTTATCCCCAGCGTCATCATTAACAATCTCGACTACTTCAACGCTTTCGCCTTCGATAGCTTCAAGCTCATCGATTTCAATTTCTTCGATACGTTGTAAACCAACTACTTGCTCTTCGTCAATAGTTCTTATCAAAATAACACCTTGGGTATTACGCCCAACTGTAGAAACTTCGTTAACGCGAGTTCGTACTAAGGTTCCACGATTAGATATAATCATGATTTCATCGTTATCATCAACTTGAACTGCACCAACAACAGCACCATTACGCTCACTTACTTTGATTGATACCACACCTTGAGTCGCACGACTCTTCGATGGATAATCTTCAAGTAAAGTACGCTTACCGTAACCGTTTTCAGTTACTGTTAAGATAGCACCATCTGTCTTAGGTACAATTAATGAGACAACACGTTGACCTTCAGGCATTTTAATACCACGAACACCCGTTGCTGTACGACCCATCTGGCGTACACCTTTGAACTTGATTTCTGGCTTACCATTTTCATCAAGTACTGGGTTACCATTTTCATCTAATACTGGAGATTCTTCAGCTTCTTTAAAGCGAACAACTTTACCAGCATCAGTGAATAGCATGATCTCGTTGCTTCCATCAGTGATGTCTACACCAATTAAGCTATCACCATCGTTTAAGTTAACGGCAATAATACCGCTAGCACGTTGACGGCTATACGCTGTCAGTGGTGTTTTCTTAACTGTACCAAATGCAGTTGCCATAAAGATGTATTTATCTTCTGCATATTCACGCACCGGCAAGATTGCTGTGATACGTTCGTCAGCTTCAAGCGGCAGTAAGTTTACAATTGGCTTACCGCGGGCAGCTCGGCTAGCAAGCGGTAATTGATACACTTTAAGCCAATATAAGCGACCAGCTGTTGAGAAACACAGAATCGTATCGTGCGTATTTGCAACTAATAAACGTTCGATGAAATCTTCATCTTTCATCTTCGTTGCTGACTTACCTTTACCACCACGACGCTGTGCTTCGTAATCAGATAATGGTTGATACTTAACGTAACCTTCGTGAGAAAGTGTAACTACTACGTCTTCTTCAGTGATCAAGTCTTCTAAACTGATATCATGCGCTGCGGCATTGATTTCCGTACGACGTTCATCACCATATTGCGCTTTAATTTCAACTAGCTCATCGCGGATAACTTCCATTAAGCGCTCTGGTGTAGCAAGAATATATAAAAGCTCAGCAATTAAATCTAATAACGTTTGGTATTCGCTTAGAATCTTTTCGTGCTCAAGACCTGTTAGCTTATGTAAACGCAAATCAAGGATAGCTTGGGCTTGTTGCTCAGAAATATAATACTGACCATCACGAATGCCTAAGTCATCAGCTAACCAATCAGGACGCGCTACATTTGCTTCACCCGCTTTTTCAAGCATGGCTTTAACATTACCTAGTTCCCACGGACGCGCAGCTAAGGCAATTTTTGCTTCAGCTGGGGTTGGCGAGTTACGAATAAGTTCGATAATTGGGTCAATGTTTGCAAGTGCAATCGCTAAACCTTCGAGCATGTGTGCACGATCGCGAGCTTTACGTAAATCAAATACGGTGCGGCGCGTTACAACTTCACGACGGTGAATAATAAACTCTTCAAGCATTTCTTTTAAATTGAAACACTTAGGTTGATTATTAATTAAGGCAACCATGTTCATACCAAACACAGTTTGTAACTGAGTTTGTGCATAAAGGTTGTTTAGAATCACTTCACCTACATCACCACGTTTGATCTCGATAACGATACGCATACCGTCTTTATCTGATTCATCACGTAATGCACTAATACCTTCAATCTTCTTATCTTTAACCAGCTCTGCAATCTTTTCGATTAAACGCGCTTTGTTTACTTGATAAGGGATTTCGTGAACGATAATCGTTTCACGATGAGTTTTTTCGTCGACTTCGATTTCTGCACGTGCACGCATGTACACTTTACCGCGACCGGTTAAATAGGCTTGTTCAATGCCTTTTTTACCATTAATAATTGCCGCAGTTGGGAAATCTGGCCCCGGAATATAATCCATTAACTCAAGGATTGTTAAATCAGGGTTTTGAATAAGGGCTAAACAACCATTCACAACTTCAGTTAAGTTATGAGGCGGAATGTTTGTTGCCATACCTACCGCAATACCCGATGAACCGTTTACTAATAAGTTAGGAACTTTCGTAGGCAATACGTCAGGAATTTGCTCTGTACCGTCGTAGTTAGGTACAAAATCAACCGTTTCTTTTTCAAGATCGGCCAAAAGCTCATGAGACATTTTCGCCATACGGACTTCCGTATAACGCATTGCTGCTGCTGAGTCACCATCAACTGAACCAAAGTTACCTTGGCCGTCTACTAGCATATAACGTAATGAGAATGGCTGTGCCATACGTACGATCGTGTCATACACAGCGCTGTCGCCATGGGGATGGTATTTACCAATTACGTCACCAACCACACGGGCTGATTTTTTGTAAGGCTTATTCCAATCATTATTAAGCTCGTTCATAGCAAACAAAACGCGGCGGTGAACAGGTTTTAAACCGTCACGTACGTCTGGTAATGCTCGTCCTACAATTACGCTCATCGCGTAATCTAAATAGGAGTTTTTTAACTCGTCTTCAATATTGACTGGCAGAATTTCATTGGCGAAATCAGTCATTTGATATCACATTCCTTCAGTATTTACCCCTAAAGTGCCACATACTGGGCGCTTGCGGGTATTTAGTTATTATTACCAAGTCATGCTACCACAATTTATTTATATTTACAGGCGCTAAATCTTTGCGATTTATTAATTTCCCCCTATATAATGGCCTCAGATTGACGAGGAAGCTTTTTATGACCGAACATCAAAATGTAGATAACGCAGAAATTGCAAAATTTGAAGCCATTGCCGAACGATGGTGGGATCGAGATGGAGAATTTAAACCTCTTCATGAGATCAACCCGTTACGATTAGACTTCATAGCCGACAAAGCCCATGGTTTGTTTGACAAAGAAACACTCGACGTAGGCTGTGGTGGTGGAATTTTAAGTGAAAGTATGGCGCGAATGGGCGCACACGTGACCGGTATTGATATGGGTCAAGAACCATTAACCGTGGCTAAATTGCACAGTTTAGAAACAGGTGTAAATGTTGAGTATATAAAAATACCAGCAGAAGAGTATGCAGCGCAGTACCCTGCTCGCTTTGATACTATTACCTGCATGGAAATGTTAGAACATGTACCTGATCCCGCTTCTATTATCCATGCCGTTGCCAAACTAGCCAAACCGGGTGCGGATGTATTTTTTTCAACCTTAAATAAAACCCCAAAAGCATATTTGTTTGCCATTGTTGGCGCAGAAAAGTTATTAAAAATGGTGCCAGAGGGAACTCACGACCACAAAAAATTTATTAAACCTGCACAACTTATTGCATGGGCAGAGCAAGCTGGATTAAAAGTACGTGCCAGCGCTGGCCTTAGCTATAACCCGCTATCAAAGCAATACAGCTTAAATACCGATGTCAGCGTTAATTATATTTTGCACTTTGAGAAACTGGCGTAATGGCTGACTCTAAAACAGCAACGCCAGTTATTAGCTATGATGCCTTTATTTTTGATTTAGATGGCACACTACTGGACACCGCAGATGATCTAGGCGCAGCGCTTAATAGCGTACTCGTTGATCATGATCAACCACAGGTTTCGGCTGACATCTATCGTCCTGCAGCTTCTAATGGTGCCATGGCGCTGCTGGAAGCCGGGTTCGGCCAGCAGTGGCATGCTCACCCAAAGCAAGGTGATTTACGCCAGCAATTGTTAAATGCTTACGCAAATAATATTGCAACGCATAGCCACTGTTTTTCTGGTATAGCGTCTTTATTAATTGCTCTTGGGCAAAAAAACATTAAATGGGGAATAATGACCAATAAACCTAGCTTTTTGACCACCCCATTAGTTTCAGCGATTACTGAATTAAAAGGCGCGCAAGCGGTTGTCAGTGGTGACACGTTAGCAGTAGCCAAGCCTTCCCCATTGCCGCTACTACACACCGCTAATTTATTAGGTGTTGAACCAACTCGGTGTTTATACATAGGTGATGCACAGCGTGACATTGTCGCAGCCAAAGCTGCAAACATGCACAGCGCTACGGCATTATGGGGATATATCCCTAGTGTAGCTGATGCAATAGGCTGGCAAGCTGATTTTAATTGGTACTCCCCTATTGATGCTTTTAACCATATATAGTGTCTAGCTAATTTTTAACCACTACATATTGTGATTGTGTTAATTTTTGTGCATTGATTGCTGATAAAAAAAGCAGCAGAAATTTATTTTTAAAATGAGATAATTTACTCAATCTGGAGTTGATTTTTATAAATTTCATTTTAATCAGAAGGTCAAAGGTTAATGCCCACTAACACAATCATGTTATCCCAACCTTATCCACAATCAAGGGTATTTATGTACCTTGCAAAAGATCGCAGACCACTCTATCTTGTGACCTAGAATTTGATAAGCACCAGATGTTGTGGCTAAGACTTATACAATTAAATTCTCGTTAAAGTAGCATTAACACAATAAAAATTTTTTTAGAAAATATTTCCTCAAGGAATACAGGCAAAATTATGAACCAACAGCTATCTGTAAGCAAACGTGACGGCCGCAAAGAGTCACTTGATTTAGATAAGATCCATCGCGTTATTGCTTGGGCCGCCGAGGGTCTAAAAAATGTCTCTGTCTCGCAAGTTGAATTAAAATCACATATTCAATTTTATGACGGTATTCGTACCGAAGACATTCATGAAACCATCATTAAAGCGGCAGCCGATCAGATCTCTAAAGAGTCTCCTGATTATCAGTACTTAGCTGCACGTTTAGCTGTATTCCACCTACGTAAAAAAGCATATGGTCAATTTGAACCACCTCGTTTATATGATCACATTGTTAAGCTAGTTGAAGACAAGCGCTACGACGCTCACTTACTGGCTGATTACACAGAACAAGAAATTGATGCATTGGACGAGTACCTTGATCATGGACGTGATTTAAACTTCAGCTACGCTGCGGTTAAACAACTTGAAGGTAAGTATTTAGTCCAAAACCGCGTTACAGGCGAAATCTATGAGAGCGCGCAGTTTTTATACATTTTAGTAGCCGCCAGTCTGTTTTCAGATTACCCAAAAGAAACACGTTTAGATTACATTAAACGTTTTTACGACGCAGTTTCATTATTTAAAATTTCATTACCAACACCAATCATGGCCGGTGTACGTACGCCGACACGTCAATTTAGTTCATGTGTACTTATTGAGTGTGGTGATAGCTTAGATTCTATCAATGCAACATCATCCGCGATTGTAAAATACGTATCGCAACGTGCAGGCATTGGTATTAATGCTGGTAGCATTCGTGCACTTGGTAGCCCTATTCGCAATGGCGAAGCCTACCACACCGGTTGTATTCCTTTTTATAAGCACTTCCAAACAGCCGTTAAAAGCTGCTCGCAAGGTGGTGTGCGTGGTGGTGCAGCCACTTTATTCTACCCGCTTTGGCATTTAGAAGTTGAAAATTTATTAGTACTTAAAAACAACCGTGGTGTTGATGATAACCGTGTACGTCACCTTGACTACGGTGTTCAGTTTAATAAACTTATGTACTCGCGTTTAATTAAAGACGATTACATCACGCTCTTTAGCCCATCAGACGTGCCTGGTTTATATAATGCATTTTTTGAAGATCAAGATGAATTTGATAAATTATATGTGCAGTACGAACAAGATGACTCAATTCGTAAAAAACGTATTAAAGCCATTGAACTGTTTTCAATGTTTGCACAAGAGCGTGCAAGTACAGGCCGTATTTACTTACAAAATGTAGATCACTGCAATACGCACAGCCCGTTCATTGCTAAAGTTGCGCCTATTCGTCAATCTAACTTATGTTTAGAAATAGCGTTACCAACTAAGCCGCTTAACAATGTAAATGATGAAGAAGGCGAGATTGCTTTATGTACTTTGTCAGCATTTAACTTAGGTGCGATTGAGTCACTGGATGAGCTTGAAGAACTTGCAGAGCTGGCTGTACGTGCCCTTGATAATCTGCTTGATTTCCAAGACTACCCTGTCCCCGCTGCAAAAAATGCAACCATGGGTCGTCGCACATTAGGTATAGGCGTAATCAACTACGCTTACTATCTTGCTAAAAATGGTAAGCGTTACTCTGATGGCAGTGCTAACGCATTAACGCACAAAACATTTGAAGCAATTCAGTACTACCTAATGAAAGCATCAAATGAACTTGCAAAAGAACGCGGTGCTTGCCCTAAATTTAACGAAACAACGTATTCACAAGGTATTATGCCAACAGATACGTATAAGCGTGATTTAGATAAAATCTGTGATGAGCCATTGCATCTAGATTGGGACACATTGCGTGCCAATATTAAACAGTATGGTATGCGTAACTCAACGTTATCTGCGTTGATGCCGTCAGAGACATCATCACAGATTTCAAACGCAACGAATGGTATTGAGCCTCCTCGCGGGCATATCAGTGTAAAAGCCAGTAAAGATGGTATTTTAAAGCAAGTTGTGCCTGAGTATGAGCGCCTAAAAGATAGCTACGAGTTATTATGGGATATCCCATCAAACAAAGGTTATTTAGAACTTGTTGGTATTATGCAAAAATTTGTTGACCAAACAATTTCTGCAAACACTAATTATGATCCAAATAAGTTCGAAGGGGGTAAAGTACCTATGAAGGTGTTACTACAAGACTTACTAGGTGCATATAAACTAGGGGTTAAAACACTTTACTACCATAATACACGTGATGGTGCTTCTGATATGCAAGACGAAACACCAGAAGTGGAAGATGATGATTGTGCAGGCGGCGCATGTAAAATCTAATCGATTATAAATATAAATTTGAAGCGGGCTTTACGCCCGCTTTATCCTGTTCGTTTTTTGAGTGATCTTATGTCTTATACTACTTTTAGCCGAAACCATAATAACCAACTACAAGAACCGATGTTTTTCGGCCAAACCGTTAACGTATCGCGTTATGATCAACAGAAGTACCCTATTTTCGAAAAATTAATTGAAAAACAACTTTCGTTTTTTTGGCGCCCAGAAGAAGTTGATGTAAGCAAAGACCGCTTAGATTTCCAAGCCTTGCCAGATCACGAAAAACATATATTTTTAAGTAATTTAAAATACCAAACTTTGCTTGATAGTGTACAAGGTCGATCGCCTAATGTTGCATTATTGCCAATTGTGTCTATTCCTGAACTTGAAACTTGGATTGAAACATGGGCATTCAGTGAAACAATTCATAGCCGTTCATATACACATATTATTCGTAATGTAACTCAAGCCCCTGAACTTATTTTTGACGATATCGTCAGTAATGAAAAAATTAGTGAACGTGCTGATGCGGTAACTAAATATTACGACGAGTTAATTAATAAAGTTGCCGTATACAACTTATATGGTGAAGGTAAGCATGTGCTTAACGGTGAAACCGTTAATATCAGTTTATTTGAGCTTAAAAAACTTTTGTACCTTGCCATGATGTCAGTGAATATTTTAGAAGCGATCCGCTTTTATGTTAGCTTTGCTTGCTCATTTGCATTTGCTGAGCGAGAGCTAATGGAAGGTAATGCAAAAATAATAAAACTTATTGCCCGTGATGAAGCACTGCATTTATCTGGTACACAACATATTCTTAATATTATGCAAGATGGCAAAGATGACCCTGAAATGGCTATTGTAGCCGCACAGTGTCGTGAAGAAGCAATTCAAATGTTTGTTGATGCTGCTGAGCAGGAAAAAGAATGGGCTGAGTATTTATTTAAAGATGGATCCATGATTGGTTTAAATAAAGATATTCTTTGTCAATACGTAGAATACATTACCAATGCACGTATGATTGCAGTTGGCCTACCTGCACAATTTCCGAGTAACAGCAATCCAATTCCTTGGATCAGCTCATGGCTTGTTTCTGATAATGTACAGGTTGCCCCACAGGAAGCCGAAATAAGCTCATATCTTGTTGGCCAAATTGACTCGCAAGTAGATGCGTCTGACTTTGGTGATTTTGATCTCTAATGTCTGTGCAAAAAACTGCAAAGGTTCACCTTGCAGATGACAGCCAGTGTTTTGATTTTAATACTGGCTGCCCTTCTCTTTTAGACTGTTTAGAACAAAACAAATTAACTGTGCCCTATCAGTGCCGCGAAGGCTATTGTGGTGCCTGTAGGGCGACGCTTATTGATGGAACTGTTAATTATAACCAAGAGCCTTTAGCGTTTGTCAGAGAAGGCGAAGTATTACTGTGTTGTTGTAAACCAAATGGCAGTATTACCCTGAGTTTTAAATGATTAAAAGACGAGATATAAGCATTGGTACGTTTTAGTGCCAATCAAATTTATTCGTTTCATAGCAATGATCTTTATCGCTAATCATCAAACTTGTGTCATCTATTATAACATCCCAGCTTAAGTTTTTCGTTAAGCCAGCCCGTATATCATCAATAAACTGCTGATCAATTTCAATAATATGGCTGTTTGAAAAGAAACTCAATCGTGTCTGAACATCCGCTAGCCAATCAGTATTGGCGGCGGTCAATATAAGAAGCTCATCAACATTTTTGGCTATTTTAATTAGCTGCTCTGCATCGGGCTTATCAACACTTAGCCATGTCTTATAATGCTCGTCTAAGGCTTTAATACTAACGTCTGGCGTTAGTTTATCAAATTGCTTATTTATCACCGCATCTTTATCATAAGATAGCAGACAGTAACCAAGTAGCTTTAAAATAAAATGCTCTAAGCTCTCATTCTTAACTAAAGCCGTAGTGAACACTTCTTGGTGGTTCCGTTGCTGGCGCAAATCAGCAATAGTAAACCGAGCTTTAAAAACGCGGGTTTTATCACTCATTGCAAATACCTATGATCGGCTACTTAAAAGTAAGTATAGCGGATATAAAAATTTAAGCGGATTATTAAAAGTTATGGTATAACATTATTGATCCACTTTATTGTTGGTGTTATATTATATCACAACATAATCATCACGATGTAGTACCCATGATCCGACATTCATTAATTTCCACTGCAATAATCACTGCCCTTAGTTCATTTTCCGCTCATGCTGGCATTATCAAAGGCCAAGTATTAGATACTAATAATCAACCAATTAGTCAGGCCGATGTACATATACACGGGAAAACACAATCAATTAAAACTGATGACAATGGTCAATTCAGTATTAATGTTGATGCCAATAGTCAATTACACATAAGTAAAAGTAATTACATTGATGCACGTATTGCAGTAAATGAAGCTAGCTCGGCTCTAAATATTACACTCACCCCAACGTCTGTTGAAACGATGGTCGTATATGCGTCAGCTTTGCATAAAAACAGCTTAGAAATGATTTCGCCAGTGAGCGTACTTGCTGGTGATGAATTACGTAACAAAGCTAAACCAACCCTAGGTGAAACTCTCAAGGGAATTCCTGGCGTAAATGCCAGTTATTTTGGTCCGGTATCATCAAGTCCAATTATCCGTGGTTTAGATGGCCCGCGCGTTAAGATCACACAAAATGGATTAGACAGTAGTGATGCGTCACGCATTGGTCCTGATCACGCGACCTCAAACGATAGTTTAGCTGCAGAACAAATTGAAGTTTTACGTGGACCTGCAACCCTACTCTATGGGTCAGGTGCGATCGGCGGCGTGGTAAATGTTGTTGATAACCGAATTCCGACTGATAACATTGAACAGCTAACTGGTGCTGTTGAATACACCCATGACACGGTTTCAAATGCTAATACGTATGCAGCAAAACTGGAAACAGGTCACAACAACTTTAATTTTCATTTTGATGGTACAAAACGTACTGGTGATGATTATCAAACGCCGCGTTTTGATTTACCCGAAGAAGAGCACGAAGAGCATGACGGCCATGAAGAAGAAGAAGAACATGAAACCGCAACATCTGTAGAAAACACATTTATTGATAGTCAAACCGTTAATTTTGGTACCAGTTATGTGGGTGAACATTTTACTCTTGGTTTGGCTTACGGACGTATTGATACTGACTACGGTATCCCTGCACATGAACACCATGAACACGAACACGATCATGAGCTCGGCCATGACCACGAAGATGGTGAAGAAACGCCAGTTTATGCACGTGTAGAGCAAGATCGCTGGCAAGGTCTTATGAGCTATGCGTTGCATAATAATTGGATAGAAACGATTAACTTACGTGTTGGTTATACTGACTATCGTCATGCTGAAATTGAAGATGGTGCTATTGGTACTATTTTTAGTAACGAAACTACAGAAGCACGATTAAACATTGAGCATAAGTTTGCTAATTGGCACGGTATGGTAGGTTATCACTTTAGCGATTCTGACTATGACGCTAATGGCGAAGAAGCATTTACTCCAGCCAGTAAAACAACCAGTCATGCAATCTTTATTTTAGAAGAGCAGCAAATTGGTGATGTTACTATTGAGTTTGGTGCACGCTTAGAAGATTACACTATTGATAGCGCAATCGCAGACCATGACCATGACCATGACCATGACCATGACCATGACCATGATGAGTCAAACGCACAAACACAGCTATACAGTAAAAGTTTCACTAATTTAAGCGTCTCTGCAGGTGGTATTTGGCAGTATACGCCAGGACAAAGTATCGCACTAAGCTTATCTCATTCTGAACGAGCACCGCTTTCTGCTGAATTACTTTCAAATGGTGTTCATATTGCCACCGGCACCTATGAACTTGGCCTAGGCTATGAAATTGAAGAAGGTGAGATTCACTTTGAGCCAGAGGATATAAAGCAAGAAACATCAACTAATATTGATTTAAGTTTTAGACGCTTTAGTGGTGATTTTGGTTATACCGTTAACTTTTTTTATAACGATATTGAAAATTTCTATTATCAGCAAAATACGGGTCTAGTCTTCGATGAAGAGCATGGTTTAGAAGCTGCAGAAGAAGGTCACGAAGGTGACATGACTGTATATCAATTTGTAAGCAAAGATGCACAATTATATGGTCTAGAATTTGATGCGCATTACAAAATAAATTCAAATGCGATGATCAAGCTTTTTGGTGATTCTACAACGGCCAAGCTATCTTCTGACGATAATAACTTACCGCGTATACCTGCGAACAAGTTAGGCTCTGAGTTACAATATAATCTTAATGATTGGCAGTTTAGCTTAACCGGCACACATTATTTTGAACAAAATGACATTACCGCTTATGAAACTGCAACTGATAGCTATACATTATTTGATGCACAAGCAAATTACCAATTAACCGTTGGCCCTGTTGATACACAATTTTATATCAATATAGATAATATTACAGATGAATTAGGCTTTGTTCACAGCTCTTTTATCAAGGATAAAGCCCCTCTACCTGGTCGTAATTTTAGAATTGGTGTACGTGGTTACTTTTAATACCAATCTGGGTCGATATGGGGTCTATTTAATGACAAGTAAATTGCGTTATAACGAGGACGTGTTGACCTTTCGTGATTAATTTTGCAGCAGTATGTTTGGCATTTAGGCAAGGCAGCGCCTATGGTGTGGGTGTTCCCCATAAATAGGCGATAACGCAGTATAAATGCCAAACATGCGCTGCCCAAAGGGTTCTTCCTAAGCAAAAATTTTTATATCCAGTGGTTCTAAATTAAAAATTTTTAACGCCGTTATAGCGTGATTTACTTCGTTAAATTGTTCAAATGTTTATGCAGATTAGTATAATATTACTTTGTAACAACAAAAAGCCGCGCTAATAAATATTAGCGCGGCTTTTTAATATCAAAATGTCTAATTAAAGAATTTCGATTAACTCAACATCAAAAATAAGCGTTGAGAAAGGAGCAATTGCAGCGCCAGCACCACGTTCACCATAAGCAAGCTCATGAGGAACATATAAACGCCATTTTGAGCCAGTGCCCATCATTTGTAATGCTTCAGTCCAACCTTTGATCACGCCACCTACAGGGAACTCAGCAGGTTGACCACGCTCATAAGAGCTATCAAAAACAGTACCGTTGATTAATGTACCATGGTAATGAGTACGTACAGTTGATTCTGCCGTTGGCTTAGCGCCTTCACCAGCAGTTAATACTTCATACTGTAAACCAGACTCAGTTACTGTGATTTCAGAACGTTTTGCATTTTCTTCTAAAAATGAAATGCCTTCAGCAGAGAGTACTTTTGACTCTTCTTCACGACGTGCTTGAATTTCTGTATTGATTTTTTCGAATGCAGCTTGGATCTCAGGGATCTCGACTTGGAAGTCGCTACCAGCATACGCATCTTTCATGCCTTCAAATACTGAATTTAAGTTTAAACCTTCGAATGGATTAGCTTTAAGTTGCTCACCCATTTGTAAGCCAATACCGTAACTTGCTTTTTCAGCATCTGTAGTAAAATTATCTGACATAATGTGTTTCACGTTTTGTTTATACCAACCTATCATGCGCTGGTATCAGTTAAAAGACGCGTCTATGCTATCATAAAAAAAAGCCCTTTTGGGCTTCTTTAAGCTTAGTTTTTATTGAGTTTTTGCTTAATTAGGCCCATTGCAAAAGTAAATGCAGGCAGGCTGATTAAAATACCAGCAAGCAATGGTCTACTCAATAATGCATGCGTACCAACTAATACCGCAGGTACTACAACAACACCAACGACCCCAATAAAAAATGCACCAATCACAGGCCAATGTTTGTCATATTTTGTGATCAAATGTCCACTGAGAATATTGAAACCTAAACAATAAACAAACGACGTAAGTAAAACAGCATCAGGTTGGGCATCAATAGCCATTTTGACGAGCAAGTTGATGGCACTGTGATAGCAATAAGCAAATACAGTCCATAACAGGACATGTTTGACCACCCGTTGCACCGTGTTTAATTGGTTTTGTTGAGACATCATAAACTCCAGATAGCAAAAAGCCGCCCATAAGGCGGCTTTTTAAATATGGTGGAGAGATAGGGATTTGAACCCTAGATGGGCTATAAACCCATGCCGGTTTTCAAGACCGGTGCATTCGACCACTCTGCCATCTCTCCGTACGGCGCGGATAATAGTGGGAATGACTCTCTTTGTAAACCCCTAAAATGTAAAAAACCTAAAATAATTGATATTATAGGTTTTTTAACTCATTTTAAGACAGTTCAATAATATTGCTTAGGTCGACGAGCAATTAGTGAGCATAATGAACACGCTAATAAACTTAAGCTAACAAAGCTAATAACTTGGAATATCAAATCAAATCTGTTTAGGTCACCGCTTGGCATAATCACCAAAATAAATGCCGGTAATACACTTAACATCACTACGTACAAACACACTTTAAATGCTCGACCAAAATCAAATCGTTTACTGCGTTGCATCCACCAAGTCAGTAAAACAAGAATACTCATCGCTGAAAAGGCCACTAAATACGGTGTTTTTGTACTCATTGCGATATAAAGAGTCAGCGCTGCGCCAACCAAGCCCCATAAGGACCACGTTAACCATTTCTCTTTTTCACGTAGAAATAAATTTCCCATCATTCTCGTCTTCTTTATCGTTATTTTTATAAGACTATCCATACACTAACAAAAAACAACAGATTAAAAAACATACTGCAGAAGAAATAGTTCAATTAATGCATCCATGCACTTCTTACAGCTAAAGCAGAGTAACACGTTTAAACTTAATATGATGTGACCAGATTTTTAGAGAAAAGTTCATTCATTTGTGAAAATGATTATAAATTTGTAAAAAAGTGTTCAGGGCTATGACGGACAGATTTTTTACAATCAACTGCTGGTGTCCCTAAATAAAGATACCCGACAATTTCATCTTCACGAGTTAAGCTTAAAGCACCTTTAACTGCATCACTCTGTGCAAAATAACCCGTGCGCCACACACCACCTAAACCTTGAGCGAAAGCTGCTTGTTGCATAGCTAACACCGCACACCCAGCACTTTGAACTTGCTCTACGCGTGGAACTTTTGGGTGAGCTTGGTATTTTGCAATAGCGATAATAATCATCGGGGCACGCAGCGGTAATTCTTTCGCACGATTAATCACTTTTTCATCTTGTTGCTCTGCAATAGCACTTTGATGATAGATCTCACCCAAACGTTCACGCCCTTCCCCCTCAACAACAATAAATTGCCATGGTGCAATACAGCCATGATCTGGCACTCGCAGCGCCGCCTGTTTAATAATACTAAGTTGATCATCATTAGGGCCTGGGGCAATCAATCGAGGATCTGATTGGCGGGTTAATAAAAGTTCAATAGCATCCATAGCAAATCTCTTATTTAAAAGAAAAGAGCATACCATTGATAGTGAACGCTGAGAAAGTGATCTGAGCCAATACTTTGAGATACTTCGTTGATAAAATAAAATGACACAAAGCGACATCTGAACACTTACTGGTTGATTAAACTCAATGATATTACAGTCTGGATCGCTGATGAAAAAAGCCGAGAGCGATATAAATTTAATCAGGAGACATAATAGAACTTCTTATCTCATATATGATTGCACTAACCTGAAACTTCCGAACTCGTAAATCACAGCTTTTATCCTATTTTAGCTGAAATAATCATTATTTAGATGTTTAAACACATACGTACATTATGCATCAACTGTTCAGAAGACATTGAACAACAAAAATCCTCCATTGTTTAATTTTTACAGTTAGATGAGTATGCGCTACAACCATCATACATTCACAAGATTAATAGTGAATATTCATTTCATATATACAAATTATGGTGCAAGTACGATAAAATCCTACCTTGTGTATAGATACCGTCAACGTAAAACCAGCTATAATTATAGTTGGGCACAAAGCTTTTTTCATTTGGGCATTACTAGTCACTGTAAATCAGTTAAAATGCTTAACTTCATATCAAGTAAAATACCGAGAGTTTTCTATGAGTTTGTATACAAAATATATGGAAGAAATCCAAACCCGTAAAACGGAACTTGGATTAAACCCAAAACCAATTGATAGTGCAGAGCTACTATCTGAAATCATCACTCAAATAAAAGATACGAACAACGAGCATCGTGAAGATTCTCTGCATTTCTTTATCTATAATACATTACCAGGAACAACGAGTGCTGCGGGCGTTAAAGCACAGTTTTTAAAAGAAATTATTCTTGGTGACGAAGCTGTAACAGAAATCACTACTGAATATGCTTTTGAGCTTCTTTCACATATGAAAGGCGGCCCTTCAATTGAAATGCTACTTGATCTAGCATTTGCTGATAACGCAGAAATTGCAGCACAAGCGACTGACGTACTTAAAACACAAGTGTTCTTATACGATGCAGATACTGCTCGCTTAGAAGCAGCATATAAAGCAGGCCACCCTGTTGCTAAAGAGTTATTAGAAAGCTACGCACAAGCTGAATTTTTCACTAAGCTGCCAGAAATTGCAGAAAAAATCGATGTTGTAACCTACATCGCTGGTGAAGGTGATATTTCAACTGATTTATTATCTCCTGGTAATCAAGCGCACTCACGTGCCGACCGTGAATTACACGGCAAATGCATGATCACACCAGAAGCACAGCAAGAAATCGGTGAGTTACAGAAAAAACACCCAAATGCAAAAGTAATGCTAATTGCTGAAAAAGGCACCATGGGCGTGGGTTCATCACGTATGTCTGGCGTTAATAACGTCGCACTTTGGGCAGGTAAACAAGCAAGTCCATACGTTCCGTTCATCAACATTGCACCAGTGGTTGCGGGAACTAACGGTATTTCACCAATCTTCCTAACAACCGTTGATGTAACTGGTGGTATCGGTCTTGACCTTAAAAACTGGGTTAAGAAGGTAGATGCTAACGGTAACACAGTAACAGATGCTAACGGCGACGCAGTTCTTGAAGAAGCGTATTCTGTTGCTACTGGTACAGTTTTAACGATTAATACCAAAGAGAAGAAATTATACAACGGCGATAAAGAGCTTGCTGATGTGTCTTCTGCATTCAGTGCTCAAAAAATTGAATTTATGAAAGCTGGCGGCTCTTATGCCGTGGTATTTGGTAAAAAACTACAAACATTTGCAGCAGAAACTTTAGGTATTGATATACCGCTTGTATATGCACCTGCTAAAGAAATATCGCATGAAGGTCAAGGCTTAACAGCCGTTGAAAAAATCTTCAACCGTAATGCCGTAGGCGTATTGTCTGACTCACCGCTACACGCGGGTTCTGATGTACGTGTTAATGTAAACATTGTTGGTTCACAAGATACAACTGGCCCAATGACGGCGCAAGAACTAGAAGCAATGGCAGCCTCTGTTATTTCTCCTATTCTCGACGGCGCATATCAATCAGGTTGTCATACAGCATCAGTATGGGATAGCAAAGCGCAAGCAAATATCCCTAAATTAATGGCGTTCATGAATAAATTTGGCCTGATCACAGCACGTGATCCGCAAGGCGTTTATCATGCAATGACTGACGTAATCCACAAAGTATTAAACGACATCACAATTGATGACCGCGCTATTATCATTGGTGGTGACTCACATACCCGTATGTCTAAAGGCGTAGCGTTTGGTGCTGACTCAGGTACTGTGGCATTAGCACTTGCAACGGGTGAAGCGGCAATGCCAATTCCAGAGTCTGTTAAAGTAACCTTTAAAGGCAGCATGGCTAAGCACATGGATTTCCGTGACGTTGTTCACGCAACTCAAGCGCAAATGCTTAAGCAATTTGGCGGTGAAAACGTATTCCAAGGCCGTGTTATTGAAGTACACATTGGTACTCTAATGGCTGACCAAGCGTTTACTTTCACGGATTGGACTGCAGAAATGAAAGCGAAAGCATCAATCTGTATTTCTAACGACGAAACGTTGATCAAGTCTATTGAGTTGGCTAAGAGCCGTATCCAAATCATGATCAACAAAGGTATGGATAATAAAGCACAGACACTTCAAGGTCTTATCGACTTAGCTAACACACGTATCGAAGAGATCAACAGCGGCACAAACCCTGCGCTTGCACCTGATGATGTAGCTAAATACTACGCTGAAGTAGTGGTTGATCTTAATGAAATCGTTGAGCCAATGATTGCCGATCCAGACGTAAACAACGACGATGTATCTAAGCGTTATACTCATGACGTTATTCGCCCTGTTTCATACTACACTGACAAGCCAGTTGATTTGGCGTTTGTTGGTTCGTGTATGGTTCATAAAGGCGATATGAAAATCATCGCTCACATGTTACGCAACCTTGAAAAGAAAAACGGTTCAATCGTCTTTAATGCACCATTAGTTGTTGCACCACCAACATACAACATCGTTGATGAGCTAAAAGCTGAAGGCGATTGGGCAATCTTGGCTAAGTACGCTGGTTTTGAATTTGACGATGCGAAACCAAAAACTGCGGCACGTACTAAGTATGAAAATATCTTATACTTAGAACGCCCAGGCTGTAACTTATGCATGGGTAACCAAGAAAAAGCTGAACCTGGTGACACTGTAATCGCCACATCAACACGTCTGTTTCAAGGTCGTGTTGTAGCTGATACATCAAATAAAAAAGGTGAATCACTGCTTGGTTCTACACCACTTGTAGTACTTGCAAGCGTATTAGGCCGTTTCCCTACAATCGAAGAATATAAGTCTGCGGTTGAAGGCATTGACCTAACATCGTTCACACCGGTTGAAGAAGCAATGATCACTAAATTCAGTGCTGAAAAATCTGTGCCTGTCAAAGTAGTTGACGCTAGCTAATTTAGTTTAGTAATTAAAAAGCGCGTTTTAAACGCGCTTTTTTAATGTTACGAGCAATCGATAAGAAATATCATTTACCAGACATTGCACAGAGCAAATTCATAAATTTCTATTTAAGTTTATAACCCCTCCAAAAAATGAGAAATAAGAAATTTCCCTAGATGAAGCAATTAAACGCATAATTATGGACGGTCTTTGGTTTATCAAAGTACTTTATCTCTCTGTCCTCAGTTTTTTACTAATTTGCTTCTTGAACATTTGTTCCGTAAAGGTGCTCAAGCATATCATTCTCTTAATGTTGAATATGCCGCTAATGAAGTAAATAGCGCTGAAAATATAGTAAAAAATCACGTACTGTTGTAGCAAAGTTCTCGTAAAAGAGTTAAAGGGTTAAAGAAAAATAATATTCTTCATATTGAGGTAGCTTGGGTATAAATATACCATTCCCGATGAAACCTACCGCTAAAACAGCAAAGCGACCTTCGTAATCGCTGCATTAAGTAATGTATGATAATTAAGCTGAAAAACACCAAAAATCATTGTTAGTATATTTATACTTTACTCTGTTAAGCGGCTATATTTTTAAATAATTTATGTCAGTAAGATAAATTAAATTAGTTCAAATGAGTCCATAAACTCATTCATTTGCCCCTTATGATCATCCGAGTTTTCGTACTGACAACTAAGGTTGTATGAATTACTCATATACTTAAAAATTTGCATTCTCAACAACTTACTATCTTTTGTCGTCACATCGAATTGATAGCCACTTACCCCCCCAACAGAGATAAACTCTTCACTATTGATGCTACTGCCATATCTGTTGAGCAGATTTCTTTTGGCAACATCTATTTGGTCATAAATATCCCCTGTCACTTCATCTGCATCTAAGTAATCAGATATTACAATACCGCAAACAAGTTCAGGCTTACGCACAAAATAACTCACTGTTTTGAATTTTCCGTAATTAGGGAGATCAATGATTTCAGATTTTTCTCTTGGCTTGTCAGGAAATGTAATCTTAAACTTATACTCACTTGAGTGGATCTCACTCATATTTGATTTAATTAGCCCTTCAGAAGAGAAGAAAAATTTATAAGCACCAAATGCAGCTGCTATTATTAAAATATACTTAATCATTTATTGTCCTTTACGCATTGTTTTTGAAAGTTAAGTATCTACAAGTATTAGTCTCTTAACTGACTTTAAACATTTACTCATCCATGCTGAATAAATTTATGGATAACTCATTTAGATTAATTCGGTTATACACAGACCATAGCTGAGTTCCTATTTTGATACAATCAATATCTTGTTTGAGTGAGTCTCGTGAAATTTTATCGACCTAATCGCTATGCTTGTGAATCGCACTCTTTACCTTCGTTACGAGAAATAAGGTTCAGAAGCTTCTATAGTGATCAAACCAATGTAATGACTGGCGGGAACTGAACTAAAAACTAAGTTTTCAACCAGCGTGATAATAATGAAGCGAGTAAATTAAACTCAATTGGTTTACTTAAGTAATCATCCATTCCAGCTTGAAAACATGCGTTGACATCTTCTTGCATTACATTCGCCGTTATCGCAATGATAGGAAGATTTTTCCATTTTTTATTTTCACGGATAATTTTTGTTGCACTTACTCCATCAAGATTAGGCATATGCATATCCATCAAAACAATATCAAAATCTTGCTGCTGTAGAATATCTAAAGCGATTAAGCCATCATTTGCTATTACTACATCTAGATTTAACTTTAGAAGCATTGCTTTAATCACCAATTGATTGACCATATTATCTTCTACAACGAGTACTGTGGCTGACACATTTGAAAAATCCAGCATTGGATCTGTGTTCTCAATTTTGTTTTCATTTTTTTCAACGGTTAAAATACTAAAAATGACCTCAGTTCCCTTACCAAATTCTGAATGAATCGTAATTTTACCGCCAAGCATTTCTACAAGCTCTTTACATAAACTTAAACCTAACCCTGAACCACCATAAACACGTGTTGTACTATTATCAGCTTGACTAAATGGCTCAAAAATATCAGCGAGTTGATCGTCTTTAATCCCGATCCCACTATCTTTCACTACACACTGCAATGTTAAATCAGCACCTTCTTTTTGTGTATTAATCGTCACATTCACATTTCCTAATTGTGAGAATTTAATACTATTACCGATTAAATTTACCAATATCTGTTTCAAGCGTGTTTTATCTGAGTAAACACTAAGTGTGTGGTTATCGCTATGCCATTGTATAATAATTGACTTTTTTATAGCTAAGGGCTGAACTATTGCGAAAACTTCATCTTGTAACTGTTGTAATGTAAACACTGAATTATCGGCTTTTAATTTTCCTTGCTCTAATTTAGAAATATCCAGTATGTCATTAATTAGCGACAATAAATGTGTTGCTGAAGTTACCCCTGTATTTACTAACAGCACCTCATCTTCTTTCAGTCCAGGAGCTGTTTGTAATAACTGCAAAGTACCTAAAACACCATTGAGAGGCGTTCTGATTTCATGACTCATATTGGCTAAAAAGCGACTTTTGGCTGTTAACGCATCACTGGCTTTTCCCGTTGCAATTTCAAATGCTTTTGTACGTTCTTCTACGCGTTTTTCAAGTTGTCCTTCTCTCATTGAAAGCTCATCACGCATGCTAATAAAAACACGTGATAGTTCACCGAGTTCATCTTTACCTGATGAGGCGATCTTCACGCTATAGTCACCTAAAGATAAAGCATGTGAAGCCTGAGTTAAGTTATGAATTGGCGCATACAGACGAACAGATAAGCGAATGGCTATAAATAAGGCTGCCACCAAAACAATAGAAAAAATTATCCAGAGAGTTTTTTGTAACTCTTTTATTCTGGAAAATATAAGTTTATTTGGGATCACTACAGCAATGCTATAACCTGCCGAAGATATTGGCGAAAAGAAAATATGCTCTTTTTCTTCAGTTTTACTATTAAATATTTCTGCAAACCCTGAATGTCCAGCCACCATACGAACCCCAATATGGTTCATCTCTTCGTTTGGCTCTTGTGTAACCCTTAACTTAACACTGACCTTTTCACCAATATTATTTAAGACCCAGCGCTCATTTTTTTTCAAAAGTTGAATTATTTTATCAGCTTCCCAGTGGTACATATAAATACCGCTATTTGATACAAGCATAAAACGTACGCCATCATCAAAAGAATTCATAACCTGTGTTTGAACTGCTTGTATCAAACGCTCGATTTCGTTCCAACCAATACTGCCACCGATCAAGCCAACAACTTGTTTCTCGTCATTTAAAATTGATGAGCTTATTACAATTTGTCTTACTCCCGTTGTATAGGAGATCATGGGTTCTGATACAAAAATAACAGGATCATTAGCTGTATTTTCACCAACGGTCGTCAACCAGTAGTCTCTTTTTTTAATTGAACGGGGTTTGGAGTTCGCGATTGAATCATCAAAAGTACGTTTTAGGTTTTGAAAACTATTTCCCCCTTCAGTGTTGTAAAAACTGCCATCAATTTCACCTACAATGAATTTTTCATAGGAGCCACTACCTTGTTTTTTTTCACTGATCAAATAATCGCGCATGTTGACAAATTGCATAGACTTTATTCGTGAATCTTTTGCTAACATTGATATTTCAGCTTTTCTTTCGATAAAATATCGATCAAATATCCCTGCGGCGTTACTTACTTTTGCTTGGGCTGCAACGATACTTAAACGTTCTGCTTGCTCAGTGCCTTGTATGCTCACTAAAACAAAAACCACTAATAGCGGCAATAGCGAGCTGATTAATAATACGGTGATCAAACGGGTCTTTAGTTGCATATGATGGGTTAACGATGAATGAAGTTGTAAGTCTAGACGAGCTAAAAGAAATATACGAATATTTACAGGTAAAAAGCATTATTAGCTTTTATGATTTATAGGCAGAGCAAAAGCTACGATTTATCACAAAAATTAATGTAAAAAACGGCGTGAGATTCAGGTTAAATTACATTAAGCCAACATCGTGTTACAAAACCGCTCCTGCATATTAAGGTAATTTGAGTATACAAGTAACCTAGATTCAGGTTACTTGTTAAAAATACTGATTAGTTACCAGTAGATTCTGGGCGGATTTTTTGCTGCACGCCTGTTAAGAAGTTACGTAATATTTGATCGTTACACACACGGAAGTGTTTGTTATCTGCTTTACGAGAAAAAGCACTTAGCTCATGCTTGCTTAGAATAAAATCAGTAACGGCGAGTGCATCAATAACGTCTTCAGCTTTCATGTTTAACGCTATGCGTAATTTCATTAAGATCATATTGTTATTGAGCTTATTCTCAGGCACTGGCTGCTCACCTTCACGTTTACCACGTTTAGTATTAATAAGGCCATTTAAGTAAGTCGCAAACTCAGTATCAGTAATCTCAATATAGCCTTCATCCCCTTCTTTACATAACCACGCAACAACTTGTTCCTTCGTTACTTGACAATCTGCCGCGGCAAAAATCTCAATCATTTTAGTATCAGATAAATCAAAGGTATAGCGAATGCGGCGTAAGATATCATTATTAGTCAAAGTAAATTCCAAGAGTAAAGGTATTGGTAACCAAGCAATTTTTTGCTGGTTTATTAAATAGCCACACAGTCTAACAGAGATAGCTTTATCCCACTATTGATTATTATTTTATAAAAGTATGTGGCCATTTAAAGTATTCGATCTAGTTTCCTAGTACCTTCGCAGGGTCTACACGGGTAGCTTGCCAAGCAGGATAGATCGTTGCTAACACCGCAAGTACAAATGTAACAATAACCGTTACAACAATATCTTGCCATACTAACTTACTGGGTAAAAATTCAATAAAATAGACCCCTTCTAATGGGTTACTGCCAGCAAATTGACTAAGTAAAGTAAACAACTCGCTAATATTTAACGCGACAATCACACCAATAAAAGAGCCTAAAATAACCCCAATAAACGCTTGGCTTAAACCTTGAAGGATAAAGGTCGCTAGTATCGTACTGTCTTTCGCACCCATGGTCTTTAATATAGCAATATTAGCTTGTTTTTCTCGCACTTCCATGACTAACGATGAGACAATATTAAAACTCGCGACAGCGATAATTAAAAACACCACAATATAAACGATGGTTCTAACCATTTGTATATCTTGATATAAACTACCCTGCGTTCTAAACCAGCTAGAAATATACACATAATCATCTATTGTTTGGCCAACTCGCAACGCAATTTGATGTGCATAATAGACATCCGCTACAGCTAAACGCAACCCAGTGACTTGCTGTAAGTCATAACCTAATACCCTTTGTGCTTTTTCAAGGTGAATAAATGCAGCAGAGCTATCGATTGGGCCGCCCATTTCAATTATCCCAGCCAGCGTCAAAGTAACTCTTTTCGGTGCTAAAATGTCGTTACTCGTTTTGTTAACTTGCGGGATCAATAACGTTATTAACTCCCCCTGCGTTACACCGAGCTGTTTAACGATTTGTTGACCTAAAATAACCTCATCAAAACCTAACTGGCTAACTAATTTACCTTTCGTGTATTGATTAACCGCCGACACTTTACTCTCTAATGTAGGATCTATGCCACGCACTTCAACCGCTTTTAGTTCACTTTTGTACTGCGCCATACCGTTAACGCTAATAAAAGGCGCGGCCCCTACCACATCTCGCTGCTGAGTAAGCTTTTGTACTTTATCAGGCCAATTATCGATAGGACGATTCGGTGCAACATATTCAACTTGCGGAACAACACTCAAAAGACGATGCACTAATTGTTGTTCAAATCCGTTGATCACTGAAAGCGCAATAATTAAAACTGCAACACCAAGTAAAATACCGACTGTTGATGCTTTAGCAATAAAACTAACAAACCCGTTCTTTTCGTCTTTACCGCCTGAGCTTGCTCTAAAACGCTTGCTCAAATAAGCACTAAGCAACATGACTTGCCTCTTTGATTGCTAATTTTCCATCATCAAGATAAGCAATTTTACCCAATTTATCAGCCAATTCTAAATCGTGTGTTACTACTACAAAACTGGTATTCAAACTGCTATTAAGTTCTTTGATCAAATCGTAAATTTTAATCGCATTTTGTTTGTCCAAGTTGCCCGTTGGTTCATCTGCTAATACTAATGCAGGCTCTGTTACAAGCGCGCGAGCAATGGCTACACGTTGACGTTCGCCGCCAGACAACATCGACGGTTTATGGCTACTACGATGCGATAAACCGACTTTATCTAACATAGCCAATGCCTTTAAATTTGCCTTTTTCGCGCTAAGGCCTTTAATCAATAATGGCATCGCTACATTTTCAACGGCATTAAACTCCATCAATAAATGATGAAATTGATAGATAAAACCTAAATGCTCATTACGAAACTTAGCCTGTTCAGCACGTGAAAGTTTAGCGACTTGTTGACCTTTAATTTTAGCCACTCCACTAGTTTGCGCATCTAAAGTACCCAGTATATGCAAAAGCGTACTTTTTCCAGACCCTGAGCTGCCGACAATAGCGAGCATTTCACCCTGCTGAAGAGATAAATCCACTCCTTTCAATACTGCAACTTCACTCGCACCATCTTGATATATTTTACTTAACTTCTCACATTGAATAACTAAATCATTCATATCGCAATACCTCTGCAGGACTAACATTGGCAGCTTTACGCGCCGGGTATAAAGTGGCTAAAAAGCTCATGGTAATACTACCAATGGCAATGAGGGATAAATTCATTACGTCAAATTTTACGGGTAAAGCAATGCCTGTTAATAAATTCAAACCTATTAAAGCTAATGCTTCATTAATATATGCACTTAATAGTAACCCGAATGCAGCGCCAATCCCTGTGCCAATTAAACCATTGTAAAGGCCTTGGATCATAAAGACTTGCTGTACTTGAGAAGGCGTCAGTCCTAAAGTCTGTAATATTGCAACTTCACTTTGTTTTTCACTGACCATCATAGTTAAAGCCGAAACAATATTAAATACAGCCACTAATACTATTAGCGCCAATAGCATCGACATAACGCGCTTTTCCATAGCGACGGCCGCAAATAAGGTGCCCTGCGATTGTCGCCAGTCTGTCACCTTATATTGACTTAAAAGCGCATTTGACGATGCAATAAATGCATCCAATTCAAAGGGGTCGTTTAGCGATATGCTTAAGTTAGGCGCGCTGCTGTCAGGGAGTTTTAATACCCGTTGCAATGATTCTCCACTTGTAAATGCAAGGCCCATATCGATTTCAGAACCAGTTTCATAAATCGCTGCAACGGTAAATAAACGTTGGCTTGGCACACGCCCTAATGGCGTGTAGGTTGATGCATTTGGCATAATTACACGTACTTTATCACCTAAGCCAATGCCTAGTTTGCGCGTTAAATAACGGCTAAGAGCAATATTATAACGCGTCGCCATTACGACTTGCCAATTACCCTGAATGACTTTATCGCTGATTTTATAAAGCGATGCATTTTCATCGTACAAGCCTTGTAACAGCACACCGTGCAAATCACGGTTTGTTTGTAAAATAGCTTCGCCATGACGATACAAGCTCGCCTGCTTAACAAAATCAGACACAACAACGTCTTTTTGTAGCTGGATCATATTAGTTTGAGTGTGCCCACTTGATGAGATTTCTACATGAGGGATCAATCCCAACATATTGCTCTTTAGGTTATCTTCAAAGCCATTCATCACTGAGCTGACGGTAAAAAGCGCCATTAAACCAATTGCAATACCAGCAATTGAGAAAAATGAAATAAAAGAGATAAAAGCATTCCCCTTAGAGGAACGACTATATCTCAGCCCGATAAACAGGCTAACAGGTTGAAACATAATTATTTATGATCGCATCTAATGCCAATTATGCCGTCATACTAGCATAAACTGTATTTATTTGGGTATCGTCAAAAGTGTAAAAAATAATTAAAAATCTGATACTTGATAATGCGTTTTTAAGTTAAAATACGCCAAATTACAAGATGAGGAACCCCGTTTTGTCTTTAAAGCGATTTAAACACGTAAATTTAAAAGGTGATTTATTTGGTGGTGTGACTACTGCGATTATTTCATTGCCTCTAGCGCTGGCCTTTGGTGTTGCCTCGGGTGCTGGTGCTGAAGCTGGTATGTGGGGCGCAATCCTCGTTGGTTTATTTGCCGCCCTTTTTGGTGGTTCTACTTCATTAATATCTGAACCGACCGGTCCAATGACCGTAATAATGACCGCCGTTTTAACCACTATGCTCGCCAGTTATCCTGAGCAAGGCCTCGCGATGGGCTTTACCGTTGTGATGATGGCAGGCGCTTTTCAAATAATGCTCGGCACTTTAAAGCTTGGCAAATATATTACGCTGATGCCCTATAGCGTTATTTCAGGTTTTATGTCTGGTATTGGGGTAATACTTATTATCTTACAGTTAGCGCCATTACTTGGTCACTCCTCCCCAGGTGGCGGCGTACTGGGTACTTTGGGCGCACTGCCTGATTTAGTTATGGATTTGCATTTCTCCGAATTATTTTTAGGGTTATGTACACTCGGTATTTTATTTTACCTACCGCAAAAATTTCGACAGTATGTGCCTGCCCAACTTGTTGCCCTTGTTGTGGTAACTATAGTCTCTATCTTAGTCTTCTCTACCGACGACATTCGCCGTATTGGTGTCATTCCAAGTGGCTTACCCAGTATTGTATTTCCAACTTTTACCGCCGATCTTTTTACTGAAATGGTTATTGATGCGCTTGTATTAGGTACTCTTGGTTGTATCGATACCCTATTAACCGCCGTCATTGGCGATAGTTTAACCCGTACCGAACATGACTCAGACAAAGAGCTGCGTGGCCAAGGTATTGCTAATATGGTTGCTGGTTTTTTTGGCGCACTTCCTGGTGCAGGTGCAACAATGGGCACCGTAGTCAATGTGCAAGTTGGCGCGCGATCCCCTCTGGCTGGGATCCTTCGGGCTGTGATCTTAATGGCTGTCGTGTTTGTGGCTGGCAGTTTAACCGAACCGATCCCTATGGCCGTACTTGCTGGTATTGCAGTGTATGTCGGCTTTAATATTCTTGATTGGAGCTTCATTCAACGCGCCCACAAACTGAGTATTTTACAAATGGCTATTATGTATGGTGTGATGCTGCTCACCGTATTTGTCGATTTAATTGTGGCGGTAGGTCTTGGCGTATTTATTTCAAATATTATAGTGATCGAACGACTTAGCCGAGAACAAGCCAAACATGTAAAAGCGATTAGTGACGCCGATGACGATGATGTACCTCTTGCCGTTGAAGAGCGTGAACTTCTAGAACGAGCTCAAGGAAAACTGCTGTTTTTCTACTTATCAGGCCCGATGATATTTAGCGTATCAAAAGCAATTGCACGCCAACATCGTCACATTAGTGAATATGAAGCCATGGTGCTTGATTTGTCTGATGTACAGATGCTTGATGTTACCGTGTCTTTAGCCATTGAAAATGCAATTCAAGATGCGTTAGATGCCAATTGTGACGTTTTCATTTACTCACCAAATCGTGATACCAGTGAACAACTAAAACGACTACAAATAAAAGATAAGCTGCCTACAAATGCTTTTTGTATCAGTCGAAGCGAAGCCCTCAATAAGGCACTTGTGAGTATGCAAAGTGTTGAGCAGGATATCTCTACTGTTATAAACTAAACTAAGCTAAGCGCTGCTACTAAATGATCGAGCAGCGCTTTCACATTAGTCGCAACAAACTGCCGTGGAGGGTATACGCCCCATACACCTTCAGGCTTTGGTTGGTTATTCGTTAGGATAGGCACTAAATTCCCCTCAGCTAAATCCTTTTCAATGTAATAATTAGGTAATTGAACAATACCAAGGCCTTTTTTTGCTGCGTCCGCCAATGCCCAGCCACTATTACACTGTAACCGCCCTGCTATTTTAATATGCTTATCACGCCCTTGTTCACATACTCGCCAATAACTGCTATTACCCACTAAGCATTGATGTTGTTGTAATTCCGCTAATGTATGAGGCTCTCCGAAGCGTTCTAAATACGCTTTTGAACAACAGATCACAAAATGACGCGCACTTAAGCGCCGTGCTTTTAAACTAGAGTCTTTTAAATGACCAAGGCGAATAGCTAAATCAAACCCACCTTCAAGTAAATTTTCTTGCTCATTACTCAGTGACATCACCACTTCTAAATCTGGATACTGCTGCATAAACGTATGCACCGCCGGCATTACAAATGTTTCGCCATACATTACAGGCGCTGTGAGTTTAATTTTACCTTTTGGCGTACTTTGTTGCTCTGCCAATAGCGCTGTTGCATCGTCCATTGCGTGTTGTAAATGCTTAGTTTGATGTAAAAATGCTTCGCCTTCTTTGGTCAGTACCACTTTGCGCGTCGTACGCGTTAACAATTGCGTATTTAAGCGTTGCTCTAATTGCGTTACTTGTCGACTAATATGTGCAACGGAAACCCCTAATACTACGCTAGCACGAGTAAAACTTCCCTCTTCACCCACTGCGATAAACTCATCTATACCTAACCAACGACTCATTATTACCATACTGTAAAAGTGTTTTATTAAAATGAAGATTAACATTGTTTGAGAAACAAATAAAATAGCGTTATTGTTTTTAAGCACTGTATATAAGAGAGTCACTATGTCTGAATTTATAAAATCTAAAGCAGCTATCGCTTGGGGCCCGAATCAACCACTGTCAGTTGAAGAAGTGGATGTAATGATGCCTAAAAAAGGCGAAGTAATGGTAAAAATTACCGCAACAGGTGTATGCCATACTGATGCATTTACTTTGTCTGGTGCTGATCCTGAAGGGATTTTCCCAGCTATTCTAGGCCATGAAGGCGCTGGTGTGGTTTATGCAATTGGCGAAGGAGTTACAAGTGTATCGGTAGGCGATCATGTTATTCCTTTATACACTGCTGAATGTGGTGAGTGTAAAATGTGCACGTCAGGTAAAACAAATTTATGTTCAGCTGTGCGTGAAACCCAAGGTAAAGGCTTAATGCCTGATGGCACCACACGTTTTTATAAAGACGGTCAGCCAATCTATCATTATATGGGTTGCTCTACGTTTTCTGAATACACCGTACTTCCTGAAATCTCTTTGGCTAAAGTGAATAAAGCAGCATCGCTTGAAGAAATATGCTTACTCGGTTGTGGTGTAACAACGGGCATGGGCGCAGTTACAAATACTGCAAAAGTACAAGCTGGCGACACGGTTGCGATATTTGGTTTAGGTGGGATTGGTCTATCTGCCATTATTGGTGCAAAAATGGCTGGTGCTTCTCGTATCATCGGTGTCGACATCAACACCAGTAAATTTGATCTTGCCACCAAGTTAGGTGCTACAGATTTAATCAATCCAAAAGATTATGACAAACCAATTCAAGACGTAATTGTTGAAATGACCGACGGCGGTGTTGATTACTCATTTGAGTGCATTGGTAACGTTGATGTTATGCGCTCAGCCCTTGAGTGCTGCCATAAAGGCTGGGGGGAGTCGGTGATCATTGGTGTTGCTGGTGCAGGTCAAGAAATTTCAACTCGCCCATTCCAACTAGTCACTGGCCGCGTATGGCGTGGTAGCGCATTTGGTGGCGTAAAAGGTCGTTCACAACTGCCCGACATTGTTGAACGTTACATGGCCGGTGAGTTTGCGCTAAATGACTTTATCACTCATACCATGGGCCTTGAAGACATAAATGAAGCGTTTGATTTAATGCATGAAGGTAAAAGCATTCGAACTGTTATTCATTACTAAATTAATTGGCTGCATCGCACTGCGGTGTAGCCGTTAACAAAGAGAGAGTTATGTTAGATAATTTAAGCGCTACAAAAGTAAATGGTGGCTGGCATAAACAGTACAGCCATATTTCCACCAGCACTCATTGCCAAATGCGTTTTGCCATTTTTTTGCCACCAGGGGCCAGCCAAACCAATAAAGTGCCTGTGTTATATTGGTTATCAGGCTTAACGTGTACTGACGAAAACTTTATGCAAAAAGCCGGTGCACTTAAAAAAGCGGCAGAGCTTGGCATAGCAATCGTTGCACCTGATACTAGCCCTCGCGGTGATAATGTCCCCGACCAAGACAGCTATGATTTTGGCCAAGGTGCAGGCTTTTACCTAAATGCGACACAGGCTCCCTATAACACGCACTACAACATGTACGATTATATTGTTCATGAATTGCCAGCGCTTGTTGAGCAGCACTTCCCCGTGACGACTAAAAAAGCCATTAGTGGTCATTCTATGGGTGGTCATGGTGCAATGGTCATTGCACTACGTAATCCAAAAAGTTACAGCAGTGTGTCAGCATTTAGCCCAATTACAAACCCAATTAATTGCCCTTGGGGACATAAAGCTTTTAGCTTGTATTTAGGTGATGATCAAATGATGTGGGCTAATTACGACAGCTGTGAACTTATGAAAAATACGAGCAGCGATGACTTTTTACCCATGCGTGTTGATCAAGGTGATGCCGATAGCTTTTTAATCGATCAACTTAAGCCAGAAAACCTAACAGCCGTTGCTAAACAGATAAACTTTCCGCTTACACTACATATGCAGGCAGGCTATGATCATAGCTACTATTTTATAAGCAGCTTTATTGACGAACACTTATCATTTCATCATAGTCATTTGCGTAGCTGATTTTTTTATTCACATGGGGTTTTTCAATTGTAACGTCTTGGCATTCTTTAATTGTTCGAGAAATACGCCTGCAAACATTCGATGTCTGCGGTTTAATTTGATCTTTAATAAACCCCACTACAGCACTGTCTATTTGAAACCCTAACTCAGAAAAAGAAAGGGTGTTTACATCACCATCAACAATAAATGTTTTGGGTTCGGTATGCGGCCCCGATTGCGCAAGATCAGCATCATAATTCTCATCAGCTTTAGAATAAGCGGTACCATCAATTAATACACCCGCCACTGTACAGCCTGTTAGTAATTGGCATAATACCAAGGCACTAAAAATAAGTCTTAACATAATACAAACAACCTTCTATAAATTTAAACTCCATCTGACATGACTATAAACGAATTAAGTAAAAACACTGTTAAAAACTGTAAGAGGAATTAATTAATTGAATATGCTATACTTTCGTCGAAATTTTATTTCTATGTACACTCAATAATTCCGGGGAATATCAATGTCCACCACAGAAGAAAAATCCAAACTCAATCCACCTGTATTTTACACAGCCTCCGCGCTGATTATTATGCTCGTGCTATTTACTGCATTAGCCCCACAAAGTGCTGATGTCTTTTTTAACGGCTTACAAAGTGTCATTGTGCAAAATGCCAGTTGGTTCTATGTACTTACCGTTGCCATTATTTTGATCACCGTCGTTTTTTTAGGCTTGTCGCGTTACGGTAACATTAAACTTGGCCCTGATCATTCAACACCTGACTACAACCACATGACTTGGTTTTCTATGCTCTTTAGTGCGGGTATGGGGATAGGCCTGATGTTTTTTGGCGTAGCCGAACCTGTGATGCACTATATGAATCCACCTACAGGTGATGCTGCGACTGTTGAAGCTGCACGTGAAGCGATGAAAATCACCTTCTTCCATTGGGGATTACATGCATGGGGAATTTATGCGATTGTCGCATTAATATTAGCTTTTTTTAGCTACCGACATGGCCTGCCATTAACTCTGCGCTCTGCGCTATACCCCCTTATTGGCGATAAAATATATGGTCCGATCGGCCATGCGGTTGATATTTTTGCCGTTATAGGTACCGTGTTTGGTGTTGCAACATCCTTAGGCTATGGCGTATTACAGGTAAACTCCGGACTCAATTACTTATTTGATGTCCCTGTAGGCATTGTTACCCAAGTCATTCTTATTGCCGCAGTCACCGGTTTGGCAATTGTCTCTGTCACAACCGGCCTTGATAAAGGTATTCGCCGTTTGTCAGAGCTAAACATGGGCCTTGCGGTCATCATGTTGCTATTTGTATTGATACTTGGTCCTACTGTTTATCTGTTACAAGCTTTTGTGCAAAACGTGGGATCTTATGCTTCAGATATAGTCAGTCATACTTTTAACTTATTTGCCTACGAAAAAACTGAATGGATGGGCGGCTGGACTATTTTATATTGGGGTTGGTGGATGTCTTGGGCACCGTTTGTTGGCTTGTTTATAGCCCGAGTTTCCCGTGGTCGTACAATCCGTGAATTTGTTATGGGTGTACTCTTTATTCCAACTGGCTTTACCCTTATGTGGATGACATTCTTTGGAAACTCAGCCATTGATTTGATCATGAATCAAGGCGTTGCCAGTTTAGGTGAAGCGGTTTCAAAAGATGTTGCGATTTCTATTTTTGCATTTTTAGAAAACTTCCCAATGTCAGGAATTTTATCATTCATTGCCACTTGTATGGTTATTGTATTTTTTGTTACATCGTCTGACTCAGGCTCAATGGTGGTCGACATGTTATGTTCAAATGGTAAAGACAACACACCTATGTGGCAGCGTATTTATTGGGCTGGTGGCGAAGGTGTTGTTGCTGCCGTCTTGCTCATGGTTGGCGGTTTAGGTGCTCTTCAAACCATGACTATAGCCAGTGCCCTGCCCTTTGCGGTTGTACTGCTAATAGCGACGTATGGCTTGATAAAAGCATTACGGGTAGACATTGCTAAACGTGAAAGTTTACAAATGAACATAGCCCCTATAGCCCCCACTTTACCAGGCAGCGAAGGTGCAAGTTGGCAAGAGCGACTAAATAATATTGTTGATTTTCCTAACAAAGCCAATGTAAACCGTTTCGTTAAATCAATTGCGTTACCGGCAATGGAAAATGTCTCTAAAGAGCTTAAAACACATAGTCTTGATGTTGAAATTGACTTAGAGCAACTTGAACGCGGGCATGTTAGTTTAAAAGTATTGCTTGGCGAGGAAATTGACTTTTTATACGAAGTTAAACGCCGATCATATGAAAAACCATCTTATACACAAGATGAAGATGAAGATGACGACAGTGATAATAATTACTATCGAGCAGAAGTTCATTTACGTGAAGGCGGTCAAGATTACGATGTTATGGGCTGGTCTAAAGAAGCTGTGATCAATGATATTATCGATCAATATCATAAACATATGCACTTTTTACATACTCTTCGCTAACCTCTAATAGTGCTTTATACCAATCAGCGTAGATATGGGGTCTATTTAATTCGTTAAATTGTTCAAATATTTATGTAGATTGGTATTCATGTTACAGGAGTAGCTTGCTTGTTCCTGTAACATTTATAGGTTTTTGATTTTATTTTATATTCAACAGCAGTCCTACCCAATAAGTAATATCCCCTCGCTAGTCTGTAAATATTACCTTGCTCAAATCCGTAGTAAATAATTAAAATATTGTAAGTAATTAATAATAAATGTTTTTATATTTGGTTCGTTCTTTGCTTACTCTATCAAGGGCTAAGATTAGATAGGATCAAAGATGGAACTCAACTTACAATGGCATGAAATAATCGATAACCTAATCCATTTAGGGATCGCCTACATGCTGGCATTACCTATGGCGTTCGACCGAGAGCGCTCAAATCATGGTGCAGGCCTGCGCACTTTTCCACTTGTTGCTGTCGCATCTTGTGGTTACGCTTTAGTTGGTATGTCTGTGCTTACTTCAACCGAAGCTGAGTCTAAAGTTCTCGAAGGTATAATTACCGGGATTGGCTTTATTGGCGGTGGAGCCATTTTAAAAAATAAAAATTCGACCTACGGCACAGCAACCGCCGCAAGCATATGGAATATGGGGTTAATTGGTATAGCTGTTGCATTTAGCCGTTACGAAATTGCCTTACTAATGGCTATTATCAACTTTATAACCCTGCGTTATGTAAAAAGATTAAAGTAACAATGTTTATTTTTGTTGATATTATTTGCCATCTATTTAGATTTTAATAATGCATTTTATCTTTTAGTTGGTATAGACTTGCTTGGAAAATATAAATATTTATTGATTGTTGTGTTCTTTGTAAAAAAAGAGACGCTCACAAGTTTAGTTAAACGCAAGAACCGCCTATAAAGTAAATACAGTCAATACAGTCAATACAGTCAATACAGTCAATACAGTCAATAGTGTAATTGAATAGCCATTTTATGAAAGCCTGATTTTTCTGACGGATAATATCCATCGTAATACAAGTTTAACCAACAAATAGAGCAACTTATTTCAAGTTAAATTCTAGGCTAAAAAATAAAAAGGCCGCAAATGCGACCTTTCTATATAAAACGAACAAGCAGATTATTTTGTATAAGCGCGCGGCATCTCAGATTCTGCCATATAACGGTCACGTAACTTATCTTGGCGAGACTCGGTTGTTACCTCTTCGCCATTAATAAACATTTTTGTAACATGGCTGCTTAGTTCAAATGGGTCGTTATTCCACATTACTAAATCAGCGGCTTTACCCACTGCAACACGGCCAGCATTGATACCAAACACATCAGCAACATTCGCTGTGATGGCATGTAATGCGCCTTGTTGGCTCATCCCGTAAGAAACTGCGTTGCCTGCATCAAAACGAAGCTGATAAACATTGTGGCTGCCATCACCTGCGATAGCAAAAATAACTTTAACACCCGCTTTTTCAAGCTCGCCTGCGTTATTTAGATTCGCATGGAGTGAATCAAAGCTGCCAGGTAAGTTATCCATTGCACTGATAATAACAGGTACGTTTGCTTCAGCTAATTGTGCTTTAACTACCACAGCATCTTGTGCGCCAGAGATCACCAAGTTAAGTTTAAATTGCTGTTTTACTTTGAGCAGCTCAAGAATGTCAGACGCACGTGATGCACTTACAAGTAATGGCATTTCACCTGCTAACACTTTAGTAAGCACTTTATCTTCTGTACTTGGTTTAGCGTCGTCTTTTTTATCTTTTTTGCTGGCTTTTTGCTGATGTGCTTCAAACTTATCGATTAAGTTTTTAAGCGACATTGCACGAGAGCCTTTACGCTGCTCACCTAGATTAACCACAAGTGCTGCATGTGTTTGCTTAACGCTATCAAATTCACCACTTAAATCAACTACGCTTGCTAAACCTGCAAAGATGCTATCGCCACCATGCGGTGTGATCACATCACGTGTTATACCGCCTTTACGTGCGTAAGGGATCAAGCTACTGCGTGGATTAAAAGCCAAGCTTGGGTCAAAGTCGATCCCTGCTTTATCATCACCAGCATCACGCGAGCCTGCCACAGCGCCCACTTCAACTAAACCTAGCTGGTTCATGCTACCGATAAAGCCGGCAGTTACAATTTGGCCTTTCGCATCAATGATGGTATCTGCTTCAACTTTTGTTGGATTGATGGCAATAATTTTGCCCTCATCCATTATAATACTCGCGCCTTGTAAAATACCTTGCTCTGTTGAGGTATGCACAGTTGCGTTGATGATAGCCACTGACTCGGCGTTAACGCCAGTACTTGCTAATAAACCAGCAGCAACTAGCGAGAGCGCAAATGAATGTGTTATTTTTGTCATTCTAGTTACTCCTTATTTTTGACCTAACATAAAATCGCTTTGTGCTTGGTAAGCATCGTCATGGCGATCATATACTTTTGCACCATCTACAAATACTTGCTCAGCTTTTGCATACACACTAAAAGGATTCTGATTCCAAATTACCACATCACCTTGCTTACCCGCTTCTAGTGAGCCTGTTTTATCAGCTATACCTAATGATTTAGCGGCATTTGAAGTGATCCACTTAATCGCATGCTCTTCAGATATATTAAAACCATTGTCATTAGCGCGGAACATCACCTTGCCAGCTTCTTGGTTTAAACGCTGAATTGTCGTGTCTGAATCTGAGTGAACTACTGCACATGAATTTTTCACGGCATCAACGATAGCAACGTTTTCTTGAACCATGTCGTAAGCTTCCATTTTAAAGCCCCACCAATCAGGCCAAAGTGCTGCACACGAACCATTATCAGCTAACATATCTGCAATTTTATATGCTTCAATACCATGGTGGAATGTGCCTGCGTGGTAACCAAACTCTTTAGAAAGATCAATCATCATTGCCATTTCTTCGGCTTTGTAACAATGATTATGGATCATTACTTCGCCTTCTAGCACGCCACGTAACGTATCAAATTTAATATCACGATGCGGTACTTCAGGGTTTTTACCCGCAGCGTAATCACTGTCATATTTATCCCACTCACGCTTATATTCAGCAGCGTCAATCCAGGCTGTACGGTAGCCTGCCATATTTCCCATACGTGTTGATGGTAAAATGCCTTTGCGACCATATACGCGTTTAGGGTTTTCACCACACGCCATTTTTAAACCATAAGGTGCATCTGGGAACTTCATGCTTTGCATAGTATGCGCTGGCACATTTTTTAAAGTAACGCCACGCCCGCCAAATAAGTTGGCAGAACCAGGCAGGATTTGTAATGACGTAATACCACCTTCACGCGCACGATTAAAGCCTGGATCTTGTGGCCAAACAGAATGTTCGACCCAGACCTCAGCTGTATTTGGGCTGGTCATTTCATTACCATCTTGGTGTGATTCAACAGATGGATTTGGGTACGCACCTAAATGCGAATGTACATCAATAAGACCTGGTGTAACCCATTTGCCTTGTGCATCAATTGTATTATCAACTTGTACTGTTAAATCTTTACCAACTTGTTGTACTTTCCCATCAATAAGTAATACATCAGCTTCTTCTAAACGCTCACCCGTACCAGTTAATACGGTCGCATTAGTAATTAAGGTGCTTGTTGATTTAAGTGCTTGATATGTACTTGGATAAGGATTTTTATTAATTGTAACTTTTTCATCTTGTGGTCCGCTGTCTTGGCAACCGGCTAACGCCACACCAAGAGCAACAACCAACAATGAAGGAGCAAATTTTTGCATCATGTTTATCTCTGTTGTTTTTTTATTACTTTATATAAATACACGCAATAAAGCCAAAAAATAAGCTAGAGCCTCATTTATATAAGATGAATGTAAGCAACTAAATGTTTAAATAATATTATTTCTTAATATAGTTGATATACAGTTTCTCCAATGCACCTTCTGTCGTTAAGCTTGGATCTTTAGTTATAAAGTGCTTTACGGTTCGCGTGACAAAGTCTGAATTTTGTTTATGTAATTTAGAAAAATCTTTAATTAAGCAATTACCATCTTTTGCTGCTGTGACTTTATCGTGACGATGACGGTACTGACTCAGCGCTTTATTAAAGTCACCTTGGTAATCTTCGACCAAAATTTTATAAAAATCACTTTTTTGTACTTTTAAGTTGCTTATGCAGTAATTTAAAGCTTCTTTGAAATCGTAAAAAACGAGTCCTTCAACATCAAACTCTGCGGTTTTTTCACGTACCGTTACTTTAGCTTCCTCTGTGGCATAACTGAAGCCGCCAAACGCAAGACGCTCTGCGGCTTCTGCACCGAGCTTCATACCGGCTTTAATACTGTGCGCAAATTCATCACTCATATCGCCAAGTTCATTTTCATGCCACATGTTATACACTCGCAACGGCTTTGCGTATTTAGTGCCGAGTTTACTTTTTAGCTTAGTAAAACGCTCATCAATCGTCATTAAACGTTCATTATGTAATATTGCATGACACTCATAACACGCTGCAATAGTTATAAAGTCAGCTTCTTCGCCTAAGTCGATAATACTTTGAAGCATATGCAATGGCGGGCAATGATCGCGCTCTGTTGCTTCACAGCCACAATAAAAGCAACGATTAAAATTATGCTGCTCACAAGCATATGCTTGCTGGTAATAACTCGCCAATGTTTTACTCACAGTGTCTCCTAATAGACCGATATCTTTATAATCATGGCGATCATAACAGGGTTTTAAAATATGTCAGTATTACAGCACGATAAAGTGCATTTACTCTAAAGTAAATGGTGTGTAAAACCAATGAAAACAGATTGAAAACCAACCAACATCAATAAAAAAGTTAAAAAATAATTCTAGTTAAATATGTCAAAAAACACATATTAAACATCTTATTTTCATGCGCTTAGATATTAATACACACATCCACATACCGTGTTACATTTTGTCGATTTTCATTTACAGCATTATTAAAAAATTTAGCCAATAATGAACTCGTCAACAAGATAACTTATATCAAAAACACTGGAGAATGATGATGAATACTTTAACAACCACATTATGTACTACATTACTTTTAGGCACAGCAGCACTTACATCAACTAACACTGAGGCTGCGCAATTTGTTGCAGCGGATAACAGCCCTGGTACACAAATTTGTATGGCAGTAGCGTCAAATAAACCAATAAAGCTCTCAATGGCGATGAGAGAGTTACGCGTAAGTAAAAAAGTAGCCACTGATAAACTAAGCTGTAACAACATGAGCATGGAAAATTTTGCAGGTACTTATGGCTTTAATAGAACAGCAAAACTCTTAAATTTAAAAGCTGAAACAAATACATCAATACAAGATTTAGCTAAACTAGATCAACAAACAATTATGGTTGTTGCAGGTTCAAAATAATATGCGTTACTTTATTTAAGCAGGCGAGTTGTTGGCCTGCTTAAAAATTTGCATATGTTTAATACGTTTAAATTACATTAAAGTAGAGCGGCAATTAAACCAAACATTCCACCAAATACTCCCCCCCACACGACCAACCAACCTAAATGCTCACGGATCATGGTTTGAATAATATCTTTAACCATTTTTGGCGTTAGTTCATCTAAGCGATCATCGACCAAGCCAGAGACCGTTGAATATAGCGAGTCACTCGCTATACCTGATTGCGTCAATTTTTTATTTACCAACGCTTTAAAATCATCAGTTTCGCTCATACTTAATAATGAACCGCGCATTTTATCAGTAAATGCTTCGCGCATAGGCTCTACCGCAGCACTGCCACCAAACATTGCTAACATACTGCCAAACTGAGATTGCTCAATTACTTCTAGTAAGCTGTCAAACGCAGGGTTTAAATCAACCTCGTTGATGACAGGTTGAAGATCAACATTGATATTTTTATTACCCAACAATTGGGCTATCTTTTGCTCTGAAAAAAACTCGGTCAAAATAAGATTTTTTATCGCAACCTTAAAGCCCGCAAATTTTAATTGAATAACGCCTGAGCCATATAAAAAAGGGACTTTTTCAAACAACATATGCACAGCGAGTAAATTAGTTACAGCCCCCGATAAAGCAAACAAGCCTATAGACAACACAATTGCTTGATCATAAAAATAACCAATAACCACTAAAACACTCGCAATCACATTAGTGATAAGGCTTTTGTTCATCATTTTTTCCTCTTAGTAGTACTTAACAATATACGTATATTTATTAAATACGAATTTTACTCTCAAGAGATTGTTTATTTAACTACTTTTTGCCATAGTTTAAACATATGTACAAAAGGTGAGCAATCTCATGTGGAATACGGTTAACGAACAAATCAGCCAAGCCATGCATTTTGACTTTAAGCACACCAACAAGCGTCAACTTCAAAGCACTAGCAGCGACATGCTATTTAAAATAAGCGATGGCACACACTCATTTCTTGTTAAAGTAGCCCATCGAAATAATTTAGAACGCTTTGAGAATGACGCTTACAATTTAAACTTGCTGACCAAAGAAAGTATGTTCATGGTACCTGACTGTATTACAACTGGGTCAAATATTGAATACTCCTTTATTGCCTTAGAATGGCTGACGCTTGATCAACAGCCTCACACTAACTGGCATATTATGGGACAACACTTAGCTCATTTACATTTAAAACATCAGCAAGCCATGTTTGGTTTTGATCATGACAATTTTATTGGTGCAACTGCTCAGCCTAATCGCTGGCATAAAAAGTGGGATGTATTTTTTGCTGAAGAACGTATTGGCTGGCAACTACAGCTTTTACATGAAAAAGGTATAGAGCTTGTTGACCACAATTATTTTGTAGGGTTAATCAAAAGTATGCTTCACAGCCACATCGTAAGTCCGTCACTATTGCACGGTGACTTTTGGCGAGGAAACCTAGGGTTTATCCATAGTATTCCCAGTGTATTTAACGCCAGCTGCTATTATGGTGACCGAGAAGTAGATATTGCGATGAGTGAACTGTTCGCGCCCCTTCCTGAAGCTTTTTACATCGCCTATAACAAACATTACCCATTGGCTTCTGGCTATGAGCAACGCAAGAAAATTTATCAACTTTACCCTATATTAAATCATGCGAATGTATTTGCGGGCCACTATCTCACTGAAGCAAAACAACAAATAGAACAATTAATGAAATAAATGCAATTATATGCTTTCGTTGATGTCATAAACCAGTAATACAGTCTATATTTAAGTTACTCTTTAATTAAACATACCAAGTAATGAAAGGCTTTATACCCAAACCACCATAGGCCAAATATTAACATGCAACTTTAATCAACTTGGCTCTGGTAACTTATGTAAGCATTGCTAGGTTGAGGCATTTATGAAAAATCATCTATCACAACGGATCAGCTGCCCACATTGTGGCCACCATATTCACATAACACTTGACGCAAGTGATGGCGATCAAGATTACTTTGAAGACTGCACCGCCTGCTGTAACCCTATTCATTTTAATATGCATATTGATTACGCAATTAACAAAATAGAGCTACATATTGACAGTGATGACGAACAGATTTTTTAATGCTGATTAGCTAAATAGTTTTCAACGGTATTAATGATCGTAAACGTTTGTTGGTCAACTTCAATGTTTATCACGTCACCGCTTTTTGCATTGCCAAGGTTTGTGATTGAAAGCGTTTCAGGGATAAGGTGCAACCAAAACCCATCTTCATCGGTTTCCCCCACCGTTAAGCTAGCACCATTAATTGCAACAAACCCTTTGTAAAGTACGTATTTTTGCCACTTTTTAGGTAAAGTTAGATACATTTTACAATTATCTTGCGAGTGAATAATGTTACTTATATTAGCTGTGCAATGTATATGCCCAGAGACTATGTGACCGCCTAACTCAGTACCGAATGTCATTGAGCGTTCGTAATTAACTGTACTACCAATTTTTAGCTTACCTAAATTGGTCAGGTTCAGCGTCTCGTCAATCACATCAAAATAAACATGGGCAAGACTGCTATTATCTAATGAATAAAATTTAACGGCGGTTAAACAACAGCCATTAATTGCAATACTCGCCCCCAGTTCCAGTTTATCAATAAACTGTACTGGTATAGATAATACTAATCGTAACACACCATGTTCATGGTTATTTGATACTACCAATGCTTGAGTTTGCACTATGCCTGTAAACATAAATCTATTCACCTTTTCAAATCTGACCATTGTAATTTTCAGTGTTAAGTGTACCTGAACCAATATTTTTTTACTTTATTGAAAGTAGACTCATCGTTTATAATTTTTTATTCATTACGGATCGATTACACTAGTAGACCACTTTATCTTATTTTGCATGCAATATGACTTTTTGTAATTGGGAAGCTAAACGCCTTATATCTCTTGCGATCCCAGTATTTTTAGCACAAGTAACGCTCGTTTTAATGTCAGTGGTTGACACCATCATGGCAGGACAAGTTAGTCCAACTGATCTTGCTGCATTATCAATTGCAACCGGCATTTGGAATCCGGCCATGCTCGCGCTCCAGGGAATACTTTTAGCTCTAACAGGTATTGTTGCCCAGTTTAGTGGCGCCAATGATAAAAACGGTATTAGCCATTATTTTCAGCAAGGTTTATACCTTGCGGGTGTATTAAGCATAGTGGGTATCTCCATTGCTTATTTTGCCGATATTATTATCTTCAAACTTGATACAAGTGCAGCTATTGCTACCATGGCAAATGACTATATTCACTTTGTTAAGTGGGGGGTATTCGGTTTTTTATTTTTTAGTGTCTATCGTAATATTACCGAAGGAATGGGCATGACTAAGCCCGCTTTTTATATCAGCCTTATTGGCCTTGCGATCAACATACCAGCCAATTATATTTTTATTCATGGCAAGTTTGGCATGCCCGCTTTAGGTGGTGCTGGTTGCGGGATAGCCACGGCTCTCGTGTTTACGGCCATGGCCATTACACAAGTAATTTACTGCCAACTAAGTAAAAAAGTAGATGCTAAAACACTGCTTGCTAACTTTCAAAAACCACAATTCACTACCATGTGGACGATTACAAAGGTGGGAATTCCGATATCACTGGCTACTTTTTTTGAAGTTACTTTATTTGCCTGTATTCCATTATTTATAGCTCATTTAGGCGCTGTCGCCGTGGCGGGGCATCAAATTGCAGCAAGTGTAACAACACTCTTATTCATGATGCCCTTGAGTTTATCTATCGCTATCAGTATTCGCATTGGTAATTTATATGGGCAACATCATTATGAACAGCTCAAAAAAGCAACCTCCACAAGCTACATTTTAGCCGTGATGATTGCCATACTCCTTGCTACTCTTACATTTTTTGGCCGCGATATCATTAGCCACTTATACACAGATGATGCCCGTGTAATTGCATTAGCCACCTCAATCATGGTTTTAGCGTGTATATACCAGCTACCCGATGCGCTACAAGTAGCCGCCAATGGCATATTACGAGGCCTAAAACATACCACCCCTATCTCATACATTACATTTATTTCGTATTGGTTAGTTGGCTTTGCTCTAGGTTACGTTTTAGCACGCACAGATTTAATTGTGCCAGCTATGGGCCCACATGGTTTTTGGATTGGTATTATTGTAGGCTTAAGTGTTGCCGCCATTTTATTAATGCTAACCGTTGCGAATAGATTCAAACATGAGCCACTTAAAAACGCTTAAAACAGATAATCAGCACAGTAACCAAACTTGGCTGTTTGGTTACTTATTTACATTGTTAAGCTGCTTATTACTCAGTGCCTGCACAGATAAGCCCAGCGATGTTTATCTACAATACCAACAACGCCTAGCCAATACATTAGAACAACCGCTAAGTCAGGCTCCCGAACTCAACAATATAGTGTTAACGCCTATTCATTATGAGCAAGAAGCGCTAACGACCCAGCAATTAAGTCTATTACAACTGGCACAGCTTTCTCATTGCAAACTAAATACCCTCATTGCTGAACGTAATAGTCAATTGGGTAAACTCGCAACGCCTGCCAGTCAATTAATCTATCAAATTCAATTTATTCAACTCGCACCCGCTTGTTTAGAGAAGCTAGAACCTAGCTCAAAAAGTTATCTTGCAATTAAAGGAGAGTTAAATAATAAAAAGCAGCAGTTAGTAGTGCAGTTCAATCAATTGCTTTATAACGATCCAGAATTAAAACGGACATGGCAACTCACCAGTTATACATTAGATACTAACCTAGCTGGCCTTACCGAGACTGAAGCTGCACTAAATCAGTTAGCAACATTGAAACAGCAAATTAAGCAACAGCAATATGCACAGATAGATACCCAAGCGCTCTACCCACTTTTGTCACAATTGCACCAATATAACTTTAATCAAGCCCTGATAAGCGCCGTACGTCAGCAAACACAGTTAAATAATAGTACCAGTGACTATTTGGCAAACGTTGATCTAACCATGCTATGTAATCCACTGAAGAATAAACGCCAAGCGCAGATCGTGAGTAACATATTCAAAAAATATTACTTAGCGCAATTACAACCTTACCAAGCACAACTATCAGGAGCGTTAGAGCGTTTAATGCCGCTATACCAAGCCCTTTGGCTAAACTCTACAAGCATGCAACCGCAAATAGCAGCCCTGTTAAGTCCAAGCCAGCCTAGTAATTTACTCATAGCATTTAAGGATTCAGCTAAAAGCCATGTATTTTGGTGGCAAAATTTTTATAAAACGTGTGAAATCAGCCCAATATGAGTAAAAAAACGGCAAACGAACTAAAAAACACGTTTCCCGCTTGATTCACTAAAGCACACGCTATATATTAGCGACCGTTGTTAAGCAATTAACACAACTTAAATTTATGATACGACCGTAGCTCAGTTGGTTAGAGCACTACCTTGACATGGTAGGGGTCGGTGGTTCGAATCCACTCGGTCGTACCAAATTTAAGTGAATTTAAAATAAAAGTACAATCGAAAGAAAAAGCACTCCTTACTCTTGAACACCCGGTCCAAGGGTCAGTAGCTCGAATTCACTCGGTCGTACCAAATTTATGTGAATATAAAATAAAAGTACAATCGAAAGAAAAAGCACTACCTACTCTTGAACACCCAGTCCAAGGGTCAGTAGCTAGAATTCACTCGGTCGTACCAAATTTACGTAAAGCAATTCAAAAAATTGTACGACTGTAGCTCAGTTGGTTAGAGCACTACCTTGACATGGTAGGGGTCGGTGGTTCGAATCCACTCAGTCGTACCAATTCTAAATATTAAAACTCTAAAAAGAAAAAGCACTCCCTACTCTTGATCACCCAGTCCAAGGGTCGGTGGTCCGAATCCACTAATTTACTAATTCTCTAGACATTATAGGATGGCCCCCTACCGCTATCATGCCCAAGCCTATCCTAATTACTTCCTTAGTTCTGAAGGGCTGTCAATATTTAATCTGGATAACCAAGAGTTGTAATTGAGCCTAAACTATCTATTACTATTTCTATCTCATTACCGCCATCACTTTCCTTCATAAGCCTAGAGTCCAGAGGATAAATAAGCTTTTGATTTGTTGAGCCTCTAAGCCTTAAATATGTGTTTCGTAAAGATTGTTGATAGCGCCCCGATATAATTAGGTCACTATTTTCATATAAAGTTGGCCAGTAGCCTTTGGCTTCGAGTTCACTTTGTTCAAAGCCTGTATAAACAACGCTCGTTAAGTCCGTTTTCTCCTTTATCCTTTTGATTAACCAAAGTGTGTTATCAGCTTGCTCGAGCGGTTCACCTCCTAAAAAGGTAACACCACTAATTTCAGGCGTACTCAAAATTTGTTGATATAACTTTTCCCTATGTACAAAAGTATTCTCTCTATGCGGCCACATTTGAGTATTCCAGCAGCCTTTGCACCCTAATGTACATCCCTGTAGCCAAATTGAAAAACGAGTGCCTGGCCCATATATATGCGTGTGTGGCTCTATATGGCTTAAATTAAATGAACTTTTACACTTATATGTATTATGCATAAATTAAGTATGCCTAACACATATAAGCTGGATTTTTCCATTAATGTGCTTTTCTTTTACGCTGTAACCTTGAGCCTTAGCCTGCATAATGGCTTTCTCTCGAGTTGCCTCTACTCTCGCCTTCCTTTGTACCTCGATCTCTTTTCTTTCTAACTCAGCAAGCTCTGCTAAATAGAGTTTATATTCAGTCAAATACTCTTGTTCTAGTTCAGATAAAAAATCAGCGACCTTTTTATACTGCTTCGACCCTAAAATACGCGCATTATATTGATCGGCATCATGCCTTAAAACCCATCTATCGTTTTGCTTCCTAAAATGCTGATGACCATTATAATCGATCCTATTCGTAACTATGTCACCGTACTCCACGCTATTTCGGCCATGGAAATCATGCATGTTATTTACGGAGATATATTGCGGTTCATATCCTAACTTAGTAAGTGCCTGAAAAAGTAAAGCCTCTAATACAAAGGGCGTGGTTGTTTTAATAACAGCACTCATTAACCACCTCGCTTATTTTCGACAATATTTGCTGCTTTTACCGTTTGTGATTGGTGATATTCATCAGTCTTTTTTATATTATTGATATTGATCTGCTCACCAAGAAGTTCAACAACTGCTGCTATACAAGAATCACCTTGAAATCCTTCAGTTTTAGCATTGATTTTACCTTGCTCATCAATCGTTAAAATAATTTGTTGCTCAGGCATAAACATCACCATTTTTAAAGGTACAAACTGTTGCTTTTAATCGAGATGCCTCTTTGTTCGCAATGTCATATTCATCTAATGATTTTATCACTAAGTACCGTTTACCTTTATCTTGCATTAATGGCAAATCATCAACTGGTAAATCTTCCGAAGGCCAAGTAATTTTTAACTGTTTTTTATCTTTAAGCCCCAGTTGTTTATCAAAAGATTCATCTAAGCTTTTTGCTTTTGGTTTGTTTTGCTCATGACGCTCAAGATCATCAATGATGGTTGCTAAACGTTTTTCAAGATTATCCGTATTTTTCTCAATATCTAGCAGCTCTTTATTAGCTTTGTTATGTTGAGTAACTAAACGATTGTAGACTTGATGTAATTTAGAATGTTTCTTTCGATTTCCTTTATTAGTAAAGAATTGTTTGGCGATGTTTAACTCTTTTGGCAATGCCGCTCTATTATCTTCTGTTTTCGCACTTGTGTAAGTTTTGACTTCCTCACAGTACTTGCTCTCTATTTCTCTGAGCAAAGTTTCAACTTGTGGTCGCTTATTTTTAAGTAGTTCTTTCGCTTTACTCACGTCCTCACGTGCTTGTTGTTTATTCGCCGATAACTGCTTATTTTGTTTATCCCACATATGTTCTTTTTCAGCCAAATTGATCTGCTGAGCTATTTGCGTTTTATTCTGATTGATTTCTAATGAAATTTGATAAAAGTCATCTTCTGCCTTTTTTCTCTCAGCAGGTGTTGAGTGTAAAAGGTTAAAATTTTTGAGCTCATCTATTCTTCCAATCAGTTTTTTACGCTTCTGATCTTGCCCCAAAATAAATTGCTTCAATAAACTTGCAAATGAGCGAGCGCTACTTTCAGTAAGTTGTTTACTTAAGTTATTTAGCATACTTTCTACTTCTGATAATGATTGATGCCACTGATTATTTACTTTATCCCACTTACCTACCAATTCATCTTTGGTTGCGTTTTTAGGGCAATAAGGAGGATGAATGATGCCAGAGAACGTAATATGTTGTGCCGCAAATTTATCAGACCAATGAGTTTGTTTCGAAAACAAAATTTCAGGAGTTTCATTCAAAAACTCTTCGATTGATTGGCAATATTTTTCTTCCAAAGTGATAGCTTTACGTTCATCTATCGTCATTAGCTCTTCATTTGAATTATTAGCAGACACAAAATCAACATCAACAAGTTCACATACTTTAGGTTTTAACGCTAGCTCCCAACAAGCTTGCTCAATAGCTTTATCAATAGACTCAGTTACATTATTTTTTTGATCGTCATTAAGTTGAATAGCCCAATTTACTTTACCTGCAGAGAATTTGTTAGGGAGTAACCAAACGACTTCTTCACTTCTTTCATCATCTTTAGCTTCATACACAATATTAGGGTAGTTAAAGTCAGTTAAAAATATATTTACTGAACTTTCTTTTGCGATACGATTTAGCTCCGCAAATTGCCGATTTGAAATCAGTGTAGCGTACTCTTCTAGCTCAATTTTATTTGATAAATCTAATGCGTTAACTGTCGATATCGCTGTTTTAAATGATTTTCTATTAAAATAGTCATCTAATTGATATTCATCGTTTAAGACAATCGTAGCATCTGTTTGTTGTGATTGACGCTTTGATTCCCCAATATATTCGTACTGTGTATTATCCCAAAAGTGTTTGCAGAAACTGCGGTAACTATCATCAATTTGATCTAGTGTAAGATCCAAACAATAGCCATTTTCATTTAACTCTGTGATAACTACACCGCGTTTATTAAAGTACTGATGATCACTTAAAAATATTGCCCCTGCCTGAGCAACCCCGGTTCGAACTAAACAACGCGATTTTAGCCGATCGATCGCTGTTTTGTTTTGTTCATCATCACCTAAGCATAAGTACACGCGTATGGCAGGTTGATTATCAACGAGTAACTGTATCGTTTTGATAATCTCACTATCAAACAGGACATCTGCAGAAATAATTAAAGTATGCTTTGTTTCTTCTATCTGCTCTATCAATTCAAATTTATTAAATGCAGCAACAATATCACAATCATAAACTGATTCGGTGTTAATATTTTTAGCTACAAATTTACTGCTAAGCTCTTGTTCACTAAAATCTTTTTCAAAATTAATTTCTTTTGGTGCAAGTGTTATCATTACACACACTCCCTGTCGAATGCTTCAACAATGTCGTGAAGATATTGCGGTAGTTCCCTTTTGTCTAAGGGAGTAAAAGTCGGTGTGCCGTGCACGCTCCACTGGCCATGGGACTCGCGAGCAAAATCTAAACTTGCGCTGACTTTCCAGCACTTTAAACCTGCCGATGTATAAAACAGCCAGTAGCGATCATGATTATCTGGTGATTTATCAATAAATTTAGGCTGCCAACTTTCAGGTAATTTCTTTTTGTACATTTGCTCAAGTGTTACAAACACCCCATCAGATACACCTGTTTTTTTGGCTATGCTTGTTAAAAGGGCTTGTTGATGATCAGTTGTGAAATAGCGATCTGAAATAATAATATTTTCTATGGTTCTACCATTGGTTAAATGGTTGATGAGTTTTACCAATTCGAACTCGGCGTTATCATCTAATGTTAAAGCAACACCATAATCAGCCGCTATATGTGGCATTAAGTCGAATCCAGCTGCCGCTTGCCAATAGGCTGTGGTTTTACCTTCAGTCCCTAATATTGCTAGCATTTTATCAATCTGAATAGGTGTAATATCATGTGCTATTAGTTCTGGTTGAGAAAGCCACTCCAATTGCGATTTTTCTGCATGTATCAACGCTTTATGTTTTTGCTGATAATAATGTTTGCACCATGCTTCTAACCATTTCTCTCCATCACCTGAATTCATGGGTGAAATTGACAACGGCTGATGCTCTTCTATCTCAAATGAGCCAAAACTAGTTGAATTAACTGTTTTAAAAGGGAGTGTTTTTAACGATAAGTCGTTAAGCGTGTTTTTATCATCAATGGTTTCATTAAAAGGAAGAACAAAAAACTTCTTTTGATTATCCCACTGGCCATTTAACCGCTTCCCTATACTGTCCATTACTTCCATATACTGGTTGTGGCTGGTTGGTAAATTGAAAGAAACTTCTTTTTCAATAATAGTCGAATTACTTCCCCTCCCCTTACTTGGCACCTCAATATTTAATTTCCCACTAAGAATAGCTTTACTGTGCTGTTGTAACTGCCACTTTAAAGGCAAGCTTGAATTCCCTTGCGTATCACATAGCACTTCCACCTCTTTAATTCTCGCATTAACTGATTCTATTGAGATTGATTTGTTGTTTTCTATAACCAAGTTAGTAGTAATAAGCTGCTCAGTTAAATATTGATTGGTATCACCGCGATAACGTCGATATTTATTAAGCTCTTTTGTGGCAAAGGCATCAATACGCTGTATTAAAATTGGAGCATTTAACAATAATGGATCATTTTCAGCAAACCAAATGTGATACAAGCCCCGCTCCAATGTTGGTAGCAATGCTGTATTCATAAATTCTTGGCCCTTGGCCGTTAACTCATTATTGCGATCGATTAATGTTAATTTTTTTAAATACTCAACTAATCTAGTAGGGAGCTCGCCTAATTTTGCAAGCGCATCAGCAATATCCTGTCGCTTAACGTAAACCTCTATCGTTCCCAACAAAGGTAGGCATACTAAATTAACCTTTCGGCTCAATGTAAATAAAGGGTCGTTAGATTTAACCTTATTGCGTATTTTTTTAGAAGATTTTTGCATTTTTTCAGGATGACCTGATTTAGTTATATCTTTGCTTAAATTTGGTTTTATTCTTTGTAATTGTTCTTGCAGTGACGAATTCATTTAACTTTCCTTAGTAAGCGCTTTAGCCAAGTTGTTGAGCTCAGTAGTGGGGCTTTTAGAACGTACATTATCTCTATTCTCAAAATAATCATGACACCCGACTATCGCTAATTGATAACGAGCACGTGTAATAGCAACATTAAGCCGATTAGGTGAGTCTAAAAAGCCATCGCGGTAGTTATTAACCATAGATAGAAAAACCAAATCAGCTTCTTGCCCTTGAAAATAATCAACCGTAGCCAATTTAATAGACAGCCCTTTAAATTGAAATTGACTATATTTTTTGTTGTTACCCGGCAACTTTTGTAATTCATTTCTTAATGCTGCTTCTTGCCCTTTATAAAACGTCAGAATAGCGACACTATAAGGCTGCCCCTCATCATTTACACGACCTTCCCCCCAATCACAGAACTGTTTTAATTCTTTAAGGATCTTATCGACTTCGGCTTTATTTTTGTTTTGATTTACTTGGGCATATTTACTATTTTTCGGAATATCGAACCAAGTTGCATGCGATTTAAAGCCTTGATACTGCCACTCCCTATCTGTATAAACAGCATCGCCATTTTTAAGTGATTCTCCATTATAAAATTGCCTACCAGGAAATTTGGATATATCTGGGTGCATTCTATGTTGGTAGCTTAGCGTTGTATGGCGTTGCTTTTTAATAACAGGGGTAAAACCTGAGTTAAGCGTATGCGAAATATCTTGTTTTCTTTTTTGTAAACCATTGCCTGATAACGCTTCTAGTACTGAGGGAAATGCCACTTGTTGCAACTGAAAAACTCGCCCTTCGCAATTTATACTTTTCGGCAAGAGGCGTTCTATAGTTTCCTTATAATTTTTAGTTTTGTTATCAAAATTGTGTGACAAACGTAACCAATATAACCTTTCTAGTCGCCAACATACCTCCTCAGCCCAAGATTTTTCTTTTAATTGTTTATTAAAATGTGATGCCACCTCTGATGTTCCATTGATACTAGCGCCACGACTATTAAGTTTTTGCTTGTTACTAAATAATGCTTGATGTGAGAATGCGTGGTCACTCGTATGCCAATCATCTGATAGCCAAATGCTATCAGCGGGTACAAAGCCATTAATTTTTTGCAAGCAATTATCCGCAATAAAACACAAGCTATAATCCCAAAGGTGAATTGGGTTGGAAGCGTACTTATCTACATTTGATGTATCGATCACTAAAATGCGTTCGTATTCTTCGCCTACTTTTACTCTTGTAGCAAGTTCAGCCCTTAAGGCTGTCGCTTCTTGTGGTGAAACGGTTTTAATTAATTGATTTGAATAGGCCTGATGGCTTTTCTGCCCACCTCTTAACACTTCCAGTAAAAAGCATGCTGTTTGCAAGTTTTTATCTAACATTTGCGAAGCGTGCCCTTTTCTACCAGGCTCTAATATAAGGTTTTCGAGGTTTGCGACTATCTGCTCTCTATCAGTAAAAGGGGAAAGTTGGCGGATATCTCCGACTAATATGTGTTTAGCCGCATAGCGAGCGGGTACCAAAAATTCCTGAAAAGGGGTTTTACTGCATTCGTCTATGATCATCACATCGAAAGCTGGCTCATAAAGAGGTAAATTAACCTCTTTATCATTAAATAATCTCATTATACCAATGGTGGTTCCACATATGAGATTGGCACTATCGACTAATATTTGTTTACTAGTATTTTCACTTTGAACCAAACTATCAAATTGGTAGTGCTCAAGTCCTTGAGCGTTATGAGTATCTCCTATTCGAAGGGGAAACACTTCATTAGTAAGTTGTTTACTGTCTATCCGCTCTAGAACATTATTTATTGCAGCATGAGTTGATGCTGTTAATAGTATTTTTTTACCTTGGCGAACTAACTGGACAATAAGCTCTAAAATAGACGTCGTTTTCCCTGTACCGGGTGGGCCATCAAGAATTGCAAAATCAGGTGTAGCCAATGCTTTTTCAACGAACTCGCGCTGTTCCTGACAGCCTTTAAAGCGAATATCCGTCAAAATCTTCCATTCGTCCTCTTGAAGAGGTTCCGACTCTATATGCTGCCAAGGTTTACTTGTTTGGTCTTTAAATAAATTAAGTAATCCATGCTGTTTTGAGTGAGGAACAGACGTAAGAGCAGCTATAGCGTCTTGTTGCTTGCGTAATTGAAAAATATCAACTTTGGCTTTTATAGTTTTATGAGTAGGCAAAACACTTTGATGCTTAGTTTGTTTTGATTTAGCCAGTAATAACTGTTTATTCTCACTATTACTTTTTATTACGTGAAATGCCTCGCGATTATTATTCTGGTTAGATTCCAAAATAATCGCGTTTTCACTAAAAAAATAATCGAGTGCCGATAGACCGCTATCCTCGTTATTTTTGGGTTCAATTAACTGTATCCACTGCTCTTTTGTATTTTCTTCTTTAATATCAAATTCAAGATCTGGATGAGTGCATAAACTGCAGTGGCTTAATTTTGTTACATTGCTATTTTGTGCGGTAATAGTGACTTTGTTACTGTCTAAAGAAACCTCCCAATCGCTTTGTATTAATGGTTTTCCTTTACTATCAAATAAGCTATCAACCGTTAAATTTTTTAGCTCACGCCCGGTGATATCTTCAACTTTAGCACAATCATAACGAGGCTTTTTCGCTGAAATCACTAACCAATTTGCTTCCTCCCCCTTTGCATGAGTTGGTAAATTGGAATCCGAAAACGTTTTTATGACCTCAAACTTCACGGTTACATCATCAAGTTTGGCTGTACCTTTTTTTTCATTTAACAGCCCAAACAAATCCACCACTAAATCATTACAAGTATCGATACTGTAACTTTCTTCATTGACTGTCAGTATATCTGTAGTTCTAACAGTAAGGCTCAAAGGCACTAATGTTATGGTATAACCTAGCCACACCACAGAAGTAATAACTTCACTGTGTTCTATTTTAATTTCATAAAAACTATTACGGACTCTGGAATCAGTTACTTTAATTTTTTGACTTTTTTTACCTTTACCCAAGGTTACGGGCTCATCAAGATCAACTTCAAAGTCATCATCCAAGTCAGCGTTGTTTAATCGATGCCAGTCTTTATCTGGGTTGATTACACGAATACGAGTAAGAGGAACTACTTGATATATATTTTGCTTTGGCTTAATAATAAATTGCTGTTGGGCAAGCGCTTCCCATTCACATGTGACTTCTTTATCTTTAAACGCGGTAATACTGTTAGACAAATAATCACGAAAAGGTTTTAGACCATCGCGCACTTTTTCTTGTAATTTTGACGACTCTGACTCATCACCGCAAAGTGATAGATAAAATGGATTCATAGCAGATTACTCGAAAGGATTTTCTATTTCAGATTTTAAGCGAGTCATTGATTTTGATTTATCAGTGATTACTTCTGGTGTTTGTGAGCTTGCGCGCACTGCTCGCCCTTTGACCCAAGAACGTGTTTTATCGATCAGTTCGTGCATAGTCATTGATATAGGCGTAGTTACTGCAATCGCTGATTTGATATGTTCAAAGTTAATATCAATGCCATCGTCAAAGGCCATAAACAAAGCCTCTTTGATTACTTCCTCTAACTCTGCCCCAGTAAAGCCGAGTGTGAGTTGAGCAACTTCTTTAATTTCAAATAGATTTAAGTTATCTTGTCGGCTTCGCTTTTTTAAATGCAGGTTAAGGATATCTTGTCGCTCTTGTTCAGTAGGTAAGTCGACAAAGAAAATCTCATCAACACGGCCTTTTCTGAGTAACTCTGGAGGCAACTGCGCAATATTGTTAGCTGTCGCAACAACAAACACTGGTTTTTTCTTCTCTTGCATCCAAGTCAAAAAGCTACCAAGCACCCGCGCTGTGGTGCCTCCATCCGATGAACCAGAACTTTGAATGCCCGATAATCCTTTTTCAATTTCATCTATCCATAAAATGCTGGGAGATAGTGTTTCAGCTAACTGAAGGGCCTCTCGCATATTCGATTCTGATTGACCGACGATACCACCAAATATTTTGCCAATGTCTAATCGTAGTAAAGGTAATTGCCAGGCATTCGCTATCGCTTTAGCTGCTAAGCTTTTACCTGTACCAGGAAGACCCAATAAAAGTAGCCCCCTAGGCTCCTCTAAACCAAACTCTTTTGCACTTTCACTGAAAGCAAGTTTTCTGCGATCAAGCCACTTTTTTAGATTGTCGAGACCACCGATATCATCCAACGTGGCGCTTGGGTGAAAGTATTCTAAGTGCCCTTGCTTTTTAATTACTTGCTCTTTTTCTCGAACAATAGTCGAAACATCAAGTTCATTTAATCGCTGATTTTCACAAGCAATCTTGGCAAACGCTAACTGTGCTTCGCTTGTCGACAACCCTAGTGCTGAATTAAGAAACTCTGAGCTAAAAGAGCAATCTCTTTCGTCTAAACCAAACTTTTGTTTTGCCTGCTCAGCCAGCTTTTTTAGTTCTGACTGGTTAGGTAAAGGCATTTCAAATACTTGCGTATCTTTTACCAATTCCGCCGGTAAATCAAAAACGGGTTGGGACATGATTATTGTTACGTTCTCAATTCGACGGCCAGCAACCGCTACAGCAAAACTTCGTAAACGCGAAATATTTTTATGATCGAATGTGCCTATGTGAGGATGAAAGTCCTCAAGAAGTAATATACAGTCAACTGGGGTGGGCAAATCATTATTATCTCCAACTATCCACTCAAGTACTTCAGAGGGGGTACCCACATCTTCCACTAGTTCTTGTTGGCTAATCCCTCTTCTTAAACCTTTACAGCTATCCCAAATGAAAGTTTCCAGACTTAATGTGTCTGCAATTGAGTTAATTGTTGCCCTAATACGGAGCGTATCGTGACTTATAATTTGTATAATCGGTGCGCCTGCTTTCACGGCGAGTGTTATTTGTTTTTTGAAATCCATACTGATCCATGTAGCATAAAAAGATAATTTTTGTAGCCCAGCATTTTCCGACCTATTTTGGGTACTTTAGAAAATACTAGACTACCTGTAACTATTCAACATTTAATTCAATAAAAATAAATACTTAAAACCTACAATAATGAAAAAATTAATATTGGGTATATAACTTTAAAAATATCAGAACAATTTTTTATTCTTGTTTGTAAACTCATTACTTATTCCTTTAAATTACTGCTAATGCTTTGTCTGTTGCTTGTGCAAGCGCTTTAAAGAAGCGCAAACACTTTTCAAGCTCATCTTTTTTAATTATTTGTGGCTGAGTATTATCAAGCTGTGCACGGTGTACAGCCTCACCCCTTTTATAAATCCACTTATTTAACTGCTCTCTGGCATCTTTTGGTAGTACATTAGGCCATGACCATTGCTCAGTAATATCTACTCCAAAAAACTCTTCAAAAAGCTTTTTGGTTTTATTTGAATTTGGATTATGAAAAAACTTTAAACGTTCATTTAATTGCTTTTCTGCAAAGTGACCAAATTGAGAGCCTTTAATTAAGCTAAACTTGGCATCAAAAATTTCAGTTACCACATCTTCAACATAAGTTTCCCATGCGGTTAACGTCATTATTAAACTCGCTTTTTTTAAAACATCATAAGAGCATAATTCTGGATGATTATTTAACGTTTCAAAGCATGCTAATAGTTGTTCTGCTTCAGATAGGGCTTTATTAAAATTTTGTAATGAGAGGGTCATTTTCTTCCTTAAATATTTAACTAACAATTAGGTGTTTGTTACTACTGCTTTATTTTTGTAATGCTATACAAAAATTTATAAAAATATATTTTCACAAGCTTGTGAAAACTTAATTGAGTTGGTTTTAGCCTTTTTTGTAATCACTAAAATTAATGATATTACTGTTATCAATTATTTCGTTTGATGAGCCATCATCATGTTGTTGATCAGTAACAAGCGATTGGCAATAACTCAATAAACGCTCTATGGGTATCAGCTTATCTTTACGGCCAGTTGCTTTATTAGTAATACGTTTAGGTTGGGTGTTTAAATAAATAGCTAACTCAATGGCAAGGTCTTTAGGTAAATCATAAAGCCCCTCTTCTTGTAGTGTTTGAGTAACCCAAAGTGCAGCATCGCTAATGTGGCCGCTTATACTTAAATCGGTATTTTTAACCCAGTGCGGGGTAAATTCTATTTTTGATAAGTCACTTAACAGCACCGCAATGTCGCTGCGTGGTATTAGCTGATACACCTCAAGCGTTTCAGCCATCATTAGCTGCCATTCATACTCTAAGCGCTGAGTTAATTCTTCTTGCGATAGCTTTAAGCTAACCGGTATAAAAAACGTAAAACGGCTATTCGCTTCACAAACAATGATTGTTTTTTCACGAAATTTATAGCTGTTATCAATTATCTGCAATTGCCAGTTAAAGCTATTATTATCGCTTATAAGTGTATTTACCCCAGCTTGTTTACCTGGTTCATGTGGCAAACGAGGTAAATCAGCTTTTAGGTATTTATTGAGTGCGTTTGAGGCGCAAAGCTGGAATTTCAAAATAAACTTCAGCCCTATGTTATTAAAGTAAATTATTAACTTTGAGAATTTCTATTATATGAATGTTAGCTAAATAGATCATTCCAAACTATGTTTTTGAAGACTAATTTAGCTATTAGATAACTCATTTTATCCTAGGTAACCACTGTATTAGCTTCTCACGCCAGAGTTTTTATATAACCTCTTTTTGTTATCTCTTTTTTCTTTAATATGTTCAGGTAAAAATTTCTCTTTATGTGACCTTTTTATTATTTCTTTAAAAAGATTAACCTCACCAGATTTGGGCTGCCAACTTTCTAGCGCTCGTATATTACCGAAGAACATCAAATTTTCTTTAGCTCTCGAGCAGGCAACATTCAGCCTCTTCTTATCAAGTAAAAACTGCAATGACCCATGCGTTCTCACAGTAGAATAACAAACGAGTTCAGCTTCACTACCTTGGAAGCTATCTACTGTGTCAACTTTAATAGTTAAACTTCCTAGCTTAATTTGCTGAGAACCGCCACTAGACTTTAAAAACTTTCTTATTAATCGCTTTTGAGCACCATAAGGGGTGATAACAGCAACATCTATTTTACGGGTGATAGATTTAGATAATTTATTGAGATAAGAACAAATGGCCTCGGCTTCTAATTCATTTTCAAGGCTCGTTGCTCCATTTTTCTTAAACTGTTTACCCCACACATCGACCCAAACAAGACATTTTTTTGATACAAAACCAGTTGTATCAAGAGGGTCTTTATTACCATTATGGAGTTTTCTAACACCTTCTTTTGTATAAAAGAGTTCGGCAACAAGATCACCTATAGGCTTAGACATTCTAAATTGCTCAGCTAAAGAGGCTGTGCATGTAACTGGTAATTGTTCAAATAACGTCTCAAAAAAGCTTGTTTCCAAAAAGGTCTCTTCAAGAAACTTCATTTCATCTTTTGCTGAGTCTTCACGCAGAACAGGTGCGATGCTAGGTGGGAGTTGATGATGGTCACCAATGAGTATTGTCTTACGAGATCTAAGTAAAGGAATTAAAAGCTCTGGAACTGTAGCTCTACCAGCTTCATCCACTATTGCTACATCAAAGGTGATATGATCAATACCAGAATGTCTAGCTGCTAAACCTACACAAGTTGCGCCTATCAAGTTTTTATCTGCCAGCATAGTAGTAAAAAACTCATCCGACACCTTATTATTTTGAGCAGTATCTTTCATTTGCATCAATAATGTTCTCCACTCGTAAACAGCATTAAGCTTTTCTTTTACAAGTCTCTTTTCATTATCTTCAATAGTGCCATTAACAGCGTAATTCGAAGCTCGACTCGTTGTGTCGGACAAACATTTTTCAATGAAAGATTGAAAAATAAAATCGAAATGGTCTTCTGCCATATCATCATCGATTTTGTCAGGATTACCTACCCTAACAATATTCACGCTTGAATTTACAAGATGTGGATAAACATTTTTAAATTTTGTAATGGCATTATCTACTGCGGTATTCTGTTGTGAAACAACTAAAATCTTTTGATTAGGGTTCTTTCGTAATAATTGATACAACATTTCTACAATTGTAGTCGTCTTGCCCGTTCCCGGAGGTCCCTGAATCATAGCTATATGTTTAGCTGCAAGTGCTACTTTAATTGCATGTTTTTGGCTGTCAGTAAGCCTATCACTCCACGATATGTCAGTTTCAAACCAACCGGGATGTTGTTCGATATTGTAAGAAGATGGCGCTAGGAAAATCTCTTTTAAATGAGGCTCAACAAGTCTATCTTCAAAAAATGCATCTAAAGCCATCTGCTGCCTTTGAAGAGGGGCATTAGGTAATTGAACTACTAATTGAAATTTTTGAGGTTGTGTAAAGTCTAGTTTTTTGAAATTATTGAGAGGTGCTTCAATTTCAATATTGCCGTTATCAAGCCGATAATCAACTTTATATGATCTTGAATGCTCGACAGCGGGTAAGTATTTACCATGGTCGGCATCCCAAACTAATAACCGACAACTGCGGTTAAACTGTAAAAAACCAGAGGTTTCTATTTCTTTCATGAATAGGTATACAGATTTGTCATTCAAGCATGATACTTTAATAGAATTGCTATCAATGGCTAGTGAATAAAATGTGGAATTAATGCGATGTGGAACTATTTCAAACTCAACGCTTCGAATACTTTCCTGTTGTTTTTGATATTCAACAACTCTTTCCCAGCGCCTAAAAAATTCTACTTGATTAACTCTTTCTTTTGCTGTTGTTGAGTTAATAAGTACTTGGCTTGCAAATGAAAAAAGCTGTTCAACCCCATAAGCCCAGCCAAAAAGTTCACTCGCTGAAAGATCTGATGACAGTAGTATAAACTCAAAAGGTAAATCTATACCAACTTGGGGTAGCTGGTGTACAAAAGTTTTACTAATAACTAAGCCATCATTATTTTCTGAAAGTTTGCACTGTACCTCAACCTCCCCTTTGCCTAACGTTATTAGCCCTTTATCGATATTAAAATCTAACAATGACCATTGGGTAAATTCACTATAAAAAGAACTGTCCGACGGTACTTTACTTAATACTTCAGTATCTGCTTCAATAAACAACTCAAAGTCATCATATCCCAAAGTTGATGGAGACTTTTCTGTAATAGAAGGGAATGGTTTCTCTTTGTTTGCTTTTAAAAGACCAAGAGGATTTGAACGTAAAATAGCATCATAACTTTCAAAATATACTTCTACCTTTTGCCCTGATACACAACGCAGCCCAGGTTGAAGAAGTGATTGCTGTGGTAACCACGCCCTTACTAAACCTTCATTAAAAGTACATAAATACTCCTTAGATCCATCACGAAAACGATCTACTGTCATACTTAGAGGTTCAGACAATCTAATGTGATCATGAAAAATAATTCCGCGAGCCACACAACCAAAAAATTGATTACCATTACGATTATTTTTAACTATTAGTATTGGAAATTCAGTTCCATAGTTTAATGCCAGCGCTTTTTGTTGCTCTAGTTCACCATTAAACCCTGAAAATTTTAAAATATGACGGCTATTATCTAAAGGCTTATCCAAATCAGAAAGCTCAACTACTAATAGCTTACCTGGATATAACCACTCCAAAGGCAATAAGGCGTCTGAAATTGGTCGCTCTAATAACCAATCGTAACTACCTTGATCCCACAACTGGTTGACCTTTCTTCTTTCAAACTCTAAATATTTTGCGTATTCTGAAATTCTAATTTGAGCATCTTCAATTCGTGAAAACTCTTTTCGTAGTGCTGACTTTCTATAAGGACTTGTCGTATCTGAGTTTATCTCTATAATGATCGCATCATATAGCTCCTGATAAGCCTTAGTTATTGGTGCTACTTTTTCAAAATGCTTTTCTATTTCTTTGACTAATAACCTCTTATAATCATCAGCTTGTGCTTTCCTTTTTTCTCTATAATTTTCATCTTGAGTAGCGTGTTTAGCATCATAACGTGCATAAATATCATCACGTTCTTTATAAGCTCTATCTTGCCTAGCTAGTTCATCATCCGTTTTTTCGTTGTAATAGTAAGCTGCTGCGCTACCTAATACGACAACACCTAGACCCACAGCTAGTTGCCACATAATTAAGATCCTGACTTTATAGCAAAAATCAGTTCTGAAAGTTGTTCAGAAGAAACTTTACCATTTTCAATATGCTCTAAAATTTTCATTATTTGCTCATGGTTATTAGCTTCTTTTCTAGTTTCAAAGCAAGAATTTAACTCATTAGCTTTTTCTTTAAGCTTTATTTCTTTTTGTTTAGTTTCTTCTTGGATAGCGATTTTTTTTACTTCATGCCCGCTCTTTAATATTTCTGCTTGAGTTTGCGCTAAAACCTGTCCTGTTTTTAAAACTTCTTTAGCCAATTCCATACCGTTACTAGCTAACTCAATAACACCATTGCCTAGATTTGTTATTTGTTCACCATCAAGCTTACCAAGCATTTCTCTAACATCAATTTTTGATGATTCATTTGGAGAAGTAGCCTGCTGGGCTGAGTTGGCTTTATTTCTAGGTATATATTGGGCTTTAACTGACTGAGGTTTTTTCATTATATGTGTCCTTACTTAATCGATATTATTTGTTATAAAAATTAAAGTCGCTCTTAGCAAGTGATCTAGTGCTTGTTGAGCTACTTGCAACTGTTTAAAATCAATTCCCCTTTCGCGGTCTTCTTTAAGCTTATCCTGCATCGATTTAGCTATATGAAGGTGTCTTTTAACTTGGCTGAGCATATTAGACCTTTGCTTTTCACTTAATTTAATCTGCTGGCTTAGCTCTTCTATACGTGCTTCACCTTCTCTTAAAACAGTTCTTTGTTTCAACCCTAAAATTTTTAATTGATCATCTAATTCTGATTTAATTTTTCTATTTTCAGCAAATATTTGTTTAGTTTTTTCACACTCCTTAGCGTACTCTAAATAACTACTTACCGCTTCAATAACCGACAGTGCAGCATCAACATATAATACAGCCGGGTTAATTTTTTTTGCAGCTCCTTTAACCCCATGCTGTAATATCATCGTTCCATATTTACGAACTCTATTATCACTAAATAAATGATCCGCAAGCGATGGATGTTTTTCAACAGTCCTCATGCTTTTATCCTTATGATTCCTGGATTTTTTATAGACCCGATAACTTCTTCATACGAATATTCATGAAGTTGCCATCCTTTATCAAAACTGTTTTCTCTTGAATAAAGTTGAGCATCTTCATCGATAAAAGCAATAGAATGCGCCAAAAGGTCTAATGCACTCTCTTTTTCATTAAAAAGTCCTTCGCTATAAAGACGCTTGTCTTCATCAACTTCAACTTCAAAGTCTATATAATCATAAATTCTTTGGTCATTATCAGAATAAATGAAATTTTTCGGTTTAATATTTTCAAACTCTTTAAAGTCAATCCCTTTTGGTAATGAAAATTTAACTTTTAATCTCAATAGTTCAGTGTATAAGCGCAAAGTTTTTTCATTACTTTTTTCTTTAGCTTCAACGAAGTTTTTCAGTTCTAAATCTATTGGTATTCCCATACTTTTATCACATGCATGAGATCTAAAACCAACATCCCACTCTTGCTTCCAGGTAGCATTAGAATCATCAAGAATTTGATTAAATTCTGGTAAAATATTAGGGAGTATCTCAAAGTAATTATTCTGAAATCGCTGACTCTGTTTGAAGCAATCTTCAATTGGATTAAAACGAGCATTTTGTGGTAAAGGAACAATAAAGCAACGTTTTGAGATCTCTCTCAAGGAATTTTCACCCTCAACAGCAATAAACCAGTCATGATTATTATTACGGGAAGCGTAATTTTGATCGATATATAAAGGAACTTGCTTATTGTGAATATATTCTAAAATAAAGGCTGCTCTTTTTCCTGTCTCTGTTAAAACACTTTCAGAATCACTTATAAACTTTAATGCCTTCATTCTATCAACTACAGGTCTAATTTGAATTTCAGACAACCTTGTTACTTCTTCGATATCTTGTACTGTTAAATCATACTTTCCCATAACACTTAAAATAAAATGAGATAGCTCACCAAGCTCGGCAAGCACTCTATGTTTAATAGTCATCTCATATAACTTAAGAGGTAACAATACGTTTACAATATCAGAACCATGTACATCACTATGCTCTTTTATTGCAGAATCTGTTTGATACTCATCAACAAACTCAGACTCAATATAATCAGACATTGCTTTCTCCTGTTATGAAAAAGCTGAAATTGCTAAACTTAATTACTCTTTGCGCCTCATCCTTATCAACCATATACGGCAGTTGTTTTGCAAGCGGTTCGTTGATTATGTTGTTATTTAATTCACGTTCGGTCATTTAACTTCCTTGTTCTTATTTTTATAAATAGCGCTATTATAGTTCGCCAGCAAAGGCTTTTTGGCTTAGTGAGTTGAAATTATCTAAAGAGTTAGAAAGTGAGCTATAGTTTCTTTCTTTCATTTGCATTGTTTTATGAGCTAACTTAACAAACTTTTCTTGCTCTGTTTTTGGAGGCAAGGGAAGATCAAAATCTTTTATCATTCCCAAATTTAAGTTTTGTTGACGAACGCCCCGCCGTTGTCTTAAATAGGTCTCTTTAGAAAACTCAATAAAACTGAAAAACCACTCAATATCTATTTTTTCATTAGGGATAATATTTGCACATGCCTGATTTGATGCTGAGGCAACATTAAGGATAGAAATTTTAAAAGCTGCTGTATCATACATCCCAACAAGCATTGAACCAGCTGGAAATATTTTTGCTGCACTTTTACTCAATGCTTCATCAGTAATTTTTTCTACAGATTCATTTAGATACCGGTGATTCAACTCTCTAGCCGAGAACCAATTAATTTCACCTTCAAAATATCCAGATACTGATCTTGATGGTGTTCCACCGCTTGCCCAATTCCCTAAGTCAGAAAACTTTTTAACTTCCCAGCCTTTTGGATTAGTAACAGGATCGCCGAACATATCTAGGAATACGCTGCGTAGGAAGTCGTCAGCGAGTTGAATGGCTTGTTGGCGTTTGCGGCGGATGGCATCGGCTTTATCTAAAATCGCGGCTATTCGTTTTTGCTCGTCCAGAGGTGGCAGTGGAATTTCAACTTCTTCAATTCTGAACAAAGCTAATTTAGGCTGGCTAGTCGTTTTCTTGCGCTCATGGATTTGAGCTTGTCCCGCTGTAGATAAAAAACGAACTAAATAATTTTTATCTAGTTGCCCTTTGTTATTAATAACTAACTTAGCAGCATTCTCAGTTAAGTTAGCTCCATCCAATTGTTCTGGAATTATACCAACTATTCCTATTGTCCCAGCAATAGAAATGTAAACATCATCACATGATATTGTATATCTAGCGATCTTCTTCTGTATTTCTTTCTCAATATAAACTAAACCAGAATTTCTAACAGAATTATTCTTAAAATCTGTAACCCGTATGTAAGGATACGCTGTTTTAGACTCGGAATAACCAGAGCCTTTCGGCAGTCTCTTGCCACCTTTAACTTTAACAAGTTCCCCAAGCTTTACTAACGGCCAGCTCACAACATCCCCTCCAACTCTTTCAAGTCAGCGAGAATTTCATTTTCTAAGCTCACTAGCTTACCTAAAATCTCTTTTGGCGGATCGTAGCTTTCTTCTTCGTACACTACTTCTTTATAGCGGTTGATTGAAAGGTCGTATTTATTGCTGGCTATTTCATCTTTACTTACCCAAAAGGCTTTCTGAGTTTTATCATTTTTATCACTTGTCGCGGTTGCTTTATCACGGGTTTTAAATTCGCTCATTAAGCTTGGTAAATCGTTGTCTTTTATTGGGGTGCGTTTGTCATCCAAGCTAAAACCATCGGCTTGTACGTCGTAAAACCAGACGTGGTCTGTTCCTTTTGAGCCAGAGCCACCTTTAGTGAATATAAGTATGGCGGTGGAAACACCCGCGTAGGGTTTAAACACGCCACTTGGCAATGAGATTACGGCTTCTAGCTGGTTGTTATCTACCAGCATTTGGCGCAGTTGTACGTGCGCTTTTGATGAGCCAAATAATACGCCGTCGGGCACGATAGTGGCAGATTGGCCGCCTATTTTTAGCATGCGCTCAATAAGGGCAACAAACAGCAGCTCAGTTTTTTTAGTTTTTACTTTGCGTAATAACTCGGGGCATACGTCTTCTTCGTCTAGGCTGCCTTTAAATGGCGGGTTGGCGAGTATTATGTCGTAGCCTTCTTTTGCCTTTTGCGGGTAGTGCTCTTTAAAGTTTTGGCTTAGGGTATCTTGATAATGAATGCCCGGTTGTTTAATGCCGTGCATTACTAAGTTCATGGCAGCTACGCGTAGCATGGTTGCGTCAAAGTCAAAACCGTTGAACATGTTTGTATCTATATGGGTGCGCTGCTCTGGGGTTATTAAATCACCTGAGTAAAGTAAGTTTTCGAGCGGTTTACCGTTGTCATCACATTGTACGTTGCCATCTACATCAAGCACAGGTTCGCGCTCTATACCCTCGGGTGATGTGTATTTTTGCAATAGGTATTCGTAACTTACCGACAAAAAGCCACCGGTGCCGGTAGATGGGTCACAAATTTGACTGGTTACATCGGGATCCATCATTTCAACCATAGCGCGTATAATATGGCGCGGCGTTCTAAATTGGCCGTTTATGCCTGCGGTGGTGAGTTTACTTAATAGGTATTCGTATAAATCGCCTTTGGTGTCTGAGTTTTCAAGCGGTAAGTCGTTTACCATTTCAACCGCTTTTACCAATAGGCTTTGCTTTTGAATCATTAATTGCGCGTCTTTCATAAACTCATTAAATACCGCGCCTTCTGGCGATACGTCGTCTGAGGTTTTTGAAAAAAACGGAAACAGCTCATCTTTAACCAGTTTGTATAACTCTTCTGAGCCTAAATGGCGCAGGTTTTGCCAACGAATATGTTGCTCGGCGTCGGTAAAGCGGCGGTTAAATGGCTGCTTAGTACGAGCACTTCGTTTTTCGTCGGCTTGCTCGTTCATGTCGAGCATACGGGCGTACATTAAAAAAGTAATTTGCTCTACTACGGTAAGCGGGTTAGTAATGCCGCCTGTCCAAAATTCTTCCCATAGTTTGTCTATTTTACTTTTTAAAGGTCCGGTTATCATTAATGTGTATCCTAGTTAGTGCTGTTTAAGCGCGGTGTAAATTACGCGCTTATAAAATTAAAGGTTTATTTGCTTTTCAACGCTTTGGGCTTTGTCGCCTAGTTTTACGTCAAACTGCTTAATAAATTGCTCTATTACGTCGGCTTGTTGCTGGCTAAATACGCCATCGAGCCCCATGTCGTGTATTTGGGTAAAGGGCGCATCGTAAAGCTGGGCTATTTCAATTGCGCCGTGGCGAATTAGGTGGTTTTTTAACATACCAATAAAGCGCTGTTGTTTGGCATTTACATGAGTGTGTATTTGCTGCACAAAGGTAGTAAAGCTCTGCTCTATGGCGTTTTTGTCCATACCGACTATGGTACGCAATATTTTGTCGAGCGTCGCGGTTGATTCGGGAAAAAACTCTTTTAATGTATTTAAATCAACACTTGGGTTTTGCGTATGCACTAACGAGCTTAATTGCGCTAAGTCGGCTTCGGTTACTTGTTCGCCATTGCGAATTTTTTTAAGTACACTGTCGGTTTCAAATAACGGGGTGAGTGTTATTTCAACCTCTTGGCGGTATATTTGATAATCAATAGAGACTATTTTTGTAAGCCTATCAGCTTCGTGTATTTGGTTGGTGTCTTCTTTTATATCAAGCACAAAATCACTTGTTGGTGGCTTCACGCTTTTATTACGCAGGTGAATAATACTGCGTAAATTAATGCGACTTTGCTCAAGCGCTGCATGGGTTAAATACTGCCAATACTGCTGTGTTTGTATTTCTTCTATTGCGGGTGCTTTGCTACGCACTTCGTTTAGGTGCATTTGAAGCGATTCAACCTTGTTCATTATACTTTGTTTAGCTAAATCAATTTGGTTTGCATCGGTAAATATTAGTGTTTGGATAGTGGTTAGCTCAGAATCAAATTTATAGGCTTCACTTTGCCCCATTATGTTACGCCATTGCATAAGTGGCGCTACTTTTTCGAGTAAGTCGCTTACCGTTTGCGGTGCAAATTGATTAAGACGTTTTAGGTCTTTATAAGTTTCGACCACTTGCCAGTTGTCGCGCACCGATATTGATTCCATTGGCAATAAACAAATATCATCGTGAATTAATTTAATTGTTTGATCAAACACATCCAAATTGGCTTTTTTGAGGGCCGTTTGGGCAAGGGTTACCCGCGCTTCAAATAACTTTTGTAATAACGATTTTGCTTGTTTTACATCATCTTCTTCTGGGTTTTCGTCAAAGTATTCAAAGTTTGCCCAGTGGTCGAATATTAAAAAGTGAGTTTTGTGCTGCCCTGGTCCGTATAGGTTTTCGCATAAGCGTGTGCCACGGCCAATCATTTGCCAAAACTTTACTTTTGATTTTATGGGTTTTGCAAATACAAGGTTTACGCATTCAGGCACGTCTATGCCGGTGTCGAGCATATCGACCGACACTGCTATACGCATGCTGTTTTCGTCGCTTGATTTAAAGTCGTCTATTAACTCTTCGGCGCGTTCGTACTTTGAGTGAATAACGCGGCAAAAATTAGCACCATGCTGCGGGTAAAGCTCACTAAATAACTGCGCCATTAATTCGGCGTGGGCTATGTTACGGGCAAATATAATAGTTTTGCCTGGGCGCTGGCCGTCTTTATCGCGCAGGCCTTTTTCCATTAAATTACGTAGTATTAGCCTGTTGGTGTCTTTATTTTTAATGGCTTCGTCTATTTGTTTTGCGTCAAAGTCGAGCTCGTTAGGGTCAATGCCTTGCTCTTCTAATTGGGCTATTTGCTCATCGGTTAGGTTGTCTTTTTTAATGCCTTCGCGCAAAAACTGTGTGGTGTAACTTACAATTTTGTAAGGGACTAAGTTGCCTTGCTCTATCGCGTCTTCAAGTGGGTAGTTGGCTGTGGGTAGCTTGTAATCACAACCAAACAAATCACAGGTTGAGCGCGATACCATTTCTACCGGTGTGGCGGTTAAGCCTACTTCTAGCGCGTCAAAGTATTTAAAAATATCACCATAAATATTGTAAATTGAACGGTGGGATTCGTCCGCTACTATTAGGTCAAAATAGCCTACGTCGTACTTGTTCATTATGCGTAGCATACCTGGGTACGTTGCTATAAACACCCGCGCGCTGGCAGCTGTGTTTTTAGCGCTTTTACCTACAATGTGGACTGGCTCTTTGGTATGTTCAGTAAAGGCGTTACCCGCTTGTTTACGTAGCTCTTTTCGGTCACATAAAAACAGTACGCGCTTAGCCCAACCAGCATCAAGCAGCCGCTTGGCAAGGGCAATAGATACGCGTGTTTTACCTGTGCCGGTTGCTTGCACAATAAGCGCTTTGCGGTGTTTATCGCTAAAACGCTCACATACACGAGTTATGGTTTCCATTTGATACAAACGCCCTGCTACCACGGTATCTATTGGCGTGGTGTTTAGCTCTTTTTTAAGCATGCGCTGCTTTATTAAGTACTGCAGGGAATCTTTTGAGTAGTAACCGTATAAACCACGGCTGTTATAACCTTGCGCATCATCAAGAATTTTTATATCCCAGCCGTTTGAATAAAAAATAACGGGGCGTTGACCAAATTGCTTTTCAAGTGCGTTAGCGTAAAGCGTTGCTTGCTGACGGCCTTTTTCAATATTTTCGCGGGTGCGTTTGGCTTCTATTACCGCAAGTGGCTTGCCGTCGTCATCCCATAATACGTAATCAACATAACCTACGCCTGTAGTTGTAGGTTGTTCTGTTACTTTTACTTCTTTGCCAACGTCATCTGTTGATTCATCATCAAGTGCTACATGCCAACCTGCATTACGTAAATCTAAGTCGATAATGCGTTTACGGGTTTCATCTTCGTTAAAGTTAAAACTTGAATTAACAATTTGCTCATTTCGGGTTTTAACCTGAGTCAGCTTTTCTAAATCAATAGTTTGTTTTAGTTTTGCTGCTTGCTGCTGCGCTTGTTTTTGCGCAAGCTCTGCGGCTTCTAATTCGTCAAGTGCGCGCTTTAAACGGGCTTGGTTCTCGGCTAATTGTTTGGTGAGTTGCTTGTTCTTTTTTGCAAACTGGGCATCACTTTGATTTGTAGGCTGTGTTTGCTCAGGCGCTTTAAACTCTGGGCATTCTTGTTGCGTGCCATTGGCATACGCCATAAATAAGTACGAGGCTACAAAGTAGCTTTCTTTTAATATCCAAATAGCTTGTTGTTGATCAACTTTGCCTTCATGCGCTGCTTGGTTGCCGCTTTTACGTATGGCATGGAGCTTATCGGTAATTAAACGCGGGACTGCGCTGGTAAAGTCGTCGGCGGTAAGTTTATCGAAAATATTAGAAGTGGGTAAAACAGGTAAACTAAGTTCTTTATATAAGTAGCCTACTACTTTTTCGGCAAAGCAACGTAATTTGACCAATGAGCTTTGTGGATCGCTAATCGCATACTCTTCTGCAAAAGCGGCTAACTGGTGTAGCTCTGGCCACTTAGATTGAATGTGTTCAAAGTTCATTGATTGCTTCATTCCTGATTACTTCCTTATCAACTAATTTACCATGCATTATTATTTTTATGCGTTTGCAAGCTTGCGAATATTAAGCCGCTATATTTATTTTTATATTATGTGTTGTTGCACTTAACCAGTAGCTTGTTTCAAAGCTTTGGTTATTAGAGTCAATCACTATTTTTTTAGCAAGCTCGTTTGGTAGCAACTTATTTATTTTACTCTTTATGCGGCTGCAAGTTTGCTGCACAAAGGTTTTTTCCATTACCTTTAAATTACTGTGTAAACCGTCTCTAAAATCTTCGGGCTCTACGCCAAACGTATCACGGAATATACGTAAATCACTGCTGTTTTGTTGTAATAGCGTTAAGTACTCTATGCTGTGTTTTGTACACTCTTCAAATTTTCGCCCCACAATAAGCTTTTTATGTTCACTTTGGCTGTATTGGTGTAACCATAAATAAAAGGCGGTTTCTTTTGCGGTAAGTTTAATTTCGATTCCCGCAAAGGTGAGCGTTTTTGCTTTTGCGTTTACTTCAAGAGTTAAATCTTTTTTATGGGCTGAATTTAAGCTTGCTACTGTTTGACTAAATGACGCACTTTGCATATTTGCAATGAGGGTCTCGTCAATTGATTGGCGCATGCGCACAAACGGGATTTCAGCAAGTGTAACCTTTGCATTAATGCAGTTAACTTGTGTGCCATTTTTGCCATTAATAATATGGTCATAAGGTGTTGGGTAATAAAAATCTCTGACAAATTCAAACTCGTCGTTTACAAACACATGGCTTAGTGAATCTTGCTCACGGCCTAACAATGACATGGCATAACCTAAATAGAACGCCATTGTTTTACGCCCACCAGCTATAGATGCATGAATGCTAACATCGTTTTTATTGGTGAGTTCAAACACTTTACGAGTAATAAAGTCGGCCATGTAAGTTTGTTCTATTTCAGATTTAGCATCATTAATAGGTTGGCCTTTATCGTCTTCTATAAGCCATATGTTTTCATCGGGGAGTTTAATATTCGGAAGTTGGTAGTCTGCAATTAGTTTAGCTAAATAACCTTGCTCAAATAATCCATCGGTGAGCATAGCCTTGGTGCTTTTTGTTGTAATAACAAAAATTTCGTCAGGCAATTGTTTGCCATGTTCGTGAATCGCAAAGAGTGTTTCGGTTAAAACTTGGGGGCTAGCACCCGTAACTATAAGTAATAAATGCTTCATCAACTGTCCTTTTGTATGAGTTAAACGCATATTACCCTAAAAGCCAACATGAATAAAACTAGATGAGTTAAGTTGACTTTTAATTAGTTGTTTTGTATTAGTTATTATATAAATTCAGCTTTGCTTAACCCTCAGGTAGTGTATTAGCGTTATTTCTTTCTAGCTTTTTTAGCTTGTTTTTTTGCTACTTTTTGTTTTTTACGATTGGGCTGTTTAAAAGTGCTTATATGACCAACGATTGAGTTATCTCGTATTAAAGCTTTTCCTATCGGCAATTTTAAAAACTGTATCGCTTTTTCACAACCTTGGTTTGCTGACTCTTTAATTAGCGTTTTTAGCATAAAGCTACTCTTTACGTGACCACTACCTGCCAATTCGTCTCTAATTTGCATAGCCAAATCAAATTTTAATTGAGGCTGACTTTGTTTACATGTCCCTAATTTTATAGCAAGACAACCCATTTCAATGGCTAACTTTCGATGATTTGAATGGTTTTTTAGTATATTGAATAAACGTGTTTGATAGTGAATCGTTAGCGGTAAATTTTTGTACGCTTTAATTAATGCATTAACACATTCTTTTTTGGGTTGTTTCCCCCAATAACCAAAATAATCACAAAATGCTTTTAAGTAGTGTGAACCAGGAGCTTGTGTGGCTTGCGCTGTAATTAACGCCGTACGAGCTCGTTTTTTTGCCAAATCGTTTTCTTTATCTATTAGCCATAATTCGAGTTTATTTGCAGCATAGACAGTAAATGAGTTGATCTCTTTATACTTTATACCTTGTTCAACCCAATAATTATATTTACTAATATCTGATTTGTAATATTTTTTTTGTAAGGCGACAATGGCTTGATGATAGCCACGCTTGGCGGATTCTTCAGCTAGTGTCCATGCTCTTTGCATTTCGCCTGTTGCGCTTAAAAAGTTTGCATATAAAAAATGTGATTCACCTGTTCTGCATTCTTTTATTGCTTGTTTATAGCAGTATTGTGCATTCATGGTTTGAGACTCAACTAAAAATTTATGCTCAAACGCTTGGGCATAAAGCTGCCATGTACCCAATGCTTTTAAGGTATGCGCTCTCTCTATCCAGTAGGCTAAATCAATTTTACTCAATTGATTATATGCTTTTTTATTAGATGGTTGCTGTATGATTTTTGACGTTTTTTTTATCGAGCTTAATTGAAAATATGCTTGCTTCGCTAATGCAAGGTTTGCGTCTGGATTGTCATTTAAAGCTAAACTTACATTACACACAGTGTCAACCAGAATAGGTTCTTGCCACATAACAGGTTCATTTTTTTCATTTGCTAATTGAAAACTAAGAAAGTGGGCTAATTCAAAGACCGATTTATGCACCATTTTAACCTGTGCTTTACTTACACTCACAACAGAGTTTAAAGCGCCACGATGTACTTGTGAAACATGCACGCCATGATTTGCATATTCACGGATTAAATTAAGTTCATCAATCATATAATCTGGGAGTAATAATGATTGCTTTAGTTGAGTTATTTTATGAGACAACTCACTATCTCCTGTTAATTTAATGTTTACATATTCAGCAGCTCGATAGCACCATACCTCTGCAAACAGCCGCGCTTTTAACAAGGCACAGCTATGATCTTGCGAGTAGTAGTATTCCATTTCACTTGCTAAACGAAATAACTCTGGAAAAGTGTTTGTTAAAAATTCAAAATTAGGAAAATGTGATGTATGAAATGTTTGTTGAACTGATAGCATTGTTAACCCTTATTATTTATTAGGCTTTAATATTAAAAGGTTTAATAAAATAAAAGGGGATCACAAGCTTGTGATCATTTTGTTGTTAATAAGTCGGTTATTAATCATTATTGCAGATGCTGTATTATACGTATTAAAAAAGGCCCTGTAGGGCCTTTAAAAATATAACAAATTTTAACTGTGTGGCACTCTCACTACGCCTTCCATTAGTACGCGTGCGCTGCGGCTCATGCTGGCTTTAGTAACCTGCCAGATACCATTATTGAGCGTGGCTTTTGCGCCCACTTTTAAGGTGCCTGAAGGGTGACCAAAGTTGACTTCACTTAATTGTCCGCCACCAGCGGCTAAATTAACTAACGTGCCTTTAATTGCGGCGGCTGTGCCAATGGCTACGGCTGCGGTGCCCATCATGGCATGATGCAGTTTACCCATCGACATAGCACGTACTAATAAATCTATATCATTGCTGTTAATTTCTTTGCTGCTTGATGCGATATACGTGAGTGGTTTATTTACAAATGCCACTTTTGGAGTGTGCTGACGTGCTGCCGCTTCACTAATATGGCTGATCAAGCCCATTTTTACTGCACCATGAGCGCGAATGGATTCAAGCTTTGCCAGTGCTTGGTCATCGTTGTTAATATCCTCTTGCAGCTCAGTGCCGGTGTAACCGATATCTGTTGCGTTGACAAAAATAGTCGGGATGCCAGCGTTGATCATAGTCGCTTTAAGTACTCCAAATTCAGGTACTTCAAGCTCATCAACCACATTACCCGTTGGGAATAACGCACCGTCACCATCTGCAGGATCCATAAATTCTAGCTTTACTTCAGCGGCGGGAAACGTCACGCCATCAAGTTCAAAATCGCCAGTCTCTTGTACTTCACTGTTAGTTATTGGCACATGGACTAAAATAGTTTTTTTAATATTCGCTTGCCAAACACGTACTATGGCAACGCCATTGTCAGGAATACGACTTTTATCAACAAGACCATTACTAATTGCAAATGCACCTACGGCTGAAGTTAAATTACCGCAATTGCCGCTGAAATCAACAAAAGGCTTATCAATAGCTACTTGGCCAAATAAGTAATCAACATCGTGATCAGGCTGCTCACTTTTGCTTAAAATTACCGTTTTACTAGTGCTTGACGTTGCCCCGCCCATGCCATCGGTTTGCTTAGCATAGGGATCGGGACTGCCGATAACGCGCAGTAATAAATCATCTCGCGCAGAGCCTGCCACTTGGGCAGCCTCCGGTAAGTCTGTAAGGTTAAAAAACACACCTTTACTGGTGCCACCGCGCATATAGGTAGCTGGCACTTTAATTTGTGGTTTGAATGTCATTACTGTTCCTTATGCGCTTTGTGTTGATTCTAAAAAATCTTGCGCAAAGCGTTGTAACACACCCCCTGCGGCATAAATTGATAGCTCTTCTTGGGTGTCAATTCGGCATTTTGTTGGCACGTTGAGCACTTCGCCATCTGTGCGAGTTATGGTTAAATTAACCGTTGCACCAGGGGTTAGTTCACCTGTTACATCATAACTTTCACTGCCATCAAGTTTGAGGGTTTTACGAGTCGTGCCTGCTTTAAATTCAAGTGGTAATACGCCCATCCCTATTAAGTTAGTACGGTGAATGCGCTCAAAGCCTTCTGCAGCTATGACTTCAACACCCGCTAAGCGTACACCTTTTGCTGCCCAATCACGCGATGAACCTTGACCATAATCAGCACCTGCAACGATGATCAACGGCTGTTTACGCGCCATGTACGTTTCGATTGCTTCCCACATACGAGTAACCGTGCCTTCTGGCTCAACACGAGCGAATGAGCCTTGCTTTATCTCACCGTTTTCAATCACCATCTCGTTAAGCAATTTAGGGTTGGCAAAGGTCGCGCGCTGCGCTGTTAAGTGATCGCCACGGTGTGTTGCGTACGAGTTAAAATCTTCTTCTGGTACGCCCATATGAGTGAGATATTCACCCGCCGCGCTGCTGGCCATAATTGCATTTGATGGTGATAAATGGTCCGTTGTTATGTTATCGCCAAGCACTGCTAAAGCGCGCATCCCTTTCATAGTCCGCTCACCTGCTAATGCACCTTCCCAATAAGGTGGGCGGCGAATATACGTACTTTGTGCGCGCCAGTCGTAAAGCGGGTCGTTATCTTCACCGTAATCAACGGTTAAATTAAACATGGGCTCGTACACTTTTTTAAACTGTTCTGGTTTTACACTCAGCTTAATAACGGCATCTATTTCTTCATCTGATGGCCAAATATCTTTAAGGGTAACGTCGTTACCGTGTTGATCTAGACCAAGTACATCTTTTTCAATATCAAAACGAATAGTTCCAGCAATGGCATAGGCCACCACTAACGGAGGAGACGCTAAAAATGCTTGTTTTGCATAAGGATGAATACGACCATCAAAATTACGATTACCCGAAAGTACTGCCGTGGCGTATAAATCACGGTCAATCACTTCTTGTTGAATAACCGGATCAAGCGCGCCACTCATGCCATTACACGTCGTACATGCAAAGCCAACAATACCAAAACCAAGCTGCTCAAGTTCTGACAATAATTTGGCGTCTTCAAGGTATGATTGCACCGCCTTTGAACCCGGCGCGAGTGAGGTTTTAACCCACGGTTTACGACTTAAACCTTTCGCGTTTGCGTTACGGGCAATTAAACCTGCGGCAATCACGTTACGTGGATTACTGGTATTAGTACAACTGGTGATAGCTGCAATAATACAGGCACCATCGGGCATTAAACCGACTTCGTTCTCGACTACACCTGAGATACCTTTTGCAGCCAAATCACGGGTAGAAACACGGCGATGTGGATTTGAAGGACCTGCAATATTACGCCCTACACTTGATAAATCAAAGGTTAGTACACGTTCGTACTGCGCTGTTTTTAGACTATCGCTCCAAAGCCCGGTAGTTTTAGCATAATTTTCAACAAGCGCAATTTGCTCTTCTTCACGCCCTGTTAAGCGCAAATAATCAATGGTCATTTGATCTATATAAAACATCGCAGCAGTGGCACCAAATTCTGGTGTCATATTTGAAATGGTTGCACGATCGCCTAATGTTAATGCGTCAGCACCTTCGCCATAAAACTCTAAATAAGTTGATACAACGCGTTGTTCGCGTAAAAATTCGGTGATAGCAAGTACGATATCCGTTGCAGTAATACCCGGTTGGCGCTTACCAGTGAGCTCAACACCTACGATGTCTGGCAGGCGCATATAAGAGGCGCGACCAAGCATCACACTTTCAGCTTCGAGACCACCAACACCGACTGCAATTACGCCAAGTGCATCGACATGTGGTGTGTGGCTATCTGTACCAACAAGGGTATCTGGAAAAGCAATACCATCGCGGTTTTGGATCACTGGCGACATTTTTTCAAGGTTGATTTGATGCATGATGCCGTTACCCGGTGGGATCACATCAATATTTTTAAAGGCCGTTTTTGTCCAGTTAATAAAGTGAAAACGGTCATCGTTTCGTCTGTCTTCTATGGCGCGGTTTTTTTCAAATGCATCAGGATCAAAACCTGCGTGTTCCACTGCCAATGAGTGATCTACAATTAACTGTGTTGGTACGACTGGATTTACTTTCGCCGGATCGCCGCCTTTTGCTGCAATGGCATCACGCAAGCCTGCTAAATCAACCAATGCGGTTTGCCCTAAAATATCGTGACATACTACGCGTGCTGGGTACCACGGAAAATCTAAATCTTGTTTACGCTCAATCAGCTGCGACAATGCTGCGGTTAGCATGTCTGGATCACAGCGGCGCACTAAGTTCTCTGCTAATACGCGTGATGTGTAAGGCAAGGTAGCGTATGCACCTGGCTTAATGTCATCAACGGCGGTTTCGACATCAAAGTAATCTACATTACTGTTTGGTAACGGTTTTCGATATTTGGTGTTATTAATAATGGTCATAATAAAAGTTCGCTAATAGGTGACGGTGGTTGCACACGTATAGTGTGTTTAAGGAAAGTGTGAAAAAGAAGAAGCCTTAAAAACTATGTACAATTAAAATGTGCAAAAAGAAAAGGTGAGCGCTTGAACGCCCACCCTTTTGGTCTTAACGTGATTCGATTGGTGTATAACTGCGCGCATCTGGCCCAGTGTAATCGGCACTTGGGCGGATAATACGGTTGTTAGCACGTTGCTCTTTTACATGAGCAGTCCAACCAGTTACACGACTCATCACAAAAATAGGGGTAAATAACTTAGTTGGAATACCCATAAAGTGATAGGTCGATGCATGGAAAAAATCAGCGTTACAGAATAACTTTTTCTCACGCCACATGACTTCTTCACAGCGTACTGATACTGGATAAAGTACATTGTCGCCGACTTCAGCAGCTAGTTTTTCAGACCATTTTTTAATGATCACATTACGTGGATCAGACTCACGATAAATGGCATGACCAAAGCCCATGATTTTATCTTTACGTGCAAGCATGCCCATAATTTCTTGCTCTGCGTGATCGGCATCAGTAAGACCTTCAATTAAATCCATTGCCGCTTCATTTGCGCCGCCGTGTAATGGACCGCGTAACGTACCAATTGCACCAGTTACACATGAATGAATATCAGATAGTGTTGATGCACACACACGACCGGTAAAGGTTGAGGCATTAAACTCATGCTCTGCATATAAAATCAGTGACACATTCATCACTTGTGCAAACAGTTCTGACGGTGCTTTATCATGTAGTAGTGTTAAAAAATGTGCGCCAACTGAGTCATCGTCAGTGTGTGTTTCAATGCGAACGCCATCATGGGTAAAGCGATACCAGTAGCAAATAATACTTGGGAATACGGCAACCATACGATCAATTGCATCATTTGCTTCGCTAAAATCATTTTCCATTTCAAGATTACCCAGCATAGAGCAACCTGTACGCATTACATCCATTGGGTGAGCATCTTTTGGAATGTTTTCAAGCACGGTTTTAAGTGCCGCTGGCAAACCACGTAAGCTTTTTAATTTAGCTTTATATTCAGCAAGTTCTGAAGACGTTGGCAATTCGCCACGTGAAAGTAAAAACGACACTTCTTCAAATTGCGCTTTTTCAGCCAGCTCTGCGATATCGTAACCACAATACGTTAAACCTGATCCTGTTTGTCCTACTGTGCACAATGCTGTTTGACCTGCTACTTGACCACGTAAACCTGCACCACCTAATGCTTTATCGACCATGAGTATTCTCCTAAATTTTGTTGTTCTTATAATTGGGATTATTTATTTGCTGAAAAAAGATTATCAAGGGTATTTTCATACGTGTGATAATCTAAAAAGTCATAAAGTTCAGCACGGGTTTGCATGTTTTCAATTTGGCTTTGTTGCGAGCCTTCATTTAAAATAGCAGAGTACACATTAAGCGCCGCTTTATTCATCGCTCTAAATGCACTTAGTGGGTAAAGCACCATTTGAACGCCAACATCTGATAACTGCTCTTTAGTGTAAATAGGCGTTTGACCAAATTCAGTAATATTTGCCAAAACGGGTACGTTAATCGCTTTAGAAAATGCTTGATAATCAGCAAGGTCGTGGACTGCTTCAGCAAAAATTGCATCAGCACCCGCTTCAACACAGGCGGCTGCACGGTCAATTGCGGCATTTAAGCCTTCTTTTTGGAATGCATCGGTGCGCGCCATAATGTAAAAATCGCTGTCAGTTTTTGCATCAACGGCCGCTTTAATACGGTCAACCATTTCACCTTGAGAAACAATTTCTTTATTTGGGCGATGGCCGCAACGCTTTTGCGCAACTTGGTCTTCAATATGAAAACCTGCCGCACCTGCTTTGGTCATTTCTTTGACTGTGCGTGCAATATTAAATGCCCCGCCCCAACCGGTATCAGCATCAACAAGTAGCGGTAAATCGCTTGCACCAGTGATACGACGAATATCTTCAAGTACATTATCAAGGCTGGTCATACCTAAATCTGGCATACCATATGAGGCATTGGCAACACCTGCACCTGATAAGTAAATTGCTTGGTGGCCCATTTTTTCAGCCATCATTGCTGTGTACGCGTTAATAGTTCCTACCACTTGCAGTGGGTGGTTATTCGCTATCGCCTGTTTAAACTTTGATCCTGCTGACATTGCTGTCTCCTTTGAACGGTAGCTGCTCGAGGCAGACTCTATTTTTAAATTTTAACTATGACAATTTTGCTATTAGTTATTTATTGACTGCACTTTTTTGTGCAGCCAATAAATCAAATTTGTTTTGAACATTTGCTTGCGATGCACTGATGTGGCGTTTCATTAATAGCTCAGCTAATTCACCATCGTGGCTTTCAATCGCATTAATGATTGCTAAGTGCTCATCAAACGCTTTTGATACTCGCGGGCCAACCATGCCCATTTGCACACGATACATACGAATTAGCTGATAAAGCCCATTACTCAGTAGATGAATAAGATGATCGTTTTTACTACCTTTAATAATGCGATAATGAAAATCCAAATCACCCGCTTCTTGATAGTACGACTCGCCCTCTTTTACTCGCTGAGTTTGTAGATGTTGATTAAGTAATTGTTTTAAGCTTTGCACTTCATCTGCTGCCATATTGTCGGCAGCTAATCGACAAGCTAAGCCTTCAAGGGCACTGCGCACTTCGTATACTTCTATCAAACGCTCTGCAGTAAGGGCCACCACGCGACAACCCACATTGGCTTTGCGCTCAACTAAATAGCAACTTTCAAGGCGGTTTAATGCTTCGCGTAATGTCGCACGACTTACCCCATAGCGCTTTGCCAGTTCAGGCTCTGAGATTTTGCTGCCTTGCTCTATCGTACCTTCGACAATTTCACGACGCATATCCACAAACACTTGATCGGAAGCTGTGGTAATAGGTGTTTTGCTAAAAGCGTCTTGCGTCATTTAATACTTCTCTAAGATTGTCGACAATTAATGACTACACTATGGTCTTTTGCTGAAAATGTGTCAAGCCTAAATCACCAAAAAGAGTGTTTAAAACCGACTATTGTCGACATAAAAATAGATAACTATATTTAAAAGCTCAAAATGCAAATAAAAAACCAGTAAATGTCGACAGGAATAACAACCATAAAATTTTATTTAAGGCGACCCTCAGTGCCAGTAATAATGATAGAATACACCTTTAAAATTCTCTGTGAGCTTAGTCTTGGACGCCAATACCTATATCCCCCAGCCTTTTATAGATGACGTAAACACCTATTTACCAGCGCACCTAACACTCGATGACTTTCTCAGTGCCTGTCGCAGACCCCTGCGCAAATCTGTACGCGTTAATACTCTAAAAATGTCAGTTGAGGATTTTAAGCTGGCAGCCAAAGAAAAAGGCTGGCAATTAACGGCGATCCCATGGTGTAGCGAAGGTTTTTGGTTAGTACGCCCTGAAAAAGAAGAGCAAGCATTAGCCTTAGGGAACACTGACTTACACCTAAGTGGTGCCATGTATGTTCAAGAAGCCAGCTCAATGCTGCCACCAATGGCACTCAAAGAGTCATTAATTGATGCAACACATGTGCTTGATATGGCATCAGCCCCAGGCTCTAAAACCTCACAACTTGCCGCACTAATGAATAACCAAGGTGTTTTGGTTGCTAATGAATTGTCGTCATCTCGCTTAAAAGTACTCAGCGCGACATTAAAACGCATGGGGGTGGGCAATTGTGCACTCTCACATTTTGATGGTGCTATTTTTGGTGATTACATGTATGAGTGCTTTGATAGTATTTTGCTTGATGCTCCCTGCTCAGGTGAAGGTACCGTTCGTAAAGATGCTGATGCACTAAAAAACTGGTCCATTGAATCAAATATTGATATTGCTAAAGTACAAAAAAACTTAATTAAAAGCGCCTTTTATGCGTTAAAACCCGGCGGCACTTTAGTGTACTCAACCTGTACTTTAACACCGCTAGAAAATCAGCAAGTGTGTGACTACTTGCTAAGCGAATTTCCAGAGCTGCTAGAAGTACACCCATTAGATGATTTATTTACCGGCGCAGAGCTCGCTACAACGTCTGAGGGTTACTTACACGTTTGGCCACAAACTTTTGATAGCGAAGGTTTTTTTATTGCCAAATTTAAAAAGCTGGGTAGCTGCGATAACCCTAATCAAAAAGTTAAAAAAGGCGCTTTCCCTTTTCAACCTTATGATAAAAAAGCAGCCTTGGCATTTAATAGCGAACTTAAAAAACAATTTGCTGTGCAACCTCTTTCTGGCAGCTTAATGCAACGCGATAAAGAATTGTGGTTATTTCCTGAGGAATTTGATGCCATTGAAAATAAAATAAAATACGCTCGCTTAGGTATACACCTTGGCATGATCCACAAAAATGGGGTTCGTCTTAATCATGAATTTGCCACTGTGTTTGGCGGACAATGTTCAAAAAACGTCTATGCGCTAACTAACGAACAAGCCAATGATTACTTTCAAGGTAAAGATATTCGTTTAACTGAACCAACGAGTACATTAGGAGAAGTAATACTAACGTTGTGCGGCTGCCCAATAGGATTAGGTAAATGGCAAAAAAATAAAATCAAAAATTCATTGCCACGAGATTTAGTGCAAAATACGCAATTAATTGTTTGGTAAGAAGAAATGTTAATAACAAAAACATAAAGTTTTATTTTTTACTTTATTTTAATACAAACCATTGTTTTAAAAGCAGTATAAAAATCACTCATTTTATTGTGTCTTTTTACATATGTTAACTACACTTAATATTACTTTCTACTTCTCCCTTAATGAATTTAGAAGGTGTTCCCAAGTTAGCGCAGGCTCGTCAAGAGCCACCCCTAAGCCCAGAACAATGCAGATTCGTTCTGGGCATTTTTTATCTAAAAGCAATAAAAGCGTAAAACTTTTTTAAACATGTAGTTTTCTATTGCCTTATGTGTGCTTTGTTGTTTTTATAGGTAAAAAGCTAACTCAAAGGAATTACTATGCCTAAGCCATTCACTTTCATCTCTATTGCTTATTTATTAACAAGCGCCTCCTGTTTTGCACAAGACTCAACAAAATACCTAGGTTTTACCTATCCAGACAAAGCACAAAATGCGGTGAGTATTACCTTCGATGATGCAAGAGAAAGTCAAGTCGATGTAGGCACTACCATACTCAATAAGCACAATGTAAAAGCGACTTTTTACGTATCCCCATTTAATGTTGAAAAGCGCCTTAAGAAATGGCAAAAAGCAGCTAAAGCTGGCCATGAAATCGCTAATCACACTAGCAGCCACGTTTGCACAGGTAATTTTGAGTGGCTTAGAAAACAAGGTTTATCACTTGAACAAACGACACTTGAGTGGTTAGAAAACGATATACTAAGTGCGCAACAATACCTCGCGAAGCATTTAGACGTTACCCCGCGAGCATTTGCCTACCCTTGCGGGAACACCTTTGTTGGTCGCGGCATAAAGACCAAAAGCTACGTACCTTTAATTGCCAAACATTTTGATAGTGGCCGAACCTGGTTAGACGAGTCTGCTAATAATCCTAACTTTACTGACTTTGCACAACTAACGGGTCTGCGAATTGATGGTATGAGCTTTGATGAAGTCATTACTATGACTGAGCAATTACGTAACAATAATGCGTGGTTAATTTTAGCAGGCCACGATATTGGCGAAAAAAGTCAGTATTCAACGGATGCGAAAGTTTTAGAGCAGCTTATTATCTACTTTAAAGACCCAAAAAATGGCTACTGGCTCGATACGGTAAGTAATGTTGGCGATTATGTAAAAAAACAGCGTAAATCAATCGACTAATCATTCGTTAAATCAAATTCTGTGGTGCGATTATCGGGATGAAGTAACTGATAACGCGCCAACTTCCCTTGCTTTAAATCAATTAAGCTAATAGCAGAGTCGCTCACAAGGTACTTTTGTCCATCACCTATTGTTTGGTGTTTATCAACTTCCATATGCCAACGTTTCGTAAAGAAATTTAATGGGCTTTTCGGTGAATATAAAATTGAATCGAGCTTATCGAGTATATTAATTAATTTTCGCGGAAATTCATTTTTAATGCCACTGGCGGTAAGTTGCCAGATCCGATTCGGATGTTTGCCAAAGCGTTTTTGCACTGAAAAGCAAAACGAATAATGTACATCGCCTGATAATATCAGCGTTTCTTTTGGAGTGTCGTCGCGGCGAAAGGTATCGAGTAATTTTTTAGCTGAGCCTTCATGGGCCATCCAGTTTTCAACATCAACTAATAATGGCTGCCCACACATATTAAATAATGCTTGAATTGCCTCTATTGATTTAACCCCAAACACCGGCGCAGGTGAAACGATAATCACTTGCTCATGCGTAAGTAAGCTTGCTTCAAGCTCCATGAGTCGTTCCCAATCAAGTAAGCCTGAGGGTTCATTAAAGTTTTGTTCATTACGCCAACGATGAGTACGAGTATCTAACACCACCACCTTTGGTACAGTGTTAAGCTCATAATGCCAATGATTAAATTCCAGTATGGTTTTATCAAATGCCTTAAACTGCCACTGTTTTTGCTCAGTCAAACTTGCTTTAAATTCATCGAGTAAAACAGCTGTTTTCTTACCTGCATCATTACCAAAGCCTTGGATTAACCAGTAACTGATCAAACCATTATTTATAATACGCCGACTCACTGGATGTTGATAAATCAACTGCTCCCACCCTGCTGTTAAATTCCAATCATCGGTCACGTCGTGATCATCAAACATCATTAAAGTGGATACGTTTGCAAATAACACCTGCACATCTTTTAAACCTTCACTAAAGCCGACTAAGGCCTGCTTTTCGCTTTCAAATATCTGTTGGCATTTATTGCTTGATGCTTGATAAGTAATGGTATCTATACTGATATGCGCCCATACAATCGAACTAAAATTAAGCAGGTATAGCGCTATAAACTCTTCAAACGCAATTAAGTGATTGGCTGCTTTTAAACTTGAAAAATGCGGCTCATCTTTTTTGAGCCAATACCCTACGCCTATTTTACTGCGTTGCTGCCAAGGCACTTTAGGCAAAAATAGGTGCCGCTGATAGAGTTGGTCGGTTAATTTTTCAGGCAGTGCTATATCAAGGGGTTGTTCTTTATAAATACCGAGTAAATCAATCAGCCTATATATCGCAATTAGCATGGCGCCGGCAACGTCATCTGCGTAAACCTGATCGCCTGATAGTAATAAAATATCAGCCCCCGCTTTGCTATTACTGCGATTTTGCTGTTGAAAATCATTCGCTGCAACTAAGCTGTCTTTTGCTGGATGATGCGGATTACGACATGAACCATGTAATATCTGCTCGAGTGTATGTGGAATTACAAACTCAGGGGTTGCCTTACCTTGGTAGCAAAAAACACTTAAATCCACCTCCGCAGAGTCGTTAAATAAGCGATAGCTTATCAATTTATCAATGGGGAGTGTGGCAACCACAGGCTTTATTATTACAAAATGCAAATAAAGATGAGCACCTAAAGCAACGCTATGATGCTCGCTGAAGGTGTCTATTTTATCAAACTCTATACGATACTGTGATGCCACAGATGTGGCAAATTGTATGCAAACTTCAGCAGCATCTGCGCGGCGCACCATCGGCCCCATTAATAAAAGAGGAAGTGATGCATCACTCATGCTTAATTATCCTTTGTTCACTAAATTAAATAATGAATAAAAATTGTTTGTAGTGGCAGTCGCTAACTCTTTGTAGCTAATACCTTTTAAATCGGCAATGTAATAAGCAACATCTTGCACATAAGCAGGCTGATTGGTTTTGCCACGATAAGGCACTGGCGCTAAATACGGCGAATCTGTTTCAATCAACAATCTATCTAACGGTATTTGTTTAACTACGTCTTTAAGTTCTACTGCATTTTTAAATGTCACAATGCCAGAGATAGAAATATAAAAACCTAAATCAATGGCTTTTTTTGCCATATCCCAATCTTCTGTAAAGCAGTGTAATACGCCACCACATTTTTCTGCATTGTGTGCGCGCATCAGGTTGATAGTGTCTTCGCGGGCATCACGAGTGTGAATAATCAGCGGTTTTTGCAGCTCATTCGCTACTTCAATATGACCGACAAAACTTGCTTGTTGTACAGCATGCGTATCTTTCGCGTAATAATAATCAAGGCCGGTTTCACCAATAGCCACTACTTTTTCATGGCTCGCTAAATCTATTAAACGTTGTTTATCTAACGCATCTTTTTGATCTAGCGGGTGTACACCGCATGACGCTGATACATCACTGTAACCTTGAATTTTTTCCAACATAGATGGAAATTGATCAAGCGTTACACTGACACACAAAAAGTGTTCTACCTGTTTAGCCCTTGCACTATCAAGCACTTGGTCTAAGTTTAAATCGAGTTTATCAAAATCGAGACGGTCTAAATGGCAATGAGAATCTACAATCACGTTACTGCTTACTACATGGTATAAGTTGGATTACCAGAGTTTAACATAGTCCCTAGTAGTTTTTCGATCTTCGCATTAAGATTGGTTTTATCATCGATAAAACTAATCCCTATTCCTGGTGGGTTAGAACTTTGCGCGCCTTGGGGTGTGATCCACGCAACTTTCCCCGTAATGACATCATCTTCTAATGCATCAGGTAAGGTCACTTTTAATGCCAGTGAATGGCCCATTTCATAACGCATATTAGTGCGTACAAATAGCCCGCCGGTTTTTAAATACGGCATATAGCAGCGGTATAATTCATCTAGATCATCTAAATCGACTAATAATTCTTGCACAATCAATCCTATTTATAGCTTTGGCGTAAACGATACGCTAATCGAGAAACAGCCAAAGGCAAATTCAATCCAAGTATCTGTGTGCTGTTTTGGACAAACTCCGCTAATGCGCTCTGCGCATTTTGATACGAGTCAAAATCCATTCCAGCAATGAGTTGTTGTTTTAATTGTTCACTTAAAAATAAACAAAATACCCGAACACGCTCTGTATCTTTACTAATGATATCAACCAACGCGGTGAAATTATGGCCTTGTTTAAGCTCAGTTGCAAACTTATAAAGTTTATCAATCATTTCCAGCTGTTCGTCTTGTTGCCAACGTTCAATGAGTAACGGCTGTTGAGTAAATAAAGAAAGCCATTCATAGGCAGGAATTTGTAACTGCGAAATCCACATTTTTGCTGCATTTACATCACTAACTTTTACTTGCGTTAGCGCACAGCGGCTTAAAATAGTCGCTGGCAGTTGTGTTGTCGCACTCGTGGTCAATAATAAAAACCGACGCGGACTTGGCTCTTCTAAGGTTTTTAACAGGGCATTTGCTGCTGCGGTGGTCATTTTATGACAGTCGTTAATAACAACCACTTTATTTGCATTTTGCGCCGCTGACTGATTCATAAAATCACTGACACTGCGAATATCATCTACACCAATACTTTGCCCATCAGCTTGCACTACATACTTGTCCGGGTGAGTCACAGCTTGATTGAGATGGCAGCTTTTGCAGTTTCCACAAGGCACTAAGTTATTAGCCGATGAACACAATAATGCATTCGCTAATTGTTCAACTAAGGCACGCTTACCCACACCTTGCTGGCCATTCAATAATTGTCCATGATGAAAGCGTCCTGCGTTAAAACTTGCTGCTAATTGTTGTTCAACATGACTAAGCCAAGGATAAATCATTTTAATGGTTACTTTTAATAAACTGATCTAGCACAGTGATAATATCTTGATGTACTCGTTCGATACTTTGCTGTGCATTTACGGTCTCAATGCTGTCGTCACACTTTGCTAATTCTAAATAGCGTGTGCGTGTACGTTCAAAAAAACTTAAGGCTTGTTGTTCTATACGATCAAGCTCACCGCGCCCTTTAGCACGAGCAAGGCCAATAGCAGGGTCAATATCCAAATAAATGGTTAAATCAGGTTTTAAACCTTTTAATACAATACTAGCAAGGGAGTCCAAAGTGTTTGAAGCAATTTCACGCCCACCGCCCTGATACGCTTGCGATGATAAATCATGACGATCACCTAGTACCCATTGTCCTTTTGCCATCGCTGGACGTATAACATTGTGCAACAGTTGAGAACGAGCAGCATACATGATCAAAAGCTCCGTCTCGCTGGCAATCTCTTCGTCGTGATTGTCTTTTACGATACTACGCAGTGCTTCAGCAATGGGGGTACCACCGGGCTCTCTTACATTGATAAAATCAACGCCATGCTGCGCTAAAAACTGTTGGCAAATTGCTATAGCGGTTGATTTTCCGGCGCCTTCTAAGCCTTCAATCACAATAAATTTTGCTGCTGTCATGGTTTCTCTTTTTTGTTTGAAAAAGCATTAGTAGGCTTTCTCGTTTTATATTTTTTAATCTATTTGTTTAACTGCTTTTGATAACGCAAGTAATCTTGTACCGCTTTATTATGCTCTTTTAGCGTTTTTGAAAATTGGTGGCTGCCATCACCTTTTGCCACAAAATACACAAACTCAGATTTTGGTGGATTAACCGCAGCAAAAATTGCAGGTTTTGATGGCATTGCAATAGGCGTTGGCGGTAAACCATTTATTTTATAGGTATTATACGGCGTATAAGTCGTTAAATCTTTGCGTTTAATATCGCCATCAAAATCAGCGCCTATGCCATAAATCACAGTGGGGTCCGTTTGCAAGCGCATTTTTGTGTTTAATCGGTTAGTAAACACAGATGCGATTAATGGCCGTTCGCTAGCAAGACCTGTTTCTTTTTCAATAATGGACGCCATGATTAATACTTCGTAAGCAGACTTTAAAGGTAAGTTAGGAGCTTTATTTTGCCACGCTTCATCAAGCACACTTTGCATTATCTTATGCGCACGCTTAAGCACCGAGCTGGCAGTATCATTAGCATGATAATGATAGGTATCAGGAAACAGCCACCCTTCTAAATGTTTATCTGAGCCTAAAACTTGCTGAGATAGCTCATCAAGTATTAAGTCATTACGAAGGTACTCTGCGTGACTAATTGCTGCTAACACTTCGCGCAATGATTGCCCTTCAATAATTGTAAAACTAAAGCTGGCCTGCTTACCTTGGTTAATACGGCGAATATTATCTAAAACGGTGCCTGTATCAAGTTGATATAAGCCCGCTTTTAAATCAGTTAATGTTGGGTCCAATTTAGCGAGTACTTGATAACGAAAGCAATCTTTCAACCACTGTTTGGCCTGCCATTGCTGACATAGTTGGTTAAAACCCGTGCCTTTTTTCACTTCAAATAGCGTGTTTTGAGGCGTTTTTAATGGACTATTAATTGTCGTTTGCAACTGTTGGTAGCCAATACCAGTGACAAATAATGCCAATAATACGACCGTGATAATCACTTTTAACACGCTGACTCCTTGAGTAATAAATCTTCCAGTAAGGCTACACTGGTGGATAATTCATATTTTATATTATTGATCGCTGTCACAGGCACAATACCCATTAGGCTATTACAAATAAAAACAGCTTCCATTTGCTGTAATTCCTCAAGTGTCATATCAATAAATTGCACGGGTAATTTATCACACAGAGATTGCAGATAAACCCCCCAAATACCGCAGTTTTTCAAATTAGGACTAAAGACGCAGCCTTTATTAATGGCAACTATGTTTGCTGCGGAGGTTTCTATCACAAAATTATTATAATCTAACACGATCACATCATCACATGTTTGATGCGCCATGGCCTGTTTTATCATCACCTGCTCTAAGCGATTTAAGGTTTTTAAACCTGCAAATAAAGGTTGCGATGCTAATTGCACCGTGCTGATAGCTAATTTAATGCCTTGTTGGGCAAGCAAAGGATAACTGGCAGGAAAAGGTAGCTGCGATAGTATAATAAGTGACTGTGGTAACTCAGGTAAACCATATCCTCGGCCACCACTGCCTCGCGTTACGACAATTTTTAGTACGCCCAGTGCTGTTGTGGCGATATAATCAGTAATCTCTGATTCCAGCTGCACAAAGTCTAATTCGCTAAAGCCTAATCGCATTGCGCATTCAATTAAACGCATTCGATGAAGTGGCCAATGGACCACTTGACCATCCTGCACTTTAGCGGTGGTAAAAAAGCCATCCCCATAATTAAAGCCGCGGTCTTGACTGCTTATCGTGGCTGATTGCTCTTTGGAGGCTTTTTTTATTATTTGAATTATTTTTTTAGGCATATTTTGCATATAAAAAAACCCAGTAACAACTGGGCTCTTCTTGGATATCGTTGTTAAAAAAGATTATACCTTTTTAAATAGCAACGAGCCATTAGTACCACCAAAACCAAATGAGTTACATAACGCGTAATCAAGTTTCGCGTCACGAGCGGTGTGAGGAACATAGTCCAAATCACATCCTTCATCAGGGTTATCAAGGTTAATTGTTGGTGTTACTTTTTGATCTTGTAATGACAAAATTGTAATGATTGACTCAACAGACCCTGCTGCACCTAATAAATGGCCCATCATTGATTTAGATGAACTCACCATCACATCTTTTGCTGCGTTACCGAAGATTGATTTAACCGCTGAAGTCTCAGCTTTGTCGCCAGCATTAGTCGATGTGCCATGTGCGTTAATGTAACCCACTTGGTCAGCATTAATTTGCGCATCATTTAGCGCATTTTCCATCGCAAGAGCTGCACCTGCACCGTCTTCTGGTGGTGATGTCATATGGAATGCATCGCCGCTCATACCAAAACCAACTAACTCTGAGTAGATTTTAGCACCACGCGCTTTTGCATGTTCGTACTCTTCAAGTACGATCACACCTGCACCATCGGAAAGTACAAAACCATCACGATCTTTATCCCACGGGCGCGATGCCGCTTGCGGATCGTCGTTTCGGGTAGATAAAGCGCGTGCAGCATTAAAGCCACCCATACCAATTGGTGTTGACGCCTTCTCAGCGCCACCGGCTACCATGGCATCTGCATCGCCGTAGGCAATCATACGCGCCGCGTGACCGATGTTATGCAAACCCGTTGTACAGGCAGTAACAATTGAAATATTTGGACCACGTAGACCGTGCATAATCGATAAATGACCTGAGATCATATTGATGATGGTCGATGGTACGTAAAAAGGAGAAAGCTTACGTGGGCCACTGTTTAATAATTTTATGTGGTTCTCTTCAATCAGCGTTAAACCACCAATGCCTGAACCAACAGCAACACCAACGCGCGGTGCGTTCTGCTCTGTGATCACAAGGCCAGAATCTTGTATTGCTTGTACACCTGCCGCTATGCCGTACTGAATGAATAAATCCATTTTTTTAGCATCTTTCTTTGGCATGTAAGCCGATGCATCAAAATTATTCAGCAAACCTGCGAATTTGGTGCCAAAACTTGAAGTATCAAAATGCGTAATAGTTTGAATACCACTTTTGCCGTTTAACAAGTTTTGCCACGTTGACTCAACATCGTTACCTAGCGGTGTCAACATTCCTAAGCCAGTTACGACTACTCGACGTTTAGCCACGGTTTGCCTCCAATATGGGAATTATTATTTTTCTGGTGGGTGTAATATATTAAGGGTAGCGAATGCTACCCTTAATTTGCGATTGATTACTCAGCGTGAGCTGTAACGTAATCGATTGCAGATTGTACTGTAGTGATCTTTTCAGCTTCTTCGTCTGGGATCTCAGTGTCAAACTCTTCTTCAAGAGCCATTACTAATTCAACAGTATCAAGTGAATCTGCGCCTAAGTCATCAACGAAAGAAGCTTCGTGCTTTACTTCTTCTTCTTTAACACCTAGTTGCTCAATGATGATTTTCTTTACGCGTTCTTGGATGTCGCTCATTCTTCTTTCCTTTATTAAAAACGCCAATGCGTTATTTTCAGATTGCGGCGTAGTTTACGGCGCATAATTCTGTGATTCAAGGATTTGCTGATAATTATTTATCTGGTCAAACCTCTTGAAGGTTATTTGGCTCTTTTATCGCTTATTTTCACAACGAATTCAAGTATGTTTAAAGCAAGTTCACAAAAAATTCAACATTTTTCGACAAACTCACCAAAAACTAAATAGGAACAAAGTTCCTTATACCATGTACATGGCACCATTTACATGCAAAGTTTCGCCTGAAACATAAGCAGCTGCATCAGATGCTAAATAACAGACTGCGGCTGCAATCTCATCTGGTTGACCTAATCGTCCAGCTGGAACATTAGCAAGCGTAGCTGCTTTTTGTTCATCTGTAAGCTCGTCAGTCATATCAGTTTGAATAAAACCAGGTGCAACAACGTTAACTGTAATACCACGAGAGGCCACTTCACGCGCTAATGATTTAGAAAAACCAATTACACCCGCTTTTGCTGCGGCATAATTAGCTTGCCCTGCATTACCCATCGTACCTACTACCGAGCCGATGTTAATAATACGACCATTCTTTTTCTTCATCATCGGACGTAATACCGCTTTTGACAAACGAAAGATAGAGCTTAGATTAGTATCAATGATATCGTCCCACTCTGACTCTTTCATGCGCATAAGCAAATTATCGCGAGTAATACCGGCATTATTAACTAATACATCAATATCACCCAAATCCGCTTTTATCGCAGCAAGTGTCGCCTCAATCGATGCAGGATCAGTTACGTTTAATGCATAACCTTTACCGTTATCGCCTAAGTACTCGCTTATATTTGCAGCGCCCGACTCACTCGTTGCAGTACCCGCTACTTTAGCGCCTTGCGCAATTAAAGTCGTTGCTATTGCTTTACCGATACCACGACTTGCGCCAGTAACTAGGACAACTTTGCCCTCTAGTGAAAATAAATTTTCCATTGTTATCCTACTCTTATTTTGCTTCGTCAATGGCTGATTGGCTATTAACCGAACCACATACCATTGCTTTATCAATACGCTTTGCAAGGCCTGTTAATACTTTACCAGGACCAAATTCGTAACTTTGGGTAATACCTTGCGCTACTAACGCTTGTACTGTCTCAGTCCAACGTACTGGGCTGTATAATTGACGAACCAATGCGTCTTTAATCGCATCTGCTGCGCTTGCAGCGGTTACATCAACGTTATTAATTACATCACACTTAGGTGTATTAAATGTTAAAGCCGCTAAATCCGTCGCTAATTTTTCTGCTGCAGGCTTCATCAGTTCACAATGTGATGGCACGCTTACAGATAAAGGCAATGCACGTTTGGCACCGGCTTCTTTACACGCCTGTGACGCTCTATCAACTGCGGCTTTATGGCCTGCAATCACAACTTGACCTGGTGAATTATAATTTACTGGCGATACAACCTCACCTTGTGCAGATGCTTCGCACGCAGTTTGGATTTCATCATCACCTAAACCAATGATTGCAGCCATAGAGCCGACGCCTGCAGGCACAGCTTCTTGCATGTATAAACCACGGTTTTCAACGAGCTTTACAGCTTCCCCTAAACTTAATACATCGGCACACACCAATGCTGAATATTCACCTAAGCTGTGACCAGCCATTGTTACTTCTGCATCTGAATTTGCTGATAACCATTGACGGTAAATAGCCACTGAGGCTGTTAATAGTGCAGGTTGAGTACGATGGGTTTGATTTAGTTCTTGTTCTGGTCCATTAAGTACTAATGCAGCCAAATCATAACCTAGTGCGTGTGATGCTTCTGCAAACGTTGCTTTTACTATATCCGATTGCTCTAAAAGTTCACTTAACATACCCACTGATTGTGAGCCTTGACCTGGAAAAACAAGTGCAATTTTTTGTGCCATACTTTGCTCTTTAAATTAAACAAATAAATAATTGTTTAAGTAAACGCCTGACAACAAGATCTACTCGTCAGTCGCTACTTTTTAGTTGAATGTGTTTGCTCGAAAATAGCTGCAATTTTTTCAGGAAGTTGACGCTCAACTTCTTTAGCAGCTTCGTCGATAGCAGCATGAAATGCTTTAGCGGAGGCATTTCCATGGCTTTTTACGACAATACCGCGCAATCCTACCAGAGAAGCGCCGTTATACTGGTCGGGGTTCACCCTTTTATAGAGTTTTTTTATTACTGGGCGTAGCAAAAAGGCTAAGCATTTATAGAAAAAGTGCTTGCGCAGTGCTTTAGTAAGCTTAAACATAATGAGTTTTGCAATCCCTTCGCACGTTTTTAAAGCGACATTGCCCACAAAACCTTCGCAAACTATAACGTCTGATTTACCAGTAAATATATCACTGCCTTCGCTATAACCGGTATAATTTATATACTTACATTGCTGCATAAGCTCTGCAGCTTGCTTAATATCTTCATGGCCTTTAATCGCTTCAGAGCCAATATTTAATAAACTGACTTTAGGATTATCACAACCAAGCGCTTGCCCTGCGACCACCGACCCCATAATGCCAAACTGATACAAGGTTTGCGCATCACAATGCACATTGGCACCTAAATCAAGTAAGTAAACAGGGTTTTTACGCTCCGTTGGTACTGCTGAAATTAATGCTGGGCGCTTTACACCTGGAAGCATTTTCAGTACATAGTGAGCCATGAATAATAGTGCACCGGTGTTTCCGGCACTCACACACGCCTGTGCTTCACCTGATTTAACTAAATCAAGGGCAACGCGCATTGAGGAATCTTTTTTTGCTCGCACAGCAGAAGACGGTTCACAGCTATTGGTGACAACTTCAGTGCAATGACGAATAATTAAACGAGGATGGGAAAGAGAATCAAGCGATTCGAGTTCTTTAGATATTACTTGTTCGTTACCACATAAGATTAAACTTAAGTTGGCATTGGCATTTACCGCGTTAACGGCTGCGGGGATAGATGAACGGGGGCCATAATCGCCCCCCATCATATCTAACGCAATGGTTAGATTGGTCAGCATAAAAGCAATCTCTTATTTAGAAATTACTTGAACGCCTTTGTAGTAACCATCTGCAGTCACATGGTGACGACGATGAGTCTCACCAGATGTTTGGTCTACAGTTAAAGTTGGACCACTGATCGCATCGTGTGAACGGCGCATGCCGCGTCTTGCACGAGACTTTTTGCTTTTTTGTACAGCCATAGTCTTCTCCTAAGAATCTTTCTTAAGTTGTTTCAAAATATCAAATGGATTAGGTTTATCATCTTCCGCCTTTAAAACACCAAAGCTGGCAGGCTTTGCTGAATAACTGCATGAAGCTTCGTTGTGGGTAGCAACTAATGGAACTGCTAAAATTAGTTCGTCTTCGATTAACTCAAAAACGTTAATTTCACCATTTTCATCAAGCGCTACTTCATCGTAGTCTTCTGGAAAAATATCTGACTCTGTATCCTCTCCAATTGGGGAATAAACAAAGTCTTGAACCAAATCCAACCCTAAATTACCATTACAACGTTGACAAGTGACAGTAACGTGTGTGGACAAATTGCCTCTAATCACAGCGAAACCTTGATCGTCGTTTTTGCAATGAATTTTTACCGCTATTTCACCTACTTCTTCCTGCACAACTTCCCGTAAACGGGTAAGTTTTTCAAGCGGTACAATGCCGTCATACTTTAAACGGTGTTGAGCTGCTTTGCCTGGATGAAGAGTGATGGGAATTTTCACCTTTTGCATAGGGGCTGCATCATATAGATAGTTACTTGGTTAGTCAAAGTAAAAAACCATTTTTAACTGGTTTTTCGTGATTCATTTCTTTGTTTTACTTACGGATCTGATTTATCCTAACTCAATCTGATTTTCATTAGGAAAACAATCCATGAAGCACCCTCTCATTTTAGCCTCAAGTTCACCCTTTCGTCAGTCTTTATTGCAAAAATTTAATCTACCATTTGATACTTTTTCACCTGATGTTGACGAAACCCCTCACGTAAACGAAACACCGATTGCGCTTGTTTCTCGATTAAGTGAGCTCAAAGCCCGCGCTGCAACAGGCCTTTTTAAAGCGGGTTTAGTCATTGGTTCTGATCAAGTTGCAATATTTGACCAGCAAATTTTGGGTAAACCCCACAATAAAGAAAACGCAATAAAGCAACTGAGCCTATTTAGCGGTAATACAGTCACTTTTTTAACTGGCTTGTGCGTATACGACATTCTTTCAAACACAACAAAAACACGCGTCGAACCCTTTGATGTCACGTTCAAAAGCCTTTCGCATGAGCAAATAAGCGCTTATTGCGATGCTGAACAACCTTACAATTGTGCTGGCAGCTTTAAAAGTGAAGGCTTAGGTATTTGTTTATTTGAGAAACTCAATGGCGATGATCCAAACAGTTTGATTGGGTTACCATTGATCAAACTCAGCCAATTATTGACTGAGTTTGGGGTTGATGTATTAAGTAATCAAGCCTAACGATCAAGTAAGAGCGCACCTAATTGCTGATACGAATCAACCGTAGCAATTGGCGCAAACTCTTGCAGCTGTTGGGCGTTGTGTACGCCCATCGTCACACCTAGGCGGTCAATATTGGCTGCTTTCGCCATGGCCATGTCGATTTTAGTGTCACCAACCATTAACGCATCAAGAGCACTCATATTGAGCTCATCAAGTAATTGTAATAGCATATCAGGCGCTGGTTTTGACAATGCATCATCGCTGGTGCGCGTTGCAACAAAATAATTCCTAAGCTTTGTTTCATCGAGTAAACGCTCAAGCCCAGCACGGCTTTTCCCGGTTGCAACAGCTAACAACACACCACTATTTTTTAATGCAGCTAAAGTTTGCTCAACACCTTCGAATAAAGGGGTTGGCGTTACATCTACATATTTATATTGATGTTTATAGCCTGCGATCAAGTCAGCATATAAATCTGCATCGTTAGGAAATAAAGTAGCCACAGCCTGTTCAAGTGATAAGCCTATAATATTGGCGGTTTCTTCGTCACTCGGAGCAACTAAGCCACATAATATCGCAGATTGATGCATGCAGTTTACTATTTTTGTCACTGAATCCATCACTGTGCCATCCCAATCAAATATCACTAATTTATAGGATTTCACGATTTGGCTGCACGTAATGTTTTAATACAATTAACAAGTGCTTTATCAAGTGGTGCTTCAACACGCATGGTGGTTTCGTTTTTAGGGTGATAAAAACTCAAGTCATGTGCATGCAAAAATAACCGCCCTAAACCAATTTTACGCATCGCTGCATCAAATGCTTGGTTACCGTATTTGTCATCGCAAGCAATAGCATGCCCACGGCACTGAGTGTGAACACGAATTTGGTGCGTACGACCAGTAACGGGTGATGCCTGCACCAGTGAGCATTCATCAAAACGTTCTAACACTTTAAAGCGTGTATGAGATGGCTTACCTTCGGTGTTATTAACACGAACAACACGCTCACCCGATTGCAAGGTGTTCTTCAACAGCCCTTCGGTAACGTTTTTATCTTTTGAATCCCACTGGCCATCAACCAATGCCCAATAGTTTTTTTCCATGGTTTTTTCACGTAACTGTTCATGAAGACTGGTCAGTACAGAACGACGTTTTGAAATCAATAAGCAACCTGATGTATCCCGATCTAACCGATGCACAAGCTCTAAGCTTCGCTCTTCAGGGCGTAGAACACGCAACGCTTCAATAAGCCCATAACTTAAACCGCTGCCACCGTGCACAGCCATGCCTGAAGGTTTATTAATTACAATAAGATACTTGTCTTCAAATAAAATAGCGTCTTCAAGCTTAGTTACTACATCTAAATTTTTTGGTACAAACTCTTCACGCTCAGCGATTTTAATTGGCGGGATACGCACAATATCGTCAAGTTGAAGTTTGTAAACAGGTTTGATACGTTTTTTGTTCACACGCACCTCACCTTTTCGAAGGATTCGGTAAACAGCGCTTTTAGGCACCCCTTTTAAGTGGGTAATAAGAAAGTTATCAATCCGTTGACCTAAATGGTCTTCGGTAATCGTGACGAAAGATACTTGTAAGCCGGTTTTTTCTGACATTGCCTAATCACTGATTTAAGTAAAAATAATTTAGTTGCTAACACGGTTATAATAATGGGATAATCGCTAGCGCAAATATAAATTTGCACATAACAACGGTGCTTTTTAACACATTAATACATTCGTGATGCACATTCTGGGTAATTGATCATACAGATCCGAGTTAAGTTTTCCAAAGCTTTTATACATACCTAGTTTGCACGTGCGTTCAATTAACTCCGATGCGCGTAATATATCGCTAGTTAAGTTTGACCACGATGTGTTTTTTAATGTTGATAAAAAAAGCAATGAACAAATAATTTGTCTGATCGTGACGGCGTACAATACGCCGTTCAGCAGATGCATTGTAAATCGTACAAGTTAATTTAATACATGGTCGACTCTGGGCAGAACTCAAATAGATAACTGTAAAAACAGTCATTTGTTTTCCCCCTATTTAGAATCTAATAACGTGACAACACGTTATTGTCAGCCAGCACCATAAAGATACTTAAACGGATACAGAGCAAAGCTCCCCCACAGATCCAGTCGTGAGATTGTATAAAAAGAAGCGATGGGAGCAACTGAACAGGCGAAAAGTTTCGTCATGTCAGAGACATAACACAGTAGAGTAACAATATGAAACGTATGCTAATCAATGCGACGCAGCAAGAAGAAATGCGCGTAGCACTGGTTGATGGCCAGCGCCTGTATGATTTAGATATCGAAAGCCCGGGTCACGAACAAAAAAAAGCCAATATTTATAAAGGCAAAATCACACGTATAGAACCGTCACTAGAAGCCGCTTTTGTTGAGTATGGCGCTGATCGTCACGGATTCCTTCCTTTAAAAGAAATTGCTCGCACTTACTTCCCGACAGGTTATACCTTTCACGGTCGTCCGAACATACGTGACGTGATCAAAGAAGGTCAAGAAGTCATTGTTCAAGTAGATAAAGAAGAGCGCGGACAAAAAGGCGCAGCTCTTACTACGTTTATTAGTGTTGCTGGTAGCTATTTAGTGCTTATGCCAAACAACCCACGTGCTGGCGGTATTTCTCGTCGTATCGAAGGTGATGAGCGTACAGAACTTAAAGAAGCATTAAGCCGTTTAGAACTGCCTAAAGGTATGGGTTTAATCGTGCGTACTGCTGGTGTTGGCAAATCATTTGAAGAGCTTAACTACGACTTAAAAGCGCTATTAGTACATTGGGATGCGATTCAACAAGCGTCTGATGGCGGTAAAGCTCCGTTCCTAATTCATCAAGAAAGCAACGTGATTTTCCGTGCTATTCGCGATTACTTACGTCGTGACATCGGTGAAATACTGATTGATAAAGCCCGAGTATTTGAAGAAGCAAAAGCGCATATAGAGCGTTTTCGCCCTGACTTCATGAGCCGTGTAAAACTTTATCAAGGTGAAGTCCCACTGTTTACTCATTATCAAATCGAAAGCCAAATTGAGTCAGCATTTCAACGTGAAGTTCGCCTGCCTTCTGGCGGTTCAATTGTAATTGATCCAACTGAAGCACTTACCTCTATCGATATCAATTCATCAAAAGCCACTAAAGGCGGTGATATCGAAGAAACAGCGCTTAACACCAACTTAGAAGCTGCTGACGAAATTGCTCGCCAATTGCGTTTACGTGACTTAGGTGGCTTAATCGTTATCGATTTCATCGACATGACACCCCCACGTCATCAACGTGAAGTAGAAAACCGCTTAAAAGATGCTGTACGTCCAGATCGTGCCCGTGTACAAATTGGTAAGATCTCACGTTTTGGCTTACTAGAAATGTCGCGTCAGCGCTTGCGCCCTTCATTAGGTGAAGCAAGCCAAGGTCCATGCCCACGCTGTAGTGGCCAAGGTACTATTCGTTCAAACGAGTCGATTGCATTATCAATCCTACGTTTAATCGAAGAAGAAGCGATTAAAGACAATACGTCACAAGTTAACGCACAAGTGCCTGTTGCTGTTGCCGCTTATTTGTTAAATGAGCAACGTCGTAGCGTACATCGCATTGAAAAACGTCATAATTGCGATGTTGTGATTATTCCTAATCAACACATGGAAACGCCTCATTACGAAGTTATGCGCTTACGTAAAGACGAAACCATCGAGACTGTAAGCTATGAGCAAGTGATTGCTCCTGAGCAAGAAGTATTTGAAACATCAAAAACACCAACAGCGGTAGTACGTGAGGAGCCAGTTTTAAAAGGTGTAGTAATGCCTTCGACACCGGCCCCGCAAGCTGTTGAAAAGCCAGCTCCAACGCAAACAGCCAGTCAGCCAGCTGCAGAGCAAGTTAGCTTGCTGACAACTATTAGCAACTGGTTCAAATCGTTATTCGCTGATTCATCTGAAAAGAAAGAAGAAGTAAAGAAACAAGAACAGCAAACTGCACAGAGTAACCGCAATAACCGCAATCGTAACAATGATGGTGATACTCGTCGTCGAAACAATCAACGTCGTCGTAACAACAACTCACGTAATAAGCCGGTTAATGAGCGTTCAACAGAAGAAGCTGTTGTTGTTAAAAACGATAATGCATCAACAAGTACTGAGCAGCAGGAAAGAAACGATAATCGTAATAAACGTCGTCGCAATCCTAACTCGCGTAAACGTAATGAAACTCGTAATGACGATAAAAAAGAAGTGGCAGTTGCAGCAGCAACTACACCTGAAGTAAAAGATGTTACAGTTGAAACTACTGAACAAAAACCAAAAGTTCGCCGTCAACGTCGTAACATACGTAAAAAGGTACGCTTACAAGCTGAAGATAGCCAAGTTGTTGCAACTGATGATCAACAGCAAGCTGTTGCTGATGAAAAACCGACTCAGACCCCGACAAAAACTGAAGACGTTGTTGTAGAAAAAGCACCGGTTGTTGAAACACCTGCACAAGACATTGAACAGGTAGTTGTGAATGAACAAGATGCTGCCTCTGCAGATGAAGAGCAAGGCCAAACACGTACACGTTCACGCCGCTCACCTCGCCATTTACGTGCCGCAGGCCAACGTCGTCGTCGTCCTGAAGGTGAAGAAGCTACTCAAACACAAAGTACACAACCGCCAGCGTTTATTCCAGTTGCAGATCAAGCCGCAGCCGAATATGAAGCGGAGTTAAAAGCAAAAGAAAATGCGATTACTGAAGCGAATGAATCTGCTCCTGAAGTAGTTAAAGCAGCACCTGTTGTCGCAGAGCCTACTCCTGAAGTTGTTGATGAAACACCTGTGGTTGCTGAGCCTACTTCTGCTGTAGTTGAAGAAACACCTGTGGTTGCTGAGTCTACTCCTGCAGTAGTTGAAGAAACACCTGTGGTTACTGAGCCGACTCCTGAAGTGGTTGAAGAAACACCTGTAGTTACTGAGCCGACTCCTGCAGTAGTTGAAGAAACACCTGTGGTTGCTGAGCCTACTCCTGCAGTAGTTGAAGAAACATCTGTGGTTACTGAGCCTACTCCTGCAGTAGTTGAAGAAACATCTGTGGTTACTGAGCCGACTCCTGCAGTAGTTGAAGAAACACCAGTTGTTACTGAGCCTGCTCCTGCAGTAGTTGAAGAAACACCTGTTGTTACTGAGCCTACTCCTGCTGTAGTTGAAGAAACACCTGTTGTTACTGAGCCTACTCCTGCTGTAGTTGAAGAAACACCTGTTGTTACTGAGCCTACTCCTGTAGTAGTTGAAGAAACACCTGTTGTTACTGAGCCTACTCCAGTAGTTGAAAAAGCACCAACACAAACTGTTTCTAACACTAAAACAGTGATCACAACTGGAAAAGCAAGTGCGCCAATGGCACAACCTACACCAGTCGCTGATAGCGATGTTGTTCATACGCCTAAGGCAATGGCACATGATAAGCGTGAAGCGATTCCAGATAGTGGCTTGCGTGCCGGTTCATTAAAGCCAGCTGGTCGTGCTAGTGCTGCAATGACTAAAACATTGAGTGCTTAATAACTCACATTGTTTAGTTAAGTACTAAATAAAAAAGCCGTGTTAATAAAATTAACACGGCTTTTTCGTTTATAGCTGAAACCTAAATTGACACTAAAGTGTAAAGCCCCAAACAACTGAAGTTTTTATCTCTGTAATCCCCTACTTTTTATTTGGTAACTCTTATACCAATCTACTTAGATATGGGGTCTATTTAATGACAAGAAAATTGCGCTATAACTAGGGCGTGTTGACCTTTCGTGATTGATTTTACAGCAGTCTATTTGGTATTTAGGCAAGGCAGCGCCGATGTAGTGTGGTTGTTCCCCATAAATAGGCGATAACGCAGTATAAATGCCAAACATGCGCTGCCCAAAGGGTTCTCCCAAGGGGCGACTAACTGTTTATTACCTGTACGGATGTAGATAAAGGGCATGAGCAGAGCGCGGAGGCTTTGCTCGATTTTACTTAGTCCACTCGATTCCAAATCTCCCGCCGCGATTGAACCGCCTGAGTTTGAATAAATTTCAATCATCAAAGATCAACAGACCCGAGTACTACATACAAATTAAAGTTACTTACTACAAACAAATTAAAGTTACTTACTACAAACAAAAAAAAACAAAAAACCATCACTTGACACTATATATTAACAAACCCATTTGCTACTATCACTTTGCTTATTTTTAATACAACTTTATTGCATGCTAATTTAATGCGGGTAAGCAGTATTTCTGCGGATAATTAGAGACAACTTTTAGTTAATATAATTCTCAAAGGAAAGTTAAATTATGGAAATTCATAAGTTCAAACTAACACAACTCGCCATAGCATTAGGTCTAACAGCAACTTTGGCTGCATGTTCTAGTGACAATGACAAAACACCTCCTCCGGTAGAACCGACACCAACACAAAAGGTTGTTGAACTGCCTGCAGGTACCACATCTGAAAAACAAGCTGGTTTTTTCACTGTAGTTGTAAAAGATAGCGAAGGTAATAGCTTAGGCTCTGCTGATGTACCTATTACAGTAAAGATCACAAAAAATTCAGCCAATGTTGTTTCAACCAAAGGCGAAGCGTTAACAGCCGATGATTTAACGATTACCAATGGCGCAGGCTTATTTGCGGCGTCATTATCAGAACTCACTGCTGAAACATCAATAACAGTCAATTTTACTGCTCCTGGCTATTTTAATAACAGTAAAGTAATTACTTTATCAGTTGATGATTCTGAAGTTGCAGAAACTGTAACATTAGTTTCTCGTAGTATTGACGCTGATAATGTTGCTATTGTGTCTGAAGAAAAATCAGTGAATGATTTAGCCGAAAATGGCGCTACGGTTACATTTAAAGAAGATGGATCACTTGAAACATCTGATGGCTCAGCATTAAAGCTTGCCAAAACAGTAACTAAAACCAATGGCAGTGCCACTAGCGACAAAGGGGGGGTTCAAATATCAATACCCAGTGGATCTAAAATGCTTGCTAAAAATGAAGCTGGTGAGCTAGTTCCTTTAACAAGCGCCCCTTCCCTTGCTGTTGCGTATTTTAACAATGAAGCCAGCTCCAGTGCTGCTGCAAACGACAATAATGAGAGTCGCCCTGAATCAGCACTAGATTACTTCCCTGGTGGTCTTGACCTAGCCGTTTCTGTTCCTACCGCAGATAATGTAACGACTGAAGTCACAACCACAGGCTCATTTACAACCGCTGGTTTTGTTGCCATCGAATTGACCGATGATGCTGGTAACAAAGTGAAAGAGTTTGGCTCAACGGGTGATGGTGACAACGCCACTAAAAACTCAATTGAAGTTAAAATGCAAGTAGAAGTTAAAACATCAAACGCCTGCCCAATGACTTATGCTGATTTAGATAATCTAGACCAAGCTACAGTGGCTGCTTTTGCTGTTGATGCGTCTAAATCAACTGATAGTGCTTACTTTCGCAAAGGCGCCTGTGTTTCCTCTGATGGCTCAGCAATTGCGACACGCCCAATCAAGGCAGGTGATATAATCCCTGTATGGAGTTACGATGCGGATGAAGCGCAATGGGCTTTTGAAAGCTATGGTGTTGCTCAAGTAAATGCTGATAACGCTGATGTTTTTGACGTAGCAGTTCAGGTAACTCACTTATCTTACTGGAATCTTGATTTCTTTAACTGGCGCGAACCTAACTTTGGCCAATGCGGTGATGATCGCAAAGTTCAGTTTGACATCAAATATGCAGATGGCTCAACTGATAATGTAACCGCATTTGACCTGCTTGTGGAATCTCAATCTGGTGGTTACCGTAAACTTAAACGTGGGTATGAATTCCGTTACTACAATAAGTCTACGATAGCTAACCCGCCGTCATTTTCCGTATTTATGTCGCTATTAAATAATGGCACTAATATTATTGATGGGATCGAAGGTGACGCTAATAATCCGGTTGATGCTTCAGCATCTAGATTAAAACTAAATGACATTTGTGAGTTGGATGGGAAGAAACTAGTGCTAACGCTTGATACTGCTCCAGCGCGAGTAGATCAAAAAATTAAAACACAATATGCTTGTAGTAACAACGCTGAAGGTGATGTTGAAGCCCCACCGGCAGCAACTTCAACTTACGCGTATTTGATTGATTCAAGCAATAACTACGTGACCTACTCATATACTGCAAATGACGGCACAGCAACTTTTTCAAACGTTGTTGAAGGTGATTATAAAGTAAGAGTATGGGATCAAGTCAGCCGAACTTATGTGACTTCTCCTGATTTCGCCGCGAGTGCGACAAATGAAGTGGTTATTGATCTTCCCATTGAATGCACCATAACTGAAAAACCAGTTACAGGTACTGGCACAACAGGCGGTTCGTGATCGTTCTTTAAGTAAAACAGAGTCAAAGCCGCGTTTATCGCGGCTTTTTTATTACTAGTGGCGATAATGAAATAGCGATAACCAACTAAACGGGCTCTCCTTTGCCTAAAAACCAAACATACTGCTACAATTAACCTAGAAAGATAAATACACCCTAGGGCGCGTTGACCTTTGTGGATTGAAATTTGTTCAACCTAGGGGCGATTTAATCGCGGCGCGAGGTTTGTAACCTAGCGGGCTAAGTAAAAACCGAGCAAAGCTTCCGCGTCCTGCTCACGCCCCTTACCTACATCCCTGTAGGTAACAAAGAGTCAATCGCCCCTAGGAAGAACCCTTTGGGCAGCGCATGTTTGGCATTTATACTGCGTTATCGCCTATTTATGGGGAACAACCACACTACATAGGCGCTGCCTTGCCTAAATACCAAACAGTCTGCTGCAAAATCAATCACGAAAGGTCAACACGCCCTAGCTTTCACTCGCTAATTTGTACGCCTCATATTTTTCACATTCGAGTTCTGCTATATTTTTATCATAAATAGATTGAGACATATCAGATTTCAATGTTAACTCCTTGCATCGCTGTTCTAACTCTCCAACCTTTGGAATCGTTGGATCGATATTATGAAGTAAGATATGTTTATCAATTTGCCCCCCCCTAGATTGCATTTGACGCTGGATATCTTGAGCAACCATTTGCTGCTTAAGTTTTGCTTCATTGTGCATTTGTTCACTCATTTTGTGATAATCAACGACTACTTTTCTTTCAACCAATTTGTTATAACAAACCAACAACACAAATATAGCCAGTAAAAAATAAATAATCCCTTTCATATTAATAATTTCCCCTTGACAGAATAATGGGTTTTCTAGCCTAATACATCACTATAATAAAATACTCATTCGAGTCAATTCACAAGGAGGTTTTATGCGTAATAACCTGATAAAATTTAAGTTGCTTATTGGTGCTGTATTATTTTCAGTGTCCGTTTGTGCACAACAAGTTTACAGCTGGGTCGATAAGAATGGTGTTCGTCATTTTTCTGATGTTCCTACGAGTCAAAGTGCGGAAGTAGTCGAGGGTATTGAGTCAACCCCCACTCCAAAAGCAAAGAATAAAAATGAAAACCAATCTCATGGCTCTGAAGAAGAACATGAAGAGTATACCCCCGGTGCGGAAGTTCCCATAAAAGGCTCGGGCACAATACTCAGTTGCAATAAGTCTATCTCATATCATGGTAATTATTATCAAGGTAGTTCTTCCTATACGATGAATAAACAGTACACTACAAAAAAAAATGCGATGAATGTTTTAAAGACGCACGAAAATAGTAAGGATAGATTAAAAAAAGAGAACGAGAGGTTAAACGCTCATCTTGAAAAACAACAAGCTCATTATAATAAAAATAAAAGTAACTCGATAAAATATGCCATTGAAAATACAATGGACCAAATTGCTGAAAACAACTGTGAAATACAGGTCCATTTACGTTATATGGAACTCACGCAAGAAAAAATAAATTCATTATAAAAACCAAGGAATGATATGACCAAACTTATACTCACTATGCTACTTTTATCAAGCTTTGTCACACAAGCAAAAGTGTATATGTGCGAAGATGAACAAGGGAATGTGTCATATACCGACATTCCTTGTAAGAAAAGTGCATCAACCGTTGCCCAAAAAAATGAAAGTGCTTCTCAAAGCCCAATAGTTAACGAGATCCCTAAAGAGATTAATACTGTCAAAGATGCTTTGAATTATATTGGCTTGAACCAATTAGTACTTTTGAATTTAGATTTAATTGAGCAGCAATATATCATCCCGCAAGGTAGTTTTAATTACGAGTACTCTTTTTTAGCCCCCAGTAAATATCAATATTCAAATGTTCCTATCCATAATGTGAGTGCAAGATTTATAAATGGCATGGGTGAAATTGTTTATCAAGGGAAAATGTACGCAAGAAATTTTTCATCTACGCCTGACAACAATGGTTTTTTCAACGCCACTTTTTCTGATATCAATAAACGAATGATGGAAATGGGACTAGAAGATCAGACTGAAAACACGCTTCGCTATGGAAAAGGCAACTGGAGATGGAATCATCGTAATTTTGCCTGTCATGCTCAATCAGACTTTAGGCCAAGAAGTTCTGTAATTGGGTTAAAAATTACGTGCAAAACACAAAAGTAATATTACTGTGAAGTTCATAGAAAATTAACAGTAAGTACAACTCAAACAAAGAATAAAGCCGCGTTAGATCTCGCGGCTTTATTTGTAACTCTGTTTTAAGCTTACTCTTTCTCATTTTCCATAAAGCGCTGTAACTGATCTTTTAAGTTAGGCGGAATGCCTTTGATAACCAACGTATCAGTAGCGTCGTTATACATAACGCGTTCACCTAAATGCTTACGTTCAAAGCTAATGCTTACACCACCACCAAGACCTGAAAACTTAACCATACTTGTCACTGTTTTCTTGTCAACTGGAAATGACTCTTCTAAATCATAACTTTGCTCTTTACAAAAGCTTTCAAACGGGTTGTCGTCACCTTTAGTCAAGGTTGCGGATAATTCGCTGACATTCGCGTCTTCACCTGTGGTGACACAATCATTACAATAATCGAAAACTTGTTTTCGCAAGTCGTCTTTTTCAGACTTATCAAATTGTTGCTCTGATAGGTAATCTTCAACTGCACTGAGCATCACTTGACTTTGCTGCTTAGGATCAATGCCTTCTTCACAGCCTAAAAAGTCTAAAAAGAAGTCGGCTACTTTACGCCCAGCTCGCCCTTTAATAAACGAAATATAACGATTATCTTCAGCTTGAGTATCCCATGCAGTTAAATCAATACGTGCAGCAAGTTGCATGCGAGATATATCTAAATGACGTGATGAGGCTAAATCAAGTTCAGAGGTAATTGAATAGTGCTCTTTAATGTTGATCATCGCAATCAACATATAATCCGTTGCGACGTATTGGTAATGACAAAAAATTAAATAGCCGGTTTCGTTAAACGCATACTTATTTAATTCTTCTTTTAATACAGTAGTTGCTTGCTCTGTCATGTGCCAAAAGCCAAGTTCGTCATTACGATAACTTTGCATTGCAGATGCAACCACACTATTTTTATCTCCGCTAAATGCACAATAACCTTTACCTGGTTTACCGTTATATGCGTGATGCAGTTGCTCGATGAATACAGCGACTTTTTCATTCACTGCCATTTCGTCATTGCGCAAATGAATTTGCGTATCGTCGTCTTTTTTGTCTACATAATGAACGACTAACTTTTTAACATCTATTGCCATCTTTGTTTTTCACGCCTCTGGTGTTAAAATGTGAGAATATAACTCTTTTATTGAACCAACTGATGCCAATCTTATCAAAATATTCTAATGATGAAGTAGAACAAATCGTCGATCAACTCATTGATGTGTTAACTAAACACAATGCGCCGGTTGATTTAAGTCTTATGTGTTTAGGAAATTCTATCACGCATATCTTAAAAGAGCATGTACCAAGAGGGAAAAGACAAGCCGTTGCGGATAACTTTGCGAAAGCACTTGCGCAATCGGTTAAATAAACTTTATGAATTTATCGCAGCACAATCAGTTTTCGTCTAAAGCGAGTCAATTATTAAGTTGGGGCCATTGGTTCACCTTCGCTAATATTGGTTTAGTTTTGCTTATTAGTTTAAGTTACTTATTTGCCGACTCGCCACCGACAACTGCAATCGGGTATGTTTATATGCTAGTTACTTGGCTTAGCCACACTAGCTTTATTACCTTTATTGCCTTTGTGCTGACGATTTTTCCGTTAAGCCTTATATTCCCCTACCCTCGGCATATTCGTGGAATGGCCGCCATTCTTGCAACCTGCGGAGCATCACTACTTACGCTTGACGCTTACGTATATTTTAATTTAGGTTATCACTTAAGTAGTTCAGCATTGCCTGAAATTGTGACTTTATTATGGCATAGATTAACCAGCAGCCCGGGGTTAACCAGTTTACTTGCTGGCGGGATTGTCATACTTATTTTTGCATTTCAATTACTTGCAAGTAACTATACTTGGCATCATTTAGCACGTTTAAAACAGTATAAGTTCGCACGATACGCCAGCTCATTTTTATTAGTATGTTTTGCTATGAGCCACAGTATTCATATTTGGGCTGATGCTAATTTAAAATTTGATATCACCAAGCAAGATAACGTGTTGCCGCTATCTTATCCAACCACGGCTAAAAGTTTATTAGCAAAGAATGATTTATTAGATATTGAAAGCTACAAGCAGGCACACAATGTTAAACTCACATCGCAAAATATTAATTATAGTGCCCCTTCACCACTAACCCGATGCGAAAATTTTACGCCCGCAACCATTGATATCTTAGTATTTAGCTCTACAGCAAATCTAGATGAGTTTGCTAAGCAGCATACAGACTTATATAAAACAGAGCAGTTTTTACAAGCTGTTGATCATCAAGATGCACTTTTTAGTCTAATTTATGGCCTGCCTGCTTATTATAAAGCAGTACTTATGGACGAGCAGAATCTTCCGGTGTGGCAAACACAACGTCGTAGCCTTTCGGTCACTGGATTTGAAGATTTCACATATATAAATGGAGCTAAAACAGATGGTGCTGCAATCCGTATCGTAAATGCAGATGCACAGACCACAGTTCGTGATAATAACACCCATATTTTCGCTTTTAGTTTGGCGACTGATAACAATAGTATTGTCAGTGTCTCTACTTTATATAGCTCAGATAAAAAAGTCACTCGAGCTGATGGCCTAATCCAACCAAGCGATCTCATTGCTACCAGTGTAGGCCAATACTTAAACTGCCCTAATGTTACAAAACAAAGCATGCTGGGCGTTAATTTATATAGTAAAAAAGACGATATCGGTGTTAATTATTCACAAGGTGTCTTCATTGCGTACAAAAAAGATCGCATTACTTTGATTGATTCTGAGGGTAATTATAAAAATATATCTGCTGCACAAGGCTTTTCAATTGAGCAAAGTTTAGATATCCCATTTTTAGTACATAGTATTAAAAAGCTAAGAACATTTACGCATTAGCCTACACAACAGCCCTTATAGATGTCTATTAGGGCTTGAGCATTTAATTTGCGATTTGCCCTAGTTAGGTTATAGTTTTTATTATTACCTGACTAAGGAAGGTTAAAAGTAATGAAATCACCCGCAATTTTTTTTATTTTCTTTATCGTTCTTTTCACATCAAGCCTAATAGCTAATGATACTCATTACTATAAATGCATCACGGATAAAGTAACGACCTTCAGTCAATTCCCATGCAGTGGACAAGCAACCCAGCATAAAGTCACAACGGCTAACGTAGCAGACTCATCCAAAATTGATCATACTAAATCCCTCAATGCACTTGAGCGCGAACAAATAGTACGCAACCTCCATAGCGAGATCCGCAGCGTAAAACATACACTTGCAATTTTAAGCCGTAAACGCGATACCGCTGAATATAATCAGCAAGAACGCCTAACACGCCTGATGAGTGATGATGATAAAAAGCACACTGCAAAAGACATTAAAAAGCAGATCAAACGAATCGATAAAACCTACGCAAAAAAGAAAAAATCAACAGAAAAAAAACTGGCTGCATTAGAAAAAAAGTTAAAACGTTATGAATAAGCTATTGGGTTTTACTAATATTTAGCATACTCTTAACATCAGTAGAGCATATACTCTACACCGTATTCTAGGAGTAGCCATATGTGCGCGCACGAGATTGCCGAATTCATTTTAAAAGGCTTTAAAAAGCACTATTTATTATTTCAAAAAATTACAGCACAAGCCCCGCTTGCCTTTGCGCATAAAGACTGGTCTAAAATGCACGAAATTAGTCGTTTGCGGATCAGTTATTACGATGACCGAGTAAATGAAACAACGCAACAACTCAAAGACGAGTACCTAACAACACAACTTGATGAATCGCTATGGCTTGCAACAAAGCAGCACTATCAACAGTTCTTGCTTTTTCACCCACAGGCAGAATTAGCTGAAACATTTTACAACTCTGTTTTTTGTCGATTATCTCATCGTCGTTATTTTAATAATAATTTCATTTTTGTTAAAGCCACACTCGCTGATGCCCCTGCGTTACCAATTGAAGCAGAGTATCGTAGTTATTTTCCTGTTATTGATGGCTTAAAACCCACGATCCGTAAAATTATTGAGCAATTTGACTTTAAAGCCTCTTTTAATGACTTAGAACGCGATATTCGCTTACTTGTTAAAGCATTTTATAAACAAGCGCCAGATACACACCACAGTGCATGGCAAATGCGTTTTGATATATTACAAACTCCCTTTTATCGTAATAAAGCCGCCTACATTGTAGGCCGTGTTGTTTCGCAAAGCGGTGTGCAGCCTTTTATTATTGCCGTTCTTCACCATGAAGATAAAGGTTTATATTTAGACGCCCTACTCACTAAATCATCACAAATGCGGGTTATTTTTGGTTTTGCCCGTGCTTATTTTATGGTTGAAACCCATGCGCCCTCTGCATTAGTCCGTTTTTTAAATCAGCTAATGCCGAATAAAACCCTTGCTGAACTGTACAACGCGATTGGTTTTCACAAGCAAGGAAAAACCGAGTTTTACCGTGAATTTTTAACGCACCTAGAGCGCTCAAACGACGATTTTATTATCGCCCCAGGCACACCGGGAATGGTGATGATGGTATTCACGCAACCTTCTTTTGGCTACGTGTTCAAAATAATTAAAGACAAATTTGGTGAGAGTAAGCCTTTTGGTCGTGACACTGTTCTAAAACGCTACCAATTAGTTAAAAGCCATGACCGAGTCGGCCGAATGGCTGACACCATAGAGTATTCTAACGTCGTATTCCCACTGGCACGCTTTAACGCTACATTATTAACACAGTTAAAGGCAACAATAGGGTCATCAATGGTGATTGAGGGGGATTTGTTGATTATAAAACACCTCTATATAGAGCGAAGAATGACACCGCTGAACTTATTTCTAGAAAGTGCCAACGAAGAAGATGCACGTACTGCCATTATCGAGTACGGGCAAGCGTTGAAAGAGATGATTGCGGTAAATATTTTCCCTGGCGACATGCTTTTGAAAAATTTTGGGGTCAGTAATCACAAGCGAATCATTTTTTACGATTACGATGAAGTCCAATATCTTACTGATATGAATTTTCGAGCCTTACCTAAACCAAAAACCTACGATGATTACTTAACTAACGAACAAAGTTACTCTGTGGCACCCCAAGATGTCTTCCCAGAGCAATTATGCACCTTTGTAATGCCAAACCATTGTTATAAAGCGATTTTTACGCAAACGCATCCTGAATTACTCGATGTCGAATTTTGGCAACAAGCGCAAAAAAATGTTAAAAATGGCCTTGTTAGCCACATTTATCCATACCCTAGCTCACAGCGTTTTATCCATAGTTGGTAAACGAAAGGACACACAATGAACATCAGCAAAATAGACTTAAATTTACTTGTTTATTTGGATACGTTATTACGCGAATGTAATGTTACGCGTGCCGCAAACCAACTGAGCATCACACAGCCTGCAATGAGCAATGGCCTAAAACGCTTACGTAACTTATTTAACGACCCCATTTTAGTTCGCACAAGTGACGGTATGGTACCCACAGAGCGAGCGCTTGAATTACAGCCAGTGATCCGCGGTATATTAATGACACTCGAAGAGACACTTGCTCCTAACCGCGAGTTTGAAGCCAGCCAAAGTAAACGCGTGTTTCGTATTATGGCTAGTGATTACGCAGCCAGTACACTTGCGCCTAAGCTACTCAGTAAGCTGCATACAGAAGCACCTGACACCACTTTAGACATTTTGACTCCAAGCGATGTAACCTTTCATGATGTTGAAAATGGTAAGGTCGATATGGCGATCAATCGTTTTGAAAATTTACCGCAATCGTTTCATCATAAACGTATATGGAAAGATAGCTTTTGTTGTTTAGTTAAGGCTGACAACCCGATAATTGAAAGTTTTAGTCTAGATAGTTATTTAAAAGCACGGCATATTTGGGTAAGTAAAACAGGCTTTGGTGTGGGTGTTGGCATGGATCCTAAAGATGTGCAAAAACTGGGCTGGGTAGATGAAGCACTCGCCCACTTTGGTAAGCATCGTAGCATTGCCACTTTTACACGTAATTATCATGTCGCAATTCATTTAGCAAAAGAGCAAAACTTAGTCGCTACATTACCCTCAAAGGCCGCCAATATTTATTTAGATGACCCAGGTTTAAAGATCCTCGATCCTCCTTTCCCAATTCCACCTTTTGAGTTAGATATGATCTGGAGCCCGTTACTGCACAGAGACGCAAGTCATATTTGGTTAAGGCAAAAAGTAGCTGAAGTTGCTGATGAGTTAAAGTAACAGTCTTACATACTCCTGTGTAAAATTTGCTTACGTCTATTTCTAAGTGAGTCTGATAAATTTAAATAACGCTTTAAAATCAGACGTATAACACAAACAAAATAATGGAATGACCATTGCTTTAAGTTAATTGAACTTTAATATTCATTTAACTTAAAGAGGTCAACATTATGAATACCCATCAAGGAACAGAAGTAAATCATATCACTGACATTATCCAAGTAATGAACAGCGGCATCGATTTTTATGAAAAAGCTCAGGAGAAAGTTCAAGATCCTGCCATAGGTGCACTTTTTCAACGTATGATCGACGCACGTAAAGTGAGCATTGAAAGCTTACAACCTTACGCTATTAATGAACAAGGTGAACGAGAAGATGGCTCCTCTTTTGCTGTTGAAGCTCGCCGTGCTTACACCGCGCTTATTACTAAGTTCAGCTCAAATAACGACCAAACCTACGTTAAAGAGCTAGAAGAAGTAGAAGACAAAACACTCGAAGAAATAAAGTCAGCCATGCAAAAACCACAGCCACATGATTGCGAAGCTGCATTATCAAAAGTACTGTTAACAATGCAAAGCTGCCATACAGAAATGAGCCGTATGCAAAAGCATTAATCAAACTTGTTATACAAAGCCCAGTGTTCACGCTGGGCTTTTTTATGCCCGCATAAAATTAACCTTTATAACAATGCAGCGCAAAGAATTAATAAAAATAAAATATTTATTTAACCACAGCTCATTTTCACTCTACTAGTCTTACTAATAGGTACCTAATACCGCTGTGGCGCCGCAGCATTTATTTAAACTTAATAAATATAATAAGGTTCCATTATGAGAAATAAACAACATGTAAAACAAAATAACGCCGAGGCAGATATGACGCCCATGCTTGATATTGTGTTTATATTATTAATTTTTTTTATTGTTACAACTTCATTTGTTAAACCCGTAGGTATTGAGTTACAACGCCCTGTAGATAACCCTCAAATAGATAAGCAATCTAAAAATGCGCGCTTCACCATTGACCAAAGTAATGCGGTATATTTTTCCGGACGGTTAATTGATTTAGACCAAGTTGCAACTAATCTCGCCATGTTCGCAGCCAAATATGAAATTACTACCGTACAAATTGCCGCGAACGAAAACAGTACACATCAAACATTAGTGACCGTAATGAATAATATTAAAGACTATAATAATTACCCTATAGCACTCACCTCCCACTAAAAACTATAAAAGGGCCTTTCGGCCCTTTTTCATAAATAAATCTTTTCGTCACATGTTTGTAAAGATAGCCGTTTATTATTAGCTTTAACAATGCTGGTCTAGACCAGATATTTTAAACTTGAGGCTGAACTAATAATGAAACGACATGCAATAGCAACGGCAATATTACTAAGTACCAGTGCATTACTTGTTACCCATAATACAGTTGCTCAAAACGCAACATTTGTAGGTACAATTAAAGATAACAAAACACATTTATCAGGTGCGTTAATTAGCATTGTAGGCACTGATAAAAGTACGGTTACCAACTATCAAGGCCAATTTGAACTACCTAAGCTTGATGCGGGTAGTTATCAATTAAAAGTATCTTACTTAGGGTATCAACCTTATTTAATTGATATAAATATTGCAGAAGATGAGGTAAAAAAACTAAAACCAATCACCCTCTTCGCAGTAACAAACGATAATGCTATTGAAGAAATTATTGCCGTAGGACACATTCAACGTGGTGAAATGGCCGCTGCAAATAACCAAAAAAATGCTAAAAGCATTAAAAATATTATTTCTGCAGATGGGATTGGTAAACTCCCCGACCGAAATGCTGCTGAGGCTGTGCAACGTATCCCAGGTGTATCAATTGAGCGAGATCAAGGCGAAGGTCGCTTTGTTGCCGTTCGCGGTTTACCAGCACAGTGGAGCTCTGCAAGTATAAATGGCGATCGTTTACCTACCGCCGAGGAAGAAACCACCAGCCGCGCCACTGCATTTGACTTTTTCCCTAGTGAACTCATCGAGTTTGTCGAAGTATCTAAAGCGCTTACACCTGATATTGAAGGCGATGCGATTGGCGGCAACGTAAACTTTGTAACCAAAAAAGCACCCGATGATTTTATATTTAATACCAATTTTGCTATTGGCCAAAATGAGTTAGCTGATGGTACAAATTACTCAGCTAATGTGCTTTACGGAGATAGACTCCTTGATGACAAGTTAGGGTTCTTAATTAATGCGACCGCTTGGCAACGAGATTGGGCCACTGATAACTATGAACCTCGTCGCGGTAATGACGGCTTAGGTATTTATCGATTAGAGCTACGTGATTACACGGGTACACGCGAAACCTATGGCCTTAATGGTGCTATTGAATATCAGTTAGAGCAAGGAACTTTAAGTGCTACAGCTATGTATGGCACACTAATAGATGATGAAACGCATTACAAACACCGCATGCGCTTTGATAAAAACCGCGCAGAAGTACAACATATCCGAAATGAATTAATTACTGAAATGACCGGTTTCGAGATTGCTGGTGAGCACTACTTCGGTTACGACAAAACCCTTTCATGGAAACTCTCTAGTTACGAAAACGAGTTTCGTTATGGTGATACGCCTAATACCGATGACAACAGCTATTTTGTCGTGCGATTTGATCAAAAAGATGTCGGCTATCAAGGGCTAGAAGACCGTGGAACGGGTAAAAATTATGCCTATAACACGGTTGATAACGGCAGCGATCCTTGGAATGCAATCAGTAATCACTTACCCAATGGGTTTTCATTCGATCCCAGTAAAGCAAAGCTCTCTTGGGTAGAGCTTTATAAAGTATTCGTTAACGAAAAAGATAAAATTGTCGCCAGCACAGATTTTGAATGGCAACTAGACAGCGATTTAATATTAAAAGTAGGTGCTAAATATCGTGATAAAGAACGCGTAGCGCGTTTTAGTGATGAGTTTTACGCATGGGATGAAGCTCAGTATGGCCTAGCACCTACGTTAAGTGACTTTAGTTTATCAAACCAACCAGGCAGAAATGACTACTTAAATGAGCTAAATGTTGACTATCAAAGTCAATTTTCGCAGGTTGCCGCAACTGATTCTTTGGCACAATTTTGGAATAAAAATAAAGAAAAATTTGTACTTGATAAGAGTGAGTCTGCTTTAATCGAAAATGGCGGTGCACTTGGTCGTAATTTTGATGTGAGTGAACAGCACGCATCGTTATACGCAATGGCAACTTATACCTTTAATAGCCAGTGGGAAATGTTAGGTGGATTACGGTTAACACAAACCGATACGAAAGTTGACGGTTACCTGTATTTAGCTGACGAGGATAAAGTCATCCCTAGCAGCGCAAGTAACGATTATCTCTCTGTGTTACCAGCATTGCACCTTACCTATCATTTTGATGAGCAAACAAACTATCGCTTAGCGTTAACTCGCTCATTTTCTCGTCCTGATTTTGGCTCCCTTACCCCTGGCGCAACTTATTTAGAAGCAGAAAACGAACTTGTTACTGGTAATCCAGAACTTGATCCTACTTATTCAAATAATCTCGACTTTATGGCTGAGTACTTTTTTGAAAGAGTCGGTTTAATTTCTGCGGGGGTGTTCTACAAAGATATCAGCGACCCTATTTTTCAAAGTAGCTCAATGGGTAAGTTTGGCAACAAAAGTAGCGTCAATATTATTCGCCCAGAAAATGGGGATAGCGCGTGGCTTGCTGGAGTTGAAATGGCTTTTAATCGTGACTTAGCCTTTATTAACCCTGCTTTGGAAAGTGTGGGCGTTATGCTCAATGCTACATTTATGGATTCACAAATGAGCATCCCAGGCAGAACCGACAAGGTCGCGATTTCACGCCAAGCCGATAACTTATATAACTTTACCTTGTACTACGATGATTCATTTTTTGCTGCGCGAATTGCGCTTAACTATAAAGGCGAATATATCGAAGAGCATGGCAGCAACTCACAGTCTGATAGCTATTATGGCGATAACACCAGTGTTGATTTTACTACGTCATATCAGCTTAACGATAATGCATTAGTTTATTTAGAGTTAAACAATCTAACTAACGAGCCACTTAAATATTACTTAGGCGATGAGAGTCGCCCTCTGCAAGTCGAATATTACGGTGTGCGTGGCATGATTGGCATTAATTACCAATTCTGATCACTTCTATGTTGTGCGGGGCTGTGCCCCGCAAAGGATTGCTTTATGTTTACTCAACCACAATGGCTAAAACGTGCTCACGGTATTGGCTTTGTTTTATTCGCCGCCAGCTCTGCGTTTATGACTTACTTTTGTATGTACGCTTTTCGAAAGCCCTTTACTGCAAATAGTTATACCGAGTTTGACGATCCGAGCTGGCAAGTCAGCTTTAAAATAGCTTTAATTCTTTCACAAGTTTTAGGCTATCTATGCGCTAAGTTTATAGGCGTTAAGGTCATTGCAGAAATGCGTCACCAACAACGCGGTCTAGCGATCATTGCCATGATCGCGGGTGCCGAATTATCGCTGATTTTATTTGCCATCACACCGGTTGGTTTTAATATTGTCTGGCTGTTTTTTAACGGTTTATCGCTTGGCATGATTTGGGGAATTGTGTTTAGTTTTTTAGAAGGCAGGCGCACCTCTGAAATTCTTGGTGCGGTGCTCAGTGTTACCTTTATTCTCGCCTCTGGTTTAGTCAGAAGTGTTGGCAAATGGCTAATTGACACTTTAAATGTACCTGAACTGTGGATACCTGCTGCAACCGGCGCGCTTTTTTTGCCGATACTATTACTGAGTGTTAAATGTTTAACATTATTACCTGATCCAACCTTGGCAGATCAGCAAGCCCGTCAACAGCGCTTACCTATGGATGCCAAAGCACGCTGGCAGTTTTTTAAACGTTATTGGTTTGGTATCAGCACTTTGATATTGAGCTTTTTACTCTTTACAGGCTTTCGTGATTTTCGTGACAACTTTGCAGCGGAAATATGGCAAGCACTGGGGTACGGGCAAGAGCCTGCTATTTTTGCTTATGCGGGGATCCGTATGGCACTCATCGTACTAATCGCTTTGGGCGCAATGGTACTGGTGAAAAATAATAAAACCGCATTTTACGTTAATCATGCATTTATATTATTTGGCGCTTGCTTACTTATAAGCAGCACTTTGGCTTTTGAAAGCCAATTACTTAGCGCCAAAGCTTGGATGGTGTTACTCGGTGCAGGCCTTTATATTAGCTACATCCCCTATAACTGCTTCTTATTTGATCGAATGATTTCTGCCGTTGGTTCAACAGCTAACGCAGGGTTTTTAATATATCTAGCCGACTCTGCTGGCTATTTAGGCTCTGTGGGCATTTTACTCTATCGTACCTTTGTAATGCCTGAAATCAGTTGGCTGAACTTCTTTATTACCGCCAGTTACTGGGTCGGCACTGTGGCTGGCTTTTTAGTACTGTGCTCATTAAGTTACTTTTCAATTCGTTTATCTACACAAAAAACATCTGCGCCAGCATTGGCCTCTATAAATATTTAAGGAACATTATGACAAAGTTAGAAGCACTCATTTTAGATTGGGCCGGCACGGTTGTTGATCATGGCTCAGTTGCTCCAACCACCATTTTTGTTGAAGCATTTAAAACCGCGTTTAATTTCGAAATCAGTTTACAAGAAGCGCGCATTCCAATGGGCATGGGTAAATGGGATCACATCGCAACATTAGGATCTCTTGCTGATATTAAAGCGCGTTGGCAAACGCAGTTTGGTGCGCCTATGAGTAATGACCAAATTGATCATATTTACGAGACTTTTATGCCATTACAAAAAGCCAAAGTCGCTGAGCGAGCAATGCCAATCGCAGGGGTATTACCGGTGTTAAATCGCTTAAAGCAACAAGGTTTGAAAATAGGCAGTTGCTCAGGTTATCCTCGCCAAGTTATGGATATATTAGAAGTTGCGGCGGCTGAATATGGTTATAAACCCGATCACAGCGTGGGCAGCGATGAATTATCAGCGGGATCTCGTCCAGGTCCTTGGATGGCCCTTGAAAATGTAAATGTATTGGGGATCAGCAATGTCGCACATTGCGTTAAAGTCGATGACTCAGCACCTGGAATTGCAGAAGGCTTAAACGCCGGAATGTGGACAGTCGGCGTTGCATTAACAGGCAATGCAGTGGGCCTAACAGAGTCACAATGGCAAGCATGTTCACAAACCGAACAAGATGAACTTACTCGTACAGCCTACCAACAACTTTATTACAGTGGCGCACATTACGTGATTGATTCACTCGCTGATATTGAGCCTATTCTTATGCAAATTGAAGCAAGACTTGCACGTGGAGAGCGCCCTTAATGACATATCAACCTTTTTGGTTTGATAGCGCTATAAATGAGGAGGCCGCTGCGCCTTTTCATTTATTACCCCAAGGGCATCACACTGATGTATGCGTTATTGGTGGCGGGTTCACCGGCCTTTGGACTGCTATCAATATAAAGCAACAACACCCTACAAAAAAAGTAACCATTATTGAGCAAGGATTATGCGGCCAAGGCGCATCTGGGCGAAATGGTGGTGCAATGCTAACCTGGTCAACAAAGCTTCCTAGCCTAATTAAGCTTGTTGGTTTAGATAACGCACTATTTTTAGTTAAGCAATCTGAACTAGCCGTGCATGAAATAAGCGCATTCACAAAAGAACAAGGTATTGACTGTGACTGCAGAATTGACGGATGTTTTTATACCGCCTCTAACCGTGCACAACTGGGCTTGCTTGATAACGCTTTGGATTGTTTAGATCAATTTAAACTCAATTCTTGGCAAAAGTGCACTGCTGAGCAACTGTTACAAACAGGCTCAAAACAAAATTTGCATGCTCATTTTTCTGCTCATGGCGGCAGTATCCAACCAGCAAAATTAGTCAGAGGGCTTAAGCGTGTTGCCCAACGAATGGGGGTTGATGTTATTGAGCATTGTCGTTATATACAGCATCATGACCATGAGCCAATAAATGTCACCACCAATCAAGGGGCGTTAGTTTGTAATACCCTTATCTTTGCTGTTAATGCGTGGCTACCCACTTTACAAAACAAGTTTTCTCGCTCAGTAGTCTTGGTTTCAAGTGACATGATCATCACCAAACCAATACCTGATGTACTCGAGCAACTCAAGTTAAATCATGGTAGTGCAATTATTGATTCTCGTACTTTTGTTAACTATTACCGCAGCACCTCAGATGGGCGTTTAATGCTTGGCAAAGGTGGAAATTTTTTCAGTTATGGCAATAAAGTACATCCCAAATTTGATCAACCAAGTCACTATAAAAAATTACTTGATAGCTCATTAGCTCATTTTTTCAAAGGGCATGAACTGCCTATCGAACGCACATGGACTGGGCCATCTGACAGAAGTGCCACTGGCTTTCCTTTTTTTGGACATTTAAACGCACACCCACACGTGCTTTATGCTGGTGGTTATTCTGGTAATGGTATTGTTCAGTCTTATTTAGGCGCAAAAATACTCTCAGCTATGGTGCTCAATAATAATCCACAATGGCAACACTGCGGATTAGTAAATCAGCCACTTAAGCAATTCCCAATAGAGCCTATTCGAACCACTGGCGCCTATATTGTGCGTAATGCTATTCGCCGTAAAGAATTGGCTGAAGATTTAAACTTGCAACCGCATAAAATCGACTGCTACTTAGCTAAACTCAGCGGTAGTGCAGCAAAAGTTGACACGCAATCACTCAGGTAATATACAATGTCTAAACAAGACTTTCCTATCATTACTTCAACAGAGGTAGAAATTAGTTTTTGTCTCTAACTTACGCAAACACTGACTACGATAGGACCTGTGCGCAGCTTTCTCACGATGCACAATGTGCCTTGGTAGCGCAACAACAAGGCCCACACATAAAAATTAGATCTTATTAATGTCATTAATATCGACTAAGCTATCGGATAATCAGTGGGAAACATAAAAAATATGCTTTTATTTCAAGAAATTCGCAATTATATCCTCACCCTACTCCAGCAAGACGAAATTGCTACGGGCAGTAAGCTGCCATCAGAGCGGGCTTTACAAGAGCACTTCAACTCTACACGTATCACTGTGCGTGAGGCATTGATCCGATTAGAAGCAGAAGGATTAATTTATAGTCAAAAACGAAAAGGCTGGTTTGTCACTCCACATAAACTAAAATGGCATCCCGCAACAAAAGTTAACTTCTACGAACTTGCTAAGCAGCAAGGCTTCACAGCACAAACACGTTTAGTGAGTGCGAACAAAATTGATAATATTAATTTTACCGATATTTTTAGCGCACAGAGCCTATATCATCTGCAGCGAGTGCGTAGCTTAGACAATCGTGCAGTTATGTTTGAAGACATTTTTTGTGATGCGCAGCGCTTTGACGGTCTTAATAAGCATTCGTTAAATAGCTCAATTACCGAGATCATGGCCAAACAGTATGCAACAAATGTAGTAAAAGAACAGAGCATTATTAGCGTAACGGTGCTTCCTGACGATGTCTGCGAGATGCTTGAAAAAAACAGTGGTACACCATGCTTAAAAGTAGTGCGTCAGCGTTTTGATGAGCAAGAAAAATTGGTTGATCATAATATTGAATATTGGTTACACAATGCGATTGAAATGATTGTCGAAGGCCAATAAAGCGATACGTCTAATATCGCTTGTATAGCTCAATTTATACTGTATCTTGCCAATAAAGATTACTTGCAACGGCGTCAATCAAACGATGCATATCGGCTGCAAATACATGGCCAATGTTACCAATACGAAAGCAATCCGCATCCGACACTTTACCCGGATAAATCACAAACCCTTGGTTTTTTAGTGCATCATAAAACGTTTTAAAGTCGTAACCCTGTCCTGTTGGTGATAAAAACGAGGTAATAATCGGTGAATGCACTGACGTATTTAATAAAGGAGAAAAACCAAGCTTTTTCATTCCCGCGACAAGAATATGCTGGTTTTCCTTGTAACGTTTATAACGCTCTGTGATCCCTCCCTCCTCTTCAAGTTCGACTAATGCCTGATAAAAAGCCCGTACAACATGAGTTGGTGAAGTAAAACGCCACTTACCATTGTTTTTCTCCATACAGTGCCACTGCGCATAGAGATCTAAAGAAAGGGAACGTGAAACACCTTCACTTTGCGCTATAAGATGGTGTTTGCAAATCACAAAACCAAAACCTGGTACACCTTGAATACATTTATTTGCCGAGCTAATCATCACATCAACATGCCAATCAGCCAAATCGAAAGGGATCCCGCCAAAACTGCTCATTGCATCTAAAACAAACACCTTGTTATGCTTTTTCGCCAACTGCCCCACTGCTTCGGCTGGATTTAACATACCCGTGGTTGTTTCGCAGTGAACCATTGCTATATGCGTAATGTCAGAGTCGTTTAGTAAAACAGCTTCAATATCAGTTACATTCGGTAGTTGGGTTTCGGTGTAATTGATAATGTGTGTATTAATATTCAAATAGGCAGCAATTTCGCCTATTCGCTCACCATACGCCCCATTATTAATAACCAACAATTTATCACTGCTTTTTATTAAGCTACCAAGAGCAGACTCCACACTCGCCGTTCCGCTGCCTTGCATTAGCACACTGGTGTAACCTGGATGTGCCGTAGCAAGTGCCACCAGCTTAGCTCGAATTGCTTGAACTACACCTTGGTTATATTCATCGTCCCACGTACACCAATCCTTTAGCATCGCTTTTTTAACTGTCTCTGAAGTACTTAGCGGACCTGGGGTTAATAGTAAATAATCATTCATTGTAATTTCCAACTCAATCTGGTCTAGTCCAGATATTATTGAAGATTTTATCTTTAAAAAACAGTGAATTTTTTATGACAAATTCCCTTAAAACACAAAAAAGGGCCTTGCGGCCCTTGGAATGTTAAATAACAATAGGAGAGTTATTTATTAAAAACGGTATTCTGCGCCGATATAATAATAAGCACCATTAAAACCAAATGGAGCCGAACGGCGTGAGTACTCAAATATGCCACGGCTACTTATAACTGTGTTACCTTCAGCGTCTACAATTGTGCCAGAACGAGTATTGCCGATAATATTTTTATCTGGGTAAACGTCAAACAAGTTATTTGCCCCAATATTAACCGATAAATTATCTGTAACAAAATAATTCACTTTTACGTCAGTTAAGATTTCCGCCGAATAGGTTTGACGATCCACATCTTCTACCGTGTATTCACCAAAACGATTCAGAGATAAATTAACAGTCCAATCATCACGTTTATAAAGTGCACTTAAATTAATGCGATCTTCTGGCTGCCACTCTTCAATAATAGAAATTTCTTGACTAGAAAATACACTATCTGCGGGCACAGTTTCTAAACTAGAGCCATCAGGCGTAAATATTGACACTACATCTGTTTTCGTAAAATTAGCGGCAAGTGTAAAATCAAGCGTGCCACCGAGCCCTTCAGTATTCCATGTAGTTACAAAATCTACACCACGCGTTTCAGTATCTGCGCCATTTAAAAATAACTGAGCAGCGCCTACCCCTGCGCTAACTAAATCCTCAGTTAACTCCTCTGAAAGCCCTTCTCCTAAGTGGTTACTGATAACTATGCGGTCGTCAATATCAATTGAATAGTAATCAACCGTTACATTAATGTTGTCAGTCACATTATAAACAATACCAAGACTGCGGTTTTGAGATTTTTCCTCTTTTAGTTTTGGAATACCTAAACTTTGCGCAAGGGTTGAATCATTTCTAAACGTACCGACCTGTTTAGCCACTAAATTGCCATTATCCCCTATAAACTGCGTGCTTACGTTATTAAAATACAACTGCTGCATAGACGGTGCTCTAAAACCTGAGCTCAACGCACCACGAAGTGAGATATCATCAGTTACTGACCAGTTACCCGCCAATTTAAAATTAACAGTATCGCCAAAGCCTTTGTAATTATCATAACGAAGTGCGCCGGATAAGATTACATCGTCTATCACATACGCTTCTGCGTCTATATAGAATGAAATTACATCACGCGACTCATCAACAGATGACGCTGGAGATGAACCACCAAAACCTTGCGTACCAAAATCTGCGTCCTCACTGCCGACACCATTACTTAACCCCTTGTAAATACTTACCCCGTTATTTGTGTCGTAATCCCGATACGCATATTCATCACCTGCCAGTATTCTAAATTCATCGGTACGAATTTCGGCGCCCATTGCAAATGAGTAGTCATCAAAATCTTGCGTAAAATCAAGATTGATTGTTTGAAGTGATAACTCCATACCATAGGCATAGGCCTCGCGTGGGATAGTCGCTCGTATCTCAGCAGCACTTAAACCTTGGTCATAACGTAAAAAGTTTGCGTAAGATGCATTAATTGTGTCACTCGTCGTGTAACCAATGCTGTTTTCACCGTAGGTATAAGATAAATCTAAGCTTGCGTCGTTATCAAACTGTGCTTTGTAACCAAAGTTATACGAAATATCGTCGATAGTCGTATTTATTTTTGGTAAGAAACCTAACGGTATTGTCGCATCATTGTCTTGTAATACAGGGTTACCATCTTTATTTGCATTATGACGGAAAAACGCAGCCGATTCGTTATCACGCGTTGAGTAAGTAATAAAACCATAAAGCTCGCCATCGCCAAGTTCATACCCGGTATTGACAGTCAAACCAAATTGTTGTGAATCAGCATCACCAATTCGAAAGGTATTACGATCCGCTGTTAACTCGCGTGGATCACCGGCTAAAAATACGCCTTTGCTTAGTCCTTTACAACCATAAAATTGGCAAGAACCATGCAGGCCGGCGCGGTTAGTCGGGGCGCGGTCTCTGTAATTAAGAGTCACGTTTACATACCCTTCATCACCTAATGCAAACCCTTTATTAAAATCAAGATTGACGGTTTCGCCATCCCCTTCAGAATATTGACCATAATTAATGGCCGCTTTACCACCATCATCGGCATCTTTTAAAACAATATTAATTACACCCGCGATTGCATCAGAGCCATATTGTGCGGCCGCACCATCACGTAAGACTTCAATACGTTTAATCGCTGAAGCTGGGATCGCGTTCATATCTGTACCCGCAGTTCCACGCCCCACTGAAGTGTTGATGTGAATAATACTCGCTTGATGGCGACGCTTACCATTGATCAGGACGAGTGTTTGGTCTGGGCCTAAACCACGCAATGTCGCAGGGCGTAATGCATCGGTACCATCACTAATTGACGAGCTTGAAAAGTTAAATGAAGGGGCAATAGACTGTAACATACGGCCAACTTCGGTTTGGCCTGTGTTTTCAAGCGCTTCGGCACTTAAAATATCAACTGGAACAGGTAAATCTTCAACTGAACGGCCCGCTACACGGCTGCCGACAATGGCTATTTTTTCGATGTTTTCTTTTGCTGTTTCTTCTTGTGCATTAACGGCTTGGCTGTTAGCTGCCATTAAAAGTGGTAATACAGCTGCACTGACCCCTGAAAGCTTCATCATGTTGTTATCATTCCTGTTGATTTGTTTGAGTTTTATACTCAGTAAACCATTTTGATCAACAACCGCATCGAGCTCAGTATTTTGCAACATTGTATTTAATGCATCTAACTGAGTGTAATAACCAAATACTGATTGGGCTTGGTACTGCTTTGCCAGTTCAAATGAAAAAACCACGGTTTGTTCTGTCTGTTTTGCAAAGTCAATCAGTGCTAGATCTGCTCGCTGCGCTTTTATATCAAATTGCACCATCTGTGACTGGACAGTATTTGCGTGTACATTGAAAATCAATGCTATCGATGCAAATACTGATAGACCACAATGGGTGTATGTTTGGTTACTGCGCAACTTATACAAACAGTTGAGGAAGAAAAATCCGCTACGTAATTTTATCTTTTTATTGATTATTTTTTTACTTTTTAGTTTTACCATCGTAACTTACAACACTTTATTTAAACAAGTAAGTAGGCATGCTTAGCTGTTATTGCTATGTTTTAGGCTAACAATATGTTCACCTAATCGTTCATGATCAATGGCTAAATTTAATTTAAGGCTATCAAGTAAACCAGCAATATCACCTGCTTTAAAAACACCTGCAACTTTAAGTGAAGCTAACGCTGGATCCGTTAGTTCAAAGCGCGTAGCAGTGTAACGACTTACTTCTTGCAGCGCTTCGCTCAGGGGTTCTCCATTAAAAATTAGCATACCATGTTGCCATGCTAAATCTCGCTGAACATCATCTTGTGTTAATTGTTTAATCGGCTTAGTGATACTTTCTTTTATTAATGCTTTTTCACCTGAGATCACAATACTGGCATTAATATTTTTTACTTCAAGTGTGTCGTTACTTGCATCTTGTAATTGCACAAAGTGCTCTGCATTTACTTCAACCGCAGGGTCTGTGATCATCACTTTGCCTTCAGTTACAACCAACTCTAAATCAGAAGCTGCATTGCGTTGTACATTAAAGACAGTCCCTAATGCTGTAAACGATTTATCACCCGCCATGACACTAAAAGGTCGTGATGCATCTTTTGCCACATTAAAACGCCCTTCACCGCGCGTTAAAATCAATTGTCGGCGATTTTGTGTGTAGGCCACTTCTAATAAACTATTGGTATTGAGCTGAACAATCGTGCTATCGGGCAACACATACGTTGCTTGCTCACCCACTTTAGTGCGATAAATTTTGCTATATTTAGCCTGCTCTTGTGGAGCGCTAGGCCAATGCTCAATGCCGATAAACATAAAACTGGCAACCAACATAGCAGCAAAGATACTCGCAGCCACAGAAAAACTAAAACGCGGTGCACTGTGCTGTGAAGGCACTTGTTTATTAGGAAACAGACTACTCAATTCATTCAATACACTCAACTCATCCCACAATTGGGCAAGCTCAAATACAGCGTCTTGGTGTGCTTTACTTTCCTTTACCCATACTTGGAATGCGGCACGTTCAGTATCCGACAAACCACGATCCATAGCACTTATCCAGCGGCTTGCTTTGGCTTGAATTGCGTCTTTTGATGAAAATTGATGAATATTACTCATTTTCCTACCCTCCTGGTAAGGGTGTCTTTATCGGCGACAGACTCTGAAGGATGTTCTTGCTGCTGCATGTATTGCATTGCTTTTAGTAACCCTTTGGCAATGTGCTTTTCAACAGTACTTTCACTTAAATTCATTTGCGCAGCAATTTCTTTTTGGCTCATGCCATAGACTTTTTTTAATATAAAACATTTACGTACTGGTTGACTTAATTGCTCTGTTGCTCTGCAAAAAAGTAAGAATCGCTCTTTAGATGTAACTTCATCTTCTAGCTGCATCGATGATAAATTTTGCTGATAATCATCACTGCTATCAAGAGAATCATTATATTGGTTATCCCATTTCGCAATGTGATTAAGCGCCAAATTTTTTGCCGTTTTTAGCATATAACTGTGAGTATATTTTATATCTTGCTTTAAATCGGCTTCATAACTTTTAACAAAGGTTTCTTGTACGATATCTTCAACATCGTCAGGTAGTACTATTCGTGATACAAATCGTCGTAGTTGTGCAGACAATTCAATAAATGTAGTCGTTACTTTTGTTCCTCGCGTCATCCTTAACTGCCCCTTGTTAATATGAATACGCTAAGACTACGAGTTTTAGCGCCAATTACAAGGTTAATTGTTAAATTGTCGTTATTATGGGTGCAAAAAAGTAACAAATTAAATACAATCGCTTTAATCAGAGCGTTATTATTCAAATATCGACTTCATAAAAGCATAGAAAACTTCTGTTTTTTGCGTTGTTAAACTATTTTGCGGTTTTAAAAACCATACAGGTGCATCATCGTCAGCCAAAATACCGGGTAACACCTCTACTAACGCACCACTTTGTAACTCTTCTGCGATAGCTAATTTTGACTTTATGGCAATGCCATGTCCAGCAATCGCGGCTTGTGTCATATTGTCAGAATTAGAAATCGTAAACCGTGTTTTGGCATTCAAATTTACAATTTCCTGTTGTTCATTTAGTAACTTTAATTGACGCTGCCAAGGTAAACAGACCCAATAATGATTGACTAACTTCGAAAAACTAGTAGGCATGCCGTGCTTTTCTACATAGCTTGGTGCTACACATAGAATACGCCGATTATTTACTACTTTGCGCGAAAGTAACCCTGAATCATTCAGTTTTCCAACTCGGATAGCAATATCCTGAGCATCATCAACAACATTTACGAAGTTATCAGAAATTAAAAAATCTAACTGTAAATCAGGGTAACGTTCTTCAAATTCGCTTAATTTGGGCATTACAAACTTCGAAAAGACCCAAGGAGGCATAGTCACCCTGAGCAAACCGCTAACAGAAGAACCTCGAGCACCGATACTATGTTCCTCATCGTATAGCGCTTCCAAGATGGTGCCGATACGATGGTAAAATATCTTCCCTTCTGGGGATAAACGCATACGGCGACTATCTCTAAATATTAAAACCGTCGACAATTCTCGCTCAAGCTTAGCCAACCGATGGCTCACTGTTGCAGGCGAAAGCCCTTGTGCACTTGCCCCAGCTAACACACCTTTATTTTCCACAATCGCTATAAATGTTTCTAAATCACTAATGCTGTACATAACCAACCCTTTTAAAGCGTTTGAATTTTTCGAATTAAGCTTTCGTTTTTACAGTGTTTATTTAATTAAACCAAACACTATACTCGCTTATATTAAATGATAAACAGGAAAACTAATCATGACTTTAAAAGCACAAATAGACGACTACAACCTAGCCAAAATTGCTAAAGTGCCTAGCGACATTCTCGCGCTTATGGATGCTACCACTGAAGATTTAATTGCACAGCATATTGAATTTAATGCCTTAAAACTAAACCAGTCAATAAATGATTTTACGTTAAATAATCACCTTAATGAACCCGTCACTCTATCGACGCTATTAGAGCAAGGCCCCGTCATTATTAATTTTTATCGCGGTGGCTGGTGCCCGTACTGTAATTTAGAACTTAAAGCCCTCAACGAGATGCTTCCTGAGTTTAAAGCCGTAAATGCTCAGCTGATTGCGATATCGCCACAGCTCCCTGATGCATCATTATCAACTTTTGAAAAGAATGAATTAGCCTTTAATGTACTCTCTGATACGAGTAACAAAGTTGCTAGGCAATTAGGTTTAGTGTTTACATTAGATGAGCGATTAAAACCTATTTATGCACAATTTGGTTTAGATATCCCTGCTGCCAATGGAGACAATAGCTATCAACTCCCTCTACCTGCCACCTATATCATTAACCAAAAAGGTCATGTGATTTATGCTTTTGTTAATAGTGATTACACATTACGCGCAGAGCCCTGTGCTATTTTAAATGCACTACAACAGGACTGTTAATATTATGGTGTTGTTTAAACAACTTAAAACGCTAACATTAAGCTTACTTGTAGCTTGTCAATTTATAGGAGGCGATCTTATGGCAGCTGAAAAGACATTAGCGCAACCAAAAGTAATTATTTTTGATGTAAATGAAACCCTGCTCGATCTTGAATCTATGCGAACATCTATTGGGGCTGCGTTGGGCGGGCGAGAAGACTTACTACCATTATGGTTTTCAACTATGTTGCATCACTCTTTGGTAAGTACGGCAATTGGTGACTATCAAGACTTTGGAAAAATTGGTGTGGCATCGCTGCTAATGGTTGCGCAAAATAACGCGATTAAACTCAATGTTGAGCAAGCAAAAACAGCGATTGTTACACCACTACTGAGTCTTCCGGCTCACTCGGATGTAAAAGCAGCACTGCAAATACTCAAAGATCGTGGTTATAAATTAGTTAGTTTAACTAATTCATCAAATAACGGGGTTAAAACACAATTTGAAAGTGCCGGTTTAACCGACTTTTTTGCAGCGCGCTACAGCATTGAAGATATTAAAATCTATAAACCTGACTTGCGTGCTTATCAATGGGCGTTACAAAAATTACAGGTAAAACCTGAAGAAGCACTAATGGTAGCCGCGCACGGATGGGATGTTGCGGGCGCAAAAGCAGCAGGCTTACAAACGGCATTTATAGCACGCCCTGGTAAAGCACTCTATCCGCTTGCAAAAACACCTGACTACAAGGTGAATGATTTAACTGAGTTAGTAGCGTTACTTAAATAATAACGTCAGTCTTTAATTAATCCTAGGGCAATCAGTTGATACCCAGCATCAAGTTTTTACTTTTCAAGCTTGATGCCACTGATAAAAAAGCGCGATGTTAAATCCACAAGCTGCTCTAAGCGCGCTTCATCTAAAGCGGGCTTCCATTTAATCACTTGCTCCCAATACGCCATTTTTTTTAAACCACCATAAAAAAATGCAGCGGCAATATCAGCAGGTACATCATTAAGTACACCCGCGCTTTGAGCTTGTTCAAACCACGTTAGTAGGCCTTTTTCACAGTCTAAAAACTTTACTTCAAGGCGAGCTGCTTGCTCTTTATCTCGCATAGATTCAATAATCACAATACGTGACAATGTTAGGTAATCTTCATCATTGCCCAAAGATAAACAGAGCTTTGCCAAATCTTTTAACTGATCATAAATTGGTATGTCTTTTAAGTATTGGTAACTCTGTAATTGTGCAATGCGTGCTAAAAGTAATGATACAACTTCATCAAATAGTGCTTGCTTGTTTGCATAGTGCTTATAAAGCGTACGCTTAGATACAGTGGCTTTTTTAGCGATGGCTTCCATCGTAGTACCCGCTAACCCACGGCGCGCAAATTCATGTATCGCAGCACATAGCACATCATTTTGTTTGTTATTACTCGATTCCATAATGCCCCCAATATCAATACAAACATTGTAGCATTATTTTTTGTATTTGAATGCTAAGAGTAAAAAAGTAAACGCAAGTGTATACCTATTAAAAATTAAGGTATACACTTGCGTTTACTTAAGCTGAATAAAAGTAATTTGTCTTTACATGCTGGTCATAAAACCAGCTAAATGCCATACTCAGGCAGCTTAATACATGCTTAAAATATTATACTTAACAATTGGAACTGTGGAGTAAACATGCGTCAGTCTTTCGCACTATCAAAATTGTCTCTTTCTTTCTTTTTATTTGCCTCAACAGCCTTACTTTTACAAGGTTGCAGTGAAGCCCCACAAACACCGCAAGCGGCTATGCAACCAGCCTCTGTAGCAACCGTGATTGCCGCAACTGAAGATGCGCCTTTTACAATTGAATTACCTGCAACACTTTCTGGCTCAAAAGAAGTTGAAGTAAGAGCACGCGTAACCGGTATTTTAGAATCACGTAACTTTGACGAAGGTCAAACAGTGACAAAAGGCCGATCATTATTCACCGTTGATTTAGAACCTTATCAATTAGCGCTAGAACGTGCCCAAGCCGCCTTTGACGGCGCAAAAGCATCACTCGTTCAAGCACAAAGAGATGTAAAGCGATTAGGTAAACTGCGCGCTGAAAAATCTGTTTCACAACGTGATTATGATAACGCCAGCTCGACTACAGACATCGCGAAAACTAATTTAGCAGCCGCTAAAGTTGCGTTAAAAGAAGCACAATTAAATCTCGAGTATGCGCAAGTTAAAGCGCCTGTTGCAGGTGTTATGGGCCGTGAATTTGTCTCTGAAGGCACTTATGTTTCAGGTCCTGATTTACTGCTAACGCAAATAACCCAGCTTGATCCTATCCGTTTACGTTTTGGTATTTCGGAGCGTGAACAATTGCAAATGCGCCAAGATGAAGCTAACGGTTCACTAACATTGCCACAAAGCGGTCATTGGCAAACTAGCATTAAACTGCAAGATGGCTCTATATATAGCAAAAGTGGCCTAGTTAACTTCTCTGATGTACGCATTAACCCAAATACGGGCACCAGTGAACTACAAGCTATTATACCCAACCCTGATTTTAAACTTCGTCCGGGTCAATTTGTTCGCGTGAGTTTAAAAGGTGCAGTGCGTAAAAATGCGTTTGTTGTGCCACAGCGCGCGGTACTTGATAACGGTATGGGGAAATTTGTCTACGTTGTAGCTAAAGGTGAGCAAGGTGGCACTATTGCCCGACCTGCGCCTGTTGTTGTTGGTGAGTGGGTGCAAAAGCCAGCAAATGCTGGTGATAAAAACTTTTGGTTAATTAAATCAGGCATTAACGCAGGGGATGAAATAATTGTCGATGGTATGGCACGTATCTTCTTCCCTGGCATGCCGGTAGCCGTTAACAATGCAACAAACAGCGTAAGCGCAGAATAGGCGCAGGGAGTATTATGTTTTCTCGTTATTTTATAGACAGACCTATTTTTGCATTTGTTATTTCAATTGTTATTGTATTGGCTGGCTTAGCTGCAATGCGCAGTTTACCCATCGCACAATACCCTGAAATAGCCCCTCCTGTTGTGCAAGTAACTGCAGCTTATCCGGGTGCATCTGCTGAGGTGCTTGAACAAACCGTTGCAGCGCCTATTGAGAATGCGATCACTGGTGTTGAAGGCATGATGTACATGGCTTCTACATCAACCAGCTCAGGCGCAACCACGATTGAGGTAACCTTTGAAATTGGTACCGATATTGACCAAGCGGCTGTGAACGTCAATAACCGCGTTAAGCAAGTTGAAGCGCGCCTACCTGAAGAAACGCGTCGTCAAGGTGTGGTTGTTCAAAAAGGCTCATCAAGCTTCTTGCAAGTTCATGCCTTTTATTCTCCCGATGAAAGCCGCAGCAGCTTGTGGACCTCAAATTACGTTACCCTCAATATTTTAGATCGTATTAAACGTATACCTGGAACCACCAGCGTACAAATATTTGGTGCGAAAGATTACGCTATGCGTATTTGGTTACGCCCAGATGTAATGAGTCAATTAGGTGTTACCGTTGAAGAAATAGCAGGTGCTATTCGCTCACAAAATTCACAATACGCTGCGGGTAAAATTGGCGCTACGCCAACCTCCCAATCAGCCCAAGAACTGGTTTATAGTGTTACCGCACAAGGGCGTTTGTCTGAGCCAAGCCAATTTGAAGAGATTATCATTCGTTCAAATTTAGATGGCAGTAGTTTACGTTTAAAAGATATTGCACGTGTTGAATTAGGGTCAAAAGATTACAATTTCAGCGGTACTATTAACGGTAAAGAAGCCGTACTTTTAGGTATATTTTTACAACCTGGTGCAAATGCACTTGATGTAGCTGAAGAAGTAAATGGTGTACTAGCAGAAATTAAACAACAATTCCCTGTCGGTCTTGCGCATTTAAACTCTTACGACACCACTCGCTTTGTTGAAGTGTCTATTCGTGAAGTTGTGATCACGCTTATTGAAGCAATGATATTGGTTTTCTTGGTCGTGTATCTGTTTTTACAAAATTGGCGCGCGACGTTAATTCCAACATTAGCTGTACCAGTGTCTTTATTAGGTACTTTTGCTGGTATGTACATGCTTGGTTATTCTATTAACTCACTCACTCTGTTTGGTATGGTACTGTCCATTGGTATTGTTGTTGACGATGCCATTGTTGTACTGGAAAATGTCGAACGGATTATGCATGAAGAGCATGTCAGCGCCCACGAAGCTGCCATAAAAGCAATGAAAGAAGTATCAGGTCCGGTCGTCGCGATTGTACTCGTACTTTGCTCTGTATTTGTGCCCATAGCCTTTTTAGGTGGCTTAACCGGTGAGTTATTCCGCCAGTTTGCGATTACCATCTCAATTGCAGTGAGTTTATCTGGTGTCGTCGCATTGACCATGACTCCCGCGTTATGTGTACTTATTTTAAAACAAGAACATAAACAAACAGCCTCCTTCTTTTTATGGTTTAACCGTATTTTTACTAAAATAACCAGTAAATATGTTGGCGCGGTTGGCTATATGGTTCGCCGTGGCGCATTAGGTTTATTATTAATGATTGGCATGGTGTCTATTACTATTGGACTTTGGAAAAATACCCCTGGTTCTTTAGTCCCTGATGAAGATCAAGGTTATTACATCTCCGCTATTTTCTTACCTGATGGTTCATCGCTTGAACGCACTGAGGAAGTAGTAAAAGAAGTAATTGCAGCAGTGCAATCAAACCCAGCCAATGAAAACGTGGTTGCTTTTACAGGCTTTGACTTTATTGGTGGCGGTTATAAAAATAGTGCCGCGACCTTGTTTGTTACCCAAAAACATTGGGATGAACGCGAGATAGATACAAAAAGCCTCGTCAATGAGCTGTTTATGAAAACTGCACATATTAACGAAGCCTTAGTACTTGCATTTAATCCCCCTGCTATTTTTGGTTTAGGCAGTACCGGTGGTTTTGAGTTTTATATTCAAAACAAAGGTGCTGGTGGCCCCGAGAAACTACAACAAGCCATGGGAATGATGATGGCTGAAGCACAAAAGAGTCCTGTTTTAAGTGGCTTGCAAACGCTTTGGCGTCCTAATGCCCCACAGCTAAAAGTAAATGTTGACCGCGAACAAGCACGTGCAATGGGTATTGAAATTGACGATGCCTTTACCGCCCTTGCCGGCACGCTGGGCACTTACTATGTCAATGACTTTAACAAGTTTGGTCGTGCATGGCAGGTATTGATGTCTGCTGAAGCTGAGTTTAGGATGAAGCCTGATGACATTGGCCGTATTTATGTTAAAAACAACCAAGGAACCATGGTGCCAATGTCTGCATTTACAAATGTCGATTTTAGCCGCGGGCCTGAGAGCCTTAACCGCTACAACAATTTACCGGCGGTAAAACTGCTCGGTAATGCAGCTCCCGGTTATAGCTCTGGTCAAGCAATTGCTGAAGTGGAACGCATCGCAAAAGCCGTGTTACCACCTGATATGACCTACGATTGGACAGGCTCTGCATTCCAAGAAAAACGAAGTTCTGGCACTACAGGTATCGCACTTGGCCTGGCTGTTATTATGGTGTTTTTAATTCTTGCGGCTTTATACGAGCGCTGGTCGTTACCATTATCAGTTATGCTTGCACTACCATTTGGTACATTTGGCGCACTGGTGTCAATTTGGTTAGTCGGCATGACAAACGATGTTTACTTTCAAATTGGCTTAGTAACACTCCTTGGCCTGGCCAGTAAGAATGCCATATTAATTGTTGAATATGCCCTTATGAAGCACCAACAAGGCTGGAGTGCCAGCGCCGCAGCACTTGAAGCAGCACGCTTGCGTTTTAGGCCAATAATTATGACATCATTAGCGTTTATTTTAGGTGTTGTTCCATTGGTACTTAGCTCTGGCGCAGGAGCTGGTGCACGTCATAGCGTTGGTACAGGCGTGATGGGTGGCATGATGGCCGCCACTTTCTTAGCCGTGTTTTTTGTACCATTATTCTTTTACTGGCTAACAGATCGTAAGCTAAGTGAAAAACGTTCTCGCACTGAGCTAGCGGATGAAATAGCCCTGCATCATAAGCGTGAAAATGTAGATACACCTGAAAGTAATTTATAATTAATAGCGATTAAAAATATAAGGGCAAACAGTAGTTTGCCCTTTTTTATGGGTGTCAGATAACTAGCAATTTCTTCTCGCGAGCGCTACTATACCCAAACCACCTCAAAATGCGAGTTTCAGTTGGAATTAAAAGCGATTTAGGCAAGGCATTGATTGTAAATAATAGTAGTTCTATTGTTAAAATCAATAACGCAGTATAAATCGCTTTTAAACCAACCCGTTGGGCGTTTCACAGGCACTTACTATCAGCGTTGTTACTTCTTAAAAGGGATGGCCATTCTTGCAAAGTAACGCCTTGATAATAAGCCCCTGTGAAACGCTGAATTCTGCATCTTGAGGTGGCTTGGGTATATAATAGTTCGTGCGTCGAGGAGCCTTAATATGAACAATGAAAAACTAACTGAGTTTGAGCAATATTTTCAAATTGATGAAAGTAACCGTGTAAATCTATTTGCAGTTGACCCTCATGCGGTTCCCAAAACTCTCGCACAACTCGAAGCTGATATTCCCCCATTATTTAAGCTTGCCAATGAAGTCAGTGAATTAGAGTTAAGTTCATTACGGCCACTGCGTAACTTAGGCGATATAGCACAAGAACTTGCCGTATTTTTACAAGCACAATCGCGTAAAATAGACCTAATAATGAGCCATATATTGGCATCAGAACAGCCCGAAGATAATACAATGTACTGCGATAGTTATGGCGGTGGCGGTGTTAAATTCACCTCAGATAGCGTGTATTCATTAGGTCACACATTTCGCACAAAATTGTTTTTACAGCATGAAGCATCTGCCGTTTATTGTTATACCGAAGTCGTTGCGATTGAAAAGCAAGATGACGATCAATATCAATATACGCTGCTATTTATTGCCATTCGTGATTCAGATCAAGAACTCGTTGTTCGCGCTACTTTACATGCACAAACGCGACAGCTCAAAAAACGCCAACAACAGCAAGCGCTCGATACGCCTTTAGATGGATCATTCCAAAACGATAAAAGCACAAACACACCAACAAAACCTGAACATTAACCATGAAAAAGCTGACTTCTTCGGCCGAAATGCTAAACTAGCAACACCTTTGTTTGTTTATTAAATCCATGAACTTTAGACTTTTACCCGAATGGGCCGAGCAAGACGCTGTCATGCTAACATGGCCTCATCAAGCCACTGATTGGCGTGATAATTTAACCGCTGTTGAGCCCGTATATGTACAGCTTTGCCAACATATATGTAACGTTCAACAGTTAGTGATCGTCGCGCACGATGACACACTTAAAACACATATAACGCAATTATTGCTTACCAATGATGTTGATTTAAGTCGCGTGCATTTTGTAGTGACTCCATGTAATGATACATGGGCACGCGATCATGGACCTTTGACCTGCGCATCGCTTGATAACCCCGCAGAACTAACAATAAACGACTTCACGTTTAATGGCTGGGGTAACAAGTTTGAAAGCACATTGGATAATCAAATTAATGCAGTGCTTGTCAAACAACTCGCTCATTCCAATAATCAATATCAAGCCATTGATTTAGTACTTGAAGGTGGGGGTATTGAAATAAATGAATACGGTACATTGCTCACCACACGCGAGTGTTTACTCAACCAAAATCGTAACCCGTCACTGAGCACTGATGATATTGAGCACGTTTTACGTACTCAGCTGGGTGCAAACGACTTTTTATGGGTAGACCATGGTTACTTAGCCGGTGATGACACCGACAGTCACATTGATACTCTCGTGCGCTTTGCACCTAACAATACCCTTGTCTATGTAAAATGTGACGACAACAATGACGAGCATTACAGCGCCCTAGATGCGATGGAAAAACAGCTTAAAAGCTTTACAACTCACACAGGCAAACCATACACATTAATTGATTTGCCATGGCCTAAAGCTGTATTTAACGCTGACAATGATAGGCTCCCTGCAACCTATGCGAATTATTTAATCATTAACAATGCCGTGCTTGTACCGACGTATAATGACAGCAATGACGCATTAGCCCTTAAACGTATACAAAGCGCCTACCCTAGTCATAAAATTATTGGTGTGAATTGTTTACCAATCATTGCACAATTTGGAAGTTTACATTGTATTACCATGCAATTACCGCGTGGATTTTTAGCCGGAGGCCCTAAGTGAATAGCCCTGATAAGTTAACGGTTGCCCTAGTGCAACAAACAAATAGTGATAATGCCGACGAAAACATGGCAAAATCAATCGCAGGTATTCGCGATGCCGCAAGCCAAGGCGCGCAATTAGTGGTGCTTCAAGAACTCCATCGCAGTCTTTATTTTTGCCAAACTGAAGACGTTGATGTATTTGATTTAGCTGAAACAATACCTGGCCCTAGCAGTAATACTTTAGGCCAACTTGCTAAAGAACTTGGCATTGTTATTGTCGCGTCTCTTTTTGAAAAACGTGCAACAGGGCTTTATCATAATACAGCCGTCGTACTTGAAAAAGACGGCACTATTGCGGGCAAATACCGTAAAATGCACATTCCTGACGACCCAGGCTTTTACGAAAAATTTTACTTCACACCAGGTGATCTTGGTTTTGAACCAATTCAAACCTCGGTTGGTAAACTTGGCGTGTTAGTATGTTGGGATCAATGGTTTCCTGAAGCCGCACGCTTAATGGCTATGGCCGGTGCTGAGCTACTAATTTACCCAACAGCTATTGGCTGGGATCCGCGTGATGACAAAGGCGAACAAGCTCGCCAAAAAGATGCTTGGGTGATCTCTCAACGTGCGCATGCCGTAGCAAACGGAGTCCCTGTGATCAGTTGTAATCGTGTTGGCCATGAAAATGACCCGAGTGCTCAAAGTAACGGTATTCAATTTTGGGGGAATTCATTTATTGCGGGCCCTCAAGGTGAGCTACTCTCTGAGGCTAATACAACTGATGAGCAAATTTTAGTAATCGAACTTGATCAAAAACGCTCAGAAAACGTAAGACGTATATGGCCGTATTTACGGGATCGTCGAATCGATCATTACCAAGACTTAACTAGAATCTATCGCGACTAAAATAGTGACCTTGCGAGGTCAAATAAAGGAGTAATAAATGGCGTTTGCGCAATGGGCAGCCTTGCCTTGGGTAAAATCTCAAAAAGATAAAATTCAATGGGGGCAACTCACCGGTAGCGGATTAAGTATTGCTATCGCTCAAGGGGTTCAGCAACAAGACGGTTTGGTATTAATCGTCACACCTGACACGCCCAGTGCCTTGCGCTTAGAAACTGAATTAGAGTACTTATTACCAAATCATCCTGTCATGGTGTTTCCTGATTGGGAAACTCTTCCTTATGATCATTTTTCGCCACACCAAGATATTATCTCAGCGCGCCTAGCAACATTAAATACGCTCAAAAAAGAACAACAAAGTGTATTAATTGTGCCGGTTTCAACCCTAATGCTACGCACTGCTCCTGCATCATTTATTTATGGCTCCACTATAAACTTTAAAGTGGGTGATATTTTAGATACCCATAGCTTGCGCAATAACTTAGAGCAAGCTGGTTATTTACATGTGCAACAAGTAATGGAACACGGTGAGTATGCAATTCGAGGCTCTATTGTTGATTTATACCCAATGGGTAGCCCGCATCCTTTTAGGCTTGACTTTTTTGATGATGAGCTTGATTCAATTCGCTTATTTGACGTTGAAAGCCAACGCTCTGACGATAAAGTAGAAAAAATAGAGTTACTGCCTGCCCATGAGTTTCCAACAAACGAAGCTGATATAGAGCGTTTTCGTATTAATTACCGCTCAAAATTTGGAGCTAGCTCTGAGCAAGACTCAGTCTATATGCAAGTCACTAAAGGAAACTGGCCGGCAGGTATTGAATATTACATGCCGCTATTTTTTGATCAATTAGCCACTATTTTTGAATACCTCCCTGATACAACGACGGTAATGCAATTAGGGGATGTTGAACATGCCGCGGATAATTTTTGGCATGACGTAAATGTCCGATATGAAAACCGTCGTGTTGATCCGCTGCGCCCACTACTTGAACCTGTCAGCTTATATCAACCCATTAATGAGCTGTTTTCAAATTTAGGTAACTTTGCCCGCATTAAACTCTCGCAGGCTAAGCTACCTACCAAAGCGAGTAATAAAAACTTAGCCACATTAGAACTCCCTGCAATCCGTATTGACCATAAGCTACATGAGCCCTATCACGCATTTATTGACTACGTCAGTACACAGAAAAAACAAAAAGGCCGTGTTTTACTGTCTGTTGAATCGGATGGTCGCCGTGAGTCATTACTGGCAATACTAAAACCGAGTGGATTAAAGTTAAAAGAATTTAATACGTTTGATGAATTTACAGCAAGTAACAGTGATGTTGGCTTAATTGTAAGCCCACTTGAACAAAGTGTTGTGCTAAGCAGTAAACCACCGCTGACTATTATTACTGAACAAGAATTACTCGGCATAAAAGTATCGCAACGACGTCGTCGAAAGCATAAATACGAAGCAAGCCAAGATGCACTAATACGTAATTTAGCTGAGTTAAAAGTAGGCCAGCCTATTGTTCACCTTGATCATGGTGTTGGCCGCTACCAAGGGCTACAAACCATTGACGCCGCAGGTCTAGTCACTGAATTTGTCACTATCACCTACTCGGGTGAAGCAAAACTCTACGTCCCAGTGTCAGCACTGCATATGCTAAGCCGCTACTCTGGCGGTGAAGAAGCAAGCGCCCCACTTCATAAACTTGGATCTGATGCATGGGACAAAGCTAAAAAGCGTGCAGCTGAAAAAGTGCGTGATGTTGCAGCTGAGCTATTAGATATTTATGCGCAGCGCCAAGCTAAACCAGGAAATGCATTCGCTCTTGATGGCGCAGCTTATCGTGCGTTTAGTGATGGCTTCCCGTTTGAAGAAACAGACGATCAGCGCAGTGCCATTGAAGCGGTGCTCGGTGATATGCAAAGTAAACAAGCGATGGATCGACTAGTATGTGGCGATGTTGGCTTTGGTAAAACCGAAGTCGCTATGAGGGCTGCATTTGTCGCTATTAATGATGATAAGCAAGTCGCGGTGCTTGTACCGACCACTTTACTTGCCCAACAGCATTATGAAAATTTTAAAGACCGTTTCGCTGATTTTCCAATTGAAGTGGGCGTTTTGTCTCGCTTTAATTCTCCAAAAGAACAAAAAGACACACTTGAAAGAATGGCCAATGGCAAGCTAGATATCGTGATTGGAACGCATAAACTGATCCAACAAGATATCATTTTTAAAGATTTAGGCTTATTAATTGTTGATGAAGAGCATCGCTTTGGTGTTCGCCAAAAAGAAAAAATTAAATCACTACGTGCTGATGTAGATATATTAACGCTGACGGCCACTCCAATTCCCAGAACATTAAATATGGCCATGAGTGGTATGCGAGACTTATCAATTATCGCCACACCACCTGCTAAACGCCTTGCGGTTAAAACTTTTGTGCGCCAACGCGACGCCGAATTGATACGCGAAGCCATACTACGAGAGATTAAACGCGGTGGCCAAGTTTACTTTTTACACAATAACGTAGATACCATCGACCGCGTTGCTGAAGAGATCAGCGAATGGGTACCAGAGGCAAGTGTTGCCTCTGCTCATGGGCAAATGCGCGAGCGTGATTTAGAGCAATTAATGAGTGAATTTTATCATCAAAAATATAACGTGCTCGTGTGTACGACCATTATTGAAACCGGCATTGATATCCCGACCGCAAACACGATTATTATGGATCGTGCTGATAAACTTGGCTTAGCGCAGCTTCACCAATTGCGCGGTCGCGTTGGACGTAGCCATCATCAAGCATACGCTTATTTACTAACAGGTAACCATAAAGCGCTGTCTAAAGATGCTGTAAAGCGCCTAGAAGCCATTGAGTCACTAGAAGATTTAGGCGCAGGTTTTGCGCTGGCAACTCACGATTTAGAGATCCGCGGCGCAGGTGAGCTACTTGGCGATGATCAATCAGGGCAAATGCACACCATTGGTTTTAACCTATACATGGAAATGCTTGAGCAAGCCGTCAAGTCACTGCGTGATGGCAAAGAGCCAACGCTTGATAACTTATTACAACAACAAAGCGAAGTGGATTTAAAATTAGCAGCACTGTTACCTGATGATTATATTCACGATGTAAATGCACGATTGGGCATGTACAAACGCGTTGCCAGCTGTGCTAATGTAGATGATATGGATGAATTACAGGTTGAATTAATTGACCGTTTTGGTTTATTGCCTGATGCGGCTAAAAACTTATTCAGCCTTCAACAACTCAAGCTAAAAGCCAGCGAACTGGGAATTAAAAAAATTGAGGCAAACCCTAAAGGAGGTTATTTTGAGTTCAGCCAAGATACAAAGGTTAATCCTAGCTTCATTATAGGTTTGATACAAAGTGCGCCTAAGGTGTACAAAATGGATGGCGCAAATAAATTGCGTTTTGCGATCAATGAGGCAAGTGCCCGTGAGCGTTTAAAAATGGTCACTGCAATGATTGCAGATTTCTCTAAAAAGGTTAGCCATTAATGTTGTTTAAAAAGTCCCTATTATTGTTGTGTTGTGTATTTAGTAGCACTGCATTTGCTGAACGCTGGTTTGAAGTGGAAGTGCTGATTTTTAAGCAACGCCCTGCCCCCTACATGCAAGAAGATTTCAGCTTAGATAAAGACCCGATAAAAAAATCTAATAACCTTGATTTACTCACACCTATTTATGAAGAGCAAGCCAAACAAGATTGTATTAATGGTGATAGTCGTTTTAACTCAGCCTCTTTTACTGATTCATTAATAAGCGTTAGTCGTTCAAACTTGTGTGATGAGAGTATTGATTACCTAAGTAGCTACAACGTACTGCCTTTAAGCCCTTTAGCGCCTGTAAGAGATGACATGGAGCAAACGTACCTGTTAGCACCTGAACAATTAAAATTCATACCCCAACAGCAATCACTTGTTCGTAAAGGATTGAAACCGCTATTGCATACGGGCTGGCGTTTTAAAGGTGCAAGTAAATCACGATCTGAACACATTTCGTTATTTGGCGGGCAACTGATACCAGCCCCCTATATAGCTAAAACAGCGAACTACCAAAGTGATGATTTTATTAATCAAGTTAGCTTCAATTCTTCATTACCTACCACAGAAGAAAAAGCCAGCGATAGCTGGGAGCTAGAAGGGGTTTTCAATATTTACCTTCGTCATTATCTTTTCATTAACGCAAATTTTGACATCAATGAAGCATTACCAACAGGCGATATTCAGCGTGCTCGTTTTTCACAATTTAAGCGTGTAATTAGCAATGAAGTTCATTATTTTGACCACCCGAAAATGGGAATGATAGTACAAATTAGAAAGTTCAAACACTAAATAAAGGAAGTTAAAAAATGAAAAAATTATTAATAGTTGCTGCCATTTTAACGTTGTCGGCTTGTTCAAAAATCAATTTAGAAAATTACGAAAAAATTGAAATTGGTATGAATAAAACTGACGTTGAAGCAATATTGGGGGCAGCTGAAAAATGTGTTGAAAAAACGCTACACACTAACTGCACATGGGGCGGTGGTGATAAAAAGATTGAGATCACTTTAGTCTCTGATCGCGTCTCGTTATATAGTAAAACAGGCCTAGAAAAATAATAGCCTCACCAGATGGTAACTGATCACCATCTGGTTTTTATAGCCAAGCCACTGATCAAAGAAAATAGAATAACAGCTTCACTCAGCTCAACGAGAAAAATTATTTTTCACTGTAAATCAGCTCTATATTTACAATTTTACTTCTATTTAAAGTGATTTTATAGCGCTGGTGCGTTACTTTATCAGCACTGCTATAAACGACTACCAAGTTTAGCTGATAGCGACGCTCCACACTTTGTTTAGATATTTTATTATTTTCAACATTATACAGCTTACCTTCACCTTTTTTTAAATAACGAGCAAAAGGTGCCAAGTTAAATTGCAGTGTTTGCTGCAAACTATCATAACCGGGTAAAAACTCTTTGGCATTAACTCGCGTTTCACTGGCAAAATGTAACCATTGCGCGGCTTGTTTGTTCTGTTGTCGTCGTTTTGAAAATATATTCCTCACTTGCTGCGGAATATGTTTAAAGCGAGTGTATTCAAGCCAAATATATTGTGTTGAAATTTTATCTTTCGTAACACTGTTATTAAATTGAAAGCGCCACTTCGGCCGTCCTTTTACAATTGCTCGCCAAATAACCCGGGTTATATCTTCTTTAAATATTTCACGCATACCGTAAATAGCACCAAGAATAATAATCAATGTTGCTGTTACTTCTGTAAAAGTGCTGCGCGCATTAAGTACAACCAACATGACTAAGGCCATTATAACTGCCGTCACGCTGCCTTTTACTAACCGCTTTAAATAACTATTTAAATGACGAGTTTGTCTTGTTAATACGACGCCATGCTCAATTAAACGCTGTAACAAACGCATTTTATTAGTAATACGGTTAGCATCTTTAAGTGTTGAATCTGAGTTGTACTGCTGCTCTTGGCGGTATGTTTGTTCAAACTTACAAAAATTCAGCAAATCAGTGCGTTCTTTTGCGTGATCGCTACTTCGTGGGCCTTCATCCAGTAACCTTAAAAATGACTGTTCAATTTGCCAACTCAAATAATTATCGGCATTAGTGTAAAATGAAATTAGCTTTTCATCTTCTGGGGTATAACGGCGCAATTTTTTTAGTAAGCTTTGGCTTTGTTCACACAGCTCAATGGCCCGTTGATAAAACTCATCAAGTTCTTCTATTTTAAGCGCTTCTTTGATATCCGTTTCAATAGCTAATCTGACTTGATAACAATAAAGATTAAGGTTCTGCCGATAATCTTGCTGTTCACCTTTATTTTTACTGACAAAACGGCTTCGTACTAAAGGTAGGTGAATATTATTGGCGTTATACGCTAAATAAGATTTAAAGTGGTTATTGAAGTAAGACTCTTCGGTTAAGGTTTGTGGGTTAATACCCATTTCGTTTGGGATAGAGAAATACAAATCAATGCGTTGCTCAGAACGAGGGCTGAGCTCAGGTTCGATAATAAAGGATAAGTTTTCATCCTGCTTTAACAATCAGTTCTCCTATTAAATATGAGATAACCTAAATTTTAGTTACAGACGTTAGTTTACTGCTGCCCTTGGATTTGTTCAACAAAAAAGGCCTAGTAAAACTAGGGCGTGTTGACCTTTGTGGATTGAAATTTGTTCAATCTAGGGGCGATTTAATCGCGGCGCGAGGTTTGTAACCTAGCAGGCTAAGTAAAAACCGAGCAACAAAGAGTTAATCGCCCCTAGGAAGAACCCTTTGGGCAGCGCATGTTTGGCATTTATACTGCGTTATCACCTATTTATGGGGAACAACCACACACCATAGGCTCTGCCTTGCCTAAATACCAAACATACTGCTGCAAAATCAATCACGAAAGGTCTACACGCCCTAGGCCTTAAAAGTAATTTAATCTAAGTGTCGGTTACTTAGAACTTAATGCTCATGCTTGCAAAGAAACGACGACCTAATACATCATACGTATACGGGTCCGTATTTGAATCATTATTACCAGAGTAATATGGAGGCTGCTTATCAAATAGGTTATTGATACCCGCAGTCAATGCGACGGTTTCATTAATTAGGTAAGAGCCGCTCACATCATGATAAACAACACTCGGTGTTGTTGGCGCGTAGCATGTATCTTCCTTACCTATACACTTAAAGCTGTCCATACCTGAAATATAACGCGCTTTATATTGAGCGTCCCAGCTATCTCCAGCAACTTTAAGGCTAAGATTAGATTTGATTTCGGCATAGCCACCTGAGCCAGAAGTGATCACACCAGCGTATTCAACTGGGTCTCCAGTCACTTGTTTAACATATTCATCAAGGTAAGTTGTGTCTAATCCTGCGCGCCAATTAAGACCCGCTGCCTCAAAGTTATATGCCAAATTCAAATCATACCCTGAGGTTTTTTCAGAGCCTATATTCTGTATTTTGTTATTAAATTTGATGCGTCCTGTTGCATCAATAGAAATACCTGCTGATTGGCACAGTGGCGTTGTCGCGTTAGCCGCATTATTTAAGCATTGATCAACTATATACTGACTATCGACCTTTGTAATTGCATTTTCAATATCAATATCAAAGTAATCAACCGTCATTGAGAAACCATCAAACCACTGTGGTTCATAAACAAGGCCAACCGTTAATGTATCTGCTTCTTCAGGGGTTAACGCTGAATTACCACCAACCGTTACTTCTGCTTGTTTTTGCGCGCCAGGGTAATCTACTTGATCAAATGATGGAGAATTACCTGAGTAAAGTTCATTGACTGTCGGTGCACGAAAAGCGGTAGACACAACACTACGTAGCATTAATTCATCATTTGCTTTCCACGTTAGGCCTAATTTCCATGTTTCATCTGAACCAAAGGTACTGTAATCAAATGCGCGAATGGCTGCACTTAACTCAACATGCTCAGCAAATGGTTTATCAGCAAGTAATGGAATTGCAAGCTCAAGATAAGCCTCATTGACATCAAAGCCACCAGAAGTCGCTTCAACACGCGGATCATTAGCCAAACCTTGTGCCGTTAATGAGTCTGGGGTGAACCATGCTTTTTCTTGGCGGCGTTGTACACCAGCCGCAAATGCTGCATAACCCGCAGGCAGTTCTAGCAACTCACCACTAACAGCTGCGGCTAGAATAAATAACTGACTCCCACCATTATTTACTTCAGTGTAAACATTTTTGCGGAAATTGTCTGAAACCCACGCCTGTTGATCAAGTGGATTAAATGTACCTGCGTCAATTTGATCACCAATTGCGCCCATGTTATGAAGATTACTTAGCTTATCAACCGAGTCATTGCGGCCAAAGTTAGCCGACACATCCCATGCATAATCTCCAATTAGACCTTCAGCACCGATCACAGCACGTACTGTATCTACTGATTGCTCAAAATAACGTTCACCCGTGTCTGACATACGGCGACCATATGAGATTTTATCACCGTACTTATAGTTCATTTCTTGCGTTACGTAGTTACCATCCGCATCTTTATCAAGGTAACCATCACCATCAAGGTCAACTCGTTGATCGTAGCTTTGATTAAGCATTGAATCGCCCATTGCCTGCGTATATTCAAAATCAAACCAGACAGGCTGCGGCGCCATTTGTTGCTCTGACCAGCGTTTAGTATACGTAAACTCAGTAAATAAGCTGGTATCGTCAGATAGTTCGTATGTTGCTATACCGGTTAAGTTTAAACGCTCCATTGGCGTATAAAGGTAACTTGTTGGTGAGTAATTATAGCTGTCTTCATTGGTGTAACGGTGGTAATCACCGCCACGGCCAGTTACTCCGTCATCATCAATTAGTGAAACTTGTGTATCTTCACCTTTTGCATTTACCGTTGTGCCTTTTTCACCGTTACCATTCCATATATGGCCACCTTCATTGTAGGCAGAACCTGTACAGAATAAACCGTCAACGCCTTCATCTATTGGGCACTTAGAAAAATCACGATCTGCTTGAGATGCTTTGCCACGATCTGTGTACTGCATACCAATCACGATATTACCTTTATCAAAACTGCTACCGACTGTGAAGTCGATTGAATTCTCAGATGCATCACCCTCACCTGTAATTGCAGTATTTGCGTTTAATTCAAGGCCTTCAAAATCATCTTTTAAAATAATATTTACAACACCCGCGACCGCATCACTGCCGTAAACAGCAGATGCGCCATCTTTTAACACTTCAACTTGCTTGATCATTGATACGGGAATGGTATTTAAATCAACAGTTGATGCAGCGCCAGTCCCTGAATTGATCATACGACGACCATTAACTAGTACCAATGTTCGTTGCGCGCCTAAACCACGTAGATCAATACGAGCGTTACCACCAGAGCCATTATTAACCCCAGGGTTTGTCATTGCTCCGCCTGTTGCGGTCATTTTTTGTAACACGCTATCGATACTTGTTGCACCCATAGCTTGTATATCATCGGCGCTGATCAACGTTATTGGGCTTGCGCTTTCCATATCTGAGCGTTTAATGCGTGAACCTGTGACTTGAATTTTTTCTATAGCTTGAACTTCATCAGCAGCTACAACTTCAATGCTGGTGAACATAGGAATAGCCGTTATAACAGCTAAGCTAATTATTGATTTTTTCATGTAATACCCTACTTGTTGGAAAAATACCTAATTTAGGCAGCGCTCGTTTTATTTAAGAATGTCGAGATAGCGCAGCGCAACTTAGGGGGATTTAACTGAACGAAAACTGAATGAAAAAACAAGGAGCTTTAAGTCTGTTTTATGGCTCCCTAAACTAGGGAATAAGGTGAATGAATGTTTCATTGTTAATTAATTAAAACAATTAAAAAACAATCAATTAAAAAAATAAGAATGCATTTAAACTACGAATGAAATTAATAACGATAAATTTGTAATCAACTGTAATTACTTGTGAAAATATCCAAAAAAGCTAAATTTACAACTTAATTACACCATTTTATAAAAACCGCAAAATGGACTTTTTTTACTAACGAATTCGATGGCTAAACAACGACGATTAAGTTCATTATCCGTCAACAAATACTCACCCCACCCAAGATAGAAGCGCCGTTGGAGTAAAAAAGGTTGTATGTAAGATAGTGGTTGCAAGTAATTCTACTATCAGAATCAGTCCTTTATAAAAATAACGCCTAAGAATATAGATTAAGGGTCTGTTGACCTTTCAAGGTTAAATTTGTAAAGGTCAACAGACCCTTAATAATGAGAGAATAGAATGATCAGAATGCACACTCTACACGTAATGAAATATGACTAACCGAGGGGATATACCCTTGCTGCTTATGTAGTGAATAGGTATTCAAATAATTGAATCTAGAAATTGGGGCGTGTTGACCTTTCGTGATTGATTTTGCAGCAGTATGTTTGGTATTTAGGCAAGGCAGAGCCTATGTCGTGTGGTTGTTCCCCATAAATAGGTGATAACGCAGTATAAATACCAAACATGCGCTGCCCAAAGGGTTCTTCCTAGGGGCGATTGACTCTTTGTTACTCGGTTTTTACTTAGCCCGCTAGGTTACAAACCTCGCGCCGCGATTAAATCGCCCCTAGGTTGAACAAATTTCAATCCACAAAGGTCAACACGCCCTAATAGATTACTGTAAAATAATAATAAACAGACTCTATCTGATTTTTTTGGTTTTTGAGCTCAAGTATCAGTTTCCAGGTCATGTTTCGTTCTGAACAAATACCGACCATTGCATTTGCAGTCAACACATTATCTTGTAATTTAAACTGCAGCGGAATGTAACCCATATACATAGTCACACCTTCAAGTTTCGCGCTGTGGATAATATTACCGTCGCTAAGGGAGACATTAATTTTAAAGGGAGTTTCAGGAGAAATAAGGTGCTCACTTAACCATATTTTAGCTTTTTTTGGGTATGTGCAAGCTTGATTAGGCTGACATTGTGAGTTTGTTGCTATCTCATCTTTATTTGCTGTGATCGGATCGCAGGCAATTAATAAGGTAAGTGTAAAAATAAACACTATAATATGCTTAATTGACATTGTAATCCTTGAGCAAAGTAAAGGGCGATACTAATAATTCCCCTATTAAAATACAAGTTTAGTGAAACGATCAGAGTCAATTACTAAGAAAGTGTGTCAAAAAGTAAACAACTACATGATAAAAATTGATTGATGTCATAATTTTATGCAATTGACCTATCTTTTTTAGGCCAAAAAATTTATCATTTCCCCGCAAAATAAGGGTTTCGCGAGTTTGTTTTCTGAAGCAGTCATGGCATTGAGGGTTTTAGGTAACATACTTGTGAAGTAATAGTAGGCCCCACTTTTTAAAGTGGGTAATTCATTTCTAAACGCATTTATTGCAGCGGAAGCCAGAAAATGAGCCAAACAGTAGCATCACAAACTGAGTATAACTATAAAGTTGTACGCCAATTCGCTATTATGACAGTGATTTGGGGCATCGTTGGCATGAGTGTTGGGGTTCTGATTGCTGCCCAATTAGCTTGGCCAGCACTTAACTTCGATACACCATGGTTAACATACTCTCGACTACGTCCGTTACACACGAACGCAGTAATTTTCGCATTTGGTACAAGCGCACTTTTTGCGACATCATATTATGTCGTACAACGTACTTGTCAAACGCGCCTTTTCTCAGATAAATTAGCCGCCTTTTCATTTTGGGGTTGGCAGTTAATTATCGTGCTTGCGGTCATCACATTACCACTAGGTATTACAAGTTCTAAAGAGTATGCGGAACTAGAATGGCCGATTGATATTTTAATCACCGTTGTTTGGATTGTTTACGCCATCGTGTTTTTTGGCACGTTAATTAAGCGTAAAGTATCGCACATCTACGTTGCTAACTGGTTTTATGCTGGTTTTATAATCACTGTTGCTGTATTGCATATTGTAAATAGTATGGCTGTTCCAGTGTCATTAACTAAATCATATTCCATCTATGCAGGCGCCGTAGATGCAATGGTTCAGTGGTGGTATGGTCACAATGCTGTTGGCTTCCTTCTAACTGCTGGTTTCTTAGGTATGATGTACTACTTTGTACCAAAACAAGCTGGTCGTCCGGTGTACTCTTATCGCTTATCAGTTGTTCACTTTTGGGCTCTAATTTCTTTATACATCTGGGCTGGTCCTCACCACTTACACTACACCGCGCTGCCAGATTGGACGCAAAGTTTAGGCATGGTTATGTCCATCATCTTATTTGTTCCTTCATGGGGCGGTATGATAAATGGCATAATGACTCTATCAGGTGCATGGCATAAATTACGTACTGACCCAGTACTTCGTTTCTTAGTTGTTTCATTGTCTTTCTATGGTATGTCTACCTTTGAAGGCCCAATGATGGCGATTAAATCTGTAAATGCTCTGTCTCATTACACTGACTGGACCGTAGGTCACGTACACTCTGGTGCGTTAGGTTGGGTTGCAATGATATCTATTGGTGCTATTTATCACCTTATCCCTGCTCTATTCTCGCAAGGACGTATGTACAGCGTGAAACTAGTTAATACCCATTTCTGGTTACATACTGTAGGTGTTGTTTTATACATCGTTGCAATGTGGATTTCAGGTGTAATGCAAGGTCTAATGTGGCGTGCAGTAAATTCTGACGGTACATTAATGTATAGCTTTGTCCAATCGCTACAAGCGTCACACCCTTTCTATGTTATGCGCTTTGTAGGCGGTGTATTCATCGTAGCGGGCATGCTAGTTATGGCTTATAACGTTTACCGTACAATTGCAGCGAAGAATGATTCGTTGAAATTAGACGCGCAAGCACAATTAGCATAACGGAGTGAGATGATGAGCAATAAAAAATCACAAAATAAGCATGAAATAGTTGAAAAGAACGTTGGCCTGATGGCTATCTTAACTGTGTTTGCAATCAGCTTTGGTGCATTAGTAGAGATTACTCCACTGATGTTCCAAGACGACACAACTAAGCCTGTTGATGGGCTTCGTCCATTAAACGCGCTTGAAATGGAAGGTCGCGATATCTATGTACGTGAAGGTTGTTATAACTGTCACTCACAAATGATTCGCCCTTTTCGTGATGAAGTTGAGCGTTATGGTCATTACTCTGTAGCTGGTGAGTCAGTATGGGATCACCCATTTCAGTGGGGTTCAAAGCGAACTGGTCCTGATCTTGCCCGTGTAGGTAAACGTTACTCAGACGATTGGCATTATGCTCACTTAATGGACCCACGTGCTGTGGTACCTGAATCGAATATGCCAGGATACCCTTGGTTAGATGAGAATCGCGTTGATACTAGCTTGACTCTTAAAAAACTTAAAATTTTCCGTGACACATTTGCTATTAACCCAGAAAACCCGGCACACCCAGGTTTAGGGTACGGTAGTGATGAGGAACTAATAGCAGACGTTGCCAAAGTTGATGCAATGAATAACAACAAGGGTGCGACAGAAATGCAAGCCCTTATTGCTTATTTGCAACAGCTTGGCACGCACTTGAAGTAATTAATTATGGATTACGGAACATACAGAGGCGTTTTAACTCTGATAATTTTAGTATTATTTATTGTTATTGTTGTGTGGGCATTCAGCAAGCGTAGCAAAACACGCTTTGACAGTGCTGCTAATGCCATTTTCGAAGATGAAAAAGAGCATAACAAAACAATCTCTAACGAGGAAAAGGGGTCTGAGAAATGACTAGCTTTTGGAGTATATGGGTTATTGTATTAACCCTTGCGTGCCTATTTATTATTTTTGGCCTACTAGTGTGGAACTTAAAGAACTACGCTGGGGTTGAAGAGGGTGAAAGCTGTGGGCATGAGTTTGATGGGATTGAAGAACTAAACAACCCACTGCCTAAGTGGTGGACTTACATGTTCTTTGCAACATTTGCATGGTCAGTATACTACCTTGCCGCTTACCCAGGTTTAGGTAATTGGGAAGGCGTATTTAAATGGACTAGTTCTAACCAAGGTATTACTTCTTTAGAAGAGTCTAAAAAGGCAACTGAAGATGCACTAGCTAACGGTCAGCGAGTTCAATTAGATCAAGAATTTGTTGATGCAGATAAACGTTTTGGCCCTATATTTGAAGGCTATGCTAGCCAAGATATTGAAATGCTTGTTAAAGACGACAAAGCACTTGAAATTGGTCAACGCTTATACGCTCAGAACTGTTCGCAGTGTCACGGTTCAGATGCTCGTGGTGGTCACGGCTTCCCTGACCTAACGGATAAAGACTGGTTATACGGCGGCACGCCTGACAAAATTAAAGAAACACTACTTTATGGTCGTGTTGCTGCAATGCCACCATGGGGTGCTGCTTTAGGCGAACAAGGCGTTAAAGAAATGACCGCGCATGTTTTAAGCTTATCAGGTCGTACTGTTAACCAAAAAGATGCGAAAGCTGGTGAAGCTAAGTTTGCCATGTGTGCTGCATGTCATGGTGTTGATGGTAAAGGTTCTGTTGCCCATAACTTACCATTTGGTGCTCCTAACTTAACAGATAACATCTGGTTATATGGTGGTTCTCAACGTGCTGTTGAAGAAACATTAAATAACGGTCGTGCTGGTGTAATGCCTGCGTGGAAAGACATTTTAGGTGAAGACAAAGTTCATCTATTAACGGCTTATGTTTACAGTTTATCGCAAGATAAATAAGCAAAACGTTAATTAAATGTTTAAATATTAATCTTTTAATTCAATAGATTAATTAAGATCAAAAAAGCCTCCATCTGGAGGCTTTTTTTTAGTCTTTTTAATTCAAATCCTATAAAATACCTACACCGTAAACAAATTAAGCTTACTTATGAACCCTACTCCTTGGTATAAAAATTTCTGGCCTTGGTTCTTAATCTTTTTCCCAGCAATTACTATCATTGGCTGCATATCATTATTTATTACGGCAATTGGGAATGGCCCCGATATGGTCGTCGATGATTATTATAAAAAAGGTAAAGCGATTAATTTAGAACTGAGTAAATTTGATAAAGCAAAGGCTTTATACTTGCATGGTGAACTTGGTGTTGAAGCAGATAAAGTAAGTTTTAAATTTACCAAGGGTGACACAAGCAATATTCACTCTTTAAAGTTATCATTTTATCATAGAACAATCCAAGCTCATGATTTTGATATACACCTGACGCCCAACGCAAAAAGTGAATTCACAGCCATTATTCCTAGTTTTGTAAATGGAACATACACTGTATTTATCGAGCCCGTTGATGGTAGCTGGAAACTAAAAGAAAACATTACTTTGCCAAGTGAACAAAGTATTTCTATAAGCCCTGAATATAAGTAGTCCAAGTATTATGTCTAATAATTGCTTTCATTGCCTTGAAAGTGTGCCTTCAGGCTTTAGCGCTACCGTTAATATTGACGGTAGCGAACAACCAATGTGCTGCATTGGCTGCCAAACTGTAGCCGAGACAATAGTCAGTCAAGGTATGACTGACTATTATAAATTTAGGACTGTTCGAGCAGGTAAAGTTCAGCAGCTCGTTCCAGAGCAATTGGCCTTCATCACCAGTTATGATAACCCCGATATTCAAGACGAATTTATATCTCAGACTAATGATATTAGTGAGGTATTACTAACTGTTGAAGGGATTACGTGCGCAGCTTGTGCGTGGCTAATTGAAAAACAATTATTAAATATACCGGCGATTAAACGAGTTGATGTAAATACATCAACTAATCGCGCTATGATCCAATGGGACAAAGAACGTACTCCACTAAGTGAATTAATCAAATCATTAATGGAAATTGGCTATAAAGCCTACCCTTTTCAAGCTGATATAGAAGCAAGTCAAAAACAGTTAGTTGCTAAAGCCTATATACGCCGATTAGGTGTCGCTGGTTTGATGACAATGCAAGTGATGATGTTTGCATTTGCAATGTACTTCGGTATGTTTTCAGGCATGGAAGAAAATTTTGAGCAATATTTTCGCTGGATCAGCCTAATCCTTGCCTCCCCTGTTATTTTATATAGTGCGTTACCCTTTTTAACTAATGCGATTAATGGCCTTAAAGCAAAACAATTGAATATGGATTTGCCCGTATCATTAGCAATATTTGGTGCTTATATTGCCAGTAGTTACGCCACAGTTATGCAAGTCGGTGAAGTATACTTTGAATCTATTTGCATGTTTACCTTCTTACTTTTACTCGGTAAATATCTAGAGTTTCGCGCTCGTCTCAAAGCAAGTGAATTTACTGCGAACTTACAAAAACTATTACCTTTAACCGCTCGCACGTTAGATAAAGACGACCAAGAACATATAATTGCGGCTAAAAAATTAAAGCTAAATGATCGCGTGTTAATAAAGCCTGGTGAAACCATTCCAGCCGATGGCGTTATCTGCTCGGGCACCACAACGGTTGACGAATCCATGATGACGGGAGAGCATTTACCTGTTAAGAAATACATTGACCATCAAGTATTTGCTGGCACTGTAAATCATGATGGTGTGATCACAATTGAAATAAACAAGATAGGCCAAAATACCTTACTTAACCAAATCATTAAACTACAACACAGCGCACTCGCCACACGCCCTAAGTTAGTTGAAATAACAGATAAAGTTGCGCAGTGGTTTGTCGCTTGTTTATTAGTTTTTGCTTCATTAACAGCCATTGGTTGGTATCAAGTTGACCCCGCACATGCGTTTTGGATCACTATTGCTGTGCTTGTCGCAACATGTCCTTGTGCGTTGAGTTTAGCTATTCCAACCGCATTGACCTGTGCAGTCGCAACGTTAACTCGCAAAGGGATACTGATAAAACAAGCTCATGTACTTGAAACATTACCACAATTAACACGTGTCGCATTTGATAAAACAGGCACATTAACTCAAGGGCGTTTCAGTATAGACTCTGTTGATTTATTGGTTGATAGTATCTCTAAACAACAAGTATTGGCTCTTGCTGCCCAACTTGAAAGCTATTCAGAGCACCCTATCGCGACAGCATTTAATATGTACACACCTGAGCAGCGCCATTTATATGATATTAACGTGCACCCAGGGCTTGGTATTTCTGGTCACGATGATAATCATCATTACGCTATCGGTAAGAGTGGCTGGTTCGATAACAGTAAATGTAATGCACAAGCAACTTTTTATGTTGATAAACAGCCTGTCGCAAATTTTTACTTTATTGATGAAGTAAAAGACAATACAGCACCCTTAATCGCCTCTTTGCAAGCTCAAGGCTTAACATGCCATATGTTAACAGGGGATGCGTCGAGTGCGGGGCAACAGATTGCTCAAAGGTTAAAGTTGGATAGTTTCAAAGTAGGTTGTCTGCCTCAAGATAAACAAAGTGAAGTTGAACTTTGGTCAAAGCAAAATGAAATTGTTGCTATGGTCGGCGACGGCGTAAACGACAGTCCTGTATTTAACAGCGCTCACTTGTCAATTGCAATGGATACAGGTGCTGATATTTCAAAAAATACAGCTGACGTAGTTTTACTTAACAGTGACTTAGCCGCAATTGAGCATTTGCTTATCGTATCTAAAAAAACACGACGGATAATTAAACAAAACTTAGCACTGTCGTTGCTTTATAATGGCTCTATCCTGCCACTTGCAGCATTGGGCTTAGTAGCGCCTTGGATGGCAGTGATTGGTATGTCCACAAGTTCCATTATTGTGATCTGTAACTCCCTGAGGTTATTAAAGTTATGAGTATAATTTATATCCTAATTCCAATTGCTATATTATTCGTTATGATCGCAATTGGTGTTTTTTTCTGGGCTGTCCGTGGCGAACAGTTTTCTGATTTAAATAAACAAGGCCATAGTATCTTGTTTGAAGATGATAAAGAACAACATAACAAAAGTAATGATTGACCCTCTATTTATTAGTGCATTTGTGATGGGTCTCATTGGTAGTGGCCACTGCATAGCTATGTGCGGTGGTATTGCCAGTTCTTTACAGCTTGCAACTGATAAAACAAAACCAATCTACTTTTCAATCGCCTACAACCTTGGTCGAGCTGCCAGTTACATGGCCGCAGGTGCACTTGTGGCGGGTTTAAGCAGCCATTTCGCTAATCAAAGCCATTGGCTTTCTCTTGCATTGGCATTTTTAAGTGGACTTTTTATGATTTTAGTTGGCCTTTACGTAATGCGTTTAGGTGCAAGTTTGAAATGGCTAGAATCGCTCGGAAAAATAATGGTATGGCAGCATATTGTTAAACTAAATAAATTTTTAATGCCTATTAACTCACTTCCTAAAGCCCTAGGTTACGGCGCATTATGGGGATGGTTACCGTGTGGCTTAGTGTATTCTGCATTAACTTGGGCGATGACCGGCAATAGCGCATTTGAAGGCGCGCTGGTTATGCTATTTTTTGCTCTAGGCACCTTCCCTGCGATGCTCAGTATAGGTATGGGCGCACAAGCATTGCATAAGCTACTTAATCACCCTTGGGCGCGGATAACGATGGGCAGCCTACTGATTTGGTATGGCGTTTATCTACTTATTATTGCAACTGACAAGCTAGTGCATTAATCTAAAGGGACTAGTGCGCCGACATTTTATGGATATAACAGATGAATTTATCACACAATAAAGCAAAGACTAACTGCACGATTAGCTGTAACAATTGCAGTATCAGTCAATTATGCTTACCTTTTACACTCAATGGTCAAGAAATGGATAAACTTGATGAAATCATCGAACGTAAAAAACCACTGCACAAAGGCGACTTTTTATTTGAATCAGGTGCGCGTTTAAATGCCATTTTTGCTGTTCGTTCAGGTTCATTTAAGTCATATACTTTATCTGAGCAAGGCGATGAACAAATAACAGGATTTCACTTAGCCGGTGATTTAGTTGGTTTTGATGCTATCAATAAAATGGCCCACCAAAGCTTTTCGCAAGCACTAGAAACTTCAATGGTATGCGAAATTCCATTTGATACATTAGATGAACTGTCAGGTAAATTGCCTAAACTACGTCAACAAATTATGCGTTTAATGAGCAATGAAATTAACTATGATCAAGAAATGTTGTTGCTACTAAATAAAAAGTCTGCTGAAGAACGTTTAGCTAGTTTTATTTATAATTTATCAAATCGTTTTGGTGAGCGTGGCTTTTCGCGTAAAGAGTTTCGCTTTACGATGACAAGAGGTGAAATTGGTAATTATCTAGGTCTTACTGTCGAAACAATTAGCCGACTGTTAAGCCGCTTTCAAAAAGCAGACCTAATAAAAGTTGAGGGTAAGTTCATTACAATCCTCGACAGTGATGGATTACGTGATGCCGCAGCTATCCACCCGAAATAAACCTTGATCTAGCACAACATAAAGTATGCTGTTACTTTAACTACTCGCTATTTACGTTACACTCTAATGAGTCTGAAATGTAAATTATATCCTTCGATAGGTATACAGTAGTTAAGGAACAGCTCATGAACACCCTCAAACGCATACTTGCCGTTATTGACCCAACCGTTGATTCTCAGCATGGTTTATCTCGCTCTATTGATTTAGCCAAAAAGTCTGGTGCCGTTATCACTGCTTTTATGAGCATTTACGACTTTTCATATGAAATGACAACTATGCTCTCTGGCGATGAGCGCGAAGCAATGCGTAATGCCGTGGTTAAAGATCGCCAAGCATGGCTTGATGAAATTTTAGCCCAATACCCTGACATTAAAATACAAAGTAAAGTTGTTTGGCATAATCGCTCTTATGAAGCCATTATAGATACAGTGATCAGCGAGCAATTTGATATCGTCATTAAAGGCACGCATAAACATGACACTCTTAAATCTGTTATTTTTACCCCAACCGACTGGCACTTGATCCGAAAATGCCCAGCACCTGTGTTACTCGTCAAAGAACATGCGTGGCCAGAGAACGGGAATATTCTTGCAGCCGTAAACGCAATTAGTGAGAATGAACAGCATCTTGCACTTAACAACCGAATTATTAAAGATGCCCAATTTTTATGTGAACTTGCTAACGCAAAATTAAGCCTTGTGAATGCTTATCCAGCAACGCCTGTAAACATTGCGATCGAAATACCTGAGTTCAACCCAAGCGTATATAACGAATCAGTCAAAAAGCATCATATAGAATCCACACATACGCTGGCTAGCAAACATAATATTTCACACCAAGCGTGTGCCATTGAAGAAGGCTTACCCGAAGATGTTATTCCTGATGTTGCTGCGCGTTTAAATAGCGAATTAGTGGTTATTGGTACTGTAGGGCGCACTGGGTTAAGTGCTGCATTAGTGGGAAATACAGCCGAGCATGTAATCGATAGCCTCGATTGCGATGTATTAGCGCTTAAACCCGATGGCTACGTCAGCCCATTAACAAAAAATTAAGCTATAAATATGTTTTGAGCATTGCTGCTTTCGGCGTATAATGCGCCCCTTATTTTTACGCATAGTTCACAAGGGGGCGTAATGTCGCATTCTGTTCAAGCCAAAGCTCAACACAGCTTATCTAAGTTACAAAAACGCTTACGTCGTCAAACCGGTCAAGCGGTTATGGACTTCAATATGATTGAAGAAGGCGACCGTATCATGGTCTGCCTATCTGGTGGCAAAGATAGTTACACCCTACTTGATATGCTTAAACATCTCCAACGTGTTGCACCAATCAAGTTCGAGCTGTTTGTTATTAACCTTGATCAAAAGCAACCAGGGTTTCCTGAACATGTGTTACCTGAGTACTTAGATACTCAAGATATAGAATATAAGATTGTTGAAGAAGATACCTACAGCATCGTCACTGATATTATTCCTGAAGGCAAAACCACCTGCTCTTTATGTTCGCGTTTACGCCGTGGTATTTTATACCGCACTGCAAACGAAATGGGCGCTACCAAAATAGCGTTAGGCCATCACCGTGACGACATGATTGAAACACTGTTCTTAAACATGTTCTACGGCGGAAAACTTAAAAGTATGCCAGCTAAATTAATGAGCGATAACGGCGAGCACATGGTTATTCGTCCGCTAGCTTATTGTAAAGAAGCTGATATAGAACAATACGCAATCAGTCAAGCATACCCTATCATTCCATGTAATTTGTGTGGTTCGCAAGAAAACTTACAACGTAAACATACCAAAGCAATGCTAGCTCAGTGGGATATAGAGCACCCAGGGCGTGTTGAAAGTATTTTTACTGCGATGCAAAATGTCACCCCATCGCACTTAGCGGATAATAAATTATTTGATTTTAAGAATTTAAAAACGGGTGAAGTGATTGACGGTGGGGATATCGCATTAGATAAACCTGAGATCCCAAAACAGCCTTCACAAGACTCGCAGCAAGATACTGCCGAAGTCGTTACTATAAACCTTAGTTAATAGTCATAATACTAAAAACCGCAGCTTATTCGCTGCGGTTTTTATTTATTTTAAGGCATATCTAGCAAAGTTTGGCTTTTTTCATCCAATTTAGTTTGATAATTTTCATGTGTTAAACCTAGTAGTTGCGGCAATGTCACCGCAATACAAATAGAGGATAACGTCCCTACTAATATCCCTGTAAATAGTGCAATTGCAAAACCTTCTAATGGCGATCCCGCTAATAGCCATACGCTTGCAACTGTCGCCAGTGTCGTTCCTGAGGTGATCAAAGTACGCGTTAAGGTGCTTTTAATTGACTCGTTAATAACAGTATTAACACTGGTTTTTTGCATTTTTGTATCTAAGCGTAACAATTCACGCACCCTATCAGCCACAATAATTGAATCATTTAATGAATAACCAATAATGGCTAACAAGCTTGCTAATACCGTTAAATTAAAATCAAGTTGCAGCCATGCAAAAATACCCGCTACGACAATTACATCATGCATTAAGGCAACCACCGCGCCCAATGCTAAACGCCACTCAAACCGCAGTGCCAAATAAATCATGACCGCAACCATTGCACAGAACAACGCTAAAAGACCTTCATCAAATAACTCGTCACCAACTTGCGAGCCTAAATAAGACGATGACACAACCTGAACACCTAACGTATCGTCTTGCGTTAATGATTGTAGCCATGGCGTATTGCTTGCCTGCGCTGATTCTCTTAATTGAAAATGTTGGTTAGATTGCGCACTTAAAGTAAACTCATCGGGGTGGTAATGGCTTAGCTTCTGCGCCATTTGAGCTTCACTCATCGCTATTGATGTCGTAAATTCAGTTAAATAACCACCTGTAAAATCAAGACCAAAATTGAGCCCTTTTGTCGCAATACCCGTCACTGAAAAAATAATAAGTAAAATGCTAAATACTAAACCCGATAAGCGTAAGGTGGTGCCCGTTTTTATTTTAGAGTAAGTTTTTTTCATGCCTGTGCTCCTGTTTTGCTCGTTAATTTAAGATACACAGCTTGGCTTAACGCCTTTGAAACATAAACACCTGTAAATACACTCGTGATCAGACCAAGCGCAAGCGTGATCGCAAAGCCTTTAATCGGCCCGTAACCAATGCTAAATAAAATAATTGCAGTGATCATGGTCGTAATATTGGCATCAAAAATAGTTGTAAATGCTTGCTGATAACCCTGCTCTATCGCTTGATATGGTGCACGCCCTTTACGACGCTCTTCTTTAATACGTTCAAAAATAATCACATTCGTATCTACAGCCATACCAATGGTCAGTACTAAACCCGCGATCCCAGGCAAGGTCAACACAACCCCTGGTAACAGTGACATTAAGCCAACCAAAGCTGTTAAATTAAGCACCAGTGCGACATTAGCCACCAGCCCTAAGCCACGATACCAAATAGCCATAAAAGCAAGTGTGATCCCCATTCCCAGCATCAGCGCAGCTAAACCATTCGTGATGTTTTCAGCGCCAAGACTTGGCCCAATCGTTTGTTCTTGCACAATTGTGACAGGCGCAGTTAATGAACCTGCACGTAGTAACAATGCTAAGTCTTGCGCTGCTTGTGGGCTTTGCATATTAGTAATACTGAATTGACGACTTAAATGCTGAGCAATATTTGCCACATTTATCACTTCGCTTTTTTTGACCACCTCACCCTGCGCATTTTTATAATATTCAGAATACACAGTGGCCATTGGCTTACCGATATTGCGTTTTGAAAACGCTGACATCGCCTCCCCACCTTGGTTATCTAAGCTCAATTGCACCAAAGGTTTTCCCCACTCATCTCGCCCAGAGTGAGCATTATTAATATGCTGGCCTGAAAAAATAACAATGGGATCTAAATTAATCGTCCCGCCATTTTGTAGGTTAAAGGTTTTACCGCCGATCTCTTTTAGCTGATAAAAATCAAGAGATGCCGTAGCGCCAATAATTCGCTTAGCTTCTGCAGGATCTTGCACACCAGGTAATTCAATCCTAATGCGTTGCTTGCCTTGGCGCTGTGTGAGTGCTTCGGTGATACCAAGCTCCTCAATGCGCCCTCTAAGCGTTGTTAATGTTTGACTCATAACCTCTTTATTAAAAGTGCTACTTCCTTGTTCACTAAAACTAAACGCCACTGTGGTCATACTTCCTTGTGTTTGCTTAGTTGCAACTAAGCGCTGAAAACGTTTTAGTACTTGCGCTTGTACGCCAATCAAGCTCTCTTTTGCACTGCGTAAAGCATGTAGCTCAAAACCTTGTTCGTTTTTTTGCACTCGAACACCCCGTGCTTTTTCATCACGAATAATGCTTTTTGTTTGCTCGTAAGCGCTATCTAGCTGCTCTTGTTGCGCTTTTACTAAATCCACATCCAAAACAAACAATACACCTCCGTTTAAATCTAGGCCTAACTTTATCGGTTCTAAACCAAGCTGTTGTAACCAAGCAGGGCTTGTTTGATGAGTTACTATTTTTACATCAAAATAAGGATATTCACTTTTCAATGCCCGCTGCGCTGCCGCACTTTTGGTAGGTACTTGCAGCAACACATTAATAGAGGATGAATCCGATTTTGACCCCAAGGTGGATTGATCAACCATAAAGTTATGCTGATTTAAAAAGTCGATGACTGTTTTTTGTGAAGGTATATTCTTAATTAACTGCGACTGACTCTCAATAGAGATATTAAGCCATGACTTAGAGGGGTATAAATTTGGTAACGCACTAACAGCTAATAATAGTAGTGCAATGAACATTGCTACATAGCTAATTTTAAAACGCTGTAATAGCGGTTTCTTTAATGATTTTTTTAACATAATTCGTCCTTTAAACCGGCGCGCGCACCGATTTCACGCCATGCAGGCGCATTAATTTATTTGTTGTTCAAACCGAAAAATTATAAAGAAAAATTAAATATGGTAGGTACGCGTTGCACTATATTGTAAATTAGCGTCTTTCCAGCCGCTTATACGTGACTTTTTGCCTTCATAAACAATAAACCAAGGAGATATAATGGGTGGCTCAAGGGGGCGTAAATAAAGCTCACGCGCAAGACTTGGGGCAAAAAATTCAAATATAGTTTCATAGTTTGGTTCAACTTGACGTTGATATAAAAACAAAGATGAGTTATTTGCCGTTAAACGAGGCTGTAAAGCTTTAAAACCTAAATCTTCAGGCTGTTTTTTAACGCTATTTTTTACAAATGCAGATTTTGAAACAGATAGGTAGGAGTTTATAATACTATCTGGTGTATTATCTAACACAGACAGCACGTTAACATTATTCTTTTGCACAACATCGTTATTACCGTCAACAGCATTTGCCTGCACACTAAATAGCGCAGCAAATAAAATTAAAGCAGTGATAAATAAGCGAAGTTGAGTCATTTTTTAATCTAAAGTAAGTTACCCCACTATTATTGGGTGTCTATTAGTAAAATTCAATAGCTCTATTTAACTTTCAAGGGAAAATCATGCGCGGTATGGGCAAACGTACGCAAACGAGTAAACATCCAGATGCAATGAACCTAAAACAAAGCATTCTTACATTGTGGCCATACCTTGTGGTATTTAAAGGCCGTGTAACACTTGCTGCATTAGCTTTGATTGCCGCAAAAGGTGCAACTTTACTTATGCCATGGGCGCTGAAAGAAATAATCGACAGCGTAGATGCTAACCTACAAGACATTATTCTAGTGCCAGTCGCATTACTATTACTGTACGGTGGGCTGCGCTTTGCAAGCGTATTTTTTGGTGAAGTACGCGATGCCTTGTTTGGCCGCGTCACTGAGCATGCCATGCGTCATATTGGTTTAAAAGTATTTAAGCACCTGCACTCATTAGAGCTGGCATTTCATCTTGATAGACAAACTGGCGGTATAAGCCGTGACATTGAACGCGGTACCAGCGGGTTGAGTTTCTTAATGCGATTTTTAATGTTTAATATTATACCTACGCTATTTGAAATTCTGATAGTCGCGGTTATTTTTGCTACTTTATTTTCGCCTTGGTTTGCGTTAGTCACCTTACTCGCAGTTGCACTTTACATCACTTTTACAGTGGTCGTTACACAATGGCGAAACCGCTTTATTCGTGAAGCTAATCAAGCAGATAACAACAGCAATACCCGTGCCATAGACAGCTTACTAAATTACGAAACGGTAAAATATTTTAATAACGAAGAATATGAAGCCTCAACATACGACACTTTTTTAGCACGTTGGGAACAAGCACGATTAAAAAATCGCTTATCGTTACTTGCGCTTAATTCTGGCCAAGCCTTGATCATCGCCGCAGCTATCACGGTACTCATGTGGCTAGGCGCGTTAGAGGTCGTCACTGGCACACTAACAATTGGTGAATTAGTGATGATCAACGCCTACATGATCCAACTATTTTTACCTCTGAACTTTTTAGGGTTTGTGTACAGAGAAATACGCCGCGCCCTCACTGATCTTGAAAACATGCTAGGGCTATTAACACGTAAACCAAGCATTAATGATGGTCCTGGAGCAGAACCTTTAACATTAACACAAGGCGCTATTCGCTTTGAAAATGTTAAGTTTCATTATGACAGCGATCGGCCAATTTTGAATGAGTTGAGTTTTAACGTGCCAGCAGGAAGTAAAGTCGCCGTTGTCGGTGCCAGTGGCGCAGGTAAAAGTACCCTTGCTCGCCTGCTCTATCGTTTTTATGAACTCAACAGCGGCGCAATCTATATTGATGAACAGCCCATCCATAAGGTAACACTGGCAAGCCTAAGACAAGCCATTGCTATTGTGCCCCAAGATACCGTGTTATTTAACACCACTATTTTAGAAAACATTGCATACGGTCGCCCAGATGCCAGCGCTGATGAAATAAACAAAGCAATTGATATGGCCCATTTAAGGGCGTTTATTAACAGCCTAGATAAAGGTGACCAAACGCTTGTAGGTGAACGTGGATTAAAGGTATCAGGCGGTGAAAAGCAGCGTATCGCAATCGCACGGGCTATTTTAAAAAAATCCCCTATTTTAATTTTTGACGAGGCAACATCTGCTTTAGATTCACACTCAGAGCAAGCCATACTCAGTGCAATGCGTGAAGTAGCCAGTGAACATACAAGTATTGTCATTGCTCATAGACTATCCACTATCACGGATGCTGACACCATAATCGTGCTCAAAGCAGGCCAAGTCATCGAGCAAGGCAAGCATGATGACTTACTCGCCCTGCAAGGTGAATATGCCCGCATGTGGGAATTACAGCAAAAACAATCAGACAATGCATAAAAGGCTGGTTATTTTATCGTGCGCAGAGGTGATTCGCCTCAAAAAAATTGTCTGGTTGTTAGTATTCCTTAACAATCAAAATAGAAACAAATTTACGTATTAATAAAGTTAACGTTCAGGGGAACAACACAATGAAGAAGAACCTAATAGCAGCGGCATTAGCTGCCACCTTTATTACAGGCTGCTCAACGCCTGAGACAACAAAACAAGAGCAACAAATAGTTGCTGCTACAACAAAAGCAGAGCTAGGTAGCTTTGGTGTTGATTTATCAGCGCGTAATGAAGCAATTAAACCTGGTGATGATTTTTTTATGTACGCCAGCGGTACATGGTACGACAACTACAGCATGCCTGCTGATAAAACTCGTTATGGTGCATTCTCTGCACTTGCTGATCGCAGTGAAGAACGCGTTAAAACAATCATCGAAGAAATCGCAGCACGCAAAGATTTAAATGCTGAAGAGAAATTAGTTGCTGATTTCTACAATGCATATATGGATACAGACACTCTGAACAAACTCGGCGTAACACCGATAAAACCACTATTAACAGAGATCAACGCTGTATCATCAACGAATGACCTGACTGAGCTATTTGGTAAATCGTGGCTTACTGGCGTAAAAGCTCCGTTAGGTGGCGGTATGTGGTTTAACCGTTTAGATCCTAACAAATATGAAATGTCTTTAGGTGCTGGCGGTTTAGGCCTACCGGATCGTTCGTTCTACCTTGAAGATTCAGAGCGCTTTGTTAAAACGCGCGCAGCGTATGTCGCACACATTGCTGACATGTTGAAATTTGCTGACGTAGACAACGCAACCTCTCGTGCTCAAGCAATTCTTGCGCTTGAAACTAAAATTGCACAAGGTCACTGGCCTCGCGAGAAACGTCGTAACCGCGATATTACATTAAACCAAATCGACCGCGCTGAACTTACTAAAGCGTACCCTGGTTTTAACTGGGATTTATATTTTGCACAAACTGGGTATAAAGTACCGCAGTTAAATGTATCTCAACCAGAGCCAATTAAAGCCATGATTGACTTGATCAATCAAGAAGACCTAGCAGTATGGAAAGATTATTTAACGTATCATGCCCTAAGCGGTAATGCTGATTTACTCTCTGAAGATATTTTTAATACTAACTTTGCATTTTACGGTAAAGAACTAAGCGGACAACAAGAGCCTCGCCCACGTTGGAAGCGTGCTATCAGCCAAATGTCGAGCACTAACTCGCTTGGATTTGCTATTGGTAAAGTCTATGTAGCACGTTATTTCCCTGAATCTTCAAAGCAACAAATGTCAGAGCTTGTTGAAAATTTACGCACGGCATTGGGTGAGCGCATTGATAACCTAGACTGGATGGGTGCACAAACCAAAGTTAATGCACGTGCAAAATTAGCCGCCTTCGTACCAAAAATTGGTTACCCTGACGTATGGCAATCGTTTGACGGCTTAAGCATTAGCGATAACGATTTGATTGGCAACATTAAAAACATGCGTGAGTTTTTTCAAGCCGAAAGTGTTGCAAAAGAACTTAAGAAAACAGACCGCAACCGTTGGGGCATGACACCACAACGTGTTAATGCTTATTACAACAGTTCATTTAATGAAATTGTATTCCCAGCAGCCATTTTACAACCACCATTTTTCGATCCAAATGCAGACGCCGCGGTAAACTACGGCGGTATTGGTGCCGTTATCGGCCATGAAATGGGCCATGGCTTTGATGACCAAGGTTCAAAATCTGATGAAAATGGTGTGCAACGTAACTGGTGGACAGACGCTGATCGCGCCGCTTTTGACGCTAAAGCAGACCAACTTGCCGCACAATACAGTCAATACGAACCTATTCCTGGAAACTTTGTAAACGGGCGAAATAGCTTAGGTGAAAACATTGGTGATGTGGGCGGTTTAGCCATGGCATATCACGCCTACAAACTTAGCCTAAACGGCAAAGAAGCGCCTATTATTGATGGTCTAACAGGTGATCAACGCTTCTTTCTTGCATGGGCACAAGTATGGAAAGAAAAACGCACCGAACAAAGTATGTTAAACCAACTACGTGGTGGCACACATGCACCAGGTCGCTTTAGAGCCCAAGCACCGCGTAACCACGACGCATGGTACAAAGCATTTAATGTACAACCAGGTGACGCTTTGTATTTACCTGAAGACCAACGTGTCCGCATTTGGTAATTAAAAGATCTTTATAATATAACCCGCAACCGCGGGTTATATTTTTTTAGTCCCTTAATCAAACAACTTCCCCACCTCAAGCTATTTTAATTGCCACTGATTTCTGTATTTCCAAGCGACTAGGGTATAGAATACCGCACAACAAAATTTATACTTTCAAAAACATATTTAAGGCGAAACGCAGATGGGAAGAGCTTACCAAAACAAAAAAGATTCAATGGCTAAAACTGCGGGTGCTAAAACTAAAGTTTACTCAAAGTACGGTAAAGAAATTTATATTTGTGCTAAAAATGGCGGTACTGATCCTGATGGCAACTTATCACTACGTCGTTTAATTGAACGCGCTAAAAAAGATCAAGTACCTGCGCACGTTATTGACCGCGCAATCGATAAAGCCAAAGGCGGCGGCGGTGAAGATTACTCAGCAACACGTTACGAAGGCTATGGCCCGGGTAACTGTATGATTATTGTTGATTGCTTAACCGATAACAACAAACGTACTTTTGCTGACGTACGTGTATGCTTTACTAAAGCCAATGCTAAAATTGGCGCACAAAACTCGGTTTCTCATTTATTTGATCACCTTGCAATTTTTGTATTTGACGGTGATGACGACGAAGCCGTGCTTGAAGCGTTAATGATGGCAGACGTTGATGTTACTGACGTAGAAGTTGAAGCAGGTAAAGTGACTGTTTTTGCACCGCACACAGAATACAATAATACCCGCACTGCCCTAGAAGAAATGGGTATTACTGAGTTTGACGAAGATTTAATCTCTTTTGTTCCACAAATTGAAGCGCCGATTGAAGGTGAAGATGTTGAAGTAATGGAGCGCTTTTTAGCTATGCTAGAAGATTGTGACGACGTACAAAACGTATATCACAACGCACAGTTTTAATTTTATTGAATAAAATGATTACTAAGGCCAACTAAATTGGCCTTTTTATTTTTTAATTACAAATGGATGTGCATTTTGAATACCCTAGAAGATCTTCGCGCTGGTAAATTAGCTGGTGCAACACGTCTACAACTAGTTGAAGAGTTAACCACATTTCCAGACGAAATTTTCACCCTTGCCGATACCCTCGAAGTACTCGATTTATCAAACAATAACTTAGCTGACTTACCTGATGAATTTGCTAGCCTCGTAAAACTAAAACGCGTGTTTTTATCATTTAATCAGTTTAAACATATTCCGGCAGTATTATCTAAATGCCCTTCGCTTATTATGATTGCGTTTAAAGGCAATCAAATAACTGAATTTGCAGAGCATAGTTTGCCAACCTCAACCCAGTGGTTAATATTAACTGACAACCATATTGAACAGTTACCTGAGTCTTTTGGCGAACTTACGCAGCTTCGTAAACTGGCTCTGGCAGGTAATCGACTAACAACCTTGCCATGCAGTATGCAACACTGCAAAAGCCTTGAGCTGGTGCGCTTATCAGCCAATAACTTAACCCATATTGATGACTGGTTATTTGAATTACCAAAACTCACATGGCTTGCATTTGCAGGTAACGACTTTAATAAAGCCCAAAGTTTACAGCAAGTATCACTCACTGAAGCTCAGCTTGAAGCGTTTTCTTTAGTTGAACAAATTGGTGAAGGCGCATCAGGCATAATTCATTTAGCTAAATGGCAAAACAATGATGTCGCGTTAAAGCTATTTAAAGGCGCGATCACGAGTGATGGCTACCCGCTTGACGAAGTTAGTTGCTGTTTGCAAGCCGGCGAGCACAATAATCTTATAAACGTACTTGCTTATATCAATAACCCTCTGCAACTTGGCTTGGTTATGGAGTTGATCAGTAAAGATTATCAAAATCTTGGTTTACCACCATCACTTGAAACCTGCACCCGCGATACTTTTACCAAAAACACTGACTTTAGTGCAAATGAAATTACCTTAATTGCACAGCAGATGATCCATACACTTGCCCATTTACATGCTAACAACATAAGTCATGGCGATGTATACGCGCATAATATTATGGTAAACGCAGACCATAACGTGCTTTTTGGCGATTTTGGTGCCGCAACAAATTTGACGGCATTAACCGACTATCAACGTAAGCAAATGCAGCTTATTGAAGTAAGAGCGATTGGCTGTTTGATAGATGATTTACTTAATGTATGCAATGAAGTAAGTGCAAGGGTCGATCACTTAGTGATAATTGCGCAGCAGTCTATGAATACAGATATTACAAAGCGATTAACACTTACAGCGCTTACTGAAAAACTATAACAATAATACACGGCTTACTTAACGTGTAAGCCGTGTATTAGGTTCAAATATCTGGCTTTAGCTAAATCATGAATTATACCAATCAGAGCGAGAACGAGCCCTCACAAAGTGTCTATCACAATAAACAATAAGTGAGCCTTCCATTTTAATACACTAGTTTAAAATATTTTGACTAAACCACCTCAAGATACAGGATTAAGCGTTATTGATTTTAATTCCAACGACGCTCTCATCTTGAGATTGCGGGGTATATACTTAACGCGATAAAAACTTCAACATAGCGCGATTTACTTGTTCAGCCTGATCAACCGTTAAAAAGTGCCCCGCATTTTTTATTTGCTTGGTGTGTCCCTGCACCAGTATTTTCTTGGCCCGCTCAAGGCTATCATTGTTGTTCATCATATCATTATCACCGATTAAAACTAATGTCGGTAAAGTAATCTGTTGCAACTGCTGATCCGAAAATGGTCGTAGTTCGGTTATCAAACCCGGAACAGGATCATCCTCAAGTGCTGCTACATATTGATCTAAATAAATTGGGTTAATCATATGTGGCCGGCTTGACACACTTTGTAAGCTCTCTTGCACTTCATTGCGATCAGGATTGATAGTAAAAAAAATGCTCGCCAGCAAGTCGCCACTTAATTCTATCCAACCAAAGGTTTGCGCAGGACTTAGTAGCACCAAGCGCTGAATACGCGACTTTTCCCGGGTAGATTCAGCTAGAGTAATGGCGACCGCTTGCCAACCACCACGAGATGCACCTACCAGATGCAAAGAACTCAACTGCAAACGGTCAAATAACTCTTGATACCAACTTACCACCTGCTCCATATCGCTAATATCTGCACTTGCACGTGACCCGCCAGAGCCGAGCAGATCATCAATTGCATAAACGCGATAGTGTTCTGCCAGCGCGGCAATATTAGGGTACCACATGGCTGAATTGGCGTGCATACCGTGCAACAGAACCAACGGCTCAGCATCAGCGGGACCTGCTACAATAACCCGAGCTTGACCGAGAGAAGTCGGTACACTCAACTCACGATAAGCGATTGGCCACAAGCTAAGCGCACGTTGATAAAGTTCAGCATTAGACAACTGACTGGCCGATTGTTGTTGTAACTTAACATTCTCAGCGTGACGATCTGGCAATAAATACGCCGCTTCAGCCGAGATTATCTCAACTTTATCATCAAACCAATCACAGCCCCCCAGAATGACCAGCACAGTCAATATTACTAATGCCCTTATCAGGCTAATCATCTGCATACTTATTGTCATTTTAACTCCTATGAATCATGTCTTATCTAACACAGAAATAGCTTGAATTAAACCTTTGAAATTTATCATGGTTAATAATTTTCTGTAACTGTGTGAACTGTTTTACTATGGTTAAGATAAGCACAATAATTATCATCATGGACTAAGAGGTGATGCGAATTTTCCACCACTTTGGCCTGTGTGACTTATACGAATGTGCATGTGGTTTAAGCCCAGCCCTATTATTCGAATCATGCTTGTTATATTCAACTTTCGAAGAACTCTCGTATCTCTTTAACCAATGCTTCTGGTTTTTCTTCGATGACCAAATGTCCAGACTCAGGAACTATAACTAACTTAGAGTCTTTAATTTTACTATGAAGCACGTGAGCTTGTTCAACAGGGATCCATTGGTCCTCTTCACCCCACAGAATTAATGTAGGTACATCAAAGCTAGATAACTTATCTTGAAATTCATCCGTATACATTGAATTTGCTTGAGCTATTTGCCTATAAAAAGCTTTCTTACCTTCATCTCCAGACCAAGGGCGGAGAATACCGTCAATTGCTTCCTGAGATAATGGCTGATATGACGCTGTTTTTATGTATGCTTGAACGATTGCTGAATGAATGAAATCAGGTACTCCTGCAAAGGCTGCTTCATGCTTTTCAATATGTTTAAAAAATGGAGAGCCCCAAGGAGATAATGCAACTGGATCAATTACGACTATCTTTTTGTACTTTCGTTGATTCAGCAAGTAGTTTCTCAGTACTGTCGTACCCCCGAAATCATGCCCCACAATATAAGGTAACTTTAACTGCCAATGATCTATTAATGAATCTAATAGTTGATTTTGTACTTTTAAAGATACATCCGCATCACCTTTATCTGATTCACCATAACCTAGTAAATCAAAGTAATAGACTGTGTAGTCGCTTGAAAGTGCCTGAATCAAGTGCCTAAGGTTGAAAGATGACCAAGGCGTACCATGAACTAAAACAAGAGGCTCTCCTTTTCCTTCAATCCCATATTTCACTTTTCGACCTTGATACTCGAAAGTATAAGGTAAACTCCAAATGTCCATCGTATCTCCTTGAATATGACGCCGCAATATACGGCAAATTTTGCTGGGCTGATTTTTGCCCGCGCAGCAGATTCCCGAATTCATTATGCAAGGACAAAACAAATTAGACAGCCACTCTAATTGAAGCAACAAAGCTATTCCACTAAATTTACTTTTTAGGTTATGAATTTACCTTTTATTACTGGGCTGCTTTCATTTCCCCCATTAAATAAGTTATTAGTACTCTTAAGCCTAAATTACGCGCATAAAAATAACTGCATAATTGCAGTTTTAACTTTTTACTGAGGACTTTTAACTTTATGCCAGCAGCTTTTCGCTGTTACTGACGTTGCTACGCCGTTTTCTGCTCAAGTGTTCACTGTAACTCTCTTGTGAGGTCGTCCTACCTACTGCGCCATGAAATACGCGCGTAAATTGTGTCGTGAGTTTTAACCAGTTTTCTGGGGAGATATTGACTCTTTCTAGTAAAGGTAAATGTGTGCTTTCAATATACCCGCGCTTTCCTTCTCGTATACAACGCCCTGTTAATTCAATCAGTTCAAGGTAAGATTTAAGTTCAAACGGCAGGCCTTTTGGCATGATTTGACGTGGCATGCCTGAAAATCTTAATAGTTGCTTTGGTTGCTGCCTTCTGTTGCGCTTTCTAATCGTTTTTGCACACTCGTATGTGATGACTCTTCTGGCGTGTTTGCCATTTTGGCCCTGATAGGGTTTAAATCAACGTATGCCATACAGGCTGCTAATGATGCTTCATTAAGAAGCGCTTATGACTGCTTTTTATTTTAAAGAAAGGACCTTCCCACAAAGTTGTAAGGAACAACTTTGAACGCCTTAGGCGGCCCGAAGGGTGAGCGCCATGGACGGCAGCGAATAAAATCGGCCTGTGCAGTTATCTTCTTTATTCGCTTTACGCGCAATGTCTTCATTTAATAGCCGCATAAACCAGCTAATACTTGATAGCCGTTCACGGTATTGGTTTACTGTTTGATTAAAAAAGATAAGTTCAGTTTTACTTAGCTTTTCACCTTGCATGTATTTTTGAGTAAGCAAAGTGCCCTTACAGAGTTTATGCCAACGAATAACAATCGCTTTATCATTTAGCCGATTCGCTTTTTTATCATCAACATACAACACTAGGTGCGTGTACTTCAGGCGTCCTGCCTTTCGCCCTTCGGGCCAGCTGCGCTGTTGTTAAATGTTCCTGACATTTTGCTGGTTGCTCATAACAGCATACTCACACACATCAATACAAAATACCTTGCCTAGACTCAGTAGTTTCTCTTCAACCCACCCACTGCGGTGCTCATAAGACTTCCCTGTAAAACGGTCTTCCCCGCACAAGAAAATTCGGGTTTGTTTTTTGTTTATTTCCTCATTCATTTTCAAATTTCGTCTCTCGTTATTGGTCAAATATTAGCTAAAAATAAAAGAAAGCTTGCCTTTATGTAACCTTTAGGTGCCATTGATACCTAAAGGTTACATTTGGTGTATTTAGGTATCACGTGTAACCTTAAACGCAGTCAACACAATACGACATTAATTCGTCGCCAACAGAAAAGGGATATACACAAAGATGGAAAAATCACTATCAGTACCACCAGAAACGGAACAACAATATTTAGCAATTACCGGGAGAATCAGTATTGTACTAGCGCTCTTCCTTTTAGCTCAGGTGTTTTTAACAGTAATTAGTGAAAAAAACTCAGTTATCTATTGGCTATTAGATGTAATTGTATTTGTGAGTATTATTTATTGTATTGTGTTAGTTCTTAAATCGATGAAATTTGCAAAAAATATATCGAGTCTAGGTTACTGGGCGCTGAAATTTAACGACGAGTATGTGGATTATGTCAGTTCGTTCAGCTTGCGTGCTACCTGTCACATTATGGTAGTAGGCGGAATTTTCCTCGCTTATAGTGGCGACAGCAAGTGGTTTATAGAATTTATAGCTCCCTTTGGGCTTACGGATATGCTTCAAGTATTACTTGGCTTGGCAGCAGCCACGCATGGTGTGTTAATTTTGTGGAAACTACGTGAGGAAGGTCTTGATGAATGAAGATTTAGACAACCATCTTCACAAACTTAGATTGCAGCATAAAATTTCTCAGCAAGAGTTAGCAGATGCCATAGGCGTTTCTAGAAAAACCATCAGTACAGTAGAAACCGGGCGTTTTACACCATCGGTGGTAATTGCACTCAGAATTTCGGCTTATTTTGCTGTTTCAGTCGAGCAAATATTTACTTTGAGATAAATTTCTGGCTCGGGAGCTTTTGAAGATGTATTCAACGACGTTTGAGAACAACAAATTATGGGCTTTTGATAAAAAGGGTCTATACACATAATGACTCCCTAATGTCTATTGCCTAAATTAGCCCAACGAATGCTGGGCTATTTAAGTATGGTAACAAACAGCTACAGGTTTTCTACAAATAGCTTATAGATTCTACGATATTAAGTTATCCATGAACTTGGCTGCACGCAGAATGAGATTATATCGGATAGATTAGTATTGTATTTATCTGCGCTCTACTTGGCACAATGTAACTCATTGGGTGTCTAGCAAACTATGGGCAGTCCACTTATCAACTAACAGTAGATTTAGATCATTGGATCCGCCGTAGGATAAGAATGTGCTACTGGCGGCAATGGCGCTCTTTCCAAAGGAATAGCCCGTACCAAAGTACGCAGTTTAATGAAATTGGGTGTTAGCGAGCGACTCGCCATAGCCTGTGGTATCACCAGTACCAAAAGTAGGCGCTTGGAAGCGAAGGCCCTTGTAGAAGCTCAAAAACAAAAGGAATTAACATTGCATTAGGCAATGATTACTTAGCGTCACAAGGTTTAGTGTCATTGAAAGATATTTGGATCAATATTCATTACGGGAGATGAACCGCCCATTGCACTTCCTGTTAATAAAAAGCGCATGATGGGTAGTGTGGGGGCTGGAGGTTAGAGACCTCCGGCTACCCGATTAGCTGTTGATTAGTATAAACGCATCGTTTTCATAGTAATGCATAACAGCACTTAAAAGCTCATTCTGACTATAATCAGGCTTTTGCTCAAGTAAATTACTTTTAATACTTTGAAGATCAGCCACACTAAGAAAGCTTTTATACCCTTTAGCCACAGGATAAATTGGCTCATCGTCGTCATCTCGTTCTTCTTCCGCATCATCATCGATTATAAGAATCAGTGACGACATGCAGATTGAGTTATCAGGATATATATGCATATAGATTCCATTCGAAAGAGTCAATTTCACTCATAACATTTTCAAGATTTGATTCTAATCGCAAAAGACCACCCTAGTAAAAACAGCTAACGTCTGCGTAACACGTTTATTACTATGCAAATATACTTGATATTGACGCCTTAAAACGAGAAACACCCGGCAAACTGAGATTGCCGGGTGCAATAAATCGTGTTGATGCGATTGTTAACTGCGCTTCAAATTAATAATGATAGCGACAGGAAATTATTGTCAAATGTGCATCATTAACGGCATAAACTAATCGGTTGGTATCATCAATTCTACGTGACCAAAAACCTGCAAAATTTTCTTTCAATGGCTCAGGTTTACCAATACCTTCGAAGGGAGAACGCTTCGCATCAGTAATTAATTTATTGATGCGTTTCAGCGTTTTCTTACCCTGACCTTGCCAATACAAGTAATCATCCCAAGCATCGTCAGTCCAAGCTAACATTCGACTCATTCAAGTAAGCCTCTTTCCGTAATTTGACCGGTATTGTATTGAGCAATTGATTTGTTTAGATGAGCAGCATTAGCTGGAGAACGAGATAAATAAATCGTTTCCATTAAGCTATTATAATAATCCATAGACATTACAACTGCATCTTCAGAATCTCGACGAGTGATAACTGTGCAGTCCGCATCATTAACTACGCCATCAAGAACAGATTTAAGACCATTTCGAGCTTCAGTAAAAGAAACTATACGCATAATTACCTCTTTGTTGAGTTGTACTTAATATTGAACAAGTCTAAGTCATCAAAACTGAAATGTACAATATATTGCACAGGTAACAAAGAAGCAGTTAACGAGGCTGTAGAATTACTCTAACAGCCAAATTCAATTAAAAAACGAGCTCCTGTAATTAACTCTAAGCGTTTTTAAAGCATTAGGTAATGCATTTGGAACCCATAAAACAAGCTGTTTTTCTTAAAAAAGAGTAATTCTACA
>NZ_BDDS01000003.1 GCF_001653135.1 Pseudoalteromonas neustonica
GGGCTTTTAATTGATTTGAAACTTGGTTAATCTGCATGTGAACTCTGTTTTTAGTCATTTTTTTATTGGCGTAACTATTTGATCATTAACAGAGTTCAACTTCAAGTTTCTTAAGATCCAACCTATGTGCAAATATTAGAGTAGTGCTTACATATTGCTATACAACTTTGTCTTTGATTACAAAACCTATAAAGGGCTTTACTAGGTGGTGCAGATTGATTTCTTCTAAAAGCAGGGGTATCAAAAATATCCGATACTTTTCGCTCAGTGGCGATCACTTTAGAACGTGACTCATTTTTAGTCTCATTCAGTATTAATGCCTAGCCAGTAAATTAATTTGTGCAATTGCGCATTCCATTTTAATTCGTGCTGAGCTATTGGCTGAATGAACGGCTATTGTTGGTGGTACAAAGCCATCAATAAACACTGCCCGCTCAATCCAAAGTAAAACGTCATAGCCAGTGCCTTTGTTATCATTACCTAAATCATGATCAAGGCTGAGCTGTTTTACTTTTCCGCTCTTCAAAAATGCAATCACTTCATCAGGCCAATAGGCTCGTAACCAACCGGCTGGTGTTTCTCTTTCATCATCTAAATATACGTTCATAGGTATCTCACTGAAAAATGTTTTCAGACTCTGAAAGCAATAACTAACAACACTTTAAGCTATATAATAATAGTTATTTTCCAGATGGTGCTGGAGCTTGGTTACGTATAAACGCTGGTATGTCAAAAATATCAGAAGCTTGAGGTTTAACTCTTGCAGCTGGCGACTGTTCGACTTCGCTACTAGGCGCATTATTGAAAGGTTCAACAATCATCTTAGCGCTTGCACCGGTTGCGATGATCAACAGCTCATAATTAGTTGCTAAGCTCTCAATTTTAGATACACCACAGATCACTAGCGCATTAGGGCTTACTTGTTGGCGAACCGTGTCGGTAATGAGATTATAACTTCCTAATGAGATCTCGTCTTTACAGTTTACTTGCACAATAACACCCGAACTGGATGACATATCCACTTGGTTCACTAACGGATTATTGAGCGCGTCATCAAGTGCGTTAGGGAATTCATCCTCAAGATCACATTTACCCACACCTAAAACAGCATCACCTTTGCAATCCATAATTTTCGCAAAGTCATTTAAATCAACGTTAATCAAACCTTGATAGCACAGCATATCAATCAATGATTTGATAAGTGAGTGTAATATTTGGTTGCTGTGTTTAAATGCATCAAATAAATCAACGTCATCCCCTAACACCTGAATCAGCTGATCATTAGGTAAAGTGATCACTGCATTTGCATGCTCTTTTAAGGCGTTCAACCCGGTTTGTGCAACATGTGATCTAAACTGCCCTTCACTGCTAAAAGGCAGTGTTGCAACAAATATCACAGGCTTATTTTGTTCACGAGCAAGCTCTGCGATATAAGGACTGGCGCCGGTACCAGTACCACCACCTAGCCCTGTTGCGCACAATAAAATATCGCAGCTATTTATTAATGTTAACAGTTGATCTTTGCTTTCTTGCGCCGCTTGTAAACCAACCTCAGGATCGGCGCCAGCACCATAACCATGTGTCAGTTCAGCGCCAATCAGCACGGCATCATCACTTTGGGTATGTTCGAGCACTACTTTATCGGTATTAACACTAAATAACTTTGCTTGTTTACTCTCGCGCTGCTCATAAATACTATTTAACGTATTACAGCCACAACCTCCAATGCCAAATACACCAATAGATAAACCATCTTGCTGCTCAATTAATTGAAACATAACTACTCCTTAACTTTTAAAGGAGCATAACAAACCGGTGCGTCAAAAATTGACGCATCCAACTAATTAGAGTTATTGATAGTTACTAGCAGCCGCTTTAAGTTTTGTGATGATTCTTTTCCTGATTTGCTCAGGTTTTATAACTTCAAGCCAATGAGCACATTTAAATAGCTCATTGGTGAGTTGTTCTGTATCAATCGTTTGATAGGTGAGTAATACATTTTTATCGTCAATATATTGTTTGTCAGTCAGCTCACCAAGTTCAATAAAACCTTGATTAACTGCCGAGTGGCTGGGTACTGCCACAACTAACTCAATAGCCTCTTGCTTCATACCTTTATTAATCGCGCTACGTAATGACTTTAGTTGCTCAATGCTTGGCTCACGTCGTGTTTTTTGCAGGATATGAACATTGCGAATGCGATAAATCGGCATTTGATAGCATTTATCGTGAAGCGACCCCACCATAAACTGCGCCATTAAAACGCCGCCTTGCTCAACTAAGTTATAAAAGCTTAATTCAGCAAATTTTAACCAATGCGCCTCATCGTAAAGCACCCTATATAACTCAGCACTAACAGCACGCTTATGCTTAATTGCATGTTCAATTTGCGCAACTAACTGAGTATCAACATTCACTTTTAAAGGAGGTTTTAGCAGGGTTGCAAGCCAGTTGGGCACATGGCCATTAAAACGCTTAAGCGCCTGCTCTGCTTTAATATGCACTGACTGCTTAACATCACTGGGGACAGATTGCGGTAATAACTGCTCCAACAACAAATAATGTTCAGCCACTTCGCTGCTCATTACTTTTTCGTTAACACCGCGCCACTGCGCATTGATAGACCAGCCATACGGTTTACTCCGCGTGTCTTTTTCAAGACCGAAGCAACCTTGATCGTAAAGTGATTGCAGGTCACGTTGGAGCATGCGGGTTGAAAGGTCAAAGCCACGTTCAATTAACTGCTGTTGTAATTGTTGTGTCGAGATAGAGCTTGGCCCCATTGGCACAAGCTCGAGAATAAATAAATGACGATGTGAATTCATTAATAAACTTTTATATCAAGGAGTAAAATCCGGTGCAGCTGAGCATAATTCATCATAATAATGTGAAAACGCATCATCTCGTTCACTTATAGGGATGACAACTCCATGTAATTGTGAGCGAAGTTGATCCCAGCGTGCATGCAATACCTGCCAATTATATTCGTCATAAGTTCCCTTAAATATAACCTGCTTAATTTCAATAAACGGAAGCTCTCCCCCTTGGTCTTGTTGCTCATAAAACTCTTTCTCCCAACGAGATCCGAGCCTATCAACACGACCTATTTGTTGCTCAACAACGCCAGGATTCCACTCTGGGTGTAATAAATATACGAACCGACAAGCTTGATGTAAATTTAACCCTTCTCTTCCAACTACTGACTGTGCAACTAACACATAAGGAAAACTGTTCTTACGATTAAAACCCAGCTGTAACATGCGACGACTTGCCGCTGATGTATTCCCATACATTAAGCGCGCCATGCCACCTCTAACATGTTCATACTCTTCTTTTACCCTTGCTTCTATACAGGGCCAAAGCTTGCTTGCTTCTTTTTCATCTAATTGACCATCACCATCGGCATCACCTTCATTCTCTGCTGTGACTGCACCCATTAGATCAATAAAACCCTGAGCAACCTCTTCAGATGTTAAATTAAAATCGCTTGAATCTGATAGCTCATAAATAGCACGCGTCATAAAGGTAAGAACAGCATGTTCCTCTGAGCAGGCTTGTTCAACAGATTTTTTAAATGCTTTGAAGAGCTGTTCACAACGTGTATCCAATAAAGAGATTGAGTGTTCAATATTTTCAATCAGGTGTTGTTTAGTTTGATCAACTTGATTAGCATGCTTTTCATATTGACGTTTTAAACGATCATTTATTTCATCAATACTCCAATTTAAACCAAGTTGCTTTGACGCAAATTTGGCCGCATGCACTTCAGAGTCATCATTTTCTTTATCACTGATATGAACTTTAGTTTGAGGCCAAAACTCTTTTTTATCTAGCCTGCGTAGCATTTCTCTTGCATTTAATAAATTAACTAATATCCTCATAGGCTTGGTCAACTTACCAAACACTAATGCTTTTTGACCCAACATTAAATTATTTTCAATTTCTGAAATAACTTTTAATAATGCAGGATGTTGATATAACGATTCATCTCCACTTGCATATACCTCAGTAATCTGTTTTTTCCACCAGTGAGCCCGTTGAAGCTTTTTACTATCATCATTGTTCAAATCATTTTCTAGCTCGTCATCTTCATCTTCATGAGATGAATAAGCTGAGTTATCTATAATTGCAGCAATCCCGTGACCATTAGCTAGTGTAAGTCGTGCTCTTTTTGAAGTCGCATCTTGCATAATTGAAGCAGCAGATAGCCCTTCAACAGAGCACACTATTTGCTTCCACTGCTCTGATAGTTCTTCTACTTTAATTTCTACCTGGGTATGCTTCCTATATGCATTAATTGGTAAATTTGAAACAGAGTGAAATTGTTGAATTGTTGGGTCTTGTCGCTTATCTCTTCTTAATAAATAAGGTTTCAACGAATTCTCAAACGCTCTAGCGGCCCGCTGAAAACTCAACCGAGATTGCTCATCAACCTTCCAATATAACTTGAGTTTAGCGACAGCTTTAGCATAGTTATCAACACTCTTTAAAATAGGCTGCTGATCAGATTCGGATAACTCTATTCTATTGAGCATTTGTTGCCATTGCTCAACATTTAACTCAACAGGTGTAGCCGTCATAGCTAACCGGCGACCATTATCATTTTGAATAATAATTTCATTCAAAATTCGGCTTAAGCTACTGCTTTCACCTCGACTTTTATGTGCTTCATCTATAACAACTAAGTCAAATGAACCGAGTCCTAAACCTACCGTTTTTTCCAACAAATTTCGGTATTCACTTCCAGCAGAAAAATTATCCCCGCCAAATGAATTTACACCCCATTCAAAGTTTTCAATGATGCAATATAAAATTTTCTTTCTAGGATCACTATTCGATAAGTAATATGTTTGTTCAACTATTCTACGTGCGCAATATTCAGCATCCATATATTTTAGGTCTTCATGGCTATTGTAACCATTAGGTAACCTGTTATTTTTAGCTTTTCGCCACTGTGCATACACTTCTGGTAGCAGTGCCCAACGACTTGAATGAGAATTACCACCAATGCGCCAATTCGCAAAATTTTGAGATAATAAAATAACCGACTGTTTATCCCAATGCTCTTGCTTATCACCATCAGCCCAAGCAGACATAAAACGCCAGAGACTATTTACTGTGTGCTGTGGCGCTAAATCTGCTTCGCGATCATTAAGCTCTTTTTGCCATTGGAATCCTAATGTTGTGGGCACAATAATGGCTGTACGACCACCTGCTTGTTTAACAGCATGGATAAGCTCAACTGCTATTCGTGTTTTACCCATGCCAACTTCATCAGCAATAATTACTCCTGTGTTAGCTATCCTATTTAATATCGCATTTACACTTTCTTTTTGGGTTGAGTTCAGACGCTCATTGAATGCGAGAGTATCTTTTATTATTTTAGCAACCTTTTCCCAACCTAAAAAATTACTCACCTTTGCCTCCAAGCGTTATTAACTGATTCAATTCCAAACTATGTTCAATTTTTCTTAATAATGACTCATATAAACGACCTTGCTCAGTACTTGAGTCTTCTGCAAAAAGAGGTCTAAAAGGGGCTGCCCATAAAGGGGACAATGGATTAATATTAATTTCTTTAAAGTAAAAGATTGCTGCTGACTTACTCATTTGACAAAATATTTGCTCTAAACGATAACACCACTGTTCCCAGTTGAATGGATCTAGTTCTGTTTGTTTTTGTGCTACATGTTCAATCAATAACATCATTTTATTTATATAATAATTAGAACCTGATGCCTCTTGCTGACAATTTAATGCCACTGAATGACTTTCATCTAGCACCTCGCCATCGAAACCGTCCTCTGCGGGCAAAGTAGGGAATGCGCCTAGCAAGTTCCATGCGTCATCTATCTCTAACTCAGGCAAAGCGGTTGCTGCCATTCGTCCAAACTCATCGAATACAGGTATATAAATGCTGTGCGTCTCATCTTTGATATTCCACGTAACTTTCACTTGCCTCGGAGTATTATCGGGCCAAATTATATTTTCACCTTTACACTCACACGCGTAATTTTCAGCGTACCAAACTTGATAGCTTTTTGTATCATCAGTATTAGGTCGTAATAAGCAACCTGTCTTAGTTAAGCTACAAATAGTAAAATAACTTATCGGTGCAGCTACAAATTCACCGTCGAGTTCTGGCATCCCTTTCCCTGAGCACAACTGCGTAGCATCTGTAATAATAGTTTCTTCATCCCAATTAATAGGCAATTTATCACTAATACAATTAGCTGAGTCATCTTCGCCATACCAACTCAATTCTTTTGGAGAAAACACAACTCCCGCTTCTAGGTTGCCGCCATGCAAACTTGCTTTACTTAAAAAGCCAGGCGTTGTTAAATTTCCTGACCCTAAATACAACCATGATCTTTTGCAGATATCGTCACTTCCATTTTTGGCTGAAAATATAAACTTTGCATGCAATGATCTTCGATAATTTTTACTTTGATAAACAGCATCGTAAGCAGACCTAACTGACCAATCATTTGTATTTAATATATCTAAAGTTTGAGCGACTAGTTGACAATTATCAGGGTTGACATAAATATCTTTTTCAGCTGTTTTAGTTAAGAGACCAGCCTGCTGTAATACTTTTTCAATCTCAGAAATCACTTTTGGCACTTTGCTCTTATTATCTCCACCTTCATAAAAACCAGAACCAAGGGCTAAATAATTGCACTTTGTATTATTACTATGTGTTTTTATTAAATGTGGTAACTGTGTAATGAGTGCTTGCTTTGTATTATCAAAAAAGCGAGGTTGTACATTTTTTACTGGCTTAATTTCACCTAAAACATGTTGATAGTGTTTAAACCTTAACGCTGTCGCTGTTGCTATTGCTGTTGCTGTTGCTTTATTTTCTATTCTTACGCTATTTAATATATCGATATTAAAAAAAGTTAAAGTGTGATTGATAAAATCATTCACCTTGGCAATATCAGTTTGCACTTGATGATTATCACTATAGGCTACTTCATAATCAATCGACCAAACCATATCTAAACTGTCTTCTATTGTTTGGCGTGTCCAATTCCCCGTAGACACAATAACCCTAATAATTTTTTGCTCTGTTAGCTTATTTTTAAATAGTAATAACGCTACTTTTGCATGTAACAATCTAAACTTTTTTTCTGTATTAGATTTAGCTGCTAAATGAACCAACCCAGGGCAGTCAACCGCAGATATCTGGTGATGGTTTGGGTCTAACATCATGGCTAAATAACCACTTCCTTCATAGGCTCTTTGTGATTTAATTGTTTGCGTAAACTTATCAAGTGCATCATTAAAAAAGTGAGTATCTGCCGAATATCCAGTCAACAAGCCAAATTCACCAATACAATCTGTCGGTGGCACAAAATAAGCCGATAAAGAAAGTGGTAATGGATTACTCATCTGCTTTCTCCTTTTTATTTAGCCACATATCAAGCTGCCCATCGAAGTCAATATTCAGTAAATACAAGTTCCAAAAACGAAATGAAACGCCTTTTGGAAACAAGCTTTCTGTTTCGCCAGCGTCGTTAGCTTCTTGCTGCTCGCCACCAAAAGCAGATCCTTTAATAACAGCTTTATCTCTTACTTTAAGTACTAAATTATCTCTTTCAACAACACTTAAAATAATTAATTCATCCTGACTTTGTAAGCATTCACGTGCAAAACTCAGCGCTAATTTATCAGGCGTAGGATCATGGCTTAAATTAACAAAACTAGTTGCTGCCGACTTCACTCTGGTTAATGCGTTTTGCAAATCTAAAGGAGTGCCTTTACGTAAATCTAAACTCCCCGACTTTTCATTAGCAACTGCGGTTTCAATAGCGTCTAATAACATCATCACACTATCTCTGAGTATGAAAAAGTAAGCTCCGCTTTTTATGTCTTTAAAATGTAAGTCTGTTAATTCTGATGGTTTTCGCCAATTTATACATGGGTTTGTATTTATATTACTAACCCACGTTAATGCATTTCTTCTTCGAAGTGCAGACTCATCATTACCAGAAACCAAACGATCTTTTAAAATGGCTTTAGCGTCTGCCGCTAAACTATAAATAGGCGCTAGCGCCTTTATTAAACCACTTACTCTAGGGCTTCTATGATTACCTAGCACCCACTTAACTAAAAAATTAACAATACTACTGTTATGACATTTAAAATCAGCGCAGCCGGCAATAACTAACTTCAATCCATTGTCGTTCAAACTATAGCTATTAAATCGCTCTCCTTGTGATTCAACTAACCCAAGCCCTGGTAATAATTGCACAGTAGCCATACGCATAGGCTGTGTTACATAATAATTGTTAGCGCCAACTACTTTATATGATAAATCTTTTGCACCTGCTAACTTGGAGTTTCCCCTTAACCTTTCATCAGACTGCCAATTATTTTTTTCAAACGACAAAATACAGCCGAGCGCTTCAATTGCATTTGCAACTTGTATGTTACTTACCTGCTTACCTTCTAATCTTACTTTTTCAGCCACATGAATGCCCAAACAGGCTAAAAAAACATTTTTACTAAATTTTACCCCACCTAAATTAGGTACTGCCAAGTCATTAAATGCACGTACAGCAACTGCAAGACCCAAGGTGCGAGTACGTCGTTCAGATTCAAGTTTATCAGGGCCAAGTAGACCCCAGTTTATTATTGTCATGTAAACCTTCTTAGGCCGTTATTTTATTAAAGTAAATAAAAAGCACTCAACCGAAATCTTGCAAACTCAGTCAGCAAAACAAACGAATCATCGACTGTTTTCCCCCTCTTTATTCGCTTTCACGCTCTGCGCTTGCTCAAATATTTCTTTGTACACTTCATCGCGGCTGATTGGTGGGTACTTAAATTTAGCCAGTATTAAAATAAGCTCTACTCTTAGGGATGATTTAATGTCTTCGCGGTGGTTCCAATCTACAAATTTCACCTTGTCGTCTACGATTACTTTTACCGCTTGGGCAAGCTCAATGAGCTTATCTTCGGGGTAGTCAAAGTCGTATTTAACGGCAAGTGCTTTTAATGCATCGTAAAAGCCTTTTTCTTCAATATCAATGCCTAGCTCGTCGCCGGCGTTCATTTCGTCGCGTACGCTGTAAATCATATCAACCATGCTTTCTGAAAAGTCATCTAGTACGCTGCTTACCAGTACGTCATCTTCTTTTCGCTCGTTGTAGCGTTGAACTAGCGATTCAAAGCGTTTAGTAAAGTCGATGCCTTGGGTTTGGTTTACTCTTTTAAGCTCGCCAATGGCTTTGGCTAACATTTGTTGCAGTATTTTAATTTTGGTATTGGGGAGTTTTATTTTTTCTATTTTGGCGATGTAGTCGTCATTAAAAATGTCGATTTCGCCGCCGTCTTCATTACCGAGTTTAAATACTTCTTCTACGCCGTCGCTTTGTAGGGCTTCGGCTATCATTTCGCGTACTTTGGCGTTCATTTGCGCGGTATCGGGCGCTTCGCCTTTGGTTAGCTTGTAAATAATAGAGCGAATAGCGAGGTAAAAGTGAATGTGGTTACGCTCGTTTTCGTTAATTTTTTCACTACCACAACATACATCGTAAGCGGCTTTTAAACGCTTAACTAAATCCATAAAGCGTTTTCGGCGCTTTTCGGTAATAAGCGCAAACTCGGCTGCGTGGTTTAAACTATTTAGCTGCGTAACTGCTTCGCCTGTAAAGTAAGGGCTGCTGTCAAATTTATGAAATAACTCGGCAAGTAATGCTAGGTGGTTTTTTACTTCTATAACCGACGCGGTAATGTCTTCAAAGTTGGTTTCGTCTGTTTTTGAATACTGCGCTAACGCTTTATTCATTTCAGATTTAATACCAATGTAATCGACTACCAAGCCTTTATCTTTGCCTTCAAACTGGCGGTTAACGCGCGAAATAGTTTGTATTAAGCTGTGCTTTTGTAGTGGTTTATCTATGTACATGGTATCTAAAAATGGCACGTCAAAACCGGTTAGCCACATGTCTACCACTATGGCTATTTTAAAGTTTGAATGTTTGTTTTTAAATTGCTTATCAAGCTCTTTACGCTCGTCTTTACTGCCGAGTAAATTATACAAGCGTGCGACGTCGTCTTTACCACGGGTCATCACCATTTTTACTTTTTCAGAAGGGGCTGCAATACGGCCTTCGCTAATAGCACGCTTTCGCTCGGTATCCGATAAATTTTGCGCGTTATCCTGCTCGTTTAAAGAGTCGACTACATCAAACCAATCTGGGCGTAATTCTTCTAATTCTTGATACAACTGATAAGCAATGCCACGCGAGCTGCACACAAACATTGCCTTACCTGCAACTGTTGAGCATTCTTCAACACGTTTTTCGTAGTGCTGTACAAAATCTTTTGCTAACACTTTAATACGGTCTGGGTCACCTAGAATGCTATTCATGTTGGCGGTGGCTTTTTTACTGTCTTCTATTTGCAGCTCGTTACTGCCAGCATCGGCGCATTCTTTGTAATAGGCTTCAATTTCGGCCAGCTTACTGTTGTTTAAACACACCTTAGCCGCGCGGCCTTCGTAAACTATGCGCACGGTTATTTCATCTTTAACCGACTCAGTCATAGTGTACGAGTCAACCACTTCACCAAACACATCTAAAGTCGCGTCGACTGGCGTGCCGGTAAAACCAACATAGGTGGCATTGGGCAGTGAGTCGTGCAGGTATTTAGCAAAACCAAAGGTTTTTCTCACTCCGGCATTAGGGCCTTTGTCGGTAATAGTAATTTTTTGATCAAGATTAACTTGGCTGCGATGCGCCTCATCAGAAATACAAATAACGTTAGTGCGATCAGTTAATAACTGAGTGTCTTCGGTGAACTTATGAATAGTAGTTAAAAATACACCGCCACTGTTACGCCCAGCTAGTAACTCTCGTAAGTGAGTACGGCTGGTGACTGTTTTAACTGTGTCGTCGCCAATGTAGGTTTTAGCATTACCAAACTGCTGGGAGAGTTGATCGTCTAAATCGGTGCGGTCGGTAATTAAAATAATGGTGGGGCTTTTAAGTTCAACGCTTTTCATTAATAAGCGTGTTAAAAATTGCATGGTGTAACTTTTACCACACCCCGTTGCGCCAAAGTACGTACCACCTTTACCATCACCTTGTGGCTTTAAATGCCGTTTTATATTTTCGAACAATTTATTAGCCGCATAATATTGCGGGTAACGCGGTACTATTTTTATCTCTTTTTTGCCCGCGTTTTTATTACTAGAATCAGGAAAAAACACAAAGTTGCGCATTACATCGCGCAAGCGCGCTTTATCAAACAAGCCCTGCAATAAGGTATGTAACGAGTTAATACCCTCTTGCGCGGTTAGCTCTTGCCCCGTTACTTTGCCCCACGAGTAAAAAAACTGATAAGGCGCAAATAAGTTACCCATTTTATTGTTTACGCCATCACTTATAACGCACAAGGTATTAAATACAAATAACTGCGGAATAGCGCGTCTGTAGCGCACCGTTAACTGCTCATACGCTTCAAATATAGGGGCTTGCTCGCGTATCGCACTTTTAAATTCAAACACCACCAGCGGCAAGCCATTCACATATAAAATGCCATCGGGAATGCGCAGTTCAATATTGTCGTAGCTTGTGGGGCTTTCTATTTCTAACTGGGTAACAAAGCGGTAAATGTTGTCGTCTTGCAGGTAAGTAACGCTGGCTTCATTTACATTATCGAGAGCCATATTATCCAAAGCAGCCATAGCACTGCCTGCTATTAGGCTGCTTTTAATACCTTGCTCAACGTTGTCGTAGTCAAGCAGCTGAATATACAAATCCTTTTGCGCCGCACTACCTGCCACCATGCCACGCTCGCGACTCAGTACTTCTCGTTTAAGTACTTCCCGTTTAAGTAAAAAGCCATCACTGAGCCACTTACAAAAGGTTTTATTACTCTCATATAAATCACTGGCTGGCAGCTTTTCAAGCTTTGCAATAATTGAGTCTACTTCACCGGTGGTCATATTATTGTTAGCGTAGCGTTTGGTTAAAAAAGCACGGAGGTCGTCTTTAATTAAAACGTCACTATTATTGCGGGTGAGCTGCCCGCCCAATAAATGCGGGTAGCCTTGCTCACCTAATAGCTCAACCACCGCGTGTTCTAATTTGGCTTCAGTAAATTTCATCAAACATCCTTATTGTTGTTTTTGTGGCCTTTAAACGCTCAGCTAAGTTTATTAATCTACTATTTATTCATCGGTGGCTACATCAGGTATTTGTAATTCGCCAGAGATGAGTTTGGGTAGTAAAGTGTCGCGGAGTTTAATAAGCTCTGCGTTTTGCCGATTGTTCATTAATATTTTATCAAATAATGAGGTTACAGCTTTACCAAATTCTTTAGTCAGTTTATCACCTGAGAATGGTAGTAAAATAGATTTAAACGTTTCACGAGTTATAGTATTAAAAACTGATCCATGACCTCTTTTCTGTAGGTCAGAAACTTGGTGCCTCGTAAGGTAGTATATAAATTCATCCGATATATTATTAATGCCATTAATACCATAACAGGACTGATTCATAGCCATAGGTGTACCTACAAATGCACATTTCCCAACGGTTCCTCGTGCGCTTATGATGGTAGTACCGACGCGAAGTATTTTTGTGGATGATTTATCTACACCTAACTGCGTAACATGCTTTTCCGTATCAACAACAAATACATCGCTATCTTGAGGTGCATCAACTACCGAAAACCAAGGAATGTCACCGTTCCAATACTCTTCAACACTCGTTTTAGGTGTGCCTCCACCAATTAATATAATTAATGACTCTAGAGGAAGTACTTCCCACCCCTTTGGTATCCAGCCTAGTTGTTCGTTGTGTTCGAATTCATTGGGGAAGTGGGCGTGGGTATTGGCGTGTTGCGCTAATATGTGAGGGTTGGCGTTAAAGTTTGCTTTAACGGGTGTTTCAGCGGCTTTTTCTGAAACTTGCACTGCTGCTTGTGTTGCTTCTTTTGTTGATAGCTGTGCTTGTAGCTCGTGAGCAAGCGCACTGAGTGACGCTTTGCATTCGGCCGCATTTTCTAAGCTGTTCAGTGCCGCTAAGCGGCGCTGTGCTTTTAGTATTAACTCGCCAGGCAGACTAGTTTCAAGGTTTTCTAACTTAAAATCAACGCTCGCAAGTAGGTTGTCGAACACCGGATCAAAGTCAACAAACCAGCTTTTAAATAACGCCTGCGCCATTTGCTCTAAGGTTTGGTTGGTTTTTTGATTGAGTTCTATTTTTTCGTTTAGGTTGCCAATATTTTTCTCAATGAATGCTCTCTCATGCGCGAGCGGTATGGGAATAGGTACCTGTTTTACATCTGATAGATTTAAAGTTTTTTGGACTGTAGTATTTGCTCGTGAGTCCAAAAAGTATTTTGTAAAAGTGGAATCTAAACAGATTTTTATCCAACCAGCACTTACTGTGTTATCACCTCTTATCACAGCAACAGCTCTAGCAACATTCCAACCTTCGTACTCTTTAGGCACAATGTAGGTAAGCCCTGTTGAACCGACTAAAGTCAACAATAAATCATTTTTTTTCAGGCTTGTTTTAAGTGATTTATTAGCAAGTTTAGGTGCAACTTTCATTACATTTGAAACATCAAGTCCAGAAGAAGTAAAGTTATTAACTCTAATAATTGGTATGCCGTCATTTTCATGCTTACCGGGTTGCACTATCCCGTAAGAAACATTCTTCTGAACTGTGAGTTCAACAAGAGTTTTTATCTCCCAGTGTTTTGGCAAGCTAAGTAAATTAGCATCCATATCCCAACGCCTCCGCATTTTCACGAATAGTTTTATCAAGCGCTTGCGCTTCGCCGATTTGGCTACAAACTTCACACCCCATTTGTTTATTCATCATCTTGGCCTTTAACTTGCTGATTAAGCAATTGCGCTTGCACACGTTCGCGCTCTTTTTGGAGTTCTATGCGTAATTCTTCTTCGCTCGGTAGATGCGCTAAATATTTTGCAGCAAACAGCTGTTTTTGGTCGCTCAGTACAGAGTATTTTACAACGGCTTCGCTTTTTTCACTGCATAAAACAAGGCCAATAGTAGGATTATCGTCGCTGCTGGTGTGTAAGTCATCGTACAAGCGAATATAGGTGTCCATTTGGCCTATATCTTGGTGTTTGAGTTTGCCAATTTTTAAGTCGAGCAATAAAAAACACTTGAGTTTAAAATTATAAAAAACGAGGTCGATATAAAAGTCTTCATCATCAAAACGAATGCGTTTTTGGCGCTCTACAAAAGCAAAGCCTTTACCTAGCTCTAATAAAAACTGTTGTAGGTTATTTATAATGCCTTGCTCTAGGTCGTTCTCTTGATAGCTTTTGTCTTGCAGGTTTAAAAAATCTAAAATGTAGGGATCGCGCAGGTAGTCTTTTGCGGACTCTGCCAATACTTGTGTGTTTTGTTGGGCTTCTTGCTCTACGGGTTGTTTGTTTTTACTTGAGAGTAAACGCTCGTAGTAAAGCGTACCAATTTGGCGTTCTAACGCGCGTACACTCCAGTTTTGTTGACTGGCCTCATGCATATACCATAAGCGGGCATTTTCATTTTCAATGCGGATAAGCGTTGAATAATGCGACCAACTCAATTTGGCAGACACTGTCTGCCATTTTGAAAAGGCTAAATAAAAACTGCGCATATTGCGTAAGTTTCGACTTGAATATCCCTTACCAAATTGTGCGGTTAATTGTGTTGAGAGCAACGCAAGTTGTGTTTTTCCATATTCAGCTCGTGTTGCTCCTTGCTGCTCTTGTTCAACAATTAACCGTCCAATTTGCCAATAGGCGTTCACCATAGCGTGATTAACGGTTTGTTTAACCTGTTTACGCGCTTGCTCGATAACCTGTTTAATTTCTATTAATATGGCGGGGTTATCTAATGCGTTACTATTTTCCATAACCCAGTGCCTCTAAGTTTTGTCGAATAGCATTGTCTAGCGCATCGCTTTGGCTCATTTGGCTATAAAGGGTTTGGCTAAATGCGAGTTGTTTATATTTATGATTTTTCATTGTTTAACACCTGCCAATATCCGTCTTTGTTTGAACCAATCCGTTTTATTACCTTATGGTCTTTTAACCATTTAATATGACGTTCAACCGTCGCCGTGCCCACATTAAGCCGTTTAGCGAATACTTTTGTAGACAATGAAGGCGAGTGCTTAATACACGTTAACAATGGCTGAATATTTTTAGGAACAACCGAACTATGATTTATTCCATCATTTATTCCATCATTTATTCCATCATTTATTCCATCATTTATTCCATCATTTATTCCATCATTTATTCCATCATTTATTCCATCATTTATTCCATCATTTATTCCATCACTCGCTACTGATACTTCATTACTACTTTGTATTTTTCTTGGAAACTCCCAATCGGTAAAATCACCTGACTCAGAAAACACTGGTAAACCGATGTTCGCCTTGGTGCAATACTCTTTTATTCTTTGTATACCGCTGCCCCACTGCTCAACTAAGTCCAGCTCCTTAAATACTCTTGCAATTACCGTATTGCGAATTTCAGAGCGACCTTTTAACGCATCAAGCATAGTTAATCCATTTGGTAAACCGCCTGGCGATACAATATTTACAATATCATCGTAAATACCTATTTTTATATCTCGTCCAAAATTGCTGTAATCTCGATGCATTACCGCATTGAGTAATGCTTCTCGAATTGCTGGAAATGGGATTTCAAAGGTATCGGTGCGTTGCAGCCCCAGTACCTCTGCGCGTAAATGAAGATGGTTTTTTATAAATAATTCTGCGTTTTCTATTTGCTGAAAAAGATCACCCGTGTACTCTTTTTTATCTAAAAAGATAGACATAGTGGTGCCTTTAAATCGGCTACATTTTATTTCTACATGCTCATAAAAGCCTAATAAGATTAACAAGCCATGTGTGGGGTAAAGCGTATTATTATCGTTTTTGACCAGCTTTAAACTTAATAACTTTTCTGGCGTTAATGGTTTACCATGCGCTGCAAAACGCTGTTGAAGTGGCGTTAAATCAAGGGTTGATAAATCCACTTCGTAATTAATAAGTGAGTCAAAGCTAATATGGTTACGCTGGCGTTCAAGCTCTATCACTTGCGCCTGACTGACTAGGCGATTAGTGGCACCAATACGTTGATAACAACCCAGCTCTTTGCCTTTACTCTTTAAATAATAAGGGAGTAATGCTCCGCGCTGCACTTCTATTACTAATAACTCAACCCCGTTAATATTCTCTATATATATATTAGGTAATAGCGTAGGCGCAACCAGCTCATGCATTGTTGAACTAATTTTATCCATTAATTCAAATAGGTCAAAATGTTGCAAACCTATAAGCGTTCTATTATCAGAAACGCCTATAACCAACTTTCCACCCGCAGAGTTGGCAAACGAGATAATGCTTTTAACCCACTCTTTACTGGTTGGTAATTGCACTTTAAATTCTAAACTTTTGCTTTCACCTTGTTCTATTTCATGCAATAAAGGATGTTTATTTTCCATTGCATCGCTCTCCATAATTCTGCGTTTCCACGATTTTAAGGATCGCTTTACCAAGCCCTAATAAGAACGGTTGTAGGTTATTTATAATACCTTGCTCTACGGGTTGTTTGTTTTTACTTGAGAGTAAACGCTCGTAGTAAAGCGTACCAATTTGGCGCTCTAACGCACGCGCCGACCAATTTTGTAAAATGGCTTCATCTCGATACCAGTTGCGCGCACTTGAACTATCAACCCGTAATAGCACGCGATAATGCGTCCAGCTTAATTCGAGACGCACTGCGTCTCGTTTTTCAAAGGCGAGATAAAAGCGGCGCATATTACGCAGGTTGGTTATGTCAAATCCTCTGCCATAGTCTGTGCTGAGTTGCTGCGATAAACGTTTTAATGTTGCTTTGCCGTAGGCTGCGCGTGTTTCACCGCCTTGCTCATCTTCTACAATTAAGCGCCCTATTTGCCAATACGCTTGTAGCATGGCGGTATTAACAGTTTGTTTAACTTGCCCACGGGCTTGCTCAACAATGCGGCGAATATCAACTAATAAGAGCTCGTTTTGAGTCGATGGCTGTTCTTCACTATGAGTCATTACGTTTTGCTCCATCACGCTCTTCACCATAGCCTAAGGCCTGCAAATTTTTACGAATGGCGTTATCAAGTTCATCGGCTTGATTCATTTGGCTATAAAGGGTTTGGCTAAGTTCGCTCATTTTAGTTTCGAACGGGATACCGTCGTCGATAATATCGGCCGCGCCTACATAGCGCCCTGGTGTAAGTACGTAGTCGTTGGCTTTTATATCGGCAAGGGTGGCTGATTTACAATAACCGGCAACATCTTCGTATTCTTGCTCTTTGTTTGCGCTTTGCTCTTTTTGTGCGCTTTGCTCTTTATCTGCGCTTTCTGGCTTCGCAGTTTCAGTGGTTAGCTCTTCGCCGCGCCAAATATGGTAGGTTTGGGTAATTTTAGCTATGTCGTCGTTGGTGAGTTCTTTTAAGGTGCGGTTAACCATAGTGCCCATTTCGCGGGCGTCTATAAATAGCGTTTCGCCTTGGCGATCGCGGCGCTTTAGTAGGCATTTTTCGTTATTACCGCGTTTGTCTTTACTTATAAACCATAAACACACCGGAATTTGCGTGGTGTAAAACAACTGCCCTGGTAGGGCTATCATACAATCGACTAAATCATTTTCGATTATTTTTTGGCGAATATCCCCCTCGCCACTGGTGTTTGAACTCATTGAGCCATTAGCCAGTACAAAGCCTGCGGTGCCATGTTCGCTGAGTTTTGAGATCATGTGCATGATCCACGCATAGTTGGCATTACCGGTAGGCGGTGTTGGGTAGCCTGCCCAGCGGGCATCGTCGACTAGTTCGTTATCGGCGCGCCACTGTTTTTGGTTAAACGGTGGGTTTGCCATAATGTAATCGGCTTTTAGGTCAGGGTGTTGATCTTTAAAAAAGGTATCGCCTGCTACATCACCCAAATTGCCCGAGATACCACGCACGGCGAGGTTCATTTTAGCCAATTTATAGGTGGTGTTGGTGTACTCTTGCCCATAAATAGACACATTTTTTTGGTTACCGTTATGGCTATTAATAAACTTAAGCGATTGCACAAACATACCGCCCGAGCCACAACAGGGATCGTAAATTTTACCTTCGAATGGTTCAATCATATCAGCAATGAGTGTAACGATTGACTTAGGCGTATAGAACTCGCCCCCGCCTTTGCCTTCAGAGGCGGCAAATTTACCTAAAAAGTATTCGTACACACGGCCAACTAAGTCTTCTTCTGTTTTTTCGTTTTGGTTGGCGATGGTGTCGATATTATTAATGGTATCGATTAACGCTGAGAGCTTACTTGCATCAAGCCCTAAGCGTGAAAAGTAGTTATCGGGCAATGCGCCCGCGAGTGATTTATTGTTTTTTTCAACGCCGTGCAGGGCGGTATCTATTTTTACAGCGATATCGCCTTGCTTGGCGTTGGCTTGAATGTATGACCAGCGAGCGTCTTCTGGTAGGTAAAACACGTTATCCATCGCGTAAAAGTCAACCATATCGATGTATTCATCACCATACTCGGCAATAATGGCTTTTTGACGTACTTCAAACTTATCACTAATAAATTTAAGAAAGATTAAGCTTAAAACAATGTGTTTATATTCGGCTGATTCAACACTGCCACGTAGTTTATTGGCGGCATCCCAAAGCGATTCTTCAAACCCGACTTGTGCTTGTTTTGTGGTTTTTTTAGCAACTTTTTTAGTAGCGGGCTTTGTGGCGGTTTTTTTAGGTGCGGTTTCCATAGCTATCTCAGACCAGAATATCAATACAAATTATTGAGTTATCATACCGTAAAGAGCGCGAATTATTGAGACTTAATTAAAAATATATGAAGGGATATTTATCGGCCTAAATTCGGATAATAATACGCAATATGCGAGCAGTTTGATTATTGCGACAGTATCGCCACTTTCGCTTCGTAACCCATTAAGCATAAAAACCAACCGATAAACTACCCCGTTAACCTCACATATTTCTCTGCCAGCTCATCTATACTTTCACGGTGATTAGGATCGGGCTTTATGCAGTCAATTGGGCATACACTCACGCACGTAGGTTTGTCGTAGTGGCCTACGCATTCGGTGCATTTTGCAGGGTCTATTTGGTAAATTTTAGCGCCCATGTAAATGGCCTCGTTAGGGCATTCTGGATCGCACATGTCGCAGTTAATGCATTTGTTGTTAATTAATAAAGCCATTCTGTAGCCTCTAGTACTTCTAGCATAAATTTGCAGCCGCAAATTATGCATTTTATGCTGGGTTTCCTTGTTGATCTCAATCAATAAAAATCATATTAGTTAATTCGCATTCAACCATTAACTTTACAACCCAAAAATGGACACAGTAATGTCCAATCAAGTTCGCGAGGTTCTATCATTAATTATTTATTATTAAGCGAAGGTGATGTGTAGCTGGCTTTTGCTGAGCATTTAAAAGAGCGTCGCAAAAAAGCAAAAATGTCACGCGAGGCGTTAGCTAAAAAAAAGCACAGTACCTGCATCTACAATAAAAAAGTTTGAGGTTACAGGGCTTATTTCATTCAGGCAGCTATTGCTTTATAGAGCAACAGCTTGATAATACGTACGCCATGAATAAGCATTTAACGGGTAGTTAATTGCCTTAGGTTAATTGTATTGAGCGATTAAATTAATAATAAATGATACTCAATAGCGCTCATAAGGAAATATCATATTTTCTAGCGCAAATCCCAACCCTATAGAATGCATACTTGTTCTTTTAATTTTACTCAACGAATACACTGGGAGCCCTTTATTTATACCGAGTTATATAAAGTTAGCCCTCGCATTTTTGGCTGTTTATTTTTCCATCACTGATTTAACGACTAGCAATACCATGCCAACAGAAAACGTTCATAAATACATTTAACCCACTAATTATATTGATGAAAAAATATTCTCGGATGACAACATCTCCTCTTCAGCGCTGAATAATTTAAATAAAGCAGTTTCAATCGTCTGTTTGCAGCTAAATTTAAAACAAAAGCAAATTGACAAGCTAAACTAAGAAATGTAATTTACCAATTAGATTAATTTTTTTACCAACTTTTTTACCAATTTGTGGAGTGATTTAGCCTACTCGGTTCGGCTTAATTATTATCCACATCAAAGCTGTGCATCTACCGTTTACTAAACTTGGGGAATATAAAATGAAAAGGCGTAGACGTTTTTGGAACGTTGTTGATAAGTTAGAAGCCGCAATAGATCAAGGTGTCTATCATGTTGGAAGCCGTTTACCTGCAGAACGTGAATTAGCAGAAACTCATCAAGTAAGTAGGCCTACAATTCGAGAGGCTATTATTGCGCTTGAAGTCAGAGGCCGTGTTGAAGTTAAGACCGGCTCGGGTGTATTTGTTACAGACACTAATAAAGTAGAGGCTAGCGATAAGCCCATTAGTGCATTTGAACTAACACAGGCCAGAGCACTCATTGAAGCTGAAGCTGCGGCCTTAGCAGCGGCAACAATTCAAGATCACGAACTGGCCGATTTAAAGCAAAGTTTAGATGATATGCAAGTGCCAGAAATGGCGATTGAAGCTGATCAACGCTTTCATGAGATCATTGCTAAGTCGACCCGTAACAACGCAATTTTCATGTCAATTCAAAACTTATGGAAGTTAAGACGCAGCGAGCCACAAATCATCGCGGCCTATGACGATGTGTGTTCACAAAGCGACGAGCAGCGTTTACAAGAGCACACATGTATTTATGATGCTATCGCCAGCCATGACTCATCGGCAGCCCGTAAAGCCATGCACAACCACTTTAACCGTTTAATTAATTCACTCTTTGCCGCAAGCGAGAAAAAGGCCCTTGAAGAAATAAAACGTAAAACAAGTGAAACGCGTGGCTTGTATTCTATCTCTCATTTAACTCAATAAATCTTACTTTTCTATTCCCTAAAAGGCACATAACTGTGCCTTTGCTATGTGTGTTGTCTTATTTTTTAACGACCCCGCCTTCTGCTATGATTATTTAATAAAACGGCTTTCAAATAGGCTAAACAGCCAATATACATTTTATTAAATGTACGCACACAAATGTTTTAAGCGTTGGGTACACCTAAAAATAATGCAAAAAAAAAGCAAGCCTAGTGGCTTGCTTTTATACCAATTACCAATTGGTACTCACACAATTAACTTATTAAAAACGGTAACTTGCACCAAAAGTAATACGACGATCTGTTAAGCCTTGATAACACAGTAATGATCCTTCGTTAACACAAGACTGACTCACATCTGACTTCGTTAAGTTCACGGCTTCTATACCAACACTAAATTGCTCGGTTACATCATAATTAACACTTGCGTTTAACTGACCACGGTCCTCTTGAACAACTGGGAAGCCCCATGGGTAACTAGATGTACTGCCAAAGTCTTCTGAGCGGTAACCTTCTCGCCACGTGTATCTTGCACGCGCTGAAAAACCATATTTTTCATAGTACAAGGTAAAGTTATATGCGTTTTCAGAAAGATCTAAAAGCGGCTGTTTGGCAGAGACATCAATGTTCTCAATGCCCGTTGTTAATGCAAATACGGCGTTTGCACGGCTCGTTGCATTATCAATTGCTTCACCTCCTGATGATTTTTGATACGTATAGTTAGCCATCACGCCAAAGCCTGATGCCCAGCCTAAGTCGCTTTCGAATTCAGATAAGTCATATTGAAATGCCAACTCAATACCTTGTTGGGTGCGTGTATCAGCATCATTAACTGTCGTTTGAGTAGGCACACACAAACCAACTCCGGGCTCTGGCCCAAAGACATTAATATCAGCAATGGGGTTAAATGTGCCACCGGCTTCACAGGTTGGTCCTACAACATCACGAAATCCCGTGGTTGGGTCTTCATAGGGGTCAACTTGCTTTGTGACATGCAGGTCTTTGCGCTTTTTATGAAAATAACCCACGCTTACTAACGCTGAAGGAGCAAAGTACCACTCGGTTGAAATATCAAACGATGTTACCTCTTCTGGCCCTAAGCCTGGGTTACCAATAGCAACCGCTGAATTAGGACTTGTGCTGTATGACACGGACGTAGATAAGTCGTCATAATCAGGGCGACGAATATCTTTAGACCAACCCAAACGAACTAACACATCTTCAGACACGTCTGCGCTGATGTTTATACGTGGTAATACAAAATTATAATCCGCTTCAGACACGACTTGTGAAACGACTTGATTCCCATCATCGTCGGTTGTTACTGAGTTACCCGTTGACGTAATGTCCGTTTGTAAATATCGTACGCCAACATTACCTCGAAACATTTCATATTCGAAATTTGCTTGTGCGTACAATGCATGCGTTGTTTCTTCAATGTCAAAAAATGCACTCACCTGAGATGTAGGCGCACGATCAGAACCTGTAAGCGCATTATTTGCTGTAATCGCATCATTTAATACTTCAAGTACATAGTCTGGGTTTGAGCCGGCAAGCTCAGGGTTAACTAATAAAAAGTCTTTTATAAAGAGTGTTCGCCCGTCTGCTTTGTTAAAATTATCAGGCCCGGCCACCAGCAACTCTGCAAATAAATCACCTGATGGGCTATCTGCCATTTTACGCAAGCCCACATTATTACGTACTTGATCTGAGGTGCTGCTTGATCTGTTATAACGGTACCCAAAATCGACCGACGTGATCATGCTGTCAAAGTAATAATTAAAATCAGCTCTGATCGCATCTTCTTTATTTTCTGTCGTATCACGCCCTTGGTTTACATCGCGTAATACAACATTTGCAGGGTCTAGTAACTGTGCACTGGTTGGCGCATTTGCTTCACCTTGGGCAATACCAAATGCAAGCGCTCCCCCGCTCAAGTCATATTCAAAAGGGGTGCCATTTTCGTTCGAGTCATTGGTTGCTACATTAGGGTTAATGAAGTTCAATGTTGTATTGAAGCTTGGTGTATTTGAATCAGAGCGTGACGATGACGCTTCCATACTCACAAATAACTTATCACCCTGCCATTGCCCACCCAATCGAAATATTTGGCTATCAGTTTGACGTGCATTTGTATCACTTGAAAAGCGTAAATTAGGATCTGCTCCCCCGTCTTCAACAGGGATAACACCTTTTAACGCCGCTTGAATACTTCCTAAATCTTGGCCGTCTAATACGCCAAAATCAACCGTTTCAAATTCGCTAGGAGCTGCAACATTACGAAGGTCACTCACACCAGAGGCTTGAACCCGTGAGCTTTCTTGACGTCTGTCTTGGTCGTTCATCACGGCATCAAAAAAGAACTTGGTGTTCTCATTAGGTGCCCATTCTAGCGTACCAGCAAAGTTAACCGTTTCTGACTCGTAATTATCATAATCCTGAATCAAGAATTGAATAGGTAAAAAGTCAAAAGACTGGGCACTTGCTGCATCACTCCCCGCTGCGACGGAGTTATCGCGATCAGCTCGAGGACGAAATGCTGTTACGTCTTGCTCTGCATAACTTGCGCTAAATACAGCGCCAAATTCGCCACCAGAATCTAGTTGCCAATTGTCACCCCAAGAACCCGATATTCTTGGTTTAATGCTATCAGTGGAGAGGCTACTGTCTTCAGCTTGTACGCGAAAAGCTGCTAACGTATCATTAAGTTGCAATGGGCGGATTGTACGAAGGTTAATTGTGCCTCCTACAGATCCTTCTATTGTTTTAGCTTCTGGTGATTTAATCACTTCAACACCAGAGATCATCGATGCCGACACATCTTCAAAACTGATACCTGTTCTACCAGAGCCGGAACCCACTGTAGAAACACCATTAATTTCTGTACGATTCGCATTCGTACCACGAATTTGTACCCCCGTACCGACACCTGCTTGACGCGTGATCTGTACACCGGTTACATTTTCTAATACTTCAGCTAAATTTTGATCCGGTAACTTACCAATATCTACGGCTTCTATCACTTCTACAAGGCTTGCGGCTGAACGTTTTTGTGCTAATGCATTAGTAAGCGACTGCCTGATACCTGACACTTCAATTACTTCAAGTTCATCCACAGATTGCTGCTTTGCTTCTTGCGCTGATGCAACATTCAATGCTGTAGCTGAAAGTATCGCTAATGTAACGCTAGATAATTTATGCTTCATAGTGTTTCCTGTGTGTTCGAATGCTTTGGTTTATATTTGTTGTCATTGGCCGTTCGCTTTCACAAAAGGTTAACCAAATAATTACACTTGAACAAAAAAAGATCAACCCTTTTGGTAATAACATTTAATAAAAAAGTCGACCAATTTACATTACCAATAAGTCACCGTGCAGATATAAAAGTAAGGCATTGATAAATAGCAATTTAAATAATTACAGGATTAATTCTATTGCTGAATTAATTTACCTTTAAGACTAATGTAGCAGTAGTAAAATTCAAAAAAAACAAATTGGTTAACCAAATAATCAATTCATAACGGGCAGCTTGCCAAATATGAGCACCGAGTTGCGCACCAAAACTGACACCCGTTTATCATTGGTCGTATTCATGCCAGTAAAGAAGATCTCGTTAAACTTACACTGAGGTTTGCTGTATCTGATTAACACCTGTCATAACGCATCGCCTCAAAATACACCACTGTTTTGTTATGACTCATAAACAGTCCGATTAAAAAATGCCACAGCAGAAGATGACCCCATGACAACCGCTACTCGCTGGTGAAGACTGTGTGGCTCTATGGTTAAAATTCGCTGACCACGAGAACTGGCTTGTCCTCCTGCGTTTTCAATCAACATCGACAGCGGATTGGCTTCATAAAGTAGCCTTATTTTGCCATTGTCATTACCCGCACGTTTGTCCTCTGGATACAGAAATGTGCCGCCTCTTGATAAAATACGGTGAATATCCCCTACCATAGCGGCACTCCAGCGCATTGAGCTTTTTTCAAACGCTTGGCTCGCATACAGTACGTTATCGAAATAAGTCTGAATAGTTTCATGCCAATAGCGGTAGTTAGCCATATTCACAGCAAACTCTTTACTTTCGTGCGCAACAGTCATTTCAGGGGTTGTTAGCAAAAAGCCGCCATGAGTTAAATCCAGCGTATAACAGCGTGTTGGGCCACCTGTGCTCATCACTAACAAAGTGGAAGGGCCATAAAGCACATAGCCTGCGCACAGCTGTTTTATACCTGCTTGAACAAACTGTTCATCACTGTCATGGGGCACATCATCACGCTTCGCATAAATGGTAAAAATAGTGCCAATTTGACCATTTACATCAATATTTGAAGAACCATCGAGCGGGTCAAAAGCAACAATATAGTGACCATCGGGATTACCTGGCACAGCATGATCTTCTTCTTCGGAGGCAATAGCAGCAACCGAATCTTCCTCAAGTAACATATCTTTGAGTAACTGATTGGCAATCACATCGAGCTTTTTTTGTACTTCACCTTGGATATTTTCATCTAGCGTAGAGCCTAACACCCCTGCAAGTTCTCCTTGGCCTACACGAAATGCAATCTCTTTACTGGTCGCTAAAATAGTGCGGATCAACATAATTAAATCTGTTTCCACACCATCATTTTTTAAAACTGGGATTAGTCGTTTCATTATGAGTACCTATTAACGCAATTAAGGTCGGTAAAACACTGTAATAATCTCATCGTCATGTTTTGCTCTGAATGGCTTAACCACACTCGCGGATCATAGTATTTTTTATTCGGCTTATCGTTGCCATCTGGGTTACCTATTTGACTATGTAAGTAATTTTTATTGTTTTGATAATAATTAAGTACGCCGTCCCAACACGCCCATTGCGTATCGGTGTCAATGTTCATTTTTACAACGCCATACGTTAATGACTCTGTTATTTTTTCTTGCTCTGAACCACTACCACCATGAAATACAAAATTTAAGCTATTGTGGGGCAGGTTAAACTTTTGCGAAACATAGGCTTGTGAGTCTTTTAAAATACGGGGGGTTAAAACAACGTTGCCCGGTTTATAAACGCCGTGAACGTTGCCAAACGAGGCTGCAATAATGAAGTTAGCACTGACTTTACTTAACCTTTCATAGGCGTATGCTACTTCTTTAGGTTGCGTATAAAGGGATGCGCTATCAAGGTGGCTATTATCCACGCCATCTTCTTCGCCCCCAGTACACCCTAGTTCAATTTCCAAGGTCATGCCCATTTTTGCCATACGCGCTAAATAACGCTCACAAATTGCTATATTTTCTTCTAATGGCTCTTCAGAAAGATCGATCATATGTGAGCTAAAAAGAGGCTGCCCTGTTTGCTGAAAATAACGTTCGCCTTCATCTAACAAGCCATCAATCCACGGCAGTAACTTTTTCGCAGCATGATCCGTATGCAACATAACCGGCACGCCATAATGCTCAGCGACACTATGAACATACTTAGCCGCACTTACAGCACCAAGCACTGCACTTTGTTGCTCAGGTAAGGCAAGACCTTTGCCACAAAAAAATTGCGCGCCACCGTTCGACAGTTGAATAATAACAGGCGACTGCGCTTTTTTTGCTGCATTCAAGGTTGCATTAATAGATGATGTACCAATAACATTAACCGCAGGTAACGCATATTGGTGCTCTCTGGCATGCGCATATACTTGTGTAACATTATTTCCAACAATTACGCCGGGGTTAACTTTGGCTAGTAAAGATCCCATTATCTATCCCTTATACTTTGTTTGCCTCAACACAGGCATCGGTAATCGCCTGCCAGTTTTCTTGTTCAACCCACTCTTTAGGCGCAACCCAAGTACCTCCGACGGCAATTACATTGTCTAAAGCAAGGTACTCATATTTATTTTGCGCATTGACCCCACCTGTTGGGCAAAATGTAACGCTTTGAAATACGGTTGACACTGCTTTCAAAAATGGTGCGCCCCCTGATAATGAAGCAGGAAATAACTTTTGCTCAGTAAAACCTGCTTCTAATGCAAGTAAAATATCAGCGGTGTTAGACACACCAGGCACGACGGGCACTGAGCATTGTTTTAATGATTCAAGTAGTAAAGGTGAAACCGCCGGAGTAACAATAAAATCAACACCCGCATCAAGTGCCTGCTGTAAAATTTCAGCATTGATGACTGTACCTGCGCCCACTTTTAATGAAGGTACGGCTTCCTTGATAGCCCTTATTGTCGCTAACGATGCATCCGTGCGTAACACGACTTCCACTAAACCTAGTCCTGCCGCCGCCATTGCTTTGGCTATATTCACCCCTTGATCAACACTGTCGGCTTGAATTAAAGGTAGCAGTGTTTGTCCTGACATGAGTTCAGTAAAACGAGTCATAGTTGTATCTCTCTTAATAGTTATTATGTGTTGAGACAAAAAGACTCAGGCATTACATTGGGGCCTTTTTGTTTAAGTTACATATTACGAATCAGCCATAGCCTGATTGAAAACCGCTTTTGCGGTAATTGCGCCCGGCTGTTGGATTACGACCGCAGCAGCTTTTGCGGCTTTACTAACCGCTTCACACACTGGCAGCCCAGATAACCGAGCTCCTAGGTAAACACCATTAAACGCATCGCCTGCTGACGTTGTATCAACAACATTATCTACCGGTGTAATTGTGTGGCGTTGTAATTGGCCATCAACCATGGTTAATACTGATTCGGGGCCATTTTTTATAACCACTTCGTTGATGTCATAATCACTAAGGTGCGCAAGGACATCTTCAACCGAATCCACCCCATACAAAGCGTGTAAATCTTCTACGCCCGGTAGCGTGATATCTGCACACTGAAAAGCAAGCGCATACTGCTGCTTAGTTTCTTCAACAGACTGCCATAATCTCGCTCTATAATTAGGATCAAAAACAACCTTCACACCGGCAGCTTTTAAAGTATGAATGGATTGCCAAAAAATAGCGCGAGTATCGGGCTCTATAACAGCAAGCGATATTCCTGAGAAAAAAAGCATGTCGCCTGACGCAAGCTCATCAATAACTGTGGGATTATAAAAATCGATCACCGTTCTTGCCGCTGAATCATTACGCCAATAAGTAAAGCTGCGTTCTCCTTGATCATCTGTTTCGATGTAATACACACCGGGCACTTTATCTGAATGAGCAAACACTAATTGTGTACCTAGTTGTTCTTGCACAAAGCAGTGGCGCATTTTTTGACTGATTGCATCGGTGCCCAATGCGGTCACAATTGCCGAGTTAATACTGTTAAAGCAGCGCTTAAGGTACACGGCAGAATTATATACATCACCTGCGAATGATTGGTTGAGCGTACTCTCATCAATCGCTCTAAGCTCGAGCATACACTCGCCTAAAAAGAATATTTTTTTCATTTATTAACTTACCCTTGTTGTAAGTAAGCGGCAGGATTTTGGTTGCTCTGCCGCTAAACACGCTGTTACTTGGGTGCTTTTAAAGGCTCAATTTTTGGAATCAAAATCCAGACGGCCAACATTGCAGTAATAGCCAAAGAGGCACCAATAACAAACGCAGGCGTATAATTTCCGCCAGCGGTTAAATAAGGAACTAAAGAGGTGAGGCCAACAGCGCCGAGTTTTGCCGCCATGCCTGAAAAACCAGACAAGGATCCGACGGCTTTTTTGCCAAGTAGATCACTTGGTAGAGTCTGTACATTACCTATCGCTGTTTGAAAACCGAATAGAATAACGGCCATGATTAGAACTGCGACAACAGGCTCGCCAGGGTTCGCCATTGCAAGCAATGCAGGCAACATGATCAAACAGCCTAAGGTGATCGTTAGCTTACGAGTTTTATCTGTACTCCAACCAGCTTTTAAACGATTTTGCGCTAACAAACCGCCAAACCACGCGCCAAACATGGCTCCCACATAAGGCACCCAACCGTAAATACCAATAGATTTAACATCCATGCCATACACTTCGTTTAAATAGATTGGGATCCAGAACACAAATAACCACCAAATAGGGTCAATTGCCGCTGATGCGATGATCACCCCCCAACTTTCCTTTCTGCTTAACAGCTCTTTAGTCGAAGGGTTATATTCTTCCTCTTCTTGTCCTTCATCATTCACTTCACGACGCTGGCCAGATAAAATGTAGTGCTTTTCTTCTTCACTAAGCCACGGGTGTGATCCAGGTGGTGCTTTAACTAACACTAACCAAGGCACTAACCACAAAAAGCCCATAATACCCACAGCGACAAACACCATTTGCCAGCTAAAATACACCGTTAGATAGGCAATAAGGGGGATCGCTATAATACCGCCAATCGCTGCACCTGAATTAAATATACCTTGTGCTAATGCCCGCTCTTTGGTTGGAAACCATTCTGCATTCCCTTTTGCGGCGCCCGGCCAGTTGCCCGCTTCTGCTACACCTAAAATGGCGCGAAAAACACTCAAGCTAAGAACGCCCTGTGCAAATGCATGTGCAATGGTGGCAAATGACCACACACCTATCGACAGAACAAAGCCAAAACGCGTACCAACCCAATCAAATATTTTACCAAAAATAGCTTGGCCAAACGCATAAGCAAATACAAACACGATAGAAATGTTGGCATAAATTTGCTTACGCTCAAGTGCAGATTCGTTGGGGAATAATTCTTCTACTATATCAGGCCACAGCACACTTAAGGCTTGACGGTCGATGTAGTTTATAATGGTTGCCAACGCAATTAATGCAATGACCCACCAGCGCAAACCTTGAAGTTTCATGTTATTTATCCTCTAAAAAATCTTCGCGCGCAGGGCTGAATGTATCAATTAAAATTCCCCCCGTCGGGCACGTTGCGCCGTGATCAGCATACGGAGGAATGAAACAGCTATCGCCCGTTTTTAAAATTTTAGTTACACCGTCAATATTAAAGTGAAACTCCCCTTCTACAACATAAGTCACTTGAGAATGACGGTGTGCATGGTTATAACCAATTGCCCCCTCTGCAAACCAAATCTTGACCGCCATCAGCTCTTCGTTATAACCCAACATTTGGCGCTTTAAGCCATTACCTAAGTCTTCAATTTCTGCTTCGTTAGCAAATGTAAAGTGATTGCTTTGCTTACTCATAGCAAATACTCCTAAATGTTGTTCATTAAATAAACGCCTAAACGGCCGTTTAATGAATATGATTGATGTTGATATTTAAATGATTTTTTACTCGCAAGCGTCGCATTATTAATCGCGATCAAATAGTGCTTTTTAGCTATTTCTAACTCAACAAATACCATCTCACCCTGCTGTGAGTGCTTTATGTTTGTCACTCTGCTTTGGGCCATTAAGGTATATTCTTTACTGGGGTTATATTCACCATGCGGTTCAAGTACTGAAATAAACTGATGTTGCTTAGTACCTGATACGCGGCGGATAAAACCGTGCTCATTGCGTAAGTTGAAGTTAGGATCAGTCGCACCAATCTGAGTGAATAAGAAGGATTCATCACCATTAACAAGTGATGTTGATGTGTAAAAGCGGCCATTGTCGTTCAGCCAAGATACCTTTGCTAATCCTTGCTTTGGTGTTGATCCTGCTTTTAACCAAAGATGCTGATAACCATTTTTGTCACCCAGCGCCGATAACTGTTTAGTATTGGCTTTGAGCTTAAAGTTGGTATCAATAAGCTGTCCTTTATAATGAAGCGGTAAATCAAGTTGATGCGCTTTATCTGCCACTACACTAAATAAATCTAGAGCGACTGTACTGTTCAACTCTTTTAGATTCACTAGGGCTAATGTGCGTTCAAGCTCAACACCTTTATAAGCGGTGCTAATTTCACCACTTGATACTGTGCCGTATTTTGACGTTTCAAAAAAGTTAAGTGTTGGCGCATTTTTATTGCCTACTTCTACGTCACCATTGAAGTGGCTCGTTTCATCAACCACCACGGTATTGTGAGCAACCGTTTGTTTAGCGTAACTATTATTCTCTGGCAGGTACCGGCCACCAAACTTAGCTTCCACATTTAAAAACCGCGCGGCACCGTAGTCAGAGACAATCTCTTCGCCTTTATCATAAAACTGCCATGTTAATTTATCGAAATGGCCATGCCCTAAACCTTGTGCTGCAGGCTTAAATAACAGTGCTTGGTCGCCATCAAGTTGGCTACGCATAATAACTAATGCGCCTTCTTTACCATCACTGCCGTCACCAAATGCCACTGATTTAAACGTGTAAGGTGTTGCTAAACCTTTATCAAGCGCCTGTGCTACTTTTAGGCCATCACCTGATAGAATGATTTGCCCTTGCTGCTTTGCAATATCTAAGTAGCCAGTATCATTAGTTAGGCTGTAGGCAACCGTAACACCATGTACAAGCTCAATGGTATCAATACCTTTACTTTTAATAGCATCATTAATAGGAAAAAATAAGCCGTTGTAGCTCAATTGAATGGTGGTATCTATTGCTTTTAACAACACGCCATCACGGTGCTCAGCAATTTTTCGTTGTGGCTCATTGTGTGCAATCGCTTGTGCAAAAGTAACAAAGGGTAATAAGGCAAAACGTTGGTAATAAGGCCCTTCGTTATAGTAACCTTGTGGAGAGAACAGCATATCTAGCTGCTTTAAAAACCCTCCTTTACCTGACTTATCTAGGTCATATAACGCTTTTTCAACCCATTCGGGTTCGTTCATAACGTAACCCGCCATGCCTACGCCAGCAGTTGCCCACGTACCATGGTTGTGCACTTTATTGAATGTTGTTGGTTGCCCTTGCGATAAGAATAAGGCAACAGGACGAAGTAACTGTTGCTCAATGATATTAGTTTGCTGATCTGTCAGCGCATCATGAACCAAATCGTATGCTTGGATAGTATAAACTAACCACATTGCCTCATTTAGGCTTTGCCAAAACAATTTCCCTGGGTTTTGTGATTTCACTTTACGTTTCGGGTGTACATCTAAGCTAGGATAAAGTGTTGCGTACTCAAGTAACATATCGCGAACATAATTTGCGTATTTTTGTTGTTGGCTAAGCTGATAAATAATCCCAGCACGATACATTAATTGATAATTCTTTTTATGGCGCTCATGAGTGTAACCACCGCCACCATCTTTAGGCACGGGCACCACAATTGGAAATGCAATTTCTTTATCAACCTGCGCCTTTAAACTGTGATAGCGTTCACTAAAGTAGCCTTGACTATCAAGTGCGCCACGCATTTTGACAACATCGCTTTGCGTGATCACTAAATTAGGATGCGCAGCCAAAGAACTAAATGAAGCGACAGCAAGCACAACTGACATAGCACCCGCTTTTAATTTTGTTTGTAAGCTCGATAATGACATCAACAACACCCCACTAATTCTTAATTACTTTATTGTTTATTAATGTGGCCGTGTGCGGCCCTGCAACTCTAAGCTCAGTAACACTTGGCTGTTCAGTACTATCGAAGGTATTGTTAATGATCATCGTGTTTGGCTCACCCACTGTATGCTCAATAATAATAGGTGCTGATTTAACAAAGGTATTGTTATCTATATTCGTAACTTGCACACCATGGAGGTAAACACTCGCATTGCTTTTATTGCGTTTGCCAAGGCCTACATTTGTTAAGGTGTTACCTGTCATGCTCAAGTGGGGACCAAACGTGCTTTCATCAGTGCCACCACGATAAAGCTTAATTAAACTGCCATTGATATTGCTAAAGCGATTATCAACAAGCGTTACATAATCCGCGTTATAGATACCTAGATCTTCAATTTCACTGTCTAAGCGTAGGATATCGCCAGACACTTTATTAAATGTGTTATTCGTGAATGTTATTTCATCAGCAAGCGCACCTTTACCGGTTTTAAAAAAGTCAAAGGTATGGTTTATATCAAGGTCTGTTATCTGGCTATTCATCATCATTAAGCGATAATTATTAACCATGCCCCACTTTTTCGTCCTCACTACACTGTTGCCAGCGGAGTCTGGGCTGCTTTTGCCTGAAATAATTAATCCATCAAGCTTTAAGCTGCCACCATCATGAATTTCAAATAATGTTGAGCGCTCAAATGTCAGTGTTGTCTTGCCTTTTTTGTGTGCTTTAATAGTGAGTACTTTATCAATCGCAACAAGCTTAGATACATCGTATTGCCCGCCAGTCAGTTCTAACACATCGCCAGACTCAGCCGCTTCAATCGCGTTCAGTAATGCGTTTGCAGAGCCTTTAACTCTACGTGTTTTACCTGAGTCAAAAGCGATAATAGCGGGCACTTTTTCATACCAAGTAACACCCGTTTGGTCTTTAGCCAATACAGTTAAATTAGCTTTTGCACCTGCGTTAAACTTATTTGTGTTTGGCAGAAGTAACCCAGCTTTATTTCGCTTAAGTGATATGGCTTGTCGCTTTACACCGTACGCTACATCACTAAGCACCTCAGTATTGGCAAGATTACCAGTAAATTTAATGCCACTTACGTCGTCAAACGCGGTAAAAGGTTGCTGGTTATTTTCATTAATAATGAGGTTGTTTTTCATTACACTATTAATTGGCACTGCACTGCGCTCAGCATCACTGCCTGCCGCTAGCTGAATATGCCGCACGTTAACAAACGTATTGTTTTCTATTTGTGCGTTTTCTACTTGGTGATATCGATTAATCGATGAATTAGGCACGCCGTTCATCACAGTAAAGCCACTGCCAAAACGAAAGCCAGTTAATCCTTCAAGGTAATTATTACGGATTATTTGATCTTTATTGATAACCCGAATCCCACCGGTATGATCTACACCATTACCAAAAAAGATATTTTCTTCAATTAAGTTCCCATTACCATGGCGCATGGTCAATGTACCCCGGGCTTCAAAAAACACATTGTTACGGACAATGTTTTTACCTGATTTAATCGAAATAATTTCTACTTCACCATTCGTTTGCTCAAAATAGTTCTTCTCAACAAGCGTGAATGAGTCCGTCAAAGAGTAATGGCTTGTACCAATGCGCAACGTTTCCCCTCCGTTTGAACCAAACGTCGGGCGATAACCAAAGTAGTTATGGTCTATCTGATGGTAGTTTTCTTGGCTTTGTTTATTATTCAAACGTACAGCAACCGTTACGCCTTTATTGCGTTTACCCACTAAATGGTTATGATCAAAGCGATTATGTTGGCCATACAATGCAACCCAATAATCTGATTCTCGCTTATCGGGATTGTTATAGTTATCGATTACAACTTCTGAAACTCGTGAATGACGAGCTAGCTCATTTTTATTGCGGCGAAACTCAATAACTGCAGAAGTGGGGGTGAAGCCATTTTTAAATACCAAACCGCTGGCATGCAGGTATTCCCCAGCAAGGCGAAGGTTAGACTGACCAGTTAAAAAAACCTTACCTTTGGTTTGTGCAGTCAACTGAATGGGGGACTGCTCTGTACCCTGACCTTGGAGCAATATTTCGAAGTCTGTCCACGTACCATTTTTTAAAATAACGTTATCGCCCGCTTTTAATTGCTGCGCAATATCCTTGTAGGCTTGTTGGTTATCAATAAAGTAGTCTTTGGCTGTTGCTGCTGTTGAAATACAACCAAGGATAACTAGGCTAAATTTTATTATAGTTAGATTGATCAATCGCATAGTTAACTCGTTTGACTGGGTTATACTGTTACCCGATTAAGATAACTCGCTTTCCCAGTGTTTATATGTGTGTGTAAAGGTGCTAAACATCTTGCCTAGCACCTAAAATTAACCAGAATTATTTATCTAGTGTTTTAAAGTAATCAAAAATTTCAGGTACGTTGCCTTGCCCCATGCCTGCATCAAACGCTGCTTGTAAATTAGCTGATGAACCTTCTGCAATTTTCGATTCAGTACCAAGGTCAGACACCATTTGCAGGAAGTAACCCAAGTCTTTATTAGCATTTGCGATTGAAAAACCTAAATCACTTACATTATCTACAGCGTAATTTTTGCAAAATTGCATAAACGGCGAGTTAGAAGGGCCCGTTGACATAATGTCAAACAATTGTTGACGATCAACACCTGCACGATCCGCCACTGCAAATGCTTGCGACATTGCACACACTGTTGTCATCCCCATAAAATTATTAATTAATTTTGTTGTGTGACCAGCACCAAGTTCACCTAAATGAAACACGTTCTCGCCTTGCTCTGCTAACACAGGCTTCACTTTATTGAATGTTTCTAAATCACCTGCGGCCATAATATTCAACAACCCGTCTTTAGCGTGTGCTGGCGTACGGCCCAATGGCGCATCAATCATACCAACGCCTTTTTCAGCGAGATCTGCACCAATTTTCTTTGTTGATGATGGAATTGATGTACCAAAATCAATAAGGACTGAGCCGGCTTTAAAACCGGCAAGCAAACCATCTTCTGCGTATACGACTTTTTCAACAATTGTTGATGTTGTTAAACACAGCATGACAATGTCAGCTGCGGCTGCAAGCTCTTTTGCTGTGGCCACCGTTTTCGCGCCACGCTCAACACATTTAGCAACAGACTCTTTATTAAGGTCCATTACAACCAGCTCGTAGCCTTTATTTTGTAAGTTCTCGACCATATTGCCGCCCATAAGGCCTAGCCCAATGAAACCAATTGTTGGTTTAGACATGAATAACTCCTAAATTATTGAGCGTTTATTTCAACGCTATTTATCAGCTAAGTATCAGTGACACAGCTTCGCTTTATTGAACCTCTGGAGTTTCCCTAATAGTAGTAAAACTCTGAAAATTTGCTGAGAGGTAAAATACATCACTCGTAAAAACTTACCAATCAACGTATGAAAACAGTATTACCCAGCAAGCATATTGTCAACCAATTTGTATATCAATAATTTAAATAGGTAATAATAAAACTATAGTGTTTTCATAATTAAAAAAGCTACAAGTAAAAAAAGCGGAGAACAAAAACCAATAAAGTACTGATAAATATAAATAAAAGTAGCCAGCAAAACCAGGGTCAATAGATAGGAGATAAAACCAAATAATTGGTAATAACAAAATTAAAAAGTGGTAAGGTGGTAAGTTCTTAAATCTCGATTGTGTTTGAACTTTCCAAACACGTTCAGATCAACAAAAGAATCATGTATGAGCTTAAAGGTAAATTGTTAACCGAGAAATAAGGGATCGTAAAAGTAGGGATTAGCTTTAATAGATTGATACATTTTTTTACAGAAAGAGGTGAATTAATACAAAGAGTTAAATCGTATTGCCGTGGTTAAACCACGGCTTTTTTAAACGGATTACGGGTATCTTGGTTTTCATCCAAGTTACGCATCAAAATAGCATGTTCTAAGTTTATGCTTTCAGGTAATAGGATACTAACGATGTGGCCAGAGCCTTTGGCGTCAGTAATATTCTCACCTTTTTTGTTCTGCATCGCTTGCAGTGTAAAGTTAAAGTTACCCAGCGGGGTCATTAGCTCCAGTGAGTGGCCCACGCAAAACTTATTCTTCACATCAATCTGCACTAACCCGTGCTCATCTCGACCAAGCACTTCGCCAACAAACTGTTGTTTGTCTGACACTGAATGGCCGTATTCGTAGTTTTGGTAGTCTTGGTGAGCGTGGCGCTTTAAAAAGCCTTCGGTGTAACCCCGATGTGCGAGGCTCTCAAGAGTTTTAAATAAATCAGCATCAAACGGTTTACCTGCAACGGCGTCATCAATTGCTTTACGATATACCTGCGCAGTGCGGGCTACGTAATAAAATGACTTAGTACGCCCTTCTATTTTTAAGCTGTGCACGCCCATTTTTGTTAATTGCTCAACGTATTGTACAGCGCGTAAATCTTTTGAATTCATGATGTAAGTGCCGTGCTCGTCTTCAAACGCGGGCATATATTCACCAGGGCGGCCTTGTTCTTCAAGCATAAATACATCATTGCTTGGTGCGCCTTCACCCAGTGTTGGTATTACTGCTTTGGGGTCTATTTTGTGCACCATTTCACCGGTTTCGTTTTCAGTGCCAGGTTTTACGTCGTACTCCCAACGACATGCATTGGTGCAGGTGCCTTGGTTAGGGTCGCGTTTATTTATGTAACCTGAGAGCAAGCAGCGCCCAGAGTAGGCCATACAGAGTGCGCCGTGCACAAATACTTCAAGCTCGGTTTCTGGGCATAGTCCGCGTATTTCAGCAATTTCTTCCAGCGATAACTCGCGAGATAAAATGACGCGCTCTATGCCCTGCTTTGCCCAAAACTTAACGCTCGCGTAATTAACTGCGTTGGCTTGCACTGATAAATGAATAGGCATATCTGGCCATTTTTCACGAACTAGCATGATTAAACCAGGATCTGACATGATCAACGCATCCGGTTTCATAGCTATCACAGGTTCAATATCACGCAGGTAAGAGTTAACTTTAGCGTTGTGCGGCGCGATGTTTGATACCACATAAAACTTTTTACCTTGTGCGTGAGCTTCGTTAATGCCTATTTTAAGGGTATCGAGATCAAATTCATTATTTCGCACCCGTAAACTGTAACGAGGCTGCCCCGCATACACGGCATCTGCACCGTAGGCGAATGCGTAACGCATATTTTTTAAACTGCCTGCTGGCGATAGCAACTCAGGCACAAAAAGATCTGGGGTAGATGAATTAGGGGTAGAAATAGCTGACGGCATGCGCGCTCCATACATCGAACTGAGTGCAAATCAGTTGCATGAAAATTGAGATTAAATGAAGCGCGAGAGTGTATGGCGTTTAAGGTAGCTTTATGTTGATCAGAATCAATCAAACCCGTCTTATTCTTTTTTAAATTATCTCAGCTGCAATAGCAAGTGAGCCTTTACAGCTGAGATGTTAACCATACCGTGAGGTGTGCCAGTTAGTTAGAAAGTAAAACCTCAGGGGTCTCTAGTAAAAACTGCTTACCGTTGTCTAAGCTAATTTCGATATAAAACACATGGCTGCTTTCAAATTCAGGCGCTGTATTTAGTGTAAAATTAAAGTACCTTTGCATCATAACGGGCAGTAACTCTTGCACTTTTGTAACTGTAACCGCTTCTTGACTATTCTCAATATTAAATTCAATGACACTAAACACATCGTTTAAACTGCTGCCAGCTGTTAAGTCAGCACTAAAGTCAGCGGACGAATAAACATTAAGCTTGGTTAATTTATTATTAGCCGGGATAACAACAGGCAAGGTTACGCAATTTTCAGCATACGTTTTGTTTTCATCGAATTCGTTACCGGCACTGTAAACATTGGTGCCTGAGGCTTCAAATGATACGTTGATTTTGTCGTAAGAAATTAAAGTATTCGCTTGGTACTGGCCATTATTAACCGCTAATTCAATGTCATTTATATCAATTGCAATCGCTGTAGGCGGGCATTCTAATGCAGCCTCGTTGTCTGAACCACACGCTGTAATAAAGCTGGCTAACAGCGCAATCACTAATAACTTTTTCATTTTTATTATCTCCTTTGTGTAAGAAAAAAATCCTATAGAGCGGCTAAACTTACAGTACATTTTCACCCCCAGCAACAACTCACCTTAAAATTAACAAAGCAACACAAAAGGTAACAATAATTAACAAAACGTCATCAAAATCAACCTAGAAAACTAAAATCATTTTCCTCCTATTCTCTGAAACGGTCTAATTGTCATTTTGCTCGTTTTTAATAATACTAGGCATTACCTCCTAAAGCGCGTATAATTCGCGCCCGTTAATATTCACACTTTTACTTAAAATTATTGGAGCATAAAGATGGCTTTAGAGCGTACTTTCTCAATCGTAAAACCTGATGCAGTTGCAAAAAACCACATTGGCGCTATCTACAACCGTTTCGAATCTGCTGGCCTTAAAATCGTTGCAGCTAAAATGGTTCACCTTTCACAAGAGAAAGCTGAAGGTTTCTACGCAGAGCACAGCGAGCGCCCTTTCTTTGGTGCTTTAGTATCTTTCATGACATCTGGTCCAGTAATGGTTACAGTTCTTGAAGGCGAAAACGCTGTTCTTAAAAATCGCGAAATCATGGGTGCTACTAACCCTGCTGAAGCACTAGCTGGCACTTTACGTGCAGACTACGCTGATAGCATCGACGAAAATGCTGTTCACGGTTCTGATGCTGTTGAATCTGCTGCTCGCGAAATCGCGTATTTCTTCGCTGACGAAGAGCTTTGCCCACGTACTCGTTAATTCGAGTTTCACAGCTAACCCTGTGATGCAAAGTATGAAAAGGGCTTTCGAGCCCTTTTTTAGTCATTATGTAAAGTATTAAACACTCTATTTATGATGTTTTACTTAATGATTAAAGTGTGTGAATTGTGTACAATTCGCCCTTGTAAATTTTTATCACCACCGTCACTGATTAAGGTTGTTTCATGACCACCGAGCAAAAAAAGATTAATTTATTAGATTTAAACCGAGAAGCAATGCGCGAACTATTTGCATCGTTCGGTGAAAAACCGTTTCGTAGTGACCAGGTGATGAAATGGATTTATCATTTTGGCGTTGATAACTTTGACGACATGAGCAACGTAAACAAAAAGCTAAAAGAAAAACTTAAAGCTGAATGCGAAATTGTTGCACCTGAGATCACTGTACGCCAGCAAGCCAGTGACGGCACGATTAAGTATGCGCTCATACTTGAAGGCGGCCAAGAAGTTGAAGCTGTTTGGATCCCTGAAAAAGAACGCGCAACTTTATGTGTATCTTCACAGGTAGGTTGTGCGCTTGAATGTACATTCTGCTCTACTGCACAACAAGGCTTTAACCGTAACTTAAAAGTATCTGAGATCATTGGCCAAGTTTGGCGCGTTGCTAAAGATATTGGCCTTGATGGTCATAGTGAAAAACGCCCTGTCACTAACGTCGTAATGATGGGTATGGGTGAGCCATTACTTAATCTTAAAAACGTTGTGCCAGCAATGGAATTAATGATGGACGATTGGGGCTTTGGTTTATCTAAGCGCCGCGTTACGTTAAGTACGTCTGGTGTTGTACCTGCACTTGATTTATTAAAAGAAAAAATCGACGTTGCATTGGCAATTTCTCTGCATGCGCCTGATAACGCGTTGCGTGATATTTTAGTGCCAATCAATAAAAAATACCCGATTGAAGAGTTTTTAGCTGCATGTCGTCGTTACATTGATGGGTCTAAAGCTAATAAAGACGTAACCATTGAGTATGTAATGCTAAACGGTATTAATGACAGCACAGATCAGGCTCATGAGTTAGTTAAAACGCTAAAAGGCACCCCGTCTAAAGTGAACCTTATTCCGTTTAACCCATTCCCGGGTAACGAATATACACGCTCAAGTAATAGCCGTATTGATCGCTTTTCAAAAGTGTTACAAGCAGCGGGTATTACCTGTATTGTTCGTCGTACTCGTGGTGACGACATTGATGCAGCCTGCGGCCAATTAGTGGGTGATGTTGTTGACCGTACTAAACGTTTAGCGAAAAAGAAAATGCGTGACGATAATGCTATTTCGGTGAATATTCACCAAGCTTAACTTATCTAAAAAACCAAAAGCACCTGTGTTGAGTAAATAATTGATGCAACACGAGTGCTTTTAGGTAAGATAGGCACAATATATGGATAATAATAAAGAGATTAGGAAATGCGATCCTTACTTGCTTTAACTGTCAGCGTACTTGCTCTAACAGGCTGTGTGACTGAGAATAGTTATGATGGCAATGACAAACCCGTTGTCGAAAATAAAATCAACAATGTCGGTGCAGCACGCACGCGTATCGCTCTTGCTCTTCAATATTTAAATACTGGTAATAATTCACAAGCAAAGTATAACCTCGAGCGAGCCGCATCTTTCGCGCCAAACTTACCCGAAGTACACTATTCATTTGCTTATTACTACCAGCAAGTCGGTGAGAATATACTTGCTGATAAATCCTACCAAAAAGCACTTGAAATAAACCCTGATGATCCGAATACACGTAATAACTATGGTGTATTTTTGTGTGGCATTGATGAATATGACCGCGCCACAGAGCAATTACTTAAAGCAATTTCGATCCCGAGCTATATTCGGGTTGCTGAAAGTTATGAAAACTTAGCATTATGTGCAATCGAATTTGACGATTTTGATAATGCCGAGAAGTATTTCATATCAGCGATAAAACATAGTTCAATGCGTGCATCGTCACTCATTAGTTTAGCTGCTTTATATTATGCCAAAAGTGACTTACATAAAGCACAAGCACTCCTTGAACGTTATGAAAATTCAGGGCAAATATCGTCTCGATCGTTGTTTTTAAGTTATTTGATAGAACAACGTATGGGACATATCGAAAAAGCTGAAACCACTGCCGCAACGATACTGCAAACCTACCCTACAACAAATGAAGCGGTGCTTATTCGTGAACAACGAATCAAACGCAGTGAATTTGAAATATTGCGCTTACAATATCGGCAAGCAAAATTAGACGAGTTAAAAGAAAATAGCCCAAGTGGCACTTTTAACTCAGCGCCAAAAATGCGCATTGTAAAAAAGAAAAAAGCGCCGCCAAAAACCACAGCGGCGCAGGCAATCAATAAGCCAACAAGTATTGACTCTGTAACAACGCAAAAAAATGACGTTGTACGAGCAAGTTCTAATGACTTAAATTCTGCTTTATTAACTGTGCCTGCAGAGCCCACAAAGGCCGAGCCTGTTACGGAAGTTGAGCTGCAGTCTACTGAAACAATTACCAAGCAACCGGTCAATATTAGCAGCCCTCCAGTTGATACAGGTGCTGTACTAGCAGCATTGGCGATTATAGAAACCAATGTAACCGAAGAGCAGCCTGCAATAGTGACGCCACCAACGCAGGTTGTTAAACAAGTACAAAAAAATAATGATGCCGCTGCTGTCATGTCTGCATTAGCCTTAACACCAGACAAAAATGAGACACCTGATACGCCAATAGAACACACAGCTAGTTCTGTAATAATACCAGACGTGATTGTTGAGAAAGCACCTGAGCCAACATTAGCAGTGCCAACGGTGCATTTAGCCGCTAATCAACAAATAACACAGCCAGTAGTAAATAAAAATGTCCCTGCTGTTGTAAGTGTCGATACCAAGCCTGTTACAAAAAAAGAAACGCCCCCTCAAGATGGCATTAAAATTGTTTCTTTTGGCGCACCCAGTAACAACAACAACAACAACAACAACAACAACAACAACAACAACAACAACAACAACAACACGAACAACAACTCAAGCCAAGCTGCACCAACCAACCAAGTTCAGTTTTCAAGTGAATTGAGTGAAGATGAAAAGGTGGTATTTTATCAACCGCAGCGTAATGAAGCTGTATTTACAGGGCAAAATGAACGTTATAGCAATCAACCTGAAGTACGCTTCTCTGGCACTGAGCAATACAATCAAGCACCTATGCTCAACTCTCGCGTCCCTCAACTAACAACTCCTTACCATGTTCTACAAGATGGTGAAAACCTATTTAGCATTTCTGTACGATACAATGTTAAACTACAAAAGTTACTCCAATGGAATGGTCTAAGAGAATCTGATCGGGTGGCCAATGGGACTAATATTTACCTCAATGACCCCAATATTTATTACAAAATTAACACTGGTGATACCTTATACAGTATTGCCACTGAGCGTCGTTTATTAATTGATCAGTTAATGCGATGGAATAAATTAAGCCCGGATGTAGCACTTAAACCTGGGCATAGACTGTTACTAGTGGATCCTGAATCATACGCTTTATGAATGATGAAAATACTGAATCAACGCCGATCACTCTTGGTCAGACTTTAAAAAATGCCCGAGAGCAGGCCAATGTTAGCCGTGAAGAGCTAGCAAATAAATTAAAATTATCCGTATTGCAATTGCAGCACTTGGAAAACGACGACCATCTTCTTCTTGGCCCTGCAACCTTTACTAAAGGGTATGCAAAAAGCTACTGCCGTGAATTTAATTTAGATAAAACAGCAGTGATGAATTTGTTCCCTGAACAACCCGAAGTGCTTAAAAAAAGCAATATGCAAAGTTTTTCAAAACGCACAGAAAAAGAAGCAAACGATAGCCGTCTAATGCTGGTTAGCTATGCAATTTTAGCCATTGTTATTGGTTCTTCTGCACTTTGGTGGTGGCAAAATGCCACTCCCATCAAAGAGTCAGTGGTTACACCATTATTAAATAATACACTCGGTAGTGATGAAGAAAACCAAGTACCAAAAAACACAACTGAACTTAAAGAACGTGATATTACCAATGCTGATTTTACAGCCGATGACGCTAATGAGGACAGCGTTTTACCAGATGACGAAAAACGCACTAAAATAGAACAAATGAGGCTTTCGGCATCACAAGTATCGTTTCCAAGTAGCAAAGCGACGCAAACAGCGACAGCTGATAAAGAAAATGCTTTAAGCACAATTGTTATGCGCTTTAATCAAGAGAGTTGGGTAGAAATACACGACGGTGAAGGCGATAAAGTCGCCTTTGGTGTGAAAAAAGCAGGTTATGTGATGACGGTATCAGGAAAACCACCTTTTTCTGTCGTCTTGGGCAAACACCAAGTTATTGATATCACATTAGACGGTGATGCTATTGATATATCACATTTTCCACAAAACCGTTTAGCCAAATTTAATTTACCACTAGCAGAGTAGTCGCTATGTTTTCAGAATCTCCAATCAAACGCAGAAAGTCAACGCGTATAAATGTAGGTAATGTACCTATCGGTGATGGTGCCCCGATTGCCGTGCAGTCAATGACCAACACCGATACTATGGATGTTGATGCAACCGTTGCACAAATTCAGGCAATTCAAGATGCGGGCGCAGATATTGTGCGCGTATCTGTGCCAACCATGGATGCGGCCGACGCATTTAGAAGTATAAAAGAGCAAGTAACTATCCCGCTTGTCGCAGACATTCATTTTGACTACCGTATTGCGCTCAAAGTAGCGAAATATGGTGTAGATTGCCTGCGTATTAATCCGGGCAATATCGGCAGCGAAGAACGTATTCGTGCGGTCGTTGACTCTGCTCGTGAGCACAATATTCCCATTCGTATTGGTGTTAATGGCGGCTCGTTAGAGCGCGATTTGCAAGAAAAATATGGCGAGCCTACACCAGAGGCTTTGCTTGAATCAGCCATGCGCCATGTGAATATTTTGCGCCGCCTCGATTTCGACCAATTTAAAATATCAGTAAAGGCCTCTGACGTATTTTTAGCGGTTGGCGCATACCGCCTGCTCGCGAAAGAAATTGACCAACCTTTACATCTTGGCATTACAGAAGCTGGCGGCATGCGTTCTGGCTCAGTTAAGTCTGCAGTTGGCTTAGGTATGTTACTTGCCGAGGGCATTGGCGATACTTTACGTGTCTCCTTGGCGGCTGATCCTGTGCAAGAAATCAAAGTCGGTTTTGATATTCTAAAATCATTACGAATTCGTTCTCGTGGGATTAATTTTATTGCGTGCCCAAGCTGTTCTCGCCAAGAGTTTGATGTGGTTAGCACCATGAATGCACTTGAAGAACGCTTGGAAGATATCATCGAGCCGGTGTCGGTGTCGGTCATTGGTTGCGTAGTAAATGGCCCAGGTGAAGCACTTGTCAGTGACATTGGTTTAGCCGGTGCAAACCGCCGTTCAGGCCTTTATATCAATGGTGAGCGCCAAAAAGCCCGCATTGATAACAACAATATTGTTGATCAGCTCGAAGGTTATGTACGTGACTTTATCGCCGAAAAAGAAAAACAGACCCCAATTGACATAAAAATCGTCGAATAAAGTCAATATAGTCGGCAAACTGGGTGGTTTGCCGCACGCATGCCAGCTATAATGGCGGGTCAATTTTTAGCATTCTTGTTGTGTAGTCTTTTATTTATTACACAAAAACAGTTTTTAGGATTTATCAGTGGCAAAACAAATTCAGGCAGTTCGCGGTATGAACGATTGTCTGCCAGGCGATACACAAGTTTGGCAGAAAGTAGAAAACATTTTACGCGAGACGGTAGCATCGTTCGGTTATCAAGAAATTCGTTTTCCAATTGTAGAATCAACCGATCTTTTTAAGCGCTCTATTGGTGAAGTAACCGATATTGTAGAAAAAGAAATGTATACCTTTGCAGATCGTAATGGCGACTTACTAACCTTGCGCCCTGAAGGTACTGCAGTGTGTGTTCGTGCAGGTAACCAAAACGGTTTACTGTATAACCAAGAGCAACGCCTTTGGTATATGGGCCCAATGTTTCGTCATGAGCGTCCGCAAAAAGGCCGTTATCGTCAATTTCATCAGTTTGGTTTAGAAACGTTTGGTATTGCCAGTGCTGATATTGATGCAGAAGTGATATTACTAACTGCACAATTATGGCAAGCATTTGGTATTAATGAACACGTTCGTTTAGAGCTTAATTCTTTAGGTTCGAATGAAGCGCGCGCTGATTACCGTGATGCATTAGTTGCTTATTTAGAGCAACATATTGATGTACTCGATGAAGACTCAAAACGTCGTATGCATTCAAACCCTTTGCGTGTACTTGATAGTAAAAACCCAGACGTACAAGCCATCTTAACTGATGCGCCTAAACTGTCTGAGCACTTAGATGCTGAATCAAAAGCACATTTTGAAAATTTATGTGAACGTTTAGACGCAGCTGGCGTCATATACACGGTTAATGAAAAGCTCGTACGCGGCCTTGATTACTATAACCGCACTGTTTTTGAGTGGGTAACAGACAGCCTAGGTGCACAAGGTACTGTATGTGCCGGTGGGCGTTACGATGGTTTAGTTGAACAGCTTGGCGGTAAAGCCACTCCTGCTGTGGGCTTTGCTATGGGACTTGAGCGTTTAGTACTATTGTTACAAGCTTTAGAATGTGTTGGTGACATTCGCCGTAATGCTGATGTATATTTGGCGGCAATGGGCGATAAAGCAAGTATTCAAGCGCCACTTATTGCGGCTAAATTACGTGCTGAAGTACCTGGCCTGCGAGTTATGGTTCACGCAGGTGGTGGTAACTTTAAAAAGCAATTAAAACGTGCCGATAAAAGTGATGCAGTGGTTGCACTGATCATTGGCGATGACGAATTAGAACAAGGCGTTGTGACTGTTAAATATTTACGAGAACGTAAAGAGCAAGTCACATTAGAATTAGAACAAATTAAAACGCTGTTAGCTGAGCTTGTGCAAAGCTAAATAGTATAAGAGGTAAGAATGGATATTTATTCAACAGAAGAACAACAAGCTGAAGCAATTAAGCGCTTTTTCCGTGAAAATGGCCTATCACTTGCGCTTGGCGTAATTGTTGGTTTAGGTGGTTTGTATGGCTGGAAAGCCTATAACCAGAATCAACTAACCACGGCTGAATCCGCATCAGATGCCTACACTCAACTAGTTGAAGGTGGCGAAGTTCTTGGTGCTGCTGATCAGTTTATCGCTGATAATAAAGATACTAACTACAGCGTACTTGCCGCTTTTGTTGCTGCAAAAGAAGCCGTTGAACAAGATAAATTAGATGTTGCCAGCGAAAAATTAAACTGGATTATCAGCAACGTTGCTAATAGCGACTTAAAAGCAACTGCGACGACACGTTTAGCACGAGTTCAAATTGCACAACAGCAATATGACCAAGCATTAACAACATTAAATACCACGCTATCGCCTGCATTTGCAGCTGCAGTGGCTGAGTTACAAGGTGATGTTTACACAGCTCAAGGTAAACAAGAGCAAGCTCGTACGGCGTATCAAAGTGCCGCAGATGCAGGTGGCCTTGAGAATAACCCATTATTGCAAATCAAACTTGATGACTTGGCAGTAACTAGCCCAGCGGCATAAGGGGTTACCATGAAAAAATTAACAGCAGCAAGTATCGCTTTATGTATGGCTACCCTAATGGGTTGCTCATCTAGCGATGACGAAGAAGAACTCATATTACCTGAAATCGTTAATCAATTTGAAACCGACGTAGTGTGGCAAGAAAGTATTGGCGATGGTGTAGAACATTATTTTTCTCGTCTTACGCCAGCCGTTTACAATGATCGTGTTTTTGTAGCAAACCGTGAAGGTGAAGTCGAAGCTCTATCACTGGTTAATGGTGATACTATTTGGCAAACTGACGTACGTGAAAATACAACATTTTGGCCATGGGAAAGTGACGTCAGTGCAAAACTCTCTGGTGGTATTTTACAAGCTTATGGCAAAATATTTATCGGCTCTGAGCACGGCTATTTAACAGCGCTTGACCGTGAAACAGGTGAAATTGTTTGGCGTAAAACAGTCCCTGGTGAAGTATTATCTAAACCAGCGGCAGGCGATGGCCTTATTTTTGTTAATTTAGGTTCTGGTAAATTACTTGCCCTACACCCTGATACTGGCGAAGAGCGCTGGAGTCATGAGCAAGAAGTACCAGCACTAACATTACGTGGGCAAAGCTCACCAACCGTTGCTAACGGTGGTGTATTAGTTGGCCTTGAAACAGGCAAACTAAGTGTATTTATTTCTGAAAGCGGTTACTCAGCATGGAGTTCTGAAATAGCAACAGCAAAAGGCTCATCAGAGTTTGAACGCCTAGTTGATGTTGACACGCAACCACTGATCAGCGGACCTTACGCGTATGCTATTGCCTATAATGGTAATTTAGCCGCTGTTGATATTCGCTCAGGTAACGTTGTATGGAAACGCGAGTACAGTAGTTACCGTGAGATGTCTATGGATGGACAAACTATCTATGTAGTAGATAGTGACGGCGTTGTATATGCACTTGATAAAAGCTCTGGCATTGAACGCTGGAGTCAACCGGCCCTTCGTGGTTGGTATTTAACAGGGCCTGCGGTAGCAGGAAATTATTTAGCATTAGGCGACCAAGAAGGTTACTTACATTGGCTAAATAAAGAGTCAGGCGAGCTTGTATCGCGTGAAGACTTCGACAGTTCAGGTTTCTTTGTTGAGCCAGTTGTTGCGGACGACAAACTGATTTTATACACCCGAGATGGTGAAGTAAGTGCGGTAAAAATTCCGAACTAACTTACTAATACTAAATGTATTTTTTTAAGGCTTCGCACTGCGAAGCCTTTGTTGTTTTTTTAAGAGGTAGTTTATGCTTCCCGTGATCGCTCTAGTCGGGCGACCCAATGTGGGCAAATCCACATTATTTAACCGTTTAACACGTACTCGTGACGCACTCGTTGCCGATTTCCCGGGCCTTACACGAGATAGAAAATATGGCCAAGCTAATTACGATGGCTATGAATTTATCGTGGTAGACACGGGTGGTATCGATGGCTCAGAAAAAGGCATTGAAATCGAGATGGCTGATCAATCGCTACTCGCGATTGAAGAAGCTGACATCGTATTATTCTTAGTTGATGCGCGCGTAGGTATGACGGTGGCTGATCAAGCCATTGCAAACCATTTACGCAAACAAGAGAAGAAAAGCTTTGTTGTTGCCAACAAAACCGATGGTATTGATGCCGATTCAAACTGCGCTGAGTTTTATCAATTATCGTTAGGCGAAGTACACCATATTGCTGCAGCACATGGCCGCGGTATCACTTTGTTACTTGAGCAAACTTTGCAGCCCGTGATCGCTGAGTTATCAGCATTAAATGATGATGGCACTGGTGATGACGAAGAACTTGTAGATTTATACGCTGAAGATGGCGAAGAGATTGAGCAAGAAGCGTTTGCTGATAAGCCAGTGAAATTGGCTATCATTGGTCGCCCTAATGTTGGTAAGTCAACGCTAACTAACCGTATATTGGGTGAAGAGCGGGTTATTGTTTATGATATGCCAGGCACAACACGCGACTCTATTTACATTCCAATGACGCGTAATGAAAAAGAGTACGTATTAATCGATACCGCTGGTGTTCGTAAACGTAAAAAAGTAAGTGATGTCGTTGAAAAGTTCTCAGTGATCAAAACACTACAAGCAATCGAAGATTGTAACGTCGTGTTATTGGTTGTTGATGCGCGTGACGGTATTTCTGATCAAGATTTAAGCTTACTTGGCTTTGCTTTAAACTCTGGTCGTTCACTGGTTATTGCCGTGAATAAATGGGATGGTCTGGATGACTACGTCAAAGACCGTATCAAATCTGAGCTTGATCGTCGTTTAGGCTTTATTGACTTCGCACGCTTACACTTTATCTCTGCTTTGCATGGTACGGGGGTTGGCCATTTATTTGAGTCAATTGACGAAGCTTATGCCTCAGCAACTAAACGTATCAGCACCGCTATGCTACGTCGTATCATGGATATGGCACAAGCCGATCACCAGCCACCGCTTGTTCGTGGTCGTCGTGTGAAGCTTAAATATGCCCATGCAGGTGGTTATAATCCGCCACGTATTGTGATCCACGGTAACCAAGTACATGATTTACCTGATAGCTATAAACGCTACCTGATGAACTACTACCGTAAAGCACTAAAAATTATGGGCACGCCAATCAAAATTGAATTTAGAGAAGGCGAAAACCCATTTGCAGGACGTACTAATAAAGTAACGCTTTCGCAAAAACGTAAGATCCGCGCGTTTAGTAAAGAAAACCGCAATAAATAGTAAGCTGTAAGCTGTAAGCTGTAAGCTGTAAGCTGTAAGCTGTAAGCTGTAAGCTGTAAAATTAAACCTTGTAGAGTGCGTCTCTACAAGGTTTTTTTTATGGCTCACTATAATTTTTACTTACCATTTCATTTTGATCGCGATAAGAATGAAAAATGCGGGCCTCTTGCTGGGTGAGCTGTAATGGCATTTAAAAACGCCTCTAGCGCTTTCATTTCTTCTGTGGTCAGTAATAAAGGCTGCAAAATGGGTGATGTTTCAGGGAAAAACACATCATTTTTGTCCTTAGGGATCCGTACGCCTCCTGCATTATAAATATTGATAATACCTTCCATGCTTGCAAATAAACCATTGTGCATCCAAGGTTTAGTGTTCATCACCCCACGAAGACTAGGCGTTTTAAATTTACCTACATCATCAGGCATACCGGTGATGTTAAATAATCCAAGGTCTTCGTACTCCCTTTTATAGTAAGTAAGACCGATATTGTGAAATTTGTTATCTGAAAAAAGTGCGCCAGAATGACAGTTCATACATCGCGCTTTGGTTCTAAATAAGTGCATCCCCCACAACGCTTGATCGCTTAATTTTTTAGCGTAAAAGTCCTTCTTTTTGGGGTCCTCTTGCGTAATTGCATGCATAAAATAATCAAAGTCTGCATTACGTGAACGAATAGTCCGTTGAAAAGTCGCCAACGCTTTTGCGACATCACTCACTTCAATTATGTTTTTGCCAAACACCTCATTGAACTTACTTTTATAGTACGCGTTAATATTTAACCTTAGCCCTAACTCAAACAGCCGAAAATTCATTTCGTTGCTATCTTGTATTGGCATTAACGCTTGTTGCTCTAATGAGTTTGCTCTGCCATCCCAAAATAAGGTTTCCCAAAGCGCTGCATTTTCAATACTGGGCGCATTACGTTTACCAAAACGACGACTATGACCAAACGACACTTCACGACCATCTGCCCAACCTAAATCTCTATCGTGACAACTCGCACAGGCTATATGCTTAGATGAAGATAAAATAGGATCGTGAAATAGCGCTTCCCCTAGTCGCATTTTAACCACTGAAAAAGGGTTTGATTCAGGAAATATGATCGCTGGTAATAAACCAATCTCATGATGCGCAATACCAGGGTCTAAAAAAGGCTTTGGCCACTTATCGCTAGGTTGAAGGTATTGCTCACGTAGAGATTCAAAGTTAATAGGCTGAGCACTTAAATTAAATGCCCCGCTTATTAACACAACTAAAAATAAATAAGCGGGTTTAAACATTACTTATTTTTTTCTAATGAGAAGGTTTTACCATCAGCTGCAACAAGCTTTTTTACTTCATCAATGTGTAATTCATTTATATCAATACACATATCTTCGCGTTTTTTTCTTGCCGACAGTAGCGCTGCAGGTTCAGAAATAAACCGCTCGATTTTAATCGCGTGCGTGTCAGCGTCTGCGTTATAGCACAGCTGCGTAGCCGTAAGGGTTAATACAAGTAGTGATGTCATAATAGTTTCCTCTTAATAATCTAAATTAATGCCTAACCAAAAGCGTCGTCCAAGTTCGACACCTGTTGTATAAGGGCTAACTTGATGCGTGCGTTTGTTTAAAATATTTTCACCTTCAAAACTTAAAGTCATCGTGTAATCACGTGCTACTACTAACGAGTATTTAACGCTACCGCTGAGTAACCAAAAACTTGGCCGTTTTTCTATTCGATACACGGGGTATTCTTTTCTGTTTGGTGCACAGCCATCGCAGATGGAGGTAGCTTCATTGACTGATTTTGTGGTGCCTGTTGCGTAAACCACATCCTGCGCACCATTAAAGCGCGCATAGGCAGACAGCTGCCAATTACCAAAATCGCCACCCCAACTTAAATTAGCGATTATTGGACGGTTAAAATCTTGTTTTTCAAGCTCCATATCATGACGAGTAATTAAATGATAAGTATCGTTCACACTTCGACTACTCAATTCATAATTATCAGATCTTAAATAAACCAGTTCATTATCGTCATACGAAAAATTTAGGAAATAATCGTTGCTGTTAATATAAGTGCGCGTTTCGCCATCGAATTGATCAGCGCTTGTGGTATTACTTGCATGTGATACATTAAACTCAATATGTTGATTATCGTATGTTGCCATCCACGAAAGGCTATAACGTTGATACTCGCTACTGCCTGAGTTAGCCCCATATAATATTGCCTCACCTAGGTCATTGGTTCCTCTAACGCGATTTATACTGTCTTGTTGATCACGATACAGCCACTTTAACTCGAGCGTTCCACCGAACAGTTGATGTCGATAAGCGGCTGTGAGTTCATCACTAAACGGGGTTTCTAAATCATTATAAACATAGCGATAACCACTGTTCGTAAGTGAAGCTTGCCATTGCTGAGGCCGATGCTGATAAATAGCCCTCACTTCACTGTGGGTTGGGAGCATCGCTTCATTTAATTTATAATTAATTGCATCACTTGCGTAATAGCGATTTGCACCAAGTACAATTTTGCCATCTCCTTCAAACAGCGAAACAGTGCCGCGTAGACGAGGTGCTAAATTATGATTAGTAAAAAAGTCATTGTAATCGTACCTAAAGCCCAATGTTAATGAGTAGTTTTGCCACTCAAGTTGATTCTCAAGATAGGCTGAAAACACATTTACTTGCGCTTCTGCTTTAGCTTTTGGCGTTACTTGGCGACTTTGAAAATATTGCCCTGTTTGTTGAATATTACTTTGATACAGTAAAAAATCGTCATTGTTTTGCAGATCAAGTGGACGTCCTAGCTCTTTTTCTAGATCAGCGATAGATCTGTAAAGCTGTGTTTCTACGCAATCAAGCTGATACCCTGCACAATCAACCATCGGGGAAATAATTGACCCGTTATACACTATGGCATCTTCTAAACGATCAAATACAGATGTTTGCTGCTCTAGTGAATAACCTATTGAAAGCCTATAATCACCGTCCAATACTTTTGCTAAAGGGATTTCAAAATCCTGTTTAGCGCTAAGTGTTTGTTGAGTTTTCTTGATATCGCCAAAGCCACCTTCCAGACTGTTTATAGACCCATCATATTCACCCCAACTTTTACCTGCGGTATTTAACCAGGTGTACCATGCTGAATTCGCGTTTTTTGAGTTTTCACTGCTGCGCCAGCTTAATTGAGAGTTAATATAGCCCCAGCTTCTATCTGCTTGCCAAGTAAGTGCCGCATTTGTGCCCCCACCTTCAATGGTATAATCGCTATTACGCGCATTAACATCAAAGTAATTTCCCTTATAAGGCGCGAATAAATAGCTCAGTGAAATATCATCATTTGCAGTTAAGGCATAATCAAATTTAATAAAACCATTGTGGTTAATTTGTTCTTGCAAGCTTAACGCACCTAATTGCTCTAAGCTTTCTTGCGATTCTAGGTATTGAAACTGTGCCACAACACCGAGCTTATCGGTAACTGGTGCTGAAATATAAGTACTAAAATCGCGTTTTTGAAACACCGCATTGTCTAAGATGTCTGAGCCATCAAAATCAGGTGAGTAATAATTATGATACTCGACCCAGTCATCAGCCGTTTGCCGATAGCTTACCCCAAACGATAACTTATCAAGCGCTTTACGAGTTTGTGCTTGTACTAAACCACCGTTAAAATTGCCGTATTTGGCAGGAATATTACTATCGTAAACCTCTATACTTTCAATTAGGTCAAGGTTCAAAAACACTTCTTGGCTATGACCTGCAACATCTTGGAGTAAATTTCTATCGGTGTTCCCTGCTACATTGTTTAAGTTTGAATTATTCGAAACACCATCAATGAGGTAAGCAGTAGCACGACCATTAGCGCCTGAAATAGACACTTCAGCGGGTTTAATATTGCTTACTTGTTCAGCCGTGTAAGCAGACTCTCCATATTGCACGCCGGGTAAAACACCTAAAAGATCATTTAAATTACCATTGCCAAAACGATAATCTTTAATTAACTTACGATCTAACGTATATACACCCTGACTCCCCATGGAGATAGGATTTAACTTTTCTCCCTTAACCTCTATAACTTCAATATTTTTAACACAATGAGAATCTTGACCATCGCATGTTTCATAACGACTATCGGTAATCTCTTTCTCATCACTTGCGCTTTGCTGTGCATAAATAGGCGTCGTTAGCGCAAGGCTAACAACACCTAGAGTAAAGTTTATAAAACTCATTACTGACGTGTCTTATCTAATGGGTAAGCATCAGTTAGATCATCAACACCATCGTTATCACTATCTAAATCAAGTTCAATTGTAGACTCTTCAATCATTTGCTCACTTGCATACGGTAAGAAGAAGTTTGCTTTACCATCGTTATCTGTATCTACGGTGGCAATGTTATCCCCCGTAAACGCATCAAACTGGCTTAGGGATTCAATCACAGAAGTCAAAATAGAGTCGTGCTCAACCACCCCAAGTGAATCTTTGTCTTTTAGCTCAATTGCACTATCAAATTGCCCAATTGCCAAGTATTGCTCAGCAAACTGTGGATAATATTGTAACTGCGTTTGTAGTGAGGCTTCATCTAAACGAGTGATATTCCATTTCACTAAATCTGCCCATAAAGTTGCCGACTCTTCACGAAGCTGCTGATAATTATCAATTCTCCCAGCTTGTCTAAGCAATAACCTATAGTAGGATTCAAAGCGGTAATCATCTTTTGTAGTGGTTGCTTCAAAATAGTCTTGTGTCACTGAAAACTGATATTCACTGCTTACCAACGACTCTATTTCTTTAATTAGTTCTACATATTCAGTGTAATGAGTCAGCGCTGTAGCAAAGTCACCGCCGTAGGCAAAAGCAGCAGCTAGTTTACCTGTGTCTCTTAATTTTTGCGTAATTTGACTGTCATCGTATGCTGTAATAAAGCTTTGTGCTTTTTCAACTAGTGGGCTTACTAGTTCAGCTTGTCCTAATAAATAATGGTATTTAATCAAATCAATACTTGAATCAACAATGTGGTTAGCGGTTACATCTGTACCACTGACTTGCCCATATTTTTGCAATGAAATTTCGCGGCACACCGTTAAGGTTGATACGGCTTGATCGATGTACTTTTGCTCATCCGTAAAGTTGATTATTGTTGATAGCTGATTCAGTATAAGCTGACACCCCGTGACACCAGTAACAAATGGTTGTTTTGCTATATTTTGCGCTAAATATTTTTCAGAACTTAAAACGCTTAAACCCTCTGCGATGTATTTTGCTGCATCGGCGTAACGTCCTTGCTCAATCAAAATTGCAGAACCACCAGGGTTAGAACTATTAAAAGACGTAATTGTTGTAAATAAATTTCTTAAATCACTCTCATCTTTTTGTGCAAGAATTAGCGCTAAACTTTCATCTGCATCTTCAATGCTGCGCACATATGCAAATAAACGTGCTTCCTCTGCATCTTCTTTAGCCCAATTATAGTGAAAACTATCTTTGTCAAACTTACTTAATAGTACTGTTTCAATATCTATTTCGGGATAAAGTGTCACCAAATGCTTGGCGTAGTCTACTAGTCCAAAAGGGTACTCGGTAAGGGTAACTTGCGCATATTCATCTGCTTCTCGAAGGTATGTATTATCGTAATCAACAACGCCATTTAAGGCTAATGCGTCCGCTATTGCATTTTTTGCGTCATTTATTTCATTTAATGTTATGTAGTTTTCTACAACATTAGTTAATGCTACAAGGCGTATACTGTAATATTTTTCCCCTTCATTGCCATTTCTGTCGTTCGACACATAGCTGTAACCTATTTTATTGGCAAATGTATATAGTCTATCCGCCATATTTTTAGCATACTGAAAATCTTGCTCAGTACGGGTTTCAAGCCAAATATTTATTACATCTTCAACCGTATCTCTAAATCCAAAAAATAATCGCAGCGCTTGAGTAGTCTGTTCTTCATCAAGGGCTGAGCTTAATAAAATATCTAGAATATTATAGCTTTGTAGTGCAAGTGTTGGCTCACCCGCGTTTAGGTATGACTCAGCTAAAGAGTAGAAAAAGTCTTGGTCGTCTGCTGTAAATGCAGAAATGCCTTTGGTCGCAATATAGGCAGAGTATAAGTTACTTGCCTCTAATCTAAGCTCATTCGCTCTTTCAAGTTTACCTAATAAAGTGTATTGATTAGCAACATTAACAAGTGCTAAAGCGCGTATTTCATCACGAATAATGCTGTCTTGTGTAATTAAACGCTCTGCCTCGTTCTCTAAACCAGCTTCTGCGTACCCTATTGCCAAAGCTGAGTTTACTTCACCAATATTAATGTCATTTTGTAACGTAGTAGTAAGCTGCTCTGAGCGCTTTAAATGTGATTGTTCTGACGCGTAATAATAATAAGCACGATCTGAATTAGTCGATAAATTAGCCGATATTTCGAGTGTTTTACTTACAATACCACCGTTTCCATCATCAACAGTTAGTTCAAAGTTATCAACTGCATTGGTCAAAGCAGTCGGCGTATAGGTAATTTCACCCGTGTCTGAATTAAGCGTAAGCTCACCATTAACGGCTTGTTTTGAAATTGTATATTTAAGTGTATCTGCATCGATATCTGTAGCGGTTACCGTTCCAACTTTTGTCTCGCCGCCACTAACCTGAACTTTATCTATACTAATAACAGGGGTATCATTCACTGCTAACACGTCGATTGATACTGTTGTTGTTGCAGAGCCTTTGCCATCAGACACCATCACTTGAAACGAGTCAGCGCCGTTAAAGTTGCTATCCGGTAAATACGTCACCTCGCCGGTGCTGGTATTAACATTCACGCTACCATTACTCGCAGCATTCGCTAAAGAGTAACTAAGTTGATCATTGTCTACGTCTGTTCCATTTACCGTTAATGTCACGTTTGAATCTTCATTTAATGATGAAGAATACGTCGCCTGAGAAAATTGTGGTGCGGAGTTTGACTCAGAACCTGAGCCGCCACACCCACTTAGAAGTATTGTGCTTATTGCTATAGATAAAAATTTTAATTTCATGTCAATCCCCTGTCAATTTGACGCAGATCCTAATGCAACTCATTATCATTTTCAATAGCAATTTGAGTATTAATTCTAATTTTTTATTTGCGCTCAAATAATTTATTAAAATAGCGTCAATAGGCTATGTTTAATGTATGAAGGTGATTTTAGGAATAATATGCAATTTATGACTAACGTTATCTATGTTGATAACGTGGAAGAAACATTAGATTTTTATTATCAAGCGTTTGGTTTTATTACTTTTTCATTAAGTGATAACGCTGAGTACGGTGAACTTGATACCGGCAATGTAAAAATAGCATTTGCTAATCACCCCTATGCGCAAGCTCATTTTAAACAAGGCTATATTCGCGCGCACCCAAAGCAGCCCGCATTGGGGTTTGAGCTGCGTTTTACATGTAATAATTTAAGTGAAAGCTATGATAAAGCAGTATTAGCTGGGGCTGAACCACTTTGTCCACCCTGTCAAAAAGAATCTCTCCATTATGCTTACGTGCGTGCAACTGAAGGCACTTTGATCTGTTTAGTGCAGCTTTAGGACGTTCATCAAAACACCATTAAAGTTTAACAAAGCAGCAATATAAGCCACACGCTGCTGTCATCAAATTTCCTTATCTTAGCGGTAGTTTAAATAAGGAGGTGAAAATGAATACGCTACTACTTACACTAATGCTATTAAGTCCAAATGAAGCTCAATTAAATGAACAAGTAAACCTGCAAACAACGCAAGTATTAAACGCTCTACAAAAACAGACAACTATTGAACTGAAAAATCAAATTAAAGAAACACTGGAAAATATGGAATTGACCCTACCGCTGGCTGTTAATAAACTAACTGTAGCCAAACTACATACTGAAAAAAAGCAACTTAGCGAAGACTAAGTTGCTTTTTCACTCATAAGAATATTATTTTCCTGACAATGCTTTTTCAATCAATGGCACTAAAGGTTGAGGTAAAATCACATGCCCCCCGAGTACAAATTCATGTGCTTCTATAGACATTTTTTGCCATGTACGCTGCAAAATACCTATCCATTTTTGCTCGTCGTAATCTGGCTTTGTTTGTGCAAATGCCAACATGTAGTGCTCAATAAACACCAGACTGGCAATATCTTCCACTAATTGGCTATCAGGATTACGTTTGATTTGCTTTTTAGCCACCGCTTCATACACGCGCTGTTGATCAACCTCAGAGCACCCCACTTGTTGCATGAGTTCAACCACTGTTTTTGCATGAAAAACATACAATGCACTGCGCCACTGATGATAACCCTGCTTATCCATAGGAAAATCACTGCGCGGCGAACACCAACGTTTAATATGCTGAGCTCTAACGGCAATATGCATTAACGGATCAGCATCAACGTTAAAACGGTTCAACATCTGCGTCATACGCTCTGAATACAGTCGCTCTTTAGGCCAGTTTTTTCCTGCAAACTCTTCACAGTTTGGATCTTCGCTGTTCGCTTCATCAATTAACGCTATCACATGTTCAAACATTCGGGTGGTCACTACGGTTAAATTTATAGACTATTTTAATCAGCTCATTAGTAATTAGCTAGTTGAAAGAACAGAAGATCTTCCATGCGGTGTAAAAATTATTAAACTGTTACGGGTTATTTATTGTGACTTTATTGCTAAGAATTAATGAGTTGGGTACTAAGTGACGACAACCATCTGTTTTTAAGGTAATGTATCTGAGGTTTAAATCAACAACCACGCCTTTGCAGCTAGCGACTTCGATACTATCACCTAATTTAATAGGCCGATAAAGCACAATCATAATACCTGCGACTAAGTTAGATATTGCATCTTTAAGCGCAAATCCCAGTGCAAACCCCGTTAATCCTAATCCTGCTACTAAACCCGTCACATCAAAGTCGAGTTTTGATAAAGCCAGAACTGTACCAATAAAAATCAGAATCGCTTTTTGTGAATTTGAAATCAACCTGAAGGATTCCGCTGTATTACCATCAAAACGGCGTTCAATTTTTTTTAATGCAAAGTGAATTATCAAACTCACAAATAAAAAAACCGCGAAGACCGTTATCGCTGCAATAATTTTATCACTCATTAAGTCAGTTACTCTTCATCAAAATTTGTTAAATCGATAACAAGGGAGTTTTTAGGTTTTTCAACAACACGGCTTAGCTCTTTACCTTCTTGCATGACGATCATTGTTGCCGTGTATTTTAGTTCATGTGCCGGTGCAACACCTGCAGGGTCTTTCTTGTTATACCCCACTGCAATTAGCTGCAAACTATTCACGGCCACTTTTGATTTTTCTAATAATTTGAGTAAACGAGGCACTTCACGCTGGCTATCATGACACCAAGTACCAAATAGCACCAAAATGTCTTTTCCTGCTAATTTTTGGATTAATTCGAGTTCATCTGACGTTGCTGTAAAGCGCTCATACTCTTGGCTAAACTTATTGTAATCTGCCAATAAAGTAGACGCTGAAATATCACCACTAAATGGCGCTTCATCACTGGCGCTGGCGCTCCAAGACAAACACACCAAAGTACATAACATAAGTAAATTTTTAAGCATAATTAAATTCTTTTATGAGTTAATGCGGTGACTATACCCAAACAGTAAAATAATGCGAGTGTCTAAAATAGATAGGCATCATTTATAATCAAAACCTTCAATATCAATTAACCCTTCATGCCATCCATAACTGCGGGTAAATCACAGCAATGTCGACAATAACAGCTAAAATAAAATATTTAACTTGAAATGAACAAATTAAAACAATACATTGTCGACAATAATTTCAGGGAGATAATATGTGGTATAACTTATTTGGAACAATCAACACACTCTTTATTTTTGTTAGTCTATATGGCGTTTTTTTGCAGTTAAATAAAATTTGGGCAAGAAAAAAAGATGGAGAACCTAGTGCGACTAATGTTTTATCTCAAAACCAGTTCACAATGAGCTTTCTAGCATATTTTTCTTTTTTTATATACGGATACAGCATAGAGCCATTAAATCATTACATCGTGTGGCCAAGGCTTATTGCTTCAATATTGGTTACTTTAATATTATTTGAAATGTGGCTCGACCGAAAATCAAAAACTTCATATTTTTGCATTTTATTCATCGGATGTAGTTTTATCTTTGGCATTACAGGGTTTATTTTCAAAGACAACTTTTCTGGTCAAAGTGAAAATTTGTCTACAATCTTGATTTTGGTAATAACCTTTTTATTAGCCCAAGGCTATATCCACCAAATAAAGTTAATTATGAATACAGGAAACACTGGCGCAATCGATATCCGAATGAGTCAATTTATTTTAATGATGGACGTTTCCACTATAGCATTCGCGATATCAATGGGCATCAGTCAAGGTTGGCCTTTAATTGTACTTGCTTTAGTGAGCGGTATAACTAAAATAATTATCATGTATTTATTCAGATGGGTTCGCATTAGTCCACTAGCTGAGTTTCGCAGGGCCTACAATAAGTCACTATAGCTTTTAAGTTAAGCACTCAAGCAACCTCAAAATGGAGCGTCACTTTTAAACCAAACAACTGGACGATAGATAGGAGCCTATTCTCATATACCCTGATTAAGAAAGGTAAGATTTTAAAGATCTGAGCTTATAGTGACAGTAACTATCCCTATTTGAAGCTAGAAGTAACTAATTTTCATAAATGTACGTTTAAATAATACTGTTTTAATCAATAGTCATAATTCTGTAATTTAAATAGTGGATACTTTCTATCCGATATAATTAATCACGTACAGACGACACACACAAATGACAGCTCCCATGGTGCAACTTGCATTTGCACTGCAATCTTATGAAGATCCATTATCAGCAGCTATGGCACATACCACTGAGTATGATCCGTTAATATTGCATGCAAATTCAGATCATAAAATTAGTTTTTTATGTGTATTACCTGATGATGCCCATGAAGGTGACATAATTTCGTTAAGTGCAACACATTTAGCGGCTAGAAATGCACGCTATTTTGTGACGTATACGTTAAAACAAGCTGATTTAGAACAAGGCACAATCATTTTAGCGTTTGATAAAGTAACCTGTAGCGATGATTACGTATTACAAATGATGTTACATGGCTTACATGCAACGCTCAAAGACAGCGCTCAATTTGACGTCTCAGTGAATGCATTTAAGTGTGGTTACGTATCTGACGATCCTACACCACTGGCACTCACTAAAAGCCTTTCGTTTCGCCAGTATCTAAGCAGCTTTAGTAGCTCATTTTTATCTTTTTTTTAATCTGCAAAACTAATTTTACCCATTGTAATATTGGGGATCCCTTGTGTTTGATTGCCAAAACGCTGTTTTTCCCCCGCAAGACACTCATTCGCTAAAATCGCAAATAATACCGCTTCTTTTGCATCAGGGTTAATACCTAGTGCCTGAGTATTCTTGATCTCGTCAAGTTGTGGGCATAATGCCAAAATATGTTTCATGAGTAATGGGTTATGAATTCCACCGCCACTTGCGTATACCTGGACATTACTTAGGTTAACGCTACATTGATTAATGGCATTAGCGATAACCTGCGCTGAAAAACGATTTAAAGTTGCCATCACATCAAAATGGCTTAAATGCGTTGTCTCACTTGCTGCCTGTGCTGTCGCTAAATACTGTAAATTAAAGACTTCGGGCCCGGTAGTTTTGGGAAAACCCAATGCAAAAAATGTGTTTTCACATAATGCATCAAGTAATCGTTGATTAATTGAGCCTTGATTTGCGACTAACGAATCACGGTCGTAATGCAGTGGTGCAAAGAAACGCTGAATATACGCATCCATGATGGTATTACCTGGACCGATATCTGAACTAAAAACCGCCTCTGGATCTGCACTTTTAGGCAAGTATGTTAAGTTCGCAATTCCTCCCATATTAAGTAAAATGCGATTTTCTGCGGGGCTAGTAAAAAACAAATAATCACCATATACCGCCAGTGGTGCGCCTTCGCCTCCTGCTGCAATATGCTTTTGGCGAAAATCACCGATTGTAGTGATGCCTGTTGTGACTGCTAGATGGTCGCTATCTCCAATTTGCAAAGTACCATGCTTAAAATCAGCATGTTGATGCTGACTTTTAGGGCAGTGGTATATTGTTTGCCCATGACTTGCTATAACGTCTATATCCTTTGCGCCTAGCTGCCACTTAGCTAGGCATTGGTTAACTATTTTTCCATGTAAAACGCCAATCCACGGATTTAATAAAGTAACGAGTTCAAGGTCGCAGTCGCGCTTTGCGAATACGGTTTTTATTTTTTGTTTGTAATCATCATCATAATCAACTGTTTCAAAAGCAAGCAACTCAATCTGAGTATTCATTCCATTGCCTGACATTTTACATAATGCGACATCAAGCCCATCTAATGATGTTCCGCTCATCAAACCTATTATTAGTTTTTGTTGTTTTTTTGCGCTGTTATAAAGCGCTAATATGTGCTGATGCATTTTATATGCCCTTGAATATCAATATATAAATTAGAATAAATACAAACCAACCCAAGGAATACTTTATACCTTACAAGTTAAGAATGAAAGAATAATTATTGCAAACAACTATGAAATGCTTTAAAACTAGGCATTCTATCAATTGTATTAAATAAGTAACCAGTGAGAGCTGCGAATTAACAGCGTGCAACATTGAATCGTATTTTAATGCAAAGATATTTTACATGCTTAGCCAATGCATGTACTGACAACAACCCATGGTAACAACATTACATAATAACGGGAACGACAATGAAACACTGCAATAACCGCTCAATGCGCCCTCTCATGTTACTTTCACCTATTGCGCTTGCTATAGTCACAACCACTAGCCCAGCATTATTCGCTGCAGAACAAACCACTGCAAAAAAGCAGCCTGAGGTTATTACTGTTACTGGTTCGCGTATTCAGCGCACAGAGCTGGTATCAAGTAGCCCTGTTATGAGTGTTGACGAAGTACAAATTCAACTCGACCGCGCTGTTAATGTTGAAGATATAACTGCAAAACTTCCGCAAGCCGCAGCGGGTGCAAATAGCACTGGGGCAACAGTCGGTGATTCATTTGGTTCATCAACAATCGATCTTCGTGGCCTTGGGCAAAACCGAACATTAGTGTTAATTGATGGTACCCGTGCAGTTCCTTTTAGTTTTCGTAATTCGGTTGATGTAAATATTATTCCTGCTGGGCTTATCAAACGTGTTGATGTACTAACCGGTGGTGCCGCGGCTGTATATGGCGCCGATGCAGTTGCTGGCGTAGTTAACTTTGTACTTAATGATGACTTTAATGGCGCTGAGTTTTCAAGCAGTTATGAAACGGCGGATGGGGGGAATGAAAAACTCAATTTTGAAGCCATTTTTGGTGGCGATATCGCGGATGGCAACGGTCACGTTACTGGTTACTTAGGCTATTCAGAACGTAAAGAGTTACTTGCCGGTGAGCGCGATTTCGCACTAAAAAATAGCGCAACGATGATCAATAGTGGTGGTTTTTATACCGATGTAGCCTCAGGAAATAGTATCGCTATTAATGATGCAGGGCAAACAGTCGCTGAACGTCAAACCAGTGATTTCACCCGTCAACGTTACTTAACCCAACCAATGGAAAGACTTTCAGCTGGGTTGCTATTCGATGTAGATGTTGCTGATAGCGCCATTGCTTATGGCCGTGCGATGTATTCTAAAGTCACAGTGAATGGGGCTGGTGCCAGCGGCCAGACGCCTATATTTGTTAATGAACAGGTTACGCTCAGCCAAGATAATCAATATATTCCTGCTGCATTACGCCAACAATTAACATTTGATACCGAAGGTAATGCACTCGTCAATGTAGAGCGAAACTTAGGGCTCGGTGTACAGCACACTAAAGCCGTACGCGACTCTTTACAATTTCAATTAGGCTTAAAAGGCGATATTACTGATTATTTACGTTACGACATTTACGGCCAGTATGGTCAAACTGATGAAGTAGCTACGCTTTATAATAATGGCTATAAAACGGATAGTAACGGCAATAGTCGCTTTGCCAGTCTTGCTAATACTAAGGACATTTTTGATCCTAACCTTGATTTGAGCAGTTTTAGCGACCCACTTATATACACTACTCGTGAGCGCACACAAAGTGTATTTGCTGCAACACTATCAGGGGATTCAAGCCCTTTATTTGAACTACCAGCAGGCTATGTTGATTTTGCAATTGGCTACGAATACCGTAAAGAAACCGGTAAACAAACCCCAGGGGATGCGTTTAGAAACCGTACTAGCTTTGCCGCTGTAAGCGCCTTCGATATGGATGCCAGTTTTAGCAGTGAAGAATTTTATGCTGAAATTTTAGTGCCTATTTTAGCTGATATGCCCTTTGTAAAAGAATTAAGTTTTGAAGGTGCTTATCGTATTTCTGATTACTCAAATACCGAAGCAGAAGACACCTACAAACTCGGTATTAATTGGGCAATCAACGACGACATTCGTATTAGAGCAAACAAACTCACAGCCTTTAGGGCACCAAATTTAGGTGAGTTTGCCAGCCCAATCACTGCGCTTTCACTGGCCTTATTTGATCAAAATAGTGATCAATTTGTTCCGCGTTTGGCTGGCCGCTACGATGGCGATCCTTGCTTACTAGGCACCGGTGACGCTACGCAATGCGCCGCTTTTGGCGCGCCAGCAGCAGGCTCTGTGTTTGATACCAGCCAAGCCGCTTATACTTACGGTGGTAACCCCGATATAAAACCTGAACAAGCCGAATCAGATACCTTAGGCGTTGTATTCACCCCGAGTTATATTGAGGGCTTTGATCTGTCATTAGATTATTACAGCATAAGAGTAACCGATGCAGTAAGCCAAATTCAGCCAGGTGCTGCGCTACAAAGCTGCTATATTGATAATCCAAACCCAAATAACCCACTGTGTAATGCCGTGCTTCGCGACCCTAATACCGGGTTTATTAGCACTGCGATCGTGAATGACTTTAACCTTGCCGCTATTGAACAAACGGGCTTTGATCTTGCGGCTAACTACGTGTTTGATGCACCGATGGACTTAGGTGGGCGTTTTCGATTTTCTTATCAAGGTAATTTTATTACCGAGCAGACTCGCCAAAATAACAGCACAGTAGCTGAAGTTGACTGTAAAGGTACGTATGGGAGTGCCTGCTCAGGCGACTTTGCCAGTATTTTACAAGCTGACTATAAGCACAGAGCAACATTTGACTGGCAACTTGATACTATGAATTTTCAGTTAGGCTGGCGCAGAATTGGAGAAGTAGACTACGCTGTAGATAGATCAGAAACAATTTCAGCACAAAATTACATGGATTTTGCTGCGTCGTGGCAAGCAACTGACGATATTGCCGTTAACTTTGGTATAGATAACTTGTTTGACAAAGCACCACCAACACCGGAGGTGGGCGCAAACCATTTTAATACTGTCAGCGATTACAGTGTAATTGGCCGTACAGTGGGTATTGCAGTTCGTTACTCACCACATTTTTAGTTAATCCAAAATTGCGACAGCAACACAGGATTAAACCCCAAAAGCGCACCCTGCCCGGTGCGCTTTTATTTCTATTAAGCTACTCATAGTAAAGTGGGTTTTAAGTGAATTATTCACAAAGAGGTTATGAAACGCTGCGCTGAAGAGGTAAATACGCTAGGTTCTAGAATTGTTCCGCAGTACGTCGCGCGAAACACGCAGCATTTTTGGTTTCTCATTTACTCTCATTCACTTCTCTTTGTGCAAATAGGTTTTATAGTTTGGGTTCAGCCCAAAATACCTCACCACAGAGCTGACTGAGAAAATAGTAATCGCAGCTAAGATCAATAAATGTCACCCAGCTTTGCTATAAAGCTAGCACTTCTATCGCGCCGCGTTTTTGCATTGTTACATAAAGCTTTGTTTGCTCTTCATTAAACGCAACGTTCGTTGGGTGCTGGCCTTTTAATGTGTATGTGTGGAGCACCTTGCCAGCTGGGCTTATTTTTAATATAACTCCTGCACCATAACGTGCTACAAATATATTCCCTTGATTATCAACCCGCATACCATCCATACCATGCTCGTCAAAACTGATCAGTAACTGTTTATTGCTGATATTTAAATCACTATCAAGGTCATATTGCCAAATATTGCGCTGTACACTTTCGTTCACATAAAGTTTAGTATTGTCGTTATTGACCGCTACGCCGTTGGTAGTGCCCATTTTATTTTCAAGCAATACTGTTTGGCCGTCGGCATTTATTCGCCATAATTGCCCTGAACTATTTGCCCAATTAGGGTCGCTGGCAAACAGTGCACCGCGTTTTGTTATGGCTATATCATTAGGCTGGTTCATAGCGCTGTTGTGCGCAAATACACTAATTTGTTTCGTGTCTGCAGCTACTTTTAGCACATTATGATTTACGTAATCAGCAACATATAAATTACCTTGTGCATCAAATTGTAAACCATTACCAACGCTGTCATTAGGTAGCTTAACAAATAACTGTGTGTTGCCTGCGTTATCTACTTTGCCTATAGTCCCTTGCTGCGCAAAATTTACAGCGTATAAATGGTTTTTATAAAAGGCTGGTCCTTCAACACCTTGAGTGAAGGTGTTGTCGGTCACAAGATCGGTGCTTTGCTCGGCCAAAACGTAAGTACAACTTAATGCACATAAAAGTACAGGGAAACTATATTTCATGTCTTTCCTAATTAAAGTTTTTGCTAGTGTAAATGGCTAAAATTGGATAGTCGGCTTCACCGAATGAGACTGTCACAGAGCGTAGTTCGCCATCATCGAGTTTAATCCCGTCAGTTAACGACGAGGGTCCTTTACGTGAGCCATCAGCAAATAATGCCATTAAGTGCGATCCTTCTAGAATACGCGAACCCGACGCATCATTGCGCACAGTAATAACAGCCAAGCGTTTCCCCGCTTCGCTACTCATAAAAACAGAGTTAACTACACTAAAGTCACTATTTTTTGGCTTAATGCGAGCATCGTTCTCAAAGGCAAACTGCATTCCTTGTAGCCCAACTTGATCGACAGATAAAACATCGTTCGCCGCCGCGGAGATAGGTGGTAATAGACTACACAAAAACAATAAATGCATGTTTTTCATTTCAATCCTTTGTTCTTTACGTTTATTCTTTAACCACCGTTTTTAACATACCTAGTCCCTTTTTTCGAGCTAAATCTGTAGTAAAGCCCACTATTGCAGATATGCAAAAATCATTACCTGTACAGAGATAAACATACCATTGAATTTGTACACCGCGCCCTAACTTCATATCTAAACCTGCTGATTTACTGCTAACACCGTGAATGACTGAGCATTTAGATTTACAGTTTTTACGAATAGCATTTCTTTATAGAACATGGAGCCTTTTTATGCAATCAATTGAAAATAGACAATTCACACTCGCATCTCGCCCATACGGCGCGCCTACCGATGAAAATTTCACGTTAAAAACAGTACAATTACCTGCACTTGAACAAGGTGACGTGTTGCTACGCACTATTTATTTATCGCTAGACCCTTACATGCGCGGCCGTATGAGTGATGCTAAGTCATATGCTGAGCCTGTTGCGATTGGTGAAGTAATGGTCGGTGCGACTGTCTGCCAAGTTGAACAATCAAAAAATGATCAATTTACGCAAGGCGAATGGGTATTGGCCTACACCGGCTGGCAAGAATACGCGATAGTAAAAGGTGACGGTTTAATGTCGTTGGGCCATGCCCCTAGCAAACCATCTTATGCGTTAGGTATTATGGGTATGCCTGGCTTTACAGCTTACATGGGATTATTGGATATCGGTGCCCCTCAAGAAGGTGAAACCGTTGTTGTTGCAGCTGCAACAGGACCTGTTGGCGCAACGGTAGGCCAAATAGCGAAACTTAAAGGCTGTAAAGTAGTCGGTGTAGCAGGTGGCAGTGATAAGTGCCAATACGCTGTTGATAAACTTGGCTTTGATACCTGCATAGACCACCGAGCTGATGATTTTGCAGAGCAGTTAAACAAGGCGTGCGACAAAGGTATTGATGTTTATTATGAAAATGTGGGCGGAAAAGTATTTGACGCCGTACTACCTTTACTTAATACCGCGGCCCGCATTCCTTTATGCGGACTAGTTTCACAATATAACGCCACCGAGCTACCACAAGGCCCCGATCGCTTAGGCATGTTGATGGGGCAATTACTCACTAAACGTATAAAAATGCAGGGTTTTATTATTTTTGATGATTATGGCCACCGTTATGATGAGTTTGCAGCTGATATGCAAACGTGGCTCAGTGAAGGAAAAATTCACTATCGCGAGCACCTCGTTGATGGGTTTGAAAATACCCTCAATGCATTTAACGATATGATCTCAGGTAAGAACTTTGGTAAAACTGTAGTTCAAGTAAATCAACCGCTTTAATATTATTTGCGCAGCAATTAATTGCTGCATGTTTAAGGACACACATGATTAAATTACATCACTTAAATAAATCACGTTCAAAACGTATTATTTGGTTACTAGAAGAGCTAAATCTGGATTACGAGATTGTTGCATATCAACGTAACAGTGACACTTTTTTAGCCCCTGATGAGCTTAAAAACATTCATCAACTTGGTAAATCACCTGTAATCGAAGACGAGGGTTTAATTGTTACTGAGTCAGGTGCAATAACCGATTACTTGATCACAAAATACGGTAACGGTGCATTAGCACCAAAAGCGGGCACAAATGAATATGTAGATTACCAACAGTGGCTGCATTTTGCTGAAAGCTCTGCAATCTTACCGCTGCTCTTAAAAATGTTTGTACAAAAAGATGGCGCTAAAACGCAATTTTTAGAAGGCTACGCAGACGCTGAATCAGCAAAAGTGATCAGCTACTTTAACGACCGCCTTGAAGGTAAACGCTACTTAGTAGGCGACACTCTCACCGGTGCAGATATTATGATGTCGTTTATTGTCGAGATTGTTAAAAATACAGGTCAATTAGCACATTTCCAAAATCTTGTACGTTATGATGAGCAACTACAAAGCCATGAAAAATGGCACACATCACAAGAACTCGAAGCTAAATACGATTAAAGCGTAATAGCTAATTATTTGCCAGTAAAGGGGTGTAAAGCCCCTTTACGTTTTATTTAGTCATTAACGTTATGTGAGCTTTTACTTATAAGCTTGGTGAACAGACTAAAAGTTATAATACCTAAAATATCCGCAAGTAAATCAAACGCATCTAATGTTCTATTAGGTATGTAGTACTGACTTAACTCCTCCACAAGAGCAAGTAAAAATACCACCGTAGAGCCAACATATATATTGCATGAAATGAGTGAATATGACTTTAGTTTAAAGACAAAGTTAATGCCTAAGGTGAGCAGACCAAATAGACAAAAATGTCCGACTTTATCGCCGTAGGGAATGCTTCTGACAAGTTCAAAAAAAATGCTATTTTGTCCTGTGTTGGCTAAATATATTACCCACGCAATAAACCCGAGAAAGGCAACTGACAAACTAGAGATTAACTTATGCATAAATCGTTTTTAATATATCGTTATCGTTCAACAAACAATAACGGAGTAATATTTTAAATTCAATAACCTAGCATAAATCGAGTGACTATTTTTATTAACACGTTAGCTTATTATATACCCGCTAACTCGCGTTCGGTAATACATTCGCCAGAGGCCATTTCAAACTCACGACACACCAGTGGTCGGTTTTCATAGATTGAGCACATTAAGGTGTTGCGATCGAGAGCTTGGCACCAGCCATCATCGGCACGTTTCATCACTTCGCTGCCCCATTTATCATATTCAATATAATGAAATGGCACACCGGTATCGGTCACTATACGTACCTCTAACTGACAACAACATGCTTGGCAATTAGCGCATGTAACAGGCTCTGGTGTGTTAGTAACTGTTTTGATTGGGGTAATAGGGATGACGGTTTGAGGCATAGCGGCTTACTAAAATAACGTTAGCCGCTTAGGATACACGAGCAAAACTAACGTGCCAGTAGTTTCGCTTTTATTTCACTGTAGCGTTGCTGCTCGCACAATCCAAAACCACTCAGTTGCCGTACTTTATTACGGGCAAATAATGGCACGCTCATACCCGCTAAAAAACGACATTGGGTTTCTATACCGATATTGTTAAAACCTTTTGCGGCCAAGTGGCTCAATAATTCATCCGTTCTTTGATAAATCACATCATCTGCAACATTGGTAGGCGTAATAGAGTATTCAAGCGTGACTGCTTGCCCACGACACACCGAGCAATGCCCGCATTGCTCGGGCGCTTTGTTGTCATCAAAATAGCGAGCCAAGTTATAACTTAAGCAGCTTTTTAGCTCAAAAAAGCGAATAAGTGCCGCTATACGCTTGATCTCTGCTTGCTCCTTATCAACAAAGTAATTATGCAATTGCTGAGCAAGCTCAGGATTATTAATTACCTCTGTATGCACTTGATACACCTGAGTAATGCGTTTGGTTTCAAGCGCGATTAAGTTTTTCTCTGCTAAATAATCAAGCGCCGCAACCACCCGTTTTCTATCAACTTGAGCGGCTTGAGTGAGCGTATCAAAATTAAGTGCGCCCCAGACTTTCTTAAACTGGGTGTGGCTGAATATTAAGTTTAAAAATGCTTGTCGTGTCGCATCAAAGTGACCAAGTAGCTGCGCTTTATCAACCAAAAATTTATATTTAAAATCGGCGTAATATGCGTAAAGTGGCGTAATAGCACCTTGCATTTCAAGTTGAACGAGCAGTGTTTTAAGTGCAAGTTGACGAATATTACTGTCGCTAGATAGGCTATATTCTTGCATTTCCCAACGCTGTTGCTGATCTAAATGTTGGCGAATATCATTAATAACATGCTCTATACCACTAAGCTCTGGCGTATCGCCATAAACAAAGTTTTCAACCGTGTTTAAACCATCTAAATTAGCCAGCGTAAAGCACTGCGATGGTTGTCCATCACGCCCTGCCCGGCCTATTTCTTGGCTGTAGTTTTCTATCGACTTTGGTAAATCATAGTGAATAACAAAACGAATGTCTGATTTATCAATGCCCATACCAAAAGCAATAGTGGCAACAACGACATTGATTTTACCGGCCATAAAATCATCTTGAATACCATAACGTAGCGTATCTTCAAGCCCTGCATGATAAGCGACAGCGTGTAAGCCTTGGCGGCTAAGCTCTGCAGCAACTTGCTCAGCGCTGTGTTGTAGCGTCACATAAACAATACCTGGGCCTTGTTGATCGCGGACAATATTAGCAAGTGTACTGGCTTTATCAGCCGTTTTAACACTCAGTACCGATAAATCTAAATTAGCGCGATAAAACCCCGTTTGCACAATGCATTCTGGGGCTATTGCAAAACGTTCGCTCATATCGCGTTTTACTTTTTTAGTGGCCGTTGCTGTTAACAATAGCACTAAAGGAATATTCAGCTCTTCACGGTAACGTGGTAGTTTTAAATAATCAGGCCTGAAGTTATGGCCCCATTCAGAGATGCAGTGAGCCTCATCAACCACTAACATTGAAATAGCAACTTGATTAATAAATTCCCTAAAACGCTCATTCTTAAAACGCTCTACCGACACCATCAGTATTTTAACTTTACCCGCGCGTACATCACTCATCACGGTGTGGCTTTGCTCACTGGTTTGGCTGGAATCTAAGCTTGCTGCATAAATACCTTTACTGTTTAAAAAACTAATTTGATCTTTCATCAAGGCCAATAATGGCGACACAACCAAAGTGAGATTGGGTAAATGTAATGCGGTTAATTGATAGCACAACGACTTACCAGAACCTGTTGGAAAAATAGCCAGTGAAGATTGCTGATTGAGGAGTTGCTCAATCGTTTGCTGCTGTCCTGAGCGAAACTGATTAAAACCAAAATGTTGCTCAAGCGAAGTAATTAGCGAAGCCGTCATGTTATTCCTTTGTAGTAAATTCCCTAATAAAGGAAATAATAGCCGTAAATTTAACAAACTGCCATGTTACCTTTTTTGTGGCTTGATTTCTTTGCCTTTTTTACTGACAAATATATTTAAAAGGCGCACAATTAGCCTGTTGCCAAGGTATAGCCATACCTAAGTAGTTTACCCAGACTATTTAAGTATAATTCTTTTGAGGGCAACGTAATGATAACCACACATCCTAAAATAGTGATCATCGGTGGCGGCGCAGGTGGCTTAGAACTGGCAACACAATTAGGGCATAAATTAGGAAAGAGAAAACACGCAGATATTTTACTCATTGATAAAAACCGCACTCATATTTGGAAGCCGTTACTTCACGAAGTAGCAACAGGCTCTATTGATGCCGATTTAGACGGCGTTGTTTACTCAGCGCATGCAGCTAAACACCACTACAATTTTCAACTTGGCACCTTTTGCAACCTCGATAATACGCAAAAAACTATTACTCTGAGCCCATTAAATGATGAGCTTGGTCATCAAATACTTCCCCAGCGCATAGTGCATTATGACTACCTAGTGATCGCCATTGGCAGCGTAAGTAACGACTTCAACACGCCAGGTATTAAAGAGCACTGCTTTTATCTTGATTCAAACCAACAAGCTGAACGCTTTCAACATGCATTACTGGATAACTTTACTCGCTTACACCAAGACGACGACCCACAACATGCTTTAAATATTGCCATTGTTGGTGGTGGTGCTACGGGGGTTGAGTTAAGTGCTGAGCTTTACCATGTCTCTGATTTATTAAAAATCTATGGCTTGACGAATATGTCGGCTAAACGTTTGCATATTCATTTAATTGAAGCGGGACCACGTATTCTACCCGCATTATCCGAGCGTATTGCCAGCGCGGCTAAGCGAGAGCTATTAAAGCTCGGTGTAACTGTGCGCGAAAATACGCAAGTTAAGCAAGCAATTGAGCATGGTTTTATTACCCAAGATGATGAACAGATTAATGCTGATATCATGCTCTGGGCCGCAGGTGTAAAAGCACCTGACTTTGTTAAAGAGATCGACATTTTTGAGCTAACCCGCAATAATCAAATTAAAGTGAACGATTATCTACAAAGTAACAATGATGAATTTATCTATGTGTTAGGTGACTGTTGTGCATTTACACAACCTGATGGCAGCTTAGTCCCACCACGTGCGCAATCTGCTCATCAAATGGCGCAATGTATTGAAAAAAACCTTATTGCAACTTTGCGCCAGCAGCCATTAAATAGTTTTAAATACAGCGATCATGGCTCGCTGGTTAACCTATCTCGCTACAGCACAGTAGGCAGTTTAATGGGTAATCTCACCAGTAACAGCTTTTTTATCGAAGGTAAAATAGCCCGTTTTATGTATATTTCACTGTACCGAATGCACCAACGCGCGATTCATGGCAGCGCGAAAACATTTGCACTGTGGATAAGCGAAAAAGTGCTGAGAGTTGTTCGTCCAAAAATGAAGTTGCACTAAAGTTAACCCGGTGAACTTTAATGTTCACCGGGTTATCATACTAATCTGCATAAATATTTGAACAATTTAACGAATTAAATTGACCCCATATCTACGCGGATTGGTATCACTGTATACTTTCGATCGTGATTTTTTATTTTGCATATCTGCGAAAGCGCCTTGTTATTACAAGCGGTGTCTTTAGCTAAAGTTGTTAGACAAAATAATTTAGCAATAACTGTCTTCAATTTTTAATATTTGCTGTGTAAAGTAAGATAAACCACATAAAGGAATGATGCTATGGCGCCCAAAACGCTGATTTTCAATTTTGATGGCACGGGAAGTGAGCCTCGTGATGCAGAGCAATTTAGCTCTGATCACTTTAAAGAAGATGCCAGCATCTCTAATATCCTCAAACTGCATTTATTGTTAGGCGGTACGCTAAACACTGAAAAAGCGGTGAAATTCGAATCACAACATAGTTTTTATTATCAAGGCATTGGCACTAAAGGCAGCAGGCTAAAGCGCGTTCTAAACCAAACATTTGCCCCGCGAGATGACGATGTAGCCAGTATTTTAAATCATGCGATAAGCGATTTTAAAAAATATTATGTTGGCGGTGACACCGTTTTATTAACTGGTTTTAGTCGTGGCGCTGCCTTAGCTCGGCGCTTTGCTAAATGCTTAGAAGCTTTGATCACACATCATGTTTATTTATGTGTATTTGATACTGTTGCTTCCATTGGGTTATCTAAAGTCACCAAAGCAACACGAGGTGCTGAACACGTTATTTTTGAAAACCACACCTTAGCAAATAATATTACGCAAGCACTGCATTGTGTTGCGCTGGACGAGAAACGTCGTGCTTTTGAGCCCACTTTAATCAATTATCAGCAAAACGTACAAGAAGTGTGGTTTGCAGGTGCGCATTCTGATATTGGCGGCGGCTATTATCGTGATGGATTGGCTGATATTTGTTTGCGCTTTGCGATAGAGTGGCTCTTAGAACAACCCCTTTCATTGCATTTTTTAACCAGCCAAGCTATTGACTACCAATCATTATTTGCCCAAGGTCAACATGCTTTAATTGCACAAGATGACATGACTGTTACCCCAGACCCTTTTGCATTAAGCCACCAGCAAAATTACTTTTGGTTTAACCCCTTCTTTAAATTAGTTGATCGTGAATGCATAGTGCTGGTAAATGATGAAAAAAGTGAATTATTACCTCATGTTCATCATAGTGTTGCTAAACGTATTCATCATTTAACTAGCTATCGCCCTGAGTCACTCAAAAGCTTACCGTATCAATTGCTATATGCAGATCAACGTACACTTAACTTTATTGGTTTCAGGGATCATATTGCACTGGTTAATCAAAATATGACGGTACTACAAATTGGTCAACACCTTGATGTGATGATTTATGCCGCAGAGCAATATAACGCCACAGGGCTAATGCTCGAACAAGGTGCAACCTATCGTTTTCAAGCCTACCCTGAGCAACAATGGTATGACGACGGCATTAAGTGTGGCCCTCAAGGCTGGCATCGAGATGGTGTTAGATTAGGTGTAAAAGAAGTATCGATGGCGATATTAGAACCATTTCGTCGCTTAGCGAGTGCACAATGGTTTGCATTAATTGGCGCGATTAATTATACAGATGATGATGTGTTTGAAATATCCGCAGGCGGCGAATTTAAAATGACTAAATCAGGCGAGTTCACGCCATTTGCAAATGATTTAATGCGCTTTTATGGTGCTAATGCGGGGCATATTAGGCTTAATGTGACGCGCTTAGGTTGAGTTACCCAAAAATGGTCTTGATTGGGTATAACTCTCGATAATTTGCTTTATTGCTGCTTGGTTATTGCTGATAGCAATATTTATTTTTTTTAGCTCAAGATGAGACAGGCTTTTACGACTTAACATAAAATGTATGGGATTATCATGCACAACATGAGGGTGAAGTGTCACACCCGCTATTTTCTCTTGTTTAATTAAATACAGACCAGAGGTCTCATCATCAATCATAAAATCAACTCTTTTTGCTTTGAGCATATAAAGGCGTTGTTTAATCATTGGCACGCGCACTATCAACTCTTTAAACTGCTCCTGACTGCTGAGTGATTCAAACTCTTTCCCGTAATACCCTCCGTTGTTTACCACGAAGGTTTGTCGTAAATTCATTAAGCTCTGTAGGTTGTGATTAAATAACTTAGCGTCTTCATACCAAAAAAGACGCATCCTTTCACGCCTATAAGGAATAGAAAAATAACTATATTGCGCCCTTTGATGACTAAAGCTTGCTGCAGGTACTAAATCGACATGCCCCTTTTTCAATTCTACCAACCCTCGAATTGAAGAGGGTAGAACTACAAATTCACTGCAAAACCCCGCTTTATTTAATATAAGACGAGTTACTTCAATATCTATTCCTGATAACGTTTGCTCTCCTTCAAAGTAAAATGGCGGCCAAGGTTGCCCTAACCCTATTTTCATAGTTCTTTCACATGCAATACTGACTTGCGCAATCAAAGCGAACAGAATAAAAATATATTTGATAGGTGGCATACTCATTTTAAAACTCGTTAACTATTAGTATGGAGTATTAGAATGAAAACACAAAAAAAAGCAGCTCAGAAGCTGCTTTAAAAGGTATTTTTCACATTAATTAATCACCCAAGAGTAGGCTTGGGTGAAGTATTAATTAAAGTGATTTCCATACGTTTGCTTTGCCTGGCTCTTGTCCTTGAGTCCACCACTTAGCTTGGTATTTACCACCATTGTGAGAAACTTGGTCACCACTGTTATAAACAGCTGATGATTGCCAAATTACATTACCGCCACCATCAACTGGTTTTGTAGTTGCTTCCCAAACGCCACCTAAATCAGGACGGTTACCTTGAGTCCACCATTTAGCTTTGTATGTTACGCCGTTAAATACAACAGTATCACCACCTGTGTATACTTTACTCGCATCCCACGTGTCACCTGGAGGAGTTGTGGTGTCTTTGTTAGTCACTGTTACGGTAAAGCTGCGTGTTGTTGCAACTTGGCCATCACTTACTGAAACTGAAACAGTTAAGTTTGTGTCGGCGTCAACTGCACCAGCTGTAAGGCTTACATTTGCGCCATTACCTACAAGTGTTAAACCAGCAGGTACATTCCAGTCATAAGTAAGTGCATCATTTTGTGCATCCGTTGCTACAACAGCTACTGCTGCAGAAGCACCTTCTTCAACTGTAATGTTGGCAATTGCATCTACAACAGGAGCGGTGTTGTCGCCACCCGTTACTGGTGCTATAACGTTAACAACTACATCTTTACTTACTGTAGCTTTACCATCTGATACGCTTACAGTTGCAGTAAACTGGCTATCTTGCGTTACGTTTGGTGCAGTGATTGCAAGTGTGCTTGTTGAAGTACCTGTTACAGTAAGTTCAGCAGAAGCAACCCAAGAGTATGTAAGTGTATCGTTATCTGCATCGGTTGCTGTTGCGCTAACAGATACTGACTCACCCGCATTGACTGTTACAGCGTTTGTTACAGATAGCACAGGTTTTTTATTAATTGGTGCAACAACACCACCTAAGCCATCATGCATTGCATTAAGAATATCGCCGTTATCTGCATCAATTTCCCATGCAAATAGGCCACCTAGGTTATATTGATTTACATATTGACCTTTAGCAATCACTGAACGAGGGCTATCATAAGTGATTAGTTTACCCGTTGAGCGGTTCCATACATATGCCGCCTCAGCTTGTTCGTCATAACCAACTTCAAAGCCATTTACACCATTACCTGATGCGCCAACCATATATGCTTGAATGCCTTTATAATCAATAACGCCTGCTTCCCACACACCTTGCGCTTTAGTGCCGGTAAGCTTGCCATTACCTGGCGCTGTCATTGGGTTATTTGCAATTGTAGCGTTACCCGGTGTTACACCTTCCCAACCACGGCCATACATTGCAGTACCTACAACGATTTTCTTAGATGGTACATTTTGCGCAAGTAATAGCTGCACTGCGTTATCAATTGTATAAGCAGGGCCTTTACGTGGTTCGCCATTTTCATCAACACCTGTGCCATTACATTCGCCAGCACTGATGTGCTCACCACAGTAAATACCTGTTTGATGACCTGTTACATTATTCCAACCACCAAAGAAGTCATAAGTCATCGCAAAGATGTAATCCATATACTGACTTGCTGCTTGGTAATCAACGTCTTGTATTTTGTCATAGCCGGTACCAATTGCAGAGCTTAGCTCATAAGTACGACCTGTTTCAGCTTCTAGCCTATCTAGCATCTCACGTAATTCTTTCATTAACGCAACATAAGCAGGACCATCTTTTACAGGGTCACCTAGATTTGGATTAGGGCCATCACCACCTGGGAATTCCCAGTCAATATCAATACCATCATAGAATTTCCATGTTCTTAAAAACTCCTCCATTGATGCTACAAACGTGTCACGGTTTGCTTTTTCAGTAAACGAGAAAAACGGGTCAGATAATGTCCAGCCGCCTACTGATGGTAAGATTTTAAGATCAGGGTAACGTTGCTTAAGTGCCATTAACTGTGAATAAGTACCACGAATTGGATCTTTTGCATCAACACCTGGAAGTGCTTTTTGTACTGCTGCCCATGGATCATGGATAACGACTTCAAAGTCGCTAGAACCCGCACATGCTTTTTCTAGTGCACGCCAGCTGTTACCGTTTTCGATTTCTTTTAATGATTCATTAGGGCCACAAATTGGAATGAAACCGTACAATAAATGCGATAAATTTTGCGCTGGAATATTTGATACATCGTAATCACGACCATAAATACCCCACTCAACAAAGTAAGCACCCGTCACTAAACCTTGTTTAGTACCGATGTTACGGTTGTTAGGGTTAACATCCATAGGTAGTGGTGCTAAATGGCCACCGTCTGTATCAGCAATTACAATTGGTTTACCTGCGCTGCGTGCACATGTTGCGCCAGCTTCACATAATTCAATATAAAGCGTATGACGACCAGATTTATCATACGGGAAGCTAATTGTGCCGCTTTTTGTGCCTGCAGGTAAAGCGCCCTCATTTACAAGCATGTCATCAAAGTACACTTTATAGCTATCGCCACCAGTACCACTCCATGCATTCCACTGTAAGTTGATGTTAACAGTGTCAACACGCTTGACCAGTTGCTTATAAGAGCCATTACTTTCAAGGTCTACTTCAACAAAAGAATACTGTTGAGGTTCCCAATTTAAGCTAGGTGTTGATGGCGCAGCTGTAGCCGTACCTGCGAATAATGCAACACCAATGGCTGCTGTTAAATGTTTAATATTCATATTTCTCTCTTATCCATGTTTTAATTATTGGGTAATAAGTTTGAACTACAAAACTTAGTAATAAAGTTATAGTTTTTTCCATACACTGGCTTGTCCAGGAGTATCACCTCGAGTCCACCATTTAGCGCTATAGCGCTGTCCTTGATACGTTACTTCTGCGCCACCTTGATAGGCTTTTCCTGCATTCCAATCTGTACTTGTGCCCGGATTAGATGCTGCCTTCCACGCATTTGAACTATCTGGCTGTTGCCCTTGATTCCACCATTTAGCTGTATACACAACGCCTTGGAAGGACGCCTTATCGCCAGCTTGATATGTCGCTGAGCTATCCCAAGCAGGTACTGTTGGATCAACTGGGTCGACAGGATCAACAACTGTTATGTCGTTAACTGTCACTTTAAACCGAGTTTGTGTAGTAAGTTCACCATCCGATACAGACACTGATACCGTATAATCGGTATTAGCTGTTACTTCTGGTGCACTAAGTTCAATATTTGCATCGCCACCTGTAAAGCTCAGCGGTGCAGGTACTGACCAGTTATAAGTCAACACACTTTGCTCATCATCAAATGCGTGTAAGTGCACTTTTGTTGTGGTGTTTTCGTCAACGACTAAATCAGCAGGTGTATGAACAATAGGCGCTGTATTAGCTGGTGCACCTTGCACACTTAGCGCGTAGGTATAATTAGCATTGCTGCTATAAACTTGGTTAATCAAAGTGTCGGCGTCATTAAATACAACATCGCCAGCTTGGTTTTGCACACCGATTTGTACTAAATGTGCATAATCAAGATTTAGCTGTGTTGCAAGTGCTTGTTGCCAATTTGATTGGTTTTGCGTAGTCACTTTTAGTTGTTGATTAATAACCTCTTGGCCATTTTCATCAAACAAACGTGCCCATACGGTATCACCCGCGATTGCGTTTTGCCCTTGACGAACAAAGTAACCAACGCTGGTCCATACACTTGGATCTGTTGGAGTTGCGTCATTTACTATATTGATATCGCTACAGTTATAAAAACCTTCGCCAACTACATCATTACGCTGCCAACGGCTATACAAAATCGCATCACCGCTACGATCTTGCGGGATCGCAACGTTCATTTCGTAATAACGCTTACCATCTGGATCTTTAACAAAATCAATATTAGCGTGCTCTTGCACTAGCTCTAAATCAGCCCATGTCAATACATCAGTTGCTGCATTAAAGCTTGGTTTAGTTAAATAAAATTGCCAAAAACTCGGATTGTGGGGCGTTGCAGCAAGGTAACGAATTTGGATTTCACCATTAGCATTTGGCACCACATCACTGCGCTGCCAATGAGGCGATGGTAAATCCATACCGCGTTTTGCATTATCACCACCGGCACATAGCAACCCATTTGGTACCTTAGCTTCTACGGCTGCTTGATTTAGGTAATCAGGCGTATTTACAGAAAATTCAATATCTTGAACGAACTGCACTGTACCTGATTCTAAAAAGGCAGCACGACACGCTAGATTTGGAATATTGCTACCATCTGTTGGCCACCAATAACCTGCATCTGCCTGACAAAATGCTTGGCGAGCTTTAGGGGTATCCATATACCCATGCGCACTCACCTGTGCTGGCATTAATGTAAGTAATAAACCACTTGCTATTGCACTTAGTGATAATGTTTTAAATTTAATTGATGTCATTGCTCTGTCCTTTAAAAGACTCAATGTTGGGGCAAGTAATTACCTACCCCTTATTGTTTTATTATTACTTACAGGCTACAGCTCTTAGTCCAATCAGCCGTCGAACCAGGTGCTGAACTTGTCCACCACTTCGCTTTATAAACTGCGTTATTGTGAACCATTAGATCACCGCCTGTAGCGTGACTTGGATTGCCTGCCCAGTCTTTTTGAGCAAAATTTGGATAAACAGGGATTGCTGTAATAGCGACACCTTCACATGTACCAGATGTGTCACCACCGCCGTTACCTGGATTACCTGGCTCGCCAGGATTACCGCCTGTTGTTCCATCTGGAAGTTTTGGATACTCAAATTTGAATGCGTATACTTTGCCATCTTTTTCAATAGTAAAGTTACTTGGACCTGTGATTGGCATGTAGTACATCACTTGTGCATTTACAGTTTTACCTGCACTGAAGTCCTTAGGCTGACCGCCCCATTCGTTATTAAGCGTGATTGAAAAACGGTGGAATTCATTTTCATAACCACCAATATTATTACCTGCTGCATTAGAACCATTTACTTCTACTGCCATGCCCAGTTTTTCTTGTGCATTCCAGTTAGATTTAAAAATAGCCGATGTTGATACAGGTACATCAAATGAGATTTTCGCACCGCTTAGATCAATATTTGAATTATTAGTAAACGCAAATGTTGGGCTAATTGGGTAGTTATCATCACCAATTGGGAAGTCTTTTGCTTCAAACGTTACATCAACAGCTTCAGTTGGTACTGTGAAACTTGGGTTACCGCCATGTACATCATACGCAACACCACTTTGATTAAACTTGTCATACGCTAATGAAGTAAGTGTTGAACCCATGAAGTACTCGCCTTTAGCTGCATCGTAATCAAAGTCACCAGCAAGTTCCCAGAACATGATACCGCCTAGGCCATTGTTGATTACATAATCAACTTTAGTCGCCATAGACTCTTCATCTTCAATTGAAAGGAATACTTTTTTCTCTGCGTTCCATAACCAAGGTGCTACGGCAACGTTGTCATAATGGCGAGTATAAGTACCTGTTAGTTGATCGTTAGGATCTGTCTCTGGCGTTAAACCATAAACACCTAAATACGAACCAACAATACCGTTTTCTAAGTTTTTAACATGCCAAAGTGGATTAGACCCTGCAGGCATTTCTTGACCTGCGTCGTTCTTGTCATGCCAAAGGTTATCAATACCTAATGCACCGTTACCACATTTATTCTTCTCACCAACGCCTGTACCTTTAGCACAATCAGCTTGATTAGGAAGTGCAGCTTGACCCCAAAGACCATTTGTACCGCCACTTACATCTTTAAAACCACGCGTGTAATATGGAATACCGATATTAATACGACCAGCTGACATAGCACCACGGAAGTAACGCACAGCCCAATCAGTGTTTAAATAACCAATACCTTCAAACTCTTTAGTACCGTATACATTCCACTGTGCAAGTTCAGAGTCTAGCCCTGTATCGAATAATGCAGCGTTATGACCAACGTGTGAATTCCATGCACCGTGCAAGTCATAAGACATAATATTTACATAATCTAGGTACTTAACAGTTTGGAATGTTTCCATACCACGTAGTAAATAACCTGAAGATGGAGATGCGATAGTTAACAGATAATGTTTACCTGCTTTTTCACCCGCGCGATCTAATGCTTCACGTACTTTTTTCATCAGTACTTTATAAGACGCGTTTAAACCACCACGACGTGCATTTGAAATAGGGAAATCATCTGGATGACCAGAGTCTTTCATTGATGAAGGGTATTCGTAATCGATATCAACCCCGTCAAAACCATATTTCTCAATAAACTCAACTGAGCTTTGTGCAAATGCATCAATACCTGCATGGTTAACTGATCCATCTGCATTTGTTGTCATGGTGTAAAAACCACCACTTGCAACACGACCAGTTTCATCGAAGTAACCGCCTGTTTCAGCCCAACCACCAACAGACACTAATGTTTTTACATGTGGGTGCTGTTTTTTGTATTTATTTAGAAGGTTAAAATGACCTTTATAAGCAAAGCTAGGGTCCATCTCAGCGCCACTCACACCAGGCCATTCCATATTCGTTGCAGGGTTACCTGCTGAATTTGGATCGCCAATTGATACCTTATTGTTTGCATCAACATGTGCGAACGCATAGTTAATATGAGTGATTTTGTCCCACGGAATATCGTTTACTAAATAACTAGGCTGACCATTTGCGCCATTTCTCCAGCTAGTAAAGTAACCAATTACACGACGAGGATGATCTGCACCCATGATCTCACGACCATCGGCATCATATACGGTACAATAAGGCGTATTTACACCAGGTGTTTGGTATAAACCCTGAGGACGACAATCAGTGCCTGTACCAGGAGGAGTGCCCGCTTCAACAACATTAAGTACTTTTGTTGTTTGTGACGTAGCGCCTTCATTATCTGTTGCGGTCAAGGTAAATGTGACTTGTCCAAGTGCAGTCGCTTGCCATGCATAGCTACTTGCGGCTGAATTTGCTTGATGAACATCTGCGCCATTAGCAGCAAAACTCAACGACGTTACTTGACCATCGCTATCTGTGCCAGAAAGTGCAAATACAACTTGTGAACCAACGATAAGCTGCTCAGGTAATGTACTGAATGAAATAGATGCTACAGGTGCCTGGTTAACTGGGTCAACTACGCTGCCTTGCACGCTAATCATACTAATGACTTCGCTCGACTGTGCACCTTTATCATCTGTAGCAACAGCACTAACTTGATGTGAACCAACGACGGCTTGCCAATTTGTACTAAATGGTGCACTGCTATCAGTTGCGACAAGAGCACCATCTACAAAAAACTCAACTTTAGTAACTGTGCCATCAGCATCAGATGCTTGCGCACTTATGACAACGCTGTCTTTTTCGTTAAATTGAGAATTATTTGCCGGTACTAAAGCTGTCACAGTTGGTATTAAGTTCTCTGTGACAGCGCTGTCACACAAACCCAATTTTTTCCATTCTTGCCATTGGCCAGAATTCTCTGCTGGATTAGATTGCGTCCACCACTTCGCTTCATACGCATTATTTTGCGCTTGAACTTGGCTTCCACCAGTATGTGTTTGACCAGCTTGCCATTGTGTTAACGCACTGCAATCAACTGCAGCTTGCGCACTTAAGCCAATAAAACTAAGTGACAAAGCACTTAGCTTAAAAGCATTTTTTATTATCATTGATGAGCTCATATGCTCCTCCGCCCAGGGGTTAAAAATAACATTTAATTTACAAATCGTCATTAAAGCTATCATAGTTTACACGCACGTCAACTTAATTTAAAAAAGAAACGTACATATAATAGGTAAATTAGTAACAAAAAGTAATGATAAAGTCTAGTTTTTATATAGGTTATAATTGAAAATTGTATACCCGTATAAAGTTTGGGGAATTTTACGCATTAAACATGAACGCAAGGTTAATCTAAAGTTAACCAGCATAATCAGTGTTTACAGAGCTTTTTATTGCCCTTTACGGGCACGTAAAGTGATGGAATGAAGACGTCAGAAATATAATTACAGCTATATAACCACAAAACCCCGCTTAGAAAAAAATTATCTAAGCGGGGTTTATATTTTTATTCAGTAGGTGAAAGTTGTTAAACGAAAACAGCAAAAGCCCTATTTGATCACAACTATATTATGCAGCGATTAAATAGGACTCTTGTCCAGCATGTTTTTTGTTGCGCTTAAAAGACCCTTTGCCTTTTTTAGCTGATACAATTTGTGGTTTAAATATTTTAGATGTGACTAAAGCTGCCAACGCATTATCACGAATAACCCCTCGACCAGTATCAACACTGTTATTGTGAGATTTTTGACCTTTTTTATGTTTTTTCATTAATATTTCCAGTTCATAAAGTGAATAAATTAAGTAGCAAGTACCATGGTACTTGCTGCGGATTGTAGGACTTACTAGCTAATTAGCAAGTGTTTTTAATACTATTTTAAAGATATATTCTAGGGCGTGTTGTTCTTTGTAGAGTGAAATTCGTTCAACCTAGGGGAGATTTAATCGCGGCGAGAGATTTGTAACCTAGCGGGCTAAGTAAAAACCGAACTACAAAGAGTTAATCGCCCCTAGAGAACCCTTTGGGCAGCGCATGTTTGGCATTTATACTGTGTTATCGCCTATTTATGGGGAGCAACCACACACCATAGGCTCTGCCTTGCCTAAATACCAAACATACTGTTGCAAAATCAATCTCGAAAGGTCAACACGCCCTAGCCTTTAAATTAGCTTAAAATCCCCCTGCATAATTGCAAAATGTCCTGGAAAGGAACAAAAGAATTTATAAACAGTGCCTGCATTCAAATTCTCTGTTGAAAACTCGATAGACGTAGTCTCCCCACCACCAATAACCTCTGTAGAGGCCAGCACTCGAGGGTCATCTTTTGGAAGGTAACGATTCTCAAGCCCTGCTTGCATACCTGCCATCGCCAGCTCTTTAACATCAGCAGCCACACTAAGCACCCAATTATGTCCCATAACATTGGCGGGTAATTTACCGGTATGATTAAGTGTTAATGTTACAGTTTTACAGCTTTTATCAACTTCAAGCTGTTTAGTGGAAAATGCCATAGCATCATTAGCAGAAATAGTGACTTCGCATTTTGCAAAAACACCTGTAGATAAAACAAGGGAGGCTAAAAGAAAAAGTGGCTTGAACATAACAACACCTATAATGAGAATAATTATCAATACTATATATTGATATTAATTCTCATTCAATAAATATTTTTATGTGCGCAGTGAGTACTTCGCATATATTCTAAGTACTTATATCCGAAGTACCTAAAGAAGCAAAATTCGCTTTTTAAGGCACTTCGGTGTGCATCAGAAGCTAAAGCTTACTTTTGCATAATACGTCATACCATCAAACCCATATGGCAATGCTCTAACTGGATATTTAAATGCACCATTAGTAATAAAATCAAGGGCCTCATCTTTCCCTAATTCATCAGGTGTTACATCAAACACATTATCAATACCTAAGTTAAAAGTCAGTGATTCACTCAGTTCATACCCAAAATTAATATCAACTAATACCGCAGATTCAACAACACTGGTGTCTTTAAATTCACCTGTTGGCGATAAAAAGTCAGGTAAACCGATATGATCATTACCAAAGTACTTAACGTCGGTTTCTCCAAAATAATTAAAACGTACCATTGCACTCATTGCATCACGCTCATAATCAAACGTTAACGTACCACGCTCACCTGGCTGTCCATTTGTTAAAAAGCTGCGTTGAGTATCATCTAAAGCTATCTCTTTAGGGACGCCTGTGGGGGCGTTTACTTTATCAATGTATGTGCGATTAATATTACCCGCAAATGTTGCAGAAAAGTCACCATCGTATAAATCTGTGCGATAAGAAAGAATGACATCAACACCCTTGGTTGTTGAATCGACTGAATTTGAGAAATAAGCGGCTTGATCTGCTCCCGTAGCATTAAGTGCAGCAACAGCCGCAGGGCTAAACGCAAGATCTTCGGCCTTCATAAAGTTACCCAAAGTAATACGATCTTTTATTGCTGTATGGTAAAAATCAACGGTTAATGACAACTCGCTACTTACATCATAAACAAAACCAAAACTAACATTTTTAGAGCTTTCTAGTTCTAAACTTTCAACGCCTAAAGCGACAGGAAGATCTGATCCTGCTTTAGCAATAAATGATTGTTCCAGTACACCACCATCACCTAAGTTTGTTGTAAAAGCTGTATATGCACTTTGTTGTAATGAAGGTGCTCTAAAACCACTAGAAATCGCACCACGCACAGCAAAATCATCATTCAATTCGTAACGAGATGCAAGCTTACCAATAATATCATCACCCGCGTCTGAGAAGTCTTCATAACGAAGTGCGGTACTGATATTCCACGCATCCGTAATCATCGTCTCTGCATTAATATAAAGTGCATGGCTATTACGACTTTGGCTATTTGATGCCTCAGGGCGTAAACCATTGTAAGCTTGGAAACCACACTCAGCCGAGGTACTTGGATCATTTGCTGAAGGGTAAACAATATTCTGATTCGCTAAACCACATGCATATGATGCTTCATCACCAGGCACTATTTGATAGTTTTCTTTACGGTATTCTGCACCAAAGGATAGGTATATAGGCTCACTTCGACCAATATCTATAATCCCATTTATATCGGCATTAACGGTTGTTTGATCAAAACGAAAACCACCCGAATATCCCCCATTTGGGCCTGAATTTGCTGCGATATCAGCATCAGTCGCATTAGGATTATTTAAAACATACTCGGCTGCATACGATGCATTTAGTGTGTTACGTGAAGTAAAATCATATTGATTTTCACCGTACACGGCTGACACATCGTACCCCCAGTCGGTATTAATGTCGCCTTTGATGCCCAACGCTAGCGAAATATCCTGCGCCTCATTATAAATACGTGGTAAAAAGCCATCGCTGTATACTTGAGTAACATTTTTAGAGGCCGCATCAAAATTACGATAAAAGCCATTGCCTAACGCTGTACGTTCAGAGTAACCACCAAACGAATATAATTCTGCATCATCAAGTGGTAACGACATATTATAAAATAAAGACGTAAACTCACTTTCTGAATTCCCTTGCCCCCAACGTACGGTATCAGATAATGTACCTGCAGATACCGCTGCAGAGCCACCGGTATCACGTTCAGCACGGTTAGTTCCGTCAGCATCACGATACTCAGCAGAGACGTTTATAAAACCGCCTTGATCGCCTAAATCAAAACCACGGTTTAAACCAAGCGATATGGTATCACCATCGCCCTCACCCGTACTGCCAGCTTGAAAATAACCTGTTGTAATACCTGTTGAATCATTCAATGATAAGTTAATAACACCTGCGATTGCATCCGAGCCATATTGCGCAGCTGCGCCATCACGTAACACCTCAACCCCTTTAAGTGCAGATAAAGGAATCGCATTCATATCAGTACCGGCAGCACCAGCACCAACGGTGCCAACTAAGCCGAAAATAGATTGATTATGACGACGCTTACCATTTACCAACACTAGCGTCTGATCTGGCTGTAAGCCACGCAGTGTTGCCGGACGAAATAAATCTGAACCATCTGATACTTGCGTACGCGAGAAATTAAAAGAAGGTGCCGTTGCTTGTAAGCTTTGACCAAGTTCTGTGAAGCCACCTTTGTTAAGTGTATCAGCATCAATTAAATCTATCGGTGAAGAAGATTCCGTTACAGTTCGGTTTGATACTCTAGATCCCAAAACTGAAATTTGTTCAATGTTTTTTTCTGCTTGGACTTGTGCTTCTTCTGCAATAACCGAAGAGGCACTAAAAGCCAGTCCCACTGCAATAGCCAGTGTATTTAAACGAAGTGTTGTCATGTGTGTTCGACCCTGTTGACTCATTTCTGCTTTTAAGCTCGCCTTAAATAACAGTTGAGTTCATATAAAGATTATTAGAATTATTAATTTAATAGCTCGTCATTTACATAATGACGTCCTCCCAAACATCCTAGCAACATCTATCAACAAAAAGAAACATATTTAGCTACTACTATGGTCGAAATATGCAATATTTAGCTATTATTTATCTTCATAACTATTTTTGATTGAATTTTGGACAAAAAAAAGCATGATTATTCAAATCATGCTTCTCGAATCATTCTTTTTAGGGTATAAAAGTTCTAACCTTCTTCTTCAAACTGAGATAACTTTTCATCTTCAAGCATCAAAGCCATTGATGCAATTGCCGTTAAACTTTCATCCAAGCTTTTATATAGCAACGGGAAGTTAGCACTAAGTTTGTCTGGTTCGGGCTGCTGCGTTAATGTATTTTCCCATGCAGAAAACGTTGCCAATAAATTCAACGTAGCTTCAAAATTATCAATGAATAATTGCCCATCAGCTTGATTCGTAACTTGTTGCTTATCTGCACTGACCAAAAAGCTAAAATCTTGCTCCCACACAGCTTGATTTACTTCATAACCTGCCAGATAACCCTTGCACCAATGCTGCAAGCGCGGACTTGGCATTGTATCTGAGTCTGAATGTGGGTAAGTTTCAGCTAAAAAATGTCTCTGTTCAACCTGTGCCTGCGTAATATTGTCGAGCAAGGTAATCATTGCATCTCGTTCTTGTGACTCCGTCATCATAATTGCATAAGCCGGATCATTTTTATCCGCGATATAACCCACTATTTCTGACTCCCCATAAAATTCTGAGCAAGCAAGTAATCCACAAATAAAACCAAGCACACTATCAATGTCTGTTACTTTAAATTCAGCATGTTGACTAAGATAGTCGCTAAATATGATGGTACTTTTTTCATTAAGCATAAGTCACCCTGAGATTATTATTTAAGTTTACAATTACACTAGCTAACTATTGAGCAATTTAAAAGCAATTATTAATCACTGGAAATAAACACCGTACATTCGTCCCTTGATTTGCATGACTACTAATATCAATTGCGCCTTGGTGATCGCTCACCATTGAATACACTAAAGGCATCCCCATGCCAGTTCCTTTTCCCACCGATTTTGTAGTGAAAAACGGATCAAAAATACGCCCTTTAACTTCCTCGCTCATCCCACAACCATTATCTTCAACACCTATGATAATGTGCGGATCAGAAAACTTAACTTCAATATAGATTCGACCTTTCTTCTGCATTAAATTTTCGCATGCATGTTTCGCATTAATCAGTAAATTAACAACTATTTGATTAATAGCTGATAAGTTGCAATACGTTAACGGGATTGGCTGAAATTTAGTTATCACCTCAACCCCCTTGAGCTGACTCTTTAATAATTTAAGCGCATTATTTACACCATCGGTCATATCTACTAGAATTTTTTCATTATCTGACGGGCGTGCAAAATTAAGTAAATTGCGGACAATTTGATTTATCCTTCGCAAACCTTCAACACTATCATCAATCAGCTCGACAATATCTTGATTAATAACGTCAAAAGCATGTATTTCATTCATCTTTACTAGGAATTCTCGAAACTCTCGCTCACTCACCTCTCCCTGAGCCAACTTTTGGCTTAGCTCAAGTAACTTAAACACTGACTGGTTAATGTACTGAAGGCTTTCTAAATTACTCATCGCATAGGCTAAAGGGTTATTGATTTCATGGGCAACACCCGCAGATAATGTCCCTAAAGTGGCCATTTTTTCCGCATGAACAAGCAGTGCTTGCTGATGCTCCAAAGCAGCTACTTTCTTTTCTAACTCTTCATTTAATGCAAACAATACACGGCTTTTATCTTCAATCAGTTGCTCCGCTTGCAAGCGTGCTGACTGTTCACGTAGATAAGCTTGTTTATAGTCTATATCCATTGTCATTTATTTAGCCGGCTGGTAATAAATATTCAAAGTGCAGCGTTCATCCTCTCGAAGTAAACATTGCTCATGCTCAATCGTTACATCCATTAAAAAATACTCACCAGCGCCATAAATTAATCCTTCAGCCAAAAAACATAATTGCCGTGGTGATTGGTAATGCATCACGATATGCCCAGGACAGACCATCATACAATCCATAGTAGGTAAATTTGTATTTTGATAAAGCTTGCTCACCTCTTTATGAATAACACTATCAATATTTAATATTAGTGCTTCAAAATGCGAATAATGACCTACAACAACACTATAATGCTTCATAAAATAATTAAACAAATAGCGACCAAATTGATTCAACACCTTAGCCCTGCTAAGTTGTAACTCAATACAAATATCACTGACCAGAGCATTTAGTTCTTGATCAGGGTAATTATTAACTGATACATAGGCACGATCTTTCGGTGCATTTTTAGCGAGTAATTGATTCCAACAAGCCATGTCTCTATGAGTTAACACCAACCCTTCAAGCGACTGAAAAATAACACCTTTCATATAGTTACTAACTCCTGTATTAAAACAACTAAATCGAGATTTTCTAGCGCCTGAATATCACCTTCTGTTAATTCAAATTCAGGTGTTTGAACCACTTCTCGCGCTAAAAAATGTATTGCTATTATGGGATCCGTTATTTGGGATAACGTTTTTGGCAGCAACATTGCCTGGGTAATTTGCTCTGAAAAACCCCACAAATTTAATATGTATACAGATATAAGCTCTTCAGAGAGCAACGTCTGCTCACCTTCATTCAATTCTTTTACTAATACATAAAGCGCCATAGAGCCAACACCGCTTAATAAACCTAAAAGAAAAACAATATCTTGTGATTGAGAGGAAAGATGCGCTTTTTTTGCAAATACTTTGGCTTGCGTTGCTCGTGCAAATGCATGATCTGAAATAGTCGCTAGCAGCTTATTTGATAGTATTTTTTGATAATGACTCTGTACCTCACTGTTTACCACAAGTGCCCTACATAAACTTGTACCCACACGTATTAAAGCTTGCTGCAAATTGGTTGTTTCACTTGCAAAGCCTAATAAAGCTGAATTAGCTGCTTGAATCAGCTTACTACTTAAAAGTGGTTCATGTGAAATTAACCCTATGAGTACTTCAAAATTAACTGGTTTTTGCAAAAGTGCATTCGTGATTTGTATAACTTGTTGGCGTATTACTGGCAGCCCTTTCATTTTCCCTAACAAATTTTTTAGCTCTGGTGCTATTGCTAAATTAAGCAAACGTTGCGTGCATTGCATAACATGACGCAGCTGCGTATAAGTGAAAGGTTTTGCCAAACAAAAATGTGCCATTTCATCAGCTTGCCATGGTAAGTCATCAAAGCTAGTACCTTTTAATATGCAGCGAATTGTTGCAGGACTATGCTGCTGAAAACAGATAAGTGTTTCTTGAGTGACACGACTACTCATCCCTACTCCACATAAAACAATTTCTATACTTTGAGTATTAATTATCTCGATACATTTATCAGCATCAGTTAAGGCAGTCACAACAATGTGCGATCCTGCTCTTACAAGCGCTTTTGTTAGGGCCCTCAAGATTAAAGGCTCATCGTCAATAATCAGCACATGAATAGCTATTTGCATACCTATCTCAAATAATCTTGCCATTACTTAAAATTAGCACAATTAATTTCTATCGTATGTTTATATTAGAAAAACCCACATCAACCAACTATGCTTACAGAAAAGAATGCAATGAGGCATTAAGTGGATCAACTATCAAAAAAAAATGAATTACAAACAGTTCAAGTGCTATGTGTTGATGATGATGAGATTGTCTTACGCTCATTATCAAGACTGGCAAAGAATAATCAACTTTCAGCCATCACGTGTGACTCACCAGATAATGCATTAAAGCTATTAACGCAATATGAGTTTGACGTAATTATCTGCGACATGCGTATGCCAAAAATGACTGGCGCGGAGTTTTTAGAACAAGCACAAAAACTTGCACCTGACACTCAACGCATCTTGTTAACTGGCTATGCCGATATAGAAACCACTCTAGCCGCCGTTAATCAAGGGCAGATTCATGGCTATATACAAAAGCCATGGCAAAATGACCTGCTACTTAGAAGTATTGTTGGAAGCATTGAAAAATACCAACTCAAAAAGCAAAACAAGCTACTACAAGAGCAAGTAAATAAACACAATACCGCACTTAAAGAACTCAATAACTCTTTAGAGCAAAGAGTCGAAAAACGTACAAAACAAATCAAACAAGTATTAAAGCAGTTAGAAACCGCCAATGCCCACGAAATAAATGAACACAGATCGACTGTTGAGTTACTTTATAATTTTATTAATGCCAACCCCTATTTAGATAGTAATAAAGCACAAAATATTGCTAATACCTGTACCTTGATTGCTAAACAGCTACAACTTCCTGATAAAAACGTAGAAATGGCCTCTATGGCAGGATATTTAGCGCAAATTGGCTTACTTGCTATGGATCCTGAGCTATATAAAAAACCGGTCCATCAACTAACCGAACAACAACGTAAAATTTTTTATACTCACCCAAGTACAGCACAGTTAATGTTAATGCCTGCCACACATCTACATGATGTGTCTGATGCAATCTATCATCAGTACGAACGCTTTAAAGGTAACGGATTACCAAAAGGATTACGCGGTAATGATATTCCATTAAGTGCATTAATATTAGCACTGGCGCGTGATTATTGGGAAGCCTATGAGCAAAGTAATGCGACAGCAGAACAGCGTCATCAACATGCATTAGATACAGTAAAAATGTATAGCGGTAATTTCTATCATCCCAAATTAGTTAAAGCGTTAGATGCATCAGGAATCGCTAATTTCAAACAACAGTCGCAAGTCGGCTCGATGCAAATAATTAATGCTCAAGCACTAAAACAAAACATGATTCTCGGCCATGCTATACATAGCCATGCAGGTATTATGTTATTACCAAAAGGCCATGTATTTAGTATCAAATCAATCGAAAAACTACAGCAACTCGAATCTAAAAAACCGAGCCCTTTTAGGATCATGATCAAATCTACGTGAGAAAGTGATCACAAATCACCGTGGGTTCGTTACAATACCCATTAAAGTACCCATTCACAATTTTATTTGCTCAACAAGGAGCTTTGCGTGTCGCGATTTTCAGCCGTAACCGATAATCCCCATGATAGTCGTTTTAATCAAAAAACAGGTATTCTGCTTACTAACTTAGGCAGCCCTGATGCACCGACAGCTAAAGCACTACGGATATATTTAAGAGAGTTTTTATCAGACCCTCGGATAGTAGAAATTCCACGTATCGTGTGGATGATAATACTACATGGTATTATTTTACGTATTAGACCAAAGCGTTCAGCTAAACTATACGAAAGTATTTGGACTGAAAATGGTTCACCTTTAACGCACATTACACGCTTGCAACGCGATAAACTTGACGCTTATATCAAAGCCCAAGGATATACTAATACTGAAGTAGTGATGGCAATGCGCTATGGTAACCCATCAATTGAAGCGGGCCTTGAACAACTAAGAGAGAAAGGCTTGACGCGTATTGTTATTTTGCCTTTGTACCCACAATACTCAAGCCCTACTACAGGGTCCACATTTGATGCTGTCTCAAATGTACTACGTAAGTGGCGCTGGGTGCCAGAGCTACACTTTATTAATGGCTATCACAAAAACAGTACGTATATTGAATCTTTAGCTAACAGTATAAGTGAAGACTTACAAGCTCATGGTATGCCGCAAAAGCTCGTATTTTCATACCATGGCATGCCAAAACAATTTTTAGATAATGGCGACCCATACCATTGCTTATGCCTACAAACCACGCGTTTAGTGGTCGAAAAACTCGGGCTTGATAAAGATAATGTTATTTCTACTTTTCAAAGCCGCTTTGGTAAAGCTGAATGGCTTAAACCCTATACCGACGCCACACTTGAGGGTTTTCCTGAACAAGGTATCAAAGATATAGCAATTATCAGCCCAGCTTTTAGTGCAGATTGCCTAGAAACTCTTGAAGAAATTGAAGGCGAAAACCGTGAGATTTTTGAGCATGCTGGCGGCGAAAAATACCGTTATATTGCCGCATTAAATGACCGCGATGATCATATCGAAGCATTATTCGAAGTACTCAAACCTAATTTATAATTTTACACTGCCGCGCAGCGCTTTGGTGTTGCCGTGTTTGGTTTTTTTATCCATACGCCTGCGCTGCGAATTTCGTGTTGGTTTTGTTGCTCTTCTTGCTCGTTCTACCTTGGTAGCCGATACTATTAACTGTTTTAAACGTTTTAATGCATCTTCCCTGTTTAATTCTTGTGTGCGATGACTTTGCGCCTTGAGCACAATAACGCCATCTTTTGTAACGCGACTATCATTTAGAGCAAGTAAACGCTCTTTGTAAAATTCAGGTAACTTCGAGCGCTTAATATCAAAACGTAGATGAATGGCGCTAGCCACTTTATTAACATTCTGACCCCCCGCACCTTGAGAGCGAATAGCTGTCAACTCAAGCTCCCACTCATCGATTGTTACGGTATTCGAAATAATTAACATGACGTTCAGCTCGTTTTGGTAAAAATACAGTATATCATTATTAGAATTTTAAATAGCGCGATACTGATTTTTAGACTTTAATCCAAATAGCCATATAAAAAAGAGACCACCCTATGAAAAACATACTTATCTCACTTAGTTTATTAGCAATCAGCTTCTCAAGTTTTGCTAAAGATATTACTGAAAATGAATTACAAAGCTACATGAAAGCACTCCCTGCTGTAGTGGACTGGTCACAAAACCAAGACTCACTGCAAAGCATGGACTTTGGGAGTATGCTCGGTGGCTCCGAAGGCGGCACGAGTGCGCTGGCATTAAGTGCACTAGGTATGATCAAAGACAACGATCTTTATAAAGACTTTGCTGCCGTTACTAACGAATACGGTTTTACACCTGAACAACTTGTATCTGTCGGTTCAGAGGTATCAATGGCCTACTTAGAAAATATCAAAGGCGATTTATCTCCTGAGAATAAAGCTAAAGTAAACCAGCTAATGGGTGGCTTACAGTCAATGAGTAGCACGAAAGATAAAGGTGCAAGCGCAATGATGGGTACAATGGGTCATTCTGCTAATGCAGCGCAAACACAAGCAGAAGCCCCTGTAGTAAGTGACAGCAATTTAAACTTAGTAAAGCAATACATGCCACAGCTACAAAAGCTGTTTTCTATGGTGCAATAAAAACTATAAAATACAATAAAAAAGCGGCATTAAGTCGCTTTTTTATTGCTTGTTATAGTGTGATCTTTATACTCATTGTATTGTTTTAATTACTTTAGTTATTTTATGTCTTTGACTAACTTGCCTCGCGTTCAAACCGAAGATGAACAAAAACAATTATGTGTCTTGCTCGCTGTATTATTAGCCGCATCATCATATGGTTACCAAAACTCAATTCAACAATTCTCGCAGCGCCTTTTTAGCCATGTTAAAAAAGGCTATTCTTTTTCAAACGCGCAAGTCGCTAAATACGCTAAGCAATTAGAACAGCAAGAACTTATATGGAAACTCCCCTACGGCCCGCATTATAAAATATCGATCAATGCGGTCGCATACATCTGTGTGAATATTCTCAAGCAGCAACCAACACTGATACGTCCTTTTCTTGTTGAAGCATGCCAAAATTACTATCAACAAGACAAAGCATTAAATTTTTTAGTGGTACTCCTGCATTATTTTGATGATAAAAATAACAACAGAAAAACCGCTTTAATTAATATTGAGCGAGACTTAGACCCTCACTTTGTGAACTTATTAGGCCAATCTCGATTTAGTAAACAGTTGTGGGAAGTGCTTCCAGAGCAGTGGCAACAGGCTTGCTTAGTGCATTTTATTCGTGGTCAATTTTTTAATTTACATGAAAGTCAGAGCTGGCCGTCATTGCTTTCAAATCCTACGTTAGCGTGTGAGCGAAAGCAGCGTGTTTATCTGAATGAAAGCATGGCCGTTTTACTGCAAAAAAACGATTATGATGAATTACTCATTGATAAATCAGATCAACTTTTAGCCACCTTTATTGAGCCAAATATCAATGCAATTAATGGCAATCAATTAGATGTAACAATAGCTCAATATAAAAGTGCACTCACTGTTTTTAGAAAACAACACGGTAAAGGTGTCTATCCAGGGGAGATCACCGGTTTACTGTATATGACCTGCTTATTTGCCAGCGGTACTGCAACCGATCTTAAACAGTTACTCACAATTAAAAAGTGGTATCACAAGCACTTCGGCGAACTTAGCTATATCAGTCAAGCAAGTGATTACTTACTCGACAGTGACCCAATAGTGCACTTTAAAGATTATCGCATTAGCAGCACACTTGAGTATTTATTAGCTAACCCAAACGCGTTACCGGCACTTTTTAGTTTATTACTTGCGCTCGTTAAACACAGTAAAGACGAACAAATAAACGAGCTAAGAGGCAACACTGCGCTACTTACAAAACTTGTCAGTTACGCCCAGCAGCAATCACACTGGCTAGGCGAGCAATGCTTAACACTCGCTAATTGGTTACGTGACGACACGCCACTGCCTGATCAAGGCCTACTTCAACACTTTAAACGTGTGCCTCAGTGGCAACGCTGGTTGGATGAAGTGAGTCAAATTGAGCCACCAAAACAAAACCAGCGAGTTGTTTGGCAACTCGACTTAACACATTTAGATTTGCCGATTATTCAACCCAAAGTGCAACAACTTAATAATAAAGACGAATGGACTAAAGGGCGCAAAGTTAATGTTCACGATCTTGATAACGCGCAATACCTGCCTGCGCTATCAGAAGCTGATCGCAGTTTAATTCAAGTTATCTACAACCATGCAGGATTTGGCTATAAAGAAATACAAGCCACTGGCGCCGTTTTACAGGCATTAGTTGGATTTGTAGGTTTAGAAGATCACCACGGCGAGCCGCTTTCGCTTATCAAAGGTGAATTTATTATTGAGATTGCTCAAGATAAAAACGAATGCTATCGGTTAATTTTACAACCAGAGATCATCGACGAAAATGATGACTTTATACTCATCCATAGTCACTCTAATTGCTATCAAGTTTTTATTTTTGATGAAAAACAACGTAAACTTGATGCGCTACTTTGTGAGCAACCAAATAATTTAACACAAGAAAAACTCCCTCAACTCAATGCAGCGCTTACTGCATTAGCCGCAGATCACCATATCAGTAGCCAACGTACAGAGTTTGCACAAGTGAATAATGTTCGCCAAGGGCTATGTGATTTCAGTGCAGTGATAAAACTAACGATGATGGGAATTGACGTTAATTTTTATGTCATGCCATTTGGTCTCGACGGCCCTTGGCTTGCCCCCGCACAAGGCGCAACAACCTTGGCACACAACGACGACACGCAAAACAACAGCATTGTAATTAAACGTGACCTGAAAGCAGAAAAACGCGCATTTAAAAAGCTACTTAAAGCATTGAGCGGTGTTTTTATCAATAAAGAATATCAACAGCACAGCGATCATCATCAATTCTTTGTGCCACCCGATATAAGCCAAGCAATCGAAATACTTGAAAATGCACAAAAAGACAACGCCCTCACATTAAGCTGGGACGAAAACACGCAAGGCATGAAAGTGGCTAAAAGTCAGCATTTATCACTTAACTTAAATGATGATAATGATTGGTTGAGCCTCAGTGGTAATGTTTCATTACCAAGTGGCGATGTTTACGCATTGCAAACACTACTCAAAGCCCCGCGTAGAGGCAGTATTATTAAGCTTGATGAAGATAACTCACTTTTATTGGATCAACGTTTAACTAACTTATTAAACCGCCTTGAAGGCATGCAAATTGACGATAAAAATGCCCCTGATGACCAACTTCGTATCGCTAATGCACGCGCTCTGCCACTGTATCAAAGCGTCGCTGATTTAGGTGATGTTACTTTTGGTGAGAGTTGGCAAACACGATTAGCTAAATTCAATCACACAATAGAACCAATCCACCCCGTTCACCTTGTAAACATTCTGCGTGATTATCAAGTAGTGGGAGTAAACTGGCTAATGCAATTGGCTAATTGGGGCCTAAATGCGTGTTTAGCTGATGACATGGGACTAGGAAAGACCTTACAAACGCTTACCGTATTACAAATGCGTAGCAGCCTTGGCGCAAGCTTAGTTGTAGCACCTAAATCAGTGTGTCATAACTGGCGTGTTGAAGCAGAACGTTTTGCACCAGCACTCAATATAAAAACCATAGATAATGCCAGCACATGTGAGCAGGTACTCGCAAACGCCGCAGCAGGTGATATCGTGGTGGTAAGTTACGGGCTATTACCGCTAATTGGTGAACAACTGGCAACACATGAATTTGCAAATATAGTGTTTGATGAAGCACAAGCAATTAAAAATCCACTCAGCTTGCGAGCCAAAGCCGCGTTTGCATTAAATGGCCATTTTAAAATCGCGTTGTCTGGCACGCCTATCGAAAATCATTTAGGCGAACTGTGGAGCTTATTTAACTTTTTAATGCCCGGCTTTTTACACACACTACCAGTATTTAAAAAACGCTTTGGCAACGCAGATAAAAACCAACAACAAGCTGATACTCTCAAAACCTTGGTATCACCCTTTATTCTGCGCAGAACAAAACAAACGGTGCTCACTGAATTACCTGAAAAAACCGAGATCAACCTTACATTTGCGCTGAGTGAGAAAGAACAAGCCTTATACGAAGCAACCCGCTTAAATGCATTAGAGCAAGCAAACCAGGAAGACAGCCAATATATTACAATTTTGGCATCACTTACTAAACTACGCCGCGCGTGTATTGCACCGCAATTATTACTTGCAAACAGTAAGCTGCCTTCGAGTAAACTCGACACCGCAGAAGCGATTATTGAGGAACTACTACAGAACAATCACCAAGCGCTTATCTTTAGTCAATTTGTGGATGTTTTAAAACTGGTAGAGCAGCGATTGCAAAAAAGAGGCATAAACTATTGCTACCTCGATGGCAGTATGAGCAGCAATAAACGCAAACAACAAGTTGATAAATTTCAAGCCGGCGACGCACCGCTGTTTTTAATTAGCCTTAAAGCCGGTGGCACAGGACTGAATTTAACAGCCGCAGATTATGTGTTGCATTTAGACCCTTGGTGGAACCCCGCGGTTGAACAACAAGCCTCAGATAGAGCACACCGCTTGGGGCAAACGCGCCCAGTGACGGTCTACAGATTAATTGCGCAAAACACCATTGAAGAGAAAATCTTGAAATTGCATGAACATAAACAAGCCCTTGCCGATAAAGTACTTTCTGGCACCGGTGATGCTGGGCAAATGTCTAAAGATCAACTACTGGCGTTATTAAGTAATACTGAGCTGTGATGTGATGGTTACTCTTGGTGCGCTAAAGTAACCAAAAATGCACTGCCGTCTTCTAATGCCTCAAGCATTGGCGGTGTCGGCAGGCAAATATCTTGCACAAAATGCAGCACATCGGGCTGTGGTTCACCAAATAAAATATCTAATGCGAGCCTATCTTTTCCGTATAGGCCGCGGTGAATCATATTCGCCGAAAAAATTAATAAGTCGCCAGCCCGCATTTCTATTACGTGCCCACTGTCTAAATCATCGCTTGGGTTATTATGCTCAGTAGCCAAACGTTTAGCTAACTCAGTCGGCGTATCCCAGCGCCTATGAGTCCCTGGCACAAGTTCAATACCAGGCTCATCTTCTAGTGCCACACGACAATGTATAACTTCAGGCCCGCCTAGTGCTGCTTGTTGCTCTTCTAAGTCTAAATGGTACTGCATATCCCGATGCCAATAATTTTCCTGCTCAGGGTTAACAGGATTAAAAAATAGCTGAGTATTCATAAATGCCGAAGTATTAAGCACGGAGTCAACTTGTGCCATCAGTTTATGCCTTGCTATAAACTTAAATAACACCAAACGCTGCGCATCATTTAAGTACGTATTGGCAGTTAAGTAAGCGCTATTAACAGCTTTGGTGTGATAAAAATTATGATTATCTTTAATCCATTGTTCATGAAAACAATGGATTACTTCCCGCACTTGTGCAAGTTCACCTTCTGTATAAAACTTTTTCACATGAAAAAAGCCATGTTGCTCAAATTGCGTATTTATCATCACTTAATCACCCTGACACTCTAATATAGTGGCTACTCGTTGTGCTAAATGCGGCAGAACGTCTTGTTCAAACCATGGGTTTTTACTCAACCAAATATTATTACGCGGGCTGGGATGTGGTAACGGTAAAGTAGATGGCCAATAGTCACGCCACGATTTTACCAACTCAGTAAGCGGTAAATACTTAGTCTCTGGTAAGTGATACGTTTGCGCATGCTTTCCCAGTACAATTGTAAGCTTAATATTTGGCAGCGCCCTTAAAAGTTGTTCACGCCAAGCTGGCGCGCACTCTTTACGTGGCGGTAAATCGCCCGACTTACCTTTACCTGGGTAACAAAACCCCATGGGTAAAATCGCAATTTTAGACGCGTCATAAAATACCGCTTCAGATAAGCCTAGCCATTGACGTAATCGCTGGCCGCTGGCATCATCAAACGGCACACCACTTTGGTGTACTTTAATTCCCGGCGCTTGCCCTGCAATTAATATTCGCGCTAGCGGATTAAACTGCACCACAGGACGCGCACCTAAAGGGAGCTCAGGTTCACAGATCACACATTTACTAACTTGGTTCAGTAACAAATCAGCTTTCATTATTATTTTGACTAATTCGCCATAACACACCACTTGGATCGTAGAGCACAAAATCAATCATATTCCATACCTGTAAGCGTGGTTCGCTCATCTTAACGTCATATTTTTCTATCAAACCAGCGCTTTTAAGCTGTGCATGCCATGCATATACATCCTGTACCAATAGATGCATCATAAAATTATTAGCATGCTCCGCATTATAAAAATTTTGTAATAAAAAACTGCAATCACCATGATAAAAGTAAGTCATTTCAGGGCTTTCCCATGCAATTTCAAACCCCATGTCTTTATAAAAATGGTTGCTAACTATAAAATCCTTTGCTGGGACGAATGCTTTAATCTCTTCGCAGGCTAAATTTGCCACTATAATCATTTCCTTTAGTTAGTAAAATAATGATCTATATCCAAGTCACCTCTAGGTGCAGAATTTAGCTGATTTTAAAGCAATTTATACTGCGTTATTAATTTTTATAAAGGAGTAAACAGTGTTTGCAATTAATCCTTGCCTAAATCGCTTTTAATTCCAACGACGCTGACATTTTGAGGTGACTTAGGTATATGCACTTTACTCTGACCACACCGCAAATTCATTACCGCTAGGCTCTGTAAAATGAAACCGACAGCCACCTGGAAAATCAAATAGCGGCTTAATCACTAATCCACCGTGTTGCTCTACCTTTGCCAGTGTTTGCTGGATATCAGCGCTATAAAATACCAGCAGAGCTGAACCATTTGCTGTTAATGCGTTAAGCGGTGCTTTATAAAAACCACCATCAAGGCCTGCTTTATCTGCGCTAAAAGCCGTATATTCAGGGCCATAATCAGTAAATTGCCAGTCAAATACCTGACTAAAAAATGCTTTTGTTGCCTGTAAATCATTTGCTGCAAATTCAACATAATTAAGTTGTTCATGTACTGCCATAACGTCTCCTTTTAATAATGCCTATAACAATCATTCATCTTGCTTAATTAAGCATACAAGCAGTTGAAAAATTTGCGAACTTTTCTATTAAAAACAGTCATCACCAGCTTGCATACCCAAACCACCTCAAGATGAAGTCTGCATCTTTAGGTGGTTTGGGTATGGATCACTATTTTACTAAGTATAACGGGTTAGCTTTTAAGATTATAATAAAACCCAGCTATAATCAGGTAACCCTCCTTTCGAACGACCGCCTATAAATCAATCATAAAACATTCGTATTTGAATATTTAAATACGAATCACTATCTTTTCAGAACCTAAAATATATAATAGCCTTTTATTCACTCCCTTTGCAGGGGTTTTAAGGGACTATCTATGCATACTCAACCTATAGAAAATAGCCAACCACTCATGGAACGGGCTAAGTTAAGTCAATTTTATCAAACGCATAAATACCGTTTTGCTGTTTTCTCTCGCTTTTTGGCTGCCATTTTAGGTGGCTACGTTTTTACGGCTGTATTTACTTCATTATTGAGTATCATTTTACCGCTAAAAAAATCTGATGCCGTGTTGCTGAGTATCTCGTTAACTATTTTGGTATACAGCTGTGTATTTATTTGGGTATTTGCTATTAAGTCTCTCAAAAGAATTTGGATCACTATTTTACTAACAACTACTGCGTGTGCATTGTGTATTGCAATACTTAAGGACTGGCTATGAAAGAGAGTTTTTTCCGTTCAATGACCTGGATGCATACTTGGGTCGGATTATTGGTCTGTTGGCTGCTTTATTTAATCTTTTTTGCAGGCACTATTAGCTTCTTCCGTGATGAAGTAACGCTTTGGAACCAACCTGCATTACACCAAATAGCCACGCCGTCAAATCGCATACAAATACAACGAGAACAAATCGTTGCCGGCTACGATTATCTTAAAAACACGGCGCCTGACTCTAACCGTTGGGGGGTTTATTTACCTTCAGAACGAGAGCCGCAGCTTAATTATGCTTACGAAAAACCACGCCCAGAAGGTAAACGCTTTGGTGGCTGGCAAGACCATTATATAAACCCAGTAACAGGCCAAGATGTTGATCAACCAAGAGAAACTCAAGGAGGAAATTTCTTTTACCGCCTACATTTTGACTTGCATTACCTCGATACACGTACCGCACGCTGGATTGTATGCTTAGCCAGTTTATTTATGCTGGTTGCATTAATATCTGGTGTCGTTATTCATAAGCGCATATTTAAAGATATGTTTAGTTTTCGTAGTAATAAAGGCAGCCGAAGCTGGCTTGACGGGCATAATGTATCGTCGGTTTTAGCCTTGCCATTTCATATTATGATAACTTATACAGGTCTGATCACGCTGATATTTATGTTATTTCCCTACCCTGCGATGACAGCGTATGATAATGGTGTTCGTGGCTTATTTGATGATGTACAGCCAACCAATGTTCGCACTAAAAGCAACCCTGAAAAAGCATCGTTAGCCCCTATTGAACATGTATTAGATCAAGTTTATACCAACTGGCCAGATGCTGATTTAACACAAGTAACAATTCGTGACCCAAATAAAGCGTCTGCAACTATCACTGTAAGAGCAAACACTGGTTCACTGGTTCAAGATCAAAGCCCCACGATGCTTTTTAATGGTGTTGATGGCAGCTTAATAGCGAAAACTAATCAAGAGTTCAGCGCCAGTGAAACAGTCTTCGACTCAATGACTGCCCTACATACGGGTCGCTTAGCAAACCCATTACTGCGCTGGCTATACTTTTTATGTGGTATTGCTGGCTGCGTCATGATTGCCAGCGGCTGTATTATGTGGGCTAAACGTATTCGTGAACGAATGAAAAAACAACAAACAGCCTCATTTGGCTTAAAGTTGGTAGAAGGGCTAAACCTAGCCACCTTAATGGGCTTACCACTGGCGACATGCGCTTTTTTTATCGCTAATAGATTACTTCCTATTACAACAGCTGAGCGTGCAGACAAAGAGATTTTGGCCTTTTTTCTAGCCTGGTTAGCTGTGGCATTATTTGCATTGTTTAAACGTGGTAAGCGCCAATGGATTCAATTAGCATGGCTCAACTGCGCAGCCTGCTTTAGTGTGCCACTCATTAACGCTATAACAACCGAAGGTAACCTAATTAGCTATCTAATCAACGGCCAATGGGCATTGTTTAGCTTTGATTTGATCTGTTTAGTATGCGCAGCTTTATTTATTGTTCAGGTCAAAAAATTACGTACTGCAACAAGTAAAACAGCACCAGTAAAACGTTCAAGCCGTTCACCTAAAAAACAGCTTGAGGAGCAAAAAGCATGAACGAATTACTGCAATTTAGCCTCTGTTTACTGGCATTTAACTGTTTTGCATTAGCAAAATTTAACCATTACCGCGATGTGTTTAAAAATCGCCCAACAAAAAAGCAAAGTCAGCGCTTTATCATCGCCGCTTGGATCAGTATTTTACTAAGTTTAGTGCTCAGTGTCGCTCAAAATAACGGCTATGGTGCTTTGCTTTTTTGTGGGTATATGGCGCTAAGCCTTTTAATTTTAATGATTTTTTATAGTTTCAAGGCATCATGGGTAAAAATAATGAGTGCAGTAAATATCACGGTATTAATGCTTAGCGGGCTATTTTTAAGTGTTTTTTAGTCCAAGTTAGTAAAAATGTGATCTCAAATAAAATGTAATAAAAAAGGCAAGCTCATGAAGCTTGCCTTTTAAGGTTAATTCCACTCTAACTGCATATCCCATACATACCGCTTTTCTTCTTGCAGCGGAGCTTGTGACTCATCAACAACCTCAAGCACATTTTTAGCTTTGATCAACGTTGCATCTCGACCAAATAAATAACTTTGCTCTTTTACAATGGTTAAATACGCTTTATTTAATTGCTGAGCACGCGCTTTAGATGGCGTAATTAATTCATACAAGTTCTTAGCACTGCGCACTTTTTGTTTATTAACCGTACCATCTTGATTAAACCAACGCATTAGCATTTCTTGATTTTGACGAAACTCATCTCCCCCGCCAACACGTTCAAAATACGTTAAAAACTCACCTTGTTGTTCGCCTTTATTTGGCACATCTTGCATTGCTCGTAAGTCAATGTAACCCCAGCCTTCCCGGCCTTCTACCTTACGTGGGAATGAAAAACTTTGGTCATATGTTGAGCCCACCGTTTTATGACACCCATTACAAAAAGCCAATTCTTGTTTATGTTGCGGCCTAAGATCACCCTCACTATCTTCAATGTAACCATTGATAGTCCAACCAAACATGTTGTTGATCCCTTCATCACCGAGGTATCGTGTTTGCGGTAAGTTTTCAAAGTGTTTTTCTTTTGCCTCACTGTAATAAGATGATGCTAAAAGCTGCTTAGATTTAAACGCATGCTTTTTCATATAACGCACTTCTTTCATACGAGGTGCATTATAGATTTCTCCATTCTCATCTACGCCAATGTAGCGCACAGTGTGCAAAAACTCAGTATCTTGCGGGTATAACTGATAGCTTAACTGGGTGTTTTTCGCATCACCCACATAATTTGCTTGCTTAGTTATTTGGCTAATAACAGCACTGAGTTTGCCATCACCATCTAAATCTTGGCCGATTTTTTGTTCCGATATATCGGGCGTTGTAATTTTATCTAAATCTTTTACGGCCATTTCAACCAAGCTTAAGTTAGCAATGTAAACATCTTGATTGTACTGCCCTTCAAGCTGACGGAAATTATCACCTAAGCGGATCATCACATCCCCCGTAGAACCATTTGTTGGCCAAAACGTACTTGGAAAAGGCTTATAATTGAACGCGACCCAATGGCTGCCATCTTTTGCAAAACCCTGTGCATCAAATGCCTGTGCCGGGTAAGCTAGATTCTTCACTTCAGCAACTTCGCCTTGCCAATCTGGATTCGCTTTGAGCTTTTTAATAAAGTGGCTGTAATTATCTTGGTTTACCCAGCTGCTAATTTGATCATCTGAAATTTGGTCAATCAGCGCAGTGCGATCGATAAATAAATTTTTCCAATGATTTTTAAGCCCTAAATCAGAGAATTCATACACTCCCTGTAAGTGGCCATCGTTCATGGCATTAGGTCTATTTTTGTTTTTCTTATCGGTTTGATGACACGCATAACACGGGTTATTTGTGCCCTCTGTTTTTGTATAACATTGCGGCGGAATAACTGATTCAGGATTGTATTCTTCATCATGTTGCATATAGGCAAGTGCAGGAATATCATCCCCAACCTTGTAAGGGGGAGACTCTACTAACAGCTCAATATCTTCGCTTACTAGACTTTTTGTGGCCGAATCAAAGCAGCCACCTATTAGTGCAAAGTTAACTAACAGGAATAAGGGAATAAAATACTTCATTTTTATGACTCTGATTTTTTTTGCAAAAAAATGGGCAAGCGTATTGCTTGCCCTAAATATTACTTAGTTTTAGGATCATACATCCATAAAGTATTGTTCTCTTGGAAACCATCTTCACCGATAATGATACGGCCATCGCGCATAACAATAACGTTATCTGGCTGCGATAATTGCTCAACATCACAGCGCTCTGCACCGTTTAAGCTTGAACGGTAAGTACCGCCCATCACAACAGGTTCAATACGCGTTAAGCTGTAGCTTGTATCGATATGAGCACGGTAAACACCGCCACAATCTTTAACTCTACGTGATAACTGAATATCACCTTCGTCATCAATCATCGTGTTATCTAAATCTGCAATACCTATGTACATATACGCATTAGTAACCACTTCATCTGCAATCATATCTTGGCCAGTAATTGCTTCAAGAACACGGTCGTGATTGATGCTAATACCTTCAAGCTTGCGCCATTCAGCTGTTGCACCTTTCATTTTGGCCGCTTGACGTGACTCTAAAAATGCAGCGCGATCATCCATAGCTTTACCCGCTGTAACCGGGCTACCGCCTTCGGCTTCTGTAGGGTATGTTGCTTTACCATCTGCCCATGCTTGTACGTCAGCCAGTGTCATGTAACTGGTTTTACCTGCAACATAATCGCTGGTATCAATACCATCGTACTCACTGATCCACGTTTCGATGTTTGCATTTGTACCACTTGCAATTTCAACCCAATCAACATCAAAGCCAGTAACCGTTGGTTCGCTTAAGCCTGCATCTTGAGTTAGTTTGGCACCGTATAAAGTACCCGACGATAAATCTTCTGGTTGATCAGCAATAAACTTAAACAACACACCACCGGTATCATCTTGTGATGAATACACAGTGCGCTTGTCTGGCATAACGACTGAGTTTTCATGCTCATAACGACCAATCGTGTAATGTTTAACAACATCTGGTGTATCTGTCATTGGGTTTTGAATTTCAGCAATGTAGCCATAGCGGTAAGGATTAGGGAAATCGGGGGCTACTAGCGCTTCAAGGTTGTCTGTGCTGGTATTTGCCGGATCATTCCATGATGCATCTGTTGTTGAATCAACCGTTGAACGCACTATCCACTCTTCAGATGTTAACGGTGTGCCCCAAGGTGATACCGAGCCAAAGCAGTTAGCCGCCGTGCCTTTTACACCATCAAAATTAATCATCATCGCATCTGTCACTGACCATGCGCCTTCGGTATTTTTAGTCATTTTTAAACGACTTACACCACCTGGGTAGGACTCCCAGTTAGTAAATAAATAACCTTCGTTATCACCTGAAGCAATAAAGCCATTAAAGTCAGGGTTATCATTATCTAGAATATGTTCATTTGTGCTAATACTATAATGAACACCTAAACCACCCGCTAAACCTTTCTCGCCTAAATCAGCAAATGTATCGCCTGTTTGACCCAGTATTTGGTATTCGCCCAAAGCTGCAACAACCGTTTGGCGTTCAAACTCACTTTCAGGAACCGGCGAGTTCACAACATTACGAGGTAAGTTATTAAAATTAACACCGCGCAACACACCAACAGTACCGCGATTAATTACTTTACCATTAATTGAATCTTGCGCTGTATTGGTATCTGATGGATGCTGAACGTTGAAGAACAAATCACCACCATCACTTAAAAATATACCCGTTACCTCAGCACCGGCAGGCACAGTTGCCAAGCGTGTTAAGCCACTGCCACCATTTTGACCTGATGCACCATCAGCGCCATTTTGGCCGTTACTACCATCAACGCCATTTTGACCATTCGTTCCATCAACGCCATTTTGACCAACTGAACCTTGTGCTCCGGCTACGCCTTGCTTACCATCATCACCATTACAGGCTGTTAATGCTAAAGTGACGGCTCCAGCGATTAAAGAAAATGCTACACGCTTCATTATAAACTCCAGTAAAAATATTTTATTGTTAGGTTAACGCGCAGCATAGTCTGAGGTGTAACTATGACAATTGCCTTACAGATATATTATTATTTAGAGTCAATGATTTAGGAGGGTATTAAAGCGATAAGATCATATAAAATAAGAGGCGGTGTCACCCAGAAGCATTATAATATGCTTCTGAGCTTTAACATGAAGGGGATTAAATTTGATTATCTATCGTGGCTCTGATTGTCGCCAAGCTTACTTCTTTAATAAGTTTACCGTCCTCAAAAACCACTTCCAATAAGCCCGTTGCTTCTTCAGCTTGTGTTACATCATCAAAGAGCACTAACTCTCCGTCAACACGCTCAACCTTTAATAAGCCTTTTGCTGATTTTTTCTTACTATCCGTTTTAGGATCTTTAAAAATCGCTACTCGCTCGCCATTTTTAACCACACTCGTTGCTTTGACAGCTGATCCGTGTGTATCACGTGTCACATATTGATAACTGTAAGAGCCAATCCCCAATACCACCTTTGAGGCAAACCCTTTATTAAGCAAACGTTGTAAAATTTCGCGTTGGCGAACTAAGGTAATTGCATCACCATAAATCGCGCCAATATGTTCATCAAGCAACTTAAAGCCTTTATCTGTCATTGTGCCGCCAAAAATATCCCACAAGCATTCAATTAACCCTTTGATTTCGCAAGCCATCAGCGTGATTGTGCGCTCGCCTTCAAAACCAAAGTACTGACCATTAAAGCAGTACGCTTCGTAGCCTTGTTGAAGTACCTGTTGCTCTGCTTCTTGCTGAGTTTCAAAAAGTGCAGCATGATCAGCAACAGGAGACACTTTATAACCCGTTAAAATTTTAACAGGATCCCCAGAGTCCGGACGAATAACTAACGTACCATCTCGCGCCATTATCTCATTTTTTAACTGGGGTAAATAATCCGTTACTAAAGTCCAAAAATCCCATGTATCAGATACAACACTTAACACACCCGTTGGCGATTGTTCTTTCATTAAATACTTAAAAAGCTCAATCTCACCTTCCATAATCCAAGAACATGTTACTGAGTGCTCAGTTGCATCCACAGAGCAACCAACCAATTCCTTATCTACATTAGCGCCATAATATTTTTCAGCAAAAAGGACTGCCGTAATTGTATCTGTACCAACCAAGCCAGATGCCAAATGACCAAAACCACTCATTGCAGCCGCATGTTTACCAAACATCCCTCTAAAACTAAAATCATGACCTTGAAAAGGCACAAACTCTAAAGGCAACCCTGTTTTAAGTGCAAATTCTTTAAAGACCTTCAAATATGCAACGGATGTTGTGGCGCTCGTTTGGATAGGCCAATTTTCGCAGCTTAATACTGTTTCAATCATATTGGTTAACCACTGAAAGCCTTCTTTTGTATTCACAATGGTGATCGAAGGGACTAAATAAGGCACGAGTGTTCCCTCTGGCAATGCCTTTATTCTTAGCGGTAAGTAGCCTAAATCATGCAAATCTTCGAGGTATTTAACATCGACCACGTACCCAAGCATCGCGCTTAAAATACGCTTATGCTCGCCAACAGCCGAGGCTTTATCTGCACTAAAAAATGCGCCCCATTCTTGTTCTAAATAACTTTTTATAAAATATTGTAGACCTACAAACGCTACTTTATTGTTATTTTCGACATTGCTTAACTTGCCACTTCGTGATGTAAAATTAGCGTACACCTGAGATACATCAGGGTGATAAGCGCGGCTATGAAACTCTTTATAAACGTCTTTTTGCATACTTGCTGCGGTAATAGTCATTATCGTTTCCTTACATTTCAATTATTTGTAATTTTATAGCGGTACTTGGCTTAAACTCGTTAACAGGCCTAAATGAATCCGTAGTGTAAATAGCATCTATCAGCCCTTCAAACACCGCCAACCCCTTAGAAAAAATACCATGCGTTATAAATAATGATATTTCTGCGGCCCCTTGGCTTTTTAATACTTTTGCAAGTTCAATAAACGTACGGCCCCCATCGCAAATATCATCCGCTATCAGCACACTTTTACCTTTCACATCACCCAAGATTTGCGTTTCGATGATGTTGCCTGTTTTTAAATCTCTGACCTTTTGCGCTTGAATAACGTCCAGCTCACTGTTAAATGTTTCAGCTATTTTTAAGGTTTTTTTACTCGCGCCAGCATCGGGTGAAATCAACGTTAACTCACCTTTCGCTAAACGCGTACTCAACTCCTCACAACGGGCAAGTAATGCTATTTGCGGTACATTGACAACATTGTTAATTAGCGCGGGTGAAACATCACTGTGCGCATCCCATATGGTCACTTTTAATAAACCCATATTGTTAATAAACTGAGCCATTACCGCAGCGCCAAGTGCTTCTCCCTCAACGCATACACGATCTTGTCGTGCGTATGGAAAATATGGAATCGTTAATTCAATAGGTATAGCACCGTACGTTAATCGCTTTAATGCATCAACAGCGAGCATTAATCGTATTAATTTTGATGAATCAGTCAGGCGTTCAAATACTTCGATTTTTGTAGTCTCTGCAAAATCACTGGCATTAAATCGAATATGTTCTTCACCACCAGAAAATGTAAAGTAATCAAAATTGAGTAACGTTTTATGGCCCGTACTGGTATGACTAAATATTTCCATTTCATTCTTCCTTATTTACAATTAATGTCCCTAGGACACAATTCAATTTAGCAAAGGTTAATCAATAACTCAAGCACTTTGTGTCAAAAGGACACTATATTGTATACCTGAGCAAAACGAACCATTCTTAGCCGTTTATAATAACGTTACCCAACGAATATAAGTAACCTTGATTTGCTTAAATATTGATATAAATGTAAAACTGCTTTAACGTGTCGTTAAGACATTAAGTTTATCTGACACTAATTAAATGACTGACTTTTACAATATTAATGAATACAAACATCCACTTTTTACCGTAGACAGTGTGCTTTTTACGATCACCGATGGTGCTTTAAAAGTACTTTTAGTCAAACGCGCAAATTCACCTTTTGAAGGAAGTTGGGGACTGCCTGGCGGGTTCGTGGATATTGACTCAGATAGCACGACAGACATCACCGCGCTGCGCAAATTAAAAGAGAAAACCAATGTAGAGCCACCTTACTTAGAACAATTGCAAACCTTCTCTGGCGCGCACCGTGATCCAAGAGGTTTCAGTGTTACATTGGTATATTTTGCACTTATTGCTGCACAAAATGTCAGTACTCACATAAAATCTATTGATGATGTACAGTGGGTAGACATCAACACTATTCAAGATTTATCTATTGCCTTTGATCATAAACACCTTATTGAACATGCCAAACAGCGGCTGCAACAAAAAACGCTGTATTCAATGGTGCCAATATATTGTTTGCCAGAATATTTTACCGTAGGGCAGTTAAAGTCTGTTATCGAAATAATCCTAGGAAAAACAATTCAGCGTAAAAGTTTAATAAGACGACTTGAATCAACAAATATTGTAGAAAAGAGTGATGAAAAAGTAAGTTCTGGTGGTCGTTTAGCACATTTGTACACGCTAAAGTCAGGGGTTGATATTGTTAATTTTGAACGAAACCTGAGCGCATAGCTTAATATGTCAGGCCATCTAGCGATGGCCTGACATATTAAGCTGTAAAGCTCCTTTACAGCAGCTACAAAGGTGTTTGTGTTACCCAAATTAACGAATCAGTATCAAAGCCACGTGTTTTTGCAGCATTAATAAAATCTACTTTGCGTTCATTCGTAATTATTGGTGTACGCGACAGTAACCATAAATATTCATTATTGTAACCAGACACATAAGCGTAATTATAATTTTTTTGATCAAGCCCAAACACCACATAAGAGCTATAAAAAGGGCCAAAAAACGACACTTTTAAATGCCCTGTATTTTTATCGTCTACAAATTTAGCTTTGCCCTCAGCATCACTCCATGCTTGTTCTCCTTGATCAAACCCACGGTTTAAAACTTTTATGCTCCCGTCATTGTTCAAAGAGTAATCAGCGGTGACATTTTGCAAGCCACGCTCGAACGAATGATCTAATCGGGCAATTTCGTACCACTTTCCTTGATATCGCTCAACTGAAAATGGGCTTACGGGGTTAACTTTATCTGGCATACCTGTGCAACCAATCAACGCACTGGTAAAAATGAGTATAAGCACAACAAAAATTGCATTTTTCATATCAAATCCTTCTATAATTTTTTCTTAATACGCAACAAACATCAAAAAAGTTCACTAAACACTGGTTGTTATAAAAAGCTTAGGTTAGGATCATTTTTTTACTAACTATTCGAGCTAATAATGAAGATATGGGTTGATGCAGATGCTTGCCCTGTGGTGATCAAAGAGATTTTATTTCGCGCCGCTGAACGTACACACACACAGACAATTCTAGTCGCCAATCATGCAATGCGCATTCCGCCTTCAAAATATATTAGCCGTGTGCAAGTATCGTCTGGTTTTGACGTAGCCGATGACGAAATTGTAAAACGTATTGAAGCAAACGATTTAGTGATCACCGGTGATATTCCGCTGGCCTCAGAAGTAATTGATAACGGCGGCCAAGCTCTTAACCCTCGCGGTGAGTTGTATACCACTGAAAATATTCGCTCGTTGTTAAATGTACGTGACTTTATGGATACCATGCGCTCAAGTGGTGTTGAAATGAATGGTGGCCCGCCTCCATTGAGCCAAAGTGATAGACAAAACTTTGCCAATAACCTTGACCGCATACTCGCGCAAAATAAATAATGCATCAGCAACCTATTGGTTTTGGCGCTCAATCCTTTAACGTCGCAGTGTATATTGCCAATATTCCTAACATGCCGCAGTACAGTGAAATTAACTCGTTACAAGCAATGATAGATGGGCAAATAGATACAATAAATCAAGCCTGTGGCAACGGTTGGCGCAAGGTATTTAATGTTTACGCTAAAGTACTGTTTGCATTGCCTAGTGAATATTATCACTTTGCTAAATTAGCCCCCACTTGGCAACACTACCGTGATACACAGCTGCTGCAAAAAAATAGCCATACAGCGCTACTATTTAGCCCACCTATATTAACGAGCAATAATACTTTGCATATTATTGCCGGGCGCACGTATGCTAAAACACTGATCAATCAAGGGCAATTAACTGCGCAACTCGATTGGCTTGATGACGAATTTGCCATAGACAAAACAAACAAGGTTATTGTTTGCCCCTACTTTGATTACCGCCAATTAAGCAATATAAAAATAGCCCGACTAAGTGAATTAGTAGCGAGTATTCAATTTATTAACTAACCTTAAAGCTTTTATAGTCAAGTCACCTCAAGCAGCCTATTTCAGTTGAAATTAAAAACAAAGCATTGATTGCAAATAATAGCGGCTCTATTGTTAAATTAGTTTTGAGGCAGCTTGGGTATAGTACTTGCCACGGAGGCTTTAACGGTTATGAAAATACTTGTAGTAGATGATATGCCACTAATGCGCCATGTTTTAATCAACATGCTGCGAAAACTGGAGTTTAAAGATTTAATTGAAGCAACGGATGGCGTACAGGCTTTACAATTATTGCATCAACACGATTTTGATTTAGTAATAACCGATTTGCACATGCCAAAAATGGATGGCAAAAGCTTACTAAATCGCATTCGTGATGATCAGCAACTACAAAACACCCCTGTGCTAATGGTCACCTGCGAAGACAATGCCAGCGAAATAAAAGAAATTATTGCAGCCAAAGTATCTGGCTTTATTATTAAGCCCTTTAGTTTAAATATTTTAGCCAAACAATTAAAAAAAATTGCTGAGCTTGTTTAGCTCTTTAATTTTTATAGCTTATATCACTGACAGCCCTAAAAATGATGCGCCCTAAAAGGGATTTTTAACCATTGCATATAATCATTATTAAGATCAGGAAAATGCGCAGCCAATGCACTTTGCAACTGCAACGGCGTTAATTGCACACAGGGTGATTTTTGCTGTTCTAGCATAATACTCTTTAAAAAACCTTTACCTTGTTTAGAATCCATTAAAAAGTAAACGCCAGCCCAACTACTGGCATAAAGTTTTGTACTCTCACCTCGCTGCCAATTATCCTGTTGGTTTAATAACTCATTTAACGTCAATATGCTTGTCGATAATGTGTGGTTTTTTAGCCATGTAGTGCTTGGCTCTACGCTGACAGTTTGCATGGTATTGTTTGTATGCTCAAAATACTCAGCCAACCCTTCATCTAACCAGCGGGGCGTACTTCCTAATACGGCTTTATTAATCGCATGCACCGCTTCATGCACTGCCGTGCGCATTGCACTTTGCTCGTTGTTATAATTTATAAAAGCCGTGTTACTGGAATTAAAATAAATACCCTGCGTATTGGTTGGATCTCCACCACGTCGCCTTACCGCATTTTCATAGTCAGTTTGTGTGGCTAAAACCCTAAGATCTAATTTTACTTTCCTCAGCGAATCAACACCGATAATTTGGCCATATACTTTAAACACAGCATTGAGCTTAACCCGTAATGCTTGCTTAAATGACGCTGGTAAATTAGGTGTACTTAAAGTCAGCTCAAAGTAATCGAGGGTATCTACAAAACCTGTATTGTAAGGCGTTGCGTTAAGACTTGGTTTTTTATCACTAAAATGTGCAATACCCTCACTATCTGTCCAGCTATAAATATCGCCTTGTTGGGTATATTTAACCTCACCGAGTGATACATCAACACAGCGGGTTGTATCAATTTGCGGCCTATGATGTTGTTTAAGTATTTGAAGAGAGATGGGATTAACAACAACTTCGTTCGTCTGAGCGTTTTTAACTGTATCGTCATGATAAATGTACGTCACTAAATCAACGTATAATTCATTTGCACTGCCTACCAACCCTTTATAACTCAATTGCCGACCTGATAAATACTGGGCCAGTAAAGCCGATGCAATTAACATGACAATAAACAGCAAAACATTCCGTAGCTTGGTTTTAAACACACTCAATCCTTGAGCTAATTACTCTGCGTAACTAACTGATATTTTAAATTAAAAGTAAATATAGGAGATTGACACTCAAATAACAACAGACGCTTTCAAACTTATCACACTCCCATTTGATTACTATTCGCTTTTGTTTAATCACTGCGGTAGTATCTTAAGCGGGTAAATAATCAACAAGGAAGGCAGTATGTTTACAACTAAATTTATACGCAATATATACTCAACTTCCCTGTTGCTACTGCTGTTTATAAGCTACAACGCTAACGCTGATCCGGCCGTATTAAACCCTAATTTGAATTCAGATCTAACCACATTAGAGCTAAGCGCTGGTGAGTGGCCGCCCTTTATGAGCGAATCACTTCCTCATCAAGGTGTTGTTGCTCATTTGATCAGTGATATTTTTGCCCAAGCAGGCATTAAAGTTAGTTTTACATTTTTACCTTGGTCACGGGCGTATCACGATACTGTAAATGGTAAGTATGCGGCAACCGCGGTATGGATGTTAAGTGAAGCAAGAACGAAAATTTATTTATATAGCGAGCCTGTACTCAGTGAAAAATTTGTGTTTTTTTACCAAAAACAACACCATTTTGACTGGAAAAATATAGCTGATTTAAAAGGCCTTTTACTTGGTGGCGGGCTTGGCTATAGCTACGGCACTGAGTTTGATAACGCACTAGAAAAAGAGCTTTTTGAAATGTCACGCGTTGGCAGTACAGAGCAAAACTTTCGCCGTTTAGCCATGGGCCGAATCGATGCCTTTGCTGAAGAACAAAGTGTTGGCTACTATGCACTCAACAACCAACTACCTGAGCTTGCTAATGTTATTAGTCATCACCCTAAACCATTATTAATAAATAAAAGCTTTTTATTATTCCCAAAGAACTCCGTTTATAGCAAAGAGCTATTAGCCATATTTAATCATCATTTATTACAGTTTAAACAAACGGGGCGTTATCAAGCTTATTTTGAAGGCTTAGGCAAAGGCGACTATCAAAATAAGTAACCCCCTTAGCACTACGTAAAACCTCACCTACGATAAGCCTGCTACTTATTATACAGGTAAACATTTTTTTCAAACCAATTGAAAAAATCACTGTTTAACATATTTTCCGGATCGAGTAGATCGATAGTATTTTCTTCGTTCACCGTTGAGCAACGCGGCAACATTTCATTATATAAAAACGAAATAAAAGGGTTTTTATCTTTTGGTAAACTACTAAAATACTGCGTATACACAAGGCTCGATGCATACAATATGGCTTCATCTTCTTGCCAAGATTTATTGGGTATAATCAAATCATCCATTACAAAGGGCTGACTCATAGAGCCTGTGCGCTTATCCCACTCATCAATTCGCAAAGAGGCAAGATGTTCGCCACTTTCAGAACGATAAGCAAAATATTGAGCCAGTCCCTCTTGTGCCCAACGCTGCATATACCCAAATTGTACAAAGTTAATGGCATGTACGGCTTCATGTGTAAGGATATCTATAAACAATGTGCGATTTAGGTAACCATTATCATAACGTGGTAAATTAATATAAGCCTGATGAATCCAAGGGATATACACTCCAGGGTTATTTACTGAACTTTCGGCACCATGCTTAACTAACTCATTAAAATATTGCTTATCATTAAGCGTTACTTTTAAATCTATAACACTTTTGGATAAGTTCTCTGGTTCAAACCAATCCATATACTCCTGATAAACAAACAATAAATTTCTGCGCAGTTCCCACTTAAGATCATCAACGAATTGTTCTGAAAAATAGTGTTCAAGTGGCCGATATTCTCCGCGAAATAAAACCGAAATATTAATTTCAAAAAAACCGTAATACCTATTCATATAACGCTTAGAATCTGGGTCGTATATTCTTGTAAATTTAAGCGGCGGGCGCTCCAATAAACTACATAACCGTTTTTGTTCTGATGTAGGGTTAACCGCCAGCCATTGGTGAGGAGTATGCTCTATATGCGGGGGAGCTTCATGCTTTATAGTGTCAATGTTACGCCGTAAACGCTTTTCAACGTGCTCAGGTTTTATTTTATTCACGATCGGGGCCGCTGCTGGCTTAAAACCCTCATAATTTACATACACATTTTCCACAAGTGCTTCAATTGGCTCTGCATATACTCGCGTGTCTTGTGAATCAAACGAGTTAATAAATAAATTAACTCCCACAACCAAAATTAACACCGCCAAAAGTACTAAAAAAATGACCTTCGACCTACCCGCCTGTCTTTTATACACTTACACCTCTTAAACAATACTTGCAGAAAGCGACGAAGGCTTTTTTTGCATCACCAAATCTCTTAAAATAAAAACAGTGTAGCGAGTTTAAATACAATAAAGTACTCAAAAGAGGTCTAATCAGTTACTAGGCATCGAATTGGGGTTGTTAACGAGTGAAAACAAAACCCGTAGGCGGGAGTTTACCTCGCGCTGTTTTACATTTTATGGTGCTTTATTTGCGCGGCGTAAAGCCCCGCGATTTTGTAGGTCGTGCTTTAGCGCGACAATAAATACACAAAGCAATAATCGCAGCTAAAGCTCGCTCCTACCAACAAACCCATGAACTAACCAAATATCGTAGGAACCCGCTTTAGCTGTGATTTTTGTAGAGCTAGTTGATGAACAATAAACCAAACCCGTAGGCGGGAGTTTACCTCGCGCTGTTTACATTTTATGGTGCTTTATTTGCGCGGCGTAAAGCCCCGCCCACAACAAATTAATGGTCTTTAAATTAAATTTTGATTAATCGCTTTTATTACCGCTTGGGTTCTATCTTTTACATTCAGCTTGGCTAGAACTTGCGACACATGGTTACGAATTGTTCCTTCAGAGTTATCCAACCTATTAGCAATCACTTTATTCGACATTCCCAAAGACATACACTGCAGCACAACTTGCTCTTTTGCCGTTAAACATTGTTGGGGTGTTAACTGTTGTTGTAATAAATAATCAGTCACTGCACTTTGCAGCACACGTTTACCCGCAATAACACGTTTAATCGCATCTATTAATTCTTCAAGCTCTATATTTTTAAGAACATAACCACGCGCGCCCAAATTTATAGCTTTAACTAATACGTCACAATCCTCAAAGGTAGTAATTATTAGTACCGGCGTGTTGTTTAAGCTTTCACGCATTTTCTCAAGAACACCGAGTCCATCAAGGTTTGGCATTCGCATATCTAACAGCACAATATCAAAGCTACGCTGCGTTAATTGAGTAATAGCCTGTAAACCATCCTCAGCATGGCCATCAATAAATATATCCTCATCTAAATTAAGTAAATTAGCTAAACCAAGGCGAACTAAAGTCTGATCTTCTACTAGTAGGCACTTAATCATTATTCGTCTCTATTAAAAATCAGTGGCAAAGCAATAGTATTTATAAGCACACCTTGCTCAATATACTGGGTAAAATCGCCATTATATTGCGCCATGCGCTCCTTTAATCCAGCTAAACCATTACCTTGTTTTGGTAACTCTGTTTCTGGTTGGTTGTTGTATGCCTGTGCGATAAGCTGTGTTTGTTGATCAATATGAGTGACCTTTGCACTCAATGTTATATGGTTTGCTTGTGTATGTTTAAGCGTATTACTGATCATTTCTTGGCAAAAGCGTAGCACACATAAGCCATAATCTTGGGGTAATTGTTCTGTTTGTGTATCAAGCTGTAAATCACATTGTAAGTTAGGGGTTAGCGCACAGAGGGCTTCGAGCGCATTTTTTAATATGGTTTTATTATTACGTTGGGTCGATACGATTTCTCGTACCTCTTCTAGTACTTCTTGGCTTAATTGATGACAACGAGTCAACGTTTCGACAGTTTCAGGGTTGGCTGTTCGTTTAGCAAAATCTAAGTTAATACTCAGCGCAGTGAGCTTATGACCCAAAGAGTCATGTAATTCTCGTGAAATGTTCTGACGTTCCTGCGCAGCACTCATCGCTCCCATCATTTGTTGCGTAGCTTTGAGTTCTTTATAGTTTTGTCGCGATTGATAATGCATATTAAGACTCTCCACAATACGCCTACTTACAAACCAATTCATCACACAAAAGAAAAACCATACTACAAACGTCACCCAGGGCACACTCGCTTCCCAGCGCGTATAATGTGTTGCGCCATATACAACCATGGCGCTCACCACTGCACACAGTATTTTAGGTAATGAAAAGTGAGGACTGAAAGTTGCCGTAAACATCACTAAATGCAAAAACACGAGCGAAGTCGACGTAAGTTGCATGAGTCCCAAGGTCAGCAAAAAATAAGTTAACGCAATTATATAAACGTGTTTATTTGGCTGCTTTAAAACATAAAATAGCAGTGCCAAAATAGCACCACTCACACCACCTTGTAGCAACAAAGCAAGTTCAGAGTTAGCATAATATGCGCAGGCTGAGGTTACCCCCAACCAAGAGGCCAACGTTGAAAAACGCCAATCTGTTGTATGCCGTATATTTGGAACCATTGAATAACCCACATTTTTTACTAATTATTACAGAATCAAAAAGTTAAGAACAGTGACATATGTCATAGCCCAAGCTATGAGGTTTGTGACTAGAGGGCTCAAGATACAATCACGTATGCTTTTAATACGAACTACACCACCCGAGCACTTAAAATGAATATGAATAATAGACTACATTACATTGATAATTTACGTAGCCTAGCGCTATTACTAGGTATTGTATTTCACGCAGCGCTGGCATACAGCCCCTTTTTTAGTAATCTTTGGTTCACAGCCGATCCAAATACACATTTCATCTTTGATTATATATCGCATGCATTACACTTATTTCGTATGCCACTCTTTTTTATTATTGCAGGTTTTTGCAGCGCCCTGCTTATAGATAAATCTAATACTAATCAATTTTTACGTCATCGAGCTAAACACATACTGTTGCCCTTTATGATCTTTTTGCCTTTAAGCTTTGCCATTTACTATCATGCCCTTAGCTTTGGTGCGAGTATTGCTAAACCAACGCCGCCCATTTTTGCTGTTTTTCAGGTCATTAAAGAGCCTGTAATCAGCACAATGCATTTATGGTTTTTGTGGAATCTATTTCAGTTTTGCGTCATCTTTTGGCTACTAAATAAGAGTAAGTTAGTAAGCAATAAGCTCGATAACTTCATAACTCACCCCGTATTTTTATATTGTATGCTACCCATTTTATTAACAGTCTCATTAATTGCACAGCCGATACCATTCCCAGCCCCCGATAAACTCACGCCTCAGCTTTGGTCATATGGCTTTTACGGCAGCCTTTACTTGGTCGGTGCAAGCCTTTTTAAAAAGCAAAACCTACTTTCAACGTATCAAAACTATATATGGCCTCTATCAGGAATAGCCACAATATCTATTGCGGCTTATTTTTATCTACTTCCAGCAGCGCCTACACTTGAAATGGTTATAACCGCCGCCTCCGCCGGAAAATTCACCCCAACAGGCCATCAACACTTTTTGCATGTAATGGTACAAACGAGCTGTATTTTATCGTTGACCGCAGTGTCTATTTTACTCGGCCACCGCTTTTTAAATAATGCAAATCGCGTAAGTCGCGCCATTTCCGATGCTTCGTATTGGGTTTATTTAATCCACGTACCAGTACTTATTTATATTCAAATGCCACTGATCAACACCGCACTCCCCGCACTGAGTAAATTTATTATTTCCGTATTCTTAACCTTATTGATTGGCCAAGTAAGTTACTTGCTATTAGTAAAAAGAACATGGCTTGGCTTATTACTCAATGGCAAAAAGCATTAAAGGAAAGCTACCCAGTTTATAAGTTGTGCATTAGCTTTATTTGCGCGGCATAAAGCCCCACGCTTTTGTAGGTCGTGCTTTAGCGCGACAATAACAATAAATGCTAAAGCAATCATCGCAGCTAAAACTCGCTCCTACCAACAAACCCATGAACTAACCAAATATCGTAGGAACCAGCTTTAGCTGTGATTGTTTGTAGAGCTACTGAAAAATAAACCAAACCCGTAGGCAGGAGCTTACCTCGCGCTGTTTGCATTTTATGGTGCTTTAATTTGCGCGGCATTAAAAAGCCCCGCCTACGACAAATCCTAGCACTTTTGTAGGTCGTGCTTTAGCGCGACAATAAATACACAAAGCAATAATCGCAGCTAAAACTCGCTCCTACCAACAAACCCATGAACTAACCAAATATCGTAGGAACCAGCTTTAGCTGTGATTGTTTGTAGAGTTACTGAAAAATAAACCAAACCCGTAGGCGGGAATTTACCTCGCGCTGTTTGCATTTTATGGTGCTTTAATTTGCACGGCATAAAGCCCCGCCTACGACAAATATAAATACCCATAGCTGATAGTTCACCTCGGCTTTGTAGGTCGTGCTTTAGCGCGACAATAAATGCTAAAGCAATCATCGCAGCTAAAACTCGATCCTACCAACAAACCCATGAACTAACCAAATATCGTAGGAACCAGCTTTAGCTGTGATTTTTGTAGAGCTAGTTGATGAACAATAAACCAAACCTGTAGGCGGGAATTTACCTCGCGCAGGTTTGCGTTTTATGACATTTAAATTTGCGCGGCGTAAAGCCCCGCCTACAAAATTTAAACACCCGTAGCAGCGGGTTTACCCCGCGATTTTGTAGGTCGTGCTTTAGCGCGACAATGTTTGCGCTTACCCTTAAATATGCTGACATATTTTGAAGCAAATCAATCAGACCAGTATTTTTATTAGGTACTTCAATGTTATTCTATGCAAATACATGATTGAAAAGGACTCCTCATGATTTTAAAAGATAAAACCCTCATAACTTCTACTTCACCCAAAATACAAGCTGGCCAAAAACAAGAGCTCGATGTAGCATTTTATCTGCGTCGCGCGTTTAAAAATCATCCACAAGTTTTTGTATTTAACGATGTAAAATTCAAACATAATGGTGAAACCGCACAAGTAGACCACTTAATCGCTTACACCTATGGTTTTATACTTATTGAATCTAAAAGCATCACCGGGGAAGTCTCTATTAATGAACATCAAGAATGGAGTCGTAGTTACCGTGGTCAATGGCAAGGCATGCCATCGCCAATCAAACAAGTTGAGTTACAGCAAGCGTTATTAAAAGGCCTGATGAGAGACAATGCCCCACAACTGCTCCCAAAAATATTTGGCAAAATACAGCAAAACTTTGGTGGTCGCGAATGGCATAGCATTTGTGCCATATCTAGTAATGCAATTATCCAACGCAACAAAGCCCCACAAGATATTGCTACTCGGCTTGTAAAATCAGAGTTTATTGCCGATAAATTGCTTGAGATAATGAAACTGCCAGCATCAATACCTAATGCTTTACACCTTTTTTCAAAAAATACACGTCCATGGTTTAGTGAAGAAAGCTTAGCCAGAATTTGCCAATTTATTTTAGACCAAAACATATTATCCCCCGCACACGTAGAGCCTAAAATATTGGCAGAAGAGCTCAACGAACCAACCCCAATTTATCAAGAAAAACCCATACAGATTGAACCAACGTTTACTCCGCCAATCCCTGCGGAGCAATCGTGTACAATTAACCAAATAGATTTGGCCTGTAAAAAATGTGGCAATAAAACAGACCTTCAACCCCGCTCAGGCCGATACGGATACTTTGCCACCTGCGGCAATTGCAAAACAAACACACCAATGAAAACGCCCTGCCCTCAATGTAGCAGCACCAATACCAAAGTGAGCAAACGCAAAGAGTCTTACTCATTAGTCTGTGGGGAATGTGAAAGTACAGCGCCTATTAAAGTTTGATGGTCAATGTAGGCGGGAGTTTACCTCGCGCGGGTTTACCCCGCGATTTTGTAGGTCGTGCTTTAGCGCGACAATAAATGCTAAAGCAATCATCGCAGCAAAGCTCACTCCTACCAACAACCCATGAACTAACCAAATATATGTCATATTGAAAAACTACCTTTTCTTTGTACCTTTTATTTAGTATGTTAATTGTTCAATTAAAAGGAGAATAATTACATGGATGGTCAATTACCATTATTTGATGAAATACCCGATAAAAACGAGCAAACGGGATCACCGCAAGAATCAAACCGTAAGTTTTGTACCGAGCTTGAAGAAGATCTAACCTTAATAGGCTTTCTTGAGTGTCACGACACTCAACCTCAACCACAAAAGTATATAAAGCGTGCAGCCTACCAAGATATGTACGGCAGTACACGCCATAGTACCTTTTTAATACATCATAAAATCAAAGGGCTGTTAAGAGTTGAAGCCCATCGACAAGTACAAAGTGGCTCAGTTGATCAAAAATTTCCATTCTTTTATGAGTCATTAAATAATGCACCAGAAGAAACGGTGGTTATTGTTTTCGATGGAAAGGGCTATAAAAAAGAGGCTTTTGATTGGTTGTTAAATCAAACTGAAATACAAACAAATAAAATGTTTAAGGTGTTCGCTTCCAAAGACGAGTTCCTTAACTATTTGACGGGTTAGTATACAACTCTAACCCCGCATATTGTTTTTAATTTCAAATACCCTAAATATCACATGGCGACTAGAGTGCTTTTACAGCACTCCCCAATTCACTCTCACTTATTGCTTGTTTACATTGCATTTTTTAGTAAACTGAATGTTCGCAAACAGGGAGCGCTTTAATGCAGCAAATTGGTATTTACGAGCAGTTAATTACGCAAGTAATCAAGCAGAACTTAAATCGCGATCAATTTTACGTGGGCGAGCGCCAACTAGAATCGGCAGAGGCTGCAACGTGGCTTTCGCGCTTTTTAGGCAAGCTTGTTGCACATGCAATTGATGCAATCCCGAATTCAGACGAGCGTTTGCAGGAGCAAATAAACCTAGCAAATAGCCTTGTGCTGTGGCTTAAAGATCATATTCGCGATGATGAACTGATCAACGAAAACCTCATCGACAGCCAAGGCCGCATCCTTACCGCATTGTTTAATACTCAAAATCCCATTGCTGCAAATCTTAAAGATTACTCCAAAGATATATTCCCGCTAACAGGGCTTACCCAAAGCGAATTATTTAGCGGCGCGAATGCGGGGATCTCACTCGAAACCGAGCTAAAGCGTGAAATAAAATCTGCCGATACGATTTACTGGCTTGTCTCATTTATAAAATGGACGGGGCTGCGCATATTTAAAAATGAACTGGAAGCGTTTACCAAGAGTGGCAATAAACTCAAAGTAATTACCACCTCGTACATGGGTGCAACAGATGCTAAAGCGGTTGAGTTTTTAGCAAACTTGCCAAATACCGAGGTAAAGCTGAGTTACAACAATCAGCAAGAGCGCTTACACGCAAAATCTTACTTGTTTATGCGTAATACGGGTTTTCATACCGGTTATATTGGCTCGTCTAATTTATCGCATTCGGCGCTTACCAGCGGCCTTGAGTGGAACTTAAAAATTACCGCGCAAGAAATTCCGCACATCATAGCTAAAACCAAAAGTACCTTTGAAACCTATTGGCAGTCGCCAGATTTCGAGCTGTTTACTGGCAAAGTTGAATGTAAAGAAAAGCTCATTAATTCACTTAATGAGCAACGCGGTGTTGGCCAAGCAAGCAGCCAGTTTTATTTTGATATAACACCAAAAACGCACCAGCTCGCTATTTTAGAAAAACTAAGCGTTGAACGTAGCGTGCATAACCGCTTTAAAAATTTAGTGGTTGCTGCAACGGGCACGGGTAAAACCATTATATCGGCGTTCGACTTTAAAACCGTTTACGATAAAAACCCAAACGCACACTTTTTGTTTGTTGCCCACCGCGAAGAAATACTCAAACAAGCGCAAAGTGCTTACCGTGGCGTGCTTAAAAATAACGACTTTGGTGAGCTTTGGGTAGGTAACTACAAACCACAACGATACAACCAATTATTTGCATCAATCCAAACGCTTAATAGTCAAATTGAATCGTTCAATTTAACGCATGATTACTACGACTACATTGTGATAGATGAAGTACATCACGTAAGCGCCGCCAGTTATCGCGCTATACTAAATCACTTTACGCCCATAATATTACTTGGCTTAACTGCTACACCAGAGCGACAAGATGGCGCCGATATACTTGCTGATTTTTGTGGCGTAATAGCCGCTGAAATTCGCTTACCCGAGGCAATAAATCAGCGCCATTTATGCCCTTTTCAATATTTTGGATTGGATGACGAGACCGACCTAAGCCAAGTAACATGGCGAGGCGGCCGTTACGATATAACCGAGCTAAGTAATCTTTATACAGGGGAAAACAACCGCGCTAACAAAATTATATCTAGCCTTGCTGATATAGTGACTAACGTTCACAATATTAAAGCGCTAGCATTTTGCGTAAGCCAAAAACACGCAGAGTTTATGGCGTCTAAATTTAACTTAGCGGGCATAAACGCCGATGTGCTTACTAGTAAAAACACTAATGAGCGTGCGGCCAAGCAACAAGCACTGCCCCAAGGCGAGATACAAATACTCTGCGTGGTTGATATTTTTAACGAAGGGGTCGATATTCCAGAGGTCGATACTCTGTTATTTTTACGCCCCACCGAAAGCCTAACGCTGTTTTTACAGCAACTCGGCCGTGGCCTGCGCCTGCCCGATAATAGCCGCTCTTTAAATAGTTCAAAGCAATGCTGTACCGTGCTCGACTTTGTAGGAAATGCCCGTCCAGAATACGACTTTGCCAGTAAATTCCGCGCACTCATTGGTAAAAGCAATCAGCCAATAAAAACCGAGATTGAAAACAACTTCCCGCATTTACCGCTGGGTTGCCGCATAGAGCTACAAAAGCGCACACAACAAACAATACTAAAAAATATTCAGCAAGCCATAAACACTAAACGCCGTTTACAACAGCTGATAAATAGCTATTCGCAACACACTAATGACGCGCTAGCGCTAAGTAACTTTTTACGTATAAACCCGCAAGTCACGCTTGAAGATATATACAAACCAAAAGACGGTAGGCTCGGCGGCTGGCAATGGTTAAAAGGCGATGACATACCCGCAGAGCAAGCCGACATTTACGCCGCGTATTACCGCGCTATAAACACCCAATTACTCGGCTGCGACTCGCTCAGTTACTTATGCTTTTTACGTGATTTATGTAACAACGACTTTAGCTTTACCCCAACAGCGCAAAACCAACAGAACGCGCTTATGGCGCATTACAACTTTTGGGATAACACAGGCACAAGTTTAGGGTTTAAAACCCTCAAACAGAGCTTACAGGCACTTAAACACAAAGAACTACAGCACGAACTTGCCCAAGTGATCGCGCTGTTAATAAACCGCATTCACCAGCAAGAAAGCGATTTAGTGTGCTTACCTAATCATGCAATAAAATTACACAGCCGCTATACACGCCAACAAATACTCGCAGCATTTGGCGCACACACGTTTGATAAAAAATCGACCGCTCGCGAAGGCGTTTTAGAATTTAAAAATCAAAACATAGAGCTATTATTTGTAACACTCAACAAGTGCGAAAAAACCTACTCGGCCACCACGCTGTATCACGACTATGCAATCAGCCCCACCCTGTTCCACTGGCAAACGCAAAACAGCGCCCGCCCAGAACACGGCCGCGGCCTAAGCTATATTCAGCACCAACAAACTGGCAAAACCATCCTGCTATTTGTGCGCGAACAAGGCAAAGACGAAAACGGCCGAACCATGGGGTTTGTAAACTACGGCGAGGTTAAATACCAAAGCCATAATGGCAGCCAGCCGATGAATATAACGTGGGAATTAACCAACCCCATGCCAAGTGAAATGTGGCATGAGGCAGGGAAGTTGGCGGTTGGATGATTGGATGATTAGATGATTAGATGATTAGATGATTAGATGATTAGATGATTAGATGATTAGATGATTAGATGATTAGATGATTAGATGATTAGATGATTAGATGATTAGATGATTAGATGATTAGATGATTCATAAAAAATAATTTTTGCACCTAAAATCATGAAATACAATAACAAAATTTAAAGGCTCTCAAATGAGAATATTTCAAAATGTTAAAAATTGGCTAATAAAACACCTTCCTGTGGAAGAAGATATTGCATTACACGAAAACAGCTCATTCCATAAGTGGGTCGGTTACCCACTACTAATAATATTTATATTCGCTATTTTCATTACCTTTGACCTGTACCAGAAAGGGATATACAGCTTAAATAAGGATCTACTCATAACTACAGAAACTCTAAGTGATTTTGCTAAATTTTACGCATTCCCAATAACAGCTTTAACAATACCCTTAACGTTAGGTGTTATGTTTAACCGGTTTCATTCATCAAAGCAAAAAGCCAAAAGCAACCGTTTGATTGAACAGAATAATCTTGTTAATAACTACTTTTCACACTTTAGTAACTTCAATAGTTATACTGATACCCTTGAAGTTAAATATAAATCAGTAGGACTTAAGCTATCAGCTCAACGACTGTATCGTATCCTATTTCAAAATTGTAACCTTTTGAAGTTCGACGCGACAGTACAGAAAGATTGTATTGATATTATTATTGATTCAGCTTTTGTTGAACTTGAGAAGTATAGAAATCATATCCTTATAAATAACCACTACACAGTTGAAAAAGAAGTTATCGAGGGTCTTGAGTTACTTTGGTCAACTAGAAAAGACTCTCAAATTTATGAATATTTGAAAGAATTAAAATTAATAATTATAGATCTGCTCAACTTTCATGGAATCATAAATAGTAAAGAAATTGAAAAGTACTTTTATACGAAATATGAAAAAAACATGGAAAAAAACTTTATGACTGACAACCTCTCCGGTGATTCATGTTAATTAAAATGAGAAAAAATCAATCTTATTAACGAGTAATTACAATATTTCCTATTTTCATAATGAGAATTAAAAAAATAGAAAACATTGTAAGTACTAATAATTTAAATATAGCCAATCTATAATTTGGTAATAATTTTTCGTGGCAAACGTTTAATAACGAAACTACTAGTTTCTAAACCAGCAATAGATACTGCATAATTATCATCATTTTCATCAAAAGACGCAACAATGATACTTTGCAAGCCTTTAATTGTAGATAAAGTCTTGAGTAACTGGTTTACACTTTTTGTACTCATTGAGTGCTGCGCTGGTTCATCGAATAAGATTAAACCGGGATGATTACCGCCAGTTTTAGTTGATGTTTTATACAAAGCAATCAAATACGACCAAATAAGCCTTACAAAATCACTAGCAGAAGAGTCCGACTTAATATCAGTATTACTAGCAGATTTTTTTTCTTTTAATTCTGATGGCGTATCAACTTGCTCTCTTAATTCTAAATCCTTCAAATAAGGAAGTAGAGTCTGAGGTTTAACTTCAATCTCATCAACTACAGCACTACGATAGCCAAACGTTCTTGCTAATGTCTTAAATTCATAGGAAAAACCTCTGATTTTAGACATATCATCAGAAGAAAAACTAGACTTTGACAATTCTAAAATAGAAGCATTTAACTCTTTGTATTGAGCTGATAATTTAACCAAACTTTGAATGCTTTTTTCTAGCATTTCTTCAAGCTTATTTAGTTCTTCTAGACGATTTTCAATATTAATTTTTCGTCTGATATCTGCTTCTTTAATATTTGTAGTTGATTTTATATCACGTTTTAAGGAAGCAAGTTCTTTACTGGTTTTTACTAATTCTTTATTTATAGTTAAGAGCTGCCCTTGATCCCTTTCAATATTTTTATTCAACCCTCCCAGTAGAGAGTTAATCATTTTTTTTTGGTTACTTAAATGAACAATATTATCTTGGAGCGACATTGGCATTGCCATACTATCAGGTGATATTAAGATATCATCAATAGGGTTTAAACATGTGTGGCACTTACCTTTAGCAAAATCTAACTCGGTTTCATCAGCACCAAATTTTACTAATTTTTCAGTTAACTTATTAGATCTCAAATCATCTTCTATGCTCGCCAAGTTCTCAATATACTGACCACGTTGAGACTCATTTATCTTAATTTGGCTGGAGCACATGCTTTGCATGGTTAACAATTCATCAACCCTATTCTGAGCTAATTCAATTTCCTTTATCAAGTTTGATGACTCTCCTGAAAATTGAGATACTTCATTTTGAATTATTTCTTGCATTCCATTTTGTAACCCTTTCTTTACTAGTTCAAATGATTGAGCCTCTGTTCCGTTCCTTTCTGTAATAAAAACTAATCTGGGGTCAAAATCTATAGATGGGGTTTTACTCAACCCAGATACAGATAAATACTTACTCTCTGTTGATATTTTAACTTCGCTCACTAACTCAGACCATAAAGTCATAATTTTTGAACGTTTGGATTGCAGCTCATTTAAATCCTTTGCATTCCTAAAAACATCTAAGTCTAGTAAAAATCCCGCAACTTTCTCTCTCATAGCGCTTATTCCATAATATGGAATATTAGCTATATAATCAGTCCAACCACGCTTCTGTTCAACTAAGATAGCTGAAAAAACAGATTGTAAATAAAGCTTTGCTTCTTTGCCTTTATTATCAGATATTCTTGGTAAATTTAATCCTAAGAACTTCTCTAAATATGCAAAAAAACCTTTTTCCTCATCTTGTGCTGATCCTCCATCATGCAAAAATGTATATTTACTTTTTAGAGTATCAATAGAGGGCTTAGTTAAATATGCTCCCTCAATAATCTGTACTAATTTATTGTCCACTTCGTTAGATTTAATAGCACGCTTTAAAGTAATGACTTTACCTAATTGGTTCTCTAACTCTAAATAAACGGTTGAGCCAATTATGCTCTTATTATCACCATTCAGATCAAATCTATCTTTGAGCGCATAGGGTAATGATGCACTTCCTTTAGAGCCTATAATTTCCTCCATACCAAGTGAGTAAATTAGAGAGTTTACGAGTGTACTTTTACCCGAAGAGTTATCTCCACGAATAATATTCAGCCCTGAGCTAAACGGGATCCGGTATCCATATTCTTGATTGTCTGTAGCCGTTAAAGTTACAAATAACTGATTAAATTTCATCATTCCACCTTTTAGCTGTCTGCTGTACCATCGTCTCTGTTATTTTTTTATTTATGATTTTTAAATCATTAGTTTCACTATCAAATAATTCAAGCAGCCCAACGCCTGCAATGAAAGTTTCAGCCTTCTCAGTTAATTGATATGAACCATTTGATTTTCTAGATAGTAGGCTTTCTGCAGTAGCAAAGCTGAGAGCCATATTTAATGAAGGGTCAATACCCCAAACACCTAGTAATAACTCTTTCTTTTCTGCGGAAATTTTAAGCGCTTTCAATCGTTCAGGTTCTAGCATCGCCCAATTGAATAAATGAAGTTTGAGTAAACTTCCTTTATTCCCACTACAACAAATTTTAAGAATTAGAAGGATTTTGCCAACTTTGTACATTGGCCTTAATTCAGGAATTACCGATGATTTTTTCCGGTTAAACATGAGCTTACTCATTATTCAATCCTCATAGGGCACTCAGCGATCCACTTAGCCACCATATGCTTGGTAATAGATACTAAGTCTTCATGCTCAATCTTAGAAATATGACAGCAATTATTGAATCGAGCTATTAATTTTTCTTCTACTTTTGTAATAAGTTTTTGCGGGCTATCTTCCCAAGTAATAGACAACTCCTCCACTTCACTTTCAAAGTTATTAACTAACTTTGCTATACGCTCATAAAGCTCTTGTGACTGATTAAAAATACGTCTTAATATCTCGTACCCATCTAAATAGTTTTTTTTAGTCAACTCATTTAGTTTGTCGTGGTTCTTAGGTTTATAAATCTCATTAATAACACTTCGAATTTTATTTTTTTCGCAGATATTATCATCGTACTCAGTCGTTAATTCAGGCTCAGTTATTTTTTCACCTGTGCTGTTGGAAAAACAGAGTTGTTCACCACCAATCATTTGAAGCTGTCTTATATCATGAATATAGAAATTAAGATCTTTTATCAAAATTTGAAAATCGTCCGAAATAAATTCAAGCTTTTTTTCTTTGACATTCTTTTCTTGAATACGTGCATGAGCATGAACCTCATGCTTAGCTATTCTTGGAGTGATAAATATCCACTGCCGGATTATACAATCTCCTAAATGCTTCACTAACTCTTTTTCATTTATAGAAAGCTTGCCTATGTCTTTAGTTATTTTATCTCTCTGCTTTTGATAAAGCGTTTTAGTATCATAATCTTCATTAGGGCAATAACATTGAATAGCGATGCCATCCAATAGCACAACCCCTTCAATACCAAGATCTCCTGGTGAAGCAATCATTTCTTGATAAGTGTCATATTTTTTCTTAAAAACTAACTGAATAAGACTTTCCCAGCTATTTCCATCTAATGGACCGATATCAGTTTGAATCATATGCTCCAAGCTCTTTAATTAATTGCAAAAAAATTATTCCTCAACTTCCCCGTGATCACACCCGAAAGTTATCAATTGATGAGTAATCACTTGCATGGATGCAAGTTAAGCCGTGACTGGCACATGGATGTGCCTTACACGGCGCTTACGTTCACATCAATTTTTAACTTGAGGAAACAGTGTGATCCTCGGGTGCGCCGAGAGAGTCCAGAGAGAGGTCGGCGGCAGCCTCTCTTTGGTTGCCATCGCCAACGCGATAAAACCTCGAATAGAGGTTTTTATCTTGTTCTGGCTAGGTAATGTATTACCCACACAATGATCCAAAGGCCGCCTGTAATCAAGGAAAGTACAAAATGTAATAAATGCGGAAATGCTTTTGGCTCAGTAACAGCTACTGCTGCAGAAGATGAATTCATAAAGACATTATTAACATTTTTTGACTCATCCGCAGCTCTAAGCACTACATCTAGTATTTCACCGCAATGCTTACATTTTTTTGCTGTGTCTTTAATAGATTCGGAGCAAAATGGACACTCTTTTTCAAAAGTACACGACTCTTTGAGTTCAACTTTTTCTGTTTTCTTACTTGTTGGACTAACTGTGATTTCAGTAAAACTCTTACCATTTTCGACCTGTAGTTTCACCTTATCATAGAACCTTTTACAACTCGGGCATTGTTTAATTTTAACTCCATGCTCTAGTTCAACAATAAATCCACAAGCTAAACATTCATACTCTTCCATTTGATTCCCAACCATTAAAAAAAATAACCACCAATCTACCAACACACTCCAACTCACCATGATCACACCCGAAAGTTATAAATTGATGAGTAATCACTTGCATGGATGCAAGTTAAGCCGTGACTTCGCCATTGATGGCGAATACACGGCGCTTACGTTCACATCAATTTTTAACTTGAGGATACAGTGTGATCCTCGGGCCGCCCCTTGGTTGCCGCCAGCAATCTGGCAAAAACCTCGAATAGAGGTTTTTAATCCCTTACCCTCACTAAACCCTAAATAATTCACGGCTAAAGCCAGTTCCTACAAAAACAGAAGCGCGAGATAAACTACCGCCTACGGCACAACCTACAATTTAAAAGCGCGAGGTAAACACCCGCCTACAGTAAGACCTACGCGTCATACCTTGGCTTTTCTTCTGCCACTAAATCAAGCTCGGCACTTGGCTGCTCTTTGTTATGCAGGTATAAACCAACACTAGCGGCTTGTTCAAAACTGTCTTTCGCTAACCATAACTTCGCGCTGTTCGCTTGTGCTACCTGATACGCCCAATCACTTACAGAGCGTGACTTATCTGCATCGCAATTAAAGTAATCACTGAGTTCACGGGTTAAATGCTGGCTATTCAAAACAAGATTTTGTTCTTGCCAACGTTCGCGGTGCAGCTGCGCGGCTAAAAAGTCGCGTTTGCTGTTATTACACGTACTGTGCGCGGCCACAAAGTTGTGGCCTAAGTCGTTCGCATAGCGGGCAAACGGTATAAAATGATCAACCTCGGTTTTACTATTCAACGGCTTTTGGCAATAAAAGCAATTGCCGTGTTGTAACTCAATTAACACAGGTTTAGCTTTACTCAGTGCATTACGGTCAAAGCCGAATAAAAAGTCGTGCAGTTGGCTTTGCGGGCCGATTAACGCTTGGTTATGTTTAATACTCTGAATTTTTTGCAGCCACGCGTTTTTAGCCAAGTACACCACTAAATCGTAAAAGCGCCTAAAGCAACTGGCGATGCCCGCATTTAAGGTGATGTATTGTGTGCTGTTGGTATGCGGGTATAAAAAGCACTCGGCTTGTTTTGCTAGTATTTGTAAGCGCCACAGCGGGCCACTTTTAAGTGTGGCCATTGCTGCGTTAAATGTTGGCTTATACAAAGGGCTTTCTTTTAATGCACGTAAATTACGAATGTTGTTTTGTTGGCACTCATACAACACCGATATCACTTTAGATTGCGCGCCACTGTTTTGCTTTAGTAAGGCGCTTTCGCCTGTTTGATCTGACGCAAACGGTACGGCATGGTGCCAATAAAGCTCAATAAGTTTGTCGGCCAAGGTGGCTAACTCTATTTTAAGTGCAGCTTGATCGGATTTAAGCGGCTGCTCTACACATACATCGGCCAACGCGTGCAGTAATGCAAATTTATAGGTTGCACTAAAATCACCTTCAATCAGCATGCGTTGAATATAAGCAATAAAGTCGAGTTGCTGCTGCATGGCTTTCATAAACTTTAAGGCTCTTTTCGTATTATGGCGTTAAGCCATTGTTCGTGACCGCGCTCTGTACGTTGATCGCCAGTGATCCAGTGTTTACTTATGCAAAGCGATGGCTGTGCGCTAATAATGTGCTGTAAACCATGCTTAGTTAAATCTGTAAACTCGCGGCCATTGTGTATTCGCTCTGTATCACCATATTTAAACGACACATACAAAATACCATTGGCTTTTAAGGCCGTTGCGAGCTTGGTAAATACCGTTGAAAGTTCGCTCTTTGGCACATGTAACAGGCTTGCACAACACCAAATACCATCATAAATATTGGTGTCATCAATTTGCATAAAGGTTTTATGAATAACAGGTTGAGCAATATAGTTAGTGGCAAATTCAACAAGCTCTTTGCTTGCGTCTATTGCGGTAACGGTAAAACCCTGCTCTATAAAGTGTTTTGTATCGCGGCCAGTGCCACAGCCGGCATCTAAAATAAGCGCATGTTTGGGGAGTAAAGGTGTAAATTCAGCATACAACGCAGACATATCTACATTTAACGACGAGGCTATAAAATCTTTGCTGTGCTGATTGTAATAGTCGATGCTGTTAACTGACATTGCTCTACCGCTCCATGGCAAAAATCAATACAAAAGAATGAGTTACTGAGTGTTTTTTAGTTAAAAATTAATGTACCTGAATAACCACTAAAAATATAGGCTTTTACGACTAATAGATTAATTACTTTAACCTACGAGTGAAGCCTGTTCCTACGATATGGGGTAGGTTGCTGGTAGGCGCGAGCTTTTTGGTATTTATTTTCGCGCTAAAGCACGACCTACAATTTAAAAGCGCGAGGTAAACTCACGCCTATGGGCAAACCATCACGGCTGAAGCCTGTTCCTACGATATGGGGGAAATTGCTGGTAGGAGCGAGCTTTAGCCGCGATTGTTACTTTTGGTATTTATTTTCGCGCTAAAGCACGACCTACGATTTAAAAGCGCGAGGTAAACTCCCGCCTACGGGCAAACCATCACGGCTGAAGCCTGTTCCTACGATGTGGGGGAAATTGCAGGTAGGAGCGAGCTTTAGCCGCGATTGTTACTTTTGGTATTTATTGTCGCGCTAAAGCACGAGCTACAATTTAAAAGCGCGAGGTAAACTCCCGCCTACGGGTAAACCATCACGGCTGAAGCCTGTTCCTACGATATGGGGTAGGTTGCTGGTAGGCGCGAGCTTTTTAGTATTTATTTTCGCGCTAAAGCACGACCTACAATTTAAAAGCGCGGGGTAAACTCACGCCTACGGGCAAACCATCACGGCTGAAGCCTGTTCCTACGATATGGGGTAAATTGCTGGTAGGAGCGAGCTTTAGCCGCGATTGTTACTTTTGGTATTTATTGTCGCGCTAAAGCCTGTTCCTACGATAAGGGGTAGATTAATGGTAGGAGCGAGCTTTAGCCGCGATTGTTACTTTTGGTATTTATTGTCGCGCTAAAGCACGAGCTACGGTTTCAAAGCGCGGGGTTCAATTCATAGCCAGTGACTCATTGATCGTGGCTTTTTGCCTTCTCATTTGCCGTCATTCACTGCTCTTTGTGCAAATTAGTTTTAAGAAATTATTCACAACACTAATAAGATTTATAAATCTCCTTGAAAACAATATAAATACCGCTAAACTAATCATTAACAACCTAATGACTGCATAGGTAATCATTTTTTGAAATCTGAACAAGCATTAAAACTGGCACAGCGGTTGGGTGACCTAATCCGCCAGCACCGCACTTTGCATTACACGCAGAGCACTTTTGCCAAGATGATTGGTGTGTCGCGCTCTACTGTACAAAAACTGGAGCAAGGGGAAGTGGTTAAAAGTGATGTTTTATTTGAAGCTCTCGTGGTGTTGCAATTACAAGGGTCACTGCTTGATGAAATAAACGAGCTGGCCGCTGATGTGGGTGGCTACAATGCGCGGCAACGTAAAACCAATAAAACTCAGGTGATTAACGATGACTTCTGAGTGTTATGTGTTTATTGATGGGCTAGAAGATAAACCCATTATTTGTGGCTTTTTTAAATTAAATACGCAAACTGGCCGAGGTGAGTTTAACTATGGTAAAAGTTACCTATCCCGCCATGATGCCTTTGCACTCGACCCAATCCATCTGCCTTTACAACCAGGCATTGTCAGTTATACCGCTAATAAAGGTGTATTTGGGGTATTAAGTGATGCAGGTGCTGATTCGTGGGGGCGTAAGTTGATTTTATCTTTACATAATACTAAGCCACAAAACGAGCTGGAGTTTTTACTTGCAGGCTCAGGCTATGGCGTGGGCGCACTGGTATTTAGCTTATCGCGCAGTGCCTCTAAACATAAAACCAATAAAAATACTTTGGCTGATTTATCTTTGCTGGATCAAGCAAAAGATGATCTTTTAGCTAATAAAGCTATTTCAAATGAGGCTAAAAAAGCGTTTGAGTTTGGCCAAAGTATGGGCGGCGCAAGGCCCAAAACCTCAGTGCAAATTGGCACTAAGCTTTATTTGGCTAAGTTTAATCGCCAAGATGATTTATTCAATTTAGTACGAGCTGAACACGCAGCCATGTGTATGGCGAAAGAATTAGGTATTCGGTGTGCTAATACCCAAGTTCATGAAACTGAAAACGGTGATGTGCTATTAGTCGAACGATTTGATGTGAGTAATTGTTTACCTACTAATCACTTTTTAAGTGCCAACAGCTTACTGCAAAAGCCTAAAGTGGCAATGAGTGATTTAGAAACTTACTACAGTTACGGTGAATTGGCTGAGTTTATTCGCCACCATACTGGTGAGTATGCTGATGATGCAACAGAGCTTTATAAGCGAATGGTGTTTAATGCGCTGATTGGTAACACTGACGATCACAGCCGTAACCATGCTTTTTTATATCACTTTGCAGATAAAACATGGCGCTTGAGCCCAGCTTACGACATAACCCCTATCAATAATTCAAAGCAACATGGTATAGGGCTTGGCGATGATGGTCGATATGCCAGTATCGACAATTTATTATCTCAAGCTAAACGCTTTGGTTTAACGACTGCGAAAGCAACAAAAATAATCAGCCAAATAAAAGACTACACGCAGCAATGGCCAAGCCATTTTAAGCGTTTTGCTGATATTAGCGATATAGATATAAAACGCTTAGAAAGTGTGATTCCAAATATAGAATAGAAAGGTACTAGGTGTATTCATAGCCCGTCGCCAGTTACTCGATGCCATAGTTTTTCTTCTCGGTGTAGCCCGAAAACGCGGGGTAAACTCCCGCCTACGGGCAAACCATCACGGCTGAAGCCTGTTCCTACGATATGGGGGAAATTGCAGGTAGGAGCGAGCTTTAGCCGCGATTGTTGTCAACAGTTGTTACTTTTGGTATTTATTGTCGCGCTAAAGCACGACCTACGATTTCATTGAATCACAACTATAATTAATGGCGTATATTTTAAAAGCAGGTCATACTCCGCCATCATCTTTTATTATTAACATTTATGACTAATTTACTCTTTTTGTTATTCGGTATTGCTTTACTTACACTCGGTGGTGAGGCGCTAATTCGTAGCTCTTTGGCGGCGGCGAAGCGTTTTGGGCTGTCGCCTTTGTTAAGCGGTTTAATTATTGTTGGCTTTGGTACGTCGGCACCAGAGCTTGTGGTATCGATTGATGCGGCTATGAGTCACCAAGCAGATATTGCAGTGGGTAATGTGGTGGGCAGTAATATTGGTAATATTCTGCTTATTTTAGGTTTATGTGCGGTTATAACGCCGCTAACTATTTCGGCGTTGGCGCTAAAGCGCGATGCATCGGTTATGTTGGCGTCGTCTGTTATTTTTAGTGTGTTGGCGTTTAATCACTTTATTAGTTTTTTTGATGGTTTGCTACTTCTCGCCATGCTGTTTATTTACCTTATTTACACTTACAAAACTGAAAAGCAGCAGCAATCTGCGCAGGCGTTGTTGCATGTAGATGAAGCAAACGAAGTAACAGTATTACCACAATCTTTGCTCGTTAGCAGTGCGATGCTGATTGCCGGTTTGGCGCTATTGATTGTTGGCTCTAAAGTATTGTTGATTGGTGCAATTGGTGTAGCGCAAGCATTTGGTATATCTGAGGGTGTAATTGGCTTAACCGTTGTGGCTGTTGGTACGTCGTTACCTGAGTTAACTGTGTCGGTTATTGCGGCGTTGCGTAAACATGCCGATGTGGCTGTGGGTAACATTTTAGGCAGTAACATTTTTAATATGCTAGGTATTTTAGGTGTGTCGGCGCTGTTGCAACCTTTACCATTAAGCTCGCGTATTATGCATTTTGATCAGTGGGTTTTGTTAGCTACTTCGCTACTTTTAGTGGCCTTTTTATATACTGGCCGTCGTGTTGGTCGCGGTGAAGGCGCTATATTACTGTTAGGTTATTGCGCCTATTTGGCTGTGACCGTTAACTTATAAACCACTGTGACCACAATTGTTACTACTGGTATTTATTTTCGCGCTAAAGCGTGACCGACAGTTACAACAAGCACGAGATCAACTCCGGCTTAAAATTGATCTCGTATTATTTATATAATGAAAAAAGGCCCTTTTGGGCCTTTGGGTACATCACTACCCTTTAGGAAATTACGCTGATTTAGCGACTAATGCTTTTAAACTGTTCCCTACAACAAATAACGAAGCAGCAAATAAGCCTATGTCTTTAAGTAAAAACTCACCTACAAAACTTAGTACCGGGAAACCGGCATCGGTAGTTATACCTGGTAGAAATACCATCATGCTAATGGTGACTATAAATAGCGCCATAGACAATAAACCACCGACAACTGAAAGCGCTGGATTTACAAAACGGCCAATAAATAATAAGCCGATTATAATTTCGAGGCTGCCTAAAAAGTTCACTAAGCCTTGTTTTGAAAAAATGGCGTACATCCATGATACCAATGGGTTATTGGCAATCATGCCGTACATGCCTTCAGCTTGCCCAGCGCTAAACTTGATCCCGCCAAACCAAATATAAATAACGCCTAGGGTAATATAAATTAATGGTAGGCCTGCTTTTTCGAGCTTGTTGCCTAAAGTTGTTAATGTATTTAATTGAGTTGATGTAAAGGTCATAACTAGCTCCACTGTATTTTGTGAGTTAAACAAACCTACTAGTAGGTAGGTTTGTTGGTTAAAATTTTTTGCATTACTTCAATTGCATTATGTTACTAGTGCAATTTTAGCGCCTGATAGCAAGCGCAATAACAAGGTAAAAATTCTGAAATATAACTGTTCTTGGCAATTGCTCCTGCATTGCTCTACTCTCTAAATCCATGTAGTTGTATATAAATAATTTTTAACACGGTTATTTTGGTGTTAATTGCCCATTGTAAATCAGACAATTAACATATTTATACAGGCATCACAGGTTTGCTTAAACAAATCTTGATGCTGACGTCGGTTTAACATTAGTGCGCCTTTTATAGCACAACAAATAATAACCGCCTGCTGATAAGGCGTTGCCTTAAATTTAAATTCACCTGATTGCGCACCAAGTTCTAAAATGCGCGCGAGTATTTGTAACTCTAGATCAGCGAGCTTATTCACCTGTTTTTGCAGTGGCTCACTCATTAGCTGCAAATCAGTTTGCATGGTATAAATGCCGCACATTTGTTGTTGCTGTACGCAACTTTCAAATATATTAAAGTAGCCTTGCAATTGCTCTGCTGCGTGCTTTTTAGCTTTCAGTTGCGAGTCTAACTGTGCTAATGCGTCACATTTTTGTAAACAATACGCGATACCCAAATCAGCTTTAGCCGGAAAGTGATGATGAATACTGGCTTTAGTAATACCCAATGTTTTTGATAAATCTGCATAGCTGAAGCCGTTAAAGCCATTGAGTTGAATTAACTCGTCCGCATGATGCAAAATAGTTGTATATGTTGTGTTCATGCAGCAATGCTACCTACCAGTAGGTAGGTTTGCAAGTTATTTTTTAACCATTTTATAAAATAAGATCATTATGATCTTTTAAGATTTTGTTATTTATACTTAAATTTAAATAATATTATTAATAACACGTAAGTTTGGCGTCTTTAGTTACCCTGTCATCAGATTTTTATTCCTGCAATGTGCTCATTTAATGTGAATATTTTGATTGTTAATTGAGCTACACATTAGACTTATGACTTTTGTGGCATTTATTGTCGCGCTAAAGCACGACCTACGGTTTCATTTAAATCACAACAATTACCACCAAACGCGGGGTAAACTCCCGCCTACGGGCAAACCATTACGGCTGAAGCCTGTTCCTACGATGTGGGGTAGATTTATGGTAGGAGCGAGCTTTTTGGTATTTATTGTCGCGCTAAAGCACGACCTACGGTTTCATTGAATCACAACAATTACCACCAAGCGCGAGGTAAACTCCCGCCTACGATAAACCATCACGGCTGAAGCCTGTTCCTGCGATATGGGGTAAATTGCAGGTAGGAGCGAGCTTTAGCCGCGATTGTTGTCAACAGTTGTTACTTTTGGTATTTATTTTCGCGCTAAAGCACGACCTACGGTTTCATTGAATCACAACACTTGGGTATATAATTTAAATATGATCGTATTGGTTTGTTACCCCGTAATGGTATGTGAAGGGTTTAAAAGTGGCTATTTATATAGCGCACAATGGAGTACACCTTCACCATAACTACTATACCCAAACTACCTTAGGGTATTAGTAAAGTGCCACTAAGGTAGTTTGGGTATTGATTCGGATATTCATTAGCACAGATCAAAGCGCATTGTTAAGCCCAATGCGCTTTTTCTGTTTCTGGCACAGCAGATCGTCATTGGTAATGCTGTATTTATCAAAGGATCACATAACCCTATGAGATTATTAAGTAGTTGTTCAGATAAATTTGGTTATTATGCTCACTCACTCCTGTTAATACCCCTGACGACAATTTGTTGTTTAAGCAATTTTACCAGCTCTTTTTAGAGCTGGTTTTTTTTGCCTGTGTTTTGCCTAGTTACAACTAAGTAGTCATGGTACAGTTCGCCTTTAAGCACTTAAATTTATCTACTAGGCATTACTATGCGTCATTATTTTTTACTTGTTCCACTTTTTTTTGTTACCTTGTTGTCGTTTCAGATACATGCTGAACAATCTCGTCCAGCGCCAAGCGAGCAACAGCAAGAACAAGCCTTAGCGCAAGTACAAGAACCTATGTATAAACCACTTATGGAACGCTATATTCTTGATGAGCTTAAAGCTGTACGCCAAGATCAACAAAAACTGCGTGAAGATGTCACTAAACAAGTAACTCACGCACAGTTAGATACCGCCGATAGAGCAATAACGTACACAACTGACACCATAAATAATGTATTTTTTATTATTACTGCCACTGCATCTATTTTGGTATTAGTGGGTTGGAACTCATTACGTGATGTAAAAAACAAAGTTGAAGATATTGTAAATACGCGTGTAAGTGTGATCACTAATGAATACGAAGCACGTCTAAACACGTTTGAAGAAAAACTACGTGAACGCTCAGAAGAAATTTTAAGTAACCAAGAAAAAATATCAGTCACAAATGAAGTCCACTCATTATGGATGCGCGCAAATCTAGAAAGCGATGTAGCCAATAAAATAGAGATATTCGACGAAATTTTAAATCGTAAACCTGAAGATGTTGAAGCAATAGCCTACAAGGCCGACGCATTATTAGAGCTTAATGAAACAGCACAAGCAATTGAGTTATGCAACCAAGCACTGGATATAGACAGTGACTACGGCTATGCCTATTGGCAACGTGCGTGTGCGTATGCGTTAACCCACAAACATGCCGATGCATTAGCAGATATTAAAATGTCGTTAGAGTACTCACCTAACTTACGTAATGAATTACTGCATGAAAGTGCATTCGCAAGTTTACATGATAACGCCAGCTTTAATGCTATTTTGGCAGGTGATGTTTAACGCTCAAAAAAGCGATCTATGGCTTGAGTGAGCAGCTCGTCGAGTTGCTCTTCAAACTCATCGATACAAGTATCAAAGCGTGCAAGATAAACTTGTGCATGCTGTTGCGATAATAAACGCCCATTAATACTGTATTGTCTTTCTGCTTTACTTTTATCTAATCGTGCAGTGAACTGATACAAAGCATAATAAGGCGAGCTAATATTCTGATTCGCATAATTGCAAAAACCTTCAATGTGATCTATTCCTTGCGGACCTAAACAACCAGGCTCAACACGATAAAGTAACTGAATTTTTTTATCATCACTAATTTGCATACCTTTCTCTCTTAAACTGCTACTTGAAAAATAACACTTTAGTTATTTTACCGTTTTCAACTTGATAACTAGAAACAAATTCAGCGCGCTTATCTACAACTTTAGGGTCGCTTGAGCAGGTTTCTGATAGCTCATGATCAATAACTATATTGCCATGAACAATACGCTTAATTGGCGATGACTGAATACATTTAAGTTTTTTAAACATAATACCGTAACGAGCAATCAGTTTTTCTTTGCCTTTAAAGAGTAGCTCATTTGGGAAAACATAAAACTCGACATTTTCATCATACAAATTTACAAATGCATCAATATTACGTGCGTTGTACGCTTTAAGTAATTGCTCAACAACTGCGAGTGACTCGCGAGACTGTTTAGCTTTTGCTTGCTGCTTTTGGGTTAATGCATCTTTTGCTTGCGCTACGACTTGCTCTGCATACGCGACTGCAGCCGCTTTTTCTTGCTTATTTTTTGGTATTTCTGCTGGCTTTGACACTTCACTACCCAGTACTTTGGTTGTGTCTGCATCTTGTTCAGTGGTTGTTGCCGTTGTTTGCTCAACCTTTGTGATCTGTGAAGGCTTATTTGGCGTCAGAGTAATCACCGCTGGGCCATCTTGAGAAGCGCCATTCATTGCTTCTGTCACTGCTTTTTTAGTATCAACGTGCTTTTTTTGCTGTTGGGCTTGAGCTGCGTTTACTTCTTGGTTTGCAAATGATGACCATGAAAGTAAAAAAATTAATACAAAGAATAACGATTTCATACAGTTCCTGACTAATTTAAGAAGGTTTAAAATAACAAAGTTTATCCTTTCATGATAGTTCTTTAACACTTAAAGCCGTGAGTAGTAACACACTCTACCAGTACTGCTCCACTGTGATTTGCCCAGGTTCTCGTCGGCGATTACGGGAGTAGCCTTGCTCGATTAATAATGCGCTGGTGTCTTTCACCATTTGCGGATTTCCACAAATCATAAATTGGCTATTTTGCGGACAAGTGGTGTTTTGGCTGTGTTTAAATAAACTCCCATCAATGATTTTATCTGTAATGCGCCCATTTAAGCCGATAATTGCCTGCTCTCGACTTACCACAGGTACATAACGCAGCCGCGTATACTGTTGCTGTAGCTGATTGATCTTTTTCTGGTAACTTAAATCTGCATTCAACCGCACGCCATGCACTAACGTTATTTGCTTAAACTTCTGCCATACATCAGCTTGATCTAAAATAGATAAAAATGGCCCGATTGCTGTGCCAGTGCTAAGCATAAACAGTTGTTCACTAGCAGGGATTTCATCAATAGTAAAAAAGCCACTGGCGCGGCTTTCGATCAACACTGTATCACCTGGAGTAAGTTTAGCTAATTGTTGTGATAACAAACCATCCATCACATTAATAAGGTAAAACTCTAAGTCGTTTGAATTTGGCGCATTAACATAAGAGTAAGCTCTAGCAATACGTTTGTCGTCTATCATCATTGATAGCTTTGTAAATTGCCCCGCTTTAAATGGCTCAACATCTGCATTAACAATTAAGCTAAATAATGTGTCAGTCCACCAAACAACCTCTTTTACACTCGCCTCAATCCAATTAGACACAATGTATACTCCTTAAAAAATATTTCATACCCCACTTAACAGTGGCAAAGGAACAAAGGAGTGTCAATGATCGAGCAGCTTTAAGCGATAAGTTTTAAGCTCAACAATAAAAAAAGCCGCCTAGGGTTGCTAGGCGGCTTTGGGAGGTTAGTCTCACTGTATTTGGGCGTGTCTCCAAACGAGTGAATACGTTACCAAGGAACTGTTATATAGCTTAGATTGACTCTAGGGCAATTTTAACCATTTCGTTGAAGGTGCTTTGACGCTCTTCACTTGGGGTTGCTTCACCTGTGATCACGTGGTCACTTACGGTAAATAATGCCATGGCTTTTGCGCCATACTCTGCTGCAACGCCATACAAACCCGCGGTTTCCATATCTACGGCTAACATACCTAATTTATCAAGCTCTTGATAAAAGGTGTTGTCAGCTTGATAGAAAGTATCGGTTGTGAATACGTTTCCTACTTTTGCTTTAATGCCTAATTCTTTTGCTGCGTTAACGCCGCTTAATAGTAAGTCAAAGTCAGCAATTGCTGAAAAATCATAACCACGAACACGGGCACGGTTTACATTTGAATCTGTGCTGGCACCTTGTGCAAATATAACGTCGCGGATTTTAATATCACTACCAATACCACCACAAGTGCCAATACGAATAAGGTTTTTAACGCCATAACTTACGATTAACTCGCGAGCATAAATCGACATCGATGGAATACCCATCCCTGAACCCATAATGCTGACAGGCTTACCTTTGTATGTGCCGGTAAAACCGTACATATTACGAACACCCGTTACTTTAACGGCATCATCAAGAAAATTTTCAGCAATATATTGCGCACGTAATGGATCGCCTGGCATTAGCACTGTTTGTGCAAAATCACCGTTATTAGCGTCGATATGTGGTGTACTCATTATTCTTTTCCTTTTACTTTTGGTGCAGTTAGCTTGTCAATAAAGCCATCACCATATTCAAGTGCAGGTAAGTTAAACCACTGGGCAAGTGTTTGACCTATGTCTGCAAAACTAGCACGTTCACCAAGAGGGGTATTTTCAAGTCCTACTTGATAAGCAAGTACAGGCACATATTCACGGGTGTGCTCAGAGCCCGGAAATGTAGGATCGCATCCATGATCTGCTGTAATAACTAATACGTCATCCGCTTTTAGCTGATTAAGTATCGTTGGTAAATAATCGTCAAATTCTTTTAATGCCTTTGCATACCCAACAGGGTTGCGGCGATGACCAAACTTTTCATCAAAATCAACAAGATTAGTAAAAATCAAACTGTGGTCAGGCGCTGTTGCCATTACTTCAGTTGTTTTTTCTAACAAGTTTTGTAAGCCTGGAGCTTTATGTTTTTGGGTAATACCTTGATGCGCATAGATATCTGAAATTTTACCTATGCTAATCACTTCACCACCGTCTTGCGCCAGTTTATCTAGCAAAGTCGGTGCTGGCGGTAATACTGAGTAGTCACGACGGTTACCTGTTCTGGCAAAGTCTTGACTATTGGAACCCAAAAATGGCCGCGCAATAACTCGTCCTATATTCATTTCATCAAGCAGCGCCCGTGTGATTTCGCAAACCTGATAAAGCTTCTCTAGTCCGAATGATTCTTCATGCGCGGCTATTTGAAACACGCTGTCAGCTGAGGTGTAACAGATTGGTTTACCTGTTTTTACATGCTCTTCACCTAGCTGTTCTAAAATGGTTGTTCCCGATGCATGGCAATTGCCTAAAATGCCAGGAATACCGGTACGAGCAATTAGCTCGTCAATTAATTCTTGTGGAAAGCTCGGCTGCGTTTTAGGGAAATACCCCCAATCAAATAACACCGGCACACCGGCCATTTCCCAATGTCCGGATGGTGTGTCTTTGCCGCTTGAAAGCTCTTTTGCATAACCCCATGCACCAATTGGTGTTTGGCGGTCACTTATTAAGCATGGCTCGTTACCTGCCGCTTCACATGCGTCTACTAATCCTAATAACGATAAATTAGGCAGTGACAGCTTTTCGCCGGTCTCTTCAAAGTATGCTTTAAGCAAATGTGCAAATGTGTTTGCACCAATATCACCAAATTTATCTGCGTCTGGTGCTGCACCTATGCCTAGGCTATCTGCCATTAAAATAATTGCTCTTGCCATGCTTACCTCGTCTTTCCAATATGGCTACTTTATATTCTTGTGCTTTTTAACGTACAGGACATAAGTCCTGTTTCATAAAACCTAAACATTATAAATTTCACCCCCTGAGCGAAGCAAAAGAGATTATTCGTGTCTTTTTTGCTATTGTGATCTACCAACGATATATCCTTCTGTGTGGGTGAGAACTTTAGTGACACGAACAATAATAGCCATTGCTGGGGCATCTGCCTCTGGCAAATCTCTTTTTAGCCAAACAATTTATAATGAATTGGTTAATGAGCTTGAACCAGGTGCCATCGCCGTAATTGAAGAAGATGCGTATTATAAAGATCAATCACATTTACCGTTTGATCACCGTACGCAAACTAATTACGACCATCCCGAAGCGTTTGAGCATGAGCTAATGTGTAAACATTTAACTCAGTTACGCAATGGTAAAGCTGTTGAAGTACCAACTTATGATTATGCTCAACATACGCGCAGTGATAAAACACGCACCGTAATGCCAGCACAAATATTGATAGTTGAAGGTATTTTATTGCTTAGCGATAAAGCGCTACGTAAAGAATTTGATATCAAGGTGTTTATTGATACACCCCTTGATATTTGCCTAATGCGCCGTATGCAACGTGATATGGAGCAACGAGGCAGAACATTACAGTCCGTTGTTGAACAATATCAGGCTACTGTGAGACCGATGTTTTATCAGTTTATTGAGCCCTCAAAGCACAAGGCTGATTTAGTGGTCACACGAGGTGGTATGAATCGCGTCGCCATTGATATAATTAAAAGTAAAATAAAATATTTACTGCAAGAATAACAACGGGAATAACAAAAAATGACAACATTTATGAGCTTAGTCGGCATGTGTGTGCTGCTAGGCATTGCGTTTACGGCTTCGACAAACCGCAAAGCAATTAATTTAAGAACTGTCGGTATCGCTTTTGCTATGCAATTTGTAATTGGTGGGTTTGTACTGTTTTCAGAGGCAGGCAAAAATGCACTCGTTGCCATGTCAAAAGCCGTATCATCAGTGATCGGTTTTGCTAATGATGGTATTAGTTTTTTGTTTGGACCATTAGCAAATCAAGATACTTTAGGGTTTATTTTTGCCATTCAAGTATTACCTGTGATTGTGTTTTTCTCAGCGTTAGTGGCTGTGCTATATCACTTAGGTATTATGGACTGGATTATTAGAATCCTCGGCGGTGGTTTACAAAAACTGTTAAAAACCTCCCGAACAGAATCGCTTTCAGCAACGGCAAACATTTTTGTAGGCCAAACTGAAGCACCGTTAATTGTTAAACCATTTATTGCAACCATGACTAAATCAGAGTTATTTGCAGTTATGGTGGGTGGCTTAGCCACTGTGGCAGGCTCTGTAATGGCCGGTTACGTTATTATTGGGGTTGAGCTTAAGTATTTAATTGCTGCCAGCTTTATGGCCGCACCGGGTGGTTTTTTAATGGCTAAAATGATTGTGCCAGAGACCGAAACCCCCAAAGATAACTTAGCTGACTTGGATATTGATGAAGATAAACCTGTTAACGTGATTGATGCAGCGGCATCAGGTGCTGCTAACGGAATGCATTTAGCATTAAATGTAGGCGCAATGTTGTTAGCATTTGTTGCTTTAATTGCCTTACTAAACGGTTTATTAGGTGGTATTGGCGGTTGGTTTGATTATCCAACACTGACATTACAAGAAATTTTAGGTTATATATTTGCACCGGTTGCCTGGTTATTAGGTGTGCCGTGGAGTGAAGCAATTATAGCTGGTAGCTTTATTGGTCAAAAATTAGTGGTCAACGAGTTTGTTGCTTACTTAGACTTTATGAATTATCGCGATACGTTAAGTGCGCACACACAAGCGATTGTCACATTCGCATTATGTGGGTTTGCTAACTTATCATCGATAGCAATTTTACTAGGTGGATTGGGCGGTATGGCGCCTAGTCGGCGAAAGGATATCGCACGCTTAGGGCTCAGAGCAGTGTTAGCAGGATCTATGGCTAACCTTATGAGCGCTGCAATTGCAGGTTTTTTCCTCTCGCTAGCTTAGAAACTTTGAGATGAGCCTTGGTTGCAAAACAATAGGATGAGCCTTTAAGGGGTTAAAGACTTATCTGATTTGAACGATACTTCACAAAGGGCCGCAAGGCCCTTTTATCGTTTCGCCACAAAATTATTCCAAAAATGTACTACTCTTTTAACTTATACCGTGATCTAATATTGCACAGAGAAATTACACCAATCGTGTTAAGTTAATGACCATTTATAGCGAAAGATAAATACAGTGATAACAACAAGGCAGACATTTTGACATGCAGTTGTTCTCGGCAATTGCTCCTGCATTGCTCTACCCCCTGCATCCATGCAGTCGTACATGAAAAATTACTAACGCTGTTAGCGCTTTATTTAGTCCGCTAGAATGGTTATATATTTAAGCCGATTGGTATTATCATAACAAAGCAACAATCGTTGCTCTGAGCAATTGCTACTATATCTATACAATCGTATATGGATAGTTTTTAACACAGCTAAATAGAGTAAATTAATGCAGATATTAATAGCGTGCTTTTTGCTTTTGGTAACTATGTCAAGTTTTGCACAACCAACGCTAGTCGTTGTTACTGAGTTCTCGCCTCCTCATCAAACACAAATTGGCAATAAGGTGGGTGGATTCAGCACTGACATTGTAACGATGATTGTTAATGAAGCGAACATGAATGCCTCCATTTCAATCTACCCTTGGGCTAGAGCTTATCAGATGGTCTCTCGACAAAAAAACACACTCATATATAGCCTTGCTAGAACGCCTGAGCGTGAATCTTTATTTCATTGGATAGCACCTGTTGTTCATTTTAAGTTAGGCTTTGTAAAGCTTGCTCAGCGCGATGACGTACGAGTAAATAACACGCAGCAAGCGAAGCACTATAAAATTGCCGTACAACGGAATGATCTTGCCTATACTGTTTTACACAACCATCGATTTGATCTGCTTTTAACTCCCGACATTCAAAACTCTTACCATTTATTACTAGCCAAAAAAGTCGATTTAATAATAGATGATGAAAATTATATTCCAGCAATGAGTAAGCACATAGGCGTTTCCCCTGATCGGTTTAGCTTCATATATGCGATTGATGAGCTCAACGTTGATGGTTACTTAGCTGCAAATTTGGATATCGATCCTGAAATTTTACATGCTTTACAGCAAGCATTTTTAAAAATAAAAGACGCTGCGAAATACAAAGCACTGTTGGAAGCCCATTAGCTGGAAGCGCTCAGCTGATAATGTTAAAAAGCATGCAAAGTGTATGCAATCACCGATGGCAAGTAATAGTGGTTCTATCATTAAAATAAATAACGCAGTATAAATCGTTTTAAACCAACCCTTTAGGTATTTCACAAGGACTTACTTCTGTATTGTTACTTCTTAAAAGGGACTGCCATTCTTACAAAGTAACGCCTTAATATTAAGCCCCTGCGAAACGCTGAATACTGTATATTGAGGTGGATTGAGTATATAGAACAACTATAATTAAGACTGGTTCAACTTTGCAATGCATTGCGGCTAGATAACATACTACTATTCATTCGTATATCGTTGTCGGTACAGCTTCAAATTGTCAAACGCTTTTAAGGCTGCTAACTCTTGATTAAATCGTTCAATAATTTCAGGGGGGATCGCTTTATTAAAAACAAGGTAATTCCCTTGTAGTTTATCAACAGGAAGCTCCACTAATTTTACAACTTCTTTGCCTCCGTAGCCAAATTGCTGTAATTGATAATCAAGTGTCTGTTCTGATCCAAGGATTAAGTCAATTTTATTCTTAAAAAATAAATTAATATATTCATAGTGGTGAGCGAATTTAAGTAAATTTTTATCTTTTTCAAAGCCTATTTCTTGTATTAGCTCTTCGTAAACATCTCCCCTTACTAACCCTAGGGTGTAATTAGCTGTTTGCGCTAAATTTACTGGTCTTATATGGTTATTTTTCGCTAAACGATAAAAATAAGTACGAGAAGATACGAGTGGTCCCACCCATTGAAATAAGCTTTCTCGCTCAGGGCTACGGGCTGTGGAGACAAGTCCAGACAACGGATTTTTTTGTACTAAACTGTATGCGCGTGTCCAGGGTAATAACTCAAACTTACACTCTAACTCTGTGCGTTCACATAGCGTGCGCACTATATCTAAATTAATACCTTGTAACTGCCCTTTATTTGAAAAATTATAAGGCGGAAACTGCTCTGTATAAATAGTTACAGTGGGCTTTTCGGCACCGACGCCGATGCAAGAAAACAAAAAACAGCAGGTTAGAGTAATAAATCGAAAGATAGTAAGCTCACTGCGAATGAAAATGTAGTTAAATAATAGGAAGGGGCTTATGCTACGTCAATTTTTAGACACAAAAAAAGCGCCTTAAGCGCTTTTTTTTATTTTTACTTTAAAAGTAAAAATTATAACGGAGTGATGTTATCCGCTTGTGGACCTTTTTGACCTTGTGAAAGAGTAAACTCTACACGTTGGCCTTCAGCTAAAGTTTTGAAACCATCGCTTTTTATTGCTGAGAAATGTGCGAAAACGTCTGGACCGCTTTCTTGCTCGATGAAACCAAAACCTTTAGACTCGTTAAACCACTTAACTGTACCTGATACGATGTTAGACATAGTAATATCCTGATATGAAAATAAAATAATTGCCCTAGTGGGCGGGTGTAGCAAAAAATGAGATGGTACTTTAAAAACTTCAGGACGGTACTACAAGTATTACTTATACAACATCGAAATGGAGATTTATAGCTTACATGCTTTCTTTCTAGCTGGCGCCTAATATATAGATTTTTCAGAGTATGTCAAACTATTTATTACCTACCTTAAGCTTAAGCTAATTTATTTTCTAACGTAGCCTATTAAAACTCAAATTCTAAGGCTAACCTAAAGCTGTGGTTCTTTTCGGACTGACTTATTTCGGTAATAAACCCCACTTCCCACTTAAGCTGTCGCTGACCATTAAATCGGTGCAAGCCAATGAAACCGGGACCAACGCCAAAAAAATCTTCCCCAACAAACAGTTCTAACGCGGGTTGAAACTCAGAGCGGTAACGGTAACGGTATTGCGCTCGGTATTCGCTTTCCCATTCATTTTTAATATCCCCCCCCCATTCGTATACTAAAAACGCATTCATAGTTAAACTGCTTTTGCCGAATTCTTTTTCCCATAAAAAACCTGTTGTTGCTTCGTATACATCACTATTATGGTGTTTTTCCAATTCAAACAATGCCCCCCAATCGGCCCATAGCCGTCCCTGCTCGACTAATTGCCAACGTAGCTCAACTTCATAGCCCGCTAAGCCAAAGTCACCATTGTCATCACGCTCGCCAATTATATACCCTTCTAAACTCATGGTGTCATTAATTGCACTACCAAGGCCAATGCGCTGCGCTAAAATATTCCCGCTACCCGTCTGGTGGGATACAATACGCCACTCTAACTCACGCTCAAATGGGAGAACATAAGGGTGGTAAACTTTATCGACCACAATCCCATCTGCATATGCATGTGTATTAACTAAGTTTAATAAAACGCCTAATAAAATAACGCTTATAAACCTCATAACGTCTCCTTAAATTGGCTTTTTTTGCCTATCAATAAGCATACCAATACAAACACACTGAACGCAGCTGTATATACCCACAAAGCAGTCAAGCTTGGTGTCGCTTCGTATCCCATGAGCGCTTTTAATACTCGTCCTAATTCGGAGTTCTCGGCAATAAAACCTCGCCAGTCAACATAACGAGTGGTGATATCAAGTACATCAATTTGGCTTGCAAGATCTATCACGATCAATAGTTTTGCTGTGGCATTTGAAGCTAGCAAAATATGCAGTGAGTTATCACCGAAGTGCGTTTTTAAAGTTTCTAACAAAAAATAAAATAACGTACCAAAACTAAAACAAATGCCGACACCTAATAAGGTGCCAATTAATAAGGGCTCGGCGGCTTCCTTTGCTTGCCAAAAACCCACGATATAAATGATGTAGTGACTTAAATACAATACCATGGCACTGATGATAGCCACGGATGCTGCCCACTTTTGCTGATTACATGCCAACAATGACGCGATAAAAATAATGCAACACACCATTATTTGCGTGAACTCAAGCCCTCGATGCTCAAATAATTGACTGACTATGGCGGCACTTTGCACATAAGCAAAGCTGCAAACTATCCCCGAGCCTAAAATGACAAGCAGTTGCTTTCGGGTCAAATCAACTAATCCATTGAGTAATAAGCATAATATAACAACAGGCAGTAATTGATTAATACTCATTAATAAACTAGTTATCAGCATTAGTGACCTCTGTTGCAATGACTACACCACGCGCTGTATTAGGTGAAAACTCGCCAAAAAATTCATAACGCCCGGGACTTAGAGGGCCAATATAAATCACACTTTGACGCGCGGGATAAAGCACCTTTTCACGATTTAGGTCAAAGCTATCAAATTCTTCAGGTGTTGAGTCTTGATTCTCAATGAGTAGTTTTAATTTTTTATTCGCGGGTACATAAATTTCGCTCGGATAGAAAAGATGGTCTTTTAAAATAAGTATAAATTCTTCGCTTTTTACATTTAATGGGCTTAAGAGTAATAGTAATAAGTAGCCACGAGATAGGTTTTTATACATGTGTGTATACATTCCTATGTGCTTGTTTAAACTCTATATCAACTCGTAACCCGCCCAAAGGGCTGTCTGTTAAAGTTATTTTACCATTGTAAATTGCGACTATGTGCTCAACAATCGCCATACCCAAGCCTGCACCTTGCTCCCCGGAAGGGTGTTTATCACCACCAACACGGTAAAAACGGTTAAAGATACGTGCTTTTTGCGCGTCGTTAATACCTGTACCAGAATCATCAATCTGCCAAATATAAATACCCGGTCGTTGTAATAAACGAATAATGATCTGCCCACCTGCAGGAGTGTATTTAATTGCATTACTGAGCAAATTACTAAACAAGGTCGTTAAGGTAAACCCATCACCAGCAATGATAAAATCATCGCCTTCAAGACTAATTGTGTGGCCTTTTCTTTCAATTTTTTCATATAATTGTGCCACAACTTGTTGGCTAATCTCGAGCACTGAAATAGGATTAAAATTTGCATGCCACTGCTCTGGACATGTTCGCCCTAGAATAAGCATTTGCTCAACAATGTTACTCAGTTTATCAAGCCCTTGTGACATTGCTTTTAACTCAATGCTATCGGCTATGTCGTTTTGTAAATTATGAACATTAATTTTCAAACTACTCAAAGGTGTACGTAATTCATGCGCTGCATCAGATGCAAAAAAACGCTCCCTTAAATAAGCACTTTCAACACGTTTGAACAAATCATTTAGGCGGGTAATTAACGGCTTTATTTCTTGCTCTGATACTGTCCATTCAATGGCTGTAAAGTCATTTGCTTGGCGTTTTTGTAGCTGCGAAGACAACCGTGTTAGCGGCTTTAGTCCTTGTTTAACAAAGAAACTAATCAATATAGTGAGAATCGGCACACTCCAAAGTAGTGGCGTCATAGCTGATAATATAACGGACTCGGTCAATGCTTGGCGTTTACTTAGTGGCTCAGCAACTAGCACGTGTTTATTCGCTAAATGCAATCTGTACACCCGCATACGTTGCCCCGCTAAATTTTCAACACTCAACGCTTGCTGCCATTTAGCATCTATTAGCTGCACAGTTTGTAATGCCCTCGAACTACTGACTAGCTCTCGATTACGCCAAACTTGAAAAAGTAACTCAGGGAGATCATCACTTAACACCGTTTGACTCGATGTTACAGGTTGCTCTATGAGGACATGTCCTAAGGTCTTTAATTCATTATCAAGTAGTGTTTGTGCTTGATGCATACTTTCACGATAGCCTTTACTAAATGCTAAAAAGCACGTTAGCACGACAATAGAAAGAATGATCAGCGTTAAACGCCTTCTGATCGACACTAACGTTTACCCACAACATAGCCTATACCACGAAGGGTTTTTATTAAGTCTTTGGGAACCTTTTTACGCAAATGATGTATATGCACTTCTATGGTGTTGGATCCGACTTCTTCGCCCCATTCATACAATTTACTTTCGAGTTGTTGTTTTGATTGCACTCGCCCTTGGTTTTCTAATAAAGCTTTGAGTAACATAAACTCTTTACGAGGCAAGTCAACATCTTGTTGGCCAACGCGCACTCTATGCGCAGCAGTATCCATGGTTATATCACCCACTGATAATACACTACTTTGTGTCTGCGTTAAGCGCCGACTCGCCACTCTCAATCGTGCAAATAATTCAGCCGGATCAAATGGCTTTGCTAAATAATCATCAGCTCCTAGATCAAGGCCTTGCACTTTGTCGTCAATACTCCCTCGTGCTGTTAATATCACTACAGGCAAGGTTCTTGATTGCTTTTTTATATGCTTTAGTATGTCTATCCCGTCGCCATCTGGTAATCCTAAATCAAGAATAACCATTTCAATTTCATCACTTTGCAGACATTGCAACGCTGATTTAACGCTCGCGCAATGCTCTACGCTATAGCCTTGTTGGCGCAAGGAACGGCATAACCCTTGCGCTACTAACATATCATCTTCAACGAGCATCAAATGCATAGGACGTTATTATCTCTTTAGTTTTCTTTCAACTTTAGCCAGCAAAGTGGTTATTTCTTGCTGACGGTATAAATCGGCTTTAGGTCGCAACTCGCGCGCAGGAGCCGTTTGTGCAATCAATAAATGCTTTTTAGCGTCACTGTATTTACGTTCATCATATAAAAATGCCGCGTATAAATAATTACTATCAATACCTTGGGGATTCAACTCTAAAGCCTGCCTAAAGAGTGTGTCTGCTTTTTTAGCATCACCAAACCCAATCGGCCACCCCGGTACTTTGCCATATAAAGTAGCTAAACTGGTATAAGCCGAACCTGCCAATGCGCTTGCATCTAAGCTTATTGCTTGTTCAAACTCGGCTTTTGCATCTTTTGCGAGCCCCAATGCACCTAACCCGCCTTTAGCACCCGCGTAGCTTGATAACACAATACCATGCCAAATATGACTTGCTGCTTGTTCATTATTTGCTTTAGAGAACTCACGTGTTTGCTCTACAAGTTTTTCAAATGCCTTTAATTGGCTGTCTTCAACCAACTCATAATTTACACTTGCCCATTGCGTTTGTATTGTGTGTAAATCATCAGCAAATTCGGCATAAACACTTTGCGATAAAATTACCGCAGCCAATGCTAACGTTGTTAAAATTAGTTTAGTCATATTCGTTCACCTTTATCAATTTAGTTTGTAAAAAAACTTTTAATTTTAGGAAGTTGTTTTTCTATTGCGTTATCAACTATGGAAGGGAATACTCCGTTTATTCGGGCAAAAAAACCTTCTGGAAAACCAATAAAACGCCGTTTTTTAGTAGAATTCATTAATATAATAAGTGCTTTTGCTACTTGCTCGGGTGAGTCCATGGTGTTGCCAAGCGCTTTGTTCATGGCGCGAATTTGGGGGGAATTAATCGCGGTGTCTGTCGCGCGCGGAGCGAGATACAAAACCCGTACTTTACTGTGGCTAAGCTCTCTCGAGAGCGCTTCTGTCATTCCTCGCAGCCCAAACTTACTAGCACAGTAAAGTGTTTGATACGGGTAACCAATACTGCCAAATGACGACCCAATATTCACAATCGTGCCATTTTTTGCTGTGATTTGTGGTAGGAATAACTGGCATAGCTTAATTGGCACAGTCAAATTAATCGCTATTAACTGATCTATTTGCTGCTCAGTTATCTCGCTAAAAGCCTGCATCACATTAATGCCTGCATTATTAATGAGCAGCTGCGCACCTCCTAATTGCTGCGTAAACAATGCAAGCTCATCGCGCACATTAGCCTCACTTAAGTCACCTTGAAATATTTCAGCCTGATCATTACACTCGCCTTGAAGGCGTTTTAGGGCTGCTTCATCGCGGCCAACTAAAACTAATCGCCAGCCTTGTTGAGCAAGCTGCAACGCAATTGCATGACCAATCCCTCCTGTAGCCCCGGTCAGCACGCAAATTGATTTATTCATGCTATGCACGCCTTACTTTGTGATGTTGCTAAGGTTTGACTGAAAAATGGGTCTGTATCAAGCGCGCGGAAAATATTGCCATACAGTTTGTAAAAACATTTAGCCCCGTGGATAATGGCCTGTTGATCAGCTTCATCTGTTATTTCATTCATTAAACTTTCAAAAAACTTCACGTGTTCAATGTCTAATGCCCCATGTGATGTTAAGTAACTAAACGCATTTTTTGGTAACCCAACAGCATCACGAATTTTATTGGCGGCATTATCAGCTAACGCAATAGATGTCCCTTCAAGTACATGTACCATGCCAAAAAAACTCAGTGGGTTGCCACGATTAATACTATCGTAGGCATACGAAACCATCAGCTCTGTGGCAAATTGTGGCTTGCTTTGACGCACCGCTTCTTTATCGAAGCCGCAAGCTGCAATATCATTAAGTATCCATTCCTGATGGCCTAGCTCTTCTTCAATATATTCAGCAACCGCCTCTCGCAGCCATTCTTGTTGGTCGTTTAATTTTGCACCCAGTGACATCATTAAAGGCACGGTGTGTTTTACGTGGTGATATGCCTGAGCTAAAAAAGAGGCATATTCAGTTAAACTTACTTGGCCATTAAATACTCTCGTAATGATCGGTGCTGACAGTAAATACTCACGCTCGTTTTGAGTAGCTATTTGTAATGTATTAAAAAAGTGGCTCATAGTAAGTCCTCAGTACTTAAATTTGATTCGTATAACCTAGCTATTTGCTGATTATATTTGTTATGGATGGCTTCGCGTTTGGGTTTGTTATTACTGGTTAATAACCCTGCTTTATAACTCAATGCTACGTTTAATCGATACCAACGTTTTATTTTTGCGTAATCTGGCAGTTGTTGATTAACCGTGTCGATATGCTGTTTAAGTTGGTCATCATTCATGTCTTCATTTACATAAATTAATGCACACAAGTAAGGCTGACTTTCGCCAATAACAACGGCTTGTAAAATATCACTATGGCTTAGTAATAAAGACTCTGGCCATTCAGCACTGATGTTACGGCCAAAACTGGTGATAATTTGATTTTTTAATCGCCCTTTAATATGTAGTCGCCCTTGCTGTTTTATTACCAGATCGCCAGTTGCATACCATTGATTTTGATCGCGAGCAGACTGGCCTAAATACCCTAAAAATAAAGGGCCTTTTATGTATAATTGACCATTATCAATTCGTGTTTCTAAGTGAGGCAAAACACGTCCCGCACTGATAAGTAAATCATCATTATGCGTGTTAAGGCTCACCACAGAAGCCGCTTCTGATAAGCCATACCCTTGATAAACTGGCAAGCCAAGTTTGCGCGCTAATCTGATAACCTCACTACTTACTACTGCGCCGCCTACAGCTATAAACTTTAAACTTCTAGGCGCTTGCCAGCCTTGCTTAACAAAACTTATAAGGCAACTTAATAACTCAGGCACTAAAATTAGAGTATTAGGTTGTACTTGGTCAATCGCAGCTATTAACTGTTCAGGGTTAGCTAATTGTGAACCTGAAAAACCCAGTTTTTCCAGCGCCATTAAATGAACACACCCGCCAGCAAGTAAAGGGGCATAAACACCAGCAACATTCTCAAGTAATACAGGTAGAGGTAATAAACACAGATGCTTAGGCTGTTCTACTGCAATTTTTTGGTGTAACGATGTAGCAACTTGCAGTTGACTTGCAAGAGACAGGCAGACGCCTTTAGGGTTGCCTGTTGAACCCGATGTGAACGTTATTTTATGTGTATCATCAAAATACTTTACGCATGCTACATTTTGTAATTGGTAAATAAATAGCTCATAGCGCTGACATATTTTAATGCTGGCAATAAACTGAGCGTTATCAGCGTTATAAACTTGGCTAGTGATCAATATATCCGCGCCACTACTTACAAGACTATGCTGCACTTGCTGGGTGCTAAAAAACAATGGCAAGGGGATGGCAACTTGACGCAACTCACTGATCACACTATCTATCACTAGCCAAGCTGGGTTGTTATCAACTTGATAAGCAATGCCGTGCCCTTTAAGCGTTGCTAAGAGTTCGCCCAGCTTTATCGCTTCATCATTTAACTCAGCTTTAGTGAAAGTAGTTTCCTGCTCATCATGACTGACTAATACCGTTTGCTGAGCGTGATGCGGTAACATATTTAGCCAGTTCATAAAGTTTCCAACTTATGTAAAAGTTTTGCTGTAGCTTGTATATACTGTTGTTTAATATTAAAAAGTGCAGGGGTATTCAATATACATTCATGAGCATATTTTAAGTCAACCACACAGATGGTTGGCTGGTTGTCGTAATAGCTGCCCCAATCTGCTGGATGAAGTAGTGCATGGCTATTTGCAAGTGCTATTTCCGTACAGTTTATGCCAAGCACTTTAAGCAATGCGCGTACTTTTCTAGTTGCGCAAAACACCAAATATTCAGTACCGCTGTTATATAAAGCTTCGTTTACAACAACAAAGTGCGCCAATGTAGCTCTGCGGTGGCTTGAACACAAATTACCTAACTCATAAATGTGTTGGCGGGATGCATTTACAAAGTGTTCAATAGGTGTAGGAAGGTATTGCTCAATAAACAATGGCGTTGAGGCACAGCGCAGCCCTAACGTGCATGTGTCACTGGCAACCTGTAGCTCACATAGTAGCGGCATAAACTGCTGAACCTGTGCATTAAATGCCGCAGCAAAACCTGCTTTAATGGTGCTTTCTATACGTGCACGTGTCGGTGTTTGATCTGTTACACAAACAAAAGTAGGGTCGGTATGTAATTGTATTTCAGGTGGTGATTGCTCGGCTATATGCATTATATTCACTCCACTAAGACTATGAATAGAATCTAGCGAGCGAAACTTAAATAAACCTTAAGATTAGAAACTGTTTACCTTTCAGGATTTAAATTTATTCAATTACAAAGTCGAAATATGTGTTCGGGTAAGCCTGCTGTTTATAAGTAAAGTGCCACCACTCCATGCTGTAAGGTGCAAAACCCGCTGCAACCATAATATTTTTAAGTTTGTACCTGTTGGCTTTTTGCCTAGTAGTTATACGTAGGTCATCCGTATTTGAAAGCGTATCAAACATATCAAATAGTGATCCCATATTCAGCTCAGTACCTTCACTGTCAGTTAGCGTCAGGTCAAGAGTTGAGCCACGACTGTGGCCTGATTTAGCTGCAATGTACCCACCTAGTAACTCATCTTTACCAAGGTTTGGATAATAGGTAGCCTTTGTTACTAAGTCTGTTGGGTCGTTCACCCAGCGTACAAAATGATCCACCGCACGTTGCGGGCGATAACAATCAAATATTTTAAAATTTAGACCGGCGAGCTGCGCTTGTTTATGGGCTTTTTGCAATGCGTAAGCAGTGGTTTTATGTAGCAAGCATTTTGCAGACTTATAGCCATCGATCGGTTTGCCAACAAAGTTATTACTGCTGTAATAACGAATATCAAACAAAGCGGTGGGCAAGAGTGTTGCTACATCAATAAACTCTTGTTGTTTTGTATTACGCACATTGGCGTTCGCGACACTACTGAAAGTAATAATACTGAGTAATAAGCACAATTTAAACTGTTTATATAACACCATAGTGCAGGCTTTAAAGGTGGGAAAATTGTACTTTTAATATTGCATACATAAAAAATATTGCCAAGCATTTATACCCAAATCACCTCAAGGTGCGAGTTTCAGCGTTATGAGATGACTTTGGTATATATTCATGTGTATAAAGTTAGGCTGCAATTTGTAGCTTACGTAGCTTGTCACATAATGCAATCCAATCGCGGGCTTGGGTTTTACCTTCTGTACGTCTGCCAAATAGGGTCATAACGGTATTGCCGTCACAATCAAAAAACTCGATTGAGTGAACCGCCGTTTCGCCATTATCTGTTGGTTTTTTAACAACGAAGGCACGAGAAAATTGCTTATCCTGTACATGCAAATTAAACCCATCATCCAGTACATTATACCAATCACCGACTTGTTTAAGGTTAGTTAACGCCCCAGAGTATATTTGCACCGCACTGCTGTTATTAACAAAAATCATCAGCTCACTGTGTTGATCACGTACGGTTTCTAGCACTTCACTTAAACTATTAGCCGGGATCTCTTGTGCCCACTGCTTTCCGGCAATTTCTAAACCTTGAGTACGACTAACACCAAACTCTGTTAACAATGCAGGAAAGTGATGTACGTCTTGAAGGTTTTGCCAACCTTGTCTAAACCCTTGAATATCTATTTCGGCTAATGGGCGATACTCATTAACAGCAATATCAGCCTCTGTGATGCTTAGCTGAGTGCTTTGCTCTGTTGCTTTATGCGCCATTACTAACTGCTCAAATGCAGCCATATTTGTTTGCTGTGTTGTAAACACTTTATGTACAGCGATACCGTGCTTATCAAAAAATTGAACACTGCTGTGCTTTGCATTGTTGTTCACTGCAAATGCACTGTGCCACTTAGACACAAATAACCGTAAATCTATACCACCGGGGTTAATAGCGATGGCTGTTTTAATGTTATTGCGCTCAGAGCAGTAAATTTTCTCGTAACAGCCTGAAATTTCACTAACGACTTGTGCGTTACGTGTTAGTGCCATAACGTGTTGTAACTTTTTAAAACCCTTTAAAATCCCTTCAATATGGGTGATCTCAAGCTTTATAACGCCTTCGCCTACTTGTGCAGCAATTAGCTCTGCTTCAGTAATTTTTAGCTGCGCCGCTGCGTCAATAGCTCTAATATTAGGGTGTTGTATTTGCAGTTGGCGGTAATCATTTAGAATATTCATTGTGCGCTCCTAATACCAATTTCATTAAAAACATGGCCATACTAGTGAGCTAAATAGCTCACTAGTTCAATGCAATTGGTTTAACTTAAAATTTAAAGCTCAGTTGTGTTTTAATGTTACGGCCAACGCCATAGTCCCCTATCGCACCACCGGTGCCTGCCATCACCTGGTATTCTTCGTCAAATAAATTGTCGACAGCCAAACGTGCACTCCAACTATCATTAATATCCCAGTTTGCATTTAAACCAACCAAGGTGTAGCCATCATGCTCAACTTGCTTGGATGCCTGAGCCGCACGGTCGTATGCAAGTACGGTACGCGCTGAAATATTTTGAATGCTAATCCCTGTACGTACTGTTGAATCAAAAAACACTAAGCCGGCATCGACTGTTAACGTATCAGCGGGTAAATACCAAAGCGGTTTATCATCTTGATCATCACCCGATATTTCGCTATACGAAAAGTTTACATACCCGGCGCGATGAGCATAATTGACTTCGAGTTCAAAACCATCGCGGTCATTTTCACCACGGTTGCTATAGCGTGGTGCCGGCATAGGGTTTATAGTGGTGCTGGTATTTGACTGAATTTCGTCATCTACTTGAGTATTGAAGTAAATTGCTCGCGCTGTCAGTGAATCAATATCAGAGAACACATCGCTGACTTGATAACTGATACCCATTTCGCTATTACGGCTGTTTTCTACTTCCAAGGCTAAGTTTATATTTCGGCCACCGTATTGATCGTATATTTCATCCAGTAAAGGTGCTCTAAAGCCCTCTTGATAACTGGCAAATACAGCAAATTCGGAGGTAAACTGATAGTTAACCGTCAATGCTGGTACAACTTGTGAGTGCTTAACTTTTAAATCTTGACCTACAAAGCCCGCTGCAAATTTACTTGTTGGCGTACTTTGGTATTCTTCATAGCGAATACCCCCCGTAATTGTAAGCGCTTGCCATGTAAACTCGTCTTGAATATATACACCTAACCGCTTTTGCGTGCCGCCTGGCTGTGATGAAATCTCATTCCTTACGGCGTCTTTACCATACTCTAAGCATTCGTAAGTTTGCCTATTAAGATTTGTGCATGGGTAGCCTAACTTTTCACCAATACGCTCTTTATCTGAGTACTGCACACCATAAGTAAGCGCATGCATACCTAATACACTTGTGTTCATTATATCTAGTGTGTTGATGTTGTATTCGTAGTTAGAGGCAAGGCCAATGTAGTCTTTAAGCATTCCTTTACCGCCACTTTCTGTTACGTGGCTTTGGGTGTTGCCTACGCGTACAGATAAATCAAGGTAGGTATTATTTTCAGGGTTGAGTTCGTAACTGAGATTCGTGACAGATTGCTCAACCTCGCGGTAAACCGTACCCCATGCACCGGGATCGGTGGTATTAAATTCGGTGCGTTGTGCATCTTCGCTCTCGGTATATGATAGAGCAATTAGCGCGTCTTCATTTATATAGTATTCGCCTTTAATAAGTAGTGACTCTGCCTTTATAGCTGAATTATCAAGCGTTTTTCCGTTTGATAATTCAAAGTCATCACTGCTGCGTTTTATAAATGCCGCTAGTAAATCTAACGATTCAATTGGCCGTGCATAGGTATACACACTGCCGTTAGCTTCGTTATTGTTGCTATTATGCCCCAGCTTTACTTTAGCGCCGTAAGTTTGATCAGGTGCTAAAAAGTCACTGGCGTCTTTAAGCTCCATGTCAACAACACCGCCTAATGCCCCACCGCCATGCAATACGGTACTTGGACCACGTTTAATACTGATTGTGCGATATAAATCTGCATCACTAAAAAAACTACCCATGCGGTATTTTTCAAATGTTTGAATAGCTCCATCAACACTTACCAGCACATCTTCGGCGTCATTAAAGCCACGTACACTAAACTTTTGACCACCGCTGCGCGGTCCACCGGTTGCCGTTACATTAGGCACCGAGATTAGGCTATCAAACACTGTTGTTGCTAGTACTTTTTCGATGTTTTCGCTGGTGATCACATTAACTGCTTGCGCAGAATTGAGTGCTGTTTTTTCGGTTCGCGTTGCGGTTACTGTTACGGCATCTAATGCAGTAGTTAGTTGCGATTGGTCGGCTGTAGTTGTTTCAGCCATAAGAGGCAGTGATACACTGGCAAGGCATAAAGCCAGTTTTGAAAGGCGCATGTGTCGCTCCATAAAATAAGTGAACTAAGTTAAAGTCATAAAATGACGTAATGCTTGGCTAAGCCCCTTACTCACCAAACTGTGTACTAATTCAACCTAAACAGGTACTCGGTTTTTAAATACCTAAAGCCAAGTTGAGGTTAATTAAAGTAGATGCACTATAACAAAACCACACGCAAATGATAATTGTTTTTATTCGTTTTTGATGAGTATATTCGCAACATTACGATCTTCACTCGATAACGCAGCTAACAACTTAACAAGTTCGCCACTAGGAACGTGTTGATCTATTGCTAAATACAAAGGCCGTTTTTTAGTTTGTAAACGCAATGCCTGCATTACGGTATTGAGCGAGCTGTAGGGTTCTTTGGCAAGTCCGTACGTTATTTTTTGCTCGCTAAAACGTACACTTAAAACCAAAGCATCGGGTTGTTCTATCGGGGCGTGTGTATTTTTACCCGCATCGGGTAAGTTAACATCCATCATGTCTAATTTGACAGCGGCCGTTAATAACAAAAATACCAACAAAATAAATAGCACATCTATTAATGCTGTCAGATCAGGCATTAAGGTGTGGTGGCTCGACTTTTTTGGTAACTCAAGCATTGGCGGCTTCATCAAAACAAAGCTGGTAATTTAAATGATTAATTATGCGCGTCATATCTGTTTGTAATCGTTCTAATAACGCGTTAAATATCCCACTTAATAATAAACAGGGAATCGCGATAATAAGCCCTGCCATAGTTGAATACATAGCCTCCCATAAACCATCGGCAAGTAATGCAGGGGTGACTGCTTGTTGGGTTTGCGCTATTTTTCTAAACATTAGTACTAATCCCCATACCGTGCCTAATAAACCCATTAACGGACTTAACGAACCAAGGAGAGCGAGTATATTTAACCTTTTTCGCCAATTAGCAAAGCTGTCCTGTAGATACAATTGACACCACTGATGGCGTTGATCTGGTTGTAATTTTTTCTGTAATTGCTGGCTAAAATCACTGTCGAGTTGATTCATTTTTTGTAAATGTGACCATCCATATATAAAAGCCGTTACACGGTCTAACACAATCGCTAAAGCCAGTATTGATACTCCAAATAAAGGCCACGCCATAATTCCTACAGCTGTAAATACATCTTGCATTGTTAGTTCTCTTTTATAAAAGCGCTATGAGCGCAGGGAAAATTCGATTGGCACACTAAAGCGTGCTTTTATACCCTGGCTGTCGCGCATTACAGGGTGAAACTGCCACTTTGATACATTACCAATTGCGGCTTTATCAAGCTCAGCAAAACCGCTACTTTTTAAAATCTTAACATTCGTTATTAAGCCTTTTTCGCTGAGCTCAATTTGCAATATTGCTACGCCCTGATACCCGCGACGCTTCGCTCTTCGTGGGTAATTTAAAGCGGGTCTGGGTGCTTTAAATAACGGCAACGTATTTACGTCAATAACTTGGTTTTTTAATGAATGTTGCTTTGCAATAACAGGTGCACTTGAAGACGGCGCGGCCATCGTTGGCTTTTTTTGTTGTATAGCAAGTTTAACTTTAGTGGGTGGCTCAACTTTCTTAGGGCTTACAAGTTTATCTGGGACTGGATTAAGTTGCTTTATGGTTGGCTCAGATAAGGCTGACTTTGTCGTTATGATTTGTTCTTGTGGTTTTGCTGCCAACTGTATTTTTTTACCGCTAAATTGGGTATTTGCCGCCTCAGTGCTCTTAACTACAGGTTGCACTTGGATCTGCGTTTCTACTGTTGGCTGCTGCATTTTTGAATTTACAATATTTATCGCAATGCGCTGCGCAGGTTGCGCTGTGCTCAATTTCAGCATTAAAGGCGTCGCAGGTTGATAAAACAACCACGTTAAATGACTACTAATAGATAAAATAAGGAAAATAATAAACTTCATAACTTTCAAATATAAATGCTAACTGTTAGTATTTGCATTAAATAATATCAATATTGGACTTTTTATGAAACCCCTCCTCACGTATTTAATTTTTATGGTATTCGCTACGGCCTTGCCTCTAAGTGCGGCCACACAACCAGATAGTCCGCACAGAGTTGTTGTCTACGGTGGTTCTATCACCGAGATCATTTATGCTCTTCAAGAGCAACAACGTATTATTGGTGTAGATAGCACCAGCGTATTCCCAGCTTCTGCCACTCAAAAACCACAAATAGGCTATGTACGCAGAATTAGCGCTGAAGGTGTTTTGTCGTTAAATCCAGATTTAGTGCTTGGCGAGTCCGATACAGGGCCTAAAAAAGTCGTTGAACAGTTAAAAAAGACAGGGGTTAATTTAGTTATTCTCAATGAGCACGATAACTTTTTAGGAATTGAAAAAAAAATAAAAAACATTGCTCAGTTACTCAATGTTCCAGCCAAAGGTGATGTATTTGTTCAATCACTACAAGCAGACCGTAATGCACTAGCGCATATTTTAAAGCAAGCTAAAACAAAACCTAATGTGCTATTTGTACTTAGCGTACGCAGTGACCAACCTATCGTTGCGGGTGCTGGCACATCTGCGAATGAGTTAATCACGGCTGCTGGCGGTGTTAATGCTGCAGCGAGTGCGATCACCAACTGGAAACCGCTTTCTACTGAAGCTGCATTGGCTATTAATCCTGACATCATCATTACAATGGGCCGCCATGGCGATGATCCGCTACCTAAAATAGAGAAACTCGCTCATTTTAAATACACTAACGCAGTAAAAAATGGTCAAGTACACAGTTTTGATGGCAGCTATTTATTGGGAATGGGACCGCGTACGCCACAAGCTGTGGTTGAATTAGCACATACTTTTCATCCAAAAACACGCTTGCCTAGTGGCTATAACTACCAATTTTTACAAACAGCACAAAGCACCACTGATAAAGCAACAAACAAAACAAGTGACTTATAACGATGTTAGCTCTTGGTAGTACGCTCATTACCCAGCAACAGCAACGCCGTTTTGCTATTCCTGCTTTGTTTATAGCCTGTGTGCTGGTGTTTTTTATTGCACTAAGTAAAGGCGGTGTCGCCATTAGTATTAGCGAGATCATTGGCATAATTAACCACACTGCTGATGATCAGCTAAAAAATGCGATTATCTGGCAAATTCGCTTGCCTCGTTTAGTTCTTGCAATGGTTGTGGGTGCAGGTTTGGCTGCCTGTGGCGCAGCAATGCAGGCAATATTTAGAAATCCATTGGCTGACCCAGGTTTAATTGGCGTCTCTAGTGGTGCTGCCCTTGGCGCAGTCGCTACCATCGTATTAGGTACAAGCTTATTTGCAAATTTTAGTGATAGCTTTGGTATTTATGCCGTTCCTGTTGGTGCATTTTTAGGGTGCATTGGTGTATGCGTATTTATTTATCGGCTGAGTGCGCATAGTGGCCAATTTACGATTATTAGTTTGTTATTAGCAGGCATTGCTGTAAACGCGATTGTGGGTTCACTCATTGGCGTTTTAACATTAATAAGTAATGATCAGCAACTGCGTGATTTAACTTTTTGGAGTATGGGTTCCCTCGCCGGAAATCACTTTGCAATGATGACACCCACACTGTGTATTATTATAGCCAGTTGTATTGGTTTACTGCGTTTATCAAAGCCGCTTAATTTATACTTATTAGGTGAAGCACAAGCAAAGCATCTAGGTATTAATGTCACTAAACTTAAAAAGCAGGTGTTTATTTATACAGCACTATGCACCGGTGCAGCTGTGGCAATTACTGGAATTATTGGTTTTGTCGGTTTTATTGTGCCACATATTGTACGTTTAGTTTTAGGGCCCGATCATCGCTATCTCATGCCAGCCAGCATTTTAGGCGGAGCCTTAATGCTAGGACTAGCTGACTTATTTGCACGCACGGTGATGCTACCTGCCGAAGTGCCCATAGGCCTTATTACAAGTGCTATTGGCGGACCATTCTTTTTAATTATGTTATTAAAAACCTATCAGCAGCGAGGATAAATTATGCTTTCAGGCAGTAAATTAATGGCCAAAGTAGGTCAAAAAGTCCTTCTTAACAATGTTGATTTTACGGTAAAACCCCATGAAGTTGTGGTAATAATTGGGCCTAACGGAGCTGGTAAGTCATCGTTATTAAAAGCCTTGTGTGGTGATATTAGTTTATCCGGTGGGGTTGTTAGTATTAATCAACGCACATTGAACGAGTACACTATCGCTGAGCTGGCCAAACTTCGCGCTGTGTTAACACAAAGCTATGAATTAGATTTCCCATTTACGGTTAATGAAGTAGTTGATATGGCTCACTTTGCGCATCAAGAGCAATACAGTGCATTAGCGCTAAAGCAGTTTTCTCATGATGCAATGCTGGCTTTAGGGATAGATCATTTAGCACAACACTGCTTTACCCGTTTATCTGGGGGGGAAAAACAACGCACTCAACTTGCCCGTGTCTTGTGCCAATTACAGCCTAGCCTAGCGAATAAGCAAAATGCTTATTTACTGATTGACGAACCAACATCAAGCCTCGATTTATACCATCAATATGAAGTGATGGCTCAAGCACGCTTAATTGCAAAGCAAGGTGCTGGAGTTGTTGCCGTGGTCCATGATCTATCGTTAGCAGCGAGTTTTGCTGATCGTATTTATATGTTAAATAAGGGGGAGGTTGTTGCGCACGGCACCCCAGAAGAAGTACTTATTAATACTCGGTTAAATGAGGTATATAACATTGATGCTCGGCTGCAAGCTAATTTAGAAAATGTACTACCCCATATAGTTGTCGCTAAAACAGCGAGCTATAGTTAATCTTTACAAAATATGGATCGCATTAATAGTACGCTAATGCGATTCACTCTGAGTGAGTAAGCTGTGAGTCTACAATACAGCGGTTACGACCACTTTTTTTAGCTTTGTATAAGGCTTGATCGGCTTGTTTAAGTACCTCTTCAACGTTCAGTTGGTTCTGTGGCCAACCTGAAATACCTATCGAAATATTTATGCAACCAACAGGCTCAATGATTGTTTCTGATACACGCATACGTAGTCGTTCAGCCAATAGGTATGCGGATTCTCCTGTTGTACTAGGCAGTATAATGATGAACTCCTCCCCGCCTGTACGCGCTACAAAATCACTTTCACGGGTTACGTCCAGCACAACTTTTGCTAGTGATTGCAATACTATGTCGCCAATATCATGGCCGAATTCATCGTTAACCCGTTTAAAGAAATCAATATCGACGGCAAGTACAGTAAACGAAGTGCGATTAAAAATAAGCTGATCAAGCATTCGCTCTAAACTACGGCGATTGTGTAAACCTGTTAACGGATCTGTTTGCGCCTCATGGCGCAATACACCGATTTGATTTTGTAATAAGCCAACTCCCTTTAACATTGCTAAACGCAGTTCTGAGCTTTCATAATACCATGAACGAACCAGCTTTAAGTCTTGTGATGCAGCGGGGTTATCTAGTTTTTTTGCAGTTTCTGCAAGGCGCCTTAATGGTTGAGATATTAATTGTGCAAACACCCAAATTAAAATGAAAGTTGCAAAGCCCACTGGAATTGTACGATAGAGCACGTTCAACATGAGTCCATCAAGCGGGACCAATGTTGAGCTAATAGAGCGTTGTGTCACAATTCCCCACGGGGCTGATTTTAACAACGCATAACCGGCTAAAATAGCAGTGCCTTGACTGTTTATAATTTCCTGGGTACCACTTTCGCCTTTAAGCACGGCTTCTATGACTGAATTATTATAAACTTGCTCACCAATGCGCGAAACATCGGGGTGATAAAGCAACCGCCTATTTTTATCAACAACAAAAAGATAGGAGCCATCTTTATGAAAATGCACTTGCAGTAGGTCATGTAAAATACTGCTTTTCTTTAAATATAAAGTACCGCAGACATAGCCTATATAATTACTGTTGCGATCAAATAGTGGATGAGAAATAGAAATAATTAAATTACCTGCAGCCGACATATAAGGCTCACTTATCATCGCCTTTTTATTTGATAAAGCCTGTTTTGCCCCATAACTTTGCAGTGTTTCCCCTTCGAGCTGTAAACTCATCGGCGATAAACCTAAAACTAACCCCTGATTATCCACAATTACAATTGAATTAAAGCTATCTGTTTGTAAACGAAGACGATCAGCTTCTTGCGCTAAAATATTGCGGTCATTAAAGTGACTTTCTATTATTTTTGCAGAATAAGCTAATTGCTGCTGGGCTGATAGCAAGAAACGGTCCGTAACAGACACTAATTTGGCAGCATAAGCATTATGATTTATTAACGTTTGAGATTGTAATTGTTGTTTTTGAACTTGATAACTGGAGTAAAAACTATTTAAAAACGTGATAATCGTAACTGAAATAGCTAAAAATAATATTAATTTTTTTAAATCTAGATTGATGTTGATTAGGCTTCGCAAAATAATATGTCTCTTTATATTAGCCTTACAACTCCCTGGCCATTATTTACGCGGTGAATACTAACAAGTTGTGTGTCTTTATTCTAGGAGCAAAAACTCTAAATATGATTTAGTACAAATTTAGAGTTTATCTGCGCCTTTAGTTATTCGTACTACACGCTAATTTAGATTGCGCAATGCACTGTTGTTGCGCTTGCTCTACACTTTCACCACCCATGCAATAATCTATACGGGTTGTTCTTTTTTCAACCCCTGCATTTTGGCCATCAGCGATTTTCCACTCACTATTTCTTAAAAGTTTTTTAGCTTCTTTTGGTAAGACTCTAGTAGGAATCGCAGATACCAATTCAACATCACTAACGTCACCGCTACTGTCGATATTAAAGGTATAAATCGCGCACCCTTTTATGCCTTTCTTAGCTAGAGCTATAGGGTATTTGGGTGTGTTGTTACTTTTACGTAGCCAAATTGCTTGAGCTACATCAGGGTAGAGGTGGGTTATTTGTACATCAGCAAAATGTGTTTTAGCAAAAAGCACAGGACTAAACAGCACCACCCCTACACTATAAAGAAAGCATTTCTTCGTCATTATTTATCCTTAATTAATAAATTACCTAAAAAGAGTACTTTATAGCAACTGCCAACGCAACCTGTTTTTTAATTTTATTATATAAATTCAAAGCCTTATATAAACTTTATAATCTCATTCCCAATGAAAATTTAATTAACACTACATGGGCTCAGCCGTGCCTAAAAAACATACTACTGCAAATTCAGCCACGAAAAATAAACAAGCCCTAAACTGAATGTGTATTTATACCCAAACCACCTCAAGATGCAGTCTTCAGCGTTTCACAGGTGTTTAATATCAAGGCGTTACTTTGCAATAATGGCAGTCCCTTTTAAGAAGTAACAACGATGAGAGTAAGCGCCGGTGAAACGCCCAACGGGTTGGTTTAAAAGCGATTTATACTGCGTTATTGATTTTAACAAGGGAACAACCATTATTTGCAATCAATGCCTTGCCTGAATCGCTTTTAACTCCAACTGAAACTGCATCTTGAGGTGGCTTGGGTATATTACTACCGCCCTCATAAATTCCATACATACTACAGGTTGGAATATATTATTACGGAAAATTTAAAATTCGAGTCCTTTCAGCCCCCTCTAAGATTTAATCTACATGCTTTATTTAAAGAAAAATAGCGTTTAACGATACATTTTGAATTTATATTTAAAATATGAGTGTGCTAGAATCAGTTTGCCTTTTAATCTTTTTTAACGTTATTATTAGGAATAAATTATTCAAAACAACAATAAGCAATTTAGCTTAGGAGCCTTCTGTGTTAAATAAGTTTGCCATATCATCAATTATCTTTGGACTAGGGTGTTTATTACCAATGAAATCGACCTTTGCAGCGACCACATTAACTCTTGAGCAACAGCTTGGCCAAAAGCTAATGCTTGATTTTCGTTATTATTGTGAACAAGACAGCGAACATTCTATTAAGAAAAAGTGCCGTACCCCTGTCACTCACTTACCTGCAGACTTAGCTAAAGTAATCACCAAACATAATATTGGTGGAGTTATTTTGTTTGCTGAAAATATTGAGAATATCTCACAAATCGTTAAATTAAATAACGCCATGCAACAAGCGGCTGCAAAGTCTAGCTTAGGTGCCCCATTATTTATTTCTATTGACCAAGAAGGCGGACGTGTTGCCCGCATTCCTCGAGATATTGCCACCTCATTTACCGGTAATATGTCAATCGGTGCAAGCTATGCAGTTCACGGAACTAAGTTTGCAACACAATCTGCGCAAGTGATCGCAGATGAGCTAAAAGCGGTGGGGGTTAATGTTAATTACGCACCAACAGTTGATGTAAACATGAACCCTGATAACCCGGTGATCAATGTACGCTCATACGGTGAAGACCCTGCATTAGTGAGTATTTTAGGTGCGGCCCAAGTAGCAGGTTTTGAAGGTAATGGCGTTATTACTTCACTAAAACATTTTCCGGGGCATGGCGATACCAGTGTTGATAGCCACACAGGTTTACCAAAAGTAATGCATGATAAAGAAACGATTTGGCAGCAAGATTTACCGCCATTTCAACAAATTATTAAAGATCAGAACCCCGGTATGATCATGACAGCGCATATCCAGTACCCAGCGCTTGATAGCAGTACATTTGTTAGTAAAGATGGCAAAACTATGATCAAACCAGCCACTATGTCGCGTAAAATAATCACCAAATTATTACGTGATGAGTTAGGTTATCAAGGTGTTGTGATCACAGATGCGCTTGATATGGCAGGTATTAGTCACTTTTTTGAGCCTATAGAAGCCGTTGTAAACACCTTTGCAGCCGGTGTTGATATTGCTTTAATGCCGATTGAAATCCGTAGCCCAAAGGATTTAGTCGTACTTGATACGTTAATAACGCGATTAGTCAGCGAGGTTGAAAAAGGTAACTTAAATGCCAAAGAGATAGATATATCTGCTCAGCGTATCATTAATTTAAAAAATAAATTTAAACTTACTACCGAGCTGAATGGATCACTCGCAACACAAAAAGCACACCATATTTTAGGTAATGCTAGTCATCGAAAGGTCGAAGCCGAGCTTGCGCTTGCGGCAATTACTGAAGTTAAAAATGATAAAAACACTTTACCGATTAAGCTTACGGCTAATAGCAAAGTACATATCATAATGCCCGATACGCGTAAGTGCATTGCACTTCAACAAGCAATTGCTGCGCAGACCCAACATATTGTTTCGTTCAGCTGTACCAGCTTGCAAGGGTATGAGCCAGCAACTACATTAAAAGCCATTACTGAAGCTGATATTATTATTGCTGGTAATGCGTTTCCAAATCAAAGCGCGGTAGAAATTGGCGGTATGGATGACCTTGCTGATAACCCAGCATTTGCAATTGCTAAGTCAGCGCAAACCGCGGCGCTTGAGAGCCTTCTTAAGCAAGCGCAACAGGCTAATAAAAAGACCATTTTTATTAGCCTTAGAGCGCCTTATGATATTGCGAAGTTTGGCCAATTTAGTGATGCAATTTTAGCTACTTATGCGTATAACATAGATGTAGATAATAACATTAAAGTATCAGGCCCTGCTTTCACTGCGCTTGCAAAAGTGCTTGTAGGCAAAGCACCTGCGCAAGGTGTGCTACCTGTGACAATTAGTGAAAATAACCACTAAATTTACGCTTAAGAGGATACTATGCAACATAATGCTTCGCTCACTACGCCTTACGCTATCAGGAATATGATCCGTAATGAAGATTACACAGGCCACACATCAGGCTTTGTACCAGGCTTTGTACAAGCTAACTTAGTGATCTTGCCCAAGCAGTATGCTTTTGATTTTTTACAATTTTGCCAAGCAAACAAAAAAGCTTGCCCGATTGTTGCTAGTAGTAGCGCTCCTGGTGCTATCACGATCCCAAATGTTGCGCATGATTTAGATATTCGCACAGACTTACCACGTTATCGGATTTTTAAACAAGGCCAATTGATTGAAGAAGTCACTAATATAAAAGAGCACTGGCGCGATGATTTAGTAACTTTTTTAATTGGCTGCTCGTTCTCTTTTGAAGAGTCGCTGCAAGCAGCTGGTATTGAAATTCGTAATATTACAGAACACAAAAATGTGCCTATGTATATGACTAATATTCCCTGTGAAAGTGCAGGTGTTTTTCAAGCAAATATGGTTGTGAGCATGCGACCAATGAAGCCTGCTGATGCCATACGCGCGATTCAAATTTGTAGTCGTTTTCCGGATGTGCATGGTGCTCCTGTGCATTTTGGCGATCCAACGACTATCGGTATAAAAGATATTAACCGCCCAAACTTTGGTGAATCGGTAACAATAAAAGACGGTGAAGTACCTGTATTTTGGGCCTGTGGTGTTACACCTCAAGTTGCAATTGCCAATGCCGCACCTGATTTTTGCATAACGCATAGTCCTGGTCATATGCTGATCACTGATATTCAAAACGCTCATATATCTGCATTTTAAACGGAAACAAACATGAAGCTTAATTGTGATTTAGGTGAAAGCTATGGAGCATGGAAGATGGGCCTCGATGAAGCTGTTATGCCGCATATAGATATGGCAAACATTGCTTGTGGCTTTCATGGCGGTGACAGCGATGTTTTGGCGTATACTTTAGCGCTTGCTAAACAGCACACTGTAACTATTGGTGCCCACCCTAGTTACCCTGATAAGCAAGGGTTTGGTCGGCGTTCAATGGCATTAACACCGCAAGAGCTGACTAATTGCCTACACTACCAAATTGCCGCAATTGAAGGTATGGCTAAAGTGCAAGGGCTAGCACTTAGCTATGTGAAGCCACATGGTGCGCTTTATAATGACATGATGACCGATGAAACAATATTAACCACCGTCATGCAAGCCATTGCCAGCTATCCAAGTCCATTAAAGCTGATGCTACTTGCCACTGCGAATGCAAAAAGCCATCAGCAACTGGCAAAAAAGTACCACTTAACATTAATTTTAGAAGCCTTTGCTGATCGCCAATACACTGACGATGGACTTCTCGTTTCACGAAAAGTTGCCGGCAGCGTGCATGATAAACCGGCATTAATTTCGCAGGTCAAACAACTGCTCGCTACAGGTTGTGTAACAACACAGTCTGGTAAAAAACTCCCTTTACATGCTGATAGTCTATGTGTGCATGGCGATAACGCAGCTGGCATAATTCTTATTCAAGAGATCAAAGCACTATGCCAAACTTAGTAAGTGATGAGCAGCTAAGTCATACCATTGAGAACATGATGATTGAACAGAATTTGCGTGGCATGCAAAGCCTGTATGCGCACCAACTTACCGGCACTTATTTACGCGCTGCAAAGTCATTATTTAACGCAAAACAAACGGTGCTAATTGGCACAGGCTTTGCTGTTAAGCAAACCTTTGAAACTGATGGCCCTGTGGGGGCAATTGCTTTATATAACGCATTAATAGCACTTGGTAAACAGCCGATTCTAGTATGTGGAAACCCCCTTTACACCGCCTTAAAAAATGACTTTAACTGTTTTGAACTCCCCCTTAATAACTTTGTTGATGCTATGGCCTTTAGCAAAACAGCACTGGCTGATTTAAAACCAGATTGTGTATTGTCAATAGAGCGACCAGGGCTATGCCATGGTAATAAGTATTACAATATGCGCGGCATTGATATATCTGCAGATTGTGGTTGTTTTGATTTTTTTGTGAGCCAAGCCCCCTGCCCAACTGTAGCCATTGGCGATGGTGGCAACGAAATAGGTATGGGCAACTTATCACAATATATGTCTGAGCTAAGTATTACGCCTAGCCTTACTTGCTGCGATGAACTGCTGCTAGCCGATGTATCTAATTGGGCTGCTTATGGCCTGATCGCTTTTTTAAGTCGTTGGCACAACCAAGACTTACTCGCCAATATTAATACGCTGGGTATTTTACAGTACTTAAGTGAACGTGGCAGTGTAGATGGTGTTACCCAGCAAAATGAATTAACCGAAGATGGCTTACATGCCACGCATGGCCAACAACTCATCGCAAGACTACGTCAGCTTAGCGGTGTTGCCAATCAGAATGAGGATTTACAATGAGTACGGTGTATTTAAATGGCGATTATATGGATGCTGAGCACGCCAAAATCTCGCCTATGGATAGAGGCTTTTTATTTGGTGATGGTATTTACGAAGTGATCCCAGCTTACAATGGTGACATGCTTGGCTTTACCGCACACATAGAGCGTATGAACAATGGTTTAAATGAACTGGAAATTGTGCTTAATTATACGCCAGATACATGGCGTATAATTTGCGATCAGCTATGTAACAAAAACCAAGGTAAAAACTTTGGTATTTACCTGCATGTTAGTCGCGGTGCTGATACAAAACGAGCTCATGCATACCCTACTGGTATTACACCCACTGTATTCGCTTATGCGTTTGAGATACCCGAACAACCTGTAAGCATTATAGAGTCAGCCACAACATACACGGTTTCACTTGAGCAAGACAAGCGATGGCAACGATGCCATATAAAATCAACCGCATTATTGGGTAACGTAATACATTACCAACATGGCGCGGCGGCCGGCAATAAAGAAACTATTTTATATAATGGTCTTGGTGAACTTACCGAAGCCAGCTCAAGTAATGTGTTTATTGTTAAAGATGGCGTAATAAGTACGCCACCGTTAGATAATCAGATTTTGCCAGGGATCACCCGCTGGTTGATTATCAATATTCTTCACTCACACAGTGAGCTTAAAGTACACGAGCGCAGGATCAGCAAAGAAGAACTTCTTGATGCTGATGAAGTATGGATCACCAGTGCAACTAAAGAGGTCGGGCCTGTGATAAAAATTAATGACACACTTATTGGCACCGGTAAACCTGGTAAAACTTGGCAACGAGTGCAAAGTCTTTTTACCTTACATAAGTTTGATTATTAACAGCGGTAAGCGGTAAGCGGTAAGCGGTAAGCGGTAATTATAAAAGCCATGTTTGTTTAGTCAAACATGGCTTTTTAAGTCCTAGAATTAACCAGTTGCCTAGAGCACGTTGACCTTTGTGGATTGAAATTTGTTCAACCTAGGGGCGATTTAATCGCGGCGCGAGGTTTGTAACCTAGCGGGCTAAGTAAAAACCGAGTAACAAAGAGTCAATCGCCCCTAGGAAGAACCCTTTGGGCAGCGCATGTTTGGTATTTATACTGCGTTATCACCTATTTATGGGGAACAACCACACGACATAGGCTCTGCTTTGCCTAAATACCAAACATACTGCTGCAAAATCAATCACGAAAGGTCAACACGCCCTAGTAGTTTTATTTTCTTGCCAGTTTTGCGGCTTGGTTTAACCACTCAACCCGCAGCTCTGGCGTTGAACTGATAATTGGACCGAAATATGCAGTTGAGATAACTTTAATGCCAGAAAAGCCTAAAATAGTGTGTTTTAGCTGCTTAGTCACTGGAGCACCTTGGACGAAACGATAATACCAAGCGGGAGTGTCAAGGGTTAACACAACTTCAGCTGTGCGGCCTTTTAATAGTTTATCGGGAATGGTTTTATTAGGCTGATATTTAAATGCAAAACCAGGTAGGAAAGTACGGTCAATCAACCCTTTAAATTTTGCAGGTAAACCGCCCCACCAAACAGGGATAAACAATACAATATGCTCAGCCCATTGTAACTTTGCTTGAAATTCGACTAAATCAGGCTCTAATGGCTGTTCGCTGTCATAACCATTGCTTAAGTCAGGGTTAAATTGCATAGTACTGAGAGACAGGTATTGTACTTCACTATGACTTGCCGCTACATATGCTTTTGCCAATGCATCACAAAAACTGCTACTTTTTGGATTTGCATCAATCACTAATATATTTTTTTTCATACTAACTACTCCTTTAAAAGCAGCAGCATACACCCTCCCCTAAAGGGCAGAGTCAAGCTTATCTAAGCATATTTTTATGTCTTGATGATAATAATCTAGCAATTTTTTTTGTTGCTCAAGTGCAGCTATATCATCCAATACTTGCTGCTTTTTTGCTTCGAGTAATTCCACAACAGCTGGCCAATCTAAGTCATGACTAGTGACTTTTAAACTTTTTAGTTGCGCTAAACTTAAACCCAATAACTGCGCGCGCTTAATAAGGGTGACAAACTCGACATCAGCGTTATCATAAATACGGTAGCTGCCTTGGCGTGTTATATCTGTTAGCAGTCCAATGTTTTCATAGTGCCTAATCGCTTTGACCGAAACACCTGAACGCTTTGCCATTTCACCTATAAACACAGCTTATTCCTTCGCCTGCTTTTGCATAATATTAATGTATGAGTCAACGTCATACTTATTTGTATTAGCTGCTAAATAATCCAGTAACTGTGCATGCGCATCAACCGATACACTTAAATGATCCCCACCAACACCATGAAAAATAATGTTTATAAGTTGCACTTGGCTTGAGACATTGCGTACATAATCAATGAGCTGTTGCCCTGTAACATTCGATGGAGCCCATAAAACTGAGCGGCCATTATCATCAACCCCTTTAATTGCGATAAAATGCGCCTTAAGCGGCTCTATAAAGTCTTCACCTGCTGCTTGTGTATCAAAGCAAGGCGGTGTGAATGTACGCTGCGTTTTACCATCTATTGCATGTAAAAATACATTCGCGCTAAGCACCTCACGTATTGCACGTGCACGGGTGTAGCGATCTAAATCATGTTCATCACTGACCCATTCACGGTAAGGTTTTGAGCCACTGCATGGATGATATAAGCTATGATTACCTAACTCATGGCCTTGTTTGGCAACAGTTTTCCACTCATTCATACGGAACTGCATCGTTTGCGCATCGGGCAAGATATAAAACGACGCCTTAAAACCAAGCTTATTAAGCGCAGGTATTGCGTTATCAAGTTGGCTCGCTAAGGCATCATCATACGATAAGCTCACCGCAATCTTATTATCCTTGTTAGAACCATGTGTTTGCGCGCCAGCAGGCATAGCAAAAACTAATGCTAACCACAGCGCTGCTGATCTTCTCATCTTCAATCCTTGAGTATAAAAATTTAAGCTGTTTGAATAAAACAAAATACATTGAGTTTATTGCCGTCTAAATCACGGAAATAGCCCGCATAAAATCCAGGCATTTCACGCGGACCAGGTGCGCCTTCATCTGTTGCACCTAATGCAATTGCTTTGGCATAAAATGCGTCAACCTGATCTGGGTTCTCTACAGCTAACGCGATCATCGTACCATTGCCCACTGTTGCAGACTGTCCATCATAAGGTTTTGTTATTGAAAAACCAGCCTTATCTGCACCACTGCTCCACGCGACAAAATTATCGGTCTCTAAAAAACGTGTCGCTCCTAATAAAGCGAGTAACTCATCATAAAACACCACCGCTTTGGCAAAATTATTCGTGCCAAACATTGTATAACCAATCATATATATTCCTTTTTCTTTACGATTAAAAATGCATCTCCAAGTTAACGTTAAGAGTGATGCTCGTCTACTGCTAATATGCTAAAAGGTAACAATTAAGTCGTGGCGTTTACTGTATTTATTATATTTTTAACGTATTATCAAGGTGTTAATTTTACTCTAAGAAGAAGTGTAAATCACTCATGGAATTTTCCCTTTATACTCAGCTTCCCCCCCAACTTCCCTACAACGCTTTTTGTTATGAGTTTGATAATAATTTTCTTGTTGAAAATGACTTTTTTCGTTATCAGATTTTTTCACCGCCACAACTACAAAAAGCAGTAGCAAAACGAAAGGCTGAATATTTGGCAGGCCGTTTTTGTGCAAAACAGGTACTTAGTTCACTCAATATTCACCCTTGCGATATTCTTTCAGGTAATGATCGCGCGCCAATATGGCCAGATAATATTATTGGCAGCATTACTCACACGCAAGGAATCGCCATGGCGATGGCATGCCACCGTGCGGATATTGCAGGAATAGGCATTGATATAGAGCAATTGATGAGTGACAAACAAGAACAAGAACTACAAAAGCAAATTTTGCATCCAGAGGAATACTCACAATTTAAGCAACTGGCTGAGCAAATATCGCACCCACTAACGATTGTTTTTTCAGCTAAAGAAAGTATTTTTAAAGCGTTATATCCAAGCGTAAAGCAGTTTTTTGGTTTTGAAGCCGCCAAGCTTATTGCTTTTAATGAGCAACAGCTACAATTTAAAATAACGAAAACACTCTCAGAGCAAGTGCCTCAAGGCACTTGCGTAACCGTATTTTATCAATGTAATAATACTGTTGTACTCACGGAGTGCGAATTTAAAACGCCCTTGTGAACTCAGCCATCCAGCACTTTTTCTACCTCAACAATTAAAGCTATATAGTGAATATAGTTACACTATTAATACGCACTTAGTGCAAATGCGTATTTAACTTGCCTTTTCAAGTTCAAGCTAGCCAATTTATCACCAACAACCAGCAGAATAAAATGTAACAGTATAGTTGTTGCACAAAATAAGTAACAAAAGTACAATTGATAATAATTACCATTACCACTACGGAGAGAAGGTGAAAATTAAGGACGTTTTAATCCCTGTTGCAGCATTAGTATCAACTACAGCATTAGCAAATACTGAAGAAACTAAGACTGCAAATCAAATGACTGTCATAGAAGTTACCGGTGAATTGTTATCAAGAAGCTTGCTACAAAGTGGCAATAGTGTTGTTGTTTTTGATGCCAAAACACTCGAAAACCGCCCTGAGCTTAGAACCGTAAGAGATGTTTTAAGTGAAATCCCTAATATTACTATGGTCACAGGCACTGGCAAAGCCCCCACAGTTCGAGGGATTGATGGTACTGGCGCCGCTGAAAATGCCAACGCATTTTTTGCTGGCAGCAGAGCACGACTAAACTGGCAAATTGACGGTAGATCAGCTACTTATAACGAAATAGTATTTGGCGATTTAGGTATTTGGGATCTCAATCAGATTGAGGTACTTAGAGGGCCACAAAGTACGCTCGCTGGACGTAATGCTATCGCAGGTACAATCCGCGTTGAAACGCAAGATCCAACGTTCGAACAACAGTTTACAATTCGCGCCGAAGGAGGAAATTTAGACCAAAGACGCCTATCAGCCACTTATAATCAGCCGCTTACAGAGCAATTTTCTTTGCGTATTGCAGCTGACCAATTTGAACGTCGCTCTTCTGTTGATTATGACCCCTATGTTGGCGTTGAAGACCCTGCAGACATGGAAGGTCGTGCTATCAGAGGCAAGTTACTCTATGAAGGCGATGACGAATATAATACACGTATTGTAATCACACTAAACGACAACAAGTACAGTGGCCCAAATGGTGAAATTATTGATTACCCGTTTGGTGAAAGACGCTCTAATTTTCCACAACAGCCTGTGCATGTTACACATACAAAAAGCTTAGGCATTGAATACAGCGCTTCAATAAATGAGCAACTAGAGCTGGAAGTAACGGCATCAGCAACAGACTTTAATTTTGAGCGTAAATCAACACCTGACGGCTCTAAAGCTAATGTTGATACTAAGGAGTTTGTGGTAGAGCCGCGCTTACGTTATCAAGGTGATAATGGCGCACAATGGGTTATTGGTAGTCGTTACTATAGCTCTAAACAAGATGATTGGATTCAGTTTATTGTAAAACAGAGTTTTACTGATGATTCCAATAATTTTGCAATCTACTCAGAGGGCGCATTTCCATTTAGTGAAAACTTTGAGCTAACCGCGGGTTTACGCTACGAAAAAGAAAACCGTAAACGTGAAGGTGGCGATCCAGATAGGGCAATAGCGAAAATTGAATCAGATAATGATTACAGCGCCCTCTTACCAAAGCTTGGCCTTAGTTATCAAGTCAACGATGGACATACAATTGGTTTGCAATTATCTCGTGGCTATAACGCAGGAGGTGGAGGTATTTCTTTTGGTGCACCTATTGTGAACTATGAATACGACGAAGAATACGTAAACTCATTGGAATTATATGGTCGTCAACAATGGGCTGACAATAGCGTTAGTACATCGCAAAATTTATTTTACTCGCAATATAAAGATATGCAATTGCCCTTTGATTTAACACCCGAAAATACGCGTGATGAAGCTTATGTGGTAAGAAACGCAGACGAAGTTACCACTGTTGGTTTTGAATTTAGCGCAGATTGGCGTATTGATGAGCAATTTAACCTCTACGGTAGCTTCGCACTATTAGACTCCGAAATCACTGATTATCCAGGCTCAGGCTTAGAAGGTAACTCATTGTTTATGGTTCCTTCTGCTTCGATGAAGTTTGGCGGTACATGGCAGTCAAATAACTGGATTGTTAATATGAGCGGTCAGTACACTGATGGTTGGTATACCAATATTTCAAACGATGAAGGCAGTAAAACAGGCGCATTTGCCACCTTCAATACCAGCTTAAGTTACTCAATATCAGAGCAAGCTAAATTGTACCTTACAGTACGTAATATTTTTGATGAAGATGCGCCTGTTGCGCTATACCCAGGTACAGCACCTGCTGACAGTAATGAGCCAGACAGCCATTTTGATAAAGCAGTTTTAACTCAACCAAGAACCATTAGCGCAGGTTTACAGTATACATTTTGATCTAGCACGGCAGGCTCGCTTGCTGTATACCCAAACCATCTCAAGATGGGTGTTTCAGTTGGAATTAAAAGCGATTTAGGCAAGGCATTGATTGCAAGTAATAGTGGTTCTATTATTAAAATCAATAACCAAATATAAATCGCTTTTAAACCAACCCTTTGGGCGTTTCACAGGCACTTACTCTCAGCGTTGTTATTTCTTAAAAGGGACTGCCATTGTTGCAAGTAACGCCTTGATATTAAGCCTCTGTGAAACGCTGAATTCTGCATCTTGAGGTGGCTTGGGTATATAAACCCTTTATAAAACAATAACGAGGATTCATACAATATGGCAATTCTAAAGCACGATAATAGCCTCTGGCCATTAGCCGTCACCGTTGCGCAAGGTGAATGCACACTCGAGATGCATTTAAACTCTTTGCAAGCATGGGATGATTGGTTTAATAAAGCTGAACCCTTCGTAGTTATTCGTGTTTACAACGATGAGGCATCTTTACAGCACCCAAAAGGAGCAGGCCCAGCTACGCAAAAATGGTTAAAAGAGGGAGCAGCAGAGCAAATGCAGCAGCATGTTCAAGCAATGCTTATTGTGGTTCCCGAGCAACAATTTGAACGAATGCAAAAAATGAGTGTACAAAAAGCCTTTGGTATACCCGGTGCAGTCGTTGCATCACTTGATGATGCCCATGCTTGGCTAATGAAAACATCAAACCACAATAAGACACTTGAGAAAACAAGGTTTATGCAAATAGAGAGGCTTGTTCACACATTGATTCTTTAACCTGATGAACTCAGGTTATTTAGCGCTATTAGCTGCTGATTTTAAAAATCTATATTGATATCCATCAGGTAATTGCGCTTGAGGATAAAAAGCATGTGCTAATTCAACGAGAGCTTGCGGCGTTCGAGGGCCCATACTTAGCAAATAAGCAACATCAAAATTATGCACGCGTTTATTTTTAACTGCATTGGAAAACTTAAACGCGTTTAAAAGCTCTGAATTTGATTGCTGATCATGCACACCAATACTCATGGTAATAATCACATCGGGGTTTAAGACTAACGCAGCTTCACTAGATATTGTCTGCCAGTTAGTTACGCTAGACGCCATCACATTCTTACCGCCAGCAATACTAACGAGCTCATTTACCGTAGTATCAGCTCCTGCGACCATTAGTTGATTACTGCGAATAACCAAGACTTTAGGTTTAGTCGTTGCTTGTTCTAAAATATGCGTTAAGGCATCACGATCTACTTTTAGCGCTTGCGCTAACTCCGCTCCTTTGCTCTGGACTTGCAACAGGCTGGCTATTTGTTCTATTTTATTTTCAATACGCCAAAAGCTATCATTTTCATGCAAAATAACCAAATTAGCAGCGGTACGTTTTAATTGCTCTACTACTTTTTTAGGGCCTATATCGGCTTCCGCAAGGATAATATCAGGGTTTAATGACAATATCCCTTCAACGCTTATTTTACGCACATAGCCAATTTGAGGCTGCGTGGTGGCGACAGCAGGAAAAATACTACTGCTATCAACCCCAACAATGCGCTGTTGTTCACCAAGCGCATAAATAACTTCCGTTATTGAGCCCCCTGCAACCACAATTTTTTGTGGGTTAAAAGGTTGCGGGCTTGCATGGACGTAGCTATTAGCAAGTAAAGTAACAAACAAAATAAGGAAAAACACAAAGGGTTTCATTATCATCAAATCCAATTTGAAAACAAAAATAATAACAGTTTCTATTTTCAACTTATAGTTTTTGATTATAATTTTTTAAAGCACCATCAGGTTTGATATATATTTGGAAGCACAAAGTTCATGCTAGATCATTGCTTACAAAGCAACTTTTTAAATAACGCAAAATAAATATTCGTTAAGTTGCTAAGCTCACTAAGATGAATACGTTCATTTTCTTGATGGATGGTCCCATTAGTTAAACCTAACTCAATTACTTGCGGACAAATGTCGCTGAAAAACCGGCCATCGGAAGTTCCCCCTGACGTTGAAGTTTTCGCAAATAATCCTGTGCATCGATTAATTACTGTTTGGCATTCTTTTATTAGCGAAAGTTTATTTTTACTAATCTCTGCAGAGTAATAAGGGTTGCAAGCATGCGATGTCGTTAGTAAGAAATCGTTAGTCGTTCGCGTTACAATATGAGTAACTAAATGAATTAGATCATCTTCACTGTAAGCCGTGGTATAACGAATATTTAAATTAATTATTACACTATCAGGAATGACATTATCGCTGTACAGGCCTGAATCTATATGAGTAACTTGCATTGTTGTACCTAGCTGATTACTATCTCTATTATCCCAATCAAATTTCATTAAATCTTTTACAATGCTACAGGCATGATGGATAGCATTAATACCTTGAGTCGGATAAGCAACATGCGCACTTTTACCATTAATTTGAATGGCAAAACTCAACGCCCCTCTGCGTCCAATCTTTAGCATGTCACCGCACTGCTTTATTGATGTCGGTTCTCCAACAATACAATAATCCAAGTCCTGCTTTACATCTTTAAAGTGTTTTACAATTTCACATGAGCCGAATAAGGCATCGCCCTCTTCATCGCTGGTTATTAAAAACCATAGTCGCCCAACAAAGCTCCCTTCGAGTACTAGCATCTCAGCTGCAACTAAGGCTGCGGCAATACCGCCTTTCATATCTGCGATGCCTCGACCGATCAGGTAATCATTTTTAATTTCACCTGCAAAAGGTGGTGCTTGCCATTTATTAAGATTACCTACGGGCACAACATCCGTGTGCCCACAAAAACCTAAATTGGGTCCATCACCATTAGATATAACAGCAATTAGGTTACTCACCCCATGACTTTCAAATGTATCGATTTTTGCACCCAGCATTGATAACTTTTTTGCAATCCATGCTTGGCAACCTGCGTCATCCGGTGTTACCGATTCAAATTGCAGTAATTCACGTGCATACTCAATGACTCGACTTTGGTATTCGCTCTTTAACTCAGCCGTTAAAGTAAATTGTTCATCGATGATAAGGCTCACCTCATAATTAAATAAAGGGTATTGAGGGAGTTTGTTGCAAAAAAAAGTTAAACAACAAACTCCCAGTAATAACTAATACTTTAAACGCACTATCAATCCACTGTTAGCCAACAATCAATATCATTACCTTGCCCATATTCAGCAGCCAGACATTGCGGTGCATCCTCTGATGATAATTGCGTATTATTAGTTTGATTCATACTGTTTGTATTTCTTGGCGTTGCTTATTAAGCTCAAGGTGAATTTGTGCAGATAGTTTTTTACGCGCAATTTTACCTATAACAGTTAATGGAATATATTCAACGTACGTCACTGTATCTGGCAGCATATAGCGTGCAACCCCCTGCGCTGCTAAGTATTGCCTTATGTCTTTGAGTGTTAATTTTGGCAAGTTTTGGTCTTGTGAAACAATAACTGCGCATGTTCGCTCCCCGAGTTGTTCGCAAGGTAGTCCCACAACAGCAACATCTTTTATGCCATGATGACAGGCTAAATGAGCTTCTAATGTTTCAACCGAAATTGTCTCTCCACCACGACGAAGAACCTCTTGGATTCGACCTTCAACAATAAGATGACCACTGCTTAGCCGCCTGACCTGATCCCCAGTACGATAATAACCATCTGTAGTAAATGATTTTTGATTGGCCGACTCCTCTTTATAGTAACCACGAATTGTATATGGGCCTCTAGTCAACAGCTCGCCACACTTTCCTTGTGCAACATCCAACCCTTGCTCATCCACCACCCTAACCTCATCCAAGTCAGATAATGGCCGCCCTTGAGTCTTGAACTTTAAAACGTTGGGATCTGAATCTCGAGTAAAATTAAGAAGTCCCTCAGCCATACCAAACACCTGTTGTAAATTACAATTAAGTTCATTACCGATTCTGCGTGCTGTCGCTTCATCAAGTTTAGCACCGCCAACTTGTAATAAATTAAGGCACGCCGCTGGAGGTGTTACTAATGCTGCATAATTAAGCCAAGTTTTCACTAAAGTCGGCACTAACGCCGTCATCGTAACTCCTGCGTTTTCAATATATTCAAATGCAATTTCAGGACTCGGCACTGGACACATAACTACACCAGCTCCCACCTCAATTGCGCCTAAAATACCCGGGCAGGCTAATGGAAAATTATGCGCCGCTGGTAATGCAACAAGATAGCGGTCTTGTGAACTCAACTCACAAAGCTTAGCACTGGCTTTTATATTATAGAGGTAATCTCTATGTGTTCTTGGAATTAACTTCGGTATTCCTGTTGTACCGCCTGAGCATAACAATAAAGCCATTTCAGCAGGATCCGCTGCGAGACCAGGAAACTCAAGTGCTGTAATTTGAGCTTCAGTTGCCTTAGTAAACCCTAATAAAGATAATATTGACGGATGCGGCTTTAAGTCTAGGCCATCCACAACAACATGTTTAAGTGTTGGAACTGTATTAAGTAGCTCATTAGCAAATACATGACAATCGAAACTAGTCGATTGTGCACTAACAAACCAAGCACGTGCTTGTGTTAATTTCACAAAATGCAAAATTTCACGTTGTCCATGTCCAGGTAACGCCATGACAGGAATAACGCCTAGCTGGAGTAAAGCGAAAAAGGTTAATACGAATGCATTATTATTACCCATTTGCATCACTACTTTATCTCCTCGCCCAAGACCAATACTGTGGCAATGCTCTACTATATTATTCACGACAGCGCTTATTTCTTGGCCTGTCATCTGTTGCCATTCACCAGATTGAAGGTCGGGGCCGCTGAGCAAAATAACATCAGCATATTGCTTAAGTTTTGCAGTTAACCAATTTGCAAAGTTTTCATTTCCCCACACCCCCTGCTCTTTGTACTTTCTGCTTATTTCTTCTGGCCAAGCATATAATCCGGCTTCGGTAGGCACAAACTCAGTCATAGTGATCCCTCCATTTCCAATTCAGCACTGAGTGCGTCATCATCTAAATCTAAGATTTCACAATACACTTGAGCAATTTGTAATACTTCTTCAACATCGGTCGAGTAAGTAATTGAAGCGGCAATGCCTGCAATAGAAGGTGAACTAAATAAGCTTTTCATGTCTATCGAATTGGATCCGAAGATTTCCCTAATTTGCGCGATTAACGAACTTGCTAAAACAGAATCCCCACCCGCAGCAAATAAGTTTTGATGAATATTACTACCATCCCCTCCGATCACTTCATGCCAAATAGAAGCTACCACACGAACTACTGGCATACTTAACGAGGTTTCATCATGTTTCACATTTTTAGTAATTACTGGCTCTTGGAGCTCAGCAACTGCTCTATTTTTGGGTAACGTATCACCAATATAGGTATTCCAATAATCCGGCTCAGTGACGAGGTTTACCACGGTATTACTGAAAAAATTAAACATTGCATCGAGCACACCATCAACAAAAGCATCCTCTCGACAATCCCAGTTAATTAAAATACCACCATCAAGTTCAGTTACTTGCGCATCAAGTAATACCTGTGGCCCTTGAGAAATAATCCAAATAGGATCCCCAAATACTCGGCGCACATTTGCATCAAATAACTCACCTAAATTTAATGCGCTTGTAAATACAACAGGCGCTGTTACTTGCTGCCCACGAGCACGCCCTAAATCTCTTAAAACATGAACTCCACCGTAGTCTGCGCGCGCTGCTCCCTCGTGCATACTAGATTGAACATCACGCGCTCGTGTTACAAAAGTTGCAGTCGGGCCAGTATCAACATCGAGGAGTATTGAACTACTAAAGTCGCCTACCACCTCTTTAATATTAGGGCCTGCGAGTGGACGTTGAAATAAAGGAACATTAAGAATAAAACGTGGATCTTTGCTCCATCCAGCCAGGGTTTCTGCCAGCACGGTTGCTAACACCACTGATGGGGTTAATCCATACTGACGACATTGCGCATATAATTGTGCTTTACGCTGCGGATCAATATTAAAATGGCGTCGTGTTGTAATAGGATGCTGCGATGAAGCTGCTTTTAAAGGTAGTAATGGGCCATTGGGTAAAGAAGCTAGCTGTGTTTGCCACCACATTCCCGAGCTTTCTTTTATTGACTCCCAATTATGCTCAATGGCCATTCGGCAATCTTTATAACTTATTGCTAAATCAGCAAGTTCTACATCAGGGTCATCGTATAACAGTGCAAGATCACGCAGTAGCGTGCGATAACTAACGGCGTCTGCGGCTATCATATCAATGTCTAAATGCAGGCGACTGTTACCATTTTCTAATAAGCTTAAAGCAACCGCAAATACTTCTCCTGACTCAATATCTAACATTTGTGATGAATAGGTCGAGCGATACTGCTCCAGTAACTGCTGCGCAACATCTGTAGGTTTATCCCGCAAATCATTAAAGATGACATGCACTGTATTATTACTTGGATTATGTATTTGCTGTCCGCTGGAACACACTTGTAAACGCAACGAGCTATGACGTTGAACAAGTTTCTCTATTGCTAGCGTCAAACGGGCTAAATCTAATGGCTGTGACTTATCATTGATTGCTGACAACTCAAATTCACAATACAGATGCGCTGATACACCGCCAAGCGGTTGATTAACATCACGTCCTAACCAATAAGCGTACTGCATAGGCGCAAGTGAAAAAGGCGCATGAGGAAGTTTCCCGATTTTTATTTTTGGGATCCCAAATATAGTGTCTTGTGTATTATCAGCAAGGCTGGTAGCCGATACCCTAAGATACTCAACCCATGCCCCCACAAATGGTTTTTTAGCTAAATCTGCAAAGTTAATATCATAACCAGCCGCTCGCCAAGTTGACACTAAGTTCATTAATGTGATCGAATCAAGCCCTGCTTCAATTAGGTTACATTCTGCTGATACAGCTTCAGGCTGTAAATTTAACGTATTACTAACGACAGCAAGTACATCTTCTAATAGCGAGGCTGAATTACTATTTTTATTCATTTGGGTAGTTTCCATTCTTAATGTTTGTCTTTACCAAATCATGTTGCTGACTTGGCGAGGATGTCTTGTTGCTTCAAACGCAGCAGCTCTAGCCGCTGTTGATGCAAAGAAGAAGTGCTTTTTTGATTTGCTTGCCACTGCATAAGTAACGCTTTTTCATCCAGTTTTCCGTTTACTGTTAGCGGGAATTTTTTAACAAATAGAAAGTCTGAAGGTAAATAGTGAACAGGGAGATGCTGAGATAGATAGTTTCTCAATGTTGCTATTGGTTGTGCGGTAAATGATTCCTCTGTCGCGATTAAAATAGCAATTAAGCCATCTGATAAACCACTGTCGAGGCATGGTTTTGCTATCACGGCTGCTCTTTGTATCTTTGCATGAGATTCTAAAGCAACTTCTATTTCACTCGGCTCAATACGAAACCCCCTTACTTTCAATTGCCTGTCTGCGCGACCAAAATAAAAGAGTTGACCATCAAGTTGCTTCGCTAAGTCACCCGAACGATACATCCGCTTCCCAGTGTGAAAAGGACTGGCAACAAATCGCATTGCGGTTAGATCAGGACGATTGATGTAACCGAATGCCACTTGATCTCCTGCTACATAAATTTCACCAATTTCACCATCAGCCACTTTTTCTAGATTTTCATCAAGTAAAAGCACCTCCAAACTAGCTAGCCCTTCACCTATTGGACTATTTTCAGTGCCACAAAGTGAATCACTTAGTGTTAGCCATGTTACGTGCACCGTTGTCTCTGTGATCCCGTACATGTTTATCAATTGCAATGTTTCGCAAGGGTAAAGCTGCCACCATTTTTTTACTTTATCCAAATTAAGTGCTTCACCACCAAAGACCACTTTGCGCAAGCATAGTGGTTGCTCACTCATTTTTAGAGCCTTACTTTCTGCGTCAATTAAGGCATAAAATGCTGAAGGCGTTTGATTAAGAATAGTGACCTTTTCTGCTCTCAAATATTGCACTAAGGCGTCTGGTGACCAAATTACACTTTTTGGAATAATCGTTAGCTTGGCTCCTGTGGTCAAGGCTCCCCACACTTCCCACACTGAAAAATCAAAAGCCAGTGAATGAAACAAAGCCCAAACATCAGTATGTGTTGCATCTAATAAAGGCATTGCCGCATTAATTAAAGCCAGAACTTGCTGATGCCCTACAACAACTCCCTTAGGGTTTCCCGTCGACCCTGAAGTAAAAATAATATAAGCGAAAGCACCTGCGGCTCTGTAAATAGGTTTCTCGTGCTCATCTGGAACAAAGTTAAATTGGTCCTCGACAAACAACAAATGACTCATAGCTTTAGTAAGTGAATCGTTCCCCCAAAGCGGCATGCTCAACTCTCGCTGAGTAACAATTACACTAGGCTGACTACAAGCAATTATCCAATCGATCCTTTCTTTGGGGTAGTCGGGATCAATCGGCACATAGCACGCTCCAAGTTGCAATATTGCTAACACGTGAATGATTTGCTCACAGTTTCTAGGCAATATTAAAGCCACGCAGTTTCCTGTACGAACACCACTTGCATAAAGTCGATGTGATGCCAAGTCAGCTTTTTGTTTAAGCACTTTATATGTCAAGGAGCTATGTTCATCACTAACTGCGATGCGATTAGGGTGCATAACGGCTTGTTCAGCAAAGGATTGATACAGGCATGCTGTCCCTGCTGGCATCCCCTTATTAATCTGCTCCATATTAATTCCCATCCATCTCTATGAGTGATTTAGGACGTAAATCTGTCCAATTAGCATTTAGCCAACTCAAACAAGTATCACGTGTTTGAGGGCCAAAAACCTGATCCCAACCAGAGGGAATAGTTAATACTTCAGGCCATAACGAATACTGTTTTTCATGATTGATAAGGACTACAAATGCCATTGATTCATCATCGAAAATATTTTCACTCATGATTTAACTCCAAAGAGACTGTTGATGGGGGGTTTAATTCGCTGTTATTAAGTTGCGCAGAATTTTCGGCTTCATGACTTAATTTGTCACAACTATCGACAAGTGCTTGCAAATAGAACTCAAAATCAGTTAATAGCTGAGCGCTACGTTTTTTGCCCACTGCATGCGGGTCAAAGCTCAAACGGATCTTGGTTGTTGCACCAGGGTAGATAAATAAAGCAGCGGTTTGGCCAACCGAATCTTGCCACTTAACATCCTTCAACCCTGCCAATGCAACTGGTAATGTAAGTCCTTGAGATGAATTAACTTGTTTAATTGGCTCTGCGGTTTGTGTATCCGCATCAAGGGCATTTTCAATAACTAATAAAGTATCAAAAAATTCACCAAAACGATGAGTCGCCTCCAAATTATCCAACCTAACCGGAGCTAACGCTTGCCATTCAAATTGTTCAGTTTGCAACTGCTGCAACAAGTTAATTGGACTACTCAAAGGATCAGTCTTAATCCGTATTGGTACTAACTGAGTAACCAATCCAACAAGTGTTTCAATACCTGCTAACGACGCTGCACGACCAGAATCAAATAAACCAAATACAACATCGTCCTGATTAAGTGCATTACCCACTGTTTTAGCCCATGCCAATTGAAATAGCATGGCCGTAGATACATTAATCTTTGCAGCTAATGCTTTAACGTCTGCATTTACAGCAGCACAAAGCACACTAGATAATTCTTGTGAAGGAAATCGTTGTTGTCTTGTCGGGCATAATAATGAAGGGGCTTTTAAGCCATTTAGCGCTTTATTCCAATATTGACAAGCTATTGTAGGATCTTGTTTTTGTAACCAATCAAGATATTGACCCCAATGTAAATTTGGATAAGCTAAAGTGGCTTCAGCACTCATTCCTCCAAGCCACTCTTGCAAAATTCGAGGGGCTGACCAACCATCTAGCAGTAAGTGATGACAATGAATAAAAATTAGCCATTGAGTATCACTTATACGTATAGATAAAAATCGCATGAGTGGCGGAGCATCAAATTCAAAGCGATATTGGTACCATGCTGTGCGATGCTGCGCTAACAATGCTTCATATTGATCACTTGGTTCACCACGTAAATCTAAAGTTTCCCATACAGGATCGAGTATATCGGCAGTGAAAGTAGAAAATGTTTTCACAAAAAAGCCTGATCTTAGCGCGTCATGACGACGCAGGAGATCCGCGGCCCCAGCTTTTAAAGCACTTTCAGATATGCCTGGGGTGTGTTGATTAGAAAGAGTTATTTCCATTTGTGTTGTCCATGGATCTTCTAGTCCATGACAGTGGCGAAGCATTTCAACTTGTAGTGGCGTAGCTGGTTTAATTGTCAAATTATTACTATCAATAAGACCTTGCGCTTGTAGCCGTTGTTGTTCTTCAATAAAACAGTCGTGTAGTTGATGAAAAAGCTTATTTAACTCAGCTTTAAATCGTAGTAGATCACTATGGTGCAATTCGCTACTAGGTGCTATCGCATTAAAGTGAAGAGTTTTTATCCCTTTTTGTTGACAGTAGTAGGCTGTTAAATCTAAAGAATTTAGTAACGGCCAGTGATCGGAGCAAGCTTCAGTGAGCTGCTCAAGAAGCGGAGTTACTGACCATAAATCTGAATTGGAGGATAAATTTAAATCACCAAGAAAATTAAAACCGACTAACCATCCATTTACACCTTGTTGAGCAGGCGCGACACCTCTTGATGATACAAAAGGAGAGTCTTGCTGAATAATTTGACCACACCATTTGCGCAACACTGTTTCTATCAACTGGCTCGACATTTCATCCGATTTAGTCTTTAAAACATCACTATTGAGAGCCACATAAACTTCACGGGCAAACCAGCCAATAGTCCTGCTTAAATCTTGTGTTGGTTCCTGTACTTCTCGACCATGCCGCTCTAGTACCAAGGTAGGACAGCGATTATCTAGCGCTGGTTTTAATTTTGATGTAATAGCAGCTAAGCAACTTATAGCAGGTAATAGACTAGCCAGTGGAAGCGCTAACCTACGAGCGACAGTTAATGCAGGACATGTTTTATTATACGGTTCCAAGCTCCAAGTTAATGTGTGAGCGCTTGCTAACGTTCCAAAATTAGTTAAATTTGGCGCAGGTATATACTGCTGGCTTAATTTATTTATGTGATTGGACCAACTACGCCATGATGTTGGTACGGGAGGTAATTCAAGTTTTTCATTACTCACTTGCTGATTTCGGACAATCGCAAGGTCTTCAGCCAAAATATGCCATGATGAGGCATCTATGACTAAATGGTTTATGGCAAACCAAGCCCTTTGGTTATTATTTTCATTTTCTTTAACTAACAATACGGCAACCATAACACCGTTTTTAGGACTTAAATTACTACATAGTTGTTTTGCCAACTCTGCTGCTGATAATGCACCTGATTTTTCTAAAGTGGGTAAATCAGCATTTTCAGAATACACTCTATACTTATCATCACACTGTTGATAAGTTTGCTCACAATAAATAGTTTGGGTATTTTCAATCGGAACATTTAGGGATAACCCCCCCGTATCCGATTGCACCAATTGAGCTCGCAACAACCCATGGCGATTAAGTAAAGCATACACAAGCTCTTTTAGTTCACCAGCCGTCATACTTTCAGGCACTACTACACTTGCTAGTTGTGCAAATCGATCAAGCGGCGTCGCTGCATTAAGGTAGCGCTGCATTAATAAAGTTGAAGTAAGCTGGCCTTTATCATTACTATCGTGGCTAACCGCTTTACTATTTTGACTGTCTCCTAGGGGATCAACTTCGTGTAATTCTTTAACCAAATTCGCAATGCATTTTGCATTAAATACTTGACGAGGAGTTAGGTGGATCCCTTCTCGACGAGCGCGGCTGACTAATTTTACAACTGAAATACTATCGCCACCCACTGCAAAAAATCCATCGTCAATGCCTATTGTCTCAATCCCTAAAACGTCACACACTAAACTACATAGCTTTTTTTCCAATTCATTGCGAGGGGCTCTTTTGGCAATAACACCTAAATCATCAGGTATCGACAGCGCTTTACGATTAATTTTTCCATTAGGTAATTTAGGTAGTTTTTTATTAATTACAAAATACTTGGGGACTAAGTGAGGAGGTAGAGCTTGCTCACATATATAGCGAAAGCGAGCTATTAAGTTTAAATTAGCCTCTTGATTGTCGCTGAGTTGCTCCATTTCATTTTCAATATAACACATTAACTCCATCGCACTTTGAGTAACCGCTCTGGCAATTACAGCGCAAGGACATTTAATTAACAGCTCAATGGTTGACTCAACTTCGAGCGGCTCAACACGAAAACCTCTAATTTTTACTTGCTCGTCTATACGGCCAATGTATTCAATATTTCCTTGAGTTGTCCATTTTACTCTATCACCACTTAGATAAAGCCTTTCACCTTGTGCAGCAAAAGGATTAGCAATAAACTTGCTTGCTGTTAAATCACTACGATCAAGGTATCCTCTTGCTAATCCAGCACCAGCAATTGCAAGCTCACCAGGCACCCCTAAAGGCGCTAATTGCAAGCAACTATCTAAAACATATACTTGCCCTCCTGCAACCGGCCCACCTATTACCGGCTTTTCAGCTGCATTGGTTTTAGCAATCATTGCATCCACTGTTGCCTCTGTCGGGCCATATAAATTAAAGCCCAACGTACTAGGAAGGCTCTTTATACGTTGCCAAAGCTCTTGTTTTACCGATTCACCACCAAAACCCAATATTGCAGGTATGTGAGGTTCAATAAATTGCCCATTTGTATCTGTAAGTCCTGACTGTAACCACGGTAATACTTCATCTAGCATACTGGGCGTTAACTCGATAAAATCCATTTTTTTAAGCATTATCTCTTTGGCAAGAGTGACCGCGTCTTGCATCGTATTTGCATCAAATAAATAGACTTTATGGCCTTCAAACATCCACAGTGTAGGTTGCCATGAGGCATCAAAAGCCAAAGACCAAGCATGGCCAACTTTTAGCTGATTATGTTCTACAAGCGCAGAAGCTTCGCTATAGAGATCGTGTTTATGACTAGCAATAAGGTTAACCAGAGATGCATGTTTTACAACAACACCTTTTGGCTGCCCTGTTGAGCCTGATGTAAACGTAATACAGGCTGGATGAGATGGGCGCAATGGCCTGCATCTCTCTTCATTTGTAAGATTAAGATCACTATTTTTTAAACTTAATGCCTTATTCTCAATAACTAACAGACTGATTGTTTTAGTTTGTAATTCAGTCGCTTTAGCTGATTCAAATAAATGTGTATCACCGTTATTAATTACTATATTTGGCGCAGCCAATGTAAGTACTCGGTTAATGTAATCCTCTGGATAATTTGGATCTATAGGTACAATAGCGGCACCCGCCTTGAGTGTACCAAGCATCACAACGAACCATTCCAACTGGCGAGGCATTATTATGGCAACCCGATCTTCTGGCCCAATCCCTTGCGATACTAGCCACCTTGCGACTCTATTTGCTCTTGCATTGAGCGTTAAAAAACTGAGGTCATGCAGCACGTTTTGTTTTTGCAAAACACTTTTTATCGTTTCACTGCCAACTAACTCAACGGCAGTTCGATTTGGATATTTACTCACGGTACTCTCAAACCAAGCAACGAGCGTTGTTACTGGGCTTACAAAAGCATCGCGTTGACCCCATTTTATTAATTGATTTTCATCGGGTAATACAGTGGTAATGTTAGCTAGTGCAACATCTGGTTCTTGAACACAATGTTTAAGTAACTGTAGCAGCCGTTTTAAATGATTTGGTATGGTTTTTGGTCGATATAATGAAGCACGCCAAGTGGCTTGAAACTGAAGGCAGTTATCTTTTAATAATGCGTCAAAAGAGAGATCTGTTTGCGTTGTACCATTAAAATACTTTTCCCAATGTACATCTAAGTCATCGATTACGGGTGGAGCCATCCCATGGCTTAAGAAAGTCACCATAGTGTCTAATAATGGGTTTTGCGATTCCCCTCGTTTTATTTGTAATTTTTCAAGTAATAATTCAAAGGGTAAATCTGCATGTGAAAAAGCAGCACGACATTGTGTCGCACAATCACGGATCAGTTCACGAAAACAAAGTTTATTATCAACCTTAATCCGTAGTGGAATAACATTACCAAAATTACCTATCAGGTCACTCAGCTCAGGTAAATTACGATGCGAGGCCACTGTCCCTATCGTCACTTCTGATGCCCTAGAAAGCCGAGTCATTAATAAAGCAACCACCGCAATAATAGCTTCAAAAGTTGTAACTTGCTCTTCTCGTGCTAACGTAAGTAGCGTTTGTGTTGTTGCTTGATCAAGATTATCACTGTGCCAGCCACCATTTTCATTTTGCCTCACTCCCCGAGGGAAATCAGTTGGAAAATCAATAGGCTCAGGTAGCGGTGTAAGCTGTTTTTGCCAGAACGTAACCTGCTCTTTGCTTTGTTCGGAATCTTGTTGCCATTTTTCACGATGCCATTGAGCAAAATCTAAATACTGGATGGGTAACGGAGCGCGTTGTTTAGGTTGGCCGCTCTTAATTAGCGTATAGTATGTTGATAATTCGTTAGAAAAAATACCAAATGACGCCCCGTCCCAGACAATATGTTGCCCTACCATAACTAAAGTGTGATGACTGTCGGTCATTTTTACGAGAGCAAGTCGAAGTGTACTCTTAGTTGCAAGATCGAAAGGTTCTGTACTTGCATGTTGTGCTATTTCTTTAAGTCGTACTTCTCGCGTCTGCTGATCTAAATCTTGTAAATCATATTCACACCACTGCAAAGGAAACTCATCAAGCACTTTTTGTCGAGCACCAACAATAGGGTCTGCATAATAGGAAGTTCGAAAAATACTGTGCCTCTTCACTAATTCAAAACAACTTTGCTGTAAAACACGCGCATCTAAACAACCCTTAAATTGCCACAAGACACAAACATTGTAAGCAGACGAAAGTGGGTCTAGTTGATTAAGTAACCACATCCTTTCTTGCGCATTAGAAAGCACATAACTGGTCTCATTTTTTGCTTTTGAAACTGTAAGACTTTGATTCAATGTCGATAAAGAGCCCGCATTATTATTCGGCATGATTATTTTTCGAGTTGCCGCCAATTTTCTCGCAAGCTTTAGCCTAAGTGCATTATCCATAAAACAGACCCTAAAATATAAATAATAATAATTTGCATTATTATTTACTGCAGTTATTATTGCAACACATTGATTGAAAATTAATCCCGTGTGTATGCAAAATGTATTTTGAAAAGGAGCATAAGATATTATGAAAACTAATTTTTCCAATGAAGGCACAACCCAAAGCGATGAGCAAAATTTAATCTTCGCACGAGCAGCCGCTCTAGCCGACAGTGGTATATTTAAAGAGTATTTAATTTACGAAGATAACGGTGAATGTTGGTTTGCAGGGGGTATTGTTCGTTCTATAACAGTATTTGCAACTCACATTGAATCTAATACCTCTGCAGGAAAGACTCAGCGCCAAGTTAACAGTGAAAACCTCTGCCAAGTCCTACAGCAAGAATTAAATACTTGGGATGGTGAATGGCAAGCATGCGGATGGTCTAGTTTTGAATTCGCATATGCCCTCAAATCACCAGAGCTATTAACCGAAGAAGAAAAAGCAGGCCAAGAAGCGTTATTATTTATTTGTGAGCCAAAAATAACGGTATCCCTAGGGAAAAAACCAACACTCATTAAATCTAAATCCAGTGAACTTGAGCAGCAAGTACGCTTAATACTAGAAAATGCAGTTGTACGAGCACACGTTCCTTACAAAAATGTCGAAATACCAGACAATATTAATTATAAAAATGCAGTTAAAAAGTCTGTCGCCAATATCCAAAATGGTTTACTAGAAAAAGTCATACTCTCGCGTAAGGTTCCCCTACATTTTTCGCCCGACTACACTGCTACATGGCTTCAGGGGCGTTCTATGAATACACCTGCTCGTTCATTTACAATGAATTTAGCTGGTTGGAAAATCACCGGGTTTAGTCCTGAAATTGTACTTTCAGTTGATGAAAACCGTAAAGTTACAACAGAGCCGTTAGCGGGCACTCGACGATTAGAAGGTAATCCAGACACAGATCAAAAAATATTTGATGAGTTACTAAGAGATCCAAAAGAAACCCACGAACACGCAATATCTGTGAGACTTTCAGTTGACGAAATGACTGAAGTTTGTGAACCACAATCTGTACATGTACCACAGTTCATGGTTCAAAAAAAGCGAGGTTCTGTACAACATTTAGCTTCGAGAGTCTGTGGCACTCTAAAAACGGAATATAACGCTTGGCATGCATTCGAAAGCCTATTCCCTGCTGTTACAGCGTCTGGTATTCAAAAGCTGGCTGCTTTTTCAGAAATACGACGACACGAAGGCAGTAGCAGAGGGCTTTATGCAGGCGCAATTTTAAAACTAGATCACACAGGCGTTATTGACGCAGCATTAGTTTTACGCAGTGTGATGAGTAAAGGCGATCAGCACTGGTTACAGGCTGGAGCCGGAATTGTACTTGATTCAACACCAGAAAGAGAACTCACCGAAACCAGTGAAAAACTAGCAAGCATTTCACCTTGGGTTGTTGAAAAAACAAGCTAAATTAACGTAATTCATTAAATAAGGATACTTAATGAATCCTTATTCAGCTAATACCCACTGCTACACATTTTTATAAACAAAAGTAAATTTATGTAGCTGCTAAAAGTTGTTTTAAACGAGGAGTTCAAGCATGGCACAGCCACTAATACCTACATACGATATCATTGGTGTCGGATTTGGCCCATCAAATATAGCTTTGGCGATTGCCTTAGAGGAAATTAACAATAATTCCACCACACTAAATGCCTTATTTATTGATAAACAGCCAGAATATCAATGGCATGGTGATACTATTACGAGTCAAAGTGGGCTACAAGTCTCATTTTTGAAAGATCTTGTCACATTGAGAAATCCAACCAGCCCTTACTCATTCTTAAATTATTTACATTCTCATAATCGTTTAGTGGACTTTATAAATTTAAGTACTTTCTACCCAAGCAGGTTAGAATTTAATGACTATCTGCGCTGGGTTGCGGGTCATTTTTCAGCCCAATGTCAATACGGCGAAAAGGTCACCTCTATTGAGCCGGTTATGGATAATCAAAAAGTAAAATTGCTCAAAGTGATAACAACAGACATAGGTGGTACAAGTAAAGCTCGTTTTACTAAATCACTTGTTATGGGGACTGGAGGAACCCCTTTAATACCGAAGGTTTTCCAACCACTAAAACAAACCCCACTTGTATTTCATCATACTCACTACCTATCAAAAATGACTAAACTTATTCCAGTAAAAACAAAAGACTTACGCATTGCTATAATTGGTGGCGGGCAAAGTGCTGCGGAAGCTTTTATTGATATTGATGATAATTATCCAAACGCAAAAGTTGATTTAATTATGCGTGGCAATTCGATGAAGCCAGCAGACTCAAGCCCCTATGTGAATGAAATTTTTAACCCATCATCAACAGATTCTATATTCAGTAAAACACTACAAGAAAGAGAAGAACTATTAAAAGAATATAAATACGCTAATTATTCAGCTGTTGATTCAGCGATGATTGAGCAAATATATAATATTTTTTATCAACAAAAAGTAGCTATGGTGGAGCAACATAAGTATTGCCCTAATAATGAAGTAACTCAAGCATCTGAAAAAAGTGGACAAATAACACTATCTATACTTGATAAAAAATCAAATAAGCATGCCACGAATAATTACGATTTAGTGATTTTAGCTACAGGATATGAACGACCTAAAATGGCACCTATGTTAGAACCCATTAAAGACTATTTAGGAAACATTGATATTGACAGAAATTATCAAGTTAAAGCGGATGATCGTTTTCTTCCTTCGTTATTTTTACAAGGGCGCTCAGAATCAACACATGGCTTAAGCGACACATTGCTATCAGTACTTTCTATGAGATCAGCAGAAATTGCATTCTCATTGCAAGCCGAGTTGCGAGAAAAGGTTCAACAAGTTGCCACAACTGCTTTAGCTTGATCTCCAAAATGCACATTACCCTAATAGCGTTGTTATTTAAGTAATGTGCATCCATTACAATCGAGCTTATTTTTCAATGAGCTATAACCTGAACAGATGGCACTGCTTAATACTAAGGAACTAAAACATAGTTCACCTTGCTCTATTTCAACCATCACCACACACCAATCATTATCATAACGGAGTTTTAATGTTAACCCTTTCACCAATTTCAAAAGCCATTGCAACTACTTTATTATTCAGCAATTATGCCCTAGCTGAACAAGCAGCGTCTGAAATCCCCCACAATAATACTCAACCTATTGAAGTGATTGATGTAGTTGGCTCTTACACGACTAAATCAATGGACTACTCGACGGGGTTAGACCTTTCAATACGTGAAACACCACAATCAATCAGTGTTATCACGCGTCAGCAAATTGACGACAAAGGTATTACTGAAATAGCACAAGCTTTACGTCACACTGCGGGTATCACTATGAACCAAGCAGAAACAGATCGAGTATTCCCATCTGCGCGCGGCTTTGCCATTGACAATATACAGTTCGACGGCTCTCCTATACGTGGAGCAAATGGTGGCGTAGAAGCTGACTTTTTAGCTGATATGGCTGTTTATGAACGTGTGGAGATTATTCGTGGTTCTGCAGGATTACTAATGGGTGCTGGCAACCCGTCTGCAGCAATAAACTTAATTCGTAAAAAACCACTGACTGAGCAAGCAGCAACTGTGAATCTAAAAGTCGGAAATTGGGGCTTAAGCCGCGCAGAACTAGATGCGTCATCATCTCTTGGTTTTGATGATAAACTTAGCGGCCGCGTGGTTGCAGCGTACCAAGATAGTGAATCTTACTTGAATTCTATCGACCGAAATAAAACCGTTTTATATGCTAATATCCAAGCTGATTTTACAGCGTATACTAAGTTAAATGTTGGGGTTGATTATCAAAAGCACCATGTACGCGGTGTAAGCTTTGGTGAACCGGTGCCTATGTATTACACCGATGGTACACGCACAGACCTCCCTCGTTCAAGTAATACGGGCACGGACTGGTCTTACCGTGATAGAGACCGCATTATCACGTTTGCTTCACTGACGCACCAATTTGCTAATAGCTGGACACTAACTGCCTATGGCAGCCATATGGATGGCCACTATGATGATAATCGTGCCTACGTAAATGGCTATTTAGACCCACAAACACGCACAGGCCTAAGTGCTCGTCCTAGTGCCACCGAAGGCGATTGGACACAAAACACCTTTGATATTCGCATCAGTGGTCCCTTTGAATTATTTGGTCGCGACCACCAAATGGTCGTCGGTTACAACACCAGCTTAGAAAAAAACACCCGCAACATGAAACCAGCTTTAAGTGGTCTGCCAGACTGGTCATTTGATGACTGGTCAAATATACCAAACCCAGGGTTTTCTTCAACTCCATTATACGTTTGGGGTTGGGAAACAACCCAAAGTGGTGCCTATGTGAGCGCACAATTTAGTTTAACGGATCCGCTCTCATTGGTCACAGGTCTAAGAAGCAGCAGCTGGGACCACTATGCATGGGATGGCGAAATTATTGAAGAAGATGCATCAGACAGTGGTATTTTAACACCGTATATTGGCTTGGTTTACGAAATAAATGAGCACTTTTCTACCTATGCCAGTATGACTGACATCTATAACTTTCAAACTGAGTTAGACATAAAGAATCAATTACTTGACCCATTGGAAGGTAAAAACTATGAAGCAGGCCTCAAAGCGGAATTCTTTGATAATAAGCTAAACTTCACCGCAGCAGCATTCCAAGTCAAGCAAGATAATGTCGCGACGCCAGATCGCATGGTTGTCGTCAATGGACAAGATGAACTGCGTTATAAAACAGCAAAAGGGATCACAACCAAAGGCTATGAAATGGAATTATCTGGTGCACTAACGTCGGATATGCAAATTTACCTTGGTTACACTCATCGTGTTGCCCGTAAAAATGATGACACAAAAGTATCACGTAACGCGCCGGAAGATATGATCCGCTTAAGTACATCATATAATTTAGATAATACTATTGAGGGATTAACTATCGGTGGTGGCTTGCGCTGGCAAAGTAAAATTTACCCACGAGATGGTGCAAACGGACCTCGTGGAACAGGTCCAAATGGAGAAACTCCACAACAAGGTAAGTACACGGTAGCAGATATATTTGCTCGATATCATGTTAATGATAACATGACTGTATCAGCCAACATCAATAACCTATTTGACAAAAGCTACTACGAAAGTGTAGGTATATTTGGGTTAGGTGCTTATGGTGAACCTCGCAGTTACAGTGCGCAAATAACTTATCAGTTTTGATGTAATACCCTATTACCTAAAAAGCTCAGTTATATAACTGAGCTTATATTTTTTAAAACCTATAATTTAACTGTACTGAGTAATTACGAGGCGTGCCCGGTCTGCTACTAAACCATGAAACCTTACCTTCATATTCTTTGTCAAATGCATTATTAATATTCGCTTTGACACTTAGATTATCCGTCACTTCATAGTTTGCCACTAAGCCAATGACAGTATAAGCACTTAACTCTGGATAGTGAAAGCTCCAATCAGGGTTAGCAATAAAGCCATGCCTTTCACCCGTCCAATTAATAAATCCACCAAGGGTTAATCCTGCAAACAGGCCATCAAACTCATAATCCGTATTAAACTTAGCCACCTTATCAGGCACGATTTTAGAAATACGGCCTTCATTGTTATCTGACAGGCTTAAATTACTATACGCGATTGATGCACGCCATTGATCATTAATATAACCACTGATTTCAATTTCATAGCCTTTCGACTCTACGCCATCAACTGACTTATAAATACGGGCTGCTGCTGCACTCGTGTCTGTAATAGCGAAATTTTCTTGATTAATCTTAAACAAGGCGACATCAATATTTAAATTGCCGTCGAGCGATGAATAACGTGCCCCTATCTCTTTGTTTTTACCGACTGTTGGATCGAGTAAGTCACCATTTTTATCGAATACCATTTGGAGTTCAAAAATGTCGGTGTAGCTGCTATACACTGAAACCGCTTCTGTAACATCATAAGTTGCGCCAATGTATAGGCTAGTATCGCTGTTGTTGACCCAATCACTCAATACATGGCCAGCGCCTGCACGTGAGTCAATATCTTTATAATTTGCACCTAATAGAATATTAATAGGTTCAGCCACATTTAAATTAGCAGCAATACGGTAGTTCTTAGACTCTTGCTCTGAATTAGTGATTGAAGGATCAGAAAATACAGGTTTTGGAATGCTTACGCTACTGCTAGGATCATTCGCATTGATATCAGGAGAGTCCTGCGAAAACGAACGCGTTTCAACTTCTGTAAAGCTAGCATCTGCGACACTAAACGTCACATTGTGCTCACGAGCTAACAACGTAAAATTACCTGTTAAATTCAGTTCAGCACGCTCACTTTCATGATCGCGATCAGAGTGATTAAAGTATGAATAATATAATCCAGACTCAACATCGGGTAATGAATCTGCACTAAAATAAATACCGTCTGACTCAACATCTGAGCGGTGATAGCGCCCCTGAATAGACCAATCATCATTCAAACTATATTGTAGCTCAACCATCACATTATCTTGATTGGCATCTTCATACACCCAGCTTGGGTTGTCATTGTGACCAATGTCACCGTGAAACACAGAACCATCGTTATAGCTAAATGGTAAACCGCCTGAATATTCATCCAGTTCATCTTCTTGTTGCGACCAGAATACTGAAGCCGAAAAGTCATCAGTTAGCTCAGCGCTGATTGTCCCATAAATCACTTTACGTGCACTATTAACACGGTCTTGAAACGAATCTGCGTTTTCATAGACCGCAACCGCACGTGCTTTTACTGAACCATCACTTGTCAGTGCACCAGTCACATCACCTTCTACTCGACGCTTCCCCCAAGAACCTAGCTCAGCATTTACGTAACCTGAAAAGCTCTCTTGTGCGCGTTTTTGAATAAGATTAACAGTCCCTGACGGCTGCCCGACTTCTTGTAGCATACCCGTTGAGCCTCGGATCACTTCAACCGTCTCAAACATGCTGGCATCAAGCAATGAACTTTGAAAGGTACGACCCGCCGATACCATACCGTCAACTAAATAACGGTTCATAGCAAAACCTCTTGAATACGCAAAACGATCACGTCCAGAAGGTGAAGGATCAGTATGAATTGCCGCACTGTGCTCAAGCGCATCACCCACAGAGTTTAAGTCATACAATGCGATATACTCAGCATCAATTAAAGAAATAGCTTGTGGTGTATCACCAATGGCAAGCGGTAATCCCGTTGCACCAATATTACGGTAGTGTTTGCCAAGTACCGTTATTTTTTCAAGTTCTTGTGCATCGACTTTGCTTACATCATCCGCATATGCAATCCCAGTTACCCCAACAAAAATACCTAAACCTACCGCCTGTGCAACTTTAGAAAACTGCTTCATTTATTCCTCTCAATATTTATAAAATAATAATTAACACTGCGACAGGACGAATGTAGGCTATAAAAATTTAGTAAAAATATCGTAAAACACTTATTATTGAAGGCATTATACGCATTGCACCAAAAAATATGTTCAGGTTTTGTTCTTCCTATAACTTAGAGCAAGCAGTCAGAGGATTAACTATCGGTGGTGGTTTACGCTGGAGAAAACTCAGTTATATAACTGAGATTATATTTTTTAGAAACTATATGTTAACTGTAGCGAATAGTTACGTGGCTCGCCTGCACGTACCGTTGAGAAAGCAATTTTTGACTCATATTCTTTGTCCAGTAAGGAACAAAAATTTAAGTAAAAACTAGGGCGTATTGACCTTTCGTGATTGATTTTGCAGCTGTATGTTTGGTATTTAGGCAAGGCAGCGCCTATGCAGTGTGGTTGTTCCCCATAAATGGGCGATAACGCAGTATAAATGCCAAACATGCGCTGCCCAAAGGGTTATTCCTAGGGGCGATTGACTCTTTGTTGCTCGGTTTTTACTTAGCCCGCTAGGTTACAAACCTCGCGCCGCGATTAAATCGCCCCTAGATTGAACTAATTTCAATCCACAAAGGTCAACACGCCCTAATAACCTTATTTATCTTCGCTATTACTTAGCCTCTTCGTAGTTGCTAATTAATAACAGTAAAAAGCACGAGTCTTAAACCTTCAGCCAGAATCACAAATGCGTAATAAACAACCATTGACAGTTATAGCCATCTAAACGCATAATGCGCATGAAAATAAATCTCATTAACACCTGGGACCCTAAAATAAAACCAAAAGGAATTGGCAGTGTCGGTATCTGCAGTAAAGTGGTCAGATATTATTTATCAGAATAAGACCAAACTATTAGCATTTTTAAACTCCATTCTACACTGCCCTTATTTAGCTGAAGATGCCTTGCAAGATACCTTTATTCGCTTAGCGGCCATGAGCCAACAACAAAACCATGATGTAAAAAACCCCACAAGTTTTAGCTATCAAGTAGCCAGAAATATTGCTATTGATATGCTCAGAAAAAATAAACGCGATGCGTTAATTGATATGGATGGCATAGTATTAGATGGATTACATGACAGCAGCTCTGATATAGAAGCACATTTTTCACAGCAGCAGTTATCTGAATCCATTAACAAAACAATGAACAAATTATCAACTCGCCATAAAAATATAATCAGCTTTTATCGCCATGGTCGTTTGAAACAAAAAGAGATAGCCTCTGTGTATAAAATCTCACCTACGCTTGTTAACTTTATGATTAAAGAAGTGATCCATTCTTGCAAGGTTGAACTGACTCATTAAGGTGGGAGTGGTTACCCTTACCTGAAACAGCTTTACGCGGCGCAAGCAAGGGCTATACATTTCGAGGAAAGATAACTATTTTAGTGGTCGCCAGCATATCGCTAACAATAACATCACTGCAATTAGCCCATAAGGCAAGCCAATATCGATACTATAAACACCAGTACCAACAATAGGCCCGACTACAACACCCAATCCTTGCGCTGCTGAGATTGTTCCAGCAGCTGCGCCTTGTTCATGGGCTTCAACTGAATTAGCAGCCAATGCAGAAACAGATGGGAATACCCATCCCATGCCAAAGCCCGCCACGCCATAGCTAAGGCAAAGCACAAGCGGGGTTGATGCAAAAACCGTACAAGCAAACCCTGCTGCAGCAATGAGCCCCCCACATTTAATTAATCGTCGCGGCTGCCAGTCAAGCTTTCGTAATATTATTTGTGCAACTATCAATGTTACACCAACAATAGCCAGTGCAACCCCTGCTGTGCGCGCCGTATTTGCAGGCTCTAGCAATAATCGATCGAGGGCAAAAAAACCAACCGTGATCTGCGCAACCGCAACACTAAATGTAGCAACAAAGGCCACTATTACTGGCCAGCGTAAGCGCATATCGTTTAATTTTAGTGAGTTACCGTCCGGCTTTACGTGATGTTCTCGCCTTGGCAATACATGCCAAATTACAATCAATGCAATGGCGGGTAAAACAGCCGTGATGTATAAAGGTATACTTAAACTATAAGGGCCAATGAGACCTACAAAACTTGGGCCTATAACCATACCTGCGGCACTCGAGGCCCCGATCCCAGCCATCGCTGCTGCTCGCTGTTTAGGCGATATATGATCTGCCACTAATGCAGCGCTCGTTGCGGGCACCGCTGCATAGAATACCCCTGCTATACTCCGTCCTATCACAATGCCGACAAATGCGAGTCCCTGCACCATTGCCGTTTGCATCGCAAAATCAATAAACAATGCCAATAACGCATAGCTAATAACAAAGCCAGCAAGCCCAAATAGCATCACTGGCCGACGGCCGTTACGGTCGCTTAGTTTCCCCCAAAACCGAGCCATAACAACCCAAGCAACACCGGCCACAGTCATTGCCGTGCCAAGCTGCCATGCTTCAAGCCCGATAACGCGTGCAATGGGCGCAGCCAAAGCTGCAAATGCCATTAGCGCCATAGTACACACAAAGGTTTCGAACATAAGCGGTTTCAGGCTAAATGGAGCATCCGTTTGTGGCACGGTTTCATTATTTACTAGGTTACTCATTCTCTGTCCTTATGATTGAGGGTATTGCACAGTTTTTATGCCGCTCCCCACCTTCAGGACATATCGCTTTAAGGTGGTTATCGTCTATTCCTCTGGTGAGATTTTCGGCATGAAGCTGTAAGGATTTTTTATTTTTTATTTTTTATCGACAAATACATGCTAAATTCTTAATAAAAGGTTGTTGAACAAAATACTTATGAATAAAACGATAAAAACAAATAATGCTCAACGTTTCCCAAAACACTACCACGAATAAAAATCATTCTCAACAAAGCTAATATTTTCATTATATATAATGAAAATATTACTTGGTGGCTACATTCAAGATTAAATTGTAAAACCCTTGTTTTACAAAGATGACTGTAAAGCCCCTTTACGCAGTTACATAGCCTATGCATTCCAGAGCTGTGTATAGTATCCACCACGTGATAACAAGCAATGATGACCCCCCGACTCCACTACTTTTCCATCTTTAAGTACAATAATATTATCAGCGTTTACAGTGCTTGAAAGTCGATGGGCTACTGTGATCACGGTCCGGTTTTGTAAAAGATTACTCATTGCTTGGACGATGTCTGTTTGGGTGATGGGATCTAACGAAGCTGTGGCTTCATCTAATAACACAATAGGCGCATCTTTTAAGAGCGCTCTGGCAATTGCAATGCGCTGTCTTTGACCACCCGATGATAATAAGCCACTATCACAACGAACCATTGGTTTAACGGTTGGTACTAATTTCTAAACTGATATATATGCAAAGGTGGCGTTAACTGATTGTTCGCCACTTTTATTTTTAGTAACACGCTTAATTACTCACAAAGGTGGGCGCTAAATTAAGCCGAGCTTCTTTTGGCAGCACGTCAAACTGTTTTCTAAAGGCTACACTAAAATGACTAATATTGCTGTAACCCAATGAAATTGCCGTTTCGGTAACATTATGGTCTTTGAGTAGACTCATAGCTTTGTTCATTCTTGCTTCTTGGAAGCAGCCGTATACTGTGTTATAAAACCTTGCTTAAGCTTACATTGATTTAAACCTACCTCTTTAGCCACGTTTGAAATCGTCGGAGGGTTACTCAGATCAGAGAGCAAAAAATCTCTTGCAGCAATAAGTTGCTTCTTTTCTCGAAATGAAACTTGGTTGCCGCTATCAACTGATTTTAGTGCGCTCAGGTGCCAATATAGATAATCTAGCGTCGCAGAATGTAATAACAAAGGACTTGCTTGTGGCTCTTTAATAAGTTGGTGAATACGGTTTGCACATGCATTAACTTTACCATTCGATCCACTTTGTTTTACAAAGAATGAGTGACGATTACTCAACTCTATGCAACAGAGTTCTTCACCAGCAAGCTCAGTAAGTAGTTCTGGCTTTATCATGATATCTAAATTGCAAAAATCATGGCTGTGATATGAACAAAATTTTTCACCTGCTGAAAAGCCAATATTGAAGTCTCCGCAGCTACATTGCAAAAAATGATTGCCTACAGTAGCTTCGAATTTTCCCGCAAGAATGCTGTTTAAATGAATATGTTGCGCATCACTAGGAAACACATGTTTAGTATCAGCAGGACCCATATCATCTGCTGTAGATAAGCTTACTGATAAGCCGGGTAACAACTGGACAAAGTTATGTGCACTTACAATTTGTTGCGATTTATTCGTCATATCTATTTCAATGTCACTGCACAAAGTCATTTTAAACCTTATCAATCCTAACTGGGCTGGCTGCACTCATTGCAAAGAGCTTTGAGAGTGCATTTTTAAAACTATATCACAACACCCCGCAGTTGATAATAATTTTCATTTGCAAATAAAGTTAAATTAACTCCTTTATTAATTCATCAAAAAATCGACTTAACTAAAAACATCTAGGGGCTTTAACTCTGCTTTTCATCGCAATCAGCTGTATTTTTAACCTTTGTTACTTTATAACAGTAATAATGCTGTTTAATAACAAGGAATAAAAATGAAATTACTCTCCCCTCTTGCACTGCTGGCTGCGATGAGCTTTTGCGGCATCGCGGCTCAAGCTGACAATACCTTACAACTTGAAAACGTATTCGATCTTGAATACGCCAATCAACTTGAAATGACGCACGACGCTAAAACCGTGTATTTTGTGCGTAATCGTATGGATATAAAGTCAGATCGTAAAGTCAGTAATATTTGGTCTGTCGATAGTAATTCAAAACAACTGCAACCGCTTACTTCTGGCGTGCATATGGATTATTCGCCGGTGTTATCTCCAGATGAAGCGCGGTTAGCATTTATTTCAACGCGTGATGGTAGCAGTCAGATTTATGTGAAATGGTTAAAAACAGGCGCTGTTGCAAAAATAAGTAATTTAACCAAAAGCCCTGGCAGTTTACATTGGGCGCCCGATGGTAAAAAACTTGTATTCAGCCAGTTTGTATCAAGTAAAGTATCATCTCCTGTAAATCTTCCTGGAAAACCTGAGGGAGCTGATTGGGCAAAACCTGCGATGTTTATCGACGATGTTTATTATCGTGCCGATGGCGGTGGATACACTAAACCGGGCTTTAATCACTTTTTTGCTATTGATGCCAATGGCGGTAATGCACAGCAGTTAACCTCTGGCGACTTCAATCATGGTGGCTCGATAAGCTTTACAGATGATGGTAAAAGTCTATATTTTTCAGCAAATCGTCACAATGAATATAAACTCAAACCAACTAACTCAGAAGTTTATAAGCTCAACTTAACCAACCTAGAAATAACCCAAATAACCGACAGAGTCGGCCCTGATAACCAACCTCTCGTTTCGCCTAATGGCCGTTACCTTGCCTATACTGGGTATGATGATAAACGCACTAATTATGAAAATACTCAGCTGTATATTCGTGATTTAAAATCAGGTGATACCAGCAGTCTAACGGCAGATTTTGACAGAAGTGTTGGGGAAATTAAATGGGCAGATAACTCAAAAGGTGTGTACTTTAGTTACGCCAGTGAGGGACAAACCGTGCTCGCTTATCAACCACGAAACGGTAAGCGTAAAATAGTGACTGAAAATATTGGTAGTGTGTCATTTGGTCGTCCATATTCTGGCGGCGATTTTGATATTAGTGATGATGGCGAAGTGGCAATTACTCTTGCCGATACACAGCGCCCGTCTGATGTCGCAATAATTAAACGAGGGAAAACTCAACGTTTAACAAAGCTAAATGACGATGCCCTTGGCAATAAAAAGCTGGCAAAGGTAGAAGAAATTTGGCTTAAATCAAACCACGATAGTTTACCTATTCAAGGTTGGATTGCCTATCCACCGGGTTTTGATAGCAGTAAAAAATACCCGCTTATTCTAGAAATTCACGGCGGACCCGTAGCTAACTATGGCCCTCACTTTAGTGCTGAAGTTCAGCTTTTTGCTGCCAAAGGGAGTGTCGTTTTATACATGAACCCACGTGGTAGTGATTCATACGGAAAAGAGTTTGCACAAACCATCCATCATAATTACCCAAGTAATGACTTTGATGACTTAATGACAGGCGTAGATGCATTAATTGCTAAAGGTTTTATTGATGAATCTAAACTGTTTGTAACCGGTGGTTCAGGTGGCGGTGTATTAACTGCATGGATTGTTGGCCATACTGACCGCTTTGCTGCGGCTGTAGTTGCAAAGCCGGTGATCAACTGGATCAGTTTTGTACTCACTGCTGACTTCTACCCATTTTTTGCCGATTACTGGTTCCCAGGTAAACCATGGGATCATATTGAACATTACATGAAGCGTTCGCCCATCAGTTATGTTGGTAATGTTAAAACTCCAACGATGCTACTAACGGGTGAAGCTGACTACCGCACACCGATTTCAGAGACAGAGCAACTCTATCAGGCACTTAAGCTGCAAGGCGTTGATACCGCAATGGTGCGCATTCCTGATGCCTCACATGGAATTACAAAACGCCCATCAAACTTGATGGCTAAAGTGGCCTATATTCAATGGTGGTTTGATAAGCACAGTAAATAAAAAGCTTCTAAAGACTAGGGCGTGTTGACCTTTCGTGATTGATTTTGCAGCAGTATGTTTGGTATTTAGGCAAGGCAGAGCCTATGTAGTGTGGTTGTTCCCCATAAATAGGCGATAACGCAGTATAAATGCCAAACATGCGCTGCCCAAAGGGTTCTTCCTAGGGGCGATTGACTCTTTGTTGCTCGGTTTTTACTTAGCCCGCTAGGTTACAAACCTCGCGCCGCGATTAAATCGCCCCTAGGTTGAACAAATTTCAATCCACAAAGGTCAACGCGCCCTAGGTTTTAGGGAAAACCTAGCGCCATCATTTAGTAGTTACAATTTATCTTTTACTAACTCGCACTCATCACTTTTTGTAAACCCCCTTTACAAAAAGTGAGTACTCATTTACATATCATCTAGTTTATAAAAATATCGGACTTTGTGTGTAAAGTGAGTTAGTAAAATTTCGGTTTATGACATTTTTTGGTCGTTGAGTTGGTAAAAAATCGGTTTGAGTCACTGTTTATGGCGTTTAAGTTGGTAAAAAAGTGGTTTGTAATCAGTTAGAGTTAGTAAAAAATCGGTTTATATCTTTATTTTTATGCTCAAAAGCGCAGCTAAACATCGCATTTTGTACCTGTGATACTAAAAAACAGCCATATTTTCCTCTTAAATATGCCATCAGTACTCAGCTGATAAAAATCTGATCCATAATCATTATAAAAATAGCAGCTAGTTAAATACTGATCTGTGCTTGGTTAAATACTGATCTGTACTTAGTAAAATACTGATCGGTGTATAAAGCGCATTAAAAAAGGGCCTAAAGCCCTTTGCAACATTGTTGGATTGGATTTTTATTGGTTATTAAACCTATTAGAATTGATTCATAGTGTTTGCTTCGCCACCGGCTTTAAGCGCATTCTCACCTGAAAAGTATTCTTTATGTGTATCACCCATGTTAGAGCCAGCTAAGTCCTGATGTTTAACGGACGCTTGTTCACGGCGAATTTCTTGGCGTTGAACATCACGTACATAAGCCAGCATACCTAAATCACCAAAATAACCTTCAGATAGAATATCAGTGCTTAGTGCCGCTGTATGGTATGTTGGCAATGTGATTAGGTGATGGAAAATACCAGCTTCACGTGCGCCATCACGTTGGAAGTTCTGTACTAACACATCAGCAGCGACTGCAAGTTCAGTGGCATCCATCTCTGGCGCCATCAGTGCTTTATTATCATCAATACTTGGGTACGCTGATAGGTCACGACCTGCTTCCTGCCATTCTTGGTACACTTGCTCACGGAACTTAAGTGTCCAGTTGAATGATGGTGAATTGTTATAAACTAATTTAGCGTCTGGCACTTGCTCCTTAACGCGGTTAACAAGTTCAGCAATCTGTTTTACATGCGGTTTTTCAGTTTCAATCCACAGTAAATCAGCGCCTGACTGTAAGCTGGTAATACAATCAAGTACAACGCGGTCTTTTTCTGTGCCTTCACGGAACTGGAATAAACCATTATCAAGACGAGTTGGCTTGCACAACTGACCGTTCAGTTTCATGGCGGTATCACCTTCTTTTAAGTCTTCTACACCATTAATTGGCGTTGTTTCTAAAAAGGCATTGTATTGACTCGCCAAATCACCTGGGGTTTGTGATACCGGTACTTTTTGGGTAAGGCTTGCACCCAATGAGTCTGTGCGCGCTACGATAATGCCGTTATCAATTCCTAGTTCTAAAAACGCATAACGAACGGCGTTAATTTTTGCTAAAAAGTCTTCGTGCGGCACGGTTACTTTACCTGCTTGATGGCCACATTGTTTAGCATCTGATACTTGGTTTTCGATTTGAATCGCACAAGCGCCTGCTTCAATCATTTTTTTAGCGAGTAAGTAGGTCGCTTCTTCATTACCAAAACCAGCATCAATATCAGCAATAATTGGCACTACGTGGCTTTCAAAATTATCGATTTTATCAAGTACCGTTTGTACATCGCCGCCTGTTGCTTTGGCGTTATCAAGATCTTTAAATAAATGGTCAAGTTCGCGGGCATCAGCTTGCTTTAAGAACGTATAAATCTCTTCGATTAGGGCCGGTACAGAGGTTTTTTCATGCATACTTTGATCAGGCAGTGGACCAAACTCAGAGCGAAGAGCTGCAACCATCCAACCACTTAAGTATACATAACTGCGCTTAGTGGTTTTTTGGTGACGCTTAATTGCCATCATCATTTGTTGGGCAGTAAAACCGTGCCAGCAACCTAGTGATTGTGTGTATTGGCTAGTATCAGCATCATAAGCGGCCATGTCTTCACGCATAATGTCGGCAGTGAATTGTGCAATTTCTAACCCTGTACGAAAGCGATTTTGTAAACGCATACGACTTGCGTATTCAGGGTTAATTGCTTGCCACGTTTTACCTTGTGCTTGGCAAAGTGTTGCTAATGTATCTGTTTCACGTTGATAAGTAGTCATAATAAAAATCCTTTGAACGGGTTAAAACTAAAGTTTATATATGTGAGAGAGGCCCAAGAGCTCATGCTCCGTAGCGCTTACATCAACATTAGGCCGATTTATAAAATTTAGTAAATTTATAGTTGTTATGCTGGCTATACATTTTATGAATGGCCAAAAAGCATCCATGGCAATGTTTTTACGTTATGGTTAGCACATAAGAAATTTATGCATCGCGACCGTTTAAAGGATAGCAATTATGACAACCTCCTCTCACAACCAGTTTGGGTTAACTGTAAATAACCAATTAGCCGACTTTATTAATAATCAACTATTACCTGGTACAGGTATTAGTGAACAACTTTTTTGGCAAGGGTTTACTGACATTATTAATGACCTTAGCCCTATCAATCGTGCATTATTAGTTAAGCGTGAAGACTTACAACATCAAATTGATTGCTATCATTTAACCAATAAACACTGGGATGCTGCGCAATATCAACAATTTTTGACTGACATTGGCTATTTAGTTCCTGAACCTAATGATTTTTGTATTGAGACTGAAAATGCCGAGCCTGAGATAGCCCTTACCGCAGGCCCTCAGCTCGTTGTGCCAGTAAGCAACGCACGCTTTGCACTTAATGCAGCAAACGCGCGTTGGGGCTCGTTATACGATGCGCTCTATGGCACTGATGTACTAAGTGAAGAAGATGGCGCAGAGAAAGGCAATACCTATAATTCGGTGCGCGGCTTTAAAGTAATGGCCTACGCGAGACAGTTTTTAGACAAAGCCTTACCGCTTGAGAATGGCTCTCATATTGAAAGCACTAACTATTCAGTAGTAAACGGTCAACTCATTATCACCTTACGAGATAGCTCTCAAACAGGCCTAAAACAGCCAGAACAACTCACAGGCTTTCAAGGTGAAGCACAAAACCCTAGCGCCATTTTACTAATAAACCATGGTTTACACATTGAACTGCAAATAGATCATCAACACACTATTGGTCAAGCTGATAAGGCGGGTTTAAAAGACGTTGTACTAGAGGCGGCACTCACCACTATTATGGATTGTGAAGACTCAGTTGCCGCAGTAGATGGTGAAGATAAAGTGCAAGTTTATCAAAACTGGCTCGGCTTAATGAAAGGCACACTGATTGAATCATTTACAAAAGAGGGAAAAAACATTGAACGTACCCTTGCCACAGATCGTCATTATAATGGTGTAAATGGCAAACCTCTGAGCCTAAAAGGCCGTAGCATGATGTTTGTGCGTAATGTGGGCCATTTGATGACAAACCCAGCAATTCAAGATAGCCAAGGCAATGATGTATTTGAAGGTATAATGGATGCAATGATCACGGTAACCGCCGCACTGCATGACTTAAACGGGAATAGCCCTGTAAAAAACTCCACCGCAGCCAGTATTAATATCGTCAAACCCAAAATGCATGGCCCTGAAGAAGTTGCATTTACCAATACTTTATTTAGCCGAATCGAACAGGTTCTACAACTACCAACAAACACTATTAAGATGGGTATAATGGATGAAGAACGCCGTACCTCAGTCAACTTAAAAGCCTGTATAGAAGCGGCAAAACAACGCGTGGTATTTATCAATACCGGGTTTTTAGATCGCACAGGTGATGAAATCCATACCTCAATGCAAGCTGGCGTCGTCCTACCAAAAGCAGCCATTAAGCAACAACCTTGGATCAGCGCTTATGAAGACAGAAATGTCGATATTGGCTTACAAACTGGATTAAGTGGCCGCGCTCAAATAGGTAAAGGGATGTGGCCAATGCCTGATAAAATGGCACTGATGATGGAGCAAAAAATTGCTCATCCACAATCAGGTGCCAATACAGCATGGGTGCCCTCCCCTACGGCAGCCACCTTACATGCTATGCATTATCATGATGTGGATGTATTTACCTGTCAAAAATCGATTTCGCAACGCCAACAGGCAAGCTTAAGCCAATTACTAACTCCTCCTTTGATGGTAGATGCAAACACGCTAAGCAAAGAAGATATTCAAGCTGAACTCGATAACAACGCGCAAGGAATATTAGGCTACGTAGTACGTTGGATTGACCAAGGTGTCGGTTGCTCTAAAGTACCTGATATTAACCACATAGGCTTAATGGAAGACCGTGCTACATTACGTATTTCGAGTCAGCATATGGCTAACTGGCTACAGCATGGGGTATGTACGCAAGCACAAATTGAGAATACGATGGCAAAAATGGCAAAAGTCGTTGATGGGCAAAATGAAGGTGATCCGGCTTATATCAATATGGCGGACTCAACCCAAAGCCTAGCAAACAGTATTGCCTATCAAGCAGCCCTAGCCCTTATATTAGAAGGCGTTAAACAACCCAGTGGCTATACTGAACCATTGTTACATTCCTTTCGTATAAAATACAAAGCAATGCAACAATAACTCCCCTTCGAGTTTATACCCAAACCACCTCAAGATGCGAGTTTCAGTTGGAATTTAAAGCGATTTAGGCAAGGCATTGATTGCAAGTAATAGTGGTTCTATTGTTAAAATCAATAACGCAGTATAAATCGCTTTAAAACCAACCCGTTGGGCGTTTCACAGGCACTTACTCTCATCGTTGTTACTTCTTAAAAGGGACTGCCATTGTTGCAAAGTAACGCCTTGATATTAAGCCCCTGTAAAACGCTGAATTCTGCATCTTGAGGTGGCTTGGGTATATTTGTGTCATATAGCCAACCTTCGGGTTGGCTTTTTTTGCTTATTCATAACTACAATGAATGGCTAACATTCAGCAATGATTACCAACCAACAAAAAACGTATTAAAAGTACGGGGCTTTATAAATCATCGCGATACTTCAATGAGTAAGCTCGTACTGGCAGTATGATATGAAATACCTTGAGCGCGGTGTTTCAGTTCCCATAGGTACAGGTTTATAAAATTCTTTAAGTGATTTGTCCACCACTGAGAATACACAGTTCACAGAAAGGAAATTAATGACTTTTTACTTAAGCTTTCTCGGTGTAGCGCGCAGTGCCCCCTGCCCTCGTTGGTAAAATAGACTTGTCGTGTATAAATGACTACAGGAGCGCGGTGGATATTACTTTTAAGAGAGTATATTGCCACTGCGAATCCCATTGTCGCGAGATAAACTCGCTGCTACCTTTAACTAACAACCGTAGCGTTGTGATAAATGTTTTGTACGTCGTCGCAATCTTCAAGCATGGTAATAAACTTATCAAAATTAGCAATGTCATCTACATCTGTAATATCTATGTGTACTTGTGGTACAAACGTAATTTCGTCAACTTCGAAATTAATGCCTTCAAATGCTTCCTCAAGAGCTGTTTTTGCCTTAAAATATTCTGTATGCGGGGCAAAAACAGATACTTTACCGTCTTCCACTTCTACATCGGTTACATCAACATCAGCCATCATCAGCGCTTCAAGTACGACCTCATCGTCATCACCACTAAAACCTAATACAGCAAAGTGGTCAAACATATGGGCAACACAGCCTGGAGTGCCTATTTTTGAATCTGTTTTAGTAAACGGTAAGCGCACATCTTTAATGGTACGATTAGGGTTATCTGTTAAGCAGTCAACAATTACCATGCAGTTACCAGGGCCATAACCTTCATAACGGGCTGTTGAATAATCTTCCCCTGCTCCGCCCGCTGCTTTTTCAATTGCTTTTTCGATTACATGTGCAGGAACTTGGTCACGCTTCGCACGCTCAATTAAACGCTTAAGCGATTGGTTTACTTCTGGGTCAGGCTCACCGTTTTTTGCAGCAACGTAAATTTCTTTACCGTATTTAGAATTAACTTTGGTTTTAGCATTGGCTGTTTTAGCCATTGAACTTTTGCGGACTTCAAATGCTCTGCCCATCTTACGCCTCTATTGTAAACTCGATATATTGAAAACATTTTAACAATTCACGCTGTGATGGGCTAGTAGTTAAATGAGTGTCAAATAACAATTATAATGTTTCATTTCACATGGCTAATATTTAAAAACATTAAACAACACTCTATTTAACATAATAATAAAATTATTGAACGCTGGAGTGTAAAAAAAGTAACTCTTGTTGATCTTCTCTCAACTGATTTATTAACTTAGGCAGTTCACTAAAGTGACGAAGAATGTAATCTGCTTGATTGGCATATAAAGGCATTTCATCAGGTGCGTATAAGCACGCTCTCATATTTGCATTATGTGCAGCTTGAATATCATAAAGATAGTCTCCAACATACAAGAGATTTTTCTGGTCTATATTCCACAGCGTAGCAATTGCATTTAACGCACTCGGATCGGGTTTCGGTGGGGCATCACTTCGCGTAAGTACCGTTTGTATTGGCAGCGGATTATTTTTTAATTTAATCGCCACAGCGCGGTCATAATTGCGTGTCACAATTGCCATTGGTATAGCAAGCTCTTTAAGCTGTGTTATAGCTTTCGCAACACCGGGTAGTAAATAGGCATGCTGGGCATCCATAAGCTCATGCTGGTGAACAATGTTCATTGCTTCTTCGCGCATATATGGTGACGGTAAAGTGGCTATATAACTGAGTAAGTCAACCTCCTCAGGGCAGCCTATTTGAGCTCTAATTAATGTAAAATCAAGATCAGATGACACTAAAGTCCCATCTAAATCAAAAATAACCCCTTCAACAGAATGATGATGATATGTGTTCATACATTTCCTTGTATCTGATGTTCAGCGTTGTGTTCGCATCTTAGTAACTTACTTTAAGATAGTGTACGTGCTCAAATATGAAAAGGAACAAATCTAAATAATTTAGGATAAAAAAACGCGCACAGAAGAAATGTGCGCGTTGGTTGGGGGAACAGTCACTAATTAATTAGTCAGAATCTTTCTCTTTCTTTGGAAGTGGCTCAAAGCGCGCTTCTAGCCACGTGTCGTCTTGGGTAAAATGCAAGGTCTTGACCTTACCTTTACCTTCAACATTTACCATATTTACTTGTGCAGGCCATAACTCTCTCAAAGCCCCATGGCTCATGCGTATTCCTTCAATCCCTTGCGGAATAGGTGCTTCTTGATAAACCCAAAAGAATTTACCATCAATTTGTGCACCTACTTTACGTAACTTCAAAGGAACGCCTGCTAAGGTTTTCAAAGCAACATGCGATTCAATATATTCAGCAAAGCGTTGTTGATCTTTTTTGTTACTAATAATGTCTGCATTGCCCGCAAATAAATGCTCTACTGCATGTTCGGTATCATGTAAATAAAAACGATGCATTAATTCAATATTATTAGTGCGTTTATTGAATAAAACAGTTGTTACAGACGCTTTTAATTGATGTGCAAAACTGGGTGCTGCAATTAAAAAACATAAGGCAACAAGCAAGAATCGCATTATTGTTGCTCCTCATTAGCGTCTTTCGGCTCATCTTTTTTTAGCTCAGTTTTAATATCCTGCATGATATCGCGGCTAACTTTGGCTTTACTTTTATCACGCTTATACACTTCGATTCGTGATGGAATAATGCGACGAGGGTAATTGTTGTTCTCAACATCAACGTCCGCAGTTTCCCAGCGAGGGTCAACCGTTACAGATACCAAAGGCTTGTTTTTATCGGTAATAATAAGCTTTTGTACGTGCTTGTGATTACGACGCCAAATTTCCGCCGGGATTGCACGCTCTTCTTTGCTACCATCTTCATACGTTAACTCAAGTAAGATCGGCATAACTAAGCCACCTAAGTTTGAAAATTCAAGTACATAATAGTTTTTATCTTCTGCAACAGCGCGATCTAGAACTTTGCGTTCCCACGGCTTCAAGCCTTTTAAAAATTTGTTGTACGAGTTACGCTCTTTGTTGGTCACTGTAAAACGATCGTTTTCATCATAAAAATCGGTCACATCTGTGTTTTCATCAACCCACAACTTTTTACCTTCCGCTTTATTTCGTTCAATAAATAGTGGTGTAGGCTTAGCCGCTTCAATATCACGCAAGCGATTAAAATCGATATCTGGGTTCTTCGTGTCTAAACGCAGCTGATATACTTTATCTAACGAAATATCAACATGATCAGTCGTAAAGAACCAACCACGCCAAAACCAATCTAAATCAACACCTGACGCTTCTTCCATAGTCCGGAAAAAATCAGCTGGGGTAGGGCGCTTATACTTCCAGCGCTGGGCATATTCTTTAAAGGCAAAATCAAATAACTCGCGACCTAAAATCACTTCGCGCAGAATGTTCAGTGCAGCAGCAGGTTTGGTATAAGCGTTAGGGCCTAAACGTAATACACTATCTGACTGAGTCATTACAGGAACTTGGTTTTCAGATTTCATATACGCGACGATATCACGCGGTTCAACACCCCATGGAATTGTTGGATCCCACTCACGACCTGCAACACCATCTAAAAAGCTGTTTAACCCTTCATCCATCCACGTCCATTGACGCTCATCTGAGTTAACAATCATTGGGAAATAAATATGACCCACTTCATGGATAACCACGCCGATTAAAAAGCGCTTTTCGGCTTGAGAATAAGTACGCGTACCATCATCTTGTAACTTTGTACGCGGGCCATTAAACGTGATCATTGGGTATTCCATACCGCCAACAGGGCCATTGACTGACTGCGCTACAGGATATGGATAATCAAATGAATAACGAGAGTACACATCCATCGTATGGATCACTGATTCTGTTGAATATTTTTTCCATAAATCGCCCCCTTCTTTAGGGAAGAATGACATCGCCATTACTAATGGCTGCTCTTTGCCTCCTTGTTGGTAACCTTTGGCATCCCACATAAATTTACGCGAAGAAGCCCATGCAAAATCACGCACGTTTTCAGCTTTAAAGTGCCATGTTTTGGTTTTGTCTGAGCCTTCTTTTTCGTTCTCTAGTGCTTCTTCTTCAGTGACGATAAAAACTGGCCGTTTTGCTTTTTCAGCTTCTTTTAAACGGTTACGTTGAGTGCGGGTTAACACACTGCTGGCGTTATCAAGCTTACCCGTTGCCGAGACGATGTGATCAGCAGGAACAGTGATCTCAACATCATAATCACCAAACTCTAAGGTAAACTCACCACTGCCTAAGAAAGCTTTATTAGTCCATGCTTCATAATCAGTGTAAGCAGCTAAACGCGGAAACCACTGCGCAAGTAAAAATATATCATTGCCATCTTTTTCAAAGTGCTCGTAACCAGAGCGTGCACCTACGGCATCTTCTTCCACAATGTTGAAAGCAAAGTTCATACTAAATTCAACATCTTTACCCGGCTTAAGTGGCTCATTTAAGTCAATACGCATAAGGGTATCAACAACCGTTACTTTTAGTGCTCTACCGTTATCGTCTTTTACATCAGCAACGGTAAAACCTAATTCGTTATCACCCATAAATTGTTGACGACGCAATTGGCCTAAGCTCAACTTTGCTGGTTTTTGATCTGGGCGACCTTGTAATTTATTTGTATTAAAAGTTGATGTGCGCTCTGCAATTGAATCGCTTTTAAAAATATTTTGATCCAGTTGTAACCATAAATACTTTAAAGTGTGTGGTGAGTTATTTTTATATTCAATCGTTTGGCTAGCCGTTAAACGGCGCTTTTTTTCATCTAACTTTACATCAATATCGTAGTTAACTTCTTGTTGCCAATAATTTTCAGCAGGAGCACCGGCTGCATTGCGATATACATTTGGCGTAGGCAATGCCTCATCAAGTTGGCGAAACTTATCAACAAACGAACCCTTAGTTTGCTCAACTGACGACGCCATTACAGTACTTGAAAGTGCCAGAGGTACTAAGAGTGCACCCAAGGTCATCACTGCTTTTTTCATAATTGTTCCTGTTAATTTTGTGTAATGTTACTGTGTCAAAATTGCATACACTATTCAATCTATTAGCGATAAACCCACGCATTTATAGGGTAAAAAATAATGTATTCCTAAATATCTTACTTTTACAATAATATTGGTATCGTAAAGGGGGTTTACAGTCATAGATTCATGCAAATGTTTTACTGTTAGTACAGAAGCAAACTTGAAATCAGAGCAACTTGAACACGTTTTTGTAAAAGGGAAAGTATGAGATTTTACATCGTAACAAATGATCGTATTGCTACAATTCCAGCGCAAAACGCTCAACTGAATAAATACAAAAAACAGGCTTTAAATTCATCGATATTGCCGATTAATACGATGAAAATGATGCATTAAATCGTATACCTAAATATAAGAAAGTAGATACAATGTGGCTTGTTTTATGCAGTATTTTAGTGCTTTTAAGCCTAATTTCGGCTATTTATACGTTAATTACAAAATAGTGAAGTTTTTAGTTGATCTTTATAGTCATTTGTATTTAAAATCGCCCACTTTTTTGATTTGAGGGGTAAAAGAGCACAGCTTTTTCCTTCAAAAGTGTTTCGAAATAATGCAGAAAATGCGGTGGTCATATGGATTTTTATATCCTAAAAAAACAACAAGAACTAATTGCAATACCAGCCGACGAACAAAGCTGTAAACAATACTTAGACTCTGGGTATTTTTATATTGATAAAGTAGCGGCCTGCAACGAAACAAATGCATTAAAAGTGTTGCAGTCAAAACAAACTAAAGCACTCAAGGTGCCATTAATTATGGCTTTATTTGCTTTACCTCTTGTTCTTTTTGCTTGGTACAGCCTAAGTAATTAAAGATTAAGCTTTTCACCCTTGCATCTTAATATAGCTTGGGTATATTGACGCTCTTAACCGTTTTTAAGAGCGTGACATGAAAGTTTTACATACCTCAGATTGGCATTTAGGCCAGCATTTCTATGAACACAGCCGTAGCCAAGAACATCAACAATTTTTTAATTGGCTGATTGATACGCTCGCTAACGAAAACGTCGATTTATTACTCGTTTCAGGTGATATTTATCACACAGCAACGCCTGCAGCGAGCGCTGAGAATCAGCTTTATCAATTTGTAAAAGACGTAAAAAAACGCTGCCCTAATTTACATATTGTTATTATTGCTGGAAATCATGACTCAGCAAACAGAATTATGACCGCACAGCCGTTACTTGCCCAATTTGATACCCATGTAGTAGGGCGCTTTGATGTGAATAACCCAGATGGGGTGGTCATTCGTTTGAACACTGATTTTATCAACACCCATATCGTTGCTATGCCCTTTTTACGCGCAAGTGATGTTAGCCCCCTCAGCAACAATGAAAACGGCCACGATTACGCTCAGGGCATTGCTAAGGCCTATCAGCTTAGCACTGAATGCGCATTACAAGATAAACCCGCTATCACACCTTTAATCGTGATGGGGCACTTACATGCCAAAGGCGGGGATATCTCCAGCGACTCAGAACGCAATTTAGTCATTGGCGGTGAAGACGCAGTCACTGCACAGGTATTTAGTACCAATGCAGACTACGTCGCACTTGGGCATCTACATAAAGCACAGAAAGTGGCTAAATCAGATTTTATTCGTTACAGTGGCACACCAATGCCTATGTCGTTCTCAGAGCGTCACTATCAACATCAAGTCTGTCTTATTGAATTTAAAACCAGCGAAAAAGGGACTATCGAAACCACTGTAAACCCCCTTTACATTCCACGTACAAATGACGTTATTTTACTGCCCGAAGGTGATTGCGTGCCCCTTGCGCAATTATGTGAGCAAATAACCGAGCTGGACTTAAGTAATCATGCTCATGCCCCCTATTTACGAGTGAAACTCAGCGCAGGTGACACCGATACCACCTTTAGAGAGCAAATTGAGAATGCTCTAGAGAATAAAGATATACACTTTTGTGGCATAGAGCGTGTTCGTCAAACAAATAAAGAGCACAACACACCGGTATTTGAAGACTTAACGCAAGTAGAAATGCTCAACCCGCACACACTATTAGAACAAGCCTTTGCAGCAAATAAAGATTTAGCGGGTGAAGAAGTATCAAACGAACTTAAAAGTCTACTAACTAATGTAATTGCTGAGCTTGAGGAGCAAGAACAACAATGAAAATCCTCGCGGTACGAATTAATAATTTAGCATCAATCGTCGATGCACAAATAGACTTTGAAAGCGCGCCTTTGAAAGACGCGGGCTTATTCGCAATCACAGGGGATACCGGCGCAGGTAAAAGTACAATTTTAGATGCTATTTGTTTATCTTTATATGCTAAAACCGCACGTTTAGGTGGCGACCATGGTAATAAAGTCGAGTTTCAAGGTGACAATATTAGACTCAATGACGCCCGTAATTTATTGCGCCGTGGAGCAGGGCAGGGCTTTGCAGAAGTTGACTTTATAGGCCAAGATAAACAACGTTACCGTGCTCGATATGAAATAGCCAGAGCAAGAGGCAAAGCAAACGGTAATTTAAAAAGCGCAGAACACACGCTATTTAGCCTGCCAGATGAGTCTTTACTTGTCAGTAGTAAAAGCGCTACCAGTAAAGAAATTGAGCGCATTATAGGTTTAAGTTTTGAGCAGTTTTCGCGTGCGGTATTATTGGCACAACATGAGTTTGCCGCTTTTTTAAAAGCCAGCGCAGATGAACGCGCACAGCTCTTAGAGTGCCTAACGGGTACCGATAAATTTAGTTTAATTGGTAAACGTATTTATGAGCGTCATAAAGAGCAACTCAGTAAATTAGAAATACTAAAAGCAAGCGTAGCTAGTTATACACTATTAACAGATGAAGAATTGGCAACAAAAACAACCGTTCTTGCTGATTTGAAAAAACAAATTGAATTAGCGAAACAAGACTTAGCCAACACCGAACAAGGGCTTAATTGGCATAAACAAGCCAATACATTAGATAAAGCCCTACAGGCTGCATTACAAAACCAACAACAAGCAAACAACGCGCTTGAACTTATTGCTCAAAAAAGTGAGCAAGCAAAACAGGCACAAAGTACACTTGAAATTAAAGATAATCGCCGTCGTTTTAAAGATTTAACAGTTCAAAATACAGAGCTAACAGCTAAAATCAGTGATTTAAAAAAAATTGACCACGCAGCATTAATCACGGATCTTGCTAGTACATTAGAAACACACAGCGATACGCTAAAAACGGCGAAACAACAAAAGCAAAGTGCTGAACCAGTTATAGCTAAAGCACGCGAGCTCGACAACAACATTGCGATACAAGCACAAGCAATTACAACCATCACTCAGCAAACCGAAAAAGAACAAAAACAACTAACTCACTTACAACAGCAACATAAAAAAAACCACACAGATCATAATGAGGCTGTAAAACTCACAGAAAAACACCAGCAATGGCTAGAGCAGCACAACCAGCTCAAGCAATTAGCCAGTGATTGGAATTACTATAAACACAGTTTTAATCAGTTTTTAAGTGCTAAGCAGCAATTAAGTATAACAACAGAGCAAAGCCAAAAGTTAAAAAACGAGCAAATAGAGCAAACCGAGTTACTCGCCAAACATAATGAAAAAGTTACGTTTAATGAGCAAGCACTTATACACGAGCAACAAAAACTAAATCAATTAAATACGCAACAAAATGAATTTAATATTGAGCATTACGACGCCCAACTTAAAGCGATTGATTATTTAAAAGAGCAGCGTGAACGTTATAAACAATTTAACCTTGAGCTTAAGCAAAGTACGCAGCAACAAAGCTCGACTACAGCAAAGCTTGCCCAAAGCCAACAAACACAAACATCGCTTAAACAAAAACTAATTCAATGCGAGCAAACGCTTAAACACAGTGAATACGCACTGAATCAAGCGCGCCTACGTGCCAGCGAAAATGTTGAGCATTTACGCACGCAACTAGCACCCAATGAGCCATGTGTAGTCTGTGGTGCAACCGAACATCCATTTGCCAGTAACCAAAACCAGCAATTTGATAATTTAATAACTGATTTTGAAAACAACTTTAACAACGTTAAGCAACACTATGATCATGCTTTAACTGAGCTTCACCAACATCAAACACAGCATGCCGTCTTAGTTGCCGAGCATACTCAGCATAGTCAAGCGATACACACTGCACAAAACAAGCAACTTGAAATTAAAAACACCATGCAAGCGGCCCGCAGTGAGTTGAATGAGCTTACCCCTGAGCAACTTAATACCACATACACACAACTTAGTGAGCAAAAAGCACACTATTTTGAAACTCAAAAAACACAGCGCAGCTTACAAGAGAAAGTAAATCAGCTGCAAAGTACATTAAAAACAGAGCAACAAACTCAACAAGTTTTACACACTAAGCATGTTGATTTAACCAACCAACAAAACCAACTTAGCAACAAGTTGGACGAACTAAATACACAAATTAATGAGCTGAGCACAGCGCTTAATTCGCAGTTTGAAAAGGCCGAGTTTTGGCAGCAATTGCAAAATAACACATTAAATCTAACTGACTTAAATCAGCAAGTAGAGCAATTTCAGCACGCCCAAGAACAGCTAGAGCAAAGTCAAAAACGCCGTGATGCTGCGGATCAACAAATACAACAATTAACCCCACTTATAACCGATGCTGAGCTAATACTAAAAACACTCAATGACGACTCAAGCACAGCTCAGCAACTGCAAAGCACAACGCAAAGCGAACGTTTAGCGCTATTTAATGGGGAACACATTAGTGCAGACGACTATCTGGCAAAACTAACAGCTCAACAAGAACAATGCCAAACACAGCTTAATGAGAGTCAAAAAGCCCACGATAACGCAATTAAAAAGCGCGACGAACACGCTATAAGCCTTAAGAACGATGAACAACGCCTACTTGAAAATACTCAAGATCAAGTTTCACTTAGTGATCGTTATAATGAATGGTTTGCTGAATTTAAAACCCTGTACGTTGATGCTAGCCATGCACAGGTCGAAATTTTACTAACTCTAAGCGGTGAGGATATTAAAGCGCAATTAACACAACACGCGCAATTAACCCACGCTTTAGTTGATGCCAACGCCGCATTAAAGCAGCAGCAAAATGCACATGCGCAGCATCAAAATAACGATAAACCAAAGCATGATCATAGCGAGCTTGTTGAGCAATTAAATAGTATAAACGAGCAATTAACAGCGCTACACAAGTCACAACTTGAAACCAATACGGCGCTTGAGCAACACAATCAAAATAGTCATCTACTGCAGAGCAAACAAGCTGAATTGATCACATTACAAGCGCAGGCACAGCAGTGGCATTTACTAAACAAAGTACTCGGTGATGCAACAGGTAAAACCATGCGTAATTTAGCGCAAACACAAACACTAAAAATACTGCTTCATTATGCAAATAGCCACTTACGCACTTTGAACAAGCGCTATGAGCTCACTGCAATTGATCAAACTTTAGATATCGCTATTGTTGATAAAGATATGGCAGATGAAAAACGTTCGGTAAATACTTTATCAGGCGGGGAGTCATTTTTAGTTTCCTTGGCATTAGCGCTTGGCCTTGCATCGCTGTCATCAAACAAAGTTAGCATTAACTCTTTGTTTATTGATGAAGGCTTTGGTACGTTAGACAGTGAGACTCTTAGTATTGCCATGGATGCACTCGATTCATTACAAGCACAAGGTCGCAAGGTGGGAGTTATTTCTCATGTAACACAAATGACTGAACGAGTTGCCACACAAGTACACGTCGCTAAAAAGCCTGGTGGTTATTCAACTATTTCGATTATTTAAAGGATTGATACTATGCCAACATTTACCAATGACGAAGCAACTGAGTATGACTCACGCATAACCCGACTCGTCCCAGGTTATGATTTACTCCATAGCACCACCGCGGCACAGCTAAAAGCAACGCTGGGCGATCACGCGCATATTTTAATCGTAGGTTCTGGCACAGGCAAAGAAATCGCACAGCTTGCTACACTTAACCCAACATGGCGTTTTACCGCGCAAGATATCTCAATTGATATGCTTAACATTGGCCAACAGCGCTTCGCAGATATGGGCATTAGTGAACGCGTGACAATTCATGTAGGGGATGTGGCAACGTTAACAGACCCTGTAGATGCAGCGATATGTTTGTTAGTACTGCACTTTTTAGCTGACAATGGCGATAAGAAAACCATGCTAAAAGCAATTTCTAAACTGCTAAAACCACAAGGGCAACTATATCTAGGTGACCTAATGCGCCCAGAGACGACCTTTGAACGTGATGCTCAGTTTATATTATGTCAACAGTTGGGCTTAACTGAAGTGGGTATCGAGCGAATGAAACATAATTTTGAGCATGAGTTTTTTGCTCTAGATAGAATGCGTTTAGCCGATCTACTTAATGAGTCTGGTTTCAACACTGCAAAGCTATACTTTAAAGCGTTAAGCTTTAGCGGTCATGTTATACAAAAACGCTAATAATGGCACTGGGTTAGTCCATGTTTAATAATGTCGGCTAACCCCTGTTATCATATAGGTTACAGTTAACGCATTGTTCAGCAGGAAATAAAAGATTGATTTTTAAGTGTAATTTATTGTTATTGATCTTTGTACCCAATAAACTTGCAACCTAGAAAAATACTGTTACGCTATATATTCATCTTTTACAGGACGTAAACCAATGAATAAATGGATTTTTTTAATCATCCTAGGTTTTAGTAGCCAAGTAAATGCAACAACGCATACTGAATGTAAACTACTAAAAAAAGAACGTACATCCATATATCAGCAGCTAAACCAAAGTGCGTTACTCGTTAACGTCCAGCAATTAAAAAAACGTCACGCGATCCTTACAGCCAGTTTGTCCCAGCATTGTCATAAAACGACACCAAGTAACGCACGCATGACTTTGCCTTTAGTAGATAGCGTTAATACGTATGAAAAAAAACAAACAACCTTACAAGAAGCATTTCATTTATTACCCTCTAGCTGCGATTCTGCCACACTAATAAGGAATGCCCATTGGTGTGATACACAAAAAAAACCTCTATCGACAGCAAAAGTAAGCACAATGATAAAGCAGATTGAAATAGAATCAGATGACCACATTTTTAATATTTCACACTCATTTGAAAGCGCGACAATAACGACTATTTCACCATCTAAAGTTAAGCAACTAAGCCAAAATAACTTATTTCATAACGCAATTATTGTTGTCGCCGGGCTATTTTTTCTAAGTGTGGCCATATTACTAGGATTGTGTTGGCGACAAACACGTTCAAATAACAATACCTACTTTATATTTAGACCTTAACAGATAATTCTGTAGCGGCAGATAGTTGCCGCACTCATGCTTAATAAAGATTAACCGCTTTGCAAGCAACCTTACTGATACCCTCCTACTGTCCAATACTAAGTAACTTTGCCCACGGACTCGACCTATCCTCTAAGTTTTTTCCCAATTCATCTGGAGCAATGCCTCCTAATAAAGCATTTTTTTGATCTTCCAACTGCGCTGTAAACCCTTTAATTGCATCAATAAAATCTTCTTTATCTGTTGCTAATAATGACTGAGATTCTTTTATATCATTTTCAGCCAGGCTTAGCATTTCTTGGCGAAGCCCCAGTTCTTTATAGGCTAAAAAATCAATCCCTAAGGAATTAAACAAAGCAGCTTCGCGCATTTCATCTCGTTCAATCACCACTTTTATAGGGACTTCCATTATTTCTTGAATCGACAGCTTATAAAAATCTTGCTCGTAAGTCCGTGTATCGGGGTTTTTCTGTAACTGAGCACGAACTTCATATTTAATATCTTGATAAAGCGCCTTGGCTTGTTCAGACACGTTCTCATGGTTATTGGCAACATTAACAGCCATGTCGATTGTAACCGGCTTAGGCGCTTGTGCGTGCTGTAGTTTTTGAGAAAATTCTGTGTGCTTATTGATGCTACTTGTATGAGAGTAATCCGCTGTTGGGTTAATAGCCGCATACCCAGCTATCGCCTTGATCATTGAGATTGAAGACATAATAAATCCTTGTTGTGTGTTCCCCCTCTGATACAGCAATTTCAATACCAGCTTTAAAAAAAGGCTAATATCTTAAACGACCAATCTATTTTCATTCCTACCCAAAGGTGCTTATTCTGCAGTTTACGTATAAAGTGATATTTAGCATTAAATAGATCCACGTTAATAAAGGGTATTGATATGGAAAACTTAGGTTTTATTTTCGGAATTATAGGGATGTCGATGGGCCTTGCTGGCTTTATATTTAGCATCGTAGCAATGTCAAAAATAGATAAACTTGAAAGTAAACTCAAGCAACTTGATGTCTTAAATCAAGATTTTAAATTGGACTAGCGCGGGTATTCATGATGTTTAATAAAGATAAACAGGCCTTAATAGTTACAATTAAGGCCTGAATCTAACCAGCATAATGCAGAGAAAGTGTTTAATACTTCCTCCGTTGCATTTTTACAAGTAATTAAAAATTAGTCATCCGTTTTTAATTGCTTAGCGCGCTCCTCTGCGGCAATTAATTCAGGTGATTTTGGTACAATTTTTTTAGGCTCAATTGTTGGCTTTTCATTTGAATCAGGTGCCCAAGTAGGATCTAAAGATAAGTTGGCAAATGGGTTCGCTTTTTTAGCTTGTGGATCAGCCGATGTTGAAGCCTTTGTTTCAACTGCTTTTTGTTGCTCTGCTACTAATTCATTGTTTAATGCGGTAAGTGCTTGCGCAACTTCATCATTTTCAGCCATATTTTCGGTCTCAGCATTTAATGCAGTAACAGCTTCAACGGATACCAATGGCTCATTTTTAATCGGCTCAACAACGGTTGTCGCAACAGGCACCTCATGTGAGCTTGAAACTTCAGGGTGAATGTTTTGCGGCTGGGTAGGCTGGGTATCTTCAGTACGCTCACTAGGCGTGTCACTTGGCTTCGCCTCATCGGACTCAATAGGCTCTTTAGTTGGTTCACTCTTTATAGGTTTAGTCCCAGGTAAAGGCGCATTAGGATCAAATATGCGAATTTCTGGCTCTTCAAAATCATGTTCATTTTTAAAAATACGTTGGGTTAGATCAATACGGTTGACTGTAGGTTTTTCTACCGGTTCATTAGGCGTAATTGCAGGCTCACAGTTACTGACTTCTTGTGTGTCTGTAACAGGCTCGACTGATATTGGTTTAATAGTAGATTGAGGCGCTTTTACTGGTGTAGTTAATTCAGGCGCTGGCGTTATTGGCTCAACCGCCGCTTTATTTTTTTCTCGTATACGAAAAACGATAAATGCAGCTAATAACAATACACCTAAAAGCAACACCGTAGGAATTAATAATGATGCTGATTCTGTTTGTTGACTTTCAACAACGGGGGGGACATATTTCACAACAGCTTGTGTCGGTTCAGTTTGAACGGTTAGCGGTTCAACTGTTTCTGCATTGTTTGTCTCTTCACTTATGTCAATAATTGCGGGGGTGCTATCTTTTACTTGTTCTAATGTATCATTGCTATTTACTGACTCCGCTTGTGCACTATTAGCTTCACCCGCTTGAGTGTCAAGGGGGTTTACAGTAACTGTTTGTGTTACTTCTTCTGTTAAAACTTCTATTGGTTCAACAGTCGCTGAAGTATCAGCATGAAAAGTCGGTTCATCTATTACAATCGACTTTGCCGATTCTTGTTTTTCAACTTGGATAGGCGGCGCTTTGCTGCAATTTTTTTTGTAGTCTCTGGCAGCATTGCGGTAACTTTGGCTACTTGTATTATCTTTATGTTGCTGCATTTGCTGCTTATACAAAATACATAAAGCTTCACTGTATTTAGCAAAACTATTAAAACTACAAGTGAGTAAAAAAAATAAGCTAAGTCGTATAAATAAGGTCATCATTAATCTATTAAAGCAAAATAACACAATGACCCCAGTTTAATAGCACTGAAGAAATTAATCTAGCCACGTATTGCTTATTCTATCACCATCAACGCGCGATACTCATCGTAAGCAAATTGATCAGTCATACCACTAATATAGTCTTGGATAAGCCTACACCTGTAATAAAACTCGTAAGCCAATACATGATCAGGCTCTGCTTGCATTGCGTCAATGGCTTGTGAATAGCTGTTCAAATGCTTTTTAGATAGCTTTTTAAGTAATCTAGTTTCAATTAAAAAGCGTTGGTCGCCTTTAGTAACCCGTTTAAAATCGTCATGGCTTAATTGTAATAACGGCTTATAACAATCAAGTAAGCCATTAATAATGCGATAACCTTGTAACTCAAGTTTTTCAACTTCTTTATGAGAAAAAACATGTTCTAAAGCAACCTGTTTTAGCGTTTTAGTTACCGCATGTAAATGACTTCTATCTTCTAATAGTGCTTGATTGAAATCGCCATGAAATACCGCTTCAATATTGTTTATAAAGCGCTTAGCTGCATAATTTACAAGTGGATGTAACAATGAAACGCGTAAATATATAAAAAACTCACTATTAAAATTATAGGGTTGTTGCGCCGCCTTCTCTAACGCATAATTTACTGCTTTTTCAACCATCAGCTGATGTTCACCATCATTAATAGCAAAGTTTATTAGCGCTTTTTTATAATGCAGCTTGAGTTTTTCGCATAATAACTCAACGCTTATAATGTCTTTCTCAACGGCATCTTCAATATCTGCCAGACAATATGAAATATCATCTGCCGCTTCCATTATGTAACTCGCAGGGTGGCGACACTGTGGGTCTATTTCAAGTTCCTTTTGCAATGATTCTACAAAGTTTTTTTCGCTAAAGTAAAAACCCACTTTTTTCATTAAATAATTTTTGCTCTGAGGAATATCTGCTTTTTGCATTGTGGCGGGACGAGTGTATTTTAATATTCCTGCCGTTTGGCTGTATGTTAAGTTTAGACCAAGCAGTGAATGAACAATACGAATACCTTGTGCATTGCCTTCAAAATTACATACATCTTGCGCTAAGTGCTTAAATATAACACCAATACCTGTGTGCGGATCTGCACAGCGCTGTGGTATCAATGCAGTGAGGTTCTTGTCAAACCAATGATTAATTGCTGCTTCACCAAAATGTCCAAATGGAGGGTTACCAATATCGTGCATCAGGCAAGCCATTTCGACCAAACTTTCCAAGGGGCGTTCTAAATCTATTAAACCAAACTCACGCTGCTGCTGATCGCTTAAGTAATTAAAAATACGCTGCACGATAAAGCGGCCAACTTGTTGTACTTCAAGCGAGTGGGTAAGTCGAGAGCGCACCGCAGCATTGCGCTCTAATGGAAAAACCTGCGTTTTTTGCTGCAACCGACGAATAGCAGCGCTGTTAATGATACGGCCACGGTCGCTTTCAAGCGCAGTTTGTAAATTAGGTGTGGAGCGAACTTCTCGAGCGGGGGTTATTTTTTTAGTAAAATCGATCATAGTAGTTCCTTCTTAAAGTCTTTTTAAATTAACAGCTTTATCCAACAATTCTAAATTAATACGTTATATTTATAAAAAAATATCGTTAAACTCAGCAATTATAAATTTTTTATTACCGAACGGAAAAATTATGAAGTGGCTCAGCCATCTCTTGCTATTAACTTTTTTAGCTTTTAGCTCCTTAACTATAAGTGCTAAAACCGACAATACTGTCGTACTTATCTCCCTTGATGGCTTTCGCTGGGATTATATTGAAAAACACAGCGCACCCAATCTAGCAAAAATGGCGGGATCTGGTGTACGTGCGAAAAAAATGCGCCCTGTGTACCCAACTAAAACATTTCCAAATCACTTGTCGATCATAACCGGTTTACTTCCGATTAATCATGGTATTGTTGATAATCGTTTTTGCGATAGTGACCGTAATGACTGCTACAGCATGGGCAAAGGATTAAAAGATAGCACATGGCTCAAAGGCATCCCTCTTTGGAATTTAGCCTCTATGCAAGGGCTAAAATCTGCCACCTATTTTTGGCCAGAGTCGGATGCGCGCTTTAACGGTATGACCCCTGATTACTTCTACCATTATTCAAAACATAGCGATTACCAACAACGTATTGATCAAGTGATTCAGTGGCTAGAGCTACCTAAAGCACAGCGCCCACGCCTTATTGTTAGTTATTTTTCATTGGTCGATAGCATGGGTCACGAATATGGCCCTGATGCAACACAAACCCGAGATGCTGTTCATCAGTTAGATGAGTTAATGGGTCAGCTACAGTCACGTATTGCACAGCTGTCGCTTAATATTAATTTAGTGATTGTTTCTGATCATGGTATGAGTGCGGTTGAACCACAGCAAAGTATTGCCCTAAGCAGCCTACCTAAAGATGAAAACTTTATGGTTAAAAATACTGGCCCACGCGTGCTCTTCTATGCAAATAAAGACAGTAAAGCCGATATTCCAGCTTATAAAGAACGTTTAATGAATGCCGCAAAGGGCCGCTATATTGTGCTAACCGATGCACAGCGTAAGGGATATCATTATCAAAATAATGGCCGTACTGGCGATATTATTTTGCAAACTACCGCTCCACGAGTATTTTCAAATAAAGGTAAAGTAGATTACCTTGGCACCCATGGCTATGCCTACACTGATGATATGGCTGCAACTTTTATTGCTAATGGCCCAGCATTTAAACAAGGCTTATTATTAGATGAAGTCAATAATCTTGATATTTACCCGCTGATAGCCAAAGTCCTCGGAATTAAAATACTCAATAAAATCGATAGTGATGGAACAACCTTGTGGCCTGCGTTAGTAGAGTAAGCCGCTTATTGTTACGTTAAAGCTCTGATAGCTATTTAATCGCGAGAGCTTAGCTCAATGAGAATTGAGTCAAGCCCTCGCGTCCTTAGAAAACCCTTTAGACAGGACATGTTTTATCTTTGTGCTCCATTGTCGTCTGTTTATGAAATAACCCTGTCTGATTTTCTTAGTTTGCTGCCACCACCATATTTGAATAATACTTGCTGATAACATTACACGGTGGTTAATTCCTACGTTATAAACTCTTTATAATCCGACAATAAAACAAATTGTAAACTAGGTTAATTGATTGTTACCAGATATTGTGCCTATAATAGCACATAGCTAGGTGATGTATCGTTTAACCCCATTAAGGATTGACCAATGAATATTAAAAAATCTATAACATTGGCTGTGATGACAGCGTTGTCTACTATACCGTGGCAGAGCACCGCAAACGATGTATGGCAACAGTCAATTTCATATACCGCTGGCAGTGAAGTATGCTTTGCAAGCACGCTATACAAAGCACGTTGGTGGGCCAATCCAGGTGAAGAACCAGGCTCATCACAATGGGGGGCATGGGTTGCGAAAGCTGACTCAACTGTATGCGATAATACTGTTTCCCCGCCTGTTGAGCCACCGGTCGATCCCGTAGACCCACCAGTTGAACCAATTGATCCTCCAGTAGAGCCCATAGATCCACCGATTCAGCCACCGGCAGAACCGCCAGTGACACCGCCATCAGGTGACCCATACGAAACAGGCGTTACAAAAAATCCCGCTGGCGGTTATTTTATTAACCCTGCATTAGTGGCAAACACCGAGCTTGAAAAAACATCTTCGCCATTATTTAGCAAAGTAAAAAATACGATTCGTAAGCTTGATAATGCAAGTGTTGAATCTGTAACCCCACTAAGAGCAGCTAACCCTCGCAATGTTAAGCGCTTAGAAGCGATATTAGATCAAGCCAGTTTTGAGTTTTTATTTGCTCAACGTGCACCTGAATATACCTATCGTAAGTTTTTACAAGCGGTGGCAAAGTTTCCTGCTTTTTGTGATGATTATGATTCAGAGCAACAAGCCGAGGCAGTGTGCCGTAAAGCACTGGCAACTATGTTTGCTCATTTTACCCAAGAAACAGGTGGCCACGATCCGCATTCGGCCATTCCACAATGGCGCCAAGGCTTATACTTTATACGTGAAGCTGGCTGTAGCGAAACCAGCGCAGGTTGTGGTTATAACAACTCATGCGGACCCTCAACATGGCAAGGACAAACATGGCCATGTGGTACTGACGAGCAAGGGTTATATTTAAAATATTTTGGCCGTGGTGCAAAACAATTATCGTACAATTATAATTATGGCCCATTTTCAGACGCGATGTTTGGCGACGTAAATGTACTACTTAATAACCCTGAGTTAGTAGCTGATACGTGGCTTAATTTAGCCTCTGCCGTATTTTTCTTTGTGTATCCCCAGCCACCAAAACCAGACATGATGTCGGTTGTTGACGGCTCATGGGTACCAAATGAAGCAGATATCGCTCGCGGTATTAGCCCAGGTTTTGGTGCTACAATTAATATTATTAATGGCGGTATTGAATGTGGCCACGGCTACGACAAACCACAAGCACTTAACCGTATTGCATATTACGAGCAATTTGCAGCGTACTTAAATGTACCTATTGATAATAATGAAGTGCTCAATTGCAGCAACCAAGACAGCTTTACAAATGATGGCTCAGGTGCGCTTAACATTCATTGGAGCGAGGATTGGAGCTGGAAACAATACCGACCAGATGGTAAAAGCTTTGAATGCAAATTAGTGCCTTATCAAACACCTTATTTTGCCCTAAGTGAAGGTGCTTACAAACGCTGTGTAGAAGAGAAATTTAACGCAACAGTAGAATAACGCAAGATTAAATAACAGCCTTGGCGCATAAGGAGCCGGCTAAGGCTGTTATTACTTGAGCTCAATTTAGGTTACTTATAAACGCTGTTTTGATTTACTCTCCAACAAAATAAAACTTAACCCGATTAACGGTATATTCGTTGTTACTGGGTTAAACGCGCCAACAAGTAATTGTGGCTGTAAAACAATAACAAAAAATAACAACCCAATTAATCCTACAATATTGAGCCAGACGACTGTTCGGTTTTTATAAAACAAAATAAAAATTAAGCCAAATACCAGCTCACCAACACCCGCTGCTTTTGTTATTAAATAAGAAATTTCATCCGAAAAACCAAGACTTGCTGTCATCATTTTTTCAATCGGATCAATGTGTAACAATTTTGGAAATAGTCCATGATAGAGCCAGCTAAACCCTATAATAAATCGGGCAATTTGTGTTAATGACATCTAATAACTCCATATGCTTTTAGTCAGATAATCCCTACTACATTAAATGAGTGTACTGTTATACCCAAGCCACCTCAAGATGCAGTTTCAGTTGGCGTTAAAAGGGACGGACAAAGTAACGCCATGGTATTAAGCTCCTTTGAAACGCTGAATTCTACTATGAAATAACTCAAACATTGAGCGATGATTATTCATAACCATAAATTTTTATATCTAAACGGGATGTTAACTGCAGTTGCAGTATGAGAAGGAGGAATTTTTATAGAGTTAAATTATCTTATATAAAGAGTAAATAGCGCAGTACCAACACTGCGCTATTTAAATCATGCTATATAACCGTTAAACGTTTAAAACGTGTATTTGCAACCAATAGGCAAAATGCACCTAACGCAAGTAACAACATCACGCCGTAGTGTACGCCTTGCAACTGAGCCGGCTGTATTTGCTGTGAAGGTTTAAATAATGGAAAACGTTCAATGTCTTCGGACGTGATCGCTGTATCATTAAATAAATAAGGGTATATAAATTCTCTAATTTGTTGATGGTAAGCGCTCACCTGCAACAAGTAAGCTCGTTGACCCTGTGCATCACTGCCAGCTAATTGATCAAGCGCTTGTTGATACAACAAATTAGGCGAAAGCCAGCTCACTAACGCTAAGTTACTCGAGCGCGCTTGTTGTTGAGTTAAATGATCTTGCCAATGCTGCTCAACTGCAAGGTCGCTAAGTTGTTGCATCGCATAATACCACTTCCAATGAAAGCGTCCGCTAAACTGTGTTTTTTCGCTGTACTGCGGGTATTGCTCAACAAAGCGTTGCAATGAGTCTTGCATATCTTGATCCCAACCATCATTTAAAATTAAACGTTGCTCTATGCTGGCTTTTAGTGCGGGCTGCTCATTAAATTGTTGGTTAAGCACAAGATGAATAACACCAGGAATTAACACAGCAAACCCTAGCCACACGCTAATAAATGCCAAACTATTAAACAAGCCGTTCATATTAAAACTAATGATCAAAGTGGCTACTAAAAACCAAAAAGCACAATAGACAAGGCTGAGTCCTAAGGCTTGTATAAATAGTCCATCAAACGGTAATGAAAGTAGCATTGCTGCAACTAAAAACAGTAAAACAATGATCCCTGCGACTAAATAAAAACGCAGTAACAAAGCGCGGATAATGCTTTTCACAGCCGCATTACCTGCAAAGGCACTGAGCAATCTAAAACGCCCCGATTGACGCTCATCGCTGAGTAAATTAACGCACAATACACCAATCAAAATTGGCAGCATGTAGGCTAATACGAACCCTAAATCAAAACCGCCAGCACGGTATTTCTCAGGGTTGATCACCTCTTTGTTATAAATTTGCCCCTGTAACGCCAAAGCATTGACCTTCATCGCCGCGAGGCTATTTTGACTTTGCCCTACAAACAAAGCAGCCCAAGGTGAAAGCTGCCATTGAGTAGGTGCTTTTGCGTAATAAGCAAGAGAGCCAATTTCAGGTAGCGACTCACGTGCTTTTATATGCTCTCGCTCTTTATCAAACACCACTTGCGCTATGATTTGATCTTTACGCACCTGTTTGTAACCTTGTGCGCCTAAATAAATCGCTAGTAAAGCACTGACAAAAAAGACCAATAAACTTATTTGATTTGCACGCGGTGATAGTAAACGCTTTAATTCAAACTTAAGCATGGATAAATGCCCTCCGTTGCACACTCGGTGTTACAAGCACACCGAGTAATAAAGTAATGACCGCTACAAAAGCCAGTATTGCCGTTAAGCTATTGCTTAATGACCAACTTAAACTTGCTGGCTGATAGTGAAACTCAGGGAAATCTTGCCATAAAGATGCAGATACGCGCTGCTCACGGTCATTATGATGGTCAATCTCTTGTGTGTGTATTGTATTTAAACGTTGAATACGTTCAAAACGATGTTGCTCAGCTTGCTGCTCAAATGAAAAGAAATGTCGGCTATCGGCACCACTTATCGCCATTGATAAATCGCGTACGGCTAAGTAAGGATTAAGCCAATAAAAGTAACCAATAAACTCACGCTGTGCTGCAAATTGATCAAGCTGTGTTTGGTAGTGACGTTGATAAATTTCAGCACTAATTCGCTCACCTTCTTGCATTATTAAGCCACCATAATTAACAGGGAGTTGCTCAATGGTATCAACGCCATATTGAGTTAATATTCGCTGTTTAAACTCATTAAAGTGTGGGTCGTTCGGATTATGGCTATCGCCAACTTTACGAATGTCTGTTTGCACTTTTAACGCCAGCATATTACGGCTTTTATGCGGGTGTAATTGTTGGGCAATATCAGCAAGTGTTCTCGGCGCTAATACTAATAGCACAAACCACACGGTAATTAACGCTGTTAAGCTGTGTTTTGGCATACGGGTTAAGCTAGAAACGAGTAAAATGACACAAACCCAAAATAAGCAGTACCCTAAATACAGTAAAAACAACAAGCCAATACGAAGCAGCACTTCAGCACTTAGCACTGCATCAGCCAGCGCACTTATCATTATCGAGGCAATAAATACCGGCAGTAAAAACCCAATACTAAGCAGTAAATAAGCAAATCCCTTACCAAGGAGTAAATGATTAAATTTAACGCCAATGGCCAACAATTGCTTTAAAGTCCCTTTTTGCTGGTCGCCGCTAATGCATGAGAAACCTAATGCTATTAACAGTAACGGCCAAACAAACAGTAATAAATTAGCAACCGAAAGCTCAGAAAAACGCAGCAAGCTTGCCTGGCTATCATTGGCAAAGTTAGCGCTATTTTGTTTATGTGCTTCTAAAAAAACACTGTTACCCACCCAATTATTCACACCAATGTCAAAATAGCTCAACGCGCTGGGCGGGCGAAATGCAAAGTGACCAAAGTGCGCTACTCGGTGCGGGTGGCGATCGGGTTGAGCTAACCATTGCTGCTCTACCATATGTTGTGAGCTAATTTGTAAACTGCTACTTTGTTGGTATTGCTGCCAACTTGTTACCAACGCCACCGCGAGCAGTACTTGCATGAGTGCAAATAACAACCACAATGTGCGATTTTTTACTTTTTGTTTTAGCTCGTGCTTGCACACTTGCCAACTAATAAAATGAGACATAGTAATTCCTTTTAAAATCGATACGACACGCTAAAGTTAATCGCACGCCCATCGGTAGGAGAGTGAATTGTTTCATCACCCACTAAGTAAACATAATCTGAGTAGCTATCAAATAGGTTATTGATCCGCAGCCCAGCATTTCCCCAGCCCAAATCATAATCAAAGGCTAAATCAACTAGTTTATAATCACCGTATTGCTTATCTTGGATAACATTACTGACATAGTAATCACCTTGAAAATGACCAAACAACGACACTTTAAGTTTGTTAACCGGACGGTAGATGATCCCTGCCGTTGCAGTAAACTCAGGCACGCCTAATAACCAATTACCTTTTTGAGCAATTTTTGCTTCACCGGGTTCGACCAATTTTGCTTCTTGACGGGTATACGATGCAAAGCCAGACCACTGCGTATTGATATCAGCGCTCAATGCGAGATCCCAGCCTTTACGTTTGGTTTCGCCGATGTTTTCAAACCCACCTGAACCATCCGTTTTTGGCGTTAACTCGTCTTTGGCGTCTTGCTGCCAAACTGATAAGCGCGTATTTAACCAATCAAATAACTGCCATTTTGCACCCGTTTCAAATCCATAGTTTTTAGAGAAATCAAACCCTGAGCTTTGCTCATTTATATAGGCTTTGCTGCCTGTAGGTGCTTGGAAACTCACACCATAATTAGCAAACAGATTTAGTCTATCGGTCATCTCGTAAAGCACATTAAACTTAGGCTGAAGGGTAATACCCTCATCATTTATGGTTTTGTATTGCTCGCTTATGCCATCGAACAAATCACCACTGAAGCCATCAAAGCGTAAGCCACCACTAATGAGTAAACGCTCACCTCTGTACTGTAACTGAGTAAAACCGCCATAATTGTTATAGTCAAAATCCCAATTTCTAAATTGCTTTTGGCGTACTTTCGTTACCGTTACAAAACGTTCATTACTGTTATCTTGCGCTTGATAATCAAGACCCATACTGAGTAACCAAGTAGGGCTAAACGTTGCACTTAATGTAGCTACTGCTCCGTATTGACGATCTTTTTCTAGGCGTTCTTGCTGAGCTGAAGATGCTGTGTACTGTAAATAACGATGACGATCAAATTGTTGTATGTAGCTTTTAACACTCAACTGCCATACAGGGTCAAACGCATGATCTAAATGCATACTTAAATGACGTGTTTGTTTATCGCCACTGTCGTTTTGTGCGTAATCGGCAGATTGAGTGGAGTCACGATGCGCTTCTTGCTCAGTTAGGTAACCCGGGGCATCAGCTTCATAGTCAAAGTAACGTGCAATAACACCAAGCTCTGTATTATTGCTTGGTTGGTAGAACCACTTTCCTGAAAAAGTATGTTTTTCAAGGGCGCTATGATCTCGATAGCCTTTAGTATCACGCACGCCTATAAAATAATGCTGAGAAAAACCATTATTTACATCGCCAAAATACCCTTGTGCTTCATAGGTATCAAAACTACCAGCCAAAAATTCAACTTCCTTTGCGTCATCACGACGGCTGGTCATATTAATATTACCTGCTAAGTTATGCAGGCCATAACGCGCATCTTGGTTGCCTTTAACCACTTCGATAGACTCCACTTCCATCGGAAATAAAGCATCCATTTCGCCTAAACCAACATGTAAGTTGCTCGGTATGCCATCAATTAACAGTTTGGTATGTGGCATCGACCCTTCACCATTAAAGCCACGCATGGCGACGTCTGTTGATACGACACCTTGATTAAAGCGCGAGAAATACACACCAGGTATTTTAGTGAATAAATCCACAGTGATATTTACATGCTCATTTTGTAATTGATCACGATTAACTACATCAACAGAGCCCACTAACTGAACATCTTTAGCGCCATTACTTTGACCATGAACCTCGATCACATCACCAATAAATAATGTTGAATCTTTATTTTGCTCATCATCAGCAAAGGCAATCGTTGAGAAGCTCAAGCAGCTTAATAAAGCAATATTAATTGGCGAAATACGGGTACTACACATGATTGTTATCCTATTTTTTATACGAGTTCAGGTTCTGACGATTTAATATTTTTTGACTGTGCTTGCTGTGGTAATTCATCACCGCTAATAATGTGGTGGTAGTTAGCTTCAAGGTCATCGAGCGAAAGATTTTTATTATCAAGTAAAGTGCGTAGTTGACCCTGTTTCATAATGCCTATTTGTGTTGCGAGACAATGAGCGCAATACAAATCATGGGTAACCATTAAAATTGCGGCGCCGCGCTGAGCAAGTAAATCAATAATTTTAATAAATTCACGCGTGGCACTTGGATCAAGCCCTGATGTCGGCTCATCAAGCAGTAGTACTTTGGCTTTACGTAAAATAGCAAATGCAATACCCACCTTTTGGCGCATACCTTTTGAGTAGCTGCTTAGAGGGTTTTTCCATGCACTTTGTTGCAAACCTGTTTGGGTAAGCGCCGCTGCAATTTCTTCATTTGTGGTCGATTGCTTTGTAAGTGAGGCGAGGTAGTGCAGATTTTCTATTGCATCAAACTCTTCGAATAAATTTACTTGCTCTGGTAAATAAACTAATTTTTGCTTACTTTTTTCAGGCTCTAATTGCACATCAATACTATCGATTGTCATGCGCCCGGAGTCAGGTTCAATAAAGTTTAACAGTAAATTTAAAGTGGTACTTTTACCTGCACCGTTTGCACCTAATAAACACGTAACTTGCCCTGCAGGTACAGATAAACATAAATCATTTAGTGCGTGGTTATCGCCGAACGATTTACTTAAATGGCTAATTTCAATCATTACATAATCCCTATTGCATTATTTTGATATAACATAACTTTTGTTATGTTATATCAAAATCACATTTTCAACAATAAGAGTTATTCTCAAATTAGATTTAAGCAAAAGAGGCTCGCTAAGCTAAGGTCATTACCTCAGCATAAAGAGCCTCTTAACCCAAATTATGGTTAGAAATTAAGTAAATTGGCGGGTGAATATTGATCCGTGAGTACTTTTGTATCACTTGGCCAGTCTTGGTTGTTTTTAGTTGAGCGCATGCCTTTGCTCACAGCATCAATATCTATACTATATGGGGCTAATAACGGCGCTAATTTTTTTACTCGCTCAGTAAGGTGTTCTTTAGTCGGGGCTTTGTTAAACCCGGCTAAAATGATCCGATTACTCTTTTTAGCCGTCGTTACATTAATAAAATCACCAAATACCGCATGATATGTAGCTGATTCATGTTCATATAATTTGCTTGATGAAAAGGTATTAGCCGCAACAATTCCTCCCTCAGCTAAAACACTTTTTATCTCTTCAAAAAACTCTTTTGTGAGTAAATGCTCAGGAATGTAGTCGCCATTAAAGGCATCAAGAATGATCCAATCAAACGTTTGTTTTTTAAGTGCCGCACGTTTTATAAAAATACGGCCATCTTGCACCTTTGAAGTTACTTTTTCGCTTTCTTTAAAATCAAAATAATCCCGCGCAACTTTTATCACTGCAGGGTCAATTTCAACATTTTTTATTGTCGCTTGCGGGTAAAGCTCATGAATTACATTTGATAATGTACCGCCGCCGAGGCCGATAATTAACACATTTTTTGGGTTATCGATCATCAATAAGCTGGCAAACGTTAATTTCGTATAGTTAAACACCAACTTTTTCGGTTTGCTTTTATACATACAACTTTGGCTACTTTGACGTGTTTTTTCGTCAAATTTTAAGCAACGTAAATCACCTGTTTCTTCCACTAAAATATTACGATAAAGCGAGCGCTCGCTGTGAATAACCTTTGCAATGCTCGCATTTGAAAATAATGTTACACCAACAAGTAGCAAACAACGAACCGTTAGCTTACGCATAGACAGGCTCCTTTATTGTTAGCTTATCAAGTGCAATAGCGAATAACCCAAGGCAACCAATAAATGAAGCAAATCCAATGATAATGGCATTAACGTCAAATGCTAACACCATATAAAATGAAGTAATAATTGTGCCCAACGCACTGCCTAATGTGCTAACAAAGTACAAACCGCCAGCCACTTGACCACTGTGCTCACTGTCGGTGACCAATAAGCGAACGGAGTAGGGCGAGATCATACCTAAAATAATCGTGGGAATAAAAAACAGCGCTGTTGATGCTAACAACGAGCCATAGCGGCTATCTTCAACGTGCGTAAAAATAAACGCCATAATTGGTTGAGCAAACAATGCGATAGGAAGTATGGCAATACTGGCGAGTAAAAAGATTAAGCCGTATTTTGTTAAAGAGGGTCGTTTAATCGATAACTTACCACCAAGCAAATAGCCAAACGATAAGCTCAGCATAAATACTGTAATAATACTGCCCCAAATATGCACACTACTACCAAAAAAAGGCGCTAAAATTCGTCCCCCTAGAAGCTCAATTCCCATGATACTAAAGCCGCTACTAAAGGCTAAAAAATAGATAAGTCCATTGGTTTTATTTAACATTCATTTTAGTTCTTGTTGTTTAATGTTTAAACCATCTTAACGTGATGAAGAGCCATAGGCTAGACTTAGCCGATTAATTTATGAGCTGTAAACCCCATTTACAGCTCATAAATAAAAAGCCCATATACTTTAATTTGTAGGGTATGATTTAACTAGGTCGTATTTTACGAGCAAATACGTATTAAAAATAATAAGGACATTTATGAAAAGAGGTGGCGCGTTATTTGGTGGTGTGTTTTTTTTAGCTGGGTTTGCTGTTTTTTATTTTACGGTGTTATCGCCTGTAATTGACGCAGCTAAAATGCAATTTTGGCATGTGGCACAAGCACAATTAATCAGTGCTGATGTGTCCAGCTTTGAATCACGTGATAATGAAGGCCATTACACCACATTGTATAAGCTTGATATGCAATATAAATATCAAGTCGATGGACAAGAGTACATTGGTTATCGGCCTCAGGTTAACAACCAGAGTAACAGTGACAGTAGCCGCGCATATTCACTCCTTGGTCAAGCCCGAACTGAGCAAAACTCATCTGGCGGGTTAATGATTTGGTATAACCCAAATGACGTTAGTGAATCCGTATATGATCGCTCTTTAAGTGTTAAGTTCCTGCTGCTTATGTCACTTTTTAGCGGTATATTTATGGCTGTAGGCATAGGTGTTTTTATTTATACCGGCTCTCAATCAGCACAGCCGCTAACAAACGTCGATGAAAAAAAACCATGGACGACCCGAACACAATGGGCGTCACCCGTTATTTATTCTGGTGCTAAAAAAAGTGTTAAATATGCTTGGTACTTTGCGCTTTTAGGCTGCTTATTTAGCGGGGCATTTTCTGTAGGCTTATATGGCGGCAATACATTCACTACGGTGCTTGCTGCATTGTTCTTAGTTTTACCTTTGTGGTTAATTATTCGGGCAAGAAAAATTCAAAAACAATGGTTACATTTTAAAGAAGTGCCATTGACCATTAATCCTTACCCAGGTGTGATTGGCGGTAAAGTGAAAGGCAGCTTAACTATTCCCGGTCAAACAAGTACAGCCACGACGTTTACAGCAACATTAAAATGCACCGAACATTTAACCAAACGCAGTGGCACTGAAAGAAAATCGAGTCGCTGTATCGTTTTTTCAGTAGAAAAAGACCTTACACCTAGAACAAGCGCTAAAGGCGCAGGCCTTGATTTTAGTTTTGATGTACCCCCAGGACAGCCTCAATCAAGCACGCCAAGTAAGCGCTACCATGAGTGGGCATTGGTTATTCAAGGCGAGATTGATGGACATAGTTTTGACCGTGAATATATCATCCCCGTATTTGTGACAGCGCAAAGTGTATCGGTGGAGCAAGAATTAAAAAATCAGCCATTAACGCCAACCGAACAATCAGCAATGCATGCGCGCTTAACGATTGATGAAGATACCACGACACAAGCACTGACCCTGCAAACGCCAGGCGCTAAAGAGTGCCTGTTTATTATAGCCCTAGGGGCGATATTTTTTATTGTTGGGGTGTTAATTGCAACTTTAAATGGCTCTTTTTTTGGTATTGTATTCTCCGCGATGAGCTGCCTATTTTTAGCTTTAGGCATTTGGGGCTACGGGCGAAACTGCAAAATTAAAGTCAGCAGAAATAGCTTGCAACTGGATGTTTACTTCTTCTCTAAGCATGTACAGGCATTATCATTTACAGCGTCTGAGATAAAAGATATTGACGCTTTTGTATCATCAAAAGTCCAAACCAGCGGCAAACAATCCAGTGAGAAGTTTTCACTGCACTTGATAACACACTCAAACAAAACGATTAACCTAGGCGGAGATTTCAAAACAATAAAAAATGCCTTACACCTGAAACAAAAAATAGAACGCATTTTAGGCTGTCGCTTTGCTAAAAATAGCGACTAGTACCAATAAATCAGCATGGCTTTAATTAAACGAATATAAACCTCCCTCCAGATAGCTTAATTGGCTGATCTGGCGGGAGTAAATGGGTAAACTACCTCCCCATTTAAGCAATACCCACAACATACTATGACAAAAATTACGCTACTGACTTTTACTTATATATTGCTCCACTCTTTTAACGCTCACAGTAACCAAATGTACAATCTTGATGGTTTAACTGAAATACAGTCCGCATCAGGTTATTTACCAGCCATTGTGCAGCAGAACGTAAATGTAAGAACATCCCCAAACAGAAGTAGCAATAAACTGGGTTTGTTAGCAGGTGGAACGACTGTGCAGGCTGAGTTTTCATTAGATTCTGATTGGGCTAAAGTTTACTTTGATAACCAAAATGCATATATACATAAGTCAGCACTGATAAAGCAACAATACAAAGCAGATATACACTACTCAATTAAAAGTAATGAAAGCGCTGTATTCTCGATGTCAGGATGGCATTACCCACACTTACCTGGCAGTTACTTCCTAAATTATCAAAGTAACAAATTTGGACACGCGAGCTTTGGACCATTAGCGGGCAGTGGTATCTCAGAGATTGATACCAAATTATTTAAAATCAAACACCCTGATACTAACGCCTACTTAATAACAACCCATATATCTGGGAGTCGAAGCTACTATACTTCTTATTTAGCAATTGTGAATAAGCTCAAGCTGACTGTTTTTCAACTTCCAACCCACACCACAACTGATCAAATAAACTATAGCATTGAAGACGGGCGTCTAGCATTTACTGGTAAGTCATTTCATTCTTGCTGTGATTACGATGCTTTAACAGCCAACATAAATCTCGAGACCTTAAGTTATACCGCAACCCAGCAAACTTACACATTAAATGACAGCGGTGAAACAAAGGCTCCTGCACCTGAAAATATACCACTGACCATTAATGAAATTAAATTAGCAAAATCAACAGGTTTATAATGTAATTCAAACGGGCGCTAATAATCTTCGCGCCCTTTTAGCTCACTAAAATCGCTCATTATCCATTTTTTATAACCTGCTCTGGTTTTTAAATGCATGTGCCACTTTTCAACATGTGGTGGTAAAGTGAACGTTAATCCCTGTGATATTAAACGGTAAATTATCGCGCCAACACAAATATCAGCAAGAGTAATTTTTGATCCTGCCAAATAAGTAGATTGTCTAAGCTGTTGCTCAACAAGTGCTAAACAGTTATTACACGCCAGTAAATCTTGATTTACTTTATCCATACAACGTTTACTCGCAGGGGTGCGATAATACCCCCAAAAAGTGCCCATAAAAGCTGGCTGAAACGTCACTTGTGACCAGTCCAACCAGCGCTCATACAAAGAGCGCTCAAAAGGGGAGAGAGAATACCAATCATCGGCCCCATAACTAGCTGCTAAGTAGCGCAGTATAGTGTGCGACTCCCAAATGATATTACCACCATCGATTAACACCGGGACTTTTTGCATTGGATTTAATACTATAAACTCAGTGCTATCAAGACCCCCAAAACGCCCGCCCACTTCAATGTGTTCATAATCCAAAGCAAGCTCATCAAGAAACCATAAAACTTTTTGCACATTAAAAGAGGTTGTTCTACCATAAATTTTCATCAAACATCCTTTTGTTTTTAAATAACCTAAATATTGGCTAAGAGGTTTAGCGGCATATTAATTTATTATCCAAATTCAGGTTAAACATAATCAGCAAGGCTTAAGCCTTCTTTTTTACAGACCTTAATTATTGCATCTCGTTTAGCTAAGCGGCGTAAATAAAGGCCAAGGTGCTTAAAAGCAAGCGGTGGCTGTTTAAATTCATCCGCCCATATGGCGAGCATAAATAAATAAAAGTCACACACTGTAAGTTGCTCGCCAACCAAAAATTTTTTATCTGCCAGCTCTGTATCCAAGAGCCCAAGCATGGCCGTTATTCGGCTTTCTTGAGTAGCAGTAATATTTGCAATTGCATCAACGTTATTAGTATGGTTTTGCGGGTAAAAATGCACCATAAGTTCAGCTTGCAGGGTGTTTGTTAGATACATGATCCATTGTAAAAATAGCGCGCGTTCTGGTTCACCAACTTGAGGGATTAATTTATTCTTTGGATTTGATTCAGCTAAATGAATACAGATTGCAGCGCTTTCAAATAGCACGCTTTCATCATCAACTAAAGTAGGTATTCGCCCAGCAGGGTTTAAGGCTAAATAGTTTTTTGCTTTGTGCGCATTGGTTTTTCGATCAACCAGCACGAGTTCAAAATCGGCGTTGAGTTCTTCAAGTACAAAGTGAGGGGCCATACTGGCGTTCAGCGGGTAGTAAAAGAGTTTATACATGAAAAATGGCATCCATTCGCTGTTATTTTTAGGCAGCTAATTTTACCTTAAAAATGTACAAAAAGGCTATTTAAACAGCTAATTGTGTTTAGCCAAAATACCATCATGATGTAACTCAGTTACCGCTAAAAATATTAAACCAAAAACGCAGCAACGTCGTGTCTCAAGTAATTTTGGTAGCCATATATTTTATATGGCTACAGCCTAAAAATGAATGTTAGACCTCTCATTTTGAACACCTACAACGAGCCATATACCAACACTAACTTTTATCATCGTAGATATAATCGCATGGGCGATACCACGTTAATCGCTCCGATGCGAGCGCCGAAATAATGCCATTAACAAAGCTTTGACCGCCGCCAATGGGGTTATATATACCTATGACCCTTGGTGTAATATGCATTTTATCATCATAGAGCAACGCTTTTATTGAACCAAGAGACAAAATGGAGTTTTGCACTGTTGTTCTATTTAATTCACTTGGCAACGGTAAATTAGCCGAAACTAGCTCTCCTGTAGCCCCGAGCGTTTGCACCACTAAAGTACCCGTTAAGTTGCCACTTTGTGCCTCAGCCGCTATTGCCGGCAATCCAGATAAATTAACTTTTCCATTTAATACATTAATAGTGGCTGTTAACCTTAGCCCTACACCTACATAAACGGGTAGGTTAACGACTTCATAGCCTTCCATTAATAGTTTTTCAGCTTGATCAATCCGCTGTTTTACGACTTTTTGATTTAGCTCAGATGATTTATTTTCCACAAACTGAATCGGCGGTTTATTAAAGAGGCTAACTGTTGGGTTTGGCTCTACACTGTATTTTGAAATAACCCGCATAGGAATATCTTCAAATAATTTTACCTGCTCATATGTTTCATATTTTGGCAGGGTGTATTTACCACCCCACCATTTAGTTTCAGGGATTTGACCTGATATTTCACGCTTAACTAAAAAACTGCCTTTTACTGTATCAGTATTCGCATAATCTATAATAACTTGGTATGACTTACCCTCAAACCCAACTGTTGATGGGCCAAAGCTCAGCCCACCATTAGCTGTAAATTCTGCTACAGCGAGGCGTACGGTTTGATCAGGAAATGCATGCCTTAAATCACGTAATACAGGTTGCCTAATTGATTTAAATAATTTTTCTTCTTCGCTAGGTGAGCAACTTGCCCCTAGTAACGTTTGCACAGGGAGAGGGTCAAAAGGAATATAACTATAGGATGTTTGCGTTTCAGCCAACGTTGCAGGTGTGTTAGTGGTCAAATTACAACCAGTGATAATTAGCGAGCTTAAGATTAGTGTAGCTGTTTTCATGGGCAGTCTCCGTTGCCAAGTAAAACCTAACTAACAGCTCAATAGCTAGGGCGGGGTTACAAAATAAAAAATAGATGAAGATTAAAAAATAAACAGTAAGAAATTTCCTAAATTTGCTATGAAATAACTCACACTATGGCTGCTTAGTAGGCTGCTGTATGCACATGAATAACCCTAAACTTAGGTTTTTAAAATGAATTTACAGGTGGGGTTATAAAAAGGGAATTATCATAACTACGAATAAGAAAGCGGTAAGCGCACATTCATGCACTTACCGCTGTAAATTTAACCAAGTAACGCTACTGCCTAAAACTAGGCATTAAAGCTGGGATCCCCGGTAATAAGCCAACCAATGCCATTACACCCGTTAATACTACAAACATAATTAATGGGATGATCCAACGACTCATAGGCGTTAATTCAGAGCTTCTTTCCTTACAGCCTATCAAACCTAAGTTATCCAGTAGCATGGTCAATGACCAACCAAACGCAGGGTTGACCAAGGTTGATGCAAATACCACGATAGCGGCTGATTGTGTTGTTTTGCCAACACGGGTCATTTCCATGCCCGCTTCAAGTAATGGTATAAAAACTCCCACTATGAGTGCAATACACAGTACCGGTTGCCAAATAGCAAGGTCCATTGGATAACCCCATAACCCTGCAACAATACAAAACAGAGCGGTTAAAATAGCCCCCGCTGGTATTGGGCGCTTTGCAATAGCCGCAGGGACAATGTATGTGCCCCACGACGAGGTAAAATTAGAGCCCCCTAAAAGTGAGCCAAATGTTTGCCTTACCGAGGCGCTAAGCATGGTATCGTCAATGTTCATTTGAACTTTTTCAGTACGTTGCGGATAGCTAATTTTTTGAAACACTTGATGCCCTAAAAAATCAGGAGACCACATAGCAACAGCAAGAATTGCAAATGGCAATACCACTATAAAGCTTTCAAGTGTAGGTAAACCGAGCATCCAACCAGTATTTTCACCCCACCAATACATAGGGTTCATGTTAGGTAAGCCCGGTGCTGTTTTAAATTCAAACGGTGCGCCTAATGCAAATGCCGTTAACCCACCTAATAGGCAACTAAGCGGGACTGCTAACCAGCGCTTTTTAAAGTGCTCTAATAACGCGTACAGTAAAATAGTTGCCAAAATAACGATGAAAGCAATATGGGTCATTTGAATTTCTTCCGCCCAAGCAAACAATTTTTTTACTTGTGAAATAGTGCCAATAAAACCTAAATAAAGTAATAACCCGCCACATACGCCTTTACTGGTGAGTCGAGCAAGTAAGCTCCCTCCTTTACTAAAAGCAAGGATCAACCCAAACGCACCAATGAGTAAGCCAAATGCCATTGGGTGTCCTCCCGCCGCAACGACGATTGGAATTAATGGAATTAGCGGCCCGTGTGTTCCCGCTAAATTGGCTGTAGGTAAAATAAAACCGGAAAACAAAATAATAAAGAAAGAAACAATCAGTAGCTCATAGCGTACGTTTTCTAAAATAAATGCGTCACTTAACCCGAGTTGACCAGCAAACGTAGCTGCAATGGCACCAACCATAACAACTTTACCTATTGTGCCTGCCATTGCTGGAATAGTGTCTTCAAATTCGAAGCGGTAATCTCTAAAAGGTAAATTAGGACGCCAGCGTTTTGGCTGCATAATTTGCAGTTCATGTTCGAGATATTCATCTCGGCTTTCAAATTCAGAACTAGGTTTGTGAAGATTTTCATAGCTATCGGTAACTGCTTTTTCACCCGGTCTCTTTTTCGCTTGAGCCTCATCGTGTGGCGTTGTGTTCATGGCTTCTCCTGCAACATAGTTGCTTACTCAAAATAAAAATACAGCTTTGTTTAAAGCAAATAAATATTGAGGTAGCAGAGTAAATCAGGCAGCAGATAATTGCGATTAGGCAAAAGGTCTTGCATGGTGAGCTTTTTGTTATTGAAAACATTTAATTTGAGGTTTTAAAATCTAAATGAAATTTAAAAATATTGTTTTAAATCAATTTACTATTATTAAACAAATGAATTAACACTTAAGTGTAAGTGATTATTTTACAAGCTAAAAACGTGTAATATCTTAGGTATACGCCTTTAGTCTAATAAAATCGCGAATTGCCCAGCTCAAATACAGTAAACGGTTTTGTTAACTGCCCTGATATAGTATCCTCACGGTGGTTTTACTTAAGTGCCCACTGGCTCTACGTAGCCAAAAATAGTTAAGTGTAAATAACGACACCTTCTTCTCCCTTTCAAAAATGACACAATACAAATGAATGAAATAACGATAGCAACTCACAACGGTAATTTTCATGCAGATGATGTTTTCAGCATTGCCGCACTCAAAAGCATTTACCCTTCTTTTAAACTCATACGTACCCGCGATTTAGAGCTTATAAATAAGGCTGATATTGTGATTGATGTAGGGGGTGAACATAACCCTGATACTGGCCGCTTTGATCATCACCAACGTGGTGGGGCAGGCGAACGTGAGAACGGCATTCCTTATTCTTCATTTGGTTTAATTTGGCAAAAATATGGCTTAACACTGTGCAATGGCGATCAAGACGTTGCAAATTCTGTTGATTCTAGTCTAGTGTCAACAATCGATGCCATTGATTGTGGTCACGTTGAAGGTGTATCAAAAGGGATTAGCCTAAGCCAAACCATCTCCATGTTTAATCCTACGTGGCAAGAAGAAAGCGACTTTGATAGCTGTTTTAATGAAGCTGTTGAGTTTGCATCTCGTATTTTAACGCGATTCATTGCAGCAGCAAGCGGCGGCATTAACGCCAAAGCCATTGTTGCTCAAGCAGTCAAAAATGCAGAAGATCCTAGAGTAATCGTATTAGAGAAATACACGCCATGGAAAAAAACAGTCCATGCATTATCTGACGACGCTTTATATATGGTTTACCCTTCGCATTCTGGGCAATGGATAATTCAAACAGTGCCTGCTGAGCTTGGTTCGTTTGAAGACAGAAAACCGTTGCCAAAAGCGTGGGCAGGTTTATCAGACAAAGAGTTTCAAGATGCAACGGGCCTCGATGACGCTATGTTTTGTCACAATGGGTTATTTATTGCCGGTGCAAAATCGTTTAGCAGCGCAATGAAAATGGCCGCGATTGCCCTTGCTGAATAACGAAGCTGCAGCTTAAATTATAAACGTAACAACGTTACTTGTTACGTTTTGTTTAAACTAATTTATACCACTTATCAATTTTAACAATTAGCTTTTAACAATAGGCTGATTATTTATGTGCTGCGGATAATTCCAGCAACTGCTTTGCAGGCAGTGGTTTACTAAAATAATAACCTTGCACAAAATCACAATTTAAATCATTCAACAGTAAAAGCTGCTCTTTAGTTTCAACACCTTCAGCAACAACTTTAAGCCCTAAACTGTGCGACATCGCAATAGTTGCTTTAACTAAGTCACAGTCAGGCTTATTTTCAGTTATGCAATTAATAAAGCTGCGATCAATTTTTAGTACGTCAAATGGGTATTGCCTTAAATAGCTTAACGACGAATAACCTGTACCAAAATCATCCATTGATAATTTTATTCCTAACGCATTAATTTCAACTATCGCGTCGTGAATAAAAGATTGCCCCGTCATCAGCACTCCTTCCGTTATTTCAAGCTCTAAACTATCGGTATCAATCTGTTTATCTTTGAGTATATTTTTTATAAAATTAAGTAACTCAGTATCGCGAAATTGACGAGGCGATAAATTAACAGCCATAGTGTACTTTTTCTGTTCAGTATTTTGCCACAGATGTAAAAACCAAAGCGCCTGTTTAATAACAAAGCGTCCGATTGGTACAATAAGACCCGAATTCTCAGCAATAGGAATAAACTCTTCAGGTGTTACGTTACCTAAAACAGGGTTGTTCCAGCGAAGCAGTGCCTCAGCGCCAATGATATGCCCCTTTTTTACATCAACTTGAGGTTGGTAGTATAATTCAAATTCATTTCGCTCTAATGCACCGCGCATTTGCCCTTCAATTTCAAACCGCCGCTGCATAATAATATTCATTTCTTTCGTAAAAAATGAATAGGTGTTTCGCCCAAGCGCTTTAGCTTGGTACATGGCAGTATCGGCACAGCGTAATAAATCAGACGCGCAATTCCCATTTTTAGGGTATATAGCAATGCCAATGCTCAAAGTAAGAACGAGCTCTCTGCCATCCACTTCAAAAGGTTTTCTAAAGGCTTTAAGTAAGTTTTCAGCAATGACAAGTGCATTATGATGTTCAGTTAAACCACGCAGCAATACAATAAATTCATCACCGCCAAGGCGACCTACAGTATCTTCCTTTCGTAAAACTTGCTGTAAGCGCTTAGCCGATTCGATTAAAAGCTTGTCACCAACCTCATGCCCTAATGAGTCGTTCACTTTTTTAAAATCATCTAAATCCAAAAAAAACACCGCGGCCTTTTCGTTACTTCTTTGCGCTTCAATAAGTATTTGAGATAAACGATCGAGCGCTAAAAAGCGATTTGGTAATGAAGTTAAACTATCAAAATAGGCCTGATGTCGAATAACCTCAGCAGATTTGTATTGCTCTGTAATATCACGAATAATCAGCATTACTTGATGATATTCGGATAATAGACCAATTCTCGCTTCAAAATAAACAACACCGTGGGGCATAGTCAGCGCATACTCAAAACTTACCATTGTTTTTTGTTGCAATGCTTTTGCAATATGGGATTGAAACTTACTCGCAACTTCCTCAGGTAACACATCAGCCATATTATTACCGATAAACTGCTCAGGTGATGCATAAAGATGTTCGTCATCACTGGCGTGATAATCAATAATAGTTCCGCATTCTTCCATCAAAAAGAATAAATCGGGTATAGCACCAAATATTGTTTCAAGCATATGGTCTTTAAATATTGCCTGAGCTTGAGCCTGCTTAACATCGCTTAAGTCAATATCAATGCAATACATTTGTTTAATATTATGCTGATTAGTGAACATTACATGGCTGGAGAAAACGATGATATCCTTCCCACTTTTATCACGCAATATAGCCTCTGACGCTGGAATTTCTATACCATGCTTTACCCAGTCACTGTGCGCCGCAATCACTCCCTCACGCATAGGCTCAGGTATAATCAAATCTTCAAGTTTTTTCCCTTTAGCCTCCTCTTCGGTATAACCATAAAGAAGTTCACTACCTTGGTTCCAGTAAATAACTCGTCGTTCTTGATCATACCCCTGAACAGAAATAACATTCACAGCATCAAATAGTTGGTGTAACGGATCATTGATAGCATACTGATGAGTTAACATATTAACGACTGTTTTAGAATTCATGCTAAGGCGTAAACCAATAATTATTTTATTTAATAATAGGATGAAATGATTGAATTAGCATATTTAAAATTAATAATTTCAACCTAGGGAGTGTTGACCTTTGTGGATTGAAATTTATTCAATCTAGGGGCGATTTAATCGCGGCGCGAGGTTTGTAACCGAGTGGGCTAAGTAAGAATCGAGCAAAGAGTTAATCGCCTCTAGGAAGAACCTTTTAGGCAGCACATGTTTGGTATTTATACTGCTGCAAAATCAATTACGAAAGGTTAGCACGCCCTAGCAACAAAAAATTTTCAATCGACTTATGCCTTAACCACACCCAGTATTAAAACTGATATTTAAGGGTCAACTAAATTCATACCACAATTATGTTGATCACTTATGACACAAACAAAATGTAATCCCCCTTTACAGTTTGGCTCTGATTTCTGCAAAGTAGAATAGGGGTTAAACTTAACCCCTTACGATAGACGCTAATTTTGACATTCAAAGAGATTGGCATTGTTATAAAGGAACATATTGATATTAAGCTTCTATGAAGCGTTAAATCCAATATTTTTTGGTAACTTAGGTATATGTACTACAACCTAATAGGTTTTCTACGAGTGGAATCTAAATAATCGATGGTTGCAATCGTTTTAAAGCACTGATCGGGATCTAGTTTTTAATCGTTAATACCCTATCATTGATTTAAGCAAGTATGTTGCAATCAACTAAACTGTAACTGTAGCAAGTAATAGTTTGAGTTTTATTTATCAATAAAGGAGCTAGAAATGAGCAATTCAGGTGCTGGGAAATGCCCCGTCATGCACGGTAGCAACACACAAACGTCTAATTCCAATACTGATTGGTGGCCCAATACATTAAATTTAGACATTCTCCATCAACACGACACTAAAACAAATCCCTATGGAAATGAATTTAATTACGCCGAAGAATTCAAAAAGTTAGATCTTGAAGCCGTTAAAACCGATTTAAAAAACCTAATGACACAAAGCCAAGATTGGTGGCCTGCCGATTGGGGGCATTACGGTGGTTTGATGATCCGTATGGCATGGCACTCAGCTGGTTCATACCGTTTAGCTGATGGCCGTGGCGGTGGTGGCACAGCTAACCAACGCTTTGCGCCTTTAAACTCTTGGCCTGATAACGCCAACCTTGATAAAGCCCGCCGTTTACTTTGGCCTATAAAGAAAAAATACGGCAACAAATTATCGTGGGCTGATTTAATCATTCTAGCCGGTAATATGGCATATGAATCAATGGGTTTAAAAACTTTTGGCTTTGCCGGTGGCCGTGCAGATATCTGGCACCCAGAAAAAGACGTATATTGGGGCGCTGAAAAAGAGTGGCTTGCACCAAGTGATGAACGTTACGACAATGTCGAAAAACCAGACACAATGGAAAACCCCTTAGCGGCCGTCCAAATGGGCTTAATTTATGTCAATCCTGAGGGCGTAAACGGCCAACCTGATCCGCTTAAAACCGCTGAGCAAGTGCGCGAAACCTTTGCTCGAATGGCAATGGATGATGAAGAAACCGCAGCACTTACTGTAGGTGGTCATACGGTAGGTAAAACGCATGGTAATGGCAGCGAAGAAAACCTTGGCCCAGAACCAGAAGCAGCCGACGTCTTTGAGCAAGGACTTGGTTGGAATAACCATAAAACACGTGGCATAGGCCGCGATACCATGACTTCAGGCATCGAAGGCGCGTGGACCACACACCCAACTAAGTGGGATAATGGCTACTGTTACTTACTTCTAAATTACGAGTGGGAGCTTACCAAAAGTCCTGCGGGCGCAAACCAGTGGGAACCTGTAAACATTAAAGAAGAAGATAGACCAGTTGATGTTGAAGACCCGTCAATTCGTTTGAACCCAATCATGACCGACGCCGATATGGCAATGAAGATGGACCCTGCGTATCGTAAAATTATCGAACGCTTTAATGATGATTTTGAGTATTTTAGCGATGTATTTGCACGTGCTTGGTTTAAGCTTACCCATCGCGACTTAGGCCCCAAATCACGCTACCTTGGTGCTGATGTGCCAAGCGAAGATCTGATCTGGCAAGACCCAATCCCAAGTGTCGATTACACCTTATGTGATACTGAAATCAGCGCTCTAAAAGTTAAGCTGTTAAATAGTGGCATCAGTGCCAGTGACTTGATCAGCACCGCATGGGATAGCGCACGTACTTATCGAGGCTCTGATCATCGCGGCGGAGCCAATGGCGCACGCATTCGCTTAAGCCCACAAAAAGACTGGCAAGGTAACGAGCCTGAACGCTTGGCCAACGTATTAAGTACACTTAAAAAAGTACAAGCGGGTTTAAGCAAACCAGTTAGTTTAGCGGACTTAATTGTACTCGGTGGTACAGCCGCGGTGGAACAAGCTGCAAAAGCAGCTGGGGTAAATGTAACTGTACCGTTTTCGCCAGGACGAGGTGATGCAACTGACGAAATGACCGATGCAGAGTCATTCGATGTGCTTGAGCCAATTCACGATGGTTTTAGAAACTGGCAAAAAAAAGACTACACCGTATCAGCTGAAGAGTTGCTGTTAGAACGCAGCCAACTCATGGGTTTAACCGCACCAGAAGTCACGGTATTAATTGGCGGTATGCGTGTATTGGGCACTAACCACGGTGGCAGTCACCATGGTGTGTTCACTGATAACGTGGGCACATTGAGCAATGACTTTTTTGTAAACTTAACCGATATGAATAATCGCTGGGAACCTGCCAGCAAAAGCACCTATAACATTGTTGAGCGCAGCTCTGGCAATACAAAGTGGACCGCCACTCGTGTTGATTTAGTGTTTGGCTCAAACTCCATCCTACGAGCGCTTGCGGAGTTTTATGCTCAAGACGATAACAAACAACGTTTTGTAAAAGACTTCGTTAATGCATGGGTAAAAGTAATGAACGCAGACCGCTTTGATATTTAATCAAAACATCGATTATTAATTAAAGCACAAAAACCAAGAGCGCGAGGGTATTAACCCTCGCGCTTTTTTATATCAGAAACCTTAAATCTGAATTTGTAAAACAATATAAACTGTAAACCCCTATTACGGTTTGGCTAAAAATACCACAGTAAAGCGTGTATTATTTAGTCTGTTAAATTGTTCAAAGGTTTATGCATATTACAATTACTCAGCAGCCATATTGGAAAGTTGTTGTGCAAGCACAGTTGCTTGGTCATAGGCATTGCTTAACGATTGTTGATGACGAGCATCAGCAAACTCCTGATACTCTGACGCTATCTCATGAATCGTTGTAACACCTAAATATTTGCTTAAACTACGTAAATGCGGCACTAAATGGCTCATGTGCTCACGAATACCGCCTTGCTCAAAACCAAATTCACCGGTTGATGTGATCACAATCAATGTTTTTCCGCCCAGCAAAGGCTGTAGCGGGAAGTCACCACGGGCCAGATCAAAATCAAAGGTTTTATTGATCCGAATAACTTGATCAAACCACGCTTTTAGTTGCGCTGGCATGCCATAGTTGTACATAGGCGACGAAATCACAATAATATCAGCCTTACTCACTTCAGAAATAAACTGGTCTGACTCTAAAAGTATGTGCTTTTGCTGTGCTGACTTTTTGTGCTCTGGTGTAAATACTGCGCCAATCCACTCTTGGGTAATAAAAGAGGGTGGGTTCACACCTACATCACGATAAATATACTCACCTATATCTTGTTGCTCTCTAAAGGTATTAATAAAACGCCTAGAAATATTTTTAGAGATTGAATCGTGATCTGGGTTATCGTTTTTGGCAGCTCTTACGCTTGCATCAATGTGTAATAGGGTAGTCATAGTGTTTATCCTCATAGTGAACATAGGGCAATCATCTAACTTAAAGCGCTATTTCACAAACGAGTTAACCTCACCTATAAATGAGTTATAATCACCTATATTTATTCCACTTTTTCGCAGGTATCACTTTATGCAAGTCTCACTACAAGCACTTAAAGCCTTTGAAGCTGCGGCACGTTTAGGCAGCTTTAAAGCCGCAGCTGATGAACTATCGCTCACGCCAACTGCAATTTCGCATCATATAAATAACCTTGAAAGTCGATTAAATGTGGATTTGTTTTACCGCCAAGTTAGAAAAATCACCCTCACACCGACTGGTGAATATTTAAGTGCCGCAACGAGCGACGGCTTTAACCGCATAGACCAAGCATTAGCAACTGTGCAAGCTACAGGGGCAACCGTTAAAATAACCACCACCTCGTCACTGGCCGCACTGCGCTTAATTCCCGCATTACAGGAGCTATCGGTCAGCCAGCCTAATCTTGAGGTGGATATATCAACCAGTGAAGCCGTTGATAAACAATTGCACACCTTGCCCATTCGCTTTGGGGAACGTCTGCATATAAACGCTGACGACATTATAAAAACCGAGCAATTTAATATATTTGGCTCATATAAAGCAACGGATACTCCATGGCAAAATGGCTCTGTTACGCTCTATACCACAAAATGGAAAAACAAAGCACTGAGTGAGCCACCACTTAAACAATGGCTTACTCAAAACAACTTAGATCCCGCGTTATTTATTATTAAAACCTTTGACCAAGAACTATTTGGCATCCAAGAAGCCATGGCAGGCTCAGGACTGGTGTTTTGCTCAACCACTCTTGTGCAACGACTTTTAAACACGGAGTTACTAAAAAACTTTAATACTCACGCGGTTGAATCTGAGTTTTGCTATTACATACCGAATAAACAGCGCTTTTCAACTAGAGATACACGCCTAGTTTTAGAGTGGGTAGAAGGGTTGTTGGATTGATGTCGTTAGATTTATGAAACACAGTTTATTGTGAATTTAGGTGATTATGAGTCTGTTTAGACATTAATTCACAGAATACTGTTAATTTTGGATTGGTAATGGAAGTCACAATAAAGTCAGCAAAACAATTAGGTAAATTGGCAAGCATTGTAAGGAAAAGCCAAAAGCTTGATCAGAAAACGGCAGGGGACTTCTCCGGTATTAGTATCAATACGGTGAGTGACTTTGAAAATGGCACAGGATCGTTATCAATTGGCCGCGCGTTCGACTTAATGGAAGCTTTAGGTTTAGAAGTAAAAATAGACGTAGTTGTACCTCAACACGATGAAAAGGCTAAAAGTAAATTAATAACGCAAATCCAGAACATGGTGGCTGGCCATGAATAATAGATCTCTCGATGTTTATGCTGGCAAACAGCTAATGGGCCAGTTACAAGATAGTAACGGTTTTTGGTCTTTTAAAAATAGGGCAATGGAATCATACCTCTCGGATAATACATATAGGGTATAGTAATAATCAAACAATAATTATGATGTTTGAATATTCACAGCAATCGACATCATTACTGGATGCATAGTCATATTTATAGTGGGTTAAAAAAGTAACAACACATGGTTTTTTAAAAGCCCTCGAATAAAGAGATCAAGAAAACACAGTCACCTGCTTGATCTGAACTTTCTAATGAGTGCCCTCCTTGGCTTTCACTTCAGTATCTCTCTTTAATTCTGTTTTCAAATTTTCAGATGGAATTATTGTCGTTTCATACATAATCTCTTGCTTTTGTCTATCATCCATACAAAAGTCAGAAAACCATGACCAAGCTTTACTTGTTATGCATAAAGGTGTTGCCCATAAAAGAGCTGCAACTAATATGATAATCACGAATAAGCGCAAGCTCAGAGGTACTTTATCAGTCCACCCTAGACCAAGTTCAGCACTCATCCAGTCACTATTATGTTCAGAAAAAACCTTATAGTGGGCATACCATGAAGATAAAAATACCGGAGGCATCATTTTGACCGCTTTATGCTCTTCCTGTAATTGAATAAGTTCGGACCTAGCTTGTGCAACCATGGCTTCATTTTGCATTTCGGCTTTATAATAAGTATTCTCTAACTTTTTACTTATGTGGGTAAGGCTATCACCTATTGATTTGTATTGCTCTTTTTGAAGCTCTCGAGGTTTAAGAATTATACCAACGATACCTATAATAAGCAGCAGTGCAGCCAAAGCATTGGTATTGAAATCATTAAACGCCAAGCCAAGAACACCAAAAGATAATGAAGTTACGCTAATCAATGTTGGTAATTTTTCACAAATGTCAAACGATGCTAGATGAAGTTTGGCACCATATATGACATTATAATACTCACTTGCAATTTGCTTCTTAATTGCTTGTTCTGCCATGGTTTAACTCCTATTCGATTGGGACTGTGATTTGATGACGTGCTATTACAGTGTTATTGCTAATAGCGTAGCACTCAACAGTATGATCCCCGTAGAAAGATGATGTTTCTACAAGGGTTTTACTGCCATTATCATTCATAATATTTCCACGGTGATTTTTATCTCTGTCAGCTATTAGTCCGTAATTCCGTACCTTCCATTTAACCTCATAATCCTCAACAATATCTGTTTGTTTAATATAGAAGTGTAGTTTCCGTTCAGGTTGAATTCGTGCTCCTCCAAGTTTTGATAGCATTTTGGTTATTAGGTCACTTTTCACTTCACAATCAATGACTATTTGGTTGGTTATATCCATATCGAACAGTTCCTCTATAAACTGCTCATTAATTGCAGAGACTTGTTTAGCCTCACGGTTAGGGAACTTAGTGCCAAAAATAGACTTATATCGCTGATTGCATTTTTCTTCATGACCATCAACTCTTGCTTGAATCGCTTCATTCACATTATCTAAAGCAGTACCCGCATCATTCTGAAATGCTTTTTTAACATAAACTCGGGAGTTACTCCCAAACGCGTAATAGAAATCTTTCACTGGTTCTTTGCTAAGAAACTCAAAAAAGCCAGCCAGCATTTTATCAAAACCACCAAAACTAGTGTTATCGTATAGGTTATTTCCATTAAAAAAATTGTAACACAGAGTATCTATTAGAAACCCACTCATCTGGATATTATTTCTAAACTTCCATGCGCGAATCATTTTAGCAAGTTTACGAAGGTTATCTTTTCGCTCTTTATTCAGCTCTTTGAATGTTTGTAGCTCAGCGCGGGTATCACATTTACGCCATGAACCACCGGTATATGTATCGGGATATTTAAATATCCCGTTCCATTCAAATACGGGGACAACTTCAAAAGTAAAGTCCTGCATCTCTACAACAACTACATTACGATCTTTTCTCACCTTACTTGTTTTGTAAGTTTTGCAGATAGCATCTTTAGCGTGATCAAGAGCTTTAGCGGGGTCTTTTCTGTAAGTAGGCCAAGAGCTAGGAGGTAGTATATACAGCATATCAAGATCAGAAATACCTTGGATACCTGAGTAGCGGCCATATGAACCTGCTTGAAGGCTATAACTTTTTTTATCATTTTCCAAATTTCGGAATTTCTCATTGAGATTCTTCGTTATGCTTCCATAGCGACTCGAAATAGTGTCTTTCTTCTTAATCTTTAGATTATCTAGAAAGACACTAAAGTCCCGTCTTGTAGTCATATACTAATCCTTGTAATTAAATTGCAACGCTAGCAGTAGAGCTTGAATTTTTGTGAAATAGCTTATTGGATCAAGAGATTTCTTTTCTCTAAACCAAAATAGCATAGTAAAAATATAAATGATAAAAAAATCCCACAAGTTGATGAAATTAAATAGGATAAAATATTGACTTAACTATCATTATTTATTTTATGATAGGTTTTACTGTACTCACCTCAACCAATATCCAACTAATTAAAAACCTTTCCCCTGATAACTTTCACCTCGTTGTGTAACCCCCATTACATTTTGATTAAAAAAGCCACAGACTATTTGTTAGTATGTGGCTTTTTAGTATTTAAACTAACTAATCAAACTACTGATTCAATAAGTTCTTTTCAAAAAACTCGGCCATCATGGTGTGATAGTGCAGGGCAGTGCCTTTACCTTCACGTAGGCTGTGTGAGCGGTTTGGGTATGAGAAAAACTCAAACTGTTTGTTGTGCTTAACGAGTTCATCAATTAAGCGCTCTGAGCCTTGGTAATGCACGTTGTCATCGCCGGTGCCGTGAATCAGCAATAGCTTACCAGTTAGGTTTTTAGCAAACGTGATAGGCGAGGTATTGTCGTAACTTTCAGGATCGGTATTTGGATTACCCGCATAACGCTCTTGGTAAATAGTGTCGTATAAACGTATATCTGGCACTGGCGCTGAGGCAATACCCACTTTGAACTTATCACCATGGCGGAACAATAAATTAAGCGTTGAGCTACCGCCACCTGAGTGACCCCACACGCCAACACGATCGGTGTCTATTACATCCCAACGTTTAGCCATGGCATCAAGTGCATCCACTTGATCTTGCACGGTAATAGAGCCGATTTTTTTATAAATCGATTTACGCCAATCGCGGCCTTTTGGAGCACGAGTACCTCGGTTATCAACCGATGCGACAATAAAGCCTTTTTGGGTTAACAGTGATTTGTACAAATAGCTATTGCCTTCATAGCGGTCTTGCACTGTTGAGCCCCACGGTTCACCGTATACGTAAAAAACAATCGGGTATTTTTTATTTTTATCCATGTTCTCTGGGAACATAATGTAGCCGTCAAGCTCAGTGCCGTCTTGCGCATTCACTTTAAAAAACTCATGGCTTGGTAAGCTTTGCTCAGCCAGTTTTTCTTTTAGTTCTTTATTTTCAACTAACGTTTTTACATTACTGTGGTCTGCCACTTTAATGATTTCTTTTGTTGGCGGTGTGCCAAATTTAGAATACGTGTGCATCGCCCATGAGGCATCTTTAGACATGTAATAGCTGTTTGAGCCTTCAAACTCAGCAGGGGTTACACGCACAGGTTTGCTACTGCCATCAAGTGGCGTGCTATATAAATAGCGCTGACCTGGATCGTTTGGTGAAGCAATAAAATACATGACGTTTTTGTCTTCATTGATCGTGAGCATATCAACAATATCGTAATCGCCAGGCGTTAGGTCAATAATGGTTTTGCCATCGCGCGATACACGGTAAAGATGACGCCAGCCGTCACGTTCGCTGTGCCAAATAAAGAATTTGCCGTCTTTTGACCAATTGGCTTTATAAAACCATTCGATAAACGCATCGTCTTTATCTTCTAAAATTTTAGTCAGTTGCTGCTTTTGCCAGTCAAATAACCAAACCTTGTTGTGGCTTTGTGGACGATTTAAATCTTGGATCATTAACTCATCGCCTGTGCCTGCCCAGCTAATACGCGGAATGTAGCGATCGCGATTATCACCTTCGAGCTTTGCCCAGCGGGTTTGTTTGTCGCTAAGGCTTACCACACCAACACGAACTGCTGAGTTAGTTTCACCGGCTTTAGGATACGGAAACGTTTTGAGAGTAGGGTAGAGCTCATCGGTGTTGTTGATCATAGTGAAAAATTTAACACCGCTGGTATCAAGCTGCCAATAAGCGATTGATTTGTTATCGGGGCTCCAACGAAAGCCATCAGCAATGGTGAACTCTTCTTCGTAAACCCAATCAAAGTTGCCGTTAACAATGGTGGCGCTGCCATCGATTGTGAGCGCAGTTACATCGTTACTGCCAACCGCTTGCATATAAATGTTGTTATCGCGCACGTAAGCCACTTTTGAGCTATCTGGCGAAAATTTAGCAAACATGAGCTTAGTAGGCTCAACGTCTGCGCCACCCAATTGCTGTAATTGGTTAGTCTCAAGGTTGAGTAACCAAAAGTCTCCGCGGCTGCGTGAGCGCCAAACTTGCTCGCTATTGGTAAATACCATGAGCCATTTACCATCTTTTGACCACTGGTAGCTTTCTATTGCCAACGGCTCTTCAGCGCCTTCTGGGTGTAGCTTTTCAAACTCAACTAATACCTTACGGTCAGTACCATCGGCATTGTAGAACACAATGTCGTTACCTTTTATGCCATTGTCTTTGTCATCATCAGCTTTTTCGTCATCCGCTTTAGCATTATCAGCGTCGTCTTTTTTATCTTTTTCGCTCTCACGCGCTTCAAGCACTGTGTAGCCAGTGCCATCGTCTAACCATTTAAAGTAAGTGCTACGCTGCGCTTTAAAATATTTATCTTTATAGATTTGTTCAAAGCTCAGAGGGTTACTTATTTGGTTTGTAGCGGCTTGTGTGCTGCCACTTTCGGTCATTGAGCAGCCAGATAACGATAACCCAGCGAGTACCGACAGTACTATAGCGGTGGATTTGAATAATTTCATGTAAGTTCCTAAAGTGGAGTATTTGCTTATTGTCGTTATTTTTAAGGGTTGTCTAACACATTTATCCGATACAAAAATAATGTTAAACAACTTTTACTTTAGCAAATTTTGTACTTAATATCAGAACACTTATCGCAAGCATTCACGCATTGAACTCAATTATTGCATGCAATATGCAATGCTAGCAATTTTTTCTGCTTAATAGCCAAACGACTGCATTGGCAGGCTTAACACCTTTAACGCCATTGGTAATGGCATCACACGTTATTAACTTTAGCGAATAGATGCGATGATAATGATCAAACACTTCCTGAGCGCTAACGCTGTATGGTGTGCCATCATGCTTAGATTGGTCATACACACAACAAATAAGCAATTGCGGGGCACTCTTTGTAATATTAGTGATATGTGCAGTGTATTTTTTACGTAATTTGAAAGGCAAAGCAACCAAGGCACCGCGATCATATATAGCATCGACTGATCCAAGTAACTCAGTTGTTAAAGCAAAAATATCGCCGACCCAAATAGTCACATTACCCGCGCAATACTGCGTCAGTTGACCATACTGAGTTAGGGTGGGTGCTAAACCTAAATCGATAAATAACGCCTTAATCGCACTTACACTAAGCTCAACACCCACAACATGCATTCCTTTATTAAGCAGCCAAGCAATATCCTTTGTTTTACCACACAAAGGCACAAAAATACGGCTATCAATAGATGGGACTAAGTTAGTAAAATAACGATCTAAATAAGGATTTACATTGTTTTCATGAAAACCAATATCGTCATCTTTCCATCGCTTTAACCAATAATTAGCTGACATAACGATCCTCTAAAATAGTAGTAAAACAATTGAACTGATATAAACCCCCACACCAAACACGCAGTGCGATACACAACTTTTGACTCTGGCTAAAGCAGGTTTAGGAGTTTTACTAGCAGCAATCCCCAAGCCTAGCGCCGGTTGCATAATAAAAAGCGGCATACACACGGTCGCTAAACCGAATAACAACGCAGGTACTAAGCTTGGTGATGCCAGCCAGCTGGATGATACAAGCAGTAAGAAGACTAAGCTAAAAACGATGCCTATTACATAGTGAATAAACCAGCCAATAACACATTCGTATTTTTGAGTGGGTGCCTGAGCAATCGCAGCATGATTAAATTGGCCTTTTCGCATTAAACTTACCCAACGGCCTACCATGCAAAAATTTAAAGCACTAATGCCAAACACCTTGGCAAGTAATAGCGCCCATACGTCGAGCACAGCTGTAGCACCTACACCAATTGCTATAACAGTAACCCAATCAATACCTTCAAACATAAAAATACTCTTTACTAAGAAAACTTAGTAATCATGATATACACTTACACAAACGTTAAATACAAAGCTTTAATCAAACTTAAATTGCAAAAGTGGAATCATGTTAGATGATATAGTGTTATTTGTGCATATAGTGCAGCAAGGTGGGTTATCGCAAGCTGGGCAGTATTTATCGCTGCCTGGTGCGACGGTCACCCGGCGTTTACAACGTCTTGAGTCTCGCCTTGGCCAAAAGTTACTACACCGTTCTGCGCGCCAATGTACGCTGACACAGCAAGGGCAGGTGTACTATCAAAGTTATGCAAATTTAGTTGAGCAATTTGAACAAACCAGTCATCAACTTAATCAACAAAAAGAACAACTAAGCGGTAAACTCAAAGTGCTTGCGCCGCTTAATATTTGCCATGGTTTTTTACGACCCATGTGGTTGTCGTTCACTAAAGCGTACCCTGATATTCAATTAGAGCTTGTTTTGGGTAACCAGCTTGAAGACATCATAAAAAACCAAGCCGATTTAGCCCTAAGAATAGGCCCACAGGAAGATTCACTGCTACAACAAAAAAAGCTCGGACAAGCAGATTCTATTTTGGTGGCGACCCCTAACTATTTAACTAGCACCGCTGAACTTAAAGAGCCAAATGATCTTAAACAGCACCGCTTAATTGGCACTACGCTTAGAAATAAATGGCCGCTGACCAATACCAAAACTCGCGCCAGTTACACGCATATGTGCCGCTTTAATAGCATTTATAACGATACAAGTTTTGTGAAATATCAAATATGCGATCATCAAGGGATAGGATTACTACCGCGATTTGAAATTATAAATGAGCTTAAAACAGGCGAGTTAGTAAGGGTTTTACCTGAATGGCAAAGTCTACCAAGGGAGATTTTTGCTATTTGGCCAAGCGGGCGTTTACTTAGTAAAAAATCGGTTTGTTTACGTGATTACATACATATATTTATACAACAGCAACTACCAGAGGGCTAAGTGTTTGTGTGCCACCGATATTCCATTTGCTTCGCCGTAAGCTCAGCATGTTCAGGGCTTATTAACTCTGCAACTAGCGCTAAACTCATATCAATTCCCGCAGAAATTCCGCCTGAGGTGGTAAATTTACCTTGCGATACCCAGCGTTTATTGGTGATCACATTTAGGCTTGGGAACATAGCAGCAAGATCAGCTTGATCTTCCCAATGTGTGGTAACCGTTAAGCCATCAAGTAAATCAGTTTTGGCTAATAAAAAAGCACCAGTGCAAACCGAGGCTACTTTAGCAGCAGCGTCAGCGGCTTCTCGTATCCAGTTAATTACGGCCCTTTTTTCAAGTTCATAGGTATGTACACCACCAACAACTATTAGCAAGTCTATCGCCGGATGATTATCAAAACTGTAATGGGGGTTTACACTAAAGCCTGCACGCGCAAGTACTGGTTTGTTTTGCTCGGCCACAAAAAATACCTGCCAATCATTATCAGCTAAGCGTTTTGCCGTGCTAAACACTTCAAATGGGCCTGAAAAATCCAGCACTTCTGCATCATTGTAAATATATATACCAATGTTCATCACTTGTTTTCCTTATGCTTTAGTATCATTTGCGTCAAAAATTAGTTTTAACCACCTTAAATTTTTAGTCGTTAGATGTGCTTGTTCATGCAGTGATTCATCATCGTATACATCTTTATAAACATGACAAATTGCAACATCGGTAAGCTCACGCCACGTTTCATCTCCTAACTCAGGTATAGAACATTCACCTAAGTTAAAGCTGGTTAAAGGGTCATGCTCTGCTTCGGTTGTTCTAAGTGTGAGCTCCAACTCTTGCAAAATAGGGTTTATTACTTGCAGTGTATTAGCAGCCTCAAATTCTTGAATGATATTGTTTTGAGCTGTTTTGATTTCTTTTTCAAGTTGATATTGGGAAAATTTATCCGCAGAAGCACGCAAACCATATTTGTTCAATAGGCCTGTGACGCTTGGCAACACTGCTTTAGCTGCTATACCTGCCCCTAATAAAGGATTTGCTATGGCAGCAAGGCCACCGACTAATAGCATACCGTAAGTAAGCTTTTGATCTAACGCGTCTATATCATTTGCTAGTGACTGCAAGGTATTCGTTTGCCCAGTCGCTTGTGCTCGCATTATCTCATCAGTGCTGTTTAGCATGTAGAGCCTAAGTCCGGCTTCAGCGTGTTCGTTTGGGAAATGAAACACTCGTCGTTTAGGCAAGTTATTCACTTCGGGGACACCTTTAGGCAGGCAGCGCATGGTGTGTAGAGCAAATTTATACTCTGATAATTCGAAAGGGATTACAAAATAATGTTTTTCGTCAAACGATAGCGGGCTTACTTTTCCACAGTGCTCTAACGACATGAAAATAGGGAGTCCATTGACCTTTTCTTTTGCTAAAACATAGCCTTTACTAAACTCATCGGTGAGTTTATCTGATGCTAATTTTAGCGTAGCAATTCCTTTGTTTAAAAACTGTTTCATTCTCTTTATTAATCCAATTCTAGTTGGGCTCGTTCAACACTTTCAGCGGGTAAGTCTTTTTGCACTGAGACACCAAGCTCTTTAAACTCAGAGGCTTGTTTAATTAAGTTACCTTTACCACGATATAGCTGAGAAAATGCTTTGTCGTAGCTTTCTTTGGCTTTATCTAATTGTTTACCAACACCTTCCATACTGGTTAAAAAACCATTGAGCTTATTATAAAAACGCTCAGCACGATTAGCTAACTCTTTAGAGTATTTGGTTTGCTCTTCAAAGCGCCATAACTGTTTAACAATATTTAAACTTGTGAGTAGGGTAGTGGGAGTCGCAACTAGAATGTTTTTTTCAATTGCTTGTTGGTAGATATCACTTTGGTATTTAAGTGCTTCAACAAAAGCAGACTCTATTGGCACAAACATCACCACAACCTCTGGTGAATTAATTCCTGGGAGGCGATCATATGATTTACTCGCCAATTCATTAATACGCGCTTTAACAGCCTCTACATGCTCTTTAATCGCTTGTTGCGCTTGAAGTTCGTTATCTGCATTTACATAGCGGGTGTAAGCATTGAGTGACGTTTTAGCATCTATAACCAAATGGCGACCTTGCGGTAAATATACCACTACATCGGGACGAAGGCGGCCATCGTCAGTATTAAACGACACCTCGCGTTTGTAATCAGTTCCAGCGCGCAGGCCTGCGCTATCTAACACGTTTTCAAGCATAAGTTCTCCCCAATTACCTTGGGTTTTCTTTTGCCCTTGGAGTGCGTTACTGAGCCTATCTGCTTGATCTGTTATTGCTTGGCTTTTGGCTTGTAAATGCAGCAGCTCTATTTTAAGTGCCTCGCGCTGTTTTACATCTTCAACGTGAATAGACTCTAACTTATCCCTAAAGCCTTTTAACTCGCCTTGCACTGGTTTTAATAGTTGTTCAATGCTCTCTTGGTTTAAAGCTTTAAACTTTTGCGATTTTTCTTCAAGGATTTGATTCGCTAAATTTTCAAACTCTTTTTTTAGCTGCTCTTTACTTTGTTTGATGTGTTCAAGCTGCTCTTCAAAGTGTGTTTGCTTTTGTTCAAGTACAGTGCGCATTGTACTAAGCTCTATGCCACGGGCATTGTGTTCGCCACGCAGGGCTGTTAGTTCGCTTTCCGCTTTACGCCAATAATGGTTGTACTGTTGGCTTTGTTTTTCTTGCTCGGTAAAACGTGTTTTAAAATGTTGGGTTTCATCACGTTGCTCTTGATGGCTTCGCTCGAGCAAATCGTGTTCATCTAATAAGGTGCTGTATTGTTGTTGCTTTTCACTTAGTTGATTTTGTATTAGTAGCAGTTGCTGTTGATGCTCACTCATTTGCTGCGATAAGCGTTTACCTTTATTTGAGTAAACGAGACCTAGAAGTACGGCACCAGTGGTCAAACCGACCCCAACACTCACCCAATCGATGCTTGTAAGTAGCTGTATATACATAAATAAACTTCATTAGCCTAAAGACACTTAATCATAACGAAGATCAAACAAGCAAGATAGCCATATTTGGCTCTAAGATACAGGTAAACATAGATGATTTAATTCAAACGAATAACCAAAAACACGTTTGTATTACGCGCTTCCCCCATTAAAAATATTACACGCTATTACAAATAAACGTAATAGCTTTTATTAGTAAAAAGTATCACCTACAATAAAACTCGTACCAAATAAGTACCGACTACACCAACTGTAACAAGGAAAGATAAAATGACGATTGCTCAACACCCTGATATTCAAGTTCCATGTAATGAAGACAATTTTTCGCAAACAGCCCACTTTACGCTGCTTCCGCATACAAGTGAAAGTTGGCTTACCTTCCATGTAAACACAGAAAGTAGCACACTTTTAACTGAAACCTTAAGTATCGAGTTTCAAAACCCAAAAGGCACAACCCCAGCCGGGCTTGCAGTAAAACAATTTGCTGAGCTTGTTGTAACACTTGATCAATCTGTTGCTGATGAATGGGTGTTTTATGGTAATGGTGTTGAATACTGTGGTGCTGGCAGTAACTGCCAGTATAACATTTCAACCTCAATAGATGCTTCAGGCAAGGTGCTTACTTTAAAAGTAACAGATGTTGGAGCGACCTATGCGTTTGCAGGGGTCGATACAGGTAACTTGGATAAAGTAATCGAAGTAACGCAAGGTGAAGATACTGCTTACTTACCTATTAGCTTTAGATATGTTGCAAAACATAATTCAGGTCAAATTTATATGTCGCAAGATCCTAAGATTGTTGTACGTAGACCAGGGGCAACTCTTTAATTTAAAGTAAAGCCACAACTAAAAGAAGAGTCATATTGCTGCATTAATGTAATAAACTCTTCTTTTTTGCACCAAGGTTTAAACCAAGGTAACTTAAACCACATCGGGTGGTAACCAATTGTTAATGACTTCTCTATATACATTATCGCTGATTGGTATTCACCAATAACGCTATAAACAAGTGCCGCAGTAAACACATACTCATAGTGCTCTGACGAGATACTAATTGCTTTATTTAGTGCCTGTAATGCAAGTTTAGCCTCGCCTAATTGGCTATGCGCTTGCGCCACCTCTAAATAACCATCAAGAGTCTGTTTATCTTGCGTCAATTCAATGACTTTTAGGTAATTAGCTGGGTATGATTCAATCAGGCTAAGCGCCTTTTGTGTATCCGCTAAATTAAGCCTAAAGCTAACATGTTCAGGGTTTATATCAACTGCTTGCTGGGCAACTATTAATGCTTGTTCAAACTCACCTTGCAATGAATAAGCAATACTTAAGTTACTCAAATCTGTACTATCAGCCTTAATATTTATAGCCTGTTTATATTGCTTTATAGCAATTACTAAATCACCTTCGGTAAGTGCTATATCAGCCAATAATTGATTGGCCATATAATTTTGTGGGCTGACACTTATCACCTCATTAAGTAACTGCTTTGCTTTTTCAATATCACCTTGCCACCACATAACTAAAGCTAAATTTTGCTTAATTATAGGATTCGTCCGTATTTTTAATGCAAGTTCAAACGCACTTTGAGCCTCAGATAACTTATCTTGATGTAAATACAGCATTCCCTTTAGTTCATAAAGAGTTAAGGTGCTAGCGCCTACTTGTTCAGCTTTGGCCAAATACTGTGTAGCCGCAGACCAATCTTGTCTAGCAACCGCTATTAACATGGCATTTTTAGCAAATGCAGGGGTATTTTGATATGCCAACGGCGAGTTAAAAAGCAACTTACTGGCAGTATTTAAATACTCATCCTGTTGAGACTGCTGGTATAAACTCAGTGCAACCTCACGTAATAACTCATAGTTAGCGTATAACTGCGGGGTTTGTTCAATCGCGCTACTAATTTGCATGAATAGCCGTTCACTGTAATCGCCTACATGCTGCACTTTTTGATACAACTCGATATGTTCAATTTGTACTTTGTCGCTCAACTGCGACATTACAACATATTTATTATCAAAATCAGGGTAAAGTGCAGTTAATTGCTGACTGCTTGAATGGTGCATTTGACTATAATTATCAATAATAATAGGCCATTGCTTACGTGCTTTGACCGTCCAATTAGGTGCTTCTAAACGAACTAACGTTAAATAACATTGTGGCTGCATACAATTGAGTTCAGCTCTTACAGCTTCTTGCATACCTGTTGCAATACTTAACTGTTTTAACCTCTGTGTTAAAGTTTGTTGGTTGTTACTATCTTCAATAACTTTTATTTCATCTTCTGAGATAAGGTGTAAGTGTTTACTATTAATAATACCTTGTCTAACGGCATCATCTATCGTAGCTTTTACCATATTTATATCAGCTTCGAAAAGCGGAGGTACTTTTATTTCAGGGGCTAAAAATACAACATAATGTTCTTCTGGTTTATGTACTTCAAACTTATACATTAAGCCTGTGGTTATGGCTGCAATCCCCATCACTGCACCTAAAATCACCCACTTTTTAGGTGATTTTGTTTTTACGACTAATTGATCAAGTGGAATTGTCTCTTGCGCTAAAATTTCTTGCTGTTTAATAGCAATAATAATGTCTTGTAACCTGCGTTCGACGCTTTGAGCATTTACGGGACGACGTGATTTTTTTCGCTGTAGTAATTGATTGAGTAAATCACATAATTCATTGGGTAGTCCGGGAATTATCTCGTGTGCATTGCTGGCTTTTCCATTTGCAATATTATTAGCTAATGCTTGCGCGGCCCCTTCACCAAAGGGATGACGGCCACTAATAAACATATATGCTAGTATACCAAATGAAAATAAATCGCTTTTAAAATCAACAGGCTCTTTTCTTATCTGTTCAGGTGACATCGCACTTGCACTGCCAAAACTCAGCCCCTGAACAGACTCACTAGTATCAGTATTATGTAAAGCGGCAATACCAAAATCTGTAATTTTTAATACGTTTTTTTCAGTATCAATTATGATATTTGCGGGCTTTAAATCGCAATGAATTACTTGCTGACTATGTGCATGAGACAAGCCTGCACATAGCTGTAAAAGTATGTTCAGTTTATCCAACAAACAACAAATATGCTGTTGCTGGAACTGTTGTAAGGTTTTGCCTTTCAAATACTCCATAACAATGCATAGTTGATCTTCAAACATCAGTACATCATGTATTTGCACAATATGTGGATGATTAAGACGAGCTAATAATTGTGCTTCATTAAGAACGTTGATATCTGCCGCCGATTGTGTGGAATTAACTTTAATAAGTTTAATTGCCACATAGCGCTTCAAGCGGGTATCTTCAGCAAGGTAGACAGAGCCCATTCCGCCTTGATTAAGTAATTTTATTAATTTGTAATTAACGATTGTTGTATTAAATTTTTCCACGCTGTTATGCGGTTGCGACATTCGAGGTTCTCTCTAACTCATGCCCTTTGTATATTTCAAAGGTTTTACCTGCAAAGCGAACTCTGCGTAATTGTCGCTCAATAATATTTTCAGCATCATGAACATGCGTTAAAACTTCAGAAAACTGTTTGCGGGCACGATGAATCTGAATATTTAAATATCGCATATCAACCCCTAAGTCTTTAACTAACCGATCTGTTTCTACCCAGCCTTGGTTAGCGGGTGTAACACCACGCTGTGCGTCTTCAGCACGATATCGCGCTAAATTAAGTGTTAGATAGTGATGACAGCGAGCATGTAAATCAATTTCTTTGTTATTGTACTTTATTGTAAGTTCAGAGATTTCTTCATCAAGGCTCAGGTTAAAATGAAACTCCAAATCATTAATATACAACTGTGGCACACTGCTCATTTGTGTTACATCGTCTATATGACTAGATAGAAACATCCAACGAGAATCGCCAAGGGTAATTATATGATTATCTTGCAACACTTCAGGGTCATCTTGTGTGGCGTCATCTAATGACTCTAAGTGCCACTGACCACTGCTGTTTTCAAAAACAACAACATGATCAGGATTGTGCTCAGGTACTAGATGATAATGACTAAGCGAAATGACGTCTGTTGTTTTTTTATTATACTCATCAAGTCGAATTAATTGATCTGCAGGTGCTGCTAGGTTTTTTACAACATACGTTGTTTCTGAGTTACCTGAAAAATATATTTTGTCGCCAATGCAAAGTAACTTGGGCTCATCTTTTACAAGGCGTTTATTGTTTAGCCACGTTCCATTTAGGCTTAAATCTCTAATAAACCATTTACCGTTTACCCATTCAATAATAGTATGGATTTTAGATACACTCGGATCACTTACCAAAGTATCGACTGAGTATTGATAACGACCAAAGGTATGATGTGCGTATAAAAAACAATAATCGTTTGTACGTTTATCAATTAAATGAGCCATAATTGCACCTTGTTCTATCGTTGAATACAGAAGCCAAATGTATCAGTAAAAATTCCTTACATTTTAAAGCTAAACGCAAGAGATTTACATTACTGAGTATATTGATAATTAGTGAAGATTACACTTCGAAAAGTAAATAATATGTACTTTTTTAAGGTAATTGTGCCCAATATCATAAAAAACAAAACAATCCTAAGTATATGAACTCATTTCTTATCTAATACACACCAGTAGAGTGGCTATTTTCAACTAAATAGATTAGTTATTTTTTATAAATTAAATCAATAGGTTCGTAAACCTCTTAATCAAAATTAGGTTAATGGATATGGATAAAATTAAAACAAAAAAAACCAGCTTAAAAAGCTGGTTCAATCATTACTAAATTTAGTAACCAATAGGGGGGAAATCAACATGATACTTGGATAAACTGCAATTCATCAACAAGCACAGTAGTAGACGTCGCCTTACTTATTAAGTTCAAAAATAATTAAAATTTAATTTAGTCTCAAAGCGACAGCCATAAAAAAAGCCAGCTCAAAGCGGGCTGGCTCAATCATTACTAAATTTAGTAACCAAATAGGGAAATCAACATGTTGCTTGGATAAACTGCAATTCATCAACAAGCACAATAGTAGACGCCGCCTTACTGATTAAGTTCAAAAATAATTAAAATTTAATTTAGTCTCAAAGCGACAGCCATAAAAAAAGCCAGCTCAAAATGGGCTGGCTCAATCATTACTAAATTTAGTAATCAAATAGGGAAATCAACATGATGCTTGGATAAACTGCAATTTAACAACAAGCACAATAATAGACGCCGCCTTACTGATTAAGTTCAAAGTAATTAAAATTTAATTTAGTCTCAAAGCGACAGCCATAAAAAAAGCCAGCTCAAAATGGGCTGGCTCAATCATTACTAAATTTAGTAATCAAATAGGGAAATCAACATGATGCTTGTGCAAACTGCAATTTAACAACAAGCACAATAGTAGACGCCGCCTTACTGATTAAGTTCAAAATAATTAAAATTTAATTTAGTCTCAAAGCGACAGCCATAAAAAAAGCCAGCTCAAAATGGGCCGGCTCAATCATTACTAAATTTAGTAACTAATAGGGGGAAATCAACAAGTCGCTCGGATAAACTGCAATTCATCAACAAGCACAATAGTAGACGTGCGCTTTACAGGTTAAGTTCAATAAAAGATCCTCTATTTTGAGTATCTTTTTTAATTTTTGATCAAAGACAACATTTGTTCTTCATCTAACTTAGTAAAACTCATTGATTTATCAGTAAATAATGCATCAACAAGGGCTTGCTTCTCTTGTTGCATTTTAAACACTTTTTGCTCAATTGAATTCGCCATAATTAATTTATAAACAAAAACGGGGTTTGTTTGACCGATTCTATAAGCGCGATCTGTTGCTTGCTTTTCAACGGCAGGGTTCCACCATGGATCAAAATGGATCACTGTATCAGCCTGAGTTAAATTAAGACCTGTTCCACCCGCTTTAAGACTAATTAGAAATACAGAGGTGTTACCACTGGTAAATTCATCTATTACTTTATCGCGATGCCGTGTTTGCCCTGTAAGTAAGCTAAAGCTAATTGATTGTTCATTAAGTTGTGTGGCAATAATGTCTAAGGCGCTAGTAAATTGGCTAAAGATAATCACTTTACGTCCTTCGCTAAGCATCATAGGTAGGTGATTACTGATCCAATCTAACTTCGCGCTGCGTGCAGTAGTATGCTCATCAATTAATTGCGGATGACAACAAATTTGCCTTAACTTTAATAACGCATCTAAAAATGCAAGCTTGCTTTTTTGCATACCTTGCGCGGCAAATAAATCGATCATCTTTTCTTCAAGTGCTTCAGTGATCCCTTGATAAATTGCTTTTTGCTGTGATTCAAACTCAAATTCTTTTATCAACTCAGTCTTTAAAGGTAGCTCTTGTGCCACTTCAGCTTTAGTACGGCGCAAAATAAATGGCATTATTAATGACTTTAATTCGCGGGCACGCTCACTATCACCATCACGCTCGATCGGGGTTTGAAAATGTTGTTTAAAATGGCTTTGCGAACCCAGTAATGATGGCATAGCAAAATCGAGTAACGATTTAAGTTCAAAGAGATTATTTTCGATCGGTGTCCCACTTAAGCAAAGTTTAAAATCGGCATTTAAACGTTTAACCAATCGCGATACCTGTGCGCTGTCATTTTTAATATATTGCGCTTCATCAAGTATAATGTTTTCAAAATATAATGGTGAATAATAGGCTATATCACGTTTTAGTAGCGGGTAGGTTGTTAAAATACACTCTGCTTGCGCTAAATGTGATAATTGTTCGACTCGTGCAGAACCAAATATTGTTGTCACTTTTATGTCACTGGCAAACTTAGTGATCTCGTTTTGCCAATTACTAACTAAGCTTGTTGGACAAACAATCAATGTTGGTCCAGCTTGTGGGTTTTGTTTAGCATTGGCTAAAAAAGCAATGACCTGAAGCGTTTTACCCAGGCCCATATCATCGGCAAGAATACCACCGAGTTGATGGCGTTTTAGAAAATGTAACCAATCAACGCCTTGTTGCTGATATTCGCGAAGTTGAACCCCCGAGTTTAAGCCCTGCAATTTATACTTAACGTCTTTTTTTTGTATTGTTAGCTCTGCTAAATAACGTTCTAAACTATCGTCAACTAAATTAACATTAATACACTCCAAAGCCATTAATTCAGGTAAAAACGACAGGGGTATAAGTAACTCATCTCGTGTTTTTATAAATTCAAACCGCTGCTTAAACTCAGTTAATAAATTGAAGACCGATTTCTCAATTACCCCGAATTGTTTACCCTCAGTGTAATAATAAAAATGTTCACTTTGACGGTTTAATGACTGATACTCAGGGTTATCGTTAGCTAAAACATGGGCAGCTTTTAAATTTGAGATCAATATTTTACTAACAACTTGATGTCCTTTTCCTCGTTTAATATCGAGACAAGGCGTTGTTAAACTTTTTTTGATCACTAATTTTTTATCGCTAATTTTCCAGCCTCGCTGGCGAAGCATTGGAATTACTTCAAATTTAAACCAATGGTTATGAGTAATGGACTGTTTACTAAAGATAAATGTATTTTGTAAAGCCCCTTTACATGATTCAAATCCAAGGTTAATTAATTCATTTAGTACTGTATTCTCAAGCGCTTTATTAAGTAATTTAACCGGCGCGGAATTAGGCTGATAAAGCTGACCTTGATAATTAAATTGCAAACTAAATTGTAACTGCTTTTTATCATTACTTACGTCTATCACCGCGTATGCATCAGCAATGCGTTTCAATTTCTTTTTTTCTACAGGCTGATAATGGGGAATAACACCATCACCAAAATTGGCTACTAATTGCTTATAAACACGTTCGAAATTGGTGGTATGAATTGCTGGTATAGATTGAATATGTGCAACTTCTTCACCACTGAGAGGTGTACGTAAACGACCTATTTTTAATGACTCTGTTTCAATGTAAGTGGGTGGGGTTGTTTTTAATAGCAGCCAAGGTGATTTATCGCATAAATCAATATTTAAATGCGTAAGATCTTTTTTATGTGTCCAACTAAAGCTGAGTTCTTTAGCGCTATCCGCTTTGATTGAACTACGGGAGCGTCCAAAAAACAAACGCTGCGTTGCTATTAGTTGTTGTAGTGCAGTAAAACCCCATTGGCCTTTGAGCTCAAGATGACCTAAGGCGTTTTGTGAACGTATCCAACTGAATAATCGAAAATCACTTTCAAGCAGGTCTATAGGTGTAACAAAGCTATTAAGCTGTTGCTCAGTTAAATTACGGCCTAATGTATAATTATGCTCTTTTGAATAGGCTGCAATCTTTGGTGTAAGAATAACGCGAGTATCTTCAACATCAAGTACGAATAACAAAACATTTTTTACTGTCGTAACTTCTGTTTGCTTTAACGTTTTAAGCTCATCAAACCAATCATTTATTATGTAATCTTGGCCGTATTCACCTGAATGCTCAATTTTAAGTTTAAGTAAAACCGCAGCTAAATGACGACAACTTGTTTTTGCATTACATGAACAATGACGTTCAACTGAAAACCCAGTTGGTAATTTTTTGATCTCAATATGCTGATTAAAGGTATTCCCTTCATTACCGAGCATAGACGCATCAATAACAGAAAAATCGCTATTATATTCAAGGCAATTAATTTGACCATTCGCTAAATATTCTTTTGCTCTACTTAGTACATTAGGTTTAAACAACTGTTTTATAAACCGTTCAGATAGAGGAAATTGAGTCGCTTGTTCTTGTTTTATTTCTTCAAAAATAGCTAACAGGTCATTCTTTGATAAATTAGCAGACATAGTGCTCGAAGCATTAAAAATAAAGAATAATTTTACCAGTATATGATTTATATGTACTGAGCTAAAGCATTAAAACAACAAATTATACTTGTTGGAGCTGGTGAGTTGGTAAAAAATAGCTTTGTGCATAAAAAACAATCATCGGGGGTGGCGACGAAACAATTAACAAACAACTAAGGCACAAGTTATAAACAACTTAATAACAATGGAGGGGGTTTACAGATCAGATTTTTACTAAGCAATGGCTGATAAGCAAAGAAGGGAGAAAAACCCACCATTAAGTTAGTAAAATAATGATCTTTAATAGGTATTTAGCTTGATTTGGTGTAATTCGGATCGTTATTTAACTAACTTAGAGGTAGTCGAGATCACTATTTTACTAACAAAAGCGTGATCTCAGATCATTATTTTATCAACTAGTTAAAAGCATTTAAAAGCTTTGTTAACTGTTCTAAGCGTCTGTCAGTCATCACTTTATTATCAATCTTAATCGATAAATCACCACTTTTAACATTACGCTGAACACTAACATAGTCGCTTTCAAGTAAAGCTTCACGACGATGGGTGTTTACAGGCTCGGCAGTTAAAGATTTGGTAATCGCCATTGCGCGCTTATCGTCACCAATAATCTCATTGATACTTTGATCATTAGCGAGTAATTCAACTTGTTGATTAAATGTTGTTTCATTGCGTTCTTTTGCAGCTATTAATTTTTTTGCGACTTCTCGGCCAACATGATTAGCCGTTGGATACAACGCTAGAACGCTAGCAGGTAGCTTCTCGTAAGCTTTAATGGCATCAGCAATGGCTGTGTGAGAAACCCCTTCAATTGCCGCTATTTCACGATAGGAGCCCTTTTTACCATCATTAATTAATTCATCTTTTGTTTGTTGATACGCTTGGCCAAGCTCCCACAAACTTGGTGCGATGTATTGATCCGATGAAACAGCTAAAATTTTGGCATCAAGATCTGTAAAATCACTTGAACTAAGTACCATGTAATCAGCATTTCCTAATATACATGCCATACGACGACGTGAGCCTGCCAGTACAAGTGTTTCATCACCTTTATCCCAGCATAGGGCTGGATGTTGGTTACGCCCGTCCTCAGTGATTGCAGGAAGAATATCAGCTACTGATTTTTCATTTAAAAGTGATTGTACTCGTCGGTTTTTGCCATACACTTTAGTCATGAGTTCTATGTCATTATGCGGGATCATTTTACACACCAATGTGATCTGACGATTTGGATCGCTTGGAGCTGGCATTTTTATCACATCACCGGCATTGGCCTGTTCAAGTAGCTCATCAAGGCTGCTATTGCCGATAGACGTAGCAAAAGGATCTAAGCTGGTGTCATTTTTACGTTTTTTAGCCATTATTATTAACTACCTTACTTAGCTTTATTAAGTTGAGATTGCGTTGACTTCCAATTAGAACGAATCAACATTTCAAGTTCATCAACTACATCTTTGATATTTTCTTGTGCTCTGATCAATGATTCTCGACTAGCAAGGCTATCTGATGTTTTTTGATCAAAAATAGTATTAAATGATGATGAACTGGCTGTAATTGCTGAGCTGTGGTTTATTGGATAGCTCATGACTTGACGCCCAAATGCACTACGAACATCTTTCACTATGTCACGCTGTGAATGATTACCTTTAACGTAATTAGTCACTAAAAACTGCATGAAATCCCAACCTTCATGGCCTAAAGAAGCCACTGTATGGTAAATCTCACCAAGTCGTTTTAGGTATTTATTATTTGCATCAAAATCAACGGCTTCAGGGTGCACAGGTATTAACATTGCTGTAGATGCCATTAAAGCATTATAAAACATAAAGTTAAGTGAAGGTGCTGTATCAATTAATATAATATCAAACTGATCTTTTACAGGGTTAATCACTTTTTCAAGTAATTTATGATAATGACGTGTTTTATCGTAGCTTGAACTATCTTTCAATAACGTTGCCGTCTCATGTTCAAAATAAAAGTCGTCCATACCAGAAGGTAAAATACGAATATTTGGAATGTGCGTTGGTAAAAATGAATTTGATACAAGTTGTTCCCATGTTTCATTTTCATCAAGTTCAATGCAATTACGCATTAAGTCGCCGACTGTTATAGGTTCTGGTTCGCTCGGTGGGAAAAAACTAGAAGAAGAACCTTGAGGATCTAAGTCAATAATACCAATACGATAACGTTTAATATTTGTAGTTGCCAATGCTGCTGCAATATTTACCATGCTAGTTGTTTTACCACAGCCACCTTTGAGTGAATTGATGACAATAACTTGTAATTTATCATCAATATTGCGGTGATCTGGTTGAATATCCATGATATCAGCCATTGAGAAAATATTTACCAGAGTGTAAGCATAATGACCGTTAGCACCACGTTTAATATTTAAATCATCGAAGTCGCCATTATCGTGACGTCTTTTTAAGGTTCGGTTGTTGCACCCTAATAAATCTGCCGCTGCTTTTTGGGTATATGTTCTAAGTTCTTTTTCTTCAGATTTTAGATGAGCGCGATAATGTTGAATACGTCCTTCTAATGACTTTTCTGCGACTTCAGCAGTTGCTTTTAAAAGACCATATGTTGCTAACGCATTACTATGAATTGACATGCTTTATTCCTCAAAGTTAGGTGATAAGTATAATGTCCATTCAATTAACTGTAAACAACTATTTATGGTGACATTACTTTTATTTAGAAGACATTCAAAACTTAATATTCAAACTTTAATATTGCTTAGTATAAATAAAGAAGGTTAAAGGTGGTTAGTATATAAGGTAATAAAGGTTAAGGGTCTTAAAAAGTAACTTAACTAATTGATTTTAATAAACAATAGTAAATAAGTTAGATCACGTTTATACTTGGTTAAGATCAGATCTTTTACTACTGATGGATCACTATTTTACTAAGCACAAATATAACAATAGAGTTACACACAAGTTAAACACATTGTTGTTCACAATAAGTAGTGTTTAGATCATTATTTTACTAAGTTAATTAATAAGTTATACACTAACGAGTGGTTAAATGAGTGGGTTTGATTAGTATAGATCTGATCTGTACTAGGTAGAGATCAGATCTATTCCAACTCATAGTTGTATTATCCACAGGCATGCTTTCTAAATGGACGATATGTCGTGTGTTTTTTAATAAAAACTAAAATGAAATGGACAAATTTGCTATTGAGTTAGTAAAAATTAGATTTGTAACTGCCTAGTTAGTAAAAAAGTGATCTGTAAATCATGATTACAACCTTGACTTAGTATAAAAGTGATCTGATGATATATTTTAAACTTGGATCAGTTTTATACTAACTTAAACATTTAACTTTTACAGTTTAATGTGTTGTTATTAGATGTCGCAACAAAATTTGGAAATAAGAACAATGAGCCGAAAGGTCAACATCTCGGTAGATAACTTACCCGATACATTACGGGGACAGATCCACGGGGTGGAAAGTGCAATCGATAACGAGAGTCTCGCTTTATTCACCGATAATAAAGATGTCCGTGTTTCAATCGAAAATGCTGCACATGGATTACGAGCATACTCAAACACATTTAATCATTATGATTTATGGGGACGTTTTGTTCGCTCTGGTCATAAAAAGCTCCCTTTAGAAGAAGCACCAAAAAAAACGATCATTACACGTAAAATATCAGAAAAAGTAGATGGTATTTTGTATGACGGTGAAATAAAAATAACACCAGCTGTTGTCAGTAGCCGTAAAGATGGTGAAGATATTGAATATTTAGTTTGGCCATCCGATCGTGAAGAAAAAGTTGAGCGCGCACTCATTCGTTTGGCTTCAAAAGGTAAAATCGTTAAAATAAATTTTAAGTCCGGTATTCAATATGCCGTTGTTTTTTCGATGAACGAGTTGGCTCAAGAACTTAAAGCTGTTGGGCAATCTATGCCTTATCCACAAATTAAAGAAGCTTTAGAAGCACTGCAAGGATCTAAGTTATCATTTAAGTATTCTGCGACGGATACAAAAAATACAGATATTGATGACTCTTTTTATGAGTCAAATATGAACTTTCTTTCATCGTTGCATTTTAGTGGTAAAAAAGGGCAGGGAGGCAATGTAAAATGTGTTGCATGCCTGAATGCGTTTGTTCATAACATGATCGATAACCTTGAATATAAAGGTTATTATTTCAACAGCGCGCAAGAGCTGAAGCGTGGTCTGTCTCGTTGGATGATGTTACGTTTGTATCACCTTTGGCGTTATGCTGCACCAGGAAAAACTTACCACTTTAGATTACTATCGATCATGGAAAAATATGGCTCTATTTATTCCACAGATAATATTACTGAAAATAAGTTGAAAGCGCTGCGTCGTGATATGACAACGACGATGAAAGACTTAATTGAGAAAGGCGCTATTTCAGAATACAGTATTACGAATGTAAAAGATGATAAAACGGGAAATATTATTGATTATACATATGAAATGCACCCGTCAGATCAATTTTGTGATGAAATACTTACTTTGAATAAACATAATAAGCGGATTGAAATTCAAGGCGGTAAGCGTGTAGTTGAAAATGTAGTTCACCTTGATGAAGATACTATTGAGGCGATAGTCCAAGATTAACCGCTTAGTTTAGTGTAGTTATTAAAAAGGCCGCTATTTAGTGGCCTTTTTAACATAATCAACTTTCTATTTGTTCCATATATAACCTATCAACAAGAAAATCATATTCTTTTTTTCTTGGGTGTCCATCTGGTTTTAGATAATCAGATAAAATACCCAGCTTTACATCCGGTTCAGGGTTAATCAAAATAAAGGGTAAGGCAGCACTGACATGATAACGATCTTGAGCTGTGTATCTAACATTAACTTGAGGGCTTACACGGGTTGGTCGTCTAATTCTGAGTTTATCTTTATCTCCCAAGCTTGCTACACGTAATTTTTCTTGAGCAACAAGTGATTGCCAACTTTGTTGGTCTATCATTCGAGGGTTAGAATAACCGGCTGATTTTTCCAGCATTTCGAGTGCCATTTTTTTTGTTAAAGTTTTTGTTGCGTGTTTATGCATCCAAGTAAAACGTACTGAGTAAGGTGAATTCACTTCAAAATGAATTTTACGGTAGGCCGCAAGCGTGATTAAATTTGGAATAGCATTATGAACAGCTTCAAAGCGCGCATCATTATTATCAATGGCTAAAATACACTCTTTAAATGCAGCTTTAGCTTTGTTTAATTGTTGAATTCGAGCAATAAGGTGTTGTTGATCCGCATTTTTAATTACTAATAAGCCAGGGTGTCGCTTTAAAACTCGGCTACTAAGACCTGATTTTTTATATATATCACCAAACGAATTTAAAATTGATTTATGTGCAGCATCCCCCGTGATTTTAGTAACATTAATAGAGTTAGGTACAATTTTTTCATCATTACAGCCTACGTCAGGTAATTGATAAAAATCGGCTTTTGAATAACCACATTCTTTTAAATCATCAATAAAAAGGTTAGTTAAATCATTTAGTAAATCAAACTGACTTCTAATTTGTACTTTAGACACCATAAGAACACATCATACAAAGATTAAGATCAATATTTTATCATATAGAGAAGCAGGTTCGAAATATTAAAAACAGCCTTTCTCCTGACAATTAAATATTCAACTATACTCAGAGCTAAGTTATTATTATTAAAACAATAAGTATGATGTGTTCTTTGTTTCACTAGATTTATTTTCCTCCCATTGTTTCATAGGTATATGAAACAATGGGGGTGAAGCAGAACGTAGCGAAAAACACGGAGGCTTGTCCCAATCTGTACTATTGAACACATGGAACTTCAAAGAAATACGCATCACGTTTTAGGATCTAGTGAATACATAAGTATCTACATAAAGTGTTCTAATAGCCTTATAGAGCAGGGATAAAAGCAATTATTCAAAAGATTGGGCAATGATATAATTGAGTTAGAAATACCAGAAGATCATATTCATATGGGAGTTCGAATTGAACCGAAAATGTCACCGAGTAAAATAGTAAAGAGTATTTCGGCGAGATAACTTTTGCGACTTTATTCAGATGTAAAGAGACGATAATTTTGGGCTGGCAAGCTTTGGACTCAGAGTTATTTTGTTGAAACGATAGGAAATGCAAACGAAGATACGATCAGAGCGAATGTACAAAATCAGCAAACCAAATTAGACAATAAAGAAAAACACGGGGCTCAGTTAGGGCTCCTTTAAACTCGGTCGCTTGCAGCCTATGTTAATAACAAAAAAAGTTGCTTTAGTGCTAATCATTTAAAAATATGACGCAGAGCATATATAAAGATATTCTGGTTTAAGTGTACAAAAGGTAATGCATAACCATATTAATGGGCTTCATACATAGGAAAGGCTTTCTAGCTATCCTGTATAGTAAATAATGATACGCGCAGAGCGAACTTGGAGCGGTTAAGTTTAGGGTTGGGTATATTTCGATACGGCAAAATAAGTAGGTGTTTTTGCAGTAGATATGTTTTCACCTTCTATTAGCGAAGTTTATTATATCTTTAAGACCAGTTACCTAGCACACAGTTACAGGGCCTTGCTGGTAACACCTACTGAATGAACTACTATAAACTAAGGCCAATGAACTAGGCAGCTCTTTAAACTGGTCAATTGAAATAGGAGGGTATTTAATTTATAAACTTACAGCTATTTTCTTCAGCTTCACAGTCATACCAAAATATTAAAATGTAATAGACAGCTAGCCTTGGTAAAGCAATTCAGTTTTATATTAATTCGTGGTAATTCGATATCACTAAAGCGATATGACCGAGTTATTAGATGAAATAAAATCCAGATATTAAAACCCAAAGTAATTCTTCATAGCACGCATTATTAATTCTATCCACTGTTAGCCCTAAATTACTAAATAGACACTGTAATGTTAAGGTTACAATGCACTTAAATTTAAGTATGATGTGTTCTTTTGTTGGTGTTTAACTAATTATGTTCAAGTACATATATATTCCATCTCTTTAATTAACTATTTATTCATATTAATTAATAGCTTAATAGGTTTTTACAATAACTTAGTATCAGTAATTGTGCTTTTGAGCACCTCTGATTATCAATAATATTTATCTCATAACTAAATAATTGATAATTAGCGAATATAGTCCTTGAACAGCGCCACTGCATACGTTAATTTCACCTATCAGGTAAACGTAGGAATGAGGAAATAATATGCAGTCGTGGAACCCAAATAGCTGGAGAGAGCTCCCAATACTTCAGCAACCACAGTATCCAGATCAAGAAGCACTAAAGACTGTCGAAGGACAATTGAAAAGCGCACCCCCATTAGTATTCGCTGAAGAAACTCGTAGCTTGTTTAAACAACTTGAAGACGTATGTGAAGGTCGTGCCTTCTTGCTCCAAGGTGGTGATTGTGCAGAATCATTTAGTGACTTTAATGCCGCAAATATTCGAGACACATTTAAAACAATTTTACAGATGGCTGTAGTGTTAACTTATGGTGGAAAATGCCCTGTAGTTAAAATAGCCCGTATGGCAGGCCAATACGCAAAACCACGTTCAGCAGATTTAGAAACAATCGATGGTGTCTCATTACCATCTTACCGTGGTGATATAGTAAATAATTTTGATTTTACCGAAGAAGCGCGAATCCCAGATCCACAACGCTTAATGACCGCTTATCACCACAGTGCAGCAACACTTAATTTATTACGCGCGTTTGCCCAAGGCGGACTTGCTGATTTACATCAAGTAAATCGCTGGAACATGGGCTTTGTAGCCGCGAACCCGCTGAAAGAAAAATACCAACAACTTGCTGATAAAATTCAAGATGCACTTGAATTTATGGAAGTATGTGGCATAAATTCCACAATCGCACCTTGCTTAAAAGAGACTGATTTATATACGTCTCATGAAGCATTATTACTAGGTTATGAAGAAGCGCTTACTCGTCGAGATCACCTCTCTGGTGACTGGTATGATTGCTCAGCACACTTCGTTTGGATTGGTGAACGTACACGCCAATTAGATCATGCACACATTGAGTTTTTTAAAGGTATCAAAAACCCAATAGGCGTTAAAGTTGGTCCAGGAATGGACCCAGACGATCTAATCCGTTTAATTGATGCACTTAATCCAGATAACATACCAGGTCGTTTAACATTGATCACACGTATGGGTGCAGATGTTCTGCCTGAAAAGTTACCTGCATTAGTCCGTCGCGTTCAACAAGAAGGTCGCAAAGTAATTTGGAGCTCTGATCCAATGCACGGCAATACAGAAAAAGCCACATCAGGTTATAAAACACGTAGTTTTGATAATATACTTCGTGAAATTAGTCAGTTCTTTGCTGTTCACAAAGCGGAAGGTTCATACGCTGGGGGTGTTCATTTAGAGATGACAGGCCAGCATGTAACTGAATGTACCGGTGGCGCTTATGGATTGTCTGATGATGACCTTGCACAGCGTTATCGCACACAATGTGACCCACGCTTAAATGCTGATCAAGTATTAGAACTTGGTTTCTTAGTTGCTGACTTATTAAAAGACGCACGTAAGTAAGCTAAGAAAATAAAAGCCGCAAGTGCGGCTTTTTTAATGTCCGATATTATTTAGTTCACCACTCTAAGCATCTCAATAAAAACTAAGTTAGTACTTACGACGCTCAAGATTAGTATCAGATATGATTTTTGCAGATATTTCTTCGACAGAATGGTTAGTCGAATTCAAATATGAAATTTTATGTTTTTTATACAACATTTCTACTTCACGCACTTCAATTCTACATTGCTTTAACGACGCGTATTTTGAATTAGCCATTCGACGTTGGCGGATATCAGCTAATCTCACTGGATCAATTGTCAGACCAAACAGTTTTTGCTTATATGCTACTAAGCAAGCGGGTAGCTTACCAGTTTCAAGGTCTTCCTCTGTAATAGGGTAGTTTGCAGCTTTAATACCATATTGTAATGCTAAGTATAAACTCGTCGGTGTTTTACCACTGCGGCTAACTCCCACTAAAATAATATCCGCTTCTGCGTAATTATTTATATTTGCGCCATCATCATTAGTCAACGCATAGTTCACAGCATCAATTCTAAAATCATAACTTTTTTCATGCATTGAATGAGTACGGTGAATTTTTGGAACTGGTGCAACCTTTAACTCTTGTTCAATTTTATCACTAAATGTGGTTAAAAAATCGTACGTAATTGCTGAGGAAGAACGAATTATCTCGCTCAAATTATGATTTACAAAAGTGAAAAATACGAGCGGCTTTTCACCTTCTCTTTGCGCAGTTGCATTAATTAACGCTTTTACTTCGTTTGCTTTTTCTTCAGTTTCAACAAAAGGAATAGTTTTATGATTAAATTCAACGGGAAATAATGACAAAGTAGCATGGCCAAAAACCTCAGAAGTAATCGCTGTACCGTCAGAAATATAAAATGCAGTTCTCATATTAACCTTTTTCTTACGTTTAATAGTTAAAATAGGCACCCCACGGTTTACGTAAGGTCTGTTGCCAGTGTAGAATGAAGGCGACCTTTTTAGAAGGTTTTCTTTCTTAACTCTCACAGTTATTACTACAATTTGTTTTTTGGAGAAAGATCCGTGCAAGAATACGTTCTCTGGTATCAAGAGCTTGGTATGCAAGATGTTCCTCGTGTTGGCGGCAAAAATGCCTCACTCGGTGAAATGATTTCAAACCTAGCAAACGCTGGTGTACAAGTCCCAGGTGGTTTTGCTACAACCGCCGACGCATTTAATGAGTTTCTTGAGCAATCAGGACTAAATGCAAAGATCCACGACATTTTAGACACACTGGACGTGGAAGATGTAAATACACTCGTAAAAGTCGGTGCTGATATTCGTCAGTGGATTATCGACACACCATTTCAACCTAATTTAGACAAAGCTATCCGCGAAGCATACAGCCAACTACACGGCGATGCAGCAGACGATGTTTCATTTGCAGTTCGTTCATCAGCTACAGCTGAAGACATGCCAGATGCATCATTCGCAGGCCAACAAGAAACCTTCCTCAATGTGCGTGGCATAGACTCTGTAATGGTCGCCATCAAACATGTATTCGCATCGCTTTTCAATGACCGTGCGATTTCATACCGTGTACACCAAGGTTATGATCATCGTGGCGTAGCATTATCTGCGGGTATTCAACGTATGGTACGCTCTGATAAATCATCATCAGGCGTAATGTTCAGTATCGATACGGAATCAGGTTTCGAAGATGTTGTATTTATTACATCTAGTTATGGTCTAGGCGAAATGGTTGTACAGGGTGCAGTAAACCCTGATGAATTTTATGTTCATAAACCAACTCTTGCTAAAGGCAAACCATCCGTTGTGCGCCGTAACATCGGTTCAAAAGCGATTCAAATGATTTACTCTGCTGATCAAGCACATGGTAAACAAGTTGAAATCGTTGACGTAGATGCATCCCTTTCAAACCAATTTTCAATTACCGATGCTGAAGTTCAAGAGCTTGCAAAACAAGCCGTGATCATCGAAAAGCATTACGGCCGCGCGATGGATATCGAGTGGGCTAAAGACGGTAATGACGGCAAGCTTTACATCGTTCAAGCACGCCCTGAAACAGTACGTTCAAACGAAGACACGAATGTAATGGAACGCTTTCAACTAAATGGCAGCAGTAATGTTGTCGTTGAAGGACGTGCCATCGGTCATAAAATTGGCTCTGGTGTCGTGCGTGTTCTTGATTCAATTAAAGAAATGGACCAAGTACAAGTAGGTGACATCTTAGTTACTGACATGACAGATCCTGATTGGGAACCTATCATGAAACGCGCTGCAGCGATTGTAACTAATCGTGGTGGTCGTACATGCCATGCGGCAATCATCGCCCGTGAATTAGGTATTCCAGCAGTGGTTGGGTGTGGTAATGCCACAGACCTAATTAAAGCAGGCCAAGAAGTAACAGTATCATGTGCTGAAGGCGACACCGGCTTTATTTACGAAGGTATTTTGGATTTCGAAATCCTCACTTCACGCGTTGATAAAATGCCTGAACTACCAATGAAAATCATGATGAACGTCGGTAACCCTGATCGCGCATTTGATTTTGCACGCTTACCACACTCAGGTGTTGGTCTTGCCCGCGTTGAATTTATTATCAACCGCATGATTGGTGTTCATCCTAAAGCATTGCTTAATTTTGATGCACAAACCGATGCATTAAAAGCTGAAATCACCGACATGATTGCAGGTTATGAATCACCGGTTGAATTCTATATCTCTAAATTAGTTGAAGGTATTTCTACCTTAGGCTGTGCATTTGCACCAGAGCGCGTTATTGTTCGTATGTCTGATTTTAAATCAAACGAATATGCTAACTTAGTTGGCGGACAACAATACGAGCCAGAAGAAGAAAATCCGATGATCGGTTTCCGCGGCGCAGCACGCTATATCTCGGAAGATTTCCGTGATTGTTTTGCACTTGAGTGTGAAGCAATAAAACGTGTGCGTAACGACATGGATATGGCCAACATTGAAATCATGATCCCATTCGTACGCACCCTTGAAGAAGGTAAACGCGTTATCGAATTACTTGAAGAGCATGGCCTTAAACGTGGCGAAAATGGCTTAAAAGTAATCATGATGTGTGAACTTCCATCAAATGCACTGCTTGCAGATGAGTTCCTAGAACACTTTGATGGCTTTTCAATTGGTTCAAACGATTTAACCCAGCTAACGCTTGGCTTAGATCGTGATTCTGGTTTAATTGCACATTTATTTGATGAACGTGACCCTGCAATCAAAAAACTACTTTCAATGGCAATTAAAACGGCTAAAGCAAAAGGAAAGTATGTAGGTATTTGTGGTCAAGGTCCTTCTGATCATGAAGACTTTGCAGCTTGGTTAGTAGAGCAGGGCATTGATTCTGTTTCACTAAACCCAGATACAGTACTTGAAACATGGTTATACCTTGCTAAAAAATTAGCAAAATAACTCGTTTAGCATAATAAAAAATGCCAGCAACATTGCTGGCATTTTTTTATCAGGACGTTAATAGCTTTTATCGCGCTAATTTTTTATCTAAAAAAGCACATGATTTAGTGAGTGCTTTTTGACAGAGTGCCAAGTAATGGCGTGCTTTTGGATAATAAAACGAAAAACACATAAGCCCAACAATAAAAAAGATTAAAGATGGCCCAGGTACTACAGCAAAAAATAACCCAAGCAATATAAATAAACTGCCAACTAAAAGTAAAATACATTTTTTCATTTAAATTCCCTCGCAACTAAGCTTCTAATATCGAGTATAAGTAATCACAGCACTTTTACGATCAAAAGAGTGTTACAAACTGTAAAATCTTCAATTTCTATTGCTCTTGAGCATGATATAATCGAACAAATGCCTTAATTTATCACCGTCATGATAGCAACTATTAGCCAACAAGATGCCGCGACCAATTTAGTCGCAAGTTACCTAAAAACTATAACAAAACAAGGGTTTACTGGCGACACTGATGCAAGCTATGCCACCCGTATAACTGCATCAACCGATAACAGTATTTACCAACAGTTACCGCAAGGTGTTATTTTTCCTAAAACTGAAAAAGACATCCAAATTGCTTTGCAAACGGCTGCTCAAGACCCATATCTATCACTCACTTTTGGTCCTCGTGGCGGTGGAACTGGTACTAATGGTCAATCGTTAACTCCTGGCATCGTGGTTGATTTATCGCGTTATATGCGTGAAATCCTCGAAATTAACCCAGAAGAAGGCTGGGTTAGAGTGCAAACAGGTGTAATAAAAGATCAACTTAATGACTTTTTACGCCCTTATGGATTTTTCTTCGCACCCGATTTATCAACCAGTAACCGAGCAACAATTGGCGGAATGGTTAATACTGATGCTTCAGGGCAAGGTTCACTCGTTTATGGTAAAACCAGCGATCATGTTTTAGGACTTACAACCTATTTAGTTGACGGCACACAAATGTCTACCAATCCAATAGACATTAATAAAGCTAAATTAATTGCAGAGCAAGACACCACAATAGGTAAATTATACGCAACGGTACTCGATATTTGCTTGTCTGAGCGTGACGCTATTTTAGCCAAATTCCCTCGCTTAAATCGATTTTTAACCGGGTATGACTTAGAGCATGTGCTAAGTGATGACTTACAAACATTTGATATGAGCCGATTAATAACAGGCTCAGAAGGTTCACTTGGTATTGTTACAGAAGCTAAATTAAACATTACCCCAATTGCTGAATTTAAAACCTTAATAAATATTAAATACGATAGTTTTGATTCTGCACTTCGCCACTCACCATTTTTAGTAGATGCACGTGCAACGTCTGTTGAAACAGTCGACAGCAAAGTATTGAACCTTGCACGCCAAGATATAATCTGGCATTCAGTATCGGACTTAATAACCGATGTTGAAAATAAAGATATGCAAGGACTCAACATGGTTGAGTTTAATGCAGTATCAGCCGATGACATAAAAGACAAAGTTGAATCATTATGTGCTTTACTTGATGACTGTGCAGCGCAGCAAAAAAATGGTGTCATCGGGTATCAACTAACGAGTAATAAGGCTGATATTTTAAAAATTTACGCCATGCGTAAAAAATCAGTTGGTTTACTCGGTAATGTTAAAGGCTCACAAAAACCACTCGCATTTGCCGAAGATACCGCAGTTCCTCCAGAAAACCTCGCCGATTTTATCGTTGAATTTAGAGCGTTACTTGATAGTCATAATTTACAATACGGAATGTTTGGTCATGTTGATGCTGGGGTTTTACATGTACGACCCGCACTTGATATGTGCGACCCAGAACAAGAAAAATTACTTCGCGTGATCTCCGATCAGGTTGTAAAACTCACAGCCAAGTATGGCGGTTTAATGTGGGGAGAGCATGGTAAAGGTTATAGAAGTGAATACGGCCCTGAATTTTTTGGCGAGCATTTATTTACACAATTACGCCGTATAAAATCAGCTTTCGATCCAAACAATCGTATAAACCCAGGTAAAATATGCACCCCTATTGATAGTAAGGACTCACTTGTAAGCGTTGATGATCAGAAGCGTGCATGGTTCGATAGACAAATTTCGGTTGATGTTAAAACCAGCTTTAACAACGCAATGACCTGTAACGGTAATGGTATTTGCTTTAATTATGATGAAAACTCCCCAATGTGCCCATCATATAAAGTAACGGGTGATCGTCGTAATTCACCGAAAGGCCGCGCAAGTTTAATGCGCGAATGGCTGCGTTTACAAGAAGCAAAAAATATAGATTTAATTGAAGTTGAAAAAGAGCTCAATAAAGGTGAAGTCATCACCTGGTGGGAACGTTACCAACATAGTCGAGATAAAAGCAAAGGCGAGTACGATTTTTCTCATGAAGTTAAAGCCTCAATGGATGAATGTTTAGCGTGTAAAGCATGTACTACCGCCTGCCCAATTAAAGTAGATGTGCCCACTTTTAGATCACGCTTTTTAAATTATTATCACAGTTATTATGCTCGCCCTTTAAAAGATTATTTAGTTGGTAATATTGAAGCAAGCGCACCATTAATGGCAAAATTTTCAAACGTGATAAACCCAATAGTAAAAACTAAATTAGTTAGCTCGCTAATAAAAAAATCTGTTGGCTATGTTGATACACCCATATTAAGTTCACCACGTTTAGAAAAACGAATAAACAAAACACACAAATTTAATTTTGCACATTTATCAGCACTCAATCCAGAACAACAAAATGAGTATGTGTTCATTGTTCAAGATCCATTTACCAGTTTCTATGAAGCTGAACTAGTCGAAAGTTTTATAAAAATAATTTCAGCATTAGGGAAAAAACCAATCCTGTTACCATTTAAACCCAATGGTAAACCGCAGCATGTTAAAGGTTTTTTACATGAATTTAAAATCACAGCAAAAAATGCAGCCGCATTTTTAAATTCATTATCAGAAATAAACGCACCATTAGTTGGCTTAGATGCATCCCTAGTTATGTGTTATCGCGATGAGTATAATTCGATTCTCGGTGATGAGCGCGGGGATTTTGAAGTGCAACTTGCTCATGAATGGTTAGCGACACAATCATTTAAACCATTAGCTGATAAAATAAAAAACACTCAAGATAAAAATTTTACATTATTAAGTCATTGTACTGAAACAACTGCGTTACCAAAAGCAGCGAATGTATGGCAAACAATTTTTTCTGATTTAGGTTTAACTCTTAATACAACAGCCACCGGTTGTTGTGGTATGGCTGGTACTTATGGTCACGAAGCACAAAACCAAAATAACTCTCGCGCACTTTATGAAATGAGTTGGCAAGGTGTAGTAAATAAAAATAAACCTGAGCAACTATTAGCAACTGGCTTTTCTTGTCGCAGTCAAGTAAAACGCTATGAGAAATTTAAACCCAAGCATCCAATAGAACTTATCGCAGAACAATTTATTAGCCCCGGTAGTATTAAATAAATAGTGATTTTATTTAATACTTGAATTCAAGAATGAATAAAAAATGCCACATTATTTTTTTAATAATAATGCGGCATTTTATTTTTATATATAATTTATTTTAAATAACTATCAGCAATTGGCTTTGTACTCATGCCATGAATAAAAACGCTAAACAAAATAGTCGTCATAGTAATAGTGGCTATAATAAATTTATTTTCTATATCACTATCGATCACCATCAAAGTAAATACTATAGATGCTAACCCTCTAGGCCCAAACCAGGCAAAAGTACAACGCTCTTTTACTTTCAAGTGCGTAAATTGTAATGACAACATAACAGGAATAATTCTGATCAGTGTTGTACTTAACAAGGCGAATCCTACAATAGCCCATGATAATTCTGGTAAAACTAAATAACTACACACAAAACCAAATAAGCACCAGATCAGCAAACCACTAAAATCTGCAATGTGTTCACTGTCTTCAACCAGTTTGAGACGTAATGACGATTCTGTAAATCTATCAAAAATTAATCCTGCAACAAACACTGCAATAAAACCACTGCTATGTAAACTTTGCGCAAGAGAAAATACAGCCACAGCAATCCCAACAACTAAAAATGGGCTCGTATTATTTGAAAAATAATGGCGTTGCATCGAAAATTTAATTAATGGAATCACTATAGCCATTGCCGTAATAGCAACAAAAATTGCGACTCCAAGCTCACGAGCAAAAACCAGTGCAGTATCATAAAGCGAAAATGCAGAGGCGGGCTCTTTGGCTAACAACATAAGTATTAAAAATACTGGCACACATAAACCATCGTTTAATCCACTTTCAGTATTAATACCTTCACGAACTTTTTCAGGTACTGCACTGCTATTTAATAAGCCTTTACTAAGCGCGGCGTCTGTTGGCGTTAAAATAACAGCGACTAATGCTGCTTGAATAAGTGTTAATTGAGTAAACATTAAACTTGCAATAACAATTCCGATTATTAAAGTAAGTGGCAATGCAACAAAAAGTAACAGGCTAGGGTATTGAAAACTATGTTTTAAAACCGACAGTTTTGTTTTCGCCGCATCAGTAAATAAAAAGATACTCAAAGTCAGCTCAATCAAAGGTAACAAACGCTCAAGGTCACTTAATAAGAATACAGTTTTACCAGGGATTAAAATTGCAAGCATAGCTCCAATAATGACAAAAAACATTGGCCCAGTAATTTCTGCACGTTCGAGCTGGCGGATAGATAATGAGTAAATTAAAAATGCTAAACCTACAGCTGTTAATACACCATATTCCATTTAGATTTTCCTTTTAAGTCCTGATTTTGCGCGCTCTTTTATATTTGTTTGAATATAAATTTGGTCGGTCGTCGCAATTTTTGCATGGCCTAAATCTTCAGATAAATGTTTTAAAGGTCGTGTTTGTGCATCATGTGTTGCACCGGTATGCCTGAGCCAATGTGCAGTTGCGGATTCAAGTTGCTCTGCATCATCAGTAAAACCATCATCAAGCAGTGATTTTTTTGCTAAATCAAAACTTTGCTGAACTAAACGACGAATTTGACGAACCGTCATACCACCTTGACCACGAATTTTATGCACTAAAGGATCTGCTTCATCAACACGGGGCAGGGCCGTTAACCCGCGATATAATCTATAACGTTTTAAGTAAGTTACAAAATCTTCACTCAGGGTTACATCGCGTAATTTATTACCTTTACCCATAATCCTTAAAAACCAAAAGCCATCATTGTCTTGCCAAAAATGTGACATTACCGGTGACCATTGTGGTCGTTCCGATAACTCTGATATTCGTAAATAAAGGCCTTTTAAACAAGCTAAAGTAAATAAATTACGTTCTAGCTCGGGGTTTTGTTCGCATTTATCACGAGTTACACCAAATACATATTCCCACTGAATATCGCTTAACGTATCAGGAATTTTAATTTGTGATTGCACAACCAAGTATGGACTATTCTTTTTAACAACAGGAACAAAATTCGCAAACGTTTTTTCTTCTAAAATCGAAAATTTATAAAATACATTAAGCGCGGTAAACATTGCAGATAAAGTTTGTTGACTGGCTATCGACTCTTTAAGAATAAAAGGGCGCCAGTTTTCATTTAAACGCCTAAGTCCTTGTTCATTTTTATAACGTGATTGCACAGATGTTGATGCCCAGTTTTTATCTGGCTCAACCATAAAATCAACGTATGCTTCAATATCTTCGCGTTTTAATTCAAATACTGATTTTTCAGCAACTAACCACGCCCATAAATAAAAGCGTTCTAGTTCATTCCGAAAACGATTAAAAGTCGCTTCTGATTTTCGACCATAAACATATAAAAACTGATACAGAAATACTAACTCATGCTTTGATTCAGCGACAGTCAAGCCAACTTGCTGTATAAAGGAGGCAAGTTCTGGGTATTCAGATCGCAATGTATCATCTTCAAGATGAGCAATTTGATATCGTAATTGTTTTAATGTATCGACCAATGCAACAAGCATATTATAGTTATTTCTAATAAAATAAAGTACTTACAGTTTAACTTTAAAGTCCGATACTGTCTAGTATTGGACTTTATAATGCTATAATTTTGTTGTTCGTCGTTTAAGGTAAGCATATGAAAAAGTTTATGGTTTTAAGTTTAATCGTCTTCACGTTTGCATTGTCTGGTTGTGCTACAACGGGCAGTGCTTCTCCTGCTGAAAAACGTGATCTTGTGCAGAATATGAGAGCTGATACGCTAACCAAATTATACAAAGAAAAGCCAGATGTTAAAGAGCAAATTAAAAATGCGGCTGGTTATGCTGTTTTCGATAATGCCAATGTTAACGTTGTATTAGCCAGTTTTGGTGGTGGTTATGGGGTTGTTAAAAATAACCTAACGGGTAAATCTACTTATATGAATATGGGGGAAGCTGGTTTAGGCCTAGGTTTAGGTGTAAAAGATTTTAATGTTGTGATGGTTTTTCATAATCAAGCTGCATTAAATCGTTTTGTTGAACATGGTTGGGCCTTCGGTGGTAATGCCGATGCAGCCGCTAAATACCAAGATAAAGGCGGTGCTATTGTTGCCGAAGCAATTGTCGATCAAGTAACTGTTTATTCATTGACCGAAAGCGGCCTTGCATTACAAGCTGTATTAAAAGGGACTAAATTTTGGGTAGATTCTGAGCTAAATTAAGTATTCAAACCCCTCTAAAAGTGGGCTAGTTTGTGTAATTACGCCCGCTTTAATTTAATTCACACTATTTAACATAAGATAGATTATAGGATATAAGCCGTAAGCCGTAAGCCGTAAGCCGTAAGCCGTAAGCCGTAAGCCGTAAGCCGTAAGCCGTAAGAAAAATTAACTCACATTCTTAAAGTGTCAATTAATTTAGATTCAAATTTTCTTATTGCTAGGCTAATATCAAATGCGTCAGCTAAACCAAACTCCAATAATTTATCGAGCCTATTTTCCTCCAACTGGCCCATGGGCAGATTGTAGAATTTCTTATCATGACCATACAATGACTACTCCTTGGGGTAAAGTTAAAGCATCCGATGTACAACTAGTTCGCCGATATAAATGGTCAGCAAGAAAATCTGTATAAAACACTTAAGGAGCAAAATAAAACACAAGATGTATATTTACCTGAATTACAAAATCAACTATTAGATATAATTAGAGAAATATCAGAAAGAACTGGAAGTTAGCAAAAACTCAAATTTAGTTGACCATGCAGTAAACTAAGCCATTAAATTAAATAGTTTTTATCACCTTCAACTATTTGTTATTCTAAACTTAACAAATAAAAAAGGACAAAAAATGCCTGTCAACACTATAGATTATCTAACAGTAATTAATTCATATACTCCTTCACTTACTAGTACAAACATCATAGCTTTAATGGCACTTTTGGTTGCTTTCACTCAGTGTCGAATACAAAAGAGTAACCTTAAGTTAGCTCTGTTTGAAAAGAGATTTAAAGTTTATTTAGATTCACAAAGACTTTATCAAGAATATACTAAGGGATATATTTCTGACGTTACTTTTAGCAACTTTATTTGTTCATTTCATGCATCAAAAGTACTATTTCCAAAACCTTCAGGGGTCTATGCGTTTCTAGATGAAATACATAAATCAGCCGTATCTTTCAATAGTACTAAAACAGCAAGTGAAGATACTGATGAACCAACTGCCTTAGAAATGATTGATAAATACAGAATGGAAGCTTGCTCTAATTTAAATGGTTTTTTAGAAGAGCTAAATAAGTTAATGACGCCATATATAAAGATTAAATAGCAAGACAAACTGTCCCAACTGACAACAAGCTTAAATCATTAATAAAAAAGGGCTTTTCGCCCTTTCTTTAATATTACGTACCGTAAGCTGTACGTAAAAAACACTCACATTCTTAAATTGTCTTTACTTCAAACTTACCTATTGTTAGATTTTTGTCAAACGCGTCAGCTAACCTTTCAGTCTCGCTAAATACGGTATTCCAATATTTTATTCGGGTGTCGGTATCGAGTTTTGTAAAGTCTGTTCTATCTGGGATCTTTCCGTAAGGTAAGCTGGCGATGAATTTTTTAGACGGGGTGATCATTACCACGTTGTCGTAATTTTCTGTGGCGACTTTGCGTTTTAAATTTTTATCGAACCACCCTGCTTTGGGATCTGAATTAAAATGTGGGTATAAAATCAAACCTGGGTTGTTAATTTTTAAATCAAAATGGTAATCAATAATTCCGCCGTCGCGGTACATGCCAGGTGGTGAGCCGGCAATATTTTTTATACCTTGCATAACTAATGGGATTGAACCAGATGCTAACAAAGCATCTTTTAAATTTTCGCTCGTTAAATCTAATTGTGTAGTTTTAATTTTATAACTGTCTTCAATTGAAAAATCACTATTAGGTGCTTGATAAATAAAGCGCTCGTATTGCTTTGTTAAAAATCGGCGATCAACCCGATTATACAAATAGCTTTTTGTTAAGCCTAATAACTGTAATGCTTTATGATCGCTGCCTACAAAGCCATTTGATTTAGCGACAATAAAGTGTGCTTTAAAAATAGGATTATTAATAATTTCGGCAACACCTGTTTGGGCAAAAACATCATCTAATAACTGTTTTGCTTTTTCGGTTATTTCTGCTGGTGTTGGTTTAGCGGTTGAGTAACGTGTTTGGGAATACGATTTAGCTAAACGCTCAATCGCTGCAACAGGATCCTTTTGTGCAAAACACGCGGCACGAAATGCACCGGCTGATGAGCCAACTAAGTTTAATTGCGTCGTTCTATTTTTAAAAAACTCACCAAAAATATACTTATCTAAACCAAATAAAGTAAACCACTTTGGCCCACCACTTGCGCCTAAAAAAGAGGTGAAAAGTTCAGGTTTAAAACCCTGTTCTTGTATGGTTTTTAAGGCATTGGAGCCTGCGTATATTTCTAGCATAATTATTTTTCTTTAGGGTTTTAAGACACATTCTGGATATCTTCTTCCAGCTCCTCGATTACTTTGCGTATTCGATAATTAAACAGCCTTTCAACCTCAGAGTCTTTTTTCCCGTCAAGCTTACCACTACCAAGGTAAATTTCTAAAACCTTTCGTTTCTGGTTTGTATCAAAAGAATCAAAATTAATAATATATTTATGTGATTCTTTATCGGACTTCTTAGATTCGTGAAAAGATTTTATTAATGTTTTAGGCTTAACCTTACCCTCTAGTTTGAACCTCTTAACCATATTTTTTATCGATGAATCAATTTTAAATAATATTTGTTTATCGTCAATTTGTGAAAAATAGAATATCCAACCACGTTTTTTCTTCTCATAGATACAGCCAGTTATTTTAAGGTTTAGTCTCCACCTTAAAATCTCTAACGCTCTTTCTCTATTAGTGTCAGTCTTAGCTGAATTGTATTTATATTTGAAATTAGTAAATATATTAGCAATTGAAGCCTCAAACCTTTGTCTATTAGAAATTCTTAATGACGCCGCTCTATTTTTAAAGTAGTAGCCTAGATAATCAAATGGTTCTGTTAATACACCAGTATATGATTTAGAGTTTTCCTCATCGAGAGGATGGATGTTCAAAGATAGATCTTCAATGTCTTCGACTAATTCTTTTGAAATATCATCAGTATCGTCATCAGAGCAAAAAATTAAAATATCATCCACGTAGCGAGTATAAAATATGTTTGTTCGATTAGAGTACTTCTGATCTATTGCAGATAAATATATTTCACCAAGAACATTAGAATTTGCAAGCCCTTGCGGTATACCAACCAAGTTGATTTTACGTTCACCGTTAACAGCTTTTGATACGGTTGAATTTCTAATCGACTTTAAAATTAATTGGATGATCTCAGGTTTTCTAATTCTTTTTCTTAAGGTTTTTTCTAATGCAGAGTGATCAATACTAGGATAAAAATTTGTGATATCTAGTTTTATAAATGTATCAAATTCAGGCTTTATAATATTCGATTTTATATACTCTATTTTTACCTGCGGGATATTAACTTCTAGTTCCTCAGAAAAAACGTGAAATAACAAGTCACAAACTCCCCTTAATGTAACCCTATCTCTGTATGTAGGTATCGATATTGCTCTTGGAAGACTATTTGCACCCTTAGATATTAGCTTTTGCTTATAGGGCGTAAAAGCATAACTGCCATTGTTGACCTTTCTATTTATTATTAAGAGTTCATTATCTATATTGTTCTCGAAAGTTGTTCTAGTTGTTTTATCAAGACCAACAGCTAAGCTATTTTGAACATTGTTTTCATAAGTTTTTTTAAGTGATGAAACTTTGAAAAGTTTATTAAATTTAAGGTATGCGCTCATTTGTTAAATATCAGTAAAGCAAATGGGGCTGTGTAGATAGAAATTATGAGTAACTTTCTTATAAAAGTATAAAAAATCACCTCGATAAAATCTGGAATAGTTGGTTTTCTAGAAGATAGAGATTTATAGTTTGTCACCCTAAAAAATTTATCGTCAATTGTTTTATGATTTTCAGAGTCAGATAAAAGCTTTATATATTCACTATTAATTTGTAATTCATCAGCATTAGGTAGTTCAGATTTTTCATACAATTCGTGCAAGTTCAGGTAATTTTTCTTTAATTTTTCAGCTCGCCCTTTGAAATCGATATTTGATATAAAAAGTGATAAAACTAATATGCAAACAGAGATGATTGTTAATGTGATATCAGAATTTCTTCCAACGGGATTTGATTCTTTCAACATATAAATTGAAAGTGCAACATTAACTAATGAATATAGGATAAGTGTGAACTGTGCGTGTTGATTGTTCATTAGCAATCTTTCAGAAGCCTGAATCCTAGCCTTTCGAGTGAACCATATTTTATCTGATAATTTTGACATATTTAATCCATTAAAAAAGGAGGAGGTAAGTAATTAGATACTTTAACACCCAGTAAATGGGTCTACGTTTTCACGCAAATATAAACTTTCACTTATATTATTTATTAGATTCACCCTCAAAGAGGATCCACAATGACCTCCTCCAATTACTTATATTATCTTAATGATTTTAAAGAAGATAGGGAGAATTTTACAATTCAAAAAATTCTTTTAAACAATGTCGGTGTTTGGCTTTACAAAGTAAACCATTTAGGCCCACCGGATGCACCTAAAAAGGTATTAAAAAGCGGTGCTTTAAAGCCTTGTTCGGCAATTATTTTTGCAGCAGTTTTACCTGCATATATCTCTATCATGGTAATACTTAATTATTTTAGCGCGATCACACTGAATATTTATTCAATTAAACATTCAGCATAAGCGAGCTATTTAATGCCAAATACCCTTTTCGGTCTTACCTTGAATAATGACATTTTTTGCATTAAATTTAGGTTCAATACCTTGGGCTCTTTGCTTATTATAATCATCTGTTACATTTAAAATAGTCGGGGTGAGTAATATAATGGCAATAACGTTAACCACGGTCATCAAACCCAGCGCAATATCGGCTAAATCCCACACCTCTTTTAATGTTGCAGACGCGCCCCACATCATCATTGATAAATATAATAGTGTATAAATGCCGCGCCCTATTTTGTTATCAAGCTTAAATAAGTGCAGGTTGCTTTCTGCATAGGCGTAGTTGGCCACTACAGAAGTAAACGCAAATAAAGTAATGGCTGCAGCCACAAAATATACGCCACCCTGTGCTAAATGTGCGGTCATAGCTGCTTGCGTTAAACGAATACCTTCCATCTCGCCGCTAATATCCACATTAGCAAGTAAGATGATCACCGCGGTGCAGCTACACAGTACAATAGTATCGAAGAATACACCCAACATTTGAATATATCCTTGAGTTACAGGGTGGTTAGGTGTTGGTGAGGCGCTAGCTGATGCATGCGGCACACTGCCCGCGCCTGCTTCGTTTGAATATAAACCCCGTTGTATACCATTTTTTATTGCAGCTCCCATTGCCCCCGCACCGGCTTCTTGCAGGCCAAACGCAGATAGGAATATATCCTTTAACATAGCAGGTACTTGGCTAAAGTTGAGTAGTGTAATAATGACCGCAGCCAGCACAAATATAATCCCCATCACGGGCACTACTCGTTCAGCAAAGCGTGCAATGGCTTTGAAACCACCTAATATAATAGAGCCTGCGAGGATGGTTATAACAATACCAGAGTAGAATGTTGGAATTTCAAATGCGAAATTAAGTGCATCTGTTATGGTATTGGTTTGCATAGCGCTAAAGGTAAAGCCGTAACCTAAAAATAAGCACAATGCGAATGCAATAGCGAGACTGCGGCTATTTAAACCTTGTTTAATATAATAAGCAGGGCCGCCTCTAAATTCACCTTGGCTATCGCGTACTTTATATACTTGACCAAGCACGCTTTCAGCAAAGCCTGTGGCCATGCCTAATATAGCAATGACCCACATCCAAAATATTGCGCCACTGCCACCCAGTGATATAGCAACCGCTACACCGGCTAAATTCCCTGTGCCAACACGGGCACTTAAGCCTGTGCAAAGCGCTTGAAAAGAGCTTATATCGTCTTTATTACATTTACTGCTGCCTTTAAGCAGGCTAAACATATGTTTAAATTTTAGAATTTGCACAGCTTTTAGTCGCACTGAAAACCAAATACCGGTAAACAGCAGGATATAAATAAGGACTTGCCCTTCACCCCATAAAAGATTATTAATGCTGCCTACAACTGTGTTAAACATGTTTATCCCTTCTTGGATTCAAGTATTAAACCTAGCACCTTTATGAATAATAAATCACCAAATGCATATTTTTATTTAACATGCACTTTATCGTGATTTGTTAAATAATCAAGAAGCTATTAACGTTAAAGGGAATTTTTTATTTTTACTAGAAGAAATTACCTACAATAAACAAAGTAACCATCACTTAGCGCTTGAACTCAGCAGCATTTGAGTAAGTACTTATGTCTGGCTGAATATTTCACTATAAATAATGGTTTCTCTATATTGATGAAAAGACACAGCTAGACTTTAGAAAGAAAAAAATAATAAACATAAAAATCATGTATTTAAGTTTTAGTAATTAATTTACTGTCACCCCCTGCTTGGCTTTTTAGCTAACTTTACATTATACTGTATAAACATACAGTATAATGTGTTTTTATCTATGCATGTCATTCCTATATATATCGAAGCGGGCGTATGCGGGTTTGAATCGCCAGCCGCCCAATATAAAGAACTTGGTTTATCTTTGGATCAATTATTAATTAAACATCCCGATGCGACATTTATCGGTGTGGCTTCTGGGGAGTCAATGCAAGGCGTTGGCATTTTTGATGGTGACTTATTGCTTGTGGATCGCGCTGAAGAAGCCAAAAATGGGGACGTTATTGTGGCTAATTTAAATGGCTTATTTGTATGTAAGCTATTAGACAAAACTAATGCCCGCTTACTCTCAGCCTCAGCTTTATATTCACCTGTGCAACTAAGTGATGCCGATGAATTTCAATTAGAAGGTGTTGTCACTCGATCTATTCGATTACATCGTCCAAGTCCTGAGCTACACCAATGTACGCCTTAGTGGATGCTGTAGCATTTTATGCCAGTGCAGAAAAAGTATTTGATCCCGCAATTCGTTCAAAACCGGTGGTAGTACTTACTAATAATGATGGCTGCGTGTGCGCTATTTGCCCTATAGCACGGCGTTTAAATATTCCTAAATTCCAACCTTATTTTAAAGTTAAGCATTTATTGGCTAAGCATAAAGTAATCGTTCGTTCATCTAACTATGAGTTATACGCAGATTTAAGCGATAGAATGATGAATGTGATCAGTCGTTTTTGTGATAAACAATATATATATTCAATTGATGAGTCATTTTTACATTTTACCGGTTTTACTCCTTTAATTAATGATTGGCATCAGTACGGACACTTGATCCGCCGTACAGTATGGCGTGAAACTAAATTACCTGTGGGGGTCGGCTTTGGCTCAACGCCCACTTTGGCCAAAGCAGCAAATCATGCAGCTAAAAAGCTTAAGGGTTTTAACGGGGTTGCTGTCATTGATAGCGAACAAGCGCGACTGCGTATTTTAGCTGCGATGGATGTCGCTGATATATGGGGAGTGGGCAAACGTTTAGCCAAAAAGTTAAAGCAACTTCATATTAACAGTGCACTTGATTTGGCAAAACAAGATCCACTGCAAATGAAACGCTTATTTAATGTAGTACTGGCTCGTACTGTGGATGAACTAAACGGCCGAACCTGTTTAGAGTGGGATGAAGTACGCCAAGATAAACGTGAGATTTTTTCGACTCGTAGCTTTGGTGAGCGTTTAACAGATCCAACGGTATTAAAAACAGCCTTGATAAACCATTGTACTATTGTTGCTCGAAAATTGCGTCTGCAACGCTCTTTAACTAAACGCTTATTATTATTTGTGGCAAGCTCCCCACATGAACTAAACGCTTATAAAAAATCATTAGTGTATGAGCTGCCCACATCTAGCGCTGATAGCTGTGTATTTGCCAATGCAATTAGCGAGGTTTTTGCACAATTATACCAACAAAATGTTCGCTTTTATAAGTGTGGCGTGGGAGCATTAGAGCTTAGTTCACAGCAATTTCAGCAATCAGATCTTTTTACGCCGAATAAAAATAACATTAAACTAATGAAATGTTTGGATTCTGTAAATGCGCGTTATGGCAGCAATACGCTTGCTTTGGCAAGTCAGCAACAAAGCCAAGCGTGGCATATGAAACGTGAATTTTTATCTCCACAATACACCACTCGCTGGCTACATTTGCCAAAAATAAGCTGTAACTTATAAAAGGTTAGAACAAGGCAAAATTATGATATGTAGTTGTTCTATATAAGTAATTTTTAACGTAGTTAGTGAGTTACTTAATTTGCTAGAATGATCACGTTTTTAATAAAATTGGTATTATGGCTGGCGCTCAAACTCACAGCGTACATTGGTATTTTCAACACTGTATTGAATACGCGTAGGCGAGATGAAATGCAGCATTTGGCTCGTATCTAAATTATCAGCCTGATTTTCACAGCGAGTATGGCGCAGCGATAGCGTCACTCTTTGCGTTGTGTATTTGTATTTAGTCGTCACTAAACAAAAGTTTGCCGTTTTATTCGTTTGCGTTCCATGATGCAAGGCGGTAAAAACAATCCCTTCACCTAGTTTAAACCCTAGGCTTGGCGCGCTTTTATCAAACCATGATAATTGCCCATCAGTGCACACACTCGCGCTGCCTGAAACTAACTTATACGTACCTACTTTAGTGTTTAACAAACTAATAAACTGACTTTTATTGCTTGGTAGTTCAGTTTTAGCACTGATTGTAGTGCTAAAAAAAACAAACACGAAACACAGTAATATTTTACGATAGCCCATTAAATACCTGACTTAGAGTGGTTTGTATTTACAGCATAGCATGCAATGTCTATTAAAATTAAACAAACCTATAATGAATCGTTGTTTACTTTTTATAGTTAAAATTATTGCCAATATTTAGCAAATAATTGCGGATACGCGAGTTTTAAAAACTTAGCTTTGTCTTTAAAGCGTTTACCTTTAGGCTGTTCTTGCCCTGATGGAGCAAAAGGTAATTCATCTTCATTGCGCTCTTCGTACAGTAATCCTGCAATAAGATCATACTCATCTAAATAGGGGTAAGGTTGCTCGTTTAAATGGTATACAGGCGTGCAATCGGCCAATGAATCTGCATTGTCGAGGGCGGCGTTAAAAGCAGCTTCGCCACGAGATATTAACCAACAGCGAAACTCTGAAAAACCATACTCATCGTTACAGCCTGCCATTACAAACGCTGCGCCAAATAACTCCCACGTAAAACTTTGTCGCATACAGAGACTAAATTGCTTATCGAATTCAATTAACTGATCGTCGTCTAAATCTGTAAGTAAGTTTTTTAAGCGCTCGCTCACTGACTCTGGCTCAGCGGTTTTATCTTCTACGGTAACCAATTGCCAAAATTCAGCGGGGGTAAGTACACTCATGACAATATCTCTTTCACTCGTCCTACTTGTCCATCCTCTAAACGAACTTTAATACCATGAGGATGGTTAGGTGATTTAGTGAGTAGGCGCTCAACAACACCTTGGGTCAATGTGCCACTACGCTGATCTTCTTTTAAAACGATATTAACTTCGCTGCCAGGGGTAATTTGTGAACGAGTAGGAACAGTCATTATTGATCTCTATTACTATTTTGTAGAATTATAGCCTTATGTGATCGCAATACCAAATTAAACAAGAGTGATTTGAATAGTTTGCTGCTCATTAGCTGCTAAAATTGAGCACATATGTGTTTTGAGCTCGCACGCTTTACCCACTAATTGAAAATCAAAACCTTGACCATTGCCATCCAATATACAACTTAAGTAATTGTCACCAATTATTATTTTGCTAATACGGGGGATATCAAGCCGAGATAGTTTATTTACCATACTTTGTTTAATGATTAACTCATTGCCTTCACGTGTAATAGCCGCTGTAACCATATTTTTTTCTAAAAACTGCTGACTATAACGTCGTGAAAACGCCCAGAACGCTATGGCCACTACAAAGCCATTGCTTAGCACATGATTTGCACCTACGGGTTGTTGAAGCTGATAAAGCCCAAATATAAAAAATAAACCTGCTAATATGAGCAGCCCACGCTGCTTTTGTTTATTCGTTAAATTAGAAAACATCATAATCCTAAATATTGTCAGCGCTAAATATAAATTTTTTGACTGTTAAATCAATGCTTGCAAGTTTTTTACTTATTATATTTTTAACTAATTGAGTATCTTGATTTTTCGTTGCTTGCTCAAGCGCTAATTGATCTTTAAAGTAACAGCTTAATTTAAGTGATGTAGTTGGTTTACTTAAATCTATCTCATGAGTTAGCCAACTAAATTCACTTAGTTCATCTTTAATTTCTTCACAAGCTCGCGTTAAATTGACACGCAGTACTTTATCGAATTGCTTTTGTGTTTTAGTCATTTTTAGTCGCTTGCTGCTCTGCTCGTTGCTTTTTAAACTCATCGTAGCCATCTTCTTGGCGCTTTATGCACTCATGATACTCTTTATCAGCCATATAATTACATTCACCTAACCGTGCAGATTGAATTTCATGGTAACGTGAATTTGAGCTACATGCGGTTAAAAAAACCACTAGCATCGCACTTATAGCGAGCTTTAGCATATTGAAAAGCATTAAAAATTCCTTACATTTAAAACCGGAAAAGTAATTCATCCATGACTATTTTGCTGTATATTGCACTCGTTTTTATTTATAACCGTTAAGGGCTAATTATGATGTTGTCGCAGTTACACGAGCTGTTCCAGCGTATCGATAAAAGTAAAATATTTCAATCATTTGTTATTGTAGTTATTATAATTTCTGCATTAACAGTAGGCGCACATACTTACTCACTACATCCAACGGTTGAGTTTTTTTTACATTGGATGGATATTGGCATCACCGTCTTTTTCTTGATTGAGTTGATCATTCGTTATATCGCGAGTAAAGGCATCAAAGACTTTTTTTCCAAAGGGTGGAACATCTTTGATTTAATAGTAGTCGTAGGCAGTTTATACCCTGCTGCAGGCTCAAGTGTATTTATAGCACGGTTGCTACGTATTTTTCGCGTTCTACGCCTGGTATCAATGGTTCCTGAACTGCGTTTATTAGTTAATTCACTGCTTAAAGCTATCCCACAAATGGGCTATATCGCCCTTCTAATGTTTGTTATTTTTTATATCTATGCAGCAACAGGAAGTATGTTATTTTCTGAAATAAACCCTGTTTTATGGGGGGATGTGTCTATTTCGATGCTTACTCTGTTCAGAGTGGCAACATTTGAAGACTGGACCGACGTCATGTATGAAACCATGGCCGTGTATAAGCTAAGCTGGATCTATTACCTTACATTTATATTTTTGACCGCTTTTGTGTTTTTGAACATGATGGTAGGCGCTATTTTAGAGGTAATGTCTGAGGAGCACCGCAATGCGCGTGAAGAGCAAACAAACATTAATGATATGCCAGCAACACAAGGGCAAATAAACGAATTAAAAACACAATTAAGTGAGTTAAAGACATTGCTTAGTGAAAGGAAAATGTAACTCTTCGTGTAATGACACTTCTTAAATGCAGTGTCATTACACTTTAAAACCATAAAATCATTTTAGAAGCGTGCACAACCCTAAAGAGGAACTCAATTGCGAATCATTTCCAATTAGTTTATTATTGCGTTCCATTTTTATATTGCGCATTTTTAAGAATATGATCAAAACCAACCTTAGCATCCTAGCACTTATAATTTCAGCTCAAGTAACCGCCAACGATGAACCACAAGACTTAGAACGTATTTTAGTTACCGGTAGCCGTATCGCTGAAAGTATTGATGAAATTCCATCATCGGTAACAATTATTGGCCAAAAAGAACTTGCAGCACAACTTAAAGTAACCACTGATCTGCAAAGTATATTAGCAATGTATGTACCCGGTATTGCCTCAAGCAGTGGAACATCAAGTAACTTTGCACAAACATTACGTGGCCGTGCAGCACTTGTTATGATTGACGGTGTCCCGCAATCAACACCACTTAGAAATGGGTCTTTAGGAATGCGTTCATTAGATCCTCATGTCATTGAACGAATTGAAGTTATTCAAGGTGCGACCTCTATTTATGGTAATGGTGCTGCGGGAGGTATCATTAACTACATCACTAAAAAGCCTGCAACAAACAGTAAGTTTAGTTTAAATACGACTGCATCGACACAATTTAGTGCGGTAAAACTTGATGACTCTGCCGGTTTAAAAGTAACGACAACCGCATCAGGTGAAATTGATGACTTTAGCTATATTGTCAGCTTAGGTATTGAAAATAATGGCGTATTAAGAGACGCTGAAGGTGATGCACTCGGTACACAATATGGATTATCTGAAGCAAAGTCGCGTAATTTCTTCACTAAACTAAGTTATGACTTTGATGCTGATAAATCACTGCAAATGACCTACAACTATTTTGAATCGCAACAAGATTCTGCATGGGTTGATGTTATTGGTGATATCAATAAAGGTGAAAAAACCTACGCAATAAAAGACGCTGTAAGCACACCATTTAATGCAGCGCCACAAGGGCCACGTGGTAATCATAATTTACAGATAAAATACACTGATGCAGAGATTTTTAGTAATACCGCATTCAATTTAGATGTGTATAAACAATCCATCGAAAATGTATTTTTTTACTCAACGGTTTTAGCAAACCCTGATTTAAACCTAGCAGGTGGACAGTCGTTAATTAAGTCAGAAAAACAGGGATTACGCTCAGTATTTAATACGTTAGCTGATTGGGATAATGTTGAAGCGACCTTTATTTACGGCGTTGATATCCTCAATGATACCACTTCTCAACCAATGGTTGATGGTCGACTTTGGGTACCAGAAATGGACATGGTTAATGTTGCTGGTTTCTTACAAAGCAAGTGGGTTATTCAAGATGACTTTATTGTCAAAGCTGGGCTTCGCTATGAAAATATGGATATTGAAGTAAATGATTACAATACATTAAAGCTATGTAGAAGCGCTGATCAATGCTCTGTTCCCAAAGCTGTAAAAGGCGGAACCATTGAGTTTACCGCAACAACGTTTAATGTTGGTTTTCGTTATAATGCAAACCAAGCGTTTACACCTTACGTAAGCTATTCGCAAGGTGCTAACATTCCTGATTTAGGTGCTTTATTACGCTCAGCAACAGTACAAGACATTGCACTTATCCAAACTGAAGCGGCGATAATAGATAACTATGAAGTCGGTTTTGTCAGCGAGTTCGAACAATTTAGATTTGAGTTATCCGCTTATAAAAGTTTTTCAGATTTAGGGTCACGCAGCGTACAGGATCCAAAAACAGGGATTTATATAACACAACGCGCACCACAAAAAATTTGGGGCTATGAAGGGGTACTTAACTACACGTTCAATGACCAATGGGATTTAGCTGCAACGTATGGTTACGTTGAAGGCAAGCACAGCAATACAGGCAATTATTTAGGAGCACGTGAAGTATCTGCGCCTAAAGGCACACTTGCATTAAATTGGCAGCCAACTACGCAGGCAAGAATGTCAGTTCATTATATTCATGTTAGCGACCGAGATCGTTTTGAAAAAAATGATAAAGGCGTTTACACCGGCGATGAGGGGCCTGTAAATGGCTATGGCATTGTTAACTTAAGCGGCAGTTACGATTTTGAACAGTGGTCGGTGTTTGCAGGTGTTGAAAACTTACTTAATAAAGATTACTTCCCTGCCCGTTCACAAGCTTTAACGTTTAGAGCGTTTAATGTCAAAGGGATCGGTACTACCGTAAACTTAGGTGTTAACTACCGTTTTTAAATAAACTAAATTGGCAATAAAAAAGGGCGGTAATATCCGCCCTTTTAATATTAATAGATATTTAATGTCTACGCGTTATTACCTGCAACTATAATACGTAGCATACGGCGAAGCGGCTCTGCAGCGCCCCATAATAACTGGTCGCCCACTGTAAACGCGCTTATATATTCAGGGCCCATCGTTAGTTTGCGAATACGCCCAATTGGAATGCTAAGCGTGCCTGTCACTTTAACCGGTGTTAAATCAGTTGCTGTAATATCGCGTTCATTTGGGATCACTTTAACCCATTCATTATGTGATGCTAAAATCTGTTCAATTTTCTCTACACTGATATCTTCACGCAGCTTAATAGTCATCGCTTGAGAATGGCAACGCATCGCACCGATCCTCACACATAAACCATCAACGGGAACTGGTTGCTTAGATGAACCTAAAATTTTGTTCGCTTCAACCTGCGCTTTCCACTCTTCTTTGGATTGACCACTTGGCATAGGCACATCAATCCATGGAATTAAGCTGCCAGCAAGGGGGACTCCAAATTGCTCTTGCGGTAAATCGCTTGCAGCAATTTGCTCTGTCACTAGTTTATCTATTTCTAAAATAGCGGCTTGTGGATCAGCTAACTTATCAGCAACAGACGCATGAATAGAGCCCATTTGTGCTATTAGCTCTTTCATATTACGAGCACCTGCACCGGATGCTGCTTGATAAGTCATTGGGCTTACCCATTCAATCAAGTCTTGTTCAAACAAGCCGCCTAGCGCTAATAGCATCAACGATACGGTGCAGTTGCCACCAACAAAGGTTTTAACCCCCTGTTCTAACCCTTGCTCTATGACATCTTTGTTTACTGGATCAAGAACAATAATACTGTCATCGGCCATGCGAAGTGCGGACGCCGCGTCAATCCAAAAACCATCCCAACCGGTAGCACGTAATTGAGGATATACCTCTTTGGTATAATCTCCCCCCTGGCAGGTAATAATAATATCCATTTGGGCAAGGGCATCTACATCCGTTGCATCAAGTAGTGGTTTTGCATTGCCAGCGAGATCAGGACCTAATTGGCCTGTTTGCGAGGTGGTAAAAAAAGTGGTGTCGATCAGTGCAAAATCATTTTCTTGTTGCATACGCTCTAATAAAACAGAGCCAACCATGCCGCGCCAACCAACCAAGCCTACTTTTTTCATTGTTTGTTCCAGTGTTTGAGTCATAAGAGATACCTAATTCATTAAAAATTAAAATTCATTGCGTGAGATTTAATTTTTAGAACCGATAATCTAGCACTGTGATCAAAGCAAAACCAGCGTTACTCATAGAACATAAAATTTTTTCATATTCAATGTCGTTGTTACACCATTGTGTAACTTAATCTAAACACGCCCTAGCTTCATACAAATGAAATACATAAAAATTATGATTATTGAGCACTTTGGAATTGGATGTATTGTGTATCAATTTATTAAAAAAGGACCTATCACATGAAAGCACTCTATCTAGGTAGTATAATTGCCAGCTTGTTCTCTTTGAGCGCATTTGCACAAACAAATGACAACATCGAAGAATCACTTACTTCCTTTGCAAGCTCAACTACGAGCATTGAACAAAAACTAGGGGCAACTCGCCGCTCATCAACCGTTATTTATAACAACCCAACAGTGAGAGTTAATAATAGTTATAGAAATATGTTTGTAGGCTCTCTTACTGGCAATCAGTTTTGTAAAGAGCGAGGCCATAAGCAAGAGGTAACAGGCAGTACAATAAAGTGTGGCGAAGATGAATCGGCCTATGCAAACTATGATTGGTATGATAGTCAGTGGGTATTAAAAAGCACAGGTAGCAAAAATCAGTGTTATCCGTTATACGCTAGCATTAAGTGCGGTAACTAAAAGCAATAAAGAACCCGGTAAAGACTGGGTTCTTACTCCATCGTAACCCCAAGCCAGCAGAACATTGATATCAACTTAAGCCCACCAGCATGAATTAACTTCCACTATTAAAATAACGCGTATAACTATTCATTTCATAAGTAACAAGTAATAAAAAGCCCTACACTTGGCAGGGCTCGGTAATAATAGCTTATTGTTACTGCCGTTTATTAGAGAGTGTTAAAACTCGTAACTAAAGCTCACACTTAACTCTCTAGGCGTTTCTTGAGAACGAATTAGTACATCATTTTGCTCTACTTCAAAACTTTGTCCCAACATATTTTTCGCTTTAAATGTCAGTGTGGTATTAAACGTTGGATAATAACTATAAACCATGTCTAACGAGTTTAAAGGTTGCTCGTAAGCATCATCAAAGTTATTTACTCCCGCAGCTAAAATGCGATCACCAAATACATTGTAGATAACAGATGCTTGATGCATGCCATCATGCGAATCGTAATTCAATTGCAAATTAGCAACATATTTTGAGTGGCCAGTCATACGTCGTTTTAGGTTTGTCAGATCGCCGCGCTGCTCCTGTGCAATTTCAACTTCTGAATCACTGAGAGTTAAATTACCTGAAGTAAAGAAAGCACCGCCGAGTAAATCACTATGTAACTCTGTTAACCATTCAGCTTCAATACCGTAAACATAGGCGGTGTCTGCATTATCAAACTGCAAAGTAAAACGGCCGTCGCTTTCTGTTAATAGCGCTTCAATTGGCTTATCAATATCTTTATAGAATGCGCCAACTGAGTAGTTATCGCCATTATCCATATAAAATTCGATGCGCGCATCAAAGTTATCTAAATAACTAGATTCTAAGTAAGGGTTACCCAGTGTTCGATAACCCGTAAGCGGGTCTTGAAATTGAACTGGGCTTAACTCTCGTAAATCAGGACGAACAACAGTGCTGCCATAACCAAAACGAATTTGATACGAGTCTTGGCTATATGTCATAGATAACGATGTAAAAAACTCATCTTCCATCACACTTGCTTGCTCTATTGCTTGTGCACTTAACTTGTCAGCAAGTAAAGCAGGATCAAATGCTGAACGAGAAAAAGCGAGCGCAACTTGGCGGAAGTCTTCGTAACGTACACCACCACTTACACGCCAATCTTGAGCAAATGTTATGTCAAAAGAGCCATAATAAGCATCGATCATTTGTGCTGCTAAGTAATCATCGGCGGTTGGTTCTTGGAACAACAACTCGACACCAGTTGAGTCAATAACTGAATCATTAGCAAAATAACTGCCTATTGAAAGTGCTTCGTCTTCACTTTGTGCTAAATCGAGTGACTGAGTTTGGCTAAAACGATAATTGAAAAAGTCTGTACGGTAATCACGTGTTTTTTCAACAAAATAACCACCACCTGCAATCTCAACTTCTGCGTTATCAAAGTAGAAAACTTTGTTTACGTTAACGCCCCAGTTTTCGACATCATCTTCTAACTCAACAAATCGATACAGATAAGGGTTACCGCCTAAGCTACCATTGTAAAAAGTGCGTTGGTATTTACCATCTAAGTACTCATCACGAACCGTTACTGTAAGCTCTCCAGGAATACTTGTTGTCGCTGTTGAATCAGTATATTGCCAATCAACGCCAACACCTTCAAGCAAGCCCCAATCTAGGTTGTGCATACCGCGAAGTTGGAGTATCTCAAGTTCGCGCTCTTCGAAAGATGTTAAGTGGCTACGTTGTAATTGCCCAGCATCAATACTTAGTGATTTTGACGGTTCTTGATATAACGCAACAGAGGCTTCATCTTCAGTGTCTCGCAACATCATATAAGTAGCGGTTAAATCATGTCCCTTAATTTTATACCCTAAATTAACTGAGCTATTTAACTTTATATTATGCTTTGTCGATACTTCTTTTTCTGTTGCCGAATAACACGTAAAGTCATCTTTTGAACATGCGGACTCAGATGCGTCAACAGAAGACAGTACAGCGCTAAACTTCTCAGCATTAGACCATTCATTTTCATAGGCAACGGATGCTAGAAAACCAAAAGATCCGCCTAAGCCAAATAAATTATCAAAACGGTCGCCATAAACAGCTTTAATACCGGCATCAGGGTTTAAGCTTTCTTTTTCTAAGCCAAAATCTCTTGGTAATGCTTTTGCTAAACTTTTATTTAAATCTATCGCAGCGGCTTGACCAATATCAGTGCCTTGACGTTTTGACTCTACATCTCTTATGTTTCTATATGAGATATCAGACAGGCCATTAATATAGGTATTTAGCGCTGTTCTAATTGTACTAGGTAATGCTCGCGTGCCATCATCCTGACCTAGCCAATCATCACTGCCGCCATTATACGTATAGCCTTCGTCGTTTGTATCTTTGTAACTAGCGCCAATTTCAACTTTAAACAAAGTGTCACTTGGTATGCTCTTCGTTCTGATATTTACATCACCACCGCCAAAAGCTGCGGGCATATTAGGTGAATAAGCCTTTTGAACAGCCAATGATTCAATAATACTTGATGGAAAGATATCAAGTGGAATTACATTTCGCGTTAGATCTGGGCTCGGCACTATTGCGCCATTTAAACGTACACTTGAGTAGCGTTCACCTAATCCACGTACATAAATAAACTTATCATTAACTAACGATAAGCCTGTAACACGACGAAGTGCCGAAGCGGCGTCACTGTCACCTGTTCGCGATATTTGCTCAGAACCCATTATATCAGCGACGAAAGCCTGATTTTTACGCTCATCTATTACCGCACTGGCACTGCCTTTAAGACGTGTGCCTGTTGCAACAACTTCTTCTATTGCTTCTTCATCTATTATTTCTTGTGCTTGATCAGCGAAAGAATGAAATGAAGAAAAAAGGGAGAGCAGAGATAAAGTTATTAGATTGGTTTTAAACTGCTTTTGATGTTTCATATTTATATCCTCTAAACCTAAAATTCCCTTAAAAAAGGCGCCGTAGCGCCTTGTAATTAGAGCCGGTCTAGATTAATTACTAGCGCGTTGTAAAGATGCGGCTACAAAATCAGCCCACTCGCTTGATTCACCGTCTTTAAGTGCACCAATGTAGCCTGCATTAGTAAAGAAAGAGTTAACTTCGCTCATGTCTTTAGCTGTTGTAGCAACAGCAGTACCCTGTGAATCAGTAATTGTTGCCGCTGTTGAAACACCATCAGCACCTAGTACATTTGTAAAATCAGCAAAACCAATCAACTGGTTGTTTTCACCACCCGTAAACCAAGTATTTACATCAAAACTTGCTAGTGCACCCGTTAAAGGCGTATTCACGTCTTCAAAGTTCTTACCACACGCAAATATTGAGCTCATAAATGCGATATCGCCATTATTTGCATTGGCATGAACACCTGCATCACCTGATTTGTCTTTTTCATTATATAAGTCAAAACAGCCTGCACCATCTACTGACGAAGAGTTAACAAATAACATGTTAGCTAATTGTGCTTTGCCCCACTCTTTCATTTCCATACCAGCACCAGTTCGACGCCCTTCAGCGCCTTGGTCACCCGTGGTTACAACAGTTGCATTAGCAATTGTTGGGTTAGAAACGCTCGTCACTAAGTCTTGTGCATCTGCTGATAATGGGTCAACCTTTGCTCCATCAGTTTCAAAGCCATGATTACCATATTCATTTGAACGTACAAGAATGAATTGTCCATACCCTTTCCAGCCTTCATCCCAGTCAATACCATCATCACCTGTATCAGTGATAACAATGTGCTTGAGGTTAACGCTACCACCAAATAGTTCAATACCATCATCAAAACCATTATGAACATGCACATAATCAATCGTTGTGCCTGAACCAACAGCATTAAGAGTTAAACCGTTAAGCTCATCACCTTCAACACCAAAACCTGCATATTTAATAACAATGTGCTTGAGGATACCGCTGCTATCTTGCGGATCGTTACCGCCATAGTACGATACAATACCTTCTGCAGAGTGGTTACACATATCCTGTGCAGCAGCAGCGGCTGTACAACGAATAGAATGACCACGGCCATTTACCTGAACGCCACCCCAGTCACCTATTTGTGCTGTTGTTGAATCATCACCATCAACTTCTTTGATACTGGTGAAAATGATTGGCTTATCTACTTCACCAATTGCTTCGATATTTGCACCACGAGCAACACGAATAAAGCTCTCAGGCTTAGTAAAAGCAATTGTTGAACCTGCTTCAATTGATAATGTAGGACCATTGCCATCAATTGTAGCGCCAGTTGATGTGTCTACATCATCACCAATAAATAATGCACCTTCAAACACGTGTGCGCCGCCATTGCCTAAGGCAGAGATTACAAAAGAGCTGGTAATTTCTTTTGCGTTACTTGCAAATGCTTGACTGTAAATACAGTTAACACCTTCAGCTTCACCTGTAAATGTAGCTCCATCTAATGTGTATGTAGCGCAATTTAAGGTCTCACCACCGTTATTGCCACCACCTGAATTATCTACACTATTGTCTACACTGTTATCTACTGTTGTAGGTGTAACATTAATATCACCACCACCACAGCCAGCAAGAGTCATTGCAGCAGCCACTAGGCTGACTTTAAATAAACCAGATAATTTCATTGTTCACTCCGTTAAAGTATTTAATTATTTTGTTAGCGCATTAAGTAAAACTCAAGTCACTTTAAAGCACGAAAGCCATGCCTTAAGGTCACTTGAGCCTTAGAACGAGCACTACAATACGGGAGGTGTATGACAGCGAGGTTACACTTTAATAAACATAAAATGACAATGTGCATTTTTGACTAAAAAACCAATTATCCTTATATAACAAATTGTTAAAAACGAAAAAACCGCCCGAAGGCGGTTTTGGTGTTGCGATTATAAACTCAAGATATGATCAGCTCATAGCCCACGTTATGTCATTTAAATTACGACAATATTAAAGCAGTGCTGTGCGTAAGGTTTCAGCATGGAGCTTTTCACGCTTGACGTATTTGATCCATTGTTCAGCTAATCGCTGAGATTTTTTATGTTTTTCAGCTTGTTCAAACGCCAATATAGATGCATCAAAATTTTGTAAACTGTATTGCGCCATACCTAATGCTACATAAGCATTAGATTCAAAATCGAGTGATCCTTTCTCTAGCGCTTTACGAGCTGCATCGGCAGCGTCTTCATACTTTTCAAGGTTAACGTACACCTCTGCTAGACGTTGCTCGTACTTACCGTGATCTGACTGCTGTGCAGCTTTACTAAAATAAGGTATTGATTTTTCTTCTTCTTTTGCTTGTATCATGGCTTCTGCGATAAAAGCATAATTTTTTGCTGTCGCTTGGACTATCTCATTATCTATTGCAGTACTCATAACATTCGCCGCTTTATAAGCGAGGCCATTATATAGATACACTTGCGATAACTGCCGAAGGTCTGATTTTGACGTTAAAAAACCTTGCTGATAGGCAGCTTCAAAAATAGCTAACTGTTCTTTCTCCTTGCCAGTTTCACCATACATGCCGCCAAGCTGCACCCAATATTGGGGCTTATTATACAGTTTTACCATACGCTCTAATACTGTAACGACTTTATCTGTATTACCGAGCGAATAGTACATAGCGCGTTGCAAAACAAGCCAATTTTCTTTTGGCTCTTTCCCTTCACTATCGCTTAGTGCAATTGCATGCTCGATATTATTAATACCATTTTGATAATCTTTTAACTGATAATAAGCCTGTGATTTAAGCACATAGTACGCGTCTGTTTTAGGCTTGGTATTGATTGTGTCCCACTGCGCTAAAAAGTTTAAGGTTTTGTTGTAGTCGCTATTTGCCATTGCTAGTTGCGCTAAACTAAAGCTGGTACTTAAACGAAGAGATTCTGGGATCTCATCCTCAGCAATCACTTTTTCAAACGATGCTATCGCTTTGGTTAAATCATTCTCGTTGTAATAAATAAAACCATAAAAATTGTACATCATGGCCTTTTCATACGAGTTCATACTTGATGAACGCTCATTAATGTCGTCAAGTGCAGCAAGACCCGCTTGTGCATCACCATCATCTGCAAGCTTTTGTGCACGCGCCAATTGGCTATACACTTTTTCACGTAGCGCTGGTACACGCTTTGTTTTAATTTCATCTGCGTAGGCTGTCGCCACATTAATGCCTGGTAACATACTCACTAAGCTTGGTAGTGTAATACTTGCACTCAATGCTAAAGAACAAAAGAATGCTGTTTTTAATAGTTTCATAATCGCCTCGTTTCTCTATCCAATTATTAAGGGCTAGCCGTTTATCTGGAAAGAAATTTTATTCTGTACACCCGCAACTTCAACCGCTTCACCGTCTACTACGCGTGGTTTATATTTAAATTTAAGAGCGGCATCCATCGCTGCCTGATCAAACAATGACTCTGGCTCAGCTTTTACTACTTTTGCATCACGTACTGTGCCTTGCCTGGTTACTGTAAATTCAACAATCACATACCCTTCAATACCACGCGATAAAGCGCGACGCGGATAAACGGGTGCCACTTTTACAATGGGTAGGTATTCACCATCACTTGAATCAAGCGCTAAGCCACCGCTTAAACTCACATCAGCGTCCACACTGGCACCAAAATCAAAATTAGCTGCACTGGCATTAGGATCACTATTTTGCATTTGTGGTGATTCCATTGGCGGCGGTGGCTCTTTTGGTGTGGGTGGTTTTTGAGGCTTACGCTCTTTCTTTTGTACACTCTCTTCTTTTTTAAGACGCACAAAATCAAGTACATTGCCTTTGGCAGGCTCAGTCATCGCCCCCTCGCCACCGGTGATAAGTGCCTGCATGCCTAAAAACAGCATAAAAGTCACAACACCGGCAATAAATAATGCTACTAAATAACGCATTATGCTTCCTTAGGCCTCTTGTGCCGCAATAGATACGTCAAACACGCCTGCTGCACGCGCTGCATCCATCACCTTGATAAGTGTGTCAGTGGTTGATTTTTTATCAGCTTGAATAACCACACTGCCTTGTGGGTTTTCTGCTTTTAGGCGCTCAATATTCGCTTGCACTGCCCGCACATCAACTTGGCGTTTGTTGATCCAAATTTCGCCTTCGTCTGAAATAGCGACTAAGATATTTGCCCGTTCTTTTTTAACAGCTGTAGCCGCTTCAGGACGATTTACATCAATACCCGCTTCTTTAACAAACGAGGCGGTAACAATAAAGAAAATGAGCATGATGAAAACAACATCCAACATAGGTGTCATGTTAATTTCTTCTGCTTCATCTTCTTGAAAAAGACTTCCTAATGGGGCTCTCATTTTATTCTCCTGATGCATGCGGCTGTCGCCGCATGCTAAAAAATTATTGTTTTAATGGTCTAAAACCATGCTGTCTTCAAGTAGTGCAACTTCGCGCTTCGCTTTACGCTGTAAATACGTTGAAGCGAATACGCCGGATAACGCCCCCACCATACCTGCCATTGTTGGGATAGTTGCTTTTGAGACACCGGATGCCATAGAACGAGCACTACCTGTGCCTGTTATCGCCATAACATCAAACACTTCTATCATGCCAGTTACCGTACCGAGTAAACCTAACAACGGACATAACGCAACCATCACATTAATAAGCGCTAAATTAGCGTTTAATCTCATCCCTGCACGTGAAATAGTGGCTTGGCGTATTTGCTCTGCGTTCCAGCTATTACGCTCATTACGCCCTGTCCAACTTGTTTTAACAGTATGCTTGTAGTGCCTAAAACCATTAAAAAAGTATATAAATCGCTCGAGTATCAATAACCACATCGCGAAGATTAACACTCCGATGACCAATAAAACTTGGCCACCAGTGTCGAGAAAATCACGGATAGCATTGATTGAATCAATCAATAGCACCATGGGTTATGCTCCCTTTTCGCTACGCTCAGCGATAATACCCGCGCTTTGCTCTTGTAAGATAAGTAGCAAGTTTTTAGAGCGTGTATTCAATAAGGTGTATAAAAATACTGTTGGGATAGCCACAACCAAACCAAGTACCGTTGTGACGAGTGCTTGTGAGATACCACCTGCCATTAATTTAGGATCCCCCGTACCAAACAAAGTTATTGCTTGGAAGGTATTAATCATACCCGTTACTGTACCTAGTAAACCTAAAAGCGGTGCAACCACTGAGATAATTTTAATCAGTGTTAAGTTACGTGTAATTTTTGGCATTTCACGTAAAATAGCTTCGCTTAGTTTCAGCTCAAGGGTGTCGTATGCAACAGACGGGTATTGGTCTTTTACTTTCATTACACGACCAAGCGGGTTGTCATCACGTGGTACGTCATCTTTAAGTTGACGACGAATTCTGCCACCCATCAGCATTAACGAAATAAAGCGTTCAATGGCAATTAATAGTGCTAATAAACCAACACCTAGAATCACATAACCCACTGCACCGCCTTGATGTACTTGCTCAGTGGTATCTGGCGCTTGTACAAGTAAACCAAGGATAGAGCCACCTGTTGGGTCAAGTGCAAATTGCACAGTCCCTGATGACGCTTGTTGTAAGTCTGCTGCAGTTGACGTAAAACGTCCTACTGGCTGGCGAGTTAATTCACTTAGCGTATTTGTGCTGGCGTTATATTCTAAATATTTACCTTGTGAAATAAGGTTAAATGCACCAACACGCATAACTTCTTGCTGTGCTTTATTGCCACCTTCAACAATGACATCCGTCGTAAAGCGAGACACTTTACCTTGCTCTGTCATTTCACGTTGCAGCTCGTACCATACTTGTTCAATGTCTTCGATTGATGCAAGCTTAGACGTTGATCCCATTTTTTGAGCCAGATCATCCATAAATTGACCGCGCCCTGGTAATTGGGCAGAAACAACAGAGGTTGCAAACTTATTGCTTGAGTCTCCAGCAACTTGCTGCAGTACACCAAATAACTCTTTCAACGAACCCATTCGTTTAGATAATGTATCCGTTTGATTGGCTAGCTTAATTTCATTTCCTTCAAACAGTGTTTCAAGACGCTCTGATTCAGAAAGCATATTGTTACGCTGTGCTTGAGTATTTTTGAGCATTTGCACTTGATCATTTTGTCGTGCGATAAACTCTTGCTCACGTTGCTTGTTCTCGACCGATTGCTGTGTTTTACCTTGCTCTAAGGTTTTAAGTAATGAATCTAAATCCATAGCATCTGCAGCAAATGTGCTGCCAGCAAAGCCAAGTGTTGCGCCAAATAAAGCGATTTTGGTCATTTTTGTAAAAAGTGTCATTTTTAACCTCTTAATCCGCAGCGTGAACTGGCAGTGTTAACATATCTGGGGCTAGTTGTTTACGTGCTATGCGTAAACCTTTATTAATTTGACTGATTGTTGAATCTGGTAGCGCGACAAAACCATTACTATCTTGATCCCACGAACCTGCTTTTTTACCGTCACGAGTCAGATAAATAAGCTCTAAACGACCGATGCGAAGAAAATCAACTTCACGCTCTTGCCCATCAACATCAAGCAAAGCCGTATACGCTTCAATTGTGCGGCCATAATCTACTTCAACCTGATAGGCTTCTAATACACGACGGAATTTTTCACTTGAGTTAATATCCGCTCTGTCCATCATGGTTTTTAAAGAGGCTAAACGTTTTTCGCGTTCATCAGTAAGAAACGGCACGTCAAGGGCAACAAATTGCTCTAAACCTGTGATCATACGTAGCATTAAAGGGGTAATTTGACGCTCTATAATAGAAACCTGATCCATTGAAAGGCTCAAAGCTTCCATTTCTGACATTTGATTGCTCAGTTGCTTACTTAACTGCGCGTTATAAACAGTTAAACCGTCTATTTCTTTATTAAGGGTTTTAAACTGTTGTAAACGCCCTTGCATTGAATCTGCAATCTTGTCTATTTTTGTTTGTGATTGCGCAGCTGATTTATTAATTTCACTGCTTTTATCGATAACCTTATTTAAATCATTTGCTTGGACTGTCGCACTCATGGCCACAATACCTGCTAAGATCAATGGTTTAACGCCTTTCATCGCATACACCTTTACTCGTTAATTAGCGGATTTGCTAGTTGCTTAATATCAATGCACGAGATTCTATAGGTGAAAAATGACAAGGGTGTTGCGCAAAAAAGTCTATTTCATGACAACCGTCATAATTACAACGTTTAAAGGTATTAATTCTAAGGATAAATAGTAAGAAGGATTTTTTAAGCAGCCGCAGGGAATATATGCTCAGATTAATTGAGGCGTTAAGATTGAGTCAATACGTCACGAATACGTGTAATAACGTCATCCGCATTCGTGTAGTTAATAGCAATTGCATAATATTGATTCTGATAATAAAGCACCAGTGATGGAAAACCATGAACCGGTAATTGCAGAACAAATTGAAGCTCTTGCTGAAATTCCTGATTCAGAAGGTCACTGCCAAATAATTGTAAGAACTCATTGGTATCTATTCCTACTTGTTGAGCAAATGAGAGCAAGTTATCGGCATTAGAGGGGTTTTTAGCTAATAAATAGTAACCTTTTTGAATCGCTTCAAGCATGGCGTGCTCTTTATTAAAGTACCGAGCAGTAATAACAGCACGACATGCCGGGTAAGTACTGCGTCTAGGCTCACAATTACGCCAAAAATCAAAATTAAATTCAGCCCCTGTTTGATCTGAAATTCGTTGCCAAGTCTGCTACAAAAACTTTTGCATACTCATTGCCATGGGCTCATCAGAATCCGGAGCTAGACCGCCAACTTTATAGACAATATCAAGCTCTGTGGCTAAGCGAGCTTGGATCTCTTGCCACGTTTTACTAAAATCCCAACACAAACTACACATAGGCTCATAAACATAGGGTTGCGTTATTATTCATGCTAATTCACCTGACATAACACAATTACGACCTGCGTGCTTAGCGTCATATAAGCACTCATCTGCGCGTTTGACGGCTTGATTAAACTCAGATATTTTATTTACCTGCACAACACCAATACTGCAAGTAATGGTGGTTTTTTGCGTTTGAGTAAACATGATTGTTTGCGTTGAAATATACTCTCTAAATTTATCTGCAACATAAAAAGCGGCATCGGAGTCAATTCTAGGTAATATAACCATGAACTCCTCACCACCATAGCGTACTTTTATATCTGAAGAGCGTAACTGGGATTCAAGAAACGTGCTAAATTCAATAAGAACGTGATCACCAAAATCATGACCAAAGCTATCATTTATATATTTAAAGTTATCAAGATCCATAAGTAAAACTGTAAATGGAAAGTATTGTTCTGGCCGTGACTTAGCAAGCGGTAAAAAATGACTCGTAATAAATCGGCGATTGGCTAAGCCCGTTAGTTGATCTGTGTGTGCATCCTGTTTTTGTAATAGCGTCATATGCGCTATTTCCATATGACTTTTATTCCGAAAATACTCGCCTATAAAGGTAAATAAAAAGACTAAAATAAAAGACGCACTAAAGCGCACTTTTTCCGCATAACCGTATTTAACTTGTCCTATATCAGGGCCATATAGTAAAAAACACGACACACATAGTAAAACCGATACACCGATTAAGCCAATTCTTAAACCCAGCGTTGAAAATGCAACCACTGGGTAGAACATTAACCAATATAATGCCGTATTTTCTTTACCGCCAGTGTAAACAAGCGCGACACATAACATGCAGATAATACCCAGCACAAGCGCAGCAACCGCATTTAAATGCCCAGTACGCATAAAGTAAATTGCACACACTAAAAAAGTAATGTCCGATACGACTAACATGACAGTCAGTGGCTTAGCGTAAATATGATAATTGAGCACAACCAGTGTAGTGACTAAAACCAAAGCAATAGAGATCATAGTAAAAAACGTAAAAGCACGGCGTTGTTTTTCTGCACTATAGACACTTTCTATATTAATCAATTTAAGCCAACTTGGTTGGCTCGTATTCTGTTCAGGCATTATATATCTTTCATTTTTAAATCAGTGAGTTATTAGACTTTAAAACGTAATACCATTTTCTCTAACTCATCAAATTGTAGTTTAAGGTGTGTACATTCAGCTAAAGTATTATTTAAATTAAGCTGTCCTTGCTGTGACAATTCACTGATTGTATGAATATCGCTATCTAATGACTGTATGACGACATTTTGCTCAGTCGTAGCATTAGCAACGCTATGATTAACCTCATCGATTGATTCAATCGTTTTGGTAACTCCCGCCATTTTTTCACCAGCACCATGTGCTTGTTGAACGCTATTTTCACTTTCAATTAAGCTTGCTTTCATTACCGCTACAGCGCTGGCTGACCCTTGTTGTAATTGACTTACGGTGTTTTCAATTTCCTGCGTTGATTGTTGTGTGCGATGCGCCAACTGACGAACTTCATCTGCAACAACAGCAAAACCTCGCCCTGCCTCACCCGCTCGAGCAGCTTCAATTGCAGCGTTAAGAGCCAGTAAGTTCGTTTGCTCACTGACCCCTTTTATAACTTCAAGCACTTGGCCAATGCTTGCTGAATGCTCCGCTAAGCTATTAATTGTGGCTTGTGCTTTTTCCATATTTTCAGATAACACATTAATCGCATTAATGTTATCAGTTAATGATTGCTGGCTTTGTACTGATTGCGAATTTGCTTCACTGGCTAGATTTGAGGCATTACTCGCACTGTTCGATATTTCAACCGCACTAGAAGAGAGTTGATTAATTGCAGTAGCCACATTATCTGTACGTTTGGTTTGATCGCCATACATATTAAGGGTTGACTGCGTTTGATCTACTAAACTCTCAACTGAACGTTCAAGTTCTATCGTTGTCGTTTTAACCTGCTCAATGGATGTGTGTATTTTATCAATAAAGGCATTAAAGTAACCTGAGAGTTCACCAAATTCATCATTATTTTCAATAACTAAACGGCGAGTTAAATCACCTTCACCTTGTGCTATATCTTTTATTGCGTCATTTAAACGATGCATAGGCCGCATTAAATAACGCAAAGAAAACTGCATCATTAATACAATAGCAGTGATCCCTAGCAACATATAAATCGCGGCCATATTGCGAAATGAATCAACAGAAGAAAATGCGATGCTTTTATCAATCACAACACCAAGATACCAGTCAACATTTTCAATGCCTTTAATTCGTGTAAATGACACAAGATGCTCTACACCATTAATATCTAATTCTACAAATTGAGGATCGAGAGTAAGTTTCTCACCTAGTAAATCAACCATTGATTTATCATTATATTGGGTCTGAGGGTGACTTAAAATACGCCCATCGCTATCGAGTAAAAAACCATAACCGAATCCTAAAAAATCTATTTCGTTAACAATTTTAGTAATGGTTTTCATATCAATATCAGCACCGGCTACCCCAGTGAAGCGCCCTGCAATAGTAATAGGCGCAACAGCAGATATAGTTAGCTCATTGGTAGTAACATCAATATAAGGGGTCGTAAATGCGGTTGTTGTTTTGTTTTCAACTAATTTATACCATGGTCGAGTTGTTGCGTCATAATCTGCGGGAAGCTGAATCGTTTGATCATTTAAAACAAATGTACCATCCGGTTTGCCAATATATGTATTTTTAAACCCACCAGCCATTTCAGCAGTATTTAATTGCGATAACGTGAGTGATTTTGCGTCATTCTCTTGATGTGTTTTAGCAACCGCTAAAACAATAGCTAACTTATCATTAAGCCAATTAGCTATATTTTGTGAAACTGATTGTGAGCTTTCTTGTAAAACAAGGGATAATTGCTGTTGCGTTTGTGTACGCATTGAAATGAAGTTATTTATAGTAAATAAACCAAGAACTAACACCAGCACAATTGACGCTGCGATCGTGACTTTAGTTGTAAATTTGAGAGAGCTTTGCATGGCAAACCTATTTTAATTTATTATTTTTATTAACAAATGACTTTGTAACAAAAATAGACCTATTTGTCTTATATAATTGTATTTAGTAACGACAATACAGTTAAAAACAATAATAAAGGATGATTAAATAGCTAACTGTGTTATCAATCCAGGTATTTAATAAGTATAGAATTAAAATAGAAATATGAAATAAAGTAACAAAAAAGGGGCTAATTATAGCCCCTTTTAACATTCGGAAACTTAAAGTAATGTTTGGTAATTATTCCACTCGCGTACAAGATTGATATTTAAATTACTTTCAAAGTTCTGCCATTGCCACGTTTTACCATCATTAGGGTCTAACTGTGCATTTAACTTAATGAGTAAATCACGGTGCTTATTCTTTTCAAGCCAATGTATAAAAAAAGCAGTTGTTTTATAACCATCGTTATAATTACCGCCAATTTTTCGTTGTGACATATCAACGTAGCCTGCTTTTATACGAACAACATCTGCAATGCCTTCAATAAGTGGTCCTATGTTTTTATAGTTTGCATCATCAAGTTGATAGGCATGCGCAATTTCATGATACAAAACGCCAATCAATTCATCCGCCATAGCGCGTTTACCATGATCAGCTTGATACTTTTTCAGGTATTGCGCACTAATGTGAATTTTAGCACCACTAAAGTCACCTTCTTTGAACGCAACGCCATCCATATCTTCAAGACTAATTGCTAAAGTAGGTAACGCAGGTGCATTCGCTTGGTATTTATAAAGTAAGCGGGCAACATTATAGCTAACTTGTTGTACTAGCTCAGTGGTCAAATCACTCCACTGCGATAATTGCTCAGAACTTGTATTAGTAAGCGTAACCGCTGGTAAATAAAACTGTTGCCATTGAATATCAGCGTTAAACTGCACGGGTTTTAATTGCTCGCTCACTGGTGTTTTAGCCATCACATTCGCACTCAACAGTAGAGTTATCAATGTTGACGCTGATAATGATTTTTTAGCAAAAGAAGTCACTTTCTATTCCTTATATTTACTAAGTGCAGGTGGGCGTGCTGAATGAGCTGTACCCCATGTTTTATTTGGTTTATCACCCATTTGGTAACGTAGTTCTCCACCATTGATTATTTCTGCATGCATTAAATAGTTACGTGTAAGTGGCTTACCATTGAGTGTTACTGATTGAATGTATAAATTTTCTTCGCTGATATCTTTAGCGAACGTTGTAAAACTTTTCCCTTTTGCGAGCTTTAAGGTCACTTTTTCTACTTGCGGAGCACCTATCGCGTAACTTAAATCACCCGGTGCCACTGGGTAAAAACCCATTGCCGAGAAAATATACCACGCTGACATTTGGCCAACATCATCATTACCTGCTAAACCGTCAGGCTTATCTGAGCTAAGTGTATCCATTATTTGGCGAATACGCTCTTGCGTGCGCCACGGTTTACCTGCGTAATTATATAAATAAGCAATATGATGACTTGGCTCATTACCATGGGCATAGTTGCCTATTAGCCCTGCAATATCTTCATGTTCTTTGATCATGTCAGCTGAAAGGTGAGTGTCAAAAAGTGCATCTAAACGGCCTTCAAACTTATCGTCGCCTCCCATTAAGTCAATCAAACCTGCAACGTCATGCGGAACATAAAAGCTGTATTGATTTGAATTACCTTCTGTAAATGGCCCCATGTATTTTGCAGCTTCAGGATTAAAATCAGGATTCCAATTACCTTTACTATCTTTGCCACGCATGTAACCTGTTTGTTTATCAAATACATTTTTGTAGTTCATTGCACGAGCATAATATTCTTTTGCAAGCTGCTTTTTACCCATAGCGTTAAACATTTGCGCAATTGCAAAATCATCGTAAGCGTATTCTAATGTGATTGATACTGACTCAGGCAATACATCCATTGGCACATAGCCAAATTTTTTGTATTGAGGGATAGCATCATAAACCGGATTATTGGCAGTATTAATTGTTGCTTCAACGGCTAAATCAATATCAAAGTCACGAATGCCTTTAAGGTACGCATCTGCAATAACGGACACTGCATGATAGCCTATCATAGTCCATGTTTCGTGGCCGTGGAATGACCAAATTGGCAACATATTTTCATAACTTTGCTGATAATGAACCAGCATTGATTGCACCATTGATGATACGCGATCAGGGTCGATTATCGTAAGTAGTGGATGAAGTGCACGATAAGTATCCCATAAACTAAATAAGGTGTAATGCTCAAACCCTTTACCTTCATGGATTTCACCATCAACGCCACGATACTGACCATTTACATCCTGATAAATATTGGGTGCTTGAAGCGCATGGTATAACGCGGTGTAAAACTGACGCTTTTGGCTTTTTGTGCCTTCGACATCGACTTTATCTAAATAGGTTGCCCATTGTGCTTTTGCGTCAGCTCTTGTTTTATCAAAATCCCAGTGTGGCAGCTCTGTTTTCAAGTTTTCAAGTGCATTGCTTCTGCTCACAGCAGATAAACCCACTTTTATATAAAGCGGCTCATCTTTTAGACCATCAAAACTGGCAACAAACTTAACGGCTTTACCCGCTGCAATTTTCACTGCTTTATTTTCAATTGTTGAATGTTTTTCTTTGCCTAAACAATCCATACAGCGGTAACGTTTATCATCTTCATTAATAAAGTTATACTCACTGATTGGTTTTGAAAATTCGATAGCAAAATACATCTGGCGGTTATTTGCCCAGCCATTCGTTGCACGATAAGCAACCAGTGTATGATCATCAATTAATCGAATGTCACTCCAAATTACTTTGTTTTCAAAATTATATATTGCAGCGGTTAAATCAATTAAAACATGCCCTGCATCAGCGTCATTGAACGTATATTTATGCATACCAACGCGTTGCGAGGCGGTAACTTGAGCTGTAATGTTATAGTCTTGTAGTTCAACGCCATAGTAGCCTGGCTCTGACCACTCTTTATCGTGCGAAAAACGAGAACGATAGCCTGCCTCAGGATTTTCAGCGCTACCTGGTGTGGTTTTAATCTCACCGGTCATGGGCATGATCAACAAATCCCCCAGATCAGAATGCCCAGTGCCTGAAAAATGCGTATGCGAAAAACCAACAATAGTGTGATCATCATAATGATAACCTGCACAACGTTTGTATATTTCAGGCTGCGGTGATACCCCGCGCATCGGATTATCTGTATCTGGACTCAATTGCACCATTCCAAATGGGACCACTGCACCTGGAAACAAATGACCATCTCCACCTGTCCCTATAAACGTGTCTACCCATTGGGTATTTGAGTGCTGTGTTGCATACGTATTTAGACTCACTAAACTGCCACACAGCAACAGAGAAGTGTAGAAAGACGCTTTCATAGTCGTTCCTTTTTAATTAATTATTGATTTTTGGATCGTTCCAGTGAACTTATAATAACGCGCTATTGAATACGTATTCAATAGAAAATAGGTAAATTTGTAAAATAATTGCGATTGATGAAAGGAAGTACTTTTTTCAGGTAATAAAAAATGCACTTACACAGCGTGTAAATGCATTTTTTTAAATCATTTTATACAATTTTAACTAATTTTTTGTTGCCATACATTACTTAATCTAACAACATTCATGCCATACCAAGCGATAAATACATAGCAGATTGCAGGAACCAAAAAGCTAATTTGTATGTTTACAACATCAGCAATAACACCTTGTAATAATGGGATAAGCGCACCACCAACAATCGCTAAGCATAACCAGCCAGAGCCTTTGCTCGTTAGTGAGCCCAGCCCCTCGATAGCAACTGAAAATATTGTAGGGAACATAATTGAGTTAAATAAACCAATGGCAAGCACGGCATACAACGCAATATTCCCCTCAGTGAATACCGTCACTAACAACAATGCGATTACTGCACACGCATTGAAAAGTAACGCTTTAGATGGCGCTATTTTTTGTAATAAAGCAGAACCAATAAAACGTCCCACCATCGCACCGCCCCAATAGTAGGCAATGAGTTTAGCTGCATCATGCTCTTCAAGCCCTGCTATGTGTGCTTCGCCAAAAAAGTTAACCAAAAAGCTGCCAATCGCGACCTCAGCCCCGACATAACAAAAAATAGCCACGACACCCATAATCAAATGTGGCGCTTGTGTTAAAGAATGATCTTTTGCTTTGCAGTTAAAATCTTCTTTATGTGATTTAATCTCTGGTAATTTTAAAAAAGCAAAAACAACGGCAATTGTCATTAATGCCGCTGCAAGCATAAGGTAAGGGACTTTTACAGATTCAGCTGACGCTGCATTGACAGTTAATGAGCCCGCTGCGCCAAAAAACAAAATTCCGCCAACCCATGGACCAATTGTGGTTCCAAGAGAGTTAAGCGCTTGGGCTAAGTTCAAACGCGATGATGCTGTTTTGTCAGGCCCTAAAGCTGCAACATAAGGGTTTGCTGATACCTGTAAAACAGTAATACCACCAGCAAGAACAAACAAGGCGGTTAAAAATAACCAATATTCATGAACAACAACCGCTGGGTAGAACAACATACAACCCGCAGAGGCAACTATCAGCCCCGTTAATACTCCTTTTTTATAGCCAAATTTATTAACCAACATACCCGCAGGTAAAGACACAATAAAGTAAGCGCCAAAGAAACAAAATTGTACCAGCATCGCTTCAGTGTAACTTAAATCGAATACCCCTTTTAATCGTGGGATTAATACGTCATTAAGAACGGTAATAAAACCCCAAAGAAAAAATAGGGTTGTCATTGCCGTCAATGGCAGCAGGTAATTTTTATTTGACTGCGGTTCATTGGTGGCAAAGTTTTGATTTGTATTTATTTCACTCACGTGATTTTCACTCCATTAACAAGTTATCTCTGATTCTACACACTGCAACAAGAAGATCACAAACTTTTATTTGGATCGTTCCATATTTTTTATTTAATGGTATAGTTATTTAACTAATTTAATTAACTTGAAGTGGATATAGATGTTGGCTAATTTCCAAAGCTGTGATTTTTTACAAGAACATATCAAAACAACCTTAAATTTTTATCACCCACATTGTGTTGATAAACAAGATCAGGGTGGCTTTTACCACTTCTATAAAGACGATGGCACCATTTATGATAGACAGACACGTCATCTAGTCTCTAGTACGCGTTTTGTATTTAACTATGCAATGGCTTATTTAGAATTCGCCGACGAGCGTTATTTACCATTAATACAACATGGTCTAGACCACTTAGAAAATGCACATAAACAATCCTCTGGTGGCTATGCTTGGTTAATAAAAAGCGACGACAACAAAGATCTGCATATTGTTGATGATACAAACCATTGCTATGGGCTTGCGTTTGTACTATTGGCAAACGCAGTAGCATTAAAAGCTGGTTTTAGTGAGTGTAAACACACCATTGAGCGTGTATGGCAATTGCTCGAAAGCAAATACTATCAGTCTAAATATAATGCCTATTTAGATGAAATTAACGGTGACTTTTCTATTGTGGATGAGTACCGTGGGCAAAATGCTAACATGCATTTATGCGAAGCGCTGCTAATGTGTTACGAAGCAACGCAAGACAAACAATACTTAAACCGTGCAGAAACACTCGCCCTTACTTTTACAATAAAAAATGCCAGCAGAGAAAATGGACTCGTTTGGGAGCATTACAATAGCCAGTGGCAAATTGATTGGCAATACAATTTAGATGATCCTAAACACCTGTTTCGCCCGTGGGGATTTCAACCCGGCCATCAAACCGAATGGTCAAAGTTGCTATTAATTTTAAATCGACACAAACCACAGGCATGGCTTATAGAACGTGCCGAGCACCTTTTTAATACCGCAATGGAGCATGCATGGGATAACACCTATGGTGGTATATGCTATGGCTTTGCTCCAGATGGCAGTATTTGTGATGATGATAAATACTTTTGGGTACAAGCTGAATCATTTGCAGCTGCCGCACTGCTCGCGCAGGCAACAGGTAATGAAAAATACTGGCACTGGTATGATAAAATTTGGCAATACAGTTGGCAGCACATGGTTGATCATACCCATGGAGCTTGGTATCGAATTTTAACCAACGACAATAAAGCATACAATGACGAAAAATCCCCAGCCGGTAAAACAGATTACCATACAATGGGAGCATGCTATGAAGTGTTACGTGCGTTCAAATTAGCAAAAGGTGGTGAAGCATGAGTTTAGTGTGTTTTGGTGAAGCATTAATCGATTTTTTATCTGATGGGAAAAACCCTGAATCATTTACTAAATATGCAGGCGGAGCACCTGCAAATGTTGCTGTTGCCGCAGCTAAACTTGGTTTAAAAAGTAGCTTTTGTGGCATGCTAGGTCAAGATATGTTTGGTGAGTTTCTAGAGCAACAATTTACAAGCTTAGGTGTAAATACGCAGTATTGTAAATTTACTAACAAAGCCAAAACAGCGCTGGCTTTTGTATCTCTTGATGAGCACGCTGAACGTAGCTTTAGCTTTTATCGCCCACCAGCGGCTGATTTGTTATTTAAAGTAGACGACTTTAATTCTGCCATGTTTACAGAGCACGCGTTATTTCATGTGTGTAGTAATAGTCTAACTGAGCATAATATATATCAAACCACCATATATGGCTTAACACAGGCTAAAAAAGCGGGGGCTATTTGTAGTTTTGATATGAACTTACGGGAAAATTTATGGCCAAGCTTACGCTATACTGTTGAACGAATTTGGCATGTTATTTCTCTTTGCGACATTGTTAAATTATCAAAAGAAGAACTTGAATTTTTAAATAAAAATAGCCACAAAGATCATGATCTCGAACATACTATTTCTGCCGTACTTGAAGCAGGTGTAACCTGCCTGCTTATAACTGATGGCGGTGCACCAATTCACTATTGCCACAGCACATATCGCGGCCAGGTTATGCCACCTAAAACGAAAGTTGTCGACACCACAGCAGCTGGCGATGCATTCATTGGCGGGTTCCTATCGCAAATAGGCATTAAATGTGTAAATAAAAAAGCATTTAAACTACTTTGCGCTGAACAATCAAATATCACCAATGCCGTGAGCTTTGCTGCCAGTGCCGGCGCATTTGCAGTCAGTAAATATGGTGCATTTTCCTCATTACCAACCGCAGCCGATCTGCCCCAACAATAACTAAAACCTTACAGCGTGTGTATCAACGCACACGCTTTTCAACACTAATTGAAGATACCCAACCCACTGTTCGTAAATTAAAATACGATTAAATGTAATCCTGAAACCAAACTCAAATAGTTTCGCCTAGCCTGCAAAGATACTTTTATGCTATCGTCTTGATAACAAACATCAAAAAACGTACTTTCGTAGTGCAAAAAGGAATTTATTAATGAATGCAAAATTACTTACGGGTTGTGCAATTGCTGTTGCGGCTGGGGTATTAATCTATACACAAACTGAAACTTCATCAGCCTCAATTGAACTTGCACAACTTGATTACGTCCCTGCTGACACCCCTTTATTTTACGGTCAGTTAAAGCCTTTTCCATACAGTAAATACTTTGACTTACTCCCAGAGCAAATGAAAGGTGCAGACGATTTAACACCGTTAATCGAAAATTTAACAACGAACAATAATAAAAACGCACAGTTTTTAGCATCGCTTCTTACACAATACCAAGCATCTCTGAGCTCTTATGATGCTCTAAAAGCAGCTTGGGGATTCGCAGACGACTATAAAGGCTTGGCCTATACAATTGGCTTAATGCCCGTGTTGCGCTATCAATTAGACGATGAAACTGCATTATTTAATACAATAAATAGCTCCGCGGATAAAGCAGGGATTAACTTTACAACGAAAACCATCGAAGGAGTTGACTACACTACGTATCCTTTAGTATTTGAAGATGATATTACGATAAACCTAATTGTGTCAGTTAAAGACAAGTGGGCCACAATTACGTTTGATACAAAACTCAATACCTCTGACGATTTACGCCTTGCGTTAGCAATTGATAAACCAAGTAAATCGCTAACACAAACCAATAAGCTTAATAATTACATTGCTAAATATTCATTCGATGGCCACTCAGTTGCTTATATAGATCATGTTGAAATTGCCAATGCTATTACCGCCAAAACACCATCACGTTTAGGTGACATGCTTGATGAACTGCTGCAACAATTAGGCAACCCTCAAGCTTTTGACATTGCAAGAACACCGCAGTGTCAAAATGACATTACCAACCTTGTTAGTTATTGGCCGGCATCAGTAACAGGTAGCACGTACATACAAGTAACAAACTCTGATGCTCACTTTAAAGCGGATGCTATTTTACAAAGCACAGCGACTGATATTATTAAGACATTAAAATCTGTTCGTGGTTTTGTGCCTGAACATACAACACAACTTGACGGCCAAATGCTAAGCTTTGCTTATGGCGCGGATATTTCAAAAATTCCACCGCTTATTAATATACTTTCAAGTGCATTTAAAAAAGCTGAATTCGAATGTGCCCCTCTTGTTGACTTACAACAACAAACGCAAGACACAAATTTAGCTGCACTATCAATGATGACCGCTATGGCCAATGGTATTCAAGGTGTGAGCTTAAGTGTTCAAGATCTTGTTTTAGAAGCTGATGCAAATCAGCAGCCACAACTAAAAGCTTTCGATGCACTAATCACACTTTCAGCAACAGATCCTGATAATTTACTTTTTACTGCTAAAGGGTTTTTACCTGCATTAGCAGATATTGAAATACCAGAGAACGGAGATGCTGTTAGTATCAATACTGCAATTCCTTATCCTTTACCTGCTAGCCTTGATATTAAATTAGCTAAAAAAGGGAAACATCTTGTTTTATTCACTGGTGAAAAGTCAGCGACTATTGCAAATACATTATCAGAGCAAGCGCTTGAAAAAAATGGATTTTTAAATACCGCAGTTGATCTTAATTCATTAATGACGCCGGTCATCAACGTATTTAAAATGACAGGACAAGTGCTCCCTGAACAACTTGATCAGTTAAAAAATCAAACCATGTCTGTCTACTTTGCTACGGATATAAAAGATGAAGGGATTGTTGTTAATTCAGAGATCAAAATTACTAAAGAGTAATTTTAATTAAATAAAAAGGGGCATTGATTGCCCCTTTTATTTAATCTTCTATTAGGGCGTGTTGACCTTTGTGGATTGAAATTTGTTCAACCTAGGGGCGATTTAATCGCGGCGCGAGGTTTGTAACCTAGCGGGCTAAGTAAAAACCGAGCAAAGCTTCCGCGTCCTGCTCACGCCCCTTACCTACATCCGTGTAGGTAACAAAGAGTCAATCGCTCCTAGGAAGAACCCTTTGGGCCGCGCATGTTTGGCATCTATACTGCGTTATCGCCTACTTATGGGGAACAACCACACTGCATAGGCGCTGCCTTGCCTAAATACCAAATAGACTGCTGCAAAATCAATCACGAAAGGTCAACACGCCCTAGGTTTATATTATTTTTGCCATTTCATTTTATTATTCGTATCGCGACTCTCAATAATTGTTTTATCAGAGCTTTCTACTCCACCGAGCTTTGCCTGCCTGTCATAGAGCACCACATTACACGTCGCCGCTAAATTCATGCAGCCAATTGTTGGAATATATACAACCTCATCACACCAATTAAGTACCTCTTTACTTATTGAACCATCTTCAGGGCCAAAAATATAAAAAGCGTTTTCAGGGTGAATAAACTCAGGTAAAGGCGTTGCGCCTTCAATCAACTCTATAACAACAGCTTTAGCACCTGAAGGCTTTGCTTGAGCTAAATCTTCCACAGAGGTGAGTGGTATCCGTTCCAGCGCATTTTTAGTATCGGTATGAAATTTTTTGGCTTTTAAATAGCGAGTGCCCGTAAAAAACACTTGCTGAGCGCCATAGCAGCCTGCGGCGCGTAAAACACCGCCAACGTTAGTTGGGCTTTTTGGGTTTATTAAACCAATGGTTGCACGCACTTCACTCATTAATCACAATCCAAGGTAGGCCACTGCGCTACATATAAATCAAAATCATCAAGCTCAACATCACAGTCTTTTACTGTTTTATCGCGTACAGAGATACCAAGCTCATGCATTAGTTTTTTACTCCCCCCATTATTAAGTGGGTGCCATGAGGCAAGGCCGCGACCTTCATGCAAGCGACGATAACTGCAGCTTTGTGGCATAAAGAAAATATCTTTAAGATTTTCTTTGGTTAATTTTACACACGAAGGAACGAGTGTTTGACGGTTCTCATATTCGCTGCAACCGCACGTTTTGTTATCCAAATATTGACAAACTATATTGGTAAATATCAGCTCTTCACCTTCGCGTAGCTGATCTGTCGCCGTAAAATCATCTTCGTCTTCGCTGTCGATAAACGTATTCAAACAGCATTTTCCACAGCCATCGCAAATGGCTTCCCATTCACTTTGTGACATTTGCTCAAGTGATTTCTCAAGCCAAAATTGGTTTTCAATCATGGTATAACTCAGTGCCCCTAATGGCGCGCATTTTAACGTAATTGAGCACCGCGCGCAAAGCCACAATTAGCTTTGCGCTATTTCGGCTTATATCGTTAGCGTTGTGAATCAACCCAACGTTTTATTTTAGCTTCTAAAATAGGCATTGGTAACGCGCCATCTATTAATATTTGTGTGTGAAACTCTTTAATATCAAAGCGTTTACCTAGTTGTTTTTTACTGTAATCACGTAGTTCTTGGATTTTAAACTGCCCTAGCTTGTATGAAAGTGCCTGCCCTGGCCATGCAATATATCGTTCAACCTCAGCGGTCACATCACTTAACGCCATAGATGAATTTTCTAGCATATAATCAATGCCTTGTTGACGTGTCCAGCCTTTAGCATGAAAACCCGTATCAAGGACCAAACGCATCGCGCGTAATTGCTCGTCAGCTAATCGGCCATACCACATGTATGGATCGGTAAATAAACCAAGCTCTTTTCCTAGGCTCTCAGCGTATAATGCCCACCCTTCAGCAAAGACAGTGTAGCCACCAAATTTACGAAATAGCGGTAACGACTCAACTTCCTGTTGCAGTGCAATTTGAAAGTGATGCCCTGGTGCCGCTTCATGAATAGACAGTGTCTCAAGTAAAAACTTAGGCTGCGCTTTTAAATTAAACGTATTTATATAGAATATGCCCGGTCGAGAACCATCCGGTGACGGTGATTGATAAGACGCACCTGCCGCTGATTCTGCACGAAAATCTTCAACAGCTTTAACGATATAATCTGCCTTTGGTGCAATATTAAATAAACTCGGCACACGGGCATCTATTTTAAGTTTTACTGCTTCATAGGCTGCAATCAGTTGTTCTGGAGTATCATAATAAAACTCATCGGATTCACGTAAATGAGTAAAAAAATCAGCTAAACTTCCTTCAAAGCCAACTTTATTTTTTACAGCTTTCATCTCACTAAGAATACGTGAGACTTCTTGTAGACCTATCGTGTGAATTTCATCCGCAGATAAACTTAATGTTGTATTTTTCTTGATTTGATATTCATACCACGCTTTACCATTTGGTAAGTCACTGTAGCCCACTGAGTCGCGGCTTTGAGGTATATAGGTATTGGCTAAAAAGTCACTCATCTTTTTATAGGCAGGGACTAAACGATCCATAATAAGCGCACTGTATTGCTCAGTCAGTTGTTGTTTTTGTTGCGCTGTAAACTGTTCTGGTAGTTGTTTAATGGGACTATAAAATAATGACTCTTTTACGTCGCTAACCACATGCGCTTTAAACTGCGGCAATAATTTTTCAGCTAGCGGTTTTGGTAACACTATTTGTTGCTGTATGCCTTGTTGCATCGCTTGTTCAACGCTGTCTAACCACGTTATGAAGCCATCTGCACGGCTTATAAAATTTTCATAATCCTGATAATTATTAAACGGTTGAGCACTTTGCGCAGAACCAAAACCCGCAAACGTATTATGCGCACCCGACATTTGATTAATTGGGATCAAATAACTTGGAAAGCCTTGTCCTTCAACACTTAATGCTAAATCGCGTTTCAATATTTGATAGCTAAGCAACGCTTGACCCGTTAACTGTTTTGAGTCTATCGCAACTAAGCGTTGTTGATAGGCCTCAGTAAAGGCGCGCATTTTATTGCGTTGTTGCTCAGAAATGGGATTTATAAATTGATTGTTATACTCGTTATAACCAATAAAAGTACCACCTAATGGGTTAAATTGAAGTGACTCTACAAAATATTGCTCAACTAATGTATTTAACTGCTGTGCTGAAAGCGATGTTGTTGCACTAGGCGAATTTGGTGTGATTTGCACCGTGTTGTTGCTACTTGAACACCCTGATAATGCACTTATAACGCACGTTACCAGCATTGTTAACTTAAAATTTTTCATGAAGATCCTTGAATATAAATAACCCGCGTTGTGAGTAAAAAACGATTACCATTTTGTTTTATTAGGCATTATGCTCTAACTGATATTTATTCGCATGTTAATTAATCCATTAACTACGAATTAGCGTGTTTAGTATACAATGTAAATCGACCTTGCTACATTTAAAAATTAATTCATACATAATCAGAAGAAACTAATGAATAAATTGTCACTTAGCGTCCCTTTGAGCCTGCTTTGCCTATCTGCTTTTAGCACTGAAGCAACAACCTACATTACAGCTAAAGCAATGCTTGACGTTAATAACGGCAAGCTAATTAGCACGCCACTCATTCAAATTGATAATGGCGTAATTACTCAAGTCAGCACGGGAAACTTACCTACGCTGCAACAAGGCGATGAACATATTCAATTACCTGAATTAACAATAATGCCAGGACTTATGGATATGCATGTGCATTTAACCAGCGATCCTACCGTGCCTCGTAGTGATCGTATTGGTCAATCAATCCCTCGCCAAGCAATTAAAGCTGCATACTTTGCACAAAAAACCTTAAACGCTGGTTTTACAACCGTGCGTAATGTCGGCGCACAAGGTTACAGTGTTATTGCTGTTCGTGATGGTATTAATGCAGGCGACATTATTGGCCCAAGAATTTGGGCCGCAGGACCATCGCTAGGTGTTACTGGTGGTCATTGTGATAATAACCGCCTGCCGCCTGAGATGAAGTACACGGCAGAAGGTGTTGCCGATGGTCCGTGGGCTGTGCGTGCAAAAGTACGCGAAAATATAAAATATGGTGCAAATGCTATTAAGTTTTGTGCCACTGGTGGGGTATTTTCTAAAGGCACTAAAGTGGGTATTCAGCAATACTCGCTTGAAGAGATGACAGCAATTGTGGACGAAGCCCATATGCGAGGCTTAACGGTCGCAGCGCATGCGCACGGTACCAGTGGAATTACAGCAGCAATTAAAGCAGGTGTAGATAGTGTTGAGCATGTTAGCTTTGTTGACGATGAAGCAATTAAGCTCGCGAAAAAACACGGAACTTGGTTTTCAATGGACATCTATAACACCGAATATACGCTCACTTATGGTGAGCAAAATGGTGTTGCACAAGAGAACTTAGAAAAAGAGCGTCAAGTATCAAAAAAGCAAAGAGATAGTTTTAGGCGCGCAGTTGATGCTGGCGTTAATATGGTGTTTGGTACAGACGCTGCTATTTACCCACATGGCGATAACGCTAAACAGTTTTCTCGTATGGTTGAATTTGGTATGAGCCCATTACAAGCAATACAGTCTGCAACAATCAATAGCGCAAAATTATTAAAGGTTGAGGATAAGCTTGGTCAACTAAAAGTGGGCTTTGCAGCAGATATAATTGCCGTAAAAGGAAACCCATTAAATGATGTGACATTGCTTGAAAATGTTAGCTTTGTAATGAAAGCAGGCACAGTTTATTAATTATTAAGGGTTAACCACAATGGTTGGCCCGCTTTATTTCGAATTTTTATTTTCTGACGCCTCTATTAGTTGAATAAATTGTTACTATGTAAACCACAAAAAAACGAATAATAATAAGATTGTTTCACATTTAATTAATTTTAAGTGAATGGTAATTTTATCTTGTAATACAAATAACAAACATTATCATTACCTTAAATTTCAAAATGATACTTATAATTACAATGTTTAAATTCTCACTTATCTCGTTAGCCTGTTTATCACCCTATACTGCTTTTGCAACCGAACAAGCAGATCTTGAGCACATAACTGTGTATGAAAAGCAAAATCGCGTAATTTTAAATTCAGGGTTAGCCACAAAATCTGACATGTCACTAATGGAAACGCCTGCGCCAATCGTTGTCGTTGATCTAGCCCTTATTAATTCACAAGGCGTTGATAATTTACAAGACTTAGCACGTAATATAAGTGGCGCAACACAAGCAGGTAACAATTATGGTATTGGCGATAATTTAGTTATTCGTGGCCTTGGTGCAAATTATACCTATGATGGCATGTATGGCGGTGCAGGGTTAGGGAATACATTTAACCCTACACGCTCACTTTCAAACGTAGAATCGGTAGAAATTTTAAAAGGCCCTGCTACAGGTTTATATGGTATGGGCAGCGCTGGTGGTGTAATTAACCTTATTGAGAAAAAACCAAAGTTTGATGAGCAACACACAATTACTGCCGAAATTGGTCAATGGGATACTTACTCACTTGGGTTTGATAGTACGAATGCAATAACGGATGATCTTGCATACCGTATCAATATAAAAACAGCGCGAAGCGACGGGTATCGTGATTTAAAAGATGACCGTGATGAAATCTATGCCTCGCTTAAATATGTATTAAATGATCAACAAGACTTTTTAATTTCTGGGGCCTATATTAAAGACGCACTTGCTGTTGATTCTATCGGGCACCCTATTAGGATTTACAACGCTGAATCCGTAGGTGGCAAAACAGCAGATCAAATAACGGGAGATGACTTAGTAAACCACCCAACATCTGCGGGGCTGCAATTATCTGACGCTCAACGTCAACAACTAGCGGACTCTCTTGCTGGCTCTGATGGCTTAACACCCTATAAGTTTGGCCATAACGGCATAATTTCACCAATGGCAAAAGATAATGAAGGTGAAGAACTGCGTTTTAAATTAAGTCATAACTATTTTTTAACTGACGATTTATTTTTAAATCAACAACTCCAGTATCGTAATTTCACAACCAGCTTTGCCCGTCAAACAGGCGCGTATAATTATGTATATTGGAATAGAAGAAATATAATTAACGCAGATCCGCGTGCTCCATTAGTGATTGATGACGTACTTTATCCGTTTGCTGCTCGACGCCAAGAATATCGACAAGTAGAAGCTGACGAAAAATCCTTACAGTACTTTGTCGATTTACGTTATGACTTTGCACTTGGCGATATCGACAATGAATTTTTAGTCAATGCCAACTATGAAGACAGAGATATCCGCTTAACACAGCATTCTATCTACGACGCTGATAAAATGATTAGAAATAAGCAAAGCAATTTAATCTATCAAGGAAGCTTGCCGTATATCCTTGACATTCGTAGCCCTGAGTGGGGAGCGGGTAGCTTCGCTGATTATGATCCATTAATGACAAGTAACTATAACAAAAAAGTACAATCTTGGGGCGTTGGTATACAGCATGTTGCGTACATAAATGACGTAATAACAACCCGTGCTGGGGTTGCCATGAATAATATAAAACAAACCTATGAACACTTTGGAGTTGATGCACGTTATCGTGCCAGTGCTTCAGAGCCAACACCGCAACAAAGCACTGACAATAAAGGCATAACGTATAATCTAGGGGCAACTTATAGACCAACAGATAACATTGCATTATTCATTAATCATGCAAAAGGCCGAGCAGCCTATTCTGTTCTTGGGACTGTACTTGGAAATGAAGGTGATCGTGATGATTCTGAATCATTAAGTTCTGATCTCGGCATTCGCTTTAAGGCACTTGACGACCAACTTCTAGCATCACTCGTTGTCTTTAATACTGAACGTACAAACCTACAATATACAAACCCTGATTACGAGGATGGTGTATCGGGTCCTGACGTACCAAAAGATTTTTTTGATGGTAAAGACCAAACAACCGGCATAGAGTTTGATTTAAATGCCGATATCAATGAGCAATGGAAAATAAATTTCAATGGTGTGTATCAAGATGCTCGAGATAAGAAAAACCCACATTCACAAAATTACGATACACGTCAAAAAGGTGTGCCTCACGTAGCTGCAAGTACGTGGGTAACCTACAGCGCGCAATGGTTTGAGCTTTCTGAGCCACTTCAGATAAATGGCGGAATTAAGTACGTAGATGATAGAAGTACAAACTCAACGTCATTTGGTATCCCAGATGGCTATGTACCAAGTTACACAGTGTATGATGCTGCGTTAAGCTATAAAACACAGCAATGGCAATTACAGCTAAACGTTAATAATCTATTTAATAAATCTTATTATTCAAAGGCGATGTTCCTAGGCGGCATGCCGGGTGAAGAACGTAGTGCTAAACTAACATTTAGCTATACTCTATAGATTTAGTGACAATAAACGCTATAGATTTAGTGACAATAAAAAAGCGCACAAGGGAGTGCGCTTTTTGTTTACTAATTTAAAATCAGATTGTTACAACGATACGCCCATTAATTTCACCTTTTAACATATCATCAAAAATCTCATTAATATCTTCAAGGCGTTTTTCTTGAACAATTGCTTTTACTTTACCTTGAGCGGCAAACTCTAAGCACTCTTGTAAGTCCTTTCGTGTGCCAACAATTGAACCAACAACCGAAACACCATTAAGCACAGTATCAAAAATCGGTAATGGCATATCGTCAGGAGGTAAACCGACCAAAACACATTTACCACCACGACGTACACTTTTATACGCTTGCTCAAAACCAGGTTTAGAAACAGCAGTACAAATTACGGCATGCGCTCCACCGACCTGCTCAAAGATTGCCTCGCTTGGCACAACATCTTTAAAATCAAGCGTAATATCAGCACCTAACTCTTTTGCTAGGGCTAGTTTTTCTTTACCTGTATCAACAGCAATAACATTAAAACCCATCGCTTTAGCGTATTGGACAGCCAAATGCCCTAACCCACCAACACCCACAATAGCAACCCATTGACCCGGTTTTGCATCCGAGACTTTCAGTGCTTTATACGTTGTTACACCGGCGCAAAATAATGGCGCAGCCTCTGTGAAACCAAGCTCTTTTGGAATTTTAACAACATAATCACCGTGGGCTAAACAATACTCTGCGTAGCTGCCATCAATAGAGTAGCCCGTATTATGCTGTGACAAACACAATGTCTCTCTACCGTCTAAACAATATTCACAGTGGCCACACGCGCTATAAAGCCAAGGTACACCCACTCTATCACCAATTTCTAAGTGAGTAACGTTACTGCCCATTTGCTCAATAACACCCACGCCTTCATGCCCTGGAACCAATGGCATTTTTGGCTTTACCGGCCAATCACCGTGGCAAGCGTGTAAATCCGTATGGCAAACACCGCATGCTGCTATTTTAACCAGCACATCGTTTGGGCCTACTTTTGGAATAGGGAGTTGGCCAATTTCTAATTTACCTTTATATTCGTTGTTGATTGCTGCTTTCATGCTCATCCCTTGGTTGGTTAGAAAAATGTTGTCATTCATTTGGTTATCACTTATTACACAACATAACCCACAATAGATGAGTAAATATTAATCCATATCAAACTTTGGTATTAATGCTCTAAAATAACACCGCAAGACCGTACTTACTCGTAACCAGCTAATTTTACGTGCAGTAAAAAACAGACGTTAAAGCACAGGGTAAATCTTGCTATCGTATTTCATCGTGCTAGCATTGGTTTCATTATTTATTGAAACTTGAAAAGCCATGACGTTATCGGATAAAAATTATGCTTTTGTAATGCACTGCGGTGAAATGGGCAGCCGCTGGGGCTTTAACCGTACCATTGGGCAAATGTGTGGACTTTTAATTATTACCAAAGAGCCAATGACAGCTAACGAGATAGCTGATGGCTTAAGTATTTCTCGTGGTAATGTCAGTATGGGTATTAAAGAGTTACAGTCGTGGCGCTTGATAAAAGTTCAACATATTCCCGGCGATCGTAAAGAATATTACGCACCTGCCGGTACTATTTGGGATATGGCAAATCGCGTGTTTGAAGAGCGTAAAAAGCGTGAAATAGATCCTACTTTAAGCCTGTTAAGGGATAACCTTATTGAGCCTGCCACCAATGACGATGAAAAGTTTGCTCAACAACAAATGCATGAAATTCATGACCTGTTAGAGACAGTTACAAAGTGGTCATCAGAGCTACAACGCCTAAGCCCAGAGCAATTACAAAGCTTAATGAAACTCGGCTCAGGCATAGGAAAAGTACTCGATTTTAAAGATAAGATTTTGAAGAAACAGTAAATTAGGTACTAGGTGCTAGGTTCTAGGTTCTAGGAAATTTGACCATTACAGTCGCATAAATACTAAAATGTTAGACAGATTCAATAAACTATGGAGTAATTAAATTGTTAACAATAAAAAAAACATTACCTTTCGCAATAATCTTAATGGTTACAGGCTGTGCGGTTCCCGTGGACAGATATCACGCAACAGCTGATAATCAGACCAAAATCAAAACCTTTAAACATAAGCTAGGTGTGGATAAGTTTACCGCAACTAAAACAGACTATAAGGTACAATGTCGCTTAGCAAATAATGTAGAGATGACTGATGGAAGATCTTTTGAAGGCTATATTCAAGATGCATTAATAGAAGAATTAAAAATGGCAGGGGCGTATTCAAAAGACTCAAAGATAATTATTAAGGGTCACCTGAATGATACAGACGTAAGTTCTGGTGTTACGGATGCCCATTGGACATTTAATTTAACTGTTTCTAACACTGAAGGTAAAAGTTTCACTATTAATTATAAAAGAGAATATAGTGCTAGTTTTATGGGCGATATAGCTTGTAGAGATGACATGCCAAAATCGTTCTTACCAACAGTGCAAGAGTTAATAGGTAAAATAATAAACCATCCAGGATTTAATGAATTATTTGGTGAATAAACTATCTAACAAAGCTTTATGTGGACTAGAGTGGTTTAAAGGACTTTTAACAGAGCGTAGCGAAAACCTCGGGGGCTTGCCCCCGTGCTGGATAGTGTAGACTGGGCTTGTCCCAGTCTGTACTATCGAACACATGGAACTTCAAAGAAATACGCATCACGTTTTTAGGATCATGTACCATTTTGTGTGAATACCTAAATATCCACATAAAGTGTTCTCAGAGCCTTATAGGACAGAGATGAAAGCAATTATTCAAAAGATTGGTTACGACTATGACATTGATATAATTGAGTTAGAAATACCAGAAGATCATATTCATATGGTAGTTCGAAGTGAACCGAAAATGTCACCTAGTAAAATAATGCAGATAGTAAAGAGTATTTGGCGAGAGAATTTTTTCGACTTTATCCAGATGTAAAGAGGCGATACTTTTGGGGTGGTAAGCTGTGGACTCAGAGTTATTTTGTCGAAACGATAGGAAATGCAAACGAAGATACGATCAGAGCGTATGTGCAAAATCAGCTAACCGAATTAGATAATAAAGAAAAACACGGGGCTCAGTTAGGGCTCCTTTAAACTCGGTCGCTTGCGGCCGATTCTTTAATAAAGGAGTATTACACCAGCTCATTATTAGAATCACCTTGTTCAACTAAAAGTCCTGGGAATTGATAGAATTCATCACGCCTTAAGCATCAAAATCATTGCCTGTGCTCTAATTTACAGCTATATGCTTATAAATTTTTATACATCCTCTTAAGCGCAGCGTCTCATAACCTCTTTGTGAATAATTCACTTGAAGTGTTTTCACCACAAAAAAGAGCAATGAAAGGCTTGTTAATACTAAGCAAAGATGCAGACTGATAGGATATTTTTTCGTTGGGTTTCGTTGCACTCTACCCAACCTACGTAGCCAAATTTAACACCTAGCTTACAACTTAAAGCTTACCGCTTTTAGCTAGTTTATCTGTTTTATAAACAAAAGCGCGAGATATACTCGCGCTTTCTAAAAACACCCTAGAACCTAGTTACCTAGATCCTAGCATCTAATTATTTACTAAATCGCTGGATACCCAATGCGATCAGATAAATAGCCAACGCTGGTGGCGAAGTAGTATGAACGGTTCCAATGCATCAGTGCTTTGTAGTTGTCATAGGCAAGATACATACGACCGCCCATGTCATCAGGCATAACTAGCGCCGCGGTTACATCTACATTTGGCAAGTCAGTGCCGTCCATTTTACGTAAACCAAGTGCTTGCCAATCAGCCAATGAACGCTCAGAATCAGCCCAATATTCAAGCCACTGCTTACGCGTTCGTGTTCCTCGTTTTAATATATAATTTTTATCAAAGCCTTCTGGTAATTTAACTTGGCGGCCCCACGTTAAATCGTCATTCCAACCGGCTTGTTTTAAGTAATTAGCGATTGAAGCAAATGCATCTGCTTGGGTTGTCCAAATATCTTTGCGGCCATCATTGTCATAATCTACGGCGTAGGCATTAAACGATGTTGGCATAAACTGTGTTTGCCCCATAGCACCAGCCCAAGATCCTTTAAATTTATCTAAAGTGATATGCCCTTCTTTTAGAATATCTAGCGCTGCCCAAAGTTGATTTTTATACATGGTTTCACGGCGGCCATCAAAGGCGAGTGTGACAACAGATGAAATAACACCGTGTCCACCTTGAATTTTACCAAAGTTACTTTCAAGTCCCCATAACGCCACTATGAATCGCGCTTGCACACCAAACTCGGCTGCAACTTGTTCTAGCAGCTCTTTGTTTTGTGCATATAACTTACGGGCACGGTCGATTTTCCATTGTGGAACACGTTTGGGTAAATAGCCTTCCAGGGTTTCTTTTACTTCTGGCTGGCTTTTATCTGCCGAAATAACCTTTTTTTTGAACTTTGCAGTCGCAAAGGCTTGTTCAATTAACGAGTTGTCATACCCTTTTTGCGCCGCTTCCTGCTTTAGATTGGCAACATATTCATCAAATTTAGCCTGTGTATTGGCCAGTACAGATGTGCTAGTTGTACAAATAAAAGCACTACATAAAATAGCAGACAAATTTTTCATTACTTTTTTAGTCACTATCAGCTCCATTTTGCTTTCTGAGTTCAGCTAATAAGTTTGCTTCTGGAGGTGGAAGCTGAAGATAAAAGCCTTTATCAGACAATGCTTCTTTCACTAAATTAAGATCGGCTCCACCTAAATGCTCACGTTTTGCTAGATTAATAATCATTACGTAATGTGGTTGACCAAACATAGCCATTAAAGGTTCCGGAACCTTACTAAAATCATCTCTTTTTTCTACATAGAGGAAGGTATCCGCTTTTTTCTTACTTTTATATACCGCAGTTAGCATTATGACCCTATAAAATCTTGCTTAACAGTGCCGCACACTATAACATGAGACTAATAATAAGTTAGAATAATTAGATCGGAAATTTCAATTAAGGGCCTATTCAGCCTAGGTTTATCTAATATTAATTTCTGATTCAACAATTCAAATGAGCGTGTATGTCGGACCAAATTTTTGAGCTAAAAGGGAATCTTTTTACGTTATCAGTTTTACATCTTTATAGTACTGATATAACCCTTTTAGCAGAACAACTGTATATAAAAATAGCCCAAGCCCCTCGCTTTTTTGAAGGGGCACCTATTGTTGTGAACTTAATTGAAATAAAAAACAGTACGCTTGATTTTGTACATTTAAAATCGCTAATCGAACGCATGCATTTTAATGCTGTTGGTGTATGTAATGGCTCTGATGAGCAACATGCGCAAGCTAAGTTAGCAGGCCTTTCTGTTTTAAATTATTCACAAGACGTTAAGAGTGAACCTGTTATACAAGAAGCGAATACTTCAATTGTTGAAAAAACAGTTCACTTGCCGGCACAAGTAATTCACGGCACTGTTCGTTCTGGCCAGCAAGTTTATGCCAAAGATCGCGATTTAATCGTGATTGGTGCCGTTAGCCATGGTGCAGAAGTGATTGCTGACGGTAATGTGCACATTTATGGCGCATTACGCGGACGTGCTATTGCCGGTGCACAAGGTGATAATGAAGCGCGAATATTTTGTCAAAAGCTAGAAGCAGAGCTTGTTTCAATTAATGGCAACTATTGGATTAGCGACTCTCTACAAGGCGAACACTGGGGTAGTGCTGCACAAATCCAGCAAAAAAATGAATCATTAGAAATTTCAGCTTTGGTTAAAGGATAAATCTTATGGCAAAAGTTATTGTCGTTACATCGGGTAAAGGTGGTGTAGGTAAAACTACGTCAAGTGCTGCAATTGGCACAGGTTTAGCCCTTAAAGGGTATAAAACAGTTATTATTGATTTTGATATTGGTTTACGTAACCTTGATTTAATCATGGGCTGTGAGCGTCGCGTAGTTTATGATTTTGTAAACGTAATTAATGGTGAAGCTAAATTAAACCAAGCGTTAATAAAAGATAAGCGTGTAGATAAGTTGTTTTTACTTCCGGCATCTCAAACGCGAGATAAAGATGCACTAACGCGTGACGGTGTCGAGCGTGTTTTAAATGAGTTAAAGAAGGACTTCGATTATATTGTTTGTGATTCTCCGGCGGGCATTGAAGCCGGTGCGATGATGGCGATGTACTTTGCTGATGAAGCAATTGTTACAACGAACCCTGAAGTATCATCAGTACGCGATTCAGATCGCATTTTAGGTATTTTGCATAGCAAATCTAAACGCGCTGAAGAAGGGTTAGAAAATATAAAAGAACATTTATTACTGACTCGTTATAATCCAGAGCGTGTATTAAAAGGCGAGATGCTTTCTGTAGAAGATGTACAAGATATTCTGTCTATTGAACTTTTAGGTGTAATCCCTGAATCACAAGCCGTATTAAGTGCATCAAACTCTGGCCAACCTGTCATTTTGGACACTGAATCAGATGCAGGCCAAGCTTATGCTGATGCCATTGATCGCCTACTCGGTGAAACAGTCGATTTTCGTTTCTTAGATGTAGAAAAGAAAGGGTTATTTAAACGGATATTTGGAGGTTAATGTGTCACTACTTGACTACTTCCGCTCAGAAAAGAAAAACACAGCGTCATTAGCAAAAGAGCGATTGCAGATCATTGTCGCACACGAACGTTCACAACGTGGTACGCCTGATTATTTACCACAGTTGAAGCAGGATATACTTGATGTAATACGTAAGTACGTCAACATTAATTCTGATGCTGTACAGGTACAGTTTGATCAAAATGAAGATGATTTAGCCGTTTTAGAGCTAAATGTCACGTTGCCTGACGAAGAAAAAAAGTAATAAACTGCGGGTGCTATTTAGCATCCGCTTACCTACGTAAGTAATAGTATACCTACATACTGCGCCTAATGACATAATTTAAGTACCTTTTTTGGGCTCAATTTAAAGTTGTGCTTTTACTTTCAAGTGCCATATGAAAGATTGAAAATGGTTTACCCATAGCGTCAAGTGACGAGCGCGAAATAATATTAAATCCACAATGTTGGTTAAAACGAACAGCCAGTGGATTTTGTTCGTTTACATCAACTTTATTTGCATCCAGTTGCGTAATGGCACAGCTTAAAAGTGTTTCCCCCCTTGCCTCGCGCCGAGTTTAAGATAAATAGCATTGCAATTTTTGAATCATAAACACAAATAAAACAATAATCTCACCAACAGCATTTTTCCATTTCTTTATGTAGCCGCAGGGAAACCTTGTTCTATCATTATTGGCTTAAAAGGCATTCAGTAGCAGAATTGGTTAAATAAATCGCTTCGACCAAGCGGTGTAATTTCCAGAAATCAAGTAAACTGGCTGTGTATAACAACCAGATACTCGTGTTAAAGCCTGTTGTTCAGCTTTTATAAACTCGTTAAACATCCCATTCTTTTAGCGCGTCTTTTATATAGTTATAACGCCATGATCTTAGTAAGTCTGGTTTTGGTGTTGTTTTACGTGTCTCACTGTCTAGCTTCCAATTCCAACTGATCAACTGGTTGATTTGCTTTTTTGAAGCAAACACATCTTCCGGAATGGCGTTCTTTTTAGCCACAGCCGTAATTTTTTGTTTAATGTCTTTAGCTACTTTCTTATAATCAGGGAAATCGATTAAACGGCGCAAAGTTGGCGGGTGATCCTGTATTTCAACCCGTTTAGCTTGTTCTAAACATTTTAAAATTTCAACCCCTGAGCGATTCACTTCACTGCTTTCAATGTCTGGAATATTTCGCATCGCATTTAAGCTTGTAGGTTTACGTTTTACAATCTCTACCAAATTATGTTCTTTTAAAACAAAGTTAAGCGCCAAGTTTTTGCGAATTGCTTTATTACGTCGCCATGCAGCAAGCTCTCGTAAAATCACTAAGTCAGCAGGTTTTAACTGCCACGCATTTTTAATATCTTTATACAAAAGTTCATCTGGAATTTGATAAGCTCGTTTTTGCGCTATCAACTCACTTTCTGCGATAACAATATCAAAAAATTTGGCATCGTTAATTTGCTTAATAATAATCTCAAAGCACGGGAGTAGATGAAATACATCTGCGGCAGCATAATCTAGCTGGCTGTTTGTTAATGGTCGTTGTAACCAATTTGTGCGTGATTCACTTTTATCAATTTCAATATCAAGTAAATTTTTAACCATATGCGCAAACCCCATGCAATTACCATTTCCTAAAAGCTGGAGTGCAAATTGGGTATCAAATAATGGCGCAGGAACAAACCCCGCGTATTTTTGAAATACTTCAATATCTTCTGATGGTGAGTGCAGTACTTTTAATACTTTTGGATCTCGCAATATTTGCCAAAAATCAAATAGTGAAAGTTCTGCAAGTGGATCTATCAAAGCTAAATGTTCGCCATCATACACTTGGATCAGTGCGACTTCTGGATATAAAGTACGTCGACGCATAAACTCTGTATCAATTGCTAATATTGGTTTATTGCTAATTTGCTCTACAAACTCATTTAGTTGATTTTGTGTTTTTATCAGTTGGTATTGCACTTAAACTCCTACAATAAAAAAGCCGACTTATGTCGGCTTTTTTAGCTTGCTAATCTTTTAAGGCTCTTCTGAGGATTTTGCCAACATTTGTTTTTGGCAACTCATCCCTAAATTCTACGAGCTTAGGGACCTTATAATTAGTTAAATTATCACGACAGTGCTTTATTATATCTTTTTCAGTTAAAGATGGGTCTTTTTTAACAACAAAAACTTTAACTTGTTCACCACTGACATCGTGAGGGATACCAATTGCAGCAACTTCAAGCACGCCATCATGCATTGCAACAACTTCTTCTATCTCATTTGGATAAACATTAAAACCAGAAACAATAATCATATCCTTCTTACGATCAACAATAAAAAAGAAACCATCATCATCGTAAGTTGCAATATCACCCGTTGCAAACCAACCATCTTGCAGGCATTCAGCTGTTGCATCAGGGCGATTATAATACCCTAACATTACTTGTGGGCCTTTAACCCATAACTCACCCGGTTCACCTTTGGCTGCTTCTTCACCATTATCTAACATTAGTTTAATGTCAGTATTTGGTGCAGGTAAACCAATAGAGCCATTATAAGAGCCTAAGTCATACGGACTAATAGTTACCAAAGGTGAACACTCAGTTAAACCATAACCTTCCATTAGCTTACTTTTAGTGACTGCCTGCCATTTTTCAGCAACGGGACGCTGAACGGCCATTCCGCCGCCAAGTGACATTTTTAAATGACTAAAATCTAAATCCGCAAAACCTGGAGTATTTAATAAACCATTAAATAAAGTATTTACACCTGTGATTGCTGTGAACTTATGTTGGCTTAATTCTTTTACAAACCCTTGCATATCTCGTGGGTTAGTGATTAATAAGTTTAAACCACCATACTTCATAAATGTTAAGCAATTAGCTGTTAATGCAAAAATATGATACAGCGGCAATGCAGTCACAACCACTTCTGTACCACGGTTAAGTACTTTGTCTAAACAGCCAGATACTTGCTCTAAATTACCAACCATGTTGCCATGAGTTAACATTGCGCCTTTAGAAACACCTGTAGTTCCACCTGTATATTGTAAAAATGCAATATCAGATAAACATATATCAGGCTTTTTATACGCGTTTTCGTTTGCAGCAAGTAAAGACTCAAACTTGATAGGGTTAGGTAATGAGTAACTTGGTACCATTTTCTTTATGCGCTTAACAACAAAGTTAACTACATGTTTTTTCAAACCACCAACCATATCGCCTACTTGTGTGACAACAATATGTTTTACTTTTGTATGTGGTAATGCTTTTTCAAGCGTGTCAGCAAAATTTGCGAGTATAAAAATAGCTGATGTTTGTGAATCATTCAACTGATGTTCAAGCTCACGTACTGTATACAGAGGGTTTACATTAACCACCACACATCCAGCACGTAAAATGCCCAATATTGAAACTGGTGTTTGCAATAAGTTTGGCATCATAACCGCGACTTTGTCGCCTTTTTTCAGCCCAAGCTCATTTTGAATATAAGAAGCGACACGTTTAGTTGCACTATCTATTTCATCATAACTGAGCGTTTTACCCATGTTAGTAAAAGCAGGCAGATCTTTGTAATCAGTGAAGCTCTTTTCAAACACTTCTAACAACGAGTTGTAGTGTTCAGGATCGATTGTTTCAGGCATACCCTCTGGGTAGCGCTTAAGCCAGATTTTTTCCACTCTTAGCTCCTGTTCTATTTATAATTTATTTTTATTAAACCTTAAACTAACTAAGGCAACTTCACAATTGAGCAAATACTCTAATGGGTAAATAATCCCACATTTGGCGCAAAGATACAATTAGCATGCACCATTTTGCAGCATAAACCCCTGAATTTGCTGTAAACACTTAACTGGATTTTGCATATGACAGTGATGTCCTCCTTCGAGTTCAGTTACTGTTAGGTCTTTGTAATATCTACTATAATCATTTATGTTATCACGTACAAATGGGTACCCTACAGTGCCTAATATTAACTGACACGGCACATTTATTTCATTTATAATGGCTATGCATTGTTGCTCATCAAATCTAAAACCTGAATGATTTTTGAGCTTTGGGTCGGTAGTAAGTACCCATTTACCACCACTTTGGGCGATATTTCTATCCATTAATAATGCGATTAAATCAATTGGTAAATCACTCATTAATGCGCGAGCTTGATAAATCGTTTGCTTTGACTCATAACTCCTGGGTGCTTTTTTGTTGGTTCGGCGTCTGTTTAAAATTGCTTGACGTAATTGCTGCACAACGTCGTTGCTGGGCGTTGTGATCACACCAAATCCTTCTATCATAGTGACTGATTTTACCTTTTCGGCAAAACAGCTGGCAAATAGTCCTGCAGCCATCGCTCCCATAGAATGCCCCACTAAATGCACTTTTTTATCTGTGATTTTGGTAATGAAATTATAAATGTCATCAATGTAATCTACAAAATAGTAATGCGCATCACTACTTCGCCAATCTGAGTGACCATGCCCAGGAAAATCAAGGCAGTACCATTTACCTTCTAACTGAGTGTTTTTTAACATTGGTATAAAACTATGGCAATTATCCAGCCACCCATGTAATCCAATAACAATTTCATCACCTTCGCCAAAGGTTAGTCCATGTAACGCTAAAGTACCACTTTGAATTAAAAAAGGCTGCAAAGGATCATTCCTCATTTTTTTGACTTTGTTTACCGTAAAAGACATTTAATTATCATACATTGTGTATACAATAACACCACAAAATATATGGGATCCTAAAATGATAAAACAAATAAGTCTATTGGCATTAGCGTGTTCTAGCTATGCATACGCAGAGCAGACTCCAAAGAACATTATTTATATGATTGGTGATGGCATGGGCCCAGCTTATACCACTGCTTACCGCTACTTCAAAGATGACCCAGCGACTAAAGAAATTGAAAGCACGGTCTTTGATACAATATTAACAGGAATGGCGCATACATACCCTGATGATCATACGTATGTAACTGACAGTGCTGCAAGCGCTACAGCCCTTAGTAGCGGCCATAAAAGCTATAATGGGGCTATAGCAGTAGACACTGATAAAAAGCCTGTTAAAACAATGCTTGAAATAGCAAAAGAACGCGGGATGATCACTGCACTTGTTGCCACATCGCAAATTAATCATGCAACTCCGGCAAGTTTTGCATCACACAATGAATCGCGCCGCAACTATAATGAAATTGCCAATGATTACATCGACAATAAAATTGCAGGAAAGTTACCTGTCGATTTAATGCTAGGCGGTGGTACTGCATATTATATTCGTGACGATCGTAATTTGGTTGCTGAGTTTAAAGCGGCTGGCTACCAATATAGCGATGATTTTAATAGTTTAAAGCAAATTAATCAGATCCCTGCAATTGGTTTATTTGCCCCTAAAGGAATGCCATCAGCCCTTGATGAAAACCCAACTCGTTTAGCTAAAATGACCGACAAAGCCCTTAAACTACTTGATAAAAATAAAAAAGATGGCTTTTTTGTAATGATCGAAGGCAGTCAAATCGATTGGTGTGGTCATGCCAATGATATCGCATGTGCGATGGCCGAAATGGACGACTTTGCCAAATCAATCGAGCACGCTAAGGCGTATGTTGACAAGAACCCAGATACGTTACTTGTTATTACTGCAGATCATTCAACGGGAGGTTTAACTCTTGGAGCGCATGGTCAATACAAATGGGAGGCTGAAGTTGTAAAAGGCGTTAAAGCTACAGCGACTAAATTAACCAAGTTAATGTTAGAAGCTGATGACTTAAAAGCAATTTGGACAGCAAATACAACGATTGAGTACACCAGTGAAAATCAAGTTAAGCTTGAGCAAGCAAAAAAAATGGGAAGTAAAACACTCAACCTTGCTATAAAAGATATTATTAGTAAAGCAAGCTTTACTGGCTGGACAACCGGCGGCCATACCGCAATCGATGTTCAAGTTTTTGCTTACGGGCCAAGTTCTACACAATTTGTAGGGTCGCAAAACAACACCGACATAGCAAACAAACTAATTAACTTTATCCAGAAAAAATAATGGCTATCTATGATGTTGTTTTTTGAGTAATTCAACAGCAACATTATAAGGTAACGCTTTATTATATAAAAAGCCCTGTGCACATTGTATATGGGCTTTTTTTACAACATCTTCGTGTAATTTACTCTCTACCCCCTCAGCAACTATTTTAAAGCCCAGCTCATCGCATATCTTAGCTAAATGCTGATAAAGTACGGCTGATTTAATATTGCCATCGATTGGTAATAAACTACGATCCAGTTTTATCGTATTGATATTAAGCTTAGATAAAACAGATAAACAAGAATACCCAGTACCAAAATCATCCATTGCACATTGAATATTATGCTTATTTAAATATTTAACTAATTCAATTGTTGATTCAAAATCTTCAATATAACTTGACTCTAAAATCTCGACTTCAACCTGATTTGGGAATCGAGAGAAAGCTTTAACTACACGTTTATAGCCATCAGCAAGCAAATTTTGTGGCGATATATTAAAGCTAATTTTTGGATGAAAACCCTGTCGCGCAAAATTGTCTAAATCAACTTCTAATTGATCAATAACAAAGCTATCAATTACATGCATTAGTTTATGCTGCTCAAGTGTAGCCAAAAACCAAGGGCCCATTACTTCGCCATCATTTTTTATTAAACGTAATAATGCTTCAAAACCAACAATCTGCTGACTTAAGGGATCCATTTTTGGCTGATAATACAATGCCAATGCGCCACTATTGAGTGCATCAGTGACTGTTTTAAGACTATATTGTTCAATATGCTGTTCGGAATGTGATTTCGCAAAGCTTTCTTCCGCTTTATCTTCAATAACATGACCTGCGCTGTAGCGTTTTACAAGCATATCTAGCGCTTTACCTGTGATGTTGTGACGTTGGTTTGCAAGTACAAAGGGATAATAAATGGCTACATTTAATGCGATTAACACTAATTGCAGAGCAATGCCTGTCCAACTATGGGTGATCATCCACCCACTCAATAAAACGGGTGTAAACCAAGGTATATTCTCACTGGCACTAAGCACAATAAGTCCATGATCTATCAATTGATATGCAATGAAACCATTAACAATAGGGGCAAGTAAAAACGGAATTAAAAAATAAGGGTTAAATACAATAGGTAATGCATAAATCATTACCTCACTTATATTAAACACAGCCAATGGCGCTGAAATACGAGCGATGCTGCGTTCATGCTCTGCATTTTTAAGTAAATAACAGGCAATTATTAATCCCCATAAGCACCCTGTTCCACCTAGTAACACAAAAATAGAGAAGAAGTTATAACTCGACAGGCCTTCAAGAACTTGATAATCAGTGTACGCAGCTGGCGCTAAAATATGATAGGTATTATCCCCATGAACACCAAAAAACCATAGCATATGAGCCGTAATCATTTGGAAACTAACTTTATCAAACACACTTGCATCTTGGTGATAATTCATAAGGAATGCGAGTATTTTATTGCCAAAATCACTTATGAAGGGAATACAAATTAACGTTATCAAACTTGTTAGCAAGTAAGGAAATATTAGGTTTAAATGCTTCCTTAAGAATAAGCTTATAGTGCTTATACCTACTAACTTGAGTGCATTTATTGACGCAAAATAATGCAGTATGTAACAACAAAATATCGGCATTAAAATAGAGTAAAGAACCCCACCTTTACTATCTATATGTATCCCTGCTTCATTTACTATGATGTATCCTGTACTTGCAGCAAAACACACTATCACCAGCACAGGGCTTGCAATTGAGTGTAGTTTTAGATTTTTTGATAAATAATAGCTAAATGACAAGAGTGTTATTAATGGAAATAACGCCCAAACCAAAGTATTGAACGTATTTAAAAATTCATGACTTCCCCCTTTATCCGCAATATCAAACCATTGATTGAGTAATGTGATCACTGAAGCAACAATGAAAAAAGGAATAAGAGCGATATAACTTTCACGCAATGAAAGGATCAATGTGTTTGAAGATAGCTTCACAGCACTTTGATTAAATTGATTAAATATCTTAGCCAGCAAAACGGTTTATTCTTTTTATTTTTTTTCTACAATACCGAATTAAGGGAAATATACAAGTGATAATATTGCATGGGAAAAATTATAAATTCAGTATTTAAGCATAAATATCAACACCAATGAGACTTTGCACCTCGGCGCGACGATCTAAATTTGCAAATTCAGTATAAGTAGAAATTGCTCTGCTCACTTTTGGTGAAGGTTGATCATAAATTGTTTGTGTATATTGGGTTTGAGTATTATTGGTATGTAAAGACAGCTTAGCGGCAAGGTCAACACCTGCGGGGCTTGACTTAACAAACTCAGCAGGTTTTTGATTGGCAATGGCATTACTTAACGTATCAGTAGATACATTAGGCACATTTTTTTTAGTGATAATTCTACCGGGAATATCCCCCGTATAAAAACCAGAACCAATCGGTAAAGCCATAATAGATACTCTTTTAAACTATCAGGTTAATTATGAGCCAAAATATACATTGTTGCAACTTACTCGCGACCGGGTAGCTTTTTCCATGTAACAGTGTCACGAACATACTTAGGTTGAGCTTGTGCTGGCGACACGGTGTGGTGATTTGCGAATGCATAATCAATATGTGCGACCATAAACCCTGCATCAGGTAGTGTAATAGCGTTATTGATTGTTATATTTGTATAATTATCAAGGGCGTTAGGGTATGTTTTCCAGCCTGTTCCTACTGCTGCGCCTTCTGGATTGTCCAGTATTAGTGCATCTGGTTTCAGCACTTGCTCTTCACCTTGTAACACCATTAGACTCTCATCATTTAGCATATAATGAGCAAAATAAATCTCTCCCATGCGTGCATCTATCGCGCAATATACAGACTTATCACCCGTTTGCTGATGTGTCTGCTGTGCCATCATTTGTAATGTGGACACCCCTACTAATGGCAACTTACACGCATACGCTAAACCTTGTGCTATGGCGACACTAATTCGAACGCCAGTAAAGCTACCAGGGCCTTGACCAAAACCAATGACATCTAAGTCATTTAAACGGCAATTTGCTTTACTAAGTAACTCATCAACTAAAGGGAGTATTTTTTGACTATGCTGTTGCGGACACTCTTCAAAGTGATGAAATGTTTGGCCGTTGTAATTAAGCACTAAAGATAATGCTTCTGTAGATGCATCTAAAGCTAAGAAGTTGATTGGTGTAGCATTCATTTGGTTACTCATGGAATGTATTTCTCTAATTAATTTGTTCTAAAAATTCGCTTGCAGCTTCAAGGCTTCGAGTACGGCGCATTGGGGGTAAGCTTTTCAAAAAAACTTGTCCATACTGGCGCGTCACTAAACGGTTATCACAAATGACAAGTACGCCTTTATCTTTATTATCTCTAATGAGCCGCCCAACCCCTTGCTTAAGCGCAATAACAGCCTGAGGTAATTGAATATAGGCGAACGGATCATGGCCTTGTAATTGCGCGTCTTGCATCTTTGCTTGTAACAATGGATCATCTGGCGCTGCAAACGGTAATTTATCAATAATAACACAACTTAATGTGCTGCCTCTAACATCAACCCCTTCCCAAAAAGAAGCAGTGCCTAAAAGGACTGCATTGCCGTGGCGGGTGAACTTTTCGAGTATGATCCGTTTTGACATTTGTCCTTGCATATATATGGGATAATCAATCTGCGTACTCAAACCTTCCGCGACTAAATGCATCATGCGGTAACTTGTGAATAATACAAAACACCGCCCTTTTGCAGCTTTAATTAAATCAAGGGTGAGCTTTACAATTGCATGCGGCATGTTTACAGCATGCGTTTCAGGTAAATAGCGCGGTAAACACAATAAAGCCTGCTTATAATAATCAAACGGGCTATCAACCATCATACTCTGTGCCGGTTTTAACCCAAGACTGGCGTTAAAGTGTGTAAGCTCATTATCAACCGATAATGTTGCCGAGGTAAATACAAAGCCCGCGCCAGTGTCGGCCATCATTTTAGCAAATTTAACGGATACATTAAGGGGGGTTATATGTACCGTTAAATATCGACGCGTTGTTTCATACCAATAACTATTACCCGTTTGGCTAATATCAAATACCCGTTCTAATTGACCTTTAAAGGCTAAGGTGCGTTCAAATGGATGCTCTATTTTGTCGCTACGATCTAAACAATGTTTGAGTACTTGATATAAAAAATCGAGATCACTAATTACTCTGTGTAATGCTGCGCATATGTCCTTATTTGCCAGCATTTGTCGCCAATCGCCTCGGCTACCGTCTAAACCAAATTGTAAACGTAGATCAGCCACGCTGGTTTCAAGTTTATTAAGTGTTTTACCTAACTGCAGCATATCTGGAATGTCGGAACGGTAAATTGCACGTAAATCATTAATTAAGTCCACCAGCTTTTTGGTGCTAATACTTTCACCAAAGTAGTCACTGGCAATTTCACTTAATTGGTGTGCTTCATCAAATATATACGCGTCAGCTGTAGGGATAAGTTCAGCAAAGCCGGTATCTTTAACTGCCATGTCTGCAAAAAACAAATGATGATTAACCACCACAATATCTGCATCCATTGCGGTTAAACGGGCTTTGCGGATATAGCAATCTTGAAAATCAGGACATTCTTTACCTAAACAGTTATCCGCAGTGGAGCTTACGTAAGGCAATACTTTGGCATCTTCTTCAATGCCAATACAGTCAGCTAAGTCACCGGTACGTGTTTCACTGGCAAATTTAGCTACCATAGCTAGCTGATGCATTACATCAGAATCATCCGTAGGCACATGTGCAACATGTTGATTTAGGCGATAAGTACACAAGTAATTACTGCGCCCTTTTAACAGAGCTGTTTTTTTACTTGCACTTAATGCTTTAACCAATTGTGGCAAATCACGATGATATAGCTGCTCTTGCAGAGCTTTAGTCCCGGTAGATATAATCGTTTTTCCCTTAGATTTAAGGGCTGGGGCTAAGTAGGCATAGGTTTTACCAGTACCAGTACCGGCTTCAACCACCAGCTGCGAGCGATTTTTAAGTGCATCACTCACCGCTACAGCCATATCTATTTGTGGTTGACGTGGCGTATATCCATCAAGTGATAACGCTAACGGCCCGGTTGCACTAAAAAGCTCTTTGATAATCTCGTTCGCTTAACTAAATCTAATAGCAGGATTTTACGTAAGCCATAGAGTCAGAGCAAGAAAAGAAACCAATGGTTTTGAAATAACCCGTTTTTAACTTTAATTAAAAACTAACAAATATAATCAATATAAATACATATCCGAGGGTCTTGGTTAATAAATGCTGGTGATGACGTGATCAACGCATTATGTTCTTGAGCCAACCAGTTTGTCCCTTTGTAAATTGCAATGTCGCCGTCACAAAAGTGATTAATAACATGATCCTCAGGAGGTTTAATTTGGTGCGTTAGTTGCCCGTCGACTAAAGGTAAAAACGTTGCATTACTGTGTTCAATCCATTGTTCACCGGTACCGCCTACGGATGAGGCCATACGGGTAATCATTGTGTTTTTATGAAAAGCAGGGCTAATCGCATGGTCACAACTAATAACACGGATACCAATCTCTTTTGGTTCAAATAACACCTCAAACATACTTAACATTTGCTTTATATGCGCTGAGATTAAATCACCGTGTGCTGCCTTATTAAAAAGCTGCTCAACTTCAGTGTATAACTTAGGGTTTATTCCACCTTGATAGCGAATTAATTCTCCCTGACTATGTTGTGCATATTTTTTAGCCGCAGTCGAAAGTGCCCAGCTAGACTTACAGCAATAACACGCAAGTACAGTATTTAAATTATAAATTTGAGATAAAACATTTGCCTGTGTATCAATAGAATAAACAGGTGAAACTGTTTGTTCTTGTGAAAGTAACGCATGCATAGAACTAAAACCATAATGATATGTGATATTATATCAAATTAACATTTTTAGGTATTTTGGCAAGCCTTTAATACGAATATAATTATTTATTAAACAACGGAGTTTCTTATCAAGGCTGCGCCTTCCAGAAGATTAAATTTACTGCTTTGTACTTTGTATTTAGTTTGTAGTTAACTGTATTACGATGCTGATGCCTCATAGAAAATCGATAATGCAGCAAAAAAGAAGTTTACTGCTTAGTCCTCGATTTTTACTTATCCACGAATTCACAAACCTCTCATTGCAATTCCCCCTTCATATTGAATAAAATTAAACCAAGTAAAGTGCAACAGTTTTCACAGCACAGTAAAAATTACAGTGCTTAAAGGTTATGCCCATGTATCTAAGTGAGCTTCATCGTCTTCTGTTTTTTTCTGATTTTGAGTCGTTTCGAGCTGTTTTTTATTAATCTTATCTTTTCGTTCTATGTCACGTTTTTTACGTTTTTCACGTTCAACTACCATCACGTTCGACTCTTTTAGACCCGCAATATGAAACGCGCCTTTTGATTGAAGTTGCAATTTAGTTATTTGCCCTAAATAAGGGATCATGATGTCCATACGTTCCTCCTTTTGTTACTCTTATTATCGACAGTTATAGCTTATTCTTTAATTTGTAGAAAAAAAACTTGCCTCACTATATAAAAATATGTTTTCCTATATGTGAAATTTATTTAACAGATTCAATTTCTTTGTTTACATATATTAAACGAAGATTTATAGGAAATATTATAATGCGCTTAAACCTGACAACAGTACATCATCACCACCATTCACCGGAATAACCTGTCAGGTCTTTCGCTGAGAGGTTATTCCTAAAAGGAACCTCTGGCGAGTCAAAATACAATGATTCATTTTCGCCCTGAGGTTCCCTCGGGGTTTTTAGTTTTTAAATTAAAGGAAAATGAATAATGAGTAACAGCAACCGTCTACGTATCGCCATCCAAAAAGGTGGCCGCCTTTCTAAAGATTGCCAAGATTTACTAAAACAATTAGGTGTTAAGCTTAATTTACGTGAGCAACGTTTAATTGCTCACTCAACTAATATGCCGATTGACGTACTGCGTGTGCGCGATGACGATATTCCAGGTTTAGTCATGGACGGCGTATGTGATTTAGGTATTGTTGGCGAAAACGTACTTGTTGAAGTGCAAGCAGAACGTGAACGCCAAGGCGTACCAAGCGAAGTAACTAAACTTTCAAAACTTGATTTTGGTTATTGCCGCCTTGCACTTGCATGGCCTTCAGAGCTTGGAAAACAAGAAAAAAGCTGGTTTGAAGGCAAGCGTATTGCAACAACCTACCCTGAAATTTTAACTCAATACCTAAAGCGTGAAGGGATCAATGCCAGCACAGTAATGCTTACAGGCTCAGTAGAAGTGGCGCCTCGTGCAGGACTTGCTGATGCAATTTGCGATTTAGTCTCTACTGGTGCAACACTTGAAGCTAACGGTCTAATGCAAGGCGATACTATTTTAGAATCAAACGCCTGCCTTATCCAAAATAAAGACTTACAAGATGCTGACAAACTAGCGCTTATTAATAAGCTTATGCCTCGCTTACGTGGTGTGAGACAAGCTAAAGAAAGTAAATACATCATGTTACACGCGCCAAAAAATAAGCTGGATGAAATCTGCGATATTTTACCAGGCTCAGGTCAACCAACCGTATTAGCACTAGCAGGCTCAGATGAATACGTTGCCCTGCACATGGTAAGCAGCGAAACATTATTTTGGGAAACCATGGAGCAATTAAAAGCGTTAGGCGCGAACTCCATCCTCGTTATGCCAATTGAAAAAATGATGGAGTAAGTCAATGTTGCGCTGGAATGAGGTATCGACTGACGCACAAGCTGCGGCGCTAATGCGCCCAGCGGTTAGTGCAAGTGCGGAAGTAGAAGCAATTTGCCAAGCAATTATGGCAAACGTAAAAGAGCAAGGCGATACAGCCTTACTAAACATGGCTAAGCAATATGATAACCGTGAAACACCTCGTTTATTAGTACCTCTTAGTGAGATTAATGATGCTGAGCAACAACTTAGCAGTGAGCTTAAATACGCAATTGATACTGCCTACGCTAATGTAAAACGTTTTCACCAAGCACAGTTACCTAAAGATATTAAATTGTCGACTCAGCCTGGCGTGCTATGCGAACTAAAATATCAAGCCATTGAAGCCGTAGGCATTTATGTACCCGGCGGCAGTGCGCCATTACCTTCATCGGTGATCATGCAAGGTGTGCTTGCGCAGCTTAGTGGCGCAAAAACAGTGGTTTTAACAACGCCAGTACAAGGCGACTTACCAATAAATCCAGCAATTTTATATGCGGCTAAACTATGCGGTATCAAAACAATCGTAGAAAGTGGCGGCGCCGGTGCAATCGCCGCCATGGCTTATGGTACAGACTCAGTGCCCAAAGTGAATAAGATCTTTGGCCCTGGTAACAGCTTTGTCACTATGGCTAAACAGCTTGTCGCACAAACAATTCCTGGCATGGCGATTGATATGCCTGCAGGCCCGTCAGAGGTATTAGTCATTGCAGACGAACGTGCCAACCCTGAATTTATTGCCGCTGATTTACTCTCACAAGCAGAGCATGGAACAGATTCACAAGTAATTTTACTCTCTAATTGCGCGCTAATTATTGCACAGACAGAGCAAGCTATTGAACGCCAACTTACAGCATTATCACGCCGTGATATAGCCGCTCAAGCATTAGCAAATTCATCGTTTATTTTGGTTGATTCTATCGAACAAGCATTTGATGTATCAGCGCAATACGGCCCTGAGCACTTAATTTTGCAACTTGCCGATGCCAATCCATATTTAGCTAAAGTTAAAAATGCCGGCTCAGTGTTTGTCGGTGATTACACCCCAGAGTCTGCGGGTGATTATGCGTCGGGTACTAATCACGTATTACCGACTTACGGTTATAGTGCAACGTATTCGAGCTTAAATCTGCTTGATTTTTTTCGTACTTATACGGTGCAAACAATCACCGAAAATGGTTTGAAAAACTTATCAAAAGCAATATTACCGCTTGCAGATGCAGAAGGACTTGATGCCCACGCAAGTGCTGTAAAGGTGCGTTTAGAGGCTATGAATAGAGGCAATGAATAATGAGTAGTAACCCTTTATTACCCGCAAATATCGATGCATTAGCAGCGTATAGCTCGGCAAAAAGCGAAAAACTAACCGGCACAACGTGGTTAAATGCTAACGAAAGCCCATATGTTAAAAATATTGATATTACTATTAGTGACTTAAATCGCTATCCAGATCCACAACCAACAAGCGTTATCAATCGCTATGGCGAGTATGCAAAGCTCAACGCCGATCAAGTATTAATGACCCGTGGAGCAGATGAAGGCATTGAGTTGCTGGTTCGCACTTATTGCCAACCAGCGACAGATTCAGTTGCTTTATTTTTACCAACTTATGGTATGTATAAAGTAACCGCCGATACCCATAATGTCGCGATTAATGGATTAAGCCAAGCACTGCTATTAGAAGGCTCAGTTGATGAAATAATCACAGCTGTTGGTAACAGTAAACTAGTGTTTATTTGTAACCCCAATAACCCAACAGGCAGCATAACGCCGCTTGATAAAATCAAAGCTATTGCCACAGCACTTGCAAATAAAGCATTGGTTATTATTGATGAAGCCTATATTGAGTTTTGCCCAGAGCAAACCGCAAGCAGCCTTATTAATGAATTTGCCAACGTGGTTGTATTGCGTACACTTTCTAAAGCCTTTGCGTTAGCTGGCCTGCGAACAGGCTTTACCCTTGCACAAGAGTCAGTACTAGCACCTATTCGCAAAGTCATTGCGCCGTATCCGGTATCAACGGTCGTCGCAAGCATTGCTGCGAGTGCTCTAAGCCCAGATGCAATTACTTCAATGCGTCGCCAAGTAAGTATTCTAAATGCGCTCAAAATAAAACTAAAGCAGTGGTTAGAAGCATCCCCTGCTGTATTAAAAGTATTAAGCGGCGAAGGTAACTTTGTAACGCTAAAACTAGCTAACAAAAACAGCTTTAATATTGCCCTTGAGCAAGGCCTAGTAATGCGTTCATTTACTTTGTACGGCGAAAACGACTGGCTGCGCATTTCAATCGGTAGTGAACAAGAATTAGAACAAGTAAAAAGTTGGTTAGATGGGCTTAGCCAATCAGCCACGCTAAAAGAGCAGGAAGTATCATGAGCAACCCTTATTTATTTATCGACCGTGACGGCACTATCATTGCCGAGCCAATTACCGACAAGCAAGTAGACAGCCTAGAAAAATTAGAGTTTTTACCCAATGTGATCCCTGCCCTATTGCAGTTGCAAGGTGCGGGTTACCGTTTAGTAATGGTGTCGAACCAAGATGGTTTAGGCACTGACAGCTTTCCAACAGCTGACTTTGATATTGCCCAAGATAAAATGATGGATATTTTGTCTAGCCAAGGCATTAAATTTGACGAGGTATTAATTTGCCCTCACTTTGATGAGCAAAACTGTGATTGCCGTAAACCTAAAACAGGCTTGTTAACACAGCTTATGCGTTCAGGCAAAGTTGATTTAGGCCGTTCATTTGTGATTGGCGACCGTCAAACTGATATTGGCCTTGCGCAAAACTTATGTTGCGAAGGTATTTTGTACGACGGTGATTGGAACGCGATTGTTACCAAGCTGACGACAGCAGATCGTAAAGGCCGTATTACTCGTAACACCAAAGAGACGCAAGTTGATGTAAAAATCAATTTAGATCAAAACAAAAATGGTGAGATCAGCACCGGCCTTGGCTTTTTTGATCACATGCTTGACCAAATTCGCACGCACGCCAATATTGGCCTTGATATTCAAGCCAGTGGTGATTTACACATCGACGAGCATCACTTAGTTGAAGATATTGGCATCGCGCTAGGTTTGGCACTTAAACAAGCGCTTGGCACTAAATCGCAAATTGCCCGCTATGGTTTTGCCCTGCCTATGGATGAATGCAAAGCAGAGGCACAAATTGATTTATCAGGGCGTGCGTCTTTTGTTTTAAACGCGAACTTTAGCCGTGAAAAAGCCGGTGATTTAGACGTACAAATGGTTGAGCACTTTTTCAAAAGCTTAAGTGACAATGCTGCAATTAGCTTAATATTGTCAGTAAGCGACGGTAACTGTCATCACCAAGTGGAAGGTTTATTTAAAGCATTCTCTCGTGCCTTGCGCATGGCTGTTGCGGCCGACGCCAGTCAACAAACTGCCAGCTCTAAAGGATGCTTATGATTGCCATAATTAATACCGGTTGTGCCAATATAAACTCGGTACGCTTTGCGTTTGAACGCCTTGGCCAAACACCCGAGGTGATCACATCCCCTGAGCAGCTTAAAAACTTTGAACGCGCTATTTTACCCGGTGTTGGTCATGCGTCAGTTGCTATGAAACGCCTTATTGAAGGTGGTTGGCAAGAAGCTATTAACGACTACCAACGCCCATTGATGGGGATTTGTTTAGGCATGCAATTACTCTGTGAGAGCACTGAAGAAGGTAATGTGCAGTGCTTGGGTAAAATCCCTGGGCAAGTGAAAGCCCTTGATGTAGGCAGCTTAACCTCACCACACATGGGTTGGAATAATCTTATGGTTAACCGCGGGCATGCCTTAACTAAAGGCCTTGATATAAACGACCAAGTGTATTTTGTACACAGTTTTGCGCATACAGTGAATGATGCCACGCTAGTAAGCGGCGAATACGGGCAAACTTTTTCAGCCATTGTTGCCAACGATAACTATGCGGGTATGCAATTTCACCCAGAGCGCAGCGCAAAAGTCGGCACCCGTTTATTACAAAACTTTTTAGACTGGCAAGTTTAGTCAACAAATTATAAAGAGAATTTAACGTGATTATTCCAGCATTAGATGTATTACAAAATCAAATCGTGCGCTTATATCAAGGTAAATACGATACCGCACAGTTTTACCCGTTTGAGCTTGGCGCTCGCTTACAAGAATACGCACAAAGCGGCGCAGGTAAATTACACCTTGTTGATTTAGAAGGCGCACGGGATCCAGACAAAAAACAATGGCAACACATTCAAGCAGCCACTAAAGCACTAAATGTGCCGTATCAAGTTGGCGGCGGCATTCGTACTGAACAAGACGTAAGCGACTGGCTTAAAGCCGGTGCCAACCAAGTTGTAATTGGCTCTATGGCAGTTGAAAAACGCGATGAAGTAAAAGGCTGGATTGAAAAATTTGGCGCACAGCATTTTGTTATCGCCCTTGATGTAAATAAAACAGACAGCGGCTGGGCCCCTGCCACTCACGGTTGGTTAAGTGAATCTGAATTTGGCTTATTTGAGCTAGTGGACTTTTATGTTGCACTTGGCGTTATTGATTTTTTGTGTACGGACATCAGCAAGGACGGCACTATGACCGGCCCTTCATTTGCTTTGTACCAAGATTTAGCAAAGCACAACAGCGACATTAAAGTACAAGCTTCTGGCGGCGTAAGTTCACTCGATGACATTAAAAAGCTTAAAGAGCTAGGCGTAGGCGGTGTTATTTTAGGTAAGTCATTGCTCGATGGCGCATTTAATGTTGAGGAGGCGTTGGCATGTTATCAAAACGCATAATCCCGTGTTTAGACGTTAAAGACGGCCAAGTCGTTAAAGGCGTTAAATTTAAAGGTCACGAAGTCGTTGGTGATATATTAACAATGGCTAAAGCGTATAGCGAAGCCGGTGCTGACGAACTCGTATTTTATGAAATTAGCGCAAGTGTTGAAAAACGCCTACTCGATGTAAATTGGGTCGAAAGCATTGCCCGTCATATCGACATTCCATTTTGTGTAGCCGGTGGTATTAAATCGGTCGCCGATGCTGCACGCGTGCTAGAGCGCGGCGCAGATAAAATCAGTATCAACAGCCCTGCTATAGCACGCCCTGAACTTATCAAAGAGTTACATGATGAGTTTGGTAAGCAATGTGTGGTCGTCGGTATTGATAGCTTTTATGATGACGTAACTGGCGAGTATTTAGTGTATCAGCTAACTGGCGATCCCAATGCATCAAGCCGTACACGCTACAAAACGCAGGAATGGGTTAAACGCGTGCAGGACTTAGGCGCAGGCGAAATTGTACTCAACTGCATGAACCAAGATGGCGTGCGTAACGGCTACGATAACGAGCAACTATCTAAAATGCGCGCTTTGTGTGATATTCCACTGATTGCCTCTGGCGGCGCGGGCAGCATGCAAGATTTTGTTGATGTATTTAAACAAAGCCAAGTAGATGGCGCACTCGCTGCGAGTGTTTTTCACAAAAACGTGATCAACATTGGCGAATTAAAACAGTATTTAACAGATAACCAAGTGGCGGCGCGTTTATGCAACTAACTAAAGAAAACCTCACTCAAGTCGACTTCGCGAAAAGCGAGCTGATCCCAGCCATAATTCAAGATGCCCGTACTGGGGTTATTTTAATGCAAGGGTTTATGAATCAAGAGTCCCTTGAGGTCACCTTTGAAAAGCAAAAAGTGACCTTTTATTCACGTTCAAAAAACCGTTTATGGACGAAGGGTGAAACCTCTGAGAATTACTTAGAAGTAGTGTCGGTCCATACAGATTGCGATTACGATTCAATATTAGTGCTCGCCAACCCACTTGGCCCAACCTGTCATTTAGGCACGCAAAGTTGTTTTGGTGATGCCGCTAAACCAAGCTTGAGCTTTCTAGCACAACTTGAACAAGTGATTGTAGAGCGTAAAAACGACGACCCTGAAAAAAGCTACACAGCGTCACTTTTTGCTAAAGACTTAAGCCGTAGCTGCCAAAAAGTCGGTGAAGAAGGTGTAGAAGTTGCTCTAGCCGCAATGAAACACGACAACGACGAGCTAACGAATGAATCAGCCGATTTGTTGTATCACTTAATCGTGTTACTACAGCGTCAAGGCCTTGAGCTGAAAGACGTGGTAGAATGCCTACAAGGCCGTCATAAATAAGTTTATCTATAGTTGTTTATTAAGCTATGAGTTTTTAACAAAGGATAAAAACACACAGATATTAGCATTCTTTACTCAATCCAAATACATTGACTTGCTAAATGCTTAAGTCGCATTAACTGAGTTCATATTTTGACTCAATTATTTATTGTTCTCTTAACTAGTTTGACGTAAAATTTGATTTGATCAACCTCTCGGCTCCGCTTTATATATCAATAAAATGAAGCCGGAGGTTGTGAAATTAAAAAATCACTTTTCATGCTTTAGCTACAAATAAATAATAATTTCTGTAGGTTTTAGATAATTAAGTTTAAAGCGTAATTTATCTAAGGTATTAAAATTAAAGCCTTTGGATCTAAGGTAATATGATCATGGTTATTATGAACATTATTAAACTTCATTTTATTACTTGGTTCCCAGCTCCCTAAGCCAGTTTCGAGTACCTTTGTAGCAATAGTTAAATTACCATTTATCATAAGGCTATATAACCAACCGGCTGACAGTTCACCATATTTAGAACCATAACCAGAATATAAACGTTGCACCTCTGACACTGTTGATAGTGCATCTAAGCCAGCCCTTTGATTACTTACCCATATTTTAACTATATCTAAGTGCTTTTGTTCATCCGACACCATTGTGTTTCCAACAAAATAATTACTCACAGCCCTTTGCAAACGATTGTAGTTTTCCTGACCACTTTTATTATCCAACTCCGTAAATTGAAAGGTGTCTATATCTGTACCATATTTATGACTTTTATGGCCGATGTTACGCCCATGCTCACCTGATATATCGTTTACTCGTGTAATAAGACTGAAGTTATTTTCCAGCCAAGCATAAGCTCCTTTTGATGACCAATCGTCTCCGCCTTTGTCACGAGTCCAACCAAAACGTTTAACTTTTTCAGGCATCGCCCAAAGTGCTGTATGTGCTCCTGACAATAACTGAGAATTTACTTCTTGATTATCATGAAAGCCATTGACTATAAATTGATATTTAAAATTTCGAAATCGTGCTTCTGTTAAGTTACTTTTATTCCCTTCTAGTTTGAATGTTACTGGTACTCTGTATACATCACCACCTAAATTTATAACTTCTTTAGACATAAAATCATAAGAATTAACTAGAATTGGAGTGCTAATAGATTCTGGTGGCATTAGATAAACGTCAATGGAAGACAGAACAGTATTTTCTGCTTTAGAGATCGTTAAATCATAACTCCTGTTAAATACATTCTTGTTTCCTAACTTAGGAATTGACACTATTTCACTTGGGTACTTTATCTTACCACTTGATGAAATGCTTTTGACTTTTACTAACTTAATTTTCGGGTAATTAATAGAAGCAAGGACCATACTCCACCTACAATTTGAGCCATAACTTCCACTCCTTCCTATATCCACTTTTATTTTGAACGTTCTATTTTTAGGATTAATGTGTGAAACATTAAAAACCTCAGAAATAATAGCCCTAGAAGCACCATCAGGATTAGGTTTTAAAATAGGGCCAAGATAAAGTTGTGAGTATATTCCTCTTTTCTGCGCATAATAAAATGATCCATTATTGTTTTGCAAAGATAGTTCCCATGAATCATTCCATTGCCCTAAACAAACATCATGTCCAAAATATTGCCACATATTTGTCGAGACGCTGTAAGTTAGATTAAATGACTCAACGCCATCCGGAAGGGTAAACTCATATTCTTTATCCCAAAGCTGATATCGAGTAAAAACACCAATCATTTTTGCATTTTTATTATTGCTAGTATCAGTAGCCAGTATGTTTTGACCTTCAATATTTTTCAAAAATAAATCTTGAGCTAATTGATAATCATCAAGAGTAGTTGCATCTGAAAAAGATTGGTTATTTATTTCTGAACTATTTATTTTCTTAGTCAACGGTATTAAGACGTCAAAATAATCGGATAATGTTGCATTTTTCGCATATGAAAAATATCGTAAGCTCACCATTGTATTTTCATTTAATTCAAATTGAGCGAACGTTCGATAATAATCCCCTGTAGGGTGTTCTATTTTACCATTCACTTGCCACAACCCTAGTTCCAATTCTGGAATAACAATATTACCTTGCGAATCAGGGCTTAATGACAACTTTGTTTTCGTTTGTGACTGCTAGTGTGATATCTTCAATATTGATAAGTTGACTTAGATTCACTGGGATAGTTATCTTCAACGTTAATTGTGCTGATTGGTAAAAGAAAGAGACACATCGTGACGGAAACTGGTGATAATCATTTGATGTTGTGAAGCATATTTCCAACGGCCCCTGATCAAGCTCTTTGAGTTTGGTGTAAAATTCATTTGTTTTATTAATACGAATCACATTATCTTTCAAACTAAAATACTCAGTAACATCGTGCGTGCCAAGTAAATAATTCGCAGGTTTGCTCAATATTACACTTTCAAGGTACTGAGACCTGAGTTGGTGACCTAAAGAGTCCTCAAAATATAGTTCCAATGGCTGGCTATCGTTTAAATGCTGAGGAAACCCTATTAGTTGTGAATCTTCATAATGCAGGTTCGATTCATTTAACTCAAATATATAGTCATAGTGTTGACCTTGCTCCATAGCCGTTTTGAATGCATAGCCCTTATAAGCAATGATTACCTCTTTAGCGCCAGAGCTAAGTTTAAATGTTGTATTAAGCAACCCTTTTTCATTAGTTGTACCTACATAAACATTATCAATTAAGATAGGTATTTCAGCATATGGCATTGCACTATCATGATCATAAACAGTTTTAAATGATAGTTTAACATCATTATTTTTGGGTATACCATAGGTAAAGCTTTGCCAGCTTTCATAGTGTGTTGAACCTTTAGGGCAGGTAATTAAATTCAATGGACAATTATTTATATTCCACTGTGTAGCGACAAAGTAGTGCTTCTCAAACATGACTACATCGCCAAATTGATAAGCTGTTTTAATTTGCCAGTCCATTGCGGTATCTACTGGTATTTCAAACCAAGCACTGTTAGCTATATCAAACCCTTTTACCCAATGCTTTGCGATAAACAACCTATTTTCGAATTGGCAAATGTCCCCACTTTTATAGTTTTTTTCAGACAGACAATCATTCGGAAGTTGACTTGCAAAGATATTGCAGATGGATAGACATAGTAATATTAATACCATCTTGATTAAATTCATTGATTCATCCTTAAAATTTTAGCAATAATCATATACTTTATAGAGTAAGTGCCGCTCTGAGTATTGCACATTTACTATCGGTTATATTGTTCAGTATGATTCCCCTACATGTATATACAGTATAAAAATCCAGCTATCTATAAATTAATTTACCCAAAAAAGCAACGGGAAAGTTTCAAAATAAAGCTTTAGCTAAGCACATTTAAATAAGCTAGCACTAGAGAGACCTTTAAACTGCTCAGCACCTGCTCATCTTCCATTTACAAATATCAGTTAAATTCTAATTACCAGATTTAAAGGTAAAATAAGAGTGACTAAAAATAATTGACTTCGCTTTAAACCTTTCTAGCGCTTTGTGCGACTAAACTAAAAACATGACAAGAATAGAAAGGGAATAATGATGATTAATATATTTACACGACTTACTCTAATCAGTGCCGTACTCGTATCAACTCAAGCTTTTGCTTGGAATAACGATATGACATTACAGAACACAAAACAGCTGACACTTGATGCGCAGTCGCTAACGGCATTAAAGGTAGAGGCAGGATCAGGTTTTTTAAATATAGTGGGCAGTGATACAACTGCAATCACTGTAAAAGCTGAAATTTACCAATATGAAGCGCACGACAATTACTGCCTTAATTTAGCTAACAAAGGCACAACAGCACAGCTCACTGCAAATAATTGTAATAGTAATAGTAATAATGACCAGCAAACACGCATTGACTTAACAGTGGCATTACCGAAAACATTTAGCCTGGATATTACCGACGGCTCAGGCGCGATTTTAATTGAGAATACGGCTGCAACAAAAATTCATGATGGCTCTGGCGCAATAAATGTTGACACTATTAAAGGTGACTTAATCATTGAGGATGGATCCGGTGGCATTACTGTCAACAATGTCAGCGGCACGGTGGATATACATGACGGTTCAGGAAGTATTGATTTAACTAATACCCTTAGTGATGTAAAGGTTCATGATGGCTCTGGCAATATCAATATTGAAAATGTGGATGGCGATGTGTCGGTAACCGATGGATCAGGTGGAATTTATGTTGATACAGCAGCAAGCTTCACTTTAGTTGCTGACGGCTCCGGTCGTGTTAAAATAAAAAATGTACAAAAGCAAACACTTTAACGTTTATTTACGCAATGACTTTGTTTAAGTAATGATAGTGCTCAGCACTGGGGCATGTAATTTCCAGTACTGAGTACTGATATACCCAACAATTCTCAATAACCCATTTGATAAAAAATCAAACCGCCCTTTTATTTTCACCTCTTTCATAGCATTTTTTCAAGCCCTTAGGTATCCTTAACATCACTTCGAAGGATTAGCTATTACAAAAGGATAGCGCATTATGAAAAAGTCTTTATCAGTATTGTTAACTGGCCTAATTTTATCTGGCTGCACAAGTTTAACCACCGAACAACAAACAACTATTGATAATCTTACTCCCTGTGAAAAAATCAACGGGTTATTGAATGCCTATGATAACCGCTTTGAAGAGTTAAAGGGCACACGTGTTAATACTAAGTACATGGAAACGTGGACTGCAAAATACGATCTGGTTGGTGAGGATTGCCAAATAACAGCCGTTGATGCACAGACGGTTACATATCGTTGCCAAGGCGATTTTAAAGAGCAAACAACCGCCGTTGCATTACACCAAAAAGCGGTCGATTTTACCCGTGAATGTTTAGTACAAAAAAACTGGCTTGAAAAGCAAAAAGAATCAGCAGACTCATTACGCACTACTTTTGTATTGGATGACAAAACTCCTGTAATTTCAATTCACACTGCAAAGACTTTATCGCGCACCACACCGTGGTCTACTTCATTAGAAGTTGGTAAACCAATATCAAGCAAATAGCGACAATTTAATATATAAACCCATACCACCTCACAATGCTGAACCCAACGTTTCACAGGAACTTAATCTCAGGTATTACTTTGCAATAATGGTAGTCCCTTTGAAGGTGGAGTGGGTATATGCCCACTTAAACTGGCCTTTAAATATCACGCAACTTTAAAAAAGACATTATGACTTCACCAATTAAATCAAACACCCTCCCGCTAAAAACCGACTGCATTGGCAAATGCTACCGCTTAAAGGGCTACTGCACAGGCTGTGGGCGCACCAGCGAAGAGATTTTTGATTGGATTATATTATCTAATAGTGAAAAAAAAGCGATTTTAGAAACGGTTCGACACGATAATAAGTAATAGGCGCTTTTGGTAGCCAAAACGCCAATCTGAATATGTTTAAGCTTTATCTAACGCTTGGCTAATATCAGCGATAATGAAACTTAAAATTGAACTTAAAATGACACCCATTTTAAGTTTCATCGGAAGTAAAACTGTTTTCCTTTTCTTCCTACAGAGGACTTTCACCTCATAAGTCATTGCCCATGTCGGGCTGTACATAAGTTGCTTATACGGAAAAATAACAGTTGGCCATCGCTTCGCGATTATAGCCAACCATTATTTTCCGCTTAGCAAAGCGTTTTATAAATACCTAAAGGATTGAGTGTGGACGTTACATTTTTTGCAGAAAAAGAAGGGGGCGATATAAATAGCTTTGATGAAGTACCTGAAAATTCATTACTAGCTGGCGGTCGTTTTACCAAGGATCAAATTGGAGATTTGCTTGGCTGCTTTAAATGTTCAGCTTCTGCTTTAAGCGACAACCTTTGGGTACTCCCAACGAGTTTTTCTGAAAACTTAGCAGTAATTGATGATGAGCAATTAAAAAATATTGCCATTGAATGGGCGGATGAACACTCATGGGAAAATACTAATGTTAACTCTATGGATTTAGCTGGTCATTTATTAGAACTAAAGTATGCTTATCTATCTCATTCAAATACAAGAATTTTTGCACTATTTGAGTAAGTATTTATAAAAAGTAGTTCAAGCGGGCCTAAAAACAGTTTGCTCGGTTTCGCTACACTCTACCAACCTACGTAATAACCAAAAAAGGCGCTTCCGGTTAAGGTAAGCGCCTTTTGATTATTTTAGCTATTACTTATTTTACGATTTTCATTTCATCTAATAAGTTTTCTGCGTTATCAACGTAAGCGTATAGCTAACGACACCTAGCCTTGCTTAATATTCCAAGGTAATAGCGGTTCAAGGTCATCGGGCTGCTCAGCAAGGTGCTGTAAGCACGTTGATATGTAGTCATGCACTACAAGATCATTTGCCTTTGCGGTTTCAACAAGACTATAGAGTATGGCGCTGGCATGCGCGCCATTACTGGTATTTGAGAACAGCCAGTTTTTCCGCCCTATTACGAACGGTTTTATGGCTCGCTCTGCTCGGTTATTATCAATACTGAGCCTGCCATCATCGAGGTAACGCCTGAATTTCTCAAACTGGTTTATCGCATAGGTAATTGCT
>NZ_BDDS01000004.1 GCF_001653135.1 Pseudoalteromonas neustonica
GAATTTGCGCATCTTTTTCAGCAACGACTTGTTGCAACTCAAGCACCATGCGCTTGAGTTGTTCTAGGTCGTCAGGAAGTAAGTGTGCATCAATTTTCATGTTCGCAATTTAACAGAATTTGACGTTGTTTTCTTGTTTGACGCAAAGATAAAGCAGACGGTGTGGCAACGATCATTTACTGTCAATATGATCGATTAGATCATCGATTGATACTGCAATTCTTCATGACCAAGCACATCATATCCCGACAACAACCAATCCAATTGCCCAGGACTGAGTTCAAATTCTTGCAAACTGACTTTACTTGGCCATTTGAACTTTTGTTTTTCTAAGCGCTTGTACCACAAAGCAAACCCCGTTTTATCCCAGTAAACCAGCTTGAGTTTATCTTTCGATTTATTGCAGAACAAAAATAATGCGCCAGTGTAAGCATCACGTTCAAGCTCGCTTTCAACGAGTGCGACCAGACCATCAATAGACTTTCGAAAATCCACGGCGTCACGATGCAAGTAAATACGCGCGGGTTCAACAAACATTTTCATAAGGCAAGCTCACGCAACAATTGACTCAAATAAGCGACAGGCATTGTGGGTGGGAAGCTAATTTTCACGCTGCCGATAGTAAGCATGATCGGCAGTTGCTGTTCAGTGGGGGCGACGTGTTTAGTGACTTTTGCTTGAACAAAACGACTGGATTCAGTATTAAGCTTACTTCGTGCCGTATAAAAGCTTGTTTTAGATAAGGCACGTTGCTGGCAAAACTCAGTAATAGTTAAATCGCTGGCTTGTTGTTCTTCGATAATGTTACGCCACTGCTCAAGGCTACGTGTTTTTCTCATGGCTATCTCCTAATTGAAATTCAGAAATAGCTTAATCGGTTTGACGAATTACTGGCAGGTGCACTTTGCTAGACGCTTACTTATCAACTTTATCCATCACCCATAACATATAGCGTGAATCGACGTGGATTGAGCGGTTAAGTGCAGGGTTATAATCCCAATCGCCAATGATGCTTTCGTACACGCCATCAAACAATAAACCAACAAGCTCAGCTTTGCCGTTAAGTGTTGGTGAGCCTGAATTACCGCCTGTTGTGTCAACATTTGATAAGAAGTTAACTGGCACAGTATTCATACCACCGGTGTAATCGCCATACAACTTAGCTTTGATCTGTTTTTGTAGATTTTCAGGCGCATTGAATGGGTCAACATTGGTGTTTTTAGCGAGTAAACCTTCAAGTGAGGTAAATGGCGTTGCAACCAAACCATCTTGTGGCGAATAACCACCAACCGTGCCATACGTTACTCGTAAAGTGCTATTAGCATCAGCATAAACTGGTTTATTTTGTGCTTTGTTAAATGCAATGATTGCACTCATTAGTTGCGGGCGTGCAGCTTGTAATTTACCAGCAAGCGCTTTGTCTTTATCTTCTTCTGCTTTCATTACTGCAAATATCGCTTTAGCGTATTGCATAAATGGGTCTTCGCTTTGTTCTACCTGCGCTAAAGATTGTTCAAATAACGCTAAACGAGCGGCTTCATCATTAAGTGATGAATTTGCGTACATTTGCGAGAGTAATTCACTGTGCTTTGTTTTATCAAACCCATTTTGTAGTTTAAATGCGTTATCAACATCTTCAAAACGTTCTGCTTTTGGTAACGCAGCATACAACTCTAAAAAGTGTAATAAAATTGCTTTATCAACTGTTGCATCAAAACGACGTGTCATACGCTTTAAGCCCGCTTCAAAACGCGGTAAATCACGTTCTTGATAACCAGATTCACGCTCTGCATTTGGCTTTTGTTTTTCATATGCTAAACGATATAAACCACGTGCAGTGCTGATCATTTGCGAACGATGTACATAGCCAAGCATACGGTCACGTTCATTATGATTTTGAGACTGTGCAACTAAAGCCGACAATTCATCTAAGATTTTACCGTATTGATTTTTACGTTTACGATCGCTATTGATCCAGTTTGTTAGGTCTTGCTCAAACTGATTTTTACGCTCAAACATACTGCCTTTATTAAAGCTTTCAATCATTGAACCGTAGTTTTTAATGTAGTTGTTGTAGCCTGCAATTGTGCTTTCATAAGCAATTCGCGCTTTACTACCATCTTCTGAGTTTTCTTCAATCAAAGACACATACTTTGAGTTATGTTTACGCGCTTTTGGGTAGCTGGTGTTAAATACATAATCAACTTCCGCAGCAATTCGGTAGCGATTAGTACGCCCCGGGTAACCTGTTACCATAACAAAGTCGCCTTCTTGAACGCCTTTGGCACTTACACTTAGGTAAGAGTCTGGTACGTACGGTACATTGTCTTCACTAAATTCAGCTGGCTTACCATCTTTACCAACATAGGCACGGTAAAATGCAAAATCACCGGTGTGACGTGGCCACATCCAATTATCGATATCGCCGCCGTATTTTCCTACACCCATTGCCGGCGTATATGCTAAACGTACATCTTTAATTTCTAATGATTTAATAAGGTAAAACTCTAAACCACCGTGGAATGAATATACGTTGCAACGGTAATTGTCATCAGCTTCACACTGAGCTACGAGGGCTTTTTCATTTTTTTCAAGCGCATCGTAACGTGCTTTTGCGCTCAACTTTTTAGTGCCTTTGATTACTTTATCAGTTACGTTGGTCACGGTTTCTGTAACATACACGCGCGATCCTGGTGCTGCAGGTAAATCCTCAGCGGGTGTTTTTGCTAAAAAGCCGTTTTCTAAAATGTTATTTTCAGGCGTTGAGTTATATTGAATAGACCCATAAGCACAATGATGATTGGTAACGACTAAGCCTTTTGGTGATACAAAAGATGCCGTACACCCACCTAAACTAATTACAGCATTCATCGGGAATTCTGTAAGCTTAGAAATAGATTTAGCATCAATTTCAAGCCCTTTAGCCTTTAGTATTGATTCAAGTTCTGGAAGTTGATGTGGCTGCCACATTCCTTCATCTGCAATAACTGTCGTCGAAAATGCAACAGCAAGTGTTGCAATGAGAGGTTTTAAACGCATTTTATAATCCTTTTTATTTTATCCGCAATAGGGTACGCGCGAAGTATGCTTGAGGTCAATCGCCCTGCAATGAATTGTTACATTATAACGGTCAGAAACTAATATATTGATTAATTAATAAATTTGAGAGGGAAAATGCCTCTAAAAGAGGCTTCTGATTATAGTTAAGCACGCTCTAAGGCTTGGCTTACATCTGCAATAATATCGTCAATACTTTCAATGCCGACCGACAAACGAACTAAATCTCGACTAACGCCTGCATTTGCAAGCTCATCATCATTGAGTTGACGATGAGTTGTGGATGCGGGATGACAAGCAAGTGATTTGGCGTCGCCTATATTAACCAGCCGCAAGACCATATTAAGCGCATCAATAAAGCGAGCGCCTGCTTGGGCCCCGCCTTTAATGCCAAAACTTAAAATTCCAGATGCTTTTGAATCCGTCATTTTTTTACTCATTTCATTATAAGGGCTTGATGCTAAGCCTGCGTAATTAACCCAAGACACTTTAGGATGATCTTCAAGGTACTGAGCGAGTTTTTGGGCATTTTCGCAGTGACGTTCCATTCTTAAGCCAAGTGTTTCAAGACCAATTAGAATGTCTGACGCGTTTTTAGGGGCCAATGCTGCGCCTGTATTTCTTAATGGCACAACACGGCAACGGCCTATAAAAGCAGCCTCAGCGAATGCATCTGTATAAACAACATTATGATAAGACGGATCGGGCTCGTTCATCATAGCAAAACGTGTCGCATTTGCTTTCCAATCAAATTTACCCGAATCAATGATGATGCCGCCAATGGCAGTTCCGTGGCCATTAATGTATTTAGTTAATGAATGCACAACAATATCTGCACCGTGCTCAAACGGACGACATAAGTAAGGCGTTGCAACGGTATTATCAACAATCAACGGTACACCCTTTTTGTGTGCAATTTCTGCAAGGCGTGCTATATCAACAATATTACCAGCAGGGTTCCCTATTGACTCACAAAAAACAGCACGGGTATTTTCATCTATAGCATTTTCAAAAGCAGTAAAGTCGTCAGCTTTGATCATGCGAGCTTCAATACCTTGGCGTGGTAATGTGTGGGCAAATAGGTTGTACGTGCCACCGTATACCTGACTGGTGCTAACAATATTAGTGCCCACTTCACATAAACATTGTATTGCGTAAGTAATTGCGGCCATTCCAGAAGCAACTGCCAAGGCACCAATTCCGCCCTCCATTGCAGCTAGTCGCTGCTCAAGAACTGCGTTGGTGGGATTCATGATTCGAGTGTAAATATTACCTGGTACTTTTAAGTCAAATAAATCAGCGCCATGCTGAGTGTTATCAAATGTATAAGATGAAGTATGATAAATAGGCACCGCGGCAGATTTTGTGGTGGCTTCTGATTCATAGCCATGATGAAGTGCTAACGACTCTAATTTCATTATTATTCCTTTTAATTGATGAACTACGTGTAACTTAGCACCTTTCACTTCGTTGGTTCAATTTTTAAGCTCTATGTAGCTTAAAACACTGTAAGTTGATCTGTAGATCACATGTTCAAGCAAAGTTTGGTTAATAACAAAAAAAGGAGCCGCAGCTCCATTTATACCCAAGCCATCTCAAGATCCAGTTTCAGTTGGAATTAAAAGCGATTTAGGCAAGGCATTGATTGAAAATAATGGTTGTTCCCTTATTAAAATCAATAATGCAGTGTAAATCGCTTTTAAACCAACCCGTTGGGCGTCTCATCTTGAGGTAGTTTGGGTATAGTCATTCGTCATGTTAATTATTTAACTAGATTAGGATGATCGACCCCCATCCATGCTTTAAACAATGCCATTTGCTGTTCAGTAGCCTCTTTATTTACGACGATTTTTTTAGCTTTATCAAAGTCTTCAGTAAGAGTTAGTGTCGTGCTTTGTAGTGCATCACGGCGTATAAAGTCAACCGTCACTTTGTCACCCGCTTTGAATGTTTCCAGACTCGCTTTTAAATCTTTTCCAACATGCTTTTTGTTAATTGCTACAATTTTATCTGCCGTTGTTAAGCCAGCTTGCCACGCAGCACCACCACGGCGAACATGCGTTAGCGTAAGTAACTCGCCACTATTTTTAGCCATCGCATCAACACTTGCTAATGTTTTAGCACCTTTAGGGCGTTCAAGCACAAGCCCTACTTTATTAAGTAAAATATCAAAATCAATTTTAGCTGGAGAGTCTACATTTGCAGCCCACCACGTACTATAGTCACGCCCAGTTAAGTCTTTTAAAATCGCTTTCACATTATCAACGCTAAACCCTTGTGGGAGTTTATGTAAATTATAAAGAGCACGATGAACATCGCGATAACTTTGCTTTCCTTGGCTATTCTCAAGTAGATCAATATCAAGCGCCATGGAGATTAATGACCCTTCTAAGTATATATTGGTGCTATAGTTACGCGCGTGGTCACCACCTTGATTAATCCATTTATCAAAACTTGTTTCTGTGGCGCTTTGTACGTCCCGACCCGGCGTTAATAAATGGCGGTTAACTGTTTTTGTTAAACTTTTAAAAAACTCATCTGTCGTTGATATACCAGAACGAACCATTAAATGATCTTCAAAGTAACTAGTTGAACCTTCAGCAATCCACAGTAACTTGTCAAAATTCATATTCGTATAATCATAAGGTACTAACCCTTCTGGGCGGTACGCTTTGACATTCCACGTATGAATAAATTCATGCGCTGCCGTACTAATAAATGCCAGGTAATCTTCGCGCGAACCAAAACGATCTCGCGGTCGTTGAATGATTGTTGAGTTTAAATGCTCTGTTGCACCACCAGCACCTGATGTGGCATGCACCATAAATACATAGCGCTCGTACGGATAATCATCCCAGATCACATTACCTGTTGTGACTAGTTTTTTAAGGTCTTTTAACATTAAGTCAACGTCATAGTTCCCTTCTCCCCAGATCACTAGCTCATAGTCGCGACCACCCACTTTAAAAGTATGATGTTCATTAAGACCTGTTTCGATTGGCGAATCGACCAGTACATCATAATCTGCAGCTTTAAAACTATGTTTTGAGCCTGCGTTATCCATTCCTGACACAGAACGCCACGCTTTTGGAACATCTAGGGTTACCGTCACAGGCTCTTGACGAAATGACTCACTAAACATAAAAAAGCCGGATGCATCAATAAATGCATGACTATCGTCAATATGACGGGCACGCTTACCTAATTCATTGGCATACACTTGGTAATCTATTTGCACATCAGTTGGTTCGTCTAAGTGCACACGCCATGTACTGGCATTTATTTTTTCCCAATTAAGCGCTTTACCTTCATCATCTTTTGCTTGAAAAAAACGCACACCATTAGCCAGATTTAAAATCTCATAACGACCCGTGCGCCATGCCGGTAATTTAACATCTAAATGAGCTTGTGCTGTTTGAGGAAACGCAACACTTACATTCCCTAAATGATGCTCTGGTTGAGTGATCTCAAGAGAGTAATTTACGTCAGCGAATGCTGACGGAGAGAGTGCTGCTAATACCGATAATGCTAAAAAACGTTTCATATAGACTCTTTATTCTAAATTATCATTGCTATGTTATAAATTAGCCTAACAATGATGGCTATTAATGTGAATTAAAAGCGACAAAAAGACACAGTTATAAGCCCGATGAATAAAAATCACCATCAAATGCTAAGTTTTTGACTTCGCGACTACATTTGTTCCAATTTTGTTGTAAACTTAAGGCAATATAAAGATTTAATCAATGGCGGTAGCTATCAGTGTCACAACAGATCGAAGTTTTAAATAAAAAACTTAAACAAGCCATTGAGTCGCGCATGGTGATAGAGCATGCGCGCAAACAACAGGTCGATACATTAACCCATTTTTCAGCTAAATTATCATTAAGCTGTAAAGGTATGGACATTGAACTTGATAACCGTTTAGCTAAATTTCGTAGTGCATTAGCAAAAGGGGTCGATTTTGAAATGTTCGCGCCGCTTATTGATGAAGTTCTTACTCTATTAAAGGGGCAAGAAGCCCTACAGTCAGCTCATCAGCGTGAACTTTACAATAGTGTTCAAGATGCCGGTAAACAGCTGCAAAAAACAAAAGGGCTGCCTGATGACGCAAGACGTACGCTACGTCACTTGCTCGATCATGAATTAAATCAGGTCCAATCAAATAGGGATTTCATTCCTATTCTTAACCGCCTTGTTACTATTTACCATCAAGCTTTACATGCAAAACTTACATTAACTGACTCTAAGCAAGCATCATTACAACCCTCATTGGCAAAAGAACTCTTAAATTTAGCCAATGATTTAGTCTTTGAAGATGAAGCTGCGGAACAAGTTAAAACTATAAAAAATAATATCTCTGAAACGGATACTGTGGATGACTTATTAGTTTCAGCAATTGAAATTATCCGTATTATTGCCGGTAATATAAGTAAAGAGCGGCAATCCGCTCAAAGCTTTTTAGTATCATTAAATCAGACACTTGAAGAATTACATCATTCAATTGTCTCAACCAGCAAACACTCACAATCGATGGGAGCTGAATTTGATGCACTTAATAAACGAATCGAAAGTAAAATAAATAATTTAACGTCACAAACGCAAAATGCAACGTCTATCTCATCGTTAAAGGCACTCGTTGATAATGAATTAAAGTCGCTTAGCCAAGATTTAATTGAAAAAGAACGCCTTGAACAAGAAGACCGTCAAGCGTTAATTTCCAGTTTTAACGAAATAAATCAACGAATTGGTAGTTTAGAAGGCAAGCTATCCAAGTATAAAAAACGTTTACATGAACAGCGTTTTAAAAGCCTACTCGATGGTTTAACTAAATTACCTAATCGTGCTGCATTTGATGAACGCTTTAATCATGAGTTTCACCTTTTTGCAGTCCAAGAATCAGATATGACATTAGTGGTTATTGATGTTGATCACTTTAAGTCAATTAATGATAAGTATGGACACAGTGCTGGTGACAAAACATTGCAAGTAATTGCAAAAGCGTTGCAAATGTCGATTCGTAAATCTGACTTTATTGCACGTTATGGTGGCGAAGAGTTTGTTTTATTAATGCCAGGTATGTCACTTGAACATGCAAGTCAGCCCCTTGAAAAACTACGTAAGGCTGTGAAAGGCATTCCATTTAAATTTAAGAATAAACAAGTCGAAATTACAATTTCACTTGGTGTTACTCAGTTTAAAAAAGGGGATACCCCTTTAAGTGCATTTGATCGCGCTGATGATGCGCTTTACAAAGCTAAAAATACAGGTCGTGACCGAATATGTATCAGTAAATAATCACGACCACCGAACTGCTTTTCAGCAAGGAGAATGCCTATGTTAATACAGTTAAACCCAACCGGTGTGTTAGATTTACTGTCACAATTAGAAGTAGACCTATTAGAGCAATCGTCCACGAGTGAACGTTATAAATTATTTAGAAATTGCGCGTTAGCAGTACTTAATGTTGGTAGCCATACAGATTCAAGCCTTGAAATTTATAATAAATATAAAGACTTTGACATTCGCTTAGTAAGTCGTGAGCGAGGCATTAAGATTGAATTAATTAACCCCCCTACTACGGCTTTTGTTGATGGTGAAATTATTACAGGTATCCACGAGCATATATTCTCTGTGATACGCGACATCTTGTTTATTTGCCAAAAATACGAAAAAGACTTAACAGATCAAAAAAGCATTACTCATATGGTCTTTGATATGTTGCGTAATGCTGCTGCACTTCGCGTGAACAGCGATCCGAGTATGATAGTTTGCTGGGGCGGACATTCGATCAATGAAGTTGAATATAAATATACCAAACAAGTTGGTTATGAACTGGGCTTAAGAGGCTTAAACATTTGTACCGGTTGTGGCCCTGGCGCAATGAAAGGTCCAATGAAAGGCGCAACGATTGGTCACGCCAAACAACGTAATACCAACAACCGTTATTTAGGTTTAACAGAACCAAGCATTATTGCCGCAGAGCCACCTAATCCAATCGTTAACGAACTCGTTATCCTCCCTGATATAGAAAAGCGCCTTGAAGCATTTATTAGAACGGCTCACGGTATTATTATCTTTCCAGGTGGTGCGGGAACGGCCGAAGAGCTGCTTTATTTACTTGGCATTTTATTACATCCTGAGAATCAAAAGCAGTCGTTACCTGTCATTTTAACTGGGCCTAAAGAAAGCGAAAATTATTTCATTGAACTCTGCAAATTTGTAGAAATGACGTTAGGCACTGAAGCTCTTGATAAATTTGAAGTGATCATTGATAACCCTGAATTAGTGGGTATTAAATTAAAATCTGCGATGGCTAATGTACGCGATTACCGCAAGAGCCAAGGCGATGCTTACTACTTTAACTGGACACTGAAAATAGAAAACGATTTTCAACAGCCATTTTCCCCAACGCATAAAAATATGGCGGGACTTGATCTTCATTTAGATCAACCTAAGCAACAGCTTGCAGCTAATCTACGTCGTGCATTCTCTGGCATTGTTGCCGGCAATGTAAAAGATGAAGGGATCCAAGCAATAAAACAAGACGGTCGCTTTATTTTAAGTGGTGAACCTGAATTAATGAACGCCATGGATAAATTATTACGTGCATTTGTTGAACAAGGACGAATGAAACTTCCCGGCAGTAAATATACTCCATGTTACGAAATTAAAGCATGAGGATTTTTATTTAGTGTCTGGACAATTACTTTTAATAGATGCGCTTAATTTAATTAGGCGTATCTATGCTGTTGATAGTAATCAAAATAAAGGCAGCGATGAGCAAATGATTATAACGTGCTGCGCGCGTGTAGCGCATGCCTGTGAAAAATTACTAAAAATCACCCAAGCAACACATGCTATTGCAGTCTTTGATGGCGATAAAAGCTGGCGTTATCATTATTACAAGCAGTATAAAAGTAGCAGAGCACCAATGCCTGAAACTTTAAGAAATTCACTCGCTAAATTTAAACACGCCATAGAGCAAACTGGTATTATTGTTTTTGCACCCGTTAATGATGAAGCTGATGATATTATTGCCACTTTAGCGCATAAGATGGCAAAGAATCAGCTACATTCGACTATTGTATCTACCGACAAGGGCTTTTTACCTAGCCTAAATAATTACATTAGTGTGTACGACTATTTTAAAAAAGAGTATCTAGATTTAAATTCCATACACCAACGCTTTGGTGTTGAACAAGCTAGGTTGATTGATTTTTGGGCCATGGCTGGTGATAAAACCAATGATATTCCTGGAATAAAAGGTGTTGGAACTAAAACAGCACAAGACGTGATAGCTAAACACGCTGATATTACGTTAGCCGCCAATGATGAATCGCTTTCTCCCGGCACCCGTAAAAAACTAGCGTCTGGTATGGAAGACTATATTATTTCAAAAAACTTGGTTAGTTTGCGCACAGATATAAACTTAGGCTTTAGTTTAAAGCAGTTAAGACTCAATTAATCGCATTAGCATGGCACTGAATTTCAACTATGCGTATACTCAATTTTAAGTTTCAGTGTAAGAGTGTCAGATGTTTAAAAAGGTTTTTCGCTATCTAATATTAGGTTTAGGTGTCTATGCTTTAATTGCTACCTTGGTTATTACTTTTTATAAAGATGACCCTCAAGCAATGATTTGGCAAGACCGCGAAGCTTTCAATAAGCGTTATATTGATAAGTTAACGATAGAAAATCCCGTTAATTTGAACAGCGTATTAGATTATTTAGGTAGTCCAGATCTTACCTTTGCAAAGCGTGATAAAGAAGAAGTATGGCAAATTATTTTCTACCGCACTCAGCATATAAAGTCAGACGGGATCACCACTATGGATGAGTGCTCGGGGTTACTATTTAAAAATGGTGAATTAGTTTTATGGGGCCCAAGTGCATTTGATGCCTATCAGCGCGAAGGATAATATTAAATAATGGATACCGTCAATCCACAATCACTGGTAACCCTTTTTGAAAAAACACACCAAGTGCTGCGCTGTTATAATAATAAAAGCCAATGGCCCAATATTTATCCACTACTTAGTCAATTAGCTGAACGCTATTATCAAGTCTATGAGCACACACCACATGCTATGCAGGCTCAACTTACTTTGTACGTAAAAAGCTATGGGTATACGACGAACCTAGTTGTCAATCAATGTGTATTGATCACCGCATTTTGCAAAAGTTTAGGTTATGATAGTAAAGTTACACAACAACTCATTTTTGTTTGCCTTACAAACTACTTATGTGTTCAAACGCAAAGTAACAAGTTAGCACTTCGCCAACCACTTAATTTACAAGAAAAAAAGCAGTGGCAATGTCGCCACCAGCTTGCTATTAAACTTTTGCAATCTTCTCAGGTGCCAACGGATAATATCTCAGCAGTTTTAGCACGACTAAATAAATACAAACAAGCCTTACTTAGCACACCACAAATTATGATTTACGATGGCGCAACAATTTTAGTCGCCCTTGCAAATATAATCGCGATGAATATAACTTATCGTGAACACAATGATCATATCAGCGTTTATAAAGCGGTGGCTGATATTTACTTACGTACACCCAATCAGTTTGCACAATACGCACTAAAAAGCATCATTGCACACATAGGCCCCTTTGTACCTGGAAGTGTTGTTAAACATGGTGAACAGGATCTCGTTTACATCGGTGAAGATAAAACTCAAAAACACCTTGTTATTTCTATTGATACAGAGCAAAAAATACGCTGGCATAGTATTAAAGCGCAACTAGATGCCAATGCTAAACAACGGCCTATTATAGATAAGCGAGTTTTATTCAGTGTTTGGTTTAGTGAGCACCTTGTAAAGAATGAGGAAGTTAATGAGCAGCAACAAGCGCTTTTAATACTGATAAGCCAAGTTAAAGTACAACATGAATATTCATACACGGCACTGATTAAATTATTACAGAATCAAACTCAAACAATTGAAAATTTATGTCAGTCAGTTAAACCTTATAATAAAGAAAATTTACCTGGTAAAGACTTACGGCATAGCCTGTGTATGGTCGGCCTAGATAATGCCCCCGCAATAATACAGCACGTACTATTTGAGCAGCTTGTAACATCCCATAAGCACCCTTTACAGCGTCATATTCATTGTCGTTTACGCGGTATAATTAATATTCTAGCACTGTTTTTCAGACATAATAGTGAGCAACAATTTGAGCAACTTGCCTTGCCTGTTTATGCATATATAAGTTATTTGATTGAGCACGCAAGTACTGATCTAAGCCGAAAAACATTGCATAGTAAAGAACCAAATAATGATAAAAGCCCCCTACTCTCATGGTTATTTGGTGTTCGACAGTTAGACCCTGACTCCCTCAGCCAGTACTTACTCACCGTTTTAAGTGATAACCCATGGACTCAAGCCTTATTAGATGCTGAGCAACATAAAAAGAAATCACTCAGTGATTCGGCTAAGTTATGGGTTGCGGTTAAGTTAATTTCAACACAAGTATATCAACCAAAATACGTACTCAGCCCGTGGCAAAAGCAAATTTTAGATTCTGTATTAAAAGAACTTGGCTGGCCTAGTACTGCGAATTTTTATTCACAATTAACCAGCCTAGGTTTAAGTAATAGTGTATAAACAGCGCATTTTATAAGACATATTGACTATTTTCACGGTTTTTACTGGCAAAAAGTTGAATAAATTGCTATAAAAGCCGCTTAAATTTTCAAACTCATTCACGTAAATTATCTAACAAGTTATCGCAGTTTATTTTTGCGACATATTTACGTGTATTTCTAACTCGTAATAGGAAAAGTTCATGACCAAAAAAATCATCACAGTAATCAAAGGCGACGGTATCGGTCCAAGTATTATTGATTCAGCTCTTGAGATATTACAAGCCGCAGGATGCGATTTTGATTATGAATTCGTTGATGCTGGTCTAGCTGCCTTAGAGAAAACAGGTGAATTATTACCGCAAGAGACTATTGACACTATTGCACGTAATAAAATCACTTTAAAGGGCCCATTAACAACGCCTGTTGGTGAAGGTTTTACTTCAATCAACGTCACATTACGTAAGCAATTTGGTTTATACGCAAACGTGCGCCCAGTAAAATCATTTGTCGGAACAAAAGCCCGCTACGATGATATTGATATCATCACAGTACGTGAAAATACACAGGGTATGTATTCAGGTTTAGGCCAAGTGACTTCAGAAGATGGTAACGAAGCACAAGCAATGTCAATGATCACGCGTGACGGTGCTGAGAAAATCGTTACTTTTGCATATGAGCTTGCCGTTCGTGAAGGCCGTAAAAAAGTAACAGCTGTTCACAAAGCTAACATTTTAAAATCAACATCAGGTTTATTCTTAAAAGTAGCACGTGAAGTTGCAGAGCGTTACCCTGAAATTGAATCAACAGAAATGATTGTTGATGCTACTTGTATGAAATTAGTAATGAGCCCAGAAGAGTTTGACGTTATTGTTACAACAAACCTTTTTGGTGATATTTTATCTGACTTATGTGCAGGTCTAGTTGGTGGTCTTGGTATGGCGCCAGGTGCTAATATTGGTGAAGATGCAGCGATTTTTGAGGCTGTACATGGTAGTGCACCTGACATCGCGGGTAAAAACTTAGCAAACCCGACATCTGTGATCCTAGCGTCAATTCAAATGCTGGAGCATTTAGAAATGGGTGATACAGCTGAGCGCATCCGTAGCGCTGTAGCTGATGTGATTAAGACCGGTGATCGTACAACGCGTGATCTAGGTGGCAACCACGGAACTACCGATTTCACTCAAGCTGTAATTGACCGTCTATAATTTTTTCTGAACGGTTAAAAAGCACAAAAAACCAGTGTTAAAACTGGTTTTTTTGTGCCTGTCAATTTTCGATTCAACGGCCCTTTGTACTAACAATTTTATACCAATCGAGTTAAGTTACTGACCACTTATAGCGACAGGTAAATACGGTGATAACAAGGCATAAATTTTGACATGGTGTTGATCTCGGCAATTGCTCCTGCATTGCTCTACCTCCTGCATCCATGCAGTCGAACATGAAAAATTTATAACGCTGTTAGCGCTTTATTTAGCCCGCTAGAATGGTTAAATATCTAAGTCGATTGGTATTAGTACTCAATTCATAGACGTTTAATGAATAAATTAAGCGCTATCACCTATGCTCATCCCTGCAACATCAGCTGAATACCCTGTGTTCAATCTTTAATTAATTGTATGAAATAGCATCTAAAAATATTTATCTCTCACATAATTAGAGCTCAACACCATTCCTATTATTAAGCTTTGTCATCGTAACGTCTTTGTCTACAATTAGACTCTGTAGCTGAGATCAAATCATCGCTCCATCAACAGCTATCATTTTAAGCATAAATTCTTTAATTACCTCGTAAAAAAACACATTTTAAAGCTAGCTTAAAATAAAAAACCAATTAATTTGGAATTTTAATGCAAGATAGTCTTGCTGGCGGTTGACATTAGGTAGTAAAACACTTAAAAATAGAGGTAATAAAAAAGTGAATTAATTGTGTCTTAGGCACCGAGTAATTAAATAGTTCATTAGAAATTTCATAACAAACATACAGAAGAAAAGTAATATTATGAAACATCAATTTCACCAAATAAACGTTCTCGTACTGGTCTTAGTCTTAAGCCCTGCGAGGATGTATTAAAAGGTGAAACAGCTTTTTAAAAACCCTCGCTCCAGCGGGGGTTTTTTTATGCATTTAAATTGTAATACTAATTTAATTAAGTCTATTAGGTAACTATTTACTTGTAACCTTAATTAAAAGTATCAGGTACGTGAGGAATGAGGATGAGTACGAAACAATATAATGGCTCCGAACTAGTGGTTCAGGCATTAAAAGAGTTAAAGGTTAAATATATATTTGGCTACCCCGGTGGCTCTGTATTAGATCTTTATGATGCTTTATTTCAACAAGATGATGTTGAGCATATTTTAGTAAGACATGAACAAGCAGCAACGCACATGGCCGATGGCTATGCGCGTGCTACAGGCGATGTTGGGGTGGTTTTAGCTACTTCTGGGCCAGGTGCTACAAACTGCATAACGGGCATTGCGACAGCGTACATGGATTCAATTCCAATGGTTGTATTATCAGGTCAAGTACCTACTAACTTAATTGGTGATGATGCATTTCAGGAAACCGATATTATTGGCTGTTCTCGCCCTATTGTTAAACATAGTTTTAACTGTCGTAGCGCTAAAGATATTCCAACAATTTTAGCTAAGGCATTTTATATCGCAAGTAGCGGCCGCCCAGGGCCTGTCGTTGTTGAACTGCCAAAAGACATGTTAAACCCAGCGTTAAAATTTGATTTTGAATTCCCTTCCACAACCGAATTACGAACCTACAACCCTAATACTAAAGGTCATTCAAAACAAATACGCAAAGCTGTAACTGCTATATTAGAAGCTAAAAAATTAGTTATTTATTCTGGCGGCGGTATCATCATTTCAAATACCTCAGAGCAACTAACACGTTTAGTAGAGTCACTTAATGCGCCAATTACCAATACTCTAATGGGTTTAGGTGGCATCAGTGGTGTACACCCCAACTTTATTGGCATGCTAGGCATGCACGGCAGCCTAGAAGCCAACAAAGCAATGGCCAATGCTGATGTAATCTTAGCCTTAGGTGCTCGTTTTGATGACAGGGTAACCAACAATGTTAAAAAGTTTTGCCCGAATGCAACTATTGTCCATGTTGATGTCGATCCAACATCTATTTCGAAAACAATAAAAGCCCATATTCCTGTCGTAGGTTGCCTTGCAACGGTACTTGAACAATTACAGACCGCGATAGATAAAAGCCCTTTAAATATAGACCGAAGTGCCCAAGAAGATTGGTGGCGTCAGATCATCAGCTGGCGCGAGCAAAAGTGCTTAAGCTACAGCAATGATGGCGAAAAAATAAAACCACAAGCTGTTATTGAAGCCCTCTATAAAGCAACAAATGGTGACGCTTATATCAGCTCAGATGTTGGCCAACATCAAATGTTTGCTGCACAATACTATCCGTTTAAAAATCCACGCCAATGGATCAACTCAGGGGGCTTAGGCACCATGGGTTTCGGTTTACCTGCAGCTATGGGCGTGAAGCTGGCATTTCCTGATAAAGAGTCAATTTGTGTGACTGGAGATGGTTCAATTCAAATGAATATTCAAGAATTATCAACCTGCATGCAATACAACTTAGCAGTCAAAATTGTTTCTTTGAATAATCGCTCATTAGGTATGGTACGCCAATGGCAAGATATGGTTTATGGTGGTCGCCACTCATCATCTTATATGGACTCACTGCCTGACTTTGTAAAATTAGCTGAAAGTTATGGTCACGTAGGCATTAGGGTAAATACACTAGATGAGTTACAGCCTGCGATTGACAAAGCTATGGCGATTACTGACAAGTTAGTATTTTTAGATATTTGTGTTGATGAAAAAGAACACGTTTACCCAATGCAGATTAAACTTGGGTCAATTGATGAAATGTGGCTACGTAAAGGAGTAAAAGCATAATGCGCCGTATACTATCTATTTTACTAGAAAATGAGCCAGGTGCCTTGTCGCGTATAGTTGGTCTGTTTTCACAACGCGCCTATAATATTGATAGCTTAACTGTAGGCACTACTGATGATCATTCATTATCACGGATCACCATCACCACAATGGGAGATGACCGTATTGTTGAACAAATCACTAAGCAAGTTAATAAACTTGTGGATGTTTTAAAAATCATCGACCTGACTGAAATAGCACATATTGAGCGTGAGTTATTACTCGTGAAAGTTCATGCTCAAGATGAGGCTAAACGTTCGGCAGTTACTCGCGTAGCCGATGTATTTAACGGCGCTATTTTAGATATGGGCCGCAATAGTTATACATTACAGCTCGTTAGCAGTACAGATAAAATTGAATCATTTTTAGACACTTTACGCCATGAGACCGATATTATCGAAGTGGTACGTTCTGGGGCTGTAGGCATAGGCCGTGGTGATAAAGCGTTAAGAATATAATAATTAAAAAGCACAAAAAAAGGGCTAAACAGCCCTTTTTTTGTTAATAAGTGCTTTAACTTATTAAGGATTAACTTGGTCTTTTAGACCTTTGCCTGCTTTAAAGCTTGGGATAGTTGCCGCTGAAATTTGAATTTCTGCACCTGTTTGTGGGTTACGGCCAGTACGTGCAGCACGCTCTTTTACTGAGAAAGTACCAAAACCAACTAATGCAACAGAATCACCTTCTTTTAAAGATGTTGTTACAGCACCAGTAAACGCGTCAAGTGCACGTGTAGCCGCTGCTTTAGAGATTTCTGCATCAGTAGCGATTTTTTCAACTAATTGAGCTTTATTCATTTGTTAAATTCCTATTCGTTATTATTTTGCCTTCGCAAAACCTATCTTTATGCATTTTTTAAGTATTGGCAACAGCAAATTGCCATTTTTGTTTAAATTCTTAATAAATGGATAAAATTTGGATAATAGTCTTAAAAAATAATGCTTATATCATTAACGAATACTGAATTTAATGACTTTTTAATACTATTATAAAAAAACTATCTACTGTTCAATTTTTTCAATCACCAAAGTAACTTCACCAACCTCAATACCAAATTTATCAATAGCGGTACGGTTAATCAAGCGAGAATCTGTTACCAAGTACATCCAATCGTCAAAGTTAACTTCATAACTGCTACCATCAACAGACAACTCTAAAGAATATGTCCAATGAAAAACACTTCCATTACTCGCACCTTGCGCTATCCCAATGACATCACTAGCAGTTCCTGTTAATGTATTATCATCGTTTAAAGTTATATACCAAACGCGGCGCTGTGTTTCCCCATCATCGTAAACAAAATCTTCTTCTATAACGCCCTTATTGCCATCCCAAAACGCATCCATATCAACAACTAGCTTACGGGTAAGTTCGCCTTTATAATCTTGTACGACACCGTAGGCTTTCAATTTACCATTGAAGAATGTCTTAAAATTAAACTCAGGCTGGCTTTGGCTGTAATAATCGACATCGGGCGCTGCACAGCTCGTTAAAAAAACAAGCATAAATAGAATTAAACCACGGATTGTATTGTTCATATTATTTCCTATTGATAGCGTTTGTAACAAATGGTAATTGTATTTAACGACCCAGTAATTGCTTGCGCATTTTAGGCTCAGATGTGTTTTCAGATAGCCATATAGAGAGGAAGTCATCCGCAAAATTAACATCCTTGATCGAGCCTAGCTCTTTATTTTGATGATAAAAAGTACCTATACCTGTTTCAGTCGTAATAAAAGTAAGTGTCTCGCCTTCTTTTATGTCAGGCCAGATTGCCAATAACTTATCATCATACTTTTTAACCAGTTGGTTTTTCCCTAGGTACCGCCACTGCTCGTTGGTTGCTTTGACAATGTCTTTTGCAGCAAAATCGCGAAGATAAGTAAGTGATAATTTAGTCGGGTGCTGAGGAAACTCGTACTGCCCTGTAGTCGTTGCCAAAGTAGCGTCATAAACATCCCAAAAAATGTACTCAAAACGAGACGTTCCGACGGTTTTAAAATCAGCCGAAACGCATTGACCAACAAAGGCTAAGCACACCGCACAGATTGTATTAGCTATAAAACGGTTCATGAATACCTTTAATTTAATTGTGAAGGTTAAATTTGTGGTGAGCTTTGATTGCTGTTTTGAGCAAAGCGTTTGTTCAAATACATAATGAGATTGAACATACATGACCAAGCCACCCCGTAAACAAGCCAAAACTGCAATAATGGTACAGAAATGGTAATAACACCAAAACGAGCACCCGCCCAATAACTTGCAGGTGCGCTAATGGCACAAACCAATAAAGAAAAAAACCAAGGGAGCTTATTTAAAAACTGCATTGAGGTATTCAGAGTCAGTAATAATGCACACCACAATAATACAAGCCAAAACGGGAAAGGTGACTGTTTAAAATACAACATCCCTGATAAAACCATTAAATACTCGTATGTTAGCGCTATAACTAAGCCAAATGTGATCAGTATTAAATCTTGTTTTTTCTGTTTAGACAAATAAACCATTAGACCAATTACACAGAGTATTGGAATTATTGCTCTAGTTTCAAGGAGTAAGGCCATAAACCAAACACCTTGAAACAATGCAAAATTAATAACCGAGCGCAATGTCGTCTCTTGAATGGCTAAAGCGAGGTTTACGTGCCACTAAATGAACAGTGCTGGTTGCTCTGGTGCGAAAAGCCCCTTCACAATAGGCTAAATAGAAAAGCCAAAGACGATAAAAGCGCTGATCAAACTTAGTTTTATCAATTTCAGGCCAACTTGCGACAAAGCGAGAACGCCAATCTGCTAATGTTCTCGCGTAATGGACTCCTATGTCCTTTATGCTATGGACTACCATGTCGGACTGCTGCTTTATTTGTTTATTCATTTCATCAATACACGGTAAGCATCCACCAGGGAATATATACTGCTGTATGAAATCAGAATTTTTTAAATAGTGCTTGTAACGTTGATCGGCAATAGTTATTGCTTGAATTAGCATCGCACCAGACTCTTTCAATAATTCATTGCACTTTTTGAAAAAACTCGGTAAATATTCATGCCCTACAGCCTCGATCATCTCTATGGAAACAAGCTTGTCATATCGCCCTTCAAGTAAGCGATAGTCTTTTTTAAGCAACGTTATTTTATCCTCTAACCCAAGCTCGGCTACTTTTTGTGCTACGTATGAGTATTGTTCATCTGAAATTGTCGTGGTTGTAACATGACAGCCATAATGCGTTACTGCATGTATTGCAAATGCTCCCCATCCGGTTCCAATTTCAACTACTTTTTCGCCTGGCTGTAAATCTATTTGCTGACAAATTAAATCGAGTTTATGTTTTTGTGCATCTTCTAAAGAAGCGCTTTTTGATGGATAAACTGCACTTGAGTACAACATTTCTGTGCTTAAAAACGATGAATAAAGCTCATTACCAAGATCGTAATGAGCAACAATATTCTTTTTTGAACCGTGCTCTGAGTTTTTGTTCTTAAAATGATTTAATCGAAAGTAAATATTACTGAAAAATGCAAATTTCTTCTCAAATGCATCGAGCTCATTTTGATTAATGGCAAATATTTCAATTAATTTGGTTAAATCATCACAATCCCAATGACCAAGGATATATGATTCACCCGCACCTACACTGCCTGATAAAGCGAAGGACTTGTACATAGCATTACTGTGAACTGTAAGCTTTACATTGAGTTCGCTTTTTTTATCACCAAAATGAGTTACATTGTTACCTTCTAACAAAATTACATGCCCGGTTTTTAGACTATTAAAGGCACCGAAGACAAGTTTTTTATATATTTTTATCAGCCAATCACTCGATTGCACAGTCTCTAAACTGGATACTTTTTCCATAACATCACCTAAATTCTTACTAATGCAGATTAGCTGCCTTTACCTGAGTGCCCAATAAATGGCACTTGTTTACAAAATAATTTAAAAGCATGGACGTATATCCCTTTGAAAATACTCCACGTCATTGCTGGAAATTGCTTTAAAAGTGCAGATACACTCTCATTGTTCAATGATTGGCGTTTTAATCTAAGCGTCGCATCAAACAATACAGTGCCATCTTTTTTGTTTTCTATATGAATCATTGCATTATCGTTCTTAAAACGCGTATTCCAATGATAGTTCATATCTAAATCCATGAAAGGTGATACGGAAAAAACCTTCTTAAAGTTCACTTTTTTTTCTATTGGTACTAAATAATAATGCCGCTCATTCCAAGGAGTATTACTTACCTCTGCGACCATATGGGTGAAATCACCGGACTTGCTTTGATAAAAGAAAAAGTTAACCGGACTAAAGTAAAGACCAAAACACCGTAACTGACCAAGCATGTATACGTTTTCAAATATATCTGAAACCCCCAACTCGGCTATTTTTTTAAATGCACGATCGGAGATAGTTTCATGTATATTTTCGTCTTGATTAAGATAATCTGCTTGATTAAACTTAAGCGCTTTAAACCCTTTAGTGCCCAACCCTTTATGTATATTATTGAGTGATTCAGGATCAATAAGATCCACCCACATCATATAGATGGGGTGTTTAAAATAATGGGATTTAACAGCAAATCGGCGATGTTTTATATCACCAATATACACCGCGCTAGTCAAACTCAACACCAAGCTGACGCGCAACATCTACCGCACTTTTAACGCCGTCTTCATGAAATCCGTTATACCAATAAGCGCCGCAAAAATAGCTATTATTTTCGCCATCAACTAATTTTTTTTGCCGCTGGGCTGCAATTGACGCTTTATTAAATACAGGATGATAATAGGTAAATTCACGAAGTATTTTTTCTTTATCAATACCTTGCTTATGATTAAGTGTCACACAAAACTGTGTGTCACTTTTAATTCCCTGCAAAATATTCATTTGATATGTCACAACAGCAGCTTTATCTACATTATCATTGAGCAGGTAATTCCAGCTTGCCCAAGCCGCTTTACGCTTTGGCAATAGTCGCGTATCTGTATGTAATATAACTGAGTTTTCAGTGTAAGGAATAGCACCTAGCACCTTTTTTTCATCATCTGTAGGCGAATCCAATAATTTAAGAGCTTGATCTGAATGGCATGCAAATACTACTTTATCAAACTCTTCACTGTGACCATCGGCAAAAGAAAGCGTTACACCTAGGCCCCTCCTTACCACTGACTTTATATCGCTATTTAACTTTATATTATCAGCAAAACCTTTTATTAATGGCGCTATGTATTCTCTGGAACCACCCGGTATTACGTACCATTGAGGGCGATTAGTAATATCAAGAAGCCCATGATTAAAAAAGAACTTTACAAAAAATTCAACGCCTACGCCGCTCATTTCTTTTATGCTGGTAGACCAAATCGCTGCGCCCATAGGCAAGATATAATGATAACGAAAAAAATCATTAAATCCGTGCTCATCTAATAAATTGCCCAGAGTTTGACCCTGCGTGTATTTATTGTCATGGTGTAGAACCTTGCATAATTTATTAAAGCGGACGATATCTGCCAGTAGCTTCCAAAAACGAGGACGAAAAATATTTCGTTTTTGAGCAAATAGGCTGGTAAACGTGTGGCCATTGTATTCAAAGCCTGTTTCTTCATTATGAACACTGAAACTCATTTCAGTCGGCTTTCGCTCTATGCCAATACGCTTTAATAGTTTTTCAAAGTAAGGATATGTACGGTCATTAAATACGATGAAACCGGTATCTATGGCGTAATTTTTACCATTAACATCAACATCTACTGTTGCAGTATGCCCACCAATATAATTATTTTTCTCAAAAATGGTGATATCGTACTGTTTATGTAACAAATGAGCACAACTTAAACCGGATACGCCGGAACCTATTATTGCTATTTTTTTCAACGTGATAATCCTTTTGCAAGCTTTAACCACAGAGGGAGTGGCAGCACGCGTAAACACTTTAATATTAAAGTAAATCGATACGGAAAATGAATTTCCTTACGGCGTTTGCTAACGCCTTTAATAATATAATCGGCCGCTTTTTCTGCCGTCACTGCCATAGGCATCGGAAAATCGTTCTTCTGTGTAAGTGGGGTTTTAACGAAGCCTGGATGAACGAGCGATACATCGACATCAGTTAAATCAACAGCAAGGCTTTTTGCTAAATAACTTACTCCCGCTTTTGAAGCTCCATATGCCTCAGAGCGAGGTAGTGGTAGATAAGTAACACTTGAACTAACTATAACTAATTGTCCACCTGACTTTATTTTTGGTAATAAAGCATCAAGGCAATAACCCATTGAGAGTAGATTTGTTGTAACGACACGCGTAAATAAAGCGCTGTCGAAATTTCGAGCATCATTAATATATTCACAATTTCCGGCATTTAATATGACACGGTCAAACTGTTCGTAATGAGCTGTTGCCTGTTTCACTGCATCAACATCGGTAGCATCAAATTTACATGCCTCAATGTTGTTATAACCTGACAATTGAGCTAATTTTTCCTCATTGCGACCACAAGCAATAACGCGATCACCTAGAGCAGCATATTGCTTTGCAAGCTCCTCACCAATACCAGAAGTCGCACCTGTAATGAGTGTAATCATGATTGTGTCGCTCGCTTATTGATAAGTTTAATAACGGGGCCTATTAATGGGATTTGTTGGTACAATAGCTCACCTACATCAAAGTAATCTCGGTGCAATTTTATTTTGTTCCCATCGAAAACCAGATGACTATGACCCTGAACAGCGATTTCTTTGTGCGATGCTAATTTAGGGTGACGATAGTACATAGTCCAATATAAAAAAGCGTCATCATCTACGCTATGAAAGCTTGAAATATCAAACCGACACTCAGTTACATTACTGTATAAATCGGCGAAGTAACTGTGAAGATCATCTAAACCATTAACAGTATGCAATGGGTCTGAAAAACAGATTGATGGATGATAAATATCGTCAAGTAAATGTAGGCTATCTTTACTTAGCTGTTGATAAATATTGACAAAATTCTCAATTTTTTGTTCGCGCATTTTATACCTTAAAACAATTATACCTTGAAAGCGTTTAAAGCCCTTTCACGTGCGGCTTTGTGATCAACAACAGCTGGCCAATATACCTCTTTCTTATTCATCTTCGCTAAATATTCATGCGGAAAATGAATCTGTTTATCCGGCACATTTTCCAGTTCAGGTATATATTTACGAATAAATTCCCCCTTTGGATCAAATCTTTCGCTTTGAGTAATTGGGTTAAAGATCCGAAAGTATGGTTGCGCATCACACCCTGTACTCGCTGCCCATTGCCAACCACCATTATTAGATGCTAGATCGCCATCTATTAGGTGTGTCATGAAAAAGCGCTCACCCTTTCGCCAATCAATTAAAAGGTGTTTAGTTAAAAAGCTCGCAACAACCATTCGCAAACGATTATGCATCCAGCCTGTTTCTAATAACTGGCGCATTGCAGCATCGACAAGCGGATAGCCAGTTCGCCCTTCACACCACGCTGTAAAATCGTTATCGTCTGCTCGCCACTTAACTGCATCGTACTTTTCATTAAAGTTTTTATATTTATTTAAATCTGGAAAAGCAACAATCAAATGGCGATAAAACTCTCGCCATACCAACTCATTAACCCAAGTGAATAAGTTACTTTTTGCACTAGTCAATACATCTACATGTTGTTGTTGAACAAGCGCGACAAGTTGATGAACGCTTACAATACCCAGTGCCAAATATGGACTGATCCCCGATGTTCCTTTTATGCTAGGAAAATCACGAGTGTCTTTGTAACTAACCAATTTTTTATCAATAAAACGCGCAATAACACCACTGAGGGAGGCATCATCAACAGGCCATTTTTCAGAGCTATTGTCACTTTCGAGTGATGCTGGTGGTTGCCAAATTATTTCTGCAAAGCACTGGGGAAATTGACGAAAATGAAAATGTGTATCTTGATGTAGTTTCAGCCATGTATTTTTGAAAGGTGTAAAAACTTTATACATTTCACCTGTTTTAGTTACAACTGTACCAGGTGGGGCAATTACGTCGCCATCGTAAAAAGTGCATTTTATCTGATGCTTGTCTGCCCTTGAAATAAAGTCGGCGTCTCGCTGCTGCTCATTATATTCATATTCTTTATTAGCAAAAACTTGTGTGATGTTATGAGCCGAGCAAAAACCATCTAAAAGTAAAACACATTCGTTGTAAGTTCCTGCATCAATTACATGCAATTTGATGCCATGTTTAGCCAACAAATCACCTAGAAATACAACTCTACGTTTTATCAAATCTATTTGGATAGGTGCAACATTATGCTGGCGCCATTGCGTGGGGGTAATAAAAAAAATGGCATTTTTACAACCACTTTCAATCGCATCGTATAATGCTAGATTATTAAAAAGGCGCAAATCGCGCCTAAACCAAAAAACTGTCTTCATTAGATACCGTATCTCAGCTTTAAATCATGAGGATAAGGATTGAAATAAACTTGCTTATCAAGATACTCATTAGGGTGAACTTTTAAATGGTGCTTTACTAATGTTAAAGGCACATATAAAGGCACGAGTCCTTCTCTGTATTCATCAATCGCATCTCTAAGTTCTTGTTTTTCAACTTTACAAAGTACCTTTTTAAAATAGCCTTGCAAATGCATAAGAGTATTACTGTTATTTTTGCGTGATGCAGGCCTCTTTAATGCAGCCATTAGCCCCGAAATATAGGAATCTGCAAGTGATTCACTATCTGCACCATCAAAAGTACCAAGTAAGTTACCTAAGTCTTTATAAGCTTGGTAATTATGAGCCATTAGTAAGTACTTGTATTGGGAGTGGAACTGAGTTAAACGATGTACACTTACTGGCTGCTCTCGTAAAATTTGCCAATTTTTGTAAGTATAAACTCGCATTACGAAGTTTTCCCGTAAGTGCATATCATTTAACCTGCCATTTTCTTCACAAGGAAGCAGCGGGTTATGCAACATAATCTGTTCAGCAAAAAAGCCGACGCCTTCAGATGTATTGCCGGTACCAGCCTCATTGTAAATTTTAATCCGTTCCATACCGCAGCTCGGACTTTTCGCACAAAAAACAAACCCACTCAATTGACTAGCCTGCTCTGTTGCAATTCTTTTACCATATTCGGTTAACTTAGGCCCAACATCTCCTGTGCCATCTGGGCGACATACTTTTATTGTGTCACCAACTCGAACTTGCCTGATTGTAGGCCTAGGTATGGGAAGCCCTACAGCTACCTCAGGGCAAAAACGAGTATATTCAACGTGTTTAGATAACTCGTCCATACAAAAATTTGATTTTTTATGTCCGCTATCAAAGCGAACTTTTTCACCAGCAAGACAGGCGCTTATTCCTATCTTAATTGTCGATTGCTGCATGTATTTCCTTAATAGATCAAGTTGCCAATTGGATTAAGTAGTTTACTCAAACCTTTATTAAAGTGTAGAGCACTACTGACAACTGTGTAACATAAACAGCCATTTTCTGTTACCGGTGTATGCTGATGCTGACCATCTAGAAGCATAAAATCTCCTGCAACATAATCTCCTGATTCATCACTAAATTCACCGGCAAGCAATAAAGTTAATTCAAAGCCTGTGTGAGTATGCTCTGGTATTTCGCCACCAGCAGCAATATGAAGTAAACTTGATCTAAGGGCGCCATCGTCTAACGCTATACGTGATCTAGAAAGTTTGCCCATTTGCATAAACTTACTATGAGCAATTCGAGACAACGCACGTGGTAGCTCATATGATTGTTCATTTACAGAAACTTCCTGCTTTTTAACTTCATACACTTCATCAATGCCATCATCTAGCATGATAGATTCTAATAGCCCTGCATCTTCTAAATCTATTTGTTCGGAAAAATCTTCTTGGTTGTTAATAAATACTTCGCTCGCATTACTCGCTTCAATAGCTTCAACCTTGTCTCTACAACAAGAGCACATATCAATATGGATAGACACTGCAACACTTAAACTAGCAGGTAATGTTCCATTACAATACTGAGTTAATAAAGCATCAGTTGGATGGTGTTTAATCATTTTTATCTCCCATCTCATTTCGTAACTTTTGTAAAGCTAAACGCAAACGAGATTTAACTGTTCCAACTGGAATGTTCAGTTGCTCTGCAAGTTGCTCTTGTGACATATCCTGAAAATAAACGCCACGTACAACATCTCTTTGGGCTTGTGGCAATTTATCAAGATAACCCTTTATCTGCTTATCTTCGAGGTGATCACTAAACTCATGGGCATCATTTTCATTTTGCTCAACTAAAGGCCAAATATCTTCACTGATATTATCCTCTTTGTTACTTTTCATTTTACGAAGCATATCAAAGGAGGCATTTCGCATAACAGTGTAAATCCACGTTGTCGCAGCGCCCTTATCGTTGTTATATAAGTGAGCTTTTCGCCATACTGAAGTGAGTGTTTCCTGTACAAGCTCCATAGCTTGTGCTTCAGAATTAAACTGTTTTATACCGAAACGTTTAATTTTTGGTGAAAAATACGCGAATAAATAAGAAAATGCTTTTTTGTCTCTTTTAGTAGCAACGGCGAATAGAGCATCAGCAAGTTCTTTGCTTGGTGTATCTGGCATGGCAGTGTAGTTACCTGTTCTAGGTTTACAACGTATTGACGGTTGTTGACTCACCATTTTTATATTCCCCTTAATGTTCTTATTTTTCAATACGCATCTGAAGAACATATGGATCATATATATTTAGGTAAATTCGTTATTAATGACAGTATGTAGGAAAGTGTGGATATTCGCAAAGTCAGATTTATACGCAAGCTGTTGTTTTTTATCTATTGAAATAGGAAGAAGTTCAAGCCATCGTGCAATCACCCAATTAAAGTTATCAAATTGGGTTTCTCGGTACAAATTACGCAGTTGCTTATTATCTGCAAATAAATCTTTTAGTGCGCTCACCAAACATGTATCACTGCGTTCAATTGTGTGGGGCTCTGTGAACCAATTTGGTTCTTTCGTCTTCGATGTTTGACCATAGCGTAGTTTATTTTTATCTTGAACCACATCTGTTATCTCAACAGCATACATCGCCGCCACGTCAATAACTAAAACCCCTCCTTCATCTAAGGTAAAATCGACGATCTCAACTAGGCAACCGCGGGTAGGTGTATTTAGGTAACAATCAATATCATATTGGCATAATACAAAACCACTCCCACTTTTGAGCGACTCTTTGACCATGTCAAGGTAACGCTGTTCAAAAATGCGTAATCGTGTATACCCATGTGGTAATAAAAAAACAGGTAATGGAAAGATTGCACGTTTCATAAGGCCTACTACATCAATTAACTATGCATTACTCTACGTGCCTTGCAGTAAATAAGATCAATTCACCTACTGTTGTTATACCTGTTTAACAGATATTAAACCACTGCCCCACATTACGGATAAGCTCAAACGATGCATATACACCTAATAAACTGAAAACAGGTGCTAACATTAAGGCTAATAATCCTAGTTCACTGCTCATTAGATTACCCTTCATTTGATTGAGATTGAACAGCTACCAACTCAGTTTTTACTATTTTTTCTAGATCTGAACCCTGAGTACGGCTTGTGTTTTGTACAACTTCAGTCATCAATAACTGCGAATTAATTGATAGGCTTTGTTTCAGTGAGTTACTTAATTCTTTATTCATCGTCTTTATATAGCTTGCTATATTTTGTGTTAATACTTGTGTAATCTCAAACTCACCTTCATTTGCACTTGCATGTGTAGAACCGACAATTAAAAGTGCTGCTACTGCTGATTTAATAATGCTTTTCATAATGGTATTCCCTGTTGTGTTATTAAGTTAGTCGCTATTACTTAATCAAAGGTTGTGCCAACTAGAAAATAAAAAATAAACCACTGATTTAAAAAGAAATAAATAAATTAAAATTCATACACCATTCATTGTATGATATTTTTAACCAATCATTTTAGTCAAAAAAACCAAAAAGTAGTGCATTAATTTAGATTGCCAAACTCAGCGTACACTTGTACACTGAAACTCGTTTTTGATTATTATTTTTAGAGCTTTATATGTCGATTGATCATGCTTATTCCCCAAAGGAAGAGCAACTTAATACCGTGTCTCACGGGGCTGGCGTTCTATTTTCAATTTATGTGTTGTGGGAGTTGCTTTCAAAAGCACAAAACTATGCAGAAATAATAAGTGCGGGGATCTACGGCACAAGTTTATTTCTACTTTTTTTATCATCAACTTTATATCACGCAAGTACAAGGAGCGAAGTTCGCGCATTTTATAAAAAATGTGACCACTGCGCTATTTACATTCTCATTGCAGGAACCTATACCCCATTTTTAGTGCTATCACTACAAGGTATATGGTCGGTTGCCACCCTATTATTTATTTGGTCTTTAGCACTTGGCGGAGTCGTTTATAAACTAGTAGTCAAAAACCAAAGTAAAAAAGTTTCACTATCAACATACTTATTAATGGGTTGGTTTGCAGTCGCAATCATCTACCCTATGTACTTAAATGTAGACGTTAATGCATTATGGTGGTTACTTGCAGGTGGCATATTCTATAGCTTAGGAACATTCTTTTACAGCGCAAAACACCGACAGTTTAGCCATGCTGTTTGGCATATTTTTGTGATTGCAGGCTGCGTTTGTCACTATATTTCAATTAGTAGATATTTATTAACGCGCTAATTTAAAGCCAGCGGTAAATTCGCATATTTACACGGTTATTTTTAAACGTCACTCCCTCACAGATGAGCAATTGGTGTTGTGTTATATACTGTGAAGAGCCTTCAGGGAAAGAAATTTTACCCTGACTATTGATAACACGATGCCATGGAATGGTAGAATCTTTTGGCATCAGTTTTAATAAACGCCCTACTAACCGTGCGTTGCTAGGCAACCCAGCCATTGCAGCAACTTGACCATAGCTGGCTACTTTCCCTAATGGAATATTAGCCATCACAGTATAAATCTTTTCTTCTTTGCTTAACTCCATATCATTTCCCTAAATATTCTTTACTTAAGCGTTTAAAATCACGCCATATAGCCCTTGCAACAGGCCCATGATGCGTTGAGTTTTGTCTAAAAACACGAATTTGAGCACTAAAAGTGTGCTCCCTATCGATTATGTTTATTTGCTGTAATGCACCACTATCTAACTCATTTTGACAATGAGCAAGGCTTATTATTGCCCAACCTGCGCCTGATAATAAAAATGACTTTAATGTCGAAACGTCATCTATTTTCATCATCGCAGACCCTTTCGAATAAGATAGACGTTCACTATCAAAACTCATATCACTTTCAAACATGGCTAAACATGGGTACTGCTGTAATTGTTCATAGTCAACTTTATTTGGTAACAACCCATTAGCACTAACAATGCCTATGTCTAACTTCCCAATAGGTAGACTCTCTAAATCTCCTGTTGCATGAAATAAATCAAACCAAGGACCAATCCCCAAATCCACTTGTGCCTTATTTACTTGCTCTAAAGACGCAAACCGCTTACCGCTTGTTACACTAAACTCCGTGCTTGTATACTTTACAAACGCATCACAAATAATATCGTTATAAAACGGTTGATGGCATAGTTGCTCATAGCAAATTTTGTAATTTGCTTCATTCCCTAGTGCCAATTCGTTGGCTAATTGCATTAAATGAGACTCAGCACCTAATAATAGTGCTGCTTCTCGATGAAAAATACGCCCTTTTTCGGTCAATTGGAGACGATAATAGTTACGGTCAAGTAATTCAAAACCCACTTCATTTTCAAGCTTTTTTACTGCAAGTGTCAAAGCGGGTTGGGATTTATGCAGCGCAAGTGCAGCCTGCGATAAACTTTGAGTGCGCACTATCGCATCGAGCATTTTTAATTGGACTAGGTTCATAATAACTTCAACCAAAACATCATTATTTTTATTTATGATCTTTTTAAAATTTAATAATTTTTATTTTATATGTTTGCGGCGTATGCTGCACGTAATATATTGTTTTATGACACGGAGAAGATAATGAAACTGGTGCCTGCCTTTTTACTCTCAGCATTAATGCTCACTTTAATTGCCTGCAAAGAAGATCCAATTCAAGTCGATCAGCAAGCTACAATTCGACCCGTTAAGCTTTTTAAGGTTGGTAGTGACTCTGACGAAACGATTCGAAGTTTTCCTGCTGAAGTTGTGGCTAATCAAGGGTCATATTTAGCATTTAGAGTAAATGGTGAGTTACTTAAGTTTCCAGTTCTGGCTGGACAGCATGTTGAAAAAGATCAATTACTAGCTAAATTAGATCCTGAAGATTTTCAGTTGCAATACGAAGAACGTAAAGCACGCTACGAATTAGCACACTCTCAACTTGACCGCATAAAAAAATTATTTGATAAATCAATTACCAGTCAATCTGAACTTGATCAGGCACTTGCTAATAAGCAGGTGGCGGAATCTGCATTAAAAATAGCTCAAACAAATTTAGATAATAGTGAATTACGTGCGCCATTTAGCGGCACTGTGGCAAAAGTATTTGTTAAAAACTTTGAAAATATCCAAGCGAAACAAAATATTTTACGCCTTGAGACTCGCGATCTCATGGACGTCGTTATTCAAGTACCTGAAAAACTCATTGCACGTATAGATAAAGACGCAAACTATCAGCCTAGTGTGGTATTTGATGGTTTTCAAAATAAATCATACACACTCACAATCAAAGAATTTGATACGCAGGCAGACCCTATTACACTTTCATATAAAGTGGTTTTTTCTTTACCTGTGCCAAAAGACTTCAATTTACTCGCGGGCATGACTGGTCGTGTTGATATTGATTTAAGTAAGATCACTCACTCTCAATCACAGTATGCATTATTGCCTGTTGAAGCCGTATTTTCAGAACCAACGGAGTCTTCAAACAACAATAGTTACGTATGGGTTTACGACGCTGTTAGCGAAAAAGTAACTAAACAAGCTGTAGAAGTTGGTCAACTCCATAAAAGCGGAATAGAGGTTCTTTCTGGTGTTACAAAAGATCAACAGGTTGTTGCAGCGGGTGTGCATTATTTAAAAGAAGGTATGCAAGTTCGTCCTTGGCAAAAAGAGCGAGGCTTATAATATGAGTATTGCTGAACTTACCATAAAAAGAAAAGTAATTAGCTGGATGTTCGCACTGCTACTTTTAATTGGCGGAGCAGTCTCTTATTTAGGCTTAGGGCAATTAGAAGATCCTGAATTTACACTAAAAAAAGCGATGGTTATTACTCTGTATCCCGGTGCATCACCGCAACAAGTTGAAGAAGAAGTTACATTTCCTATTGAAAACGCCATCCAACAATTACCTTACGTAGATTATGTGACTAGTATTTCCTCCCCTGGTAAATCACAAATTACGGTTGAGATGAAAAGTACTTACCGCAAACAAGACCTGCGACAAATATGGGATGAATTACGCCGTAAAATAAACGATCAAGCCTCCGCTTTACCAAGTGGTGTATACCCAAGTACCGTAATGGATGATTTTGGTGATGTCTATGGCGTTATGTATGCTGTTACGGGCGATGGTTACTCTTATGATGAGCTAAAAAATTACGTTGATTACTTAAAGCGTGAACTCGTTCTCGTTGATGGCGTAAGTAAAGTTACTGTTGCTGGTGAACAACAAGCGCAAGTAATGGTTGAAATTTCAACTCGAAAACTCGCTCAGTTAGGTATAGCACCAAATAGAATTTATCAATTATTACAATCACAAAATACTGTATCTAATGCAGGAAAAGTCCGCGTTGGTGACGAATCAATTCGCTTGCACCCAACAGGTGAATTTAAAGACGTTAAAGAACTTGAGAGTTTACTTATTTCAAAACCAGGTGCGAGCGAGCTAATTTATTTAGGTGACGTAGCGAAGGTTTATAGAGAGTACGCTGAACTTCCTAACAATATTATGCGCTTTAACCAACAGCAAACGTTACTGGTTGGCGTATCTTTCAGTACTGGTGTTAATGTTGTCGATATTGGTAAGAATATAAAAGCCCATTTAGCATCAATGGAGTATCAACGCCCCCATGGCATGGAAATTAACACCGTATATAACCAGCCCGTGGAAGTCGAAAAGTCAGTTGATGGCTTCATTATCAGCTTATTAGAAGCTATTGGTATTGTTATCGTTGTACTTTTAGTTTTTATGGGAATTAAAAGTGGTGTGTTAATTGGCGCTATTTTATTATTAACGGTTCTGGGTACTTTCATCTTTATGAAACTATTTGCAATCGACTTACAGCGAATTTCTTTAGGTGCACTTATCATTGCGCTTGGCATGCTCGTTGATAATGCAATCGTTGTGACCGAAGGCATTTTGATAAACCTAAAGCGTGGTCAAACAAAAATTAAAGCGGCAGTAAACATTGTAGAGCAAACGAAGTGGCCACTGCTCGGTGCCACGGTTATTGCCATCACTGCATTTGCTCCTATTGGGTTAAGCGCTGATGCCAGTGGGGAGTTTGCTGGAAGCCTTTTTTGGGTGTTGTTAATTTCACTATTACTTAGCTGGATAACCGCCATAACGTTAACCCCTTTTTACGCTGACTTAATGTTTAAGCAGTCTGAAGTTAAAGAAGATAGCCACGATGATGACCCTTATCAAGGAGTGATCTTTAACCTATATAAAAGCTTACTAAGTAACTCGATGCGATTTCGTAAAACAACATTACTCCTTATGGTCGTGCTGTTAATAAGCGCTATATTTGGGTTTAAGTTTATTAAGCAATCATTCTTTCCAGCTTCAAATACGCCTATGTTTTATGTTGATTACTGGCATGCTCAAGGTGCTGACATTCATACTACATTAGATGGTGTAGCAAAACTTGAAGCCTTTTTACAAAAAGATCCCCTCGTTGAAGATGTAACAACGACCATCGGCCAAGGTGCTCCGCGCTTTATGCTTACTTACGCACCTGAAAAGTCATATCCCGCATACGGACAATTGATTATTCGCGTAAAAGATAGAGAAGCCGTTGCTACCATGATCAAAAAAGTACGTGATTATGAATACAATAATGTTCTCGATGCTAAATTAAAAGTAAAGCGCATGGAAATTGGCCCTTCAACAGATGCAAAAATTGAAGCTCGTTTTTCAGGGGCAGATCCTGTCATATTACGCCAATTAGCAAAACAAGCTAAAGACATATTAAGTAGTGACGCAGGTTCATTTAATGTACGTGATGATTGGCGTGAACGCTCTAAATTAATCCGCCCTCAATTAAACGAGCAAAAAGCACGTCGTTTAGGCATCGGAAAAACAGATTTAGATCAATTACTGTTAACCAGCTTATCCGGTAAAAAGGTAGGTGTATACAAAGACGGTACGCAACTATTGCCTATTATTGCCCGCTCACCTGCTGAAGAACGGCTCAATGTTGAAAGCTTACGTGACTTACAAATCTACAGCCCTGTTTTAGGTGTATTTGTTCCGGTTACTCAAGTAGTCGATGATTTTATTGTTGAGTGGGAAGATAGTTTAATAATGCGCCGTGACCGAAAGCGTACAATCACTGTTATGGCCGATCATGACGTTATTGGCGACGAGACCCCCGCTAAACTATTTGCCCGGGTTCGTGCTGATATAGAAGCAATTACATTACCCCATGGTTACGAGTTACAATGGGGTGGAGAGTTTGAGTCATCCAGCAAAGCGCAAAAAGCAATATTTGGCTCGCTGCCACTGGGTTATTTAGCTATGTTTGCAGTGACTGTATTACTATTTAACTCGGTTAAACAGCCTCTCGTTATTTGGGCAACGGTGCCGCTGGCAATTATTGGTGTAAGCGCGGGGCTATTATTAATGAACGCCGCATTTAGTTTTATGGCTTTATTAGGCTTATTAAGCTTAAGCGGGATGTTAATAAAAAATGGCATTGTATTAGTTGATCAAATCAACCTTGAGCTAGCCAGTGGAAAAGACCCATACCAAGCGGTGTTTGACTCTGGGGTAAGCCGTGTCCGCCCTGTTGCAATGGCTGCAATTACAACTATTTTAGGTATGATCCCTTTACTGTTTGACGTATTTTTTCAATCTATGGCCGTCACAATCATGTTCGGATTAGGATTTGCAACTGTACTCACACTCATTGTCGTACCCGTACTTTATACTCTACTGTTTAAAATCGAAGTACCTAAAAACGCATAATAGGCTCTGCCCAAGTAATAAATCCCCTCCTTTATTACTTGGGTTTAAAGTTTTTTGATTACTAAGGCGTGTTGACCTTTCGTGATTGATTTTGCAACAGACTGTTTGGTATTTAGGCAAGGCAGCGCCTATGCAGTGTGGTTGTTCCCCATAAATAGGCGATAACGCAGTATAAATGCCAAACATGCGCTGCCCAAAGGGTTCTTCCTAGGGCGATTAACTCTTTGTTATCTACACGGATGTCGGTAAGGGGCGTGAGCAGGACGCGGAAGCTTTGCTCGGTTTTTACTTATTCTCACATGGATGTGAGCCAGTAGAATCACGCAGGAGCAGTTATCGAGCCCACTCGATTCCAAACCTCGCGTCGCGATTAAATCGCCCCTAGATTGAACAAATCTCAACCCACAAAGGTCAACATGCCCTAGGCCAAGCACTGAGTCAAATACATATCTGCTTTAACATATTCAAAACGACTCACCATTTCTTGTAGTTTTTTTATTTGCTGTAGCTCTAGGGTATCACTAACAGATAAGCATTGGACGATTTCACTAGCCTCAGTATCAAAATCTTTAAGCGCTTGCGATAGTTTTTGGATAAGCCCTCCCTGATTATCAACTTCGTTGATTTTTTGCTTACTCGAACTAATTGATTCTATAATTGCTAAACATTGTGGGTTTATTTTCTTAACGTATTCAATAAGACTGTCAATATCATGAGCATCGATCAGGTTAGCTTTTAAGCTTTGTTCTAGGTTCTTCATTTTATCTGCGATCACATAAACAGCTAAGTTCGCAGCGGCACCTTTAATTGCATGCAATAAATTTGACGCTAGCTCATAGTTTTCTATAGTAATTGCCTGTTTAAGGTTTATTAGCTCTTCCACTTGTTGCGATAAAAATTTTGATAGTATGCTGAAATAGGCCAACTCATTACCTGCCGCACGCTCAATTCCTTCATCTAAGTTAACCCCATCTAAATACTTTTCAACTACTTTCGTTTTCGCAATAGATGTCAAGTCAGGCTCAATATAAGTTGGCTCCCTCATCTTTTGTATAGGGGGTTTTGCAACGTGCAGCAAAATTTGTTCAACAAGCATATTTACATCTATTGGTTTTGCTATATGACCATTCATTCCAGCATTTGTGCATCGATTTATATCTTGTTGCATAGCATTTGCTGTCATCGCTAAAATAGGGAGTGCCGTATTTGAAAGTCCCTCTCTGATGATTTTAGTCGCACTGATCCCATCTAATACGGGCATCTGCATATCCATTAAAACAAGGTCATACTTTTCCTTTTCTATTTTCTTTATAGCTTCTTCACCATTATTTGCAATATCAACATGTGCCCCAAAGCTGGTTAAAATCTCATAGGCGATTTCTTGATTTACAGGTTGGTCTTCAGCTAAAAGAAGCTTTATGTTTAAAAGCGCATCATGTGCGTAAGTTTGTTCTTTTAACGGCTGTTCTGATGTATATGTGCCAAAGCATGCAACTAAAGAATCAATTAAATAAGAAGGGTTTATTGGCTTTAATATAATTGCATCTAATAAGCGTTTTTGATCTTCATTTAATTCAAGTTCTCTTCCATACGCTGTTGTTAACATAACCTTTGTATTAGCTAATAAGTCTTCATTCTTAAGTAACTCTATAGCATTCAAACCATCCATTTCTGGCATTTGCCAATCCATGATTAAAAGATCGAAATCATCATTAGCGTGCCTTAACAACTCAATTGCGGCAGTTGCATTATCTCGTCTCGTTATTTGTAATCCGGCATTTACAAGGATACCTTCCAAAACATCTAATGCTTGAGAATTATCATCAACTATCAATACCTGATAATTTGCAAATGATTTGGGTAAAGTACCATTTAATTCACATTCATCTTTTATAGGTAAATTCACATTAAAGTAAAATTCTGATCCCTCACCTAATGTGCTCTCTAAATAAATCTCGCCTCCCATTAGTTTTACTAACTGTTGAGAGATTGTTAATCCTAATCCTGTGCCACCATATTTCCTTGTGATAGATGAGTCAGCTTGGGAAAACGAACTGAACAACCTTTTTTGTTGCTGCCTATCCATACCTATGCCAGTATCTTTGACAGAGAATTTCAATTCAGTATTTTTATCGTCAATTGATTCAGCCACAATCTTAATTGTTACACTTCCTGAATCTGTAAACTTTACCGCATTACCAACTAAGTTGATTAATACTTGGCTTAATCTTAGTGGATCGCCTATAAAACTATTGGGCAAAGAAGGGGGGATATCGAATACCAATTCCAAGTTTTTTTCTTGTGCTTTAATACTGGTAACTGTTGATACTGTTTCTAATAATTTATCCAATCCAAAAGCCGTTTGCTCTATCTCTATTTTTCCTGCTTCTATTTTAGAGTAATCTAGAATGTCATTGATTAATCTTAATAATTGCTTCGCAGCAATGTCTATTTTATTAACATAATTAGCCTGTTTTTCATTTAATTGAGCCCCCATCGCTAAATGTGCCATGCCAATTATCGCATTCATTGGCGTTCGGATTTCATGACTCATATTGGCAAGAAACTCACCTTTTACTTTTGCAGAACGGTCCGCCGTTTCTTTAGCTTCTACAAGATCTCGCTCAAGTTCATTGCGTTTTGTAACGTCTAGAAACATCCCAACAATTCCTGACACAACTCCTTTGTTATCAAAAAATGGAGCTTCATAAATCACTAATTCAACGGGCTGATCATTACCGTTCATTGTCACCATGCTATATTCTACATTCGCTCGATCTTTGATAATTTCATTCGCTTGTTCATTAAATACGGCAGCCGCTTGCTGTTCGAAAATAAAGTCAACCGTGGTGCCAATAACGTCAGCTTCAAATTTATCTATAAAGTTTAAAAAGGCTTTATTAACCCCCATAAAGCACCCTTGCTTATCTCTGTAGTATGTTGGGTTTGGAATCGCATTAATAATATGATGATTAAGCTCTAGCTGTTGTGATAAGGCAACCTCAACTGCATTTTGCTTTTCAATATTGACTCCTAATTTAATTGCAATCGCTAAGTCGTTACATACTTCTTCAAGTGTTTCTATTTGCGCTTTATGGTAAGTAGATGTGGAGGCTATGTAGAGTGCACCTATACATTGTTCACTGACGATTAAAGGCATTAAATGGGCTTCTTGAATTAGGATTTGCTGCCCATTGACAATGATCTTAATTGAATTATTTTCCAAAGCAGTCATCGTCTGAACGTTTTGGTTTTTTAATAACGCCTTTGCTTGTGCACTGCTTTCATCAAAAATAGGGATATGACCTATATATTCATCTAATATTAGGTTATTCCCGTTTACTTTAAATATCGCGCAGCTAGGCGAATTAAAGTTTAGTGAAATAAATTGTAATGACTCTTCGATGATGTCTTTAGGTTTGTGAATACCACGAATAGCATGATTAAAAGCTTTAATGTGTTTAGATGCACTAATTTTAAAATTTAACTTTTTAAGCGTTAACTCAAATGCACCAATAAGCTCACCCAGCTCCCCTTTAACATCATTTGGTAAAACAATTTGGTGATTATGTAGCTTAATAGATGTAAATACAGCATCGTGGATCCGTTTAATCGGTGAAAAATATCTGCCTTTTAATAACGTATATGAAAAAAGCAGCAGGGCTACTATCCCTCCAAAACACAAAATACCGAGGGCTTTTATTAACTGTAAATGCTCCGCGGCTTTTTTTAAATCTAAGGACCTTCGTGCTTCTATTTCAGCAAGTACACTATTTATTGAAAACATGACTTTACTTTTTTCTTTTATATATACTTCTCCAAACAACAAAAGCCGAGCGTTAGCAACGTTTTCTTGTCCTCCTATTTTAATTAAATCAAACGCTTGCTGCTCAATATCAATCAAAACATTTGAGCTATCCAACGCACTTTTAAAAGCGGCAACTTCATTACGGCGCGCATCATTACTTTGAATTATTTCAAGTAATGATGGCCATGACTTTTGTGCAGTACGATGGGGAATTGTACTTTTAGGCGCCAAAGATAAACGTTCCCAATATATGGTCGGGTTTTCAACTGGTGAGGCAAAGCCTGTGCGTATATCAACAACATGATCAAATAACATGCGCCACTTTTCATCCATGGTTATTACGTACATTCTTGCAAACCGTGTTAATGAATCTGAGCTTGTTTTTAATTCAGTCGACATCGCAGTCAATTTTTCTAAAGCAACGAGATTTTTAGTTTGCTTCAAGTTATGCTGAAGAAATAAAACAACAATAAAAACCGACATTAGTAAAAAGGCACAAAACACGATATAGAGGATATTTAATACTTTCTTTGCAGTCATCTCATACGCTCGAATTACTTAATGCTCATATAAAAAATAGTCGTATTAAAAATATAAACAAGCTAAATACACTATAAGCATTTTTTGATGTGTTGCTGATGAAATAATAACTCATATTAAAAAAATAAATATTCTAACTATGGCTATACTTGATGAGATAATGTTAACGGGGTAATAAATGGCTAATATTTTGATTGTAGATGATATTGTGGAAAATTTACATGTTCTCCAATTAATTTTAAAATCTGAAAACCATACTGTTAGAGCTGCCACCAATGCAGCTCTGGCTTTGCAACTCGTTGAAAAAAAACGACCAGATATTATTATTACCGATATAAAAATGCCTGTTATGTCTGGTATAGAGCTATGTCAAACCCTTAAATCCAAAGACGAATCTAAACATATCCCCATTATTTTTGTAAGTGCTCAAACTGACACTGATAACATAGTGCAAGCATTAGAGGCTGGTGGCGTAGATTATTTAACAAAACCATTTCGCCCTGCCGAAATAGTCGCGCGCGTTAGCACTCAGATTAAATTAATTGAAGCTCATAATTTACGTGTAGGCCAAGAGTTATCGCACGCAATTAATCAAATGGTTGTTGGTGTTGCCCATGAAATAAACACACCTTTAGGTACAAGCATTACTGCTGTAACCCATTTAAAGAGCATCATTGAATCGCTTATGTCTAGTTATATGCACAAAACTTTATCCGCAACTCAACTAGAAGCCAAGTTAAAAGATGCAAGTGAAAGCATAACTTTATCTGAGAACAATTTGATGCGTGTAGCTGAGTTCGTTAATTTATTAAAAATGATCTCTAGAGCGAAGGGGCCTAGAAAACTTAAAAATACTAACTTAGAGAGTTTTATTAAAAATATCCTCACTCTATCTCAAGAGCTATACCATGGTCTGACGTTTAATTTACAGTTGAATATCCACCAATCAGATTTTAATCTAGATACTGAGTTATTAGCGCTCGTATTTAATAATTTAATCCAAGACTCTTTTACCCACGCACCACAAGCGGATAAGACACAGATTAATATAATTATTACTGAAAAAAATGATGGATTTGACATTCACTACTCTGATAATGGTAATGGCTTACAAGGGCTATCGATTGAGCAACTGCTAAAGCCATTCTATACGAGTAAAAGAGGTAATAGTGGGCATGTCGGGCTGAGTGCTCCCATGGTTGCAAGTATTATTTCAGGCCCACTTAATGGTAAATATCAAATAACGAGTTCAAAAAATGGTATTGAATGGGTAATAGAACTCCCCCATCTAAATGCTTAATTAGAAATCACACTAAAAGTAACGCAAGCTGCGTCAATTTTAGTGTTAATTATGTCATTATTTTTTTAAACTCAATGTGCCGGTCACACGTTTTGTACTTGTGCGGGGGGATGTTCTTTTTATAGTACTTTTAGCGACGCTTTGCGTGTTTGTAACTCGTTTTTTAAAGGTTTTTTTATTATCGAAAATCAGGTTATTTTTATTCTCATCAATTGAATGTTCTTGAGTTTTCCCTGAATCCATTATTGAGTTGTTAATCTCTGCCATTTCTAAATCGCTAAGATGGCGCCACTGCCCAACCTTTAAGCCCTTTAAAGTAACATTCATAATTCGAACACGTTTTAGCGTAACAACTTCATACCCTAAATATTCACACATTCGACGAATTTGTCGATTCAAGCCTTGGGTAAGCACTATGGTAAATTGCTGCGCACCTGTTTGAGTTACTTTACATTTTTTAGTAACAGTATCCAAAATTGGTAGGCCACCCGACATTTTACTTACAAATTGTCGATTTAGCGGCTTATCAACGGTAACAACATACTCTTTCTCGTGGTTATTACCCGCTCGAAGAATTTTATTAACGATGTCACCTTCGTTTGTTAAAAAAATCAGACCTTCTGAAGGACGATCTAACCGCCCAATTGGAAATATACGGTCGGGGTAGTTAACTGCTTTGACAATATTACTTTGAATTTTGCGTTCAGTTGTACAGGTGATCCCTACAGGCTTGTTATAAGCTATATAAGCTCGCTTAGGGACCTTTTTTAATGCTTTACCATCAATAAGAACATTATCACTCGCTGAAACTTTAACGCCCATTTCAGGGCGAATGCCATTAACAGTAACACGACCATCTTCAATATATTTATCAGCCTCTCGTCGCGAACAAAAACCGGTATCGCTAATAAATTTATTTAATCGTTTTAAGTCTGTCATGAGCCATATTCATATTAATTTCAAAGGCCGATAGTTTAAACCAGCGATAAAAATATTGCGCGGTTATTTTTCTAGATTAAGGTTATCTTTACGCAGGCTTTTTATATCAAAGCGGTAGCTAAGTTGTTCGTTATCGAGAAGGCGATAGCGGTTAAAATCTACAAAAGACCAATTATTCACATCGATAAGATACTCATATTGATTGATATTGTCTTTTGTGATCACATCAAGATCTATTTCAATATTGGTGTTATTTTTCCAGTAATCGTGGCCGTTTCTTAAATCAACCAATGTTATCAACGCCCAGCCTGCCATCATAAAGTGACCTCCAACACTTGCAGCCAATTTATCCTGCTTTATTAAGCGTAAATTATCTTTTAACCAATCAAAGCCACCCATTGAATAATTTTTCGCATTAGAAACCCCTGTGTAAGCTCCCAATGCCATTAAATCAGATGCACTCCAAATTACGTTAGTTTTTGGATACCGTTGAATTAATTTTTTTGTCTTGGTGATAGCTTCAAGTTTTGACCAGCCCGCATAGACTGTTTGGCTTAATTGCAATTTGTTATCAGCTAAATAGGCTTTTAAACCATCGCTTCTTGCATCTGACTCAGTACCATAATGCCCATTTATAGCCACAACGTGAGGCTGGCGACCTTGATTTTTAGAATGAGTGATTAATGCATCAGCCAAACCCCGGCCTGCTTTAAAATTATCATGATAAATTTCACCTAGCCAATTTTTATAACGTGCTTGTGGTTCGCCAATTGATCCCCGTTCATCGCCTGTAATTGTTTGTTCTAGAGTAATAAAATTAACGTTGTACTGCTTAAGCAAATTCATTGATTGCTCAGCCCCACCGGGGTAATTCAGCAATACTACATAGTCAGGCGTAGCGCGATATTGTAAGTATTTATTAAGCTCCGAGAGCTGAATATAACGATTGCCTTCTCCATAGATCACATCCAGGCTTATATTGTTTTGTTTTGCAGCCACCTCTGCAATACTTTGTACTTTCTCCCAAAATGGGTCCCCTTTAACTGAAGGGTTCACAAATAGTACAGAAAAAGGCTCAACAGCACTTAAGTGCAATGAAATACACGATAGAATGATAAATAAATAGCGCTTCATCTATTTCTCCAGTTTATTACTACCTCTGAGAATAGTCCCAAATAAACTAGCTAGCCAATTTACGCCAAATAAACTCCAAGGGCCCTTGGTCAAAGTAACGTCTATAAAGTACACTAAAAACGAGCTGAAATAAGGCAATTGAAGTAGCAATTAACCAATAATCAATTCGATCGAATGTCAGAACCCATTCCGGATAAAGCATTTTAAATAACATCACTAACAAAACACTTTGCATAATATACAAGGTTAAAGCCAACCGCCCAACGGATTGCAAGCCTGTAAGTAGAATCCCTTTCACTGTTACTAATTTAACCACAACATGTATAATAATTAAAGCCATGAACAAAGCTGAGAACCACGTTATAGGTTCTAAGATCGCAATATCGAATGTGCTATTTTGAGATTCTAGTAATATTCTAGTGCAGCTTAAAATCCCGGAACAAAACAGCGAAATGATTAACACTTTTTTAGGTAAACCATTTTCAAACACATTATTTTTGTAAGCATAAATACCAAGCAGCATAAGCCCTGCGGTCATCCATACGGTAATAAAAGGAAGTATCACAAGCATAAAGCCAAACATTGCCATGTTGCTCAAATACACAGAGCTTCCTGATTCACTATACGTATAAAAATGGTCTAAAAACTCAGCTGAATCACGTGTAATAACGATTGGGGGGGATAATAAACCTAATAAAACGGTGATAACTGAACCGAGTAAAAGAAATTGAAAACCACGCTTTAATTGCATGTTACTTTCTGCGTCGAGGTATTTAATTACGACCCAACCTGCGCATGCGTAAATGAATAATATATCACCAGCCCACAGTAAAAAACCGTGAAGTAAACCAAACACGGCGAGTATTTTTAAACGCTTAGTTAAACGTGATAAATCATTATTTCGTTGCCATTGAATATATAACCCAACCCCAAAAAGAATACAAAATAGGCTCCGAAAACGTCCATCGACAAATAAGAGACTGCTCAATTTAATAACATGATCTGAAAACGGAGGTGACGCTGAAGCAACATAGCCAAATTCAAATAGCCCGAATGAATATGCATTCATATACATTAAGCCAAGCACAGCAATACCACGAATAACATCTATACTGTGATTTCGCATTGTTAAATCCTTTTAATTATATTTATGGTTGTTAGACCATTCTAAAGCATTTTTATATAAACTTGGCAGTATATCACTTGGGATATTTAATAATATTACGGCTTGCTCTAGCGCCCACCAGCTTCCAGATTCATATGCTTTAACAATTTCGAGGATATAATAAAGATTATTCTTTTCTTCCATTAATGCCGACTTGATTATGTCAGGGAAAGGTAAACGTAAAAGCAACTGATCCATCGGCCTATCTAATATGGCATCCAACAATGAAAATAACCCTGTTAAGAATGCACTATTCGCATTAGCTGGTGCCACTTTTTTTGCTATTAATTCACAAAATCGCGCTCGAATTATGCACATTTTAATTAATTCATTTGGCTTACTTTGTGCTACATGGGCCGTCACTAAAAGACTGATAAACTTTTTGATATGATCATGACCCAGATACACCAATGCTTGCTTTAATGATTCTATTTCTTTTTGAACCGGGAACACCCCACTGTTTATCAACCGTAATAATTTGAAAGCAAGGGCAGTATCGAGCTGAAAAAGAGCTGCTATCGCATTAATATCAGGATTCTCTTTCATCGCTTGGGCATAGATAGACAATGCCAGCGCATGATTCATATCTATATCTTTTTGTTGAATCAACAGTGGTTTAGCAAAAAAATACCCTTGAAAATAGTCGAATCCCATTGCATGAGCGACTTTAAAATCAGCAAGCGTTTCTATTTTCTCTGCTAATAGTTTTAAATTTTTGTATTTTTTAAAGCGCACTATAAGCGATTCGATTTGGTTTAGAGGAGTGATTTGAATATCAAACTTTATCAACTTAACAAATTTCAAAAATCGATCCCATTTAGGATCATAGATAAAATCATCTAAAGCTAATGTAAACTCTTTTTTAAACAACTCTTTACATAATTGATAGTTTTCTTCTGTCGGCTCTATAGTTTCTAATAATTCAAGCACAACGTCTTGGGGGGGTAAAAAGCTGCACAAATCCATTTTTAATGAATCTGGGCCTATATTAATAAGCGCTTTCTTACCACATGTAATATGGCGAGTGCCGAAGTTTAGTTGATTTTCTACAATTAATTTGGCTGTAGCTACACTTTCGTCAATATTAGGAAAGCAATTATTAATGCTATTACGAAATAATAACTCGTAGGCAACCACAGACTGCCGACGATTAAAAATTGCTTGCCTTGCTACAAATACTTCCACTAGTCAGCCTTTTACAGTATTTTTTATTAATCAAGCCTATAAACCAATAAAAAAAGACTAGGCCACCTTGAAATATAAACACATTATAACTAGAAAGGTGGCAAATTGCAGTACTAACAATAAAGTTTACTAATGTACTCCTGAGCGACTTTCGACCATGTAAAGCGAGCCGCCCTCGCTTGTTGCACTATATTCTGCCATTGCTTTGGCTTGTGGGCTCGTAAATTAAGGGTATCTGAAAAGCAATCAATCAAGCCTTCACATTGAGTTTCAAGTGAGTTACCAGTAAAACTGAAACCCGTTTCTAAGTGATTTATCGTATCTTTAAGGCCGCCAACGCCATGAACTAAACAGGGTTGCCCAGCACGCATAGCTAACATTTGACTAATTCCACATGGCTCGAATGAACTTGGCATTAAGAATAGATCGCCAAGCTCATAAAGGTCCTCCCCCACTTTATGTCCATACCCTTTAAGGAACAGCAAATTACAATTGCGAGCCATGGCTTCTGTCATTATCTGCTCTAATTTTTCATCCCCAGAGCCTAAAATAATCATATTGCCTTGGTGCTGTGCTAATTTTTCACAAAGATGATCAATTACATATTTATTTTGATAGGTTTGGTGTAATAACAATACCTTTTGATCAGTCAATCGGCCTACACTGGTGATCAAAGGTCCTTTATTTTTTTGTTTTTGAAAGCCTATTAATCGTTGGTGAGCAATATAAAAACTACTAACTAATGTAGTTTTTTGAGCGATCCAACCAAATAGAGTTGACTCTATTTCTTCATATAAGTCAGTTAATTGAAGTGTTGAATTTGCTTCATGAGTTGGGTACTCACAGCCATTTAAAATACCAACGACTTTATTTTCTTCTGCTCCCTTTTGTAAATCTTTCTCAAGGCCTTCACCACCGAAGAAACCATTTTCAGGTGAACTTGCAGCTAAAACTTCCAGCGCATAAGTGGGTGATACTAAATGTACTTTATCTGCAAGATTAATCGCGGTACGCATTGGATTAAAACAATGCGGGTACCTAGGATCACACAATAAATGGCCGTCATAACTTAATGATGGAAACCAAGCTTCAAGGCTCGAATCATCGCCTTTAAAAGGTCGGATCCCCTGTAAAGCTATATTATGTACTGTAAACACTGTTTTTAATTGTGAAAATGCAGTAAAACGATGATCAAACTTTAGCAATAATGCCGCGCAGGCACTATGCCAATCATGTAGGTGCAACACGTCAGGGCGTATAAATATACCTTGTAATAATGCTTCACAAACGCCAGCATTAAACAGTGCAAACTTAGTTGCATCTGTAGCGAATGGCCTACCAGGTTCGTCATTGCAATATACCGCGCCATTATGCTGACTAAAATAAGGGTGAGACAAAATTAATTGCCTTACCCCATTATCAACTGAGTTAATTTCCCATGCATGTATTTCATGAATGTAGCCTGCAAATGGCACATATAATAATCCAAGATGCTCTTTGCTCAATGCGCTAAAACCATAATCAGGTATAACAACATCAACTGTTAGCCCTCTTTGTGCTAATGCTTTTGGACTATCTCTAATCACATCAGCAACACCGCCGACTTTAGCATTTGGTAACGTGTCATTTTCGGCTGCAACCATTAATACATGCATATTTTCTTTATTTCCTACAACTGGTTTATTAAGGTCTTTTGACCTTTCAGGATTAAAACTCGTTCAACCTAGAGGCGATTTAATCGAGCGGGCTAAGTAAAACCGAGCAAAGCTTGTGCGCCCTACTCACTCCCCTTACCTACATCTGTGTAGGTAACAAAGAGTTAATCGCCCCTAGGAAGAACCCTTTGGGCAGCGCATGTTTGGCATTTATACTGCGTTATCGCCGATTTATGGGGAACAACCACACGACATAGGCTCTGCCTTGCCTAAATACCAAATAGACTGCTGCAAAATCAATCACGAAAGGTCAACACGCCCTAGGCTAATTGCTTTTTATCACGCTCTTGGCGCTCAAGTTTTTTTGCAAGTTCAGTGAGCATATCACGGGTAACTAGTACAATACCCTTTTTAGATACTCTAAAACCATTTTCTTCATCTGCTTTACGGTCAAAACCAATCTCAACCCCTGCTGGGATCTCGCACCCGCGATCTATTATGGCACGGCGAATACGACAGTTTCGCTGTATGATGGCACCTGGTAATATAACCGACTCTTCAATTTCACAATATGAACGTATATGTACATTTGAGAACAGCAGTGATTTTCGCACAACCGAGCCCGAGATGATGCACCCGCCCGAAACGGTAGAATCAACGGCCATACCACGACGCTCATCATTATCAAAAATGAATTTTGCAGGAGGTAGTTGCTCTTGGTATGTCCAAATTGGCCATGTAGGGTCATATAAGTCTAGCTGAGGCTCTGGCATTACAAGCTCCATATTTGCTTCCCAAAATGAATCAAGGGTGCCCACATCACGCCAGTAAGGTTGACCTTCATGGCCTGGATCTCTAAATGGAAAGGCAAATACATTATGCTCCTCAATAATAGCAGGGATAATATCGTGGCCAAAATCACGTCCAGACCCTTCATTTTCAGCATCTTTTTTCAATTGCTCAAATAAAAACTCGGTATTAAATACATAATTCCCCATTGATGCTAAACATGTACCCGGTTTGCCTGGAATTGAACTTGGTGCCGCTGGTTTTTCATCGAAGCGACGAACACGCTTTTCTTCATCTACCGTCATAACGCCGAATGTGTCTGCAGCTTCTTCACAAGGAACTTCAATACAACATACCGTCATATCCGCGCCAGTTTCCAAATGCTTTGCTAATAAACCACCGTAATCCATGCGGTATACATGATCCCCAGATAAAATCATGACATACTTTGGTAACTCATGGCGGATAATATCCATGTTTTGAAAAACGGCATCCGCAGTACCACAATACCATTCGTCACCATAACGCTGTGATGCTGGTAAAATTTCAACAGACTCACCAAGCTCTTTTTTGAAGTGTCCCCACGCGCGATTAACATGACGGATCAACGAGTGTGACTTATATTGCGTCGCAATGCCCACACGTCGTATACCCGAGTTAATACAATTAGACAGTGGAAAATCGATGATTCGATGCTTGCCACCAAAATAAACGGCTGGCTTGGCCCGCCAGTTTGTTAACTCATGCAGGCGTGAACCTCTGCCGCCCGCCAGAATTAGTGCATAAGTTTCCCTTGTTAAACTACTAATATAGCGATTTGCATAACTTGGCATAATTTATCTCCGTATTAATCTAAGCTGTTACTAGCGGCTTGATTGGCCGAACTAGTTGTTGTTAATGCTTCTAGATGCCAAATATCATTACTGTATTGGCTTATCGTTCTATCACTTGAGAAAACACCACTGGCTGCCGTATTTAAAATACTCATCTGTGTCCAATGCTGTTGATCTAAGTAGGCGTGCTCAACGGCACGTTGGGCGTGTACAAAGCTCTCAAAATCATGCGCTACAAGCCATGGATCATGAGGGCTTTTAATTGCATTTATAATGTCGTCAAATAATCCTGGCTCAAATAAATTGAAGTGGCCACTTTCTAGCAACTGCATTACATTAAGTAAATCAGGGGTATTATGAATTAAATGTAACGGATTATAACTTTGCTTAATACCGTCAATTTGTTCAGTTTGTGCGCCAAACAAGAAGAAATTATCAGCACCAACAGCATCTCTAATTTCAATATTCGCACCGTCTAACGTACCAATTGTCAATGCACCATTCATCATAAATTTCATGTTACCAGTGCCCGAAGCTTCTTTTCCGGCAGTTGATATCTGTTCAGAAAGATCGGTTGCAGGACAAATAGTTTCCATGGCTGTGACGTTATAATTTGGTAAAAAGGCAACTCTTAAAAATGGCTTAGCAAGCGGGTCTTTATTTATTACATCAGCGACATTATTGATAAGTTTGATAATCCGCTTTGCCATGTAATACCCTGGTGCTGCTTTACCACCAAGTAGTACACAGCGAGGCACTAAATTAGCAGTATCACCACGGCGAATGCGGTCATAAAGGTGAATTACATGGAGGACATTAAGTAGTTGGCGTTTGTATTCGTGAATACGTTTTACATGCACATCAAACATCATACTCGTATCGAACTCAACACCGCATCGCTCTTTAACTAAATCAACTAAGCGCTGCTTATTTTCAAGCTTAACTGCTTGCCATTGTTGGTGAAATTTAGCGTCATCAAAATAACGACGTAACTGACTGATTTGTGAAAAATCACCCACCCAATTATCTCCTATTTTTTCGCCAATTAGTTTGGTTAATTTAGGGTTACAATGGGCAAGCCAGCGCCTAGGTGTGACACCGTTTGTTTTATTGTTGAATTTTTCTGGCCATAACTCATAAAATGTTTTAAACAGCCCTTCTTTTAATAGTTCTGTGTGAAGTGCTGCAACACCATTGACAGAAAAGCTACCAACAATCGCTAAGTAAGCCATACGAACCTGTGGCTCAGGACCTTCTTCAATTAAAGAAAGTGCTTGTTGTTTTACCACATCCCCTGGCCACGCAAGCGCAACGTGAGCAAGAAAGCGTGCGTTAATTTCATAAATAATTTCTAAAATGCGTGGTAATAAACGTGCAAATAGTGACACCGACCATTTTTCAAGTGCTTCTGGTAATAATGTATGATTAGTATATGCCATTGTTTTGGTTGTTATTTCCCAAGCATCGTCCCAATCTAGATCATAATCATCAATTAACAGCCTCATTAATTCAGCTACGGCTATACTTGGGTGAGTGTCGTTGAGTTGGAAAACATGAAAGTCTGCAAAGTCACTAAAATCTTCACCGTGTTGTGAAACCCATACACCGATGATATCTTGCAAGCTGGCTGACGATAAAAAGTACTGTTGCCTTAAGCGTAATTCTTTACCATTTTCACTGGTATCATTGGGATACAATACCATCGTAATTTGTTCAGCAAGATTTTTGTGAGCAACCGCTTCCGAATAACTACCCGCATTAAATTCGCTTAAATCAAATTCATCCGTGGCTTCAGACTTCCATAATCTTAATGTGTTAACTATGTTATTTTTATAACCAGGAATTGGTACATCATAAGGGACAGCGAGTACATCATGTGTGTCTAGCCATTGACGATGAACACGTCCTTTTTTATCAGTATAGCTCTCTACGTGACCAAAAAATTTAATTCGTTTAGCTTGTTCTGGCGCGCTGAGTTCCCATGGATGCCCTTCACGTAACCAATTATCTGGTTGTTCAATTTGATGACCATTTTCAATTGATTGGTTAAACATGCCGTATTCGTAACGAATACCATAACCCGTTACAGGTAAAGCAAGGCTTGCACAGCTATCTAAAAAACATGCAGCTAAACGCCCTAAGCCGCCATTTCCTAGGCCAGCGTCATGCTCGGCTTCTGCCACATCTTCTATTTTGGCACAGTACTGATTGAGCGCATCTTTAACCTGATCATCTAAATCTAAATTTAGAATTGCATTGCCAAGTGCACGGCCCATCAAAAACTCTAATGAGATATAAGCTGTTTTACGACGTTTTTCGCTATTCATTTGTTGCTTCGTTGCTCTGCAACGAGCTACTAAACGATCACGAATTGTCAATGCTAACGCATTATATAAATATAGTTGAGATTTACCGACTCGATCACGCCCTAAGGTATAGTAAAAATGGCGTGATAAATCATCTTCAAGCGTACTTTCATCAATTAAAGGAGCATCTTGCCATCCTTTAGCTACACACATTTGTTCACCATTATTAGCCATGACATTCGTCCTCTAAATTGGCTGTAAAAACCCAGCTGCTTTGTGCAGCAACCTCAAATTCATCCGTACTTTTGATCATTGCTTGATCAACACTCGATATCGCTAAACTCCATGTAGATAACCCATTACTCACGGGTAATTGGCATTTGACCTTCACTTTACTGGCATTCAATATAATGAGTAGTGCTGTTTTGGCCTGTAAATCCCGCAGGCTATACATTAAAAATTGCTTAGAGCCATCATGCCAATCACTTTCTTCCATCGCTTTACTTTCTTCAGAATACCAATCAACGCAAAATCGATTATCGCTGTCATGCAAAAACACACTGTGCTTAAAAACATTATGCTCTTTACGTATACTCAACACGTCGTCAATAAAACGGGTTAAACTGTGTTGACGTTGAGAGTCTTTCCAAGCTAACCAGCTGGTACGATTGTTCTGGCAGTATGCATTGTTATTACCGCCCTGCGAGTGACCCATTTCGCTGCCGGCCGACAGCATAGGAACGCCTTTAGAAAGTAATAATGTAAGAAGTAGGTTCTTTTGTTGCTGTAAGCGTAATTTGGTAATTTCTACATCATCAGTGAACCCTTCAAAACCACAATTAAACGAATAATTTGCACTATGACCATCACGGTTTTGTTCACCATTAGCTTCGTTATGTTTTTGCTCATAGCTAACGAGATCTGTTAATGTAAAGCCGTCGTGGCTAGTTATAAAGTTAATACTATTTAACGGGCCTCGTAGATTATGTTCAAACAAGTCAAATGAACCATGCAAACGCTTTGCAAGCTCAGGTAACATATTGCCTTCACCTTGCCAAAATCGTCTGACAACATCTCGATATTTATCGTTCCATTCACGCCAAGGAGCAGGAAATGCACCAAGCTGATAACCACCGGGCCCTATGTCCCAAGGCTCTGCGATAAGCTTTACTTGGCTTAAAACAGGATCTTGGTTTATTGCTTGTAAAAAGCTATGTGTTTGACTAAAACCATGAGGAGTACGCCCTAGAATAGTGGCTAAATCAAATCTAAAACCATCAACCCCCATCACTTCAACCCAATAACGCAGACTGTCTAGCACCATTTTCAAAGTATAGGGGTCATCTATATTCAACGTATTACCACAACCGGTATCGTTAATATAAACTTCTGGGTTGTTATTAATTGAACGATAATAACCGAGGTTATTTAACCCACGCCAAGACAAAATTGGACCATCACTGCCTGCTTCTGCGGTATGGTTGTATACAACATCTAAAATAACTTCAATATCTGCTTTATGTAGCTTAGTTACCATTTGCTGAAACTCTGCTACTTCGCCATTTACTAAGTAATCTTTATGCGGGGTAAAAAAATTTAAAGAGTTATAACCCCAATAGTTTTGCAAACCTTTCGCTGTTAAAAATTGTTCACTGATAAAACTATGAACAGGTAAAAGCTCTAATGTTGTTACCCCTAGCTTTCGTAAGTGTTCTATAAAACTTGCATGACTCAAGCCCAAATATGTACCTTGGAGCTGACTTGGAATTGATGGATGTCGAGCTGTCGCGCCTTTTACATGACATTCATAAATAACTGTTTTACTCCAGTCATGCGCGGGCTTTTTACCTTTATAAGGCTGTAATTCAGTGACTTTAGATTTAGGCATGTCAATTGCGTTGTTTACTGCACTGAATGTTCCAATAGGCATTTGACCATAATGACGCTCACTCCATGTAAACTCACCAAATAAATCTTTTGCGTAGGGGTCTATCAATAATTTTTGGCTGTTAAAGAATAAGCCTTTTTTAGGCTGATAATCGCCTTCAGCTCGATAGCCGTATAACGTACCTGGCGCGAGTGGACTGATATATAAGCTCCAAATTCCACCTTCATTATTATTCATCGCCAATTTCAGTACTTCGGTATGCCCACTTGCATCAAACAAACATACATATAATTGCTTAGCAAAAGGTGCATAAACAGCAAAATTAACACCCGAGTCAACGACGTTTGCCCCCAACGGAGATATATGACCTTGATTTAACTCAATTGATAGGCTCATCAGACACCTTTTTTAAATAAATTGTCGCAAGCGCAGGCAAAGACAATTTAATACTATGTTGATGGCCATGACTTGCAGTCGCAACAGTACTTATTACTTGCTCCGTTAATGCTACAACATGCACTCCTGAACCAAATAACGCTTCCTCATCTGTATTTAAAATGACCTTAAACTCACCAGCACTTGGCACACCAATACAATAATCATGATAAACCGTGGGTGTTAAGTTACTGATCACGACAACATAATCGCTGGCTTTTTTAGCGAATCGAATAAAACTAAAAATACTTTGCTGTGCATTTTGGCTATCAATCCAACTAAAACCTCTTGGATCATTATCTAGTTGATGTAGCGCTGGTTCAGAGGTATATACTTTGTTAAGTTGACTAATCGTACGCTGTACACCTTGATGCGAGATGTGTTCCAATAAATGCCAATCGAGTGATTGATTGTGGTTCCATTCACTGCGCTGAGCTATTTCCCCCCCCATAAACAATAGCTTTTTACCTGGATGCGCCCACATAAATGCATAATAAGCACGTAAGTTTGCAAACTTTTGCCAATCATCTCCGGGCATCTTTTCGAGTAATGAGCCTTTACCATGTACCACTTCATCGTGGCTCAAAGGTAAAACATAATTTTCACTAAAGGCATACACCATTGAAAAAGTTAATTCATGATGATGATGCTGGCGATACAAAGGATCACGTTGCATATAATGCAAACTGTCATTCATCCAACCCATATTCCATTTATAACCAAAACCTAAGCCATCTTGATCTACTTGACGTGTAACTCCTGGCCACGCTGTTGACTCTTCAGCAACCATCATGATGCCAGGGTTATTGGCATAACTACGTAGATTAACTTGCTTTAGGCATTCAATCGCACCTAAATTCTCACGACCACCATAGCAATTTGGGATCCATTGACCTTCTTTACGGCTGTAATCTAGGTAGAGCATCGACGCTACCGCATCAACACGTAAGCCATCAATCGCAAATTCTTCAAGCCAATACATTGCATTAGCAACTAAAAAACTACGAATTTCAGGGCGATCATAGTTATAGATGTATGTATTCCAATCTGGGTGAAAACCCTGGCGCGCGTCAGCATGTTCAAATAAATGCGTGCCATCAAAACAATGTAGGCCATGCGGATCACTTGGGAAATGACCGGGAACCCAGTCAATAAGCAAACCAATATTTTTTAAGTGGCATTGCTCTACAAAATATCTAAAATCATCCAAACCGCCAAATCGGCTCGTCGGTGCAAATAAACCAACCGGCTGGTATCCCCAAGAACCATCAAATGGGAATTCACTAATTGGCATTAATTGAATATGCGTGAAGCCTTGCTCAATTACATATCCAATTAAGCGCTGTGCTAATTCTCGATAATTTAAGTAACGATCCCCAGCCTCTCGCTGCCATGAGCCCAAGTGGACTTCATAAATACTAATGGGTGCATCTATTGCATTTCGCTTGACCCTTTGCGCTTGCATTTCTTTAGTCAACGCTATAGCAGTTGGACGAATTTGTAATACTGATGCTGTCCCTGGCGCTTGTTGCATTTTAAAAGCAAATGGATCAGCTTTTTCAAGCACCTCACCACTTAATGTTGTAATTGCAAATTTGTAGCACTGGCCTTGTGTTAATTCAGGAATAAATAGATCCCACACACCCGATGCTGGATGAAAACGCATAAAATGCTGGCTTTTTTGCCAGTGGTTAAATTCACCAATAACAGAAACACTACTCGCATTTGGTGCCCACACGCTAAAACGCACCCCTTGTTTACCTGATAATTCAATAAAATGAGCACCAAGGTGTCGATATGCGTGCTCTAATGTCCCTTCATTAAATAAGTACATCGCGCTATCATCAAGGCTACTTTCGAAGCTGTAAACGTCATCGCAAATAATTTCGTATTCACCATAATCAACCACAAATTGATAAGTGCCCATATCTTTACTATTGACATGTGCTATGAATAAATCTGACTCAGAGTATCGTGCGCACTCTAATCTTTGCTCACCAAGCTTTAAACTTACTTTACAAGCGCCTGGCATGTAACAACGTACTTCACTTTTTGTTTCAGAAATTGAATGCGTTCCTAAAAAGCTAAATGGGTCTTTAAAACAACCACGCTGTAATGCATCAACTTGCGGGCCATAGTGCTGCAACGTCGATTGTTTACGAACAATACTGTTCATTTAATTAGTCCTTATGGAATTAATAGCACGCAGGAATTCACGATGACGATCGAAAATGCTTTCACTTGAATAAGTGAGCACTCTACGCCAATTAGGGTATTCCTTATCTGTCCCTGGGATATTTACAGGTAGGGTTTGATCATCTAAATCGTCTAGTTGGATAGTAAATAAACGTGCGGGTGAATGAGCTAAACTTAATGTTAGCGCCTGATAAACATCAATCACTGGGCTTTGTAAACACAGTGATTTTCCACAGTTTGCCAAGAAACGTAATAATCGCTGCCTTTCTAAGTCTCTTGCTTGTTGTTGTTGAATTAATTGCGATTCATCAATTAATTCATAGTCATATTTTAAACTCAGATCACAGCCTTGCCACCAGCCAAAAAAAGGCGGTACATCATGATTTGCAACCATCAATAATGATTGCGCTGAAAAAGAACTAACAGGTAAAAATTCACCGTCACAATCCTTTTCAAAGTAAAATAAGCCATTTGAGAAGATTGCTTTGTCAGCTAATGCAGCTTTGACTTCAGGCGGTACGACACCCAAATCTTCACCAATTACAATACATTGATTTAAATGAGATTCAATGGTTAAAACAGCCAGCAAATGTTCAAATGGATAATAAACATAACAGCCATCTTGCTGATATTGGTTGTTAAAACACCACCATAAACGACGAATAGCCATTACATGGTCAATCCGTAAGCCTCCCACGTTTTCCATATTGGCGCGGATCAATGCTCGATAATAAGCAAAGTTATTATCGCTAAGCTTAATCGGGTTAAGTGCTGGTAGCCCCCAATTTTGACCTTGTTCAGCCCAAGGGTCTGGTGGCGCGCCAACATAAGCAGAATCTGTAAATAAGTGTTGCTGATTAAGATACTCACTACCATCACCAGCACAGCCAACAGCTAAATCATTAATTAAACCTATACTCATGCCACTTTCACGCGCAACCACTTGGCACTGCTTTAATTGTAGGTGGGCCTGCCACTGAAGATAGCTCGCAAACTCAAGATCATCCACTTTCAAAGTCGCGAGTGTTTCGCTATGTTGCAGACAAAAATCTGCAAATAACTGCTTACGGACACGACTTCCAGATTGACAAAAACCTTGATACAGCAACTTAAAAACAGCATATTTAAAATAATTTACAGCTGTGTAATCAATATATTGCGCCTGCTGATTAGTAACTTTAAAATCCAGAATATCTGCATTTTTCATAAAAATCGCGACTGATTCATTATCAAGATAATCTTCACATGACTCAACAGCAATATAAAGCGGGTTTAATAATGCTCGGCTATTTGGACTATAAGGGCTTGCTCGTTCTGGCTGTTCACAAAACAGTAAGTGCAATGGGTTTAATAGGATGTAATCGAGCTGGTGTGTTGCAGCTTGCTTCACTAAATCAAGCAAATCAGTAAAATCGCCTATTCCTAATCCCGCTTTATTTTTTAAACTGTAAAGTTGGATTGAAAGCCCGCTTTGTTTTTTTTCTGTTACTTGGTAACTGTGCTTTGGTGTTACCCACAATTGGGTCACTCCAGATATTTCAGCAACGTCAACACGAACATGGTGATAACCGATTGGTAGTTTAGGTAATGGACAAGCAAGTTCTAAATATTTAATACCGTTAAATATATAATCGCCAGTACACATTAAATCAGCCAAACAGACATTAATATTTTCTAGTTCAAGTTCCATGAATGAAATAACACAATGTTGCGCCAATAAACGTTGATCAATACGTATTTTGAATATTGGTTTCTCTTCGCAGACAATGCTGCAATTAGGCACTAGTTGCAGCCATTTATTTGCATCTAAGGTGACATTTAAATGTTCAACTTCAGCATTATTTGTAATATCAATCCCACAGCAACTTAATGCCGCACCGCGAGTTTCGTCACTAAAAATAACGTGTTCACCAGTGTACTTTGTATACTCATACCCAATTCCATGCAGGTAAAAAAGCTGCGAAAGTGACTCCATAATCGCGCCTTATATACGTTGTGTATTAACTATACTATTTTCTGTTCCGAAGCTATTTGCAATGTAACCATCAGCTTGATGATCATTGTCCCAAATGCAGCCATTTACTAAATATCTAAAGTGGAACTGTTGATCACTTGGTAATCGTTGTTTGAATTTAAAACAGCGCCCTTTCTTGTTGAACTTCATATTAACGGGTTGCCAATCAGTAAACTCAGCAACAAGTTGAACTTCTTCAGCTTCCGGGTGCTGAAATTCAAATGTCACTTCAGCTTCATTTTTGGTTTTAAAAAATCGTTTGCTTAACATAGCGGGCTCCAACTAAACCTTTTGGTTAATTAATCCTTGCCACCGTGCTGTGTTCAACTACTCAACATATGCAGGGGTGTTATACGTAAAAACATTGTTTGTTAGTAAATCAAAGTTATGTTTATGCTTTATGACAGTGCAATTAAAATTTAATTGCACAATTTTAGTGCAATAAATGATAAAAAACCCATCAAAAAGAAACATCGCAATGAAGATAGCAATAAACAAACCACTTTGTGGTTAATGTTCGAAATATAGCCTATAAAGTAGTTAAGAATTATTCTCAGGTAAAGTGAAAAAAATTAATGTCCTCCTTGAGTAAAAAAGCTATACACCTTATGTATTTACTCTATTTCATCATAAAAATGATCACTCCTGTACAATTGTACTCGAAATGTTTTGTCACCCGCTGTCACAAACTATATACTGAGAAAAACCTTCAATCCCTAATAATAACTTCAAAGCTGAAATGGGATCCTTATGGCTAATGTAATGACTAACTTTTTTCGTTCTTTCGGTATTGCTTTAATAGCCATTATTGTTTTTGGCTATTGCCTAAATGTATTGCTTACAAAACAAATCAACAACATCAACCCTCAGCAATCAAACATAGCTCTACGTACGTTTAAAATCGCCAATACACAGCTTGAAATGCCGCCTTGGTACAATCCGATATTGAGCGGACACCATCTAATACACAGTAATAACAACGACTATTTATTAATAAAAATTACAGAGACCGAGTTTATTACTGCCAAAGCGTCATCTGTTTTAAACGCAACACTACTATCCCCTGCCAATTTAATATTATTAATATTGCTGGGCTTATGGTTAACTTGGTATTTAGGGAAGGCTCGCCAAATAAAGCGCGAACATAATGTTATTAACCAATTACACCTGCAAACACATAAATTGGTAAGTGCTTTTAATATTCAGCTTCCTCCACTTGATAATCCCACATCAGTAGCAAAATTGAGCCAAGCAATTAATGCCCTCAATAACCATGTCACTACATACGCACGAGAAACTCAAACAAGTATTTGCCAAGATAAGCTCACGCTACTGATTGATCGCCATGCTTACATCGAGCACTTAGATCGTCAGCTAAATGGCGCTGAAATAAAAAACATTAACTGTGCATTATTGTTCATTGATTTGGATGGCTTTAAACAAGTTAATGATTCATTTGGACATAGCTTTGGTGATGAAGTACTCATTCAAGTCGCCGAGCGACTTGCTAATGTTCTTCGCCACCATAAACTGAATGATTTAAATCCGACCAGTTTATTAGAACAAAATTTAGCTCGCTTAGGTGGTGATGAGTTCTCAATTTTTATTAATGAAATCGATTCTGACACTAAAACCTTAGATGTTGCTCAACACGTTTTAAATGAAATAGAACGTGACTTTGTACTCGGTAATAAAATTATAAAAATTAGTGCCAGTGTCGGTATTGCCGTTTACCCAGAAAGCGCATCAACACCCCATGCGTTATTACAAATGGCCGATGTGGCTATGTATCGGGCAAAAACAGATGGTCGTGGTATTTTTAAGGTCTATTCGCCTGAAATGGGCAACAAGATGCGTCGTTACCATTATTTATTAGAAGAGTTACGTTTAGCAATAGCGTGTCAGAATTTTCACTTATCTTTTCAGCCCATTGTTCACGTAGAAGACTGTGCAATAGATTACTTTGAAGCTCTAGTCCGTTGGGATCACCCTGTAGAAGGTGCAATATCCCCTGTTGAGTTTATTCCGATAGCAGAAGAATCAAATCTTATTTTAGAGCTTGGTGATTGGATAATGCTCGAGTCGTGTAGACAAATGTCAGCATGGCATAATGCTGGTATGCGTAAAGTAAAAATATCTGTCAATGTGTCAGGTATCCAACTTAAACATCGTCCAATTCACGAATGGGTAATGAAAAAACTAGCTAAAACAGGACTTCCACCAAGCTCCTTGATGCTAGAAATAACGGAATCAACGTTGATAACAGCCAGTGAGACTATAATTAATGAACTTGAAAAATTGCGAAAAGAAGGTGTAACCATCGCCATTGATGATTTTGGTACTGGTTTTAGCTCTTTAAGTACTCTAGCTGATTTGCCAATTGATGTAATAAAAATAGATCGATTATTCATCGCACAAGCTAACGAAAACCCTAAATATAATGAAATTCTAAACTCAATTAGTGAACTAGGCACAAAATTAGGGCTTAAAATTGTTGCAGAAGGTGTTGAAGAAATAGAACAATTTGAACTAGTAAAACGTATGGGAATTAGCAGCGTACAGGGTTACCTTGTAAGTCGTCCACAGTCATCGCTAAATGTTGGTAATAAAGTTTTACAAGGTAATGTTAATCATATCGCAGCGACGGGGACCGGCGTGTGGAATCTGGAAAGTTAAATATTGACTCTAAATTTATTAGACGTAGAAATTTACGCTAAAATAGATAATAATAGTTAGCAATTTAGTACTTAGACATCCTCATACATGCTTAAAAAAAGCCTATATTCACTTATCTCTATCGTATTTTTAGTTACAACTATTTCAATAAGCATTTCAATTTATACCCTATATAGTAAAAAGGCAGTGAGTGTCGATCCTAAACTAAAAGAAATTTCCGGTATTGAGTTTGATAAAGGTAATCACCTGTGGGCTATAAACGATGGTGGTGACGAAGCTAAACTTTATCGCCTAAGAGAAGATGGGTCTATCGCCAAGGAAGTACTTGTCACAAACGCAAAAAATATTGATTGGGAGGATATGACTCAAAATGACTTCGGGCACTTCTTTTTAGGTGATTTTGGCAATAATAAACAAGAGCGAAAATGGCTAACAATTTATAAAATTGAAAACCCGATTGATATAAAAACAAACACCACAGAGGCTGAAATCATAAAGTTTACGTATCCTGAACTTGATGGGAGCCCTATTGCTGCAAGTAAACGCAATTTTGATTTAGAAGCATTTGTTGCTTTTGGTCGTCATTTATATCTATTTACTAAAAATCGCACTGTTCCCTTTGATGGCATAACTAATGTATACAGAGTAGGTGATCATGCAGCTAATTTTGACGCAAAACTTGTCGGATCTTTTAAAACCTGCACAACAATGGAAAAGCTATGTTGGATAACTTCCGCAGCACTAAGCCCTGATCGAAAAAAACTTGTATTACTTGATTCAACCAGTATTTGGTTATTCGAAAACTTCTCCGAAGATAAGTTTTTTTCCGGTGACGTATCGCGTATTGATTTAGGTATTGTTACTCAAAAAGAAGCTATTACGTTCTACGATGAAAATACCATAGTCTTCACAGACGAGGAATTTAAAGGGATCGGCGGGAATGCTTATATCATCAAGCTTGATGAAGTAAAAAAGAATAAAATAATTAGGTCTGCCTCAAGTAATAGATCAGAATAAATCGATGTCTGAACTCTTATCAGGTGAATCAATCAAGTTATCAGCAATTAGCTCCTCATAAAAACAAAGTTTATCGCGTCCATTTTCTTTTGCGTAATACAGTGCCTTATCTGCATTTTCTAATACCGTTATCGGAAAGTCATAAGGGCTGATACGCGACATACCGATACTCAGGGTCATCTTTGCTACAAATGGGAAATGAGTTGCTCTTATCATTTCAAGAAATTGACTCATCTTTTCATTAATTGATTCAAAATTAGTTGGTTCAAATACAATAACAAATTCCTCGCCACCAAAACGAAATATCAAATCGGTCGAACGAAAAAAATGACGCATTCTCTGAGCAAGTACCAGTAACACCTCGTCTCCACAGACGTGTCCGAACTTGTCATTAATACTTTTAAAGTGATCAATATCAATCATTGCAAGCCAAGATGTTGAGCTTTGCTTTAACTTCCTATGGCAATCAACCTTCGTTAACTTGTGTTGCTTTAGTACCTGTTTTTCAATGAGCTGCTTAATTTTTTTATCAAAAGTTTGACGGTTTAGCAACCCCGTTAGCTTATCTCGCTCATTTTCATGTAAAATAAATAAGTAGTTTTCAAAGATTCGGCAAAAAGCGTTCAGTAATACTTGATCCGCACTTTTCAATTCGTTACATACTATTGAGATTGCGCCTATGGGTTTGTCTTGAAATGAAATTGGCAACCAGCGCTTTTCAACTCCATCATTCGACTTCACTGTGATAATACATGCAGAGCGTAAGCACGATACAAGTTCAGGTTCGGGATCATCTATTATCTGTCTTGGCCCCCAGATAAATTCTTTATCGTTAAGAGTCTGCAAAGACAAACTACGTTCAATTGTCAATTCTTCTTGGACATCCAAATCTTTATAAACAGCAATTTCTGAGCAATCAACAAACTCATTAATTGTTGAAATAAGGCTATATTCTAGTGAATCAATGTCTCTATTTTTAGTTATTTTAATAACAGAATTTAATAAACTTTCCTGCATATGACCTCTGTATTCGAGTAACTAGCAAATTGATAATAATTTACAGAATAAAATAAGTACTGAATTAATATACCCAAACCACCTCAATATGTGAGCGTCGTTGGAATTTAAAACGATTTAGGCAAGGCATTGATTGCAAGTAATAGTGGTTCTATTGTTAAAATCAATCCCTTATAAAAGTAACGCAGTATAAATCGTTTTAAAACCAACCCATTGGGCGTTTCACCGGCACTTACTCTCATCGTTGTTGCTTCTTAAAAGGGACTGCCATTCTTGCAAAGTAACGCCTTGATATTAGGCCCCTGTGAAACGCTGAACTCTGCATATTGAGGTGGCTTGGGTATAGTATAGTGTGTTAATACAATTTAAGCTTAAAATATTAGTAAAGTTATTTTAAGTTTAATCCCATCCTATTTTCTCAACGGAGGTAACCCTACATATTACCGCTTAAATTTGGTCTCTAAGATAACCGATGAGGTTGTACGCTCAACGCCATCTAAATTACCAATATCATCGAGTAAATGACTTAGCTTTTCTAAATTTTGCGCTTGAACAACTGCAATTAAATCAAATTCACCGCTAATTGCATAAAGTTGTGAAATAGCGTCAATTTGCTTTAGTTCAAGATTGGTTTTTGTTGTTAGCTTTTGCTTCACTTTAATCGAAACGTGTGCCGATACCATGGCATTTAAATACGCCTCTCCATAATCAACACTGTACCCTTTAATAATGCCGCTTTCTTCGAGTTTTAGCATCCTACTTTGTACTGTAGAGCGTGACAAATTTAACGCTCTTGCTAAATCTGAAATACTCGCACGTGCGTTTGTACGTAGTATAGATAGTAATCTTTCATCTTGTTGACTAATCATTTTGGCAACACTCTTCGTTATTTTGCTTTTTATTATCGTCAATTTTAACAAAATAGCACTGCAAATTGAATCTCTGAACCATGATAATAGTAAAACAACAACTAAAGAGCTGTTTTTAAGCAGCTATATATTTTATAAATATTCGTTTTTATAACTTTTTTATAATTTACCCTCTCATATTCGTTATTTTAGGTGCGTCAAATGCAAGTAAATAGAGACTTATTCAATCATGTTATGGTTCCAAACTACAACCCGTCGGATGTTATTCCTGTTCGCGGACAAGGATCACGAGTGTGGGATCAAAACGATAAAGAGTTTATTGATTTCGCCGGTGGCATAGCGGTTAATTGTTTAGGGCATTGTCACCCTGCACTTGTAAATGCTTTAAAAGAGCAAGGCGAGAAAATTTGGCATTTATCAAATGTTATGACTAATGAGCCTGCATTGCGTTTAGCAAAGAAAATTACCGATGCAACATTCGCAGACAAAGTTTATTTTGCGAACTCAGGAGCAGAAGCAAACGAAGCGGCACTCAAACTTGCTCGTCGTTTTGCGTTGGATATACATGGTGCTGACAAAACGCAAATTATCGCATTTAACAAAGGCTTTCACGGTCGTACATTTTTCACTGTAACTGTAGGTGGGCAAGCCGCCTATTCTGATGGATTTGGCCCTAAACCTGCTGCAATCGATCATTGTGACTACAATGATTTGAACGCATTTGAAGCACTTATTAGCGACAAGACATGTGCGGTTATGATGGAGCCCTTGCAAGGTGAAGGTGGTATTATTTCGCCTACAAGCGATTTTATTAAAGGTGTGCGCACTTTGTGCGACAAACACAATGCATTACTTATCTTTGATGAAGTGCAAACGGGTGTTGGCCGTACAGGGTCTCTTTATGCATACGAAGAATTAGGTGTAACCCCTGATATTTTAACAACAGCAAAAGCCCTTGGTGGGGGATTTCCAATTGGCGCAATGATCACAACAACCGACATTGCAGCACATCTAAAAATTGGTACACATGGCTCAACATATGGTGGCAACCCATTAGCTTGCGCCGTTGCAGAAGCTGCATTTGATACCGTTAATACCCCTGCTGTACTTGCTGGCGTTAAAGAACGTGAACAACTTTTTCGAGCCGGCTTTGCTCAAATCAACGAAAAATACGACGTATTTAGTGAAGTCCGTGGTAAAGGTCTATTATTAGGTGCTGTACTTAACAGTAAGTTTGAAGGACGTGCACGGGACTTTCTCGTCGCAAGTACTGAACACGGACTTATGAGTTTGGTCGCTGGTACAAACGTTATTCGGTTTACACCTTCGCTCGTGATCCCACTAGAGGATATAAAAGAAGGTTTAGCACGCTTTGAAAAAGCAGTGGCAGATGTTGTAAACGCTTAACCTAATTTAGCACCCTACATGGGTGCTAATGGAGCACTTTGAATGCAAGTATTACGTCCTATCACCGCCAACGATTTTGATGCGTTAAAGCAAATTGCAATCGAATCTGGCCATGGTTTTACATCATTGCCCGTTGATGATGCTTTATTGCTAGAAAAAATTGAACGCGCAGAAAGAAGTTTCGCGAAAAACATTACTCAGCCCCACGACGAAACTTACTTATTCGTATTAGAGGACAGTGAAACAGGGCAAGTCGTTGGCACCACAGCGATTGAGGCTGCGGTGGGTTTGAACGTGCCATTATACCATTACCATCTAGGTAAAACAGTTCACCACTCTGCAACCCTAAAAGTATATAACACAGTTGATATTTTAAGCATGTGTAATGATTACACAGGCTGCTCTGAGATTTGTACATTATTTTTACGCGAAGACAGCCGTAAAGGCTTGGCTGGACGTTTTTTATCACGTTCACGATTTTTGTTTATGGCACAGCACAGTGAACGATTTGCTGACACGATCATTGCCGAAATGCGCGGTGTAAGCGACGAAGACGGCCACTCACCTTTTTGGCAATGGCTTGAAGAACACTTTTTTAGTATTGAATTTCCTCAAGCTGATCACCTTGTTGGTTTAGGCGATAAATCGTTTATAAGTGAACTCATGCCTAAATACCCTATTTATGCCAATTTACTCAGTAAGAAAGCGCAGGCAGTGATAGGAAAAGTTCATGAGCATACAAAACCTGCACTGAAACTCCTTGAAAAAGAAGGCTTTGAACATCGTGGCTACGTTGATTTATTTGATGCTGGGCCAACCGTTGAAGCAAAGTTAGGAAATATACGCAGTGTGCGTGAATCCTTAGTGTGCCCGATATCAATTGGTGAGCTGGATCATATTAATGAACAAAGCTCCGACACACTCGCTATTTGCAACCAAGGCGTGAATGACTTCAGAGCAACGTTTACCAAACACGCTCACTATAACCATGCCAAGCACACTTTAATTATTAGCCGTGAAGTTGCAACCGCACTTAAATTAAAACAAGGGGATGCAGCGCGTTTCTTCCGCCTGTAACCTCGTAGGAGTTTATAATGAGCATTGAGACTCAAAGTACACAGTTAATCAATAACCAATGGCATGCTGGCCTAGGTCATGACTTTAATTCAATTAACCCTAGTAATGGTCAGATAATCTGGCAAGGCAAAACGGCAAGTAAAGAGCAAGTTGATGCTGCAGTAAAGTCAGCGCGTCTGGCACAATTAGCATGGGCTGAATCATCAATTGAAAATAGAATTACAATTCTTGAAAACTTCGTTGCTCAACTAAAAAAACACAGCGAAGAGTTTGCTACCATAATTGCAAGCGAGACAGGGAAACCACTTTGGGAATCGCGCACTGAAGTTGGCGCAATGGCAGGTAAAGTTGCTATTTCTATCAATGCACATAACGAACGTACGGGTACCACAGAAAACTCAATGCCAGGTGCTAAAGCATTTATTCGTCATAAACCACATGGCGTAGTCGCTATTTTTGGCCCATATAATTTTCCTGGCCATTTACCAAACGGCCATATTGTTCCAGCCATTTTAGCTGGCAATACGGTGGTATTTAAACCCTCAGAGCTGACGCCTTTAGTCGCGCAATACACGCTCAGTTTATGGTTAAAAGCAGGTTTGCCAGCAGGTGTCATTAACCTTGTCCAAGGTGAAGTGCAAACAGGTATAGCACTTGCGAGCCATCAAGATACTGACGGTTTATTTTTTACTGGTAGTTCAAACACAGGCCATTTATTGCATAAACAATTTGCAGGTCACCCTGGCAAGATTTTAGCATTAGAAATGGGTGGCAATAACCCCCTTATTATTAAAGGTGTAGCTGATGTAAGTGCCGCAGTCCATGACATCATTCAATCAGGGTTTATTACTTCTGGCCAGCGCTGTACCTGCGCGCGTCGTGTGTTTATTGAAAACACACCAAATGGCGATGCCATTTTAGAAAAACTGATCACCGCCACTAAACAAATTAATGTAGCGGATAGTTTTAGTGAAGATCAACCCTTTATGGGCGCTATGATCAGCGAAAAAGCAGCGTTAGGTATGGTGGCCGCTCAGCAGCAGCTATTATCGATGGGTGCCAAGTCACTCGTTACGCTTGCTCATTTAAAGTCAGGAACAGGATTTGTAAGCCCAGGTATTATTGATGTAACCAACGTGGCTGATATTCCTGATGAAGAACACTTTGGACCGTTAATTAAAGTTTACCGTTATAACGATTTTGACAGTGCTATTAGTGAAGCGAACAATACGTCATTTGGTTTATCTGCTGGTCTATTAAGTGATTCACGTGATGACTATGATCATTTTTTAAAGCGTATTCGCGCTGGAATTGTTAACTGGAACCGCCCAATTACAGGTGCATCCAGTGCGGCACCTTTTGGTGGTATTGGTGCCAGCGGTAACCACAGAGCAAGCGCCTATTATGCAGCAGATTACTGCTCATATCCTGTTGCATCAGTTGAAGCATCACAGGTTAATCTACCTACAACCCTTGCGCCGGGCTTAATCATCGAATAATCAGCCTGTGGCGTAACGGCCACAGTAACCAAATTAAGGAATTAAAAATGCACACAAATGTAAATACTCTTTTTGACAACTTATGGCAAAACTACCTTGCAGTCACTCCTTCAGCTGTAAAAGTACATGAATTACTTGGATCAACGCAAAAAGATGATGTGATCAATGATCATATTGCGCTTCGTACCTTTAATCATGAAAAAATTGGGCTTGAAAAACTAGCAGCTCATTTTCTAGCGGTAGGTTACAAAGAATGCGGTGAATACCACTTCGAAGCTAAAAAACTATACGCCAAACATTATGAACACACTGATCCAAAGCAGCCAAAAGTATTTATCTCTGAGCTGCTAGTAGAAAAGTGCTCCACTGAATTGCAAAATATCGTCAACGAGATGGTTGCAAACATCGACGAAAGCGCAGTTACCGGCGATAATTTTTTATATTCGGGTACTCATTGGCAAGTTGACGCTGATACCTACAAGGCATTATTAGCTGAGAGTGAATACGCAGCATGGATGTCAGCATGGGGTTACCGTGCAAACCACTTTACCGTAAACATCAATGAGCTTGCCAAGTTTGATAACATTGAAGATGTAAACCAAGCACTTAAAGACGCAGGTTTTGCACTTAATACTTCAGGCGGGGAAATAAAAGGTTCACCTGCTGTACTATTAGAGCAATCATCAACGCTTGCTGATGACTTTGAGGTTGAATTTAGTGACACAAAAATGAGCGTTCCGAGTTGTTTTTATGAGTTTGCTATTCGTTATGCTAAGCCTGATGGTGAGCTTTATACCGGCTTTGTTGCCGCCTCAGCAGATAAAATATTTGAAAGTACTAACGCGCGTTAATAAAATAATACGGCTTGCTAAATTATTTACATAAAAGCTGAACTAAGGCCCTACAATTTTTGTAAGGCCTTTTTGTAATACATACTAATTAGTTAAGTTGTTCAATTATTTAACCGATTGATGTAATAAATTCATCACAAAAATAGCGGTTTATAATCATTCTCTAATTGTTCAAATGACAGGTTACCTATAAAACGGCCAAAACTAAGCCACGTTGCCAAACCTCTTAAATCTTTAAAGTGCGGTGGCACAAACTTAGGTGATTCTATTACGCCTAAATCATGCAACTGGGAAATCAGTCTAAAGTCATCTATCGAAATTTTACCGACTAACAATAATGGTAATTGATCAATACGACCAAGCTGTATTGCTACACGTATTAAATTATAAACCAGTACAAACCCTTTTATATATGCGATGTCTTTTGTAAAGGGTAATCCTGTCGCTGTACTGCCTCTAAATACGCGTTGTGCCAGGGTATAGCTTTCATCTTTGCTTAAACCTTGCGCAACGTAATCTCGATAAATATCAACAAACTCAGCGCCATCAATCACCTTAGTCACCGCTTGAATGCGGTTTACTAGCTTCGCTAAACGACGCGGTGTTGATTTAAGCGTGATGATCTCAGTTAAAACAGCAAGCCCTTCTTGGGTCACGGTAGAGCTGGGTGTCCCTTTGCTTAAGCATGTTAAATAAGGCTGAGCTAAGCCATTTTGTGTGGTGCCAACATGGATCCACCCTTCATGAACTTCTAAAATATCTAGCTCACGTTGTGAAAACTTCACGTCTTGATTCAGCTTAATATTGTTAGCGCCCGCAGCGGCGTCACTGACGATCCCATCGCTAATCATCACCTCAACATCGATACCTGGCATGCTTAATTTCACTTGTTCAGCAAGAATTTTAACCGCTTCATCGGCATCAATATTCTTAGGGTCATCAGGTAAAATGTCCGCAGAAAGTAAGTTTTTAAGAGGCAACTCGAGCATATTTGCAAGCTCTGATAATGATGGCTCCCCCGCATGAAATAAATCTTTTGGATGCCCAAACAACTCGACAGATAAGTCATGGAACTCAGGTGTGCCTCTGTATTCAAGCATACTCAGTACTGTTTTATATTCAGTACACATTTTGCTCATGTATTGCGCTATCGGGTTTAATTGCCCGAGCTGGCTGATAATATTACGATTTAAATCAGAAAATGCTTGACGTAAATCACTCGGAACAAAGCCTAAATCACGTTGTTGGTAATAGGCTCTATCTACGAGCGGGTTCTTTTGACACTTTTGTCTGAAAAACTCTTCTTTTACGCTTTTATCCCAATTAATGGCATCTAAAATACGTATCGGTGTTTGCAGCGCGATTAATCGATCTGATAACTCCCGAGTTTTAAGTAATAACGCCTTATCTATCATGCTCTAAGCTCAGTGGGGGATGAGCCTTGAGCATAGGATAGTTTTTCGTATATTCAAAGCAAATTATTACTGCTTTAGCATATTAATTGGGCTTGAAAAGTCAGTAACTCGCTGTATTACTTTAGCGTCTTTATAGAGTAATAAAGTAGGAACTTGACTCACTTCATTGGAAATAAATAAGTCATTCCCATGATCTATATAAAGTGGATGAAGCACTTTAAATTTTTCTACGTACTCAGCCACAGCGGCTTCATCCGTCCATAGTTGACTCACTCTCGCCTCTGTATCTATTCCCTGCGCCGTTAAGGCATTTATTTGCTCTTGTGCTGCAATACAGTTTTTTGCCATCTTTGGGCGAGTATCCGCTAAATACCAGTCGCACCAAGTCGCTGTATATAAAACGGCTTTTAAGCCTTTGTCTGGAATGGTGAGAGTAAGCGCTACTTTTTGAGTCTCTTTATCCAATAAGCGTGGCTTTTCAACAACACCATCATGAGATAGTAATCGTAGTGTGTTATCAAGTGCTTTGTCAGCATCATGCCCTTGAAAAATCACTCTCCCCGTTTTATCCAGTAATACATGAAAAGGCGTACCTCTAAACTCATAGTTTTTCGCGACTTTAGCGGTATCATCAGTCATAATCGGCATTGTTAAATTAAAGCGTTTTTTAACAGCCTCTACAGCACTCGGATCATCATTGAGGTCGATATTAATTGCTATCGTATCAACTGACTCCCCATATTGTTCATATGCATGCTGAAAATGCGGCATTTGTTCCATACACGGTTTACACCACGTAGCCCAGAATTTTAGATACACAGGTTTTTTACCTATAATTTGGTTTAGTTCAAAGAGTTCGCCCTGTTGGTTTTTTAAAGTCAGGCTTGATTCATTTGCCTGTGTAGTTGCACTGCCTAAACATAAAAATAACCATAACGCTGTAACGTATATACATTTCATCTTTGTCATCCCTAAAATAAAAACACTTTAGCATAGCAACTTAAGAGCTAACTTGTAATTTTGCGACATTTTCAGTGACTTTAATTCGATGGTTTAAACTAAATGTTATGCCCATACGTAATGATTAATAGATCAACAAATAATTTGGAGTAGCAATGAAAAATGACATTGATGGCAAACAAGTACTTGCGGTATATGAGCGAATTATCCAACGTGGTGAGATTACTGAAGAAGGCAAATACTATATGGGGTTAACAGCGTTTTCTGATATTGATGGGTACACGGTTTATTTAAAAGGCAGTGGTGTAACGCTGAGATTTGGGTTTCACAATACTTACCATCTTGATTATGAGCACGACAAGCATAAAGATGACTTTCTTAAAAAAATCATTAACATCTTTAATGAGGAATAATTGTGTCACTACATCGTCCTCGTCGCGCGCGACCTAAGAATAATAGCAAAGGCACTGTATTCATAAACCATGTAATTGAACGTTTGCGTGAAGATCCGAGCAAGTTAGATATTATCCGAAAAAACTTGGATGAATATCGCCAGCAACGTTTTCTCAAACGTGGTTTTTTATTAGCTATCGAAAGATTTGATTGGGTATTTGAGGCCTCAAATAATATTGATGATATATGTGAGCAAATATTAGCTGATGACTATATAGGCAACAGATTACGTCGTTACCCTTTGTTATTTAAAGGTGTTCGCTAACATTAGGGGTAATTTAACGTACTAAGTAATTAAGTCACCGTTTATAGGTGATACTAAACGTAAAAAATGATAGATTGCGGCAATTTTAAAATTTTGAGAACCAGCTATGTCAAAAGTTGTCGACACTGCAAATTCAACACCGCCTGAAAAACAATCGGGGTTATTTAACCGATTTTTAGCAACCGTTGAGTTTATGGGGAATATGTTACCCCACCCTATCACCTTATTTGCGATGTTTTGTGTAGCCATCGTTGTTTTTAGTGGCATCGCCGACTGGTTTGGCTTAAGTGCGATTGATCCGCGTCCAATTGGATCTGCAGGGCGTGATCCTGATGGTGTTATTGAAGTGGTCAGTTTACTAAGTGCTGAAGGTTTACAACGCATAGTGACCGGGTTAGTAACTAATTTTACAAGCTTTGCCCCTTTAGGGACTGTGCTTGTGGCCTTACTTGGTGTAAGTGTTGCTGAGCATTCAGGGCTTTTATCTGCTGCAATGCGCGGCATGGTTATGGGTGCTTCAAAACGTTTAGTTACTTTTATGGTTGTTTTTGCGGCTATTTTATCCAACACCGCATCAGAGCTTGGTTACGTTGTTTTAATTCCGCTCGCTGCAATGATATTTCACAGCTTAGGCCGTCACCCATTAGCGGGCCTTGCTGCCGCTTTTGCCGGTGTTTCCGGTGGTTACAGTGCCAACTTATTATTAGGAACTATTGATCCATTACTTGCGGGTATCACTACTCCTGCTGCACAAATGATCGATCCTACTTATCAAGTTGGCGCAGAAGCTAACTGGTATTTCATGATGATTTCGGTTTTACTTATCGCAGTTCTAGGTACCTTAGTCACCGAAAAAATTGTTGAACCACGCCTTGGTAAATACAACCCTGACGATGCAAGTGCAGATTTAGAGCAAAATAATATTCAAGGTTTAACAGCTGTTGAAAAGTCAGGCTTAAAATGGGCAGGGTTTTCTTTATTAGTTGTATCACTATTATTAGCGTGGACTATTGTGCCTGCTGATGGCATTTTGCGTAATCCAGAAACGGGTCTAGTTACACAATCACCATTTTTAAAAGGGATTGTCGTATTTATATTTGTTACTTTTGGTATTCCTGGGTTTGTGTATGGTCGTGTTGTCGGCACCATGAAAAATGATAAAGATGTCATTGATGCTATGAGCAAAAGCATGAGTTCAATGGGCATGTACATTGTATTGGTATTCTTTGCAGCACAATTCGTCGCATTTTTTAAATGGACAAATTTAGGCACTATTTTAGCAATCAATGGCGCTGCTATGTTACAAGCGCTTAATCTGACTGGCCCCGAGGTATTCGTACTCTTTATTTTTATGTGTGCTTTAGTTAATTTAAGTTTAGGCTCTTCATCGGCGCAATGGGCCGTTACCGCCCCTATTTTTGTACCAATGCTTATGTTAATTGGTTATGCACCAGAGACAATTCAAGCCGCGTACCGTATTGGTGACTCAGTTACTAATTTAATCACACCAATGATGAGTTACTTTGGGCTCATACTCGCGGTAGCCACTAAGTATAAAAAAGACATGGGAATTGGTACACTCGTCGCTACGATGCTGCCATATAGCATGATATTCTTTGTTGGTTGGGTCGCCTTGTTCTATCTGTGGGTCTTTGTTCTAGGCTTGCCTGTTGGGCCTGACTCACCCATTTATTATACTCCTTAATAATAATATTTTAATAATGCCAGCACCCGCTGGCATTATTACATTTATACCTACCAAATGAGGCCTCAACTATGAAAGCACTTTTTCTAACCTTATTTACTTGCTGTTTATTAAGTACACCTTGCATAGCAGAACAAAAAAATCCTCAAGTAATTGAGTTAATAAAGCTAAACAATTTCGCTAACCCTCAAGAAAATATTTATACCTCAGGGCAGCCGACACAAGCACAGCTTTCGCAACTTGCTGACAAAGGGGTAAAGCATATTATAAACCTACGCGGTAAAAATGAAACTCAGTGGGATGAAGAAGATGTTGTAAATACACTTGGTTTGCAATACGCGGCATTACCAATAACTTCAAAGGCTGATATAAATGTTACAAACGCTATTTTATTACAGAAATTGCTAAATGAAACATCATCTGAGGCAACTTTATTGCATTGTGCCAGCAGCAATCGTGTCGGTGCCCTTGTTGCTGTATACCATGCAACTGAGCTTAAACTGCCCATTGAGCAAGCAATAGCAATCGGTAAGCAATGGGGTTTAAAAAGTTTAGAATCAGTTGTCACAGATGAAGTTACCCGCTATCAAAACACGCTAATACAAAAATAATAAACGCAGGGTAATAATTAGTTGTTTTAATTATAAATCTCGATTGTTAAACTCACCCCAACTTACTTAAATGGATTTAAAAATGAAAAAAATTCTACTTTTACTTGCTCTATTTTGTTCCTCAGCTCAAGCAATTGAATTTCAAAAATACCCTATTCTTTTAGAGTCATCCAGTGGCGAACATGTAACGATCATTGAAAGCCGAGATAAATCTCAGGCTTTAATTAAAGTGGTCGGTGTTAATAGCCCAATTGATGAAGTCGTTTTTTTAACAGACTTAAAACCTCACGGCAGTATTGAAGCTTATAAATACACTTTTGATGGTGAACAACGCGCTTTAATCACAAAAGGAAAAAGCTATAGCTGTTGCAACTACACGCTATATTTGCCGAATACACGACAAGGTATTTACTTATCAGAACTAAAAGATAAACGCTCAACCGCTATTTCTGAAGATGTATATGCGCAATATCAGGCACAACAAGAACAAGGTATACAACTAAAATTGGCTAAGTTTGATCGTGACAATAGCATTAAACAATCGCAAATAGCATTAACTGCTGCAACCAAAGAACTTAATAAGTTTTGCGGTAAAAACATTACAACAACAGTTAATTGGCAAGAACTTGATGATAAAATACTGCAGACCTACGCTGTCGGTGCTTATTGTGCTCAAATTGCAACAAGCTTGGCACAACAATGTAAAAAACAACCTGAATTTAAAACGAAAGCACAGCGGTTTGGAAAAATTTCATGTGAGTTTGCTGATGAACTAAAGCTACGCCACACCGATACGTTAATTCAATTTAAAACAGCGCCAAAAGCCCCAAATCAAGCTCAGTTTGTTGAAGCCTATTTACGTAATCTCTAGCTCAAAAGTAAAAAGCCCTAACATTAGGGCTTTCAAATTCTAATAAAGTACGGTTAACGCTTAAAGTAACTGTTCCTTTAAAGCTGCCATGCATAGCTAAGCTTTGTAAAAAACGTACGTTGATTTCGCTCTAAACTTTTCAGCGAATCATTTTGGTAACCTTTATCAGAATACCCTAAGTAAAACAGTGTTTGAGCATTGATCTTGTAAGAATAAATTAGCTGATTACCTAACTCTCGATTCGTCTGATTAACAGCATAATAATAGGCCTCTTTATTACGGTCAATATCTTCAAACTGCATAACCAGTTTAAGCATAGAGCGCATATTAAATTTATAGTAAATACGTAAATCAGTTTGATTAGCAGTATAAATTCGCTCGCCATTTTGAGCATTCAAACGACTATAGCTATGCTCTAATTGCACTTGCCAATGGTCATTAATATCCCAAGTAAACTCAGGTTCAATGGCCAGTAACTCACCTAGCTGCTCATTGCTATAATCTATTTTACTGCCAAATTCACTGTATAATGTTAAACGAATGTCATTAGTTGGATTAAACCCACCGTACACAAAACCAATGTTTTGGTTATAAAACTCATCATAATAATTTTCATTTCGGTGGGTTAAACCAAATTGTAAAAATGACTGTAACTGTCCATTTAATTCAACAACTGCTTCATATTCTTCTTCAAGTAAGCGGCCATCAAGTGCCCATGATTTATCCCAATCAGCTTCATATGAATATTCTGTTATGATGTTATCAGCATCGAGATACCAGGTTTGACCGCCCCCTAGATTTACTTTTTTGTAATCAACTTTTGCTTGGTAACCTAAATCAGTACGGTAATCTTCACCCACGTGCTCGTAACTTGCATATAACTCATAATCACGCTTTTCTCGTGTAAATTCAATTTTATAGGCTTGATCTGATTGATCTTGCTTTAAATTATATTTATCAACAAGGTAAGTCGAATTCTTCGTGTCTGCGGTAGCAACTTGGTACATTAAACTATCTGTTTGGTTAAACCAGTAACTACCATCAAGAGACAATACCGTATTATGATAATCAGCTGATTCACGATGGGTAGTCATTACGCCAATGGTACCTTGTTCGCCTATATCATATTGATAACGCCCTACTGAGGCTTTTGATTTACCCCCTAAGTTAGCAAAACCTGAACCTTGATTTGTAGGTAATAACACACTGGTATTTTCATCATCAGCATACATAAAACCATAGCTATGGTTATTGGTTTTACCTGTTATTTTTGCGCCAATTTCAGGCTCTGCAATAGTACGGGTATAAAGTAATTCAAATAGACTACTCTTAAAATACGATGCGCCATCTAAAAAGAAGGGGCGCTTTTCAGCAACATAAATTGAATAGGTGGTGTTTACATCCAGCTCTAACTCATCTGCTTCCACTTGTGAGAAATCAGGGTTAATTGTTGCATTGATCACCGCATCTTGCGTGATCCCCCAGCGTAAATCTAAACCAGCTTCAGTATCAATATCACCATTTTCCCAATCGCCCGGCACTGTGTCTTTAACATCATGACGTAGTGCTGTAAATGTTGGTGTTACTTGAATATTTTTACTAGGCTCCATGGCATTAAAGCCAGTAATTTTGTCAAATTGGCAAAAGCTGCATTTTGTGTCACGGTCAAATCCGACGTTCGACATTTGGTATGTCACATCACGAGGATAATTTCGCCACGCAGCAAAACTCCATGTCATATCCGCTTTATTTTTAGGAAATCGCAATGCGGTAAATGGAATTCGCATTTCCACCACATAGCCTTGCTCAGTAATTTGACCGGCGCTATCCCAAATTGCATTCCAAGATGGGTCTTCACTCCAGCCATCTGTATCAGTCATACGCATATCCCCTTGAGCACCCAGCGGATTTACATAAAACTCATAGCCTGTACGTTCATCATTGAATGTATCAATCATTATTGCGACATTATCGTCAGACCATAAAGTATCTCGGTCTCTTAATGCTGCACGTATTTGACTCGGATCATTATCGTATGCAATAAAACCAACATATAGATAGCTGCCATCTTCATACAGGTAGGCATCAGTTTTTACCGGTGGCGTACCTTTTTCATTAGGTTCATTTTGATATTTCAGAGCAACTAATGTGGCTTGTTGCCAATGGGGTTCATTGAGTTGGCCGTCTATATCGATACTTTTATCAATATGGGCCAGATTGAATTGTTGCTTTTCAGCTACGCTAAAGAAGCTACATACTGTCAGTACGACAAAGAATACTTTTATATTTATCGATTTTAGAAGCTGCATAAACATCCGTTTAGAATCAGATTACTCATCAGGAGTAAATTAATTCGTAAAGTTTAATTCAAGCAGGGTCATTTGTTAATAGTTTAATTAAATAAATGTTATTAATAATTAATAAATTGGAGGTGAAATGGTATTTAAATTAACTTTCGATTAATTTTAGTTTGTTTGCAACGCCATTCCAGGTGTCTGCATCATCTGGTGCGGGTTTAACTTCAGTTATTCTCGGCCACACAAGTGCAAGTTCAGCATTAAGTTCGGTAAAATCTTTTTGCGATTCGGGTAATTCATCTTCTTGATATATTGCTTCAGCAGGACACTCAGGTACACATAAACCACAATCAATACAATCAATTGGACTAATTGCTAAAAAGTTAGGCCCCTCATAAAACGCATCTGCAGGGCATACTGATACACAGTCCGTGTATTTACATTTAATGCAATTTTCAGTGACTACAAATGCCATATTCTTACTATGCCTATATTTACTCAACAACAGCGCTGGATCATACCCAACGCTTGAAAAAATACAATAAATAATCACTGCCATCGCAGCTTAAATTAACGTAAAATACGCGCCATTGTGAGCGGTTCGCCAAAGTGACTGCTAAGACACCTAATAGAGATTAAATATGATACGTTTAACAGAAATAAAACTGCCTCTTGAGCATAGCGAAGACGCAATTGAACAAGCCATTATTACCAAGCTTGCCATTAATGCAGATCAACTTCACAGTTTTAACGTCTTTAAACGTGGTTACGACGCACGTAAAAAAACCGCTATCTTACTCATTTATACCCTTGATATTGTCGTTGATAATGAAGAGCAGCTACTCGACAAGTTTGCAAAAGATCAACACGTTAAAGTCGCACCTGATACCAGCTATAAGTTTGTAGGTAAGGCACCTTCCACAATCCAAGAGCGTCCTGTTGTTATTGGTTTTGGGCCTTGTGGTTTATTTGCAGGCTTGATATTGGCACAAATGGGCTTCAAACCTATTATATTAGAACGCGGTAAAGAAGTACGCGAACGCACAAAAGATACATTTGGTTTTTGGCGTAAACGTACTTTAAATACGGAGTCAAATGTACAATTTGGTGAAGGCGGCGCAGGTACATTCTCTGATGGCAAACTATATAGCCAAGTAAAAGATCCAAAGCATTATGGTCGAAAAGTAATTACTGAATTTGTAACCGCAGGTGCACCAGAGGAAATTTTGTACGTAAGCAAACCTCATATCGGTACCTTTAAACTCGTTACCATGATTGAAAAAATGCGTGCAAGCATTGAAGCGCTTGGCGGTGAAATTCGTTTTAGCACCCGTGTCGATGATATTTTACTAGAAGACGGTCAAGTTACCGGTCTTAAACTTTCATCAGGCGAGCAACTCAATACTCGCCATGTTGTGCTTGCTGTGGGTCACAGTGCCCGTGATACTTTTCAAATGGTGCATGACAAAGGTATTTACGTTGAAGCAAAACCATTTTCTGTTGGCTTTAGAATTGAGCATAAGCAATCAATGATTGATGAATGCCGTTTTGGTACGAATGCGGGCAATCCAATTCTTGGTTCAGCTGATTATAAACTTGTACATCATTGCGACAATGGCCGGACTGTTTACAGCTTTTGTATGTGCCCGGGTGGAACTGTGGTTGCTGCAACATCAGAGGAAGGTCGCGTTGTTACCAATGGCATGAGCCAATATTCACGTAGTGAACGCAATGCAAACAGCGCTATCGTTGTGGGCATTTCCCCCGATGAAGATTTCCCAGGGCATCCACTAGCTGGCATTGATTTGCAGCGCAAACTCGAAGAACAAGCATACGAGTTAGGTGGCAGTAATTATGACGCACCTGCACAATTAATTGGTGACTTCTTAAAAGGGAAAGACTCAAGTACATTAGGTGATGTTAAACCTTCGTATACTCCAGGCATTAAGCTAACTGATTTGGCAAAAGTGCTACCACGTTTTGCAATTGACGCCATCCGTGAAGCAATCCCTGCATTTAACAAGCAAATTCGTGGTTTTTCAACTAATGATGGATTATTGACGGGTGTTGAAACACGCACTTCATCACCTATTTGCATCAAACGCGATAAGAGTATGCAAAGCATTAATACCCTAGGCTTATATCCTGCCGGTGAGGGTGCGGGCTACGCAGGTGGTATTCTTTCCGCAGGTATTGATGGGATAAAAGCAGCCGAAGCTTTAGCATTATCAATGATTGAGAAAAACACATAACCAAGTTTTTGACTTAATTTGATGTAAGCCCCACAAGTTGGGGCTTTTTTATGCCCATATTTTAAGTAATACCAATCGTGTTAAGTTACTGACCAATTATAGCGACAGGTAAATGGAGTGATAACAAGGCATAAATTTTGACATGGTGTTGTTCTCGGCAATTGCTTCTGCATTGCTCTACCTCCTGCATCCAGTCGTACATGAAAAAATTATAACGCAGTTAGCGCTTTATTTAGCTCGCTAGGATGGTTAAATATTTAAGTCGATTGGTATAAGAGTAACAAAAAAGCCTGAGTAAACTCAGGCTTTATCACTTTGTGTACTTTTAATATTACTTTTTCAAAGCAAGCTTTTCGCCTTTAAGGCTTTTACGTACACCTGAAATACGCGAACGGTTTTTTGCACGAGCTTCACCCGTTGCTTGACCAGAGACTTTATTACTGCGCGAACGACGTAAATGAGACGGTTTTTTACCAATTTTATCAATCAGTACTTCACGGTTACTTACTTTATAACCTGGTAAGTATTCACGCTCAATTTTTTGACCTATTAGGGTTTCAATTTCGAATAAAGTATTTTCTTCTTCACGGCTTACAAACGAAATTGCTTCACCTTGATTACCAGCACGGCCAGTACGGCCAATGCGATGTACGTAATCTTCTGCAAGCCATGGTAAATCAATATTGATCACACGCGGTAAACCATCGATGTCGATACCTCGCGCGGCCACTTCAGTTGCTACGAGCACGCGAACTTTACCCGCTTTAAAATCACTTAATGCGCGACGACGATTACCTTGCGTCTTATCACCATGACATACAGCCGCAGGAATACCATCAAGATTAAGTTCTTTGACTAACTCGTCAGCTGTGTCTTTCATATTTACAAACACAAGCACTTGCTGCCAGTTCTTTTTCCCAACAAGTTCAGATAGTAATTCTTGCTTACGGCGCTCTTCTACTGGGTAAACAACGTGATGTACAGTTGCTGCAGTGCTGTTTGTTTGATCAACGCGCACAATTTCCGCTTGCTTTAACACTTTACTTGCAAACTGCTTAATTGCCGCTGGGAATGTAGCCGAAAATAATAATATTTGGCGCTCATCAGCACAGGCATTGATCACGGTTTGCATATCACCAATAAAGCCCATATCAAGCATACGGTCAGCTTCATCAAGAACTAAATGCTTAACCTGAGCAAGGCTCAAGTTACCAAGGCGAATATGATCAAGTAAACGACCCGGAGTAGCAACAACGACATCTACCCCCTCTTTTAGACCATTCGCTTGACCTGCTATGTTAACACCGCCGAAAAGGCAAACGGTTTTAAGAGCAGTATACTTAGCAAAATCTTTAAAATTATTGGCTATTTGCTCTGCAAGCTCACGAGTAGGTGCTAATACTAATGCACGCGGTGCATTTGTTGGCGTATGCTCAACTTCAGATAACTTTTGAATAATAGGTAGAGCAAATGCAGCTGTTTTACCTGTGCCTGTTTGGGCACTGGCTAAAACATCTTTGCCTTTACGCACTGCTGGGATAGCATTACGTTGAATGGGCGTAAGGGTGTGATAGTTAAGTTCATCTAACGCCTGAAGAAGTTCAGGGGCAAAACTAAAAGATTTAAAATTCATGCTGTATAACCTGCGGCCACATTATCAAGGGTCGCAAATTATACAGCAATTTGAAGTAAGCAGTTAGTTATAACTTAACTAAAGTGCCTTTTAATGCCACACCGGCCATAATTGTGCCCGCGCCGCATTCATATTCAGTGCTACTAATGAATTTACGTTTTTTATAATACGACTGAATATTAACAACCGCATTCATCCCCTCTTTCACAGCACGTTGCTGTAGTGCTTTTAGCGCACTAAGCATCACCCATTCGCATGCTTCAGTATCAGATTTACCAAATGCATTGGTTTTTTTATTACTGATCACTTCACCGTATTTACTGCTTTCCTTACTGTAGCTTTGATCTGCAAAATACAATGGAATATCTAATAAAGCATCCTTTGCTTTACTGCTTTCTAGCAGTTGTTGAATTGGGTATTTAGTTATATCATCACGCGCTTCAACAGCTGTTGTTATTAAAGTAGTCGCTAATAACAGAGCGCTATAAACTATTTTCATCTTTATTTTCCTTGTTGAGTATAAAATTTCCATGCAACACCAAAACCAACAGATACATTACTATCTTGTTTAATTAAAGGACTACGTTGCTGTTTACTATCTGCTAAGTGGTGATATTTCACAAATCCACCGAGCCAATATTTTTTAGTATCAAAATTTACCCCTAAAGATAAATCTGTACCTGAATATCCTGAACCAACGGTAAATTCACTGCGATTTATACGGCTATTTAACGCTGATATACCATAGAAATAATTTAAATAACGACTATCAGCAAAGTTTACATTCGCTCGGATAGTGGTGGTTATTTCATAATTATCACCCGTTAACAAAAGGGTTTCAAAATAAACACTCGGCCCATACCGCCACCCTGCATTTGTCAGTGAACTAAAATCCGTCGCCATTGCTTTGCGAGTAAATAAACCAACATATAACTGTTCTTCGGCTTTAGGTGACCCTAGTAAGTAGTAATTTAATGAAGGACCGAGTTCAAAGACCCAATCAAGGTCTTCCATCCCTTCTCGTGCCTGGTTATCTTTACTATCAACCGCTAAACTAACCCCTGCTGAAATATCTAAATGCAATTTATCATGTTGCCATAAATACCCAGTTAGGTTATTACGATCTAAATCTAACTCATCACTTTGATAACGGATATAGGGCACTGGCAATATATATTGCTCACTTTGATCTGAGCCTAAATAATGGGGAATATCAGCCGCAAAAACGCCACCACCAATTTCCAGCTTAGAAGCGGATAAAACAGCACCACTAAATAGAGTAAACAATAATAGTAGCCAGCGCATTTTATTCACCTCTAAAACGCTTAAAAATAAGTGATGTATTAATCCCACCAAATGCGAAGTTATTACTCATTACATAATCAGTGTGTATCTCACGACCTTGCTCAGTGATGTAATCAAGCGGGGCACATTCACTGTCAATCTCTGTTAAATTGATCGTTGGGGCAAACCAATTATCGCTCATCATATTAATACTTGCCCACGCTTCAATCGCGCCGCATGCACCTAAAGTATGCCCCAAGTAACTTTTAAGCGAGCTAATTGGTTTTGTACCTAAAGCATTAAAAGTTGCATGAGATTCTGCAATATCACCTCGATCAGTTGATGTTCCATGGGCACTTACATAACCAATTTCATCCGCAGATAAATCAGCATCCTGTAACGCCATTTCAATCGCTACTTGCATTGTAGATGCAGTCGGCTGAGTGACATGCTGACCGTCAGAGTTACAACCAAAGCCAACTATTTCAGCTAAAATTGTCGCACCACGTGCTTTTGCATGTTCATATTCTTCTAAAATAAGCGTAGACGCGCCTTCACCTATAACTAACCCATCACGGCTTTTATCAAACGGACGCGGTGTCATTTTGGGTGTGTCATTTTGCGTGCTGGTAGCATAAAGTGTATCAAATACAGCAGCTTCAGTAACACATAGTTCCTCAGCACCACCAGCAACCATTAGCTTTTGGCGACCAAACTTGATTGCTTCATAGGCATAACCGATGCCTTGTGAGCCAGAGGTACACGCTGAACTAGTAGTAATAACACGTCCTTTAAGGCCAAAAAACACCCCTACATTTACAGGAGCCGTATGCGCCATCATTTGAATATAACTGGTTGCCGTTACACCATTCATAGAGCCAGTTTCCATCATCCGACCAAATGACACCAGCGGTTCAGTTGAGCCGATTGACGAACCATACGATACACCGGTTGAGCCATCAGTAAGCGAGGGGTGTTCTAATAATTTAGCTTGTTCAAGTGCACGTTCTGTCGCAACGGTCGACATCAACGATACTCGTCCCATCGAACGTACTTTTTTACGTGAATAATGTGCAGGGCGACTAAAATTTTCAACTGGGGCAGCGAGATTAGTATTCAAACCATCTATGTATTCCCAGCTTTTCATCTGCTTAACGGCATTTTCGCCTTTTACTAAAGCAGCCTTAAACTCATCCCAGTTATCACCAAGCGCAGTGATTGACGCCATACCTGTTACTACTACACGTTTCATTACGCCATTCCACCATTAACTTGAAGTACCTGACGAGTAATATAACTTGCTCCATCAGACATTAAAAATGCAACAGCTGCTGCAACTTCATCAGCGCTACCCATGCGGTTCGCTGGGATCATTTTAGTCATTTCTGCAATTGGAAGGTCATCAGTCATACCCGTATCAATTAAACCAGGCGCGACACAATTTACGGTAATTTTACGTTTTGCTAATTCAACTGCCAACGCTTTTGATGCACCAATCACGCCCGCTTTTGATGCACTATAATTGACTTGCCCACGATTGCCTGCAACACCAGAGACTGATGACATAGCAACAATACGGCCACCTTTACGGGTACGGACCATTGGCATAACCAGTGGATGAAGCACATTATAAAAACCATCTAGGTTAGTGTGGATAACACTGTCCCATTCATCATCAGTCATTGCTGGAAAGGCCGTATCCGCAGTAATGCCTGCATTACAGACTACACCATAAAAAGCACCATGTTGCTCAACATAATCATCAAGTACCGCTTTTGCAGTCGCTCTATCGGCTACATCGAATTGCAGAATATCAACATTAACACCTAATGCGCTGATCTCAATTTTTACTTGCTCCGCTGCCTCTATGCCTGAACGACAATGTAAGCTAATATCAAAGCCATCTTTGGCCAGTTGCAAAGCCACCGCTTTACCAATACCTTTACTTGAACCTGTGACTAATACACGTCGTGACATTACAGTTGCTCCGCTAAAAATTGTTCTGGATTTTCAGGTTGAAAAACATTTATTTTGGCATCAACTAAAATGCTATTGCCTTCTCGAATCACACATTCAAACGCGCTTAAACCATTGGGTTCGCTATAAAGTTTTGTGACATCAATTGTAAGCTTACTGCCTAGTTTAAAACCATTACAATGTATTTTATATTTGCGACTACTCACTAAAAAGCCTATCGCGACTGTCGCACCACTATCTATTTGATTGGCATTAGCATATGCGGCAATCGATTGCGCCATATATTCAATACCAACATGACTTGGCACTGTTTGTGATTGTGGATTATAAAAATTACTGTTTGGGGTAATCGTTACCGAGCAACGACCACTCTCTTCGTCGTAGCTATCTAAGCTATCAATTAAAATCATCGGTGCGGTGTGCGGTAATACATCTTCAATTTGGTGAACGGTCATAACTATAATCCGATTAATACACTAACGTTATTGCCGCCAAACGCAAAAGAGTTTGACAAGCACGTGGTTATTTTAGTTGGGTGTTGAGTTCCTACTGCAACAAGGTTGATTGCGGGTAAACTCTCATCTTGTTGGCCATCCCATATATGAGGTGCATAATCAGAACCACCTATTAATAGCCAACATAGCCCAACTTCAGTTGCACCTGCTGCGCCTAATGTATGACCAATCATTCCTTTTGAAGAACTGCATGGCGTATCTTTACCAAACACTGTCGCTACAGCAATGGCTTCCATTTCATCATTTTTTGGTGTTGCTGTACCGTGTAAGTTGACATAATCAACATCACCCGCTTGATAAGATGCAGCATTAAGTGCAGCGGTCATCGCCGCCGCCGCGCCCTCCCCTTGTGGGTGCGGCGCTGACATATGATGCGCATCACTTGACTCACCTACACCTAATAATTTTACTCGCCCTTGCTTTTGTACGATGCACAACGCCGCAGCTTCACCTAAATTAATACCATCGCGGTTACGGCTCGATGGATTAGATACACCCGCAGAAGTTGATGCTAAAGCAGAAAAACCGTTGACGGTCATACCGCATAAGCTGTCAACACCACCAACAATAGCGGCATCCGCGAGGCCTGATGCAATCATTTCTTGAGCTGTCGCAAAGGCCTTTGCACTTGAAGAGCACGCCGTTGAAAGGGTTAACGCGATACCTTGCAATCCCAGTTCACTACAAATGAACTGTGCCAGGTTATCCATTTCCTGCTGCTGATAATGATATTCGCTTGGAAATTCTCCCTGCGCGTGACGAGCTTTCATTGCCTGCTCACCTTGAGCAATCCCTGAAGTACTCGTACCTACAATAACGGCAATACGCTGGGCGCCATATTGCTGTTTAAGCTCTGCAATTGGATCTGCGAGTTGCGCGATGGCAAGTGCTGCTAATTGGTTATTACGGGTTTGAAACTCGATCGCCCTATCATTCAATGTTGGTAACTCACCTTGCACGGCCCCAACAAAAATAGGGCCTTCGTTTAACAAAGTATCATTACTAACAATTCCTGACTGATTGCCAGCTAATAAGTTACGCTTGATACTTTGATTATCTCGCCCTAAGGCATTGATCATGGCGTAATGACTGATAAATAGCGGTTGCTGCATATTAATATTCTTCTAATCTTTCTATTTTTAAGCGGTACTTTTGCTCAAACTCAATTAACTGAGTCAGAGCACCAGTATACGTTATTTCACGAACCAAGATTTCATTGCGATAGAACCGGCGCGTTACTTGACCATCAACAGTGAGCTCAACGACTCTACAGTGCTCATTTATCGATTGTTCAAGTGAAGTTAATGGCCAAAATGCACTTTGCATATCGTAAATAATTTTTTTGCCATCAAGATCAATTTCTAAAGTATTGCTCGTTGTTAATTGCTGAGTATGCGTATCAAACTGTAACTGTGTAAGCGGCACTCCCTCAAAACTTAAAGCAGCAACACTGATCATTGGTTTAACAAACTCTGTAGATACCAACATCGACTGTTCAACTACGCCTGAGAACTCAAATTTCTCTAACCACCCGCCATTATTAAGTTCCGTAGGGACTGGCATTAGCTCAAACATCGCCGTATTTTGCACTGGTGTATACGCCATTTGACACGCACTTAATAACCATATTACTGAGGTTATAAGTACTATTTTCAAATGATTATTAACCTGTATTTTTAACACTCGCATTTAAACGACAGCAGTGTCTTGTGCTGCGTTATCTGGCTCACATATTTGTTCTAAAATACGTAAACCCCGTGCAGTATTTTTAACGAATGGGTTTGTTTTATCCCATGCATAACCGGCTAAAATTGAGCAAATCATGGCTTTGACATCAGGTTGCCCATCCGCGAAAAAAATCACAGACTGTAAACTGGTGTCATACCACGAATTTACAAAATATTTAAATACCGTGATCCCTTCACGCAGCGGCACTTCATATTCATTTTGCCAATCAACGTCTTCGCCTTGTAATTGCTTTACGACTAATTCACTTGCTTGTACCGCAGAACGAAGTGCAATTGTTACACCAGATGAAAAGACCGGGTCCAAAAACTCGCCAGCATTTCCTAGCAATGCAAACTTATCACCATGTAAATGCTTTACGTTAGCGGAATAGCCACCAATAGTGCGCACTTGAGCAATAATTTCAGCATCGGCTAACAATGTTGATAAGTTATCGTCTTCATGAATGAAGTTAAGTAAAGTTTGCTCAAGGCTTTGATCTGGTTTTTCTATTTGCGCTGTTTCACCTACAACACCCACACTGACAGTACTATCACCAAATGGGATCAACCAATACCATATATCAGGGATCTCAGGATGGACGGTGATCAATATTTTATTGCGGTCAAACTTAGGGCAATCAATATTATCTTTAAAATGAGTAAAGATTGCTTTTCGTGGTGACAGTTCGCTTGGCTCTTCTAGATCAAGTAAACGAGGAAGCACACGGCCAAAACCACTGCCATCTAAAGTGAAGCGAGCGGTTATTTTGCTCTGCTGTTGTGTTTTTAAATCAACAACATCAAGACAAGTCCCACTATCATCTGCAGTAAAGTTCGTTACATTTTGCCCAAAACGAATGGTTGCGCCTTGCTTTATTGCTTCTTCTGCGAGCAAATGATCAAATTCAGCTCGCTTAACTTGATAAGTCGTGCCTGGGCCTTCACTAAATTTTTCTTCAAAATTAAAGTTAGTGTGGTGACCACTGCGATAAAAGGCAGCCCCATTTTTAAATTGAAAGCCAAGTTTATCTGCATTATCAAGTAACGCGTCAAGCATATTAGCTTGGCGTAAATAATCCATCGATTGAGGTAATAAGCTTTCACCAATAGAGAAACGAGGAAATTCATCTCGTTCAATTAAACACACACTCAAACCATGTTGCATTAATAAACATGCGGCAACTGTCCCCGATGGGCCAGCACCTATGATAGTTACATCAAAATCTGTCGATGTCATTAAATATTCCTTTTCGAAACAAGAGCAAGACGCGGAGAAATAGTAAACACTACCACCACGCCTATAAATACTGTAAAACCAAACTGACTAACAGCTGGCGTTGAACTAACGATTAAAATTGCAAAGACCAGCAGTGAACTCAGTGCTGATATTAGCGTGGTCAAAGTGATTTTTTCACAATGACCATGCTCCGCATAAAATACACAATAATCTAAGCCTAAGGCGAGGATCAGTATCCCTGCTACATAATTAAACACACTTAAACTACCAAAAAACAAGGCACTCATAGCTAACGCAATTATCATTGCTATTACTGGTCGGCTTACCGCTGTAATAGCATTAATAACGCCATAGCGTAGCCAAAAAACCAACATTGCAGCAATCAGAGCTAATGCGTAAATAAGAATTAAATGATGCCTAAACTGCCCTATTTGCTTACCTACGGCTGATACTTTATCAACAAAAACAACCTCGCTGTAGTTATTTAATATACGGTCAATTTCTTTAGAGTCATTAATGCCTTTGAGCTTAATAATACTGTAAAATCGACCATTAATTTGTAACCATTGGTCATTAAATAAAGCTGCAACTTGGCTTTTTTGCCATGTCGTAAAATCCAATTGTTTATAATCACTCGGTGTACTACCAACGACTAGCCCAAGCACCGTATTGAGCTGCTCGAATAAGCCTGACTGCTGTGCATTTTTTACTAATTGCTGTGATTGTATTTGCGTAGCAATCGAAGGTAGCCACTGGCTAATACTCGCGTAAGCACTCAACACTCCTTGTTGTTGTAACTGAGTAAGTGGCTCTATCAATTGCTCAGAGCGTTGCAGTGTTTGTTCAGGTGTATCACCTGCAATTAAAATATAGGGGCTATCCCACTGCGCATTTAATATTGTTGTGATTTGCTGTTGCTGTGATATTAAATCAGCTGAGCTTTGATAAAACGTACGCGGATCGTCCACGTTTTCGACCAGACTTAGTCCCCCAAGTAGCAGGACTAATAAAGCGATTTGCCAACGCCCATTTACACGTTTTTTTACCAGAATCTTCTGCCAACGATTTAACCGTGTAATAAAGCCTGGGATAGCGGTTGGTTTTTTTACTATAAAACCGGCCAAACTCGGATAGACAAGTAATACCGTAAGTAATGCTCCCAATAAACCGGCCATAGTAAACACGGCAATTTGTTGAAATAAGCTCAATGGGGTAAAAACTAAAATTAAGTAACCTGCGGTCGTGGTAATAAAACCAAGTAATAACGAGCTGCGAATACTTAATAATGGGTTGCTGCGATTTAATTTGCTAAAGCGTAATTCACTTAAAGCATGAAAACTGTAATCCGCAGCAATACCAATTAAAGTGACCGCAAACACTAACGTCAATATATTCACTTCAGTGAAAAATAAGCGCAATGCACTATAGCCGTATAACATACTGACTGAAATCACAAATAGCGTACACAAAACACTCAATGCGCTACGATAGATTGCTAAAATCAATAGCAAGGTTGCAATAATGGAAATGCCGCCAAACACCTTCATCTCAGTTTGAGCACTGTTACTGGCATTAGCAGTAAAAAAAGCAGCACCCGTCGCAAGATAGTGAACACCAGTTGTATGCTCTTTGTTTTGCTGCTTTAGTTCTGCAATTTTTGTCGCTATGTCATTTGCAATATTTAGATCTAAGCCCGTCCCCGCACTCACAAAATTAACTAGTACATAATAAATAGAAGCGCCAGCTTGGTTCGTCTGTTGGGCAATCAAATAGCCCTGATCATTTTTAAGTCCCGTCGTGGGCAAATTTTGTTGATTAAAAAAATCAGCTAAACTCAAACTTGGATCAATTTCAAGGGTCGAGGCAACCCAAGGGGATCCCATTTCATTTAGTAAACTAAATTGATACGTGAAGACATCATCGGCACTGCCACTGCTGAGCACATTTTTATAAGCATTACTTACAAACGCATGTTGATAAGGAAGGTAGTCTTTAACTATCGCATCGAGCTGAGGTAACGACCCAAATTTAAGATTGACAGTAATGCCATTAATTGTACGAAGTGATGCAGCTGCTTGCTCTGCATATTCAATTGCGTTATCACGCTTCTCATGAGCAACGAGTAACACGTGCTGACGTAAATGCTGTTGTTCAATTCGCTCACTGACCACGCGAATATCGTCACTTTGCTCAACGGTAAAAATCTGATTAATATCTGCAACAACAGAAAATGACTTAAACAAGCACAAATAGATTAAGCCCGCGATAAGAAGCAGTAACTGTATTAGCCAAAGTACTAACTTTGTACGAGAACTTATCGATTTAATGGGTGAGTTTGACGGCATTCATGTCACCTTCGGTAAGCTCCTTGCTTGTGATCTGCATGCTAATGTGAGTTTCATTTTTCTGCTGATCAGTGATCACAATACGTCGATGATTCTCATCCGCCGAACATAACTCTACCACTGCAAATAAAAGAGCCACATCATCAAGCTTAGGTATTAACTTATAGCACTGTTCAATCGCTGTTATTTTCCAATCATGTTCGTCAATTTCACCACTGAGTAATTTTGCAAGCAAACGATTGAGCTGTTTGTCTTTAGTAACTGTTTGATATGCTTTCTCAGTGTTTAAACGGCGATAAATACCACTGGGCAATAATAACATCTCACTGCTCACAGGGTCTATTGTGTGCCAATAAACATGTTGTTCATAAATAACAAATTCACCTTGTGATTTAATTGCTCGCTTCAAAAATGTAAAATGCTTCGCTTGACTAAATTGCCCCTTGCCCTGCTTTACTTCAAAGTTACTAAAGTCGTTAGCAAGTGTGTGTCCGCTCAGTAACAAAGCACACAACAAGAGGCATTGCGTAAGTTTACCCAACATAAGTAAGCACTTTATCAGTCAGGGCTGCAGGGGATTCAAATTGCAGCTCTTGGGTTTCTATATCAATTGCAACTTGGATTGTATACGCTTTATTGAGTATCTTATTCGTATCTAAACATTCTATGCGGTAATCTATTTTGATCCGCGTTTCAAATTCCATCAAATCGGCATGGATACGAATATGTGAGCCAAACTTAGCCGATGCAACATACTTTAACCGCATATCAACAATCGGCCACATATAGCCTGACTCTTCCATCGCAATGTAGTTGTAACCTATTTTATCGAGTAATACACAGCGTGCATCCTCAATATATTTTACATAGTTTCCGTGCCAAACAATGCGCATAGGATCAACATCATAAAACGGCACAACCATGTCTAGATAAGCACTGACTATTGCGTAGGATTTTTTCATAATTAACCTTTAGCTGTTGGATACAAAGCCCAGCGTTGCGTCTGAATATACTCAATCGTTTGACGAAGTAACTTATCAGTTGGACGATCTTCTTCTAGTAAATCACAAAAACTAGCTACATCATCAATCATTGTGGTGATCTCTGGATTAAGTGCTGCGGCATCTATTTCGTTATTTAAAATGCGAATGCGCACACCTTGTACGGCAGCCAGTAATGTTGCGGCTAATACTTGCTCTGTTAGTTGTAAAATACGTAAGCAATCACGCGCTGCAATTGTCCCCATACTTACTTTATCTTGATTGTGACACTCAGTAGAACGAGAAAATACACTCGCAGGCATTGTTAACTTAAGTGCTTCAGCAGTCCATGCAGAACAACCAATTTGTATTGCTTTAAAACCATGGTTGATAAAGCGGCGTTCGCTAGATGCTGCACTCAAATTAGACGGTAAACCGTGGTTCATTTTCACATCAACTAACGTTGCTATTTGACGATCCGCTAAATCAGCTAAGTTTGCTACGCAATTTTTCATTGAGTCCATTGCCATCGCAATGTGACCACCATAAAAATGACCGCCATGCAGCACATGCTCTCCAATACCATCGATGATAGGATTGTCATTGGCGCTATTTAGTTCATTTTCGATCATGCTGCGTAACCACGGCAGGCTATCTTCAAGCACGCCTATTACATGTGGTGCACAGCGAATTGAGTAACGATCTTGTAATCGATGCGAGTTACGTGGATGCTCAACATGGTTTAAATCATGTTGGATACGACTTGCAACATTTTGTTGACCTGGGTGAGGCTTAACACTAAATAAGATATCATCAAAATGATTACTGTTACCTTTAAGTGCAATGCTTGATAAGGCAGTAATACGCGTCATTAAGCGGCTAGCGTACTCACTGCGATCATATGCTTGACATGCAAGTGCGGTCATAACAGCCGTACCATTCATGATTGCCAAGCCTTCTTTAGGACGCAGTGTAATTGCTTTTAAGCCTTCAGCAGCAAATGCCTCCAACGAATTAACAACTTGATCTTTATAGTAAGTATCACGCTCACCTATTAAGCTGCCTGCAACATATGACAGTGGTGTTAAATCGCCGCTTGCGCCTACAGAACCTTCTTGTGGGATCACAGGTATAATATCTCGGTTGATCATTTCAACCAGTAATTTTAGTAAATCCCAGCTAACACCTGAATACCCTTGCGATAATGACGCTAAACGCGCTGCTAAAATTAATTTACCCTGCTCAGGTGTAAAAAAGTCACCTAGCCCACAACCATGAAAGCGTGTTAAATGCATTGGTAATTCATGCACTAACGACAATGGGATCTCCACTGTGCAAGAGTCACCATAACCGGTAGTTACACCATAAATATGGCCTTCTTCAGCAAGTAGTTTGTCTAAAAAGGCCACTGCAGAATCAATTTTTTCTGCAAAATGACTATCACCTGAAAGCGCCACGGCACGATCACCTTTAACAACACTAATAATATCTTCAATTGTTAAACGGCCTGCGCCAAATAATAGGTTGTTTGATTTATTATTTTCCATTTACTTCATTCTCCAGATATTTAGCTAGGCTTTGAATCTTTGTCGGTGGCTTTTTGCCAAAAATTAAAAAAATTGTACCATTGATACGGTGCTTTTTTACAATAAAACTCTAAACGCTGTGCGAACTTAGTCGCCATCGATTGAAAGTAGGCTTGACGCTCTTTACGTTTAACTTTAATGGGGTCAGCAAACTTCTCTATATACGTTTTATAGCGCCCTTGTTCGTTAATACAAAACATTAAGAACACTGGGCATTCCATGATATTTGCTAATGCAAAAGGACCCACCGCAAACGGGGCTTCTTCACCTAAAAATGGAGCATGATGCACACTGTTAGGATTATTAACTGAAGTACGGTCTGCAAAAATAATAACCGCTTCACCGTCATCTAATTTTTGCTTTAACTTAATTGTATCATCTGGACCAAAGTTATTGATATGAATAAAATTAATTGCTGCATCTTGGTTTACTTTTTTCAAAAAGTTGTTGAATGATGGAGTATGCTCGTTATATGTAATCACATTGAGTGGACGTTTATTATCCCCCATACTGAAAATAGCACGGCAAATTTCCATATTCCCTAAGTGCGCACTAAAAATCACGGCACCTTTAGCGTCAAGTAATTGCTGATAACCTTCTGGTGTGGCTATTTCCAAGTCTTTAATGTTCACTTTGCCAAGCCATGCATCAAACTTATCTAAAATTGCCATTCCAAATGAAAAATACAGTTTAAAGCCTTGCTTAAAGCGTGCCCAGCCAGTGCGTTTATTTTCACCCATACTGGTATTGAGATTATCAAGATAATGCCAAATGGCTTGGCGTGATAAACGCCCTGTGACATAGAAATAAAACATAACGGGTGTTAAAACAATTTTAAACAGCCATTTACCAAATACTTTATAAATAAATACCAGTACTTCAATACCAAACATTGAACCACGCTCTTTAAGCTGTGACCAATGAAATGGTTTTTCCGTTTTGTTCTGTGGTATTTTTGTTTGCTCAGACACGCATAATCCCTATTTAAATTTATTTGCTATTAATCGCGGTAAACGCCATAGCATGCCACATACCAAGCGCGTGTGCATTTTTGAAATCAACACGTTATCGTCCCACACATTAAAATGAGATACGCCATTTTCAGGGTAATGAACCTTGGTTTTAATAAATTCAACCGGTGTGCCTTGCCAAAACAGTTTGACCATCACCTCTATGTCAAAATCCATTTTATACCCCAGCTTAGTGCTACTGATAAGCTGACTATAGGCAGCGAGTGGGTAAATACGAAAACCACACATAGTATCTTTGAGCGCAAAGGATAAAGTTTCTATATAGACCCAAAAGTGAGTAATAAAACGTCCATAGTAGCGCCCTTTTGAAATAGACTCATCGTATATAGGCTGCCCACTTACCAATGCATTTGGCTGAAATTTCGAGCGAACAATGAGCTGTTCAACATCATTTAAGTCATGCTGGCCATCGGCATCAACTTGGATTGCGTGGCTCCAACCAGCTTCATACGCATGCGCTAAGCCGGTTTGCACTGCAGCCCCTTTACCGCCATTTTCGGTGCGGCGTACTAAAGTTACTAACGCAAACTGGGCATCAATTTGCTCAAGAATTCGCTGAGTTTTTTCATTGCTTCCATCATCAACCAAGATAATCGGCAACTTAAAATTAGCTAAAGCAATGATCGTATCGAGGATCACTAAATCGTGATTGTAATTAGGGATCACAAATCCATATTGGCTTGGCATTATCAGTTACTCTTATTCATCAGCAAGGACAACTTTACCAGATGCATGTTGGCCATGCTCTGAGCTGTAACTGAAGCTATATTTAGTGTCTTTCATTTTTTTAAGTAGTAAATCTACTTGATAATTAGGCTGCACAATAATTTGAAATTTCAACGCATCAACCGAGATCACTTTTTGGGGATCTACATTTAAATATTTGTTTAAGTAATGCATTACCCAGTCAAGTTGTGCAACACCTGGCAAAATAGCAGCTTGAGTAAAGTGACCTTGAAAATAATATAAATTTTCAGGAATTAATAAACGCAATTGCACATGCTCAGGGCTTTGCTCTATTACGTCACAAATCGGTTTGTATACAAAATCAGTCAAACAACTTCTCCAATTGCGTTTTCTCAAGTTTGCCTTGTGTGTTGTAAGGCAAAACTGATAAATAGCGAAACTTGCGCGGGATCACTAGTGGCTCAAAAAAGGCCTTTAAATGATTTTTTAAAGCCTGCGAAAATTTAAACTTACCTTGCTCTGCTAATGCAATTTCACCTTGTTCGGTTAACACTAACACCGCACCAATTTCACTACGTTTTTGTTGTTGGGTATTTTCAAGCAGCAATATATAGCATTCATCAACCCACTGATATTCATTAATGCGTTGCGTGATCTCATCTAAAGAACAGCGTTTTTCTTCAATTTTGACAACTCGGTCAGCGCGGCCTAATAAATTAAAGTGGCCACTATCAAGTAACTCCACTCGATCATCCGTTTTATACCACTGTCCGCCATCCACATAAGGTGATGAAATAATTAACTGCTGTAAATCATCACGCTTTATTTTTATTGGGCTAAATGCTTGCCATATTGATGATAAACTTTGTTGCCGCCAAGCAATACCTCCTGTTTCGGTACTGCCGAGCACTTCAATAGGCGCATGCGTTAATTGTTCTTGTAACAGTTGCGCAGCACCACTTTGCAAAGGCCCACCTGATGAAAAGCAACTACGCAATTTCTCTTTTACGGGTATAAGCACATTGTCTTGTACTAAACGATGATAATAAGCGGGGCTGCTAATTAAAGTAAAATCCTGTACATCTGCGCTTTTACCATTAAGTTCAATAAAGTGAAGCAAGTGCTCAGGGTATTCAAAGCTTTTTAAACAAACATCTCGGCCTGAATATAACGGCCAAAGTAATTTAAATAATAAGCCATATATATGTTGGTGTGATACCGTTGCTACAATCACAGTATCTTTAAGTGTTTCGCCAAACTGGGCTTGCAGTACATCCACTTCTTGTATCAACTGCTTGAAGGTCTTATCTATCGCTTTTGGCTTACCTGATGATCCTGAAGTAAAGAAACGAATTACAGTGTCTTCATTAATTTCAATATCAGCAATATGCTTACTCTTTATTTCTCCAGAAAATGTTACTTTAGCAGGTGCTAAACGTGTATCTCCTGTAAATTCATCAGCATGGTTAAGGCATTGTGTAAGCTGTTCTGGCTGGCCATTTTGCGGTAAAACAATCGACTTATCTGCCACCAACAATGCAAAAAATAGTACACTAAATTGATAACTATCAGCATCAAACAACAGCCAGGTTTGTGCCGATTGCGCAGAAAACTGTTCAGCGTGTGCAATTACCTGTTGCTGCCACATCGCGAAATCATGATTCTCACCATAAAAATAGGAGTTATTAGTCGGCCATTTCATTTGCTTTATTTTTTGCCTTTTGCCATTTTCTTATTATTAATTCTATTGCCATGACTAATCCCATTAACAGATACGAGATCAAACCATTGTAGGTTAACCATACTTTCGGATCTGGGTGAAACACCGTTGCGGTAGCGATCACACCGTTAATGATAAAAAAGCCACACCACACTTTCGTCACTGCACGCGTATACTTCTTGCCATGTGCATCAAGGGTTTCGAATTTTCCTGCAATAATTTCTACAACGCTTGGTGGCTTATAAAGTGAATAAGCAAATACAGCTAAAAAGCAGCTATTGATCACCACGGGATAAAACTTAAGTGCTAATTCTGAATTGGCAAACGTGGCAAATAATAATAATCCAAGCCCACTAATTGTCATTACATGAAAATGCGGGATTGTTGCTTTGCTATCCTTTACTAACCAGTGTCGCAGCAGTAATACCACTGCAAACACCCCGCCAACCAATGCAGGCTCACTAAATTGCAGACCAAAATACACCACTAAGGGGTATAATAACAGCAACCCAGCCAGTAGCGCTTTTTTCATTAAGCGTCTGCTATCATTAGCTTTTCTACAGCATCAATCACATCTTGCACAGTACGCACTTGTTTAAAATCGTTAGGTTCGATTTTTTTACCTGTTTGCTCACGTAGTTTTACTACTAAATCAACGGCATCAATACTATCAAGATCTAAATCTTCATATAAGTTTGCGGTGCGGGTAATGTCTTCTGCGTCAATTTCAAAATATTCTTGCAGAATTTCGCTTAACATTGCGAAAATTTTATCACCGTTATTCATGTTTTCATTACTCATAGTTACTTCCAAACAATACAGTTTTAGAACTGCAATAAATTATGCCCGTGTTGAGGCAATAAAATCACACAAGGTTTTAACCGAGTAAAAATGTTTTTTACTATCATCGGTATTGCCATCGATTTTCACATCGTATGCTTTTTTAATAGCTACACCTAATTCCAATGCATCAATTGAATCTAGTCCTAAGCCATCAACAAATAATGCTTCTTCGTCGTTAATATCTGTTGCTTCAATATCTTCAAGATCTAACGTTTCGATGATAAGTTGTTTTACTTCAGTGCTTAAATCACTCATGTTTTGATTTTTCCTCGTTAAAATAAGCTTGTAAATCACGCGTTAACTGCCTGACGCTATTAGATAATTGTTCGCCGTGTAAATAAGGTTCAATTAAATAAGGGGGCAGTACACGCATTTTGAAAGTAAAACGGCGATCAGTAACCTGATACCATTTTTGACCTTTCGTTAATGTGACTGGACTGACATCTATCAGTACTGGCAACATATCTACTTCAGTACGAAGCGCGATATTGGCTGCGCCACGTTTAAATTTCCATGTATTTCCAGGGGTACTTCTCGTCCCTTCAGGGAATACAATAAGATTGTTACCGCGAGCAAAACTTTGTTGGCATTGCCCTAAAAAATAATCAGGATCTGCATCATTATTTATATAACCGGTGGCTTTAACAACGCCTTTGAGAAAAGGGTTTTTCCATAAATCAGCTTTAACCACGCAATCAGCATGACGTACAATAGAAATGAGCACAACCACATCAATTAAGGATGGGTGATTAGCAATAATCAACTGTCCTTTCGCGTGTTTTATTTCATCAAGCTTATCGATGTCTAATCGTAGTATGCCGACTAAGCGCATATAACCTACAAAAAACTTAAATGAGTAATGTACCGCAGTGCGTGCGGCTTGATTACGCTGATTGATATCACGATAAATTAACCGTTGGATTGAAAACACCAAAATAGACAGCACCAAACCACCGCCACTAAATAAGGCAAACGCACTGCCTGTGGCAAATACGCGATATATTTTTATCAATTTTGCTTTCATGAACGCGTTAACTGCCACTTATAACGTTTAGAACAAGTAGAAAGTTGTTGCTGTTGTGAGAAGTAAAACTTTAAAAAATCCAGCGCCTGTAGTTGTAGGTTTTCGGCTGATTGCACATTATCATGGCCAACACATTCAATACTATAATTATCGACACTATCGCTAGCTTCAATTAATAAGCCGACGGCAATATTATCAGCGTGTTGCTGTACGTAATTCTGATAATGCTCAGGGACGGCTTGATCACTGTATACGTATAAAATACGTTTATATTTACGGGTATGTAGTTTAGCAACTGCATCTACTAAGCCCATAAAAAAGCTATCTTCACCCGCAGATACAGCGCTTAACGGGGCTTTATTACCTGTGTAAATACTAAACAAACCACCCACAGCATTATGGACTGATAGGCCAAAGTGCGTTGGCGAAAGTGCTTCTTTACTCGCGACATCTGCTATTAATTTACTTGTTTTGTGTAAGTCACCATGACGAGACGAAAAAACACTGGGAATTTCATGTTGATACGTATCACTTGCAGTTAAAGCGCAGTGTAATGTCAGTTTGGCAAACGCACTTAAGCGTCGACGCTGCATTGCAGGTATCTGTTTTAATTCAGGAAGAGTTAACGTTTGCGCCTGTATACTGACGTTGTTTGCAAAAGCCTGCCAATCTTCAAGGCAAGTTTTACCATCGCCCCAAGCGATACATTTTTTTATGGCAAATTTCAACGTAACAGTCCTTATTACAAAGGTGGTGACAAAAAGAGGCTAAATTCTACAGTTGTGCTACCGCTGATTCAAGGAAAACCCGCAGAAACGTTCGCGTTAGCTGGAAAAACCATCATTTTCTATGATTTTAACCCAACATTGGCGTACTTTCTCGTCTTCTTGCCACACGACGACTACACCGTGATCGATTAAGTTTGAACCCATATCAGCTTCAGCTAATACCTGGTTTTTGACCATCGCCTGCTCACTGCTGCCTAAAAATATATTGGGGCCATCTATCCCAAATGTATTTGCAAGGTAATAATTAGCTGCATTACCCACACTTGCAACAAAGCTTAATGGTTTTATAGCGTGCGCGTTGTGCATATCTCGTAGCATTGACTGCATTAGTTCGCTTGAAAAATAATCAGCGCAACTATATAAACCACAACGTTTACTGAGCTGGATGTCACCTTTAGCTCGATAAACAGCAAGTAAAGCAATTAATGTAAACGCATCCATTCTACGTACAACTAAACCGGTTTCTTGCTTTACTTGTTGTCGTAAGCTTTTTATATCTAAACTCTTTTCAAAGCTAATATGACTCGTTGCTAATTCTTTCATTCGTTAACCCTTGTAACGCTGTAATACTAATGCAGCATTATTACCGCCAAAACCAAAGTAATTAAACAAAACAGTATCCACGTTATTAAAGTGTGCGCCGTGATAAAACGGCCACATTAGCTCTTCTTCACTATGCGTATAACTTGGTGGCGTATAACTTCCTAGCTCTAAACATTTAACAAATAGCGCAATTTCTATCGCGCCGCATGCGCCAAGGGTATGGCCTGTATAAGGTTTAAACGCAATGATAGGCGGTAATTGTTTTGCTGATATTTGGTCAGTAGTTAATGAATCACGAATAAATAGCGATGAGAGTGCATTACACTCTGCTTCATCATTCCCAAGCGTCGCTGTGCCATGCACTTTAATTAAATCAATATCGTCACATGTAATATTTGTTTGCGTTAAGCACTCATTTATCACATGCGCTATATGGCTACCATCTTCTTTAGTCATGGTTAGACTGTATGTATCACACGATGATGCACCACCAAGAACTCGCAAATTACATTGTTCAGTGGGTGTTGAGGATAAATATAACGCACCAAGGCCTTCACCTAAAATGAGCCCGGAACGCCCTTTTGCAAATGCAGCTAATCCTGTCGCGCTGATCAAATCTAACGATTTAAATCCTTCAACCGTAAGCGGATTATAAAACTCGCAACCAATAACCAGTGCGTGCTCAATTTTTCCTTGTGCTATTAACCGTGTGGCATATAAACAAGCATTAGCACTGGCAGTACATGCTGTACTGAAAGTAAACTCAAGCTCGTTCAAACCATAACGCTTGACCAGCTCTTGGCTTATTTTATCAGTTTTTGATAACCATAATGTATCTTCAGCTCCGAGCTCAACGGCACTAATATCAAGAGATGTTGATCCCAAAAATAGACTGGTTTTTGCAAGTTCGTCAGCTGACAACTGTAATTTCTTAAAAAGTGGTAAAAGCAAGGTGTCAAAATGCGCCAAAATACCAAAGAAATCATTACAGCTAATTTCATCACGGAATGATTTAAATCCAACACGCGTACCTTCTTGCGTGGTTATTTGGCTACTTTTTTCACAGCCTAATGACGCCGATAGCACGTCGCTGGCATTTAAATACACATCCCGTAAAGTCATTACTTTTCACGCTCACGAACAATAAAATCGGCTATAGTATCAATAGATTGTAAATGCTTTCGCGTTTCTTTTGAGCCTTCAACTTTAATTCCAAAATGCTGTTTAAGCACAAGCGATAGTTGCAGAGCATCAAGTGAATCTAAATTGATACGTGATTGACTACCAAACAATGGCTCTGAGTCAATAATATCTGCGGGTTCAAAATCATCTTCCTTATCGCACTCAGTAATGATTAACTGTTTCAATTGTAGTTTTAGCTCTGCTAATTCCATGTCAAATTCCTCATTTTTTTATTAAATGTCCATAATGCGGCAGTAAAGCATAACAATGAAAAACCCCAAAGTGATGCACTATATTGCCAAAAAGTGTGATCAATCGATTCACTCATAAGCTGTCGTAATAATTGCGCTGACCAGTACATAGGCGAGCCATTAGCAAGTGCGGCTAAATTATCTGGCATAATTTCCAGCGGTACCATAAAACCACTCAATGCGGCTAAAATAATATTTACCCCTCCGCCTACAACAATTGCTTGCTCGTAACTCGATACCAAACTTGCCAATAGCAAGGCAAATGCGATGGCCGTACAACTGACGGTTATAAAGGTCAGTATGCTATAAAGCAGCCCATGCAAAGATAAAAGTGGTAAATCTAAACAATACGGGATCACAATACAGCCAATCAGCGCAAGTAACCCTCCTTGTACTATACTCACCAACACATATGCACACGCCTTATTATAAAAGTAACGAGCCATACTAATAGGGTAAGTTTTTAACCTAACTAAAGTCCCATTATTGCGTTCATTAATAAACGTCAATGAAATGGGCAGCACAATGAAGTAGATACCAAATACCCACCATGCGGGCACACTATTTAATGCGGGGTTATCGAGTGCCTTGATAGATTGTTGCGCTAATAAATAGCTGACATCTGAAGCAGTTATAATCTGACTTATTTGCTCATTGAGGGGCAAATCGACATCTAAATCACCAGTATCTAACATATACAGATACAATTTTAATTGCGCTAAGCTGGCTTTTACTTTTTCAGTCATCAGCATGCGAGTTTGTGGCGCGAGCTCATCACTAATTTCCAGCGTTAGTTGGCTCGTGCCTTGTCTCATTAAAATTAACTGATCAAATTTAGGAGCAATCGTCAGTGTGCTTTGTTTAGTTTGAGTAATAGGTGAACTTGGCACTATAAAACCCTGTGCTTTTAATAGTTCAATTAAAACATTGCTATGTTTGCTGTAGGCTTTTCCAATGACACTTAACGATAAATTAGACTGCATATTCTGTTGTGATTGACTACTTGCCATCGTCATTATCACCATAAATAAAATCGGCATCAGTAACAACACGGCTAAACTATGCAGATCATTTGCAATTAAGCGTGCTTCTTTTTTTACTGTATGGATTAGCATAATGGCTCCGCAAATAGGTCGCGATAAAGCTGCTCAATATGATTGTCTGAAAACGACAATGCTTTAATATCATCACTTAATTGGCCGAGTGCACTAAACGCAGCGCCGAGTTGTTCACTATTATTAATAACCAACTGATAGTGATTACCTTCAAGCGTCACTAGCTGCTGACTAAAAAGCGTGCTTTGAGTGTTTAATAACGGCTTAAATGTAGAAAAACTCAAAGAGAGCTTCTCGCTATTTAATGCTTCACAGGCAACAACTTTTCCACCGCGTAAAAATACCACGTCATCGCATAACTGAGCCACCTCATGCAATAAGTGGGATGTATACACTAACGTTTTCCCTTGGCGTTTTAAATCGAGTAAAAGCGTAATTATTGCATCTCGAGATAATGGGTCTATCCCTACGGTAGGTTCATCTAAAAAGATAATATCAGGCTGTTTACTCAAAGCTATGGCAATATTTAAACGACGTTTATATCCCCCCGATAACGTACCTGCGGTTTTATTAACAACCTCTTCAAGGTTACATAATTTAATAGCTGCTGCAATCTGTTCGGCATGTAAGTGGCGGTTTTTTTCGCTAATAGAAACAAAGAAAGCTAAATTATCATACACACTTAACTCATGATAAAACGCAAAATCTTGCGGCACTAAAGCTACTTTTTGTGCAATTGCTTGAGTCAAACCGTACTGTTTATAAAATGGGTAGTTTATAGCACCTGTTTGCGCCATTAATAAACCCGTCATTAAAGAAATTAAAGTCGATTTACCTGCACCATTTGGCCCTAAAATAGCAGTACAACTGCCTTTAATTAAACTAAGCGACACGTTATCGATACTCAAAGGAGCATTTTGCTTATAACCAAAGCTAACGTTTTCTAACGTCAACATAACCGGTTTTACATGCGCCATAACTTTACCTGCTCCATTGTCACATCCTTGTTATTATTTTTGACCACTTTAAACATCGTTATCATTTATTATAAACTTTGTGCCAGCGAGAACGCTTCGCCTATTGCCCGTTGTAAATCCAATTTTTCAGCTTTTAATGCACCACCAATAAAGCTAACTGGAATCAATAACTGGCTAAGCTGTTGTTGATATTCAGGGAGTACAGATTGCTGACCACTGCAATTAACAATATGGTCAACGTCCAATAGTCGCTCACGTTTACGCACACTTAAGTGTAGCCCTTGAGCATTTATCTTTTGATAATTCACCGCAGCAAGCATTTTTACACCTTGTTGCTTTAAATGCTCACGATGGATCCACCCTGTGGTTTTACCTAAATCAGCACCGTGTTTGCGTAGCTTACGCTGCAGTAAGTAAACCTCATTAGCCGCTGTAGATTTGCCTGCTTTATCTTTTATCCCGCCTGGGTAAGTAACGCTAAGATCGATCCCCCACTGATGAGTAAATTGATCAGCATCCGTCGTATCACTTTCATGAAGAGGTAACAGCTTCGTGTTTGTAACCATATGATTTGCAGTTATAAATGTCGCTACATCAAATCCAATGCCACCGGCACCAATAATGGCGACTTTTGAGCCCAGTTTGACTTCACCATTAAGTACTTGCTGATAACCTACAACGTTTGACTGTTCAATTCCCTCAATATTCGGCGTAGCTCCTTTAACACCAGTGGCAATCACACAGTGGTCAAATTCAGATAAAGTTGCTATATCGGCACTGTTTTGCAAATGAATTACAACATTGAGATTTGCTAAGCGACTTTTAAAATAACGCAGGGTTTCTTTAAACTCTTCTTTGCCTGGTACATTCGCTGCTAATAATAGCTGCCCGCCCAATTGGGCGGTTTGTTCAAATAATGTAACCTGATGTCCTCGCTCCGCACTATATATAGCACAAGCCATACCAGCAGCTCCGCCACCAACGATAGCTATATTTTTTATCATCTTGGCTGGTTTTATAGGCATTAATGTTTCATTGCAAGCCCGTGGATTCACAATACAAGAAGCAGGCAAGTTAACAAAAATATTATCTAAACAAGCCTGATTACATGCTATGCATGTATTTATTTGTTCGCTTTGCCCTGCAAAGGCTTTAGCCACAAATTGACTATCCGCTAAAAATGGCCGCGCCATCGAGATAAAGTCAGCGTGTCCATCCACTAACAATTGTTCTGCAACTTCAGGTGTGTTAATTCGATTACTCGTAATAACAGGCACTGACACCGCAGCTTTTAGGCGTTGGCTTAATGATGAAAATAGCGCTCTTGGTACACTGGTTGCAATTGTAGGAATACGTGACTCGTGCCAACCGATACCCGAATTAAGCATATCAACACCTGCACTTTCTAATGCGTGTGCTAATTGCAGCACTTCGTTAAACGTACTGCCATCGGCCACTAAATCAAGTAATGATAAACGAAAGATTAGAATAAAATCATCACCAAGCGCAGCACGAACGCGCGCGACTATGCAAACAGCAAAACGAATACGGTTTTCATAACACCCACCCCATTGATCATCACGATGGTTAGTCGCTTTGACTATGAACTGATTGATTAAATATCCTTCCGATCCCATAATTTCAACACCATCATACCCTGCTTGTTTTGCAAGCTTGGCGCACAGTACAAAATCATCAATTTGTTTTTCAATTTGTTCATGTGTTAATTCTGCAGGTGTATAAGGGCTAATAGGCGCTTGGATAGCTGAAGGCGCAACTTGTTTAGGATGATAACCATAGCGTCCTGCATGCAATATTTGCATGCAAATTTTAGTACCGTGGGACTTAACAGCCTCGGTAATAAGCTGATGATGTGCAACCGCAGTTGATGAATCTAAGACACTGCGATTTGGTGCTAAAATACCTTCTGGATTTGGTGAAATTCCACCAGTGATAATTAGTCCAACTTGCCCCTGTGCCCGCTCGCCATAAAAAGCGGCTAAACGCTCAAATCCCTGAGGAAGCTCTTCTAGATTAGTATGCATAGAACCCATCACTACACGATTTTTCAGTGTAGTGGAACCTAATTTGAAAGGCGTAAATAAATGGCTATATAACATGAAAACAACACAATTGTGGTACAAAACCGCGCTAGAGTAACAAGCTTTAATTATGACTGCAAAATTTACTGTTATATTTTAACATTCGCAGCAAAATCAGCATACTTTATATCCATAAATGAAAAATAGGCCTTGTTGTCCCCTTCTTCGGCGATTATCATTATAGCCACGCAGATGACATCTAATCTGCATTTTCTTCTTTTAAACAAGGAATGATTATGTTTTCATTAAAGTCGTTATTAATAGGATTAAGTTTAGTTACATTATCAAGTTCTGCCTTTGCTTTAACTTCCACTGAGCAACGTGATTACGATCGCCTAATATCAGGTGATTTAAGCCAGCTGACAATGGCAGCACAATCTATAGTTGCAAACAATATTTCAAATACGCAAGTGCTTGATGTACTCGCAGAGTTTGTTGCACAAAATTACCTTAGCGCACCTGATTATCAGCTAGACTCAATAGCATGGGCATGTAGAGCGCTTGGGGAGTCTAATAGTGCCCGATACCGTGATTTACTTTATCGTGTAATTAAAAGTGACGCTCATAAGAAGGTACGTAAACACGCTAAAAAGTCGTATAAACGTCTTCCAAAAAGTCATGTTGAACAATACACCATCGGCAGTATTAATTTAGAGCAACTCCAAGCCCTTCCAAAAAAAGCGACACAATCCCGAAGTATTGAAGAACAAGCTTTACTAGACATTTCTCATGGTAATGTTCTTGAAATAAAACGTTTAGCTCAAGATTACGCAATAAGAAGTGATGCATCACAACAGGTAACCGATACTTTAGCTGAGTATTTTGCGCAAAATTACCAGCAAGCTCGTAAACAACAATACGATACATTAGCGTGGGTATGTAAAGGATTAGCAAGAAACACAGATGGTCGCTATAAAAGACTAATTGAAGACGCTGCGCAAAATAGCTCAGTACGTGCATTACGCAAACATTGCCCAGCACATATCAAAGGAAAAGGCCCCTATTACCAAGTAGGCACACTTAATTTAGAAGAAATAGCAAAGCAATTTAACTAACCTTACCTTAGGTTAAATAATACCAAACATAAAAGACGCCGCGAATTAGCGGCGTCTTTTATTATTAACTTTTACCTTAATCGCTTCATCTTGTGTCAATTGGAGTACACAATCTTCAGGTTCTGGTTGGCCCATCATTAAACTTGGATTATTTGAAAAGCCTACAGGCTCACGCGGAACCGAGTTTGCAGCAAGATCTAGTTCCCCATTAGCATTTAAATCTTGAAAAAAACGAACGCAATACTTTCCCACGGGTAAATCTTCAACCGTAACATCGTGTACAGCCGCGGACACTGGTAGTTGCTGTGTTGTGATCACCGCCAACGTATCCCAAGAACCCTCGCTATCATTACAATCAAGAACTTGATAATGAAGGTTACCTTCTTGCTGTTTGAATTTAGCGAATGAAATAGCCAGCGAGATACGGTCTGAATTAGCTAAAAGCTGACCAGAAAACAGCATAGGCATCATTAAAATAACCATTATTTTCATCATGTAAACATCCATTTATATGGTTTGATTTTTGATAGTTATGTATAATAGCGAACTTTTAGGACGTTAGGAAAGGTAAAAGGATGCGCAAGGTCCTCGTTATTCATTATTCACAAACGGGTCAACTGACTAATATTACAGAATCAATTGTCACTCCTTTACGTGCCAATGAAGCTATAACTGTTGATTATTTGAATTTAAAACCAAGTACCCCATTCCCATTCCCATGGCCTTTTTTGACATTTTTTCATATATTTCCTGAATGCGTAAAAATGACTCCCCAGCCTATGGAAGTCGTTGAGCCTGCACATGATGACTATGATTTAATTATTTTAACTTACCAAGTCTGGTTTTTATCTCCATCATTACCTATTTCATCATTTATGCAGTCAGAGCAAGCACAACGACTACTTAACAATAAACCTGTCATTACCGTCATTGGCTGTCGTGGTATGTGGTTAAGTGCACAAGAAAAAATGAAGCAGCTACTAAAAAATGTAAATGCCAATTTAATCGATAATGTCGTGCTTAGCGATGAATGTGGAACTGGTTTTAGCTTCTTAGCAACGCCTCTTTGGATGTTCTCCGGCAAGAAAAAGTCAGTTTCGTGGGTACCTGCAGCAGGGGTAGCGGAGCATGAAATTAAAGCTGCCAGTCGTTTTGGTGTTGCGATAGAAAATGCATTACACGCACTGCAAGATAAACAATACTTACAACAACCTGTATTAAAAGGCCTTGGCGCCGTTAAAGTAAATGAAAAGTTTATTGCAAGTGAGCGTGTTGGCCAACACAGCTTTCGCATTTGGAGTAAAATCCTCAGTACGCTTGGCCCAATGCACTCAACGCGGCGCAGTTGTGGGCTATTGATCTATGTGTTATTTTTGCTGACCTTAATTATTACTGTAGTACCAATTACTGCAATAATAAAAAAATTAATCACCCCCTTAACTAGAAAAAGAATTGCCAAGCAAAAAGCCTATTTTGCCGAGCCATCAGGAGAGTAGTTGTACGTTATGGAAAATGCTGTATACATAAACAACTTGCATGCTGTATTGCCTAATGAAGCTGTTAGTAATAAAGAAATGGAAGTTGTATTAGGTGAAGTTGGAGGGCAGCGCTCACGCGCTAAACCAGTCATTTTACGTAGTAATCAAATTAAAAACCGCTACTACGCCATCGACCCTCAAACAGGCGAGTATAATTATACCAATGCCTCTTTAGCTGCAGACGCAGTACGTGGTTTATTTTCAATTGATGGTACCCGACTAGATCAACTGGACTGTTTAGTTGCAAGTACCTCAATGGCCGATCAAATCATGCCTAATCACGGTGTTATGGTCCATGGTGAACTTAAAAACCCAAGCCTTGAGGTTGTCTCAACTGCGGGGATTTGTTTGTGTGGTATGACTGCACTTAAGTACGCCTACCTAAATGTTAAAGCAGGCGAAAGCCAACACAGCGCCGTTGTTGCAAGTGAATTAGCATCAAATGTAATGCATTCCCGAAATTTTAGTGCTGAGAGTGATTACAAAGTAGACATGCTGGATCAAAAACCTGAAATTGCTTTTGAAAAAGACTTTCTACGTTGGATGCTTTCTGATGGTGCAGGTGCTGCATTATTAAGTAACCAAGCAAATCCTACCGGTTTATCTTTGCGCATCGATTGGATTGATATTATCTCCTATGCAGATCAGCTAGAAGCGTGTATGTACGCTGGCGCTGAAAAAATCGATGGGCAACTTAAAAGCTGGACCCGTTATGACTCTAAAGAACGAGAACAGCAGTCAATTTTATCAGTCAAACAAGATGTAAAACTACTTAACGAAAACATTGTAAAATACACTGTTGAAGATGCCCTAAGTAAAATAGCTAAAAAACGTGCACTTACGGCCACTGATTACGACTTTTTCTTACCGCACTATTCTTCAGGTTACTTTCGTGAGCGTTTATTTGATGGCCTAAGTAACATCGACTTTCAAATTCCATTTGAAAAATGGTTTACGAATTTAACTGAAAAGGGTAATACGGGCTCTGCGTCAATTTTCATTATGCTGGACGAGTTATTTAAGTCAGGGCGATTGACTGACGGTCAAAAATTACTGTGTTACGTGCCAGAAAGTGGGCGTTTTTCAAGTGCATTTATGCAATTAACCGTAGTTAGTCGATAGTTAAGAGCACTTTATGAAAAAAGATGACGTACCTCAAGATAATAGTAAAAGCTACCAAGGCCAAAACAAGTTACTTTACGCTGTAGATGATAGCGGTCATTATCAAGGGGTTAAATCATCTGGTTGGGAAATCGAAAGTTTTGCAACCCAGTTAGCTGTTGATGATTTAAATGAACAAACCGCGCAAGCTCTTGAGCAAGCATTGCGCGGTGAAATTTCACCACTGGCATATCATATGCTAGCAAGGCGCTTTGATATTGCGACCCTTGCTGGCGCCAGTGGTTTTTTCCAATGGCAAATCAAACGCCATTTACGCCCCGCAATTTTTGCCAAATTGTCTGATAAAAACATAAACCGCTATTGCGATACGCTAAAAATTAGCCGTGACGCCTTACTTTCATTGCCTTCACAATAACGAACTCTTCATGCCTGACATTATTTTACCGATTAACCACCAGCAATCATCACATTGTGAAACTGGTGTTGTAGCCACTCTTTTACAAAGTAAAGGCATTGATATGAGCGAGCCAATGGCTTTTGGCCTCGCTTCGGCCCTCACTTTTGCTTATTTACCTTTTGTAAAAATAAGTGGTATGCCGCTTATTGCTTATCGCATGCCACCAAAAACAATCATAAAAAAGGTATGTAAAAAACTAAATATTGATCTTGAAACACGAAAATTTTCAAACCCAGATGTAGGAATGCAAGCACTCGATGACGAACTTGCCAAAGGTAACTTAGTTGGCCTGCAGAGTTCTGTTTATTGGTTGCCCTATTTCCCTGAAGATATGCGTTTTCATTTTAATGCGCATAACTTAGTGGTATACGGTAAAAATGAACAAGGTGAATACTTGATCAGCGATCCTGTATTTGAACACCCTGTCACCTGCGCTGCAGAGGATTTAAAAAATGCCCGTTTCGCCAAAGGGGCTTTGGCAGCCAAAGGACTCATGTATGTGATCCGCAGCACGCCAACTCACACACAGCTTGAACACGTTATTAAACCAGCCATTAAAAAAACCGCAAAAATGATGAACGGCTTAGTATTGCCTTATTTTGGTCTAAAAGGCATTCGTCATATGGCGAAACAAATTCGTCAGTTAGATAAAAAGCCACCTAAATATGCCCGCCTTTATCTAGCTCACATTGTGCGTATGCAAGAAGAGATAGGCACCGGTGGTGCTGGATTTAGATTTATGTATGCGAGCTTTTTAGAGCAAGCCGCACAGCTCACTCAAACCCCTGCTCTTAATCAATGCGCTGAACACACAACATTAGTAGGTGACTTATGGCGAGAGTTCGCTATGGATGCCGTTAAATATTGTAAAAAACGGGGTGACATCAGCTTAGACGATATAGCCAATAAGCTCGAACAAGTCGCTGAGCAAGAAGCTAAGCTGAGTAAATTACTCATTGGAGCAGTAGCCTAAAACAAAAAAGTCACCCAAGGGTGACTTTTTAAGCTCAGTAATAGACTGTTTTAGCCTATCACTAAATCCTTAGTAACTAATGGTACCGCGATATCACCAACAAAATCGTCAACTGATAATGCATTTATAAGAGTAACGCCCTGCGTTTGTTGCTCGTCATTAAGTGGTACATACGGTAATCTAAATACAGGTTTAACCGCCCCTGTCATCATCAATGCCGTATTAATCGCTATTGGGTTTGGCTCACAGAATAACCAGTCGATCAAAGGCTGTAATGATTGATTTAAATTGTCGTTTTGGGTATCCATTAATTCTCGGAACAAACCAGGGATCAAATTAGAAGTTACTGAAATAACGCCATGTGCACCAAACTTATGGCGAGCGTCATGTGCTTCATCATCATTACCAGACCAACATGCAATACCTTGCTGTTCATAATGGCTAACACGCTCATTACCACCACACTCTTTTACACCAATAAAGTTTTCGTGTTGAGCTAAAGGCTCCATAATGTCAGGCGTTAAATCTTGCCCTGTGCGACCGGCTACGTTATAAATAAACGCAGGTCCAATCGCTAATACACGTTTAAAGTGCTCTTTTACGCCAGCCAGTGATGTACGCCCGTAATAAGGGTTAATTTGCAATGCAGCATCCATACCACTTGCAAAGCCATATTCAGTGGCTTTAACTGCCTCACGGGTATTATTGCTGCCTGTATTGCCCACTATAATCAACTTACCTGAGTACTTATTAACGCTGTGTGCAATCAGCATTAAATGCTCTTCCCAGTTCATTAACTGGCCTTCGCCCGTTGTGCCACCAACAACAATACCATCAACACCGGCAGCTATTTGCTGTTCAACTAAAAAATCGTACGTGGCTAAATCAATTTCACCAGTACGAAGATACGGCGTTTTAATTGCTGTAATAAGACTTGCTTGCTTAATTTGTTCTAGGGAGCGCATAAAAAAATATTCTTAAAAAAACTTGCCGTATTTGTATCATAAAAGCGGGCATTTTCCGAGTATTGGGGCACTAATTTATTAAATAACTTGTGTTATTCAGGTGCATAGGCCAAAATATACAACTGTATAAATAGACAGTATATTTATTTTTTAACCTTGAGTGCACTTTTATGCGTTTATCACGATTTTTAGCAACCCACTTTTACCATAGCGAAGAGCTTTGCCATGCTTTAGCAATCGATGAAGACACCCTTGGCGATTGGCAACAAAATGGGTTATTCCCAAAACCTAGTTATTGTATAAAAAACCAGCTTAGTTGCAGTTCCTATTCAGGGTTATATGAATGTGAAGAATATGACGATTATTACCCACGAGGTTGTGTTAATTGGGGGCAAGGTTTAGCAAAACAAAAAATAGAATCATCTAGCCATGCTTTTAATTATTTTGCACAACAGTACACAGCAAGCTTAACTAAATTAGCGCAACAAGGATTTGAGTTTAACGAAGAGTTGTTTGGCTGTGAACTTGAAGAACATTTGCAGCAAGTATGGCAACAGTTTTTATGTAGTAAATACGGCGTATTAACACAAAACGGATTAATCGACGAAATGGCCGCCGTCGATATAGGCCGCCTAATCGTAGACGATATAACTGAGCTGCGTACTAAAGCAAACTTAACACAAGATGAGCGTATAAAACTACACCCTGCATTAAAGTTACTTAACCGTGCCCTGAGCCACGGCGCTGATCACGAAAAGCAACAAACATTGCGCACACGGTATATTGATGCTTTGGTACTTAAATATGATTTATCAGTGAAGTAACGATTAACACTAACGACAATCAAATCAAACACGCATAAATGCTATATGAGGCTCATTCGACTACCCCATTTTCAAACAAAGTATTAATTGAATAGCTAAGTATGTAATAATCTCAATACATCAGGGAGTTATACCCATTTCATTAAATTAGTGAGCCATTATTAAATAACGCAGTTTATGAGTTATTTAATTCACTAGCATGATCATGCTTTTAATAAAATGGATATTAGTAGTGCTGTTTAACTTAAAAGCGGCCTACTTTAATGTGGGTTAGTGTTTATTTATGGCTTTTTTAATTACGATTTTTCTTAGTTCTTTTTTACTCTTTCAAATTCAGCCAATCTTAGCAAAAATGGCATTGCCAATTTTTGGTGGAGGAGCGGCAATTTGGACAGCTTGCATGCTGTTTTTCCAGCTTTTCCTGCTTTTAGGTTATCTATATTCACACTGTTTAACTCGGTTATCTAAATTAAATCATCAAGTGAGCATTCACTGTACTTTAATTGCCCTTAGTTTACTTTTGTTACCCATTACTTCATTTACAAAAAGCACAATTTTTGAATGGCAAACCCCACAGCTTGAGATCATATTTTCATTATTGCTTAGTATTGGGTTTCCCTATTTTTTATTGTCAGCGACAGCGCCATTAATTCAAAAATGGTATAGCACAATAGAAATTAATAAAGAGCCGTATCGACTATATTCATTGTCTAACTTAGCGTCATTATTAGCACTGTTATCATACCCATTTGTTATTGAGCCAATATTTAATACAACATTACAAGCAAACATATGGTCGACCTTGTACACCTTATTTGCAGTATTTATGCTTTTAAGTGGGTATCGGCTTTACAATACACAGACTACTAACAGTGAAAATACAGCTAAAAATACCGCCGTCGAAAAACCAATTAAGGTAAGTAGAATACTGTTATGGTTGTTGCTATCTGCTACGAGTGTGACAGTGATGGTCTCAACAACTAACGCAATGACTATCAATATACCGCCAACGCCTTTTCTATGGATACTTCCCCTGTGTATTTATTTGCTTAGTTATATAATTTGTTTTAATACCGAAAAATGGTATGTACGTAAGTACTGGTTAATCTTATTTTGTGGTTGTTCAATCGCGTCATTATTGATGTTTTTTATTGGCACACAATTTAATATTATTACGCAAATTGTTATTTATACTTTAATTTTATTCTCTGCTTGTATGCTATGCCATGGTGAGTTATTTAGCCTAAAACCAAAAAAGCACGCGCTTACTTGGTTTTACTTAATTATGGCGCTAGGTGGAGTTGTAGGCAGCGCATTCACCTCCATTATTGCTGAGTATTTGTTTACTCAATACTACGAGTTTCTCATTGCAATCGTACTTGTTTATCTGCTTTTTTGTTGGTCTGTTTATTCACATCAAAATACGGCTTCATTAAGTAAGCAACTAAAAAAGCACAATATGCACCTTATGCTAATGGCTGCGATTGCTTTGACCTTATTTGGTGGATACTTTTTAAAACTCAATAACCTGTATAACCAAGAAGATATATATACGAGCCGTAATTTTTACGGCACATTAACGGTTAAAGATTTTACAAACACTGAGCAGCCAGTACGCATGCTGTTTGATGGCTCTACATCACATGGCACACAGTTATTATCAACAGATAACACAATCCCTACTAGTTATTACCGCGAGAATACCGGTGTATCATTAGCATTGCAGCACTTCAAGAATGAGACTACAAAAGTTGGCATTATTGGGCTAGGTACGGGCACACTAGCAAGCTACGGAAATGCGGGTGATGAATATGTATTTTACGAATTAAACCCGCATGTTGAGATTGCAGCAAATCGCTATTTTAGTTACTTATCAGCCTCCAAAGCAGATGTCTCTGTGCGCTTGGGCGATGCGAGGATCACATTACAAAACGAACTTAAACAACAAGGTAGCCAGCAATATCAAATTTTAATCGTTGATGCATTTTCCAGTGACTCTATTCCAGTTCACTTACTGACCTTAGAGGCCTTTGAACTGTATTGGCAGCACTTAGAGAACGACGGTTTACTGGTGCTGCATATTTCTAATAACCACCTTGATTTATTACCATTAGTAGCCACCTTATCTGAAAAAGCGGGCATGCAAATGCAGCATTTTTATTCCGCCTCCGATGATGAAAATGAACATACGGCAGAATGGGTAGTGGTTACCAATAACCAAGACTTTTATCTTGATAATTCGATTAAAAAACGCGCCACTTATTTTAGTTTGAATAAAGAGCAGCGTATTTTATGGACTGACTCATATTCTAATCTTATTTCTATCATTAAATTTTAAGTGTTGGAAGATGAGCAGTAATGCTTGGTGTGGCCCTCAGGGCCTGCTTTTATATGTTTAGGCACCAAGCAATTTCATTTTTTATCTGTGTAAATGCGCTAGGTTCATCCATTGCTTATCTCTACTACAATCGAGTAAAGCAAGGCGATCGTGATCACATAGCTCAGAGGCTGTTTGAAATGATTCAAACAAAAGTGATGAATTAAACATCTTTGTTTCTGGGCATGTAAAGGATATTTCATTCTCCGTTACGACTACTTTCAAGCTCCAACTTTTACTCTTGGTAGATGTATATTCAGTGATACCATTTTTTTCAGAACATAACTCGTAGTTATATTTAAGTATACGAGTTTTAAAGTCTTGCAATAATTCTTTCTCTATTTTCGGAATTTCCAAAGATTCAATATCAATTATGTCACCAGATAATTTCACTACAGACGGATTAAATATTCTAACGATTGATCTTCTCAATTTGGCTCCTTAAATCATTCTGCGATGATAAAAACACATAACGAGCTTGTAAAAGAACAACTCATTTAAAATTTATTTTTGTTGATGATTTACCATAGCTTAGTTCCTATTTTGCTTCAATCGATTACTTTTATTTCGCGTAAAATATAAAAAGAAAGCTTGGGGTTATTTTAATACTAAAAGCTTGGTTACAGAAGCTAGGACGTGCGTTTATCCCGCACTTCGGTTAGTACACTTTTTAAGAAATAACCTCTTGGGGATAAAAATTAATTGAATTATTCACAAAGAGGCTAAGCGCTTAAGAAGACATAAAAATATATAAATAATAGGTCTAGAAATTAGATTGCTTTGTGCTGTTAGACCAGAGTTAGTGATTTGGGCATACAGTCAGAAATCATCGTAATTAAAACTTACAGCGAAAAATGAATTTTAGCTCAAGGTCTATCTTTGGCTACGTTAACTACTCAATCATATCAACTTCATATAGCGTGCTGAGACTTTCATATTTATGACATTTTACATCAACTTTATTTGTAGACGTATTAAGAGACTTTTGACAAGTAACATGCTGAGCCTTTAACCCGTACCTTTTAATGTATTCATTGACTATTTCATTTATATTTTGTTTTTGTTCAGCTGTGGCGTATGAATAAAAATATTCATACTCTGTGTTCCACTCTTTTACATTTGCCTCTTTGGCTACACCTAACCACCCCATTCCAAGCAGAATTGACTGTTCAACATATTGACCTTTTAAAAACATATAAGCTAATACGTACTGCGAGCCTTTGTAACCCCATGCAGCGGGCTCCTTAAGCAAATTAAATGCTTGTTCATAATTTCCTTTTTTATATTCAGTTATTCCTGTCATTTCTTTAACTTCAAGTGAGAGTGATGACTTTCTTATTGTGCTTGTTGATTCACATGACAAAAGTAGAAAAGAAAGTATAGTTATTATTATGGTTTGCTTTATTCTCATACCGTTCCTTTATAAATACTCAAAAATTTATAGCATTCAAACAAGTTTGTCGAATTACTCTTTTTATAGTATTTTAATTGATATATCAACCATACCCGAGATCCTATTTAAATGTTGAACAGTCAGCTTTAGTGCTCACTGCCGACCTCAGGGCGTGTTTTTATATATTTATTACGATCAATTAGAATGTATTGTTAATAATTTCCTGTCAAAAATAGCCGTTGAGTCAGGGTCAGATGGCTGCATTAAAACATTTAAATAATATGGCGATGCACCTTCTAAATCTATAGGCTCATGATTCACAGTAATTGAACTACTCCCATTAGCAGCTTGTGTGATGTCTATTGAGGGTTCATCAGGAGAAAAATATACATCATTTTCTCCTGAAAAGAACACATTCATAGTAGCTGAAGGCTCCAATAACCTATAGTTCAAGTCAATTGTAAAAGAGGTGTCTTGACCTTCGTATATATCTGTAGAGGATATGTATACTATTTTCATAGCATTTCCATTACATGTATCAGGAATGGAGTTTAGTCGCTCTAAAGATTCTGGCCCATCAGTCTCACTCGTTGTAGTTAAAATGTCATTCTTAATATCTAAAGAAAAAGTGAAAGTCTGACCATTGGAAGTTATAATTAAATTATTCCCAACAACTTTCATACTGGTATCATCAGTTATTTGACTATAGCTGCCACTAAGTGAGCATTCATATCGAATTACATCACCATTATTCATTATTTTAATAATGCTTTCTTGGTTCCCTGCTTCATGCCAAATTCCTGAATATTTATTATTACTCTCTTTATCATTTCCACAGCCTAATAAAGCGAGAGTCAAAAATGAACATCCTATTACTTTTTTTACCACAATTTATCCTTTAGTTAAATTTATTGCCGTACCTTGAAAAACAAACCTTTTAGCACTAACTTTAAGCAACTTATAGTTATTCCGTACTATAAATTAATGTATTTACTCATCACTCTTGATCATGGAAGATACTTATGTTGATCACGAATATGTGAGCCAAAATAATCGTGTTTGTTGATCACCAAAAGTAATTTTTTTATACGCTGACTCCGAGGTTGTCGTAAAATCAATTATCTATAAGATCTGAGAAAACGGTATTAATTTCTATCCATCGGCTTACTGTATCTGCAATAGGCACAAAATGAAAGGCTTAGAGGTCTCACGCTTTGCTAACCTTACCGAGATCTATTGGGCAAATCGAAACTTACATACACAGTTTAGAGTGTCACTTAGGTGATACCCAGCTAATTATTTATTGCAAGGAAAAGCACACTTATAAATAAAAAACGACAGTCATCAGATCGCTGGCATTGAAAAACAAGGGATTAGCGCTGTTAAAATTTGCGGTGGAAAGTGAATTTTTGTGTTTGCTGTCCAGCTCAGGGCGTATTAGTGGTTGTATGCTGCACTATAACTTATTGCTGCTATTATAAAAAAGAACAGCCATGACAAGTGTTTACCTCGAGTAAATAAAAGTGAAACAATACCGCTTAAAGCAAATACAGTAGCAATTATTGTAAGGATTTCATTATTAATATTTACACTTGGGTTTGATAAAACATACAAAATACCAGCAAATCCCCACCAAGCTAACGTAGTTAAATGCCAAGCGAACCTTAAAACCCGTTTCGTGAACCAATCACTGCCTAATAATTTAGGTAAGTTACCTCTTCGAAACAAACGAGTTAATAAATACTTTTCACCTAAATAAGAGTGAACAACACCAATGATCAACAAAAACAAGACAGCCATCTAAATTTAACAAACACAACCGTTCCACTAAATTTACTTTTTAGGTTATGAATTTATCTTTTACTACTGCGTTACTTTCATTTCACCCATTAAATGAGCTATTTTTACTTTTAAGCCTAAATTACGCGCATGAAAATGACTGCATAATTGCAGTGTTAACTTTTAACTAAGGACTTTTAACTTTATACCAGCAGATTTCACAGTTACCTATATTCGCTCGTCGTTTAATGTGTAACACAAGACGTAAGTTTACACGCCTTGTGTTATGATTTTAAAACAAACGTTGATCATACAAAGCAATTTTATAACTCATTCTCTGAGCAATAATTTTCATAATGCACTCTATGATTCATTGCTTTGTTATAATTGCTGCTGGCTAAACTTCGCGTATAATACCGGCAACACAAATAATGTTAAAAACGTTGCCGTAAATAAACCACCTACAATCACCGTCGCTAATGGTTTTTGAATTTCAGCCCCAATCCCTGTCGATAACAACATTGGGATCAACCCTAGAGCTGATGTTAATGCCGTCATTAATACTGGGCGTAATCGCGATAATGCACCATTAAACGCAGCCTCGTTTAAGCTATCTCCCGCTTTAACACGGTTATTAATACTTTCGACCATCACGACACCATTAAGTACTGCAACTCCGAACAAGGTTATAAAACCTACAGAGCTTGGGACAGACAAATATTGCCCTGAAATATATAAAGCAACAACGCCACCAATAACAGCTAAAGGTACGTTAACTAAGATCAGTAAAGCTTGGCTGATTGAACCAAAAGCAAAATAAAGCAGTAAAGCAATTAATGCCAAAGAAATAGGCACAACTATTGATAAACGCTGTTGTGCTCGTTGCTGATTTTCAAATTGGCCACCAATATTCACCCCATAACCGGGAGGAAGTTCAACTTGCTGTGCAATAACACTGCGAATATCTTCAACTACCGAGCCCATATCGCGCCCTAGTACATTGGCTTGAATAACTACGCGGCGTTGTACATCATCTCGGCGAACTTGTGGTGGGCCAGATTCAATTTGAACGCTTGCAACATCACCCACTCTGACGATAGCGCCACTAGGTGATGACAAGCGTAAATCTTCTATTGATTCTGGCGAATCACGAAATTGCTTAGCAATCCGTACATAAATATCATAGCGTTCATTAGCATTGATAATTTGTCCTGCCGATGTGCCACCAATCCCCTGCTGCACGATCGACATTAAATTGCCTACAGATAACCCATAACGAGACAACGCTTGGCGGTTTGGTTTGATCACTAACTGCGCTTCACCTGCAATTTGTTCCATTGCCACATCTTTTGCACCAGCAACACCTTTTACTGCTTGTTCTATTTCTTGCCCTTTCGTCACGAGCACATCTAAATCGGCCCCAAATAGCTTGATCGCTAATTGCGCTTTAACACCAGATAGTAGCTCATCAACACGGGTTGCAATTGGCTGTGAGAAGTTAAAGAGTAAACCTGGGAACTGCTCTAATTTTTGCTCCATAAGCACTTGTAATTGCGCACGGTTACTAGCCGATTGCCATTCACTCACCGGTTTTAAGCCAAGATAAATTTCTATATTGTTTACAGGCTCCGGATCACCTCCCACTTCAGGGCGACCCACTCGGCTTAAGGCATACTCAACTTCAGGAAACTCTAACAGTATTGCTTCAAGCTTTGGAGCAACCATAAGTGCAGTTTCAAGACTGGCTGAAGGCGCAAGCGTAACGCGTAAGTTGATAGTGCCTTCTTCTAATTCAGGCACAAATTCAGTCCCTAATTGTGGTATCAACACGGCTGCAATGACAACTAACCCAGCCGCAGCACATATAACTGTTTTACGAGCACTCATCGCCCAACGTAAGCTTACTTTATAAGCGTTATCTAATGGCTCAAGTATTACACTACGCCTAACGGTCACGCCTTTAGAAAATAAATACACAGCCATAGCAGGAACGATAACAAGCGCGACTATTACAGCTGCAATAATTGCTAACATAATGCTTATCGCCATTGGCTGGAATAACTTAGCCTCCACCCCTTCAAAGCTAAACAGTGGCATAAAAACAACTAAGATAATTAATGCCGCAAAAAATACCGGTCTTGCAACTTCTTTAGCAGCTAGCGTGATCAAATCGGCAGCTGAGTGCTGCGTTTGCGTATCGTCAGCATGCTTAGTTAAATGGCGAAAAATATTTTCAACCATAACCACAGAGCCATCCACCAGCATACCGATTGCCACTGCAATGCCACCTAGTGACATTAAATTCGCAGATAAGCCTAACCACGCCATAACGCACAATGCCATTCCAATTGAAATAGGGATCGACAGTAACACCAACAGAGTCGCGCGAAGGTTCATCAAAAACAACGCCAACACCACAACAATAAAAATGAATGCGAGTAACAGTGCATCAACTACTGTATCAACCGCTTTGGTGATCAAATCAGCTTGGTCGTATAATGGTTCAAACGTCACCCCTTCTGGTAATGCCTGATTAATCAACTCAATACGCGAACTTATCCCATCAATTGTTTGTTTGGTATTTGCACCAATACGTTTTAATACAACCCCCGTTACAACTTCACCTAATGATTGAATATTTCCTTGAGCATCTTTTTTACTCATTGTTGCAGCACCTTGGCGGATCTCACTGCCTAGCGATACCTGTGCGACATCTGCGATTGTGATCACTTTACCATCAATGGTTTTTAATGGTGTTTGTGCAATTTCTTGCAGCCCTTTGGAGCCTGCATTAAACCACCCTGTACCACGAATAACGAGTTGCTCTTGGCCGCGGTTCATATACCAACCGCCCACATTGGTATTATTTTCTTCAAGTGCTGTAACAACTTGCTGTTGTTCTAACTGGTAAGCCAACAACTTATTTGGATTAAGATTTACTTGATATTGACGAACATCACCACCGAACGACAACACTTCAGTCACCCCATCCACCGGTAATATTAGTAACTTTACAATCCAATCGTTTAAGCTTCGCAGCGCCATACTATCAAGGCCTGATTCAGGAGATGCCGCTAATAAGTATTGGTAAACTTGACCAAGTCCAGAAGTATTCGGCCCCATTTCTGGCAAACCTATACCATCAGGGATTAACTCTTTCGCAGCTTGTAAACGCTCGAACACTAATTGACGAGCAAAATAAATATCTACCCCTTCTTTAAATACAACAGTCACACCCGATAAACCCGTTTTAGAAATAGAACGAACTTGCTCTACATCGGGTAATGCATACATTACTGCTTCTATTGGGTACGTTATTAACTGCTCGACTTCAACGGCCGCTAAACCAGGTGCTTCAGTATTTACAGCAACTTGCACATTAGTAACATCAGGAAACGCATCAAGGTTCAATTTTGGGATCACTAATGCGCTCATGGCAATCAACACACACAGTGCTAACAATACCAATAACCTGTTAGCGATAGCGCTATCTATTATTTTATTAAACATACTGTTAGCTCCTAATGGTTATGCGGATCAAAGCCGCCTTTAGCTTGCTCTGATGCAACAAAAAATGCCCCTTCAGTCACTACCTTGGTGCCCTCTGTCAACCCTTTAATTTCACGAAAGTCAGCAAACTTTTGGCCTAATTCAACTTCTGTTGAAATAAGCTCACCATCTTCGTCTTGCACAAATACCGCCCAATCACCATCAGGGTTTCTAAGCAGTGCTTGCTCTGGCACAGCCAATACTTTTTGATCCGTTGAGAATGAAAAATACACATCACTGAACATGCCCGGGTGTAATACGTGTTGGCCATTTTGAACACTTAAACGTACAACTCGTGAACGAGTGACTTGATCGATAGTATGAGCTTCTTGGATCACTGTTGCTGGGTATGATCGTTGATTAACTTTCACTTTAGCGATTGCTCCCTTAGCAATTTCAATGACTTGATTTGCAGATAATTGCGCTTCTACCCAAAGTAAACTTTCATCCGCTATAAGCATTAACTCAATACCAGCATCAACACGTTGTCCTTGAGAAAAGCTATCACTCAGTATCGCTCCTGATGTACCAGCATATAGCGTATATTCACCAAGTTTTTTTGCAGGAATTGATGCACTTTCTGCTATCGCTTGTTTCGACAAACCAAATGCAACTAATTGGCTGTGAGCCACTTCAAATTCAGCCTTAGCAGTGAGCATACGCTTCTCACTTACGGTGCCTTTGCCCATTTTCTGAACGCGTTGCCATTCTGCTTTTGTTAACCGATAAGTCGTTTGTGCACTGGCAACATCAGCACTAAATAAAGTGACAAGCGGTGCGCCAGCTTTAATATGCTGCCCTAAAGTAGCATGGCGTTTGACCACAATTGAATCTACTCTTGGTGACAGTACATAACTACTATAACCATTTGCTTTGATTTCGCCTGGTGCATAAAGCTGTGACTGATAACTGCGCTTAGTTAAAGTACTCACCCGTACATTGGCTAAGCGCATTTGTGTTGGTGTTAAGCGCACAGCGCCTTCTTGCTCATGTTCTTCACCTTCACTTGGCTCAACCTCACTTTTTTCATGCTCATGACCCGCGTCTTCTTGATGTTCCTCTTCATTCTCATGTTTGGCTTTATCAGGTGCATGCTCATGCATTTCTTTTAATTGTGCTTCACTATGCTTATGACCTAATTTAGTATGATCAACGTATTCAGGCTCAACAGTTGCTGCCTGAGCAAAACTGCTAAAAATAAACGCAAGGGCAGGAAAAGTTACATTTAAACGTTTCATAGTGCTGTTCCATTTGTAAGAGTACGAGAGAAAGTAGTAATAAATTGACTAAGTTGGCCGCTTTGCGTTAACCAGTTAACGCTCGCTAATTGACTTTGCTGAACAATTTCAATACCCGAAAGTAACCCTGAGCTACGTTGTTGACGCATAGTTAGGTACTGGGCAGTACTAATATCTCCACTACGCCATTGTTGCTCAATCAGTACTAGACTACTGTCTGCATTATTTTGATTAATTGCTTGCCAACGTTTAACACGCTGCGAATATGCTTGCATAACTTCTTTACTGGCTTGTGCTTGAAATGTCATTGCGCGTTGCACTGCGCGATATTCAGCCTCTTTAGACAGAGCTAATGATTCAACAGACTGATATTCATCACTAAAGTCATTGACTATGTTTAATGGCATTGAGAAGTTTAAAGATACAATACTGTCATCACCATTTTTACCGGCTGAAATACCCACTGTAGGTTTGACAGCTCGCTCAGCTTTGAGAACTTGCACTTGCTGGCGTTGCAGTTGCCATTGTAATTTAGCAAGCATCAATTGTGGGTGCAGGTTCACACTATCACTCTCTATATTGAGTTTGAAACCTGCTAATAAACGTTCAGGTGAAAGTGAATTTCCTTCTTTCCAATTAGGTAAAATAGCTTTAACCGCTAATTTAGCATCAGCATAGGCACTCGCTTGCTGAGCCGTTTTATTAAGGATTTCAGACCATGAATATAAAGCTAATTGTTCATCAAGCTGGCCGACTTCACCTGACTCTCGACGCTGTTTAATAAAGGCAACTAAACGTTCTAGTTGTAATTCTTGCTCTTGTGCTAGTTCAAAAGCAGTTTTACTACTTCGCCAATTAATTAATGCGGTTAACGCTTGCTCTACAAGTGTAAGGTAAACTAGCTGCATACTTTGTTGTTTAGCTAATAAAGATATCTCCGCGGCTGCTACTTGGGCCTCTTGTTGATCGTTAATATCAAACGTTTGACTAAAACCAATACTGAAATTGTTATCGTCCCCTTCCTTTTCGATACTCGAATCAAAGCTTGGGTTATAAATGCCATACTGTGCGGCGCGAACAGCAGCTTCGCCACTGTGTAATTGTTGATAGGCAGCTTGTATTTTTGGATGCTGATTTAGATGGTTCAATAACCAATTTAAATCATTAGATTTCTGGGTCGGACTTGCTAAAACAACAGGCGCAACAAAAATAGCTACACACACGCAGGCAAACCCAAGTGGTTTTTTTAAGTTCATAAATTGTACTCATACTAAAAAAATCGATGACCAACTCGCGTGGTCTGAAAAAATTAACTTAGTAAGTGAACAATTGGAGGACGTAAATCAGGGGTGATTAAACGTGAAATGAATGTGTCTTGCACTGAGGTAATAGCGGCATAGCTTGGTAATAAAGCACTATTTTCCCATATTTGTGAGAACAAAACTGGGATATGACAAACATGGCAGTGCGATTCATCAGCGTTATCAGCAATGGCTTGCTCTAATTGAAAGTGCTCTTCTTGATGTAACTCATGATCATTGTTAGCAATACAATGAGTATCTAACTGTGCTTGTTGATTAAGTAACTGGGCTGCATTTTTAATCACATGATTATAATCAGCCACATCAAAACTATCCAGCAATGGCTGAAGTAGTAAAAAGGCTAATAATAACAACACTGACTGTTTCAAATACATACCCAAAAAAGTAATTAAATGTAACCATACCAGAACTTAACCACACTGCAAAGCCAAGATGAGTTTTTTATAATCAAATACGACTTTCAACTGCTAGCTAATTTTCACATGCTATTTTAGTATGAATATCAACAATATTTTAAATAGAGTACTATTTTGTATGGCACATAATCATGCTCATAATAACGATGATAAAAGTAAGTGTCAGCTAAGTGTAGCGGTCTTCATTAACGTGCTACTCACTATTGCCCAAGTTGTTGGAGGGGTTGTCTCAGGTAGTTTATCTTTGATCGCTGATGCACTTCACAACTTAAGCGATGCAGCCGCCATATTCATCGCCTTAGTTGCCCGAAAAATTGGTAATAAACCCGCCAATAATTCATATCACTTTGGCTATATACCCAAACCACCTCAAGATGGCTTGGATATAAACGCGCAGAAATATTAGCAACGCTACTAAACAGCACAACGTTAATTATCATCGGCGGTTTTTTAATAATTAAAGCCATAGAAAATTACTTTAACCCCAGCCCTATCGATGGCTGGATTGTGGTTTGGGTGGCTGCTTAGTTATCGGGATAAATCCACGACCTACAGCAAATCATAACTCTATGGATGTTACTTTGTTGTCGGGATAAATCCACGACCTACAGCAAATCATAACTCTATGGATGTTACTGTGTTGTCGGGATAAATCCACGACCTACGCAAATCATAACTCTATGGATGTTACTTTGTTGTCGGGATAAATCCACGACCTACAGCAAATCATAACTCTATGGATGTTACCGTGTTGTCGGGATAAATCCACGACCTACAGCAAATCATAACTCTATGGATGTTACTTTGTTGTCGGGATAAATCCACGACCTACGCAAATCATAACTCTATGGATGTTACTTTGTTGTCGGGATAAATCCACGACCTACAGCAAATCATAACTCTATGGATGTTACTTTGTTGTCGGGATAAATCCACGACCTATAACAGTAAGCAGCTTTGAAATGTATGCCAATAAAACAGCTAACATAGTAGCCGTAAGAGTGGCGGTTGCTACGCTGTAAACCAAGCCTAGTGACACTCCCCAGCTATTTACTGCAATTATAACGGCTAAAATAACGAAAGCGTAACCACCGCATCTCAGCGCCAAAACAGTCCGCTTGGTTGGGCGCGATGTATGCTGAAATACCTGACTAAAATGCCGAGGGATTGAAAGGCTTAATAATGCAAAACCAATTAGTTGCAGCAGTATTTGTGCTAAAATCAACATATTTAAAAAACCTCTATTTTATATATTTAAATGCAATCTAAATGGCTATTTTACTCGTGTGTTTTTGTAGTAATACGGCTGAAAAAGCGAAACACGCGGAAAAAAGCAGCATGCTTAAGTCAAAACCAAGCATTAGCCAATCTCCTTTTTGTGCACTTAAAAGCAAGTTGTGCTCTGTAGTTAACATATTACATAGGGGTATAAATGCGTAGAGCGCTGCCGCTACCCACAGCATATTTTGCCAAGCTTTATCTGCAACTCTTAGGGCACAAAAAACCCCACACAATGCAAAAGCGATAAATAAACTGTGCATTTCCCATTCAGCGCGGTCAGGCATTGCTGACGGTAATAAGCGATTACTTAAAAAATAACAGGCTATGGCAATGGGCAAGCCAACAATCACTGCGGCATTGAGTTTATCTATTACGTTAATCAATCTCGTTTGCTGTTTTTTACGCTTATTAACCCAAATAATCATGCCTGTTGCTATCATTCCTGCGCCTAATAGCCCTGATATAAAATACAGCCAGCGTAGGTAAGTACCTGCAAATAGTCCTTCGTGTAAATGTTCTAATATGTCATATACTTGTGCAGCGCTATGAGTTTTACCTATTGATTGCGCTATTTGTACCCGTTCATTAACTATGCGGTAGGTGATCAGAGTTGCAAACTCGATCCCTTCATTCGCATCAAGCCATACCTCAAAGCTTGGTTGCGATGTATGTCGATCAATTAACCCTAGATAACTTATAGCTTGATTTTTATAACGTACTTTGGCGTCTTTTAGCGCTGTTTCAAGGGATAAATCAGCTGTATTTAATTCAATAAATTGTTGTTGCTGATCTTCTACTTGAAACAGATCATAAAACTGACGATGTATTTTTTTACCCTCCCCATAGGTTGCATCAATCACGGGCGCAAACGATATGCCCATTAATAAAACAAGCCCGCTGTAAGTGATCATTAAATGAAAAGGTAATGGCAGTACACTAAAAATATTATGTATATCTAACCACGCTCTTAGTCCTTTGCCTGTTCGAAAGGTAAAAAATTCAATAAAAATCTTTTTATGGATGATCACTCCCGTCACTAAAGCTATCAACATAAACAAGGTTGCTAAGCTGGTCACAAGATAGCCAACCATAATGGGCACGTAATGTAAGTTATAATGTAAGCGGTATAAGGTTTCTCCCCCGCTTGTTTCTCGACTCGAAATAGCGTTATTAGTGTAAGGATCAAGGTTTTTTTCGTGCCATTGCCTTGGTATATCTAACTCAGTATTTGCTAACTGTAACCACGAAATGTCGATATGTGGATCACGTATGGATGGGTAACTGATATACCACTGTGCTCCATCACCTGCTAACGAGTTTAGTTGCTGTTGTGCCTTATTGAGTATAGTAAAGTCATCTATTGGTGTATTAACAATGGCTATTTCAGGCTTCATCCAGCGATCGATTTCATTCTCGAAATAGCCAGCGCTGCCTGTTACAAATATAAAAAATAGTAGCCAGCCAAAGGCAAAGCCCGCCCATGTATGTAACCAACTCATTGATTGCCTAAACCTGGGTTTCATAACACCGCAATCCCATTTAAATGACGAACAAAGCAGTACATTAAAATACAAAGAGCAAATACGCTGATACCTGCGCGCAGGGTTGTTTTAGTGGCAAATACATAAAGTACGGTTACGGTATAGATAATAAAACTCAGCATTAAGGCGCTCACAATGGAGTTTATAATGTCGCCAGGTAAAAGAAGTGCAACGAGTATTGCGCTCAAAGCTGCTAATACATAACCTCCAACCAGGGCAATAAGCACTCGACAAGTTATATTTAAGGCAGCAAGGTGTTTTGTTGTAAGGTTCATATAAAGACCAAAAAAGTATACTCAAGTGACGATAAGATGTAAGTTTAACTTTTCACAGGGGCTTAAAATCTAGGCGTTAATTTGCAACAATACATTGCCTTAATCGCCCTCTTTAATTCCACTTGAAACTTACATCTGAGGTGGCTTGAGTATATAAAGAACTTAAATAGCTACGCTCTTTAAGTTCTAATTACACTAAAATTAAAATTTATATGAAACGCTTAGACGAATATCTCGCCCTCGCTCTTTAATTCCTACAACATTTTCATAACCAGTGATACTTCCATAATCGGCAACACTGCCGTGACTTATGTAAGATTCATCCAATAAATTTTGTACTGATAAATCAAACCTAAGATTATTAAGTGGCTCATAAGTAATGTAGGCATCAACAACGTCGTAGCCTGGTTTATTGATTGTCTCTAGCTGAGTAACCCACTCTAATTCCATTGACCGATAGAATACGTCAATATCATTCAAACTAGCGACATGGTTATAGCTCATACCGAGTTTAATTTGCTCACTCAGATCGTAGTTAAAATTTATGTTAAATGAATCTGCAGCAGAGTTACCTAAGCCACCAAATTCATAAGCTGACATGTCAACACCATCTAACACAACTGTGCTATAACCTGATGGGTCATTTGCATCAGGCCAAACAAATGGGGCATTATTTAATTCAACATTATTGTGGTTATAACTAACGATAACGTCAAAGTCACCCGCTTGATAACCGGCCACCAGCTCAATACCATTTGTTTCTAAATCACCGATATTTTCATAGAAAACACCTTCTCGGCCTTTAAATTTATCAAATACCACACCGTTAATTACGCTTAAATAAGCGGATGCTTCAAATAACCAAGTCCCGTCGTTATAAATTAAACCCAACTCGGTGTTCTCAACATCTTCAGCTGATAGGTTTTCATTATGACTGAGCTCACCCACAGTAAAGGCATCGGCAACTTGTCTGCCACGTAATGCTTGTGCGTAACCCGCCGACAGTTTTAGTGAATCTGTAAAGCTGTATTCAAAGCCAATATTACCGCTAAAGCCATCTTGTTTATCTGTTGAAAAGCTATCAATTGATGTAACCGGCTTGCCATTGGCATCGGTTTCAACAACCCACTTACCCTCTACTTTTATCCAATTAGCTTCAATACCATCGTGATCAAGTTCATAAGCATCGTAACGCGCACCAAAACTCAATATTAATTCGTCGCTAATTTGCCAATGATCTTGCGCGTATACACCTGTTACTGTGCCTTTTTCATCAAAAACACCCCCAAACTCTTCATAAGAGGATGAATGAACTTTATCAACTTTTTGTTCAACTCCATACGTAATTGAATGATCACCTATGTCACTGGTATTACGAATATCAAAGCCGGTGGTTTGTATTGATGCATCCCATGTAAAAAGCTCTCGCTTAAACGATGACTCTGTTTGGTACAAAGTCGTTTCAAGGTTAACAAGGCTGTTTAAATACCAAGCATGGTTTAAAACAAGGGTTTCTCGCTCACCCCATGATTCAAATAATGGATCGCCTTTTAATGGTGCCCAGTTTGTCTGCTTACCAAATTCACCTTCTTCTTTGCGAATTTCATAACTAAGGGTAAGGTCTTGATTATCTGTTAGATCAGCACTAATTTTTATAAAACCTAACTCTTGATCTGATGCTGTACCATAAAGCTCTTCCCCATCGCCATCATCCATATTATTTCGGCTTACATTAACGTACGACGCTAATACACCAATAGAATCCGTTACTTTGCCGTATAAAGAAACGCTTTCTTTATGCCCGTCATTTGAGAAATAATTAGCTTTGATCATGCCACCAAATTGCTCACCATTGGCAAGCATGTCGTCAGCATTTTTGGTTTTAAAGCGAATTGCACCGCCCACTGCGCCGGTTCCCGATGTAGCTTCACCGGCCCCCGCTTGCACTTGTACACTGCGAAGTAATTCAGGCTCTATGGCAACACGGCCTATATGATGAAATAAAGTACTCGTTTGTGGCGCGCCATCAACTGTTACATTCACCATTGAGTCTTCCATACCGCGTACAAATATTTTTTGGGCAATGCCTAATGAGCCACCGATAGTAACGGAAGGGGTATGACGAAAAATGTCACCTAAATCATTTGCTTGGTAGTTTTCTAATTCAGTAGGTGTGATCTCTGAATTTGTTGTTGCACCAACAACTGTGATTTTTTCAATCTTTTTGGTTTTTTTCTCGCTAAGAGCTTCCTCAGCATAAACATTAGCGCTACAAAGTGCAGCCAAAATGGCACTGGCAATACTGGTTTTTAAACGTACTTTTCTAGTTGATACAGATGACATGACTTATATCTCAAATAACTGATGAATGCTTAAGTAAGAATTATTACCATTTAAGCGTTGTAAGGATACGACTTTTACAATTGTTACATTTAAGAAATAGGAATCATTATCAAAACCTTTAGACCTCCTTGTGATTGATTTTCTGAACGCACATCAGCTCTAACACTCGCTAAATGCCGCTTAGCAAGCGCTAAACCTAACCCAAAGCTGTCATTTTCTGCCATGCGTGAGTTATCAATACGAAAAAAAGGATCAAATACTCTTTGCAAATATTGCTCTTCAATACCGGGGCCTTGATCAATCACTTCAATACAATAATGAGTCGCCTCTTTTGCTATCTTGATTTGTACGAGCTTACCCGATGGTGTAAAGCGCAGCGCATTACGGATGATATTCTCAATAGCAGGGCATAAAGCCCTATGACTACTGTTGTTAACTACCGCATTATTTGGCGACTCTACAATAATGCGACGATCAGGAAATTCAAACTTAGCGTCTTCAACAAGTACATCGAGTAAATCAACTAAATCAACGTCTTCTTGCTTAATAATCGGTTTTTCGTTTTCTAACCACGCGAGTGTGAGCGTATCTTCAACCAATTTACGAATATGATGGGACTCACGTGTTATGCGCCCTAGGTGCTGCTGAGCATTATTTAAATCAAAACTATTTACTGCAATATCTAAACGTGTAAGTGGGGTGCGTAATTCATGAGATAAGTCCGATATTAATTGCCGTTGACTGGCAATAAGCTCACCAATTTGGCTCGCCATTTGATCAAATGTAGACGCTAAGTGAGATAGTTCATCCTTACGATGTCCTAAATGCTTGCCAACTCTGACTTTAAAGTTACCCTTGCTAAAGGCCGAGGTCGCTTTATCTAATTGCTGTAATGGAGTAATTATGTGTCGGTAAAGTATCACGGATAAAACAACTAAAACGGCCATAGGCATCAAAACTTGCAGTATAAACTTTATTGTAAGCCAGTAAGTTCCTGGGCGCATTCGTTCAGGCAGTTTAATGAGCAAACTCGCATTTGTTTGGCTAAAAGGTAGCTCCATGATTGGGTTTACTTCAAAATACAAATGTATTTTCCAATCAATGCTTCTTCCAAAGTGGTAGCCACCTACAATATCTTTTTCGATTTGTTCTCCCGCTATATGCACGGCATTAAAACTAGCAACAGATACCCATGTTTGTTCTTGTGCTTGTAAATTTTCTAACCATTGCACTAAATCCTCATGTTGATCTGATAAATAAAGCTGCTCAGCCTGTTTACTCCACTGTTTTAACTGCTCGCGATGTTGCTCGGCAATAAAACTCATGCTCTCTTCTGTTTTTAAAGTCAGTGCATGCAGTAGGTAAAAAAAAGCAACCAAGCCGGTTGCTAAAATAAGGCATAGTTTCCAGAGAATTTTGCGATTCATTTAAAACAATACCCTTTTCCGTGAACCGTCTGTAAGCGCTCGCCAAGCCAATTTGCTTCGTTGAGTTTTCGCCTTACGCGACTTAAGTGCATATCAATACTGCGGTCGTATGCGCCTAACTTTTTATTTAATACTGCCTGATACAAATCAGCTTTACTGACTATTTTGTTTTGCTGCGACACCAGCTCCCACAGTAACTTAAATTGTATTGGCGTAAATTCAATTTCGTTCTCGTTTACAAAAATGCTTTGTTTTGCCGTATTAAGTGTGAGGCCATCAATACTTATCTCAAAGTGGTTGTTAGCAGGAGTATAGGACGAGCTACGCCTGAGGATACTTTCGATTCTCAGTAATAACTCTTGGGTGTTAAATGGTTTAGCCACATAGTCATCGGCACCATGAGTTAGCCCTAAAATACGCTCTTCTTCAGCGCCTTTTGCCGATACCATGATCACTGGTTGTTGGCTGCTCTCACGTAAAATTTTAAGTAATGATACACCATCAAGTTTGGGGAGCATTTTGTCTAACAATATCAGCTGATGCTGTTGTGACTGCGCAAGCTTTAACCCTGTTTCGCCATCAAAGCATTGTTCAACTAAATAGCCTGATTTTTCGAGTAGATCAGCCAAATAATTACTTAAGGTGTTATCGTCTTCTATTAATAAAACTTTTATTTTTGCCATAAACACACCGTTTAAAATGGTAACGATAATAATTAGTGTTATAAATGGTATGCTATCTGCCCCTATAAAGTAAACACACCGTATAACTATCGGCGATTCTTTTAATTCTAATCGGCGCTATATTTTGGGGTCGCTTGGGTATACTCGGCTGTGTTAAATACGTTTTTATGGATGTCTAGGTAGGTAATACGTTCAAACCGTTTTTTAATTGTGGTACTTCTTATGCTTGTACAGAGCTTTATACCCAAGCCACCTCAAGGTGCAGAATTCAGCGTTTCACAGAGGCTTAATATCAAGGCGTTACTTTGTAGGAATGGCCGCCCCTTTTAAGAAGGAACAACGATGAGAGTAAGTCGCTGTGAAAAGCCCAACGGTTTGGTTTGAAAGCGATTTATACTGCGTTATTGATTTTAACAATAGAACCACTATTACTTGCAATCAATGCCTTGCCTAAATCGGTTTTAATTCCAACGACGCTCGCATCTTGAGGTGGTTTGGGTATATTAGCTGTCATCGCGCATGCAAGAAGACGTAAACAAAGTAACAACCAATTACTCTGATCAGGCCGACAACAGCACGGCGAACTGGCAAGTACACTTAAAATTTAACAATAAAGGCTTACTAATCTGTTTGATAATAAGCTTCCCAATCTTTTGGCGCAGGGTACTTCTGCTTATACTCGTGTAAATCAAACTCACTGGCATACTTAAGGTAAACGTCAAAGTAATCAGAAAGGTATGATTCCCCATCTCCCATTCGCCAAAATAAACTGTCTGAGTCAGCATATTCAGAGTATTTTAGCCAAGGCGGTAGCGGTGGTGAAAACTGCAATTCATTTTCGAATCTTTGTATCAACATTTCCTCCCACTCTTTTTTATGTTTGAGGTAAGCATGCCAATCTTCTACCGACACGCCATCTGGTGGTTCAATTTTTTCTGAAGTCATACCAAATCCTGATAATAATTCTGCATTAGCCATTAATTAATGGCGCTATTGGTAGCACTGTAATTCAAATCGACATTCATTTCTATGTTCTGGACAACAACAAGATAGACAAGCCCTACGCCCCCCATAATGTTAGGCTCATTTTTTGAATCAACCGGCGCATAAAACGCCATATCTGTGTTGCCCTTTGAGCAAATAGACTCTTTGGACCTTGTACAAAACAAGGATAACTACCAAGTAAAGTTGCATAATCGTTCAAACATCCAGCTCTGTCGAGCGGTTTGCATACAGCTTAACCCACCAATTTATATGAAAAGATAGTTCACTTAATACTACTCACTTAGATTCAGATCATGATTGCTGGGGGATGAATTTATTACCCGAAGTTGAGGCTATTTAGCAAATACGTTGTTTATCTAAGTGCCCTGCTAAACATGTAGCAGCTAACGCTGCACTGCAAATTATTGCGCCGATCCATGAGGTGTCTTGCAATGTTAGGGTTTCAACAACGTGTCCACCAACAACTGAGCCCAAAGCAATGCCAATGTTAAAAGCGGCAATATTCAAACCGACAGCGACATCAATCGCTTTTGGTGTATCTTGCTCCGCTATTTTTACAACATGCAATTGCAATCCAGGAACATTACCAAAAGCAAATGCGCCCCATACTAATACGGTGATCACAACAAGCAACGGGGAGTTCATTGTAAATGTCAGTGCTAATAAGGTAATGCTTAAACCTAAAAATAAAACTTTAAGTGCTTTAATAGGCCCATATTTATCTGCAAGTTTACCACCCCACACATTCCCTACAGCAACCGACACACCATAGCCCAGCATGATAAAACCAACATATGAGGCAGCAAAACCAGCATGTTGTTGTAAAATTGGGGCAAGAAAAGTAAATGCAGTAAAGGTCCCACCATAACCTAAAATGGTCATTGTATAAGCCAGTAGTAAACGTGGCTTAAGTAATACTTGTAGTTGATCTTTTACCTTTGTTGGTATTACTTGATCAAGCGTGTTGGGGACTAAAATTGCACTACCAATTAATGCAATCAAACCCAACAATGAGACCATCAAAAAAGTGGATCTCCAGCCAAAAACTTGGCCTACCCACGTCCCTAAAGGCACCCCTGTTACTAATGCTACTGTTAATCCGGTAAACATAATAGCAATTGCGCTGGCTTGTTTTTCTTTACTCACTAAGCTCGTTGCCATCATAGAGCCTATCGAAAAAAATACGCCATGAGCCAAACCAGTTAAAACTCGCGCTGCGATTAAAGTTTCATAGCTTGGGGCTTGCCAAGCAACTATATTGCCTATGACAAATAATGCCATCAAACTCGTAAGTACTGTTTTTCGCTGCCAGCGACCTGTTACTGCCGTTAACACGGGTGCGCCAATTGCGACACCCACTGCGTATAAGCTCACTAAAAGCCCTGCAGATGGCAAACTAACACCAAGATCGTCTGCAATAATAGGGATTAAACCTACTATTACGAATTCTGTTGTTCCAATTGCAAATGCGCTTAACGTAAGCGCCCATAAAGCTAGTGGCATACTGTAATGTCCTATCGGGTATTGAAGATAAATAGTAAGAGCCCAGTGTGAACGAATTAACAGTTGTGAAAAATAGCATTAGTGGCAAAATACATTTGTTATATTTGCAAATATAAGGCAGCCCAATGAGTGTTAAATCAAAAACTGAAGATCTAGAAGCTTTTGTAACTGTGGTTGATTGCGGCAGTTTTTCTCGGGCAGCCGTTTTATTAGATCAACATATTGCTAAAGTATCCCGTGCGATAACGCGTCTTGAAACATGCTTAGAATGCGCTTTATTAAGTCGCACAACACGGCGTTTGGAGCTGACAGAAGAAGGCCAAACCTTTATTGAATACGCGAGAGAAGGATTAAATCTACTAGAGCATGGGGAGGAGTCGTTACGTTTATTAAAACATGCACCCGCGGGGAAACTACGTGTAGATGCTGCGAGTCCATTTGTATTGCATCAGCTAACACCTTTAATAGCCCAATTTAGTCATTTATATCCAGATATTAGATTAGACATCACATCTCATGACAACGTAATTGATTTGCTTGAACATAAAACAGATTTAGCTATTCGTATTGGCCAATTGCCAGATTCAAACTTGCACGCACGTAAATTAGGTATTAGCCAACTACACCTTGTAGCGAGTCCTGCTTATTTAAAACAAAGCTCTGCACTTAATACGGAGTTAGATTTATATAACCATAAGTTAATTGGCTTTACAGGCACTACTAAGTTAAATAAGTGGCCACTTCAACAAGCCTGTGCACTTAATTTTTCTCTTAATGCCAGTAGCGGCGAAACCATTCGTCACTTATGCATTGCAGGACAAGGCATTGCACTACTTTCACAGTTTATGATCGCAGACGATCTCACTCACAATAGGTTAATAAAAGTCTTACCACAGGCAATAAAAACGCCTAACCTACGTGAATCTGTACAAGCTGTGTATTACAAAAATAGTGCAGTATCGTCGCGTATAGTTGCCTTTTTAGATTTTATACAACCACGTCTAACACTTTAATTATGAACCCGTTATTCTTGGTGCTCAAACTGACCGCGGTACACTTCAAACACTTTCAATACGGTGTGTTGCGCTTTATTTAGATTATCAAACCAGTTATCAAAAACGTCGTCATCGTCTTGTTCACTTAACGCTAAATATTGCGCTAGCAATTCAACAATATCGTTATGTGTACAGCTTAATGGATCTATTTGTTGAGCAAGTACGCTGTGATCTCTGCTACGTAATGTGTCCATCACGCCTTGATCTATTTCTTGGCTTTGCTCACTGATGCTCTCTTTAATTGATTCACTCATACTAACCTGTACTCCTTAATGCTCGGTTACATATTATTTATAACAGGCTAATTAGCAATTGCTAGCTTTTTTGATCTAACTGCTTATTTTTTAGTTGATTTGCGCGAAATAGAACCATGTTCACTACTTTTACATCCATTGCACCTAAAAGTAATGACTTAGTTAGATTTAAAATAGTGTTTGCAAAGGATTCTTATTTACTATAAATTATAGTTATACTATCACATAACAATATTGATATAATTAAAGGCATTTTATGAAACCTAATATTCATCCAGATTACCAAACAGTTGCTTTTCACGATACTGCAGCAGATAGCTACTTTATTATTGGATCAACAATAAAAACGAGCCGAACTATTGAATTAGAAGGTAAAACTTACCCTTACGTGCCAATTGATGTATCAAGTGATTCTCACCCGTTTTACACAGGTAAACAAAAATCTGTTGCGACTGATGGCCGTGTTGCAGCGTTTAATCGTCGCTTCAAAAATATCGGGAGCAAGTAGCAATGAAAGTTTTAAGTTCACTTAAAAGTGCTAAAAATCGCCCAGGGTGTCAAATCGTTAAACGTAAAGGTCGTGTTTTTGTGATTTGTAAAGACAACCCACGCTTTAAAGCCGTGCAAGGAATGAAAAAGAAAGGAAAGTAAACGCCCTTTTGTGCGCCTGAAAATTGGCGCACTTTTTACCTTCTACAGTTATATACCTCTTGTCCAGCATACACCAGTCTTCGTAGTATAAAAAATAGCTTTTCACTTGCCAAATAACAGTTCCCAAAAACTTGGCGGCTCATGTAGTTTATGGTATTGCTGTCGTAACTCATTAATTGATTTTAATGGTTTTTTAGCAGCATCAAGCCCTTTTTCATTCGCTAACTTTTTAGCAATTTCAGCCTGAGCGATTACTTTATCTAAGCCCTGGCGCGAACTTTCAGCTTCTTTATGAAAAGTCGCTGTCTTACTGAGCTTACCTAAAGTGATAAACTCATCAATCGCTGTATTAAACTCACTTAATTGCGTTGCTTGAACACTGTGCTTATAAGCTAGCCCCATATTTTTCATATTGGTTTCAAGATCTAGCTCTTCAGCAAACACCAAAGTAGGCGTTAACATTAATACAATTATAAATAGCAGCGCTTTCATTTTAAACCTTGTAATATAATTTCTAGCGATAAAGCAACATTATATACTTAAAAAACTTAAAGGTACGCGTTTCAGTTAGAATTAAGAATAATAAACGGCTTCTGCTGGCTATCAATAAATTGCTTTATGTATACGAATTTTAGTATTAGCACCACTTTTGTAGCACTCATCACAATGTCTATAAATGCGCAAAACAGTCAATTATCCCTAATATTAGTATGGTCTAATTATGAATCGTACTGTCATTCTGGTAAAGTCTATCCTCATTTGATAGATGAATTTTGAGCATTACTTTGATTTTATTTTCCCGGATTCTAACAAGTTCTTTATTACTAGTTGCTATACTGTCATCGTTTAATGTATTGGCGTTGAACATAACATTTATTAATCCCGGTTTTAACAAAAGTACTGATGACGTGAATAACAGCACAGGCGATTTCTGGTATAAAGTATCAGCAGCAATGCACGCAGCATCAGACGATCTAGATATTAATTTAACCGTTTATTATGCCAATCGTAATCACATATTAATGAAAGAACTTATATCTAAAGCACTCAAAGCAAAGCCAGATTTACTTATCTTAGTTGATGAAAAACAAGTGATTAGTAATTATTTGTTATCAATAAATACCGATAATGTACCATTGTATTTTCTTTTAAATCGCCCAAATGCATCCCGATTACATTATCTCATACAACATAATGCAAATATTGTAGGCAGTATGGTCCCTGATAACCGTATGGGCGGGCGCTTGTTAGCTGAAGCGCTTTTTAACAAACATCGCAACAGTAGTAACACCAATATGAAAATTTTAGCCCTGCTTGGTGACTACACGACACCTGCTGCAACTGCTCGTCGTGCTGGACTGACTGATTATTTGAATTCATACCCTGAAGCATCATTATTTGCTGAGGATGTGGCTAATTGGTCTCTTGAAGAAAGTTATACAAAAACGTTAGCGTTTTTACAAAATGCCCCTGAGATTAATGCTATTTGGTGCGCCAATGATGCGATTGCATTTGGCGCAATTAAAGCTCTTAATACTTTGAATCTAAGAAAACATGTAGTCGTAGGCGGTATTAATTGGGACACGCCTGAAAATAAAGATATAACACTTGATGTTTCTATAGGTGGGCATGTTTTATTAGGGGCGCACGCGCTTTTAAACATCTATGATGCATCTAAAAAACCTGAGCAATTTCCATTGCAACATAAACAAGTTGCATCATTTAATAATAGAACGGATGACTATGAAGCACTTATAAATAAAATAAATAGTGGTGATTTGAAGATGATTGATTTTTTACTCTTTTCTCAAACACAGGAAAACCATTTAGATTTCACGGTTGAAAATTTAGCCCATGAGCTAAAAAACTCACTGTAAAGCCCCTTTACAGTGAGTTTAAAATATTCAAGTCGTTTTTAACACGATATCTATATTCTGTGTAACCAATAAAACTACTAAATTAAAGTGACTGTAAAAACACGATCACTTGCTGGCGCTTGTCTTTATTCAACTGAGTGAATTTATCTCGACTTGTTTGCGCTTCACCGCCATGCCATAGAATCGCTTCTTCAAGACTTGTTGCACGCCCATCATGTAAAAATCCAGCGCCTGGATTAACTGTTTTTGTTAACCCTATCCCCCAAAGTGGCCTTGTTTTCCATTGTCTGCCAGACGCTAAAAAGTCACGACGATTATCAGCGAGTCCCTCTCCCATATCGTGTAAAAGCATATCTGTAAATGGCCAAATTACTTGCCCTTTAATACCTTCAGGTGCTTTTACACCACCGAGCATAAGATCACTTTGTGTTGAAGTCGTAAAGCTTGGTGTGTGGCAACCATTGCAGTTGATCTCAGAGAAAAGCTTAGCGCCTGCTCTCACATCAGGATTACTTATATCGCGTCTTGCAGGTACAGCCAGTGTTTGTGCGTAAAAAACCACCGCATTTGAAAACTCATCACTTGCTTCCGGTAAACCTTGTGCATCTGTGCCAGTGTCTTGATAGTTAGTACGTGATAAGTAACTGTCATGCATCAAGGTGTTTGCAATACTTTCTTGTGCGAATAATGAATTTGTTACTCCCATATCGCCACGTAATGCCGCCAATGATTGTTGACGTACCGAGGGGGTGCTGGCTTTCCAGCCAAAGCGCCCTAATGACACCGGATTATCAATTCCTTGCTGTGCTTTTACTGCATCAAATACCCAATTGGCTTGACCTTTAATGCCATCATTATTGCTATCTATTGGATCTTCTAATGCCAAAATATCTTCATCTGTTATCGCTTCTAATAAGCCAAGACCAAATACCGGCATACCGTTGCGTGCACTAAACTGAACATCACTACTGGCTAATTCGCTCAATGAATAATTACTTGGTGAATCCCATGCATTATCGACTTCAAAAACTGGCTGCTTTAAAGTCACCGTTTGCCCATCTGGGTATGTGAATTCAGTGTATTTATAACTTAAGTAAACATCTGCTTGGCCTCCAAAGTGGTTTTGTTGCCAATCTTCTCGCGCTTGTAATACACCGCGATGAAACAGCTGATCGCCAAAACCTGGGACAGGTGTATTTTTACAATAATCATTTGTACTATTTGGCTGATTGCATACACCATCAGCTAAGCTTACACGTAAAAATATTCCGGCATCGCTGCCTAATTTAATTCTGCCATCGGGGGTACTTGGCAATACGGTACTTGGGCGGCCATCACGTTGATGACAGGCATTGCAGTTATTATTATTAAAAACCGGACCCACCCCATCTAAGTCAGGGTGCGTATCATTTGGTGCTGTTGTAAACGCCGTTTCAAAATCAGTATCCCCATCAAGGTGTAAATTTAATTCTGCTGGCGATAAATTAGGCATAGGAGTAGAAAAACCATGCCCGGAATTATTTGTATCATGCGTTGTTGCGTCACCGGCAAGTGCGCTGACATCTATGTACGAAGGTAACTCTTCAACTATTGGTGGGGTTACTGGAGTAGTATTTGTATCACTACTACTGCTACCTCCACCACACCCGCTCAGCATTGCTAAGCTGAAAAATAAAGGTGTATATGGTTTAATTACTTTTATCATGACGGTTTCTTTTTAATGTTAAGCAAAAAAGGGAAGCATTTGCTTCCCTCTTCATTTATTTATACCCAAGCCACCTCAAGATGCGAGCGTCGTTGGAATTAAAAGCGATTTAGGCAAGGCATTGATTGCAAGTAATAGTGGTTCTATTATTAAAATCAATCCCTTATAAAAGTAACGCAGTATAAATCGCTTTTAAACCAACCCGTTGGGCGTTTCACAGAGACTTACTCTCATCGTTGTTCCTTCTTAAAAGGGACGGCCATTCCTACAAAGTAACGCCTTGATATTAAGCCTCGGTGAAACGCTGAATTCTGCATCTTGAGATGGCTTGGGTATACACGGTTATACGTCCCATTTTTTAAGTAATGGAACAACTTCTTCTTCAAGTGATTTTTGTAACTCACCTAAGCTATCAATGGCAGCTTGAACTCTTACGCGCGCATCGTCATCTTTAATTGCTTGACGAAATGGCATGTTATTTTCACCCGCGATTGCTTCAATAGCTGTAATTGCTGCGCTGATCTGCGTTTCAACTTTAGCTGCAAGTGTCGCATCCCCTGCTTCAATTAATGCTTTAAGGCCTGGGCTATCGTTTTCGTTTGCAAACGTACCTAAATAAACGTTTTGAACGCCTTTAATGTTATCGCTAAAGTCTGTTAATGAATTCCAGCTATACTGCGACTCTACTTTAGATGTATCCGCATTATCTTTTGTGGTGTTGAATGGTTCTGCAATTTTGCCATTGCCTACCTCATCTACAATACCAATTAAACCATTCACTAATTCTTCAACCACACCTAAATTTGAGGCATATTTGTCGTTACCCGGAGTTAAAAGGTAATCTTTATAAGCTGGCTCTTTATCACCATCAGCAGATACCGTCCATGCACTTGATAGGCTATCTGTGTAAAATGCAAATACTTCAGCGCAGGCAATTAAATATTCAATTTCACGTACTGTCATTTCAGCAATGGCTTTTTCGTTGTCGGCAACACCATCACCAAACAATAAAAACTCCATAGTATGAAAACCTTGCACGCCATCATCTAAGCCTTTAATGGTGTCTGCAGTAAATACCGTATCGCTGGCAAGCAACGTGTTTAAATCTGTCGTGTTTAGTGGCCATGTATCTAAATGCGGATCAATTGATAAGCTATCAACTGGACCAAAAATGTGTGACTCGCCCTGCTCCCAAAATATACGCGCGTCTTTCCAAGCATCTTGTGCTTTAGCTAAAGATTCTTGATTTTGGTTATTGAGTAAATTTTGCGCTGCAACGTAAAGTGCATCTGCTTTTGTATCAAGTATTTCGTAGCCATCAACAATCACGTCTGTCGTTACATTGGCAATTAAATCAGTCGCATCATATGTAAACTTCGTTGATGCAACTGGCGGCGGCGTAGTAGAACCTGAATCATCAGATGATGATGAACCACATGCTACGAGTGTAGATGCTAAAATTATTGCTGTGATGCTATTAAGTACCGTTTTCATCCTTTAAATCCTATAAAGTAGTTGAGAATATATAGCCGATTGACGCGCTAAAATGAGTGGTGTTATCAATATTGCTTTGCGCATACTGACGTTGCCCACCTTGGAATTTTAAAATTAAATTTTTATTTGGTAAGTAGTTAATACCCATACTAAATTCGCTAATGTCAAAACGATCAATCGGCGTGCCTTTAGCAACTTCTAGTAATGGGTTTGCATAATCAAATGAGGTAAATACATAAAGCGGACTGGATAAGTTAAACATATGTTGTGTGTTATACGCTGCTTCAAAAAATGCAGACTCTGACTTACTACCCAGTTGAGAAAAACTGCCAGGGCGAAGACCTGGCGTGGTTTTATTCGCATTGGTAATGGCAACAGAATCTTCAAGTTCACCGTATAAGTATTGCCCGCGTAGTGTGAAATCTTGATATTCCCACGCGCCATGAACACCTAAAATAGAGACATTCCCGTCAACATCTAACTTGCCTTGGTTGCGGCGGTTTCCACTTGTATCGCTGTTGTAATAACTGATACCTACGCCTTTACCTTTTTTAACATCGCCATAATCAAGACGTAAAGTAAGCGCTAAATCATCGGCAGTGTTCGTTTCAAAACGTTGTTGCGCACCACCAGCAATCCAGTTTGTGGTGCGAAAATATTCTGAGTTTAAACCAGTACTGATCATCGTCTGCAACGTAAAATCTTGCCAATTGGTGATCAGGTTAACCCCAGTTTCATGCCATACTTGCGGGATCATACTCGCTTCACTCCAGTGGCGTGACGTAGTAAAGTATTGATCTGGTTTATTTAAATCAGTGCCTAAACCTACAGGTACGTATATATGGCCAAATTTAACCTGCACATTCGGGTTAAACTCATATTTTACCTGCAGTTTTTCAACAATGACTTCACCACCTGCTTCTACTTCACTTTCAAACTCACCAAACTCTTCAAAACCATCGTATTCAAGCGTTGTGCCTGTGCCACCGTGCTCATACTCAATTTCAAATTCTATTTGCCAATTTTTGTTTATTTGATATTCAAATTCAGTCACTACTCGCTCTAAGTCGGTTGTGGCTCGACGATCTGGCGATATATCTTGAATATTGTCGAATATTTCATCATTACGATAAGCTAAAGTGCCGTAGCTCTTAAATGTAAGAGAGGGTGTATCGCTTTTATCACGAATGAACGATTGCTTTTTTTTATCAGTCGTTACTACGTTAATATCATTAAGCTGCGTTTTTTGTTGCTGTTGTTCTGCTAACTGAGCAGTTAATCGTGTAATCGCTTTTTGTTGCAGAGCTAATTGCTGCTGCAATTGTGCTAACTGTGTTTCAACATCAACATCTGTTGCAAAAACTGATGTTGGTAAAAGTGCGAGGTAAATCGCAGTAGAAATGATTTTTCGTGTCATTACAGCCCCCATAAGTAAAGAGCAATGATAATGGTTGTTATTTTTGATGTAAATAGCATTATTGAATAAATTAACATTAATACACTATTAATTTATTTAATTAGTATTCTTAACAGTTAAGTGTTAACAGTTTAGGGACAAACATCTGTCAGATTCAGCTTTGTAATAGATGGGATTAAGGCATAGTGATTTGGAGAGTTTAAATTACTTATTTTATTGAACTGCTATTGGTTGCTGTGCTTCACTGCCTACACACCATCCTTCAAAGATAATTATATCAATGGCATGATTGTTTGCAGACCATAATGATTTTTGAATAGGGTTATCACTTTGCTTATCAAACTTAGGGGTTGGCACAGCCACCTTACCCGCGAGTAATGCGCTAAATGTCTGTTTCATGAGCATTATGTCATGTGCACCTGGTACGCCACGCGTTGCAAATAATGGGGGTATGTCTTTAGCTAGCTGTTGGCGGCTTGCCTGATTGTGGTAAAAATCATCAATCTATAGGGAAATACTATTAAATGCAGTATTGAAGTTGATCCACGTAACTAAAAAGTCAGCGAGGGTCGTTTTTCCTGAACCTTGGCAACCATTAATTGCCACGACCATTGGTTGCCCTCGTTTTTTAGCCGCAATAGTATCCTGCGCTAACGGGGTAAACAACTGCTCACTCAAATATTGATATTTATGCGGCAGCTGATGCTTTGCTAAAAAAGAGGCTATATCCACACTATTGACCTCTTGTATATAATGCTCACAATAATACCTATTTTATTTTTAGTAAGTAAAAAATAGCGCATATAAATGCGCTATTTTGAGACAAAATAAACATTCGTTGTTAGCAATTACGTTGCTTCATCGGCCTTTGGTAATACTAAATTCAACACAATACCTAAAATTGCGCATAAACTAACGCCTTGTAAACTAAACTCACTGCCGCCAATGTGCATGCCACCAATTCCGCACACTAAAATTAACGCCACAATACTCAAATTACGCGGCGCAGTGAGGTCTTCACCACATTTTACTAATGAATTTAAACCAACCACGGCAATTGAGCCAAACAATAAAATCATGATCCCACCCATAACAGGCACAGGAATGGTTTGTAACCCAGCGCCCATTTTTGCCACAAAAGCTAAAATAATGGCAATGATTGCAGTCCACATCATAACTTTAGGGTTAAAGTTTCGCGTAAGCATCACTGCACCTGTTACTTCTGAATAGGTGGTATTAGGCGGGCCTCCGAATAAAGATGCCGCAGTTGTAGCCAACCCATCGCCAAACAAAGTCCGATGTAATCCCGGTTTTTTCAAATAATCTTTATTGGTTACTTGGCTAATGGCCATCATATCGCCAATATGTTCAATGGCAGGTGCTATTGCCACTGGTACCATAAATAACACAGCTTGCCATTTAAACTCTGGCCACGTAAAAGCAGGCATGGCTATCCACTGTGCATTCGTCACAGCATCAAACTGCACTATGCCTAAATAAAGCGATAAACTATAGCCTGCAATGACACCCGCTAAAATAGGAATAAGCTTAAATACACCCTTACCCCAAACAGCAAAAACTAACGTCACTAACAACGAGAAAGCGGCAATCCAAATGGCTTGATCATAAGCAATTAACTGCACTGATCCATCACCACTTTTACCCATCGCCATATTTACTGCCACGGGTGCAAGCGCTAAGCCAATCACCATGATCACAGGGCCCACAACAACAGGTGGCAATATTTTATGCAATGTCGCAACACCTTTGAGCTTAACAAGTAAGCTCAGCGCCATATAAGCAAAGCCCGCCGCCATTAAGCCCCCCATAGTTGCAGGCACACCCCACAGCTGTACACATGCGATTATAGGGGCGATAAAAGCAAAAGATGAGGCTAAAAATATAGGCACTTGGCCTTTAGTCACAACATGAAATAGCAGTGTGCCAATGCCCGCGGTAAATAGTGCGACGTTAGGGTCAAGCCCCGTAAGCAATGGCACTAATACCAAGGCACCAAAGGCTACAAATAGCATTTGCGCCCCGGTTAAAATAGTTTTGATTGAAAAAGTAGCGTTATTCACCATCACACCTACACGGTGCCAAATATTTTATCACCTGCATCACCAAGACCTGGAATGATATAGCCTTTTTCGTTCAGGTGACTATCTAGCGCTGCGGTAAATATTTCTACATCAGGGTGTACTGCAAGTGTTTTTTCTACGCCTTCTGGCGCTGCAACTAGCACAATAACTTTAATTTCTTTACAACCTGCTTTTTTAAGCATATCGATAGTAGCAATCATGGAACCACCCGTTGCTAACATAGGGTCAATCACAAGGCTTAAACGCTCATCAATTTTACCTACGAGCTTTTCAAAATACGGGATTGGCTCAAGGGTTTCTTCATTACGCTGTAAGCCAACAACACTCACTTTAGCGGCTGGCAATAACTGCATTACACCATCCATCATGCCAAGGCCGGCACGTAAAATTGGTACAACCGTTATTTTTTTACCTTTGATATGCTCTACATCGAGTTGATTGCCATCCCAGCTGGTGATTTCTACTTTTTCAAGGGGGAGATTTTTAGTCGCTTCGTAAGTTAATAACGTACCAACTTCAGATGAAAGCTCACGAAAACTCTTGGTACTGATGCCATGCTCTCGCATAAGGCCAAGTTTGTGTTGAACAAGTGGGTGATTAATTACATGGATTGTCATAATAGCGCCTAAAAGGAAAATAAACTGCGATTATTTTAGCTTAAAAAATCTTGAGAGACTTTTAAAAAAGCAAAATCATGCGAAAAAACATACCCAGTATCGAAAAAGCACACTTTATTGCTCTTTATTCATCCAAATTATTGAGTCATTAGAATGTGCTAAATGATTAAACATGCTCAGATTAAATCACAGCAGTTATTCGGGTTATACTTAACTTACAATCTATACCATATAAACTAAGTAAATAGCCTCAATCCATGATATCAACGCACTCAATTAGTACCATTTAACACAATAATAGAGCTTTATGATATTTCATACCCTATACTTACGTAATAATTAAGCGTATCTATATGTTTGCCCAATGCCTAAAGTAATACTGAGCTTACTCACGTTCATCATGATGTTTACGGCCCACGCCAATGCTGCTAAAAATACAACTTTACACATTAAAATTATGACTGATTTTGCACCTCAGCTTGATAATTCTCCCCAAAACATTGCTACGGGTATGATGCTAAAATTAGAACAACAACTAAATGGTGCTGTATCGCTAACATTTATTCCTGCAAGTAGATTACGTGAATGGCAACAGCTGCATAAATTTACTGATGTATGCTTATACAACAAAGTAAAAAACCCAGAACGAGAAAAGAATGCGCTTTTTAACCGTTATCCAATAATGGCATTTCCATCAAACCGCTTAGTTGTACTTAATCACCCTGAGCTACCTAAAGATATCACCCTAAGCGACGCTATCAATAAGCATAAACTTACTATTGGAATAACCAAAGGCCGTTCATACGGGGAAAAAATTGATGCATTTATAGCTGCAAATAGTGATGCGTTTATGCCTTTACCCGGCACTACCAGTGCACTTCGGTTAAGCCATATGCTATTTCAAAACAAAATTGATGCAATCATCGAGTACAGTGCTGTTTTCATTTCGCGGCACAGCAAAGATCCACGAATGAGTAATATTCGTTATTTAACTATAAATAAAGTTGAACAAGCTATTTTTGGTTACATTGCATGCTCACCATCAAAAGAAGGTAAAAAAGCAATCAACTTATTTGATACAGCCTTACAAGAACCGTCAATTTTTAAGGATATTATCGATGTACATAAAGCAGCGTTCCCACATACAGAACAAGCCGTGTTGATCCGTGCACTTGAGAAAGCCTATAAACAGTAAGCTGTACCCTCACTCTTTTATTCGAGTTTTTTTAAGCTAGGGCGTGTTGGCCTTTGTGGATTGAAATTTGTTCAATGTTGGGGCTATTTAATCGCCCCTAGACCAATCACTTCGGGTAGCGTGTGTTTTACTCTGACACGATTGTCTACGTTGGCATTATTATTTGTTCCATAACCCAGCTCGTATGCATAGCGGTTGTACCTGTCGATGGGTGACCTGATTGGGAAAGAAGATCCAGCGCTATGTTCTGTACGTGATATTGATGAATATGTGCCGGATTAGCAATTGTGTATTCCTCTATACCGTTAAGCGTTGTAACTTTGATTACTTGCTCATCAAATACACTGAAAGTTATTTCACCTCTTTGGCCATATAACGTAACGGTGTCGTAACGCGAAAAGCCACCAAAGTTCCAACTACCCGATCCCGTAACGCCACTTTTATGCTGCCAACATGCTGTAATGGCATCAAATGCACCATATAGTTTTTGCTGATTGCTGGCCAATCCTTTAACTTGCTCAAACTCTCCAAATAAATAGCTAAATAGATCTAAACCATGGCTCGCTAAATCATCAAAATAGCCACCAAGAGCAATACTTTTATCTGTACGCCAGTTATATTTCCCAGATAAATCAAGTTGATTTGGTGCTTTATTTAAATGCCAATTAACATGTCGGATGTCACCAATTACATTGCTTTCAATCAAAGTCTTCACTTTATTAAATCGAGGTAATGAACGACGATAATAGGCAACATATAAAGGCAGACCTTGCTGCGCAAATGCATCATGAATAATTTCACATTCGTGATAAGTTGGTGCCAATGGCTTTTCAATGCAACAAGGCTTACCTGCTGCTGCAACTTGCAAAGCAAGTTCCATGTGACTATCTGGTGGTGTCGCTATGTATATCGCATCTATTTCAGGACATGCTATTAATTCACTCGCGCTTGAATAAACATTAGGCACGCCATGACGTGCAGCATAATCTTTGGCTAAAACCAGATCCCTTCGTGTTACACCATGCAATTCAAACTGAGCCGTATTCTGATAAGCAGGTCCACTTTTCACCTCGGTCACTGCACCACAGCCAACCATTCCCCAACGTATAACTTTATTCATCTTTAATCTATTCCTACTGTATTACTTTAGCTATTATATTTTCAATATGTATCTAGCGCTTGATATTGCTCTTGCATATAATTGTTTATTTTTACATGGTTTGGGCTCCATCCTAACAAAAAGCGATAAAAGTCAGCCCATACCACAGGCCATAAAGCACGCCAATTATCAACGATTATAGAAGCATCAACTCCACGATGATATTCATGCATTGCCTGCGTAAAATAATCAAAGTACTTTGCTAAATAATCATCACTAGCCTGTTCTAATTCTGTGTTAGTAAGACAACTACCTAAAAAATACATTAAGTCGGTAACGCCAACTCCACCACCTACATATTGGAAATCATACCCAAGCGCCTGCTCTGTAGTTATTCCAACAGCAAAGTTTGCTAATTTAGCATCGCCATGAATGAGTGTTTGATACTCGCAATTGCGTATTTCTCTGTCAAAGCACTGTGCTTTTTGTTTTATTACAGCATCTGAAATTTTTTCATATTCATCTGGCCGAGTATCTAAATGCCAATAATTTCCTTGAGGCCACAATCCCAGTGGACGTTGCTGAAAATTAACAGCATGAAAGTAAGCCAACCATTTAATAATCGCGTTTATATGCGATGGTATTTTTTCAGCTGCAGCAAAGCCATCACACTCAAAATCAGAAAATAAAAGTACACGTTGATGCTCATTTTTTAGTGTATTAAAACAACTAAGCGCGGGTGATTGGGCAGGTAACGATTGCGCATAATGTTGATACCAATAGTATTCAACATCATAAGAGCGGCGCTTGCGATTAATAGCAAACTGCGTTTGTGAGATCCGTGGGTGATTTATATGATCGGGCACTGCAATCGCTTTAATTACACAATCAATGCCATCTAAATTGCAGCGTACTATTTCCCCACACCCACTCCATAAGGATGTAATCGTGCTATTAATGTGTATTTCTTTATAATGATTTGCTAATAGCTGTTTATACATCAACAACCTACCTCTTATAAATAATAGGCAGGTAGTATGTCATTAAATACCTTCACGCTTAAACCTAATTTAACTGGTTTTTAATCTATTTCAAAACATTGTTTAGCACGTTCTAAAAAGTCACCGCGGCTTTCTAAGCCATGATAACCGCCATTTATTTTGCAAGTAATACTATTTAAATCATCTTTATCCGCCAATTCATTCAGCTTTAGCACTTGCCATAAATAACATGCGCTGCCCACCATAATTTGCGGGTCACGTTGGAGTTGTTCAGGTTCAGATACAATATCTATATCAAGATAGTCTGCACATCCAGCATAGCTATCTTTGCCTGTTAGATGAATAAGCCCACGTCCTTTATAATGCCAACCATCTCCTGAGCGCTCATCCCCGTTCCCCATTTTGTTAGCATAAACAATATTTGCTATGGCTTCTTGTTTTCGTGCATATTGCAGTGCCATTTCATCCGATGTAAAATACTTACCAAACACAGCACGTAGCGCTCTTGCGCTATAGTTCAGATTTTCGACTCTGTATCTAAAGCATCCACTTTCATGCGCGACTTGTGCAATAAAGTGCGCTAACCTCAATGCTGAATTAATATCAAATTTAGTCACTTGAGACTGTAAGGCCGGTATAAATAGTGCTATGTGCTCCGCTTTTGCATCAGGCATAATTTGAATTAAATTTTTTTCGATAAGCAAGCTCTGCATTTTTATTCCTTTGAACAATAAAAAGTCTAAGCAGTGAAAAGTAAATTAAAAACCTCTTCACAGCTTAACTTTAAATCATGTGATTAAGATTTTTTATTTAATTGAGTGGTTATATCTATCGACTTAATATTCGTGTCTAGCATATGGATATATTTTTGCAAATGCTTGAAATCTAATTCCATCAAATTAATGCTAAATACCTGAGGAGATTGGTACATTCTTACGGAGAAAGTTTTATTTTTCAAATCAGACACCGTTACCCATTGTGTAAAATCGTGAACATTTTCGCCTTCAGAATCCCGACTAGTCCCCAATGGAATGTCAACCGTATTTAATATATGAAAAGCCAACGTAGTTGCATCTACTCGTCCTACTTTAATATCGTTCTGTATCGCTGACACCCCTGTTGTGAAGCTATGCTCCACACTATTTGCTTTATCTACTTCATACTGAGTGGTAAATTGTGAAACTGGGAATGAAAAGTTCGTCATCATTGCAGCTCTCACAAAGCGATCAACGGGTGTTGAACTTCCTGGAACACCAGAAAAACCAGTTCCTTGCGCATAAGAGTTACATTGAAAGTTAGATGCAGCACTTTTATATGCTTCCACACTCGGCATCGTTGGCTCACCACTTTCGTTCTGAAAATTATATGGCATTACATTTACGTAGTTATAACGAACATTCTCTTGCTGCCAAGCAATCAAAGGATCATTAGTAAGCACACCAATAGGGTTCAGATCTGTAATCGTTAATTTTCCCTGCGTATATTCTAAAACAATGCTATTCCCTTTGGCATCATGCACAGGAAAGTGAAATTTCATTGCATTTGGAACTTTAGAGAAAGGACTAACAACCAAAATCTTTCTTCTGTTATCCGATACAGCCTCTTTTAAATTAGACCCACCTTTATTCAACACGAGATAATCATATTGCAATCCATCAATAACGTCTTGGCAGGTCGCACAGTTTGATAATATCCACGTTGTAATACTAGGGTAATAGACAATGTTATTATGGATAATTTCTTTATTTTCATCAAAAGGAGACTGATACTCACTTTGCGCCAGTACCATAGCCCCCGTAGTTAAGCCTTCAGTATTTAACCCATTGGTCATTATATTTGCAAATGTTTCTGACACACCTAAGGACTTGGCAATATCAAGGTTAAAGCCATTCATTGCAACAAAACTATAGCTACCAGTCCAAGTCAAGAGGCGTTGATTAATCGATTCAATATCATCACGAAGAACAAATAGTCCTGAATCATCCTGAAAATCTGACTGGGTCAGCTTTTTCAAAGCACTTTGCTTATATTCATGCCCATCAGCCCTGAAAAACAGCTCTGATTTCAAATCTGGGCCCAACTCCATTGAACGGCCTATCACTGGGATACTATTCGAAACACCTGAATTTATAGCTTTAATTGAAAAGTCTGTACACATTATATTTCTCCTTATGCTTATTAACTTAAACGTTTTTTACATTGATAGTTTTAACTAGATTTAAGTTAACAGCTAACGAAGAAAAGACTCATTACAACTTATTACACCAGTACAAAACATCGCCCGGTTTTAAAATTACAAGCATGCATATTCTCGTTTTGAGCCAATATTTAACGTTTGATTAGAGTGTTAGAACTACGCCAATAGTTTTTTGTATTTGCTAAGGTTGCTGCTTCGATTTCTGTTTAAATCTTCGCAGTAACCAATATAAGGTGAGTATTAACCAATTTTCAGGGGAGATATTTATTCTTTCTAGTGAGATAAATTAGAATTTTCCATATTGTTGTGACTAAAACAAGCTTCAGTCATTGTGGGTCGCAAACTAATTTTTACGCTGCCTATAACAAGAGTGATAGAAAACTTTAGAATGGGTGTCATCTTTGTTCGTGTTCGCGCGCACTAAAGTACGCTGTTTAATGAAATTAGGGGTTAGTAAACGACTGGCCATAGCATGCGGTATCACCAGTACCAAAAGTAGGCGCTTGGAAGCAAAGGCCCTTGTAGAAGCTCAAAAACAAAAGGAATTAACATTGCGCTAGGCAATGACTACTTAGCGTCACAAGGGTTAGTGTCATTGAGAGATATTTGGATCAATATTCATTACGGGAGATGAGCCGCCCATTGCACTTCCAGTTAATAAAAAGCACATGATGGGTGATGTGGGGGCTCGAGATTAGAGACCTCCGGCTACCCGATTAGGTGCAGATTACTCCTTTGTTTCGAATTCTATGCCACCAAACCTTTTAGCGACAAGATTATAAGCAAAACAAAATAAGCGCTGCATAAAATAAAACATTACACCGTAAATCACTGGTGCAAAAACAAATAATAAATAAGGGAAACCTTGACCATTATGACTCTCAAAATCAGGTCCGAAAAAGAATAGCGCTAGCCCTATAAAGCCAAATGGTAAAGTAAGAACAAAAAATGTTAATGCGATAGCTTTACTTGTTTGATGTGACGATATCTTACTTATCTGAATATTCAATTATGCCTCCGATGCACCTAACGTCTTAGTATTTATACGTTACATTGTTTGTATCGTATACATATCTTGTTGAACGAAGCATACACCCCATTCAACATTTTATTGGTATGCTTAATGCTATAGGAATTCTCTTTTTTAGGGAAGTTGTTGATTGCAGTTTATTGGACATCTTTTTACTACTAAACGTGTTAATTACTGTTTATTTATTTCATTTTTACGCTTTTTTATATCGTTTCTTGCCTGCTGTTATCTTTTTTGCTTATTTTAGTCAGCACCACATCTAAGCTGATTCACTGTTACACCAACTTAGTTAACGAGTTATTTTTAACGGTTCGACTTACTATTAACCACTATTCATTGTTATGCCTTGCGTTGTTAAACCGTCGGTTTTTATATCTTTTGCACAGAGGCTTTTCATTATCAACTGCCCTTGCTTACATGATGGGCAAGGCCAATCAACGCTAACCGGCACTGTTGTATCTGACTTTCCTTGATTTACAAACAAACTAGACAGCCACTTTAATTGAGCAAGTAAAACTGCGCGACTAAGCTTACTCTTTTGGCTAAAACTTATCTCTTTTTATATCACCATCCGCACATCGTTCATTAAGTGGGCATCTATCGCGTTAAACCCAAATTACATGCATGAAAATAACGGCATGATTACAGCTTTCATTTTTAATAAGTCGTTCAAGCTCTATGCTAGTAGCTTTTGCAGTTACTGATATTCGCTCGTCATTTTCTGTTTTGATTTTCATATTAACTCTCTTGTGAGGTCGCTTGCCTACTACGCCTACAGATTATTATTGGCATAATCATAACTGCATTTCTACACGCACAAAAAAAGCGCCCGAACTGCTGGGCGCTTACATTGTTGAATTAATTTAACTCAAAATGTTACTGATTTACTACACTTTTTAGTGGATTTATTGGCTTCGCATTTTCGTCCAATAAGTTCATATCAAAATCAAACTCATCAACGCGGATAGCGCGTTCACGTTTTTTATTGTAATCAATCAGTTTAGCGTACTCTTCTTCAGTGATTACATTTGCAACAAGTGCATTATCAAGTGTTAGTGCAAAACGAATACCTGGTTTAATTGCTTTAGCACGTAGCGCTTTCTTCACTTTTGCGAGTAAATCTAAACACCCCATTTTCGCTTTATACGCTTGCTCATTGATGTGATGCCCATCACCCTCAACAGGCTTAACTAAATGCGTGATTTGCTTTTTAAAAGCGGTATCTAATTGCGCTTGCTTAGATAATTCACGAATTAAATCGTCACTGATTTTTGGCATTTTAGTTGAGTAGTTCATAGTGATAAAACGCATAAACTTACGTGTGCCACTTGCTGGGAAGTTATCTAAAAATTTATGCAGTGCTTCTTCAGCACTTTGTAGTGCAAAACGCGTTGCGTAGTGGAAGTACGGCGCAGCTTGCTCGCGCTCACTGCTCGCTACTTTTTGCTCGTAATACTTAATTGATGCCATTGCTGCATACAAAAAGCTCATTACGTCACCTAAGCGTGCTGAAAGCATTTCAGCTTGTTTAAGTTTCCCGCCTAATACTAATAACGAGAAATCAGCGTATACCGCAAGTTTTGCTGATAATTTTTGCGCTGCTTTTTCATATTCGCGTACTTCAGGTAATGGTGAATTGGCACCCGCTGTGAACGGTAAAACACCTAAACGGAACGCACGTAAGCTGTTTGCTACGCTGTAACCCACAGTTTTACGTAAAATGCGGTTAAACTCTTTATCAGCGCCTTTATCTTCACTGTGAATTGATTCAACCATAGACTGTAAATATGGGTGACAACGCATAACACCTTGACCAAATATCATTAAGTTACGCGTAAGAATGTTTGCGCCTTCTACCGTTATTGCAATTGGTTGTGCAACATAACCACTTGCTAAAGTATTTTGCGGGCCATTTTGAATCGCTTTACCAGCTTGAATATCCATTGCTGAATCAAGCACATCACGGCCAATTTCAGTCATGTGGTATTTAGCTATCGCCGTCACGACAGATGGCTTTAAGCCCATGCCTAAGCCTTCGGTGGTTAAAACACGCATTGCTTCTTGTAGGTATGTTTTACCAGCAATATCAGCCAGCTTTTCTTGAATACCTTCAAATTGACCAATGGCTAGACCAAATTGCTCACGTACTGCAGCGTATTCAGAGGCACCTTTAAATGCTACTTGCGCAGTACTCACGCCTAGTGCTGGTAATGAAATACCACGGCCAGCGCCTAAGCAGCTAACCAGCATTTGCCAACCACGACCGATGTTATTTTGACCACCGATAATAAAGTCCATTGGTACAAATACTTTGTTACCACGCGTAGTACCGTTGTAAAAACGAATGCCCATTGGATCGTGGCGATTGCCAAGCTCTACACCTGGGTGCTCTTTTGGAATAAGTGCACAGGTAATGCCGAGGTTTTCTTTGCCACCTAGCAAACCATTAGGATCAACCACTTTAAATGCTAAACCAAGTACAGTCGCAATCGGTGCGAGTGTGATATAACGTTTGTCCCACGTGATCTCAAGGCCAAGTACTTCTTCGCCGTTATACATGCCTTTAGTGACAGTACCTAAATCTGGAATACCACCGGCATCAGAGCCAGCTTCTGGGCTAGTTAGTGCAAAGCAAGGGATGTCACGGCCATTTGCAAGACGCGGTAAATAATGCGCTTGTTGCTCTTTAGTACCAAAATGCAGTAATAATTCGCCCGGACCTAATGAGTTCGGAACCATTACTGTTACAGCGACTGCGGAGCTTTTAGTTGCAATTGTGCCTACAATGGTAGAGTTTGCATAAGGGCTAAATTCTAAACCACCAAATGACTTAGGAATGATCAATGAAAAGAAACGTTCCTTTTTTAGAAAGTCTAAAATGTACTCAGGTAAATGAATACCATTTTGAATTTGTGTGTCGTCGATCATGCCCAGTAACTCTTGTAATGGGCCGTCTATAAATGCTTGTTCGTCAGCGCTTAGCACTGCTGCTGGCACTGCGCGTAATGCGTCGAAATCTGGCTTACCTTGGTAGATAGAGCCTTCTAACCAAACATCACCCGCATCAAGGGCTTCTTGTTCAGTTATTGAAATACTTGGTAATACTTTTTTTAATTTTGTGCGTAAACTCATGATTAACTCATCCGACCAGATAATTTATATCTCTATTACGTCATAAAAATTGCTTTAGATCAATTGCTCTAACCAACTTTTTAACAGTTTTTTCAATTTATTTATCTTTAGATGTGTAAGCTATTGAATAAAAAGGGCTTACACGTGTACGCTGAAATGTATTTATTTTGCGCCGATTTAATCAAAAACAACACTAAATAGAGTTTTTAATTAACCAAGCACAGAGAATAAGGACAAATAAGGTGATCAAAATCATAATCAAGGTATCCCAAGATAAAAAGTTGTGCGTTTCACAGGAGGTAATATTAGGGGTTACTTTGCACAAGTAGCAGCTCTTTTTTGTATAGAGCAACCTAAGGAGAAAGACCGGTGAAGCCTTTAGTCGTTATCACGTAACCCTCAACAATCAGCCTAATTTCATTGTTTTTAACGCCAACTGACATCGAATGGAGGTCGTATCCTCATACTTTTTTATTTGGTTAATTTACGCTAAAAATTGGCATATTGGCCGTTACATAAGTTAAGTAAACAATTAGGAGGCACTGCTATTTCAAGCCCTCGCTTGCCTGCACTCACATAGATTGTCTCGAACTTTTCAGCACTGGCGTGTAAATAGGTTGCTAAACGTTTCTTTTGCCCTAAAGGGCTCACACCACCGAGTATATAACCCGTGCTGTTTTCTACTTTTTGCGGTGCAGCCATATATACTTTTTTAGCCTTACAGGCTTTTGCCAGCTGCTTTAAATTAATTTGTTGGCTAACGGGTGTAATCGCGACGATTAACGTTTGCTCAGAAGTTTCAAGCACAAGCGTTTTAAACACCTTCTCAGCAGGCAAATTTAGCTTTTCAACGGCTTCTAAACCAAAGTTTTGGTCTTTGGGATTATGCTCATAACTAAGCAGATCAAAATTTATGCGGTGTTTTTTTAGTAATTTAGTCGCTGGTGTCATTATTTTTTACCAGTTCAGTTATTTTAAAACTAGGCCTACGATTATACGCAACGTTTGCTATAAGTATCCCAATTTGTGACTCTTTAATTAACAACTTTATACTCATTTTCTGTTTATAGACCCAAACTAACTTTGCAGGTTAATTGCCCTTCAAATTGATAATTTGAGAGGCTACTGCGCTCAATACAAACTTGTAGCAAGCATGTAATAAAAATATAAAAATGCACCAAACTATTCCATTAAAGTAAATGCTCTTTTATTTTAAATTAACAAAACAAAATAAAAACATTAATTATTATAGGTTTACAAAAAACAAAAGAACGCCCACTAATCATTATAGTTAATCACAAATTAGTATTTTTTAGTAATAGTTTATTGAAAAATAAGTTATTACGTATTACATTACGATCAAATGCAAATAATTATCATTTAAAAGGATTTGTTACTTTGAAACTCTCTCATCTGTTTGTATGTATTAGTACGGCCACTTGTTCAATGGGCGTATATAGCCAAAATACACACTCTGACTCCCCTGCAAATATTGAAAAAATTGAAGTTTTTGGCCATAAATTAACACTCGATAATCAAGATGTTGCCGCATCAGTTTCTTCACTAAACGCAAAAGAAATTGAACGCCAGCAAGTTGCAGATCTCACACAATTACTTAGAACATTACCAGGGGTTGACGTATCTGGCAGTGTTAATCCTTTATCAGGTCAACCTTCAATTCGTGGTTTATATGGTGAGCGAATTCATGTATCTGTCGATAATGTGAAACGAAAAAGCGAGTCTGATGGCAGCCAGAACATCGCTGTAATAAACAGTTTAGGAGTTGATCCTAACCAGTTAAAACAAGTCCAAGTATTAAGAGGTGCTGATTCTTTAACCGTAGGTTCGGGCGCACTTGGTGGAAGTATTCGTTTAGTCACCAAGAATGCAGCTGATTATTTAGCCGCTGAAAATGGTGTTGGTGTTAATGTTGCTGCAAACTATCAATCTGTTTCTGATGCTGTTTTTTATTCAGCATCGGCTTTTCATCTAACGGATATGCTTGATACCGTAGCGTACATTAGCCAAGTAAATTACAGTGATATAGACATAGTTAAAAAAGATCACGCACAAGAAGATGAAGCTATTGCACAACTCGATAAAATAAAAAATGAGTCTCAAAGAACAAATTTAACTCTAAAAAACACATGGTATTTTATGCCTGAGCATAGCCTCCAAAGTAAACTAGACTTTAGTGAAACAGAGTCACTCGATCAGCCTTACGGGCAAAGACTCGATTTGGGGATCACCTACCCGACACTCAGTGAAGATTACAAAAATGACTACATTGAAGGTATGCTTAATTACACATACCAACCTCAAAATATGTTTATCGACCTTGACGTACAGGCTTTTTATAGCAAAAAAACCTACGATGAGACTACGAATGGCTACATTATGCGAGGTGAAAATAAAATAGACTTTGATAAAGTCAGTAATGGTGAAAACAAACGCTATGGATTGAGAGTTGCCAACCTCGCAACATTCACGGGCTTAATTGACCATAAATTGGCTATCGAGTTTAGTTTTGATCGCGAACTATTTGACCAGCAACAATATGAAAAAAAGACCCTCTCAAGTTACTACGGACAAAGCCAAGGCGATAATGTATCGCTGTCAGTAATCGACCAAAGTGAATTCTTTAATAAACGTATTCTTTTAACTGCGGGGCTTCGTTACGACAATTATGATCGTAGCAGCGACACCTTTATTAGTTTTGCTGATAATAAAAATAATGCATTATCAAAAGAATTAGGAGTAACATTTAAGGCCACTGAGAATATAAATTTTTATATGAAAGCGGCTGAGGCATTCAGAGCCCCTTCGTTACAAGAGCTGTATAAAAAAGATGAATGGCGCTGTCATATCGGCGGTAAGTTATGCTATTCAGAACCCCAGCCTAATTTAAAAGCTGAGAGTGCTTTAAATTATGAAGGAGGTATCGGCTTCGCATGACAAGATACTGCATACATTGATCAGCTCAGCATTAAAGCCATATATTTTAAAAGTAACATTGATGATTACATAGATAACGTACCGTATATGTACTACATCGACGCCGACGGTAATAAGCAGCTCGGTTCACCTGGTCCTGATCCTGCCAATGGAATCCCTGTTGCAACACATCGAGATTATAGTGCTAAAAACATTGGTCAGCTAAAAAGTGAAGGCTTTGAAATAGAGGCAAAGTATCAATACAAAAATCTCGATATGTACCTAGGATATGCAAAACTAAACATGGACATTATAGGCCTGCCTAACTTCTTTTTAGGAACAATTGATTACAATAAACAGCCTTATGCTGAAGCCCCAGCAAATAAGTTAACGTGGAATACCAATTATCAATTAAATGATAACTTTAATGTGGGTATACAATTACTCCATTACAGGGCGCAGCAACGCCTTAGTGACACATACAAAAAATATGGCTATGGTACAAGTACATACAGTATTTACAACTTAAATGCACAGTATCAAGGTAGTGATAGCCTCAGTAATCTCAGTGTTCGCTTTGGCGTAAACAACCTAACCAATAAGCGTTATTTACGCGCACCTGCCAGCGAAGCAAACGATCCAAGTGAGTTAGGGAGAAACTACAAGGTGACGCTTAGTTACCAATTTTAATTGTTCAAGCTCAGATTAAGGTATTTATAATTTAGAATTAGTTATACCAAACAACTTTAAATACGTGTTTCAGCTGTAATAAAAAGCGAATGTCATTGCTGCAAATTAACACATTAATTTTAAAGTTGTTTGAGTACATAAGCGTAGATACGCGACACAGTAGTGTATCTACGCTGCTCATAAACAACTACATGCGAATAGTTGATAAATATGGCTCCTAGATTAAATAATATTCACCACCGGGATCAAGCGGCTTTTAGCTGCCATGCGTTTTCCATAAATACGCATTGAGCTTACCGCTAACGCAACCACCACAGCACAACCCAACAACCAAAAAGCTGAGAACATAGGTGAGTGTTTAAAATTACCCACTTGATAAACTACTGAGGCGGTAATGTAGGCGAGACCTGTTGACCAAGTCGCTACAAATAGCATCCACTTCATTCCAGCTTCTCTATACATGGCGCCCATAACAGCAACACATGGGGTATATAACAGTACAAACACCAAGTAACTAAATGCGGCTAATTGACTACTAAATAAATTTTCCATAGTCGCGTACGTTGACACATTAACATCTTGATCTACCGCAGCACTCGTTTGGTCACTCACATTCGCGACATTTAGTCCTAACGGATCGAGTAAATTACCAAAAACATCCAGTAAATTGGCAGGCACGCTGGAAAAAGCTTCACCTACTTTATCAAGAACTTTAACCGGTTCATCGCTTGTCGTATTTGCACCTTCTAAGTTTGAATATAAGCTATCTAGGGTACCAACCACCGCTTCTTTAGCAAACACGCCTGTAAATATACCCACTGTAGCAGGCCAATTATCTTGCTCAACACCAATTGGAGAAAATATTGGCGTTGCGAATTTTGATATTTCACTCAGCATTGATTTATCAGTGTTGTCGTTACCAAAGGTGTAATCGGTACCAAATGAACTTAGTATTTTAAGAATAACAAAAACGACGATAATCGTTTTACCAGCGCGCATACAAAAGCTTTTTAAACGCTCCCATGCTTTATAAAGTACCCCTTTTGCCGTAGGCATATGATACGCAGGCAACTCTAAAATAAACGGTGTAAGGGTTGGACTAAATAAGGTATTTTTAAGTACTAACCCTGTCAATACCGCCATTACTATGCCCAGTATATACAGTGCAAACACAAGGTTTTGACCATTGGTTGTAAAAAATGCGGCAACAAATAATGCATAAACACTTAACCGAGCACCACATGACATAAACGGCGACATGGCAATCGTCAATAAACGATCTTTATGAGTTTCTAATGTCCGTGTGGCCATAACCGATGGCACGTTACAGCCAAAACCAACAATTAAGGGTACAAACGCTTTACCAGGTAAACCTATGGCCCGCATTAATCTATCCATAATAAATGCAGCGCGAGCCATGTAGCCTGAATCCTCAATAAAAGCTAAGCAGAAATATAAAAAGCCAATAACAGGAATAAAGGTCGCAACTAACTGAATACCGCCACCGATACCATCGGCTAATAATGCACGTAACCAATCAGCCGCACCGACTGAAGTAAGTATTTGCCCAAAGCCATCAACCAAAATAGCGCCAACGGCAATATCAAAAAAATCTATAAATGCACCGCCAACATTCACCGCAACTGTAAACATGACGTACATAATAGCTAGGAAGATTGGGATCCCTAAAAATCGGTTGATCACTATTGCATCAATTTTATCACTAATCGTATCTGATGCTACACCCTTGGTATTTTGAACTTGATCAGCAAGCTGATGTGCAAATTCATATCGCCCGTTAGCAAATAGCACATCAAGTTCATGATGATCAGCAAATTGTGCAAACTGTGTTTTAGCCAATGCCTGTGTATCTTGATCAGCGTAACTAAAACAGCTTTCATCTTGCTCTAATAAACGCAGTGCAAGCCATTGAGTATCTACATTGTCTATTTTTTTATCACTTGCTTGTAGGCTTTTAACAATTTTTTTTGTCGCATGCATTACTTTTTGATCATAATGCGGCACATGCGACGAAACCTGTTTAAGCTCTAAGCCTTTAGCAATGCATAACTTTAATCCTGCAATCCCTTTTTTATTATTGGCACTTAACGCAATTACAGGGCAACCTAACTTTTCTTCTAGGGCTTTAGTATCTATCACTAAACCATTTCGCTTAGCAACATCAACCATATTTAACACGATAACCAAAGGTACTTTCATTTCAAGTAGCTGTGCGGTCAGGTATAAATTTCGTTCCAGGTTTGATGCATCTAATATATTAATGATCAGCTCAGCCTCGCCACTTAGCGCATAATCTCGTGCTATTTTTTCGTCAAGTGGTGTTTGCGAGTTTACATCAAGTGAGTATGTGCCCGGTAAATCAACCAAATCAACGCGCTGATCAGCAACCTTGAACTGACCAATTTTTTTATCGATCGTCACGCCTGACCAATTTCCAACTTTTTGCTTACTGCCTGTTAGTGCATTAAAAAGCGTGGTTTTACCACAGTTCGGGTTACCAATAACAGCTATGTTTGGATTCATACAGCAAGTTCCAAATTAATCGATTGAGCCTCAGCTTTACGAAGACTTAAAACAGTACCACGCACTTTGATAATCATAGGATCACCAAACGGAGAAAAACGTAGCACATGGACAGGCGCACCAGGGGTAAGCCCCATCGCGAGTAATTTTTGACGCAGCAAACTTGCATTGGGATCAATGCTTACCACAGAGCCATGTTGGCCGATAGTTAATTTATCTAATGTTAACATGCCGTCTTATTCTATTAATTACATCAATGGGCTGATTTTACGCCGATTATCCAATCATGCAAGTGAGACTGATTATCATATCGATAAGTATACAAAATAAAGCAAAAACGAGATGTAATTACCTGTTATAGGTATGTTTTTTAGTAGGTAGAGTTGATGAGTTAACCGTTATTGACTGCTTAGATGAGGTATTCGTTCTTTGCATATTTCATAGATGTTAATTAACTGTTTTTTTTTAAATTTAACTTTTTATCAAGCAAGTTACTTTTAGGTGGGGTAATTTGTAAATTAATAATAAAGTTTTCAAACAAAAAATGGCGCTAATTAGCGCCATTTTATGAGTAATGAGTTATTACTTCGTCAGGTCATCAAAGAACTTTTTTACACCATCAAAAAAGCCTTTTTCTTTTGGACGATTTTTTGAACCATCCTTACCCATACTTTGCTCAAGCTCTTGGAGTAATTCACGTTGGCGCTCATTTAAGTTCACTGGCGTTTCAATTACTACCTTACAAATTAAATCGCCTATAGCGCCGCTGCGTACAGACTTAACACCTTTACCGCGCATGCGGAACATTTTGCCTGTTTGACTTTCTGTTGGGATTTTTAATTTAGCACGACCATCTAAGGTAGGTACTTCAATTTCACCGCCCAATGCCGCTGTTGTAAAGCCAATGGGTACTTCGCAATAAAGGTTATTGCCATCACGTTCAAATATGCGGTGTTCACGCACTGATACTTGAACATATAAGTCCCCAGCTGGTGCACCGTGCACGCCTGCTTCACCTTCACCCGATAAACGGATACGGTCGCCAGTATCAACGCCCGCAGGAATTTTAACTGATAATGTTTTAGTTTTTTCTACACGACCTTGGCCATGGCAGCTGTTACATGGATCAGAAATAATCTGACCAGTCCCCTGACATGTCGGGCATGTTTGCTGTACAGCAAAGAAACCTTGGCGCATTTGCACTTGGCCTGCACCATGACACGTTGTACATGTTTTAGGTTTAGATCCCGCTTTTGCACCACTGCCGTCACATGGCGAGCAGCTTACCCAAGTGGGTACTTTAATTTCAACTTCTTTACCACGAACCGCTTCTTCTAAGCTTAAGTCCATGTTGTAACGTAAATCGGAACCGCGTTGTTGACGTGATTGACGTCGACCACCGCCGCCACCAAAAATATCACCAAATACATCACCGAAGATGTCACCAAAATCACCTTGACCGTGGCCACCATGACCACCGCCGCCGCCACCTTGTTCAAATGCAGCATGACCGTATTGATCATACATTTGACGTTTTTGAGCATCGGTTAAAATCTCGTAGGCTTCTTTAACTTCCTTGAACTTAGTTTCAAGTTCTTTATCGCCTGCGGTACGGTCTGGATGATATTTCATCGCTAAGCGTTTATACGCTTTTTTAACGTCTCTTTCGCTGGCATCTTTTGCCACTCCAAGGACTTCATAATAATCGCGTTTTGACATATCTATCACACTACTCTTTTCTTACTGCAGCTTGGCTGCGGATAAACCGATAAATCACATCGATTTACCATCTAATTTACATGCAAAAGGCGCGTCAAGCTTTTGCCTGCGCGCCTAAGGTGTTCATCCTAACTTAAATCATGACACTATTCATCGTGTTTTTAGTTAGGCGAAGCGCTAACAACAATTACTTGTCGTCTTTTACTTCTTCGAACTCAGCATCAACTACGTCGTCATCTTGTTTAGCTGACTGTTGTTGCTGTTGCTCGCCTGCATCAGCGCTGCCTTGTTGGGCTTTAGCTTGTGCAATTTCCATTAATTTTTGTGACTTTTCAGCTAGAGCTTGAGTTTTTGCTTCAATCTCGTCTTTTTTGTCACTCTTAATAGCGGCTTCTAAATCTACTACAGCGGCTTCGATAGCGTCTTTATCTTCGGCTGGAAGTGCATCGCCCGCTTCTTCAATTTGCTTACGTGTACCGTGAACCATTGCATCAGCTTGGTTACGTGCTGCTACAAGCTCTTCGAATTTTTTATCTTCTTCGGCATTAACTTCAGCATCACGAACCATTTTTTCAACTTCTTCATCACTTAAACCTGAAGATGCTTGAATTGTAATTTTTTGCTCTTTACCTGTATCTTTATCTTTTGCAGATACATGTAAGATACCATCAGCATCTACATCGAATGTTACTTCGATTTGTGGTGTACCACGTTGTGCTGGACGAATACCTTCTAGGTTAAATTGACCTAAAGACTTATTGTCACTTGAACGTTTACGCTCACCTTGTAGTACGTGAATCGTTACCGCTGCTTGGTTATCTTCAGCTGTTGAGAAAGTTTGCGATTTCTTAGTAGGAATCGTCGTGTTTTTCTCAATTAACGCAGTCATTACTGAACCCATTGTCTCGATACCTAGAGACAGTGGAGAAACGTCTAGTAATAGTACATCTTTAACGTCACCAGCTAGCACGCCACCTTGAATCGCTGCGCCTACTGCAACTGCTTCATCAGGGTTAACATCTTTACGTGGCTCTTTACCAAAGAACTCCGTTACTGTTTTTTGTACTAGTGGCATACGTGTTTGGCCACCAACAAGAATAATGTCGTTGATGTCGCTAACAGTTAAATCAGCATCCGCTAGAGCACGCTTAAGTGGTTCAATTGATTTAAGTACTAAGTCTTCAACCAGTGACTCAAGCTTAGCACGTGTTAATTTCACGTTCATATGCTTAGGACCTGATGCATCAGCAGTTACATACGGAAGATTTACTTCTGTAGATTGTGCAGATGAAAGCTCAATTTTTGCTTTTTCAGCAGCTTCTTTAACACGTTGCATTGCAAGTGGGTCAGTCTTTAAGTCTAGACCTTGATCTTTCTTGAATTCAGCTACTAAGTAGTTAATAACACGGTTATCGAAATCTTCACCACCTAAGTGAGTGTCACCATTGGTAGCAAGTACTTCAAATGTGTGCTCGCCTTCAACTTCATCAATCTCAATGATTGATAAATCGAAAGTACCACCACCTAAGTCATATACTGCAACAATGTTTTCGCCTTTATTTTTATCCATACCGTAAGCAAGTGCTGCGGCTGTAGGCTCATTGATAATACGCTTAACTTCAAGACCCGCAATACGGCCAGCATCTTTTGTTGCTTGGCGCTGTGAATCGTTAAAGTATGCAGGAACAGTTATAACGGCTTCTGTTACTTCTTCGCCAAGGAAATCTTCAGCGGTTTTTTTCATTTTTTTCAAAACTTCAGCTGAAATTTGTGGTGCTGCGCGTTTTTCACCGCCGGCTTCAACCCATGCATCACCGTTATCTGCTTTGATGATTTTAAAAGGCATGATGCCGATATCGCGTTGTACTTCTTCGTCTTCAAAACGACGACCGATCAGACGCTTAATCGCAAATAATGTGTTGGTTGGGTTTGTCACTGCTTGGCGTTTTGCAGGTTGACCAACAAGTGTTTCACCATCTTGCGTGTAAGCAATAATTGATGGTGTTGTGCGATCGCCTTCCGCGTTTTCAATTACGCGTGCTTTACCGCCGTCTAGTACTGCAACACAAGAGTTTGTAGTACCTAAATCGATTCCAATAATTTTACCCATGAAACATCTCCAACTTCAAAATTCATTAATACGTTCGATGACTAGTAAATAGGGATGCACAGAACTGAATTCAACTGTAAAAATGAAAAAAAAGTGATTTTTTATCATTTATTTTGCAAATAACCCTGATAATTGTATGGATTGATGTTTTTTGCGTCAATCAACCCACACACAAACTGGTCTGATGAGTTTTTCCGTGCTATAAAATTGCAATAATAAATAATCATTACACAAGGAACTGCTATGCATTTCGATCAACTCCTTCAAAGCGCCGCACATATTGGCCTTATGCCAGCCCACGAACAAGCCAAAGCAACAATGCAATTTCCGGCTAATTGGTGCCAAGGCAGAACAGCGTTTGGGGGGCTTTCAGCGTCTTTACTTTATCAAGCAATGCGCCAACAAGTTGAAGCAAGTCGTCGATTACTATCAATAAGTACGAACTTTGTCGGTCCTTTATTAGCTGATACTGAGTTTTCGTTAATAGTAGAGGTTTTAAGAGAAGGTAAAAGCAGTACGCAAGTATTAGCAAAGGCAGTGCAAAATAATCAAGTGAGTGTAGTAGTACAAGCATGCTTCGCTAAACCCCGTGATTCAGCAATTAATGTGCCTGTTACTAAAACGATGGACTTGAAACCTGTTGATCCACGTTACACTTTGCCTTTTAAGTCAGGCGCGATGCCGGAATTTTTTCAGCATGTTGATTTGTGCCCACAACAAGGCGCTATGCCGTTTGCTGGTGCAGATACATCGCACTTAGGTGGCTGGATGCGATTAAAAGAATCGCCGAATGAAATAACCGAAGCCCATATTATTGCTTTGACGGATGCATGGCCGCCAACATTACTACAAATGTTTAAGCAGCCTGCTCCTGCAAGTAGTATGTCTTGGTATTTGGAGTTTGTACAAATGCCGCAGTTAGGTGCGCAGCAATGGCTTGGCTTTGAGGCAATAACACAGCATTGTAAACATGGTTATGGCTTAGAGGATGGCTGTATCTGGTCACAGTCAGGAGAATTAATCGCGCTTACTCGTCAAACCGTTGCGTTATTTGATTAATTCTGGATTGACTACTTGCGCATAATCACTGCCTTCAAAAGCCATAATTGCACGGTACTCACCATTTTCTTTGATATGGGTAAGCCCCATATCAAAGACTTCTTGTAATACTTGGCTATTGAAGTATGCCGGACGAGGAGCTTCTTTAAAAATAGGATGGATAGTAATCACCTGCGCCAGTGCGTGCTTTTTCTGGTATTGCTGGAAATAATACAAGAAAACCCGTTTTTCAAGCACAATCACATCAACCCATTCTTTTAATAAGTTATCAACCTGCGCAGCCTGATTTACCACTTCATCATAAAATTGTAATCTTGTGGTAATAGTTTTAAATGGAGCTGGTAAAAATGCCGTTGCATTTTGAAATGCTAATACGCTCTTCCCTGTTAAGTCATAAATTGTATTTATTATGTAATCGTTCTTTTTGAGACTAACCGCAACATTTTGATACGCAAGTAAGCTATCACTTGAATAAATCCCCCGCGAGTATCCACCAGCGTAATTTAGAGCAACATCAATTTTTCTTTGCTCAAGCAGCTGCTCTGCACGCTTATTAGACATATAGACGATTTCTAAATTGGTTATACCTTGACTTTTAAAGGCTGATTTAAGAATTTCTAGTTGTAAACCCGTACTATCATCACTAAAAACATATGGAGGCAGTGATGCGCTCGCAGCAATTGTAATTCGATCAGTTAGCTTTGGGGCACTTAAAGCAAGTGAATCAATACTAAATAAAACAAACAATATTGCTAATAAATATTTCATATTAAACCTTATAAAATCAAACACCGACGCTTACAGTGTTAAGAGATATTTGCCAAGTAAATTTATCAGGTAATTGTATTTACAATATAATTGATGCAAACTTGTCTTATATTACTTGTCAGTGGATATTAATTTGCAAACAGCTTGCCCTAACTGTGATTTAATTATCGAAGTTCCTCGGATAGCTGCTAAGCAAGTGGCTGTTTGTCCACACTGCCACACTAAGCTTTGCTCTGCAAACCTAAATAACGATGCACGAATAGTAGCCTTAAGTCTGAGCTCGCTTATCATGCTACTCAGTAGTATGTTCTACCCTTTTATCTCATTTAGCAGTAGTGGTATTACCCAAACTATAACCCTTCCCGACGCGGCTCGCATACTTTTTAACTACGACAGTGATTTACTTGGCATTTTTATTGATCTGAGTATTATCGGTTTGCCTATGGCGTTATTGGTAACATTAATCCCATTGCATTTAGGTTTATTGAAAGTACTTCCTTATGGTTTTGCCAAACGATTGCTTAAATATACATTAGCCATTGAACCTTGGGTCATGTCTGAAATATTTTTAATTGGTGTGTTAGTCAGTATGGTTAAAATTATGTCCATGGCTGATATTAGTTTTGGGGTGAGTTTTTGGGCTTATGTGGCATTTGTTATTTTTTATATTGCTACGCTTACGCAACTCAATCACAGGCGACTGTGGGATCAAGTTCAACCAATAAAAGCGATTAAATACGTTCATCATAGTCACCGAGCAATAGATAATAACGTACGTTCATGCCATGTTTGCCATCAACTGAGTGACTCTCAATACTGTACTCGGTGCAACACAAAAACACATATACGTAATCCCCATAGTGTACAAAAAGCTGCTGCATGGCTTATTACTTCCGTTGCGTGTTATATCCCAGCCAATATTTTCCCTATAATGTACACCACCAGCTTGGGAGATGAATCCCCCTCTACCTTAATTGGTGGCGTAATAGTATTGTGGCAAGCGGGCTCTTATCCTATTGCGCTAATCATTTTTTTAGCCAGTGTAGTCGTGCCTTTAGCAAAAGCATTAATCCTTACGCTTTTATGTTTATTAGTTAGTAAACCGGCAAATAGCCAAACAAAAGGCTATACCAAGGTATACTTATTAACTGAGTTTATAGGACGCTGGTCTATGATTGATGTATTTGTTGTGGCAATTTTAGTAGCCTTAGTCCAACTTGGGAATTTAATGTCGGTAACCCCCGGTATAGGCACAATATTTTTTACAGTTATGGTAATTTGCCAAATGTTGGCAGCGCACGCATTTGATCCTCGACTATTATGGGATTCTCCAAGCAATGATAATAAACACAACCAATTAGAGAAAAAACATGAGTGAAATAGCTAACATCAAAAAAGAGCCAACTATTTCAGGTATTTGGATAATTCCTATTATTGCTTTATTGGTTGGCGCATGGATGCTATATCAGTATCAAGCAAGTAAAGGTGCCACTATCTACATCTCGATGCCTCAAGCTGAGGGTATTGTTGCGGGTAAAACAGAAATAAAAGTACGCAGCGTAAAAATTGGCCATATTGATCATGTTCGTCTCTCTAGTGACAAAAACAGTGTTATTGCACGAGCACAAATAGATAAACATTATGATAGCTTACTTACTGATGACGCCACTATATGGGTTGTCAAGCCGCGTATTGATGAAACGGGGATCAGTGGTATGAGTACATTATTATCCGGTGTTTACTTGGAATTCGCCCCAGGAGAAAGTAAAAACATCACCGACCGTTTTGATTTACAAGATGAACCTGCGCTAATAGGTAAAGATGTTAAAGGGGGTCGTTTCACATTACAAAGCTTTAATGCAGAAGTCATGGAGGTCAGCACCGGAATTTTCTTTAAAAACTATAAAATTGGCCAAATTGAAACGGCGACTTTTGATTGGAAAAATCAAGCCATGAAGTATGGTATTTTTATCAATGAACCTTATCAAAATTTGATCACTCTGAATTCTATTTTTTGGGTCAACTCGGGTATTGAAATTGATTTATCAGCTGATGGAATTAACTTCAAAACAGGCTCATTGAGTAAGTTATTAAAAGGGGGAATTTCGGTCGGTTTACCAGAACAACAAGCGCCGGGTGACTTTGCCCAAGACGGCCATGGTTTTTCTTTAAGTAACAGCTATCAAGATGCTCTTGAAGAACGTTTTTATGATTTTGATTATTACTTAATTGAATTTGAACAATCAATACGTGGTCTACGTGCGGGTGCACCTGTTGAATACAGAGGCATGCGTGTTGGCACTGTAGTAGAGGCGCCAGCAAATGTTATTATTGACGGTAAACCCGCTCATTTTAAAACAGATAACACCGCAGTTCCTGCACTTATAAAAATAGAGTACGGCCGTATGTATCACGACAGTGCTTCGGCTAAAGAGTTTTGGAAAAGCAGTGTTGATGGTTGGATTAAAAACGGTCTGCGTGCGTCATTAAAGCCGGGAAATTTACTTACGGGTGCTGTGTATGTTGATTTTGATATTTATCACGATACACCTGAAGCTCAACTCACATCTATTGCTCAATACCAAGTGTTTCCCAGTGTTTCCAGTGGTATTACGGTGCTTGCAGATCAAGTCTCTGATGTACTCAATAAAGTAAACAGTTTAAAAATTGAAGATAGCTTAGCGCAAATGCAGTCTACATTTGCCGATTACCAAGCACTGGCTAATGAAATGCGTGCGTTGTTAAGCAAACAAGATACACAAAATTTACCCGGTGACTTTAACCGCAATTTTGCTGAAATGACTAAAAGCATGCAGCAATTTGATATTACTATGAAACAATTTGAAAAAACCATGGCGAGTTATCAGCAAGGTTCACAATTTCATCATCAGTTACAACAAACACTGTCTGAGTTTAAGCGTTTGAGTGAAGAATTACAGCCATTAACTCGTGGTTTAAACGAACAACCTAACATGTTTATTTTTGACAAATCATTACCCGCAGATCCAACGCCGAGGAAACAATAATGCCATATACTTTCATCGCTAAAGTGCTAATAGCAATAAGTCTGACATTATTAACCGGATGCAGTCAGTCACTTAATTCATCTATTGAATATTATCAATTCGAGCAGGCTATCAAGCCAATTCAACGAAATAGTATTGATACCTCAACACAGTTACGTATTAATACTGTTACTTTACGCGGCGCGTTAAACAATCGTGGAATTGCAATGAAAATAGATAATAACCAAATCAATGCGGCTAATTATCATTTATGGAGTGAAGCACCTGATCAAATGCTTACAGCAAGCAGTCATCAGACTTTGTTTACCGCGCTTGATGATTGGATGGTTGTCAAAGGCTTGCCTGTGATCACTGATAAAGATCAACAAAGCTATTATGAATTAGAATATGAGCTACACCACTTTTATGGTGATAAACAAGGTAATGCAGATATAGCTGGGCTTTGGCGTCTTTACTATACCTCATTTGAGCAAGGTCGTTCTTTACAAGCGGTTCACTATTTTAGTGAGCTAACTCCCTTAGTTGAGAATGATTATGAAGGGCTTGTTGCTAGCCTAGAAAAAACCTGGCATACCATTAATTTACAAGTAGCAGCTCAGTTGCACACCATTAAAAGGTCTTCAAAAATACATTAATAGCGAGTGCATCGGGGCTTATGAACACCTTAGTATAATCACTAAAGTCCAGCTTTTTAAAGACTCGTTTGGAAGCGGTATTGTCTTGTGAAGTAATTGCACTTATTACATCAAACTGTTGACTCGCAGCTTGCAGTAGCGCATTACATCCCTGTATTTATACCCTTTCCCCACATATTCGGATAATAGTGCATAACCGAGATCAGAGCTATTTACCTTTAACTAAAAAAGCCCCGTTGATATTCGGGGCTTCTTCGTTTTTATTTCTCGCGAACAAGGATAGTTAAGTATGGTTAACCTGCACTATTTGCTTACCGGTAAACCCCCCATTAACTTGCATATTGAGTGCATTGGAAATACTTATTGCATCAAATTTAACTGCCGTAATAGCAGGGGTCATGAGTGTGCCTTGCGCCATATTTTCGAGCAATAAATTTCCCATAAAACTCATTCGCTGTTGAGCGCACAAGCTATTAGCCAGCCATGCCCCTCCTAATGAAACAATACCAATATTAGGCGCTCGCCTAAACATCAACTCTTGCTCAAATTTAGGCAGTGGATTTAAACAGGCTATACGACCACAAAATCGCATTAATTCAACATTACGCACTGTTGTTTCACCACCAATTGAATCCAGTACCGCATCAAAACCTTGTGGGCCTAACTCTTTTTTGATTTTTTCACTGAGTTTTTTATCGGTATAATCAAACACAGCATCAGCACCCAGTTTTTTAACAAGTTTATGATTTCGCTTACTTGCCGTTGTAAAAACAGTGGCACCACGTTGCTTGGCAAACTGAATAGCAAATTGACCAACAGCACCTGCGCCGGCTTCAATCAGGATTGAATCGCCCTCTGTCAATTGCAATTTATCAAGCGCAATTAACGCTGACATCCCCGCACAAGGTAACACCGCAGCATCGCTAAATGTGACTTCATCTGGTATTAGTGACACAGCATAATTAGGAACTTTGGCGTATTCAGACAGCACGCCTTGCTCACCAATATTACCATGCCACATTACCCGTGAGCCTATCTCAGGGAATATCCCCTTACGAGCTTTAACAACCACCCCCACAGCATCTAAGCCAAGAGTGTGGGGGTATTGCCATTTGCAAAAGCCCTGTTTAGCAAAGTATGCATCAACGGGATTTAAGCCAACATACTCAACTTTGATCAGCAGTTCATTGTCTACAATTTCTGGCACAGGCAATTCCAACTCAGATAAATCGATCTGCTCGTTGGGCTCAAGTAGCGCAATCGCGCGCATAGTTGCGGGAATTGGCGATAAAAAATCAGTATGTGGCATCAATAACTCTACATTGGCTAATTAACTAACACATAACTCCAACGACCATTAAATACTTGATAGGTATCTACCTTGGCAAGTAATGATGAAATCGTTGAGTCAATTGCATTTTCTTGCGCTATTAAAACATCCTGTCGCGCATCTAACAACTCTAAGTATGGTATTTGCCCTTCTTGATACATAGCCTGCGCTTGTAAAAAGGCACTATTGGCAAAATCAAAGCGTTGTTTTGCATAGACTTGCTGCTGACTTTGCTTTACTAATAATTGCAATGATAGTTCACTTTCACTCATTGCATTTAACACAACGTGTTGATATTGACTGTAAGCGGCTTCACTCAAGTATTGTTGTGCATCACGCTGGGCTAATAAAGCCGGGTAACTTAATAATGACCACTTTATTTGTGGTGCAACTTGCCATTGCTGCTGTGTATCTGACAATCGATTATTATCTAAACTCAATACACCTGCAAACGCACTTAAACTAATATCTGGTAACAACGCTTTACTTGCCGCTACGCTTAATGAGTGAGCTTGGCTAAACTCAAATAACGCTTGGCTAATATCAGGACGAAGCGCGATTGCATCACCTGGTTTTGCTAAACTAACCGTAAATCCACGTTCAAGTACACTACGCTCATCTATCAATGTAATATCACTCGGTAATTGCCCTGATAACATTGCAAGTGTTGCTAAGTCGCGAAACTGTGCATATTTAATATCCGGTAATAATGCTTGCTGGCGCTTTAGCTGCGCTAAAGTACGGTTTAAATCAAGCTCATTAGCAATCCCTTCTTCAACCTGAGCACGCAATACACCTATACTTTGTTTAAGCGCCTCAATTTGTAGTTCAATAATATGCTGTTTTTGCTTATTTCCTTGATAACTTACAAACCCTTTAACCACCGACGCAACAACTTCAATATGTAGCGCACGTACTTGCTCTGCTTGACTCATTGCCCCTGCATTACTGGCATTAACTAATGCAGTCACTTTCCCAAATAAATCCAGTTGCCAATCAAAATTGGCATTGGCAGCTGACTGGCGAGTATTTAGTTCGCCCAAACTACTACGCGTTGCTTCAATACCTACCCCACCTTGGGGCAAGTATTGTGCTTTTTGTCCCCCTAAGCGGGCAAGTGCACTTTTCAGTTTTAATTGGCTGGTTCGTAAATCGTGATTATTAGCACGCGCATTTGCAACCAAGTTATTAAGCTGTGACGAATCTAATTGTTGCCACCAATTTAGTTCATCTTGACCTACTAACTGAGATGCAATTTGTGTTTGCGCAACAAACTCTTGAAGCTGACTCTGATGTTGCTGTTCATCTATTTTACTAGCACAACCGGCTAACAACCCCGCAACCAATACAGCGGTTATACGCAACTTATTACTGTTCATTTACTTGCTCCACTGTCGCGTGTTCTTTGCTTTTTGTGACCAAAATATAAAATACTGGCGTGAATAACAAACCAAATACCGTCACACCAATCATGCCTGAAAATACTGCATTCCCCATCGCATGACGCATTTCTGCACCGGCCCCTGTTGCTAATACCAGCGGGATTACACCAGCAGTAAAGGCAATCGAAGTCATGAGGATTGGTCTTAATCGCATCCGACACGCTTCTAAAATCGCATCAAAATGACTTAATCCATGGTTATTTTTATCGCGCGCAAACTCCACCATCAATATCGCATTTTTAGACGCGAGTGCGACCAAGACGATTAATGCAATTTGCGTGAAAATATTATTATCAGAGCCCACTAGCCATACACCCATTAACGCAGAGAATATTGTCATAGGCACAATTAAGATAATCGCCAGCGGTAAACGTAAGCTTTCATATTGCGCTGCTAATACCATAAACACTAATAACACCACCAATGGGAAGACATACACCATGGTATTACCCGCCAAAATCTGCTGAAAAGTCACTTCTGTCCACTCATACTCTATGCCACTGGGTAAATTATCAGCCAGAATGAGTTCAATAGCCTGTTGTGCTTGATCTGAGCTATAACCCGGTGCTGGACTGCCGTTAAGCTCTGCACTTGGGTAACCATTATAATGCATAACGCGATCAGGACCTGTGGTTGGCGTTACCGTTAATACTGAACCAAGCGGTACCATGTTACCTCGGTTATTTCGTACTTTAAGGTTTAATACCTGTTCTGGATCAAGGCGATAATCTATATCAGCTTGGGCATTAACTTGGTAAGTACGGCCAAACATATTAAAGTCATTAACATACATAGAGCCAAGATATACTTGTAGTGCATTAAATACTTCATCTAATGGGATGCCTTGGATCAGCGCTTGTTCACGGTCGATATCAATATCCATTTGCGGAACCTGAATCCTAAAACTTGAGTACAACCCCATTAAAGCAGGATCTTGTTGTGCCTTTCCAATTACTGTTTGCAAGCTATTAAATAAGGTTTCGAACCCTTTATTACCACGATCTTCAATTTGCAGTTTAAAACCACCTGTAGTGCCTAAACCTTGAATTGGCGGCGGCGGGAAAACAGCAACAAAGGCCTCATCAATAGCACTAAAGCGCTGATTAAGTTGCGCGGCAATAGCCATCGCAGACTGACTTGGATCAGTACGCTCACTAAACGCATCTAATGGAGTAAAGACAATGGCGCTGTTAGGACTATTGGTAAAGCCATTAACTGACAAGCCTGGAAACGCAACTGTGTCAGCAACACCGGGCACTTGCAGCGCTATTTCTTGCATTTGTCTTACTACATCTTGCGTACGATCTAAGCTTGCTGCGTCAGGTAATTGAGCAATTGCTACTAGGTACTGTTTATCCTGTGCAGGAATAAAGCCACCCGGGACAGCATCAAAAAGTTTGAACGTACCGCCGAGTAAAGCAACATAAACAACCATTACCACCATACTCATTCGCATCATTTTTTTAACAAGCTTTTGATACCCTTTAGCACCGCGATCGAACACTCGATTGAACGGGGCAAACAACCAGCGGCCAAATAAACGATTAAGTAAACGTGTCAATGCATCTGGCTTTGCGTCGTGACTTTTTAACAATAACGCTGCTAATGCTGGCGACAGTGTTAGTGAGTTAAATGCAGATATAACCGTAGAAATCGTAATTGTTAGCGCAAACTGTTTATAAAATTGACCTGAAAGCCCAGAAATAAATGCCGTTGGAATAAACACTGCACACAGCACTAACGCAATCGCGATAATTGGCCCTGTCACTTCACTCATTGCTACACGGGTAGCCTCTAAAGGGGATAGACCTTGCTCAATATTTCGCTCAACGTTTTCGACCACAACGATGGCATCATCAACAACAATACCGATTGCTAATACTAAACCAAATAACGATAAGGTATTTATCGAAACACCTAACCATTGCATCACAGCAAACGTACCAATTAAAGATACTGGCACAGCAATTAGAGGTATTATCGAAGCGCGCCATGTTTGTAAAAATAACACCACCACAATAACAACAAGTGCAATTGCCTCTAGTAACGTGGTAATTACAGCATCAATTGATCCACGTACAAATACAGTAGGATCATAAACGATGTCGTACTCAACCCCACTTGGAAAATCGTTTGATAAACGTGCCATCGTTTCACGCACCTGATCTGAAAGCTCTATCGCGTTCGAACCCGGGCGCTGAAATATCGGCATTGCTAAAGCGGGTTGATTATTGAGCTCCGCACGCAACGAGTACGTATTTTGGCCTAAATCAATACGGGCAACATCATTTAAGCGTGTAAGTTGGCCTTGTTCACCGACTTTGATAATCACCTGTTCAAACTCTTCAATGCTGTTTAAACGTCCTTTAACATTAAGTAGCACCTGAAATTGGCTGTCGTTTGAGGTTGGCTGTGCACCTAAACTACCCGCAGCAACTTGTTGATTTTGTGCGCGAAGTGCGCTTACCACATCCATTGCCGTTAATTCGCGTGCTGCAAGTGCATCAGGGTTTAACCATACACGCATAGAGTATTGCCCAGCACCAAAAAGCTGTACATCTCCCACTCCACTTAAACGTGCAATTTGGTCTTTTATATACAAATCCGCATAATTAGATAGGTAAGCGGTGTCGTGGGTTTTTTCAGGTGAATACAAATGTACCACCATGGTTAGATCCGGGGATGACTTTTCAGCCACAACGCCTAAGCGTTGCACTTCTTGCGGTAAACGTGGCAATGCACTGTTAACGCGGTTTTGCACTTGCACTTGAGCACGATCTAAATCAGTACCGAGCGCAAACGTAACAGTTAACGTCATGCGGCCATCACTGGTCGCTTGTGAAAACATATACAGCATGTTTTCAGCGCCATTAATTTCTTGCTCTAATGGCGTGGCAACAGTTTGTGCGATTACCGTTGGATTTGCACCCGGGTAGTTAGCTGTAACAACAACCGTTGGAGGCACAACTTCAGGGTATTCACTCACTGGTAATTGAAATAACGAAATACCACCAGCAATTAAAATAATTAATGACAGCATGGCCGCAAAGATTGGCCGTTGGATAAAAAAGTGTGAAAATTTCATAAATTACCCTACTTCTTAGCCATTAAAATATGCTGCGCTGTTGGCGAGAGCGTAAACGCCACACCTTTGGTATCTAACGTTATCTGATTTGGCGCAATGGGCATACCTGGTCCCACACGTGCAGGCCCATTAACAGCTATCACATCGCCTGTTTTTAAGCCTGATGTGATAGTGCGAAAACGACCGTAGCGCTCACCAACCGTAACAAGCTTATATTCAAGAATATTATTGTCACCAACAGTCAATACAAAACGATTTTTCAAATCGGTACCTATCGCTCTATCTGGCACGATTACCTGCTCTGTGACATCGCTGGCGGCTAATTTAATACGCGCAAATGACCCCGCGCGTAGCGCTTCGTTTTCATCAAAGCGTGCACGTACACGTAATGTACCCGTTGCTGCGTTTATTTGATTATCAATAAAATCAATATACCCAATGTGAGCAAATGCACGTTGACCGACCTTTTGCATTACAACTTGTTGTTTATCATTGGCTGTTACATCATTAAAAGCGCTATTCCATGTACGCTCGTCTACATCAAAGTACGCGTACATCGTTTGATTTGACACGATTGACGTTAAAACCGTTTGCCCAGCCAGTACGTTATTACCTTTGGTAATATTTGCTAAGGAGATAACGCCATCAATCGGTGAGCGTATATCTGTAAATTCTAAATCCAGTTTGGCTGAAACTAGCTGCGCCTTTAATGCTGCTAACTGAGCTTCTCGTTGATGTAACATCGAAGTACGAGATTCAGCTTGCTCGGTAGAAATAGCTTTTCGCTGCGTTAACCTTACCGCTCTTCTCGCTTCGCTTTGCGCTTGAGATAAAGCCGCTTTTGCACTTTGTACTTGTGCTTCAAGGCTGGTAACAACTGCCGCATATGGACGAGCATCTAATTTAAACAGTAAATCGCCTTGTTTAACGTTATCGCCTTCTTTAAACGCAATGTGATCAATAACCCCTGCAACTCGTGGCATAAGAGCAACCTCTTCAGGTGCTTCAAGTCGTGTCGTGAAAGTGTGCCAATTTTGTACTGGTTTGATAATTACTTGTGCAACATCAATTGGCTGTAAGTGCTGTTGTTGACTGGTTTGTTGGCTTGGTTCTTCCGCACATCCGCTCAGAGCAAGTGATGCCCCTAAAATTGCAGTAGCTATTAAGTGTTTGTTCATGACGACGCTCCTTTTAGTATATTTATCCATGGTACGGAACAAACCTGCGGACAAAAACTATAGATTTCAAAACTCATTAATGCCAATATGGCACCAATTAAATTTGAATGAGCAAAATATGGATACTACGAGTCGTTTATTAATGTTGTTAGAAGTGGTTGAGCGTGGCTCTTTTGCTAAAGCAGCTGAAACCCGTAATATTGATCGTTCTGTGATCTCAAAACAAATTAGCCGTCTTGAGGATGACTTAGGTGTTCGTTTATTAAATCGAACCACTCGTTCATTTTCACTTACTGCAGCTGGCGCTGAAATGGTCAAAAAAGCCAGTGAGCTACGCGAACTATTAGGTGAAACCGTACGCCTTGCTGAGAACTATCACCAAGAACCGCGCGGCGTGTTAAAAATCACATCCTCAACCATTATTGGACGGCGTTATTTACAACCCGTGATCAATGATTTTCAAAAACGCTTTCCGCAGGTTGAGGTTGAGTTACGCTTAGATGATAGGCTTGTCGATATTGTCTCTGAAGGGTTTGATTTAGCATTTAGGGTGGGAGAGCCCAAAGATTCATCCTTAATTGCTCGTAAAATTGCCCGTAATCGATTACTACTTTTGGCATCACCAGAGTTTATTAGAACGTATGGATTGCCTGAAAAAATTGAAGATTTAATTGATTTACCCGCAGCCAGCTATTCAAGCACTTCATTGCGCGTTGAGGGCGTGAAGTATGTTGATGAGTTTGGTTTGCCACAAGAGCAAAAAATTAAAAGCGTATTTAGAGCGAATGATGCAGAAGTACTTTTAGATAAAACCCTTTCTGGAACAACTTATGTTCTTGCACCCGCGTTTATTATCGGCAATGAAATTAAGGAAGGACGATTAGTGCCTATGCTTACACATTTAAAACTTGCTGAATACAGTGCAATGTATGCCGTTTATCCACATCGCGATTTACCAGTTCGTACTCGGCTATTTTTTGATGCAATACGTGAGCATTTAGGAAAAGACTTGCCTCTGTGGGAACAAAATATTCCAGAGTTTGAGTTAATGTATCAAGGAAATTAAATAGTCGCGTCATTATGAGGCTTGATTTAGTTGCTTTCCCTGTGGTGGGTCATTAAAAACAACTTGGTTACGTCCGTTATTTTTAGCTTGATAGAGCCTATCATCTGCTGCTTTTATTGTTTGCTTTAAGGTTTCATTGCCACTGTAAGCGATAACGCCAATACTTGCTGTAATTGACACTGATTGCTCTGCAATAATAAGCTTATTATTCTCTATAGTATGTCTAATATTTTCTGCAATGTTTGCCGCCTCAGACGCCGATGAGTGAGCAACAAAGATGGCAAACTCTTCACCACCAATACGAAAAACAGCACCTTCTTTAGTTAACTGAGATTTGATAATTTTAGTTACTTCAATCAGCACACTGTCACCAATTGCATGGCCAAACTCGTCGTTTACTTTCTTAAAAAAATCTAAATCCATTACCATCGTATAAAGATTTTCTTTATCACTAAGTTCAATCTCAAAATATTGATTCATTGCTAAGCGGTTCCCAGCGCCTGTAAGTGGATCTAACATTGCTAAATCTTCCAAACGCTTAGAAAAACTAGCTCGGCTTGTTTCAAATACATGCGCAATAACCCAAATAGTAACATAGCTAAATGCGAGATTTAAACCTAGATTCGATGGGGAATATGGAGCCACACTTTCTTTTGTTATTAATGCGATGGCTTGCAACAGAGCCAGTGACATTGACAAACCAAAGCCCCACAACTTTCCCAATAATAAGTAATACAGAACGGGTAAAACGAGGGTCCAAACAAAAAGTGCGTTATATACACTTGATAAGTAACTACCCAGCACAACTAATAACGACACAAAAGTGCAAATACTGACAGGCTGCCAAAGTTTAAATACATGTTTAGTTATATAAAAATAAATACCAAAACAATACACAGAAAAAACAACTTCCAAAGCGCCTAATATTAAAAAGTCATTTATTAATAGATTAAATACCGCAAATATCCCTGACAGAACACCTAGACACAGGCACATCCACTTAAGAACTCTACTACGTAAAGCAAGCGTGCTATTAAGGGCCGCAATATCCATTTATAAACTTAATTTAAGAAGAGACTGGCTATTATTTTAAACATAAATGGTTATATCTCAAGTGTAGAAGGCCAATCACTGCATTTAACCTCTACTAATAACGCTCAGACGAACTAAAAGTTACTAAAGTGCAACTTCCATTTTATAGTAGGCTACCTCCCCTTTGAAAAAGCGCTCACTGCACACATGCATATCAAACCGTTTATAAAACTCTAAAGCAGACTCTCTGGCATCACACCAAAAGTAATCAACAGTGCCACCTTTTAAAAACGTAATGATAAATGTAAGCAATTGTGATCCTATCCCCTGATTTTGATATTGCGGATCAGTGGCAAACTTGCGTAAACGTGCTTTATTTAATGTTAAATATACGGATGCTACACACACTAATAAATCATCAACGAATACCCCAAAATGTAAACCATCGTCATCCTCTGGTATATGACAATACTCTAAAGGTTTATTTGGCCATAAAACACGGTGGCGAAGAGGGATTGTTTGCTGCCATGAAATTCTACGTATTTTCATCTGGCTGGATCCCTTAAAATATCAATCATTTATCAAATCGTCTATTTCATCAACCATTTGTGTAAACTCCTTACGTGCATGCTTAATCTGTTTATCCGACAAGGTTTGCCTTAAATCAACTAATAATGCCGCATAACGCGCTAAGTTTTGTTGATCGTGCATAATTAACTCTTCACTCATAAATGCGTGCCTATTTTTAATAATACGGCCAAGCTCTCGCGTAAAATCATCATTATCGAGTTTATCGGAGTTAAATGCAGTGCTCAAAGCATCTAACCGCGTTTGTTTATAGCGTTGCCATAATATAAATGTTGATTGAAATTCACTATTAGCCACTGTAATTAGCTGCGTTTGTTCTGCCGATAATTTTCCCAGCCAATCAGCATAAGTTGCTAATTGATCTTTTAAACGCTCTTCAGAACGCTCCTTTGCTGTTTGCTCTGCAAATTCTTGCTGCTCTTCATTCATTTTGTCGCTAATTGCAGCTATAAACTGTGCACGTTGTTTACTATCAAGTGTTTTGGCAACTTCAATTAAAGGCATGCTTATATGCTCTACTAAAATTTGCCAGTGTTGTTTAGTATTTTGAAAGTGTGCAACAAGTATTTTCTTCGATGGTGTTCCTGACAGTATCTCTTGTAATGTAATAAGATCTTTTTTGTATAACGGTAGCTGTGTTTTTCGGTGCCAATCTCGCATTTCTTTGATTAACGATTTAACCGTTTTACTTTGCTGCTTGTCTAAATCAACATAATCATCAATCCAAAATGTGGATAACCAACCAATATTGTTATAGGTAAAAGATGCTGAACACCCAGCTAAACTAAGCAGCATTAACCCAATCAATCCAAGCTTATAGTTTAAACGTATATTTTTTATAAACATTTTAGTTTTTATTAGAGTACGAATAACCCTACGGTAATCAACTTATTCGCCGGTGTAAATGGAGCAATTCAAAATAAAACAAATTAAATGTAAATAGTTATCATTTAACTGTTGACTGATACGTTAAACTAAGTAATAATCGTTCGCATCAACACAGAGTAACCCACACATTAATACTTCGCTTAGTGTGAATGGAATGTACCGACCTCAGTGCCCTAGGGAAGAATATCCAGTAAGGATGCTGGACCCCTTTAGTACAACTTTGTTGATGAAGATAGTGACGCTTCAGCAGTATTGCTTACTCGACCCAAGTAATACAACTTTAAGATCACACTTACTTGCTACATTGCTCATATCGGTGACGGTTGATATGAACCCAAAAAGCCCCTAAGGGGCTTTTTTTATTTCTTTAAATTTTCTGTAATATCTGTATCTTATATCTATTCGTTATCATTTTTAGAACCAAGCTAGGCAATTGCTATTGTTAGGACTAAAATTAAAGAGTTATAAACTCAATGGAGATATTGCCATGTGGCAACCTAAGTTTAATGTATTGTTAATGGTCGCTGCACTTGGCATTAATGGTGTTGCCCATGCAGGACTTGAAGATGGGATACGCGCGGCCAACGAAGGGCAATTTGAAGAAGCGCTAAAAGAGTTTAACTATCTTGCTGATAAAGGCTTTGCACCTGGTATATACGAATTAGGTAAGCTCTACGAAAACGGTCACGGCGTCGTTCGTAACTACCATAAAGCGGCTGCGCTTTATCAAGAAGGAGTCAAAAAGCAACATGTAGATTCAATGTTTGCTCTTGCGGTTCTTTACCAAGAAGGTAAAGGTGTAAAACTTGATAAGCAAATGTCTGTGACTCTTTTTAAACAAGCAGCAGCAAAAAATATGCCTGCAGCTCAATTTAACCTTGGTGTAATGTATGCTAATGGCGAAGGCGTAAGCCAAGATTATAAACAAGCCATGCGATGGTATGAGAAAGCAGCTGGAAACAACTACACACTTGCGCAATTTAATATGGCGCTAATGTATTTTGAAGGCCTAGGCGTACAAAAGAACATTGAAAAATCGTATATTTGGAATACCATTGCTGAGTATAATGGTAATTTAAATGCAAGCCATAGCCGAAAACTTGATGAGCGTAAAATGCTCCCCGCTGAAGTTACCGAGGCAAAAGAGAAAGCCGATGTACTTTACGAGCGAATTCTGGCTGGACTCTATGCTGGCGAAGGACGTATGTTTTAAGTTTTAGCTAGGTGGTTTTAGCACTTTATTACTGCATCGGGTAAGTAAGTTGCAAGAGTAGAAAACGGTATAGCCCCTAGGGCGTGTTGACCTTTCGTGATTGATTTTGCAGCAGTATGTTTGGTATTTAGGCAAGGCAGCGCCTATGTAGTGTGGTTGTTCCCCATAAATAGGCGATAACGCAGTATAAATGCCAAACATGCGCTGCCCAAAGGGTTCTTTCTAGGGGCGATTGACTCTTTGTTGCTCGGTTTTTACTTATTCTCACATGGATGTGAGCTAGTAGAATAACGCAGGAGCAGTTATCGAGCCCGCTAGGTTACAAACCTCGCGCCGCGATTAAATTGCCCCTAGGTTGAACAAATTTCAATCCACAAAGGTCAACACGCCCTAGATTAGCAAGTTTTAATAAAAGATATATTAAACGCCTAATAACTTAGTCATGGTTATATTTACGCTCTTTATGGGCGTAAATACAACCATTTTAGCACTTTAATTAATGCCTTATTTTGAGACAATAATAGACTTAACTTTGGGTTGAAACTACCCGTTTTTAATGTGTTTCGCGCATGGCTAAATGTTAAAAACCCTTCAACACCATGATAGTTACCCATTCCTGAAGGCCCCAAACCACCAAAAGGTGCATCGTCCGCAGTAACTTGCATTAGTGTATCATTAACAGCAAAAGTGCCACTGTGTGTTGAATCCTGAACGAGCTGATTTACCTGCTGATCTTGCCCCATAACATACAATGCCAGTGGATGTGGATGCTGATTAACATAATCGAGTGCTTGAGGTAAACTTTGATAACTCATAATTGGTAATACTGGACCAAAAAGCTCTTCTTGCATCAATAACATATCATCATTAACGTGTGTCACTATATGCAGACCAAGGCGGTGTTTTTGCTCATCCGATTGATTATCATCAAGCGGCATAACAACTTGCGCACCGCGTTGTTGTGCATCATCGAGCAGGTTAGTTAATCGAGAAAAATGCTGTTCACTGATAATTGACGTTAAATTTTTGCCCTCAACACCCAGCGGAAAATGTTTTTTATATAAAGAACATAAAGTTTTTACCAGCTGCTCCTCAAGTTTTTCAGGAACTAAAATGTAGTCTGGAGCAACACAGATCTGCCCAGCATTGGCCATTTTACCAAATAAAATAGCTTTCGCAGCTTTTAAAATATCAACATTTTCGGTAATGATAACAGGCGATTTTCCACCCAACTCTAACGTTACGGGCGTGAGGTTTTTACTCGCCGCAGTCATAACATGACGACCAACGGCTGTTGATCCAGTAAAAAATAAATGTGCGAATGGTAGCCCCGAAAATTGCTGGCTAAGAGTTGCATCCCCCTCTATAACAGCACAATGCTCTGCAAGTTCATCAGTAAAAATTTGTTTGAGTACTTGGTTTGTGTGCGGGGTAAATTCACTCACTTTTAACAGCACACGATTACCCGCAGCAATCGCAGTGATCACCGGCACGATTGCAAGTTGAATCGGGTAATTCCATGGCGATATTATTCCTACAACTCCTTTGGCCTGATAGCTTACTGCAATTTTTGAAGGTGCTAAGCTCAGCCCAGCTTTACGAGGGGAGTCTTTCGCCCACTTTGGTAAATGCGAGATAGTGTGCGAGATGGTTTTAACAGTAGGTAAAATATCCCCCAACACGGTATCAAACTCAGTTCGATAACCGAAATCTTTTGACGTAGCCGCTATCAATTCATTTTCGCAGGTAATTAACACTCGTTTTAACTGCTTAAGTAACACGATTCTTTTGGCAATTGGTAAATAAGGGGTAGCGTTAAAACGTTGCTGCATATCATTAAGTTGGGCTGATAGTACAACATCAATACAAGGAATTTGGGTATTAGCAGACAAAAGCGTACTCTGAGTATGTGATAAAAGTATAACCAATATATACCTATACCCAAGCAACCTCAAGATACGTGTTTCGCACTAGAATTATATGGCTTAATGTTTTACCACGTAAAAAGAGTGCTATTAAAATTTTAACAGCACTCTTGAGTTGGGTAACTCGTTTAGTTATTAAAAGTTAAAGACGGAGGCCGCAATAGTCATCGTCACTAAAGTGATCAAGATAATAGCAATAAGGTTTAGTACAAAACCGGCTTTAATCATATCCCCTATTTGTATTTGCCCTGAGCCAAACACTATCGCGTTTGGCGGTGTTGCAACCGGCATCATAAATGCGCAACTGCACGCAATTGCTGCAGGGATCACCCATACTAAAGGTGTGCCTGTAACTGATTCAGCAACAGGACCAAGTAAAGGTAAGAATCCAGCGGCTGTTGCTGTATTACTAGTGATCTCAGTTAAAAAGGTAATTAATGTCGCAATTGCTAAGACGCTCAATACAAGTGGGATTGCACTTGCGCCTTCAATCATGTGTGCTATGTATTCAGCTAAACCTGATGACTTTATTTGCGCCGCAAGGGTTAATCCCCCCCCGAACAATAATAACACTCCCCATGGAACGCCTGCGGCACTTGGCCAATCTAAAATGCGCTCGTTACTGCCTTTATTTGCAGGTAATACAAACAACAATAAAGCAGCTGCAATTGCGATGCCTGTGTCAGATATTTTTAAGCCAGAAAAATCCGCAATTAACGGTCTAAATATCCAGCATATCGCCGCAAAAGCAAATACACATAACACGCCTTTTTCAGCTCGTTGCATAAGACCTAAATCTTTCAACTGCGCACTAAAGAGTGACTTAGTATCAACTTTTATCTTTTTCTCATCTGTTTTATCTACTTTATATGCAAATTTAGTTAACCATACCCAACAAATGATCAGCATAGTTAACGATAAAGGCACGCCCACTATCATCCATTGTGCAAAGCCAATTTCAATTTGGTAACTATCAGATAAATAAGCGGCCATTAATGCGTTCGGTGGTGTACCAATTAGTGTTGCAATCCCGCCGATACTTGCGCCGTAAGCAATTGCTAAAAGCAGTGCTTTGCCAAAGCCATTATTATTTGGGTTCGATTTTTGAACTAAGTGTGTAATGGAAAGTGCAATTGGTAACATCATCACTGCTGTTGCGGTATTAGACATCCACATTGATAAAAAAGCAGTTACTAACATCATAGCCAAGATCTGTAAACTGGGTTTTGAGCCAGCATACAACATTGTACGCAGAGCAATGCGCTTATGGAGACCCCAACGTTCCATCGCAATTGAGATTAAAAATCCCCCTAAGAATAAAAATATCAATGGGTGCGCATAAGGTGCTGCCACAGTTTTTATTGCGGCAATGTCCGCAAGCGGTGAAAAAACCAGCGGCAATAACGCTGTAGCAGGAATTGGCACAACCTCACTCACCCACCACGATGCCATCCAAAATGCTAATCCTGCTGTACGAAAAGCCGCTGTGCTCATGCCTGATGGCGGATCCATTAAACAGGTAAATAACATAACCGCAGGGCCTAATAAAAGCATCACCATTTGTAGCATCGGGCTTTTTTCAGATTTACTCTCAATAATTTGTGTACTCATAAATGACCCCTTTAAAATTTATACTTTAAGCCAAGGGCTAAGCTATTGTCTGTTTGCTGCTGTAAATCCAGATCGGTATACAATAAATAAGCCGTGGTCTGTTTATCAAATAAATAGTCAACCCCAGCGGTCCACTGTGTGCCCTTTGTACTATGACGAATGGTTGAGTCATCACTGGCAAATTGCACTTTGGGTTGCCATTTATCTAATTTATAACTCGCACTTAAAACGTAACCATTGCCCGATTTAGTACCATCAACAGATTCACTTCGCTGATAAATAGCACCAAGTTGCAAATCGCTTTGTTTCCACGCAGCCACTAGCCGGCTCGCATTTATGTTATTTAATGAGTCAACATGACTGATTGCTACATAATAGTTTTTATTTCTTAAACCTCGATCACCGTAAATCAATGTCGCTGCAAAGCCAGCTTCGTTGTTTGAACTGTCATCTTGTGGTGCATAAGTCAGTGATAATTGCGCACCTGCAAATGATTTTGAGCTGTAAGTGATTGTATCGCCTAATCGATCTTGGCCTGGTAATAACTGTGCAATATCAGCTTGTGTTTCATTAAAGTTATCAACTTTACCTTCAGAGTACTTAAACCGAGTGTCATTACGTCCAATGACTATCTCACCAAAGTCCCCTGCAAGGCCTAAGTAAGTATTACGAGCTGTAAATGGATCACTTGTATCGTCATGCTCAAAACCTTTAACTTGTACTTCATACTTAAATATAACTTTAAGAGAATCTGTTAAGCCATGTTCACCTTTGACACCAATACGCGAAAACGGGGCATCAATATGTGTCCCTTCCTTTGCATAACGCATTGTACCTTTGTCTGTGTTAGCAATTTGCACTTCAGCTTTGCCATAAATAGAGTACTGCGCAGCATTTACAGGTTGTCCACAGCAAGCTAAAACAAGCCCTGTGGCTGCAAATACAGGGATTGATTTTTTATCTATTATTATCATTATGTGCCCTTATTGTTAGGATCATTTGTTGTTCCTAACAATAAAGGCAAGTTTACTGCCAATCAGTCTAAATTTTAAATAAATAAACATAATCAAAAACTTAAAGTAAAAAGCGAATTTTAAAATCAATTATTAGTGTGGAAAACCGCACACTCCAAAAACATATTTGTCACTGTTTCCACACATTAATCAGTAAACATATCTCGATTAAGTGCATATTTGTTCATTTTATCGTATAAGGTTTTACGCGCAATTTGCAAAGTCTGCATGGTCTCTTTTATGCTTCCTTGATGACGTTCAAGGGCTTCTTCTATTAATGATTGCTCATAAAAACTCACTTTCTCAGCTAAACTCAAATCTTGAGATAATTGCTCTGGGTTATTATTATTTGTATTTGCAAAGGCAAGCTCTACCCCAAGTAGCACAGCACGTTCAGCTTGGTTTCTCAGCTCTCGTACATTTCCAGGCCATAGGTAATTCATTAGCTTTTGCTGCATATCGCTACTTAGCGGCGCAGGTGGCTTATGAAAGCGCGTAGCGGCAATAGAGCTAAAATGTTTAAATAACAAGGGAATATCGGCTTTTCTATCACGCAGTGCTGGGATGCTCACTTTAACTAAATTAAGGCGGTAGTATAAATCAGCGCGAAACTCCCCTTTATCTACCAGTGACAATAAATCAACCTTCGTCGCTGCCACAATACGTACATCTAAATCAATAGCGCTATTACTGCCAACAGGTGTTACTTTTCGCTCTTCGAGCACGCGTAGTAATTTTATTTGCAGTGACGTTGGCGTACTTTCAATTTCATCTAAAAAAACAGTACCACCTTGTGCAAACTCGAATTTTCCTTGGCGGCTTTGCGTTGCGCCAGTGTAAGCACCACTGGCCGCGCCAAATAATTCGCTTTCAATAAGTTGCTCTGGTACTGCACCGCAATTTATAGCAACAAAATTACAGCGAGAACGGTTGCTTTGATCGTGTAAATATCGCGCTACTAACTCTTTCCCCGTACCCGTTTCGCCTTCAATCATCACATCCGCTGGCGTATCAATAACGGTATTGAGTAAATGCATCATTTGCTGCATCTGCACGGTTTCACCCAAAATACGTACACCCGGAGCAGATGTTTTTTCTACTGCTAATTTTAATGCACGGTTTTCCATTACCAGCGCACGTTTATCACTTGCTCTTGCGATACAGTCTAACAATTGCTCTGTCAGTGGTTTTTCAAATAAATCGTAAGCCCCCAACTGCATTGCTTTAACAGCTACAGACACATCAGCAAATCCTGTTAGGAATATAACGGGCAGTTCGCTATCGAATGCCTTAACTTGCTCTAAAAAAGCCAAGCCATCCATTTTTGGCATATTAATATCACTGAGCACAATGCCATTAAAACGACGGCTTAATTTTGATAATGCACTCACAGGTTCACTAAAACATTGTACCTGATACCCTTCGAGTGTTAGCAGTTGATTTAATGAGTCACGGATCATCGCTTCATCATCTATTACAATGATTTGCTTGCAGTCAATAGCTAAAGTATTCATTGCTCTCCTTGGGTACTTGTTAATGTAATTATAAATTGGGCACCGCCGGTAGGACGATTGTGCGCACTTAAACAGCCATTAAATGAATTAATGATCTGCTTAGAAATAGATAAACCTAAACCCAAGCCGTTTGTCGATTTAGTGCTATAAAACGGTTCAAAAATAGTGCCTAACGCATGTAACTCTATGCCCGGACCCGTATCTAAAATTGATAACTTAACGCGATCGTCAAATTGTTCAACCTCAAAGCTTAACTCACGCTTTAGACTTTGTAGCATTGCTTGGCTTGCATTAGTGATAACATTAACTAATACTTGCTCAAATTTAATTTCATCAACCCATACTTTAATGTCATCAGTTATAACGATTTCTTGAACCGTTACATCATCGTGTTTTAACTGTGCGGAAGCAATAACCATCGCATTTCGGAGTAATTGATTTAAGCTTTGTGCTCGTAACTGGGTTTGGGCTGGCTTACTAAAATGCTTTAATTGGCCTACTATTTTATGCACGCGATCTATCAAAGATTGTACGATGACAATATTCTTTGCCGCTTGCTCTATATCCCCCTTGGTAATTAAACGTTTAGCACTAACAAGGTATGTGCTCATAGCACTCAATGGTTGATTAATTTCATGGTTAATACCCGCGCTAAGCTGGCCAATAGTGGCAAGCTTAGCCGCTTGCAGTAACGCTGTTTGAGCATTTTCTAAAGCATGTGTACGCTCTATCACTTCTTGCTCAAGACTGTGCCGCGAATAAAGTAACTTTTTATAACCGGCAAACCTCGCCATTAGACTATAAAAAATAAGCAAGGTACTGATGTAAATAACCGCCAGCCAAAATAACCGCGGGAGTTGATCAAGATTGACCGATGAAACATCCACTAACACCGTCATATCTGCTTTGATCCGATCGATTGAGGCACTTGCTGGTACAAACTGACGACGTGTTTGGCGCTGCCCAATAGACAATAATGTGATGCCTTGGCTTGTGGTTTGCGCTAAATCAATGGCTGTGGGAGTGTGAGCCAAATAACGTCTACTTGTCTGTAACTGTTGCAGCTGTATATTAGATAAAGAATCAAAGGTATTAAGTCGCCATGATTGTTTATCCGACATAGCGATAATTTTATCATCCAGTGTTAAATAAAAATGACTCGCATGCGATGTATTGAGTAATTGACGATCAGTCTCAAATTTAGAGACGTTTACCTTAAGTGTTACAACACCAATAACTTGCTGATTAAGGTAAATAGGCTCTGAAAAATATATACCCCGCTCATTTGAACGTAAGCCCAAAGCAAAATAGGCAATTTTATCACCCGCTAACGCTCGATAAAAGTAAGGCCTGAACGCAAAATTATTACCTATATACGTGTAATCAAGTTGCCAATTACTTGATGCGATCACATCTCCTTCACGATTGAGTACATACACATCAGATGCGCCACTGGCTTGTTGTATATCTGCTAAATAGTTATTAACCTGTTGTGCGGATTGATTTTCATTACTAATAAACGTGGTTAATAATTGATTGTCTGTGGCTAGATAAGGAATTGTTGCAAACCGAGACAGCTCAGTATCAAGGTAGTGACTGAGTTGCCCAACTTGCACTTCGGCTTGGCGCTTTGCATTGCCTAAATCATATTGACGCCCAAATAAAAAACTTAGTAATAACACTATAATGAGCACAACAATAGCAAGCGTAATCTTTCTGGAAAAGTACAACATGAGCAACCATAATGCGCAGCTTAGCGCCTCAAAAACTTAAAATTTGACTTGATAGTGTAACGAGTATTCACTGCCGACACCAGCAACTGCACCATTACTCACTCGCGGATCATATACATAGTAGTGTTTATCTAAGAGATTATGCACTTTTAAGCTGATTTGAGTTTTTGCACTAAGCTGCCAACTTACAGCCCCACCAATGAGAAAATACGCTGATTGATCAAAGATATGATCTGTAGTGTGTGCCTGAACTTGGTCACGCCAAACACTATTTAAACTTAACATCCATTGATCATATTGGTAATTCGCAATCACACTTGCAAAGCGTTTAAATGTTGGTCTCATTGGTACATCAAAATAATGGGTATAAGTAGCTTCAACAGAAAAATCACTGTTTATCTGCACACGGCTATCAAGTTCTATGCCTCGGTTAATGTCATCTAATTGGTTTTCAAAAGTAAACATGTTGTCGTGAATTGTATGCGGCACTATATTAATAAAATCATGTAACTGGTTATAAAACAGTACTGAGTTTAAATGCCAATCCCGATGTTTATAACGCCATACTAACTCTGTCGTTTTAACATACTCAGACTGTAAGTTTGGATTACCCATAGTAACGTCATCATTCGAATATAACTCATTAGTCACAGGAGTACGAAATGACTCGCCGTATTGCAACTTTAAAGTATGCGCTAATGCCGGTTGATAAATAACTGATATACGCGGTGATAATTTACTGTCTAAATCTTTAACATCATCATACCTAGTACCTACAAACAAGGTTAGTTGTTCTGAATAAGGAATTTTAAGCTGCCCATAAACGCTTTTTGTCTCAAAGCTGGATTTGAGATCAGTAAAAGGAGCAAAGTCATTGACTGTTATTATTCCACCTTGATAGAACGGATCTTCGACAATAATTTCACCACGGCTTGAATCAAAATAATTTGTACGCACATCAGCTTTAAGCTGCTCTGCATGGCTATATTCAACACCTGAATTCAATGACCAGCCGTTATAAAATGTATGGCTTGCGTCTATATTTATTTTCAAATCAGTTGTGTGCCAATCAGGGCCAATAAAAAAATCATGATTAGCATTAAGTAACGCGTTGGCTGATGCTATTAACCCTGCACTTTGAATTTCGTGATGAGTATACGACACCTTTGAAGATACAGAGCTCGAATCAGAATCTAGCCAGTCATACCCTAAAGATAGAAAGTGATTTTCGCTACGGTGTTGATTATCGTTAGAATAGCCACCTAAATTAAGAAACTTATTTAATTCAGTAAAATTATAACGCCCACTTAGTGACAATTTATCGATGTTTATACCTACCTCAAGATAGGCAGACTCAAGAGGGTCTTTAACACCTTGCTCATAACGCTCGCCTTCTTTATGGTAGTAAGCCATATTTGCATAAACATGAGTATTGGCATTAAATTGATGATTAAGCGACGAAGTAGCACCTACTTGCCCCGCATTACCTATAGCGATAGACATTTCATTGTGATGCGTTTTAGTAACAATATTCATCACACCCAAAAATGCATTACTGCCATATAATGCAGATCCAGGTCCTCGGATAAATTCAACTTTATCAATGATTTCAACAGGAATATAGGGCATATAAACTGAAGCTTTACCAAACGAGGACTCATTCAAGCGCTCGCCATTGATCATTACCAATATATTACCACTATCTAAATATACACCACGGGCATGATCTTTAGGCACAGCTCCAACCCAATCTCCACGAGTCGATTGCATACCCGGTACAAAATTCATCAGCTCAAAAGCATTATGTATGCCTAATAAAGCGATTTTTTGACGATTAAAAACGGTAATAGTTGATGGGGCTGAGGTAAGTGTTTCGGAAGTTTTTGAGGCAATATCGACTTGAACTTCAAGTAGATCTTCAAAGCTAAGTGCAAATAAATCGTCTGACTCAGTTGCTGATAATGGAATTGTGTAAATACACAAAAAAATACATGCTGATTGCTTTAAAGTCATTACGCCGCTTTACACCTATATTTCATAATAAATTAACTACACTGTAAAAATGTAGTATTTACAATATTAATACAAATGCGCGACGGCGCGATAATTATTTCTATAAATTTTCGTAGATTTAAGCTGTTGCAGTATTACGTTTCGCTTTTAAATATTTATATAAACCGATTAATGATGCTGCAATCCAAAATATTTCTATCACAAAACTTGCTAAATTAAAGTTATAACAAAGACTTATCAATAATAATATAGCCCCCGTTAAATTCATCATATTGTACAACAAGCCTGTTGGCACCGCTTTACCTAGTTGCAACATAAAAAATGCACCAACTACTAAAAAAGTCCCAGTCATACCTACAATATCAAATAAAAGTGCAATCACGTGCGTGTTCCCTTATCCATTCAAATTACCCACACTACTGGCCCAATCCATGGGGAGGGTTGTTTTCAATCATTGAAACAGCAAACCGAGTAAGTCTAGCAGGGTTAAAATATTGGCACAGGATAAATGTCCTGCTTTAGCCCATGCATAGATACAAAGACAAATCACAACATATGCCTAAAGCAATAATTAAAAAGTAAATAAGAAATTGCGACCTTGGTGGTCACCTGTTATCACATTATTTCGCCGAAAAAGTTATGAAAATCATAAGGCCGTACACAATTAGGATTATTGATGCCTTACCCTAAAATACACGCTACCTAAGAAATATAACGTATGAAGTCACAATTCTAATTCATCTATTAACAATTATTTTTTAACTTTCCTATAATTACACTTACTTTATGGTTTATGTGAGCATCCATGAAAAAGCAACAAACCTTAGAAATGGAACGTGTTGAGCAACATTTTATCCGTTATCTACCAGACATCTCATACTTATATCTCGATAAAAATGGCCGAGCTTATATAGGTATGGGTTTTCATATCAGCTCAAAATCTGACTATATTAGGCTTCCCCTTAAAGATAAACGCACTAAAAAAGCAGTAAGCAATATCGATAAGGCCACCGAGTTTGCACGTATAATTCGTTTACCAAAGGGCTATGCCGTGAATTTTTACGAGCCCTTCGGCGAATGTTACTTATCCCATAATGAATCAATCATCTTGTTAAAAAATAAAATCAAGCAACTTACCATTGAATTTAAAGAACAACATGCTGAATTAAATTTTGCACAACTGCCTGCAAAAGTGCAATTGGCAGTGCTCGATGTGGCGTACGATTTAACCGAACAATCAATAAAACACGCTTACCCTGATTTTTATCAAGCTATTTGCATTAAAAATTGGCCTGTTGCCACACAAACGTGCACGCGTTCAGGAATCTGTAAAGTCCGTAATAATGCCGTACAGGCACTTTTTAAAAACCTAGAGACGCCAGATAAAAGCGTCTTTGAGACCTTTAAAAACTGGTTTTTATAAAGTGGATGGTTTTATATTCTCAATTGCAAATATTTATTATATAAAGGATTTCGATTAAAAACTATTTTCATAAAGCAAAGTATTAAGCATCAATAATACTTAATTAAACCGCCCAAATTAATATTATTTTTTTATTAAAGCCATGGAGTATATTCACACCAATCGACGTCATAACTAGATGCGAAGTCATATTTAAAGTGAGTTTAAAAATAACAACACTTTGTTTTTTAATAAAAAGATCAAGAAAAAACAGCTATCTGCTTAACCGGGAATTTATAATGGGTGACCCCTGTTATTTCTTAGGTGGTGGAATTGGAAATAAAGGCAGCTCACGCTGGTATTTATAATCTCCATTAGTTGAGGCCTTTAACTGGTCCACCTTATGAATACAACCTAAGTATTCAATCCTCCAACGAGTGTTTGGTGGTTTATCTTTTATGCAACCACTATCAAAGATGCCTTTAACTGTATAATATACTCCATCTATATCATTGAGTGTTATTTCTTTGGGTAAATTGAAGAGAAGAATAGTTTCTTCTGCTCGGCCTGAGCGAGCTGCATCTTCACCATACTTTAAAAAAACTGGATTTTCTCTATGACTACGTAAAAGTAAACCCGTTATTTTTATTTTTTTTTTGTCATACATTTCAGGGAAAACAACTAATTTCATAAAAGGCACATGCGGTACATCCTCTTGTATTTCCGATTCATTGACCAAACTGTTAGTTTCTCCTGGTTTGGAGAAAAGGAGTAACCCTATAAAGATCGTCAAATTTAGTTTATTCGTTACCAATTGCATGAACCACCTCCTTCAATTATTGTTATGTTGATGCATAAAGTACTTTGATTATGTTTTTCTGGGCTGTTAAATGCTTCCCCATTCATTTTCCATAATGTTCTTCCTTCACTATTAACTTAAAACTTAAGTTGACACCCATCTTAATTATTTATTGAAAAAAAACAACAAACACACCGCTTGACATCATTAGTAAGTAAACATTTTCGACATAATCACGATTTAAACACAGTTCCAAAACTTAAGTTCTGAATTTGGCTAAATTCAAAAATTTAGGCTCCTACATTACAGGCACATACGCTTTTCTCTTGAAGAGCAATTTTAAGATTTAAAAGTGTGTGAACACTACGCTAGTAACTTTTCGCAGTTGCTGATGTTCGTTCGCCGTTTTCTGTTTAAATTTTTGCAATAACGTGTGTGCGATGACACTCTACCTACTGCGCCATGACATACGCGCGAAAATTGCGTGGTCAGTTTTAACCAGTTTTCTGGGGAGATATTTACTCTTTCTAGTAAAGGTAAAAAAATATCTTAAGATGACACCCATCCTAAAGTTTGATACTTGAATTCAAGAAGAGATAAGTTTTTAGCCCAAAAGAGTAAACTTAGTAGCGCAGTTTTATTTGCTCAATTAAAGTGGCTGTCTAGTTTATTCAATATTAAGAACTAAGGTATGTTTGATCATTAACAGAGTTCAACTTCAAGTTTCTTAAGATCCAACCTATGAGTAACTTTTCGCAGTTGCTGATGTTCGCTCGCCGTTTCCTGTTTAAATTTTCGCAGTAACGTGTGTGTGATGACACTCTACCTACTGCGCCATGAAATACGCGGTAAAGTGTGGTGAGTTTTAACCAGTTTTCAGGGAAGGTATTGATGTGCATCAGGCCATCCATACTCGGCCGCTAGTGCAATGTTCAGGCACTTCGTTAGCATTAATACGCACAAGTAACCCTGAGCTAATACTGGTAATATTCGTGATTTTTCCACTAACATGACCTTTGCCAACAGCAGCGATTGCATTTATAGAAAATAAAACACTAATAAATGTAAACACTCTTAATAACATTTTATTCAATATCCTTATTAAAAATAACTATCATGATAAAAAGGCAAAAAGAAAGAGCTGCTCCCATTGACTTTATTTCTTGGTGTCTAAAGTCAAGATTTGACCCCATTTTTTCATTTTCAGCAATGGAAAGAAGAAAGGCGCTACAAATCAAAAGAATGGTAATCGTTACTTAGCGTGGGCGTTTACTGAGGCCGCTAACTTTGCTATTCGGTATAACCCAACAATTAAAAAGTATTATCAACGCAAGTTAGCTAAAACAAACCAAGTTATCGCGATTAAAACAGTTGCGCATAAACTGGCAAGAGCGTGTTACCACGTGCTGAAAAACAATGTCCCATTTGATGAACACAAGGCTTTTTATTAGCGACTATGAAATGAATTAGGTTAACGTGTTGAGTTAATAGTGGGGTTGGTAAAACCATCAGATCTGATTGAGCCTGCACGTTAACCGCTCATATTTAAATGTTGGGTATGCCCACTGTCTGAGCCACACAGGGTTGGTTATGTAAAAAACATAAACCACAGATTTGTTATAGCGCAGGGCATAAGCACTGCCAAAAACTGGACAGACATTGGCACTAAACGATGACTGAGGCGAAAGCCAAGGGCCTTAATTAACCATCAACGATGCTTAATTGAATAGCCTAAATTCATATGGGTGACTGGTGCATATTCACACCAATCGACGTCATTACTGGATGCATAGTCATATTTAAAGTGAGTTTAAAAAGTAACAACACTTGGTTTTTTGAATAAAAAGATCAAGAAAACACAGCTGCCTGCTTGACCGGAACTTTCTAATGGGTGACCCTATTTTCTTCCTCTCACTCTTTACCTAGCTCTTGATGTACGAAGTCAAGATTTGATCCCTTTGGTTTTTATTTTTTTAATATCAATATGTTAATAAATCTTCCCACTTTTTTTTATTTCCAATTTCAATTTTCTTAATAAAAACATCCATTCTTTCATCTTCACTGTTTTTTAATATAGATAAAAAATCAATAAAGCTAATAGTTATTGGATTGTGCTTATTAAGCTTCGGCAAAATTTCTTTTGCTTCATCATATATATTGAAATCTTTATTAACAAAATAACACAGCAGGTAAAAGTTCGCTTTTTGAAATGAGCCTAACTCATTGAGTCTACTCTTTAGAAAATGGTAAAAATTGCCAATTTCAACTAATTCGTTAACAGCTTTTGTAAGTGAATTAATCCTGTTCTCTAAAACCTCTTGAACATAACTATCTGTTGCCCCCTGTAATTTTTTGTTAATATGAGAATCCTCATTTTCGTCTCTAAATTTAAAAACAATCGGATCAATAAAGGGAAAACTAATCATTGGAGATGCCCAGTAAGATGTAGAAACCTTGCATCTAAAAACATTTATTGTGATTCCTAACTTCAACTCTCCACTTGATTTATTAAAAACAAATATATGCTCCCCTCCATTTTTTATATAATGTGAAAAATTTTTATTACTTTTATAAATTTCCCTAATAATTTTGCTATTCATACTAATTTCCAGTTAAAGGCACAATCAAGACTAATTCAGTGCTTGTAGGTAAATTTATATTATACTTAGTTTGTTGATACGGATAAATAATTGGTAAGCCAGTTTTTAATTCAAATGCAAGGTATGGCTCATCTATAGGGCCGTAAGTAGCATCAGGCCGACTTGAACTTGTCATTCCCCAATCAGTTTTAACACCTAGTAAGGAACTAAGATGACACCCATCCAAATTATTTATTGGCAGCAAAACAACAAATGTATCGCATGAAATCAGCTGGGAATAAATATTTTTAGGGAGGGCACCATTGAGCCAACACTTGTGAGTGTGCTTCGTGATACGCAGCATCAACCCAAGTCACCGTGTTTATTTGCCCAAATTAATGTGTAATCACTTATTTGGCTAAATGTGATTATTGGCACTGAATATCTGTTGGAGTTAGGTGCTTATTAACGGCTATTGAATGCGGAAAGCTTAGTGAATAATGGCTAGAGTTCACTATGAAAATCAATTAGTACTCTCCCATTAACTGAAACAGACAAGCAAGTACTTACTGTTATTTAAATGTGACTTTGCCACCAATCATTTTATACGCGGGCGCGCCGCGGACCATGGTTTCTCTTGCGAAGGATTTGTCACACCGGGGGCACACACAGGGTTTGGTGGTGTGATCTTGGGTTATACGTTCAATAAAGCATTTAATTAATGCTCCCTTCCCTCCTTTGCGATATTTAAAGAGGGGTGTTTTGCAATTAGCACAATAAATATCGACCGTTTTTGTTGGGCCTTTTTTATTCGGTTTAGCCATTTAGGAATTACTTTACATAAAATAGTGCGTGTACTTTAACAGTTTAAGGCCACATCCCCAACACTAAGCCCATTAAAGTAAATTGCAAAACATGATAGCCGCTGTTTACTAAAAATAACTTAAGTGGTCGCTGTTCGAAAATATAGCTCATCCCGAACGAACTACTCACCCAACAAATGCCTATTGCAAAACCAGCGCCAACGGCCACTCCAAGTGTGGGGTGCGGTCCAATAAATAACGATAAACTGAACGCCATAATTAAAGATAAAACAAAACTGCCGCCAAAAATCCATTTTGGATCAGAGTCTTTCAAATCTAACTCTGTTAACCCGCAACCTTCCATCCAAGTTCGTTGAAAGAGTAAAGGTGAATACCAAATGCCACCAAGCATAAAGGCTGATAATGCCGCTAGTAGGATTGCTAAAATATTTAATTGAGAAAAATCCATAAATACAACTCATGTTAACTGCACAAAAAGTGATTATTATTTCACTGTAGTTAATAATAGTCGAAGCAGCAACCAGTAGCGGCGCTTATAAAGAAGAAATATTCAGGGTTTTCTCATTTGACAGCACTTTTATTTTTGAACGGGCTTTTTTTGTAACTTACGTTGTAGTGTACGCCTATGCATATTAAGTTGGCGCGCAGTGGCTGATACATTCCCTTGATTACTGTGTAAAACTTGCTGAATATGCTCCCATTGTAAGCGTTCTGTAGACATAACCGTCGTTGCAGGATCCACTGGTAGGTCAGAAATAGCCTCGCTTACACCTTTTAGCGCTTTAACTAAAGTCAGCATATCGACCGGCTTAGTTAGGTAGTCGTTAGCCCCTAAACGCATTGCTTCAACGGCGGTTGCTATACTTGCAAACCCTGTCAGTAACACCAAGTGAGAATTCGGTAATATATTACGCAACGGTGAAATCAACGTTAAACCATTGTCGTCTGCTAATTTCATATCTAATAATATATGAGTGGGTAAAAACGTTTTTGCAACGAGTAACGCATTGTGACTATCGTGCGCTTTTTCGCAATTAAATCCTTGCTTGGTGAGGCCGCGCGCGAGCGTATTTGCTAAATTAATATCATCTTCTATGATAAGTAACTTCATAAAACGGCCTCTTGTTTTGCCGTTATTGCTAATTGAACTTTCGCTACACCGCCGCCTTGAGGGTGGTTAAATAACGTTAATGATCCTTGCAGGCGTTCAAGCGTCACATTTGACAGTAGCACTGCCATTCCCATACCTGTTTCGCTGGGCATAAGTTGGCCTCCTAGCTCGCTTAATTGATCTGCTGTGAAGCCCTTACCAAAATCTCGAATTGATAAATTAATCGCAACAGGTTGTTTTTGCGGAAATAGCTGCCAACTTAATGTGATTGTTTGTTTTGCTGTTTGCTGATTTGCTGTTACCGCATTTTGAAGCAGATTTAAAATGGCAGGTAACAACATTGCATCGCTGATAACCGTGTATTGTGGTGTTTCATTTTCCCATATTAGTTGTTGACTAGGGTATTGTAACAACATCGTATCTTGTATTTGCTCAGCTAAGCTAGATAAGGGCATTGAAACTGTTTTGCCTTGAGATCTTAGCTGCTCTGATAGCCGTCTAAAATTGCTCAACTGATTAGTGCATTGCTGTAAGGGTTGCTGCATATCGGCAACAATTGGGTTATCGGGTTGCTCATCAATTAATTCTTCAAACAGTAATTGTAAGTTTGTTATTGGACTTGCTAATTGATGAGTTATTTGCGCAGCTGCGCCATCGAGAGTTACAAGCTGCTCTGCTCTTAATTGTTTTTCGCGGGTGCTGGCAATAATGCGTTCTCTTGAATGTAGTGCACGGTTCATTGCCCCGACTACCAGTGCTATAACACTGGCGCTTATGACAAAGTTAACCCACATCCCGATAAAGTGACTGGTCATATCCATATGATGCATAGTGTGTTGTGGCATTTTAAATAATAAAATACTGTATGCGGCAATTGCTAGCATGGCTATATATGCAAGTCCTTTAGCGCTTACGCTCACTGCTGCAATCATAATAGGTAATAATAATAACGACACAAACGCATTTGTTGCCCCGCCACTAAAGGAGAGTAAGACAGCTAAAAAAAGTACATCAGCCGTAAGCTGCATCAACATCCCAAGCTCTTTAGCTTTACCAACATTACGATAAGCAATAACACTTAAAATTTGAAATACGGCTTCTAGCGAAATAACCACCAGCAAAGGCAGTAATGCTATTTGATGACCTAATAAAAAGTATACGGCAATAACCGCGATGAGCTGAATTACAATTGCGCCACTGCGTAACATCAGCAAACGACTAATAGCAGGATCTGTGCGCATTAAAAATGCCATATTTTTTGCCTAAGGAGTTTTTGAGCAAATAAAAGAGTAGTGGTATTTAATCGTCATCCATCGAAATACTAAAAACAGCACAAGGAGTGCCTTGATGAAAAACCATTTTCCAATGTCCATCGGTTAAGCGCCACAACGACATACGTAATGAGTAATTAAATTCAGCTCGCGCTGAGCGCCGATAAGCAGCTTGATAGCTTAGCTGTACGATTTCATCACTAAGCATACGCCCTTTAAAGTGTTGATTATAAAATTGCGGAACAACCTCTGTCGGCAATCGTGTTAACACTTGGTACTTATTAAAAACAGTCCCATTGGCAGCAATTTCGATAAAATCATCGTCTAATAACGCGTCCAAAGCTTGCTCTGATTGGCGGACTTCTGGATCAAGTAATTGTCGTTCTGCATCAATTAAATGATTAAACAATGATGCCTTTATTTTGCTGCCCATGATGTACCTTACAATTGGTTTTTATATACGTTGCCTGCTTTCATCACAAACTGCACATTTTTTAATGTCGTTATGTCATCAAGAGGTGAGCCATTTACGCTGATGATATCTGCTTGTTTACCAACACTCAACTGCCCTAGCCTGTCTTGTTGGCCAAGTAACTTTGCTGCATCAACCGTTGCTGACATAATAGCCTGTTTTTCACTCATTCCATATTTAACTAACAGCACAAACTCATCCGCATTAAGCCCATGACGAGAAACGCCTGAATCAGTTCCAAATGCAATGTTAACCTTGTTTTTAAGTGCCAGCTTAAATGAGGCTTCCATTTTAGGGGCGACCTCGCGTACTTTGTCAGCAATGGCTGTTGGCATGTTTGGATTACTAAGCACCTCTTTACTCACCGTTGCACCAGCTAATAATGTTGGCACTAAATACGCGTTGGTTTTATTAAATAGTTCCATGCTCTCTTTTGTTAAATAAGAGCCATGCTCAATTGAATCAACACCTGCTTTTAGCGCCGCATTAATACCTTGCGTTCCATGGGCATGAGCTGTGACCTTGCGCCCTAAATGGTGTGCAGTATCGACTATTGCAGCCAGTTCATCATCACTTAATTGTTGATTAACACCCGCGGCAGTATTACTCAACACACCACCTGTTGCTGTGATTTTGATCACGTCAGCGCCATTTTTTATGACATTTCGTACAGCTCGGCGGCAATCATCGGCACCATTGCACACGCCTAAACTGCTCGTCATTACATCACTTACTTCTTTACGGTAACCATGTAAGTCGCCATGTCCGCCGGTTGCTGTTATTGCATTTCCCGCAGCAAAAATTCGTGGCCCTGTAATATCACCTCGTTCTACTGCGCGCTTAAGCGGAAAAATAACTTTATAATTCCCCCCTAAATCACGTACCGATGTAAACCCAGCATCTAAACTGCGTTTTAAATATTTTATCGAACGCAGCGCGTTATCAGCTTCATATTCAGTTAGCCATTGATGCGGGTTAACTGTCGCATCACGCTCAAAAGTTACATGAACATGCATATCAATAAGCCCTGGCAGCACAAACTGATTTTTTAAATCAAAAACATGCGCATCAGGTAATTTAAGTTCGACAACACTTGGAAAGCCTTTAACAATGTCTGTGATAATGTTGTCTTTAATTATTATGGTGCGCTGTTTTTCAAGTGTTTGCTTCGCCCCTAATAACACGGAACCCGCATATATAACGGTGGTATCTGTTGCAATACTTTGCGGTGAAAGTAGCGTTAAGCTCAAAGTTGCGAGTGTAGTTAATAGTTTTTGTTTCATGTTTGCCTCTTTTTTCAACTACCATTACCGTAATTAACGTGTAATTACCATTATTTACGATGTAACAGACCTATGACCTAGTCTTGTAGCTGGGTTTTTGGTATAAAACACACCATAGATGAAAGATTTCTGACCATTTAAAGAGAACACATAATGACTTACGCACATATAACTGGTTGGGGTAAATGCATTCCACCGGCTCGTATCACTAATGATGATATTAGCCAAATTGTTGATACTAATGATGAATGGATCACCTCGCGCACTGGGATAAAAGCCCGCAGAGTAAGCCATGTTACTACTGCTGAACTGGCAACAGTTGCAGCTAAACATGCGCTTGCCTGTGCTGGCGTTGATGCTAAAGATATTGACCTAGTCATACTCGCAACCTGCACCCCCTCTACAATGGTGGCTAATACGGCATCGCTTGTGCAAAAAAATATTGGTGCCGTAGGTGCAGCAGCTATGGATACAAATGCTGCATGCTCAGGTTTTTTATATGCACTACAAGCAGCAACAGCACAAATACAAGCAGGCATGATTAAAAAAGCAGTGGTTATTGCCGCTGAGCGGATGACTTGGTATATAAACTGGGAACGTCGTGACAGTGCAGTATTATTTGGTGACGGCGCAGGAGCGGTTGTTCTTGAGGCTGCAGAGTCACCCGCTGGACTACTTGCTACTAAAGCGGGTTGTGATAGTGAAGATCGTGATATTTTACACATTAGAAACTGTGGCAGCGACTTAAATAAATACCAGCCTATTGGCCCGTCAGACTTACTCTTTGAAGGCCGTGAGATTTTCAAACGTGCAGTTAAAGGGATGAGCGAAGCGTGCGATGATGTGTTAACACAAGCAGATTTAAGCCTTGATGAAATTGATGTACTTGTTCCGCATCAGGCTAATTTACGTATTATTCAGGCTATTCAACAGCGCTTAAAAGTTGCTGACGAAAAAGTAATGGTAAACATTGGTGAATACGGTAATACATCAGCGGCAACCATTGCAATCGCATTATGTGAAGCTGTAGAGCAAGGTTTAATAAAACCACATGCCAATATAATGTCTGCTGCATTTGGAGCAGGTTTAACGTGGGCTGCAAGTTATATTAAATGGGGTAAGCGTGTAGAACCGATTGCCATCAGTGATGCCGTATTACCGCCATGTGATAAAACAGGGTTAGAGCTAATTGCACCCGCTGTAGCAGCATGCGAAGGTACCGATCGTAAATAACCACGCTGTCGGTAACTATATCAATAAAAAGTAGCGATAAAAAGTATCGCTAAATAGTTACCTAAATAGCATTAATGAGCTTTACGATAAATGCCTAAGCACCATCGTAAAGCTCATTAATTACTTTAATTACTTAAAACGGTTTTGTAAGTAGTTAAATACCGCACGAATACCTAAAGCTTCACCGCCAACTGGGCGCCCCGGTAATGAGCGAATATTCCACGCCATAACATCAAAATGTACCCATGGCGTTTTCGGCTCTACAAATTCTTTTAAATATAAAGCTGCGGTTATTGCACCACCAAATGGAACACTGGCACAGTTAGCCATATCAGCTACGTCACTTTTTAACAAACTTTTATACTGCTCAAATAAGGGTAATTGCCATACAGGATCACTCACATGCATACCTGCATCAATTATACCGTTAGCAACATCACGCTCAGTTGAGAAAAAACCCGGTAACTCGGTCCCTAAAGCAACACGGCAAGCACCCGTTAGCGTAGCAAAATCAACAATCAACTCTGGATCATCATTTTGGGCTTCAGTAAGTGCATCACATAATACTAAGCGCCCTTCGGCATCTGTATTATCAATTTCGACCATTATTCCTTTACGCGTTTTAATCACATCCCCTGGGCGAAATGCATTACGTGACACTGCGTTTTCAACAGCGGGCACTAACACACGTAATCGCACCGGTAAATTGGCAGCCATAATAAGCTGAGCTAATCCTATAACATGCGCTGCGCCGCCCATGTCTTTTTTCATGTTGCGCATACCTGAGCTTGGTTTTAAATCAAGCCCACCCGAGTCAAAACATACACCTTTACCTACTAACGTGATCAAAGGAGCATCTTTTTTACCCCAGTGTAGGTCAAGTAATCGTGGCTTATTCTCGCTTGCACGTCCAACCATATGAATTGTTGGGTAGTTTTGCTCTAGTAACTCATCGCCAACCCACTCGCTAAACTCACCTTCGTAGGTTTGTGCCAAATCCGCCATTACTTGCGATAAATGCTGCGGCATCATGTCAGCGGCGGGTGTATTCACTAAATCACGAACCAAATAAATAGCATTAGCTTGTTGCTTTAAGCGTTCAAATAGCACTTCATCTGCAATTGCTAATTGTGCTTTTACTGCGCTTTTTTCTTTATATTCGCTAAACTCATAGCCGCCTAACATAAAACCAAGTGCAATCTGTTCTAGTTGTTGCTCACATTCTTGTATTTGGTAAGTGCCAGCAGGTAGCTTATTTGCAAGATCTCCAGCTAACCAGAAATCATCAATACTATGTACTAAACAATAAACATGGCTTAATGCGCCACTTTGTGGATTAACAACTAAAGCGAGGCCTTGTTTCTCAAAATCACAACTGTTTAACCAATTTTGTAAAAAAATCGGCTGTTGTTCTTGCCATTCAGCTAAGCCATTTTTAACAATGAAAGATAAGGGTATACCAGAGGAACTATGACGAATTAATGCGCTCATTAAATGACTCATTTAAAATAATATAATGAACAAGCATACCAATATCTAATCCTAAAAGGTATAGCTTGATAACTATCCATTTAACTCGCTGGCATTATTTTTTTACATTTGTCTCATGCTTTTTAGCCTCAGCATCTTCTAAGGCAATCTGTTTATCTATCTCTTTAATCGGTTTATTAATATTAAAAGAACTCGGTAAAACATCAACACCCACCCATTGTCCTAATTTAACAACCAAAGGAATAGTAATAGGCGCAAAGGGTAAAACAGCAAACACACCAAGCCCTAACCCTTTAAGAATATCAACAAATTGTGCATTTGCTTTTTGTAAATCCTCTTTACTTACATCTCCTTGGGTGTAACGCCGGTAAATTGTAAGCATCTCTTTAGTTTCTTGCTTCTCTTGTGCCAAAGCAAGTTTTAAAGCCACCATAGCGCGCCTAAAACGCAACTGTTGGCGCTTTTTACTAATTTTTGCCACCCGCACAGGAGCTCGGTGAATAACTTTATATATTCGCATAAACTCTATTCTCACATAGCCTAAGCACTTAACAAAGCACAATTTAATAAGTCGCATATATATTTGAAAAAAGAAGTGTTTGCTATTAAAAATGGGCTCATACGCTATAATAGTTTCTTTTTAAATCTCCAATATCAACTAGTGAATATAATGCAACAAAATAAAGCAGCGCCCAAGCCACAAATTGAACAACCAAAGCCACAAAAGCCAGCACCTGATGAATGTTGTGGTGGGGGGAGTTGCTGTCCATGTGTATGGGATGAATACAGAGATAAATTAAAACAGTGGCAACAGGATTTTAGCTAGCAAGACTAAAATCTCCTACTAAATCAATTCAATATGATGTCATATAAACAACATATACAATTTATTTTTTAACATTTGACCTCATAAGCAGCTTAATTTTCAACCACTTCATCTTTCCTTTTCAAAAAAAAGCATTTATTTTCAGTTAGGTAAGTTTACTTTCAATTTTCCTCTATACGAAACCAAAAAAAATTACATTATATTAACGATTTGCAAAATTCATTAACCGTATGTATAACTTATTAGCGTCGAAATTTCATCATTATGGATTTTTGCGAAATAAATATAACTAAACAATCTAATTCTAACCGGGGAAAGTCAGAATGAAATTTAAAAGTAATGCGCTGCAGCACGCAGTAAAGTTCGCACTAGCGACAACAACAGCAGGCTTATTTATGTCTGGTTCTGTGATGGCTGCCGAAGCTGATCAGAGTGAGAAAACCAAAGTTAACAAAAATGTAGAAAAAATCGCCGTGGTAGGAACTCGTTCTGCACCGCGCTCAATTGGTGATTCACCAGTACCTATCGATATTATCGGTGGCGAAGAACTTGGCAAATCAGGTAATACCGATATGCTCGAGCTGCTAAAAGGTGCCATCCCTTCTTTAAACGTTCATTCAATGCCTATCAGTGATGCTGCATCACTTGTTCGTCCTGCTAATTTACGTGGCCTGCCTTCTGATAGCACATTAATTTTACTTAACGGCAAACGTCGTCACCGTGCATCGGTTATTGCTTTTTTAGGCGGCGGTATTAATGATGGCGCACAAGGTGCTGATATTTCAGTTATCCCTAGCATTGCACTAAAACAAGTTGAAGTACTGCGTGACGGTGCTGCGGCTCAATATGGCTCTGACGCGATTGCAGGTGTAATGAACTTTGTACTCAAAGACGCCTCTGAAGGTGGTAGCCTAGAAGTTCGCAAAGGCCAGTATTACGAAGGTGACGGCGATACAACACAAGTCTCTGGTAACATTGGCTTACCATTTACTGATAACGGTTTTGCAAACTTAAGCTTTCAATATAAAACATCGGATGCGACTAGCCGCTCAGTGCAGCGTCCAGACGCTGCAGCACTTGCCGCCGCTGGGGTTCAAGGTATTGCGCCTTTAACTCAAGTTTGGGGAGCTCCTGAAGTTAACGATGATATTTCAATATTTGGTAATGTAGGCTTAGAGCTTACAAATGACTCTGAATTCTATATGTTTGGTAACTACTCAGAACGTGATGTTCGAGGTGGCTTTTATTATCGTAACCCTACTACCCGACCTGGCGTTTATGGCGGTACTATTCGCGATGTCAATGGTACTAATATGCGCCGCCCTGGCGATGATAATCCTGAAGGCCAAAAAGCGTGGGATGCTGCAACGCCAACGGTTTTAGTTGGCTCACTTGATGGTTATGATCAACAGTTAGCCTGTCCACTTGTTGAACTTCAAGCAAATGGTGCACCCGATCAAGCAGCAATCGACTCTCTTACTGCAGCAAACTGTTTTGCATTTAATGAAACTATTCCTGGTGGGTTTACGCCTAACTTTGGCGGTAACATTACTGATACATCGTTAACTATCGGTACTAAAGGCGAATTTACCGGTGGTTATCTTGAAGGTGCATTTTATGACTTAAGTGGTACCGTTGGCTTTAATGAATCTCGCTACTTCATTTACGATACATTAAACGCATCCTTAGGCTTAGATAGCCCAAGAGATTTTAGCCCGGGTAAATACACGCAACTTGAGAAAAACTTTAACTTTGACCTTTCTAAAGGTTTTGATTTTGGTTTAGCGTATGACCTGAATGTAGCTGGCGGTTTAGAGTGGCATGAGGAAACCTTTACTGTTACCTCTGGCGATGTAGCATCATTTACAGCAGGCCCTTATACTGATCAAGGCTTTGGTATTGGCTCAAACGGCTTTCCGGGCTTTAAACCTTCGGATGCTGGCGAATACACTCGTCGTAACTACGCCGCTTATGTTGACTTAGAAGCCCCCTTTACTGAAGATTTTTTAATGGGCTTAGCACTTCGTTATGAAGATTATGACTCTTTTGGCTCAACAACTAACTATAAGCTAACTGCTCAATACCACGTAACTGAAGACCTTAATATACGAGGGTCAATTAGCTCAGGTTTTCGCGCTCCGACTGTTGGCCAAGCAAATGTCAGTAATGTACAAACAAATTTAAGCAGCGGCGTATTGGTTGATTCAGCTTTATTACCACCAACAAACCCTATTGCAATACTTAAAGGCGGAACCGAGTTACAACCAGAAGAGTCAAATAGTTATACATTTGGTGCTGTTTACACTATGGGTGATTTGTTCTTCACAGTAGATTATTACAACATCAAAGTGGATGATCGTATTAGCCAGTCTGAAAAAATAGAACTTAGTCAAGCAGATAAAGATGTATTAGATGCAGCAGGTGTTCCTAATGTGCAAAGCCTTGCCCAAGTAAGCTTCTTCACTAATGACTTTGACACTACAACACAAGGTATTGATTTAGTAGCAAACTACTCTGCAGATTTACTTAATGGTAGTTCAACCTTTAGCTTAGCCTACAACTGGAATGAGACGGAAGTAACACGCTCTAGTGATATTACAGGCGCATTTAAAGTAAGCCGACTAGAAAACGACTTGCCAAATCATCGTGCAACGCTAAGCTGGGCACAACAGTGGGAAAGTTTCTCAGCGTTTACCCGCCTAAATTACTTTGGTGAATACCAAGGTGTTCATGTTGATTACGATGCAACGGCAAAAACAGCGGATGCTGCTGTAACACTTGACGCCGAAGTAACCTACTTTGTAAATGATTCAATTAGTTTGTCAGTCGGTGCACAAAACTTATTAGATCAAGATGCTGAAGAGCTGGATTTTACTGCCGCTCCTAACAATAACTGGGGTGGTAAGTACTACGAAACATCGCCATTTGGTATTAATGGTGGTTTTTACTACGTTAAAGCAACTTATACTTTTTAAACAAAGTTAAAAGACGCAGGCGAAATGCTCAAGACATTTCGCCTTTTTCGTTTTATAGTAACTAAAAAACAAATAGCTATAATGTATGCTGCTAAAAAAAGCCAACCAATTACTTGCCGACAACCGTTTAAAAGAAGCTGAATTTCACTTTAAAACCTTACTCGATACGGATCCCCAAAACGGTGAAGCTTTGTTTGGCCTTGGCCGTATTGCACTTAGGTTAGAACGTTTTGATGCCGCAGTATATTTACTACAAAGATCCTGTGAACGATTGCCAAACATGCTTGAGCCATTGCATGCCTTAGCGGACGCATTTAACGGCGTAAACTCCCCCAATGATGCACTTAAAGTACTTGAATACGCAAAAGCATTGGCAAGTCATAACCCTGAGCCACACTATTATCTTGCCCAGCATTACTTAACCCATGGGGAGCTTGATAAAGCACACACCACTTTTGCGCAAGCGCTCAGCCTTGGGCTCTACCCAGTTACAGCGTATATTTTACTTGAATTAGTGCAATTAGGACGATTTGATAAGCAACATAATTATACCAGTAATTTGCATCATCTTTTAACGCAAACAAATAACCTACACTTAAAAATGATCTGCTATTACGCATTAGCAAAAAGCTACGATCAACTAGATGATATTGAACAGGCAACCAATTACTATACCCTTGCAAATAAGCTACAACGCCAGCTAAGTGATTTTAATACAGATGAATTAACCGCATTTTATCAGCAAATTATTGCGCATAATCCAGCTCCCTTGTTTACGAATATAGAAAAAGGATTTAAAGGCACTATTACACCGGTGTTTATAATTGGTATGCCGAGATCCGGCTCAACCTTACTTGAGCAAATTTTAGCAAGTCATAGTGAGTTTGCCAGTATTGGCGAAGATACCAGTATCAGTAATCATGTCGTGGCATTTATTGAGCAACAAACGAAGCTTCCCTACCCAGAATGTTTAACAGCCTTAACGCCCACATTAATTGAACAAGGCCGTGCTATTTATACAAATAGGCTTAAACAAGCGAAGCCAATCCGCGCTTTTATGGTCAATAAACTACCAGCTAATTATCAATCATTAGGACTCATTAAGCGCTTATTCCCCAATGCCAAATTTATTGATTTAAAACGTGATTTTAACGCCACAGCTTGGTCTGTATTTAGTAACTACTTTGCAGAAAATGAGCCTTATTTTTGCTCAGTACCTGAGTTTAAAACTTACTATGATCTTTACCAAACACTTATGGCACATTGGCACAATGCTCTACCCAATGCGATTTTTACACTTGAGTACGAGCAATTAGTTAGCAACCCGAAAGAACAGCTCAGTCAATTATTTGGATTTTTAGGCTGTAATTTTGAGCCCCAATGTCTGGATTTTTATAAATCTAAAAAACCAGTTTCCACACTAAGTAAACACGCAATACGCCAGCCCTTAAATAACAAGGCCGTTGAACGTTGGAAACGTTTTGAAGCCCCGTTGCGTCAATTGCTTAATACGCAGCAAACCAATTAACTAAATCGGTAAATTGATCCGCTTTTGCGTTAGGATGAGTCAGCATATTAATGTGATCATAATCAAATTGATGGCCGTGCTTACGTCCATAAATACGTAAGTCTTGCACGCCTTTACCTGACTCATCAATGAACTTTTGAATATCAATAGGTTGAGCAAGCGCCTTATCTTTAACACCTGCAATATGCAGTGTCGGTGGCAAGTGCATCTCACTCACAGCCGCGCCGTAATCAAAGCCATCATCAGAGTCAATCCACGGTTTTTTCTTTGCCCATTGCATACTTTGATAATGCGATTTTTTAGTCTCATCATCACTGCCCCATTTAAGTTTTTTAGCCGGTAAGTAGCCATGCTTGTTAGCTAAAATTGGCGCTAAAAAGTACCAAATAACATTTCCTTGAAAATACTTTTTAGGGTGATGATTATACAATGAGCGTTTAGTACCAAAATACGCACACGCTTTAACATCCGCAATATAGTGCGGAAATCGAGCAAATACGCTGTTCATCAATACGCCTCCCCACGAATGAGCAACCCAATATGCAGGTGGCTTGCCTTCTAGTTCAGCTATTTTATCTATAAAAGCGGGTATATCCTCGGTAATCGCCTCTGTTTGACCATAATGCGCATGCTTTGAAATACCCGGTTTACTTTCGCCTCGACCACGTAAGTCAGCCACATAACAAACATACCCTTGCTCAGCTAAAAATGGAGCCACTCCTTTATTACTATGTGTATAAAAAATTTTGCCATTTTCAACTGCACCATGCACAAATAACACTGCGGGGCCTTGGCTATTTGGGTTATATATACGTCGTAAATGCAACGTTTGTTGGTCGGCTAATTTAATAAAAACCGACTCTTGTTTAATTGTCATCAAATTACCTATTATTATTTTTAAAGCCCAACTCATCCTACCAGTAAATACACGCTAATATAAGCATGTATACCAAATGACCTCAAGATGCGAACGTCATTGGAATTAAAAACAATTTAGACAAGGCATTGATTGTAAAGTAAGGCCTTGATATTAAGTCCCCGATGAAATGATGAATTTTGTATACTGGGGAGGCTTAGGGATATTTACACCTTAAAATAAATATCTGTTAAACTAATCACCCTGTTTACTCTGCTAGCTATCAATAATGAAATCAGTGCCTAAAAAAGCCAAACTACATCCACGAAATCGCCATAACCAAGGTTACGACTTTGATCACCTTATAACGGTTGAACCTGCATTAAATGTCTTTGTTTCACTCACTCAGTATGGCGAAAAGAGTATTGATTTTAGTGATAATAAAGCAGTCAAAACCCTTAACCAAGCGCTACTAAAAGCATATTACAAGGTCGACTTTTGGGACTTCCCTGAGCATAACTTATGCCCACCAGTCCCTGGACGCGCTGATTATATCCATTACTTAGCTGATTTATTAGCCGCCGACAACCAAGGCGCGATCCCACAAGGTCGGCAAGTAAAAGCCCTTGATATTGGTACCGGCGCAAATATTATCTACCCATTACTTGCAAGCCACGAGTATAACTGGAGCATGACAGGCAGCGATATTGATCCTGCGGCTGTAAAATTAGCCAAACAAATAGTGCAGTTTAATAATCGTAAAATCACTGTGAAAGTTCAAAAACAGCCTGAGCATATTTTTCAGGGCATTATCAATGCCAAAGATTTATTTCATTTAACACTATGTAACCCACCATTTCATGCCAGCGAACAAGAAGCGAAACAAGGCAGTGATCGTAAATGGCGTAATTTGGGCAAAACCCCGACAACTAATTTAAATTTTGGTGGCCAAAATAACGAACTATGGTGTGAAGGCGGTGAAGCACAATTTATTACGACCATGATCACAGAAAGTGCTTTATTTGCAGAGCAGTGCCTATGGTTTACATCATTGGTGTCTAAAAAAGAAACTTTGGTAACACTGCAAAATGAACTCGCTAAGCACCCAGTTGCAGATGTTAAAATAATTGAAATGGCTCAAGGTCAAAAAGTAAGTCGATTTATTGCTTGGAGCTATTTTGACGAAGCAACTCGCAAAGAAATTTGCCAAGAATTTACACCCATGGAGACACCATGATCGATTTTCGTTCTGATACAGTCACAAGACCTTGCGATGCAATGCGTAACGTGATGTTCAGTGCACCTCTGGGGGATGATGTATACCCAAACCTGAGGGATCCCCACGAATATTTATTCATGTAATCCCTCAATATTGACTGTTAAATTTGAGAGTTCGGACAATACATCAATGTTGCTGATCACATCGATATTAATACCATTGCTCTGGTGTTAAAAGAGCGGGGAATTTTAATAAGCCCGAGTAAAACCTTACGTTTAGTTACGCATTTGGATATTACTCGAGCCAACATTGATACATTTATTGAGGTGATATCAAGCGCTCCATATTTAACGCTGCTTTATAATGCTTGCGGCACACTGATACATATCGGTCGTTGCCGCCTATTTCTACCTGGTTGCCATCGGCAATTGCATTGCCATCTTCGTCTGTTCTCAATACATGATTAGCTTTACGGCCGCAATGGCATACCGTTTTCAATTCAATCAGTTTATCAGCCCATGCGAGTAAATATTGAGAGCCGCTAAATAACTCGCCTCTAAAATCATTACGCAGCCCATAACACAACACAGGAATGCCCAAGTAATCCACTACATCGGTCAATTGCATGACTTGTTCTTTTGATAAGAATTGGCATTCATCGACAAGTATACAATGGCGCTTTTTTTCGCTGTTTAATGATTTTATTAAGTCAAATACATCTTTATTTGCATCAAAAATATGCGCTTTAGCCTCAAGCCCTATACGTGATGACACCTTACCCACACCCGCGCGATTATCTATGGCAGCCGTTAATATTACGGGCTCCATACCTCGTTCGCGGTAATTAAATGCTGATTGTAATAATGTGGTGGATTTGCCTGCATTCATCGCAGAATAATAAAAATACAGCTGAGCCATAAAAATGCCTACCAATAAAAAGTGCGCTAATGCTACATCAAATAACCCATAACATCACCCCTGACTTGGGTAACCTTCGTGTTTAAGTAACCATTGTTTACGCTCAAGCCCACCAGCGTAGCCAGTTAACTTTCCACTGGCACCAATAATTCGATGACACGGCACTATTATGCTAATAGGGTTTTTACCATTTGCAGCACCCACAGCTCGTACCGCCTTTGGGTTACCAATAGCGCGAGCTATATCGCTGTAACTTTGTACTTGCCCAAATGGCACATTTGACAATGCCTGCCATACACTTTTTTGAAAATCAGTGCCTTTGGTATCTAAGTTAATAGTGAAAGTGCGCCGCGTATCATTAAAGTATTCATCAAGCTGACTTATGCACTGATGTATATGAATATTATTTACATCTTTCAATATCTGTTCTGGGTATTCTTTTGCCGGGTAAAAGCCAACATAACTCACTCCTTGCTCAGTCGCTTGAATTATAATGTCATCGAGTGGGCTGGCGATCTTAATTTGTACAATACTCATAATAATTGCTGCCATAGTTGAAATGTTAAATATGAACGAAATGGTGCACACAGTTCATCATTAAAGGGCTTTGCTGCTGCTTGCGCTTTTTTTACTCCCAAGTCACCCGCGAGTAAAATATCAGGCTGGCTTTGCCCCCTAAGTTTTGCGTAATTGACCGTCCAGGGGCCTATACCTTTTAACCCTAACCATTCATCCAACTGTTCGCAATCAGGATTATCAGCACAAAATTGGGCTAGCGCACGTAATGCGTTTTTACGAGCCTGCGGCATTTTAAAAAAATCTAACTCACTGTTTGCAACCGCTTGCGGGTGAGGAAAATAAATACGGTCTTGCTCTTTTTCACCTAATGCTTGAACTAATTGCGCCACTAAGTTGTGTGCAGCCGTTACACTCACCTGCTGACCTAGCACAGCCCGAATGCCCGCCTCAAACGTTGACCAAATACCCGGTAATCGTAACCCTGTTGTTAATTTAATTGCGCCGTGAGTATGTGTCTCAAGGTGATCTTCAATTAATGTAGTATCCGCATCTAAATCAAGTATACGGCGTATCTGAGTTAAAATGGGGTGTAAATAACGCGGTTCATCAATATCTATTGATACTAAAAAATGATGTTTTTGTTCAATAAACTCAGCCGTAAATTGCCCTTTACAACCATGCGTATTAAAACTTCGTCCATAACTATTATCACTTAACCATTCCATAGGTGATATAAGCCTGCGCGCTAAAAACTGATGTAATGCAGCCCAATTATAGGGTGGCCTAAAAGGCAATTTGATCGTCAATGTGGGGTTAATTGGTTTATTAGTTGCGCGCATTTTACTGGGGCAAATATGCAGCTGCTGTAAAAAGGCATCATTAAAACGGCGGATACTGCTAAAGCCCGATGAAAACGCAATTTGCGATACGGGTAAATGTGTTTCTTGCAGTAATTTTTTAGCAAAATGGCATTGATTAAATAGTCGATACTGGGTGACTGAAATACCAAAATACTGCATAAATAAGCGACGTAAATAGCGGCTGCTAACACCTAACCGCGCAGCGAGGTGTTCACAATTTTGTGGCTGGATTAAGTTTTGATCAATTAAGTATTTTGCACGTAATGCGCTGGTTTTGGTTCCTTGCCATGCGCCACTACCTGGGGCACTGTCAGGGCGACATCGTATGCAAGGCCTAAACCCTGCTTGTGCAGCACTATGCGCATATTGATAGTACTGAACATTGTGTTCTTTGGCCGTGGGGGCGGGACAAATTGGTCTGCAATAAATACCGGTACTTTTTACCGCAATAAAAAATACGCCGTCAAAGCGATGATCGCGACTTTGACGGGCACGTTGCCAATGGCTATTATCCATGGAGCTCTCATAACTAACTTTATCTATCAATTAGATTACGTGAAAAACCATACATTACTAGCCATTTTCGGCACTCAATAAAATGTTATGAAATAGCGTCTAGATAACGTCGTTCCACTTCATTCCAATTAATCACATTATAAAAAGCGGCGATGTATTCTGGGCGGCGATTTTGGTATTTCAAGTAGTATGCATGTTCCCATACGTCTAAACCAAGAATAGGTGTATTACCATGCATTAAAGGGCTGTCTTGGTTTAAGCTGCTTTCCACGATTAACGTTTTATCTGCAGTCACACTTAACCATGCCCAACCACTGCCAAAACGACTGACTGCCGCAGCGGTAAATGCCTCTTTAAAGCTGTCAAAGCCTGCAAGCTGCTCAGTGATAGCATCAAATAAAGTACCTGTGGGCTCTCCCCCACCATTTGGACTCATAACAGTCCAAAATAACGAGTGGTTTGCGTGACCGCCACCATGCTCTTGCACAACCTTATTTAATGGGCTTGCTATTGTATCAATATTACGTAATAGCTCATGCACATCCGTATTAGCATACTCAGTATTTTCTAATGCAGCATTGGCTTTATTAATATAAGTTTGATGGTGTAATGTGTGGTGAATCTCCATAGTTTTTGCATCTAAGTACGGCTCTAATGCATCATATTCGTAAGGTAACGCGGGTAATATAAACGCCATAATTGCTCCTTTGGGCTTGCGTAACGTGATCAATGTACTGTGGCAGTATGATCCGGGGTATAACTTAAAGTGTGGTTAATTTTTTCAATTAGTTGCGGGCAGTGGCTGTGGCTTTTTGCAAATTGCACAAGCTCTGTATACGTTTTGTGATGATGATGAGCAACCACGGTGCGTATGGTATTACAAGGGTGCTCAATTAAATGACTCAGTGTTATATGAACATCACATAACCACTGGCAAGCTTCATCTGATTGGCTCATCGCTCGATAAGTGTCAGCTAAATTATGTGCCGCCACAACCAGCGCAGGGCAACAATGCTCTATGGCTGCAATGACTGACTGGCACGTTTGTGCTTGACTAAACTGACTTAATAAGTGAGATGCTAAAGTATGTGCGGTGGTGTATTTATCGCGCGCTTCCAACAAGGCACCACGTTCAAACGCATAATTACCCGCCATTATATTAGATTGCCAAGGGCTGAGTGCTTGATCTACCTGTGGAAGTTCGGCTTTATTACTAAGCTGGGGATGTGCCATAAAAATCACCTGCGCAAAATTAAATGATGTGCATAATCTACACACCATCACAACTTAATACAAATGATTTTTATTTATATTGTCATTTATTTTCTGCGAAATCTATTAATGCTTGACCAGTTAAACGATAAATTATCCACTCATTTTGAGGCTCAGCGCCCATGCTATTATAAAAATCAATTGCCGGCTTATTCCAATCAAGAACCACCCATTCAAAACGGCCACACTCTTTTGCTATGGCTTGGCGTGCAAGATGTTGCATAATGAGTTTACCCGCTCCTTTACCGCGGCTATCGGGGCTCACATACAAATCTTCTAAATACAGGCCATTTTTGCCAAGCCACGTGGAATAATTATAAAAGTAAACAGCAAAGCCAATCGGTTCATCGCCATCTAAACAAATAACGCTATGGGCTGTTGCGCCATCACTGAATAATGTTTTTAAAATAGCTTGTTCATCTGTTTTAACTGCATCAGGCTCTTTCTCATAAATTGCCAGTTCGGTAATAAAATGCAAAATAGTCGCAGCGTCGCTTGGTAACGCATCGCGTAATATTATCGATGTAGAATTAGTCATGTACTGAGGTCACCTTTGTATGTGAGTATCTGTTGGAATAAAAAGCTCAATGATATTGTTCAAGCTTTTCTTTGAGGGTTTGTAACTGAATCGGCTTGGTAAGATAATCATCCATACCTGACGCTAAGCACAACTCTTTATCTTCATCCATTGCATTAGCAGTTAATGCAATAATAGTGATTTCTTGATGCTTTATACCTGCATTACCTTGACGTATTGAACGTGTTGCATCAAAGCCATCCATAATCGGCATTTGACAATCCATAAGCACCAAATCAAAAAAGTGTGCGGGCTTTTGTGCCAAAATATCAACCGCTTCTTGGCCATTTTCAGCCAACGTTACCTGATAATTTAATTTACTCAACATAAGTTGAGACACTTTTTGATTGATCAAATTATCTTCAACTAACAATAAATGATGTGTTGGATCCTGTTTAGTGTTGCGCAATGAAGAAATATAACCCGAGGTTATCATTGGTAAATCAAGTGCTTTATCTTTATCAGTGATCACTGCCATTGCAGAAATTAAATCGGCCGTGGTGATTGGCTTTGGAAAATACGCTTGGAAACCAGCATCACTATAGCGCTGCGCGCCTTCTAATCCTGCAATACTCGTCATCATAACTAAAGGCATGGCTTTAAAATGCTCGTTTGCTTTTAACAATCGGCACAATTGGATCCCATCCATTTTAGGCATTTGCATATCCAGTACTGCGATATCATACAAGGGGTCTTTATTATCAATACACGTTTGGCACATAGCCAAAGCCTGTTCAGCATCGCAAGCTAAGGCAACCGATGCCCCCCAGTGGGCCAATTGTTGACTAATTACCAACCGGTTTGTTTCATTATCATCCACAACCAGAACACGTAATTTATGCATATCTATTGTTGGAATACTGCGTTCTTGTTCGGTGCCTAACTCTAGCATAACTGTCGCCGTAAATTCACAGCCATTGCCAACTTCACTGTACAAGGTAACAGCCCCGCCCATCAACTCACATAACTGTTTGCATATGGCTAAACCTAAACCTGAGCCGCCGTATTCACGCGTAGTCGAGGCATCCACTTGTGAAAATGGGCTAAACAAACTTTGCTGCTTGGCAAGCGGTATACCAATACCCGAGTCTTTGACCTTGATGCTCAATTGGTACTGTTGATCAATGTTTTGCACAGCTGCAGTGATAACAACTTCCCCTTGAGAAGTGAATTTTACTGCATTGCTAAGTAAGTTTGTCAACACTTGGCGTATTCGCCCAGGGTCACCTTTGAACTGAGATGGCACTAAAGCGACTAAATCGAGAATAATCTCTATTTGTTTTTCTTGCGCCTTTAGCGCCTGCGATTCAGCTACCTCACCAATCAAGTCTCTGGCATTGAAATTAATTGATTCTAAATCAATTTTACCTGCTTCGACTTTTGAAAAATCTAAAATATCATTGATCACGGATAAAAGTGAATGCGCACTATTTTTAGCAATCCCCACTTTAGTTTCAACAGGTTTGGTTAATCGTTCAAGCTCAATGAGCTCTAACATGCCCAGTACACCATTCATTGGCGTACGTATTTCATGACTCATAGTTGCTAAAAACTGACTTTTAGCAAGTGCAGCATCATTTGCTTTGGCAAGTGCAACTTTTAATTCTTCCGCTGTTTTCTTACGACTTTGCGACATCAAAACACTGCCAACCAATGTAGCTAAAGAACGCAAATAAGTTTCTTCATTTTGGCTCCAATTATGCTGTTCTCCAACACTCTCAGCACACAAGACACCTAAAATCCCTTCACCTGTTGAGATCACTGCATCCAACATCGATTTGATATTCAACGGCCTTGAATAATCTTTTACAAAATCTAATGATGCGTGGTGAGTGTCCACGTTATCTATTGCGACTAAGCCATTTTCAAATATCGCTTTAAAATAATCAGGGTACGCTGTGATATCTAAACATAAAGTATCTTGCGCAAAACCAGAGCCATCTACATATAAACTCACGCAATGCATTTTATTGGTGCCGCGCTCTAATATCCATACAGATGCACGCTGCACGTTAAGTACATCACACATAGATTGTGCGACTAAATCTTTAACCGCGCTAAAATCACCCGCTAATACGTCAGGAGAAACCGTTATACTTGCTAAATTAGTATTATATTGGTTGGTTTTTTCACTTTCTAACTCTAATCGTTTGTAGGTATCTATATTTTGAAAAGAACCATAAACACGAACACAGCGTTCATCTTTTAATTCAACTTGCCCTATCGATTTAACCCAACGCTCTTTACCTGTTTGTGTAATGATGATCAGTTCAACATCCCAACTATCGCCGCGAATAACCGCATTTTCGAACAGTTCACTAATTTTGTCTCGGTGTTCGCCTTCCTTATAAAAGTCTAGTGCCTGGGTTATGACTGGCTCAAAATCATCACTTACTTCGTGAATAGCTTTGACTTCTTCAGACCAATAAATCGTATTCGCTTCTAAGTCGACTTCCCATGCACCAATTTGCCCTTGCTTACTCATTGTTTCGAGTAAACTTTGCTGACGATATAATTGCAATTGAGTATTGTAGCGCTCAGTTATATCTAAAATAAAACCGTCTAGATAAAGTACATTCCCTTGTGAATCATATACTCCTTGACCTTTTTCATGTACCCAATGGACGTTACCATCTAGTGCAATCAGCCTATATTCCACAGACCAAGGCAGTTTGAGTGCAACCTGTTCATTTATTACTGTTTCAATGTGTTGAACATCGTCAGGGTGCACTATTTGTGCAAAACTTAATTGGTAGTTATCTACAATATCAAAAGGCTCATAGCCGGTAATCGCTTTAGTCTGGTCGCTCATATATAGCATTGTCCATTGCTTATCATGTTTACATCGATAAACAATGCCTGGAATATTGCCCACCAAAGACGCAAATCTATCGCGACTTTGCTGAAGTTGATATTCAGTTTCCTTGTGTGCCGTAATATCTAAGTGAGTTCCAATCATACGTTTTGGTGTGCCGTCGCTATTCCATTCAACAACACGGCCTGTATCTAAAATCCAAACCCATTGACCATTTTTGTGCTTCATACGTGATTCGGCAACATAGTTGTCAGATTGACCACAAAAGTGCTCAGTTAGTTTTTTCTCTGATACGATAGCATCATCTGGGTGAACATTATCTAGCCAAGTATTAATCGTCGTTGGTTCAAGCTCTTTTAAATCATAACCAATTATTTCAGCCCAACGATTGTTAAAGTAAACCTTACTTGTATCAATGTACCAATCCCATACACCCACTGCGGTACTATCTAGTACCAACTCTAGTTGTGTTTTATGCTGCTCTAACTCCATTTCTTGAAGTTTTAAGCTTGTGATATCAGTACGAATAGCGATATAACTTTGCGGTTTGCCTTGTTCATTTAAAAATGGCGCTATTGTTGTATCTAACCAATATAACGCGCCACTTTTATTACGGTTACAGATCTGCGCATGCCAAACATTACCCTTTTCCAACGTGTTGTACATATTTTCAAAGAAACTTCTTGAGTGAGTTCCTGAATTCAATATTCGATGATTTTGGCCCAGTAATTCAGCTTCTTCATAGCCACTTATTTCGCAAAACTTTTTATTAACAAAAGAAATAGTCCCTTTTATATCGGTCACGGCCACAATCGCATGCTCATCTAATGCACTTTTTTGTTCCGCTAATTCTTTTAAGGCAAGCTGTAATGCAGCACTTTGCTCTTGTAATCGTGTTTGATGCTGCGCCTTTACCGTTATCAGTTGCTCTAAATCAATGGATAATTGGTTTAATTCACTAGAGTCATTGAGGATCGGAATATTTTCTCTAAGTCCCTGCGTCACTTGCGTTGTTGCATTCGCCAGTACTATTAATGGGTTTGATAGGCGTCGACCAAACCACCATGAAAGCATCAAAATAACCAGTAATGCAAAACCATTTAACCATACTGCAAGCTTTTTATATTCAGTAGCACCTTCAAGCATCACTGCAGCGGGTTTTTCTACCACGAGTTGCCAACCTGTGGCGTTTAAAAAGTCTAAATCACTTAAAATGGCGTAATATTTTGCACCATCCGTTTTGGTATAACTAAACACCTTGTCTAATGGTTGCTCATCAGTCAAATTTTCAGTAAAGCTCAGCCCGCCATCAGTATCAGTGTTTTGAACCAATTCACCATTTTTAATAATATAAAATGTAAGCTTTTCGTTTATATCATGTATATGCGCTAAGTTTTTAAGTAGGCCTTGGAAGTTAACGTCAACAAGAACAATCGATTTTAAACGTTGATCCCCTTCACCCATTGGCAAAGCAATAAAGTGATTATGGGCTTTTTCACCTAACACAGACACAAACACACTCGGTTTACCTTGTTCAATTTGAGCCAACATAGGAATGAGTTGATCTTGATGCAAATGAGAAAATAAACCATCTGTGACAGGGATTGGGGTATTAATAGGGTTTGCGAGTATATGAATTTGATTTACAAAATCATAGCGCCCTACAAATTCGTTAACTAATAATTGTTTATGAAGTGGGCTGTGACGTAATTGTTCGTTTAATAAATATAAATCTTTTATATGATCTGCAAACCAAATATCTGCAAATTGTTTACCAATACTACTTAGCTCTCTGAGCTCTATGCGGGCACTTTTATCCAGAGAATTAGTAACGTGTATAAAGCTGAACCACGAAAGTAAACATAAAGGTGCTAAAGAGATTATAATAAAAGTAACAATCAACTTACTTCGGATTGACTGCACTTTACTATCTAACACACTTTTTTTCATTGCTTTCCCTATCCCAACCTTCGGTTTTAACTCAACTTTTATTGTTAATATATTAAGGCATTAAATACTACAAGACGCAAGCTTATACGTGTCATGAATAGGCTTAATATCCAATAACTCATTAATTATTTTTACTTTAGCTGGGCGATACAGGCAAAATACTTACAAGCTATGATTGCTATAAAGGGCAAGCTAACAACGCAGGGGTATGTAACTTTAAGTATAAATTTAACATTGGTGGCTTGGGTATACGAACACTATGGTCGTTAATGGCATTAACGCCTGTATTTTTTACTATCAACGATCTTTACTTTTTGGCACAAAAGGTACACTAAGCACTTTTGATGGACTAAATACCCCGCAAACTTTATTTTTCCGATAATCGCTTTTACACTTATTAATCAACAAGTGTAAAAGGACTGCACGATGAAGTTTGTATTGTCTATCTTAATAATAAACCACCTCTGCTTTTTGGGCTTTGAATACGCAATAACTTCAATGCTAAATGATCAAATAAGCTCATCAAGCGCATCGAGCTACGCTAAACTTTATGTCATTTTAGTTTTTCCTGTTCAATTATTACTAGAACTTACATTTTTTATCGCCATGCTCTATCAAGCCTTCATTGTTTTTAAGTGGCGAGCAAATGGCACATTATGGATTGGGTTTATAGCGACTTTTTTAATGGTCATCTTTTAGCGTGTCACTGTTGGCCTCACTTAAAAGAGAAATGCAAATACAAAACTGTTCATAAACCAACCATTAACGCAAATTTAAACGAGAATCAAACTCAATATTAACCATATGATTTAAAAGGAAAATACTTGCATTTATGTCGATATAGACTAAACTTGTCACAATTATGATTTAAAGGTACGCCATTATGAAAGGTAATCAAAAAGTTATCGACAGCTTCAATAGGTTGTTAGCAAATGAACTTGCTGCAATCGATCAGTATTTTATCCACTCTCGTATGTATGATGATTGGGGCCTAGATAAACTTTATGTACGCCTGAATCACGAAATGGAAGAAGAGAAAGACCACGCTGATTGGCTAATCAAACGTATTTTGTTCCTAGAGGGTGTACCAAATATGACTAAACGTCGTGATCTTATTATTGGTCATGATGTAAAATCTATGATGCAAAATGATCTAACACTTGAACTCGAAGTAGTTGCCTGTGTTAAAGATGTTATTGCAACATGTGAAGAAGAAAAAGATTACCAATCACGTGAAATACTTGAAAAGCTATTGTTTGATACTGAAGAAGATCACGTTTACTGGCTTGAACAACAACTTGGTTTGATTGATAAAATTGGTAGCCAAAACTATCACCAATCACAAATGGGCGAATAGGAGCTAAAATATGAAAGGTGATAAAGACGTTCTTATTGCATTAAATAAGATACTAGCCAATGAGCTTGTGGCAATAAATCAGTATTTTTTACATGCACGTATGTTTAAAGATTTTGGTTTTAGTGTGCTGGACAAAGCAGACTACAAAACTTCAATTCAAAAAATGAAAAATGCAGACCGTTTAATTGAGCGTATCTTATTTTTAGAAGGCTTACCAAATCTACAGGATTTAGGTCGTTTACGTATTGGTGAAAATAGCGAAGAAATGATTGCAGCCAATATGAGTTTTGAACTTGATTCACTTGTTGATTTAAAAGAAGCGATTAAACTTGCTGAAAGTAAAAAAGATTATATTAGCCGCGAAGCGCTAGATAATATTTTAACTGAACAAGAAGAGCAAATTGACTGGTTAGAAACACAACAGCTGCTGATTAAGAGCGCAGGCATTGAAAACTACTTACAGTCGCAGATGTAACATTATCTGATACTAAAAAAAGCAGCCTTGGCTGCTTTTTTTATATGTACTTTAATCGAAACAATATTAAGCAACTTGGTCGGTGATATCAGCTATTTGAATCAATTTGCGATTGAGAATTTTTTTTGTACAACCACAGCATTTTCCACATTGGCTGCCAACGTTCAGCTCTTTACTTAGCTCTCGCATCGTAGTCGCGCCTTCGTCAATTGCTTGTTCAATTTTTTTATCTGTCACACCATGACATAAACAGATATACATGAATACAAACCACTCTCAATAACATTTAGTAAATACATATTAATCTAAACGAAAATAGTTATCAATATTTATTTGTACAATTTTTTTACTATTTATTGCTTCTTTTGCAAGGTGTTGATTTTTAAAAGCAGACGATATTTAGTCTCAATTAATGATAGGAAATTTATAATGTTCTACTAATTCTGATGTGACTGCTACAAGGGCGCTAACAACATGCTAATAGCTAACTTCTTCACTTTAACGACAAGAGCGAGCCTACTAAAAATATCAATAACGATTAAGTTGTGATTTACAATTACCGTAAATAGCGATTGTAATGAGTAACAGCGATCTTCAAAGACTATTAGAGGATAAGACTTATAAAGTTCAACACAAAAAATTATGGATCTACGCAAATATTTATACGCAAAGGCCCTATCTACAGTGACTAGTGTGCATTAACGCTAACTCTTCTGTTATTTTGATTACACGTTAACTAATACAGTAACAGCCCTTTGCATCTGAAATAACTAATTCACTATTAAAACCTGCGAGTAAGTTTGATATCACTAACTCAACAAAGCTATCAGATGCCGAGCATGCGAGCCCTTCTGAGAGTTTTTTCGAATTATTTCACTATTTTAAGGATCTTTTTAAAAAGTGGCGTTGCTGCAACTTCTGTCCACTGAAAAATAACACTCTCAGCACAACTGATCACAGCCCCTGCTTGGCGCAATTGTTCTACAGCCAAATCGCGATGTAAATCATTTCGCGAGCTCACACCGTCTAATAGTATAAAAATATCAAAACCATGCGCGATTAAATCCAAACACGTTTGCAATACGCATACATGAGCCTCCATACCTACTACAATAATTTGTGGGCGATTATATTTTTTCATTAAAGGAATGAAATTAGGCTCCAAACACGCACTAAAATGACTTTTATCAAAATAGTTACCATTGGGTGCGAGTGTTTTTAATTGTTGTTCGGTATCACCTAGACCTTGTTTATATTGTTGTGTAAACACGATAGGAATCGAATGCAATTGTGCTGCCTGTATTAATTGGCTGGTAACGTCTACCACAGTTTGATAATGCAACATTGCGGGGCGCAGTTTTTCTTGAATATCCACTACTAAGAGAACACTTTGAGACGCTTGTACATTGTAGAAATGACGCATAATACACTCCTTATTTTATTGGGGCCAAACTTAATCATAACCCTTTTATCATTTATCACTAATTCTTTAATTAAACTATAAATTCTTATGCTATATTTAGCATTCTACTAACATAATTTTAGCTTCATTATTGGGATAGCCTTATAAGTGCGTTTGCATATTGTTGTTTTCATTTTATTCGCCTTACTCTGCATTTTATACAGCACTACTTCACATGCTCAAAATTATGCGCTACAACTGCAACGTCTCTCCCCTGATGAGGGTTTATCTCAAGGTTACGTCACCAACACATTACAAGATCATCTTGGCTTTGTTTGGATTGGTACAAAACAAGGACTCAACCGTTTCGATGGATATCAGGTAAAAACATTCACGGGTGAGCAAGGGTTAGACCAAGCATCGATTTTATTCCTATTTGCCACCGAAAGTGATGAGATTTTTGTCTCAACAGAATATTCAGGGGCTTTTCTTATTAACCCGGTAACACTCGTCACCAGAAAGGTTTATTCAGGAAAACTAAGTGAAGAAGATAAACGTTACTCTCCTATTAATGCGGTTAAACAAAGAGGGACTCTTTTTTATTACGCTATCAATGACCACGTTTATACGTTTGATAGTAAACACAGCACCTTCACACATACATTTTCAATAAATAAACCTGAACACCTTGTTCGTGCATTAACTATTCATAATAACTTTATTTACATAGCAACGAGCAATGGCTTGTATTCTAAATCTTTGATTGATGATCACATCACCAAAATCCCACTGCTGAGCAAAGACAAACTAAATGAAGATAATAATAATATAAAGTTCTTACATGTAGACCCTCAATTAGGTTTGATGGTTGGTACTGTTGAAGGCTTTTATAGCATTTCACTCGATAAAAATAGCCAGTTCGACTTTGCAAATATAAAAACGCTAATACCGCATCACAATATTTGGGATTATATAAATACACCCTTTGGTGAGTTTGTTGTCACTCAAGATGGCTTATATCAATATGACCGTCACACTAATCAAAGCTTATTTATACTGCGGTTCGATCAAAGTAAATTTAACATGACCGATAATACTATTTTAGATGTCATGGTAGATAAAACAGGATTAATGTGGCTTGCATCTCGCTCACAAGGTGTTTTTACGTGGTCAACGTTTGCTCGTCGTTTTAATAACATCGAAATTACAAGTCGAGATAAATTACATAGTAATGTCGTATTATCTGTTTTTCAAGATGACACTAATGCACTTTGGCTAGGTACTAATAACGGTTTAACACGCATTAATGAAAAAGCGGGTATTACCAAAACTTACCTAGCAACAGCAGATACAAAAGCATTTTATGGACAATATAGCGTATATGGCATTGCCCCTGCCGAGCTAAACGAACCAAACAGATTTTTATGGCTATTGCTTTATAATGGCCTAGCTTTGTTTGATAAACAAACAGAACAACTGCTTCCAACTCCAATGCAAGGGATCACCCAGAATATTTTGACCGAAGGACCAACATATGGTTACTACCAAATTCAAACAGATACATTTGCATTTTTTAGCGAAAAAGATTTTTATATTTACGATGGTAAAACAGGTAACACACGCCCCATTAGGGGCCTCAAGGAGCAACTTGATCCTATTAACGTGCATAGATTTTTAAAACCTCTTAATACCTATCCTGATGATCATCTCATAAGCGTCTCTGGTGCACTTTATCGTTATAATGAAAAGCGTGAAAGGTTAACTTTACTCTACGAAGTTAAAAATTATAATCCGCTTTCCTATATTACGATTGATGATTGGGTACTGGACTATAACAATATCCTTTGGCTTGCTTCTTCTCAAGAAGGCTTAATAGGCTTAGATGCTAATACCTATGAAGAAAAATACAGAGTCAATCTCGCCAGCGGTCTAAAAACAAAATCGATCTTCGCTTTACAGATAGATCCTTTTGGTTTTTTATGGGTAAGTAGTCAAAATGGCTTGTACCGGCTCAACTTAAGTTCAATGCAAATTGATACTTACACTGTTAGTGATGGTTTAACCGTTAATGAATTCAATGTTGATTCACATACTCAGTTAAGTGATGGGAGACTGGCATTTGGCACAACGTTAGGGTTGTTAACTTTAGCCCCGCAAGATTTTTTATCTGTACCAAGTGACCAACAAAATATTACAACTGAAATTACTGATATATCGTTATTTTCTCGTCCACTCGACTACCACCCATTAAAATATAGTGAACAACCGCTACAATTAAACTCCGAAGATATGGGTTTAGAAGTCAGTTTTTCGAATTTTAATTTTCAGCATATAGACAAAACACACTATAAAGTGTCTTTACAAGGCCCAAGCCCTTTTAGTTATGAAAAAATAAAAAATAATAATGTTTTTTTTACTAAACTCCCTCCTGGCGATTATCAATTATCCATTTCCGCATACCATATACATGGTTCTGGAATGGGTAAAACCCGAACTCTGGATTTTAGTATTGCATACGCACCGTGGCGCTCTCCTCTTGCAATCAGCCTTTATTTTATTATTGGACTCTTTATATTATTTATTATTTTTTGGCAATATAGATCACGGCAACAAACGATAAAACTAGCTCACGATAAAATACTCGACTCGCAACAGCAAACTGAGCTTGCGTTATCTAGCAGTAAAAGTGGCGTGTGGGAAGTAAACTTTTTAACGCGCAGCGCCACTCAGCACCGAGTAAAGCACGAGCTAGGGTATGAAACCCTACCCCATACACACAGTTTTGAACAATTTACTGCGTTAATTCACCCTGATGACAAGCGCCAGTTAAGCTTGGATTGGGCTGCATTCCTAGAACAAAAAAACCAGCAACAATGGCAAGCGACATACCGTTTAAAGCACGCATTAGGCCACTGGCTGTGGTATCAAGATATTGGGGAAGTCATTGAAACCGATGAAAATAAAAAACCAATTCGTGTATCGGGTATATATACAAATATCACAGAAAGTCGTGCAACAGCGCAGCAAGCAGCGGTTTTAGGTGAAGCATTTAGTCAAATAAATGATTGGTTGTTAATCTTAGATCATCAATTACTCCCCTTTTCTGTTAATAACAGTTTTGCAGATGCTTTTTCTGTTGATTCAAGCCCCGCAACTTTAAATTTAAAAGGGTTTTTAGCTGCGTTAGGCAAACAACAATACGCCGATTACATTAAGATACTAAATTCACTAAAACCCCGACAAAACTGGCGTGGTGATGCATACATAAAAACCAGAACAAACCCATCGCACCCAATTCACATTAGTATTACTGCTGTTGCTAAAGACAGTGACTTCGTCAGTTATTATGTCGTGGTTATATCTGATCTAACTGAGCAAAAAAGAGCAGAAAACAAACTTAGGTACTTAGCTAATTACGATCCATTAACTAAGCTCCCTAACCGCACACTGATGTATCAAAAAATCAATCGTGCAATAAAAGATGCCGATAAGCGTCAAACTTTATCAGCATTGTTATTTATAGATTTAGACAAATTTAAACCTGTAAATGACTCATTTGGTCACGCGGTAGGCGATCAGCTACTATGCGATATTACGCAAAGAGTCAATGCGATGTTAGATAGCGATGGAGTTTTAGGCCGTCAAAGTGGTGATGAATTTTTGCTCTTAGTAAATAACCTCAACTCACCTCAGGCACTTAGCGCACAAGTCAAAGCACTTACTATCGAACTCGCTAAAAGGGTTGTTATTGATGATTTTGCCATTAACATATCAGCAAGTATCGGTGTTGCTCTTTATCCCTTTGATGCAAAAACCGCAGATCAATTGATCCGACATGCTGACATCGCAATGATGCATGCTAAACAATCTGGGCGTAATGGGTTTAAGTTTTTTACTGAGCAAATGAATGACCAAATTACACAAAAACTCTTGTTAGAAAATGCATTAAAGGATGCATTTAAAGATGATCTACTTTTCAATAACTATCAGCCAATTGTGAATGTAAAAAGTAAAAAAATCAAAGGTGTGGAGCTACTGATGCGCTGGCAACATGAAGGCCAGTTTATCTCCCCAGCTAAATTTATCCCTATTGCAGAAGAAACAGGCCTAATTGATGTACTGACCGAACAAGCACTTTCCCGTGCACTTAAAGAGTTAGCGCCTTTGTTACGTGCTAACCCACGTTTTTATTTATCTCTGAATTTATCGCCAGTACATATACTAAAATCCAACTTAACAGAGCGCTTATTGTTCATTCTCACTCAACACCATATAAAGCCTGTACAACTGCGTTTAGAAATTACTGAAAACACGCTACTTGATGATAAAAATAAAGCAGCAAAGCAGCTACAAACACTCAGAAATGCAGGATTTAAATTATTACTCGATGATTTTGGTACTGGTTATTCGTCTTTGACCTACTTAAATCAATTTCCAATCGACGTGATAAAAATCGATCAAAGTTTTGTTCGTAAAATCGGTCAAGACAGTGGTAATGAATCAATATTAAAGACCATTCATACACTTGCTGAAAACCTTAACCTTTATTGTATTGCTGAAGGCGTTGAGACAATCGAACAAATACGCTTTTTAAACCGCATTGGTTGTTATGATTTACAAGGGTATTATTTTGCACGGCCAATTACCGCTGATAAGTTATTAAGTGATGACTACATTAATAACGTGATTGATAAACTACAAAGCATTTAAAAAAGAAGCGAATGCTTCTGAAATAAAATAGCCTCAAACTTAAGGTTTACAACTAGAGCGTGTTGACCTTTGTGGATTGAAATTCGTTCAATCTAGGGGCGATTTTATCGCGGCGCGAGGTTTGTAGCCTAGCGGGCTCGATAACTGCTCCTGCGTTATCGCCTATTTATGGGGAACAACCACACGACATAGGCGCTGTCTTGCCTAAATACCAAATAGACTGCTGCAAAATCAATCACGAAAGGTCAACACGCCCTAGTATTAATAACGTCTAATCGCGGTTAGTAAATTACCGAAAATGATCATGATTTTAGCTTTCCGACCCATTTATTTAAACACTTATAAAGTAATATTCTATCAACTGGCTTAGCAATAAAATCATTCATGCCTACCTGCAAACACCGTTTTTGATCATCTTCAAACGCATTTGCTGTAATCGCAATAATAATTACATCAGCATACTTTTCAGGGTGAGTTCGTATCGCACGCGTACACTGAAAACCGTCCATATTAGGCATCTGACAGTCCATTAAAATAATGTCAGCTTTCATGGTCTCTAAACACACAAGTGCTTTTTCGCCATCGCTCGCTATATGTAATGAGCACCCAGTGTCTCCAACCATTTTTGAAATAACCATCTGATTAATTGGATTATCTTCAACAAGCAGTACATTAAAATCAGATAAATCAGGCACAGGTTGCTCATTATTAACCGGCTCAGATAATTGCGCGACTTTCACCGGCACAGCGATTGTAAAGCAACTTCCCTCACCTTCTTTGCTTTTTAGTTTTAAATTGCCGCCCATTAATTCTACGATTCGCTTACAAATAGCCAGCCCCAGCCCAGTGCCACCATATTGCCGTGTGGTTGATATATCGGCCTGCGTAAACTCTTTAAATAGCTGACTTTGTTGTTTTTCCGAAATACCAATTCCCGTATCACTAATTGACAACGATAACGTGCCGTCAAAATATGAAACTGACATTTCAATTTTACCGCTTTTAGTAAATTTACCTGCATTATTAAGCACGTTGTTCACAATTTGACTTAACCTAAGAGGATCGAGCTCCATAACTTGAGGTACATTGGCAGAAATCTCTAATGTAAAAGCAACGCCTTTTTGCAGTCCTGTATTGGTAAATACTAATGTCAGTTGATTTAACAATTGATGTAAATCGACTGATCTTGTATCGAGTTTCAGTGCGCCAGCTTCAATTTTAGAAAAATCTAAAATATCATTTAGGATCAGTAAAAGATTGTTTGCGCTTTGTTGAATCATTTGAAGGTGCTCACTACCTTCTTGGTTTATTGCTTTATTTTTAAGTAATATATCTGTTAGGCCAATAATACCATTAAGTGGTGTGCGTATTTCATGGCTCATATTTGCTAAAAATTGCGATTTAGCCTGACTTGCTTTATTCGCCAGCGCAACCGCTTTAATCAACTCATCTGTTTTTTCGTTTACTTGAAATTCCAAGCTCACATTAAAGTTTTTTAAACGCTGATTTAGTGCTTCATTTTCATTATTTACTTGCTCTAAATCTCTAAAATTTGACGTCAAATTAAATGCAAGTGTTGCAAATTGACGCTGTAAACTAAACACTTCAAGCCATGAATTATAAGGATTATCGATGGTTGTTGCCGTTGCCGTGGGCTCAAACTCATCTATTTGGGCTGATAACTGCTTTATTGGCCTCACTAGCCAACGGCTCAATTGAGTTATAAAAATGCTGATCAAAGCAATCACAACTAATGCTAAAAATAAAGACTGTCCCCATGCGCTTGCTGCAACTAAATTTGCATATTTTCGCTTCAATAATGTTGCAACATACCAGCCTTGCTGCTCCGATAGATAAGATTGCACATAATACTGCTCTCCATCAAGTTCTGTTACCATCACACCACGTTCGTCACCACGTAAAGCATCTAGTTGTATTGAGCTTAATTGATTCAATACCCGATAGTGATCGCCTAATGTGCTAAATACAACTTGTTTACTCGCATCTAAAACAATCAACTCACCGTCGTTTTCAAATATTATGGGTCTAAAGCGAAAGAAAAAATCAAAAACAAGTGAGCCTTCAACAATACCTTGAAACTCGCTATTTTTGTAAATAGGAGCGGACACACCAACAATAGGCACATTGCCTAATCCCCGACTTTTAAATATATTTGAAATATACCCTTTAGGTGAGTCTTTGCCTTTTATATAGTAATCGCGGTCGGCAATAGAGGGGGCATCATCTTTTAAGCTTTCTTTTAAACTCATTGGATTAAAAATACGTGCAATAGCCTTATTATCACTCACAATAGAAGAACGTAAGTTTGGGTACAGCCCCATTAAATGGTTTAGCGCAAGCTCCTCATCAATTCCTTGCTCAATTGCTTTTGCGGTAAGCACTACGCCTCGACGATAGTCATTCAGATACAAATCGATTTTGGCCGCAATATCTTTCGATTTTTCTCCTAATTGCGATTTAACTTCATATTCAATACGCGAGTAGTGATTATTCGTAAGCACGATAGTTGTTAAAATCACCACCAATATAATAAGTAAGCTAACGATATAATTAAGAATTTTGTACAGGGATAGGTCGCGAGTTTGCCAAGATTTTTTTAAAAAGAAGAAGCTAAGTAAATCAATCACACTTAAAACAATGGCAGCATTTAAAAAATATTTAACCAAAGCTGTGGCAATTTCTAAGGCTGGGAGCTTCACAAAAAAATAGCCAAAAACAGCTAAAAGGGGTGTACCTATTAGTAACCAGTATACAAGGCCCCTAACAAATAAAGGTTTAGCGCTGCGACAACAAAAAAAGTAAAGCCATATTACCTCGCCAGTAAAGACAAGTGATGGCCAACAATGCCCCCAACGATAAAATATAAATGCGGCACTAAATACACATGTGAGCAAGGCATAACGTAAGCCAAAGCACAATAATGTAAGAACAACAAAAAATTGACCAAACAAAAATTCAGAGCTGTCTAAAAACCAAAAAGGTAATAAGTTAACAGCCCCTGCAAGTAAACCCAGTACTACTGAACAACTAAAAGCAAAATATCGTTGCTGAAAAATCGGCAAAGGCTTACCCTATCAAAGATCCATACTAATAAAAGTAAAAGAAAAAACCCGTTTTGCCAAGCAAATAAGTCCATTTAATTTAGTGCGTACAACCATTACTTTCAATTTGCAGTACACTGGTAACCACATTAAATTGTTGCGCAAGCAATTGCTCCACCTTTAATCGGCACGCCTCGTCGTGTTTTTCTTTTGTACAATGTTGTTTTAAGACAACGTGCGCACCAACAACAAGCTCTTTTTCGCGCCTAATGACAGTTACATTGTGTACATTTTCAACGTGCTCAACTTTGCTTATCGCACTTTCAATATCGCCTACATCAGGCAATTTAGCCTTATTGAGCCATAACCCTTTAACACAGCTAATAATCACTTTTACACCGGTAAACATCACAAACAAAGCGATTAACATGCTTGAAAGTATATCAATCACTGTCCAGCCAGTAAGGTAAATCAATACGCCGGCAATAAAAGTAGACACCGTCGAAATTAAATCAAAGAACGAATGTAAGAAAACTGCATAAACATTAATACTTGCTTTGCGCCCTTTATATAAAACCCACGCAGCAGCGCCATGAAAAAGAAAGCCCGTTGCGGCTATTACAGACATCAAATAACTATTTACAGGTGCGCCTTGGCCCTCATGGTGATGTAAAAAACGCTCCCCCCCTTCAAACAAAATAACCATGCTAATTGCTAAATAAAGACACCCATTTAACAAGCCACCACTTAACTCTGCTTTTTGATATCCATCATTATAGTTTTTTGCTAAATGAATAGCTAAACTCGAGGCAATAAGCGCGATAAATAACGAACTATTATGTACAAATAAGTGCCCTGCATCAGCCATAACAGCGAGAGAATTAGCATAGTAAGCCCCTATAACTTGAATGACCATAAAAGAACATGTGATAGCTAATGCTATTAGTAATCGACGTCTGGAAGCTTTGTGAGTTGTAATATCGGTCATGAAAAGCGGTTTTTACCTATGCTTAATGGTGCTAAGAGTCATCATTTTTAAAGATGCAGGAAAGAGTAATGATATACAATATCAATTGTAATACTTCCTATGACTAAACGCACTAAAAACTTAGTACTAACCCACAGCAATCTCGCAGCAATTTAAGTAACTATCTATTTAAACAAAAAAGTACCATTCTCATTCAATTCACGTTAAGCTAAAAGTGTTAACAAGACGTTAGGGAAACCAGTGTACAACGCTTCTACAGGTACAATAGATTCAGTAAAAGACATATGGCATGCACTCCAGGCTTTGCCCATAACAATAGCGTTATTTGATCAGCGCACTGATTCTGTTTTTGCCAACCCATCAGCGCAAACACTACTAGGGATCCCCGCTTTAGTTACTTCTGCACATGATGCCTTATCCCATTTACATCTTTTTGAGACACTAGATACCAGCTTACCTTCAAGCGTTAAGCCACCAATCCACCTCGAAAACGGACAAAATATAAACGTTCGTTACAGCTATATTGCACAAAACCTTATCGCACTTATTTTTGAAGTGCAGCATGAACCTGATAATCAAGCCGATTTTGATGAGGTCATCGCGAAAATATCAGCTCAATTAATTGATATTCAAACTGAAAACCTAGATCAACAAATTGAAAGTGCTTTAGAGGCCATAGGCACATTCTGTCATGCTGATCGCAGCTACCTGTTTCAATTTAGTAACGATGGCAAAGAAATGAGTAATACCCATGAATGGGTTAATAACAACATCAATCCCTTTAAAGATGAATTACAAAATATTCCACAAAACTCATTGCCTTACTTTTTTAAAACTATGAACGAAAAACACGTCTTTAACGTGCCTAACGTAAGCCTGTTACCCGTTCAAGCGGCCGCAGAAAGAGAAGAGTTTGAATCTGAAGGCATTAAATCGGTTTTATGCATTGGCCTACGGTCAGACAATACACTATTTGGCTTTATAGGCTGTGATTGCGTTAGCAAAGCACATAATTGGACTAATACTGATTTAATTCGTATAAAGTTAGTAGGCGAAATAATTGCAAATGCACTTAAAAACGTTGTTTATAAACAACGTTTAGAACAAACCCAACATCAGCTGTTAATTGCAAACCAAGAACTTAAACTTCAAGCAAACATCGATAGCCTGACCGGCATAGCCAACCGACGCTGTTTTGATCAAACTTTAACGAATGAAATACAAAGAGCAACACGCACCTTGCAGCCCGTCAGTTTAATCATCTGCGATATAGATTACTTTAAGTTATACAACGATAATAACGGCCACCAAAAAGGTGACGACGTATTAAGGCAAGTAGCCCAAGCACTGCAAGCACAATGTAAACGCCAAGGTGATTTAGCAACCCGTTATGGCGGTGAAGAATTCGCCATTATTCTCCCGAGTATTGATACACAGCACTGCCTACAGTTTGCTGACTTATTACAGCAAAGAATACATGAGTTGAATATCCCGCACTTATACTCTGACATTTCACCACAACTTACTTTAAGTATTGGTTGCCATACCTGCTTTGTAAGTAAAGATACAACACCACAAACTATGATTAGCGCCGCAGATAAAGCACTCTACAACGCCAAAAATGCAGGCCGAAACCAAGTTCAGCAGATAGATTGAATCAAAAGTAAATCATCAACAATGATATTAATTCACAACCTAAACCATGTATATTGCGGGTCGTACTTTAGCGCGAAAAACCCCGAATAATCACGCTAAGCTAGCGATTTATAACCCATCCAAGAGCTTGGTTACACCGGTCACTCATCACCTAAATACCAGTACCGTAGGTCGTGCTTTAGCGCGAAAAACCCCGAATAATCACGCTAAGCTAGCGATTTATAATCCATCCAAGGGCTTGGTTACATCGATCACTCATCGCCTAAATACCAGTACCGTAGGTCGTGCTTTAGCGCGATAAACCCCGAATAATCACGCTAAGCTAACGATTTACAATCCATCCATGGAGCTTGGTTACATCGATCACTCATCACCTAAATACCAGTACCGTAGGTCGTGCTTTAGCACGAGAAACCCCAAATAATCACGCTAAGCTAGCGATTTACAATCCATCCAAGGGCTTGGTTACATCGATCACTCATCACCTAAATACCAGTACCGTAGGTCGTGCTTTAGCGCGAGAAACCCCGAATAATCACGCTAAGCTAACGATTTACAATCCATCCAAGGGCTTGGTTACATCGATCACTCATCACCTAAATACCAGTACCGTAGGTCGTGCTTTAGCGCGAGAAACCCCGAATGATCACGCTAAGCTAGCGATTTATAACCCATCCATGGAGCTTGGTTACACCGGTCACTCATCACCTACCAGTACCGTAGGTCGTGCTTTAGCGCGAGAAACCCCAAATGATCACGCTAAGCTAGCGATTTATAATCCATCCATGGAGCTTGGTTACATCGGTCATCCATGACCTCATTTCCTCAGGCTGCACTGTTTATTCGGTAAATCGTTTCGGTCCATCGTCACCTAAGCTGCCTGTGTGGCAGTGAACGTGTGACATCGCTGCGGGGTCGATGCGTATGTTTTCTAAGCTGCCTGTGCGGCAGTGAACGCTACCTGACGCGCCTACGATTAACACATTACTTTCTAAGCTGCCTGTGCTGCAGTGAACTTTCGAGCGATGACAAATAATCATTCATGCTCTTTCTAAGCTGCCTGCGTGGCAGTGAACTAACGTTGAACCAACATTAGCGTGTAAATCCATCCATGGAGCTTGGTTACATCGGTCATCCATGACCTCACTTCCTCAGGCTGCGAAACTTCGTTTCGGTCCATCGTCACCTAAGCTGCCTGCGTGGCAGTGAACTCTTAATACCATCTTTAGCATTATAATTTTCATTTCTAAGCTGCCTGCGTGGCAGTGAACCTCGCAACCATTAAAACAACGTCAATGGATAATTTCTAAGCTGCCTGCGTGGCAGTGAACAAAGTAAGCCAAGCGGACGTTGTAAGCCAAGCTTTCTAAGCTGCCTGCGTGGCAGTGAACGCTCTGCTGCGGCACAAATGGCGCTCTTTAGCTTTCTAAGCTGCCTGCGTGGCAGTGAACTGGTATGACACGCCGCGTGTAATAGTCAATGCTTTCTAAGCTGCCTGCGTGGCAGTGAACGATTACACATATCTACTTGGTAATATTCATGCTTTCTAAGCTGCCTGCGTGGCAGTGAACAACGGCGGGTAAAACCGCCCCTTTTTTCTTAATTTCTAAGCTGCCTGCGTGGCAGTGAACACTTTAGTGGTGTGTATGGATGGTCGCAGCAATTTCTAAGCTGCCTGCGTGGCAGTGAACGGCAATTTAATTTAGGTTTTATTAACTAACAATTTCTAAGCTGCCTGCGTGGCAGTGAACGATGGGAGTTATACCCCGTAATACAAGAACGGTTTCTAAGCTGCCTGCGTGGCAGTGAACTACCCTATGGTGCAACTGATATTTTCGTTACTTTTCTAAGCTGCCTGCGTGGCAGTGAACGCGCAATCAATAAGCAGATGACTGACATTTTCTTTCTAAGCTGCCTGCGTGGCAGTGAACCTTGCTAAGACTGCTTAAGCTCATGCCTGTGCTTTCTAAGCTGCCTGCGTGGCAGTGAACCGTAATGCCAGTACCAACCATTAAACCTTCTATTTCTAAGCTGCCTGCGTGGCAGTGAACTATAAACCGAGTCACGCGCAAAGCTACTGCTATTTCTAAGCTGCCTGCGTGGCAGTGAACTAATCAAACTCAGCGTAGTCCTCTATAATTATTTTCTAAGCTGCCTGCGTGGCAGTGAACTTGTGCACCCTAAATGGCGCATTGTGCTAGAATTTCTAAGCTGCCTGCGTGGCAGTGAACGAACCGACCATTTCCTAGCCTAAATAGGCATATTTCTAAGCTGCCTGCGTGGCAGTGAACTGACAAGAAAATCTGTAAATGTTTTTGTATAATTTCTAAGCTGCCTGCGTGGCAGTGAACCGGGTGATTGTTATGTTTTATTTCATACTGAATTTCTAAGCTGCCTGCGTGGCAGTGAACTTTAGTTAGCGCATAAAAATATATTAATCAGATTTCTAAGCTGCCTGCGTGGCAGTGAACGAATTTAATTCAGTCGCAGAAGGTGCGCCAAATTTCTAAGCTGCCTGCGTGGCAGTGAACCCATTCTTGCTTGCGTTGCGCGAGCTAAAGCGTTTCTAAGCTGCCTGCGTGGCAGTGAACGAAAACTGGAAGAAGGCGATAATCGTACATGATTTCTAAGCTGCCTGCGTGGCAGTGAACCTCCACTTATTAAAAGCTGATTACTTGCATTATTTCTAAGCTGCCTGCGTGGCAGTGAACAACAAGATTAGCCGCCACGTCCGCTCTAAACTTTTCTAAGCTGCCTGCGTGGCAGTGAACCATTCGCTTCAGGTAGTTCGTGCGAAATATATTTTCTAAGCTGCCTGCGTGGCAGTGAACCTAATGTAGGTGTAATGATAACTGGCAAAAATTTTCTAAGCTGCCTGCGTGGCAGTGAACATGGAGATTTACAATGAGATTATATTCCCAGTTTTCTAAGCTGCCTGCGTGGCAGTGAACGCAGCAAACGGCGCCGCTGTAAATGCTCTGATTTTCTAAGCTGCCTGCGTGGCAGTGAACTCAAAGATGCTGAGGATGGTAAACAGTATCATTTTCTAAGCTGCCTGCGTGGCAGTGAACTTTATAGGTGGTATTGTAGAAAACTGGAAGAATTTCTAAGCTGCCTGCGTGGCAGTGAACATGGTCTCCCTGTTTCTTTAGGTTTACCTTACTTTCTAAGCTGCCTGCGTGGCAGTGAACAATAGAATATCAGGCAAAAAATAAGTTACAACAGGCAATTAGGTAAAATTATCTATTTTTACCTAATTTTTTAGCGCTGTTGTAACTTATTGTTTTAGTTTCTAATTTTTAAAGAGCAAAAATAAAGGTTAAAACTGGGGAATACTAGCCAGCTTTTCTTTATTGCTGTGATTTACACTTAAACCATAACAATTAAATATGCCTGTTTGTTTTTTCCCAATTTCTACCTTTTTGATAAATAGTGGAAATTTTCTACTGTTAGCTGCATCACGTTGTTTTGTTTCTTGGCTTTCTAACCAAATAAAAGGTAATGAGTTAACGGCTTTGGGTTTAGTCTTTTCAAGCTCTGCTAAACAAGTATCAAGCGGTTGACCTGATTTTTCAGCCCAACGTTGTGCTTTACTTAACATATCTTTTTCTATACGCGCCTCACCTTTTACATGCTGTCTAACAAAAGCCGCATAGGTCACATTTTCTGGTACTGGTTTAACTGACTTAATATGTACATAATCTTCCAAACGATTTAGCCATTTTGCTATTTTTAATTTAGTGAGCTGTGCCTCATCATTTGCCAACAACCTTAATTGATTGCCGAGCGGAAATTCATGCTCACCACTTTTTTCAGTGCTATAGCGAGGAAAACTCACTGCAATTGCCGACTCATTTTCAGCGACTTTATTATCAACTAAGGCAATATGCACTTGTTGGTAAACCTTTTGCCAAATGAACCCGAGGGTAATGTCTGCTTCTGGCAATAAGGTAATATCGAGATAATATTTCATGTCTCTCTCCCTTAACTTTCACCTTCACCAAACACACCTCCACGAATCAGCATGGCGACAACAAAGTCCTGTTCATTTTGCTCAAGCGCATCGTTACTAACTGAATTCAACCATTTTAACAACAATGTTTTAAAATCATTTTTTGTTGAACGATAAGCAATACCTCTTTGTGTAACGGAACCATAGGCTTCGATAGCTATAGGGATTTGTGTTTCATCAAAGCTAGGGTACCAATCATCAATGGTACGCAATGCATTGCCTATTTTTTCACAGTGCATTGCTGCTACATCTTTGCCATTCACGTTTAATGAAAATAAATGTCGGCTTTTCTCACCTTTCGGAGAGTTCAATATCATCTCTTGTGAAGGCCAAATACGCTGCCCATTACCAAGCTTTGAAAATGCTTGAATAGACAATAAAACAGGTGTGTCACTTTCAAATCCTGATTTGATCAATTCTGTTAATTTGACTAATTCAGCATTTCCAGATGTCGTATTCTTTAATGAATAATCATAAGCATCAAATACTAATGGTTCGCTTAAACTTGCGTGATTCACTACAACTTTGATTTCTTGAGCACCAACACGGTTACGCCATAAAAAACGACCGTTTGCAATATTATATGCGTACCGACTAGCCAAATTACCTATATTAGATTGAACATAGCCGTGAATTTTTTCTTTATATGCAGCTTCAAATTCCACATCGTTACATACTGATGGACGACTTAAACCGCTTACAACACGTAAAGTAAAACTTAATTTTAATGTATCGTGTTCATGGCTTAATGCGGCGTCATCTCCCCAAGCAAGGTTTGCTTCGGCAATTTGCTTTTGTAACTCAACCTCATCATTAAGAACTTCAGGTTTAAAGTTACTTTTAACTGCGCGGTTATGCCTATCAAAAAGTTCAATTTCGCGCCATGAATTAGCAGTGGCTATATTTTCCCAGTTCCCTGAATACATTAACGCATCTGAAGGTTCTAATTTTCGATCAAAAGCGATCACTGCAGGCATTTTTGTAAAAGTGGTCATGTTATTTATCCTTAAAAGAGGTTAAGTACTTCATTTAAATTAAGTGTTTGTGCTTGTTCTAATTCGCTTTCGTTTGTATCTAAATCAACGGACTCGGGGTTATTATTTTGTTCACATAAATACCATTGTCCGTCGTGTCTATAACGCCAAATAATGTCAGCAACTTTTTGAGTGTTGTGCATACTTTTCCATTCACCGACAGAATGAACTGCTTCGACAAAACGTGAGTGGGTTAAATCATCACGTGTATTCTTCACTTGCTTAGGCTCATACAGTTCACTGATCGCTTTATACCCCGTCATAATAGGAACCAAATAACCAGAATTAGGTTTAGCAACATACTCCCAATCAGCATCAGTATTTTCATCTGGTACAACTTGGTCTTTAGTTACTTTGGGAATTGCTTGATATTTAAGAGCAGAAAAATCTAACCATGCATCTAACAGTTGTGGTTCGTTGTTCACATTGGTATTTACTTTATGACGGCTTACTAGGGTTTTGTAATGTTGTTGCAAATATTCACTACGATCTAATAAAACAAAACCAGCCATAGTTAAGTTTTTTATTTTCCTAACCATGTCAGCATGCTGTTTTTCAGTACTCGCGGCTAAGAGCTTAATTTTATTAATGTTTAAAATTGTTCCACCAGCAATACGCATTCGATAACATAGCGTTTCAACTTTTTGTTCAAACTCTTTAATCTTTTCTATGGTTAGCATTGCTGATTTATCTATTTCAATAATCAAACTAACAGTCAAATTCATTTTTCCCTCTTCAATGATCGGAGGCGATGCATTTTTATGTTTAGCCAAAACAGGGGGGGTTTTACTTTGGATGAACTCAAAATCAGAGAATTGTTTAGGTTGATATACTTTATTTTGAACAGTATGAGATATCACTCCACAACCAGTTAATTCGAAGTCATACTCACCATCATACTGTTTTGATATTTTTCTATTTAAAGCATGAGTAAAACCTAAAAACTGAGTTATAGCGGGAAAGCCCCACGTTAACCCTGCAATTGAATTAGCATTTTGTATTTGAATATGACTGAGTACTAAGTATTGGCTCATAATGTTACCTCCTGTGTAGCAACAAACTCTCTCAACTCAATTAAAAATGCATCTGCCCATACTGCTTCGTGAATAAGGGTTAAGGGCAACTTATCTTTGTCTTTAAGCTGATTATTTAACCACCGGCCGTAACTTTTGCTAAGTACTTCCATCCATTGCTTATTTTGTTTTACGGTGATTGCCTTATCATCGTCACGGAAATATTCAAATAAAAGCTGTTGCTCGATCGGTAGCCGCGTTTCAACTGTCCAATTTTTCATGCTTGTGTGTAAATTAATCTGTTCTATATAATTAAAGAAATTACCCGATATTGCCCGTAGTTTATTTATTACTGTCGCATTGCGTTTAGGCTCACTTATACTGAGTGATTTATTTTTTATCAGTAGTAAATATTTTTTTAAGTCGTTCATTTCTACTTTTAAAACAAAACTCAATGTTCGATCAAAAACATCGGTTTTATTAATATAGGAAGGAATAGTTGATTGCCATTGCGGTGGCATAGCTGGCAATAATGAAATTCGCCCCCCACGCTTGCCATTTAATGAGGAAGCATTGGAGTGATTAGAGCCTGTAACATGAATATAAGCTTTATTTGGATAGGAACATGACATTTTCGGCATGTATTTTTTACTATATCTCTGCGATCTAACCTTTTCTTGTTCTTCGTCCCAATATTTTTTATGTTCAAGGTGTAATGCGTGAACCAAGGAGGATGAAGTTAAGGGTAATAGCAGGTGATACTGCTTACTTTCTACGGGAAAGTAAGTTTGTTTAGAAAGGAAATAGCTTTGCTTTTCTGAACTATCATAAGCTTGTTTTAATTGTTCACACCACTCATTTATTAAAACCTCATTGTCAGTTAAATTTTCGAATAATGATTTATCATTCTTTTTTAAACAATCAAGAACACTAATACCATCGACTGTTATTTTTAATATATCTGCAATAGGTAATGAAGCCGCATTTGAAGAGGCTGTATCAATTTCAATATTATGCAAAGTATTAGTTGTAAGGTAGTCTTCTTTTTTTTCATCCGATACATCGAGAATACTAGAACTTTTACTGCTAGAATGAGTTAGTTTCCCAACATGGGTTGCGAAACTTATATCTTTAGCTTTCACAGAATAATTAGTAAGCCAAGTCACTGTGTTAAAAAACTCTCGATTAGTCTCTAGAAATTGATGATATTCATTTTTTATATCAACTAAATTATTATCAACACTGGTTGCATCTACTAAAGACAATAATTGCTCATATCGGCTTCTTTGAAATTCTAAATTTGTTTGGGTTTTATTTTTTTTTGCTTTTTCTATGCTGCTAACTTCATCAACATGATTAGTTACCTTTTTTATAACAGCTAATAATCTCGCAATAATTGCACCATTGGATATTATCCCTTGTTTATTTTTTTTCGGCTTATCCTTTAAAAAACCTTCTTCTTTAACATCTCGACGATTATCAATATATTTAATAATCTCATCGGATAATGCCTTCGATATTTTTTCATTAATCATTTTTATAAGCATCCTTTTTCAATATTTTGTATAAACCAAGCGAAGGATGGCATTGCCACTGTTCAGCTGAGTCTTTATTAAATTGACGAAGTGATAGATTCGTAAATTTCTTTAATACCAGTTCTTCACTTTCACCACTTCGAGTAGCTAAACTTTCAACGCTTTCTTTAAGGTTAAAATCTCCCCATATATAATTACCTATGCCAAACTTAATATTTTCACTTTCAGTTGCTATGTCTGACGTATTTTCATATTCAACAGGCGATGTTTTCGCTATTTTTTTTTGCCAAATAACTTTGCCCGTACGACTAAACATCTGGTTATATTCATCATTTGGGGCTGACTGCCTAAATGGCTGTAAACGCTGCAACTCTCCACACCATGTGACGTTGTTATCCCACCATTGTGCGGCATAATTTCTGTCGTTTTTACTTCCTCTAAGTCGAATAGTCTGTGATAAATGCTCTAATTCATTAAATGATTTAAAACGCGGTGAAGCTTCACTTGTTAGTGTGAGTGACTTTGGCGCTTTAATTCTGGAAACAGCATTAATTTCATCAAATTCATTCATTGGAACAAGATCACTTAGCTCCGCAGAAAAATAACTTAATTTTTTAGTTTCAAATCCTGGCTTTTCGAAGCGTACATCAAGCCCTTTTATACCCTTAAAGTTTTTAGATAGAACATGAATATTTTCAGTGGTAGGTTCTTGTTTACGATGGCGCTGAACACGCCCAGCTAACTGAATAATTGAACGCATAGAGCTTGGCTCAACTATCGCCCAATCATAATCATGATCACGACCCACTTCAGCTACTGCTGTAGCTAAAACAACAAAAATATGGTGTGTTTCTTTATACTGTTTTACCTGTTCTGTAATACCTGAACGTTGTAACCATTCTTCTTGGTTATGTCGCGATAATGCAGTATCTAACTGGTTTTCAATTTTTGAGCGTTGTAATAATGGAAACTGACTATGGTAAACACAGTAATGAATAATCGTATCTTCAGGCGCATTTTCTTCTAATAATATTTTAGAAATATGCACCAATGGATCAATATTTGCCATACGTACTAATCCGATAGATACTTTTTTATCTAATACAGAAATGCAGTGTTGCTTATGTAAAGTTTGGATAGATGTATGAATAACTTCCGCTATATTTTCACTGGGTCTTTGTTCATTATTTTTAACAACAGGAATGATTTTACCTTTCCTTAACGCCACATTATTTTTCCCTAAATTACTAATGCGTTTTTCAATAAAATTAGCATGCTCTTTTTCATAAGCATCGGTATTAGCTATGAGTGCTGATTTAGGCTTTTTAAACTCATCAAACCATGCGCAACAAACTCTTGTGGTTTCACCAAGCTCACCATTAACTTGCGTATAGTGTTTACGACCTGCTTGATAAGCAGAAAATAATGCACTCGCTAGTGATGGTGATATTGTCGCCGTTGATAAAAGCACTCGACTGCCGAGCATACCTGCCCAATTAACTAAACGGCATAACGCTGGTAAATCATCTAGACCAAAATCATCAGGTTCATCAAGCACTAAGTCAGATGTAAGTAACCTAAGCATAGGAGCTATTTGACGTCCACCGCGGATCCCCTCGTTAGCTGGCATCAAGTAATCTATCGTGCTAACTAATACAGGTGCTTGAATAAGTTTTAGTATTTTAGGGTCATGTTTAAACCATTTAGCACACTCGCCTATATACTCAGGTAAATTTTCAATTAGCGCAATTTCATCTTTTAATAATGATTCTGCAGATTCACTACCTTGGTTTTGCTGGACACTAACCTCAGGGACTTTTGATTGTTGGTGTAAATCCTTCACGGCCTGTGAACCAATAAGCAAAGCAAGTTCATCATTGCCAAAGTTTAGTTTACCTTTAAGCGCATCTGCTGTTTGCAGTGTTAATGTTCTTAGGCCAAGTGCAATACTAAACCGACAATTTCCTTCATCAGCAAGTCCATACATGATTCGCGTATTCCCTAGTGTTTTTCCTTTTCCTGTTGATGATTGACAGATGCCAAAGAAACCATAGTTTTTAGCTTCATCTTTGATTGATTTCGCTAAATTATAGGCTGTATCTTGCCATCCGTAATCGGCTTGGAAATTACTAGGAACTTTCGTTGTTAACGCTTTATTTACTTTTAAGGTAGGTAAATCAGCTTTTAAATAAGGTAAAGACTTTGCAAGTTCATACGCATTTAAGCCCACTGCAATATTATGTTCATCAAGTTTTTGCTTTAAGTAAGATTTACCGTGCGAGTTTTTATCTGTATTTGCATAAGCTTTATAATTTCTATCTTGCCATTGTGGCGTAGTTTCTGGTTGTGAAGAATAATAATGATCCGACAACATTAAAGATAAACGTGCAATGTGGGCTGTAAAGTTCTGTTCTAACCAGCTCCGTTGAAAGAAACCTTCACAATGCAAAGCTCTCTTCGCTAAAATACTCACTTGTGTTTGCCAATGAACACTAGAAAATGGTGTACCGTGTGGGAATATCCAGTTTTGCTCGATGTCTTTTTTTTGCCAGTCATCAGTTAAACATTGTGGTGAATTCCAACAAGCTTCAAAGCTTTGATTCAACCATTTATTAATATTCTCTAACGACGGTGGATTATCACCATCTTTAGGAAATTGGGGTAATTTATGGTGCGATACAATCAGCCAAGCAATTACTTTAGCTATAGGAGGAAATGACATAAAGGGATTAATAATATTTTCATCAATACCATCTCTGAGTGATGTTAGCTTTTTTAAAACATATTTTTCAGAGCTGTTATCAACATCAACTAAAGCCTGTAACCATTCTTTGTCTGTTTTATCATCAACAAACGCTTGAAATATTCTTAGTGATACCCACTCATGACGATATGGCTCATAAAACTTACCTGTTAATTCAGGGTTAAGTTTATTTTGGAAAAGTGCATTTGCCTTCCCTACATCATGGAATAAACCAGCAATACTAGAAAATAATGCAATTTGATCAACAGAATTGAAAAATGATGTTTCTACTAATAATTCTTTCTTCGTACTATTAACTGGCACTATACCTTCACAATTAAATTTATTTTTGTTCCCCACCACCCACAAAAACTGACTTCTTGCTCGGCTACGTATCCAGTGGCAACTGACTGCGGTGCTTTTGCTGGCTGTTTGTCGTAGCATTTTTTTAACGGTGACTAAGCCGTCTTCGGTGATGAGCGTTTGCCATGTGTTGTCACCTATACGATTAGCGAAGGCATCAAGTACGCGGCGGGTCTTCTTTAAGGCGTTTTTTTCGCATTGTGATATAAAGGTGACCATCATGGCATTAAGGTCTTCTCGCTTTGACGCGCTAAAGCACGACCTACAGTGTCACGCGCTAAAGCACGACCTACAGAGTCATGCGCTGAAGCACGACCTACAGAGTCATGCGCTAAAGCACGACCTACAGTGTCATGCGCTGAAGCACGATCTACAGAAACGTTATGCATTTTTATCTATCTCTGCATGTGTGGTTAAAGCAATGCTTTTTACAGTATCAAACATAAAATCTAACGCTTTATGATCGGTAAATGCTTGTAATATTTGTTGGCGAAACTCTTGCTCGGTTGCGTTTTCTTTGGCGCAAATAAATGCCCAAGGCAGAACGAGTGTGTCTTTTATTAAATCAGCTATATCAAACACTAATGCGCCTCTTCTGGTTTTCCCGTGCATTACGGCAAAACCGTGGGGAATACCTAATACCCACAAGCAGCTTGCGGCTAAGCCATAGGCTAAGTAATTACCGTGGTTTAGAAAGTCATTCGCTAAGTCTGTAGATTTATGCTCACGTTTAAAGTCTGTTGTTTGTGTGGCATTAGCTGCAAACTTATAAAGTGCTTTAGTGAGCTGCGCTTCGGTTAGTAGTAATTCGTTTTGTTTGGTGGCGCTTTCTGTGCGTTGGTTAAAGGTCGTTAATGCACTTTCTAAATCGGTGAGATTAAAACCATTATGTTTTAGGTCTTTATCTTTTAGCCAAATTTTAGTGAGATATTCAATTCGCGCTGCTTGGATCATTTTTGCCGCTATCAGGCGTTTTTCATCATCAAACCAAAAGCGCATCCAACCTTGCAGATATTCTGTTGGACGATATTCACTTTGTGGCGTTAACCACTCAATAGGTTGCTCAACGTCATTTGCCATATAAAGCGGTGTACCACCGCCGCCACTAAAACCTACTAATACGCCAGCTTGGGCTAGCATTCGCATTGCGGCTTGGGTAATTGATGTGCCGTTACCCAATAAAATTACGGTTGTATTTGCGATTGGAATATTAAAATAGAGATTCTCTTTCGTGCCTTCGGTTAAATAAAGTACACGCCCATCCTTTTGCATAACACGGCAATATTCCAAGCAATAAATGTTTGCGCGCTTTGAATGCAAAATTGCTTTTAGATCTGATGAGCTAAAGTTTTCCATAACAGTTCCTATTTTGTAAGTGTGCCTACTTTAGATTTGCTTTAGAACTGTTTCAACACTGTATATTTATCACCTGCTGAGTTTTTACGCATGTTTAGTATTACCATGCCATATAAGGTTTAAGTGCCTCTAAGCATGTTGGACTTAAAATAATTTGTTGGGCTTCGGGTTTGGTTTGGTAGCTGTCTAGGTGAAGTTGTTTAAGTAAGTACAGTAATAGCGCGGCGCGTACGGTTATTTTACGTTGGTAACGGCCATTTGGCTGTTTTGTCATTTGATGATCGAGTGCGATAATGTGGGCGCGTTCTGGGGTTAAACGCGGATCGGGCTCTATCACTACGGTTAATTGAGTTTGCCACAATGTGTCGTGACTTTGGTCATATTGCGCCTCCCCTTCAAACTCACATTCACCATTAAAGCGTGTTAGTACAAAGTCTCTAAAGCCACTATTTTTTTCACAATAGGCGCGTACGTGCCAACGCATACCGTCAAATATTAGATTATGTGGGCTTATTATGCGTGATTCAAATTCGGGGCTGGACACTGAAGCATAGCCTACATCAACTCTTAATCCTTGATTTAATGCACGTAGCACGCCCCTTATTTTGTGCGGTTCAATACTAATTAGTGGTGAACTAAGCCAAGTAAATTGCTGCCAAGTAAGTGTATCTTCACTTTGATCGGCTAGCTTTAAATACGCTGTTAGGTCAAGGTCGATTAAGCATGGGGAAAAGTCTTTTGTTGCTTCATACCCTTTAAGTGAACTGTTGTAACGTAGGCTCTGTGGGTAAAACTGTATATAGTCTTGAATAATATTTGACGCACTTGAACGACTAATTGCAAAGTGCTTTTGCAAATGATTTGTGGTTAACCGCCCTTCCCAATGAATAATAAGTTCAATAAAATTAAAGCGTCTACGGGTTATATAGTCGAATTGTGGGGTCATGCATTCCCTGCACTATTTCATTATTGTTAGCTCAACTTATCAGAAAAATTATTGATTACAAGCAGAATTCCTTTTCTGCTTATAAGGGCGTGTTGACCTTTCAGGATTAAAATTTGTTCCAACAAGGGGCGATTTAATCGCGGCGCGAGATTTGTAACCTAGTGGGCTAAGTAAAAGTCGAGCAAAGCTTCCGCGTCCTGCTCACGCCCCTAGGAAGAACCCCGAAGGGCAGCGTGTGTTTGGCATTTATGCTGCGTTATCGCCTATTTATGGGGAACAACCACACACCATAGGCTCTGCCTTGCCTAAATACCAAACATACTGCTGCAAATTTAACCTCGAAAGATAAACATGCCCTAGCTTGTTTAAATCAAAAATTAAACATGCTTTCTAGCGCATCGTCAAAAGACATAGGCATATGGCGTTTATTATTAATCCGATCATTTAGCTCTTCTTTAAGTAATTTTACTGTGGTGCAGTATCCTAAACGCTCGGATATTTCTTCACACTCACTATTTAAAGCAGCGATATGATTAGTAAAATTATGTTTAATTTGCGCTTTACTACGACCATTAAATTTACGCCATACGAGTGAATGCGGATCATTGCCTTCTTTTTGCTGGCGGTGCAGTTTATTTAACTCAACTATTTTATTTTGCAGTAGCGGAATTAAGTTAGCTTTAGTTTCTTCATCAAAATCTACGTCGTCATCAAAATGAGTTATGTATAACTGCAATAAGGTAAAGCCATCTTTTGCTTTACGGGCCTGCCCTAGTTGCTGCATAAGTTCGTGCTTTTCAGCCTTTTTGGTTGGATCAGGCTCTTTATCCGGGTGAAGTTTTGCTGCTAAACGTTTATACATTTTGTTTAGTTGCGAGCTTTTAAATAGCTTTTCTAATTTTGCATCCGTCTTTTGTTGTTTAATTTCATCGCGGTCGAATCGTTCGAATTGATCAAAAAAATCATCCCAGTCTTCATCTTGTTCTGCATGTGCATTGCCTGGATTAAATGCATCGTCGTCGCTTTCTTCATCCTCACCAAAGCCTTGTTCATCAAGATGCTGATAAAGTTTTTGGGGATTGACGGCAATTTCTCTCAAGTCTTCATCTGTTAACTCTAAACCGGGGAAATCTTGTTGGAGCATAGTTCGTAAAAGATTCAACTGGGATGAATCAATTGCATTAACTGTATCGTGATTGTGCTTGCTTAAATGCGATTGAAAGATTTGCGTTACTTTTTCAATTTCCAACTCACCAATAAATGGGTGCCCTGATAAGTATTCTAAATCTTCGTTTATCCAATCTACAAGCTCATTGCGCTGCTCAATCGTCAGGCTTTTACGCTGAATAAATTTACTCAGATGAATAATTTGCTCTGCCATCATACGGGCTTGGTGGTGCTCGTGAGGCTCCACTTGCTCTTTAAACTGATTGAATAGCGTACTTTTTTTAATCTCAAAGTTTGCGTTACGCTTGGTGTGCTTATCTATTCGCTGCCATAAACGTTCTAATTCTGATGCAGGTTTCGCTGTCGCTTGCTGTTTTACATTTTGTAAAAAAGTTGTGTTTGTTTTCATTAAAGCTCGTATCTCATCATATTTACACGCATAATCATTGCTCTAGTCTAATAAAAAATCTAAGGAGAGTATACATGGACCCAATTGCGCAAATATTCAACATGCTGTTTACTGTTGAAGCGTTTTTACTCATTTTTGTATTAGTGCTGCTTAAAAGCAGTGTTAAGTTTGTACCACAAAACCGTGCTTGGTTAATCGAACGTTTTGGTAAATATCAATCAACTAAAGAAGCCGGATTAAACTTTATTATCCCATTTATTGATCGTATTGCCGCAGATCGCAGCTTAAAAGAACAAGCACAAGATGTGCCTTCTCAATCGGCCATCACTAAAGACAACATTTCATTGATTGTTGATGGTGTTTTATACTTTAGGGTACTTGACCCATACCGCGCCACTTACGGTGTTGACGATTATGTATTTGCTGTCACTCAACTTTCGCAAACAACCATGCGTTCAGAGCTTGGTAAAATGGAACTTGATAAAACCTTTGAAGAACGTGATCTACTCAATACCAATATCGTAAGCGCAATTAACCAAGCGGCTGAGCCGTGGGGTATTCAAGTATTACGGTACGAGATTAAAGACATTGTGCCACCGCAATCTGTAATGGAAGCGATGGAAGCGCAAATGAAGGCCGAGCGTGTTAAACGTGCACAGATTTTAGAATCAGAAGGTGATCGCCAAGCTAACATCAATGTTGCCGAAGGTAAAAAGCAAGCCCAAGTATTAGCTGCCGAAGCTGAAAAAGCCGAACAAATACTGCGCGCTGAAGGTGAAGCTAAAGCGATTATTGCCGTTGCAGAAGCACAAGCAGATGCATTACGTAAAGTCGGTGAAGCTGCTGATACTGAACAAGGGCAAAAAGCAATTCAATTAGATCTTGCGTCAAAAGCAATTGCCGCTAAACAAGCTATTGCTAAAGAATCTTCAGTTGTTTTACTACCAGATAACGGGACTGATGCCAGCTCAATGGTGGCACAAGCAATGTCGATTATTAATACGTTAAATACTAAACAAAAAAGCTAAACGACTAAGGGGATAATCATGGATCTCATTACTAATAATTTACCTGAAGTGCTGATGATTTTAGGCATTGCAGCTCTCATTATTGAGGTTGCTGTATTAGGAATGTCGACTTTTATATTATTATTTTTAGGCATGTCGTTGTTTGCAACCGGTTTGATGATGAATTTTTCAATATTGGATAATTCATTAACGACTGCATTGTGGAGTAATACCCTTGTAACAGCGGCACTGGCTGCTTTACTGTGGAAACCTCTTAAGCGTATGCAAGACAATGTAGACACTAAAGAAGTTAAAAGTGATTTTGCTGAGCTCGATTTTATACTCAATAGCCATGTTAATGAGCAGGGTCTTAGTACACATTCATACTCTGGGATCAGCTGGAAGCTAAAAAGTCACCAACCACTATCCGCTGGTACGCATGTTAAAGTAGTAAAAAAAGAAGTTGGTGTAATGTGGGTTGAAACGCTTTAATTATCTCAATAAAAATCAAATAACGTGAAGCTATTTCACGTTATTTGCCTCTCATGTCTTATATATTTTTTGTAACAAAAAACATTTCTTTTTATTTCAAAAATCAAAGCAATTAAGTGCTTTAATCCATCAAAAATCAATTAAACCCACTCAGAGTTAATATAATAAACATAAAAAGATACAAATTTGTTAACCGGGTTTTATCTTTAACGGTAGCTTAATTTTATTCAATAAAGCAAAAAATCTTTTGCTTGTTCCTGTTACCTTTTCCCGTTAGTTTAATTAGCCATAATTATAAAAATAAAAGTCAGCATATGATCAGGGTCGAAAATCTTTGCCGTACTTATGGTGCAGGTGAAACGCAAGTAATTGCATTAGATAACGTATCGTTACATATTAAAGAAGGTGAATTTGTCGCGGTGATGGGCGCATCCGGCTCAGGAAAGTCTACTTTAATGAATATTCTAGGGTGTCTCGACACGCCAACTTCTGGTAATTATTTACTTTCTGATGAAAGTATAAAGGAGGTACATGACGAGAGCCTTTCTGCTATTCGCAATAAGAAAATTGGCTTTATATTTCAAACCTTTCACTTGTTAACACGACTAAGCGCACAAGAAAATGTTGCCCTACCACTGCGCTATACCGATATGCCAAAACAACAAGCTAGTGATCGCGCAATGGCGATGCTTGATAAGGTTGGTTTACAAAATCGTGCGCACCATAAACCATTTGAAATGTCAGGGGGGCAACGTCAGCGCGTTGCCATTGCCAGAGCATTAGTGAATAACCCGCAAGTAATTTTTGCAGATGAACCTACCGGTAACCTCGATAGCAAAACATCCCATGAAATAATGGAGTTACTGTGCTCGCTCCACCAGCAAGGACACACCTTAGTCATGGTGACACATGAAGAAGATATTGCAGCTTACGCTAAACGCGTAATTCGAATGAAAGATGGTGTAGTGATTGAGGACAGCGGATGTTAAAAAATAAATTGATTAAAACCAGCCTTATCTTACTTTTTAGTAGTTTGTCATTTTCAACTTTTGCCCAAAGCTTATTGCTCAGTGGCGAACTAAAAGCTAGTGAAAATCAAATATTCTACGCTCCCAAGTCAGATACATGGCGTGTGCAAGTCCAATGGATGATGGAGGAAGGCGAAATAGCGCAAAAAGGTGATACCGTTGTAGTATTTGATAGCGGCACAATTGCAACTGAAATAGAGCAAGATGAAGTTAACCTTGAAGCCGCACAAGAAGAGCTTATTAGGATCACCACCAGTAATAAAGAAAATCAAATTGAAGCTGAGTTTAACTTTAAGCGCTCTGAGCTTTTATTAGAACGTGCGCGTATTGATGCTGCTATTCCTCAAGTTAATTTAAGTACTTATGACTATCAAAAAAATCAGCTTGAATTTGAGAAGGCTTTAATTAATAAACAAAAAGCATCTGAAGAACTGTTGCAAGTAAAAACAGAGAATAGCGTTGCTTATAACAAACAATTACTAACCATTGAACAATTAAAAACTAATCTTGAATATAACAAAAATCAGCTTGCTAGTATGAGTATTCAAGCTCTGCGATCGGGGCCCGTATTATATGCCAACCACCCGTGGAATGGCGAAAAAGCGTTTGTAGGTATGACTGCGCAACCGGGTTGGAAAATTGCCGAAATACCAGCCATGAGTGAGCTTTATATTGAAGCATGGGTACATGAAATTGATTACCATCAGTTAAAGCTCGGACAACAGGCACAGTTACTATTTGACGCCTATTTACAACAGCCACTAAGCGCTACGCTAAGCGAAGTCTCAACTCAACCAGAAGAACGCTTACAATGGGGAAAAGACGCTTATTTTAGAACTCGTTTTAATTTTAGCGCTGTTGCATTAAATCTGTTGCCAGGTATGAGCGCAAAGCTAACAATAGGAGCAGATACAGATGAGGAATAAAGCCTTATTAGTATGTACAGTAATCATGTTTGTGTGTGTATTAAGCGCATGCAATGACGAGAGCCAACAAACCCATGTTGTTAAAAGCAGTGACATTGCTATTACCGTCAATGCTAACGGCGAGTTGGAATCTTCAACAACAGCAATCATTGCCCCGCCGTCTGTCGCCCGTATGTGGCAATACCAAATTAAAACGATGAAACCTGAAAATACACACGTTAAGCAAGGTGAAGTCATTGTCTCGTTCGACGACAAACAAGTTCGAGATAAACTAATTGAAAAACAATCAGAGTTACTACGGGCAAAAAAACAGCTAGAAAATGCCCAAAATAAAGAACTCATCAAAGAACAAGAATTAACACTCTCCGTGGCTGAAATGAAAATGAATTACGATAAAGCTAAACGCAAAGCAGATATTGTCGATCATTCTCGTTCTGAAGTTGACCGTAAAAAATCACAAATTGATTTTACAATTGCAAACAATGATTTAACCCTTGCTAAAAGTAAACAAACCTTTCAACAACAAAGCAAAGAGTTAAATCTAAAAATGGCAAAGAGCAAGGTTGCTCGGCTACAGAGCGAAGTGGACGGATATTTACAAGATATTGATCGTCTTAAAGTAAAAGCCCCGATAGATGGCCTAGTAATTTACAAAACCAATTACCAAGGTGAAAAATCATCCATAGGTGAAAGCGTACAATTTGGCCAACCGGTTATGGAACTTGCTGTGCTGGAGAATATGCAAGTAAAAGCACAAATCGATGAGCCCGATAGCGGTAAAATAACGCCCGGGCAAACGGTTAAAATTACCATTGATGGTAGTACTGAGTTAGTTGTTTCAGGAAAGGTAAAAAGCTTAGGCCGTGTGTTTAGAGAAAAATCATACCAAGATAAACGCCGTATTGTAGATGCAATTATCAGTATTGATAACCTTGATATTAGCGCAATAAGACCAGGCCTAACAGCACGCTTAGAGATAACCACCGCATTACTTGCACAGGCTTTAAGTATCCCTTTAGCTAGCTTACAGTATGATTTACAAGGACCCTTTGTTGAGACTACGGAGAATAATAAACAATTGATAGAGATTAGCCATTTCACTGATAATCTCGCCGTGATTAAAAGCGGTTTACAACAAGGTGATGAGGTGAAATTATGAAAATCCGTTTTGTATTGAGCTTAATTACCACTGCGCTTATATTAAGTGGTTGTTCTAAAGAAAATAAAGTTCAAAATGCCCTGACTTATACCGTCAGCACACATAGCTTTAAAACCGAAGTTGAAGCCAAGGGCCATTTAGTTGCTGCAAACGAAACCCTTATAGTTGCCCCTGCATCAAGTCAAGGACCGCAAACTTTAGCGTGGTTAATGCCTGAGTATAGCCAAGTCAAAAAAGGCGAAGTGATTGCGCGTTTTGATGGGGAGAAAATGCGCCGTCAAAGTCAAAAAATTACAAATCAAACCGCCATGGCTGATGAAGACTTAACGCAAAAATCAGGCGCAATAGAAAAAGATAAAACAATTTTAAATCATGACATTGTATTGGTTAGTGAAGAAAAACAGTTTGCCGAAGACTATTCAATCGAAGATGAACGCATTATCTCCAAGCTAGAGATCTTAGAGTCACAACAAAATGTTGAGTTTTTAAATGCAAAACATAATTACTATGACTGGCAGGTCGAACGCTTTGAACAAGGCGCAACTGGCGAATTAATGCTGTTAAAAATGAGAAAAGATCAACATCAACAAAAATTAGCATCTTTAAATACTAACTTATCACAACTTGAAATAGTTGCCCCCCATGATGGCTTACTAACCCATGACACTAATTGGCGTGGTGAAAAACCCCGAGCTGGTGAAACGCTATGGCCAGGGCAAAAGATTGCAGCGTTACCCGATGTCAGCCAAATGCAACTAATCCTTTATGTATCTGAGCGTGAGGCCATTGATTTAGCAGTGGGTCAAACTCTAACGTTTAAGCTTATCGCTTTACCTGATCAACAATTTAGCGGTGAATTAATTGAAGTGTCTCCTTTTCCAAAGTCTATTAAACGTGGCGATCCACAAAAATATTACGAATTAAAAGCAAATATTAATGAACAAAGCGCTGCATTACGACCAGGTTTGAAACTCAACGCACATATTTTGGTTACCCCAGAAAGCGAACGCTTAATAGTACCAAAACAAAGCGTATTTACTGAACAAAATGCCCATTATGTTTACACCGAAGTACACAATGAGTTTATTAAAACCACTGTAAAATTAGGCAAACATAATTTAAGCCACGTTGAAATAGTTGAAGGTGTCGCCTCTGGTAATGTGATCTCCTTAATTAATATGAAGGACGCCCAATGAAATATTTGAGTTTATTTATCGACACCACGTTAGAGCTTGCGCAGCATAAATTACGTACCTTGCTGACTCTATTAGGAATGATTTTTGGTGTGGGTGCCGTTATTGCGATGCTCAATATTGGTGAAGGTGCAGAGCAAGAAGCAATGAAAATGATTGACTCTATGGGCTTGTATAACTTAATTGTTAATGCAAAAGAATTTGATGAAAAGGAATTAAAAGAACAACGTAAACACTCTGCAGGTTTGAACCTTCGAGATGCTCAAGTCGCTCATGCGTCACTGCCTTTCATCACTGATTATGCGGCGCAAAAAACAATTGAGACATACCATATCTTTAGTCAATACAATAAAAGCGATGCGTCCGCTGTTGGTGTTAGTGCAAACTTTTTTGAATTATCACACTTCCAAATTTTTTCCGGTCGTGTTTTAAATCAAAACGATCAACAACAGTTTGCACAAGTGGCTATGTTAGGCGCAAATACCGCCAAACAACTTTTTCCATTAGGTGACGCCCTTGGGCAACAAATTAAAATCAATCACCTCTGGTTTAAAGTCATTGGCATTTTACAATCTCCCTATTTAAAAAAGAAAGAGTTTCAAGGTGTGAAACTAGGCAATGAACAAAATCAAGTGTTTATCCCTCTAAGTACGGCGCTACACCGCTTTAAAAGCGGTTTACTCGATAGTGAAGTAACCAGCTTAAAACTGGCGATTGATAAGTCTGTAGACCCCATTATCGCAGCCCAAGCATTAGAACATCTGCTGCAAAATCGTCACAGTGATATTGATGATTTTGAATTAGTCATTCCAGCCGCTTTATTAGCACAGCAAAAACAAACCCAACAAATATTTAATATCGTTATGTCGTGCGTTGCAGGTATTTCATTGCTCGTTGGAGGGATTGGTATTATGAATATTATGCTTGCCACTGTGCTTGAGCGTACCAAAGAAATTGGTTTATTACGTGCTATCGGCGCGACACAAAAAGATATCCGCATACAATTTATTGCTGAAAGCTTCACTATTTCTATTTTGGGTGGTTTATTAGGCGTTGTCTTTGGTATTGGTTTATCTGAAATTATTTCAATCTATTCTCAGTGGGCTGTATCTTGGTCCATGACCGCTATTGTATTGTCTTTTAGTATTTGTGCATTAGTAGGGCTTATATTTGGCGTATACCCTGCAATTAAAGCGTCACAGCTTGATCCTATCGAAGCCCTACAAAGTGATTAATTACTGCAGGTAAACTCACATTCTCCCTCGCGAATTAACAATGAAATTGTTAGCATAGCGTTATTCTAAAAAGAGAGTAACGCTATGAATCATTCATCTCATGCTTTAGTTGTTGAAGGTGGCGCTATGCGTGGGATATTTGCCACGGGTGTACTTGATGCTTTTTTGACTGCCCAATATCAACCTTTTAACCGCTGTTTTGGTGTGTCTGCAGGCGCAACCAACATCGCCGCTTATTTGTGTAAACAACCCAAGCGAAATCATAAAGTAATTACCGATTACTCTTGCAGGCCTGAATTTATAAATTTATCACGATTTATTCGTGGCGGGCACTTGTTCGATTTAGATTGGTTATGGCAACAGACTATTAAAGATATTCGCCTTGATTTAACAACGTTTCATAATCAATCATGTGATTTTTACATTGTCGCCACTGCAATTGAAAATGGCGAAGCCCAATATTTAAAAGCCACAGCTAAGCAATTAGAACAACAACTTAAAGCATCATGCGCTATTCCAATTGCCTATCGAGATTTTCCGTCTATTGGTGGATTAAAGATGACCGACGGTGGAGTTGCCGATTCAATTCCTATTCGTAAAGCGTATGAAATGGGTGCTAATGAAGTAACCGTGATACTTTCTCAACCGCTTGGCTATCGAAAAAAACCAAATAAAACACCTTGGCTTACAAAACATATTTACAAAGATTACCCTGCACTTATTCGCGCTACGTTAGCACGCACTGAAAACTACAATGCCAGTATCGACTTTATTCACAACCCGCCAGCTAACTGTAAAATAAACATCATTGCACCACCTAAAAACTTCAAAGTTGGTCGTACAACCACTAACACAAAGAAATTAGCTGATGGTTATTTGATGGGCTTTAATGCTGGTCAAAATTACTTAAGCCGTATTTTAGTCACTTAAAAACCAAACTCTTTGTTAGCAACAAAATCCGGGGAATATTATCAATTAAGTGACGTTCTAAGTAGTTTTAGTACCAAATACACAACCGTGTACTTGGTACTCTATCGAGGTAATATTAGATTTTATGTTTAAGTTTAGGTCTACTATATTTTAAATTCATTTACTTGCTGCTGTAACGTCGCTGCCAATATTGCTAACTCCTGAGATGCTTGCGCATTTTGCTGTGAACTTTCACTAACAGACAAAATACTTGCGCTGAACTCATTAATATTACTACTTAGCTCATGCGCAACCATTTTTTGCTCTTCTGTCGCTGTTGACACTTGGGTATTCATATCTGCAATTTGAGTGACCTCTTGATTTATCTCACTTAATACTTGAGACGAATACTGCGCATGGTCAACACTTTCTTGGGCACTGCTTTCAGCATTTCCCATCGACGCAGCGGCTTGTTGCGCCATTTCCTGTAATTTAGTGATCATTTCATTGATACTTGCTGTTGCCTTTTGGGTGTTATGGGCAAGCTGCCTTACTTCATCCGCAACAACAGCAAAGCCTCGTCCTGAATCCCCAGCTCGTGCAGCTTCAATTGCTGCGTTAAGGGCTAATAAATTAGTTTGTTCTGCAACGCCTTGAATCATCATAACAACTTGATTAATATCGTTTGTTTGCGTATTTAATTCATTTATAAGTTGAGTATTATCATTGACTAAATGTGACAACGTTTTTATTGATTCTATGTTATCTGCAACTGCTTGTTGTCCTTGTTGTGCTTTAGTGTCTGCGTTTGTAGCTTTATCAGATGTTGCAAGTGCATTTTGAGCCACCTGCTCAATCGCACTACTCATTTGCGTGATCGCGGTTGCTATCATCGCTGATTGTTGCTCTTGCTCTGTTGCTGTCGTCGCTACTTGATCGCTAATCGAGTTCATTTGTTCAGCAGCAGACGATAAAGTCATTGTCGCGCCCGAAACGTCCGTTACTAACGTATGAATTCTTGCCACCATGTTATTAAAATGTGTTGCTGTTTCAGCAATTTCATCTTCACCCTGAACATTAGCTCGTAATCTCAGATCTGCATCATTTGCAATTTCAGATATTGTGTTACGTAATGACATAAGTGGATTATGAATTGATCGGTATATAAAATAGGCAATCGTCAATAAAATCAATACAAGTAATACAACTGACACTTCCATTATTAAGCTCGTCACTTCATAGCTGTCATTTGCTTGATCTTTGAAGCTATTGGCCTCGTGTAATTGTAATTCTATTAAGGCTTGATAACTTGTACTCAAAGGGTCAAATACATTATAGAGATCACTCACAAATTGTTGCTGAGACACAGATTGGAATTCTTCGTTTGTAATACTATCGAGTAGGTTTTTCAGGTGTGCTTGAACAGGCAAAAGTTTGTTTTCTACGACACTCACTAAGCGCCGCTCTTCATCCGTTAAGTTAGTACTAAGATATGCTTGCCATTCGCTATCTGCAGTATTTTTTGCATCGTTCACTGCACTCAAAAAGTCAGGCTTTGGAATATTTCCTGCTCTATACTTATGAAATAAGTCAACAATATTCACAGCATAATTATCTGACACATTCTTTATTTGCTTAAGTGGAACAACCCTGTCTTCGTATAAATCATCGATTCCTACAACTAAGCTTCCCATTGTATTTATAGAAAATACAGCCGTTAAAATAAATATCAGTACTGGCAGTATTGCCAGTACTCCTAATCGGGTTCGTACTGAGTAATTATTAAGCATAGCGTTCCAAATTTACTTCTATTATTAGAAAAGTATAATACTAATTTTAAAACACACTGGTTTTTTTGCTAATTAAATTATAATAAATTCAACACTAGGGCGTGTTGACCTTTCGTGATTGATTTTGCAGCAGGCTGTTTGGTATTTAGACAAGGCAGCGCCTATGCAGTGTGGTTGTTCCCCATAAATAGGCGATAACGCAGTATAAATACCAAACATGCGCTGCCCAAAGGGTTCTTCCTAGGGGCGATTAACTCTTTGTTACTCGATTTTTACTTATTCTCACATGGATGTGAGCCAGTAGAATAACGCAGGAGCAGTTATCGAGCCCGCTAGGTTACAAACCTCGCGCCGCGATTAAATCCCCCCTAGATTGAACAAATTTCAATCCACAAAGGTCAACACGCCCTAAACCTACGAATATTTTGCTATAGTATGTTAACTATTATTGACTTACGACTGAACTATGGCTTTCTCATCTTTATTACGCTATACGCTTTATTTATTGTTATTGCTCCCTTTCGCCGCGCAAGCTAATAATGCAGTTGTTAATCTTCATTTAGCCCGACCGAGTATTGTAGAATCACCCACAAATCAATACATTCATGCTTTACTAACACAAAGCTTTGCTAAGGTAGGCAAAGAAGTTAACTTTATTTACTCAATTAAGCCCATGAATAAAAAAAGGATCACTGGAGAGCTTTATAAGCCCGGTGGAATTAATTTAGCCTGGTTATCTATAGAGCCTAGCGCACACAATGATCTACTTCACACATCCTCCCCCTTGTATAAAGGGATACATGGCAAACGCCTATTGATGATTAATAAAAACCAGCAGGCAATCTTCAAAAGGATTTCGTCGCTTAATCAATTAAAGCCGCTCGTAGGGTTACAAAAACAAAGCTGGTCCGACTATAAAGTACTCAAACGAAGTGGCTTAACCGTCAATGGTGAACTAAGTTATAAAAGCATGATAAAAGCATTAGACACAAACCTTGGTGATTATTTCCCTCGCTCTGTGTCCGCAATTGAAGCCGAACTTGCAAAACAAAAACATGTAGATTTAATGATTGAACCAACAATTATGTTGCAATACCCCAGTCATTATTACTTTTATACACACAATAGAAATAAAGATTTATTAATATTACTTGAATCAGGCTTAACTCAGTTACAACAAAGTGGTGAGTTTGAGTTGCTTTATCAACGCTTTTTTGGCGAAAAGGAAAAACGCTTAAATTTATCATCAAGGAAAGTATTTAACTTAGAATAAAAGGCTTAGTTATGGTTACTACTTTGATACGTACGCTTTCCTATCTCGTTGTTTTTATATTAGGTTTTGGTTCTGGTATGTATGCTCTACCCATTATCACTGCGCCGACCTCTCCTAGTAAACTGGAACTAGCAACACATGCTCAAAAGGCAATTTATAGCGGTGAATTTAAAGAAGACCTAGAAGGATCTGATGCATTGCATTTTGGTACGGGTGAAGTTCGTTTAACTAAGCGGATGATTTCGTTTGCGGGCAAATTAAGTCCCGGACCTGACTACCAGCTTTACCTCGCTAATAAATTTATTGATAATGAAACTGAATTTTTAGCACACAAGGGAAGCTTCACACGGGTAGGCAGCGTCAAAACATTTGATGGTTTTATGGTCAAAGTGCCACAAGGCATTAATATTGCTGACTTTAATACCGTTATTATTTGGTGCGAAAGCTTCAATGAATTTATTACAGCTACGCAATATCAATAAGCTGCTAAAAATTAGCGGCTTGGTTCAAAGCCGTCGTAGTGAGGTAATTGTGCATCAAACTCCTCCCAATTAGCTTTAGAACTACAAAAATTGTGGCTAATAGGTCGCTGTGTTATGCCACTATCGAGAATACCTAAGCGTAGTCTTAGACGCGTTATATCGGCTAAGTTTTCACTGTAAACAGGTGAGCCACATTTACTACAAAAATACCGATTTCGACCCGGTTTAAACTCAAACATGCTCAGAGAGTCTTGCCCTTTAGTAATGGTAAAATCGCTTCGCGCTACAAACCCATTAGTTGCATATGCTGTTCCGCTTGATTTTCGACACAAAGAGCAATGACAATGAATAATGCTGCTGATAGGGCCATCGATTTTAATCGCTATTTTTTTACACAAGCAACTTCCTTTGTACATTTACTTTCCCCTATATTTTTTAAAAAATATAACATAAGTAATTATTTTAATGTACAAAAAAAGCCGCCTTTGGAGAGGGCGGCTTTGGAAAATAGCAGTCATGGGTGTAAACTGCTAAATCAAGAGCTTTTATGCCACAGCAGCGTCGTTATCACTGTGGCGAATTAAATAATCAAACGCGCCAAGACTCGCGGTTGCACCGCTGCCCATCGCGATGATTATTTGTTTAAAAGGTGTCGTGGTTACATCACCGGCACCAAACACACCGGGTAAAGATGTTGATCCCTTTGCGTCGATTTCTATCTCACCAAATCGTGTTAACGACACATCACTGTTTTTAAGCCACTCTGTATTTGGTATAAGCCCTATTTGCACAAAAATACCTGCAAGACTTATCATTTTGCTCTCACCCGATTCGCGATCAGTGTAGCTAAGCCCCGTTACACGCTTGCCGTCACCTAGCACCGCAGTAGTTTGTGCATTTTTTATAATCGTAATATTCTTTAAACTATTCGCTTTTCGTATGAGTACTTCATCAGCACGTAATGTGTTAGCAAATTCTAAAACTGTGACATGTTCTACGATATTCGCTAAATCAATTGCCGCTTCAATACCTGAGTTACCACCACCGATCACCGCAACCGATTTACCTTTAAATAGCGGTCCATCACAGTGCGGGCAATAAGCAACGCCATGTCCACGATATTGGCTCTCCCCAGGCACATTCATTTCGCGCCAGCGAGCACCTGTTGCAAGTACTAAGGATTTAGCACTTAACACTGCGCCATTTTCTAAAGTGATGTCATAGCCATTGTTATAACTTAGCCCTACAGCACGTTGATTATTCATTACATCCACATTATATTCTTTAACGTGTTCTTCAAGTTGGGCAACAAGTTTGGGGCCTTCTGTTGCTTTAATCGATATAAAATTCTCTATACTTAATGTATCCGCCACTTGACCACCAAAACGTTCAGCAACAATACCTGTATTCAAGCCTTTTCGCGCGGCATAGATGGCTGCAGATGCACCTGCAGGGCCACCACCGACCACTAATACATCAAATTGCTCTTTTTCGTTCAGCGATTGAGCTTGACGAACGCCTGCCTTACTATCAACTTTATTTAAAATCGTACTAAGCGTCATTGCCCCTTGACTAAATAGTTGTCCATTTAAGTACACTGCGGGCACGGCGAGGATATTTCGTTGCTCCACTTCGTCTTGAAATAACGCACCGTCTACCATAGTGGCGGTGATCAGAGGATTAAGAGCTGCCATTAAATTAAGTGCTTGAACGACTTGCGGGCATGTCTGGCAACTCAATGAAATATATACTTCAAAATTCAGTGGTTCACTCAACGAACTTATCTGCGCACGCTGCTCATCAGAGACCTTACTGGGATGGCCGCCACTGTGAAGTAAAGCCAGCACTAAACTTGTAAACTCATGCCCCATAGGTACACCCGCAAAGGTTATTTGGGTTTCTTTTATGGGTGAGTACACCGTCATTGAAGGACGACGTACATCGTTATCTGGGTTGTTTCGTACTAAAAATTGATTACTTAATGATGCGATGTCATTCGCTAGGTTTTCTAATTCTGTTGACTTTTTGCTGTCATCCAAAGCGATAAGCAGCTCAACAGGATCTGTTATAGATTCAAAGTGGCTTTTTAATTGATTTTTTATGTTTGTGTCTAACATGACTTAGCCTTCGTTTTCAGCAAAAGGGTGCCCATCATCACGCTAATGTGCTTAATAAAGTTGTGATGATGGGCGTTTTGGAACACATTAATTATGTGCAACCATATATTTAGATTTTGCCAACTAAATCAAGAGACGGCGCAAGAGTCTCTTCACCTGGCTGCCATGATGCAGGACAAACTTCGCCATCATGTGTTGCAATATATTGCGCTGCTTGTACTTTGCGTACGAGTTCTTTTGCACTGCGGCCAATGCCTAAATCATGAGTTTCGATGATTTTTATTTCACCTTCAGGGTTCATTACAAACGTACCACGTAACGCCAAACCTTCTTCTTCAATCATCACACCAAAACTGCGTGTAATACGCCCTGTTGGATCGCCAATCATTGGATAAGTGATTTTGCCGATAGTGTCTGACGTATCGTGCCACGCTTTGTGCGTGAAATGTGTATCTGTAGAAACAGAATAAACTTCAACACCCATTTCTTGTAATTGTGCGTAATGATCTGCTACATCGCCTAATTCTGTTGGGCATACAAATGTAAAATCGGCCGGGTAAAAGAAGAAAATTGACCATTTACCTAATACATCTTTCTCGCTTAGTTCAACAAAATCACCATTGTGATAAGCCGTAGCGTTGAATGGTTGTAGTTTTGTATTAATCAATGAAGTGCTCATAGTATTCCTCATGGGTATTTAAATAAAAAATAACAACACACTGTGTGTTGGCTTGAGACATACAATAGAGCGTTTGCTTAAATTAATAAAATTGATTGTTTGGATTGATGTAATCGAATATACAGATTGAACTTCCTGCTTATAACGATCGTATACGCGATATGGGCATGCTTTTAAGTTAGCGTTTTTCAATTTCTAAATGGTACAATGGTGTGTTAAATTTGTATTAATAACTCCGTGTAAGGTAAGCCATGAACAAATTCGTTAATCATATTCAGTTAGGTTATTTAGGCCTCGTGCCATTTTTAGGCTGTGTTGGATGGCCTTTACTCGTTGGTAGTAACCAATTTAACATGCAATTTTTTACCTTTTACAGTATTGCAATATTAGCGTTTATGGCGGGGAATTTATGGCATGCAGGAAATCAACGTTACAGCGATGCTTTAAAAGCCGTGATACCCGTTATACCACTTGGGTTTTTAGCTTTCGTACCACAAACAGTCACTTTAATATGGTTAGCTGTTAGTTTTTGGCTAGTGTTCTTTTTTGAGAAGTCGAACCCACAATGGCAAACCTACCATGCAGATTATCAAAAAATGCGTTTTGTGTTAACTTCTGTGGTTTTTGTCTGTCACACTTTTGTGATCGGAATAAGTTTATATCCTAACTAACTCGCCCTTCAAAGCGGTTTCATGTACCATCCTCGCACTGCTTTTTAGGATAACTTATGATAGATAAACTTCGTCAACAACTTGATCAACTCGGTGAAAACTACGTTGAAAAAAACGCCAATTTCAAAATTAAAGTAATCCCTTTCTTTTGTGCCATACACATAAAAAAAGACCATAAGAGTGAAGGCCGACTATCATTTTATTCTAATCAATGGCTTGAAATTGCTTTAGTGGTAATGTTTTTACTGTTTGGTTTGATGATTTTTGATACAGAATCCGGTTTTACAGACGGGCCAATCCAGATTGCGTTTGCTGTATTAATCACTTTTAACTTGATCATAAAACAAATTGCTATTGAAGGCTTAAAAACCCGACTCGCTTTATGCCCTATTAGAGAAAAACCATAATATTTGCTAAAGAGGCTTCGCGAAACAGACATTTTAGTACTATAAATAATGTATAAAAATAACTTTTTTGGCTTTAAATGAAGCATACCAATTGGCTTATCTGTATTTGGGTTGTGGTGTTCATTTGCACATATTTTTTACTTTCTCATGAGCAATCACAATTCGACACGATTGAAGAGTTATTCTGGGCGGGTATCTCTGTTTCACTCACGTTGCAAGTTTATTCCTCTTTAGGTAATAGGGTCTTAATAGGCGCATGGATTTTATATTGCTCAGGACTGATATTTGATTTACTAGATGACTTGTTAGATGCGCAGATGTTTCCTTTTCTGATCTTTGATACTACGTTCAAGCATGTTGGTTTCCTATTAACGTGTGCAGGATTGTTTTCGTTAATCACAGAAAAACGCGCAACAATAAAAAAGCTCAATATTGAAATTCAAACCCGTCAAACTTTGCAAGAACAACTGGAATTTGAAGCAAGTCACGACAAACTTACCGCCTTGGGTAACCGACGCGCCTGCTTTGCACGCTTTGATGAACTTAAAGAACACTTTCATCTCATCTATTACTTTGATTTAGATAACTTTAAGTTTGCTAATGATAATTATGGTCATCAATGTGGTGATGAAATTTTAGTTGATTTTGCACAACGCCTTAGTAAGCACTTTACTAAACAAAATTGCTTTCGCCTAGGTGGCGACGAGTTTATCGCTTTTTGTGATGATGAAAATCCTAACATAGATGAACTAAGAATATACTTAACGGCTTTTATGCAACAATATAAAGTTGGTGTGAGTATTGGTTTTGCAGAGCTAAATAACGACGATAACCCCGATCATCTTCTGCATATAGCAGATCAAAATATGTATCGAGATAAAACCAGTAAATCAATGCGTCAGCGCTGTCGAGAAAACGACAGCTAACTTTGTTATATACCAAGCCACCTCAAGATGCAGAATTCAGCGTTTCACAGAGGCTTAATATCAAGGCGTTACTTTGTAGGAATGGCCGCCCCTTTTAAGAAGGAACAACGATGAGAGTAAGTCGCTGTGAAAAGCCCAACGGGTTGGTTTAAAAGCGATTTATACTGCGTTATTGATTTTAACAATAGAACCACTATTACTTGTAATCAATGCCTTGCCTAAATCGCTTTTAATTCCAACGACGCTCGCATCTTGAGGTGGTTTGGGTATACTGGCGCAATCTTGTGTTAAAAAACCATAATTCATGTATTTAAACCCTAACTGGCGTATTCTCACTGTAGGTGATGGTGACCTTTCTTTTTCACATGCGTTATATCGTGCAATTAAACCTAAGAAACTCATTGCCTCAACTTATGATGATGAGCATACAATTAAAACCAAATACACTGACAATGCATTCAGTGACCTTACTGATAATAAAGTAACCGTATTAACTCATTTTGATGTAACGAATAAAGATACATGGCGTCGTTTGAATAATGACACGTTTGACGTCATTATTTTTCAATTTCCGCTGATCCCAGCATTTGCAGGAAAAACTGCTTTTGTTGAAAATACTCAAAAAAATAGCCTAAACACATTAAACCGTGCGTTGTTACACCAATTTATTAAATACGCTTGCGAACTTGCTCTGGATAAATCAGGGCCGATGCTTTGCTATATTACCTCTAAAGATGTGAAGCCCTACTTACATTGGAATATTGAGGGCAGCTTAGTTGCTGGGCTAGATGCGAGTTACTTAGGTAAATTACCTTTTGATATTTCCAAATTCCCTGGCTATAAAATTCGCAATGTTGATAGAGATAAACACGTTAAAGATACCAGTGGTATCACTTATATTTTTAGCCCAAAAAGCAATGCAGATCTTAAGTCAATACTGACCTACCCTGACTACTTAACAGATAATCACTGTGATCTATGTCGAGCGGGCCCTTTTCATGGCAACGAAGATCACCAAAAACATATCAATGCAAAAAAACATCAGCAAATGCTAGCTTTAGAGCATGAATGGAAAAACTGGTTAACTCATTTTAATAACAAGGAAGAGCTATGAACTTTGTCATCGTCGGAACCAATTTTATCAGCGATACGCTACTGAGAGCGGCACAAACCCTACCTGAATTTAACTTATATGGCGTATGCTCAAGAGCAACAAACAGCGGTGAAGCATTTTTAATAAAGCATAACCACCATAATGCAAAAGTGTTTACCACTATAGAGCAAGTTTGTAATGATGAAAATGTCGATGTAGTTTATATAGCTGCGCCAAATAGCCTGCATAAATCCTATGCCATTAGCTGCTTAGAATCGCAGAAGCACGTACTTGGCGAAAAACCTTCTGCGGCGAATAGTCATGAGTTAAAAGATATTATTTGCGCCGCTAAAAAACACAACCGCCTCTATATGGAAGCAATGATGACGACGCATCTGCCTAATTTTGAAATCATTAAAAATGCTTTACACAAAATTGGCACCCCTCGTAAATACATTGGTCAATACAGTCAATATTCGTCTCGTTACGATAGGTATAAAAGTGGTGAACGCCCAAATACATTTTTACCTGAATTCGCCAACGGCGCGCTTGTCGATTTAGGTATTTATCCGCTGTATATTTTAATTGCACTGTGGGGCGCACCCAAGAGTGTACAGGCTAGTGGGGTATTACTGGAGACTGGTGTTGATGGCGCTGGCGATCTATTACTCAATTACGATGATAGACAAGCGGTGATCAGTTATTCAAAGATCTCCCAAGGAGATAACTTTACCGAAATTCAAGGTGAAAAAGGCAGGCTACGCATTGAAGCCGTGTCGCAGCTTAAACGCGTTCAGTTTATAGCGAATGACGGTACTGTTGAGGAACTATCAAAACCATTTGATACACACTTTATGCGCTATGAAGTTGCCCACTTTATTAAAACGGTTAATTCGCAGTTGTGTGAGTCACCAATTAATACGCATCAATTATCGCTCGATGTAATGACCGTGCTCGATAATGCACGTAAGCAATTAGGTGTGAGCTACCCAAATGATAAATCAAAAGTGTAATCTAATCGGTTATCTTTTAAAGAGTTTATTGTTTGCTAGCGGTTTAAATTAACGCCGGGGCTAGCAGTACTGTGCCCCTTTCCTAGCCTCATTAATTACCGCCAAAACGGTCACCATTTTTAATCGCAAAACCTTACTACCACTAGTAAAAAAAAGGTAAAATGACTAAAACATTACTCTTTGGTTTAAGGATTGCAATGCCGCGTACAATCTCCCCTTTTTTTCTCGCTATTATTTGTGTATTACTGGCAATGGTCACTTTGCAATCTGGTATTTCTATTGCTAAAAACCTTTTTCCTATTATTGGCCCAGAAGGCACTACAGCTCTGCGCCTCGGTTTTTCTGCCATCATTTTATGCTTAGTGTTTAAACCATGGAAAGCATTTCCTCGTCTAGGTCAACGCCTTCCTATTGTTATTTATGGTTTAAGTTTAGGCGGGATGAACATACTATTTTTTCATGCTATTGAGCGTATTCCGCTTGGAATTGGTGTCGCATTGGAATTTACAGGGCCTTTAGCTGTCGCGCTATTATCATCGAGACGAAAACGCGACCTGTTTTGGGTTGGCTGTGCTATTGCCGGGATTTTTATGCTTCTTCCTGATATGACCGGTGAAGAAAGCCTTGATCCTATAGGTGTTTTACTCGCTCTTGGTGCAGGAGCATGTTGGGCGGGTTATATTTTATTTGGTAAAAAAACAGGTAATCAAGGCTCTGGAGGCATGACAGTAGCACTTGGAATGAGTGTAGCCGCCATTGTATTAGTCCCCTATGGTGCAATATCACAAGGTGCTGCATTACTCACCTGGGAAGTGATACCGTTAGGTTTATTAGTCGCAGTGATGTCGAGCGCCTTGCCTTATACGCTTGAGATGGTGGCATTACGTAACATGCCTGCACAGGGTTTTAGTATTATGATGAGTTTAGAGCCTGCAATTGCTGCAATGGCAGGGTTTATGATTTTAAGTGAACTCTTAAGCATTTGGCAATGGTTAGCTATTTTACTTGTCATTATTGCATCTGTGGGTAGCTCATTATCCGTTAAGCAAGAACCTGCACCTAAAGAGCAAGTATGATTGGCTAATCTGATACTATAATTTCTACTAATAGCACGATAATCTATCTGGAACAGGCACATACGACCAATTACATACAAGGATGTTAAAATGTTGAACTGGTTAAAAAACACATTATCCAAGAGTATCTGGCACACATTAGCTATGATAATCATAATGCTTGTTGCAGGCCCTGAAATCATGATTAGTATGGAGTTAATGGCTATAGTTGAAGTGTTAGGCGCCTCAACATTCGTTGCAATGTATTTTAGCGGGTTAAAATTATTTATTTGTAATTGTTGGAATAGGTTTAAGACATTTGAATCCCATTCTTTTTTCTTTATCCCGTCATTTGATGCTTTAAAACAAATGCCCTCTCTTTTTATTCACGCAATACCCGAGCGCACTATTGTAATTGCTTATCTCTGTGTTCTTATTGGCTGCACATTATGCCTTTATATTAATATTGCTTTCCCGACAACCACAGGCTAACCACATAAAAAGGCTCTAAGTGAGCCTTGATTAGGGTCTGTTGAACTTTGCGGATTAAAATTTGTTCACCCGCGAGGCGATTTGATCACGGTGCAAGGTTTGGAATCGAGTGGGCTAAGTAAAAACCGAGCAAAGCGTGTGCGTCCTGCTCACGCCCCTTACCTAAATACCAGACAGGCTGTCTGCAAATTTAACCTTGAAAGGTCAACAGACCTTAATAAACAATACGGTTTCCCCCTGCATTTTTAGCTCGATACATCGCCTGATCCGCATATTGAATTAGCTGCATATCGCTCGTTCCATTCTCAGGGTAGCTTGCAATGCCAATACTACTTGATAGATCTAAAATTAAGCTTTCAATTTTAAATGGGTGCTTACATTGCACACAGATTTTTTCAGCAATATTATAAATATACTCCCGTTCACTTATACCATTGAGTAACACAACAAATTCGTCACCGCCTAGGCGTCCAACGGTGTCAGAGCTTCTAACACAACTCAATAATCGCTGCGAAATACTTTGTAATAACTTATCGCCAATGAGATGGCCATGGGTATCATTAACATCCTTAAAACCGTCTATATCAATAAATAACAACGATAACTCTACTGCGCTGCGATCGGCCTTTGTTAAGGCATGTTGGATACGATCAAGTAATAACATTCTATTTGGCAGGCCTGTAAGTTGGTCGTGCCCAACCATATATTGAAGCTGCTTTTCAAACTCTTTACGCTCAGTAATATCATGCGCAACTGCAATTCTAACTTGGTGTAGCTCAGACCATCTAACAGACCACAGTATATGTAATACTTGCCCATCTTTACGCACCCAGCGATTTTCAAATCGTGGCCTTGACTCCCCCGATAATAAAACTTCAACCGTGTCGTGGGTGATATCATGATCATCTTTATAAACAAAATCGATCATTGGCTTACCTATCACTTCACTTGGAAGGTAACCAAAGATATTTTCAAATGCAGCACTAACAAAAACAAAATGACCTTTTTTATCAACAACACAGACCGCATCTAGCATCAACTCGAGTACATCTGTTAGACAAAATAATTCATTATTTTTCATTCAGCCATTTTTCCTGTTTAGAATTCGTAGTTTGGTCTACCGTAATCCATGTAGTAAGCAATGCGAAGCTAAGCTTATTTATAGTTTATTATAGAGTAAATTACATATCTTAAACGTACTTTTACTGTTTAACCTCATAATAAGAATCGAATTATAAAATAATGATATGTTGCTCTATATACCCAAGCCACCTCAATATGCAGAATTCAGCGTTTCAAAGGGGCTTAATATCAAGGCATTACTTTGCAATAATGGCCGTCCCTTTTAATAAGTAACAACGATGAGAGTGAGCACCTGTGAAACGCCCAACGGGTTGGCTTAAAAGCGATTTATACAGCGTTATTGATTTTAACAATAGAACCACTATTATTTGCAATCAATGCCTTGCCTAAATCGCTTTTAATTCCAACTGAAACTCGCACCTTGAGGTGGCTTGGGTATATACCTAAGCCACCTCAAGGTGCAGAATTCAGCGTTGCATAGCAACTTAATATCAAGGCATGACTTTGCAACAACGCAATCTCCTTAAGAAGTAGCAACGATGAGATAAAGTGCCTGTGCAACGCCCAAACGGTTGGTTAAAATAAATAACGCACTTTAAAGGTAAGCTGGTCTTGATCGCGTTCTTGCCATAACGTATTTAAGTTACGTAACCATTTATGGGAGCCTACATCATCATCGAAGCTCGCACCACCTCGGTTGTATACTAAATAAATATCAGAATACGCACCTAACTTATAACGTAGCTTTATTTGACTTGTAAAGCGTTGATCAGTAAAGCTATTGTCTATACCTACTTGTTTATTTAGCTGGTTTTGTGAAATATCGTATACTGAATCTGTTTTAGCATCTAAAATAACCCATTGGAAAATAAAGCTTAATTCCAAATTATCGGTAATTAAACCGGCTGCATTCAAATAGCTAACATAAAATTTACGGTCAAACTGCGTAACTTGATCTGGGTCGGTACCAATCACTAACCCATCACCAATTCGGTAAAATTGGTTGAATTTAACGCTCCAGTTATGATGCGGCATCCATGTCATATCAACGGCGTATTGCTGCGCTAGTCCATCAATACCTTCTTCGTCTAACTGAAAGCTGGCAGCCCAACTAAACTCCCCAGTATAAGGACTACCATAAAAGAGTCGGCTACTAAGTGTGCTGTTACTTTGATAAAGCCCTACACCACGACCAATTAAATCATCCCACCCTGATGTAAAGTACTTAAGTGATGCACTGGCCGTTGCACCATTATCTAAAATAAATGATGCTGTATAAGCTTGTAATGCAGGGAGCTTTAAACCGTTATCGGTACTTTGATAACTGGTATCAATGCTGTGTTTCACTTGGTTTATAAAACCGTCAGAGTAATTAACCGCATGATTATAATTAAGTTCAGTTACTCGCCAGTTATTACGCTGTTTATAACCTAAATCATTATTTTCAAATTGATCATCAAGGCGTAAATAGTCACCTGCAAAGCTTACATTTGGATTAAACTGGTATTTAACATTAGCGCTTAAGCCATAACCTTGTTGATCAATTTCTTGAGTACCATAATCAACTTTACCTTGTTGAATATCTGAAAATAACAGCGCACTTTGTAAAGACCACGTTTCACTTTGATATTGGCTGTCAAATGCCGCTGTTTTTGCTTCACGTGCTAACCAAGGTCGCTCTGTTTGTGTCACTAGCAGCCCTGATTGCCAGTTATCTTGGCGAAAACGTGCTCGACCCACATAAAATTCTTTGCCTGCATCTGATTCTAAATCGTCTTCATGTACCGCAAAACCTGCAAATTGCCAATGCTCACCTTGGTGGATAAAACGCCCGGCAGCATCAATCGGTGTTATCTGCTCTGTCCCATCATCACTACCCGCACCAATACGTCGCGTATGAATAAGCCGCGTATTTTGCTCTGCTGTTACATTTAGCACACCAATATCTTGAGTGAAAAACGCTCGTTTATCTGTCGTTAGAGTTTCAACTGTGGAATAGTTAACTACCAACTCATCGCTATCTACTTGACCAAAATCAGGGTTAACCGCCACACTCAATTTTTGATGATGATCGGGTTTGTAAATTAAATCAAAGCCGATATCGACATTATTGTCGTCAGCAATAAAGTTTTGCTCAGACGTTATGTAAGGCACAAATGACCACTGCTGAGAAGTAGGGATCTGGGCCAGTACTTTCGGCATATTTAAATAAAAATCACTCTTACCCGTAGTCTGCTGTTGCGACCCATAGATATGGTTTTTCGCTAATTCATATAATTGTAAAGACACCCCCACGCTCGCCAAATCTTGTTCATCACGGTTTGGCCTAAATGAAACCGTTTGCCAAGGGATAAAAATTTCATTCGTCCAGTAATCAGGGTACTCATAAAAAGCTGACTGCCATACGCCATCCCAATCGAAGTCAGTGGTTAATTGCGGTGTTAATACAGCATCTTGAATGCCTCCACCTAATGTGGCCGAAAACTGATAGGCGCCACTGCCATCCCCTGAAAAATCTATCACAAAACGGTTAAAATCAGCTTGCATAAAGCCATCTTGTAGGTTGTATTGCTTTTTACGGTCGCCTTCTTTTTGAAAGTTTTTAAAACCAATATAAATGCCCTCTTCAGTGGTGAATACGAGTCCCTGTACTTTGTTTTGAGTTACTTCCAGTGTGGCGGGGACTACTTTAAAGAAGTCATGATAAGCCGTCGCGTTATGCCATTGAACCTCGTTCAACTGACCATCTATTTTTATATCTTTTGCGATCACAGACTGGCTCACCAACAAGGCGGCCGACACACTTACTAACGTTTTCATCATTGCATTTACTTTGTGTAATTATTTTCTTTATAAGAACAAAAATACGTGCATAAAGATCTGATTTTTTACTGAATAAAGATGACTAGTCCCTTATCTTTATTGACTTTTATCTGAATAGCGGTATGTTTAGGTGGATTCAAACTGGTAACAAAAAAATGCAGTCAATAGATATAAATAACAACCAAGATCCAACAGCCGAGAAAGTAACTATCTATTATTTTGATGACTTTGCTTTTGACGCACAGCACGATGAACTTAAAAATATTGCAAGCAATCTTGTACATAAACTAGAGCCTCAAGTTGCGCATTTATTGCGGTTGTTTTTAGCCAGCCCAGATCAAGTGATCTCAAAAGAGCTGATCCAACAAAGCTTATGGCCTAACACGGTGGTTGAGCAAAACAGTTTGTATCAAATATTAACTAAATTACGCCGTGTCTTAAATGATTCAACCAAGTCACCTAAGTGTATTAAAACTGTGCCTAAAAAAGGCTATCGGTTTATTGCCAATGTAAGCACTGAGCTGCCAAAACCACTTGCAGATATAATTCCAACAACTAAAAATGAAAAATCTTTAAACCAACCCCCAACTCGATGGATGTGGTTACTCCCTGTAATAATTGTGTGTTTTAGTGCCTATGCATTTTTTAATAGCGATGAACCCGAAATAAAAGTCCCACTTTATCATCTCGAAGATGTCAGTTACGCATTAGGGTTAGAGTTTGATGTAGACGCTCACCCACATGCAGATTTGCTCGCCTACATTAAAGATATAAAAACACTCACGATTAGTAATAAGCAAGGTACTGTGTTATTTCAGCAGCCAAGCACCTATCGTGCTGCAAAGCCTAGTTGGCAAAAAGAAGGAAAATTGCTGGCCTATTGGCAATACCGAGAAGATCAATGCGATTTAAAAATAATCACCCCGCAAGGTGCTATCGCACACAATGGCCCAGCCATCTCGTGTGAATTAGCACAAGAACCTGTTTGGAAAAACAGTAAAGAACTTATTTTAACCATTAAACAACACGGTACTTTAGTCCCGTATTTATATAGATTAACTAATAATGCTCTTATTCCTTTGCCTTTAAAGTTACCTCAAAACAGCATCTATAAAGGCGCTTTAAATGCATGGAATGACAAAACATATTATTTATTAAATCATAAAGACCACACTAGCAGTTTGATTGAGCTAAGCGGTCGTACTGTACTCAACTGGGATTTTCCAATTTGGCTAGCAACGTTTGATCCACAGCAACAAACAATTGTCAGTAACGATGTCAGTCAGCGTCACGGCTTAATAGCAACACGACTAGATAAAACACACTACCCGATATTTAGCACCGCGCAGGGCCTATTTAGCAGTATCTCAATTGATCATGCTGGTGATATGTATACTGCCATTGAGAGCTGGCAGGTAAATATTCGTGATAAAGACAATTTACCTATTTTTTCAACATCAAGCATTGACTACTTACCCGTAAGTAACGCTTTAGGCGAAACTGCATTTATGTCGCGACGCAGCGGTATTTGTGAAGTCTATTTACACAGTGAAAATAACGTCACGCGCTTATCGCAACATAAAGGCTATGAGTATGTGCAATTTTTAGAATGGCGACCTGATCTATCCATGCTAGTTTCAAACCGTGATATGGATATTGCTCTGTACGATCGCCAAGGTATGGTACAACAATTTACCAGCGCACTTGATCAGTCAATTAAAAATTTAGGATGGTATAACGCGGACACACTCTATGCATTTGATGGTAAAACGGTGCATTTATATAATCTGCAAGGTCGCTTACTTTCATCTATTAGTCTTGACGCACAACTTGCTTACTATAATGTTTATAATTCAAGCTGGCTCATCCTTAAAAATAATCAGTTGTTCAATTTAACTGAGCTGACTAATAACATGTTCTTTGGTAATAAATTGACTGATAAACAGCTCGCAAACAGCGTTACTTTAACCAATAAACAAGTTAATCAATTTCATAATATACGCATAAAGAACAATAACTTGTATTGGCAATCATCATGGTCAAAACACGATCATATTTGGCAATTGAATTTAGCCACTCAACAGATAACTAAAGTGGCCAAAGGCAATTTGATTTGGCATTTTGATATAAACGCCAATGAGGAGCTCACTATTGCTAAAATGGAAGCGCTAGAGGGCGATATTAAACGCTTAACCACCGTTAATTAACTGATCTTGCAGTTAAAAGGACTTAGCGATACACCTGAAATAACTGCTTTACATTTACTTTAGCCTGTAACTTAGCGGCAATTAAATACAACCCAGCTAATTTTCGGTGTATAAAGAGCGCATCAACCGGCGGGGTATGCCACTGCTGTGCATCTGTACTCATTGCCATACCTGCATTTTTCAAACGCATTGCAAGATCACTACTGCCAAAATCATATGCCTGCTCACTTCGTAGTGGCTCACACGCTAACATAAACAAATCAAGTACGTTGTTTTTATAGCTATCAACAATGTCATCTTGAAAATAACCAATAGCCACTGCAGCACTAAAAGCACTCTGGCGATCATTATTACTGGCGGCACTTAAAAGCGCACGATACCCATCGCTGAGCTTATCAGGTACTTCTCGAGTAGCCCCAAAATCAAGTAGCACGATGCGCTCTGAGGCTATTTGATACTGAAAATTAGCGAAGTTAGGATCTGTTTGCATCAGTTTAAAATCAAACAACTCATGGAAAAATAGCGAAATCAAATCACTCGCAATATGGTCGCGTTGAGCTTGAGTCAAACTGTCTAACTCCTCAATCGGCTGTGCCTCAACATACTCCATTGCTAAAATTTGTTTTGTACTGTACTGCTCATATAAAGCAGGCACAATATAGCGTGGTTCGTTCGCTAATAACGAGCCAAAACGTTGCAAATAACTGCCTTCTAGCTGGTAATCCGCCTCAGCGAGTAGCTGCTTTTTGGCTTCTGCCACTAAGGGTTTAATATCAAGGTCTTTAGGCAGTAAACGCGATAGAGTAAGCAAGGTCATCACATTATCAACGTCACTTTGTACGCTTTGTGCAATTCCTGGGTATTGAATTTTTACAGCCAGCTTATTTCCTTGCTCAGTAACCGCATGATGAACTTGACCAATTGACGCTGCTGCAAACGGCCGTAATTCAATATGAGAAAGGGTATCAATCCAATTACCGCCCCACTGCGTTTTTAAAACGCCAATCAGCTGCTTATGCGGCATAGGGTTAGCATCGGCTCTGAGCATCGCCAATAATTTCGCTAATTCAGGGCTCAGTAAATCACCGGCATCCATTGATAATAGCTGCCCCAACTTCATTGCAGCACCACGTAAATGTGCCAGCTGTTTAGCTAAATGCTCAATGTTCTTAGGTTGAAGCAACAAGTTTTTATTATTCCATGACTCGCCTTTGAGCGCGCCCTTCGCACCGGACACCAGCATATTACCAGCCACTTTTCCTGCCATTGAACCTAGTTTTGCAAACCGTGAAAATCGTGATGTGGGAATTGCACGCTCTTTAGTCATTATAAGTCCTAAAATTTTGAAGTCCTACGTTATTAATACACAAGCTTATCCTGTCGAAACACATTTAAAATTCCGAAAAATTAAAGCTCAGTGACTTAAGATCACGTTGATGTAGAAGGTAAAACATCTTTGTTTTTACTGGATAAATAAAATACCCACACAAAAAATATCATAAAAATTAAATCATTAAGCCCATAGATACTATAAAAAACACCAGCTAGAATATCCTCTGAGTAAACGGCCTTTACGCTGTTTTCACTATGCCACAGAATCCAAATAACAACATAAATCAGCTTTTCGACAGCAAAAACAGCCGAAATCCACTTCGCGCTTGAATTACTCAAACCAATGCAAAGATACGCAAGCCCCCACATTACAATCATGAGAAGCCCAAAATTAGACATCACTACGGGATCCGCACTATTAATTGCCGTATTTGTAAAACCACGTGAAAAAACCACAACACTGAAATTCATCAGTGCTGATAATATAAATCCCCTTTTAATTAATGTATTCTCCATATTTTCCTCTTTCGTTTAATAACCAGTGAGTTCGGCATAGCCTTTGCCATTAAAGCCGCCAGTCGCTTTAACTCGTCCTTCCCAATATTCTATTGATAATTGGTTTCGAGAGTCCTTTGTAATGCTTTCAATAATGATGGCTTCGCTATTAGCTAATTGGACTTGCCATTTACTTGGGTAATCTCGATTATCCAAACTCACAGTATTAATCACTGTCAATGTAATATCTTGTTGAGGAATTTGAGTTACCTTGCCATTGGCCGAAATTTTACTCCCACTGCAATAATCATAACCTTGATCATCACCACGAATGCAAAACAGCATTAAGCCTTTTTTATCACCTGATTGACTGTCAACAAGGCTAAACCAATCCCAGCCGCGCTGTTGTTTATCGAGTAAACTGGCAGACCATTCTCTGTCATACCATGCATTTCCCGTGACGCTGTAATGATTGCCCGCAAAAGTTAGCTTGCCAGTTACATTCAAAAATGGGTAACTATAATAATACGATGCATGACCACTTTGCGTTTTTTGGCTGTAACCATTATCACCATGCAAAGTAAGTGGGCTTTGCGCTAATGTCAGTTCAACAGCATAACCCTCTTGCTCAGCTGATAAAGTTAAAGGCAAAAATGTGTTCTCATTACTTTTTAACTGCCAGTTATCAATTGAAGCATTAAACGGCGAGCTTGTTACACTCGCCTGACCTACTCGAGCAAAACGTTCAAAAGCAATATGCTCTTGCTTGCTCTGCATAGCAAAATGAGCAAAATAAAGGTTATTATCCCACCACTGTGAATTAATCTTGCTTGGCATTAACGTACGAAATAATGTCCATTGCACACCAAATGTTTCATTGTTTGCTGTTTTTAAATTAGCAGTGAGATACCACCACTCAATGCCCTGCTTGTTATGAATACCGTGGTCCTGAGGAAAACTAAGGATTTCACTTGGTTTAACAGGTTCCCCTATCGACACTTGTAATGCAGAGCCCATCTCTGTTTTCTTACTTTTTTGCTGTTCAGCTGGTTGGCATGCACATAAAATACATAAAACAAATACACTGAATAGTCTATTTTTTAGCATGCCTTAGTGCTCCTGCGATTCTTGTTTTATTATTCGTCGAATAGGTAAGTAAGCACATACAACTGATACGCCTACAAGCGTTAAACAGGTCAATAATAAATGCATAAAATCAACGCTAAAATGAATCGTCCACCCAAAGGCTATCGGCATGACAAATGCCAGTAAAGCATACCCAAGAGCAAACCCTAAGGGGATCGCAAATAGAGTTGTAACAAGCACGACCCCACTAGTTTGCAGAAGTTTCATACCAAGTAACTGGTATTTTGTAACGCCCAAATGCCGTAAAATAGTAAGCTGTTTTAACTGATTAGTGCTTAAACTTAATAAGCTGGTACATAAGCTTAATAATGCAATCGCTAAAATAAAACTATTGAGTGCCTTAGTGACAACAAACGTGTCTTCAAATAATGTTTTGGCATAGCGCTTAAACTGCTTGTTGTCTAAAATCTGTGTACTATCTTGGTTAAAATCTTCAATTAAACGTTCACTAAACGCCGCAACGGTGGTGCCGACTTTTAACCGAATTGAATAGCCAAAATAGTCACTGTTTAACGCCGTACTCTTGTGTCTTTTCTCTTGCGTTAATAAAGAAATAGCAGGATTACCATAATCATAGAAAAAGCCCGTTATACGACAGGTGAAACGTGTAGCGTTTTGCTTAAATACAACCTTATTACCCAACGAAAAACCAAACTTAATTTTACTTTGCTCATTGGCTAAACAGCCCTCATTACTAAAGTCATCCTCAGTTACGAGCTTTGCTGAGGTCAGTGAAATATGCTGATAGTGCTGAGAACCTTCACCAAAACTTGCCAACTTAGCAGGAATTTGATCAACGTTGCCCTCACTTTGCATGTAAATACTCAGCAATTTAACGCCTGACTCGCTACTCAACGTGTCCCTTAATGTGCTATCAAGTGATGTTGAACGTAAATAAATGTCTGCGCTGAGTTGTTTTTCAAGATGGGCGTTTAAAGTATTACTAAAGCTTTTTACCATAATTTGCATGCCAATAGCGCTACCGAGTGCGACTAAAATAGCAACAACTGCAATATGTAAATCTTTTAAGTAATAGCGGGTATCACAATGTAGCCACTGAGCTAATGGGTTGCGTATATGAATTGGTAAACATGCAAGAGCAGATAATACTTTGGGAACCATTAATATAAACAAAACAAGAATAGTAAAACACACGAGTAAGGCTTGTAGTTCAGTGCTCGCGTAATTTAATAACCAAATCAACACCACGCACGTACACACTAATAAAGTATAAAAAAGCCGCTCGCCTTTCACTGTTATCTGTTTTGCTTGCGCTAATAATATAACAACCAAGCTTATGATATTTAGTGAAAAACCCAAAAGCACATTAAACCACTGCCAATTAATCACTAGTGCTTTATCCAGCTGATACAAGCCAACTAAGGTGCTGTTAATATCAAGCACAAGTGCATTGGCTATAACATATCCACCCGCGGTACCAAGTAAAGCTGTAAATAAACTCAAAACCATTAGCTCGATCAGTAAGCTAATTTGAATACCTCGCGTGCTACAGCCTAATAAATGTAACTGCTGGAGTAATTTTCTTCGTGCAGATAACGTCAGCTTTATCGCGTTAAAACTTAAAAAAGCCGCCACAATATAGCCAAGCATCGCCAGGGCCGTTAAATTAAAAAAGAATGCCTGCGATAAAATATCAAACTCTTGTTGTTGCACATCTATAAGCTCAGCGCGCCCTGCAATTAACAACTGTATTTGCGCTTGTTGCTGCTGCGTTAAATTCGATAATTCAATAAAACTAAGCTGCCCTTTGGCATCTAATAAATAATCGGCGTTCGCAAGATCTGTAATTGCCCATAAACCAATATCATCGGCAAAATATATATTTGGTTGGTGGCGCTCATTTTGGAATATAAAAGGAAGACGTTCACCTGTTGTGGTCGTAAGACGATCTTTAAATTGGGAATCAACAAGTAGCGATGATAATGCAAAAGGCCCACCAGCCTGCCCGCTGCTAATCTCTGTTTGTAGATATGGTTTGCTGTTTAACCACAATAACGTATCAACACCTTGAATCCCTAATGTGCCTTCACTTGTTGCTATCCTACCTCGTAGTACTGGCTGTGCGGTTGTAATCCCTTTTTGACGAAGCTTAAGCCATATATTCCCGTTAATATATACCTTGCCTGCCAGTGGCTTAATTAGATGTGAAACAGGATTATTAATAAGTGCAGAGGAATTATCATAGCGGTTTTTTGCTTCTTGGTTTAGCCCTGCGATTGCGGTTAATAGTGCACTCCCTAAACTAAAGCCTATAAAAAACAAGGCTATTAACCATGGGTGACGACGATAAAACGCAATATGGGTGGCTAAAATAAGCTTTATTTCGTTATACAAAGCAACCATCTCTTAGTACTTTTACTTCATCAAAGTAGCTCGTTAATTCTTCAGAGTGAGTTACCATAACTAAGTTGATTTTTCTCCTGCGGCATAACTGGGTGAGTAACTTAACAACTTGATGTGAGCGTGTTTGATCTAAGTTGCCAGTGGGTTCATCGGCTAAAATTATTTGCGGTTTGTTAAGCAGCGCTCTTGCAATGCCGACTCGTTGTTGCTCTCCACCAGATAGCTGGTGCACTAAAGAGTCAAGTTTACCATCTAAACCTAACTCATTAACTAAAGTATCAAACCCTTCAACATCTTGATGTGGAAAATTAAGTTTATGCTGAAATAAAATATTTTGCTTCACATTTAAGCACTCAAGAAGTTGATAATGCTGAAATATTAAGCCGATTTTTCGCCTATACAAGGTCAGCTCGTGCTCGTTCATCGATGATAGAAGATGCCTATTAACACTAACGACCCCGCTGTGCGCCTTAATTAAACCCGCTAAGATATGTAATAAGGTTGTTTTACCCGAGCCACTATCCCCAAGTAACGCCAGCTGTTGCGAATTATCAATCGATAAATTAAGGTTATTTATAATACGCTGCTTGTTACTACCATCAGTGCGACTAAAGCACAGATCTTTAATTTCAATCACGATAACTCCTTGTTTATAAATAGCACATTAACGTAATGAGGCTCATAAAACCACCAAAAACCTCAACCTTAATAATCCCTCTTTTTAAACGTTAACCTCAATACGTTATACCAAAAGGTTTAACTCAAGTCCGCTTTGCCTTTTGAAAAGGGCTTTATTAGCAAGTAATCAACACCTGTTCAGACCAGTTAACTAAGTTAATGAAACCATTCATGTTACGTAAATATAATAGGCATTTCACTGTAAAAACAACCTAGTTAAAACGGCGTATTTTTAAATTAATAACTAGCAATAGTGGAGGGTTTACTGCTATAAATACCATACTTTAATTGCATCAATATACACACATACAATCATAAAGGATTTGGTTTGACGCAGTATTTACTTATACCTAATTAAAATTAGGCAACTTGTTGGACAATACATGATTCTTAATAACCGTTCTAAAAGTGCATATAGCTTACACACACCATTTACTTTTAATCTATTAAGCAAATTTGTATTACTACTGGTATGCTGCATGAGCCTTCCAAGTAAAGCGACAACGTTAATGTCTGGCGAGTTGTCTCGGCATTTAAAAGCAACTAACTATGGCGCTAAAGCGGATAACCGCTGGGCAATGCCCGATGCAAAAGAACAAGAAATATTTTATGCTGTTTTCAAGTCATTTTTTGCACAAAATTATCCACTTGCAAGTGAGTTAGCAAAAGACATCGGCTATCGGGTTATAGAGTTTAAAGATACGAAAACCGATAAAAAATATTACTTACTACAAGAAATAGCACAGCTACCTAGCCCTGACTTCAAAGGCGGCGGTACTTTTGTGTACAATCCAGATGGGCTCAATGCCACCTTGCAGGCACCTCATCCTAAAAGAGATACATTTACTGGCACTCAATCAATCGATGCATTTTTATACACTCAAGCAAAGTTATTAATGCTTGCTGGCACCCGAAGAGACAGCAGCCACACATTAAGTACTTGTACAAATGGTAAATACCAAGCAAGCGATGTGGCGCATCAAACAGATTCTTTCTTTAATATTGCGCACAAGTACATATCTGATTACGATGACAGTTCAGTATTTATTCAATATCACGGCTTTGGTAAAACCACGCTAGCCAAGTTGCAAAATCAATGTAATACCGATAATCCACTGATGCTTAATTTGAGCGAAAGTGTCAGATACGCGACCGCTGAGAATGAACATAGCCTGCTACATGAGCTAAAAAGAAACGTTGAAAAAGAGGGTAAAATTAAAGCCTGTGTTTACGGTAATGATACAAAAAGCTTAGGTGGTACGTGGAATGTACAGGCACGTTATACTAACGGTTCAAGTAATACTTGCTCTTCAAGCTCTGTCGCATCTTCAAAGCGTTTTATTCACCTTGAACAAAGTTACTCTGTCAGAAAGTACCACAGGGATGAAATGCAAATTCATTTAAAAGCAGCGCTTGAGGCCTATTTAAAATAACAGCAAATCAAACGCTCATTGTTTAAATTAAAACAATGAGCAATCACAGGCTGAGCTAGGCAAATCACACCCTTTTTTTGGTATGCAGCTCGATGTACCGAGTGTTGGATCGCAGCAATCAACGCTGCATTTATCTTTATCGTTTTTTTTAGGTTTATCGTTTTTCTTAGATTTATTTGCTTCATTTTCATGCAGTTGTTGATAAGCACCTTTACAGTCGGTGAATCGCATTTTGACCAAACGGTAACCACAAAACACGCCATGCTCTTCAATAATGTGTTTAACCGCTTCAGAACATGATACTCCTTGATGAAGAGCGGCATGCGCACACCGAAACCCTTTATAAGGAGAAATTCTTTTTTGATAAAAGCGGATCAATAATAATGCGAAGTATTTCATTTACTGTCCTATAAAAATAATAGCGATTAAAAGCCTGCTAAACGTCCCTTAAAATACAACCTAACACAATAGCCCACACAACTCACTGACATCAATGACGACCACTTAACCCTACTCAAATACTCCCAAGGTGAGTGCTTGTTGAGGTATATATATTAATCACTGACTATTTTAGTTATCGTTTCAACATTAACTTGTTGATTTAAGTCACCTCTAATAACTACTGTTGCAGATATTTTATCTTGAATGGCTTGCCTGTTTGGATCCCAAAAAATTTGTAAAAAGCCCAAAAGCCCAGTTGCAAAACCAGCTCCATATCCGCCATAACGGCCAAATGAATCCCATAAACTTAGGTAGTCTCCATTAAGTGCGACAACTCGAATATTACATAGCTTTTTACCGGGGGTTTGCCCTCTCCATAACAAGGAAAATAACGTAAAATAAACAGCCGCCCACCCAAAACCTAATCCTAAATCTTCAATTATTCCTTTACCCCATTGCAAAATGCTTGTTGATGACTGAGTTTTTTGCGAAGTCAGTACAGGCGGTGTTTTAATTTCTTTATCGAGCTCTTTAGCAGGTCTTTCAACCATAGCCCATAATACAACTCGCGTAATAACAGTGTACTCTTGCTCTGCGATTTCTTGTAATTTAGGAACATCTGCTATTAATTGCTCAAGTGCGCTTTGTTGACACAAAAAATCACAATTTTTTTCATTTTCGGTCTGCTCTAAATAATTCAAAACTTGTTGTTTTTCACCTGACTTTAAAACTATGTCTTGATCTTTATTCACCTTATTAACAACTCTATCTCCTTCAACGTAGTCAATCCCCTCAGAGAGCAATACCAATGAACAAGTAAACAATGCGCTTGCTGCGAGTATCTTTAATACTCTGCGCCAAAATGAAGACATATTCGGTAGATATTTTCCTGCAGTTCCTTTATAAAAAGCCATTGCAGCAACAAATGCAATTAATGCAGCGCTGAGTTTAGCCGCTAAGAATATAAGCGCCACATCAATAATTATTGCCACAGCTCTACGCGTAGGGCTTGCCAAAGGTAAACCCAGCAATGCCTGATCAATTTTAAACGCAAACGGTGTTACGATCTCCCTCGTTTCGGTACTTGATAATTCTAATTCAACTATTTCTTTTGCTTTCATAAGCTGTCGCCTTTTATTATTTTTATTACAGCTAAAGCGCCGCACATTAATGCACTTCACATTTATAATAATTTTACCACGTTCAATAAGTAAAAAGAGACTTGTTTATTTACATCTCGAAGTGCAATCTAACAACATCCTTTAATTTAACTGCGTTGAGCTTAAAAACAAAAAACCAATTTATTACACGCAGCTTAAAAAGTGATCGCCCTTAAACTTATCAGCCTAAGGACAATATCCCGCTAAATACTTTTCATCGCATTCTCATATATTTTTAGCACAACACTCCTTGGGAGTATTCGGTTGAGGAATACATAGAATTTATTTTCAAATAATGGAATTTCCCTGATTTTACCTTTAAATAATGCCTTTAATCCCAGCTTCGCTACTTTATTTGCGCTAATTCGATGCTTAGCGCTAAATGTGCCTTTATTATTTTTTGAAGTGTCTGCGCCATCAAAAACAAAAAAGTTAGTATCAGTCCTCCCTGGAGATAAACACGTAACAGTGACATTATCAGCACGTACTTCCAGCGCTATTGCTTCACTAAAACTGGCTACATACGCTTTTGTTGCACAATACGCTGCCATATAAGCCTGTGGCTGATAAGCTCCCGTGGACGCAACATTGAGTATATGTCCACGGCCATGTTGCGTCATATGTTCGGCAAAATAGTGTGTAAGGGTTGTTAACGCAGATATATTTACAGCTATCATGGCGTTAATATCACTCACTTTAAGCGCTAAGTGTTTACCATATAAGCCAAAGCCTGCATTATTAATCGCTATATCAATGACAAGTTTTTGTTTTTCTAGCTCCTCAAGCATTGCTTTTATATCATTGTCATTAGCAAGATCAGCAACAAGTGTTAAGCGTACACTCGGTAATATGCGCGCCATTGACGTTAATTTATCTGCACTTCTGCCATGTAAAATAAGACTATATCCCAGAGCTGATAGTTCTTTAGCGAAAGCCAAACCGATTCCTGAGGTGGCACCACTTACAAAAGCTATTTTCATATTCATTCACCTTTTTTGATTAAGGTGAAATTCTAAAGTCTCCTCTATAGGGGAGAGTCAACGGCTTTTTAAGAGTCCTCTAATAAACATTGGTTATAACGGGCTACGCGAGCTTCCAAGTCAGTCAAACCAACCAGTTTTAACTCAATTTCTTGGATATGCTTAATATGGATCTCTCGTTTTTTATCGATTTCATTTCGTAAAAGATCAATAGGAATAAGCCCATGCTGTGCTTTTTCTGTGGCGAGCGCCGTTAACTCTTTTAAAGTAAAGCCGTAGGTTTTAGCCAACTTAATCATCGTTAATATTTCAATGTAGCTATCATCATAAACACGGTATTTACCGCTTCTTTGTGGGCGTTTTATGAGTGCTATTTCTTCATAAAAACGAATTGTTTTAACGCTAACACCTGATTTTTCTGATAATTTCCCTATAAACATATTATGTTCTCAATTTTACGTGTGGTGGTATTGTATTTTTCTTTCTATATAAACCAATGCGTTAAGGCCTAATCACTTTTCAGTATTAATATTTTTCAATCCACAAAGGTAAAAACACCCTAGGCAATTAATTTAGCTTTGCTATAGCGGTCACAACAGCATCTTCAATAGAGTGCAATTTAAATGGTTTTGAGATAAACATATCCATACCTGCTTCTTTACAAGCGACTTTATCTGTTGACGACGTATTTGCTGTCAAAGCCACAATTAAGGTACTTTCGTGGTTACAAATATTGTCAGCGCGCAAAATTTTAGTGGCTTCTAAACCATCAAGCTGTGGCATCACACAATCCATAAAAATAAGATCATATTTCCTTTGCTTGCATTTTAAAATTGCATCTTCCCCGTCCACCGCAAAATCAGCCTTAATAGCTAATTTTTCTAAAGATGCATCGAGTACAAACCTGTTTATTTGGTTATCATCAACAACCAAGACGGATAGATTGGTAGCGTCTATATCAACATTCAAACGTTGATTACTCTCAATTTGGGCTTCTCCGACAGCAAGTGGAATATCAATAATAAACGTAGTGCCACTATTAAATTCGCTATTTACACTGATAGTCCCATTCATGTAATCAATGAGTTCTTTAACAATTGCTAATCCTAATCCCGTACCGCCTTTACTTCTTTTTGCATCAACTTCTTGAGTAAAAGGTGAAAATAACGAATCCAGAAAAGGTTTTGTCATCCCTCTACCAGTATCACTTATCTCTATATGCAATGCATACTTGTCATCTAGGTCGCTAACATCAGCACTAAATTTCACTTCGCCTTTTTCAGTAAATTTTAAAGAATTACTTAATAAGTTTGAAACAATTTGGCTTAGTCTCGCATTGTCACAATAAGCCCAGCAATCATCAGGAATTGTTATGCATGTTTGAAAATTGACTTTATTATCTTTAAATAAAGGAATGTACAACGACCCAAGATCTACAAATATCGTTTTTAATAAAAAATGGTTTGGTTCAAGCTTCAGCTCTCCATGATTTATTTTTGAAAAATCAAGAACCTCATTAATTATACTGAGTAATATATCGGCGCTTCTCAGTGCTACTTTGAGCTTTTCAACTCTTTTCTCTTCACGATGCTCATCTAAAAGCGTTGTAAGCATGCCTGTAATGCCATTAAGTGGCGTTCTCAATTCGTGGCTTATTTTTGCAAGTAGCATACTTCTGTCTTCTAACATTCGCTCAGCTTCGGCTTTTTTATTCTTTAGCTCTTCGCGAAGCATGACTGATTCGGTAATATCTTGTAAGGTGCCGAACAACCTTATACAACAACCATTTGTAAATTCAGCCTCTCCAAATGTTGAAACCCATATCTCCTTATTATTTGCTGTAGTTAGTTCGAGCTCCAGATGCCATTTATCACCATTTTCAATTGCGGACTCCACAGCTTGGCTAATGCTTTCACGGCTGTTACCCACTTTAAAAAACGCTATCGCGGAGTCTAACTCTGGTACATATAAATCAGGCACCTCATGAATACGGCGAGTTTGTTCACTCCAGATAATTTTGTCTTTAACTAAATCAACTTCCCAAGAACCAATATTTGCCACATTCTCTAGTTTCAACAGTGTGTTATTGTTTTTTAATAACTGTTCATTGGCTATCTTTCGTGCAAATTCGCAGCCAAGCCACTGCGCAAATAACTCAACATAGTCATGCGCTTCTTGAGTAAAAGGCATTGAAGCATTAGGAGAAGAAAAGTTGACAGTACCAAATACTTTAGCGCCAACTTTAATTGGCGCACCAATATACGATTCAAGTTGAAAGTTTAAATAACAGGGATGATTTGCAATGCTGCTTGTTGAAGCTTTGTGGAAGGTAAGCGCCGCATCAGCTGTTAATGTATGTACGCAATAAGTGCCATCTAGATCAAAAACAGTCTCTGGTGTTAAAGAATCATCGGGTGTGATCACATACAGCACTTTATACGTGCTATTCTCAATTTCACTAATAATCGCAATATCTAAGTTAAAAACATCTAACCCAAATATAAGTAACTTATGTATTTTTTCATCAAAGTTTTTACTCTGATCAGATACGATATCATGGAAACGTCTAAGAAAATTCAATCGAAAATTCCTTATTTTTAATTTTCTTCAAGGTTACTCACACACCAATATGTATTGACTATTAAAACGTAAAGTTATTTATTCCTTTAATAGCGCCAAATAAAGAATTATTCAATTTTAATGTTCTCTAAGTCTACATCAAATCTAGTTATTTTTTAATAATAGCGCAACATACATTAAGTTTTACCTTTTTAAAGTTCATTTTGCCTAAAAAGCATTCTATTCATAGCTTTATATTGATAAGTGGATCGTCGTCCAAGTGGAAGCATAGTGTTATAGCTGCCTGATTGTATTGAATCATACTAAAATAAGCCAAATAAAAACGTTGTGATCTGTGCGTTAAAACTCTCACATATCACGACACTAAGCGACGATTAAACCGTAAATTGATACATAAGTTTCTTCAATTCTTCAGCATCTTGAGACAAGCTGTTACTTGACGCATTAGCGTTATCAACTAACCCGCTGTTCATTTGTATTATGCTATCCATTTGTTTTACTGCACTGTTAATTTGAGCAATCCCACTTGATTGCTCACTACTTGCTGTCGCAATATCATGCATCAAAGCAGCTAAATCTTTAATACTGGCAACAATACTGACTAATGTTTTTCCTGATTGTGACGCTAACTCCATGCCATGTCTTACTTTATCTGAACTATCATTTAAAAGAATTGCTATATTTTTGGATGCGTCCGCACTTCGCTGTGCTAAATGCCTTACCTCAGCAGCTACAACAGCAAAGCCGCGCCCTTTCTCCCCTGCACGTGCAGCTTCAACAGCGGCGTTAAGTGCTAATAAATTTGTTTGAAAAGCAATTTCGTTGATCACCTCGATAATATTTGATATCTCAGCAGAGCTTTTACTTATTTCTTGCATCGCATCGACGGTACTGGTGACAAGTTTTCCGCCTTGTTGGGCTTGACTATCAGTTAAAACGGCGAGCTCATTTGCTTTATGTGCATTTTGAGTATTAATTTGTACTGTTTCTGTGATCTCACTCATAGAAGAGGTTGTTTCTTCGATGGAAGCAGCTTGAGATTCTGTACGAATATTTAAATCACTCATACCTGAACGAATATTATGCGAAGAGTTTGTAATTGTATCTGCGGTTGCCGTTATTAAAGAGACCATTTGAGATAAGTTACTTACACTGATATTTACTGATTGCTTAAGCAGCTCAAATTGTCCCTCATAATTACCTTGCACTTGCTTTGTTAAATTACCTTCAGAAACAGCGTGCATAACCGCTATACATTCGTTTAATGGGGCTGATATTGCATCGAGTGTTCTATTAATACCTTTGACAATAACGAGAAACTCTCCTGAGTGCTTACTTTCTTCAGCTCTACAGTCTATATCACCTAAACTTGCAGCATTTGCTAATTGTGTACTGTCTTGCACCATATTGTGTATAGCTTCAATACTCGTTGCAAGGCTGTGTTTTATTTGTAAAAAATCCCCTCGATAATTAGTACTTAAATCAGTGGGTAGCACTCCAATTGAAATACTATCAAGGTACTTTGTTGTTAACTGTACAGGTTCAATAATTGAATCCAGTGTTGAGTTAAAACCATGTATTATTTTTTTAAAATCACCTTGGTGATGCGTTTCTTCGGCGCGCTTTGAAAGCTGCCCGTGTGATGCAGCCGCCACCAGCATATTTGTATCGTCTATTAACTGTATGATTGCTTTGGTTGATGTCTCAAGACTCTGTTTTATTTCTAAAAATTCGCCATTATATTGTCCGGTTATTACGGTTGGTATATCCCCTTTTGCTATCTGATTTAGATAATCACGGGTTTGATGAATGGGGCTAACAATTGCATCTAACATCTGATTAATACCATCAGCAAGCGTCAACATAAACCCCGTGTAACCAACTGTACTTAAGCGAGATCCAAGCTTTCCTGCTACCGCAGCTTTAATGATACTGTCTATGTGTGACTCAGCTTGTCGTTGCTGAGTTAAATCTGTTAATTCATAAACTATGCCTGATGTTTTACCACTTTCATCAATCACAGGGTTAGCGATAATATTAAATACAATATGAGCAAATGTAACCTCGCAGCACACTTGCTCAGAGTGCGCTTGTTGTAATGTGAAAAGTTGCGCTTGGTTAATAAATAGTTTATCAATCGTTGCCACTTCTAATACGTCTTTATATCCTATGATGTCTTCGTAGGTTGTAAATAACGCGTGGCATTGTTGGTTAGCATATATTATTTGACCACTTTTAGTTGCTAGCATGACAGGTGACGTGGCGTTATCCAATGCTTGCTTTATACGACCATTTTCTTGAGCCTGCTCTCGTTGTTGTTCAACTTTTAGCTTTAAATCACATTGCATGTCATCAAGATTTGACTGCATCGTATTTAAATTAATAAGTAATTTACCTATTTCGTCATGACTACTAACCAAAATAGTATTTGAAAAATTGCCTTTTGCAATTTGTTCAGCAATATGTGAAGCACTTAAAATTGGACTAATAATCAATTTTTGCACGTAAATAGTCATAATAACGATAATAAAAAATGCCAAAACGATTAAAGCGATTGTACTTTGCGTAATAAATTTTTCTTTTTTAATAATGAGCTGTTCAGTTTTTTCACTCACTAACTCATCAATACTATTGTTTAGCTCCTCTAGCAGCATAGCCGATGCCCTATCAATCCCTTTTACTGCTCTATCACCTGCTTGCGTATTAAAATCGGCTTGTTGAAATTGCTCAAGCCCTATCATATATTGCTTACCTAGTTTGGCATGCTCGCTTTTAAACGTTTGTAACTGTTTAATCATCGCTGCAGGTAAGTGAGATGTGTTTATCAAACTATCGGTTAAACGTACGATGTCTTTTTCTCGCGCTTTAAATCGCGTCAGGTATTTGTCATATTGAGGTTCATCAAAGCCACGAATGAGGATATTTTTCCACTCTTGAACTTGCGATTTAAACTCGATCAATACTTGGCTAACTTGCTGGCGTGACTGTAACTCTTGATTTATTAAATCATCTAAATCCTTAGCCACCCCCTTTACAACTGACAATGCAAATAGAGCACCAAACACAATTGCAATAAATGCCCCAATGACAGTCAACATAAGCTTTGATTTAATACTGTTCATAATAACGTATTCCATGTTTATTACTTTTTCATTACACAGTTAAAATGTAGTAAGAAAATAAGCTTTAACAACTATTTATTTAATTCTGATACTGATACTGGTACTGAAGATACTAATTTTATAGATACCTCACCGCGAGTAGTGACGCAGTAAAGAGATAGTTGGTATACTTTGCTCAATTGATGTTAAGGACAAGTACCTAAATGACCACAAAAACAAAAAAAAATAATTTTTTTAGCAATATCATTTTTAATATTATTTTACCTGCGATTATTTTAAGTCGCTTTAGCACTGCTGACACGCTCGGTCCAGTGTGGGCTGTCGTGGTCGCACTGGCATTTCCAATACTATTTGGTTTATGGGAGCTTAAGCAATCTGGGAAAGTTAACTTTTTCTCAGTATTGGGCATCATTAGCGTATTACTAACGGGCGGCATCAGCTTATTGAAGTTAGATCCATCTTATATTGCGATTAAAGAAGCAATGGTGCCGGCTATTATTGGCGTGATTGTACTGATCAGCCAATACACTCCTTACCCTTTAATACGTAAACTTTTGATCAACCCAGATATTCTTGATACAGAAAAATTGGCAAGTGTATTAGAGCAACATAATAATACGGCTGTGTTCAATGCTAAAATGCGCTTGGCTGGATTCATTGTAGCGTGTGCGTTCTTTTTATCTGCAACGTTAAACTACTTTTTAGCAAAAGCGATTGTAGTGAGCCCCGCTGGCACTACCGCTTACGCAGAAGAACTAGGCCGTATGACATGGTTGAGTTACCCCGTCATTGTACTGCCAACTATGGTTATGCTTATTGGCGCGATTATTTTTACATTTATGCAAATTGGTAAATTAACAAAACAATCAATTGATGAATTTATCTTGCCCTAATACATTATGACCCACTGATATTAAATGGTGGGTTTATTTGATGTTCCTTTTTCTTCATACTATTTCATTTTATTGCCTATACTCTGTGTGACATTAGTTTTTTAGCTAACTTAACTACAGGGTATAAGGGAATAGTATGGCCTCAACACGCTCCTCATTTAATCTATTAACCTCGTTACGTGCCAAATTGATCGGTGCTTTTTCTGCAGTGATGATCATTCTTGCCATTATCGGTTTAACCTCCTTTTTCGCATTAAAGTCCGCCTCTGATGGTTTTAAAGATTATCGCGAACTAGCACGAGATAGTAATCTTGCCGGAATTTTACAATCAAATATGCTTATGGTGCGTATGAACGTAAAAGATTTTTTGCTCACTGGCAGTAACAAAGATATTGAACAATACACACAATATTTTAATGATGTTGATGCCCTACTCAAAAAGGCCAAAACCGAAATTAATAACCCCCAAAGAGCTGAAATGGTTTCAGAGTTGAGCTTAGAAATAAATACCTACAACGCAACTTTTGACGTAATTAAACAATACAGAGTTGAACGAAACATATTGGTTAATGAACAACTCAATACCCTCGGCCCACAAATGGAGAAAGATCTCACCGATTTAATGTTAAGCGCTTCAAATAGTAACAATATTCAAGTCGCACATTTGGCTGGGCTGGCAATGCGCAACTTGTTACTTGGTAGACTTTACGTTATTAAATTTCTAGAAAGCAATGAAGAAAGCGCTGCGCAACGTGTACGTCAAGAATTTTCAGCATTCGATACTCAAATTGCACAACTTCAAACGGCCTCTGCTGCTGGCAATAGCCAATCCTTGATCAATAAAGTAAATGATAATCGAAATAGCTATTTAGATGCTTTTGAGCAAACCGTTAATATTATTAATGATAGAAACGATAAAGTAACCAATACCCTTGATGTGATAGGGCCTAAATTTGCAAGCTTGGTTGATGATCTAAAGCTCTCAGTTAAGCGTGACCAAGATCAACTTGGCCCACAGTTAAAAACTAAAAACGAAAATGCAATCAATCAAATTGTAATCTTCTTTAGTGCCGCTTTAGCGCTCAGTGCTGTTATTGTGTTTTTCTTAACGAAAGTCGTTATGAAGCAACTTGGCAAAGATCCTACTGAGCTTGAGCACATTGCACTGGCTATTGCTAAAGGTGATCTAGACCAAGAATACGACGAACACAAACCCGAGGGAGTGTTCAAATCAATGTTATCAATGCGAGATAACTTAAAAATCGGTCGTGACAAAGAAATGCAAGAACGTCGTATTGCACAAGTTAATGCGCGCATTAAAAATGCGCTCGATAACGCCAGTTCAAGCGTGATGATTACTGATAAAGATCATAATGTCATTTATATGAATGATGCCATAAATACGATGTTTAGTAATATCGAGAAAGACATCCGCACAGAGTCACCTGGCTTTAATGCAAAGCAAATCATCAATACTCCACTGGCGACCCAGTTTGATTATTTTAAAACTATACAAAACGATATCAATCACTTAACGAATGTTTTTAATGGCCAATTTGTTATCGGTGGCCGTACTTTTATTTTGGTTGCAAGCCCTGTGATCGTTGATAACCAGCGTGTTGGGACCGTTTTTGAATGGGAAGATAAAACAGATTGGCTCACACAAGAACAAGAAAAAACACGTATAGCATCTGAAAATGCCCGTGTAAAATATGCCTTAGATGGCTCATCCGGCCGAGTAATGATCACCGACAAATCATACAATGTGATTTATCTAAATGACGCTATAAAAACCATGTTTGCAGAGGCTGAAAATGCAATCCAATCTGTGGTTTCAGACTTCACTGTACAGGCAGTTTTAGGCGCAAAACTCGATACTCACTTTTCGCACTTCAGTGATTTACTAAACCAGTTTGATGATCAACAAAGTAGTATTAAAACAGAGCTTATTATTGCGGGTCATACTTTTAGTATTGTGGCGAGCCCTGTAAATGTTAATGATGAACGCGTAGGTACCGTTATTGAGTGGGAAGACAAAACACAATGGCTTGCACAAGAACAAGAAAAAACACGTATCGCATCTGAAAATGCACGGGTTAAATACGCCCTTGATAGTGTATCTGGTAATGTCATGATCGCAGATCCTGATCTGAATATTATCTATGCCAATAACGAATTAAAAACAATGTTTAATAATGTTGAAGCAGATCTTAAAACTCACATAAACAATTTTGATGCACAAAACCTCTTTACCTTAAGTATTGAACAGTTTTATCTTGAACCAGAGCAACAAAAACACACCTTTGAGGCACTAACAAGTACATACCGTAGCACAGAGCATATAGGTAACAGTGTCTTTGCACTCACGGCAAATCCTATTTTTGTTGATAATCATCGCATTGGCACCGTCCTTGAGTGGGTTGATAGGACTGCTGAAGTAAATATAGAAAAAGAGATAGACACAATAGTTCATGCTGCATCGCACGGCGATTTAAGTAAAAAAATAGATATTCAGGGTAAATCAGGATTTTTTGAAAAACTGAGTACCGGATTAAACTTACTCGTAGAGACCGTAGAAGTTTCTGTTAACGATGTAACCTTAATGCTTGGTGCAATGGCACAAGGGGATTTATCAAAACGTATAACCAATGAGTACGCTGGTACGTTTGGTCAATTAAAAGAAGATACCAATGCAACAGCAGATAAATTAACCGAAATTATTTTTGGTATTCGTTCTGCTGCTAGCAGTATTTCTCAAGGTGCTAACGAGATAGCTCAAGGTAATGCTGATTTAAGTCAACGTACTGAAGAGCAAGCAAGCAGTTTGGAACAAACTTCTGCAAGCATGGACGAAATAACTGAAATAGTGCAACAAAGTGCGGTCCGTTCAGAGGAGGCTAACGATCTCGCCCAAGAAGCAAAAGAACGAGCGGAATCAGGCGGCAATATTGTTAGCCAAGCAGTTAGTGCGATGCGCGAAATAAACGACTCAAGTAAAAAAATTGCCGAGATTATTTCTGTGATTGACGAAATAGCCTTTCAAACAAACTTACTAGCATTGAATGCCGCCGTTGAAGCCGCAAGAGCCGGTGAACAAGGTCGAGGGTTTGCAGTCGTCGCTGGTGAGGTAAGAAACTTAGCACAGCGTTCATCTAGTGCAGCAAAAGGTATTAAAGATCTCATTCGTGATAGTCAGGTCAAAGTTGCCGAAGGCACCGAGCTGGTCAATCGTTCGGGTGATACATTACGCGAAATAGTCGAATCCAATGCTAAAGTCCGCGATATGATGCAAGAGCTTGCAGAATCAGCGAGACATCAATCTGATGGTATACGACAAATAAACTCAGCCGTTACTCAAATGGATGAAATGACGCAACAAAACGCAGCACTTGTTGAGGAGGCTGCCGCTGCCGGTGAATCAATGGCAGAACAAGCAAGAGGAATGAATGAAACAGTTGATTTTTTCAGAACTTAAACGAACCATTTAAAGGCTTTGAGTATAATTATGAAACAGAGCCCATTGAGCTTTTAAAATTGATATTCGCAATCTTTGGGCTATTTAATCGCGGCACGGAGTTTGTAATACAACCCTAAAAAGCTCCCCCTAATAACACCTCTCTTTTAAAGTAAGGTGTTATTAGGATACTTGCTTCAGACATCTAACTATATGCTTTAATAAAACGTGATACGCAGTCTTGAATATACGTATCAGGTGGTAACTCTCCTTCTTTAGCCTGACCTAAAGCATGGCGCATTTTCCAATCCCCTTGTGTCATGCCTAATAACTGTAAAGTAGCAAATGTTGAATTTTCAATATTGAGCAAGCCCTCTTGCGCCATACACTGCAAGCAGGTTTCAACTTGCTGTAGCACCATTTTTGGTGCAGCTTCATAGAAGAACACACCTAACTCTGGGTATTCATCTTTATGTGCAACACATGTGTCGTACACTCTCAGCGCTTCTGGCGAAAAGACTAAAGCAATAAAATTAGTCACTACTCGTAAAAGATTCGATTCAACACTTTGTCCGACATCAAATTGTTCTTTTCGTAAATTAGACGATGAACAATGTGCCGTTATTGTTTCAACAAACAAGTTATTTTTATCTTTAAAGTGGCTATAAACAGTTTGTTTAGAAACCTCAGCCAATTTAGCAATTTGATCCATGCTGGTATTAGGAAAGCCTTTATCCATAAATAATGTGGTTGCAGCTTTAATAATCTGCTGTCGTTTTTGTTCTGAACGGCTCAGGGTCGTTATTTCCATTATCACCTCAAATCAAACTAGACAGTCTAGTTTGATTAGTTTATATTTATTCAAAATTAGACTCATTAGTCCAATTCTAAATCATTCTGCGTGTGTAGCAAAGTGCTGCACGTTTAATACGTATGTAATACAGGCTCATTTAGCGTGACTACAATATGGATATACCGATGAAAAAACACCTGTTTGGAGCAATAATTTTACTTGCCCCCTTTTTAAATAACGCTCAAAACCTTGTCCATGTGGCAGCTTACACGGTAAAAAAACAAGCTGGCTATAATCAAACGCGCACGCTCAGCGGTCAAGTTATTAAACAACATGACGCCAAATTGAGCTTTGAATTTTCGGGTAAGATTGAACAAATATATTTTGACCAAGGGCACACAATTAAACAAGGTGAGGTCATTGCACGTCAAGATACACAGCTTTTAGCCATTGAAAAACAAAAACTACACGCCCAAAAACAACGAACTCAAGCACAGCTTACATTAGCTAAACTGGAAAAAAACCGTTTAATAGAGCTTGATAAAAAAAATTACTCGGCCACCTCCGCCCTTGATCAAGTTAAAACGAATATCGCAGTACTTAATGCCGAACTCACAGGAATAGAAGCAAGTTTAAATGAAGTAAGTATTCGCACTCAAAAAGCGCATTTAACAGCTCCCTTTAATGGTATTTTAGGCCAACGCTTTGCATCACAAGGCGAGATTGTCGCAGCAGCTACACCCATTGTTCGTTTAATCGAAAACCAACACGCGCAAGTAAGCATAGGTATTCCACTCACATTAAAAAGTACCATTAAAAATAGCATGGATATTGAAATAGCAGGGCAAACCTTTGCAGCACAATCACTCAGTAAAGGTGCGAGTATCGACTCACGAACGCAAACCTTAACCATGCGCTTTTCATTACCTAACCACGCAGTGGTTTACTCCGGTCAGTTAGCAAAATTAGCACTGCATCAATATCAACAACAAACCGGTTTTTGGGTGCCACTAGATGCCCTTGCAGATGGTATTCGTGGTACTTGGCAAGTTTACCAAATTACAGACAACATTTTAAAACCTATCATAGTTCAACTTTACTATGCTCATGATGGTTACGCATTTATTGGTGCGCCACTGCAAGATGGCGATCAAATTGTAGCCAATGGCATGCATAAGTTATCAGCTAATATTTTAGTTAATATTGTTGAAAATAAACCGACTAAGGTGCTGTGATGATCCAGTATTTATTTAACCATGGCCGCTTTCAGGCGTTACTGGTTGCGCTGCTTATTGTTAGTGGTTTAGCCGCAATTAATGGCCTACCGCGTACTGAGGATCCGCGTATATCGAATCGTTTAGCTATTGTTACCACAGCATTACCCGGCGCCAGTGCCGAGCGTGTGGAAGTGCAAGTCAGTGAAAAAATCGAACAACGACTTAAATCACAAGCCGAAGTAAAACATGTATCGTCTATTTCTCGCCCAGGATTGTCGGTCATTACCGTCGAATTAAAAGATGAGATAACCCATGCACCACCGGTTTGGTCACGGATGCGTGATTTACTCGGTGATGTTCGCAGTCAACTTCCCGAAAACGCTGCACAGCCGCTACTTGATGACGAGCGCGGATACGCTTACACCCGTATTGTATCTGTTAATGCACGCGACGACTCTATTACAATGGCAACACTTAATCGCTACGCTAAAGAGTTACAAAACCAATTGCGTAACGTCTCCGGCGTTGAGCTTGTACATATATTTGGCCAAGCCGAAGAAGAAATTCGTGTTACTGTCGATCAACAAAAAGCCAGCCTTGCTGGTATTTCGCAAGCTCATATTCATGCAGCAATAAAGGGCGCTGATGCAAAAGTGGCTGCGGGCACATTAACCAATGATAAGTCACAAATGCAAATAGAGGTTACAGGTGCTTTTGATTCTGTTGCACGTATTGGTGCAATTCCCGTCAGTAGTAATCACACTGCTAGCCAATATCAACTCTCTGATATCGCAGACATATCACGCACAATTAAAACCCCAGTCAGTGAAATTGCATTAATTGATGGTAAACCAGGCCTATATATCGCCATTCGTATGTTACCTAAATTACGTATTGATAAATTTTCAGATAAAATCGATGTCGTTGTACAACAATTTGAGCTAGAACTGCCCAATCAAATTGAACTACAAAACATTTTTGATCAACGTGGTTATACCCAAGAACGCTTAGGTGATTTACTCGGTAATATTGCCGTAGGTTTTATACTTATATTAGCTGTATTATTTATTACCTTAGGCTTCAAAGCCGCGTTAATTGTAGGTACTGCATTACCGCTCACGGTATTATTCACCCTGGTAAGCATGCACTTATATGGTTTACCCATCCACCAAATGTCAGTCACCGGTTTAGTTGTTGCGCTGGGGATTATGGTTGATAACGCCATTGTGATCACTGATGCAGTACAGCGCTATCGTCAGCAAGGACTCAATGCTATTGCTGCAGTTGAAAAAGCCGTGGCACATTTTTGGCTACCGTTACTTGGCTCAACCCTCACCACGATTTTAGCGTTTGCACCTATTGCTTTGATGCCCGGTGCTTCAGGAGAGTTTATTGGCGGCATCGCCCTAAGCGTGATTTTTGCGTTGATTGGTTCGTACATAATTTCCCACTCATTGGTTGTGGTATTTGCTGGGCAATTTATAAATAACGAGCAACGGACAGGCATATTTTATCAAGGTATACGCACACCAAAGCTCAGTAAACGCTTTGCAGCTACATTAAAATACAGCCTAGCAAAACCAAAACTCACATTGCTGCTAGTGTTTATATTTCCCGTTGCTGGCTTTTTCGGTGCAGGGCAACTCACCGAGCAATTTTTCCCGCCTTCAGACCGCGATATGTTTCAAATTGAAGTGCACTTTGCCCCGCAAGTAAGTATTGAATCCACCCGTCAAGCAATCAAAGAAATGGACGCCCACATTCGCAAGTCCCAAGGAATAGAAAAACTTGATTGGATGATAGGCACAAATTTCCCAAGCTTTTATTACAACATGATGCAGCGTAACCGCGGCGCAAATAATTACGCGCAAGCGATGATCAAAGTCACCGATTTTAGGCGGGCTAATGAATTGATCACCGCGTTACAACATCAGCTAGACAGTGAGTTTCCACACGCGCAAACACTGGTAAGAAAACTCGAACAGGGCCCACCATTTAATGCGCCAATTGAAATGCGAATTTACGGACCTAATCTCGATACTTTGGCCGATCTCGGGCAACAGTTACGAACCCAATTAATCGCCCATAACGATATAACTCATACCCGGCCAACACTCTTATCTGGCTCACCAAAACTGTGGCTAAATACTGATGAAGCCGCTCTTACTCATGCAGGACTGAGCCTCAGCGGTATGGCAACACAATTGCAAAGCCAGTTTAATGGAGTGGTCGTAGGTAGTATTATTGATAACACAGAAACCGTCCCTGTCCGCGTTAGAGTCGCGGATAACCGCAGAGACGATATTAGCGCCTTATTTAGTACGCAATTAAATACAGCAGCCAACGCCACTCAATTAAACACTACACAGCCGCTATTGGTTGAATCATTTGCCAGTGCAACATTAAGCCCATCTCGCGGATCTATAGCTCGTCGCGATGGTGAGCGAGTTAACATTATCGAAGCCTATTTAGCAACCGGCGTATTACCGCAAACGGTATTGAATGATGTAACCGCAACAATTGCACAATCAGGCTTTGTGTTACCTCATGGCTACAGACTAGAGCTAGGTGGTGAATCACAAAAACGCAATGAGGCGGTCGGTAAATTACTCGGGCAAGTGGGTATTATAGTAGTGTTATTGATCACCGTGCTGGTTATGTCATTTAACTCATTTACGACCACCGCATTGATTTTAATCAACGCCTTGCAAGCAGCTATGCTTGGTTTGCTTAGTGTATTTATTGCCGGCTACCCGTTTGGTTTTACTGTAATCATCGGTTTATTAGGTTTAATGGGATTGGCTATTAACGCTGCTATTGTCATTTTGTCAGAGCTCAACTCGCTTCAAGCACTTACTGACAAAAGCAAAATCGTTGCCGCAGTAATGACCTGCTCACGCCATATCAGCTCTACCACTATCACCACCGTTGGTGGTTTTTTACCGTTAATACTTGCTGGCGGAGGCTTTTGGCCACCATTTGCCGTAGCCATTGCAGGTGGAACGGTGTTGACAACAATGCTATCGTTTTATTTTGTCCCTGTGGCGTATTATTTGCTGTCTAAGCGAAAAGTACATCAAAGCCAAATAGGCCCTTAACTTCTAAGTAAAACCTGTACGTTATGGCACATTTATTGTTCGTAACGTACTATGGCGCAAGTAACACACCGCTTTAAAAGGTGGCCATTAGTCTACTGTTCGTCACCTACTTAAAAATTTATTCATAAAAATAAAGTGAGCTATTTTTATTATTATGATCATAAACCTCAAATTGTTTACTTGCATTTATTGCAGGGTGTTCAATAATATAGCTATAGCTTATTTAAAAAAGTGCTCCGAGTGATCTTTTTAAAACATAATCAATTTTATTCATTTGTGTGGTGCATATTTTTTTCTTTCTTTTTACTCGCGACTTTATTCAATAACTCTGTAACAGCTGCACCATCAATACATGGTACAAAACTTACCGACTTTAAATACGCACAACCTTTATTTACAACAATTGATGACAACGCAAAGATTGTTAATGGCGCGATAACAAGTGGGATTGAGGCTAATAACGGCATTTTCTGGTTTGGCACCCAAAATGGATTAGTGAGTTTTGACGGCGTCAGCTTTACGCGTTTTGAACATCAACCCGGTAATAAAAATTCCCCCGCAGCTGATTACATAGTAGCTATAGCTCAAGATCAAGACGGGGGCATATGGTTAGCAACCCGTACTTCTGGTTTAACCCGCTTTGATCCTATTAGCAATGAATTCATTCACATCAGTACTCAAAGCCAAAACATGGCATTGATGAGCAATACCTTACGCACGCTTAAAATAGACAGCAATAACCAATTGTGGGTAGGCCATGAGTTAGGTGTAGAAAAGCTCGATCTTAATTCAAAACAAAGTACTCATTATATTTTGCCCACACAAGGGGAGATCACATATCACTTTTTTGAAACTAACGATGGCGCTATTTGGGCATGCTCAACTAAAGGTGTGTTTGTAAAGGGTATAAATGATACTCATTTTTCAAGTATTTCTCAGTTAAAAAACTTAGACATACGTTCAGTATACCAAGACCCGACGGGGACATATTGGCTTGGTAGTCGAAGTGGTTTATGGTTTTGGGATGGTGTAAGCGATCCTGTTTCAGCGAGTAGTGACAATTCACACGTTAATAGTAATGCTTATGTACGCTCTATTATTGCCTTAGATAACAACCAAGTGTGGGTTGCAACTTACGGTGAAGGAATTTGGGTATTTAACCTAGAAACAAAGCAATGGTTAAATACCTACAAACATGATCCTTCAGTTGCAACAAGTTTAGTTTATGATGAAATTGGCACTTTATTTTTAAGCAAAAATGGAACAATTTTAATAGGCACTTGGGGGGCTGGCCTACAAATATTGAATAGTAATACCGTGAATAATTTTGCAATGCTTCGCTATACTTTACTCCATGATAAAGGCTTAAGCTATGCTAATGTCCGCACAATTTTTGAATTAGAAAATGGCACAATACTTGTCGGTACTACGGGCAATGGTGTTGATGTTATTGAACCTAAAAATGGCCGGTTAAAAACAATTAACTCTGATCTCTCAGGTAAAAAAATCAGCAACGTCGTATCCCTTGCTGAGCAGAAGGATGGGACTTTATGGGCGGGAACAACATCGTCAGGGCTGGTAAAAATACATTTGAAAGAAGGTCATTTCTCACAATTAGAACTCACAGGGTTAGAGAAAGGCGCTATTTTGCGACTGTTGGTGCTCAATGATCAATCTCTAGCCGTTGGGACAGCTAAAGGTGTATGCATTATAAAACGAGGTAGTCGTCATTGTGAATCTCTGATAAAAAAATTAGACGGCAAAAAGATGAATGATACCGTTACGTCCATGATTCAAGACAGCGCTAATTCGCTTTGGATCGGTAGCCATAATGGTCTTTATCGTAAAAGAGCAGATCAAACTGTGCTTGATCACTTCCAAGCAGATAACTTATCACAAGGACTTAGTCATAATTACGTATTAGGGATGGTAGTTGATCAAGCAAATAATATGTGGCTCACCACCAGCACTGGTTTTGACAAAGTGACTGATTTGGAGCAAATACAACCAATATTTAATCAGATGAAAGGCGAATTTCCAATCGGTAAGCACTCACCTGGTGCTAATATGCTGATTGATAAACATCAACGAATTTGGAGTGCCACTAGTGTCATTGATTTATCGACGAAGCAATTTCGCCCTCTAAATAATGGCTACGGTGTAGACATTGGGGTTGCTTGGTTAGGATCGTATACTAAATTGCGCAGTGGGTTAATGGTATTTGGCGGTACAAAGGGCGTGCTTATAGTCGACCCAAATAAGTTTCCTTTTTCTATTACTCCGAGTAAATTAAATACAGTACGTCTAAAGGTCAATGGCGAATCAGCCCCTTTATCTCGCTTAAATAACCTCATCTTAAAACCTGAGGAGGCAAGTTTTAATATACAGATAGCGGTCAATGAATTACTTCACAAGTCACTTGTTTACGAATACCAATTATTACCAGATCAGCCTCAATGGCGACTTATTGATGCCGATGCTCCTTACGTACAATTAAGTAAGCTTTCCCCACAAGACTACACCCTAACAACACGGGCATATTATAAAAATAATACAGCACAGATCTCCCCTTCAGTACTCTCTTTTACTGTACAACCGACGTTAATACAAACACTGTGGTTTCGTTTATTAATTGTGGGTATTTCACTCATAATTTTGGGGCTCATTTTTCGCTGGAGAATTGGTATAGTCAAGGCTAAGGCAATAAAGCTTGAAGAGCTTGTCAGTCAACGTACACGCGAAATACAAGTAATTAATCAAATCGGACAACAATTCACACTCCAATTACTCTTGGATGAATTACTCAATGATATATACGCACAAATCAATGAAATTTTTCAAGCCGATCGTTTTGGAATTGGTATTATCAATAATGATAAAAATTGTTTAGAATTTAACTATGCAGTTGAGCGTGGGGTTCGTTACGTTGCTTATGAACGTTCAATGGAGGAACCAGGACAACTTGCTGTCTATGCCGTTGAACACAATCAATCTGTATTAATAAATGACTACGACACTCAGTTTCACCACTATTACCCTGAACAAGATAATGCTAATCATCAACTACACAGTGGTAGCAAAGAAATAAAAGCATTATCAATGATGTATGTTCCGATGCAACATAACGGAAAAATGCTGGGTGTAATTAGTATTCAAAGTGTTAAGCCCAATAGTTACCATGCACATGATTTAACATTACTAGAAAGCTTAGCGTCATATGTAACAATCGCATTGTCCAATGCACAGTCCCATCAGCATTTATTGGAAATGCACCAAACATTACAAAATAATATTGAAGAATTAAAACATACCCAAGAACAGCTAATAATGCATGAAAAAATGGCTCAATTAGGACAATTAGTTGCAGGGATTGCGCATGAAGTAAACACCCCTATTGGAATAACCATTACTGCTTCTAGTATATTACAAGATTATACGCATCAATTGCAAAAGCACTTTTCGGCGAATACTTTATCTCGCAGTATTTTTAACCAATATTTTGAGCGCGCGGATCAAAGTTTAATACTAATAAAAACAAACGCAGAACGTGCCGCAGAGTTAGTACAAAGATTTAAACAAATTGCCGTAGAGAACTCCTTTGAAATAGCTGAACCAATAAACATAGAAGAGTTTATTTACGACATAATCAAAAGTCATACAAGCACAATTGCAGCAAAAAAAGTTCAAGTAGATATAAATATTGTAAATAAAGGAAAACTGATTAGTTGCCCTAACGCTTTAAGTCAGGTTTTGTTTTGCATAATAAACAACAGCTTAACACATGCATTTAATGATGTGAGCAACAAGGTAATTCATTTCAAAATTGAGTTCACACAAACGCAATGCTTAATTGACATTGCAGATTCTGGAGTGGGTATTGCAGCTGATGCAATAGATAAAATTTTTGATCCGTTTTATACAACAAACCGATCACAGGGGGGAACAGGTTTAGGTTTAAGTATCGCGTTTAATTTAATACATCAGGTTTTACAGGGCACTATTGAATGCGAAAGTGAAATAGGAGTTGGCACTACTTTTTCATTATGTCTACCAATAAATATACGTCACAACCTTGAACATGAAAGTCAGTAGTACATCTTTCCCTTATTCATTTAATTGAACAATTAAGCAATAAGACTATACAAGTATTTGCTGTGCTAATGAACTTTGCAAAACCCCATGCTGATATTTAGTTTTATACAAAATAGACTCTAACACTTGTTAGAGCCGATTATAAAGCCTTTAAAAAATCGATCGGCTAGCTAAAACAATCAACATTAAATATATAAAGAGCTTTCATTTTTACTCGGTTACGACAGGCATCGCTTTTACAGGTGCTTCGTCACTCAGTAAATATTTATCAAGCCACTGCTCTTGCTCCCAAAGTACATGTAGCAAACTCTTACGAGCACGGTATCCATGCGCTTCATAAGGCAACATCACTAAACGGGCATCTTTACCTAACCCTTTTAGTGCGGCATACATACGCTCGCTTTGCATTGGGAAAGTGCCGTGAGATTAAAGGCGGGATCTTCTTGTTTAGTGAGAGTAATAAAAACACGGTATCAAACCGCGTTTTTATTACTTGAATTCAATTACTCAGCTGAAATTACTGCGTCTGTGGTTTTATCATCACTCAGTAAATATCTATCAAGCCACTGCTCTTGCTCCCAAAGTACATGCAGCAAACTCTTACGAGCACGGTATCCATGCGCTTCGTATGGCAACATCACTAAACGGGCATCTTTGCCTAACCCTTTTAGTGCGGCATACATACGCTCGCTTTGCATTGGGAAAGTGCCGTGAGATTAAAGGCGGGATCTTCTTGTTGAGTGAGAGTAATAAAAACACGGTATCAAACCGCGTTTTTATCAATTTAGAGTGAAACTTAACTCAATTACTCAGCTGAAATTACTGCGTCTGTGGTTTTATCATCACTCAGTAAATATCTATCAAGCCACTGCTCTTGCTCCCAAAGTACATGCAGCAAACTCTTACGAGCACGGTATCCATGCGCTTCGTATGGCAACATCACTAAACGGGCATCTTTGCCTAACCCTTTTAGTGCGGCATACATACGCTCGCTTTGCATTGGGAAAGTGCCGTGAGATTAAAGGCGGGATCTTCTTGTTGAGTGAGAGTAATAAAAACACGGTATCAAACCGCGTTTTTATTACTTGAATTCAATTACTCAGCTGAAATTACTGCGTCTGTGGTTTTATCATCACTCAGTAAATATCTATCAAGCCACTGTTCTTGCTCCCAAAGTACATGCAGCAAACTCTTACGAGCACGATATCCATGCGCTTCGTATGGCAACATCACTAAACGGGCATCTTTGCCTAACCCTTTTAGTGCGGCATACATACGCTCGCTTTGCATTGGGAAAGTGCCTGAATTAGGGTCTTCTTGCCCATGGATCATTAGCATTGGTTCGTTAATTTTCTCAGCATGAAAAAACGGTGACATGTTTGCGTAAACGTCTTGAGCCTGCCAAAAATCGCGTTCCTCACCTTGAAAACCAAACGGCGTTAGTGTGCGGTTATAAGCGCCACTTCGAGCTATACCGGTTTTAAATAAGTCACTGTGAGCTAATAAGTTTGCAACCATGAAGGCACCGTAGGAATGCCCTGCTATCGCAATTTTATCTTTATCCGCAATGCCTTTTTCAACCAGGACATCAACGGCAGCTTTTGCACTTGCCACTAATTGCTTTCTAAATAAGTCGTTTGGCTCTTTGCCCTCAACACCTACTATAGGCATTTTAGGGTCATCAAAAACAGCAATCCCTTTAGCAAGGTAAGGCATTGGGCCCCAATAGCCTATATATGTAAATTCATACTCAGATTCACGTACTTGCGATGCCACCGCTTTATCTTTATATTCCAGTGGGTAAGCCCACATTAGTACAGGTAAAGTACCTTGTGTTTTATCATAACCTGGCGGTAAGTATAATGTACCTGATAACTCCACTCCATCATCACGTTTGTAACGTACTAGCTCCTTGGTTACACCTTTAAATGCAGGGTAAGGGTGCTCAAAGGTCGTAAGCTGAGTTAAGGTGTCCTTGCCTAAATCACGAATAAAAAAGTTTGGCTGCTCTTTTTTTGATTCTCTGATGGTGATTAGTTTTTCACCTTCGTCATCAAGCATCGCACGCACACGCTCATAATATGGTGCAGCAGATTGCCACAAGCGCTTGCTGCTATTTGTTTTTATATCATATTGATCTAAAAATGGTACATTACCTTGTTCTGATGCGCCATTTCCGCGTAAGAATATATAACGTCCGCCGACTACTTTGATTACGTTTTCGCCTAAATCATTACGCTCATAAATTGCATTACCGGGATCTTTATAAGCATCATTGTAGCTTCGCTCAGAGAACAAAATACGGTTTTTATCTGCGTTACGAGGTTGGATGACATAAGTACGTAATTGGCGATCGCTAAAACGCCATTCACTAAGCAACGCAACATTATCGTTGGCCCATTCAATACCCGCAAATCGACGTTCAACTTTAGCAAATAATTTAGGCTCACGTTTAAACGGCGAACGTAAACTATAAATGTGATCATGATAAGGCACATCTGTCTTCATATCGCCACCATCTTGCGCTTGTGCCCATATAACTTCAGCTCCTTGATCAGCACGCCATTGAAAGCTTCGGCGACCCGTTCGTACACTATCATAACCCTGAGGAATATTGTCAGCCAGAGCCTGCTTAGCAAGTTCAGCTAACGCAAAACCTCGCATCCCCAGTATTTGCCATGTTGTCGCAAAGCGACTGTAAGGTACTTGATAGGAAAAAGGTTCATCAATGCTCGCAACTAAAATGTTCGTTGAGTCTGGTGAAATTGAAAATGATTTAAATAAACCCGCTTTCCCTATTGCTGTCGCCACACCACTGAGTGGAATATAGGTAAGTTGACCTTGCCCATAAAATTTAAACTGTTGTTCATCAAACGGGCTCGTCAATAAATTTTGATAAGTACGAGCAGGTGCTTTTTGGCCACTACTTTGTTGGATAACTGGCACCACACTGTCTGCATCACTAACCAAACGCGACTTACCGATATTAACAGCTGCATTAGCAACAATTGCAGTACTATCCGGCAGCCATTGGTATGGTGTTGCTGTTAATACTGAATTTAATGCAACTCCCGCAAGCTCACGCGCTTGTTTGGTTTGCGTGTTGTAAACCCACAAATGAGCCTCGGTAGGTTGCTCAACAATAAACGCAAGATATTCGCCATCACTTGACCATTTAGGTGAACGGATCACACCTTGTGGTAAATTATTAACTTCAACTACAGCACCTGTTTCAATGTGTTTTAATTGTAAGCTACTAAACTTTGAGCGAGGACGAGAGCGTGAAAAGTTAGCTGGGTTTAGTTTTATACCTGCTAACTTCACCTCTTCTTTTGCTAAGTCGTCCAATGTTTCAACACGTTTACGGTCAAATAATGCAAGCCATTGCCCATCCGATGATAAATAACTACTAGGCGCTAACTTTGCATCTACTAGTGCAGCTAAATCACTTGAAGGGGTTTGATAACCTTGTGTGCTATAGCTTGCACTGCTAAAACAAACACTGAGCCCGAGAGCAAATAAAAGCGTTATGCCTTTCATTTTTTATCCTTGGTATTTTTTATTAGGTGTGTATCTAAACATGTTTCGTAAAATCCATAAAGTTTTTGCGTTCATTACTAGGCTAAATTGCGTTAAACTCCCTAATTGGTCCATATAATCACTGTCTCGTAATCTAAATGAAAAATAAAACCGACAATATAACCATTTTTGACGTTGCCAAAGAGGCACAAGTTTCCAAGTCAACGGTCTCCTTAGTACTCACTCAAAGTGACAAAGTCAGTGATAAAAGTAAAGAAAAGGTATTGCAAGCAATTGATAAGTTAGGTTATGTATATAATCGCGATGCTGCTGCACTGCGCAGTCGCCGTTCTAACTTAGTGGCGCTAGTCATCAATGACTTAACCAACCCCTACTCTGCTCAGCTAGCTGTTGGGCTTGAAAACCATATTCATGCGCTTGGTATGCTGCCTATGTTGGTAAACACCGCAGAAAGTGTTGATCGTCAAACACAAGTTGTTAAAACACTTAAAGAGTACAACGTCGCCGCTTTTATAATGTGCCCGGCACCAGGAACTACACAACAGTGGGTTGATGAACTTATTAACAGTGGCTTTCCTGTCATTCACATCATGCGAGAAGTTCCCTTTTGTGCAGCCCCAACGATTTTACCCGATAACAAAAAAGGCAGCCACCTAGCCACCACCCATATTCTGCAACAAGGTATTGAAGACATTGCGTTTATAGGTGGAACCGACGATATCTCAGATTATCATGAACGTTTAGCTGGTTTTAAAAGCGCCTTACAATATTTCAAAATCAGCGATGATAAGCCATGCCTAAATGCAGTAACTAATCGCCAAGGCGGACGCGATGCATTTAACTCGCTGTATGCTCAATACCCTGATACAAAAGCAATCATTTGTTTTAACGATGTCATTGCTTATGGTGTTATTGAAGCGATCCGCGAGCAAGGCTTAATCCCAGGCAAAGATATAAAAGTTGTCGGCTTTGATGACTTAGCTGATTCATGTTTAATGTCACCTTCTTTGAGTAGCGTGACCATCAATGCAAATGAGATAGGCAAGCGAGCCTGCCACGTGTTGCAAGAATTACTTAGCCACGGCACGCCTGCGGTAAGAACATTAATCGACGTACACCTAAAAGTAAGAGATTCAAGTCAATGAAAAAAGTATTAGTAATTGGCTATGTGTGGCCAGAGCCCAATTCATCAGCGGCAGGCACGCATATGATGTCGTTGTTAAACACATTTACAGCCCAAGGTTGGGACGTTGAATTTGCCAGCCCTGCACAAAAAACTGAGCACATGGTAAACCTTAGTGATTTTGGTATTAGTAGTACAACTATCGCTCTCAATTGCGCTAGTTTTGATGAATATGTTGCACATTACGCCCCTGACATTGTCATGTTTGACCGTTTTATGATGGAAGAGCAATTTGGTTGGCGCGTAGATAAATACTGCCCTACAGCATTAAAAGTACTCGATACAGAAGATTTACAGTGTTTACGTAATGCCCGCCATGAAGCACATAAAGGAAATAGAGCGTTTGATCACAGCGATTTACATTCTGATATCGCAAAACGAGAAATTGCTGCTATTTTACGGTGCGATTTAAGTTTAATTATTTCCAGTTATGAAATGCAACTTCTTGGTGATGTGTTCAAAGTAGATAGCTCGCTATTACATCATTTGCCTTTTATGGTCGATTTAGCTGCACTGCCAGAGAAAACTAAATCGTTCGATGAACGTGAACACTTTATGACCATAGGTAATTTTCGCCATGCCCCAAATTGGGACGCAGTTTTATACCTGCAACAAATATGGCCACTGATCAGAAAACAGCTACCACACGCGCAACTGCATATATATGGCTCATATCCGCCACCAAAAGCCACAGCCCTGAACAATCCCAAAACAGGATTCTTAATTAAAGGCTGGGCAGATGATGCATACGAGGTTATGCAAAGTGCACGCGTATGCTTATCACCTCTTCGTTTCGGTGCTGGTATTAAAGGTAAGTTACTAGAGGCGATGATAATGCAAACACCAAGCGTTACAACGTCTATCGGCAGTGAAGGCATGCATAATGATCTGCCATGGAATGGGTCTATTGAAAACGATCCACAACATTTTGCTGACGCAGCTGTTGCTCTTTATCAAGATAGCGTTTTGTTTGCACAAGCACAAAACGCGGGTGCGGCTTTATTAGAAACACATTACGATAAACATCCGCTGGCAAGTCAATTGGTTGAAAAAATTCAAAGCATCACTCAACAGCTCAAAGCTCACCGTGAAAGCAATTTTACGGGCCAAATGCTTAAACACCACACGATGCGCAGTACTCAGTACATGGCACAATGGATTGAAGCAAAGAACAAGTAAACTAAGTTAAGAAAAAACTAGACAGGCGGGGATTAGTGTTTAAAATCGCCGCCAATTACATAGGCAATTTAAGCTACATTGTCTATATTTTTTAACTGAACAATTTAACCTTTGGTTCAAACATCATTTGAAAACCGCAACGTTTACTGAAAAACGAAAATTTATCGTTAAGCTTGGCAAAATGCTCCATAAATATGGCACTCCAGCTTATCGACTCGAAGCCCATTTAATGGAAGTGGCAACATACCTTGATCTTAAATCATCGTTTGTTATGTCCCCCACATCCGTTACTTTTGTTATCTGGACTGACGGCCACGAAGACGAATACACCCACGTTGCACGTGTTGACCCTGGCGATCATGATTTAGGTTCACTCGCCGACACCGACGACCTTGTGAATCAGATGCTAAACGGCGAACTAACTCTGCAAGAAGTTGACCTTCAGCTTGATGCCATTTTTGTTATGCCCAACCCTTATAATAAAGTAACAACCGGTATTGCTTTTGCTACCTCTGGTGGAGCTTTTGCAATGCTAATGGGCACTAGCTGGAATGACGTATTCTGGTCTGCGACTTTAACATTAGTTGTTTATTTATTTGTAATGTGGTCAAGCCGCTCCAAAAGAGTAGCGCACATGCTTGAACCACTCGTTGCCATCGTCTCTGCTATTTTGGCATGTGCGATAAGCGTTTACTTAGATGTGGGCATTAATATACGGCTAGTCGTGCTGTCAGCCATCATTGTGTTTATACCCGGGCTTGCATTGGCATTAGGGCTTGCAGAACTCGCAGCAAGACATTTAGTGTCAGGTACAGCGCGCGTCATGGACTCATTTATGTTGTTGTTTAAGCTTTATTTTGGTGCCTTTATTGGTATTGCGATAGGATTTGCTATTTTCGGTCAGGTTGATTTTGTACCGCCAGAGCCTTTACCAAAATGGACTGCATGGCTAGCAATTCTACTTTTATGTAGTAGCTTAATCGTTATTTTTAGAACTAAACTCAAACATGCTTCATGGTCGATTGCGTCAGGTTTTATTGCTTATGGCACAAGTATTGGCTCTGCGATGTATTTGGATTACACCTTAGGGACATTCGTAGGGGCATTTTCTGTCGGTGTTTTTAGTAACTTATTTAATCGTATCGCTAATGCACCTGCGTCTATCGTTGCTATGCAGGGCCTAATAGTACTAGTACCGGGGAGTAAAACCTATATCGGGCTAAATTCACTTATTGAAGGGCAAGATTTTGTTTATGCTGAACATATCGGGCAGCAAACATTTCTAATCTTTATGTCACTCGTAGCTGGCTTAATCTTTGCTAACGTAGCATTACCACCGAAAAAGAGTTTGTAACACACACCCGAGTCATTTAAATGCAAGTTCACATAAAACCAATCCATTGCGCATTTACAGTGACTTGGGAGCTACTCCTAAATCTATATCAGTTATTCCCTGTTCATTAAATAGATTAAAAAGACTCATTTAAAACTTAACTTATTCGAGTCGAAAACAATCCAAATTTTATTAAATACGTGACCATTCTCGCAAAATTATATAACTTACTGTGACAATAATTACTGATATACGCCTTGTATGGGGCCAAGTGGTAGTTCAATGCAGAGCAAGTGTCGAAGGTTATCAATTTATTTATTGACATAAGATATTTTAAAAGTGGCGTATGGCTTCGCATTCCTCCTTTCTAATGAACTACGCCAAGGCTTTTCGCTTAGGCTCAAATTCGCTTTGCGAAGAGGAGTATCTTAATTAACCTACGGTCACGTGCAAGCGGCAGAGAATTGAACCCAAAGAGATTAAAACCTTAATTTCAACTAATCACAACGTCACTCGATGTATGATATAAAATCGTAAATACAAACCATAATTAGCAACAACCCTCTTCGAGATATTTTATCTTTTTAGTTTCATTCATGACATCTACCCTATTAATTTTTAATCAACTAGTTGTGAATCAAAAGAGAATCAACAATAAAAATCAATAAGTAAACTTAATTTATTAAATTAATTCACATAAAAAATAAATATAAAACAATTGATTTTTATGGATTAAATTTAAATTTCACATCATTTTATTTTCAATTTAGTTACTTTCATAACTATTCACTTAAATTCAAGACTCTGATTTTAAAAAGGCGTTTAATAGAGTCACAAACAAAGCAGGCTCTCGTTACTTTCTATACAAGAGTAACTATTAACTAATTTTTTAGTGATCTGTATTTGTTTGTAAGCAGGGTTTTGCAAGATCATTCGGCTATTAAAAATGAATACATAAGTACGAATTGCAAACCGACAATTTGATACAACAAAATGAAGTTTTGATTCAAGGGGAATCGAGGATGTTAAAAGTAAAAATGAATAAACTGCATCTAGCAGTGAGCGCATCGCTTATTACATCAGCATTAAGCCTACCTATGGTAGCACACAGTGCCGAAGCAAAAAGTACCGATGAAGTTGAAGTAATACAAGTACGCGGTATTCGCGGCAGTGTCGTTAAATCACTTAATACAAAGCGTTACTCAGATTCAATCGTTGATGCTGTAACCGCTGAAGATATCGGTAAGTTCCCCGATCAAAACGTCGCAGAATCACTACAACGTATAACAGGCGTATCAATTAGCCGTAATTTTGGTGAAGGTGAACGAGTTAGTATTCGTGGTACTGCTGAAAGCCAAAACCGAACTTTATTAAATGGTCAAGCCGTTGGCTCTGCCGATTGGTGGACAAACTCAGCAGCGAGTCGTGGTTTTAACTACACTATGTTGCCTTCTGAAATTGTATCTGGCTTAGAAGTATATAAGTCACCTGAAGCTGACATAGATGAAGGCTCAATTGGTGGTACCGTTATTGTTCGTACACGTAAACCTCTTGATTTAGAAGCCAATAAAATTGCTGGCTCGGTGCTCGCGCAGCACAGTGAAATTTCGGGTGAGACCGACCCACAGTTATCTGTCATGTATAACTTTAAGAATGACGATGAAACATTTGGTGCACTTATTTCATTAGTTCGCCAACAGCGTAATCTTCGCCGTGACGGAATTGAATCATGGAGCTGGGCAAAACGTGACATCACTTTAACTGATGGCACAGTTCATAAAAATGTATACAGCCCAGGCGGCGGCGGTTCAGCTATGTTCTTACAAGAGCGTGTCCGTACCGGTATTAACTTAGCCATACAATATCGCCCAACTGAACAATTAGACTTAACTTTTAATGCATTAGATTCAACGCTTGAAGCAAATAACGAAAATCAAAACTTCTTATGGATCCCAGGTTATGGTCAACGTGCAGCTGAGTACGACCAAAATGATGTTTTAACTCGCCCTGCAGATCCACATTACAATAGCGTAGACCTTATTAATCACGACAAAGTGGGTCAAATGTTAGTCGGTGGTGAGCTCGCATTGTCACCAACAGGAAACAACATTCTTGATGAAACCAAAGTACGTAACTCTGAGATTAAAACTAAATCATATGATTTAAAGGCTGATTACCAAGGTGAATTGTGGCTAACCAGTGTACATGTTGGTTATACCGAAGGCAGTGGTGGTTCAGAAGCTGACCGAAGTGTGGGCTGGGAAGGTAACTACGTACACAGCTTTGATACTTCTGCTGTGGAAGATGTACGTACCACATATGGTGCAGATCCTGCAGACGGTAAACAATGGGATTTAGGTTTTTTACGCTACGACAGCAACAATGCTAAAGATGATGAAACGTACTTACAAGTTGATTTTTCGCGCCCAATTGACATCGCTGTCTTTAATAATGTGAAGTTTGGTTTGAAATACCGTGATCATTCTCGCTTTAATACAAAACACACTACCGACAACCGTACAGATTTAAACTGGAATTTGGCTGATTACTCACTTTCAATGCCATCAGATTACCTATCAGGGCTAGGTTCTGACGGCACATTACGTAACTATGCAATCACTGATTCAAATAAAGTTCGTGCAGAAGGTGATGCACTAGACTGGAATTACCGCGTACTAAAAGCAAGTACCTTTGAAGTTGAAGAAAAAATCACCGCTGGTTATATAAAAGCAGATATTGATGTTGATGGTATGCGCGGTAACTTAGGCGTACGTTTAGTGCAAACTCAACAATCTACAGCAGCGTATGTTGGTACCAGTGGTTCTGAAGTATGGACTCATGATGATCGTGACTATTTTGATATATTACCGAGCATCAATTTAGCCGTTGACTTAGATGAAGATTTACTACTTAGATTTAGTGCCGCGCGTGTTATGTCTCGTCCTGATTACGCTGCAATGACACCATCTACATCTTATAACCTTGAAACTAAAACAGGCAGCGGTGGTAATCCTGAAATCGACCCGTACCGTGCTACACAATTTGATACGGGTATTGAGTGGTACTTCAGCGAAGCAGGCTTGTTCTCTGCGGTCGTATTTTACAAAGATATTCAATCATTTTTAGATGTTACACCCAGCCTAGAAACACACGAAGGCGTAGAAATATTAGTAAACCGCCCTACTAATGGTCGTTCTGGACGAATTCAAGGTTTAGAGCTTGGTTATCAACAAGAGATCTATGATGGCTTTGGTGTAAATGCAAACTATACGTTTGTAGATGGCGAAGCAAAAGACGCAGACGGTAACGATACTATTATTCCTGGCAACTCTGAGCACACAGTTAACTTAAGCACTTACTATGAAACAGAGACCTTTAGCACGCGTATTTCATATAATTTCCGTACTGGTTATAACTCAGGCCAAGGCCATGGCTATGTAGATGATTACGGTCAAGTAGATGCTAACTTTACTTATAATGTAAATGATAACTTAGCACTGGTATTCGAAGCCATTAACCTAACTGATGAGCATACGTTTAGCTATCAAGAAGAAGGCGTACAACAAGCACTTACAGGTGTGTATGCTGATGGTCGCCGGTTTGTAGCTGGAATTCGCTTTAACTTTTAAAGTCGTTTTTGTCGAACTCCAAGCTAACACAGGTATTCGACTCTCGCCATGGATGGCAACCCCTATGCCCAGGGGTTTAAAGCAGGTAGTCATTTGACTATCTGCTTTTTTTCGTTGTAGGCAAATTAAAGTATTACTAAGGCAAACCCGCCCTAGTAATAATAAACAAAACAAGTACAATCAATAGTTAAAAACGTTACTTGGTCAACATCGGCGAAACTTAATACGTGTCAACAAGCGCAGCAATTCATCTTAAAATACAATACATAGGGTTTTGTAGTTACAAATCCTTAGTAATATTGTTTTGCCTGATTTTTACGCCATTAACGAAAGCAGATTTACTCAGCGCGACGCTTAATTACCACCAAGGAAGCTATAGCGAAGCGAAACGTGAATTTTTACAACTTGCCCATTTAGGTAATGCAGATGCGATTTATAATGTTGCAGTGATGTATTTACACGGTCAAGGTGTCGAAAAAAACAAAGCCCAAGCATTTGCTTGGTTTAGTTTAGCAGCAGATTTTGGCCTACTTGATGCTCGCGATACAGCTATGCTGATTGCGGAGCAAACAGATAATAAGCAACCACTTGATGATGCCTATGATGCGTTACTAAAACAACTTAGCTTTCAATGGTATGACCAACAATTACGGCCAGAATTAAACGCCAGTCCTGCATTGCATTTGAGCCCTGAACGTCGCTACACAGTCGAGCCTAAATATCCCGAACACGCATACAAAAATGGCATTGAAGGTTGGGTATGGTTAGAGTTTGATATTGATAAAAGTGGCGCAGTCACTGATATTACTTTAATTGATTCATACCCTGAAAAAACCTTTGATAAAGCAATTATTAATGCCGTTAGACGTTGGCAATACCAAGGTAATAACCAAACCTTACCTTACTATAATCGCTCTTTGCTTTACCATTTTACAACCTACAAAGGCAAGCAATACGAACAAAGCTTTAAGAGTCAACAGCGTGAATATAACGAAAAAATTTCAGATCTAATCGATGCTGCTGAACAAGGCAACGCGTTAGTCCAATATTATATTGCGAATTGGCTGAGTTCAAATGATTACAATGCTACACGCTTACTAAAATATCATTGGCAACAAGCCAACGCCAATGGTGAGCTCTTGTTACGCTCTGCCGTAAACGGCTATGCTAATTCGCAGTATCGAATTGGTGCAAATATGCTGCGAGGTAAATATGGCAAAGTTGATCGCGAAAAAGGCTTAAACTGGATTTTACTTGCCGCACAAAGTGGTTTTGCTAGTGCGCAATACCGCTTAGGCCGAGAGCTATTAAATAGCCAGTATGTCGATTACGCCCCAAATAAGGCGCTAAAATGGCTAAGAGCCGCAGCGGAACAAGGGCTATTTAGTGCAAAACGCGATATTGCCTTGTTACTTTTTGATTTAAAAAAACCAATGCAGCAAGTCAGCACTGCCCTTAATGAAGCGTTGGCTGGTGATAATGAACACCCACAATTATTATTGCTAAAAGCGAAAATACACGCTGCTACTGGTAATTCAAATGATGCTAGAAAGCTTTCTAATAGCGCACTAAAGGAGGCTCAAACCCGCAACTGGGATCAAAGTAGCATTAGGCACTTTATTGCGACATTGCCTTAGCTGCTTTGTGTAATAAAATATCAGTCTCAATCCCATCTACTTGACTAAACACAACTTGACTTCCATCTTCAGAGCTACTGATATTGAGATTAATATCAATATCATAACCATATACACCAAGCTCTTTTATAAATACATTTCGGTTTTGCTGTGTTAAATAACAATACAGCAATAGTTGATGACCTTGACGTAACACATAATAAATCCCTTGTTTAAAAACCGCGGGTTTAAAAAGCTCAAGCGAAGGTAACAACTGCGAAAGCGGTAATTGATGTTCCAATACCCTCGATAGGTAAGTACGTACATGTAAATCATGTTCTAAATAGGAACTATTGAGCTGCCATAAAGCATGCTCTTCATCTAATGTTTCAAAGTTAGTATTATCTGCAACCAATGTATTACTCATTAGCTGAATATCGTAGCGCCAATCTTGCCATTGTGGTTGCTTATTAATGCCTCGTGCGCTTTTCACTTGATAATAAATACTGTGGCTGTCTTGTGACCAATGCACCCCGTTGAGTTGATCAAAACCAGAAATAATGGGCACTAAGCGGCGTGAAAAAGTGTTAATCAAATAGATATTCTGCTGCTCGTCAGCCAACAACACATTGTCACCATTAGGAGAGAAAAGTAGATACTTTGGTGTAATATCACTGGGTAATGTGGCAATAAGATTAGCCGTTTTACGCTGCTTATGTTTTAACCACACCTCGATATGTTTAAACCCTGTGATGCCTCTTCTTTGCAATGAAATAAACGCACTTTGCTGCCCGTCTGGTGATACGGCAGGCAAAATATCCATCCGTGCTGACGATGATAGTTGCATCGTACTTAGGATCTCAGGGGTATCTTTGCTTAGGTCTAATTCAATTTGATACAAATTCACCCTTGCCTGCCCTTCAGCATGAGCGATATCTCCGGTTTGCGGGTTAACAGCTAAATCAGCAATAAAACCTAATGGTTGGTGTACTACCTGTTCGTTACCTTGATAATCATAACGACGTAATGCATCATCTCCTAACCAATAATAATTGTCTTGCGTATCAAATAATAACGGTGCATGGCTATGACGGCTTCGTTTTATTTCATTGCGTTTAAGTGAGCCTGTTAAATCGACCTCACTGACGCTAAACCACCCCTGATCTTTTTCAAGTAACAACATTTTTTTATGGTCGTTTATATCAAATGTGATTGGCTTAAAATCACCGACTATTTCTTGATCTAATAAGGTTGGCGTAGGCGAGAAGCCTAACGTATATTTTACAAGGCGTGGCTGCTCATCTTGCCAATGAGTCGTATAAATAGTGCTTTCATCCACCCAATGTAATTTGCTAGGCCCATGACTTTGTTGGCATCGGGTTAATCTAAATTCAGGGCTCAAACGCCAAGTTTCAATCGCATTCGATACTGGCATAACACGGATATCACAGCTAATAGGATCATACCTAAAGTAAGCAAGCCATTTACCATCGGGTGACCATACTGGCGCTTCTTCTGAATAACCGGAACTTTTAATACTATGTACCGTTTTACTTTGGTGATCATAAACAGCTAAATCAAACTGACTTTGCTGATCGTTTGATTGGCTAAACGCTAAATATCTGCCACTGGGTGAGTAACGTAAAAATACTTCAGCACCAGGAGCTGAAGTAATACGAGATTGATATTCATAGTTTAGAATGGGCACGTTAGGAGAGAGTAAATACTGACTAACTAATGTAAGCCCGGCACCTAAAATTAAGCCTACAGCAACAAATAAAGCAGATATTCGCGGCGTTGTAGGGGTCACTTTTTCTAGGAACGAAGGGGCATCACTTACTTTTGCTATTAGCTGATAACCAACCCGCGGTACAGTACGAATAAACAAAGCCGTATTTTTATCATCATGCAAGCTTTTTCGTAATTGCGTGACCAACTGGCTTACTGAATTATCACTTACAACAACATTAGGCCACAGCGTATCCATAATTAAATCTCGAGATACTGGCTGCCCTTGATTGTTTAATAGTAACTTTAGCAATACCAATTGCTTAGCTTCAACTGCACACCAGCTTCCAGCAACTTTTATTTTTAAGGCTGCAAAGTCAACAAGTACATCATTAAGTAATAACTGTTTTGGTATGGTTGTAGGCATCGCTCGTTTTTCACACACGTTAATCTATGGTTAAATAAGCCAAGAAGGCGTATTATAGATAAATATGATTCATCATAACACAGCACATTAATAGCTACTTATTTTATAAGCACTTAATCCGTAGCGAAATTTTCAAATCGTTTTAATTGGGTCGGGTATGACGATAAACACACTAAAATTTGTTAACATAACGATTCTTTTCCCTCTTTGTTTTTTTATGGGTATAACGAGCGCTGTAGCTGAGACTAATAAAAAGCAGCTAGAAACCATACAAATTAGGGGGTTTCATGACAGCGCTATCAAATCACTACAAGATAAACGTGATAGCAATTCGATTATAGAGGCTATTAGCGCACAAGATATCGGTAAATTTCCTGATAAAAATGTTGCTGAAGCACTCCAACGGATCACGGGAATTTCTTTATCACGCGCACAGGGGGAAGGTGAACGCGTAGGTGTAAGAGGCACAACCCCAGAACAAAATCGCACCTTTTTAAATGGCCAAGCTATCGCCTCCGCAGACTGGTGGATTTCAACTCAACCAAACCGTGGCTTTAACTATACCTTATTACCTGCAGATCTCGTCTCTTCACTTGAGGTTTATAAAACACCACAAGCCGATCATAATGAAGGTTCATTAGGTGGCTCTGTTAATATTAAAACACAACGACCGCTGCACACAGATAGCAACCACTTTGTTGCTAACGCACAAGTGCAATACAATGATTTATCTGGCGAATTTGATCCACAACTAGCCATTTTTTATAATTGGACAAATTCAAAAAAAGATTTTGGTGCGCTTATTACTGTAACGCGAAATAAACGCTCACTGCGCCGAGATGGCCTTGAGTCATGGGGCTGGCATGAACAAAATTTTAACAAAAACCCCGATGATACTCTAAGCCCCACGACCAATGAAAATGCTGATATTAAAAACCTTTGGACACCCGGCGGCGGCGGCTCAGCCATTTTTCAACAGCAACGTGTTTTAACCAGTGCCACAGCCAATTTTGAATACCAACCAAACTTAGATTGGAATATACAGCTTAACACCTTGTACTCCGTCCTCAATGCCGACAACAATAATCAAAATTTTTTATGGCAACCAAGTAGCGTATTTGCTCGCGGTGGTAGCATAAGTAATGTACTTATAAACGACAATACATTGAGCTACGCTCGTTACTCACAAGTCCCAGGTGATAATTCGCAAAACTTACCTTTTAGTACTGCAATGGAGGCTATTTGGCGTGATTCACAAATCAATACTAGCAGTGTTCATCTAATTATCAGTCAGCAAGCTCACTTGTGGCAAAATCAATATCAACTTGGTTTTACCAAAGGAGGTGGCGGCTCAAAACAAGATCATACATCACAGTTTTCAGCGAATACCGCGTTTAGCGTCGACACTAGGCAGCGCAAAAACATTGTTGCCAGTTACGACACTTCCCCACTCGATGCAAAATCATGGCAACTCACACAAGCGCGCAACGACAGCCAAGACTCCAATGATCAAGAATTATATTTGCAAGGAGACTTTGAACGCGCTATTGATCATTCAATTATCAGCGCGATCAAAATAGGGGCAAAGTACCGCGATCATCAACGCGATTTTATTCGTTATCGCTCATTCAATGGTGCATTTGATGGCATAGCGCAGCAACTTGACTGGACCTTAGCTGATTACCCAGCAACGTTCCCTCAAGGATTTCTAGCTGGTATTGGCAATCAACACACGCTAAAAAATTATAGCTATGCTGATATAGGTGCGTTGTCTGCAGACTTCGCAGACATCGATTTTATCCAACAAGAAGAAAAAGCCAGCCGCTTTGATATTCAAGAGCGCACTACCGCAGGTTATGTTAAATTAATGCTTGATGGCGATGAGTACCGCGCGAACCTCGGTGTAAGGCTTGTTAACACTCAGCAAAACTCGGGAGCATACCGACGCATTAGTTCTGTTGGCTCCGAGCAAGATCGTTTTATGTGGCAGCAACATAAAAAGGATTATCTAGACATTTTACCCAGCGCCAACATCAGTATCGATCTCAGCGAAAATATAATCGCCAGAGTAAGTGCTGCGCGAGTAATGTCACGTCCGCAGTATAATCACTTAATGCCTTCAACAAATTATAATGTTACTCAAGCACAAGGCCAAGGCGGCAACCCTGATCTCGATCCTTATCGTGCCAATCAATTTGATTTAAGCGTCGAGTGGTATTTTGATGATGCCGCCCTGCTCTCATTTGCCTTATTTAATAAAGATGTTGAATCGTTTGTTGAATTTAAGCGTAGCATTGAACAACACGAAGGCATTGATATGACAATAGATAGACCGATAAATGGCAGCGGCGGTACTATCCGCGGTGTTGAGATTGGCTACCAACAAGAACTCATTTATGGATTCGGCTTAATCACCAATTATACCTTTGTTAATGGTGATCGCACAGATAGTGTCTCAGGGCGCAATAATTATGTTCCTGGCACCTCAAAACACACCATTAATTTAACCAGTTACTATGAAAATGATTGGATAAGTTCACGTCTTGCGTACAACTACCGCACTCATTTTGCCACTGGCGTAGGGGAAACCATGATGGATGACTTTGGTCAGCTTGATGGCAGTATTACCTTTAAAGTATCTGATAGTTTTGACTTTGTTATTGAAGCGATAAACCTAACCGATGAGATCACTTACCTGTATGAACGTAATGAATATGCACCAACGGGGATTTACCAAAATGGTCGTCGCTTTTATCTTGGCGTTCGTTATAGTCATTAATCGTCAAATACGGAGCTTAATCGCATTTATTAGTTTGTTAGGTACATCCTGATATAATCCTTCGATAATTAAACTTGCGAAGGAAAATAACAATGCTAAAAACTAGCTTAGCACTGGCAATTGGGCTTACAAGCTCGTTGGCATTTGCCGCAACGCCTTTAACCGTTGAAGATATACCAAAAATTCAATCGGTTATTCAAACCAGCATTAGTCCTGATGGCGACAATGTTGCATTTACTCGCTCTGTACCGCGTGAACTTTACGTAGATAAAAATGGCACTAACTATAGTGAGCTTTACGTTGTTGACGACCAAGGCGTAGAGCGCCCGTTTATCACAGGCTCCGTTAGTATCAAGAGCATTCAATGGTCTAATGACAGTAAAACAATCTATTTTTTAGCCAAGCTAAATGAAGATAAATTTACCTCACTGTACCAAATTCCTGTAGATGGCGGTCAAGCGAGCAAAGTGCTTTCGTTAAAAGGCACATCAATTTCAAGCTATGAATTAAGCCCAAATAACAAGCAGCTAGCTATTTTAGCTATGCCAGCGGCTGATAAATCTGAAAAAGAACTTAAAAAGCTTGGCTTTATGGCTGAAGTTTATGAGCTTGGCTTAAAAGATAAACAGCTTTTTATTATTGATCTAGCCAAAGCTGACAAGCCTCTCACTCCTAATGCACTGAACATTGCCAACTACGTGAGTGAAGTTAACTGGGCAGCCGGTGGTGAAAAGTTACTGGTTAAAACTCAGCCAACCGCTTTAATTGACGATAAATATACTAAGTCACAATGGCACTTATTTGATATCGCGAGCAATAAAGTAACCATGTCATTTGCTACCGAAGGCAAATTAGGTGATGCTGAGTTATCGCATGATGGTAAATACATTGCAATCTTAGGCGCAGAAGATAAGCATGACCCATCAACAGGTCGTTTATTTTTAGCTGATACAAAAACCGGCGATGTAACTGACTGGCTGCCTAACTTTATGGGCCATGTTGTTGACTTTGAATGGTCTCATAAACGTAACACACTTAACTTTATTGCCAATGTTGGCACACAAAGTTTTGTAGCAACGATTAAAACTGGCTCTAATAAGTACAAAAAAGTTATTAAAGAAGGCAAATTTATTGCAGCAAACCTAAGTATATCTGATTCAGATAAAACCTTGGCGCTACGTGGCAATACAGCAACACACCCTAACGAAGTATTTATCATTCGTGGTAAAAAAACAGAGCGTTTAACTAATTCAAATACATGGTTAGATGACAAACGTTTTGCTAAACAAGAAACTATTTCTCTTAAAGCCCGTGACGGCGTTGAGATTGACGGCGTACTTGTCTATCCTCTTGATTACAGTGAAGGTACTCGCTACCCGTTAATCATGTCTGTGCACGGTGGTCCTGAAAGCCATGATAAAGATGGCTGGGTAACTAACTACTCTCGTCCTGGTCAAATGGGTGCGGCGCGCGGTTATGCAGTATTTTATCCAAACTATCGTGGTTCAACAGGTAAAGGCGTTGATTATTCAAAGCTTGGCCAAAACGATTACGCAGGTAAAGAATTTGACGATTTAGTTGATTTTAAGCAGCACCTTGTCGAAATGGGCCTAGTTGATACTAAACGTGTTGGTATTACCGGTGGCTCTTATGGCGGATATGCGTCTGCATGGGGCGCAACAAAACTGACTGAACATTTTGCGGCAAGCGTTATGTTTGTTGGTGTCACAAACCAATTGTCTAAATTTGGTACTACTGACATTTCAAATGAAATGAACCTAGTGCATGCGCGTTCATATCCGTGGGATAAATGGCAGTGGTATTTAGAGCGTAGCCCTATTTACTGGGCTGGCCAATCTAAGACACCACTGCTAATAATGCATGGTAAAGAAGATCCGCGCGTACACCCGGCGCAATCAATGGAACTTTACCGTTATATGAAAGTGCAAGGTAAGGACGTGCGTCTAGTTTACTACCCAGGTGAAGGCCATGGTAACCGTAAAGTAGCTGCACAATACGACTACAGCTTGCGCTTAATGCGCTGGATGGATAACTACTTAATTGATGGTAAAAAAGACATGCCAGCATTTGAGATCGATCATGCAGCAAAATTAAAAGCAGCGAAAGACGCAAACAAATAACATTATTTTTGCGTTAAATAAGTTAACTGGCCAACGTTCACGTTGGCCTTTTTATTTTTAAACATAGCTATCGTTAGGTGTAATATAAATACTGCTATCAGTAAAACTTACAAAAAAACCTTACCTGAAATTATGAATTTAAAAATAAATCATTATATAACAAAAGCTTAAAATATGGCTTTTACCTTGCAACATTCATTGAAATTAATGAACAATGTAAGGAAAAACCATGAACATTTTTGAAGCACTACGTCACGATCATGACAAACAACGTTCACTTGTCGATGCATTGATAAACACACATGGCGAGTCATCTGATCGACAATCAATCATGAAAGACTTAAAAAATGAGTTAGAAGAGCATGCAAAGTTTGAAGAGCGCTACTTTTATAATCCATTGATATGTGATGATCTTACCCAAGAGAAAGCGCGACATGGCATAGCAGAGCACCATGAAATTGACGACCTAATTGAAAAACTTGAAGACACAAAAATGACTTCATCTGCATGGCTGATTACCGCTAAAAAATTGCATCACCTTGTGCATCATCACCTTGCGGAAGAAGAACATGAAGCTTTTCAACTAGCAGGAAAAGTACTTACTGACACTCAAAAAATAACACTAGCAAAACAATACAATGAGGCAATGAACTAATACTTTAAATTACACTTGTCCTTCGCGAATAAAACACGCAATGTCTGTACCGTGTTTTATTCGTATTAAAGGTCTTTTTAAATATTGTATTAAAATTACTACGGCAAAAAGTTGCCGTCACACTATCGATTACGCCCATAAAAAAATATTAAACTTAATAACTTAGCGTCTATTTACACTATTTAAAAAGTATTAACCAAGTCAGCACCTAAAAAAGGTACTTCTGGCACCAAATTTGCTGTATTAGCTTTTTTTGCCAAGGATGACAAATTGCTGACAGTTAATTCTCGCTTTTTAAATACGTTGCAATCATTAAATATTTCGACGACAAAAGAATCTCAGTTTGAGCAGCTCGCTTCAGGAAAAAGAATCAATAGTGCAAAAGATGATGCTGCTGGCTTACAAATAAGCAATCGTTTAGCTACCCAAATAGCGGTTAAACAGCAAACATTAAGAAACTTACACGATGGTATTAGCTACGGCCAAGTTGCAGATGCAGGACTGGAAGAACTCACTACCGCTTTACAACGTATGAGAACACTTGCATTACAATCTGCAAATGGCAGTAATGCTGAACAAGATCGCTTGGCACTGAACGATGAATACACTGCATTACAAAACCATATTGACTCAGTTACAAATAACACTGAAATTTTTGGCAAAAAACCATTAATGTCAAAACCATTAATAGAAACAAACTTAAATAACGTACCTCTTATTAGTGAAGCATTTACAAATAATATAGAAGAAAGGTTATCTTCAGGATACGTTTCTTTAGGTGTGATACCGCCAAACTCTACAAATGTCAAAATATCAATCGACAGTTTTGGACAAAATGATGATATAAACTTATTTACACAAACTGGTGAACATCTCGTCGGGCAAGATTTATCAACTGACCAAAATAACATAGAAAATCAGCTTTTTACGTCAGCTAACGGCTACCAAGGTAATGAAGCATACAGTAATACAAACTTATTTGATGGCGCTGGGTTTAACTTTCCCGCAGTAAATACTCAAACGGTTAAAGGCATGAACTTTACTTACTCTGGTAATGGTAACCCTGGTAATAATAACGAAGAAGTATCAATAGCAAATGTCACTGAGCCATTGCTATTAACTATTGTCGGGAATGGTAGCTTTGATATCACAGTATCCTGGGACACGTTAGGCACACTCTCATCACAGGTAAGTTCATCAAGTGATGGTCCTATGTTAGTCACATCAACTGATAGAGCAATCGGCGACGACGGTTATATTATCTTTGAGGATATTGATGCTAGCTCTAGCTCACTGACGATTGGTGGGACTTCAATTGCAACAGAAAATAATGCACAAAGTGCTATTTCACGTATCGATACTGCGCTTGCTCGCGTAGGTGCTTTTCGCTCAGAAGTGGGAGCGAAGCTAAACTCAATTCAAACAACAATACGTAACGAATCAAATCAATCGGGCCTCTTAAGCAACTCGAAGCAACGTATCCAAGAAACTGATTACGCTAAAGTAATGGCTGAGAAAATTTCGACTGACATCATTGAGCAGGCTGGAATATTAGTCGCATCACAAGCAAAAAATGCTGTCAAAGATGGCATTCTCACGCTGCTTTCACAAATAGAGTAATATATTTTATTTAAATTATTGCGTCGCAAACTGATTGCGACCCCAAAAATTTTAAACATGTGAGTAGTAATCTAGTGATGAAGTTGATCCCACATCACTCAAGTTGTTCCATTTTAATACAATCTTTTCTCATAAATCACTTTACTACCATTAATTTTGACGAATAAGGTCTTTTAAAGTAAATACTTCACATTTCAATTGATAATGATGCTGATAATCATTATCATACCCGCAAAAGTTACACTAACGATTTAGTTATCATTATTAAAGGAAGTACAATGAAATCCCGCCCGCTTTACTTGGCCTCACTGATCAGCACATTACTTACATCGACGACATTACTTGCAGACGATGTAACAGCAGAAAACATGGAAGTAATGATTGTTACTGCTTCTGGTTATGAGCAAAAATTAATTGATGCACCAGCCAGTGTCTCGGTTGTTTCACGTGAAGATTTACAAAATAAGCCTTTTACTAGCCTTGCGGATGCACTTCGTGATATCGAAGGTATTGATGTAGGTGCGGGACAAGATAAAAACGGCAATATTAGTATTACAATGCGTGGTTTGCCTGCCAGCTATACCCTAGTGTTAATTGATGGCCGTCGCCAAAGTGACGTTGGGAATATTGGCCCAAATAATTTTGGTAATAGCCAATTTATGTATATGCCACCTCTTGAAGCCATTGACCGAATCGAAGTTGTACGTGGCCCTATGTCTACTTTATATGGTGCAGATGCAATCGGTGGTGTGATCAATATTATCACACGAAAAAACCTCGACAGCACGCATGGTAGCGTTACTGTAAGTAGCAATATTCAGACTGATGATCAGTACGGCGATGATAACAAGATCGATTTATACCTTACAGGCCCTACTGGTGTGGAAGGTCTAACCTATGGCGTTCGCGGTAGTTTTTATGACCGCCAAGAAAGTAAGCCTACATACAGTGAAAATTTACCACTTCCAGATGGTAGCATGTGGGTAGATGATGGCAGTTTTGGTGATAAAAAAGTCGTTGCTGCACGTAACTTCAATGCAGGCCTTAGCGTTAATTATCAAATTGATAAACAAAATGACATTACTTTTGAGTATGACATTGCAAAGCAACGTTATGATAATACTCAAGGGCAAACTGGCACGCTTGATAGCCCTAATAGTTTATGGCGTATACGAAAAGGCATTGTGCATCCTCGCGTAGGTTATACACCTTACCAACGTGTTGAACGTGAACAGTTTGTTCTCGCGCACGTTGGCCGCTACGATGCTGGCACTTTAACCAGCAGTATTACCCGTAGCAGCAGTGAAAATTTTGGCCGCTCATTACCATTGAATGTACAAGAACGCTTAGGCGTTCAAGCTATTTGGGATAAAGCAGTACAAGATCAGGGTACTGACAAACCAACGCTAACAGATGAAATTTACACGCAACTTGATGAAACCTTTTTACCGCGCCCATTACGTGCTCTAAAACTTGATAACCTCATTATTAATACTAAGTTTGAGTCAAACATTGATAATCACTACTTTGTTATTGGCGCACAATATTTTGATGCTGAAATGGAAGATGGCGTATTTGGTATGTATGGTGATGCTTATAAAGCAGGCACAACTCAAGATCATCGTCAAACGGCCGTATTTGCTGAAGATAATTGGGAAATCACCTCTAACTTAACCGCAACGTTAGGTGCACGTTACGATCACCATAACATTTTTGGTTCGCAAGTGAGCCCTCGTGCTTATCTAGCTTACTCACCTGCTGATGAGTGGACATTTAAAGGCGGTATCAGTACCGGCTATAAAACCCCTGAGCCAAACCAATTATTTCCAGGAATTACTGGGTTTGGTGGTCAAGGCACTATTCCATTCGTAGGCACACCTGATTTACAGCCAGAAACTAGCGTTAACTATGAAGTAGCGGCTTACTTTAATGGTATGGATAGTTTCAGCGGTAATATCACAGTGTTTTACAATGACTTTAATGACAAAATAATTCGCCAAGACAGATTACCAAACTGTGAAATAGCCATTGCCGACGAACCTTGTGTAGAAATTGGCAAAGGCTGGGCGGGTATTGGTAGCACCACGTTTAGTCAAGCAGCTAACGTTGATGAATCTGCCACACGCGGTATCGAGATAGCCGCAAATTGGAAGATCATTGACAGCCTATCACTGCGTGGTAACTATACATACACGGACAGTGAAGTTAAAAGTGGCCGTGATACAGGCCTTCCTTTAGTTAACACGCCTAAAAATATGTATAACTTAACACTAGCATGGCAACCACTTGATGATCTGAGTGTGTCGCTTATCTCAGAAATTCGCAGTAATCGTTATCGAGGCACCGCTAATGTATCTGGCCCACAAGGACCTGAAACACAAAAGCTGTACTACAAAGCCTATGATTTATATCACTTAGCAGCTACCTATAAAGTAAACGATAGTCTAGCGATAAATGCACGCATTAATAATTTACTGGATGATGATTTATCTAGCCGCTCTTGCTTATTAGCAGCAACAGAAGACGAGTATGAATGCACGTCTGATTATAATACGACTCAAAAAGCCCGTAGTTTTTGGGTATCGATGAGTTATAGCTTTTAATTCAGCATTGCTATAAGTTAAAAAGCCCAGCAATGCTGGGCTTTTGTGTTTACAGTTAAATTATGATTTAACTGTAAACTTTACATCTTCATCACGCAGTAAATATAGCGCAAAACATGCCGCCCACATTGGCCAAGCAGCAAAGAATAGTAAGTTATTAAAACCATCAATATATTGGCCGTATGATGAAAGTGTTGATGCGCCATGCATTAAAAATATCAGTCCATAAGTAATACGCTTTTTAATTCCGGCCATAAAAGCTAAAACCAAAATCAATTGCAATGCCCCTAATATATAAGCGACAACATCAGTTGACCCGCTAATCCCATAAAAGTGCTCAAATATACGTGCACTGTGCCCTGGATTTACAAATTTATCCAAGGTCCACATAAGCATTACAATAAAAACGCCTAAACGTAATGAAAAAAGAGACCATTGCAAGCGATTTTTTAAATCCGATGAGAAAGAGTGAGACATTTAAATTCCTTAAATTAAGTGTTGTCATTTCAGTAATGAATCTAACAAGACCGTCTTTTTAAAGTTTTATTGCATAACTTTTACTTTTTTATGAGCCTTACAGGCTAGGCTGGAATAGGCTAATGGATATGGTTGAAGCTACTGAGCTATTAAAAACGCTGCAGCAGGATACTAACTTGTGATCAAGAGACAGACACGGATGTGGATAAGGGGCGTGAGCAGGATGCACAAGCTTTGCTCGGTTTTTACTTATTCTCACATGGATGTGAACCAGTAGAATAACGCAGGAGCCGTTATCGAGCCCGCTAGTTTACAAACCTCGCGCCGTGATTAAACCGCCCCTAGATTGAACGAATTTCAATCAACAAAGGTCAACACGCCCTAATATCCTGTATCTAATTAAATTAATCAGTATCAATGAAAGTATTTTTAAAACCTTACGGTCTAATCCATCGTATATAACATATTTAACCACAGCGAGAGAGTTTTGAAATACGCATTTTTAGCACTTAGCATTTCCCTTAGCTTTTCAACATTGGCAAAAACTAATGACCCTATTGAGGTTATTCAAGTATCTGGTGAAGCGGTGAAACTTCATAGTCTTTCACCAAAAGATAGCACCGTTGATGGACCGTTTGGTGATAATTTAGCGCTGTCAGATATTGCACGTGCAGTAACACCAATTTCGAGTGCGATGATCGAACAACTTAACATTACGACCCTACAAGACATGCTCGCAGTGGCTCCAAACAGTTATTCTGCAAGTGGCTTTGGCGCGCCAAGCTTGCCAACTTTACGCGCTCAACTAGGTGAATTATTTCAAGATGGTGTTCGCCGCCAAGCGGGGAATAATGGGTTTGGGATCCCAGTTTCATTTAATGCCATTGAACAAATAGATGTAGTAAAAGGTGCGCCACCGGTACTTTTTGGTAGTAGTCAGCGTAACGGGGGATTTGTAAATTTACGCTCAAAAACAGCCAGCACTGATCAGCAGCAAGGTAAAGTTCAGCTGTCAGCAGGACGTTGGGATCAATATCGGGCGCTAGTTGATTACAGTGCGCCTATTGTTGAAGGTCAGAGCGGCTTTAGAGTCAGTGCTGAACATATCGATAACGGTAGCTTTTACGACTACGCAGGATATGAAAGTGATAGTTTGTTTGCTGCACTGCGCTTTTTACCAGATGACAAAAGCAGCTGGGATCTCAACTTTGAGCTTTACAGTGTAGATTATACCGACAACGCTGGTATAAATAGGCCAACTCAAGCATTAATTGATGATGGCCTTTATATTACTGGTCAAGGCGTACAGCCAAATGGCAGTAACGTGCCTGGTGCAGGTGCTATTGTGTCACCAACGGGGCAAGTTGTGATCCCGAGAAACCAAGTTTTAACCGATCCAGATAATATCAATAATGCCACAACGTATTTATTTCACAGTATTTATAAACGTGAATTAAACAACCAAGCAACGCTTAAAAACATTACTTACTTTCAGCATTTACAGCGCGAGTCACTCGCTAAAAACAGCTTTGTTGAAATTATTGATGGCGCAGACACAGCACAAAACCGTACCGAACTGAGTTATCAATGGAATGATTCACAAACAACGGTATTTGCATTTGATGTACGTTATAACAAAGTAAAAGGCTATAGCCAATTTACGACTGAGGCCGATTTACCGATTGATTTAACTGGGCCACTTGAAAATCGCCGCATTCCTTTAACCGCACAGCAGCAAGCACGTTTAGTTGAACTGCGCCCCGGTGTTTTTGTCTCTCCTGGTGCGCAATACGATATAAACAATGATGGCAATGGTGATTTTTCACTATCTGACACCACTGACTCAACCAGCTGGCAAACAGGTGTTGCATTTCAACACGACAGTCAATGGACAAATAAACTGCGCACCAGTATTGGCTATAGACTAGATTATTATGATGTAGTAGCCAAAGATGCGCTCCCGCCACAAGGACACAGTGCCGCGCAAGACAGTATCTATGAAACGCTGCATTCAGGTCAGGCAAGTATCAATTATAAATTTATCCCAAGCACTACAGGCTATATTGCCGGCAGTTATAATCAAGCTACGTCAAACAGTATGGCAGGTGGTCACACGCTTGGCAGTGATAACAAAATTAGCGAGCAAAACTTTGCAACCGACAACACATTGCTTGAAGTGGGTGTAAAATACGCGCCAGAGGATAGCCCATGGTATATTGACGGTGCGGTATTTAATCAGCGTCGTAGTTTACGAAACCGTGATGGTAGTAATACTGGCATTCGCACTCAAGGTTTTGAAACCCAGTTATTTTATGATGCATCCCCTTATTGGTTAAGTGCAGGCTATAGCTATATTGATGCTCGCTATGATAATTCAGCGAGTAGCCAAGACTCAAGTCAAGTGGCCGACGCCTTTGATAATTCACGCCCAGACATCATCAATGGTACAAGTGTTGGCGCACCCAGTTTTACTGCATTTGCGCCTTCAACGCAGCGAGTACAAGGCATTCCAGAGCAATCCGTGAGTATTAATGGAGGCTGGTCTATCTTAAGCAATTGGCAAATTGGCTTTGGTGGTATTTATACAAAAAGCTACCCGCTTGATTTCTTAGCAACCGTTAATATTCGTGATCAATACACATTAAATATAAATACAAGTTATGACTTTACTGATCAAACAAAGCTGCGATTAGATATTAACAACGTTACAAATCAAGACAACTGGCGACCCGTGTTTGAGGGCGGTTACTTTGGCTCGACCTTAGTATTTCCTGAGCTACCAATTAATGCCAAGCTGACATTTCAGCACAGCTTTTAAGAGCGAACCCTATGTTTAAAAAAATTACATTACTTATTGTTGCTTTGCTCACCATTGGGCTGTTTTTTCACTTTGATTTACATCAGCTTTTAACTCTTGATGGGTTAAAAGGATCAATGGATCAATTTAACCAATACAAAGAGCAATCCCCTTTATTAGTCATTGGTGGATTCTTTCTATTATACGTTGTCGTAACAGCCCTATCGCTACCAGGGGCGGCAATTTTAACCCTTGCAGCAGGTGCTTTATTTGGCTTAGTTGAAGGCTTATTAGTTGCCTCATTTGCCTCAACCATTGGCGCCACATTAGCCTTTTTAGTATCGCGTTACTTATTACGTGATGCGATTAAAAAGCGTTTTCCTGAGCGTTTAGCCGCAATTGATGCTGGCGTTGAAAAAGAAGGCAGTTTTTACTTATTTACCTTACGTTTAGTGCCTGTGTTTCCGTTCTTTTTAATTAACTTATTAATGGGTGTTACGTCAATCAAGTCATGGACTTTTTATTGGGTAAGCCAAATTGGTATGCTGGCCGGTACTTTTGTGTTTGTTAATGCAGGCACTCAACTGGCGCAAATTGACAGCTTATCGGGCATTTTATCGCTTAACTTGATCTTATCGTTTGTGTTGCTTGGCATATTCCCATTAATAGCGAAAGCAATCCTCAACACGATTAAAAAGCGCCGTGTTTATAAAAACTATACTAAACCTAAACAATTTGACCGTAACATGATAGTTATTGGTGGTGGTGCTGGTGGCTTAGTTACAAGTTACATTGCCGCTGCTGTTAAAGCTAAAGTGACCTTAATTGAAGCGGGCGAAATGGGCGGTGATTGCTTAAATTACGGCTGTGTACCCAGTAAAGCAATTATCAAAAGTGCCAAAATCGCGGAGCAAATTAAGCACGCCGATAAGTACGGCCTAGAAAACAGCACACCGCAGTTTTCGTTTAAAAAAGTCATGGCACGTGTGCATCAAGTGATTGCTGATATTGCCCCACACGACAGTGTTGAGCGTTACACAAATTTAGGGGTAGAAGTACTTAAAGGCTACGCAAAAATTACTGACCCTTGGACCGTTGAGATTAAACTCAACAATGGTGGCACACAAACTCTTACTGCTCGCACCATTGTAATCGCCACAGGCGCACGCCCATTTGTGCCGCCACTGCCAGGCATTGAAGATGCAGGTTATGTCACAAGCGATACGTTATGGAGCAAATTTGCCGAGCTTGATGAAGCACCTAAAAAACTCGTGGTGTTAGGCGGCGGGCCTATTGGCTCCGAGCTTGCGCAAAGCTTTGCACGATTAGGCTCATCAGTAACACAAATCGAAATGGCTGATCGCGTGATGATAAAAGAAGATACCGAAGTATCAGAGTTTGCAACACACGCCCTTAAAGCAAGTGGTGTGAATGTATTAACTAATCACCAAGCATTACGTTGTGAAAAACGCGGCGAGCAGAAATTCATTATTGTTAAGCATGCTGAGCAAGAGCTCGAAATTGAATACGATGAGCTACTGTGTGCCGTTGGCCGCAGCGCCCGTTTAAGCGGTTATGGTCTTGAAGAATTAGGCATTGAAACCAACCGCACTATCGTGACCAATGAGTACTTAGAAACCCTTTACCCTAATATTTTTGCGGCTGGCGATATTGTCGGCCCGTATCAATTTACCCATGTAGCCGCCCATCAAGGGTGGTACGCCGCAGTCAACGGCTTATTTGGGAATTTGAAGAAGTTTAAAGTGGACTACCGCGTGATCCCATGGACTACCTTTATTGACCCTGAAGTCGCCCGCGTGGGTATAAACGAGCAAGATGCGATTGACCAAGGTATTGATTATGAAATCACCCGCTTTGAATTTAAAGAGCTTGACCGCGCAATTACCGACAGTGCCACGCAAGGCTTTATTAAAGTGATCACACCAAAGGGTAAAGACAAAATTCTCGGTGTTACTGTGGTCTCTGAGCACGCTGGCGATTTAATTGCTGAGTTTGTACTGGCGATGAAACATGGTTTAGGCCTTAATAAAATTTTAGGCACTATTCACAGCTACCCAACCTGGGCTGAGGGCAACAAATACGCCGCAGGAGAGTGGAAACGCGCCCACGCACCGCAAACGGTACTTAATTGGCTAGAGAAATACCATACATGGCGTCGAGGGTAGTATTTTGAAATCGTTATTTTTTATTGTATTAACGAGTCTGCTATTTATAACGCATGCTAAAGCTGATGATTCACTTCATCAGCCTTGGCAGCAACTGCTCAGCAGCCACGTAAAATCGATTAACCACGGCGTTAGTACAGCAGTAGATTACAGCGCATTTAAAAAGCAACATGCACAACTAAAAGGTTACTTGAGTACCCTTAGCGATGTTACCCAGGCGCAATTTGAACAATGGGATAATGCGCAGCAGTTGGCTTTTTTGATCAACGCATACAACGCATGGACAGTCGAATTGATTCTAACTGAATACCCAAACATTAAATCAATTAAAGACTTAGGGAGTTTTTTTAGTTCCCCGTGGAGCAAAGAGTTTGTGCCATTATTAGGCGAAACCCGTAGCCTAGATAATATTGAACATACGCTTATTCGTGGCAGTGGTAAATACAACGAACCGCGCATCCACTTTGCGGTTAATTGTGCCAGCATCGGCTGCCCGGCACTGCGCGAAGAAGCGTATACTGCCGCTAAACTTGATACTCAACTTGAGCAACAAACTCAGCGATTTTTAGCTGATATAACCCGTAACTATGTAAAAGATAACACGCTTTATTTATCTTCTATTTTTAAATGGTACCAAGATGATTTTGAAAATAGCTTTCGTGATACGCAATCATTACAAGCATTTATCTTATTATACCCAGATGCGCTAAACTTAACGCCAAGTCAACAAGCAAAACTTAAAAGTAACACCATGAAAGTGAAATTTTTAGATTACAACTGGGCATTGAATGACAACCAGTAATTATCTGTTATTACAACCAAAGCGTATTAAACACTACGCCTTGGTCTTTATTGCTATGCTTAGTTTTATATTTTCATCAAACAGCGCTGCAAAAAATTGGCAAACTGTGCTCGATAACGGCCAAAACCACAGTGTATATTTTCATGCTTGGGGTGGAGACCCACAAATAAATGCCTATATTCAGTGGCTTGCACAGCAAGTTAAGCAGCAATATAATATTGATCTACACCATATCAAACTCACCGATACCAGTGAAGCTGTAAGCCGCGTTTTAGCTGAAAAATCAGCAGGTAATCACAGCGAAGGAAAAGTCGATCTTATTTGGATCAACGGTGCAAATTTTGCGGCAATGGCAAAGCACGGTTTACTAACGCCTAATTGGGCCACTAAATTACCTAATTTTTCATTAACTAATCCCACAAAAAACCCAGCGATGAGTTTAGACTTTGGCGTACCAACTCAAGGCATGGAATCACCGTGGGGGCAAGCTGCACTTACTTTTTACTACGACAGCGTTGCAATAACTTCGCCACCTAAAACTCTCACGCAATTACTTACTTGGAGCACACAACATAAAGGTCGATTTACTTATCCCAAACCGCCTGATTTTATTGGCGTAAGCTTTTTAAAGTATGCACTGATTAGTTTAACGCCAGCATCACTACAAGCGAAGCTTTATCAACCTGTTACAAAGCAAAACAGCGCTTTATTATTGCCTAAATTATGGCAGTTTTTAGATACACTACACCCTAATTTATGGCGTGCAGGCCAGCATTTTGTCTCTAGCAGCACCGCACTTAGACGTTTAATGGGTGATACTGAATTGAGCCTTGCCATGACATTCTCAGCGCCCGAAGTCCCTGCTGCTGTCACCCGCTTTGATCTCCCCACCAGCATTCGCAGTTATGCTATGAGTGATGGTAGCCTCAGTAATATTCACTTTGTTGCTATACCTTACAATGCAGCACATACAGACAGTGCTAAGTTGGTCGCTAATTTCATGCTCAGCGTAAATGCACAAGCTAAAAAGCAACGCCCAACTACTTGGGGTGATAATACCGTATTGGATTTATCTATTTTAGCTGCAGATCAAGTAACTCAATTCCAATTATCAAACCCGCACCCAAGCAGTTTAGCGCCAAACCATAATAGCCCAGCCCTTGCAGAGCCTCACCCAAGTTGGGTAAAAGTAATTGAGCAACAATGGCTTGAACGATATGGAGCGCAATAATGATACACGCGCGTGATATATTTACTCGGAGCATAAAATTAACCCCCACGCTATTAATGGCGCTATTAGTGATCCCAGTTGTAGGTGGACTAATTGGTGTATTATTACCCGCGTTTGGCTATATCCCTGCACTTGATAAAACCACGTTTACCCTTCGCGGTTTTTATTCGCTATTTAATACCGCTGGTTTTGCAAACATGCTGCTACTGAGTGCGATTAGCAGTCTTGTTAGCACGTTATTGGCATTTATTATTACCGTATTAATTTTAGCCTGTTATTTTAATAGCCCTTGGCTTTATCGTATCCAGCGTTTATTGGGGCCTATTTTAGTGATCCCCCATGCCGCCGCGGCAATTGCAATTAGCTTTTTGATCACCCCATCAGGCATGATTTCGCGCTTATTTTCTCCTTGGCTTAGTCAATGGGACAGCCCACCTGACTGGATGTTTCCACACGATTCATGGGGGATAAGTATGGTGCTAGGCTTAACGTTAAAAGAGCTACCTTTTTTATTACTGATGGCGCTAGGTGCCCTTGCCCAAGCCGATTTAGGTGCAAAACTACGAGCCCAACATAAAGTCGCTTTGAGTTTAGGTTATTGCCCAATGACCGCTTTCTTTAAAGTAGTATTACCTAACCTATACCCATTTTTACGCTTACCAATTTTAGCCGTACTTGCTTATGCCAGTGCCAGTGTTGAAATACCGCTGATCCTTGGTCCAAATGCGCCTCCTACACTCGCGGTTGCTATTATGCACTGGTTTAACGATGTTGATTTAACCTTGCGCATTCAAGCCTCTGCGGGAGCAATCATGCAATTACTGTTGACCATGGGCTTGTTACTCAGCTGGTGGCTACTTGAAAAGCTCACAAAAAAGTTTAGCCATGGCAGCTTAATCAACGGCAGACGCGAATATGCTGGGCAACTTATTCAGCGTTTTACTCAGGTATTAACGTTTATTTTGCTCAGTATAATTATGCTCTCATTAGCGGGGCTCATTCTATGGTCATTTGCGGGGTATTGGCGTTTTCCTGATGCGTTGCCATCACAATTTGTGTTACTGCATTGGCAGCATGCTTTACAACAAATGCAAACACCTTTACTTAACACGGTTGTTATCGGGTTTGTTGCTACCTTAGTGGCTGTTATTTTGACCTTATTTACCTTAGAGGCAGAACAATTGCGTACGCGCAATTTATCCAATTTTGCCAGTTTACTGATTTACTTGCCTATGCTGATCCCAAGCATTGCGTTTTTATTCGGCTTAGTCTGGTTGCAGGAGCAAGTTGGTAGCCATCATGCGTATTTTAATGTGATATTTGGGCATTTATTATTTGTACTGCCCTATGTGTTTTTATCATTAGCAAGTAGTTACCGACGTTTAGACCCTCGTTTTTCTCACCTTGCGGCAAGCCTAGGAGCCACACCCAGCAAGGTGTTTTTACGGGTAAAACTACCACAATTATTAGCGCCTATCCTGATTGCATTCGCACTTGGCTTAGCGGTTAGTTTTAGTCAATATTTACCCACGTTACTCAGCGGCGGCGGGCGTATTAACACCATTACCACCGAAGCCGTCGCCCTTGCAGGTGGTGCAAGTCGTCGAGTGAGTGCCGTTTACGCATTAATGCAAATGTTATTACCTGCTATTGCGTTTTTTCTAGCTTGGTTTATCCCTAAGCTCGTTTTTGCAAAACAAACTGCATCCCCGCATAAACTTCAACACCCAACCTTAAAACAACAATCTAAGGCCTAATATGCATTCGTCACTTAATATAAAAAACCTCACTATTTGGCGAGAAAAAACGCAACTTATCTCCTTAAATGAACGCATTAAAGGCGGTGAAGTTCTCAGTATTATGGGTCCATCAGGCAGTGGTAAATCAACGTTACTAAATTGGTTAACTGGCATGCTGCCACATGGTTTTAGCGCACAGGGGACCTTGCTTTTAAACGAACAAAACATTACTCAGTTAGCCAGCCATCAACGTCATGTGGGGTTACTGTATCAAGATCCTTTATTATTTCCGCACTTAAATGTAGCTGATAACATTGCCTTTGCGATGCCTAAAGGGAATAAAAAGCAGCGTATAGAAAAAATCAACGACTCGCTAACACAACTAGGATTAGAGGGCATGGCAGCACGCCACCCACATAGTTTATCAGGCGGGCAACAAGCAAGGGTTGCGCTTTTACGTGTATTACTGAGCGAGCCAAAAGCAATTTTACTTGATGAACCGTTTAGTAAACTTGATGCAACACTGCGAAAAGATACCCGCGAGCTGGTATTTGAGCAAATTCGTCAACGCCAACTTCCCGCAGTAATGGTCACCCATGATGACAGCGATGCACATGCTGCTGGGGGGAAAGTAATTACTCTCAGCGCACATATTCAGGAAACAACATGTTAGATAAATTTATTACACCTGTTATAAAACCACTTTTAAAACCTGTGGTTATAATACTGGATAAGTGTGGCCTCAATGCCGATAAGCTCACTGTTATTGGCTTTATTATTGGTATGCTTGCCTTACCATTACTCGCGTTTGAATTTTATTATGGCGCTTTAGTGGTGATCATTTTAAATCGCGTGTTTGATGGTTTAGATGGTGCACTTGCGCGTCATCAACAGCAAAGTTCATCAGCGGGTGGGTTTTTAGATATTTGCCTCGACTTTTTATTCTACGGCGCGATTGTACTAGGTTTTGCTTTAGCCGATCCCGCACAAAATGCTGTTGCCGCAGCCGCATTATTGCTGGTTTTTATTGGCACAGGATCAAGCTTTTTAGCCTTTGCCATTGCCGCTGAAAAATTTAGCTTAGCTAAACCTCAGTTTAAATATAAAAGCTTTTACTATTTAAACGGCTTAACTGAAGGCACTGAAACCATCGCATTTTTCGTCGCGTTTTGTATTTGGCCGCAGCACTTTAGCTTGCTTGCATATAGTTTTGCAGTACTTGGCAGTATCACTATTTTTACGCGTATTCATGGTGGTTATCATACTTTAAGGCAAATAAATAATGACGAATGAAGCACTGTGGCGATTAGGCGCTTTCCTTACTATTTTGACAGTTATGATGATAGTAGAAGCAATTAGCCCTGCGCGCACATCACCTGTGGCGGCACGTAAACGTTGGTTTGCAAATTTTTCGCTAGTCGTACTGGCTTCAGTACTAGCTCGACTAACCATTCCTATAGGTTTAACCAGCGTCGCGCTTTATTGTCAACAACAGACTATTGGTGTATTTAATCAATTTATGTTGCCTTTGTGGCTGGCGGTAGTTTTGAGTTTACTGCTCCTCGATATCGTTATTTATTGGCAACATCGGTTATTTCATAAAGTGCCGCTGCTGTGGCGCTTGCACCGCGTTCACCACGCAGACCCTCATGTTGATACTAGTACAGGCCTGCGCTTTCACCCGCTTGAGATTATTTTAAGTATTATAATCAAACTGATTATTGTAGTCCTATTAGGCGTGCCAGCATTAGCGGTATTAATATTTGAAATTGCCCTCAATGGCTTAGCATTATTTAACCACGCGAATATTAGCCTGCCAAATAAAGTGGAACGTGTACTGCGGTATGTACTTATTACCCAGCAATTACATCGTATTCACCACAGCCAAACTGTGACTGAAACCAACAGTAACTTTGGTTTTAGTGTAACGTGGTGGGATCGCCTATTTGGCAGTTATACGCCCTATGCAAAACTAAGTGATGATACTCTTAACATTGGCTTAAAAGAATTTAGTACATCAAACTCACACTCACGTTTAGTCTCATTAATAGTCATGCCATTCAAAAAGTAACGACTGATAGTTTCTTTATCCAGTCCTTGGGTTATTTATTCGTTTATGTCGATTCAACCTTAAATCATGTCGGTTCACGCGAATGGTGCTGAACACACGAATAAAATCTCCTACATTCCCTATCAACAGCACGTTACACCGTACACAGTTTAATAAGGAATATAATAATGAAAGTAATCACTAAAACAGCAATCACCTTGAGTTTATTGAGCCAGTTTAATGCACACGCAATTGATTTACGTGTAGATAATATTCGTCTATATCAAAATAGTACTGCTAATTTTTCACCCCCAAGCACGCTTTATATAGAAAACGGAAAAATAGTTACTATCACTAAAGCAACTGATACTAAGCAAAAAGCAGATGCCACTATAAACGCTAACAACCAATTTGCACTGCCAGGACTAATTGATTTACATGTTCATTTGGGCTCGTCAGGCAGCAACTTCTCTGAGTTTCAATACTTGCCTGTTAAGTCGCATTTTAATTCAAATCTTTATTTAGGCGTCACAAACATAGTCGATTTGTTTTCATTTAAGCAAACCCTTGATGAAGCTGCACAATTAAAAGCGACACACGTAACGCCTAACTTATTTTATGCTGGTACGTTATTCACCAATCCTGGCGGGCATGGCACCCAATTTGGTGGCAGTGTGTACGAAATTACAAAAGATGAAGATATTGATACATTATGGAACAAGCATATAGCCACTAACCCACATATTACTAAAGCCGTTATTGAAACATTCGGTGGTATGGGAAAATCGTTAACTGACAGTCAACTCACTGAACTTGGCAAACGTTCAAAAGCCGCTAATTTACCTTATTTTGTGCATGTATCAACGTTACTTGATGGTAAACGCGCTATCAAAGCAGGCGCTACGGCACTTGCTCATGGGATTAATAATGAAGCCATTGATGAAGAATTTATTACCTTAATGAAGCACCACAGAGTAACTTATATACCAACACTGGCTGTGTATCATAATCACAGTGACGAAAAACATAACCATGGAGTAAGTTCACAAAGCCAATTACTAAGAACAGTGCCCGCTAAATTACAAAAATGTTTATTTGAAAAAGTACCAGCCCCGTCTAAGTGGACAGACAATGCATGGCAAGCTCGAAATACGGCCTACGCCAATATTAAAAAGCTCCATCAAGCAGGCGTTGTTATTGGCACAGGATCAGACGCGGGTAATCCGTACACATTACACGGCACAGGGCTTCACAATGAGCTAGATGCGCTCAAAAAAGCAGGGCTATCAAATGACCAAATAATTAATGCGGCGACGCTCAATGGTGCTCAAGCAATAAACCAAGGCGCCCATATTGGTAAATTAGCACCAGGATATGAAGCCAGTTTTATATTGCTCGCACAAAACCCACTCGTAGATCTTAAATCGCTTCATAACGTTGCAGAGGTATTTAAATCAGGACAAAGAATCGATCGTTCAAAATTAATAGCTGAAAATAAAACCATAGAGCCACAAGGCCCAGCCTGTAACCCAACAATTACAAGCCGTAAAGCACACATAATGATAGACGACTTTATTGGAGAGTCACCATGGCAAGCATTAAGCGACAAAGTAATGGGCGGACAATCATCCGTTGAACTAAAGTCAGAAAAACAAAGCTTAACAATTAACACAGCAGTTGCTAAGGCAACTAACTTTGGTGCATGGGCGGGCGCTGAAATAAAATACCCGCAACTAGTTGATGCATCTACATTCAAAGGTATCCGCTTGACTTATAAAGGGTCGAGCACCCCATTTGCACTGTCTATTTATCATAGTGAAGTAAAAGACTGGGATAACTTTTCTGCGCTTTTAATGCCTAGCAATGACTGGAAGACCCTTGAGATCCCATTTAGTGACTTCAAGCAATTTGGCTTTGGTAATCAAGTGAAATGGTCAGCAACTAAACTCTCTGGTTTTAACTTAATGTGGCGAAAAATGCCCGGTGCCAGTGACGACATCTTAAAAAACACACTTGAAATAAAAGAACTCGTGTACTTTTAAAAGTCATTTAACCTAAACTCTAGTTTACACTATTAAAACCAAAATTAGCCTTTGTTTTGGTTTTGTATAAACTGCCATATAACTTTAAAAACAAAATGACCAAAATGTTTAAACAGCCTTTTTTTAAATATAGCTTTTTTATATTACTTGCCATTGATATCGCCTATGCATTAGGTATTGCTATTGCAACTTCCTCACCTATTTCAGGCGACACTGCTCTTGCAGCACTCGTATGGTTTGTAACCTTTTATTGGTTACCTGTTTGGGCAGCGGCTATTTTAATTTTTTATTTAAGATCAAAAAACATAAATAAGCTCGCACTTGAATGGTTAATTGTAACCTCATTTATGGCGCTAGGTAACACCATCACAGACTTGACGTTAACCACCCTGTTTGACCAATACCAACCATTAGGAATTTTTGTAATATTTAATGGCTTGTTTTGGGGATCAGGCATTTACCTTGCAACGATTTATATAGAGAGTAAAAAAAAGGTGGTAACTGAAAAGCACGCTCGCAAACAAGCTCAATTAGCCACCTTACGCTATCAGCTAAATCCACACTTTATGTTTAACAGTCTCAATACTATTTCGGCTTATATTCATACCAACCCAGATTTAGCCGATGAAGTACTGCACGAGCTAGCTGATATTTTGCGCTACTCATTAGATACCGCAGAGCAACAACTTATCCCACTGCAACAAGAACTTGCTATTATTGAGAAATATTTAAATATTGAAAAAGCACGGTTTGGTGAAAAACTCCAGATAAACTACAACATCCCCACGCCGCTTAAAAATATAAAAATACCCCCACTCCTTATTCAGCCCATTATTGAAAATGCCGTTAAGCATAATGCCCAACAAACCAAACTAATCCTAAACATTGCTATATCTACAACTGATAACGGCATAAAAATTATTATTAGCGATAATGGCAAAGGCTTTAACCAACACGTATTACAACAAGGTTATGGCAAAGGTGTTGGAATGAAAAACATGCAGCAACGTATTCAACAATTAAGTAATAGTAAAGTCATGCTAAGTAATAATAATGGTGCAGTAATCACATTGGATATAACATTATGAGCGAACACACACCCGCTGCAAACAGTGAAAAAATTCGCTTAGTGTTTGCAGATGATGAACTCCCTGCACGTGAAAAGCTAAGCCATCAATTAAGTTTAATGGACAATATAGACGTGATTGGAGTTGCTACAAATGGTAAAGAAGCTATTTCGCTGATCAACTCACTCACCCCAGACGTTGTATTACTGGATATTCAAATGCCTGAAATCAATGACTTAGAGTTAGTTGATTTACTTAACTACCAACCCATGATTATTTATACGACTGCGTACGATCAATTTGCAATTGCAGCTTTTGAACATGCCTCAATAGATTATTTGTTAAAGCCATTCCCTATTGCCCGATTGAAAAAAGCACTCGCCAAAGTACAAGCCCAGCTGAACCAACAACACGCCGTAGCGCATGTAAATAAACAAACTGTACAGCCTCAATTTTCACATAATGAAAATAAGCTCAACAAATTGATCAGTAAAAATGGCGAAAGAATATTTCTTTTATCACCAGCAGACATTAAATTTATAAAATCAGAACAAGGAAACAGTTTAGCTTGGAATGGGGAGGTATTTTATCACTTAACTGATACCTTAGATCAGTTAGAACAAGCTCTATCATCACAAAGCTTTATTCGTATTCATCGCAGTTACCTCGTTAATATCGATCATATTAAAGAAATTCAACGTTGGTTTAATGGCAAGCTCATGGTGATTATTAATGATGAAGAAAAATCAGAGCTCAGTACTAGCCGCGCAGGTGCTGATAAACTAAAACACATACTACGTATTTAAGCACTCTGTTATTTGAGCATAATGTAAACCAATATGCATGTTAAAGCGTATATATGTACATAAAAGACTAACAGAGCAATTTATGTTTTCACTATTTAAGAAAGATCCAACCAAAAAATTAAATAAACTTCTTTCGATTAAGTTAAAAGAAGCGATGGAAGCTCAACGCAAAGGTGATATACGCACATATTCTCAACTCACTTTTGAAGCAGATCAAATAGACAAACAAATAATTGAAATAGAACAAAAAAATACACAAGCATAATAACTAAGCTAAATTACAGATCAGAAATAAAACAAGTACGTTTTAACTAGCCCCGTATTTTTAATATACGACAGACATTAAAAAGCCGCAATTAATGCGGCTTTTAAAAGTTATATTAATGTATTAGCTGCCTGAACCAGTAGTACCCGTTGTAGTTTGACAAACCACTTCAAGTGCTAAAGACTCAGCTGTACCATCGGCTGTAATCGTTGTAGTTGCTTTAGTCGTATCGCCAACTAGTGGAGTACGCGCATTAACAAATACATTGTATGTGCTGCCATCAACTAAATCTGCAAGTGTGAATGTGCCCGCAGTACCAGAAGCCAGTGTTTTAGCCTTACCAGCTAAGCTATAACTAACAACAGCATTACTCATATCAACCGTTTTAGTTGTGTCATTCGCGCACGCAGCCGTCACTGCAAAGTCTTCATTTACTAACGTAGCTGGGTTTGCCAGTACCACTGCAGCGGCACCACACACATTAACTTCGCCATCTGAAGTAAACCAAGGTGTTCCGTTAACATCAAATACTTTTACAGTTGCTTTAGCATTTGCTGAAATGCCAAAGCGCTTTGTATTTAATGGTGAAACAATAACATTACTCGCCGCATTGGCTCTTAAATAGCTTGTGGCACTTGCATCTGATGAGCTCATAGATACATACAAACCTGATGCAGGCACTGCATCACCACTTAAGTTTACTGCAATACCGTCAGTACAAATAGGAGCACTTACAGTTGAGGCGAAAAAGGTTAAATGCGTTGTTTTAAAAGTACCAGTGTAAGTATTTGTCTGTGCGTTTAAAGCACCCACTTCTACTTTGTTAGTTTCACTTGCCCACACACCTGTATCTTCATTGTGTGATTTAAGACCTAGCATATCACCCGGCTGAATAGCTTCACCATTGAGCATGGTCGTCGCCGGAATAGTCATTGATACTGTAATTGGGTCTGAGAATTTTTTAACTTTTTTGCCTGTGCCATCAGCCATCGTTACATTTGCAACACCCACTGATTTTACAATTGACGTTGCATCTGCATCGTTTAAACCAGCAGGAACGATTGATGAAGCTGCACCAGTAGATGAATCAGCGCCATTAACTTTTAACGTGATTTCGCCTGAAACTGGTTGTTCACTCGCATCATATAAAATTACGCCAGCAGGAACGCTTGCTGATGCACTTGATTTACCAGGATCCGTTGCAGCAGAAATTACCGCTGACGTTGTACCACCAGCTTCAACAGTAGACACTACCGATTTATTAGAGATACCATCAGCCGACTCAGAAACAAGGGCAAGTAATGCATTTACGCTCATCACGCCTTCTGCAGTCGTTAAATCAACAATAAAGCTTTTACCAATGTAATCATCAGCAGAAACATTGACTGTAACTTCACTGATATTAGCATCATCTTTAACTGTAAACGCTAAGCTACCATCAGCCAAGTCAACAGATGTTAGTTCATTACCATCAACATCAACTATATTTTCAGAAGCGACACCATTTTCAAAAAAAGTAACTTTGGCAGCAATTGCGTCATTTGTCACTGAATCAACAACATTCGCATTAACAACAACAGATAGCTCCGTAGGCGCGTCAGGCGCGACAACAACAGGAGGCACTACAACCGGTGGAACAACATCTTTGTCATTATCATTACAACCAGATAAAACAAAAACAGAAGCGACAGACAAAGCAAGTAACGTTTTTTTATTAGTAAGCATGGGGGGTCCTTTTTATTCCTTTTCAATTAGCGTATCTTTAATAAAATTATCATTATTAATAGACTGCTGCTAAATACAAATATTTTAAAATTAATGAAATGGCAATCTATTCATTTGCAATGGATATATTAACAACTCTATTGCATGCTTAATATTACACATCATTACAAACAAACATAATTTAACAAATACAGCTAAAACTTTACATCATTAAGCCATAGTTACAACATATAATTTGTAATCAAAGCGAATATAGCCAAGTGACCTCAAAATGCGAGCATCATTAGAATTAAATCAACGTATGCCATACCGGCTCAGGCTACCAATACGCCTTAAACGTTCTCGGTATTGCGCAACCATTTGATTAAAAAAGTACGCTCTGCTTTACGCAGCTTATGCCAGCTTGGAATAATGGCTTTAACATTAAGTCTATTGGCTTTTTATCATAAACATACAAGACTAAATTAGTGTGCTTTGTAAGCTTATAGCTAACGACACCTAGCCTTGCTTAATATTCCAAGGTAATAGCGGTTCAAGGTCACCGGGCTGCTCAGCAAGGTGCTGTAAGCACGTTGATATGTAGTCATGCACTACAAGATCATTTGCCTTTGCGGTTTCAACAAGGCTATAGAGTATGGCGCTGGCATGCGCGCCATTGCAGGTATTTGAGAACAACCAGTTTTTCCGCCCTATTACGAACGGTTTTATGGCTCGCTCTGCTCGGTTATTATCAATACTGAGCCTGCCATCATCGAGGTAACGCCTGAATTTCTCAAACTGGTTTATCGCATAGGTAATTGCT
>NZ_BDDS01000005.1 GCF_001653135.1 Pseudoalteromonas neustonica
GTTAAGCTAACTTGTACTAATTACCCGTGAGGCTTAACCATACAACGCCAAACGCGTTTTATGTGACTGTTTAAGCGCAGAAGTTAAGATTGTAGGTCGTGATTTATCGCGACAACTAAAGTAGATTTACTAACAGCTGTAAGCGATAAGCTTAAAGTTGTAAGAAGACAATTATCAGCATTTTCAAATTTTAGTTAGTGCGTAGAGATACGAACTGACACCAAATTTGCTTGGTGACAATAGCGTTTTGGACCCACCTGATCCCATGCCGAACTCAGTAGTGAAACGAAACAGCGCCGATGATAGTGTAGCATTTGTTATGTGAAAGTAGGTCATCGCCAGGCTCCAAATAAAGAAAGCCCGACTCATAGAGTCGGGCTTTTTTACGTCTGCAGGAAAGTGAAAAAGTGAGCAAGGTGCAAGGTGGTCAATGTCGCTCAGGCGTTCATCTGAAAGCGATATACCCTCATATATCGGTTGTCGCGATAAATCACGACCGACGGTTTTACAATCAACTTGCAGGTATTTTATTGTAGGTCAGGCTTTAGCTTGAAGGCATATACAGTATTCCCCAGAGCCCCATATACTCTCTTCGCAACGCATTTTCATGTCACGATAAATCACGATCTACAATAGGTTGACAGCAAGGGACTATATTTTTTCAGGATAGCTTGGTCTCTTGAACAGTAAATACAAACTCCATAAGTGAACAGCAACTTGTGCAAATTATTATCTTTATTGACTGGGCTATAACTAACTGTAACTATTATGCCTGCTAATGAGGTTGTTAAGGGAAGTGGTCGATATGTCTTGTATACAGGTTGTAATTATTGAGGATGAGAAAGCGATTGCTGATACGTTAATTCATACACTCGAAATGGATGGATTTAAAGTCGCCTGGTTTTCAACTGCTGGCGCGGGGCTTGAACATTTAAAAGCAATTAGTACTGATTTACTCATTTTGGATATTGGTTTACCCGATGCTAACGGTTTTGAGTTATGTAAGCAGATCCGAGAGTTTTCATCATTACCTATTATTTTTTTAACAGCCCGCAATGATGAAATAGATCGTGTAGTTGGTTTAGAGATAGGTGGTGATGACTACGTTACTAAGCCGTTTAGCCCTAGAGAAATGCTAGCTCGCGTGAAACTTCGTTTAAAACCACATCGTGTTTCGGCGCCACTGTTAGATTCCTTTCAAAGTAAACCTGTGCTTTATAGTGAAAACTACGATTATTATTATGCAAAGCAATCGCTTGGTCTAACTGCTTTGGAGTTTAAGGTACTCGATAAACTAGTCTCACAACCACGGCAGGTATTTTCTCGCGAGCAATTATTATCATCAGCTGAACTATGCCAAGAGAGTATGTATGCTCGTAATATTGATAGTCATATTAAAGCGATTAGAAACAAGTTACGCACAGCAGGTACAGATGAATTGATTCATACAAAGCGTGGCTTTGGGTACTTTTATGAGCCCGTTTAAACAGATTACTCAAGGGTTATCTCGATTTAAGCGCTGGCCTAAAATCCCTCTGGGGTTTAGATTATTTTTACTCTATTTTGTACTCGTTATATTAACAACTTACTTGGTTAGCTCTACTGTAATGCGCGAAATAAAACCAACGGTGCGTCAAGTAAGTGAAGAAACTCTCGTTGATATGGCTAATTTACTCGCTGTCATGGCCCGAGAAGATCTTGTTCAGGGTACATTGGTAGAAGGTAAGTTCGCTAAACAGATTAATTCATACGGTATGCGAGAGCCTAATGCGGCCATTTGGGGGATTAGCAAGCCTGCAATTAATCACCGTATTTATATTACTAATGCTGATGGAGTTGTTGTCCTTGATTCTTGGCAGCAAGATATAGGTAAAGATTTTTCGCGCTGGAATGATGTGTATCTGACATTACGAGGAGAATATGGTGCACGCTCTACAGCCTTGGATTCAAGTGATCCCCTTTCTACTGTGATGCATGTAGCTGCGCCGATTATCCATAATGAAAAAATCATTGGCGCTGTCACGGTAGCTAAAGCAAACCGATCGGTGCAACCATTTATTAATATGTCTAAGTACCGTGTATTAAGTTGGCTAGCGGTGATGAGTATATTGGCATTAATAGTAGGGGCTTTGATCGCTTGGCGGATCAATAGCGCTTTGTATAAGCTAGCTAATTATGCCGACAAAATAGGCCGGGGTGAAAAGGCCAATAAACCGACTTTTAGAGTATTTTATGAATATGGGTTACTCAGTGATGCACTTGAGAAAATGCGCCGTCAACTAGATGGTAAAAGCTATGTAGAAAACTATGTGCAAACTCTAACACATGAATTGAAAAGTCCATTATCAGCGATTAAAGGCGCGAGTGAGATCCTACAAACCCCGCTAAGTAATGATAAACAGCAGTTATTTGCTAGTAATATTGAATCAGAAACAGCACGAATGCAAAAGTTGATAGATAAGTTATTAGCATTAACGAAACTAGAGCAACTTCCTGAACTTGAAAAGCGAGAAGTTATTTTTATAGCCCCATTACTTGAGGCAATAAAGGGTTCTTTTATAGCTAAAGCCACTAATAAAAATGCCCTAATAACAATTCAATGTGACTCTAGTATGCAGTTAATGGGAGACCGCTTTTTAATACAGCAGGCTTTTTATAACATTGTTGATAATGCGTTCGACTTTTTATTCGAAAGCGGTCAAATCAATATCTTCGTAGAATTACGTCAGCGCATGGTGAGTATTAAAATTAGTAATACGGGCTCTTGTATTCCTGATTATGCGCTGTTGCGCATTACAGAGCGCTTTTACTCACTGCCTCGTGCTAACGGTAATAAAAGCACAGGCTTAGGTTTAAATTTTGTAGAGCAAGTCATTAAATTACATAAAGGGGAACTCACTATAAGTAATATTGAACAAGGGGTGTTGGTTGAGATCACAGTACCAACTCCATAAAAGCTCCACTTAAGACCCACCATAACTCCACATAGCTTCGTTACCATGTATACCCAAGCCACCTCAAGATGCAGAATTCAGCGTTTCACAGGGGCTTAATATCAAGGCGTTACTTTGAAACAATGGCAATCCCTTTTAAGAAGGAACAACGATGAGAGTAAGTCCCTGTGAAGCGCCCTGCGGGTTGGTTTTAAAGCGATTTATACTACGTTATTGATTTTAACAATAGAACCACTATTACTTGCAATCAATGCCTTGCCTAAATCGCTTTAAATTCCAACTGAAACTCGCATCTTGAGGTGGCTTGGGTATATTTAAATAATACATGGAGCGAATATAGATGAAACAAAAAATAGAAACAAAATTGTTGATAATCATAGGTTTAATTGTCCTGCTACTTATCCCAATTTTTATGATCCAAAATTTAATAGATGAGCGAGCTGATCTGCAAGATCAAGTTCAAGCAGATATTGCAAAAAGTAGTAGTGCTGAGCAACAAATTATTGGTCCTTTTATTCATGCTGAATATATTGAAACCAGCACTCGAGATGGTAAAACGATAGATCATGCCGTAAGTGTTTTGCTATTGCCTGAATCACTGAATATAGACAGCACATTATCAACATTCGAAAAATACCGGGGCATTTATAAAGCTCTTCTATATCGTTCAAAAAATAGGTTTGATGGTGTGTTTGATACAACGTCATTAAAACCATTAGCAGGCAAAAAAATAAAGCGGCTTAATCTTGTTATGGCCATTGCTGATATCCGAGGGATTGGGCAAGGCTCTCAAATAAGTATGAATGATCACACCTACAAATTGTTACCGGGTACGCAAATCGCACAATTACCAGAAGGGGTTCGTATTGAACTTGATTATGCAAGCATCATGGAAGCGCCTATTTTACCGTACCAAATTGACTTAAATTTGCAAGGTATGCGCAAACTTGCTTTAGCGCCTGTTGGCAAAGAAACCTCATTAACGATGCAAGCTGATTGGCCTCATCCAAGTTTTGTCGGCGACTACCTCCCAATTGAATCGAATATTTCACAGCAAAGCTTCTCAGCAAGTTGGCAAACAAATTATTTTGCCACGAACCTGCAGGAGTTATTTAACCATTGTTTATTTCAAAATGAATGTGCGCAATTTAAGCAGCGCAGCATGGGGGTTAATTTAGTTGATGGCGTAAATCATTATCTTAAAAGTTATCGCGCAAGTAATTATGCTTTACTCGTGATCTTACTGGTGTTTGCTAGTTTCTTTTTACTTGAGGTATTGCGTGGTGAGCCAATACACCCTGTACAATATGGTTTTGTCGGACTTGCTCTAGCTGTTTTTTATTTACTGTTGATTTCTTTAAGTGAGCATTTAGGGTTTAATCTGGCGTATCTTTTATCAGCTCTTTCATCCGCATTTTTACTCAGTATCTATGTTGCGGGCATGCTTAAAAATAGTAAACATGGTGGGTTTTTCTTCCTCGGTGTTGTGTTTTTATATGGTTTATTATTTGGCTTATTAAGTGCGGAAGATTATGCATTATTGATGGGCAGTGTATTGGTGTTTGCAGTACTCAGTTTGATTATGATGCTCACTCGAACCGTAAACTGGTATAGCACAAAGCCGCAAGCTGATAACGAGGTTACTTAAGTAACCTTCGCTCAAATAATAAAAGGGCTGATAATTTTATCGGCCCTTTTATGATTATTCAGAGTTCAGGTTTATTAACTATTAGACAAAAATACAGTTAGCTTTTCGCCTATTTTTAAATGGTCGCTTGAGAGATTATTCCATTGTTTTAGTTTATTTATACTGACTTTGTAATGCTTCGCGATTTTCCATAAGCTTTCTCCCGATTTTACTTTATGCTCAATTTCTTGATCGGCAAGTATAGGGAGGATCAATTTACTCCCCGCGCGAATGCGGTTACTCGTTAGGTTATTAAATGCTTTTAATTGATTCACACTGATCGCATAGCGTTTAGCTATCACACTGAGACTGTCACCAGATTGAATTGTATAATGCTGCCATTGACTGAAATCGTTACTTTTTTGACTTGCGAGCATGCTTTTAAATGCGGCTTGTTTATCTATAGGGACAACGATGTGCGGTGCATCAATAATAGCAGGAAAGCGGATCACGCCATTATTTAATGATTCTAGTTGTTGCCATTTATCTTTGTTATCTAAAATAACCGATCCCGATACAGGCACCACAGCAATAGCATTTTTATTTGGAATTACTGGAAATGCCATTTTCTGGCTTTTTAATAATTGCGCCGCAGCAAGTAATTTAGGTACGTACTGACTTGTTTGTTTTGGTAACTTTAAACTAAAAAAATCGGTCGGTTTACCCTGTTTTTTATTGTTACGAATTGCCCTCAATACACGTCCTTCGCCTAGATTATAGGCCGCAACAGTATGATACCAATCACCGTCAAAACGTAGATATAAATACTCCATAAAATCGAGCGCTGCGCGGGTACTATCTATGACATCCTGACGCCCATCGTACCAAGGAGATATGTGCACTTTAAAGTGCTTGGCAATTGCGGGAGTCAGTTGCCATAACCCTGAAGCATGTTTATGTGAATAGGCACTTGCATCAAAGTCACTTTCAATCAGCGGCATTAATGCCAATTCAATGGGTAACCCGCGTTTTTCGACTTCGTTTACAATATAGTAAAGGTAAGGTTCGGCTCGGCGGCTAATTTCATCCATATAGTTTGGGTGAGATAAATACCACGCTATGCGTTGCTGTACATCTGGGTGGCTTGAATCAGCAAAGCTTAACTGTACGCGAATACGTTGCCAAACATCATCTAGCGTTTGAGGGGCTAAAGGCGCTACCTGCTCAATCGCTTCACTTTGCTGACTAATAACGGAGCTTGGCTGTGCTGTAATAACTGTTTGAGGGGTTGGCTTTTCAGATGTGGTTTCACAGCCAGATAAAACAAAAATGAGCGGAAAAATGCCGATATATCGATTAGAAAACACGTATGAAATCACTCCTAAAGTGTCGATGAGGTCAGCCTAGCTAAAAACGAACGCTAGCTGGAGAGTACTAACAACACTAGGGCGTGTTGACCTTTGTGGATTGAAGTTTGTTCAATCTAGGGGCGATTTAATCGCGGCGCGAGGTTTGTAACCTAGTGGGCTAAGTAAAAACCGAGCAACAATGAGTTAATCACCCCTAGGAAGAACCCTTTGGGCAGCGCATGTTTGGCATTTATACTGCGTTATCGCCTATTTATGGGGAACAACCACACACCATAGGCGCTGCCTTGCCTAAATACCAAACAGTCTGCTGCAAAATCAATCACGAAAGGTCAACACGCCCTAATATTACTATGTTAATTAGCATCTTAACCAAAGTTGGGGTTAATTAATATTTAAGTGAGTTTTAAATTGATCTTTATAACGTCGGGATAAATTAAGTACCTTACCCGTGGTTAGTTTTATTTCACTATCGCCGCTAGATAATGGTGTGATCGATTCAACTGCATCTAAGCGAATTGCATGAGAGCGATGAATACGGCAAAATCCTTGAGATTCTAAATTACTGCTAAGCTGAGTTAATGTAGCACGAAGTGGGTAAATACGTTCTGCGCAGTGCAGGTTTACATAATTCCCAGATGATTCTAACCAGTCTATGTTGTTCACTTTAACGATAAACTCTTTACCGAGCTTTTTTACTAAAAAACGATCGAATTGGGTGGGGATAAGCTCTTCTTCATTATTTGCCAAAGTGGTCGCTTCCCCTATGATTTGAGCGAAAACATAACTAAATACTTTAATAACGACGATAAAAAACAAAAACGCCCACAGATCTTTGCGGTATTCATATAACAGCTCAAACCAATTCAGGCCAAAGTCATAAGCGCGCGCTTGTAGCCAATAGATAAGCTTGCGCAATCCAATCATCACCCCAACGTGCAGCACACAATAAAGTACAGATGCTGCAAAATATAAAGCGATTGAGCGGTTCACTGCTTGCCAATTAAAAGGATGGTGTTTTAGCAAGTATAAAAGAGCTGGTATGAGTAATAAGGTACTAACAGCGCTCGTGTATTCCCACACAAAAGGCTCCCACAACAGAAATGGTAATGCGCCATCGCGCTGCGCTTCCATAATTTGAGAGGTGGCGTTAATACTGTTGTTAATAAACACATACAATGCTAGAAAAATAGCGGCATACCATTTTTGGTAGTGTTGAAAGTGGTGTAGTTGAGCGCTATTTAATGTGTGCATACTTTACAGAGTTATCGCAAAAATTATTCCAATAAGCTTGAGCATAGCAAGCAGGTAATAATAGGCAATACTTTTCATCGGCTACTGTCCCTGTGAGCCACCGCTTATCCCTACGTATTGTTTTATCAGCCTTTTATACTTGGAATTAAGATTATCTTCGCTACATTAATACACATATTAAGGTATGGATGTAAGTCATGGTCAAACAACTAAAAAATGGGCTAGGGAGTGTTTTTTCACCTTGGCGAAATGTGTTTAATCACTCTTGTGAAAGTTTACCGCGGCGCTATGAGCTCGATTGGCTAAGAGTGTTGGCATTTGGTTTACTTATTTTTTATCACACAGGTATGCTGTACAGCCAAAGCTGGGGTTTTCATTTCAAAAGCCAATATCTAAGCAGCGGTGTTGAAAATGCCATGCTATTACTATCGCCCTGGCGAATGGGACTGATTTGGTTTATCTCTGGCGCTGCACTGCGCTTCATTGCGGCGCGTTTGTCTTTTTGGGATTTTTTAGTTAGTCGCAGTATACTCATATTATTGCCCTTGCTTGTTGGGAGCTGGTTTGTAGTTCCGGTACAGCTGTATGCGCAAATGTCACAAGAAAGTGGTTTAACGCTGAATTATTGGCAGTTTTATCAGGCATTTTTTGATTTATCACACCCGGTTTTTAAAAATTATAGTGCCGGTATTTGGCCCCATGTTGATGTAAATCACCTTTGGTATTTACGCTCATTATGGCAATTTACCTTGTTGCTTGTGCTGATTTTACCTTTACTACATCTTTCTAAAGTTCAGGCTTTAATTACGTACTTGTGTGAGCAGTCACTGCTTATTATTTTCATTGTATTACTGTTGCCGCTTTGCGCGCTAAAATTGAGCTGGCCGAGTGATACGTTTCGTTATCCCATGGGCGCGTTGTTTTTACTTTATGGTTATTTGCTTGCGTGGCAGCCAGTATTTTATAACCAATTACTGCGCTGTTGGCGGGTGTTGCTAGGGCTATTTATTGTCGGTTATCTATTAGTTGTTGCGGGCTATCATATTATTTGGCAAAACCCTGCATCTAGCCAATGGCAAATCACTAGCATGGACATGCTTTATACCACCCAGCGTTTACTTGGTGTAGTACTGATGTTAGCCCTCGCACAGCGTTTTTTGAATCGCAACCATCCGATACTTAGCAAGCTTAATGGCGCCGTTTTCCCATTTTATATTTTACATCAAAGCGTGATCATCGCCTTGGCGTTTTGGTTTACGCCAATGCAATTGGGAGTAATCATTGAGCCTCTTGCTATCATCAGTCTTACTTTTATGATTTGTTGGTTTTTCTATGAAGTGATTAGCGGATTCGATGTTCTTTGCCCGTTGTTTGGTATAAAGCCTAGCGGGCAATACAGCAGAAAACTTCGCTTTTATGCGCGGTTGATTGGATTTGGGATTATTAGCCCGTTGATGTTGGTATTACTTATTTAGAAAGTGATTTAGGGCTGAGTTAAGAGTTGCCCTGTATTATTAGTTGTCATAAAAAAACCATAAAACCGTAGCCCATTAGTCATACACATGTGATGCACTATGCCCCAATTAATTATTCAAAAAATTAAAAGGGTTTTTTCATGCTAAAACGTTCATTGCTCGCAATTTCATTACTTTGTGCTTTAACAGGGTGCTCGCTTGATGGCGACGATGGTTTAACTGGTCCGCAGGGAGGGCAAGGAGCTGCCGGTGTTGATGGTCAAAATGGAGTTGATGGGGGCGATGGCGCTAATGGTGAAAATGGTCAAGACGCGAATCGACTTTTAGATATTAACTTAGTTGGTCGCGCGGTACTAAATGCACAAAGCCCTGAAGGGGCCGCTGAAATTGTTGCTTATCAGGCTTCAAAAAAGTGGATTTATGCAATTAACAGCTCCGGTGATGTTGCCGTTGTAAATATTTTGCCAGCACAAAGCTTTGATAGCGCCGCCATGGTAAAAAATAATGAAGGCATTGTTACGGCAACTAATTTAACAAGCGCGATCACCATTACTTTAAATGATCACACCACCGGTGATGCAAACAGTATTGCAATTGATGAGAATAACCAGATCCTTGCTGTGGCAATGGCATCTAAAACGGTTGGTGAAGCAGGTTACATTGCCTTTTATAACATCGCAGGCGATGCCCCTGTTTTTATTAAAAATGTAATGGTTGGTGCATTGCCAGATATGGTGACATTCACCCATGACGGCAGCAAGGTAGTGGTTGCAAATGAAGGTGAGCCTGCAGGCGATTACAGTGTAGATCCACTTGGCAGTATTAGCATTATCAGTGTTAATAACGGGGCGATTGCAGATGCAGCTACAATGCTTGATTTTACAGCCTATAACGACAAACAAACAGAGCTAGAGGCACAAGGTTTTGTATTTGCCAATCCCACAGGGCGAACGATTAATGGCAAGGTTATTAATACAACGGTGGCAATGGATTTAGAGCCTGAGTATGTCAGTATCTCCAAAGATAACCGCTACGCGTACGTGTCTATTCAAGAAAATAACGGCTTGGCTGTGGTTGATTTAACAGACAACAGCCTAAAGTTGATGGGGCTTGGTTTTAAAGATTGGTCTAACTTGACCATGGATGCGTCAGATAAAGACGGCAAAGTTAATTTTCAGAAGTACCCAGGTTTATTTGGTATGTATCAGCCAGATACTATTTCCAGCTTTAGCTACAAAGGGGCAAACTTCATTGTCAGTGCAAACGAAGGTGATGGCCGAGAGTACTTTTTTGATGCAGCCAATGCCGCAGACTGTACAGCAAAAGGCGGTCTTGATTTTGACGATAAAGACGGCTGCTTGGCGTACATTGATGAGTCACGCGCAAAAGATTTAACGCTCGCGGCGAACTTCTCTTATCTGAATAACGACAATGACGATATTGGCCGTTTAAAAGTAACCACAGTGAAAGGCGATGCAGATAATGATGGGCAATATGAGCAGCTTTATACTTACGGTGCACGCTCATTCACTATTTGGGATAGCAATGGCTTAGTGGTATTTGATTCTGGGGATCAAATTGAGCGCATTACCGCATCTATTCATGGCAGCGCGTTTAATAACGATGAAGATACCAATGAAGGCGATACCCGCTCAGATGCCAAAGGGCCGGAGCCTGAAGCATTAGCGCTTGGTAAAGTTGGCGAGCGTTTATTTGCGTTTGTTGGATTAGAGCGTATGGGTGGCATTATGGTATACGACATCACCAACCCATTTGACGTTAAATACACTGATTATTTTTATAACCGTGGCACGACAGAAGGGGCAGATATCACTGGCGATTTAGCGCCAGAGGGCATGGCATTTGTACCAGCTGAGCAAAGTGCGACAGGCAAAGCATTGCTGATTGTGGGTAATGAAATATCAGGTTCAATAGCAGTATGGGAAATTGCACTTAAGTAATTATTTAACTTAAAAATGGCGCACATACACAGTGCGTCCTTTTATTTTCTAGCGCGTAAAGGTGTTTACTGTAGGGTTATATTTTAGGTTGTCGCCATAAATGACGACCTACAATGTAGGGCGTGCTTTAGCGCGAAAAGGTGTTTGCTGTAGGGTTATACTTTGGATTGTCGCCATAAATGACGACCTACAATGTAGGACGTGCTTTAGCGCGTAAAGGTGAATTTGGCTGTTTATGCTGTGTCGCCATAAATGACGACCTACAATGTAATGGCGTACTAAACAGTGCGCCATTTTATTATGTGGTTGAGTTATTCCAAAATTGGTTTTGGCGTATCGTCAAATGCACTATTTTTCACCAAACCTCGGCGTTTGTATTGCGCTAAAGTAAAACAAAACCCCGCTACAACTAACAACATCGCATTGACTAAAACCACATCTAATAATTGGTAACTGTGCGTGGTGTGTCCAAAAATAGTATTTATAAGGTCGTAAATAGGGCAAATTGTAAATAGTAATGCTGCAACAAATAACTGTTGTACCATCGCTAAACGAACGCGCTGGCGCTGCATACTATTAAATATTGCATGTAATAAACTGACTCCAATAGCACAAAAGAACAAGGTAGGCAGTAGTTCGGTTCGATCCCAGCTAATAGAAGTAAGCCGTGCGCCAATAAAGCTGCAGGCTACGGCGATTAATGTTCCTGTTGAAAGAGCTAAGGTCATGGCTTTTACAAAAGCTAATCCTCGTTTACTTTGTTGGCGGTTATTTTCTCGCTTTTCTAGCCAAATAAGGTTGCCGGATAAAATTAAATAACAACAACTAAACCCTAAAATAAAGTACACAAACTTAAGCGTGATCCCACCAAACTCGCCAAAATGTAGATTACTTAGTACAGTGTAAGTGGCTGCTGTAGGCGCTTGCTTTGAATTATACTCATCAATAAACGAGGCATCTTTAAGCTTATAAGTAAGGTATGTTGTGGGCACTAAACTGTTTTGCTCATGTAGCCTAACTTCTACCTCGCCATTTTCGTCTCCTGCACCATAAATGTTTATTATTTTAATAGCTTGGTTTGGGTACTGTGTTTGGGTTTTTTTGAGGATGACATCAACTTGGCTATTGTTTACAGCATTGCCAGAATATTCCACTTGAGGGAATTGAAAAAAGCCTGCCGTTTGTATTAAAGCAGGTATATCACCTTTAAAAACAGCAAAACCAAAACCTGCTTGTAGCACAATACTTAAATTAAACATAACCCCAGTCAGTGCAAAAACAAAGGTAAATGGCAGTGATGAAACACCAATTAAAGTATGCCCATCAAGGTAAGTATCTTTATTACGATTTGTACGGTATTGATAAAAATGACTGATCATTTTTTTCAATACCATACATAAACCAGACATCACCATCACAAAAAAGAGCAAGGTAATTACACCCACTATTTCAGTGCCATAAGGGAGTAATAAGCTGATATGTAAATTATAGAGCATGTCACTCAAATAAAAGGTATCAAGATCAAATGGTAGCTGCTGCCCTGTAACAGCATCAAAATTTAGCTGGTGGTCAACATGATGACCATCCGCAGTTTCAGTTTCGAACGCGGTGTAATAATAAGGTTGCTCTGCTGATGGTAGTGCAATTAATAAATTATGATGGGCAGGAATAGCAAAATTTTGAGCTGCGATATTATCTAGAATTGTTGATACAGGCACCACTTCACCCGAAGCGGCCGCAGGAGCATGATACTGGCTATCCCACTGTGTAATATTATGGCGGAAAAACGAAATTGAGCCGCACACAAATACAATCATTAATACGCCAGAGATAATTAACCCAAGCCACGCATGAGCATGTGTAAGGTTTTTTAAGGTCTCTTTATTCATACTGTTGGCCCCGTAGCAGTTAAAAATACGCCAATGAAGATAATAATGGTTGGAATGGCCGCCTTAGCAGCTCTTAACCATGCTTGTTTATTTGTATTTGCACCATAGCACCAAGTCATCACGCCAGCCCATGCTGATAAAGCGAATACCAATCCAAGCGCTAAAATAAGCCCGACTAGTTGAGGGAATATTAAGCTAATGATGCTTGGCACCAGTATCATTACAATTAAGCCACTTAACATTCCGGCAAATGTTTTATGCCACATGAGTTGCTCCTAATAAGTGAAATACCGCCGCGAGGCAGCAAAAAAAACCAACGCTTGGCCAAGCCCATTTAGGTCTGTGCGAGAGTAAAAAAACAGGGGCAGGAATAAAAAACATAAATAAAATGAATACGTAAAGAAGCGCAATAAAAATGCCTGTATTAGCAATAAGCATCAGCGATACAGTTAAAATTAATAAACCGGTCGTAAACAACAAGGTTAACCATTTTGGCGGTACACGCTGATTGGGGTTTATAAATTTTTGTCTAGGGCTTGCCCCATATAACAAAATGCCACACAGCCAATAAGCTGGTAGCAAAAAAAAGTAGCTCATTTCTATTCCTTTAAATATTATTTTTATATTGTTTAAACGACAAAAAGACGCCAGCTGAACTGACATCTTTTTAAACCAACTACCTGGCGCTTTGCAGAGACTTACTCTCTGCAAAGCGCCTAGGTTCTGACCCTGTGAAGCGCTTAATCATGCATTTATACCCAAGCGACCTCAAGATGTGAGTTTCAGTTGGAATTTAAAGCGATTTAGGCAAGGCATTGATTGCAAGTAATAGTGGTTCTATTGTTAAAATCAATAACGTAGTATAAATCGCTTTAAAACCAACCCGCAGGGCGCTTCACAGGGACTCACTCTCATCGTTGTTACTACTTAAAAGGGATTGCCATTATTGCAATGTAACGCCTTGATATTAAGCCCCTGTGAAACGCTGAATTCTGCATCTTGAGGTGGCTTGGGTATACAAGGCTTAGGTAATTCTTACTTATAAATCAAATACACCACGAATATTAAGTGCAAACTCTCTTGGTTTTCCTAAATCAGGATTTCTGACTCCGTTTGAAGTGAAATATTCTTCATCCAGCAGGTTTTTGCCAATGAGGTAAACGCCTACAGATTCCCACTCATAGCCGATTTGTAAGTTCACTAGAGTACGTGCATCATTGTGTAGATCATAATAAGGGTCACCCGGCTTATCGCCATTACGTTCAGGGTTGATAGCAGTAGGTGCATTGCTTGCATAATTAAGGTTTAGGTTGGTAAAAAAGCCATTATCAGCTTGATAGGTTAAACCTAAATTATGGGTTCTTTGTGGAGCCATAAAGCGACGCCCAGATAAATCGGTTTCTTTAAAGCCATCAGCAACCGGGATGCTTATTTTAAAATTAGTAAACTCAGTGCCAGAGTAGCCAATGGCCGCATATGCCGTCAGGTTGTTGCTTACTAAATAATTCAGCTCTAGCTCAAAGCCTTGGACTTTTGAGCTTCCGGCATTTTTTGTTTCTCTATCATAGGTATTTGTAGATAGCTGCACATCAACTTGTTGATCTTTCCAATCAATGTAGAACAGATTGGCATTTACCGTTAACTTATTATCAAGCCAAGTTGAGCGGTATGAAAGTTCATAATTGTCTGTATATTCAGCATCATACTCAAAAATTTTACTAGTTGCTTGGTTTACACCTACGCCACCAGAACGGTAGCCTTTTTGGTAAGTGAAACTCGCTGTCGCATTATCATTAATGTGATAGCTGGCACCAATTTTAGGTAATAGAGTGTTAAATGATGCGTCTACCATTGGCGCTGTTTTTGATGCTTGTGCAGCAAAGGCCAACAGCTTATTGTTTATACCCGTAATAAGGGGGGTAATACCTTCAAGAGGAGTGCCTGAGTAATTGGCTGGGTTAGGCATTTTGTCTTGATTTAAAATAGTGTACTTAGCGTCATTAGCGTTGCTTTGTTTTTCTTTATCGAAGCGGATACCGGCAAGTAAATCCCATTGATTATTTAAATGCCATACACCATCGGCAAACAGTGCATAACTGGTTACTTCGCTGCTTAGCTGCGTATAAATTTCTGTTGTTGCAGGGTTAAATGCATCGTATTGGCTGTAAACTAAGTCAGCAATATTTTTTGGCAATTTAAACTGCGCTTGCAAGCCATCGCTAGATAAACCAAACCTGGATAACTGATAATGATTTAAGCCGGTGCTAGTACTCTCGCTGTCGGCGTTAAAATAGTAACCACCTAACACACCGCTAAAGCTATCATAATCAAACGTTAAGCGAAGTTCCTGACTTAACGTATCAATATTAGAGTCATTACTGCGAGTGCTGCCAGTATCGACTGTTGGCTCTATACCCCTTTTAGCCACATAATCAGAGTCCCAGACAAAGGAAGTGTCTACAGTTGAATAGGTAGTATAAGACGCAATCGATAAGTGATCGTCAATATCGTATTGCAACGTTAAAGAGGCAAGATCAGAGCTGGTTTTTCGTCTACGGGGATCATTAAAAACGGTTACGCGATTTTCAAAAGGGTTTTGACCTTCAGCAATTGCCAGTGTAGTCGTACCGTACGATCGCTCAGCATTCATTAGACTTAATTGGGCAGAGAACCCTTCTAAATTTGTGGGTTCATATAAAAACTTAAGGCGGTATGTGTGTTCATCAGAGGCACTGGCATCTGAATTATCAAATGTATTTTTTACGGTGCCGTCATCGCTGGTTTCTTCTGCACTAAAGCGAAATGCAAGTTGCTCATCAACAATACCACCTCCAATAGCAACACCTACATCCTGGTGGCCATGGGATCCTACGGTAAGTTTATATTTGCCTTGCCAGTCATAGGTTGGGTTTTGTGTATTTAAAATTACAGCACCCGCTAATGCATTTCTGCCTTGTAGTGTTGATTGCGGACCGCGTAAAACTTCAATTTGTTGCGCGTCCCAAGTTGAAAAAGCACCGGCTCTAACTAAGTCAGCAGGTAGGGGCGCACCATCAACATAAATACTGGCTAAAAAGCTATTACCACCGCCTGAAACATTAAAGCCATCAATACCGCGAATGCTAAAGCTGCGATTATTGTCACTATGCGTATTTGCAATATTAATCATTACATCATCAAAGCTGTTTATCTGTTGTTGCTCAAGTTGTTCAGGCGTTAAGACCGCTACACTGGTTGTTGTTTCTTGTAAAGAGCGGGCTATTTTTTGGCCTGTTACCATAATAGTTTCGATTTTTTTATCGCTATCAGGTGTCACTTGTTCGGCATGAGTAGTATGAGAGAGTATTACTGCTGGCAATAAAGCCATGTTTAATGCAGCAGAAACTAACGAGCGCTTCATAGAGTCCTTCTTTTTTACAACATTTCATCTTGTGTTCACAATGGTAACATGTGGTTTTGCAAATCACTATCATTTGCATTGCCTTTTGTTCGGGTTTTGTAAAGAAGGAATAACCATATTGGGCAAGAATCACACTATAAAATTAGTACACGTATAGTGATGAGCTGTGGCAAGATGAGAGAAATGTGGTAGTAAGTTGTGTTTTAGCGAAAAGTATAAATTCTAATTACCGTCATAAATGACGGCCTATCATCCAAACACACACCTAAAGCATGCGCCTTGTGGCTTTTGCACATAAACTAAATCACCGCCGTGGTTGAGCATAATCTGCCTTGATAGGCTTAGGCCAATACCAGAACCTTGTTGCTTGGTGGTAAAGAAGGGCACAAAAATCATATCTATAACGTGTTCAGCAATACCTGGGCCGTTATCACTGATTTCAATGTAAAGCTGTTGGGCGCTATTTTGCGCGAGGGTGAGTTGAATTATGGGTGTTTTGTTTGAGTGCTGTGCGTTTTGTTGATGATCCATAGCAAGTACTTCAAGTGCATTTTTTACTAAGTTAACCAGCACTTGCTCTATTTGGCTATTATCAAGCATCACCAGTTGCTGGCTACGAATCGCAAGCTCAAAAGTTGTGCCTTGGCTGAGTGCTTGCTGCTGGTGCAGAGCGACTATTTGTTCAAGTATATTAGCTAAATTGTATGGTGCTAAATTAGGTTTGGGTAAACTACTAACTTGACGAAAACGTGCTATAAATTCGCCTAAATGCCCGGTACGTGACGCTAACGTGCTTAGCGCAAGTTGTAAGTCTTGCTTATCTTCAATATCATCAAAACACAGTTCTTGCGGTAATAAGGTTGTACACGTATGAGCTAGAGATGAAAGTGGCGTGATAGAATTTGCTATTTCGTGCGTTAGTACTTTAGTTAAGCGCTTATAGGCTTGCTGTTCTTTTAACTGCAATTGATCATGAATCGATTGTATGCTGACAACACGGCGAACTTTCCCCTGAATTTCGGCGATACTTAGTTGAATTGACAATGTATCGTGTTGTTCACCTATTTGCCAGTGTAGGGTGCTACGTACGTTTTGGTCGGCTTGTAAAAGTAGCTCACCCACCGCGCCTAATTCAGTTAAGTGCTTAAAGCTTTTGCCTAAAAGCTTATTTACAGCAGGGTTTGACTCAATAACTTGGCCGCTGTCATCAGAGACTAATACAGCCAAGTCGACATGAATTAATAATGCTTGTAAAAACTGTGCTTGTTGCTCGGCATTAAAGCGTGCGGTTTGCATTTGCTCTTTGACTTGATCGAACTGCTTACGCATTGGATGATACTGGCTAAGGCCTAACGTACTATCGCCATTAGCGAGTGCGCGAATAACCATTTCGGCTTGTTTTTGCTGGCGAGTAAATAGTGTAAATAGATGGCCGATCAGCGCAATACTTATTAAGACAACTGATAGCAGCGTTGCCGAAAAGCCTTTATTAATAAACAGGTAGCATAATAGTGCACTGCAGCTGGTTAATGCGGCTAAGTTAAAGGCGAGTAAAAAATAAGGGCGCATATTTATAAGCCATACTTTTCAAGGCGGCGATACATCGCACCGCGGGTTAAACCAAGCGCTTTAGCTGCGTGGCTCACATTACCTTGATAGTGAGTAAGGGCTGCGCGCACTGTGCGTTGTTCGAGTATATCTAAATCAAAAGTATCGTACGCATTATTATTTTCAATTGGGTTATTAGTGCTGTTGACGTTACTTGTAATATTGCCAACCACTGAACTCACATCAAGATTTTCGCCTTCGCTTAATATTACCGCACGCTCTATGGCGTGGGCGAGCTCACGTACATTACCCGGCCATGAGTAATGGCAAAGCGATGCCATATCATGCGTGGTTATGGTTAAGTTGCGTTTATATTTTTGTGCAAAATGATTGAGGTAGTAATCAGCAAGTAATGGAATGTCATCACTGCGCTCACGTAAGGCAGGTAATCTAATTTCAACGGTATTAATACGATACAGTAAGTCGTGACGAAAACGACCTTCAGCGACCGCTTGCTCAAGGTTGTCGTTAGTGGCGCAAATGAGGCGAATATCAATATCAACGGCTTTACTGCTGCCAACGGGCGTTATTTGTCTATTTTGCAGTGCAGCCAGTAATTTGGCTTGATGCTCTAGGGGTAAATTACCCAGTTCATCTAAAAATAAACTGCCACCGTGGGCAAGCTCAAATTTACCAATGCGATCGGCTTTAGCATCAGTAAACGCGCCTTTTTTGTGGCCGAATAGTTCACTTTCAAATAAATTCTGCGCTACTGCACCCATATCTAAACTCATAAAGGTTTGATTGTGGCGCATACTTGCTTGATGAATGGCATGCGCGGTCAACTCCTTCCCTGTGCCACTTTCACCGGTTATTAATATGTTGGCATCAGTTTGAGCTGCTTTTTCTATGGTGCTAAACACCTGCTGCATCGCATTGCTTTGACCTAAAAACTTAAAGTTAGGCGTGTTTAAGGCTTGGTTTAACCCTTGTTTTTGCCGCGTTAATTTGCCCACTTGCTGTTTGTCTTTGGCGTGTGAAAATGCAGCGGCGACTGCGCCAAGTAATTGCTCGTTTTGCCAAGGCTTGGCAATAAAATCAGAGGCCCCCGCTTTAATTGCATCTACGGCTAATTGAATATCGCCGTAAGCGGTCATTAGTAAAACAACGATGTTGGCGTCTTGTTCGATGATTTTTTTTAGCCAATAAAAGCCTTCCTTGCCGCTAATGGAATCTTGGCTAAAGTTCATATCTAATAAAATAACGTCAATGGGCTGATCGCTATTGCGCTGTTCGTTAATAATGCCAGCAATATCAAATGGGTTATCAGTAGTTTTAACGCGTTGATAGTGTTGCTTTAATAATAAACGCGCCGCAATGAGAATATCGGGGTTATCGTCAACAATTAAAATCGAACCTGAATGTTTCATAATTATTATTTTTTATAAGGTTTTATTTAGCCTAAAACAAAAACGGTACAGTGTCCATAAATGGACGCTTAATAAGTTACTAAGTGTTCTATTAGCGGACACTTAGAGTATCCGCTGGGCAAAATTTAAATTTAAGTCATTGTAATTTAATAAAAATAAAAGTTGGCATGCACTTTGTTATACCTATGGGTAATTAGATTAATTAAACCTGTATCAAGGTAGCCGACATGGACAAAAAAATAGAACGCTCATTTACGCAAAAATATTTAAAAAAATTTACTTTTGCAGCACTTACTTTAGGTGTTGCAGCGGCTGCATACGGTTTTACGCAAAGCAGTGATACAGGCCGTAGCCAAAATATCGAGCGCAGCAGTTTAACGGTTAGCACGGTTAAACAAGGTGCCTTTAAAGATGCCTTAAGCTTACGCGGTCAAGTTGTGCCAAAAACCAGTATTTACCTTGATACTATCGCTGGTGGTCAAGTTGAAGAGCGTTTGATAGAACAAGGAGAGTTTGTAGAAAAAGGCCAGCCACTGGTGCGCTTAAGCAATACTAACTTACAGCTGGATGTTATGAGCCGTGAGGCACAAGTAACAGAGCAGCTTAACTTTTTACGTAATACACAAATGACGATGGAAACCAGCCGCTTAAATTTACGCCGTGACCTATTAGAAATCGAATTAAAAATCACTCATTTAACACGCCGCTTAAAACAAACTAAGCCCTTGGTTAAAAGCGGGGTGTTGGCGCAAGAGCAATTAGCAGAGCTTGAAGAAGATTTAAATTATTACCAAGCCCGTAAAGAGCTCACCCTAGAGCGCCAAAAACAAGAAAACTCAATACGAGAGGTGCAAGTGGCTCAGCTTTCAGATAGCGCTAAAATGCTAGAGAAAAACCTCCAGTTTGCCCGTCGAAACCTCGACAACTTATTGGTAAAAGCGCCCGTGTCAGGCTATTTAAGCGAGCTTGATGTAGAAATTGGTGAGTCAAAAAGTAGCGGCGCACGACTCGGTCAAATTGATATTCCTAACGAATATAAATTAGTGGTGCGTCTTGATGAGTTTTATTTAAATCAAGTTCAGCGCGATATGACAGTGATGATTGAGCTTGATGATGGCGAGATTACCGCCAAAGTGAGCAAAATTGATAGCCGCGTACAGCAGTCACAATTTCAAATCGAGGTTGATTTACCCAGTGCGACAAAAAGTATTAAACGTGGGCAGAGCATTGATATTGAGTTAATGCTAGGGGGTGACAATAACAATGCCTTACTGCTTAAACGCGGGGCTTTTTTTACTAACTCGGGCGGTAACTGGGTTTATGTAATCGAACAAGGCGGTGATAAAGCAGTGCGCCGTGATATCCGCCTAGGCAAAAAGAATCAACACTATTTTGAAGTGCTTGAAGGGCTAAACGCTGGGGATCAAGTGATTACCTCAAGCTACAGCAACTTCGAAAAAGCACAACAACTACAATTTTAAGGATAACAACAATGATCAAATTAACTAATTTAAGCCGTGTATTTCGTACTCAAGATGTTGAAACAACAGCGCTAAGCAACATTAACCTAACAGTAAACGAAGGTGACTTTTTAGCGATAATGGGCCCGTCTGGGTGTGGTAAATCAACGTTGTTATCAATTTTAGGCATGCTGGACTCGCCAACAAGTGGTGGCTTTGACTTTGCAGGTACTGACATTGCAGGTTACAGCGAGAAGCAATTGGCAGAGCTACGTAAAGCTTCGATTGGTTTTGTATTTCAGAGCTTCAACTTAATTGATGAGCTAACTGTATTTGAAAATGTTGAGCTGCCTTTACAGTACCAAAAAGTGAGTAAAAGTGAGCGTAAGCAACGTGTTGATGCAATTTTAAAACGAGTGGGAATAGACCACCGTGGCGAGCATTTACCTCAGCAGTTATCGGGCGGTCAGCAGCAGCGTGTTGCAGTCGCGCGCGCTTTGGTTATTAACCCTAAGCTAATTTTAGCCGATGAGCCAACGGGTAACTTAGATTCTAAAAATGGCGATGAAGTGATGGCCATGCTACGTGAGCTAAATCAAGAAGGCACCACGGTTATTATGGTTACGCACTCTGACAAAGAGGGAAACTACGCAGACCGTTTAGTGCGCTTGCTTGATGGCCAAGTGATGCTTGATAAAGCAAATTTAGTACAGCAAGCCGCTGTTGAGGTTGCTTAATATGCTTATTAATTACTTGGTAACTGCCCTACGGGCATTTAAACAGCAAAAACAGCATTTTATTTTAAACTTAGTCGGTTTAAGTATTGGCCTTGGCGCGGCTATTTTGGTTGCCCTGTTTACTGTTTATGAATCATCTTATGATAATTTTCAACCGCAGCATGAGCGCGTATTTCGTGTATCTCAAACGTTTAATACATTAGGGGTTAGTGCACCTATTTCGAATAAAGATGCCTTAATGACGATGCGAGACCTTCCTGCGATAGAAGATATTCTAAGTTTAGGAATGGTCCCACCAGGTGATGAATATAAGGTGGATGGTGTAGGTTTTAAATTGGAAGGTGTACTAAGTGCAAGCTTAAATATTCTTGAGTTTATGCAAATAGATGTACTGCATGGACAGCTTAAAGAGGCGCTTTTACAGCCAAACCATATCGCTTTAAGTCGTAGCTATGCACTGCGTTTATTTGGCCAAGAGCAAGCAGTAGGCAAAACCATGCAACGAGGTGATAAGCGTTGGACGGTTGCTGCTGTATTTACTGACTTGCCCGAAAACACACATTTTGCATTCAATGCACTAATTAAAGAGTCTGCGCCCTCAACTTCTTATAGTAGTAACTCAGGCTACAACTACTTACGTGTAACCGCAGGGACAGACATTGCTACGTTAAATAAAAGCATTGAGGATCGTTACATTAGGCTTGCTTTTCCTGAACATAAAGACATGGTTTCATTATCGCTACAGGCGTTAACAGATATCCATTTAACGAGTGATTCGCGCTATGAGATGAAAGAAAATGGCTCACAAACAACGGTTTATATTTGTATAGGGTTGAGTATTTTACTGATTGCATTGGCAAGTTTTAATTTTATTAATATGAGTATTGCACAAGCTGCACGCCGCGCTAAAGAAGTGGGGGTACGTAAAGCTCTTGGTGCAAGCCGAGGTCAAATAGTCACACAGTTTTTACTTGAATCGGTATTAATCACCTTATTAGCCGGTGTTATTGCGTGCATGTTAGTTGAGGTGAGTTTACCAATATTTAATCAGTTAATTGACCGCCAACTAGTGATGAATTATCAATCTTTATTTGCTGCGCTTGTCATGGGGGTTGTGCTATTGATTGGATTACTAGCAGGTGTTTACCCCGCGCTATTTATGTCGGCTTTTAGTGCAAAACGTGTTCTCAGTGGTGATTTGCAGCGAGGTCATACTGCGATTTTAATTCGTAAGGCGTTGTTGGTACTTCAGTCTGCCCTTTCAGTGGCGTTGATCATTGGCGCTATGTTGTTACAGCAGCAGCTTAGCTACTTACAAACCTTGCCAGTAGGTTATGAAAAAACAGCGAAGCTGCAAATATCAGACATTGATGCCGGCGATCTCTTTTATCAACAAAATAATGCGTTATTAAACCAAGTAAACAATATTAACGGTGTTGATCATGTTGGCGTGATTGATATCTCATTAACGGATTCGTTTAATTCATCGTTGAGCTTCACCGCAGATAACGGGCAGTTTTCAGAGCAAATTTTACCTTTTATTGGTGTTGGAATGAACGCAATACCAAGTATAGGGCTTACGCTCATTGCTGGTCGAGATTTTAGCCAGCAGACATCAGCAGATTGGTATGCACTTGATGATAATCAACAAGCGAGTGCATCGGTAATATTAACAGAGTCATTGGTAAAACAAGCTGGTTATAGCTCTCCAGAAGCTGCCCTTGGCCGTATCTGGAAAACCCAAGATGGCCGTAATAACCTGATGATTTTAAAGATTGTAGGGGTAGTTAAAGATATAAAAGTTGGCACAGTTCGCGATCAACAACCTGCAACTCTCTTTATTTGTGGTTATACCAATAGCTGGACCGGTCGTATGCTGCTCGATATAGATATGACTCAGTTAAGTGCTATCAAAGCTCAATTATCACAAGTGCTTGGTAAATCGCTCAATATATTTGCACCAAAAATTGAGCTTGTCAGTGAAAACTATAAAGCGATATACCGTAATGATGAGCGCACTGCAAAGTTAGTCAGTGTTTTTTCTGCACTGGCCGTATTTTTAGCGTGTATGGGGACTTTTGGTTTAGCGTCTTTTTCAGTATTACGCCGTCAAAAAGAAGTTGCTGTACGCAAAGTACTGGGTGCATCACGCATCAGTATTATGAATCTACTCGCTAAAGAGTTTTTAATTCTAGTAGTGATAAGTGTCGCGATTGCCTACCCGCTTACTTTTTGGCTGGTGGGCGATTGGCTAGCGAACTTTAATGAGCGTGTTGAGCAAGCTTTTTGGGTGTATGGCGTGGCTGCATTGGTTGTGGCAGTAATAACTTGGCTTACGGTAGCAACTATTGCTTTCAAAGCCGCGAGCGCACGGCCATCGCTTACTTTACGCTATGAATAATAAAAAAGTGATGTTTTAGACAAAAATGTTAACGCTGCCAAAGTATCGAGTTAAATTTTGGCAGCGCAAAGCTAGTTGAAAAGGATGACCACTTTGGAACAATTAATTATTTCAATAAGAACAAAAGCGACTCGATTATTTTGGCTCCATTTTATTAGTTATAGCGCTGGGTTAGCAGCTGTTATCTTGTTGGCTCTATTTGTAAAACATGAGCTTTCTTATGATAGTAACCAACCGGATAAACAGCGGGTATATAGGGCACATGTAGATTATAAAAGCTTTGGCTTTGACACGCTTATGCCGATGCGCGATTTAGCTGTGGCACTAGCACTTAAAAATGATAGCGACATTGAAGAAATATTTAGTTTAATACCTGCCGAGTTTATGGGATATGTTGATCACCATTTTAATTTAGACGCACATAATGGCGAAACCAATGTTAAGTTAAAAGATGTCTATTTTGCGTCAAATAATTTAGATCGATTTATTAACCTAGACATTATTTTTGGCAATTTAGATCTGGTTTTGAACACGCCTAATCAACTTGCTATCAGTGAATCAGAAGCGATCAGACTATTTGCTAACGCCAATGTAATTGGAAGACGGTTAACGACAAAAAATCAAGCCTATATAATTGGCGCGGTATTTAAGGACTTACCAACGCATACTCATTTTCAGTTCAGTGTGCTAACAGCTTTCCCTAACACAATTGAAAAGCAACCCCATGGTTACGTTTATATAAAAACAGCTGTAAATACAGATATTGCTGAACTTGAAACTAAGTTGTTTGAGCAGTATTTAACAACAAAGTCAGAAGAGCACAAAACGGTACAATATAAATTGATTAATATCACTGATATTTATTTAAAAGGTCGCTCAACTTATGAAATGAAAGCGCCTGGGTCGATCCTCGCAGTTACCATTGCGTGCGGGCTGATTTTCATTCTTTTTTTGCAAATAACCTGTAATTTTATCAACTTTAATTTAGTCAGTGTTGGTAGAGCTGCAAAACAAATTGCGATTAAAAAGGCAATAGGGGCAAGCCGAGGTCAACTTTTTCGTTTATTTATCTATGAATCTATTTTGATGACAGGTTGTGCGGTGGTGTTGTCTTTGGCATTTGTTGAGCTGACTTATGGTTACTTTAATCAGTTAGTCGAGACACATATATTGTTCGTACTCAGCAAGAGTATGGTGCTGATGGCTGTTTTAGTTACCTTAGTAATAGGATTACTCAATGGTGTATATGCAGGGGTAGTTGTTGCGAATGTTGATGTGAAATTATTAGTAAGAACACATTATCAGTACCATTTAAGTTTGCTAGTGAAGGGAGTACTGAGTTTTCAAGCAGGCTTGGCGATATTGATCTTTATCGTCTTTATAATTGCCCAGTTACAGCTGGAGTTTGTTGCTAACATGGATGTGGGTTATCAAACTAAAAATAGACTCATAGTTAAAAGTGTACCAGCCACACAACTATTTGAAAAAGATAAAGCACAACTAATATCAGCAATTGCTGATTTACCAGGCGTTGATTCAGTTACTGCAACCGACATTAATATTACAGAGCAAGTACGAGGAGGAGTTCAATTAACTTGGCCAAATGGTCAGGTAATTGAAGGTGTCGCGCCTTCCGTTGTAACTAGCTTTAATGTTGTTGAAGCATTAGGCCTTCACTTGTTAGCAGGCAGAGGCTTTAGTGAAGAATTTCAAAGTGATTGGTATCAAAAAATGCCTGATGGCTCTGAGCAAGTGGCGTTAATTGTTACTGAGTCGATGGTTCATTTAGCGGGTTACAAATCATTGCAGGACGTGATCGGCATGACGCTTACCAATGCTGATTCAAATTTAAATGCGACTATTGTCGGCGTTGTCGCAGATGTTAAGGTAGGTTCAGCTAAGCAGGAAATGATACCCCTTTCTTTTAATCTTGCACGTAGTTACATTCCGAATGGCAATATAGTCATTAAAGTAACTGACGCAGCTTCACATACAGATTTAAAAACGCAAATTGCGGATGTATTAAAATTGCGCTTTTCAATCCTTGATATAGAAGTAAGCGCGCTTGCAGATGATTATGCAAAAAATTACAAAAATGAGCGTCGCATAATTACGTTATCACAATGGTTATTAATTTTGAGTACGGTGCTAACCCTTATAAGCCTTGCGGTATTAGTTTCTCAAACGGTACTCTCGCAACAAAAAGATTTGGCCATTAAAAAGGTGTTGGGCGCACCCATCATGCAATTAGTAACAGGGTTGAGTTTGTCTTATTTAAAACTCGTATCACTGAGCTTTTTATTAAGTATGCCTTTAGCGTATTGGCTAACGGATAACTGGTTGAATAATTTCAACGATAGAATCACTCAGCCACTTTGGGTTTATTTATTTGCTGGAATTACCGTTACAGTCATTACCTGGCTAACCGTAGCAAGCCTTGCGCTTAAAGCGGCCAGCACACGCCCGTCTTTAATTTTACGGTATGAGTAATAACAATAAACTTAAAAAGTCGGCGATCTAAGATAATTAGGTCGCTGTTTTTCATATTCAAAAATAATCACAAGGGCAAGGAGAGAGTATGTTTTTGTCATACATCGCAACCGCATTTAGAGTGTTAAAACAGCAGAAAATACACACGGCACTCAATATTTTAGGGTTTAGTATCGGTATTGCCGCGACCATATTAGTGGCGCTATTTGCACAGCACCAGCTCACTATCGACAAGCATCAAGCCGATGCAGAAAGAGTTTATCGTATCCATCAAGATATGCGTTCTGTGGGGCTACAAGTTGATGGTGCAATTAATCCTAAGATGCCATTACTCATGCGTGACCATGCTCAAATAGAAGACATGCTTTTAATAGCGAACAGCTTCTTTTTGCAATTTAGTGATCATCCATTTGCCGATGTGGTGACCGTGGAGGATCAGCAATTTCGTTTACGTAATTTCTATATTGCTACCGAAAATCTGCCTGAATTTGCTGACATCAATGTGATGTATGGCGATTTAAATCGCACTTTGCAACAGCAGGGTCTAATTGCTCTGAGTAAGTCAGAAGCGAAGCGGCTATTTGGCCGTAATAATGTTGTTGGAGAGTCGCTCAACTATGATGGTGGTAAGTATCAAATTGCCGCTGTATTTGACGATTTAGGCAATAACACCCATTTCTCCTTTGATGTACTAGCAAAAATGCCCAAGGTTGAGCAAGGTCCTTTTGGTAGCCATGTTTATGTAAAATTAATGGAAGGTGCTAATGCGGCTGCTCTTGCACAAGAAATTACAAATGAGCAAGTTAAGCGTGCTAATAACCCTAACTTTAGTGATGTAAGCTTTGTATTTATCCCTTTGACTGAATTGCACTTTAATACCAGTGGTCAATGGGAAATGAAACAAGGTGGGTCATATCTAGCACTGCAAGTGAGTCTAGCCTTGAGTGTATTATTACTGATTATTGCGAGTGTTAACTTCATTAATTTTAATATTGCAGGGGCTGCAAAGCGTGCTAAAGAGGTTGGGGTACGCAAATCACTTGGTGCAAGCAAATGGCAGCTTGTAAGCCAGTTTTTAATGGAGTCTTTGCTATTGGTCTTGTTGGCTGGGGTCATTGCATTCGCATTGGTTGAGCTCAGTTTACCCGCTTTTAATATACTCACTGAGAGTCAATTGTGGTTTGATTATCGCTCTGCTTTTATGTTGGGTGTTATTAGTATGTTTATCATCATTGGTGTGTTGGCTGGATTATACCCCGCCTTATTTATATCGTCATTTAGCGCCAAACGCGTACTAAGTGGTGACTTAAGTCGTGGTAAGTCATCAGCCTACATTCGCAAACTTACTTTGTGTATACAGGGGGTGGTCGCTATAAGCTTAATTGCAGCTGTTGTTATGGTTTACCAGCAAATGGTGTTGGTTAACAGTACAGATGTAGGCTATGAAAAAGAGAATCGGTTGGTTATTCGTGAGTTACCTTCAGCGTTATTGTTCAATAAATACAGCAATGCATTATTAGATGAACTGGCTGGGCTAAATGGGATAGAAAATATCACCTTAAGCGATACAGACTACGCAACAGATATGAATGGCGGTATGCATTATACCTGGCCAAATGGTGAGACTTACGATGGCATGTTTCCATCTATTCGAGTGGGGTTTGATGTAGTTGAAACTTTAGGCTTAAAACTACTGGCTGGACGCGGTTTTAAACGTGATTTTTCAAGCGATTGGTATCATTCCAATGATGATAGCAGCGCTGAATTTGGCATTATCATCACCAAGCAAAAAGCCTTAATGGCGGGCTATGACAATCTTGAAGAGGTCATTGGAGTTAAAGTTACAGTACCAAGACGTAATTTTACAGCAACAGTGGTTGGTGTGGTAGATGATATTCGCTTAGGGTCGGTGAATAAGCCCGAACTACCAACATCTTTCATTTTGGGTTTTGCTGATACAGATATCGCGAATATTGTTTTAAAAACGGATGGTAAGCAAGCAGATGCATTAATTAAGCAGGTTAATGCAGTGCTGCAAAAACACTTGCAGCGCAATGATATAGAGTTGCGTTGGTTGATTGATGAATTTATGGCATCCCATAAACACGAGCAAAAAACGTTAAATATATTAGCAGTGTTCAGCCCTCTTGCGATTTTTTTAACGATTTTAGGGACTTTTGGTTTAGCGTCCTTTGCTACTTTGCGCAGACAAAAAGAAGTTGCAGTACGCAAAGTGCTCGGTGCATCACGCATTAGGATTATGAACCTATTGGCGAAAGAGTTTTTGATTTTAGTGGTGGTGAGTGTAGCCATAGCGTATCCGCTTACTTATTGGCTGGTGGGCGATTGGTTAGCCAACTTTAATGAACGTATTGATCAAGCTATGTGGGTTTACTTAATTGCTGCACTAAGCGTTGCTGCGATCACTTGGCTTACGGTAGCAAGTATTGCATTTAAAGCGGCAAGCACAAGGCCATCGCTTATTTTGCGTGATGAATAGATAAGTAGTTACATAAAATTAGTTACAATCTCTCACCAAGGTCTTTCTGTTTATCGGGAGGCCTTTTATATTCTTGTCACCAAAAATGACGACCTACCTGTAGGGCGTGCTTTAGCGCGTAAAGGTGAATTTGGCTGTTTATGCTGTGTCGCCATAAATGACGACCTTCCTGTAGGGCGTGCTTTGGCGCGTAAACGTGAACTTTGCTGTATATGTTGTGTCGCCATAAATGACGACCTACCTGTAGGACGTGCTTTAGCTCGTGAAGGTGAATTTAGCTGTTTATGTTGTGTCGCCATAAGTGACGACCTACCTGTAGGACGTGCTTTAGCGCGTAAAGGTGAATTTGGCTGTATATGTTGTGTCGCCATAAATGACGACCTACCTGTAGGGCGTGCTTGAGCGCGTAAAGGTGAATTTGGCTGTATATTTTGTGTCGCTATAAATGGACTGCCTACGATCAATGTTTTTAAATATCTCTGATTTTAGCTGCTGGATTACCTGCAACTACTGTATTTTCGGCAATATTTTTGGTGACAACAGAGCCTGCGCCTACTACAGAGTTATCGCCGATGGTGATGCCCGCCAAGACTATAACCCCTGCGCCAATCCACACGTTATTGCCTATCGTTATTGGCGCTGCAAAGTTTTCTTTTTGTAGCCTTTGTTTAGGCTCAACTGCATGAGACACCGCTAATAGCTGAACATTTGGGCCAATTAAACAATCATTGCCAATGGTAATGACCCCCTCAACAATTGGAGCATCTAACACAGTGCAATTAATGTTTATAAAAGTACGATCACCAATTTGCATTTGCGAGCCGTAATCACAATGAAACCCAGCTTCAATTATTACGCCCTCCCCGGACTGCGCAAATAGCCCTTTAATACGCTTTAAATTACCTTTACTTGGGCTTTTGTTAAATAAGCGGCAGATTTCATGAGCGGCTTTGCGCTCTTCAAACAGTGGTTTTGCTAGGCTATTGAATTGAGTTAGATGAGTCATCGTTTTAGGGAGTTAATGAGTATGCATTGATGATAAAGCAAAATTGGCTGCTAACCAAACGGGACTGCCTGTTGTTGTTGACAGTGAGTGATTCAATGAAACCCGACTTTACGCAAAATAGATTAAAGTCGGGTGCCTATTTATAGCTTTATTTATGGATATAAAGCGCTTGAGTCTTATTTTCACTCATTTCGTAACGCCTTTATTGGATCTTGCTGTAACGTTTGGTTGATCGGAAAAAAGCTGGCAAGTACTGATATAGCTAATAACCCTAACCAAATGGCCATTGTTAACCACCAGTTTATAGGCAGGTCAACCCCAGGTAATGACATACAATAGCCTATAATTAAAAATGCCAACGAAAAAGCTAATACTAAGCTCATTGTTATAGGTTGCATAAGCTCTAATAAGCTTTCTTTTAGGAGCCTATAATTGTCAGCCCCCATAGAAAGTTTTACGCCTAAGCTATATCTGCGAACTTTAACTAAATAGCTAACAATACCGTTTATGCCAATACACACCATCAGTAGCGATGTTGATGCCAATACAATAGCCAGCCATGCTGCATTTAAATGACGTTGTCTTTTACCATCAAACAAACTTGTTAAAGAGGCGATGTTATTAATGTCTAGTCGTTGGTCTACTTCTAATACCGCTTGTTGAATATGGGCAATTGCATTATTGTCATCTGCAATAGTAATTAAATACGTAAATTGTTGCCAGCCAGGATAATCTTTAGGTGTAAACACTTCAAAGTCTTCACTTTCAGGGCTGCCCGGTACATAGGTGTTGCTGACAATGCCTATGATTGAGTAGTATTTTTTATTGTCAAAACTCACTTTGCTATTGAGTACATCATTACTGTTTTTATTAAGTAAGTCCGCAAGGCGTTGGTTAATAATTATCGGTGGGTTTTCGAGTTGTTCATCCCCCTTGGCAAAGCCTTTACCCGTTATCGTGAAGTTAAGTTCAGTAAAGTAATTGGCAGTTACTAAGCTATTCCGTGCTTGGGCAATATACTGTCCGGCTTCGTTATATATTTGATTGACGTTAACCGTTTTTGGTAGCCTCATTTCGGACGAAACAGCTAAGCTGCTCACATTATTAAGCGCCAGCAACCTCTGACTAATTGCTTTGTGTAAATTAATGCGTTCGCTGGATTTATCAATATTGCTGTAATTAACGGTTAGTGAGTACTTGCCTTGAGTGTTAATGCCGTTATCTCTAAGTGCTTCTGATAGTGTAACGAGCACGACGTGACTGGCGGTGGTTAATACTAAAAACGAAAACAAAATTTGCAAACCAACAAGTAAGTGGCTGGTGGCAGAACTCATTTGTTTACCGGTGCCTTTACCGCTGCTTTGTAGGCTGTTCATTAGGTTTTTTTCTTTAACAACACTGAGCTCTATGAAGGAGTAAAGTGAGGCAATGCTGATAATTAGAAATGCTGAAAACAGCAATGTATTAATGCTTAAAGACAGAGTATCTAAGCGTTGAATGGCGTCAGCTGCTAGGTTTTGAATAACGATAAAGCCGATTTGAGTAAGTGTTAAAGCAAGTAATACTGCAATACTAATAAGTAAAATATTATGTTTGAGTGTTTCAATAATGAGCTGTTTTTTACTTGCTCCGAATGCAAAGCTGATTGCAAGTGGTTTTATACGCGTAATAGCTTTTGCAAGTTGCATGCTAGACAGGTTGATAAGAGCAATGAGCATTAATAAGCACACACCTAGTAACAACATTAATACAATCTTTCCGCTGTCGCCCCTAAGAGCATCATTAAATGCAGTAACCCGTGCATCCACAGTAAAGTCTTTTAAAATATTAGGCGCGTGCAACTGCGCGCCTTTGAGCGATAAATTACTTAGTTGTTTACTAATTTCTTGCTCTGAGGTTGCGGGTTTTAATCTAACAACGTTTTTGTATGCGCCCATAAAACCGTTAGATGTTTTAGGGTTGAAGGCTTCGTCAGTATCAATTGGTAACCAAATTGCGTTATTTATCTTGCTGTAATCAGGTAGTACAAGGTTATCGGGAGCGACGCCAATAACCGTGAAGCGGCGTTGATTAAGTTGTATTTTTTTACCAACAATATTAGGGTCACTTTTATAGTGGGTTTGCCAAGCGCGGTAGCCTAATACGACCGACATTTGCTGTGTGCCGAGCGCTTCTGATTTGTTAAATAACCGACCAAGTTTTGGTTTTACGCCGAGTAAATCAAATAAATTATGTGAAGCGAGAATGACATCTATTGCGGGTCTACTGGGTTTATCTAGTAGCTTATAATCAGTCCACTTATGATAAGTAGCGACATCAGTAAAAACAGTGTTTTCGTGCTGAATGTAGCTCATTACCTTTGAATTACTAGCAGGCCCTGAGTAACCTTTAGAGTTAATGGTGCCTTCAAGTAAATATAAGTTATCGCTTTGTTGATAAGGCAACGGTGAGAAAAACACTAGATCAACCAAGCTAAATGAACTAAGCACCATAGAGAGCGTTAATGCCAGTGTAAATACAGTAGTAAAATAATATTGTTTGGCACGTTTAAAGGTATTGTAGGCAGTTTTTAACATGACTGAGCAACCTGTTCTACATTTGCAGTAACCACAGTGCCATCTTTTAGCTGAATACTCCGCGTAGCCATGTCGGCATAACGCGGATCATGGGTAACCAATACAATCGTTGTACCTTGCTGATTAAGGTCTTTTATTAACGCCATGATTGCATCGCCATTTTTTGAGTCCAAGTTACCTGTCGGCTCGTCGACCAGCATGATGCCAGAATCACCAGCTAGTGCGCGTGCAATTGATACGCGTTGTTGCTGACCACCAGAAATTTGATTTGGGTGTAAATCAGCTTTATCAGCCAAACCCACCTTTTCAAGACAATCTAACGCTCTTGCATGACGTGATGATAGCGAGTCACCACGATATTTTAGTGGCAGCGCAACATTTTCAAGTACGGTCATTTCGTCAATTAAGTTAAACGATTGAAACACAAAACCAATGCGATTACCGCGTACTTTCGCACGTTGGTTTGAGTCCATATCAGAGACCAATAAACCGTCAATGTAATATTCACCGCTTTGAGGAGTGTCAAGCAGGCCCATAATGTTAAGCAGTGTTGATTTACCACAACCCGAAGGCCCAGAAATAGAGATAAACTCGCCGTCGTATACGGTAAAGCTAATTCCTTTTAAAATTTGACTTACTTGCTCACCGTTCGCAAAAGACTTACTTAAGTTATTAACTCTTAAAATTTCAGTATTCATGTTTTTCCTTAACCAGCAATTTTTATTGTTGTTGTTTCTGCGGGGATATCTAATGTAGAAATAATAACCTGTTCGCCAGGCTCTAGCCCTGACAACACTTGGATCAGTTGGCCAGATGCTTTGCCGTATTGCACGTCAACTTTAACTGCTTTGTTATCCAGTGTGAGTTTAAACAATGAGCCATAGCTGCCTTCGCTTGCACCGGTTGGTTGCTTAATATAATTCACATTTTTTTGTACATTGGCAAAAATAGTCGCATCTACTTGTTGCATGGGCTTCATGGTGTCTGATTCTGATGTTTCAAGTTCAATATCAATTTGCACAGCACCGTCGCTGATCACAGGATCTACACGCACCACTTGACCGCGTACTTGATCATTCAACGTACTAATTTGGGCCGTCATACCTATTTGAATTAAATGAGCTTGAATTTGCGGCACTTTTATTTCACCAACCAAAGGAGAAAGGCTACCTATTAGCGCCAGTTCAGAACCCGCAGTGACGCTTTGTCCTAAACTTAAAGGTAAGCGCTGAATAACACCACTCATGCCCGCTTTAACAGAAAGTTGCTCTACCATTAATTTTGCGACATCAAACTCGTCCTGCGCCTGGGCTATTAAGTCATCTTGAATCGATAGGGCTTCTTTTTGCATCAGTGTTAACTTATCTAGTTTTGATTCCTCAAGCTCAATACGCTTTATTAACTGTTTGGCTTCCAGCTCATTTTTCTTGGCGCTGATCCCGGAAACAATACCTGATTTAGCCAATGTGCGCTCTGCTTCAACTTGCAGCATGGCTATTTCAGATTGTGCTTTTAGCTCAGATACGCTTGATTCGTTATTTAGCATCTCGCGTTGTTGTAGTAATACGGTTTGCCGCTTTTGGGTTTTGGCATTTTTAAGTTTTGCTAATGCCAAGCGCAGCTTACTTTCTAGTTCGGGGTTATTTAAAGTGAGGATCACCGTGTCATGGTTAACCACAGCACCTGCTTTGAGTTTTATTTCGTCAACCACAGCATTGCTAGTTGCAGTGAGGAGTCGTTTATTGATTGATTGCAATGACCCGTAGCCATCAACTTTAATTGAAAAATCACCACGCTCAACCTTTGCAATAGTGACAGAGTCTTTTGATATAACTTCGGCATTATCTGCAAAGCCTAATTGCCAGCCAGAGATAAGCATAGCGGCAGATAAACCTATCAACCCTTGATAGATTAGTTTAGATGTAAGTTTCATAGTTATTCCTTTTTCAACGAAAATACTCCAACAAATTAATTAGGCAATAATACATAAATAATTTTACTGTAACTAAGTTGTGACTATGTTTTAAATCAATAGGTTAAAGGGTTGTAGTAATGAAAAATTGCATAGGTTATGATTGGGCTAAGTAAAAACAATGGGTCGTTAAAAGCTGCAATGGACGTATGTTGATTCAATTAGGTGAGTATTATTTAGACACAGACGAAATGTCTCTTCGAGTTAATGAGCAATCTGTTGTGCTAGAACCAAAAGTTTTTGCTGTATTGATGTATTTTATTGAGCATCATGAGCGTTATATATCAATAGATGAATTGCATGAAAATTTATGGAAAGACCGCTGTGTATCAGATGCTGCGGTAAGACGGATTATAAGCAAAATTCGCATAGTGTTGAATGATGATCACAAAAATCCTAAATACCTACAATCACTTTCTAAGCGCGGCTATAAATTAATTTGTCCTGTCTCTAAATTTTCTACATTGTCAGTCTCAGAAGACAGTAAAAAACTGAGCTCCACAGAAAGTAACAACACAAAAAAAACGAAAACTTTTCTGCTTTTTGCAATTATAGCTTTATTGATTTCGTTAGCCTATTTTATATATGAAAATATTGATGACGAATCACATGTCGTTACAAAAGTTATAGACTCGATTATCTCTGATAAAAAAGCGCTGGTAGTTTCAAATGATGGTCGGTTTATCGCATTTACAAGTAAATTAAGCCGTGGAAATGACTATCAAATTTATTTAAAAGATCAAGATAGTCAAACAGTAAAAGTGCTAGTTGATGATACAAGGTTACCTGGGGGCTTAGCTTTCTCACGTGATGGAAATTACTTATTCTTCTCTGATAATGTCGGTGATGCAGCATCATTAAAGCGGGTAGCTCTTAAAAGTAAAGAATATGAAATAGATGTTTTAGTGACACATTTTTATTTTATCTCTGATGTTTTTATCGATAAAAATGAAAGTAAGGTTATTTATTTTTCAGCTCAAAAAAGTAGAGAAAGCGCAATGCTTATCTATAAATTCAATACTGACGCTGGTTTGGTAGAAGAAGTGACCTCTGTCTCTCAAAAAGGAGAACATGATAGCCGAGCTGATATTTCACCAAATTCAGGCAAGTTGGTTGTACTTCGAGTTTATATGGATAGTAAGCGTAATTTTATTCGAGTTTTAGATTTAAAGGCGGGCAGTGTACTTTTTCAGTATGATCAAAATGAGGTTATTTATGATGTTCATTGGCTTGATGATGAACACATTGTTTTATTAGATGATAAAAAGCTAGCTAAAATAAATGTTAAAACTGGGCGTTTAGATGAAATCTCCACTACAGGCCAAGGTATTATCTCACTTGATGTGGTGATCCCAAACATGCTGTTTGCTATTAGAGATACCTATGGAATCAGTACAATTACTGAGAAAAAATTGCCGTTAAGTAATTTTAAAGATATCGAATTGTTTCGCAGTGAGCAATCAGGGCAACGTCGTATTGTAGATTATCAACCATTGGGAGATAAGGTTTGGGCGATCGAGAAACTAAAAGGTATAAGCGATTTAGCTTCTTATAAAAAACAAAAGCCAAAGGAAAAGGTGGTGTTTTTAAGTACGAAAAAGTCGCTTGAGCTGATAGCACCCTCTCTGTCAGGGCAATATGTATTAATTAAACTCCAAGGTCGTATCGCCATACTCAGTACGCTTAATAATAATCTGACCTATATATCTAAAACGGATGAATTAATTGGCGATATTGCTTTCTCAGAAGATGAAAAATCTATTTTTTACACCAGAAAAAGTAATGGTGAATGGTTGGTTTTTGAATACTCTATTAAGGAAGAAACAGAATCCATTCTTTTTGAGGGATATCGTTTCGTCCGACAATTTAAAGGCGGTTATATCTTAGGTGATAATACAGGCAAGTTGTCTCGTTTTAATGTTAATTTAAAAACAATAAAACCACTGCAGATAACTGTTTCAAAAGAAAAAAACACTAACTGGGATGTTGTAAACGGTAAAATTTTATGGAGCAGCCACAACTTAATAAATACAACATTCAATGAAATCGATATAGATGATGTTGATGGCTCTAGCCTAAGCTCTAAAACGTTTGACTTTAGTGTGATCAGACCAAATTTTTATGTGGACAAAATAAATAATACGGTTGTAGTTGAACGTTTAGGTAGTAGGACTAGTGAAATAATTACAATTGAAATTCAGTGAGTGATTGTAATGCAATAGTTTTAAATGCGTTTTAAATCCACTGTTTTGGGGTTAATTAAAAGCGCATTTTGCGCTTTTTTTGAACTACGGCTTGCCATTTTATTAGTTTCGTTTAAAATCTTGTAACTTTCGAAACGAAACTTAATAAATTACTTTATGACCAAACGAAACACTCAGCAACGTCGCCATACAATACTTAGCCAAGTAAATGAGCTAGGAGAAGTTGCTGTTGAAGCATTGGCTGAACAATTTCAAACCTCTGAAGTAACGATTCGTAAAGATCTCACCGCGCTTGAAAAAAGTGGACTATTATTACGCCGCTACGGTGGAGCAATTGCACTACCTCAAGAGATAGTTGCAAATAGCGATGAGAAAAGCGATTCACTTCGCAAAATGGCAATTGCACAAGCGGCTAGTAACCTTATAAAAGATCACAACCGCATTATTATAGATAGCGGCCGTACTACAGCAGCGATGATCCCTGAACTTGCTAAAAAACGAGGTTTAGTGGTGATGACCAATGCAATAAACGTAGCTAACCGTTTGCTTTCTTTAGAAAATGAACCAACACTTTTGATGACCGGTGGCACCTGGGACCCTCATTCAGAATCCTTTCAGGGGCAAGTAGCTGAAAACGTTTTGCGCTCGTATGATTTTGATCAGCTTTTTATTGGTGCCGATGGCATCGATGTTGAAAGAGGCACTACCACCTTTAACGAGTTAGTAGGGCTTAGCCAAGTAATGGCTGAGGCGGCTCGAGAGGTAATCGTGCTAGTTGAGTCTGAAAAAATAGGTCGTCGAATTCCTAATTTAGAACTACCTTGGCAACGCGTTACAACTTTAATTACCGATAGCAACTTGGCGCTTGATACTCGCCAAGCAATTGAAGCATGTGGCGTGCAGTTGATCTGCGCTGAGGTAAATTGACCTGAAAAGGTAATAATTTCAGCTCATAATAGGCCGACAACACCAATTATGGGCATTTAATATTTAACAACACATACAACCCAAGGTGAATACATTGGGTAACGTGCAAAAATGGAGAATACTATGTGTGGAATCGTTGGGGCAGTTGCAGAACGCCCAGTAAATAAAATTTTAGTTGAAGGTTTAAAACGTCTAGAGTACCGCGGGTACGACTCAGCTGGCGTTGCACTTTTAAACGGCAATACGCTAAATACCGTAAAAGCGGTTGGTAAAGTAGTAAACCTTGAAAACGCACTTAATGAAGCGGGCGTTAAAGGCACTACCGGCATCGCGCATACACGTTGGGCTACTCACGGCAGCGTGACTGAAGCAAATGCGCATCCGCACATTTCAAATAGCGAAATTGCCTTAGTACATAACGGTATTATTGAAAACCACGCAAGCTTGCGTGAAGCGCTTAAAGGCGACGGTTACGAGTTTTTATCAGACACCGACACAGAAGTAATGGTGCACTTAATTCATCAACTTCGCCAGCAACACACAACCTTGCTTGCAGCAGTTCAAGCCGCTGTAAAACAGTTTGATGGCGCATTTGGTACAGTGGTATTTGATAAAGCCAACGATAACGAAATTATCGTAGCGCGTTCAGGCAGCCCACTTGTAATAGGCTTAGGCCTTGGCGAAAACTTTATTGCCTCTGACCAGTTAGCATTATTACCAGTAACACGCAGCTTTATTTACCTTGAAGAAGGCGATGTAGCGCGTATTACTCGTGACACCGTGGAAATTTTTGATGTAGACGGCAACGCCGTTGAACGTGAAGTGATTGAGTCAAACATCACCCAAGATGCGTCAGGCAAAGGTGAATACCGTCACTACATGCTTAAAGAAATTTACGAACAGCCACTTGCTGTACGTAATACACTAGAAGGGCGTTTAAATGATGACCGCGTTGCCATTGATGCCTTTGGCGACAGCGCACAGCAAATATTTAAAGACGTAAAACACGTACAAATTATTGCCTGTGGTACGTCTTATCATTCAGGTATGGTTGCCCGCTACTGGCTTGAGCAATTTGCAGGCGTAAGCTGTAATGTAGAGATTGCCTCTGAGTTCCGCTATCGCGAGTCTTTCGTGCATGAAAATAGCCTACTAGTGACAATTTCACAATCAGGTGAAACAGCCGATACGCTAGCGGCACTTCGTTTAGCTAAACAGCAAGGTTACATGGCTTCAATGACCATTTGTAACGTACCGGGCTCATCACTTGTACGAGAATCAGATCTCGCCTTTATGACTAAAGCAGGCGCTGAAATTGGCGTAGCTTCTACTAAAGCATTTACTACACAACTAGTTGGTTTGTTAATGCTTACAGCATCTATAGCGCAAGAAAAAGGCTTGGATCAAAGCACTATTGTGAACACGATTAAAGCCTTACCAAACAAATTAGAAGAAGCATTATTACTCGCTGATGGCATTGCAGACTTAGCTGAAGAGTTTGCCGACAAGCACCACTCACTGTTTTTAGGCCGTGGTTCACAATACCCAATCGCGATGGAAGGCGCGCTTAAACTTAAAGAGATTTCATACATTCATGCAGAAGCATACGCAGCAGGCGAGCTAAAACATGGCCCACTTGCGTTGATTGACGCCGACATGCCAATTATTGTTGTAGCACCAAACAACGAATTGCTTGAAAAGCTTAAATCAAACGTAGAAGAAGTACGTGCTCGCGGCGGTATTATCTATGTATTCGCGGATAAAGATTCACACTTTGAGTCAGACGACACAATGCGCGTTATCAACGTAAACCACGTAGATGACGTGATTGCCCCAGTGGTATATACAATTCCACTACAGTTGCTGTCGTACTACGTAGCAGTAATTAAAGGCACTGACGTAGACCAACCACGCAACCTAGCAAAATCGGTTACTGTTGAGTAAAATCAATGGGTTAATAAAACTTTATTAATTTTAAAAAAAGCGCATTGAGCGCTTTTTTTGTTCCTGAAACTCTGTTAGCTTAAGTAACTCATTATTCTCTAAGGGATTAGTTATGCGTTTACTCACCGCTCTGTACTTTGTTAGTTTTTGTATTTTTAGTTCACACAGTGCCTTTGCACAATCTGATGTTAAACAACAAACCGCTGATTACTCTGTGCACACGCACACGATTAAATCGGCTGTATTAAACGAACAGCGCACCGTTGTAGTTCAGTTGCCTAAAAGCTATCAAGCTGAGCCAAATAAGGTGTATCCAGTTATTTATCGCTTAGATGGAGCGGGTAATATACCGCTTGCTAGTGCTATTATTGAGCGTTTACAAAATGATAATCGTGCGCCTGAGGTTATTATTGTCGCTATTGAAAACACTAATCGACTTAGAGATATGTATCCTACAGTGAATAAAGAGCCGCAAGGTCCGGTTGGCGAAGGGGGCGGCGCAGCAAAATTTTTAGCGTTCTTTGAACAAGATCTTATTCCTTTAGTTAATAATAATTATCGTACGCATGACTATAAAGTGATTTCTGGCGCATCTGCTGGTGGTGTATTTGCGCTGTATGCGTTGCAGGCAAATCCTGAACTGTTTCAAGCGCATATTGCTTATAGCCCTGCGGTTTGGTGGAATTATGGCGCAATGGTAAAAAGCACAAAATCGTTTATAACTAAAAACAAAGAGCTTAACAGCTACGTTTACATCAATATTGGCGAAGAAGCCGGCATAATGCGTGAAAGGTATGATGAACTACAGCAATCACTACAATCGCCTAAAGTGCGGGGGTTACGCTTTTTTAATGATGCGTTTGATGGCATCTCGCATAACCTGACTTCCGCTGCTGGGGCATTTAATGCCTATTACCACTTATTTCTACCTAAGCAAATGCCAATGAGTGCTTTAACTGACGATTTAGCCTCTATTGATGTTTATTATCAAAACTTATCTCAGCAATGGGGCGAGCAAATTTCGCCACCAGATCGTGCTGTTAGATCACTCGGTTATAACTTAACGGGAAGCAAGCAGTTTACTCGTGCAATTGAGGTGTTTAAGTACAATTTAAAAAACCACCCAAAATCAGTCGATGCGCTTTCAGCCCTATCTTATGGCTATGAAATGCAAGGTGACACTCGCCAAGCGCTTGCACAGATGGAATCTGCTTTAGCGATTGCAGATGACTCATATCCTTATGTAGATTACTTACAAGATACACGCATTCGGCTAGAAGCTCAGCTTAATAAAAACCTGTAATATAAGCAGGTACTTAATTTTTCGATATTTTATCGATAAAAAGTCCTATTATGCATCCAGTAGTTCTAAATGATTTTTTAAATTTTCAACGTTAAGTTATGAGCTAAGCTATCGCGACGATATTTACTCGGGGTCTGATTAAATAATTTTTTAAATGCGTAAATGTAAGCTGAATCAGAGGTATAGCCTAACTCTAATGCAATATCTTGAATCGAGCCCTTTGAATCCAAAAGTTGTAAAGATAAAACGAGTCTTATATTTTGCCGCCACAATGAGAAAGATTGATTAAATTCTTTTGCGCAAACTCTCGATAAAGTGCGTTCTGATGCCCCTACTTTTTTAGCCCATTCTTTTAGCGTGAATGACAAATCAGGTTGTTGCTTAAGTTGTTTGAAAATTGCTAGCAGGCGTTTATCGGTTGGCAGTAATAATGGGATGTCATAACTATTAGCCATGACAGTTTGATCTCTGAGCACTAGTAATAAATGAGTAGTATTGGATTCTGATTGTTGGCTCATTTCATTTTCAAACAAGAGCAATATGAGCTGTTTAATGAATGGAGTTACAAGGCAGGATTTAGCTTCACTTGCATACTCTACCCATACATCAGGATTAAGATAAATGGCTAAAAACTCAGTATTCGTAACTGCTACAGATTTATGAGACGTGTTTGCGGGTATGTATAGCATTGCATTGTGAGGCACGATTATGCTTTTACCACCAATGCTTGATTGTAGTAAACCTTTAAATGGGAATACTATTTGATGCCATGGGTGTGAGTGAAAATCATCAACGTAACCAGCAGGCATATGAATTGTTTTTGTTATTAGCTGTTTATGAGTATAACTTTGGATTAGCTCGTTAGCTTGCATGGTGACGGTTTATCGATGTTTTGTGTCTGTTAGTATAAAACGCATAGCTCTGATTTGGTATATCATCGTGAGCCTCTGTTATTTAAAAGGTAAAAAAATGCATATTCACTTTATTATCCATGAGTATTTTGAAGCGCCAGGTGCATACGAAACTTGGGCTAGAATGCAGGGTTATACTATTAGTTATTCTAAGGTGTATGAAGGTAGCCCTCTGTTAGATGCGATTAAAGATATTGATATTTTAATTGTAATGGGTGGCCCTCAAAGTCCTAATACAACAATTGAACAATGCCCTTATTTTGATGCAAAAGGTGAGCAAGCCCTAATCTTAAAAGCGATTGCGGCTGGGAAAATTGTACTTGGCGTTTGTTTAGGGGCTCAGTTGATTGGCGAAGCATTAGGTGCTCATTATGAACATAGTCCTGAGCGTGAGATTGGTAAATTTCCAATTACTTTAACACCAGCAGGTTTAGTGCACCCCTTGTTTGAGCACTTCGATAAAGTGTTAGAAGTCGGTCATTGGCACAATGATATGCCGGGGCTGACACCTGATGCAAAGATCATCGCATATAGCGAGGGCTGCCCAAGGCAAATCGTTGCTTATAATGAGCGAGTATTTGGTTTTCAATGTCATATGGAGCTAACTAAAGAGGTTGTAGCCTTGCTAATTGAGCATGATGATCTTAGTGAAACTGCAAAATACCGCTTTGTTGAGGAGCCAGAAGTATTACTTGCTCATGACTATGATGCTATGAACCAAAAGATCTATTTATTTTTAGATAAATTAGTAAATACCTATTAGCTCAAAAGTATGTGCTGCGCTGCCTGTTTCTATCGTTTTTCTCTAACCTGAAGTCAGATAGAGTTACTTTAGCCGTCGTGCTATGGTTTTTATTTAGTTAAATCAATGAACAACGTCGCTTCGTTTTAACTAGTGGGTCGAATATTTTCATCAAAGCCATTATTAAAACCACTAATCCCTACAGAGTAGCTAATAAACGTGCCAGAAATACAGGCTTTTTTCGTCATGGCTACAATGTATATATGGCGATATCTGTCTAGCAAAATGATTTAGGTAAAGTACCCAAAATAAGTCCTAAACTAATAAATAAGTCAGCCGATACAGAAATACTTGAATGCAGAACAACTAAAAAAGGAACTTTTATGACTATTAATTTTAATATTCATCAAGCGGTAAGTCTGACTACTACAAATCAACCCAAAGCGCCGATAGCTCCTCAGCAGCAAGTGGCAGATGCTAAAAAAGAGGTAGAACCAGAAGCAGAAGCGATTGCTGCATTTACCGGAGGAGCACAAAAAAGCTCACCCTATAGTGCGCTGCTTAATCCTGAAGGCTTTGACTTTAGTAATATGTCGATCAATGAATTCAAAGGGATAGTCGATGCGGTGAGAAAACTTGAGTCGGATACACAAAGAGCAAGCGGTAACACAGAAAGCCTCAGAGGAGCATTTTGGGGGGATGTTATGGATGTAAAGGGCTCTCTTGAAGGGATCAACTTCCAGAACAGAGGTTTTTCTTCAAGTGATAAAATCGATATAACAGCATTTTTTGAACTTGGTGTTAAGGAAGCACAACAAATGCGAAAAGAGCACCCTCGCTCTTTTAGTAAAGTTGTTGGATATGCGCAGTCTGCTTTATCAACGGTAGAAAAATTAACCTCAGAATCTTTTATTAAAGAATATCAAGCTAAGGCCGTTGAGTTCTTAAAAAGCCAAGATACCCCATTGATAAAAACGCAGGCTTAGTTAAGCCTGCGCATGAATAGATTAATTTTCGCGGTATTCGTAGCGCACACCACCACACGTGCCATTACCTAAAACACATTAAAATCACTTATCCCTACTTAACGGGCAATAAATACGCTAAAATTGCAGGCTATTTTTAGTAATGAGCCGCACTTTTTATGACCTCAGCCGCAAACCCTAGTAATTTCAACGAACTTGGCCTTATTCCAGAGCTAATTGCTCGATTGTCTGATCTTGAATACACGCAACCTACGTCGATTCAGGCTAAAGCAATTCCAAGTATCTTGGCGGGAAGTGACTTAATTGCTGGGGCGAATACCGGCTCAGGTAAAACAGCAACGTTTGCATTACCTATGTTGCAAAAAGCTTTCCTAGAGCAGGGCGCTAAAAGTACTGCAAGTAAGGGTAACTTTGTAACAGGGCTTATTTTAGTGCCGACTCGTGAGCTTGCTACGCAAGTGGCCGATAGCGTTAAATCATACTCTGCAAACTTTAATGGCGCGATTAAAACAGTAGCTGTGTTTGGTGGTGTGTCGGTTAATACGCAAATGCAGGCATTACGTGGCGGTGCCGATATTATCGTGGCAACACCAGGTCGTTTGCTCGATTTAATCTCAAGTAATGCGATTAAGCTCGATAAAGTTTCAACCTTAGTGCTTGACGAAGCCGACCGCATGTTAAGCCTTGGCTTTACTGAAGAGCTTGCTGAGCTATTGGCATTAATGCCAGTTAAAAAGCAAACTATGTTGTTCTCAGCGACCTTTCCTGAGCAAGTAACACAATTAACGCAAGAGCTGCTAAATAATCCAGTTGAAATACAAGTACAAAACAAAGAAGAGAGCACACTTGTACAGCGCGTGTTTAGTGTTAACAAAGGCGAGAAAACCACGGTTTTAGCGCATTTAATTAAAACTCATAAATGGCGCCAAGCACTGATTTTTGTGAACGCCAAAAAAGACTGTGAGCACTTAGCCAGCAAACTTGAAAAACGCGGTGTGAACGCGCAAGTATTCCACGGCGATAAAGGCCAAAGTGAACGAACTCACGTAATAGAAAAATTTAAAGCGGGTGAGATTGAAGTGCTTATTGCAACCGATATTGCCGCCCGTGGTTTAGATATTGAAAAGCTGCCAGTGGTAATAAACTTTAACCTACCACGCAGCCCCGCTGATTACATGCACCGTATTGGCCGAAGTGGCCGTGCTGGTGAAGTAGGTTTAGCGTTATCACTAATTGATTACGAAGACTTTCATCACTTTAGAATCATCGAGAAGAAAAACAAACTACGTTTAGAGCGCGAAGAGGTTACAGGCTTTGCCGTAAACCCAGCCAACCTTGATGCAGCACAGGCGCTTAAAAACGATAAGCCAATGGCAAAACCTGAAGGTACTGGTAAAAAGAAGAAGAAAAAAGCCAATCAAGAAGATGATGTATGGAGCGGTTGGCGTCGTAAGTAAAGCTACTTTTAATAGCTATATAAAAAACGAAAAAAGACGCAACTGCGTCTTTTTTATTGAGCTTGTATAATTAGAGTAATACTTAACTGATAGCGTATTTTTCCTCAAATTCAGCCACTTGCTGTAGAACTTCATCAACACTTTCTTGTAATTCACCGCCCATTTTGGTGAGCTCATGGGGGAAATCATCTTGCATCAACGTCATCAAGGCATACCAAATTGCTTTAAATTTATCTTTTAAGGCATAACCGGGTAATTCGAGTAGCTCTTTTGTTTTATAAAACTGTTTTTTGGCCATAAGCAAAGTAAAGTAAAGAGCAATAGTGTTATCGTGAAACTTTATGTCATAGGTTCTATCATTACTATCAAGACATTGCATAAATAAATCATAACTTTGCGGTAGCTTTTCAGCCCATAATAAAACTACTGAATAAAGGGGGGTTATGTACTCACTTGGCTGCTCTTCATAGGCTGTTTTAGTCAGTTCAAGTGCTTTTTCGTGCTCATTACCTAGCTGAAAATAAAGCGAGGCTAATTGTATCCCTGCACCTTCTGCATCAGCATTAATTGCTTTTGTAAAGTAATCTTTTGCTTTATCAAGTAGTTGTTGTTCTTGGTATAAAAAGCCTAAATGTAAAAGAGCACTTTTTTGATTAAGTTCAAGTGCTTGAAGGTAACGTTTTTCCGCTTTATTAAATTGTTGTTGATCTTGATGTAAAAAGCCTAGGTTAACAAGTGTATAAGAGTTTCCCTTTTCTATCGCCTTTAAGTAATACTCTTCAGCTTCAAGGTACAATTTCTTTTCATGATATAGGTAACCAATAACCCCTAAAACGTTAGCACTATTTTTTTGTGAACTTTTGAGTAATTTAATCGCCTCATCAATTTTATTTTCATCAGTGAGTTGCCATGCCTCGATAATAATTTCTCTATCTGACGCTGAAATGTCATTAACGAGAGTAGAGTTATTTGAAGTTAAATAGGCTTTGGTGCTTTCTTTCATTTCATGTTCGGTGTTTATATCTAAACCAGCATAGCTTAGCGCTTCACACATGTGATAAACGTAAGACTCTTGTATTTTACCATTACGAATAGCGCTCATAAAACCTTTGGCTCTACGTTCAAGATCTTCTGGGCTGCACCACGAGGTTAAAAAGTTAACTAACCACTCGACTTTTTGGCGATCTTTTTTACGGCCAAAACGCATTAAATACCAAATATTAAAAAATCGCTCTTCAATTTTATAAATCTTATTTTTACCGATGGAAATAGACTCTACGATGCCGTATTTAGTTTCTAATTGCTTAAGCTGGGCGGATACGGTTTTACTCTCTAGGCGGGTTTTTTTGGCAATTTCTTTAGTGCCGATGCCGTCCCAGTTCATTGCTATGGTGTGCGTTATATCTTGTAACGTTTCAGGTAGGTCGTCCATGCGGTGTTTATACAAAGGGGTAGCATCGTCGAGTATTTTTAATAAGTCATCAAATGCATTACCGCCATCATCTACAAAAATATCAAATAGCATCACCATTGTTCTTGGTACACCACCGGTTAAACGGCGTAAAGTTTCGATGCGTTCAGGCGTGTTTTTAATGATGAGAGCTATTTTTTTCTTTTGTTGTTCATCGCCCATACTGGCAAGAAAATCAAAACACTCTTGTTTATTTAAGCCGATGAGTTTAATTATTTTGAAAAACTCGTAAAACGGTTTTCCGTAGTCAAAATGCTGCTCGAGCATTTTGGTTGAACCACCAATGATTTTGAGTGTTGGCGATGTGAGGAGTATTTCTCTGAGTCTGCGTTGCTCTTTTTCTTTTAATTTGCCTAGTAGCTCGTCAATGTTGTCTATCAACAGTAATAGTTTTTTATTTTTCGCTTTTACTGCTTTTTCTAAGTATGAAAAGCTTTTTAGTTCGTAATCGGCATCATCAAAATGGCTTTCCATATCATCATGTATGGTAGCAAAGTCATCTTCGGCTGTGCATTGTAAATAATCAGCAATTTCTTCCCATAGGCGACTAAGTGAACGAATTTGATATTGTTCTTCTGAGAATTTTATTGGGATTAAAAGATCAGCTAGCGTTGGCTCAGCTTGTACTGCGAGTTTTATTTTTCTTAATAGAGTTGTTTTGCCCTGACCTCGCTGGCCGACAATTATAAAGTGTTGGCTAGGAACTGTGTAATCACTGTTTTTGATGTCATCAAAAATGTCGTCAAAATCATGATTACGCACAACAAACTTAGCAAAAAATTCTTTTTCATCAATTTCATCAGGCGTGTATTTATAGCGCGAGTAATTAGTTTGCGACATTTTTGTTCCACCACATTCTTAAGATCGGAGAGTTAAATTGATAGGTTTTATTGTTGTCGTTGTTGTTAATGTAGCCATCGTATATTAATGAGTGCAGGCAATCTTTTGCTTCATTGCCGTCTAAGTTATGTTTACTGGCAATATTCATGATATCGAGCAAGTTAGTCTCTTTTTGGTTGGAAATAGCGTTCAGTACTTCTTTACAAAATAAATACTCATTATTGCCTAATGCGGTTTTGAGTTTACTTTGCCAGCTCTCAAAGTGATTGCGGTTATCTAATGCGTTATGAATTGCTTGATCAATAACAGCTTGATTAATCTTTTGCTCTCTTCGGTAGATTTTTTTAATTTCTTGGGTAATGAGTTGGATATAAAATGGGATCAGCCAATGTATGGTATTAAGTAAATAGTCAATATCTGCTTGATTGATTTTAATCTCCGCACTTTTGAACAGTGCGATAGTAAACTGCTCTGCTTCGGGGGGAGTTAAAGGCGGGACTTTTATATTGTTTAAATCGTTGATGTGTTTAATAGCGTCAATTTTGGATACTACGCTCTCTAAGCCTATAGAGCCTGCGTAGATAAAAGTCACTTTTTGTGAAAACTTTTGATCTTGTCGTAATTCTCTATGGGCTTTTAGTAGGCTAATAGCGTTCTTAGGTTCTTCGTACTTTATTATGTTTTCAATGGTTTGAGCAAACTCATCAATCATAATAATGAGCTTTTGATCATGATCTAAATCTTTAATCAACCTGTGAAAAGCTTGTTTGTGATCTAGCATTTTGCCATCACCAAACTCAACGCCGTCCATCGTTATTGAAGCTATTTTTATGCTTTTGATTTTATCCCAGAAGTTTTTAGTTTTTGTTTTCAGGCTGGCAATGAAGTCTTCTTCCATTAGTGCATTAAAAACTTTTGACCAAAATTCTGCCTCGGAATCAGCAGACTCTGTATCAATATAAATGGGGATATAATTTGCTTTAGGTTCATCAACTATTTTATACATTATTGATGTTTTACCTACACGGCGAGGGGCGCAAAGGAGAATATGGCTACCGTTGTCTATTGCTTCCCATATGTCCTCTAGTTCATAGGGTCTATTCCAAAAGTTCGCACTTCTCGCAGCTTGACCAACAATGTTTTTCATACGCACCTCATGACAAATTATATTTTGTTAGATTAGTTGGCAAATTATTTTTTGTCAAACGTTATGGCAAATTATAATTTGTTATTTTTTAAATTAGAGGAATCGTTTTTAAACGTATATTTGAGAAGATATAAAAAACCCGTGATTAGAAATCTAATGACGGGTTTTGTCATTTTGTGGCTTTAGCCCAAAACTCTAACTGGTCAATACACTATAAACCTAGTGTTCGTGAGCGTGCTCTTCTTCTTGTGCTATACCTAACCAAGTAATAGCCGCTGGTGGGAATGTAAGTTCTAGTTCACCTTCAATTTCTAAATCTTCAAGGTGTACTTGCACAACGTGCTGAGCAATAGGGTCGGCTACATAAGCGAAATGACCGTTTTGTGCTACTGTCATACTAAACTTCATACCCTCAGGCATGGTTGTTACGTCTTGTTCAGTGATATCAACTTGACCTGCTAGTTCCCAGTGCGTGTGACCGTCGTGCGCATGTGCCTCAAGTACATTTAAAAAGCCTAGGCTGTCTAGTACTAAAAAGTGCTCGCCATTGGCTGAGAAAGAGTAAGATACCGCACTTGCGCCATCGGCTAGTTGCCATTCTAGCGCTTCCATTTCAGCGTCGCTTGGGTTGATACTTAACAGCACAGCAGCGCCGCCGCCATGACCCGAAGCTATACCAATAAAGGTATCGCTTTTTTCGTGGCCGTATAGTCGACCAATTCGTAGATCGCCTACAGCATCAATGTTGGCCACTTTTACAGCTTCGTACTCGTCATTATGTTGATGCGCTAATAGCACGCCGTCACTACAACCAAATGCGATGGTGTCGTGGTTTTGTGCTGCACCGTGTAAATCTGGGCAAGTAAGTTCAAGTGTTTGCTCTAGTTCGTATTCGCCATCGTGAAGGTGGTAAACACCGACTTGATCAGGCAGAATCTTAGCGTTTGATGTACTCTGTGCATCATCGCGACGAATTGTTGATAATACGTGCTCGCCGCGTGGCTGCGCTACACCGTGCATATTTATATTGTAGCTAATGCTTGGTAATGCCGCTGTTGCGTTTGTAATATCGTTGTCGGTTAGAACCGCTACTGAGGCGGTTGTGCCTGAGTCTGTATCACCATCATAAAATATAGCTAATTTACCATCGTGATTAACGAGGTGGGTAGGGCGGCTGCCGCTGGTTAGTTCATAACTGCTAAGTACAGGGCTTTGTTCGTAGTCATGTAGGTGTGCACCGTGATCTTCACGCCATAAGCCACCATCAATAAAGCCAAGGTAATCTTGGCTGCGACTTGCAATAAGTGCATAACGAAAATCAGGAGACACTGACAGCGTATTTGAATCATGTGTTAGGGTGAATGTTTCAAGCAGTTTATTGTCGTCTAAGTCAAAAAAGCTGGCTGCGTTGCTATCAGCGGCAAGTACAGCGAGTCTTCCTAATGAGTCGATTGTATAGCCATCGCCGTGGTCGCCACCATCACCGTGATCATGGCCGTCATCAGGCACTGCAATTGGATCTTTTTCAACAATGTTGGTTTCTGCATCGCCGCAGGCTGTAATTAATGTACTGCTAATTGCAAGTGCAATAAGTTTTAGTTTGAATAGTTTGGTCATGTTAGTTTCCTTTAATTTATTTATAATTTTTATGGCTTAGAAATAGCCACGAATGCCTAATGCAAAGCTACGGCCTGGGCGTGGCGCAATATTCTTTAAGAATGAGCTATGCACACGGGCTTCTGTGTTCGTTAAATTTGTGCCTCGTAGGTACAAAGAAAGGTCTTGATTGAGTACCGATAAATCATAAGAAATACTGGCATTGACCAAGGTGTAACCATCGGTAGCAGTTTCTTCAGGAGCGGTACGGTCTTGCTCTTGGTAGCGAGTGGCATGAATGTGGGCACTGAGTTTTTCGGTTTGGTAGCTAAACTCTGTACCGAAACGCAGTGGCGGCGTACGCGGTAGGTTGCCACCTGAGTCAAGGCGAGCGCGCACGTAATCTGAAAATAGCTCAAGCTTGAACTCGTCGGTTAACTGCCATGCAACTTGCGCTTCAAAACCGTGTAAAGTTACATCGTCCGTCTTGAATAAATAAACAGGTAATTCAGATGAATGATCATGCTCGTCACCGTGATCATGGTCATCCCCGTGGTCGTGGCCACTTTCAGCGTATAAGCCAGTTTCAACTTGATAATAATAGTTGTCTACTTGGTTATAGAAGGCATTAAAAATGAAGCCTATATCGCCTTGGGTTTTACGAAAGGTTAAGTCAATATTATTGGCGGTTTCTAAATCAATGGTGTGATCAGATAAGCCTAAATGGCCGTCTTCATGAATATCAAACAATGCGCCGACTTCATAGGTTGCAGTACCAATATGAGGGCCGAACGACAATAACTCAGAGGCTGATGGCGCACGCTCTGAACGCGACAATGACAAGCCTAAATTATAGCTAGGAGCAAAGTCCCAGACTACGCCAGCAGATAAGCTAACAGGGGTAAATTCATGCTTTGCGTCAAATACGCGAGTTGCGTTACTGTGTTCATCATGGCCGTGATCATGGCCGTCATGTCCACCTACGTCGTCGTGCGCGTGGGCATCAATACTAGGTAGTAATACGTTATCTGCATCGATAGTTACGCGTTCGGCGCGGCCACCTAATTGCACTAAAAAATCACCAAAGTGTCTTTCTTCCATTAGTGCAATGGCATAGCTTTGTGTTTGTGAAGGAGGGGTAAACGCTTCTGAGCCTTGTGCTTCAACATCACTTTGTTTGTAATGAAAGCTAATGCCGCCATTCCACTCATTAAATTGACTATGCAGAATGTCTACGCGTAATTCGTTGGTTTTATTTTTAAATGTGGTGCCAACTGAGCCGTGCTCAATTTCTGCGTGCTCGTAATCTGTAAAACCTGCACGTAGGTTGATTTTATTAAGCCATTTACTATCTAGGTTGTATTCACCTAATAGTTGCACTTTAGTTTGTTCTAAATCGGCAAATACGCTTTCTTCTTCATCACTGTGCTCGTCTTCAGCACCGTGAGAGTGACCCGGAATGCCGTATTGACGATTAAATTGCTCGATGGCTAAACCAATAAAGCCTTGATCGAATAAATAGCTGGCGCCAACAGTAAAGCCGTCAGACTCTTCGTTGCTGTTTTTTACAACATAATCACTATGGTGTTCTGCATGGTCATGATCGTCATGTGCTAATTCAGCAGCGACGGGTATTTCATAGTCATTCGCTTCTCGCCAAAATGCATCAGCATAAAAAGCAAACGAATCAGTGCCTGTGGTGGCATTAAAAGAAGCAACGGTTTGGTCATCAACCGAGTTGTGCTCTACATTCCATTCACCACGAGTTGAACTGTCTGTTGGTACGCGATTATCTACCACATTGACTACCCCGCCAATTGCACCGCTGCCGTAAAATAACGTTGCAGGGCCGCGTAATACCTCTATTTGTTGTGCAGTTGACGCCTCTGAAGCAACTGAATGGTCTGGACCAACCCTTGATACATCACTCACATCAAGGCCATTTTGAGTGATCAGAACTCGAGGTCCACTTAAGCCACGAATAATTGGGGTGCTGGCGACTTTGGCGTGAAAATTAGTATTAACACCTGGCAGTCTTTCCAAGCTGTCACCGAGTGTTGCGGCTTGTTCGCGTCTTAATTTTTCACCGGATAAAACACTCACCGGAGAGGCAGATTCCATTGCTGACATATGAATTGGGGTTGCTTCAATGTCAATAACTTCAATTGGTGAGCGCTCTAAATTAAAAGCAACCGATTGGCTATCACTGGTATTAAGCATGATATCGCGATGAAGGTGAGCATAACCTGGGGCAACAACGTGAAGTTCTTTTAAACCGTCTTTTAAGCCCGTTATTACAAATTTGCCGTTTGCATCCGTTGTAACTTTTATGTCTGAGCCTTCAACTTCTACTGTTGCGTTGGCAACAACGTTACCTTGCTTGTTTAACACAACGCCTTCAATGGATTTTGCAAGCACACTTGCGGGTAATAAAGCCGCTATCAACACAGCTAATTGAGATCTTCGTTTCATTTGACTACCTTAGTGAATGTTATACTATATCAATTGTGCTTGAAATGTTATATTGTATCAATAGAAAAATTAATTAATGTTTGGCGCAAATGGAACAGGTTTACACGAAATGGAATCATGATAAGGGGCAAGGAATGGCAAAGTTTGAGTTGAGTAAGCCTGAGTTAGTGTGGTCAAAGTGAATCAACGGCAAGTTAAAAAAGCGATTCGTTTTGCAAATATTAAGTGCGAAACATCAGGAAAAAAACTGACTGAAAAACGTCAGCAGGTACTCGAAATTTTACTCCATGCAAATAAGCCTTTGTCGGCTTATGAACTTACTGACCAATTCAATAAGGTGATGGATGTGCCGATTTTGGCTATGTCAGTTTATCGGATTTTAGATGTTTTAGAGTCGGTCAACTTGGTACATAGATTAAAATCAGAGAATAAATTTATGGCATGCAGTCATGCCAATGATGGATGCCAGCATCAGTTATCTATGTTTTTAATTTGTGCTTCATGTAACAAAGTGACCGAGATGAATGATGATAATGACAAGGTGAAGGCTTTGTTTGAACATTTGGAGCTTACAGGTTTTTCGCCGGCGGGTTCGCAGTTAGAGATTTCGGGATTATGTTGCCAATGCAAGCCAAAATTGCCGCAGTCCAATTAGAGGAAATAGAATGAAATCGACACAAAGTGTAATGGATAAGCTTGCTATAGGTCTTTCAATGGTATGCACAGTTCATTGTTTTGCAACACCTATTTTACTAACACTTTTACCTAGCTTTGCTGCCTTACAACTTGATAATGAACAGTTCCATTTATGGATATTGGCAGCTGTAATACCTACAAGCATACTTGCATTAAGTTTAGGTTGTAAAAAGCATAAACGTTTTCGCTATATGGTGTCAGGGCTTGTTGGTGTGATTTTAATGGTACTCGCAGTGACCGCTGGTGAGGCGTTATTCGGTGAGTTAGGCGAGAAAGGGTTTACGCTATTAGGTGCGGCTTTTATTGCTGTTGCCCATTGGTTTAATTTTCGTCAGTGTATAGCCAAAAATAATGAAGACTGTCCGTGTTCAGCTAGCATGTCAGAGCAAGTAAATTGAAAGCCACATTAATTAAACATGCCTGTGTAGTCAATGAGGGTAAGTCACAGGTTCTTGATGTGCGCATTGTTGGTGGGCGTATCGATAAAATAGCGGCGGATATACCCGCACAAGCGAATGACCATGTAGTTGCAGCAAATGGGTGTTATTTATTACCTGGAATGATTGATGATCAGGTGCACTTTCGCGAACCTGGTTTAACTCATAAAGGCAATATTGGCAGTGAGTCGCGCGCAGCCGTTGCAGGTGGCATCACTAGTTTTATGGAAATGCCAAATGTAAGCCCGTCAACGACCACGATTGAGGCACTGGAGCATAAGTTTGCGCTAGGTCGCGACAGCTCATTGGCAAACTATAGCTTTTATTTAGGTGCTACTGAAAATAATTTAGAGCAAATTAAAAGGCTTGATCCAACTCGCCATTGTGGCGTAAAAGTTTTTATGGGGGCATCCACAGGGGATTTACTTGTTGAGCACCCTGATGCGTTAGATGCAATTTTTAAAGAGAGCCCAATTTTAATTGTGACCCACTGTGAAGATGGTCGTGTTATTGAAAAAAACCTTGGTAAGTTGCAGGGGAAAACCTTAGACATACACGATCACCCTATTATCCGAGATACGCAGGCTTGCTATGCCTCATCATCTTATGCTGTTGCATTGGCTAAAAAGTATCAGTCGCAATTACATGTATTGCATATCACCACAGAAAAAGAGCTTAGCTTGTTTTCGGCAGGTGATATTCGTAATAAACATATAACTGCTGAGGCCTGTGTTCATCATTTGTGGTTCAGTGCAGAGGATTATGCAAAGCAAGGTAATTTGATTAAATGTAATCCAGCAATCAAAGCAAAAAGCGACCGCGATGCGCTACTCAATGCAGTTATAAATGGTCAAATTGATATTATTGCAACCGATCATGCTCCACATACTTGGAGTGAAAAACAGGTTCCTTATAGTCAAGCACCAGCAGGCCTGCCTTTGGTTGAACATGCATTATTAACTTTGCTTGAACACGTAGAGCAACAGCGCTTAACACTAGAGCAGGTCGTTGAAAAAACAGCCCATAATCCTGCATTGCGTTACCACATAATAGATCGTGGTTTTATTCGTGAAGGCTATTTTGCCGATCTGGTTTTAGTTGATACAAATCAGCAAACCTTAGTCAATCATACAAGCACCCGCTACCACTGTGAATGGACCCCCTTTGACGGTCATCGATTCCCGGCAAAGATTATGGCCACGTGGGTTAATGGTAAACAAGTATTTGATGGCCAGCAGCTAATAGACACGACTGGCATTGCAATGCCTTTGTTATTTAATCGTTAAAAGTGAATAGTAGTTAAAATATGAAATTACAATTACCTGATATTGCATCTGGGCAGCGCGCCGGGGCAGCCTTACCATTAAAATGGGTTGGTATGGAAGGCATTGCCATTCCTTTAAATATTATTGAACAACCCAGCTCATCAATTGCAGCAAAAGCGGATGTATTTGTAAGTTTAGATAAAGCTGACGCGAAAGGCATACATATGTCGCGGTTGTATCTAAGGGTAAAAGATATTTTGGCGCGAGAGCAATTAAGTGTAGGTGTGTTGGCTGCTCTTTTAAAAGAGTTAGTCGAGTCTCAACAAGGATTAAGCCTTGCTGCACGACTGCAATTAGCGTTTGAATTAACAATTCGCAAACCTGCGTTGCTCAGTGATCAATTTGGTTATCAAACTTATCCTGTGAGTATTCGTTGTGAATACATTAATGAACAAATGAATATGGAGTTGTCACTGACCATTCCTTATTCAAGTACATGTCCTTGTTCTGCGGCTTTATCAAGGCAGGCAATGAGTGATGCCATTACTTCACAGTTTAGTCAGGATCTTATATCTAAAGAGCAGCTTTTAGATTGGGTTACCTCGCAGCAAGGTTCAGTTGCAACACCACATAGTCAGCGTTCATATGCCTATTTAAAATTACGCCTGCAAAATAATGCGTTGCCGAACCTTGAAACGTTGATTAAAAACTTAGAAGAAGTGATAGGCACACCTGTGCAAACCGCAGTAAAACGCGAAGACGAACAAGCGTTTGCAAAATTAAATGCTGAAAACCTCATGTTCTGTGAAGACGCAGCAAGACGTTTAAAACTAGCGCTAGAAAATAATGGGCAAGTCATCGACTACTGGTTTAAGGTTGAGCATCAAGAAAGTTTACATGCTCATAATGCGGTGGTTATTGATCATAAATCTTCACATGGTTACGAAAAGCTTTAAAGACCCAAAATGGAGAATTTTATCGGTGAAATGACTCACTAACCGTATGAGTTATTTCCCTGTTATTAAGCTGTAATAACAGGTCATTAATTTAATGCTATGGGTATATTAAGACATAATTTTAAACAGCAGCTCTCTTACTGTTGCGGGTTCAAATGGCTTGTCACAAATGGCATCTACACCCGCTTGGGCAATGTTTGCTAAATGAGTTTCGTTGGCTTCCGAACTTACCATTAGAACCGGAATATGCGAATAGGTTGCTGAGCTTCTTACTGTTTCGGTCAGTTCTTTGCCATCCATTTCAGGCATGTTGTAGTCGGTTACAATTAAATCGAACGACTGTTCATTAAGCAGTTCTACAGCTTTTTTTCCATCTTCTGCTTCAACAGGTGCAGGGATCCCCATACCTGCAAGCACCCTTATAATATGCTTACGCGCAAAACGGCTATCATCAACAACAAGCACGCGCAGCAAAGTGACATCAAAATGCTCTAATTCAACTTCTTCTTCACTAATAATATCTAATGTTGCTTTAAGCGCACGGGTAATTGCTTCGGCGCTAAATGGCTTGGGTAGAATAGCTAATACCCCAGATTGCCTTAGTTGCTCTAAATATTTTTTGTTGCGCTCGCTTGATACCAACATAAACGCTTGATGCTCAGTTTGTGGTGTTGAGCGTATTTTCTGTAAAAGTGAATCAGCGGTGCCGTCAGAAAAATACATGCTACTGATCACTAAATCAGGCTGATAGCTATCAAGCAACGCTAAAGCTTGGGCTTGTGTGTTAGCTGTTTCAACTTGAGTTACACCGCTCTGAGTCAGTGATTTTATTATCAACTTTTGTTGCACATCGGAAGGCTCAACTAACAGTATTGATAAATTGGCTATTGCGGTTAAATCACTCATTTATATCTCTTCAGTGTTGTTGTTATACGAAAGCTTTTGCTTAGATCGGTATTATAGATCAACAATATGCCCTAGCAGGACAAAACTTTGCATTTTTGTAACTAAAAGTATTAAAAAGCATGTAAAACAAAGAGTAAAAAGGCCTATGAAAGGCCAATGGCAGAGTGTGAAGGTTAGTCTGTAGTCTTTTTTTGCTCTTTTGCGATATAAAACTTGCCGATCCACCAAGCTTTAATATTGAATCGAGTGTGGCCAATAGTCGCGTGTATTTATGGATGCAAAGAACATGGATGCTGCAACAACTCCCTTTAGCGCTGCTATTATTTTGGCTGGGCGGTGTCTCTTGGGTGGTGTGGGGTGTATGCCTTAGAGTGAGTGTATCTGTGGTTGGGCATTGGTTAATTGGTTATTTTGCACATAATCATGGGCAAAGGGATTGGCATGTTGAGCAAGCATATGTTCAAGGCTATAACGTGCCTTTTGCTGCATTATTAACTATGGACGAAAGTTATCATAACAATCATCATGCATTTCCTGGCTCTGCAAATTTTGCTTTAGAAAAAGGGCAATTGGATATTGGCTGGTGGGTGTTAAAAGGGTTGTTCGCGATCGGTTTGGTGTGGGGTTTAGTATTGCCGCAGCATTTAGCACAACGTGACGAGTTAGTACGAATAGATCGCTAATATGGTGTTGTGCTTACGACGGATACGTTAATATTCATCGTAAGCTGCAACGTTGAGCTTTTGTTTACCGTTAGGTATTAACGATAAAACGCTTCAACAGTGCCTTTTACTTTAATTAAAAGTGGTTGGCCGCGGCGATCTAACGCTTTTGGTGCTGCCACTTTGATCCAGCCTTCGCTGATGCAGTATTCTTCAACGTCTGAACGTTCTTTGCCATTGTGGCGAATACCAATGTCGTGATCAAAAACGGCTTCCACATAATGTGGGCTACGAGGGTTGATCGAAAGTTGATCAGGTAGTTCAGGTTTATTTGTGTCAGTCATAATTGTGATCTGCAAAGAATAGATTGTGCGCTATTGTAGGCAATACACGCTTTAGGCTCAATAGTGGCTGTGATAAATATGAACGATTACCGCTAAAATAGCTAAGAGATAGGAGCTTATAGAGCCAATATCTCGTCGCGGTTACTCGGTGACCATGCTTTGTTTGCGGCTTGTTGTTGCGGTAGCCATTCGTAGTCAGTGTGTTCTTTAGGATCGAGTATGATGACGATATCATCTGGGACGCAAACACTAAACACATGCTCGGTATTAATAAGCGCGTTGGCATGATAACGAGGACGCCAGTTTTCGCGGATAGTATATTGGTTGGTCTTTTGGTGATTGCGAATGGTTAAACCTAATGACCGTGCATCAATGCCGGTTTCTTCAAGTAATTCGCGGTAGGCGGTTGTTGTAGGGCTTTCGCCTTCATCGATGCCACCTGTGACTGATTGCCAAAAATTAGCGTCGTCAGTGCGTTGAATCAATAAACAGTCTTTATTGTTTTTATAAATAACCACCAGCACAGAAAAGGGCTGACGAAGTGGTAAGTTTGCTGACAAAATAAACGCTCATTCTACTTAGTTATCGCTAGTTTAGCGCAGTAAAAACTAAGAAACTAGCGTGAAGTGTCACTTGTTTCGTGTGGCTCTTAACTAAGTGCTTAAACCACCCAGTATGTAGAATTCAGCGCATTGATTACTTTGAGCTGCTATTCGAGGGCTTGGGTAGGAAGCGCAGAATAAGCCCTGAGAGTTGGTTAAACAAGCGACATAAGGTCTTAACTTTAGGTCGCTTGTGCTTCATTTAATGGTTAATTAGAAATAATTTCTATAATCTTTTTACTATATTCAGTAGGGTTAAGCGTGTCATCGTTGCAAAAAACTATTGCGGATAGTTGCTTGTCAGGGATGCGTTGATAGTGCGTTGCTACACCTAGCCAGCCACCGCCGTGGGAAAAAACTTTACCGTTGTCTTTTTCTTCAACCCCTTGCCCGTTTGCATACAAAGAGCCTCTTGTTAAATGTTGGCTATTAGGCGTATTAAAATGCTTAAGTAAAGCATGCGGCTGTTTGCCTAAAGTAGGGCTATAAAAATAGTGATCCCATAGCAGCATATCCTCAATATTTGTATGTAAGCCACCATCGCCGACCCAAAATAAATTGGTCATATTTGTAAAGTATTCACCACTTTTGTTTTTACTGTACCCACTGGCTCTATTAGCGACTATCTCAGTGCTATCATCACTAAAAAAGGTATGCTTCATACCAAGAGGTTTAAATATACGTTTATCGGAATATGTTCTTAATGATTCCCCTGAAACTTTTTCGACCAGCATCGAAAGTAAAAAATACGCGTAGTTGCTATATTCCCATTGTTGATCGGGTGCTCTTCTTAATGGCACTGTTTTTACATAATCGTAAAACTCTTTAATACTCAGGTAATCTTGATTGCCAAGCCTAAATGGCCCTCCCGCGGAAGAGCGTAAATCCATTGCCTTTTCATCTGTTAGGTCATCCACAAAGTCGTAATCACCCATGCCCGAGAAATGCCCAAGCATCGAGTTAATTGTTACTTTGTTTTTATAATCACGTAATTCGGGCAAGTGTTCACGAATGTCGTCCTCTAATTTTATTTTTCCTTCATCAGCCAAAAGTAATACGGCCATCGCTGTGAATTGTTTTGATACAGAGGCGATACGATGAATATGATTGCCATCTAAAGGTACATTTAGTTCAAGGTTTGCTGACCCATATCCAGCTTGATGTATGAGCTCTCCTTGTTTAATAGCGCCAACGGTACAACCAGGGATATTGTCAGATATATCACTAAAAAGTGCGTCTATTTGTTCAGCATATGAAGGTTGAGTTTGAGCGAATACGCTATTTGAAGATACCAATAAAGCTAAGTGAACAACTGTTCTTTTAATCATATTATTCCTTAATATTATATTTTTATTATTTACTCAATTAATTAAAATTGAACGATCTATCAGCACAAAGGCGAGTATTTTGATTCTATGCATTAAGAGGTAAAGCGATATAAAGTAATTGCTACTTGTTAATGTGTAATAAAAAAGTAGGAAAAACATCCAAAGAATATTTGTTTCTTCTTCAATCTTCAACCTCAAAATGATTAGGGGTGGTTTTATTCTAAGGGGCTATAAATAGGGTTGTGCTGAGGCTGCCTTAGACATCATGCCAATCCGTATTCTGAAAAAGTGATACTGGGTGCAATAAGGGCGGAAGCAATCGTATGCTGGGCATTAGTGGGTAATATTAAAATCTAAAAACAGGTAATTATAGGCTAAAGTTAGCCAATTCTTCGTTTTGTAATATTCGAAGCACCGGCTATAAAAACTTAGTATTAATTTAGTTTTACTGGGCCGTTGATATTATCAATGCTTAAATCGCCTGAGCCAGCTTCAATAATAGTTAGGCCTTTACTGTCATTGACGCGAATACTGCCTGAGCCGTCTTCAATCGTGACTAGGCCATTAACGTGTTCAACATAAATGTCGCCAGATTCATCTTCAATTGTGATGTAATTGCCTAGAGTTTTGGCATTAATACTGCCAGAGTTATCGTCAATATCGACACTGCCGGTGATGTTGGTCAGGGTGATATCGCCAGAGTCATCTTCGATAACCAGGTTACCACGTACATCTCGAATATTGATGCTGCCTGAGTCGTCACTGATTTCAATATTACCGGTGATATTCTGCAAATCGAGATCCCCAGAATCATCATCAATCGTAACATTGTGCCCTTGATTAATAGTGATGCTGCCTGAGTCATCGTCTATTTCGATATTGCCTTGCACACTAGCTATATTAATATCGCCAGAGTCATCATCTATATCAAGGTTAAATGCACTTGGTACAGTCACAACTAAATCGATACTTGGCGAATTACCTTGGTATACAACCATGCCTGTTGGGTTGTAGTCTTTTGCAATTAATACTGCTTTGTTGCCTACTTGTTCTAGAGTGAGTGTGTAAGCGTCATCTATCTTTGCTGTATAAATAGTCGCATCTACGGTGATTTCAGTGGCGGTGCTTGAGCCAATTATTTGCAATGACCCCGATTCAGCATCAATAGAAAGTTGCTGTAACTGCGCTGCTGACAGTGAGAGTTGTTGTTGCTGTTGTACATTGGAGCCTGAGGTTGAAATATGCACAATACAGCCACTGAGCAATAATAGGCTAGCGGCAATAGGAAGGGTTTTAGTTAGCGAAGACAGACGTTTGTTGATCATTATATTGGTTCTCATTTTTTTAATTAGATTTACAGCTTATGATTTTAATAGCAAAAATAAAGCCAAAGTTTAACAAGCTGTTTTTATTAGTTTTAATTTTTCATTGCTGATAAGCATAACGAAGAATTGGTCAAATGGACTAAATTCGAGTGGTTATTAATATTGTGGGGTCGATAGAGAAGGCTTATAAGCCACTTCAACAAAGGTTAAAGTGGCTTAGATGATTATTTTAGATATTACAAATACTTATTATTGCTAGGTTTGGAGTGGCTTGAGAGTAGTAAATAGTTGTGTTTGCACCAGTTGTATTACTCACAGTATCCTCAGTGACCGTTACCTCATAAATTGCGCTGCTAGGAAGTGCAATATTCAAGGTGGCATCTAGGTAGGTGCCATTACTTTTTGGCAATACCAAAGATTTTGTTTCGTCAAACTGAAACTCAAAGCTGCTTGAAGTTAAAATAGTATCAACCATTTTAAAGCGTAAATTTACTGTATCAGGACCAGTAAACTCTGGGCATACGAATACAGATACTTCAACATCTTGCACTATCGGTAAGCTTGATTGGCCTAAATTTAAGGTAAAGTCATTTTGTGTAATTGCTACCGACTTATATTCGCCGCTTGCTAACCTTTCATCTGCAATTGTAATTGTGGTTTTTGCGCCTTCTTCTAACGCTGTTACTGTATCAAACACGCCGCTTGCATCCGTTGTATGCTCTACTCCATTAATTAGCAACTTAGCATTAGCTATACCTATTTTTTGGGTATCAGTAATTTGCCCTTTTACAGTACCTGTAAGTATTGCTGTGTCTGTTGCTGAGGTGATGAAAAGCATATTTTTCGAATTACCATCAGCATCCTCAATAACAATAGCGCTGCTGTAGATGCCAGCAATATCAGGTGTAAATTGTGTGGTGCTTTGATCTGTAGTTGTTAAAGCTGCATTTGAACCATCAGGCTTAATAAGTACCCAAGTAAAATTAAGCGCGGTACCTTCTGGATCGTAACTTTGGCTAACATCAAACGTAACGGGGTTGCCAACAACAGCTATGCGGGTTTGCAGTCCTTCAAAAATAAGCACTGGCGGCGCATTTTGATTAACAGTGATGGTAATAGTTTGCGTATCAGAGTATTTAGCGCCATCGTTGGTACGTAGCGAAACAACAAACTCTCCCGCCATTGATGCTTTAAATAAAGGCTTAGCAACATCGGTGTTAGAAAGCGTAGCACGACCTATCGGTGATACAATTTCCCACTCATAGGTAAGGTCTTTGCCTTCAGGGTCTGTACTTTGTGAGCCATCAAGTTGAATTTCCTCATCGACTAAAATAGATGGTACATCACTAATAATGGCTGTTGGTTTTTCATTAGCTTGCGCGTGTAACACGGTTGTAGCTTGCTCAGAGCTAAGTTGTCCATCTGATACGATTAATGTGATCACATAATCACCTTCAATATCAGCGCTAAGCGAAGGTGTTGCTGTTGTGTGCTGGATTAGTTGCGCGATACTGTTTTCTGGTTTGCCTTGTAATTTCCAAAGGTAGCTTAAAGGTTGCCCTTCAGGATCGTTACACTGCGCGCACTGTAGCGTGACTAAGTCATTTAACATGATGCTTCTTTCAGCTACAAGCTGCGCAATTGGGGCTTGATTAGTCGCCTCTACCGCTAACGTTACTGAGGCTGTACTTGCTTCACCGTGTTGATCTTTAACTGTTAATGAAAGCGTGTACTGGCCAAGTACTGAGGAAGAGAATCCAGCTGTGTGGGTTAAGTTATCCGTTAGTGCTGGGTTGCTATTGGCAGGTTGTGAGGTAATGGCCCATAAATAGCTCAGGGTATCACCTTGATCTGGGTCGCTACTTTGCGTGCCATCAAGTGTGGCTATGCTGTTAGGTGCGATGGTTTTATTTTGCACTTTAATAACAGCTTGAGGAGCTGAATTATCATCGAGCGGTTCGCTTTGTATCAATACCTCATTACTTGCTGTTTCGCCTAATGAATTAGTAATTGTTAGCTTTACTGCATAACTCCCACTTTTATCTGCAATGAATTGACTTTTAACGCTATTATTGTTTTCTATTGTTGCACTACTGCTAAGTGGTTTGGTATTAAATTGCCATTTGTATTGATTGATCACACCGTTTGAGGTGCTGCTTAGTGCGCCATCTAATAAAACTACATCACCTTGTTTTACTGTTTGAGGCTGTCCTGCTTTGGCTATTAATTGCGTGGGAGCGGTTTTAATTTCAATTAATTTATCAACCGGTGTGCTCGAAAGCTTGCCATCATTGACGATTAAAGTGAGCTTATAGCTTTGTGCTTCAGTTACGGATATTTCGACTTTACTTTGATTGTTTACAGCAATGGCAAATTCAGTTTGTTCGTCAACACTGGTTAAGCGCCATTGGTAAGTTAAAGTATCGTTCTCAGGGTCGCTACTGTTTGTGCCACTAAATATGAGTGTTGTATTTACACGCATTTCACCTGCCGGGGCATTAATCATGGCGGTTGGTTTGGTGTTTGTTGGTGCTGTTTTACCTGGGTTTGTATTGCCTGTCGGTGAACCGGAGCCGCCGCCACATGCAGTGAGTGTAAATGCCAAAGCACACGGAATTAAGATCTTCCACGTCATATCAATTTCCTTATCGGTAATATTGTTGTGTAAATTTATTTTAAGGATGTGGGGTGGATATAATTATTATGGGGTAAGTAATTACATTGTTCATGCAGGAATGAAATCCAATTTCCATACTATTTATATCCGTTAAATATAGTTTAAAGTAATTATTCAAAACTGGTATTTAATATGTACCTAAAAATACAAGTAAGCAAGTGGATTGCGTTAATTAACTGTATTTTTTTTCGTCACAAAAAACTTAACACAACTAGGTTATAGTAATTGTTGTTTTTTTTAGGAATAAATGATTTGGCGTTGATTAGTGTTTTTTGATTTAAAATCAAAAGGTTTAGTTTTATGGTTCGGTGTATAAATATAGAAAATTGTTGGTGCGAGCACAGCAAATAAAAGGCCAAGCAAACAGCTTGACCTTATTTTTTGCGTTATAAAAAGAGGTTACTCTGGCGCTACATCAAGTGTCGTGAATAACGAATAGCGTACGCTATCAATGCCTTTTTCAGTCGATTCTTCACTGATACTGGCTTCAATTAGGTATAAGCCAGGGTGTTGCCACGTTGCGCTAAAAAATCCCTCTTTATCGGTGGTTATTTTTACTTCATTACGTTCGTTACGATAGCGTGTATCGCCTTTTAAGATTGCGAGTTCTACGTTAGCCGCAGGTTTTCCTGCTTTTAATAGTTGAAAACGCGCTTGTTCACCAACAAATAAATCATTAGGGTGCGTTGGACCACTTATTTCTAAACCTTTACCGAGCAGAGCAGGTTTTGATGTACCGTTACGACTTACAAAGGTATCAACGGTAGAGATTGCTTTCGTTGTTTTGATATCGGTTGCATCGGCTGGAATATCCTTGCTGTCTTTACCAGCAAATACACGACGACGGTCGCCATCTTTATTCTTATAGAATGTCATTAAGCGTGGTTTTTGAGTCATGGCAATGTGGTAAGTCCCTTCGCCATCAAGCTTCACAGCTGCTGAGTTTTTGCGCTTTAGGTAATAAGCACGAATTTTGTCACTAACAGGTTTACCGTCAGGGCCAATCGCCATAATTAAGTTATCGTCATATTCAGCGCCTTTTTCTTTTGGACGATATGCTTTATCTGGTGCAAAAATTTCATTTGAAATACTCGCATCTACCATTACGTAATGCGCTTTATCGCCTGATAAAGAGGTGTGCGATGGCACTAACCATTGTGCATGTGCGCTGGCGTAGCTTGATGCAAGAGCAGTGAAAGTAAGTGCACCAATTAGCGCGCTTTTAAGTAAATTGATTTTCATAATCTTTCCTTATTTAAATTGTTGTAGCTGCTTTGCTTACGTATTACTTAGCAATAATAGTGACGAAACTTTGTGAATATTCATTAGTACCATCAATGGTTATTTTGCCATCTTTTGTTAGATCGATTGCAACGCGGGTATAATCACGGCCGCCTTCTTCACGAACAACTTCTAGGTTTAGCAAGTATTTACCTGGTTTAACTGCATTGTTAGCCAAATCTTTGCCGTGCCAATTAATGGTGTAAGTGCCGGGGCGTTTTGTAGCGCCTGTTATGCCGTCAAAGTTGGCGTCGCTTTTACCAGCTTTACGCCACCATTGACGTAAATCTTTAAACCATTCTGCTTTTTCTACCCACAATGCGAGTGTTGTTACATGCTTTCGTTCAGGGGTTTCTAACCAAACAGCCACATAAGGGCGGTGGTATGGCTGTACGTCTAAATCAGGTAGAGTTATTTCAATTTCAAGCTCAGCCTGCGCAGCAGTAACATGAGGTAGAAACAAAGCCGCTGTAAATAAGATTACGGCGCTAATTAAGGTGTTAAGTTTTTGCATTAAGACACTCCTTTTAGTTGCGGTACCCAGCATAAATAAATGACGGCAGGTGTTGCGACCCCAAGCACTGTTAGCCATATTCCTACTAAGCGTTTTTTTCTATTTTGAAATAAAATAATCATTCCAGTGATGGAAAATAAGATCATCAATACCGCTGAGATATCAATAACCCAGCTCCACGCCTCGCCGGTGTGGCGACCTTTGTGTAAATCACCTATTAGGCTTAAAATTCCACCCGTTTGGTATTCTAAGTTCAATTCGCCACTGGTAAAGTCGAGCTCAGCAAAGGCAAAACCTGCGGGGAGAGGGTAGTCGAGCATGACTAATGCATCTTCTTTTTCCCACTCGATACTCTTCACTTTTGTTAACCCATATTGCGCTGCTAGATAGGCTTCTATCTCAGGGTATAAAGCAGGTAAGGTTGTTAAATTTTGCTGTGCTTTGTCGAGTAAATCCGTGGGAATTGGCGTATTTAATTGCCCATCACTTTTATCGCCTTCGAGCCAATCAACATGGTTAAGCACAATGCCGCTGACACAAAATAGAATAAGTAAAAATAGCAACGCTGTAGATAGATAAATATGTAACGCACGGCTAGTGCTGTATAAGGTTCGTTTATTTATTAACGGCATAAATAATTAAGTAGTTAAGGCAATATTATCTACATGGTAATGATTTGCATTAGCTATCACAACATTATTTACGAACTTTACACTGTTTACTAGGATAGTGATTAAAAATCCATCTAGAGGCTTATCAAATCCAAGGAAGTAAGATGTTATAATGATAGAGATAATATTCTAGAGGCTTAGTGATGAAGTATTATTTACTAGTAGCATGTGCTTTATTTATACCTGCAGTGGCCGCCAAACCATTGATGCAGCTATGCCTAGAGGCAAAAGATTTTTCGCCTTATGTTTTAGGGCAAAATATAGAGAAAAGACCCACAGGCAGTATTATTGATAATATTAATGCCGCCGCTAAACACGCCAATTTAAAAGTACAATACCAACGTAGCTCATGGTTAAAATGTCAGCAAAATGTAAGCCAAAATAAGTCCCAAGGATTATTTTCAATGGCGCGCACAGATGAGCGAGCGCGCGAGTATCAATTTCCACCTGTTGCAGCCTATTTAGCCAAAGCTAGCTACCCGCTGATTGTTAAAAAAGGCGGTGTATTTGATCGGGATCATTTAGTCACTCCTTTGGTAAATAAGCAGGGACTTAACGAATTATTATATCGAGCTAATATGCGTTTTGGGTTATCAGCACCTTTTGGCTATTTATCATATGAGTCATTCCAACAAGCGGGCTTACTTGCTGATTCACAGCTCACGCTTGAACGTGGCTTGCAATTGGTCGCTGTAGATAAGTTAGATGGGTACATTTTTGAGCGTGAGGTTGCTCAGCATTACATCCAAAAATTGAATTTAACTGAGCAACTGACAATAACTAAACACAACATGATGGAAATAAAATTGTATCTACCAATTAATAAAGTGTTTTATCAGGAAAACACGCAGCAGGTAGAGTTATTTTGGCAATATTTGGCACAGGCTGCTAGCGAACTATAAAGCGGCACTGAAGAAGCATGCCAAGCTAACTATGCAGTGCCGATGTGGGTTTACTATAAAATTACACTGAAGTTGCTTGATGTATAAAAACAGTTAATACGACAGCATGAATTAGCATTGCAATTGAAGCGGCTAATATTTTAACTTGTTGTTGTGATATTTGTTTTTCTTTGGGTTGACTTGGGCGGGATGGTCGAGACAATAAGTAAATCATGACTGACGACTCAATTACGGCAACCATGTAGAGAACCCAACCCGATGGTGATGACATAGCCAATAAGACGAAGCCACACAACATGCCAATACCTGCAAACCATTTGGCCTTTATAGGCACAACTTTATGTTCTTGCCAATGGCGCAGTGTTGCGCCATATCTTGGATGATTAAGTAACCATGCCGTAAGTTTAGGTGATGAGCGTGTAAAGCAAGCCAGCGCCAAGATAAAGAAAATAGTGGTGGGCATAACGGGTAAAACAATCCCAATGATCCCCAGCCCAACTAGGGCTAAGCCGAGAAGTTGGTATCCAGCATTTTTATACGCGACTAACGTTACCTTTAAGCTCATGAATAGACGTGTGCCTGATATAGTTGAAAGCGGCTGAACGCTTGACGAGCACCGTTGATAAGTGCCTGCTCTTGTTTATCGCTTAGCTCAATGTTATCTATTAATTGTACTAGATGACGCCACGCACTACCACGCCCAGCACCTGGTCCTGCTAAGTAGCGAGCAGCAAAGTCTCCGTTATATTGTAGACGAACTTGCACTTGTTTTCCTAACATTGCTGCGCCTACTTTTGAGCCTTCAACAACATATAACCAACCAAGTGCGGTTGCCAAATCTGTAGTGTTATCAACTAAAGGATTGAGTGTAATAGTTGGCAATTTACGCCTTAAATCAATAAAGTCTTGCTCTAATAAACTTAAGCGACGACGTGCTACCAAGTCATCAATATGTTCACTTAATTCACTGTGTTCATATAAAGCCGCTACATCTTTTAAAAAGTGATATTGCAATGATAAAAACTGCACGTAGTTATCTACGCTAGCGAATGGGTCTTTTTCCATAATACTTTTATCGATATTGTCATGTAAATCAGCGGTGTGTTGGCGAAGTTTTAGTGCCCTAGATGGAGCGCTTACTGCTGTCATTGTTTGATTCCTTAATGGGATTGACGGTTTATAAATATTTATTTGGAAATGTGAAGTACAAAGTGGCGGCTAACTAGCCGCCATCATTGGGTTATAGCTTGATCTCGAGGCCGATTGTGATAGTGCGTCCTGGCTCAGGCATAGCAACAATTGAGCCTGATGACACTGTGTATCTATCAGTTAGATTAGTGATAGTGGTATAGCCACTAAATGTGTTGTTAAATTTATAATTAGCAAAAAAATCAAGCTGGTAGCTAGCAGGAATTTTGCTGATAGCTTTTGCGCCAGTTCCACTTAAGAATCCAGCTGGGTGGTGTTTTTCGGAGTGCCCTTTATAAGTAAAGCCGATATCGAAGCGATTATTGATAAATGACGTACCAACCGTGGCGACGATGTTTCTTTTTGGTGGAATACGAAGAGGCGTTAAGCTGCCCGAAAAACCTTGATTGTTACAGTTATTAACCCCTTCAATACCTGCAATGAGCGCTGAACATATTTTGATATTTGTGTAATTGGTGTATGAAATAGTACTGTAAAATAAATCGCTTTTATAATTAAGGTTAAGTTCAATACCCGGTAATTCAAAGCTGTCGTAGTTGGTAAAGGTATATTTTACTTGCCATGGTTGAGCATTAGGATCTTTGTTTGGCAATTGCGCTGTTGCCAACATGTTTTCAATTCGGGTATCAAAATAGTTAGCTGATAGCGTTAGGCTATCACCCTTAATTAACGTGTCACTAAAGTGGCTTTCAATTCCTAGCTCAAACGTGTTGCTGTTTTCGGGCGTGACAGGGTAGTCAGGCGAATATGAAAACACTTCATTTGAAACGGTCGTTTCGTATATGTTTGGCATGCGGTACGCTTTGCTGTACTTCGCTTTTAGTGCTGTATTATCAAATAAGCTGTAATAAAGCTGCGCTGTAAAATCTGTTTTTGGATCGAAATCTAGCGCCAGTTCACTTTGGTTATCTTTAGTCTGTGAGTCATGGTGGTTAAGGTTCACGGTTAACTCAATTGGATCTAAATCAAACTGTGCATTCACGAATAAGCTACGGATTGTTTGTTTGCCATCACGAGAGGTGGTTTTATCTCCGTAAAAGTGCTTTAGGGACCCTTCTTTAGGTTTAAGGATTTCGTTTTGTAAAGAAACGCCATACATCAATGTAGTTGGCACTGAAATGACATTAAAAGCAGAGGTATTATAAGCACCTAAGCCATGGCGCTGGTTACTGTATTCATGAAAGTATTGCAGTGCATTAGGGCCCAAATTACTGGCCAAGGCGTTATATTGTCGTAATTTTGCGTTGGTTGTCCATACGTTGACTTTCAAATCAATTAATGGATTGTTAGTTGGCAAAAAACGATAGAGTAAGTTTGCGCTATTTACGAGTGCAGACCCCGGCTGCCACTGTGGCATAGTTTCGATGCCAACAGGGATTGTGCCATATTCACCATCAGGCAGTATCCAGAAATCCCCTTCGCGTTGTTTGAACCAGTATGATGCAAGCATTTCACCCGCTTCTTGTTGGTGATGACGTGTATTTAGCTCAATATTATGTTCGTCGTTAAAAGCATACTGTATTTTTGCAAGATAAGATTCACTTTCAAAACTGGTGTTTACTACTTCACCATTTTGATTTACTGGTGGCAATCTTTGCCCCCACAGATACGTTTCAACAAAATTTTCATAACCGTGCTTACCAGCAAAGTAGTTACCAGTTTTTTTATCACTATAGGCAAGCACTGCATTTAATTGATCCGTTTTAAATGCACCCGCGAGTAGAATACCGCCATTATCAAAATCACTGGTGCTATTGTGGTTACGGACCTGATAATACAGCTGCTGGTTGGCATCATCACTGACGGTTGGTGTGTGATTATTGTTGTATGTTTTGAGCTTTATTAATGCGCCAGCATCGGCGTTAGGCTTTAGAATATCACTCGTATTTAAGGTGGTAATATTAACCGTTCCGCCAATAGCACCAGCACTAAATGCAGCGCCTTTAATGGCCGAACCTTTCTCTACAGCAACAGTGCTGATCAGGTCTGAATCGATATAAGTGCGATCTGAAGTGCCCATATAGCCGCGATTGGTATGGGTTGATTGCAAGCTACCATCAATAAAAATGGGTACCCGACCTTCGCCTTGCACACCACGAATACCTATATCTAATGCGCCAGCTTCATTGCGTAAATTATTAGCATCAATACCGGTAAATGTTGAAAATATGTCTGAATTAGAGCTCCCTTTGTTGCGGTCAAGCTCATGGCGATTGAGGTTTATTTTATCGCCATTGATCACGATTACTTCAATATTTTGATCGTCTGTTATTGTCGTTTTTTCATTGATCTGGGTCTTACTTAAATCAGGTGTTTGAGATGATGTATCAGCCGCGATATCGGCTTTGATGATAATGGTGTTATCTATAATTTGCGCGTTAATGCCTGTATTTTGCAATGTATGTGATAACGCATCATGAATTGTTCTTTGGCCATACACTGCAGGTGCTTGTAAATTTCGCAAAATAGCGGCATCAGCAATTAGGCTCATATCTGCTTGCTTTGCTAATTGATTGAGTGCCTGACTTAATGGCTGCTGCGCAATATTGAAGGTTACAATAGTTGATGAGCTTTGAGCCATTGTTGGTAGGCTCAAAGCAAGTCCCAATGCGAAGGCAAGCGGGGTTAACTTAGCATGGTAAGGCTGGTATTTTGGCATTGTAATCGTTCCATATAAAACAAATTGGTTTATATGAAAACGAATGATAATGAGAATCCCTCAATAAAAAGTTATAAAAATATAAAATTAATTAAATTTTACTAATAACTATATGATTATTAGTATTTTTAATTTCAACAGGTAAAACGTGAGGGAGTAAATTTAAAAAGTTATCGAGATCTGTTGCGCTAAAAGTCCCCGACAACATCATATTGCTTACCGTGCTATCAGTAAATTCAAAATGAGTATCATGATAACGATTAAACTCAGCAAACACTTCATCTAAAGGTGCGTTATTAAATATTAAGCGCCCATCACGCCACGCAGCAACAAGATGTGGGTTTACGTTTTGTACAGCCATACCTTGCTCATTAAATAGTACTTGCTGGCCTTGTACTAACTCAATTAAATGTTGCTTGTTTTGCACTTTGACACGCCCGTGTTCGACACTGATTCGTGTGCTATTTTGTTTTTTATCAACACTAAAGCGTGTCCCAAGTACGGTTATTTTTGTGTTATCAGCGATGACAATAAAAGGGCGTTGTGGATCGCTGGCAACATCAAATAACGCGCGGCCTTGGATGAGGTTATTTACCCGTTGATTAGCATCGAAAGCTAATGTCAGGTGAGTTTGCGCATCAAGGCTTAATTGCGAACCATCAGGTAGCGCAACATCAAATTGCTCACTTCGGGCTGATTGATACTGTGCGCTGTAATGTGCACTGGTGTCATTTTGCGGCCAAAATTGATAACTAGTTATGCTGACCATAAATAATGCCACACACGCAGCAATCGCCCACAATGGCGATACACGCTTGGTGGTTGATATATTAAGTTGTGTAATATCACTATCAGAAAATTGTGTTAATAACTGATCTACTTGCTGGCTTTGTTGATATGCCGCCAGGTGCTCGGGGTTGGTATTAAGCCATGTTAAAAATGCGTGCTGTTGGTTTTTACTAAGCCCAGTTTTTTGTTGTTCAAGCCAAGCGTTTGCTTGCTGCTGAAGTTGCAACTGTGTTTGATGACGATCCATTTTCATTTTTCTCGTAATTATTTTTTTAGTGTATCGCGACATGCCAGCATGGCGATTGCCAAATGTTTTTCGACCATACTGACAGAAATACCCATTTGATCAGCGACTTGTTGATAACTCAAATTTTTAAATTTATAAAGCACAAATGCTTGTTTAGTTTTAAGTGGCAGCTGATCAATACAAGTATAAAGTAAATTGAGTTGTTGCTGGCTGGCTAATTTTGCTTCAGGCTCAAAATCAGTAGGTGCGATCAGTTCAATCTCAACAGGTTCTGCAAATTTTTTGCTACGTCTATAGTGATCAATAACAATATTTTTGGCGGTAGTAAAAAATAACGCCCGTTGATGGTTATCGTCTTGGCTTTGTTTATTAGTACGGTTGCTGAGTAGGCGAGTGTAAGCCTCTTGAACTATGTTCTCCGCTTTATCTCGACAGCCTACTGAACGAGAAATAAAGCTTAAGACCTCAGCGTAATATCGTTCCAATTCACACCTGTTTTGTTTCTAAAAAAGGAGGTGGATGCTAGCAGTTTATATCAGTAATGACAATTGTTATCGTTTGCGTGTTCAAGTACACACAAAGCAAAGGGCTTATAGTTGTAGTTTATAACGTATTAAAAAAAGTTAAGTGAACACCCAGTATGTATGCATACTGGGTGTTTAAGTAAAGTGAGGTTTAGAAATAGTAACCAATATTGATATTAAAGCGGCGTTCTGTTTCATCGCTGTCGCCAGCACTAGAACCACCAACAAATGGCTGATTACGTGCGTGCACTAAATCAAAGTAAGTAAATAAGCCACCAGCGGCGACAGATACACCCGTTACATTCATCCAGGTGTTTGCACTCTCATCAGACTTGTTGTAAATCATGCCGTAATCATTATAAAATTGCAGGTTACTGACCGGTCCCCATTGAACAGGCACGCTATACGCTACGTTGAATGTGCTCGTGGTTGCGCTGGCGGCAATCGAGTCATAAAACGCATACGAACCAACAGCAATGCGGTTGGTTTCATCTAGGTTATAGTCGTATTCGCCATGTTGTAGCTGAATATTCCACTTATTAATGGTGCTATTAAGGTGTAACGCCCAGGCGTTGTAGCTGCCCGCGCGATCTTGGCCGTCATGTAAACCACCCGCTAGAGCTGAGAGACCCACTTCGGTGGTCATGCCTTCGCCATGGTCAAAATAATAGGCATAGCGGCCTGTAAAGGTATTGTATTCACCAAGCTCTTTTGTTGGCTGTGCGTAAATGCCCTCGTCAACAGGACGGCTCCCTACAATATCATATGAATAGCGGTGACTACGATCTTCAACATAACCATCAACCCCACCAAGTTCATCATTTTTGAAAAAACCTAAGTCAAGCTGCCAATTGTCTGCGACTTGGCGTTTAAATATAACGCCTAAATCATGATCGTCTTCTAAACCAATGTAGTAATTGGTACTAAAAAAGTAGTTATGTGAGTTATAAGGGTCATTACCAAATGGGACTTTGGTAATACCAGCTTGTACTTGCCAATCATCAGCAAATTGATAACCAGCCCATGCAGATTTAATTGCGGTCATATAATCAAAAAAGCGAATTTCACCGCCAATTAATACACCGCCAACCTCGCCAGATACATTTAAACGGAAAATATCAAAGTCAAAATCGCCGCCGCGATTTTTATTTCCATCACTGTACGATGTATGGCTGTAATTAGTACGAATTGCGCCGCCAAATTTAACACCTGATTGGGCTGCTTCGGTGTTGTTCTCAGCTTGCTTGGCGATGGTTATATTTTGCTCTTCAAGCTGTTGATTAACCTTTGCTTGTTTCGCTTTTTCAGCAGCAAGTTGCTGTTGTAATTGCTGCATTTGTTGTTGTAACAGATTAAGCTGAGCTTGCATGGCATCGATATCAGATGCATTTGCAGTGCTAGTTGTTGCGCCTAGCATGGTCGCGAGGGCTAACTGTGAGAGTTTAAGCATGATAAATCGCTAAATTCGAAATGAGTATATATAGAATAAACTATTTCTTAATTTAACCCAAATATCTCAATTTATCGAATAATCTTAAGTTGCTGTTTTAACTAGTTTGAGTTGAGCTCTTACCTTCAGCTGGGCGAGTTATTATTCCAACTTCTAACAGGGGGGCTGCATCGAGACTTTGGGCGTCCATCATGGTTGCAATTCGTTGCATTGATGAGAGTAGCTGACTTTGCTCCCATTCTTCAAGTGCGGAAAACTGCTCAATAAAATGCTCTTGTAGCGGTTGCGGTGCGGCTTGCAAAATAGTTTCACCACTTTCGGTAAGGTAGAGGCTTACTCTGCGCTTATCTAGCTGACTACGTACACGGCTGACTAAATCTCGGTTTTCTAAGCGATCTAAAATATTGGTAACCGTGGCAGGGCTTAAATTTACATTTTGAGCGATGCGACTTGCTGTAATGCCATCTGTTTGCGCCACTTCAGTCATGATCAATAATTGTGGTCCGGTGAGGCCTGATGTTTTATTTAATTGTTTAGAATGAAGGTCAATCGCACGGATCACTTTGCGTAAAGAAACTAGTAACTCGTCATATTTTTGCATTTTTTATCTCATTAGAAGGTGATTTACGGCCAAGGTACGAGCGCAATCAATAAATATTACACATCTAATAAATAGAGTTCAAATAGATGTAGGTGATTAATGGCGTATTAATAGCTTTACAGTGGTCTATGATTGCTTTTTATTTAATTTGAGTTGAAATCAAAATTACTTCATTTCAATGCATTTTAATTAATTGTTTAGAGTACTCATCTTGCTAAAAGACAGTGACAGAGTGAGAAATTGTAAATTTGACATAAAAACTCACTAAATAATATTTACTAACTGGTTAGGTATTGGGTAAGGTGTGACAGGCTTTTCATTTTTATGGGACGTATTATGAAGTTATCTCCATCTGTAAGCATAGAACAAACTGATTCAGGCTTAGAATATATCAATGTAGCAAGCGAGTTTTGCAGTGCTAAAATCTTCTTGCAAGGTGCGCAACTCACTGAATTTACACCTAGCGGCAAAAAGCCATTAATTTGGGTGTCGAGTGAGGAAGATTACCAAGAAGGTAAAGGCATTAGAGGTGGCATTCCAATTTGTTGGCCATGGTTTGGCGTAAACCCTAACCCAGAATGGCCGATTCATGGTGTTGCGCGCACTAGTCTTTGGCGTGCAGATGAAGTGGCTGAGCAAGATGATGAAATTAAAGTGAGCTTAACTTTACCAATGGCACAGGTGGATGAAACTTATTGGCCGCATAAATCTAAATTAAAAGTTGAGTTTATCTTAACGTCAAAACTTGAAGTGCGTTTGACGACTACAAATTTGAGCAGCGAAACCATTACCTTTACCCAAGCATTACACACTTATTTCCCCACCCCTTCAATTGTTGATACTAAGGTTGATGGCTTGCAAGGTTCGAAGTATATAGAGTTTGACGAAGGGCCATTTGATCAAAATGAACTAGTTGGTTTTGCTCGTGAAACAGACATGGTTTATACCCAAGCATCAGAAACACAGCGTATTATCACGCCAGATGGCATTATTGAAGTCGGCCGTGAGAACTCAAGCTCTTGTGTATTGTGGAATCCATGGATTGATAAATCAAAGCGCTTATCTAATTTTGCTGACGATGAGTATCACACAATGCTTTGTTTAGAAGCCGCAAATGTAATGAATGACAGCGCGGTTGTTGCGCCCGGTGAAAGTCATACCCTAGCTACGACAATTAGCTGGGTATAGTCTATTTACTCACCTCATTTAAGCCAACTCACTATGTGGGTTGGCTTTTTAAGGATTTAACCACTGTGTTCGAAAACCATCAGCTAGATACTTTACCAAAACACCATATTATTGACTTTAAACCCCTTGCAGACAAAGCATTACTTTATACACAACTTAGTTGGTTGCTTTTTTATGTACCAGTTATGGCTGTATTGGCTGGTGTATGTGTGTTTAATGACGATTTTTCTAATTTTGCACAAACGCCTTTATTGATTGGCTTACCGATTATTTTACTGATCTCGTTAGCTTACAATGTGATAAGTGTGCGATTGAGGGGCGTGGCAGTACGTACTCATGATATTGCTTATCAAAAAGGGGTTATTTGGCAGCAAGTAACAATTTTACCGCTTTCTCGCATACAGCACACAGAAATTCACAGGGGCCCGTTGGAGCGAAGGCTAGGGCTTGCGAGTTTACGTTTATACAGTGCAGGTGGCATGAGCGCTGATTTAAATATTAGCGGGTTAAGCCATGATGATTGTAAAGATATCCGTCAGTTTATCCAAAAATACACCGAAGACAGGCAAGCGACCGAAAGTGAAGATTTAGTGATTGAAAAAGTTATCGACACTGGTAATGAGCAGTCAAATGGGTAATCTAAAATGGCAGCGAGTATCGCCTTGGGCGCTGGTTTATTTTGTGCTGCACTTTGCTTTTCGTTTTGTAAAAGACGGTATATTTAACCTTTTGCCTATTGGCATTGTATTTGTCACACAGGTACAGGACAAATTGTTTTGGGGTCAAATAGCGGGATCGGTGGCTGTTGTAGGATTACTCGTTTATTCGTTTGCTTATTATATAAATTTTCGATATTGCATTTCTGATGATCACGAAATCTTACTCAACAAAGGTGTATTTAAAAAAGAGCGCCTGACGCTTAATTTTTTGCGTGTACAAAACGTTAATATCGCTGAACCATTTTATTTTAAACCGCTAGGCTTAGTTAATTGCATTTTTGATGCCGCAGGGAGTACCAGCCAAGAGGCCGTTTTGCCTGGCGTTACCGTTAATTATGCAGAGCAGATGCGTGAGCGTGTACTGGCTTACAAACAAACGCAACAACCAGATGCCACTGCGCCAGAGGCGGATGATTTAGATGCAAGTGAACCACACCAGTGCCTTACATTAAGCAATAAAGAAGTCGCAAAGTTTGGTCTGATGTCGAACATGGCGATTTTAGCGCTGGCAGCGCTTGCGCCTTTTATGAATGTTGTATTTGAGTTTTTAGAAAAAGCAGTCATTAACCGTCTTGAGTCTTTTTATCAACAAGAAGTAGGCATGCTGGTAAATGCAGCTGCACTCGCTGTTTTTTCATTATTCGTATTTATTGTGCTAATCGCAGTATTACTGTCGGTGTTAATGTCGTTGATCCGCTTTTATAATTATGAGCTGTACTTTCATGGTGGAAAATTTAAGCGTATATCTGGGCTATTAGAGCGTCACCAGTTATCAGTGAGTCTTGATAAAGTTCAATCTATGCTTATTAAACAAAACCTTGTCGCACGTTTATTAAAGCGCTATACAGTGCAATGCTTGCAAGCAACCAGCGGTGGGTTTACTGCGGGCGCTAAGAGTAAGCAAAGCTTAGTCATGCCGGTGCTAACACTGGAGCAGGTAAAGCAAGCTTGCCAATGGGTGCATCCTTGGATTAATACCGAGGGATTTGATTTTAAAACGTTGAATTTTAAAGGAGTCGAAAAGGCGTTATTGATTAAAAATCTATTCTTATATGCATTTTTGCCGAGTTTGATCTTTGCTATATTTGGTTACTTTAATGAAGTAATAAACCCCTTTTATAGTGCGCTTAGTTTTACCCTACTCAGCATGTTAGTTTATTTATCTTATAAGCGTTATGGCTACTATTTCTATCAATATAAAGGTCGCTATTACGGTGTATTTCGCAGTGGTATGATCGGTGTTCAATACCGTGTGTTTGAATTATACAAAGCACAAAGTACGTATAGTGTAAGCACTTATTTTATGCGTAAAAGCGGCTTGAAAAGCATGTATATACAACTTGCGGCAGGCACTGTTTCAATGCCATACCTCAAGGCAGATGTAGCAAATGAGATAATTGACTTTACTTTATTTCAAGCTGAATCAGATCAACGCAGTTGGATGTAGTTAAATAAACCCAATTGCAAATAGTTATCAATTGCATTGATCTATTTTTAATTCTCACTATACTTAATGCCACCTTATCTCATTCATTGGAGGTTATGATGGCATTAACGCTTTGTTTAATTGCTTTTTGCTGTGTGCTGGTACTAATGTGTAATGTGCGTTGCGAGAGTAAAAAATCACAATTATGTGCCCGTTGTGGCGTGTTCGTTATTGGAGGCTTGATCACTTTAGCCATGTATAGCGCAGGATTAGGGGTATTACGTACCGTATTTGTGTTTGTTATCTCAATTTTTATCGTCAGTATGCTGGTCAGTTTAGTGCGACCGCTGGAGCTTGATTAGTTGTAAAAGTAGCACACGCTTTCTTACATTTTAATGCTCTCTTTTTATCTTGGTTATGGCCATAATAACGCCAATATAAAGATTCAGGGATCATGATGAAAAAGACCTTACTTGCCGCAGCGCTATTAGTTGCTACTAACGCACAGGCCGCTGTGCAATGGCAAACTATTCATACTGAGCATTTTAATGTTCACTTTAGCCCCGAAAGTGCTGATTGGGCTCGCTCAGCAGCCAATGAACTCGAAATTGTTCGTAGTAAAGTACTCAAACAACAAAACCGGGCGCTTGACGAAACCGTCGATGTGGTGGTGTTTGATCCTCTTAATGCCGCCAATGGTTTTGCATTACCAGTATCTAATAAACCATTGATGGCGCTTTTTACCACCCCCCCGCAGTCAGATACCGTTATTTCAAATAGCAGTGGTTGGCAACAGCTTCTTGTTTTGCATGAATATATTCATTTAGTTCATTTAGCGCAGCCAACGCGAAGTCATTGGCGCCAAGAATTGCGCGATATATGGGATGTATATGATATCGCGCATAGCGAAATACCGCGTTGGGCAGCTGAAGGGTATGCAACTTTGCTTGAATCTAAAATGACCGGGCGCGGGCGGCTCTTTGATAATTATAGCGAAGCAATCCTAATTGAATTTGCACAGCAAGGCGCATTACCAACTTATGGACAGTTAAGTAGCACTGAAGGTGGCTTTATGGCTGGCTCAATGGCGTATTTAATGGGTGTGCGCTATTTGAATTGGCTCGAGATTAATTATTCGCAGCAAACGCTCGATGCAGTATGGACGCGGATGCAAGGCGTTAAAAACCGTGAATTTGAAGAGGCGTTTACGGGCGTTTTTGGTGATTCACCGAGCAAACTTTATCGACGTTTTGTTGCTGAATATACTTTTCAAGCTATGAGCAAAGAGCAGGGCGAACAGGCGCTTACAAGTAAGCTGTGGCTTGAACTAGATTTATACGCGAGTAACCCTGCATTATCACCAAACAATCAACAGTTAGCTGTGGTTGAACGCGACCGTGATGGTAAAACTCAACTTAAAGTTTATAGCACGCAAGATAACGAAGAGGCATCAAAGAGGTTTAATAAGCAGCAGCAAGCGCTATTAGCTGATGATCCAAACGATATTATAGATACTGCGCCAAGTGTATTTAAGCGTAAGCAAAAGCACATTCTTAACCAGATTAATCATGCGGGTATTCAAAATCCACAATGGTTAAATGATGAGGTAATTTATTTTGGCGCTTTTAGTACTGAGGAGGAGGGCGCTAACAACCGAGTTGCAGATGTTTTTAGCTGGAATACGCAAACCGGTGACATTGAGAAACTGACTAACTTGGCAGGTATTAGACGTTTTAGTATTACTGATAATGGCCAAACACTCTATGCAGAGCAAGTGCGTGGTGGCTATTCTGAATTAGTTCGATTTGATGTCCAAACAGGTGTAAGTCACGCATTATTTGAGAAAGATTTAGCAGTTGTTTATGACTATCCAGTCCTTAGTCCAGATCAGCAGCAGTTAGCGTTTATAAAAACCGAGTTTAATCATAATTGGCAGTTGTATATACAAGATTTGCATGGTGCTAAAACGGTCGCGGTGCCCATGCCCGTAGGTTATCAATATCTTTCTCAGCCGAGTTGGAGCAGTGATGGAACTTCGGTACTTTTTGTTGCTGGATTAAATGGTGCTACAGATATTTATCGCTACAATTTAGCCGATGAAAGCTTACACAAATTAACTCAAGGGCAGCAGGCTGTTGCTAACCCACTTGCTATGCTGGATGACTCAGTGCTGTATTTTTCTATTGGCAGCGATGGCCCCGATGTGATGCAACTAAGAGTCGGTGATAATGCAGAGCTGGTCACTGATTTTGCGCCAAATAGTATAGCCCCAAAGTTGGTTGTTGATGAGCATACTTTGCCTGATGCTAAAGTTTATATGCAGCCGATAGGTGAGCAAACTAACTATGATATTTGGCAACAAAAAGCCACTTTAGCACTGGGGGAGCAATATAACTCAGCGTCAGCATCGTTATTTAGTCTAAGTGTAAAAGGCAGTGACTTACTTAAGCAGTTAGATTGGCAAGCAGGATACAGTATTGATCTACATGACTCTGCACTTAAAGGGGCGTTTGGGCAAGTGCGATACAGTGCACTCCCCGTTAAAATTAATGCCGAGTTATTTTCGTATGACCTTAATGCCGAAAAGCAGTATCAAACAGCCTTAAGTGCGCATTATGTTGCAACTGGGGGTTATCTGTCTGCAAATCTGCCACTACGCTTTGGCGAATTTAAGCTAGAGCCGGAGTTGGCATATAACTACACCGATTATGAGTATGCAGATAAATCCCTTAAAGATAATGCTAGCCAATGGTTACGAGCAGGTGTGAAGCAATCATGGCATTATGATCAGCAAGTATTTGCTATTGGCCAGGAGGTTAATGCCCGATGGTACACAGGCAAAGCACAAGCAAAGAGTTGGCAAGGTTATGATTTAGCTGCGAAGGTGTTTGGACAAGCCTATGATGTACCAATGTACGTTAGTTATCAGCAGCAATATCGTGATGATACACACCTTGTAATAGGTGGCTTTAGTTCATCGCTGATTTCAGCTAAAACGCACAGTGACATTGTATTTTCACCCGAGCTTCCCTTTTATAGCACTGTAGGTCAACGTTATCAGGGGTATGGCGGCGGTATTAGCTTGGAAGAGGGAATGCCATGGCTTTACTATAAACAGCACCAGGTGGATAGCCAAGTATACGCACAAAGCTATGGATTGAAGTGGCAAGGCCCTTTCAATTTTGGCTTAGGCCCTGCGGGCCTAAGTGATCTTAATTTTGATTTTGGTTTAGTCAGGGTTGAAGGTGACAGCTTTGAAGATGAGCTTAGAGGTTGGTTAGGGTTTTATTATTCTCTTTAATAGTGAAAGAGGCTTTTAAAGGCCTCTTTCAGCTTATCTATTCGTTATGTGTTTAATGGGTGTTGTTGCTTTTGCTGTCGGTTTTTTTGCGATTGTTTTTTACGTTTTCTGCGGCTAAACCATAGGTAAAAGCCAGTACCTGCAAGCCATACAGGGCTTAAACCAATCACGCACCATAGAATTTTACTGATTAACCCTGCAAAGTAGCCAAAGTGTAATTTTCTAAAACTATCAATAACTTTCCAGCCTACGGCTACTTCGCGAATATCCCAGTTAGCCATGTGTTTTCCGGTTAACTTGTTGTAAGTAACAGTATTTGCGTATTCACTGGCTAATGGGTTGTTGCTATCAACTTCACCAAATAAGGTAATATTTTCATCAGGCTCTAATGGCATAACTAAAAAAGTGGTATTAAACGTTGGCATTTGCTTTTTACTATCATCAAGAATAGCTTGAAAATTAATGGCATCGCTGTGCAGGTTTTTGGTCAGTACAAAGTGTTCTTCTTCTGCATGTTCAATCACCTCGTGATACCACACAGCCCAGTTAAAATAACCCCCCGTGATCGCTAAAATTAAAATAATCGGCGAGCCAAGCACACCTGTCATTTTGTGAATGTCACTCAGCACTATTTGTAACGTTGCACGCCAGCGCACTGAGAATAAACGCTGCCAAAATTTACGATAAATAATTAACCCTGTAATACCTAGTACAAGTAAAAACAATGCGAAGAAAAATCCTAAAACAGTGCCCGTTTGCCCTGGCAGTGCTTTTATGTCGTTGAGTAAAAAAGTGTAATGTAGTTCTAAAAACCAATCAGTGAAATAGTGACTAGTGCCTACCGGTTGAGAGAGAATGTCACCTGTATATTGATTTAAATGAAATTTATGCCAAATCCCCGTTCCGCGTTCAACTAAATAAACCCGATCAGCAGTATCATCACTAAATATTTCCCAGCTCCCGATCACGAATCGTGGGAATGCATTTTCGGTAATGGTAATTAAGCTATCGATTGGCTTTCGCTCAGAGGACGACGGCACAACAAAGTGGCTGTCAGGCATGAGTAAACCGTCTATTTCACTTTTAAATACTAATATGCTGCCAGTAATGCTGATCACAATCAGTGGGATCAATGCACAAAGAGCAAACCAACTATGAACTTTAAACAGTGTTTTTCTCATAAACCCAGTAATCACAACAGTAAATAATGACGTATGATAACAATTCGCAATGTTATTTCAATTGCTGTTATTGTTTTTTAACATTTACAGCAGTAAACCAGCGGGAGATAACAGGAACTGTAATGGTAACTTGCCAGTTGACGAGTGAGTTTATTTTGGCGCATTATCTGCAGGTATTATCATCATTTATTCTGGTATTTAGTTTTTTACCGTTACTTAATAAAAATCACAGCGTGTCAGGGTTATCGTTAGCATCAAGTTGACAGTGAAGTGTTCGCACAGAGCTATGGCATTAAATGGTAAGACTCAATTGGCTTTGGCCTAGCAAGTGCGGGTATCAATGATCTTCATGTTGATTTTGGTTTGGTAAAAAGTAGAAGGCGATAGCTTCGAGGGTGAGCTAAGAGGATGGTTAGGTTTTTATTACTCTCCTTTATTACGCTAATGCCTTGATGTACTTCAAGGCATTTTACTTAACCGACTTCAAACCGCCGATACTCTTGCTGAATTTGTTTGGGTTGGGCTCATTTCTTTTTAGTAAAAACTGACGCCAGCTTTGCAGCATATACACTGCGCTGCGTCTCATCTCGCTCAAGCTTTATAGCTTGCTCCAACAGCCTTCTAGTGGCACCTAAATGACCTTGTTGATAGCGAATTTTTGCTAATGCTACATAGGGCTCTGATAAGTAAGGGGCTTTATCTATGGCTTGATTGATATATTTTTTAGCAGGCAGATATTGCCCGCTTAATGCCTCAGTTTCACCTAACACAATTAGCTGATAAGGATCTTTCTCCGTTAGATCTAATTTTTGGTTAATCTGTTCAACCAGCATCTCATTGCCAATATCTTCAGCCAATGATTTGTAATTGCTTAATAAGTTTAAGCTTTCTAGTTGATGGTCAAATGCACTTTGGTAAATACGATGAGTTGTTGCTTGATCATTCACGCGTTTGTGAAGAATAGCGGCTAAATTGAACAACTCAGGGTCATCAGGCGTGAACGTATTGGCTTTCGTTAATAAGCTATAAGCTAAATTGTAGTTTTCTTGCAACAGCGCTTCTGCTGCGAGATTACTGTAATACTTTGCAATGAGATCGTTAATGTCTGCACTACCAGAGTAAAAACTCCCTCTTGATGGAAAGTAATCAACGATGACACCAGGGCGGATAAAAGCGATTTTACCTTCTTGCTTTTTAAGTGGTTTATACAGCTTTGTTCTAAAATGATTTGCGATAAATACCAAATTACCTTCTTTGGCGTAAACAGGCTCACTGGTCATTTCTTGAAAGGCTGTTTCAAGCCCAATAACATTGGCATATGCTTGAGTCACAATGGCTAGGCTTATACAATTGCCGTGGGCTTTCTCGAGCGCTTGCGAAGCCGTTAACGTATCACCATGGTAAGTAAACCCGTCTAAACTGCTTTCAATGTAATTATATAAAATGAGTTCGTCAGATTCGCCTAGTAAGCGGTTCGCCTTTACGTAAGCAATAAATTTTTGCTGTTCTTGCTGTGGAAGTTGAAAAAGTTGCTGCTGAGCAGGCACGAATTCAAGTGTGAATAGCGAATGATTAATCAGCTGCGTTAGTGAGGGGGGCTCCTGAGTTGAGGGGGCTTTGGGTGTTGTAGTTGAGGCGCACCCCGCCAGTAAACCTAAAAAAAATATAAAAGAAAACTTCATAATCTCTCCGCTTATTCTTAAATTACGCTGAAGCGCACTTTATAATCAAGCAAGAAAATCAGCCTGGGTTGCCATCTCTTCCTTACTCAATTTGATGCTAAACATGTGTAAAAGCCGTTTATACTGTAATGTAAACTTGCCAACAAAGCTTGTCTTTTTTTTCATCAATAGTTGCTTGCGAAAATAAGTTATATACAATGCCGCGCCTTACATAAAACAAATAAAAACAGTGATTTACAATTTTAATTTGTTTTGTTTAAAGTCTGATAACTTATTAACCAATTAATAACGAGCGAGGTTTATTTTGGCGCATTATCTGCCGATATTATCATCATTTATTCTAGTATTTAGTTTTTTACCGTTACTTAATAAAATACGTAAAAATCGCAGTGTGTCAGGGTTATCGTTATTGATGATGACATTTGGTGTTGCGCAAAGTGTCTACTTTATTACTTTTAATTTATACTTTGAGCGGTATTACATGGTGTTACCGTTTGTAGTGACTGGTGGTTTAAGCGGCTTGATTTTGTACTATTTTGCCCGCTATAACGCAAAGCGAGAGGAGCGAATTCAATTAGCAGCGATGCTTGGCTTCTCACTTTTACCATTTTTACTCTTACTAAACCCTGAGCTTGAGATTGCAAAAGTGCTGACGTGGTTAACGTTTGTAGGGCTAATTATGAGTTCGGTAAGGGTAATGCCACAAACTTATAAAACACTACGCAGTGGCGATATAAGTAACTTAAGTGCGCGTTACTTTAGCCTGCAATTTTTAGCGGGTGTGTGTGGTTTATTTGCAGAATTGGCGATGGTTGTACCAAGCACTTCGCATATCTTAACATTTGTGATGATACTACTTACTAATGCCGCACAACTGGGCTGTATTCAATACTATAAAATGCGCCCTGCAATAATCTAAAATGTGTTTGAATAGTCAACAATTAATTCCAAACCAGCTGATTGTATGGCAAATTATCCTATCTTCAATGAAACAAGGATAGAGAATGAATTGGGATCAGCTCGGTTATTTATGCCGAATATATTCATCTGCAAATGAAATTAGTGACTCGGAGCAAAATCAATTACGCTCCGCGACGCACTTAAATATTTATAAACAGGGTCAACCGCAAAGCCAGCTTGCAACAAAGTTGGCTAAGCAGCTGGTCGATAATCCAAATCCGAGTCAGCAAAAACAACTTTCAACGTGCTATGCAAAGCTGCCGAGCATCATTACATCGCCTTCATTTGATTATAAAAATAAACTCGGCTATTTAGCGGTTTTATTCGGTATTTTCATTGTTATTAGCGCTATTTATCAAGTGTTTGTGATCCCCGCGTTTATAGAAATACTCGGCACTCATAATATCAATTTGCCACATTCTTTAAATCAATACGCGCAGTATTGGTATGTTGCTATTGTGTTGTTGGCTATGTTATTTACCATTGTGTGTATCACTATTCTTAAACTTCATGATGCCTGCAACTTAGCGTCTACAGAGCCATTTACAGGGATGTTTGGTGTCATCATACCAAAGCAGATCAAGCAGCAATACGCCATACTGATGGCAATTTTTGGCTTTTTTGAGCAAGACTCGAAAAACAAGGCGACCTTACCTGAAATAATGCACCTACAAAGCTGCCAGTTGCATGGCCTTGCTCTGGGCGACGAGTTTGCATATTTAGTTGAGCAAAAATTACGGTTATTAAATGATGCAGCAAAAAAACAGATCAACAAACTTATTTACCTATTTAGCGCCATTTTGGTTTTAGTTATTTATTTGTTTTTACAACAAGCGTACAAACCTATTTTTATTATTGGAGAAATAGTATGAGGCATAAAGGATTTACACTCATTGAGTTAATGGTCGTTGTGGCTATTATAGGTATTTTGGCGTCTATTGCATTGCCGCAATATAGTAAATACTTACAACGCAGTGAATTGGTTGACCCCTTGGCAATGGCGGCTGCAATTCGCGAAGACGTCACTGCTTTTTATTTAGAGCAAGGGCGATTTCCTGCAAATAATGAACAGGCAGGCGTACCCGCGAGTGAATTTTTAATTGGTAATCGCGTTACTGGGATCAGCGTAGATGGCGGCGCCATTCATATTAGCTTAGGTAACAAAGCTTCTGCGCCTTTACAAAATACGGTACTTACATTTCGTCCTGCGGTTGTGATGGGGAGCCCAACAAGCCCGATTGCTTGGCTGTGTGGGTTTGATAAACCTGTTACTGGTATGCAAGCGATAGGGGAGAATAAAACCACAGTCCCTAAAGATATTTTGCCCTCTTCGTGTTTAAACATTAAGTTATAAATACCTCATTAATTAGGAAAGCAGATGCAATTAACGATTCATCAAATTGATGCATTCACCAGTGAATTATTTAAAGGTAACTATGCTGCGGTAATCGATGTTGAAGCGTGGCTCAGTGATGAGCTTATGCTACAAATAGGCGCTGAGAATAATGTGTCTGAAACCGCGTTTACGTGCAAACAAGCCGATGGAAGCTTTGCAATACGTTGGTTTTCACCATTAATGGAAATTGATTTTTGCGGCCATGCCACACTTGCCGCGGCTTTTGTGTTGTGTGAACAGCATGATGTAAAGCAAGTAACGTTTCATGCACCTGCGGTAGGTGAGCTAATTATCAATAAAAATGATGATGCTAGCTTTGCTATGACCTTCCCGAAGCAAGCACCGAGTGAGGCTGAGAATATACCTTCAGAGTTGTTTGATGGCTTGTCTATACAACCAATTAAGGTGTTGAAAAATCAGCAGGCTTACTTTGTTATTTATGAAAATGAGGAAGATGTCGTTCACCTTAAAACAGACTCTAGTTTGCTCAAAACCTTATATCCGTTAGATGTAGTTGCGACGGCTAAAAGTTCAGAATATGATTTTATCTCACGTTATTTTTGGCCTGCAAGTGGTGGCGATGAAGACTTTGTAACTGGCTCAATTCATACGGGTCTTGCGCCTTACTGGGCGCAGCAATTAGGTAAAAAGTCACTCAGCGCGTATCAAGCTTCAAGCCGGGGTGGGCATATGCAATGTGATGTAGGTGATCATACAGTGACTTTAACAGGGCGGGCTGTACGCTATATGCAAGGCACGATTTATTTATAACTGATATTTATAACTGCTATTTATAACTGCTATTTGGTGCTGCCTTGCGGAAGTTTAATGGTGATTTGCGCGCCATGTTCGGTATTTGCTAACTGTAGCTGGCCGTTGTGCTTTTGTATTATGTCGTTACATAGTGCGAGTCCAAGCCCGTTGCCGGTTTTTTTAGTGGTGTATAAAGGCTGGATTGCGTGCTCTAGATTAGCAAAACCTGGGCCGTTGTCGGTCAGTTGCAGTATTTGTATATCGGCTTGGTGAAAGCAACGTAAGGTTATACATGCAGGACTGTGAGTGGCCTCAAATGTATTTTTAAATACATTAATTAACAGTTGCTCAATAAGTAGCTTATCAGCAAAGCATTGCGACTCGCCTGCAAAATTAAGTTGAATATTTTGCTCGGCAGCATTGAGAGTCGCCAAGACTTTTAAATCAAAGTAGTGTGGCTTTGCTGCAGGCAAGCGGCTTAATTCTGAGTAGGCTTTTATAAACTGCAGCAGTGATTCACTGCGTGATTTTACTCGCGTTAATACTTGTCTTGTTTGTTTTTCATTTAGTGTTTCTGTGCTTAGTAGTGTATCTGTCATAGATGCCATGGGGGTCAGCGAGTTATTTAACTCATGCGATAAAATACGAATTAAATCAGCTTGGGATTGACGTTTTGCATCTTGCAGTTGATGACCAATATAACTGGCGGTAATAAGTGTTTGTTTTGTATCATTGAGCGCAATACGTTGCACTTGCCAATTTTGATTTAATTTAGCATGACTACATTGTTTATCTTTAACTGTAAAACCGCATTCAGCCATACTCATACCCCGTAGTAGCGGCGTTTTAAGTTGCTGATACATCGGATGATTGAAGAAAATAAGCTGCTCTTGCTCGTTAAATAGGGCTACTGGATGGGGCCAGTGTTGAAATAGCCCGTCGATCAAATGCGTTGATTGTGGTGCAGGCTTGTTAAATAGCGTTTCAATTTGTGCACCGAGAGCCGTCCATGGTGAGCTTGGATCTTTGTAACCTAAGCTAAGGTTACTTTGCCCTTGTTGTTTTGCATCAATGTAGGCTTGCAGCTGAGCAACAGGCGAAAAATAAGCGTTAAATAGCCTGTAGATACACATAATAAGCAGGTAACTAAGGCAAATAGCCAAAGTGGTAGTTAGCAGTACGTCTTGGCTGAATTGGTAAATCCAGCCTGTACTTGGCACAATAATAGCGCAAAAAATACCAGTGAACGTGCTAATTACCTTGGCTTTATGACTCACTTTAAAGTTACTCATCAAACCCCTCTAGTTGGTATTTTTCCATCCGTCGGTACAGCGCATTACGTGAAATACCTAAACTTTTTGCCGCCGCAGTTATTTGTTGGTTATGCTGTTGTAGTACGTCAGTGATTCTTTGTTTTTCAAGCTCTTCAAGTGTGAGTTGTGGAATTAATTGGCTTTTACTTGTTTGGCTATCCAGCATTATATGGGCTAATTCGATGACACTCTGCGTGCAAATCAACATAGCGCGTTCTATTACATGGCTTAGCTCACGAATATTACCGGGCCAGCTATGGTTGCATAGCAGCTCTTCAACGCTTTGGGATAATGTGCAAGGCGACTTGTTATATTTACCAGCAAACTGATTAATAAAATGTGCGGCGAGTGGCAATATATCGTCTTTTCGTTCACGCAGAGCTGGGAGCGTGATCACAAAGGTGTTTAAGCGATAATATAAATCTTGGCGAAATTGCCCGTTTGTAATCGCGCTGGCTAAGTCTTGATTGGTTGCTGCAATTAGGCGTACGTTAACCTGCTCACTGTTGTTTGCGCCCAGCGGTGTAAATTCACCGGTTTCGAGTACTTGCAATAATTTAGGCTGTAAATGAAACGGTAAAGTGCCTATTTCATCCATAAATAAGGTGCCATTTTTGGCGCGGCTAAACGCACCAGTGCGGTCTTGCTTAGCGTCGGTAAACGCGCCTTTATGATGACCGAATAGCTCACTTTCAAATAGAGACTCTGCAACAGCACCCATATTTAGGCTCACAAAGGGGGCTTCACTGCGTGCGCTTAATTGGTGGATACGCTTGGCTAGTTGTGATTTACCCGTGCCGTTTTCTCCTAAAATTAATAAGTTAGCATCGGTTGGTGCAAGCTGTGTTATTAGGGTATTGAGCGATTGCATCGCGCTGGAGTATGCTATCCAATCACTTTGTGTCGGCTGCGTAGTAATAGGCTTAATGTGATTAGCTATTTGGCTGAGTAATTTTTCTTTTCGCCATGGTTTTTCAATAAAATCTTTAGCGCCAGTTTGTAACCCGGTTACTGCAAGTTCAATATTTGCCCATGCAGTCATTAGCATAACGGGAATATCCAATGGCGTGATTTGCTCTAGTAGTGCAAGACCTTCCTTTCCTGAAGTTGTATCACGGGTGAAGTTCATGTCCAGTAACACCAGCGCAGGCGTTAACCGACAGAGCAATTGCATGCATTGGCTTGGTCCATCAGCTTCAACCACACGATAGCCTGCCTGCTCTAAAAGTAGTGATAGGGCAAAGCGAATGTCATCGTCGTCATCAACAACTAAAATAGTGTGTGGGGTCATTGTGGTTGTAATGGCAGCGTATGCTGCCATCTCCTTAAAAGTTTATTGCTCTCTAAGCGCACGCATAGGGTCAGCATTAATAATACGCCATACTACCAAAACAATGGCAATAAAGACGATAGCAATCAATAAACTAGTGAATATTGTTAGTGCTTGCCAAGAAAATGCTGGCAACATAGGAATTGCTTTTTGTAGCGCTAAATAAAGACCGCAGGCGAGGGTAATAGCAATAGCTAGCGCACTCAGTAGTAAGCCATTAAAGCTTTTTAATGTTCGCTTCATTAGGTTAATACGGCTTGCGCCGGTTGCCATGCGTATTGCAAGTTCAAAGCGTTTTAATTCTGTAAAGCTCATCGCCATACCATTACTACCTACGGCTGCAAGTAGTAAAGTTAATAGAGATAACGCACTGATAAAATAAAACTGTACGCGCTGCGGCATTGTTTGTTCTGCCCAGCGCTCATCAAGTGTGCGTGCATCTACTTCAACCACTTGTGGGTGAGCATATTGAATCGCTTGCATAATGGCATGTTTGTCAAAGCTCTGCCCTGGTGGTAGCTGCATAGCAATATTGATCCCAAAATTAGCATTATCGTGCGAATAACTGTAAAGCATAGTTGGATAGCCCTGATCTTTTGCCATCATGGTGTAATTGTCTGCGATTACTCCAATAACTTGACGATTAGAAACTTTTTTACCTATTACCGATTCAATCGTGCCATCTGTGGACAATTGCTTGGCAAAGGTTTCGTTGATCAATGCCACAGGCTCTAAATTTAGATACTGCGTTTGAGTCATATTCTGCCCTGCTAGCAAATTGAGCTTATAGGTCTGTAAATAATCAGGCGCAATATTAATCGTCATATAGGTAAAGCGCTCTTGTGTTTGCTCATCCTCAGTCATATTTATGACGGTATTAAAACTAAAGGGTTCGCCTTGGCTTTGTAGTGGGGTGATATTGGGCTGCACTTGGAGGATTGCTTGCTCAAGTTGATTTTTTATTTCGAGCGCCCCCTGATAGCGTTGCTTAGTTTTTTGCTCTGCGGCCTCAGGATCTTGTGCGACTTGCGCTACTTTTTCCTCAATTTCAGCACTGTCTAAAATCGGATCATCGTTACTTTGTAGACGTACATTGGCTATTAGTGTATTTCCTGGCTCAAAACCTAAGTGAATATTTAGCTTATCGTAGGCGGTATTTGCCAGCATAGCGGTGCCCGTTAAAATAACCGCAGCGGAGCTTAACTGTGCAATAAATAACACTTGACTAAGACGGGTCACTTTACCTGCATTGACACCCTTATTACCGTTATTAAGGTTGCTAATTAGTTGTGTTTGATCAAACTGACGGGTTGATAAAAATGCAAAAAATAAATTTATCGTCAGCACAATTGCAACCGCAACAGCAATAGTTATTGCATCAATTTGCACTAGTTCAAGCATCGCGATATTACCACCGCTGATGATAGGTAATAGCCTAATCAGCCAAGCGGCACCTAACAAACCTAATACTGCGGCGAGTAAAAAGGTGCTCAGGTTTTCTAAAAAGCTCATTACTAATAATTTGTTGCGTGATGCGCCCATACATAACTGTGTGGCAAATTCTTGTTCGCGTTGTTGGTAATGGGCAATAAATAGGTTTAGTAGGTTGAGGCTTGCCATTACGAGTAAGATGACCACAGTTGCTAATAAAAACAACAGCATGGTTTGCTGATCTTCCATCAGGTTATCGCGATATAAGGTTGCCGTGCTTTCTGGGGCCATGCTCTCAAACATTTGTTTCATAGGGCCAAGCTGTTCACCTTGGTCAAGATAATACTGCTGCCAAAAACTCTCCATGTCATCGGCCGTAAATGCACGTTCGGTTTGGCGAAATAGGGGCTGCAGGCTGCCATCTATCGTCATTTGTGTAGGCATTGCTGCTTTTTCGGCTAAATCATAATAACGCCAAACTTGTTGAGTATATTTTTCATCGTTATCGGAATTAAACGATGAAAAGTCACTGACCACTCCGCGAATTTGCACCGATGTGGCGTCTATTTGTAATGTTTGACCTATTGCATTTACGTTTTTTTGAAATGCGCTTTGCCATAAACTCTCAGAGATCCACACAGAGTTTTGAGTATTTACTTTGTTTGGTTGTTCACCTAGTAGCAGGGTTCCTCCGACCATGGTCATAAAGTTATTACTGGCATCAAAACGTGACACTGGGTAATTCGTTTCATGCACTTTTACCGCACTTTCGTCAGCTTGGTATGCAGCAAACCGGCCGTATCCTTTGTATTGCTCAGCTAATAGTGCCAAGCGCTTAGCGGTAAACATAGAAACACGCATGTCTTGTGAAACCGCCATGGTACGGTTAATGACATACAGGCTGTTTTCGTCTTTTATATCAGGTAAAGGTTTAAAAATAAGATGGCTACTCATGGCGACAACAGCAAGCACCGCTGCCAACGTTAAACTTAACGTAAGTAGAATTGGCAGTGACAAACGTGGCAATGTAAATAGCCGTAAAACACCGTGACGTAATGCGCGTAGATAAAAACTCATGCAACGGCCTCCTGATGTTCAACCAATACTTTACCATCAAATAAACGGATTTGACGCTGTGCCATTTGACTGTAACGTTCATCATGCGTCACCATAACAACGGTGGCACCTTGCTTGTTTAAATCAAGTAACAGTTGCATTACAGCATCGCCGTTTTGGCTATCTAAGTTACCGGTTGGTTCATCTACTAGCAGTAAGTCAGGGTTGCCTACTAATGCGCGAGCGATTGCAACGCGCTGCTGCTGTCCGCCAGATAACTGGTTTGGTTTATGATCTAAGCGTGCACTCATGTTTACCGCTGCTAGCTGTTTCTCCACTGCGGTTTTTATTTCTTTGCTAGATGTGCCGCGGTGCTCCAATGGCAATGCCACGTTTTCAAATACAGTTAGGCTATCAATTAAATTGAATGACTGAAATACATAGCCAATATGCTTGTTACGTACGCTAGAGCGTTGATCAACTTTAAGGCTATGTGTATCAATATTGGCTAATTGATAATGGCCATCAGTTGGCGTATCTAGCAGGCCTAATATACTGAGCAAGGTTGACTTTCCACAACCTGAAGCCCCTGAGATAGCGATGAATTCACCTTTATTGATAGTTAAAGATACATCTTGTAGGGCATGTGTTTTTACTTGGCCTTTACTGTACACTTTATTGATATTGTTAATTGTTACGAGTGCTGTCATGAGGTTTTCCTTAAAGTTTTGAAGTATCTAGGGCCAAGTGGGTGTAAGTATGCCATTGGCTTAAATCATTTGTGATAATTTTTTCACCCGCAATAGCCCCGGTGGTAATTAACAGCTCAGAGCCTGTTAATTCGCCAAAGGTGATTTGCTGTTGTTGTAGTTGTGGTTGGTTGGGAATTTGTTTGTATAGTCGTTGTGCGCCAAGTGGTTTTAAACCGGGTTGCTGGCTCACATATAATGCATTCTCTTTGCGCTCAACGAATACCAATGCATTGACTGGTTGTGCTGGGCGTAGGTTTGAAGGTAGTGGTTCGCTCAGATGTACTTCGGCTACAATAAAGCCATTTTCGACTACAGATGCCAGCTGTTTAACTGTGCCTTTTAGCGTGCCATTGGGATGCTTTAATTCAACCGTAGCACCAAGTTGAATACGTTCAGCAATACGTTGTGGGATATTCAGTCTTGCCATTAATTGTGTTTTTGAACCAACGCGCGCCATTGCTTGCCCTTGGTTTACCCGCTCTCCAAGTTCAATATCTAAACGTTGTAGGGTGCCTGCAATCCCAGCGGTGATAGTTAATGCCGCAACTTTGTTGCTGACTAAATCGACTTGTTTTTGTTGCTGTGTTAATAGAATTTTCTGTTGCTCAAGTTCTAACTTGTGCATTTCTTTTTGTTTTTCAAAGCGGTAATTTGCAAATTCTAGGCGTTTCTTAAGTTGATTGTGTTTAAGAATGGCACGCTCTAAATCAATTTTGGCAGCAATACCTTGATCCGATAGGCGCTGGTTTACGTCAACATCTAACTTAGCCCCTTGTATCTGACTATCAATATCAGCCAATTCGGCTTGGAAGGTTAATTGCTCGTTTTGTTTTTGAAATTTAAATGAGGCAAATTCAGAATGCATACGCTCAAGTTTGGCCTGTGATTCAAACAATTGCTGTTGTAAATCAGGATTAACTAACTTCGCGATAATAGTTGTTGCTTCTACATCAGCACCTGCTCGTAAATAAATCTCACCCACTTGCCCTGTTGCTGGTGCGCTGATCAGGCGTTCATAGCGCGATGCGTATTGACCATACACTGGCGTCATAATATCAATATCGCCTTGCTGTACAGTAACTACATTGAGCGTGTTAGCGCTAAGCTGTGGTGTGGTCGGTTTAATAGTGAAATAACCGATACATGTGACAGCCACAAGCGCTGCAATAATTAGCACAACTTTTAATGTGTTCGGTTTTGTTTTTTGGTCAATATTGATATTCATTATCTACTCATCATCTTGGTTGATACTGTAGTTAATGAAAGTTTGATGCCAAAATTAAATTTATTTATATTTCAATGGTTTGGTTGTTTTTGTGGTGTTTTTTAGTAGATGTGTGTTCGATATCGAACACGGCTGTGTTCGGTTTTGAATACGCGTTACTCACCCCAGGCTTAGTTAACAGGCTTGGGGTGAGTAATCAGAGTGCTGATTAAGTAGGCTTAAAAGCGGTAGCGGATTTTTGCGACAAAATTATCGCCAGTGCGCTCTCCCCAACCTTCACTAAATAACTCCAAGTTAGCCTGATTTAAGTCATTCACCGAACGTCCGCCTCGGCTGTAGACTAAAAATATATTTGATAGTGGCGACAGCTCATAACGATAGCGAATTTGCATACGAGTGGTAGAGCGCGAGAAGTCATTGGCTACCGCATTGCTAGCGTATAAGTCGCCGTTACTATTAATACGCTGTGCTTGGCCATCTGTACCTGTGGCACTGATCCACTGAAAGCGTACTCTTAGTTCTTGTTTATCATCAATAGTGGCATCAAAATCAATGCTGTTATTAAGCTCTTTAAAGTTATAGCGAGCCAGTTGATTATCTATCCACAGTAAACTGTCTTTTTCCTGTTCTGCCCACAAGCTCCACGATATACGATAATTATCAGTGAAGTAATAACTGGGATGGTAATGTAAGCTGGTGGCTTGGCCGTCAGAAAAAGTGTCTTCATACCCTAAACCAATATGGTGGCGAAACTTGTTTTGATTACCAAAGTTATATTCAGTAAAAAATTCGTAACCTGACTCGGTATTGAATATACCATTGCCACGACTAGTACGGTCATCTTTACCTGAGGTGATATATTCAGCGCGCCAAAACAAAAATGAGGTATCTTTGTATTCTTCATTACCGCTGAGAAATATAAAGCTTTTTAGATGATCGCCTTGGCTGTTGTAATCAACTCGCGCAGCAAGTTCAACACGGCGCTGCTTTAATGAATCATCGGCACTAAAGTCTGTAAAATAACGCTCATTAGAGTAGTAAATACGCTGTAAATCATTGCGCGATAAAAAGCCTAGATCGTTAACGTCATAATCATCAGTGTAGCGCGTTAAATTAAGTCGTTGCTGCCAGTTATCATTAAATTTATGCACCACATTAAACCATGCGCCTTGGCCTTGTGTGTCAGGCTCTTGTGTGTGTTTATTATCAATAAAACTGCCGCTGAACTGACCCTGTATTTGTATGCTGTCACTGACATCTGTTCTAAAATCAATAGTGTGTACTTGCGCTTCTCGCCCTTCGCTGGCTCTATCTGCGTAAGTGGCTAAATAACCAACTTGTGCTTTTGCGAACTTATATTGACCTCTGGCTGTAGCAAAACGACTTGCGTCTAAACCGCTGTGAGTATCGTCTTCGATAACCATCATGGCACCAAAATCTATGTTTTGACCATTGCGGGTGTATTTTACTGCAGCATCAATATCGCCATCAACACCAATGCGCCGTGTATGCACTAATCGCAACCCTGCATTACCTTGCAAGTCGAACAGTGACTGGTTTTCAGTGAAGAAAGAGCGACGTTCGGCAAAGAATGTTTCAAATGGTGAAAAGTTAACGACGAGGTTATCAGATTCAACTTGGCCAAAATCAGGGTTTAGCGCCACGCTTAATTGCTGGCTCGCATCTGGTCGCCAAAATATATCAAGACTCAGATTGCTGCTATTTTTGCTGTTCAACATATCTCGTTGATACATTGCGGAGCCGAATATTTCCAGTGATGAACTGGCAAAATTATCAACGCTAACAGTACCAAACTCGCGGATAAAATCAGGTTGCTCACGAGATGTAGGCACTTGGCTGTAGCTACTGTCAGATTTGACGTCGTGACGACGGACAAAAAGGCCAAGCTGACGTTGTGCGCTGCTTGCTTGTGCCATGGGGGCAACTGACCAAGGGATTAGATATTCAGCAGTCCAGCTGTTATCAGTTTGTGTGGTTTTACCAAACCACGTACCGTCCCAGTCGCTTTTAAAGCTATTATTGTTTTGCCAAATGCCATCACGCATTGAGCCGCCGTTGCCAAGAATAAAGCCATAAGCGGTATTTTTACTGTTGTCAAAATCAATGATGAGTTCAATATAGTCACTTTCAAGATTGCTATCGCGGGCTGTACGCATGGCTGTTTGCTGTGTTTTAGGTTGCTGAGCAATAACTGCAACGTGAATGCCTTCTTCACTCGTAAAGTATTTCACTTCAGAGGCAACTGGCGCAGCCGCGAGACTAAAAGGTCTAATTGTTTTATTTAATACTAATGTGTGCGCTGTTTGCCACTGCACTTCATTTAATTGGCCGTCAACTTCCATTGCGCTAGTGTGTTGAGAAAAAAGGCTAATAGAGCAGGCGAGTGCTAAGGGGGCGAGGCTAAAATGAATTTTATTTTTTTGCAACCAAGTTTGGGGGAACCGAGACAAACCAGTCATAACTATTCCTGTCATTTAATTACCGAGTATTTACTGGCGCGTAAGTGAAAGTAATGTTGTTAGGTTAATTTACGCATAAATATCAATAATTTGGTGTTATAAAAAGACCGTACTTTTTTATATTGATCAAGACGATCATATAATAAAGGTACGGTCTAACGACTTATGCTTCTAGTGCTTTACTAATTAAGCGGTCTATATACTTTTTATGTGCTTTAGTTGCCGTATCTGCTCCCCACGCAGTGCTGAGATCAGCAATTTGGGTTAGTTGATAAAGTGCGGCTGTTTTAGCTAGGTTATCGTGCTTGCTTGTCTTGCCCAGTCCGGCAATAGCAATTAGCTGATTTACATATTCAATTTGTAAATTGTGGCTGATTGAGTTCGCTCGTTTACTATCGACAAAAATGCTGGCTGATAACTCTTCCATAAATTGACTAAGGCTGTATTGGTTACCATAAAGTGCGGTGTCTGAAATACGCTGCATTACAGCAGGGTGTAGCAGCTGCGATAACACTGATTTTTGCATGCCTAAAATCATTTTATGCGGTTTAGGATCTTCATTTTTACCGTAATGATTAAAACCACGACGCTGCTGTTGCATGAAGCTATAAAGTGGCTTCATGCTAGTTAGCACGTCCGGTGCAAATACGTTTTTAGCTAAAATTTGCATCGCTTGCTGTTGGCGTTCAAGTGGCACTGGTGTATAAGGTGCAACCGCCTCATTCCCACCTACTACAGCACGCTCTACATACACACCACCAATTTGACGAGAAATCACATTAGCTTGTGTTCTGTATTGACCAAACAAGCTGTTTGCCGAGATTAGCAGTTGTTGATGCGATTCACCTTCAATACGGGCTTTATCTTTAAGTTCAGTAAACAGCTTATTGATTAGTGCCATTCTGTCTGCGCCATATGCTGCAGGATTAGACGACATATCACCAATCATAACGCGTGGGTCAATATGGCGACCTGGCGCACGCATATCATCAGCATCATTACCAAAGGCAAGTTTGTGTTCTGTTGAGCGGGCTAAGATGGCTTCTAGACGTTGTTGTTCAGCAGTATTATCTGGTTTGGCTTGGCTGTAACCAAATTCTATGGCCCAATCATCGTAAGGACCAGGCTTAGTTTGGAAAATGTCACCTTGTGTCATGCCAATTGGTGCGATATTAGCTGGGGCATAATCCATAACAGAACCCGTCACGATCCCTTGCGTTTTTGTTTTGTCATGTACGTCTTTTTCATTCCACAATATAGATGACTTCATGTTGTGGTTAAGGCCCAGTGTGTGGCCGACTTCATGTAAAACTAACTGTGTAAGACCCTGGCGCAAAATTTCTTTATCTTCAATGCTGGCACCTGTTGATAGGCTATTTGCAAGCATCATATTTTGTTGAATTTCATGACCAAGAGAGCAGTTTAGTTCACCGGTATTTGCATGTTCATTACTGTGGCTCATAGTGCCTTGAGTAAAGAGCGTGTCGTAAATCCAGCGGTTTTTCATAAACACAAACTCAAGCATGATGTCTGAGCCGAGGATTTCGCCGGTTAACGGGTTTGCAAGTGCAGGGCCGTAACCACCAAATGGAGGCTTAGGTGATGAAGTCCAACGTAGTACGTTATAATTTATATCGCCCGCATCCCAATCAGCATCATCTGGTTGTATTTTTACTACGATGGCATTTTTAATTCCCGCTTTTTCAAACGATGTATTCCATGCAAGCGTTGCCTTTGCAATGGTGTCACGCCATTCAACTGGTGTGGTATTTTCAATCCACCATGTGATCGGTTTTACTGGCTCTGATAATGCGGCGCTTGGATCTTTTTTCTGTAAATCCCAGCGTTTTATCACATCTTTATATGGTGCCCAATCTGGCGAAGTCATTTGATCAAATTGGTTAGTAAAGTAACCAATGCGAGCATCATCAATACGCGGTTGATAGTTATTGTCAGGTAAAGCTACAAATGAATGTTGTACTTTTACAGATACATTGCGAGGGTCGCTAACGGCGCTTGAGCCACGAACACTTGGGTTAGCATTTTCAAATACATAATCTACAACAATATCTAAGTTATTAGCATAAGGGCGTTGTTTTATAATGCGCGATTTTTTATCACTTAATTTGCCGACTTTAAAACGTTTTTTAGCGTTTTTGTCGTTTGGGTTTGGCCATGGCGATACTTTATGTAGCGCTTCGCTTAGAAAAAGCTTATCTACATTAAAAGCGATTTTGCCTTCTTCTTGTTTTTCAATTTTAATACTAGCGAGTACCGCTTCACTGATATTGGCATCGGCTGCTTTTGCAATTGCGCTGTTTGCATCAAACTGGTAACGCGGTGTTTTACTAATAATATCAATACGGTCAAAGTACTTTCTAAATTCAATTAGCTTGGTTTCACGGTATGCGCCGCGAAAATGTCCAGCATCAGTCACGCCATCAACAGTATGTGCGAAATACACAAATGGCGTATCAAGTTGCGACTCGTTAATCACCATTAAGTGATCGCCAGTTTTTTCGTCTTGGTATAAGCTAAAAATACCAGCGAATTCAGTTTTGTTTTTAATTAATTCAGCAATAGTTTTACTTTTTTTGTCATCTTTTTTATCGGCAGCTAATGTGTGGCCGCTGGTTGCTAATGCTAAGCTCAGTGCTAATGTGAGTGTAGTTAATTTCATTTTTATATTTCATTCAGCTTGTAAAAAATTTAGGTAATAGTACCGAATAAAATTAATGAAAAAAGAGAACCGCGATGAATGCTGTTGCGTTCAATGTAATGTGTTGATTTTAATATTTATTTTATTGTAACAAAATGTTCAAAAAATGATTTCTAAAAGATAAACAGAGTAAAATATAAGCGTTCCTGTTTTGGTACATGAATTGTAACAGTTGCTTACAAATGTCACGTTAATGTTTCATTTAGCTCTGTTATTATACTGTCAGTGAAATTTTAAGGGGAATAATAATAATGCGTACAGGTATATTGAAATGGATACTTCCTTTTGTCGCACTAGGCATAGGTATTGTCGGCTTTGTGGGAATAAATGCAATCGCACAAGAGCCAGATAAGAAAGAAATCGTAGATACACGACCCACTGTAAAAGTTGAGCCTGTCTCGGCTAACAATCACCAAGTGGTTATTAATAGCTATGGCGAAGTTAAGCCACTTGAAAGCACACGCCTTTCTGCACAAGTGTCGGGTGAAGTGGTGAGTTGGCATCCAAACTTTGTTGCAGGTGGCATAGTTGCCCGCGGTGAAACATTGTTTAGTATCGAAAAAGATAACTACGAAGCAGCCTTATTACAGGCTGAAGCAGAGCTGGCCCAAGCGCAATCGAAACTAATTGAAGAGCAGGCGCAAGCTCAGGTTGCTGGCGATGAAGCAAAGCGTTTCCCTGGTAAAGTGCGTACCGCATTATTTTTACGTGAACCACAAGTATTAAGTGCCCAAGCATCTGTTAAATCAGCTCAAGCTCGTTTAAAGCGAGCGCAACGTGATTTAGATAATTGTGATGTAACAGCCCCTTATGACGCACTTATTGTTAGCCGTGATATTGGTGTTGGCCAATATATTAATATGGGTTCTCAAATTGGAGAATTAAATAATATCGAACAAGCAGAAATCATCATTCCTATCGCTGGTTTTGATAATGTATTTTTACCTGAGCGCGTAAAAGGTATTACAGCAACAGTGATTAAAACAGGTTTACATGGTTTTACTCGCCAAGCAGTAATAGATCGAGATCTTGGTGTGATTGATAACGCAACGCGTATGAGTAGTTTAGTGGTGCGTATTGATGACCCATATGGCCTTACAAATAAACAACCAGCAATTAAATTTGGCAGTTATGTACAAGTAAACTTTGCAGGGACGATGTTGCAGAATATTTATCGTTTACCGCAAGAGCTGGTTAATAATCAAACTGTATGGATTGTAAATGAAGAGCAGCAATTAGAGTCACGTACAGTGAAAGTAATTCGCGAAGAGGGTGAATACTTTTATATCAGCGATGGATTAGAAGCGGATGATCAACTTGTTGTTACTTTACCTGAGTACCCACAAAAGGGTATGGCAGTAAAAGTTGCGGGTGTTCCAGACGTTAAAAAAAGTGATGCGCTAGATAGTGCAGCCACAGAAAAATTATAAAAGGGTGACTGCGTTATGAATAACACTGAATTACCCAGCTCAGATCAACCAAGTGTTGATCCTGTAAGCAAAGAGAAGCAAACAGGTATAATTGCCTACTTTGCGAATAACTCCGTTGCCGCAAATTTAATGATGTTTTTTATCATTTTGATGGGTGTTATAAGCTTTTTTACGATGCAACGCCAGATGTTCCCAAACGTTGAAATCAATTATATTTCTATTAATGCTAATTACCCGGGGGCGTCACCTCAGGAAATGGAAGAAAGTATCTTAATTAAGATTGAAGAGTCTTTAAAGGATATTACCGAAATCAAAAAAGGTGTCTATCGCTCATTTCGTAATGGCGGTAGCGCGCAATTAGAAATAAATACTGATGCTGAATTAAGTGAAGTGCTTGATAAAGTTAAGTTGCGCGTAGATGGTATTGCAACTTTTCCTGCAGGAATGGAACCGGTCACCATAAGTCAAATAGAATTCCGCCAAGATGTGATTGGTATGACTTTAGTTGCTGACTTACCATTGAGCGAGCTTAAGCCGATTGCCAATCGTATTGAAAGCGAATTACTGCAGTTATCAAATGTGTCGTTGGTTGTTAATGATGTACCGCTTGATGAAATTGCGATTGAAATCGAACCTGACACATTGCGCCAGTATAATTTAACGTTAACTGACGTCGCAGGTGCGATACGTCGTTATTCAGCTAATTTTTCAGCTGGGCAGTTAAAAACAGACTCGGGTGTTATTTCAGTACGAGTTGAAAACCAATTTTATTCAGGTGAAGAGTTCCGTCAGATCCCCGTTAAAATAGGTGAAAATGGTGCTAAAGTATTACTGCAAGACATTGCAGTAATAAAAGACCAATTTACTGAAGGCGAACGTTACTTTAAGTTTAACGGTGAAAATGCAGTTTACTTATCAGTAAAGGCAACCGAAGATCAAAATATGATCCCAGTTGCAGAGTCTGTAAAAGCGTATATTGATCAAAAAAATAAAAATCTTCCATTAGGTGTTCGACTAGAACCGTTAATGGATATGACCTACTACCTAAATGCCCGCCTAGACATGATGCTATCCAATTTATTGCAAGGAGCGGTATTGGTCGCGATTATGTTATCAATATTTTTGCGCTTTAAATTGGCGTTATGGGTAATGATTGGTTTGCCAGTTTGCTTCCTTGGCGCGATGATGATGATGCCATTATTTGGTGTGACCATAAATATTATTTCACTCTTTGCCTTTATAATGGTGCTAGGGATTGTGGTGGACGACGCCATTGTCATCGGTGAAAGTGCCTACACTGAAATAGAGAAAAAAGGTGGCGGTGTAGTTAATGTAGTCAACGGCGCAAAACGTGTGGCGACCCCTGCAACTTTTGGCGTTTTAACAACCATTGCAGTATTTGCCCCGTTTACGTTATCAAGTGGTCCTGAGAGTGCTTTCTTTTATGGTATCGCCGTCATTGTGATTTTATGTTTAATATTTAGTTTGATCGAATCAAAGCTAATATTGCCAGCGCATATTGCACACACGAACTTTCCGCCTATCGATCCGAATGGTTGGCGAGCGCGTTTTAATAATCGCTTTTTTGGTTTTGTAAATGGCCCTTATAAGCGCTTTGTTGTGCGCTGTGTTGAGTGGCGTTGGGTGGTACTGTTTGGTTTTATCGGGATGTTAATTTTTACCTTTGGATTAATTTCATCAAACCAAGTACGCATGGTTCCTACACCAAAAGTACCGCACGATTTTCCACAAATTAACCTAGAGATGAACGATAACGCTTCTGATATTCAAACGATTACTGCTATTCGTGAAATCGAAGCCATGGTACTAGAAGTTGATAAACAAACTGAGCGTGAGTTTGGCCAAAAGATTGTTCGTGACGTATTAGTATTTAATCAAGGTCGTACTGAAGCCCAGTTACTTGCACCGTTGGTTGAAGAAGATTTACGCCCATACAATGCGTTTGAGCTTTCACGTCGCTGGCGTGATGCTATGCCAAATATTGCCGGTGTAAAATCACTCACAATCCAAGATGACGTTAATGGTGGCGGTGGTGATGGTGAGTTTGGTTATCTATTATTTGGTTCTGATATCAACACTCTTAATGAAGCTGGGCGTCGCTTTATTCAATTATTGCAACAACAAGAGGGATTGTTTGATATCAGCTCAACCATTGACCCTGCGAGCAAAGAAGTGCAAATGAGCTTAAAGCCAGTTGCCTATGATTTAGGCTTGGATTTAGCATCGATTGCTAATCAAGTTGGGGCGAGTTTTTATGGTGGTGAAGCGCAGCGTGTTATTCGCGGTGGTGAAGAAGTACGTGTAATGGTGCGTTACCCAAAACTCACTCGTGAAGCTTTTTCATCGCTTAAGCATGCAGTGATCACAACTCCGCAAGGCCGAGAAGTATTACTTGGTGATGTGGTTGAGCTTACAGAAAAGCCAGGTATCAGCTATATTCGCCGAGAAGGTGGTTACCGTACAGTATACATATATGGCAGCATCGACGAAGAAGTGATAGAGCCAAACGAAGTGGTTAAGCAAGTGAAAGAAAACCTACTACCGCAGCTTAAAGAAGAATACCCAAGTGTTAAGTCTGAGCTAGGTGGTGCTATAGAGGAACAACAAGCACAAGCTAATGAGCAGATCATGTTCTTTATTGGAGGCATGTTTTTAGTTTATATTTTGTTAGCGGTTCCACTAAAAAGTTACGCACAGCCTCTTATCGTAATGTCGGTTATTCCGTTTAGTTTAACGGGAGCAATTTGGGGTCATTACTGGTTTGGTTTAGATATTAGCTTAATGTCAGGTTTTGGCTTAATTGCTGCCGCAGGTGTTGTGATCAATGATTCATTGGTTATGACTGACTTTGTAAACCAAGCGCGTCGTGCTGGAGTGAGTATTAAAGATGCTGTAATTGAAGCGGGTTGTGCGCGCTTTAGGCCTATTTTACTTACTTCAATTACTACGTTTGCTGGTGTATTACCGATTATGTTTGAAACCAGTTTACAGGCTAAATTCGTAATACCAATGGCGGTTGCTCTTGGTTTTGCTGTTATGTTTGCAACCCTGATTACACTCTTATTAGTACCGTGTTTGTACATTATAATGAGTGACGTAGGTGGCGTATTTAGAGGCCTATTTAGAAAAATAAAAGGCCTATTTTCACGTAGGAAACAACTTGCCTAAAGAAAAACAACTCAAATCTAATGAGTTATAAAAGCCAGTGCATTACGCACTGGCTTTTTGCTTTTTAAATCGATACTCAGGCCACCTTTAACAGTCGGTTTTTAATTTTTATAGGTGTTAAGGGTTGGTTTTTTATTTTGATTACATTCTTTTGTTTGATTTGTGATGCAGCTCACTTTATAATCCACCTGTATTGGCAAACTAATCGAAAGGTTAGGACGCAAAGTTTCCGGTCTAAGGTTTTAGCGTGCTAAAACTAAGATAGCGGAGCCGTCGCACGGCGTTATTACACCCTCACTGTGTGCCATTTGTCCTAAAAGTAATAAAAAAGTATTTATTTTATCCGTCAAATGATGGATAGTACCTATTAGTGATTCTTAAGGTGTTGCTTTGTTTATGCATACGTCATTGGCTTGCGGAAAATGGATGCCAATTGGTTGCTTAAATCACCATACCCAATTATTTGTGGGTGATAGGGTGACGGTAACCTTTTTTGACATGCAAGGAGAGCTAGTCGGTTTATCATTTAACTACCAAATCACCAGCGCTGAGCAGGGTGAGCCACACAGTTGGCCGCGTTTTATTGCCGAATACATTAATACACATATACCGCTAGTTGAAGCAGGTAAAATGACCGAACAAGGGCTAATCGTTGCCTATCGGTCAAATCAAATTTACGCCCTTGAGGGGTGTGGAATTGAACGTGCTGAAATAACGTTTCATTGCATTGCAAAGTGCGATGACATAAAAACAGACAAACCAGCATATGATTATGTTTACCCAGAAAAAAGTAATGACTATAATGCCGGCGTTAAAGTATTACAGCCAAAAACAGGTTTAATTTATAAATGTAAGCCTTGGCCTTTCAGTCAATTTTGCAAAGTTAAAGAAGAAAATAACCCACTTTATGAGCCTGGTGTTGGCCAAAGTTGGAATTTAGCTTGGCAGCAAGTTTCCCCCTAATGCTATTTGGCATTTTTTGGCCCACTCATTGAGTGGGCTTTTTTATGCGCATTTAAAAATTATGGTAGACTCAGATTCTCAAAATTTTTTATTGGTTTTTCTGTGGCTCAATCAAACTTATCGTTGTCTGTACTTTCAAATGCGCCGGTTGCACATAAGCAGCCGCATACTTTAACAACACATCAAAAAACACGAATTGATGATTACTATTGGATGCGTGATGATGATCGCTCTGAGCCTGCGATACTTAAACATTTAGAAGCCGAAAATAATTATTGCGATCAGCAACTCGCAAAAATTAAGCCTTTTCAAACACAATTGTTTGAGGAGCTAAAAGGGCGAATTGTTAAAGATGACAATACCTACCCGGTAAAAGATGGCGAGTATTGGTACCACAGTGAAGTACGTGGCGATGACGAATACTCTCGCCATTACCGTAGTCGTTCAATGACTACGGCAGATAAACAATTGCTATTAGATGTAAACCTACTTGCTGAAGGTTTTGAATTTTACGAGTTAGGCGAGGTGGCGATTAGCCCAAATGAACAACTACTTGCTTACTCTGAAGATACCGATGGTCGTCGTATTTATGTGGTTAAATTTAAAAAAATTGATAGCGATGGTTTGCTTGAGGATGTATTAGAAAACACCGAAGGCCAAGTTGTTTGGGCGAACGACAATAAGACGGTTTTTTATGTTAAAAAAGATCTTAAAACCCTGTTGGGGTATCAGGTTTATCGCCATGTATTAGGTACACCACAATCTGACGACGTATTAGTGTATGAAGAACAAGATCGCAGCTTTTTTATGGGGTTAGGTAAAAGCCGCGATGAAAGCTTAATTATTATTGATTTAGCGAGCACTGAAACTAATGATATGTGGGTGTTAGATGCTAATCAGCCTTGGGGCGAATTTGCTCAGTTGATGCCGCGTGAAGAAAGTCATGAATTTGATATCGATAAACTTGATGACACATTTTATATTGTTACTAATTGGCAGGCAAAAAACTTTCGTTTAATGACGGCAACCGCCACCACTATTGCGGATAAGATGCAGTGGCTTGAGCACACGCCCCATCGTGCAGAGGTACTTTTAGAAGGTGTTGAAATATTTAACGATTTTTTAGTGCTGACTGAGCGCGAGCAAGGACAAACGCGTTTTATTGTTATTAATAAACAACAGCAACGAATGACGTTAGAATTTGATGACCCTTGTTACTATGCCGCTATCGCAATGAACCCAGAGCATGATTCGCACGTGGCACGTATTTATTATTCAAGCCTGACAACACCGGGTTCGCTGTATGAAGTCGATTTAAATAACGGTAAAAAGGCCTTATTAAAACAACAGCAAGTTTTAGGTGACTTCGATCCTGAAAATTACGCCTCAGAACGATTAATGATAACAGCACGTGATGGCGTAAAAGTACCCATATCTCTAGTGTATCGTAAAGACACATTTAATAAAGATGGAACCAATCCACTTTTTCAATATGGTTATGGTGCGTATGGTTACACCATAGATCCTAGCTTTTCGAGCACTTCACTTAGTTTGCTAGATCGTGGATTTGTATATGCAATAGCCCATGTGCGTGGCAGCGAAATGCTGGGGCGAGATTGGTATGAACAAGGTAAAAAAGAGCATAAGCAAAATAGTTTTAATGACTTTGTTGATGCAACTAACGCATTGGTAGCTCAAGGTTATGGAGCACAAGATAAGGTTTTTGCCTCAGGTGGTAGTGCAGGTGGTTTATTAATGGGATCCGTCGTTAATCAAGCACCAGAGCTTTACTTAGGGGTTGGTTGCCACGTGCCATTTTTAGATGTGCTGACAACGATGCTTGACGAATCAATCCCTTTGACCACTAACGAATACGATGAATGGGGAAATCCAAATGACCTTGACTATTATAATGTGATTGATAAATACTCACCGTATGACAATATAAAGGCACAAGCATACCCAAACATATTGGTCACGACAGGATTGCATGATTCTCAGGTTCAATACTGGGAGCCAATGAAGTGGGTGGCTAAAATGCGAGAATACAAAACAGATGATAATATTTTAGTATTTAAAACGGATATGGATGCAGGCCATGGTGGTGCATCTGGACGCTTTAAAAGCTTAGAAGAAAAAGCGCTGGAAATGGCATTTTTTATTAGCTTAGCTAAAATTTAACTACCATATGAGGTACTAAAATGTTTGGCGCGCATGGTAATTGGCAATACTCCATTGAACCTCCAATAATTTATATTAAAATCAGTGGATGCTTTAATCGTGAAGGTGTGATTGCGTTCACTAAAGAAGTGTTTGATGACCTAGCCAAGTTACCACCTAATTCAATAGAGCATGCCGTCATTAATTTAGCAGACTTTGAATTAGTAACGGCCGATAGCTTGGAGGTCGCACAGGCATATTTTCATGGTGTAAAAGCGCGAGGCTATAAGCAAGTTGATTATATTCAACCAAACTTAATAGCTCAAAGCCTGCTTGAGAACATTTGGCGTGAAAGTGGTATGGATGTACGGTATCACGCTAGCTTGCAACAATATACGCAGCAATATCCAGAGCATATTTATGTAAAAAACTGGCTTTAATTAAGCGGTTTGTAATATCGTCGCTAAGCTATTTTTATAACGCCTTGAGAGATTGAGTTGCACGCCATTTTTTAGTTTTAGCTTATAGTCACCACTATCGGTGGCTGTCAGCTCAGAAATAACAGCTTGCTTTACGAGTGTTGAACGATGAACTCTGATAAACCCCGCAGGGGCGAGCTGTTGCTCAATATTTTTCATCGTTTCACGGTGTAATACAGCGGCATCTTGTTGCCAAAAATGCAGCTCGACATAATTTCCTGCGCCATTAATCCAAATAATGTCGTCTATTTCAATGAGCCTCACTTTCCCAACATCTTTAACTATTAGGTGTGAATTTAGCAATGGTTTTGTAAGTTGATGTGCTTGCTCCATCGCACTTGCTAAAGGGCATAGATGGATAAGTTTTTCAAAACACTTATTTAGCCGTGAAATAGGGCTATGTGTAGTAATAAAATCGACGGCACCTATCTCAAAAGCTAAAGTCGCGAGCTTTGGATCGTCAGCAATAATAACTAATTTAGCGTTTTTACTCAGGTCAACAAGTTGGATCAGTAGGGTCGGTTGTGGTGCCTCGGATAGTTGCAGCAATATGACATTAAATTGGCTTGTATCAAGTTTCTCTAATTGCTCTAAGGTTGTTGATGTATGGGAATAAAAATGCCTGTTGCCATCAAGCTGTATATCAAGCAGAGCATTGAATTCTTCATCGTTAACGAGTGTTAAGGCATTAAAGTAAGCAGTAAACATTTGATATTCTCATTATATATTTAACAAAGAAGACCTGAATTATCCCAATTTCATTCATATTAAATTTAAAATGTTAATTTTGTTGTATGTGTTTTATTGCTCGATCACATCAAACCCGCCTGTTGCACCACCAACTATGCGATTGACGTAATAACGATAGAGTGAATTTTTTTATTTCCTTAGTGTTATCGCTTAGTAACATTTTCGTTACTTAGAAAAACGATAATTCAGGGGAATTAATATGAAAATAACAAACAAAGCTCATGCGGTTGCATTTAAAAAATCGTCATTAACAATCGGGCTAAGTGCAGCCTTATTTAGCGGTTTATCATTTCAAGGTGTGGCGGCCGAGGCAAGGACCGCTGAAAAAGTCGAGCGTATCGAGGTTACAGGCTCCCGTATTAAAAGAGCGGACATTGAAGGATCATCACCAGTTACGTCGATTGGTCGTTTAGCTATTGAGTCTTCAGGGGTTCAGAACATTGGTGAATTATTACAAACAGTTGCTCAGGCCGATCTATCAGGACTAACACAATTAACGAATAACACTAATGGTAATGATGGCTCGCAAACTATTTCATTACGAAACCTAGGGGATAACCGAACACTCGTTTTAGTCGATGGCCGTCGATTTTTAGCTTTAGGTGGTGGGCAAGTCGATATTTCACAAATCCCAATAGCGATTGTAGAGCGTGTTGATATTTTGGCTGATGGTGCGTCTGCAGTATATGGCACTGATGCAATCGCAGGTGTAGTAAATATAATTACTAAAGATGGATTTGAAGGTGTTAGCTTAGATGCAAGCATAGGTGCAAACTTTGAAGGTGATGGGGAATACAAGCAAGCGGGTATTTCGATTGGTACAATAAAAGGTAATACCTCGTTATTTTTGAATATCTCAAAATCAGAAGAAAAAGAAATAGGCGCTGGCGATAGAGAAATATCACAATATCCTGTTGCTTATATACCAGAGCGCTTTGGTAGTGCTTTTGGTCTTTATGGTATTTTTGGTACTTCAGACGGAAACTTATCTTTAGATCCAGCAAAAGAAGGTGATGGTATTCGCACCGCCGATGATTTCGAACCATTTGGGACAAAGCACCGTTATAATTTTGCACCAACTAACTATTTAAAAACCCCTTCTGATAGGTTTAACGTTTTCGCAAAGGTTAACCACGAGTTTTCAGACTCGCTGAGAGCTTTTGTTGATTTTACATATAACCAACGAAAATCTGTAACGCAAATTGCAGCAGTGCCGCTTACCGCAGGTTTTTCAGGGCCACAGTGGGAAATACCTTTCAGCAAAGATAGTATCTATAACCCATTCGGTGAAGATTTGGCGTCCTTTGGTTTTAGAACGCTCCCAATTGGCCCGCGTACAAATATTCAAGACTACGATACATACTTTATTACGGGCGGTTTTGAAGGTGAGTTTGAAGTTGCAGATCGAGTATTGCTTTGGGATGTGTCAATGTCCAGAGGTGACTCAAGTCGCAGTGTAAAAGGTCAAAACTACGTAAATTTACAAAATTTAAGAAATGCAGTGGGACCCTCGTTTATCGCAGATGGTGTTGCACAGTGCGGTACCGCTGATAATACAATTGCGGGTTGTGTACCATTGAATATTTTTAATGGGGAAACTGGTTTTACAAGCGAAATGGCTAATTACATTGGTTATGAATTGAATGATCAAGTGAATACTGGCACGACTAACTTTGCTGCAAATATTAGTGGTGAGTTATTTGAGTTACCAGCAGGTTGGTTAGGGTTTGCAGCGGGAGTAGAAAAACGTACAAATACTTTCGTTGATAGTCCTGATGCATTAATCGCTGCGGGTTTAAGTTCAAGTAATTTCAGAGAACCAACCAACGGTAGTCAAACAGCTGAAGAAGCCTATTTTGAATTTGCAGTACCATTATTAGCTGATTTACCTGGCGTACAACAGCTGGATATTAGCCTTGCAGGGCGTTTTGCTGATTTTGAAAATAGCGGGTTTGTAGGTGTTGACCCAGTAACTTCAAATTTTGATAACGAAAGTTTTAAAGTTGGTTTTACATGGCGGATCTATGATGATCTGATGTTACGCGGTAACTATTCAGATACATTTAGAGCTCCTTCAGTAGATAACTTATTTGCAGGTGGCGGCGAAGGTTTTCCATCAGTTCAAGATCCATGTAATACAACGCAATTTGGGCTGCAGTTACCAGATGTTCAAGCACGTTGCTTAGCGGATAATGTACCAAGTGGAGGTTCAACTCAACCTACAGGCCAGTTACGTGCTTTAAATGGTGGTAACCCTGAACTTAAACCAGAAGAGGGTAATACTAAAACATTCGGTATTGTTTATAACCCAAGTTGGCTTGATGGTTTTGATATGACTATCGACTATTACAAAATAGAGTTAGAGGACGCACTCTCATCTATATCAGCAGGGGGAATGCTTGATCGCTGTTATGTTCAAGGTGAAGAAGAGTTTTGTGGCTTCATTGAGCGCCGTGAAGATGGCCGAATAGCGACTGTACGCACATCACAATTTAACTTAGATCAATTAGAAGTTGAAGGGTATGACTTTAATGCTAACTACCGCTTTGATACGCAAGATTTAGGTAATTTTGTGTTTCGCTTAAATGGCTCATATACAGATAAATACCGCTCAGCAGGCGTAGGTGAAAACATCAATAGTGCTAATAACCGAGTTGCATCAATTAATAGTGATATTTTACGCTGGCGTGGTACCTTTAATACCACATGGAGTTACGATGATTTAACAGTTACTTGGGGTATGCGATATACCAGTAACTTGATAGAATCTTGCACTATACCTGATAATTTTGTTGATGATGGCTTGGCAACGCGGGAGCTTTGTAATCAACGTGGCAATCCTGGTGATGAAAATGAAGCTGGGTTCAATCGTATCGGAAGTGTTGTTTACCATGATTTATCAGCGAGCTATACACTACCTTGGCAAGCAAGTGTGCGTGTAGGTATGCGTAATGTCTTTAGAAAAGAGCCTCCAATTGCCTTAAATCCATTTGCTAACTCATTCTATTCTGCTCATGATATTCCTGGTGGAACATGGTTTTTGAACTATAAACAGGACTTTTAATTTAACTTTTAAGATTTAGCTAAAGCCTCACTATTGTGAGGCTTTTTGTTATTTATGAATAAGTGGTTACGTACACGCTTGCCGTTTAAACCTAAAAAAACGCCACTGGTAACAGTGGCGTTGTTGTTATTTAGTTAAAGGGTAGTATACAAATTGAATCGCTTATTATTTAACGATTTATCCCTACTTGAGCCCTCTAACGAGGGCTTTTATCTATCCGCAAAAGGCTTAATTTAAGTAAGCTTTTAACATCCAAACAAGTTTCTCTTGCTCGGTAATGTAATCGCCCATTAGTGACGCTGTCCCTTCATCGCCAGCATCACCAGCTTGGACTAATATATCGCGCTGCATTTTAATCAGTGTGCTGTAACCTGCTAGCAGGTTTTCTACTGCGGCTACTCCATCACTGATGTTTTTAGCTTCTTTAATTTCACTAATTTTAAGGTAGTCAGAAAACGCATGAAGTGGTGCGCCATCAAGCGTTAAAATACGCTCTGCAATTTCGTCTACTTTTAAAAGTAATAGATTATAAATTTCTTCAAATTTCACATGTAGTTCAAAGAAATTACGACCTTTAATATTCCAGTGAAAACCACGCGCATTCATATACTGAATTTGGTAACTACTTAGCAGTGTATTAAGTGACGTTACGATATCTTCACTTTTTGCACTGTTAAGGCCAATAGCATTTACCTGTGACATATTTTTCTCCTGAACAAATTAATAAGATACTTTCGAGCTGTTGATAAAGAGTATCAGCCATTTTTTGTAATCTGTAAAATGGTTGAAATCGATAATGTTGATAGTTTTTACCTATTAATGTGGCGCTGATTGAAAATTCAATAAAAGCGACCCTAATTAATGAACTGGGGGCTTATTTAAGAAAAACTACCCCAGGAGTTAAATAGTCGTTTATTGGTTAAAATAAACTCAAAAAGATGATCTAGAACAAGCTTTATATTGCTGAGTAATAAGGCAGGTAAATAGTTTGATTTAGGTCAAAATCGGCATTTACAGTCGGCGCATAATCAAACTAGATTAATTACTAGGAGATTTCACATGCAGGCTAAAACACAAAAAGAAAGCAAAATGGAATTGGTTGTTGTGGGTATCGCTTTACTGGCATTTGTTGTCGGGGTGGTAGGCCACTTAGCGGGTGCTAGCTTTGCTAATTTTGATACATTTGGTTATATCGCAGCACCAACACCGTTGATTTTAGGGATTATCGCATTTGTTGCTTACAAAGTAGCAGCGAGTGCAGAAGATTAAATGAGCAACCCAACAATGTATTTCATTACTTGGCGTGAGTAGATCATACCGGTGTGACTTAAGTGAAACACCTTATGTTCTGCCATGCCATTGAGCTTAGTTTCATCAAGCAATACAGTACCATCTGATTGGCTGCCCTTAGCAATAAGCGGCATTAACCCAATAGGCAGATCGCCAGCAATACTATAAAGTTTAGCATTAAACGGCCAATCACCATTTTTAGAGAGTAAAAACTCAACGCTGTTTTTTAAAAATGCTTCAAACCCTTTTTGCTGCATTTGCTCTGCAATATGGCTGCCTTTATGCGGGGTTCCCAGCGTAATAACCTTCTTCACATTTTGGCTTTGGTGCGAATTTGCTTCAAGATAAGCGCGCGCCACTAACCCACCCATTGAATGGCACACCAGTGCCGTATTTTTATTATCTATAAAAGTATCAATTTGAGCAAAAATAGCATCGCGATCAGGGCTGAGCGTATTATAAGACAGGTTAAGAATATCTAGGCCTGACTTTTTTAAACGAGAGCACAGCGGGCGCATTACAAAGCCTGACATGTACAAACCATGTAATACTACAACTTGTTGAATTGCCATATACGCCCTTATTTAATAATGCTTACATTAATTGCTGTGGTTTTATCTCGATATTTGTATTATCGGTACTTACCCATACTTCGCCATCTTGAACAGTCATTGTCAGCGAAATGTTACGATCAACTAATGCTGCAAGCGCCTGCGTGGCAGTAAAATCTAAACTAAAAATACTTAAATTTTTAAAATCATACAACTTAGGTTGGTGTTTTTGCCACCAAATTGCTTGGTTATTTTCACCATATGTATACAGCACCACTTTTTTAGCTTTATTACAGGCTTTTTTAAGGCGTTTTTCATCAGGTAAACCGAGCTCAATCCACAGCTCAATCTCGTCACTGTAGTTTTTATGCCACACTTCTGGCTCATCGTCAGCCGATAGCCCCTTGGTAAATTCAAGGCCATCACACGCATTAAGTGCGTACGCAAGTAAGCGAACCATCAAGCGTTGATCGTTTTCAGAAGGGTGCTGCGCCAAGGTTAAATTAAAATCTTGGTAAAGGTGGCGGTCCATATCGCTAAGCGATAATTGCGCTTTAATAATCGTAGATTTAAGAGCCATAACAGTTTATTTGAAAAAATTTGCGCCAGTATAGCGCAATTACTCGCCGAGCCAGTTAAAATAGCACTAAATTATCTGTAGGAGTTTAAAATGGCTATCCAGTGGTTCCCTGGGCATATGAATAAAGCCCGTAATGAAATTAAAGAAATAATGCCACAAATGGATGTGATCATTGAAGTGCTTGATGCGCGCATTCCTTACAGCAGTGAAAACCCGATGGTGGCGACGTTGCGTGAAGGCAAGCCGGTTATCAAAATATTGAACAAAGCCGATTTAGCAGATCCTAAAATGACGCAAATTTGGAAGGATTATTTTGAGCAGGAAAATGGCGTAAAGGCTATTGCGTTTGGTAACGATAAAGCGGCTGAGGTTCATCGTATTAACGAGCTGTGTAAAAAGTTAGTACCGCATAAAGTGGGTGCTGATAAGCAAATTAAAGCCATGATTATGGGTATACCTAACGTTGGTAAGTCTACCTTGATCAATGTGTTAGCAGGTCGAATTGTAGCAAAAACAGGTAACGAGCCTGCAGTTACTAAAGCCCAGCAACGTATTAAGCTTGAAGATGGCATTATGCTTTACGACACGCCAGGCATGTTGTGGCCAAAAGTAGAAAACGAAAACTCGGGCTACCGTTTGGGCGCAACTGGCGCTATTCGTGATACCGCGATTGAGTATGAAGAAGTGGCAAGTTATACGGCTGAGTACTTGTTACGTGCTTACCCGGCACTTTTAAAAGCACGCTATAAAATTGATGAATTACCAGAGAGTGATTGGGAATTTGTTGAAATGGCTGGCAAAAAGCGTGGTTGTATTCGTGGTGGTAATCAAATAGATACTTATAAGATGTCTGAAATTCTAATTAATGAATTACGTGATGGCATTATTGGTCGTATCACTATGGAAACGCCAGCCATGCGTGAAGAAGAAGAAATAATGGTTGCAGGCTTGCGTGCAGCAGCTGAAGCTAAAAAAGCGGCTAAAGAAGAAGAGAAAAAACAACGTCGAGCGCGTGCGCGTAAAAATCGCCGTTAACTAGTTGTTAAGCGTTAGCTTGCTAACGTAATACGGTTTCGCCCTAGTCTTTTAGCTTGGAGTAGGGCGTTATCAGCACGAGAAATAAAAGACTCGTCAGATTCCTTTATTTGATATTGCGCTACACCAAAGCTGACTGTCACTGCAATTTCTTGTACTTGAACCATGTTTTTTAGCTGGTGTTTTATTTGCTCAGCTGTTTGCTGTGCTTTAGCGAGATCACTGTGCGGTAGGAGTACAATAAACTCTTCACCACCCCATCGACAAACCACATCATTATCTTGCGCTACTTGTTGACAAGTAAGGGCAACTTGCTGAATTATTTTATCTCCTGCTAAATGTCCGTAACTATCATTAATATGTTTAAAGTGGTCAATGTCTAGCAGTATTAAACTTAGGCGTTGTTGTTTTTGTTGGGCTTGTATGACGTGTTGAGTCAATAATGGATCAAAAGCTTGGCGATTTAGTGCGTTAGAAAGCTTGTCAAAGGATGCTATCGCTTCTATTTGTCGCTGATACTTATCAAATGTGCGATGGGCGTAACATAGCACGAGTAAAATGAGGGACCCACTTAGTAATAAGCTGGAGAGTATCTCTTGGCTTACCAATGACGACGTACCTTTGTTATGGTGCTCTATAATTAAATACCATCCTAATTGCTCCACCCAGCGGCTATGTAAAATGGCTGGCTGTGAATTGTATTCAAATTCAAATGCAGTTTGTTGCTTTAAAAATATATTATCTAGATAAGGTAATAACTCATCATTTTGATGTATGTTGTTGAGTTTTGTCGGCTCAGAGCTCGCTTGGAGTGTTATAGAGCCTTGCTCATCAATAAAATAGATTTTACGATGATAGTGACGCTGATACTGGGTAATGATTTTTTTTAGTTTTGAAAGTGTGATCCCAACGCCTGCAATACCAATTATATTTTCGTGTGCATCAACCACTTTGTAATTTATAAACAAAGTATATTTTGAGGGCGTTAAATGATGTTGATCAATGTTAATAACGTAATCATGGGGGGAGTTAATGGCGGCAATAAACCATTGTTGCTGAGTGAAATTTTCAGAGCCACTGATAACACCCTCACCATCATGATAAAAAACCCCAGATTGGCTTGATGCAAAAAAGCTGATGTCGATATTTATATCTTGTTTTATGTACTTAAGGTATTCAATTAAGAGTTCAGGTTTAGATTCCCCTTGGACTGCCCAGCGCCTTAAAAAAGTATTGTTAGCCATATTTTTAGCAGCGTAAATGGGCTGCATTAAATCTTCTTGTATTTCAGAGTAGACAGTATCTTGAGTCAGGGAGAGTGGGTTGACTGTCTCTTTACTAATTGAGTTATGGGCGAGGTTAAAACTTAACCAACTGGTAAGTATAAAGCCGCAAAGTAGGAAGCCGAGCAAGATGGTATTGTATTTTTTGCGCATCAGTAACATAAAAAGCATCCATACCTTAGAGTCGATAATCATACTAATTCTATTTAGAATATGACTATTTTAGCGAATTAAATAATTCATTTATTCAATGTAATAAGCGCCATGAATAACAATAGCGGCAGAGTTTACTCCATTTTAGTATTGGAGTGAAGAACGAGAAATAATTCTGCTTATTTTATTATTCAAAGCTGAATAAGCTATTAGGGCGTGTCGACCTTTTGTGATAATAAGCTATTAATTAACAGGCATAAAAAAAGCCCGTTAGGGCTTTTTTAGTATCATATCTACCGTCACCGATATGAGCAATGTAGCAAGTAAAATAGTAGGGCGGTTATCTGTCACCAACATCAAGGGGCGTTGCGGTTAGTGACAGATAACCTTAGCTGTTTACGTGCGCCACACGTGTTTCAGGGTCGAGAAACAAATCAGTTTATTCTGTACAAGTCGTTGTGCGCTGCCGCCTTGTTGATATTGATTATCAGTTAGATTTAAATGAGTGTCAACACCTAATTGAAAATTATTCTCATTATCATGTTGGTATTTTAATTAACATTAAAAAAGAAGGTTTTCGGGGAGTTTATGGTGCTGTGCTGCTGTTGAATTTCAGGCATAAAAAAAGCCCGTAAGGGCTTTTTAGTATCATATCTACCGTCACCGATATGAGCAATGTAGCAAGTAAAATAGTAGGGCGGTTATCTGTCGTCAACATCAAGGGGCGTTGCGGTTAGCAACAGGTAACCTTGGCTGTTTACGTGCGCCACACGTGTTTCAGGGTCGAGAAACAAATCAGTTTATTCCGTACAAGTCGTAGTACTTTGCCGTCTTGTTGATATTGATTATCAGTTAGATCTATAAATCTGTCAACACCCATTTGCAAATAATTCTCATTTATTTTGTTTTTTGTAAAAAGTACAAATAAAGCAAAGAGTTACTGTTAGCCCTAATGGAGCTAAAGTGATTTGTAATGGTCAAGGCGACGATTTATTTGTTCTGCAAGCTCTTTATCTGTTTGCCCTTCGCTATCGATGATAAGTAAAAAGTATTGTTGCTCAGTATCGATAACCTTAATCACGGTGTTATCAAATTTCGTTTTTCCATAGGTTACTTCTATACTCGTAATATCTTTAAAGTGCTTTAATCGTGATTCAAGCTGCCCTTGTTCATTTTGCCAATAGCTAAATATATAGTTGTCAGTAATGCCATTACCGTCACTACGAAAATCAAAAAAAGCATCACTGTAAAAATATAAAATATCTTCATCAATGGGCATTAGTTGTTGGCGTTGTAAAAATTGCACCTGAAATGGCCATAGCTTTTCACCTTTGACAATTGATGCGCCGGGTAATAAATAAGCCTCTTGCAGCAGCCCTAAAAATAAAATTGGTGCCCAAATTATGCTGATAACGATGTTTCTTATACGCCATTTAGAGTTATATATCAGTGCTTCAGATGATTGATTTATATGCTGAATATAGTTCACCAGCGGTAGCCAAATGAGTGGGATAATGCATAATCCAATAGTTGCATAGTCACTAAAACGTGTAGTGGCTGTAATTACTATAAGTAGTAACCAGCCAATTAAGGCTAGTGCATTTGGCATGATTTTATTTTTTTTATGGTGCTCTTGGCTGTGTGCAAGTAGCTCTAAAAATAAAGAGTAGAAGAAAAACAGTGCAAAAATCCCACGAGCAATCGGCATTATATGGCTATCTTGCTGTGCTTTTATCGCCAGCCAGTTACGGTAGCTCCAGTAGTTAATAAATAGCCCTAAGGTAAATATGCTATAAATAATAAATTTAGCGTTCGATACAGGGTAAAAATGAGTGTTATTGAAGGTTGGGCGTTTTGCTGATTCTATGCGCCATGCCACTATAAAGAACACCATGCCTATAAGGTACACACATAGCAAAACAATGATCCAACTGTCTTCGAGATCCAACCCGCCAGAATCACTTGTAGTCGCTTCGCCATCAATATATTTAATAATGCCAAAGTGAGTGTGATCGATCAGTTTTTCTCGTTCATCAAGGTATAGCTTGATTTGATCCGCTGGAATATGGTCTTGTTTGGCGCTAAATGAAAAATTAAGCGTGAGGGTGTTTTCAGCAAAGTGAATATTCTTTTTAAAGTAAAAGAAAGGGTTATCAACTTCGACTTGTTCGTTATCAAATTGCCAATTTTGTTCTTCAAATTTAACTTTAATGGTTGTTTCAATGTTATTTGGGTACTGGAAATAGAGCGGAGCGGTACGCGTAATTTGATCTGGTTCGTAAACACTGTTTTGAATCTCTGAGGCATAAAAATCAGCTCTTAGATCTGGGTCAGCAGGTTGCCAAAAATCATCAATCAAATAAAACTCATTGCTTAAAAGTTCACCATTATTGGCATTTTCAGTCACTGTCATCGGCTGATCAATAGTTAGACCTTTAAAGTAGCCTTGGTAATACTCAAGGTAGTCTTTGGCTATTTGATCAAGGCCGTTGCGTGCTAGTGAGCTGCGTCTATTTATGGCTTCAAATCCGCTATACAAATAGCTAGTTTGGAAGGTTGCTGGTTGTTCACGGTTTTGCGCTATGGTGTAGTTATCAGTGGTTTTAATTCTCAGACCGTCAACAGGTGGCGTCATTTTTGTGAGCTGCTGCTCAAAAGGTTTAATGATTAATGCATAGCCATAGTTTGGTTGAGCTAGGTGCTCTAAGCTTCCCGTTTGATAGCTTATCGTTGGGTCTAACCAATAACGTTGTCCCGCATATTCAAGTGTAACAATAACGTGGTCAAACTGGTTCGCAGAAGGGGGAAGCCGATTTAAGCGCTTGCCCTCTTCGGTGTTTACCAGAGCTGGGTAAGCTGGGATCCCCATCGCTTTGAGTAATGATATAAGGAGCACTGTTTTGTCTTTGCAGTCGCCATAGCGCAGTTCAAGAGTTTCTGATGCGGGTGTTGGTTGGTGTGAGTTTGTGCCCATTTCCAAGCCCAAATAACGCACTTCATCTTGGCTAAACTTCAAGGCTGCGGCAATGCGATCAGTGACTTGGAGGTTCTGCATAGTAATATCATCGGCAACTTGCGCAACGCTAGCAGTGACCTCAATGGCAGATTGATATAAAGGAATAGCCCACTCGGTGACCTCTTGCCATGTGTTTAATTCAGAGAAAAAAACCTGTTTATAAGGGCTATACCAACGTGGTGTTTGATTTGAAGATGCAACAGTTGCTTGATTACGTAAGCTGATTTGATAGTCATGCCCAACAGCAAGCGGAGTGTCTTTTATATCAGTCTCACCATTGACAGTATTAATATAAAGTGGCGTTGATTTTTGCCACAGCACACGCATAAATTGTTGTGCAACGGGCACTGACCAGTTTAACGTACGAGACACGCTAAAGTGTTGATAAACAGGATTACGCCCTGTAATCGTAAAGCTGTAGTCGAGTTTGTCGTTTACGCGCATGTCATCAACAATAATATTTAAAGTAAGGCTGCCGTTGTAGATGCCATTGGCTAATTCAGTTTCTCGTTGTAAAACCTTAAATTGCGCGCTGGTGAGTTTATCTATGTATTGGCCATCACGAATAAGGCCCAGCCCATTCAGGGTGAGGGTTTGATAACTGGGATCAAAATCTAAATTTAGTTGGCTGATATAATCAATACCACTTTGATTCACGGCCTGCATAACTGTGCGCGTATAGCGTTGCGTGGGTTGCTGCTGTGAAACGTTGATTTGGGTATCGAGGAGTAAATAGTAAGTACCATCGATAATTTGGTTAACGGGAATGTCAGTTTCAATGAGGGGGTGTTTTTTTACCCAACTATCGGCAGTTTGTATTTGGTATTCTTGGCTGGTGCTATAAAAACTTATAACTAAAAAGCACACGCTAAGAGCGAGGCTGGTTAACTGAGTCCATTTCATTATTGTTCTTCTTTTGGTTGGTTTTTGGTATTCCCTATAGGCGTTAGATTACCAAGCTATTGCTTTTAAGCCAATAAAATGAAGAGGATTCTTTATTTCGGTAAGGTAATTAATACACGTGTACCTTGGCAATGAGGATTGGCTAATAACTGTAGTTGACCACTTTGGTTACGAATAAGTTCGCGGCTTATAACTAAGCCTATGCCAGCTCCTTGTTCTTTAGTTGAATAAAAGGGCACAAATAGGTTGTCGGGATTTGTAATACCAGTACCGCTATCGAGCAGCTCAATAATGACCTTATCACTTTGCTGCTGCCAATTAAGTGTTGGTGCGTGTTTGCCTCCTGCTTCAAAAGCGTTTTTAATTAGGTTTATTAGTGCTTGTTCTAACTGCCCAAGATCAACATTAAAGTGCTGAATCTCAGCGGCTTTAATGACGAGCTGTGGAAATAAAGCATGTAATCTAAGGTTAATTGTCTCGTTCGTCACCGCTTGTTTTTTTGCTGCAGGTAACTGCGAAAATGCGCTGTAGCTGGCCACAAAGTCGAGTAAATGCTGAGCACGTTTTTCAATTACTAGCAGCATGTCGCTGGCTAAGTCAGGCTCTTTATTGATCTGCCCTTGCTGTTTCATCAGTTGCAATGATTGGCTCATTGAATAAATAGGGGTTAGAGAGTTTCTTACTTCATGATTAAGAACCCTAATTAAGCGTTGCCATACCTGCTTTTCATTGGCACGTAATTGCTGCTCGATAGAAAATAAAGTGAGTAGTTCATAGCTTCGCCCGGCGCGCCAAAAAGTTTGTGATGAAATATGAAAACGCTGCTCAAAGCGTGATTCATCGTTTTGTTGCCAATTGCCTTGGCTGTAAGTGAGGCCGAGATTGTTAGCTGTTAAACCATCAATGGTTGAGTTGGTTAAGCTATTTAAAAATGCTTGATTGGTAAAATATATAAGCCCGTGAGGGTCTAAAATAACAATGGGTAAATCAAGCATGCCAACAAACTCAAATACAAACTCTTCGGTTTGCATATAATGGCGTTTATTTTTAGCAATTTTGTTTCTGAGCTTATTAAAATCAGTTTTTAGACCGCTAATACGCCCGCCTTGATATTGCGCTAAATGCCAGCTGTTACTTTCATCGTTCGCTAACGCATCTAATTGCAGGCCAAAGCGATCTATCACATCAGTAATGAGTCGGTAGCATTTAACTAAACCGCCTATCGCAAGCGCTGCTATTGGTAATAAAATGCTGGCGCTGGTAAACCAATCAACATCCCATGCAATGGCGAGCAAGCCGCACAGTAAGAGTAAGACTGCGGCAACTAAATAAATATACCGCTTAATACGTTGTTCAAATGAGAGCACGTTTGGCATTAACTGTCTGCTTCTTTTAAATCGAGCTGATGCTTATCAATACGACGATATATGGCCGACTTACTGAGCCCTAAAAACTCGCCTGCGGCAATGACATTGCCATTAAATTCGGCCAGTGCTTTTTGAATCATTTGTTTTTCAAGCTCTTCCAGTGGCAATAAAGGTAATGATTTATCACCTGCTGCACTATGACTGACCTCACTGCTGGGTTGTTCTAAAATTAAATCATTGGCTGTAATGTTGTCGTTATCGCTCATGATCACGGCGCGTTCAATACAATGGCTAAGTTCGCGTACATTGCCCGGCCAACTGTATTGCGTGAGGGCAGTCATTGCGTGTGTCGTAAGTGTCATATTTGTGCGTTTATATTTTCTACCATGAGTTGTGAGTAGGTGGTTTGCCAGCTCAATAATATCTTCTACTCGTTCGCGCAGTGGTGGAATATGTAGCTCAATAGTGTTGAGCCTGAATAGTAAATCGCGGCGAAATTCTCCCTCTTCAATCGCTTTGGCAAGCTGTGCGTTGGTGGCAGCAATAATCCGTACATCGGCTATTTGCGTTTGGCTTGAGCCTAATACTTCAAACTCTTGGCTTTCTAGCACACGCAGCATTTTACTTTGCAGTTCAAGCGGCAGGGTGGCTATTTCATCTAAAAATAAGGTACCGCCGTTGGCTATTTCAAAGCGGCCTAGGCGGTCTTCTTTGGCATCGGTAAACGCGCCTTTTTTATGGCCGAATAACTCGCTTTCAAATAATGAGGGGGCAATAGCGCCAATATTTACGCTCACGTAACGTTGTTCACAACGGTTAGAATGCTGATGAATATACTGTGCTAATAAGCTTTTTCCGGTGCCATTTTCACCGGTGATTAAAATACTGGCATCGGTTTTTGCTGCGCGTTTAGCGCGTGTAAGTAGTTGCCGCATAGCGGGGGAATTGGCAATGTAATCGGCATTTTTAGTGGTGTTTAAGGCTTTTAAACAAGCATTGTCGTGGCTGGTTTTTTGCTGTTTGAGTTGCTGTTGTACTACCGCCGTTAAGCGCAAGTTGTTCCACGGTTTTTCTATAAAATCTAGCGCGCCTAATTGCATTGCTTTTACGGCAACATCAACACTGGCCCATGCGGTCATTACCACCACGGGTATTGTTGAGCCAAGCGACTGTAGTTGTTTTAAAAATCGCAGCCCTTCGTCGCCTGAGGTGGTGTCGAGTTTAAAATTCATATCTAGCAATATCAGGCTAATAGTACTGCTATTAATTAGGCCCATTGCCTGCTCTGGGCCTTGTGCTTCAATGCATTGATAGCCAATTTGATTTAACGCCACGATGGCGGCCATGCGCACATCGGCTTGGTCGTCGATAACTAAAATTGTGTCCATTTTGTTCTTCTTGTTTCAAGCAAAAGCAAATTGCTTTGCTTTTGCTTGGTGGGTAAACAATATTCGCTTAGTCGTTACGAAGCGCGGCCATAGGTTTGGCTTTAATTAACAGCAATAGTGGTCTAAAGCAGGCAAACATGGCAATAATCAAGGTAATTGTCCATGCTATTAATTGTAGTCGCACGTCCATAATTAACCACGATATTAGCTGTTCTTGTAGCATAAAGTAACCCGCCAATACGGTTGCTATGGCCAGAATAAAGCCAATGAGTACGGGAATAACAGCTTCTTTACTCATGAGTTTAAATAAGCGTATCTTTTTAGCGCCGAGCGCCATGCGAATACCAAACTCATAACGGCGCAGGCCTAAGTTATAGCTCAACACGCCAAAGATGCCTATTGCTGCTAATAATAGAGTAAATAATGCCAAGGTACTACATAGTGCAACGGTTAGGTGGCTCATATACAATAAATCATCGTACTCTTGTTGTAAGTCTCTAAATTGCCATAACGTTAGGTGACTATTGGCTTTTCTTAATAAACTTAAAACTTGCTTACTGGTAAGCTCAACACCTTGCTCTGTTTCAATAACAAACATATAGCTCCAAGGCTGTGCCGGCCACCACATATGCCGACCAAATGATTCATCATAATATTTAGGATGGTTAAAATCCTCCGTTATGCCGACAATTTCAAACATTTTATCTTCAAGGCCTTTGTAGCTTTTACCGATAACATTTGTGTACTCTTGATCGGGTAATAGCCATTTAGCGACACTGATAGATACCAATAGCTCGTTAGTTTCACCGCGCATTGCTTGCTCACTAAAAGTACGCCCAGCGAGTATTTTTGTGCCCACTAAATCAAAGTAATCAGGCCCGACCCACTGGCTTGGAAAGAAGATTGAGCTTTTACCTTCAACATCGGTCAAGGTATTGGCATTTTGCCTTGCGGATACCGGGCTTTGCCCAATAGCAACATCTTTAATGCCCTCACTATTTTGTAATACTTTTTGATACTGCTTAATTTGCTCGTAGCGCTCAGCCAGTGTTGCATTGTTATTGGTTTGAAATAACTGTGCAAAGTACAGGTTTTGAGTGTCGCTACCCAGTGGGCGATTAATGGTGTCGAGTGCTTTGCTAACAATCATAATTGAAAAGCTAACTAATAAAGCGGCCACAAACATTTGTGTGCCAATTAGTATACGCACAGTACGCCCAGATACTTGCGACACGCCGCCTTTGCCACTGTTTTGCACTTGGTTATTTAAGGTTTTGTAGTTAACTAAACGTGCGGTAATCATCGAAAATATATATGCGAGAGCAATGCACATAACTACCGCAATCAGCACCAAATTAAGGTCAACAGCCAAGCTGTTTACTAATGGTAAACGTCCTTCTGCAAGTACTTTAAATAACCGAATACCCCAAATAGATAAAAACAAAGCAATACTGACCGATATGCTCATTAAAATGAGTGATTGCAGTAAAATGCTGCTAAATAAAGTTTTACGTTTTGCGCCCAGTACGGCTTGCAGTGCTAAGGTTTTATGCTGTGCTAATGCGCGCGAGAAAAACAAGGTACTGACGTTCAGTACAGCGATGATCAATAGCCCTACTGCACCTGCAAGCATCATTAAACTAAGTTGATCATTATTACCAAGTTCAACTTCGCGATACGGTGTAACAACGGGCTTTACATCAGTTATACCGCCATTATTAAGCCACTGGGATTTAATCGTATCAATTTGAGCTTTTAAGTCGGTTTTTACTTGCTCGTTAGTGACGCTAGGTTTTAATACTGCAATCAGTTTTAAGTTTCTAAAGGTGTTGGTCCACGGGCTTTGCCAGTCATCATTATGGAAAAATCGACGGTCAGAACTGGTTGGATACCACACATCAACAGAGCCCGCTTTAATCATGTAGGGTGGGCTGAAATTAGCCGCTACAACCCCCGTTATTATATGCCCATCACCTTCAATCTCACTGGCTGTTTTTAAGGACTTACCAATTACATCAGGGTCACTATTAAAATGTTCTTTCCAGAACTTCTCTGAAATGACCGCGCTATTATCAGCTTCCTCTAAAGTTCCGCCCTTTTTAAAGCCATGTCCGAGTAAAAAAGGAGTATGTAGGAGCTCAAAATATTCACCACCCACATACAGCACATCCTTTTTTGGTTGGCCGTCTAAGTATAAAAAAACATTTTCAGCGGCATTCATCATAAAAGCTTGTTCAAAGCTTTGGTTGTTTTTAAGCCAATGCACAATTGACTGGTAACTTTGAAAGCCAACCGCATCATAGTCGTCATAGGTTAGGCTTTGCTCAACCACCACCATGCGGGTTTCGTCAAACACATCAAGGGGTTTTAAAAAGTAACTATTAACCAGACTTAGCACTACAAATAACGTTGCGAGAGTGAGCGCCAAGGTGGCAACAACGGCGGTAACAAACCCCGGTGCGTTCATCAGTGATGCCCACGCCAAGCGCAGTTGACTACGTGTTTTAGTTAAACGGCTCATGTTAAATTACCTCGGCAGTATTAGCGGGTACAGCGCTGGTATTTTCAGTGTGTGCATCTTGGCGCGCCTGCGAATACGAGATAATTTCGCCATCGAGTAATTTTAGCTGAGTTTTTGCACGTCCTGCGTAACGTAAATCATGGGTTACCATACAAATGGTGGTGCCTTTTTGGTTTAGCGCATCAAGTAAGTCCATCACTGCATCACCATTTTTAGAATCGAGGTTACCGGTTGGCTCATCGACCAATAAAATACTTGGTTTACCGGCAAGGGCGCGGGCAATGGCAATACGTTGTTGTTGCCCACCAGATAGCTGGTTTGGTTTATGCTGAGCACGATGCCCCATTTCAACTTCATCAAGCGCATGCTTTACCGCACTTTGAATATCGGCTTGGCTCATAGCTGGTTCTCGATAAGTAAGCGGGAGCGCCACGTTATCAAACACCGAGAGTTCATCTATTAAATTAAAAGACTGAAAAATAAAGCCAATGTGTAAATTACGTAGCTCTGCTTGTTGGTCCATATCAAGGGTTTTAGTATCGACGTTTTTAATTAAATATTGCCCTTCGGTAGGGCTGTCGAGTAAGCCAAGTAAAGACAGTAGCGTTGATTTACCACACCCTGATGGACCACTAATGCAGATGTAATCGCCTTGCGTTATAGCAAGGTCAATATTCTTTAAAGCGTAGGTTTCAACACTTTGGCTGCGGTAAACCTTGGCGATATTTTTTAATGAGATAAGCGTATTTGCGTTCATAAACTTTCCTGTTCTATTTTTATAGTTGCCAAATGCTGCCATTTAGAGAGATCTGAAATGATCAGCTGTTCACCCACTTTTGCGCCGCTTAAAAGTTGAATTTTGTTATCACTGAGTGTACCAAATTCAATTTTAGTTGGGTGGGCTAAATGAGTGGTGGGGTTGAGCTTAAAAAGCATGGCATTGCTATTTGCTTGTGCTTTTATGGGTAAATTAATGGTCAGAGCGTTCGGTATGATGTGACTTATTACATAGCCTTCAATGCTTAAGTCGGGGCGAGCGTTAGCTGGCAGCGTACCTGTTAAATCAAGCTCAATCATTACACGGCCGTCACTGACGATAGGGTCAATACGAGTGACTTTAGCCAATACTTCGCTACTTTCACCTGCGCTAAATGTATTTACTTTAGCGGGCATATTTAACGCTATTTTTTCAGCTTCACTTTGTTGAATACTCAATTCAGCCTTAAGGACTGCATCAGAGCCAACGACGGCAAGCCGTGTGCCCGGCGTGAGATTTTGACCAAGCTCTACATTAAGTGCTTGCAGCATGCCATCAATCCCTGCGGTTATTTGTAAATCATTAAAAGCTTGTTGTTGTACTTGGTAATTTAGTTCAAATTGGCTCAATAGCTCTTGCTGAATTTTGCTGCGTTCATGGTGCATATCGGCTAATTGGGCTAAGCGCTGTTTTTCAATATCTACACGTTGTTCTAGCTGTTTAACGGTTAATAAACTGCGTTTGTAATCAAGGCTAGAGACAATACCTTGCTCGATCAATTTACTTTCGGCCTCTGCACGCAGCTGGGCACTTTCAAGATCGCTTTTTAAAATAGTCAGGTTTGCTTCGCGCTCTAGCAGTTGACTTTTTTGATTGATTATTTGTTCGTTAACGCTGGCTTTTTGCCTCGCTAACTCTAACCGTGCGACTGATAAACGCTGCGCTTGAAGTGGATTTACGAGGCTTAAAATAACCGTGTCTTTACTAACTCGCGTGCCAGGGTAAACATGAATTGCTTCGACCATGGCGGTATCAGTATTGGTTAAGTAACGCTGGTGCTTTGATTTTAAGCGGCCAAACCCACGAATTTTTACCACAAAGTCAGCTTGGGTTACGCTGACAATTTGCAGCTGACTGGCCGCTAATGAATGAGGAGCAAGCCACTGCTGTAAAGCAAAAGCAATTAATCCGCAGCCAATAATCAATAAACCAATAATGAGCTTTTTACGCGACGTTGGTTTATTACTTCGCGCTAAGGTGCTGTCTATATCCATGGTATGTGTTATTCGTTATCAAAAATAATTAACCAGATAAAGCCAGTTTTATGCCAAAGGTTAACTTATTGAAAATAAATAAATTAAATATTTATGGATGCATGGGTTTTCCCATCGATGGGAATATGAATTTAAAAATGGGAGTAAAGTGATTTTTAAATATTGATGTGGTCGCGGCCTTATTCAGCCCTCAAAATTAATCTTTCCAAAATGGCTGTTGTTTTGTTCTTTTTGGGCTTTTTGTTCATTTAATTTATTTGTCTTTTCAGGTACATAACGTTATTTTTTATTGCTGTCCTCGTATTTCCTTCTGCCTGTAAATCAATAAGTGATCAAAAATGAGTCAATTAATAAATAACCTTAGCTTTAGGGTTAAATTTGCTATTCCTGTGGTTGTTGCCCTAGTTATATTTTCTGTGTTGTCAGGGTATGTTCTTTATACATTTAAAGAGCAGGCACGTCTTAATAGCTTTATAAGTTTAGAAGTGCGCACTGTACTTGATGATCTAGAAGATGGTTATCGCGATCTATTCCAAGTAAAAACCGCTGGCTTAAGCATGGTGTTAGGCCAAGGTGATAAGCAAAACTATTTAATTCAGCAAGACGAGTATAGAAGCAATATAGCGCGTGTAGATGCTCGTCTTTCAAGTCCATTAAAGTTGGTTGATTCAGGTTACATCGATGCGATAAATGCACAGCGAATCGATAATATAAAAGCCGATGTAGTTATTTGGTCTCGTTATTATCAAGGGTTATTTAGTGATCATGCTTTAGCAGCAAGTTATTTAGCTGAACATAAACAAGATATGGAAACGGTGCTTGGCCGCATTCGCAAAAACGTTACTACCATGCGTGATGAAATAGACGCTAAACTTTCAAATTCACTCATTGAGATTGACGAGCAACAAACCTCGGCAAGTTATGCACTGCAATTTGGCATGTTATTAAGTTTTGTATTATCGATTGCTGCTACGTGGTTGTTATCAGGCGTTATTTTAGCGCCATTAAAGCAAATGCAACTCGCACTTGAAAACATAGCTTGCGGGCAAGGTGATTTAACCCAGCGTTTAAATATTGAATCGCAAGATGAAATGGGTTCATTAGCGCGTTCATTTAATACTTTTATAAGTAAAATTCATAACACGGTACTTGCAGTTGTTGGTTCGGCTGAGCAGGTACGCACTGAAACGGCAAACTTACGTACTATTACAGCCAGTGTGCTAAACGAAGCCAGTAATCAGCAAGTTGAAAGTGAGCAGGTGGCTGCGGCGGTTAATGAAATGAGTACCACCAGCGATAATGTTAGCCATAATGCTAACGATGCAGCTAGCGCTACAAGTAACGCAAATAACGATGCAAACGTGGCAAAAGCGACTATCGAAGAAACTATCTCGTTAATTAATCAACTTGTAACCGACATTTCAGCATCAAGTGATGTAATAAACACCCTAGAGCAAGATGTGATGAACATTGCCACTGTGCTTGATGTTATTCGCGGGATTGCCGATCAAACAAATTTACTCGCACTAAATGCAGCCATTGAAGCCGCTAGAGCCGGTGAGCAAGGACGTGGTTTTGCTGTGGTTGCTGATGAAGTGCGCTCGTTAGCGAGTCGTACACAAGACAGCACTGGTGAAATTAATGCCATGATTGAAAAGCTTCAGCAAGGGACTAATCAGGCCGTTAGTGCAATGCAAGCGAGCACTAAAAGCGGGCAGCAAACTATTGAGCACTCTCGCGGGGCGGCGCAATCGGTGCAGCGCATTAATGATGCCGTCACCATCATTAATGATATGAACATGCAAATAGCTACAGCGGCGACGCAGCAAAGCCAAGTGAGTGAAGACGTGAATATCAATGTGCAGCGCATCGCTACATCAAGCGGTAATATGCTCGAAAAAGTAGATCATGCTGAACGTGCATGCCAAGCATTGGCGCAGCAGTGTCAACAGCTAGACAACTTAGTAAGCAACTTCAAAGTATAAGTAATGAAGGGGCTTGAGTATATGCTGCCCCTTAATCCGCTTAAATTAGCTAATCCCCGTTAAATAATAGATGACTATCAATGAGTTATTGCTCGTTCTTTTTGTGCATATTGTGCGTGGTTTTTATGCGCTAAATGCATTTTAAACAGATCAATGCAGCTTAACTTCTAAACATTTCGTTAATCTCACGTTAACACTATGCTCGAAGTTAGATGGCAGTGTGCAGTAGCTCATCTTAATGACAACAAAACTAAAATAATTGGTGTGGAGTAAAACAATGAAAGCAAGTAATACACAACTGGCGTTAGCTGTTGCAGCAGCGTTAGCAAGTACCTCTGTGTTGGCCGACAACGATACACAAAAACTACAGCAGCAATTGGATGAGCTACAAAAAGAAGTCGACTCAATGAAAGGCAACAAAGCATTTGACCTTGAGTTTGGTGGCCGCGTTCAGCTTGATTACAATTACTTTAATGGTGCATATAACGCAAATAATGACGGTGATGCTGGCAGTGATTTTTTCCCGCGCCGTATTCGTACGTACGTGGAAAGTGAGCACGGTAATTGGGATCACAAATTATTGCTTGAGTTTGGCGAGGGCACAGCTGAAATCGTGATGGCGCGTGTGCGTTATGCATTCGATAACGGCCTAAAAGTGAAGGTGGGTAAAATCCGTGAAGATATGTCGCTTAATGCGTTAACGAGTTCTAAGCATATCAACACGATTGAGCGTAGTACCTTAGCAAATACTTTCTCACCGTTTTTCCGTTGGGGTGTATCGGCTTATCAATATTTTAAAGACAGTGGCGTGCGTTATGCCGTTGGTGTGTATAAAAACGATGCATTTGGTGCATCAGGCCATGATGAAGATGATAACTTAACACTTGCCGCAACAGGGCGTTTAACGTGGTCGAGCGCGTCGCCGGGCGATGTTATTCACCTAGGTGCGTGGCATTCATATCGTGATATGGGTGGTAATGAATTAGGGGCGCGTTTTGCCCGTGGTGAAATTCGCGAAACCAATGTGCGCTTGGTGGATTACGCTGTTGGTGGTGATGCTGTCGCATTAGATAGTTTATCGCAAACAGGTCTTGAGTTTGCTTTTCAAGCTGACTCACTCACTCTTGAGGCGGAATACGCCAGTCGTTCACTTGATGCCGTAAATAGCGCCGACGCCCTTGATGGTGAGCGCTTTGATGGTTTTCATGTATCAGCCAGTTACTTTCTAGGGGGCGAGCAGCGCCAGTACAAAGCGGGTTCTGCGTTATTTGTACAGCCTAAAGGCGTTAAAGACGCATGGGAACTTGTTGCTCGTGTATCGCAAATGGACGCAACAAGCAGTACGCAAGGCACTGAAGTAACAACTTACACATTAGGCACTTCTTACTACATTAGCAGCGATATTAAATTTATGGGTAACCTTATTTACAGCGATGTAGAAGGCCCAGGAACAATTGCGCTTGTAGGTGATGAAGATTCGGGTATGGGCTTTAGCGCACGTATGCAGTACTTATTTTAAGAGGTAGCGGAACATGAATTTATTCAAATCATTTAAATCAGTTAAAACGACGGTGCTTGCAGCATCGCTCATATTAAGCAGTCCATTTGCACTGGCCGATATTCACTTTTTAGTACCCGGTGGTCCTGGCGGCGGTTGGGATACAACAGCACGTGGTGTAGGCGAAGGCTTAGTAAAAGCAGGTATTGAAGATAATGCCTCTTTTCAAAATATGTCGGGTGGCGGTGGTGGCCGTGCAATCGCATATTTGATTGAGTCAGGGACTAAAAAAGGCGATATTTTAATGGTTAACTCAACACCTATCGTGTTGCGTGCATTAACGGGTAAAATTCCGTATAGCTATCGCGATCTAACGCCTGTTGCCAGCATGATCGCCGATTATGGTGCATTTGTTGTACGTAATGATTCGCCATTTAAAACGTGGCAAGATGTGATCGCCTCAATGAAAAAAGACCCAAGCTCGGTAAAGGTAGCCGGTGGCTCGGCGCGTGGCAGCATGGATCACTTAGTTGCAGCGCAAGCGGTTAAAGCCGCAGGCCTTGATGGGCGCAGGTTACGTTATATTCCTTATGATGCAGGCGGTAAAGCAAAAGCTGGTTTACTATCTGGCGAAGTTAACTTGCTTTCAACGGGTCTAAGCGAAGCGTTAGAAGTGGCTAATGGCGGTCAAGCACGTATTTTAGCTGTGACCTCAGGGGATGCACTACCTGATTACCCTGAAATCCCAACACTTAAATCACTAGGTTATGACATGGAATTTGTGAATTGGCGTGGCTTTTTTGCAGCTCCCGATTTACCAGCCGACAAACTGGCAGAATACACTGAAAAATTACGTAAGCTACAAACAACACCTGAGTGGGAAGTGGTCCGTGCGCGTAATGGTTGGTTAAACCTGTTTCAAGAAAAAGATCAATTCATTAAGTCACTCGAAGCACAAGAAGCACAGCTCAAAGTCGTGATGGAAGAGCTTGGTTTTATTCGCACATTACGTTAATCGAGGCGCCAATGTTGAACCGCGAATTACTAGGGCCAAGTTTATTCTTGGCGCTATTTACCCTATACGCCATTATTGCATGGCAAATTCCGTTACTCCCATTTGAAGAGTATGAAACAGTGACCTCAGCCACCTTACCTAAGGTGTATGCGGCATTTGGTATTATTGTGTGTTTACTGTCGATAGCAGCAACCTTGCTAAAGCCAAAAGAGCAACCAAGTGATGAGCAGCAAACACTTGAAAAATCGAATGTACTGCGCACAGTGGCATTGCTAATTTTAATGGTGTTATACAGCGCTATGCTAGAGCCAATTGGTTTTTTACTCTCAACCAGTGCGTTTTTGTTAATAGGCTTTTTTGTGATGGGCGAGCGCCGTAAAGCAGTTTTATTACTGGCCTCAATTCCTGTTGCTGTGGTGTTTTGGTTTTTAATGACCCAAGTGCTGGGCATTTATTTGGTTCCTGGCAACCTGTGGAGTTAAGTTATGTTTGATGGAATTATGCTGGGCTTGTCGACCGTACTCGACTGGAACAACTTACTTTATGTGATCATAGGGTGTTTTGTTGGTACTTTTATCGGCATGTTGCCGGGCTTGGGCCCTATTACCGCTATTGCATTGATGATCCCCATTACTTACAGCATTGGTGCTGATTCGGGTATGATTTTAATGGCTGGAGTGTATTACGGCGCAATATTTGGCGGTTCAACCTCGTCTATTTTAATAAATGCACCAGGGGTTGCTGGGACCGTAGCGTCTTCCTTTGATGGCTACCCACTTGCAAAGCAAGGCCACGCTGGTAAAGCATTGGCAATTGCTGCTTATTCCTCCTTTATTGGTGGCACAATTGGCGCAATATTATTAATGGTGGCCGCGCCGCTGTTGGCAAAAGTGTCGCTGAGCTTTCAATCTCCCGATTATGTCGTGCTGATGTTTTTAGGTTTAACAGCAATCGCAGCATTTTCAAATAAAGGGCAATTTTTAAAAGCCATGATGATGACCGTATTTGGTCTTATGTTGGCAACAGTCGGTATTGATCCGTCCTCAGGTACTGAGCGCTTTACTTTAGGCCAAGCTGATTTACTTGATGGTATTAGTTTTTTATTGGTGGCTATGGCAACTTTTGCTCTGGCTGAAGCACTTATTAATGTTACACGTCCGGAGAAAAAAGACGTTAAGGGCATTAATGATTCAGACACACCACAAATAGGCTCAACCAAATTAACTAAAGAAGAAATTAAAGATATAGCCCCTGTTATTGGTCGCTCGTCTATTCTTGGTTTTATTGTAGGTGTATTACCGGGCGCAGGTGCAACGATTGCCAGCTTTATGGCTTATGCAACTGAGCGAAACTTAGCGCCTAAAGGCCTAAAAGAGAAATTTGGTAAAGGGTCATTGCGCGGTTTAGCAGCGCCAGAGTCTGCCAATAATGCAGCATGTACGGGATCATTTGTACCATTACTGACATTAGGCATCCCAGGTTCAGGTACAACTGCGATTATGCTCGGTGCATTAATTGCCTACGGTATTCAACCGGGCCCTATGTTAATGCAAGAAAACCCTAGCGTGTTTTGGGCGGTGATTGTAAGCATGTACTTTGGCAATATTGTGCTACTTATTTTGAACTTGCCGTTAATCCCGTATTTTGCAAAAGTACTGGCAATGCCAAAGTCTGTTTTGACTGTGATGATTTTGTTCTTTAGCTTAATTGGCGTGTATCTCGTCTCCTTTAATACTTTTGATTTATTTATGATGGTGGGCTTTGCTATTGTCGCTTTAGTCTTGCGGTTACTGGCTTTCCCAATGGCACCATTACTACTAGGCTTTATTTTAGGTGACATGATTGAGCGTAATTTCCGCCGCTCTATGATGATTTCTGACGGCTCGTTAAGCTTTTTGTGGGAGCGCCCGCTGACATTGAGTATTTTTGTTATTTCAATATTAGTGTTGTTATTCCCATTAAAAGACTTTATAACCCAGCGTCGTGCAGATAAAGCCGCGCTTAAAGTGAAATCAGAGCATGCATCGTGAGGTAGGCTGAGGTAATGATGAAATACACCAAAAAACTAAATCCATTGCAAAGCATGGTTAAAAAGCCCAAGCGCTTAGAAACGCGATTAATTATTTGGGTAACCGGGTTATGCGTACTTCAAGCATTGATGTTTGGTGGATTGGTGTATCAGATTACCGCGCAAAGCTTAAACGACCACATAGGTGATAAAGCCCTTGCGGTGGCGACCAGTATTGCTGCGAGCAACAATGTTGTTCAAGCATTAAATAATCCGCAAAAATTAACCGCTATCAATCAAGAGATCGAAAATCTGCGCCAGTTCACTGGCGCAGATTTTATTGTTATAGGCGATAAAAATGCCCATCGAGTTGTTCACCCAGATAGCAATAAACTCGGTAAGCGCATGGTTGGTGGTGATAGCCAAGCGGCCTTGCAGGGAGAGCGTTATATCTCCATTGCTAAAGGGAGTTTGGGAGAGTCAATTCGTGGCAAGGTGCCTGTGTATGATGCGCAGGGGGATATTATCGGGTTGGTGTCTGTTGGTTTCTTGGTGCAATCGATTGAACCTTTGATTCAAGAACGCATTGTAGAGGTGATGATTTGGGGAGTTTTACTGGTTATTTTGAGCATTATAGCGGCGGTGCTTATTGGGCGGCGCGTTAGAAATGCCATATTTGGTTTACAGCCTGACGAAATTGCGCGGTTATTCTCAGAGCAAGATGCCATTTTAAACACCATGCGCAGCGGTGTCATAGCTCTAGACCCCGATGGTCGAGTGCGCAAATTAACCCAAAGAGCTTGCGAGATTTTAGACAAACCTACCGCCTGTATAAATCAAGATTTAATGCTAAGTGACTTACTCCCTGAGCATGCTGAGTTCTTGCTGCGTAATCAACGTCGTAAAATGGTTGGTTTTGAACTGTTTGCAGCGGATAAACGCTTGGTATTGTCGCGGTTTTCATTGCAAGTACAAGGTCAGGCAGATGGCATATTATTAACATTGCGTCCTGCCGATGAGCTGGAGTATTTAAGTCAGCAATTGACTAAGGTACAAGCGTTTGCAGAGCTTTTACGTGTACAAACACACGACTATTCAAACAAATTAAATTTAATTGGCGCACTGATCCAAATGGGAAAGAGCGATGAGGCAATTGAGCTGATCGGCCAAGAAAGTCAAGGCTCGCAAGCACAAATACACCATTTGTTAGAGCATATTCAAGACCCCGTGCTCGCAGGTTTGTTGGTGGGTAAATACCACAAAGCGCGCGAACTCAATGTTACGTTGGAATTAAACCCAGATAGTCTACTCGGTGCAATAGCCCGTACCGAGATGCTCGAACGAGTGGTATCAATACTGGGTAATTTGATCGATAACGCCATTGATGCAGCAATTAGAGCAAGTAACGAACGCACACCGTATGTAAGAGTGACCGTTGATGAAACCAGTAAAACGCTGTTATTCGATGTAGAAGACAGTGGTTTTGGTGTTGGCGATGATCACGAAGTGATATTTACGCCACAATACAGCTCTAAAGCCGGGGCAGAACACGGTATTGGTTTATATTTAGTAAAGACCAATTTGGACTCCTGTGGAGGGAGTTTAGAAATTGGTGAATCAGATTTAAAAGGCGCACGACTAAGCGTTTATATTCCTAAATAACGTAATTTAGGGTAACAAGCCGTGGTAAAGCAAATAATAATAAAACGAAATGCGGCACATTAGCAATGCTAAAAATGAGTAATAAACAATGACATATTCAGTAGTTATCATCGAAGATGAAATAGAAGTCGCACAACTTTTGGCGCAATACTTATTGCTACCAAATGGTGTGGCGGGTAATCAAGCTGCAAGGCAAAGCCAGCGTCAAGGCCAGTATCAGGTTGTGGGTATTGCTGCAAACCTAAGCACGGCAACGGCCTTGTTGCATGCGATAGAGCCAGACCTTATTCTACTCGATATTCATTTACCAGATGGCAATGGCCTTGAGTTATTAAGTGACTTACGCCGACGTGCAATAAAAAGTGATGTTATGTTGCTTACTGCAGCCAAAGAAGTCGAAACTCTTGAAAAGGCCATGCAGCTTGGTGCCTGTGACTTTTTAGTTAAGCCGCTGATGCTCAATCGCCTTGATCAAGCATTGGCGCGTTTTGAAGCGCGTCAACGTTGCCTATCAGACGCAGACGAAGTCACGCAATCTATGGTGGATACGTTATTTGGCTCAAATGAGCAAAGTAAAGCGGTGGTAAGGCTCCCTAAAGGGGTTGATCAGCTTACGCTGAAAAAGATTATGGATGCATTTAAAAATAATCAAAAAACACCATTTACTGCCCAGCAAATGGGCGATTTAGTGGGAGTGAGTCGCTCTACAGCAAGGCGTTATCTTGAATATTTACTAGAGGCTGAACAAGTCAGCGCCGACCAAAGCTATGGCAGTATTGGTCGGCCTGAACGTTGCTATAAAATGGGTTAGTGATGTGGCAAAGCGCTTAGGTTAATCTCTGGCGCTTTGCTTGCTGGGCGTTGCATACGAGAAGGCAAACGTGGGTATATTGAAAGCACACATTTACCTTTACTAGAAAGAGTCAATATTCCCCAGAAAACTGGTTAAAATTGACCACGCAATTTACGCGCGTATTTCATGGCGTAGTAGGCAGGGCATCTTCATAAGAAAGTTACTGTGAAAATCTACACAGAAAACGGCGAGCAAATATAGGTAACTGCGAAAAGTTGCTGGTATAAAGTTAAAAGTCCCCAGTAAAAAGTTAAAACTGCAACTATGCAGTCATTTTCATGCGTGTAATTTAAGCTTAAGAGGACAAGTAACTCATTTAATGGGTGAAATGAAAGTAACGCAGCAGTAAAAGATAAACTCATAACCTAAAAAGTAAATTTAAAGGAGCAGCTGTGTTGGTGCTATTAAAGTGGCTGTCTAGTTTATAGTTTACTGGCGAAGACCTTCGTGCACGTTTTATTGAAAAGTAATCTATCGCTAAGCTGTTTAAACGAATAAAAATAGTTGGCTTTTTCTTGTGAATTTAACATTGCAGTATGGTTACAGTATGGTTGTTTAGTGTAATATTTGAGCTGTATAATATACGCCGTTTTGGGGGGGGGGTTATAACCCCCCCCAAAAAAAAGGTGCTGTTCAATACGCTTTTTTTTGATTTATGCCTATCTTCTTAGGGAAGTGTTTTTAATAAATGGGCAAATAAGGAAATTAAATATGTTAAAAAAAATATTCATGATCTTGCTTTTCTTTTCTCAATCAGTGTTTGCTGGAGATAAAATAGCAACGACTTGTCATGGTTGTAATTCCAATGATATGAAGATACGAGCTGGAAATGTAGGCTGGGGTGAGCACGGACAAACAATAAATGTATTAGATTTTACACAATCAAAAATTGAAACTTATGAAAACTACACAGAATGGGATCAAGAGCACGGGTATGTGAGTCATCGTGAAATTATTAGAGTTAAAACCTCGGAAACGGATAAAAAAATATTTCAAGAAGTTAGTGATGCCCTTAATGAATTAGGAAATAATACATCTTCAAGCATAGCCCCCCCAGATGTCATTAATAACGTCTGGGATTTGCCAAATTATTCTAGAAATAAAAATAATTTAACAGACTATATTAAAGATCAACTTTGGGTTAGTTCAATAACAATCGAAGCAGTAAAAGATAAAGCTAGAAAATTAGGTTTTCTATCTGGTGAGTTAAACAAATATTGGTTACCTACTGCTAATGGAGGAAAGGTACTTTTTTCTATGAAGATAGATGGGGGAATAATTATTATAGAACTTCTGGAAGCAAGAGATAGTGACAATAATACCGTACCATTTAAAGTAAGTGATATTGGAACATACAAATTTAACAACCATAGTAATATTGGGGCTGCATCTGGTGCATTTTCAAGATTTGGGTTTTCTACAAGTATTAGAGTTGGCGCAGTAACAATTATAGACTGCGACAGTAGTGGGAAGTGCAGGCAAGTACCACCACCTAAATCAACAGATTAAAAAACAAAAGTGAAAAGGTGACACCCATTCTAAAGTTTGTATTTTTTATATTTTTCACTAACTTTTAATTAGTGTAAAATATAATCAGGGTGTCACATGGCAATTGCAAGAAAGCGTCAAGTAAGTTTGGTTGATACAAAGTATTATCACTGTATTTCACGTTGCGTTCGTCGTGCTTTCTTGTGCGGTGAAGACCGTTTTACAGGGAAGTCTTTTGAGCATCGCAGAGGGTGGGTTGAAGACAAACTGCTCAGTCTAGCCAAGGTATTTTGTATTGACGTTTGCGCTTATGCGGTAATGAGTAACCACACGCATTTAGTGCTGTATGTTGATGATAAAAAAGCAGAGCGCCTTAATGATAAAGCCATTATTATCCGTTGGCATAAACTCTGTAAGGGCACCGTGCTCACCAATAAATACATTCAGGGTGAAAAAATTAGCGACGCCGAGCGGTTCTTTTTAGATAAAACCATTACCGAATACCGCGAACGCTTAACCAGTATTAGTTGGTTTATGCGACAGTTAAACGAAGATATCGCCCGCAAAGCCAATAAAGAAGACGGGTGTACAGGCCGATTCTGGGAGGGAAGATTCAAATCACACGCATTATTAGATGAAGCCGCCATAGCTGCATGCATGGCCTATGTCGATTTAAACCCAATTAGAGCCAAAATGGCGAATACCCCAGAAGAGTCAGCCCACACCAGTGTACAAAAACGCATTGAAAGTGCAAAGGACGGCAAACAACCCAAACAACTCCTGCGCTTTGCAGGGATGCCCAGGCAGCACATGCCCAAAGGATTACCGTTTGAGCTAAAGTCTTACTTAGAATTAGTAGAGCTCACAGGGCGATGCTTGCGTGAAGACAAACGCGGCCACATTGAAGAGGCGAACTTACCACTTTTAGCGCGCATCAATATCTCCCCTGAAAACTGGTTAAAACTCACCACACACTTTACCCGCGTATTTCATGGCGCAGTGGGTAGACCGTCATCACACGCAGGTTACTGCGAAAATTTAAACAGAAAACGACGCAGCAACCTCAGCAACTGCGAAAAACTACTGGCGTAGTGTTAACACTCATTTAAAACTAAAATTGCTCTTCAAGGGAAAAGCGTATGTGCCCGCAATGTAGACTCCTGCATTTTTGAATTTAGCCAAATTCAGTGAAACCGTGTTTAGATCGTGATTATGTCGAAAATGTTCACTTACTGATGACTTCAAGCGATGTGTTTGTTGTTTTGCTTCCAATGAATGATTGCGATGGGTGTTAACTTAAGTTTTCAAGATGCGCATAAAGTTTTTGCTAATGCCGATGGTGTGGATGGAACTGGAAATAATGCACCCATATCAAGGCATACAATAAGTTCTTCTCGTACTGCAAGAGATAGCTTACGTGTGATATCTTCTCAAGCACGTTTACTAAGAACACCAGCTGAAATTACTAGTTATAACCGCAATTGGCTAAAAAATTCTGCGTATAGGTTTGAATGGTCAGTTTCTAATGCTTCAAGGAAATAGAATGTCAAAATATAGATTTTTAGCTCTATTATGTTTAATAGTTAATTCACAGGTATGCTTTTCAAATACGATTGAAAAACCGCCTAAAGCTATTGAAGCTGTAGTATACACTATTTGCGATTTGGTATATTGCAATACGAGTGTTGTTTTAAGAAATAATACGGCATTTGAAATTAAAGTAATTTCAAATTATTTTGATGAAACTCATTTTACTGAACATGCTTTTAAGTTTTATAGAGCAAAAGACGTGTATGCAACGAATAATCCGTTTGACAACCCATTATCGTTTAAAAATGTAGAGTTTTCGCCACTTGAAAGAGATGTAATATTTAAACCTCTTGAAGTCAAAACTTACACTACGCTAATAAAAAGAGATAGATTGAATTTTGAAAAAGGTATTGAGTACGTTGTTTTTTCGGTAGTTATGGATGCGCAATATGTGATAGATCAAAAAAAGTCAATATTCACTTCATTGCTTAGTAAGTTAGGAATAGTTGATGATTTACTTACCTTGCCTGATGATTAAACTAAGTGCTATTTATAGGGACGGGCCTTGCATTTTGCAGACCTGCCTCATTCTAAAGAATTAAGGAAAAGAAAAAACAAAGAAATAAAACAAAGATGACACCCATCCTAAAGTTTGCTTTCGGTGAATAATTAAGATGGGTGTCAACTTAAATTCGCACTCTAAAGAATTAAGGAAAAGAAAAAACAAAGATGACACCCATTCTAAAGTTTGCTTTCGGTGAATAATTAAGATGGGTGTCAATTTAAATTCGGGTCTAGGTAAAAATTCAAATAGCTTTGTGGATAGTTATAAAGATGCGAAATCAAGAATTGACTAAAATTTTATTTATACCAATATTAATTGCTATTTTTTTAGCTTTTTTCTTTATTGAATCTTATAAAGAAAAAGAAAAGTGCAGGTTAACGTTGGCTAATTTAAACTCATTTTTTGAGCTTAGTAACTCTCCAGTAAAAAAAGGTGCAAATATTATAAGTGATGGTTCTTACTTTGTATTTAAGACAGCAGGTGGAAATTCATTAATGTATTATTTACTTGTTGAAAAGAAAAATCGCTTTGAGTTGCATGAGTTCTTTCAGTTTGGAGGGTGGAAGTCTCAAAATTTAGAGGTTGGAGAAGGTCGATTGATTTTTGATAAGTTAAGAGCTCTATCTACTGAACCAGCTAGTGAGTCTAAATTATTTCATAGCTCTTGTGCTGTAACTGAGTATAGAGATGAAAACTCTAAGGTATTGAAATATACAAATGAATCACATCCTGTCTCAGTAAAGATAATTAATGAAATCTTTAGTAAAAGAGAGAGCGTCTTTAATCAGGAAGAGCACCTTTTCCGGATGAAAGATAGTCAAATTAACTATCTGAATAAGGATGTTTTCGCCGAGCTAGGAGAACGGTGAAAACAGAAATGAGGTGAATAGAGAAACAAAGATGACACCCATCCTAAAGTTTGCTTTCGGTGAATAATTAAGATGGGTGTCAACTTAAATTATTATAAATGGTAGTTCAGTGAGTGGTCTTATACACGAGATTTCACATTCATTTGGCGGGGAGCATCCGAATGGAGGTTACCATTTTAATAAAAAGGATATTAGTATTCGTGCTAATAATGCTCGGTATCGCCCTTTTTATACAGACACTCAGGCGTTAGACAGTCAAAGGTTAGATAGAGCTGCTCTATATAAAAATGTTTATACACTTGATTTTGTGCTTCAAAATAAGAGGTTATAAGTGATTGATAAATTAATACTGTTGGGGGGGGCTATTTTATCATCTCACACTATGTCCAGCATGGCTGCTGAACATAGTGTTGATTTGTATAATAAGGTCTATATTGATGTGACTTGTTCAGTGGTTAAAGGCATTGCTACTTTAAAGTTTCACAATATGACTGGCACCTATGTAAATATAGAAGGTGCAAATGACAAGTTCGGTATTTGGGAGTCGGATGCCATTAAAGTTGTTCAAAAGAAATCATATTCAGAGCATTACACACGTTGGGAATATGCTAGAAAGAACAAGTTTTCTAGTTATGAAGATAATGACCCTATATCGAGTTTAGTCCTTGCTCCATATTCAAAGCGAGAGTTTGATATTTTTTATGATAAAGAATTTGAATTAAAATCAGGCGACGAATACGTGTTATACCTAACATTTTCTGCTTATATAAATAGTTATCCGCTCGACTTTAAAGTCTTTAGGTCCAACAGGCTTTTGACCTCAAGCGATAATTGCTACTGATAGAATTAAAATGAGGTGAAGAAAAGTGAATAGGGTCAGGTCTTGATTGCTGATGCTAGTGGTAAGCTTGAGCAAACCATGAACTCTGATGTGTTTGGTGCACGCCGTGATGCCAAAACATGGGCGGGCGTATTTACGACCCTATTCTTGGGCGCTTCTTACAAGCAGAACCCATGGTGCAAGGGGGAAACAAAGATGACACCCATCCTAAAGTTTGCTTTCGGTGAATAATTAAGATGGGTGTCAACTTAAATTATTACAAAGATCCAACTTCTGCGGATTACAAACGAATTGCGTATAACTATGGTTATAATGCGAGTATGGACATGGATGCGGAGGCATTTGCTTCAGTTGCTGAGAGTCTTTCTAAAGATCTAGAAGGTATGGTTTCTAAAATGAATTCTATGGGAAGAGATGACTTCTATCATTATAAGACTGGAGGTAGTGACTTTGCTGAGGCTGGCTCTACTCAAATCGGGTTTTCTAACAATTACTTTAAGAGTAACCTTCGATATGGTGATGTTCCTCAAACTACAATTATTCATGAAGTATCACATTTACCAAGTTTTGATTATGGTCATGTGCATAATGGAGATACCAGTTTTGGCTCAAGGATTAAGGATATAAAGGCTCTTAATTCTGTAGCTCATAGATCGTTTTCACCGAGTAAAAGACAGTCTGCTATTTCTCATTTGAGGCACAACCCTTATGTTTTAGAACATAGTATTATGGGGAAAAATTATGTTGATTAAAAAACTAGCTATTGTAACTTTGATGATATTCACATGTTTATCTTGTGCTAAAAGTAGGGCAGTCGATGTTAAAGTCAATTTAAGCTGTAACTTTGAAAATGAAGAATTTAATTTATTAGTAGGCTACAGTAATAACAATTTAAAAGATTCAAGAAAAATAAGATTCAATACTGATTTCAGTGGGTTAGCTTTATTTAAATACGATGAATATAAGCAAGCCATTAACACTGGTAATAGAAATAGTTTCATGAAAATTTTTTTAAAACATCATGAAAAAATAACTCCTTTCGAAGTTGAAATTAAAGCCGGTGAAATCTTCATTATTGATATCCCAATAGAGAAAATTTATAAATTAACCATTTCAGAAGAGGAGTATATAGTTTCGCTTATGGAATTTGTGAAAATAAATAGTGAGTACAGAGAGTTTTCAAGTAACAGCCTGGTTATATCTAAATATGGATGTTTTGAAGCATAGATTAAGCTTTTAGAAATAGGAAAAAGAGTGAATAGGGTCACCCATTAGAAAGTTCCGGTCAAGCAGGCAGCTGTGTTTTCTTGATCTTTTTATTCAAAAAACCAAGTGTTGTTACTTTTTAAACTCACTTTAAATATGACTATACATCCAGTAATGACGTCGATTGGTGTGAATATGCACGATGGTTTGAAATAATGGGGTCAGCTTTTTCTTTTTGCCTTTACTTAAAAACTAAAAAGCTTATTTGCCCCCTTGATTTCGGTTAATAACCAAGCCACCACTCGCTACATGCTAGACGACCACTTAGGTTCAACCCATGTGATTGCTGATGCCAATGGTAAGCTTGAGCAAACCATGAGCTTTGATGTGTTTGGTGCGCGCCGTGATGCCAAAACATGGGCAAGGGATTTCAGCGACCAAGCGAAATTTACCAGTAAAATCACCTTACGTGGTTATACCGGTCACGAGCAAATGGACGAAGTGGGGCTGGTACACATGGGCGGGCGTATTTATGACCCAATCCTTGGGCGCTTTTTACAAGCAGACCCCATGGTGCAAGCACCTGAGAATATTCAAAACTTAAACCGTTACTCGTACGTGGTGAATAACCCGCTGAACAAAACCGACCCAAGTGGGTATATTTTTGCGACCTTGGTGGTTTGGGCATTACAAGCAGCGATTGCCAATGGCATAGTCACAGGGGCAGCAGCCACGGTAATAGGTGGTATATTGACGGCTTATGAGTATTATGGTTATGCGAAAATGGCGATAGGGATTGCTCAGGCGATAGATGGTGGTGGGACAGCCATGGCCAACTTTGCGGGTGGGTTTGCAAAAAGCTTTGCAAAAGGGGCCGCTGTTAATTGTATGTTGAATATGGCAGCGGGAGCTGGGTGTGTACCCGAGTCTTCAGAGTCTCCTAAAGAGCAAGCTACCACCAAGACTGATGGTGGAAATGAAACACCTTCACTTACAGTAGAGGAAGGAGCTAATAAACCAAGTAATTCAGGAGGCAGGGGGGTCAACTTCACCAGGAAGTGCGCCTCAGAATGGATTTTCGGTTGATGGCAAACAAATTGCTGAAATGCAGAGAAATCCAGAATTATATCATGCTACTTTGCAAAGTATAAAAGATTTAGCTAGTGATTTGGACGTATCAAGTATATTAGGTGGTGATAATTGGAGTGCTTTTAAAAATGAGATTAACGATCATTTACCTGATTTTAGTATTGGTTTAGCCGCTATTAGAAGTAACTACTTGGAAAGTCAAAGTAATGTTTATAATGCTTTCATAGATACAGCTATTACTGCATCAGCAGTTTATTCAGGAGCTGGTTTAATAGGAAAAGGAGTTGGGCGATTATCATTTATGTCGCGAACTGAAAGATCGGCAGTGTTTGGCTTAGTCGGAGAGATTACCACATTAACAAATGCAACTGTCCGACCAACTAGTTTGATAGATTTAGCTCCAGCAGTAATGCAAAGTTCAAGGTTTTTTAAGGGAAAAGGAATGAAAATACCTTTAATGGGTTCTGGAAAGCCAAGAATGAAAGTTAGACTAGATGGGAAGTATGTAATTGAATAGTCGACCTGATTTCTTTAACAAAAGTGCGATATTACAATCAGTTTTAGTTATATCGCTTTTTTTATTGGCTGATTTATACCTTTTAAATTTTGATAAGTTTGAGATCGGTTATTCAATTAGCTTTTACTTAAAGTTTTTTGTTGTGTTTATATACTTGTTAGCGACGGATAAATTTGATTCATTATTTTTAGAGAAAAATACAGACTTAACTTTAGTACTCGATATTTCAGCGCTCTATTTTTTAATTTGGTTACTAGTAACTGAATTTATATTTGAAAAGCAAGAGCTTTCAAAATTAATAGGTTTGATAATAGTCGTTTTACTATTTGGCTCTGTTTCTTTTTTTATTGAGGTTATAACTAGGCTTAAAGGAACCAGATTGGCTTTTTTAAATTTAATAATAATACTAATAATTGTAATTATTATTTTTTCAGCTGCTTTTTTATTTTTTTTCGGTGACTGGGCTTGGGGGATAGTCTCGCCTTATGAATGGTTCGAAAGCTACTAAAAAAGTGTTAGGGTTAGGTCTTGCATTTTGCCTTTTATGAAATCTCAAGGACAGGTCTTATAGTTTGCAGACCTGTCTCCTTCTAAAAAAATTAAGGGAAATAATGAAAAAACTATTAATTTTATCGGAAAAGAAAAAACAAAGATGACACCCATCCTAAAGTTTGCTTTCGGTGAATAATTAAGATGGGTGTCAACTTAAATTTTTTGGGGGAACTATAATAATTGGTGCACTAACGGGCTATCGTGCGCATTTAATAGTTTTAAACATAAGAAGGATTAAATTTAATGAAAATTTCATTTAAACTTTTACTTTTGATGCTTTTATTTTTAATTCCGGCCTGTAGCTATGAGGTTGATACAGAAGGTAGTTATAAGTCTTATCGCTATTACAGAATAGATGGTGAGGTATTGGAAATAAATCTTAAAAGTAAGATTGTTTTAGAAGGGAGTGGTGTAAATTCATTGTCAAATTGTAATATTGATGGGTTCAGAAAGTGTTTTATTTTTGACTCGACAATAATTGCCATTCCGAGGGAAAGTGTTTTACCAAGCGGAAGTTTTGAGAAGTATAGTTCAGGTAATGTGTTAGGTGGTAGGTTGAAATATAATATAACTAAAACTGAACTAGATCTTGGTGGTAATAACTATTCGGGCTTCTTCATAACTATTGGAGAAAGACCAAAGTTAATAGATGAAGGAAAGGTCTATGGTTCTTACTTCTATAGCTTAGAGCATGGGGTATTAATATTTGAGCATTATGATTATGTAAGCGATGACTATACGAAAATAGGTGATAATCTTTTTTTAATTTCTCGAACTTTATGGAGTGATGAAGGAATTAGATAGAATGAGTGAGGTATTTAGGGTCAGGTCTTGCATTTTGTCTTTATGTAATTAGTGGCAAAAAACAAGACCTGACCCTGAGGGACTGGTGCATTCGGTCGCAATCGTGAGAAACACACTATTATTGATGGCACAACCTATAAAGAAATATGGGCTTTTAGAATAAAGTGAATAGGGTCAGGTCTTGAATCTTGCCTTTTACAAAATATTAGGAACAGGTCTTACATTTTGTTGACCTGTCTCATTCTAAAAAAATTAAGGGAAATAATGAAAAAACTATTAATTTTATCGTGTTTTTATTTTTAAGTGACACAGTATTTGCTTGTAACCGGGCGTCAGGAAAATCGATTGTAAACATTCGTGTAAGGCCAGTTGTCGATTACGTACTATAGTATATTTGTCGCTTGAAGGAGCGACAAATATGCGGATTGGACAAAACGCGACGTTGAAATAACTTTAATTGTTAGGCAAGGCGTTTAAGTTTACCTCAGGCGCTTGACTCACTGGGCGTTCAAATTCGCTGTGTAATTTAGTAGGTCCTGTAAAAAAGCCGGTGTTGCGTAAGTAAAACCCCGTATTCTCAGTGCCACCTTGATAGTCCATTCTCGATTTTTTAGCGGCGGTTGCATCATAGGTAAAACGTGCTTTAGTTAGTGCATGCCACTGCCCTTGGGTGTCTCTAAGCCATTGATTGCTATAAAGCGCTTTGCGTTCAAACTGGCCTGCATCAGGGATAAAGTTTTCTAAAAAGCTGTGTGGTCTTGTTACATATGTATTGGTACTTGGGCGTCTAAATGATGCGATAAATAGCCATTTTGCAGCAATAGGATCATAAAAGTAGGCGCTGTAATCAGTATGATTGGCAAGATTGTTAGTCGGATTAACTTTAAGTAAAAAGCGATAGGTTTGCTCTGCTTGCCATGGGAAAACGAGGTAACTTTGACCCCCAGAGCCTTCGTTACCAAATTTACCTGTGTAAACATCTTTGCCTTTAGCAAGTTGTTGAATACGCATTTCCACAGGGATAGCAGCAGGGTCATCGGTATGAAAAGGACTCCACACTGAAAATAATACGCGCCGTTCAGTGGCTGAATTAACTTGAATGCCAAAGTAGCCTTCTGCAAAACCATTGGCCATAAAATAAGAGCCTTGCTTATCGTAGCCTTGTGGCACAGTCAGCTCTGAATAAAACCATTGATAGTTTTTAGTGGTATCAGCTACTGGGTAGTTTAAATGCACAGATGGCCCACGACGACCCCAATAAATATCATCTTTTACATATAATGGGGCAGCAGCGTCTTTATTTAGCGTGACAATAACCCCTTGAATATCAGCAAAGGTGTTGCTGCTGCGAGTTAACCCGCTAAGCGTGAGTTGCTGATAGCCGACATCAGCTGGGTTGAACTTCCCAAGATCGATGTCTTGAAATTGTTGGTTTGTGAGTTTAATAATTTGGCTGTGCTGATTAAAGTCGACTTTTAATTGACTGTTGCCATCGGTCACTTTTACACGTAATTTTAAATTAAAAGGGGTTTTTGTTGGCAGGTAAAAGTAGTGATTTATTGGTATTGTGGGGTCTTGCCAATGCGTAATCCCTTCATCGCTGATAAGTTCTTTGTTTTCTTTAATGCTATGGCTGGTGGCACTATTGCCATAACTGGGAATGAAGTAGTCAGTGGTTTGAGTCGCCGTTACAAAGGAAGAAAATAAGCTCCCTATTAATGAGGCAACAAGTAGTAAAAATCTCATAGTGTGTTCCATAAAAAAAGCGCCGATAAACGGCGCTAATCAGCTTAAAATGATGCCGAAAAGCCCAAGCTAATCGAGCGACCATAGCGCGCCAAGCGACGAATCTGTTCTTCAGTTTTAACATACGACCATTGTCGTTCGTTTGTTAAGTTAGTTACGCTTAAATCAACGCGCATTTTTTCAGTAATGTTGTAGCTAGCACTAAAATCAAATTGACCATAATCAGCCGCCCATTCTGGGCCGCCCCATGCGTCTGGGTATACAAGGTAATCGTCGCGCCAGTTATAAGCAATACGCGTTTGGTAATCACCTTTCTCATAATAAATAACCGCGTTATACGAATGCTCAGACATTCCTACAAAAGGAAGGTCGTTTAATTCTTCATCGTCATAGCTACTATCTGTAAAAGTATAGTTTACTTGTACGCCTAAGCCATCAAAGGGGGCTGGGAGTATTTCATCAAAAGATTGTTGATAAGCTGTTTCAAAGCCTAAAATAGTTGCGCCTTTTTCTGATGTAGGTGAAATTTTAGTAAAAATAGGGCCGTCTACTGCAACGCCATCTTTAAAGTAATTACCTACTTGTGCTGTGCCTACACGGCCACGGGCTATGACAGACTCTATGTCTTTATAATAAGCTGCAAATGTGAGTGCGCCATAATCAGAGAAGTACCATTCAATAGTGGTATCAATCTGATTTGCTCTCAGTGGTTTGATACCTGGGTTAGAGGCATGGTATTCAGCATTATTAAAATCTAAATAACTGTACGGTGATAAGTAACCAAGGTTTGGCCGTGTGATCACTTTTGCGGCACTAAAGCGGTACAATAAATCATCGCGTAAATTAAGTTTGAAGTTTAAGCTAGGCAGTACATCCGTGTAGCTTTCTTCTGTGGTTGAGCGTGCATAATAATCGTCAATATCACCATCAACACGGTAGCTTAATGCGCCATCTTTTTCAGTCACATTATAGCGAACATTTTCAACATCAAAGGTGTAACCATCCGATGTTACATCGGTTTTAATAACCCGCACGCCCATGTTCAGTGCAAACGGTAATTGGCCTAAATCGCCTTGTAGGTTTGTTTCAACAAAGGCGGCTAGGGTTTGCTCTGTTAGTGCAAATGAATCTTTAGGGCTGTTTTTTGCAACAATTTTATCTTGAGCTGCTTGTGGGTTGATTGTTTCATAAAAAGCATACAGCTTGTCGTAATCAAAGCTTGCCCATGGATCAGGGTGTTTGCCGGGTTCGCCATCTAAGAAGTTATCAAAATTAGCAGGGACTAATACATCAGCAGGTAAGCGGAATAAATTTAAGCCGCCAAGCTCTTCTACACTTGAGTCATCAAAACTATCGTACTCAGAGTTTTTAAAGTAAGCGCCGCCGTTACTAAACATTGAGGCATTTTTAGATTTAAATACGCTGCGCTCTTTAGTTTGTTTACCGTAATGTAGACCAAATTGCACATCTTTGACGAGTTCAAACGAAGGGATGTAAGTTGCTGCTAGGCGTACTTCTTCGATTTTGTCTTTAACATCAGTGCCGGAGTTGTAGCTGTAATGTGCGCCAAAAGGTTGCTCAGAACTAAGCGCTGGTGTCATTGTTACATCTGGTAGCATATTACTGCCGGTTTGGTCGATAGTGATACCATCAACAAAGCCACGCGCAACAATAAAGCGGTTATTACCGTTACTCACATTTTTTGCTTGTGATTGTGAAATATCTAAATCAACCGTTAAGCTTTCTGTGGCATACCAAACTGTATTAAAGCCCCATTGCCATGTATCGGTATTACGCGGTACAGATACATTAAGCAGTTCTGCCATTGCGCCATCAACTAACTCTACGTAATTTGCATTGCCATCATCATTAAATTTTACTTCACCGATTGCCGGAATGCCGGGAGTCCATGATTCGTCATAGGTGACAAATGAAATCTGATATTGTTCGCCATTGGTTTCGTACTGTGAGTACATGCTATCAAAGTTCACATCAAACTTGTCAGAGGGGCGCCATTGTAGCGCTAGGCTTGCGCCAAGGCGTTCACGGGTATCTTGCCAGTTTGAATAACGTACGTAGCCTGGAATGATCGAGGGATATGATTGCTCGTTATCTTCAAGTATACCGTTACCATTGCTATCGATTGGAATACGAACGTCTACATTTTCGTCTGGATCATAAAACCCTTGGCCTTCATAAGAATCTGCTCGTTGAGTACGCTCAGAATAAACCGCGGTAAATAATGCGCCAAAGGTATCGTCAAAAAAAGTATCGCTAATCAAAAAGGATGCTTGTGGGTTTATATCACCCGTACGCTCTTCATAAATACCTTTTGCACTGCCAGATAAAGTAAAACCGTCTAAATCGAGAGGTTTACGGGTTTTGATATTGATGACAGAGCCAATGCCGCCTTCTTGTGTTTTACTTTGTGGGGATTTATATACTTCGAGGGATTGGACTATTTCAGGGGCGATTAAGTCAAAATTAAAGTTACGGCTGGAATGCTCTGATGCCATGCGCCGACCATTAACGGTGGTTACGTTATAGTCACCACCTAAACCTCGCACGGTAACATTTTGGCCCTCGCCACCGTTACGGGTAATCGCAATCCCCGTCATCCGTTGCAGTGCCTCTGCAATATTTTGATCGGGAAACTTACCAATATCCTCTGCTACTATGGCATCCATAACCCCAACGGCTTGTTGTTTTAAATACAGGGATTCCTTAATACTTGAGCGAACACCTCTGACTTCGATTACTTCTACCTGCTCGGTCTCGGCTTCTTTTTCCTTTTTTTTGTCTTCTTCAGCAGCCAGCGTAGCACCACTGAAAATGGCACTCATGGACAAAAACAGGGTGGACAGTTTTAATTGTGCTTTCATAATAGTTACCTGTATTTTACTTGTTGATGGTTATTTTTTATTGGTTTATTACCAAGCGTGTTGGGTGTCTTTTTCCAGTACGCTTGGGGGAAATCACGAAATAATGCCAAGTGGCTTTGCTTGCTGCCAAAGGCCGCGAGTGAAATCAGGGAAGTCCTTGCTGTTACTACGATCAGCGACAGACTCTACTGATAATGGGAAAACAGCAGACCATGCGGCTGCGTCATACACATCTTGATCAAGTGGTTCGCCGTTGCGCAGGCAAAACACAATGCGCCAAAACATTAAAAAGTCCATGCCGCCATGGCCGCCGTTACGTTCAGCCTCAGCGCCCATTTTTTGCCAGAGCGGGTGATCGTATTTGTTATACCAATCAGCCATGTCGTAATCCCACTCGTGGTAGCTTTTACTGCCACCTTGCTCAAGTGCGATCCGATTTGGAAAGCCTGCAAATGCGCCGTTAGTGCCTTGAATTAGGTTGTGACGAGAGTAAGGGCGTGGCGTGGTGGTGTCGTGTTGCACCATAATGCTACGACCTTTTACTGTTTTGATAATGCTGGTGTTCATATCACCCGCAATGTAGTTAAGCTTATTGCGGCTATGATCTGCGGGAAATTCTTTTTTAGCGTAGGCGGCGCGCCCTAATGATGGCGAGCTCATTGAGCTTATATAGTCAAAACGGTCGCCACGGTTAATATTCATATACTGGGACACTGGGCCTAAACCATGAGTTGGGTATAAATTACCATCAACAGCTGCGTGCCAAGGGGTGCGCCAAGAACCTGTTTTATGATCAATTTCTTTCATCTGCCAGCGAAGTTCATGAATGTACGCCGCTTCACCGTGCAATAACTCTCCAAAAACCCCTTGGCGAACCATATTAAGCACCATGAGCTCGTCACGGCCGTAGCAAACATTTTCTAACATCATGCAATTTTTTTGTGTGCGCTCAGAGGTATTAACAAGTTGCCATGCTTCTTCTACTGTCACGGCTGCGGGCACTTCAACAAAAGCGTGTTTACCGCTTTCCATGGTATCGACAGCCATGGGGGTGTGCCATTGCCACGGTGTTGAAATAATGACAATATCAATGTCTTGGCGTTCTAACATACGCCTATAATCGAGGTCACTTTTACCGTAGGTATCTGGTTTTTTAAAGCCTTTATCAACAACAACTTTCACAGCTCTGTCTACTACGGCTTGATGGGTGTCACAAATAGCTTTTATCTCAACGCCATCAAGATGACAAAAATGTTTTACAGCGCCAACTCCGCGTTCACCAACCCCAATAAAGCCCACTCTTACTACATCCATTTTTGGCACTGTTAAGCCAAGGGTTGAACGTCCTTGTTGCGGCGTTCTGAGTATTGATTTGGGATTTACTGTCGAAGCACAGCCTAAAGCTGCGCTTGTTGCTGCAATTGCGGCCATTGATTGTAAAAACCGTCTACGGTTGAGATCGCCCATGACATTGCCCTTATATATTTATTATTTGTGAATTCGCTTTCGTAGGCTTTTATTTGTACACCCAAGAAAACATCAAAGCAAGATAAAAATCTTTCATTTACTTTCATTTGTGGCGGTGTGTAATTTTAATTTTCATTTAAGTTGTTTTAATTCAGTTGTTTGGTGTTATTTATTGTTAATAAATAAAAAATGTAAATAAATTAAATTGAAAGTAAGTGAAAGCTGAGTACAATGAATGAAAGTAAATAATGAAAGAGAGCGGGCATGCTTAACACTATCGAAAGACGTCATGAAATTGTGCAATTAGTTTGCAAGCAAGAACGCGTACAGGTTCCTGAGCTTGCTCAGCTGTTTGGCGTATCGACGGTTACTATTCGAAATGATTTAAATGAATTGGATGAAAAAGGTTTGTTGGTGCGCTCTCGCGGTGGTGCTGTGATGAGTAATCGCCTTACGCAAGAGTTGTCATTAAAAGAGAAGCATGACGCAAATCGCGGAATTAAAGAGCGGCTAGGCAAATTTGCTGCAAGCTTAATTAAAGATGGTGAATCGATCATTTTAGATTCAGGGACCACAACGGAAGAGGTCGCTAAAAATTTAACCAATCACCATGGTGTCGTGGTGATGACTAACGGGTTGAATGTCGCACATTCGCTGTTGAATGCACCATCCGTTGAAGTATTAATGACTGGTGGCACGCTACGTAAAAAATCATTGTCATTTTATGGCCGCCAAGCTGAGCAGCATTTGCAGCAGTACCACTTTGATAAGTTGATTTTAGGTGTTGATGGTTTTGAAAAAGATGTGGGGATCACGACGCATTTTGAATTGGAAGCCTTATTAAACAGAGTGATGTGCGAAGTATCGCGAGAGATCATTGTTGTTACCGATTCCAGTAAATTTAACCGTAAAGGCGTGCATAAAATTATAGCCGCCAGTGAAGTAAATGTATTGATAACAGACAGTGGCATTCCAGCTGAGATTAAAACGGCCATCGAGAATGCGGGTGTACAGCTACACATAATTGACCTTTGACTTTAGTCATAACTACAAAAGATTAACCAACATAGAGGCTTGCAATGACGATATTACAGCAATTAATCGCAGCGAATAAACGCGGTGAAAAACAAGGTATTTATGCCGTGTGTTCGGCGCATCCATTGGTGCTTGAAGCCGCCATATTGCAAGCCAAGCAAGACAGCAGTTACCTACTAATAGAAGCGACTGCTAATCAGGTTAATCAATTTGGCGGTTATACCGGCATGTTGCCTACTGATTTTATAGCATTTGTTGAGCAGCTAGCGACTGAGCAGGGGTTTGCGGTCGATAAACTGATCCTAGGTGGAGATCATTTAGGCCCAGTGTGTTGGTGTGACGAGGATGCTGGATCAGCGATGCAAAAGGCTGAGCAGTTAATTGCTGGTTATGTGGCGGCAGGGTTCAAAAAAATCCACCTAGATACCAGTATGCGCTGCGCTGATGACGACGCAATTTTAGCAGATGAAACGGTGGCAATACGTGCGGCGCAGTTGTGTGCTGTGGCTGAAAAAACAGCCGTTGATACATTTGGTCACAGTGATTTGGTGTACGTGATAGGCACTGAAGTCCCCCCACCAGGTGGAGCAGATGAGCATATTGACACGCTCGCTGTTACGCAAACTGCCCATGTTGCAAGTACCTTAGCGCTGCATCACGATGCATTTTTACAGCTCGGTTTATCATCTGCATGGCAGCGTGTAGTGGGATTAGTTGTACAGCCGGGGGTTGAATTTGATAATACCCAAGTATTTGATTACGACAGCAGTAAAGCACAGCAACTAAAGCAGTACATAACAACCGTTGAAGGTATTGCCTTTGAGGCGCATTCAACGGATTACCAAACGTCGGTGGCATATCAGCAGCTAGTGAATGACCATTTCGCGATTTTAAAAGTAGGCCCTGAGCTTACATTTGCGCTACGTGAAGCTTTATTTGCATTAAGCCATATTGAAGATGCGCTCATAGGTACTGAACAGTGCTCGCATTTACGCACTGTAGTTGATGCCGATATGCAGCAGTTTCCAAAAAACTGGCAGCGTTTTTATCAAGTCGAACAATCACTGCAGCAGCTATATCGCCGCTTTAGCTTTAGTGATCGTATTCGTTATTATTGGGGCCAGCAAGGCAATCAAAATGCGGTTGAAACGCTATTTAGTAACTTACAAAAACAGTCGATCCCCTTGCCACTACTAAGCCAGTATATGCCGTTACAGTATCTAGCTGTACGTAATAAAACACTTCAGAACAACCCTAAATCTTTGGTACTTCATCACATAATGCAAGTAACCAGTCGCTACGCAGATGCGTGCTTTAAACAATAATAGACGTAAGTGAGGTAGCAATGTCGAGTTATTTAGCAATTGATGAAACGCTTTTAGAAGCTAGAAATAGTGCATGGACAGCAAAAGAAATTATGCAGCAAAGTGGCTGCTGGCGAGAAACACTCAGCTTGGTAAGTGTTGTACGCAAGCAATTAGATGCTTGGCTTGCAAATGTGTTGGATAAGCCTAATGCGCAAATAGTTTTTACTGGGGCCGGTACCTCTGCGTATGTTGGCGAGGCGGTTGTTGGTTACTTAAACCAACAGTTAGATATTCCATGTCTCAGTATTAGTAGCACCGAGCTAGTGGCTTGCCCGCAGCAGTATTTACAAAAAAATAGGCCAACGTTATTGGTCTCTTTTGCGCGCTCAGGTAATAGCCCTGAAAGTGTTGCTGCTGTTGATGTAGTGAATAACTATGTAAAACACTGTGCTCATTTATTTATTACCTGTAACCCTGATGGCGCACTGAATAAGCAAGCGGCGCAGGATGAGCACTATTTCTCGTTATTGATGCCAACACAAACACTTGACCAAAGCTTTGCAATGACCAGTAGTTTTACGTCGATGCTGGTGGCAGGCTTAGCGGTATTTAGCGATGTGGATAATGCCGTTTTAACGATGGCTGACAGTATTGATAAAAATATTCCGAGCAAGTTAACTCAATTAAAAGAGTTGGCTGAGTTGCCAATGCATCGGCTGGTGTATTTAGGGGCTGGGTCATTAAAAGGGTATGCGCAAGAGTCGGCGTTAAAGCTATTGGAGTTAAGTGCAGGCCAAGTAATGGGGTATTTTGAATCCCCGCTTGGTTTTCGCCATGGGCCAAAATCATTAGTTGATGATAAAACGTTAATCGTCTTATTTGGTTCAAATAATAACTATACAAAACAATATGATATTGACCTACTTAATGAGCTGCAAAGCGATAATAAAGCGATTGCAGTGCATACATTAACCTTGCCAAGTGAGGCCTCTGCTGAGCAGTTAGATGATGTCTTTAATGGCCTGTATTATATGGTGTGCGCACAAATAATATCCTTCTATAAAGCGTGGCAACTAGGTATTACGGTAGATAACCCATGTCCAACCGGTGAGGTAAACCGAGTGGTGCAAGGGGTGACTATTTATCCATTCTCACAAGGTGATATTAATGACTAAGCAGTATATTTATGGCATTGATATTGGCGGCAGTAAAATTGAACTTGCGGTATTTGACGCTTCATTAAAACAACTAGAGTCATGGCGTATTGCAACACCGCAAACGAGTTACCAAGATTTTTTAACTGCGTTAGTGGAAATGATTTCAAGTGCAGATCATAAATATCAGTGCTGTGGTGCAGTAGGTATTGGCATGCCAGGTATTATTAATGCGAACCAAGAGGTTTTATCCGCAAATGTTCCTCATGCAACAGGTCAAAATGCAGCGCAAGATTTAGCAAAATTAATAAACCGGCCTGTCGCCATTGAAAATGATTGCCGCTGTTTTGCACTTTCTGAAGCAAAAAGCACGATTGGTTTACAACATACTCGTGTGTTTGGTGCAATTATTGGTACTGGGGCCGGTGGCGGGTTATGCATTGATGGTGAGCTGTACAAAAGTGCGCAAGGTATTGCTGGCGAATATGGGCATTATTCACTTTCAGCAGTGCTACAACAAAAATACCAGTTGCCTATTTTAAAATGTGGCTGTGGTTTAACAGGATGTGTTGAAAGTTATATCGCTGGCCCCGGGTTAGCGCGAATCCATTGGCACTTTTCAGGAAAAGAACTCACCACCTTTGAAATTGTGGAAGGCTTACGAAAAGGCGATGTATTTTGTCAGCAGAGCTTTGCATGTTACTTGGATTTAATGGGGAGTACCTTTGCGGCAATCATTATGGCGTATGACCCTGAGGTAATTGTGATCGGTGGTGGTATGTCATTAGTTAACGAGCTAGTAAGTAACTTAGAAGAGGCAATAGTACCGTATGTTTTTGCTGATATTCGCGTGCCAAAAATTGTGTTAGCTGAGTTTGGTGATGCTAGCGGTGCCCGTGGCGCTGCAATTTTAGCTAAAGCGCAAGTTGGAGTATTATCATGACTGAGCCAGTCTTTTACGTTAAGGCAGAGACTATATATTGCCAAGAGACCGTACTGAAAGACCACCTAATGTTAATTGATAATGGTCGTATTAGTGACTTTACAGAAAGCCCCAAAGCGGATGTGCCAATTCATGATTACGGTGATGCTGCGATTATTCCCGGTTTAATTGATTTACACATTCATGGTCGCGAGGGCTGCGATGTCATTGATTGTAAAATGAGTAGCATTGAAACAATTTCATGCTCACTTGCAGAGCATGGAGTGACGGGGTTTTTAGCGACAACGGTAACGACTGACTGGCAACAAACCCTTAATGCGATGGCTATAATTGGCCAAGCATATACGCAGCAACCTAGTGGTGCACAGGTTTTGGGGGGGTATAGCGAAGGCTTGTTTTTTAGTGAAATACATAAAGGTGCGCATAACCAAGATTATTTTTTAGAATTATCGCAGCCGCATTTAGAAGCGATGATTAAGGCGGCCAACGGTAGCTTAAAGGTGGTGGCATTAGCACCTGAAAAACCCGGTGCCAATACGCTGATCCAATACCTTACAGCACAAGGTGTTAGAGTGATGTTAGGTCATTGTGATGCCACTTATGAACAAACGCAGCAGGCGCTTGGGCATGGTGCATGTGGTGGTGTGCATGTATTTAACGGCATGCGCGGCATTCACCATCGCGATCCAGGTTGCGCGGGGGCGGTATTAATGGATGACAATGCGCTGGTGGAGGTTATTGCTGATGGTGTGCATCTTCATCCTACTATTTTAAAGTTAATTTATAGACTCAAAGGCCCGCAAAAAATCGCGTTGATCAGTGATTGTATTAATGCAGGTGGGTTAATTGATGGACAATATAAATTAGGTAAAATGGATGTTTTTGTTCACGATGGCGTGGCGAGAACGGCATCGGGCTCTTTGGCTGGTAGTACGCTAACGCTGGAACGCGCTGTTAAAAATATGCACCTATTAGGCAGCGTTGAACTACGTGAAGCGATAAATATGGCCAGTATTGTCCCTGCACAATTTCTTAATATTGAAAGCCAAGTTGGTTCTTTAGCGAGTGGTAAACAGGCTGACTTTGCTGTTTTAAAAAATGATTTCAGTATTCAAGCTACCTATGTGAAGGGTCGCCAATGCTTTTTTAGGGATGCTCAAAACGGCTAAAAAGCACGGCTTTAGTGTAGCTATTGGCTTCAAAACCCATAGAAAGTGAAATATTATAAAATTGATTGCATTTTAAGCGACATGTATGGTGATGTTCGCTATAAGTAATGCTATACTCCCGCCGAATAATTTTTCGACTTTATTAAGAGTAAAATAATGGCAGATTTATCGAAGTACAGAAACATTGGTATTTTCGCGCACGTTGATGCGGGTAAGACCACGACTACTGAGCGTATCCTAAAGCTTACTGGTCAAATCCATAAAACTGGTGAGGTTCATGATGGTGAATCAACAACTGACTTCATGGAACAAGAAGCTGAGCGCGGTATTACTATCCAGTCTGCGGCTGTAAGCTGTTTCTGGAAAGATCACCGTTTTAACGTTATCGATACTCCTGGACACGTTGACTTCACAGTTGAAGTATACCGTTCACTAAAAGTACTTGATGGCGGCATCGGTGTATTCTGTGGTTCTGGTGGTGTTGAGCCACAATCAGAAACTAACTGGCGTTATGCTAACGAATCAGAAGTTGCACGTGTTATTTTCGTAAATAAATTAGACCGTATGGGTGCTGATTTTTACCGTGTAACTGAGCAAGTACGTAAAGTACTTGGTGCAAACCCACTAATCATGACGTTACCAATCGGTATCGAAGATGAGTTTGTTGGTGTTGTAGATGTTCTAACTAAAAAAGCATACGTTTGGGATGACACTGGTCTTCCAGAGAACTACGAGATCACAGACGTTCCAGCAGACATGGTAGAGAAAACTGACGAATACTATGAAATGCTTGTTGAAACTGCTTTAGAGCAAGACGACGAACTTCTTGAAGCATACATGGAAGGTGAAGCGCCTTCTCTTGAAGATATCAAGCGTTGTATCCGTAAAGGTACTCGTGACCTTGCTTTCTTCCCTACATACTGTGGTTCTGCTTTCAAGAACAAAGGTATGCAACTAATTCTTGACGCTGTTGTTGATTACTTACCGTGTCCTACAGAAGTTGATCCTCAACCTCTTATGGATGAAGAAGGTAATGAAAATGGCGAGTTCGCAGTAGTATCTACTGATGAACCATTCAAAGCGTTAGCATTCAAAATCATGGATGACCGTTTTGGTGCATTAACATTCGTACGTATCTACTCTGGTAAACTAAATAAGGGTGACACTATCCTTAACGCGTTTACTGGTAAAACTGAGCGTGTTGGCCGTATGGTTGAGATGCAAGCAGATGACCGTAACGAATTAACTAGCGCACAAGCTGGTGACATCATTGCTATCGTAGGCATGAAAAACGTGCAAACTGGTCACACTTTATGTGATCCTAAGCACCCAGTAACACTTGAGCCAATGGTATTCCCAACTCCAGTAATCTCGATTGCTGTACAGCCTAAAGATAAAGGCGGTAATGAGAAAATGGGTGTTGCTATCGGTAAAATGGTTGCAGAAGATCCATCTTTCCAAGTTGAGACTGATGAAGATTCAGGCGAAACTATCCTTAAAGGTATGGGTGAGCTTCACTTAGATATCAAAGTTGATATCCTTAAGCGTACTTACGGCGTAGACCTTATCGTTGGTCAACCACAGGTTGCTTACCGTGAAACTATCACTCGTGAAATCGAAGATAGCTACACGCATAAGAAACAATCTGGTGGTTCTGGTCAGTTCGGTAAAATCGACTACCGCATCAAGCCAGGTGAAATTGCTTCAGGCTTCACGTTTAAATCATCAGTTGTTGGTGGTAACGTACCTAAAGAATTCTGGCCTGCAGTTGAGAAAGGCTTTAAGTCAATGATGAACGAAGGTGTTCTAGCTGGCTTCCCAGTACTTGACGTTGAAGTTGAACTTTTCGACGGTGGTTTCCATGCCGTGGATTCATCTGCAATCGCGTTCGAAATCGCTGCTAAAGGCGCTTTCCGTCAATCGATCCCTAAAGCGGGCGCACAACTTCTTGAGCCAATCATGAAAGTTGACGTGTTCACACCAGAAGATCACGTTGGTGACGTAATCGGTGACCTTAACCGTCGTCGTGGTATGATGAAAGACCAAGAAGCTGGTTTAACTGGTATCCGTATTAAAGCTGATGTTCCGTTATCAGAAATGTTCGGTTACATCGGTACACTACGTACAATGACATCAGGTCGTGGTCAGTTCTCTATGGAGTTCTCACACTATGCACCGTGTCCACAAAGCGTAGCTGATACAGTAATCGCTGCAGAAAAAGAGAAAAAAGCTGCTAAGTAATTAGCCTTTTAAATCTTTGAAAAAACCCGCACTTGTTGCGGGTTTTTTATTGCCTAACACTAAAAATATTTAACCATTCTAGCGGGCTAAATAAAGCGCTAACAGCGTTATAAGTTTTTCATGTACGACTGCATGGATGCAGGAGGTACAGCAATGCAGGAGCAATGGCCGAGAACAACACCATGTCAAAATTTCTGCCTTGTTATCACTGTATTTATCTTTCGCTATAAATGGTCATTAACTTAACACGATTGGTACAACTTTTTTTTGAGAAACTCTTTTTCTTGATTTTTTTTCTTCACTTGTTGATTATTGGAACTTTAGTTTAATAGTTTTTAATATGTTCAACTAAAAGGATTGAGCTAGTTCATTTTTAGAGATTCGCTTTTAAAAAAGATAATTAATTAACTTGTGGCTTATTAACGGCTTAGAATAAATACTTTAGGTCTAGGTAAAAGGTAGTGTAAATGCTCTTGTGTACCTGTTTCTATAAGGGTAAAATTCTCTTCTGATTTATAGTTTTTAACTATTAATAAAAAAGGAAACCTTCCTCAGAAGAGGGTGCAAACAAAAGAGCCTTAATATGAATATAGTAAAATTAAGTCCGAACTGGATGTTGCAAGCAATTAAAATTATTTTTGCCCTCGTTACAACATACAGTGTTGTAGCTGTAATGGATTTGAAAATAGTTACTATGGTAATTATTCCCACTTTTCTTGTGCTTACTTTGTTTAATGTAATGAAATTACGATTTTTGCATTGCTACAAAGCGGGTATTTATTATTCTGGTATTTTAGGTCGGCAATATATTAATGCGGATGAAATAACAGCCATTACTTTTAAGCGACATAGCATTATTACTGAGTTTAAAGTTCAGTTGGCATCTGGAAAGGTTGAGTCTTTCTACAATTGGCAATTTAATGAAGAGCAAATGAAGGGCATTCTGGATTTGTATGCGCGTAGTTTGGCTTGCAGTAAAAAAGAAAGCAATCAACGCTGTAATGCTTAAGTAAAGATGATGATTCTTGAGATTAAATAGACCGCTTTTTAGCGGTCTATTTCGTTATGTAGATTTAGTAAGTTACTTTTTAATACGCCTTCTTGCTAATAATGGTAAAGCGAGCAAACTTAACCAACCTAATGAGCCAGAGTTACTCTTCTTTTCATCCACTTTATCTATATTAATAAATACCAACTGTGCTGCTGATAAATTCCCGGCACTATCTTGAGCTTGTACCATTAAGGTAATTTTACGTTCAAGGTCGTAATCCAGTTCTGTAGCGAGAATAAGCTGACCTTGTGCATCAATTGTAACGGCATCATTACCTGATACAACAAAGCTAACTACAGGTGTGTATGCTTCATCTGCATCACTAAAATTAAGCGTGCCTATTACGGCACCTACCGCACTATTCTCTGCAATGCTAAAGGTTTGTTCAGGCGCTAAAACAGGCGCTTGTGGTTCTGGGATTGGCTCAACTGGTGGCTCAGATTTTATATCGATAATGACAGGATCATGATCTGATGCACGGTATGCGTTGTCTGCGTATAAGCTTGCTTGCTGTGTGTCTGATTTTGATTCGAGGTTGTAATCTAAGCTAATAGGCTCATCAGCATTGATATGCCAATCTGTCGCAGCGACTACTTTTGCAAGCAGGGTTGGGCTTGCTACAGCGTGATCTAAGCTACCTAATCGTCCTGAGAAGCTATAAGAGTAACTAAAAGTGTTGCCATTAAGTTCGGCGACAACATTCTTATACCCTTTATCAGCAAATGCGCGAATTGGATCTTCCATTGCATATGCGTTCATATCACCGACAAGGATAATATCTTCATCATCGATACCGGTAGGTTTACTGTTTAACCAGTCAGCATAAGCATTTGCACCCGCAACGCGAATTTCATTCCAGCAAGCTTGACCATCACCTAAATCAGCGTTGTTACCTTCTGCGCTACGACAGCCGCCTTTTGATTTTAAATGGGCGACAGCAACTGTAAATACTTCTTCGGTACTAAGTGATTTAAAGCTTTGCGCAATAGGCGCACGGTTACTGTAATCAAATGGTGTTTGCGTTGTTATGGCCGCAGTGCCTACTTCTTCTACTTTATTAGCGCGGTAAATTAATGCGGTAGTGATTTGATCTGTACCAATTTGATTTACAGCAAAATCAACAAAAGCGTATTGGTTTTCAGCATCTTCATCATTGAGTGCTTTAACTAGGCTGGCAATGGCGCTAAATTCACCAAAACCATCGTTTTCAATTTCCATTAAACCAATAACATCGGCTTTAAGCGCTGTAATTGCACTGACTAATTTTGCTTGTTGGCGAACAAATTCTGCTTCGTTATCTGCACCGCGACTTGTTGGAAAACCACCGCCTTGACCATCACCATTAAAGTAATTAAGTACGTTGAAGCTGGCAATACGTAAGTCGGCTTGCTCGTTTAATGCAGGTGCATCTGGGCGAGGGTTGGTAGCAATAAATGTTGGTGCAATCGTTGGGTGAAGACGGTAGCGATTAAAGCTGTAGCCCAATACTCCGGTAATCGTATTAACAGAGTCACCTAAACGTAACGTATTATAAGCATCAAGCCCAACACCCGGGTAAGCGATTGGATCGCGGTTTTGCTTCGTTGAGCCGTCATCGACTAAAATTTGTTTTTTAAGGTTCTCAGCTTCGTGGGCATTGGCTGCATCACCAGGTAAGGCAACTTGCGTACCCTGATATAGACGTTCCGTGGCGAGTTCAACTTCACCGAAACGACCTAGCGCATAGTTATTGGTGACCACTAAAGGTTGCTCTAATGTGACCAACATACCTTCAAAGGCTTCAAAATCATTCGTATCAGCAACAGGTAAAGATATTTTTGTTGCTGTAGATGTTAAGTCTGCTGCACAGACTTTAATTTGGCTAACGTCGCCAATTTGTGTTGCGTTGAAGTATTCAGCGACACTGCCCTTAACACGAACGTGATCACCCACATTAACGTCAGTAGTATTAGCGTAAATAAATACACCTTCAGAGGTCAGTGGGTTGTTGTCAATATCAGCATCAAGCGAGGTGATAAAAAAGCCATTGAGTTGATCGTCGGCCTGTAGATCCGCCGTTACAATACCTTCAAGCTCAACGATGGTATTGATCAATGGGCTTTCATCACTGGCACCTTGAATGGCGTTAATCGTAGTTTTAGCAGCGCCGCACTCTAATGGAGTAACCGGTTCTGGATCAGGGTCTGGTGTTGGTTCTGTGCTTTCGCCATGAAAACCAATGCCTGAAAAGTCATCTTTATCAAACTGCACCCATTGTGCACTTGGATCAAATTCTGCCGTGGCATCTGTACGGCCTATTGTAATACTGAGATTGCGACGCAGTGATTTATCTTTAGTGGCAACACCGCCGGCAGACCACTCTTGGCCAGGATCAACGCCTAGTTGACCAAAACTATCAACGATAGTGCCATCTTTAGTAAGTATTAAAGCATCATCACCATTAAAATAGGTAACAGTTGCTTCAATATCAGCTTTCGCTTTAAGTTCGTCTACAGAGCCTGCGTTAACAATTACATAGGTGCTATTTGCAGCTAAACTACCAGATAGGTCAAGTGTATTATTTGGACTGGTTAGATCGCCGTTCCCATTTGAATAAAGAGAGATGTTATAGCCGTTAAGAGATAATTCAGCGCCTGAGTTGTTATAAAGCTCAATAGCTTTATTGTTAGAGCCACCTTCAACATATTCTGAAATGATTAGATTAGCGGATGCTGGTGCACTGAGACTTGCAATAACAAGTGCCAGAGGTGTTATTTTTGTATTTATCATTTTATTCCCGTGTGTGTGGATCCCAATTGGGGGAACTAGTTTAGGGATTTTTTATGACAAATAAAATACAAAATGTTAATAAAATGAAAGTGAAAAGAGCGAGGGCTCACTCTTTTCAAAGGGAAAGCTTATTTTTTAAGCCACTGGGCTGCTTGTTTTGCGAAGTAGGTCAAAATACCATCAGCACCAGCACGTTTAAATGCCAGTAATGATTCCATTATGGTTGCCTCTTCAGCGAGCCAGCCGTTATCAATCGCTGCTTTGTGCATCGCGTACTCACCACTTACTTGATAAGCAAAAGTTGGCACACCAAACTCATCTTTTACGCGGCGCACAATGTCTAAATACGGCATACCAGGTTTTACCATGACCATATCAGCGCCTTCTTGCAGATCAAGGGCAACTTCACGGATAGCTTCATCTGAATTTGCAGGGTCCATTTGATAGGTTTTTTTATCTGCTCCTTTTAAATTCCCTGCTGAGCCAACTGCATCACGAAATGGGCCGTAGTAGCTAGACGCATATTTTGCAGAGTAAGCCATAATACGGGTATGAATAAAGCCATCCGCTTCGAGTGCTTCACGAATAGCGGCAATACGGCCATCCATCATGTCTGAAGGTGCAACTACATCGGCGCCAGCTTCTGCATGTGAAAGTGCTTGCTTAACAAGTATTTCAGTTGTGACATCGTTAATGACATAGCCTTCATCATCAATGATGCCGTCTTGGCCATGCACAGTGAATGGGTCAAGCGCTACATCGGTGATCACACCAAGCTCAGGGAACGCAGCTTTAAGTGCGCGTACAGTGCGTTGTGCAAGGCCATCATCGCTGTAGGCTTCTTCTGCGAGCAATGATTTTTTGTCTACAGGTGTAACGGGAAAAATGGCGACAGCAGGAATGCCTAATTCAACCAACTCTTTTGCTTCGTCTAGAAGTAAATCGATAGATAGGCGTTCAATGCCTGGCATTGACTCAATTGCTTCGCGGCGGTTCTCACCCTCAAGCACAAAGACAGGGTAAATTAAATCATTGACGCTGAGTTGATTTTCAGCCATAAGACGACGAGAAAAATCACTACGGCGCATTCTACGCATGCGTGTATAAGGGAAAAGGTCGAGACCTGATTGGGCCATTGTTTGCTCCTAGTCTAAAATTGGAAAGCTAACCACGCGATTTCTGCCACTTTGTTTTGCGTGATAAAGCGCTTTATCTGCACAATCAGTGAATAATCCCGGGTTATTTATATCTTCAGCGACGGCACAGTATACCCCCGCACTAATGGTAAATTTTATCTCTGTGCTTGCCACTTTTATCGCAGCATCCATGATTGCTTGGCGTATATTCTGCGCTATCTCAAGGGCACCATCGAGAGGTGTGTTTGGCAGTAATACAACAAATTCTTCACCACCATAGCGGGCGACTTCATCAAGCGGACGCTTTAAATGGCTTTTGATTATTTGTGCAACGGCTTGTATGGCCTGATCGCCGGTTAAATGTCCGTATGTGTCATTGATTTTTTTAAAGTGATCTATATCGAACATTATCACGCTCAGTGGGGTTTGTTCTCTGCGTGAGCGGCGTAAATCCATGACCAGTTTTTTATCGAAGTAGCGGCGGTTTTTTACTTGCGTGAGTGCATCTTCCATATTCATCTGTTCTAATGCGCGGTTTTTTTCTTCTAGCTCTCGCAGGGTAACTTGTAATTCAAAAGTACGTTCTTCTATGTTTGCTTCAAGATCTAAATGAGCCTGTTCTTGCAGCTCAATACGCTCTTGTAATAAGGCATCTTGCGCCTCGCTTTGGGCAATACGTGCTTGCTGAGAAGCAATTTGTGCATCACGTTCAATTAAAAAGTATTTAATGGTCGCAAAGCTTAAACTCAAAGCGCACACTAAAAAGCTGATAAACATGAAGGGCAGGCCGCGGGTATTAAAATCAAACAAACCAAAAACCACAATATTGAGATAAACCAGTGCGGCAAAAAATGAGATGGCACCACATAATAGGGCACTAGTTGGATGGCTGCGGCTTTGCTTTACGTCATATACGATTGCGGTGCAATGGATTAACATGATTAAAGAGCTAGCTATTAGGGTGTAACTTACTAATAAACTTGTTGGTAGTAGCCAGATAACCAGTAGGCTGCTTAATAATAAGTGATTGCTCCATCGTTGCAGAGACTGTATAGGAGACTTGTTAGATTGGCGCATGCGATTAAATAAAGGTTGGAACAAACCTGTTGTAATTATGAGCATGCAAGGAATAGCAAGTTGTTGTAAGCTCGGTATTGATGGGTGAAAATAGCGATAACCAAAGCCATACAAGTAAACGAGTTGCAACCATAAAGTAATTAATATACAGCCACTCAAGGCAAAATAGCTTTTTCGAGAAAAACCAAATAATACAAAACATGTAATAGCCAGAGATAGAACAAAACCAATTAACAACCCATACAACAGGTTAAATTTACTTTTATATTTTAGATATTCATCGTGCTGCCATACGCTAATTGGAACGCGAACACCGCCTTTAGTTTCAACCCGAAGAAATACTTCACTGCTGCTTAATGGTGGCAAGCTTAATTTAACCAGTAAAGATTCGTTCTTAATTTGGCGATTATCCAGCGGCAGTGCATCACCAATTTCTTTAAATAATAGGGTGCTACCTTTGTGATAATGAAACACAGTTACTTTATCAAGTAATGGGTTATCAATAGAGAGCAAAGCTGGTAATTCATAACTCTCAGCGTTAGTCATTATAAACTTAATCCAAACAGCGTGATTAGCAATGCCAAGGTTTAGGCTCTGTTGATTAAGTTGTTGCCATGATTTAGCGGGTAATAGTTTAGCTTGCTCAGGCGTGAGAGGCTGCTGTGTGTAAGCAAAAGAAATGTCTTGAAGGTGTTTAAAGTGTTTATCTAAAGTGATGCCTTTAGCGTGAGAAGCAACTGATATTAACAGCAGCGTAAAACCACCAAAAAACAACCAAGCACACTTCATTGCTAGCCCTTGCGGTTGAACAATTGTTGAAAATTAAGTGTAGTTTGCTCTGCAACGGCTGTAAATTCAATGTTTTTCAGTGACGCAATAGTTTGGCAAATATAAGGTAAAAAACAGGGCTCATTACGTCGAGATTTGGGTTTAGGTGTAATAGTGCGCGGTATAAGAAAAGGTGCATCTGTTTCAATTAATAATTTATCAAGTGGTATCAATGGCACTAGCTGCTGTAACTCTTTGCCTCTTCTTTCATCACATACCCAACCAGTGATCCCTATGTGTAAGCCTAGTGCTAAGTATTGCTCTAATGCCTGCTGATCACCGGTAAAGCAATGGAGTACACCACGAACAGAATACATTTTTAAAATAGCGAGCATATCCTCGCTAGCATCACGTTCATGTAGGTAAACAGGTAAATCAAGTTGTTCTGCTAGCGTTAATTGACGATGTAAAACTGAACGCTGAACATCCCGAGGTGAAAAATCACGATTATAATCTAAACCACACTCGCCAATAGCAACGACTTTCGAGTTTGCTGCTAAATGACGAAGTTGAGTCTCTAGCTGCTCATCGACAGATTTAGCATCATGCGGGTGAACGCCCGCGGTAGCAAGCAGATCATAATCTTGAGCTAACGTAAGTGCTTGTTGGCTGGTGCTAACATCGCATCCAATTAACAGCATTTGGCCAACATCATGCGCTTTCGCGCGTGTGATGATAGCTTCATGCTGAGCATCAAATTGGTGATTTGTGAGGTTTACACCCGCATCAATAAGCATTGTTGACATTAATTTGTTCGTTTAACGCGAATTGAACGATTATAACCTGCTTTTTTCAATAGGAATGAATTGAACATACCGCGTGTGATTTCGACTGTATCGTTAGCCCTCAGGCGTATGCTATCAGAGCCCACTTGACGCCATTGCTGGCCATTTTCCAAGTTAATGATTAATTCACCATACGGCGCTTCTTCTATGCTGCTAATCACTGCGGTAATTTCATCATCATTGTCTTTAGCCGCTTCTTTGTGCTCTAAGCCAAAATCTTCATTTTTTGCTTTTGCCGTATTTTTAGACTCAGCTATTGAGGCGGGTGCTGCGTCTTTTAACGATTGTGACGTTGTTACTGGTTTACTCAATGGTTTACCAGCCATGATATTGTCGTAGCAAAGTAAACGATTAAAGTCATTTTCAACAAAAGTACACGCTTGCAATGCTTGTAGGTTAACTTCATTAGCATTAGCGATAGGGACACTTAACAGAGCTAATAATGGTAGTAGTTGTTTTTTCATTTTATTCCTTAGACTCATGTTGTTCAGGTTTAGCGGTGTAAAAAGTCGCTAAAATTAAACCAATTTCAAATAATACTAGCATCGGAAGCGCTAATAATGATTGCGAGAGTACGTCAGGTGGCGTTAAAAACATAGCAACGACAAATACACCAACGACAATATACGGTCGTTTTTCTTTTAAACTTTGCGTGGTTGTCGCACCACTCCAGCATAGCAGCATAATAGCTACTGGGATTTCAAAGGCGACGCCAAAAGCAAAGAATAACTTTAATGCAAAGCTCAAGTAACTGCTGATATCGGGTGCAAGTGTCATCATTTCGGGACCGGCACTGGTAAAAAAACCAAGAATAATCGGCAATACGATAAAATAACAAAATGCGATACCACCATAAAAAAGTATAATGCTTGATGCTAAAATAGGCATCAGCATACGTTTTTCATGTTGATACAAACCTGGTGCAATGAACCCCCAGATTTGATGTAATATCAGTGGTATAGAAGCAAATAAAGCAACAAATAAAGTTAATTTAAATGGTGCAAAAAATGGTGCCGTTACATCTGTTGCGATCATTGTTGCTGTACTTGGTAAGTGAGCAACTAATGGTGCAGCAACAAAGCTATAAATATCATTGGCAAAGTAAACGAGAGCAATAAAAAATAATAAAATAGTTAATAAAGCTTTCATTAGACGATTTCGTAACTCAATTAAATGACTCACGAAGCCAGATTGTGTTTGTTCAGCCATAACTTAACTCGCTACCAATGAGTAGACCAAAGACAACAAAAATAATTCACTTTTGTTCATCGTTACTCACTTTATTGTTTTGATCTGAAGATTCTTTTTTATAACTATGAGTGACAGAATCGGCCGCTTTTTGCAGTTCATCAACAGAACTTTTGAGCGCAGGACTTAAATCTTGCATACTTTGTTGCTCTGCTTTTTTTAAATTTTGATGCAGTTCGTGTACGCGAAGCTCTTCGTTAACTTCAGCTTTGACTGAGTTAGCTAATGATTTTATAGTTTTTATCCAGCGACTTACTGTGCGAATAGCAACGGGCAAGCGTTCAGGCCCCAGTACAACGAGCCCAACGATTAAAACAACAACAAGTTCCCACATGCCCATTTTAATTAAGCCTTATGGTCTTCTTTGCTTTTATCAATAGACTCTTTATTTTGAATGGGACTATTACTTTGTTCTATGTTATCAGTAGGTTTAGGTTGTTCTTCTTCAGATACTGCTTTTTTAAACCCTTTTACAGCATTCCCTAAATCACCACCAATTCCGCGTAATTTTTTTGTACCAAAAAGTAACACAATGATTGCCAAAACAATCAGTAATTGCCAAATACTAATACCGCCAAAACCCATGATGTTCTCCACTTAATTAAATACTGTGAATTAAAGTTATTGTATTGATTATACTCACCGAGCACTAAATAGCACTTAGTTTATGACGCATTGCGCCAAGCGAGGATAAAGCCACTTAGCGAGCAAACTGCTGCAATACTTGCTGCTATCATATCGTGCTGTAAATAGCATAGTCCCGACACTATCATTGCAGCTCCCGCAAATACACCAAGTAATAATGGCTTGTGCGACGGCTGAGTGATTGGAGTCTGTACTTGATACTGCTGTTGCTGCTTTAAATTATGGTAAATTAAATCAGGCAATTCGGGCATTTTTTCTGCCCAAAAAGGTAAATTTGCATATACCTGCTTAAGTACCGACCAAGGGCCGACTTGTTGCTTTACCCAGTCTTCTAAGAAGGGTTTTGCTGTTTTCCATAAATCTAATTGTGGATATAACTGACGCCCTAATCCTTCAACATACAGTAAGGTTTTTTGCAGTAGAACTAATTGGGGTTGAACTTGCATATTAAAGCGACGAGCTGTATTAAACAAGTTGACTAAAACGTGACCAAATGAGATTTCAGCTAATGGCTTATTAAAAATCGGCTCGCACACTGTACGAATCGCAAACTCAAACTCTTCAACGCTGGTATCCTTTGGAACCCACCCTGAGTCAACATGCAGCTGGGCGACTTGACGGTAGTCACGATTAAAAAAGGCAATAAAGTTCTCTGCAAGGTAACGTTTATCTTCTTTGTTTAAGGTGCCAACAATCCCGCAGTCGATCCCAATAAATTTGGGGTTTTCAGGCGTGTCGTATGATACAAACACGTTCCCTGGATGCATGTCAGCATGAAAAAAGCTATCACGGAATACTTGGGTGAAAAACACTTCCACGCCTCGTTCAGCTAGCAATTTCATATTGGTGTTTTGCGCAACTAATGCGTCAGTATCCGAAACTGGAATACCGTAAATACGCTCCATTACGAGTACATTAACACGACTGTAGTCACTGTAAACATAAGGGATATAAAGCGAATCTGAACCTTCAAAGTTACGCTTTAATTGAATAGCATTAGCGCCTTCACGCATTAAATCTAGTTCATCGAGTAAGGTTTTTTTATACTCTTTAACCACTTCTACAGGGCGTAATCTTTTTGCTTCATTTACTAATTTAGCCACGACTTTAGCAAATTGCTCCATCAAGGCTAGGTCGGCATCAATTTGGCCTTTTATATCTGGGCGAATTACTTTTATCACCACATCTTGCGGTTGTTGATGTTCATCGATTAAGGTCGCTGTGTGAACTTGTGCAATAGATGCAGAGGCTAAAGGAGTTTGTTCAAAGTCACTAAAGCATTCACTAATGTCATTGATCTCTAATGCTTCTTCAATGAGCTTTTGTGCTAATGCACTTTCAAAAGGGAGTACTTGATCTTGTAGGTGCGCAAGCTCTATTGCTATATCGAGCGGTAATAAATCGCGACGCGTAGAGAGCATTTGGCCAAACTTAATCCATACAGGGCCTAACTGTTGCAGCGCCAAGCGCAGTCGTAATCCAGCTGGTTTATCTGTGTGTTTGTTTTTAAGCCAGAACAAGCATGAGCGGCCAGCTTTAGCATACCAAGGTATTTTATTGGCAGGGATCAGTTCATCTAAACCATAGTTGAGTAGGGTTTGGGTGATGTAATATAACCGAGCAGCTGACACAAATAATCCTTACAGATTTAGTTAGATTGAAGTAATTGGTTTATACGCATTTCAAGCTGAGCAACTTGGCCTTTTAATTGGCGGGTGTGTTGTTTAAATTGTTCAAGCTCTATCGGGTGAATGGTGACCGCTAACTCATCTTGGCATAAATGAGTAATCGTATTGTTAAGCTTAAGCTGTGTTTTATCGCCTTGGCTTTTCAATTGCGTAATAAGCTGCCAAACTTGTTGTGCAGGGACATCACCAATATAACGAGAAAGGTGTTCAGGCCAGTCAATATCCATTGCAGCAAAAGCATTACTGTAGCCTTGAGCAATATTTAAATCACCTTGGAGATCGAGTTTGTCCTGGCGGATCAGCTGCGTCAACATCGCTGGATTTTGTAATGCCATTAAGGTATCGATATTAGCGCTGATCATGCAGTCATACAGTGTTTCTTTGGTATTGTATAAATGTAAATTTTGGCCGGTGAACACCACTACAAATTGTTGTTGCCAGTCACGTATATCAATTAATAAACGCTGTTGAGTGACAGGTTTTAGCTTGGCTATTAAAGTACTATCAAGCACTAGCGCTGTATTTAAAATACGCTCAACTACAGCGACTAGAAAATTCGTTAACATAACAGCACCTTTACCTTTTTCAGTGTCCAAGCTAGCGCTTAATATTTAAAACCACGATGTAACGCGACAATGCCACCAGTTAGATTTTGATACGTTGTTTGTTCAAAGCCAGCATCATTCATCATGGTTTTGAGTGTTTCTTGATCTGGATGCATGCGAATTGATTCAGCCAAATATTTGTATGATTCGCCGTCGTTAGCAACCAATTCACCCATTTTTGGTAGCAGGTTGAATGAGTAAAAATCATAGGCTTTATTGAGCAACTCATGTTCTGGTTTAGAAAACTCTAATACCAACAACCGACCACCTGGCTTTAAAATGCGGTACATTGAGCGCAGCGCTTTATTTTGATCGGTCACATTACGCAAACCAAATGCGATAGTAATTAAATCAAAGCTATTATCAGGGAAAGGCAGTGCTTCGGCATTCATTTGCACGTAGTCGATATTTCCTACAAGACCTAAGTTGTGCAGTTTTTCACGGCCTACTTTGAGCATCGATGAGTTAATGTCACCTAATACCACTTGGCCTGTATCACCAACGAGTTGGCTAAATTTAGCTGTTAAATCACCCGTGCCGCCGGCTAAATCAAGTACATAATGACCTTTACGTACACCAGAGCTGGCAATAGTTTGGCGTTTCCATAAACGATGAATACCAAAAGACATAAGATCATTCATTACGTCATATTTAGTCGCAACGGAGTGAAATACATCGGCGACCATGGAAGCTTTTTCGGTTTCGGCAACAGTTTTATAGCCAAAATGCGCGGTCTTTTCTGGATTCTCGTTCATGATTAATCTCTATCGTGGCAATAAAGACTAGTGTACTTGATTGTGACCGTGAGGTGCAATTTGAATATGGTTAAATTGTTCGCAGGTAACAACTTTATATGGTTTATTGACCAGCGATAAAGCTGCTTTGACCAAGAGATTTTGCTTTATATGCAGCATTCGATGCTTTGCGCGCTAATTTATTAAAATCTTTCTCGTCGTGATGCTTAGCAATACCAAGGGATAAACTAATTGGTGGAAGTTTAATACCATTTTTTGAGCTTACAAAGCGTAACTTCTCGACTCCATTGCGGACTTTTTCAGCTATAACATTGGCTGTTTCTGGGTCAATATCAGCAAGTAAAATGGTAAATGCATCTTTACCTGTACGTCCGGGTAAACCGCTTTCAAATACGTACTTTTGAATTTGTTTAGCAACTTTATTTAAAATAACTTCACCAATCATATCGCCGTAGTTATCAATAAAGTGATCTAAATTATCAATTTGAATGGCGATTGCACATACTGATTTGTTTTTACCTAACCATAATTGTGTTTGCTGGTTTAAGTAGTGGCGCTTATACAGACCAGTTTGGTGATCAGTGATGTGTTGTTTACGTAATTGTAGGAGTTGTTGCTGGGTTCTTTCTTGTAATCGTTTAGCTTTGATAAGCTCTCGCTTAAATTGCTTATGCTGTGTGAGTAAATGGGCAGTCTGTTTGCTTAGCGTCTCTAATGCTAAGCGGCTTTGCTTAACGTTATTTTCATCAAGTGAATGAACGCAGTCACTCACTTGGCTGGCAAAACGAATTATTTCTTTTTCAGTGGAGTGTGCTGAGCGCGACAATGAATTAATAACACCATCGACATTGCGAACCATGGAGGTTTCAGCTTTGTGAGCCTGATCGATGTAGTCAAAATAAAGTTGTTCGATATAAACAGAATCAATTATTTGCCCTTGGGCAATTGCGCGATCAATCGTTGTGCTTAGGTCGGAATTGACTTGGCTAACGAAAGTGTAAACTACCTGATAATTTAGAGGTGACGGCGGTAAACTATGATGTTCTAAAAAGATACATACCTTGGTCATTTTTTCTTGAGCAATAGCCATGGAATCATGGAACATCATTGTTTATACCAACTAAATACGCGTAACAGCTAAATTAAATAACTCAATCCATGAGACATCTGGGCTATCCTAGCATTTATTTCCTCAATACATTAATCTGTATCGAGTGAATTTAAAAGCTAAAAAACACAATTTAGAAGCAAAAGTTGCATTTTTGCTTTCCAATCGCTGATTTTCTCAACAATAGCACTAATGTAAAAAAATACTGATTAAGTACTAGGCAATAATTGCTGTTAATTTAGCCTTATTTTAAAGTCTCTTAGTCGCATTTTTTTGATTGTTTTAGTCTTACTGGGTTAGCTTAGCCTTACCATTAATGCCACAGAGCTCTAAAACTATGAAAAAACCACGCTCAAATATTTTCCATCACTCATTATTGAGCCTAGCTCTTGTGTGTTCGTTGAGTGCGTGTCAAATGACCGATATAAACAGCGACCAACAATTTACGGATGCCGCTGAAGCGATTGTTGACTATCGTAAAAGTATTAGCCCGTACAGTAACCCCGCAGGAGTAGATGGCTACTTATTAAGTAATTTATCAGCTGAGTTTCTTGAAAAAAAATACCAAGGAAATATTCAGCTATTAGCGCAATTAGACGCGATAGATAAAGATAAACTCAATGAAGAAAATCGAATAAACCTCACTATAATCCGCGCTCAAGTGCAAAACAGTGTCGATGAATATGTGTTTAATGCACACTACATGCCACTGACATCTGAATATGGTTTTCATTCGAGTTTGTCGTTTATGGTATCGCGCTCAGATTATAAGACAGCTGCTGACTACCAGCTTTACCTTAAACGTTTGCAGCAAGTTCCCCGCTTTTTTGAGCAAAATATTGGCTGGATGCGTAAAGGCTTGCAAGCTGGTTTAACACAACCGAAAGCCGTCTTAATCGGGTATCAAGACTCAATTAACGCCTACATTGTTGACGATGTAACGCAATCGGAATTTTATAAGCCATTTTTAACTAACACTGCCGGATTAAGTGATAATGAGTTTTCAGTTTTACAACGACAAGCCAAAAAAATAATTAAAGATCAGGTGATTGTCGCTTACAAGGGGTATTTAACGTTTTTTAATGAAGAGTATCAACCGGGTGCGCGTAGCGAAATAGGCATTTCAACTACACCAAATGGTGAGGCGTTTTATGCTAATCGCGCCAAGTATTACACCACTACAGATATGACGCCAAAAGAAATCCATGAGCTTGGCTTAAAAGAAGTTGCGCGTATTCGTGGTGAAATGGATGAGGTGATTAAGCAAGTTGGTTTTGAAGGCACGTTTGCCGAATTTGTGCACTTTTTACGTACGGATCCACAATTTTACGCAACAACTCCTGAAGAGTTATTAAAAGAAGCATCGTTTATCGCTAAAAAAATGGATGCACAATTACCTAAACTATTTCATACCTTACCGCGTATGCCTTACGGTGTAGCCCCAGTACCTGCGAGTATTGCGCCAAAATATACAACCGGACGTTATTCTGGTTCAAGCCGTGACGATCAAGCCGGTTTTTATTGGGTAAACACCTATGCGCTGGATAAACGTCCTTTGTATGTATTAGAGGCGTTAACTTTGCACGAAGCAGTGCCAGGCCATCACTTACAAATATCGCTCAACGCAGAGTTAGAGTATTTACCAAGTTATCGCCGCGACGCTTACTTGTCAGCATTTGGTGAAGGCTGGGGTTTATACTCTGAATATTTAGGACTTGAGGCTGGTTTTTATCAAGACCCATATAGTAACTTTGGCCGTTTAACGTATGAAATGTGGCGTGCTGCACGTTTAGTTGTTGATACGGGTATGCATATGTATGGCTGGAGCCGTGAGCGTGCAATGAACTTTATGAGTGAAAATACGGCCCTGTCGTTACATAACGTTAAAACAGAAACTGACCGTTATATATCATGGCCAGCGCAAGCGTTATCTTACAAAATCGGTGAGTTAACCATTAAGCGTTTACGCCAAGAAACAGAGCAAGCACTAGGGCAGAACTTTGATATTCGTGAATTCCATCATCAAATACTTCGCCATGGTTCAGTCCCTCTGTCAGTTCTTGAGGAACAAATTCGTTTGTATATTCAAGCTGAATTAGCTAAACAGAAAAGCTAACCGTTATTCAGTGTAGGCCCAACAATTTGAAGTCCTAGGGTATAAAACTCTTTGCTTGAAATTTGATCTGCTTATATGCTCTTTGCTGGAATAAAATAACCAGCAAGGGGCGTTGGATGAGTGATTTTATAATTTTTAGTATAGATGTGTTTGCCAGTTTATTTATTGTGGCATTGGGTTTGTTTGTATTAGTGGTTATTTATTTTTATATTGCAGATGTAACTCAATCAAAACAAGCTATTAGGCGTAACTACCCGGTGATTGGCCGGTTTCGATATTTTTTTGAGCGCCAAGGCGAGTTTTTTCGTCAGTATTTCTTTGCCATGGATCGTGAGGAAATGCCTTTCAACCGTGCTGATCGCAGTTGGGTGTACAAAGCGGCTAAGAATGTTGACCGTACATCAGCGTTTGGTTCAACACAGAGTTTAGAAGTCACTGGTACAGTTATGTTTATGAACTGTGCGTTTCCTACCTTAGACGAAGAAGCCCTCGAGCCAAGCGCTGTAATAATTGGGCCTTATTGTACTGTACCTTATGCAACAAACTCCTTATTTAATATCTCAGGTATGAGTTTTGGTGCCTTATCTAAACCTGCAGTGCGTGCTTTATCAAAAGGTGCAAAGCTTGCAGGATGCTGGATGAATACAGGCGAAGGCGGTTTAAGCCCTTATCATTTAGAGGGGGGCGCAGATATAGTTTTCCAAATAGGCACGGCTAAGTATGGTGTGCGTGATGGGCAAGGCAATTTGAGCATTAAAAAGCTTCAAGAGATTGCGGCTTATGAGCAAGTTAAGATGTTTGAAATAAAAATGAGCCAAGGAGCAAAACCGGGCAAAGGAGGCATGCTACCCGGTAAAAAAGTTAATGCTGAAATTGCAGCTATTCGGGGCATTCCACAGGGGCAAGATTCAATCAGCCCAAATGGTCATCCAGAGGTTAAAAATCCGTCAGACTTACTTGATATGATTGCAAAAGTCCGTGAAACAACAGGTAAGCCTACCGGTTTTAAAGCCGTTATAGGCGCTTATGCATGGCTAGAAACCTTGTTTGCAGAAATAAACCATCGCGGTATCGAATCAGCGCCCGATTTTATTACTATCGATAGTGCTGATGGTGGCACCGGCGCGGCACCTCAACCTTTAATGGACTCGGTTGGATTACCCTTAAAAGAGAGTCTACCTTTAGTCGTTAGCATGCTTGAAAAACATGGCTTACGAGAGCGGGTTAAGGTGATTGCATCGGGTAAATTAATTGTGCCGTCAAAAGTGGCTTGGGCACTGGCGCTTGGCGCAGATTTTGTTGTTTCTGCACGTGGTCATATGTTTGCCCTGGGCTGTATTCAAGCATTGCAGTGCAATAAGGACACTTGCCCAACAGGTATAACAACACACGATGAACGCTTGCAGCGCGGCCTTGATGTAGCTGACAAGGCGCAGCGTGTCGCTAATTACAACAAGTATATTCATTATGGGGCGGGGTTAATTGCGCACTCATGTGGTGTATTTAGTGCTCGAGAACTCAGCCGTGAACATGTTCGGGTTGTGCAGGAAAATGGCTTATCAGAACCACTAGATAAAATGTATGAAAATTATCAGTAATTTAAAGGGGCTAGGTAATAGGGCCCGCCCAAAGTAGGTTGATAAAAAGGCACTTAATAAAGTGCCTTTTGCTATATTTATACACTTAATTTAGTTGGCTTATTAATAAAGAGAAAAATTCCTCTTTGTTATTGCAGGTATGGGCGTTGAGTACTAACTGCTCGCCCAGCGCTAAGGTGTGACGCTGTACATCTAAGCGGGCTTGTTCATCTTCAATACCATCAATATCGGCAACATGAGCCAAGCCAATCGTACGGCGAATAAGCTCAACACCACAGTAGCCAATAGCATCTTGCAAAACTTGTTGCATAAAGTGTTCAGCGTAGCCATTTGCTTGCAAATTCAAATCAGTACTTTGCTTTACAATTAGCGCAAGCCACTGTTGTTCAAATAAGCTATAGCTTTCTTGCAGGCAAGTCAGTAAGTGGCTGTGATAGTTGCGGCGAATAACAAACTCACTAATGCGGGCGTTTTGAGCGCAGTAATTTAATAATAAGTTGCCGATAAATGAGCCGATATCAAAGCCTATAGGGCCAAAAAAACCAAACTCAGGATCGATTATCTTAGTGGTGCTTTGATCTGCAAAAATGCTGCCGCTATGCATATCACCGTGGAGCAGAGTTTGCGGGCATGATAAAAATTGCGCTTTGAGTTTTGCGATTGCTAAATGTAGCGCAGCGTTACTTTGTAATTTACTCACCGTGCTTTGTAATTGTGCAGGGTAGTTATTTCGCTCATGCTCACGCAGAATATCGTTAAAAAATAAGTCTTCAGTAATTTGGCAAAGTTCAGGGTTGGTAAACTGAGTGACTTTCGCTTTTTTATCCTGAGCGGCTAAGTAAAAATCTGAATTATAAAATCCCGTATAACTTAAATAGCGGGCTACATGCTGGCCAAGCAATGGAAAGTGTTCTGCGTTAATTTGTGCGGTGCGTAAAATTTGTAAATGACCCAGATCTTCTAAAATAGTTAACGCTGATACGGGGTTATAATGCAATACATTGGCTGTGTGTTCAGGGCAAATAGCGCCATGATTAACTAACACTTCAGCTTCAATTCGTGCTCTATCAAGTGTTAATGGCCATGATTCTCCTACGCAGCGAGCATAAGGCAGTGCTTGTTTTAATATAACGCTGTTATTTTGCTCATCACTGATTCTAAATACTAAGTTTAAATTACCATCACCAAACTCATACGCAGTTAAAGTTTGATCTGGCTGAAAAAAATCATATCCCTCTTCTTTTACAAGATTTTTAATATAATCAATCGCATGCTGGGCATTAAACGCAAAGTATTTGGCCATCGGGCTTCTCTTATTAATTCAGGAACAATAGCATTCTATACCTTTAACCGTTTGGAAGTCTACACTTCCGCCTTGTGGGTTTTTAAAACTGATGTAAAATAGCAGCAGATTTTATATTGGTAGGTCCAACTCATATGCAAGATTTAATCGCTAGCAGCTTAAAATTCCAAAATAATACCTTAATGGTATTGGATCAGTATTTATTGCCCCATCAACAGGTGTGGCATGAATGCCGTGATGTAAAAACCATGAGAGAGCTAATTTTGAGTTTAAAAATTCGTGGTGCTCCATTGATTGGTTTAGGTGCTAGTTTATTAATTGCTTATTTGGCTGAACAAGACACAACCAAAGCTGTTTTAGCGCAAGCCATTGATGACCTTGAAGCTACGCGTCCCACCGCTGTTAATTTAATGCATTGCATGGCGAAACTAAGGGTGGCATTACAGCAGCAAGATTATGTAGCTGAAGTTATAAACACAGCAGTAAAGCTGTTCAACGAAGACATTGCTCTGTGCGAGAAAATGGCAACTCACGGAGCAAAACTCGTTAACAGTGGCGATAATATTCTGACTCATTGTAATACGGGAGCGTTAGCTACTGCAGGCATAGGCACTGCGCTTGGGGTGATTTATAAAGCGCAGCAGCGCCATGGTGACATTCATGTGTGGGTAGACGAAACTAGGCCATTGTTACAAGGTGGGCGGTTGACTGCATTTGAATTAGAGCGCTGGCAAATCCCTTATACTTTAATTTGCGACAACATGGCTGCAAGTTTAATGGCCGCGGGCAAAGTGGATAAAATTTTTGTGGGTGCAGACCGTATCGCCGCCAATGGCGATTTTGCAAATAAAGTAGGTACTTACAATTTAGCTGTGCTTGCGCACTTTCATGATATTGAATTTTATGTTGTTGCGCCGCTAACCACATTAGATATAAACACGGCGTGCGGCAAAGAGATAGAAATAGAGCAGCGTAATGGAGCAGAGGTACGCGGTGTCAGCGGCAGTTTTGGCGAGGCGCTTTGGGCACCGACTAACGCAAAAGTTTACAATCCAGCATTTGACGTAACGCCCGCAAAGCTTATCACGGGCTGGGTACTGGATACTGGAGTGTATAGCCAAGCTGATATTAAGCGAGGCGCTTTGAGGGGCTTTTAGTCATTTGGTTTATGCTCTGTGTAAAGTTCAATACTATTTGGGTTGTAGGTAGATACAAGTGAAATAGCTAACTTATCATTCTGGGCATTTAGCTTCATTACATAGTTTGTTGGCTTCATTTTTACTAAACTTTTAACATCTTGCATTGTATCTAAAGTCGTACTGTATATTTCTAAATCGGTTGCCACAAATAATGTTTTATCATTGCTTGCTATAGCCACTATAGAGGGTTTGATTGTCGTTAGTTTATCTGGTGTTGCAAATTCTTTATAAGTATTGGTTTGGCTATCAAGTATTAAAAATTGCGTGTTTTTTGTATGCACAATTAACTGATCGTCATCAAGCCAAGCAAGCGCAAGTGGAGTGTCGATGTCACTCATTACAGTGTTTTCATTATCAGTATTTAACAGCATTATTTGGTTGTTTTGATTAGTGGCATCCGTATAGATTATAGCCACTTTATTGTTACGCATTACAGCACTGTGAATATGGCCAGGCATCGTCCATTGTTTTATCACATGGTAATCAGTGGCATTCAAAATGGAGAGTTGATAACTACTTTTGTTGTAGCTCAATAAATGCGAGCTATTAGCATCAGCAGCTATAATTATATTATCAGTGCCTAACTGATCAGTAATGTTGATAAATTGGTTGCTCGTTTTTAACCAATGTTCGCGTTTATCGTGGTAATAAGCATCGGCAAAGTAGATATCACCATTTTTCAGTGCTACGCCATCGCGCTCATGTTTATTTGCTGTGGCAATATGCTCCATGCTTGCCGTTTTAAAATCAAAGATATTGACATCTAAATCGTGTAAGTCGGTACTGATTAATATGGTTTGCTTATCAAGTGGGTATGCGTAATTTGCCGCTTTTACAGGGGCTTCAATCACTTGCCCTAGCTGCATAGTATCGAGCGAAAATGACTCAATTGTCGAATTAAAGCGGTTGTACCAAATTAGAGTGTTGTCATCTTTGTCATAGGTAGCCGCCCATGCTCTGTGGGTGTACGTCGTTAATAACTTCAACGAACTCCCATCAAGGTTAGCCATGTAAATCTCAGATTGGCTAACGTTATGGCGCTCAAAGATAATTCTATCGGGATTTGAGAGCGATGTTAATAAGTAGTCACCAGTACCTGTTATATTGGGTGTAGTAATACGCAGCTCCTCACCTGTTTTTTTATCATAGGCATAGAGTGCATTGAGGTGGGTAAGTCCACGATAGTTATTTCTACGAAATATTGCTGTATCGCCAATTTCCGTGTACTGAGTTAGTTCTTCACCCCCTGTAATGCTATACGGTAGGGGCATCTTTTTTATCTCTTTAGAAATAAAATTACTGGCTTGCCATTGCTGGCACTGGTATTTATTATTTTTCTTACACTTGATGTAAAATAATCGTTCACCATCACTTGACCAACCTTGAATATAAACTTTGCCAGCATCAATCAAATATTCTTTTTTACTGCCCAAGTCCATCACATACATGTTGCTTGTTTCGCTTGTTACGCTTGGTTTGGCAGTGGTAACCATATAAGCCAGCTTACTTTTATCAGGGGGAAGCAATAAGTTATAGTAACTTCCCTTATGCCAAGAAATAGTTTCAGCTTCTAAAGTAAGAAAAGGCATGGAGCTTTGTGTTTCATTGCTGGCAGATGGTTGCTCTTGATAAAACCAAAAAAGGCAAATCACTAAGAGCAGCAAGACCATAGTCCAAGGCCAATATACTTTTATCGGTGTTCTCGTCGGTTGCAGTGTTGGTGGAACTAAAGGGGTTATAATAGGTTTGGTTACCGCAAGTTCTGGTTCAGCGCTAATTGCGCTTGAGTTCACTGAAATAAATAAACTGTAGCCAGCTCGGTAATGAGTTTTGATACTCTGGCCGGGCTGTTTTGCTGACTTGAGGGCTTTTCTTAACTCAGAGATGGCGCGGTTAATAGCATTATCATCTACATGACTTTGTTGCCAAATATTTTCAGCAAGTTCTTGGCGAGGAATTATTCGTTCATTATGTTCAATAAAATAGCATAATAGTTTGAACAGTAGGGGTTCTAATTCCCTAACGTTATCACCGTCACTAATACTTTGCTGATCAATATTTAGTTGCCACTCGCCAACTAATATTAAGTTTCCTTGAGTGAGAAAACGCGCCAGCCCCATATCTAATCCTTTAATTATATATTGCTTTTATCACAAAGAATAATAACAGAAGTTGTTTGTCTTTAGGGTATTTTTGTTGGGTGTTTGTAAACTAATGTAAGCTATATTAGGCTTTTAGCTACATACACCCACGCATTAATACCGCTGCTAAATATCTCTTCAACTCGTACGTAATCATTAACTTCGTAGTTGTCTGCGTTGGCGAGTTCTTCTGCGGTGATAGTAAAAATGGTGCCGGTTACTGTATCTGTCGCCAGTCCTGTTTTAATTAATGCAGGATGAAACCGTTGGCCGCTGCTTTTCAGCACGGCGGCATCGGAGATCTCAACTTCACCTATTACGTAACCTTGTAGTGTATCGGCTTGGCCTTCAAGCAAACGGCCAAAGGTATCAAGCTGTACTTGCTCTAATTGCAGCGTACCGTATGAGAATAGCTTTTCCATTTTTAGCCTTTTGGTTTTAAATAACAGGTCGTTAATCTAATAACGGAAATTGCTTGGCAATCTCTGATTCTGTGCTTTGTGCAACCCAGCCCTCAGTGTTATTGAACAAACGAATCGCGGTAAACTCAGGATCGCTGCCCATATCAAACCAATGCGGCGTGAGTTCAGGGACTGAAATCAAGTCACCCTGTTGGCACAGCACTTGGTAAACTTTGTCGTTAATGTGTAGGCAAAACAACCCTTGGCCTTTCACAAAAAAGCGTACTTCATCTTCACTATGGGTGTGCTCAAATAAAAACTTAGCGCGTAAATCCGCCGCTGAGGGGTTACCTTTAGCCAATGAAATTACATCAACAGTTTGATAGCCCCCTTGTTGCTTTAGGCGCTCGATATCGGTGTTATAAGATGCAATGATCTCCTCATTATTAGTAGTGGCGGTGATCACTGCACTTGCTTGCCACTGCTCAAAACGTACACCGACCTTATTTAACTCTGCGGCTATCTCGTTGTTGTCATGACTTGTAAAAAGCGCATTTTCGCCATTACAGTCAGCAAAAATAGTTAATTGGCTCATGCTAAATACTCCGCTGTAAACTGGCTAAAATCGTTAATGTAATTATGTTCAACCGAGCAGGCTTGACCATCACGGATTAAGTGCAACGTATTTAGGCCTGCGGCTTTAGCTGCATCAAGCTCGCTAACCACATCGCTCAAAAATAACACTTCATTTGCGTCAAATGGCAGTTGCGTAATAATGTTTTCATACGATGATTGCTCTTGTTTTGCACCAACCTTGGTATCAAAGTAATCAGTAAATAGTGGGCGGATGTCACCAAAATCGGAGTATTGAAAAATCAAATGTTGTGCTTTTACTGAACCTGACGAATACACATAAAGCTGCTGACCTGCGAGTTTTTGCTGTTGTAAAAACTGGTAGGCATCAGGATATAAGTGACCAGTAAAATCACCATTTTCGTAACCCGCCTGCCAAATCAAACCTTGCAGTTGCTTAAGTGGGGTAATTTTTTTATCGTCGGCAACCCATTTGAGCAAGGTGCTAATAACCGTATCTATAGGGGCATCTGGCTGCTCGATAAATTCTTTTACGGCATTTAATTGTTCAGCTACGGCGTCTTGTTGCTGGTTTGCTTTTACAAATTCGGGTAACCGCGCAGCGGCATAAGGAAACAGCACTTCTTTAACAAATGAAATTCGGGTAATTGTGCCTTCAATATCAGTTAATAATGCCTTGATCATACTTTTGCCTCTGCTGAAATACCTTCTAATTTTAAACGCTCAAGCTCACAACTAAATAAAAACTCTAAGCCTTCTAAGTGGCGACGTACTTCACGAATATCACGCCCTACAACATATAGACCATGGCCGCGAATAAGCACTGCATACTCAATCGGCGTATGTAAGTGATGGTCACTTACTAATAAGCTTAGGCGATCAATATCTTGGTCGTTATCAAAAATAGGAATACTAAGTGTGTCTAAATGTGACGTATTGCCTGCAATTGACTTTTGCATTTCGTAGCCTTGTAAATCAAGGCTGTGGCCTTTAACTACCCGCGATAGTACCGTGGCTGCAACAGAGTGGGTATGCAATACAAAGTTAGCTGAAGGAATGAGTTTGTACATGCATAAATGCAGCTCTGTTTCGGCAGAAGGTTTGGCTGAACCCGCGCTGCGATCACCATTATGGTCTAACTGAATAAAGGTATGAGTACCGAGCTGACCTTTATCAAAGCCGCTGGCAGTTACAACAAATCCGGTGGTTGTACGAGCTGAAAAGTTGCCACCTGTTGCAGGAACCCAACCACGTTGACTGATCCATTTTCCTGCTTCTATAAGTTCTGAAATAGCGGTATTGTTATGCATATAATCCTCGAGCTACTAAAACGATTTAGACGGCTATACTTCTTTTATAAGCAATGATAGCATCGCTTTGGGCGCAAAACCATCATTAAGGGTAACCAGTGTTTGAAAGTAAATTGCCAAATTTAGGCACCAGTATTTTTAGTCAAATGACCACTTTAGCAAATCAATATGAAGCAATTAATTTATCGCAGGGTTTCCCTGAATTTGACGCGCCAGAGCTGCTAAAAAAACAGCTGAACCATTATGTATTAGAAGGAATGAATCAATATTCGCCTTCAAGTGGTGTGCCGCGACTACAGCAACAAATAGCTGAATTAGCACAGCGAAAATACGGTGCAGAAATTAATGCCGATCAGCAGGTAACCGTTACATCAGGCGCTACAGAGGCATTATTTGTTGCAATTCAAGCTATTGTACGTCGCGGCGATGAGGTCATTATATTTGACCCCGCTTATGACTCTTATCAACCGGCAATAGAGCTGGCAGGCGGTAAGTCGGTTAATATTGCGCTACATGCGCCAGATTATGTGATTGATTGGCAAGCTGTTGCCAGTGCCGTAAATAAAAACACCCGCGCAATAATTATAAATACCCCACATAATCCCAGTGGGAAAACATTAAAGCAGCAAGATATAAATGCCCTTAAAGCGATAGTTTCAGCGCATGATTTATATGTCATCAGCGATGAAGTATACGAGCACATTACCTTTGATGGGCAGCCTCACTTAAGTGTACTGCGTGATGATGCGCTATTTGCAAAAAGCTTTGTTATTTCAAGTTTCGGTAAAACATTTCACAGTACGGGTTGGAAAATGGGATATTGCATCGCACCAGCAAGCTTGGCTGTGGAGTTTCGTAAAATCCATCAATATGTGACCTTTTCAAGTTTTACGCCTGCACAACATGCATTAGCCGATATGTTAGAGCAACAAGGAGAGCATGTGGATGAGCTTAGTGAGTTTTATCAACAAAAACGCGATGTGCTCAGTAATGCTCTTAAAGGTAGCCGCTTTACTATTTTGCCCAGCGAAGGCACTTACTTTTTGCTACTCGATTACAGTGATGTGTCTGAGTTAAATGATGTTGAGTTTTGCCAATGGCTAGTTGAACAGGCGAGCGTTGCTGCTATCCCATTGAGTGTGTTTTATCAACAACCAAGTCACGATAAAGTAATTCGTTTGTGCTTTGCTAAAAGCGATGAAACTTTGCTGCAAGCTGCGGAGATTTTATGTCAACTTTAACGCTCGCTTTGGTGCAAACCTCGCTTAACTGGTTAGATAAAGCTGCTAACTTGGAAAATTTTGGCAATAAAATAGCTAATATAGATAAAGCGGTTGATCTTATTTTATTACCCGAAACGTTCGCCACCGGCTTTGCGATAAGCCTCGATTGCGCTGAACCGGAAAACGGTCAAGTACTTGCTTGGTTAATCGCGACAGCTAAATCGGCCAATGCAGTGGTTGCAGGCTCAGTATTAGTAGAGCAAGGTGACAAAAAAGCCAATCGTTTTTACTGGGTGTGGCCCAGTGGTGAGGTTAAGTTTTACGACAAACGCCACCTATTTTGTTTGGGTAAAGAAGGTGATTTTGTAAAAGCTGGGCAGCAGCGGCAAATATTCACCATTAATGGTTTTAGGGTTTTACCGCAAGTGTGTTATGACCTACGCTTCCCGGTTTTTCAACGTAATCGTAACGATTACGATGTGATGATAAATGTCGCCAATTGGCCCGCAGCAAGGCGTAATGTATGGGATACCCTATTAATGGCGCGTGCGATGGAAAACCAGTGCTATGTGGTTGGTGTGAACCGTGTGGGGGAAGATGGCAATGGCGTTGCGCATAATGGCGGCACTGCAGTGTATGATTTCAAAGGTGATATGCTAGCAGCCGCTACTGATAACAAAGCTGATGTTGTTATTATCACTTTGGACAAACAGCCGCTTGAGCTCTTTAAGCAAAGTTTTCCGGCGCATTTAGATGCCGATGGGTTTAGTTTGGGTGGTTGCAAGTAAAGTTCGAGATATGTCTGTAGACCAAGTTGAGTGTTACAAAATACAAGGTGAAAGAGCTTCGATAACTCGGTGTGGTTTGTGTTTTAGTTTATATTCATGAGTTTTTATCGGAGTTCATGCTTTCGCAAAGAGAATTACAGTGGGCTGTTGACGTTTTGGTCAATATTGACTAAAATTTCCCTATCACGGCCCCTCTCTTAAAGTTAATTCTTTTTGAAGAGGGGTTTTTATTTCCAAATATCCCATTCTAGCCATTTATCCTGGACACCCATACCATATACACTAATGTTGGCACTTTGAATATTTGGGAAAGTACTAATATGTTCTTTCAGCCTATCTCCCCACTTAGAATTTGGATTTATGACTTTTAGTAATTCATTTACTATACACAAAAGGAAGAATGGCCTAGCTTGAAAGTGGGGATTTTTTCTTGCAAATTCTAGCCAAGAATAATGGTTACCTGTGTTACTTGGTTGTTCTGTTATATTTAAATTCCACAATCTAGAATGATGAGCACATACATTTCGTAAATAACGTAACCCATTTATATATGATGAAAAAATCTGTCCGGAAGCGTTATTTTTCTCTTTTTTTATTCCAAATTTTTCGGCAATAGCATTTGCATCTTTATACGGAAGTCCGTTGTAAGCGATTGCTAGGCATCCAAAATCCCATGTTTCTGCGGCTGCCCATAATGGCAATGGGTAGCCGTATTCATTTTTTATATGCTCTATAAATTTTTGCTTACTCCTAGTGCAGTTTTTAGCAACGGATGAAATCCAAGTATGGTGTTTGGTTAAGCCATTATTTTGTGAGCATTTTATTCCAAAATCAGAATTGAAATTTATTGGATTGGTGTATGCTAAAGGGCCTTCTTTAGCTAGGGCATGAACTACATCAACTCTAAGTGCAATTTCTATTCTTTCAAGGGCGTCAAGGCATAGCTGACGTAATTTTTTATCGAATACATAAAGATCAATAATGTTTGCGAAAGTTACACCTTGGCAGTATTCATCATATAAATGTTTACTCTCTTTCTTTTTTCTAATAGGTTTTAAATTTTTATCTAGCTTACAAACTAGACCCCCTTGTTTTCTAACTGCATATAGATAACCTGATAATCGGTAGTAGCCTATGCGTTGCAGGTACTCTAACGCTTTGACTTCATCAGTAATTATTAACCCTCGATCTTTTAATTTGCGTAATTGATCATCAAAGTCTGTCCATGGTTTATTGTATGCCAAAAAAATCACCTAATAACCTATTTATGTACCAATTATAACTTAAAACTTAATTGCGAACTTGAATTATAGAATATATTAAAGAACTGTATTCTTTTAAATTTAGAATCGTAGTCAAACGTGGGGATGGGCTTGCTTACGTCCATGTAATCAATCGCGGGAGGCGCTTGCAGCGGCCCAAAATGTTCCTGACATTTTGTCGAACCCTGGTCGAGGGTTCTCACCCGCCTTCAGCCATTTTTAACAACAAAAAAAGCCCCACAATAAATTGCGGGGCTTTTTTCGTTATTAAATGGCGGAGAAGGAGGGATTCGAACCCTCGATAGAGCTACAAACCCTATACTCCCTTAGCAGGGGAGCGCCTTCGGCCACTCGGCCACCTCTCCAGCGCATAAACTTTTCATTTTGATAGTCGAGTGAACCACCAAAAAGTAATAATGGTGGAGAGATAGGGATTTGAACCCTAGAGGGGCTATAAACCCCTGCCGGTTTTCAAGACCGGTGCATTCGACCACTCTGCCATCTCTCCGTTGACGCAAGATAATACTTAGGTGTGTGGGCTGTGTAAATAGGAAAAAGATCGTTTGCTGGTTTTTTGTTCTAAAAAGTGGTTTTTTTTTGAAATTAAGTGTTTTTGAGGTGTTTTAAGAAGGGGTTGCAGCAAACGAGGGAGCTAAATAAGTGTTTTCATTTAGTGGTTGGGTGTTTGCTGCACCGCTAAAGTAACCATGGTTGGGTGGTTACTTATATTGAACTGCGCCGCCAAGTGCTAGCTTTTTACCATAACGGTTAAGTTTAGCGAGCATTTTTGCTTTGCGATTGGTTGGTTTTACGGCAACATGCGTTGCTGCATTTTCATTTAATGTATTTACTGGGTTCATTACTTTGCTCCGGGTTATGTCTGTTTTGACAACAGGGCTATTCTGACGCTTAATTGCACAAAAATAAAACGATAAAAATTAGGGTGGTCGGATAGAAATAACTAATCTGAATATATTTTTTTAACGTGCAGTTCAGATTTTATGATCTGTGGTAACTGCATGGTTATGAAGGTTGGTTGTTGTTTTTGGTCTGTATTTAAAGGGTTTTAATTTTATTTTTTATTTTTTATGCATTGTGAAATAAAAAAAGTGACTAATTATTCAGATTAATTTATCTTTTGTTAATGTGTTTTTTTGAATGGGTGGGTAGATTGATATTACGATGTTGATAATTATTAAACCAAGTACAAATAAAAATCATAAAAAAGTATGTGATTGGTTACTCCATGAGTGCAATCAACGACAAATAAGTACTGAAATAATATATACCACGGGAAATTTTCATCCAGATTGCAAAAAAATAACTCAACGCGCGGAATATTATCAACGTGCAGTGGTGGTTGGAGGGGATGGTACACTCAATTTAGCTGTTAATGCACTTGTGGGACTTTCGTGTTCGTTGGCGTTATTGCCATTAGGTACAGGGAATGATTTTTCACGAGGCTTTGGCTGCTCTGATAAAGAGTGGCGCACGGCGGTTTTTAGTCAAGGTGATGTCAAAATAGATGTTGGGCAAATAAATGACCGTTATTTTGTCAATATTGCAGGGGTTGGTTTTGACGCTCATGTTGTCAAAGCATTGCAGACAAAACCTGCTCGGTCCTCGCTTGGTTATAGCTTGGCAGGATTTAAATATCTATTAGGTTATAAAGGTACGCATATCACCAGTGATTTTTCAGGGCGTGAGTATGCGTATAAAAATCTAATCACTGTATTTGCGAACCATCGTTATTTTGGTGGCGGCTTGGCTATTGCACCTAAGGCACGATTGAACAGTGGTTACTTGGAATGCTATGCCATGCCTGCGCGTGGGTTGTTGGGCAACCTATATAGTTTTATGCGTTTATTACTACGCAATCACCATACAATGACAGGACTTGAGTATCAACGCGTGACGGTTGCAACCATTAATACACCTAATTTACCTATTGAAGCCGATGGCGAGTTGATTGGTGTAACACCTGCTTCTATTCAAGTGCATCCACGAGCCCTACGTTTTTGTGTGCCAACGTGTACCTCTATACAGTTAGAGATAAAAAAAGTATGCAGTTAAAAATAAAAAAAGCGCCTAACAAGTAGGCGCTTTGGGGTTAGTTACGTTTAAAACGTATTCTAACCGGGGATGGAGCTTTTTTGATGCAATGACCGCGCTGCAAAAAATGCTTTAATTCGTTTTGTTGGGGTTAGTACAATGGCGTTACCTACCAGCACTAAACTAAAGCCTATAAACGTATTCGTTTGCCAGATAAACCCTTCAAATAATGTGCTCAGTGCAACGGCAACTAAAGGAAATAATACAATCACATAACTGGCGCGTTCTGGGCCTATGTTTCTTAGTAATGCAAAATAACAAGCAAATGCGATAACAGTGCCAAATACAGATAAATAAACTAATGAATACCAATAGCTTGCAGGTGCCGACAAGCTAAACTGAGCATCGCTAATAATGACGTAAAATAATAGCCCAATCGCGCTATATAGCATGCCCCACGCATTACCTTGCATAACACCTATTTGCTGGTGAGAATTGCGAACACTGACCATATTCCCTAATGAAGCCACAAAGGTACCACTGAGAGCAAGTAGTAACCCGACCAACACCCCGTTACTCAAGTCGAACTGCTGTAACTGTGGCCAAAACAAGCAAATGATGCCTAAAACACCTAAAATAGCGCCGCTGTAAATACGTTTGGCGATAGGTTTACCAAAGAATAAGCGGGTATTAATAATATTCATTATGAGCAGCATTGAAAAAGCAATGGATGTCATGGCTGACGTTAAGTAATTTTGTGCCCAGTAAAGAACCAAATAATTAAGTCCAAAATTACACAACGCTAATAAAACAAAAAAACCATGGTCTCGGCGGGTGTAATTCATGGGGAGTTTTTTTACGCCCACCCACATCCACATCAAAATAGCTGCAAGGCTAAAGCGATAGAATAGCGAAACTTCAACGGCGATGTCACCTAATTGAAATTCAATAGCGAGCCACGTAGAGCCCCAAATCAAAACGGTGAGAGTGTACAGCGCGATACTTTTCATGGCCTTGGTCCAAGTGTGAAGATGAAGTGTTCATTTTAGTTCGCTTCTGTATACTTAACATACACAGAAAACTATAAATGCAACCTATACAGATTTGGGGTGCTTTGAGTGAAAGGCAAATGCAATGTCGTTAGTGATCAGTAAAACTAATCATGATTTTTTATACCAGCAAGTCATGCAACTTGTTCGCGATTTAAGTGAGCAGGGCACACTGCTCCCTGGTGAGAAACTTCCTTCATTACGCAAAATGGCCGAAAAACTCAATGTGAGCATCCCGACTGTAAAATTGGCTTATCAGTCTCTTGAGGCACAAGGTCTTGTTGAAGCGCGGGAAAAGTCTGGTTACTTTTTAAAAACAGTTAATACACAACTTGCTCGGCCTAAACGAGTAAAGCTGAGCCGCGCGCCTGTATCAGTTAATATGCAGGTGTTAATTGAGCAAGTATACGATGCCATCCATCAAGCGAATGTGGTGCCTTTTGGTATTGCAAACCCTGTTGCGGCAGCCCCAACCGATAAAATGCTTAGCCGGACCATGCGTCGGGTAATGTCGATTGCAGGGAGTCGTGCAATAAACTATGGGGCGATGGATGGTTTTGCGCCGCTTAAAAAGCAGTTGATCCATCGTTATTTAGATTTTGGTATTGGGGTTGATAGCCATGAATTAGTGATCACCAATGGCGCACAAGAGGCTCTAGCGATCGCGTTAAAATGTGCGACAATGCCGGGAGATGTGATTGCGATCGAGTCACCTTGTTATTTTGGGATCATTGAATTGATCGAGAGTTTAGGCCTTAAAGCACTGGAGATCCCGCTATGTCCTGATGATGGGATCTGGCTTGATGATCTGAACCAAGCTTTGCAAGATCACGATATTAAAGCCTGTGTGTTTTCAACTTCGATCAACAATCCGGTTGGCAGCTTTATGCCGGATCATAAGCGTAAACAATTAGTTGAGCTATTAGAATCACAAGATGTAGTGCTTATTGAAGATGATGTGTACGGCGATTTGCATTTTACTCCCGAGCGAGGCATACCTGCACAAGCGTATTCAAAAAAGGGGCTCGTGTTAACGTGTTCTTCGTTTTCAAAAACAGCGGCTCCGAGTTATCGGGTTGGTTGGTTAATTGCGGGAAAGTTTGCAGCGCGCGCAAGGCGTTATAAACGAGCACTAAGCTGCTCAACATCTTTAATTAATCAATGGACGTTATATGAGTTTGTGGCCAGTGGTGATTATGAGCGTAACTTAAAATTACTTAGGCAGCGTCTGCGTACCAATAAAGAGCGGATGATTTGGTGTTTGCAGCAAGCTTTTCCTGCCACGGCACGTATTAGTGATCCGCAAGGTGGCTGCGTGGTCTGGGTTGATTTAGGGCCAAGCTTTGACAGTATTAAGCTATTTCAACTCGCGCTAGAGAATGGTATTAGTATTACACCGGGTTATATATTTTCGGCAACGAATAAATATCGCAGCTGTATACGGTTAAGTTATGGCTTGCCTTGGAATGAACGAGTCGAGCAAGCAATTATTAAACTTGGTGAGTTAATACATTTAGCTAAAAAGTAAAAAAGCAGCACGTTTAAAAGAGTGCTGCTAAAGGGATATCAAATTGTTATATGAGTTTAGTTGTTTTGTTTGTAGCTAAATAATTGATAATTTTTTAGCTCTGGTACTAATTTAACAAGTTGCTGCTCTTGCGCTGCAATCGTTGAAAAATTATCACATAATGCATCAGCACGTTTTTCCAGTGCGTTTGCTTGCAGTTCTACCTTTTCTTCTATTTGTGCACCCATATTTTCCATACGCTGTTCAAAGGCTTGCATATCGCCGCCGGCACCCATTAACTCAGACCCTAATGCCATCAAAATACTGCCCATTGATTGCATCATTGCTGATTCAACGGCACTTTCAATTTGTTCATCAAAATGGCTTTCAAAATTTTCGCCAAAGTCATTGAAACTTTGCTGGCCCATTACAAAGGCACCTTGTTGATAAAAGGTATTTTCTACCTCAACCTGAATCTCTGCCATTAGGTCATTAATACTGTCTAGACCTTGGATGTTAAATGCATTGGCGACTTCTTCAATTGCAACGCCGGCAATTTTTACACCTTCAAGTGCAATGTTAGCAACTTCAGGTAGCTGGCCTCGTAGGCTGTCTGAGTAGTCGCTGATTGCTTGACGCTGCTGCTCATCTAATGCCAATGTTTGGCCATCAACAATGAGCTCGCCATTGTTAGTGAAAGTCATGGTGTGATCGTTAGCGGTAAAAATTTCGAGTTCGTTTGGTTTAATGCGAACATCATTTTGAAACTCTACTTTGCACGAATCGCCGCTAAATGAAATATGCGAGTCGTTATCATTGTGCGCCATTGCCCCTGTGGCAATAAATAAAGAACCTACTAAAAGTAATTTTTTCATTTTTATATCCTGCTAATGTGTTGATTATAACGAATGCTTACTTAGTTGTTATCAAGTTTGATGCCAAAAAAAATTAATATTAATAATCATGTTGTTAGGGTCTTTTCTTTATTTTTTGATTGGTCTATTAAATGATAAAAAAACTAATTTTTAGTCAAAATGACTAAAAAATTTATAAGCATAAATAATGTTTATCGTTTCGATAAAAAAGTCTCACTTTCCAGAATTCAAATTTAACGCTATTTATTCACATTACTGACATAACATCATTTTAGAATGGGTTGTGGCTTTACTTTGGTGCGCTTCACTATGTTGAATAAGCGCACTGAACATTTTAATTTTACCAATGGCAGTGATAAAAATCCTACATTGGTCTCAAACACTTTATGGAGTGGGTTGTGGGTAAGACATTTAGTTACGATGCGCTAGATGACGCTTTTGTTGAAGACGAGTACGAAATGGTTGGGCGTAATCAACACGACAAGAATAAGCAAAAGGTGAAGAAAAAGTTGGAAGACTACCTGGAGCAAAAACGCTTGCGTAAAAACTTAGGTGATGATGACTTTGATGAGTACATGAATCACTAAGCAACAGTTTAAAATAAAGAGGCGTATGCCTCTTTATTGCTTTTAGTTTTTAAGTGCTTTAATGATCGTGCTTTCGATTTGTTGCGGCTTGGTAAAAGGAGCGAAACGTTTAATAGGTTCGCCATTGCGGCCGATTAAAAATTTTGTGAAATTCCATTTTATTTTACGACTCAAAAACCCTGGTAAGGCTGATTTTAAATGCCTAAACACGGGGTGTGCATGTTCGCCGTTTACATCTACTTTGCCCATCATCACAAAGTCAACGCCATAATTAATTAAACAGCCCTGCTGGATATCCTTAGCGTTTCCAGGTTCTTGTTGACCAAATTGATTACATGGAAAACCAATAATAACCAATCCTTGCTCGGCGTATTTTGCATGCAATTGTTGCAGGCCTTCGTATTGCGGTGTAAAGCCACATTTGCTGGCGGTATTAATAATTAAAACCACTTTGCCTTCAAGGTTACTAAAATCAAATGTTTGGCCCTGTAAGTTTGTGGCTGAAAGTTGGTGAAAGTCGTTCATGATGCTCACTTTATTATTGTTGTTTGGTAAATTCTATCCTGAGTTGTGACAGACATACAGCTTAAATCTAGCTTTGCTCGATTTTTACTTAGCCCACTCGGTTACAAACCTCGCGCCGCGATTAAATCGCCTTAGGATTGAACGAATTTTAATCTGAAAAGGTCAACACGCCCTAAAACTTGTGAGTAAATATTCAATCAATAAACGTACTCTATACGGCATTAAATCTTTGCGTGGGTATACTAACCAAGATGCATTATCAGTGACTTGAAATTCATCAAGCAGCGTTACTAATTGGCCTTGTTGCACGTATTGCTCAACAATATCGCAAGCTAAGTGGGCAATCCCTAATCCACCCAATGTTGCACTGAGTAATGCGCGTGGATGATTACTGCGCCAGTTTCCAGTAATTTTTACTTCTTTGATTTCGCCATTAAAATTAAATCGCCAGCGTTTACCCATTGCCACTAAGCAATTATGTTTAGTGAGCTGGTGAGGTGTTGTAGGAGCGGGGTTTTGTTGTAAATAGTCAGGGCTTGCAACGAGCGTCATGATGCGAGGGCATAGTGGTCTCGCGATTAAATTCGAGTCTTGCATACGCCCAAAACGAATGGCTAAATCAAAACCTTCTTCTACGAGGTCAACGTTGCGATTATTAAAGTCCATATCGACTTCCACGTCAGGGTAGCGTTTTACGAATTCAACAATTTTGGGTGCTACATTAGTTGCGACAAATTCCCCCGCGCCGGTAATGCGAATAAGGCCTTTGGGTCTGCGTTGTTCGCCTTGTAATTGATTATTAGCGTCTATAAGTTCTTGTTTTATGGCTTTGAGTTTAACTGCGTATTCACGCCCTGCGTCAGTTAAGCTTATTTTACGGGTGGTACGTTGAAACAGCACTGAGCCTAAGCGGTTTTCTAATTGTTGTACTTGGCGACTAATATGAGATGTTGACACTTCCATAGCTTTTGCTGCATGGGTAAAGCTGCCATGTTCAACGACATGTAAAAATTCATCAAGGCCTTGCCACATATATTATGTTCTCAAAATATTAAGTAATTATAGTTTATATCATTCATTGTTGCAGCTGTGCAAAAGTGATTGCCTGATCTTAATCTTTAATTTAAACGTTAAAAGTCTACAATCATTTGGTCACCACGCATTATGCATAATCAATTAATGGAGCAAGCATGTTAAATTTTAGTTTTGCAAACCCAACAAAAATTCATTTTGGCGAACAACAAGTCGCATTAATTAAAAGTGAGATCCCAACTGACGCAAAAGTACTGGTTACGTATGGCGGCGGCAGCATCAAAAAAAATGGTATTTATGAACAAGTAAGTAATGCGTTAAGTGAGCATACTTGGTTTGAATTTGCAGGTATCGAGCCAAACCCAAGTTATCAAACGTGCATGAAAGCGGTTGCTTTAGTTAAAGAGAAACAGATTGACTATATTTTAGCTGTTGGTGGCGGTTCTGTTATTGACGGCAGTAAATTTATTGCTGCAGCGGCAAATTATGAAGGTGAACCGTGGGATATTTTAGCTAAAGGTGGTGAAATTAAGTCAGCGATTTCGTTAGGTGTAGTGCTAACTTTGCCAGCAACGGGGTCTGAGTCAAATACCTTTAGTGTTGTATCTAACCTTGATAGTCATGACAAATTGCCATTTGCTAGCCCATTTGTACAACCGCAATTTGCTGTGCTTGACCCTGCAGTGACTTACTCATTGCCTAAACGCCAAGTAGCTAACGGTATTGTTGATGCGTTTGTTCATACTATGGAACAATACTTAACGTACGATGTAGACGCTAAGTTACAAGATCGTTTTGCTGAAGGTATTTTAATGACCTTACTTGAAGAAGGCCCAAAAGCATTTAGTGAGCCAGGCAACTACAAAGTGCGCGCTAATATTATGTGGTCGGCAACGATGGCCTTAAATGGATTAATTGGTGCTGGTGTGCCGCAAGATTGGTCAACGCATATGCTAGGGCACGAAATGACGGCAGTGTATGGCCTTGATCATGCACAAACGTTAGCGATTGTATTGCCACGTATGATGGCTGAGCAAAAAGAAACGAAACGCGGTAAAATTTTACAATATGCACAACGTGTTTTAGGCCTTGACATTAGCGATGAAAATGCCGCTATTGAGCAAGCAATTGCTGCAACAGAGGCGTTTTTCCATAGTGTAAACATGCCAACTCGTCTAAGTGATTACAACTTAGGTGAAGAAGTGGCAGATATAATTGTTAAGCAGCTTGAGCGCCACGGCATGACGGCGCTCGGTGAGCGAGAGCAAGTTACTCTTGAAAAGAGCCGTGCTGTTTTACTTGCCAGTGTTTAGCGCCAGTATCGGCAATTGAATTGGCGCATTGATCTGGCGCTAATTCAAAATTAAAAACAGGCCCATACCAGCCAGCGTTGTGTAGTAAATATTATGCGTTTTATACGCGACAATAATTGCGACAACTGCAGCGCTGAGGTATGGGTTTTGCCAGTTTAGGTTAATACCATTATCTGTTACAAATACGATAGGCACCCAAATAGCAGTGAGCACTGCAGGGGCGCTAAAGCTTAAAAATTGCTGCATTTTTGGTCCGACTTTAAAGGGCAAAGCGCGGTGTAAAAATAAGTAACGGGTAAAAAAAGTAATACAGGCCATTAATAAAATAGTTGTCATCATGATTTAGGCGCCTGTTTTATATGTATTTGGCTATTTGTGCGACTAATAACACGGCTAATAATATACCCCACGGTCATAGCACTCAGTGCAGCAACAACCAACCACAACTCAAACCCTTGGCTTTTTAAAACGCTAGCAACTATGCCTGCGGTTACAACCGTTGCTAAGGTTGCAAGGTTTTTTATGCCAGGAATAACCAGCGCTATAAATGTTGCGGCAATGGCAAAATCTAAACCGAGGGTGGTTAAATCGGGCAATAAACTCCCTGCTACAATGCCAATAAAAGTCCATAAATTCCACGCTATATAAAAACTAAATCCGGCACTTAGCGCATAGGTTAAACGCGTTTTTGTACGGTAGGCTTTGCGGTGGTGAGAAAATGCAAATAATTCATCAGTGAGTACAAAGCTTACAGGTAGGCGCCAACGCAAAGGTTGATCTATTACTTTGTGGCGTACCGCTAACCCATATAAAAAATGCCGTGAACTAATAATAAAAGTAGTAAATAAAATAGTTAATAACGGCGTATTACCAGCCATTAGTTCAATGGCAACCAGTTGCGCTGAGCCTGCAAAAACCAATAGTGACATAGCTTGTGTTTCGAGAGCTGTAAAACCATTCTGTACCGCTAACGATCCACATAAAATACCCCATGGGATCACTGCTAAACACAGCGGTAGCATATCTAAAAAACCTTTAAGTAATGCCTTTTTCACTGTGTATCCTTCGTTAATGAACTGCTAAATAGATTTCTATATTGGCCAGGCGTAATGCCAATGCGAGATTTAAAGTGATGATGTAAGTGACTTTGATCATGAAAGCCACATTCGTTTGCTGTTTGGCTGACATTTAAACCATGTTTTAACAATGTCTTTGCATGGCGAATACGGCGCTGTATTTGGTATGCATGAGGAGTTAAACCATATTGTTTTTTATATTGGCGAATAAAATGAAATGGACTCATGTGACTCAGGGCGGCTATTCGCTCAAGGCTTATCTCTTCACAGCAATATTCATCAAGGTATTGCTGTGCATGTGTAAGGTTTGCTTTGGGTTTTAGTTGTTTTAATTGTCGGTAATCTTGTTTAAATGAAAGCATTAACTGAGTCATCACACTGTAAAATAAGCTTTCAGTGTGCAGTTGGTTATTATTTTTCACTGTAGTTGTTAAGCAATTAAGTAGTTGATTTAATTGGTGGGTAAGTGAGCGATTGTTGTAAACAGCAAAATCAAAATAAGGTGCGCCACAGCGAATACCTATTAACTCTTGAGAAAGTGCGTCAAATTGCTCTGGACGCGGATACATTGCTCTGTATGACCAGCCTGCTTCGGTTGCTGTTTGGCCATTATGAATTTGGTCGGCATTGACTAAAATAATACTATTTTTTGGTGCGATATGGTCACTGCCACTGCGATAAAACTTTTGCGCGCCGCAATCAATTAAACCAATGGTGTAGCCTTCATGGCTATGGCGTGAAAAATTCTGATGAGTAAAGCGTGCTTGTAAAGCCTCTAACCCGCCTAATTTCTCATGGTGATAAAAAGTTGATTGTTCATCTTTCATTGGCGCCGCTTTTGTTATTTTAGCTCTTATAGCTTTGAGTATATCTAAACCAATATACAAAGCTTGTAAAAAATTGCGCGTTATACCTGCGGTTATTCGCCGCGTTGAAATAGTCGTGTAAAGCAGTCTGTGGCATTATTATAGAGTATATATTTAAGAGGTAGTTATTACGATGGATGATCAAGTGGTTAAACGTATTAAAGTATGGGATGGGTTTATTCGTAGCTTTCACTGGCTACTCGTAATAGCAATTGCCACACTGTATTTTAGTGCTGAAGAAGGCATGATGGAACTGCATTTTATCGCAGGTTTTTTTACATTAGCGCTGCTGTTAACGCGTCTTATATGGGGCTTAATTGGTAGTAAAACGGCGAAGTTAAGTGCATTACTACATTCTCCTATTGCGGCAATCAAATCGTTTAAACAAACTAATGAGCCAGTGGGTCATGGTGCTGCGGGCAGTTATATGGTGCTCGCTTTTTTTGCATTGTTATTGGTGCAGTTAGTGAGTGGCTTAATGACCACGGACGATATTTTAACCGACGGACCATTGGTGCAATATGCCTCTAATAATGTGGTTGAGTGGGCGGGCTGGTTGCACCACACAAATTTCGACTTATTATTTTATGCGATTATTTTACACGTTGTGGCAATTGTTATTTACCGCATTAAAGGCAAAAGGTTAGTTAAAGCGATGGTCACCGGGTATACGGACAAAGAAGCAGGTAATACAGAGGTTAAAGTAACCAAATCGCCTTGGTTAGCAATTGTTATTTTTGTTGTATTACTAAGTGGACTATTGATGACGTGGGGCGCAGAGCCGCTAAGTTATTTAGTTAGTTAGCAATTAAAAAACAAAAATGGCGCTGATTGAGCGCCATTTTGTTTAAAGCTTATCGGTTCAAAGATTAATCTTTAAATGATGTGTGGCAATCTTTACAGCCTTTAGCCCAAGGACCAAAAGCTTTGGCAATTAGCTTTTTATCACCAGATTGTGCAGCAACGGCTAGCTCATCAGCATATTGCTGAAATGCAGTTGCTTTTTTCATAAAGGTTTCGTTATCACTCCAAATTGCTGGAAGGGCAGATGTATCGCCTTTATCAGTGCCAGCGCCAAATGCTTCCCATGGCATTTTAGACAATGCTGCTGCATTATTTGCACGCTTTTGAAAGCGTTGTGCATCAAACTCTACTTTGCCTTTTAGCATGTCGCCCATATCACCAATTTGTACACGGATCATTGAAAATGCAGCTTGGCGATATTCAATCGCATCACTTGGCTCTTCAAATACAGATTCAGCTGATGCGCCCAGCGCTAATGTTGATAATACTGTGCCTAAAAATAGCTGTTTTAATTTCATTCCTTTCGCCCCTTAATTGTATTCATAGCGTTAACAACCGTTGTTGTATATCAGTAGGTCATATTATTCAAGTTTATTGCGGTTAAACTTAACTTAGCTTTAACCATTAAACTTAAGTTATCGTTTTTGATTCATATTTTTAGTCATTGATATCTATGTCGGCAAATATCATTCCTCTGCGCATACTGCGCGTGGCTAAGAATACTTCACCAAGGAGTGACATAAACGCACAAATCAGTAACGCCATGGCGCCGACAAAACAACTACCGATAGTGACTCCTAAATTAACTGCCTGAATATGCGATAAAAACAGCAGCATAACCACGGCACACACAAGTACAGCACTTAATACACTTAAACTAAATGCGATATGGATAAAGCGAGATCGTTTTAGTAGTGCTCTGAGCTCTGTGGTTAGCGAGGTATTAAATTCCTCATCAGTACTGACCTTCAATTTACGTTCAAGTTGGCGGGCTCTGTCAGTTATTCGTGCTAAACGATTTGATAATACGCCCAACGTTGCGGCAATACCTGTGATCAAAAATACCGGCGCTACAGCTGTCTGTATTACCTTAGCCATTGTTAATATATTGATAACTTCATTGTTCATCAGTTTCTCTTTTGGGTATTGTTGCGTTTATGTTTACATTCATTTACAAGGGCGGGCATTTAAAACTCAATTAAAATCAACCTATTAATGTTAGTCGCTTTGTTTTAAGAAATAAAGTGTAAACAATAGGTGATAAAATAGTTGTTATTTACGACATTATGGTTTTATATTGTACATGACTTAAAGTCTCGAATAAAAACAATCATAACCATTATATATCCAGGGGAATACTATGAATTCTAATTCAATTAAGCGAACGGCGGTTGCTCTTGCTGTCGCAAGTGCTTTTTGCGCATCAGCTCATGCTAATAATTTTGAAAAATATAATCTGACGTCTCAAAAAAATGTCCAATCTACAGCTGGCGTAAAAAAAGAACAGGTTCGCGGCGAAGCATCTAGCTGGTTGATTAAACTGCATGCCCCTGCAACAGCTCAAGTAGTAAGTACTGACGTTTCAGCTGTTCGTACGCAAGCTTTAGTAGCGCAAACAAGTGTTGAGCAAGCTATTTCTTCTATGGATTTGCAGCTACAAGTCATTGCAAAAACGTCTACTCTAGTGAGTTCAATCGTCGTTAACGGTAATCAAGAAGACGTAGCACGTTTATTGAATAATCAACAAGTAGAGGCGATTTACCCAGTATATGATTACGAGCTAAGTGTTGCAGATAGCGCTGATTACATAATGGCGACACCATTAGTTGAAAGTGGTGTTGCATCAGGCCAAGGCATTAAAGTTGCTGTGCTTGATACTGGTGTTGATTATACCCACGCAGCATTTGGTGGGGCGGGCACTAAAGAAGCATATGATGCTGCAGTGGCAGATCCAGCAAGTGTTGATTGGCCGCAAGCGCAAATCAAAGGCGGCTATGACTATATAAATGATGATGCCGATCCAATCGATGTTAACACTAACCACGGTACACACGTTTCTAATTCAGTAAATGGTATTGCCCCAAATGTTGATCTTTACGTATATTCAGTATGTAACAGTGGTTGTCCTGGTTTAGCCCAGTTACTTGCTCTTGAAAATGCAATGGATCCGAATAAAGATGGTGACATTTCCGACCGTGTTGATGTTATTAACATGTCACTGGGTGGTGATTATGGTGACTTTGCAAATGACGCGGTAGGTCTATTTATTAATAAAGCGGTTAAACTAGGTACTAACGTTGTTATTTCAGCGGGTAATGACGGCGCATATCCATTTATTGTTGGCGGACCTAGTACATCTGAAAATGCACTGTCTGTAGGTGCAATGACTCACCCAACGGGCGACCAAGGTATCGGTAATGGCATGGTTGATGGTAAAGATGTCACCGTGCAACCAGCTAGTTTCGGTCCTCAAACAGCATTTAGTTTTGCCACGGGTGATATTGAGCTGGTTTACCCAGCTGAAAATCAAACTGCGTGTGTCGACTTTGCTGAGGGTATTGATTTTACAGGTAAAGGCGTGATTATTGACCGCGGTGGCTGTGCATTTACAACAAAAGTATTGGCAGCACAAGCTAAAGGCGCTGCATTTGTGATTATCGCCAATAATTCAGATGATGGTACACCGGCACCTATGGGGGGCTCTGATGCTGCCGTAACGATTCCATCAGTTGGTGTTAACTTAGAAACGGGTATGGCACTTAAAGAAGGGAAAGAATTTACCCTTGCTGTAGAGCGCCTTGTACTAGCTGGGGCAATTGCTGACTTTACATCACGTGGTCCTTCAATGGGTGGATTACTAAAACCTGAAATTACCGCTCCAGGTGTAAATATCATGACTGCTCACCCAGGTTTAGGTGATGGCTTGACAGGTGCTACTGGTACTTCATTCTCTGGCCCTATAACCGCTGGTGCGATGAGCCTTCTTAAAGAAGCACACCCAGAACGCAATGCATTTGAGCTTAAAGCGACATTAATGAATGCTGCTAATCTTGATGTAACAATGGAGCCTCGCGCAATTAATCCAGATGCCGAACTTGCGCCAATTAGTTATATCGGTGCTGGCTTGGTTGATGTTAAAAAAGCAGCTGAATTACCAGTTGCAGCCTGGGCTAAAGACACTAAACAAGCTGCGCTTTCGTTTGGTTTAGTTAATGCCGCTGAAATGGTAGAGCTGACTAAAACGGTTCAAGTGAAGAACTTCTCAAACGTTGATAAAGTTTATACACTTTCATTAGAACAGCGTTATGCAAATGATGTAGAGCGTAACTCGTTAACAATGCAATACCCTGCAACAATCACTGTGCCTGCAGGTCAAACAATGTCATTTGACGTAATGGCAAAAATTGATCCTTCAACCTTGCCAGAGTGGACATTGGATGCATCTAATGTTGGTTCTGAGGCTGTCACAGCAGATTTAACGAACCTTGAATTAGACGGTGCGCTTGTTTTCTCTGAAGGGGATATGAAAGCGTTCCACCTTGTGTATCACGTATTACCAAAAGCAAATGCACAGGTAACGGTAACACCTGAAATGACTGAGAAAGGTCCAATGCATAAATTGACAAATACCGGTGCGACAGTGCTTAAACCAGTATTTGCGCCAGTTGTAGCAACAGGTGAGGTTGATGAAGATCAGCGCTTTGATATTGTCGGTGGATCAATTGAAACATTCGCAGTTTCTACTGATATATGTGCAGACGGTTTTGTAACACTAACAACAATGATCTTCAATGAAGGTATTACTCACACATACGTGGGTGGGTTCATGGCTGATTTTGACTTAGATCAAGATGGCACTTATGACATCACGGTTCAAAATGGTAAAAACGAATGGTTTTCTGACGATGTAGAACCAGGAAGTGCACTTACCTTTACACATGGTTATGGTTCAGGCAGTGGTAATCTAAATAATATCTATCAAGTTATCGGTAATAATCATTTCACAATGCAAAGTTGTTTAGGTGCATTTGGTTTAACTGCTGAAAGCATCGATACAGTAACAGCCAATGTTCGCTTTAGAACAGAAGAAGCGACATGGACACCTATCGCGACGGGTTCTGGTGATACCGTAATGGGTACTTATACATTTAGAGACGCATCTAACGACGTGCTAGCAGCTGTGGTTGATAGTAATGAAAATCAAATCACTGAGTTGCAACCCGGCGAGTCAGGAACATTGATGAATGCAGGACAAGACTTTATGGTCCTGTCTAGTTCAGGTTCAGCACCTTTAGTTGCGACACCTCGCGCAGACAGTGGTACAGCACCAATGGTTACTGATGCAGCGTTCTCGGTTGATGAAAATACGGTAAATGGCACTGTTATCGGTATGCTTGAAGTAACATATGGCGCTGACTTAGCTAATCCAGTGTCGGAGTTCATTGTTTTAAGCTCTACTTCTACGGCTATATCTGTTTCAAAAATGGGTGAAGTTACTGTGATGAATCAAGATATGCTTAACTACGAAGCAGGTCTGATGATGGTTGAACTGGAAGTCGTTGCGACTGATACCGCTGGAAATATTTCTGAGTCGGCGATGGTTACTGTCACTATAAATAATATTGCAGATGAAGGCGCTGAAGTAACACCCGTTGTTGATGCAGAACAAAGTTTCTCTGTGCAAGAAAATGCAGCAGTGGATACTGTAATTGGTTCAGTAACAGCAACAGACCCTGATGCGGATGCGACACCAATTGCTAGTTATACTGTGACGGGCAGTGAGCTTGTAAGTATTTCAGCTACAGGTGAACTGAAAGTCGCAGGCAGTATTGACTATGAAGCAATAACTGAGATTAAAGTAATGGTAGCTGCGGTCGATTCTATGGGTCATACATCTGAAGCTGTGGAGGTCATTATTGCAGTGACACAAGACCCAGCCGAAGATGTTGTTGTACCAACACCAGAGAAGAAAAGTTCAGGTGGTTCACTTGCTTGGTTGACGTTATTTGCTGCGCCATTTGCATTTATGCGTCGTCGTAAGCAAAAATAATCTGGTTTTTATTAGGTAATATTTACCTGAATTAAAGCACCGCCAATTGGCGGTGTTTTTGTTTTAACCTGTAATCATAAGTAACGACTGTTACATTTATTGTTTAGATGTTGTTTTTTTGTTTATTGATGGTGTAGTATTCGGAACTGTCAGTTCCTTTTAAGGAACACTTAATAACAATAATCTCGTCTGGGGAATTTATGTCTAACAAGTTAATTACAAAAACAGCCTTATCTCTTGCTGTCTCATCAGCGTTAATGGCAACAGCTGTGAACGCACAAACAGTAAACAGCGTAGCTGCATTAAATAACTACACAACAACAGCTTATACAGCTGATAATGTGCAAGAGCAGTCACCTTCGGCTCACATGATTGTGTTAAATGCAACGACAGCTGCAGATTTGATGACACAAGGTATTTATCAAGCAGGTGATAGCCGCGCAACAATGGCGCAAATTGAGCAAGTACAATCAGAAGTAACACTTGAACTTAGCAGCTTTGATTTCGATGCAAAAATTATCGGTCGCACTAAAGTGTTAGCACCTACACTAATAGTAGAAGCAACTCCTGAAGCTTTAGCTAAAATTGCATTAGATCCACGAGTAGCGAAAGTGCTACCTATGTATGACTATGAATTACATGTAGCTGCATCGGCTGATTATTTAAATGCCTCTCCTTTAGTTAGCACTGGTGTAGTGACAGGTAAGGGTCAAACAGTTGCAGTATTAGATACTGGTATTGATTACACTCACAAAATCTTTGGTGGTGCTGGTACTGTCGAAGCTTATGACGCTGCACAAGCAGATCCTACATCAGTTGCATGGCCACAAGGTCAAGTGCAAGGTGGTTACGATTACGTGCGTGATGATGCCGATCCAATTGAAAATGATCCGGCTGAACCAACGGAGGCAAATGCACCTACAAGTCACGGTACTTCGGTTTCTCATTCTGTAACAGGTATAGCCCCAGAAGTTGAGCTTTATGTTTATTCAGTATGTGGTGGTGGGTGTTCTGGTGCAGCACAGGCGGCTGCTTTAGAATCTGCAATGGATCCAAATGGTGATGGCGATATTTCTGACCGTGTTGATGTAATAAATATGTCACTTGGTGGTGAGTTTGGTGGCACTTATATTGATGGTGGCGCACAGCTTCTTATCCAAAAAGCTGTAGATTTAGGTGTTAATGTTGTTATTTCAGCGGGTAATGATAGCGACCATCCTTTCCGTGTTGGTGGACCAAGTACTACGCCTAATGCTTTATCTGTAGGCGCGATGACGCACCCAACATTAGAATCAGACGTATTAGGTGGGACTGTTGATGGTGCCGAAGTTGAATTAGGTTCTGCAAGCTTCGGTGCGCAAGGTGAATTTACATTTGGTAGTGATGACGCTGAATTAGTTTACCCTGATGCAAATCAAAATGGTTGTGATGCATTTGCTGATGATGTTGACTTTACAGGCAAAGCGGTGGTTATTGACCGTGGCGGTTGTGGTTTCTCAGTTAAAGCATTAAATGCACAAAAGAAAGGTGCTGCGTTTGTTGTTTTAGCTAACAATGCGGCGGGTGCAGCTCCAGGAATGGCCGCAAGTCCAGGTGCTGAAGCAGTAACAATTCGTACTGTTTCTGTAACACAAGAAGTGGGAGTGTTGTTAAAAGAAAAATTAGCAGCAGGTGAGCAACCAGTTTATAGTTTTACTGGTAAAAAAGTAATTAAAGCTGGTGCAGTAGCTACTTTCTCTTCACGTGGTCCTTCTATGGATGGTCTATTAAAGCCAGAAATTACAGCGCCAGGTACAAGTATTATGGTTGCTGCGACAGGTACGCAAGATAAGTTGGCACCTGCTTCAGGTACTTCATTCTCAGGACCAATCACTGCGGGTGCAATTGCATTAGTACGTGAAGCGCACCCAGAGCGTAATGCGCTTGAGATTAAAGCAACATTGATGAACTCAGCAAACTTAAATGTTACAAATGAGCCGGTTAGCATAGCACCTGACAGCGAGTTGGCACCAATCAGTATGATCGGTGCAGGTCTAGTTGACGTTGAGAAGGCAGTTAACTTACCAGTAGCAGCATGGGTTGATAGTGTTGAATATAGCACTCAACAAGCAGCTTTATCATTTGGTCTTGAACGTTTCAGTGAAGTAACATCATTCACAAAAACTGTAACAGTTAAGAATTTTTCAAATAAAGCGAAGACATATAACTTACGTACAGAAGCACGCTATACGAACGATGAAGATAGTGGCGCGATTAGCTGGGATATCCCTGCGAGCGTAACAATCGTTCCAGGACAAGTTAGTAAGTTTGATGTAACGTTAACTGTTGATCCAAGCAAATTACATGCATGGACACTTGATAATCCATTTAGTGCTGAAGATATTACAGCGCGCAGTCCAGCATTGACGCTAGCTGAGTTTGATGGTGCATTAGTATTTGATGATGTAGACGATGCAGATTCAGATCATGCTTTACACATTGTTTACCATGCACTACCGAAAGCGGCAACTGAACTAAGTCTTGCTTCAGAAGTTGTAGGTAATTCAATGCAGCTGATTGTTGAAAATACAGGTGCAACAACTGTCTCTACATTAGCTGAAAACATCGTAGCTGTAGGCGTTGAAAAATCAGTAGAAGAAGCGCCATTTAACATTCTTTCTACGACATTCAATGCATTGGCTGCTTCAGGGTGTGAGTCAGGCGTATTGTTTACAGCCTCAATTCAATTACGTGATGAGCTTACACATGTGTTCCAAGCTGGCTACCGTTTAGATATTGATACTAACAACGATGGCGCTTATGACTTTTTAGTGCAAAACTACAATGACCGCGGTCGTGCTACGGCAACTCCAGGTCGTGCAAGAACAGTAATTGGTACTATTGGTGCTGATGGCGTGGAAACCTTACAGTATGTAACACCTCTTTATCAGTCAGCTGGTGAAGATACTATTACTTTTTCAGCATGTAGTAACTTAATTGGCCTAACGCAAGATAACTTAGGTGATACGTTAAATATTAAAGCATCTGCTGGTTATGCATCATATAGAGGTGGTGTATATTATGAAACAGATAGTATCGTAGGGTCTACGCCGTTCAGTACTTCTGCACCTGTTAGCCTAACTACACTTGATGGTGAAAATACACCTGTTACTGAACTTGCTCCAGGTGAAAGAGCTGTCGTGAATGCAACAGCACCATTTGCATTTACATCTACATCATTAAAAGATGTAGTTAAGCTTGTTACTACTGCAGATCTAGCGGTTCCTAGCATTTCAGCTCCAACGCTTGAAAATGCGACGTTTAGCGTAGTTGAAAATTCTGAAAACGGTTTAGTTATTGGTACAATTGCTGTTGTTGAGTCAAATAAAGATTTAGCTATTTCAGAGTTTTACGTTAAATCTAAAACGCACCAAGGGTTTGATGTTAATAATGATGGTGAAGTTGTTGTTAGCAACAGTGAGATGATTGACTTTGAAACAGGCGTTCAATCAGCTGAATTAGTAGTTGTTGCTATTGATGTTCAAGGTAACGTATCAGCACCTGCACTTATCACAGTTAATATTACTGACCTCGATGAAAATGTTGTTGTTACACCGGTTCCAGAACCTAAGAAGAAAAGTTCAGGTTCTTTAGCTTGGTTAACTTTATTAGCGGCACCATTCGCATTTATGCGTCGTCGTAAACAAAAATAAGAAGTTATAATTAACAATTACTAATGAGTAATTGAGAATTAAAAAATAAAAGGGAGCTTAGGCTCCCTTTTTACATTCTGTTACAAAGCAATATAGTAAGTTCTCTGTAATCAGATATATTGCTTAAGGAATAAAAATAATAAGACCAATTCAATAGCAGTGAAGCTTAAAGAGCCTGCCTAATTGGTTTATATAACTTAAGGGAATTTATTTATCATGAAAGTTGTTCAATCTTTTGCGCTGGCAGCATTATCTTTGGCTGTACTAGCGGGGTGCAATAAAGCACCAGAGCAAAAAAATGCTAGTGAAGCTAGCGTATCTCAGGAAATTAATATGGCAGGTGTAACGGCGCCAGTGGCTAATAAAGTACCATTTGCAATGGAAATTCATGGTGATACTCGCACCGATAATTATTATTGGATGCGTGATGATGAGCGAAAAGATCCGGCTGTTATTGCACATCTGAATGCTGAAAATACGTATACAGACGCAATGCTAGCACACACTAAAACGTTGCAGGCTACGCTGTTTGAAGAGTTAAAAGGGCGTATTCAAAAAGACGATGATTCAGTGCCCACTAAAAGTGGTGACTTTTATTATTCATCGCAAACGCGTGGTGAAAACGAGTACCCAACTTATGTTCGCAGTAGCGATGCTAAAGGTACTGATCAAAAAGTTATATTAGATGTAAATGAGCTTGCCAAAGATCACGATTATTATTCGGCTACAGGTTTGTCTGTAAGCCCAAATGGTAATTTGTTAGCGTACGGTGAGGACACGGTAAGTCGTCGTATTTACACTATTTTAGTGAAAGATTTAAACACGGGTAAATTACTAGAAGATAAGCTCGAAGGGACCGATGGCGATATTGTCTGGGCTAACGACAATAAGACCTTCTATTACATTAAAAAAGACTTACAAACGTTGCTTGGCTATCAGGTCTACCGCCATACCTTAGGTACGCCACAAGCACAAGATGAATTAGTGTACGAAGAGACAAATACCAGCTATTACACTGGCCTTGGTAAAAGTAAAGACAAGCAAGAAATTTATATTTGGCATGGCAGTACGAGTGCCTCAGGCGTCTCTATGATTGATGCTAACGATGCCAAATCAAAACCAACACGCTTAATCGAACGCGAAGAAAACCTTGAGTATGACATTGCCAAACATGGCGATACTTATTATATCGTCACTAATCTTAACGCGGTAAATTTTCAGCTTATGACTGTGCACAAAGACAAAGCACATGATAAAGCGAATTGGCGAACGCTGATCCCAGCACGTGATGAGATTAAACTTGAAGGTATCGACTTGTTTGCCGATCACCTGGTGTATAAAGAGCGTGAAATGGGTCAGTCTCGTTTAACGATACGTAATTTAACATCTGGCGATGAGCAACAATTGAGCTTTAACGATAGCAGTTATATGATTCATGCTTACGGCAATAATGAATTAGATAGCCAAAGTTTGCGTGTATATTACGCCAGTATGACAACCCCTGGTTCAACGTATGATATTGACTTAAATAGCACCGCTAAAACACTGTTAAAACAACAACAAGTTATGGGGGATTTTGACGCAGATAACTACGCATCAGAGCGACTATTTATTACCGCACGTGATGGCGTAAAAGTACCCGTAAGTTTGGTTTATCGTAAAGATAAATTCAAAAAAGACGGTACTAACCCATTATTGCAATATGCTTATGGATCATATGGCGCAACAATGGATCCAAGTTTTTCAAGTGGTCGCTTGAGTTTGCTTGATCGTGGTTTTGTATTTGCGATTGCGCATATTCGTGGTTCTCAAATGCTTGGTCGCCCTTGGTATGAAGACGGCAAGCTACTAAATAAAAAGAATACCTTTAATGACTTTGTTGATGTTACCAAAGGCTTAGTTACTCAGCAGTATGGCAATGAAGAGCAAATTTTTGCTATGGGCGGCAGTGCGGGTGGATTATTAATGGGGGCTGTGGCAAATCAAGCGCCAGAGCTTTATCAAGGGATGGTAGCGGCTGTACCATTTGTTGATGTAGTTACGACGATGCTTGATGCAAGCTTGCCATTAACAACCAATGAATACGGCGAGTGGGGCAATCCAAACGACAAAGTATATTATGATTATATGCTGTCGTATTCTCCGTATGACCAAGTAAGTAAGCAAGCGTATCCAAATATGTTGGTTACTACTGGTTTACATGACTCGCAGGTGCAGTATTTTGAACCTGCAAAGTGGGTCGCGAAACTACGTGACTTTAAGACAGATGATAACAAACTCCTGTTTAAAATCGATATGGAAGCAGGTCATGGCGGTGCATCAGGGCGTTTTAAAAGCCTTGAAGACACGGCGCTTAATTATGCCTTTATGTTAGATCTAGCAGGTATTAAAAAGTAACGATTAATCAAGGCGTGACAGAGGTTACGCCTTAATTTTTTGCGGTAGATTAAATCGAAACTGAGTACCTTTGCCCAACTCACTTTGAACGTTAATCTCGCTGTTCATTAGTTGCAATAAGCCTTTGCAAATAGCTAAGCCTAAGCCACCTTGTTGACGGCCCGCTTTATTTGAATTACTGGCTTGATAATGAGGTTCAAATATTGCCGTTAATTCATCTTGATTAATTCCAACGCCCGTATCACTAACATCCACATAAAGCTGCTCAGATCCTACATCCTGCACATGTACAATGATTTTTCCACCCCTAGGGGTATGGCGAATCGCATTATCAATTAAGTTACTTAAAACCCGCTCCAGTTTGGCGATGTCGGCAACGACGGTAAAATCGCAAATTGCGGGCTCAACACTTAAATTAATTTCTTTGTGATCGGCTGTTAAACAAAACTTAGCAACACAATCGTAAATTAGCTCACCTAAATTAAGGGTTTCTGGGTGAATTTTCACTTGGCCATTTTCTAGGTTTGCTAACTCAAATATTTGCTCTATTAATTGTTTTAGCTGCTGACAGTTATCACTAGAAACGTCAAGGTAGTGCTGACGCTCTTGCGTGCTTAATTGGCGATGAGGCTGGTTTAGCACCTCTAAAAACCCTTGCAATGATGCCAGCGGCGTACGCAGATCATGTGATAAATGAGTGAGTAATTCGCGGCGTTGCTTGTCGCTTTGTTCTAGGGCTTTGAATTGCTCATCAATGCGCGTGAGCATAGCTTGAATGCCTCTACCAAGATTATCTACTTCATTATTTTTATTTGAATAGGCAGATAGTTTGCTATCGGTTAAGCTGTAATTAGCGGCTTCAATAAGACTTACTTCGGCTGCTAACTTCTTAATTGGAGCGGTAAAAAAGCGGAATAAAACCAGCATTGCAACAAACAAAAATAACAAAGCTGCCGCTAACCAAAGTACAGCCAGCCACAGACTATCATTGGCTTTGATATTGTTAAGAGTGGTGTCATAGGCTTCTCCACCAATAATCACATATAAATAACCCTGCAATGAGTCTTGATTATAAACAGGTGCAACAGAAAATATTTTTTGTTTATTATTATCTCGCGGGTCATCGCCATATAAAGGCGTAATTGTTGGATCGGTAATTAATCGCTTTAATGGTGTGAGGTTTATATGGCTACGCTTTACTTTTCCTGGTTCGGCTGAGTAAGTGAGGATTTTTCCTTGTGGATCAACAAAATAAAATTCAAAAGCAGGGCCTAATAACATTAAAGTATGAAATAGGTTTTCAAGCGCTTTATAGTCATAAATACCCTGTTTTATGAGCGGGTTATCTTGTACTAAATGTTCCGCAAGTTGTAGATGTAAATTTTGCTCGCCATGATGCTGAGAAGTTTGTTCAAGTTGCTTACTCCAACCGTAAACAAGTGCGCAAATAAAACAAAAAATAACGACTAAAGACCATGCTAGTTTTTGATACAGAGATAAATTCATGTGATTTTCACCCGTTGCTTTTTGAGCTGTGTTATTTCGTTAATCAGTTACTCAGTTGAGTCGGATTTAATTTATAGCCGACTCCCCAAACTGTTTCGATAAAAGGTGCTTGATGGTGTAGTTCAAGCTTAGCGCGTAATCGGTTAATATGAGAATTTACGGTATGCTCATAACCACTATGTTGATAACCCCATACTTTATCGAGTAATTGTTGGCGACTAAAAACATGGTTTGGGTGGCGAGCAAAGTAGGCGAGCAAATCAAATTCTGTGGCTGTGAGATTTAAAGCCCGCTCAGCGAGGTATACTTGGTGGCTAGAAAACTCAATATTCAACGATCCTAGCTGAATATTTTTTTCAGTCGCGATAGCTTCCTCAACACTAGGATTTGCAGCAAGTATTTGGGCGCGGTGGCGTAATTGAGTTTTTATACGCGCTTGTAACTCACGTGCAAAAAAAGGCTTGCAGATATAATCATCAGCACCCATTTCAAGGCCAATGACTCGATCCATATCTGAGCTTAGCGCGGTGAGTAAAATAACCGACGTGGTGGGATAGTGCTCTTTAATTTTACGACACAAACTTAAGCCATCCATTTGTGGCAAATTAATATCGAGTAAAATTAAACCGTAAGGTTGTTTTGCTATTTTTTTTAGCGCTAACTCTGCGCTTTCTACATGTTCAATGTGTAAGTTAAGTGGTTCAAGCTGGGTAATAATTAATTGGCCGATAGCTCGATCGTCTTCAACGATTAATATTTTTTCATGGCGCATACAGTCATCCTAATGGAAAAAGCCCATCCATGAGCTCTAACTTCCCCCTAAACTGCTAGGCAGTTTAATGATTACTGTGTCCGTGTAATAACGATTTTAGCTAGCGGATTATCAAACTTGTGTTCGCTGTTTAAGGTGGAGCCAGACAGCCCGTCTTGTTGGCTTACAACACCTGGATGCATAGAAACAAGGTCTATATCGTCGCGTGCTTCATTAAACCCTTCTCCCCCATCTGCAGGACCTGGAATTGAACCTTCTGCTTCTGAGTTTGCTTCAGTTCCTGCGTCATACGCGAATGTGAAGTGAGTTAATGCTTCGTCTACAGTTAATGCGGACACATCAATAGAGTTAAGACCGGTAAAACCATCATTTGTATTCACCATCATTGTCGCAAGTGATAATTTTAATTCTTCTAGGCTGCTGGTTGTGACTGTTAAGGTCGTTTGCGCGCCAGGGCCTACCGGTGCATCACCCGAGCTGGTAGCAATTGCAGAGGCAAAATTTAGTAACTCTGAATTATCACCCCCTTCAGCCATTAACTCTAACGCTGCTGATGAACTTTCACCTATTTGCCATAAGTTACCTTCATTGTGTGCGATGAGTGCAACAGGTGAGAACGGTTGCCCAGCGGTTAAGTTACTTACTTCTACGCTAAATTGATAACTAACAGGTTCAGGAGTCGGCGGTGTAACGACTTCATTGTTATTTGAATCGCCACATGCAGCTAAACTCGCTCCAAGGGCAATAATAATTAAGCTTTTATTAAAACGTAACATAACAGCGCTCCTACTTAACCGTAACGGTGAGTTTCGCAACAGGGTTCAACCATCTATGCACTGTATTGCTTAAATCACTGGCACCAGCACTTAGATCGTCATCACCTAAATTACCTGCGTGGATATGTACATTCGTGTTGCTTTCGGTACTGGTTAAACCTGCCCCGCCAGTTCCTGCATTACCACCTGGAGCTGCTGGGATACCTGGTGTGCCCGGCGCGCCAGAACCCGCTACGACAAGTTCATCGTTTGCTTCAGTACCAGCATCATAACCATTTAAATAAACAGTGTAGGTACCTGCTTCTGTTGGGATTTTCCAGCTATCAAGACCAACAAAACCATCATTGGTAGGCAGTAACATTGCAGTAACCGACAGGTAATCATTACCGTCAGTTGTCATAAGTGTAGTCATTGTTGATGTGGTCGGGGCTAATAACCCAGCAGCTGGATTAGCTGCCATATCACTGCCAGCGGCAGTTGCCTGTGCAACTAATGGATCAAGATTTCCGCCTTCAGCCATTGTTTGCAGTGCCGTTGATGCAGGCATTGCAACTTCAAATAAGTGCTCTTCGTTATTGTGTGCAGTAATTAAAATCGGCGTGAAGTGAATGCCTTGAGTAAGGTTAGTAAGTTTTAATTCAAGTTCTGCAGCCATAACTGATTGACTTGCTAGTACTGCAATTGCAGCGAGAGATAGGGTAGAAGCTTTCATTTTTAGTTCCTGTAATTGATGATTCGAGTACGAGTATCAAATACCGACATCATGAAAGCCTCACAAACTTATCACTTTTTTATCACAGTATAGTTAAACCTTACCAAACAACCTGTTGGAGGGTATTAGGATCTTCACCAATGAGTGTTTTTATTACTTTGTTATGCTCATCAAGTAAAATTAAGCGTGGGATCCCTTTATTTGCATATTGACTGTAAATGGCACGCTCAGGGTCGGCAATGAGTGAAAATTCAAGGTTATAATCTTGTGCAAATTGGGTAAGAGACTGTGTTGTTTCCTCTCGGCCTATGGCAATGATTTGTAGTTGAGTATCATTGATCAGTGGCGATGCTTGAATTTGCTTAATAACCCGCTGTGAGTCAGAGCACCATGTGGCAAATAAAATAACCAGCTTTTTATTATCACCTAGTTTCACTTCTTGATTATCAATATCAGTAAAGGTGTTTTGCTTAAAATGTTCACCTGCCTGGATGTAAGTTTGATAACCTTTGTCGTTAGTGGTTGCAGTGGCAGCTGGCATTTGCTCTGGTGTATGAGCATTATTACTACAGGCCGTTAAGGCAAAAGAGGTTAAACATAATGCAGCTATATGGCTTAATAGGGGTTTCATTTTAAGTTCCTTTTATTTATGTTGATTATAATCTAGACATTATGCCAGAAAACACTCAGGATAAAGGATAAATAAACAAGGAGATGATAATGGAAGATAATCAACAGGTTGAACCAGTTGTAACGACTAAAGATGAGCGTATGTGGGCGATGTTATGTCACTTGAGTGCGTTAACGGGGTTTATTGTGCCTATGGGTAGCATTATTGGCCCATTGATAGTGTGGTTAATAAAAAAAGATGAAATGCCACTTGTTGCTGAGCATGGTCGTAAATCATTAAACTTTCAAATTACGATGCTAATTGCTTATATTGTATGTTTTATTTTAATGTTCGCTGTAATTGGCGTTATCTTATTGCCTCTAGTGGCTATCTTTTCGTTCATTATGGTGGTTGTTGGCGCAATTAAAACCAATGATGGAAAAGAGTTTAATTATCCGCTGAGCTTAAATTTGATTAAGTAATTACATAGCTCACTCGTTATTTTAAGTTACTATTAGTCGTATTATAAAACCCAGCAAATTGCTGGGTTTTTATTTGCTTAATTTAAAGGTTGGCATGGCTTATATAACCCTATTTTTTACTGCGTTTTTTTCGGCAACTTTACTGCCCGGTTCATCGGAAGTGATACTAACGGCAATGGTTGCCAAAGGAGAGTATTTGCTTTGGTTATTATGGTTGTGCGCGACGCTTGGTAATGTATTAGGGAGTTGCGTAAATTATTGGTTAGGCACGCAAGTTATGCGTTTTAAGGAGCGTAAGTGGTTTCCTGTTTCGCAGAAAAATATTGATAAGGCTACAGCTCACTTTGAAAAATATGGTGTGTATAGCTTGTTGTTTGCATGGCTGCCCATTGTTGGCGATCCACTGACCGTTGTCGGGGGGATTTTTAAAGTACGCTGGTGGACATTTTTGTGGATTGTAAGTCTTGGCAAAGGCGCACGCTATCTAGTGGTGCTGGCCTTTGCCCTAGGTTTAGACACACTAATTTAGGCTTTAACCCAATCTAATGTCAGAGATACTGAGTCTGCAAAACGCAAAGCATGGGGTTTATCAACGCGTACTTTTGCGTAATTCACACTGCTGTGGCTATGACATACGGCTAATATCTCAGCAACGAGCTTTTCTAATAACAAAAAGTGCCCTTGCTCGACGATAGTGATTACTTCTTTTGTGATCACTTTATAATTTAGCGCTTGGTCGACTTCATCAGTTTCACAGGCTTCATCTGCAGGGTAGTGAATCTCAAGATTGATCACTACGTCTTGCTTCTTTTCACGTTCTTCTGGGTTAAAGCCAATAAACGTGCGTAATCGTAAATTGGTGACGTTAATAATCGCATTCGCCATGCTATTAGCCCTTTATTAGCTGTAAAAACTCATTGCGGGTTTTTGGATCGGCTCTAAAGTTACCCAGCATAACAGATGTTCGCATACTTGAGTTTTGCTTTTCAACACCGCGCATCATCATACACATGTGTTTTGCTTCAACAATAACACCAACACCCTTGGCGCCTGTTACTTCTTCAACGGCTTTGGCAATTTGGTGGGTAAGTTGTTCTTGAATTTGAAAACGACGTGCGTACATATCTACAATGCGCGCGAATTTAGACAAACCTAATACCTTACCGTTAGGAATGTAAGCAATATGACAACGCCCTACAAATGGCAGTAAATGATGCTCACACATAGAGTAAAGTTCAATATCTTGAATTAACACCATGTCATCCGCATCTGACGTAAATACGGCGTTATTAGTGATTTCATCTAATGTTTGACGATACCCTTTTGTTAAATACTCCATCGCTTTTGCTGCGCGTTTTGGTGTATCTAGTAAGCCTTCACGTTGTGGATCTTCGCCCACAGCACTAATAATTTCTTGGTAACTATTTTTTAATTCGTTATGCATAAATCTCTCAATCCTTTTAAATTATTTATTTTAAGTGTCGGCCACCATCAACAGGTAAGGAGCGCCCTGTGATGTAATGACTATTTAGTAATAATTCGACACTGTTAATTATTTCACCACAGCCTGGCTCAATACCCATTAGCGATTTTTTTAAGGTTTTAGCACGGTAATGTTCGTCGTCATCGTCATTAAAAATTATCAGCGATGGTGCAATGGCATTTACTTTTATATGTGGCGCATATTTAGCGGCAAATGATTTAGTTAAATTATGTAAAGCAGCTTTACTGGCAGCATAAGCTAAGTGTTTTGGACTGCCTGTTTCGACAACATAATCGGTTAGATGAATAATATCAGCGGGAGTATTATTTTTATTTTGATAAGCCAATAGTAGATCAGCACACTGCAAATTGATTAGGTATGGTGTTTTTGCATGAATGCGCATCATGTTATCAAAAAGTGCAGCGCTGTCAGGGTTGTTCGCTTCGCAGTCCCAACTTGATGCATTATGAATGATCGCCTTTAAACTTGTTGTGTGGTGCTTCAATTCATTAATGAATGAGTAAATAGCATCATCCTGGCTAAAGTCAGCGTACAGGCATGTAGCGCCTTTACGCTCTAAATCATCAATAGACAAGTGACGAGTACGATAAGTGACGATGATGTCTTGTCCTGTCGCGAGCAAATGCTCTGCTAACGCCAAACCAATGCGTTGGCCTGCGCCTGTTATCAAAATGGGCGATGTCATAAAATTCAGTGTTCTCTGTTTAACGCTATATTTCAGTGCCATTAACTATAAACTAAATTACAGTAATATTTCACTTATAGCGTAAAGATGTATTTGATATACGTAAAAAATAATTACGGGGATCAGCCATTACACTTTAATCACTGGCAGTGAGTGTGTACAAAAGTAAAAACAGGGCAATTAATTCGTTTTCACTGCTATTAATTGCCCTTGAAGCCATGCTGGTTGAGTATTGATTGCTTAAAGCTCGTCGTAAACAGTTGGGATCGCTTGACGTTTATGTTGAGTACGCAGATAAATGGCGATGAGCTTTTCGTTTACGTCGTCACTTACATTTTTGCCTTCTAAAAAATCATCAATTTGTTCGTAGCTTAAACCTAACGCTTCTTCATCAGTAAGGCCTGGTCGATCACATTCTAAATCGGCTGTAGGTGCTTTATTTACGAGTAAGTCAGGCGCTCCTAATTGATGTGCTAACGCACGAACCTGACGTTTTGATAAGCCAAATAAAGGCGCTAAGTCACATGCACCATCACCAAACTTAGTGTAAAAACCGGTAATGTTTTCTGCGCTGTGGTCAGTGCCCACAACCAAGCCTTGACACAGTCCAGCAATTTCATATTGGGCAACCATGCGTTGGCGAGCTTTTACATTGCCTTTTATAAAATCAATTTGTGCTTGCTCAGGCAGTGCTTCACCACAGCCAACAACAGCCTCAATCGCTTGGTCATGCATACCATCAGCGGCAGGTTTTATATTCACAGTCATGCGTTTACTTGGCTGAATGAACTCAACTGCAAGTTGTGCCTCATCTTCATCCGCTTGCACGCCATAGGGTAAGCGTACGGCAATAAATTGGTAGCGGTCTGTTTGTTGCTCGTTGTTCAATTCATCGACAGCAAGTTGACATAAACGCCCGCATGTTGAGGAATCCACACCGCCGCTAATACCCAACACTAGAGAGCGAGAGTGGGCGGCTATTAAGCGACTTTTAATGAAGTTAACACGACGAGTAATTTCGGTTGCTACGTTAATATTTGGCTGAACTTTCATTTCTGCCATGATCTGGGCGCGCATGCAGGGCTCCTAATTAAATATGCTGATTGTCACTATTATAATGTAATTCAAAAGGGGGATTTAAAGCCCCAAATGCAGTTTTATTTTTTGCAGTTCGCTTTTTAGCTCGTTTATTTCAGTAAGTAAATCATTCAGGTCATCACCTTTTAGTTCTGGTGAAATAGCTGCACTTGGTTGAATTTCAAGTGCACTTTGTTGATCGGCAAACAAATGACTGTAGCGGCTTTCTCGCTTACCCGGCTCGCGAGGGTGTTTAACAACATGCTCTGCGCCAATTAACTCATTAAGTGCAGCTTCAACCTCATTTACATTAGTAAACTCAGCTAAGCGGTTACTACGCGTTCGTAGTTCACCCGGTGTTTGTGGGCCTCGTAAAAGCAGTAAACAAATAATTGCACGTTGTTGTTCAGTCAGTTGCAGGCTACCAAATTCGGTATTGCAAAAACGGTGGGCGTATTTATTTACTCGCCCAGAAATACCCTCATCGGTTGTTACCAAGCGTTGTGTAGTAAGTTCATCAAGTGCATCTTGCACCTGTGCTTCACTTAGAGCGAGTACGGGGTCGCGATTCGATTTTTGATTACAGGCATTGGTCAATCCATTAAGTGAAAGTGGATAATGTTCGGGTGTTGTACTTTGTTTTTCAAGCAAACAACCAATGACTCGTTGTTGAATTGCGCTAAGTAGCATAATAAATGTTCTCTTTTTGTTACTTAACCTAAACTGGGGTTAAGATATTTATTAACACATTGATTTAATTATTTACTATCCTTTAAGCAGGCCTATTGCAAGTGAGTTCAACGCAGTTAGCGTTTAAAATAGCCGCAGGAGATAGCTTTATTATCCTGAATTCAAATTACTGACTCTGAGCTTACACGTTTATTGTTTGCCAAGCCATTGCTGTAGTTTGGGGTTAAGTGCGCCTGCATCGAGTGGTTTAGTTAAATAATCGTCCATTCCTGCTGTTAGGCACTTTTCTCTATCGCCTTGCATTGCATTTGCTGTTAAGGCAATGATCGTTATGTTTTTATAAAGCTCGCCGGCGTCCCCATTACGAATCGCTTGCGTCGCTTGGTAGCCATCCATTTCTGGCATCTGGCAATCCATTAATATCAATTGGTAGGGTTGTTTGACTCGCTCTTTTAACTGGTTAATAGCTTGCAAACCATTTTCAGCAATATCGAAATTAACACCCGCTTGTTTGAGTAGTGCAGAAGCGACTACTTGGTTGACTTTATTATCTTCAACAAGCAATAAGGTGGAAATATTTTCAGTGCCTTGGTTGGTTAGTTTAATATCAGTGATTGGCGAGCTATTACTAAGCTGTTGCTCAATAAACTTCTCATTTGCTAAAGAGTCAAATAAATCTGAAGGAGTCAGGGGTTTGAAAATCATGCAATCTACATTGATTTCTAGTTTGGCATCTTCTTGAGATAAGCTCATAGGCGCCATTAAGATAAGCTTGATTTTATGTTTGCTAATGTATGCTTTTAAGCGTTGGATATCATGATTATTTACTTGTTTAAAGTAATAATAGTCGAGCAAGATGGCGTCTGGATTTTTATGCTCCTCATTTATTATTTCAACCACTTGTGAATAATCATTAATGATTTCTGCTTCAGCTCCCCATGTCGTTAACTGTTTTTTTGCAATCGTGCTATTTAATGGGCAGTTTTCAATAATTAATATATGTTTATTTTTAATGATATGGCTTGGCAAGTCACTGGCTTTACTGAGCAATGGTTTTACTTTGATGGAGAATGTGAAAGTGCTTCCTTGTCCATGCACGCTGGTAACATTAATTTCTCCATCCATTAATTGGCATAGCTGCTTTACAATAGCTAAACCAAGGCCCGTACCACCATATTGGCGTGTAGTTGAGGTGTCAGCTTGAGTAAATGAATCAAATAAAGTGGCTTGTTTATTTAGTTTAATCCCAATTCCAGTATCAATAATAGAACAATGTAGGAAAGTCCCATCGGTGGTGTCTTTTAAGTCAGCAATTACAATAATTTCACCATCGGTGGTAAATTTTACTGCGTTGCCTAATAGATTATTAATAATTTGGCGTAATCTATTCGGATCACTAACGATCTTATTAACGTTTATTCGAGTGGCGTCTAAAATTAATTTAGTATTGTTTTGCTCTACTTTCAAGGCAAAAGATTCGACTACTTCACCGAGTAATTTAGGTAAATTAAAAGCCACTTCTTCTATATCTAATTTGCCTGCTTCAATTTTAGAAAAATCCAAAATGTCATTAATTATATTCAGCAGCGATTGTGCTGACGATTGTGCTAATTCAATATGATGCGCTTGTTGTTGATCAAGCACAGTTTGTTGCACAATATTAAGCATGCCTAATACACCATTCATTGGTGTGCGTATTTCATGACTCATACTGGCTAAAAACTCGCTTTTAGCAGCAACGGCTTGTTCAGCGGCCTCTTTAGCGGTTACTAATTTTTGCTCTGTTTCAATGCGTTGCTCACTAGAGTGTAAGCTGCCAATTAAAGCGGCAACTGCAATTAAAAAGCTTTCTTCGTTTCGTGACCACACGCGAGGATGTTGGCATTGTTCGGCGCACACAATGCCAATAGTCCCACTTCCGCCGGAAAGGCTGGCGATGAGCATTGATTGAATGCCTAAAGGCGTTAAATAACTTTGACTCAGTGGGGCTGTAAGCTTATGACTTTTGGCATTTGAGGCATCGACGACTGCTTGTTTGTTTACCGCAATGAAAAAATCATGGAGCTCAGTGCTTTCCCATACTTGCAGCATCGAATGTTCATGTACATTTTTACCATGATAAGCAAAAGGAATTAGTTGGGTTTTAGATTCATTAAAAAGCCATATACTTGCGCGCTCAACAGTGAGCCCTTGGCAAATAGCCTGCGTGATAATATCTTTAGATTGTTTTAAATAGCCGGTTAAAACAGCATTATTAACGGTCAAAGATGCAAGAACTTCATTATGAAGTGCAATTTTACTGTTTTCTAGCTCAACAATTTTACGGGTATTAATATCTTGCAAGGATCCAAAAATACGCACGCAGCGCCCGTTACGAAACTCCGGTTCACCGTGAACTAACACCCAAATCGATTCACTTTCAGAGTTCATCACCTGGAGTTCAACCTCATAACTCTCGGCAAACTTAATTGCGCGCTCAATGAGTTTTTTTATCGTGTCTCTACTTTCACCTTGTTTAAAGTAATTAAGGTTTGTGGGCCAATCTGGTTGCTTATCCAGCGGGTATTTAAAAATCTCTTTGGTCATATCAGACCAATAAACTTTTTGATTTTCAAGGCTAAATGACCATGCGCCGATTTTTGCAATATTACTCATGGTGATCAGCATTTTTTCACTTTGTTGCTGGCGGTTTAGCATTTTTAAGAAGAACATAAATGCCCATATTAACAATCCGCAAATGATTAATATGGCGAGCCTTAATGGCCAGATGGCTGAACCTGGAGGGGCCCAGCCTGCTTTAGGGGTGACATAAATTTCCCATTCCCCCCCTTGAAAGTTTAAATTAAATGCTAGCGGGTCGCGGGCCAATATTTCTGCTGAACCCCGAAAAAAAGCACCTTTAGTTCCTAACCCATTGCGGCCTTGTATGGCCACGTCATAATTTTTTTCAAGCTCATAAATACCTGAATTTTTATAAATTTTTTCAATGTCTAGTACAACAGAAAGCAATCCCCAGAACAGTTGTTCTGGTGGGGTAAAAACAGGAACTCGGGCGATCAGTGCTTCACCGCCTTGTACTAAAGTCAGCGGCCCTGCCATCACTATTTGATTAGTGTCGCGAGCGCGAAGGGCATCTGCGCGTTGGTATTTATTTTTACGAAAATCTAAGCCAATGGCTTTTTCGTTACCTTTTAATGGGTAGGTCATGCGGATCACCATATCTGGCGCTCCACCTATATTGCGCAGCTCTGATGAGGTATCAAATAATGGTGCAGCAATTTGTGCAAAACGCTGCTGATCTAAATTGGGCTCCGCCGCTACAGCAACAGCTAAGCCTCGTACTAATTGGATATTAGAAACAAGCTTTGATTCTAGGCGTGTGCGATAGGTGCTAATTTCGGATAGGATAAGCAAGCGATGCGCATCTTTAGCGCGGCTATAACTTATTTGATCTAACACTAGGCTCGTAAGCACTATAAAAGTAAGTGACAACCAAAATGCCAGCTTAAACTTATATATTTGTTTGTGATCTTGTGTTTGTGACAACGGCATTAGTGATTAAGCTTTTTATGGTTAGACTGTTCAACTATAGTCAATTTATCACGGAAAGAAAAATAGTGTGGAAAAATTACACTATATGTTTTTATTCAGCTTTTTGGCTTGTTAGCTCATTTAAAGTCCTTCGTTTTGATTTGTTTCATTTTTCAATAAATGAACATTATTTTTTCATAAAAGTATGCTTAGAATAGGGCAACTCATTTGTAAGGATTACGTTCATGCTAAAAATTATTAAGTGGTTGGGACTAACAGTACTGATTTTAGGGCTTGCTGCTACCGGTATCATTTATGGTGCTCTGTCATTAAGCTTACCAACTCTTGATGGTAACGGACACAGCCATGAAGTCGGTAACAAAGTGACAATTTCCCGAGATGAATTAGGGCAAGCGGTGATTAATGCTAATAGCCGAAATGATGCTGCCTATGGTTTAGGTTTTGCGCATGGGCAGGATCGGTTTTTTCAAATGGATTTATTGCGCCGAAACGCAGCAGGAGAATTGAGTGAGCTATTTGGTGAGGCAGCTTTAGAGTTGGATAAAAAAATGCGTTTTCATCAATTGCGTAAACGTAGTGTCTCGATTGTTAAGCAGTTGCCAGCGGCTGATCAGCTATTGCTAAAAAGCTATGCTGCGGGTGTCAATGAAGGGTTAGCGCAAATAGGGTTTGCTAGTTTTGAATATATATTAACTGGCGCGGCTCAAAAACCGTGGCGCAGTGAAGATAGTTTACTGGTGATTTTTAGTATGTATTTGGATTTGCAAACGGCAACATTCGAACGAGATAAAGCGTTAATACAAATAGAGCAATTATATGGCGCAGAAATGGTGGCCTTTTTAACGCAGCCAAGTAAATTCCAAGCAGCATTAGATGGCAGTCTCCTTAGTCAATACATAGATGACATACCGCAGCTGCGAAAGCAAGATCCTGCAATACCAGATGCTTATGCATGGCAATCAATTGCAGTTAATCAAGAGCGTGGCAGTAATAACTGGGCGGTCACAGGGCAATTAACACAAACGGGTGCGGGTATGCTTTCTGACGATATGCATTTATCGATGGCGGTTCCTGTTATTTGGTATCGAGCTCAACTTAATTATGTAGTGTCGGGGCAAGCGACTCAAGTAACGGGGGTTTCTTTACCCGGCGCGCCGGCTATCGTGGTGGGAACTAATAATAAAATCGCCTGGGGTTTCACGAACGGTTACCTTGATACGGCTGATTGGGTTGCGCTTGATGCAGAGAGTAAAACTTGGCAAGTGACAGAGCAAATTAGGTTGCCTGATGGTACAACACAGCCCTATGAGCTTACGCTCAGTAATTATGGACCAGTGCGTGAAATTAGCGGTAAACGTTACGCATTAAGTTGGGTTGCACATCAATCTTATGCGGTTGATATGGATTTACTAAAACTCGAGCAGGCAGTTACGGTTGACGATGCGCTGACAATTGCAAGTGATGTGGGTATACCCGTACAAAACCTAATGGTGGTCGATAGTCAGGGGAATGCCGCATGGAAAAATATGGGGGCAATTCCTGGGCGTATTCAACCTAGTGAACTCGCTGTGCAGGAAAGTGATTATTCAGCGCAGTGGCAGGATAATGAATTAATTAGGCCGGACGTTAAAAACCCTGAAAATGGTCGTTTATGGACGGGTAATTCTCGCGTTGTGTCAGCGCAAGATAATAAGCGTTTTGGTAATGGTGGTTATGCGCTTGGCGCACGTTCTAGTCAAATACGTGACCGGCTTAACGAAAAACAGCAGTTTACTGAAGCTGACTTTAATCAATTACAACATGATAATGAGGCGCGCTTTTTAAAGCCATGGCATACCTTGTTGCTTAGGCAGCTTAATCAAAATAGTCTTGAGAATAAGCGCTATATTAGCGCAGTTGAAAACTGGCAAGCGTGCGCATGTGCAGAGTCTATAGGGTACACTTTAGTAAGGCGCTATCGTGATGAAGTAATTAACATTGCCTTTAGTGCAATGCAGGCAAAGCTAAAAACCGAGGGTGGATCGCTGCGTTATATTAAGCGTGATTTAGAGCCTGCAATTTGGCAATTAATTGAGCAGCAGCCAAGCAGTTGGCTCAATCCTCAATTTAAAAGTTGGGATGCTCAATTAGTCGGTGCGTTTATTAAAACGATTGAAAATTTAACGCTGGAATTTGGCAGTGATATTCAAAATTGGCAATGGGGTAAGGTGAATGAATTAGTCATTGAACATCCGTTTTCAAAGCAGATCCCTCAATTAAGTAATTTATTAAATATGCCTAAAGCGGCAGGGTTTGGTGATAGTTTTATGCCAGCAGTGCAAGGGCCAAACTTTGGTGCTTCACAGCGATTTATAGCTCAACCAGGCCACCTAGATAAAGCAGTAATGGCTATTCCTGGAGGGCAATCTGGGCATCCGTTATCACCTTTTTATCGAGCGGGTTTCATGGGCTATATTGCAGCGGAACTCACGCCATTATTACCGCAAAAGCTGAACCATCAAATTGTAATAACACCTGTAAGTCTAAATTATACACCTATCATGTAGTCTTGTTCTGGTGTGGCGATGGTGGTCATATTTCTGCCATCGTTTTTACTTTTATAAAGTGCAGCATCGGCTTGTTGTAATGTTTTTTCTAATGATGCCAAAGGACGCCATTCTATTAAACCAAAACTCATAGTAATGGTTAGATTTGGTTTAATAGATAAAAGTGATAGCGCTTGTATGTGATTGCGTAATGCTTCAATACGTACAAAAGCATCCGCTTCATTAGTATTAGCGAGGACGATCAAGAACTCTTCGCCACCCCAGCGTACAATAATATCGGTTGAATTTAATTGGTTTGTTAGTGCGCTTGCAATAATCGTTAAGATAGCATCACCTTTATCATGACCATAGGTGTCGTTGATCTGTTTAAACATATCTATATCAGCCATAACTACACAAATTTGGTTGTCGGCCATGATGCTTTTTTGACGAGTTTCTATAATTAACTGTTTAGCAAAACGCCGGTTATATAATTTAGTAAGGTGATCTTTTGCTGCCATTTCAGTTAATTCAATACGCTGTGAAATCGAGATCTCTCTGATCAAGCTAAATGCATAAATCATGGGAAGCCCGGCGATAATAATATTAATAATATTAATGTAAGGTAAAAGTGATACATATGCATAGTTGTAAGTGACATCAGCAAAGAAAAAATACAATCCAGCAAAGGTAATTATTAATGTCATACTGTAAATCACAGCTTGCTTCAATTTAAGCTGATAATCAACTAACAGCATTGACGAAATGGTCCATAGATAAAATTGAAAACCGAGCTCTAATCCTAATGTTGCACATGCCAAAATCGAGTGTAATACCACTTCTATGCAAAATATTCGCAAGGCTAATGCATGCAACCTTTGGCTTATTAAAAAGATCCCAGAGCCCCAAGCAAGGACACTAAAAATATTGACAATTGCTAAAGTCAGAGCACCAATTTGCGCAAAAAATAATATCAGTAATACGTGGGTTGCTAAGGCAAAGTACGCCACTTTTTTGATAATTTGAAATTTCACTTGCTCAACGTCATCAAGACTTGCATGTAGGGGTTGTTCTGATGTTGTCAAAAGGGCTCCTAAATGTGAGTGAGTCATTTTAAAAGTATAGGAGATAAAAAATTAATTTGAGCGAAAATAATGAGCATAACGTTCTATATTTATCCTACATATAAAATAAGAGAACAATAATGAAAAAATTAATTCCGGTATTCATTACGTCAGCACTTTTAAGTTTAAGTTGTCATGCTGAACAAAGCGTTGTTAAAACACAAAAAATCAGTGAGCATGTGTATGTATTATTTGGCCAAGGTGGCAATATTGCTGCAAGTGTTGGTGACGATGGCATTTATATTGTTGATGACCAGTTTGCAACGTTATCTGAGCAGATCAAGCAATCGTTAACTGAATTAAAACCCGGCAGTGCTCAGTTTGTCATAAATACACACCATCACGGCGATCACACTGGGGGTAATGAAAACTTTGCGAAAGCGGGGGCTCATGTCATCGCACATAATAATGTACATAAGCGATTAACTGAAAAGCATGGTGTGGGCTCTGACTACTTACCGCGCATCAGTTTTAATGATGATTTAACGTTGCATTTCAATAACGAGCACGCCAAGCTCAAGCATTACCCTCATGCGCATACCGATGGCGATGCCGTTGTTTTTTTCGAATCAGAAAATATTGTGCACATGGGTGATATCTTCTTTAATACAGGTGGTTTACCATTTGTAGATGTAGACAGTGGTGGTAGTGTTGACGGCATATTAAATGCGGTTGACGATGTTTTACTAAGCATTAACGATAACACGCACATTATTCCTGGTCATGGGCCGCTAAGCAAGCGTTCAGAGCTGGTGGTATATCGTGACTTGGTTGCTAGAGCAAAAGCAATTATGCTCAATGCGATGAAAGATAATGCCAGTTTAGAACATGTACTAAAAGCGGATCCTCTTGCCCAGTTGAATATTGAATTTGCAGGGTGGTTACCAAAAGAGCGCGTTACTACACTGTTTTATCGAAGCTTAAAATAATAAATTTGGCCACTGCGGTGGCCACAAACTAATGTCCTACGCCTAAAGGAGTTGTGTATGCCGGCAGAAAAGACCCATCTAGAGATTTGTAACTTAACAAAAGAACAATATCCACAAATTAAAACATTGATGGACCAAGCCTATCCTGATTTAGGCGGGGCATGGCCTAGCCATACTATTTTTAGGTTGATAGACCAATTCCCAGAAGGTCAATTAGGTATGGTTGATGATGGTGTATTAGTAGGGATTGCGCTCAGTGTGCAAGTTGACTACACACGTTTTTCAAATCCACATACCTACGAAGATATTGTTGACGGTCATGATCGGGTATTTAGTGACCCCGATGGCGATGCGTTGTATGGGCTTGATGTTGTTATTTCATCAACTCACCGAGGTATGCGCTTAGGCCGCAGACTCTATGATGCACGTAAAGAATTGTGCCGTCAGTATAACTTACGAGCCATTTTAGCGGGCGGGCGTATTCCTCGTTATTACAATCACAGCAATGAAATGACACCAACAGAATATATCGCCAAGGTGGATCATAAGGAACTGTATGATCCTATATTGAGCTTTCAATTATCGAACGACTTTCAGGTTAAAAGATTGCTTAAAAAGTATTTGCCTGAAGATCAAAACTCGGTTGGTTATGCCACGTTGCTTGAGTGGAATAACATTATGTTTGAACCAACTGACACTGTACTCGAATCGACCAAATCGATAGTGCGAGTTGGTGCTGTGCAATGGCAAATGCGTAGTGTTGCATCGGTTGAGGAAATGCTCACGCAGGTTGAGTATTTTGTAGACACAGTATCTGATTACAAAAGTGACTTTATTTTATTCCCTGAATTTTTTAATGCCCCATTAATGGGGCTCAGCGAACAAAGAAATCAAACCGAAGCAATTCGTTATTTAGCTGAATACACAGAGACTTTTCGTGATGCGATGTCGCGAATGGCGATTGAATATAACGCCAATATAATTACCGGTTCAATGCCGCTTGCCGAAGGCGATAAAATTTATAATGTCAGCTATTTATGTCACCGTAGCGGTAAAATTGATGAGCAACGTAAAATTCATATTACCCCGCATGAGCAAAATGATTGGGTGATCCAAGGTGGCGATAAAATAGCGGTGTTTGAAACTGATGCAGGGCGTGTGGGTATTCAAATTTGTTACGATGTAGAGTTCCCTGAATTGTCGCGCATTTTAGCAAAGCAAGGGCTCGACATTCTGTTTGTACCATTTTGGACAGACACTAAAAACAGTTATTTACGTGTTCGCCATTGTGCACAGGCTCGCGCCATTGAAAACGAATGCTATGTAGTCATTGCAGGTTCTGTCGGCAATTTACCAGAAGTAGAAAGCCTAGATGTGCAATATTCGCAATCAGCCGTACTGACTCCGTCGGATTTTTCATTCCCACACGATGCGACGCTCAACGAGGCCACTCCCAATACTGAAATGCTGTTATTCAGTGATTTAGATATGGATAAGTTAAAGGTACTCCACAGCGAAGGCACCGTCCGTAACTTAAAAGATCGTCGTGAAGACTTATACGACGTTATTTTGAAAAAGAGGGATAGCTAAAAAATGGCATGGGTGTATTTAATTATCGCAGGCCTGCTTGAAATAGGTTGGCCTGTTGGATTGAAAATGTCACAAGAGGGTGAAAATCGTTGGTTGGGTATAGGTGTTGCCGTGGCGTTTATGGTTGCCAGTGGCTTTATGTTATGGCTGGCACAGCGTGATATTTCAATGGGGACATCCTACGCTGTATGGACTGGTATTGGCGCGGCCGGGACATTTATAGTGGGGATCCTTTTTTATAATGATGCCGCTACATTTGGCCGTATAGCCGGTGTATTAATGATTATCAGCGGTGTAATTACCTTAAAAATAAGTCATTAAGTGGAATAACTAAAAAATAAAAAGCGGCTACTTGGTGAGCCGCTTTTTATTTAAGTGGAAGTTATTTAATTGGTGGGCAACATTACCAATACCGCGGCAATAGCGATTAATACAAGCCCCGCGGTATCTTGGCGCTTTAAAGGCTGTTTGAGCCATAACACCGAGATCAACATGGTAAAGAAAACCTCTACCTGCCCCAGCGTTTTAACGTAGGGGACATGTTGTAAACTCATGGCACTAAACCAGCCAATTGATCCTATACAGCTAAAGAAGCTCACTAAGCTGACCATTCTTTTATAGCGCCACATTTGCTTTAATGTGTGCGGCTCTTTAATAGCTAAATACACAAGTAACATAATACTTTGTAGGCTGATCACAAATAGTAAGACCCATGCTGCAGAGTGAGGAAATAATAGGCCCGAGTTTAAGCTTGCTTCACGCACCCACAACGAAGTAAGCGCAAAGCAGGTGCCACAGGTAAGCCCAAGCAAGGCGGTGGTTAAATTAAACTGTTTAACTTTAGTAATACCGCTGAGTATCAATACAGCGATAGCGCCTAAAAACACCCCTAACCAACCGAGTAAACTCAGTGCAGAACCAAAAAACAGTACGCCTAGAATTGCGGCAACCAGCGCTTCACTTTTTGCAAGCCCAGCACCCACAGCATAATTGTTCATTTTAAATAGCTTAACCATTAAACCAGTAGCAATAATTTGCATCACACTTGCACCTACAATAAAGGCCCAAAAGGTATTATTAAATGAGGGCATAGCAGTCGGCTGGTATTGATAAAGTGAATAGAGATAAATCGCGGCAATAGGGCTGGCAACAATAAAGCGCGCTAATGTTACACCCGCTACGCTCATATCATTACTTAATTTACTTTGCAGTGCATTACGCCACGCTTGCATAAAGGCGGCTAAAAAAGTGAAAAATATCCAGATCATGATCGTTACAAAAAAATAGCAGTGAGAGGTAAGTTAACAGGCAGCGAAGTTTAAAGCGAGGGAGGATTACCGCTTATGAATATTCATCAACTGCGACAATATGCCACAGTTTCAAATACCTCACGCTGCGCTATAGTTAGTGTGATGTTATTGCTAGCCGCGATTGCTTATATAAGCGCTCGCGGCTTTTTTATTACTCGAATTGTGTCTTAAGTTATAACGAGTTGAGTTTAGCTGTGCTAAGTTGATTAAAATTTTAACTAACTTAAACTCAGGTTAACGAGGAATAACAATGACGATATTACTTATTTGCGCACTACTTGCTGTACTGATGCCTTACTTTGCTAAGGCTCCGGTGGCGTTCGCGATGAACAAACTCGATGGCTACGATAATAAACATCCGCGCGACCAGCAAACTAAGCTAACAGGGTTTGGCGCAAGAGCTTTAGCTGCACATCAAAACTGTTTTGAAGCTTTGGCGGTATTCGCAGTGGCTTTGGCGGTGGTGTTAGGGACAAACAGTGTTCATCAGGTAACCGAATTGCTCGCTATTACCCATATTATTGCACGTGTATTATATTGTGTTTTTTATTACTTAAATTTAGATGTATTACGTTCATTGGTGTGGTTTGTGGGCTTAGGTTCTGCCGTGGCAATGATTGCGGTCAGTATGTAATACGTTGATTAAAAAGCTGAGGTTACTTGGGCGTGTTGACCTTTCGTGATTGATTTTGCTGCAGTATAAACGCCAAAGCAAGCGGCTTAAACAAGGCGCTTGCTTTGGGGTCTTTGGGTACAAATGCTTACTTGGAAGCAACCGTAATTTTTTCTATTAAATCTTTTGATTTATAATCATCATTTATTGCAAAGTCTAACTGTACGAGCAAATCTTTAAAGCCTGAATCCGACGGCTTATATTCCCATTGTTTTAGCGCTTTTTTAGCTTCCTTATTGAATACACCGTCAGGGCTAGCACTGACAACCGATACATTAAGTGTTTTTCCTGTTGGGCTAATATCGTATTTTAATACTACTGAGCCACTTATACTTTGTTCGACGGCTTGAGTGGGGTATTTTGGTTCAATACGGATAATTGGCGTGATTTTATCCACTTTTTTCATCCCATCAGGTTGTTTTGCAATAGCAAAGCTACTTAGCATTCCCGCAGCAAAAATCAGGAGTGCGCCTTTGGCAATAATTGAGCTACTACCAGTGTGTTTGATTTGATTGAGTCGTTGTAACATCGTGTTTTTATCTCCATAGTGTGAATATGCCATTAAGCCGGTGCGGGTATTTGCAGCACAGTTTACTAGCGCTTTACTGTATAAAATCCGTTGTTGGGTGGTTTTATTTTTGAGTACCTTTTCATCGCATGAAAGCTCTTGTAAACGCCTAAAGCTGATGTAGCCAAGCCATGCTAATGGGTTAAACCAAAACACCAAGGTGGTTGTTAATAGCAGCATGTTGAATAAATTGTCGGCGCGTTTTATATGTACTTTTTCATGTTCTATGATCAGTGCTAATGACGCACTATCGACTTTTTGCATATAATCGGTTGGCATCACTAATTGAGTACGAAATAGGCCAATCACCATGGGGGTACTGACGACCTCACTTTGTAGTAACTGTATATTAGGGTTGCTGATGGTCAGTTGTTCATCATTAAGCTTGGTTAGTCTTAATTGCTTGATAAAGCGCTGATGCGTCACAATCGTAGCAATAAGCAATAACCCAAGCACTACGTTATACAATAGTGCCCAGCTAATACTGAAATGAGTGTTCAGTGCTTGATTTGGGGTGATCAGCATCGTGCTTATAATCGAGCTTTGTAATGGCTTTAAATGCGCGGGTAAATTAACGAGCAGCAGTGCAACGGGTAGTAATAACCATAACTTATACACAAAATTTGCACTGAGCCACTTAAGCGAATAGCGCTCTAAAATGAGTAAACTGAATATGATTACACTGATTAATAATTGCTGTTCAATAAGCCAGTTAAAGGTAATTTCTAACATAGTAATCCCTTACTTTTGCTGTTTTTCCCACTCATCAATCACTTTTTTTAGCTCATTGATGTCTTGTTGAGAAAGTTGCTCGGATTTAGCAAAGCCGCTTACCAAAGGTGCAATACGGCCACTAAAAAAGCGTTCGATAAAGTTTTGGCTTTCTTTTAGTGTGTATTCAGCACGCTCCATACAAGGCGTGTAAATGTATTGGCGACCGTCTTTTTCAAAGCTCAGAGCGCCTTTTTTTACTAAGCGTCCGAGTAAAGTTTTAATGGTTTTTTCGTGCCATTGTTTTTCGTCACTTAAGCGTTCGATAATTTGGCTTGCTGTGGCAGGGTAGTTAACCCACAGGGCATCAAGCACTTCAAATTCTGCTTTAGATAACTCAATCATTAATATATTGCCTACAAGTGTAATCTTCAATAACAGATTACACCTGTAATCATAATTTGCAACTAGTTTATGAAAAATAAATTAATTTTTTAAAATGTTAGATTTGTCTATTTTAAGGTGGGTGTTTTCAGTTAAGTTGAGAGTCGCTAAATTAAGGTCGGCAATTTGCTCACGGTATAAATCAACAACTTTATAGCCACAATAATGCGCCATTTTACGTATTTGTCGGTTAAGGCCTTGTTTTAAAATAATGCTAAATTGGTGCTCAGCTATTTTTTCAACTGTGCAAGGCAAGGTGATGTGCTTATCAACAGGCACCCCTTTTGCCATTGTTTGGCAAAATTTATCATCAAGTGGTTTATCAACAGTCACTAAATAACGCTTTGGCTGGTGGAAGTCAGGATGGATCAGTTGATTACAAAACTCGCCATCGTTAGTGAGTATTAGGAGGCCTCGGGAATCTTTATCAAGTCTGCCAATGGGGTAAACACGCGTACCACTAGGTAAATGGTGAATGAGGCTACTTGCATCATTTGGATTGAGTTTACAATCAATGCCAACGGGTTTGTTATAAGCAAAATAGGTTAACGCAGCACGCCCTTGAATTCGTTTGCCATCGATACGTATATTGTCGTTATCATCAACATGGTCAATATGGTTTGCTGGGCGGTTATTAACACTTACTATGCCTTCGTCAATTAAGCGAGAGGCTTGTTTGCGAGAGCAAACACCCGCATGAGCGATATATTTAGCAAGGCGAGTTTGTTCAGTCATTAATTAATTCATTTGGTTTTAAGTTGATCAAAGTATATCAAACCTGCGTACAGATAATTTAACCTAATACTAAAAAGGTCAGATCATGGCTATTAAATTATCAGAACTTAAAGATCATCAACCGTTACAAAAAGTCATTGTTCATTCATTGGAAATGGCGTTATACCAAGTATCAGTAATGATTAATAACGTTGAATATTATGTCACTGACGAAAAAGGTGAATTTATTCGAGGGCTGAGTCCATTGCATATTCAAAAGCGCCTTGATCATTTGAGCTACGCACAAATGGTGTTACGCCATACCAGTGCATACGATGAAATGTGTGGTCAAAGCGAAAAAACAGCGAGCAATATGTTAGAAGTTCCTTATGGTAAAAATCATTTATACTAAATTTGTTAGTAGCGCGAGACTATTCAATGTAGAACGCGCTATTAGGACGTGTTGACCTTTCGTGATTAATTTTGCAGCAGTATAAAGCCAGACATGCGCTGCCCAAAGGGTTCTTCCTAGGGGCGATTAACTCTTTGTTACTCGATTTTTACTTATTCTCACATGGATGTGAGCCAGTAGAATAACGCAGGAGCAGTTATCGATCCCGCTAGGTTACAAACCTCGCGCCGCGATTAAATCGCCCCTAGATTGAACAAATTTCAATCCACAAAGTTCAACTCGCACTAGGGTATTTTAGGCTATTTCTGATAGCGGCTGCTGTTCAAAAGTGAGACCTAAAAACGGTGTTGCCTCTGGTGCCAACATAAAAGTACGAATGTTCATATGGTCGTTGTTATCAGGATTTTTCAGAACGTCATCACGGTAAAATGCGCCAAAGCAATCTAAGGTGTTTTGTTTCGTTAGCTGATTGAGTTTGGCAAAAGCAAAAATTTTACATGAACCATTGTTTTCAGTTGCAGTGCTTTTCAGCCCATGATTATTAAATGCGCTAGGTGTAAATGTGTAATTTGCTTCGATCACGGCCATTGTATCTGCAAAAGCGATATTCTGTGGTTCGTCCGCTAGGCGACTTAAAAAGTCATTGAGTGTCATAGTTATCCTTAATTATTTAGCTAGCTCTAGCTGATTAGTTTGTTGGTTTATATTAAATTTAAACAATTGTAAAAAGTTCATACCAAGCAATCCATAGTCACTATGACTATCAATTACTAATACTTCAAAGTTCTCAATATATTGTTTGCCAATTAAAATGGAATCTACCTGGTAGCGCTGCGCAATTGCTTGGCCGTTGGCAGTATTAACTCTTATGCTATCAATATAGTCTGGTATTGGTCGTAATGCTTGAAATACTGTATTGGGTATCACCGTATAGCTCGCGCCGGTGTCTATCATTAGCTCGGTATTGAATGAGCTATTGATTTGCATGTTTAATAAATAGTGCGCGCCGTATGATTTGAGTGAGATTAAATCTACACCACTTTGTGCATGTGTTATCTGCATTTGTAGTTCATCAACTTGTTTTTGTAGCGGGTGTTCCACTGCAAAGCGCTCTAAAGTTGATTGTGAGCTGGTTATATCATCGAGTTGATAATACGCATTTGCCAATGCGAGTAAGTAATGAGGATTGTCGTTATCATAATCAAGCCACACAGAAGTTTGAGAAACGATTTTTTGCCAAGCATGTTGTTTGCTCAACGTATTTATTTGTGCGAAGGTCAATTGCTGTAAGCGTTGTAAAATAACAGCTTGCTCACTCTCATTTGCGAATGAATTTAAAGAAAAAAACGCGACAATCGCTTGATGAATTTGCTGATTTTTAACTAAGTGCTCAGCATTAAGACGTAGCATTTTTATATCATAAGGGTACTTGTTTAAAAACGCTTGTAAAAAAGTATCTGCAACGGTGAGCTCATTATTTTTAAGCCAATTATCGAGCGTATCGAGCCAGTGAAAATAAAGGCGCTCAGCGTGTAAAGGGTGTATTTTTTTTAGTTTTTGGTAGCTTGTAACCGCCTGAGAAAAACGCTGTTGCTGAAAATCAGCTGTGGCTTGTTCATATAGCGGATTGGTTTTGCTTTTATCATTTATCAAGGTGTTTTCGTGTGTTATTAACGTCGGCTTTGATGCTAATTGCACCTGCTCTTTTGGCCATAAAAAATAGCCATTTAAAGCGACTGAGGCCAATAATAACAGTGTGATGACTTTGACGTATAGCGTGCTTTGCATCCTGTTTTTATTGCCCTGATGCAGAATTAAGTAATTGCTTGAGAGCAAACACATTCGCAATTTCTATGTCAGGTAACCCCTTGTAAGCATAATTAATATGCTGATCGTTTAACCACACAGATTGGCAACCTGCATTATGAGCGCCGTGTACGTCAGAATCTAAGCTATCACCAATATGTAAAATTTGCTGTGGAGCGACATTTAAATACGCGCAAGCTTGCTCAAACATGGTTGGGTGTGGTTTGGCTTTTCCATGCATGCCAGCTTGTAATACGAGTTCAAACACTCCCTTTAAGTTAAACTGTTCAACATCAGCATTGCCATTTGTAATAGCAATTAAGCGATATTGCTTAGCTAGTTGGGAGAGTAATTCGAGTACCTGTTCACTGACGACAATATTGCTGCGCGCGTCAGTAAATGCTGTGTAGGCATTATTTACATGATATTCGAGTTCAGCATCTTGATAACCAATTTTACTTAACCCTAGCATAAGCGTGTGTTTACGCCATAGGGTTACATTATCAATTAAAGCGGGATTTGATTGAGCTGCTTGGTCACGGCATTGTTGCCAATAATGTCTACCTTGTGCTTGCCACTGAGTGAGTGAGTTTAAATAGTCAAACTGCGCCTGTACGGCGGCTTTAATGATGGGGCGATTGTTATACAAGGTATCGTCTAAGTCAAAACTAAGCACGGAAAAAGGGGAAATAGCACGATTAAAGCGGATCATAAAAGCTCCTTATTCTGGGTCTGTGCGCTTTTTGGCGCGAGGGTGCGTGTTATCGTACACTTTTGCTAAATGCTGAAAATCTAAATGAGTGTAAACTTGTGTTGCGGATAAGCTGCTATGCCCTAATAACTCTTGCACAGCGCGTAAGTCACCAGAAGATTCTAAAATATGAGATGCAAAAGAGTGGCGTAATTTATGCGGGTGGACTTGGCTACTTATGCCTTGCTTTATTCCCCATTCTTGCATGCGTGACCTAACGTGACGTGCTGATATTCGGCATTTTTTACTGCTAACAAATACCGCAATTTCGTCAGGATGAGCAAATTGAGGGCGTATTTTTAGCCATTTATTTAATGATTCTAATGCTTTACCGCCTACGGGTAATAAGCGTTCTTTACTGCCTTTACCCCGTACTAAAATTTCTTTGGCGCTGCGGTTTATATCTTGTAGGTTAGCACCAACTAACTCACTTATACGTAGGCCAGAAGAATACATTAATTCCATTATCGCTTGATCACGAATCGCAAGAGGGTCGTCATCTTGAATATCAAGTAACCGTGCCATTTGGTCTACATCAAGATTTTTAGGTAATGGCTTGGCAAATTTAGGGCCTTTAATTGCCTCTGCAGGGTTATGATAATGTGTTTGTTGGGCGATATTTTTAGCTTTTAAAAATTTATATAAACTACGAATGCAGCTGAGCTTTAAACTAATTGTACGCCCGCTCAGTTGCTTGCTTCTGAGCTGCATACTGTAGCGGCGAATATGTTCACCTTGTACGCTTGACCAATCATCGCATAGCTTACTGAAATACAACGCAGCAAAGTTCAGTTGCGTTGTGTATTGGGTGATCGTATGTGGAGAGTATTGCCTTTCAAAACGCAGATAATCACTAAATGATTGAATAGGTGTGCGCCACTGGTCGCTTAATTGCTCATGCAATTCATCAACACTTGGCGGCTGCGGCTCGATCATGCCAGCTCAAGTTCCAGTAATCTCAATTGTAATGAGCGTACAAATTCAAGCACAAACAGGCTGTCTTTGGCGGGTTCAAAGTGGTTTGCATCATCACTGCCAAATGCCAAAATAGCCACTGGGTGTTTACTATTGCCAATTAAGTAAAGCGCAGTTGATTGTGTTTGTGGGCGGAACAGTAAATCGCGTTCTTGCTGGCTTACACGGCCAAGGTACGTACCATCGTTCATTAAGCGATGTGTAATTAAATCATCAAACTTAGTGTCATACTTAAGTAAATGGCATTCACTAATAGCCGCATTGGTACAAATAATATTACGTAAGTTTACTGCTAGCGTTTTAAAGTCATAATTAGTCCACAGTTGGCGGTGGCACTCACTAAATAAACTATAAATTTGCTCGTTTTCTTTTGCGTGTTCAATAAGTTCATCAATTTTGTGTTTTAACATTGCATTATGTTCACGCAATTGACGCTGCTGAATATGCACTAAAGAGGTGGCGCCTTGAGCATGCTGTTGCAATTCAAGTTGCGTTAACAGTGCTGGGTTTTGCAGTAAAAAATCAGGGTTTTCTAGCAAAAACTCACTAACTTGTTCATTTGTTAGTTTACTGGGAATGTTACTCATAAGGCAACTTGACCATCAAATACATGCTCCGCAGGGCCTGTCATACGCACTGGGTGACCTTCACCTTGCCAGCGAATTTGTAAACTTCCGCCTGGTAAGTCAACTTGCACTGTGGTGGCTAGCTTATTTTGAATTTGGCCAATGACCATCGCAGCACATGCGCCTGTACCACAGGCTAGTGTTTCGTTTACGCCGCGCTCCCACACTCTTAATTTAATGTGCTCTTCGTTTATTACTTGCATAAAACCTACATTTACGCGCTGCGGAAAGCGCTCGTGATTCTCAAGCAATGGTCCTAACGTGCTGACATCGGCTGTTACTATGTCGTCAACTTCTAATACGCAGTGAGGGTTGCCCATTGAGACCGCACCGCTAAAAACAGTGTGTTCTTGTGCACGAATAATATATGTCAGTTCACGTTTAGTGGCTTTAAGCGGGATTTTGCTTGGCTCAAAATTAGGGTGCCCCATATTAACGGTCACTTGGCCGTCTTTTTCGATATACAGGGTGAGGTTACCTGATTTTGTAGACACAGTAATTTTGTGTTTGTTGGTCAGGCCTTTCATCCGCACAAAGCGGGCGAAACAGCGGGCACCATTGCCACATTGCTCGACTTCATTGCCATCAGCATTAAAAATACGATAGTGAAAATCAAGATCGGGAGAATAGGGCGCTTCAACCATTAACAATTGGTCAAAGCCAATGCCGAAATGGCGATCGGCCAGTTTTTTTATTTGATCTCGTGACAAGAAAACGTTTTGTGTAATGTTATCAATTACAACAAAATCGTTGCCTAGGCCGTGCATTTTGGAAAAATTAACTAACATAGCGCTCTAATTCGGATTTGCTCTGCGCTAATCATGCCACAGAGCAGCCGTGTTACAAAAAGTTTATGGTAAAATTTTCTCGCCCTGCCATAAGCTTTCGACAGTTTCACGAGCGCGTATCAAATGGCTTTGTTCGCCATCAACCATAATTTCAGCTACGCGCGGGCGCGAGTTGTAATTTGAGCTCATTGTGAAACCATAAGCACCGGCACTACGTTGGGCAAGTAAATCCCCTTGTTGTAGTGCAAGCATGCGGTCTTTACCTAAAAAGTCACCTGTTTCACATACCGGCCCAACAATATCAAAGTTGTGTGTGGGGGTATCGTCATTGCGTGGCGTTACCGGCACAATATTTTGCCATGCTTGATATAACGCAGGGCGCAGCATATCGTTCATGCCCGCATCAACTATTGCAAAGAACTTATCTTGGTTTTGCTTAATAAACTCAACTTTTGTTACTAAAATCCCAGCATTGGCGGCAATGGCACGGCCGGGTTCAAAAATCAGCTCTAGGTGTTGGTAGTCAGTTAAACGGTCAGTGATATGAGCCACATATTCACTTGGATGTGGTGGTGTTTCACCATTGTATGGCACGCCTAAACCACCGCCAATATCTAAATGACTTAGCTCAATACCATTGGCTTTTAAGTCATTAATAAGGGCGAGTACTTTATCTAACGCTTCTAAAAATGGTTTTATTTCGGTGAGCTGCGAGCCAATATGGCAATCAACACCGGTGATTTTCAAACCAGGTAATGAAGCGGCATATTGATAAACGCTCACTGCAGTGAGAATATCAATACCGAATTTATTTTCTTTTAAGCCAGTTGAAATATAGGGATGAGTTTTTGCATCAATATCAGGATTAACACGAATCGAAATTGGCGCAACCAAATTAAGCTCATTGGCTACTTCAGATATACGGTCAAGTTCAGATACAGATTCAACATTAAAGCATTTAATTCCAAGCTTTAGCGCATAAGCAATTTCGTCAGCTGTTTTTGCAACACCGGAAAAAACCACTTTACTGGCATCACCACCCGCTTCAATAACACGGGCAAGCTCACCTTTAGAGACAATATCAAAACCAGAACCTAAGCGAGCCAACACATTTAATACTGCAATATTTGAATTAGCTTTAACGGCATAACACACTAAATTTTTATGGTTTTTAGCCGCTTGTGCAAACGCAAGGTAGTGACGTTCAAATGTTTTGCGTGAGTAAATATAACAAGGTGTACCATATTGTGCTGCTATGTCACTGACAGCGATGTCTTCGCCATGCAGCTGATTATTTTTATAGTCAAAAAAGTCCATTTGTTAGTCCTGTTTCGATTCGGTTGTTGGCGTGTCTTGGTTTGCTACTGATTCAGTTACTTGTTCTGTTTGATTTGGCTGCGTATTTTCTTCAGGCAAATACAGTGGTCCGCTTTGTCCGCAACCAGCTAAAGCGATAAGTAGTACACCAAGAGGGGTAAGTCGTTTTAATTTTTTAAGATGCATCTCTTTCATTAGATTAATCGTGTTGCTGGCTTTATAATCGCAGATTAACAGAATATCTAAAAAATGCAGCTATTCGCGGATGATTTTATTCCTGTTACACTAACCGTAAGCAAATTTATCCTACTGCCGTAAAGGAAATAATAATGACTGATCATGAATACCACCAATTAGCCGAAGCACTTATGTTCACAATTGAAGAGCAAGTGGATGACTGTGAAGCCGATCTTGATTATGAATCTGCACAAGGTATTTTGGAGATTATTTTTGCCGATCGCAGTAAAATTGTAATTAATAAGCAAGCACCATTACATCAAGTATGGGTTGCAACAAAATTTAATGGTCACCACTTTGAATTACGTGGCGATAAATGGATAGATAACCGCTCTGGTGCTGAATTTTGGCAGTTTATGAATGAAGCAACAACTCGTCAAGCCGGCCAACCTGTACAATGGCAGTCTGAATTATGAGTTTAGAGTTTGTTGAATATCCAGCTAAAGCAAAGCATCAAGCAACGATTATTTGGTTACATGGCCTAGGCGATTCTGGTGATGGTTTTTTACCGGTCGCACCTCAACTTTCACTTCCTGATGATTTAGGCGTACGCTTTGTATTTCCACATGCGCCGGTGCAACCCGTCACTATTAATGGTGGCATGGCAATGCGCTCGTGGTATGACATTAAATCAATGGATCTTGATAAACGTGCGGATGAAACTGGGGTACGGGAATCTGCCGCCCAAGTTGAAGCGTTGATCAGCCATGAGATTGAAAAAGGTATTCCAGCAGATAAAATAATATTGGCTGGTTTTTCTCAGGGCGGTGTTGTTTCACTGCATTTAGCTCCACGTTTAGAGCAAAAGCTTGCAGGAGTAATGGCACTTTCAACGTATATGTGCGTGCCAGAGAAATTAACCGCAGAAGCAAAACATACAGACTTAACTGTATTTATGGCTCATGGAAGCCAAGATCAGGTTGTGCCTTACGGCGCGGGTCGTCATGCGTTTGACATATTATCAGCGCATAACATGGATGTAAGTTGGCAAGAATACCCAATGGGCCATCAGGTTTGTGGGGAAGAACTAGCGGCTATTCGCCAATGGTTAATTGCTCGCTTAAGTTAATAGTGTTGAGTAACCGAGGCTAAAATGAAACAAAAAATAGTAATTACAGCAAATATGAGGCGTGCAGAACCAAGTGCACCGTCAGTAACCTATCAATGGCATTGGAAACGCATTGCCACTGTGACTTTACTGGGTTTATTTGCATTAGTTGTTTTTACTTATAGCCTATTGGGCTCGGTTAATGCTGAGCAAAATGATCTGCCTAATGTGTCAAATGACGTACCGATATTAGTTTCTACGAAGGGTGCTGATGAAGATCTCCCTTTCGTTACGCCTATAATTGAACAAAGTGATGATGTGCAGGTTGAGCCTGCGCTAATTACAAATAACTCGATGGCTGAGATTGAACATGCCATTGATTTACAGAGCGCTAATAACGATGAGTCAGAACTAAGTGAAACAACAGCACTGAATATTGAAGCTGACATTACGACAGTATCAGATGAGACTGATTCAACAGTCGCTCAGCCAAAAAGTTTTGCCAGTACCGCCCATGTTGCAAGTGTTGCGTTGGGTGCAAAAATAGATACAGACAAAGTAAGCCGAGCAGTATTGACGCGTGATGTAGTGGGGCGCGAGCCTGTTAATGTCTTAAAAGCGGATATTCGAATTGGTGAATTTGTTGATACTATAGCTTTTTTTAGTGAGCTTAAAAATTTACAAGGGCAAAAAGTGACCCATGTTTGGCGTTATGAAAACGAAATAATGGCTAGTATTGAACTTGATGTCACATCACCGCGTTATCGTACTTATTCAAAGAAGCATATTTTATCAGAGCAACTTGGCCACTGGCGTGTTGACGTGATTGATCAGCAAGGTCACTTATTAGCACAAAAAGAATTTCGTATATTAGCCAGATAAACGCTGCAGCGCAGGGCTAAGTAAAGAACATAAATTGGATACTTTTTATTATGACAAACACAAATAAACTCGTTCGTATAGCAACCCGAAAAAGCGCCTTAGCACTTTGGCAGGCAGAATTTGTAAAAGCGCAACTTGAGCATTTTCATAAAGACATTACTGTTGAGCTCGTGCCGATGTCGACTCAAGGGGATATTATTTTAGATACACCTCTGGCTAAAATTGGTGGAAAAGGGTTATTTGTTAAAGAGCTGGAACAAGCTATGTTAGATGGCCGTGCTGATATTGCCGTGCATTCAATGAAAGATGTGCCTGTAGATTTTCCCGAAGGTTTAGCGCTGCACACGATTTGTGAGCGTGAAGACCCGCGCGATGCGTTTGTGTCCAATACATACGCTGATATTGCGCAGTTACCACAAGGTGCAATTGTGGGTACTTCAAGCTTGCGTCGTCAGTGTCAAATTCGTGCGTTGCGCCCGGATCTAGAGATTCGTGATCTACGCGGTAATGTAAATACCCGTTTAGCAAAGCTTGATGACGGCCAATATGATGCGATAATTTTAGCTGCGGCTGGCTTGATTCGTCTTGACATGCATGAGCGTATTAAAGCGTTTATTGAGCCTGAAGTATCGCTACCGGCCAATGGACAAGGGGCTGTTGGTATTGAGTGTCGTATTGATGACGAGGCTACCAAAGCATTGCTTGCACCACTTGAGCACAGTGAAACGCGTATTCGCGTGAATGCTGAGCGTGCTATGAATCGTCGTTTAGAAGGAGGTTGTCAAGTTCCTATTGGTGCCTATGCTTTAGTTGATGGCGAACAGGTTCATCTTCGTGGCTTAGTGGGCGCTATCGATGGCAGTGAAATACTACGTGCTGAAATTAGCGGTAACACGATTGATGCAGAAGCGTTGGGCGTGCAATTAGCTGAGCAACTACTAGCATTAGGTGCAGATAAAATTTTAGCTGACGTATACCGAGACGCATAAATGTCACATATCCTGATAACTCGCCCAGAGGGAAAAGGCGCTGACCTTGCAGAAAAGCTGCTGCAAGGGGGTTATCAGGCGACCTTATTTCCAGTTTTAACACTTGATTACTTCACACTACAAAGCGCTCAATTAACCCCTTTGTTGAACGCAGATAAAATTATTTTTATCTCCCAAGATGCGGTCAAAGCTTTATTAGCACTTAAACCAGATATAAACACCAAAGCGCAGTTTTACGCTGTAGGTGAAAAAACCGCAGAGGCCATTTGGCAAGGGTTTGGTGTGCGTGCCGCTGTGCCTAAGCAGCATGATTCGGAAGGTTTACTTGCATTACAGTCGCTGCAACAGATTGACGGGCAAAATATTGTGCTTGTTAAGGGGAAAGATGGTCGTCCTACAATAGCTAAAATATTAAAGCAGCGCAGTGCTTTTTTAAATAACTTAGTGATTTATCAGCGAGCCCCAATCGAAGGGGAACCAAGCAACTGGCTAGACCACTGGCAAAGCCTTAATGTTAAAGGTATAGTCATTACTAGTAATGCGGCGGTTGATGCTATTTTTAATCAACTTCCTTTAAAACAACTAGAATGGTTAAGACAGTGCCAGTTTTATGTTGCTAGCAGTCGTATTTGTGAACACCTCAAGCTACAACATGTAAATTCGGAAAATATTCACATTGCTGCAGGTGCGAGCGATAGCGCTATGTTTACCTGCATCAGTCAAGGTAATACTATGAGCGAACATGCAAAGCCAACAACACCGGCAGCTGAAGTAAAAACAGCATCATCAACTAATCAAACAGCAAAGTCAGCGGCAACTTCTCCAGCTGCTAAAAAAGAACCCATGATGAACCAAAATAATAAACAAAAAATAAGTAAAACAGGCAGCTTAGCGTTGCTTATCTCGCTAATCGTTGCATCGGGTGTGGGTTATCAATTTTATCAAAAATTTAATACAGAGCAGCAAGCCAATCAATTAGTTACTCAGCTATCTGCTGACAATCAATTATTGAGTAAAGAATTGCAAGCAGTGAAAGCAGCGCAGCAAACACTGCAACAAGCGTTATTTAATAGTGAGCAAAAAGTAGCTGCTAGTTTGGCTGAGAATGCGGATAATACAGCTAAGCAACTAGAGAGTGCATTGCAACGTGCTCAGCAACAAGCATACAGCCTTAATCCGCACGAAGTCACAAGTTTACAACGCATGGCCGAGTTTAAGTTATGGGCTGAGAAAGATTATAAAGGTGCAGCCGCAGTGCTGGCGCGATTAGATGCTTTACTAGCAGAGCATCCAGGAACCGGTGCTATTCGCCAAGCAATTCATAGTGATATGCAAGCGCTTAGTATCGTAAAACCGATCCCTGCTGAAGCGATTTATTTACAACTTCACGGTGTGTTAGAACAAATAGATAAGTTAGATTTTAATGCGGTGGCGTTACCACAAGTAGCAACTACGACGAAGCAGGATGCTTTGAGTGAAGATGTCAGTGACTGGCAACAAAACGTAGCTAAAACATGGGAACAGCTGCAAGATAATTTTATTAAAATTCGTCAACGTGAAGATATTGCAATTGAGCCTTTATTAACAGAGCAAGAGCGTCATTTAATTAAGCAGCGTTTAAGTCTGTATTTATCTCAAGCGCAAGATGCACTTTTAACTAAACAAGCAAGTATATATTTTACCGCTTTAAACCAAGCTCATGTATTAGTGAGCGATTACTTTAAGCAAGATGATCCACATACACAAAGTGTACTTAAAACATTGGCAGGCTTAAATAAAGAGTCACTAAACTTTAACCCTGAAATCACTTTGAAAAGTACTGAGCAGGTCAAGGAGTGGGCACAATGATACGCATTATTTTGGTTATTTTAGCCATTGCAATTTTGCTTGCTGTATCACCCTTGTTAATCGGTGAAGTTGGCTATGTACTTATCTCGTTTAATCACACTACATTAGAGGGCTCAATTGTTGCTTTTTGTGCGGCATTTTTAGTTATTGCACTTGGACTGTATGTTACTTATAAACTCATTCGCTATGTTTGGTCTTTATACAGTAATACTCGTCATCGCTTTTTTGCTCGCAGTGAAGAGCGCAAGCAAGCAGCCATTGAACAAGGTATTTGGAGTTTAATTAACAGCGATAGTGAGCAGTTAGAGCTTGCGCTGGAAAACAATAGTGTGGCAGATAATTGGCATGATGTACGCTATGCTTTATTAGCCAAAGCCGCTTTGCAAAAAAGTGAGATAAATAAAGCAATTACCTTACTTGAGAAAATTTCAGCAGAAAATCAATTAAAAGCAGCTAAACTTTGGTTAGCCACAGGCGATTGCAGTACGGTGACTGGTGATTTAAAAGCATTAGCCGAAGCTAAAAAAGCAACTGCATTAGAGCTGAAAATGTACGCGGAAGTGTTAGTTCAACAACAAAAGTGGACGGCTCTTGAGCAATTTATGCCACGTTTATTAAGTAAACAAGCATTAACCGATACACAGTGGTCGTCATTATTCACAGCTTATTTTATGGCACAGCCGCACTCGCAGTTAATTGATAAATATCAACAGCTCTCAAAAAGCTTGAAAGTAAAAGCGCATATGGCTTATTTATCTGTGATGGCAAAAGTAGGGCGTTTAAATGAAATTGAGCTAACTTTATTAAAAATGCTTAAAAAATCAGAGCAACATAATGATCTTGCCAAAGTATTAAACGTTTCTGCACCGGGAGATGCGCTGAAATTACAGGCGAGCTTACAAGATACGCTGAAAAAAGAACCAGATAATCAAGACTTATTACTATCGCTAGCGTGTTTAGCGAATGCACATGGCGAATACGAGCTTGCTGCACGTGTATTTGATAAGGCGTTAAACCCTGAAAACAGTAAAGATTACTTAGCACAAGCTCAGCTTAGTTATAGTAAAAGTGCACAGCCACAAAAAGCGCTGGATCTTTACCTATAATCTAAATAGGCTTATATCGGCATAGGAGCGCCAGAGCATATGAAGAATATATTTACTCTGACTGTTAGCCTTGCTTTTGCTTATTTTACGACTGGTTTTTTTAGTAATTTATTATTGGCTGTTGATGGATATGCTGTTGCTTCATGGCCGCCATCGGGTATCGCTTTAGCTGGTTTTTTATTATGTGGGCGCCGAGCTTTAGCGGGGATTTTGCTCGGTGCACTGCTTACTAATCTTGCTCACCTTGATCGTGTTGTTGATATATTACATTGGCAAGTATTCCTTCAGGCTTTAATAGTTTCTTTAGCTGCAACTTTTCAGGCGTGGTTTGGTAGCTACCTCATTGTAAATGTAATTAAAGCCCCTTTAGATTTATCATCTTTAAAACGCAGCGTTCATAGCTTAATTGTTGCAGGCCCTATTTGTTGTGTTATTGCAGCGTCAATAGGCACTACACTGTTAGTTTATAATCAGGTTATTCCTGCCCATGTCGCCGTTGATAATTTTATAGCATGGTGGATTGGCGACAGTATAGGGGTGTTGATTTTTACACCGCTAATATTGGCAGCGTTCAATTATTCACAAATGCGCCATCGACTACAGGTTATTCTCCCTTCGTTATTTATCTATATGGTGATTAGCCTGAGTTTTTACGCTGCGGCTAGTGTCAAAAAAGAAAAAAACATTCAAAAACAAAGTGCTAAGGTTGCTGCTGTGCAATCTGAAATCAATCATAAAATATCTGAAATAACAGGGCATTTGACTCTTCTCGCGACCTTTTTTGCCAGTAGTGATGAGGTTAATTACCAAGAGTTTAAGCGCTTCACTTCAAAGCAGTTGGATTATAGCCATGAAATTTTAGCATTTGAATGGGTACCGCGTGTTACTAAAACCGAGCTAACCCAATACCAACAGGGTATTCAGCTTGAAGGGGTTGATGATTTTTATATTAAAGAAAAGTCATCAGGACAAAGCTGGCAGCCTGTCTCAATTCGAGATGAGTACTACCCTGTGCAATATGCCCATCCAATAGTAGGAAATGAGGTTGTACTTGGGTTTGATTTGGCTTCCAATGAGCAGCGATATGATGCGTTAATGATGTCAAAAGCATTGAATGAATTGGTAATAAGTGAACCTATAGGGTTAGTCCAAAGTAATGCTGATGGTAATGGTGTATTGTTTTTCTTCCCTGTGTTTGGAGATTTAGATACTCAGGGTGATTTTAAAGGGTTTGTTGTTGGGGTGGTGAGTTTATCGCGCTTATCTCAATCGTTATGGTTTAATCATGACAGTAAGATAAGCGCCCATTTTTACGATGTAACAGATGAGAATGATCAGCAATTAATTTATCAAACTCAAAGTGCGAATGTTGAATTGCTAAACGAGTATCAACTTTTACTTGGAAAACGTATTTGGCAAGTGCAGCTATTTGAGCCTAAATCAAAAACATCATGGGTCATGTATTGGCTTGCACAAATAGTGGGTATGTTATTTGTTTGGTTGTTAATTACCTTCTTGATATCAGTAACGGGTACTAATATTCAGGTGAGGGAGCAAGTCGCTCAGCAAACACGGATTTTACGTCAAGAAAAACAAAAAGCAGATGAAGCGAGTCAAATCAAAAGCCAATTTTTAGCGAACATGAGTCATGAAGTACGCACACCAATAAACGGTATTAAAGGTTTGCATTATTTAGCGTTGCAACAGCAAGATTGGCAACAAGGTCGCCGTTACATAGAACAAGCTGATGGTGCACTTAGCGTGCTTTTGAGGGTGCTGAATGATGTGCTCGACTATTCAAAAATGGAAGCCGATAAGCTTGATTTAGCACAAGAACCCATAAAGGTTAATCACCTTATTGATGAGGTTATGAACTTAGTGCAATTTGAGGCGGATATTAAAGCACTCAATTTGCAGTTGGAGTTAGATCGTGGCGCACAATTACAGATAGATACCGATCCAATTCGGCTAAAGCAAGTGTTATTAAACTTACTAAATAATGCCATTAAGTTTACCGCAACAGGGACTATTACATTAAAAATATGGCAAAGTGAGAGCGTTACTTATTTTAGTGTGAATGACACAGGCATAGGTATTAACGACAATGCTCAACAGCAATTATTCCAACCGTTTGCACAAGCTGACAGTTCTACTTCACGCCAGTATGGTGGTACAGGCTTAGGCTTAAGTATTTGTAGGAAGCTGGTTGAGTTGATGGGAGGAGCAATAGGCCTGGAAAGTAAACAAGGGCTGGGCTCTACATTTACTTTTACTTTGCCACGCATTTCACCGCTAGCAAAAACAGAGCAGTTAGAAACACGCTTCAACGATATAGATACAAGCAGCTTATCGTTTGTTGATTTTAAAATATTATTAGTAGAAGACAACCCCCTAAACCAACATGTTGCAACTGCAATATTAAAAACAAAAGGGTGCGTTGCGGATATTGCTAATGATGGTTTTGAGGCGATTGAAAAAGTGTCACAGACACCTTATGACCTAGTTCTTATGGATATTCAAATGCCTAATATGGATGGTTTACAAGCGACTAAGGTTATTCGTAATGAGCTATTTATGAGCGAGCTGCCTATTATTGGCTTATCAGCAAATGCGCATGATGAGGATGCGAAAAAAGCATTAGCAACAGGTATGGACGATTACTTAACTAAACCAATTGATGCTGATAAATTATTTAAAACGATGTGGCATTATTTACAATAAGTGTATAAAGCGTTTTTGGCATTTATTTTAAATGTTTTCATCTTTGTCATGCAGACAAATGACCTCAATAAAGAAAACAAAATCATCTAAACTTGAATTACCTATTTAAGTGCGTATGATCCGCGCAAATTTAACTGACTGAGTGCTAATTATGATTAATAAAAAACTCCCTTTGCTAGATATCCATCGCCATTTAGACGGTAATGTTCGTGCGCAAACTATTCTTGATTTGGGCCGTCAGTTCAATATCAAATTACCCGCCGATAATGTGGCGGCGCTAATACCGCATGTGCAAGTCATTGATCCAGAACCAAACCTAATGGCCTTTTTGCAAAAATTAGATTGGGGTGTCGCCGTACTGGGTGATTATGATGCCTGTCGTCGTATTGCAATTGAAAACATTGAAGATGCACAAGCGCAAGGTTTAGATTATGTTGAGCTTCGTTTTAGCCCTTATTATATGGCGCAAAGCCAAGGGCTGCATCCGCAAGGCGTTGTAGAAGCCGTGGTTGATGGTATAAAAAGTGCCACTCAAAGCAGCAGTGTTAAAGCTAATTTAATTGGCATTATGTCACGTACTTATGGCACCAAAATTTGTCAACAAGAGCTTGATGCGTTGCTTGCATTTAAAAGTGATTTAGTGGCTGTAGATTTAGCCGGTGATGAAATTGGTTTTCCGGGAGAGCTATTTGTTGATCACTTTAAACAGGTCCGAAATGCCTACCTAGCCGCTACTATTCATGCGGGCGAAGCACTTGGTGCTGCAAGTATTTGGCAAGCAATTAATGAGCTTGGAGCAGAGCGTATTGGCCATGGTGTAAAAGCGATTGAAGATGTAAAGCTAATGGACTACCTGCGAGATAATCGCATAGGCATTGAATCATGCTTAACCAGTAATGTGCAAACGAGTACCGTTGCTAGCTTAGATGTGCATCCACTGAAACGCTTTTTAGATCATGGTATTTTAGCGTGTATTAATACGGATGATCCTGCTGTTGAAGGCATTGAAATTGAGCATGAATATGCAGTTGCCGCACCAGCGGCTGGTCTGACGCAAGCTGACATGGAAAAAGCGCAAGTAAATGCACTCGAGATAGCCTATTTGAGTGATGCTGAAAAGCAACAGTTAAAACAGAGTGCCGCTGCTAAATAGCAGCGACGTACGCCACCTAATGTTCTTTTTGACAGCTTAAGTAGTTGTCAAAAAGAGCTTTAAGAATATCGCTTCGGCCAATCATACCAATCACCGTTGTGCCCTCTACAACAGGGTAATTTTTTGGCTTTCCCGTTTTCATTTGTTCGGCTAGTTCAATAATATTGGTATCACCGCTGACGGTAACCACATCAGTTTGCATCAGCTGAGCTACTTTGACTACGCCATCACAAAAATAACTATTTTGCATTAATGGCTTTAGTAGTTCTTGTTCAGAAATAAAACCTACCAAACACTTATCCTCATTAAATACAGGTGCCCCCATCAGTTTGAATTTTTGTAATTCTGAAATAGCCGTAGTCATTTCAGTTTCAGGTGTGATATTGGGTAGTTTGCGTTGCATAAAATCTTTTACTTTTGTATTTAACATTTGGGTCTCTCCCCGTTAATGACTTGTACAAAGTATGGTTAATGAATGGGTTTTTGGGAAATTGTTTATGTTGATTGCTCTGATAGGTTAAAACAATCAGATCACCAGTTGTTGGTAATTTATTTATTTTCCGGGCAATCAATATCAACGTGGTATTTTGCTTTAACTAACTCAATATAGTGTGAGAGACTTTTGTGTGAACTGGTGTTGAATGTATTCGCTAGTGAGGTAATGCTTTGGATGCGATCTAAGCGAAATTCCCGATAGTCATTACGTAATTGGCAGTGAGCGATGAGCGTCCATTTTGCGCCCCAATATACGAGCCCAAGAGGATCTACAATGCGGTGGCTTGGCTGCTGGTTAACATCTAGGTAATGAAATTCAATACAGGTTTTATTGGTAATAGCTTTACGAAGTTGCAATGTAATTTCTTGGTGGGTTTTATCATGGTTAAAGGCCGACACTAAATAAGGTAATTCTTCGACTTGCTGTTTTAGCTTTTCAGGCAATACGGCATTTATTTTAGCTATTGCAGCTTGGGCTTTGGCAGCTAATTGTGGGTCAGTCCATGCACTCACCATTTTACTACCTAGTAGAAGCGCTTGTAATTCTTCTAATGTAAACATCATTGGGGGAAGATCGTAGTGTGCTATTAGGTAACCCACCCCCGTATCACCTTCAATGGGCACGCCAGAACTTTGAAGGTGTTGAATATCGCGATAAATGGTTCGTTGAGATACTTGCAGTCGATTAGCAAGTTCATTTGCAGTAACCGCAAAGCGGCGACCTTTTAGCATATTTACTAATTGAAACAGCCGCTCTGATTTATGCACGAACGTATCCTTTATCGTTTAAGTTAATGTATTTAAGCGGATTTTTGGGAAGTAATTTAACTCAGACTTTAGGTAGCTCAACTTTGCTGGCAAGCTGTTTGGCTTAATACTTCGTAATGGGTTAATTGTACACTTTGTTTTTCAATTAATGCTGCAAATTGTTGGCACTGCTCGTTTTCAAAAAACATATCACTCACTCGTTTCGCATCTGCGGGAGTCGCAAAGTATATAACATCAATATATTGCTGGGTTTCTGCTTGTTTAGCAAGTGAGCGATAAAACACTCCTGGTTGCTTGTCGATAAAGTTTTGGAAGGTATTATTGGCGATATGAAATTGTGCCAAATCTGTGTCGTTATTTAGTTTAAAAGTGATAACTTCGATTACGTTAGTGGTCATAATTGTGCTCCTTGTTTAAGAGCGAACAGTAAACCATAATGTATTGTCAGGGAGTGTCAGTAGCCAGCTTAATTATATCAATTTGGTGCAATTGAAATAATTAAGCTGGCTATAATGGATTTTTTATTACTTAATAAACGCGAATGCGTCAGCGTACATGTTTTCGCGGATTGCACCATGAGCAATAAAATCATCTCGTACGATGCCAATCATGTCAAAACGCCCTGCCATGTAAATATCATATGGCGAAAGGGAGGCAATATCGCTCATCACGGCTTTATGTACGTAGCCAGTATGGCCTGTCCAGCTGACTGTTGGGTTTTCAACGACAGGGATAAAAGTAAAGTTTTCTCGGCTATTAGCCCACGTTTGCATTTCAGTGTGTGCATATAAAGCCGATTCTTCACGTACACCCCAATAAAATAAAACAGGGCGGTCACAACCAATTTCGCTTAAATGATCAGCCATTGATTTTGCGTATGAAAAACCAGTGCCGCCAGCGAGTAAAATAATCGGGCGTTCGCATTGTAGGCGTAGTTGCGAAATACCTAAGCCCGTTTCAATGGTTACTTTGGTATTGTTAGTGTGTGCATCACGTAAATGTTCAAGGGTTTGCATGGCGTATGAGTCAACTGCAGATGCGCCAATATGTAATTCAAGCTCGTCACACTGTGAAGGACGGCTAGCAATTGAAAATGCACGCTTGTCTTTCTCACCAAGCACAACTTGTAAGTATTGGCCTGCTTCAAATTTAACACTTTCAATTGGTTTTAAAATAACTTTGTGAACAAATTCAGTTAATGGGCTGATAGCAACAACGTCAGCATGTAATGTTTGCATGGTTTACCTTTTAGCACTGTTTGCAGATACGCATTCGAATTTCTCAATTCTAGCATATCTGCACAGGGATTTTATAGACTGTTAATTCATCAGTTAGATGATCAAACTATAGAATATCAAGACTTTGCCAAATATCATCAACACGGTCTTTAGTGGCTTGGTCCATAACGATAGGTTCACCCCATTCGCGCGTTGTTTCACCAGGCCATTTGTTGGTTGCATCCATACCCATTTTAGAACCAAGGCCAGAAACAGGTGATGCAAAATCTAAATAGTCAATCGGTGTATTTTCAATTAAAGTTGTATCACGAGCGGGATCCATGCGTGTTGTAATAGCCCAAATTACGTCGTTCCAGTCTCGGGCATTGACGTCGTCATCACACACGATTACAAACTTAGTGTACATAAATTGACGTAAAAACGACCATACACCCATCATTACTCGTTTAGCATGGCCAGGGTATTGTTTTTTCATGGTCACGACAGCCATGCGGTATGAGCAGCCTTCAGGCGGTAAGTAAAAATCGACAATCTCAGGAAATTGCTTTTGTAAGATTGGTACGAATACTTCGTTTAGTGCAACGCCTAGAATTGCAGGTTCATCTGGTGGACGGCCGGTAAAAGTACTGTGGTAAATTGGATCCTTGCGATGCGTCATATGCGTGACGGTCATAACTGGAAATTCATCCACTTCATTGTAGTAACCAGTGTGATCGCCATAAGGACCTTCTGGCGCTACTTCACCAGGCATGATATAGCCTTCCAATATGATTTCAGCACTGGCAGGCACTTGTAGATCATTTGATATCGACTTAACTACTTCTGTTTTGCTACCACGAAGTAAGCCAGCAAATGCGTATTCACTTAGGGTGTCAGGTACAGGCGTTACTGCACCTAAAATTGTAGCAGGATCTGCGCCAAGTGCGACTGATACAGGGTAAGGTTCGCCAGGGTTTTCTTTACACCATTCTTGAAAATCAAGTGCGCCGCCACGGTGTGAAAGCCAGCGCATGATTATTTTATTTTTACCAAGTAATTGTTGACGGTAAATACCTAAGTTTTGACGCTTTTTGTAAGGTCCTTTGGTGACGGTTAAGCCCCAAGTGATAAGGGGAGCTACATCGCCAGGCCAGCAATGTTGGATTGGCAGTTTAGTTAAATCTACCTCATCGCCTTCAATGATAATTTGTTGGCAAGGTGCTTTTTTTACTTCTTTGGCTGGCATATTAAGTACTTGCTTAAATACCGGAATTTGCCCTAGCGCTTCTTTAATGCCTTTTGGTGGTTCTGGCTCTTTTAGAAATGCCAGTAGTTTACCAACTTCACGAAGCTCACTAACATCATCTTTACCCATGCCCATAGCAACACGTTTAGGTGTGCCAAATAGGTTGGCTAAAACAGGCATCGAATGCCCTTTGGGGTTTTCAAACAGTAAAGCTGGGCCTTGAGCTCGCAGCGTGCGATCGGCTATTTCGGTCATTTCTAGGTAAGGGTCAATTTCTTGGTGAATACGTTTAAGCTCACCTTTTTCTTCTAGTAATTTGATAAAATCACGGAGATCTTTATATTTCATTGTCGGCTGCTTTAAGGCTTAAATTAGAGTCATTATACTTGAGTCATTTTTATTAGCGAGTTTACTCGGCTTTGTTTATGCTACATTATTATTTTTCATTTATTGCCTTTCTCACATTAAAGTTTCATTGGGCTATAGTTATACTTTAGATAAGAAAGGGGGGTTCACTTGCGCAAAACTTTTATTTATAAGGTATTAATTTTAAAAGTAATTATTTTTATGGCCTGCCTTCATTGTCGTACGGGTATTGCTGCCGATGATTTATCCACTATTATTTCCCCGGCTCTTTTTAAAAACCACAGTGCTATTATGTTAATTATTGACCCTGAGTCAGGTGATATTGTTCAAGCAAATGATGCCGCGGCCTTATTTTATGGTTTCAATGTAAGTGAGCTGGAAAAAAAATCTATTCAGCAAATTAATATTTTTACTAACGAGCAGGTGGCACAAGAGCGTGCAGCTGCACGTACTGAAGGTCGTAATTATTTTGTTTTTAAACATCGTTTAGCAAGCGGTGATATGCGTACTGTCAGTGTCTATTCAACCCCCTTTAATGTTAATGGTAAAACACAGCTGTTGTCGGTGATTCATGATATCTCTTCACAACGAAGTTTAGAAAAAGAGTTATGGCGTTACCAAGAAAACCTCGAAGAGCTAATTCGTATACAAATAGGTGAAATAGAAAAGAAGCAAAGTGATCAGCTTTTACTAGCGATTATTTCAATTGCTTTACTATGCGTACTATTACTAATTTTAAGTGTACTGGCAACACGATTACGAAGAGCAAAGCGAGCAGCGCAGCAAGATAGCTCTAAGCTGCAAGCTATTTTTGATAGTATTGATGACTTACTTATTTTTGCTGAACCGAACCAACGTATTTCTGCTGCAAATAAAAAAGCACAACAAATACTAACCGCTAAAATGCCACTTTTTGGTCGTTTTATGTATGAGTTTGAGGTGAGCCAAACACTATCTAGCGATGCAATTAATGAGCATGAATATAAAGGTGCAGAAGGAAATTTTTGGGGGGAATATACCTGTACGAAAGTGGTTGATAATGATGCTCGTCACTTGGGAAGCATTCATTTTATACATGATATTTCAGAGCGTATAGCCACGCGACGTCAACAACGTTTAGCGAGTACTGTTTTTGCGACTACTAATGAGGGAGTGTTTGTTTCCAATGGCAAAAACGAAATCATTATGGTGAATCGTGCTTTTATAAATATTACAGGTTACTCACAAGATGATGCCTTAGGGAAAACGCCAAGTTTACTTAACTCTGGCCGACATAATAGTGAGTTTTTCAAAGCGATGTATTTGCAATTAAATACACAAGGGCAGTGGGAAGGTGAAATATGGAACCGACGTAAAGATGGTTGTATTTACCCTTGCTGGCTGAGTATTGCAGTCGTTTTTGATGATACAAAAAATATAGAAATGTTTGTGGCAATTCTAAACGACATTAGCTTACGCAAAGAAAATGAACAAGAAATGTGGCTACAAACTAATTTAGACACGTTAACAGGCTTGCCAAATAGGCAGCACTTTTATAATAAGGTTGATCAGCAAATGTTGCATGCTCAAGCAGAGCAAAAACGCTTAGCTATTTGCTTTATTGATTTAGATCGATTTAAAAGTGTGAATGATACCCTCGGACATGCAACGGGAGACTTATTATTATTAGAGGCGTCAAAACGAATAAAGGCGTGTATGAGTAGTGGTAACCTTGTTGCGCGCTTAGGAGGGGATGAGTTTTCTCTCCTGCTGACGAACATCAATACTGTTAATCAAATTGAACATATTGCGTTAAAAGTACTTAATGCTTTGAACTCACCTTTTGTAATCGCAGAGCATGAAGTATTTGTTTCGGGCAGTATGGGTATAACGCTTTACCCTGATGATGGCTTGGAGCGTAAAATTCTTATTCGCAATGCAGATAGTGCAATGTATAAAGCGAAAGAAAAGGGGCGAAACTGTTTTGAGTTCTTTACACCAGGCATGCATGAACAGGCACAAGCTCGCAGTCAGCTTGAGGGGGCGTTACACAAAGCGCTCAGTAACAATGAGTTTACGATTCATTATCAACCAATTATAAGTATTGATGGTGAAAGGCTCGGTTGCGAAGCTCTACTGCGTTGGTATAACCCAGAATTAGGTCATGTTTCGCCTGCTGATTTTATCCCTATTTGTGAAGAGCTAGGCTTGATAGTGCCAATTGGCGCATGGGTATTGCGTGAAGCATGTCAGCAAGCCAGTAACTGGTGTTGTAAGCTCGATGGTAACTTCTTTATTACGGTTAACTTCTCTAGTGTGCAGTTTGTCCGACAGAATGTATCTGAATTAGTTAAAGAGTGCTTGGCTGAAACAGGACTCGCAGCAGAGTGTTTAAGTCTTGAAATTACTGAAACAGTGCTTGCAGATAGTAGTGATACAACATTAAAGCAATTACAAGCAATTCGCGCCCAAGGCGTTGGTTTAGCAATAGATGACTTTGGGACCGGCTACTCTTCTTTAAGCTATTTAAAGCGCTTTCCGTTAACTAAGCTCAAAATTGATCGCGAGTTTATAAAAGAACTACCTGATAACACTGAAGATTGTGCTTTGGTCAGTGCCATTATTTCCATGGCAAATAATTTAAAACTAAAAGTGATTGCCGAAGGGGTTGAAACCCAAGAGCAAGAGGATTTTCTACGCAATTTAAATTGCGATTACATACAAGGGTTTTTATATAGTAAGGGCTTACCGAATGATGAATTTGAGTTGTTTTTAGAAGCGAATAGCTCGCACATTAAAATTTAAACCTTTCAACAGCACTTGCTAAAGAGTGAGCTAGTTGGTTTACATTCTCACTTTGGCTGGCTAAAGTGTTGGCGTGGTTAGCATTATTTTGTGCTTGTATAGTTACTTTAGCCATGATTTGTTTAATATCATTACTGTTATCAAGTTGATGGTGTGAAGAGTTAGCTATTTGCTGACTCATTTGGTTAATTGTGGCTAAGGTACTTTTTATTTTATCGACTGCTTGGTTTAGCTCACTGCTGTTTGTTACGCATTGTTGTGCTTGTTGTTGGCCATCGTTGATTTCATGATGGGCAGAACTGGCTTGATGTTGTAACGTTTGGATCATGGTATGGATTTCGCTCGTTGAACTTTGCGTTCGCGCAGCAAGAGAGCGAACTTCGTCGGCCACAACAGCGAAACCGCGGCCATTTTCACCCGCTCGGGCGGCTTCAATCGCAGCATTGAGGGCAAGTAAATTAGTTTGCTCGGCAATGCTGCTAATAGTATCTACAATTGCGCCAATTAATTGGGTGTGTTGCGTGAGCTCTTCTGTACAAAGTACTGCTTGATCAAGACGAGTAAGTAGCGCTTCAATTCGCTGACTATTCCTATCAGCAATTTGGTTTACGTCATTAGCAAATTGCGAAGCATTGGCTATTTCATTAGAGGTAATATCAGCTTGTTCACATACTGTTTGAGAATTGTTTAGCATATTTTCGGCAAGTGATGTCGCGTCTGCGATTCGTGTAAGTTGCTGCTGTGCTGCAAGAGTCATTTGCTGCCCTTGTTCGCTGGTGCTAATTGCTGATTGGTCCAAAGTATGTGCATTGTCGCTGATATCAACGAGCAATTTACTTAAATCATCACTGAGCCGATTAATATTATTTAATAATGCGCCGAACTCATCATCACTGCGTGGGTGAGTACGTCTTGATAAATCTCCTGATGCTATTCTGGATAGCGCTTTATTTACCGCATTTAAGGGTTTAAGCATTGATCTTGTAGTCAGCACAGAGATCAAAGCTGCAAATGAAATCAGTATGAGGCTAATAATTACAGCCAATGTAGAGCCTGTACTTATTGTTGACTTTGCATCGTTTTGTAAGGCTGTAAAGCGTTGATCAGCAAGTTGAGTAAGTTGGATTATTAGTTGTTCGGTATCTTGAAATTGTTGCTGAAAATCTGTGAATGTTTTTTCGGCTAAAATGCGATTAGTAAGCATTGTATTTTGCTGCTGGTAAATGGTAGCTAGTTGTTCATTAACGTCAGCCATTTGAGCTGTAAGAGACGTAAAGTTTGCTGCATTGTGTAGTTCACTGGCTTGTTGCTGTAAATAGGTAAAGTTTGAGCGAATATTATCAAGTAAAAAATCGGTGTCTTGTTGGTGCTCGCTAAGCACTTTTAGTGAACTAATGTACTTAATACTTTTTACATTACTGGCAAGAGTGAAAAGTAGATCATCTATTCGAGTTGCAGTACCCACGATTGAATCCAATAATCGCTGTTGTTGACTGGTTACTTCTAAAAGCTCTAAATCAAGTAGCGCGTTACTTAAAGTAGCGAGATTCACTGTATAAAAACTGCTTGATTTTTCGACAGCAATGCCAGCGTCTAAGCCAGATTTTTTTGCACTGAACATGCTGGAGCTAGTCTCAGCGAGGTTTGTATAGCTATTACCTATAAGTGATAGTAGCGATTGCATTTTTGGCTGATCTTGTAGCTGTTGCTGCAGTTGAGAGAGCTTTTCGTTTAGCTTTTTTTGCTCAGCTATTGCGCGTTGCTGCTCTTGCTGTAATTTTACTACTGTACTTTGGCTATACGCGACGGCATTAAATTTAGTGATCGACAGCAGTGATAGTTGCAGTGCCTTACTTTGCTGCTGCACAGGGACTGCGAGCGTTTCAATATCTGAGTTCGCGATGCTAATTTTGCCAAGAGACCAATAAAAAAAGCTACTACTGGCTAGCATCAGCAGACCAATTGCGGAAAATGCAAATACCACTTTATATTTTATTGCAATTGTTTGCATAGCACACTCATAAATACAGGCTAAATAATGAGTGTAGCAGTCTTTTTATAAAATATAAGGATGAGAGGATATTGAGTTATTGTAAATTGCAGTGGTATTTATTGCCATCGATAATCAGCATAGCCTCTTTGCCTTTAGTCCAAAATAGCACGTTTTCGTTGGTGTATTTTACGCCTGATGCACTGCGTTGCCTTATTAGTTGATATTGGTGTTTATTGTAATCAAGCGTTGCAGACTCTTCATCTTGGTTGGTTATGGTTGCGTTGAGTTTGCTATCACATGTAAATGTATCAATATTCTCCTGCTGTGTGCAGGCGCTGAGTGTGATTAATAAGCTCGTAGTCAATAGTAGTGCTTTATACATAAAAGGTATCCTTGAGTTATGGTATTTGCACAGCATAGCAAACGAAAATTAACCGTTGGTGAAAGTGTCGCTTTACGCTATGTTAAAATCAAATAATTTTAAAATTTAAGGAACAAGGATGGCAGGCACAAACCTTTTAACATTGCTTGATGATATAACTGCGCTATTGGATGATATAGCTACTATGAGCAAGGTTGCGACTAAAAAAACGGCGGGTGTGCTCGGTGATGATCTAGCCTTAAACGCACAGCAAGTGACAGGGGTAAGTGCAGATCGAGAATTACCCGTTGTATGGGCTGTTGCTAAAGGCTCATTTTTAAATAAAACCATGTTAGTTCCTGCGGCATTGTTGATCAGTGTGTGGCTGCCGTGGTTGATAACGCCTTTATTAATGATTGGTGGTCTTTTTTTATGTTTTGAAGGTGCTGAAAAGTTAGTGGAGAAAGCTTTTCCTGCGGCTAAATCTAATGATCATAATGAGGCGGCAGATATTGATTTAGTTGAATATGAAAAACAAAAAATAAAAGGGGCAATCCGGACAGATTTTATTCTTAATATGAAAAGTTAGATAGGATACTTTCCTATAATCTATATATAGCATGTGCTTTATGGAAAATCAAGTATACCGTTTTGTTTTTCTATTTTTTTGGTAACAGTATACTTTTAGAGTTTCTTAACTGAATTAAGAGAGTTAAGAAACTCAAACCCAACGAATTACTAAGTTTTCGTTTCTAAGACCCTTTAGCACTAATTCACTTTTACACATATAACTGTAACAATATAGGTGGCTTTTCAGAGAAGCCAGTTTCCACACATGCGGACGAAATGGATTTACTCTGGGTTTAAAAGATTAATCATACATTGAAGATGTAATGACTTGGGTGCTGTGGACCTTAGTTGTTATGTTTTGGTGTGCGTATGTCTTTTGAATCAGAAGCGCTTATAAGTAATATAAAGCGTCAGGCAAAGAGGTTGTCAAAAAAGTTATCAATTCCCCTTGGGCAGGCCCAAGAAGGAGTATCTATTTGTCTATACGGCTGTGACAGTTACAGTGATTTACTAGTAAAAATAAAAGCTGAATCTTTTGACAATCCATTGATAGTACTTTCCGCTCTCTCACCAAACTCGGAAATATTTTTAGTAAAAATATTGGCTAGCCACCTAGATAGCATCATCGGAAATTTTGAAAAAAAATTTCCCGGCTCCAATATAAATGAAGAATTGGTCATATCCCTTTTTGGGCTTAGCTTTTCAGAGTTTAAACTCAAAATATCTACATAAATTTGTACAAATACGTAAGTTGTCATTTTGTTTTTTGGCGATATTATAAGATGAAGGCTGACCGGACAGCCTACGCCTACGCATATTTTTTTCGTTAAAAATATGAGCAGTGAAGCGGAGCATCCGAAAAATTTGGTGATTCAAATAGTCAGATAAACAGTGTGTTAGTAGGCCATTGTTTGTTTGCAAGCACTGTTTGGAGAACTATATGATCTCGCTATACCAATTAAAGAATAAGCTTAACAAACAAGCTAAAGAGTTTGCTGAGTTATTAGAGTTTCCTGATCTTTACGCACAAGGTCTGTGGGCTAGAGGTGTTTATAACAGCCCTCATTTTTCTGATACCCATAATTGTCTCACTGAGGTGTTTGAACAGGAAAATCTGGATTCAATTCTAAAGCACGATTCCCTGAAATACTTGATGATCAATGAATATGATGATCAAGAAATCATTGAGTCGCTTCATAAAGAAATTGAGTCAATGGCAAACCGCATTGAAAGCCTGATGCTGGTAGATATCGAAACATTAGAGTTAGTTTCAGTGATCTACCAAGCTTTAGGGTTACCTGAAGATGCCAAGTTTATTGTAAATACAGGAGCTGACTTCCGCTTAGAGTGGCGACCATACTTTGATGCCTTTGATGATCCGTTGATAGTTCAATATGCAGATTTAAAAGTTCATGGTTGTTATTTCAGGCTCATCGCTTCAAAGTTTCCGTTTGAAAAGCTTTCCTTGGATAACATTAAAAAATACATGTACATCAATCATGTAAACCATGATGGTGAATTCGAAGGCTGTATATCTGACGGAAATAGCTTTTCGAAACATGAACATTGGCTGATGTTGACACTCGAACTATTCAACAGCGGCAAAGTAAGCAAGACTCAGTTCAGTCCAACAACCTTCAAAATCGAGGGCATGCGTTATTTGGTTTATGGCTTCCCACTGGTTCCTTCCTATGTATCTGATTGGCACAAACCCGATTTATGTCTACAGGTCAAAAACGTAGATGGAGATCAAAAGTTTACTATTCGTATAGACCAGCAGAGCTTAATTTTCTATGCCCGTCGCGTTGATACCAATTTTTTTAACACCATAGATTATGAAAAATACATTTCGTTGTATCAATCTAGTGTTCTGTCACATTTTGATGCTGACAAGAATTTACTAGAAGTCGATGGGGTTAAATATCTAAGTTTTTTTCGCCCGTTTAGCATTGAGGATAACAAGGAAGCACAAGCATGAGACCAAAAATCAAACTGACTAACGCCACACTTATCTCAATTCAATCTGATACAGAGGAAAAAGTTGAACAGGTGCTTTACGCCACATTTGCTGAAGATAGTGATTGCGGTAAAAAGGGAGAAGTTTTGTTCACAACAAAAGTTATCGAAATCAATGGCCTTGAGTTCCGAACTTTTGGTGCTGACTTTTATACCTTAGATGCTGAACCAAAAGAGTTTGATGTAAATGTATTTGAGTTCAATTTAATGCATGAGTGTATGTATTCTCCAAATGAGTTATTAGAGTTGCGAGATATGCTCCCTGCTAGCTATTAGTAGGGAGTAACACATGGATAAAACATTTTTAAAGGATGCCTACATAGTCTCAGTCTATGACTATAAAGAATTTGAAAAATCATTTATTGGCGAGTTTTTATCAGGGGTGGTTATTGACGATGAAACATTCAGATTTCGGCCATTTGAGCAAATAGTAACTTCAAAGATTATTAGCAAAACTGCTGTCGAGGATAAACTAGAAATAACCACACATAATGGGAGTTACTATGTGATTGATGTTGACCACAAGTTAATTGATATTTCGTTTGTTGAATTGGTTGTTATGAGAGCAGGAGCTTATTCGGCAGATCGAGTTTTAGAAATGAGAGAGCAACTTAAGTCTCAACATAAAAGTCATTAAATAACGAAAATAAGGAGTCTAGAATGACTTCAACAAATTCAATATTCGATCAGATTAGTAATTTTACGTAATAGCTAGCTTTTTAGTGATAGCAATAAAGCGAAGCTTCCAATTCATATTCCTTGATTCGGAAGCTTCACAATTGATGAAAATTGAATTAGCGGGATAACTCCTCAATTTTCTTTTTGGAGAACCAGCGATATAAAACAGGCAAAACAAACAATGTGAGTAATGTTGCTGTTATCAAACCACCAACTATAACACTTGCCAGTGGTCGTTGTATTTCAGCTCCTACACCATTTGACATTAACATCGGTATTAAACCTAATGCAGATGTTATTGCTGTCATAAGAACAGGTCTCAAACGAGAAGTTGCTCCTTCAAAAACAGCATCAGTGACTTCTAAGCCATCTCTAATTCGCTGGTTTATACTTTCAACCATAACCACACCATTTAACACTGCAACACCAAATAGTGTAATGAAGCCAACGGAGCTTGGTACGGACAAGTATTGCCCAGAGAAATATAAGGAGAAAACACCACCGATAACAGCTAATGGGACATTAACTAAAATCAACATGGCTTGACCAACTGAGCCAAATGCGAAGTAAAGCAAAAGAGCAATTAGCGCCAAAGATAAAGGAACCACTATAGCTAACCGTTGTTGTGCTCGTTGTTGACTTTCAAATTGACCACCAATGGCAACAGAGTAGCCAGCAGGTAAATCGACTTTCTCGGCGATTACTTGTCTGATATCGGCAACAACACTGCCCATATCTCGATTCTGTACGTTGGCTTGGATAACAACACGTCGTTGCACATCATCTCTTCTCACTTGCGGAGGGCCTGACTCAAAAGAGATTGTTGCAACATCACCAAGACGAACCCAAGCCCCTGTTGGAGACTGAATGCGAATATCAGAAATAGCTTCTTTATTACTACGATATTCTTTTTCTAAACGCACATATATATCATAACGCTCATTCCCGTTGATGATTTGTCCTGCTTCAACTCCACCTATACCATCTCGTATCACTTCCATTATATCACCGACCGATAGGCCAAAACGTGAAAGCTCTTGTCTGTTTGGCTTTACAACTAATTGAGCTTCACCAGCTATTTGTTCAAGCGCAACATCTCTAGCGCCTTCAACTTCTTTAATTGCCGATTCTATTTCTTGCCCTTTAACTGCCAATTGATTGAGGTCTGGCCCAAACAGCTTTATCGCTAGTTGTGCTTTTACACCAGATAGTAACTCATCTACACGGGTGGCAATTGGTTGAGAAAAGTTCAGTAAAAGTCCCGGAAACTCTTCAAGCGATTGTTCCATTTTGTTTTGCAGTTCATAACGGTTTGAAGCACTGGTCCACTCGGATACAGGTTTAAGTCCGATATAAATCTCGATGTTATTAACTGGTTCAGGATCGCCGCCAATATCAGGTCGCCCGATACGGCTTAGCGCATAAGTAACTTCAGGAAATGCCATCAACTTTTCTTCTAATATAGGTGAAACCATCAATGCAGTATCTAAACTAGAAGAAGGAGCAAGAGTTGCTCTTAAGTTAATTGTTCCTTCTTCTAGCTCTGGAACGAATTCAGTACCTATGTAAGGTATAATTGAAAAAGCCGAAACAACCATAATTAGCGAGGTAACAACAATTAACTTGGTACGTTTAAGTGCAAACTTAAGCCCCTTTTTATATAGCTTATCTAAAGGTTTAACGACAAAGCTTTCTCTTTCTTTTATGCCTTTTTTGAACATGAAAGTGGCGAGTGCTGGTACGATAAACAAGGCAACAACAATAGCTGAAATGATGGCTAAAATAATACTAATTGCCATTGGCTGGAATAATTTTGCTTCGACGCCTTCAAAGCTAAACAAAGGCAAGAACACGACTAAAATGACAGAAGCAGCAAAAAATACTGGGCGAGCCACTTCTTTGCCTGCTTGTTTTAGCCGCAACTCGATACCATGATCATCTTTTTCTATTGCAAAGGGATCAGTATCATCACTAGGAACACGTGCTTCTACACTTTGTTGGTGTGTTGAATCAGGGTGGTTTAAATGTTTAAACATATTTTCAACCATGACCACTGAGCCGTCCACAAGCATACCAATAGCTACGGCAATGCCACCTAGTGACATAAGATTGGCAGAAATTCCCCACCAAGCCATGATCATTAATGCAATACCTACCGATATTGGAATGGAAATAAGAACAAGAAACGTTGCTCTTAAATTCATTAAGAACAGGGCAAGCACGATACAAATAAAGATAAAGGCAAGTGCTAGTGCATTGACTACAGTACTGACAGCTTGTTCGATTAAATCAGCTTGATCATAGAAGGGTTCGAATCGAACACCTTTAGGTAATGCCTGATTGATTAGTGGAATTCGTGCATTAATACCATCAATGGTTGCTTTTGTATTGGAACCCATACGCTTGAGTACAATGCCTGATACAACTTCACCTAGGTTTTCAACTTTTCCTTCGGACGTTTTACGGGTCATAGTGACCGCACCTTGTCGAATTTCACTACCTAGTTCAACTTTGGCGACATCAGAAACCGTCACAACAGTACCATCTACGGTTTTTACAGGTACTTGCTTAATGTTGCTAATGCCTGCTTCACCACTTTCGAACCAACCCGTTCCTCGAATAACAAGCTGCTCTTGTCCTCGGTTCATATACCAACCGCCAACGTTGGCATTGTTACTATCAAGTGCATTAACGATATCTTCTTGCGACAATCCATATGCAAGGAGCTTAGAGGGAGCTATGTTCACTTGATATTGCCTAACATTACCTCCGAAAGATAAGACATCTGTGACACCATCAACTGGCATAATTAGCAATTTGATTATCCAATCATTGAGGCTTCTGAGCGCCATTGAGTCATATCCTGCGTCTTTATCTGACACGAGCAAGTATTGAAATACTTGACCTAACCCAGACGTATTTGGTCCCATTTCAGGCGTACCTACACCGTCAGGTATCAACTCTTTTGCAGCTTGAAGCCGTTCAAAGACGAGCTGCCGTGCAAAATAGATATCAGTCCCTTCTTTAAAAACGACAGTAACGCCAGACAGCCCCGTTTTGGAAATTGAACGTACTTGTTCAACATCAGGTAACGCATACATGACCGCTTCAATCGGATAAGTGATGAGTTGTTCTACTTCTTCTGCGGCAAGCCCCGGCGCTTCTGTATTAACCGCGACTTGAACATTAGTCACATCAGGGAAAGCATCCAAGTTCAGTTTTGGGATCACCATTATTGCGCCAACAATAGTGGCAAATAAGGCAATCAAAATAAGGAGTCGGTTGTTTACAGACCAATCTATAATTTTATTAAACATAGCGGCTCTCCTTAATGGTTATGCGGATCAAATCCGCCTTTAGCTATTTCAGAAGCAACAAAAAACGCTCCTTGAGTGACCACACGAGTACCACTTTCTAAACCAAATATTTCTCTGAAATTACCTAGAGAACGACCTAACTCAACCTCTGTCGCTTTGAATTCACCGGGATGATCCTCAACAAATACGGTCCAATCTCCGTCCGCACTTCTAATTAGCGCTTCTTCTGGAACGGCCATAACTTTTTGTTCAGTGGCAAATTGGAAATATACTTTAACAAACATGCCTGAATGGAGATTGTCATCTGCATTATTAACACTTAGGCGAATGATTCGAGTTCTAGTGATGGGATCAATCGTGTGGGCTTCCTGAATAACTTTTGCCTTATAATCCTCTCCTTCTAATTTAACTATTGCCGGAGAGTTGATTGATAGATTGAGCTTTTTGTTGGGTGATACTTTAGCTTCCACCCACAGCTTATTTTCATCTGCCAAAAGCATGATAGTATCACCCGCATCGACTCGTTGGCCTTGGGTGAAGTCATCTTGTAAAACTACTCCTTCTCGCTGAGCTACTAGCGAATATTGGCCAAACGAAGTTATGTCTTTATTTGATATGTCTTTTATAGCTTTTTCAGTTAACCCTAGTGCGATAAGTTTTCCGTATGTGGCGTTAAATGTGGTTTGAGCCTGAAGTAAACGACTTTCACTTACTGTTTTGTTGCCTAATTTCTTTACTCGCTGCCATTCAGTTGACGCAATCAAGTAGTCAGCTTGAGCTTGAGCCATTGCTTCACTAAATAGGGTGACCAGCTTTTGTCCTTTTTCTACGTGTTCACCGAGTGCAGTATGTCTGCTTATTATCACTGACTCGGTACGGGGAGAAACGACATAGCTGCTATAACCATCTACTTTGACCTCTCCGGGCGCATAGATTGTACTGAATTGATAATCAGGTCTTATGCTTTGAACTTTAATATTGGCTAGTGACATTTTTTGAGGGCTTAGAGTAATACCTTCTTCATGTTCCTCTTCAGTTTCTTTATTTTTGCTCTCTTGGTCGTGACCATGTTCGTCATGTTCTGTGTCTTTTTCAGAATGGTTGCCTTCATTTTCCTGATGGCCTTCTTCTACATGATTTTCTTCACTTTCCGAGTGTTCGTGTTTATGTTTTTTGGGATTTGCTGTTACAGGTTCAATTGTATTTACTTGTAGAGCATACACTTCACCGCTTAATGTCCCACCTAAAAAAAGTCCACTAATTACTATTGCTAATAATTTTTTGCTAAATAATGTATTCATTTTTTTACCTATATTCTTTTAACGTTTAAGATTTCTAATTGCCGTTTTAACTAATTAAATCTTAAACTTAGATAATTGACCCATGCTCCAAATGAAGGCTATTTCAGAGAGTCTAAATTGTTTTTCTAGTTGAATGCCTGAGTGCAATCCATCAGCTCTTTGGCTCAACGCTATTAGATAGTCTGAAGTATTGATGTCTCCAGCCTCCCAACGAGCGTTTAGCAACCTCGCGCTATTATCAATTCGGTTTTGCATAAGGTTTTGCCATCGCTGATAGTATTTTTTACTGATCATGAGGGATTCATAGTTGGCCTGAGCTTCAAAAGAGCATTTTCGATAAATGGATTGGAAATAAGCTTCCGCAGCAACGGCTTCTGAATATGCCGCTTTAGTAGCATCGGAATAGTTATTTCTGATATTCAAAGGCATAGAGAATGTTAAGCCAACGATATTATCGTCACTATTTTTTCCTGCGCTAATCCCTATGGTGGGATTAGCTTTATTCTCAATGGTTGTTAGTTGTGCTTTAGCTTGTTGCTCTTTCCATTTTGCTTTAGCGAATTGTACTTGGGGGTGTTGTTCAATCCATTCAGCTTTGTATGAATAGTTTTCAACATCGAAATCAATAGAGATTTTACTGGCTAACTCTGGTGTCCAATCAGGCAGCAGCTCTTTAACTTTAACCTCAGCATTTTTTAGCTCGATTTGATCTTCAGCTATTTCACTAAAAACTTGAGACAAGTTTAAGTAAACCAGCTCAGCATCTAGAGGCTCAAGTATTCCCGCCTTTTGTTTGTCTTCCACAATACTAAGTAAGGTTTGCAGTTGACTTTCTCTCTCCGTAGATAGCTGTGCAGTATCTTTCGCTGATTGCCAATTTGTCAAAGCAATTAACGCATCGGCCTTTTTTGAATCGATTAAATTCAATAAGTGCTGCTGGCTGGCATAAAGAGTTATCTCGCCAATTGACGTATTGGCAGAGCGTTTATCCCAAAAATCAATGGTCTGACTCAAACCGATTGAATAGTTATTAAAATCACCTTCTTTCTCAAAACTTGCGTCAAGCTCAGGGTTATATATTGCCTGAGTTAAGCTTTTTGCATGATGATTGCTTGCGATTAACAACTCTCTTGCTTCAATTATTTCGGGATCTTTATTTATTTGTGTGTCTAACCACGACTCACTTTTTTGCTTGCTGTAAGCGGCATATGAAATACTTACAAGCAGGCAGAATGACAGGCAAGTGCCTGTATTTTTTATATATTTATACATAAGACTTCTTAAATTTTAAGTATTAATCATCTCTCATTTACCGATTTTTAATCGATAAATGGACGGATATAAATTTAGAAATTTAAGAAATAGGAGGGCGTAATATAGCGTCTAAAAATTCTTTTGTTTGATCGAATTGATAAGGTATTAGGTTGTTGTTATATAACTTTGTTGCACTATTTGAATTGCTAATTAATATCCAAGATAAGTGGCTGCCGCTACAATGACCACAATGATGACAATCCTTGATATCATGAGGTTCATCATCAGCGTTTTCATTTAAAATATCGCGATCAACTTTATGGTCATGTTGAGTTTGCAGGTGCTCTACATCGATTTGATGATTCTCAGAAGTTGCAGACGCAATAGAGCTTATCGATTGTAGAACAATCGAAAGAACTAATATTATCCTTAAAGCAACAGTGAAATTCAAAATAGACACCCATAAAATTGTGAGATAAAACTATAACAAGAAGCGACAGTTGAGACTAGCTCTATGTTTCTTTTTCATGCTCATCTCTGCAAGTTTCTTTGGGAAACTCAAACTCAATGGTTGTATGAGACAAATGATATTCTGAAAGTTCAATTGCGATAGTTTGTTTTAATGCCACGAGTTCATTCACACTTGAGTTTTTAGATAACTCCAAATGAGCTGTTAGTACATGACTTTCTCCGTCTAACGACCAAAAGTGCATGTGATGAACCCCATTAACTTCAGGTAATTGAATTAAAGTTTGTTTGATATTTTGTTGAGTTTCTTCATCTGGTGCGGCTTGAAGAAACAAAACAAGTGTAGATTTTAGATTTCTGAAAACATTAAATAAGATAAATAATGTAAAACCAATTGATAGCAGTGGGTCTAGTATTGGCAGTTCTACAAATAACAATACAATTGAAACAATTAGAACAGCGACCCAACCGAAAACATCTTCTAGTAAATGCCAAGTTAGTACTTTTTCATTTAAAGTTTCACCAGCTTTTAATTTGAATACGGCATATCCATTGACGGCAACACCGAGTATCGCAAGCCCTAACATTCCTTCAACCACAGGCATTTCAGGGTTAGATAACCTTGGAATTGCTTCAAACAACACCCAAATTGAACCAATTACTAACACAACGCCATTTACCAATGCCCCGAACAGTGTAAGTCGGCGGTAACCATAGCTGTATTTATCTGGCGCTGCTTTGTTTGAAAAACGACTTAATATCCATGCAAAGCCAATCGATAAACTATCTCCTAAGTCATGCACCGCATCAGCCATAATAGCGGTACTGTTGGTGAGCCAACCACCAATAAATTCGATGATCGTAAAGGTAACATTCAGAAAAAATGCCCAACCAATTCTGTCGTCTGTTCCATGTTGATGACTATGACTATGACTATGACTATGACTATGCATTTTGTACCTCCAGCGCTTTATTTTTTCTTAGATTAGTGACATTGAAATTTATTAGGTGGCGGATCACTTTTTGATACATCCAGCGTTTGACTCCAGACAAATTAGTGCCTTTTTCAAGGTAAAACTCATCAGGGGAATTATAAAGTCCAAAGTCGTCGTGAATCCCTTCTTTTTGAATATATGTGTCGGTTCCGCGCCAATCTGTATCTGGTGATGAAAAACATTTTGTTGCAACACCATAACCACAGAAATTGTCTTTTATTTGATTAAACTTTTGCTGTATTGAAGTGAGATATTGATTATCTAAAATAAAGCCCTCTAAATTGATCCAACGTCCTTCAAAGTAAACTTCAACCCAACTGTGAATAATGTATTTGGGCGCTAACCAAAAGACATAGGTAGGAATAGCTCCTTTTTGTAATTGCTGATCTATTGTAAACCCGTGAAATCGGCACTGAATTCCTAATCCACGTAATAAGGCCATTAAAAGGTTGCCCTTAGTGTTGCATTGCCCGTATCCGTCAGATAAAACTTCACTTGCGGAAATATCGTCGCTTTCGTTATAGCCAAATAGTATTTCGTCTTTTACAAACTGATAAGCAGTGCCAATCTTGTTGTAGTCATCAAGCTCATGCCATTTTCGCTCTGTTATTAATGATTGGATAGTGGGGTGTTCAAAATTGACTATCTCAGTTTTTTTAAGATATTCTTGATTCATAAGAGCTTCCTTACCTTGAATTGCAGCAGGTTGATTGTTTATTTTTTATCTGATACTTCAGATGTATATTGAGCCGATACTAATTCTTGTTTGGCATCCGTTAATATCATGTAAGCGCCTCGAAGAATTAACATTGAAATGATGCTAGCAATAACAATATCAGGCCAGCGTTGTTCTAGCACCATGACAAGTATGCCAGCGAATACGACACCAAGGTTTGCGATCACATCATTAGCTGAAAATATCCAGCTAGCCCTCATATGCACTTCATCATTGTTGTGTTTTCGTATAAGCATCAAACAAATGACATTAGCGATTAAAGCCACAGAACCAACTCCAATCATAAACCAAGAATGAGGCTCACTTTCTCCAACTATTCGTCTAGCTATATCGAGAAAAATTAGAACCCCTAACCCCAATTGGAAATAACCACTAACTAATGCTGCATTAGCTTTATGTTGGATTGACTTCCCCACGGCATATAAGGCAATGGCATAGACGATAGCATCAGCTAGCATATCTAACGAATCAGCAATTAATGCGGTTGATTCAGATAACCAACCTAAACCAATTTCAAATACAAACATCGTGGCATTTATAGCTAAAAGCCAATAAAGCACTGTTTTTTGTTGGTCATCTTTTAATTCTACTTCACAGCCACAACCGCTCATTTTTTAACTCCGCCTTACTTGTATAATTCAAGTGTAAAACCTATAGTAACTATAGAGTCAAGTTTAAAAAGGAAATATTATGAAAATAGGTGAATTATCGAAAACATCCGGTTGTTCTATACAAACTATTAGATTCTATGAAAAAGAAGGATTACTTTCTGATCCAGAGCGTACAGAAGGTAACTTCAGGTTGTATGACGTTACCGCTTTGAAGCAATTAGAATTCGTAAAACATTGTCGCAGTCTCGATATCTCTCTTATAGATATTAAACGTCTTATCGACCTAAAAAATAAACCAGAGGAAAGTTGCTCAAGTGTAAATGCGCTGATTGCGCAACAATTAGCTTTGGTAAATAAACGCATGAAAGAATTAAAAGCCTTAAAAAACGAATTACAACAAATGGCTAGTACGTGTAATTCTGATAATACCATTGAAGGGTGTGGGATAATTAAGTCATTAGATAGCTAAAGTGATGTATAAAAGACTCTTTTTTAACTCACCTTGATTATTGATACAGGCTAATTAATAGTTATTTTCTTACCCACACGAACAGATTTGAGTTCCCCGACAAACTCTCTCAACTAACAATACAGATTTGTCGCTAGTATCGTGAGCACCTAACGTGACCATTTTGAGTCTATGAGACATTAAATTAATGTCATTAAGGACGTATTGTTTATCAATAAGCGAGCATACTCCTTCGCTGTATATCAATACCTTTGACGGGGATGTATATGCATTTACAAGATAAACGAGTCAGAATTAGAGATGTATCAACCATGTGCACTGGTATAACTTTTGACTACTAACCGTCAAATGAGATTATGAATGCTACATGTACCCCTTTGAAAAAACTGACGATAATCAAATATTCATAAATGTTTACACAGTATCAATTTACTTAGTCGAAAATTTACATTAGTATTGGAGTTGTGTATTTGTAAGAGAATTTTATGTCTAAAGCATTTTCAAAAGTCTTAGTAATAACGTTTATGCTGGTTGCCTTTGTAGGGCAAGCATTTGCGTATTCTGCTATGTCTTGCGAAATGTCGTCAGGTTCTCACGAGTCACACATGAACATGGATCATTCCAAGATGAGTCATCATGAAGGAATGAACCACGGTGAAATGAATAAAAGCAGCAATGGTCAAACAGAAGATTGTTGTGATGTTGAATGTGTTTGTCCTGCAAATGCTTGTTCATCTACTACAGTCCTAAATTCCAGTATTGATTCGACAGATATTCAAATATTGAGTGAATCTGTAGCTGCTCTGCAATCTAAACAACCTCATTCAATTTCCACTTCCCTTTATCGTCCACCGATTTTTGCCTAATACAGGATTAGTGCGCCCAAATTTCGCGCACATGTAATAAATTTTTCTGTTAGTCAATATAGCGTAGTAGCGCTATAGATATTTTCCAGCGATGTCTGGGGGCAAAAATGATCAATAAGTATTTAAAAATAGCAGTAGTAATGCTGCTTTCACCTGCGTTTGCAAACGCCAACGAACATAACCATGCACACAATAACGACGTAACACCTTTGGAGTTAATCGTTTATAAAACCCCTACTTGTGGGTGTTGTAAAAAATGGATAACTCATATTGAAGACAAAGGGATCGTTGCGCATTCCAAAGATTTCCGAAACATCGGCAACATCAAAACTAAGTATGGTATCAAACCTAATTACCGTTCATGCCACACGGCAGTGAGTAGAAATGGATTTGCCTTTGAAGGTCATATACCTGCTAAATTTATTCAGCAGTTCTTATCAGAAGAACATCCCAATGCGATTGGGCTTTCAGTTCCAGCAATGCCAGTTGGCTCTCCCGGTATGGAAGTCGATGACCGCTTTATGCCATACAACGTGTTAATTCTATTTAAAGATGGAACGAGCAAAGTCTATGCAAAAGTTAAGACATACGAGGAGCAATTCTAATGAAATTGAACTCTTCAAACCTTACTTCACTTTCAACTGCATTAATACTCGGCTTATCTGTATTCTCAGCTCAAGCTGAGAAAGTAGTGTCGCTTGAACAAGCTATCACCTTAGCTCAGCAAAATGATCCTTGGCTTCATGGTAGCCGATTGAAACAAAGTGCAGTTGAAAATAGAAGTATTGCTTCAGGTACTTTGCCTGATCCGAAAGTATCGCTAGGGATAATGAATTTACCAACAGATACTTGGGATTTAGATCAGGAAGGAATGACTCAGCTAAAGGTTGGCGTCTCTCAAATGTTTCCGAGAGGCGACAGTCTAGAGATCAAGAAAGACCAGTTACAAATTGAGTCCACGAAATTTCCACTGTTACGAGAGGATCGTAAAGCTAAGTTGAAAAGCCAAGTGTCACAACTTTGGTTAGATGCTTACTTAGCCCAACAAACTATTAAATTGATTGAAGATGATTGGTCTCTCTTTGAGCAGATGGCGGAAGTGGCTAAAGCTAGCTATTCAAACGTTGTTGGTAAAACTAGACAGCAAGATGTTATTCGTGCTCAGTTGGAAATCGTGCAGTTAGATGACAGATTAACTTCGCAAAAGCAGAAACTAGAAACGACAATCGCTCGTCTCAATGAGTGGCTTCATATTTACGATGCGGATCGTTTGAATGAATCATTCAACTTTGACGCGCAACCATTAGAGTTTAGGGTTTCTAAAAAGTTACCTGCAATTACTCTGAATAATCCAACAGTCCTAAAAGCATCTAATTACTCAAGAAATCTATTGGCTCAGGAGCTTTCGAATCACCCAGCCATACTTGCAATTGATATAAAACGCAAAGCTTCAGAAAAAGGAATTGAGTTAGCCAAACAGCAATATGAGCCGCAATGGGGTGTTAATGCTAGTTATGCCTATCGCGACAATATGCCCTCTGGTGATAGCCGAGCTGATTTATTTTCTGTTGGGGTAACGTTTGATTTACCCTTGTTCACTGAGAATAGGCAAGATAAGCAAGTTGCAGCTTCTATTGCTGATTCAGAAGCTGTAAAAACCGAGAAATTATTGCTAACAAAACAAATGATCAGTGCGGTGGAAAAGGAGCTTAGACAGCTTAAACGTTTATCTGATAGACAATCTATTTATCAAAAACAACTCCTTAAACAAACTCATGACCAAGCGGAAGCGTCTTTGACGGCTTACACCAATGATGATGGTGATTTTGCCGAAGTTGTTCGTGCAAGAATCGCAGAATTAAACGCCAGAATATCAGCCTTAAGAATTGATGTTGACGCACTTAAAACAGTAGCTCGCATCAACTATTTCTTTGCGCATTCTCAATCTAACTCAAATGCTGAACATAAGCCAATGCACACTTCGCACAGAATGAATCAGCACTTTGGAGAAAAATAATGTCAACGAATACTAAAACACCAAATTTGAAACTAGTTGCCGCCATCATCATTGGAGCAGCACTAGGTGCTGGAGCATTGAGCTTATATCAAGGTGCAGGTTCAAACAGCAATGCTGATGAAGCAACATTAGCAGAGAAAAAACCGCTGTATTGGGTTGCACCGATGGATTCTAATTACCGCCGGGACAAGCCCGGTAAGTCGCCTATGGGTATGGATTTAATTCCTGTGTATGAGGAGGAATCATCTGGTGATGACTTTGGCCCCGGAGCCGTAAAAATCGCGCCTCATGTAGTGAATAATCTTGGGGTTCGCACTGCTCCTGTTGAGCTTAAAAATATGCATACTGAAATCTCAACCGTAGGTTACGTTCAATATGATGAAGATAAGCTAATTCATATCCACCCACGTGTTGATGGTTGGATTGAAAAGCTCTACGTCAAAGCAGCAGGTAATCCTGTAGAGAAAGAGCAACCTCTTTACACGCTTTATTCTCCTCAGTTAGTTAATGCGCAAGAAGAGCTGTTAATAGCGTTAAAACGCAATAATAGCTCTTTAATTTCAGCAGCCAAAGATCGCCTTAAAGCGTTACAGCTTTCAGCAGACTTTGTTCAAAAGCTAGAAAAGACACGAAAGGTTCAGCAAACAATCACTTTTTACTCACCACAAGCAGGTGTTGTTGATGGTTTGAAGATTAGGGAAGGTTTTTATGTAAAACCGGGAAACACCTTATTAAGCATTGGTCAGTTAGATCAAGTTTGGGTTGAAGCAGAAGTGTTTGAACGTGATGCGGCTTTGATTAAAGAAGGATTGCCAGTATCAATGACTCTGGATTATTTACCGGGTGAGGACTGGGCTGGTGTTGTTGATTATGTCTATCCAACGTTGAACAGTAAAACTCGTACTCTTAGAGTGCGATTGAAATTCGACAACACAGATTACCAGCTAAAACCAAACATGTTTGCACAAGTCTCTATTCACGCTAATCAATCTGATAGCACGATACTCGTACCTAAAGAAGCCGTCATTCGCACAGGTAAACAAGACAGAGTTGTACTTGCCTTGGGGGATGGGCAATTTAAGTCTATCGAAGTGACGATTGGCCGGGTTGATATCGACAGCATCGAAATATTAGACGGCTTAAATGAAGATGACGTTGTGGTGACATCAGCTCAGTTCTTGATTGATTCTGAATCAAGTAAAAGCTCTGACTTTAAACGAATGACTCATGATGAAGTGCCTAACTCTGTTTGGATGCAAGGTGATGTTAATAGTGTTATGGCAGGACACCGTATGGTTAATATTTCGCATGGCCCTGCTGAAGCTTGGGACTGGCCTGAGATGGTTATGGATTTTACTGTGGCTGAAAAAGTCGATATTGACTCATTAAAGTCTGGGCAATCTTTGCACTTTGAAGTGAGTAAAACCGAAGATGGTGGATATGAAATTACTGGAATTCATATCATGAGTGAGCCTGCTGATATGAGTGAAGAAGTATCTTTGGCAACGGTATCTGGTCTTATTAATGACATTAACATTGATATGCGAACATTGAATATTAGCCGAGGGCCAATAGAGAAATGGGATAGACCTGCTGCGACGATGGATTTTATCGTCGCGGACAATATAGAAATAGTTGATTTCAATGTTGGTGATAATGTCACTTTCACTTTTGAGGTTAGAGATGACTTAGTTATCACTGAAATCTCTCTTGAATCAGATGAACAACACGGCAAGGAAAATAAAGCTGCTGTTGATCATTCTAATCATTAAGTGGGGGAAAAATAATGATTGAATCAATTATTAGATGGTCTATCGGCAATCGCTTCTTTGTTTTGTTGATTACCTTAATTGTCGCGTTTGGTGGTTTGTACTCATTACAAAAAACGCCAGTAGATGCACTCCCAGATCTTTCTGATGTGCAGGTGATAATTAAGACGAGCTATCCGGGACAGGCACCACAAGTAGTGCAAGATCAAGTGACGTTTCCCCTTACTACAGCGATGTTGTCAGTACCGGGAGCGCAAACTGTTCGTGGTTACTCATTTTTTGGTGATTCCTACGTCTATATCATTTTTGATGATGATACTGATTTGTATTGGGCTAGAAGCAGAGTACTTGAATACTTAAGCCAAGTAGCATCAAGCCTGCCTGATTCAGCAAAGCCTCAATTAGGACCTGATGCAACAGGTGTGGGCTGGGTATACATTTATGCTTTAACAGATAAGTCTGGAAACCATGACCTAAGCCAATTAAGAAGTATTCAAGATTGGTTTTTAAAGTATGAACTACAAACTGTTCCGGGCGTGTCTGAGGTTTCCGCCGTTGGCGGTATGGTTAAGCAATATCAGGTACAAGTCGATCCAGATAAGTTAAGAGCTTATAACGTGCCGTTAAGTCATATCCAAATGGCACTTAAACGAGGCAATAAAGAAACTGGCGCATCTGTTGTGGAAATGGCGGAAGCTGAATACATGGTTACTGCTACGGGATATATTCAATCAGTTGGAGACATAGAGAAAATTCCACTTGGTATTAACGAACAAGGCACGCCATTGCGTATTGGTGATGTTGCTACCGTTAATTTAGGGCCTCAAATGCGCCGTGGTATAGCAGAGCTTAATGGTGAAGGCGAAGTTGTTGGTGGTGTTGTCGTTATGCGTTTTGGTGAGAATGCCCAACAAACCATAAACGGTGTAAAAGAAAAACTTGAATCGCTTAAATCTTCTCTACCAGAGGGGGTGGAGATTGTCCCTGTTTATGACAGATCGAAGTTAATAGATCGTGCTGTTGATAACCTTTGGAGCAAGTTGCTAGAGGAGCTTGCAGTCGTTGCTATTGTCTGTGTTGCTTTCCTATTTCATCTTCGATCATCAATTGTAGCTGTTGTCACTCTGCCATTAGGTATATTGGTGTCGTTCATCATCATGTATATGCAAGGCATCAATGCCAACATTATGTCTTTAGGTGGTATCGCTATTGCGATCGGTGCGATGACTGATGGCGCAATAGTGATGATTGAAAATATGCATAAGCATATGGAAAAAACACCGCTAACAGATGAAAACCGTTGGCAAATAGTAGCTAAGGCTGCGAGTGAAGTAGGTCCTGCTTTATTTTTTAGCTTGCTGATCATTACAGTCTCATTCTTACCCGTTTTTATCTTGGAAGCGCAGGAAGGCAGAATGTTTTCACCGCTTGCCTATACTAAAACCTATGCAATGGCTGCATCAGCAGGCTTGGCGATCACATTGGTGCCTGTTTTGATGGGCTACTTTATTCGAGGCAAAGTTGTTTCTGAAAAGAAAAACCCGTTAAACCGATTATTGATTGCTATCTACATGCCTGTTTTAAAGCAAGTGATGAAGTTTCCAAAATCGACAATAGTAGCAGCAATATTAGTGACTATCGTTGGCTTTTGGCCTGTAGATAAAATTGGTAGTGAATTCATTCCGCCATTGGATGAAGGCGATCTCATGTATATGCCTACTACCTATCCCGGTATTTCAATTGGTAAAGCAAGGGAGTTATTGCAGCAAACAGACAAGCTTATTCGCACTGTGCCAGAAGTTGAAACTGTATTTGGTAAAGTAGGAAGAGCTGAAACTGCAACCGATCCTGCACCTTTAACCATGATTGAAACCTTTATTCAGTTGAAGCCACAAGAACAGTGGCGAGAAGGTGTGACTACTGAATCGTTAAAAGCTGAGTTTGATAAATTGGTTAAGTTTCCGGGCTTAACAAATGCTTGGGTTATGCCAATCAAGACCCGAATCGACATGTTAGCTACAGGCATAAAAACTCCTGTGGGTATTAAAGTCGCCGGACCAGAGCTTGATGTGATTCAGGAAATCGGCCAACAAATAGAGCAAATTTTACCCGAAGTTACAGGCACAGCATCAGTTTACTCTGAGCGAGTTGCAGGTGGACGATATATCAAGGTTGATATTTCACGCGATAAGGCAAGTCGCTTTGGGTTAAATATCGAAGATGTTCAACAAGTGGTTTCTACAGCTATTGGTGGTATGAACGTTACCCAAACGGTAGAAGGTCAAGAGCGTTACCCTGTTAACTTACGTTATCCGCAGGATTATCGTGATTCTCCAGAGCAGCTTGCAAGGTTGCCAGTTGTAACACCAAATGGACAACGCATTGCACTAGGTGATGTCGCAGATATCCGAGTAGAAAATGGTCCGCCGGGGATTAAGAGTGAAAATGCTCGATTAAATGGCTGGACGTTTATCGATATAGACGGTGTTGACGTAGGTACTTATGTTGAAAGTGCAAAAATACACTTGGCTAATAATCTAAAACTACCAGCCGGTTATTCAATTACTTGGGCTGGGCAATACGAATATATGGAAAGAGCGAAAGAAAAGCTCACCTATGTATTGCCTTTAACACTCGCCATTATTGTTATTCTACTTTACTTAAACTTCAGAGCGTTTAGCGAAGTGGCTATCATCATCGTGACTTTGCCGATGGCAATGATTGGTGGCTTATGGTTGATGTATCTAGAAGGATTTAACTTCTCTGTGGCTGTTGGCGTGGGCTTTATTGCGCTGGCTGGTGTTGCTGTTGAGATTGGCGTGATAATGCTGGTTTATCTCAATCAAGCACTTGCTGAGCTGAAGGAAAAAGCCGAGGAGCGAGCAGAAGCCATCTCAGATGATGCCTACCAAGATGCATTATTGCAAGGTGCTGGTTTGCGTGTGCGTCCAGTAATGATGACGGTAGCCACAATCATTATCGGCTTAATGCCTATTTTATATGGTACAGGAACTGGCTCAGAGGTAATGAGTCGTATTGCTGCACCAATGGTAGGTGGCATGACAAGTGCTGTACTGCTAACTCTAATTGTGCTTCCAGCAATTTATTCAATCGTTAAAAAGCCTGAAGTAAATGCCTTTAACAAAGGACTGTCTAACTTGGAGCTAGATAATAATGCTTAGCAAAGTTAGAAAGTATCACAAATGGCTTATGGCATTTGTCGGAATACAACTTCTGTTCTGGTCTATAACTGGCGTGTATATGGTGACTATGGATATTCACTATATACATGGCGAGTCCTTAGCTAAGAGTGAGGAAGTCAAAATAGATTTAGCAAGAGTGGATTACTCCATTGCAGAACTTGCTGCTGATTACCCAGAAGCTAGCCAAGTCACGCTTACTCAAAGCATGGGCCGTCCCTTGTATTCTTTTATTAATGGAGATCAGGGGAAAGTAGCAATTGACGCTAAAACTGGGGCTGTTCGTCCACCTGTTGATGAAGTCAAAGCTAAAGAAATCGCGCAATACCATTACGCAATGAATCATGAAATCAACGGCATAAGGCTGATTCAATCAATCACAGATATGCCTGCTGAGTTATCTCCAAGACACTTACCCGTTTGGAGAGTAACGTTTGACCAATTCGCCACTCCGACATTTTATATCAGTCAACAAACAGGCGCACTTGTTGCCAAGCGACATGATTTCTGGAGGTTGTTTGATTGGATGTGGCGTTTCCACATTATGGATTATGATGATGGTGAAAATGTATCTAACTGGTTTTTGTTCTTGGTCGCAACTCTAGGTCTAATGGGCGCAATTACTGGCGCTGTATTGACTTATTATCGAGTGCTTTCCCCAAATAAAAAGGGAGTCATTTGATGCGACTATTTAAGTTGAATACTACGTTACACAAATGGCTTTCTTTATTTGTTGGTTTACAACTGCTTATTTGGTTGGGAACGGGTCTTTACTTCAATTTGATGGATCACAGTAAAGCCAGTGGTAATGAGCTTAGAGTTCATTCTCATCATGAAGGTAACATTACAGACTTTAGATTTATCCCTATTAAAGACATTACTAATGAAGCACCTCAAGAAGTAAAACTTATATGGATTTTACATCAGCCTTACTATCATTTTGTGTTCGATAAGGGCCAGCATAGCTACCAAGAACTTCACTCAAAGCTATTTGATGCTTTAACAGGAAAGCCATTTAACCTGTCTGAAGAACAAGTACTAACTTTGGCAAAAAACTCCTATTCAGGTGAGGGCAAGCTAACTACACCAGTGTTATCTCAGCCCCCATTTTCTGATCACGTAAGGCAACAAAATCCTATGTGGCAAGTTGTCGTTGAGGATGAGAATAATACAACTATTTATTTAGATAGTATTACAGGCCAAGTGCTTCGCCATGCCAATGATGATTTCAGGCTAAAAGATCTGATGATGAAGCTTCACTTTATGGACTATGGCAACTCTGGAGGGTTTAACCATTGGTTGATCATTGCATTTGCTTTTTCAACGCTATTACTTTCAGTTACTGGCGTAACTTGGCTGATACAGCAATATCAAAACGGTTTTCTGAAGCCTGTTTGGAGTAGCAACAAGCAAAAAGTGGCTGTGACCTTTTCCAATGAAAATACCATTACTGACATTTCAGCAACTGGTTACTCAACAGTATTAGAAGGATTAGCTAGTTCACATGTTTACCTTCCGTCAAGTTGTGGTGGAGGCGGTACATGTGGCAAATGCGTGTTCTTAAGTTCAACTCAATTACCTATCACACTTTCTGAGCAGGAACATTTATCAGATGAGCAGCTTAAGGAAGGCTATCGGTTAGGATGTCAGCACAGATTCTCTGAAATTAGCTCAATTGAAGTTAATACGGATCTCAATATTGAAAATCATGAGCTAGTTGTGGTTGCGACTAACTTCATTACTCCTTTTATCAAGGAAGTGAAATTTAAGCTGAAATCAGGCAAACAGTTGGCATTTAAAGCTGGTGCATATATGCAATTTGATGTGCCAGCAGGGATGAATAGCTTACGTCCAGATGATATGCCAGAGTGCTATGAAAAATACTGGGATAGCTACTATCATGGAAAATTTTCTCATAACGGTGTAACTCGCCACTACTCATTAGTTAACTTTGACGAGGAGTCTGATGAGTTAATGTTTAATATCCGTTGGCAGACCGCAAAGAATGGTTTTAAAGCAGGAATAGGTTCAAGTTATTTAGGTTCACTCCAAGTAGGTGAAACGATAACTGCAAAAGGCCCTTTTTCTGATTTTTATGCCACTTCAAATAAAAAAGTTAGTCGCGTGTTTATTGGTGCGGGTTCAGGACTTGCACCACTGAGGTCTATTATTTTTGAACAGTTGAAAAAGCATAAAGATAAAAGTGGTTTGACTCTTATCTATGGTGCGCGAACTGAAGATGACTTGCTATACCATAATGAATTGAAGTCACTGAGTGAGAAGCATAAAAACTTCTCTTATATTCCTACTCTTTCTAATCCTTCAGAAGAATGGCAAGGGCACTCAGGCTATGTTCAAAAAGTACTTCTGCCGTATATGAACCAAAAATCAGAACTGCTTTTGGCTGAGTTTTACTTGTGCGGTCCAGAAGCAATGATGAGTGAAGTGGAAAAAATAATTACAGATGCTGGGATTCCAAGTAATCAAATTTTCAAAGATAAATTTAGTCGTTAATCCATTAAATAAATAGAGGTATATATGAAAACATTAATTAAATTTTTAACCGTAATCAGTGTCGTTTTTAGTAGTGCGGTATTTGCGCATGTGCATCTTGAAAAAAGTGTGCCTGCTGATAATGCAATGCTAATGAATCCTCCAGAAGAGTTAACTTTGGTGTTCACCAAAGAGGTACGGGTTGTAAAAGTTTCATTGGCCAATAAACAAGGCGAAGAATTTAAATTTGGATTCGAGCCTTCTAAAGTCGCTACTAGCAAATTTACATGGAAACTACCTAAATTAGCTCCTGCAAACTATACTGTGGATGTAACCTTCTTAGGTAACGATGGTCATAAAATGAAACATAGCTTCGGCTTTATGGTTCACTAAAATAGGCGGTGTGATTGATATGGAAATGTATATCTGGAATACAGTCATTGTACTGTCAAAAATTGTATTTTACGTCGGCTTTGCCTGTATTGCTGGTTATACATTTTTCAGGCAAATATTTGAGAATAATGAATCTCATACTAATGCTGTAATAGCGAATTTAACGTGGACAAGAACTTATATAGTTATGGCTTTGATCGCTAATATTACTTGGTTCTTTGCCAGTACTGGTGCAATGGCAGAAGAGGGAATTCAGGGGGCGATAGACGCTGATATGTTGGCTATTATGTGGGACTCCTCTGTCGGCACTGGAGCTTTGCTTCGAGCGCTTGGGCTAGTTACCGCAATAATCGCTTTAGCTTTAAGGTTCAAACTCGCTGTGAACTCGTACTTAAAACAAAGCGCTTTAATGTTGAGTTTATTAATCCTTGCATACTCATTCACGTTACTGGGTCATATTTCTGAGTTAGGCACAATTGAAAAAGGCTTGCTTATTTTGCATGTGCTCGTTATGGCATGGTGGTTTGGGGCGTTATTGCCACTAAAACAGGCTTGCCATCAGCTAAGTTATGCAGAACTTCATTTGCTGATGGAAAGCTTTGGCAAACAAGCAAGTTTTACAGTGAGCCTATTGTTGGTAGCAGGCCTCTGGCTCGTGATTCAATTGGTCGGAAGTCTTGATGCACTAATAAGCTCAAGTTACGGACAAACACTGTTGTTTAAATTGGCCCTTGTAGTGTCTATTTTGGCACTTGCTGCTAAACATAAACTAATACTCGTTCCACAACTTAAAAATAGTCAAGGCAGAGAGGCTTTATCTAAATCTATCTCGATAGAAATGCTAGTAGCTTTTGCCATTTTATCTGTAACGGCTGGGCTTACTAGTGTTGTTGGCCCTGCAAATTAAAACCTAAAAGAGAGAATGAAAATGAAAACAATAAATATATTACTCGTTTTATTAATGACGTTTAGTTTCGCAGCAAACGCTCATGGTGATAAGAACAAAGACAAAGGTTTGTTTAAAGGTATAGATACCCCTGCCGCAAAAGTTGTTTTGGCATTTCATCAAGCACTTGAAACTGGCAATCAAAAACAGGCTAGAGCGCAGTTAGCGGATGATGTCACCATTTTCGAGGGAGGCCGCGTTGAAAGGAGCGCTGATGAATATGCTCATCATCATATGTTGTCGGATATGAAGTATTTAGCAGCGATGAAGAGCGACACACTTGAACATCAAGTGACGATACTTGGAAATACAGCTATCTCTGCCTCGCGTAGTCAAACTAAAGGTACTTACAATGGTGAAGAACGTGATTATCAAGGGATGGAAACAATGGTTCTCGAAAAGCAAAATGGTGAATGGAAGATTAAGCACATTCATTGGTCACATTAATTTATTGGTTAAATAACGGAGTACAAAATGAGAATTAAAAATCCATTACATCAAGTTTCTACGCCACGTAGACGCTTTGTACAAGGTGTAATTGCTGGCGGTGTATTAGCTGCTTTTCCAAGTGTTCTTCATGCAGCTTCATCTTTGATTGCTGGAACTTCAACAGGTACTGCGCCCGAACTAAGTGGAGAAGTAATAGATTTAGTGATAGATGAGTCACCCGTAAACTTCACAGGTGTTGTAAGAATGGCTACAACAATCAATGGCTCAATACCAGCTCCTACCTTGCGCCTCAGAGAAGGTGATGACGTTACTATCAGGGTAACTAATAAATTATCAGTGCCGAGTTCAATTCATTGGCATGGGATCATTCTTCCGTATCAAATGGATGGTGTACCGGGCATTAGCTTTAAAGGCATTATGCCTGGCGAAACGTTTGTTTATAAATTTAAGTTACAACAAAGCGGTACTTATTGGTATCACTCACACAGTGGCTTTCAAGAAATGACCGGTATGTATGGGGCGTTAATTATTGAGCCAAGAGAAAAGGATATTATTAGTGCTGACAATGAGCATGTCATCCTATTGTCTGATTGGACTGATGATGATCCTATGGAGTTATTCCGTAAATTAAAAATTCAGGGGGATGTGTTTAACTTTAATCAGCCCACTGTACCTGAGTTTTTTGATGACATAGCAACAAGCGGCGTTGCTAATGCACTTCAACGACGTGAAATGTGGAACCAGATGCGAATGAGTCCAACCGATTTAGCTGATTTATCGGCTTCGGCAATGACCTATTTAATGAATGGTACTGCGCCAATGGCTAATTGGCGTGGGCTGTTTAAAGCGGGCGAAAAAGTACGTTTAAGATTTATTAATGGCTCAAGTAACACCTTTTTTGATGTACGTATCCCAGAGTTAAAATTAACTGTGGTACAAGCAGATGGACAAAATGTTGAACCCGTTACCGTAGATGAGTTTCGCTTTGGTCCAGGTGAAACTTATGATGTACTTGTTGAGCCTAAAAATGACGCATACACAATTTTTGCACAAAGCATGGACCGCTCAGGTTATGCCAAAGGGACTTTGTCTGTCGCTGCTAATATTGATGCGCCAGTGCCTGCACTTGACCCAGTTGAGTGGTTAGCAATGCGGGATATGATGGGCAATATGGATCACTCTGCTATGCCTGGAATGGATCACAGCGCTATGGGCCACGCTAGCATGGACAAAACCAGTATGGATCAGGGGGCAATGGATCATAGCACAATGGACCACGGTGCAATGGCAATGGATCATAGCACAATGGACCACGGTGCAATGGCAATGGACCATAGTAAGCATAATATGGGTAAAAACCCACTGGCTGTTCCAAGTCAGAAAGTTCGCCACGCTAAAACAGAATATGGCGCCTCAATTGATATGCGCGTTGATACGCCACGCACAAACTTAGACGATCCTGGTGTTGGGCTGCGCAATAACGGCCGTCGAGTTTTAACACTTGCAGATTTACGCTCTCTTGATGGCATAGTTGACCACCAAGCACCCGAAGCCGAAATTGAGCTGCATTTAACCGGCAACATGGAACGCTACAGCTGGTCTTTTGATGGCTTAGAGTTTGGTAAAAGTACCCCTGTGCATATGAAGCATAATCAGCGGGTACGAGTTATTTTACAAAACGATACCATGATGACACACCCTATGCATTTACATGGTATGTGGAGCGACTTGGAGAACGATCAAGGCGATGTGTTAGTTCGCCGCCATACCATAATGGTACAGCCCGCCCAAAGAATTAGCTTTTTAACTACGCCACATGATGTTGGTCGTTGGGCTTGGCATTGTCATTTACTGTTTCATATGGATGCAGGTATGTTTAGAGAGGTGGTTGTATCATGAGAAATTTAACCTTATCAACAGTACTTACTAGTGCACTATTAATTAGCGCACCGTTATTGAGCCTGAATGTGTTTGCTCAAACTGAAATGGGCGACATGTCTGGCGATATGGCGGGCGATAAAATGCAGCCGCAAGGCGGCGATGCCCCTAAAAATGCTCGCGATCCACACGCTTATGCTAATGGCACAACCTTAACGCAAGGGCCATATGCTTTAGCAGATGGCGAGCGCTTAACCCTTGCAGATGAGTATAAGTTTTACGCTATTTTAGGTGATCGCCTTGAGTATAACGAACAAGCCGATGCTGCTGTTTTCGATTTACAAGCTTGGTACGGCACCACCTTTAATCGATTAGTGATAAAAACCGAGGGCGATGTTAGTTATGGCAAGCTTGAAGAAAATCAAACTGATATTTTATGGGGTCATGCAATTTCGGCTTATTGGGATACGCAAGTCGGTATTCGCTACGATTATTATAAAGAAGGCAAAAACCGTCAATGGTTAGCGTTTGGTATTCAAGGCTTAGCACCTTATTGGTTTGAGCTTGATATGACAGCGTATGTAGGTGAGAGCGGCAATACAGCATTTACAGCAGAAGCTGAATATGAGCTGCTTTTAACACAAAGGCTCATTATACAGCCTCGTGCTGAAATAACATTTTATGGTAAAGACGATGAACAAAATGAGCTAGGCAGTGGGCTATCTAGTACTGCTATTGGCGTTAGGGTTCGTTATGAATTTACTCGCCAATTTGCACCTTATGTAGGTGTAGAGTGGACTAATAAATTTGGTAGCACAGCAGATTACGCCAAGCTAAACGAGCAGAGCAGCAACGATACTGAGTTTGTTGCCGGTTTAAGATTTTGGTTTTAATACGAAGAAATAACTACATTGATTTAATGAGAGCTACCGCAATTATATTGATGGTAGCTTTTCATTTTGTCTGGGATTTAAACTATTTTGGTTATATTAGAACAGACATACCTAACGGCTTTTTCTGGAAAGAGCTAAGAGCAATAATTGTAAGTTTGTTCTTGTTTTCTGTTGGTGCCAGTCTGGTTTATTCCTATCAAGGTGGTATATCAGCGAAGAAATTAGCTTGGCGAACGGTTAAGATATCTAGTGCTGCGTTACTAGTGACTTTATCCTCACTATTTACCTTGCCAGAACATTGGATTTACTTTGGTATTTTACACTTCATAGCAGTTGCAACACTTCTATTAGTTTGGTTGGTGGGGAAACCTAAACTTGCTTTGCTGCTATCTTTATTTATTTTTAGCGCATACATAGCGATAGAAATACCGTGGAATTGGCCTTTTAGCTATATTGAACAATATATTTCAAAACATCCTAGTGACTTGGTTACTCTTTTTCCTTGGTTGGCTTTGCCCTTGCTCGGTATCTGGGCTGCAAATTTCCGAATCTTTCGTCTGGCTCCCGCCAATCAACATGCGATAAACCCTTATTTGACATTGCTTAGTCAACACTCTTTACTGATTTATTTACTTCACCAACCTTTGCTTTTTGCTGGCTTTAGCGCTATCGAATGGATCAATTGAATATGAAAGTCCTCTATTTCGGAAATAATCTCTTTTCAAACTGTTTAACATTTATGGTTAACCAAGGCTTTAGTGTTGAAGCTGTTTATATTAATGATGTAGAGGAAAACGCAAGTATCGTTAAACGAATTTGTGGCATACATAAGATAATGACACATTCTTTAAGACCGACTAAAGAAGAACTTGATGAATATATAAAATCTGGAGTAACTCTTTTTGTCGTTGCTGACTATGGATATAGACTGCCCATAACAGATATAAAATATGCCTTTAATATTCATCCCTCACTTTTACCTAAAGGTAGAGGCCCTACGCCATTAACTTACATTGTGGATCTACCAGAATTTGCAGGTGTAAGCATACACAAAATCACATATATGCTTGATGGCGGAGATATCTTACTCCAAGAACAATTTGAAGTAGGACAAAATGAATCCATTTCCTCCTTAATGGTGAAGTCAAGCTTACTTGCGGAATCTTTACTGCAAACCTTGTTAAATGATCTCGAAACTATCTATGAGAGTGCTACGCCACAACAAAAACGATTAGCTACTTATTGGAAGCAACCTAGTATAGAAAGGAGAATCATGTCGTGGCTCAATGATACTCAACAATTTAGGCAAGCAATACGTCAATATGGGCATTTTGGCATCTTAATAACAATTTATGAAGAGCTTTTTATTGTCAGCCAATTAGAGGTGGCCGATTTCAAACATGACTACAAGCTAGGCAGCATAATTTTTGAAGACCAAGCGCTGATTAGTGTGGCTATGAATGGTGGCTTTGCTGTTGTTTTTAAAAGTTCTATGGTGCTAGTAAACTCAGCAGTACTAGAGTAATTCGTATATTAAAAGTGTGTATAAAATGTTTTGAAGCAGACTTTAAGGGCTAGGTTAGAACGTAGGTTTTAGTTCAAAGGTTGATCAAGATCATAAAATTATTTTTATAAAGTGGCTAATATTGTAGGTGCTAAAGAAGGAATGATAATGTTTGGACTTTTCAGGTGGTTTAAAATAGTAATAATAACTGTGTTGCTTACGCAGCATGGCTTTGCGATTGCTAAACCAATGAATTGTGAAGAGCATCATAATGGCTCATCCGACACGCATATTATACAACCAAGCAAAAATATGCATCATCAATCAATGATTGACAATAGTCACTATCACACTGAAAATTCGCAAGATTCTAAAAACCGTCATGGTGATGAAGACTGTGAAAAATGTAAAGCTGGTGATTGTGTTTGTTGTGAAGGCGGTTTTTGTACAAGCTTTCATTTAAATGCCTATCTTGTGCAAGCGCAAGACGAAGGTATTTGCAATATTCATTCTGAGCTAATTCTACAGCGTACACCCCTACCAAAATCTGGTATCCATCTCTTACTTTATCGTCCACCAATTATTGGCTAATCACAGGATCAGTGCGTCTTTTTTTCGCCACTCCCATCAAAAATAGAATGACTTATTCATTGATTTAAATAATCAATTGTTTTGAACGATTAGTACGATATTTTGAAGGCACTATGAAAATGCTCAAGTTATTGCCATTTACAGTAATTAATACTGTCGATTTTGACCGAGATTTCTCTTTTACCAAAAAATTAGTTTTTAGCTTTTGCATTATTAATCACGAATAATCACTTGACCTGTGTCTTAGACACAGGTCTAAGCTGTAGGTGAGATTACAAACTTAGGTGAAGAACTAAGGAGTGAACATGAAAGTTGCAGAGCTGGCAAAAAGCCTTGGAACGACTGCTGATACGGTGCGCTATTACTCGCGATTGGGACTGTTAAAACCTGCCAAGTCAGTGAACGGCTACAAGTCATACTCGAATAAAGAAGTATCGAGACTTAAATTCATTTTAAGTGCCAGAAACCTTGGTTTTTCCGTTGTAGATATCAAGGAAATTATTAATGAATCTGAAGATGGTAAAAGTGCGTGCCCATTAGTCAGAAGCCTGATCAAAGAGCGGCTCGAAGAAACAGAAAAACAGTTTCAAGCAATGTTGGCACTTCGAGGAAAAATGTCTTCTGCGCTTTCTCGATGGGAAGAAATGGAAGACAAAGCACCGACTGCAAACATGGTTTGTCATCTCATCGAAAACTTTGAGCAAATTAAAAAAACATAGGAGGAAAAAGGGTGGCTACTAACACAAATATAAAAACTGAATCAGGCTGTTGCTGTCAGGCAAAAGCTCAATCCTCTTCGTGTAAAAGTAAGGAGAATACGTTGGAGAAAGTATCACATAACCAACAGCTTATCATTGAAGGCGCTGGGTGTGCTAGCTGTGTAGGCAAAATTGAAGGGGCATTAAATGCAACTCTTGGAGTCGTCAGTGCGGAAATGAATTTTGCTGATAGGACTGTAACAGTTTCTGGGACAGCTAAGACAGAAGAATTGGTCAAAGCTGTTGAGTCTGTGGGGTATAACGCGAAGCCAATTGATGATAGCTCAGCAACAGATGCGCTTGATGAGAAAGAGGCGGCGGATTTTGCATATTACAAAAAGCTAATGCGCGATACGTTTATTGCCCTTTCACTCGGCGTTCCTTTGATGATCTACAGCATTGTAGTTGGAGAAATGACGGTTGAAACAAACCTTGAACGAATTTCTTGGTTGGTTGTAGGCATTTTAACTTTTGGTGTTATGTATTTTTCAGGCAAGCATTTCTATGTAGGAGCATGGAAGAGCTTCAAAAATCATTCAGCCAATATGGACACCCTAATTGCTTTAGGAACAGGCACGGCTTGGTTGTATTCGATGGTTGTCGTGTTTGCACCTGACGCTGTTCCATTGATGGCACGGCATGTTTATTTTGAAGCTACCGCCATGATCATTGGCTTAATTGATTTAGGTTTAGCATTAGAAATCAAAGCCAGAGGTAAAACCTCTGAGGCCATTAAACGTCTTATCGGCTTGCAAGCCAAAACAGCAACCGTGGTTCGTGACAACAAAGAAGTTCAGATAGGTATTGAGCAGGTTTTATTTAACGATATTGTGAAGGTAAAACCGGGTGAAAAAATTCCCGTCGATGGCGTGGTATTGGAAGGACACACCTCTATTGATGAGTCCATGCTGACAGGCGAACCTATGCCTGCTGAAAAAGCTGAAGAAGATGAGGTTGTCGCAGGTACTTTGAACAAATCAGGCATGATTTTATTTAGAGCCACACGCGTTGGTAAAGACACGGCGCTTGCACAGATCATCAATATGGTGAAACGAGCACAAAATTCAAAACCGCCGATTGGCCGTTTGGCCGATGTTATTTCAGCTTTTTTCGTACCTGTCGTGATGATCACCTCTGTGTTAAGTGCGCTAGCATGGCTTAACTTTGGACCTGAGCCAGCCATTGCTTTTGCCATCGTTTCAGCAACTACTGTGCTTATTATTGCCTGCCCGTGTGCTTTAGGTTTGGCAACACCCATGTCTGTCATGGTGGGAGTAGGAAAAGCAGCAGAAGCCGGAGTGCTTATTCGCAACGGTGAGGCACTGCAAACCGCCTCTAAAATCACTGCCATGATTTTAGATAAAACGGGCACTATTACTGAAGGGGCACCTAAGGTAACCGATATTATTTTAGCAAAAGCTACTGACGAAAAAGACGTACTACAGCTTGCAGCAAGTTTAGAAAGCGGCTCAGAGCATCCTTTAGCGCAAGCGATTGTTGAAAGTGCGTTAGATCAGGATATTGAGTTACTAAAAATTGAAGCCTTTAACGCCATTACGGGTTTTGGTGTAGAAGCAAGCTGCAACAACAAAGCCCTGCTTTTCGGAAACGATAAACTAATGAAGTTAAAAGGCATAGACCTCACAGGCTTTGTTGAACAAGCACAGTCTTTAGCCAAAGAAGCCAAAACACCTATGTACTTTGCTGTAGATGGTGAACTTGCAGCAATCATTGCTGTTGCAGATCCTATCAAGTCAGACTCAATCTCTGCTATCAAACGGCTTCAGGCTAATGGTATACGCGTCATCATGTTAACGGGTGATAACAAGGAAACCGCTGCCGCCGTAGCTAAAAAAGTGGGTATTAGTGAGTTTCTTGCTGAAGTGCTGCCAGAAGATAAAGCCAACAAGGTGAAAGAGCTACAAGAAGGCGGCGAAATTGTTGGTATGACAGGAGATGGCATCAACGATGCTCCTGCGCTAGCGTTAGCCGATGTTGGCTTCGCCATAGGCACAGGGACTGATGTAGCTATCGAAAGTGCTGACATTACCCTAATGCGTGGTTCACTTCATGGCCTTGCTGATGCCATAGCGGTAAGCAAAGCTACTTTACGAAATATCAAACAAAACTTGTTTGGCGCGTTTGTCTATAACGTAGCCGGGATTCCTTTTGCTGCGGGGGTTCTATATCCCTTCTTTGGCATTCTGCTTAGCCCTGTAATTGCAGGTGCTGCAATGGCGTTTTCGTCATTGACTGTAGTGTCAAATGCAAATCGACTTCGCTTTTTTAAAGCAAAAGAGCATTAAGGAGAATCACAATGATGGTTATTAACTTATTAGGCTTAATGTTAATCGCGCTGATTGTTTGGTGGTTTTGGCTATATAAACCCAATAAAACAATCGTTCAAGGTAATGAAGTACTCATTGAAGTGAGGGATGGTGTGTATTCCCCATCCTCAATTCAGGTGTCTGCTAGCCAACCTGTCACTCTGAAGTTTATGCGCAAAGATCAATCCCCCTGCGCTGAAACAATGCTTATTCCTTCATTGGATATAAGCGAACAGCTTAAATTAAATGAAATTACTCAAATTACCCTATTGAACTTATCACCGGGAGAGCATGAGTTTCACTGTCAGATGCAAATGTATCGCGGTGTCTTAAAAGTCGTTTAGGAGGGCAATATGAAAAATCAACACCCTAATTTTTGGTCAACACCTACAGGCTGGGCTGCACTGGCACTTATTGCCGCAGTGACCTACTTCTTAGTGCTTGAGCATGGTCAACATATGCTGCAATTTCTTCCCTACTTGATTTTATTGCTATGCCCCTTGATGCACGTATTTATGCATGGCAGTCATGGTAAACATGGTCACGATCATTCACATGCGCCTGATGAAAAAAAGGAAGAGAGCTTTCAAGAACTCACGGATAAAAATGCAGCCTATCGCGATGGCTACATACAAGGGTTAGAAAAGGCACGTAAGGAATCACATAAAAAGGAGAGCAGTGATGAATGAAACATATGATTATGGCTTATGGTCAATGGTGATACTGAACTCAGCAATTTTTATCTTTTTTGCCTTTAGTTTTGTCAAACCAAAAACATCAACTGATTGGAGAAGTCTAAGCGCGTTCTCTGCCTTTATTGTTGCCCTATTTACTGAAATGTATGGCTTTCCTTTAACTATCTATTTTCTGTCGGGGTGGCTGACGGAGACCTATCCAGAAGTAAATTTCTTTGCGCATGAAAATGGGCATTTATTACATACTTTCTTTGGATTTCAAGGTGATGCCCATTGGGACCCATTTCATATAGTGAGTATGGTGTTAATTGTTGCAGGTTTCTTTATGTTGTCTTCAGCATGGAATGTATTGCATCACGCGCAAAAACATCATCAATTGGCTACAACTGGATGGTATGCAAGGTGTCGCCACCCACAGTATGTAGCTTTCATTCTAATCATGTTCGGCTTTTTATTGCAGTGGCCGACAATCCCAACACTTGCGATGTTTCCGATCTTAGTCGTTGTTTACGTCAAGCTAGCGAAACGCGAAGAAGCACAAGCGATTGCTGAGTTTGGTTCGGAGTACCACAGGTATATGGAATCGACACCAAGTTGGATCCCAAATTTTAATAAAAGTGTAGAAGGTAAAAATCATGAAAACGTTAACTAAATCAATTTTATTTATTAGTTCACTACTTATAACCACTAGCTCATTTGCCCAAAACAATGAGCATAAGCATGAAGGTGCGAACAAAGCTGATATGCATCAAGGCATGGCAATACCACATGAGAACATGGGAGAAATGCACAAAAAGATGATGGAAATGAAAAAGGAAGTCCATGCCATTAAAACTGAAAAAGATCCTGAAAAGCAACAGCAGATGATGGTTGAACATCACCGTTCAATGATGAAGATGATGCAATCCATGCACAAAAACATGGAAGAAATGCCAATGCATCAACAAATCAAGATGGCTGAACATCATTTAGAAATGATGGGGAACATGATGCCGCAGATGAACCGTAAAATGGAAGAAATGAAAGATAGCAATCAACAGCATTCACACAAACATTAGGAGAAAAATTATGAGCGATTTAAATCATAGAGTTGGCGTTAAAGAGCAAAATTTAGTTGTTCGAAACCTAAAGCTTAGCAATGTCACAGAAGAAAGCTGTGACGAGTTAGTAAAAGAAATAGATCAGCTTTTTGGTATAGATGAAGTTAGTTACAACATCAAAGAAGGTGAAATACACCTTGCCTATGATGCCGCAAACGTAAGCCTTGATGGGATTGAGGAGGTAATCCGTAAGTATGGCGCAGATGTTCATGATGATTGGTGGACACATACTAAAGAAAGTTACTATAAATTTGTTGATCAGAACATCAAAGATAACTCTGTTCATAAGCCTTGGAGTTGTCATCAAGCACCTTCGGGGGCTGGCCGGAAAAACAAATGAATTCATAAAAAAGTGTATAGATAATTAGTTAGTCAAATGAGGTAACAGTGATGAAAACACCCTATATAAAAGCTCTTTTATTGCTTACATTCGGTTTATATTTAGTGGGTTGTTCCAATACCACTTTTTATCATAAATACATGGTGAGAGGTCAGGTAGTAGAAAGTTCTGATAATCGAACTCTAATCTGTATTGGTGCTAAGCATGGCGCAGAGGTTGGGCAAAAATACAGTGTTATTAGATTCCATGAAAGAATAGTATTGAGTGAAGGTGAAGATCCCTACACTATCGAAAAGGTAGGAACGGTACAAATTACTAAAATTGTGAATGATCATTTCGCAACTGTAAAGCTAGTGTCTGGTGACATTGCAGCGAAAGATATGGTGGAACTTGAAAACTAATAAAGTGGTGGCGAAAGCCACCACAAGAGCATAACAATAAAACTTAATGAAAAAACTTTAGTGTTATTTTGTACAACCTTTGAGATTGTTTGCTCAGTTCTGGTTATCTTGATGCCAGTACGACAGAAAAAATGTTACATATGAATTAGAAAGGTGTGGGCTGGCATCCTAGGTCTAATCTTAACAGTTAAGGGGCCGCCGAATAGAGCTATACCTTTACATCAGCAGCATAATCAATGCTCCCGCGATCATAAATAAGTTTTCAGATAGCGATACAAATCCAAGTGGCACACTGCTATCGCCGCCTACACAGGCACACTTTAACTGGCGTTTGTCGATGTAAACGGCTTTGAAAACTGAAATTGCTCCAACTGTGCCGATAAACAATGAAAATGGTGCCACTGCGAGAGGCTGTAGTTGGGCAACCATACCAATACCTGCATATGCTTCAATGAAGGGATAAATATAACCATATCTTATCCATCTCATCGCTAGTAAATCATAAGTAATAAACGAATTTGTGAAACTGTATAGGTCTTTCAGTTTTTGCACCGCTAAGAGCGTCATTGAAAAAGCTATAAATAGCATCAGTGTTCTGATGGAGATAAATGAGCCGGAAGCAAAATGTTGAGATGCGACAGCAAGAAGTGCAGCTATCGAGAAAATGGCTACAACGGGCGTGTAGGTTGTGCCAGTTTGACCTGCTTCATCTTTACCAAAATACTCTCTTAAGTCATCGTATCCTCCGACACGCTTTCCTTCAATAAAGGTTTGTGGCGTAGTTTTGACATCATGCTTAGCTTTGAAGTCATCAGCTTGTTGTCTTGACGTGAGCTTATGATCTTCTACATCATACCCTTGCCTCTCCAGCAAATCTTTCGACCTTAAACCATAGGGGCAGATATGTTCGTCAGTGACCATTCTGTACAGGGTAGCTGTCTTAGTCATCTTAGTCTCCTTTGTTCAGTGTGCCTTCAAACTTTGGGAGCGGTCGTTGCTCAGCCTGAGCTTGTGAGCTGACCTTTCCATTTTCAGAAATATCTTTAATCAGCCATTCCATTTCTTTTATTTCTTTTCGTTGGGCTTTAATAATACCATTTGCCAATTCACGCACGCGTACATCCTCCAAAGTTGAATGCTCACTAGTAAGAATAGCAATGGAGTGATGAGGAATCATCGCTTTCATGTAAGCAGTGTCAGAAATTGTGCTTTGAGAGCGAACAAGATAAAGACATATGGCAAACAGTATTGTCGCCAATAGAAAAATAGCCATGTTGAGCTTCTTGTTACTGTACATGCCAAGCATAAAGGCCAGCATGATCATTGCCATACCTGCTCCCATATACAACGCCATATAGATACGCGTTTCACTAAACCATATATGTGATACTGCGTAAGTGTTGAGATACATCATGACAAACATAGCAATGGTTGAGGTGATGATCATTGCAGCAAATCTTGAGTATTTCATAAGTAATCCTTACATTGATAGTGTAAATATTTCCCACTGTTAGCCTATTATTCTCTACATGTGGTCATGTTCTCGAAAAAGTGCAAGTAATGAGCCAGTATCAATAAGAGTATTTGTAATACGATTGACTCAATTTCAGCTTATATCTAAAGTTTAAGTTTTGAACTTATGATAGACACAGGCTAAATTGGCTTTAGTTAACAATCTAATGGGAGAACTCAAAGCACTACAAGCTGAGCTTCAACAAATGGCAAGCTCGTGTACAAGTGAAGCGTGTGAAATAATTAAGTCACTTTATAGTTAGAATTGTCATTCATTTTCTATCCGTAGTGTACGAATTTCTATTTTTTATTACGTTCATGTACGAAATTTATTTAATATACTTTCGTTCATTTAATTGTTAAGGTGTGCGAAAGTTACAGGTTTCGTATATATGAAAGTTGGTTTTGCAAGAGTTTCAACTAAAGAACAAGATTTAAATGTTCAACTGTCCAAGTTGGACGCTCAGGGCTGTGAAAAAATATTCCAAGGCAAACAGTCTGGTGCTTCGATTCGAAATGAAGAAAAGCTTTAGGAACTCATCGACTTTATCAGGGAAGGTGATGAAGTTATTGTTACTCGCCTCGACCGTTTGGGACGGTCGTTAAAATCTATTCTTGAGGCAATTGAAAGCATCCATAAGAAAGGTGCTTGTTTGAATATTATCGACGGCTCTCTCAATACCAAAAATGATAATCCGTTTGCCACTGCCATGATCAACCTATGTGGAGTATTTGTGACTGTGCATAATGATTGAGATTGATCTCATTTTAGACTGAAAGGTTTTAAAGGGATGCCGCCAATCTCTCTTTTTATGAAAGTATGATTTTTTAATCATAATATCTGAGACTCAATCAGTTATATTACGATAATTTGATGCTATTTGCTAACGGCAGCTCCTCCGACATTGCGAACATTAGCATCAATGAATACCTTATGACTTCACTTAGCCAAAAGCGGAAGTTAGCTTTTGAGTTATTAACGAAAATTCAGAGTGTAAAGCAGACGTTGAAGAGTCAATAATAAACTTCAATTTAAACACTCTAGTGCATTAACGGCTGCAACTAATTTTGTCGTTCTAGAATTGGCGGAATTTTGCTGTTCCATATGAGAAGTAAACACACCAGTCACCATTCAATAGTTTGGCAAAACCTTGTGTGACTCATACTTGTGATACCGCTGACATGAATTTGTCAGCATTTCTTCCGTTTTTATCTGTCCACATTTAGGACATGCAATAGTCGATTAATGTTCTATATTCTGCCCGTATGCCTCTAACAGAGTTAACTATCTAGTGACTTAATGATCCCGCATGCTTCAATAGTATTGTTCGAACCACAAGCACTAGCCATCTGTTGTAATTCAGCTTTAAGCGCCCTTAATTCTTTCATGCGTTTATTCACTAGTGCAAGTTGCTGATCAATTAATGCATTAACGCTAGAGCAGCTTTCTTCTGGCTTATTTTTTAATTCGATAAGACGTTTAATATCATTGAGTGATATATCTAGGCTGCGACAATGTTTTACGAACTCCAATTGTTTAAGTGCTTTACTATCATACAGCCTGAAATTACCTTCTGAACGGTTTGGATTTAACAGTAATCCTTCTCTTTCATAATATCTAATTGTTTGTATAGAACAGCCCGATTTTTTAGACAATTCGCCTATTTTCATCAATTTCCCCCAGACATTTGATTCTATAGTTACTATAGAGTCTGTAGTATAAGTATGCAACGAAAAGGATATATAAAAAATGACCGAGAAATATTTAAACAATACGAATATCGTTAATTTTGAACACAAAGATATCCAATCCCTGATCGATCAGCGAGGATGGCAAAGCTTAGACGATTTCAACAAAATTGGAGCAGCATACCAATTTGTGAAAGATGAAATAATGTTTGGCTATAACAAGAGTGATGATATAGCAGCAAGCGATGTACTAGCAGATGGTTATGGGCAATGTAATACTAAGGGTAATCTGTTAATGGCGCTATTGCGTGGACTAGGTATCCAGTGTCGTTTCCATGGTTTTACCATTGATCAGCAATTACAAAAAGGGGCTATACCTAGCTATGTATTTTGGTTAGCACCTAAATACATCATTCATAGTTGGGTAGAAGTTTATTTCGATGGACGCTGGATAAACTTAGAGGGCTTTATATTGGATGAGCAATACTTAAGCTCACTACAGCAGAAATTTAGCCAAGCAAAAGATGACTTTTGTGTCTATGGTGTTGCAACAAAGTGTTTCTCTTCACCAAACACAAATTGGTGCGGCCAAGATACCTATATTCAAAAAGAAGGTATTCATGACGACTTTGGGCTTTATGATTCCCCTGATGAGTTTTATCTTGAAAAGGGTACTAATTTGTCGGGAGTAAAACGTTGGATGTATCAAGGTGTGATTCGCCATTTGATTAATATGAATGTATCAAAAATTAGAAATACAAAAGCACTGGAGGTACAAAATGCACAACCATAGTCACAGTCATCAGCATTCTAAAGATGATCGTATTGGTTGGGCATTTTTTCTGAATGTGACATTTACTATTATCGAATTTATAGGTGGTTGGCTCACTAACAGTACTGCGATAATGGCAGATGCAGTTCACGATCTTGGTGATAGTCTTTCAATAGGTTTTGCGTGGATTTTAAGTCGTTTTTCAGATAAAGAAGCATCAGATAAGTTTAGTTATGGTTATCGTAGACTTACTCTCTTTGGCGCATTGATAAACAGTATTGTTTTAATCATTGGCTCAATTTGGATTTTATTTGAAGCAATTCCAAGGCTGTCCAATCCTGAAATGCCTGTAGTCGAGGGGATGTTAGGGCTAGCGATACTCGGCGTTGCCGTTAACGGATATGCGGTATTAAAATTAAAAGCGGGTGAAACATTAAATGAGAAAGTGCTGACATGGCACCTTCTTGAAGATGTACTTGGATGGGTTGCCGTTCTTATAGTCTCTATCGTACTGTTGTTCGCTGAACTGCCGATATTAGATCCCCTTTTATCAATAGGGTTCACGCTGTTCATCTTGTTTAATGTTTTCAAAAACCTGAAATCAACACTCGTTTTATTTCTTCAAGCTGCACCCGATAAAGAGACTCAAAAGCGTATTAAACTATCACTAATGGAATTTCCTGAAGTTAATGGTATCCACCACATGCACTTTTGGTCACTAGATGGTGAAAGTCACGTTTTAACAGCGCACCTTGAGCTGAGTGACAACTTTGACGTTAAAGAATTAATTAGGCTTAAACAAGAAGTTGCAGCTAAATTATCTTCCTATCATTTATCGCATACAACGATAGAGTTTGAGTTTTTAAATGAAAATTGTCGGGATGAAGCGCAGTAAGCTTTATCAATAAAATGTTGGGCATACAATATAAAAAGCAGCTTAATTAGGCATAACCTATTAATTAAGCTGCTTTTTGGGCTTTAAATTTCGTCAGATTACTGTTTGTTACTCTCAGAGCCATGCGCCCATTGATATAAAACAGGTAATACAAACAAAGTTAAAATGGTAGAAGATACAATACCGCCGATAACGACTGTTGCTAGTGGTCGTTGTACTTCTGCACCAATTCCAGTGTTTAGCGCCATTGGAATAAAACCTAAACTAGCAACCAGTGCCGTCATTAAAATAGGTCTTAAACGAATGATGGCACCTTCAATGATCGCTACGTAAAGGTCGCCTTTTTCATGCCAAAGATCTCGAATAAAAGCCAACATAACCAAGCCATTTAATACGGCGACACCTGACAATGCTATGAAGCCGACACCTGCCGAAATTGATAAGGGCATGTCTCTTAAATAAAGTGAAAATACGCCCCCAGTTAATGCTAAAGGCACGCCACTGAAAATGATTAATGCATCTTTTAATGAACCAAATGCGATAACCAAAATACCTAAGATTACAACTAATGTGATCGGTACAACTAAGCTTAATCTTTTACTCGCTGACTCTAGTTGTTCAAACGTTCCACCATAATCAAGCCAGTATCCTGCTGGGATTTCTCCTTCCTGATTAATTTTAGCTTTCACTTCTTTTACAAAGCCGCCTAAATCTCTGCCACGAACATTGACGGTAACCACAACTCTTCTTTTTCCGTTCTCACGGCTAATTTGAGCAGGTAAAGACTCTGATTTAAGCTCTGCAACTTCTTCAAGTGGCACATAGTTACCACCCTCAAGTGGAAGCGGCAGGTGCTTCAAGCCATCGATATCTGTTCTTGTTTGCTCTGGTAGGCGAACAACTAACTCAAATCTTCTGTCACCTTCATAAATGATCCCCGCAGATTCACCGCCAATTGCAGTAGCAACCCAGTCTTGCAGTTCGGTAACGCTCAAACCATACCTACCAAGCGCTTCTCGTTTAGGAATTACTGATAAAGATGGAACACCTGTGACCTGTTCCATTCGGGCATCAGCAGCACCGTCCACGGTGTTCACAATATTTAGAATATCTTTTGCGGTAAGTAATAACCGATCCAAATCATCCCCAAATACTTTGATACCCACGTCAGCTCTAACACCAGAAATCAATTCGTTGAAACGCATTTGAATAGGCTGAGTGAATTCATAGTTGTTGCCCGGAATGTTTTTTAGCACCTCTTCCATTTCTTCAACTAATTCACTCTTTGGCTTTGAAGGTTCGGCCCAATCTTTACGTGGTTTTAAAATAACAAAGATATCAGCAATACTCGGTGGCATTGGATCAGTTGCTACTTCTGGTGTGCCGATGCGCGAGAATACTTTATCAACTTCAGGAAACGCTTTAATACGTTGCTCAAGTACTTCTTGCATTTCTACTGATTGCTCTAGGCCGGTAGAAGGTATTCTTAGCGCTTGGACTGTTATATCCCCTTCATTTAGCTGTGGAACAAATTCACTACCCAGCGTTGTTGCTAACCAAAGGCTATACCCCATTAAGAGCGTCGAAAATGAAACGATAACCCAACGAAATTTCAACGCCATTTTTAGCAATGGTTCATAAATAGACTTGGTTGAACGAATAACAACACTTTCTTTTTCGCTGATTTTACCTTTCATAAAAACAGCTACAGCAGCAGGAACCAGTGTAACTGAAAGGATCATTGCGGAAATTAACGCCATAACGACAGTTGCCGCCATAGGGTGGAACATTTTCCCTTCAACGCCAGTTAGCGTGAAAATGGGGATGTAAACAACAGTGATAATTGCCACACCAAACAAGCTTGGACGTATCACTTCTGAAGTGGCTTCAAAAACGGTATTTAGGCGTTCTCTTAAGTCTTGCCTATGACCGTTGTGTTGGGCCTGTGCTAACCTACGGACAGAGTTTTCAACGATGATGACAGCCCCGTCCACTATCAAGCCAAAGTCCAATGCGCCGAGACTCATTAAATTGGCAGATACTCCTGCTTGCACCATACCTGTGATTGTCATTAACATGGAAATAGGGATAACAGCAGCGGTAATGAGAGCTGCACGTAAATTTCCAAGTAGAATAAATAACACAACAATAACTAAAAGCGCACCTTCAACGAGGTTTTTGGTAACGGTTGCAATCGCTTTATCTACTAACGTTGTTCTGTCGTAAACAGGCTCTGCGGTAATGCCCTTTGGCAGAGATTTTTGTATTTCGCTGAGCTTATGTTCCACTTCTAAAGCAACGGTGCGAGAATTCTCACCAATCAGCATCATGGTTGTACCAAGCACTGTCTCAATGCCATTACGAGTAGCAGCCCCTGTTCTAAGTTCTTTGCCTATAGCAACATTGGCAACATCACTTATTTTTACAGGAATACCATCGTTCTTTTTGATGATGACATTGAGGATCTCATCTATTGTCGCTAGTTGCCCAATGGAGCGTACTAAAACTTGCTGTCCGTTTTGCTCGATATAACCCGCGCCACGGTTATCATTATTTTTACGTAATGCATCAGATATTTCTTCAAAGCTCACACGATAAAAAAGTAATTTTTCAGGTTTCGGTGTTATGTGATATTGCTTGTTGTAGCCGCCGATACTGTTGACCTCAATGACGCCTTTAACTTGAGCCAATTGCGGTTTAATGATCCAGTCTTGTATTTCTCTTAAGGCAATAGCGGTATAAGGCTCTCCATTAGGCATTTTAGCATCAGGAGAAGCTTGTACGGTATACATAAATATTTCGCCAAGCCCTGTCGAAATAGGACCCATTTCTGGCTCTAAGCCAGAGGGAATAACGCCTTTTATCGCAGCTAATCTTGCATTGATTAAGTTGCGAGCAAAATAAATATCGGTTCCCTCTTCAAAGATAACGGTTACTTGAGATAATCCATATCTTGACAGGGAGCGGGTGTGAGACAGCTTTGGCAATCCGGCTAAGGCTGTTTCTACAGGAAAGGTCACCCTTTGTTCCGCTTCCAAAGGTGAATAACCGGGGGCAGAAGTGTTTATTTGTACCTGCACGTTTGTTATATCTGGAACAGCATCAATGGGAAGTTTTTGATAACTCCACATACCAACGCCGATGATTACCATCAGCAAGCTTAATACTAAGTAGCGCCTATTTATTGCAAGACGCAAAATTGATTCAATCATATTGCGTCTCCTAATCGTCGTCTTCTACTTCAGATTTCAATATATCTGCTTTTATCAGATAACTGTTTTTGTTTACATATTCAGTGTCTTTACTGAGGCCACCAATAACCTCGATATAGTTCTTATCTGAACGTCCTAATACAAGCGGTGCAAATTCGTACTCTTCATCTTCTTTAACAAATACACCTAATTGTCCCCCCAGTTCTTGGATAGCAACTTTCTCAACGGCTAAATCCACCTTGAATTGATTTATTTTGACGTTGCCTTTTAATAATTGACCTGACGTTAGCTTTAACTCAGTGTTGTTTAAACGTACACGTGCTAAAACATAAGACTGATCTTTAGCTGGAATTATATTGGTGATGGTTGAGTTGAATGCCTGTTCACCATGCTCAATATCAACAGGTTGACCGACTTTAATTTGATTATATTGGCTGGTAAACACCTTAAATTCAGCCCACAAGGTGTCAAAATTGACGATTTCAAACAAGCTAGTGTTTTGCGTGATACCGCCAATATTTCCATTTCGCTGTAAAACAGTCCCAGAAACAGGCGATGTTATTTTATAAGTATTTAAGCTCTCATTAGATTCAATAACGGCTAATAGATCGCCTTTTTTTACCGTATCACCAACAGTGGAGTTTATTGTCTTTATAACGCCGTTATATCTAGCGCCAACTTGAAATAATTGTTCAGCGCCTATCGTCGTAGAGCCGTATACAGGGATAGTTTGGTTCAACGTTTTTGAAGCTAAATAGGCTGTTTCAACACCAACCTTTTTTGCCATGTTATTGTCGATTTTGCTTATGCCTTCTTCGCCTTCATGTTCATCTTCACTAGCGAAAACACTTTGAATGGGTGACAAATACCCAATAAAAATCAATAGTGCGAGTAAATAGTTTTTCATTTTTAATTCCTAAACGATTCAGTTAATAACTGAATCAATAAATTGTTATTAAGCTTAAAGTGATGCTTTTTTTAGAGTGACAGCGCTTCGTTTGTTAGTTTTTCTATCTCTGCGCCATAAATTAGGGCAGCAGATGCCGCATCAATGAGGGTTCGCCGAGCATTTAACAGCTCTTGTCTAGCCGATACATAATCAAGATATCCATATCGACCTTTTTGATAGGCGTCTTGAGTATCTTCCAGTGCATCTTCAAGCATTGGGATAACCGACTGCTTTAATGAATTAGCTGTTAATATGGCTTGTTTTCTATTGGAGTATGCTCGTAGTAAGTGATTTCTAAACCTCAACTTAGTCGCCTCTTTCTCTATGGCAACTTGGTCACGCTCTGCTAGCGCACTAGCGATTGCACCAGAATTTCGCTTTTCAGCAAACAAAGGTAAGCTAAAGCCAGCGACCAGTGCCGTATCATTGGCTTCTTGAGAGCGCCTAACACCAACAGACCATTTGATATTGGCCGTTGACTCTGTTTTAGCTAACTGTATTTCAGCCTCTTTTAGTCGCTGTTCACTTGCATAGATTTGAATAGCAGGGTTCTTCTCTAACTTCGCAAAAAGGCTGTTAAAGTCACTATCATTGCCAAACTGAAAAAGATCCCCTTGTACTTCAGAGAAGGTTACAGAGTTTTCCCCCCAGTAGGCTGCTAATGAGAGCTTCAAATATTCCAAGCGCTTTTGTTCAGATTGAAGGGTGAGGTTAGCCTGAGCAATAACTGCTTTTGAGCGTTTCACTTCAGCCTCAGGAGTAGCACCTGCGCGGTTACGCTGAGATACAATCTCTAACGTTTCTTGTGCTAAGCTCAAAGCATTTTCTGCCAATATAACTCTTTGTTGGGCTGCAAGTACTTCCACGTACTTCTCAGTGACTTGAGCCATTAAATTAAGCGCAGAGACTTCTTTCTCAGCATTGAGTAGTGCTCTTGATTTTGAAACAAGTCCAATCCGCGCTGAGCGTTTATCTCCCATTTCGATAACCGAAGATAGAGCGACTGTTAATTCAGCACTGTCGAATGCATTAAATTCACCTGAGCCTGCAAAGTTCTCAGCTTCAACTTCTAGTTCATAAGCAGGATTTAAACTTGCTGTTTGTTCTTGTCCTGTTAATGCGGTTTGTTTGAAATCAAATATTTTGAGTTCAGGATTTTGTTTAAGCGTCCACTGAATTGCCTCTTGAAGATTTAACTGCTTTTCAAAGGCATAAACATTAAATGTAAAAAGTGACAACGCGAGAAACGCGATATATTTAAGCCGAGGTGTTACACACCTCAAAATTGCTATCTTGCGATGCACACAGGTATTAAGTGCCATGTATACTTTCCTATAAATTTATATGTTTTTTTCGGTCATTAACATTTGACCTTTCATAATTTTCTATAAAATTTAGGCGTATTTAGGTGGGCGGAATGGCACCGAGATATAGCCTTTTAGCTCAGGAGAAACTAAGGCGTAGGTAAGGAAATATTCTATTGCTTGGAAAATGTTACAGGAAGAATCAGCATTTAAAAATAAGTGACAACAGCAACAAAAATTACAATTATCAATTGAAGAGTTGCTATTATTCACCTCAAGCATATTGGAGTCTTCTGGAGCTTTTAGCGGGGTAATAGACTTAGTTAGTGATGAACTAAAAGAACTTTCACTTAAGTTTATTTCAAGCTCTTCTAGCGAAAAAAACACAGACTGCACCGCGATTAAAATCATTATCACGTATGATATATTTGATTTGATATACGATGAGTGCATTATTTTCATTTCTCTGCTTAATACTTTAGCTGTAAGATGCGGCGAGCACCGTTTAAAACGACAAGAGCAATTATCAAACCAATCACTAAATCTGGATAACGACTGCTTGTTGCTGTAACTAATAAGCCAGCTAAAATTACACCAACGTTTGCGATAACGTCATTTGCGGAAAAAATCCAACTCGCTTTCATATGAGCGCCGTCTTCTTTGTTGCCAAATATCAAAAACAGACAAGCAACGTTAGCGATTAGTGCTATTCCACCAAATATCATCATTAAAGAAGAGATCGGTTCACTACCGTAAACAAAGCGTCTTACGACTTCGCTCAAAGCACCTAGCGCTAGAATAACTTGAAGCACACCAGATATATGTGCTGCTCTAAGTTTCATGCTAATACTTTTACCTACGGCATAAATAGCTAAACCATACACAGCAGCATCAGCAAACATATCTAATGAGTCTGCAATTAGGCCAGCAGACTGTGCAATAATCCCAGCAATTACTTCTATAAAAAACATGACTCCATTAATGGCTAACAACCATTTTAGGGTTGATGCTTCTTTCATCTCATTTTTTTGGGCTAAGTCTTTTGCTTTTGCAGCTTCTGTACTGCAACTTTGTTTAGTTGACTCTAACTCTGCACCGAGTTTAAGTTGTTGTAACTTTTTTGTTATCTCATCTAAATTTTCATCATGAAAAACTTTGACTAAGCGATTAGGAATATCAAACTGCAATCCAACTGAAGGCTGAATTGAGTCAAGTGCTAATCTGATCAATCTCTCTTCTGAAGGACAGTCCATTTGAGGCACTTTATATGTACTGACAAACGCGCCACTATAGTTATCTAATTGTGTATCAATTTTTACGTCTTCGTTGGTAGGAGATGATTGACACTGACCACTACATTTTTCTGACATATTTAACATTCCGAAACAATATTAAAATAAGTATAAAATCTATAGTGGCTATAGAGTCAAATAAAAAGTTATTTAATTTGAAAAGATTGGGAAGTAACTCAAATAGCTATTCCAAGAAAATAATTGTTGGGGGGTAGTGACAGCAAACACTGCTAACATTATTTGGACTGCCCGTTTTATACCGATGTTTATCAAAGATAAAAAATAGAAGAACTATCTAGATAGAATAAATTAACCGATGATCCTAATTCCACATTAAAGTCGCGTTGGTGTGTTACTAATTGTACAGAGGATCTAAAACAAGATTTAAATTTAAAAGTAAGAGCAACGACTATATTGTTGGAACACTTGTCATGAGATACGCTAAGCCTAATGTCCGGTTTCGTATCAAAGTGAATTTTAGCTGAAGTAATTTTGTACCATCGTTTACGACTGCTTCAGGCTCAAATCTGACGAAGATTTCCTAGTACTCACCCAATCTGGCTTGATGAGAAATAATCTCAAACATTATGCGTAGCCACATATTCGCTCAACTTGAGCGGGATCTTATAAAAGCCAGAACCACAGAAGGTCGTGAAGAGGCTAAAGCTAAAGGCAAACACATGGGCAGATTGCCTGCTTTATCAGACAAACAAGCGAAAGAATTATATAAAGATAAATTAAATGGTGAATCGATCTCTGCATTAGCGAAGAAATATTCTGTTAGCCGCCCCACGGTTCACCGAATTATTGAAAGAATGGAACAAAAGAAATAATAAATAAAAGGAGACGTTATGTGGTCTGATAAAGAATCAAAAATTGATTTCTTAAATTTTAATGAAACGGCTGAGTCAATAAAAGATCTTATAACAGAAAAGGAGTTAATGCCTATTAGTATAGGCGTTTTTGGTGATTGGGGCGCTGGAAAATCGACGATTCTTGAACTTACTAAGGCTTCTCTGGAAAGTGATGAACAAGAATATATCCAAGTACATTTCGATGCATGGACTTTCCAAGGGTATGATGACGCTAAAGCGGCGTTACTAGAAACAATTGCATCTACTTTAGTTAAAAAAGCAGCAGACGATAAAAATCTCAGTGCAAAAGCAAAAGAGTTTGCTGGACGAATAGATAAGATCAGACTGATGGGATTGCTAATGGATGGTGGTGCAGCATTAGCTGGTATACCAACTATGGGTGGTATACAGAAGATCATGGGACTATTCAGTGGTGGTGACGATGGTGAACTGGATGTTGATGATGTAAAAGGTGCTGTCGATGGCGCTAAGGATGTCGCGAAGAAAAACAAAGGTTTGATCAAAGATAATAAATCATTTTCACCTCCTAAAGAAATTAAAGAATTCCGAAAAGCATATTCTGATCTGTTAAAGGAGTTTGATAAGCCACTTATTGTCTATGTCGATAATTTAGATCGCTGCTCTCCATTTAATGCTATTTCGACCCTTGAGGCGATCAGGTTATTTCTATTTTTACCCAATACTGCATTTGTTATTGCCGCCGATGAGGACATGATCCGCTTGGCAGTGCCTGAGTATCACAAAGGTGCATCTCAACGACATCAAACTGATTATTTAGACAAGCTTATTCAAATTCCTGTGCATGTACCAAGACCCGGCGTTCTGGAGATAAGGGCATATTTAATGATGCTTACTGCTCAAGATCACGGCGTTACCGATGCGCAATTAGAAACGATAAGATGTGCCCTTGAAGAGTCATTAAGGCTGTCGTGGAAACAACCACAAATTACCGTTGACGAGCTACTTCAAGATCACGAGATTGAAAAGCATTCCGAACTCAGAAGTAAATTTGTGGTTGCTGAACAGTTAGCTCCACTATTAGCTGAATCCACAAACATTAACGGCAACCCTCGCATAGTTAAGCGATTACTCAATCAGGTTAAGATGAGAAAGAAAACCGCTCATCGCAGAGGAATGCAGCTTGATGAAAAAACTATCACTAAGCTGGTAATTTTTGAGAGGTGCTTAGGCACTCAGGCTACCAACAAGCTTTATGAATTAATTGATAAGGAAAACGGATATCCAAAAGTATTAGCGGATCTTGAAAATTCAGAAGTCGAATTTGACGAAATTAATTTACCTGAAGAGTGGAAACTCGACCTAGCTTTTATTGATAAATGGTCGAAATTACCTCCCATGTTCACTGAAATGGATTTGACACCAGCGGCATATCTGAGCAGAGAAAGCATTCCAATGGGGGCTGTTAATTCGGTAATGTCTGGAGCCGCTCAAAAACTCGTAGAAGAATTAATGAAGCAAAAGGTAAGGGTCAGTGGCGTTAACTCTACTGCGATTACCACAACTCCGAAGGAAGAATACATGTCAGTCATGGATGGTTTGATTGAAAACTTTAAGTTGATTGGTGATTGGACCGAAAGACCAACAGGCATTTATGGGGCTGTGTTACTTGCCAAGCAGGATGATAAATGTAGCTTAAGTCTTCTTACATTTTTAAAAAGCTTGCCCCGCCAAAGATGGCTTAATCCAATTTTAAAAGAACTAGAGGGAACTAAGTAATATGGGTACGTCCGCATCGTCAACAGGACCAAATAATAAGAGTCCACTTATTCCATCTTGGGCAGAGCAAGGAGATCCTGTCACAATAGAACCTGCATCAGGTACTGATGGGGATGAGCAAGCTGGCTCTGATAATAATCAAGCTGATGATCAGAATGACAATAGCAATGATATTGACAATGACAAGGTTCAACAAGAAATCGGTGGTTCACCTACAGCAACACCGCCTCCAAATAGGTTTGCCAGTGCCAGAAGAGCATTTGTGTGACTACTCATAATGTTTGGGACTGAACTCATATTGAAGTAGCTTATTTTAATGGACTAAAACAAATAAGAGTTTATTGATTTCTTTGTTTTTCAATCATAATACTTGATATTCAGTCAGTAATCTTATTGATCACTTGTAGCCAAAAGCGGTCATTAGCTTTTGGGTTAATAACGGCTGCTCAGAGCCTAAAGCTACCAATTTATGTAATTATGTTTGTAAGTCATTCTAATGCGCTCAAGATAAACGAGCTAAGCGGTAAAAGTTCTTGGTCAGATTAGGGCATGCAAAGTGTTAATCGTTACCTATTTATTTTCAGTTTACTTTCCCAATGATCAATACTTTTGATAAATCCGGGACAATGATGTTCCAATGATTTATGGCCGGATAAGATCCCCCATAAATGAGGAATAGAGCGCATTTCACAACCCGGAGTTTTGATTATTGCTGATAAAACAAATGACAAGCCAAGATGTCCATATACATACGTCATCCAAAGCATAAGCCATGCGGTAATATACTCCCAATTTTGAGAATCTTTATCTTGCCAAACTAAACCAAGAGTTAGCAATGTTATTGTAAAAATCGAAAGTTGCACTAGCCAAGCCCATTTGACAGAAAAACCTAAGTTTACGACTGGTTTAATCAGATAGAAACCAAGAGCAATGGTGCAAATACTAACAAAATTCACGGGCCACCCACGGTCAATCATTCCCGGTATGTCGTCAACAATTTGCCATACTAAATCAAGACAGATTATACCTAAAAGTAGGCGAACAATTCGTCCAATAATTCGCGGTGGTTCAATACTTCCCGATTCTAGATATGTATTCATGCAATTACTCTTTGACTATCTGTTGATCTATTAATGCCTTATATGAACTATTCAATATATTCTAATTTAGTATAGATGCCATTCGTTGGTTTATGCATGTAAAGCACAGGTGTTAAAGCTCATATTCATTGCTGGTCACTCTAATTAGATATAAAGTAAGTAAACAAAAAATCGGTAAGGTAATTGATAACGTGTCTAAACGAACCATAAGTATGTTGGCTAAAGAAGTGAGCGTAAATGTCGAGACAATTCGTTTTTATGAACGCAAAGGCTTAATTAATCAGCCACCCAAACCTATGCAGGGCTATAGACATTACCCGAATGAAACGGTAAACAGAATACACTTTATTAAGCGTTCTCAAGAATTAGGTTTTACACTGAAAGAGATTGAAGGGTTACTTGCGTTAAACGATAGTCCATGTAGTAAAGTACAAGAATTAGCTAATAAAAAACTGATCGCAGTACAAAAAAAGATGGCTGACTTGTTGTTGTTAGAACACGCTTTGGAAGAACATTTAGGACAATGCCAAAATAATGATGACGATAGCCACTGCCCAATAATTGATTCGTTGCAACCGAAGTAAATGATTCACTTAACTACCATTTCCCACTAAAACAGCATATCCAATTTTACTTCTGCGCCTTAATTCAAGTTAGCTTATTCCCCTTATCTGTCGTAGCAGATTATCCAAGATAAATTTTTTTATAAATCACCCTTGACTCCGTACTTAGGTACATACAATACACTTGCATTATCACTTAATGAGGTATCCATATGAATCAAAAAGAATCAAACCTTCCAATGATAGGTGGCATCATCGCAGCAATAGGCGCAGGCGTGTGTTGTGTAGGTCCTTTGCTCCTGTTACTACTTGGGGTAAGTGGCTCATGGATTGGTAATTTAACTGCATTTGAACCCTATAGGCCATTATTTATCGCATTTGTAGTGTTGTTGTTTGGTTACTCAGGTTGGAAAATTTATCGTCCAGTAGAAGAGTGTGAGCCGGGAACGGCCTGTGCAATTCCTAAGAAACAGCAACAACGAAAAGCCATTTTCTGGCTGAGCGCTATAGTTGCGACAATTTTAGTGACCAGTAATTATTGGATACTTTTGTTTGCTTAATATACAGATCAAGAAATTTATAACATTTTAAAATTTGGAGCTAATTATGAAAAAATTATTATTAACCGCACTGCTTTCACTTTCTAGTTTTGGTGCTTTTGCCGAAGTAAAAACAGTTACGCTGGAAGTGCCAACGATGAACTGTGCGACATGCCCAATCACAGTTAAAAAATCATTAGAAAATGTTGATGGCGTTGAAAAAGCGAAAGTTACCTACAAGCCTAAGCTAGCTGTTGTTTCTTTTGATGACACTAAAACCAACATCAATGCATTAATTGCAGCGACTACCAACGCTGGCTACCCATCAAATTTAAAAGGTGAAAATAAGTAATGTTTAGCCCCTTAAAACTTGTTACGCGTATCGGAGATAAAGCAGGCTCTATAGGTGCACTTGTTTCGGCAATGGGGTGCGCTATGTGTTTTCCTGCGATAGCTAGTCTAGGTGCGGCAATTGGGATGGGATTTCTTAGTCAGTGGGAAGGGTTATTTATCAATACGTTGTTACCACTGTTTGCAGCATTAGCGCTGGCAATGAATATTTTAGGCTGGTTTAGCCATCGTCAATGGCACCGTAGTTTAATCGGTTCAATTGGCCCAATTTTGGTTTTACTCTCTTTATACCCTTGGTTCCAGTACGGCTGGAGTTCATACGTTACTTATACGGGGCTAGGACTAATGGTTGTTGTATCAATTTGGGACATGGTTTCTCCAGCGAATAAACGCTGTGATGATGAAACTTGTACCGCTTAACTTTTTAAGAGGAATAAAATATGTCAACGAATAGTTGTTGCTCGTCAAATGACACTCAGCCAGAACAATTACATGTAGCCATTATTGGTAGTGGCTCAGGGGCCTTTGCCAGTGCGATTAAAGCAGCAGAAGGCGGAGCAAGAGTTACTATCATTGAGGGGGCTGATGTTATCGGTGGTTGCTGTGTAAATGTCGGCTGTGTTCCCTCAAAAATATTAATCCGTGCTGCGCAATTAGCGCACCAGCAACGTACTAACCCATTTGATGGTTTAGAGAATATTCAGCCACAACTTAGCCGTTCCTTATTAGCACATCAGCAAAATGCTCGCGTTGAAGAATTACGCGATGCTAAATATCAACGTATTTTAGAGAGCAATCCAGCGCTATCTTTACTTAAAGGTTATGCACGTTTTAAAAATGAAAATACCTTGCTAGTTCAAAAGTCTGATGGTAGCGAAGAAGAGCTGGTTGCAGATCGCATTTTAATTGCAACAGGCTCTACACCAAGTATTCCACCAATTGAAGGGTTAGTTGACACGCCTTACTGGACATCAACAGAAGCCTTGTTTACCGAAGAATTACCAAGTAGCTTGATTGTTATCGGCTCCTCCGTTGTTGCTCTGGAAATTGCACAAGCTTATGCCCGTTTAGGAAGCAGTGTAACAGTATTAGCACGACATACGCTTTTGTATGCAGAAGATCCGTTATTAGGTGAAAAGCTGACTGAATGTTTTGAAAAAGAAGGCATTCGTGTACTTAATAATACGCAAGCAAGTCATGTTTCTTATGGTAGTAATGGGTTTACATTGAAAACTAACGAAGGAACATTAATCGCTGAAAAATTGCTTATCTCTACGGGTCGCCATGCAAATACTGGCAAGCTTGGTTTAGAAAATGTTGGTGTTGAAACAGATAAAAGTGGTGCCATTGTTGTTAATAGTATGATGGAAACATCAACAGCTAACATTTATGCCGCTGGAGATTGTTCCAATATGCCACAATTTGTTTATGTTGCTGCTGCTGCCGGAAGTAGGGCTGGAATTAATATGACAGGTGGAAATGCGCAACTCGATTTATCTACCATGCCTGCTGTTATATTCACCGACCCACAAGTTGCTACGGTAGGTCTAACCGAAGTACAAGCTTCAGCGGTAGGAATAAATACGATAAGTCGTGTACTTGATATGGAAAACGTACCAAGAGCTTTAGCAAATTTTGAAACGGATGGTTTTATCAAGTTGGTAGCTGAAGAATCCACGGGGAAACTGATAGGCGCACAAATTTTAGCCCATGAAGGCGGAGAACTGATTCAAAGTGCGGCTCTTGCTATTCATAATAAAATGACAGTCGAAGAATTGGCAGGTCAACTATTTCCGTATTTGACGATGGTTGAAGGATTGAAGTTATGCGCTCAAACCTTTAGCAAAGACGTTAAAGAGCTATCTTGCTGCGCAGGGTAATCATTTAACGGTAATGTACTTACAGAAATGTTAATGGAGTGCCAATTGATTGAATGTAATCAAGATATCTTAAGGCATTCCATTAACAACACAAATTGGAAGCATGCTAAATCATGATTAAATCTAAGGTTGAAAACATTCCTGTTGGTGAAGTCAGTTTTTTGACAGAGATACCTGACATCAATAAGTTCATTAGTAGTGATGATGATGCGTTGGATTTTCCTTTGAGTATTTCTCAACTGGCACTAGCTGCACAAACATCTGTCCATACGGTAAGAAATTATGTTCTTGAGAACTTAGTACACTGCGAAGAAAAAACTAAGTCAGGCCATTCACTTTATGGCTTATGTGCATTAAAGAGATTAAAGTTCATTCGGGCAGCAAGGGCGGCAGGTCTTCTTGTAGTTGATATCAAGCCATTACTAATGGCAATAGATGCAGGAGAAAGAAAAGTTCCTGAAGACATCCAAAAGCTGCTACTTACTAAAATCGAGCATAGAAAAGTATTTTTAAATCTAGTAACAAACCAAATTGAAGAGTTTTGCAATTAGAACAATTATAGAACAGTTCATAGCTCGACTAAAAACTTGTTAGCTTATCTGTTTTCTATCAATGTTAGCTTGTATATATCAAGCATATAGAATAGCAACGACCCTAATTATGGTGTTATTCAGACTAAAAGGACTATAATCGTATCAAAGTGAGCCTTAGATGGACTGGTTCTCATTCAGTGATTAGCAATTTCAAGCATTATGCGCAGTCACAAAAGCCAAGGCAAAATCACTAATTGGACTCAACTCAGTTTGCCTTTTTTCTGGTGGTCTTGATAGCGCAGTTGGTGCAATTGATATTTTAAACGGAGAGTCAAATTTAAAACCGCTTTTGGTTAGCCACGCTTATCGTGGTGATGGTGCGAAACAGAAAGATATTAAGCACTTATTATCCCCGCCATTCGGCGAATTGTCCTATTCAATGTCTCCTCATATTATCAAGCATTTAGAAGGTAAAACTGAGATTAGCATGAGGGGAAGAAGTTTCAACTTCCTAGCTATGGCGGTACTTGGTATATCAGCCTTAAGAAATGCTAATTGCGATAGCAGAATTGAAACTATTGTCGTCCCTGAGAATGGCTATATTTCTATAAATCCACCGCTTACCAGAAGACGGATTGGTAGCCATAGCACTAGAACTACTCATCCTAATTTTCTAAGCAGGCTTGAATCTTTGCTTAGAGACACTGGGTTTCATGTCAAATTTGTAAACCCGTATCAATTCAAAACTAAAGGTGAAATGTTAGCGGAATGTGTTGATCAAGACGCAATTAGAAAAGTAGTTCCCCTGAGTGTCTCATGCAGCCATTGGCACAGAGAGCATAAACAGTGCGGGCATTGTGTGCCTTGCCTTATTCGAAGAGCGTCAGTTTTTCATGCTGGTATCACACAAGATGCGCCATACAAGACGAAGCGGTTGAAAGGGCTTATCAAAGAAAAAGATACGCGTGATGATCTGCAAGCGGTTCAAGCTGCCATTATTCGGTTGAAGCAGACAGATAATTATCGTTCTTGGTTACGAATGTCGGGGCCGATACCGCAAGATAAAAATATAAGAGAAAAATTAGAATCAACTATTAAGCGAGGATTGGCAGAGGTTGAGTTATTTCTCCAAGCGGATATATCGTCATGATGGATCTTCATTGCCACGTTGACTTATACCCTGATCACCAAGAAGTATTGAACGATATAAAAAGCAGTAATTATTACGTGCTATCAGTAACTACGGTGCCTTCAGCTTTTGAAGGTACTGTCCAATTAACAAGTGGCATAAAGCACTGCAAAACGGCTTTGGGGCTTCACCCTCAACTTGCTCATCTAAGAAAAAATGAATTAGCACTATTCGATAAGCTAGTTGATAGAACTAGATATATTGGAGAAATTGGACTGGATGGCTCAAAAGGTTACGCTGATTACTTTGATGATCAATTAGAGGTTTTCACGCATATTCTAAAAAAATGTGAAGGCTTTGATGACAAAATACTAACTATCCATAGTCTCAACGCGACTGGTGAGGTACTTCTGAAACTTAGGCAGCACCCTGAGGCTGGCATTCCCATTCTTCATTGGTTTTTGGGTACTAAGAAACAAGTTCTAGAAGCCGTCGAGCTAGGTTGTTTCTTTTCTATTGGCCCAGCCATGCTAACTTCAGCCAGAGCTAAAAAAGTAATATCTTGGATACCTCAAGATAGGATTTTACTCGAAACTGATGGACCTTTCGCCAAAGTGGCGGGGAGTATTCTGTTTCCTTCAAATGTTGATACTGTTACTGAATTTCTGTCAGAAATTTGGTGTAAAAATAAGATTTCGGTAACAGAGCAATTGTCAGTAAACCTTAGGTGTTTAACATCAGGCAATGCACAATTGACACGATCTCTATGAATCTCACATCTTAGGCTCTCTTAACTCTCGTAATGATGTCGCTACCAGTCATATGTTCTTCGAATCTATTAACAGCACGCTCCATAGCCGAAAGGCCAGCATATAAAGTTTCATTATCCTTAAGCAGGTCGTCATGGTGCTTTCTTGATATGGATAGGGCAGAATTCAACAACATGCTTAGTTTTTCAGAACGAATCATTCGCTCTATTGTTTTCACATACATCTTTGTTGTTTCAATATTTTTATGCCCTAGAAGCCCCTGTAAGATTATGTGAGCATCTGCAATTAGTAATTCATTTGTATGCGACGCGGTGAGGTTATGCTCTTTTATATATCGCCATAGTAACTGCGTTGCACCAGTATGTCGTAGCATATGGCTATGTATATCGATGCCTAACTCTTTTGCTGCACCTTCAAGGGCTGCTTGGTATTCTCTCACCGAAACAGGAGTACCATTTTTGTTAAGCCAGCAAAACCTCATTTGTTTAGTTCTATTTTTCTTCTTCGCCCATTTTGTTTTACAGTAATTGTCTTGATACTTTTTCCAACGCTGTTCATAGCTGCAAATCTCAGAGTTAATGTATTCATCATTAAAAATTTTTTGAGCTGAGATTGAGAGCTTAGTCACCTTCTTTTTGCCGCCTTTGGCAATGTAGAAAAGGTCTTGTATTCTTTGATTGTCTCTAACAGCTACTCCGTAAGGCTCGAAGTTCGGATTTAACTTTGTTTGTTTTAGCGGGAAATCTCGAACTAAAGCTGAAACGCGCAATAGTGTTGAAAATTCGATAAATGCCATGACCGCATACACTTCATCTACAGTATATAAATGTTCGTATATTCTCCAAAAGTCGGACATTGAAATAATGGAATCAACATAATCGTCCTTGAACTCCAGATTCTTTTCATTAATCGCAGTTTCCTTTTCTCCAATATAATTTTCAGCATAACTGGTATGCGACAATAAATTTTCGTCTTGGTCTTGTGCGAATGTGGACTCAACTGTGTCAGGCATAAACATTGAATGATCTACCCCTACCGCTGTTAAAAAGCGGTAGAAATTTCGCCATGTTTTTACGTATTGCTGAATGGACTCCTCTTTCCAATCTCTATGACGTAAAAGCTCTATAATCGGCTCCATATTATTCTCATATGTCGCTTCACTATAGTGAACACCAATAACAGGTTTATTTTCATGATCGATATATTGTTGTTCGGCAAGCAGGTTTATAAGGTACTTAACCCGTTGAGAATCATTTTGAATTGTTTGAGCACTAGCATTCCTTAGCTTGTCATGGATCAATTTACTATTACGTTTTCTAAAAATCAGAAAATCTAAGACGTTAGTTTCAACCTCATTTGTCTCTATAATATAGGGTATAGGGATGCCTGCTGAGCCTCTATGAGCAAATTCTAGTTTCACAGATTATTCCTGATTACTACTATCTCGTTGAACTTTTCTTCCTTTAAGTCAGGCCATTCCATAGAGTTATGCTTCTCTTTTATTGTGGCTTCTGGCATTTTCTTACCGGGTTCGTTATTTTTGTTTCTCGCAAGCAAGATATCTAAAGGAGTTTCAAATACAACGCCACAAACATGTATATCGTTGGTACGGATATATTGATTGATTATGTTGAACCATTTCATCCTTTGAAAAATGCTAAGGTTAGTTGAATCAATAACAACCGGGTGTCGATCAGGCCAAAAACTTTTAGCATTATTAGACCAATAAGTTTTGCCTGCACACATAGGACCAATCAGTATATAAACTCTTGTTGGCAAGTTTCGCTCTAATGCAGCATGTAGTTCTTTTTCAGAACGAGACCAAGCACTTTCTCTTAAAGCTAAGTCATCGAAGCAATACACGCCATTTCGTCTTAAATATTTATCTGGGGATATGTATTTTATATTGGTAAAATTTACGTGATTAGATTTACTTTGTTTACCTGCTTGAAGCGCTTGATGAGATAACCTTACTAAATCATCGTTTTTATCTTTGCTCTTATTTTTAAGAGTAGCTATTTGGTCGTATAGACCAGCAACCTGTTCCCGACTTTTAATTAGTTGCTGCTCAAGATTAATAGACCGCTCTTTTTCTTGCTCGTATCTTTCCTCTTCTTTGCTAAGAGGACTTTCACTATCAGACAGCTTTTTAAAGTTTTCCCGAAACTTCGTAATATCATCCCGAACCGCAAAATATCGTTGTTGAATCTTCTTATCTTTGATTTTGTCCTTATACAAATAGTCTTTGTGGACTTTTGCGTGCTTTATGATTTTAGCTATTGAGGCGTCAGTTACTTTGCCTGTTTGTTTTGCCTTTGAAAATAGCTCAGTAGATGCTGATTTTAGGTCAGCTATTCGCTCATCATGAGAGCGTTTATCATAGCTCATTTTTTCTTCGCTCTTATCATCTAACAACATCGAAGTAACCTTCTTTTCGTTCATCAGCATAAATTGATTTCAATGGCTCCGCATACATCTTAATGAAAGCTAGTGCGTCTTCTTCTATAGCTGATGAAGGCTCGGCAACATTTCGGTACTTGTGGAAAAAGTCAAAGTCTTCTAGCAGCTTTCTTGACCACTTCTTTCCTAGCAAGGCATCTGAACAACTTGTACCAACACACTGAGATGGGTTAGGTAGCGTACTAAGGGCATTAGTTATAGCTTTCTTTATACCAGAAGAAATTCTTTTCTGGTTATTACTTTGCGCAGCACAAGGACTGTCTGAGGTATTGTTACAGGCTCTATTACAAATTACGGCCATTGGGGTCAGAAGTGAGTACGTTTCACCGTTTTTTATGTCATCTAAGTATATGTTTTTAAGGCGCTCCTCTAGTGTTTGAAATAACTCCATTTCAGTTAAGCTTTCATTTTTTAACTGGAACTCTTTCTCTATTTCTGATTTGACATGTTCAGCCCCTTTTAGAAGCCTTTCTCCATTGCGCCCTCCAACTTGTCTATACGTAACGGCATGAGCCATATCGTTCGCCATGTCTTCACTAAGTTTCATTTGAAGTTGGTTTCGCTTTTTTACAACTAGTGGGTTTCTATACAAATATTCATTTGGCATTAGCGCATTACTGTGACCAAACAGGCGCTTCAATATAAGAATTGCTGCATTGGTGTTTTGTGCAATATAACCAGCCAGAGTTGCTCTTGCGCAGTGTGCAGTTGCTTCAGGATCATCATCAGCGATAGTTGCAATTGAGAAGTTATAGGTGTTTGGCAAGATTTTTAGGATATCGTTTAGCGTATCTCCATTTCGAATTTTGCCAATTTCATCTTCGGTTAACTCTCTACCCCAAGAAGTCTTGCTTGCAACATGTTTACTTGAGCTAACGAGGTAATCTCCTTCAGGTGAAAACCTGATCACTTCTAGTAATTTTGTCGCTATATACGCTGGTTCACCGACAGGAATAACAAGGCGGTTTTTAGTCTTCTGGACGTCAACTACTAACCACCAAATGCCGTCATATCGCTTGGATGGCTGGCAACATCCTATGCGCAGGTTACGAATGTCAAAGTTTCTTAAACCGCTCGATAATAATATTATCCAGATGCAAGCACTCTTGGCTAAATTGAAAAAATTGGATATCCACTTATTGTTAACAGGATAAAAGTTTCCATTATTATTCTTGGTTTTTTCATACTCTATTGGGAGCATGGGAGAAATTAGCTCTTCGTATTGTTCAATGAGATCTTTAACCCTTTTGCTTTTTTTAGCATTGTGTGGGTTTGTAAAACCATCCAGCAGTAATTGAAACTCTGTAAAAAAGTTTAAAAACTCATCACTGTTTTCGATGAATGGTAAAGCGTGCTGAACTATATTCGCGACATTTTCAAAAGGCATTGGAGCGTAAAAGGTGTTTTCCTTTATAACGCCTGTTACTTCTCGTTGTTGTTCAAGCCACTCGTTAACACCAATGTTTTGTTCAACCCAAGGTAACCCCATTCCAAGAAGAAAGACGCCTATATCTTCTAGGTCTTTTAAGTGGTAGCACTTGTTTAAAAAATCGAAGGCATGGTTAGAAATGCCTCCATTAGAGATTAACCTTATTTGAGTTATGTTAGTTATCGCCTTAGATTCGATTGCAGAAAACATCTCAAAAGGTTGATTTCGTTCTGCACACATAATGTTATTCCAATGCTCAGACTCCACTATTTGCCTGACAAAGCTTCTTAATCTTGAGAAGTTAGTCTCCGTCGCAAGATTTTGAAATACTGAAAGTTGAAAACATACAACGCGACAAATAAGCTCAAGAGGGTATTGCTTCTTGTCAGGAAACAACTGATTAAAGTCTACCGTATGTATGTTGCTACCACCTTTGACTTCCCATATAGGGTCAAGGAATTTCCCATTACGTAATATTTTAGACATGTCCATCTGGGAATACTTATTTGCAATAGCGTCAAGCAGCTCCCATTGTTGTTTACCTATTTCGTAAGGAGAGTTTTCATAACTTTGGACTTCGATAATTGCTGACATGTTATCTCCTTATTGAAACTGTATTATCGGTGGTAGCAAAGGGCGACCTTCTTTCATCGCTCTGGATGCTTCAAAATATGCGTGTTCTACAACTTGTACACCTCTACTATGTTTGATTTGGAACTTATTAATTGTATCCAGCGCAATTTGTCTTCTGTCTTCAAGTAAACCGCTAAAGGTGAGTGGGTTTTCGTTAGCTATTTCTTCTAATTGTAAAACTCTGTAGCAGATGTTGGGGAGATGCATAGCGTAGACTTCAGCCCGTTCACAACCGAGGCACATGTCGTATTTTTTGCATTTCTCTGCAATAGGAAGGTTGTGAGTCGGTTGAGTATCATCGGTGCAATCACACAGGTAGACTTCTTTGTTAGATGTAGAGCGACTTTGATCCTCACAAATATCACCTTGGAACTCCATCGCCTTTTCGAGCATATCTGAAGTAAGGGCGACAATAGCCGTATTTATTACTTGGTTACCCATACCTGTTTTCAAAATATATGAAAATAGGGTTGTGTCGAACTTTTGATGATTCAATGCTTCGCGCATTTTACTTACCAAGTCATCTGCGTTTTCAACGTCTTCAACTAACTGAGTTAGTAAGTGCCCAGCGAAGGTTTTTCTTAGTCGAGTCGTTTGAATACTCGTAAGTGGCTTATTGTCATCCCCCAAGATTTCAAATGAGGCACAGAACTTTTCATAAAACTTTGCTATTCCATCGACATCGAATGCAAAGAAATTTTCTCGTTGAGGATCATCTACGATGTCATCGTATAGCTTCATATATTCGAATATAGGTGAGTTTATAGGGATACGTATTGGTATCGCTTTAACGCCTGTTACACATCGATTCTTATAACCTACTACTCTAATTTCTTTTAGAGACGCTGGTGTTTCCTCGTCAATACCAAGATTTACATCGTAGTTTTCATACCAAGCTTTCCCTCTGTAGTTGCGCTTTATGCTCAGAATAGATTCTTGGTTATTACCAGTGGAGATTATCAAGTAAAGGGCTAACGTGACTGGTAGGTGATCTGTCTTAAAATTCAGATAGTTGTGATATTTGGGTTTGTTACTCTTTTCATACCCGGACCACTTTTTATTATGAAGGTAATCCGAATAGTCTTGAAAAAGCTTTAAGCCGCCAATATTTTGATATGCGTCTGTTTTAGAGACTTTACGTATCTTGTTTGTTTGAATGTTGTGTCTTGTGATCTCCTTTCCGGCTCTAGCTTCTTTAACTTGTAATAGGTAGTTTAAGAAGAGCTGGTCATGTCCCTCTTTACCACTTGTTAGCAACTTTCTGAGTGTTTCATTCTTTGCTGAGTAAACATCAATATAATTTTCACCAAGACTTTCTGGAGAGACATTTAGCATTTGATTGTAGCGCTTTTTCCATACTTCCAGCTCATAAAATACATAGCCTAACATCTGCATCATTACCCGATCCGAATAATCTTTTCCTTCAACAAATTGATCAAAATCGATGTCTTTAATTGGCGCTTCACTGTCTTTGTAAACAACAGATGATAAGTTAAAAGTTTTACTGAATGGGTGTAAAGCCAACATACTCTTAAGGAATAATTTTCTTGTTCGTGCCGCGACTACATTCGGAGAACTTAATATAAAATTAACGTAAGTCGTGTAAGTAATGTCTTCGAAAATCTTTGGCTGTTCGTTGTGTTCTGCAATATATTTGAATAATGACTCACAAACGGAGTTAAAGTTTTTAGCGTTGACAGGGTTGTTAATATTGAAATGTTGCATTATCAACCTACTGAATGTTTTAGCTATTTCAATTCCAACTATATCTTTACCATCACTAACGATCTTAAAGGTGTTGTCTCTTTGTCCAATGTTAATTCTATCTGTTAGAAGATCTGATTCACTTTGCACATATTCAAAGAAAAAGCGTAAATGCTTACCTGTATAAAAACGTTGATAATCAGGAAGACCATCACCACCTTTCACATTAAGTTTTGTTACCTTAGAATTATCTTTAGCAGATGATTGAGTAATTCTAGTTTCTTTCTTCTTTGCCATTAATACTTCACTTTAAAAACACGGTTGAATTATAGTATTCATTATCTAAATCATAAACTAATAAAGTATACTATTTATATGTCTTTTCGTATTATATTTTATCAGCAGAAATAATAGTAATTACTCTTGGGACTGTTGCGGGAGCGAGTTTACTTAATCAGGCACTTGTACTAAGTGTAATTGCCGTACTGATGACGATAGGTGTATATGGTCTCGTTGCTGGGATAGTAAAACTGGATGATGCCGGATTATATTTGCTTAAACAAGCCCAGCAAACAGGTAATCGCTTTAAAGAAATATTAGGTAAGGGTTTACTAGCGGCTGCCCCACGTTTAATGCAGTTTTTGGCTTTTGCAGGCACTGTGGCTATGTTTTTGGTGGGGGGCGGTATTTTAGTGCACGGTATTAGTATACTTCATCATTGGCAACTAACTGTTACTGATTATGGTTTATCGCATTTAGGAAGTGTTGGAGAGGTAATTGCGCCGCTTTTGTTTGATGGTACTTTAGGTTTGTTGGCTGGTGCGATGATTGTGCTAATACATCATATTATGGTGAGGTTTATAGCAAAAAAGCCGACAACTTAACTTTGTTGGCAAAGTGTTAGAGTATTATTAAATTGATTGGTGGTACTTAATGTTTATGTGTAGAGTTCGCTTGATTACCTAACGATGTATTTTATTTAGCACGAAATCAAGGGTAAGTATCGTTTCGTTTATCTGCTCATGGGTATCAATACTTAACACTGTTAGTAAGTTTTTCAGTAACTAGAAATGGATCGATCACTCGTCAATTATCTTCAGTGTTAAGCTGTGATGGCCAATTAATTTTGTAGTGATTCTAATTGGCATTTTTAATCCATTATAGGTTTGAGTTTCTGGTCATGTTGATTGCTCTTCTGTTTGGCTTAGTTTACGTTATAAACCTCTGCAGTTTTATTCGACAATTACGACATACTAATGCTGGTAGTAAATAAATCGTTTCTAAGAGGGTTTTTGTGTTGGTATGATAGGTAATGTTGTGTTTTTTTAATAATAATATCAAAAAGGAATTGCCGTGAAAAAGTGGCTGTTAGTATTAATTTTTTTTATAGCACAGTTTAGTGTTAGTAGTTATGCAAGTACAAAGTCGCTTTCTATAGAAAGCTTCAGTAAAAGCAGTGAATATAGTCAAGTTAAGCTTTCACCTGATGGTCGTTATATATCTGTTATTAGTAAGCCTGAGGGAAAGAGTATATTAGTTATCCTCAACGCTAGAAACTTTCAGGTTAGCCATGCCGTGAGATTTCCAGATAATGCACAAGTGGGTGCTTATAGCTGGGTTAGCGATGAGCGAATAGTGCTTCAAAAAGAATATTTAAAAGGATGGCAAGATCATCCTCAGTATCATGGTGAATTATTTGCTGTAAATGCTGATGGTTCTCGAGTGAAGTACCTAGTTGGCTATCAAGGGGAAATGCAAACAGGCTCTCGTTTGAAAAAGGCGACACCTCTTTACGGTACTTCTTACTTGTTAGACCCATTAGTTTTTGATGAACGTAAAATGTTAATAGTGACTTATCCGTGGTCTTCTAGTAGTGAGCCGTTTACTGTGGTTTATGAGGTTGATTTGTTTTCTGGTCACCGTCGAAAGGTAGCACGTTCACCTTCTCGAATGGCACAATTTTTAACTGATCATAAAGGTAATGTGCGTATAGCCGTCTCAACGGATGATTATATAAGTTCAACAATTTATACTCGCGCAAAGTCTGGTGGGGAATGGCAAGAACTTGATTTAGGTAGTTTGGTTTACGGTGATGTGCAGCTACACGCTTTTGATAGCACGGGCAGTTCAATTTATGTAACCGCGTCAGTGAGTGGTGAGGCTGCTGGTTTGTACAAGCTCAACTTAAAAACCAAAGCAATGGAATTGATTCATAAAGAAGAAGGTGTATCGCCAAAGAAGATCTGGGTGGATGAAACATCAAAAGAGCTATTCGCCATTGAAAGTGAGTTAAATTATCCAACGTATGCTTTTGTTGATAGTGAGTCAAAGAAGAGTGTGCACTTAAAGTCATTACTTGCAGCGTTGGAGGGGAATCAAGTGCAACTTGTTAGTAGCACTGAAGATGGCAATACCAATATCATTATTGCATCAAGTGACCGAAATCCTGGTGACTATTATATGTTTAATGCACAAGCTAACAAGCTACGTTATTTATTTTCAGCACGTAGTTGGCTAAAGCCTGAATTAATGGCTGAAACAAGACCAATTAGCTACACCAGCCGCGACGGTTTAACTATTCATGGCTATTTAACACTCCCTAACAATACGACAGAGAAAAACTTGCCTCTGGTTGTTATGCCTCATGGTGGCCCTCATGGTCCGCGCGATTGGTGGGGGTTTGATCCCGATGCACAGCTGTTAGCCAATCGCGGTATGGCGGTATTAAAAGTGAATTTTAGAGGTTCGGGTGGTTTTGGTCGTAACTTTGAGCATGCAGGGCATAGAAAGTGGGGAGCTGAGATCCAGTACGATATTATTGATGGCGTAAAACACCTAATTGAGCAGGGAACTGTTGATAAAAATAACATGTGTATTATGGGGGCCAGTTTTGGTGGTTACTCAGCCTTGCAAAGTGCGATTATAGAGCCTGATATGTTTAAGTGTGCTATCGGTGTTGTTGGTGTTTACGATTTACCACTGATGTTTGATGAAGGCGATGTGGCAGAGCGTGAGAGTGGTCAGCGTTACCTTAAAAATGTACTTGGCACTGATGAAGCCCAACTAAAGGCCTTCTCCCCAAGCTACAATATCGATAAGTTAAAAGCACCTGTGTTAATAGTACATGGTGGGGAAGATGAGCGAGCACCTATTGAACAAGCTGAATCACTTGTGGCCGCGCTTAAAAAAGCGAATCATCCTTATGTTTACGAGTTATTAGAAGATGAAGGGCATGGGTTTTACAAGCCAGAGCATCGCACTCGTTATTATAAGCAGGTGTTGGCATTTTTAGACCAGCATTTAACCTTGTAAAAATATGATCTTTATAATTAAAATGGCAAGCTTATAGCTTGCCATTTTTTATTTGCAGCTATTCTCTTGGCATAACTCTTTGAGTTGCACTTTTGCTTTATGGTTATTTTGTTGTGCGGCTTGCTGATACCAATAGATAGCTTGAGTTATATCTTTTGTTACACCTTCACCATCACGATACATTTGCGCAGTATTAAGTTGTCCCCACTGAGAACCTTCCTTACTGGCGAGCAAAAAGCTTTCAAATGCATCTTCAAATAAGCCATCTTTATAATATACGATCCCTTGCTGATTATTCTTATTGAGCTTTACACCTTCATATAAGGGTTTTGGTGTCGGTGGAAACATAACAAACCCACCATATAAACTGTATGCGTATGGGCGAAGTACATTATAAATAGCACCGTCATCGTATAAGCGCTTTACTTCCTTGCGGGGTAAGGTCAGTGTCTTTGATGAAAAGTAATCTTTTTGCACTAATAAGCTAGTGCGCATTGCCATTGTGATTGCTCTATCGCGTTTGTAACGATAATTGCTGATTTGAAAGGTAATAAACTTTTCATCGAACTCGAGTACTTGTGCCACTTTCAAATTTTCTGGACGTAATGGTTCATGCGAAAACTTGTCAGCTTTTACTAAATAGGTATCAAATGCTTGAGGTGAATCTAGAATCATTTTCTTTGTTGTGAGTTCCTCAAGATGTTGTGCGTAAAAATATATACATAAACATATCAGTAAGAGTGAGCCTGCAAAATACTTTACTAATGACAGTTGCTCTAACAATGGCAATTTGATGATTGACACAGGTTCGCTGTGGCGGCAATTAGCACATTGGTATTTATATCGCCATGCCAGTGGCAGGATAGGTAGGATAGTAAAACGTAAAAAGCGACTATGGTTTTTTAATTGATAGTCATTGCTGTTGCACTGTGGGCAGGTTTTTGTTTTGCTGAAGAATGACAGTGAGTTGCTGGTATTAAAAAGTAGCATGTAGTCCTTGGTCCCTTCCTTGTTTTACATAAGTTAAAACAAGGAAGGTGAGAAGCAAAGCTGCAAACTGTAAGAAAATATGTATTATTTTGCAGGTTTTGGTTTGATTGTTGTTCTAGCATCAGCAGCCATAAAAGCAAACACAGCATAAGCGGCCGTATTTTGCTTCAGTTTTTCAGGGTCTACTTTATCAAGTGTGTCATCAGCCGTGTGGTGGTAATCAAAATAATCGGTACCATCTTGGTGTAAATCAAAAATAGGTGCGCTGGTGGCATTTTTCAATGGAATTAAGTCAGGTCCACCGTTAGCGGTATTTTTTGCAATGTATTGAACATTGAGTGGGGCAAGTTGTTTAGCAATAGCACGCACCACCGGGAGTGACTGCGCAGATACATTTGACTCAAAGCCATATACTACATCAGCCCCAAAATCAGATTCAGCTGCGGCAACAATATTATCAAGCTCTTTAGCATGTTGCTTAAAGTAGGCTTTAGCACCCCATAACCCCAGTTCTTCGGCGGCAAATAATACCACGCGGATACTACGCTTAGGACGCTTTATTTCGCTAATATGTTTTGCTGCTGCCATTGTTAATGCAACACCTGCACCATCATCGAGCGCACCAGTGCCTAAATCCCACGAATCTAGATGACCGCCAATAAGTACATATTGTTCAGGGTTTTGGGTACCATTGAATTGGCCTATCACATTAAAGCCAGTACCTTGACCACGATCTTCATTTTGCACATTGATATTTACAGTAACGTTTTTGCCCAGCGCAATGAGGCGAGCAATTTGGTCGGCATCAGGGTTAGCAATTGTTACGTTAGGGATTTTTGTTACACCGTCTTTATAGTGGCTACCACCAGTATGTGCAAAACGGTGATGTGCAGTACTGACTGAGCGCATCATATAACCAATTGCACCTTTTTTAGCGGCTTCAACAGAGCCAGTTGAGCGTGCACGAACGGCAGGGCCATAACCATTACCATCAATGTCGCGGTTCATACGGTAGTTAATATAAGCAATTTTACCCTTCAAGCTATTTGCTGGGGCTGCGATCAACTCATCAAGGGTTTCAAATAATATAACTTCAGCAGTAATACCGTCTTTTGGTGTGCTCACACTATGACCAAGTGCGGTTAAATGTAGTGTTTGTTCACTCGGGGTAAGAATTTTACCGCTTTCACTGAAGCGGCGCCATTCAGGGAACGTGGCTTCTTCTAGCCATACTTTATCAAAACCCAGCGCTTGAAATTTTTCTTGTGCCCATGCAACGGCTTTTTTATCATTTTCTGTACCAGGAAGGCGTGGGCCTATCTCAGTAGTAAGAGATTCCAGTAATTGATAGCTTAAGTCACTGTTGCTAGCATTTGTTCTGAGCTCTGCTACTTGCTTAAGTTGTTGAGCTGTAAACTCAGGCTCTGCTGCACTTACCAAAAAGCTGCTAGCAAGCAGAACCCCTGTGATGATTTTTTTCATTATTGACCTTGGCTTGTTAGATATTTACCGACTATTTAACCATTAAATGACCGACTTAAAAAATATAATAAGATAAAAAGTAAAAAGCCCGCAGTTTAACGTGCGGGCTTTTTAAAATTACTAACTAATTTAGAAATTAAACTGCGCTGCTAAACGTAAGCTAGTGCCTTCGCCGACCGTTACATTGTTTGTACCACCACCGCCAAGGTAGTTGGTATCAAATAGGTTTTCAACGTTAAGGCGTAAGTTAATATCGGTGTTACTCATAACAAATTTATAAGTTGCACCCACATCTACACGCGTATAAGCGTCTTTGGTAATTGTATTTTTACTATCAGCAAAGCGATCCCCTTCATAAAAAGCACCAGCATTGAACGCAATCGCATCGTTTAATTCGTAGCGAGTCCAAAATGATGCAGACCATTTAGGTGCATCTGCAGGGCGTTTACCTTGTAATTTAGCATCGCGCTCGTAATTTGCATCTAAATACATGGTTGATGCCATCACAAATAGGCGATCAGTTACCGCCCCTTGTGCTGCAAGTTCAAAGCCTTTATGACGTTGTTCACCAATTTGAGTGGTAATAGTTGTTATACCGCCAATAGCGACAGGTAAATCTTCAGTAACGAGCGTGCCTGTTTTGCTAATGTCGAAAAGTGCACTGCTAAGCATTAAGCGATCATCAAACAATTGCCATTTAATGCCTACTTCTCTTTGCTCAGAGGTAACCGCATCAATCTTCATACCATCATTAATATCATTTTGATTATTAATAGTTTCGTTTTGAGGTTCAAATCCTTCAGAGTAACTAGTATATATCGTCGCTGATTCATTGGGGTGATATAGCACGCCGAATTTAGGTAAGAAAGATTCGTTATTTCTACCTTTCCTCGTTTGTTTATCGTAACGACCACCAAGTGAAACTTGCCACTGTGGTGAGAAAGTAATTAAATCTTGTATATAAATACCGTAGTAATCGTATTCAGTTTCGCTTGTTCTATCTGGTGTTTTATAGCTTATATCAGGTCGAGCAGGCTCATTTTGACCAGCAGTGAAGTTAAAAGAGTCTGCAGAGGTGCGTAATTGGCGGTAAAAGTAGTCAAGTGAATTAGCACCAATTAAAAACTGATGTTCAATGCCCGCAGTTTCAAATTCACCGATAAAATCAACGAATGCGGTGGTAAACTGCCAATCATCATAGCGATCGTACGGGTTTGATTTATAACTGTTTGTTGCCTCATTAAAACTACTTTTACTTGGTGAAGATTCAAAACGTTGGCGTTCAAACGTCTGTTCGTTATAACCAAGGTTTACTTGCCAGTTGTCAGATAAAAACACATTAAAATCAATGCCTAGGTTTTCAACTGTAATATCAGTAAATGCCCAAGACATATCGCGAATTGTTTTATCATCACCAATTACATTGGTATTTTCATCAATCCATGCGCCTGTATCTAGGCCTGCTTTATCATCTGTACGATCATAATGTACGCGTACTAATGCATTATCACTGATATCGTAATCAACCACGAAAGCACCTAAAAAACGGTCGCGTTCGCGGTTTTCGCCATTTTGGTATTCACGCCAGTACTGCACATCTTGTTTTACTAAAATACCACGGGCGCGTAAATCTTCAGCATCAGTGAGCGCACCTGCGGCATCGACCATAAAACGTGTAGAACCATGCTGGTCGACATCGCCACCGGCATTAAAAATTGTTTGTGCAGTTGGCTTTTTTGTCACCATATTAACCAAGCCGCCAGGACCTGATTGACCATATAAAATACTTGATGGTCCTTTAATAACTTCTACTTGCTGTAAAATCTCAATCGGCTGTTGATAGTGAGACCAATGCTGATGACCATCACGTAAGTAACCTGTTGATGAACTTAACCCAAAGCCACGTAAATTAAATACTTCGCGGTTACGTTGTTGTGAGCCAGCGGTTAGGCTGGCATCGTTTGTTAATACTTCGCCCAGTGTTGTGGCTAATTGTTCATTCACAATTGTGTCAGTGATGACGGTGACTGATTGTGCGGTTTCAAGCAATGAAGCTGATGTGCGCATAGCGCCTTTTGCATGGTCTACTTTATAGTCATTGAAGTAAGTACCTTTAACTTCAATTTTTTCTATGTTTTCATCCGTAGTTGAGGCGTGTGCAGCGGTTACAGAGGTAAGCAGTGCAAGATAAAGCGGGCAAAGTTTCATTAAATGGTTCCGGCTGAGTGAGATAAAAAGCGATGCGGTTTTTAATGAAAATAGATTTTATTTACAATGCCTTTATTGATTGATTTATAATACAGGCCTTAATGGTTGCTATGGCTGATTTCTGCTATCATTAGCGCAACTAGAGGCAGGGCTATTCCTTGCTAATTTATTTTTTGTTTCGGGATTTATTGTGACTGCTACTGCTTTTTCATCACTCGCTTTACCATCAGGTTTGGTTGATAACTTATCTACTTTAGGTTACGCCCACATGACTGCTGTACAAGCTCAAAGTCTTCCTCCAGTACTTGAAGGTAAAGATATTATTGCACAAGCTAAAACGGGGTCAGGTAAAACTGCGGCGTTTAGTTTGGGTGTATTGGCCAAGCTTAATGTTAAGCGCTTTCGTATTCAATCTTTGGTGCTTTGCCCAACGCGTGAATTAGCGGAGCAAGTTGCTGTTGAAATGCGTAAATTAGCACGCGGCATTCATAACATTAAAATACTCACCTTATGTGGTGGTGTATCGATTGGACCGCAAATAGGCTCGCTTGAACACGGCGCGCATATTATTGTTGGTACGCCAGGGCGTGTTGATGATCATATCCGCAAAGGTACGTTACGTTTAGACGACGTAGAAACTTTAGTGCTTGATGAAGCAGATCAAATGCTTGATATGGGCTTTCAAGATACGTTAGATGCAATTATCGAGCGTATACCAAAACAACGTCAAACATTACTATTTAGTGCTACTTTCCCGCGCGCTATTGAAGCAATCGCTAAACGGGTGTTAAGTAACCCTGTAATGGTGAAAGTTGAAGAAGAGCAAGAAAAAAGCACTATCAAACAGTACTTCTATAAAATGGATAATAACAAACAACGTTTTAATACATTAAAATTGTTGTTGTTAAAGTTTCAGCCAGAAAGCTGTGTGGTGTTTTGTAATACCAAAGTTGAAACTCAACAAGTATGTGACGATCTAGCTGATGAAGGGTTTAGTGCAGTTTCATTGCATGGTGATTTAGAGCAGCGAGATCGAGAGCGTACACTTATCCATTTTTCGAATAAAAGCGCGTCAATATTAGTGGCTACAGACGTTGCAGCGCGTGGTTTGGATATTGACGACATGGATATGGTAATTAACTATCACCTTGCTCATGACCCACAAACGCATGTACATCGTATTGGTCGTACTGGCCGTGCGGGTAAAAAAGGTATTGCGTGTTCTATTTACGGTGATGCAGAGCAGTTTAAAGTGGCGCAAATTGGTGACCACTATGAATGCGACTTTTTACCAGAGCAATTACCACCATTTAGCTTACTAGAAAAACCGCCTTACAAGCCTGAAATGGTGACACTGATGATTGATTCAGGTAAAAAGCAGAAGGTCCGTGCAGGTGATATTTTAGGAGCACTAACAGGTAAAGATGGTGTTGCAGGGCGTCAAGTTGGTAAAATTAATGTACTTGATAACGTAGCATTTGTAGCCGTTGAGCGTAACTCTTCAAAACCTGCACTACGTAAATTGACCGAAGGTAATATTAAAGGCCGTAAAATTCGCGCTCGTCGCTTAACGCGTTAATAATTACCCGTTACATATTGTTGAGCAGCTACTCTTTAGCTGCTCGTATTCACTCTTCAATTGTTTAAATTTATCTGCATTGCCGTGTGTTTTATCCGGATGGTATTGTATTGCTAGCTGTCGCCAGCGTTTTTGCACATCTTTTATCTTACTTTGCGGTGGTAATTGCCAGCGTTTTAAAAGCAGTTCTCGGGTTGTTATATCTACTTTTAATGTCGAACCAGTCTTAGTTGTGAAGCTATGCCAAAAGCTATTTAATAACTTTTCTATTTCAACACTGGATGTCTCAAAATTATTCCAGTCAAGGTAGTAAATACGTAGCGGATCAGTTGCATCTAATGCTGAGTGATTAGATGGCGCAGTGATTAATTCAATATGTAAACTGGATATCAGTAATTGCTGCGTTGGCAATACTTGCTGTTGAAGCTGATACAAAGCGTTCATGATTAAAAAGTTACGTTTAAATAAGTCACGTTCAGGAAGAGGGTCTAAATTATCAATGACACCACGGTCTTTTAATTTCAATGCTAAAGTATGAACCATCCACACTTGCTTTGTTAAAATCAATTCAAAAATCTCATCAATCAGAGGGTTAAGCATTGTTTGCAATCTAGTAATTAGTGTATCTTTGACAAACTATCACAGCTTTCACGGCTACAAAAGTTTCAAGGATATAATTATGCCGAGCCAGTTGAAACGCTCATTGCTTATTGGCCTCATGGTCTACATCAGTGTTTTTGCAGTATCGAGTTTTGCAAAGCAACAAAGCAGTATGTTAGAGCAGTTTGATTTGGCTGAAAATTGGCCTCAAAAACAGTTGTTGGCTAGTGAGTTATTATCTTCAGTGCAGCTATCAGATAAACAAAAAAATGCTATTTATTCTGAAATGGCTAAAAATGCTTTTGAAATAAGCGATTACACTCAAGCGCTTCATTACTATAAATTATTGGAGCAAGGCAGCGATTTTAATGATTTACCTGAGTTGCATTTTAGAGCTGTAAAAATGCAGGGTGTGGTGCTGTATTACCAAGGTTTGATGCAACAAGCCGTTATTGATTATAGTCGAGCATTAAGTCTTGCCGTTCGTTTAAATAGCCCTTTAAAACAAGCTAATTTATTGAGTAATATAGGATTATCATATTTCGATATGTATAATATGGAACTAGCCCTTGATTACTATCAGCAAGCTAAAGTTATTTATGAGCAAGATGGCAGTGCACAAGATCAAGCCGACATTTTGCATAATATTGCAGGGGTTTATATTCGTTTATCTCGGTATGATTCAGCATTGGAAATATACCGCAAAGTACTAAGTGTATTTCAAGCGTTGGGCGATGAAGATGGTGTTGCTCAAGTGCACGGTAATATGGGCGTTGCATATGATGAGTCGGGTCAAAATCAACTAGCTCTGCATTACTACCAGTTGGCTTTACGTTATTACCAAAGTACCAATAATGCCTTTCAACTATCTACAAGACATAATAATTTAGCCAACATTAATTTAAAAATAAACGAACTGGATGCTGCATATTATCACTCAAATGCCGCACAAGGATATGCACGACAAATTGATAATAAACAGCTGTTATTAGCCGCTTTGCATGTGTTAGCAAAAATACAGTTGGTCAAAGGTGATATTGATGCTGCAAAGAAAAATTTAGAGCAATCAATAGCGCTGGCGAAACAATACAAAGATGAAATGCGCTTAAGAGATGGCTTAGGAATTGAAGCGTTGTTAAGTGCAAGTTTAGGTGATTTTGACCGAGCGATGCACTTACATGACAAATTTGTAGAGTATCAACGTAGTATGACAAGCGAGGAAATAATTAAAGCCCTAAATGTGTTTCAATCTCAATTTGAATCCAATAAATTGAATCAGGAGATTCAAGATCTGAAGCAAACTAGTCGATTACAAGAGTTAGAGATAGCAAAGCGCTCACAACTCACTATTTTGTTGGCGATAGTATTCGTACTGGTTTTGATCTGCAGTGTTGCTTTATATCGCCGTACAATTGAAAGAAAAGCTAAAGTACAACTAGAAGAGAAAGTTGAAAAGCGTACGCAAGAGTTACGATCTGTTGCTCAAAAATTACAGTCAGCAAATGAAGTGAAAAGCCAATTTTTAGCAAATATTAGCCATGAGATCCGCACTCCTCTAACAGCTATTTTGGGGCAAACTGATGATTTATTAAATGGTTTATATGACACGGAGCAATTAGGTACGGAGTTACTGGTAATTAAAAAGCACAGTGATCATCTCAAAGAGCTCATTAATGATGTGCTTGATCTCAGTAAGATAGAAGCAAATCGTTTAGAGCTGAGTGTTTGTGATTTTGATTTAGTGCAGTTGGTAATGGATGTGTATTCAATGTCTAGTTTGCAAGCGAGAAGCAAGGGTTTGACGCTTACATTGGATAATCAAATTGGTGAGCAGTACTGGGTTAAGCTAGATTTGATGCGAGTAAAGCAAATTTTAATCAACTTACTTAGTAATGCAGTTAAGTTTACTCAACAAGGCTCGGTTACATTACGCATCAATGAAACCGCTTTGGGCGTCCAGTTTGCAGTAATAGATACAGGTATCGGTATTCAGGCTGAGCAGTTAAAGATAGTTTTTGAGTGTTTCCAACAAGGGGATAACACAATCAGTCGACGCTTTGGTGGCTCGGGGCTTGGTTTAAGTTTATCACAACAGTTAGCTATGATGATGGGGGGTTATATCAATGCACAAAGTGAATACGGTAAAGGCAGTGAATTTATGCTTTATTTGCCATGTAAACAATATCTACCAGGCATACCAGTTTCATCATTACCAGTAACCACTACAGCGAAAACATTGGCTGGGAAGGTATTACTTGCTGAAGACCATCCGGATAACCGTCGCTTAATTACACGCTTCTTAAACACCTTAGGGCTAGATGTTATTGCTGTAAGCAATGGTGAAGAAGCTGTTGAACAATGCCTTAGTGAATTTCCCGACGTAGTTTTACTAGATATACAAATGCCAATAATGGATGGCTTAACAGCCTTCGATTTGCTAGAGAAGTGTGGTTTTAATAAACCGGTTTTTGCACTGACAGCCAATGCAATGAGCCATGAAATTGCAGATTATCTGGCCTTAGGTTTTTCGGGGTATTTAAGTAAACCCCTAGATAAAGAAGATTTTTACACTAAACTTAGCGAGCACTTAAGTGTGTTACCAGCTTCAAAAGAAATGGCTATCGATATCGATGTTAGTGATCTAATCAGAAGTTTTGTAGCCAGCTTTGATGATGAAGTAAATGCATTAAAAGATCACTATCAGCAAGGTGACCTGTCTGCTTTGCAACAAGATAGTCATCGGATCCTTGGTGCAGCACAAATGTTCGCATTAGATAGTGTCATTCAACCAGCATTATTATTGGATAAGGCATTGTTAAACAGTACCGAAGCCGAAAATAATACAGGGTTAACAGAATTAGTTGAGTCATTAATCCATGAGTTAGAGCAGTTTAAGGTTTAGAATAACTCTATATCATTTGTTGGTGCGGTCGTGTTTTGGTTGCTACTGGAGGTGTTTTCGTTGCGTCTAGCGCTATCATTACGTTGAGTGTTATCAATAATGCCCTCGCTAACATGAAATAACCCCAACTTTTCATGTAGGCTTTTTGCTAAATTTCGAAGATCTTCACTGGAAACCGATTGGATCAATGTGCTCGAAAGTGCATCCGAATTTAGCTCCACCATTGCTTCAATGTTTGACTGGGCTTCATCGGACATTATTTTTTGTTGAGCAACTTGATGGTTAATTTTTTCTGATAGTGCGTTGATGGCCAGCATAGCTTGTTCAATGGTATTAATCTCGTTACTTGTTGCATGCGATAGCTTAACGGTTTGTTGTGCTTCAGTTAGTGCATTGCGCATCAAAGTGTCAGCACGATCAGTGCTTTCTTGAATTTTCCCCACCATAGTACGAACCTCTTGTGTGGAATTACTTGTTCGTGCTGCTAAATTACGTACTTCATCAGCGACAACAGCGAAGCCTCGGCCTTGCTCGCCAGCACGGGCCGCTTCAATTGCGGCATTGAGAGCTAATAGATTTGTTTGTTCTGCAATTGCATTTATTACTTCAATCACTGAACCTATATTATCGCTATCTTGTTTTAAGACTTTCATATGTTCACTTGTTTGCTCTATATTTGTAGCTAATTTTGATAAGCTTGCTTGGCTATTATCGCTATCAATACGTGTCTGTTGAACTGATTGAGTTGCAGAGGCGACAGAGGTGTAAATAAGTTCAACATCACCTTCTAGCTCTCTGGATATACGTATAGTGTGCTCTATAGTTGTGGCTAATTCTTCACCATGTGCATGTTGAATACTGGCTTTTTGGGTCATTGAAGCATAAGTATCTCGTAATGCATCTGCCATAGGGAGTAAGCGCGATGAAGTACAATATATCTCATGAAACATATGCTCTATGGTGGTTAAACTTGCATTGAGTGCAAAGCATGATTTTGGGGTGATATTAGGTTTTTCGTCAAAACGAAAAGTGAAATTTATATAATCACTGGTGATTAAATTTTCGACTAGGTTATCTAAGTGCGGAGTTGGTAACACAACATTTTTATAAATGAGTAAGGTTGTGCCATTACCTACCATTATTATAAATAATAAGCTCAAAAGTGCAGAGAGTTGTAGGTCAAAAAAGTAGCATATTAGACACGTACCAAGTATTAAAAAGCCAGTTAGAATTAAAATACTTTTAGTTATTGTCATCCGTTACACCTTAAAATCTTAATTTTGTCAGATAAAATAATGTATTTAATCGCCCCTAGGAAGAACTCTTTGGGCAGCGCATGTTTGGCATTTATACTGCATTATCGCCTATTTATGGGGAACAACCACACACTATAGGCGCTGCCTTGCCTAAATACCAAGCACACTGCTGCAAAATCAATCACGAAAGGTCAACATGCCCTAGCAGAGCAGCAATCACTTCATATGATTTTATTTTGCATACTAATTAAGTTATAGGGTAAAGCATAGAGTAAGACAAATAATCATTGGTAGGTTGGTAAATAAGAGAAAAAAAAAGCCCGTTTTAAACGGGCTTTTTTAATATGAATAGTTTTACTGACGTCTCATAGAGTCAAAAAATTCATCATTGGTTTTGCTCATAGAAAGTTTATCAATTAAAAATTCCATAGCATCAATTTCAGACATTTCATGTACGATTTTACGTAAAATCCACATTTTTTGTAGTTCATCTGTCTTCGTCAGTAATTCTTCACGACGAGTACCTGAACGATTGAAGTCAATTGCAGGGAATACACGCTTTTCAGCAATCTTACGATTTAAGTGCAGTTCCATATTACCGGTACCTTTAAACTCTTCGTAGATAACTTCATCCATCTTAGAGCCGGTATCGATAAGGGCAGTTGCGATAATTGTTAAACTACCACCTTCTTCAACGTTACGTGCAGCGCCAAAGAAGCGCTTTGGCTTGTGTAATGCGTTAGCATCAACACCACCGGTGAGTACCTTACCTGATGAAGGAATTACGGTGTTATAAGCACGCGCTAAACGAGTGATTGAATCTAGTAAGATGATGACATCTTTTTTATGTTCAACTAAACGTTTTGCTTTTTCAATTACCATTTCAGCAACTTGAACGTGACGGCTCGCAGGCTCATCGAACGTAGATGCAATTACTTCGCCTTTTACAAGACGCTGCATCTCAGTTACTTCTTCTGGACGCTCATCGATTAGTAATACCATCAACGTTGCATCAGGGTGATTATGGGTAATTGATTGCGCGATATTTTGCAGTAGCATTGTTTTACCCGCTTTTGGCGGTGCTACTAATAAACCACGTTGACCACGGCCGATAGGTGAGGCTAAATCAAGTACTCGAGCAGTAATATCTTCAGTACTACCATTACCACGCTCCATACGTAAACGTTCGTTAGCATGAAGTGGTGTTAGATTTTCAAAAAGAATTTTAGTGCGAGAATTTTCTGGTCTATCAAAATTTACTTCGTTTACTTTTAGTAGTGCAAAGTAACGTTCACCGTCTTTAGGTGGACGTATGAGACCCATTATAGAGTCACCAGTACGCATACTAAAACGACGAATTTGGCTAGGTGATATATAAATGTCATCAGGACCAGCAAGGTAAGAGGCTTCTGATGATCTTAAGAAACCAAAACCATCCTGTAAGATTTCTAGTACACCACCGCCAAAAATGTTCTCTCCACTTTTGGCGTGGGCTTTAAGGATAGCAAAGATTATATCTTGCTTTCTTAAGCGGGCTACGTTTTCGAGCCCCATGGACTCAGCTAAGTCTACAAGCTCTTTAATCGACTTGTCTTTTAATTCGCGTAAATGCATATTGGTGGGTTCTTTATTACAGTTATCATGCTCATATAATCGATATTAATTAATGAGAGAGGTTCGTTGGTAAACTAAGGATTAGTTGGCTTTATAAACTAGCAGCTCACTGGCGTAGCGTCCAGTCTTTATACAAAAAAAATCTAAAAAAGGGCATTTGCCCTTTTTTAGATTCAATATTAGATGTTATTTTCTAAAAACTCAATTAACTGAGTTTTAGATAATGCACCAACTTTTGTTGCTGCAACTTGGCCATCTTTAAAAAGTAATAATGTAGGGATACCACGAATACCGAACTTAGGTGGTGTGCCAGCATTCTGATCGATATTTAATTTACCGATAACAACACGGCCGTCAAATTCGTCAGCTACTTCATTAAGAATAGGGGCGATCATTTTACAAGGTCCGCACCATTCTGCCCAAAAATCAACCAGTACAGGTTTGTCTGATTGTAGTACGTCAGCTTCAAAGCCATCGTCAGTTAATTGAATTATTTTCTCGCTCATTGCGCTCTCCGATAAGTTAGGCGAATTTATTTAATGCGTATTTAAACACTCTTGTTTCTTATTGCAAGTTTAAACGTTATGCTTAAACGCTATGACTAAGACACATTTGACCGATAAAAAGTTTTCAGACTTTGCTATTGCACCGGAAGTGGTTGCCGGGTTAACCGAAAGTGGGTTTGAATATTGCACACCCATTCAAGCTAAATGCCTACCTTTTATTTGTGATGGCCGTGATATTGCGGGTCAAGCACAAACAGGTACAGGCAAAACGTTGGCGTTTTTAACAGCCACGTGCCATCGGTTATTACAATCTAGCAAAGCACCTAGTAAACATCCAAGAGCCCTGATCATGGCCCCGACTCGGGAGCTTGCGATTCAGATCCACAAAGATGCAAAAATTTTAGCGCCACACTGTAATCTTAACTTAGGTTTAGTATATGGTGGCGAAGATTACGAAAAACAACGTGCGCAGTTAGAAAAAGGCGTTGATATTTTAATTGGCACCACAGGGCGCTTAATCGATTTATATAAACAAGGGTGTTATACCCTCAATGAAATCGAAGTAGTGGTACTTGATGAAGCCGATCGTATGTTTGATTTGGGCTTTATTAAAGATATTCGTTACATGTTTCGCCGTATGCCGGATACATCGCAACGCCTTAATTTATTGTTTTCTGCAACACTTTCATATCGTGTTCAAGAGCTGGCGTTTGAGCACATGACAAACCCAGAGCATGTACAAGTTGAGCCAGATGTAAAAACGGGCAAGCGAATCAGTGAAGAGTTATTTCAGCCATCTCAAGAAGACAAAGTTAAGCTGTTATTAACCTTGATTGAAGAAGAATGGCCTGAAAAAGCGATTGTTTTTGCTAATACCAAGCATAGTTGTGAAACAGTGTACGCATGGTTAAAAGAAGATGGACATCGTGTTGGTATGCTTACCGGTGATGTAAATCAGAAAAAGCGCCAATCAATTTTAGCGCAGTTCACTAAAGGTGATCTAGATTTTCTAGTAGCAACGGATGTTGCAGCACGAGGATTACATATCCCTGAAGTGAGTCATGTATTTAACTTTGACTTACCAGATGATTGTGAAGATTACGTACATCGTATTGGTCGTACTGGTCGTGCAGGCGCATCAGGTAAAGCGATTAGTTTTGCATGTGAACAATACGCGTACAACCTTCATGAAATTGAAGAATATATAGAACATAGCATTCCTTTATCGCATTACGATAAAAGTGCATTGCTTGATGATTTAACAAAACCTACTATTCAAAGAAAGCGTAACTATTCAACAGGTCCTCGTAATCGTAATAATAACAGCGGACGTAGACCTAATAATAATTACCAAAAAGCACGGTCGTAATTACGACCGTCATTATAGTCGTAGTAGTAACTAGAGGTTTTTGAACGGTGGGGCAACTTAAACCGCAAAAAAATGTTTACGCAGTAATTGATTTGGGATCAAATAGCTTTCATATGCTGATTGCTAAATCAATTGCTGGCGGCTTACAAACCATAGGCCGGGTTAAACGCAAAGTCAGATTAGCTGCTGGGCTTAATGACGATAATTTACTGAGCACGCAAGCAATGCAGCGAGGCTGGGAATGTCTTGCCTTATTTGCTGAGCGTCTACAGGATATCCCTAAAAAAAATATTACAATTGTTGCCACAGCTACTTTACGCTTAGCAACAAATGCTGATGTATTTAGAATTAAAGCAGAGCAAATTCTTGGCCATAAAATTAACGTTATCAGTGGTGAGTTAGAGGCGCGAACTATTTACAAAGGTGTCGCGCATACTTCTTCTTGTAGTGGTCGTCAGTTAGTGATCGATATTGGCGGTGCGAGCACTGAAGTTGTAATTGGTAAAGGTTTTGATGCACTGCATTATAAAAGCCTAAATATGGGTTGCGTTACCTACCTTGAACGCTACTTCAAAGATTGTCAGCTAAATGAAATCAATTTTAATGCAGCAATAAAAGCCGCGCGTCTCGTGATTGATGAAATAGCATCTGATTATAAGAGCGCTGGGTGGGAAATTGCCTCTGGGGCTTCTGGTACAGTGCAAGCGATCCAAGAAATTATGGTCGCGCAATCTTTAGATGAATTACTGAGTCTAGACAAACTCAATGCTATTAAAGAGCAGTCAATTACCTATAAAACTATTGCCGCATTAGATTTGCCAGGCTTAAGTGAAGAACGCAGATTAGTCTTTGTTTCTGGGCTAGCAATTTTGATTGCTTTATTTGAGTCGCTTGAAATTGACAAAATGGGACTTGCCGGAGGAGCACTCCGAGAAGGCGTCTTGTATAGCATGATCCCTGAGTTTCATAACCATAACATTCGTAAGCGTACTATTGATGGTTTAATGGCGCGTTATCATGTAGACCAAAAACAAGCTAATCGTGTAGCAGATCTTTCCAGCCAGCTAGCGCTTCAAGTTAGTGAGCAATGGAAACTACTAGATACAAGCGGATTGCCTTTGCTCAAAGCGATTGCACAATTACATGAAATTGGATTATTAATAGAGTACAAGCAATATCAGCAACACACCGCTTATATTCTTGAAAATACTGAGATGCCAGGGTTCTCACAATCAGAACATAAGATAATAGTGGCGACTGCAAATGCACATCGTTCGGATCTGCAAAAAAATGGTTTTGATTATTTAGGTTGTCATGCCCAGTTAACTCAATACGTAACACGTTTAATAAGAATTGCAGTGATTCTATCAATGCGTCGTCAAGATGATGTGCTACCAAAACTTACCTTAATTGCTAATAATGAGGCTTTAACACTATCATTTGAAAATGATTGGTTAAAAGCACACCCTTTAATGGCAAGTGAGCTTCAACAAGAGTCTAAACAGCAAGAAAAGGCAGGTTGGAAGTTTATAGTTAAGTAGATAAAAGGGCTATAAAGCCCTTTTATAGTATTAAAAACCGCCTTTCTGTACTAATTTCACTCGAACAACCAATTAAATCAAAAAAGTTCAAAAAAAGTGTTGATCTGTTTTTGGATCTCCCTATAATGCGACCCCACTGAGACGGGAAACGCCAACGTATAGCGAGGCACGGACTTATCAGAGAGTTAAATAAAACTTCGGTTTTAAATATTCCAAAAGAAAATTTAAAGCAAAGTATTGACTCGAAAAATAAAAGGTGTATTATTCGCATCCCTTGAGTCGCTAAAGCGAATCAAAACGTTCTTTAACAATATAAAGCAATCATCTGTGTGGGCACTCGTGCAGATTGAGTTCTAACAGCCGAACTTAGTTTACTAAGCAAGGCAAACATATTTAGAGTCTCAATGTGATTTCTCGAAAGAGAAACTGAGTGACCAACAGAATAGTTATTTTTAATAATTATTCGGCACAGTCAATTCAATATCGAAAGATATTAAATAAATTCAGAATTCATTGAGCAGGTTCTTCATTCTTTATTGGATGAGAACAGAAAAAACTTTTAATTGAAGAGTTTGATCATGGCTCAGATTGAA
>NZ_BDDS01000006.1 GCF_001653135.1 Pseudoalteromonas neustonica
ACAAGCTCCAATTACCGCTTGAATCGGCCGTGGTTGTCGTACTAACCCCACCCACGTTAACCGTCACGGTGGCGCCTGATTCTGCGCCGCCACCTTGCACGAGTACATCGTTATCCTCGCTGGCATTGACTTTGCCATCGCCTTCAATTGGCGTGGTGATCGTCAGTGCATTCGGCGCTTGGTTATCAAGTGTGATCGATGTGGTCGCCGCCGTTGAGGTATTCCCCGCGCTATCTACTTGCGTTGCTGATACCGTAAGCGTGCCATTATTCAGCGCGCTAATATCCAATTCGTTGCCTGACAAGCTCCAATTACCGCTTGAATCGGCCGTGGTTGTCGTACTAACCCCACCCACGTTAACCGTCACGGTGGCGCCTGATTCTGCGCCGCCACCTTGCACGAGTACATCGTTATCCTCGCTGGCATTGACTTTGCCGTCGCCTTCAATTGGCGTGGTGATCGTCAGTGCATTCGGCGCTTGGTTATCAAGTGTGATTGATGTGGTCGCCGCTGTTGAGGTATTCCCTGCGCTATCTACTTGTGTTGCTGATACCGTAAGCGTGCCATTATTCAGCGCACTAATATCCAATTCGTTACCTGATAATGTCCAATTACCGCTCGTGTCAGCTGTGGTGGTTTTAGTTACACCACCAATGTTAACCGTCACGGTGGCGCCCGATTCTGCGCCGCCACCTTGCACGAGTACATCGTTATCCTCGCTGGCATTGACTTTGCCATCGCCTTCTATTGGCGTGGTGATCGTCAGTGCATTCGGCGCTTGGTTATCAAGTGTGATTGATGTGGTTGCCGCCGTTGAGGTATTCCCTGCGCTATCTACTTGCGTTGCTGATACCGTAAGCGTGCCATTATTCAGCGCACTAATATCCAATTCGTTACCTGATAATGTCCAATTACCGCTTGAATCGGCGGTGGTAGTTGTCGTCACGCCGTCAATGCTGACTGTGACTGTTGCGCCTGATTCTGCGCCGCCACCTTGCACGAGTACATCGTTATCCTCGCTGGCATTGACTTTGCCATCGCCTTCAATTGGCGTGGTGATCGTCAATGCATTCGGCGCTTGGTTATCGAGTGTGATTGATGTGGTTGCCGCCGTTGAGGTATTCCCCGCGCTGTCGGCTTGTATTGCTGATACCGTAAGCGTGCCATTATTCAGCGCGCTAATATCCAATTCGTTGCCTGATAATGTCCAATTACCGCTCGTGTCAGCTGTGGTGGTTTTAGTTACACCACCAATGTTAACCGTCACGGTGGCGCCCGATTCTGCGCCGCCACCTTGCACGAGTACATCGTTATCCTCGCTGGCATTGACTTTACCATCGCCTTCTATTGGCGTGGTGATCGTCAATGCATTCGGCGCTTGGTTATCAAGTGTGATTGATGTGGTTGCCGCCGTTGAGGTATTCCCTGCGCTATCTACTTGCGTTGCCGATACCGTGAGCGTGCCATTATTCAGCGCGCTAATATCCAATTCGTTGCCTGATAATGTCCAATTACCGCTTGAATCGGCGGTGGTGGTTGTCGTCACGCCGTCAATACTGACTGTAATTGTTGCGCCTGATTCTGCGCCGCTACCTTGCACGAGTACATCGTTATCCTCGCTGGCATTGACTTTACCATCGCCTTCAATTGGCGTGGTGATCGTCAGTGCATTCGGCGCTTGGTTATCTAGTGTGATTGATGTGGTTGCCGCCGTTGAGGTATTCCCCACACCATCTACTTGCGTTGCCGACACCGTAAGCGTGCCATTATTCAACGCGCTAATATCCAATTCGTTGCCTGACAAGCTCCAGTTACCGCTTGAGTCGGCCGTGGTTGTCGTACTAACCCCACCCACGCTAACCGTCACGGTTGCGCCTGATTCTGCGCCGCCACCTTGCACGAGTACATCGTTATCCTCGTTGGCATTGACTTTACCGTCGCCTTCAATTGGCGTGGTGATCGTCAGTGCATTCGGCGCTTGGTTATCAAGTGTGATTGATGTGCTCGCCGCCGTTGAGGTATTCCCTGCGCTATCTACTTGTGTTGCCGATACCGTGAGCGTGCCATTATTCAGCGCGCTAATATCCAATTCGTTGCCTGATAATGTCCAATTACCGCTTGAATCGGCGGTGGTGGTTGTCGTCACGCCGTCAATACTGACTGTAATTGTTGCGCCTGATTCTGCGCCGCTACCTTGCACGAGTACATCGTTATCCTCGCTGGCATTGACTTTACCATCGCCTTCTATTGGCGTGGTGATCGTCAGTGCATTCGGCGCTTGGTTATCAAGTGTGATTGATGTGGTCGCCGCCGTTGAGGTATTCCCCGCGCTGTCGGCTTGCGTTGCCGATACCGTGAGCGTGCCATTATTCAGCGCGCTAATATCTAGTTCGTTGCCTGACAAGCTCCAATTACCGCTTGAGTCGGCCGTGGTTGTCGTACTAACCCCACCCACATTAACCGTCACGGTTGCGCCTGATTCTGCGCCACTACCTTGCACGAGTACATCGTTATCTTCGCTGGCATTCACTTTACCGTCGCCTTCAATTGGCGTGGTGATCGTCAGTGCATTCGGCGCTTGGTTATCTAAGCTGATGGTCGTGGTTGCTGCCGTTGAGGTATTCCCTGCGCTATCTACTTGCGTTGCTGATACTGTAAGCGTGCCATTATTCAGCGCACTAATATCCAATTCGTTGCCTGACAAGCTCCAATTACCACTTGAATCGGCCGTGGTTGTCGTACTAACTCCACCCACATTGACAGTGACTGTTGCACCAGATTCAGCGCCAGCGCCAGTGATCAGCAAGGCATCATCTTCTGCAGCACTGACCTTACCATCTGTTGATATTGGGGTAGTAATTGTCAATGTATTTGGTGTTTCATTATCAAGTGTGATTGATGTGGTTGCCGCCGTTGACGTATTACCCGCACTATCCGATTGAGTTGCTGAAACACTCAAACTACCATTATTTAACGAACTTATATCTAGTTCATTACCTGCAAGACTCCAGTTACCACTTGCATCGGCGGTAGCAGTTTTAGTGATCCCGCCAATATTTACAGTAACGGTTGCACTTGACTCTGCACCAGAGCCTTGCACCAGTACATCATTATCTTCTGCTGCATTAACTTTATTATCAATTTCAATTGGCGTTGTAATCGCAACAGCACTTGGTATTTGATTATCTAAAATAATTGATGATGTAGCGGCAGAAGATGTATTGCCCGCGGTATCTGTTTGCGTCACATTGATTGATAATGTGCCATTATTCAATGAACTAATATCAAGTTCATTGCCACCAGCAAGTGTCCAGTTACCGCTGCCATCTGCAGTAACAGTTCCTATCACACCATCAACCGAAACTCTTACCGACGCGCCGGCCTCAGCTCCACTGCCAGATATAACAACATCATTGTCTTCACTGGCGTTTACTTTACCATCACCTTCTATTGGTGTCGTAATTGTTGGCGTACTCGCACCAGCATCAATCGTGATGCTAAGCAATGCTGATAATGTACTATTATTTCCTGCCAGATCTGATGCATAAGCCGTTATTGTGTGTGAACCTGCTGATATAGCCGATGAAGGTGTGAAACTCCAAATACCACCAGCGGGGACTGTAACAGTACCTAAAACACCGTCGACATTTGAAGTCAGTGTAATAACATCTCCCACTGTCGCAGTACCATTTAAAGTCGGTGTGGTATCTGTTGTTATATTATCTGTATTTGAAGTTCCTGTATCACTGGCAGTATCTAAGTCAGGTATACTTGGCGTGCTTGGCACAACAGTGTCGAGTGTAATAGCAATACCCGTTGACGCAACGGATACATTGCTAAGTGCGTCAGTCGCTTTTGCTGTAATCGTGTGTACAACATTTGCTGTCAGTTCACTCGTTGTAATTTCCCATGTTCCATCGGTTGCAGTGCCAGTACCAATTACCGCATTACCCGTTTGATCACTAAGCAAGGTAATACTTGCCCCCACCTCTGCTAGGCCTGATAACGTTGGTGTAGTGTCATTCGTATAATTATCAGTATTTAAAGACCCTGAATCTGAGCTTGCAATTAAATCCAGTGAAGTAGGTGCATTTGGTGCTACATCATCAGTAACAGTAATAGAAAATGATTCTTGGAAGGTCGATGTACTATCATCCGATTGTACGCAAACTATGTACGTACCACTTGAAATTGCGGATTGAGTCTCTAAAATACTGCCATTTATTTGAAAGCTACTATTACCTGCATTAGACGAGCAACTACCACTTGTCGAGGTATTTGGTGCCACCAACGTATATGTATGACTGGTATCATCAAGATCAGTTGAACTGATTGTTGCAACATCAGCCCCTGAGGCTGTGACAGATTGATTAATAGTTGTAGCAGATAATGAAATATCAGTAGGCGCATCATCTAGCTGCGTAATTGTCACTGTAGCCTGATTAGTTCCGGTACTGTTCAATACTCCATCAGAGAATATATAATTTAATGAAGCTGAGCTTGACGGATCATCTGAGTTATTAGCATACGTCAAGTTTTGTAATACAGCATCAACCACCGCAGAACTAGCATTACTATTAAATGTTAAAACCAAAGTTCCTGCGGAGTTGGTTGTAACAGTCCCGACGCTATTACCGTTATAAGTGAATAACTCACCTTCGGTAAGTACTCCTAAAAGGCCGGAATTACCAAATACATCTTTACTGCTTGCGCCACCGCTTCGATTAATGGTTAAACTTGCATTATTGTAATTTCCAACACTGCCATTGAGCGCATCAAGCTCAGTGTCGGCAATAGTTACGTCACTATCCAGAACAACAGCTGTCCCATTTTCTATAAATGTCGCCCCTCCATTGAGAGCACTAAATACAGGCGCTGAATTTGCTGAAATAAAGGTAATAACGGTATCTGATCCGCTATCAGCAACAGTAAATGCAAGATCATTGCCTGGTGCATTAGTCAGTGATAGTGTTAATTCTGAAATATTAAAATCAGTGGCATTCGTATCAACTTCTAATGTACTAGTACCATTAAATTGCACGTTTGCGGTTGAAAGACCCGTTACACCCGTTACGGTAATTGTGTCTCCAACCGCTAAGTCTGTAATCGTATCGCCATTGAGCTGTGAACTACTGCCAACAAAATTATCGTTGCCAGCATTACCTGTTAAGGTATCGGTTCCACTTCCTGGGCGCAAAGTATCAGCGCCAGAGCCGCCTTTAAATGTATCGTCACCATTAAAGTTTGATGATGTGATAGATAAAATATCCGAACTAAATGCACTTGCATCTAAGCTCACTGATGCCGAGATAGCACTACCGCTGGCATTTGAGAATGACACAGTGGCGCCATTAGTATCAAAGTTATCAGACAGAGTAATTGTGGTGTTACTATTTGTACCTAACGACAACGCCTCAATATCTGAGACCGTTGTGTTCGTAAAATTAAACGTACCACCGTCCATTAATTTCAACGTATCAATACCAGCAGAGCCTGTGATAGCAGTGCCAAAATCACTTATATTATTCGCATCAATAGATACCGTTGCCGCAGACGATAAGCTCAATGTACCAATATTAAAAAATGAACCTGCTGTTACATCCGCACCATCGATTGCACTTACACTATCGGCTACTGTCGGTTCGCCGAATAAAGTACCACTAAAACCAGCAGCACCAATTGCAAACGTGACCGAGGTATTACTAGAATTATCACTTATATTTTGAGTTGCTGAACTCACTGTTATAGTGCGGCTATTTGAAGAGTCATCCCCCACATTATATGTTTCAACATCAAAGAGTGTAGAGAAATCTCCATCCCCAGTAATATTCACAGTTTGCGTACCGAGAGCGGATATAGTGCCTGTAAAAGCAGCTTGTTGCGAGCGCGTCATAGACACTGTTGCGCCACTGGCCAACGTTAAATTTTCAATATCGCTAATCGTAGCTGCCGTGATATTAGCACCCGTTGAAAGGGACAATGTATCGTTGACTGTACCCTTACCTGTTAGTGCTCCGGTTAATGTTAAACTACCCGCAACAAAAGTGACGGCATCTGTTTCTGAATTCGCGGTTATATTTTGAGAAGCAGAACCAATTGAAATCGTTCGCGTATTTGTGCTGTCATCACCAATTGAAAATGTTTCAATATTGCTAAGCGTCGTTAAATTACCATCACCCGATACAGTAATAGTTTCAGATCCAGGCGCTGTTACTGTGCCTGTAAATAAGCCGACTTGTGATGCTAAAAAATTAACCGATGAGTTGGATGCTAAGGTCAGGTTTGCAAAATTAGATACTGTAGCGCCTGTTATATCAGCACCTGTTGTCATGCTTAAGGTGTCGCTGCCACCATTTGCATTGAGTGTACCCGAAACCGTTAAACCTGCAATATTTACCGTATCTGCGCCCGCGCTACCGGTTATATTTTGGGAGCCATTTGATAACGTAATTGTATTTGCAGTGCTCAACACATACGTTTCAATATCACTCGCAGCAACTAACCCATCCGTTGTCGCAGAAATAGTAATTTGATCTGTACCTGCGCCTGAAATTGTAGAAAACGCATCATGCTGCGCTTCTTTCATCGTGACAGATACGCCGCCGCTCAAATTAAGCGTTTCAAAGTTTGAAATCGTTGCCGCCGCTAAACTCGCGCCATCAGCTAGCGTAAGTGTATCTGTGCCATCCCCACCATCGAGAGTTCCTCGGTACGAAAAGTTGGAAATATCGACTGAATCAGCTAAATTACTGCCTGTAACAGACTGATCTCTATCTACAAGCGTTAATGCAATTGGTGTATTCAAAACGTATGTTGCAATAGTGCTATTTGCCGTTAAATTTGCATCGCCCCCACTGCCTGCTGCAATTGTAAATATGGGAGCACCGCTCCCCGAAATAGTCGTAAATTGCTCATGCTGCGCTTCACTTAGCGTTAAAGTGGCGCTGCTAGGCATTGTTAATGTTTCAAAGCCTGTTAATGTAGTGAAAGCCGTTAAATCGGATCCTGTCGGAACGTGAATGGTATCTGTACCCGTGCCACCATCAGCCACTGAACCTGTAATATGTGATGGATTGCTTATCGTTAATGTTTCGGAGTCACTACTAAACGTTATTGCCGGATTTAAATTTGTACCATCTAAGGTGCTAAAACCCGCTGCTGTAGAGCTAGCTGCTGCTAGATTAGCCACTGAAATTGTCGCGGTACGGCTAGTACTGTTTTCAGTGCCATCATTGATAACAACAGAGACCGTTCGCGCGGTTTCATTTGGGCTAGCATTAGTGTTGTTATACGTTATTGCTTTAAGGAAAGTGGCCACTTCTGCCGTTGTTGCAGTTGCACCTGTAATAGAAATTGTATCTTGTAAAGTAATAGCCGATGCACCACTAACACCCCCAAGTGCATTTTGCGCACTGGCAGATACATTAAGACCCTCAAACAACCCGTCTTGATCGTTTGTTAATGCTACGGTTATTGTTGTTATTGTATCGCCATCACTATCACCGGCACTAGCATCGGGCGCAATATTTACAGCACCACTACCTTCGGTAAATGATACTGAACTCCCCGTACCTGGAATCCCACCATTTAAATCAACAACAGGCGCTGAATTTGTAGAAGTACCTGTGGCACTCAAAGACACATTATACATACTCTCATTTGCATCAGTGTTGCTAATTCTTAAATTACCTGATATCCCACCAACTGTTGTCGTTTGTACAGTTACAAGTATCGTACATTGCATACCTGAGCTTAATGTTTGACCATTCGTAGCACATGTACCGCCTGTAATTGAAAAGTCGCTACTTCCACTTGTTATAGAAACAGCCGTAGTCGTTAAATTACCAGTGCCTTCATTTTTTACCGTAAAGGTTTTTGTTGTAGTTGCTACACCATCCGCTGCAACACTGCCAAAGTCTTCGCTTACAGTTGTCGATCCACTTTCTTCAACATCTATTTCTGGCGATGACCCACAAGCGCCAACACTACCACCTCTCAAAGTACAGCTAGAAGAGCTTACAGTGGTGCACGCCCCGCCTGGTAGGGTGCAGTTTGCACTTGCAAACACCTTTCTTATTAGTAAATCACTTTTTACTTGTGTATTATCGCCCTTAACAATACTTACTTTTTGTTCATTCGTTTCAAGTAATCCCTGCTCTTTTAAAAAGCTTAATGTATTATTTATATCTGGGTTTACTAAGTGTGATTGGGCTTTTTGCCCTCGACTAAATGTCGAAAATGGGCTTTTTGACTCTATACCAACTATTTCATCTTCAGTTTCTAGCGCTAACTTTTTTGAAAATTGTTTTAAATCTACAGCTTCATTTACTGTTTCTGCGTAAGCCCCGCTAGCTATTACTGCAGAAATCGCAACCCCTAAAAAAGTTTTATTTAAGCTTAAACGTTCCATGATACTCATCCTCGACAAAATTCAAAAATATGGCTAGACAACGCGTCTGAGCTTTGAAATAGCTCTGGTTTCCTGCTGTTCGGTACAACAGCAATATCGTAAATCTGTTTTACATCACCCGTAAAAGTCAAATTACCTACCACCTCACCTGTATTTACATTCACTAACCATATTGCGCACACACTTTTCCCATCTAATAATCTTGGGTTTGCTTTAAAGCGAATATGCTCTTCTGATTTACGTAATGTACTCGTACCGACAAGCATCAAGTCACCAAAAAACGTCATTCCCCTTGTAAAACCTTGCAACTCACATAAAACTCTATTAGTACCTGACTTTGGATCGTATACATGAATATCGCCATCTCCAGATGCACAATAATACACCTTGCCTGCGTGGCATCTTGGCGAATGTGGCATTGAAATACCTGATTTGATGACCTTATTTTCAACGACATCAATAAGCACCCCTTTATTCCCTAGCTCTTCACGCCAACCTTGTGCTGTATCTGATTCACTAAAGGCTGTAGCATAACGAGGCACACCATCTAACAACGCCATGCCATTTAAATGGCATCTATTTTCCGGCTTCAGTTCTGAAATAAACGACGGCACCCAAGCAGCGACAAAACTATGGTCAGGACTTAACTTACTTAAACAAGAGAACATCGAGTTAACTACCCACAAACCATCATTACCCCAACAAATATCATGGATGTTGATCATACCTGTTGATAAAGTCGCTCTTTCTATAAACAAACTGTCGGCTGCCTTTACATTTTTGACTTGTTCATCCCACTCTTCACGAAATTTGGGGCTATCTCTGAGTTCATTATCTTGTAATTTTTTTGGCAACTCTTCATAACGATCAAGGTTCCCATTAATAACATCAGCATAACCACTTGGTGTTTTTTGAAAGTCGATTACTTGATTTAGTGTTCCAAGCGTGACCCTATTTTCGTCGGCATAAAGTCCCATTGGTCTTGGAAATGCCTTTAATTTTGTTTCTAGCTTGCCATTATTGGAACGCACTAAAATAACACGTTGTGATTGATAACTTGTCGCAATCAACGATATGCCCAACTGAGCCAATATTTTTGGGAAGTTGTCACTGTGGGTGCTACTAAAATCTAACGGTTCCATTTCAGTGCTCATTAATTTCACTACCTTTTGATCTAATCAAAGTTACACTCTTTATATTATTTTTATTAACTACATGTGCAGGCAAAATATTTTCAACCATCGTTAATTTTGTTAACGGGTATTCAACTCCGCATGCTTTTAGCTGTGCCACAACGCCTGAAACAATAGCGGCTGATGATGAGGTGCCACCAAAATTTACATACCCATTAAGTGACGTTGATTCAATTGAAGAAGGGGCGTAATAATCAACACATTGCCCATAATTAGAAAACTCAGCAACATTCCCATTTTTATTTATTGCCCCTATAACAACCACTGAACTTAATGCCGATAGATGATTGACTTCACAAGCTTTCTTACCCGAATTTCCTGCTGAAACAACGATAATAGGTGCATTTGATGCAGATGCAACATTCTCAATTACCAGTGACGTAATACCCGATAATAACGGTAAAACCCAACTACAGTTGATAACATCCGCTTTCATCAACTTAGCGACCTGAAATGCCAATATTATAGAAGATGACCATGTTGAAACTTGCCTGATAGCTATTATTTCACTAGTCGGTGCGAAACCCTCAACCCCTATATTATCTTGCTTTGCAGCAATAACTCCAACAACACGTGTACCATGGTAATCAGTTGGGTTTTTAGCACTGGTTGCCAGTGTTTTTTCATCAGGATCATATTCAAACAATACTGTTAAATCATCAAACTCTGGGTGAGTAAAATCAAAGCCGTCATCAATAATTGCAACCCGCACAGTATTCTCTGGTTTATCGCATAAAGGAGCATTTTGTGACACAAGCACGCTGCTAGTCTGCCTGCTTGTTCCTGACGTAACTAACTTTGTGACAGGTGCAATATCTGGTTCGATCTCTAGCACATCTTGATGTTTGCTTAACGCTAAATAAACATCAAAAAAATATTCGGGTCTAGGTGTTACCCAGTAAACCAATTCACTTCCTATATTAGCGATTACTTGAACTTGTTTTATTTCATCATGTAGCTGTGAGATCTCATCGACTGATAGCAAAGAGAGTATTATTATTTTTTTGTTAAAAGCGTACATCTTCCCTGCATCATCAATCAAAAAATTACTGTCATGCTTGGCAAATACAACACTACCTTTAGAGCTTTTAAATTGCAGCTTGTCTAAACTCGCCTGAGCAGATACATCTCTTGCAAATAAGCACACAACTATAATTAAACAGCTGAAAACAATATGCCAATTAAGGTATTTCAACATAAGTAAATAACAACCAACAGAGCTCTTTCAAACAACATATAACTTACTTCCTGCACAAACATAATGGTTTTTCATCATATGTAGAATACAGATTTCAAACTAAAATCTGTATTCTCACACATCAATTTCTTGGTGGATAAATTCCATCTAGTGCAATGCAAAAGTTTAACGCTAAGCTAGGTTGCATATTTTCATGCCGCTGACTCTTACCTGACGATGCTAAACTGCTGCTACTCATAGCACTTGTATTACTATCCAGTGGCGCAGTATATCGCAGTGCACCACCTGAGGAGGCAACGTCTATTGCAAGTTGATTATCACTTGGTTGGTCAGTATTACCAGCTTGAAATACACCTGAAATAACATGGTCATGCTTAGGTAGCTGTATGGGGGCCAACGCTACTTGGCTAACACCACCAAAGGTAGAAAATGGCCGAGTCGTTAGTCCTATCCCTGATCCCGCATGCATTGGTGCTCTGCCTTGTAAATCAGGGACTCCAAATGTTGTTCGTCCATCACCACCGAAATTAGTTCCCAGCAAACTAAATAGCGCTGTAGATTGTGAAATACTGAGTATTTGCCCTGCGCATTTAGCCCAAGCTCTAGGACTATACGTAAGACCAAATATTCTAATTTCAGCCATAAATGGTTCAGCCATAATATTTCTCCTTTAATTTCTTGATGGGAAGAGGCCGTTGAGGCAAATAATAAAATGTATAGCCAAATAAGGCATCATATTAGTATGCGGCTCATTAGCACCCACAGTTTCAACTGCAGCGTCATTTAGTTGCTGACTTTCTCCCGTGACAGCGCCTGATATATAAGTTGACTCAGTTGCAGGGCTTCTCGCCAAAACATTACCAATGGCTGTAGATGTAGTTGCACGATTATTATTTGCCTGCAAGCTATGGGTGTGTGCTGGCATCTGCTGTGGTAGAAGCGTCACTTTTTCTACGCCAGCCTGACGCGCTATAGGGTAAGGTTGTAATCCTGGGCCTTGCCCAAAATGTACGGGTACACGCCCTCTTAAATCAGGCAGCATAAATGACGAGCGCCCATCACCGCCATATTGTGCGCCAATCAATGCAAATAACACTTGGTTTTGACTTATTGAAAAAGTAGACCCGCTACAAAATGCCCACTGCCTAGGTGAGAATGTAGTAGCAATCATTTTTATTTCACCGACAAATGACTCAGACATGCTAGTTTCCTTTTTTAATTTCTAGCTGGAAAGGTACCTTCCAGTGCAATACAAAAATTAAGTACGAGTAAAGGTTGAAGATTAGTATGTGGCGACCCACTCCCGCTACTACTAACAACATCCTGAGCAAGTTCTGTCAAATCTAACGATGAACCGTATACGAAAGGTTCAGCTGAGGTACCCTTATTATCCTTTGATTCAGAAAATATACGATCTGTAAACGCGGGGCTATTAGCGGCTATGCTAGCCGTAGCTTTTACTGCATGCGTATGCGCTGGCATTTCATCTAACGTTAACCTAACCGTTTCCTCCCCTGAACTATCTCCAGCATAAAAGGGACGGTTTTCAGTGCTCAAAAACCCACTACCGATAGGCGTGCGCCCCCGTAAGTCCGGTAACTTAAAATCACTTGTTCCGTTACCACCAAACTGAGTCCCTAATAGAGCATATAGTGCCTCATTCTGTGTAATTGCGATAACTCCACCATTACAGAATGCCCAATCTTTTGGGGCAAAATCAAACGCAAATGGTCGTATTTCAGATATAAACGGATCAGCCATATAAATCTCCCTACTCACTTTTATTAAACGAATAATTTAGTCTATTAAACACGAAGTACTATTTTTGTGTCGTGATGTATATCTCATACTCAGTTTCGCTATTTGGTGATAGAAACAGCTCTGCATCATTAAATGCATCGTGTGTGAGTCGATATGTGCCTTGTTCTAAAGGTTCATTTGCAGAGCCTTTAAGCAAAACACGAAATGCATCCCATTGTTCCCCATTCAGTTTTGTTCTATCAACTGATGATACCTTTAACTCTACTTCACCATCTTGACCAGCAACTTTAACAATGGATCCTTGTGCTCTTTCAACATTTTCAAACGTAAATTTTTCCATATTCAACTCCTGTGTTTAACTTCGCTTAGTCACACACCACTCATTAATTTCACTGGGTGTGGGTACCACGCCATAAATTCATATGGCGGGCTAATTGATTCAACTTGAAACCCTAAACGCGCATATAACTGCTTAGCAGCAAAATTATGTTGCTCAACGGTCAGTGTTAAAGGTGCACCAGATTGTAATGCGGCACTTTGAAACGATTGAATTATAGCTGAGCCAAAACCATGCCCTCTCGCACTTGGTAAAAAGCCAATATCGACGATACGAATTTCATTTGGGCCAAAATCAATGGTTGCCTTACCGATTGCTTCATGATGTTTTTCAATAATGAAGTACATTGCGTTAGGAAATTTTTCACCATACCCTTGTGTTTGTGCTTTAAATTGCATTTCTACAATTGACTCAACAAAATCTTTTTCGCCATCAATTAACTGTAAATCTTGGCGCATTGAACTATGCAGCTTTTCTAAAAAAGGCTTATCGTTTGCATTTGACGGTCTTATATTTAAGCCCTTAGGAATATTAAGTTTCATTACCTCTTTAGCTCCTTAGCTTACTTTTTTTACTGCAATATGTTTTTTCTTTAGAGTTCATAATTAAATCCAACAACCACTCATTAACATTACAGTCTATGACAAAGTTGATTCTTGGTGTATCACCGGTATTTATTACAGAATGTTCCGCATCCGCATTTATATACCAACAGCTGCTCTGACTTATTGGAACTTTTAAATCATCCACTAAAAATTCAACATGTTCTGATGTCTCTAAAGAAATATGAATACGTGCCTGGGCTGATAGCTCAATACTCAATCCAAGGTCTCGGTGGGGTTTAATCAAAGAGTTGGGGGAAAGGCGCATAAGCCGTGCAGATAAAATATTACATTTAAATTGTGACAATAACTCACTAATAGAAGGTAAATATTGAAGGTGGTCGCCATCAATAAAACTTGAGCTAGATTCAATTGCGAAAGATTGCAGAATCACATGCTTATCAGCATGCTCAACAGGCACTCTTAAAGGCAATACATCCCAACCGCCCTGATAACACTGAGTATTAACATGTCTAACCCATTCCAATTTTTTTGCTACAAGCAAATCTGCAGACATCTTTTTTACATTATAAAAAATTTCAAGCTTGGCAAACGAAATGACTGGAGAGACTATATTTTCACCAGCATTAACAACTTCAGGAATAAGTATGTCATCATTCATTATTTATTCTCAAACGAAGAGAATGAATGAGTAAGTATTTAATCTTAAAACAAAACGTATACAGGGTGGGGACAAGATCGATTTCTGTATGTATATTGTTGCGGTATGTTGAGCTACTTTCACTCACTATAACGGCTTTAGCACATGACTCTAATTGCATTTTAAGTAAAGACTTTAAATAACAAATTATTGGTTTTGCGCGCCGTAAACGCTTTATAAGCTGCGGACTATGTTTTTCCATACTTAAACATTCCTTTGAGCTTTTATTACAGTATAAAATTCTATCGCAAATTAATACTACATTCAGATAACATAATAGCCCACAAGACGTAGAACACAATTTTTTAGTTCTATTATTTTTAATAATCACTTACTTGAAAAGTCTACCAACTTATTTTTAACAATAAGTTATACATAAGTTTGGCATAAGTTAAAAATAAAAAATATTACACCCTATTACACGGCATTCTTTTTTATTCATAGCGAGTCTTTAGCTACTTACTTAATGGAGTCATGTTTATGTATTGTACAATACGAGGTGTATCCCCCTTATTTGGACAACTACCGTGCGGTAATGTATGCCGCCAAACAATTAAGCTACCTGCCTTTGCAGCCAATGGAGTACTGTGAAATTTATCGAAATTAAAAGAATGTGGATTAGTATTTTTAGGTAGGTTAGCCAGCCAGTTCTCTATTTCTTTATGAAAGCCAGATACACAACTGAATGCACCTTGCTCAGCGGTAACGTCAGTAAGGTACAACAACCCTTGCGTTGCAAAGGTGAGTGGTTTATTAAAGTTTATATCCCAGTGAATATGTGGCCCAGGAAACTGCCAACTTTCTGTCTGTGGTGGATTAAAACTAAGTCTGTCAGTGCTTACTATTAAGTTTTTTCTCCCCCAGAGTTGCTCAAAAACATCTCGAACTTGAGGAAGAGAGCGTATAACTTGCATGGTTATATCATTAAATATTTGTACCATAACCCCCTGTTTAAGCGCATGACAGCTATACCATGAAGCGGGGTTGTTTTTATCCATTTTCAAACGTTCATAAAGCATATTACAAACGTCTTCACATAATTTTTTTGGCACCAACGCTGGAATAATAACATAACCATTATCATCCCAGCTTTGCCACTGCAGTGGCGTTAAAATAGAGTAACGAGGCGTCTCTACTGATGCTGTTTCATTTTTTATGTCTGTTTCCTCAAAAAATGAAACAATGCTTTTATTAAGCTGATTTCTTTTTGCGTTTGAAATAGCTCTGCCATGCACTTTTTTTACCCAATTTTCAAATTCGAAAAAACTATCACTCGCAAAAATAGACTCTATAGTCGGTGTGAGCCCTAAGCCTAGAGTGTCCATTATCATGACATCAAGCGACCATTCGTCTTCTATTATTTTTTTATCCGCACAGCCTTGTTTTTGTAACTGTACTTTGTGCCACATTCGCTTTAATTGAAATAGACCTAAGCCTCCAGTTTCTTTATAACAAGGAAGTGTGCTCTGCGCCATTGTGTCCGAAGGTGGCACTTTTGCTATCAACTCATTTTGCATAATAACTCCTTTTCCTTGCCTGATTTCAGACAACTAAAACACCTTAAATTGATTTATTAACGCTGACTAAACTTAATTAGAATAGAGTGCTATATTATTGCAAGCAACAATTGTTGTAGATAAATACAGGGAGCGATATGGATACTGAGTTACTGAACAGATACCGTAATGCGGTTACACATTTGCTAAATGAGCCAGGTGATGCTGGGTTGATGAAGCCTTTTATCAACGATTTAAAAAATTACTTAGGGAATATTACGTCTATATCAACTGATTTAGATATGAATGACTGGAATGATGAAAATACATCCCAAGGCGTTGCAATTTCTCCCGTACAAGCCGCTAAATGCACTGAAGAGACTCTTCGTACGCAAATCTTTATGCAAGGTGTTAAATTCGCTATTGAAGTACGTTTAAAAGCAACGACTGATGATATTCATATTCTTTATGCCGGTACAGGCCCTTATGGTACGTTACTTATTCCTTATTTAAGTGTTGCCACAAACCCGCGCATAAAAGTCACTCTCATTGACATTCATCCAGAAAACATCAGTGCAATTAAAAAGCTAGTAAAGCACTTTTCAATCACCCAAAACATTGTTGCAATCACGTGTGATGACGCAACGCGTTGGCAAGCACCAGACTCCCAGCAATTTGACATTATTATTTCTGAAACCATGACGGCTCTTTTAAAGCGAGAACCCCAAGTTTTTATTTTTGCTCATTTATGTCAATACCTGAGTGAATCTGGCACCTTGATCCCACAAAAAATTTCTTTAAAGGCATGGCTAACACCTTTTAACTCTTTAATGCAGACAGAAGATAAACCGAGCACTGACATACTCCTAAAAGAGTTTTATTGCTTAAATATCGACGAAGCTAAGCGTTTAAATACGGGAGATACATCCGCCTTTAAAGGCAGTATGCTGATCCCAAATGGCGTTGAAACTAATTACAGACTAAAACTAACAACCGATATTCAAGTATACAAACACCTTAAATTGACCGAAAACCAATGTAGTTTGAATATACCACTGACTTTTTTACCTCATGATGCGCAGCTTCGTGGCGGTGAAGCTATTCATTATGAATATATAATGCCCAAATGCGCAGACTTTATATTTAAATTCCCCATAAAAAATACAATTAAAACAGAGACTAAATTAGCTAAATTTACAGATCTTAATAATTTAGGTTTACCAGGCGTAAAGCGTATGTTTGAGCGTGCACAGGCAGCTAAATGCGGTCACTCCTTCAGCATAGCCGACGATGAATGGGCATTATGGACCAAGCTATTAGATTCATTAGCACTACCATACCATGAAACGACAGCTGCACTTTATCAAAGCCAACGTATTGAAGAATTCGAACATTGGTTAAACATTAATAGTAATCTAACACCATCATGATGATTAACTCTAAACACAACACAGATAAACAGTTAACAGACGTTAATAAAATTTTAGCCTTTCTTACTAATATTGGCATAAAGCACCGATATGAAACACTAGATGAAAAAACTTTTTTGCCTGGCCTTAAAGTAAATAATGGTACTTTATTACTTGATTTTGAAAAGGGATTTTATCCTGGTGACATTCTCCATGAAGCAGGTCATATTGCGGTTACCTCTGAAACAACAAGAACCTGTTTAACTGGGGATATGAAACACCATGATCATCAAGCGGCCGAGGAAATGACTGCAATTGCATGGTCATGGGCTGCAGCCTGCTATTTGGATATTGCACCCGATGTTTTATTTCATGAAGAGGGTTATAAGGGTGCATCGGCGAGTCTTATAGAAGCCTTTAGCACTAACACAGGGTTTGGTTATCCCCTTTTATATTCATGGTTTATGTGTGAACAGCCGAATCACCCTAACGGTTATCCAAACATGTTAAAGTGGCTAAGAGATGACGCCTATACCCAAGCTCAACTAAAAAAATTACGATTATAACTATAAGGAATATACGTGCTTGATAAAAACCTCACTCCAGAGCAACTTACAATAGTATGTGCTGATCTAGCCCATCTAAGATTAATAGCCGATTTAAAACTGGCACCTACAATCCCTTACTTTGCCGAAAAACCTTATCCTATTGGCCGTTGCAGAGAGATAAGAGATGAAGTATTCACATTATTACAAACGCAAATACCAACAACAAATAAACCTGGGCTTAGCTTGTTAAAAGAGCTTATTGCACAAGGCTCCCCATTGCAAAAAGCGTGGGGCTCTTTACGGGATGAGTATTTTCAAAACGCATTTATTTTGGGCCCTTGGTATATTGATGTTTCTAACGACACCGTAAATGCCAACAAACCCAGAATAGAAATTTTGCCTTTAGCAACATCAAACTTTACGCCCATCAAAGATTTTACTCAGTTTATAAAAATAGCACGGTCCTATTGGAAAGTAGATATTTATAGGAATGATGTTTGCCCCGCACTTGCTCCCTACATGCCACTACTATGTGTAGGCACTAATGGGGCTAGCTGGCTTGGGGCTGCGAACGACGACATGCTAAATATTGCAATTAATAGCAACTTTAAAGAATCAAGGCTTATTTTGAACTCTTTACCACGTGCTCCCGTACATATTGTGCAGCGCTGGCAAAAAGTATTAGCTGGTTTTAGTAATGATCATTTGTTAGTACACGAAGGTGATCCCATCAAATATTGTGATGTTTATGCTAAAAGCTCATCTAAACCCGATCTAGTAAAGCGAGATGCAGCCGTTATAGCCTATTCATCTTTACCTAAATCAGTGTAATAAAAAGTTTAAAAGCGCAAGCTGCTTAATGAATCACTAGGGCTTGTTGACCTTTCGTGATTGATTTTGCAGCAGTATGTTTGGTCTTTAGGCAAGGCAGCGCCTATGGTGTGTGGTTGTTCCCCATAAATAGGCGATAACGCAGTATAAATGACAAACATGCGCTGCCCAAAGGGTTCTTCCTAGGGGCGATTGACTCTTTGTTGCTCGATTTTTACTTAGCCCGCTAGGTTACAAACCTCGCGCCGCGATTAAATCGCCCCTAGGTTGAACAAATTTCAACCCACAAAGGTCAACACGCCCTAGCAGACATTTTTATTAACCAAGTATACTTAAACATCATACATCGCGAACAACAGCACGCATTTTTAAAATTTAACTTCTAGAGGTTGTTATTGCTAATAAATTTGCTTTATTAATCTCTTTTTCATGACTAAACGATAAAAAAGCTGCTATTGTTAATTTATCTTAAAATGACTTCAAGGACTGGATCATGAATCAACACACAGCACATGAGTACCTAAAAAATAAACCTCTGGTCATGGTTACCCAACCTTTCGGCCAAGAAGTTGATGTATATAAAGTGAACCATAAAATGTTTGCAACACTATCCGTCGGAAACGAAGGGCAAACAGATGAAAATGGCAATTTAATCTGGTGGATGAATTTAAAATGCGATCCAGACGAAGCCCAAGCACTGCGTGATATTTTTCCGTCTGTCATACCGGGTTATCACATGAATAAACGGTTATGGAATACTGTTATTCTTGATGGCTCAATCCCTAATGGGGAAATTGAACGCATGATAGATAATTCTTTTAATTTAGTGGTCGCAAACATGCCTGAAAAAGACCGTAAAGCAATTGAAATACATCTATAAAAAATTGATATAAACTGCACTGTTCAATTTATTTGCTCAGTGCAGAGTAATCTATAATGATTGACACTAAACATTCCCTCTAACACACGCTAAAACACTATTTCGAGTTAATACCGGCCAAAAGTAAATACTTTCTTGCGTGACCAAGTACCTGCAGCGTGTTGACCTTTCGTGATTGATTTTGCAGCAGACTGTTTGGTATTTAGGCAAGGCAGAGCCTATGTCGTGTGGTTGTTCCCCATAAATAGGCGATAACGCAGTATAAATGCCAAACATGCGCTGCCCAAAGGGTTCTTCCTAGGGGCGATTGACTCTTTGTTGCTCGGTTTTGACTTAGCCCGCTAGGTTACAAACCTCGCGCCGCGATTAAATCGCCCCTAGATTGAACAAATTTCAATCCACAAAGGTCAACACGCCCTAATAAATCACCTGCGTTCACCATTAAATGACTTACGAAAGTATACCGTAAACATGACTGCCCTTTTGGTAAATTAATATCAGTTTTATTCACCGCTATTTCAAATATTTTGTGCCTATTTATTCGCTTTTAATAATTAAACCTTTAGTTGCCAGTAACTGCTTATTGGCTCCCATACGTATAAGCAATCCGCTATTTTTTAAATTTTAACTCGTATTTCAATGGTCCTTAAAGGTTTACCACACCTTTTAGCTAACTGAGCATTCGTAACATCGCAATCTTGCTCACTAATATACACGACAAAGGTCAATATTTTATTAGAGAGTGTAAAAGGCGGTGTATATTTGGGCATTATTTGTATTCATTGCTTAGGTGTTAAATTGCAGTGTGATAGTTAAAGTACCACTTTAAAACTTTATTTTTACAGCAAGCCCGCTATTTAATTTAAGTCAAATCCATAAAAAAAACCGTTAATTTGATTGCTCAAATTAGCGGGTTTTTTAGGGTTTTTAAATCAACGAATTTAAAAACCTATATTAGTGGAGCTGCCCCGTCCGCAAAGCCTCGATTATTATAGGCCGTCAATAAAAACAATGGCTTACTTTAAAATCAGAAACTTAGTTTCTTATGCTATTTTTTAAGGTCTTGTGTAATTTTTTGAATTTGGACATTATGTGGACACATAAAAAACAAGGAAAGTTATGAGTTTCAACTTATTCAAAAAACACCTTAAGTACACAATTTGCATTATGGCAACAATAGTAGCGCTTATGAAGTTTTTCTATTTCATAGATGACTACAGTGATTCATTTAAGAGCAATATTGTTCCTGAAATAGTAGGGATCGCAATTGTAACGGGTATTTTAATCCGAATTCACTTTGTACCTATTTATATAATTCCTAAACTGATTTAGAATCGCCACTCTAATCTGTTTTAAGGAATTTCATGAAAAACCTGATTGTTATATTTTCATTACTTGCTCTGTTATGTACTGCAAGTTTTGATGCTGAAGCACGTAAAAAGTTCGGTAGTAAAAAGCGCGGAAAAACCCCTGAAACCCAACAAACTGCACAAAAACAACAAACCGACACCAATACTGTCGCTCCAGCAGCTAAGCCAAAATCAAGCAAAAAAGGCATGATGGCGGGCATCTTTGGTGGTTTGTTAGCCGGAGGCTTAATCGCCTCAATGATGGGTGATGATTTCGAAGGTATGCAAATTTTAGAAATGATCGTAATGGCCGGTATTGCCTTTATCATCTTTAAACTTGTAATGGGCATGATCCGCCGTAAAAATGCCCCAGCGATGGCGCATGCGCAAGGTACATTTAACGCGCCACAAATGAAACAAGCCGCACCAGAGCAAGCGACTGCTACAGGTTTTAGTCAAACGAATAACGTGCCTTTTAACCTGCCACCTAATTTTGATACCAATGGCTTTTTACAAGGCGCTCGTACTCATTACCACACTTTACAAACAGCGTGGAATGAAGCTGATTACAGCACGATGGCTGAGTATTTAAGCCCTGAGCTAGTGGCGGAGTTTAAAGCTGAACGAGAAACAATCCAAAGCGTAGCGACTGAAGTCATGTTTATTGATGCCGAGCTTGTTCGTGCTGATACAAACGCACAAAAATGGCAACTGAGTGTTCGCTTTAAAGGTAAATATCGTGATTTAGGTGATAATAAAGAAGAGCCTATTTTAGAGATTTGGCACTTAGAGCGCGGCACTGATAATGACGCACCTTGGTTAATAGTTGGCGTAGAAGATTTAATTGATTCATAAAATCTAATCACTAAAAACAAAAAACCGCACAACATAATGTTAGTGCGGTTTTTTATTATTTAAATAAACGCTATTTATATAAACGATGTAATGTAAATATAATTACTTACAAACGTCTGCAACAGCATTTGCAAAGTACTCAATGTTTGTATCACTGATACCTGCCACGTTTACACGACTTGAACCAACAATATAGATTGAATATTCTTTTTGTAAACGATCGATTTGCGCTTTATTAATACCTAAGAACGAGAACATACCGTTTTGGCGATCAATAAAAGAGAAGTCTTGTGCAATCCCTTTCGTCGCTAGGTTATCTTTAATAAGCGTACGTAAACCATTAATACGGTTACGCATTTCATCAAGTTCGCCATGCCACATTTGTGTAAGCTCTGTGCTACTTAAAATAGTATTTACAATGTCAGCACCGTGCGCTGGTGGCATTGAATAAATACCACGCACCACACTTAACAGTACTGAATTTGAAATATCAGCCGTTGCAGCATCTTTAGCGATAATAGAACATGCGCCAATACGTTCACGGTATAAACCAAAGTTTTTAGAACATGAAGAACAAATAATTAGCTCATCAACCGCATTCGCTAAAATACGTAAGCCGTTTGCATCTTCTTCAAGGCTTGAACCAAACCCTTGGTACGCAATATCTACAAGTGGTGTAAAACCAACATCTTTAGCAAGCTGCGCTACAGTGTTCCACTGTGTTTCGTTTAAATCCATACCACTTGGGTTGTGGCAGCATGCGTGCAATAAAACAACATCACCTTTAGGCACTTGCGTAAGGGTCTCTATCATTTCATCAAATAATAAATCTTTATTTTCGTAATCGTAGTACGGGTATTCTTTAACTGTCAGACCAGCGGCTTCAAACAAGCTGATATGATTAGCCCAAGTAGGATTAGTAACCCATACTGTTGCCCCTGGATTACAACGAACAATAAACTCAGCAGCAACACGCAGTGCACCTGTACCGCCGGGCGCTTGTGCTGTACGAACACGGTTAGCTAATAACGCTTGGTGCTCACCTAATAATAGGTTTTCCATTTGCTGACAGTAATCTAAATTACCTGCCAAACCAATGTATGATTTACTGGTTTCATTTTCTAGACGAAAGGCTTCGGCTTTTTTTACTGATTTTAATACTGGCGTATTACCTTGCTCATCTTTATAAACACCCACCCCTAAGTCAATCTTATTTGGGTTAGTATCTTGCTTATAGGCCGCCATAAGGCCAAGAATAGGATCTGTTGGTAATGGTTTTAATACTGAGAACATTGACTATCTCTTTCATTATTTAGGGGTTAGCTGTTGCACTTAGCTTAACATAAAAGGTCACTAGATTGACTAGTGTTATTTACACTAAAAAGTGAGGAATTTTAATACAGCAAGCAATTAATAGCGCTAATGTTTGTTGATTAAAAAATTCGTTATTGAAGGCCTCACCGTCAACAATACCCACACAACGATTTTTACTGTCAAAAAGCGGTAAACACGCTTCTGATTTAACTTTAGGATCACAAGTATAATACTCTCCACCCGCAGCCAAATATTGCTCAACATTGTTTATTACACGGCCTTTACTGCTCAGTGCAACCTGTACATTATTACTACCCGCTGCAAATGCTTCAGTAAGTGGAAAAAGAGGCCTGCTTGGTGCGCCAAAATAAGCCAATTTCAGAAGCTGGGCGCCCTCTTGCGTTTGCGTATTTTGATAGATACCGTACCAATCAACATTCGTTTGACTTACAACATAATCAACGATGAGTTGTAATGTTGCCAACTTATTAGTGGTGTGCTGATCTTGGCTTACATAATCAGTTAACTTAAATGGCTCATCTTGTAAGTAACCAAATAAACTGCACGTCCCACCTTCGCCTAATTCTGGTATTTGATATTGCCAACGTACAGAGGGCAACTGTACCTGATGCCCAGCCAAATGCTTTTCAAGCTTGATAAGTTCCGCAGAGACTAATTGAGGTGACACATCTAATTGTGCCAGCGATAAATAAGAAGAAGCCATTTAGCCGTCCAAACATCTAAAAAACAAATCATAGCATGACAAATGACGTTCGACTAGGCTTGTAGCGATGTTAATCTATAACACATTTCTATTTGATTCCCAGATGCGTTATATGACACCTGTTCGGCTATTTCTTCAAGTAGTGATAACCCACGACCATGTTCACGCGTTAAACTATGTCCGTTGTTATTATCGGCGCTAAAACCATTACCTGAGTCACATATAGTAAAATAAACACACAAGGTTTCCGGACAATAACGCATATCAACAATGATCATCGCACCTGTTAATTTTTCTAGAGCGACTTCTCTTTGTTGGTAATACTCCATAAAGCCATCTTCTTGATTTTTAATATCGGAATCTAATCCCAAAACACCATGATCGAGCGCATTGTTATAAGCCTCAGATAATAATAAAAAGATGTTTGACCGGTGCGCTTTCAACCCACCTACTCGGGTAATTACATCGACTATCTCTAGTACCGGATCGGTTTGCTTTATTTGCGTTGAGTTTAAACTTAATGAAAAGTTAAAAGGTAGTGGAGAGTAGCTTTCTATTTCTTTTTTTGGTGCAGGCACAGCTAAACAGTTAAACAAAACTAAACTTAAATCATCTTGCTGTTTAGTGCCATGTGCAAAGTTTGTCACATGTTTAATCACCTCATTACTTGAGATTTGCGCTTTACTTGCTAATACCTCTATAAAGCGCTGCTCACCAAAATAGTCGTCGTATTCATTGGTGGTTTCAATAATCCCATCCGTCGATAAAACCAGCCGCATGCTGGGGTCAACTTCAAAATGAATCAACTCGCGTTCAAACTCATCGGTTTCTAATATACCTAAAGCCATATGTTGCGATTCTAATGTTTTTAAAACATCTCCTTGTTGGTTAATTAAATACGCATCAGGTAAGCCACCTAACCAAGCCGAAATGCTTTTTCCTGAGCTACTTAACTCAATAATATTTGCAGCACAAAACATATGACCAGGTAATAGTTTAGCTAAAACTGTGTTTACTTCATTGGCAATATCGCTTACTGCCATGCCTTTACCGACCATGGTATAAAATACTCTAGAAGCAGGTAAGGCACCCACGGCAGCCGCTAAACCATGACCAGTAAAATCTCCCAACATACAATATAAACTACCAATAGGGCTTTGTGCCACTAAACACATATCACCATTAAACATTGATGCAGGCGAAAGGTGAAAATCTATATTTTCAGTAAATGCATATTGATTTTCGAGCGCATTATTAAATATATGCTCAACTATTTCATGCTCTCGTTCAGTTTGATTATAGTGATATTCTAATAACTTATTTTGCTCGTGGGCCTTCAAGCTCAGTTGCCGAGTACGGCTATGTGCTTTGATTTTTGCACTTAAAATAGCCTTATCAAAAGGCTTATTAATAAAATCATCCCCTCCCACCGCTAAGCAACGTTCAAAACTACCTTTTTCTTCTAATGCCGTAATAAAAATAATAGGTAAATAAACATCACTACTTAATTTTTTTATCCTTGCTGCTGTTTCATAACCGTCCATTATTGGCATTAAAACATCCAACAAAACAATGTCTATTGCTTCTTTTTCTAATAGCGCTAATGCTTCTACACCGTTACCTGCTAATAAAATATTGTAACCTTGCTGCTCCAGCATAACTTTTAATAGTGTGCAATTTATGGGTTGATCATCAACAACAAGAACGCGCATCATCAGTCGATATCAAATTTTTTATCAAAACGAGATATTTGCAGAATTTTTTTCAATTGCGGTTGGCAATTACTAATATGAATCGCGTTAACAGATGTCCCCAATGTTTTTTTCATGTTAAGTAACATACCCAACGCCGAGCTATCCATATAGTCGGTTTCGCGTAGGTCTACAACCACCCTCACTGTAGTATCATTTATACCAGCGTAGGCTTGGCGAAACGATTGAACCAAATTAAAATCAAACTTCCCTTTAATTTGAATCGTTAGTGTAGTGCCATCCGCTGAGGCACTCTTACTTAAACTCATACTCAACTCCTGATCAGATTATCCGTTCTTATTGCTTTAAATATAACTGCTTAAAAATAATTAGCCAAAAATAAAAGCACCTAAGCGCAAATTTGTTATTAGATTTGATATTATAGACGTTATTGTTATTTAACTTTTTTCACCGCAGGCTAAGCATGAGTGATAGTAATCTCGTTTATTCAACCGAAACCGGGCGCATCAGCCAACCAAAACCAACTAAAGAAATTGAGAGCAAAACCTTTAAAGATGGCGCCCTGCGCATCGAACGCCAAACAAAAGGCCGTAAGGGCAAAGGCGTTATGTTGGTCACCGGCATTGATAGCGAACAACACGACTTAAAAAAACTCGCTAAAACCATTAAAAGCAAAATGGGCCAAGGCGGCGCAGTAAAAGACGGCATCATAGAAGTACAAGGCGACGACCGCGACAAACTTAAAGCCATCCTAGAGGCACTTAAATTTAAAGTAAAAATTGCCGGGGGATGAGCCGCTGGGTTTATAAATGCGCTGCTGATATACAAAAATACGCAGCGATTCCCCCTGTTACCCAACGCAGTGGCAAGAAAGAATGAATACATTGGCGATACTCGTGCACTAAATTTTTAAGGCAAACATTTGTGGAATGGGCAGGGTTATCTGTGCGTTATTCATTTTGAGCTAAAGCATATTATCGGCAGCAAGAAACCAAAGAAAAACCTCATAATACCATCATCAGATCATTGTCATTTAAGTGGATACGAATCCTATTTAGGTGCTGGAAAACACATACGCCCTACGATGAATCAACTTACTTAACTGCATTGAAAAGTAAGGGATCACCGCTGTTAAAATTTGCGGTGGAAAGTGAGCTTTACCGTTTGCTGTCCACCTCAGGGCGTGTTGTTAGATGCGTATTTTACACAAACCGTAAACTTTTGAGCTAATTTTACAAGCATGTAACTGACAATAGGAAACAGCGGTGTAAATAATATAAATATTAAGAAGAGTCCACCATCCATTAGACCTGCTTCAGTATTCCTTAATGGAGTTATATAAATAGCTATCAACACAAGCGCAAAAGTAAGTGGCCCTGTAAATAAGGTAATTACTAATTTAGATACAGTATTAAGTTGTTGCTCATATGACTTTGCATAATATTTACATACTAAAAAAGAAATATAGAAATGAACAAAAAGAAAAACACCTAAAACTAGATAACTCACCAAACCTCCCTATACGTATAACGAGGCTGTAGAATAACTCGTTTTTTAATTTATTTTTATTGATGCTTCAACCATAGCTGAGTTCCTATTTTGGTTCAATCGGTTACTTCGATTTTACATAAATATAAAAAAAGGATTTAGTGTTGTTTTAATGGGCGTTTTGGAAGGGATTGCAGGTGTGTGAGTGGTTTATTTGAGGTGATAAGAGTTTACCCTATTTGGGACTGTTGAACTTTGTAGTATGTATATTAACGCCAGTATTGGTAGCCAAAGCGAGAAATACAATGATAATACTTTATATCAAGCAAACTTACTTGACGCTTTCTTACCGTTGCCATACATCACTCTGTTTGCTTTTCACACTAATTTAAAGCAAGTAAAAAATATGGAAAATACAAAATTTAGGATGGATGTCATCTTTGTTATTTATTATATTTGCGATTGCCAAACATTTAGTTTCTCCTCACTAGAGTAGACACCGCTAATCCCAACAGCTAGTGAGTTGGAAAAAGGAATTAAAGCTAGACTATTTATACCACATCGAAAAGGAAGCTGCTCGTATGACTGCGACACAGCGCTCATTCTTATTTGCCCCGCGAGTTCGTCTAACCAACAATAAAAAGTCATTCTCACATTAGGCTTTGCGTTTGTATAAACATCCTTACTATCACGTAAAAAAGCAATGATTGATCCTTCGGTATTACCTAATGCGTTTATTGCAAAAGCCATCATATTCTCTTGAGCTTCAACATTAATTTCATTAGACACAATGACTCTCAAAGATCCAGCCAATTCCTCTAAATCTGAATGCATTTCAATTTAAACCTCTAGCACACATAACGAGGCTGTAGAATAACTCGTTTTTTAATTTATTTTTATTGATGCTTCAACCATAGCTGAGTTCCTATTTTGGTTCAATCGGTTACTTCAATTTTACATAAATTTAAAAAAGGATTTGGTGTTGTTTTAATGGGCGTTTTGGAAGGGATTGCAGGTGTGTGAGTGGTTTATTTGAGGTGATAAGAGTTTACCCTATTTGGGACTGTTGAACTTTGTAGTATGTATATTAACGCCAGTATTGGTAGCCAAAGCGAGAAATACAATGATAATACTTTATATCAAGCAAACTTATTTGACGTTTTCTTGCGATAGCCATATGATATTCTGTTTGTTTTTTGCACTAATTAAAAGTTAGTGCGAAATATAGAAAATACAAACTTTAGGATGGGTGTCATCTTTATTTCTTTTAAGCTCGCTCAATCAGCGGAGAAAAAGTGGTACCGTCTGCGGGGCTTTAAGTTGCTAGCGGATGTGATAACAGGCGTAAAATTTAAAGACGGAGAAAGAATAATACAAGATCAAGCAGAGCATCAAGGTGGCTTCATACACCAGATTTGACAATAACTCAGCGACTCGCCATAGCCTGTGGTATTACCAGTAAAGGCCCTTGTAGAAGCTCAAAAACAAAAGGAATTAACATTGCATTAGGCAATGATTACTTAGCGTCACAAGGTTTAGTGTCATTGAGAGATGTTTGGATCAATATTCATTACGGGAGATGAACCGCCCATTGCACCTCCTGTTAATAAAAAGCGCATGATTGGTGGTGTGGGGGCTGGAGGTTAGAGACCTCCGGCTACCCGATTATGCGTATTTTAACCTAAACTCTGTACAAGCTAACTGCTTATTATTTAATACAATAAAGTTAGGGACATTACCAATAGGCTCAAAGCCTTGTTTTAACAATACATGCTTTGAAGCTGGGTTGTTTTCTAATACTTTAGCTTCTAAGGAACGAATGCAAAATTTTCTTTTTGCAATATCAATTAGTGAAGCCAGACAAAAGCTTGCATAGCCTTGAGATAAAAAACGTTTTGAAACCCTATAACCGACAACAGCTTTATTAGTGCTAATATCTCTTAAATTGGCTCTTGCGACAATTTCATTATTTTTAATAAGTAAACCACAAAACGCTGTACCAGAATTTACCTTATTAAGTTCTGCATCAATGTGGTTTCCGACACCTTTAGCCGAATAAAAATCATGTCCTCGAGGCTCAATTAATGATTCAAACCATGATCTATTTTCTAGCTCGAAAGCTAATAATTTCTCCAAATGATCTTTAGATAACAGCTCAAGTTGCATTGAAACTCTCTATACGCATAACGAGGCTGTAGAATAACTCTAACAGCCAAATTCAATTAAAAAACGAGCTCCTGTAATTAACTCTAAGCGTTTTTAAAGCATTAGATAATGCATTTGGAACCCATAAAACAGGCTGTTTTTCTTAAAAAAGAGTAATTCTACAGCCACAACTTTTCAATAACGGGCGCAGGCGCGTGGGGTATAATGGCGAAGCCGCCCCGCGTGTATGCGTCCCAGCGAACGAAGTGAGTGAGTTAATTGAGTTGTTAGGCACTCAAGGCCCCCAATAATTAAAATAATATATAGTGCCTTTAGGTACTGTAATAGACATGTACATACCGCACTCAATATGCACATCGCCATGTGATATTTTTCCTTTTTGTGAGGAATTATGAGGCCAAGGCTTACTATTAACGAAACACTTATCAGTCCCTTGGTCTTCAATAACTAGATAAGTACTACCATCATCAGACGTTCTGTATCTTCCACGCAACTCATATGTAGCATCCGGATCTTTATTTAATAGCTGCGGCACAGCAATTATCAACAATGCTGCTACAGGAATTAATATTAAAAACCCTAAGATAAGTAAAAACTTCTTCAAAGTTTCTCCGAGTGCCTAACAATTTTATAGTGCGCGCGTCGCGCATATTTCTGCCGAAGTCACGCTCATGTATCTAATAAGTCTTTTTTAACAAATAACTTAACCCATTGCTAGCTATAATTATTTCTTGGTACTAAATATAATCAGAAAAAGAAAATACGCTCGAAGCTCTTTTTCTTGAATATGGGAGCAAAACAACTAGACTGTATATTTATGGCTATGTTGTATTTCAGTGTTGGTGAACTATATTTAATATACTGAAACCTAATAACGGTAGGTGCAACATGGCTTCCAAGCAGTTTCAAAATATACTACATCACATTACCAACTTAAATTACGCTCAACTTAAAAAGCTTCGCCACGAAGTTGAATCAAATATTGTCACTAACCAAGTAGGTCAAGCCATTGCCGACCATGAAGAATCAATATCTCATTGCCCCCATTGTGATTCACATAATCTAAATCGTTGGGGAATGACAAAGCAAGGAATTCAGCGCTTTAAGTGTAAATCATGCAACAAAACATTTAATGCACTTGCAGACTCACCACTTTACCGAATGAAAAAGGCTGAGAAGTGGATCGAATATACCAAATTGATGTGGGAAGGCGTATCCCTTAGAAAATCAGCTAAAGCTTTGAATATAACACTTAGAACGTCATTTCGTTGGAGACATATGTTTATTAAAGCCCCTGCCAGCTTTAATCCTTCAGTACTAACGGGTGTTATTGAAGCTGATGAAACATCTTTACCAGAATCTTTTAAAGGTAAGAGGGTTATTAACCGTAAGTCCCGTAAACGTGGTGGTGGAAAAATCGAAAAAGTTCCTATTCTCATTGCTCTTGATCGTAGTGGTGCTATATCTCACAAGGTTTTAGAGCGAAATACAAAAGAAAATATTCAAGCACAATTGAAGCCTTTATTATCATCAGGCTCAGTGCTTTGTACTGATGGAAACTTATCGTATAAAGGTATTGCTAAAGAACTCAATATTGACCATAAACGCTTAATTGGCTTGGATAACCAAAGAGTGGTAGAAGGTATTTACCATATCCAAACACTTAATAATTATATGATGCGCTGGAAGGCATGGTTAAGACGTTTTAATGGCATTGGTACAGACTACATTGAGAATTATTTAAGCTGGTTTAGGTTTATGGAAGATAACACTGAGTATTCAGATCAAACATGGATAAAAGAGGCATTATGATATGAATTTTTAATACCCACACTCAACTACAACATAGCCCTATACATACAGTGCAATTTGGAAGTTGAATATTATTTATGAAATCTCTTTTTCTAAGCATGATTAAAGATCATATGTATAGCAAGCGGTATGCTAAGAGCACTATTGAAGCTTATCTGTTTTGGATAGCTGCCTATATCCGTTTTAATAATATGCAACATTCAAGCTCCATGGAAGATACTGAAACCGAGCAACCTTAAAACTTACCGCTTACCGCTGCTACCTCAAAACACCACCGCTTTTCCGCGCCCTGATGCTTCAGAGCCTGCGTCAAGTTTGCCATCGCGTTCAATAATCACGTGCATATCTCCAAAACGGCGTTCATTGAGTGTATAGCTCATGTTTTCAAGTGCTTTAACAACCTCTGTATCTAAACCTGGGTGATGACGGATCACGTTTTTAGGCCAAAGTTGATGATGAAAACGCGGGCTGTTTACCACTTGTTCTGCACTCATATTAAATTCCACCGCATTTAAAATAGATTCATACACTGAGCTAATAATCGTGGTGCCACCCGGTGAGCCGGTGACCATTTTTACTTTATTGTCTTTGAGTAAGATGGTTGGCGTCATTGAGCTGAGCATACGCTTATGGGGCTGTATTTCATTGGCTTTGCCGCCGAGCGCGCCAAATACATTCATTACCCCTGGTTTTGCACTAAAGTCGTCCATTTCGTCGTTAAGTAAAAAGCCTGCACCTGCGACCACTACGCCACTGCCGTATCCTAAATTAATCGTGGTGGTATTCGATACTGCATTGCCCCACTTATCAACAATTGAAAAGTGTGTGGTTTGTTCGCTTTCATATAAACCGGGTTGAATGTTTTCAGTCGTTGATATTTTATCTAGCGTTATCGTACTGCTACGCTTTTCAAGGTAATCACTGGCAATTAACGCCGCTTTTGGTACATCAAAAAAGTCGGGATCGCCTAAATACTCTGCCCTATCAGCAAACACGCGTTTGCCTATTTCGGCTAATAAATGAATATACCCTACTGAATTATGCTCCAGCCCTTTCGCAGGTTTTGTTAACTCATACATTTTAAGCCATTGTAAAATAGCGATGCCACCAGAGCTGGGTGGTGGCGAAGTAAGTACTTCATAACCATTCCACGCTGATTTCATAGGGACTCTTGATTTAGCTTGATACGCTTTTAAATCTGCTTGTGTAATAATGCCACCGTGCTCAGACATAAAGTTAGCAATAATTTTTGCTGTTTCACCTTCATAAAACCCCGCTTGGCCTTTATCACGAATACGCTTTAATGTGGCTGCTAGTTCTGGTTGTTTGAAGTTTTTATTCGCCTTAGCACTGGAGAAATAATCAGCAAAGTTAATAGATACCTCTTTTTTAGCCATCCGTGCAATATAACGCTCTATGCTACTAGCAAGCTTTGGATGCACTATAAATCCATGTTCGGCTAGCTTAACTGCTGGCTCAACTAATACGTCCCAATTGAGTGTGCCGTGTTTTTGATGCGCTAACCACATGCCTGCAACACTTCCGGGAACGCCGCTGGCATGGATCCCGTATACTGACTTATTAGTAATGACGTTACCTTGCTTATCTAAGTACATATCTCGGTGAGCTGCGCTGGGTGCTGTTTCGCGGTAATCAATAAAGTCTCCTTTGCCGTCTTTTTGGATCAGCATAAAGCCACCGCCGCCGATATTCCCAGCCTCAGGTAAAGTAACGGCTAACACAAACTGCGCTGCAATTGCGGCATCTACAGCATTTCCGCCAAGCTCTAAAATAACACGTGCCGTATCACTGCTATAACTATCTGGCATTGCAACGGCCGCTTGAGCCAGCTTGGTATTATTTGCTAACACGCTCATTTGTAATTGAATAACTACTACACTCAATAGCAGTAAATGCCTAGCACCTAAAAACATAATTAATTCCTTATTGTATTTATTTTTTAATTATTTTATTAATACACTCTGTGCGTGATACGGTCAAACTACTATTACTCAATCTCAATACTTTTGCGATAGAGTACCGCTGGTAAATCACCATTTTCGTCAGTATGAATGTATTGCTTAATAAACTGCATTCCTAGTTTTTGCATTACTTTAATTGAACCAATATTGTCTTTTAGGGCTGTTGCACTCAATGCGGTGACACCGGCTTGTTTTTCTATGACTTCTGCCACTGCTTTAGCCGCTTCGCTTGCGTATCCTTTTCCCCAGCTTAGTTGCTTAAATCGCCAACCAATTTCTATATCACTAAAATTTGACTCATCTGTAAAAAATCCCATAGGACGTATCAACACCCAGCCTATAAATGTATTAGTGTCAGTAATATTTACTTGCCATAAGCCCCAGCCTTTATCTGGATTAGTGTAGGCTTGCAAGCGAGGGATAAATACCTCTTTAATCATTTGCATTGAGCTTACTTTACCACGCGTGAGGTGGCGCATTACATCTGGATCGCTGTCTAAATCAAATAGTAGCTGAGCATCTCTTTCGCCCATTAATTTAAAATTAAGTCGTGCTGTTTGGGGTATATTCATTTTTCTACCTGTATATTGCTTGTTATTGCGTTGTCATTAATAATGACCGTACCTAAGATAAAAACTCTTAGGCTTCAATCCTTTTATTAGAGAACAAATATGAACAAATTAGCAAGTTTAGTTTTATTAGGTTGTGTAGCATTAACTGGTTGTGAAGATGCTAACGAAGTAAAAAAAGATGCCTCTGAAGCAAAAGCCGACGTTCAAGAAGCGCTCACCGATGCATGGAATGATGTAAAAGAAACCACTAACGAATTTAAAGGTGAATCGCTTGATGAGCTACTTAGTGAGAGTAAAAAGTTAGGCCTAGATATGTATGATGACGGTAAAGAAGTCGCTCTTGATGCATGGTTAGAGAGTAAAGAAGCCGCTGGTGAACTCACTGAGAAAACCAAGCAAAAAGCGCAAGAACTCGCAGCTGAATTACGTGAAGCACGTGAAAAACGCGAGCAAGAGAAAAACAACTAATAACATATTTTCCTTGTGGGCTATGTGTTTATTCACCTAGCCCTTTGATCCGTTGTTGTAACTTAACTAAATACTGTTTTTTAGTGATCAACACATCAAGATCCCCTTCAAACGTATACACTTTTTTCATATTAACAAGAGTGAATTTGCCTTTGATCAACGACATTGCACAACTTAAATTTATAAAATTAAAATACAATATAAAACGTTGCAGCGGATCTGTTTCAACTTGGCGTAAACCGAGTTTATTAGCTGTTCGCGGATTAATAATATAACTCGATGCTTTTAAAGTAATGTGTGTTGGCTGATGGTTTTCATACTCGCTTATCAGCGTTAATAGCCCTTCAATGTAGCCTGAAAATACCTGTTTAGTGCGCTGCTGCGCGCTATCTTTTGAATTAAGTACAAAATAGTAATCAAATAAACTTCCGCCATGTAGCACCAAACGTGCATTTTTTACTTTTTCACCAATCAACAAGGGTGAATAATATTTAAGGCTACCCGCTTTAATTCCGCTGGGTATGTCAATAAATGGTGCAAATACAGAAAGACTGATTGAAACAGCAAATATTGATAAAAATAAAACTGAGAGCATAAAAAACAACCCTGCTAAAACGAGGTTACCTACAATAAATAACCCCGCTAATTTTAATTGAAAAGCGTGCTGTTGTTGTCGCGTGAGTAAATAAAACGTATGTTCCATTTTAATGCTGATCCTTATTTTTTTATATCGTCACTATATTCTCTCAATACAATGCCTGTAAATATAAAATAAGCATACGAAAGCTAGGGTGTGTTGACCTTTGTGGATTGAAATTTGTTCAATCTAGGGGCGATTTAATCGAGGCGCGAGGTTTGTAATCGAGTGGGCTCGATAACTGCTCCTGCGTTATTCTACTGGCTCACATCCATGTGAGAATAAGTAAAAATCGAGCAAAGCTTCCGCGTCCTGCTCACACCTCTTTGTTACCCTCTATGCAGGTAACAAAGAGTTAATCACCCTTAGGAAGAACCCTTTGGGCAGCGCATGTTTGGCATTTATACTGCGTTATCGCCTATTTATGGGGAGCAACCACACACCATAGGCGCTGCCTTGCCTAAATACCAAATAGACTGCTGCAAAATCAATCACGAAAGGTCAACACGCCCTAGATACTTAACATGGCGATTCTATGGATAAACGAAAGTAAAATTTCAATATTATGGTCGTCAATTGTTTGGGGATATGTGATGTTAAAAATGCCACTTTTGCTTTGTAATAAAACAAAAATGACATTTTAGCTAACCAGCGCTTTTAGTGCTTAAATAAAACTTGGTTCGACCAAATTAAATAATCGTTTTACGTGACCTTAGGTGATTAAAAGAGTCTTTTGAATATGCTTCTTTTACATCAATAAGTTGCTGATAACTACCAAGGAAGTACGTTTTTGTTGGGATTGCACTGTCTTTAAAGCTAATAAACGCGCCCTCAGTTCCATTAATTTGTGTCTCTCGGCTTACTTCAATCCAGTCCATTGCTCTATTGATATAATTGTAGACCTCATTATTTTGGCCTTTTTCTTTTAACTCAACCGACTCATTCCACCATGTTTGATATTGAATAGTGTACTGAGATTTTGAATAAGGGAATGCAACGCGGGCGTTTGGCTCTTCTTCGCTTATTTCATCATAGAAAGGACCTGCTATAGCACCGAGCGTAACGTAACTAAACAGGCCTAAATCACTACTCTTCGCATTAATTAAATCTGACGTTAAACTCTGAATTAACTGATCTTTCCCTTCTTTTTTTAGACCACTAATTTTCACAACTTTAGATGTTAATTTATGTGGTGCAGGTGCATCAAAGTCAGGAGTGAATGGCATGCCATCGGTATTCGTTAAATTACCTACGTGCATTTTATTCTTTAGTACATCGTAAAGGGAGTTTCGTGACCAATTACTCATTAATGCACTGTTATAGTTAGCTTTTGTATCTGTACCTTGGTGTACTGGTGTACTATTGCTAAAGTTGTTTGTTACAAATTCTTCTAGTGCCTGCCAACTTCCCTGCCAATAGCCGTACATAGAGCTCGGGTGGCATAACTTTCTAACTTCACTTGTCGCGTGCTCAGCAGCAACTGCATTAATTTTTAAATTAGTGCCGACCAGCATATCGGTACTTGCGTTATTTATAACGTCTTCCCATTGCGATAAAAGCTCAAACGTGGGCAAGAGTTGCGCATGCTCGTCATTAGTATTCCAGTTTATTACAAAACGATGGATCTCTTCTGGGATCTCAAATGCTTTTACTTTAAAGTTGGTCACTATACCGTAACTTAGGGCGCCGCCACCACGTAATGCCCATAATAAAGCTTGATGGGATTTTTCGTTTACTTCAACAATATCACCGTTACCTAATACAACAGTAGCCCCCACCAGCGACTCACAGCACATCCCTTTGCTACGTGTCCATGGTCCCCAGCCTCCGCCTTGAATAAAACCAGCTAAACCGACTGTTGCGCATGTACCATGAGGTATTGTCAATGGCGGGTTATTATCAGCTAGCTTTGGCACCACCTGAAAAAAACGATAACCTGAGCCTATACTAGCAATATAGTCGCCGTTAACTTTATCAACGTTAAAATCTGTTAATCGGCTCAAATCTAATAAAATCACATCGGTGCCCGTACACTCCCCTTCATGGTCGTGTCCACCAGAACGAACGCGGATCGGTAAGTTCAAGCTAATAGCTTGCTTATATGCCTGTGCTACATTTTTTGTTGATTCACACATTATAATAACAGCAGGATTGAATCGTAAACGAGTATTAAATATAAGGGTTTGCGCTTGATACCCTGTTAACCCTGGAGTTTCAGACACTGATGGGGATGCTTGAGTTAGCAGCTGATCATCTTTAAAATCCAAAGACTTAAGTGCTTGAACCAACCTTAGCGTATTATTCCAATAAGTTGCCATCAGGCTCTGGGCGCTTTTTAGCTGTTCGTGCGGCTGTTGCGAAACTTCATGAACTGTATTTTGGTTATTCATCATATATTCCCTTTATTATCCTTGTGACATAAACACTCGTCACGTTTTTGACCGGTTACTGACTCTGCAAGCGTTTGAATTGCTGGCGCTAAATCATCACGTGCAATATCAACTTTAATGAGGTAAGGCGCTGATGTATTTTCATATAAAATATTAAATGCATCTTGTAGATTTGCCACTGAATTGACATTTAAATATTTAACACCGTAAGCCTGAGCTAACGCTTCGTAATCCCAAGAAGGTAATTCATCAAAAGGAGCAAATTTTCCTTCAGGTGTAAATGCGCAAATATCTACAAATGATTGCTCAATAGCATAAACCTCGTTACTCATTACAAATACAGCGGTATTACAGTGATTACGCCTCAGCGTTGAAAGTGTCTGGCACATCATCATAAACCCGCCATCCCCTGCAATTACAATACTACGGTTATCATTTGCAAGTGATACACCTAAAGAGCACCCTGTTTCATGTCCCAGAGATCCCCATGCGGCATCACTGACGAAGTGATTTTTTTCTATGCCAATCAATCTTGCAGCCATATAAAGTGATGAGCTTTCACCTAAAATAAGGTTATATCTTTTTAAGGGACTCGATTCATTTAACTCTTGTTGATAAAAAGTAAAGAAGCTTTCGTAACTAATTTGGCTGCACAAATCGCTATGCTTAGTGAGCGGCAGTGCATTGAAGCCAAAATTGTCGGGCTTTGAAAACGTCACGTTAAAGCCTGCTGATGAACACAAAAAATGCGCAATCAATTCATTAATGAATACTGCTAGGCTGGTATGAATAAAGTGATCACTGTTACCAACAAGCGCACCATCCATATTGACTCTTATTAGATCAGAGCCTTGATTTGTCAGCATCGTGATGTAGTCATCAGTAAAAATGACCCCAAGCGCTAAAACTGCATCGCATTGCGACACATAATCGAACGTTTCAGGTAATGAGGCTTCGCCTGCATAGGTGCCTACAAATAATTTATGGCTAATTTCGCTTCGCTCGCTGATCACCGATTTAGCCAATGTGCTTGTGGTATAAGGTATATTAAGTAAATGTAAAAGTGACTCTACCTTGTCTTGTAAGCCTAACCTTGCGATCTCTATCCCCAGCATAATTATTGGCTGTTTTGCACTTTCTAGCTTTTGTATGGTCTGTTGTAGTAATGTTTTTTGCATACCTAGGTTAGCTGGTGAATCGGTAATAACCAGCGGTTGCATGGGTGCTTTGCATTCTGCCCCCCAGACATTTTGCCAAGCTTCTAAGTAAATTGGCCTTTTTTCTTTTATTGCACACGCTAATGCTGCATCTATAATAGTTGGAGCCATCTCAGGATCTGACAGTATTTCACTTGCCACGGTCACACTTTCAAATATGACTTGGTTTGAATTATAATTACCCGTTGAGTGATGAAATAATGCGCCTGTATCTGCGATAATTTTTCGATCATCAATTGATGGGCTAGCCGTGATCACCACCACAGGATTTCTTTCTACATAGGCGCCTGCAATTGCGTTTATAACACTTAATGTACCGACTCCATATTGCACCGATACTGCGCCAATTCCTCTGTAACGAGCATAACCTTCGGCCGCATAACCTGCACCTAGCTCCGTTATGTCACCAACCGCATCAATACCATCAAACTTATCAAGTGCGCTCATAAACTCCTGTACATAGTCACCCGGTACTTGAAATATTTTTTCTAGACTTTGCTCTTTTAAGCGCGTTAATAAATAGTCAGCAACTGTAAAATTATTGGTACTCATGGTTAATTCCTTCGTACGCAAATTTCGTTACTTCATTAAGTGTATTACTGCTTGCATTAGGCTGCACTTTTTCACTTTGATCTTTGCAGGTCTTATTGCAATTAACAGGTAGATAATTATGCTTTTGATCTAACCAGCATGGTGTGGGTAAATCAAAAAACTCCTCGAGTGTTGATTCTGCTGTATTTAATGCACCTTCAACCCAGCCTTGTTCGTATGAGTACGCCTCACCAATAATATATATGTTTTCTTTATCAACAGGGTGGCGCATACGACACATAATTTCATCTAAACGATAATTTGCTTTCCACTCATGCCAACCCCCGCCATAAGGGGCGTCTCCCCAATCTTGGTAAATGGCCGAATACGGCATTGCTAATTCTTTTTGCTCATGAAGCGCTTCTATTTGTCTGTGTGCAGCTTCCACCATGCCAGTGGTTATTTGGCATTGGCTTTTAGGGACTATTTCTTGTGGGGTATAACCTTCACATCCATAGCTTGGTGTGTAACCAGAATATAACTCACCAGACTCTAAGCCTTTCCAATAGGGGATAGAGCCAATATCATTATATGACGCCATCAATAACGAATTTGTATTTGGTAAACCGCCTGCTTGGTCGCACTCTGTTCCCATATAATATGTTTGCCTAATTGGTAAGTCGGTCACTGAACGACCTGCAACTAGACCTAAACTTCGCCACCAAGGCTGCTCGTAAGCCATAAACATTTTTAGCGCTTTTTGTATAAGTACTGAGGGGATATTTTCTTTTAACCATGGATCAGCAAAAAATTCAGACTCAATAAGCTCCAATGAACGTCTTGGCATTGCCAAAATTAACCGTTTCGTTTTTACAATTTCCTGATCAGTGACGGTTAAGTCATCAACTGTTTTGCCATATTGATCTGTGCACGTTGATTGAAATATTAATTCATATCGATAATCAGGATCATCCAAATAGTTAATTTTCACTAACCGTTTATTCATTTTCACTTTGTCATCTTCGGCTAAACAGCTTGGTAACGCTTTAAACTGCGCGCACAGTGTTAATGGCAGTGCCTGGAATCCATCAGTAAGAGTGAGAAACTCAGTGTCATCACTGTATTCTGTTGCGGGAAGCTGAGTAACCGCACTTGCATTAGCAACATTAGCATCGTACCCGCCAGCCTCTTTCATAAATAAATAGGCTTCGTTACTTAGTACTCGCTCAAGTAGATTCCAAAAACCATACTTCCAAATCTCTTTGCCAAATACTTTCACTTTCATTTGCTCACACAGACTCATGTCAGCAAAACCAGGACAAATTAAGTTCATCACCTTAACTTGCAAATCCTCAGGGCCAAAGCCGCGTTCAGATGCGTTTAAGTTATAAGGTATTTTATCAGGGCACTGCGCAAAATCTCGGTAACGAAAATATTGACCGCGCAGATAAAAAAGATTATTTTCACTGCCCGCTTTTACATCTTTCAAAGCGGGATCTTTTGAATTAGGATACATGGGTAAAGAAGAACCCATTGGGAAATCTTGCGTTTTCAGGTTCAGATTATTAACTAATGCATTAACCATGACATGATCTGAAGGAATAAAACGCATTCCCCCTAACTCAGCAACTACATTCGGTAACCCGGGCAGTGTTTTACTGTATAAACGTCCCCCTATGCGGTCACTGTATTCAAATAGTGCTATACGTTTTGCTTTGCCTTCATGCTGTTGTAGCCTCCACGCACTGTAAACACCAGACACGCCACCACCAACAATTGCTATATCAAGTTCGTTCTTCATAATTGTTTATTCCTTAACTAAATTAAGCTAAGGCTAGTCAAAAATAATTACGAGTTCTATTACACGCTATTACAAAATGAACTGTGACTATAAATTCACAAAAAAAGGTAAGCCTAAGCTTACCTTTTAATGTTTAAACCAGGTTTTTTTAGTAATTAAAGCTCAAAATCTTTCTTAAACTTAATACCAAATTCACTGCGGTCATTACTGCGCATCACGCCTACAAAACCCGATTGTTGCAGACGACCTACATCGTAAACTTCGTTTAGCACATTTTCGCCGTATAATGTCACTTCCATATCGCCATAAGCATTAAGGTAAGAAATATTAAAACCGACTAACTCACGCGAATCAATTTGCTCACTTTGGTTAAATACTGACTGACCTTGCATATCACTACGGTATGAATAGTTAGCATTAAGTGCAATTGTGCCGCCGTTACTTAAGTCAACAAAGTAAGATGGCGCAACCATTACAGTCCAACGTGGTGTTAATGCCGGTGAATCTCCGATACCAATACCTTGTACGCCAGCATCAACCTCTGTAATTTCAGAATCTAAATAACCAACGGCGCTGCGAATAGTGAAATCATCTGTAATTGCGATAGTTGTTTCAAGCTCAATACCTTGTGCTTTTGAAGCACCTGCATTTTCAACAATTGTTACAAACCCACCACCAGCCGTTGGATCAGAAAATGGTAATGCCAAGTCTGTGTAATCAGTTACAAACACAGCAAGCATCATAGATACATTTTCATGTACCTGCCCTTTTAAACCCAGCTCGTAGTTAATTGCTTTAGTTTCATCAAACGGTACGAATTGATCAGGCCCACCAAATGGACGAGGCGGAAAGCCCCCTGTTTGATAACCTTTTTGAATTTGACCGTATACGTTCATGTTGTTGCTAAGTTGGTAAGATGCGTTTACATCCCATGTTACTGCATCAAAATCAGCGGTTACGTATTTACGCTCAGAAAAACTTGGGAATACCGCATTCGCTGCTTTTTTATCTTTTGAATAACGAAGACCACCACCAATGCTTAAATCATCAGTTAAGTCATAGCTTGCATTTATATACGCTGCATATGAGTTGGTTTCTTGGTTTACGTCAAAGAAGCCGTAGTCTCCAAATGATGCTGATACGCCATCATTTAATAAACCATTCGGAGTATTCCAAGGACTAAATACAAAAGGACCTGAACGTGTAAAGCCATCTTCGTTGAAATAATAAAGGCCAGATACAAAGTCCATGTCCGCAAATGTACCGTTTAATTGAATTTCAAACGAGTATTGATCCGCGCCACCCTCTTCTGGAAATTCTGATAAATTAAGCGCCGTTGCATCATCATCCAAACCGCCGTCATATTCTGACGTACGATAACTTGAAATAAACTTAGCCGAGTAAATATCGTTAATCGCCCAATCAGCACTCAACGATGTACCCCAACCTGAATATGACGTTGATTCAATACCTGCAACAGTTGATGCTAAATCATCTGGATTTGCAGGTAGCATGTCAGCTGTTAATAGTGGGAAGTCGCCATTAAAAGGGTCGCTTGCATCTAATGGTTGTGTTAATTCGATTGTGTAAGGTGATTGGCCCGATTCATTATCAACAGCATCCAATGAGAAAACCATTGAAAAATCACTATTTGCTTGCCATTTTAGTGCAACGCGCCCGCTCGTTTCTTGTTCTTCGCCAATTTCTTTTTCAGGATTGGCTAAATTGATTGCTCTACCTACACCATCACGTTTTTTGTAAGATGCACTGGCAGACATACTCAGCTCATCAGTCAATGCATTATTAAAATACACATCGCCAGCGATGCGCCCACGAGAGCCCACTTTTGCTGTCGTTGTTAAAATACCTTCATCACCGGGCTGTTTTGTAATGATATTTACTGCGCCACCTAATGTATTACGCCCATATAAAGTCCCTTGAGGGCCACGTAACACCTCCACACGCTCAACGTTTGGTAATGACAAGTTAGAACCCATTTGACGCCCTAGGTAAACGCCATCTAGGTATACACCAACACCAGGATCTGTGGTGATGATGTGATCTTGTAAGCCTATGCCACGAATAAAAACAGATGCATGGGCTGCATTACCCACACCATAACGAGTAATATTTAGGTTAGGTACATATTTACCTATGTCTTCAAGATTACTCATATTGGCTTTATCGATAAGATCTTCACCGATTGAAGTCACCGCTGTTGGGGATTCAAAAATACTTTCGGTGCGCTTACGTGCTGTTATTTCGATTTTCTCAAAAGCATCCTGCTTTGCAGTGGTTTTTTCATCTTGAGCATAAGTTGTAGTCGCAAAAGTGGCAATTATTGCTAAGCTTAACTGTGAAAGGTTACGTAATTTCAAAATTCTCTCCAAAGGATACCGTGTGTGTGTTTGCGCTGTTTTAAATATCAGGCACAAAAAAAGATGCTTAAATAAGCATCTTTCCTCTGGAAGGATATTATATGACAGTATTGTGAATTTGTGTATAAATTTAATGTAAGTCGTCACTTTTATTACTTTAGTTAAACATTTCATTAATTATGATAATAAACCATTCGCAAATAGGATTTATAAAACCTAAAAAAAACAAATTACAGATTATTTACCCATTACAAGAACAAAAACAACATACATAAGATAAAATAAAACATAACATTCGATAATTTACCCCTTTCATTCTATAATGTAGTCGAAATCAACATACTAAACACCTAGGACACACATATGAAAAAGCTATCCTTAGCTGTCGCTATCTGCTGCGCGTGCGTAACAAGTTATGCAAACGCTGAAGTTCGCATAAACGGTTTTGCATCAATAGTTGGCGGAAAAACATTAGATAACGATTCAACCTTGTATGAATATGACAATGATATTTCATTCAAAAATGAGAGTGTCTTTGCATTACAGTTATCTGCTGACTTACAAGATAAATTGAGCGCAACAGCACAAATTGTTGCCCGTGGTGAAAATGACTTCAATGCGGAATTTGAATGGGCCTACTTAACTTACGAATTTACCGATGAGCTGCAACTCAGTGCAGGTAAAATGCGTGTGCCTTTTTATCGTTATTCTGACTTTATAGATGTTGGCTATGCATATCGCTGGGTAAGACCACCTCAATCTGTTTACAATATTCCATTTTCAACATACGAAGGCCTTAGCCTGCTGCACACATCACAGCTAGGTGACTGGGACTCAACTCTACAAATTATTTATGGCAGCTTTGATGGTAATATTGGAGTTGTTACTTATAACGATAAAGCTGAGCTAAATGATATAGCAGGCATTAACTGGACTTTATCATATGATTGGTTCAGTGCCCGTGCAGCATACCTTGTTGCTGAAACATCTATTGGCCTAAGTGATCAAGAGCCTACAGGCCAAGCTCTAAATGGCCTTGAGAAAACACTGCGTGATAACGGGTTAGTAACACAAGCAAATGATATTGCGATTTCTGAAGATGATGGAACATTTATCGGTGTTGGTTTTTCAATTGATTATAACGACATACTATTTGACGCTGAATATACTCAACTTGAAGTTGAAAACAGTATATTAGCAAAACAGTCGCAATATTATGCTTCTGTTGGTTATCGTATGGATGAAATTATTGTGCATTTCACCTACGAGAACAATGACGATAAACATGACGCCGCTGATTTTGATAAAATAACTCAAATCCCTGATCTTAATGGCGCTATCAACCAAGCACTTTTGGGCACTAAAGCACAAAGCACTGTTTACACGATAGGCACTCGTTATGATTTCCACCCATCAGCGGCGCTAAAAGTAGATTTTAGCCGTTTTAAAAATGACATTACAGATACTGAAACGGACGTTATTGCCGTTGCTGTAGATTTAGTTTTTTAAGGGGATAAAAATGAAAAAGCTAATTTTAGCGAGCCTAATTTCAACCTGCTCTTTTGTAGCATTTGCTGATGTTGCAGTTATAGTAAACCCAAGTAATAGCAATTCATTAGACAAAAATGAGATAAAAAAAATCTACCTAGGTAAAAGCAAATCATTTGCCGATGGTGTAAAGGTTAACCCCGTAAATCAAAACGGTAACAGTGTTGTTGATGAGTTTAATAACAAGGTTGTTGGCAAATCAAGTAGTCAGCTAAATGCTTATTGGTCTAAGCTTGTTTTTACTGGTAAAGGCACACCGCCAGAGAAACTAGATTCCGATCAAGCAGTTATTGATTTTGTAGTAAGTAACGCCGATTCTATTGGTTATATTGACAGCGCGAAAGTAAGCGATGCTGTAAAAGTAATTGCTACATTTTAAAATATAAGCGTATGTAAAATACCCAAACCACCTCAAGATGCGAGTTTTAGTTGGAATTAAAAGCGATTTAGGCAAGGCATTGACTGCAAGTAATAGTGGTTCTACTATTAAAATCAATTCCTTATAAAAGTAACGCAGTCTAAATCGCTTTAAAACCAACCCGTTGGGCGTTTCATAGGGACTTACTCTCATCGTTGCTGCTTCTTGAGGTGGCTTGGGTATAATACCAGTCAGTTTAACTGACTGGTATTTTTTTAAACGTTTTATTAATCAAGTACTTTTGCGTCATTAGCTTTATTGAGCAAACTGCGACTTTGGGTTAAAAAGTGCGCGGTTGAATCTGAAAAATATTCTTTTGCTTCAGCAAATGAATCTATTAGCCCAACTTTATCACCCGCTTTGAGCTTTTTTAACGTACTCGCAAATGTCTCTTGATACTGTGCAAGTAACGGCGCTACATTATCAAATTGTGCTAACATAATATCGGAATAAAGCTCTGGTGATTGTGCAAATAAGCGCCCTACCATCATTAACTCTAATTGGTATATTGGTGACGAGCAACTTCGCAATTCTTCAAGTGTATGGCCTTGCTTAGCTAAGAACTGGCCGTAAACAAAGGTGGTTAAATGGCGCATAACTTGAATAATTTGCATAGCTTCATCGTGTTTTTTAGCATCAAGTTCAACTAACTGACAGCCCCACACTTGCAGCTGAGATAATAATCCTTGCGCAACTTGATGCTCACGCCCTTCACAGACCACCACCGTTTGCTTAACCCAGTGAGAAATATCAGGACCAAACATGGGATGTAAACCCACTACAGGCCCGCTATGTACCTCTTTTAACACACTTAGTGGTGCTTGCTTAACCGATGTTATATCAACCAATAAACAATCATTATCAAGTGGTGGTAATGCTCTAACTATCGTTTCTAAGGCGTTTATAGGCACACTGATCATCACCAGTTTTGCGCCTTTTAAAATTTCTTGTGCATTCGTTTGCTGATCTTTATCAAGGATCCTGACTTCATAACCAGAGCGAATAAATTGCTGAGCAAAAAGCTGCCCCATTGCACCTTGACCACCAACAATAACAATAGGTGATAGCTGCGGGGCACTACATGCCAATTTAGCTTGTTGGTTCTGATACGCTTCTCGCATCATACGCCTAAGAATATCTTCAACAAGCTCAGGATTAACGCCTTGCTTTATTGCTTCTTGGCGTCTGGCCGCTAACAAAGAGGCTTCACGCTCTGGTGCATGTAAAGGGGCACCTGTTTGCTGCTTAATTTCACCAATTTTTTGGGTAATACTATTACGCTGAGCAAGCAATGCAACCAGCTGTGTATCGCACTCATCAATACCTATTCTTAACTGGTCTAAATCTTTAATATTCGCCACGCTCTATACACCTCAAAAATGTAATTTTGTATATTTATATTTACATAAAAGTAAACTAATCAATACAATAAATACTAACAGGATCGGTTAACTGTTAAAAGGTTAAATAAAGAAAAGAATGTGATTTGAGTTGGGAGTTGGGAGCTATGAGTTGTAATTTATAAGCTGTCCGGAGTTATCGTCACCGCTTGCTAATCGACTTTAGGCGTTCACCTTAGGGCTTATAACTTTATTTGGCGGATTATCAGTAATTCTACATTACCCAACCGATAAAATAATTAAACATTTTTGGACTGATATGAGAATGGTAGTGCCTGATCTCTAATACCAATCGTGTTAAGTTAATGACCATTTATAGCGAAAGATAAGTACAGTGATAACAAGGCAGAAATTTTGACATGGTGTTGTTCTCGGCAATTGCTCCTGCATTGCTCTAGCTCCTGCATCCATGCAGTCGTACATGAAAAATTACTAACGCAGTTAGCGCTTTATTTAGTCCGCTAGAATGGTTAAATATTTAAGCCGATTGGTATAATATCTAACTTATTCTTTGTCACTAAAAAACCAAAACGGGTTGCAACCCGAAGGCTGCAACCCGTTTTTTTGCGTTGATAAACAGCGCGTATTAGTTAAGCTTTTCTCTAATACGTGCAGATTTACCAGAACGCTCACGTAGATAGTAAAGTTTCGCACGGCGAACTGCACCGCGACGCTTAACTGTTACGCTATCGATAAGAGGGCTGTGCGTTTGGAATACACGCTCAACACCTTCACCGTTCGAGATTTTACGAACTGTGAATGCTGAGTGAAGACCACGATTACGCTTAGCGATTACAACACCTTCAAAGGCCTGTAGACGCTCTTTAGCACCTTCTTTTACTTTTACCTGTACAACCACTGTATCACCAGGGCCAAATGCAGGTACGTCTGTTTTAAGCTGCTCATCTTCAAGCGCTTTAATAATATTTTGGTTTACTTTTGCCATTATGTTTCTCACTTTCCTAGGTGTAACTGTCTTCTAGCCACAAGCTTTTTGGTACTCTTGCTGAAATTTTGCGAGTAATACCGCTTGCTCCTCAGTCAGAGCTAGGTTATGCAACAAGTCAGGACGTCGTAGCCAAGTTCTGCCTAATGACTGCATTAGCCGCCATTTTGCTATCTCTTGGTGGTTTCCGCTGAGTAATACAGCAGGCACCTGTTTGTCGTCCAATGTTTCTGGCCGAGTATAATGAGGACAATCTAGCAAGCCATTCGAAAATGAGTCTTGCTCTGCTGACTGGTTATGCCCTAAAACACCTGGCACTAATCGCGCTACTGCGTCAATTAATGTCATAGCAGGTAGTTCACCACCACTCAAAATAAAATCACCAATTGACCATTCTTCGTCAACATATGACTCTATTATTCTCTCATCTATACCTTCATAGCGACCGGCAATTAAAATCAGTTTTTTAGAGCTTGCGAGTTCGCTTGCCCCTTGCTGATCTAATTTGCGCCCTTGCGGGGACATATAAATTACTTTTGCACCATCACCTGCCGCTGCTTTAGCGTCAAGAATGGCTTGTTTCAATGGCTCAACCATCATCAACATACCTGGACCGCCCCCGTAAGGGCGATCATCCACTGTTCTATGCTTATCAATAGCATAGTCACGTGGGTTCCAGCAGTTAAAGTCGATCAGACCATTTTTTACTGCGCGACCAGTTACACCTTGCGTTGTAATGGCATCAAACATGTCCGGGAAAAGGCTGATAACCCCTACCCACAACGAACTAGTTTGACTCATTAAAAGCCAGGATCCCAGTCTACGGTAATTTCTTTAGCATCGTGTTTAATCTCTTTAATAACTGTATCAGTTAAAAATGGAATTAAACGTTCAGCTTGACCAAATGCATCTTTATTGTTTGCTTTAACAACCAATACGTCATTTGAGCCTGTCTCCATCAGGTCATCAACGATGCCTAAGTTATAACCTTTATCAGTTATAACCGACATGCCAATGAGATCTCGCCAATAGAACTCGCCTTGCGGAAGTTCTGGTAATTGCGCTGCATCCATTGAGATTTCTGCATGGGTATAAGCCATTGCTTCGTCTCGGTCGTTTACTTGCGCAAATTTAGCGATAAAGCCTTTGTTGTGGCGACGCCAGTCGACCACTTCTAAGGTCTGCCATTTACCTTGCTGCCCTATCAACCACGGGCTGAATTCGAAGATCCCTTGGGGATCATCAGTAAATGAATGTACCTTAAGCCAGCCCTTTATACCATATGGGGCACCGAGCTTTCCTACGACAATTATTGATGAGGTGTTCTCTTGACTCATGGTTACACTTACGCCTATTAAGCCGCTTTACGAGCGTCTTTTACTAACTTACTTACGCGATCTGAAAGAGATGCGCCCTGACCTACCCAGTGTTCAACACGAGATAAATCTAAACGTACTTTTTCTTCTTGACCACTAGCAATTGGGTTAAAAAAGCCTACTTTCTCGATGAAGCGACCGTCACGCGAGAAACGGCTATCCGCAACCACAATTTGATAGAAAGGGCGTTTTTTAGCGCCACCACGTTGCAAACGAATAGTTACCATACCGTCCTCTAAATAGATTGACTGTTTTCATTAATAAGAATTGCTCCCCAGTATGGGGAGCTGGGGAATTGTACGAGTTTTTAGCAACAATGCAAGTAAGAAGTGACTCAAAATAGGAGTTAACTTGATTAAACTATGATCTCCGCGTTAATTGAGTCTATATAAGTCTTTGAATGCATAATTTATCCACAAAAAAAGAGGCTGTTTGCCTCTTTTTTAAATTAATTTGTACACAATACCTACAAAACTTAGCTGGTAATTAAAACTTAGGCCCACCACCACCCATCATTCCAGGGGGTAACATGCCTTTCATACCGCGCATCATTTTTTGCATTCCGCCCTTACCTTTCATTTTTTTCATCATTTTTTGCATTTGCGTAAACTGTTTTAGCAACTTATTTATCTCTTGCACTTGGGTACCAGAACCCGCTGCTATACGCTTTTTACGCGAACCTTTAATGATTTCAGGACGGGCACGCTCTTTTTTAGTCATTGAGCTGATAATCGCTTCCATTTGAATAAAGGTTTTATCACCCATTTGACCTTTCACTGCATCGGGTAAGTTTGACATACCTGGTAACTTATCAAGCATCGACATCATGCCACCCATATTTTTCATTTGCTTTAGTTGCTCAGCAAAATCATCCAGGGTAAAACCATCGCCTTTAAATACTTTTTCAGCTACTTTTGCAGCTTGCTCTTTATCGACTTTCATCTCGACTTCTTCGATCAATGAAAGTACATCACCCATCCCTAAAATACGGGATGCTATGCGGTCAGGATGAAAAGGTTCGAGTGCATCAGTACGTTCACCCACCCCCATAAATTTAATCGGCTTACCGGTGATATGGCGAATAGACAACGCCGCACCACCGCGAGCATCACCATCGGTTTTTGTTAATATAACACCAGTAAGCGGCAATGCTTCGTCAAATGCTTTAGCTGTGTTTGCCGCATCTTGACCTGTCATAGCATCAACGACAAATAAGGTTTCGATTGGGTTGATTGCTTTGTGCAGCGCTTTTATCTCATCCATCATGTCATTATCGACATGTAATCGGCCTGCGGTATCGACTAATACAACATCAATAAACTTCTTTTTTGCGTGTGTTATAGCGGCCGTTGCAATATCAACTGGCTTTTGTGATATATCACTTGGGAAAAATTCAACTTCAACTTCTGCAGCAAGCGTTTCTAGCTGTTTAATTGCGGCAGGACGATATACATCGGCACTGACCACTAACACTGATTTCTTTTTACGTTCTCTTAAAAATTTCGCAAGCTTGGCAACACTGGTGGTTTTACCCGCACCTTGTAAACCCGCCATCATGACAACAGCTGGCGGTTGTGCGTTTAAGCTTAGCTCTTCGTTTGCTTCACCCATGGCTTTTTCTAGCTCTTCACGAACTATTTTAATAAAAACTTGCCCTGGGCTTAAACTTTTAGTTACTTCAACGCCTACCGCACGTTCTTTAACTTGTTTAACGAACTCGCGAACAACGGGTAAAGCAACGTCAGCTTCTAAAAAAGCCATACGAACTTCGCGTAGCGTATCTTTTATGTTGTCTTCAGTTAGGCGACCGCGGCCGCTGATATTCTTTAAGGTTTTACCTAATCGTTCTTGGAGGTTCTCAAACATGTAAAGGTTCCGATCAAACGTGATATACCGACAGCTCAATTTCACACCGTGAGCAAATTAATAGTTTGCTCTTTATATGCGTTAATTTAACTTAGTCAGTAATATTAAAATTTTAATTAAAAACAGTATACCGTAAATTAAGGTGCACAATATAGTACTCAAGTAGGCTGTTTGAGTTTCTTTTTACAAAGCCTAGGCATTTGTCTTGCTATAAAATACAATGGACTTACTCTAACAAGGATATTTGACTCAAATTGAGTGGCCCAAGTACTATGCTGATTATTAGTTTAACTATTATTGCCAGTTTATTTTACGTTTTAGCGACATCACATGTCCTATCTCGATTATTTCACCAACAAGGTCCGAGCCAAAAGCTCACGGTGATACTAAGCACTATCGCTATCTTAGCGCACATGCTATTGCTGGTAAATTCGGTCTTTCGTTCTGATGGACAAGATTTGAGTATCGTGAATGTCGCACTCTTAACTTGCTGGGTGATCGTGGTGTCTGTCACCACGGTTTCATTAAAGTTCCCTGCAACATTACTATTGCCTGTGGTGTATGGTTTTGCGGCTTTACTAACAATTGCTAGTTTATTTATTCCTCATCATATTCTATTGCAAAGTATTGATATACAAATCGGCCTTGTTACTCATATATCACTCTCTTTACTCGCTTATTGTGTACTTATTATTGCTACGTTATATGGTGTGCAATTTTATTTTATTGATAAGCGGTTAAAGCGCAAAGATTTAGCGATCGTGCGTAGTCATCTTCCTCCATTAATGGTGGTTGAACGCCAGCTTTATCATTTATTGACATTAGGAACAGCACTTCTTACTTTGGCTTTGCTATCAGGGTTGGTTTTCCTCGAAGGTATGTTTGCTAAAGAGTTTATACATAAAACCATTTTATCTTTATGTGCATGGGCTATTTTTGCCACGGTTACACTTGGTCACTTAAGATTTGGCTGGCGCGGAAAACCTGTTGTACTTGCTATAATGAGTGCTGCATTTGTACTGACATTAGCTTATTTTGGTAGCCGCTTTGTGCAAGAAGTTATCCTTAATAAGTTTTAACTTGACTCAGCGTGCTCTCTACCGCTTAATATACCTTGATTAAATAAAAAAGGATCCTTCTTTGGACGACATCTCTACAAGTGTTTTGTTTATAATACTTGGAATACTCATACTTTGTTCTGCATATTTTTCTGGTTCTGAAACGGGCATTATGTCAATTAACAGAATCCGCTTACGCCACCTTGCCAAAGAAAACCACCGCGCAGCAAAGCGTGTCAACAAACTCTTGAGCCGTCCTGATAGACTTATTGGCCTGATCCTAATTGGTAATAATCTGGTAAACATTGCTGCCGCACAGGTTGCAACTATAATTGGTATCCGTTTATATGGTGATTTAGGTATCGCTATTGCCACTGGCGCACTTACGTTAGTCGTCCTTATTTTTGCAGAAGTAACACCTAAAACGCTTGCTGCGCTTTATCCTGAAAAAGTTGCCTTTCCAAGCTCGGTAATACTCAAAGGTTTGCTAAAGATTCTCTTTCCATTTGTCGTCGTTGTTAACTGGATGACCAATGGTATATTACGCTTATTTGGTATTAGTGCGGCACAAATAGATGAGCACAGTATGAGTAAGGAAGAATTAAAAACAGTGCTGAATGAATCTGGTGCGCTGATCCCCGCTCGTCACCAAAGCATGTTGACCTCTATTTTAGATTTAGAGCAAGTCACTGTTGAAGATATTATGATACCCCGTAACGAGATCGTGGCCATTGATATCAATGATGACTGGAAACTTATTAGTAAACAGCTTACCCACGCACAACATACACGCGTACTTTTATACCGTGACCAAATTGATGATGCGGTAGGTTTTATCCACTCACGTGATGCGCTGCGCTTATTAACGAAAGAGCAATTTGATAAGCCATCACTACTTCGCGCAGTTCGTGAAATTTACTTTATCCCTGAAGGCACATCGCTTAATACACAGCTGTTTAAATTTCAGCAATCAAAAGAACGCATTGGTTTGGTCGTCGATGAATACGGCGATATTCAAGGCTTAGTAACCCTTGAAGATATTCTTGAAGAAGTGGTTGGCGACTTTACGACTACTCAAACACGTACTCCAAGTGAAGAAGTTGTATCACAAGAGGATGGTTCATTTTTAGTGGATGGCGGTGCTAACGTACGTGATCTAAACAAAGAAATGGATTGGGAATTTCCGCTTGATGGCCCAAAAACGCTAAGTGGATTAATTGTTGAGTACCTTGAAGATATTCCAAATGCAAATTTAAGTTTACGCATTGCAGGCTACCCTATCGAGGTAATTGAGGTGAAAGAGAACATGATTAAACTTGTTCGAGTTCAAGCCGCTTTACGCAAATCCTAACCCCAAATGATAGAGTAACCAGTAAGTTACTCTATCTCTCTTTCTTATTTCTGAATTTTCCGACATAGATTCTCAACCCAGTGATATATATTAAGCTATTATAATTCTTTATCTTACGGAGAACTTTAATGGATGATATTTCAGTAGAGACTATATACACCAAAGCTATCGAAATGCTTATGTTGTATGGCCCTAAATTCTTACTCGCAATATTTGTATTAGTTGTGGGCTGGTGGTTTATTGGCCGAATTGCAAATATGACCGAAAAATCAATGGCTAAAGTGAAATTTGAAGCCGGTTTAACTCACTTTTTAGTCTCGTTTATTTCAGTGATATTAAAAGTCCTATTACTCATTTCTGTTGCCTCGATGATTGGGATCGAAACCACCTCATTCATCGCGATGCTCGGCGCTGCAGGTTTGGCTGTAGGTATGGCTTTACAAGGCAGTTTAGCTAACTTTGCTGGTGGTGTACTTATCTTGTTCTTTAAACCATTTAAAATTGGTGATGTCATTGAAGCACAAGGGCATATGGGTAAAGTCGTTGAAATTCAAATTTTTGTTACTATCTTACTTACCTACGACAATGAAAAGATTATTATCCCTAACGGCGCACTTTCAAATGGCTGTGTTAAAAATAAATTTGCAGAGCCAACTCGCCGTGTTGATATCGAATTCGGCATTAGCTACCAAGATAATGTACTAAGGGCTCGCGAGGTGTTAATGGCTGTCCTAAATGAGTATGAGTTAGTGCTTAAAGGTGATGAAGCGAAGAAACCTATTGTGCATGTTAGCCAACATGGTGATAGCCATATTGGCATGCTCGTTTGGGCATGGGTTGACTCTGAAAATTATTGGCCGGTATATTTTGGTTTATACGAGCGCGTTAAGATCGCTTTCGATAAAGAGAACATCACCATTCCATTCCCACAAAGAGATGTACATATCCATCAATTTCCAGGGAAGTAAATAGCCTTCCCCCTTAAAACTAACAAGCCCGCAGTGCGGGCTTGTTAGTTTTAAATTAGCCAAATAAACGATCTAACCAACCTTTGTCTAAACTATCTTCACATTTTTTAAGTTGAGCACCATAACGGCTTGCCCTATTTTTTACTTTATTTGCGACACCCATTAGCCACTTTTTCTTTTTGTAGGTGCCACGTTTATAGCCACCCCAGCCTTCGTGGTAATTTAAATATTGTGCGTAAGCATCCCATTTTGATATGCCATTCACTTTATGCGTTTTATAAACAAACCAACCCATGAAGTCGATAGCATCATCAAAATCATCACGATCAGCCCCGCTGTTACCTGTTTCGCGAATATAATCAGACCATGTTGGTGTTTTAGCTTGGGAGTAGCCATAAGCAGAACTTGCACGCCCGGTGGGAATAACCCATAAAAAATATTCCATTGGAGGTGCTGCATCATGCTTAAATGAACTTTCTTGATACATCATACTCATTAGCACATGCTTTGGTGAGCCCCACTTTTCTTGGGCATTTTTGGCATCATAATACCAACTTGATTTTTCTTCAAAAATCTTACAGATATCATTAGGTTGCTTTGGCGGAGCGGTCGCGCAGCCGGTTAAAATCACTCCCAGCGATAGAATTATTAAATTTTTTTTCATTTATTTTGATTCTCGCTGAACTTTTAATAAAAACATCGGTCTTAGTTTATGAATGCGCAGTTTAGCATTGTTTCATCCCTGAAGAATTTTTACGCAGCCCATATGGGCTGCGTTTTTTTTGTCTGTTATTTATCTTTAAAATACTCATCTAAAAACACTTTAAAAGATACGCTATCAGCAGCAACTACAGCAAGCTCGTCCTGTATTGAACGCTGTGCTTGTTGTTGCAAATAGCTATCAGAATAAACGTTGTATGGCGTTGCTTGATGGCTATGCTTGTAATTTTTAGCTAATGCTAAAGCAAAGTGTCCGTTATCAAGACCTGACTCTTTCAATTGCGCCACATAGCGACCTGAATAAGTAAGTGTAGGATCTGTGATCCACGAAGATAAGCGTGCAACCGTTTCACTGTAGTATTGGACACCATAAGCATTATCCATGTAATGAGCCACAGAGCGAAGCTGAGCAAACACCTCTTGTCCCCAGTCGACTAAATTACTTGGTGCGCCTGATTTATTGAGCTCAACATGACTAGCACGCCCATTATTAACAACGGTATCTAGATTCTCAGTGCTGCGCTGTTGCGAGTCCCAATCCATGTCCGGTGAATCTTTTAACAAGCAATATGTTAAAAATACATCGAGAAAGCGAATTTGTTCAATATTAATGCCTGTTTCGCTAAACGGGTTCACATCTAATGCACGAATTTCTATGTATTCAATACCACCACGTAATAATGCATCCGTTGGTGTTTCACCACTTTTTGCATTGCGCTTAGGCCGGATTGGAGAATAAAATTCATTTTCTATTTGTAAGATATTTTTATTAAGCTGTTTTGGTTGATCATTATTGTAATCGCCAATGCCACTGTAAATATCTGATGGCGTATTAATCGCACGCTTTAAGCCGGCGACATACTCATCTAATGAGTTATACATAACCTTTAATGATGACTGCGCACTATTTGTATAACCTAAGTTACCTAATCGAAGCGCCGTGCCTGTTTCAAGGTATAGTGTACCTTTGCCTAATTTTTTAAATGGTAAATCCGTCTTACGACCTTGTAAAAACGAATTACATAAAGCGGGTGACGCACCAAATAAATAGCTTATTAACCAAAGCTCTCGTTTAAAGTTACGGATCAAGCTGAGGTAACCTGCTGAGATAAAATCAGTTAACGGTCCCTTGTCGCCTTTTATTGTCTGCAAACTTTGCCAAAACGTTTCAGGGAATGAAATATTAAAGTGCACGCCAGCAATAGCTTGCATCATGCTGCCGTAACGGTTTTTCAATCCTTGGCGGTAGAGTGTTTTCATTCGGCCAATATTGGAATCGCCAAATTGAGCTAACACTATGTCGTCTTGGTGCTCAATGAAACACGGCATACTGATAGGCCATAATAACTCATCCCCCATCTGCGCTAAGGTAAACTTTTGCAAATCTTGCAACTGACTTAACGTTTCTTCGGCAGATTCACTAACCGGTGTAATAAACTCTAATAACGATTCAGAGAAATCAGTGGTGATATGCCCATTTGTTAACGCACTACCAACCCCTTTAGGATGTCTTTGCTGTGATATAACACCATTAGGCTGAATCCTCAATGCTTCTCTTTCTATGCCACGTTGAATACCTTTAATTGCGTATTGATGTTGTTCTGGAGATAACGCTGCTAGCGTTTTATTTAGATCATGTGTAGTCAAAAATGCTTCCTCGAGCCACGTGGCTTAATCTTAAGTCAATGGGGGCGAATTGATAATACTCAAGGCTAAATAATAGGGATCACACTTATTCTAATTATTTGCCACACAAACTACCGCGCGAATTACAGCAAGGCGTACAAATTTGCCAATGCATTATAGACTAATCTTGCCATTGAAAGTGTCAATATACAATTGCTTTAAACGCACCACTGTCATGACATATATCATGATGTGGTTTATTCAAAATACATAGACCCGCCCAGTCGAGCTAACCATTCAAATAACTGCAAAGTAAATATGGTTAATTGACCTTTTATTTGTTTTAGATCATCAAAAGTGTAATTAGCAATCTATGCGTACCCACTTGAGGTATTTTACCTTTCATTAATTTAGGATGAACTTTATAATCGAGTTTAATAATAAAGTATGTTTAAGGACTACCCATGCGTCGGGGTCAGCAAATAAAGAATGAAGAGGTTACTTTTTCACAGCACCAAGAATTGGTCTCTACAACAGATTTACGTGGTGTGATCACTTATGCTAATGACGCTTTTTGCGCAATAGCAGGCTACACATTAGAAGAGTTGATGGGTAAAAACCATAACATTGTTCGCCACCCTGACATGCCCAAAGCTGCATTTAAAGAAATGTGGGAAAAGCTAAAAGCAGGCCACTCATGGCGTGGAATGGTTAAAAACCTCTGTAAAGACGGTCGTTATTATTGGGTTGACGCTTTTGTTACCCCTATTTTTGAACACGGTCAATTAGTTGGCTATCAATCTGTCCGCAGCAAGCCGACACAACAATTAAAACAGCGCGCCACTGAATTTTATAAAAAAATAAATGCTGGAAAGTCACTCACTTCATACCGTGAATTAGTTAGTGTAAGGCAAACATGTGCGTTGATCATCACGTTACTGGGTTTAACTCTGTTAGCTGTGACTATATCTGTTACTGCAGCCCTTGTTGCAGTGTTATTTTGTAGCGCTATTGTTTTCCTCAATTATGACGAACTGATTGTAACTCCCAATTTATTAAAGCAGCAAAAGGCTGAGTTTGATTCTGTCTCACGCTATATTTACGTAGGCACTCACCCATTTAGTATTAGCGAATACAATCGTGAGATGCTCAACGCAAAACTACGCACAGTGCTTGGCAGAATAAAAGATGCCACCATAACATTTAACGGTATAGCGTCTAATTTAGATAACCAGTCGTCACTTACAGAGCAAGGTATTTCGGCGCAAGGTCAACGTCTAAGCCAAATAGCGACGGCAATGTCGCAAATGAGCACAACAATTGGAGAGATCTCCACAAGCACTCAAAATACCGCTGAACAAGTTAATGTAACCTACCAAAGCTGCTCTGATATTAAAGTTCACATTGCTGATAACAGCTCAATGGTGTCAGAACTTGCATCTCAAGTAGAGCAAGCGGCTAGCACTGCAAATGCATTAGCAACAGAGGCTGATAAAATTGGTCAAGTAATGACTGAGATTGAAGGCATTGCTGAACAAACCAATTTATTGGCTTTAAATGCTGCAATTGAAGCTGCACGCGCAGGTGAACATGGCCGCGGCTTTGCTGTAGTAGCTGATGAAGTGCGTGCACTTTCTTCACGTACCCAACGTGCAACATCGCAAATTCACAGCTCAATTAAAGAAATTCAAGACACTTTGTTTAGTTGGTCAACAGTGATGAAAAATACAAAATCCCAGGCCGATGACTGTGTAAATACAACTGGCCATACGCAAATAGAGCTTGATAGCATTTTTGCTCAGATAAGCGAAATATCACAATTAGCCACACAAATATCAGCCGCAGCACAGCAGCAACAAGCGGTCAGTGGTGATATTGGTGAGAACGTAAAACAAATTAAAGGATTTAGTGATGAAAACCTCGCTTTAAGCTTTAATGTAGCTAAAGATGCGGCTCAGCTAGTTGAAGGTTCACGTAAAGTGAATGATATTTTGCTTACTTTTAAAGTTTAAATTATAGTTTATTGGGATGTTAAAGCCTGATTTTAGAGCTTTATTTTTAACTTTACATTAGGGCGTGTTGACCTTTTTGTGGATTGAAATTTGTTCAATCTTGGGGCGATTTAATCGCGGCGCGAGGTTTGTAACCTAGCGAGCTAAATAAAAATAGAACAACAAAAAGTTATGACCAGCACATGCGCTGGTCATAACTTTATTACTTATTTAGCGTGTTGTGAATACTAAACCATTTTCATCAGCGTCTATCACTATCATGTCTCCACTTTGATATTCACCAGCGAGTAGCTTCTGAGACAGTGGGTTTTCAATTGTGTGCTGGATTGCTCGTTTAAGCGGTCTTGCACCATAAACTGGGTCAAAACCGCTAGCAGCAATTCGTTCAAGTGCAGCATCACTAATGTTTAACAAATACCCCATTGCTGTAAGTCGCTCGCGTAATTTGCTCAGTTGAATATCTGCAATCTCTTTGATGTGCTCATTCGCTAGGGGATGAAATACGACAGTTTCATCAATACGGTTTATGAACTCAGGTCTAAATTCATTAACGAGTACACCCATTACTTTTTCTTTCAAGGCACTGTAATCATTACTACCTGTTTGCTCTTGGATGATATCGGAGCCTAAGTTAGAAGTCATGATAATCACCGTATTTTTAAAATCAACGGTTCGACCTTGCCCATCCGTTAAGCGACCATCATCCAATACTTGTAGTAAAATATTGAATACGTCAGGGTGCGCTTTTTCAATTTCATCAAGCAAAATGACTGAATATGGACGGCGTCGTACAGCTTCGGTCAAGTAGCCACCTTCTTCATAACCTACATAACCAGGAGGCGCGCCAACTAAACGTGCTACTGAGTGTTTTTCCATAAACTCTGACATATCAATACGCACCATTGCGCTCTCAGTGTCAAACATATATGTTGCTAACGCTTTTGTCAGTTCGGTTTTACCGACTCCGGTTGGCCCTAAAAATAAGAATGAACCAATTGGTCTATTTGGATCAGCAAGCCCTGCGCGTGAGCGCCTAATCGCATTAGATACGGCAATAACGGCTTCGTCCTGCCCGATTACTTTTGCATGCAGATGATCTTCCATTTGCAGTAACTTTTCTCGCTCACCTTGAAGCATTTTTGAGACCGGGATCCCCGTCCAACGCGATAAAATTTCAGCAATCTCATCTTCGCCAACCTGATTTTTGAGTAAACTCATATCTTGCATTTCAGCTTGCGACGCTAAATCAAGTTTTCGCTCTAAATCAGGGATGCGACCATACTGGAGTTCAGACATACGTTGTAAATCAGTTGCTCTGCGGGCAACATCTAAATCTAAACGAGCTTGTTCTAGTTCTGCTTTTATAACTTGGGTGCCTTGAAGTGATGCTTTTTCGGCATTCCACACTTCATCAAGCTCACGGTATTGGGCTTCAAGGTCTGTGATCAATTCCTGCATTTCACTTCGACGCTTTTGGCTTGCGTCATCTTTTTCTTTCGCTAACGCATTGTCTTCTAATTTAAGTTGAATAATACGACGCTCCAACTTATCTAAAGACTCTGGCTTTGAATCAATCTGTAGACGAATAGACGAACCTGCTTCGTCAATTAAATCAATAGCTTTATCTGGTAGTTGGCGATCACTAATATAGCGGTGCGACAAATGTGCAGCAGCAACAATGGCCGGATCGGTAATATCAACGCAGTGATGAAGCTCATAACGCTCTTTTAATCCACGTAAAATCGCTATTGTGTCTTCGACTGAAGGCTCTTCAACTAAGACTTTTTGAAAACGACGCTCTAAAGCTGCATCTTTTTCAATGTACTTACGGTATTCATCAAGCGTTGTTGCACCTACGCAATGTAATTCACCTCGTGCTAAAGCAGGTTTTAACATGTTCCCTGCATCCATTGCACCATCGCTCTTTCCTGCGCCCACCATAGTATGAATTTCATCTATAAATAAAATCACTTGGCCTTCTTCTTTAGCCAATTCATTAAGAACTGATTTTAATCGTTCTTCAAACTCACCTCTATACTTGGCACCAGCCACCAGCGCCCCTAAATCAAGTGACAACACACGTTTGTTTTTTAACCCTTCGGGCACTTCACCATTAATGATACGCTGCGCTAGTCCTTCGGCAATCGCCGTTTTACCGACGCCTGGCTCACCAATTAGAACGGGGTTATTCTTAGTGCGTCGTTGTAGTACTTGAATTGTACGACGAATTTCATCGTCACGACCTATAACAGGGTCTAATTTACCTTGCTCAGCGCGTTCGGTTAAATCTATGGTGAATTTTTTCAATGCTTGGCGTGTTTCTTCAGCATTTGGATCATCCACTTTTTGGCCACCTCGAATCGCTTTAATTGCCGCTTCAATTTTTGTCGCGGTCATATTCAAGGCACGGAAAATATCACCTAACGGTCCTTTATCTTCACAGGCAGCTAATACAAATAATTCGCTCGAGATATATTTGTCTTTACGTTTTTGTGCATATTTATCACATAAGTTAATCAATGAAACCATGTTATTCGATAACTGTACGTCACCACCAACACCTTCCACTTTAAAGAGTTTTTCTATCTCTTGGGATAATTTAGTATTGAGCTCATCGGCACTCACACTCGCTTGAGCGAGTAATGCACGCACACTTGAACCGCTTTGCTGAAGCAATGAGTACATTAAGTGCACAGGTTCAATAAATTGATGATCGCGACCTAGAGCAAGAGACTGAGCATCTGAGAGCGCAGATTGAAATTTACTGGTAAATCGATCTAAACGCATAATGAGATAACCTATAAAAAAACTAATTGTTTAATTAATGGGTATGTTGAGTGGTTTGTTCAAGGTTTAGCAAAAAATATAATCATGAATATGAGTGTAGTTAGAGGTTATTTGCGCCAGATCAAGCTTGCCATTCGTCCTGTCTGCCTATCACGGCGATATGAAAAAAATGATTCGGGCTGGCTTACGGTGCAATATTCGCCACCACTGATAGTATTTACACCTAACTGTATTAATTGAATACGGGCAATAGCGTAAATATCAGCTAAATATTTGCCATTATTGGTTTCTTTAAATGCGTATTCATAGGCATCTGATTGCTCACAAAATGCAGCTCTTACTTCACTGCCTACTTCAAACTTTAATGCACCAATTGCAGGCCCTAACCATGCAATGATGTTATTTTTTGATGCCGAGAATTGAGCAATCGTATTCGCCATAATACCTGCATTTAAACCACGCCAGCCACCATGTATTGCGGCAACTTCACTACCACACGATGACGTCAACAATATAGGGAGACAATCTGCCGTCATAATTGCTAAAGGCTGATTCTGCAAAGATGTATAAAGTGCATCTGCATCTCGTACTGTTAATGGATCAAAATGTTTATCAACGACGACAACTTCAGCGCTATGTACTTGATTTAACCAAATCGGCGGATTTGGCAATAGCTGATCTAATAAATGGCGATTTGCTAATACCACTTGCCGATCATCACCCACATGAAGCCCTAAGTTTAAACTTGAAAAAGGGGCACGCGATAGCCCCCCGTCACGAGTTGTACTTAATGCACCAACATTTGTTGGTGCTGACCAATTGGGTGAAAGCATTAACTAAGCTTAATAATCAATATTTGGGTTTGCTTTCGTATCTTCACGTAGCACGTGTGTCATCGCAACCATGTCATCAGGAATAGGTGCCTGCCATGTCATCATCTCACCAGTAATTGGATGAGCAATACTTAACTTAACAGCATGCAAAGCTTGACGATTAAACTCACGTAGCATTTGGAATAACTCAGGTGTTGCTCCTTTTGGTGGACGTGGACGGCCGCCATATGCTTTGTCGCCTATTAATGGGTGATTAATAAATGCCATATGAACACGAATTTGGTGAGTTCGTCCTGTTTCTAAACGCAGACGTAATCGCGTGTGCGCACGAAACTTTTCAGCAACGCGAAAATGCGTAATTGCAGGTTTACCCTGCTCATGAACAGCCATGTGTGTACGCTGTGTAGGGTGACGAGCAATTGGTTTTTCAACCATGCCACCTGCTGTCATCGTACCATTACAAATTGCTTCGTATTCACGCGTGAAATTCTCGCGCTTTTGCAAGGCTTTAACTAAATGTGTTTGCGCCTGAATAGTTTTAGCTACCACCATTAAACCGGTCGTATCTTTATCTAGACGGTGAACAATACCTGCACGTGGAACGTTAATAATATCAGGATGATGATGCAATAATGCATTAAGCACAGTGCCATCAGGATTACCAGCTCCAGGGTGCACAACTAAACCCATAGGTTTATTGATAACTAAAATATCATCATCTTCATAAACGATGTTTAATTTGATATCTTGTGCGAGGTATTCACGTGGTGCTTCAATACTCGTTTCAACATTAACGACTTCTCCGCCAAAGAGTTTTTCGCGTGGAGTGTTGAAAATTTCACCATCAACGGTGATTTTATCATCCAAGATCCACGTTTTTATACGTGAACGTGAATAATCAGGGAACAATTGTGCTAATACTTGGTCTAGACGTTTACCGCCTAACTCAGTTGGTACATCGGCTTGAAGAGAAATTTGCTCTGTCATTAGTAACTTTACCCAATTTACCAGTGCAAGCTGCGCTCGACTGGGTTAGAATCGCTTTTAATAAAAGCATTATATAATAAGTATAGTTTACTCGGTTTTACCCACTTGGCCTAGCCGAAGACATCGAAGGTAACAAATAAAATGATAAATAGAATAGGGAAACGTGCATTCGCCATTGTTTTTACAGTTTCATTGCTTGGTTTAGGGGCTTGTTCGTCAGCACCAGATGAAGAAGATATCCAACGCGTACCAAATAAATCTGCACAAGCACTTTATGAAGATGCGAAACAAACTCTCGATTCAGGCTTATACGCACGTGCAATTGAACTTTTAAGTGCTATAGATTCACGCTACCCGTTTGGCCCAATGTCAAAACAGGTGCAATTAGATTTGGTGTTTGCTCATTATCAAGCTGGAAATACTGAGCAGGCATTAGCAACAATAGACCGTTTCATTCGCCTTAACCCAAACCACAAAGATTTAGACTACATGTACTATATGCGTGGCTTGGTAAATATTAAAGCGGATGAAAATGCTTTCCAAGAATATTTTGGTGTTGACAGAGCTGACCGTGATGCAAACCGAACTCGTGTTGCATTTACTGATTTATCAACTTTAGTTAATCGCTTTCCTGATAGCGGTTATGCACCTGAGGCAAAACGCCGCTTAGTATGGTTGCTAAATAAAATGGCACGCTATGAACTTAAAGTAGCCGATTATTATTACGAACGAGAAGCATATCTAGCTGCAGCTAACCGTGGTAAATATGTTGTTGAACATTATTCACAAAGTAGCTATCTAGATGAAGCTCTGGAGATGATGGAAAAAAGCTATGAAAAGCTTGGTTTACCAGAGTTAAGTAAGCATGCAAGAATGACTCGCGAACTAAATAAAAATAAGTAGATTATTTCCAAACACACTCTAACGTGTTTGTAATAAATACAAAAAAGGCGCTACTTGATACAAGTAGCGCCTTTTTTAATGGATGAGTAATACCAATCGACTTAAATTTTTAACCATTCTAGCGGACTAAATAAAGCGCTAACTGCGTTAGTCATTTTTCATGTACGACTGCATGGATGCAGGAGCTAGAGCAATGCAGGAGCAATTGCCGAGAACAACACCATGTCAAAGTTTCTGCCTTGTTATCACTGTATTTATCTTTCGCTATAAATGACCATTAACTTAATACAATTGGTATAACGTCTAAATTGCTTCTTCATCTTCTTCCGCTGTACGGATACGAACAACACGTTCAACGTCAGTTACAAAAATCTTACCGTCACCAATCTTGCCCGTTTGCGCTGTTTTGACAATAACTTCAATAGCACGGTCTACATCTTCATCCGTTAGTACAATGTCTAATTTTACTTTAGGTAGAAAATCAACCATGTACTCAGCACCACGATACAATTCAGTGTGCCCCTTTTGACGACCGAAGCCTTTAACTTCGCTTACTGTCATGCCTGTAATACCAACTTCTGATAATGCTTCTCGTACATCATCAAGTTTAAAAGGCTTAATTATTGCTTCAATTTTTTTCATTGTTTGTTGCTACTCATAATTCCCATTTGCATCGATTTTAGACAATCCTGCATCCCATAGCAAACAAAGCAATTGAATTACGATGATTTAATCGCCAGCAGTGGTATGATTGAGCAACAGATTACAGCCATACCCAAACTACCTCAAGGTGTGAGCGTCGTTGGAGTTAAAAGCGATTTAGGCAAGGCATTGATTGCAGAGAATAGTTATTCCCTTGCTAAAATAAATAACACAGTATAAATCGCTTTTAAACCAACCCATTGGGCGATTCACCGGGAGTTACTCTCTGCGTTGTTACTTCTTAAAAGGGACATTCTTACAAGTAACGCTTGATATTAAGCCCCTGTGAAACGCTGAACCCTGCATCTTGAGGCGGTTTGGGTATATAATTAATAATGAGTTTAAATAACTCCACAGTAAGTACCTACTTAGTAGCAGAGGTGTATATGAAAAATAAACAACGTGGTTTCACACTACTAGAATTAATGGTCACAGTTGCAATTGTAGGGATTCTTGCTGCGATCGCATTTTGGAATAGCAGTGATATGCTTAATAAAGATCGTGCCGAAAATTTTCTTTTAGATTTAAAGCGCAATATTAGTTTTGCTCGAGCTAAGGCAAGTAGTACTGATGAAATTGTTATTCTCTGCCCAGTGTTAGAAAGTAGTGTAATCGCAAAAGCGACAACCATTGAATGCTCAAATGACTGGGCTGATAAAAACGCTATTATTGTATTTGTAGATGCTAATCAAGATCAAGGCTATGACGCTGGCTCTGACTCAATACTGAGAGTTATGGATAAAGTACCACTTAATAATCAGCTGAAATTTTCAGGCAGCAATAGCTTACGTTTTAATACCAGCGGTAGAGTAACAACAAACCCTGGTGATTTTGTTTTTTGCCCCAGTAAATCAGGTGAGAGCAACAAAGCTTTAAACGTCTCCCAATCTGGCACAGCAATGTATCTTGGAGATACCACATCTAACTGCCAATAATTACATCTATGTTTGCTAATCTAGGATTAGCATCTAGAATTTAGAGATATTGGATTACTACGGACTTCAAGGATGAAGCAGTTAATGCCCCTTCACCAACATTCTGGGATCACATTAATTGAAATAATGATTGGTGTGTGTATCTTATCTATTTTGCTTCACTTTACTGTATTTCAAATGTCTGAGGTATTAGCGCGTGTAAGAGCTGAGAATAATACAGCCTTATTGCATCGAGGCTTATACTTATCGAGGCTGTATGCAATAGAGCACAATACTTTTACTACTTTTTGCGCCATGAAAAATAAACGCTGTGTGCTGGATCAGTGGGATAAACAAGTTGTTGTTTTTACTGATAAGAAGAATTTTGGAGTACGAGATCCAAATGAAGAAATACTCATGGTGTTTGACCTTGCTCATCAAGCCGATAGATTAAAGTACCCTAGACGTATGATCACTTTTCGCCCTGACGGGACACCAAACGCTTTAAATAATGGGACATTTATATACTGTCCAAATTATCAACAAGCAAAACTTGCTGGCTATGCTGTCACACTGAGCCAAACAGGACGAGCAAGAGTGAAATCCACAAAAGAATGTCAGTCAGCCTCCCTATGATATAAAACCTTATATCATAGGGAGGCAAACGTGGTTAAGTAGCTTATCGCTTGTGGAATATACCCAAAAGCGATAATTAATAATTAAGTTACTAACCCCAGCAGTAGTCGATACTTTTACTGCCCCCTACGCCTTTTAAACCAACATCAGTTATTGTAAAAGAGCCACAATCACCGTCTGACTTTACAGGCCCACCAACTGGCTTTGCTGTTAGAGTGAAATTAGAACCTCCAACGTTCACTGTAAGTGAATAGTAGCCGTTTTCAGTCGTTGTATTAACACCTAAATCACCTAGATTAGACGTGTACTGTCTGTTATCAACAAAGTACTGTTCTTGTCTATTTGCGGCATCTAATAACGCTGTTACAGCTTCTACACGCGCAGCACGCTTTACATGCTCAGAATAACTTGGAATAGCAACCGACGCTAATATACCTGCAATAGCCACTGCTATTAACAGCTCAGTTAATGTAAAGCCATACGTTCTTTTTTTCATTACTTGCATCTTAATTATCATTACTTGCTTCATCATTATCTTCACGTTTATAAATAAATGTTTGTCGTGTTTTAAAACCAAACCCAACCGGTAGCTCATCACTAAATAGCTTTATTTTGCCACTTGTATCCAGATTTAAGCCTGGACCAGTAATTTCTTTTGGTACAAAAGGATTTGTAACACCATACTTTTCAGGGTTTTTAATGCTTGGCCCAATTGTTTGAAATTTACTCACTTCTTCTACGTCTTCACCTGTATCATCACACTTACCATTACTGTCTGAATCCGCACATGAGGCACCACTACCGAAGAATATTTGCGGTGTGTCAGGCACGTCATTACCTGTTTGATACTTTAAATTACTATAGGCCTTAGTGCCATAATGCAAATGAAACGCGTATACGTGTCCTGATCCTCCACTTAATGAACATTGATTCACTGTCGACGTTTTTGATGCTGGTGTATAACTTGTAAAATATGCAATGCCACCAATCACTGTCGCTGCAGCCAATGACTTTTCACCTGCGCTTGGTAGCGCATAACGCCACCCTTTATAGCTATTGGCTAATTCAGCTTCTAATTCGACAAATTTCTCTACATTATCGAGTGAATTACCAAAAGGATCATCGTTCATCTTCATCAAATCACCTACTTCTATTGTAGGCGGTATTTTTGTTTTAAACGAACGCGTAACCGTGTTTTCATCTCTGATCATGAATAGTTGATCTTGTTCAGATGTTGATGTCGGTTTAGAGCGGTTACCACTGCCTATCAGTACTGCATCAAAGGGGGTATCTTTACGTGTTGTAACACCGCTTACTAGATCTTTTGTTACTTTACTAAACATTGTACGTGCTACCATCGGCTTATAAAAAAAGCGACGGTCTTGGGCTGCGTTGTTACTTCCCAGTTCTGCGAGCTTAAAATGTGTCCATGGATTTTTTGCATCCGTAGGGTTATCTGAGGGCATGTCAACACGCCAAACATTGCCTCCCGTATCTGTTGCATAAAGGCGATCAATATAACCATCGTAATCAGAATCCATCGTCGTTATATCTGAAGCAATACTATGTTGTCCTTGAAAACCATTGCCTGACTCTAAAGACCATACTTTTTTTCCAGTCTGTGCATCAACGATAAAAATACCACGCCCTTTGCTATCATTACTGCGTATTGCATTGTCTTTATTTGTATCATAGCCTGCACCAAAAATGAGCATTGGCTTATTTTTGTAGCCATTTAGATTAACAAAGGCAACTTGTGCTTTTGACCATGTTTGTCCAAGTTCGTTAAAATCGCCACTGCTTCCAGTGATTGGCCCACCCCACATTAACTTTGGTTTATCTGGTATCGAAATATCAAACGCATAGTATTGATTTCCACCACGACGCATCCCAGTAAATGCCCAGACTCTGTCGCTACCATTAACAATGCCGTCTTTATTTTTGTCATCAAAGTAAATTGAGATTGGGCCATCAAAGCCATATACTTTTGTGTCAGCTTGGTTGTCTCGTAACGGTTTCATTATTTTATAAAGGCTGGTCGGTATGAAAGCCCAGCTTTCAGATACAGTGTCTCCACTGTCTTTAAACATATGCAAGTAACCTGCATTTGTTCCAATCAGGATTCTTATGTCGTCATTACCGTAATCTATCGCAACAGGCTTTGAATGTAACGGATCACCAAAAATATCTGTTCGCTGATCAATTGTTGAACCATTATCATTTTCATCATTAACATCAACCCCTTTCGACCAACTTATAATATCAGGTAACTCAAGTAAGTTACCCCCAGCTAATTTTAATAAGTTGTTAACGCCACCTAATGCATTAGCAACATCGGTATAGTTGAAATCTATTAACCCACCAGTGCCCGCATCTGTAAATAATTTACGCTCTGCAAGCATAGACAACTTTAAATTTACACCTCCTTGTTGTACCGTATTACCATCAGCCCCTTCGTTTTCCGGTAACCAAAAAGTACGTGCATTCTTATCTATAAGGCCATCGCTATTAAGTGCTTGTATATCTTCAGAATCAACAATGTTTGCACCAGATACTTTTAGTTTTTTTAAGTTTCCTCTCCACCTTGCACCACTTTCAGGATAAAACATTGCGTAATATATTGATTCTCGACTGCGAGTTTGGTCAGCATTATTAGTAGCAACTGCTGGCGCCGAGAAAGTATCGTTGACTTCTCTTATTCTGGTAATTGTTTTTTTAAGTGCATCAGATAATTGCTCTGCAGTGTTTGCATGCAGATATTGACCGCCACCATCTTTTGCAGCTTCGGCAAGTAATGTCTTACCAGCTGAGCTCATCCCAGAACCAAAGCCTATAGCAAAAACACGCCCCTCATCATGAATTAAGGGTGTGCCAGGATAAAGGTCGACTTTAGTATCTTTAGTGCCATGAATAGATTTTGCCAATGCACTTAAATAGCTGTTACTAATTTTTGACGGATTGCTCCCAAATGTACTTCTATGCAAATTATAAATAACAGTATCAGCGCCGTTATCATTTGAAGGATCGCCATCGGTCATTAAAATAACATTTACTGAGTTATCACATCGCTCTGGTACGCCGCTAACAGGTAGAAAAGGTGAACGGTAGCGATTGCCCACATCAACCGTTCTATCACGCGCACCAACGCTTCTCCCATAAGCACGCTGCTGACCGGTTAAATAAAGGTAAGCTTCCCAAAGCGTTTCTGTCAACGGCGTTGCACCATCTGCAGGCAAGCTATTAATCTGATCTACCAATTTAGTTTTAGTTGCACCAAGACCAGCCATGACATAGCCACCTGAACTACCGTTAAAACGCATTAGACCAAACTCTATGTCATCATTATCATTTACGAGTGAACGAATTGCATCTTTTGCTACACCTAGGCGACTATCATTACATAAAGTCCAGCCTCGATAATAACCACAATCTCTACCTGTTCTCGTAGAAAAGGCCATGCTCCCTGATGTGTCAAAAACAACCACAACCCGTGGTTTCTCTGTCGTTTTTACATTATGGTTAACATAAAGCTCTATATCTTCGGCTTTAGCTTGATAACACACTGCTAATGCAAGAGACAGCAAACTAAATCTTACAAACTTATGGGTCTTCATTTACTTATCCTCACTTTAACTGCCTGTATTCAAGCTCACCATCTCTTGTGCAACACCCGTTACAACAGCCAATGTATGCTTACTTTTTGAACCATATGCGATTGTCGTGTTCATTTGCATCATGTTGCATGAAATTCCAGCTGTATAACTAAACTTACGTGGACATTGCAAATCATGTGCACCCGTATTTAAGTTTATTAGCAGGCTTTTTGTTTTACCACCAAGAGCCAAATCAACCCCACCAAGAGGAATCTCTACTGGCGTTAGAAAAAAACGACTATTACCACCTCTTAGCGCTTCTGTAGCCATCGTTTTTTGTACTTCTCCCATCAAGGTATTATCTGCAATTTCGCGCTCTTGAGCAGCATTTGTGATTTTAATATCTATGCTACTGCTGCTCATTAAAGTCACCGCTATCCCAGTGACAGCAATCACCATTATAAGCGCGACGATTAATACAACTCCCTGCTGGTGGGTCCTACTTGTATTTAAATATTCCATAAATTTGCTCCCACATTGTTCAACCGTATTGTGGTTGTAAATAAAGTTCGACGGAAATGATCTGATTTGCTAATAATTCGTTGATCAGCATCTTCCCCCATCGTATACACTTGACTTTTTAATTTAAGACCATAGTCTGGTAATAATGAACGTACTAAAATAAAGACCTGAACAGTTAGAATTCCCTGACGATTTTCCCAATCTGATGCGGTCATATTTTTAATACTTTTGTAAGTATCAACACGGTTATTACTTGTCGTATCTAAGCCAAATACAAAACGCATATTTTCAACGCCTTCCATCACTGTTTCTGTGATCATACCGCCACTGGGGGTGAGCCTTTTACGCATAAGCACTGGTACACTAATTGACTGTTTATTAATTTCATATGTTTGATTCGCAACATAATAAACATGATGCCCATATGGCCAAACGCTAGCATTACCATTAATGCTGTTTTTATCAATAGGTCCACGTCGAAACTCGGCCTTTTCTTGTTGGGCAATAAAGTAATATTGCTTGTTAGTACTATCATCAGGCTGTACCTGACGTCCTTCTAAATATTTAACTTGTAATATATCTGAGACAGGATCAAAATTTGCATTTTTAATACAACTTAATTGCAAAGCACTTGTTGCTTCTACAGCAAAAACAGATCGAAAATTAGTATTGCTATTATCTGGAAAACTACCGTTATTCTGGCCGCTAAAACAATCACTTGTAGGATTAGGAAGAGTTACCGTATTATCATCTGTAAATCCATCTTCATAAAATGTTCCCCAAAATCCTATTTGCTCAATATCACGTTTCATTATTGATAATGCTAATCGACCCGACTCCTGAAGCTCACCAATTACCATTGTGTCTTTTGTTGTTGATTTCATGCCAACATACAAAAACATCACTCCGCCTAAAATCAATCCACCAATAAAAAGGGAGATCATTATTTCGATCAACGTAAATCCATGCTGCTTCATACTTAGCTCCGTATATAAATAAAGCTGTTTATAACGACTAAGCGCCGCTTTTTATCATTCGCCCCGCACTTTTTCCCTTGTGTACTCCCAGTGGCTGTCATTTCTTGACGCCCTTGCCAACTTATTATTACTTCAATATTAAATTGCTTACCTTTTGTATTCGCCATCATTTGTGGATCAATACATACTGTGGCGTCATCTAAAGTACCTGTATTTTCTCTTGCTTGAATAGCGCGCTTCCATTGCTCGAAATCTAGTGCCGCGATCTGCGCAGCACTACAAGCCCCCGTAAAGCATTGAGAGTTAGAGTTTAATGCCGTTTTACTCGTAAAATCTTTTTTATATAAAGCCCCAATTTGGGGCACATCGTTAGCTCTGATACGTTGAATAATATCGTTTCCTAATGCCACAGCAGCGGCACGTTGCATTGAATCAAAACTCGCTTTTTTAGCCGTCGCTTGTAATGCCACAGCACCAAGTAAACCAAAGCTTAAGATTACGAAAGCAATTAATACTTCAATAAGTGTAAACCCTCGTAGAGATGAAGGGTGTGCTGAGCCCATAAGTACGCCTAATAAAAAATATCGTACGATAAGAATAATCTAACAAGGAGGGAATACAAGAAGGGTTAGGATGAAAGGTTATTTTTGTTGATAAACGGTTAACGCTATTTGCAATGAGTAACCTAAAGTTGCTCTTTTACCACTTTGTAAGCTCGCCGACTTACTGGTAGTAAATGAGTGCAATTTTTAAGCTCCACTACATGGCTACCATCTTCAGCTTTTTTCAATGCATGCAACTGCGATCGATTAATCAATATCTTACGGTGGATCTGTAAAAGTTCCACGGGAAAGTCTGATACTAGCTGCTTCAAGCTTTGCTCGATGATTGCCTCCCCGTCATCAAAAATAATCCGTGTATATTTCTCTTCAGAAATAATGTAATAAACTTTTTCCAACGCTATTACTCGACTAACCCCCGCTAACTGGTAACTTATTGTCGCTGTTTTTTTCTTTTGCATATGAGCTCGAGTTACTCGTCCTATTTGCTCTAGCGTTTTCGCTAAATTTTGCTCAGTCACTGGTTTCACAAGATATCCTGCAGCTGATAGCTGTAATGCCTCTAGCGCATGTTCAGGATGAGCCGTCACAAATACTATCGCTGGCGGTACAGCGAGTAGGTTAAGCTCGTTTGCAACTTCTAAACCATTTAATCCGGGCATATCGACATCCAAAAAAACTAAGTCAGCAACCCATGACTGCATCAATTCTAATGCTTGCGTACCGTTACTTGCTTCTCGGTGACTGCTTAAATCGGGGTATATAGCAAGTAAGCGCTTTAGACGTGAGCGAGCCAATGCTTCATCATCAACGATTAATACTTTCATGGGAAACCCTTTAAGTCTAATACATGCCTAGGCAAAACGAGTTTCACTCGAAAAGTGTCATTGCGTGTTGTAACTACCAACTTTCCTTTCCCTTGATAATAAATGTCTAACCGTTGACGAATGTTCTCCAGCGCCATACCATTCCCAGGACGTTTATTCACACCTTCAAAAATAGGGTTTGATACCAAAATAGTCAACGATTGAGTGCTAAGCAACAACTCTATATTGATTACAGCCCCTGTTACTGAAGGTTCAACTCCATGGCACACGGCATTTTCAATCAAAGGTTGCAATGTTAAACATGGTATTTTCAGCGCAGGTAACTGCTGAGGGATATGCCAATTTACTTGTAAGCGCTCTGAAAACCGCCAAGTTTCCAAAGCTATATACTGTTTTGTTAGATTAATTTCATCTTCTAATAAAGTGCTTTTTCCGACTTTCATCGCAGCTTGCGATAAAGCAGCCAAGGCCAGAATTGCTTGCTCTGCAGCTAATGGATCACAATGGGTCAATTCGGCTGCTGTATTTAAACTATTATATAAAAAGTGTGGACGAATACGTGCCTGCAATGCATCAAGTTCAGCTCTCGCTAATGCATTGGTTTGCTGTTCTTTTTCATAGTGGATAATTAAAAATTGAATAAACAATGCTGCAACTAAAAATACCATTAGTAGGTTTTTTAATAAAAACTCGTAGGGGTTTTGCAGCGCAATATAATCATTTGTAAACTCAGTAAAAAGCAGACTAAACAAAGCAGTAGTTAATAATAAAGATGCCATTAATGCACATAACTGAGGTGTTTGATTTAGTCTTTGAAGCCGTTTACGTAAAAGATAAAGCCAAGTAAGGCTGAATAAAAAGGTGAGATGTAAAAAAAGGCTAATAGCCCCTAAACGAATCCAAATAGCATCAGCCGTCGCTGGAGCAAACGCTAAAATAGTCGCTATAACTTGTCCTACAACAAGTGTAGCCAGTACTCCACGCTCTTTAAAAAGAGCCGCAAAAAGCAAAACATTGGGTTGCAATTGTTTGCTCATCCGGCTCTCCTTTAAAGGTTGTTATAGGCTTAACGCAATTCAACCGGTACTGCAAAGACAATATTCTCTTCTTCGCCCGGGTTTTCAATAACCTGTTTACCACCAAGTTCTTTTAAGCAGTTTATTACTTGTTGCACAAGAACCTCAGGGGCTGAAGCACCCGCTGTTACACCCACCGCATTTGCCTTTTCAAACCAATGCTTTTCAACATTACTTGCATCATCAATTAAATAAGCGGTTGTGCCCATTTTATCTGCAAGTTCACGTAAGCGGTTGGAGTTAGAACTATTTTTTGCACCAACAACGAGCAATACGTCTACTTTATCTGCCAAGTCACGAACAGCATCTTGACGGTTTTGTGTCGCATAACAAATATCGTCTTTTCGTGGACCATTAATTGCGGGATACTTTGCGCGCAAAGCATCAATTACATCAGCAGTATCATCCACTGATAATGTCGTTTGGCTGCAATAAAATAAATTGTTAGGGTTTTTAACATTAAGATTAGCAACATCATCAGTCGTTTCGACTAAATAAATACCGCCATCGTCATTATCGTATTGCCCCATTGTTCCCTCAACTTCAGGGTGGCCATGATGACCTATCAAAATACACTCAATACCCTTACGGCTTGCGCGCGTAACTTCCATGTGTACCTTGGTAACTAGCGGGCAAGTGGCATCAAAAACTTTTAGCTCTCTGCGCTTTGCTTCGCTGCGAACAGCTTGAGACACACCATGCGCACTAAAAATAACAATGCTATCGTCTGGCACTTGATCTAGCTCTTCAACAAATACCGCACCACGTCTTTTAAGGCCGTCAACAACATAACGGTTATGTACAACTTCGTGGCGAACGTAAATTGGCTTTTCAAAGATATCTAACGCACGCTCTACGATACTAATTGCTCGATCTACACCGGCACAAAAACCACGTGGATTTGCTAAAAGAATATCCATTAGCCATTTACCTCTAAAATTTCTACTTCAAAGGTTAATCGCTGACCCGCTAGAGGGTGGTTAAAGTCAATTGTTACTGACTCCCCCTGCACTTCACGCACAAGCCCTGGTAACTCTGTACCATCAGGTTGCGTAAAAGCAATAATTGAACCGACTTTTGCAGGTGTCTCTGGGCCAAATTTACTGCGATCAACGTAATAAATGTTATCAGGGTTAGGCTGCCCAAATGCATCTTCTGGTTCAAGTTCAAATGATTTGCTCTCACCTGATGCCAAACCAAATAAACATTTTTCAAAGTTTGCCGTTAAGCTACCATCGCCCATAACAAGCTTTGCGGGCTTATTATGAACTTTGGTTGAATCAGCTGCTGAGCCATCAGACAATTTAATCGAAAAATGAAATATCACTTGTGAGTTTTCACCAATCACCGATTGACTCATGCTTTTTGCTCCTTTGGACTTTCGCCTGTAAAGGCATCATATAATAGTAGCGCTGCACCTACACAAATTGCACTGTCGGCAATGTTGAACGCTGGAAAATCCCAGTTTTGGTAGTAAAAATGAAGAAAGTCAATTACATAGCCATATGTCATACGGTCATATAAGTTACCTATCGCTCCTGCTAATACTAACGAATAAGCACCGCACAATACTTTATTAGTAGCTGGTAGACGTTTTAACCACCAAATAAGTAATACACTAATTGATATAGCTATAATGCTTAAAAACCAACGCTGCCAACCACCCGCTTCACTTAAGAAGCTAAATGCCGCGCCATAGTTATGGACATACGTTAGATTAAAAAAAGGCAAAATATCAATCGAATCATATAGATTCATGGTTTTAACAACCAGTGTTTTGCTGGCAAAGTCTGCTACTAAAAGTAGCAAACTTAACCAAAGCCACACTAAACCACTTTTTTGGGCTAGTTTGCTCACTTAAAACTCCTATGCGAACTGGCGCTTTTCACCTTCGCCATTTACGTTACTCACGCAACGACCACAAATTTCAGGGTGTTCTGGATCAGTCCCTACATCATCACAGTAATGCCAACAACGCTCACACTTTTTAGCATCTGTCGCTGAAACGCTAATATACAAGCCTTCAATTTCTGTTGCTTGAGTGCCATCTGGTTGGGCATCAACAGCCGTTACAGTTACCTGTGAGGTCAAAAATACAAAGCGTAGTTCATCACCAAGTGCTAATAGCTTATTTGTAAGTTCTGTACTTGCATATAAAGCGACATTAGCTTGTAATGTTGCACCGATAACTTCTTCTTTACGTGCACCTTCAAGAACGCGGTTTACTTCATCACGTACTGTTAGAATTGTTAACCAATCATCATTACTAAATTGACCTTCACTAACAGCCTTTAAGCCATCATACCAAACTGATGTAAATACATATTGATCACGTTCACCTGGTAACGCTTCCCAAATTTCTTGCGCTGTAAAACTCATGATTGGCGCCATCCAGCGCGTCATTGCTTCGGCAATATGATACAAAGCAGTTTGACACGAACGACGTGCATGACTATCGCTCTTCGCTGTATATTGGCGATCTTTGATTACGTCTAAATAGAAAGAGCCAAGTTCACCAGTACAGAAGTTCATTAGCTTTTGCGTCACTTGTAGCATTTGGTAGCTATCGTACGCGGCTAAAATTTCATCTTGTAACTGTGCTGCACGACCAACAATCCAACGATCAAGCTCAACCATATCATCAATAGCAACTTGGTCAGTTTTAGGATCAAAACCACTTAGGTTGGCTAATAAATAACGGCTAGTATTACGAATACGACGGTAGCGATCAGCTGAACGTTTAAATATCTCATCTGATACCGTCATTTCTGCGGTGTAATCAGTTGAGGCAACCCATAAACGTAAAATATCTGCGCCTAGTTTGTTCATCACATTTTGTGGTGAAATAACATTACCTAATGATTTTGACATCTTACGGCCATTCTCATCCACGGTAAAACCATGAGTAAGCACTTGGCGATAAGGCGCATGTCCATTAATAGCAACTGACGTCATCATTGATGACATAAACCAACCACGGTGTTGATCTGAACCTTCAAGGTATAAATCTGCTGGGCCAACTAAATCTTCACGGGCATCAACAACACATGCGTGAGATACACCTGAGTCAAACCATACATCAAGTGTATCTTGCACTTTCATGTATTGCTGAGCATCAGCTTCGCCAAGCAATGTTACAGGTTCTAAGTCATACCATGCTTGAATACCTGACTTTTCAACCAGCTGAGCTGCTTTTTCAATCAATGCTTGTGTATCTGGATGAAGCGCGCCAGTGTCTTTATCTACAAATAAAGCGATTGGTACGCCCCACGTACGTTGACGTGAAATACACCAGTCTGGGCGACCTTCAACCATGTTAGCAATACGGCTTTCGCCCCATTCAGGTAGCCACTGCGTGTTTTTAATCTCAGCCAATGAATCTTGACGTAAATTAGCCTGATCCATACTGACAAACCACTGCGGCGTAGCACGAAAAATTATTGGCGTTTTATGGCGCCAACAATGTGGGTAACTGTGCGTCAATGCATGATGATGCAATAAAGCATTACGTTCAGTCAGTACATCAACAACGCTCGCGTTTGCTTTAAATACGTGTTGGCCGGCAAATAACTCGGTATCAGGTAAATAAACACCATTTGCGCCTACTGGGTTCGCAACTTCTAAACCGTATTGTAAACCTGCCACGAAATCTTCTTGGCCGTGACCTGGTGCGGTATGAACAATACCAGTACCTGAATCAGTTGTTACATGTTCTGCGACAATGACTGGCACGTTAAAATCATAAAACGGATGAGCTACCTGTAAGTTTTCAAGCGCTGCACCTTTTACATAACCTAATACGTGGTAATGATTAAAGCCATATCGATCCATTGCATCTTTTACAAGTTCTGAGCCTAAAATCAAACGCTGCGTAGCGCCTTCATCATCAACTTGTACCAGTGCATATTCTAAATCAGCATGTACTGCAACCGCGCGGTTAGCTGGCAGTGTCCAAGGAGTTGTTGTCCAGATAGCCGTACTTACAGTGCCTGAGCCTTCATGCCCTTCGTTTAAATCAAAGGCATTAACAACGCCCGCTTGATCAACAAATTCAAAACGTACATCAATAGCCGGTGATTGTTTATCTTGGTACTCAACTTCTGCTTCAGCCAATGCTGAACCACAATCAGTACACCAATGCACAGGTTTAGCACCTTTGTGTAGATGACCTTTTTCGATAATGCGACCAAGCACACGGATGGCGTTGGCTTCAAAATCAAAATTCATCGTTAAATACGGTTTATCCCAATCAGCAAATACACCTAGGCGTTTAAAATCAACTTTTTGACCTTCAACTTGCTTTTTAGCGTAAGCACGACATTTTTCACGAAACTCAGCAGCCGTGACTTTCACACCCGGCTTACCAACTTTCTTCTCTACCATTAATTCAATTGGTAAACCATGACAGTCCCAACCTGGTACATAAGGCGCATCAAAATCAGATAACGTTTTTGATTTAACAATGATGTCTTTTAGAATTTTATTTACTGAATGGCCTAAATGAATATCGCCGTTTGCGTACGGAGGGCCGTCATGCAAAATAAAGGTTTTTTTACCTTTTTTAGCGTTGCGAATTTGACCATATAGGTCTTCTTCATACCATGTTTTAAGCATTTTTGGCTCACGTTGTGCCAAATTGCCGCGCATTGGAAACGTCGTTTCCGGTAAATTCAAAGTATGCTTGTAGTCGCTCATTAATCCTAGTTTCCGTATCGGCTACCTAATTTAAACCAAAACACTGTTTAGCGGCAGCAACATCAGTTGCTATTTGTACCGTCAATTGTGTTAATGTCTCGAATTTTTTCTCATCGCGAAGTTTTTCAATCAACTCCACGTGCATAAACTGTCCGTAAATATCTTGCGCAAAGTCGAACAAATGAACTTCTAATAATGCGCGTGTTCCATTAAATGTGGGTTTGTTGCCAATATTTGCAACCCCATACACTTTTTTATCGTTTAACGTTACTTGCACCGCAAATACCCCATTCACTGGGCATACTTGACGCTTTAATGCGATATTCGCAGTCCTAAAACCTAGCTCTCGCCCGCGTTTCCAGCCATGAATAACACGCCCTGATATTGCATAATCATGGCCTAACATCGCTTTAGCTTGCACTAACTGACCTTCAGCTAATGCTTGGCGGATCAAAGTGCTGCTTACTCTAGCATTTAATTGGCGAAAACTCGCGGTGCTTTTTACATCCATATGAGCCGCTTGACCCATTTTTGTCAGTAAATTAAAGTCACCTTGGCGTCTTTTCCCAAAGCGAAAATCATCGCCTACGGTTAACGCTTTAACGCCAAGCTTATTGATCAATATATCTGTCACAAATTGCTCAGCTTGCATATTGGCAAATTGTTGATTAAAACTAATGCAAATAACGCGTTCAACACCTAATTCCTTGAGCAAACGTAGTTTGTCTCGTAATCGTGTTAATCGAGCCGGCGCATTGTCTTTAGCAAAAAACTCTTGCGGCTGTGGTTCAAATAACATCACCGTGCTGGGCAAATTATATTTTTTAGCGTCATTGAGTAACCCATTGAGTACTTCAGCATGCCCTAAATGCACGCCATCGAAATTACCAATGGTCAACACACAGCCGTAATGCTGCGTGCGAATATTGTGAATACCTCTAATTAACTCCATGCCAACTAATGCCTTTGTAAGCGTTATGTACCGAGTAAAATTTCACTTGGGTTACAGAATCATCAATTATACCCAAACCACCTCAAGATGCGAGTTTCAGTTGGTTATATAAATCGTTTTTTTTACTTCATTAAAGCGTTGTAACACTTTTTATCGTTTTCAATCGTACACCGAACAAAAACAAGGTCAAAAAATACACGAACCCAGCAAGTACCAATAAACCACCTAATAAAATCACTTGCTCTGTGAAGTGCCATTGCTGCCACATAAATTGTGTTGAGGTGTACCAAACAACAGCCCCCATAATCAATGCTCCTATGACGCATTTAGTAAAAAACACTAAACTAAAACGAGAGAATTGATATACCTGCTCTTTGCTTAATTGGCGATACAGTAAATACGCATTACAGCTAGCGGACATTGATGTTGCCAACGCTAACCCTAAATAACCAATAAAAGGGGCTAGCATGATGTTGAACACCATGTTCAATACTAAGGTGATAATACCTATACGCACAGGGGTCTTGGTATCTTGGCGAGCATAAAAACCGGGCGCTAACACTTTAATTAGCATAAAACTAACGAGCCCGACCGAGTAAGCCATAACACCGAAACTTACAGCCTGAACATGGTCAATATTGTCATCTTTAAATGCACCATGATCAAATAAAACCGAAATGATCAACGGACTGATAATCATCAGGCCAACCATCGCTGGCAGCCCTAAAAATATCACAAACCGCACTCCCCAGTCTAAGGTGTGCTGAAAATCGCTGCCTTTATCACTACTATGTAATTTAGACAACGCAGGCAAAATAACCGTTGCGATACCAATCCCAAATAAACCCAACGGAAACTCAATTAATCTATCGGAGTAATACAACCAAGCGATTGATCCTGTCATCAACAAAGAAGCGATTACTGTATCTAGTAGTAAATTAATTTGACTAATAGACACACCAAATAATGCTGGCAACATCAACTTGCGTACTTTTTTTACATTTTCATCCTGCCATGCCCAGCGTGGTTTACTGAGCATTCTAGCTCGATACAAAAATGGCAATTGAAACAATAACTGCACCACCCCACCTACAAACACACCAATGGCAAGTGAATAGGCACCGACAGAAAACTTATCATGTAAAAAATATGCACATGTAATAATCGAAATATTCAATAAAACAGGTGTAAATGCAGCAACCGCAAAACGGTTATAAACATTCATTAACGCACCGCTAAGTGCAACAAGGCTAACAAAAAACAAGTAGGGAAACGTTAATTTTAGTAAGCTGCTCGCTAATTCAAACTTTTCAGCATCTGGGCCACCTTGCCACCAATCAATAAACCAACCAGTACCAAAAAGTCCGGCAATAATTGGCGATGCGATTATACCAATCATGGTGACGATCAGTAAAATAGTCCCTAATGTCCCCGCTGCTTGGGCGACAAAAAGACGAACTTTATCATCACCTTGTTGTTCTTTTATTTCAGATAATACCGGCACAAACGCTTGAGCAAATGCGCCTTCAGCAAATAAACGTCGTAAAAAATTTGGGATGCGATTAGCGAATAAAAAAACGTCGGCTGCGGCTCCGGCTCCCAATAAGTTGGCTACCACCGCATCTCGCACTAATCCTAAAATACGCGATATCATTGTCATTGCACTTACAATCATACCAGAACGAAATAATCCTTTTGCCACCTTAAACTCGCTGTAAAACAATTAAGAAAGGTAATTATGCCTAAAATCTACTGAAAGCACTAGGCTGAGACCACGGGCTTTGTTACAATAGCGATATTAACTGCTAGAGCGGCAACAAATTGATGTTCGTTATTAAGGAGCAGTTTTTCTTGTTATGTCAATTTTTTATTGACATTCATGATTAAAAAAGGCATATTCCACGGCCTTTAAATTAAGCTTATTTTTAAGATTGTTAGGAGCAAACCTTGGCTAACATCAAGTCTGCAAAAAAACGCGCTATCACTAGCGAAAAGAACCGTCAACACAACGCAAGCCGTCGTTCAATGATGCGTACATACTTCAAAAAAGTACTTGTTGCTATTGAAGCTGGCGACAAGGAAGCTGCACAGCAAGCTTTCGCTGTTGCAACACCTATTTTAGACCGTTACGCAACTAAAGGTCTAATTCACAAAAATAAAGCAGCTCGTCATAAGAGCCGCATAGCAGCTAAGATTAAAGCGCTATAATTTATTTTTGCTAGAATATAAAAAACCGGCCTCGGCCGGTTTTTTTATATCTATTTTCTATGGCGCTGAAAAAATAACTCAATAATTTTTAACGCAGCCTAAAGAGTTATTTAATTCACGAGATAATTTGTTATGCGTAATTTTGATATGACTTTAGATTAGGCTATGACTAATTCAGGGTAAAACTTTTTCAACATTGCGGCTATTTTTTTCGGTGTAAATGGTTTTACAACAAACCCTTTAGCGCCTTTATCAATCGCATCTTTTACATTCTCTACCGTAGAATGAGCTGAAACCATCACCACATTTGTCTCAGGATTTATATCGTTTATTTGCGCGATAAGTTCTTTTCCATCGCCATCTGGTAATTCGATATCTAAAAATATAATGTTGTAACTCGCTGCATTACACGCGCTAATGCACTGCGCTGCTGTCGATGCTTCCCTAACGTTTTCAATACCTAAATGCATTAAAGTTTGATTTAAAAAGCTACGTACAGTGCCTACATCGTCCACTATCAAGATTGAAAGCTGCGTATTCATGGTTGATCCCCGTAGGTTATGAACTAGGTTTAAGTTATTATACTTGGGTATATACCTAATAACTTATTTCATTTTATAATCTCATTATAGAGAGCTCTGCTTAAAAGGCCAGATTTGCTTTATGTCTAACAATCAAAAAAAACAATCCTTACTTGGAAAAACACCACAAAGAAGAAAACCGACAACTGCATCAAAAAAAAAGGGGACCAGTCAGCTTCCTAGCTCAATCCAAAGTGTAGATGAGCAACAAATTACAATTGGGGCTAACAACAAAAAAACGAAAGCTAAACTTATTATTACTGGTGTAATTTTACTAATCGCTGTCAGTGTACCTAAGCCACAATTAATAACGTATGAAAAGTTAGGCCTAGTGACGCAAAGTGTTTACTGGCCTGGTATGTTTGGTTACGGTGCCACACTTTTTGATTCAAGCTTGCAGCCTCAAGCCGATCTAACCCGAAACAGCCTTTACTTGTGTCGAAATATGAAGCAGCCTGATAGCTGTCAAAAATATCGAATAACCGAAAATGCAGGCTTTTTTGCTGCGCTCAAAAAGCTAATGATGGATTAAAAAAACTAATCCGAAAAAATAAATTTACTTGGTTGAAAGGTGCGCAAAAACTCACCATAATGGCGCTCCTTTTTTCAACACATGAACAACGATAAAACCATGCTAAACGAGCTTGATTGGCTTTTAAACTTTATACTGTTAGCCCTAGGATTAGGGGCATTTTTTATTAACCAACTAACAATATTACGCGTTGCGGCGATTAGCGCCTGCGTTTTACTGTTTTTATCATTTAGTTTAGACCTAATGTCGTCAAGTGTGATCTCAAACATGAGCCTTGTGTTGATTAATACATTTTATTTGTTCAAAGTTTATACCTTTGGTCAATTAAATGTGACGCCTAATTAATATATCCCCCAAGATAATTTTATATGCCTTACTTGGTTTTACTGAGTGAGGTATTTTTTTGTCTAAACTTATTAGCAAAGAAATAACTCGCTTGCACAATAATGCATTAATAAGCTTGTAAAAAAGGAAGAGAGTAAAAACCGAGCACTATGTAAGAAGGATTGACTCGGCTTAGTGATTACTTTTATTTAACTTGGCTTGTTGATTGTTGAGGTTGTTCATCAGCATTAGCTTGGTTAAACCATGCTGACACTCCCATTAGAACAATAGACACCACAATAACACTGAGTTTTACGCCACCTTGTTGTTGTTTCATTATAAACCTTATTATTGTTTTTATTATAAATCGTACGCGTTATAGATTAGCTAAAATTACAAGTGTTAACAATATGTATTTTGCGTTAATTACTTAGATTTTAATAACCTTTTGTTCTATCAACTTGATGATTTAAATCTAGGCCTAATTTTAAACGCTCTACATTTTGTGCAATTTGAGTCGTCACACTATCAAGATCTGACAACGCTGCACAATGTGGTGTTAGTGTGATTTTAGGGTGTTGCCAAAATGGGTGTTCATCACCTAATGGTTCTTGTGTAAATACATCCAAGGTAGCCGCGCGCAATTGCTGTTGGTCTAATGCATGTAGTAGGTCTTTTTCAACCACATGCTGTCCCCTAGATACATTTATTAATACTGCATGTGGTGGTAAATGCGCTAAAAGATTACGGTCTATAATACCTTTTGTTTGTGGTGTTAAAGGCAATAAACACACTAAGTAATCTGCTTTATTGAGTAAATTAGGCAATGCTGCTTGCTGATGTATACAGTTAACATCAGCCATACTTTTTGCGCTTTGCGAAAACGCGCTTACACTAAAGTTATTTATTAAAAGACGTGTAGCGCATGCTTGACCTAACTCACCAAATCCTAAAATAACAACATGCTTATCGCGATAGCTTCGCTTTGGGCACCATTGGTTATCTTGCTGTTTTAATATGTACTCTTTTAAGCGCAGTTTATGCGCCAAAATATGGGCTAATACATACTCAGCCATGTCATGAGCCAAGTTTTCATCAACAATACGTGTAACAACAACATTTTTAGGTAATACATTTAAATCGATGCTGTCTATTCCTGCCCCAAATGATGAAACAGCTTTTAAATTTGGTAGTTGTACCCACATATCTTCAGGGGCAAGCCAGGCAAGAACAAATTCAATATCATTTAAATTATCACAATGTGGCCACTGCGAAATTTTTACATCTGGTAGCTTAGCCTCCAATGCAGTCATTATTTTACTGCAATCACGCCCGCTAATAGCGACAAGTACGCTCATAGAATGCCTATAATAAATAGTATATGTACAATAAGTATAACCTCTGCTGCAATATTTAATCTAATGAGATTCAATTTACGCACTTTAAAAAGTCACACAATTGCAACCTAACTGTCATCGCTTGCTTTTACTCTTTCAATATTGGTTTATCGCCAACATCAAACGAGGTAATAATGATCAGTGTTGATAAAGTAATCGCAGCAAATCTGCCACAACTAGAAAACTCACCTAAAGTTAAAAGTTTAGTTAAAAAAGGCTTAGGGTACTTACTACATGAGCAAGAGTTTGTAGCCTTTGGTGATGCTTACCCACACTTACAAGGTATTGAGTTTGTAGAACAAGTGCTTGACGAATTAGACTTCGATACTCGCTATAAACCGAAACAAATTGAAAATATCCCCAGTGAAGGTAAATTAGTTATTGTCGCTAATCACCCTATTGGCTCGTTAGATGCGTTAGCATTAATTAAAGTGTTATCAAGCGTTCGCCAAGATTTAAAAGTCGTAGCCAATCGCATGTTGATGTCGGTAACCCCCATGCATTCGTTACTTTTGCCCGTCGATAATTTATCTGGGACAAGTAAAAAGCAAGAGCTTAGTAATATTCACCAACATTTAAAAAGTGAAGGTGCGCTATTGATCTTCCCAGCAGGTGAAGTATCTCGTTTAAGTCCAACAGGTATAAAAGACTGTAAGTGGAATAGTGGTTTTTTACGTATCGCTAAAAAAGCGAACAGCCCTATTTTACCTATTTTTATAAAAGCCAAAAATAGTTCGCTTTTTTATGGTACGTCAATGATTTACAAACCGCTCGCGAGTCTACTACTTGTCAAAGAAATGTTTAAGCAGCGTCAAAAATCATTAGAGTTTGAAATTGGTGCATCAATTCCTCCTGAATCCTACTTAATTGAAAACCTCAAAGACAAAGAGGTCGTTAATTTAATTCGTAAGCAACTCTATGCATTAACATCAAAAAAAATCTTACCGCTTAAAACTCAAACGCCTATCGCAACCTCGGAATGCCGTAAAGAGCTAAAAAAGGCCATAGAGAAATGCCAGCGACTTGGTACCACACAAGATGGGATGCAGATTTACTTGTATCAATATCAAGGCAGCTCACCTATTTTCAGAGAGCTTGGCCGTTTAAGAGAGATCTCTTTTAGAGCTGTGGGAGAAGGCAGTGGAAAACGCCGTGATATTGATAAATACGATATGGACTATCAACATTTAGTCTTGTGGGATAGCTCACAGCTTGAACTCGTCGGCGCATACCGTTTAGCCTGTGCGCAAGATATTATTGAAAAACATGGCCAAAAAGGCTTATACACCGATAGTTTATTTTCATACAGTGATGAAATGGCTCCCTACTTCAAGGCTGGCATAGAGCTTGGCAGAAGTTTCGTACAACCAAAATATTGGGGACGAAAAAGCCTCGATTATTTATGGAATGGCATAGGCGCATTCATAAATACCTACTCTCAGTACCGCTATCTATATGGTGCTGTTAGTGTGTCAAATACGCTCCCAGAGCAAGCTAAAGCGATGCTTGTTTATTACTATCAGCATTACTATGGTGCCAAGCAAACAATAGCCATACCTAATAATGAGTTTAAACTCACAGAGCAACAGCGACTCCAATGCGAAACGCTTTTTTGTGGTAATGATGTTAAAGAAGATTTTGTTGAGCTTAAGCATGTGCTCGCAAACATGGGTGCCCAAGTACCCACTTTATTTAAACAGTACACCGAACTATGTGAGCCTGGCGGCGTACAGTTTTTAAGTTTTAGTGTTGATCCTGATTTCAATAACTGCATTGATGGACTTGTATTAGTTGATCTTGAAAAAGTAAAAGAAGGCAAAGCCAAAAGATATTTAGGAAAGACCTAAGAACGCAAAGGTGTATAAAATAAAGACGACCAGCCATCTAGCTTATTTACTAAACCTACTTTGATCCGTAACGTGAATTTAAGCTCACTGTATGCCATCAAAAGTAGTTTTTATGTAAAGGTATGATACAGTGATTGTACATAAATTATTGACAGACTAGCTATGAAAAGGTCCCTGTTATTTTTATCTTTTATCATTATTTTTTCGGTAGTTAGCATTCAATTATTAGTGATCCCTCATTTTGAAAGTAACGTGAGGTACCCAACTGAAAAATGGGCATTAGAGTTTTTAACCTCAGGCTCTACGGATCTTCTTGCTCAACAATTACAATCCATACCTAAACACCAAAGAATAGCTTACTTACAAACCATACAGGCCAATTTTGGCTTTGAACTTACTTTACAAGACTATCAACAAAATGATTTTTCAAGTGAGCAGCAATCTTGGCTCGCAGAGGATAAAATTTGGGGTGATCCGCAAGCAGATTTAGCTTATCGAAAAATAGATAACGAGCAGCTGTTAGTGATTGTAAAACCTAATACGGTACCTAAGCATCTGGTCAACGAGGCACAACGTTGGATGATGGGCTCTTTTTACTTACTAAGCAATATTTTAGCGAAACACCCACAGCACAATTGGCCGTCGATAATTGATTCGCTCAGTGATAATTTTTCATACCCCGTTGCACTAATGACATTGAGTGAATTAACTTACACAAAGCAACAAATAGCCCAATTGAAAACAGGGGCTATTGTGACCATATCCACTGCGGATTCTAATTTTATTGGCTATCCCGCTGACATTGCCGTACAGCGAATCAAAAATAGCGATAAAGTAATTGTACTTGGCCCTTTTAGCCCTCAACTAAAGGGCAAAGTGGTGTATATGTTAAGTATATTTTATTTTATATTCGGCTTTTTCCTGCTTATACCAATTATAATATGGTTAATTCCTGGCTGGCGCTCTATGTTATCGCTCAATAAAGTTGCGATATTACTTGGACAAGGTAAATTTGATGCTCGCGCTAAGCTAATTCGTTTTAGCCATCTAAACCATTTATCCAAAACGTTTAATATCATGGCCGAAAAAATACAACGTCTTATCTCTTCTCATAAAACCCTGATAAATGCTGTATCACATGAATTGCGAACTCCCATTGCACGTATTGAATTCAATATTGAGTTACTTAGAAATAGTACAGCCAATAACTATCAACTTGGGCAACTAGAGCGGATTGAATTATCTTTGAATGAACTGAATTCATTAGTGTCAGAAATGCTTACACATGCTCGATTTGAGCGTGAAATACCGACACTTACATTTGCAGCCGTTGAACTTAATCATTGGATAAAACAAGAGTTATTATGTTGGCAAGAGGCTAATCCAGATATTGACATTGCCTTACTTGAACAAGGCATTTGCCATGCAATGATTGATACGTTTTATATGAGCCGCGCATTAAGTAATTTAATGCGCAATGCCATCGCGTATGGAAAAAACCGTATCCAAGTGAGCTATAAAAAAACCGTGAAAGGCTGGCTGATTTGTGTTGCGGATAACGGTGATGGTATTCCTTTATCCAATGCTGAGAAGGTATTTGAACCATTCTATCGAGAAGATCAAAGTCGTAATTTGCAAGTCGGTGGCACCGGGCTAGGCCTTGCAATCGTTAAACAAATTTTAGGCTGGCATGAAGGAAGCGCGAGTGTTGAGCCATCAAGCTTAGGTGGTGCGTGTTTCATGCTAAATTGGCCAGCCAAACGCATACATCAAGAATCCACATAGAGAATAATAAATGAAAACAAAAATTTTAGTGGTAGAAGATGATTTACCGCTTGCTGAGTCAATTCAAGAGTATTTAACGATTGAAGGCTATCAGGTTGAAATAGAATCAAATGGCGAGCATGCGGTCTCCCGTATTCTTCAGTGGCAGCCAGCTCTGGTGCTGCTTGACGTTATGTTACCGAACAAGGATGGCTTAACGGTATGCCGCGAAGTAAGGCAGTCATACAGCGGCTATATTTTGATGTTTACTGCACGAGAAGAAGAAATTGATCAGGTTGTAGGGCTTGAAATTGGTGCCGACGATTATTTACTAAAGCCGGTGAAACCTCGCTTACTACTGGCAAAAATTAAAGCTTTTTTAAGACGTGGACATCCCACAGATCCACTCGCCATAAAGCCACAAACGAAAGAGTCTATAACGTTTGGGCAATTAATCATTAATACACATAACCGGACAGTCTCTTTAGCAACGCAACATATCCAGCTCACAGACGGCGAATATGACCTACTGCTACTACTTGCTAAAAATGCAGGAGTTATTCTTTCACGTAGTGACATTGTTGAACAAATAAAAGGTTATCACTATGACGGTATTGAACGTGGTGTTGATAATCATATTAGTCAGATACGCAAGAAGCTCGGTGACAATGCGCGTAATCCAATAAAAATTAAGACTATCCGTTCCAAAGGCTACTTATTTGTGGTTAGTGCATGGTAGTTATGGGTGGATATGGCGCTATACCCTAAATATAGAAGTAGCGCCTTTGAGAGACTTGAACTTTGGATAATATACCCAAACCACCTCAAGATGCGAGTTTCAGTTGGAATTTAAAGCGATTTAGGCAAGGCATTGATTGCAAGTAATAGTGGTTCTATTGTTAAAATCAATAACGCAGTATAAATCGCTTTAAAACCAACCCGTTGGGCGTTTCACAGGCACTTACTCTCATCGTTGTTACTTCTTAAAAGGGACTGCCATTGTTGCAAAGTAACGCCTTGATATTAAGCCCCTGTGAAACGCTGAATTCTGCATCTTGAGGTGGCTTGGGTATACATCTTTCTCAGCAACGACTTCACGCTAACCAGATGAGTTTTAATCTAAGGTTATTCTTGAGCCATTACACGTTTACCATTGCTATCGACAACGAGTAAATATGATGCACCAAAATTCCCCCCACATAAATCGATAGCCTGATTGGCAACTTTTAGGCCATTAGCGCAGTTACTAACCGCTAAAAACTCTGTGACACGGCCCTTTTTTGTAATTAATACTTTTTTATCATCAATTGAAACATCATACTCACCGTAGGCAAATAAACGTACATTAAATACATCGGCAGTATTGCTTTGTTTTTTATCAATCACAGACAAAGCCCGTTCACCTGAAGATTGCCAAGCAATAACCCATAAATCATCATTATTACTCAAGGTTGTATTTATGCGTTCCTCTTTATTCGCATTGATACTGTCTTTAACCCCCAAGTTAATCATATTATTAATTACTTTATAACTGTAGTTATAGCGACTACCCACAGCATTGGCCTCCACATCGCCCGAAGCGATATTATCACTATCAAATAAACCGCTATAGCCGGTGCTAATACTCCTTTTTTTGACATGAAAGTCAGCCATATAATCCAATGAATTTATAAAAGACATATTTACTTGATGGGTTAATTTATCATCTAATTCATCCGTGCTTTCACCACATCCACTTAAAGCAGCTGTCACACCAAACAACAGTGCAATACTAAATCCTTTATTACTGGTGCTCATAATAATCTCCATAATGTTTAATTTATCAACGCTAAAAATCGCACTAAACGCTTTTATTACTTTAATAATTTTTTATTAATCAATTACTAAGCATTACATTTCGAATAGCGAAATTGACTGAAAAAATGTTAGCATATTCTTTATGAGACATCTCTCAGCGCTTGTCGGACATTGTCAGGAATTGTCTGTTGATAATGAGCTTTTAGCTTAATGATGACCTTGCGTTATATACCCAAGCCACCTCAAGATGCCGTTTCAGTTGGAGTTAAAAGCAATTTAGGCAAGGCATTGATTGCAAATAATGGTTGTTCCCTTGTTAAAATCATTTCCTTATAAAAGTAACGCAGTATAAATTGCTTTAAACCAACCCGTTGTGCGTTTCACAGGCGCTTACTCTCATCGTTGTTACTTCTTAAAAGGGACTGCCATTGTTGCATAGTAACGCCTTGATATTAAACACCTGTGAAACGCTGAAGTCTGCATCTTGAGGTGGCTTGGGTATAGTCAGCTGACATGGCTAATAAATACCCGTTCTAAAAGCTGTGTGTATATTTTCTCAATTTTTAGTAAGTCATTAATAGGCACATGCTCGTTCACTTGGTGGATGGTATTATTTCTTACCCCGCATTCAATCACTTGGGTATAATCATTAGCAAAAAACCGCCCATCAGAAGTTCCGCCACTGGTACTTAATAAAGGATAACTGCCTGTCACATTAAAAATAGCTTGTTCAACTTGAGTCAATAAGCAGCGACGCGTTTGATGACTAGTATAAAAAGGCTCACACGGACGCTCCCATTCCACACTCAGCAAAGCTTGTAGATCGCCTAACGCGAATTGAATTTCATTTTTTATATCACTGCTTTTATAACCATGGCTATAACGAATATTAAATGTCATTTCACACCGTGCTGGCACCATGTTATCAACAACATTAGCAATATTAATCCCTGTTACTTGCAAGCTCGTATGTGAACTTGGCTCGTCACGCTGCCACGTTATACCAGCCAAACGCTTGATTACTTCTGCACTTAAATGGGCTGCATTTATGGTGTTTTCTGGATAAGCAACATGCCCTGCTTTGCCGTTGATCACTAACCGCGCAGACAGTGCACCTCGACGGCCATTTTTGATTGTATCACCAACATGCAAATGACTGGTTGGCTCACCGACAATGCAGCCGTCAAGTTTGATACCTTGTTGCGCTAAACGCTCTGCAATCAGTAGTGAACCATATTCCGCCTCTCCTTCTTCATCAGAGGTGATCAGCCAGTAAAAAGTACCTTCTTTTGCAGCTGCGTTAGCCAGTAACGTACGACTAGCACATAACATGGCGGCAACGCCTCCTTTCATATCAGCAGCGCCGCGGCCATAAATAGCGCCATCAATAATAGCACCTGAAAATGGTTCTGCTCGCCACTGCTCACTTGTCGCGGGTACAACATCAATGTGCCCAGAGAATGCAACTAAAGGCCCATCTCCAAACTCTATTTTTGCTATAAGATTTGTTACGCCTTTATAGGTAAATTGATCGCACGTAAATCCTAAATTCGAAAGTTGATCATTTAGCCAGTCTATGGCGCCAGCTTGATTTGGGGTCACCGATTTAAATTTAATAAGCGTGCGTAGCCAGTCAACAACTTTAGGCTGCGCGTGTATTTGTAATGATGGGGTTCGTGCTAAAAACATATCAACACACAAAATGCAATAAAGGTAGCTTTATTACAACCGTGTTTTATGACTGGGATATGTCAGTTTATAGAAATAAACATGACTGATTTATAAAACGAATAGAACACGCCTCAAGTCAATCATTATTATGATAAAGGCATCTAAACATTAATCTAAATCAAACAATCTTTTTAGATCCAATAATCTGCTTATAAACATTGATCTAGAACAGTTTCTTATTTCGAATTTACTTGATAATAGACTCAATTCAAAAAAAGTAGTTCTCGGAGAACAGCATGAAAAAACAACTTAGCGCAGCGTTATTCACCTCTCTTTTAATCGCGTCTCCTTTTGCCAGTGCAGATTTTAGCGTAAACGTAGGTGCTATAAACGTAAATCCTGATAATAGCAGCTCAGCAATCAATGAAGACTCAACTCTTGGTCTAAAAGGTGATTCTGATACACAGCTTGGTATTACTATTGATTATGCATTTAATGATAACTGGGTTTTAGAGTTAGTTGCTGCAACACCTTTCTCTCATGATGTTGACGGTACAGGTGGTTTAGCTGGCAATAAAATTGCTAATATTAAGCATTTACCACCATCACTTATTGCTCAATATCACTTTTTAGACAGTGCATCTGCATTTCGCCCATTCGTAGGTGTTGGTGTTAACTATACGGTATTTTTCGACGAACAACCTTCAGCGGCACTTAAATCAGTACTTGGCACTGACGATGTTCAAGTGAAGTTAGATGATTCATTCGGCTTTGTAGCACAAGCAGGTGTTAACTACATGTTTAATCAAAGCTGGGGATTGCATGCAATGGTATCTGTAATGGATATTGAGACTGATGCAACTGTCTACGCAAAAGGCGCACAGGCACTTACTTCAACCGTTAAAATTGACCCGGTTGTTGCAATGTTAGGTGTTAAGTATAAGTTTTAAATTTGTAGATACTAAAAATATACTTTAAAAAGGCCTTTCGGCCTTTTTTGTTTTTTCGTATTAAAATCAGCGAGACAAGTTAGTTACTTTTTTCTGTTCAAGCATTTCCTTCCAATGCATTATTTCTGGGGGCAAAATAGGTGCTACGCCATCAAACCCTGCAACCTCTAACATCTCTTCAACGCTAACAACGCCTTTTTTACGCTTAAACACCCCTCTAACATATGCAATAGCATGAAGGCCACGATCAGAGTGAAACTTCTGTTCTATATAGAAATATTTATGGTCCCAACCAACTAGTCGCGTACTCACTGTATAACGCTGCATTGGCTTGATATCACGAATATAAGTAATCGCAGTTGCATTGACGATGGGAAACCAGCGTTTTTTTAATATCAGCCCCAATAACCCCACCCTTTCAGTCATCCATGTTCGCGCCAAATCCATCATGGCTAAGTAACGAGAGTTTGTCAGGTGCAAATTAATATCACAATCAGTCGGTAACGCTTTGTAATCAATATCAACTGTATCTAAGAGCGGCTGATAAACACGATTACGTTTGATTTTAAAAAAAAGTAATAAAAGACGAAAATAGAGGTTCACAATTAAAGGTCTAACCAGTTAATAATACAACCGAGTGTAGCACAGCATCTTGCAATGGAGAATATTCTGCTCTAATCTCAAAGTTCACTATTTTTAAAAAGTACGCATCATTATGATTAAACCTGTCTTTTACTTAGGTGTTTTATTCACACTTTGTAGCAGCTATGCATGGGCTGATTTTGATTATCCAGGAGAAGGAAAGGTTAGCTACCCTACTGGTGTAGAAAAACCGTTTAAATTCGGCTTTGGTTGGCAAAAAAACAATGAGCAATTTACCATTGGAACTAAAAGTTACAATATGCAATTACCAGAATCATATTCCATTGCTATAACGCTTTCTAAAGATGAGCAGCAAATCTGGGTGCAAGAATTTAACAATGGTTTTATTGAAGGGTTTAACTGGAAAATAGGCGAGCACACTTTAGCACTTGAAAAACGTCAGTTTAAAGATCCTGTCAAAGGAAATTATGTGATTAGTTTAGATAATAAAAATTACTTTTTTGCTCGTAACAATATCAGCATAATGATTAAATTTAGCGAAGAAGGGATTGAGACAATCGCTATTGATGGCGTCACTAAAGATATGGGCACTAAACAATAGTACCCATAAATAATTGCAAACTTACACTTTTACTGTTTTACGGTTAATACCATAATCACGTAATTTATTCGCAACAGCTGTGTGGCTTAAACCTAACCGTTTAGCTAGTTGACGTGAACTTGGGTAAGCTGGGTAAAGTTTACGTAATAACGTTGCTTCAAAGCGCTTTACCGCTTGATCTAAAGAGCCTTCAAAATCAGACTCTAAATAGCCCAAGTCATGTGTAAATGTGGGTAACTGAAGATGCTCTACACGTAGTTCATTGTCATCTAATAATGATACCGCGCGGTAAATCGCATTTTCGAGCTGACGCACATTACCCGGCCATGGGTAATCTTGCAAGAACGCTAAGCACTCAGCCGATAGTTCAGGTATAGCATGGCCATTTTGCTGTGCATATTTTTGAATAAAGTGCTCAGCCAATGGACCTACATCAGCCCTACGGTCTCTCAGTGGCGCTATTTCAAGTGTCAGGACGTTAATTCGATAATATAAATCTTCTCTAAACGTTCCCTCTTGCACCATTGCTGGTAAATCTTTCTGCGTCGCGGCAATAATGCGAACATTCACTTTCACTTCGTTCTCATCGCCTACTTTTCGAAATGTACCATCTTGTAAAAAGCGTAATAGTTTGGTTTGTAATTGCGTAGACATTTCGCCCACTTCATCCAAAAATACCGTACCACCATCCGCTTGTTCAAGCACACCACGTTTTGGTGCAGCATTTTCTTCGTAACCTGCATAGCCAAATAATTCAGATTCTGCTACATCATCAGGTAATGAAGCACATGACAATGCAATGAACGGCTTGACTGAACGATTTGACGCATAATGGCATGCACGCGCAAGCAGCTCTTTACCAGTACCTGTTTCACCGGTGATTAAAATAGGCGCTTCCAATTGTGCCATTTTACGTGCTTCACGCACAACTCGTCGCATTGCGGTACTAAAATTATGAATGGTTGCAAAACTCTCTTGCCCATAACGACGAAATGCGCTGACTTGCTGTCCCAACCGACTCTGTGATTTGATGTTGATTACAGCGCCCGCCAATACATCGCCTTCAGCACCTTGCGGCACTGCTATTGGTAAAATGTCAGCAATAAAATCTTCACCTGCAACTTCAACACGTGTTGTTTGGCCTAAAACTTCTTTCCCTTCCAGCCAGCGTGTAAAATTAAAGCCTTTTAATAGATTATTAATATTCGAGCCGAGAATCTCTTTTTCACTCAGCTGTAAGTCTTTACATGCGGCATCATTGCATAACCTAACCCAGCCTTTAGCATCAATAGATATAACGCCATCAGGTAACGCACGCAATAAAGTATTAAGTTCGTTATGCTCACGTTCAGAAGGTAAAAAAGCAGTAGTTCGAACATCTTTAACACCATCAATCAATCGTATTGATGGCATAATTTTTTGGAACTGTTCAAACTCAATCGGGGGGAAACTGACGTACATACGACAGTTCACTGAATCAACTTCAATACCTTTCAAATCAACTTGATAATTGACCAAAATATTAAGTATTTCTTGAGCAATACCGATGCGGTCTGCACAATGAATATCTAAACGCATTATATCCTCAAAAAAAGAGACATTTATATATCACGGATAATACGCGAACTCCTCTAGAGAGGATAGTCAATTGTAAAGATATTTGGACAAGGCTGAAATAAATAATCTAAACATGGCCGTTATTGAATAATAAATACTATAATTTAGGATTGAACAAATTAAAAAATATCAAATGTTTGGCTGGTTGCTAATACAACTATACATTCCGTATAATGAAAACGTGCTAGACAATGTAACTAGAGTGATAATGAGGTCAGTTTGAAATTAAATATATCCAAATATCTTGTGCTACTGTTAACGATCAATATCGCTGGCTGTAAAGTCGAAGATCCTTACGACGCAGGAGAAACACAAGCTCAACAAACTGAAAGTCAAAAAAGAGCCGAGCATTTAAAGCAAACATTTACAGGCTCAATGACTGTTAAGAATGAGCAAGGGCAAATTTTAAGTGATATTACAGTGAGCTTTGCTAGCCAGAATTATCAAACTGACGCTAATGGACAATTCACTTACAACGAAATTGCTTTTGGTAACCACCGACTAGTAGTAAGCGACTCAGGGTATTTCCCACTCGCTGCAACAATCACAGTTACAAAAAACGGTAACAACCAAGACATTACCTTAAGTAGCAAGAGTAGTAATACTGTTAGCTTACTGTTTGCTGGTGACACTATGTTTGGGCGTCGTTTCCTCGATCCATCACTTGCAACTATGACAGCTAACATTCCCGATGTTGAGGGTGCCCTTATCCGTCCAGCGACAGCTGCTGAAAATGCACAGTCTCTAACACAGTTTGTGGGCTCTTTTTTCCAAGCTGCCGACTTCACATCTGTTAATTTAGAGTCACCAGTGACAGCATCACCTGAAACACCTCATCCAACAAAAGAATTTAGCTTCTTTTCTCTTCCTGAGACCCTTGCAGGAATAAAATCAATCGGCGTAGATTATGTCGCATTAGGGAATAACCATGTCTATGACTTTTTAGATGATGGCCTTAACGATACGCTAACTGAAGTCGCTAATGCAGGGATTGCCAACAGTGGCGCGGGTAACGATATACAAAGTGCCTATCAACCTGAGTATATGGATGTAGGCACCGTTAAACTGGGGCTTTTTTCAGCGACATCGATTACAGGTAAAGAACATGCTATTACCTACGTTACTGACGAAACCAAAGGCGGTGCAGCCGATTTAACAGAATCAGAATTGGTTGAAATGTACCTTGATGAAGCTGCTAATAATAGCGATTATGTAATAGCCCAAATGCACGGGGGCGATGAATATAGCTATGAACCAAGCAACTATATAAAAAGTCGATTTAACTTATTGTCAAAGCAAAAAACTAATTTGATTATTGCTCATCACCCACATATCGCCCAAGGATTTTCTGTGTTCAATGGTGTCCCCGCCATTCTTGGTCTTGGTAACTTTGTCTTTGACCAAGATAGGTTAGATACCTTATTAGGTGTGGCTGTATTAGTACATGTTAACAAAGATTCATCGCCAATGACTGAGCGTGCATATGCATACCCTATTTATGTGGAAGGGTATCAACCTAAATTCATTAATGGCTTTTTAAGCGATTATTTATTACGCCGCTTAGCCGAATTTTCAGACGATAACATCACACTTATCCCAAGAGATGGCTATGCAGACGTATACTTTGCAAAAAACCAGGCCAGCAGCTCTTCATATACTCAAACAGTCACAATAGCAGCAAATCAATCAATTATTGACCTACGTGATTATGCCCCATCAAGCAAATCATTCTTAACTAAGATTGAACTTATATCTGGTGCAGCTCCTTCAAATATTAGATTCGGTCGCGATGTTATGGTTTTCGGTGATTTTGAAGATTGGGACAATGACGATGAGCAATTGGAAGTTGCACGCTGGGATCATACTGGTGATAGTGTGACACCTTGTATTAGCCAAGCAAGAAATGGCCAGCAAGGCTTGTGTTCATCACGCACTCAGTTTGACAATACACCTTCTATTATTCCTTTTCGCCAAACAATCCGTGCAATGGAGTTACCAAATCTAGAAAATGAAATGAGCGTGTTTAAGGATTTTAGTTTATTTGGTTATAGCAAAGCAGATAATGCAGGCAAGCTCGATGCTAAGTTAGTAATTACAACAGCTGAAGATGGTCTAGAGTTTTCAACACAATATATAAGCATTCAGCCAGCGGGTAGCCACACTTGGGAAGCGTTTAATTATGATTTTACACTCCCATCGGATGATTTAACATTAGGACCAGAAAAGTTACCTGCAAGAGGAATAAAAGTCACTTTTAACCACTACCCTCCTGAAAAAGATGAAGCTAATCTAGCGCTTGATGATGTTACCATGATTTCTTGGCAAACCAAGCTTGAGTTAACAGAGGGGGTTTGGCAAACTGATAGGATGCATGGTTTTGATTTTATAAACTTAAATTCAAATGCCCCACTCACTTTTAAGCTCACTTTCAGTACGCTTGACTAATTTTACTACCCTAGGATTTATAGTGGCTTTTAAACAACAATTTTTTCTATTAAAGAACCAACGAACATTCTGGCTAATTTTAAGTTTATTTATTATTGTAATAGTAGCAAATACATTATCATTGTTTCATTCAGCTAATGCTTTTTTTTACAGTAACTTAGCACAGCTAACGCACAGCCAAAAAAGTAATGTCGTTATTATAGAAAGTGAGCATTTGAGCCGTGATCATAATGTTTTAGTTGAGCAACTATTAACATATAATCCAAAAGCTGTTGTTGTGCTCGCAAATGAGCAGTTAAGCTACTTTAAGTCTGAAGGACAAGGACCTGAACAAAAGGTATTTTATCCTCACCCTAATAACGCATATTGTCTGCCAGCTATTTCTGATTGGTCAGGCTATAACGTTGAATTAGTAGCTATGTCTAAAAGTTTATGCAAACCTGTGTGGCCAGCATTATTTAGTGATCTTGATTTAGACAATAATTTACTAATAAATTTTTCGTTATCTCCTTCGGCTTTACCTAAGTTTACAGCAACACGCTTGATGACTATGGATATAATGGCAAGCCAGTTAGAAGAGAAGGTTGTGATTATTGGCCAAAAAAATGTGGGATTAGGGGTAACGCTTAATGCGCCAAAACTACAACACTCATCTAATTATTTATTACTAACAGCTTATATTGCAGATACGCTAAATAAGAACAATGCTGTGGTCATGCTTTCGAAACTACAAAGTACATTTTTGTTACTAGCCATTGCGTTTTTACTTTTATTTGCATTTCAAAAGCTCTCAATAAATTACAGCATATTTTTAGTTTTAACCCTTATAGCTAGTTGGTTTACTCTTGGCTATTTCACATTGATTCTACAACAACTATTTTTACCTGTTGGTCAAATGAGCATCCTTACTCTGTTTTCTCTACTGTGGGTGATTTTGGTCAGGAAACTAAACGAAGATAGTCAATTAATCAGCCTGATAGGTAATATTCAGCAAAAGATGGCTGGGCGTTATCTGCCAAAATCATTTACCTTACAAAGTAGCCCATGGGATGCCATTATCCGCTTGGTCAATCAACAACTCGCATTAAACAAATCTATATTTCTGGCCCGCAAAGAAGGTGACCATAGACTAAGCGAAATTAGAGCGGTGAACTGTCAGTTAAGCGATATTAAAGAAATGCGCCGAGACTATAAGCGAGAGCCCTACTCTGAAGCCTTAAAAGCATTTGGCGTAATCCCTATCGACAGACCTTTTTTTGAAAACATTGAAGACGGTGAAGTCCAATATATTGTGCCATTAATTTATGCTGGTGATGTACGTGGTTTTTGGGCTATGACTGTAACCCCAGATGAAAATTTTAATCAGCAAGCATTTGAAAAAAATGTAAATGCGTTCGCAGCTCAAATTGGCGAGTTACTATTTCATTATCGTATTTTTGAATCGCAAACAGATGCAAATAATAGCGCGCTTTCTCAGTTATTAACTTTGCGCCTTAAAGAACCTTTAAGCCAACAAGTAAAAGTATCAATTGCCGAGATGGAGCAAAAGCTAACGACTTTAGAACATGTTTTCAACAATATACGCTCAGCGACGGTATTGTTTAACTTGTTTGGCCAAGTAGTACAAATCAACCAATCATTAGAAAAACTAGCAACAAAACATCAGTTTTCAATATTTGAAATGACCGCTCTGGATTTATTATGTTTAGTGACAGATCTTGACCTTGAAGCTGCTAAAGGAAAACTGCGTTTTATTACATTACAAAAAGGTGACATCTATCTCGAGGCACACATTGATAATAAAACGTATATTTTAAATGTTAGAGCAATGGATTCAGCCAATGTGCAAAGTGCATCTGGGGAACCTTTTCAAGTGTCTGGCATTTTGTTTGAATTTATCGATCTTGCCTTTTTCATAGAAAAAATGCCCAACAGTAAACAATTATGTGACTCGATAAATGAACAACAAAAGTGTTATATGCAAAGTTTAGCGGAGCAAACTAACTAGTGGGCGATTTTATTTTACAGCTCTTTCCTGCTGGTGGCGGACTTGGTCAGTCAGTAATTACCACTGTTTGGATTGGTATTACTGTTGTTTGTTTTCTAAATTTACGATTTGGCTTTCCCTTAACGGGCTTAGTAGTACCAGGTTATTTAGTTCCATTACTGATCGTCAGCCCCACCTCTGCAGCCGTAATTTTAATTGAAGCCATCGTTGTATATGGCATTATGCTATTTTTTGCTAAATACATCATGGAACGCTTTGGCTATGCTGAAATGTTCGGTCGAGATCGATTTTTTGCCATCATACTCATAAGTATTCTTGTACGTGTTGTCATGGATACGTTATTTTGGCCACTTATCGCAGGTGTATTGAGCGGCTGGGATATTACCTTTGATTACTCTTCACAGCTCTATTCCCTTGGTTTAGTTATTATTGCGCTAACAGCGAATGTAATGTGGAATGGCGGCTTTAAATATGGCATGAAGGTCACTATTGTCCAACTTGTAATTACCTTCTTATTGGTGCGTTTTGCATTAATGCCAATGACTAACTTTAGTATTGCCAACTTGGCGATTATGTATGAGGCCGTAGCGGCGTCAATTATAGCAGCGCCTAAAGCCTATATCATATTGGTCATTACAGCCTTTATCGCCTCTCGCGCCAATATTAAATATGGCTGGGAATTCAATGGCATAATGCTTCCTGCATTACTTGCATTGCAATTAATGCAGCCAACAAAATTACTCACCTCATTTGCTGAAACCGCCATTATTTTGATTATTGGCGCATCTCTATTGAATTTTACTCGCTTGCGTAATGCCAATATAGAAGGTGCTCGTTTACTGTTGTTTTTCTTCAATATTGGATTTATTTATAAACTACTTCTAAATTATTTCTTAGTTCATTATTACCCCGAAGTAAAAGTAACTGATGCGTTTGCCTTTGGTTATATGCTCTCAACCTTATTAGCGCTTAAAATATATCAAAAGAGCGCCTTAGGATTAGTGATCCGCGCAACTTTTCAAACCTCTATAATAGGGGGAGCACTTGCAATTGTGATTGGGTTCATCATCATGTTTGTCCCTTCATTATTTGTAGATACAGGTATTAAAGAACTTTCTGCAAATCAAAAGATAAGCACTTTAAACCAACAAATTAGTGAATATAAGAGCTACTTATACACAGAAAATAAGGGGCCAATCGAAATAAGTAGCTATCAAGCAAGTCAAAATAAAACCAAGTTTAAACAAGCTATTTATGAAATAAATAAAGCACCAGACTCATCTGAAAACTTAGCTAAAGTAGAGCAAATGCTCGCTAAGCTAGATTTTCAACTGCAGTTTGATGAAAAGTATATATATATCCGCGATGCCCGAAAAACATCACAAAGAGGTTTATTCGTCATCTCCCGACAGCCAAAATCTGGCTTTATTGTGACGGTCCCCTTCCCGACATCTGAAAGCTTAGCAAGTGATTCTGCTGGCCTTATTTTTTCTCATTTCAGCAGTAGCGCATTAGTCTTTGGTACAAGTTCAACACCTAGTGCTGAACTTTCACATAACAATGAGCAAAGCCCCTACTATCTTGCCTTTATTGAGGCTATGGATATAGAACAACTGTTTCAAGTGCGAGAAGTAAATGCAAGAACAAGCCGCCTGTTAGCAAAAACAACCATAGGTGCAACAAGCCAATATTGGATTTACAACCAACTGCCAAGTTCTTTAAGTCAGCGCTTAATTCAACAACTACTAGGGTACGAGGAAACATTCTTTGGACAAGCAACAAGCACTTCGTTGCCTCAAAATGGCTTTGACGGTCAATTGTTTGAAGCCTTTCTTAACAGTGATAATTACACAACATTATTGTCTAACATCTCTCGCGATAATGAGCTCGATGCAGAAAATGCAATTAACTACTCGGAGCAATCTCTCACTGACGTTGTTGATTTTAATTCACACTATATTACAGCTAAAGGTAGTGGCGACTATCTCCCTCTGTCGGTTAACCAAGCTGCACTTTGGGAGTTTGAAATTCTTCGTCCTTTGTACCGTATTAAAGTAGATTTAGCGGGTCAAAATATTGATGAAGACACCATTAACCAACTAAACCAAATTAATGCCACGACTAGGTTGCTAGGTTATGAGCTTACACTTCTTACCAATCAGCAAGGGCGTTTTTTAGTCATCGCGCCGCAGCCGAACAGCCCCGCGACTAAGCATGGTCAAGGGTTTTACATATTAAACCTAAACAATAGCGAGCAATTAAATATTGCAGTCCCGCGACCTATTTTTGAAAGTAATACACTTAAATTTGCGGCGCAATTATTTGCCAACAGTAAAGCCGAACATCTACTAATAGCCGGTGCGCACCCTTACGCTCATCCAAAAGCAAATGTTTTAGCGCCAAATAATGTTGATTCATTATTTAATGTAGTGCATCAGAGTTATTTACGATTTGCTGCTAATGACGTTATATTGAATTTACAGTTAAGAAGTCACAGCGCACCATCTTGGATAAGACCAACTGCGTTGGCCTTTCAATTTACACATTCAAATGGGACTCATCAAAATCTACTTAATACGCTTGATACTAATTTAAAAAATCTTGCTGTAAGCTATCAAGTAGTACATGGTCAAACTGTTACTCGAGGTTTAGAGCTCGGCACTTCGCCACAATCAGGGTATCAGCTATTTGCTCCAAATAGTGAGCTTGCAACCCTATGGTTAGCTTCTGACTTTAAGCAACAATTTTCTGTGAATCAACAAAGTTTAGTCCAGCGTTTATTAGCTATTTCTAACGAGCCAACAGTAAAAGTGATGAACATAACAACACTATCACCCACTGATTGGAAAACGTTAACACCTCAGTTAAAAAATGATTTCACTCATACTATCCAGCGTTATTCCAGCTCACAAAACTTAACGGTGTTAGCACAAATGTGTGCTCAATTAACAAGCTGCCAACTTCAAACGATTGAGTTTGAAGGGCGTAAAGAATACGCATTAGCAATTAAACAACAAGGTAAGTTATTGGCCATCTTCAACCCAGTTACAAATAGATTAACTGACCAAAAACGTTTTAACACTATGATGAGTGAGGGTGCGTATGCAATATATTAAGCAACTCTTAAAATTACTTATCTTGCTTCCTCTTTTAGTTGGTATTGGGTTTTCTGGATTTAGTTTATATATTTGGTTAGGCTCAGCAGAGCCAACAAGTGTTCGCTCTGAAGATGAAACTCGTTCGAATGTGCAATGGTTAAGTAGCGATAAAGCGCTTGTTTTTTCTTTTTCACCATCAAGAACACATTCGATTAGAGTCTTATCAAATGCTATTTTTGCACAACAGTTAAGCCTTGATAAACCAGTAAATTACGCAATTGAATATGCGTTTATTGATCAACAAAAGCAGGTTATCAGTTCACATATTTATCATCATGCATCAAAGCTCACTCCGTTAGAAAATGAGTTTCAAGTAAAACAAATAATTGAAGATCGCCAAGCCCTTACCGTTGCATCAGGACAGTCATTTTACATTAGCCCTGAGCAGCTTAAAAATGTTGCAGCCATTTCCCTAAAGCTTATCCCTGAAGATACTCAGGTGATGGGAGTGGTTGTTCGAGTACATGCTAAAACACTTAATGACAATCAAGATAAGAACAGTACGTGGCTTAAATTACCTTTAGAACGAAGAGAGCGCGCCACAGAATATCACAGCATTGGTGCCAATGCGTTATCCATGAAAGAGATATCAAATGCCGTTACTTACTCATGGCTTAAGCTTGCCCCACAAGGGATACCTAGCATTGATTTCAAATCAGATATTTTATACGAAACATTACCGTACAATGTTGTAACTTATGATTTCTCGAGCCAGCAATTAAATTTAGGTGACTATTATACCGACGCATCTTTGTGTGCGAGTATTACCTTAGGTGAACCTGATACCCTGCATTTCACAAAAAGTGCAGCCATTACTCCTATCCTAACGTGGTACGACTTAAATCAGTATTTACCACCAAAACGAGTGGTTGTTGAACAAGATGCTAATAAACCACTCTCTTTTACAACTGAACCACTGGCTGCTGGTCTAGTTACTATTTGTAGCCAAGAACCGCTATTAACTACTTGGTCACTTGTCTCTCAACAAGAGTTGACGACAGCACAAGATAGCTATTATTTGATAAGCGAACCAATGAGCGCACGCTACGATGTTGAACCTAACAGCGATCTAGCAATTGAATTAAGATCTGCAACACGCAACGCAGTTACAGTTTCTGTGCTTGATCAGTCGAACCAAGTTATTGATGACTTCGAAGTGTACTATGATGGTGGAATATCTGCATTCGATCGAGTAATTTTAGACAGCACACAACGCCAGCAAGTAGCACAAGCTAAAACCTTTTACTTACGTGTTGGGAAAAATGCTGCAGCTATCAAAATAAACTCAAAGCATGACGCATTAGTGAGAATAAAATCTCGTAATAGCCTGTTTAACTATCAACGTACGGTATGTCATTTGAATTGTTTTGAAGATGAGACGTTTCATAACATAGCGGCTTGGTATGAACAGCAAGCAAGTAATCACTATATATTTAGTGAAAAAGAGATGCTGGTAAATATTCGTGTGTTTGCAGCTCCACCTGAAATAGAACAAAAAGACACCTTTTATCAATCTAGTGATCTTTCAAAACAACTTAGTTTATCAAATGTTGCTCTTGTATATAGTCCTGATAAATACTTTTTGGAGCCAACAGAGCCATCTCAATTTCACTTTGCAAAAATGAATAACAAACAACTGATTCAAAAATCAACCAATATAAAAAGTACAACACCGGCAAGTATTATTTATCAACTAAACAAAAATACAGCGAAAGAAATTGATTTAAAAGACACAGATTTTGAGCAATTAGCACGCGTTGAAGACAGCTCAAAAACCATTTATCAAAACTGGCAAGGCGAGCGTCCTTGGATAAAACAAAGGTTATATAAATTAACTGCCAATAAAGCGGTTACTTTAAACTACCCCACATTACGCCCGAAAAGTGTTGTGGTTAAAATTTATAGTAACAAAGAAAATGACGATGTCGTTTTGAATTTATCACAGCACGCAAAATATTTTAGTGGTCTAAAAGAAGAATATAGCATTGCTAAAAAGCGCTACAGATTACTACCAAGTAGCTTAAGTGAGGCCTTTTTAATACACCCAAAAGATAGCCGTCTATATTCATACCCAGCCATTACAAATCAAATTACGGCGGATATACAAGCAATACACAGCATTCGAGTCACTACAGATAAAGATGTTTGGGTTGCTGTCTTAGAAGAATACTCTAAGGAAGAAGTAAAAGTCAGGTGGTGGAATGATGACTCTTTATAATACCCTATTCCCATTCGTCACACTTCTGGCTATGAGCTTTTCAACATACGCCAAAGAACCTGATAATTATGCTAGTTTAAAAAAACAACTTAGTACTTGGTTAGCAAGTTCGAATGTAGTTTATGCTGATTTTACTATCACTCAGCCCGTTACTATCACTACTAATGATAAACTGGCGGCAGGAGGGGAAGTAAAATTCAAAGCATCTGGCAAGCAATGTGTTGCCTATGCTCCGCACCGTTTTTATGATATCCATACTTATCGTATTGCACTGGCACTTTTTGAACACTGCCAAGTTTTTTTAGCAAATACAGTTCACAGGAACACACTTAATTTGAAAGGTCAGAAAACAGATTTGGGGAAGTATCGCTACAGTACAACAAATGCATTTATTGATGTTTATAGCCAAACAGTAGACACATTTACTATTTACCAAATTCATGGTTTTGATGCCGCCAAACGACGCACTAAAGAAGCTCTCAATGCTGATGTGATAATCAGTAGAGGAAATAAGTACCCTAACGATAAAATTAAACAAATGAGCCAATGCTTAGTACAAAAGCTGCACTTGAATAGCGTTATTTATCCTATTGAAGTGAAAGAGTTAGGGGGCACTAAAAACATATTAAATACTGTAGCGCCACGCAACAGTCATTTTTTTCATATTGAGCTAAGCAATACATTGCGCGCTCGCCTTATAAAACAGCCAACTTTAATGAGTCAATTTAACACATGCATTACGCTATAGTTGCTTTAATCTCTAGTTTGTTATTGATGGTTAGCTCATTAAGCTTAGCCAGCAATGATAATATTTTAAAATCCCCATATTGGTTGAACGTTCAGCCTAAGTTATTGCTCGCTCAACAACAGCAGAATATGTATTTCGAGGCCAAACAGAGCCATTATTTATGGCTTGAAAAAGGTCAATGGCTCGAACTTGAAAATGATACATTTAGCTCATTTATTTATAGTTCTGGCACAAGTCAAATAGCACAGCAAAGACTTAACCAACGACGCGATTTTATTTGTGAACAAGATAAATGTCAGTTACCAAGCACCTCGTATAATCGCGTAATAAAAATATCAAATCACCTTGATGACGCTGAATACCTGTCAGTTATGGTCGGTGAAAAAAATAGACATAAAGATAGCTTTCGTCGTGCAATAAAACTGCCAAGGCAAGCAACTCGTTTGCGTTACGGCCAAAATGTCGAACACTATTACCATTTTAAAGCCGGGGATACCGTAAAGCTGTTTTTTCAAAACGCAAAAAAACTAAAAATAACTGTTCGAAAAGACCTATTAAATAAAGATATTAACGGTAAAATATATGCTTATATTAATGACCAGCCAGCTGCTATCGTCGGCGTTTTAGCTAGTCGTGCAAGTGAGTTTCACAAGCCACACATTGGGTTAGCTAACACCGAATACCTCGCCGTGGGTAAAGGTGAATATTTAACACTAAAAAGCGAAACTGACGCATATATTAAACTTGAGCAGAACCATCGCGCTATATACGACGACCTTGCTATGGATAAACAACAAGAGGTGTTATTTCAACCATACTGGGTTAATAATCTAAACAATACGCTAACACAAATTTATCAGCAGCGTGATCTATCACTTCTCGACCCGCAAGTTTATCGCCATAGTGATTTATTGGCTCAACGTCGTTATCTAGATCTACTCAAAACAATCAGTACATCTGACTACCTACTCCCACTATCAAATGAAAGTGATAGTTTCACAAGTTACTTTAAACACTTTGATAGTCTAAGCGGCGTACGCTTAGTTGACGATATTGGCTACCCAATTTTAACCGAAGAGTATGCACAAGTTCATCAACTGGCACATCAAAAACACTTTTTCTCTCTCGATGCAAAACAACGAGTGAAGCAAACTATTACTTTCCATGCAAGAAGTGAAGTTGATACCCAACTGTTAGTGAAAAGTGGTAACCAACAATGGCAGTTAAATTTATTAAAAAGTGAGAACTTTGCAACTTTTGAATTAAATATACCACTGACAGCATCTGGCATCAGTATTCAAAATTTGCAGCAGCAAAGACACCCTATTGAGTATGTGTTACAAAGTGATAGATTGTTAGATTTACCAAATAACGAACTACTGTATGCACAGCCTGGTCTGCTAACAACAAAAAGTAAGATTATAGACTCTTTAATAAAGCAGCAGCTAACGCAAGCAGGAGACGAGTTTTTATCAACACTAGTCCCTTATAACCCTGTACTTGAGCCTAATAGCTTTACATCATTTGATTCGATGCATTGGCAGCACCAGCTTGGAGAAGCGCAGTATTTAGCCAAAACAGATCCACTGCAAGCACTGCTAGTTACTAAAAAATTAGTCTCAGTCCCTAGCGTTGAAATTGCAATTAAAGCATGGCAATTACGCATTGCTATATTGATCAAGCAAGGTAGAAGCATTTTAGCTAAAAGTTACCTTGAGGGCCTATTTAAAAGCAGTGATAAACCAGCATTAAAACACTATGCCGGTGGCGAACTCCTTAAACAATACCAAGCGTTAGGGCAAGATTATAAACTACAAGGTTTATGCGCTAATGCACTCACTGAACTACCTGCATGTCGTAACATAACCATTGATTTAGCTATCAAGCAGCAAAAGAACTTATTTGCATTATGGCTCAGCCATGACTTAACGGCCGATGATGAATTAAACAGTAGCTTTAAACGTCTTAACTGGCGTGATTACAATAACACGCAAACACAGCAACAACTTATTTATGGCGTTGAGCATAGTGGACAGCAAACATTAACGAGTTCTGCTGCTATATTTCAAGCTTTTACGGTTACCCGCACGCAAGGAATAACATTTAAAGCTGTAAATCAGCCAATGACAATTGCATTGCGAGCTCGAAGTGAAAGTGTTCAAAATGGGCAATATAAAATGAGCTGGTTATACACCAGTCAGGGTAAGCAGCAGTCTTTATTGCCTATATTTTCTGACGTTAGTTCTACCACCGCTTTAAAAAACAGCGGTGAATTATTATCTATCGCCTCAGAAAGTTTACTCACTCTAAGGGTTGGTGAATCGATCAGGTTAACCAGTGATCACCCTACGTTTGTCACTTACAAAGTAATTCCTGCGCCGTTAGTAACTAGCTTTAACTATCAAAACATGGCAACCCCTCACTATTGGCAGACACCATTTATGTCATTGCTGTATGACTCTAGTGTGGATTTAAAGAGCCTTTTAAATAATACGTTATTCAAATTAGCTGAAAAAACATTAAGCATAAACGAGTTCACACAAGTGCTCGCCAAAGTACATGCTTTGAGTTTGCCTGTCGAACTGGAGTCTTTATATTCACGAGTACAAAGCTACGGTGAGTGGGAAGCCGTACCTGAATATGAGGATTTTGCAGGTACGCAACTAATCGCTGTAGACTCATTAAGTCAAGCAAGTTATAGCGACCAGCTTGCTCGTGCAAGTAGTCAAGAAGGATTTAATAACGGCTTAGTGCTGCGTCCTTTACATAGTATGTATATAGATTTAAGCCAGACACGCTCGCAACAACTTAGACTAAACTTTAACTTTTCGTCGGCAGAGTTATCTCAAGGTAATATTGCTAACGTGGCGCTAAACTTAGGTGATTTAGAAAAAACATGGTCTGTGCAACCCGATAAAATCACTTCTTTTGGCTTTAATAAATCAGAGTTAAATGACAGTGTGATCTCATTACGCTGGCTCAACCCTTACCTTTCACAAATTATGACAGTAAATGCACAAGAGTACCGTGATAATACATGGCAGGATCTCCCGCTTGCAAACAACCTGTTGTTTTATACCGTATTGCCTGATGCACATTTGATAGCGAAATTACCAGCAGATAGGCTAGTTAAGCTTGAGCAAATGCAGTTAAACATTGGTGAGGAACAAGTTGCTCAGCGTACAGAGCGTACATTTTTCCATCCTGCTGGGAAAGTTGAAGTGAGTACTGATAAGCTCAAATACGTCCGTCTTTATACATGGCAGCTGAGTAAAAGCAATCATAAAATATCGAATTATAAAGCGCCGACAAAAGTTGAAAAACAGTCGATTGTTTATCAACTGCCTGAGTCTGAAAAATCGCTACAAACTGAAGTCGCACGTTTTTCTCCAGATGATCTTAGTTGGCAGGCTTTTATAAATTATGATCGCCGCGGTATATTTGAATCCAGTGAAGATATAGCAACGCAAAATAACATTGATGTTGGCGCGCGTTTTCGTTTAATCAGCGATGAGAATTGGTATCGTCTCGATCTAAGTTACTCAATAAGCGAAAGCGATAAAGATACAATAGCAGTTGATATGTATCACTCTTGGCAAGATCATGACAGCCCTTGGTACGTCGATAGCGCATTAAAAACGCGGTGGCAGCCATCAACACAAGGGGCTGATAGCCAATATAGTGTCAGTACCTCTGTACAGGTTGGTCAAATTTGGCGCATAGATGAAAGTCATCGTCATCAATGGCAAGTAAGCCCCTTTTATAACTATAGCAGTGCAAATATAGATGATTTATTACTTGATCCAACTCTAAGCTCTGATATTTATAGTTTCTATCGCGAAGATCACCCATACGGTTGGCGTGGCGAATATCAATACCGTTATCAGCCATGGGTTGACAGCTATTTTAACTTCTTAGCGGGTAGCACATCTAATTCTGATTGGACCAGCCTAGACAGCTTGCGCTTTGGGACATCGTGGACTCAATACTATCAAGGTCATATTTTTCAAGCAGGACTTACCAGTTATTATAAATTTGCTGATAAACACAGACCAAATAATACCTGGCAATACATCACGAGTCTTGGCTGGCGTAAACAGGTTCCACTTGGAAGCCTATCACAAGGTTGGGTTAAATTACGTTGGGATCAAGACTGGTTTAGAAATGACCATAATATCAGTTTAGAATTTTCTACGGGTAACCTTGATAGCACTGGTTTTGAGGTTTTCTCTCATGACGAAATTATTTTTGAGTCGCTGCAACTCAATCACTTTTTAGAGCAAAATTAATATGGCCACAGTTGAGAAACAGATGACCCACAGCGAACTTAAAAAGCACTTAGAACATTTATTATTTGCCGATATTGCTAACTTTTGGCTCGATCTGTATCGCCAAAAATACTTACAGTTAGTCGATGATTTAGCTGATTGGGAGTTGATCCAAAACATCCCAGAAAATGAAGATTTAGATACATGGCTGCTGCGTCAAGCTATTGCCTTCTTGCGTCACCAAATTGAGAAAAAACAACAGAGCTTACAAAAGTTAGATGCCGGATACTCTCTCTTTATAGAACGATTAAGCCACGCTGAAATGAGTGCCGAACGCGAGTTTCATATCCTTGATTATGCAAAGCAACTCGGTGGAACACCAAAGCAATTAAGCTTAGATAAACTTGCTTTCTCACGTTGGTTTGATGAGGGAGCGGTTATTAATCGCTATCAAGATAAAGTTGCCGAAATTGAACAGACTTTAAAGTTTTTAATCGGCAAACTGGGGGATTTAAGTAATCGTTATTTAAGATCATTTTCTAACAATATTGAAAAAGCATGGCAAACATTAGATTTAGAAAGCTTCTTTTTATTGTTATTGTCAAAAACTGACAATGAACATGTAAAGAATGCACTTTATCGCGCTCTGGCTAATCAAGTTCAGCTTATCCACACCTATAACGGCGCACCAGAACTTAGCGCAAGCCTCATTGAAACTTTAGTATTGGCACTAGAGAATAGCCACACACCTCATCTAGCACGATTAGATATTTTAGAAATTTTAATCCATCAACGCCCCACTTACCTACGCGTCTATATGGAACAGTTCATTAATGATGAAACTGAGGAATCGTTAACTTACGAGATCAAGTTATTCACCTTAGCTGCATTTGCCAAAATATTAACAAGCCAAATCAAATTAACACCAACATGTGAAAGTTTGCTTTTACAACTAGCTGAACATGAGTACCCTCGTGTACGGCAAAGTGTTATTGAGCAGTCATCTAGCTACGAATTATCATTTCAAGAAGAGTTATTAACTGCTCGATTAAAAGCTGAAAGCCTTGATTCAGTTCGCTTTACATTAGTGAAACAGCTTAGCCACCCTCGCTTATGCAATGATAATTTTGCATTTAATTTATGGAAGCAGTTATTAAATGCCAAAGAAAGTATAGCGATAAAACGTCTAACACTTGAATTAACTGCACGTATTATGCTTAACCAACAACTTGAAACGGCTGAACCTGATGCGGTATTCACTGTATTCATCGAATGTTTAAACGCGCAATTAACCACAGAACCTAATATTGCTATTCGCCGTTATATTACGCGGACCAGAGAGCAACTTGTTGCCTTTCAACATCAAAATATTATGGCTGAATTAGATCAAACGTTACCGCTATCTGCAGTCTCAACACTCAAACATGAAGATATTGATGAAGAATTATTAGGGCGTTTATTAAGTCGTAAAGCCCAACAGAATGAAGCCTTTAACGTTAGTAGCCGTGGTCACTCATGGCACATTAATAATGGTTATAAATATGCGTTTCGTTTGTGGCGTTTTATGCACGAGTGGCGCAACCCAAGCTCAGATAAGCGCCAAAGCTTTAACCACAGTAAAGCACGTAAGCCATCTGCATTTATGCACATTCCAAGCTGTACCGTTGCTGAGATCAGTGCCACCGATGTACCAGGAGAACCATTATTTGATGCTGTAGAACACTCAGCTCGCCCTCACCTGCCACTTCCTGATTTTTTACTTTCGGTATTAAGCCAAGATAATTTAAAACAAGCAGCCAAAACATATACTCCAGATGGAATTTTGTGTGTCCAGCCGCCAAAGTCTTTATTTAAACGCATTAAAACTTATTTATGGTTATCTACACACTTTGATAGCTTAGATGCTCAGCGTAAAGGTAATGACATAGAGCAAGATAATTACTTAAGAGCTTTAGAAAAGCATGGCTTTGTTTTTGAATTTAAAGCATATGGTCAGCAGTTAGGCTGTCAATTTCAGGTTGAAGAAAACATAAGTAAACTCTATAAAAAGCTCAGTATATCGCCACTGCTTGTAAACATATGGCTAAACTTTAAAGAATACCTTTACTCAATTTATCAAAACAGTATTGGCCAACTCATATTCTTTGTTATCGGTTTTATGGTTTACTTTTGGGGCCGTCATATTCATGTAAGTCAGCGTATTCGATCTGATCGTAAAGCAATCCCGGTTAGTATTGGTGGCTGGGGAACCCGTGGTAAATCAGGAACTGAGCGCTTAAAAGCAGCACTTTTTAGTAGTTTAGCACTTAAAGTAATTACCAAAACAACCGGTTGTGAGGCTACATTAATTTACGCTCGTTCAAATGGAGAGCAATTTGAGGTGCCTTTATTTCGTCCATTTGATAAAGCGAGCATTTGGGAGCAAAGTGACGTCTTACATTTCGCAAAAAATGTCAAAGCTGACGTTTTTTTATGGGAATGCATGGGCTTAACACCACGCTATGTCAAAATTTTACGTCAATGGATGCAAGATAACTTTTCAACAATAACGAATGCATACCCTGATCACGAAGACATATTAGGGCCAACAGGCATTGATGTTGCAAAAGAGATGGCCAACTTTATAGCACCAAAAAGTCAGGTTTTCACAAGTGAACAAACAATGATGCCTGTATTAGAAAAAGACGCGATAAGTAAGCAAGCCAGTCTGATCCAAGTACATTGGGGTGATGGCTACCAGATAACCCCGGATATACGTGCTTTATATCCGTATGAAGAACACCCTGATAATATTGCTTTAGTATGTAAGATGGCCGAGCACATAGGTTTAGATAAAAACTTTGTGTTTAAAGAAACTGCGCAACGTATCATTCCTGATATTGGAGTTTTACAACATTTTTGCCCAGCTCCGTTTGAAAATTTTACAATGTCTTTTATCAATAGCATGTCTGCAAATGAACGCTTGGCAACATTAGAAAACTGGCGTCGCTTAAATTTATTTAGCTTAAGCCATGATCCAAGCAAACAAACCATAGCGCTAATAAATAATCGCAATGACCGTGTAGCTCGTTCAAAAGTTTTTGCACATATTCTCGCTGAAGATCTACCATTTGATAAAATGGTCGTTATAGGCACAAATGTTGACGGTTTTTATAGTTATTACCTACAAGCATTTGAAGAACGGATAATTAGAATCATCAACAATGATGATTTACAAGAATTTGAATCGTTATGTTCACAACTTCATTGTATTAAAGATGCAGAATCATTGGCGTTAGTTTTAAGCCACGCACTTAATTTTGATTGTTCGGCTTCAATGTTCATAAATATGAAACAGTTGCAGCAATTTGATGACTGGTTAACAGTTCAAGCACTAACGCTCAGCACACAGCAGCGGTTGAATATACACGATGTATTCAATCACTATTTAAGCTATCAAAATATTTCGCCTTTATTGACCGACTTAAAAGCGAATCAAGCTGAATTACAAAAAATACTGATTACCCTTGTCAAAACTAAGTGCATACTTGTAGATAACCCGCAAGTTACGCCTGATGAGCTAACGTTTAAACTTTCATCTTTAGCTAGGCCATATTGTCACCAAGTTGTTATTGGCATGCAAAATATCAAAGGAGCTGGTTTAGGCTACGTATATAGCTGGCAACAGTGGCAACGCATTCACGATAGTATAACGACCTTGCTAAACCCTGATAGCACAGCAGAGCAATTTAAAAAGACGCTGACTCGTTTATCTTTAATCACAAAGTTTAGCCAGTTAGAGCATGCTTATCTACACGATTCATTGAGCCGTATAAAGCAAATGCATCATGCACAAAATGAATACAGCCAAGCTGAGCTACTTCATATTAGTGAACGTTTAGAAAACTACTCGCATCTAGAATATGAAAATACGGAGTCTGTGCAAAAAAACCGGATTACTCGCTTTGCAACTCAAGTCGCAGAGTCATTCCTTGATGCTGGAGCCGCCGTGAAGCGTAAAAAAATTGCCAATCAGGTTTATAAAGATATTGCATCAAAACGTATTACGCTTGAAAAAGCGATTGAGGTACTTGGTAAGCTCAACCGCAATCAAAAGCCTGGATGGCTGTCATTTTCTAATAGCAGTAAAAAATAACCGCTATTGCATCACCTCTACTCATGTACAAACCTTTTAGTACTAGGGTTTGTATATGCTATTAAACTTACTTACTAGCAATGTAACTTGCTAAAAATAAAGAATAAAAAAATATTATTTTTTTATTCTTTATTTTATTTTTCTAACTCACTGTTTCAAAATGATTGTTGTACTGTTGCCTGTTTTTAATCTCCATAAACGCAATAATATTCATGCTCAGCATTTGACCAACGCCATAAAATATAGCACAATAGTATCATATTAAGTTAAACATCCTGTTAACATAATCAGATGTAATGATCTGGTAGGAGAAGAATTATGAAAAACTCAGTCTTTAAGCTTGCAGCATTACCTTTATTACTTGCATCTAGTTTCACAATGGCTAGCACTAACTTAGTTGCTAATGGTTCATTTGAAGACACTGCTGCATTTTCTGGTTCATGGAGCCTATTAAATGAATTACCAGGATGGCAACGTTCGGCTAATGCAAATTTTGAAATTCAAACGTCTGCACTAAATATCGTAACAGCTCAAGACGGCTCTAAATACATCGAGCTTGATTCAACAGCTAACTACAGTGCATTTCAAACTCTTGCTACCGAAGAAGATCATAACTATGAAGTGAGCTTTTATTACTCAGCCCGTGTAAATGGTAATGAAACAACAAATAAAGCCGAAGTATATTGGGACGGTGAGTTACTAGATACGCTTAATGCTACAACCAAAGGCTGGACAAAATTTACTTACACTGTAAAAGCGAGTTCTACAGCAACTGAGTTAAAATTTGTTGGCGCAGGTGCATCCGATTCTGTTGGTGGATTTATTGATGATGTACAAGTAACAACATCATGTGCTTCTGGTTTATATGGCATCAATAACTTTGGCTCTAACGAAGATGGGTTTGTTTATCACTTTGATACACAAAATAATACCTACTCTACTGTTGCCGGTTTATCAAATACAGCATCAAACATTGCATCTCACAATGGCGTGTTGTACTTCATGGAACAGTTAGATAAGTCGACTAAAGAGTCTCAGGTTTTATCACTCAATCTTGCTGATAATACTCAAGCTTTAGTTACTGCAACTAATTCATACCCAATCTATCGTTCTGCAATGAATGCTGATGGCTTATCATTGCGTGCAACAAGTAAGACATACATGTACGATTTCGATATAGCGACGGGTGATAAAACAGTACTAGGCAAATTATCTTTCCCTGGTGACTCGTTTGCTGATGGTGATATTGCTTACTCTGCTGATAACAACATTCTATACGTACTAACAGGTAAAGCACTTTATACTGTTGACCAAGGTTCGTTAGCGTTATCTTTAATCGGTGAACATGGTGTTGACCAAGCGTCAGGTATCGCAATCGCCGCTGATGGTAGTATTTATGTATCTGGTCGTGTTAAAGGTGAAAATGCTAAAATCTTTATGCTGAACCAAAATACAGCTGTAGCGACATTTGTAATGGATGGCCCTTCACACGTTAATGATTTAACATTTGTTGATAGCAACTACTGCAACTAATCGCTGAATCTACTTTAAAAGCCAGTCAATGACTGGCTTTTTTGTTTCTATAAAAATACAAGTAAATACTTGTCTATACAATTTAACTTTATACGCATGTTCTTCAACGTGTAACACTTCCCCTAGTAAACCATGGTATGTATACTGATCCGCGATTGCAGCTAGGATAAGGGTGTGACTCTTACCTCTGAGTAATAACTCAGTTAGCAAACCATTACCTTAGCTGCATTACAATAATATTCACGGCCACCCGTTCAAACAGTGCCTTAAGCACGGAACGATCAAAGCAAAAATAAGGCCGTTATAACAAACATTAAGTTAGGAATTAAATATGAGTTCATTACCTAAGGCAGGTGATTTTTTAGGGCATCCTAAGGGGTTATTCCTGTTGTTCGGCACAGAAATGTGGGAACGTTTTGGTTATTATGGCATGCGTGCCATTTTGGTTCTGTATCTAGTAGCAATTGTACAAGATGGTGGCTTTGGTTGGAGTAATGCAGACGCCTTAAGCCTATACGGTACATTTACAATGGCTGTTTATATTACGCCACTGTTTGGTGGTTGGTTAGCCGATAACGTGCTTGGACAACGTAAAGCTATCGTAATTGGTGGTTTATTGATGGCTGCAGGTCATTTTACCATGGGTATTCCTCATGATATGTTGGCAGGACAAGAAGAGAATATTTTCTATCTTGGCCTTGCCTTATTATGTTTGGGTAATGGTTTATTCAAACCAAATATCTCAACTATGGTTGGTGATTTATATCAAGAAGGCGATCAACGTCGTGATGGCGCGTTCACTATCTTCTATATGGGTATTAATATTGGTGGTGCACTTGGTCCATTAGTTGCGGGTTATGCGGCAGCGTCAATGGGTTGGCAATATGGCTTCATCGTAGCTGGTATTGGTATGCTTATCTCTGTAGCAATGCAAGTTATGCTAAGCAATAAATACTTAGGCAATATCGGTATCGAGCCGGCAGTAAAAATTGCGCAAGCACAGTCAAACTCAAACACCAAAGAGCCTCTAACTAAAGTTGAAACTGACCGTATTAAAGTTATTTTCACTATGAGTGTATTTAGTATCATTTTCTGGATGGGTTTTGAGCAAGCCGGCGGCTTAATGAACTTATTTGCAAATGATTATACTGATCGTATGCTTTTTGATTTTGAAATTCCTGCATCATGGTTCCAATCATTAAACTCTATTTTCATTATCGTTTTTGCACCTATGGTTGCCATTATTTGGTTGAAACTTGATAAGCGTGAACCTGACTCGCCAATCAAATTCGCCATTGCTTTAATTTTCTTAGCACTTGGTTTTGTGACTATGATTTTAGCTTTATTAAGCCAAGGTGAAGGTGAACCATTACAAATCAGTATGATGTGGTTAGTGTTATTCTACTTATTCCATACGTTGGGTGAGTTATGTTTATCGCCAATTGGCTTATCAATGGTAAGTAAACTGGCACCACTGCGTTTAGCATCAATGCTAATGGGTATTTGGTTCTTATGTACCGCTGTTGCCAATAAGATTGCAGGCTTTGTTGGTTCATTCTTAGGTGAAGGCGAAGAAGCTCTCGATAATGCACTAGGTATTTTCATTGGTCTTGGCGCTACAGCGGTTATTTCAGCTGTGATCATGTACTTACTAAGCGATAAGTTAGTTAAGTGGATGCACGGTGCTGAAGGTCAACATGAACCGCATACACAAGAGCATATCTTAGCTGAAGAACTTGAAGTTGTAGCTGATAAGCAGTAATCGATACGTTATAAATTTAAAAACGGCACTTACATAAGTGTCGTTTTTACTTAAGGGCAATAAAATATGAATGATGTAAATAAATAAGTACACAACCGCATCGTTATTGCCATCCCAAATAGTGTTATATCTTAAATCCACCCTGCGCGTTCATTCTCTGTGAATCATTAATAAAACCATGTAAAATAACAACTTTAATAAATAACATGGCTTTTCTATAAGCTCAAAAACAAGGATTTATTACTTTTATAGATTATTGTGCTCTATACAGAATGCGTTTTAACCTGCATTAACCTCCCCCGAAAAGGGACTGTATCTTTTATTTTACAATTGCTCGCAAAGCTAAATAAATAGCGGCTCTTCCCCTAATCGCATTTATGGTTAATCATCTGCTGTATTAAATACAACAAGACGCAGTGCTTATTGCGGGAGAATTAAAATGAGTGAAGTAAATAACCCTTTAGGTTTAGTTGGTATCGAGTTTACTGAATACGCAACACCTGATGCAGATTACATGGATAAAGTATTTACCGATTTTGGTTTTTCAAAATTAAAGACCTTTAAAGGTAAAGATATTGTTTATTACAACCAAAACGATATTAACTTTTTACTAAATAATGAGCGCGATGGTTTCTCAGCTGAGTTCGCTAAAAGCCATGGTCCAGCAATTTGCTCAATGGGTTGGCGTGTTGAGAATGCACAAAAAGCATTTGAAACAGCAGTAGAGCGCGGTGCAAAACCAGCGACTGATTCAACGCATAAAGATTTACCATACCCTGCTATTTACGGCATTGGCGACAGCTTAATTTACTTCATTGAACAATTTGGCGATAAAGGCTCTATTTATGAGCAAGACTTTGAAGATCTAAGTGAACAAAACATTGTTGATGACAAAGGCTTTATCCGCATCGATCATTTAACTAATAATGTTTACAAAGGCACTATGGAAACATGGGCTAACTTCTACAAAAACGTATTTGGTTTTACAGAAGTTCGCTACTTTGACATTAAAGGTCAAAAAACAGCCTTGATCTCGTATGCACTTAAATCACCATGTGGCACCTTCTCTATCCCTATTAATGAAGGTAAAGGCAGTGATAACAACCAAATTGATGAATACCTTGGTGAATACAACGGCCCAGGCGTTCAGCATTTAGCGTTTCTAACTGATGACTTAGTAAGCTCGCTTGATAAACTTGATAAATCAACAATCGCGACTTTAGATATTATCCCTGAGTACTACGACACTATTTTTGACCGTGTACCGTGGGTTGCTGAAGATAAAGAAAAAATTCGCCAGCACCAAATCCTTGTTGATAGCCAAAGTGAAAATTGTTATTTACTACAAATTTTCTCTAAGAACTTATTTGGCCCAATCTTCATTGAAATGATCCAACGTGTTGATGACGGTGGCTTTGGTGAAGGTAACTTCCAAGCGTTGTTTGAATCAATCGAGCGTGACCAAGAGCGTCGCGGCGTTTTATAAACACCGTTTTTAAAATTTAAAAAGCAGCGTATTTCGCTGCTTTTTGTCGTTTCATCTGTTTTATAAATGACAATCTGATTTTCACTGTTTAAATCGCGCTATTTGTCACCATATCCCTGTAAAGCGTGACTGACTAAACCAAAGGAAATGTAATGAGTTTAATTAACGAAACCCATGATATAAATTTAACTAGCTGGGTAGCCTCAGCAAATGTTGCAAACTGTGACTTCCCTATTCAAAACTTACCGTTTGCAGAAGTACGCCGTAAAAATTCAAGCGAAGCATTTCGTGGTGCGGTTGCCATTGGCGACCAAGTTATCGACCTTGCAAAAGTAAACCAGCTAGCAATATTCAGCGGTGACGCGCAAATAGCCGTTGCAGCAGCAAGTAATGCAACGTTAAATGAATTTATGGGTTTAGGTCAGCAATACTGGTCAGCACTTCGTTTAGCACTGTCTAAAGCGCTACGTGAAGGCTCAGCAGAACAAGCTACATTAAGTGAAGCACTGATCGCACAAGCTGATATAGAATTCGCATTACCATGTCGCATTGGTGATTACACAGATTTTTATACTTCAATTTACCACGCAACTGCGGTTGGTAGCTTGTTCCGCCCTGATAACCCATTATTACCGAACTACAAATGGGTACCAATTGGTTACCATGGTCGTTCATCGTCAATCGATGTTTCAGGTCAAACTTTTCATCGCCCTAACGGCCAAACTAAAGCGCCTGATGCTGAAGTACCGTCGTTTGGCCCATGTAAACGTCTTGATTACGAGCTAGAGCTAGGTATTTACCTAGGTAAAGGCAATGACTTAGGTGATGCTATCGCGATTGAAAATGCAGAAAACCACGTATTTGGCTTCTGCGTATTTAATGATTGGTCAGCACGTGATTTACAAGCATGGGAATACCAGCCTCTTGGGCCGTTTCTTGCTAAAAACTTCGCATCAACGGTATCTCCATGGATTGTGACAACGGAAGCACTGGCGCCTTACAGAACATCATGGACACGCGATGAGAACGATCCACAGCCACTTGATTACTTAGAATCAACCCATAACCGTGAGCTTGGTGCTTTTGATATTAAAATGGATGTATTGATTGAAACGCAAAAAATGCGTGATGAAGGCCATACTCCTGCTCAAGTATCAAAATCAAGCTTTAAACACTCATACTGGACTGTGGCGCAAATGGTCACTCATCACACAGTAAATGGTTGTAACTTTATGCCTGGCGATATGCTTGGATCAGGTACACAGTCTGGTCCTACCCATGAAGAATCTGGTTCACTGCTTGAGTTATCTCGTGGCGGCAAAGAAAAAATAACACTCAGTAATGGCGAGCAACGCAGCTTTTTAGAAGATGGCGACAATGTTGTTATGCGTGGTTGGTGTGAAGCTGATGGCTTTGCACGCATTGGTTTTGGCTCAGTAGAAGGGACTATCCTTCCTGCTAAGTAATTAAATAGCCAATATTTTTAATATCAGGTTAATAAAAAAAACGCTCATTTGAGCGTTTTTTACATTTTAATTATTATAAATTACAATTTTTTTCTGGCTTTTTCAGCTCAAATTGCTATCTTAAATCGGTTAATAGCCAGTATTTATAAGCCATGTCAGTATTTATTAAGTCTTTTTATCATCGAGTTTTCCCAGCGCGACAGCTGTTGATCCGCCAAAATGGTGAGGTCAAACATGTCATATTGGCTCCTTGGTTACAAATTTGTGTCGCCCTGTCTATTTTAATTGCTTTAACTTGGCTTGCTGCATCTACACTTCAAGTTTACTCACAAACAAATAAAATTTCTGATATCGAGCAAAATCAATTATCAAAGCAACAACAATGGCAGCAGCAGCAAAGCGCCCAACAAATACAACACACCAAACAATTAGAGCAGCTGCGTATTCTTGAGCAAAAACATGCTTTGCTGCAAAGCATGATTGAGTCACTCCCAGAATCCATCAGTAAGCAAAATGATAATGTCAGTGACTCACCAATAAAAAATAGTGAACAACAAAGTGATTTCCATGCACCTCTTATTGACGAAAGTGACGAAAAAAACACGTCAGTAAATAATTTAAACTCGTTGACTGTAGATCAACGTTTTGTAGCATTGACGAACAGCTATGAACGCAGTTTTTTGCAATTAGAGGTGCAAATAGAGCAACGGCAACAGCATATTCTTACAATGCTCAAAGGTGCAGGCTTAGATACCGCATTAGCCAAGCGCTTAAGTTATGCAACGCCTAAAGCAGCTCAAGGGGGGCCGTTGGATTTATTTGATGAGTCGAAAATTCCTATGCAGTTTTTGGCCATCGCAGATAAGTTACTTTCTCTCAATGCACTTGAGAATTTTTTAAACGAATTACCCCACGCCCTTCCCGCAGCCGATTATTATATCTCTAGTAGTTATGGGTTGCGTAAAGATCCTATGAATGGCCGACGTGCTTTTCACAAGGGTGTTGATTTAGCGGGTTGGCATAAAACTGAAATTTTCGCCCCTGCTGATGGTATTGTTTTACGTGCCGGGCGAAATGGTGGCTATGGCAATTTTATTGAGTTACAGCATAAAAATGGCTTTGTTACTCGTTTTGGTCACTTGCATAAAATTAAAGTAAAAAAAGGCCAAAGCATTGCTAAAAATGATGTTATTGGTTTAATGGGTAGCACCGGTAGAAGTACGAGCACTCATTTGCACTACGAAGTATTACTTAATGGCAAACATGTCAATCCTGTAAAAATCACAAAGGCGCTCTCTCGTGTTCGGTAAAAAAAAATCTCCTGTGGGTAATTCATCAAGCTCACATTTAAAAAGAACTAATAATACGCCGTCGATTATCTCTGAAGATGTACGGTTAACTGGTAGCTTAGTGAGCCAAGGTGAGGTCCAACTTGATGGTCGCATTGATGGTGATGTTCGTGTTAATCATCTTGTGATCGGTACTACGGGTACGGTTGAAGGAACTGTCACCGCTGAAAGCGTTATAGTCAAAGGTAAAATCTTTGGCTCACTTAACGCAAGTAAAGTCGTTATTGAAAGCTCTGCACAAGTTCATGGTGATGTCTACCAAGATACATTGAGCATTGATGCTGGTGCTATTATTGAAGGTAATTTAAAACAACGTCATGAAGCTGAAACGGTCGCATTAATTAATAATGATACTGAGTCAAAATCAGAACTGACCTCAGTTCTTAGCGAAGGCGATAACGACTTGTCGTTTTTTAATAAACAAGCCGCAGAAAAAGAATAAAACACGCTGTCTTTAAGTTATTTTTTCTCAGTTATGTACATTGTTATATCTGCGGTGAACACCAGTTCATTGCGGGTATTATAAAGCTTTACAGGTACTACTAAATCTTCTTTATCGTGCCATTGTCTTGGCATCGGTATTTCAGCAATCGCAGTCACATCGGTATCTACTTTCGCCAAGTATTTTACCGTCATGCCCTTTGGGATCCAACGATGTGTTTTGCTTGGGACGGTAGCATCAACCATAACACCAGCACACAATTCAGCCAAGTTACACTGCGCAATAGCGTGAATAGTCCCTATATGATTAAACACCTTACGACGTTTTTTAACAACCGCACTGCAATGCCCATCGCGTAATTCAAGTATGTAAGGTTTTATAGAACCAAAATACGGCGCTTTAAAACATACCGCTTTACTAAAAAGCCAGTTTCCGTATGGTAACTTTGTTACTCTTCGCCAGATTTTTAACACAGAACCACCACTCATAGCTCAATCTCTACCACTGTAAATAAAATCAAAACTAACACATCAGACCAGTTATTCAAGGTTTAATAAACTGTCATTCATTCGTTAGCAAAAAAATTATCTTTCACTGACTACGTATGTACCTATATCTCCGCTTTCTTTTTTTCAATTAAGTTCTTAGAATAGCAGCCATAAGGAGCATTCATGCCAACAACAGATCCGCGTCGCCATCTTCGTGTTATTTTAATACTCGCTTTACTGGTTGTATTTTGCCCATTAGCGATTGATATATACCTACCAGCCTTTCCAGACATTGCGCATGCACTGAGCATTGATGAGCAAAAAGTACAGTTAACTGTCGCGATTTTTATGTTAACGGTTGGTTTAGGCCAACTTATTGCAGGCCCACTTGCAGATAAATTTGGGCGTAAACCTATCGCACTCGCTGGCATTATTTTGTATGGTTTGTCATCTTTATTGGCGTATATGTCACCGAACTTTACTGTATTAATGTGTGCTCGTGCATTGCAAGGGTTTGGCGCATGCGCCACTTTTGTTGTAGCATTTGCGATTGTGCGTGACACGTATGGCAGTGCTAAAAGCGGTCAAATGATCACTTACCTCAACGGAATTGTGTGCTTTATCCCTGCCCTTGCTCCTATTTTAGGTGCTTGGTTAACCGTGCAGTTTGGTTGGCGGATGAACTTTTTATTTTTAGCCGGCTTTGCGTGCGTAGGTCTTCTATTGACGTTGCTATTTTTCAAAGAGACTCGCCCAAGTGACAGTCATTACCAGGGGCACATATTAGACATACGCCGATTTGTGCCAATTATTACCACACCTGTATTTTTCTTTAATAGCTTACTGTGCATGGTAGCAATGTCAGCTATTTTAGCATTTGTAACACTAGCGCCTGGCTGGATCATGACCGAACTTGGTGGCACAGTCGGTGATTTCACTTTTTGGTTTACGCTCAATGCGATTGTCAGTATTGTCGCCAGCTTTATTGCGCCGCTCTATATCAAGCGTCACAGCCAAAAAGCATTAAAGTTAGGGGTTAGCTTGCTAATTCTATCAGGCGTGCTGGTATTAGTGATGAGCGAGCTCAGAACGGCCTTTACTTTTATGTTACCAATTTTAATAGCTGCATTAGGCTTTGCGCTAAGTTTAGGGTCTGCTGCGGGTATGGCATTGTCACATTTTCCTAAGCAAGCAGGCACTGCATCAGCATTAATTGGTCTAATGCAAATGAGTGGCGCTGGGTTACTAGTGATGCTTACGCAAGTACTGCCATTTAATGCCCCTGAGTTTATTGCTTTTCATCTACTGTTGTTACTGCCATTGTGGGTAGTATTGCTCAGTAAAAAAGCACATATTTACCACCCTACTCAAACGGCGCAACCATAATGCTGGTTAACTATGAATTTTTGTTATCTTTCTTGGCAGCAAGTTTTTTAATCGCAGTAGCGCCAGGGCCATCAAATGCATTTTTAATGGCACAAACGTTCGCAAATGGCCGCGCTGCAGGCTTGCAAAGTGCATTTGGGTTTGCCTTAGGTGGTGTTGCTCATACTCTATTTGCTGTTGCAGGGTTAACTGCCATTTTAAAAGCCTCTGAAACCGCATATGCAACGGTACAATATGCTGGTGCCGCCTACCTTTGCTACCTTGGTATTATGATGCTTAAAAGCACCTTCAGTAATGCAACTGAAAACAGTGATGATAAGCCCAAAGTCAGTAATAAGGCGCAAAACGTTATGTTTCAAGCTATGATGACCGAAGTGCTAAACCCTAAAGTGGCGCTCTTTTTTATTGCGTTTATACCTCAGTTTGTTGATACGAGTTTATCAACGTCGACTACTTTTCAATTAGCATTTTTTGGTTTGCTTTACCCTCTTTTTGCTTTTCCAATCGACTGCACATATATTTATTTTGGCGATAAGATAGCAAACTACTTTCGCGATCATCCGCAAAGTCAAATTTGGATTGACCGCATAACAGGGGTCGTATTTATTGCACTGGCAATTAATCTATTAATGTAATAAAAATAAGAGTCAACATGGAACAAAAACAACAAACACTCCCAGCTCGTAAAAATATTGCGCTCGTTGCCCACGATGGAAAAAAAGCAGCGCTGCAAGCATGGTGCAGCAAACACAAGGATGACTTAAGTAGGCATACTTTGTATGGTACTGGCACCACTGGTCACTTAATTGAGCGTAATACAGGGCTTGAGGTTATCAAGCTATTAAGTGGCCCGATGGGGGGCGATCAACAGCTTGGCGCTAAAATCGCTGAACATGAAATTCATATGTTGATTTTCTTTTGGGATCCATTGGCCTCTCAGCCTCATGACCCTGATGTTAAAGCCTTGCTACGTCTAGCTGCGGTATGGAATATTCCGGTGGCGTGTAATGAAGTCAGTGCTGATATGATATTAAGCTCGTCGTTAATGCACAGCGAGCTTGAGCGTACCTTGCCAGATTACGAAAAATACCTCGCAACCCGACAAGTTAATTTATAAGTTAAACTATATACCCAAGCCACCTTAAGATACGAGTTTCAGTTGGAATTAAAAGCGATTTAGGCAAGGCATTGATTGCAAATAATGGCTGTTCCCTTGTTAAAATCAATAACGCAGTATAAATCGCTTTTAAACCAACCCGCAGGGCGTTTCACAGGCACTTACTCTCATCGTTGTTACTTCTTAAAAGGGACTGCCATTGTTGCAAAGTAACGCCTTGATATTAAACCCCTGTGAAACGCTGAATTCTGTATCTTGAGGTGGCTTGGGTATAAATTAAGTCTGCCTACTTATAAATTATATTAGCCCACTTGGTTAAACCAGCGGTGACACTACCAAAGTGATCACCGTTCACCATTTTTATATCGCCTAAGTGTTGTTGCAAGGCCGCTTTAATTAAGGGTGATTGTGCGCTACCACCAGTCAAATAAATAACATCTGGTGGTACACCCGCATCGCTAATTGCTTGCTTTGCTAAGGTCACTATTTGGCTGATTGAATCATCAACCGCCAGCGCTAGCTCATTGGTGCTTATTAATTTAATTAACTGCGGCGATAAAAAGCCCAAATCACACTCAAATGTAGCTTGCGAAGACAATGCAATTTTAGCAGCCTCCCCTTGCTGAACAAGTTGGTGACCTTGCTTGTTCTGCTGTAGCGTAATTAAACGTTTGAATAAGTCAGGTTCACTTACATCACGCAGCTGCGTTAATAACTCGCGGGTATGTGATTGCGCATAAAACTGACTTTGCAAGTTCACATCATTAATTTTACACGCTTGCCAAAACGCCTGATTCGGTAAAGGTAAGCCTGACTTAAACGTAGTACCTAAACCTAGTAATGGCATAAGTGCGTGGTAGCTCAGTGCAATGTCTAAATCATTACCACCAACACGTTTACCTGTATGCGCTAAAAAGTCACTATCACGATCATTATTATTACGAAAGCTTGGGCCCATTTGCACAAACGAGCAATCACTGGTCCCCCCGCCAATATCAATAACCAAAACTTTTTGGTCTTCGGTTAGGTCACTTTCATAATCAATCCCAGCTGCCAGTGGTTCGTATAAAAAAGCCACGTCTTGAAAGCCTGCTCGTTTAGCTGCGCGCTCTAAAATACCAATGGCTTGCTTATTTGACTCTTCCCCGCCCACTGCTTGAAAGTTCACAGGGCGACCTATAACGGTGTGTGTTAGTTGTTTTTGTAACGACGCTTCAGCACGCTGTTTTATTTTTAAAATCATCGCAGTCGCAATGTCTTCAAAAAAGTTAATTTGCCCTTGCTTTAAACCTGTAGCCCCAAAAAATGATTTAGGAGATTTAACAAAATAGCCTTCTTCAGGAAATTGTACATATTCACTAATGGCTTCACGACCGATAAATAAACTTTCATCGCCAGGGACAAGATCTAAATCTGATTTAATGCGAGGCATCGTGTTAAGCAGCGCTTGGCGCTGAATTCTAAAGTCGCTTTCGTAAGCGGTGCCAGTTAAATGTTGTGCAACAAAATCAACGACTAATGCACTATGGTGCGTATATAAGGTTGAGGGTAGGTAAAACTTACCTTGCTCTAAGGGTACTAACTCAACTGTATTTTGAGCATTCATTACACCCATTGCGCAATTAGAACTACCATAATCAAAACCAACTACCATTATTTCACCGTTACTCACATCAAAAGGCCGCGCAATTTAGCACATTTAGTGATTTTTTGAAACGTTATTCAGGTGTGCGTACTCTTAAAAAACTCGCAAAACGAGGGAGCCCGTGCTTGGTAAAACCGTGATAACGGTAAGTAATTGTTACGCCTAATGCTGGTGGTATTCGTCTTTGTGCATCGCTAAATCCAGTGCCTATTGTAAACTCTAATCCATCACTATTTTTAACCCGCAAAGCGCCTAACATGCCCTGATACTTACCCTTACCTGGTAAGTGAGCAATAACCATGGCCTCATTATCAAAATACGGTTTGAGTTTTAATAACGAAGACGATCGACCATCACGGTGTTTTGCACTGGCTAAATGAAGCATAACGCCTTCAGCACCTTGCTGTACGGTGCGCTCAAAATACGCAGTAAGGGTTTCATTTGATGTAAACTGATGTTGTTTTACTGCGACAATGTGGGGCTGATTTATATTACTGACTAGTCGCTGATAATTTTGATAACGGACATTGAAAGGATTTACTTTATCTGGCATATCAAAGACACGATAACTGACCTTTCGCCAGTCATCATCATTTGGTTTTATAGTGCGTACAATGCCACTGAGTGAGGCAAAGTCTTGGTGTTTAGTCCAAAGTTCGCCATCTAACCACACGTTTGGTAATACATCCACAAACCAATGTGGCGCATTAATAGTGTTACCATTACGCGTTACAAATTGATTACCAGTCCAAATGGCTCTAACACCATCAAACTTTTCACTTACTAAATAGCGCGATACAGCAATATCATTATTTGCATCATATACATTAGCAAGCTGCACGTGAGGAGTGGTCGTTGATAACAACGTTTTAATCGCGTTTTTATCGTCATTTGCAGCTACGTTAACTTGGCTGAAAACAAGTACACATAACAATAACGCGTTATAAATCCTTTTATTCATCACGGTATCCTTACAGGGTTGATACCTACACTATAGTTTAATCTGTACCCATTGCCATAGTTGCTGAAGATTTTCAAACCGTGCAGTTGCTTTGCTCAAGTCATGGTTAAGCGTATGCTTATTGGGTATAGCCATAACACGAACTTGCGCATTATATGCAGCAGTAACCCCCGTGTGAGTATCTTCAATTGCAATGGCATTTTGCGCCGTAATATTAAGTGTGTTTAAAGCAAGTAAATAAGGATCAGCAGCAGGCTTAGGGTTAACAACATCATCTTTAGTCACCACACAATCAAATAATGTATAAAAGCCGTACCCTTTAAGAATAGGTAATGCCTCAGCGCGGGCACTGCCTGTTACGAGTGCCATTTTTAAACCACTTTGCTTTACAGCCAGTAAAACTTCTTTTGCATAGGGCATTAAAGGCGGTAAATGGTTTGATACAAATTCACTAAAGTAATCATATTTAGCTTTCGCCAGCGCTTTAGGAGTTATATCCAACTGATAATGCGCCACCACTTCTTTTGCGGCCTCTAATGTTGCCTTACCAGAAAAACGTTGACAAAATTCGTCTTCTTCGTAGCAAATACCATACTTGGCTAATACATCATTCCAACAATTAAAATGCACGCTTTCTGAATCAACTAGCGTGCCATCCATGTCAAATAAAACAGCCTTTAAAGTCATCCTCATTCCTTTATTTTTAATTATAAAAAAAGGCGCACATGGCACCTTTTATAATATATATTATTGCGTTAAACCCGCTGGTGGCTCTGCAAACGCTTCTGCGCCAGTCTCAACATCAACCAGCTCATAACCTCGCTCTTTTCTGATAACTTTTAATACCGGCTTTTCAAACGCTGTTTTAAGACGCGTTGCATCATCTTGCAATGCCTCTAACGTGTTACCAAATGGCGCTGCACCCGTTTCAGACCAGTTTGTTACTTTACCGTTTAGGTTGTATTCCACTTCGTGTATTTGATATTGCGCAGCATCGTCTTTTGTTGCTTCACAAAAAATAACTCGGTAATTCCAAAATCCAGCCATCACTATTCTCTTTAATTAAAAAACCTATACACATTACTTTAGCAGCAAAGCTTTTCAATATAAACGAAAAAACCCGCTAAGAAGCGGGCTTTATAATCAGATTACTAAAAGCTTAGAAAAACTTAACTTTAAATTCAGCGCCAATGTAACGCTCTTCATTAACCATACCTGTGTTGTTATTGAAGTCGACAGCACCGATTGCTTGTTGCTCATTAAACATATTACGCACGAATCCTGAAACTTCGTATTCATAATCGCCTTCTGACCAGTTATAACCAGCGCGTAGGCCCGTTTCTAACAATGCTTTACCTTCAAACTCAACTGACTCATATAAGAAAAAGTCAATTTTGCTACGGTACGAAACGTCGGCATATGCAAAGAAGTCACCATCAGCAAGTTCTTTCGTATAACGTAACGTTATGTTAGAAATCCACTCTGGTGCATGCGGTAAGTTATTGCCATCTAAAATTGCACGGTCCTCAGGACCAAATGGGCCTGGTACTTGGAAAGTAGGATCTGTAACAGTGCATTGCCCACACACAGCAACAGCTAAATCGTTATCATCAAGTTCAGTTTTATTGTAACTTAAATTGAATGTAGCATTTAACTCATCTGTTAATACCCACTCTGTATCCAGCTCAAAACCGTAACCAGTCGTTTTATCAGCATTAATCAAGCGATTAAAGTTTGCACCACCACCAACAGCAGTTAATTGTTGATCATCCATTTGGAAATAGAAGATAGTTGCGTTAACACGACCACGGCCATCTAGCACATCAGACTTAATACCTGTTTCATAAGATGTCACAGTTTCTGATTTAGCAACAGTCACTTCATTACCAAATAAGATACGACCTTGTACGCTTGGTGCACGAAAACTGTTAGCAATACGCGTATACCAGTTAACATCATCATTCACTTTATAGCTTGTTGAAATATCCCAGCTGATATGATCATCATTTAAATCTTCAGTTAAAGATAACGCACCGCCACCAATTGGGCTTACAGTACGATTTGCAGAGAATTGTTTATCGTCATCTGAATAACGAAGGCCAGCAGTAACTTTTAAGTCATCTGAGATAGTGTAGTCAACAGAACCAAACACAGCCCATGCTTTAGTGTCTTGTTGTTGTAATACATAGCCATTTAACTTGCCATTTGCAGACGTGTCAAAGCTGTAGTTTTCAATAGTCAGTGCTTCATCAAAATAGAACACACCTACTTGGTAATTTACATCACCTGAAAAGTTACTCGATAAGCGAAGTTCTTGAGTATATTGATCATGATCAGGAATACCATCAGCACTTTCTGAGCTAAAAGGTATAAAACCAGGGCCCATTGGCGCGTCTTGACCATCAACTTTATAGCCACCGTAACCGCCGTCGATGTCTGCACGAGAGAAAATCTCTGCACTTTCCCATGCTGAGATAGACGTAATAGTATGATTAGCAAGGTCCCACTCAAGCTTTAAGCTTGCACCTTGAGATTCTACATGCTGAACAGCACGTGATACTGCATCTTGATAAATCACATCATGTTCGTAATTATCAACAAGCTCATTTGAGCCTTTTTCAATAACATTGGCGCGAAAAGCAATTGGTGAACCAATCATGTCGCGTACATGGTAGTTAAATAAACCAGTAAAGTCGTCGCCTTCATATAAAAACTGAATACGCGCTGCTTTATCAGTGTAACCGCCAAGGACATCTTTTTGTTCAAAACCAGGTGCACGATTATCGATATAATCGTCTTTATTTTGCCAAAGTACTGAAACTCGTGTTGATAAGCGATCTGTTAATGACCCACCTACTGCACCTTCAAAATCAACAGCACCTAGACTACCGTAAGAAACTGAGCCATAGCCATCAAATTCTTGACCTGGTTTTACTGTGTCGAACTTAACAAGGCCTGCCGGTGTATTACGACCAAACAAAGTACCTTGAGGACCACGTAAAACTTCTACGCGCGCCACATCAAAAACAGGAAAGCCTTTTAAAATAGCATTTTCTTGCACAACTTCATCAACAACTAACGAAACAGGTTGTGAAGCATTTAAATCAAAATCGGTATTACCTAAGCCACGAACATAAAAGCGTGGGAATGAACGACCAAATGAAGACTCAATTGATAAGCTTGGAATTTTCGCATTCATAAAACGAATATCCATACCTGCAGAGCTGTAGGCATCTAAGCTGTCACCTTGTAACGCAGAAACAGCAACAGGGACTTCCTGTGCATTTTCTACACGCTTACGCGCGGTGATTTGAATAACTTCTAATTGGTTGTTTTTCTCAGCAGCTGGCGTTTGCTCAGCAGCAAGAGTTGAAAATGAAGTACCTGCTACAGCAGAGAACAACGTTGCATTAATTAGGGTTGCTAACGTAGATCTTTTCATTGCTTTCATGTCGGGGTTTAACCTTTTGTATGCACTCTTGTTCAACGGTTGGGGTGTTGCGCCAAATTCACTCGGCGGGCTCGGCCAATTTTTCGCGCCTTGCAGTAAGCTGCGCGGACCTCTTTGTCGAGAGTGCAAAACGAAGTAAAGAGGCTGAACGAACGCTGAAGATTATAACACTGTATGACAGTTTTGCTGCATAAATATGTACAATAAGATAAAGTTTTTACAACAAATACCGACAAGTTAAGCGAACTTAGGACACTTTATGCAATTATTTTTATTTTATGCGGACATATGTCCTATCAACTATCGAGTTAAAAATTGTAGGGAATCCCGCAGATCTATTTAATAACTATTTGCATTGTAAATTTAGGTACGCATTATTTACGCTGAATACGATTTGATTTATCCTTACTTCCTCTATACCAATAATTGAAGTGTGCATATTTTAAGTTATAGATTAATGAGGACTTTAGTTTCGATATACCCAAGCCTCCTCAAGATACGAGCGTCGTTGGAATTAAAAGGATTTAGGCAAGGAATTGATTGCAAATAATGGCTGTTCCCTTTTAAAATCAATCCCTTATAAAAGTAACGCAGTATAAATCCCTTTTAAACCAACCCGCTAGGCGTTTCACAGGCACTTACTCTCATCGTTGTTACTTCTTAAAAGGGGCTGCCATTGTTGCAAAGTAACGCCTTGATATTAAGCCCCTGTGAAACGCTGAATCATGCGTCTTGAGGTGGCTTGGGTATAAAATGCGATAAAAACACTTTTCAGGTTGGCTGAATTAATGCCAACCTGAAAAGGGATATATTATTTATAATTTAAACTCGCCGACTAACCCGTTGAGTTTTTGCGACATCTCACTTAACTGCTCACTTGATTGATGTGTATGCTTTGCACCTAATTCAGTTTGCTCTGCAATCGCTGATATCTCTGTAATATTGCTACCTATGCTGGTCATTGCTTTTTGTTGATCATTCGTTGCTAATGCAATGTCTTCGCTTATTGTAAATAAAACATGCACAGCTTCGTCTATTTGCTGTAATGTTTGTGTACACTCGTGACTCACAGATAACCCATATTGAGTTGCAGAATGGGCTTGTTGCATTTGCTCAACGGTTAACCCCACTCTTGCTTGAAGTTGCTCAATCATTAGTTGAATACTACCTGTCGACTCTTGAGTACGTTTAGCGAGCGTTCTTACTTCATCAGCAACAACCGCAAAACCACGACCTTGATCACCCGCTCTCGCGGCTTCAATTGCTGCATTTAATGCTAATAAGTTAGTTTGTTCTGCCACCTGTCTAATGACATTTAAAATATCACCAATTTGCTCTGATGCTGTTTGCAACTCTAATACAGCCAATTGTGCTTGCTCAACATTGCCTGCAACTTGTGTAATGGAGTTAAAATTATCCTCAACATGTTTCAAGCCCTGTTTGCTGAGCAACTCAACATCTTTTGTCGTTTGTAAACTCAACGCTGTTTGTTGGGTGATTGAATGAGCTTGTGTGCTTAGTGATGCTATATTATTTGCAACCTGAACGGTTTGTTCTTTTTGTTCTGCAATACCCACTTGTATTTGACTCGTCACACATGCTAATTCTTCAGCCTGTGAGGCAAGTGTACTGGTGTTGCCATTAATCACACTTAACACATCTTTGAAGTCATTATTCATATTGTTAAAGGCGCACGCCATGATTGAGAGCTCATCTTTACCATCGCTTTTTAAACTAATTGTGAGATCTTTATTTGCAGCAATTTCACTCATTGAATAAGTTAGCTTAGCAAGCGGTTTAGTAATATTTCGGGCTATGTATAAACCCAATAAAACCAGAACCACTATAGAACCAAATGTACTTATCAAACTTATTTTGAGTTGTTCATTAAACTCCTCTTCAATATCATCTAAGTAAATACCTGTAGCAATAGCCCATTGCCCACTACCTAAACGTTTTACAAATGAAGTTTTTTGTTCAAGTTCTACAGATCCTGGTTTTGGCCATTGATAATAGACAAAGCCCTGGTTATACAGGCGAGCCATTTGTACAAATTGCGTAAATGCAGACGCGATAAAAGGCTTTTCATGTGTAGTCATCGATAAATCATTTAATTGTGGTTTTATGGGATGCATAACCATCTTACCGCTAAGATCAAACAAGAAAAAATAACCACTTTGCCCGTAACTTGCTTGTTTAACTAAACGCTTAATTTCATCATTACGTGCTTGTTCAGTAAGCTCAAAATTACTCTCAAGAGCTTTAAATTGACTTTCTATACTATCAACTAATAATTGAGCACTATTCTTACGCTCAATGAGCATACGGTCTTTTAAATCATAGGCATTGTGTATTTGTAAAATCAAAATAATTAAGCTGGCAAAAATAATTATGAGACGAAGTTTAGCGGATACTTTTAAGTTATTTAAACAGTTGGTTAGCAGTTTCATGGGTATTCCGGATTAATGACGACACAGAGTAAAAACTCTCATTAAGCACGCAATTGTACCCTTTTATAGAACATTTAATATAGACGCATAGCCTTTTAGCAACCTTAAAATATAAACAGTGGCTTAACGTATTGATAATAATTATCTTTTACAGTGGCGTTAATTGTAAAGAAATGTAACTGAAAGAGGAACATCGCGAATTCCTCTTTTTGTTAATAAGATGAATTAGGTTTATAAAGAGCGCTTACGCATTAGTGCGATTTCCCCATCAATATGAATATCACGTTGTGGAAATGAAATGGTTACTTCATGCTCTGCAAATATTTTATAAATACTAAAACGAATATCACTTCGGACTTGACGCAGCATACTCTCAGATTCAGCACAAACCCAAAAAATAGCATTAAAAACAAGTGAACTATCAGCAAAGTCATCAAGTAAAACTGATGAACTTGGGGCAGGTAATATCGCTGAATGTTCTTTTAAAACTTGTTTTATTAGCCGTTCAACGAGTAATACATCCGAACCGTACGCAACACCAACACTGACTGAAGAGCGCGCGTTGCGATCAATTAACGTCCAATTGGTTACCGTATTTTCCAAAAGCTGGCTGTTAGGGATCAGCATATGCACACCATCGTTACGGCGAATTCGCGTAGAGCGGGTATTTATGGTTTCAACAACGCCTTTTGCATCTCCGACTTCTAAAAAATCACCTATACGAATAGGGCGTTCCCACATTAATATCCAGCCGCTAATAAAGTTATTAATAATGTTTTGTGCACCAAAACCCACACCAATGGCAATGGCACCAGAGACAAAAGCAAATGCAGTAAGCGGGATATTGAGAACCTCGAGCGAGGTAAAAATTAAAATCGCGATACTTAGCACTAAATAAATACGCGTAAATAAAAGCACCGCATCGGGGCTCATTTTTCGCGCTAACAAGGTTTTTTTAATAAGTCGTCCGATGCGTGTTACCAAAAACCACATTGCAAAAATAATCAGTGGCACTTGAATAACTTTCGCCACTGTAATATTGACCTCTCCGTAGCTAAAAAGCACAAAAGATAAGTAATGATAAATTTGTTCTAAGGTCATACGGCTTCCGCAAAAAATAATAAATGTGTTCAGTGTTCGCTAAGTTTAGCACGTCATAATGAGTTTTAAGGAGAAGTTAAATGCGCACAACGCACTTTATGAACAAATTATTAACATTCACTCACAGTCAGTGCTATATAAATAATAATAGCTTTAATGAGTATCAGGAGAGATTAATGTCACAATTAGGGCGTGTTGACCTTTGTGGATTGAAATTTGTTCAATCTAGGGGTGATTTAATCGCGGCGCGAGGTTTGTAACCTAGTGGGCTAAGTAAAAATCGAGCAACAAAAGAGTCAATCGCCCCTAGAAAGAACCCTTTGGGCAGCGCATGTTTGGCATTTATACTGCGTTATCGCCTATTTATGGGGAACAACCACACTGCATAGGCACTGCCTTGCCTAAATACCAAACATACTGCTGCAAAATCAATAACAAAAGGTCAACACGCCCTAACCTTAAATCAAAAATTAGCCACTTTGCAGCCACTCGTTGATATGAACTTATTTGAATCGAGCCTTGAGTACCGCAATAAAATTTTATGTTTATTGGCCGAACAAGAAAATACGCTAAATTTAATTAATAAAGAATTTGGCCACGAACAACCACCCAGCTTTAGTAGCGAAAAAAAGTTTGTATTAGGTTACAACTAATTTTGCCACACACAGTGTCTTTTCCATCCAGTCCAGCCTAATTGCCACTTTATTGTTACATCGATAATAAAGTGGTTCTTTTATTTTGACTTTTTTATCTACAAAACGTGCTTTTTGCGCTCAATCCCCCCGTTAAATCGATAAACTTGATTGTATATACATGAAAATTTGTTAACTTATGGAAGTTAAATACCCAAGTCACCTTAAAATTCAGAATTTAGGTGATTTTGGTATACCCACGCTATCTATTTTCATTTAACGGAGTTCTCATGCGTAAGACCTTAATAGCAACAACGATTGCTAGTGCAGTACTATTATCTGCTTGTGGTTCACAAGAAACAAAACAAACCACAGAACAAGCGAGCGAAGTGCAAACCGTCGCCGTTGATAACGTATTGATGAAGCCAAGCCCATTACAATATATGGCGCCAGAATTTGATAAATTTGGCACTAAAGATTACGAACCCGTTTTTGACGCGGGTATTGCGCAACAAACAGAACAAATTGCGACAATTGCAAATAATCCAGAACCTGCAACCTTTGCTAATACACTTGTTGAGTTAGAGCTATCAGGTGAACTACTTGATCGTGTATCAACTGCTTTTTATAACTTATCAGGTTTGATCTCTGATGATGAGTACCAACGCATTGCAGCAAAAATGGCACCTGTGCTATCTGCACATTCTGATGATATTTATTTAAATAAAGCATTATTTGCACGTGTTGAAAAAATCAATAACAACAAAGCTAGTTTAAACGCAGAAGATCAACGTCTTGTTGAATTTTACTACACTAAATTTGTTAATGCTGGTGCAAAATTAGATGAAGCGCAAAAAACTAAAATGCGTGAGATCAATGCTGAGCTTGCAAAACTATCAACTGCTTTTTCACAAAACGTATTAAAATCGTTTAAAGAAGACGTTGTACTTGTTACTGATAAAAGTGAATTAGCGGGCCTTTCTGATGGTCACATCGAAAGCTTAGCGGCTGCGGCTAAAAAAGCAGGTAAAGAGGGTTACATGATCACCCTTGTAAATACCACGCAACAACCTATTTTGAGCAGCCTAGAAAACCGTAAACTACGTGAACGCGTATTTAAAGCGTCATCTACACGTGCACAAGATACAAATGGCCCTATCATCATCAAAGAAACCAACTTACGCGCACAAAAAGCGGCGCTGCTTGGTTACAAAGATTGGGCATCTTATGTAATGACTACGCGTATGGCTAAAACCACTGAGAACGTGTACGGCATTTTAGATGACTTAGCACCAAAAGCTGTAGACAAAGCAAAGGCTGAAGCAGCTGAAATTCAAAAAGTGATCAAAGCATCAGGCGAAAAATTTGAGCTACAACCGTGGGATTGGGCTTACTACTCTGAAAAAGTTCGCCAAGCGAAATACGACCTAGATCCAGCGCTTGTTAAACCTTACTTTGAAATGCAATCAGTGATCCATAACGGTATGTTCTTCGCAATGGAAAAACTATACGGTATCACTTTCAAAGAGCGTAATGATTTACCGGTATATCATGAAGATGTAATGGTATTTGAAGTATTTAACGAAGATGGCAGTGCAATTGGTTTATTCTACATGGACCCATATGCACGTGAAGGTAAACGTGGCGGTGCTTGGATGAGCGCATACGTTGGTCAAAGTGGCTTAAAAGGCACTAAACCTGTTATTTATAATGCGCAAAACATACCAAAACCTGCAGAAGGTCAACCAACATTAATGACGTTCTCTGAAGTAACCACTATGTTTCATGAGTTTGGTCATGCGGCGCACGGTTTATTCTCAGACGTTAAGTACCCAAGCCTAGCGGGTACTGCAACAGCACGTGACTTTGTTGAGTTTCCTTCACAAGCACATGAAGATTGGAATATTGAACCAACAGTACTTGCTAACTACGCTAAGCATTACAAAACGGGTGAGCCAATTCCAAAAGAATTATTGGATAAAGTACTTGAGTCACAAAACTTCAACCAAGGTTTTGGTACAACTGAGTATTTAGCGGCGGCATTACTTGATATGGAATGGCATTCATTCGGTGCTGATAAAGTTGTAACTGACGTACAAAAGTTTGAGCATGATGCACTTGAAAAGCATGGTATTGCTTACTACCCGGTACCGCCACGCTATAAGTCTTGCTACTTTAGCCACACATTTGCTGGTGGTTACTCTGCAGGTTACTACGCTTACCTTTGGACTGAAGTATTTGCAGCTGATGCATTTGCACACATGACAGAGCAAGGTGGTCTAACCCGTAAAAACGGCGATAACTTCCGTAAAGAGATCCTTTCAAAAGGTAACAGCCGCGATTTAATGCAAAGTTACATTGAATTCCGTGGTCAAAAACCAACAACTGACGCGTTATTAAAGCGCCGTGGTTTAGTTGAGTAATAAAGCACACGTAAACCAAAAGCCCGCATACTGATGCGGGCTTTTTTGTTATAGTGGCTTTTTTCCACAATACCTAAAAATCATAATGATCTACCTTTTTGCAGTCACCCTACTTTGGGCCTTTTCGTTTAGTTTAATTGGTGTGTACCTTGCCGGCCAAGTTGATGCCTGGTTTAGCGTATTAATGCGTGTAGCCTTAGCAACAGTTGTATTTTTACCCTTTTTAAAGTTTAAACAAATTCCCAGCCAGTTGATCGTAAAGCTAATGCTCATTGGCGCTGTGCAGCTTGGAGTTATGTACAGCTTTTATTACCATTCATTTTTATACTTAAGCGTGCCAGAAGTATTACTATTTACAGTAATGACCCCGCTTTACATCACCTTATTAAATGACGCGATTGAGCGGCATTTTAATCCACAATTTTTTGCTGTCGCACTGCTTGCAATTGCAGGTGCTATTGCCATTCGTTATCAAGGTATCGATGAAGACTTTATACTTGGCCTATTGTTAGTCCAAGGCGCAAATCTATGCTTTGCCACCGGGCAAGTGACCTATAAACGCTTAATGCGCGATAGTAACATTGCACACCAAACCGTATTTGGCTGGTTCTTTATAGGCGCGCTTATTGTCGCTAGTATCTGCTTTGCCTTATTTGGTAACACTGAAAAACTTCCCACCACTACAACTCAATGGGGTGTATTAATTTATCTGGGTATTGTTGCTTCTGGGGTAGGTTATTTTGCATGGAATAAAGGCGCAACACTTGTCAATGTTGGGGCGCTTGCCGTAATGAATAACGTACTTATTCCCGCTGGTATTTTAGTTAATGTTGTAATTTGGAATCGCGACGCCGATATTATAAAACTCAGCCTAGGTGGTGCGATCATTTTATTGGCACTCGTGCTTAATCAGTATCTAGATAAAAAATCGGCAACACCTAAGTACTGACCTAAAACTGTCACTAAAAGTAATTACTCTAGGGCGTGTTGTATTTCGATATCAACACCCCAATCGTTTTTAATTAATTAGTGGAATAAAAAATGAAGCATGCAGCCCCTTTTATTGGCTTGGCATTATTTAGCGCGGTATTAATTGCATTGTCAGGTTGTGATGATGATATTAAAATCGTCGACAAAGAAATCGTTGTCGAAAACACCCAGCTTAAGATTGTTGAAGTCCCTACGCCTATTATTGTCAAAGTACCTGAAGGTGCAGCGCCAGATATTCAACTGGGCACACGCCCTTATTTTCTTATTAATGATATGCAACAAAGTCCGCTAAAAGAACAACTGGCCAGTTGCAGCGAAGGGCCATTTTACCGCACTGATTTTTCAATAGGTCACCGCGGTGCACCAATGCAATACCCTGAGCACACTAAAGAATCTTATATTGCAGCTGCTCGTATGGGAGCTGGTATTGTGGAGTGTGATGTTACATTCACCAACGATAAAGAACTGGTTTGTCGTCATTCTCAATGTGATTTACACACCACCACAAACATTTTAGCTATTCCTGAACTTGCCGCTAAGTGCAATGTGCCTTTCACACCTGCCGATCCTGTAAACGATATCGCAGCCTCTGCAAAGTGTTGTACCAGTGATATTTCATTAGCTGAGTTTTTAACCCTTGAAGGTAAAATGGATGGCGCGAATAGCAAGGCCACAACAGTTGCACAATATCTTCAAGGCACACCGAGTTGGCGCACGGATTTATACAGCGCACACGGTACATTATTAACGCATAAACAAAGTATTGAACTGTTTAAAGAGTTAGGCGTTAAAATGACACCAGAACTTAAAGCCCCTCAGGTAAGTATGCCATTTAATGGTTTTACCCAAATGCAATACGCGCAAAAAATGCTGGATGAATACACGCAACTTAATGTTGAACCTAGCCGTGTTTACCCGCAGTCATTCAACCTTGAAGATGTTAAATATTGGATTAATACAAACCCTGAATTTGCAGACAGAAGTGTTTACCTCGATGGACGAGATAGCAATGCGGGCTTTGACCCTAATAATGCAGATACTTGGCAACCTAGCATGGCTGAGCTTGTGAATCAGGGCGTTAAAATTATTGCACCGCCAATATGGATGCTACTGAGCATTAATAGTGACCAAAAAATCGTTCCCTCCAAATATGCAGTTAATGCCAAAGCAGCGGGGTTAAATATAATTACTTGGAGTTTGGAGCGCTCGGGGCCACTTGAAAATGGCGGTGGTTATTATTATCAATCCATTACGGATGTGATCAATAACGATGGCGATATGATGAATGTTGTTGACGTGCTTGCACAAGATGTAGGTGTTATTGGTATATTTTCAGATTGGCCAGCAACAGTCAGCTACTACGCAAGCTGTAAAAAAATGCCTGCGAGTATTTAACTTTAGCCCAAGTTAAGGTTATTCAAATTATCACCGAGTCCAACATTATGTTGGGCTCGCATATTTTTCAAGGCCACACACTCGTCCACTGACTCACTGTGCGTTATTATAAGCAAAATTTAAGTTTACCAATTGTATTAAATTGGCATAAAAGGCACATTATGATCATTCAACATCACAGCCATGATATCGCAACAGACACAGGTATTATGCGCACCAGCGTGTACCGTCCACAGGCCGGTGGCCAGTTTCCCGCCATTATTTTTTACTCTGAAATATTTCAACAAACCGCACCAATTGCACGCAGTGCCGCACTTTTAGCAGGTCATGGTTTTGTTGTGTTAGTGCCTGAGGTATTCCATGAGTTGAATCCGCTTGGTACTGTGCTTGCTTATGACGATGCAGGTAAAGATAAAGGGAACGCTGATAAATGGGCTAAGCCATTAGAGTCACACGACAGCGATACTCACGCGATGATAAACTTTGTACAAACTCAAAATTACTGCACCGGTGCTGTCGGCGCGATGGGTGTATGCATTGGTGGCCATTTAGCCTACAGAGCTGCGCTTAATCCTGCCATTAAAGCCGCTTTTTGCTTATACGCTACTGACATTCATAGCGACACATTACCTGCAAAAGCAGGCAATAACTCGTTTGAACGCATGAAGGATATCCAAGGTGAGATTCACTTTATTTGGGGCAAGCAAGACCCACATGTGCCAAAAGAAGGACGTGCTAAAATTTATCAACACGCTGTAACTAGCGGTATTAATTACCAGTGGCAAGAAGTAAACGCCCAGCATGCCTTTATGCGTGATGAAGGCGAGCGTTATGACCCAGCCCTTGCTATTGCCATGTATCAGCAAGCTGTTGCGTTATTTAGCCGCACTTTGTAAGGTTAAAACACTTTTAAAATTGCATACCCAATGCGGTATGCTTTTTTACAAAGTAATCTTTTAAATAATCGATAAACAATCGTAGCTTTTTAGAACCCGCGCCGCCTGGCGGAAACACACCATAAAGCTCAATGTCTTTACTTTTATATTCATCCAGTACAATTTCTAATAGCCCAGCTTGTACTTTAGGCCATGCATCATAAAGTGGGATCCGCCCAATGCCGTGGCCGGCTTCAACAAAGGCAGTACGCGCAGCGGCATTATTTGTACTTAAACCGCCTTGCATTGTGAGACTGTGTTTTTTACCGTCTTTTTTAAGGGTTAAGGTTTTACTGCCAAGCTGATACACCACCCATTGATGCTCGCTTAATTGCTCTGGCGTTTTAGGCTTACCAAAGTGGGCAAAATAATCTGGCGAACCACAAATACATGTACTCATTGTCGTGAGCTTAGTTGCCTGTAAATTTGAGTCGCTCAGCGACACACCTCTTACAGCAAAATCAAAACCATTTTTAATAATATCAATCACATCATCTGTTAGCTGTAGATCTATATTGATTTTAGGGTATTGACGTTTAAAGGCATTAATTGCTGGCACAATAAGTTGCATGCCAACATTTACTGGACAGCTTATTTTTAATAACCCTTGAGGTTCATTTTTAATGTTTTCAATTTGTAGATTTGCCGCATTGGCTTGCTCGGTGATGATTCGACAACGTTCATAATAAGCAATGCCAGCCTCGGTTAATGCCATCGTGCGTGTTGAGCGATTTAATAAGGTTACTTCAAGCTGAGTTTCTAATTTTTTTAAGTGATAACTAGCCACAGTACGGGTTAACCCTAATTGCTTTGCAGCTGCGGTTAAGCTGCCCTGCTCCACTATTTGTGCAAATACCACCATACTTTTTAACTGCTCAAACGATACCTTCATAACATCTCCTAAATTCAACCTTACAATTGTATCAATTATTAAATCAATAAAGTTAAATTTACCATCGTTGTTTAAATATATCTCAGGGCATATAGTTATCTACAAGCTAAGTTAATAATTCAATTCATCAGAAGGAATATCGTTATGGCTAAAAAAATACTTATGGTACTTACCTCACACGCAGAGCTAGGTAATACAGGCGAAAAAACAGGGTTTTGGGTAGAAGAATTTGCAGCCCCTTATTACGCATTTATTGATGCTGGCGCAAAAGTGACCTTAGCATCACCACAAGGCGGTCAGCCACCGATAGACCCAACAAGCACGTTATCTGACTTTCAAACTGATGCAACTAAACGTTACGACAACGACAGTGCAGCACAAACGTTAATGGCAAACACACATGTCCTTAGCGAAGTAAATGCCAGCGATTATGACGCCGTATTTTACCCGGGTGGCCACGGCCCATTATGGGATTTAGTGGATAACACTGATTCGATTACGTTAATTGAAGATTTTATTAAAGCACAAAAGCCTGTTGCTGCAGTATGCCACGCCAGCGCTGCATTTCTAAATATTAAAGGTGCTGATGGTAATGCATTGGTTGCGGGTAAAAAAGTGACAGGCTTTAGTAATACCGAAGAAGCAGCAGTCCAACTGACTGATATAGTGCCTTTTTTAGTCGAGGATGAGTTAATCAAAAAAGGCGGCGATTATCAAAAAACAGATGATTGGGGCGTATTAGCATTAGAAGACGGCCTTGTTATCACGGGTCAAAATCCTGCCAGCTCTGAACTTGCAGCTAAAAAGTTATTAACTAAGTTAGGTTAAACTCAATTTAGCTTACATCAAAGCCTTGCCCACTGGGTAGGGCTTTTCATTTAGGCATCAAGATGGGTATACTCTGGCAAATCCATTTTCAATTTAAGCTTATGTATGCCAACTAAAAAAAGCTCTTTGAGCATTCCTCCTTTAGCCAGTAAACGTTTTGCCATTGTAGGCATTATTTTATTATGCACGTTGCTGCAAATCGCCAATAGCGTACCCGGTATTAACTTAAATGGTTTAGGGATCTATCCTCGTAATTTAACTGGGCTAACAGGCATATTTTTTGCCCCCTTTCTACATGGTGGTTGGGTGCATCTATTAAGTAATATGGTCCCTTTTGCGGTGTTAGGTTGGCTAGTATGCCAGTACAGTGTAAAGCGCTTTTGGGCTGTATTTGTTTTTACTGCACTTACTGGTGGTTTACTGGTTTGGCTATTTGGTCGAGCAAATATACACGTAGGTTTAAGCGGGGTACTTTACGGTTTATGGGGCTTTTTAATTAGCTACGGCATTATGCACCGTTCATTTAAAGCCATTTTGATTAGTGTATGCGTTGTGTTTTTATATAGTGGTTTTATTTGGGGTGTATTGCCACAAAGACCGCATATATCGTTTGAAAGCCACCTATTTGGCGCCATTGCCGGAATATTTATTGGCTATTATTTTGCAAAACAAGATAAAAAAAGTAACAGCCGTAAGCTGTGAATAGGCAGGCTATGCTAAATCAAGCACGCAACGTTAGTGTAGCCATCACTACAGCGTGATCGGTGCTTTGGTCATCACGCTCAAAGTCAGGGTTTATCAAGTGACGGTCATAGGTGTGGTAATTACTTACTTCATAAAAACTGTCATGGAAACTCGCATCAAACTCACAAGACAGTAAAATATAATCAAGTACTGAGCTGCTGGCCCCATAGTAATGTGTTGGCACACGATGTGGCTTTTTTGAGGGGTGAGGTTCAGGTTCTATGTTGTCACTCACCTCTTTTGCAACCCCCGTATTTACAAGTGACCTTATATACAAATCCCATGCATCACTTAAACAATATTTTGCAAGGTAGGCACGACAATCAAACGCAGGGGCAAATCGTAATGAGTCAGTAAGCAAATGACTTAATACACCATCGGCTAGGTTATTGTTAAAGTCGCCCATTAATAGCATCGGGTTTTGCGTGGCCTCACGCCGCGCTATCATTTCAACCATCAGTAATGTAGCTTCTGTTCCGCGTTGTATTGTTGAGCCCCAGCCACCAGCAAGTGTTGCTTTTAAATGCTCTATAATATTTTGCTCAGGCGCTAATTGGTTTGGTTCTTCAACCTCAATCATCGAACGTTTAGATTTAAAGTGCACCACATAACAATCAGTGTTACCAATGTGCGGTAAATCAACCGTGGCTCTGAGTACTTTGCGACTAAACGAAAAGTCAGCTGCTAAACCAAGCGTTTGCGCAAGTTCATTGTCATGTCGAACAACACCGACCTCTGTAATTGGAAAGCGCGAGGCTATAGCGACCACTGGCCGTTTATAAATAAAATCATCAATTACTTCTGGCTCATCTATCACTGCAAAATATGCATAACCTTGCTTATGCATAAGCGCTTTTAACGGATCAATACTAAACACTTCTTGAAAGCCTATAACATCAGGTTGCTGCTGATTTAAATAATCACTAATCCAGCGCTGTTTTTTAGCCCACTGCTGTGCGGTATAAATGCGTTCAAATTCATAAAACGCATTAGGCGGCTCAAGGTAATTAAACAGGTTAAACGTCGCAACTTTCAACTCTGTATTATTTAGCACCACCGTATCTTTGCTAGCTAAAAGTACTGAGTTATTACTTGTTTGTAATTCACTGTTGTTGATAACGTTCACCCGCCTAAAAGTTAGAAAACAATTATATACCCAAACCACCTCAAGATGCATACTTCAGCGTTTCACAGGGGCTTAATATCGAGGCGTTACTTTGCAATAATGGCAATCCCTTTTAAGAAGTAACAACGATGAAAGTAAGCGCCTGTGAAACGCCCAATGGGTTGGTTTAAAAGCGATTTATACTGCGTTATTAATTTTAACAAGGGAGCAACCATTATTTGCAATCAATGCCTTGCCTGAATCACTTTTAATTCCAACTGAAACTGTATCTTGAGATGGCTTGGGTATAACATAAACACATGCTTGAGCTGGAAATACAAGATAATGATGAAGGTATTACCCAAGAGCAAGAAAGCAAAATTTTTGAGTTATCCTATCGTGGCGGTAACAAATTAACCCGCACCACGCAAGGCACTGGCATTGCGTTGGATTCGCGCTAGTAAGCGAGCTCATTGTTGCACAACATGGTCAAATTAAAGCAACCAGAAGAAAACCCAGTCTTGCCATGCGGCTTTCATTTCAGTCTAAATGTTGAATGATTGGAGTTTACTCAGAAAAGCTTTCTACTGTTATTTAAATCTGTCAAAAATACGAAAAAATGCATCATCAGCTTTTTTAGACATAATCTCAAATGGTGATCTTTTTTTGTATTTTATACACCTAAACATCACCAAGTATAAGACCAAAGCTATGGCAATGTTCGGCCATGCGTTAAGTTCCCACTGATACTTCCAAGATAAAGTTACAACCTCTGAAAAAGGTGATAAGTAAGAAAGTGGCCATTGATATCCATCAGGACCTTTAGATCCGATTAAGTCGCAAACTAGATGTAAATGAAATAACAAAAATGCCATACAAGCTACTTTAAACTTATTGATGCTAGCAGTTATATACGCAATGCACGTAACGAATAAGCAAAATCCTAAATTATGTAGCGAATGATGCCATTCACCCCACAAATTTGAGCTGTGCCCAGCCATCCTCAAAATTGGATCAATCAACAACCCAACACCGTCTATATCTGGAGCTATACCAGAAATCGTAATTATACGTCGCTCTCTCACCCTTCCCTTTATCAGGTTTGATGAAAGCCAACTCATTATAAAGTGACTGCTAGGGCTGATATCTATACTCCATTAATTTAGCGTACTAATAAAAAATCATTCGAATTTAATTACTTACCTAGCTCATTTATTAATATACATGGTGTAAGTAAATGTCACTTTATTATCCTTTGTATTATATGCAGATTCAGACACTTCAGCCTTAAGCAACGCTTTTTTCATACATCGAGCATGCATGCTTTTTTCTTCAAAATTCAGGAATTTAAGGTCATCTATCACTCCGTCTTTTGTAACATTAAACTCTAGTTCAGCGAATGTGTTAGTAACGCTGCATGCAGCAGGCATAGGGCAACGTAAATGTAAGAAATCGTGATTAAAAATAGCCGTTTTACTATTAACATAAATCACTTCAACTAAAGGAGCATTAAGCTTTACAATTGTGTAATCACTACATGATTTAATAACACCGTAATGAATAGGCAAAGCTAAAAAAAGACTCAACATGAAAACACCTTTATTCACCAAGCCAATTATATTTGGCATCTTTCACTATTTTATTAAATTCGGACAGGGTTATTTTCCCACTGGCTAAATCGTCCTCAGCAGGCCATACAATTTTTATGTATTTAGTTTCTATATCAGCAAGAATATAGCCTAATTTCCTTTCTGTTATTTTGTCATTATGAAAGTGCTGCATTGCTAATTTTTTATTCCACCGTTGACCTTCAGGCGGATCTGGTAATGTAAAATCGAGGGTGAGCAATCTTTTATCCGAGATTATATATCCTTTTGCAACAGCATCTTCTGCACATTCATACAAAACATAATCAATCGAATCGTGTAGGCCATAAAAATGCCAATCAAAACCTGCTGTACATCCGCCGACTATATTGCCTTTATCGTCATTTATATCGATAGTTCTTTGCGCACATCCCGAAATAAACAATAAACTAACGATGATCGTGAACAAGCTTTTGTACATATAAGCCTCTTACAAGAAAATATTAACAGTCAATAATTTCAATAGATTAACAGCCAATAATTTGCATCTCAACTGCATTTCATATTTAGTGTTTTAAACTCAAAAAAAGCCAAAGGGGTAAGGCGCTGTTTCACTCAGGTATTTATTTTTGCTTTTATACACTTAAAAAATCACTGCCTCTTACTTTTAAACCGTATTTTTATTGATAGGCCTGGCGACATGCGTTGTGCCTCAATGGTGCCTTGCTGCGCTAGAACGAGTTCATTAACCAGTGCGAGCCCGATCCCAGTTCCTTGTGTTGAGCGTGTTAGTTCTGAACCTCCTCGATAAAATAATTCAAAAATTTTACGTTCTTGTTCAGCACTAACCCCATCACCATAATCACGAAATTCTATCACGATGAAATCTTTATTTTTAGGATCCGGTTTAAAATGAATATCTATTTTCTTACGTGTGTAATCTTGTATTTTATCGCTATCAAAGAACTTAATGGCATTATCGGTTATGTTAATAACCACTTGCGAAAATGCATCTAGATCAACTAAGAGTAATGCTCTTTCAGGTTGTTCAAACTCACTCGAAATGTTTATTTTAAAGTCGCTTTTAATTAATAAAGACGACACTTTTGATTCAATCATGTCGATTAAAATACTGAGTTTGGTGTAGTGCGCTTCAACACTATGTTGTGGTTGATTAAGCTTTGAAAGTTGCAATATATTATCGATTAAACGAGAGAGCCGTTCACTCTCGCTGTGTATAAAGTCGTAATAATCTAACTTATACTGTTCTGATGGCACCATGCCTGACTTTAGCATTTCTGAATACATGCGGATTGATGTTAAAGGTGTCTTAAGCTCATGACTCACTGAGGAAACAAAGTTTAGCTGCTGCTCTGCAAGCTTTAGTTGTTTGACCCCTAAACGGTAAAAGCCATAACAGCCAATGACAATGCCAAGCATCAGCAGCATCATTAAACCCAGATTATAAGTGGCAGCTGTGGGTAAAATAAATTTTGAGGTTGAATAAGTAAGCTGATGGTCTTTAAAAGGCCACCTTAATTCATGGCTGTTTATGGCCCGTTGACTATACACAGATGATAATTGCATTGGCTGGGTTATAGTTGCCTGAGTGATAGTTGCTTGGCTTTGCGCGTTCCCCTGATAAATAAAGTAGGCTTCACCTGAGCCCGTTAACGTAGACTTTAATGTAATGGCTATCGTGTTGTTAAACTGCACTGTCGTTAGCATTCTTTTAACTTGATTGTTTAAGTATGCGCTTACATCGATGACATAACCTTGTAACTTTTGAATGTTATTTACATGAACAACGCGATAAAAAACAAGGTGTCCGGGTACATCCGATAATAAATGAAACTTCTCATTATTTACAGATAGTCTATTGTTAATGAGTGCTTTTAGTTCATTAGACTTGGCGGTTATTGTATATAATTTTGACACGAGGCTTTTACGTTTTATCGTCTCATCATCATCTTGAGCGGTTATTAAACTTTGGGTATCGCGTATAAAATCAGGCCAGACAGGGCTGTTAAAATTGCCATCTTGGTCAACTTGAAAATAACCTAAAAGTCCGTCATATCGAGTATTGTACTCTAGGCTTGAAAGAGGCGATTTTTCTTTGGTTACGTGTTTATTGTTCGGGTTATAAATATGTTGGTAGTAATCAAACGCGAGTGTGCTTAACGCGTTATCAAAAACCACTCGCTTAAATAACCGCAAGTTTAGCTGCGAGGTTATTTCTTCGGTTTTATCTTGATACTCGGTTAAAAGGTCTTTTTCAAATTGATAGTAACCTTTAATGAACACCATGCTAATTGGCGCTAATAAGAGAAACAAACAAACGAAGGTAAAACAACGCAGACGGTTAACACGCTGTTTGTAGCTTAATAATCGCTTATTTAAGAGCTGTGGCTTCATATTACGATTGTCGACTAAAAAGCTGATACCCTTCGCCTCTTAGGGTGACTAGATATTCAGGTGTTTTTGGGTCGCGTTCAATTTTTTTTCTTATTTTAGCGATGTGAATATCCACAGTACGGGTGTCTAGGCAGTCGGTTGATTTATATCCCCACACTTCTCTTAATAGTTCATCGCGTGATACGGGGGCTTTTTGCTGGTTTAAGTACGTTAAAATATTCACTTCTCGACGTGTATAGCGCACGGCTTGTTTATGAGATGTTCCCGTTAATTTTTGCATGCAAATACTCACATGCTTGCCAATATTGAGTTTGTTGTTATTGCTAGATAAGCCTGAGCGCCTGATTAAAGCCGTGACTCTTAATACTAATTCAGACGTTGAAAACGGTTTTGCCAAATAATCGTCAGCGCCTAAGGTAAGGCCATTAATAATATCTGCCTCTGTATTTTTTGCAGTCAGCATTAAAATAGGCTGAACTTGGGATTGTACTCTAATGGCATTGCATATCTCAAAGCCATTCATTGATGGCAGCATCACATCTAAAAGAATACAACTGTGTTGCTTTTCTAACGCGCGGCTTAATCCTTTTTTTCCATCCATTTCACTTTCAACATCAAAGCCATGAAATACAAATAGATCAGTTAAGCCACGTAATATACTCGGTTCATCTTCGATGATGAGCAGTGTTGGTTTAATATTCATATTATTGTTTTTTAAATCCTTCACTTATGCAATCTGGACTATATCACCCTTTTTAAACGTTATAATGCAAAGTTTTGTAAAACTTTTACTGCGTTAATTTTACCTTTTGTGCCTATTTGAAGGTGCTGAGACTGATTAAGATAACCCTGAATTAAATAACAGGGATCTAACAATGACAAACCGCGATACTCACCCAAATTTATTGTATAAGCGCTGTGCGTTATATCAGGCTATTTTATCCACCGTTTTGATTGGTGGCTCAAGTATGTTACTTGGGTTTTCAACCAGCAGTGCTGCAAGTGAACCCGTCGCCAATACGCAGCGGTATGAAGCGAGTTCCTTTATGGCGTTAGATCCTCAAACGTTATACGACATTTTAGAAAATACCCCCGGTGCAAATACCCTATTAAGTAAAATGAACAGCGCATCAGAAAGTCGCGGTTTTGGTTCGTCCGGCGATCAAATTTTGATAAACGGTAAACGTATGTCGGGTAAAGAAAATAATATTACGAAAGAGCTCAATAATATTCAGGCAAAGGATGTTGAGTACATTGAATTGATCCGCGGGACTCGCTCTGATTTAGATGTTCAAAGTAATGGATTAGTGATTAATGTGGTACTTAAACAAGATATAGATACATCTATTCTTTGGACACTGGGCACGGTTAAAACAGCTGATATAAAGCCATATACCACAGGTTCTTTGACTTACAGTGCAAGCAAAGGCAATTTAAAATATAGAGTTGGCTTAAACCACTACGTCAATACAACTGAAATAAGCTCAGAAGAAGTGTTTACTTCCCCAAAGCTAGTTGACACACAAACGAACGCCCGTGTCCGCGAGAATATATACAAAGCAAGCCAGCTATCAGCAAAACTAGAATATGTATATTCAGATAAAACCGCTATGCAACTCACAGCCATTTACGAAAAAATTAAAGTCGATGCACTCACTGCCAATGACAGTGAATTTTTAACCTCAGACACATTTGAAAGCAAAGTATTACAGTACGATTGGGGTAGAGATAAGTGGGAGGTAAGTGGCGATATTACCCATGATTATAATGATGCCCATCAGCTAAAACTGTTATTTATTAGTAATCAGGCGGATTCTGATGATAAAATTTGGCACCGTATTTTGCAAGATGGTAATGTATTTAAACCAAATTATAAGTTACCACGTATTTATACCTCAAAAGAAAATGTTCTACGTACCAATTGGCGTTTTAACCTTAATAAAAGCCATACTTTTGACTCTGGCTTTGAGGTGGCGATAAATCAGCTTAATGAAAATTTACAATTTATTCGTCAAACAGGCGCGGCTTATCACTCGACTGAATTGAATGATATTAAAGAAACACGTTATGAAGCGTTTAGTAATTATAACTTTGCCATTTCTCCTCAGTTAAACCTACAGTCGTCTTTGGTTTATGAACGCTCGACTATTAATGTAGCGACAGATTTATCCGTGATAGAGGAGACATTACAAAACGCAAAAAGTAACACAGCTCGCACATTTAACTACCTTAAACCACGCTTAAACCTGCGCTATGATTTTAATGATATTTACCAGATGCGTTTTAATTACCAACGAATAGTCAGTCAACTTGATCTTAAAGATTTTGTGCCAAGGTTTGATAGTTACGAGTCTCGCCTTGAAGAAACCAACCCTGATTTAAAACCCCAAGTGCGTGACGAGCTATCAATCGCGTTTGAAAAGCAGTGGCAATCGACCGATGGTAGTTTTATTGTGACGCCTTACTACCATAAAATAAGCGATTTAATAAATGAAGTGTTATTGGCTAAGCGCTCAGGTGACGGTAATATCGATAACGCTAAAGAGTATGGTATTGAGTTTGATACATACTTTGGATTAGAGGCGTTTGGACTAAATAACACCTTGATCAGTGCTAATTATACGTGGCGAGATAGTGAGGTGATCCATCCTTTTACCGCTGAAAAAGCCCCTATCGAGCGAGTCATTAAAAACACTTGGCAGGTAAAGCTAAACCAAAACGAAATTTTACCTGGGCTATCGATGAGTTTAACACTCGAAGATAAAAGCCGTTATATGTTTTACTATTATAACTATCAGGGCAATGTTGATACTAAAATCACTGCAAATGCCTTTATTGATTATCAAATATCGCAAAATTTAAAGTTGCGCTTCAAAGGTGATAACTTACTCAATGATAGGTACACCGTTAATAAAGCGCGCTATACAGGATTATTTACGCAAAGTCAGTATTTAAGGCAAGAGCAACGTGCAAATGAACGCGCACCTCGATTTTCATTAACCTTAACCGGCCAGTTCTAGGTTGGGTGTTTAGCACACTAATTATTTAGTCGTTAAAATGACAAAAATAGCATTGCTGCTTTTGTCATTTTTTACTGTTTAATTAGCATGCTAATTGAAGTTAGTTGAATGTAATCTACCAATTACATGCGCCAGCACTGAACTTTTTTATAAAAATACCGGCCTCTGTGCAGCGAAGCGCTTCTGTATTTTCGGTGGTGCAATTCACTTTAACCTTGGTGAAACACCATTCGCGGCTAAAGCCTACTCCTACGACCTGACTCCTACGAAAAAACTAATGGGGTCAAAATTGGAACTCAGTGATGATTGAGCCATCCATAAAAATAAATTCACAACGAGTATTCAACAATCTCGTTAGAAGATAACAAATAAATAGGGGGTATTACGCGAAACTGCAACTTAACCCTATTATTTAAGGTAGAAAGCACTCTGTTCTTGGCTTCATAATTACTGAGCAACCGCTCATAACTCAAAAACGGTAGTCTATTTTCATCAACGTATTTTTCTAAGAAGTATAATTAATTTGTTACATCTCTATCATTAAAATGAACATATGAATAATCAACACATAAAGCGATCATTTACCTGCTTTTTTAAATTCTAATGGGCCTTTTTTCCCTCCTGATGTGTAATGCCCTGTGAGCATTGTACCGTCTTCAGAAATCGTTAACGTATGCATACCTTCGGTAGTCCAACCTGGTATTTTCTGAGTTACTTTTACTTTATATTCAATCGTATTACCTGTACGAGTGCCTATACCGTATTCAACTAAAGGCAACCCTTTAAACTCAACGTAATGCGTTACGTATATTAATTCAGCGTCTTGGGATATGATCATGTGACCATTACTAAAATTGCTGTTATTTACATCCTCCCAGAGCCCATTGACGTTTAGAGAATGCAATTTTTGAGCTTGAATTGGCAAGCTTATAGTGGTGATGAGAATACAAAATACAATAAATGACGTAAATTTTACCAACGTTAATTCCCTTTAAGTTTAACTCTAATTCATTGTTAACAATCTATCTTTTGCAGGTATTCAATGCAATTAAAAATCCCTATACAATCACATTATTGCAAGCAAAACCTAGCAATATAAGAATACTAATCGATTGTTATAAATCAGATTTACATAATCCGTAAATATAGTCATCAACATATTCCCCCTTGATTATAACGTTTTGTTTTAAACAACCTTCGCGAATAAAACCGTTTTTTTCTAATAGCTTGTACGAATTAGAATTACCAACTGAACAGGTAGCCACTAATTTATTGAGGCCTAGCTCGAGTAAAGCAAAGTGTTTAATTAAGTTTAATGCCTCGCTAGCAAACCCCCTTCCCTGAGCACTTGGTTTGATCATAAAACCGACCTCTGCAATACGTGCTTCATGACTCGTAATTTTAAGGCCAATATTACCAAGCTTTTCACCCGTTGTAACTTCGGTGATACCAAGCGATAACCAGCCATCACTGTCCATAGTCCAAGGGCGTGATTTGGCAATAAATGCATCGTTAGCTTGTTCAAAAGTACATGGGTCATACACATGTTCCATCATCGCTGATGACATTGATATTTCAATAAATAAATCTAAATCAGACTCATCCAACGGTAATAGTTTTATTCTTGCCCCAGCTATGTACATGCAGCGTCCTTCGGGTTTACTTTTATTGGTACCAAACCATAGCCGAGTTCCTATTATGGTTCAATTTTTTAGTGTAAGTCATGGGTGCCTCTGATTTCATGTTTTTATAGGTGAATGTTTTATAGGGGGATGTTTTTATAAAAGCACATAGAGTGAGTTTTGCTATCTTTTTAAAAGTAAAATACTAGGGCGTGTTGACCTTTGTGGATTGAAATTTGTTCGATCTAGGGGCGATTTAATCGCGGCGCGAGGTTTGTAACCTAGCGGGCTAAGTAAAAACCGAGCAACAAAGAGTTAATCGCCCCTAGGAAGAACCCTTTGGGCAGCGCATGTTTGGCATTTATACTGCGTTATCGCCTATTTATGGGGAACAACCACACACCATAGGCGCTGCCTTGCCTAAATACCAAACATACTGCTGCAAAATCAATCACGAAAGGTCAACACGCCCTAGCAACAAAATAACTTAAACTCGGAACTTTAATTGGCATCTATACCCACACTAAGCGCATAACCGTGCTTATTAAATATACTGTTATTTTTGAGTGTTGAAATTCAATCTTACTTCCTTTGTTGGTTATGATCATCTACAGTGGGTTGTTCGTAATGTTCTTTATACCCTAATTTGTACAACCCATGTTTAAGGAGTTTTTATGAGTAACAGCGAAGACTATACACCACCCACAGTATGGCAATGGGATGCTGACAATGGCGGCGAGTGGGCTAAAACCAATCGCCCTATTGCTGGAGCAACCCACCAACAAGAGTTACCCGTAGGTGAGCACCCTCTACAGCTGTATTCTCTAGCAACCCCTAATGGTCAAAAAGTTACCATTATGCTCGAAGAGTTATTAGAGCTTGGTTTAACTGATGCAGAGTACGATGCGTTTTTAATTAAAATTGGCGAAGGTGACCAGTTTGGTTCTGGGTTTGTAAGTGTGAACCCTAATTCAAAAATTCCTGCTCTTATGGATCACACCACAACTCCTAGCACACGCGTGTTTGAGTCTGGGGCTATTTTGCAGTATTTGGCTGAAAAGTTTGATGCACTCGTGCCGAGCGATCACACCAGTAAAGCTGAATGTCGTAATTGGCTATTTTGGCAAATGGGATCTGCGCCCTACTTAGGCGGTGGTTTTGGCCACTTTTACGCGTACGCACCGCATAAAATGCAATACCCTATTGACCGTTTTACTATGGAAGTTAAGCGCCAGTTAGATGTGTTAAATCGCCATTTAAGCGATCACGATTATATGGCTGGTAGCGAGTATTCTATTGCCGATATTGCGATTTGGCCTTGGTATGGCTCTTTGGTATTGGGCAATTTATATGACGCTGCTGAATTTTTAGATGTTGAGTCATACACACATGTAATGCGCTGGGCTAAACAAATTGAACGCCGCCCAGCAGTTAAACGTGGCCGCCGAGTTAACCGTGTATGGGGGCCCGATGAGGAGCAACTCGCACAGCGCCATAGTAAAGATGACTTTTAGTAGAGTGTAGCTAATACCCATACAATGCGCTTGAGCTCAATAAGCCACGCGCATTTACGCTATATACCCAAACCACCTCAAGATGCACTTTCAGTTGGAGTTAAAAGCAATTTAGGCAAGGCATTGATTGCAAATAATGGTTGTTCCCTTGTTAAAATCATTCCCTTATAAAAGTAACGCAGTATAAATCGCTTTTAAACCAACCCCTTGGGCGTTTCACAGGCGCTTACTCTCATCGTTGTTACTTTTTAAAAGGGACTGCCATTGTTGCAAAGTAACGCCTTGATATTAAACACCTGTGAAACGCTGAAGTCTGCATATTGAGGTGGCTTGGGTATACTCTAAACAGTGTGCGCATCAATTGATGCGTTTTTTACTTGTATCATCAGTATTACCCGCCCTAAAAACACACAGCTAAATAACCCATAAAGCGCACTAATTGTAGCCATAAACGCCATGCTATTGGTGATCGGTACACCATGAGGTTAATGCACTTTGAGTTACTAACATTTATAAGCAAAGATAAATTAACATCTTCAAACAATTACTTACAAAATATTTGTTGTACCAAACCGTGCTTTTGTTAGCATTTAAGGCCAAAGCTTAAACACAATAATTACAATACGTTTACAAGGAATTGAAAATGCTTAAAACAACGGCTGCTTTAACACTACTCGCCTTTAGCCCATTATTACTTGCAAGCCAGCAGCTTGTGATTAAAACCACAGAACAATTAATAACGACTGACTCTTCAGTGCTTTTTGCCTACAACTCGGAACAGAATCAATTAGCCAAAATTGATATTGAAAACACTGAAAACTATGTGCTAACAGTACCCGATAACGCGCTTGGTTTTGACGTTGCAAAACTTGCGAATACACCGCACCCGCAAGCACTTATTTTAACTGCCGATGGCGTATATATTAGCCAAAAAGAACACAGCACATTGTTATTCAAATATACCTCAGTTTTAAATCGATTAACCAGTGATAAGCTTAATAAGGTTAGCTTTGTTGTTGATGTAAATCTTGATGGCCTGAGTGATATTTTACTGCCCGATATTGAAACCAGTACGGTTTACATTCAAGATCAGCTTGGTAAATTTACCCCTCATACCTTTAAAAAAGAGTCCTTGTTTAATGGTCAGTTTAACGACAACCATTTAACTCTTGATATTGATATAAGCACCGCCCCTACAACGATTGATATAAACCGCGATGGCTATGTTGATTTAGTGTTTAAAAACGCACAAAGTGCCCGTGTTTTATTTGCCACAGAGCAAGGCTTTGCAAGTAAGGTTACGCCACTGACATTACCAGTAAGCATTGGTAAAATGGATGACGGCAGCAAAGTAACAATCAATCATTTTGCTGATATAAATCACGACAGCTATTTAGACTTTATTATTGCCCAAATGCCTAAAACGAAAGGCATGGATGCGCTTGATGCGACAGTCACTCGTAGCCTTTATTTAGGCCAAGCGGATGGTAGCTTTAGCAACCCTATAAGCTTACCGAACACCAGCGCCATGGGTGAGTTAATATTTGAACATGATTTAGATAACGATGGTTTAATTGACTTACAGCGGTTAGATGTTGATTTTGGCTTTGGGACCATTGCTTCTATGGCTATGGGCGGCGGTGATACCGACGTAGATATTGATTTCTCATTTTTTAAACAGTTAAATACAGGTAACTTTTCAGAGAAACCAAACGCAGACTTCGAAGTTGAAGCCCCGCTTTCTATGTCAAATTCAGGCCCTGTAGAGCCTCTTAAATTAGCCGATATAAACGGCGACGGGTACATTGATGCGGTTTATAGATACAATAAAAAAACCTTAGGCATTTATTACGGTGAGCAAAACAACTTGTTTGCTTCAAAACGTAAAAAAATCAAACACGCGTTACCAACACACCCAAGAGATATTTTATTGGTTGATTTAAATAACGACTCTAAACACGATTTTGTATTTAAATTTACTGAAGAAGATGGCACCAGTAAAATAACCACTCTGATAAGTAAGTAGCTTATATACCCAAATCACCTCAAGATACAGAATTCAGCGTTTCAAAGGGGCTTAATATCAAGGCGTTACTTTGTAAGAATGGCAGTCCCTTTTAAGAAGTAACAACGCAGAGAGTAAGTACCTGTGAAATGCCCTGCGGGTTGGTTTAAAAGCGATTTATACTGCGTTACTTTTATAAGCAGATTGATTTATAACAAGGGAATAACCATTCTCTGCAATGTCTTGCCTAAATCGCTTTTAACGCCAACTGAAACTGCATCTTGAGGTGGCTTGGGTATAGATATACAGCAAAGTGCATAAACGCACTTTGCTGTAACGTGAACTTAAATTACACGCATCACTAAATTGCTTTAAAAGTTAATATTTAACTTAATGTAGCCTCTTCTACCAAGTAAATCATACGTCATCACATCTGTATTAGCGTCGTTCCATGAGGTTAAAAAGGGAGCTTTTTTATCAAAGATGTTGTCTATCCCCATGCTGATAGATGTATCTTGAGTTATAAAGTAACGCCCTTGAACATCACTGTAGGTAACACTTTCAACCGCGCGGCCAATTGGCCCACCGCCATTTACATCACGCGCACCACCAATGTAACGCATAGCATAATGTGCTGACCACGCATCCGCTTTTACAGTGATCCCTAAATTAGCGCGCCATTTTGTATAACTGCCTTGGTCTTCAGTAATGTAGCCTAACAGGCTTTGCGTTGCTTGCCCTGCAAAAGGCGTGTTTTCATGCTTGAGTAACCGCGTGGCATCTAACTCAAACTGGCTGCTTAAACCAAAAATATCAGCGGTGTAACGTGTATTAAAATCAACCCCACTAACCGTTTCAAACGCAGCATTGACTGGGCGCTGACTCAATGAATTTATTTGCCCCGTTACGGCGTGGCGTGTAAAAGTATTACAGTAAGCGCTGTAAAGCGCTGGGTTGGTGTAACACAACTTCAAGGTGTCAGAGCCATTAACCGAGGTAATAGCGTCTTTTACGTCTATATCAAAGTAATCGAGTGTAGTCGATAACCCGTCAATAAAGTGCGGCTGCCAAACTAGACCTAGTGTAAGTGTGTCTGCCGATTCAGGTTTTACATCTGGGTTTCCACCGACTGAAGTTCGTACCGTTGTGCCATCTTGTGCAAAATCAGTAGGGAGCCCGGCGGCTAAACAATTAACCGCAATTGCGCCAGTTGCGTTTTCACAGGGATCGATAGTTCGAAGGTTCTCCGCATTTGTGCCACCAAATAACTCGGTTATCACCGGCGTTCTAAATGCTGTTGATTTAACACCACGAAGCATTAAGTCATCCGTAATTTGCCATGTAAGCCCGAGCTTATAAGTCAGTTTATTGCCAAAGGTACTGTAGTCTGAGTAGCGTGTTGCTAAGTTTGCTTCAAGGCTTTCAAACAATGGGATGGCAAGCTCAATAAAAGCTTCATTTACATCATAGTCACCATTAATACTGTCTTCTCCACCATTGGCAAGAACCGTTGAATCAGGATTTCGCCAGCCGCTTTCTTCACGCCTTTCAAGCCCAGCGGCAAAGGCCAATGTACCTGCGGGTAACTCAGTGATGTCACCCGATAAGTTAAATGCCAATGATTTTAATTGGTTGCCACCATTGCCTTCACGGCGATACTTTACGTAATCAATCACTTCATTACTTAATTCACCAACACCAAACCAGTCGCCACACGGAATGGCAGCACCAGGAGTATAACTGCATACTGTATCATCTAGCGTTTGTGCGACCTTGGCTTTATCTTGATCAAACGTCCAGCCGTCAGTGCCAGTGTTACGTCCATAGTTATAAGCAACTTCCCACTGCCAATCATTTGCTAATGTGCCATCAAACCCAATAACAATACGCGCTGTGTTTGTTTCTTGAAAAAAATACGGCGCACCAAGCTCTACATTACGCCTACGAGTTAGCTCTAAGTCTTGCCCTGTTGGGTTATAAGCAAACTCTTTAGAGACCTTAATACCGCTAATACTGCGTGGTGTCACTATTTGCTCTGATTGGCGATTACTATATTGCGCTTCTGTAAAAAAGTTTATGTTACTTGTCAGTTGGTAATTGAGGTTAGTCGATAGGTTAATACGTTGGCTTGGGTTTACTGCATTTAAATAAGGGATCCACGTAAAACCGTGTTTTGCTATATCATACGCTTCAAAACTATTACCATCACCTTGCGGATCTTGATTAAATTGCACACTGCTGCCATCAGCCAATAGTGCTCGCCCACCAGCGGTTGTTGCACTGCCAAAACAATTTAATTGGCTACTGCCATCTGCATTTACTTTCTCATTTTTAGCGCAGTCTATACGGTCTGACTGCCTTACTGCCTCGGTATTTATATAGCTCGCACTAAAAACAAAATGGCCGCGATCAAACTCACCGCCTACATTAAAGCTAATTTCTTGGCTTTGCCCGTCACCTTCATCCCCAGCGCCTAACTTTGCAGTAAATTCAGCACCATCTAATTGCGTTTTAGTGATGATATTAACCACACCGGCAACAGCGTCAGCGCCATAAATGGCAGATGCGCCATCTTTTAGTACTTCTACGCGTTCAATAATTGAGGTTGGGATCATATTTAAATCAACCGCACTATTGGCTCCCGTACCACCGTTTACAATTCGTCGCCCATTTAATAATACTAGCGTGCGTTTAATCCCCATACCGCGCAAGTTTACCTGTGCCGATCCATATCCTCCACTTGTCCAATAGGCATTGGTCGCATTACCCGCAACGCCCGCTGAAAACGACATGCGTTGCAATAAATCTTCAACATTTACAATGCCTGTTTGAGCAATTTGTGTTGCGTCAATCACGGTTACAGGACTGGCTGTTTCAAAATCAGTGCGTTTGATGTGTGAGCCGGTCACATTAATGCGCTCAATATTATCGGTCATTTCATTTGCTAAAGTATGCGATGTGGCTAATGCGGTAGCGATGGCGCAAAAGGCCATAGGGTTATTCATGTGTACTGCCTATTAAAAATTTTATTATTAAAAATAGGAGCTTATGATATAGACTTTGCTGTTTTTGAAAATGCGACAAATTGTCGCAGTGCGAGGGCGTGTTGACCTTTGTGGATTGAAATTTGTTCAATCTAGGGGCGATTTAATCGCGGCGCGAGGTTTGGAATCAAGTGGGCTAAGTAAAAATCGAGCAAAGCTTCCGCGTCCTGCTCATGCCCCTAGGAAGAACCCTTTGGGCAGCGCATGTTTGAAATTTATACTGCGTTATCGCCTATTTATGGGGAGCAACCACATTACGCAGGCTCTGCCTTGCCTAAATACCAAACATGCTGCTGCAAAATCAATCACGAAAGGTCAACACGACCTAATATTTATTCGATTAAAAGTTGCTGTTCATAAAAAGGGACTGCAAATATTATTCAGCAATGCCTAAGAAGTCGCCTGAAATTAAATGCAATACTATGCCCATGCTAGCTAATCGCCTCCTCCTCCACAGCCACTCCCACAGCTACTTGATGAATCACCCGACGATCCGCTGCATCCAGATGAACACCCTATATGTGTCGCACAATAATCATTGCCATAATTTGGAGAATTCTGATCATGGCAATTTAATGAGTAAAAAAAACCATCTTCGATTTTTAACTGGGCATCAATAGCAAAGAGTGTAGGTAAACGACGAGGGGATTTAGGGTTAATATTTTCAAAAAAGCACGCTAACCGCCACGCTCTTTTAATACCATCTTGAGCCGTAGTTTGCGACTTCATTGCCTCTGTGGGTGTGTGATGTAAAAATCTACCTAATCCTTTTTTACAAAAGGTTTCATAGTTTTTTGTAAATAAAATAAACTGATGCCAAGCCACATCAACCACTTGAGATGGCATTGCCACAGGCTTTGATTTAGCTTTATCTGCAATTAGAAAGAAGGATTTAAGTGCCTCTAAAGCTAATTCAACCTGCTTATCATTTAAATGAGGGTAAGTCGTTTTAACATGGTGTTTTATTGAGCTAGGAAATTCAAATGATGTGATAAACTCAATTCTTTTTTTATGTCTATTATTAAAAAGAATAGCTAAAAGAATAATTACAATAACAACACATAAAATAGCAGAACCCATATAGAACCGAACTCCAAAAATCAAATTAATATAACGAACCATTGAGTGACTCGTGAGTGTTTTATTTTTATTAGTACATCAACCATATCTGAGTTGACTTTTTGATTCAATCGTTTAAAAAAAACTCTATTTTGGAGGCGAAGGCGGGCCTGGTGGAGCCTTTTTCGCTGACTCAAAACTAACGAGCTCTGTTAATTTATAATCTTTCCAATTAGCGCAAAAAATCATGTTTGATCGATCTTTTTTTGTTGTATTGTAAGATAGAGAAATTTCGATTTGATCAATATGCTTGTTAGCTACTCTTACGTAAGATTGATAGTAATCACCAATATAACTACGAGATTCTCTTATATCTAAGCTAACTTCAAATTCACCTTCCACACTCGCTGTAATATTACTTAAAAATGCATCACCTTTTTGTATTGGCGATAATATTTCAAATTCTCTAAGTGCTTGTAGGCTATTACTCTGAGCTTCAAATTCAACAGCAAAAGGTAAAAATTCTTTTTGTTCCTTACCACATGCAAAAATGTTTAAGCTAAAAAAGAACAATAATCCTAAAAGTCTGCACATATATTTTCCTTAATAAATCACGAGACTGAAGCTCTTCAAAAGCAGCTCGATTTTGTTTATACATAATTGGGGGAGTTCGTAATATAGCATCGTGTAACCTATACGCTATTAAAACAGTCTTAGAAAACGATCCGCTTTCCCCACGATATCATGGAAGCAGGCCTTGTTAACTGTTAACAAGCACGGTGTTTCCAGTCAAATTGCACAATATTAACCTTTTGATTAGTAGTACCATCCCACTCTAAAGTGAACCCTGCTCTTTGTAACTCTTGCTGAATAGTTTGCGCTACTTTAATTTTTTCAGGTACATCGCCATCAACGTGCTCATAAGCGAGCATTAAACCACCGCCAGAAACAGCTCTTTCTAGATCTTGACCATGATAGAAGCAATAGCCAAAGAATGCCCCCTTCGGGTAAGCCATCAATTCTTCCATTGAATCGTCATGTCCATCAGAGATCGTATAGCCCGCATTATGTAAGCAGTGAATACCATTACGATTAAGTGCTTGAAAAACACTTTCTAACCGATCTGCATCTGTAACTTGAGGTCAATGTTTTTCAGCTTCAAACTTTTTCTTAAATTCAATACTTACGAATTCACGAAGCACCCTTTCATCAGCGTCCTCTTCAAATAAATCAGAAATAATCCCTTGAATTTCATCTGGCGTATCAAAACCGCCCCAAACATGAGTCTTAATAGTATCTAATATATATTGATTCACTTCATTCATGTTATTTCCCTTTAACAAAATAAATACAGGCGTAGTTATTGATAATTTGTTAGAACGCTAATCTTTATACTTGAATTCAAGAACTAATAACGTCTTCTCAAAGCTCACTTTCAACTTTTTAAGATGATAGATTACACTTTATATACTCGGCCGATTTAATTCAAATATACTCTGCGTTGTGGCAAAATAATCTCCGCCTAATTTACCAACGGCATTCAAAGCTATGGGGTTGATATAACCGTCAGTTAATACACGCTCATCAATGTAAATTCCCACAATGTCTAATAGCATCATTTGTCCGCCGCTGGGCTCTTTTGAAATAGAGATTACTTCACGTAGCGTACACTCATAACGTACTTTGGCAGCTTTTACACTTAATGGCTGCACATATTTACTAGTCTCTGAGGTAATACCAGCCGCTTCAAACTCACTCACATTTGTTGGGTAATTTGCGCAACTTTGATTCATTTTTTCAACAAGTTTATGGCTAACAATATTCACCACACATTGCTTAGTGGCTAATAGATTACTTAGGGTGTCTTTATTACTTTTATCACTGGGGTTTACTTGTGTCACACTTAACACTGGCGGGTTAACACTGGCGACGGTAAAAAATGAATATGGTGCAATATTGTCAACTCCAGTTTCACTTACCGTACTTATCCACGCAATCGGCCGTGGCGTGATCCCGCCAACCAGCTTACTGTAAACACTTTTTTGCTCTAATGGATCAGTTAAATCAAAATACACCATCACCTCTTTAAAAATTAAATTTAACGTACTAATAAACGTGTTTTTACTTTGTTACGTATTGAACTCAAAGTAAATAAAAATGACTGTATTGGCACATTATTTTATGACACATTCTTTATATTGGTTTACCCATGATTTGCGGCTCAACGACAATCAGCTATTAAAATTAGCCTGCGAGCAAAAGACACCATTGAGTTTTGTGTACTGCGTTGACCCTAAATGGTTCAAAACTACCCGCTTTGCCAGCCAAACTATGGGCAAATACAGGTGGCAATTTTTAGTGAGCACTTTGCGTGATTTAGACGCCCAACTTAAAAGCTATGGGCAGCATTTAGTGGTTTATCATCAACCGGCTTATGAGGTTATTAGTCATTACTACCATCATCACAATGTGCGAACGCTTTATTGTAGTGAGCAAATTGGTTTTAATGAACGACAGTCACTATCTGCTATTGGTAACATATTTGATGACCTAAAAATAAACCAAGCAAATACTTTTACTTTATATGATGAACATCAACTGCCATTTTCAGGTAATGACCTCCCCGCAACATTTAGCAAATTTCGTAAAATAATAGAACATCACGAACCACAAATTCTTGCGCCAATTAATACCCCAACGTATTTGCCGCCGCCACTCATTGCCCCAATGCCATGGCCTAAGACATTACCAGAGATAAAAAAGTGGGCTGTATCTTCACAATTTATTGGCGGTGAGCAAGCTGCTATGGAGCACTTAAACCACTATTTTACTGGGGATGCTGCATCGAATTACAAGCAAACCCGTAATGCACTTGATGGGGTAGAAAATTCGACTAAATTTTCGCTATGGTTAGCTAATGGCAATCTATCTGTACGCCTAATTATTGCTGCGTTACACGATTACGAACAAAAACATGGCGCCAACGACTCCACCTATTGGATTTTCTTTGAGCTACTTTGGCGTGAATATTTTCAGCTTTACAGCGTGTGCTACGGTAAAAAACTATTTTCATTTAAAGGCATTGGCAGCAAAAAACCGTTAACTAGCTTTTATTCACAACGGTTTAAACAATGGTGTCTAGGCACCACGCCCTACCCTATTGTCAATGCGTGCATGAAACAGCTTAACCAAACGGGTTATATGTCTAACCGAGGTCGCCAGTTGGTAGCAAGTTGCCTTGTGCATGAGCTTAATCTAGATTGGCGTTTTGGGGCCGCTTACTTTGAACAGCAACTAATTGATTATGATGTAGCGGCAAATTGGGGCAACTGGCAGTACTTAGCTGGGGTTGGCGCAGACCCACGTGCTGGGCGTCATTTTAATTTAGCTAAACAAACGCAAATGTACGACCCTCACAATACCTTTATTAATCATTGGCGAGGAAATAATGTACAAAGCTTAGATTCTTCAGATGCCGCCGACTGGCCACTAAGTAGTTAACAATGCAAAATAAAATTAATATTGTGTGGTTTAAGCGTGACTTGCGTTTATCTGATCATCAGCCATTAAAAAGTGCCTTTGAAAGCTCGCTGCCTACATTATTGATCTATAACTTTGAACCATTATTACTTAATGACAGTCATTATAACGAGCGTCATTGGCGGTTTGTATATCAGTCAATTGCTGATATGAACCAGCAGCTAAAACGCTTCAATACCACTATTTACACCTTTAGCTGCGCAATGGAAAACTTACTTAACTCTTTAAATCAAGAGTTTGAAATTGTTAACCTATTTAGTCATCAAGAGATTGGCTTAAATAATACTTTTGAGCGCGATAAAGCAATAAAAGCATGGTGCAAGGATCACACTGTTCAATGGCTTGAAACCCCAACAGGCGCAGTAATTAGAGGGGCAACAAACCGCAACCAATGGAACGAGCAATGGCAGCAAACAATGCAAAGCACTATTGCAATCCCAAATTGGAAACGCGTTAACAGTGTAACCTTAAGTGGTTATGCCCCACCTTGTTTACCTAAAAACTACACTCACTCTGATGATAACTTTCAACTTGGCGGGGCGATGCAAGCACGCCAGGTTATGCAGAGCTTTTTTGAAGTCCGTGGTAAAGGCTATCAAAAAGGCATTTCAAGCCCGAGTTTAAGCCAAACTCATTGCTCGCGGCTCTCTCCTTACTTGGCATGGGGCAATATAAGCCTTAGGCAAGTATATCAAACGGCAATCGACACTTATCATTCTAAGCACCCTGACAAAAAAGGCTGGAAGCGTCCATTAGCTGCGTTTGTTTCGCGCTTACATTGGCACTGCCATTTCATGCAAAAGTTTGAAAGTGAATGCAGTATGGAGTTTGTAGCCCTTAACCCCGGTTATCATGTATTCCCTTATCGCGATGACAAACACGTAACAACCGACTTAGCGCGCTGGGCACAAGGGCAAACAGGTATTCCCATTATTGATGCTTGCATGCGCTGTTTAAAACACACAGGCTATATTAACTTTAGAATGCGAGCGATGCTGGTCAGTTTTGTTACACACCACTTAAACATTAGCTGGCAACAGGCAAGCTTGCCTTTAGCGAATTACTTTTTAGACTTTGAGCCCGGTATTCACTACCCGCAAATTCAAATGCAAGCCTCTGTGACAGGTATAAATACCATTCGCCATTACAATCCAATCAAGCAATCTGAAGATCAAGATCCAACCGGTGCGTTTATTAAAAAGTGGTGTCCAGAGCTTGAAAAACTCCCCATTGAGTACTTGCATGAACCTTGGATGCAAACGCCTATGGAAGCCTTATTTAACGATTTTAAAGTAGGTAAAGATTACCCAGAGCCCATGATGGATTTAACTAAGGCGTCTAAAGAAGCCCGTCTAAGGCTCTGGCAATACCGCGAACGAATTGACGTAAAACGCGCCATTCCCGGTATTTTAAAAAAGCACGTTAGTATCGCCCCAAAGATAAAAAGCACAACCAAAAACAAAGATAAAAAAAATAGCAATGGCGCATAAAAAACTACATTTACCACAAAAAACTTGCCCTATTTGCAAACGTGATTTTACTTGGCGTAAAAAATGGCTGCGCGATTGGGATAACGTAACTTACTGCTCACAGCGATGTAAGCGCCATTTAGCTAAGTCTTAAATCTAAGCAATTAGCTACTTGCCCCTACTCCATTTAAGAACGTAGCATAAGCTAGGTTTGAAGCCGATTCAGGGCTGTGCTCACCGCTATGTATTGCTTGATAACCCACCCAAAGTAAGCCTTCAAATAAATGAAAAACCCATGACACTGAAAAATTATCACTAATTTTTTTGTGTTTAATCACTAAACTAATTAATTCACGCATTTCATCATTTTGCTGCTTAGAGCGGGCTTGAAAGTCAGCATCATCTATCAACACTTGTTCCATTTTTGAAAGAAACGAAAACTCAGCAAATAAAGGCATTGTATTTTTTAGTATTAACCTAAGCGCATCAAGATGATCTTTCGCTTGGCGGTCAACATCTTTATTAACACTATCGAATCGCTCTAAACAATAAAATGCGATTGCCTTTTGGAGTATTTCTTTACTCTCAAAATGACGGTATACAGTTGCTCTACCAACGTTAGCGTGTTTAGCGATATCAACCAATGTGGCGTCAGCGTTTTGTAAAAACAACTTAAGCCCAGCTTGAATAATGAGCTGCTTTGAACGAGAAATACGCACATCCATTTTTGAGACACCTTTGTATCATATATATTGTTACTGCTATGATACACAAGTGTATTAAAACTTAGCCTCAACTTCAATCAGGAGAACACTATTGAACCGCATGATCGCTATCGATATTGCTCGCGCACTTGCTATATTTGGCATGGTTATTGTGAATTTTAAAATTGCTATGAATGTACAGCCAGGCAATTCTCCCTTGTACCTTTTTTCTAGTTTATTTGAAGGTCGAGCATCTGCATTGTTTGTTATTTTAGCAGGCATAGGCATCACCTTTATGACACTCAAGGCGCGTCAATCTGGTTTATCTTCAGAAGTAACCAAATCAAAGTGGTCACTGATCAAGCGTGCTGTGTTACTCATGTTGATTGGCTTAGCCTATGTGCCCATTTGGGAAGCCGATATTCTCCATTTTTACGGTGTCTATTTTATTATTGCTGCCTGTATATTCACTCTAAGTAATAGAGTGCTATTATTGATAAGTGGCTTTTTTGTGTTAGCCTTTCCGCTGTTATTAATATGTTTTGATTACAGTTATGGCTGGGATTGGAATACGTTAACCTATCATGGTTTTTGGACTGTAGATGGTATGTTAAGGCATGTATTTTTTAATGGCTTTCATCCTGTTTTTCCATGGTGCGTTTTTTTGGTTTTTGGCATGTGGTTAGGTAGACAAGATTTACTTGATTCTCAATTTAGAAAGCAATTATTAATAGGCTCAATCGCTGTACTACTTATCACTGAGTTGCTTTTTTACGGCCTAAGGTTATTAACTAAAACACACGCTGAATTAGGAATAGATTTAGAACTGAGCAGCTTTTTATTAAGTACGTCTATCATACCGCCTTTACCTCAATATATGCTCAGCGCGACAAGCTCATCGGTTATCGTGTTAGTAGGTTGTTTTTATTTTACTGATACATTTCAAACAAACAAATTAAGCCATTGGTTAAAACAAACCGGGCAAATATCGTTAACACTCTATGTGGCGCACGTACTTGTTGGCATGGGGGTTTTAGAATCATTGGGACTATTAAATAATCAAACAATTGGTATGGCGTTATTCTCAGCCCTATTGTTTTGCCTGTTTAGCATCATTTTTAGTGTTTGCTGGTTAAATAAATTTAAAGCCGGACCGCTTGAGTGGGTATTTAAAAAACTCATCAGGTAAGCGTAATTCTCAACTATAAAAAAACTAATTAATTTACACACTCTTTGCACATTCTCTTTATATGCTAATTTAAACCCTTAGCTTAGAGATACTACAATGAGTAAAAAATTATTTAAAACAAAGTCTGCAATTACAATACTTTTAACTTTACTCGTCACTGGTTGCGGTAGTTCAGAAGATAGTACAACCGCAACGACAGACTCCGGCTCAGACACAACAACGAATACTAATTCAGACATTGTTGTAGAAGTTAATCCACTAAACTTTACAAGCGGGGCACTAGATTCAGAAGTAGCAACCCAAACATGTACCCTGACCAATAACGAAGAAGCACAGTGCTATGAAATTCAAATAGCTGGCGCGCCTGCTAGCCATGAAATTGGTATTTTTTGCCCTAGATATACGACTTCAAATGCAGATGAAGCTGGTATTTGGTTTGACGGCGATGGGCAAGTTTATGATTTAACTGGTGAGTTTATTACCAATCTAGATACTCATTACAACGACAGTAACTGGAAGTTGTATAACGAAAGCACCGGTAAAGTTAACGTCACCACGACAGAAGCCTCGTGCGCAGGAGCCGCAAGGCCTGATGTTGAAGAGCAATATCAAAATCACTGTGTGGAGTGTGCTATTGACTATGTTGATGGTGGAATTAGTCAAACCGTACTCATCCCGATTACACCTGTAAAGGCAAGCAGCCCTATTTCAATTGGCCGTGATAATATAGGTATTTCATTAAATGGAGTTGCACTTGCACCACCTGCACCTGTAGATGCCATTTTAGGCGCTTACACAATCGCTGCGTTTGATGACTGTGCAGGCCATATCAACTTAGTCGAAGGCTATCATTATCATGGTGCTGCTGGTTGCAGTGAAACACTAGAACAATCAAACGGTCATGCTGGCATGTTAGGTTATGCGTTAGACGGATATGGTATTTTTGGTATGGTTGATAGCCAAGGAAATGAAGACAATGACCTTGATTCATGTCGTGGCCACTACGATGAAACTAGGGGCTATCATTATCATTCAGCAAGCATTGCTGAAAACATGTTTATTGGTTGTTACAGCGGCGAAATAGCAAGGTAATAGGAGTTTATGATGAAAACACATTTAAAATTAGTCACGGTATTATTTTCCTCAACCATTGCTCTTTTTTATACTGCAAGCAGCCTTGCTCATGCTGCTCACGGTACGAATCAGCCATGGCATGCCTGTGAGGAAAAAAAACTTAATCAAAGTTGCCAATATGAGTTAGTAAATAAACTCTATATTGGCAGCTGCCAAGCAGCAAATAAAGTATTAATGTGTGTGCGAAACCAACCCATTATTGATATAAAAAACCAGCACAAAACTCAACAAAGCGCAGGCACTAATGAGCATGCTAAAAAGAATGAGTAAAAGTAAAACTGAGTTAGACTCTATTTACGCCATAGATTTTTAGACCTGTAGGCTGTAGGCGTTACGCTCATGTGCGCCTTAAACACTTTATTAAAATAACAAGCACTTTTAAAGCCTGATAAACTAGATACACAATCAATACTTAATCGTGTAGTCGCTAATAAGTGCCGTGACTTCTCTAACCTTAGTAAATTAACCTGAGCACTAAAACTGCTACCCAAATATGTTTTAAATAAGCGCTTTAAAGTTGCATTACTGACGTTTGCCTGTTTTGCTGTTTTTGTTAAGTTCGGTACGTTTTTAATATTTTCAGATATATACCCAAGCCACCTCAAGATGCAGGATTCAGCGTTTCACAGGGGCTTAATATCAAGGCGTTACTTTGCAAGAATGGCCATCCCTTTTAAGAAGTAACAACGATGAGAGTAAGTGCCTGTGAAACGCCCTAGGGGTTGGTTTAAAAGCGATTTATACTGCGTTATTGATTTTAACAATAGAACCACTATTACTTGCAATCAATGCCTTGCCTAAATCGCTTTTAATTCCAACTGAAACTCGCATCTTGAGGTGGTTTGGGTATATAACTCAGCGCATGTGTCAGCCTAGGATCTAACTGATGCCCATTTTTGTAACCACTTTCTGTACTAGGTAAGTTTTGCAAACCTTTCAGTAGGGTTATTAATTTTGCTAACTTATCGAGTGGATGTTTCGCAGCTGCTAGCAAAAACAAAGCGTTGATCATTGGGTGATTTTTTCAACAAAAAATGTGTGGCTTTCATTGATAATAAAGAGAGTATATTCAGTTAGAATAACATACCCTGTTAGCGAGTTTGAAAAACCCCGCACTTAGCTTAAGTAGCAAGTAACTCTTATATTGAGCCTCGTCACAGGGGCTTTATAGTAAACTTTGCAAGTCAAATCAATACCCACATTTTACATCTGTTATTTTACTAATGTAATTAATTCACTCAGCACTCTTTATTTTAGTGATAACAAATAAGGTTAATAACATGCTCGCTGTGAAAATCAGCCCTTAAAATCAGTAAATCTTTGTTATCAATTCTAAAAATACGTTAATATTAGAAAAACTCACTCTGGCTGTTGCCAAAATTAAACCTGTTGTTTACTCATTAATGAGATCAAAACAAAACTAACTCTAAATAATCAGGTTAGAATTTTTAAGGGATACTATGAATTGTACTAGCTGTAATAAGGGCTTACTAAAGCCAAGTTTTATTGAAGGTCAGTTTCGCTCGCACACATGCACGCATTGTAATGGCCACTGGATCTTAATCGAAGATTTTGCGGCTTGGAAAGAGCGTAACCCAACCTTTGAATTTGCTGATAACATCTCATTTGAAGCAGAAACATCAGACACAAAAAAAGCCCTAATTTGCCCTGTGTCGGGTGTGATCATGCGTAAATTTCGTATTTCATCATCAAGCGACCACCGGATAGATTACAGCGCACCTGTTGGCGGTATCTGGTTAGATGCCGGTGAGTGGGAGTTACTAAAAGAAGAAGGCCTAGCCGGCACATTAAATGCCGTAGTCACGCAGCAATGGCAAAACCAAATTCGCGAGCAAAGTACTAAGCAAAACTTTAGTGATATATACGCTGATAAATTTGGCACTGACACTTACGCAAAAGTAAAAGACCTAAGAGAGTGGCTTAATGCACAACCACAAAAAGCAGATTTAAGAGCCTACCTAATGGCCGAAGATCCATATTCTGCTGAAAAATAACCTCCTACATTAAAAAATTTTCTACGGCTAAATTTGATTTATTAGAAAAACTAAATTTAGCCGTTAGTATCAATATCATTTGTGATCAACTATTACGACTAGGAAAAAGTACAACCTCGCTATTGCCCCACATCTGCAGATTTAGTAAACCTCAATTGGGTACTTGAAAAACCCCACAACTTTAGTGATAATGATTTTCATTAACAACCGCAATTAAGGACGAATTGTGCACGCTCATAAAACATACCATTTAACTCGTAAATTTAAACTTTCTACTTGTGCGCTAATGATTTGCGCATCATTCCATTCGATTTCAAAACAAAATACTGATACTAATCAATATATTAATGACTCCGCTGAAGCCACAGATACTAAACGTGTTCAAGAACTTGAACATATATATGTTACTGGCACTAGTATTAACGATTACTCAGAATCAGCTAATAAAGCCGCCTTAAAAATGATTCTTTCACAGCGAGAAACGCCACAAGCCGTTACAGTTATCACTAATCAGATGATGCAAGATTGGCAAACCATCAATATAGACGAAATTTTAGAGCATGCGACGGGGTTTTATGCGCGACGCTCATCTAGTTTAGATAGACCTCGCTTTTCTGTGCGTGGTGGTAACGTTAACTTGATCCAAGTTGACGGTGTTCAGCAGTTCCCTGGTGGCCGCAGACCCAACGTAAATGGCGATTCTGCTGCATATGAACGCGTTGAAATTGTACGTGGTGCAAATGGCTTGTTAACCGGAGCGGGTGATCCTACTGCGACTGTTAACCTTGTTCGTAAGCGAGCCACTAATACAGACTTTCAAGCAAGTGTTGGTCTTTCAGCTGGCAGCTGGGATAATTACCGTGGTGAGATTGATATTTCAGGTTCATTAGTCGAGGACGGTACTATTCGTGCTCGGTTTGTGGCTGCACATTATGATAAAAACTCTTACATTGAACGCTATGGGCAACAAAAAACCTCAATTTACACTACTTTAGAAGCCGATCTAACAGATTACACCCTACTTCGCTTAGGCGTAGAATATACTGATACCGCATCAAAAGGAGCTATAAACTCACACTCCCAACCCTACCTTTTCGCTGATGGCAGCCGCTATAATGGTAAACGTTCAGATACAGGCATGACCGCAAAATGGAGTGGCTGGCCGCTTGAAGAGCACACCTATTTTATTGGCCTTGATCACGCTTTTGAGAATGATTGGCAATTAAATGCTATTGCGACTTACAACACCATAGAGATGCAAGGCGGCAAACTATTTTTCGTTTACCCTGAAGGTTATATAAATCCAGATGGTAGTAGTGACTTAGGCTTTGGTTACAGCGCAGTGATAAGTAGCTCTGAAGATAAACAAACAACATTTGATGTTTCATTACAAGGCCCCGTAGAGTTATTTAATCGCACACACGAAATGATTTTTAGCTATAACCAATTTAGCCGCGACCGGACCTCTTTTGGCAAGCAGGCTGATCAAACCTCAATTTCCCTTGAAGGGCTCAATTTTCATGATTGGACTGGCGATGTACCGCATTACCCTTTTAAAGATTTAGCCAAACAAAGTGTTAATATCACCAAATCCAACGGTGGTTTTGCTGCCATACGTATAAATCCTCATGACCGTGTGAAAGTGATTTTGGGTGCGCGAATAAGTAACTGGGATTATCGCAATGATCGTTTTAACCCCTCAACTGGCGAGTTCCAAGGTATACGCTATCAAGAGAATGTAACGGATGAACTAACGCCCTATGCAGGGTTAATTATTGATATAAGCCAGCAGTACAGCATATACACTAGTTACACCGAAGCGTTTAGACCACAGGCCTACTTTGACGCTAATGACAAAATGCTTGACCCTAGCACTGGAGAAAGTTATGAAATTGGTATTAAAGGAGAGTTACTCAAAGATACCCTTAACGTTAGCGCAGCCATTTATGAAAATATCGAGAATGGTCTGGCAGAGCTTGATCCTAATTATTCCGAGAAATATCTTACTCCAAATGGAAATCGCCCTTATATACAAAGGGGAGAAGGTGATACGACCAAAGGGTTTGAAGTAGAATTTAGCGGCTCACTAAGCCAATATTGGAATTTAAGTGCAGGTTACTCCCAACATAAAACTAAATCCAAAGAAGGTAAACAGCTTAAAACAGATGAGCCAAATAAATTACTAAATATTTATACCACATATGACTTTGATCATTACCTAACTGGATTTACTGCTGGTTTTGGGGTTAATTGGCAAAATAGTTTTTATGCCACGCCACAAAGGCCATTAGCTAATGGCCAAAGTGAAGCATATAAAATTGAACAATCACCAGTGACACTTCTCAACTTTATGGCACGTTATGAGATTAATGATAAAACCAGTGTTTCCCTAAATATTAATAATTTATTAGACGAACACTATTTTAATAGTATTTCATCTTGGGATGGTTATGTTTTACACGGTGAGCCCGTGAGTTGGCAACTGAGCTTACGTCACGCTTGGTAACATAATTCTAAAACGCCAATGCCCTATTCAATATAACTTGATGCGCCTAAAGGAGGCGCATTTAGCTGTATATTTATCATCACCAATAAAACACAAAACACCAAAATTACATAGCCTGAAAAAGCCAAGGTCACAGAAGGAGTACTCTCTTAGTTTTTTAATGCCTATTCAATGCGTTTGAATGTTGAACGCAAGTAACCGTCCTGATCCCCCAAACCGAGTTCAATTAATGGATAAAGTCCTTCTTGGATCATAGTATTATCAATAATAGTGATCTTGAAAGGAATAGATACTCCCTCATAGTTTGGAAAGCTAGAATATTCAATATACTCAATTAATGTATCATTTTCGTAGGTATAGCGGCCCAACGAACCACCATAATTGTCAAATGCTACAACTTTTTGATCTGCCGTTAGTTGATATGAATTAAACCTTGGTCGATTTGTGCCAATACTTGAAAACGCAAAATGACTGTCTGTAAATATTTTAATCATTTTACGGTTTTTACCATCAAAGGTAGTGTATTCCTGTTCTCCAATAGCCAATGTTTCTAATTCTAATTGCCACTCACCTTCTAGCGCATTTGGTTGAGGGTTATCGCCTAATGTTTTACAGCCAGTTAAAAGCGCTACCACTAAGATAAAAATAAATAAGATTCGCATAATCTTACATCCTTATAATTAATTAAGATAAAACCCATCTTAGTTACTTTTCGGGGACAAAACAACAAATGCAAAAAAGACAAGTGGGCCTGTGACTACTCAGCAGGCTCACATAGGATGAGTGTCTTCTTAGTGTTTATTTTACTCTAGGTAATCAGTGTTTAGCTTCACAAGATTTAGTGCCATTGAAAGTGTTTGGGTAGATATTTATCACGGGAGATGAACCGTCCATAGCACTTCCTGTTAATAAAAAGCGCATGATGGGTAATGTGGGGGCCGGCGGTTAGAGACCTCCGGTTACCCGATTACGTGATGTCACTAAGCTCAAAGCAAATTTCCAGTTCACCTTGTGTATTCGGAAACCAAACCTCACCTCTTTCTGAGCTAGCGTTTAAAAAACCCAAAGAATACTTTTTTGCGAGACTAAACATTTTTTCGAAAGCAGGTTCACTTTGCGACCAAGCAAAGCCAACGTATACAACTACCTTCCCAACACAAATATCAGCTAAGGTATCATCTTCGAGCTCTTTTGCGAAAGGGCCGTTCATTGGGGGAAAATCATTTATGAGCTCCATAAAAAAAAGCCGGAGTTTATCAGTCGTTACTGAAGGGTCGTCATAGTCATGCTCTTCTGCCCATTCAGACTGGTCATCATACCAATCTGAGAAGATTTCTAATTCTCTAGGTGCTTGTTCTGCATCAAATACCATTAAATCATAACTCATGGGGCTATCCTTGAAATCACCTAACGAGCCTGTAGAATAACTCGTTTTTAATTTATTTTTATTGATGGTTCAACCATAGCTGAGATCCTATTTGGGTTCAATCGGTTACTTCGATTTTACGTAAAATATAAAAAGAGGACTTGGTGTTGTTTTAATGGGCTTTTTTAAGGTATTGCAGATGTTTGAGTGGCTTTTTGAGGTGATAAGGGCTTAGCCCTATTAATGCATCGTGTTTCTCAGCTTTTCTAGGTTATGAACAAGCCAATACAACTGCCGCACAATGAAGTGAAGGCAGGCTCGATACAGGCAAGTCGTTTACCATTGTTTTAAAAACGTGTTGCCCTGTTTTTATTGGCGCTTTTCTAAGTAATAGGATAGGTGTAGCCTTTGTTTTCTTTTATTAACCTCAGGGCGTGTTGTTAGGCGTATTTAGCTCTGTAGAAGAAATCTACGAAGATCTCGCTCTTGACGCATGACATGTAAAATATAAACTTTGTCGCTATCCACTTTATAGAAAATACGGCAAGGATTAGCATGAACTTCACGGTAATTTAAGTTGCTTAATTCAAGTGGCCTTTTACCTGATTCAGGCTGTTCTTCTAGCCTAGATATTTTATCAAATACTTTTTGAGTCAATTTCTTAGCCGCATCAATATTACTTAAAGAAATATACTCAGCAATATCGTTTAAATCATTAAGAGCTGGAGAGGTCCAAATTATTTCAGCCATTTGCTCATTTTTTCTTTTGCTTCTTGATTCGAGAATGTATTACCGTTTTTGATTGCTTGCTCACCACGTGCAACCCCCTCAAGAATTGCCATTCGTTGTTGCATAAATTCATAATCTTCAACATCAACTAAATAAGCGGATGGTTGACCATGCTCAGTAATTAACACTGGTTCTTTAGATATATGAAGATCAGCTAAAATTTTGGTAGCTTGGCGCTTAAGTGTCGTAACAAGTTCAACTTTCATAATAAATTCTATTTAGAACTCAAATAATGTATCACTATAGTATCACAAGGGTTCGGATTTACAATTATACGGCTAACATTTTAGTATTTAGCGACACGCAGTTTGTGTTGTATAATTGCTTGCTGAACGAAGCCGCTGCGCGGCAGAATTAATACGCACCTTTCGTGATAATATTAAATACTTGCTAGATGCCATCTATTTTGGCGGTCTATCTAGGAGCTTAAAAAAGGACAGCGTAAAAAAGGACAGGAATATATTTTGCCGGATAATAATGTGCTACTGGCGGCAGTGGCGCTCTTTATCAGGTATAGCACGCACAAAAGTACGCAGTTTAATGAAATTGGGTGTTAGCGAACAACTCGCCATAGCCTGTGGTATCACCAGTACCAAAAGTAGGCGCTTGGAAGCGAAGGCCCTTGTAGAAGCTCAAAAACAAAAGGAATTAACATTGCATTTGGCAATGATTACTTAGCGTCCCAAGGTTTAGTGTCATTGAGAGATATTTGGAGCAATATTCATTACGGGAGATGAACCGCCCATTGCACTTCCTGCTAATAAAAAGCGCATGATGGGTGGTGTGGGGGCTGGAGGTTAGAGACCTCCGGCTACCCGATTAGCTTTACTGATTGACAAAACGTGAAGAATATCTGGTGAATACCCAACCATGCATTTCAGTCCCATTTTCATATTTATACGATATTTCAATCCAGTTTTTATTTTTGGAATGTACAGTGACAACTTGCCCAAAAATCATTTCGTCGAGTATTTCAGAGTTTGTTGACGCATCGGCTCTTAAGCGAACATTATTTCCAGTTATAAAACGAAGACCTGATGTATCAATACCTTCAATTTTTCGCGGTAGTACAGAAATATCTTTGACCTTTTCTCTATCTGCTCGGTCACTCTCCAATAAGTAACTTTCTACTGTTGGTGTTATTAAGTTTGCAGAAATACTATTAATTTGTGGCAAAAAGACATGTAAAAAGAATGTAGCTAGAACAAGCTGAATAAAAGGAGGTAAATTATTGAAAATCTCAAAAAAGCTTTTTGAATCTTCTGAATCAGTAAGCATTTCGGTAGCAGATTGAAATTCACTTTCGAGTGTTTCTTCATCCAGCATCGACGTATTAATTGAGCTTGATTCTTGAATAGAATGTGTAACTTGATTAAGGAATGTTGAATTAATTTCTCGTAATACTTTTGAATTTTGCAATTGACTTAAAGAAGAATAGATAGAGGATGAATTAGCCATTGCTGCCATAGCTCGATCAGTAATCCCCTGCTGAGATTCAAATGACCTCATTGCTTTTTCTATTGCTGATGTGGCATGTGAAAACCCTAAAGCTTTTTCCATTATAGGGTTCTGTGATTCGAAGGTTTTCATGGCTTGTTCTACAGCGGAATTAGTTTTTGAAAAACCTAACAAATTTTTCATCAAAGCCTGTTGTGAATCAAATGATTTAATCGCTTGTTCAATAGCTGATGATCCTTCAGAAAGGCTTAACACTCTTTCAATTATGGAATTTTGTGATTCAAAAGATTTCATTGCCTGCTCTATAACAGAGATTCCTTTCGTATATCCTAAGGCCTTTTCCATTAAAGACTGCTGTGAGTTAATCGACCTCATTGCTTTCTCAATAGCTGTAGAGCCATGTATCATTTCTAGAGTACTTTCCATTTAATAGAGTCCTTGATTAATCACTGAAATTGAGAGTAAAGCTAACGAGGCTGTAGAATAACTCTAACAGCCAAATTCAATTAAAAAACGAGCTCCTATAATTAACTCTAAGCGTTTTTAAAGCACTAGGCAATGCATTTAGGACCCACAAAACCGGCTGTTTTTCTTAAAAAAGAGTAATTCTACAGCCACAACGCTCTAATAATGGGCAAAAAATTGTTGGCTAAAATGTTGAGGAACGAAAACAGCCAACTGTTATTTGTCCTGATTTGTTTGCCTTGTTATGTTTCAAATGCACAACACTAAAAAGTTAATTTGTCATGTGATGATGTACAAAGAGAACAGCCCATAACAATATTGCACTACCGATAAAGATCAATAAACCTTTTAGACTAAAGCTACTAATTCTATGTTTGCAAACGGGGCAAACAAAGTATGATTTGTTCATTGCCACCTTAACCTCTAGGGGAACAATATCCGCCTTGCATTTTTTACACTGAGCCATTTAAATTTGCACACTCTGATTGAAACATAACGAGCCTGTAGAATAACTCGTTTTTAATTTATTTTTATTGATGTATTAACCATAGCCGAGTTCCTATTTTGATTCAATCGACAACTGACTTTCACGTAAATATTTGGTGTTGTTTTAATGGGCGTTTTGGAAGGTATGACAGGTGTTTAAGTGGCTTATTTAAGGTGATAAGGGGTTACCCTTATTAATGTATCGTGTTTCTCAGCTTTTCTAGATTATGAACAAGGCAATACAATTGTCGCACAATGAAGTGAGGCATTCACTTCATTGTGCCTGCAAGGTTAATTTGTTTATTCCTTTATTGACTGTAACATTGCGATTTTTCAGATCTATGTCTTCTTAATAATATTTCCAACTACCCGCTTATATTTGAAATACTCTACTTTCCAAAGACTGGTGGACTTAGATTCAGCTGTAACTTTATTTTTTCTCTAAATTCAATTGGAAAATCAATTGGAAAATCAATTGTAATATCATGTGATGTAGCCTTCCCCGAAGAAAAGTGTCGCTTTGATGAATATAGAGCTTCTTCAATTGGCTGTAAAGGTAGGGAAGAAGGCGTCAAATCCAAATTTTCAATTTTAACAACTTTCCCCTTTTTGTTAAAAAATATCTTAGCAGTTACCTTTCCAGTCTTCGCGTTAATGATCATTCCTTCTTCAAAAACTGGATTAGATACTTCCACAACTACTTCTGCTATATCGATATTCACCGAAGGCATGCAAGCATGGCTTGAGAAGCTAAAAGCTAATAACGCAATAGAGAGATACTTCATAATTACCTTTCAAATATAGCAATTTAATTAAAGAGTACTTTCCCTATTTTTTGACTTGGGAGGAAAACACAAGAAACTATAAATACACACAGCTCTAATTATACCTGTGGATCAAATTTTGGCTTGATAAATCATACTAATATACACTCTGCTTATGGTTGTCTAGCAGGTGACGATTAAACATTATCGCCAATACGTTGAACGGGCATGCATAGTACTTGCCCAAGAGCCACTAACCCGCAGCTGTTAATTGTTGCTCTTTTAGCTGTTGTTTAAGTCGTGCGTTTTCAGCTTTTAAAAAAGCGACCTCTTCTTCAAGGGGTAGTTTTTTATCCGCTGTTTGCTCACCGGGTAATTTTTCTCGCAAAAGCATAATTACCTGCTCAGAGTGAATAACATCGCCAACTTTGGCTTTAAAATCATACACAATTCCTGCACTGGGTGCGATAACTTCAAGTACCGCTTTTTCAAGTTCAACGTCAAATAATGCTTGGTTAGCTGTAACAGCCTGTCCATCGTTGACATAAACTGCGGCAATTTTTGCCTCGCCCATTGAATCAAATAACTCTGGTGCTTGAATATCCATATTTATCATTTCCTTATAGTTAATATACGCACTCTCACTATTGAAGGTGCGTTTAATTAGATTGTCACCTGTTACAAAAGAGTTTGCCTAGGCATTGCGTCATCTTTTGTGTCAGTTTCAACGACTTTAGTTATTACCTGTGCAGGCTGATTTTTCATTGCTGTTAACAGCGCATCTAACGCCTGTTTGTGTTCATCGCTTTGTATGACTTGTTGCTCAGCATTTTTAACATTTTGTTGGGCCATTAACTCCAATACATCACGATTATTGTTGTGTTCTAGTTCATCTAATAGCTGATTAACTAAATCTGGCGCTAACTGCGCTATATTATTATCTGCCAACGCAGTGAGTATTTGAGCCAGTTGCTCACTATGATCAAGCGATTTAAGCGCCACTAATAATTGCTCGCTCAACAACTGCATTTGCGCTTGGCTCCCCGCTAATAATGCGTGTTTTAAATCATTAAGCGCGGCATCTGGCGTACTATTGGCAATTGCACTGGCTAGCGTGTTTAACTCAGTTTTAGTATTTAATTGCTCTGTTTGCATATTAAGTGCTGTTATTAATTGCTCAAAGCTTTGTTGGTTATTATTGTCACTTGTAACCTGCTTAAGCTGATCTAATGTTTCACCAAGTTGCGTTAGCTGCTGATGATTGTTATTGCTATTAATTGCTTGCGTTAACTTTTCGCCTAGGTTGTCAATTTGAGCATGGCTACTGTTGCTAGCAACCGCTTTTATCAGCTCATTTAACTGGGCTTTATTATCAAGTGGCGCTATATATTCACTTAATTGTTGACCCAGCATGCTCAAGGTTTGGTTACTATTATTGGCCGCAACCACTTTAGCTAACTCGCTCAATTGTGCGTGATTGTTATTACTTGCAACGGCATTACTCATCTGCTCTAGTTGCTGGCTAAGCATGTTCAATGTTTGATTATTATTATTCGCTGCAACGAGTGTAGCTAATTCATTCAATTGCGCATGATTATTATTACCTGCTACCGCATTGGTCAGCTCACTGAGAGCGTCTTGATTGCGAAGTTGCGCTAAATGTTCACCTAGTTGTTGCCCCAATACATTAATGGATTGATTGCTATTGTTTGCAGTGAGCACTTTGCTCAATTCATTGAGCTGTGAATGATTGTTGTTATTTGATACCGCAGCAACCAGCTCAGTAATAGCCGCTTTATTATCAAGTGGTGCTAAATGCTTGCCTAAAGCTTGTTCTAAGTTATTAAACGCTTGGTTGGTATTGTTTTCACTGGTCGCTTTGGTGAGGGCGTTAAGCTGGCTGTGGTTGTTATTACTTGCAATTGCAGCACTTAATTGCTCAAGTCCACTCTCATAAGGCGTTTGCTTAAAGCCGTTATCAAGCGATTGCGCAAGTGCGGCCAATGCGTGCTTATTATCTAGCCCTTGAATATTAACGCCTACACTTTGCAGTAAATCACTGTAATCGTGGCTTAGGTTATTTTTACTGAGCTTACTGGCAATGCCCTCAAGTGATTCATGTAAATACCCCATTTGCTCAACAGCCATCATGACTGGGCTGCCTGCTCCATCGAGTTTATTTAAGCGCACAAAGTCTTCTTTAATTTGGCTGTAACGAGCGTGATCTTCTTGCGTTAATGTACCACGCAGTTCACCCAGTTTGAGTAAGTTCTCTTCAGAGCCTTTACTGAGTGTTTGCGCTTCGCCGCGATAATGATCGCGTATAAGGTTTTCAAGCTCTTCGTCATTCATGGCAGCTACGACCTTCTCCGCCATTTTGTTCATGTTACGGTAACTACCTTGGAGCTTAAATGGGGGCTCGGTACGGTAATTATTATCTTGTGCGGCGGAGGCTATATACTGGGCGTTAACTTTAAGTACGGTATTACGAATGGTCATTAGTCGCGTGAGTACGGCTTTAATTTCGTTAGCTTCGGCCTGTGAGTACCCATGTTCCATTTCATTTAATGAAATGTCTTCGCCTTGGCAAATACGCACTAATTTATATAAATCGTCCATATTGCGATTAGCCAGTGGCGCTAATACTGAATTGGAGGTCAGTGCATTTTCAATAAAGCTCATGGCAAATTCTTGCTCACAGCCTGCCAAAGTATCACCTAAGTTATAAATATCGGCGCGGTTAGCTAGCATGTCAGGAATTTTAAAGCTCTCGCCAGATTCCGTATAGGGGTTACCGGCCATCACTACAGCAAACTTTTTGCCCCGTAAATCATAGGTTTTACTTTTGCCATTCCACACGCCATCAATTCGGCGTGAGCCATCACACAATGAAATAAATTTTTGTAAAAACTCTGGGTTGGTATGCTGAATATCATCCAAGTAGAGCATTACGTTATTGCCCATTTCAAAGCTTTGGTTAATTTTTGCAATTTCTTTTTCAGCGGTGGCATTAATTGCCTGTGCTGGGTCTAAAGAAACCTGATCATGCCCTATCGATGGGCAATTTACTTTAACAAAGGTTAGTCCTAAACGGTTTGCAACGTATTCAACCAAGGTTGTTTTACCGTAACCTGGCGGCGAAATAAGTAATAACATGCCCATTAAATCGGTGCGTTTATTTTTACCCGCTGAGCCAATTTGTTTTGCTAAGTTATCGCCAATAATTGGAAAGTACACTTTGTTGATCAGCTGATTACGTACAAACGAGCTAAGCGGGCGTGCTTTAAATTCGTCAAGCTGCAGACGCTCTTTTTGCTCAGCCAAAATATCGCTGCGTAATGTGTGATATTGCTCAAATGCAGGTACTTGCTCGGTGATGTATTTACGCGTGCGAGCATAAAACTCAGCGTAATCTACATTCAGTATTTGCTCTTGCACTCGCTTATGTTGGCCCATAAGGCGTTCAACCTGCGTTATAGGGGTAACATCGAGTACATGATAATGCAGTTTTGTTGTTGCACTTAAATGCGCATAGTTTGCAGCTTCAGCCTGCACGACGGCATTTACTTTATCACTTTGCATGCAATAGGCGTTTACCCAACTTAAAAATAATAATGCACGTTCATCAGTTTGCGTTACATTTTCGCATGCATGATTAAGCTCGTTAATATAGCCTTTTGCTTTGGCGTCACTACTAAACTGCTCAGCTAAGTTTTTGGCCTGCTGAGAAATAATAAACTGTTGTTGTTCTGCTGTTTTTTGTTGCGCTAACTGCTGCACTAAGTAAGCGGCGGCTAAGTCACTTGATAAATCAGTAAAGCGCGCGCGCAGTTTACTTATTTGCGGTAAATACTCTGCAATTTGCTGACTTAATTGCTCATTCAAGGAGCTGATAAAACTGGTTGCACCAAAATGTTTATCCATCAAAATGGCATTGATCGCTTGATGATAAAATGTATTCAGTTGTGCGGTTGATAATTGTGCGCTAAATAACTGCGCCACAATCCGACAACTTGCAGGGTAAATAAGCAAATCTAAGCTATTTTTTTGAGTCAATAAGGTGTCAATAATTGCGCATGCATCGTGATCGTGAATACCTTTTTCGTAACCCTCTTGGTAGCGCGGCTCAGCAAACTTTTGCACTAACGAAAGTAAGGTATCTTCTTTTTGTGCCTGTTGTAATTGTACAAATGTAAGCGAGTGCTCACTGTTTTCACACGCAAGCAATATTTGCGCAGCTAAATACTCACCACGATAAACCTCGTCATTCTCAGAGACCAAGGTTTGTTGCCACAAATGGCGACTTTGCTGTAGCGTATTAAGGCTTTGCTCATCTGTTATTGGTTCAAAATAATCAGTTCCCGTTAAGTGCAGCATTAGTTGCTCATCGCGCGGCAATAACGTTAAATCAAGCAGCTGCTTATTTACGCTAAATGCGTGTTTACCAATACTGACTGAATTACCGCCATCAGTAAAAATGTCTTGTTTGTCACGCAGTGAGCGAATGCCCTGGTCTTTACTCGCTTTGAGTTTTGATTGAATATCATCGGCACGTATTTCATCGCCTAACTCTTTGAGCTCAGTAGTCAATGCGCGTAATTTGCTGATCATAGGATCGGCAGCAAAATAGGTATTGAGCGCATCAAGCTCAGTAAAGCTTTGCGCGCGGCGGTTTACGCCCTGTAAAATACGCTCTGCAGCGTTAGCTAAGTTAAGTGCACGGCGCTGGCGAGTATCAATTAAGCTTTGTTTGTGCGCTTCAAAGCTTTCGTATACGTCATCGCGCTTTGCAATAATCTCACTGAGGTATTCGTCAAAGTCACTAAATTGCGATTCAAGCTCTTCGAGCTGAATCAGTAATCGAGATAATTGATCGTCACACGCTTCTGGTGTTTTGGCGTTATTTAGCGCGTTAGTAATACTTTGCGAAAACAGCTTAAAGCGTGCGGCAAATTCGGCTTTTGCTTCAACACTACCCAGGCTTTTTTGACGAATTTCAATACTGGCTTTAGCGCGATTAACCAGCGCATAAACAGCACTGATGTCTTCTAATATTTGCGTGCGTACGCGGCTGTCATCAATGTCTAAATCAAGCATGGTGTGGTTGAGTAAATCAAGCTCCACGCTTTGCGTATCAAGTTGCGCTATATACGTTTTTAGCTCGCTGACACTTTCGCTTTTACTGCTGAGTTCTTCCAGCTCTTTTAGTTTTTCGTGGTACGGTGCTAATGCGCTATCTTGTTGTAAAAATGCAGCTGTTGCTTGGCTTACTTCGCCAAGCCTTTCATCAATTTGGTTTTGTAGTGCGTTAAGTGCATCTGTATCTATATACTTAATGTCTTCAAGGCTGATCACTTGCCCTTTTAAGATTTTTAACGCATCAATACCCTGCACAAACTGTGGCGCAGCTTTAAAGCTATCTGGGCGTATGTCACGAGTTACATCAGTATATTGTTTATTAATATCCACCAAGGCTTGCTTGGCTTTGTTTTGAATTTCAGTAACTTTTTCAAATTCATCCAGCACTTGCTCAGCAGTTTCATTAATGCTGTGCAGGTTTTGAGCAATTTCAGTAAACTCACCTTCATTAAGCCAATGATAACGGTCGAAAATATTACGACTTAACGCAATCATGTCTTCGTAATGAAATAGACTCGGGCTTTGTTCATTTATTGCTTTACAAACACTGTACAAGTCAGAAATACCGCGTACTAAATCAGGGTTACCTATTTTGCCAAAAAAGCTGGTCAGCGGCGGCGCATTCGCAGCAAATTCAGCTGATACAAATGGGCTTTGCCAAATTTGAATCGGGTGTACGCGTTCAGGTTCGTCTTTATCAGCTTTAAAGGTAAGCGTTAAACCATCGTTGTATATGCCGTAGCCGTGACAATAGATAGGGTTTTGCAGGTTTTTATCAATAATATTGTATGCAAACAGTGCATAACGACCTTCGCTTGGCTCATAAAATACGTATAAAACATCTTCGCCGTTAGGTGACTTTATCTGCCTGTGGAATTCAAGATCTTCTATTTGCTCTTCAAACGATCGCGCTTGCCCTGATTGTAAATAATAACCACCGGGAAAAATAACACCGTGATCTTCAGGTAAAGTAACGCAGGCACTGCCAATGGCATCTTGGCGAGCAACCTGCTGAGTACGCGTATTAAAAATAAAGTAACGCCATGTTTTTTCGCGATACGGGAGTATTTTTATTAGTACTAAATCGCCCACCAGCGCGTATTCCACATCACTATCAGCGAGAGATTGGTTTTTATCATCAACCGGCTCTTGGTAAATACCTTCACCGGTATCTGTGCTGTTTTCAATTTTAATCGTGAGTGAACCACCTATGGTCTCCACAAAAACTTGGTCAGCAATATTAATATGGGCATGGCGCCCTTCTACGTGATCACTGCGGTCAGTTTTGAGCCATTCAAAATCGTAGTCATGGGCGTGTTGAATATCACGTTCGCCGCGGTTATCTATATAATTGATGGTATTGTCTGGGTGAATTTCCCAGCGAAAAACCCGCACATCCGATAACTTGTCGCCAATTTGGAATAACGCAAACAGCTTGCCATTTTGTTGGTATAAGTGCTGTAAACTGGTTTGTTTGTAGTAAGTATAAAGCTCTTCAAAATCTCGAATAAAGCGCGTATCAGTTAAAAAACGGGTTTGCTCTGGGTAAGCTTCCACTTCAAAGTGATCGTCTTGCTCTACTAATTTTTGTACGCTAAACACGTCGTTAATTGAGGTTTCTTTTTTTAACCCAAGTAATACGTTATAAGCAAAAATAACTTTATCGCCTACAATTACAATGTCACGCGGTGTACAATTTTGCTCCGTACGAACTCGCACTCGCCCTTTAACTTGTAATTCTGTACTGCCAAACTCCGTTATACGCTGTTGATTAACTTCATCAATTTGCGTTTTTAAAGTCCCGCCAAAATTACTTAAGCGGCGTTTAATTAAGTCGTATGAGCCTTGCTCTAGCGCTTGTTGTGTTGCGTCCGTCATGAAAAACTATCCTGAAATTTAATTAAAGTTAGCCGTAATAAGTAATCTATTACGGCTAAAGGGATGAAACTTAGAAACCAGACTAGTCTTTTGTATCTAGCTTAATTTTATCCTCTAAACCACCACCTAAATTGCCACCTAACATACTCAACAATTGGCTTTTTTCAGCCGCTGTTGTATTACTTAACTGCTTAAGTAACTTGCTCATATTAAAGTTTTTAAGTGTTTCAGCTGAGCCATTGGCCCCTGCTAGCACACCTTTTAGGTCTTCAATTAAATTACGATCACCGTTTAAGTGATCTTTAAACACTGTTTGCACAGTTTTACTTTCATCAACTAGGCCATCAATTGATTTACCTAAACTGATTGCACTCATAAATTGATTAAAGAACTGGCCATCACCACCCATAATATTGATATCGGCATCACCCAATGCTTTAGCCATTATGTGAGCTTGATGCTCTGCAATGTCTTTGCTTGCTGAAATTTTTGCCAGTACCAACTCTTTTTGTTGATTAAGCTGTAGCGTGAAACTCTCATAATCGCGGGCATCTTGATCCATAGAGTTAAGGGCTTGTAGTTTCTCTTCAAGGCCTTTTGCTTCTGCACGCATTTTACGTTCAAGGTTAATCGCTTCAACTTCACCTTGTTTCTCGTTTGCATCGGCCATCGCGGTTTGAACTTGCGCTTGAGATAAACCAATTTCACGATTACCTTGTGCTTCAGCCTCAAGTTTTTGACGCATTATTTTCGCATCTGTCTCGCCTTGAATTGCATTTGCTTCTGCCTTAGCTTTAATAACATCAGCTTCAGCAAGACCTTGTGCCGCGGTTTCAACTTGATGTGCCTGAGCAAGGATCTTTTTAGATTCAGCTTGCTGATTAGCAATTCTCAGCTCTGCATTGGCCATTGTTTCAAGTTCACGGCTTTTATACTCTGCCGCTTGCTCTTGCGCTTTTGCCGCTTCAATATCTTTAACTAATAACTCTTCTGCTTGTGCTTTAGCACGGATGATCATTGCGCCTTTTTCACGTTCAGCACCAGCAAGTACTTTTACGTCTTTAATACGCTCTTCTTCTTCAGCTACTGATTTTTCAACAATAACGCGATCACGTACTACGTCAGCGATTTCTTTACGCTCAACTTCCAGCGCTTTTTCTTTGTTGATACGTAGAATTTCAGTTTCTCTTTCGCGTTCTATTACTTCAATTTCACGCGAGCGCGCTACTTTCTCTTCCTCAATACCTAAAACGCGTAGTCTATTTTGTTCAGCTATATCCAGCTCACGCTGTTTATTTTGCTCGCTGATACCAATAGCTTCTTCAGACTGAATACGTGCTTGTTCTGATTTAAGGCGCTCTTCTTGACGTACTTTTTCAGCTTCGGCAAATTCGCGCGCTTTAACGGTTTCTATTTCTCGTACTTGGCGCGACATGGCATCTTGCTTTTGACGCTCAATTTCGAGTGATTTTTCGGTGGCTTCTTGATTTTGGATCTCAATTTTAGCGCGTTCGTCACACTTTAATTGATTAGTCGACACATTTTGTACAGCGGTCATTTCGGTGATGCGGCGAATACCTTCAGCATCAAGAATGTTTTGCGGATCAAGTTTATCAATCGACGTTTGTTCAAGGTAATCGATTGCTACATCTTCAAGCGTATAGCCTGATAAGTCTTGGCCAATCACTTCTTTTATATTGTCGCGAAATTCATTTCGATGAGTAAATAACTCAACAAAATCCATGCGCTTACCCACTGTTTTAAGCGCTTCTGAAAATTTGGCTTCAAACAGTTCTTGCAAAGTGTCGTGCTCAGAGGCGCGAGCACACCCTACATGCTTAGCAACACGTAAAATATCTTCTTTATTTTCGTTTACACGAATATAAAATGTAATAGCAATGTCGGCACGAATATTGTCCTTACAGATCAAACCACCTTTATCTTTACGCTCAAGTACCATACGTTTAGTGGAAATATCCATTACTTCCATTTTATGGATTACAGGATAAACAATACCGCCTGTAGTGGTGACATCGGGCTCATTTTTCATTTTATTAATGATCAGCGCTTGGCCTTGCTCTACTTTACGATAAAACTTGCCAATAATAAGCAAAATAGCAAAAATGACCGCTATTGCTATACCTACAAAGGTTAATATAGGTATGAGGTTATCTAAAAATTCCATGTTATGTCCTAACGTGATTATTGATTTGTTATATGTTACTTATTCCTAAAACGCAGGAAATTACCAAGGCTTTGCGGCAATAATGTAACAATGTTGCTCTTTGAGGTGATCAAGCAACACAGCAGTGTCGCCTGAAGTAAAGGGTTCGTTATTTTCTGCTCTGACTTCGATTAATTGCTCAGTACCTTGAAATTGAACGCGTGCTTGACCAAATGTATTGGTTACTTTACCTGTAACAACAATACACTCTAAACCAAGTAAATCAGAACTTTGGGAGGTTTCTGCGCTAGTAAAAAAGCGCTGAAGTGGGCGTGAAATAATAGCCGCAACGGGAATGGCAACCACCAAACAGGTTACTAGCATCACCACACCTAAAATATAAAATAAAGTGCCATCACCAAGTAAATAAGCAAAAAACTTATGTGCGTAAATACTGATTAACCAACTAATCATCACAACAAGACTAACTGACACCGTGATAGGTATGCCACCAAAGCCCATATTCAGCCATGAACTGATGCCTGAGCTTTGCGATGCATCAGCGTCAATATCAGATTCAAACATATCAATATCAGCAAAGCCGATTAAAGTTATTGCCCAAAACAACACGACAACCAATAACAGCGCTGAAAAAATAACAGTGGGAAAGGTAAGAGCTAAGTTTAAAAATTCCATATAACTGCAGTCCATTTTTTAATTACAATACTTGCATATAACTTTTTATCATCTAGCGATGTATTTGTTAAGTTATTTATACCTATTATGGGTTTGAAATATAAACAATGTAAATAACTTTTGGCTACGAATACGCTAAATTAACTAACGCTGCCTAGGGCGTGTTGACCTTTCGTGATTGATTTTGCAGCAGTATGTTTGGTATTTAGGCAAGGCAGAGCCTATGTGGTGTGGTTGCTCCCCATAAATAGGCGATAACGCAGTATAAATGCCAAACATGCGCTGCCCAAAGGGTTCTTCCTAGGGGCGATTAACTCTTTGTTGCTCGATTTTTACTTAGCCCACTAGGTTACAAATCTCGCGCCGCGATTAAATCGCCCCTAGATTGAACAAATTTCAATCTACAAAGGTCAACACGCCCTAGTATTTCACTTCTATAATTAGCGATAAATGCATTACTTAACTTAGAATGCTGAAATACAAACTTCGCTATTCTAAAAGGATATTTATGCGCTACTTAATCCCACTGTCACTTTTTGCTTTATCATGCTCCCTGCCTGTTATTGCATCGGAGCCTAAAACCCATCAATGGTTTAATACCGCAACATATAACACCTTAAAAAATATAACTAACGATAATGACTCTGTCGCGCTTTCTAGCCATTACTATTTTGCACCGCAACAACATTCTGGCGTATGGGATGATTTTGGTTACTTAGACACTGATACTAACATTAAACTTGATTACTTTAATGATGATGACGCAGACAACTTTGGGCTGTTTGCTGAGGGCTTTTATAATAAATGGTTTGCAAGTGTTGAGCTTGCTGATTTAGGTGAAACCGACGACTATTCATTAGGCTTAGGGTATGTATTTGCACAGTCGCTCAAAGTGTCAGTTCGTTTAGCTGAGTTTAAAGCCGCCGATACGATTTATTGGTTTAAAGCTCAATACAATCATCAACTAAATGACACAGATTACCTTGGTTTTACGATTGAAACTGACGATGATATTGATACTTGGAATGCCTCTACACGTTATTTTCACCACCTTAGTCATGAGCGCTATTTAAGTGTTGATTTAGCTTATGAAGACAATGGTGTTGATTCTGTATTCTCTGGTATGGCTAATTATTATTTTAATCGCAATGTGGCTATTGGCGCGGGTGTTGCTGATTCACATCTGCAACTTGAAGCTAAATATTTTATAAATAGCCAATATTATTTTACGGCTCACTTTAGCAATGTTGAGGAAGGTGAACAATACGCAGCTAAATTTGTCGCACAGTTTTAATTAACGAACCTGAACGTGGTTAATTGCCGCTAATCAGCGGCAATTTATGGTATTTAAAGTATTACATATTTCCCAGTTCAATCATCATCGCGGTGTACATTTTTAAGTTTAACTTAAGCTGCTCTACAGTAATAAACTCATGCTCTGAATGGCCTGTGTAACGCTTTCCTGGCATTGATGGACCGAACGATACGGCATTATCAAATAGTTTTGCGTTTGTGCCACCACCAATCGATACAAAGCCCGCGTCTTTATCGCCAGTAAAGTGTTTAAATATATCAAGTAAAGCCTGAGCGTGTGGTGCGCTGTCGAGCAGCATTGGTTTACCAATCACGATATCAATATTACTCAACTTGGCTTTATTTACAGATTGCCAATTTGCCAAAGCGCTGTTTATTTGTGCGCGTAATACAGCTTCATCTTTACCAACTGGGCGACGCAAGTTCACTGCAAGTGTGAGTGCATTACCATCACGCTCAATCAGTGTTGGTGCCACCGTCATTGGTCCCATAAAGTTATGCTCATATGCTATATCACCAAAATCTTTACCGTGTATATCAAGGCCTATCAGCTGGTTAATAAAATGAATTGTTTGTGCATCGCTATTACTTTCAAGCTTAATGCCTTTAAAAAGTTCAGCTAAGTAGGCAATGGCATTCACACCCGACTCCGGCTCTGAAGAGTGTGCTGACATACCTTTAACGCTAATTAGTACTCCACTTTCTTGTTCGCTAAAGTTAAACTCTACAGCGTTTAGTGCACTCGCTGCATGTTTAAGCTTGCTAACTAATACTGTATCGGCATTATGTAATATAACACTGGCATCTTCCGGAATTTGGCTTTTAAATGCGCCACCTTTAAGTTCGCTTACATACGCGCTAGTTTGTGCCGATGTTGCATTAAAAGTAGGTTCAACCAAACTCCAGCCTTTTTCTGCCACAACTACAGGGTATGAGGCATCAATCGTCACCGCATACTTTGGTTGTGGGTAGGTCCTCATAAACTCTTCAAGGGGTCCCCAATCAGACTCTTCAGCTAAATAAATCATTAGCTCAATGCGATTATTAAGGTCAATGCCCTGATCTTTTATTGCTTTCATTGCATAAAGCGCTGTGGCAATAGCGCCTTTGTCATCCTCTGTACCGCGAGCAATCAATTTGCCTGGCTCTGAAGTACTGTCGATTTCAAACGGGCTTTTTTTCCATTTGCTGGCGTTAGCGGGTTGCACATCACCATGGGTGACTATCGTTACTTTTTCTGTTTGCTTGCCCATGCCAATTAAAACGGTGTAACCCAAATCTTGATAATCAAATCCCAGCGCTGCTGCTTTCATTTTTAATAGCGCTTTAAAACCAATAAAGTCTGGGTTGTCTGGTGTATTAATTCCGTTTTTATTGACTGTTGGAAAAGAAACCATATTTGCTAAAGTGTGAATTTGTGCATCTTGGTATGTGTTTACTGCGTACTGCGCAACCGCATCACTACGACTATCTATATTGGCGTGAGCAGTTGCAGCTAATAACGCCAAGCTTGCTAAAAAAAATTGTTTCAAAGCGAGATCCTATTAAATTGAAAGACCAAATTAGGTGACATCCAAGCCCAAGTGCAACTTTGAACTCTGCATCTTGAGGTGGTTTGGGTGATAAGTGTAACGCCGTTGATGATTTCGATGCTAGCTTTGTACCTATCGCTACAGATATTTTCTAATCGCATAATAATTCGATAGCTAATAGCGTTCATTGCGCTGTATAATATGCCACCATTTTTAAGGTGTGAGTGAGTTATGAATCGCAGAAAGAAGATAGTTACTAAATTTAATAGCAGGGACAAGCGCGCCAATGCAAAATTACATAAAAGTAATAAGCCCGCTTATGTCTCTAAAGCAGAACGTGAAAGATTAGCTTTACTTGCTGAAGAACAAGCAGACACTGTAGTAAGTGATGAAGCATAAAAATAAACACGCTTCATTCGTAAGTCTATAAAGGTCAATTCTCTGCCAGTTATCGTCTTTGAGTATAGAGATGTAGGGGCGATATTACATAAACAAGCGCAGGGAATTGACTGTAAGCAATTCCTGCACAATCATTACCGCCTCATTATCTTGTTTACTCGTGATTATTTAAATACGTCTCGTACACCAATAACAACCTCAGCGCATTAATCACTTTTTTTCTAACCATTTGTTCATTGCCTTATCGTAGGCGTCGGTTATTTTTGTTGTTGCGCAAGTGATACTCATAATGTAACTATCTGGTAGATCATTTTTTGGCATTACACCGGCTCCAATCGATACTTTTTTAAAGCACTTATCACCAAAGCGATAGGTGGTGAATTGCATGCTTTGCTTCTCAATTTTTAATGGGTCTATGTTGGCTATTTGATGCTCTTTTGGGACTGTGAGACGCTGTGGTTGTGCTGAGTTTTGTGACTGTTGAAATGTTGATGGAAACGTATTTTGCTGTTTTTTTAGAATACTTTTCAAACCTAGTTTGAGGTCTATTTTTTTGTAGCTATTAGTGTCCTCTAGTGCCTTTGGCGCTGCAGGTTTTAATGGCTTTACTTGTTTTTTAATTTTTATAATCGTGTTTTCAGCAGGAATAATAGGGTTTTCAATCTTTTTCGGTAGTGTGGCTTCTTCTCGCTGAATGCTGGGCGTTTCTATTACAGGCAATGGATTAGGTGGCGGCATACTAACTATGTATGCTTTGATGGGTGGCGTTTCTACAGCAACTAGCACTGGTGTTTTTACGGTCATTATAATTGAAAAAACAATGCCGTGGAGCAGTAATGAAATAATAAGAGGCCGGCGCCATGTTGTCACAATGTTTGTTCCCTAAACGATAATGCAATCTGACCATACAAGCTCTACAAAGTTCCTAATCATTTACACCTTGTTGTTATTTCCTAGATTCAATATTACGCTGATATTTTTGATTCAACTCAAGTTGCAGGACTTAAAGCCAAAATTGCTGTTAAGGTTACAATTATAAAACGAGAGTCGTACTTTTAGCTGTATTAAGTTTAGTGATGAGTTAAGTTTAGTGATGAGTTAAGTTTAGTGATGAGTTAAGTTTAGTGATGAGTTGATGTAAAAAGGCCAAATAGTTTGGCCTTTAAAGCTTAGTTACCTTTTTATTTACTAAAACGCATAACTCATCCCTAAATTAACTGAGCGCCCTTGCCCTGCTAGTTGATTAAAGCCCACGGTCATGTCTTTTTTGTATTGAGCAATACTCACCCCACCCAGTGGCAGCTGATAGTATTCATCAAGTAAATTAGTGACTGCCAACTTAACCGTCAGCTTGTCCCATGTTGCTTTGGTTTCTATGTTAAGTAAGCTATAGCTATCGGTTTTATTTTCAAAGCGGCGCGCGTCAACCCGCGTTTTACTATCAACCCATTCCCAACTTAAAGCACTTTGCCATTTACCTACTTGTTGCTCAATAGCTATTTTGCTATGCAATGGCATTATTTGATATAACGACTCATCGCTGTCATCACGTTCACCATGTGTTGCTGTAACTCCTGCTTTTAACAACCATAACCCTGCGTGTTTACTTTCAAAAATACGCAGCGCCGCATCAACCTTTACGCCGTACAATGTCGCGTCAATGTTTGAAAACTTTAAAATATTACGCTTAGTTGAGGCCATATCTGTACGGTTAAAGCTATCAACCACTGTGCCGTCAATATAATCATCTACTTTGCTGCGCCAAGCATTCGTTGTTATTTGCCATGATTCATCGGCTGCTGATTTAGTATAACTTGCACTTAATGTGTAGGCAGTTTCGGCTTCTAAGTCAGGGTTGCCTATATAGCCATTGCCGTCACCAAACCAGCCGATCATACTGGTTGACATTGTACTAACCCCCCAACTGTAACGCTCATATAAATTAGGCGCACGGTTTTTACGTGCTAGGCCAAGTTGTAATTCATCGTTTGCACCAACTTGGTAACGCAGCAATAAGCTGGCATCAACTAATGTATCAGTACGTTTGCGATCAAGGGCATTAAATTCTGCCGCGGCTGTCTCATTACTTTTTCCCATTGCATGCATCCCCTCCATGGATGGCATATTCTCCATATTTTCATGCATACCACCGCCCATCTTTGTCTCAGTGTAACCTTGTACTTCTCCTGCGTTTGTTGTTACATGCTCAATACGCGCACCAGCTGATACCCACCACTTTTTATTTAGCTGTTTTTGTAACTCAGCAAAGCCAGTAATACGATCGCGCTTACCGTCGTTTATATTCACATAGTCATTTGGTCCCATCATCATTGAGCCTTGTACTGCTGGCCACCAATCATCAATGCGATACCCATAGTATTCTTGACCTAGCAACAACTGAGTATCTGCATCAAAGTCCAAACGCCAGTTAAGTTGATAGCTAATATCTTGCGCGTCCGTATTCATTGGCATCATGCCGGTTTTTTCTGGGGTAAAAAATCCCATTTTATGTTTCACATCATTAAAATTAACCTGAGCCTGAAACTCACCACGGTCAATTATGCGACTATATTGCGAGATAAAACCGTAACTGGTGTTATCGGTCATATCCATATATTGATTTGCAAAGCCCTGAAACGGTATCTTTTGATGCGTTAGTTTAATTACAAACTGCTGTTTTTCATCACGAATCGCGCCTGTTAATGCATGATTTTGAACGCGATATAGCGTATCAAGTACTAAGTCGCCACGACCATCGTCATAACTATCAGCATCCTCAAATGCGCCTTGATAACTTAATGTAAAGCTATCGCTGGCCAAGCGTGCGCCTACACCCACGGCTTTTGCATGATTAATACTACGATACTGGGCTGATACATACCCTGAGTGCCAATCAAGCTCTGCTACTTCGCTGTACTGTGGTGCAATTGAATTCACTTTAATCACACCCGCTATATTATCGCCACCAGCACTTACCGGTGAGATCCCTGCAATAACACTATACGACGATACTTGATTCGCTGATATGTAAGACAAAGGCGGATTCATTTGATTGCCGCAAGCTGCTGTAATATCAGCGCCATCTACAATGACTTTTACGCGATCACCCATCATGCCATTTAAAATTGGTAGGCTAGATACGCCTCCAGCCGCAGAAAAATTAACACCGAGTTCACTTAACAACTGCTCAGCTGAACCTAGCATTTCGTGCTTATTGGGGTTTTGCCCGTGCACTTCAATAACTTCGATTGATTCATCGGCGATGGCAAAAGGCGAAAGTAACATTACGATGCTCAATGCAACAGGTGAAAGTACACATTGCGAGTTAGAAAGTGAAAAGTGACTGTTCATTTTATTCTTTAATTACAACAGGTTTAAGATGCCTAAAGTATATACTCTGGTGAATACACTGAACACGCGACAAATTGTCGCACCTCTATACCCAAACCACCTCAAGATGTGAGTTTCAGTTGGAATTAAAAGCGATTTAGGCAATCAATTCCTTATAAAAGTAACGCAGTATAAATCGCTTTTAAACCAACCCTTTGGGCGTTTCACAGGCACTTACTCTCATCGTTGTTACTTCTTAAAAGGGATGGCCATTGTTGCAAAGTAACGCCTTGATATTAAGCCCCTGTGAAACGCTGAATTCTGCATTTTGAGATGACTTGGGTATATTAACATTCGATATCTAACGTGAGTATTTTTCATCGTCCTGCAAGGTGATTTTTTTTACATTTGAGGTACAGTTAATACACTAAAAAATAATAATAGGTTTCACATGGATCGTCGTCAGTTTATGGGGTTTTCAGCCGCCTCTTTTTTCTTAACCGCCTGTGGTGGTTCGTCAAACTCAAAGCAAGCACCTGTTATTGGTATTCAACCCGTTACGCCTCCTGTTGAGAGCGTACTGACAAAAAGCCAATGGGAGGAGTTAAAAAGCAGCCTTGATGGACAGTTAATTTTGCCCACAGATAACAGCACATACCCAACCGCACGATTGGTGTTTAATACTCGCTACGATCATATTTACCCACAAGCTATTGCCCACTGTGCTAATGAACAGGATGTGATCACCGCTTTGTCATTTACCAAGCAACACTCTATGCATGTTACCCCTCGCTGCGGGAGCCATAGCTACATAGGTAACTCAACAACCCAAGGGTTAGTGATTGATGTAACCCCTATGGACTCCATTTCTATAACTGCAAACACTGCAACAATTGGTGCTGGCGCTCGACTTGCAGATGTTTACGATAAACTCACCGAGAATAATGTTGCCGTTGCACTTGGCAGCTGTTTAAGTGTAGGTATCGCAGGCCTTACGCTTGGTGGTGGATTTGGCGTTGTTGGTCGTGCTTATGGGTTAACATGCGATAGTTTAATTGCCGTTGATATTATTAGTGCGCAAGGTGAAAAGTTAACCTGTGATAAAAACCAGCATAGCGATTTATTTTGGGCACTGCGCGGAGGTGGCGGCGGGAATTTTGGTGTCGTGACTTCATTTACGTTTAAAACCCACGCAACCAGTGACATTACCGTTTTTGAAGCAAACTTTTCATTCGCTGATTTTGAGAAAGTGATGGCAAGTTGGCAGGCATTACCTGATCTTTGGCCTGATGAAATGTGGGGGCAATGCTTACCTGATTGGAGTAATGGCACCTCCAGAGTCAATGTTCGTGCATTTTGCGTAAATTCTGCCACAGACGCAACACCATATTGGCAAGACTTTATGCACAGCATTAATGCAACGCCAAGCTCTGACACTGTAACCACCGCACCCTATCGAGACGTCATGTTAGGTACTTGTAGCGCGTCAGCGACCGCTTGCCACTTAGCGACACAGTTTGAGGGCGGTAGAATGTCACGCAGTGCTTTTGCAGCCAGTTCTGATTTTTTTGATAAAGAAATACCACCCGCAGGCATTAATACGCTTAAAGAATATATTGAGAAAAGCATCCTTGAAGGTAACCGAGGGATGATTATCTTTAACCTTATGGGAGGTAAAATAAGCCAGTTTGAGCCAAATGAAACCGCATTTGTCCATCGTAATGCCCGCGTAAGTGCTGAGTATTATACCGCTCTGCCACTTTCAGCGTCAGACAATACAATTGATGCAGCTCAAAAATGGGAGAATAGTTTTCGCCAAATTATGTCGCCGTGGAGCTCTGGCGGCGCATACGTTAATTACTTAGACCCTCTCATAAATGATCCGCAGTCAGCCTATTTTGGTGAGAACTTACTTAAATTAAAGCAAGTAAAGCTGCAATATGATCCAAATTGGTTATTTAAATCATCGCAAGGCATAGCACCAGCTTAAGTAGCCTAAACTCTGGTTAGGATGTGTTGACCTTTCGTGATTCATTTTGCAGCAGTCTATTTGGTATTTAGGCAAGGCAGCGCCTATGCTATGGTCTGTGGTTGATCCCCATAAATAGGCGATAACGCAGTATAAATTACAAACATGCGCTGCCCGAAGGGTTTTTCCTAGGGGTGATTAACTCTTTGTTACCTACACGGATCTAAATAAGGGGCATGAGCAGGACGCGGAAGTTTTGCTCAATTTTTATTGAATCACAACATACAAACCTCGCGCCGCGATTAAATCGCCCCTAGATTGAACAAATTTCAATCCACAAAGGTCAACACGCCCTAATTAACAAAGCCCCTTTAGGGGCATTGTTAAATTCTAAAAGCGATTAAATAGCGCTTAAACTTTGATTAATTTGCTTTATAAAATCGTTTATTCGTTGCGCATTTTTACCTAAATCACTTTTACCTACTCGTGATTTACTACGAATATCAACAAGTGTTACTGTTTCTAATGACTTAATTCGAATAACCACATCATCTTTAAAACCAAACCAAGCAGTAGTGTCAGTCGCTTCAATAATACCTTGCGACGCATCCGCATTAACTAGCTCCCAACCTAACTGATTAACCACTTCTTTTGCGGCAATGAAAACATCATTTTTACTATTAGCGTACTTAAGCGTTACTAATTCAGGGTATGCTTTTAACTGTGCGGCGGCTGTTTCTGCCCCGCTGTATTCTATCGGATTTGGTGCATCAGCACGTAACTCAGCAATTTTAACAAATGGAGGCGGGGCTACTACATCTGTTGAAATGTCATGAATGGGTGGCACACTTTTCGCTTTGTTCATCAAGCTTAAAGGCAGCGCTATAGCTATCACAGCAAAAATAGCGCTAATACCAGCCATTGGCCAATGTGTATTTTTACGCATAAAAATGAGTTGAACAATCAATAAAATTAAGGCTGCAGCTCCTGCATATACCCCAAAGCGGATGCCTGTAAATGCAGTGCCAAGCTCAACAATCCCCCACTTATATAATGGCCCCGGTAAAACCACTAATAAAATGGCTAACAGGGATACTATTCCCACTAACTTTTTCATCTATTCAACTCCGTCTTATTGTTTTTGATAATGGTCTTTATACCATTATTCGATATTTTTGCACAAAGAGCACAATACCCTCTTTTGCACATAAAAGATCACTTTAACAAGACTCAAATTACCAAGGCATTTCGCCCATATGTACTTTCGCACCTAACTCTAAACTTGAAGTATCTTTAAAGTGTGGATAAAGCGCCGCCATTTTTGCGATCAACTCACTGCTATTTGTACTTTGTGTTTTGGCTTTGATGAACGCTTTAATGTAATCAATTGTAAAATCAATTGCACTGTCATCTAATGCTGTGCCGGCTTCCATATGACCAGGTATTACCATTAGTGGTTGCAGTGCCTTCATTTGATTAAGTTGCTCTAGCCATGCATTTACACTACCTGGTGTTTGCGTGTCTGCCATCCAAACATGGTGTCCCGCAGAAATCGCGACATTACCTAAAATTGTTTTAGTTTCGGGGATCCAAAGGTAAGGCCGATGCGCAAGTACCCCATCGTGTATTTTTATTTCAATGATATGCTGATCCACACTAATTTTAGTGCCTTTAAATATCGCGGGTATAATCGGTTTTACTGGCGCATTCAAGCCCATTTTTGGCCCCCAAAACGCAACTTTTTTATCTCGTTTCTCCGCGATTACCTCTCCAACTGCCGGTGTTGTAATAATTTGCGCATTTGGGAATAACTCATGCAATACTTCCGCCCCAAAATAATAATCTGGATCAGCTTGGCTTATAAAAATGGTCGTTAATTGCTTACCTGAATCATATACTTTTGCTGCAATTCTTAGTGCATCTGCTTTTGTAAACCCCGTATCTACAACAACCGCTTCTGTGTCTGAATAAAGCACAGTTGCGTTTACAGTAAAGCTATTACTATCAGCGTTATAAACATCCAGTTTTAATGACGATTCCTGTGCCGCATTCGTGTGGTAACTTGTAAATAACAACGATGCGATTAAAAGTATTTTTTTCATTTCAATTCCAATAATTATTTCGATGTGAGAATAATAAAGGATTGATTAACTCAGATATACGCACAATACTAAGCATCATTATTTCAAAAATAGAGCTAATTGATGGATAGGTTAATCGCTGCAAAAGTATTTATAGATGTTGCCCACTCAGGTAGTTTTTCAGCTACAGCTGATCGCTTGAATATGTCGCGCGCGATGGTAAGCCGTTATATAGAAACTATGGAAAATTGGCTCAAAACACGCTTATTACACCGTACAACTCGCAAGGTTTCATTAACGACTGCGGGCGAAGCCTATTTAATAAACATCCAACAGTGGCTTGAACAAGGTGAGCATCTTAGTACAATCGCACTGCCTAAAGCTGCATTGTCAGGCACTATTCGCGTTGCAACCAGCGTATCTTTTAGCCAATCACAGCTTATACCTGCAATAAAACCTTTTATACAACAAAACCCACTGATCAACATTGAACTTGACTTGAGTGACGTCGCTGCGAATCTCACTGAAAAACAAATTGATTTAGCAATTAGAATTGCCGCAAACCCCGATCCATCATTAATAGGTAAGCCCATTGGCGTTTGCAAGTCAGCGATTGTCGCCTCAGTTGATTACATTCATAATAACGCTGATATCAATCAACCTAACGACTTAGTCAATCATGATTATTTAGCGCACAAACACTTTGCAAACCATATCTTACATTTACGTAAAAAAGAAATGTTTGAGTCAATTAGTTTAAACAGTCGTCTTTGTGCTAATGAAGCAACCTCATTACTAAGTGCGGTATTAAATGGATTTGGAGTAACGGTTTTACCAACCTATTTAGTAAATAGTTATATTGCGCGTGGCGAATTAAAACATATACTGCCAGATTGGCAACCTGATGAACTAAATATTTATGCCCTGTATAGCTCTCGAAAGCATTTATCACCGGCTATCAGGGCACTTATTGATCACTTAGATAATTACTTTAAAACAACTCCTTGGTGATCGTTTTTAGTATTCCTCATCTTCAAAAATATCCTCAATTTTTAAATTGAATAATCGAGCAGCCTTAAATGCTAAAGGTAAGCTAGGATCAAATTTGCCTTTTTCAATTGCATTAATAGTTTGCCTTGAAACATCGAGTAATTCAGCTAATTTGGCTTGTGTGTAGTTACGCTCAGCCCGCAGTACTTTCAGACGATTTTTCATTCACCTTCCTCGCCACAGCCTAACTGTTTATGCATAAAAAGTGTTGTGAAAAAATACGTAAGGCCCATAAAAATCACTAAATGAGATATATCAGCTGTGAAAGGAATTAAAGCGCTATTATCAAGTGATGAATACGCTAAGCCAACGATTAAAGTAGCGCCGAGTGTAATTGCCATCGCATTGAGTTGCAGTCGTTGCTGCATTTCATCTAACCCTTGTAAATGACGCTTATTAGCTAAAATCATCATCAAACCAACGGCTAAATTAATAACCACAGCAATAACACTTAAAATTATATTTCCTTCCCAGAGTAAGTTTGGCCCAAATGATACAAATGCTAATGAAAGCATCCAAAATAATGTCCATTTAGCTAAAGATGCCGTGTTCATTTTATTACGCTGGTTGAGCGTAAGGTGTGTTTGTTTAGACATATGAACCTCTATCAAGTTAAAGTAAAGTTTACTTGACTATATTTGTGTAAAAACAGCACAAAGTCAAGCTTACTTTACAAAAAGATTGGTTTTGATGACTTTAAAATTTTAATTTAGACACGACTTTGCTCTATACCATATTGGTAAATTCAAACGGAGGAAAATGGTATTTGAGAGGTAAGTATTTACTGCTATTTAATTTTAACGTTTGATAATGCGCTATCTAACTTAGTGTAAAGTGCCAAATGGCCTGCTTTTAGACCTTGTTTGTTTACTTGTTTTAAATTCTTAGCGGCTAGAGCTAAACTGCCCATTTGCATATGAGTCTCAGCTAACCGTAATAAATATATTGGATAATGAACATTACTTTCTTTACCGTCCATATAAGATAATGACGCGAGGTAATAATTTATTGCAAGTTCATATTTACCTGCAAGCTGATAAGTCCGCGCGAGGTTTCCTTGCGCAATAATTATTTTAGTTTGATGGTCGCTATTACTTATCCAATCTAACGCTAGCTTTCTAAATTTGGCTGCTTTGTTAAAATCTCCCCATGCATGTAAAACATTTGCCTTATTTGAATTTAGCTCAAAATTAAAAATAGCATCACGACTTTTGCTGTATCGATTACCCACACTAAGTAATATTTGATAAGCGAGCTCTTTATTACCAAATACATAGTGCAAATTTGCCAGCTCAACTAACCGTAAGGGATTTTCGAATGCTTGATACATGTCTTCTAGTTTAGCTATCGCTTTATCTGCATAAACTTGCGCTAATTCATTATTATCAGAGCCATTGAGCGCTTTTGCATAGTAAAAGTAGAGTTGTGATTTAAATACCGATGGTAAGCTTTCGTCATCAATAAGCGGCTCGATTTGCTTAATTATTTGATTGTAATTTAACGTATCGTAGAAATAATCTAACTGATAAGATTTTAATTTATACCAATTTGTAGACTTTGGTTGTGCTTGTAATAAGTTGTTTGATATTAACTCTAAACAATTTTCAGCTGCTTGGTTTAGGCAGTATTGCTCGTGATCGCTAAAGTGCTCAGATGAATAGGCTGGCTTGGGCATAATACACATAAAAAAAGCAACAGTAATGCAAGTCTTTATCATTGGTTCTAAAAAAGTACTTAATACAGAAAAAGTGATACATCAATTAAAGCATATTTGCATAAAATTATTAACAAATATTACTGAATAATTAATCTACTAAAACTAATTATCAGCGGTAAAATTTTAACTTACACTGTTGTGGTGAGTTTTATATTGGAAGGTGACAAACGTAAAAGGCTGGCAATTACGGCGATTAAACCGCAACTGCCCAAGCATCTAAAGTATATTGATTTATATACCCTCACTAATGCTAGGTTAGCATCAGTATTGCTTGCATGGTAATTAAGCTACTTTTTTAAGTGCTTTTTTTAGCTTACCAATTTTAGATTTTTGCTTTGCTACTTTTTCTTTACGCGCATTGATTTCTTTTTTAATTGATTTAACTTCTTTATTTACTGCTTTAGCTTCTTTCTTAGACATGAATGTCTCCTTTTTAATTATATAACTCGTCATTGCGAGAGAGGCACTTTATGATAAAAAAGAACTAGATGATACACGCCAACCAGTTCTTCACGAAAGATTCACACAACAGAAATAAAAATGAAATCAATTAGCTGCAAGTAAATAACTAAAACATTTCGCATTCAAAAGTACTAAAGTAACAATAAACTACCTAAGCCTAAGAAAGTCACAAAACCGACAATATCAGTCACTGTTGTTAAAATAACCGAACCAGATAAAGCGGGATCGATTTTCATCTTATCCAGAATCGACGGGATCACAACGCCAGACACAGAAGCTGCTATTAAGTTAAGCAAAATAGCCACGGTAATGGTAATGCTAAGCATCACGTCTGCAAACCATAAATAAGTAAGCAAGCCAATAACCACAGCCCAAACACAACCATTTACAGCACCAACTCTAAGCTCTTTTTTAAGCAGTGCTTTTCGGTTTGAATCTGTCACCTGCCCCAGCGCTAGGCCCCGCACGATTACGGTTAAAGTTTGGCTACCGGCAATTCCGCCCATGGAGGCGACAACTGGCATCAATACAGCTAACGCTACAACTTGCTCTATTGTCGCGCCAAATAAACCAATAAACCATGATGCTAAAAATGCAGTAGCTAAATTTATACCTAACCAAATGCCACGGTTTTTAGCACTTTTACGAACACTGGCAAACAGGTCTTCGTCTTCGCGTAAACCACCAGCTTTTGCAGCGGCTTCATCGGTTACTTCTTGGCGTAACCCATACGCTGAGGTAACTTTTAATCGCCCCAGCAATTTATTATCGACATTTACAACCGGCATCGCCATTTTTTCGCTGTGGATCACCACTTCTGCCGCTTCATATAAGTCATCGTCTGCATGCAGCGAAGTGACATCATGATTGGCAAAACTCAATAACGAATCGGAATCTTGTGCTTTGAGTAGCGCATTTACTGACACCTCGCCAATCAATGTACCTTTACGACTTACTAAATAAATAACCTCTGTATATTGAGGCAGGCCCTTTTGCAGAATTTTTTTCGCCCCGCCTACGGTTAATTTTTCCGATACTTTTAAGGAATCAAAATCAAGCCAATGGCCCAATTGTTCTGGTGAATATTGTTGCGCTAATTCATACTGTCTTGTTTGTACTTCATCTAATTGGCGACGAGCATATTCAACAAAACGCTCAGGGATCACTTCCTCAAGCTCAAGCAGCTCTTCAACACTTACTTCATCAAGTAACTTAAAACCGTCTGCTTCATCAAGGCTCTGTAACAACCAACGACAACTATCTGCACCTAAGTTTATAAATATTTCGTGCTGAGTGTCTTCATCAAGTAATTGCCAAATATCAAGACGCTGCTCTTTTGGTAACGCCTCAAATAATAACGATAAATGTTCGGTTGAGAGAATTTCTTTAGCATCAGCTAAGAGCTTGTTTTTACGCTCTGTGGTATCACACTGTAAAAGCTCATCGATAAGCTGGGGAAGTTGATCTACTGGATACTCAATCATTATGAGACCTTGAAATTAAATGCTTTGTATCCAGTTTACCTTAGCTGAAAAAAATAGTTGAAAAAAATGCCTGCAGATCTTAAAAATCTGCAAGCATTTAAAGTTATCAACTTAACAACTACTTAAACCAGCCTTGCACTCGTTCCATCAATAGGTAATTAACAGGCACTAATAACAAAGTGATAAAGGTTGCAAAAATTATCCCAAAGCCAAGGCTGACTGCCATTGGGATTAAAAACTGCGCTTGGGTGGCTTTTTCAAACAATAGCGGCATTAAACCTATAAAGGTCGTTAAACTCGTTAACATAACAGGACGAAAACGCGATGCACCCGCCATTTTTACAGCTTCCAGTAATTCGCCGCCTTCACTGCGCTTTTTATTAATAAAATCAACTAATACCAGCGAGTCATTGACCACAACTCCGATCAAAGCCAGCATCCCTAGCAAACTCATAATAGTTAGATCCATGCCCATGATCCAATGCCCTACAACAGCGCCTATCATGCCAAATGGGATCACACTCATTACTATAAGAGGCTGTAAGTAAGATTTGAATGGAATCGCTAATAATCCATAAATAATAAAGAATACAAACACCAGCGCCCATGCAAGCGAGCCAAAGGATTCTCGCTGCTCTTTTGCTTCTCCTTCGAGAGAGTGACTAACACCTGGGTATTGTTGTACTAATTCATCCAGAAACACTTTTAAGTCAGCTTGAAGCACCGTCATATTAGTGTTGTTTTTTTCGATATCAGCAGTCACGTTCAATGTACGGTAACGGTCGATACGGTTAATCGTCGATGGACTTTGCCCCGGAACTAACGTTGCCACATGTGATAACGGTACTGTGCCACCGGTTGGCGTATTAATAAGAATATCTTTTAAATCAGCCACTGAGCGACGCTCATCAATGGGTAAGCGCACCATAACTCGTACATCATCACGACCACGCTGAATACGCTGTGCCTGCGCACCAAAAAATGAATTACGCACTTGCTGTGATACATCAACACGATTTAAACCCAGCGCTAAGCCCTGCTCTGTTAGCTCAATTTGTAGCTCTTCTTTACCATCGGACATGCTATCAGCAATATCAAACACCGTTGGGTAAGTCGCTAAACGCGTTTTAACATGCTCGGCCACTTCTTGTAGCGTTGATAGTGAAGTTGCTGTGAGCTGAACATCAATTGGATCAGAACTACGGCCGATTTCAGCCCTAAAGGTTAAGCTCTCAGCACCTGGGATCACACCAATTAGTTCACGCCATTCGCTGGCAAGCTCTCGCGAGCCAATATCTGAATCGCGCTTTTCAGCAGGGGTTATTTCAAAACGTACACTGCCTGAGTTAGAAGCTCCGCCACGTCCACCAGTCGTTGCTAAAATATTTAAAATAACGCTTTCGCCACTATCTTTATCACGATACTTGTCTTGTAATTGACGAGCCTTATCAGACATATCAATCACGTACTTATTAGTTACTTCAAATGGAGTGCCTGTAGGCAATGTTAAATTAACGCGTACCGTTTCACTTGGTATGCGTGGGAAAAAGATAAACTTAGTCCAACCACTGGTGATCATGGTTAAAATAATCAAAAAAATCCCAACAAATAAACTTACCGTGGCAAGTTTATGGCGTAGAGCCAGATTTAATAACGGTTGATAATACTTTAAAATTGCAAGCTCAAACCCGTCAGCAAAACGCTGTTGGAATTTATCAAATTTAGAGGGCTCGCCTTTTTCGTGGCGCAGTTTTATATATTTTAAATGGGCGGGTAGTACAAATTTAGACTCAATCAGTGAGAATAATAATACCGGGATCACCACCACAGGAATTTGAGCAAACAGCGCGCCTCGGCCACCTTCAATAAACGCCAGCGGTAAAAATGCAGCAACGGTGGTTAATACACCGAACGTGACTGGGGTTGCTACTTCTTGAGTACCAAGAATGGCGGCCTGCTCTCCTGATTCTGCGGTTTTCAGGTGAGTATAGACATTCTCACCGGTAACAATGGCATCATCAACAACGATCCCTAACACCAAGATAAAGCCAAATAAGCTCATAATATTGAGCGTTACACCAAATAATGGCATGGCTAAAAATGCGCCCATAAATGACACGGGTATGCCAATGAATACCCAAAAAGCGATAGCAGGTCGTAAAAATAGCGTCAATAATGCCAGTACCAAAATACCGCCTTGCAACGCATTGGTGGTTAGTGTGGCAATACGGCTTTTAACCAGCTCGGAGTCATCATCCCAGTAACTTAAATCAAACCCTTGTGGTAATTTATTTTGCTGACCTTCGATGTATTCTTTTACTTCATCGGCAACCGTAATAGCGCTTTGTGGGCCAATGCGATAGACATCGATAAAAGCCGCTTGCTTACCGTTAAAACGTGTACGTACAGGAGTTTCTTCAAAATCATCGCTGATAGTTGCAATGTCACCTAAGCGAATAATTGTGCCATCCTTTTGATTTTTAACAGCAATACGAGCAAACTCATCTTTACGATATGCCTGCCCTTTAGAGCGAATAAGCACATCGCCCCCTTCTGTTTTTAAATTTCCTGCAGAGATGTCAGTACTTGAATTTGATATCGCCCGTGAAATATCACTGAGACTCAAACTATATTGGCGCAGTGTATCTTGGCTTACTTCAATGGCCAGCTCATAATCGCGTACGCCACTGAGTTCAACTTGAGTCACACTGGGTAGACGCAGTAATTGATCGCGAACCTGCTCAGCGTATTCTCGCGTTTCTTTTTCACCGTAATCACTGGAAACAGTAACGGCAATAACTTCTCGCTTACGCTGAGCTAAAGCGACGACTGGTTTTTCAGCGTCAGCAGGAAAAGTATTAATTGCATCAACTCGGCTTTTTATATCAGCCAATAGCTCTCGAGGATCGTAGCCACTATCAACTTCAATGCTCACTGAAGCTGAACCTTCAGACGAACGACTTGAGATTTGTTTAATACCCTCTAAGTCTTGTACTGATTCCTCAATACGGATTGTTACCCCTTGTTCAACGTCTTCTGGGGTTGAGCCTCGTAAAGAGACACTAACGCTAATACGGTCCGTTTCAAATGAGGGAAAAACCTCTAATGGTATTTGTGTGGTAAGGCTAAATAAACCTGCAAAAACAATGCTAATGAGCAATAAGTTTGCTGCAACATGGTTTTTAGTAAACCAAGCTATCATGCCTTATCTCCTTGCAGACGTGCTGCTTTGCGCTTTTGTATAAGTTCTTCTACGGTGATCCCTTGTTTTTTGGCCATCGCTTCTAGCTGCTCACGCGAGGGTCTTTTACGGGCAGGTTTCTCGCTTTCTTTTTCATCTTCACTAATGACTTTAACGCCAGTGCCTGAGCTAACTTGCCCAAGCGGTGTAAGCACCAACTTATCACCACTTTTTAAACCCTCGGCAATAATTGCTTGCGTAGCATTTTGCCACGCTAAACGAATATTTTTACGCTGTAGTACACCTTGCTCAACAATATAAACATACGTGCCTTGATAAATGGCACTGTTTGGAATAACTAATACATCAGCAACTAATTTGCCGCTGATTTGCGCTTTAATATATTGACCAATTTTAATAGGGTATTGATTTTGAGTCGTTGCTTTATAAGGATCGTTAATTTGCGCAACAACATAAAGTTGCTGTGCATTTTCGTCAATTGCGCCCTCAGTCCTGGCAACTTGTCCTTGCCATTTTTGTACGCCAACTAAGTTAGAGCTAAATTCAACGACTGAGCCACTAGCGCTGCTCATGCCATCTCTAAATTGCTCTGGTAAATCAATAAAAGGTAAGTCTTTATTTTTAATTGGTAGACGTATCTCAACACTGTCGATGGCATAGATAGTCGCTAATTGTGTGTTGTTACTCACGACCTGACCAAGATCCACATTGCGGCTTAACACACGCCCTGCATAAGGGGCTGTTATTTTAGTGCGCTCTAAATTTAAGTTCGCTTTTTCAAGTTGTGCTTGCGCTGAAAGCACTTGTGCTTTAGCTGCTGCTAGTTGTGGTTCGCGTAGCACTAAATTACTTGCTTGTTCGCCATTACCTAAACGCTGCCAGTCAACGATAGCTTGACGACTGCGTGCTTGCTCTTCTTGAAAGCCTTGCTGTGCTGTTAGCAAGTTGGCTTGGGCTGATTTTACTTCTGCTCGGTGATCTCTATCATCAAGTTGTAAAAGTACATCGCCTTTTTCAAAAAAACCACCTTCCCTAAATTGTTCGCTACTATCGATGATTTGCCCTGATGCTTGCGCCACTAAAATACTTTGTGTACGCGGTTTTACAGTCCCAAAGCTATCGATCATCACTTGATACTGCTGAGGCTGTAACGCTTGCACTGTGACGCTAATTTTAGCTTTAGGTGGTGAACCAAAGCGCTTTGCCTCTGGTGGATTTGAGCCAATAAACATCACTAACAAGGCCGTAGCTGCGATTATGGCCGCAGGGATAATAATTTTGGTTTTTTTGATATTCATAATTATTGCTCAGTTGATTCGTTGGTTGGCTGTGAAAAATCGCCACCAAGGGCAATATGGAGATTAATTCGGTTTATGATTAGTTGATTCTTAATTTCAATCACGGAGCTTTGCGCGTCAAAAGAACGGTCTTGCGCATCAAGCACTGTGGTATAAGTTACTAAACCATTTTGATATTGTTCAAAAGAAAGTTGCTCAGCTGCAATCGCATTTTCTTGCGCTTTAAGCGTAGCTAAGTAACGTATTTGCAAAGATTGCTCTTGCGAAATAGCCGTTTCAACCTCGTTAAATGCATCATATAAGCTCGCTAGGTATACTTGCTCTTGGCGTAACATAGATAAACGCGCCGCTTCTTCATTAGCACTGAGCCTACCTGCATCAAAAAGCGGCATAGAAATACTGCCTACTAATGACCATGCTAAACTTGATGGCGAAAACAAATCACTCACCCGCGCAGTGCTATCCCCTAAAGTAGCGCTAAGGTCTAAACTTGGAAAACGCTGTTTATGGGCATAGGCTAAACTGGCGTCTGTACTTAATAACTGATACCAGCTAGCCATCAAGCTCGGCTTACGCGTTATCAGCTCTGAAGGTAAACCTAAAGGGATAGATTTATTTAATAAAGGTAAATCAGCCTCAACACTTAATGCACCGCTTGGGTAATTCCCTGTTAAGCGCTCTAAGGTGCGAATTGCTTGACTGAGTGTTGCTTGTTGACCCGCAATACGAGAACGTTCCGTATTGAGTTCGTTACGCGTTAAATAAACATCAAGTGCATCATTTAAACCTTGACGATAACCCGACTCAATAATCGCTAGATTTTGCTCAGCGTTTTTTTCTCGTTGTTGATACAACGCCAATAATTTTTGTGCCGCTATAACATTAAACCAACTACTGACAACATCGCCGACTAAACGCTGCTTAGCTTGTTCAAAACTTGCTTGCTGCGCTAAAAAATCCAGATTTGCCTGACGCTGTGCATCTGAAAGTTTGCCCCATAAATCAACTTCATAACTAAGCGTTAAGTTTGCCGAACTCGCATTGTTATAGCTAACAGGGCGATTATCTTTACTTCGACTGGTACGCATAGATAAATCTAAGCTCGGCCACAAAGCCGCGCCCGATGCAATTAATTGCTGTTGTTTAATTGCAACGTCATACCCTGATTGCAAAATTTGCTGGTTATTTACAAGCGCTTGCTCAACTAATGCAAATACGTGCGGATGTTCTAGTTGCTGAAGCCAATTATCTTCAACCTTTAATGCTGAAGCCTTGGCTTGTTGCCATTGCTCAGGGGTATTTGCTATATCCTGCTCTCGCTCAGTAGGGTTAAACTGATTGCTGCATGCACTGAGTAGCAAAACACTAACCGCCACTAAACTCGGCTTAAATTGCCAAATCATATAAAAACCTGAATTACTTCTATTTATGAGTGTAATTCAAGCACTGCCAGTGAGATAGCTCAACTGACTTTACATAACATTACACAAATAAAACAAAGGTCACGATAAATCGCAGGTTTTGGGGGTTGAACTGGGGGTAAAAGAAATAGAGTTTATCTAAGGCCCATAAAAAGCCTCTGTTACTTGTAAGCACGGACTTACGAGGAACTTTCAAAGATTAAAAATTCACACCACTGAGATGTCAAAATTGATGGTATTTTCTTGCCAACCACTCGTTAGCGTATGCAAAAAAAAAGCCCTGTATAAACAGGGCTTTAATATAAATGGTACCTCGACCCGGCAAAAAATTGTCTGGAACAATTTTTAACATCCGAAGGATGGCCCGTAGGGCAAAATACAGGGATGTATTTTGTAATCGAACGTAGTTCGAGGCCGCTACCGAGCTTACATAAATTTCAGATACAAAAAAGCCCCGCAAATGCAGGGCTTAATATAAATGGTGCACTGAGGCGGCAAAAAATTGTCTGGAACAATTTTTAACATCCGAAGGATGGCCCGTAGGGCAAAATACAAGGATGTATTTTGTAATCGAACGTAGTTCGAGGCCGCCACCGAGATTACATAAATTTTAGATACAAAAAAGCCCCGCAAATGCAGGGCTTTAATATAAATGGTGCCTCGACGCGGAATCGAACCACGGACACGAGGATTTTCAATCCTCTGCTCTACCGACTGAGCTATCGAGGCACATTAACTGTGCAAGTTAATTGTAAAAAATCTACATTTAACCTTTTATAAATGGTGCCGACTAACCGAGTCGAACGGTTGACCTACTGATTACAAGTCAGTTGCTCTACCAGCTGAGCTAAGTCGGCACACAAAACTGTGTGCTAAGGCACTTTATCAATTTTAAAGATTGATAACTTTTAATAAATGGTGCCTCGACGCGGAATCGAACCACGGACACGAGGATTTTCAATCCTCTGCTCTACCGACTGAGCTATCGAGGCACATTAACTGTGCAAGTTAATTGTAAAAAATCTACATTTAACCTTTTATAAATGGTGCCGACTAACCGAGTCGAACGGTTGACCTACTGATTACAAGTCAGTTGCTCTACCAGCTGAGCTAAGTCGGCACACAAAACTGTGTGCTAAGGCACGCATAATAATGTTTAATCAATTGATTTAAACACTATTACTTAAATAATGGTGCCCAGACGCGGAATCGAACCACGGACACGAGGATTTTCAATCCTCTGCTCTACCGACTGAGCTATCTGGGCAATTTCAGTTTTAATAGAAAACCATAAAGGATTTTCAATACATTCCCACTTAACTCTACTGACTGAGCTATCTGGGCGTGCGGCGTATTAAACTGGTTTTGCCCTTTTAAGTCAACTTTTTTTTTATTCTTTATAGTTGCTTGCACGGTTTTTCAACAAACTGTTTAATAAATGCAATAAACGCTGCTTTTTAAGACAACCAATTTAGCATTTCACTCAAGCTCTATAGTAATTTAATCTCTTTATGTATAACAAGACTAAAAACGTAGTGAATTATTCCGAGTAAATGATAGGATTGATTTAAGTACACAAGCAGCTGTTTAGATTGCGGTTGATAATAGACAAGTTGGATAATAAATGCAGAGTAAATTTTCTTCTCCTGTGAAAGGCTTATTGCCTCTTTTTTTAATAATAAACCTAGCGGTAACAGCACTCGCGGTTGTTGCTTATTCATTTTACCCAAGCCAGCAATTCGATATTAAAGCAACTAAAGATACGCCAAGCTTAATTGTATTGGCCGAGCAATTGAATGCACCTTTAGTTGATGCCCTGACCAGACCCGGGCAAGATAATGTAAAGCAGTTACTTGATTTAAGCTCTATCCTTAATAACGAGTTTGATTATTACCTCTATCGATATTCACCAACTCAACCACTGCAGCTAGTCTTTGCTAGTAATAAGGACAAGATTGAACCAATCAAGCTTCAACAGCATAAAGTTCAACAAGGGATCCTTCATCACCTGCTAAGCTTAAATGATCAGCCTGTTGGAGAATTAATTATAAGACAAAAAATCAGTTCGCCCTCTCTTTTACCACAACACTCAATTGAGTTGGCTATAGCTTTAGCCATAGCTGCTTTTATTTGTCTATTTTTGTTAGCTTTATTTTTCAATGTGTATATCAATACACGGATCCGTAAAAGCAGTGATTTACTTGCTAATGAGTTAGAGGGCATTACCAAATCAGGTAACTATAAAAGTAGTGTAAATGAGCAGCTTGATCTGGGCCTTAATATTGTGGCTAAAAATATCAACCACCTACTTGAGCAAGTACAAAACGCAATAAATAATAATGACGTCGCACAGCAAGATTTACATAAGCTACAAAGTAGCCTAGAAACTGAGGTTCATAACCGTACTTTAGCCCTTGAAAAAGCGAGTCAAAGAGCTGAACAAGCCAGTGAAGCAAAAACCACGTTTTTAGCGACTATGAGCCACGAAATACGCACACCAATGAATGGTGTTATTGGTACAATTGATTTACTACGCCAAACAGAGCTCGATGGCGCACAACATCGTCTAAGTACAATAATACGTGAATCTGCATTTTCTTTATTAGGTATTCTTGATGACATCCTCGACTTCTCAAAAATTGAAGCCGGAAAATTAAATATCGACCCAATCCCATTTTCAGTATCCGATACTATTGAAGAAGTGGCTCGTGTTTTATCATCAATTGCCAAAAAACGTCAATTAGAGCTAGAGCTCGCTATTGCCCCTGATATTCCAATTAACCTAATTGGTGACACAGTGCGTGTTCGCCAAGTACTTTATAATTTATGTAGTAATGCAATTAAGTTTACCAGTACCGATGATAAACGCTTAGGACATGTGCGTATTGCCGTAGAGGTAGCACAAAATACAGCTGACCACTTTACTCTACGCTTTAGTGTTAGCGACAATGGTAAAGGCATGAATCAAGCGCAACTGCGTGAAATATTTAATCCCTTCATTCAAGCTGAGGGGTCTATTACTCGCGAATATGGCGGCACGGGTTTAGGCTTATCTATCTGTAAAAGTTTAACTGAATTAATGTTGGGATCTATTGAGGTTACCAGTGATATAGGTATCGGTAGTGATTTTGTTGTTGAGCTACCATTTAGCACTGAGAACACCATAAAGTATGCCCACAAAAACACACTAAAAGACCACCGCGTAGTACTTGTTACTGACCACCCGACTCGACAGCAAACACTTAATCGTTACCTATCCTTTATGGGCGCTAAAACAATCGTCACACAAAGTCCACAACAGATAGAGGAACATCAAGATAGTCACGGGGTGATTTGGGTACTTGATGGTATAGACTCAATGGACGATATAAATTACCTGTTACGCCGATTACTTTATACGCTAGAGGATAATAACCAACAAGTGGTTGTGCTAAGCAAGTTAGACGAAGCTGCAATAAACCATAAAAACATTTTTTACCTAAATGCTGCGCCTTTATGTAAATCAAACTTTATGATGTCTCTGCTAGTTGCTGCTGGTTTACACACGCCTAGACAAGTAAAGCCAGTTAAAACACTAAATAATTACTTGAATGTTGAACAAGCCAGAGAAGAAAATAAACTCGTATTGCTTGTTGAAGACAATATTTTAAATCAACAGGTATTAACCGATCAGTTGCATTTACTTGGTTATGGGGTTGAAGTCGCTGATAATGGTGAGCAAGGTTTAAAAATGTGGCAAACAGGTCGTTACCCACTTATTTTAACTGATTTGCATATGCCAAAAATGTCTGGTTACGACATGGTAGAAAAAATACGTGATGAAGCCGCTCTTTTAGAAGATATAAACGCTCAGCCTTATGTTATTGCGGTAACTGCAAATGCATTAAAAGGCGAGAAAGAGCGCTGTTTAAATGCCGGTATTAATGATTTTATAACAAAACCCATTGAGCTCAATACCCTTGAAGCAACACTTGAGCAATGGAGTGTAAAAAGCAAACAAGGGCCATTGCCAGACGCTATAAGCAAACCTGTTACACCGATTAATATGGATGTACTTGCTAAATATATTAATAACGATGAGGCAAAACAAATTCGTTTTTTCAAAATGTATTTAGAGCAAAGCCATATATTAACAAAAGATATCAATACGGCCATTATGACAAATGACTTTGAAAGCATTGTTGAGGCATGCCATCAGCTAAAGTCTATATCTAAAACTATTGGCGCTGAAAAAATTGCAGAGTTAGCTGAAGAGTTTGAAAGCCATGCTAAAGAACAAGATTTAACTAGTGATCAACTAATTGAGCAACGCGATAACCTAGAAATTGAATACTCGAAAGTGGCAATGTTTCTAAAAGAACAAGTGCGAAATGCCGAAAAACAAGATGAACTCAACGAATGAGTTAATTGAGTTAAATAAAAAGGGCTAAATTAGCCCTTTTTATTTGCTTTGAAAACTATTTTTCTGGTGGACGGTAACCTTCAATTTCCACATCTTTATCTTCAAATAAAAAACCAACCATTTGCTCTTCTAAAAAAGTACGATGCTCAGGATCCATCATATTTAAATGTTTTTCGTTAATCAGCATTGTTTGCTTATGTTGCCATTGTGCAAATGCTTCTTTTGAAATGTTATTAAAAATCTTTTCACCAAGCTCACCTGGGTAAAGCTGAAAACCAAGCCCTTCGGCTTCTTTTTGTAATTTTTGACAAAATACAGTGCGTGCCATGATTGCTCTCTTGTGCTCTGTTAAAACGATATTAGCTAGTGTAAACCATTGCGCTGATTTGTTTAACTAGCTTTTTAGTTGGAGCCGCTAAACCGACCTCGATTGACTCATCAAGTGGGTACCATACTAATTGCCGTTCATTTACCACATCGGGTACTTTATGCAAAATAAGTACATGCGGGTTAATGGTTAATTCAAAGTGCGAAAATACATGAGTAAACGGCTCAACGGCCTCGGTTACCACATCAAGCCCTTGCTGCGCTAAAAAAGTATCTAACTGAGATTTTTGCTCGAATTCAAAAAAACTAAATAAACCGCCCCAAATTCCGGAACTAGGTCTTTTTTCCATTAAGACTTTATCATCACATTGAATAATTAATTGATGACATGCTTTCTTAGGCACTGCCTTTTTTGGTTTAGAATGCGGAAATTGTTTCACCTGCTCCGTTTTATATGCTCCACAACGCGATCGCAACGGGCAAGGCTCGCAATCAAACTTACTACGAGAGCAAAGGCTAGCGCCTAAGTCCATCATTGCTTGGTTGAACTGCGTTACTTGCTTTTCCGGGGTTAACTGCTCTGATAGTTGCCAGAGTTGATTTTCAACTTTCTTTACCCCGTACCAACCTTCAATCATAAAAAACCGAGCAAGCACACGCTTAGCATTACCATCTAAAATTGGGTGATGCTGACCAAGTGACAGCGATAAAACCGCCCCAGCGGTCGAGCGCCCTATTCCGGGCAAGGCAACAACTTCATCTAACGTTGTTGGGAACTCACCATTGTATTGATCTCGTACTATTTTTGCCGTTTTATGCAAGTTACGCGCTCGGGCGTAATAGCCCAATCCCGTCCAGTGATGCAGTACTTGATCTTCATCTGCATTTGCTAAAGCAATAATATCAGGAAAACTTTGCATAAACTTTTCAAAATAAGGAATAACAGTAACGACTTGGGTTTGTTGTAGCATCACCTCAGACACCCAGACTTTATAAGGTGTTTTATTTAATTGCCAAGGCAAGGTTTTACGCCCATAAAGATGATACCAATCGACTACTTGCTGTGAAAACCAGCTTGTTTCACTGTTGTTTAACTTCAAAATAACTACTTTTTTAAACCCGCCCCTTAATGGCGCTCAGTCTATTGCAGTGAGTTAAAATATCAAGTTATAAACATGCGCAAAAGATAAGGCCTTGTGATCAACGCCGTGGTCAGGGATAATATGCCACCATTTTAAGACATGTTGTTTTCATCAGGCCAAAATATATGAGTGATTCAAGTAACGATAACCTTGAGCAAGCGAAGCAAGAAGGTAGATATATTCGTACAATTCGCAGCTTTGTTAAACGCGAAGGTCGTTTGACTAAAGGACAAGCTGCGGCAATTGAAAAATGCTGGCCAACTATGGGGCTTGAGCATCAACAGGGTATGCTTGATTTAGCCCAAGTATTTGGCAATGACAACGATGTTGTTTTAGAAATCGGTTTTGGTATGGGTAAGTCATTGGTCGAAATGGCCAAAAGCGCACCGCACCTTAACTTTATCGGTATTGAAGTACACCGCCCAGGTGTTGGTGCATGTTTGATGGATGCTGATGAAGCAGGCATCACTAATTTACGTATTTTTGAACATGACGCTGTTGAAGTATTTGCTGATTGTATTGCACAAGGCAGCATTACCACAGTGCAATTATTCTTTCCGGATCCATGGCATAAAAAACGCCATCACAAACGCCGTATCGTACAACCAGCATTTGTTGAAAGCCTGCGCAGTAAATTAAAAATTGGCGGTGTTTTTCACATGGCAACTGACTGGGAAAACTACGCTGAGCACATGCTCGAAGTAATGCAAACTGCTGAACACTTTAAAAACCAGTCAGAAACTAACGATTACGTACCACGACCTGATTTACGTCCTTTGACGAAATTTGAGCAACGCGGTCATCGTTTAGGCCATGGCGTTTGGGATTTAATGTTCGAACGCATTAGTTAAATCAATTAATTTTAAGGCAAAGCCATTTATGAGCGCATTAACCAACCCAAGTTCACTTTTACTACGCAATAGCGCAAACCTAACGGCGGACTCTATTTTAGTGGTTAATTTTGTACAAGATGGCTTTTTGTCACAGCTACAGCAGTTAAATCCAAACAGCAAGATTACAGCCTTTAGCTACAATCATGCTAATGGTGAGTTTGCTAAAAACATCAATGATATTGATGTGTGTGTTAGCCATGAAATAGCAAGTAAACATTTTGACTTAGTTATCTATTACTACCCAAAAGCAAAACCAGAAGCCTTGATGACACTTGATAATATACGCGCTGTTATTAACCCTGATGCCGAATTATTGGTTGTTGGCGAGAATAAAAGCGGCGTAAAATCGATTGAAAAGCAATTTAGTTGCCACTGCGAGTATAGTAATAAAATTGATAGCGCTCGTCATTGTGCCTTGTATTTATTTTCAGACATAAAAACGTTAGCTGAATTTGCAATAACTCGTTATCACAAACAGTTTAGTGTTGATGTTGCGGGGATTAGTTTCAATGCAATCAGTATTCCAGGCGTATTTAATCATGGTGAGCTTGATGGTGGTACAAAAATACTGTTAGAGAATGCACCGACTATTAAATCTGGTAATGTACTCGACTTTGGTTGTGGTGCAGGCCTTATTGCTACCTTTTTAGGTCTAAAAAACCCAGCATTGAATTTTACCTGTACAGATGTAAGCGCCCTTGCCGCTTATGCAACTACGCAAACGTTGGCATTAAATGCGGTAAACGGCAAAGCTTTACTTAGTGATGGTTTAGCTAATGTGACTGGGAAGTTTGAGCTTATTATTTCAAACCCACCATTTCATACCGGTATCGCGACTGACTATACTGTAGCCGAACAATTTTTAAGTGGGGCTAAGCAACACTTAACTAAACAAGGTAAACTAACGATTGTTGCTAACTGCTTTTTGAAATACCCGCCTATTCTAGAAACTCAATTCGGCACTTATCAAACCGTGCATAAAACGAATAAATTTTCAGTTTATAGCAGTTAATTACCAGGCTTTCCCACATTCAGGTCAGGCTTCAATGAAGCTGCTAAATAATAAAAAATGGCAGCTTTTTAACAATTTTTTTATATTTTTAGTCTCTTTGCTAGGTTTTTGCTAAACTTACGGCTACTTAAACAAAAAAACAATATTCAGGCTTCATTCCGACAATGCCTAAACCGATACCACAAACAAGTATACGTAAAGCTCTGATCAGCGCAGTAATGTTTGTTACAGCTTTGTGCTTATCCCTATCGATTTCAATTTCGACTTACCTTGATGTCAAAGAGCAAAAGCTATTAATTATCAATAAACTGAATATTCTTGCTGAAATCACAGCATTTAACGCTCAAGTAACGGTATTATTTGAAGATAGGAAAACCGAAGAACAACGACTTAAGTCATTTGAAAGCATTCCATTAGTTAAAAACATCCACATTTATGCTATTGATGAGATATCTAATAAAGCCGTTTTTTTCACCAGTTTCAATGCTAAAAAAACCCCTCCAGTACCAATACGCGTTGATAACATTGAAGAGTTAAAAGAACCAAAAATAACTGAAAACTATATAGAATTAATAAAACCAATCATGTACGAAAATGAAGTTAAAGGATACGTTTATATACGTGGTGGTTTAGAGCGTCTTAATGCCTACATAAATAAAAAGATCATTGTTGATCTCATTCTGACCTTATTCGTTTTAGTGCTGGTTTACTTTGTCGCCAAGCGGATACAAAAACGAATTGTTGATCCAATCGATCAAGTAACCCTTTTACTACAAGATGTGTCAAAAAATCATAACTATAGTGCTCGTGCACCAAAGACTAACATTACCGAGATAAATATTTTATCGAGTAGTTTGAATATTATGCTGACCCGTACACAAAACCAAATTGAAAGGCACAAGAACGATAAACAAGAAATAAAGCAGCTAAACCAAAGCTTAGAAGAAAAAGTTAATCAACGTACCATTGCACTGCGTGAAGCAAATCAAGAGCTATTAGATACCCTTGAGAGAATGCATCAATATCAAAATCAAATTGTCGAAAGCGAGAAAATGGCGTCTCTTGGTCAAATGGTTGCAGGGGTTGCTCACGAAGTAAATACACCAATTGGTTTAGGGATCACGGGTTCAACTTTGTTACGCGATAAATTAGCTGAGATCAGTGCCGGATTTGATCAGAAAAAACTTACGTCAAATCAACTCAAGCGTTTTATTGACGATGGTTTAGAAAACCTAGATTTAATTTATAGAAACCTCAATAGAGCTGCGGAGCTTATTTCAAGCTTTAAAAAAGTTGCCGTTAGTCAAGATGGGGAATTAAATGCTTTAGTTAATATCAGTGAGTTAATTTCTGATGTATTACTCTCTATGCGTACTGACTTAAAGTCAAAAGACCCTAAAATAACAACTCATTGCCCATCCACCTTAGTAATGGAAACTAAAGCTGGGCCATTGCAGCAAGTGATACAGCAGCTATTGAGCAATTCATTAATTCATGGCTTTAAAGATAGCATCGATAATGAAATTGAGCTCACTGTCGAGCGCAACGAAAGTAGTTTAATCATTCATTATACCGATAATGGTATTGGCGTAGATAAATCAATTAAGAAACGTATTTTTGACCCATTTGTGACCACTAAACGCGGAGAAGGTGGCAGCGGTCTAGGTATGCATTTAGTTTACAACTTAGTAACGCAAGCCTTAGGTGGGAGTGTTTATTTTGATGAACAAAACCAAGATGGCACCCGTTTCATCATCACCTTGCCATTAAAAGAGGCAACTAAAAGATGATTGCTCGGGTTGTTTTGTTAACTATTTTGGCGTTTACTCCCTTTTTATTGCAAGCAAAATCACCAGAGCAAGTAAAGTCTGCTTTCCTATATCAGCTAACAAAGTTTATAGAATTCCCTCGAAACGATGAAAATAGACAAATAACTTTTTGTTTTTATGATATTGAGCAAGGCATAGGCGCGATATTAAAGGGTAATTCGACACTGAAAATTAAAGATGTCCCCATTGCCGTCGTCTTAATTAATAAAAACCAACATATTTCTGAACTTTCTCGCTTTTGCGATATCACATACATTGATGAAACATTAGAAGATGATATAATCCCTCTTTGGATCGATGCTACTTCCTTAGACACCTTAACAGTTGGTGAAAGCATCAATTTTTTAGATAAAGGTGGTGTTGCCTCCTTGGTCCAAGAAGGGAATAAAATCCGACTGTATATCAATAAGCAACAGCTATTGCGTAGTAATTTTAAAGTGCAATCTCGAATATTAGCTGTTTCTAAATTTCATCCAAATTGATTTTACTTGTTAACAAATGGATATACTCCTATAATCTCTGTATTCGGTTTTATAATACAATACCGAATTAATTGTAAATAAAATATTCCGAAAAAGGTTAATTAATAATGCAAACGCCAGTCATTCTGATTGTAGAGGATGAAGACGTAACTCGACTAAACCTCGTTAGTTTATTTGAAGCTGAAGGTTACAAAGTTATTGAAGCCATTGATGGCGATGACATGCATGACAAGCTTACAAATAATGATGATGTTAATCTTGTAGTTATGGACATCAACCTGCCAGGCAAAAACGGGCTGATTTTAGCACGTGAATTACGTCAAAAGCGTAACGTAGGTCTTATTTTCCTAACCGGTCGTGATAATGATGTTGACCGTATTTTAGGCCTTGAAATTGGTGCAGACGACTATATAACTAAGCCGTTTAATCCTCGTGAGTTAACTATTCGTGCTCGTAATTTGATTTCTCGTACTGCACTTGGTGGTGAAGAATCAAACCTTGAAACAAATGGTGTAATCACGTTCAATGGTTGGGAACTTGATGAGAACAGCCGTTGTTTAACATCCCCTGATGGTGATGCTAAACGTTTACCTAAAGGTGAATACAGAGCACTACGCTTAATGCTAGATTCTCCAGGTCGTATATTTAGCCGTGAACAGCTAATAAAACATATGACTGGTCGTGAATTACGTGCAAATGACCGTACTGTTGATGTGACAATTCGTCGCATTAGAAAACACTTTGAAAGCGACAACAGCACATCTGAACTAATCAGCACCATTCATGGTGAAGGTTATCGCTTCATTGGTAAGATTGATAGTTAATATCAATCTTACCAAAACCCACAGCATTAACGTTCCAATTGCTGTAAGAATGAATGAAGGGCAATTTGTCCTTCATTTATTTTATCTGCTAAAACAGTTAGCCAGTTATGTAAAACGTCTTCATCTTCCTCTATAGCGCCATGTTCCATTACTTTCGCATGTAACTGTACGTCATTTAAACCAACTGAGCCTGCGGCCCCTTTAAGCTTATGCGCAACAGACTTATACTCTTCACGATCACCATTAGCTAAAAAGGTCGCAAGTTCTTGTTGATATTGCGGGTTAAGCTTTTCAAATAAACTGCTACTACGCTTAAAAACTACTATGCCCATAGAGTTAACAAAGTCTTCTATTGTTTCAACATCGAGTAAATCAGTATTGATATGTGCTCCTGCCTCTTTACTTACTGTTAAGCGGGTTTCGTCGCACTGCTGGATTTGCTTTATATCAAACAATTCAGCCAACATTTTATCAAGCTTGGTGGTATTAATCGGCTTAGCTAAAGCACCTTGAATTGAAATACCTTCAAGTTCTTCTTCAGCACTACGTACATTGGCCGTAAGAACAACAATCGGTAACTTATCAAAATAGTCATCTTCACGGATCTGTCTTGCAACCTCATCACCGTTAATGTCTGGTAGTTGCATATCAAGCAGTACTAAATCTAAATCATCTTCTGTCGCTACAAATGATAAAGCATCTTCCCCAGTTTCAGCCCAAATAACCTCATGACCACGTTGTTCAAGCAAATTGGTCGCAATTTCGGCATTCAATGGGACATCTTCAACGAGTAAGATATTCAAACTGCGACCCGCATAACTTTGTTCTGTGGGCGCGATGCACAATGACAGCGGTATCTCAACTACAAAGCAACTTCCCTCATCTTCAGTACTGCTAACATGGATCTCGCCTTGCATTGCACTGACTAAAGCTTTTGTTACCGCTAAGCCAATCCCTGAACCAATAGCATTAGTCCCTTTTAAATCCGGTGCTTTATAGTACATATCAAAAATTCGATGCAACTGCTCTTGTGGTATTCCCTGCCCTGTATCTGTAATACTCATAACCAACCATGGGCCGCATGCTCTATTTTCTCTACGACATTCAAGCTGTACTTGACCTTGTTTAGTAAACTTAACGGCGTTATTTATAAGGTTCCATACCACTTGACGTAAACGTGTGGGGTCAAGCTTTGCATATACATCCAACATACCTTTTCGTTGAATTTCAAACTCCAAACCTTTTTGTTCAGCTATTAATCCTGCAAAATTTACCACATCATTAATAAAGTCAGATACATTAATTGAGTCGGTAACAATATCAAGTTGTTCACGGTCAATTTTATCTAGATCAATAATGTCATTAAAAATATTGCCGAGTGTTTCTGCACTAGAAAATACCGTGTTACACCAGCTGCGCTGCTGTTTATCAAGCTCAGTATCAAGCAGCATTCGTGTTAAACCAACAATACCATTGAGTGGGGTTCGCAATTCATGGCTCAAAGTGGCAATAAATTTCCCTTTGTCTTTATAGGCAGTTTCAAGTGCTTGCGCTGCCTCTTTACGGCTAGTGATATCACGTCCAAATGCCAATAGCCCAATATATTCACCATCATCATTGATAAACGGTAATTTGCGCATTTCAAACCAACGCTTTTCACTCCCTACCGGATATTCCACATCAAGCGTTAAGGCGGTATGAGTTTCTTCGACTTTATTATCGGTGATTAATACTTCAGGTAAAAAATGGGTTGGGTAAATTTCTTCTGCGGTTTTGCCAATTAGTTCAAGACTTGATTTACCCATTACTTGTTCAAACATTTTATTACACCCAGCAAAAACGCCATTATTATCTCGGTAATAAAACAAGTCAGGAGAGGAGTCGACAATAGATCGTAATAACATACCTTGTTGCGCGAGCTCTTGTTGTGTCTTTTTACGCTCTGCAATTTCGTGTCTGAGCTCTTCGATTGCACGATGCTTGGCATGAAAAGCCATTTTCCGCTCATCTATCTCAATATTCAAGCGACTAATATTGTCTTTTAGTGTTTGATTTAAAAGCTTTTCTTGTTTAGTTGCCGTATCTAAATAAGCATAGGATGCATCTAGCTGACGTATAGAGTTAATCAGCACGCTTATAATAATAGGAGAAACCACCGCAGTAAAAAAAACCACGGCAAATATATCGACTAACATTACCTCGCCAACAGCGACATAATAAAACATGCAAGATAAAATCAACGACACCACTATTAATAACGCATAGCAAATTGCTGCGGTTTTAAGTTCACCGAATCGGGTAATGGAACTGGAAAGTATTCGAGCCCAGGGACTCAAAGAAGAATCGATCATATATAAATCTGTCTCTTGGCTATGCGTTTAAACTTGGCAAACTTCGTAGCTATCAAAAATAACTAACCTCTACGCATATTTTAGCATTTTTACATTAGCAATTTTCATGTTCCGCGACGAAAACAGAAAATTTTCATCTACCACGTATTTTTAAATTATTTCGTGTAAAATACTGCGCTTTACAATTGCCAACAACGAGACTTGCAATGCAAACCAACATGCCCGATATAGCAGATACGGCTCCCGCCTTACAAACTGGTAAATTAGACTGGGTTGGTATGGCCGATATTGAACTGCCGTTTATTTTTGAATCTCGGGGTCTTGCGCCTGTAAACGTTAATGCAAAAGCTCGCGCCTTTGTTAATCTTCACAAAGAAGATGCAAAAGGCATTCATATGTCGCGATTGTTTTTAGCATTAGATACCTTATCTACCGAACAACATGTTAACCCTAGTACCCTATCACAAGCTTTGGATACTTTTATTTCAAGCCATGAAGGGCTGAGTGATCAAGCAAAAATTGAATTTAAATTTGAGCTTCCACTGCGCAGAAAGTCACTTTTAAGCGGTAAAGCTGGCTGGAAAAGCTACCCTATCACTCTAGAGGCAAAAATTGACCGCGGGCAACTTAGCTTTGAACTAAGCCTTGATGTAACTTATTCGTCAACATGTCCATGCTCAGCGGCACTAGCGCGCCAACTTATTCAAAATGCCTTTGTGGAAAAATTTAACCAACAACCACTTAATCACGAAGAAGTAATTAATTGGCTTGGTAGTACAGATGGCATAATCGCAACGCCGCACTCACAACGCTCTATTGCTAACGTCAAAATTAAGTTAGATCGTAATATTACTGAATTTGATATTTTAAGCCTGGTAGATACACTCGAAAATGAGCTTAAAACCCCTGTTCAGGCTGCGGTTAAACGTGAAGATGAGCAAGAGTTTGCTCGCTTAAACGGTCAAAACCTGATGTTTTGCGAAGATGCGGCACGGAAAATAAAAGCCGTACTAGAAAGTGAACAATACGCTGATTACTGGTTACAAATAAATCATTACGAGTCACTGCATGCCCATGATGCTGTTGCAATTGCAGTTAAAGGCGTTGCCAATGGTTATCAACCTTAATATAAACCATACCCGTTTAATATAAATACGTAACACCACAACACTTAGGCACACAAATTGCTTTGTAATTTACAGTGTCAATTTGTTGTTGTGGAGTTACCGTATGGAATTCGCTTTATTATCAATTTTAGTTTTAGTCGTAGGGGCATCTGTTGTTGCGTCAAAGTTTACCGATGATGGCGGAAACCCTTACCCTTTCACCCGTAAAGAGAGTGTATTTACGCAAGTTGAAAGTGCCTTTTTAAATCTTTTAGAACGTGCTGTTGGCGATCAATACAAGATTGTTAGCCGCGTTAAATTAATTGATATCATTGATTGCAAACATGGCTTATCGCCTAAAGCAAAACGTGCAGCTATTGCTAAAGCAAAGAACAAACAACTGGATTACGTATTAATCGATAAAGAAAAAATGACTATCGTTGCCGCTGTTGATTTAGTTAACAATGCAAATAAAGATGGCCACAAAGCGCAGCGCGATTGGTTTGTAAATGGTGCATTAGAGGCCGCTGGTATCCCGCATATTCGTATGAAAGTAAAATCGGGTTATCGCCCAAGCGAAGTACGAGACGCCATTATGTTTAAATTAGGCAAACCTGCTGCACCGAGTATTCGCCCAAGCCGAAATAGAGTGACCAAACCAGCAGTGTTATCTCCTTCGCAAGCAAAAGCCCATTCGACTGCACTAGCTGAAATATAGCAGCATCTGTAAAAACAAAATGCGAGTTTAGGCTCGCATTTTTTGTTTGTTTTACCCTACTCCCATTTTTGCAGTATAATCTAGCCATCTAATTCGAGGAATTTTAAATTATGAATGTTGGTATTATTGGCGCAATGGAGCCAGAAGTTAAAATTTTGCGTGAAGCGATGCAAAATCCACAAATTCTAACTAAAGCAGGTTTTACTTTTTATACTGGTGAGCTAGCAGGTAACACTGTTACTCTAGTCCAATCAGGTATAGGTAAAGTAGCGTCAAGTATTGCAACAACACTGTTAATTGATAACTTTAAACCTGATTGCGTGATCAATACGGGTTCTGCCGGTGGTTTTGATCCGTCATTAAGCGTGGGTGATGTTGTTATTTCTTCTGAAGTTCGTCATCACGATGTTGATGTAACCGCATTTGGTTACGAAATTGGCCAAGTGCCACAAATGCCAGCGGGTTTTGCCGCGCATCCTAAGCTAATTGACGCTGCGCAACAAAGTATTGAAAGCATTAGTGACGTTAAAACGTTGATTGGCTTAATTTGCACAGGCGATTCATTTATGTGTGACCCTGTACGTATTGATAAAGCCCGCGCTGACTTTCCTACAATGCTTGCCGTAGAAATGGAAGGCGCAGCTATTGCACAGGCCTGCTTTACACTTGAAACACCATTTGTTGTGATCCGCTCAATGTCTGACATTGCAGGCAAAGAGTCACCACAATCATTTGAAGAATATCTAGAAACCGCTTCAATTAACTCATCAAAAATGGTGCTCGCGTTACTAGAGAAGTTAACTGCGGTAACTCTATAACGTGTTACCCAATTTAGTTCAGCAACATTTGGACTTTATTGTATTTATATTAGCGCTCCTGAGTGAGCGCTTTTTACCTCTGGTCAGTTGGTATCACCCCAATACATTTTTAACGGCCGTTTTTACTGCGCTTGGTAAACGTGTTTATCGTGAACGTGAACCAAAAAGCTACCTATATTTATCATCTTCCCTGTGTTTTATATTAACGCTTTTAGTGATCATGACATTGGTCGTTCTACTCATTGAATTTGCTTATTATCCTGAACTACTAGCCGGTTTAATACTTTACTTAAGTTTAGAATGGCGAAGTATAGAAACTAAAGCATTGCGTATCGCACGTTTAGTTAAGCAAAACCAAAAAGCAACTGCCCGAGAGTTATTAAAACCACTACTTGCCCGCCAAGTAAATGCGTTATCAAGCACTGGTATTTGTAAAGCTGCCATGGAGATGTTGATATTAAGAGTCGCGCGTCATTATTTTAGCGTTATCTTTATTTACCTGCTATTTGGACCAATGGCTGCATTGTCATATCGTTTACTCACTTTGATGCACCAAGCTTGGCGTAAAAACACTTTGCCAAACAGCCCTTTTTTAAAGCCACTCGCTTGGCTTTTGTATATTATTGAGTGGCTGCCCACCCGATTATTGGCTTTGACAATTGCAGCCAGTAAAGCCAGCAAGCTGAGCATTCATTATATAAAACATTATGGTAGACACTTCTATCAAACTAATAGTGGTTGGTTATTAAGCTGTTGTTCTGCATCGGTCGGCGTGCAATTAGGCGGGCCTGCGATTTATCAAGGCACTCGTTTTGATAAAATGCGCATAGGCACCGAGCGCTTACCTCAAGCAGCCGATATTCCGATACTTTTGAGCCAGCTCAATCAAGCTCGAGTTTTTTGGTTATTGCTTATTTTTGGCATTGAGATAATTAAAACAATTATATAAAAAAACCAGCCGAAGCTGGTTTTAAAACTGAATTCTCATTCTTTACCTGTTAAGCACAGGTAATATTTGCAAACTTACGTTTACCTACTTGATAAATAGCCGTACTGCCTTTTTTAATTTCAAGCTTAGTATCAGTGACTTTTTCTTCGCCATTGATTTTAACCGCGCCTTGTTTAATCATACGCATCGCTTCAGAAGTACTCGCAACTAGCCCAGCTTCTTTAAGTAAGTTAGTAATAAATACTGTATCTTCGTCAATTGTTACTGTCATATCTGGGATATCGTCTGGTAACGCATTTTTCTGAAAACGTTTAATGAAGTCATCATGAGCGCCTGTAGCCGCTTCCTCGCTATGAAAACGCGCAATCATTTCTTTTGCTAAATCAATTTTAATATCGCGCGGGTTAGTACCTTGTGCAACTTTATCTTTAAGGTCAGCAATTTCATCAATTGACAAGCTACTTAGCAAATCATAATAACGCCACATTAATTCATCGCTAATTGACATGATTTTGCCAAACATGTCGTTAGGCGCATCAGTGATACCAATATAATTGCCTAATGACTTAGACATTTTTTGCACACCGTCAGTGCCTTCTAACAACGGCATCATCAATACAGTTTGTGGTTTTTGGCCTTCGTCTTTTTGTAATTCACGACCCATTAGCAAGTTAAAACGTTGATCGGTACCGCCAAGCTCAACATCAGCTTCAAGAGCCACAGAATCCCAACCTTGCACCAACGGATACAAAAACTCATGAATCGCTATTGATTGACCGCCAGCATAACGCTTTTTAAAGTCATCACGCTCAAGCATACGAGCAACCGTTTGACGAGCAGCTAATTTTATCATGCCTGCAGCGCCTAAATTTTCCATCCAGCTAGAGTTAAAAGCAACGGTGGTTTTAGCTGGATCAAGAATTTTAAATACTTGCTCTTTATATGTTTCAGCATTTGCTAATACATCTTCACGGGTAAGTGGTTTACGGGTAATATTTTTCCCCGTTGGATCACCAATCATACCGGTAAAGTCACCAATTAAGAAAATCACTTCGTGACCTAAGTCTTGGAATGTTTTCATTTTATTAATTAACACGGTATGACCTAAGTGTAAATCAGGGGCTGTTGGATCAAAACCCGCCTTGATCTTAAGCTTTTTACCCGATTTTAGCTTTTCAACTAATTCGTCTTCAATTAATATTTCTTCTGCACCGCGTTTTATCTCTGCAAGAGCGGTTTGTAAATCCACTGTGTATTACTCCAAAAAATTCAGTCTATGCGTTGATTCTAGCGTAAATCTGCCCCAGTTTAAATCTACAAAACACTGGTATTAACGCTTTATTAAGTATATCCTGCAATATTAGTGATTAATTATCTTGACAGCAGAAAAAGGCACCTTATGGTTCACGTTGTGCACAAAATCCCAAAAAAACACAAGTTGCTTATTTTAGGTTTAGTTTCTGCTATTGCTGCCCTAACACTTATTCCTTCAGAGAAAGCCACCGCTTCTAAAGACAATAACGCAGATGCACTTGAAATCGGAAAGCGTTATGAGTTACAAGTTAAAGTTGATGACATTGAGCAATTAACTGAATTAAATTCGCAAGAAGACGCAGCAAAGCTACCCGAATATGACCTAATCGATTTTAAAGTAAAGAACGGTGACAATTTAGCACTGATTTTTAAACGCGCAGGTTTTAACGCACAAACCGTTCATAAACTTCTGAACACCAATGCTGAAACACGTAAGCTAACTAAAATTCATCCTGGCGAAATACTCAGTTTCGCCACAGCTGAAGATGGCTCGTTAGCGCAGTTACGTTACGTAATTTCAAAAACAGACACTCTATTCGTTACCTTAAATGACGAGGGTAACTACGATACATCTATTGATAGTAAAGAAATAGAGACTTTAACCGCTTCAACGGGCGGTGAAATCACCAATAGCTTTTGGACTTCAGGTATTGCTGCAGGCTTAAGCGAACGCCAAATTATGAACTTTGCTGATATTTTTGGTTGGGACGTGGATTTTGCCAATGATATCCGTAAAGGCGATCAGTTCGGCTTAATTTACGAATCTCATTATGTTGATGGTGAATTTATTGGTACGGGTAAAATTATTGCCGCTGAGTTTATTAACCAAGGCCAACGTTATGCGGCTATTCGCCACAGCGATGATACTTTTTATACGCCTGAAGGGCGTAGTATGAAAAAAGCCTTTTTGCGAGCACCGGTTAACTTTAAATACATAAGCTCAAGCTTTAACCCACGCCGTTTGCACCCAGTCACTAAAACTGTAAAACCACATAATGGTATTGATTATGCAGCACGTACTGGCACGCCAGTTGTATCATCTGGTAATGGTAAGGTAATTAAGTCAGGTTACAGTAAGTATAATGGTAACTATGTATTTATTAGCCACGGCACACAGTACGTAACTAAGTACTTACACTTAAATAAACGTGCTGTTAAAACTGGTCAAAAAGTTAAACAGGGCCAAAAAATTGGTACTGTAGGCGCAACTGGCCGCGTAACAGGCGCTCACTTACACTATGAGTTTTTAGTTAACGGCGTTCACCGTAACCCTAAAACAGTTAAGCTACCAAAATCTGAACCACTGCCGCGCGCGGAACTTGCTAAGTTCAAGCCAATCGCAGATAACTTTTTAGCGCAGTTAGAGCGCAACAGAGAGCTACAAGTAGCGCTTAAGTAAGCTGTAAGCTGTAAGCTGTAAGCTGTAAGCTGTAAGCTGTAAGCAATTCTAAAAACCGTTGTTATGTAAGTAGCAACGGTTTTTTTGTTGAACTGTTTGATGTGATGCGATCCCTAATCCCCCTGCACACCTCTCATCATGCGCTTTTTATTAATAGGAAACGCAATTGGCGTTCACCTTCCGTGATGAATATGTATCCAAATTCCCATCAGTGACGTTAAACCTTGTGAGGTTAAATCGTTATTGTCTAAAAAGCTGAAAGCTTGACTTCCCACATAATGGTTCATGAATAGCTCATTATCGCTTTTAGACATCCGATAATGTAGTGCCTTGATGCAGACTGACAGGATATTGTTCGTTGGGTTTCGCGGTGTTCAACCACAATCTATGTAGCCAATTTTAACGCCGAGCAGCTTAAAACTTACAACTTACCGCTCCTAGCAGCCCTGAACCTGACGGCTGACGGCTGACGGCTGACGGCTGACGGCTGACGGCTGACGGCTGACGGCTACGCTCTACCTCACCAACATATAAATCAATTGCACTAACAATGAAATCATCACCAGTGGCCAAATATATTTTGCATATTTAGTGGCGCCATCGAGGCCCATTTTCGACTGATACTTTTCAAGTAATGGCACTAGAATCATGAGTGCGACAAACAGTGAAATTAAAATCACGAAGATATTCATAGCATTCCTTATTTATTCAATATCTATCGAGTATACCTAGGGTCTGTTTATCTTTCGAGGTTAAATTTGCAGCTGCGCGTTTGGTTTTTAGACAAGGCAGAGCCTATGTAGTGTGGTTATTCCCCATAAATAGGCGATAACGCTGCATAAATGCCAAACATGCGCTGCCCGAAGGGTTCTGCCTAGGGGCGATTAACTCTTTGTTGCCTACACGGATGTAGGTAAAGGGCGTGAGCAGGACGCGGAAGCTTTGCTCGATTTTTACTTAGCCCACTAGGTTACAAATCTCGCGCCGCGATTAAATCGCCCCTAGTTTGAACAAATTTTAACCCTAAAAGGTCAACAGACCCTAAGGGCAAAAAAAAGCGCAGTCTACACTGCGCCAGTCGGTTGGAAGTAAATCTTATTTAGTTATTGTTAGCCTACCAATGCTAACAAAATACCGGCAGCGACTGCACTGCCCAATACACCCGCTACATTGGGGCCCATAGCATGCATTAACAAGAAGTTATGTGGGTTATTTTCAAGGCCAACCTTATTTACAACCCGCGCAGCCATAGGGACTGCTGATACTCCTGCGGCGCCTATAAGTGGATTAATTGGCGATTTAGAAAACTTGTTCATTCCTTTTGCCATAAATACACCCGATGCAGTACCGATAGAGAATGCTAAGGCACCTAAAACTAAAATACCTATTGTTTCTATGGTTAAAAATTTATCGGCCGCTAACTTAGAGCCAACAGCTAAACCGAGGAAAATCGTTGTAATATTAATAATCTCGTTTTGAGCACTGTTACTTAAACGATCTACCACACCTGATTCACGCATTAAGTTACCTAAGCAGAACATACCAACTAATGGTGTTGCCGCTGGTAAAAATAAGATGGTTAAGCTTAATACCATTAGAGGGAAAATAATTTTTTCCTTTTTCGATACTGTACGAAGCTGTGGCATCTTAATTTGACGCTCTTCTGGTGTTGTTAGTGCGCGCATGATTGGTGGCTGAATAATTGGCACCAACGCCATATATGAATAAGCCGCGACCGCGATTGCACCAAGTAAATCAGGAGCAAGCTTTGAGGCTAAGAAAATTGCCGTAGGGCCATCTGCGCCACCTATAATTGCGATTGCCGATGCATCCTGCAAAGTAAATTCGAATCCTGGTACATAGTTTAATAAGATAGCACCGAATAATGTCGCGAAAATACCAAACTGAGCCGCCGCACCAAGCAATAACATACGTGGGTTAGCAATCAAGGCGCTAAAGTCCGTGAGCGCACCAACGCCCATGAATATTAATAACGGAAATACACCTGTATCAATACCAATGTGATAAACGTAATATAATAATCCGCCGGGGTCTGATAAACCCGCTAAAGGAATATTTGTTAATATTGCGCCAAAGCCAATAGGTAATAATAGTAATGGTTCAAAATTACGTGCAATTGCGAGATACAATAACAAGCACCCCACCGCAATCATAATCAATGCCGGAAATGTAAAGTTCGCAATACCTGTGGCATGCCAGAGATTCAATAATGCTTCCATCCTACTTTACTCCTAGGCTAATGAAATCATGGCATCACCCGTGACAACCGAGTCACCTTCAGAAACTAGGATCTGAGCAATTGTACCTGCATGTGTAGCGCGGATCTCTGTTTCCATTTTCATGGCTTCCATGATCATTACTACATCACCTTCGTTAACCGTTTGCCCTGCTTTAACTTTAATTTTAAAGATATTACCGGCAAGAGGTGCATTCAATGTCTCCCCTGATGCGACTGAGGCAGACTGGGGAATTAACTCACTGTCTTTTAAAGTAACTTCTTTTAGTTCACCGCCTTGAGCAACAACTACATCATAAACTTTACCATCAACTTTTACGCTGTACTGCTCAGCAGTGACTGTTTTATTATTCGTTTTAGTTGGTTTTTCTGATTGAGCCGTTGGGGCCGCAGGTATTGCTTCGAATGCATCAGGGTTGTTACGGTTTTTAATGAATTTCAAACCAATTTGTGGAAATAATGCATACGTTAGCACGTCGTCTATTTGCTCATCAGCAAGTATTAAACCTTGCTCTTGTGCTTCTTTTAATAACTCAGCTTGCAGCGTCTCAAGTTCTGGTTTTAATAAATCAGCAGGACGACAAGTAATAACGTCTGCACCATCAAGCACGCGCTCTTGCAGCTCTTTATTCATTGGCGCTGGTGTTGCTCCGTACTCACCTTTTAATACACCTGCCGTTTCTTTAGTGATTGTTTTATAACGCTCACCTGTCAGTACATTTAAAACAGCTTGTGTGCCTACAATTTGCGAGGTAGGTGTCACTAAAGGCAAGAAACCTAAATCTTCACGAACGCGTGGTATTTCAAGCAACACTTGATCAAGTTTATCTGCTGCGCCTTGTTCTTTAAGTTGATTTTCCATGTTAGTTAACATGCCGCCAGGCACTTGCGCTAATAATATACGACCATCAACACCTTTTAAACTGCCTTCAAATGCAGCATACTTTTTACGTACATCACGGAAGTAAGCGGCAATCTCTTCGAGCTGATTCAAATCAAGTTCAGTATCGCGCTCAGTTCCTTCAACTATAGAAACAATGGTCTCTGTTGCACTGTGTCCATAAGTCATACTCATTGAGGAAATAGCGGTATCAAGCATATCGATGCCAGCATCAATCGCTTTTTGATAGGTTGCTGTACTTAAACCTGTTGTTGCATGACATTGCATTGCAATTGGTATAGAAACCGTTTCTTTTAAACCTTTAATCAACTTTTCAGCATCATATGGTTTAAGTAAACCTGCCATATCTTTGATACAAATTGAATGACAACCAAGATCTTCAAGCTGTTTTGCAAGTGTTAGCCACATCTCCAGTGTATGGACTGGGCTTACTGTGTATGAAATTGTACCTTGTGCATGGGCACCAACTTTGATTGCGGCTTTGATTGCCGTTTCTAAATTACGCACGTCATTCATTGCATCAAAAATACGAAAGACATCTACACCATTTTTATGTGCACGCTCAACAAATTTTTCTACCACATCATCAGCATAATGACGGTAACCTAAAAGATTTTGACCACGTAACAGCATTTGTTGCTTTGTATTCGGCATTGCTTTTTTAAGGGCGCGAATACGCTCCCATGGATCTTCTCCTAAATAGCGAATACACGAATCAAATGTTGCACCGCCCCATGATTCGATCGACCAATAACCTGCATCATCAAGTTTTTCAGCAATAGGTAACATGTCATCTAAACGCATACGCGTTGCTAATAATGATTGATGGGCATCACGAAGTACCAGTTCTGTTAGTTTTAATTTAGCCATAAGTCACCCCTTATAATTTTTGTTTATTTTTGTACTGAGCGATGGCAGCACTAATTGCGGCAATGTGTGCATCTGGCACACCTTGCGCTTTGATTGATGGCGCACGAGCTGGTATATCTATAGGTTGCTCAAAACGACTCGCCACCTTAGACATTAATACAATTGCTGAAATCAACAATGAAAGAAAAACAAAAACGCCCACCATGCCTGTTGCCATCAAATTTGCTGCTGTCGCTAGTAACTCACCTATATTCATACTCTGCCCCTTTATATATTCAATACCTGATAGTTAACAAAGCAATAAAAGCAGGTAAAAAACCACTTTATATAAATAACTATGCAACAATCATATCAAAGTAATTAACCATTTCCAACACTTTGTAAATTGGTAAAACCAATTAATATAAAGCTAACATACCCACATTAAATTTAACACCCGACAAATCGCTATTATTTTTCAAGATATAGATGATAAAAATAGCGAATATAGCCAAAACTTATAAGCTATAGAATGCAAAGCTCCATCCCTATTTATGCAGTCTCTATATTTGATAATATTTCTTTTCTAAAAACCACTTAAATTAATTGGTCTTACCAATAGTGTGGTGATTTTACATTCCTTTTTTTACTTAAGAACAAGTTACACATAAAGCGTGTAAATATTTCCTATGAAACTGCTCCCTATAACGAATGAAAAAGTAAACGGCTGATTTTAAAGGACTTTAATATTGGCATGTAAATGGCATTATCTAATATGTACAAATTAACCAAGGAGAAAACAATGTTACGCTGGACAATTACATTTTTAGTTATTGCACTTATTGCTGCAGTGTTAGGTTTTGGTGGCATCGCAGGTGCCGCAGCAGGAATTGCTAAGATTATATTTTTTATCTTTTTAGTATTGTTAGTTATCTCTCTTGTATCAGGCGCACTACGTGGCAACGTGCCCAAGTAGCTGAGACAAAGTAACGCAACAGTATTACCACTATATTTATTTACAAGGAATTACATTATGAAATCTACAACAGTAAAAACAGCCGTTATCGCCCTTTTCGCTAGTTTTTTTATTATGGGTTGTGAAGACAATCACGCAGAAGAAGCAGGTGAGCGCATAGATGAAGCTGTAACCGATGTACAAAACAAAGTTGAAGACGCCTGTGAAAAAGTAAAAGAAGGCGTAAATGCTGAAGAAACAAACTGCTAATAAAGTAAGTTTAAAAAAAACGACTCTTTTGAGTCGTTTTTTTTATTAGACTGAACTCAAACTTTAAGCTCGTGCTTCAAGCATTAGTCGCTTCATGTCACGTACTGCTTTATCTAAACCATCAATGGCTGCACGCGCAACAATTGCGTGGCCAATATTTAACTCGTAAATCTCTTCCATCGCGGCAATCGGCTTCACGTTGTGATAATGAAGGCCATGCCCTGCATTGACGATTAGCCCTAAACCTGCCGCATATTTCACACCTTGTCGAATATGTTCAAGCTCTTTGCTCATCTCTGCGTCAGTTTGCGCATCTGCATAAGCGCCAGTATGTATTTCAACGTAAGGAGCATTACATGCTTTAGCGGCATCTAATTGCGCTTTATCTGCGTCAATAAATAATGAAACTTTAATTCCTGCATCACTCAGCTTTGCAGTTGCGGCTTTAATTTTATCTAAGTTACCCACAACATCTAAGCCACCTTCGGTAGTTAACTCTTCCCGTTTTTCTGGTACTAAGCAAACGTAAGCCGGTTTTACATCCAACGCAATATCAATCATTTCATCAGTAACAGCTATTTCAAGGTTCATACGCGTTTGAATTGTTTTAGCCATCACATATACGTCACGATCTTGAATATGACGGCGATCTTCACGCAAATGAATGGTGATCCCATCAGCACCAGCATGCTCCGCAACACTTGCCGCATGAGCTGGATCCGGGTAACTAGTACCGCGGGCTTGGCGTAAAGTAGCAATATGATCAACGTTTATACCCAAAAGAATATCTTTCATTTTTTTACCTGTAAAATAACGGTTAAAAATACCGTACTAAGATTGCGGTTTAAAAAGCTCTCTACTTTTTAATGGTTTTTTACCCAGTAAGGGTTTCATTAAATGACGACTTAATTGTTTTGCCATATATAACACATCCGGCGCACTAAAGTCATGAGCAGCAATCGCATTTAATTGCGCCCCTAAAAAGCCACTACCATGATTTTCCTGTGCAACAAAGCCATATTCAGCAAAATAACTATACGTTTGTTTTGAGGTGATTGGATCGCCTGCGGCATCAAAACTAAAATCAACGCCATAACCCAAAAGCTCTAGTAACTGAAATTCATAAGAGCGTAATACAGCTTGCAAATTAGGGTGCTTATTTAGCTGCTGTAAGTGAGTTCGATAAAGCTCATAGGCATGATCAATGGGTTCATTGATTGGCACAATCCGATTTGTTAACTCATTTAAGTAGAAGCCGCAGTAAAGCTGATCGCCTACTAAAGGGGATTGCGTACCATGCAATTCGAAACGTTGAATGTATTTAAGATCATTTTTACCCGTATAGTTTACGAGTAATGCTTGGAAAGGTTGCAGCTGCGCTTTATGTTTGGTTGACTGGCGACCACTTATGCGAGCAAGCATTCGTAGTTGTCCAACGCCTTCTACCAGCATATCAAGCATTACTTGCGAGTCACTAAAAGGACGCCGATGTAATAAATATGCTGTGTAGAAGTCGCTATCCATAACGGTAACTTAAGTGATTAATCTTCACCGTAACCTAAGCTGCGAAGTGCACGCTCATCGTCAGCCCAACCTGATTTAACTTTCACCCAAAGCTCTAAAAATACTTTGTTGTCGAGCATTTCTTCAAGATCCTTACGTGCTTCACGGCCAATAACTTTCAGCTTTTCGCCTTTGTTACCAATTACCATGCGTTTTTGAGTTTCACGCTCAACCAAGATTAAGCCATTGATATGCCAAATGCCGTTTTCTTGCCATTTAAACTGCTCAATTTCGACAGTTACTGAATAAGGTAATTCCTCACCCATAAAACGCATTAACTTTTCACGGATCACTTCAGCCGCCATAAAGCGCATTGAGCGATCGGTTACATAATCTTCAGGAAAGTAAAACTCACACGGTGGTAAACGTTTTGTTACTTCATCTTTGATTAGGTTAATATTTTTACCCTGCGTCGCAGATACGGGCATAATACCAACAAAATCAAACTTGTCACCTAACCACTTCATATGTGGCAGTACAAGATCACGGTCCTTTACTTGGTCTATTTTATTAATAACCAATAATACTGGTTTACCGCTTTGTGATACTTTATTTAGCACCATGTCATCGTCAGCATTCCAATGAGTGCCTTCAACAACAAATATAATAAGTTCTACATCCCCGATTGAGCTAGATGCTGCGCGATTCATTAAACGGTTAATGGCACGCTTTTCTTCAACGTGCAGCCCCGGTGTATCGACGTAAACAGCCTGATGCTTACCTTCGGTATGAATACCCATGATACGGTGGCGCGTTGTTTGCGGTTTGCGTGAGGTTATACTCACTTTTTGTTCAATAATTTCGTTTAGCAACGTAGATTTACCTACGTTTGGTCGACCAACAATGGCGACCATGCCGCAAAACGTATCAACTTCACCTGTATGAGGCTGGATCAGTGTATCAAGGTTCATTTTTAAGTATCTTAAGTGCTTTTTCAGCGGCTTTTTGTTCAGCCTTACGACGTGAACTACCTACTGAGATGATGCTATCCATACCTTCAACTATACATTCTACCGTGAATGTTTGATTGTGCGCCTGACCTTTAGTATCAACTACGGTGTAGCCTGGCAAAGGTAGTTTTCGAGCTTGTAAATACTCTTGTAATAGCGTTTTAGGGTCTTTTTGGTTTAAGCCTGGTGAAATAGCATCAAGGCGAGGTTCGTACCAAGCCAAAATTAAATCACCACAAACATCTATACCTGCATCTAAAAATACAGCACCGATTATGGCTTCAACCGCATCAGCTAAAGTTGACTCACGTCGAAAGCCGCCACTTTTAAGCTCACCTGGACCTAAACGCAGGTAATCACCTAAACCAAACTCCAAGCCAAATTCGGCTAACGTTTGACCACGAACAAGCGTTGAGCGCATACGGCTCAAGTCACCTTCTCGGGCTTTAGGGAATTTGCCATATAATGCATTTGCAATGACAAAACTTAAAATTGAATCACCTAAAAACTCTAGGCGCTCGTTATGTTGTCCTTTATGGCTGCGATGGGTCATCGCCTGCTCAAGCAATGCTTGATCAATAAAGGTATACCCTATTTTGCTATATAGCTCTGTTACATTTTTTTTCATTGTTACTGAATATTACCTAGGCGTTCAAAACGAACACCAGTTGGAACCCAGCCTGGTACAATGTCATCTGGGCCATTATCAAATTCAAAACTCATCCATATAAAGACAGCTTTACCCACCAAGTTTTCTTTTGGCACAAAGCCCCATACGCGACTATCTTGGCTGTTATCGCGGTTGTCACCCATCATAAAATAATGATCAGCCGGTACTACCCATTCATCAGAACGTGTACCCGGCTGTTGATAGTAACGCCCTTTCATTTCCAGCGCTTCTGGGTTTATTAAAATATCATGTTTTAGCGTCGTTAAATTTTCATTTAAACGCACTAAATCCATAGAGCCTTGCTTAAATTCATCACGATTGATGATTTCCATATCAATCTTATTATACTCATTACACAATAAATCGCCCTGCTGAGTTTCACCCTCTGCGCAATTTGGTTGAATATATAAACGCTTGTTACGGTAAACAATTTTATCACCAGGCAAACCAATAGCTCGTTTAATATAATCTATACGTTCATCTAATGGATATTTAAATACCACTATATCACCGCGTTCAGGTTCAGCAACATCGACTAACTGAGTACGCCATACAGGGTCTTTCACCCCATAAGAATACTTTTGCACTAAAATAAAGTCACCCACTAACAAGGTAGGCATCATTGAACCTGACGGAATTTGAAACGGTTCAAATAAAAACGACCTAAAAATAGTAATTGCTGCGATCATCGGGAAAATCGACTTAGCAGTCTCTGTCAATGTCGGCTCAGGCGCAATTAATGCGGCAGTTTCTTCATCTAGCTCGCCGCCAGCAGAACTTTGTGCAAGAGCTAAGCGTTGCTGTCTTTTTGGCGCAAACATTAGATGGTCAATTAACCAAATTAAGCCTGAGCCTAATGTTAATAGCACTAAAAATATTGAAAAATAACCTGCCATACATTAAATCCTTTCTCTTACGAAACTGGGTTACGAAGCCTTACTTACCAACTTTAAGAATTGCTAAAAACGCTTCTTGTGGCACTTCAACATTACCAACTTGCTTCATACGTTTTTTACCATCTTTTTGCTTTTTAAGCAGTTTTTTCTTACGACTTACGTCACCACCGTAACACTTGGCGATTACATTTTTACGTAACTGCTTAACGGTTGTACGTGCAATAACATGCGCGCCAATTGCCGCCTGAATTGCAATATCAAACATTTGACGTGGAATAAGCTCTTTAAGTGCATCAGCTAACTGACGACCACGAGATTGTGCACTGTCTCTGTGTACAATAATCGCAAGTGCATCAACACGCTCAGCATTTATTAAAATATCAACACGTACCATGTCTGACGTTTGAAAACGCTTAAAGTTGTAATCAAGCGATGCAAAACCACGACTGGTTGACTTTAATTTATCAAAAAAGTCCATTACTACTTCAGCCATTGGTAGCTCATACGTTACGGCTACTTGTTTACCGTGGTAACTCATTTTAGTTTGCATACCTCGTTTCTCTATACATAGGGTAATAACATTACCTAAGTACTCTTGAGGAACAAGGATATTTGCTTCTACAATTGGCTCTCGAATTTCTTGAATATCATTTACTGCCGGAAGGTCAGACGGATTATCAATCTGAAAAGTACCTTCTTTTGTTACTATTTCATAGATTACAGTAGGCGCAGTGGTAATTAGATCAATATCGTATTCACGTTCTAAACGCTCTTGAATAATTTCCATGTGCAGCATGCCTAAAAAGCCACAACGAAAACCAAAACCAAGTGCGGTAGAATTCTCTGGTTCAAAGAATAACGACGCATCGTTAAGACTTAGTTTATTCAGGGCATCACGGAACGATTCATATTCATCTGACGCAATAGGGAACATACCCGCATACACTTGTGGTTTAATTTTTTGAAAACCTGGTAAGCGAGCAGGCGCTGCATTTTTTTGATGGGTAATCGTATCGCCAACTGGCGCGCCATGTATTTCCTTAATACCAGCAATAACAAAGCCTACTTCGCCAGTTCTTAAAATACCGGTGTTTGTTTGCTTTGGTGTAAATACACCAACTTGATCTGCAGTATGAATATGCTCATTCGACATGATTTTAATTTTGTCGCCGATGCGTAGTTCACCGTGTTTAATACGAACAAGTGATACAACACCTTGATACGGGTCAAACCAAGAGTCGATAATTAATGCTTGTAATGGCGCGTCTTTATCACCTTCTGGCGATGGTACATCTCTGACAATCATTTCAAGAACTTCAGCAATACCAACACCTGTTTTAGCGCTACATTGCACAGCATCAAGCGCATCAATACCAATAATATCTTCAATTTCTTCAGCAACGCGAAGTGGATCTGCTTGTGGTAAATCGATTTTATTTAGTACTGGTATAACTTCTAAATTCATTTCTATGGCGGTATAACAATTTGCTAATGTTTGCGCCTCAACACCTTGGCCTGCATCTACTACAAGTAATGCACCTTCACAGGCAGCCAATGAACGTGATACTTCATAAGTAAAATCAACGTGTCCTGGTGTATCGATAAAGTTTAGCTGGTAAGTTTCACCATCATTTGCTTTATAATTTAAGGTTACACTTTGCGCTTTAATCGTGATGCCACGTTCGCGCTCTATATCCATTGAATCCAATACTTGTTTTTGCATTTCACGGTCAGTTAAACCGCCACAAACTTGGATCAAACGATCAGAAAGGGTCGATTTACCGTGGTCAATATGGGCGATGATCGAAAAATTACGGATATGCTTCATAAACTGGATTCTAAACTTCTATTTTAATTGATTGAGTGTATAAAGCCGCAATTTTACATTTAATTGGCTTCAATCACCATCTATTTGAGTTAAAGGGAGGCTAATTGGATGAATTTTTATTACTTTGATGTCATGTTTGAGACTTTTCACTCGACTTTTAGCTACAGCAAAGCCAGTAAAACCACCACTTATAGCGGCAATTATTTGTAACCATTCTGGCGCAGAAAAAAACTCAGCAGCGATCAGAGAAAACACTAACCCCAAGACTAAAGGCAGCATATATACTGCAAAGGCATGTTTTACCATGTGACTATCGTCTAGCGCAAGTGTCACTTTTTGCCCGACAGCAACAACAGTTTCAAATTGGTAAGGAAAAGTTTTTTTAGCAGTGCCAAATAGTTTGCCAAACACTTGAGAGCCACAGCGACCATTACAGCCTTCGCAAGCTTTTTTTTGTTGAGCTTCTAAATGCGCAGTGGCGCCATCAATTGACACCACTGTAAGGGTTTGTTCTATCATTATCTGCTTTTAATTTACAATGGTCTTGCAACCGACTCAGCAATTGCCTTGGCGGTCATTGCTGGTATATTTCCCACCACCGACACATCAAAGCTTCCAGCATTATGAACATAAACAGTTGTAGCTCCTGATGATAAAGAACCACTCGGCCTGCGCCCTGGTAAAGGTCGTTGAACAAACACCGACACTTCAACAAAACCATCTGAATATAGATAATAATCAGTCAGTTCATTGTTTAAATCTAATTTATGGCGATCTGATTTAAGTAAACTAAACCCATCAGGTAACCAACCGATTTGCCAATTATTACCCGCTGTTTTTGACTCTTTATTAGAAACTTCAACGGCCGGTAATGACGTTGGGAATTGACGATTAAGCATTTCCAATAACAGTGGCGCAGGCTCTTCGGTCACACTAATATGTGTTAATTGAAGCTGCTCTAGCATTTCACCGGCGTGATTAACATACGCAGATTTAAGCAACAAGGATGATTCTGCATCTAGCCAGAGCCAATAATTATACTTATATTCATCTTTTGATTCAATACGAACTAATTGAGCAGCACGTCCAGCAATACGTCCTTTACCCCCTAAAACAAAATCATAGTGCAAACTTAATCGTTCAATATTTTTGAATAGAACTTCTGGAATCGGACCTGCAATAGAGTCTGTAGCAATTGAATAAGGCGCAGATTGAGGCTCAAAATAAGTTACTTGGTTATTAATTCTAACCATTTCTAGGCCAGCACCATTAAGTAAGCTTAAATGCTCAAGTTCGGTGTCACCTTGTTTTGCATGTAACCAACGATAGGGTTCCATCGCTTTACCTTTGACGACAACAAAAGAGGCATCAAAGTTGCGGTTGTGGACGGCATCAGCCATCTGGAGCAGTAGCTCTTTAGCGGGGTTTTCGTCGTCAGCAAAGGCTGGAGCCATTAATACCAACGACAAAATAAAAGTAAGAACTTTCATTAAATTAGTTTTTTTCCTCTTCGGCTTGCGCCTTAGTGTGGGCTTTTTCTAATGAATATGCAACTCGTGCTTGGCGTTGATGCTCAAGAACTAAAGCGCCTATGCGCTGCTGCTGTAACTCACGTAAACCTTGCTCTGCATTTTCAAGCGCTGGTTCTGATGAATAACTCACTGGAGACGCAACACCCGTTAAAGGTGTTGTTTGTAGCATTGGAATTTCATTCGCCGATGAATTTTCACCTTGTGGCAAAGTCTGAACACCAACAATCGCAAACATTGCCACACTGGCTGCAATAGCCAACTGTGAAATTGGTTTACGCCAGTTAAATGCCACTACATTAGCGGTGCCGTTTGCCACTAGAGGTGTAGGCTGTGCCTGTTTTTGACTAAAGTCAGCATACACAGGTTCACTTTCTAGTGCTTTTGCAACGCTATCACTGATATCTATAACGAAGGCATTATCTGACTCAGCACGCATAGCATCACCAATCAATGCGTAACGACCAAAAGTAGCAGCATCATCAGATGCTAACACTTGATTCTCTAGTGGTTGTTCGCCGTCAAGTAATGCGGATAGATGTTGATTATCCAACTTGTTAACGTCTGCTTTTGTCATATTAAGACTCGCCTATTAATGGGTTTAATTTGTTATCAATTGCTTCACGGGCACGGAAAATACGCGAACGCACCGTCCCGACTGGGCAATCCATCACCACTGCTATTTCTTCATAGCTCATCCCTTCGATTTCTCGTAGGGTGATTGCGGTTTTAAGATCTTCAGGCAAACTATCAATGGTGCTAAAAATAACTGCGCGAACTTCTTCGCTTAATAACAAGTTTTCAGGGGATGCATTTGAACGCATTGCATCTGCGCCATCGTAAAATTCGGCATCGTCAGCATCTATATCATTTGCTGGCGGTTTGCGACCCTGAGCCACTAAGTAATTTTTAGCACAATTAACGGCGATACGGTATAACCAAGTATAAAAGGCACTGTCCCCTCTAAAGTTAGGAAGAGCACGATACGCTTTAATAAACGCCTCTTGTGCTACATCAGCAATATCACCTTGATTTGATACGTAACGTGAAATCAAACCAGCGATTTTATTCTGATACTTCTTTACTAAAAGATTGAAGGCATTTTTATCGCCTTGCTGGACCCTTTTTACTAGCGCTAAATCCAAATCCTGCTCGCTCATTCGAGCCGGTACTCCTATATCTAATTATTGCTTGTTATTCATATCTTAGCCATTGTTCACAAATACTCTGACTACGCTATGAACAAAAAGTTCTGTTTAATATTATTATTTTATAAAATAGCCGTAAATAAGTTGGCAAAAGCTGAAAATCACTAATAGTGTCGCGCCAAATATGATACATATACGCCTATCATAATAATATTGATTGCTCGTACCAATTGCATAAATTAGTATCTGAGCATTGTAACCGCAAAGACCACGGACATGAACCAAAATAAACACCACATTACGGATGTCGCGATTATAGGCAGTGGCGCAGCTGGCCTCTCATTAGCTCTGTCTTTAGCCAACCACTGTAAAGTCACCGTAATTAGTAAAGGTGAACTAACCGAAGGTTCCACACTCTATGCCCAAGGCGGAATTGCTGCTGTTTTTGATAAAAAAAATGACAGTATAGAATCGCATGTGCAAGACACTTTAGATGCCGGTGGTGGTTTATGCGACAGAGAAGCTGTTCATTACACTGCAAGCAATGCCCCTGATTGCTTACAATGGCTTATTGAGCAAGGCGTCCCCTTTGATATGGAATTTGACAGCAAAGGCAAAGAACGTTTTCACTTAACGCGTGAAGGCGGCCACAGTCACCGGCGTATTCTTCATGCTGCAGACGCAACTGGTCGCGCTGTACAAACGACCCTGATAAGCCAAGTGCAAGCACACCCTAGAATAACATTGCTTGAACAATATAATGCAATTGATTTGATTGGTGATAAAAAACTAGGCCAAACCGGCCAACATATTCACGGCGTGTATATGTGGAACCGCGCGGCAAAAAAAGTCGAAACGATTTCAGCTAAATTCGTGGCTTTAGCTACCGGTGGAGCCAGTAAAGTCTACCTCTATACATCAAACCCTGACGTATCTAGCGGTGACGGTATTGCAATGGCATGGCGTGCGGGGTGTCGCGTTGCCAATATGGAATTTAACCAATTCCACCCAACTAGCCTATATCACCCAGAGTTACAGAATTTTCTTATAACAGAAGCCATGCGTGGTGAAGGCGCTTACTTAAAACGCCCTGATGGCACCCGATTTATGAAAGACTTTGATACTCGTGAAGAATTAGCACCAAGAGATATTGTTGCTCGCGCTATCGATTTCGAAATGAAGCGCTTAGGTGCAAATTGCGTATATTTGGATATCAGCCACAAAGATAAAGACTTTATTATTGAGCACTTTCCTACTATTTACGCAAAGTGCTTGAGTGTGGGTCTTGATATTACTAAAGACCCGATCCCAGTAGTACCGGCAGCTCATTACACTTGTGGTGGCGTAATGACTGATTTTAACGGTAAAACCGATCTAGATAATCTTTACGCAATTGGCGAAGTCGCTTACACAGGCCTACATGGCGCTAACCGTATGGCGAGTAATTCATTGTTAGAATGCATTGTGTTTGCCCATGCCGCAGCAAAAGACATTTTAGCTAAAATACAGCACAGCCCGGCATTAAAAACCTTACCTGTATGGGATGAAAGTCGTGTTACTAATTCAGATGAAGAAGTGGTGATCACGCATAATTGGCATGAGTTACGTCTATTTATGTGGGATTATGTTGGCATAGTACGTTCAACTAAGCGCTTGGAGCGCGCTTTACACCGTGTTGAACTACTACAACAAGAAATTCGTGATTATTATGCAAACTTCCGCGTTACTAATAACTTATTAGAGCTACGTAACCTAGTCCAAGTTGCTGAGCTTATTATTCGAAGTGCTATGGAGCGAAAAGAAAGCAGAGGCCTTCATTACACCATTGACTACCCACAGTTAAATGATAACCCAACCCCAACTATTTTAACCCCGCCGACTCAGTTCGAGCTGCCAAAATAGCACGTTTAAGGCGAATGAAGTTTTGCGGCTCAACACTCCTGGCATTAACAATTAACCAGCGAGATTGAGCCAATGATTCTATATGTAACCACACACTCTTTGGATACACTCGGCTTTTACAACTGAGATTACCGTTGATTTTTACTGTTTTACTTTCAAAGCAGATATTTGACGATGATAAAATCACAACCCCCTCATCACTATGCACAGCTTTAAATTGCAGCCAACACCAACGGCCACTAATAAAAGCCATAGCCAAAGTAAGTAGTTGAACTGTAAGGGTGGTTAAAAAAAGACTAAAACAACAGGCGAACAAACCAAATAAGACCACAAAGGGTTTGTGGTCTGCTTTATTTCTTGCAACCGTGAATCTATACACGAACCCGGTCTAAAATAAGTTGTACCATTTGCTTCAGTTCTGGGTCTTTACATTCTTGATGGCCCATAAACCACGCAAATAAATCGGGATCATCAGCTTCTAATAAACGCTGTAGTACAGCTTGCTGCTGCACAGATAATGAATCAAATGCCTCATCGACAAACGGCATAAACAACACATCGAGTTCTAACATGCCGCGGCGACAAGCCCAACGGATACGCGCTTTATTGTGAATTTCAGTCATTTTTTACCTCGTACTTAGTTACCTTGCAGTTTAACAAATTGCACCTGAATAAACAGCAATTTATGCATCTATACCCTCAGCGCTAACTACGGTATTATGAGCCTCTATATTTTTTGTAACGCAGGTTTTTATGTCAACAGTATATGCATGCCCTTTGTCACATCAGCTGATCCGCATTAGTGGTGTTGATAAACTCGCCTACCTTCATGGTCAAATTACTCAAGATATCAATAAGCTAAGCCAAAATAACTATTTATGGACTGGGCATTGTAATGCCAAAGGTAAACTATGGAGCGTCGCGAAATTATTTGCCTACCAAGATAGCTACTATTTAGCGGCCTCTGAAGTTGAAATCACCCAATCACTAGCTGAATTGAAAAAATATGCGGTATTTTCAAACGTTGAGCTCCTAGCAGCAACAGAAAAATTAATCGGTTTAATTGGTGAAGACGTAACCGCAGCCCTAAAAAGCCTCGATATCCATTTTAATGGGCAGGATAACGCGTGTGATTTTAGTTATGGTAAAGCCATAAAACTAGCAGACAACCGTATCTTATTAATGGTTAATGCTGACTTTTCTCTTCCTGATGACGTTATCGCGCTTGAAAACGATGCTTTGTGGCAACAACACGCTATTTTAGCTGGTGAACCTGAACTCAATGAGTTGGCCCTTGGTGAATATGTCCCGCAAATGGTTAACCTACAAGCTATTGGCGGAATTAGCTTTCGTAAAGGGTGTTATACCGGCCAAGAAACTGTAGCGCGAATGAAATACCTTGGTAAGAATAAACGCGCAATGTATATAGTGTCAGGACATAGTGACGGAGAATTGGCAGAGCCGGAACTAGAAACTCAAATGGGTGAAAACTGGCGCCGCGCGGGTAAATTAATAAGCCAAGCTTACAACCCGCAAAGTAAAACCTTATTTGGCCTTGTAGTGTTGCCAAACGACAGTGAACCTAGTCAGTTACTGCGTGCAAAACATGCCCCGGCGGTAGAGCTATCAATTCTTCCTCTACCCTACTCTCTTGACGACGAATAAATAGGAGTAACTATGATCGTTGCAACAAATAAAGTGGTAAAAATGCATTATTCTGTTATGGATAATGACAAAAACTCTATCGATAACTCATTTGATGGTGAGCCACTCATTTTTATCGTTGGTACAGGTTACTTAATTCAAGGCCTAGAAGACGCACTTATAGGTAAAGAAGCTGGTGACACTTTGAGTGTTACTGTTGAACCTGAAAACGGTTACGGTGAACGCCATGATGAACTCATGCAAGCAGTACCTAAATCAATGTTTGAAGATATGGAAATTGAAGTAGGTATGCAATTTCGTGCTTCTACCGATGATGGTGATCAATCAGTCATGATCATTGATATTCAAGAAGACGAAGTTATTGTTGATGGTAACAACCCTCTTGCAGGGATCACATTAAACTTTGATGTAGAAATTCTTGAAGTGCGTGATGCCACGGCCGACGAACTAGCCCATGGTCATGTACATGTTGAAGGTGGTTGTGGTCACGACCATTAATCAATTTCCCCTAATAAATAAAAAGCGCTAATGCGCTTTTTATTTGTTAATTTTACGATATTTAGGGCTACTCAGGCTTACTAATTTTATCGGCTAAAGCAGCAAGTAAACCATCTTGATCATTAGTTCCTAACCGATACTGACTACCATCTTTTAAAACTAGCTGTACTGCACTAAACCCTGACACAGTATACACCCAACCATCATGCGTAATACGTAAACCAATACCGTGTCTATATGAGTTTTCTACCGCTTTAGCTTCGACTATATCTGTCAATTGTAACTTATCGCCAAATACACCGGGGCCAAAACCCCAACTGATTTGAGTGTCATCAACTTTAATAGTTAAACCATGAAAGAAAAATGCCACCAGCACTAAAATTGCTGCAAATACCATTAACGGCATATCCGCACCAATTAAATACCACGCTAAACCTACAAAACTGGCAATCCAACTCAATATAACAAAAATGAACAGTGCAAATTGTTTATGTTGATACATAACACTCTCTAATAAATATTAAAAACTATAAACGAATGTCGCACTTAGCTCCGAATCAAACTTTAGTTTGTCATTTTCCGGCTTGGAGTTATAACGATATAAATAAGCAAACTTTAACGACACCGCCCCCATAACTTGGCTGATCAATGAAGTTTCTGATTTCAATCGCGAATTCAGCCCCGAAAGCGATTGTTCAATACTAACATCTTGATTAAAGCGCGTGCGCTTTGAAACAGTACGCTCCCATTGCAGCGCCAAACGCAACAAATAGCCCGTTTTAGTACTATCATCATCCGCTTCACCTACTGCAACAGAGCGATATAAGCCAGGGCCGATATCAAAATCAACTTGATTTTTAACCCCTTCATATAGCCTATTTCCATAACCTGTGGCTAACGTACTTTTAAAGTCCAAGCCACTAAATTTATCTTCTTCGTAATCCCCATATATAAAGAAAGAAGCGTTTTTCACACCAACTTTATAGTTTCCTTGCGCTGATATGAACACTCTGTTGGCCGAGACTTCGTCATCGCCGGTAGCCTCATTTTTGTCTCGCTTATATAACGTATCTATTTTAAATTGATTACGCCAACTATCAAAATCTTGATATAAGTTGCCCTTGAACTTAAAGCTCGTCGAATTAGTATTGCCCCGACTAACAATAAAGCCAAATTCAATATCACCGTAGAGTAACTCACCTTGATGAATTTTATGGATCTCTTCATCTGAAAGTTGCCCATATTCATGAAAGTCTTCAAATGGGTCAACCGCCCAGATTTTAAAGCTCAATATCAAGCTCAATAGCAGAAATAGCCTAATCACTGACAAATCTTTGTATGATTGCTTAACATAAGTACTTTATAACGGAGATATGGCATCTAAATTATTCGCTTTCTTTCCATAAAATATGGCAAAACGGTGCATCTTTATCGCGACTTATCAAAATTTTAGCAAATAAAATATCTTGATTATCAAACTCAAGACCGACGAGTACTTGAACAAATAATTCTGGTTCAATTTCAAGTGCCACAAAATCATGCCATTGGTCATCTGGCTCACCTTCTTCAATAAAGCCAAGCTCTTCGCGATGTTGATTAAAATCTTCAACATCCTGCTCCGTAAGGTTATCTGGTGCTAATTCTAAAAAGATATCATAAGCTTGGTGCGTTACTTCTTCTTCACTGTATAAACGGGGCCCTGTCATCGCCATAAACCTTTCAAGATGCAATTACCAAGTATAGTATCAAACCTCAGCAAATTTTTGACAAAAAAAAGTCAGGTTTCCCTGACTTTTTTTACACGACCCTTACTTCACTCTTGAGTCGATACAGTACCTTTTATTTTTTCACGCATTGATTGCACCAAACTATAAAATAATGGAACTAGCAAAGTGCCAAAAATAGTTGCGGCTAGCATACCTGCCAATACAGTAACACCCAATGAGACTCGGCTTCCAGCCCCTGCACCTGTTGCAAAGACTAAAGGTAACACGCCTAAGACAAACGAAAGAGCTGTCATTAATACTGCTCGAAAACGCATGCTTGCCGCGCTCAATGCAGCGTCAAATATACTCTTACCAGCAGCACGCTCCTCCATCGCAAATTCAACAATTAAAATTGCGGTTTTGGTCGACATCCCTATTAACAACACTAAACCAACCTGCGCGTAAATGTTATTTTCCATACCTAATACATACAACGCCAACATAGCACCAAACATTGCCAATGGGATCGCTGCAATGACTGAAAATGGAATTGTCCAACTTTCATATTGCGCAACTAAAAATAGGTAAACAAATATAACCGCTAGACCAAATAGGATAGGTGCCATATTACCCGCTTCAATCTCTTGCTTAGACTGCCCCGCCCATTCAAACACATAGCCATTAGGTAACTGCGAAGCCAACTCTTGCATAGCTGCAATTGCATCACCACTTGAAAACCCTGCCGCGGCTTGGCCACTAATATTAGCACTACGGTATAGGTTAAAGTGGTTTAAAGTCGTAGGCCCAAGGATCGGCTCTAATTTAGCGAGTGTAGTCAGTGGAACCATATCCCCTTTATCGTTACGAACAAAGTAATATTGTAAGTCAGTGGGATTTTTACGGAACTCACTCTCAGCCTGCATAATCACTTTATAAGTACGGCTAAACTGATTAAAGTCATTGATATATAACGAGCCCAGTTGCGCTTGTAGCGTTAAAAATATATCACTCAAAGCAACACCTTGAGCTTTGGCTTTGTTACGATCAACCTCTAAAAAGTACTGCGGAACATTTGCTCTGAAGGTACTGTAAACATTGCTGAGGTTAGGATGCTGATTTGCCTCATACACTAAGCCGTTAAGAACTTGGGCCAGCTGCGTTGGATCACGCCCCTCACTATCTTGTAAGCGAAACTCAAAACCAGAGCTGCTTCCCAAACCGGGAATAGGAGGCGGATTAAAGACCATCACTTGCGCATCTGGCATTGCCCACATTTGCCCCATCAAACGACCTATAACAGACTTTAAGCCTAATTCAGGGCTGGTACGTTCTTCCCAATCTTTTAAAATCACAATACCTAACGCATTATTTGAACCTGCACCACCAATTAATGAAAACCCTGATACGGCTATAAAATCAGTCGCTGCGGGTTCATTTTTAACTATTTCGGCTATTTTATGCATCACTTTTTCTGTGCGTCCACTTGCAGCTGCATCAGGTAATTGCACATCAACAAATACAAAGCCTTGATCTTCTGCTGGAATAAACCCTGTCGGGACACTTTTGGCCAACCATCCAGCGGCCACAAAAATAACCAATGCAAAAATAGCCATTCGTGCCGAACGTTTCAAAATAAAGTGTATGATTTTAGAATAGACGGTAGTAGATTTAGTAATACTTCTATCAACGGGCGCTAACCATTTTATCGGCGTCATTACTTTTTCATTTAGTAATAACGCACATAATGCAGGGCTTAAAGTAAGCGCATTGACAGATGATATAAGCACTGCAAACGAAATAGTAACAGAGAATTGTTTATAAAGTTCCCCAGTAATACCTGGCATAAAACCTACAGGCACAAATACCGCAAGTAACACTAAGGTGGTAGCTATAATCGGCCCTGTCACTTGTTCCATGGCTTTCGTTACGGCTTCTTTAATGGGTAGTTTTTCTTCTTTGAGGATACGCTCAACGTTTTCAATAACAATAATCGCATCATCAACCACAATACCTATCGCAAGCACTAAACCAAACAAGGTAATTAAGTTAATTGAATACCCCATTGCCATCATAAAAGCAAAGGTTCCCACTAAAGAAACAGGAATAGCGATAGTAGGAATAAGTGTAGCTCGCCAATTTTGTAAAAATAAAAACACCACTAACACGACTAAACCAACGGCTTGAAATAATGTTACAACAACTTCATCAATCGATCGGTTAATGAACTCAGTTGTATCATACGGTATAGAATATTCAACACCGTCAGGGAGTTGCTTTGCAAGTTCTGCCATTTTAGCTTTTACATCGCTTGCTACCTGCGTTGCGTTAGCATCTGTTAATTGGTAAATAACAATGAAAGCCGTATCTTGCTGGTTTAACTTAGCTATTACGCTGTAATCAGCAGAGCCCAGTTCAATACGTGCAATATCACTAAGACGGACGAAATTGCCATCTTGGTTTGAGCGAAGAATAGTTTGGCCAAACTCTTCGGGGGTTTTTAAGCGCCCTCGAGCTTGAATCGAATATTCAAATTGCTGGCTTGGTAAGCTTGGCGCTGCGCCTAATTTACCGGCTGCTACAATGGTATTTTGCTCTTGTAAAGCAGCCTGTACCTCAGCGATTGTTAGCCCAAGTGCAGCCATTTTATCTGGGCGCAACCACAAGCGCATCGAATAGGTCCTTTCGCCCATAACTTCTGCTGACGCAACACCAGGTATACGCCCAAGTGATTCGGTTAAATAATTGGTTGCATAGTTACTCAAAAATATATCATCAATATTATCTTTGCTAGAGAAGAGGTTAATCCCCAGTAGCATTGCACTTGATTTTTTCTTAACTGATACCCCCTGACGCTTTACCTCTGCAGGTAAGCCAGGCTCAGCAAGCGCCACCCTATTTTGCACGTTGACCTGTGCAATATCAGTGTCTGTACCAACTTTAAAATATACAGTTATGCTGCCAATGCCATTATTCGTTGAGCTCGATTCAATGTACATCATATCTTCAACACCATTGATTTGTTCTTCAATGGGTCTGATCACAGATTCCTCGACTATCTGTGCACTTGCACCAGGGTAGACCGCGGTAATTTGTACTTGCGGCGGGGTTATCTCCGGGTACATATTCACCGGTAGTAATCCCATTGAAATCAAACCTGCAAGGGTGATAACAATCGAAATCACTAAGGCAAATTTAGGCCGCGCGATAAACGTTTTACTGATCATGAACGCTCCTTTTAGCCCGCGGCATTAGTTAAATTAGAAATAGTACCCGTGGTGTGATCAACCTTTTTCTCGACTGGCTTAACTTCCACCCCTTGGCGCACTTTTTGCAAACCTTCGACAATCACTTGCTCGCCTTGCTCAAGGCCAGACTCAACAACCCACATTGCATTAATACGACGACCTAATTGCACAATACGAGTGGCTACTTTTTTATCATCCCCAACGACGAGTACAAATTTGCCTTGTTGGTTTTCTTGAACTGCAGCCTGCGGTATTAGTGCCTGCTTTTGCTTATCTTTACTTTCTAAAATCAAGGTTACAAATAAACCCGGCATAACTATATTATTAGGATTAGCAAACGTTGCTCGTAGTTCTACCGTCCCCGTACTGCGATCAACTTTAGTATCAGCGAAATCAAGTTGCCCTTTTGATGCTAGGTTTGAGTTATTAGGTAAACGCAGAGATAAATCGATTGGTACATTTTGTGGGTTGCCTTCACTACCTTGGTGCTTTTGGCGGTAACTTATATAGTCAGACTCTTCTACCTGAAAATTAACGTAAATAGGGTCAACATCAGTAAGCTGAGCTAACTCGTTTGATGTTGGTCCAACTAAGTTACCTACATCATAGTTTACTTTACCAATACGCCCTGCAAATGGCGCTTTAATTTGTGTGTAACTTAAATTCAATTTAGCTTTTTCAAGATTGGCTTGTGCCGATTTAACCGCTGCAGCTGCTTGATCGTACTTTGTTGTTAACTTATCTAAATCAGATTGCGAAATAAACCCTTGAGAGGCGACTTCTTTGCCTCGAGTTAGGTCTCGCTTTGCACCATCTGCGCCAGCAATTTTGCTTTTTAAATCAGCCTCAATTCCTGCTACTGAAGATTGATACTCACTTGGATCAATCTTCAGTAATAACTGCCCTTTTTCTACATAGGATCCTTCATCAAAGTGGCGTTCAATCAGCTCACCTTCAACCCTCGCACGTATTTTAACTTCCTGATGCGCCTCAGTCCTCGCAACAAACTCTCGATAATTTCCAACATCTTGCGTTATAACCTTAAATACCGAAACGGCCGGAGGCGGAGCAACTTGTTTAGTAGCCGAGTCATCAGAGCAGCCTGCTGTTGATGCAAATAATGCACCACCAATCATACATTTAATGGTTAATGACAGGTAAGTACCTAAAATATTAGGCGTAAACCGTTTCAGCATAGCTTTCTCCTTGGCAGGTAATGAAATGCATTACCATTTGGTTATTATCTAATTGTGCAAAACGCAACGTACGTTTAGGGCAAGTATTGACGATAGGTTTTGTGGTAAGTTCAAATAAAATATACACCACTTTGTAATTTTTTGTACATTGGTTTTACATTTGTGTCGCTGCTGTAAATTTTTGTTCAATTAAAGAGTGACGCTTTACATGTAATCGATTAACTCGTAAGCTAAAAATCAACAGGTCAGAGGAGTTGGCATGATTACATTAGAAATAAAAAACACAGTTGCGTACGTCACACTATTTCGAGCAGAGAAACAAAATGCGCTTAATTTCATCATGTTCAAACAACTGGCTAAAGTCATAAAGCAGCTTAAAAAAAACAAGTCGATTCGCGCTGTTATTATTCAAGGCAGTGGTGAACACTTTTGTTCAGGGCTTGATGTAGCAAGTGTAATGAAATCCCCAATAGATATGTTTAAATTGCTCTTTAAATGGCTGCCTGGTAACTGTAACTTAGCTCAACAAGTTGTGCTTGGATGGCAGTCTCTAAGTGTCCCTGTATTTGCAGTTATACAAGGAAACTGCTTTGGAGGGGGATTACAAATAGCGTTAGGCGCTGATTATAGAATTGCTCATCCGGATACACAGTTAGCAATAATGGAAGCACGCTGGGGACTTTGCCCCGATATGGGTGCTAATGTCATTTTACCTAGTTTATTAAAGCGTGATGACGCGCAATGGCTAGCAAGTCATGCCGAACCAATAAGTGCATACAAAGCACACGAGATTGGCTTGGTCACTCTACTCAGTGACAACCCACATGATGCCTGCCAAAGTATGATTACAACTTTACTCGAGCGCTCCCCCGATGCCCTTGCAGCTATAAAGCGAGTCACACAACAAAGTTATCACACGCCAAAACGTCGCATTTTAGCAAAAGAAACCTTTAGCCAAATCAGGTTAATTATCAATCCAAATACCAAAAAAGCGATTGCCAAAGCAAAAGGTAACGACACGATAAAATATCAAAACCCTAAACACTGGTAGTCTATAAGTCGCATAGTTTTTTTAGGCTAAACATGTTCAAGTTTACTCATTAATTAAATAAAATAAGCAATGATGAAAACGACCCAAGTATTATCTTACCCTGTACTACGCTATTTGATTAGTAGCGCATTGATCATTGGTAGTTTAGCTGCGGCAAAAACAATAATGCACTTGATTGGAGGGGGTTTTCCTGCGCCATTACTTGGGATGCTTATATTACTGTCGCTGCTACTATGTGGCTTAGTGAAAGAGCAACAATTACTTCCCTGCGCTTCACCTCTTTTAAATTTTATGCCCCTGTTTTTCATCCCCGCCGGTGTCGGATTTATTGAACACTTAGGCTTAATTAGACAGCATTGGCAGTTTTTAACAGCCACACTGATTTTTGTTCCCCTGAGTAGCTTAATTCTGATCAGTTATGTGATTGCCCTATTCAAAGGACGGGATCATAATGAGTAATATGTGGTGGTTGAGCATTCCAATTATAATTACGCTCTTTATATTACTGAGAAAGTTGAATTCTCGAATTCAATCACCTTTATTAAAGGCAATAAGTAACCCCGTATTTTTAGCCATTACTATTTTCGCGGTTATCCTTGTTGCAGCAGATTTATCTTACACGCGCTTTTATCAGCACAGTCAATTACTCAGTTGGCTATTAGAGCCGGCCATTGTTGCACTAGCACTGCCTCTTTATCAGCAATTTATCCATATCAGAAAAAACGCTTTATTAATTTTACTTAGCTGTACTTTTGGCGTTATTAATGCAACCGTTGTAGCGACATTATTGAGCGCTTTATTTGATGTTCCTGTGCACCTAGCTGCGTCTGTAGCAGCACTGTCTGTAACAACGCCTATTACTTTGCTAATTACCGATTCGCTCGGCGGCATTGCATCCCTAGCCGCAGCGATGGTTATTTTTATTGGCCTGCTGGGAGCGCTATTTGGCTTTATGCTTTTTCGCATTTTGGGGATTTATAACCACCAAGCACAAGGTGTTGCTATAGGCACTGCATGCCATGCTATTGGCACCGCCGCTGCATTAAATGAAAATACGAGCATTGGTGCTTTTGCATCAGTTGCCATGGCATTAAGCGCGCTGGTAACTGCGTTAATCGTCCCTCTACTTTATCCTTTTTTAAGCAAAGCTCTGCTATGATAAGCAACAATAGAGCGTTTAATTTTTAATGAGCACGTAATGATCAGTACAGAAATACAACAAGTCGAAAAATATTACACCATGATCAGCGAGTACCTCGTTAAGTACAGCATGCAGCTAGTCGGCGCAGTATTGATCTTAATTTTTGGTTTATGGGTTGCGCAAAAAATATCTAAAATGGTTGCCGCACTCATGGCGCGCAATAATATGGATATCACGCTTACTAACTTTGTCAGTAATGTCGTAAAAGTACTGCTGGTCATCATGTTTATTATTATCGCATTGGGCAAAATAGGCATAAGCGTTACACCATTTGTAGCTGCTATTGGTGCCGCGTCCCTTGGTGCAGGCTTAGCACTACAAGGGATGTTGTCTAACTATGGCGCAGGTTTGGCGATTATTGCCACTCGTCCGTTTATAGTAGGCGATACCATTGAAGTTAAAAACGTCAGTGGCCAAGTTAAAACGATTGAGCTGGGACATACTGTTCTTATCAACGAAGAGAAAGTCGAAATTACCATTCCAAATAAGCATATCGTCGGTGAAATCCTGCATAACTCGTTTAATTACTCTCTTGTTAAGGGCGAAATAGACATCGCTTATAACGCCAGTGCTGAACAAGCAATTGAACTCATTGAAGGGGTATTAAAAAATCATGAATTAGTTGCTGATGACCCTCATTCACAGGTCGGCATTGAGCGCTTTGCAGACAGCGGCGTTACTATTAGTTATCGCTATTGGGTACCAACAACTAAAATTATTGAAACCAAATTGGCTGTCAATGGAGGCGTATATAAAGTAATTCAAAACGCAGACATTGAAATTCCATTCCCGCAACGGGTTATTACTATCAACAAAAATGAGCTGGGTAGTTAATTTAAATCTCAACTTAAAAGGATAACAAATGCAAAGTAACTCAGTGAACGCAGCTAAATACCTTGCTCTTGTTATCCTCGTTATTCTTTGCTGGTTACCCCATTTTAACGATTATATTATGACGTTTATTGACCAAGCCCTACTACAGTCATCTATCGTGTATGCATCAGCACGTAGCGTAAACGCCATTATCTCGTTATTACAATCTGCTGAGGTTGGGATCGGTATCGCAAGTATTCAACCCGCGCAACTACTTGATCCTGTAAATGATTTAGCCGAATACATTGCTGATGCAATGCGTATGGCTATTGGCTCACTCTTTATTCAACGCATACTGTTCACTATGTCATCGGGTGTGTTTTTTAGTGGCTTATTTACACTAAGCGCCGTCGCGTATGTCATTTGTGACTATGGTGGTTATTTAAAGCAACTAAAAGGACGGTTACTGGCAAGCTTGGTGTTAATCAGGTTTTTAATTCCCTTGGTTGTACTGAGCACTGGGCTAATGAGTCATGCATTTTTAGATGAAGAGATTGATAATAAAAATCAATATATCGAAGGAAAAGTAGACACTTTAAATACCCAAGCAAATGCAACATCACAGCTATCATCGCAAGTGACGGCTAAAATAAACAGCCAAAAACAAACTATTTTTGATGAAATAGAAATAATTAACACCCAAGAATTACAGTTAAATACCGTTATAATAAACAATCAACAACGCCTAGATAAACTAACTCAACAGATAAATATAATCCAAGGTGCACGCTCACTCACAGAAAAAATAACCCTTACAGAGCTTGAATCTGCCAAACCATTAATTGCAAAACAACAAGCCCTTAAACAAAAGCAGGCTGCTATCAACAATCAATTAGCCGCGCTGTACTTACAAAAAAGCCAACTTAAAAAACAACTTATTGGGCTTAACGACCAACTAACGGGAAATACTGGTAATATAGTGAGTCGCGTTGTAAATACGGTTAGTAACGGCATTACTAATATGGTGGCATCAATGGAAAGTTTATTTACAGATTTTTTAAACTTGCTTTCACTCTTGATATTAAAATTACTACTGATACCGCTATTATTTCTATATTTATTCAGTAAAGCATTTACAGCGATTTGGCAACGCAGCGTCACCCTAGGGCGTGTTGACCTTTGAGGATTGAAATTTGTTCAACCTAGGGGCGATTTAATCGCGGCGCGAGGTTTGGAATCGAGTGGGCTCGATAACTGCTCCTGCGTTATTCTACTGACTCACATCCATGTGAGAATAAGTAAAAATCGAGCAAAGCTTACACGTCCTGCTCACGCCCCTTACCTACATCCGTGTAGGCAACAAAGAGTTAATCGCCCCTAGGAAGAACCCTTTGGGCAGCGCATGTTTGGCATTTATACTGCGTTATCGCCTACTTATGGGGAACAACCACACTGCATAGGCGCTGCCTTGCCTAAATACCAAATAGACTGCTGAAAAATTAATCACGAAAGGTCAACACGCCCTAACACTACGCTAAATAAAAGATGAAGTTATCAGTGCAACCAAATGATTAAAATAACGTACTCATCCACCACGCTAACAGTACTATAATTGAAGTTGCAACTAACGCTTTAGCTTTGTGTTTTTTGATAATTCGCTCAGCCTGATCGCCTGCAAAATATACCACCAGCGCGAGACCAAAATAACGAATAGAGCGCGCAATAGTGGTCGCAATTAAAAACAGCAGCAAAGAGTATTTAGTAGCGCCCGCTGCCAACATAGCAATCTGAAATGGAATTGGCACAATACCCAAAGTCATTACAAACCAAAAACCTTGCGCTTGCATTTTTTGCTTAACCTGTTCAAATTGCTCGGGGCTTGAAAAGCTATTTATAACCCAATCCCCTACCATATCAAACAAATAATAGCCTAGGGCATAACCTACTAAGGCCCCAAAAATACAGCCAATAGTAGCCATTAGGGCAATTAGCCAAAGCTTTTCACGCCTAGCTTGCATTAAAGGAACCATTACCGCTTCTAATGGGATAGGCACGATAGTTGATTCTAAAAATGACGCAACCGTGATCCCGCTGAGCATATGCTTAGAATCAATAAATTGACGAGTTTTTTGTTTTATACTTTTCCCAACAGACATCCTAACTCCTTGTGCACCCAAAAATAGATAATTTAATTCTATGTAAAAGCGAGTAAATACATGGTGAAATATGTGAAATATCCTCTTCGATAATACCCTTACTAAATCCACTCTTATGCACTACAGCTTTACTCTTTGCAATCTAAGTGCCAAACAAAAAACAAAGCTTAACCTGCTAAATATAAAAGGGTTTTAGTATAAGTGAATTATTAAAAAACGAGGAGTGAGGCCATCAAATGTAAAATTGGCCTTTAACTCTGTACATATTGGAAGGTATTTTTATTACTAAAACAACAGGTGTTATGTTATTTCAAAACGTCCTCGGCCACTATTTTTAGCTTTATATAACGCTTGATCTGCACGCTTCATAACCTCTATCAACGAATCATCAGCTTGCTTTATTGAACCACCAATACTAACACTTAACTTACGAGTTGCAGCAACATCAACAGTACTTGCAAGAGTTAGCAAGCGCTGTGTGATTGCTGTGATATCTGCCATACACGTACTTGGGTAATAAATGGCAAATTCTTCGCCACCGATACGAGCAAAAATAGCATCGCCCTTAAACTCACTCGCAAATAGAACAGCCAATTCTTTTAAAACATGATCACCGATATCATGCCCAAACTCATCGTTAATTGATTTAAAATGATCAATATCAACAATAAAAATACTGTAAGGCTTACTCTCATTGTTTTTCACATACTGGTAAAAGTAACGCCTATTAGCTACTTTAGTTAAATCATCCGTAATTAGTTCTTTAGAAAGCTGTTGATGAGCTTGCGCCAAATTCTGCATAGCTAAGAATAAGCCGTAACCTGTCACTAACATGCCAGATGTACGAAACATATCTTCAACATAAATACCAATCCATTTAGGTTGAAAGAGTACTTCATCTAATAAATCAAAAAGCAATCCTGTAGTCCATAACCACAAACCTAAGCTTAAGAAAAAATACGTTTTTATCACCAAGTGAGATAACTGAACCAGCCAAAATATACAAATAACAATTAATAAATTTATTGCATCAGTCGCAACACCATTAAAGTATATATCTTGCTCAAGCACATGATATTCTGATAAATAACCAACTATTACTACGGCAATCATCACAACAAACAACACAGTAAAAAGCTGCTTTAAGGGTTTAATATACATAAAGAGGAGTCGCACGCCATTTAAGATTAATTACAAATATGCACTATTACATTAAATAGCCATGCCAACAATAAAACATTAAAAAATCTCAATGTGCTTTATTTAACATGCAATCATAAGTTAAGTCTCAGATTTATGTCGCATTTATAAGTTTTATTTTTTACTATCTATGAATTAATAAGTATGTAAAAGCGCACCGTATGTCAAACGATCGATTTATTCCCTTCACAAAGCACGATATTGTCGATCTCTGTGCCCAAGAGCTTACCGAACAAGATACTGAGTCCTTCAAGCAATTTAGCCATTTACTCGCAAGCTTGATACATAATCAATACCATCACCAACTTGAGTCACTTAAACATAACTATGCCCCTTTTGACCCAAACAGAGACACTCGCTTACTCGGACTAATTTCTGATGAACAAAAAGCCCTTCATCAGGCTGAATTTGCTAAAGAGTTTGCAAGCATTCTCAATGCAGCAAACTACGAAAAGATCACTTCTGACGATTTACAAGATGCCCTGCGTGAAGAGTCACTCTTTAAAGTACGTTTAGCCGTTGAGTTTGATGATTTTGCTGAAGTCGTGTTTTATCGCAGAGGTGAATCCCAAAAAACTGAGCAACTTCGCTCATGGTGGGGATTAAAAACACACACTCTACAATTTACAAATTATGAACGCGTTGCGGTGTTTATTCGCTTTAAAGGGGCTGATTACTTTACTGCAAAAAACAAAAAAACACTGGGTTATGAGCCTAATTCGACCATCATAAAATTATTTCAAAACGTCCCTAAAGCAGACCTAGAAATGTTGTTTCCAAACAGCGAAGTTAAAATGCGCCCGATTGATAAAGTGGTCATTGCCACATCAGCACTCATTGGCGGCGCGATAGTATTAGTGACGAAACTTGGCGCGTCTATTTTATTGTTAATCGCTTTATTAGCCTTTTGGGGAGGTTGGCGTAATGAAGAAGTACATATGAGCCAACAGCACTTTATTACTTTTGCTATTGGAATGGGCGTGTTTGGTAGCTTTATTTTTAAAGAATGGAGTAAATTTAAAAACCGTAAAATTCGTTTTATGAAAGCACTCACTGATAACTTGTACTTTAAAAATTTAGACAACAATGCAGGCGTATTTCATACATTGATAGACTCTGCCGAAGAAGAAGACGTTAAAGAAGCACTGCTTGCCTACACCTTCTTATTAAAGTCACCGCAAGGTTTAACCGCGCAAGCGCTTGATGAAAAGATTGAAGACTGGTTTAAAAATAGCTACCAATGTGAACTTGATTTTGAAATTACTGATGCACTGAACAAGCTAACAAAAATGAAACTGGTTACTGTTATTGAACAGCATTACTTTAGTGTTGAGTTAAGCCAAGCGAAAGCTCAGCTCGATAGCCATTGGGATGGTTTATTCAACTACAGCTAAACTTATTTAATCGAGTTAAGCACAGCACTTTTTATATTTTTTACCACTTCCACACGAACATGGATCGTTACGTTGTGGTGTTTTCTCAAAAACTTGCGTAACGGGTTTGTTGAGTACGATATCCAAAGGAGCAATGTCTTCAGCTAACGTACTATCAACTTTAATATCAGCAAATAAATCATTGGCTACCAAAATAGCATTTATTTCACGTTCGCGCTCAGGGCTTTGCACCTGTAAAACCAGCGGATTTTCTTCGCTACCAGGTTTTACATTTGGCTTAGGCTTATAAGTACCTTGGTTATTTTTACCCATAATATCGGGTTTACCGCGATAGAAAAATTTTGACACCGGCGTTCCTAACTGTCGTTTTAAAGCAACTCACCGCGAGTCGCCAAAGGCTGCGCAGTCTAACAGAATTTAAGGCTGTTAGCGCGCATCTTTAACATTGACCATAGCGTATAACACGCGATATCTTTACTCTTCGTCAGGTGCTTGTGCAGCCTTTATCCGTTCTTGGTTTTCTTGCATTTGCTCAAATGCAGCTTTGATCTCATCAAGAACCGAATCAACATCAGCAGCAGCATGATCATCGACTAAATTACCGTAAAGAACCGTTTCAGCGGTTAACTCACCCGCTTGATACAATGCCCACATTTCTTCACCAAAACGTGTGTCGAGTATTTCTGGTGCGTACTGCCCATAATACAAGCGCATATTACGTACATCGCGTAAAAACATTTCTTGCGCATTGTTATTTGCCGCCGCATTCACCGCTTGCGGTAAATCTATAACTACGGGGCCATAACTATCAACTAACACATTAAATTCAGACAAATCACCATGCACAATACCTGCACACAGCATTAAACGAATGTAATGCACCATAGTAGCGTGATCTTCAATTGCTTGCTCAGCAGTTAAACTTACATCATTTAAGCGCGGCGCAACATCACCATCATTATCGGTGACTAAATCCATGATCAGTACACCATCATAACAACCATGCGGCTGTGGAACTTTTACACCAACCCGTGAGAGTGTAAATAGCGCATCCACTTCAGCATTTTGCCACACATTTTCTTGTTCTTTACGGCCAAATTTAGAGCCTTTTTCCATCGCACGGCCACGACGGCTGTTACGTACTTTGCGTCCTTCTTGGTATTTTACTGCTTGTTTAAAACTGCGGTGTTGTACATCTTTGTATACTTTCGCACAGCGAATATGTTCACCGCAGCGAACTACATACACTGAGGCTTCTTTACCACTCATTAATTGGCTGATGACTTCATCAACTATACCGTCCTCTATTAACGGTAAAATCTGTTTTGGCGTTTTCATAGCACACTTATACCGTACTTAGTCATACCTTTTAATCTACTCACATCTATATTTTATTTTCAGACCCTTACGTTAAAGCAAAAGTAACTGAAAACCAATGCTAATAATCGCAACTTTATGCTTTATTGCAGATCTATAAGCGTAAAAAACTTGACTAAACCTGCCAAATCCACAAACTACGAGATAAATAGCTTTAAATTACACTTATTAAATATGAAATCAGAAATTCGCTATCGTTTCCAGTCAGGTCAAGTAGCTAACCGTTTTTTAAATGAATTAAAACACTGGCCTATTGCAGATGTAAAAACCACACTTTTAAATGGTGGTTTTGATGTTAAGGTTAGCTATTACTTTGACAGTGCAGAATTTGACTACACATGCGCAGAGCTCGATGATTTAGCAGCCAGGCATGAAGGCAAAGAAGTTACCTAAAAGAGTATATAAAAATTCATTACTTGTGGTTAAAATACGAATAAAGAATAAAGAATAAAGAATAAAGTATTTTAATAATTTCTATACCTTTAGGCTAACTTTCACTAAACTGCACTCTGCTTGTTTAAAAAGAGAGCATTTATATTGCGCAACCTGCTACTAACCTTCATTTTACTACTGTACAGCCCATTTGGTTTAGCAACATCGTTAACATTCGTAGCTGAAGACTTACCTCCTTATCACTTCAAAAATAGTGAAGGTGAAGTGGTTGGTGCTTTAGTGGATATTTCAAAAGCCGTTTTAAAAAAAGCAAAATTAACGGGTAAATTTGAAATAATGCCAATGGCACGCGCTTTTCATGAATTTGAAACACACCCAAATATCATCATGATGTCGTTATTAAAAAATCCAACTCGTGAAAGTCAGTTTCAATGGCTCGGTCAAGTCTATTTTGCAGATGCATATTTAGTAAGCCTAAAGGATTTTAAATACTCGACCCCCTCACTTCAAGCCGCAAGAGCTTACAGGGTCAGTACGATTAGGGGTTACTCAAGCGAGCATTATCTTAGAAGTGCTGGTTTTGATGAGAGTAATAACTTAGTACTCGTAAGTAATTACTCTCAATTGTGGAATATGCTTTATAAAGGCCGAGTTGATTTTGTTTTAACTAACACACTCACATTACAAAATGAATTAAAACTTATTGGTTTAGACCCTAACCAAGTAAAAAAGCATGTTCATTTAACTGATTACCCTTCCACACTCTACTTTGCTGCAAACAAAAATCTAGATGAGCAAACGGCATCAGCAATTAAGCTAACGATTGAACAAGTAAAAGAGAGTGGCCAATATCAAGCAATTTTAAAAAAATGGCAGTTACCTGAACCTGAAAAACAAATAGCAACCGAACAACCATATTTAAACATCGTAAAATAAAATGAATGATCCTAACAATAAAATGCTTTACTGTTTAAAACTACAAGTAAGCCCTATTTTTAACACTGCGCTATGACCAAATTTTTCATCCTAAAATACATTGCTTTTTTTATGGGCTCTATTGCGTGTTACAACTTACATACACAATTTATGGTACCTGTGGTTATTGCATCTTGCCTTACAGGGCTTATTGGTAGCTTTATTCCTTTTCCAAAAAGCTCTGGTAATCACCCATATGCGGCTATTTATGCTGGGAGCTTTGCAGGTATGTGTTCACAGGGTTTAATAAGTAGCTACTGGGAGCTTGCCATTATTTCATTGATTGGCGCAATTTTGTATGTATTAACAACAAAGCTATTTACAGGCTTTGGTGGTAGATTGGGAAGTATTGCATTTGTCAGTGTAGCTCTATTTGTATTAGCTAAGGGGATTGTTTTATGAGCCTTATATCTGCACTACTTGCGTTACTTGGCGCATTCTTAACTTTTTACCTAGCACAACACAATCGTCTTGATGCTATTCGTGCATCAGCAATCTTATCAATTATCGCTTATCTGCTATTGAGCTTGAGTGACGTTGATGCACAGCTTTACAGTGCAATTTTTTTTGGCGGTACCTTCATCGGCATGAGTGCGCCTAAACGCTTTGGTATTTACACTTTATTTTCAGCCAGTTTGATTTTTTCAGTACTGTTTGAACATTTAATACCGAGATTTAATAACTTTGGGGGGGCATTGGGTGTCAGCGCATTTTTATCAGTATGCATTTGCCAAACGGCTATTGTACTAGGAGCTCCGCGCAGTAAAAAATAGTGATGCCAATTGCATTGAATTAGCGCTCCGTTACAGCGATAAGGGAGTAGCTCAATAACAAGGCAGCGTTTATGGCTATCATGTATAAGTAATTTTTAATGCCGCGAATGAGTTATTTAATTAGCAATAATGCTCATCCATTCAGTTTAACTCACAAAAAAAGCAAGCTTAATGAAGCTTGCTTCTGTTATTTTAAATTATATTATTTTTTACGTCGTCTAAGCGCCGCAAATGGCATTAATAACAATGTAAACCAATATAAACTACCACTCGATTTACGCGAAGTTGGCTCTGTATTATCTACCGGCACAGCAGGTTTAGTACCTTCGCCTGTAATAGTCATCACAACGTTTGTTGTTACTTGCTGTTCACCATCAGAAACCGTGTATGTAAATGTTTCTGTCGTAGATTCTCCACTGTATAAGCTGTCAAATTTACCTGCAGGATCATATGTTAGCGTACCATTACCATTATCTGTAACTGCACCTTTGATATTATCAGCATTAAACGATGAAACAGTTAATACATCACCATCCTCATCAGTATCATTCGCTAAAACATCAACCTGTACAGTTTCAGACTTAGTTGTTGTTGCTGTATCTTCGACACTTACTGGCAATGTATTTACACCTACAATCGTTATAGTCACTTGCGCTGAGCTTTGCGCGCCCAATTCATCGGCAATCGTATAAGTGAAGCTCTCTGTTGCTGTTTCACCTTTTTTAAGGTTATCAAATTGCCCATTTGGAGAGTAATTCCAAGTATCGTCATTATTATCTGTTAACTGCCCATTAAGTGCTGCGTCGTAACTTAATAACGTAATTGTATGACCATCTATATCGCTATCATTACTCAAGGCAGAAATAGTAACTGATGCATTTTCTTTCACTTCAACCGTATCAACAGCGGCCTCAGGTGAACTGTTGATATTAACAGCTACGGTAACAGTACCTTCAACAAATGCACCGTTATTATCTGTGGCTATATATTTAAACGTATCGGTTACTATGGTCCCTTGTGTTTCGTCAGCAAATGCTACCGATGCATCATAGATGACTTTATCTCCTGAAAGGGTAACCGTTGCAAGTGTATTAGTGGTATTAATGCTGTCAATCGTTAACGTATCACCGTCAATGTCGGTATCATTATTTAAAGGCGATAACATTTTTGTTTGACCTGACCAGACGCTAACATTATCTGCATTGATCGCTGGTGCATTATTAGGCGCAACGTCGGTATTTAATGCCTCACCAGCACTAATTTGATACCCACCCGCTACAGCACTTACATCTTCATGTTTAACCGCAGCATAAATATTTGACTCTAGATCAGCTTTATCTATTGTATAATATAGATACCCTGTTTTAGATGGATTAGTATCCAGAGTAATGCTTTCTTTTATTGCTGTTGTACCATCTGATTTATATAAATTTAGGCTCGGCTTCATACCTAAACTTAAATCAGCTACACGAACGACTAAATCCTTACTAGTATCAACACCACTAATATCATAAAAGTCTATATCACCTGCATTATCAACAACACCTGTAACACCTGCATTCGTTGTAGCTAAATCATCACTACCTGTATAGGTATCGTTACCATCACTATCACGTGGTACATCGGTAATAACTAAAGATGTTTTAGTGATACGTACAAAATTTTCAGTAATCGCTGGTAACGCTTCAATTGTAGGAACTGATCCATCTAAAGTCGCCGTTAATAAACCCGTAGTCGTATACATAGCAGCGCTATCATTATTATTTACGTGAACTTCTACTTGGTAAATCCCGTTACTTTTATAAGGAGCAATAACAGAGTAGATACCATCACCTGCCACCGCATCTCCCTCAAGGCCATTATCAAACATATCCAACGTCGTGGTAAGGTCCGACGGTGATGTAATAGTCGCAACTACATTAGCCCCAGTGATCAACTTATCCTTCGTAATCGCAGTGGTGATAATCATCGGTTCAGGGTAAGTTACTGCATTACCTGTAAAGCCTTCTACGCTGACCGTATAACTACCTGAAAGACTTGGCTCCGCACTAATATTAACAGCAGTTTTTAACTCACTATTTACGCTCACATTACTGATCTGCAGCTGCCACTGCCCAAGACCATGTGCCGCAATATCAGCTTGAGTAATGTTTGTATTGCAAGACTGTGTGCCCGCGGCTTCAACACACTCAAAAACAACTCCGGTGACTTCAACACCAGTAGCATCTAATAATTTAAGCTCAACATCCGTTGCCGCTAAATTATGATTCACAAAAACATTAATATTATCTAAACCTGAATCAACTTCTATTGCTTGCGTGGCACTTTCAGCACTATTTATTGTGAGCAATGATGACGCTAAATTTTGGTTATCCGTTGCGATTGCATTTGCTTGTAAAAATGCATCCACAATTTGTGCAAGTGATGTAGGAGATGAAAAATATTTTCCCCCGGTTTCATTTGCTAACGTTAATAAAGGGCCTGTTGGTGATGCAAAGCCATAACCAAAGCTAAAAATAGGAATATTTGAATTTTGATAATTTGCAATAACCTCACTTTGCGACCTTGTTGAGCTATTATCATCGCCATCAGCTAATACAAATACCACTCCTGGCGCACCGCTCCCCTCATTTTGTTGATAGGTAACTAAATTATCTAGCGCTAACTGTGACCCATCGTATAAAGCCGTTGAGCCTGAAGAACGAATAGCATCAATTGAGGCCTTCAGACTTACTTTTACACCTGTATCAGGGTTTTCGATTTTTTGTATTGGAAAGTCCTGTACAACACTGCGGTTGCTAGAAAAACTCACTAACCCCAAGGAAGTACTGCCTTCAGCTGTCGCATCCACTAATATTTTGGCGGCTTGTTTTGCGTTATCAATTGCTGAGCCAGACATGCTGCCTGAGCGATCTATAACAACTTGCATATCAATATCACCTTCAACCCAAACAACTTCAAGTTGATCGCGACATGATGTCTGGGCCGTTGGTAGCTCAATTTTTACTGGTGTAGTACTATCAGGTGCATTATCTGCCAATGTGACAAAACGTGTACGATTAGGCTGCGCTGTTTTACGCCCTAACTTAGGGTCATCTTTAGCATCTTGCAGTAATACCTCCCAAGCACTTTTACCGTAAACCCGCCCTTGTGCTGTACGGTTTACGTCGCCTATAGAATCTGCCGTAGAATGATTGAGCCATATCATATCACCTTGCGTTGCTCGCCATTGGTTACTCATTATAGATGTTGCAGCAACATCTGTATTTAACGGTGTGCTCGCTTCCCCTGAATCGGCTGTACCCTGGTATTCATCAAATACGCCATATGCATAATGCCCCCACTCATGTGCTAATGTATAACCTGCACCTAATGGATCGTTAAGCATGTCATGATCAACACCTGGCGATGCACCATTAGGGAAAACATCACCAAACCAAATGTGCATGCCATTGGCACCAAAACCAGAAGCATTGGCACGTGGCCACTCTCTTTCACCCCAAATAATGTCAGATTTAGAGCGATGCTTATTTTCTCTAAATACACTTACTTTTCCTAGCTTATGCGCACCATTAGTTTGTTCACAGATACCATCGGCAAAATTTGCAAAAATTTCTTCATAAACTACTTGCTCAACCCCTTCAGGGTTATTATGCAAAGAGACTGTAATATCAAATATCGCTTTAGAAGAATCAGTGGAGCTTACATTGACTGATTGGATATTTTGAGCTGAAAAGGTTTGCTTATTTTGGTTTTCATCTATTGTATTAACGCGTGATAACCAGCTACTTGCAGCAAAAACAGAGGTTGAAGCCAACGCCATGCCTACACATAAAGCGCTTTTTGTAAGTTTATTTTTTTGCATTTTTAATTCCTTTTTACCACTAAATATAATTGGAAGGTATGCTTTCCTTGCCCGACAATCAGTCTACGATTACGTTTAAGTAACTTAGTAATCTCAGGATAAGCTTGATGAAACTCAGTTAAAGGCATTAATTTAAATGCGCGTTCAACGAGTAAGTTTCCGTGTAAAAGGAGATCCGGCTTGATTCTATTGGGTACATGCAAAACAATGATATTTTGATTTGAAACCGCCTCTAACAAAGTGCTTTCACTGATAGAAAACAAATCTGTCGATGCAGTCGCACACGACTGAAATACATTTCCATCATTCCAGTATTTATAAGCATTTCCATACTTATTACTTTGCTCTACAGGTACATCAATTATACATTGAATACTTACCGCGTTATGCTCAAAATATTGATGGGATAACAAATCCAAATTTGAATCAAAATAAATCAATTCAAACTTATTATCTGATAACTCATTAACTATTTTTGTAGTGAAATAACGCTGGATATTTAGAGGGGACTTATTCACATAAGTGATATGCGCGAACGCATAGCTACATACAACAGATTGCCAAAGGCAAAAGGCAGTAATAGTCTTCATCATCATCCCTGAAAAAACCAATCATCCATAATACAACCGCAACCCTAGCAAATAAATACGAAAAAAAAAACCTTTTACCTACTAAATTGAATGATAATCAAGCTAAATAAATTGCTCAGTCGAATTAGCAATTTATATTATCTGCTATCAAGCACCTTCCTCTTTACTTATTAAATCAGCCATTTTTTGGTTAATTTCATCATCACATTTATAACTACAGTGGTGGAACATTGAAGTTTAAAACAATAAAATTACCGCTAAACGATAACTTTTGATTGATTAAAAGTAACAATCCTGACATATTAAATTTTTTAAAGGAGCTACCATGTTAAAAATAATTATCAAAATATCACTTACTCTACTGCTATTTAGCCAAGCAGCCTGTACTACCATAAGCCTTAAAGAGTCTCACTTTATTAAGCCAGATAAACGGATACAACTCTCTGATCTGAAAGCTATTAATCGCTCAGCAAAAACACAACTTATAACGATTGCTAGCCAAGATGGTATTCAATTAAGAGGAACGTTAATAACCATAGATAATGCTAAAGCAACTATTCTATATTTTGGTGGCAATCAATTTAGAGTAAATATAGCCGGGGGCGAGCCTGCAACGGCACTTTTGTCTTTACAAACGAATATATTAATGATCGATCACAGAGGCTATGGGCTTAGTGACGGGAAACCCACTATTGATAATTTAAAGCAGGATGCGTTAACCGTTTTTGATTTTGCAAAGCAACACAGTGAACTTGTTAATGCGCCTATTATTGTTCACGGTCACTCATTAGGAAGCATGATAGCAAGTTATGTTGCCAGCCAGCGTAATGTCGCAGCCCTAGTACTTGAAGGCAGTGTAACCAATGTAGAGCAAATGACACAATCTCGTATCCCATGGTACGCAAAGCCTTTTATTGAGCTGAACTACTCACCTGAGTTACGCAGTATTGATAACCTTAAAGTCATCGAGCAATACACTGCGCCTTTACTTATTATTACAGGCGAAAAAGACACACAAACGCCAAGCTCTCTTGCTAAATCTCTGTACGCACATTCAGCATCAAAACATAAGCAATTATATATCGCACAGGGAAAACATCACGGTGATGCACTAGATGGTGCTGAACTTAAAAAGCATTATGAGGTATTATTAGCCCAATTAACGCCAAATAGTCTATAACAATGAAAAAAATAATTTGGATGAGCAATATCATTTTAACGCTGCTATTGCTCAGTTTACTCACGATGCTCATTACCACTGTAATTGTGCTGATCAGCGATACCCCACTATTAAATTTTAGCCAAGAAAACGGCACTAACATGTGGATTGGGCTTGAGGTAAGCGGATCATGGGCATCAGCCGCTAAACAACTAACACAAAATAACTTCAATGCTGTAATTTGGTTAGGTTTACTGCAACTACTGCCTTTTATTTTAATTAATATTATTTTGATTCGGTTATTTTACCTTTATCGCCAAGGACTCTTTTTTAACCCAAAAAATATTAGCTGCTTTACTTGGCTTGGTACTGTTTTACTTGCTCAATTTATTATTGTTGCCATTTACCCCGCACTACTTTTTACACTACTTAATTATGTAACCGGCAGTGGACTTGGTAGAATGGTGTCAATTAATGACACAGACATTATTGGTTTGTTAGCTGGATTAATTATTTACGTCATCGCGTGGGTAATGAAACAAGCACACCAATTACAACAAGAACAAGAGTTAGTAATTTAATGGCAATTATTATCGATTTAGACGTAATGCTCGCGAAGAGAAAAATGAAATCTAGCGAGCTTGCAAATGCAATTGGCATTACCCCACAAAATTTATCAGTATTAAAAGCTGGCCGCGCAAAAGCGATTCGTTTTAGTACTTTAGACGCTATTTGCCAACACCTTGATTGCCAACCAGGCGACCTATTACGTTACGACACACAAGATCACAACGAGCTCTAATTTAATGTTTTAGAGAGAAAGCAAATACCAAATAACTACCTGCTACAAAAAAACAATCCATTACAACTAAAAAACACACCTAACCTCTACTTTTCAAACTTAAAGCTTATTGTGTAAAGCACACCTCAAAGTTACCATAAAAGGTACAAGCAGAATAAACTTAAGCTACATTTTTGTGCTTATTCTGCGCGTCAAATTAAATTACATTTAGCTTTTTTAGGATCATAATGAACATATTACATAAAACATTGCTCGCAATGTCACCGTTGGCATTAGCAATGTTACTTCCTGTTTCAAATACCGCATCAGCCCATGGTTATATTTCTAAACCAGAATCTCGTGGCTACTTATGTCGCCTACGCGAAAACGCCAATTGCGGCAATGTTGTTTATGAACCACAAAGCCTAGAAGGACTAGATCGTTTCCCTGAATCAGGCCCTGTTGATGGTCATATTGCCAGTGCAGGTCTTCGCGGATTTGGCCAACTAGACAGTCAGTCAATCAATCGCTGGACAAAACGCCATATTAAAGCGGGTCCAAATGAGTTTAGCTGGACACTAACAGCCGCTCATTCATCTCGTGACTGGCGTTATTTTATTACTAAAAAATCGTGGAACCCTAATAGCCCATTAACTCGCGACCAATTTGAAGCGGTTCCTTTTTGCGAATACCAAAGCTACAACAAACAGCCACCGCGTCAATTAACACATCTGTGTAACGTACCGTCAGATCGTAGCGGTTACCACATTGTACTGGGCGTATGGGATGTAGCAGATACTCCAATGAGCTTTTATAATGTTGTTGATGTGATGATCGATAACGGTGATACCAGCAATGTGTCGTGGCAAGATGTAGGCGATATTGGCACTGGTCGTGATTTAAAAGTAGGCGATAAAGTAAAAACTCGCGTATTTGGTGACTCTAAAGAATTACCCTCTTTACAAACCGTGTTAGAAATAACAACCACAGAGCAAGGTCTTAGTGAAAATTGGACCCTTGCTTTAGCGCAAAAAATTAACGAGTCACAGTCATGGCTACAAGCAGGTCAACTAAATGAAGATAAAAATATTGAGCCAATCTCTGGTCGCAATGAAATCTTCGCACAAAGTAACTCTGGCATAAGCTCAGTTGAGCTTGCTTTTGAAATGGCGCCACTGCCTAAACCAAACTTTACTGTGAGTGGTTTAGCCCATAACTACGTCATCAAAGATGGCGCTATTAGTTTTGATTTTGCTATTAATATCAGCACTAAAGCCGTTATTTCTGCAACATTAAACAAGTCATATAACAGTGTGCAAAGTAAAACGTATCAAGTGGATGCGGGGCAATCACAACTCACGTTAGATTACCCTCATGCCCAAGCTGGTCACTACAATTTAGTAATTAGCTATGTTGCACACAATGGCACTACCGACAAAAAATCGTTTCACTTAAATATTGCAGAACAAAGCACTGGTAAGCCGGGAGAACCCGTTCCACCAGTGACGCCACCAAACACCGATGCTGACTTTATTTTCCCTGAAAATTTAAGCAGCTACAAAGCTAATACAATCGTGTTACAACCTAAAAATGGTAAGGTTTATCAGTGTAAGCCATGGCCATACAATGGTTATTGCGTACAGTGGTCTGAAGGTTCAAATCAGTATGAGCCTGGTGTAGGTCTTTACTGGAACATGGCGTGGATTGAATTAAAATAGTAATCGCTATTTTATCTAGATGCTCAAACCACCAGTGATAACGCTGGTGGTTTTTCAATTTTAATCAACTGTATTACCGCCAACCTTGTAACCAATTAGCGGTGTCTTTTAAATCGCGCCAATCGATTTCAACCGCTCGTTTTGACATAACCGCCTCAATAACACAAGCCACTACAGCGCCCTCTTCATCAAATTCCATATCAACAATAATAAAGTGTTTTTCTTTATTAATTGGCTTAACAGCCGTCCACTTACTATTTCGTAATTTTTTTGGATTTATTTTATTCACAGCAACTTCCTAAACAATGCAGCAGTTTTATTTGCTTCAATACGTAAAGCCAGGCCATTTCGTTTTATTTAACCAGCATTTTTTAACAACCGATTATAATGCACAAACGGACTTATTATTAATTTAAGAAACTGAAACAGAAGAACGAACTTAGGTGTTATATAACAAAAAGGAAGGTTAAACAGTAGAAGGCTGTTAATAGTGTTTGAGTAGGCTAAAATTTATTATTAAAGCCTACTCAATTATTACTTGAAACTAATATTAAAACTCGTAACTAATACTCACACCGCCATCTGCGCGACTTTCGTTACTGTTAGTGCCTTCGCCATAACCTAACTCCAAACGAACACGCCAACCGCTTTCATTTAAACCACTAAAAAGGTAACTATAACTCACGCCTACACCATTGGTGGTCTCTCTATCAAATATACCAGATAACGCACAGCCAAAAATATTACCAAATGCATCGCCAATACTGTCATCTTCAGATTCTAAAGGGCATTGACGACCATCATCCTGCACACCTAATGCACCAACAACAAAACCTACGGCATGTTTTTTATCGCTCGTTAAGGCATGTTCAAAACCAGCCGAAAAGCCATCATCTAAACCAATTTTATAATTAGCATACCAACGCTGTGTTCCCTCATTTGTCGCTAAAGAAATCTCAGGCACTGCGACGTAAGGGTAACCACCGCCAATCGAAAAACTAACATCGTTTGCATGGCTTGCGCCTGATAAAAAAAGCAATGTTGTTGCAAAAAGTAATTTCATTTAAATAAATCATTTATAATTGTGTGTTTTTTTATAATAACCTAATTAAATTCACTAAAACAGGTAAGATTGTTTCAATTTTTTTCATGGGTATATTACTTAAAACTGCTTTAAAACTGCTTTAAAACTGCTTTAAAATTGCAGGATCGTAGTTATTAGCGTCTAAGCTCACATTAAATTTAGCCGCCACACTATCTAGCTCTGCTTGTTTAATAGCAAGCTCATCCATAGTGATGGTGTTATCGTCAAGCTGCCATAACAAACGCGAGCCCGCATAACTATAATGAATAGCTAATAGCGCATCAGGATTACCTTCTCGCCCTGCGGCTTTTAATTTTGCCAATTTACGGGTTATTTTATTAAGCGCTTGTTTTAATTCCCACACATAAACAACTTCAGTCATATAATCGTGAGTACGGTATTTATTAAGTGCCCAGCCAATTGTTAAGCTCGTAATAACCACGCCAATTAAATTCCAATGAAAATGGCTGCCGCTTTCATCAGGAAACAAAGCAATAAGAGTTTGTGAAATAGCCAAACTGCCAACGGCCAAAGCAAGGCCACAGCCAATAATAACGCGATTTAAATGCCTACGATAACGAGCTTTATCAATTTGAATAAGTTGCATAACAGCCTAATAAGATTAAAAACAAAAAGGGTTCAGCCGCCATTGTAGCCAATCACTACACGCAATGACGAAACTTTTTAAAAATATTTCACCCCTTTTTGATTTAACAACCGTTTTACCTGTGAAACGCCCAGATGCTTGGGTATAACAAACACAGGAAATGCTTATGCACACACTTACAACCCCCCAACAGCCCGTAGCGTTAAAAACATCAGCCGCGATTATTGGCGGTGGCTTAATGACCTTTGCCGCATTTGCATTTATGCAGTATTTAATAAGCGGCGAACAGCGCGCCCCAAGAAACAACGGCGACATAATCATTGTAGAAATGTTTCAAGCTCCAGAAGATACAAAAGTACAACAAAAGCAAACATTACCGCCACCACCTAAAATGCAAACGCCGCCAAAAACACCGCAGCGTAATCCGCCAAGCATAGACACTAATATTATTACTGGCACATTTACGCCAGACTTAAACATTGGCAAAGTAGGCGGCGATATTAAAGCCACCTTACAACGCCCAACTGGCGATGCCACTCCCATTGTACGTATAAATCCCAAATACCCACCCGTAGCCGCGCGTGAAGGGATTGAAGGTTGGGTACAATTAAGCTTTAATGTATCTGCAACGGGTGAAGTAATTGACGCACAAGTAACGAATGCCGAACCTAAACGTATTTTTGACCGCGAAGCACTACGCGCAATAAAGCGCTGGAAATACCGCCCAAAAGTGATTGATGGCGTAGCACAAGTGCAAACAAACCAAAGTGTACAGCTTGATTTTAAATTAGATCAAACTCAATAAAAAAGCACACTCAATAATAAACAAAGTAAGGTGCCTATGATCGCGAGCTTAAAATCATGGTTTATTAGTCAGCCAAATAAAGATCATTTGGCTGACTACGCAAAAAGTGGCGACAATCGCCACTTAACTAAGCTCGTCGCCCTGTTTGGCAATGATCTTTATCACTATTTAGTGACCCAAAGTAACGAGCAACTCGCTTTTGATATTAGCCAACAAACATGGCTCAAAGTGATGGAAAAACGTAAGTATTATCAACCGCAAGATAACCCAAAAGCGTGGCTTTTTCGCCTAGCACGTAATGCATTAATTGACGAGTTTCGTAAGCAGCAGCGCTTTGTTGAACTCGAAGACAACACAGTCATCGTCGCTCCAAATAGCGAACAGACCTTTGACTATGCCGCCTTTAATAGTGCACTCATGCAATTGAGCTTTGTACAACGCGAAGCGCTTAGCTTACAGCAAGAAGGCTTCTCGCTTGAAGACATACAACAGATCACCCAAAGCAATCATGAAACCGTTAAAACACGGCTACGTTATGCAAAACAACACTTAAAAATAATATTAGGAGCTGACAATGAACAAGCATAACGAGCAATTTGACCAACAGCTTAAACAGCATTTTAGCGAGCGTAAAAAAGCACACACGTTAACGCCAGAGCAGCATGCACTACTAACTAAAGCACCAATTAAAAAGCCCGCCCGCTTTTTATTACCACTGCAAATGACCGGCCTCGCCTGCGCATTAGTGGTATTGGGTTTTACCGTATTTAACACCTCTGTTCATGACGAATCGCGCAACACCTTTGCCATGCAACACAGCAGCTATCATTTTATTGAAGTTCACCAAGTAGATAATGCGGGCAGTTATTCAAGTAAAATAACTAGCCAAAAACAACAGCTCGACGATAAACTCGCCGCCGACCTGCGCCTACACCAACAGCGCTATATTGAATACGGGCAATTAGTTAAAGTAGACAACGACTGGTACATCGCCAGCTGCCACAGCGAAGTACTCATTCAAATAAAAGACTCGTTATTGAATAGCTTAAAAACCAAACACGCTGTTGAAAGTGATATAAATATCGGCGACATGCTCGCCATGGCCCACAATGGCCAAGGGCATATAATCGCCCTTAAGCATGCTGGGAATGGGGTAAAGGTGTGTAGAGGGTGATTACTTCCGATGATAAAGGAACATATTTTCTCTTACAAGAAAAAGCAAAAAAAATCTTGAGGGTTATTACTATGAGTTATTAATTCTAATAGGTTTTAAAGCTACAAACCAATTAAAAAGTACTTCGCCGATCTCACTCCAAGTCTGCTCTAAGCCCCCCAACTCAATATTATTAACATGCTCAAGATCCAACTTTTCAAATGCATGTTTACTAATCGACGATAGCTTATTTAACAGAATATGAGTCGTTGGTTTATTTTTATCTATAACATAGAGTTTATCTTTATTTATTATACAATCTTCTATGACAATATTGTTTACATATTCAAATATAGGCCGCCAAAACATAGATATAGTTGTCTGCTTTTCTGTCCATATTTGTGAAACTTTGAAGCTGCATTTAAAATCATAATATAAATAGCATTGAGGGTATTCTTTCGTTGCATGAGAAAGGAATTGTAAAGCTGGGAGCTGTTCTTTTTTTGCTGTTTTTAAATAGATATTTATTGGTATCAGATTTTCAATCTCATGCACATCTATTTTATATAATTGTCTCAACATATTATGCTTTTTGAAAACTTTTTCTGCATCACTAACAGTCCCCCCTTTTTTGCAATCTGGAGACTTTTTGTCACTATCGCAAATTGCAAAAACGATTTTCTGGTCTTTCAATAATTTATCACAATAATTGGCTAAAGTGTGGCCTCCACCGTGTAAAACTTCAAATGATGTATGAAAGCTATTAACCTTATAATTTCTTTCGATGTACCACTCAACAATTTTCTTATAAATAACTGAATCAGTACTATTTTCTAAAACCAATTTAGGTCGATTTAAGTACTCTTGTAATATTTCATCACTATCATAATTCCTAATATCAAGACCGTTTGGAAAAGCAGTCTTTGTGTATTTCCCTGAATAAAAAGTAACTTGGTTTAATGTAATTGCGCTTAGTTCTTTAGTAAATGTACTTTCTTGTGACATATGCTTGAACGTTGCTTTTTGGTGTGAACTTAAATCAGGGTGTGAAATTAACTTTAGAGACACTCTCTTAGTTACTTTTATAAGAGAGTACCCTCTCTTTCTTGCTCTGCATAAATCTTCAATAAACGATAAAGCATCATCATTATTTTGACTTTCTAAATGCGCAAGTATTGATTCATCAACTATTACTATCATAATTAATACGCAAAAAAATCAGCAGGCCAGTTATTTAACTCACCATCACTATCAAATTTTGATTCTCTAAGCGTTGTACATCTTGTCGAACGATTTTGCTCGAACATTAAAATAGAGATGATATCTTTGTCCATTTCACTTAATGCAATCATATCACCAAACTTTGATATTAATGCGGGACTGTGAGTTTCAATAACTAACCTTAAATCAATTCCATTTTCTCCCCCTAGCTTTATCGACTCAGAAAAGACTTTAGCCAATGAAGCCTGCATTTTTGGATGTAAGTGTAGCTCGGGCTGCTCTATCACGAAAAGAACTGTTTTTTTTGGTTTGGATATTTCTTGTAAACTTGCTTCATAGCCTGATGCTACAGCCCAAAGTTGTATAATTATGGGTAATACTTGAGAGTAGCCAAATCCCATATCAGCAATATTGTCACTTTTTTTCGAGGATGAATGCTCTAATTTTAAAGATATGTGACCTGACGTTACTTTATCTTTAATTATAAAATTAAAGTTACTCTCAGTCCATTCGTCTAATTGATGTCTCCATTTTTTTGTTATATTTGACAAAAAAATTCCTATATTGGATCCAGTATGCTCTAACTCATGAATGCTTAAATCTTGATACCTATAATACCTTTCCGTAGACGCTCTTAACGGAGCAATATACCTTACGCTTCTTAAAAGTTCGCTAAATTGAACATTAATCGAGGCGCTGTTTTCTATCACCATGAATAAATCAATTAAACCCGCAAGAAAACTGAAATCAGATGCATTCTCCTTCCACTCAGTGTCGACTAACTCATTCCACTTAGTAGTTGATCTCATCTTCTTCATTTTAGCTAATTTACTTTTATCATCAGCGAATTCTGACACAAGAAGACTAGCAAAACGGTTGATTTTAGTTTCGCTTGTACTCCCGCTGTGCTCCTTTATTAAATTTATAATATGCTCATATAAAAGCTTTGAAATTGAATCTTTTTGTTTATTAGCTGTGAAATATAAAAAGTCAGGGTACTTTATTATTGGTAGTAAACTGTCTGTATTTGTTCTCTGATATTGAAGATCTGCTTTCTTCAAATCCCATTTAAGCCTTTCTGAATTAATAGCGATTATCGTGCCATCCTCTTCGAATTGAAAAGTAATCAAATGGCCAAACAGATCTACTTTATAAATATTCGTATAACAGGAGTTTTTAGTCGTCCCTTTAACTATTGATAAAGTTGTATTTATAGATATTGGGTTTTCCCTATTAGAATTTTTATTATTGAAGGAAAGTTTATTATAAAAGTTAAAAGTAAAACTAAATTCAATCTGCTCATTTCCATTTGTAGATGCTTCACTATGTAATGATGTCAGAAAAGACTCGAAGTCCGTATAGACTCCATTCCACAATATTGGACCTCTAGTCTTCCTTTCAACACTTTGCCTGAGCAAAGGAAAAACTCTTAAAAAAGTACTTTTCCCTGAGCTGTTTGTTCCTACAAGGATATTTATAGGCTTAATTTCTACTACATTAGTATCCACTAAAGAGCGCAAACCTTTAATTCTAATATTATCCATAATTTATTTCAGCTGACTATAAGTACAATTAGCATTTGATTATCCATATGTTTTTGTTCATATCAAGTAAAATTTATAGGGTCACCCATTAGAAAGTTCCAGTCAAGCAGGCAGCTGTGTTTTCTTGATCTTTTTAGTCAAAAAACCAAGTGTTATTATGTTTTAAACTCAATTTAAATATGACTACGCACCTAGTAATTACGTCGATTGGTGTGAATATGCACCAGTCACCCATATGAATTTAGGCTGTTTAATTAAGCATCGTTGATGATTAATTAAGGCCCTTGGCTTTCGCCTCAGTCATCGTTTAGTACCAATGTCAGTCCAGTTTTGGCAGTATTCTCACGCTGCTCAATAACAAATCTGTGGTTTATGTTTTTTACATAACCAATCCTGTGTGGCTCAGACAGTGGGCATACCCAACATTTAAATAAGAGCGGTTAACGTGCAGGCTCAATCAGATCTGATGGTTTTACCAACCCCGTTTTTAACTCAACACGTTAACCTAATTCGTTTTATAGTCGTTAAGAAAAAGTCTTGTGTCTATCAAATGGGACGTTGTCTTTCAGCTCGTGGTAACACGCTCTTGCCAGTTTATGTGCAACCGTTTTAATCGCGATAACTTGGTTTGTTTTAGCTAACTTGCGTTGATAATACTTTTTAATTGTTGGGTTATACCGAATGGCAAAGTTAGCGGCCTCAGTAAACGCCCACGCTTGCATCTTACCAAGGCCGAAAAACGATCTCACGTTTAACGGCTTTTCCCGTCATCACGCCCTGAAAATAAGTAATTGATGAGTAATATCGCGCATGGATGTGCGATGAGGCGAAACTAGGCCTATCTTTGCCGTTTACGTTCACATCAATTGCGGTTTGAAGGATTAAGCGTGATGCTTGGATGGGAAAAATTCGTGGCTAAAGCCATCCCCTACAACGGATCCTGAAGCAGTGGCGGCCTGATTTAGCTGTTGTTAAAAGCTACCGTCGCCAGCACAAAAAACCTTGAATAAGGTTATTAATGTAGGTCGCGGATTTATCCCGACAAGTGATGCTAAGGTGAAAAATTCGTGGCTAAAGCCATCTCCTACAGCGGATCCTGAAGCAGTGGCATCCTGATTTAGCTGTTGTTAAAAGCTGCCGTCGCCAGCATGAAAAACCTTGAGTAAGGTTATTAATGTAGGTCGCGGATTTATCCCGACAAGTGATGCTTAAGTGAAAAATTCGTGGCTAAAGCCTACTCCTACAACCAATATTTAACTTCTGTGCAGCGAAGCGCCTCTGTGCCCTCAGTGGTGAGATTCACTTTTTCGCCCCAAAGGGCGACTTACAATTTAAACCAAGCCCGTTGGGGTTCATTGCACTCTGCCCAACCTACCAATCACATTTGCCAGCAAGCTCAGCGCCTACGGTGGCTAATCTATCATTGGTGTTAACAATTTCGTAGCTAAAGCCCCATCTCCTACAACGGATCCTGAAGCAGTGGCATCCTGATTTAGCTGTTGTTAAAAGCTGCCGTCACCAGCATGAAAAACCTTGAATAAGGTTATTAATGTAGGTCGCGGATTTATCCCGACAAGTGATGCTTAAGTAAAAAATTCGTGGCTAAAGCCTACTCCTACAACCAATATGTAGCCTCGGTGCAGCGAAGCGCCTCTGTGCCCTCAGTGGTGAAATGCACTTTTTTGTCCTAAAGGGCGACCTACAATTTAAACCAAGCCCGCTGGGTTTCGTTGTACTCTACCAACCTCCCAATCACATGCGTCAGTAAGCTCAGCGCCTACGGTGGCTAATCTATCATTAGTGTTAACCATTTCGTGGCTAAAGCCATCTCCTACAACGGATCCTGAAGCAGTGGCGGCCTGATTTAGCTGTTGTTAAAAGCTGCCGTCGCCAGCATGAAAAACCTTGAATAAGGTTATTAATGTAGGTCGCGGATTTATCCCGACAAGTGATGTTTAGGTGAAAAATTCGTGGCTAAAGCCATCTCCTACAGCGGATCCTGAAGCAGTGGCATCCTGATTTAGCTGTTGTTAAAAGCTGCCGTCGCCAGCATGAAAAACCTTGAGTAAGGTTATTAATGTAGGTCGCGGATTTATCCCGACAAGTGATGCTTAAGTGAAAAATTCGTGGCTAAAGCCTACTCCTACAACCAATATGTAGCCTCGGTGCAGCGAAGCGCCTTTGTTCCCTCTGTGGTGAAATGCACTTTTTCGCCCTAAAGGACGACCTACAATTTAAACCAAGCCCGTTGGGTTTCATTGAATCACAACACACTCTACCCAACCTACCAATCACATGCGTCAGTAAGCTCAGCGCCTACGGTGGTTAATCTATCATTGGTGTTAAACCTTTCGGATGAAGCCATCACCTAAAACACCAGTGCGACAACCCTGTCATTTACCTTGCATTTTATGAAACTAATCGCACTTTAGTGAAAGTTAATAACAATTTTGCTTGTATCGCGCTAATCTAATGTCATTGTTGTTCATAAATTGGAATTGTCATGAAAAAGTGTATTTACACCAGTTTAGTTGCCTCTATTATAAGCTTTACCTCGTTACATACCTTCGCTCAGCCAGAGCAGCCTATTCCCGTTGCCGCAAGTGCCGATAAGTATGAACTTGAATTAGTTGCCAAAGGCGTGCAAATTCCTTGGGGCATGGTGTGGCTTAACAAACAAGACTTGTTAGTCACAAACAGAGCTGGTGATCTTAGGCTTATTCGTGATGGTAAACTGCTAGAGAAAGCCATTAAAGGGGTGCCTAAAGTACATGCTGAGCGTCAAGGAGGACTACTTGATGTGGAGCTTGATCCTAACTTTAAAGACAATGGCTGGATATACTTTTCTTACTCTGGCTATGAAGGAGATGACGAAGGCTATAACACCTCTATAATGCGCGCACGCTTAAAAGACATGACGTTAATTGATCAGCAACTACTGTTTGATGGCAGCCCTAACACCACAAAAACGTTCCATTATGGCTCTCGCCTTGAATTTGATAAAGACGGTTACTTGTATTTCTCTATTGGCGATCGTGGCAACCGCGATGTTCATCCACAAAACTTAGAGCACGATGCAGGGAAAATACACCGCATTAATGCTGATGGTACAATCCCTAAATCAAATCCGTTTTATAATGACGAAAACGCGCGCAAAAGTATTTATTCGTATGGTCATCGGAATCCGCAAGGCATGGCGATGCACCCAAAAACGGGTGTGATTTGGAGCCACGAACATGGCCCGCAAGGCGGCGATGAAGTCAATATTATCAAACCAGGATCTAATTACGGTTGGCCAGTAGTTACTTTCGGTATCAACTATAATGGCAGTAAAATTACCGATGAGACCACCCGCGAAGGGATGCAAAAACCTGACTGGGTGTGGGTGCCGTCTATCGCGCCTTCGGGTATGGCATTTATTAGTAGCGATAAATACCCCCAGTGGAAAGGCAATATCGTGGTTGGTTCAATGAAATTTGCACACTTAGTCATGCTTGAACTCGATGGCAACAATATTATCGGTCATAGCAAGTTGTTTGAAGGCGCTGGCAGAGTGCGCAGTATTGCAACTCACCCCAACGGCGATTTATACCTAGGAATTGACGGCATGGGTATATACCGCGTAGTGCCAAAATAGAGCGCGTAATACTTGAATTCAAGTGTTTAAAAATCAGTGGGAATTCGAAAAACCCCGTCACCAAAATGCAACTTAATAAAAATAGCGCACCTAACTTGTATCGGGTGCGCTAATTGATAAAACCAAAGCTCTTTGATTTTTTATTCCACTACAGCAAGCTACCTTTAAGAGGCTGTATTTAGAGTAGCCGCAATTGTTCGGCCCCATAATCCATCGATATCGCTATCAATTTTCCATCCCATTACCCCACCAAAAGCAATGTTTTCACTTTGCGCCTGACGAATAATGACGACGAGTTGATCTAGTGGAATAAACCCACTAGAGCTTAGATCATTTTCAGTAATAGGTTTACCAAGTACAATTTTTTCTGGCGGAACACCTTGAGATGCAATGCTTTCAATTGAAGTCGGATTGCTTATATTCTGATATTTTAATGGAAATAACATTTCAAATGACTCATATGCTTGATACTCCCACGCTCCCTGATTGTAATATTGGATATTATAAAAATCGATGTAGCCATGTGTTAACTCTTCTAACTTGCTGTATTCAGGAAAGTATGGGCCTTGTGGTGCGTGAGAAATAATTAACTTTTCTCCTTGCTCACTCGAATATTCTGCAGCTGTCACTGTAGCCTCACTCAGCCAATTTAAAGCTTCTGAGGCTGTAATATTCTCGATATCAAAATCAACGCCATCGTAGCCGTATTCTAATGCATATTTTGCAAGTGCCAAGCCGTACTCTCTTGCCTGTGCTGAATCAGTCACATTTGGGTTATAAGTTTCACCACCTGCTGCAAGTATGCACTTTTTCCCTAGTGATTTAACATATTGTATAAGCTCTGGATCATTTGCGGCAGCTTCAGCTGCACCTAAAACCCCATCTTCAGGTGATATCCAAAATGAAAAAATAACGTGAGTATAACCTTCTATCTGCGACTTTAAACTTTCTTGAGTGATCCAGTTACTACAATAGCCAACAACTTTTTGCGTTTTCATAACTTATTCCTTTATTTTCGTGATATTAAAACTAAGGTTTGTCATTTTATTCGTCACTAAATATAAACAAGATACAAAAAAGAGGTTATTACATGATATTACAGTTAATTATTTAAGCTAAGAGTCGCTTCTGATTTTAAGCCTGAAAACGTTACGTGCCAGAATTATTCGAAGCTACAACCTGTATTTACTTTTTATCAAAGTCGAATATGTGCCCTTAATATAGGCAGGGATTTATCCCTAATTAGATTATGCAAAACATTAGCGGCTGAATAATATGATAATTTTTCGGACTAAAGCCAGCCCATACGACGGATCCTGAAGCGGCAGCCCGATTTAGCTGTTGTTAAAAGCTGCCGTCGCCAGCATGAAAAACCTTGAATAAGGTTATTAATGTAGGTCGCGGATTTATCCCGACAAGTGATGCTTAAGTGAAAAATTCGTGGCTAAAGCCAACACCTACGACCAATATTTAATCTCTGTGCAGCGAAGCGCCTCTTTGCCCTCTGTGGTGACATTCACTTTTTCGCCCTAAAGGACGACCTACAATTTAAAAAACATTGGGTTTCTCGTTGCACTCAATGACTGGTATTAAACCCTTAGTGATTGAAGCCACCTCCTACAACAAACTCTGAAGCAGCAGCGCCTGCGCAACAAAAAAGCCTACAAATTTGCAGGCTTTTGTTCTCACTAATTTAATTATTGTAAATTTACAGCACAATAATGCTCGTAACTAAGTACGCTATAAACGTGAGTGCGCCGCCAAAAAGTGCGTAAGGCATTTGCGTTTTAACGTGGGTGAGTAAATCACAACCGGAGGCAATGGCCGATACCGCGCTGGTGTCAGATATGGGCGAGCAATGATCCCCAAATACACCGCCACCTAAGATTGCCGCAATCACTAATGAAGGCGGTAAACCTAACGCTTGAATGAGCGGTACGCCAATTGGAATTAAAATTGCGAACGTGCCCCACGATGTTCCAGTCGTGAATGAGATCACCGCGCCAGTTAAAAACAGCACCGGAACAACTAAGTATATAGGTAAGTAATCGCCCACCAGTCCCGCTACAAATACGCCGGTGCCTAAATCTTTTAAGCTTGCGCCAAGTGTAAGCGATAACAACACGATAGCCACCAACGGGAGTAATTCACCCATGCCTTTAAAGCCGATATCCACCAGCTTATGATGAGTAAATTGACGTGAACTGATCATTAAAAAGTACGCGACAACACACGCTAAAATAGTTGCATACAGTACAGATTTAGAACCACTGCCGCTGGCAATATCGCCATTACCGGTCCAGTACATAAAGCCGACCATGCTGCCAATCAGTGTAATAAGTGGCACTAGCATATAGCGTGCTTTGGTGCCTTTTACCTCTTCTTGTACATCTGCTTTTTGGTGCTCTAATTGCTCTTCTGCTTTTTTTAATGGGCCATGCACTTTATCAAAGGTGATGGTATAAAAAACTAATAATAAAGTAATAATAGCGTAAAAGTTATAGCCAATACTGCCCCATAACACCGACACCGCCGACTCTGGTAATTCATAATTACCTAACAAGCCAAGTACATAAGCGCCCCAACCATTAAGCAAAATTAAAATACACACCGGTGCACTGGTACTGTCGATAATGTAAGCAAGACGTGCTCGGCTCATTTTAAACTTATCAAATAAGCCACGAGATAAAATACCCGAGGTTAATACACTTAAGTTAGATTCTATAAACACGGCTACGCCTGAGAACATCGTTAAGTAACCAACTTGGCGTTTACTTTTTGCGACGCCTTTGTTCATCAATACATTAACGGTTGCTGCCACACCACCAGATTCACGAATGTATGCAAGCAATGCGCCTATTAAAATACTAAAAATCAAAATACGGCTATTCCCCGGTGAACTAGCCACCGCCACAATACGCTCTATGGTATTTATAAATGTGTTAAAAAGCGTATTTCCATCGCCTTGTAGGGCGAGTAAAAACTCTGAAGAAGCAACAGCAACTAACAGTGCCATAATCACTTCTTTGCGCCAAAACACGATCAAAATCGCTATCAACGGCGGTAAAATTGAATACCAAGACATACAATAACCTTTTTAGTAGCGACTGCGCCGCTGTTATAATTATTTATAAACAAGCCCACTAGCTTAATCAGTTGCACAATAAACTCAACTTAATTCGACTAGTGATTTAAGTTAGTGGCTTTAATGAGTGATTACATTAATGATTAAGCAAAGCCTCATAAACCAGTGAAATTACTGAGCCATATTTTCCGGTCTCAAACTTTTTACCAACAAATTCATAATGGGTGTCATTGCCCTTGATAAGCGAATGACGTGCATTAGTGAGTAAAATAATGGCTAAGTCATACGCAGGATCAATAACGGTTACTGTGCCTGTCCAGCCAGTATGGCCGTACGCTTGTGGACTTGCGTAAGGACCAAAATGCCACTTTTGAGCATGTTCCCCAGCTCTTCGCCAGCCTAGTCCGTAAGTTTCATTACTCGCTTGCGGCGCTATAAACTGATCGAGCACTTGCGGGGTAAATATTTGTTTATCGCCATAACCGCCGCGATTTAATAGCAACTGCGAAAGCACACCAAGATCTTCTACGGTACTAAATAAGCCTGCATGCCCTGCTACGCCACCAAGTGCATAAAATGCTTTTTCGTCGTGTACTTGCCCTTGCAGTACGTCGGTGCGTATATTATCAAAACTAATTCGGCCACCACGGCTGTTTCCTGCAAGCTCCGTTGCAGCAATAGTATGTTTACTAACCCCTTTTTGTAACGGGTTAAACAATGTGTGTTGCAAGCCTAGCGGCTGATAGATTTGCCCCTCAACATAATTATCCAGCGCTTGTTGCGTAATGCGTTCAATCAGCACGCCTAACAGCATGTAGTCTATATCTGAATACAAGTGCTTAACATTGCGCCCTGCTATAAACGGCACGCCTGTTAACAGTAAATTTTTAGTCCGCAAGCTATTTTGCGAGAAAAATCGCTCACCAAATTTATTGTCTTTTCGATGAAAGTCCACCACCGCAGGATACCCCGCACTGTGGGTGAGAAAATCTTTTACTAAGCGTTGCTCTCGCCCGCGCCTTCTAAACTCTGGTAAGTAGTAAAAAAGCGGCTTATTTACATCAAGCTTGCCTTCACTTACAAGTTTCATAAGCGCAAAGTTAGTAGCAAACATTTTTGAGTTTGACGCAATATCAAATAAGGTGTCTGTTTGCATTTTTTGCGGCGATTGCATTGCAGTACCATTACGTTGGTATTTTTTTGCATCGCCATAACTACTTAGTTTTATTAATTTTCCATCTTTTATTACGCCTAACACTGCCCCTGGAAATCCCGCTGTAATATCATCATTAATAAGTTTATCTACAGCACTAAAATTGTATGTATTATTGGCGCTTTTTTTCAGCTGTGGGTAGGCAAAGCGTAAGGTTAAACTTGCGCCTTCGGGCAATACATTGTCCACTTTGTACGTGTTAACGCCGTTACGCGTGCGTTTACTTAAACTGTATGTGTATTGTTTATTTGCTTGAAGCGGGCTGGCTATATTGATTTTTTCGCCATTGATATAAATATCGGCACTGGTGGCGGTGTTGTTTTCAATCACTAGCTGGCCACGGCCTTTGTAGGCTTTAAACGTACCACGATTATTGACTAATAAACGTGTGCTTGGGTCTCGTTCGGGAATTAACGCAACCACTTGTGCATTGGCTAGTTGTTTTGGCTGCGGCTCAACTGTGGTTTGCTCTTGATTATACTGCGCCATTAATTTGGTTGCTTTTTTAGGAAAGTATTTTTCCATTAATGCAAACAGTACTGCGCCACTGCGTGCATCGGCGTTACCACTAACGTGCCATGGTAAAAAATGCATTTGAAAAGCACTTAAAGTATCGAGTGTTTGCGGATCAAGTTGATTCGTCGCTTGCACATCATAACCGTAGCCACGTAAAGCGCTTTGCATTAAACCTATAGAGGGTTTAACGACACTAAATTGCTGCCAATATTTATCTACCGTGTGGTTGTCATACCAAGCGCCAACCCCTGCTTGATAGAGTTGATACCACGGAAAACGTGGACCAGGATCATTTTTACGACTGGGCGCTATATCTGAATGCCCAACAACTTGCGTTGGTCCAATATCAGGGTGGCGCGCTAAAATCCCCTGACTTAACTCGATTAATAACGCCATTTGTTTAGCATCATAATCTGGGTAAATACACAGCTTTGAGGCATCATTTTGCAATTGTGTATCTAATTCATGCTCTTCTAGTTCTGGGGAATGACACGTTGGTATGTTAACTATTTCAATACCAATCGATTGGTCGTTTAAGTCCTCTCTGCCTTGCCAGTAACTACGCCCTGCATGCCATGATCTGTCATGCTCATCGACTAACTGCGTAATTTTAAGTTCGTCATCTGGGTAGCTCGGATCGTTTGACTCAGGCACTAAATAATGTGCACTCAATCCGCCATCTTCGACAAGTACCTGCATTGATTTTTCATAATTGATAGCGGTGTAATGCATCACTAAAAATTTAACGCGATGGCTATAATTAGCTGACTGAGTAAATTCATAAGGCGTTGAAGCACAGCTAACTAAAAAGGCTGCACTGGCAAAAATCCCCAGTTTTTTTAAATAAAATAAAAACGTCATCATGCTTTTTAAACCCTAACTTTTAGAATACCGGCAATGGCGAGCAACATACTCACTGTGCATAGGAAGTGAGCGCGCGGTTTGCCCGATCATGGTTTTTATTTGTTGCATATATTGCTCACAAGCTGCATCGCTCAAACTATTCACCAGCGGATGATAACCTTGTGGCTCAATACCTTGACCATGTAATACTGAAAACCAGCTAAGCTCATTAAATAGCTCATTGTTTTCTCTGAAAAGTCGGCCATTTTGTGCAAACAAAGCAAGTCGCTCACTTACCGTATTCGGTACATCCATGTGTTGGCAATAACGCCAAAATTCACTGTCGCTGCGCTTTGTTACCTTGTAATGGCAGATAATAAAGTCACGAACAGCGGTAATTTCTTGTTCAGTGTATCTATTGTAGGTATCCGCATCCACCTTCGCCATTGCACAACTAGGAAATAAACTGATCAGCCGTAAAATGGCCGACTGAATAAACTGTAGCCCTGTTGACTCTAGCGGCTCCAAAAAGCCAGCAGATAGCCCTATGGCCACACAGTTCTTTTGCCATGCTTTTAAACGACGACCATTTTGCCAATTTAATTGGCGTGGCTCAGTCATCGCCTTGGAAGGTAACTGCGCGGCTAACTGCGCGATTTGTTGTTCTGCACTAGTAAATCCGCTTGCGAATACACGCCCATTACCAATACGATGCTGTAACGGAATTTGCCATTGCCACCCTGCTTTATGAGCGGTGGCTTGGGTGTAAGGCTTTAACTCTGGGAGTGATTCGCTGGCAATCGCAATCGCGCTATCACATGGTAACCAATGCTGCCATGACTCAAAACCAACATGCAAAGCTTGGTTGATCAAGCGCCCTTTAAAACCGGTGCAATCAATAAATAATTCACCACTGATCACCTGACCATCATCAAGAATAAGATCTTTAATATGGCCGTTACTTGGCTCAATGGTTACCTGTGAAATAGTGCCTTGGATATGTTTAACGCCTTGTTTAATAGCCAGCGTTGATAAAAACTCGGCATATTTAACAGCGTCAAAATGAAATGCATAGTTAAGGGTGCTATGCCCTTTGGTTGTTTGCCCTACGATACGGTCAAAGCGGTTTAATTTAGCGGCATGCCCTTCGAGGCAATAATCTAATATTGGGGCTGGGTTGGTGTTTTTTACACTTTTTAACCAGTAATGATGAAATGCAATGCCATTTAAGTTAACCCCATATGGCCCAAATGGGTGCATGTATTGCTGCCCTATTTGTCCCCAATCAATAAATTCGATTCCTAGCTTAAAGGTACCTGAAGTGGCACTTAAAAATTCATTTTCATCAATACCAATTAGTTGATTAAACTGACGAATTTGCGGGATCGTGGCCTCCCCGACCGAAACAGTGCCTATTTGCGCTGATTCTACCAAGGTTATATTTACATGCTCGCCAAGTAGTTTACTCAGCGCTGCTGCGGTCATCCATCCCGCAGATCCGCCACCAGCAATAACCACTTGCTTAATATTGTGCATTTAATACTCCTACAAAATGACTGACTCAGCCAACGCTAAGCCAGTCTCCCTAATTACACTTTGGCCTTATATACACTCAATTAAAAGCGATATTCTGCATTAAGCGTATATGCTCGACCACGCGCGCTCGCTACACGAGGATCAAACGCAGCACCTGGTGAGTAATCGTTTTGATGAGCTGTAAACGGTGGATCACGGTCAAACAGGTTTTTAATACCAAACGTAATACCTACATTATCAAACCCGGTATACGCTACGCTGTAGTTATAAATTAAATAACTTGATACCGTTGGGTTATAGTTTTCGATTTCACCGATACTAATTGCACCCGATTGCACGCCTGCTGGCACTTCATCTGCATAACTATCACGGTAAATTTGTGTCACATTATGACGCCAATCACCCTGCGTATAGTTAAAGGCGATGGTATGCTTCCAACGAAGTGGAATATTACCGCGAGAATGAGTGCCAACTAAGTTATCGCCAAATGCAATGCTATCAAGAAGCTTTTTCTTATCTTCAATTAAATAACTACCATTGAAGTTAATATCCCATAAGCCTGCACCTAACTGACCATTGACCTGCATACCCACTTCAACACCACTGGTATTACGCTCACCGGCATTAATATAGCGCATATCAATACCTGTTAAGTTACCTTGTGCATCGCGTAAGAAGTTACCGCTAAATGTCTCGTAATTTTCGAGTAAATCACGAAAGTTTGGCGTTTGTATTGTGCCCTCTGTGATTATTTCCCACCAATCAAGGTTAAAGCTAAATTCGCTGCTTGGTGCCCATACAAAACCAAAGCTCGATTGCTTTGACTCTTCAGGCCCTAAGTCTTCTTTGCCGCCATAAACTAACGCAGGGGTGATAGGTTGGCAACTAGGGTTTGACACATCAACGATGCCATTTGCGCACGAAGCAGGATCAGCTAAATCGGAGCCTGTGTACGGCTGCTCTGATACGCCATTAAATAGCTGGTTAAACGAAGGCACTCTAAACCCTGTGCTGTATGCACCACGAAATAACAACTCTTCCATGGGCTGATACTTAACACCAATTTTAGGGTTAGTTGTGCCGCCAAAGCCTGAGTAATGGTCATAACGTGCAGCTAAGTTAATCTCTAAACTATCAACTACAGGAATAAGCGCTTCAACAAATACCGCTTTTATATCACGGTGAACATCATCAAGTTCGTTACCATTATCAAATGGCGCCCCATAAATGGCAGGTCTATTTTCTGATTCACGACGATCCCCATTAAACTTATAGCCCTCACGGCGTAAATCAATACCTGTTGCCACCATAATCGTGTCGCCGCCAAGACCAAGTTCAAAACCTGTATCACCTGAGATCGACGCATCAATTTGTGTAAGGGTTGTTTCGCCGCCATATAAGGTTACGCCACGCGCTGATGCTGCTTCAATTGCATCCATACCCGCTTGAGTTTGTGTTTCTCCCGCTAACAAAAAGGGGTTAACGGCACCGCTACCAATTGCCTGCGCAAGTAGCTCAGTATAGTGATAGCCACCACCGAGTTCTGATTCAGCCTCGTTTGATGAACGTGAAATACCGGCTTTGTAATCCCAGTCGCCAATAATGCCTTCCATGCCCAACTGTACTTTATAAGACGTGGTCGTTGTTTCGATTTCACGGTTACCACAATCCATACAGCGCCAGCGATAGGCAATAGGTGCACCAATATTTAACTGATCCGCGCCATAATAGTCAGATAATGCATCAACTATATAATTATACGATGAACCTGTGCTTGGGTAATACCCTGCTGAACCAATTGACCACGGCGTAATTTGGTTAGGTTCAAAAATCTTTTTAGAAGTCACTTCTGAGCCAATAACTTCGGCAAATAGCTCGGTGTCTTCATCTAATTTAAACGTAGCACGCGATACAAAATCAATGCTGTCAACTGGTTGTTGTAAAACCGCAGCTCTTGGGTAATCCCATGCGCAACTGTGTGTTTCATTTTCGCGATTCCACAGTGCGCCAGTATCAACGCCCATGCCTTCAATTGATTCACACCCAGGCTGCCCAGGAAGTGCTAATACATTAAGTACATTATTAGCGTATGGATTACCTTGTGCATCAAGGTTATTGGGGTCAATAAGCCCTGTACCAATTAAGTTATAATTTCCATTGGTTGGATCATCGCCGTTACCACGGTTATTGATTGACGCAAAAGGACCACCACGCGTATCTGGCGATAAACCTCGATTTGGTTGGAAAGTGTTTGTAAAATCACGGTCAGAGCCGCGTAATATATCGACTTTTTTATACGATACTGAACCCATGACATTGTAGCCATCGCTGTTTAAATCGCCAGTACCGGCAAGTATACTAAAGCGATTAATATTACCGCCACCTGCTTGTGTAATGTCAGTAAATGCGTTTAATTGCACGCCTTGGTAATCTTTTTTCAAGATAAAGTTAATGACCCCACCAACAGCATCAGTACCATACACCGCAGATGCCCCATCACGCAGCACTTCAACACGTTCAATTGCAGCAAACGGAATTGAGTTTAAATCAACAGATGCCCCCTTTAAACCATGACTTGCAATTCGGCGACCATTTAATAATACCAGCGTTGAACCCGCACCTTGCTGTCGAAGGTTAGCACTTGATGCGCCATTATTACCGCGTTCTTCACCGCTCACAATCCCTGTATTACTCCCTAAACCATCATTTGAATTAGAACCAATATTTAGCTGCAACATGAGTTGTTCTGCCGAGCTAATACCTGCAGCATCAATATCACTGCGGCTAATGATTGTAATTGGTAGATCACCTTCAAGGGATGTGCGCTTGATACTTGAGCCTGTGACTTCAATACGCTCAATTTTCTTTTCGTCTTGCTCATCTTGTGCTGCATTTGCTGAAGCACAACCTGCTATTGCAAGGCATATTGCTATTTTATTAAGTTTCACTGTTGTTTCTCCCACTGAGCCTGCTATTTATTATTTAGTAATATGTGGTACGTCCTTTATAAAGCGCCACAGCAGAAACTAGCTGTACCCCTAACGCTTATCTATTTGAACGTTTTTCCCTTTAAACAGTAACACAGCTCAAACCATAGTAAAATAAAATATTCCATATAAAATAAACAATAGAAATAACATATACTTTTAGTGTTAATACTCTTTTTAACAACAAAGGCATGGTTGCGTACAAATTCAAGTTGAGTAGAGATCCGCCACTAAAAACACTCGCCGGCCCTTTAATGAATCAGCTTCTGGGGTGCAATATCAAAAAGGTAGATATTAAGAGCAGTAAAACGGTAAGCAAACAGCCTGTAAAAAGACGAGGTAAAAACATGACCACAGTAAGGTGCAGAATTTAGCATTTTCCAGGTTGTTATATCTAGGCGTTATTTTGCAACAATGACAGGCGCGCTTAATAAGTAACAACAGTGAGAGTCAACGCCTGTAAAACGCCCAAAGAGTTAGTTTAAAAGCGATTTATTTTAATAAGAAAATACTTATAGGCGCGAAAATCCACGCCGTATTTTTATTACAAGATTAGTGACTCACAATTGAAAGTTAAGAAGATAACCCAGAGTGTAATTCTAGGTTTTAGGGTTAAGGTTTTTTTTCTTCAGTAATAAAAGCCATGCTGTTAATACCAGCTTGCTGCACCTGTTCCATTAAAAATACTACATTCTTATATTGAGTCGTTTTATCCCCTCGGATATGCACAATAGGTTGCATTGTTTCTTGGGCAGCAATGAGTAAACGTTCAACAAGCTCTTTTTTACTTATCGCTTGCTCAGCCCAAAAATAATCGCCTTCACTGTTAACAGATAACACAATAGCCTTTGGCTTAACTTCCAGCTTTTCGCTTTTTGCAGCAGGTAAATCAAGCTCTATCGATTGGTTAATCACCGGTACTGTAATAATAAAAATAATTAACAGAACGAGCATAACATCCACCAATGGCGTCATATTAATTTCATTCATAACGTCTTCATCATCACTATCAACATTAAATGACATTTTCTAGCCTACCTTCGATTGTACTGAACCTGTTAAATAATAAGCATGTAGCTGCGAAGCAAAACGATTCATTTGTATTATTATAGCCTTATTTGCACGGCTAATTGCGTTATATCCAAGTACAGCAGGGATCGCAACAGCTAGGCCAAACGCCGTCATAACTAACGCCTCACCGACCGGCCCTGCGACTTTGTCTATACTGGCCGAACCTGATAAACCGATTCCAATTAAAGCATGATAAATTCCCCACACAGTACCAAACAAGCCGATAAAGGGTGAAGTCGAGCCTACAGATGCTAATATTGCCAACCCACCCGATAGTGACTCTCGTGTATCATCAATATTATTTTTAAGCGCTGTTGTTAGCCAATCAGAAAGAGGGACTTGACCTTGCAACTGTGCTTGATGGTTTTGATGGTGAGCTTTGGCCTGTAGACCTTGCGATACTAATTTTTGGAATGGTGGCTGTGGAGCCAATAAATCGATTCCCTTATTTATATCTTGTTGCTGCCAAAACTCTGCGATTAAATATTTAGCCTTTCTTAATTTTAGTAAGCTAATTAAGCGCGTAAAAATAACCGCCCAAGACGCTAAGGACATAGCCAACAATGCAAAGCCAACAAACTTAATAACCGCATCACTTTGCTGCCATAACGACGCGATCCCATATGGATTTTCCATTACACTTCCTAAGTTAATTTTTAACTACTACATATAAAATCACTCAGCTTTCACTCGCCTGAGTGATTTTATTGATTACTTTGATTTAAAAACGTGCCGTAAAGGTTAATTGTGATGTTCGCCCTGGCCCAGCTATTAAGCTTAATGCTAAAGCATCGAGGTAAAACTCATTTGTTAAGTTAGCAATATTAAAGTTAACGTCCATATTATCTGTGATTTTATAATTGATATAAGCATCAATTAAAGTGTAAGCCACGGTTGGTACATGCGGCGCTGAACCATGATAATTTTGCCAACTTAACTTACTGTCATAATCAGTATCAGGCTTACCCGTATAAGTAATACGCGTACCTATATCTAAGCTATCATCAAGAAACTTTACGCCCAAAATTGCTGCAACTGATTTTTGTGGTGGTATATGGTTGGCAACATACATGCCTGAAAAACCCGTTTTTGAACAATCCGGGATGTCTCCTTGTCTATTCGCATATGGATTATCACGAAATGTTTGTGCGACTTCCGCGTCACATAATTCCGCCTCAGTATAATATGTAGCGCTTAGATCAGCATAAAATCCACCCACTTCAAAACGGCTTTGGAACTCAAACCCTTTTGTATTAAAGCTATCAGTGTTTCCCATTGCTAAACCAATATCAGTTGCGCTTAGGTTATTATCTGAAATTGTGTGGCGAGTGATGTAGTCTTCAATTTTATTATCAAAATAAGCCACCTTGGCTCGCATTGTTAAGCCTGTGAATAAATCATCGCTAATGAAAGAAAAACCGATCTCTTTATTTTTTGCATGTTCAGGTCTTATGTCAAGAATATTCCTTGATACTGACCAGCCTCTCGTTGATTCCATTATACTTGGCATTCTTAACGCTTCGCTATAACGTGCGTACGCCAACCAACTTTCACTTAGTTGCATATTTACCGCGAAATTTGGCGCAAAGCCATTCTGCTTTCGTGATGCTCCAGGGTATACAGTGTACGTGCCTAAGCTTTCTTGCGTCTCAAAACCAAGAAAAGCAAGATTGTAATCAACTTCAGAGATATCAACACTGCCTAGCTCACCTAGATTAACAGTGCCTACTCCAGTTACACGCGGATCATTGGCATCAGTATAATCACCATTTTCATCAGGAAGCCAACGAACATGTCCAATTCGTTCAAGGGTCTCATCCGATTGTTTCAGTAGAAATATTTCTTTAAATCTGCGTACATCTTCTTCTCTATAATCATTATTTTCTTGTACTCTAAACCAGCTATAGCGACCACCAGCTTCAAAACTTAACCAATCAACAGGCGACCATTTAGTTTGCAAAAACACGCTGCTCTCATATCTATCACCATCACGATGAAAGCGATTTGTATCGATATCTTCTTGAGAGTATTGAACATCAGATCCTGGTCCTATTGATTCTTTTTGAAAGCTATAGCCGTAGTCAAAACTAATTACGCCATAATCTGTACCTTGAAGTATGCTTTGATTACTAATATCAAACCCTGTTCTGAGCGATTCCGTTTTTGCTAAATACAATACATCTACACATGATTCACAATCATGTGTTGGTGGCCTTTCATTTCCCTCTCTTGGGTTGCTAAAGACTGATCCGTTATACGCTTTAGAATCAGTACTTGTATGCCAAAGATTCACTTTTAAATTTTTAAGCAATGGATTATCTGGAGAAGTATATTTATAACGAGCGCTATATGTATCTATATCTTGCTCAGAAGATTTCCACTGTTTTAACGTGTCACCTGTATTACGAAAAATTTGTGAGGCCATAATTTCACCATAAACAGCTTTGTATTTTCGGTAACTGAGCTCCAGTGATGAGTCGTCATTAATATGAAAAGTTGGTTTAACTAAAACTGAGGTGTTCTTATTCGAAGTATTGAGAACCTCTTCCCCTGATTTATAAAAGCGAGCGATCCCCTCATTTATAACAATGCGCTTTTTTTCAACCCATTCACCATCGATTTGCTTCCAATCACTCACCTCTTCATCGTAGAAGTATCGTTCCCGGCCGTCATTACCTGCAAAATAATTACCAATATCACGGTGTGAGGCTGCGACAACTAAATCAAATCCCTCTTGTGCAGTAGCATAAGCAATATTAATGAACTCACCATCACTAGTTACCAAATCAGGAGCATCATTACGGGGGGTCGCATCAAAGTCGCTTTGTGCATCAATGCTATTACTTTGCATACCTCCTTTGATACGAACGCCATGCTGCTGTCCATTTCGTAATATATCATCGCTCTTCAATGTCTCCATCACGACAACACCACCCACTGCCCCCATACCTTGAGCACTATTTGTTGGGCCTTTATCTATCGAAACAGTACTAATTAGATCTGGATCTATATATGAACGATCAGCTATCCCAGCATAACCACGATAAACTGTGGTACTTTGAATACTGCCATCAACAACCACGGGCACACGATTTTGACCTTGCACACCACGTATATTGACATCTATCGCTCCTCCATTGCGTGCTTCACCAACTTCGACACCGGGAATACCTTTAAGCATATCTCCTGCGGATGTACCGCGAAACTGCTCTATATAGCCACTATTGAGCTGCACATTTGAACTTGTTTTCAAGTAAGGTAAATCCTGCGATTCCACACTTGCTTCATCAAACATGCCTGGTGCGATATAACTACCCACAACAGATAAAGCTGATAACTCTGTCGCTGATTGCGAGTTACTTAGCTTTTTTAAAATGATTGTATTACCGTCAATTGTCGCTTCAATACCTGTATTATTTAAAACTTGCATTAAAACATCACGAACCGTGGCAGGACCTTGCAACTGAGGGGCTGTCAATGAGTCAACTAATTTAGGATCAAATACTAAGGTCATATTTGCCTGTGTGGCAATCAGATTCAAAGTGGTTTCTAGTGGCTGAGGTTTAATATCAAGCATTAATATGTCACTACTGGCATAAGCTTCAACACCAACGGTGCTTAAGCCTATTGCGAGCGCGAGAGAAGATAACTGCATTTTTTTCATTTTATAAACTCATGTTAATGACTACTACTTTATAAAACGAATGAGAATAATTATCTCTCACCTCTAAACTCTTATTTTTTTACCTTTAAAAACAAACTGAGGCCTTCGCTATCAAAAAATGTATAAAATATCCCTAAGTATTCATTTTTCACCTTTGCTGAATCAGCCAAAAATAACCATTATCAATAACATCTACAGGAAGCACTTTAGGGAGTAGCTTCGCGGTATTGTCTATATCATTTAATTGGTATGTCCCACTAAGAGAGAGCTGATTTAGACTTGTTTGTTTGAGTTTAAATGGCTTATCTTGATAACGATTAAGCTGCTCAACAGCAAAGTTCAAAGGGGTATTCGAAAATTGAATGCGCCCCTGTTGCCATATAGCAAACTGAGTTTCAGTGAGGTTAAACTGCCTATCATTGATGCTGTTATACCCTTGATTAGCTGTCAAAAACACATCACCAACAGTTGGATCTGTTACTTTTACTTTACCTTTTTTTACAGCAACAACGACTTGATCTTTAAGGCGATTAACATTAAATTGTGTACCAAGTACTTTGATATCAATTTCTTCGACAACAACAATAAAAGGACGCTGTTTTTCAGGAGTAACATCAAAGATTACCTGCCCTTTAAGTAACTCTATACGGCGAGTATTATCGCTATATTCTACATTTAATTCGGTATCACTATCTAACAGAATCTGGCTACCATCACTTAAAATAAAAGAAGCTGTTTCGCCTATTTGTGTTAAATATATCGTCGGTCTACTCGCGTTAAAGTGGAAAAAGCTAACTGCAATAACTGCAAGTGAAGCAGCCAATGCGACTAAAGGTCTAATAAAGCTAACTTTTTTGATATTACTTTTTGGTAATAATGCAAGTAATCGCTCCATACTTTGCTGCGATAAATTCCCCAACTTTGCGTCCAACAATACACTTTCTTCAAATGCCTCTGCGTTTTGTGGGCAAATTTTCAGCCACTTTTGCCAATTATGTATTTGCTGTTCACTTGGTTCGTCTTTAAGCCTTAACAACCACAACGTTGCTTGCTCAAATACTTGCTGATTTTTATTAGAATTATTCATCATTCTTTTAATAATATCTCTCTACAACGGCTCATGGCTTTAAGTAAATGCTTTTCGACCATACTTTGCGATATCTGCATATGTTCAGCGATTTGTGTTTGACTCAAGCACTTAAACTTATACAAGATAAATGCTTCACGGCACTTTTCAGGTAAGCTGGCTATACACTTTTCTAATTGTGCAAGTTCTTGCTGAGCAATTAAAGTCGTTTCAGGATCTAAATGAGGTAACTCATAGATAGAGCTTTCTTCGTCCGGCAAAGGCGTGAATTGGCAGATCTTTTCACGACGATATAAATCAACAAATAAATTATTAGCTGTTTTCAATATCAGCGCTCTATTAACCTGTTTTTCGGGATTACTAGATTGCCTTTTTCCTTGTTTCAGTAAACGAGCGATCGCTTCTTGGATCAAGCTTTGAGCTTTATCTCGACAACCGGTACGCCGTGACATTATCTTCACGACTTGGCTATAATCTGTAAAAGGCATGGTATCTACTACATTGTAAAGTGACTGATATTGTACCTAAATAAAAATCGAATACAAACAGTAATTATTATCATTTATTGCGTAAATAAAACTCAACAGGCAATAATAATTCATGAGGTGCTTCTAATTCGTCAGGCACTTTTGGAAATGGCTCTGCGCCACGGATTGTTTCAATTGCTGCAATATCGAGCCGATTAATCCCCGATCCCTTTACTATGTCTAGCTGCATTAATCCCCCATCTCGCGCTAATAACACCTTTAAATACACGACCCCTTCTTGTTTTTTCATAATAGCTGACGTTGGGTACTTCCTATAAGCCATTAAATGGCCAAGTAAACTAGCTCTCCAGCTTTTCTTTCCTGTTGCAACCTGTTGCTGAGATAAGCTGTATTGCTGCTCAACCATCGCGGCAACTGCTGAATCTTGTGATATTTCTTCAAATTTTGTATTTTTTGGATCTGAGTCTAGTTTAGTTTTAGTAACGTGTTCTTTTGTAGGAGGCTTCACCACAGGCTCTATAATAACATCTTGTTTATCAGGTTGTTTTTTTGCTAGAACTTGTAGTTGCTCTTTCGCCTTTGGGGGAGGCAACTTTTTCTTAACAGCCTCTTGCGCTTGAGTAGCCTGTTTAGCAACCTTTTTACTTTCAACTAATTCAGGCTTTGGTGCTGCCGCTTCTACAAATGTAATATCTATCACTTTAGGGGTTTGCTTATGTTGCACTGGCTCAATATTTGTACTTGTGTTAAAAAATATAATCCAAGCAAATATAAAGTGAAATAATACGGCTAATAACACTCCTTGAAGTATTTTATATTTTTTATTTTGACGTAACTCATAGAGCTCGCTCGGTTTAGAGAAAAGGTAATTAATAACAAGTGCAAAAATCAAAAAGCAAAATACAGGAAGCCAAACAGACTGACTTGTGAGTGTAATAATAAAAAAACTAATTAGTATGCTAATAAGCGCAAAGTACTTGGCTTTTTTAGGTACAACTCGGCTCACCTGCCAATTACTTAAAACGTTTCCAAATTTCGGATGTGTAAGCAACCAATTGGCTAATTTTTTATTTGAGCGAGTAAAGCAAGCAAGCGCAATAATTAAAAAAACTGTCGTAGGCATTACTGGCAACAACATACCAATTACAGCCAAGGCGACACTAATGCAGCCAGCTATAAAATATATAATTTTTTTAATTGGCAACGCTTGCCTTAACACTGAGTTTAACACTTATATACGTTACTGATAAACAACATCAAGTAACTGATGTGCGGTAGCAAAAGCTTGCTTTGCACCTTGATAAAGCTGCTGCTCTTCATCATTTGTTAAATTAAGAGCTTCTACAGCTTGCATAAACCCTCGCCACTGGCTTCCACGCCCATTCCCAGGACCTGCTAAGAAACGCGCACCAAATTCAGCATTTAGATCTAACTGTGTTACCTCTTTAGCTAACATTGCGGCTCCGAGCTTTGAGCCTTCAATCACATAGAGCCAACCGACAGCCTGCGCTATCGTCAAACTATTAATATCTATTTGCTGTTCTAAATTGTGTGTTTTCATACCTATATCATGTAAATCAAGTACAATATCAGTACAGCGATTTCGCTGTGCTAAATCACTAAAAAATACAATTAACTGTTCACTTTGATAAATTGGCTCTACATGTTTTAACAACAAATATTGAAAGCGTAAAAAATCGCCATAATTTTCTTTTGACGCAAAAGGTGATTGAGCCATAATTTTATTATCTAAATTATCGTGTACCTCTGCTGTGGTACGTTTAAGCTCAGACATACGTGGGTAGTTTACTTGAGTAATACTCGACATAATTAAATTCTAATTGATCCATCCTACTGATAAAAACGAACGCGTCAGCAAAACCCACACCTATACTTAAAGATATTTATAACCAAACAACCTAAAGCATTTAACTCAACACCTTATTGGAGAGCAATTTTAAGGCGTTACTTTACAATTAATACCTACCTAAATCGCTGTTAACTCCAACTGAAATGCATACCTGATGCGACTTATACCAATCCGCTTAGATATGAGGTTTATTTAATGACAGAAAATTGCGCTATAAACTAGGGCGTGTTGACCTTTGTGGATTGAAATTTGTTCAATCTAGGGGCGATTTAATCGCGGCGCGAGATTTGTAGCCTAGTGGGCTAAGTAAAAACCGAGCAACAAAGAGTCAATCGCCCCTAGGAAGAACCCTTTGGGCAGCGAGCCCTAGGCAATAATTTTTATATCTAGTTGTTCTAAATGAAAAAATTTTAACGACGTTATAGAGTGATTTAATTCATTAAATTGTTCAAATATTTATGAAGATTGGTATTAGGTACATGCTGCTAGAAAAATATGTAACAAAACGCCTCCCCAAAGTGCTTTTAAAAGTCGCTTTTTTGACTGGCTACTAACTACTAATTTATTAACCTGATGCTTAAATAGAAATGGGTCTAAATGAATGTCATTAAGGCAAATAACTTAACCTTAATTTTGGTTGAGTTATTTGCTAATATACAAGCTTGAAATGAGTCGCTGATCAACTATTTAATCTGGGTCTTGGGGTTACTAGTCGGGTACGTTGCAGCAAGAGTTTTTTATTCGCATTAGGCACCAAACCAAAATTACCAATAATTTTTATTACATAAATATGTGCTGTTATTAAATATCTGAAAGTAGTTGTATTCGTGAATGCCAGCGACAATACTGTTTTATTATTGCAAACAACCCAGCGTGAACTAGAATATTCCAACGATATAACAATCAAGTGCAAAATAAATAATTTAAACAATACCAAATAGAGCAATAATAAAATTTAAATAGTTACATTTGAACCCAAAATAAGTACAAAGTTATTTCGATTAATGCTATAAATACGCCAAATACATAAATAAGCGAGTAACATGTCTACATTTGTTAAAATTAAAGCCTTACGTCAGTCTCTATCGAGCAGCGAAGCCAAACTAGCAGACTTCACATTAAACTCTGCTAACGCCATTAGAAATCTATCTTCGGTAGAACTTGCAAAGGTAGTCGGAGTAAGTCAGTCAAGTGTAGTGAAGTTTTCACAAAAGCTCGGTTACAAAGGGTTTCCTGCATTTAAACTTGCTGTAATCGATGCACTCAATGACGAAGTAACAGAGCCAAAACTACACGGCAAAATTACGTTAAGTGATTCGTTAGAACAAATAGCTGAAAAACTACTCAGTAGTAAATTAGCGGTTTTAACGGAAACTAAAAACCTAAACGAAGCACAGCCTATTGAACAAGCTGTTAGCTTATTAAAATCAGCTAAGCGTATTCTTATATGTGGTTTAGGTGGTTCAGCACTTGTTGCTAAAGATTTCTCTTATAAACTGCAAAAGCTAGGTATGCCTGCAATAGCTGAACCAGATGGCCACGCACAGCTAGCCTACGTATCTACATTTGGTAAAGGTGATTTAGTCATCGCGATAAGTGAATCTGGCGTAACCAGAGAGATTGCCGAAGTAGTGAAGCAAGCTAAGAAAAACGACAGCTATGTGATCTCGGTTACTAAGTTTGGTAGTAACCCGGTTGCCGATCAAGCGAATGTGAGGTTGTACTCTGTTGCTGAAGAAGAGTCAGTACGGTTGTCGTCGATTCTTGCACGTACGGCACAAGATTTTGTTATCGATATTCTCTTTATTGCTTTGACTCAATCAAGCCGTCAAGGTAGAAAGTTACTTGAACACTCTAATGATGTAGTGGGTGAATTTAGAAATAAATAACTAAATTAACCTATATTCAAGTTAAGCACTAAAAAGGCCACACAAGTGGCCTTTTTAGTGCTTAACTGTTTACTTATCTAACCGTTCTTCATCGCTAATAAAGCGAGTTGTATCTATACAGTAAATACGGTTCACGTTTTTGCATAAAAGTAGTAAGCCCTGCCTGCCAGCTTTGCTTTATTTGCTGCTCTGACTTACCTGCTTTTATAGCTAAACGCAGCTTATCTGTGCCAGCGAGTTTATCCATAAAATCTGGTCGTTCAAAAAACACCTGATTCGCTTGAGTTAATTGTGTATACGCATTAATAAATATATTTAAATCCAAACCTGTTATGGCACTTGCACGTAAGTCTTGCCCTAATACGGTAACATCTTTAAATTTTGGGTTCATAGACGCGCCTTTAATTGCCCGCGGGGTAAAACTAAATTCCCCTAGTCCCACTGGCGAATAACCAATAACCTGAAAGGCAAAGTCAGTGCCACGACCAATTGTTATCGGGGTTGCTTCAAAAAAGCACAATGATGGATACAAGTTAATAGCTTGCGCATTAGGTAAGTTAGGACTCGGTTTTATTGGCACTTTATATTCTGTGTTGCGGGTATAATTAGCAACAGGAATAATACGCAGCTTAAGCTGCTCTGCCTTATCAATCCAGCGCTCGCCTTTGATCATTTTAGCTAATTCCCCCACAGTCATACCGTGTAAAACAGGGATCGGGTGCATGCCTACAAAGGAACGAAACTGAGGCTCTAAAATTGGCCCATCTACGTAAGCGATATTCGGGTTTGGCCGATCTAACACTATAAATTCAAGATTATGTAATGCCGCCGCTTGCATCATGTAATGCATTGAACTGATATACGTATAAAAGCGCACACCTACATCTTGAATATCAAAAATTATGACGTCTAACTCGCTCAATACAGCTGGATCCGGTTTTTTATTACTGCCATAAATTGATACTACATCAATACCCGTTTTAGTATCTGTGGTGTTTTTAACATGTGCGCCAGCATCATAATCCCCCCGAAAACCATGCTCAGGGGCGAATATTTTAACTACATCCACGCCTTTATCTCTGAGCAAATCAACTAAGTGAGTTCCGTCAACCTGCGAGGTTTGATTAACAACCAGCCCAACTCTCTTGTCTTTTAAAGCCCCGAGATAGGCCTCATATTGTGCAGCACCAACCAAGATAGGCTGACTTTTAATAGCCGTTGCTTTTGCATTACTTTGAGCTTGGTTACTATCCGTGCACGCAATTAATAATAAGCACTGTAGTAAAATAATTACCCTTAGCAACATTTAAAGTTCCACCGCTTTACGTAAAAAACCATCAGCTTGCATGAGCATGAGTTGCGCTTGGGCGGCGTCTTTGCCTGTTAGTAAAATTAAAATAGCTAATTTAGCACTTTGCTTTGCCTGCTTAAGCGCATCAACCGCTTGTTGATGCGTGCAATCAGTTGCCTGCATCACGATACGAATAGCGCGTGCATGTAGTTTTTCATTACTGGCATTCACATCAACCATTAAGTTTTTATACACTTTACCGGTACGGATCATACTGGCGGTACTTAACATATTGAGCACTAGCTTTTGCGCTGTGCCCGACTTCATTCGTGTAGAACCGGTGACTGCCTCAGCGCCTACTACTGGGCAAATACCAATATCTGGTAATTGCATAACTAACGAGTTAGGGTTGCAGGTTACACCTACTGTTTTGCACCCTACTGATTTTGCATATTCAATCGCGGCACGTACATAAGGTGTACGACCACTGGCGGCAATACCGATAACGACATCTTTGGTTTGTAAATTAATCGCTTTTAAATCATCAACACTGAGCGTTAAACTGTCTTCTGCGCCTTCTACCGCTTTTTTAAATGCAGTTTCCCCACCCGCAATAATACCTATCACTTGCTGATCGCTTACGCTATAAGTGGGCGCGCATTCAACTGCATCTAAAATACCTAATCGTCCACTTGTACCTGCACCAATATAAATTAAACGCCCACCTTGCTTAAACGCTGTGACAATATGATCAACCGCTTTTGCAATTTCAGGAATTACGCACTTTACTGCATCAGCGACTTTTTGATCTTCGGTGTTTATTTTGGTCAAGATCTGTATGCTATCCAGTAAATCAATATCGAGTGTGGCAGGGTTTTGCCCTTCAGAAACAATACCATTTAGTTCTTCAAGAAGAGTACGTTGTTGTTCAAATGCGTGTTCAGAACTCATTGGTTTGTCCTATCTAAAAATATATGCAAATTTTGTTGCGCTAAAATAAGGGCACCGCTTAATGAATCGCCCTGTTTAGGTATTATTAATTGCTGTATGGCTGCACTTAACAAGGGTAATGTTATGGCCGCTAATCCGCCGGTCAGCATTACAGGTAGCTGGCTTTGAGCTCGCGTTTTATTAATTAAACGCTCCACCTGCTTTGCGTGCTTTTGTAATAGTAGTTCAGCAATTTTACAGTCGTTTTGTAATTCAAATACTAAATAAGTAAAACGCGCATAATCAACCGCTCTCGCTTCGTACAACCAAGCATTTAATTGCTCTCTGGTTGCGCCTATTTGTTCACTTAGTTTACGTGTAAGTAGGCTTTGTGGCTGGCTAAATTGATCAATTTCATCAAGTAAACACTGCACAGCACTTAGCCCTAAACGTGCACCAGAGCCAAAATCATCAACTAAAAACCCCCAGCCTCCTACTAACTGTGTATCGCCGTGATTATTAAGTCGTGCACCTACAGCCCCAGTTCCAAGTGCTACAATAGCAACAGGCTGCCCATTATTAGCCCCATATAATGAAGTAATAGCATCGCTGTATACATGCAGCTTGGCAAATTTAATACCACAGCCAAGTTCTAGCGCTGTTAATAGCCTTTTTGATAGTACTGAAGACCCACCGCCAGCAAGCCCCATTACGGCGAGTACTTCACCGCTTTTAGCCTTACTTTGCAAATAGAGATCGTTGATCACCTGTTCAATATTCGACAATGCAGTTTGAAAATCATTATGCAATGAAGCCTGCCCTCCTGCGGCGCTATATTTTATGCCGCTGGCAAGCTCAATTATCTGCGCCGTTATTTTAGTTCCACCACCATCAACTGCTAATAGATATTTTATTTTATTCATTGCGCGACACTATTCTCAGTAGGCTTGCCTAAACAGCACACTAAGGTTGAAAGTGCTGTACCTATACATAATTGCCATGTGAAACCGAGATAAAAGCGCTCTGTTTGCGGTAACAGCCAATCAATCATGTAAGGCTGCATTAGCAAGGTAATAACAAAACCAACTAATAAAGCAGCCAGCACAGAGCCCTCACTGCCTCGCTTAGTAAATAAGGTTGTAAAATATACGCCCAATAAACCACTGTATGAGAACACCATTACGCTTAATGCAAACTTCAAAAGTGGCATATCACTGTATTGTTGCCAAAAATAACAAGCAATCGCCATAGCAGCGAGTGCTCCACTGACTACAGTCATCCCTACACGGCCCGCTTTAACAAAGTGGCCGTCAGCGACTTGTTTATTTTTAGCAGCTAAATAAGGACGATATAAATCTTGTACTATTACTGACGACATTGAGCTCAAACCTGAGTTTAGCGTTGATATTGCCGCCGCAATAATACCGACACTAACAAGCCCCTTAACGCCTGCAGGAGCTTCGTTTAATACGTAATACATAAAGATGGTAATTTTTTCACCATTAAACTCTTGTACGACTTGCTCGCCTGCGCTGTTCATTAGTGCTGGTTGTTGATAAACGATATAAAGTAATAAACCGATAGAGATAAACACTAACATGACGGGGATCACCATCACGATAGATAACACCAAGGCTTTACTGCCCTCTTTGGCATTTTTACACGTGAGTAGGCGCTGGGTCATATCCTGATCAAGGCCAAATGCTGCAATGTTTAATAATACAAAACCTGTTAATACCGATGCCATATTAAAAACGCCACTGGGGCCAAAATCTAAGTCAAACTTAAACAATGCCAGTTTAGAATCAGCGCCTGCAGAGGGTTCATTTAGCGTTGCTACAATAGTAGTAAAATCGGCAGGAATGATAGCCAATAAGCACCAAATAACCGCTATGGCTGCACTCACATACACCACGGTTTGTAATACATCAGAATAAATAACACTGCGAATACCACCAAATACGGTGTAGAGCAAGCCAACAAGTGCGAGTAATAGTGTGGCAACAATCACGCTTTGCGCTTCAATATTGCCATATAAAATCATAGCTACAGCAATCGCAGCCATATATAAACGCGCCCCACTGGCAAACACACGACCAAATAAATACATTAAGCCGCTACGACGCTTGGCTTTGGGGCCTATGCGCTTTTCTAATAGCTCGTATACGGTATAAACTTGCTGCTGATAAAATTTAGGGATAAGAAAAATGCACACAATAAACGCAGCAATAAATGCGCCGATGTTTGTGGCTAAATAAGATAAATCCCCTTGATAACCTTGATCTGGCCCGCCAATAAACGTGGCTGCGGATTGCGATGTAGCTAATACCGAAATTGCCACCATCCACGTTGGCATGCTATTGCCACCTAAAAAGAAGTCTTGACTAGAATTAGCCCGCTTACGGTTAAACCACCAACCACTGAGTAATAAAATGGCTCCGTAGCTTGCAAACACGAGCCAATCTAGCAAGGTGTATTGTGCACTCATTTATTATCCCAATTAAAAACCAACCAATGGAATATATTATTCCATTGATTTAGCAAAAAGAAAACAACTTTATTTTAATGTTTTTATTAATGGTAGCTGCCAAAGCGCCTGTTTTTGTTGATACTGCGCTTTGGGTAAACTAATTAATAGTGGGGCCGATTTACTGTCTAACCACGCTAAAAGTGCATCCATATTCTGCTCTGTCATTGCGGTGCACCCTGCTGTGGGCTTATCTTGTGCTCGCCATAAGTGCATAAAAATACAGCTGCCCGCACCATCAATGTTATTACTGTTGTGCTTAACCACGATACCTTTTTTATACAGGTCATCTTGACTATAAATATCACGGCGCATCCACTCCGATGAATCTTTAACAGCGGCCTCTCCAACAACTGACTTATTAACTAGCTGGTTATAAAATGGCGATCCTTTCACATCAATACAGTAATCATTCGCTGTCATACCTTGATAAGCCATATTAGTTTGCAGTGAATCTAAATAGCCAAATGCAGTGCCCAGCTCAAAAATTCCGGCAGGCGCTTTACCATCCCCCTCTTGCTTTTGGATACCGGCTTGTTCAGGATGTAAACCAACCCCCCATGCAAGGCCTGTACGCCCTAGCACCACCGAATAGTCGTCATCTATTTGTTGCCAATTATTGCCTTTTCGTTCAAACCGATACAATTGTGCTTGGGGTGTTTGCCAATCACCGGCAATTACCACAACCAGCTGTTTTGTCTGCAATGAAATAACCGTATTACTGTTCGTTACTTGTTGCTGAGCACATCCCAATAAACTTGTTAAAACCACCCCTGCACTTGTCATTTTTATTATATTTTTCATGCTGGCCAAACTCCGTTATCTATATGCTGTAAACCATCTATCTGCGTTATCCCAAGCCCTGGCGCAGAACTTAGAGTTATTGACGGCCCCTTAAACTCAACGCCGCCTTGAACAGGATCAAATTGACCTAGCGCTGGGCCATCTAAATCTATTTTTGTTATTTGTTGCGCCTTTGCAGAAGCTAAATGAGCGGCTCCCGCAACCGCGATACTGCCTTCAAGCATACACCCTATCATGCACTGTGCTTGATATTGTGCGGTGATATCTGCAATCGCTATAGCGCGGCTCAGACCACCGGTTTTCATTACTTTAATATTAATGATATCAACGGCATTTTGTTCCAACAATTGAATAACCTGTTTAGGCGAAAATGCACTCTCATCCGCCATGATCGGTGTATTAACTCGCTCAGTAATATACTTCAACCCTTTAAAGTCATCACTTTTCACAGGCTGTTCAACGAGCTCTAATTCAATATTCTCGCTCTCTAATTTTTGTAACGCGAACACCGTTTGTTTAGCATTCCAGCCTTGATTGACATCAAGGCGAATTTTCGCGTATTTAGAAAAGCCACTATAAATTGCCTTCACTCGTTCAATATCTTGCTGTAGATCGTTTCCTATCTTTACTTTTAAAACATCGAAACCTTGTTTAACAGCGGTATCGCAATCGGCCAACATTTTATCAATACCATCAACACTAATTGTTATATCTGTACGCAGTGTGCTACTACCACCACCGAGTAACTTATAAAGAGGCGCTTGGTAAAGTTTGCCCCATAAATCATACACAGCTAACTCTAGCGCCGCTTTTGCGCTGCTATTAGCCACCACAGTAGATTGAATAACATGGCAAATATGATTAAGGTTTTCAATTTCTAAACCGATTAATTTGGGGGCTAAAAAATACTTAATAATACTGATCATTCCCTGATGGGTATCACCAGTAATAATAGGGGTTGATGCTGCTGCGCCGTAACCTACTTGGCCTTTATCTGTGTCAATTAACACCACTAAGTCTTCTATAAAACTAACTTCCCGTAGCGCTGTTTTGAACGGAGTTACTAATGGCACTGTTAATTTAGCAAACCGTATAGCGGTAATTTTCATAGTGGCTCCTAGCGAATTCGCTTAATATTATAGGTGCGATCTAAATAACTTTTTTGCGGTGATAAACGCAGTGACAATAATGGCGTGACCGATACACCATTTAATGCGCTAGAATAAAAGCGACCATCAGCTTTGTTATAGCCTAGCCCTTTTACATCATGGATCACATAAGGTTGACCATCTTGCTCACCGAGATACATCATTACATGGCCTGGTATATAAATAAGATCCCCCACTTGCATCTTTTTAACCGCATCTAACTTTACTTGCTCTGCATCAGCGCCATCAAAACGCTGATTAATACCATACTCGCCTCGCCCTTGCTGCCCTGAATTGCGTGGCATTAATAAACCAAAACTTTTATAAATCTCACCTACAAATCCCGTACAATCTCGGCCATTATAATCATGCCCCCACCCATAACGCTCGCCTAAGAATTTAAACCCTTGTTTTATCAAGTTCTGCTGGGTGTAGGGTAAGTAACCTATATTAACGTCACTACTGCGGCTAATTAGTGCAGGTTGTATAACTAACTCACCTTGCGCGCCTCTTGTTGGCAGTTGTACTACATAATTGGCGTAAGTATTTTGCCCATGCAATAAATTTGGTACTTGCTTTGCCTCAACTAATGGCAGGCGTACACCCATATCGAGTTGCAGCTCAGAGATATCAGCATTATCTGGTACGTAGGCAGTATTAACTTTTGCCCCCGTAATAAGTAAAAAATCATCCTGATTTTTAAATCTATGTAAGGTCGCTTTACTTGCAGTGGCAATATCAGCCGTAGGCACCCAAGCCAAATAATTATAAGCGCGCACCAGTAGCCATTGCTTATCAGCACTTTGATGTAAAATAGCCACCGTATCACCTGGAAATAACCCACTTTCTTGAAAACGATCAAGATCATTATCTAAGCCGCTATTTAATACCCTATCCCATGTTGGAAAAGTACGTAGTACGGAGCGCTTTACTACAACCCCAAAACCAACTTGGTTGTTATTTTCAATCGCTTCTAAATTCATATTGGCATGATAATCAGCAAAATCTTTGTCTGTTAATGCGACGCCATTGGAATAAAAACGAGGACTTTTTGGTACCGCGCTAATGCTATAGATGTGGTTAGTTAATTGCTGCTTTGTAAGCTGTGTAGCAAAATCGAGAGGATCGACAATATGCTCATTTTCAGCGACCAGTTGTTTATTGAACGCCATAATTTGTGATGCACTCATTAATGGCTGAGCCGTTACTTTAACTTTAGTTTTAGCTAACCAATGCTGTGGAGTTAGTTGGGGCTGACTAACTCCTATAACGTCCGTTTGCCAGGTATTAGCGACAGCGATGGGCGTTATCGAAGCAATACTGGCCAATGTAATACTCAGAGCAATTAGTGATTGTCGCATTTTAGGATCCTCTATTATTATATTAACCACACGGTTTTAACTACTTACCAAAGAACATATCTGATGTAGTTGAAATTAGCTCTCACCTTCACCCATAATTAAAATTCCTACTTAAAAAACATTTTGGAATATTTTATTAAAAATAACACACTTCACAGCGCAAGCAAATATTTGTAATCATTTCACAGCTTAATCTATGGGTTAATTTTATGGTTTAAGTTTAAGCATTCTCAGCACTTGATAATTGAACAAACCCTGCTGGTAACTAAAAATAGCCTTTAGCGAACTCTTGTAAATCGCTTAAATATTGCTGATAAAACTCATTACTTTGGTTTTTTATCTGCTCAAGGACGAAGTTATCTGCCGCATTGCTAGCTCTTTTTTCTTTCGTTCATCCAAAAGATCGCTTTGAGCAATCTCTTTAAATTTAGCCTACTTTCGTCGGCTTATTTCTATTAGCTTAAGTAGTAATAGAAAGTGGTGGGTGCAGGACGTATCTTGCAAGAGTGAACCTCTGAGCGCTCTAAATTTCTGTATCACTACAACTACTGCAAATACATTTCATGGCTAAAGCCTGTTCCTACAATAGCGTGAATTTCAGGCATAAAAAAACCGACTTTCGTCGACTTATTTCTATTAGCTTAAGTAGTAATAGAAAGTGGTGGGCGCAGGACGTATCTTGCAAGAGTGAACCTCTGAGCGCTCTAAATTTCTGTATCACTACAACTACTGCAAATACATTTCACGGCTAAAGCCTGTTCCTACAATAACGTGAATTTCAGGCATAAAAAAACCGACTTTCGTCGGCTTATTTCTATTAGCTTAAGTAGTAATAGAAAGTGGTGGGCGCAGGACGTATCTTGCAAGAGTGAACCTCTGAGCGCTCTAAATTTCTGCACCACTACAACTACTGCAAATACATTTCATGGCTAAAGCCTGTTCCTACAAGAACGTGAATTTCAGGCATAAAAAAACCGACTTTCGTCGGCTTATTTCTATTAGCTTAAGTAGTAATAGAAAGTGGTGGGCGCAGGAGGATTCGAACCTCCGACCGCTCGGTTCGTAGCCGAGTACTCTATCCAGCTGAGCTATGCACCCACATTCTATTTTAATTTTATAGTCTGATTTGACTGTCCCAGCAACTAATGAATTTCAAAAGTTGTTATTCTTTAAATAGAAAGTGGTGGGCGCAGGAGGATTCGAACCTCCGACCGCTCGGTTCGTAGCCGAGTACTCTATCCAGCTGAGCTATGCACCCACATTCTATTTCGATTTTAATGTCTTATCTGACATATTAATTAGCTTGCAATAACTAAGTATCAAAAGTGGTGGGCGCAGGAGGATTCGAACCTCCGACCGCTCGGTTCGTAGCCGAGTACTCTATCCAGCTGAGCTATGCACCCACTTTTGATATTTCCTATTTATACTCTAAGAAGAGTTTGTAAAGAGTGGTGGGCGCAGGAGGATTCGAACCTCCGACCGCTCGGTTCGTAGCCGAGTACTCTATCCAGCTGAGCTATGCACCCAATCTTTACTGTACAAGAAACCATTTATAAAATAAATGGCGGAGAAGGAGGGATTCGAACCCTCGATAGAGCTACAAACCCTATACTCCCTTAGCAGGGGAGCGCCTTCGGCCACTCGGCCACCTCTCCGTCTTGTGGGGCGTATAATAAAGATTTCAGAAAATATGTCAAACACTTTTCTTGTTTAAAGTGACTGTATGGTTAGAGAATACCCATAACAGCTAAAAAACCATCATTTGTGTTTGAAGATTGAGCAATCTATAGTTTATTTGGGTCTTTTGAAACCCCTAATAAATGCACTAATTCATCATTTAATTGTTCGAGATATTGATCTTGATAACCTAGCTGCTGAAATTCAGCAATACAGGCACGATAATAAATCTGCCTTTGCTCTTCAGTACTAAATTGTTCCTGTGCATCTACTGATTTTTTATCTTTCATTATAGTAAGTCCATTTACCTATGCGGTATTTTAGTGTTAATAATATTAAAACACACACTTTCCGCCTTATTTACTGTATTTAGTTTAGTTAAACTTTAAAACATTGTCTGCTCTATTTTAGGTGTTTTTAAGAATGTTTTTTAATCATTAAAAATCAAGTAATTAAACTTAAACACCTATTAAGCACTGACGCTAAAAATACGTTATAGCTTATTTAATGGATCGTAAGCGTATAGCTAACGACACCTAGCCTTGCTTAATATTCCAAGGTAATAGCGGTTCAAGGTCATCGGGCTGCTCAGCAAGGTGCTGTAAGCACGTTGATATGTAGTCATGCACTACAAGATCAT
>NZ_BDDS01000007.1 GCF_001653135.1 Pseudoalteromonas neustonica
GTTAAGCTAACTTGTACTAATTACCCGTGAGGCTTAACCATACAACGCCAAACGCGTTTTATGTGACTGTTTAAGCGCAGAAGTTAAGATTGTAGGTCGTGATTTATCGCGACAACTAAAGTAGATTTACTAACAGCTGTAAGCGATAAGCTTAAAGTTGTAAGAAGACAATTATCAGCATTTTCAAATTTTAGTTAGTGCGTAGAGATACGAACTGACACCCAATTTGCTTGGTGACAATAGCGTTTTGGACCCACCTGATCCCATGCCGAACTCAGTAGTGAAACGAAACAGCGCCGATGATAGTGTAGCATTTGTTATGTGAAAGTAGGTCATCGCCAGGCTCCAAATAAAGAAAGCCCGACTCATAGAGTCGGGCTTTTTTACGTCTGCAGGAAAGTGAAAAAGCGAGCAAGGTGGCCAATGTTGCTCAGGCGTTCATCTGAAAGCGATATACCCTCACATATCGGTTGTCGCGATAAATCACGACCTACATCTTACTGAGTTAATACCAATTTGCATAAAGATTAAGTCAATTTTATCCAGTCTCTCACTTTTAACCGTACCAGGAACTGAGGTGGATCCATTCCACGCTTGCGATACCTGTTCGATTATTTCTTCATAACCACTAAATACACGATTTGATAGACAGTGTTGCCGTAGCCAACTCCATACTTGCTCCATTGGGTTTAATTCTGGGGAGTAAGGTGGAAGCTTTATCAACGTTATATTATTAAATGGTTGTACAGTATCAATAAATAGTATGTCAACCAGCACCATCAACGATCACAACTACTGACGTCCCGGCTCTGTGGCTTTTGATATTAATTCAATTTATTGATACTGCCGCGTGCTGTATTTAGCCGCTTAGCAATATTCGTTCTGTCTTCGCCCTCAAAGAATAATGAAACATCAAGCAAGCGTATACGCTGGCATTACATTTATGTCACCACAAAGGAATGCTATTAATACGTTAAGATTATTATTTGTAAATCGCTGATTTTTTTGCTTATTTAAATTTGACTTTTACTTTGTGTTATTTAGCAGGGTCTTCTTTTGGGTTTATAATGGCTCTATCAGTGGTTAATAAGGAAAAATAAGTAATCATTTAAGTTATATACCATATCAAATTAATCAAGAAAGGAGGTGCTAACTAAAAATACCTCTAAGTTATCCAATCGTAATGTATCATTTCAATAGCCCACAAGCACAACTCTACTTCAAACAAAAATAAACAATACACGTCAAGGTAACCTTAATGTGGGTTCAGTTGTGCCTTTAAATAAGGAAAAATAATGGAAGAAAAGAATAATAAAAGTAATTATAAAGACTGTGTTTTCGTCACAATTAATACCTATAAGGAAAAACCAGAAGTAAAGCAAGAAAGTTCTGATTCAAGTGGTTTTCTTGGTGGATATGAGGTTTTTTTGTTCATTGTATTTGAACACATATTTGACTACATATTGGAATTAACATTCAATTGGGTTGGTTTTACTATCTTCCCTCATATAGTGAATTTCTTGATAATTAATATTCCTTTAGAGTATTTAGCAATTCTCCACAATCTGATTGTTTAATATGAAATGTTGGCACTTGTTAATAAAAAGTATCTAATTTTTATTGTAAAAATAATGTTACAAATTAGATGGTAGAAAGCCCTCGCAGTTAAGAGGGCTATTTCTTTCTAACCTAGCTTGAGTCTTTTTACCAAATCATCTCTACAAATTCAGGATGATCGACAAATGGATTGCGATTACCTTGATGCTCAAATGCGGCTTGGTTTCTATCTAGTTCAAGTTGACTGACAGGATCACTATTATGCCAATTAACCAACATAGTTACCGCCCAGTTTTCAAACACTTGGTTTGATGTGCCATTAAGTACTGCGTTGCTGTAAGTGGTGTTATTTTGCCAACTACCAATAACGTTCTCATAGCGTGTTGCCATGTAAAAGTAGGCGCGAGCAAAGTCACCTTTAAATTCATCAATTGGCTCAAATACAGTGCCTGAATAATTTAATGAACTTGAAGCGGTGCCAAGTTTGCTGCCATTGCTTGAGGTATATGTTGCGCTGCCTACATCACCAAATGGAAAGTTACTGCGTTTTGAATTAACGTAACCATCGGTTGCAAAAATATGATGTACATCTGAGTTCATAGGTTCAATTTTACCGCCAAACCAGCTCTTAGGAAAAGAGTGTTCTCGATTGTAGCAATCGCCTTCACTGCGATAAGTTCCGCATTGATTAGTCACTGCTACATAATTAAAGCTATCTTGCCCGGCTGGTTTTTCTGAATAGCGATCGAGAATTGAGTTGTCATTTTCAAAATACTTATCACGAGATGCGCTATCGTAAAAACTCCAAATGGCAGAATAACCCTGTGAGTTATGACCTTTAATAATATTATAAAGCTCAGTTTTTAAAGCGTAGCCTGTAAGTCCCTGTGTAGTCACATAATAGCCTGTAGGGTCAACGGGTGGGGTAACAGGATCGGTATTGCCTAATGTGAAAGGTGTAGCTTGTGAGTGCTCAAAGCTAGCGCCGTTGGCAAGGGCTGTTTGTCCTTGGTTTAATGTATAGCTGCCATTGCCAAATGAGCAGCAGATACCATCACCATAGCTGTCAAAAATACTAAAGGTGTAATCACCATCAATAAGGCAGGCTTGTTCGTTATAAGTTGTGTTGCCGGTATAACTGCTACCCGATGCAACCGTAATATTTTGGTGATTGGTAATTTGCCAGCTGGTTTCTTCGCCATAGTTATCGGTTGCGAGTGTTAAATCTACAGTGTTATCAGCACAGCCTGGCGGTGGGGGTGTAACCGTTGCGGTTGGTGTGAAGCTATCTACATACACAGTCTCATTGCCATCAAAGCCATTTACATCGTAAAAACGCAGTCCAACAGCAATAGTGGTGTTGCTCGAAGCGGTGTATTGATAACTTATTTCTTGCCATTGGTTTAATAGTGCCGGATTGGAATAGCTTTGATAACCGTTGGCGAATAGGCGTGCTTTAACACCTCCTTCAGTGTGGTAAACCCACGTTGAGAATAAATAACTTTGTCCCGCTTCTACGTTAACTTGCTGTAATAGATCAGTGCTACTTTGGCTGGCGGTTGTGACGACTACTTTAGCAGCTAATACTCCCGAATTAACTACTGAGCTATTCGCTGAAAGAGCAATGCCAGAATCAATTGTACTCCAACCTTCTGGTGCACCGTTTACCCAATTTTCAAAGCCACCATTAGTAATGGTGGCTGCGCTTGATAGTGAAGTACACAATAGTGTACTGGCTAGTATGTGCTTTTTATATGTCCCGTGTGACATGGTGTTTCCTTTTATTTTATTTTTATGTTCTATAACTGAACCAGAATAATATACCTTACAACTTCCATGTTGCATAATTGTTAATGTTCAGCTGTTTGCAAATATAAGTGATTTAATTATGAACTATTTTTGTTACCGCTTTATTTACTATTTATAAGTAAAAGCTTAAATTGCTCAAATTTTAGCTTTTAATCTGTTTTTGAAGGTATTTATATAAGTTCATAACTAAATGGAATAACAAAGCAGATTCTATTCTTTTTTTATTCGCCCATACCCCGTTATTCTTCACACTCAAAGAATCCTCTAAGGCTAGATTGTAGCCATAGAGTTGAGGCAAATTTTAGGCAAAGTGATTAACTTAAATAGTGTCATTTCGCAGATAACTTTCAGGGTTACGGGGAATCAATTCATGTTGTTAGGTCAACTTAATGCGCTAGCAAGTCCGCTATCGCAAGAGCAAGTACAAAAGCTGCAAGGTTTAGTGGCTGAGCTTAATCCAATTCAGCAAGCTTGGGTAAGTGGTTACCTTGCTGCGAATGCCAATACGGCCAACTTAGGTGGTGTTGTAGGTGCTGCGCCAAGTGCAGGTGAGGCGGCAGCGTTGACCATTTTATATGGCTCGCAAACTGGTAACTCAAAAGGCGTTGCAACTAAGCTCAAAGAACAGGCTGAATCACGTGGTTTAGCCGTGAAACTAGTAAGCATGTCTGATTACAAACCAACAGCCCTGAAAAAAGAAAAATTCCTTACGGTCGTGGTTTCAACTTACGGTGAAGGTGAGCCGCCAGAAGATGCGGAAACATTGCATGAATTTTTAGCAACCAAAAAAGCACCTAAGCTTGATGGTGTTAAAATAGCGGTTATTGGTTTAGGCGATTCAAGCTATGAGTTCTTCTGCCAAACGGCAAAAGATTTTGAAGAGCGTTTAAATAAATTAGGTGCAGAGACTATTTATCAGCGCGCTGATTTAGATGTTGATTATGATGATGAAGCGGCAACGTGGATCACGGGTGCACTTGATGCGTTTGAACCTGATTTAAAAGCACAGCAAGGTGCAACTGGTGGGCAAGTGGTTTCATTTGGTGCACCAGCAATTGCTGCCAGCCAATATACCAAGCAAAACCCATTTGCGGCAGAGCTGAGTTTAGTACAAAAGATTACTGGCCGTGATTCAACCAAAGATGTTCGTCACGTTGAAATTTCATTAGAAGGCTCAGATATTACCTATACGCCGGGTGACTCACTAGGTGTTTACTTCCTAAATGATGAAGCATTAGTTGATGAAGTGCTGACACTGACTCAAATTGATGGCGCAACGAGCGTAAAGTTAGGCGATGTTGAATTAAGTGTTCGTGATGCATTAATCGAGAAACTTGAGCTCACTCAGTCATACCCTGGCTTTGTTGAAAAATATGCAATCGCGACAGGTACGCCTGAGTTATTAAAGCTAGTTGAAGATAAAGCGGCAATGCGTGAATACATTGAACCTCGTCAAATCTTCGACGTGATCCGTCAAAATCCAGCTGTGCTTGAAGCGCAAACATTAGTTGATTGCCTGCGTAAGTTACAAGCGCGTTTGTATTCAATTGCATCAAGCCAAGCTGAAGTAGAAGACGAAGTGCACTTAACGATTGGCCTTGTTGAATTTGATGCATTTGGTAGCGAGCATTTAGGTGGTTGTTCTGGTTATTTAGCACGTCGTGCTGAAGAAGGCTGTAAAGTTAAAGTATTCAGCGAGCATAATGATAACTTCCGCCTACCAGCGAATGATGAAACACCGGTGATCATGGTAGGCCCAGGTACCGGTATTGCGCCGTTTCGTGCATTTTTACAAGAGCGTGATGCCCGTGAAGCATCAGGTAAAAACTGGTTGTTCTTTGGTAACCCACACTTTACGCAAGATTTCTTATATCAAGTAGAAATTCAAGGTTACTTAAAATCTGGTCTATTAAGCCAAGTTGATGTGGCGTTTAGCCGCGATCAAGCTGAGAAAGTCTATGTACAAGATAAGCTACGTAGTAACAGCAAAGCCGTATTTGAATGGCTAGAAGCCGGCGCGCACTTTTATATCTGTGGTGATGCAAACCGCATGGCGAAAGATGTTCATCAAGCCTTAGTTGATATCATCAAAGAAAATAGTGGCAAAAACGATGAAGACGCTGAACAGTATTTAAAAGATTTACGTAGCGCCAACCGCTATCAGAAAGACGTTTATTAAAGTTAAACGTTGCTTACTTTGTTAAAAGTTAACAGCCGTCACTGTAACTAATTTAGGATTTACCATGAGCGAACAAGATAAAAACGTAAAGCTTTCTGATAACGAGCGTTTGAAAAGAGAAAGTAACTTTTTACGCGGCACGATTGAGCAAGATTTACAAAATGAGATCACCGGTGGCTTTACTGCTGATAACTTTCAGTTAATCCGCTTCCACGGTATGTATCAACAAGACGACCGTGATATTCGTGGTGAGCGCGCCAAGCAAAAGCTTGAGCCACTTCATAACGTAATGCTACGAGCACGTATGCCGGGCGGTATTATTCAGCCAGCACAATGGCTAGCGATTGATAAATTTGCCGATGACAAAACCAGCTACGGCAGTATTCGTTTAACGACCCGTCAAACATTCCAGTTTCACGGTGTATTAAAGCCAAATATTAAAGGCATGCACCAAATGCTTGATAGCGTGGGCATTGACTCAATCGCTACAGCTGGGGACGTTAACCGTAATGTACTGTGTACAACTAATCCAGTTGAGTCTGAGCTTCATCAAGAGGCGTACGATTGGGCTGCGAAAATTTCTGAACATTTATTACCAAAAACTAAAGCCTATGCTGAAATTTGGTTAAATGGCGAAAAAGCACAGACCACAGAAGAGCCAATTTTGGGGTCTAATTATTTACCACGTAAGTTTAAAACTACGGTAACCATTCCGCCAAATAACGAAGTGGATGTGCATGCGAATGACTTAAACTTTGTAGCAATTGCTGATAACGGCAAGCTAGTTGGTTTTAACGTTTTAGTGGGCGGTGGCCTTGCTATGACTCATGGCGATACTGCAACGTACCCACGCAAAGCCGATGACTTTGGCTTTATCGCGTTAGAAGATACGCTAAAAATTGCTGAGCATGTGGTATCTGTTCAGCGTGATTGGGGTAACCGCTCAAACCGTAAAAATGCAAAAACTAAATACACGCTAGACCGTGTAGGGTCTGATGTATTTAAGGCCGAAGTTGAAGCGCGTTCAGGTGTTAAATTTGCACCGAGTCGCCCGTTTGAGTTTACTCATCGAGGGGATCGCATTGGTTGGGTTGAAGGTATTGATGGTAAGCATCACTTAACATTATTTATTCAAAGTGGTCGTATTTTAGATTACCCAGGTAAACCACTTAAAACAGGTTGTCGTAAAATTGCAGAAGTTCACCAAGGTGATATGCGTATGACGGCAAATCAAAATTTGATCATTGCCGGTGTGCCAGCAGATCAAAAAGCAGTGATTGAAGAAATTGCCCGTAACCATGGTTTGATTGACGACAAAGATTCAGAGCAGCGTAAAAATTCAATGGCATGCGTGGCACTGCCAACATGCCCATTAGCGATGGCAGAAGCTGAACGTTACTTACCAAGTTTAATTGAAAAAACCGAAGCGTTACTTGCTAAGCATGGTATTCCTGATGACAGCATCATTATGCGTGTTGTTGGTTGCCCAAATGGCTGTGGCCGCGCAATGCTTGCAGAAGCAGGTTTAGTTGGTAAAGGCCCAGGTAAATACAATGTGTACTTAGGTGGTAACCTTGAAGGCACACGTATTCCTAAGTTGTATTTAGAAAATGTCGGTGAAGATGTATATCTAGAAGCCTTTGATAAATTAATAGGTCAATGGGCGAGTGAACGTAATGACGGCGAATGTTTTGGTGATTTTGTGATCCGCAAAGGCATAGTCGCTGAAGTTAAAGTCTCAGTCACCGACTTTTACGCATAATTTAAAGCCGATGCAACACATCGGCTAAGGTTTGGAATTTACTATGAGTGAATTTAAAAACATTTTAAAGCTTGATAAAGAAAGCCAAGCAGCGATGCTGGCTGACGCAAATGGCATGCTTAAAGAGCTAACTGCTGAGCAGCGTGTAGCGTGGGCACTTGAAAATTTGCCTGACACACAATTTTTATCATCAAGCTTTGGTATTCAAGCCGCTGTGATGTTGCATTTAGTAACCTCGCAAAAGCCAGATATTCCCGTGGTTCTTACTGATACTGGTTATTTATTTCCAGAGACCTATCAGTTTATTGAGCAATTAACCGAGCGTTTATCACTGAATTTAAAAGTGTATAAATCGCACCTTAGCCCAGCATGGCAAGAGGCTAAATTCGGTAAGCTATGGGAGCAAGGTGAAGCGGGTATTAAGCAATATAATCAGCTTAATAAAGTTGAGCCAATGACTCGCGCATTAAAAGATATTGACGCAGGCACATGGTTTAGCGGCTTACGTCGTGATCAAGCATCATCGCGCGCTGATAAGCAAGTGATTGAAATTAGCCGTGGCACAGTGAAAGTTTATCCTATTATTGAATGGTCAAACCGTGATGTGTATCAGTACCTAACTAAGCACGGTTTATCGTATCACCCATTATGGGAGCAAGGTTATGTGTCGATGGGAGATGTGCATACTACACGTAAGTTAGAGCCGGGTATGACTGAAGAAGAAACGCGTTTCTTTGGCTTAAATCGCGAATGTGGTCTACATATTGACGGCGATGGAATTTAATTCTTTTTAATTAGTATTATTTTAAAAACGCAGCACACGCTGCGTTTTTTTGTAAATGTAGTATGCTTAATAACCAGTTTGTTATGTGAATCGCATTTATGAAACAATTCTGTCTGCTTTTTTTCTTACTTATGTCAGCTTCTGCAGTTGCGGATAGTTTTCGTATTGCATTGCCTGATGAAGACTACCCGCCCTATCATTTTGTGGACACGCAGCATAAAGGTATTTTAAACGAGCTTCTGGTTCTTTTTTCAGAGGCTTCAGAGGTAGATATTGAGTATATATTTGCACCGGAAAAACGATCTGCGAAGATGTTACAGCAAGGCTATGTTGATGCGCGGATGGAATCAGAGGTTTGGCTTATCGGTGATGAATCTTATTATTGGAGCCAAGAAATAGCGATAGTCGAAGACGTACTGGTAGTGTCTCATGGCACTAAGCTAATTGACTTTAAAGAGTTGAATAGTTTAAAAGACGGGATATTACTAGGGCGGTTTGGTTATGTTTATCCAAAATATGAATTACTAGTGAATAGTAACGTACTGCATCGTGAGAACTTTTATTCAGATCTAGATATACTGCAAAGTCTCTATAGTGATACACCTATGAGTAAGCGCTTTACCATTATGTCGAGAGATGTGGTGAATTGGTATATCAAAAAACACCCGCACCTATCGCAATTAGTTATAAGTGATTTCAATGTTGGTAAAGCACCACTTCAGTTGCAATTTTCATACACTCCAAAGGGAAGAAAGCTTGTTCGAGAGTTTAATCTTTTTTTAAAAGAGCTGAAAGAAAGTAAAGAGCTTGCTAGTATAATTAGCCGCTACCAGTAAAGGTAGTTTATGAATGGCTTACTTTTAACCCAAAGGATTGATTATGAAATATTTTGCGTACTTAGCAACAATGATCTTGCTAATTAGCATTACAGCCTTATTTTACTTACAGCGCCCAGATGGTGAAACGTGGTTAAATAGTGAAGATATCGGCAGTACATCGAACAATATTAAAGAGCAAATGGTCGCTTTGTCGAGCGGAGCTTTAGATCATGCGGTTGATGCTGTAGTAAAAACAAGTAATCAGGTTGTAGAAAAAATATCAGGTGATAGCACTGAAAAAGTCACTACAATTTACAAATGGCAAGATAAAAGAGGTCAATGGCATTACTCTGATCAACCAAACCCTGATGGTAAAAGTGAGCGATTAGTACTCGATCCTAAAGATATTACAGTCATTGCAGCCGAAGACACATCAATATTAAAAGGGAGTGCAAAAGCTGGTAATTTAACTCTTCCTAAAAGCTCAAATAGTGTTTATGACCCGGTGGTAATTAAAAAGTTATTCGATGATGCAGAGCAAATAAAGACAAAGTTAGAGCAACGCACTCAAGCTTTAGAGTCGAATAATTAAGCCTATAGTCTAGGGTTGGAGTGAGGCTGTATTGTTAGCAAAAAACTGATGATCGACGCTAGGAAGATTATACTGAGTTAACCATTGTTGGGTTAATTTATCCAATTCCCCTGAGTGCATCATTCTCATTAGAGCATCATCAAATTCATCTCTAAGGGCTGATTGTTGAAATACAATATATGAGCCGTCATAGTTTAAAATATCGCGATAAATAAATTGCTTAGGGCTTAATTGGGTTAAGTGTGCTGTATTCCAATGAAACATAAGGTAATCACCTATACGTACATCAATACGATTAGTGTGCAGCTGTTTGTTAAGTGCTTGTTGGTTACCAATCTCTGAGTAATTTATGTTTTTTTGCTGCGTTAGTTTACGGTAATCATTACCAAATAATTGTGACGCACCAATAAAGCTCGCTACAGTGAGATCTTTTAAATCGCTTAAGTTGGTTATGTTTTCCGCCCATTCGGATGAGTGCATAATCACTCTATTCATAAACTTGATTCTAAACCGTGAAGGAAATGCTCCTTTGGGTGGCTGAGCTGTGTAGTTAATGGCAATATCTGCGACTTGATTATCAAAATAACGTTGAATTGCATCGTTATTTAACGGGATGATTTTTAGCTTGGTATAACCTTGCTTATTAAGAACGTCTACGACGACATTATCAAAGAAACCATTACCGATGATTTCATTTTGAATGAAATAAGGGGCGAAGTTTCCAGAAGCGATTGTTAGCTTTTCATGGGCAGCAATGGTATTGGATGAGATCCCCAGCAGTAATAGACTAATAACTGAGGTGTTTTTAATAAGTCGAAATTTACTCATCTGTAGCATGCTTACTCGTGGGTGCATGTGTTTGGTGTTCAGTTTCTAACTTCATTAGTATGATGGTGAGATAGATTTTTGTTGGTAGAGAAAATAAAACCCCTACCGCAATGCAAATTGCACTAATCATAATGCCGCGGATACTATTTTGTTCGCCAAAAATGTCAGATGTTAATAAATAATGCCCAGCTAAAATAAGGCATATGCCAAGTACGATAAACACCTTAAGTACTTGTATCGTTTTTTGCTCTGTCATACTCGATGCATACCATTGATAACGTGAATTAAGTGTAGCTAATAATTTGTAGGCTGACTTGTTTTACATCAAAGAAATAATAAAGGGCTAAGCAGTCAAGCACTGCAAAGCCCAGTCATCAAAGTGTTTAGTTACTGAGCATATTACGCAGTACATATTGTAAAATGCCGCCGTGTTTGTAGTAATCCCACTCTTTGGGAGTATCAATACGTACATCGGCGCTAAAACTGACTTTTTTACCTTCGTTATTAGTGGCAATCACACACACTTCTTTAGTTTTATCGAACAGGTCTTCAATATCAAACTGCTCTTGACCTGTTAAACCTAAAGACTCGTGACTTTCTCCTGCTTTAAATTGCAGTGGTAGTACACCCATACCAATTAAATTAGAGCGATGAATACGTTCATAACTTTGCGCAATAACGGCTTTAATACCAAGTAATAACGAGCCTTTTGCTGCCCAATCACGCGATGAACCAGTACCATATTCAGCCCCCGCTAGCACAACTAATGGCACACCTTGTTGTTGATAAGCCATAGCCGCATCGTAAATACTGGCTAATTCATCATCGGGTTGAGTACGAGTTACCCCGCCTTCAGTACCTGGAGCAAGTAAGTTTTTTAATCGAACATTGGCAAAGGTGCCGCGCATCATCACTTCATGGTTACCACGGCGAGATCCGTAGGAGTTGAATTGTGATTTTTCTACGCCATTTTCTTGCAAGTATTCGCCCGCAGGTGCGCTTGCTTTAATTGCGCCAGCAGGGGATATATGATCCGTGGTGACGGAATCGCCAAGTTTAGCTAAACAGCGAGCGCCGCTAATTGCAGGGATACCAGGAGGCTCAATGCTCATACCATCAAAAAATGGTGCTTTTTTAATGTAGGTTGAGGCGTCATTCCAGTCATACAATTTGCCATCTGGAATTTTTATCTGCTGCCAACGATCATCCCCTTTATAAACATTGCCGTAGCTGGTAGCGAACATTTCTTTAGTGACGGTTTTTTTCACGAGTTCATTTACTTCGCTGACGCTAGGCCAAATATTTTTAAGATAAATATCGTTACCATTAGCATCTTGCGCTAATGGTTCGTTATACACATCAATATCTGTGCGTCCTGCAATTGCATAAGCGACGACCAGTGGCGGCGACGCCAAAAAGTTCATTTTCACATCTTGGTGAATACGCCCTTCAAAGTTACGGTTACCTGATAAAATAGAACTCACTACTAATTTATGTTGCTGAATTGCTTCACTGATTTCATCTGCAAGCGGGCCTGAATTACCAATACAAGTAGTACAACCGTAACCAACAAGGTTGAAGCCTAGTGCATCTAAGTCATCCATTAGATCTGCATTTTTGAGATAATCAGTTACCACTTGTGAGCCTGGTGCGAGCGATGTTTTAACCCATGGTTTAACATTAATACCTAGTTGACGGGCTTTTTTAGCAACTAAACCGGCAGCTAAAATAACACTTGGATTTGAGGTGTTAGTACAGCTGGTAATAGCAGCAATAACACAAGCGCCGTCTTTAAGTTCAAATTCTTGGCCTTTAAAGTTTACCTTTGCAGCGCCCATAAATTGTGCTTCGTTGATTGGCTCGTCAGGATTCGTTGTTGGACCTTCATCTTCAATACGAGCTTGTTGTTCATCACTATTATCGCGTTTAGCAAGACGTTCATCTTGAAAACCTTTTAAATGCTTACCAATAATATCGCCAGCTTGATCGAGAGCAATTCTGTCTTGGGGACGTTTTGGTCCTGCAAGGCTAGGCACTACATCATTTAATGAGAGCTCTAATGTATCGGTGTAATTGGCTTCATCGCCATCGTTACGCCATAGACCTTGGTGTTTTGCATAATCTTCAATCAGCTTGAGTTGAGTTTCGTCGCGATTGGTTAAACGTAAGTAATTTATGGTTTCATCATCGATAGGGAAAATACCACAGGTTGCGCCGTATTCGGGGGCCATATTAGCTATGGTTGCACGATCAGCCAGTGGTAAATCAGCAAGCCCATCGCCATAAAACTCAACAAACTTACCTACCACCCCATGCTTGCGCAGTATTTCAGTTACCGTGAGTACTAAATCGGTAGCTGTGGTGCCTTCAGGTAAGCGGCCATTGAGTTTCATACCAACGACTTGCGGGATAAGTAAGCTAATTGGTTGTCCAAGCATTGCGGCTTCGGCTTCGATACCACCTACGCCCCAACCAAGTACACCTAAACCATTGATCATAGTAGTATGCGAATCAGTGCCGACTAATGTATCAGGATAAGCAAAGCGTTGACCATTGCGCTCTTCGTTAAATACCACACGAGCGAGATATTCTAAATTTACTTGATGAACAATACCGGTGGCAGGTGGCACGACCTTTAAGTTATCAAAGGCGGTTTGACCCCAACGTAAAAATTCATAGCGTTCTTTATTGCGTTCATACTCAAGTTTGGCATTTAAATCAAAAGAGCCATCTTCGCCGTAACCATCTACCTGTACTGAATGGTCAATTACCAGCTCTGCAGGTGAGAGTGGGTTTATTTTAGCTGGATCGCCACCGAGTCTTTCCATAGCATCACGCATTGCGGCTAAATCAACAATTGCAGGTACGCCGGTAAAATCTTGCATGACTACGCGAGCAGGCGTAAATGCAACCTCAGCGCTGGGCTTGGCTTGTGAATCCCAATTTAGAAGTGCTTTAATATCTTGTTTTTTAATATTAACGCCGTCTTCATTACGCAGTAAGTTTTCGAGTAGTATTTTTAGTGAGAATGGTAGTCGCTTAGCCTGATCGCCTAAACCTTGCAGTGAGTGAATATGAAATTGTTCGCCATTGATTGTGAGTTGTTTTTGGGTGTCAAAACTATTGTTCATTATGTGCCCCTTAATTAGATGAATATCCTTAAATAGTACTTATACCAATCGACTTAAATATTTAACCATTCTAGCGGGCTAAATAAAGCCCTAACTGCGTTATAAATTTTTCATTTAGAACAACTACATGTCAAAATTTCTGCCGTATTTCGCTATAAGTGGTCAGTAACTTAACACGATTGGTATTAAGTGTTATGAGCGTAACCTTTGATTGATTAATTGATTAATTGATTAATTGATTAAAATGCAAAGTGCATACCAGTCTATTTTTGTATTATTTTTATACAAGCAAGTATAGTAGAGATGATGCCGAAAATTGATATTTCAAGCATGAGTGATCAAACCAAGGCGTGCCTCTTAGGCTACTTTATTGTAGCCAAGCTTGTTGTTTGCCTGTGTGGCTCAGCAGTAGCAAAGTAATGGCAATAACGATTACAAATAGTGGCATAAATACGGCGCTGGCACCGAGCAATTCAATACTGTTAATAACGATGAAGTTATAAAACTGTTGAATAAAAATTGCAATAAGTGAAAGTGCAAAAACGTCTCGTGCAATGGCTTTTCTTAGTAATAATAAAATGCAGCCTAGTGCGCCGCCAAATACGGCTACCGCAAAGGCAATCGTTGACCAAAGGGGAATGTTTGAGTAAGCAGCTTGTTGTTCTATAGGTAGTTTACTGATCATATCAGGGGTCATAAATAGCTGCATAATAAACGCAATTACCCCGAGTAAGTTCCAAGCAAGGGCGGCCCAAGCTACGGATTTTAACCAGTCTGGAGGGGTCATAAATTACCTTTTTAATCATTATTCAAAAAGGTAATTTAAGTCGATTACGGCTACTTTTACAAGTCTGGAGTCGATTAACCAAATGAAATAGGACGGCGGCCTGTTTTTTCATCAACCTTTGGTTTTTTAACACGTTTACGTTTGGCTTTTGCGGGGGCATTAGCTGCTTGCTCAGTGTTCTTTTGTGGCTCAGGCTGTGTTGATGAAGCAGAGCGCTCAGCTGGGATTGCCGTTTCACTTAATGTCAGTTGAAAGTGCTCACCATCAAATTCAAGGATGTCGCCACTGTATAATTTTTTCCGCTTGATTGTACAAATTTCATGGTTAACGCCCACGTAGCCCTCAGTGATGAGATTTTTGGCTTGGCCGCCACCTTCGACTAAATCAAGAACTTTTAAGAGTTTACATAGCTCAATTGGCTCTTCTTCTAATTCAATTTCAATATATTCTTGGTTCATGTTCGATCTCATTAAGGTAGGGCACAGCCTATAGTATAAAGGCTTAGTGTGATTTTTGCATCTAGCTGTCTCAAGTCAGCGAAGCATTAAATAAAATTAATGTGCAACTTTTTAGTGTTTTTCTCTGTCTTTAAGAAAACGGTAGTATTTCACGCGTAGTATCCGCTCGAACAGCTGGCCTGCAATTTGCTATTCGAGTCGAATTCGATATTTAGTTGGCCATTTAATTACAAATGCCGCAGTACTGGAGATTTAAAATGGGCGTTAGATCAGCCATGAAAAAAGAGCTAATGGGCTTGGAAGGTTCGGGATTTATGACCGCTGACGATGTACGATCTGAACTTAGCAAAATTGTAAAAAAAGTGCCTGATAGATCAGATCGTGGTTTTTCTTTAATTTCGCGTTTTAACGACAATCACAGTCAATTGAGTTGCGGTGAAAATAGCAAAGAAAAGCTACTTGAATTTCAGCGGCATCGTTTATTTAAAGACGTTTTGTATACGCGTAAAAGTGTTGATGCGTGGCTTGATAGCCAAGTAAATTAGGTTGCTATAAAAGAGAAACTCAAGTAGACTACATTCGTAATCTATTTGAGGTGACTATGAAAAATGGAATTTTAATCGCCATGCTGTTATTACTAACAGCGTGTCAACAACCGACTGTTTATGTATATACGCAAGGCTTAACTGCAATACAAAAGCAGCAACTGACACAGCAATTACAACTACAGACATTACCTTATCAATTTACCCAATTGCCTATACCGAAAGAGTTTACTGCGGCTACATTGCTCACCTCACAAGATAAATTACTCACACATGAAACACAGTCACTTGCTGATATTATGCAGTTGATGGGCTACCAACCACAGCTAAATTATGTATCAGTGGCAAACCATCATTATAGCGATGGTAACATTGGTTTTTACCTACGAGGCGAGCACATTGAGCCGGGCTTTAATATGCCCAAATTAATGCGTACAACTAACTGCTACGAAGACAGATACAACGATTTACAAGTGACATTTCACGAAAACGTGGTCGCGTTTACATTATTAAATGGTACTCGTGCTCAGTTAGAGTGGGGGCGTTATGAGGACTATGTAATCATCAATTATAGAGGTACTTCGCAGTCATACACGCATTCAACCCCTTTGGTCGCCACACCTTTTGGGGAAAAACCCTCAGATACATTTCGCTATACTGCGCATGTTGGGAGTCCACAATGGCTAAATTGTTCATTACAGATTGTTTATATGGATTAAGGACTGATTGCTTTAGCTTGATCTAATAAACCTATGCTGCGTTTAACGCCTTCGAGCGCAGGTTTAAACTCACTGTTTTTAATTACGCTGGTGACCGGGTATTCAGCCAGCAAACTGGCATACATTTTTTGTGCGCTGTCACTTATTAGGTATTCAATAAAGCGATTTGCATTATCAGCGTTTGGCGCATATTTGGCGATAGCCACAGTGGTTGTTGATATAGGTGTTAACCCTTGCTGATTTTTAAGCCAGTTGATAGAGAGTTTGCTGGCCATATCGCGATCGCGCTTATTCTGAGAGTTTTGTAACATTGCTAAATAGTAATGATTGGCGAAAGCAAACTGGCATTTTCCCTGCGCTAATGACCTTAGCTGATCTCTATCAGAGCCGCTGGGGCGTTTTACCAATAACTTATTTGCGTGTTGTATCCAAGCTGAGTCTTGGTTGTTATTACTGGCAAGTAGACCAGCAAACAAGGTTTGATTATAACTGTGCTGCCAGTCCCGTACGCAAAATGTTTCTTGGTATTGTGGTTGTTGTAAATCGCCATAGTAGATTGGTGTAGGCACGTGTGTTGTATCGCTGGTAAATAATGCCCGTCCTCGTATTGATACACTTAACCACAGATTATTAGTATCTCGCAGCTGGGTAGGTACATTGATCAGCTGTGCAAAATCGTTGAAAGGTTGTAAAAGGTGGCGATGATTATGCAATTGGGCCAAATCAGCGCTCAGCACTATATCAGCTAAGCTTTGGGCACCATCATTGTTTAAACGACGCAATAGTTCTTGAGATTTACCATTGACTAAATTAACTTTGATTTTAGTGGTTTGTTCAAAATCGTTAAGTAAAGGTGCAATGAGCTCCTGCTTTCGAAAAGAGTAAATGTTAATTTCGCTTTGATTAGCGAACGTAAAATCAGCACTTAGTACCGAAAATAGAAATAAAAGGTAAAGTTTACTTTTAATCATCGCAAATAAGAATTATTATCGTATTCAATTAGTGTACATAATCTAAATGATAAGTCTATATTGTGAAATTAAATATTTTGAAACAGCCTATGCAAATAGGTTACTTACTTTTCGCTTTGTATTTTTTCATGATGCTTTATGTTGGTTCTATATTGCATAGCTACTACCAAAATGAAACGCGGCAAACATTAGAAAAGCAATTAACCACCCATGAGCAGCTTTTAAAGACTAAGTTGTTACATATCTCGCATTTACTTTACTCAATTGACGCCTATCAGCAACTCAATGGATATGAACCTGAATTATTTTTACAACTGGCACAATCACAACTGCAGGGCATTGATGTTCCATTGCGGTTGGAGTCGTATGCGTTAATTAAGCCACAACAACAGCAAGTTTTAACGCAGGCGCTTAAAAAGGCTGGGCATTTTGATTTTAAAATTAAAGGTGTAGAAGCAAATGCCGAGCATATGCTCGTTATAAACCGCGCCGCACCAGTGGCAGAGTATGGCCATACAGTTGGAGAAAGTGTGGCACTTAATAACGCACATGTTGCGCGCTTGCAAGCGAGTAACCAGTTGTATCTTCTCGTCTGGCCAAACCGTGAGAACAAATGGAGTATTTTGATCGAGCAAGGCGATGTAGATGGTTTTAGACACGTACTAGGGATTAGTTTTTTACTTGATAATCTACTCGATAGTCTTTTTTCAGATGTGTATTTGAGAACAGAGCAGCATTTACAAGTCGCTGTCGCAGACCGTTTGATTTTTAGCTCTGATTGGAAAAATACGTTTTCGTTATCTGAGTTGGCAGCTGGCGCGAGTAGTGAGGTAAATTTTTTTGGTGAGCCTATTAAGCTTACTTTATATAGCAAAGAGCAATTGTCACATTCATTACTCGATGACAGTATTTGTTTGATTATAGCGTTTGAAGTGATTGCACTACTTTGTGGTTTAATGGTGTTACTCCATGTAAGGGCGTTGCTTAATCGTAATGAGCTAGTGAACAAAACAGTGGTTGAGCGTACTGCATGTTTGGCAAAAACGAATCAGCAATTAGAGCGGGAATCCAGTCAGCGGCTTATTGCATTACAGCAGCAACTAGCGGCAGAAAAAAAATATAAAAGTGTGTTTTTAAATAGCCACGAAGGGCTGTTTGTACTAAATGAACATGGCTATATATTGGAGGCTAATCCGGCCTTCCAGCGACTATTATTAAGTAATCATAAGCAATCAACATCAATACGTTTTAGTCAACTAATGGCTGATGAACATTCTCAGCAACAGTGGCTGTTGTATTTACAACAGCAAAGTAATCATCAAGAATTTGAGTGGTTAGGGGTGAATGGTCAAGGCAAGTCGTTGTGGCTAAGGCAAACAGGTAATTGGGCAACACATGATGGGAATCGTCGTTATGAGGGGCGTTTGATTGATATCACTCAGCACACCTTGTTTCATGAGCAATTAAAGTATAAAGCACAGCATGATGGGCTGACCAATTTACTGAACAGGCAAACATTCTTAGATGCGCTTGAAGTAAAAAGAAAAGCCACCCAAGATGATTTTATTTTACTGTATATCGATCTCGATAGATTTAAATTAATTAATGATACTTTAGGGCATATAGCTGGCGATAAACTCCTTATTGAATTTGCCGCCCGAATGCAAATATTAATGGGTTTTTGTAGCTCAATAGCTCGATTAGGCGGGGATGAGTTTGCTATTTTAATTAAAACGCACAAGCTACTACAACCGCTCGAAGGGGTAATGGAGGATTTGCTGGGTGAGATCCGTAGGCCATTTACCTATCAACGGCAGCAATACACGGTGAGTGGCAGTGTTGGCGTGCGACCATTTAAAGCACCCTGTAATGAGTGCACGGCGGAAAAGCTATTGCATGATGCAGATGTTGCTATGTATGAAGCAAAGCGACGCGGTAAAAATGGTTATTATATTTATAGTGATAGTATTGCTGATGAGGTATCACGTAAATTGCAAGTTGAAAAAATGCTGCATGAATCCTCTGTGAGTGATGAGTTAGCATTGCACCTGCAGCCTATGTTTTGTAACCAAGGCCGTAAACTAAACGGTTTTGAAGCGCTATTACGCTGGTATAGCCCAACTTTAGGTCACGTGAGTCCTGCTGAATTTATTCCAATCGCTGAAGAGTGCGGGAAAATAGTTCAACTAGGTCAGTGGGTATTTGAGCGCGCTCTAAGTTTTATTGAGTCACTATCAGGAAATGAAGTATTTATAAGTATTAATGTTTCGCCTATTCAGCTACATAGTCAAGGGTTTTTAGATTGGTTGGAATCACGAATGCAACGGAGCTCTATCAGCTGTCGACAAATAAAAATAGAATTAACAGAGTCGGCAATGATGGCAGAAGAAGACAGTTTAATAGAGCCATTGCTGCGCTTGCATTCGTTAGGGTTTGGTATTTACATTGATGATTTTGGCACAGGCTATAGCAGTTTATCTCGGTTGACATGTTTGCCCGTGACAGGATTGAAGATAGATCGCTCGTTTATTAATGATTTAGAGCACCGTAAAGATTCTTTGCAATTAGTGGAGGCAATTTGTGCGATCGCAAAAAGCTTTAATTTAACAGTAACTGCAGAGGGCATTGAAACTGACAATCAACTTGAAAAAATATCTAAGCTATATTGCCACTACACGCAAGGGTACTTAATGAGCCGACCATTGTCAGAACAATATGCCGAGCAATTATATAACGAGAACTACGCATGTTTGAATATTGCATAAAAGTATTGACCTCAACTTAGCTTGAGGTTTTAAGATGTGTGCATACTCTAGATACCCTATATACCTTAAAGGACTAACTATGCCCACTTATATAAAAAACTACCTTGCGACACTATTAGTTAACACGCATGCTCAGCTTGATTTAGATTTAGTCTCACACATGCAAGCCGCGCATTTAGCGCAATACAGCTTTAGCAGCATCAATGCACTACAAGATAAAGTGCTAAGTTTAGAGCCTAAAATATTGTTTGAGCGTTTGATAGAGCAGCGCGAGGGCGGATATTGCTTTGAGCACAATAAAATTTTTCACCTTGCACTAGAGGCGCTTGGTTTTGATGTAAAAATACTTATTGGCCGTGTAATGCTCAATGGCCAAACACAAAACCCACGCTCACATCGTCTCATTCTGCTCACCTTGGATAACAAGCAATATTTAATTGATGTTGGCTTTGGTGTTAGTACACCAATTATACCGCTGCCTATTGATAAATCAGGGTTGCATCAGCAAGGGGTGAATACATACCAAGTAAAACGTACTGATAATTTCATTGAAGTTAAGCAAACTCAGCCAGAGCTCAAATATATTTATCGTATTGAGCTCGGTGAATTTTATGAAAGTGATTGTGAGATTGCTCACTTTTATAGTCATCAACATCAAAGTGCCGCATTTGTAAATAACTTAGTTGTATCGCGTATAGCCGACTCAGAGCGCTTTCTAATTCGTAACAATCAGTATTTTTATTGGAATGAAAAGAACAAGCACAGCACCGAATTAGCCATTACAAGTTCAGCGCAATTGTATCAGTTGATTACAGAGGTATTTAAAATTCAGGTACCTGAGACATTCGTTGAGAAGCTGTTTAAATGCAAATTAGCCGCGTGATTCAAGGTAGTCATTTAATTTTGTAATGCGTTCACTCATGCCTTCAATAATACGATCTTTAATTTTTTCGCGGATCACATTAGGTAAGCGAGTCAGTGCTTCAGGTGTAATAGCAAGCACGATAGTGTCGCTTTTGGCGCGTGCACTGGTGCTACGCTCTCGGTTGTTAATAAATGCGCCTTCACCAATAAATTCACCAGGCTCAATTGTGCCTAAGTCAAGTAAGTGGCTGTGTTTATAGACAACAATGGCACCGCTGAGAACAATGTATAAGCGTTTGTCGTTATCAAACTGCTTAAATAAAAAACGGCTTTGGCTAATTAAATATAATTGACTGAATGATTCAAGCAAAACTTGTCGTTCGTTGAGTGAGAACTCTCTAAAAAAATTCAGTCTATTAATAATTTCCATCTGTTTTATGAGAGGAATGTGCTCGATTAACTTCATCAAAAACCAATATTGTCATTTTATGAATTAATATTGCGCTCTTTTAATTTTCTGGTCAATGTATTACGACCCCAGCCAATTTTTACTGCTGCTTCTTGTTTGTGTCCAGCGCAGTTGGCTAGTGCCGTTTTAATCAAGCGGGTTTCTAATTGAGCTTGTACGTTAGGCCAAATATTCTCTTTACCTTGTTTAAGCTCTTGATTCAGCCATTGCTGAAATGCATCGAGCCAGTCACCTTCTTGTTGCGACGCCTCTACTTCGAGAATCTCAGGAGGTAAATCTTGCTCACTGACTAATTCACCCGGTGCCATAACGGTTAGCCAGCGGCAAGTATTCTCTAATTGACGAACATTTCCGGGCCAGTTGAATAAGCGCAGTTGATCGGTTGCTTTTGGGCTAAGAATTTTGCTTTCTACTTGCAAGTCTTTGGCGCTTTTATGCAAAAAGTGTTGCGCTAAGCGTTCTATATCTTCGGTGCGTTCACGTAGCGCGGGAAGGCGTAACCTGACGACGTTTAAACGGTGAAATAAATCATCTCTAAACTTACCCTGCTTAACGAGATCTTCAAGGTTTTGATGTGTTGCAGCAATAATACGCACATCCACTTTAATACTTTGATGCCCACCAACACGGTAAAATTCACCATCTGCTAATACGCGTAATAAGCGTGTTTGCACATCCAATGGCATGTCACCGATTTCATCTAAAAATAAGGTGCCGCCATTAGCCTGTTCAAAACGGCCTTTACGTACGCTATCAGCACCTGTAAATGCACCTTTTTCGTGCCCAAAGAGCTCTGACTCAACCAGTTCCTTAGGAATGGCGGCCATGTTTAAAGCAATAAATTGATTTTCTTTTCGTGGGCTATGGTTATGCAAAGCACTGGCGACAAGCTCTTTGCCTGTACCAGACTCACCATTAATGAGCACACTCATGCTTGATGCCGATAGTTTACCTATAGCACGAAACACCTCCTGCATAGCGGGGGCCTCACCAATAATGTGCGCACTTTTGGGGGGAGCTTGCTTACGCTTGGTCTTTTTTGTCGCATTCGCACGGCACGCACTTTCAACAAGGCTGACGGCTTCATTTAAATCAAATGGTTTGGCTAAGTATTCAAAAGCACCTTTTTGAAACGCATTGACTGCTGAATCTAAATCTGAATGCGCAGTCATGATAATAACTGGCAGCCCTGGGTTTTGCTCTGCTATTAGTTCTAACAGTGCCATACCGTCCATTCCGGGCATACGTACGTCAGAAATAAGCACAGTCGGTTGGCTAAATTTAAGTGCAGTGAGGACATCTTGTGCATTAGAAAAGCTTTCAGCGTTAAATCCTGCACGGGTGAGGGCTTTTTCAAGTACGAAACGAATTGATGCATCATCATCTACAAGCCAAACTGTTTTCATAGGTGCTCCAAAACCGCTTAATCTACAAACGGCAGATATATATTAAATTCTGTATGACCAGGCCAGCTATCACACTCGATGTAGCCATTGTGTTGGTCGATCAAGGTTTGCGCTATCGAAAGGCCTAGGCCAGAACCACCTTCTTTATTCGTGATCATGGGGTAGAATAGCGTTTCTTTAATGCTAGGATCTATACCTGGTCCATTGTCTGAAATTTGTATCTGCAAGGCCTTTTTAGGGGGTTTTCCGGGGCGTCGTTGGCGCTGGTTGATGCGTGTTTTAATTTTGATTACACCACCATTCACTAATGCTTGCTGCGCATTACGTACGATATTGAGCACAACTTGCTGAATTTTACCTTGGTCAATAAACACATCGGGTATACTCGGGTCGTAATCTTTTTCTAAACTGATGTTGGCACAGTTGTCGAGAGTACTTAACCTGATAACCGACTCCAAGGTTTGGTGAATATTACCGTATGATTTTTGCGGTAATTGATTCGGCCCTAGTAATCTATCAACCAGTTCTCGCAAGCGATCTGCTTGCTCAATAATTAGCTCAGCGCATTCATCCCGTTCTTGCTGATCAACCTCATACTGCAATAATTGCGCCGCTCCACGAATACCACCTAAAGGATTTTTTATTTCGTGCGCAAGCCCCCTAATTAGGTTGCGTGCAGCTTGATATTGGTGCATTTGATTTGAAGCTTGATCGTGGCGGATTTCATCATCCGTTTGCCGACATTCGAGCAAAATATAATAGGCATTTTCCAGCATAACGCGTCGTGCACTAATCGCTAATTTAGCATGGCGAGAATCAACGAAAACTACGTCAGCTCTGTGCTGGTGGCAATCTACACCATCAATTAAAGCGTATTGCGCTATTCGTTTTAAATCAATTGAGTGGTAACTAAATAGGCTATCGAAAGATTGTTTTAAAATACGTTTAGGGCCTAAGCCTAATAGCTCACTCGCACTGTCATTGGCGTACACAAGGGTAAAACGTTCATCAAGTAAAATAACGGCCGTAGTCAGATTTTGCCAAATACTTGCGAGGAGTTCGGGGCGGAAAATATTATTGTTGGGCATGGTTGCACCATTTTAGTGCGTTGATGATATTTAGCAGCTTATCACAGAGTTACGTACAAGAAATGTGTCGTGGTAGAAAAAACACTATTCTTACAAAGACGATGCCCTATGCATAAAAAAAGTGCTGCTTTCACTAACCGAGACCACAGAACCTTCGGAGTTAAATAGTTTCAATTGCAATGTGTGCTCACCGCGGTTTACATCACGAAGTGCAAAAGTACCCGTGTTGCTCGGCTTAGCGAATGCGACACCATCAACGAGTAATTGAATTTTAAAACCGCTCTCAAAGCGTGGAACTATTCTACTAGTAACGTAAACAGACCCTGTATTTTCACGGACAGTTTCTTCATTAGTGGGTGAAGCAATAACAATTTTAAAGTTGACCACCGCAGCGGGCTTGTCTTCATTTAACACGGTAATATCAACAGCGGGCATAGATAAATTTTGGCTTGATAATTTAATTTCTTGGGCTCCTGCTCTAGGGCTGTCAGAAAATACCAGTACGCCATGTTTGTCTTTCCACGAGTAGATTTTTTTGTCACCGCCGTAGCTGTTAATACTAACTAAAGACATGCTTAAAAGTAATAAAATTGTTTTTTTCACTGTACAGTCCTGCATTTTTTGCACTAATTAAACTGTAGTGGATAATGACCAAATTTACCATAAAAAAAGCCCGTAAAACGGGCCTTGAGAACACATATATATTATCTATTAGATAATTTTCTCTACAGCGTTATTAGCAGCTATAGTACATTTCAAACTCAACTGGGTGAGTTGTCATGTTAAGCTTTTCAACTTCCTGACTCTTAAGTTTGATGTAAGCATCAATTAAGTCATCAGTAAATACGTTACCTTGCGTTAAGAACTCACGGTCTGCGCTAAGTGCACAGAGTGCTTCATCAAGTGATGCCGCAACAGTTGGGATCTCAGCTGCTTCTTCAGCAGGTAAGTCGTATAAATCTTTATCCATTGCATCGCCAGGGTGGATCTTGTTTTTGATACCGTCAAGACCTGCCATTAACATTGCAGAAAATGCAAGGTATGGGTTAGCTGTTGGATCTGGGAAGCGTACTTCGATACGACGACCTTTTTCAGACGGAACCACTGGAATACGAATTGATGCAGAGCGGTTACGTGCAGAATATGCAAGCATAACTGGCGCTTCAAAACCGGGTACTAAACGCTTGTACGAGTTAGTCGACGCATTTGCAAACGCGTTGATTGCTTTAGCATGCTTAATAATACCGCCGATGTAGTAAAGTGCATCTTCAGAAAGACCGCCATACTTGTCGCCTGCGAATAAGTTAACACCGTCTTTAGCTAAAGACTGGTGACAATGCATACCAGAACCGTTATCACCAACAACTGGTTTAGGCATAAAAGTCGCAGTTTTGCCATATAAATGAGCCATGTTATGGATAACATATTTCATCTCTTGGATTTCATCTGCTTTAATTACCATCGTATTAAAGCGAGTCGCGATTTCATTTTGACCAGCGGTTGCTACTTCGTGGTGATGTGCTTCTACTACTTGGCCCATTTCTTCTAGAACGAGACACGTAGCTGAACGCCAATCTTGGAAGTCATCAACTGGAGCAACTGGGAAGTAACCGCCTTTAACACCAGGACGGTGACCTGTGTTGCCATCTGCATATTCTTTATCTGAATTCCAAGCAGCTTGCTTAGAATCAATTTTGTACATTGAACCAGACATATCCGTTTTGTATTTAACATCATCAAATACGAAAAACTCAGGTTCAGGGCCAAATAAAACTGTATCAGCAATACCTGTAGAACGCATATACTCTTCAGCGCGTTTAGCAACTGAACGCGGGTCGCGCTCATAACCTTGTAATGTTGCAGGCTCAACGACGTCACAACGTAAGATTAATGTCGCTTCTTCTGTGAAAGGGTCTAGCTTAGCTGATTCAGCAACAGGCATTAATACCATGTCTGATTCATTAATACCTTTCCAGCCAGCAATTGAAGAACCGTCAAACATTTTACCGTCTTCAAAGAAATCTTCATCAACTTGGTGATGAGGAATAGAAACGTGTTGCTCTTTACCTTTTGTATCAGTAAAGCGTAAATCAACGAACTTAACGTCATTTTCTTTAATAAAATCTAAAACCGATTGTGACATGTGTCCTCCAACTGTTGGGTTTTATTTTTGCTGCATAATTGCTTTTGTTTATAGTAAGCGTTTTCTGTGCCATATTTATAAGTCTTTGTTTATAAGTTTAAAAATTATAGTTCTACGTTATGCTACCTATTGCGTTGCACCAATATGAAGCGTTAAAAGATCATTTTGGTGCGTAACGGGATTTGGTACGACTTGTATGAATTATAAACACAGCTGTAAAACTAACTTACTTATAAAATACTGTCAAAATATGGCATGAAATGTAATGAATGTACAAAATAAGAGTTAATTCAGAAATTAAATTAATAAAAATGTCATATATAAAACAGATACTTATTGGAACTATTAAGAAAGTTTTGAAATATATATTGGATAAACTTTCATCCATGTCATTTATAGGGGATAATATGCGCCCTTTTAAATCCAATGCTGGGACATCTCGTGAAAACGCGGGTGAGAGCGTAAAGCCCCTGCAGGATCATTGAGATTCAATTTCTCTGAGTGAATATATGAGCATCGAAAAGTTAAGAAATATAGCGATTATCGCGCACGTTGACCACGGTAAAACAACACTGGTTGACAAACTACTTGAGCAATCAGGTACATTAGAAACACGCGGCGGTAACGAAGAGCGCGTGATGGACTCAAACGACATTGAGAAAGAACGTGGTATTACCATTTTGGCTAAAAACACAGCCATCTCATGGAACGATTACCATATCAATATCGTTGATACTCCAGGACACGCCGACTTCGGTGGCGAAGTTGAACGCGTACTTTCGATGGCTGACTCAGTATTACTACTTGTTGATGCTCAAGAAGGTCCAATGCCGCAAACGCGTTTCGTTACGCAAAAGGCATTCGCACAGGGCTTAAAGCCGATCGTAGTTATCAATAAAATTGATAAGCCAGGTGCACGTCCTGATTGGGTTATGGATCAAATCTTTGATTTATTCGACAACCTTGGCGCAACTGACGAACAGTTAGATTTTAAAGTAATCTACGCTTCAGCTATCAACGGCTGGGCAACACTAGATTTAGACGAGCCATCAGACAACATGGAACCTATGTTCAAGATGATCGTTGATGAAGTATCACCACCGGATGCAGATCCTGAAGGTGACTTTCAAATGCAGATCTCTCAACTTGATTACAACTCATATGTTGGTGTAATCGGGATAGGTCGTATCAAACGTGGTTCTGTTGCTCCTAACCAACAAGTTACTATTATTGGTGCTGACGGCTCTAAACGTAACGGTAAAATCGGTGCAGTACAAAGCTACCTTGGCCTTGAGCGTATCGAAACTGATAAAGCTTACGCAGGTAATATCGTAACAGTAACAGGTATTGGTGAGCTTAAGATCTCTGATACAGTTTGTTTCCCTGGCAACGTTGAAGCATTACCACCACTAAGTGTTGATGAGCCAACAGTAACAATGACATTCTCTGTAAATAACTCACCTTTCTGTGGTAAAGAAGGTAAGTTTGTAACATCACGTAATATCCGTGAGCGTTTAGACAAAGAATTAGTACACAACGTAGCACTTCGTGTTGCAGATACTGATAACCCTGATAGCTTCCGTGTATCGGGTCGTGGTGAATTACACCTAGGTATCTTAATCGAAAACATGCGTCGTGAAGGTTACGAGCTAGCAGTATCTCGTCCAGAAGTAATCTTACGTACAGTTGATGGTGTGTTAGAAGAACCGTATGAAACACTAACAATTGACTGTCAAGAAGAGCACCAGGGTTCTATCATGGAACAAATTGGTCTTCGTAAAGGTGAGCTTACTGATATGGCCCCAGATGGTAAAGGCCGTATGCGTTTGGACTTTATGATCCCTAGCCGTGGTTTAATCGGTTTCCAAACTGAGTTCATGACGTTAACATCAGGTTCTGGTTTACTTTATCACACGTTTGATCACTACGGTCCGCACAAAGGTGGCGAGCTAGGTGTTCGTAAGAACGGTGTAATGATTGCAAATGCAACTGGTAAAGCACTTACTAACGCATTATTTAACTTACAAGAGCGCGGCCGTTTATTCATCGGTCACGGTGTTGAAGTATACGAAGGTATGGTTATCGGTATTCATAGCCGTGATAACGACCTTACAGTTAATGCGCTTAAAGGTAAGCAACTTACTAACGTTCGTGCATCTGGTACAGATGAAGCACAAACATTAACTCCAGCACTTAACTATTCACTTGAGCAAGCGCTTGAGTTTATTGCTGATGATGAGTTAGTAGAAGTTACACCACTAAACATTCGTATCCGTAAGCGTCACCTTACAGAAAACGAACGTAAACGTGCGGGTCGTGCACCAAAGTCATAATCTATTAATTTAGAATCATGATTTCAAAAGCCGCTGTATTGTAAGATACAGCGGCTTTTTAGTGGGTGAAAACAAGAGTTGTAAGCTATAAGCGGTCAGATTAGAACAAGCGTGGTTGGGTAGATTGGTTGTAGGTGAAAGACAACCACATAAAGCTTTACCTAAAACAGATTTAGACACTAAAGCTAACACCATAGGTGGGAATTTACCTCGCGCAGGCGCTAACGTAATTACTTTTTCGGGATAAATCTCGGCCTACAGTTTAAGTAACTCAGTAATTTCAAGGTGAATAATAACAGGGCAGAGGTTAAGCTAAAAACTCGGTTTTGGCTTGTCGTGAATGAATCACATTTTGAATGTCGAGTTGTTGGCTTTCTTTTGATGGCTTAACTTCAAAGCCTTCATGGCTGAGCAACCACAATTTACGCTCAATTCCTCCTGCATAGCCTGTGAGTGAGCCATTACTGCCTATCACTCTATGGCACGGTACAATTAAGCTAATAGGATTTCGGCCATTAGCGCCGCCAACGGCCTGAGAGCCTTTGGGCTTATTCACCATTTTAGCGATGTCTAAATACGTGACGACTTCACCATAGGGAATGTTTGATAAGCAGTACCACACTGATTTTTGAAAATCTGTTCCTTTAGGATCAAGGGGCAGGTCAAATTCTTTGCGTGCTTTTGCGAAATACTCATGTAACTGTTTTTTACACTCAGTTGTTATATCGCTGGCTATGACGTGGGTTTTTATTTCCCCAGAAAATATAACTTGGGTAATGCCTTTATCTGATGCTTTAAATTCAACACACCCTAGCGGTGTATCAATATAATCGACAAACATTGCAGTCGTTTCCCTCGTTGAAAAGTTAAGTGGTTTCGCTAAAACGTACATTGTCTGATTCGCTCAGTAATATCGTCGAATGCTCTACAGCTTGTTAATGACTACAATTGCACACTTTCACCTTCATTAAGAATATATAGCGGTACTTGTGAATCCATTTTTTTATACATATGCAATAAACGCAGTAACGCAGAATGGCTGCTGTGATCGCCCATCTGCCAACTTGAGTTGCCATAGCCCCACGGTATCATAACTTTACAATTAAGCTCTTGTGCTGCGTTTAGCGCGTCTTCCGGTGTGGTATGGACATAGCGATACCATTTGCCGTTTTCTTTATGATAGTAAGAAGCGATGGGTATTAGGCATACATCAATATCGCCATATTTTTGCTGAATGTCTTGAAAGTGTTTTGAATAGCCCGTGTCGCCTGCAAAAAATAAAGTTTTACCATTTTGTTCTAGCAACCAGCCATTCCATGAGTCTTTATTGTCATCATTGTAGATGTAGGGAATAAGTACTCTATTGCTAAAATGATGAGCTGGCACTGCGTGAATGGTTAAGTCATCAATATTGGTTTTTGAGTACCACGGCATTTCGCTGATGTTAAAACCACCTGTAGGAAAGTTATCCGCCATACCAAGTGGCGTTAAGTAATAGGGCTTATTACCTATGAGTTCTATATCGGCTTTATTGAAATGATCATAATGGATATGTGAGTACATAACGGCATCAATACCGGCTAACTCTTGCTCATTTAACCAAGCACCAGGCTGACGATAGATGCCTCCTGTAAGTTTAAATGCGATATCAACGGGGGAATCAAACTGCGCTTTTACAGGGTCAAATAATATATGCTGACCGTTTGGGGTATTGATCGAAAAACTAGCGTGACCCAGCCAGCGGACAGTGTAGTTGGTATTTAACTGTGGCAGTGTTTGCCTACCTTGATACTGGCAGTTTTCAGCGCTCGTTTCACACAGCAAATCGGGGTGAGCAGGGTAGCAGTCAGTTTCGCAGGTGGTCGGGTAATTTTGCTTTTTTGGGTATACATTATGGTAGCGACCAGCACGATCACCCTCTTTGTATTGTGCAATAACAGCATCTGGTGCGGTTATCTGGGTCACTTGATTGGGCGTACCACACGCGGCCAATAAGCACGAAGCAATGATTAAACCAACACCGTATACCTTCATTGTTTATTTACGCTTTGTAATTTTAACTACATAAAAGTGTACCAAAAACAGCCGATTAAAAAACATTTTAAAAGTAACAAAAAATAACAATAAAAAAGCCCATTACAGTGAATGGGCTTAATAGTTTTAGATCCTAGGATTATTATCCTGCTTTATTCATTTGTTCAATAAATTTGTTTGAGTCAGCAATTGACTTGTTCATATCATTCATCAATATTTGAATATCGCGTTTAAGGTTTGTAAATTCGCCTTTTATGGCGGTTACAGCCTGCGCATTTAAGTTATGCTTTAAGTACAATACATTATCTTTTAACGATGAAAGTACTGGCTCCATTTTGCTTTCGGCACTTCGCATTGAGCGCAGTAGTTGGTCAAATTGGCGCTTAGTCGAATTAAGTTTTTTGCTACTTTCACGCTTTAAAGATGCACTTTTGTATTGCTCAAGTTCATCTGCCCACTCGTCAAATAACGCGTCCGCAACGTCTTCAACTTTATTGATGTTGGTGGTTACATCTTCAGCAGCTTTCAAGCTTGACTCGTAATCATCATTAAGTTGGTTATAAGCCTCTTGTAACTCGCCACCGTCAAAGTTAATTAAAGTGGTTAAGCGTTCTAATGCTGATTGAAATTCTTCTTGCGATTCCTCTTGTGATTCCTTTGCCTCTTCTACACGATCAACGAGTATGTCGCGTTTATGTACACCGACAGACTCCATTGCTGAGTAATAGGCAGATTGGCAACCCGATAAAGCTAGGGTGAGTGCTAAAAGTGGTGCGCTGAGAAATGTACTTTTTTTCATTGAGATCTCTTTTTAAATCCGTTGATACTGCAAATTATGTGGGCGATTGCTATGATAATCAAAATTATTTTGTAAAAAGTTAACTTTATGAGCGATAAGGTCACGCACTATAGGCAGCAAGCAGCTTCGTTTATACGTCAACAACCTGGTTGGTGGATGCAGTATATAAATCGTTGCATTGATGACCAAATCACTGTTAATGCAGGTTATTTAGCCTATGTTACTTTGTTATCTTTAGTGCCATTGATAGCAGTTGGCGTGGCAATATTTTCGGCTTTTCCGGGGTTCGAATCTACAAGAATCGAAATAGAAAATTTTTTATTCACCAATTTTGTACCGACTTCCTCTGATGTGATTAAGGAGCATATTAGCTCTTTTGCTGGTAATGCCAATCAAATGACCGCTGTCGGTATCGGTTTTTTAGCCGCAATAGCACTGCTTTTGATCCGCAATGTGGACGCAACACTGAACAGAATTTGGCGCATAAAACATAAACGCCCAATGATGATTTCGTTTGCAGTTTATTGGATGGTATTAAGCTTAGGGCCATTGTTATTAGGCGCAAGTATTGGTGTGACTTCATACATAGTATCTTTAGTGTCGTTTGCTGATCAAGGGATTCCAGGATTCAGTGGGTTTTTACTTAAACTACTGCCTTATTTAATTTCTATGGCTGGCTTTATTATGCTCTATACTTTAGTGCCTAATACGCGAGTATCGTTTAGAGCTGCGATACCGGGTGCTTTTTTTGCGGCGTTACTTTTTGAGCTAACTAAAAAAGGTTTTGCACTTTATATTAGTCACTTTCCTTCGTACGAAGTTATTTATGGTGCGGTGGCTACAATCCCCATCTTATTTGTTTGGGTGTATTTGTCGTGGGTTGTGGTGTTGCTCGGTGCTGAGTTTACCGTGTGCATAAGCCCAAAAGATATCGAAGATACGCCTGAGATCATTCTTGATGAGGAGGAAAACATCCGTTAAATAGCAATGTGTTTTGTTAGGAGCCAGCAATATGCCGTTATATCCGAACATAACCCCCTACCACGATTTTCATTTGAGTGTGGGGGATGGACACCAGATACATGTGCAAGAATACGGTAACCCCAATGGTTTACCCGTTGTGATTTGTCATGGCGGGCCCGGTGTGGGCTTACATGCTGACAACTGCCGCTTTTTTGACCCAACCCGGTACCGCATTATTTTATATAGCCAACGAGGCTGCGGTTTATCAACTCCTCATCACCTTATCGCGAATGAAACGGCTGACTTAATCAAAGATCTTGATTATTTGAGGGCTTACCTAGGCATTACCAAATGGTTGCTATCTGGCGCTTCGTGGGGGGCAACCTTGTGTTTACTTTATGCAATTAAGCATACAGAGCATGTTTTTGGGTTGATTTTACGTGGTACATTTTTAGCTGCACATGCTGATTTAGAGTGGTTATACAGCTCGCAAGGTGCCGGTGCGCAGTTTTACCCTGAGCTATACGTTAAGTTTTCTCATGATTTACCTGATGCAATGAGTATTTTAGCGTTCTACGAACAGCAATTGGCCAGTGAGAATCAAATAAGTGCCAGTCGATTTGCTAAGTTATGGTGCCAGTGGGAGGCTGTTCTAAGTCAAGGGAAGCAGTCGCTACAATGGACGCTTAGTTGCCCGCAGCATGGTTTAAATATGGCGCGTTTAATGGTGCACTATTTTATTAATCACTGCTTTATAGATGATAATTATATAGCGCAGCATGGCGACTGTTTATCTCATTTACCTATTTGGTTTATTCATGGACGCCAAGATTTAGTGTGTCGCTTTAGTGTTGCTCAACGACTTGCAAGTAGCCTGAACTCACAACTATTGATTTTAGATGGTGTTGGGCACGGTGTTGATAATCAGGTATATTTAGCGGCAGCAAGGCGAGCAGCCGATCTTATGTATATCAAATTAACGAGGAATAAATGCAAGGATTAATCCAGCGAGTAAAACACGCAAAGGTAGAGGTAGATAATCAGCTTGTAGGTCAAATAAAACAAGGAATAGTACTGTTATTAGGTGTTGAAAAACATGACGATAAAGACACCACAAATAAACTACTTCATAAAGTGAGTAACTATCGTATATTCAGTGATGAAAACGATAAAATGAATCTCAGCTTGAAAGATATAAAAGGCGAATTACTGGTTGTTTCGCAATTTACACTTGCTGCAGATACAAAAAAAGGTATGCGGCCGAGCTTTTCGTCTGCGGCTACACCTGCTCAGGCAAATGAGCTATACGAATACTTTGTAGACCAAGCAAAAGCTGCGGGGCTGAGCGTTGCAACAGGACGCTTTGCTGCTGATATGCAGGTGAGTTTATGTAACGACGGGCCAGTGACTTTTTTGCTCACTATATAGCTACTCTATCCAACTCACTTCAATATGCCAAAAGTTGATTTAAAACGATTTATATTGCGTTATTTATTTTAACAAGGGAATAACCATCCTTTACAATCAATGCCTGCCTACATCGCTTTTAATTCCTACATAAACTGATATTTTGGGGACTTGGGTATATATTTTTGCTTATTTATACCCATTAGCTGATTCCCTACTACAATAATAAAAAGTCCGTAGAGCCTAAAAAGTGGCAAGCAAGCTTGAGTAGGGCCTCGCTTCAATAATATTGGTGTTTACAAAGGTAGTGAATCAATAATGCGTAAAAATGAGCCCGTAACCCAAAAGAACATCGAGTTACCTTCCTCTGTTAATATTCTCTCGATTACATCTCCCGATAGTAAAATAAAGTATATAAATAAAGATTTTATAGCCATTTCTGGATTTGATGAAGCTGATTTAATAGGTCAGTATCATAATATTGTTCGTCACCCAGATATGCCTCCTGCTGCGTTTGCTGACCTTTGGCAATGTGTGCAATCAGGTAAATCGTGGATGGGAATAGTTAAAAATCGCTGTAAAAATGGTGACCATTATTGGGTCGACGCTTATGCAAGCCCTTTAAAGACAGCGACAGGTCAAATTGAATATCAGTCGATTAGGGTGAGGCCAAAAGACTCTGTTAAAAATAGAGCTGAAAATTTATACAAAAAATTACAAAGCGGAGGGGAATTTAGAATCCCTTGGTGGGAGAAGGCTTCTGCGACAATGTTTATGGTGTGTGGGGTTTTATTTTGTTATTTATTAACAGCCTTTTTGATTTTTAATTTCACTCAAGCCTCTTTAGGTAGTGCACTAGGGTTACCGCTTATCCCTATGTGTTTATTATTGACCAGTTTATTATGGCAATCAAAGCAATGGCATAAAGTAATCGAAAAAGCACAATCGATAGTAGATGATCCATTAGCTACCTATATTTATACGGGAAATAATAATGCAGCGAACAAGGTGTTACTGGCGCTGGAGGTGTTAAGTAAAGAAGCTGGAGCGATTGTAGGGCGTATAAATGATGCATCAGTGAATATGGGCGATGCATTAAATAGTTTAGAGCATGAGTTGTCACAAAATCATTCTCGTGTGTCTATGCAATATCAGCAAACAGACTCCATGGCATCGGCAATTACTCAAATGTCTGCAAGTTTTAATGAAGTATCGAGTAATGCACATGCAACATCAAGCGCAGCAAAATCGACACATGAGTATGCTCAACAAGGTTTATTACAGGTTGAAGAAGCAGTTAATAATATGAACGAGCTAAGTAATGATGTTAACAATGCAGCAAGCGTTGTAGAGCAATTAGAAAAAGATGGTGCAGCTATTAATGATGTAGTTGCTGTTATACGTTCGGTTGCAGAACAAACTAACTTATTAGCCTTAAATGCAGCAATTGAGGCTGCAAGAGCAGGTGAGCAAGGTCGTGGTTTTGCTGTTGTTGCAGATGAGGTTCGTACTTTGGCTAATAGAACCCATCAGTCCACAGAAGAAATTGTGAAGACAATAGAGAAGATAAATCAAGGTACAAAATCCGCTGTTGCCGCAATGGAAAAAGCACAGCAACGCGTATCGAGTAGTGTGGATTCAACGACCCAAGCTAAAACATCAATTGAGTATATGAGCACGGAGATGAATCATATTCTGGATCTTAATATTCAGGTTGCGACTTCAGTTGAGCAGCAAGTGAAAGTTGCGGAAGAGATAACTGAAAATGTTACAAAAATTAAGGATTATAGTGAAAGCGGTTTACAATCTTCTGAGCAAAATATTGCTAAATGCGCAGCTTTACAAACGCATTCAACTGCTCTAAATAGTATCGCGCAACATTTTTGGGCGCAAAAATCAAAGTAGAGTAAATAGACCGTTATTTTTTCAACAGTACAATATGGTTTGCATAACCAGAGATGTGCTTTATGGTGGGTTGTATTGAAAATGTACTAAGTAATATCGATTCGAGTTGTTTTAATTGAGAGTCATGTTGGGAAAGGAAGTTAATAAACAGGCAGCCATTTTTTGATAGTTTTTTATAGATTTTTCGATAAAACTGCTGCTTGTATAAAAATAGTGGAACATCGAGTTTGCTAAATAAATCAAGTATAATCCAGTCATATACCTGCTCTCTTTCAAGCTCTATTTCAGCATCTAAACATCGTAAATTTGAGTCACTTTTTTTATCAAAAAAATGTGTGTAGCAATGAATTATGTCCGGGTTTTTTTCTATCGATATTAGATTGCAATTAGGGTAGGTGAGTCGTAGATAGTTATGTATAGCACCACCGCCTAGGCCAAGCTCCAATATGCTTTGTGGAACTGGAATTGACTGCCATAACTTTGCCAAGTGTTGTAAGTGAGGAAAGTGTAGCTGACTGGGATCGTCCGTTGTTACCACTGATTGAAGTGTGTCGTTGATGAGTAACCAACGAAGTTGTTTATACTCACGCACTTGAATGCAATCAGCGCCGCACTTTTGCCAATATAGTAATTGCCCTATACGGTGACAGTCTTCAACAAAGCACTGTTTTACTGTCCCGTTTGCTTTTAATAAATATTCCATTACATGAGAATAGATGAGTCAAGGTAAAGTGCCAGCTTGTCCGCTAGGTTTTACAGGTAACAATAGTTATTTCTCTTGGCTAACCAAAGTCGTATTCCAAGTGTTTATCAAATCGAGTATGGTAGTTTGCAAATAATAACAGACCGCATTCTTATTAAATAAACCGCTCGCGTGTGTAGATGTTTTAATTTAATGAGTTGTTTATGGCGGCCTTGATTGCAACAGGAGTGATTATGTTTCAGGTGACAACACCACAAAGTAGCGAAGATTGGCAAGCTTATTATCAATTACGTTGGCAGGTACTGCGCGCGCCTTGGAATGAACCGCGTGGCTCTGAGCAAGATGATTTAGAGCAAGATGCTGAACATCGTTTTATAAAGAATAAAGCAGGTGAAGTGTTAGGTGTTGCACGGCTTCATTTTAATAATCACCAACAAGCACAAGTCCGTTATATGGCCGTGGCTGAAGGTAATCGAAATCAGCATATTGGCAGTCGCTTATTACATGAACTTGAAAAATTAGCATGGACACAAGATGCAGGTGAGCTTGTGTTGTATGCGCGTGAACGCGCATTGGATTTTTATAAGCGCCACGGCTACGAATTAAAAGAAAAAGCCCATTTAGCCTATGACGATGTACAGCATTGGAAAATGATAAAGCAAAAGCCGTCTGAGCCAGGCTGGTTTCGTCATCCAAATTGGACTCAAGTATTGCAAAATACATGGCGTGAGTCGATCCCGATCAGTGATGCAATGGGTATTAAAGTGGAGAGCTACACCGATTGGCAATTCACGACCAGTGCAGACTTGGATGCTAATTTAAACCTGCACAATACGATGTTTGCAGGATCTATTTATAGCTTAGCGACATTAACTGGGTGGGGAGCGACTTACTTAGCGCTTAAAGAAGCGCAGCTTGAAGGTAATATAGTGTTGGCCGATGCTAATATTAAATATTTAAAGCCGTTGAATAATGAGCCTCGTGGGAGTGTTGATTTAAGTGGCTGTAAAGGAAAGCTAGCCGAGCTTGAAAGTGAAGGTAAAGCCAGTTATTTAGTGCCTGTTGAAATATACGATGGCGATGTGCTGGTCGCTGAATTTGAAGGGCAATTTATTATTAAAAAATAGCGCTGTTATATGCTAAATAAAAAGCCAAGTGAATACTTGGCTTTTTAAATAGTGCTTATAGAAGATCAGTCAAGAGTATACCGATGCCGATGCGCTCTATATCTGCGTTGTAGTCAATTAAACTTTCACCGTAGCCGTTAAAGTATTGCCCGTAGCCGCGTAGCCTACCCCATAAAGGAAAAGACCAATCTAATTGAATAGCACCACGATTATCTGAATTTAAATTATTGCGGGTCATAAAACTAAATTCGTGTTCGTTCCAGCGATATGCGCCTGAAAATTCAAAGTACCCCATATATTTATGGATATCAGGGTTGTCATCGCCTTTTGCTACCATAGGGTCTTCTTTTCTTTCTTCTGAAATGCGGTACCAAGGTTTAAAGCTAAAAACAAATCCTTCATTTTCCCAGATGAAATCAGCATAAATGCGGTTCCATGATCGCGAGTTGGGTTGGCTTCGACCATTTGATTGGTGTACTGCGCCAATTGAAATTGCCATTTCATCACCCCAAAGCACATGTTCAGGATCGAGGAAGTTAACCCAAAAGATCTCCGGTTCGTAATTTGTTTCGCGAAATGGAGATGAGATTTCTTTGTTATAAAGCTGCCAAAATGATTGCAATGTAAAGCCAAAATATACAGCCTGATCTTCATCATCAAAGTCGTTATATAAAGGAACTTTGATTGATAGTTGATACTTTGCTTCAAGGTTATCAAGTGGTTCGCCGTCACTGTCTTGGGTTAATTCATTTAAGCCATCAAACGGGCGTACATTTGGGTTTGATACATATGACAAAGGCAATATGTAATTACGTTTGTGCGGAGTTATGACATTGCGGTTTTTCTGGCTTACTTGTTCACGGGCTTGACGTTTATCAAGTGCTGTAATTTGTTTACTTTCATCAAGTGCTGAACACTTTTTACGAAGTTGGTCTAGCGTTTGGTTGCCATCACCAGCAATAGCTTCATTTAAAATACATTGCTTTACGAGTTCAATATTGCTGCTTTGTTCGTTCTTTTTTTCGATTTGTGCTTGTTGTGCAATTGCAGTGCTGGACAACAATGTAGTAAATAGAATCCCGTAGCGCCAAGTCATTATTATTCCTTTGAGAAAAACCGTGTGTTGTTAAAAGTATACCGTGTTTTTAACTTAATGATGGTGAACTTTTACTGAACTTATCTATTTGAATTGATTTTATACTATGCAAAAAGAGAAAAAGCGGCCGTAGCCGCTTGTTCAATGCAATATTACCCTAAGGTGATATTGCTCTCACGCAATGAGATGGGAGTGAGCTTTACACAAAAGTTAAAGCTCAAATACGTTAGTAAAAAATTTATACAGTTCAGTGCCTTGGTTTACACTCGCTGATGCAAAGTGCAAAATTGCGATGGCATCACAATCAAGTGTGAGTGTTTGCAAAGGCTGCTCACTTAAATAACGCTCCATGCGCAGTACTTTTGCAATTGGCTCACCCGCTTTGATGTGACCCCCCAATGGCGCAATATATTCGACCATGCCGCCCATTGGTGCGTAATAGGCAAGGTAGTCATTTAAATTGCAGCCATAGCGAGTTATCGCTTTTGGCAGGTGAGGTGCATCAAGTAATACTTGTTTATGATTTAGATAGCTTAAAATACTATTGGCATCATCAAATGCTGCACTCAAATCAATTTTTTCTTGGCTACCAAGCTCCACGGTAAACGCTTCAACCTGCACGGCAAACTCACGACCTTGTTTGGCAAGTGCGTCTGTTAATTGCCACCATGGGCAAAAACTGGCTTCGTCCATTGCACCATCAAAGTCATTTGGGATAAATAACACATGGGGAATATTAAAGTAGCTGGCGCTGGCTTTCGCATAATCAGGGCAATATAAATGCTGGCTAGAGATTGGCCCCGTGTGTAAATCCAAAACAATATCTGCTTGGTGGGCGAGCTTTTGCAAATTAAGAGCAATGCGTTTACCTGTGGTTAGGCGGTACGCGGGGCCCGTTAATTGCTGATCGACTTCATCGATCAGCGCGGCTTTAAATACGCTTTTTAAAGTGTGATCATCTGCATCTGCGTATTGCTCGGCAAATTGCACCGCTAAGTTACTGTTGCAGTGATACATACGGTTCCAGTTGGTGCCCGTTATTGGATCAAAGCGACCGAGGGTAAATTCCCCTGATTTTTGATTGCAACCAATAGGATTCGCGTAAGGAACTAAAGTGATATCGCCTTTGAGTTTAAGGCACTTAAGCTGCTCAAGTAATTGGAAGATAACGGCATTACCTTGCACTTCTGCGCCATGCATATTTGCTTGCACGTAAACGCTAGGGCCGCTGCCATCGCCTTTAATTCGATACACTGGAATCGTGAGCGGTAAACCATTGGCGACTTCACCGACTACAATGTTTTCTTGGCTAATGGGTGTTGTAGTACTCATATTAATTACCTCAGGTAGTAGCTAGCATCTTCAGCTTGACGTACACAGGTTAATTGGCCATTTTGTAACGTGTATTCGGCGGCTAATTCATGGCATAAAAAGTACGGCATGCTTTCGGTAAATCCGTAGGCGCCACACTGACTAAATACCAGCCAGTCATGTTCATTTAAATCCTTAGGTAAATGGTGTTCGCCTAAGCAATCAAGCGCAGTGCACAGTGGGCCATATAAACTCATTGCTTGCGTTGTTGCGTTTGACTCACGCAATAGTCGTACAGGGAAGTCTTGGCTGGTTACCGCTGGGCGTAATAAGTGGTTTATTCCACCGCTTAAAATCACTTGTTGTTGGCCATAGTTTAATTTACTTTCAACGACAGGCGTTGCGTAATGACCACACTCACCTACGGCATAACGACCAAGTTCCATCCATAATTCATCTACGCCAGCATCGCGTTTAATTTTTGCAAGTGCATCAATCAGTGCATCCCAGCTTAGAGTGGGCGCATCTAACGTGTATGGAATACCTAAACCACCGCCTAAATCGAGTACTTTTAAATTAATGCCTAAGTCGTCGGCAAGTTGCGTTAGCGGCGCAATCATTTGTGACCAGAGCTCTGCGAGTTTGTCACTGCTGAGCATATTGCCCCACTGAAAAATATGCAGGCCGTCAAAGTTTAGCGCAGGGTAGTCGCGAGTATTTAGCGCCTGCCATTCATCACAACCGAGCCCAAACGGCGTTAAGCTATCGCCACCTAATGGGTTTTTTTCGCCTTCGGGCCAGCGTAATTGTACGCGCAGCAATACTTGCAGCTGACAGTTTAGTAAGCTTGCTTGCTCATTGAGCCAGCGTACTTGATTGAGGCTTTCGGCAACAAATATGCGTACTCCGCGCTCAATAAAGTGTTTAATTTGTTTCGGGCTCTTTGCAGGCCCGGTGTTGAGCACGCGCTCGCTGTTAATACCTTGAGCAAGTACTTGTTCAAGTTCGCCCTTGCTTGCAACATCAAAGTTAAAGCCTGCGCTATCTAAGCTTTGAATCACTTTAGATAGGGGATTAGCTTTAACGGCATACCAAAGCTTTACCTGTGTTTGCGTTACTAAACGCGCTAAGTGTGCGTTTAGGGTATCAAGGTCATACACAAAAAATGGCGTATCAAGCTGGCTTGATAACTCATCAATGGCGGTTTTAACTGGCGTGCTCAAAAAGGTCATTAACGTAAAACCTCTTCAAGAAGTAATGACGCATCGCTTTGTTCGTCGCGGTATTTTACGATTAACGCGCATGACATGCTTAAACCTTGCTCGCGTGCCCATGCGTTTGATGCCGGACGAGAACCTGGTATAACAATCGCGTATTCTGGAATAGGTTCGCCTTTATCAAGCTGACGCTCATTTACGCAGTCATATACAGGGATCGTGGCTGATAAACGTACGCCAGGGGCAAGTACTGCGCCTTTTTTAACGACTACGCCTTCAACAATCACACAACCTGCGCCAATAAATGCGTCGTCTTCAACGACTACCGGGCTTGCGCCAATTGGCTCAAGTACGCCGCCTAATTGTACTGCAGCGCTTAAATGTACATTTTTACCTACTTGCGCACACGAACCAACCAAGGCGTGGCTATCAACCATAGTGCCTTCGTCAATAAATGCACCAATGTTTACATATGCTGGTGGCATGATAATCGTGCCTTTAGCAACATGTGCACCGCGGCGAACACTTGAGCCACCTGGTACCATACGCACACCATTTTCAGCAGTGAATTCTTGTGGTGCTAGGTTATGTTTATCTACAAAACCACCAGCGAATTCAGTATTAGTGCCGTTTTTAAACGCTTCTAAAATACCTTTTTTTACTTCAACGTTTGCATGCCATTGGCCGTTATCGTCTTGTGTTGCTGCGCGTACGGCGCCCGATTCTAAATTATTTAATAGTTCTAACCAGCTCATTATAAAAACCTGTATTTAATGCCAAGATAAAATGGTGTTATTTGCATTACTGATACAATCAGTTTGCGTTAACTCAAGGTGCGTTAAAGGTGGGCGCAAATACGGGCTAGTAATACGCCCTTGTAAATGCATCAATACTTTAACGGGAATAGGATTTGCCACGGCGAACAAGCTTTGAATCGCTTGTGACCAATCGGCAAATAAATTGGGGTGTTGGCCGCTAAGGCTACGTTTTACAAATTCATGGGTTTGTGTCGGCCACGCATTGGCTGCAACAGACACTAAACCTTTTGCACCCGCTTGGGCAAAGTAAGGCATAAGTGCGTCATCACCACTAAAAATAGCTAACTGTGGTGCGGCATTTCTAAAACCTTCAAACTTGGCGATGTCGCCACTGGCTTCTTTTAGCGCCCATAAATTTTTATGATTTTTTAAATTGCTAATTACGGCAGGTGGAATATCAACAGCGCTGCGCCCTGGGACGTTATAAAGCATGCATGGATGAACACTGGCATCGAGTAGGTTTTCAAACCAGTGGGTTTGACCAATCACGCCTGGCTTTGCGTAAAGAGGAGAGCCAAGTAAGTAGCCGTGAATAGGCAGTTTATTGCAGTATTCAACCCAAGCAATTTGTTGTTTGAGGTTCATACCGCCAACAGCAACCATAAGCGGTACGGTCGGATTTAATTGGCATACATGTTCAACAATGGCTTGTTGCTCTTTAAGCGTTAAGGCAAGGCTTTCGCCTGTGCTGCCAAGCAGTAAAATGCCGTTATTTGCTGCTTGCTGTTGCGCAACTAATTGATCAAGAATCGCATAGTCGACTTCGCCAGCGTCAGTAAAAGGCGTTACAAGTGCTGTCCATAAAGGATAGTTGTTTAAATCAAAATTGTTTTTCATCTACAACGAACTTATAGAGTGTTCGATGAGTATGCTGTGGGGTACGTGAAAGTGCGCCGCATCGTAGTCATTCGAACTAATATAATCCGAAGAGCGAATGGGCTTAATATAATAGGGCGCAATGGCCTTATCATGCTAAGACCAGAAGCTCTCCACCAAAAAATTTAACAGCAGCGCTGTTATTGGTGACAGTCGCTGGGATTCAACCCAGTCGCCCGAAGTAACCCTTCACAAAAAATGTTACTTCTCGGCGTTAATTCCCCTCACGTATGATCATTGGAGTGTGTGCTCCTCACATACGTTACCTGAATAACGCACCTCTTCTAGCCCACAGTGTAAGTTTCATTAAATAAAAAACTTACACCTTAAATAGGGGTAATGGCAGTGATTAAAGCATTTTAGCCGTCTAGGTGTCAAGTTGGCTTTTGAACGATCGCTTCGAGAGGGTGGTTACGTATTAATGTTTTTTTTCGTACACTAGCAAACAAAGTCGGTTTAAGGGTATTCAGTAATGGAAAAATTTCAGGAAATTTATCAGCGAGCAGCGCAGCGTAAAGGCAGTGAAGCGATGCTTGAGCAATTGCTTTACGCGCCGCTTTCTAATAAGCAACTAAAATGCTTGCCTGATGATGCATGGCTTGAAGAATTTACCCGTAAGGTATTTCAAAGCGGCTTTTATTGGTCGGTTATTAATAGTAAATGGACAGGCTTTAGAGAGGTTTTTTGGGACTTTAATGTAGAAAAATTACTGATGATGCCACCTGATATGCTAGAGCAAAAAGCAACTGACGAACGTATTATTCGCAACTTTAAAAAAGTACAAACTATTCCAGAAAATGCATATATGATTCACGAAGTTGCTCAGCAGCATGGCAGTTTTAGTCAGTTTGTGGCTGATTGGCCAAGTGACGATATAATTGGTTTGTGGGCGTATTTTAAAAAGCACGGTGCACGTTTAGGGGGTAACACAGGCCCGTACACACTGCGCGCATTAGGCAAAGATACCTTTTTGTTGTCGCGTGATGTTGAGGCTTATCTTCGTGGGCATAAAATTATTGATGGTGGTTTGCAAACTAAAAAATCACTAAATAGCGCACAGCACTTTTTTAATGAATTACAGCAGCAAAGTGGCTTAAGCCTCCAAGTGCTGAGTTTATTAGTGGCATACAGCGTGGGTGATAACCGCGTTGGCATACAAACAACCGAAGCCTAAGGAATCCAATGAAACTTGTTAGTCGCTATACTCATATTGCAGAAGATTTTGCAGTCCCTGATTTACCTAGCCCTGTTGTTGCACCAACTTTATTACTTTGGAATGAGGCGGTAGCTAAACAGCTCGATATTCAAGTGAGTCCGTCAGAGCGCGCATCCATCTTTAGCGGAAATACCAGTAACAGCACTGTTGCGGCCGTTGCATTGGGGTATTCAGGGCATCAATTTGGGCATTTTTCACCACGCTTAGGAGACGGCCGCGCGCATTTATTGGGTGCCGTATCTGATCAACATCAACAGCTGTGGGATATTCAGTTAAAAGGGTCCGGTGCTACGCCATTCTCTCGTGGTGGTGATGGGCGCTGTGCTATTGGCCCTGCGATACGTGAATACATTATGAGTGAAGCAATGCATGGCTTAAGTGTTCCGACTACACGCTGTTTAGCCGTGGTTGCCAGTGGAGAAACGGTTTATAGGCAACCACCACAGCAAGGTGCGATAGTAACGCGTGTTGCAAGTAGCCATATTAGAGTGGGGTCTTTTCAGTATTTAGCAACTCAAGGGGACGTGTCAGCGTTACAGGCATTAGCTGATAGTGCAATTGCGCGCCATTACCCTGAAATTCAATCCACAGGGTCAGATCGTTACTTAGCATTTTTAAAAGCTGTTATTGAAAAGCAAATCACTTTGGTCGTAAGTTGGATGCGGGTTGGTTTTATTCATGGCGTGATGAATACAGATAATACACTGATAAGTGGTGAGACGATTGATTACGGCCCATGTGCGATGATGAATCAATTTGATTTTGATACTGTGTTTAGCTCAATTGATCGACAAGCGCGGTACGCATTTGGCAGTCAGCCTAACATAGCTAACTGGAATTGTGCGCGTTTGGCTGAGAGCTTGCTGCCACTCATACACGAAGATGATGAACAAGCCGTCGAATTACTTAGCCCATTAATAAATGGTTTTGCTGAGCAGTTTAACCAAGCGTTTACGCAAATGTGGGCTCAAAAACTCGGTTTTGCAGGTCACCATACAGATGATGCGCAGTTAGTTGCTGAGTTATTGGCGATATTAAAAGACCACAAATTAGATTATACCAATACCTTTGATGAGCTTACCAAGTCACTGCAGGGTGAGCAGGTAATATCTCAGCCACTAAAAGCGTGGTCACTAAAGTGGCTAAAACGCACCGACCAACATAGTTTTGCGATAATGCGAGCGGCAAACCCAATGATGATCCCACGTAACCATATTGTTGAAGCTATTATTGAAGAATTTGAGAATAAAGGTTCAAGTGAGGTATTGGCTGCATATTTAGTTGCACTGCAAAATCCGTATAAGTTAATGATAGAGAACGCACAATGGCTACAACCACCTGCCGATGGCGGTGCGCAATATAAAACCTTTTGTGGTACCTAAATTGATGAATTTATAGATGTATTTCGGACCTATAATGGGTTAATTATTAAAGGTAATAATCAAGCTACAGCATTTATCATGATAAAAGGAATTTTTCATGATTATTTCTTACTTATTATATGAAATAAATGCGTTTTCTACTTGTTGATTTAAAATTAACCAATATAATGCACACCACTAGGATTAGTGAAAAAAGGCCTTGTTCCTTAAGATGTTATTCAACTGTAAATGGTTGTCATCTATTAACTAACTAATCCAGTACCAGATTTAAGTAGGTTAGGTAAAGTTTTTTATCTGAACTATAATGTAGGGCGCTTTATTTTTAATAAATACTTTATTTTGTAAAAAAATACAATTTAAGTGTTTTCGTTAAGTAATGATTAACAAAAGATTCGGTACTCTGGGCACACTTAATGAGCTAGGACTACTTAGCTACAGTTTTAATTGTTAAAATGGGAAGAAAACAATGAAATTAAAATCACTTACAATTGCATTAGCACTAGCTGCAACTAGCGCTTCAAGTTTCGCTGCTGAGAAAGAAGGTTTCTTTATTGGCGCATTTGGCGATTATTACGATGCTTCATGGGAAAATGTACGTGGCAGCGCTGGTACTAACGTTGATGATTCAACAGGCTGGGGTGCTGAACTAGGTTATCGTTTTAACGATTACTGGAGTGCACGTCTTGAGTACGCTGATATGGATTTTGATATCTCAAATGCAAATCCTGCTATGACAAAAACAAGTATGGGCGGCGATCGCTTAGGTATCGATGGTCTTTACCACATCGACGGCGGTCCATTTTATGGCATCTTCGGTCTTAAACAGATCGATGTTATGGAAAAACTTACTTTTGCAAACGTAGGTGCTGGTTACCAACATTACTTTACAGATAACTTTGCATTTAATGCTGAAACGTCTATCTACCAAGGCCTTGACCGTGGTTACACAGATGTTGCTGGTAAATTAGGTTTAAGCTACTTATTTGGTAATCAAACTTCGTCAGCTGCGCCAGTTAAACCTGCGCCAGTGACTGCTGCTGTAGTACCTGTTGCTGTAGAGCCTACTGATAGCGACAACGATAATATTGCTGATGCAAATGATAACTGCCCTAATACACCAATGGCTGATGCAGTTGATGCTAACGGTTGTACTTTGTATAAAGATACTAAAGTAACAACTAGCTTATTAGTTACTTTCCCGCATGATTCTGCAATGGTTAAGCAACAGTACTTCGATGATATTGCTTCAGTATCAAAGTTCTTAAAAGAGCATACAGATACAACAGTATTACTTGAAGGTCATGCTTCAGCTGTGGGTGACGCAAGTTACAACAAAAAACTTTCTAAGAAGCGCGCAGATGATGTTGCTGATGAGTTAGTTAAAGATGGCATCTCAAGAGACCGTATCACTACTGTTGGTTTCGGTGAAGAGCGTCTTAAAAATACAGCTAACACACGAGCTGCACACGCAGAAAACCGTCGTGTTGAAGCACATGTATCAACTGTTGAGCGTGTAAAAGTTAAACGTTAATAGTTATAGTATTTAAAAACCCAGCCAAGTGCTGGGTTTTTTTATGTCTGATAATAATGATTCGCAATTGGTATTCATGTGAATAGTGACTTCTTTAAGTTGTATTTATTTTATTTATAGTGGGTATTGCGGTTAGCTTTACTGTATGGGCTTTAATCTATACTTAAAAGCTCTATAATTAATTGTCAAAATTCTATAAGTATTTGGTAAGTTTCGTGAAAGCGCGCACTGCTGGCTACTTTAACGTCACCAAGAGGGCAAATATTGTGCTACAAGATTATCGTACACACGTCGAAGAGCGTGCTGCGTTAGGTATCGTACCAGCGCCATTAGATGCTCAGCAAACGGCTGATCTTATCGAATTAGTAAAAACTCCACCTGCAGGTGAGGAAGAGTTTATTCTAAATTTATTAGTAAATCGTGTGCCACCTGGAGTGGATGATGCTGCTTACATTAAGGCTGGTTTTTTAGCGGCGGTTGCTAAAGAGGAAGCCATTTCACCACTCATATCAAAAGAAAAAGCAGCTGAATTATTAGGCACCATGCTAGGTGGCTATAATATTGCGCCAATGATTGACCTACTTGATGACGAAACATTAGCGCCAATTGTAGCTAAGGGCCTTGCAAACACATTATTAATGTTTGATGCATTCTATGATGTTGAAGAAAAATCAAAAGCGGGTAATGTTTTTGCTAAGCAAATCATCGAATCTTGGGCAAATGCACAGTGGTTTATGACTAAGCCAGCGGTTGCTGAAAAAATTTCAGTGACTGTATTTAAAGTAACGGGTGAAACAAATACTGATGATTTGTCGCCAGCACCAGATGCATGGTCTCGTCCTGATATCCCATTGCATGCTTTAGCAATGTTAAAAATTGAACGTGATGGGATCACACCCGATAAAGGCGGCGAAGTTGGCCCCATTACACAACTTGAAGAATTAAAAGCAAAAGGTTTGCCACTTGCATATGTAGGTGATGTTGTAGGTACGGGCTCTTCACGTAAATCTGCGACTAACTCTGTGCTTTGGTTTATGGGCAATGATATTCCGTTTGTACCTAACAAGCGTGTTGGTGGTGTATGTTTAGGTAATAAAATTGCGCCAATCTTTTTCAACACAATGGAAGACTCAGGCGCATTACCAATCGAGTTAAATGTTGATGAACTCAATATGGGCGAGCAAATCGACATCTATCCATACGAAGGTGTTGTTAAGCGCCACGGTACTGATGAAGTTATCTCTACTTTTGAACTTAAATCTGAGGTGATTTTAGATGAAGTGCGTGCAGGTGGTCGTATTCCGCTGATTATTGGTCGCGGTTTAACTGATAAAGCGCGTGCATCACTTGGTTTAGGTGCAACAGATGTGTTTAAAGTACCTGCGGTTACGGAAGCATCTGACAAAGGCTTTACCTTGGCTCAAAAAATGGTTGGTAAAGCATGCAACGTTGTAGGTATTCGCCCAGGTCAATACTGTGAGCCTAAAATGACCACTGTGGGTTCGCAAGATACAACAGGCCCAATGACGCGTGATGAACTTAAGGATTTAGCCTGTTTAGGTTTCTCAGCAGATTTAACAATGCAGTCTTTCTGCCATACATCGGCTTACCCTAAACCTATTGATGTAAACACACATCACACGCTCCCTGATTTTATCATGAACCGTGGAGGCGTTTCTCTTCGCCCTGGTGATGGTGTAATTCACTCATGGTTAAACCGTATGCTATTACCAGATACCGTAGGCACGGGCGGAGATTCACATACACGTTTCCCATTAGGTATTTCATTCCCCGCAGGTTCAGGAGCCGTTGCATTTGCAGCTGCGACCGGTGTAATGCCACTTGATATGCCAGAGTCTATTTTGGTTCGTTTTAAAGGTGAAATACAACCAGGTATCACGTTACGTGACCTTGTACATGCAATCCCTTACTACGGTATTAAAGAAGGCCTATTAACCGTTGAGAAAAAAGGTAAGATCAACGAGTTTTCTGGTCGCGTACTAGAAATTGAAGGCGTTGAGCACTTAACTGTTGAGCAAGCGTTTGAATTATCTGATGCGTCGGCAGAGCGTTCAGCTGCGGGTTGTGCGGTTAAACTTTCTAAAGAGTCTATCGCTGAATATCTTGAATCTAACATTGTAATGCTTAAGTGGATGATCTCTGAAGGCTACGGCGATGTGCGTACTATTGAGCGTCGAATTACAGCAATGCAAGACTGGTTAGCAAATCCTGAACTAATGGAAGCTGACGCAGACGCAGAGTATAAACACGTACTTGAAATTGATTTAACTGACATTAAAGAACCCATACTTTGTGCGCCAAATGATCCTGATGATGCACGTTTATTATCAGATGTTACGGGTGAGAAAATCGACGAAGTATTTATTGGTTCATGTATGACTAATATTGGTCACTTTCGTGCAGCGGGTAAACTACTCGATGGCTTTGAAGGTCGCATTCCCACGCAGCTGTGGGTTGCTCCGCCAACTAAGATGGATAAAGACCAACTCACAGAGGAAGGCTACTACGGTATTTTTGGTCGTGTTGGTGCACGAATCGAAACCCCTGGGTGTTCATTATGTATGGGGAATCAAGCACGTGTAGCAGATAAAGCCACAGTGGTTTCTACCTCTACCCGTAACTTCCCAAATCGTTTAGGTAATGGCGCAAATGTATTCTTGGCATCAGCTGAGCTTGCAGCAGTAGCAGCTATTTTAGGTAAGCTACCAACGGCTGATGAATATCAAGAATATGCAGCGAAAATCAATGCAACAGCAGCAGATACATACCGTTATTTAAATTTCCATCGCATGCCTGCTTATACTAAAAAAGCAGACCAAGTGATCATTCAGCAAGCAGTTTAAATATTACTTAATCGTTAGATAAAAGCCTGCACTGCAGGCTTTTTTATTTCTTATATCTAACTATTGCAGCTACCAATTCAGGAGAGTCTAATTTGTTTGGTTATTTAATTTGATTTTTAGTTATTTAGAGCAATATTAATGTTAACTATTTTTTCTTTGTGTCGATATAAAATCAATTATCTACTGAGTTTGCATTAAAATCCTCGCATTATTCTATGGGTTAATCCTCTTATTTTTAGGCGAGATCTTTATGACAGCATTAAGCAACCAAAACCTCCTACAACTTCGTTTTGTAAACCAAGCTCATATCGAGGCGGTAAAGCCATCATTTGCTAATCTCCCAGCTAATCCTTATGCCGATGGTGCGTTTCGTAAACGCCGTTATTCAGTGATTAAAGTCCAAAATGATGAACTAGTATTACAAGCTGCAAAAGCATTTGTACAAGATGATTCAATTAATACTTTTCAAGGTAATGTAGAGCGCACTTATGAAAATCTAGAGCCGAGCTTATTAGCAAGCAATGGTATGAAAAGCATCGTGAATGAGTTTCGTGCTATTACAGGTATAAGCGAAGAACGTGATATTGAAATTCATCAATTTCGCATGCTTGCAATTGAAAGCAACACACCGCCAGCGCCCGAAGGTATTCATCAAGATGGTTTTGACCATGTGTGTATTTGTGGTGTCTCACATGAGAATTTAGAAGGTGGCGAGCTACTTGTGTATGAAAACAAACAAGCTGAGCCGTGTTTCAAAATGGAAATTAAAGACGGTATGTTTGCGCTTATTAATGACCGTGAAGTGTGGCACAACGCGACTCCAATGAATAAAATTGATGCGAGTAAAGCAGGCTACCTTGATTGTTTTGTGTTGACGGCTTAAGGAATAACGATGAATTTAACTAAACTACGACGTCAATTTCCAGCATTAATGCAGCAAGTAGCAGGAAAGTCGCCCATATTTTTAGATGGCCCTGGTGGCTCGCAAGTCCCGCAATCAGTATTAAGCGCCATGTCGGCTTATTTAGGTTATTACAACTCTAATTTAGGTGGTGCTTTTTTCTCAAGCGATAAAACCGTTGAACTAATGACTAATGCTCGTCAAGCGGCTGCTGATTTACTCAATGCGCCATCGAGCGATCAAATCGTATTTGGCGCAAATATGACGAGTCTAACGTTTAGTTTTAGCCGCGCGATTTCACGGGACTGGCAAGCAAGTGATGAGATCATTGTTACTAATGCAGATCACTTCTCAAATGTATCATCATGGCAGCAAGCAGCAGAAGATAAAGGCGTTAAAGTTAATACCGCCCTTATTAGCGAAGCTGATTGCAGTTTAGATTTAGCGCATTTTGAAAGCTTACTAAACAACAATACTAAGTTAGTTGCTGTGACCTATGCATCAAATACAACCGGCTCTATTAACGATATTAAGCGCATTGTTGAGCTTGCACACGCTGTAGGTGCATTGGTGTATGTAGATGCCGTGCATTATGCGCCGCATGAACTGATTGATGTTCAAGCCTTAGATTGTGATTTTTTAGCCTGTTCAGCTTATAAGTTTTTTGGCCCACACTTAGGTATGGTTTACGGTAAGCGCGAACACTTAGAAGGGTTTACGCCTTATAAAGTAGAGCCAGCAAAAGACGTGATCCCAGGTCGCTGGGAAACGGGCACGCAAAATTTTGAAGCACTCGCAGGTTTGATTGCTGCAGTGGATTACATTGCTGCAATAAGTGAATTAGATGACAGCCACCCACGCCGTGAAAAATTGGCCGTGGCATTTACTAAAACAAAACAGCACGAAATGGCATTAAGTGAGTACTTCCTAACCCGCTTAGTTAATTACCCTAATATTAAGCTGTTTGGAATTGATGATTTAGATCGCTTAGCTGAGCGCACTCCCACTTTTGCTTTAACCTTTGAAGGACTCGCACCACGTGAAGTGTCCGAATTTTTAGGTAAGCAGCATATTTGTGTATGGGATGGTAATTTCTATGCACAAGGCTTATGTAAGCAGTTAGGTGTATTAGATTCCGGTGGTGTTGTGCGCATCGGTTGTATGCATTACAACACCATCGAAGAGCTAGATAAGTTGTTTGATTTGTTTGATCAATTACTTTAGAGCTATAAGTCATAAGCTGTAAGCTATAAGCTATAAGCTATAAGCTATAAGCTATAAGCTATAAGTTTTAAGCTGCCCGAGTCCTGTTTAAGTGTTGGCATAATAATTGGCAACACTCAAACTTTTTGGCTTACCGCTTACCGCTTACCGCTTACCGCTTACCGCTTACCGCTTACTGCTTACGATTGTGGTTGCCCATATATTTGCTCGGCGCGGTTAAACAACACCCACGATGTGAGAATATATTTATCATTTGAAATGGGTTTATTCCCTCTATGTGTATGGGTAAAGTAACCAGGAGCAATCACCATGGTACCTTGTTTTGGTGATATTTTACGTTCTTGATAGTAAAACTCAGTTTCACCACCTTCTTGCACGTCATTTAAATAAAACATAAATAACAGTACGCGATGCAAAGCCTCATTATGGCCAGTCTGAGGGTATACTTCACTGTGCCAATATGGGTAGCCACCTTTATTGATTTGATATTTTTGTGCTTGGATATTACCTAAGCGAAAAATTTGCTGGACAAGTAGTGGTAGCTGAGGTTTTCCCACTTCTTCAAAGTTCGCTTGCGTCAAGTCAGTGGGTACGCCAGTTTTTGGATGATACACTTTTAAACCAAATGCACCTATCATCATAAAAATATGTTCTTCAAGGTATTTAAATACGTAACCGGCCGTTGTTTGTTGAATGTGTTTTAGTTGTTCTGTGTATTCAGGGTGGTTACTGAGGTGTAAATCATGGCTGTCTTTTTTATTTAAATCGATACCGCCCGATGTCATCCCTTGCTTAAGATGCGGGCTTTGTTCAAACTCAGCAATAAAGTTATTGCAAAAATCTTTGCTCAGGGCGTTATCGTAAACGCGAATAAAGTCCGTCATGGGCTGCCTTTATATAATTATTATTGGATTATTATGTTTATTGAAAAAATTATGCCGCGCTTTAGTGAAACAGATGTGCTCGGACACATTAACAATACCGTACTCCCCGTATGGTTTGAAGCCACGCGGGCACCTATTTTTAGATTTTTTACGCCAGATCTCAATCCACATGATTGGAAATTGATCATAGCTAAAGTAGAGGTGAGTTTTTTGGGGGAATTATTTTATGGTCATGAGGTTGAAGTAAAATCAACCGTTGAACATATTGGTTCAAGCTCATTTGTTATTCGTCAAGAGGCATATCAGCAAGGTAAATGCTGTGCAGTAGGGAAAACAGTCATGGTGCGATATGATTTTATAAATAAAAGTTCTACCCCATTATCGCAAAATGAAAAAGCAGCGTTAACGGATCATTTAGTCGATAAGTAATACGCTGAAGTGGTTGTGCTTCAGCGTATTGGTTGGTTGCGTCATTGTAAGAAAATATCACTGCCAATAAGGCATTGTTGGGCGGCGGGCAGTCTGGTTAATACTTCACTACTTGCATTAACAGTCGTTGCGTCCACAGTGGCTGCTTGGCTAGGTAGTACAATGCTTGCCAGCATTAAAGTTGCAAAAATTGTGAGCATAGAAATTGCCTGTTTATCTGTTCTATTCATTATTGTTGACCTGCGATATCTAGCTGAGTAATTGTGTAGCCTTGCTCTGTTAATAGCGATAGTAAGTTATGCTCACCAACCAAGTGCGCTGCTCCTACAAGGACGAGCTCTTGTTGCTCATTACCAAACATGGCTTCTACTTTAGGTAACCAATTGTAATTGCGATCTTTTAAAAGCTTTTTGAATGTATCAGGATCATCTTTGAGTAAAGGTAATACCACTAATTCATTGAGCAACTCAGTATCGCCGCTGCGCCACGCTTTCATCATGCTATTAAATAAAGTGCTGTAATCATTGAGTTGGTCTAAGTTAGATTGAATGAATTTATTCTCGTTGTTTTCACCCATTTCTTTAAATAACCGCAGCTGGAATGCAATATCTTCTAAATACTGCTGTGGTTTATTATCAGCACTAGCCCGTTTTGCAAAATACGCATCGACACCTTCACCAATTAAACTTTGCTTTTGTAGCTCCATTGACATTAAAACAACACTGACCATAAATGGTCTAAAGCTATTAAGCTCATTCAAACTAGTACCAAATTGTGCCAGTTTAGCTTCAAGTTGCTTCTTTACTTGTGGCGTTAGCTTTTCACTGAGCGTTTCATCATTTTTATATGACAATGTTTGTATCATATTCATTTGTGCTTGAGCATCCGTTGGATCAGGCATTTTAGCTTCTAAAATAACGGTATCGCTTTGCTGATAAGCAAATTCAAACTCAGCAGGCAGTGGCATTTGGCTGCTAGGTAAAATATGTAAAGTGCCGCCGATATACACTGTATCTTCACCTTTCTTAACTTGCCAAACAGAAGTTTGGGCGGCGGCACTTAAAGTTAGCAAAGAGCAGCCTACAAGTAGGCTTTTATTTAATAAATTTTTGCGAAAATTGAACATCCCTCATTCCTTATTATTTGGTGATTAAAAACGATATTAATTAAACAAGCTTGCTAATTTTTCTGCAATTGTTTGGTTTATTTTTTGAATTGAACTATCAATCTTTTTGTTGATTGCAGCATCAATTTGATTTAATTGGTTTTCAATTGAAGCGTTAAAGTCACTCGTGAAATCATATTCAACTGTTGTTACTTCCTTTACTTGTACTGAGGCTGTTACAGGAGTAATAGTGTGTGTTTCAATGTCATTCTCTGCTGCGTGTACACTAAATAAAGTTGCTGCAAGCGTACTTGCTAAAACGGTTTTTGTTGCGATTTTAGTAAATGATTTCATGATTTATTCCTTTATTATTTAGTCTGTATTACTACCAATATGTGATGTGGTAAGTAATGTTAAGTTAAAAAATGTTATCGCTAAGCGGTAGCGATGAGTGAATATTAAGGGGTGATAGGGAATAAGTCGCTTATCTAGATGTGAGCAATTTAATTATAAGGTTTTAGATTTTAAATTGATTTATAATCAATGGTTTATCGTTAAAGGTTATGATGCAAGATAAGGTTTTATTGTGTGTTTTTATCAAGGTTAGTATCGGTAAAAGGATAATATGAACAAAATGAAAAGTTAATTTTTCATCTGCATGATGTTTTCAATCGACAATTAACTGAAAGTTCTTTTTGATTGAGTTAGAATGCGGGCGAATTATCATATTGCTTTTTAGCTACTAAATACAAATGAGTTACTAACCAGATGTTGTTAATGATCGATAACTACGATTCGTTTACCTATAACCTAGTGCAATACTTTCAGCGTTTAGATCAGGATGTGTTAGTAAAGCGTAATGATGAAATCACCGTAAGCCAAATTGCACAGTTGAACCCTCAACATATAGTGTTATCTCCTGGGCCATGTACACCAGATCAGGCTGGTATCTCATTAGATGTTGTTGACAAATTGAAAGGTGATTTTCCTATATTAGGAATATGTTTAGGCCATCAAACAATTGCACAAGCATTGGGTGCTAAAGTGGTAAAAGCAAAGCAAGTGATGCATGGTAAAACTTCTGCTATTTGCCATACAGGAGAAGGCGTGTTTAAAGGATTGGCTAATCCACTAACGGTGTGTCGTTATCATTCGTTAGTTGTCGAAAAAAACAGTGTGCCTGCTGAGCTATCGATCACTGCATGGAGTCAGACCAGCGATGGTCAGTTTGATGAGATTATGGGCTTAGTGCATAAAAGCTTAGCGTTAGAAGGGGTACAGTTCCACCCTGAAGCAATATTAACGGAGCAGGGGCTTGAATTACTTGCCAACTTTATAACTCGGTTCTAGGCTTAAACTGGTTTGATTTTACTTAAAGAAAGATATTAATGAATGACTGATGAAATGCGCGAACACAGAACGGCAAAAGTACTTGAACAGCGAGCTCATGATCTGCTGCTTGGTCACAGTTTTGCGCAACGTCAAATCGGCTATATTCATACTTTAGAAATTGATTATGGCGCGCCAATGAAGCAGCGCACTTTACTTGAAGTTGAAATGGCTGCGCAAAAAAAGCGACAAAAATCCAGTACGGCTCATCATAAGTATCGCGCTCAAGCAAGCCAGCAATTACATCAAGTGATCGAAACCGCCATGAATAAACAATTGGCAGATATAGACACGGTATTGCATGAAACAATAGGTATAGAGGATAACGTTCCTGCAATTTTAGAAGTTTTAGCCGTTAAATCTGCGTCGGTAGGGCGTTTAGAGCCCCTAGTAAATGATTTAAGTTGGTTAGGTCGAGAACTGGTCTCTTTTGTGAATCTGCCTTATTACCGTAAGCAGCGTAATAAGCACACATCAGTAAAAGTTGATAACCCATCTTTGGCGCTGCGTTATATTGGCTTAGATAACTTGCAGTTTGTAGTCCCCACCTTTGCGGTACGCCACTGGATGCCACACAGTACAGAACCTTTCCCATTATTAAAGCGTCGCTTACGTGATAACTCGATGGCCTGCGCTATTGCTGCACAAGAGTTGGCTAAGGTAAATGGTATGAATGAAATGCATGCTTTCACGCTGGGGATGCTATTAGATGTGGGTAAAATTGCTTTAGTTAGGCTTTACTTACGAACTTTTGAACTTGTTTGGCAGCGTAAAGTGTCTATCGCGCGCGAAGAGCAACATAAAGACTTACATACGGCTTTACTGGAACTTAAACCAGATCCGTTGTTTTTAAGCACGCTACTCAGCCAGCATGCATTAAAAGTAACTGCAAAAGTGATTGAGAAAATGTCGTTTCGTTATTTGCCTTTTAATACAGTAATGGAGCAACTAACGGCACCGCTTCCTAAAGGCGAATCTTTATTGCCATTAACGGTATTAATGCAGAAGGCTCGCTGCTATTCACAATATATCACTCTGGAAGAGCATCAACTGATCGAAGCTGATGAAAAAACTGTTTGGCTAAAACACCTCAACTTTACGCAATCTGAGCTAAATCTACTCGAAAAAACTAATTTTCAACACTTTCATATTAAAATTGACTAGTTTTATAAAATAATTGTTAATTTTTTTTGCGACTATTCATTCATCATTAAGCTCACCAGTAGCGCTGTATTTTAGTTCAATAGCTCTGCTGGGCATGTTATAGGCTGCAATTTAGAACAAATTTACTGTGATTTTCTTTTTCAAATAGTTATTCACTATCTCTGAAATAATATCTCAAACCCTTTATTTACAAGGGCTGTATGAAAGTATTCTAAGAGACAGATGACTAAAATTCTGAAATAATGCGTGTCTGAAAATTGAACCAGAGAGTATTTTTTGGCAATTTAAGCTATGCTCATCTACGCCAAAGAGAATGGTATTTTATACCATCATTTCGATATTCACACTCTCTGTGTGCTCACAATTAAGAGGATATAAAATGACAGTTAATCGCGATTTATTTGATCAAGTAATGGTTCCTAACTACGCACCTTCAAGCATTATTCCAGTTCGTGGCGAAGGCTCACGCGTATGGGATCAGCAAGACCGTGAATATATCGATTTTGCCGGTGGTATCGCTGTTAATTGTCTAGGCCATTGTCATCCTGCATTAGTTAAAGCATTAAAAGAGCAGGGTGAGAAGATCTGGCATTTATCAAATGTTATGACGAATGAGCCAGCACTGCGCTTAGCTAAAAAGTTAGTAGATGCGACATTTGCTGAAAAAGTATATTTTGCCAACTCTGGTGCAGAAGCAAACGAAGCTGCCCTTAAACTTGCGCGTCGTTTAGCACTTGAAAACTTTGGTGCCGAAAAATCACAAATCATCGCATTTAACAAAGGCTTCCATGGCCGTACATTTTTTACCGTAACAGTAGGTGGTCAAGCTGCTTATTCTGACGGTTTTGGTCCAAAACCAGGCGATATCGTACATTGTGATTACAATGATTTAGCGGCATTTGAAGCGCTTATCTCAGATAAAACATGCGCAGTAATGATGGAACCTTTGCAAGGCGAAGGCGGCATTATTTCACCAACGGATGAATTTGCTAAAGGCGTTCGTGAGTTATGTACTAAGCACAATGCGTTGCTTATTTTTGATGAAGTACAAACCGGTGTTGGCCGTACTGGTGATTTATACGCATACCAAGGTTTGGATGTAACACCTGATATTTTAACAACAGCTAAAGCGCTTGGTGGCGGTTTTCCAATCGGCGCGATGATCACAACGACTGAAATTGCTAAGCATCTTAAAGTGGGAACTCATGGTTCTACTTATGGCGGCAACCCATTAGCGTGTGCCGTTGGTGAAGCAGCATTTGATACTGTTAACACATCAGAAGTACTTGCCGGCGTGAAAGCGAAAGAAGCGTTATTCCGTGAATTACTAACGGCAATCAACGATAAATACAACGTATTCTCTGAAATTCGTGGTAAAGGTTTGCTTATTGGTGCTGTTGTTAACGAACAATTTAAAGGTCGCGCTAAAGAATTTTTAGTCGCGGGCACAAGTGAAGGCGTAATGTCGTTAGTTGCGGGTGCTGATGTTGTACGTTTTACCCCATCATTAGTAATTCCTGAAGCGGATATTCGCGAAGGTATGGCACGCTTTGAAAAAGCAGTAGCTAAAGTTGTGAACGGTTAATCTAGCGTTCTCATTATTTAAGGGCAAGTAGCAAGCTTGCCCTGATCTTCTATTTTACCGTTATTTATAAGGGAGCAAGCGGACTCATGATGATTCTTCGCCCAATCCAGCAATGTGATTACCCAGCTTTATTGAAAATTGCCCATGAATCAGGGCATGGTTTTACCTCTTTGCCTAATAACGAAGCGTTATTACAAAAGAAAATTGACCATTCAGTAAGCTCATTTGCAAAAAGTGCATCTCAACCGGGTGACGAAGGTTACTTGTTTGTTCTTGAAGATAGCGAAACAGGTGAAGTGGTCGGTACCTCAGCCATTGAAGCCGCAGTTGGTTTAGATGATGCGTTTTATCATTACCATTTAAGCAAAGCAATTCATTCATCGCGTACGCTTAATGTGTATAAAGCGGTTGATATTTTAACGCTATGTAATGATTACACAGGCGCTACAGAGCTTTGCACTTTATTTTTAAAAGATGGCTACCGTAAAAACAACAACGGCAAGCTACTTTCAAAAGCCCGTTTTATGTTTATTAAACAGCATAGAGAGCGCTTTGCTGAAACCGTGATTGCAGAAATGCGCGGTGTATCAAATGAAAATGGCGACAGCCCTTTTTGGCAATGGTTAGAAGAGCATTTTTTCTCTATGGACTTCCCAACTGCCGATTATCTAACCGGTATAGGCCAAAAAGTATTTATTGCTGAGTTAATGCCAAAATACCCAATTTACGTCAATCTTTTAAGTAAAGATGCACAGGCGGTTATTGGTCAAGTACATGATAATACACGCCCCGCAATTTCATTACTTAAAAGTGAAGGCTTTACCTTTAACGGTTACGTTGACATCTTTGATGCAGGTCCGACCGTTGAAGCAAAAGTAGATAATATAGCGACAGTACGTAACGCCAAAAACTTTACCGTTAAAATTGGTGAAAATAGTGGCGAGACATCGGTAATGCTAGCAAACGAAAAACTCAATGATTTTAGAGCAACCGTAGCAGAGCTAACGTTTGATGCGAAAAACCCAGAGATTATCTTGTCACAAGAAATCGCTGACGCATTGCACCTTCAAGCTGGCGATACTGTCACAGCAACAAGTTTATAATTTAGGAGAAAGTATATGACTCATCCTGCACAATTTATTAATGGTCAATGGTCACAAGGCCAAGGCGAAGCATTTAGTTCAGTAAACCCAGCAAATAACACCGTTATTTGGCAAGCAAATTCAGCAACAGCTGAACAAGTTGATACAGCTGTTAATGCTGCACGCGACGCTTTTTACAGCTGGGCTGATAAGACATTCGCAGAGCGCTTAGCCATTGTAAAAACGTTTGCTGAAACACTTAAAGCACACAGTGAAGAATTAGCTGTCGCAATCGCACAAGAAACGGGTAAACCATTATGGGAAACTCGCACTGAAGCGGGTGCTATGGTTGGTAAAATTGCAATTTCTGAAAAAGCCCTTCTAGAACGCACTGGTGATGTTGAAAACCCAATGCCGCAAGGCCGTGCGATGATCCGTCATAAGCCACATGGCGTTGTTGCTGTATTTGGCCCGTATAACTTTCCAGGTCATTTGCCTAATGGTCACATTGTGCCTGCACTTTTAGCTGGTAATACAGTGGTATTTAAGCCATCAGAGCTAACGCCCGCTGTTGCAGAGCTAACACTTAAGCTTTGGGAAAAAGCAGGTTTACCAGCCGGTGTTATTAACCTTGTTCAAGGTGAAGTAGAAACAGGTAAAGCATTAGCCGCGCACAAAGGCATTGATGGCTTATTCTTTACAGGCTCATCACGCACGGGTCATATTTTACATGAGCAGTTTGCAGGTCAGCCAGGTAAGATCCTAGCATTAGAGATGGGGGGTAATAATCCGCTTATCATTACTGATGTTGCAGATACTAAAGCAGTGATCCACGATATTATTCAATCAGCATTTATTTCAAGTGGTCAACGTTGTACATGTGCACGTAAACTGTTTTTACCTGCAGGTGAGCAAGGCGATATAATTTTAGCCGGTTTAATTACTGCCACTAAAGCGATTAAAGTCGGTAACTACGATGACGCAGACCAGCCATTTATGGGGTCGATGATTTCATCAGTGGCAGCCGCAGGAATGGTTACAGCACAACAGCAGTTAGTTGAACTTGGTGCAAAGATATTAGTTGAGCTTACTCACACTGCCAACACGGGTTTTGTTACTCCAGGCATTATTGAATGTACTGATGTTGCTAACTTCCCAGATGAAGAGCATTTTGGGCCACTGTTAAAAGTATTCCGCTTTACTGACTTTGATCAAGCAATTGATAAAGCTAACGATACAAGCTTTGGTTTATCAGCAGGCTTACTGAGCGATAACGCTGTAGATTACGACCACTTTTTACGTCGTATTCGCGCGGGTATTGTTAACTGGAACCGCCCAATCACAGGTGCATCAAGTGCTGCACCGTTTGGTGGCATTGGCGCATCAGGTAATCACCGCGCAAGTGCATACTATGCGGCAGATTATTGTGCATACCCAGTTGCCTCCGTTGAGCTTGAAAAAGTAGCCATGCCAGCAACATTAAGCCCAGGTTTAAAAATTGACTAATTACTATTAATAAAAATAGCAATAAAGAATTGAAAAAGCAGCCTTGGCTGCTTTTTTTGTATTGCTTCTTGAGCAAAGGTAGCATTTAAATGCGCTTTCTGCTTAAATCAATAGAGTCGTATTTTATTAGGTGAAGAGAATTATGGTTTTAGATAGGCAAGGGTATGATGACCTCATCATGTATCTTACTCAAAACTTAGCTTTATTTGAGAAGCCTGGCGAGATAAAACCAGGTGCACCAACGATTATGGCGTTGATAGAGGATGACATCGCTGAAAATGTGATGCTGATATGCCAACAAAACAAAGCGCTTTCTACAGAGCAACGCAGCCAAATAGTACGTGAAGTCGATGGGATAGTTTACGACCTCCAAGAAGTGCTAAGTAGTGTTACGAGTAATCAAGTTACGATAGAGCAACATGCATTTATTGATGAGTTTGCAGCGTTGGTTAAAAACCTATTCGATAGCGCGGTTGCTGAAAAAATTTAACGACCTCAGATTATCGCTTTTAATTTGCAACTGCCTGTGACTTCCTTACAATCAAGAAAATAACTTCTTTGAGAGTAATAAAATGCAAGCGAATGTAAAATGGGTTGAAGGCGATACGTATCTTGGGCGCTCTAATTCTGGGCATAACGTTGTGTTTGACGCAGGCAGTGATAGCGCAGCACCAAGTCCTATGGAAATGGTGCTCATGTCAGTGGGTTGCTGTTCATCAGTAGATGTGGTCAGCATTTTAAAGAAAGCGAAACAAAACTTCTCAGATGTTCAAGTTAAATTGAGCGCAGAACGTGCTGAATCAGCTCCTCGAGTCTTTACTAAGATTAACTTACACTTTGTAGTAACAGGGGATAATGTCTCTGAGAAGCACCTTGCACGCGCAGTTACATTATCAGCTGAAAAGTATTGTTCAGTTGCATTAATGCTTGATAAAACAGTAGAAATTACCCACAGTCACGAAGTTGTGCAAGAACAGGCAAAATAAGGCTTTTTCCTGCGGTGAAATTCGTATAAAATCCGCGAACTTTCATTCTGCTGTGGCAGATTTCATTAGTTTATAGGTTGGTTTATTATGAACAAACCCTTCGATAAAATTAAACTACATGGCTTTAACAACTTAACCAAAAGTTTAAGCTTTAGTATTTACGATATTTGCTACGCAAAGACCGAGCAACAACGTAAAGAATATATTGAATATATCGACGAGCAGTACAACGCGGATCGACTAACCGATATTTTAGGTGAAGTGGTTGATATCATCGGCGCTAATATTTTAAATATCTCGCGTCAAGATTACGAGCCACAAGGTGCCAGTGTTACTATTTTGGTTTCAGAAGAACCAATTGAGCAGCAGCAGACATTTGACGTTGATGAAGCACCAGGGCCGTTACCTGATACCGTAGTTGCACATTTAGATAAAAGTCATATCTGTGTACATACTTACCCTGAAGCGCATCCTGATGATGGTATTTGTACTTTCCGCGCTGATATCGAAGTATCGACCTGTGGTATTATTTCGCCACTTAAAGCGTTGAACTTCCTGATCCACAGTTTGGATTCAGATGTGGTGACAATCGACTACCGCGTACGTGGTTTTACCCGCGACGTAGATGGCGTGAAGCATTATATTGATCATGCGATTAATTCAATTCAGAATTATATGACGGAAGATACCAAAGAAGCGTACCAAATGATGGACGTAAACGTGTATCAAGAAAACTTGTTCCATACAAAGATGATGCTTAAAGAAACAGATCTAAATACATATTTATTTGGTGTGTCTACTGATGACTTATCTGACGATGAAGAAGAAGAAATTCGTTCTAAGTTAACCCGTGAGATGCAAGAAATTTTCTACGGTCGTAACTTACCATATACAGAATAAGCTAACCCAGTTAGGTTGTTTTAAAGCGGCGTGCAATGTAAATTGCGCGCCGTTTTTGTTTGTGGCGCGTAATATGATACTAATCTACATTTTTTTGAAAGTGTTTTACTACCCAACATCTAGGTTTAGTCGTCGTATGGTTAGCTTGTTGTAATTATAATCAACTGTAATGCCCAATAATGCGGTGTAATATCACGTAATATCTTTTTGTAGTTCATTCCTTTATAACACCCCTAGAACTTAATAATAGTAATAGGTTAGACATGTCTACAGCAGTTCAATACGATTTAATCGTTATTGGAGGCGGCCCCGTTGGGTTATCGACCGCTTTTCATGCATCGCAACGAGGCCTTAAAACACTGGTAATCGAAAAACATGGCTATTTTAATGATTTAGGAAGCTCTGCCGGATACTCTAGGCAGTTTCGTTTGCAGTATGATCAACAGCATATGTCTGAGTTATGTTTAGCATCACAGCAGTATTGGCAGCAAATACAGGCATTGTCAGACGAGCCATTAATTGGCGATGAAGGAAGTTTATGGTTTGGTCAAAAAGGCGTTAAAGATGCGCGAGAAGGCGGTATCGACGAGGCTGAAAAAACCATGGATGCGTTAAATATTCCTTATGAGAGACTGGCAGATGCCACCGCAATACAAAGTAAGGCCTGCTTTGAAGGACTCCCTAAAGAGTATTATGGTTTTTTTCAATCAAATGGCGGCACCATTAATATAAAGCAAACAGAGAGAGCATTTTTTAATGCGGGGTTAAACTCTGGGTGTGTGACTTATCGCGAATGGGAAAATGTGCAAACGATTACCTCATTAGCAGATGATATTGTTGAAGTAACGACCCAGCATAGTGCTGCAGAAGGCATCACTACTACATGTTATACATGTAAAAAACTAGCGATTACTACGGGTGCATATATCAACGAAACCGTACGTAGTTTAGGGGTGTCAGTGCCTATTATTATTTGGCAAATGGCATCAGCGTATTTTAAGAAAGTTGACCCTGTAGCAACGACCCCATCTTGGTTTGTATTTCAACAAGCAGAGAATGAATCAGACCCACGAACCGCAACTAATTCTCTTTTGTGTGGTTTTCCTGAACTTGAATGGGCAAACCCAGGCTACATTCGTGTTGCGACTAATTTTCCAGACGATGCAATTATTTATGATCCAAATGATCGACAGTTAGCCCCAAGTAAGCAATCATTAGCGATTGCGTCCTCATGGGTTGAACAGTTTATGCCGGGCTTGGAGCCAACCCCGTATTTTACTACAACATGCTTAATAGCATTGTGTGATTCACCATTGAAAAAAGGGCAAAAAAAAGCAGAGTTTTTTCTTGATTACATGCCGGATTATATACCTAATAATAAAAATATAGTGACGTATACCGCAGGTTGGGCGGGTAAATTTATACCTATTTTAGGTGATATGATTTGCCAGATGCTAGAGAACGATGCGCTGACTGAGTTTAATTTTTCCGTTAGCTACAGTACTTTTAGCATCCCAAAAAATCATTTTGCTATAGCGTGGCAAACAGCTAACATTTGATCGGTTAAATAGGTGTTTGCTGGTGAAAATTTACGTAAAGAGTTTTGAGATCATTAGGTAATACTTGCCAATATGGCGCAGCATTAATAGGTGTTACCTGCCAAAAAAGATTCTCAATGATCCCAACATCAATATATTCGCGTATCTCTTTACCTGCAAATTGGAATTGACTGCTGAGATACTCAAATAGGCCAGTATATACGGCTGCATCGGATTTATTATACATCTCATTATTGACGACACTTGCAACGCATTCGAACCATGTGTAAATAAATTCAGGCTCTAACTCTCCCCATTGTTTAATGTAATGTTGATCTGTTTTAAGGGCTATGTCTGGAAACTTCTCTCTAAACTCATTGTAAAAAGACAGTACAATCATTTTGGTTTTATACTCTTTGTGGGTGGATTTGTATTGTTTAGCACCAATGAAAAAACACAGCCCTGTATAAAACCAGACTGAGCTTGCCACAATTTGCCAGGTATCAGCCCCTTGCTCTGTTATAAACATAGGTATCGCGATTAACCCTCGCACTATACCCACTGTAGCAATGACAAATAAAGCCACTGTCGTAAAAGGCAGTTTAGGTAGTATTTTTAAAGCAGACAAGGCAAATGCCGAACATGTAAACATCAACCCCGCAACAACAATCGCCCCCAATGGCGCAAGAAGTGTTCCTTGCTTTGATGACGCAATTAATTGCTCAGGCGCACGGGCAAAAGCAAACCAACTTGGCCCACCCCAAATGCACAATAAGTGCCATACAGCTGCCGCAAAGGCGATAACCGCAGCACTCATTAATAATCTTGATTCAATGCTACGTGACATATGCATCCTATACTTAAGAACAGGAACGGTAAAAAGTGAAGCCATAATATTTAAATAGGATCGGTAAGTATATATGCTAAATATTTTTTAATTCAAAGAGTCAGTACTTAATTATGGCGTTTGCTTTGACCTTTTAGTTAAGTGATAAGTGTTTTTTCTGGGGGGGCGTGTTTAATTGCCAAAGTTATAATGATAATAGGTTGTTAATTTTGTTTGTTTAATGTACCTTTATTTGAGTGTTTGTTTCTAAGAAAATAATCTAATTTTTAAAGTGGCGATTTATTTAGTTTAGTTTTTATATGTTTACAGCATTTAGAGTTTAATAGGGTCTAATTTACATTTTAAACAGCATTTTTTAAATTTGACCCTCGTTAGGCTTTTAACCGTTTATGTAGTTGAGGTTTTAAAAAGGAACGGTTTTATAATCATAAAAAGGATATTCTCAATGAAAAAAATATATTTGGCTTTACTCGGTGCTTCTATGTTTAGTGGTGTGGCAATGGCTGATACAGTATCTTGTTATGTTGATACTCAAGCCTATGATGAATATAGGGAAAATCAGTGTTTTGGTGGTGGACCTTTATCTAGCTATAGACAAGGTGCAATTGTATTTAAGGTCAATGCAAGCAAACCTATACAGAGTGTGACATGGAATATTGCATCGTACGGCGCAACCCCTCGACCTAATAGTTGTAATGGTAATGTTTGTATTGTTGATGTTGGCCGTGGAGAGCATGAAGTCGAAGGCTGTGTAGATAAAATTTACTATAAAGATTACACATGGGCAGATGTTAATTGGTGTGCAACTGCGACTGCAAATTATTGGGCGGGCGGTCATTCTCCTTTAGCTGAATCAGAAGGGCAATAAGCATTCAAGGCTGTATTTTTAATGCAGCCTTGTACTATTTATTCAACTGCAACAAATCCCATTTATTACCGTACAAATCTTCAAATACCACCACAGTACCGTAGGCTTCTTCGCGCGGCTGCTCGTTGAATCTAATGCCATTTTTTTGCATCGTTTTATAATCACGCCAAAAATCATTAGTGTGTAAAAATAAAAACACACGGCCACCCGTTTGGTTACCAATAGCTTCTAATTGCTCTGGTGTACTTGCTTTAGCGAGTAATAGGTTAGTGCCATTGGAGTTGGGTGGTGACACTAATACCCAACGCTTACCATTGCCAAGATCAGTATCTTCAACCAAATAAAAACTCAGTTTTTGTGTGTAAAATGCAATCGCGTCATCATAATTTTTTACAACTAAAGCCATACTACCAATGTGCTGTTTTATATTTGTCATCGCGTTACTTTGAAATAATAAAATGCTTAAAAGTGTTTTAACATATAAGGAGACATAACCCGAGGACAAAAGGCTGGTAAGTTAAATGCCATGTGTGATTCACGTGTAGGTCTGACTTTAGTTAGAAGAATTTTCGGGATAAATCCTGACTTACAGAAGGGGGAATTATTTTATTTGCTACTTTATTGTTGCTCTTAAAGCTAAAAACCCAGCCGAAGCTGGGTTTTTATAAGCGAGGTGCTTAGGGACTGATTTACATCATGCCGCCCATGCCACCCATTCCGCCCATGCCACCCATATCAGGTGCGCCAGCTTCATCCTTAGGGATTTCAGCTACCATGGCTTCAGTAGTGATCATAAGACCCGCAATCGAGCCTGCAAATTGTAGTGCAGAGCGCGTTACTTTAGTTGGATCTAAGATACCCATTTCAATCATGTCGTTGTATTCGCCAGTGGCTGCGTTGTAACCAAAGTTACCTTCGCCGCCTTTAACTGCGTTAATAACAACAGACGCTTCGTCACCTGCGTTAGTTACGATTTGACGAAGTGGGGCTTCCATAGCACGAAGTGCTACTTTAATACCGTGCGTTTGATCTTCGTTGTCGCCAACTAAATCAATAAGCTTATTTGCTGCACGTACTAGTGCAACACCGCCACCAGGTACTACACCTTCTTCAACCGCAGCGCGAGTTGCATGTAATGCATCTTCAACGCGGTCTTTTTTCTCTTTCATTTCGATTTCAGTCGCTGCGCCTACTTTGATTACTGCAACACCGCCGGCAAGTTTTGCCATGCGCTCTTGTAGCTTCTCTTTGTCGTAGTCAGACGTTGCTTCTTCGATTTGTGCTTTGATTTGTGCAACACGACCTGTAATGCCATCTTCTTCGCCAGCACCATCGATGATTGTTGTGTCATCTTTAGTGATCACAACGCGTTTAGCAGTACCTAGGTCTTCAACCGTGGCTTTTTCAAGCTCTAAGCCGATTTCTTCAGAGATAACTGTTGCGCCAGTTAATACAGCGATGTCTTGTAGCATTGCTTTACGACGGTCGCCAAAGCCTGGTGCTTTAACTGCTGATACTTTAACGATACCACGCATGTTGTTAACAACTAATGTAGCTAGCGCTTCACCTTCAAGGTCTTCAGCAATGATTAGTAGTGGTTTGCTTGCTTTAGCAACCGCTTCTAATGTAGGAAGTAACTCACGGATGTTAGATACTTTTTTGTCTACAAGTAGAATAAACGGATTGTCTAATTCAACAGCGCCTTTTTCTGCGTTGTTGATGAAGTATGGAGAAAGGTAACCACGGTCAAACTGCATGCCTTCAACAACATCTAGTTCGTTTTCAAGTGATTGGCCTTCTTCAACAGTGATTACACCACTGTTACGGCCTACTTTTTCCATTGCTTCTGCAATGATGTCGCCAATTTCTTTATCAGAGTTAGCTGAAATAGTACCTACTTGTGCGATTGCTTTTGCATCAGCACATGGAACTGAAAGTTCTTTAAGCTCAGCAACTGCAGCGATGATTGCTTTATCGATACCGCGCTTAAGATCCATTGGGTTCATGCCCGCAGCAACTGCTTTTAAGCCTTCATTTACAATAGACTGTGCAAGCACTGTAGCTGTAGTTGTACCGTCACCGGCTGCATCGTTTGCTTTTGATGCAACTTCTTTAACCATTTGTGCGCCCATGTTTTCAAACTTGTCTTCAAGTTCGATTTCTTTCGCCACTGATACACCATCTTTAGTGATCACTGGTGAGCCAAATGATTTGTCTAGGATTACGTTACGGCCTTTAGGACCTAATGTTACGCGAACTGCGTTTGCTAAGATGTTTACGCCAGCTAGCATTTTAGCGCGTGCGTCACCTGCAAAAAGTACTTCTTTTGCTGCCATGATTAATTTCCTTTAAATTCTAAATGTATGTTAAACGAAAAGTAGGTTTAGCCTACAATGCCTAAAATATTGTCTTCACGCATGATCAGGTACTCTTGACCTTCGATCTTTTCTGCTTTTTCAACATATGAGCCGAATAACACAGTGTCACCGACTTTAACTTCTAATGCTCTCACATCACCGTTATCTAGAGTACGGCCATTACCAACAGCGACAACTTTACCGCGGGTTGATTTCTCAGCCGCAGAACCAGTTAATACAATACCGCCAGCTGATTTAGTTTCTTCTTCTAGGCGCTCAACGATCACGCGATCATGTAAAGGACGAATGTTCATTTTTTAGTTCTCCTAACAGTTTCTGAACAGGACAGAAAAAAGTTGTGTGTGTACCAATTGGCTGGAACCTTATGGTTTAGCGCAATTGGTTTAGTTGTACTCAGTAATGGGGGTGGTGAGTCAAAATCCAAGTGAAAAAATTAAAAAATTTAATCTTTTCTCTCGTATTCACCATCAATCGTGGTTGGCTCACTCATTTTACGCGGTTCTGGCTCTTGTTGAGTCTGTTGTGTAAATGGTGAAGGACCTTGTTGCATGCCTGCACTCATGCGTACAGTTGCTTGACTGGCAAGGCCTGCAGCTAGTTTATTACGAATGACAGGCGTTAGTAATAAAAAGCCAAATACATCGGTCATAATGCCGGGAGTAAGGAGTAAAACGCCAGCGATAATCACACATAAACCGGTAAATAGTTCTTTAGCAGGCATTTGCCCTTGTGCCATTTGCAGTTGTACGTTTTGTAATGCACCCATACCTTGTGTTTTAACTAATTTGGCACCCACAATGGCAGTTATAACAACCAGCGCGATTGTGGCAAAGCCGCCAATCACATCAGCGACTTGAATTAATAATGCGATTTCAATAATCGGCACGAGAATAAATAACAAGAATAAAAATCTAAACATAAAACTCTCTAAATAATGGTCACTCAAGTGAGTGTATGAAATATAAATATGGGTAGTAAGGTCTTTTTTCAAGAGCAGTGATATTGGGTTATGCGCTTGGCTACACTTTGCCTTAGCTATCAGCTACTATGGGTTGGGCAAAGCAATCAATTAAAGGTTCAATATGACGACTCATTTTCGGCTTGTTTTTACCACTTGCGCTAATGCAAGTGAAGCGCGCGCTATGGCAGAGCAACTTGTTCAGCAGAAATTAGCAGCCTGCGTGAGTATTCTTCCAAATGTAGAATCAGTTTACATGTGGGAAGGTGAAGTTACACATGCAACTGAGTGTAAGTTATTAATTAAAACTAAGTCAGAAAAAATGAACCAAGTGATCCAAACTATAAAAAAATTGCATAGTTATGAGATCCCTGAGATTCAGGTAGTGGACGTATCAACAGGCAATTTGGCCTACTTTAATTGGATGGATGAGGTACTTAATTAATGCGTTGTTTTATTTTATTGCTTTGTGCGCTCTCGCTGATGCCAGCGCAGGCTACAACTAATAATTTATTAAGTGATTTACTGCAACCCGCAGAGCAAACGTTTTTACCTGTTGATCAAGCATTCTCGTTTGATTTTGATCAGCAAGGCAATACACTTTTTATTGGTTGGGATATTGCTCCTGGTTATTATTTGTATAAAAAGAAGCTCGAAATTATTGGCAAAGGCGCAAACATTCAAGTGCCAGAGCTTGGCAAGGGCGTCGTTATTGAAGATGAATTCTTTGGTAAGACTGAAGTATTTTTTGATTCATTAAGTGTAATCAGCAAACTAAGCAATGTTGCTCAAGATGGTATTGTTAAGGTGCGCTATCAAGGCTGCGCAGAAGCAGGGCTATGCTACCCGCCAGAAATTATCTCTATTCCTTTAAGTGTTATTGCAGGGGAAACAGTTGCGATTAAGAATGCGCCGGATTCGGCAACTGCAGGCAATGCACTTACAGCACTTGGTATTGAATCGCCTCATTCTCCAGAAGATGCTGTAGTTCAAGAGGATGATCCTGAAAAAGAATTAAACTTTACTGAAAAACTCGCATCACAAGGTTTGTTGGCTAATTTAGCGATCTTCTTTTTAGTGGGTATTGGCCTTGCCTTCACACCGTGTGTGTTTCCGATGTTTCCGATTCTATCGAGCTTAATTGCCGGGCAAAAAAATCTCTCAACTAAAAAAGCATTTGCGTTGTCTTTTATATATATCCAAGGGATGGCAGTCACGTATGCAGCATTAGGATTGGTGGTTGCATCTTTAGGCGGTCAAGTACAAGGCTATTTGCAACACCCGACAGTATTAATTAGTTTTAGCTTATTGTTTGTTTTACTCGCTATGTCGATGTTTGGCTGGTACGAAATAAAGCTCCCCAGCGGTATGATGAACAAGCTCACGCAGGTTAGTAACAATCAAAAAGGCGGCAATTATATTGGTGTGTTTTTGATGGGCGTATTATCAGGCTTAATTGCATCACCTTGCACAACAGCACCGTTGTCAGCCGCGTTATTATTTGTGGCACAAAGCGGCGACTACCTGGTGGGTGGTTTGACTTTATATGTTTTAAGCTTAGGCATGGGGATTCCATTATTACTACTTGGAACATCTGGTGGTAAGTTGTTACCTAAAGCGGGTGGATGGATGGAGCAAGTTAAAACCCTGTTTGGTTTTATCATGTTAGTAGTGCCACTAATATTGCTAGAGCGCATTGTGGATGCTGACATTATATTACTAATGGCGGGTTTATTAGCGCTAGCAACAGCTTTGTACTTGCATCATTGGCAGAGTGCTCAAACACAAGGTAAATTAAAAACAGCTCTGTGGTTTGCTGCAACGCTATTAGTTGTAGGTGGTGCGAGCTTAACTAAAAATTATATATGGCCAACAGCCCAAGTTGTTAGTACCACAAATGACGAGCAGCAAGAGCGTGGCTTTAAGTTAGTTGCGAACTTAGCTGAACTTAAACAAGCAATTGGTGATGCTAATAACGAGGGCCGATTAGTGATGGTCGACTTATATGCTGAATGGTGTGTTGCGTGTAAAGAATTCGAAAAATACACCTTTCCAGACGCTAAAGTGCAAGCTGAATTTGCTAACTTCGAGTTACTTAAAATTGATTTAACCGAAAGTGACGACATTACAATTGAAGTAATGGAAGAGTTTACGGTATTTGGTTTACCAAGCATTTTATTTTTTGATATGCAAGGCGAAGAGCTTGGCGCACAGCGTGTGACGGGCTTCTTAAACGCAAATGACTTTGCTGAGCATTTGGCAAAGGTAAGTAATAACGTTAAATAAGTACTTTTTTAACGTTATTTTAAACGCCACTTATTATAAGTGGCGTTTTTATTTTTGTTCCTAGCCTTAGTCATTAGACCAGTATTTTGCTGCTATTTACATCGAACTGACTATAATAGGTGGTTAACGTGAGAAATGGTTGCTATTTTAGTTTTCACCCCTTACATTTTATGGGGATTTCTAATCAAAATGGCTTAACTCATTATTTATAGGATTATCGCGTATTATGGCTGCAAAATTTAAACTTTTAGTTGTAAATGGCCCTAACTTAAATATGCTTGGTAAGCGTGAACCAGAAAAGTACGGTTCACAAACACTTAGCGATATCATGAGCGAACTAACAGTGGTTGCTGATGGTCTAGATGTTGAGTTAACGCATTATCAAAGTAATAGTGAGCAAGCTTTAATAGAGCACATACACAGTGCGTGGCAAACTATCGATTACATTATTATCAACCCAGCGGCATTTACGCATACAAGCGTGGCTTTACGTGATGCTCTACTGAGTGTTGATATTCCGTTTTATGAAGTGCACATAACTAATGTGCACGCGCGGGAAGCGTTTCGTCATCATTCGTATTTTTCTGATGTGGCGCAAGGCGTAATATGTGGATTAGGCGCAATGGGTTATCGTTCAGCACTTGAGGCTGCGGTACATCGGTTGCAAAACTCGAATTAATTTTAAACTAACAAACTAACAGGCGGGTCGTTCATGGATATTCGCAAGATCAAAAAGCTAATTGAACTAGTAGAAGAATCAGGTATTGCTGAATTAGAAATCACCGAAGGTGAAGAGTCAGTACGTATCAATCGTAATAACATGAGCGCAGGTCCTGCTTACGCTCCACAATATGCACCACAGTATGCACCCGCTCCGGCTCCAGTAGCTGCGGCACCAGTTGCAAGCGCAGAAGCGCCAGCACCAGCAGGTCCAACAGGTCATCAAGTATTATCGCCAATGGTTGGTTCATTCTACTCAGCAGCTTCTCCAGAAGCGCCTTTATATGTTGAAGTTGGTTCGCAAGTTAAAGTAGGTGACACGCTTTGTATCATCGAAGCGATGAAAATGATGAACCAAATTGAATCAGATAAAGCGGGTACCGTTAAAGCTATTTTAGTTGAAAATGGCGAGCCAGTAGAATTTGATCAACCTTTATTCATTATTGAATAATAGCGTAACCTAAAAGGCCAACTCTAATGTTAGATAAAGTAGTCATTGCAAACCGAGGTGAAATTGCACTTCGTATATTGCGCGCCTGCAAAGAGCTTGGGATCAAAACGGTTGCTGTTCATTCAACGGCAGATCGCGATCTTAAGCACGTATTGCTTGCAGATGAAACAATTTGTATTGGTAGACCTGCTGCTACTGAAAGTTACTTAGATATTCCGCGCATTATTGCTGCGGCAGAAGTAACAGATGCAGTCGCTATTCACCCAGGTTATGGTTTCCTTGCAGAAAACGCTGATTTTGCTGATCAAGTTGAACAAAGTGGTTTTGTATTTATTGGCCCAACAGGCGATACAATTCGTTTAATGGGCGATAAAGTATCAGCAATCAACGCAATGCGTAAAGCGGGTGTACCGTGTGTTCCTGGTTCTGATGGCCCGGTATCGGATGATAAAGACCGTAATATGCAAATAGCTAAGCGCATTGGTTACCCTGTAATCATCAAAGCGGCTGGTGGCGGTGGTGGTCGTGGTATGCGTGTTGTTCGTAGCGAAGCAGAGTTAATTGACTCAATTGCTTTAACGCAGCAAGAAGCTAAGCAGTTTTTTGGTAATAGTATGGTTTACATGGAGAAATTCCTTGAAAACCCACGTCATATCGAAATTCAAGTTTTAGCTGACGGCCAAGGCAATGCAGTTCACCTAGGTGAACGTGATTGTTCTATGCAACGTCGTCATCAAAAAGTAGTTGAAGAAGCGCCAGCACCAGGTATTACTGCTGAAGTGCGTAAGTTTATCGGTGAGCGTTGTACACGTGCATGTATCGAAATCGGTTATCGTGGTGCGGGTACATTTGAGTTCTTATACGAAAATGGTGAGTTCTACTTCATTGAAATGAACACCCGTATTCAGGTTGAGCACCCAGTAACAGAAATGGTTACTGGCGTTGATTTAATCAAAGAACAATTAAAAATTGCTGCTGGTCAACCGTTATCATTCACGCAAGATGACGTGGTTATTCGTGGTCATGCTATTGAATGTCGTATTAACGCAGAAGACCCTGAAACGTTTATCCCATCACCGGGTAAGATCACGCGTTTCCATCCAGCGGGTGGTTTAGGTATTCGTTGGGACAGCCATATTTATGCTGACTACACAGTACCACCACACTATGATTCAATGATTGGCAAATTGATCACTTACGGTGAAAACCGTGATGTAGCCATTGCCCGTGCACGTAACGCATTGAATGAGCTTGTGATTGACGGTATCAAAACCAATACACCACTGCATAAACGCATTTTAGCCGATGAAAATTTCCAAAATGGTGGTACTAACATCCATTATCTTGAGAAAAAATTAGGTTTGTAATAACGTTTACAGTCGTTATTTAAAAAGTCGGCAACTTTGCCGACTTTTTTGTGTCTGATGATCGCTGATTCGCCTTAAGAAAATAATCTGGTATGATTAATTAAGTAATGATTTATTTGTTTTTCATGGGGTACGGATGACGCACAGTGTTGGTTTTCAACTCGCTGATGAAGCTGCAACGGTAAAAATGGGCAATAAGCTTGCCGAGTTTATAGACCAAGGCGCAGTAATTTATTTACACGGTGATTTAGGAGCGGGTAAAACGACTTTAACGCGTGGTGTGGTGCAAGGTTTTGGCCATCAGGGTAAGGTTAAAAGCCCAACTTACACTTTAGTTGAACCGTATGAACTGGCTGAAGCAAATGTGTATCACTTTGATTTATATCGCCTTGGCGATCCTGAAGAGTTAGAGTATATGGGAATTCGCGACTATTTTTCGCCTACAGCTATTTGTGTGGTGGAATGGCCTGAAAAAGGCGGGGAGTTTATTCCGACTCCTGATTTAGATATTACTTTGCGATATGTAGGCGATGCGCGAGAAATTGAGATTCAAAGCATTAGTACTCGTGGTGCTAATATTATAGATAAGCTCAAAAACCAGATCGAGTAGTTACATTCTTAAACAATAATAAAGGTGTATTGGGTCAAATGAGTCAAACTATCATTAAGTGGATGTGTACTTTACTGTTGCTTGTTGTCAGCAGTCATTTGTATGCGAAAAATACTATCAATAGCGTACGAGTTTGGCCATCACCGGATAGTACTCGGGTAGTATTCGACTTAACGGATAAACCAGAATTTAGTTATTTTATGCTGAAAAATCCATTACGTTTAGTGGTTGATTTAGAAGACACTAATAAAATAAAATATTTGCCCAGCATTCCAAAAAAACACCAAATTGTTAGTAAATTAAGATATTCAAAGGCAAAAAATAAGCACGGTGTTAGGCTTGTATTTGAGCTAACTGGCGCTGTTAAGCCAGTGATATTTGCTTTAGCCCCGACGGGTCCATATAAAAATCGCTTGGTGGTGGATTTATATGATAAAGAGCAAGCACAGCCAAATACATCAAACGGAAATTCTACGGTTAAAAAGCGTGAGCTTAAGCAGCAACGTGATATTGTCATTGCAATTGATGCTGGACATGGCGGAGAAGATCCCGGCTCAATTGGGCCGTCAGGTACTTACGAAAAAACCATTACACTGCAAATTGCTAAACGTTTAGAGCGCATGATTGACGGCGAACGCGGGATGATTTCACGCATGGTACGCAGCGGTGATTACTTTGTAAAACTTAATACGCGAACTAGCCGAGCTCGTGCGAAAAAAGCAGATTTTTTTGTTTCTATTCATGCAGATGCATTTACTAGCCCACAGCCAAGCGGTGCCTCTGTTTGGGTGTTATCGTTGCGCAGAGCGAACTCCGAAACGGCTAAATGGATAGAAGATAAAGAAAAACACTCCGAATTGCTCGGTGGTGCTGCTGATGTAATTAAAGACACTGCAAGTGAAAAATATTTAGCGCAAGCGTTGCTTGATATGTCAATGGATCACTCGATGAAGACGGGCTTTAACGTTGCTGAAGAAATGGTGCAAGAGCTAAAAAAAGTGGCCAAGCTACACAAAAAAGAGCCACAAGCTGCCAGTTTGGGAGTGCTTAAGTCGCCAGATATACCGTCAATTTTGGTCGAAACAGGTTTTATATCCAATCCACGCGAAGAAAAACTATTAAAAAGTGCTAACCACCAAGAGCGTTTAGCAAAAGCGATATTTACAGCAATTAAAAGTTATTATTTAAAAAATCCACCGGATGACTCGCTGTTCGCGTCATTAAAATCAAAATACCCTACCAAGCATAAAGTACGCCCTGGTGAGTCCTTGAGTTTGCTAGCGAGCCGTTATGGGGTCTCTATAGGTAAGCTTAAGCAGGTGAATAAACTTAAATCAAACACCTTATTTATTGGTCAAGAGCTCGATATTCCACAAAGCTAATAATGATCAGTACAACGTATATAATTAGGTTAAAACACCATGAGTATTGAAATACTTCCAGCGCGGTTAGCTAACCAAATTGCAGCAGGTGAAGTGGTCGAACGGCCAGCATCCGTTGTTAAAGAGCTTGTTGAAAATAGCTTAGATGCAGGTGCGACACGCATTCAAATAGATATTGAACGTGGCGGTCATAAGCTTATTCGTATTCGTGATAATGGTTCGGGTATTAATAAAGACGAGCTAACGCTTGCGCTTTCTCGCCATGCGACCAGTAAATTAAAGTCCCTCGATGATTTAGAGAATATTTGCTCATTGGGTTTTCGTGGTGAAGCATTGGCTTCGATAAGCTCGGTATCGCGGTTAACTTTGAGCTCAAAAACCAAAGAGCAAGAGGCTGCGTGGCAGGCATTTGCTGAAGGTCGTGATATGGCGGTGCAAATAAAACCAACAGCGCACCCTGACGGCACGACAATTGAAGTGAAAGACTTATTTTTTAATACGCCCGCACGGCGCAAATTTTTACGAACTGAAAAAACCGAATTCAACCATATTGATGAGCTAATTAAACGTATTGCGTTAAGTCGCTTTGATGTATCAATTACGCTTACGCATAACGATAAAGTTGTACGACAATACCGTGCTAAAACTGACCCTGCTCAAGCAATAGCCCGTGTAGCTCAAGTTGCAGGTAAAGCCTTTGCAGAGCAAAGTTTATATATTGAGTCGGGTGATACCGGTTTGCAGTTATATGGCTGGGTGTTGCCTGTGGGCTCCAACAATACGACGCAATATACCTATGTAAACAACCGTATGATGCGCGATAAACTTATTTTACACGCGATACGTCAAGCATTCGAAGAAGTCGCAGGGCAAGAAGAGCTACCCGGTTTTGTAATTTATATTGATATTGACCCGCGTCAGGTTGATGTAAATGTACACCCTGCGAAACACGAAGTGCGTTTTCATCAAGGTCGTTTAGTCCATGACTTTATTTTACAGGCAATCAAACAAGTTGTAGTCCCATTACAAGATGAATTCACAGGTGTTACTCACTCCGTTAACCATCAAGATAATAATCAGCCTCTTCAAACTGAAGAAGCTTCAACTTCACGACTGCACGCTGAAAGTAGTTTATTTGATTATCCTAAGTCAAGCCTTCAGCCTACAGATAGTGTGAGTTACAACGCTAATTCGGCAGCAAAAGGTGGTTCAGGATATAGCACCACAGATAGTAGCCGTGACAGTAAAGCTAGCAGAGCAAATCATCAGGATGTTAGTGCGTTTTACCAAGGTGTAAATGAGCAACATGCAACGCATTTTGATCGAGCTGCAGAAATCACGCCTGCAATTGCAGCTCATTCGCAAGTGCTCAGCGCTCAGCCGTTATTAATTCAAGATGACGGTAGTTGTGTGTTTAGTCAGCAGCAACAGCTGTATTGTTCGCATTTTAAATACTTATTAGTAGATGATTGGCTTGAGGTGATTACAGAGCAAGGCCACTTAGAGGGTAAGGCGTTATTATTACCGGTACGGGTTAATATAAGCAAAGAAGACAATGTGAGTTTAACGCAGCAGCAATCATGGTTTACGCTTTTGGGTTTTGACGTGCTCTTGGAAAAACACTTTGTAATGGTTAAAAAGCTCCCTGTATGTTTGTACTTACTCGATGTTAGTAATGCGATTAATATATTACTAGCGGCAGCTAAAGCTAACTTTGAGACTATTGAACAATGGCTTAGTTGGTTGCAGAGCCAAGTACCAGAACGTTTTTTTGCAAGTCAGGCTTTTGCATTGGATATGAAGCGAATGCAAAATAATCCGCAAACAATTCAGCGCTTATCGGCAAAAGCGGTTAAAATAGATTTAAATCATTTTTTAGCACAATTAGATTAAGGTCACCGAGTTGAGTAATTTACCTGTCATTTTTTTAATGGGCCCAACAGCTGCAGGTAAAACTGCGTTAGCAATCGCCTTATGTCAGCATTTAAAAACTGAGATAATCAGCGTCGATTCAGCCTTAGTGTATAAAAATATGAACATTGGTACAGCCAAACCGAACTCGGACGAGCTTGCATTAGCACCACATCATTTAATTGATCTGATAGATCCGAGTGAAAGTTACTCTGTGGCTGATTTTCGCCGTGATGCGATTGAAAAAATTGATCAATTTCATCAGCAAGGTAAAGTACCTGTATTAGTTGGTGGTACAATGATGTACTTTAAAGCCTTAATTGACGGTTTATCACCTTTGCCAGAAGCGTGTCCTATTATACGTGCTGAGCTTGAATCGCAAGCAAATGAGCATGGCTGGCCAACATTATATAAAGAGCTTGAGGCAATTGATCCTCAGGCGGCTCAAAAAATGAGCGAGAATGATTCGCAGCGCATTAACCGTGCGCTTGAAGTGTATCGTTTAACAGGCAAAACTATGACTGAATTGCAAAAATGCAAGCAGCCAAGTTTACCGTATACTTTTCATCAATTTGCTATTGCACCGGATGACCGTGCTGATTTACATCTGCGAATTGAACAAAGGTTTAAAATAATGCTTGATCAGGGGTTTGAAAATGAAGTTTCATCCCTATATCAACGTAAGGATTTACACCCTAATTTGCCTTCTATTCGTTGCGTAGGTTATAGACAAATGTGGGATTACATTGCTGGCGAAACTGACTATGATGAGATGGTATTTCGCGGTATTGCAGCAACACGGCAACTTGCAAAGCGTCAATTGACGTGGTTGAGGAGCTGGCCCGAAGTAACTTGGCTCACTACGGGTGATGAAGAAAACTTGCAACGTGTTGTAAGTTCGCTAAGCTAGTAGTAGTTGAATGTTTTTTAGCTTTGTTAAATGAGTTCAGCCACTTAATTATAATAACACCTAGAACGAAGGAAAATAACATGGCAAAAGGCCAATCGTTACAAGACCCATTTTTGAATGCGTTACGTCGTGAACGTATTCCAGTATCAATATTTTTGGTTAATGGTATCAAGCTGCAAGGTAAGATCCAGTCATTTGATCAATTTGTTATTTTGCTTGAGAATACTGTAAATCAAATGGTGTATAAACACGCCATTTCTACCGTAGTTCCTGCTCGCGCTGTTAACTTCCAAGGTGTACAAGGAAGTGAAGAGGGCGAAGAGCCAGAAGCTGGAAACTTTTAAATTAGGAGCGTAATGTTTGTTTGACCGTTATAAAGCCGGCGAACAGGCAGTTTTAGTTCATATCGACTTTCCTAAAGAGGGAGATCGTGAAGATCTTCATGAATTAGAAATGTTGGTATCTTCTGCTGGTGTTAGCAGTTTGGCGGTTGTGCAAGGCAGCCGTCAATCACCACATCCGAAACTATTCGTCGGTACCGGTAAGGCAGAAGAGATCGCTGAGATTGTCAAAATCCACAATGCAGATGTCGTCATTTTCAATCATCAACTTAGACCATCGCAAGAACGTAATTTAGAACGCGTTTGCCAATGCCGTGTGCTTGATAGAACGACACTTATACTTGATATTTTTGCCCAACGTGCACGTACCCATGAGGGTAAATTGCAGGTTGAGTTAGCACAGCTTCGCCATATGTCCACTCGTTTAATTCGAGGTTGGACTCACCTTGAGCGTCAAAAAGGCGGAATTGGTTTACGTGGCCCGGGTGAAACTCAGCTTGAAACAGATCGTCGCTTGTTAAGAGTGCGAATTCAAAGTATCCGTGCACGCCTAGAGAAAGTCGCAGTACAGCGTGAGCAGGGTAGACGAGCGCGTAATCGCAATGAAATACCTACGGTATCGCTTGTAGGCTATACTAATGCGGGTAAGTCGACCTTATTTAACCGTATCACTAATTCTAATGTATACGCAGCAGATCAATTATTTGCAACGTTAGACCCAACATTACGTAAACTTGAAATAGACGATGTTGGCTCGATAATTTTAGCGGATACAGTCGGATTTATTCGTCACTTACCGCATGATTTAGTCGCCGCATTTAAAGCGACGTTAACGGAAACCCGTGAAGCCGATTTACAATTACATGTTGTAGATGTTGCTGATGAGCGTCGTAAAGAGAATATAGAACAGGTACAATCGGTACTTAAAGAAATTGAAGCTGATGAAGTACCACAATTATTAGTTTATAACAAAATTGATGCGCTAGAAGATGTTTCACCGCGTATTGACCGTGATGACGAAGGTGTGCCGATTCGTGTGTGGTTATCTGCGCACAGTGGTGCAGGCTGTGAGCTGTTATCTGAGGCCATAAGTGAGTTGTTAGCAAAGAAAATGTTTGCTAAAACACTAAAACTAGCACCACAATATGGCCGTTTACGCGCTGCACTGTTTAATTTAAATGCGGTGCATGAAGAGACGTTTGACGAACAAGGGCAATGGCTACTGACCACTCGTTTACCTGTGGTAGAGTGGAATAAACTCAAAAAAGAGTTTGGTCCTGAAATTGACTCATTTATTTTGTTAAACTAGAAATCTACCGCACACTGTCGTTTTTAGTATGAGAAGTGCGTTATTTTTGTTAGATTTAACGTAATTACCAAGATTATTTTGATAACAATGGAGTATAGCTATGGCCTGGAATGAACCGGGTAATAATGGCAATGACAAAGATCCGTGGAACAAAAAAGGCGGACGTGATCAAGGCCCACCTGATTTAGACGAGGTGTTTCGTAAGTTCAGCAACAAGTTTGGCGGCTTATTTGGCGGTAATAAACCCGGCAAAGAAGGTGGTGGACTTGGCGGTGCAGGGCTTTCATTCATACTAATTATTGCTGTGATTGTTTGGGCTTTGAGCGGTATTTATACTGTCAAAGAAGCTGAACGCGGAATCGTTTTACAATTTGGTAAATTTGAACGCATTGCCGATCCAGGTTTACGCTGGAAAATGACCTTTATTGAAACCGTACTTCCAGTAGATATTGAAGCAGTTCGTTCATTATCGACGTCTGGTTTTATGCTCACTGAAGACGAAAACGTAGTAAGCGTTGAGTTCCAAGTGCAATATCGTGTTATTGACCCATACCTTTATAAATTTAGTGTAACTAATGCTGATTCAAGTTTAGAGGAAGCATTAGAAAGTGCACTACGTTATGTAGTTGGTCATTCAAAAATGGACCAAGTGCTAACGAATGGTCGTGAAATTGTGCGTCAACGTACATGGGATGAATTGAACAAAATTGTTGAACCTTACAATCTTGGTTTAATCGTCACTGACGTAAACTTTAAAGATTCTCGCCCACCGGCAGAGGTTAAAGACGCCTTTGATGATGCTATTGCTGCGCAAGAAGATGAACAGCGCTTTATACGTGAAGCTGAAGCGTATGCCCGTGAAATTGAACCGCGTGCTCGTGGTCAAGTTACGCGTATGACGCAAGAAGCGGAAGGTTATGGCGAGCGTATTATTCTAGAGTCGCAAGGTGAAGTTGCTCGATTTGAGAAATTGTTACCACAATATCAAGCTGCAAAACGTGTAACACGTGAGCGTTTATATATTGATGCGATGGAAGAAGTACTTGGTAGTAGCTCAAAAGTGCTAGTTGATGTAAAAGGCGGCAATAATATGATGTATTTACCGCTTGATAAAATCATGGAAAAGCAAGGAACTGCAACACGTGTTGCGCTGCCTAGCTCAAGTGATATCAACGATTTACGCAATAAAGTTAACACATCACGCAATAGCACTGTGAACTCAAGTTCAGACCGCTTTGGTGCTGATCGCTTTAATGATGGGAGATAAGCGCAATGAAAAACTTTAGTTTAGTTATATTATTAGCGGCCATTGTGTTGTCTTTTTCGTCTGTTTTTGTAGTACCTGAAGGGCAAAAAGCAATTGTAATGCTATTCAGTAAAGTTCAAAAAGACAGTGATGATCAAGCAATCGTTTACAGCCCAGGTTTACAATTCAAAGTGCCTTTCTTTAGTCAAGTACGCCGTATTGATGCGCGTATTCAGACTTTAGATGGTGCGCCGGATCGTTTTGTTACTAGCGAAAAGAAAGACTTAATCGTTGATTCGTTTGTTAAGTGGCGTGTAGATGACTTTAGCGCTTTTTACTTACGTGCTCGTGGCGACAAGCAATACGCTGAAACGCTACTTAAGCAAAAAGTAAATAACGGCCTTCGTACAAACTTTGGTTCGCGTACAATCCGAGAGATTGTCTCAGGTGAACGTAGCGAGTTAATGGCAGAAGCACTAGTTCAAGCATCAGAAAGTGCAAAAGAGCTAGGTATTGAAGTGCTTGATGTACGTGTTAAGCAAATTAACCTGCCACAAGAAGTCAGTAGCTCTATTTACCAACGTATGCGCGCAGAGCGTACTGCAGTGGCAAAAGAGCACCGTTCTGAAGGTCAAGAAAAAGCCGAAACTATTCGTGCTGAAATTGACCGTCGTGTAACGGTAATGCTAGCAGATGCTGAGCGAAATGCGCGAAGTGTTCGTGGTCAAGGTGATGCCCAAGCAGCTGAAATTTATGCTAATGCGTATAATAAAGATCCTGAGTTCTTTAGTTTTGTACGTTCATTAGAGGCTTATAAAAAGACCTTTAAAGATAAGCAAGATGTAATGGTGTTATCACCTGATAGTGACTTCTTTAAATACATGAAAGGCGCGACTGCGCAGTAATTATTTCCTTACATGTAGAATAAATCCAAACCCTGTGTATGCAGGGTTTTTCTTTTAGTGAGACGAATTTTTGTGAGTAACTTAATGTTATTCAACCAGTTAATTTTTGTTGTTGCGGTCAATTAACGATCAAGCAGAAAAAATAACCTAAACGGGGGTGATCTTTACCCTCATTTTCTGGTAAAATCTCGTCCTAATTTTTTCTAAGTGAATTTACAATGGGTAAAAACGTTGTTGTATTAGGCACCCAATGGGGTGACGAAGGTAAGGGTAAGGTAGTTGACCTCCTTACAGACAAAGCATCTTTAGTAGTTCGTTACCAAGGTGGCCACAACGCAGGTCACACTTTGGTTATCGAAGGTGAAAAGACAGTTTTACACCTTATTCCATCGGGTGTATTACGTGACAATGTTAAGTGTGTGATTGGTAATGGTGTAGTTGTATCACCTGAAGCGCTTATGAAAGAGATTGGCATGCTTGAAGAGCGTGGCGTACCAGTACGCGAGCGTTTATTGATCAGCGAAGCATGTCCGCTTATTCTGCCTTTCCACATCGCATTAGATGTAGCCCGTGAAAAAGCACGCGGTAATAAAGCTATTGGTACTACAGGTCGTGGTATTGGTCCAGCTTACGAAGATAAAGTAGCTCGTCGTGGTTTACGTATCGGTGATTTATTTAATCCTGAACTATTTGCAGCGAAGCTTAAAGAAGTATTGGAATACCATAACTTTACTTTAGTAAATTACTACAAAGTAGATGCAGTAGATTTCCAAAAGACATTTGATGATGCAATGGCTGTTGCAGATATCCTAAAAGCAATGGTTGTTGATGTAACAGAGTTACTTGATCAAACGCGTATAGCGGGTGACAACATCTTGTTTGAAGGTGCACAAGGTACATTACTAGATATCGATCACGGTACTTACCCGTACGTTACGTCGTCTAATACTACTGCCGGTGGTGTTGCTACAGGTGCTGGTTTTGGTCCACTAAATCTTGATTACGTGTTAGGTATTATCAAAGCGTATACAACACGTGTAGGTTCAGGTCCTTTCCCGACAGAACTTTACGATGGTGTTGATAAGCAAGATCCAGTTGGTAAACACTTGGGTACTGTTGGTCATGAGTTTGGTGCTACAACTGGTCGACTTCGTCGTACTGGTTGGTTGGATGCTGTGGCAATGCGCCGTGCAGTACAAATCAACTCTATTTCAGGTTTTTGTTTAACTAAACTTGACGTTTTAGATGGTTTAGAAACACTTAAAATCTGTACTGGTTATCGGTTAGAAGATGGCACAATCACGAACGTGACGCCACTTGCAGCTGAAGGTTACGAAAAAGTAACACCAGTATACGAAGAGATGCCAGGTTGGAGCGAAAACACAGTAGGCGCAACTACTGTTGAACAGCTTCCAAAAGCAGCGCTTGATTACATCAAACGTATTGAAGAAATCACAGGTGTACCTGTTGATATTATTTCTACCGGTCCTGATCGTGTAGAAACTATGGTATTACGCAACCCATTTGCATAATTACTAATAGAACTAAAAAAGCTGCCTTGTGCAGCTTTTTTTGTGTCTGTTAATTACGATTGTGATAAATAATCGTGATTAACTTTTATTCTGGAACGATCTTTGTATAAACTTTAATAAGATGGTTTTAAATTTAAAGTGACCTAAATGCGTTTGTTAACTTGTTTATCATTAGTGCCGCTATCGTTATTGCTAGCAAGCCACACCCAAGCCCAAGAACAGCTGGCTGCAGTTCCACTGTACACAGAAACAGAGCTGTTAGCGTTAATTAATAAGAATACACATTTAGCACGCGTTAAGGCAGATGATTGCCAGTTAGTACAGGATATTGAGGCACGAGCCAATAAAATGGCACTGCCATCGTATCAATTTTTATATGGCGATATGCTGGCTTATGCCGTGTGTGTTGATCGCAATGTGGAGTTAGGTGTGTACTACATGCGCCAAGCTGCAGGACAAGGCTTAGCGGCGGCATTAGAGCAATTAGGGCGCTACTACGACATTGGCCGATTGGTACAAAAAGATAAAGCGATGGCGGTGACCTATTTACGAGAAGCATCAGCACAAGGGAATCTAAAAGCGCAATTAAGATTAGTTAAATTATTTAATGATGGGTTCGGCAGCCCGCGTGACTATGAAGATGCTTATCGCTGGTTATTTCATGCCATGGTTGCAGATAAAGCGACTCATCAAAAGATAGAAACAGCGTTAGCCCAACTTGCGCAAAAAATGCCAGACAGTGTTATTGCGCGTGCCCGTTTGCCTATGTAGGAATGAAGTTAGCAAGGCTGAGGTGTTAATTTTAGCGCAGCAAGCTTGGGTTAGGTAGTTTGAAATCCAAAGAAAAAAGTTTAACAATAAAATTTATTAAAAACAAAAGGGCTAGGTTTTTCACCTAGCCCTTTTGTTTATTCTCTAATTTCTTTTGGTTCTTTGTTTTTACCGTTGTTAGGATCTTTTAACACCGACATTTTAGGTGGTAGCATAGCTACAACGCGCTCACCTTCTTGTGGGGGTTTATCCATATTAATAGTAAACGGACGCAGCTTGATTGGTGTATCGTCATCGCTATCTTTATCGCCATTTAGAATGAACAATGGGATAGCTTCGCTGTTCATCTCTAGGTATTGCTCCCAGCTAAACTCTTCAGAAATACGCGTCGCACTGACCTTGCCCCCTTTGGCAATTAGGCTACTTAAACGTGCATATGAACCGCTATCACCAAATAAAATTTGGCGTGATAAGAATGTTGCGCTGTCTTTATTTGCCTTGGCATGAGTGTTCGAAGAGCGTAGAGAAAATACATTCTTCTCATTGAGTAAATGCGAAAAGTACTGCACACCGAGCGCGTTATGATGGCGATTAGGCGACAATGCAATAACACTACGAATAGTTGTTAAGGGTAAATAGCGTTCAGCATGCTCAGACTGCGGGTTACCATAATAACATGCTAGGCCGTCCATGCGCGCCATACGACAGTTTTCCCAAGCAGGATCAGATAAATGCACTGGAATATTTTGCTCTTTCAATCCGCACGCAATCGCTCTTGCGACATGGTTTGCACCAATAATCAAAATTGTATTTGGCGACGGTTGGCGTACACCAAGTAGTTTAGCTACAGGGATTGCTGTTAAGCTTTGCAGTACCACGGTGATAATAATCACGGTGAAGATCAATGGGACTATTTTTTCAGCATCGGCAACACCCGCCTCCATCATACTTAATGCAAACACAGAGCCTACAGCCGCAGCGACGATACCGCGAGGCGCAATCCACGCTAGCACCAATCGTGATTTAACCGGAAGATCTGTACCATATGTAGATATTGCGATACACAATGGGCGCGCAATAAACAATACAATAGCGAGAAAGATAAACACATCACTATCAAGCATCATCAAATCAGATAGTTCTAAACGGGCAGCGAGTAAAATAAACAGTGTAGAAATTAAGATCATAGATAAATCTTCTTTAAACTCTAACACTGAATCTATTTCTAAGTCGTCTTGATTAGCTAACCAAATACCAAATACAGTAACCGCCAATAAGCCTGACTCATGGCTAAGGTAATTTGAGATGCTAAAGCTAATTAACACTAAAGCAAGTATACCAAACTTATGTAATTCAAAAGGTAACCACTCTCTACGAATAAGCTGTGTGGTTAACCATCCAGCAAATACACCAATAGATAAGCCCACGCCTAGAGTCTTAAATAAAGCGACTACAGTATGCAAAAAGACCTCACCTTGACCCACGAGCATAACGGCTTCAAACACTAATACGGCAAATAAAGCACCGATAGGATCAATTACAATGCCTTCCCAGCGTAGGATACGGTCAATATCTTGAGTCGGTCGCATTGAGTTTAATAATGGCGCAATTACCGTTGGGCCAGTAACTACTAATACAGCGCCGAGCACTGCCGCAACGCGCCAGTTGAGCTCTAAAATCCAATAAGCACTTAAACTGATAACGATACAGGTAGCAATCATACCAATAGAGCATAAATTTCGGACCACCTTACCGATACCTTTGAGCTCTCTAAAGTGCAATGTTAATGAGCCTTCAAATAAAATGACTGCAACACTCAGAGAAACCACAGGAAAGAGTAAATCGCCAAGCAGTGCGTCAGGGTCTAATAAACCAGTCGCAGGGCCTAACAGCAACCCTGTAAGTAACAAGAATAAAATAGCAGGGACACGGAAACCCCAGGCTACCCACTGGGCCAAAACCGAGCAAAGGGCGATTCCTGCGATATAAATAGCTGACATAGATGAAGTATTCCTTATTTATAATTAGGGGATATATCCAAACCACCTCAAGATTCGAGCTTCAGTTGGAATTAAAAGCGATTTAGGCAAGGCATTGATTGCAGAGAATGGTTATTCCCTTATTAAAATCGATAACGCAGCATAAATCGCTTTTAAACCAACCATTAGGGCGTTGCACAGGCACTTATTCCCTGCGTTGCTACTTCTTAAAAGGGATTACCATTCTTACAAAGTAACGCCTTGATACTAAGCTCCTGTGAAACGCTGAATTCTGTATCGTGAGGTGGTTTGGGTATAAGCTTACAAAACGAATAATACAGGGGTATACACGTGTATGTGAACTTTTCCTAATAGAATTTTAGCTGTTTATAAATTTATTTGTGGAAGAAATGATAATTTAGTCGTTTTGAATAAATCTAACGTAATTAACATCAGCTTAACCTATTGAATATGAAGAGTATTTAACCTTTGCTGTGCAGTTAATAAACTATGTGGGCGAAATGTAGCCTTGATCTCTAGGTCGATATTAGCGTATTATAGTTAGTGTTCAAACAATTAGTTATCTAATTAATATTAAGCTTAATATAAGCGAATACATATAGTTATTTTTTACTACTGATTTATTTAGTAGTTTTAATTGAGGTTACTATATTTATATACTTAAAAATCAAGCTTTTAATTCTTTGAACGATGTTTTGTATGTTTAAATTCACTTTTTAATAATAGTTAACCGTAAAGGCTGTTCCATTATTCGGAGACGAAATACCTTTCGTGTTGAATTGTTATTTCCAATATTTGACACCCATCGTGGTGAGCAAATCTCGGTCCTTGAGTCATCACCCTATCTGTTGGTGTACCAGACTCTAGAGGCTCTATGTATGTTGTTAATAAAAAGGCCTCACACAGTCTTTTACAGCGATGCATAAACAACACTTTTTATTTATTTTATAACAGTTCAGTCTAATGATTGAGCAAAGTTATGCTATACCTGCAATCCACTTTGTTGTAAAACTTAGTGATCGGCTTTTTGCCGAGCGCAGAAAAGTGATAAGTGAAAAATGGAATATACAAAATGCTAACTCGTAACCTAATAAGAAAATTAGGTGATTGTTTTCAGACTGACCCCAAGAGGGTCGTCATAGTTAAAATGGAAAGTTGAACACTTATGCAAAAGTTAAATTGGCGACGTATCGTACTTAAAGTGGGTAGTGCACTAATTGCACCAGACCAAGATGGTTGCCGTTCACGTTATTTATTAACCATCGCACAGTTTATTGTTCGTTGTCGTAGTCAGGGAATCGAAGTGATTTTAGTGTCGTCAGGCTCAGTAGCCGCTGGTGCACACTTATTCCCAGCGACACAAGAGCGTACGGTGAAGATGAAAAAGGCGATGGCCGCAGCAGGCCAAACAGAAATGATGGCGATGTGGGACCGTTTTTTTGATTTTCCATCGGCCCAGATTTTATTAACACATGGTGATTTACGTGACCGTGAGCGCTATCAAAGTATTCGTGAAACAGTATTCACTTTATTAGAGCATGGTGTGCTGCCCATCATGAATGAAAATGACACGGTAACAACAGATGATTTAAAAGTGGGTGATAATGACAATTTATCAGCCATGGTTGCGGCGGCGGCTGATGCCGATGCGCTAATGATTTTTTCAGATGTTGATGGGCTTTATGATAAAAACCCAAATTTACATGATGATGCGGTGTTATTACCTGAAATTAAGTCAATAGATGAGTCAATCTATGCAATGGCAGGATGTGCAACAAGCGCGGTTGGCACAGGTGGGATGAAAACCAAGATTGAAGCGGCTGAAAAGGCGACGTCACACGGCATCGTTACTTATATTATTAATGGGTTTAAAGAGCAGACTTTTACGCAGTTACTTGAAGGTAAAAACCCTGGGACAATTTTCCTACCTTACGAGAAACCAATGCAAGAAGCCGTGCATTGGATGACCCACACCGCAAATGAGCAGGGTGAAGTGGTTGTTGAAGGTTCATATGATGAATCTTTAGAGGGTGAAACTGGTTGCATCCGCGGTGATGAAATCGTTGCCGTTCATGGTGAATTTGCTGTTGGTGATACTATTTTAGTACGTAGTAATGATGGCACTCGCTTAGCTAAAGCGACGGCCAACTACAGTAGTTGTTTATTGAATTTTATAGCGGATAACGAGCAAAGTGAATTTAGCGACAAAATGCAAGATTCAATTGGGCCTGTTATTTCAGAAAAAGATATCGCATTATTGGAGAAGTCATGAGTTTAATTACGGATATTTCACGTCAAGCAGCTAAAGCTGCACATCAGTTAGCTTTACTCGATACCGAGACAAAAAACCATGTTTTATTAGATATGGCAACTGCATTACGTGAACAAAAAGTATTTATCATCAAAGAAAACGAAAGTGACTTGGCTGCGGCGCGTGATAATAATTTAGCAGCGTCGATGATCGACCGTTTAACACTCAACGATGAGCGCATTGAAGCGATGGCTGAGGGGATTGAGGTTATCGTAAGTCTTGATGATCCAGTTGGACAGTTACGTGATATTACTGAGCGACCAAATGGTATCAAAATTCGCAAAATGCGTGTGCCACTGGGTGTGGTATGCATGATTTATGAAGCACGTCCTAATGTCACTGCAGATGCAGGCGCTTTGTGTTTTAAATCAGGTAATAGCGTTATATTGCGTGGCGGTAAAGAAGCATTGAAAAGCTCACAAGCAATAGCAAGTGTTATGCATCAAGTGCTTGAACAGCATAATTTGCCTGCAGCGTTAATTTCAGTTATTCCTGATCCAGACCGTGGTTTACTCATGGAACTTATGCAGCAACGCGACAGCATTGATTTAATAATCCCACGCGGTGGTGAGGGGTTGATCAATTTTGTGACTGACAATAGCACTATTCCCGTGATCCAACATTTTAAAGGTGTGTGTCATTTGTATGTGGATAAGGATGCCGATTTAGAAGTGGCAGTTAACTTATTACTTAATGGTAAAACACAGCGTACAGGTGTATGTAATGCGCTTGAAGGCTTGGTTGTACACCAAGATATTGCTGATGAATTTTTAAACTTATGTGCAGTTGTGTTGCGCCAAGAAGGTGTGAAGATAAATGCCGATAGCCAAGCTGCAAAGTATTTTGATGATGCAACAGTACTTGAAGCAGACCAGTTTGGTGAAGAGTACCTCGATTTAGAAATTGCAATTCGCATTGTATCGGATTTTGCTGGTGCGATTGACCATATTTCACAATTTGGCTCACATCACACAGAAGTTATTTGTACAAAAAATCAAGCTACTGCAGAGTTATTTCAACGTAGCGTTGATGCCTCAGTTGTGATGGTGAATGCATCGTCACGTTTTTCTGATGGTTCGCAGCTAGGCTTAGGCGCTGAAATTGGTATAGCAACTTCAAAGCTGCATGCTTATGGGCCTATGGGCCTAGAATCATTAACAACAGAGAAATACCTTGTTAATGGTGAAGGGCAAGTCCGCGAATAATAGCTGGTGAATAAAACATGCCCTAGTTCAGGGCATGTTTACTAAGTTTTGGTTAAAATATTTACTTTGAATTAAAGTACTAAGCCGATTGTAATTAAATTCAACGCAGTAAGCGTTGAATTTAGCCGGTTAAGATTACTTTATTATTCAGCGTTCGGGTTCGTTAAGCTATAAAACCATGAATCGGCAGGTTCAGGCTTGTGGAGATGATAGCCTTGTAAGATCATATTAGGGTAAGCTTGCAGCATGGTGAAATGTTCCTCGCCTTCAACACCTTCAGCGACAACTTTTAGATCAAATAAATTACCTAAACTGACGATCATATCAATAATCAGTTTGTCATTTTTGTTTGTTGGGGCTTCAAAAACGAATGACTTATCTATTTTAAGCTCGTGGATCGGCAGCTGTTTTAAGTAGGTTAAGCTTGAATAACCAGTACCAAAATCATCAATTGATACCCTAACGCCTAGCTTTTTTAAATGATGAACAGCTGCAATCGCTGCTTCCATATGGTTTAGTAAAGTCCCTTCAATAATCTCAATTGTAAGCGTACTCGGGTTTATTTTACTGCTTTGTATTTGCTTGGTTACAAAGTTCAAAAAACGATTTTCGTGAAAGTGACGACCACTAATGTTAATTGATAACCCGAGTTTTGAATTGAATTGGTTAAGCTTTACAAGTAGCTCTAATGCTCTACATGTTACCCAGCAATCTAAGTCAAAAATTATATCCGACTCTTCAGCGATCGGGATAAACTCAACGGGACTAATAAAGCCTTTTCTAGAATGCTCCCAGCGCAGTAACACTTCAGCGCCTTTGAGTTTATGCTGGCTATCGTATTGTGACTGCAGATAAAGCATTAACTCATTTTGACTAATTGCTTTTCGTAAATCTTGTTCTATTTCAAAACGGCGTTTAGCTTGCTCACCAAAGGAAGTATCAAAAAATGTGATTCGGTTACCGCCCTTTTCTTTGGCTTTATAGCATGCAGCCTCACAATTACGAATTGTCTCAATTGCATTTTCGCGCACATCCATACGCGGAAATATATAGCAGCCAATACTAACGGTTAAAGTGACTTTTTCTTCATCAACAGTAAAAGGTTCGCTTGCAGCGATAAGTAAATTTTGTGCCTTTGTATTAGCGAGCGCTTGGGCTCTATTTCTACCTGTGCCTTTGTTTGTTGCGCACAGAACGGCGAATTCATCACTCCCTAAACGTGCAACGATGTCTTTGCTATCGAGTGTACTATCAATTCGAGCAGCTAACTCTTGGAGAACTTGATCGCCCGCTAATAAACCGAGGCCATCGTTAATGGAATGAAAGCTGTCTATATCAACAATAAAAATATAAGCATAATTCAAATCGATATAAGATTGATTGAGCTGTTGATCTAATAACTTTAAAAAGTTATTTCTATTTGGAAAGCCGGTTAGTTCATCATGCCAGGTTAAATAATCAATACGTTCTTGAGTCACCTTAACACTAGATATATCGCTAAATACACCTATAAAGTTAACGTTCGTATCAATGTCATTTTTCACCATACTCAACGTTAAAAGCTCTGGGTATAGTTCACCATTTTTACGTCGTGTTATTAACTCTCCACTCCAATATCCCGCAGTGCTCGCATGCTGCCAAATGGCATCAAAGTTCATTTCAGGCAGATTATTTTGTTTAATTTTTTTTAGCTGTGTATCAAGTGCTTCATTCTCACTAAAACCGGTGATCCTGCAAAAAGAGGGGTTAACAGCAATAATAATTCCTTTATTATTGGTAATTACAACGCCATCAGCTGTACTTGTAAGCGCTTGATAGAATAATTCTTGTTTAGCGGTTAATTTTTTTAGCTCGGTGTCACGTTTACTAAGCTCAGAGGCGAGGATCTCAATTTCTAGCAGCTTATCGTGTAGATCAAAGTTCTTTTCAATCAATCTATCTAACATGCCTTGTACGGTCATGTGGGTGCGAATGCGGGCTCTTACTAGCGAAAGTTTATAAGGCTTATGAATATAGTCTATTGCGCCTAATTCAAATCCGTGTTCTTCAGATTCTTCCTCCGTCATTGCTGTAACGAAAATGATAGGGATCCCTTTGGTATTTTGATTACTTTTAAGAATCTTACAGACTTCGTAGCCATCCATTTCAGGCATCATAATATCGAGTAAAATTAAATCAGGGCGTGTAATTTCAATAAACTCTAAGGCTTGCGCGCCGCCCGTTGCAATGCGTACATCATAATCAGAAAGCAAGCCTTCTACCAAAATATGTAAATTATTTGGTTCATCATCGACGATGAGTACCAAAGGTTTTTGCTGCCTATTTTTCATCATAACTTTTGATGTAACTTGATTATTTGAGTGCACTAGCAATCCATGTGTAGCTACTTAACTAATTAAAAAATAGTTCATTGTTCTGAGTCTTGTCTAGTTTTTTGGTGGATTTAAATAATTATTAATAGTCCCTATAACTGTTTGATAATTGAATTGATCAATGGCTTCTTTAAGTTGTAGTAATTGAGGGTCATTACCCGAGGCTACAAGGTGTTCATTTAATTGTTGATTAAGGTTTGCCGTTATTGGGCGAGCTTCTTGAGCGAGTACTTTTATCTCGTTCAAATAAAGTTTTTTATCATCGGAGAAAAGTGTAATTTCTTTGGTCGCTTTCAATTGATTCGTAAGTATGTATTGATCGATAGCGCAACACGCCATCGTTAATTGCTGCTCAAATACAGTTAAGTTGATGAGTTGCTGTTGCTTGATTTCCTCTTTGACCTTAAGTGCTGTTGCTCTTAGCTGTTCGAGTCCTAGCGTGCCTGTAAGACCTATAAATGTGTGGAGTGAGCGCCTTAATTCGAGAATATGTTGCTTTGCGTACAGCTCCTTGATTTGGATATTGTAATCATTGTAATCATTTTTAAAGCGTCGATATAAATCAGTAAGCAGTCGATCATTAAAGTCTAGATTCTCAAGTGCGGTGGGTAAGTCTAATAATTGAGGTTGTTCAAGGTTCTGCATAGTAGCGCCTTCGGGGTCGACTAAAGTAAATGAGAGATTAAATGAAAATTTAGTACCTTCATCAAGTTGGCTGTCAGCTTGAATTTCTCCTCCAAGCAACTTGACTAATTTTTGACTGATTGTTAATCCTAAGCCCGTTCCTCCATGCACTCTACTTGCACTGTTATTACCTTGTGCAAATGAACTGAAAATTTGTTTTATCTCATCAGGTTTTATTCCCGCGCCGGTATCTTGAACTGTAAAGCGTAATGTAATGAGTTGTTGCTGTTGGGAGCAGACCTCAATCAAAACGATCACCTCACCTTGCTTTGTGAATTTAATAGCATTATCAACAAGTGCACCGAGTACTTGTTCGAGTCTTACAGGATCCCCTATGAGCATGGCATCTTTTTTTAAATGGTTAGTCAGTATTAAGTTTAGGCCTTTTTGCTTAGCATTGATTGAAAACCTTTTTTCAATATTTTTAATAATATCGTGCAGTATAAATTGGCTGCTTTCTAATTTTAATCTATTGGTATCAAGCTTGGCAAAATCGAGTAAGTCATTCAATATCTTTAATAATTTACTAGCGCTGGAAAGGGTTTTATTAACATTGCTTTTTTGTTGGTCAGTTAACGGGCTTTCTAACAGCAGCTGTTGCATGCCTAAGATAGCATTCATTGGAGTACGTAACTCATGACTTATATTAGCAACAAAATAGCTCTTAGCTCTATTGGCTTGCTCAGCTTGATCTTTCGCTAACGATAATGCGGCGTTTATGCTTTGCATTTGGGTATTGAGTGTTTGTGTTTCATGTAATAGGTTTACAGTTTCGTTATTTTTTCTGTAAAGTGAATTTGCTGCAGTTATCACACTACTAAGTTCATTCTTTTTATTCGGCTCAGCCAGTTCTTCATTTTGTGTGCCGTTGTTTAAATTATTCAGAAGCACAATTATCTTGTTCATTGGTAAAATGATTGCAACCACGATAAATACACTAACAATAATACTTAAAATAAACATAGCCAGAGAGAGAAATTGAGATTCTTTAGCGCTATCAGCCAAATGTAGATTGAGTGTTTCTTGTGACTTAATAAACGTACTTTTCTCGCTGTTATTTATTTGTTTTGTTAGATATAACAGTTCGTTAGCAATGCCGGTTAAAACAACATTAATAGAGTATGTATAGCCTCTAGTTAGTAGTGTTAATTGGTTGTAAGCTCTGCGAATGTTGAGCAACTGAGTTTTAAAGTCTACATTAGGAAGTGCATTATTTAGTAATCCATCCTGCTCAATATGGTTTAGCTGTTGCTGTAAAGTCTGAATGCTTAGTTGCGCTTTTTGAGATGAGTCATATTGTGTGTCGTTTAAGTAAGTCAGTGTGGCATGTTCGATACTTGTTACTGAGCGTAATACCTCAAAGTAGCGGTACTTGTGTTCGTTGCTTGCTTTATCTTTTAAAGCATTAAGGCTTGTTTGTAGTGACGCAATGGCTGGCTTGAACTTCTCTTCAACTAATTTTTGACGATGCTTTTTATTGTCAATAACTTGCTCGAATGTATGGCGATAATTATTTAAATGCTCATTTAAGCGCAATAATAAATCATCATACTGGTGCGGGGTTTTATTTGCATTATGTGTAAAGGAAACTAAATCAGCATTTGCCGCGAGAAAAAAACGCTTAAAATTATCTAAAGCAATGGGTCTGCTTTCTTTTCCAACATAGTCAACAACTTGACCTTGTAATGAGATCACATTATTTTCTAGACTGGTTGCAACTTCACTTTGCGCAAGGGCGTGATATTGCAGCGCAAGTAATGCCCTTAAGTCATGCTGAGATTTGTCAAATAGGTAGCTTTGCAGTAAAAGCAGGCTAATTAATATGCTCAACGTAATGGATATTTTTGATTTGATTGAAAGCATAATAGTTATCGGCTTATTAACTCATACCATTTTTGAAGGCTATAGTCGTAAGTTGGCATTACAGTGTTCCACACCGCAACATTACTTAGACGTTTTAAATAGCTTCCCCCACTGCGCATAGCGCCCGTTTTTACGGATATTTTTCCTTGTGGATTAAGTAACGGCTCTATAGCTTGTTGGCCTTGATACCAATATTGCCATTCAGCATCAGATAAAAAAGGTTTTGAGCGTTCAGGGTTACTAATGTAATAACCTTGCCTGGCGATAAATGCACCTGGCCACCCAGATAACCACCAATTCATATACTCATAGGCGGCACTTTTCGTGTTTTCGTTCACTTGGGATGATAGGCACATTACGCCATGCCAGCCTCGATAACCTTCCTTAGGAGCAGCAAAGCGCACATTGATACCTTGGCTGTTTAAGCTCTCGACAGCGGGTGAAAACATACTTTCAATGATGGCTCTGTCATTACGCATAAAATCAACTGATTCAGGCACAGAATTCCAATAACCGCTAAAGTGACCTTGTTTTTTGTAATTGAGCAAAATACTAAATAGCTTATCGATCTCTTGGCGAGTCATTGCACCAATATTATTAAATTTAATTAATCCCTTACTTTGCGCGGCAAGCGCTAAATCAAAAATACCAATTGATGGGGCGTTAACTATAGCGACTTTACCGCGGTGTTTTTCATCTAATAACCATGCCCAGCTTTCACTTTCATACGCGGTGCCAAGTGGTATGTGAGCTGTATTGTACCCAAATGAATCGACATTATGGACATAGGGTAAGTAGCTAATAAAATCGGTTTCATTGCTATTTAAAGTACCGTCATCTTGGATGTTTAAAAGTTTATATGGGGCATCGCCAGCACCGATTGATGCATCTGGAGTGAGCTTGCCTGTTTTAGTGAGTGCGTTAATTTCACTAAAGTTATGAATGCGTTTTTTATCAATAGCTTGGATACTGCCAGCGTTCCATAACACATTGATACTATTGGACCACTGTTCGTAAAGGTCAAAAGAGCCGGGAGCCATCGATGCTTTTTGTAGTACCGCAGCACTGCCAGCTGGTTGAAATACAATATCTATACCCAAGTCAGCCATAGCTTGCTTACGAATAGCCTCTTGTAATGTTACGTGGGTTCCTAACACTCTCAGAGTTGTTTTTTTGCGGGCAAAAACATAGGGAGCGTGGGTGATGATACCGGCGCTTATTCCAAGCGCTGCAATTTTTTTTAGCGTAGCCCTTTTAGGCTCATCCATAATTTAGCCAAAATAACGATAGTTAATGTTTAGGTATAGCTAATGACGGACAAAGGCTCAAGCATTGACGATGAATTATTGAGAATAAAGTAGTATAAAGTTTTAGAGGGATTACTTGAAAAAGTAGATGTTATGAACTTAAAAAGAAAAGGTAGGAAAGTGGTGGAGCTAAGCAGGATCGAACTGCTGACCTCCTGCGTGCAAGGCAGGCGCTCTCCCAGCTGAGCTATAGCCCCACATTCCTAAAATTACGAATTTCGTAACCTACTTGATGTTCCCTTTCAAGCGGGACGAACTTTAATGAGATTTATCAATTTGGTCAAGTTTTTTTTATATATTTGGTGAATTTTCACGTAAAGAGTGATTTTTTGATAGACTACCTGCAACTAGGTAATAAAAATGATTTCGTTATGAAGATATGCATATGGATATTAGTTGTTTTATTAAGTGGTTGTGCGAATCAAAGTGATGACCAACTTTTTGAGATTATTAGCAAGCAGTTATATACCAAATTAGATGAGCAAGAGAGTAAAGTCTTTGCTTATATAGTAACCGTTGAAGCAAAAACGCGTAAAAATGTGAAATTAGATAGGCCGCTTACACGCCGTGAGTTTAAAGATTTTGCTAATCAAGAATACTTTGAAGAATCCAATAGTTTAAAACTCAAGCTAGAAGATCAAGCAGTGCAATTATTAAAACAAGAATTAAATAAAAAAGAATATTGCGAGAATAATAAATATGAAATAGAAAAGGTGTCATGGCGAGATCTCAGCGTACGACTAACAGGACGTTGTTTATAAATGTTGGCTGATAAAACTAAATTAGCGGCGTTTTTAGCGCATTTAGATATTCATTATGATGCGATTGAACATCCAGCGTTACATGGCAGCCTCATCGCAGATGAGTTAATGATTGAGCGTCCTGGAACACACCCTAGCTAAGTATCAGGGCTTATCGAGATTAGGGTTTGCTTCTGATGAGCGTTTAGCACGTTATTTAAAAGTCGCACCTGGCTGTGTCTCAATGTTAGCGTTAATGAACGACAAGCAAAATAATGTAACGTTATGGCTTGATCAAGATATTTGGTTTGGTGATCTATTTCATTGTCATCCCTTTAATAATACGCAAACGTGGCTATTAAAAAAAATGGATCTAGATACTTTTTTTACAGCGACAGGGCATCAGCCTAAAGTGGTTTTTTTGCCAGCGAGATAACCTGAACTCACTAACGCTAATCCACATAGGCAGACGAACAGTAGTGATACTATAAACGCGATATGACCAAACTGTTGATAAACCATGCCTGGTACAAAAGAGCCAAGGGCCCCTCCACTGTAATAAAACGATACATATGCGCCGTTAGTAACACTTGCTGGCGCACTGCTTATTTTATTAACCAACGGCGCAGCAGTTGAATGAATAATAAACATTGCACCGCAAAACCCAGTAAAAGCCAATAAAAATACAGCCAGTTGAGAACTCATTAATGCCACTAATGTCACGCTATACAAGGTGAATATTGCGCATAGTAAATACCACGGAGAATGACTTTTTCTTAATAACCACGGCGTAGCTATAGAAGCTAGCGCACCAATTAAATATCCGCTATAAACTAAGCCAATATCACGCGTGTTGGTGATTAAAAAGGTATCTTGCAGAATAAACGGCAAGTAATTAAGCAGTGCGGCAAAGCAAAAAAACATACAAAATACTGCACCATACAATTTTAATACCGCAGCATCTGCTAGCTGTTTTATATAACTTAATGGCGAAAGTGGATTGCTAACTAATTGCGCTTGATTGCGCGGAATGCATAATGCTAAACCCGTCAGACCCGCAGCGATGATAAAATAGAAACTTTGCCATGCCCATAGATCTGCAAAAACTGCTGCTAATACACGGCCAAAGTAACCGCCGGCAATAGTGCTACCTATATAAAGAGTCATATTTCTTTGTAGGTTATCGGCTTGATAGCGACTGCCTATGTAAGTGGTCATTGCCGTTAATGCGGCCGGTAAGGTCAAACCTTGCAAAAAACGTAACAGCAGTAATAATTCAAAGCTGGGAGCGTATGCAAAAGCGATGCAGGTAAGCGCTAGCACTAACATTGCATAGCGCAAAATTGTTAGAGGGTTACGTTTAGCAAGGAGTAGGCCGTATATTAGCGGCGCAATGGCCAGTGGGATCATAGTGGCAGTCATTAAGCTGCCTGCAATTGCGGGGCTAACAGCAAATTGATCCGCGAATAGACTCAATAATGGCTGCGGGGCATAGAGCACAAAAAAGATAAGCAGTGAGCAAATTAATAAATGACTTAAACGCATTTGTTGCTCCGACTATAAAAATTGTAGCTTAACCTGATTGATATTAAATTCAATTAAGTTAAGTGTTTTTTCTTTAAAATCATCATTCATTGCGCTAAGTCAGGTTATCAATTACTACACTTTGCTAGATTAATGGTCATAACACTATGATTTATGCGCATTGAAGATTAAAATAATCTTAATATCAGTTTTTAATGGAACAAAGCTATGGGTTCATTACAAGACCAATTGCTACAAGCAGGATTAACTACATCACATAAAGCGAAAGTTGCAAAAAGTGAAAAACGTAAGCAACAGAAAAAGCCAAAAAAAGGGGCGACTAGTAACCCTAGTGATCTGCAAAAGCATATTCAGCAAACAAAATTAGAACAGCAAAAAAAAGCAGAAGAGCTAAATCAAGCTCGTCAAGGTGAGTTAAAGCAGCGCGGAGAAGTTGCTCGCGTTAAGCAAATATTAGAGCACCATAATCAAGATACGATTCGTGGCGAACGTACTTTTAATTTTACTTACGAAAATAAAGTAAAAGAGCTGGACGTAAACGAAAAGACTCAAAAAGCACTATCCGGTGGGCGTCTAGCTATTTGTGTTTTAGAAGGGCAATTTTTTGTATTGGAAGATGAGCCTGCTCGTAAAGTCGCTGAAGTCGATGAAAAGTATATTGTTTTCCATGTTGAACCTGAAGATAAAGGGAAAGATGTAGATGATCCATATGCTGACTTTGAAGTCCCAGATGACCTTGTTTGGTAATTAAAAGACTTGTTATTTTTGACAATGTTATGTGATCTTTTGCGTGTATAAATTACGTACAAAGTTAGCATGACATTGAGCATAGTCTACAATTAAGTGAATAGATTTATAAACCGTCATAAAGAAGAGAAAATACAATGAGCAAGATAAAAAAATTACTCTTAGGAGCTGGCCTTGCAATGGCAGCAAGTGTTTCATTTTCATCAATGGCTGCTGATGGTGCAGCGCTTTATACAGCTAAAAACTGTCAAACATGTCACGGCGCTGAAGGTAAATCACCGATCATGGCAATGTACCCTAAGCTAAATGGTCAAAATAAAGAGTATCTACTCGCGCAAATGAAAGATATTAAATCTGGTGCTCGTGCAAATGGTATGAGCATAGCAATGAAAGCAATGGTTGCAACTGTAACTGATGAAGAGCTAGCGGCGATTGCTGACTATTTATCAAAAGTAAAATAATACTTTCTAAGCTAACTACTTTTTAAGTTATTTTATAAATAGCCACGCCATTTTGGTGTGGCTGTTTTGTTTTAAAAGAGATTGATCATCCTCCCGCACTACTTTAGACTTCTATCCATCTACTTCGTGTTTTTCACGTTTGAATAAGGTATTAAAATGTTTGAATTACCTCAACTTGATTTAAAGAATAAAGTTTCTGCCCAAGAGTGGCAGTTACGTGTTGATTTAGCTGCCTGCTATAGGTTAGTTGAACACTTTCGTTGGGGTGATTTGATTTACACGCATTTATCAGCGCGCTTGCCGGGGACGGACTATTATTTAGTAAATGCGTTTGGTTTAACGTTTGATGAAGTGACGGCGTCTAACTTAGTAAAAGTAGATTTAGACGGCAATATTTTGGATGATACGCCGTTTGCAATCAATCCTGCAGGTTTTACTATCCATAGCGCTATTCATGAAGTTCGCGATGATGCGCATTGTGTTATTCACTTACACACAAAAGAAACGATTGCAGTCGCAACTCAAAAAAATGGTTTATTGCCTTTGAGCCAGTATTCAATGTTTTCATTACCATCGTTGTCCTATCATGGTTATGAAGGCTTAGCGGTCAATAATGACGAGAAAAAGCGCTTACAAGATGATTTAGGCGATACCAACCATATGTTATTGGTTAATCATGGTGGCTTAACTGTTGGTCCAACAGTCGGTGATGCTTTTATGCGTTTTTACGATTTACAGCGTGCGTGTGAAATACAGCTTGCATTACAAGCGAGCGGCCAAGCAGTTACACCTGTGCCACAAGTCATAATCGATAATATTTATAATCAAGCGAATGTTGTACACAGTGGTAGCACTGGTGGGCAACTTGCTTGGCCTGCGATGTTACGCAAGGCCTATCGTCTTGATCCTAGTTTTGCAAAATAACCTAAGTTTGGTTAATAAGGAATTTTCATGAAAGTTAATCGCGTTGAAGTATTCGATATCCATTGCCCAGATAGACCTGCATGGACGCCAGTATTCGTTCGTATTCATACTGATGAAGGTATTAGTGGTGTTGGAGAGGCTGGCCTTGCTTATGACTTAGGTCACAGTGCGGCGGCGGCCATGATCAAAGAGATGGCAGATGCCTTCTTAATTGGTCATGACCCATTTCAAACCGAAAAGTTATGGTCGCGTATGCTGCGTGAAAGCTTTTGGGGTTTAGGTGGTGGGCCAGTGGTGTATGCAGCGATGAGCGCGATTGATACAGCCTTATGGGACATTAAAGGAAAAGCGTTAGGTTTACCTGTGTACCAGTTATTAGGCGGCAAAGTAAACGATAAGCTGCGTACTTATGCATCGCAGTTACAGTTCGATTGGGATACAGAATTTAAAGCGTTAGTACATCCACAAGAGTACGCAGAAGCGGCATTAAAAGCCGTGGCACAAGGGTATGACGCAGTAAAAGTTGACCCTATCCAATATGATAAAGATGGTAATACGTATTACGACCGTACCAATATCATTTCACGCGCTGAAATGAAGCTGTACCGTGCGCGTATGCAAGCAATTCGTGAAGCGGTAGGCGATGAAGTCGACATCATTTTTGAATGCCACAGCTTACCGGGTGTAACCTCGGCAATTCAAATTGGTGAAATTGCCAAAGAATTTGATTGTATGTTTTATGAAGAGCCGGTTAACTACTTAAATCATTCTTTACACGCAAAAGTAGCTGATAAAGTGGCAGTACCTATTGCTGGTGGCGAGCGTTTATATAACCGTTGGGGTGTGCGTCCATATTTAGAAGATCAGAGCATTAATGTACTTCAGCCGGATATTGGTTTATGTGGTGGTTTTACTGAAACTAAAAAAGTATGTGACTATGCTGATATCTTTGATGTGCGCATTCAAGCTCACGTATGTGGTGGCCCTGTGGCAACTGCTGCGTCGTTACATTTAGAAACGGCGATTCCAAATTTCTTGATTCATGAGCATCATACGTATGCAATTAAAAAGTGGAATCGTGAATTATGCTTACAAGATCCACAGCCTAAAAATGGTTTCTTTGAAGTATCTGAAGAGCCTGGTATTGGTATTGAGCTAAATGATGAGATTGTAATGCGTTCACAGCGTGTTGAAATTAAATAAGCTGTTCTTTACATGATTTGAAGAAAAAGCCCGTTCGGGCTTTTTTATGTTTAACCTGAGTGAAAACCATTCACTTTGCATTGTACTTTGGGTAAAGGTTCAGTTGCTTTGCTATCAAGGTGGCGCAAAAAGCATGTGTTATTTTTGATCAGCAACTCAAATCGATCGGGCATGTTAAGTTGCTTCCCCATAATTGGGTTACCCATCCCATCGCTTTTATTTACATTATCAACAACCATTACACTTTGCTGCATAAATACATCATCCGCCACGGCGATAGGATTACTGCGCATTAGCCTTGCCATACCTTGCGCTATTAGCTCACTTTGTGGCTTTATTAATAGTGCGTGCTGTAGTTTGGGCGTGGGTTTATCTGCATAAAAAGCACAACCGGCAAGTAGAAATATAGATAAAGCTGGTAATAGTCGTTTATTAAATAGCATTACTTAACCTCTTTAATACCCTCAATTAGCGACCTAATTTGAGGGTAAAACCTTATTGGTTTCAATTAATGTGGTAGCACGATTATCAAATACGTCAGGTGTATCGCTAACGCTTGATGGTGCAAAGCCTTGTATACTGGCAGTTGAGGTAGCGACAGGGCAGCTACCATTACTTCGATAGCTTAAAGCTGTTTTAAGTAAGGCTTCATTTGGATCGCCTAGTTGGTAACTAAAGTCATCAGCCACTGCACAGCCCGCTATGCGCACAGGTAAGCGCTCATTATCTACTGTATTTTGCGGAGCAAAACCATCTGAATATTCACCAAACCCTTTATTATTTTCTCCTGTAAATTGAATACTGAAATAGGTTGTATCGCAGTTATCGGTAGGATAAAAACCGTAAGGTTTACCGCAAGTACCTGAACCAATTTGAATTACTTCTATATCAGCTCCTTGTAAGCCATTAATAATCGCTTCACTGGCTGAGCAAGTGCTACTGGTAGTTAATACATAAACCCGTTTTAAATTAAGACTCGGTAAAGGCGTGCCGGGACTTACCGCTGGATTCTCAGCAAAGCCGATAAACTCGTCAATAAACATAACGGGTGCTAAAGGCTTAGCAGTAACAGGGTTTATAGTTGGGTGTTTGTCGTTAAAAATAGTGCGTTCAAATATTTTGTTATTTGTATTGGCGGCTCCAGCGATCATGTAGCCTATTTGGCTCGCCATTTGTAGAAAGCCCCCCCCGTTGTAACGCATATCAATGATGAGATCAGTTACGTTACTTGCTTTTAGAGAATTAAAAGCATCAAAAAGTGGCTTTTCTGCAATCGCGTTGTGGCTATTAAATTGAAAATAACCCACCGAGTCATTTTCAAAGGTTTTTACATTAGTGACTGGTTGCGATGCAATGCTTTGTGAGATTAGCGTTACTTCACGCGTTTGTTGATTATTGATATCTTTGAACAAAAAAGTGGTGCTCACACCAGTTTGTTTTGGATATAAACCAGCATTAAGAGTATCTACGTCAGCTTGGCTGGTCGCGTTAATAAAATCGACACCATTGACTTCTAAAATTTCAAACCCTCGGCGAAGATTTTGATTACTGGCGGGAGAGTTCGCTTCAGTATAGCTGATCAGGCCTTTTCGAGGGGCACTTGAGCTAAATAGCTTCACTTTAAAGCCATAACCAAACGTGATACCTGATTGACTTTGTGCTTCCCACTCGGCGGTAGAAAGGCTGGAATGAAAGTTATCTTTGTTGGCACCAGAGTCAGTTTTTTGTTCTGTTTTTAATAAGGAGAAATAGTCACTCACACTTGCTGTTAGTGCAGGATCTCGGTCTATTATTTCGTCATACCATAGGTAAGTTTCGTTACTCCATGAGCGAAGAAAATGCTTTTGATTCAATGCTTGGCATTGTTTATCAAAATTACCTGATGGCTGAAAGACACCTTGAGTCCAGCTAATTGTGTTACCAGTACTGCCGTCACTATCGGTCATGGTACTGCCACCACCGCAACCAGTCAGTACGGCCAAAAAAGTAACGTTAAAAAGGCCTAGTATAAGTTTGTTTTTAGATGAAGTAGTCATAAAAGCGTTCTGTTTTTATACAACAATAAGCTGAATATAGCGGTTTTTAATTAAAGTTGATAGCAGTGACGCGCGTTTTTATAGCTTAATTGTTGCCATAAGCTGTGGGTTTTGCAAAGCGTAAAATGACTTAACCAGCGCTGTTGATAGCTTGAATTGATTTGGCATACGGGAAAATTACTAGCAAACATCACGCGCTGTTGACCAAAGCATTGAAGAATAAAGTCAAAACACGCTTGTTGCTGAGCTTGCAGTATAGCTGTAAATAGCTCAAAGCCTGAGAATTTAATCGTGCAGTTGGGTATGTGAGCGAGTCGACGAATTCCCTCTTGCCATAGAGAGAGGTTATTCGGCAAACCAGCATGGTTTATGACTACGTGCAAGTTTGGGAGTTGTTGGCAGTACTTAATTAATTGCTCGGTGATAGCTAAGTTTTCAACATTAAACTGTGCTTCAAACATTAGTTGGCAATCATTCAAAAGCGTTAAATTATCAAGGCAATTAGGGTGAGTTAACCGAGTTGCATCCGCACCTTCGGTTATGTCTCTAATCCCCACCAAACTTGAATGTGATAAAGCGTTTATCGCATTATTAAAGTCCTCAGGTGGACTATCAATGCAAGCAAAACCTACTGCTTTATAGTTTTCCCCGTGCAGATGCTGCGCCAGCCAGTTTAGCTCATTAATTGGGTTTTTATTATCAAACCCTGCTTCAATATGCACCAGCCCTATGATTTCAAATGGACTCGTTTGTTGTAGTTGTGCAGCATTAATAGGGCGTTTAATAGTCTCTAAATTTGGCCAAGAGGGCGGATTACTTCCTTGTAGCCACTCATATTGCCCATCTAGCAAATTAAAAAAATGCACGTGAGGGTCAATAATACGTTCGCTCATTGTGCGGTATAACCGCCATCGATAGTTTGTAAGCTGCCAGTAATAAAACAGGCCTCATCGCTGGCTAAAAAATTGACTAACGCGGCGACTTCATCTGCTCGACCCAGCCTACCTAGCGGTTGCAAAGCACCTTCTTCGGCAACTATGCTGGCTTTATCTGCGCCACTGCGAGCACAGTAAGCATCAATCGCATTATGAAATAAGGGGGTTTCAATGGTGCCGGGGCATACAGCATTAGCACGAATATTAAACTGGGCGTAATCAAGCGCGGTTGTTTTTGCCATTGACGCTAACGCATGTTTGGTGAGGTTATACGCAAACGAGTTTGTTTTAGCTATGATGGCTTGATCTGAGGCAATTAAAATAATCGCCCCATTTTTTTGCGTTTTCATACTTGGTAATACGCTTTGAATTGCTGCGTACGCACCTTTTACATTAAGCGCAAACAAACTGTCGAAGGTTGCTTCATCCGTGTTTTCAATGGTTGCACTTAAATGGCGGCCAGCATTAGATACCAATATATCAATGTGCTTAGTTGTGCTAGCAATGTCAGTAATAACGCTTTTAACCGTATTTACATTACTGACATCACAGCGGTGCCAAGTACCTAAATCTGAATGTTCGAGATCAAGGTTGTGAACCTGATAACCATTTTTTATAAAACGTGCAACAATAGCTTGGCCTATGCCTTTACTACCGCCTGTAACGATTGCAACCTTTGACATAGAATTTCCCTAGTGGTTGTGACCACAACCGCCTTCGCTGTGAACGTGACCGTGTGATACTTCTTCACTTGTAGCTTCACGTACGCTTAATACTTGCACATCAAAAGTCAGTGTTTTACCAGCAAAAGGGTGGTTTAAATCACAGTCAGCATTAAAACGACCTACTTTAACAATCGTTACTTGATGACGACCTTGGTTAGAGCTAACCATTGCAGTCATGCCAGCTTTCCACACTTTGGTGTCACCTTGGAGGTGCTTAAGTGGAATACGTTGGATTAGATCATCAACACGCTCACCATAAGATTCGCTTGGCTCAAGAGTAACACTGAAGCTATCACCAGCGGCTTTGCCTTCAAGGGCTGTTTCTAAACCTGGAAGCATGCCTTCAAGGCCATGAATGTATGTTAATGGTTCATTGCCAGTGCTTGTTTCTATTTGTTCACCGGCTTCACTTAATGTGTAGTGAAACTCAACCGCTGAGTTTTTGCTGATTTGCATGCCAATCTCTTTAATATTTACTGAATGAAACGCTAATTTTACGCTAAATACGGATGATGTGAAACTGCTGGTTAGTGTGGTTGTTTTAAGGTTTTCTCTAATCCTAACAATAAGCCATCATTTTGTAATTGGGAGATCGGCTTTATTGCTTGTGGCAAGTGTAATACGAGCGTTATACCCGGTTTTAAGATGCTAGAGGCACTGAGTTTATTCCACTGTGCGAGGTCTTTATGCGAGACATCATAAAGTTGACTGATATCCCAAATTGTATCCCCAGGCTTGACTTGGTAATTAACAGTAATGGTTGCAGTGGCTACTTGGGTATCATCTAAATAAGGACTGATTTTATAGTCAATTGTCAGTGAGCCTGGCATTGTTTTTGGCTGTCCTGTGAGTAGGCGTTCGCCAATACCAATGAGGTTGGTCTTTTTATTATTTAACATTTTTAGCTTTTTAACGGGCATATCAAACTTTTTAGCGATGCCGTATAAGGTATCGTTTTTCTTAACAAAGTACTCCCCAGTAAAGTTACTCTTGAAGAACTGACTGCTTAGCAATGCTTGCTGTTGCAAGGGAAGGAGTAATGTATGAGGCCCATTTGGTGAACTTTGATTTTTTAAATAACCAGGGTTGAGTTTATGCAATTGGCTGCGCCCTACACCTGATAGATTAGCAATAACAGAAAAATCAAACTGTTGACCTACATTAAACTCAGTAGTTTGGGCTTTATTCTTAAGCTTAGGGCGTATTAAGCCTAGCTTAGGGTTTTGCACTAAATAGCTTAATGCTAAGAGCTTAGGTACGTAATCTGACGTTTCTTTAGGGAGTTTGAGAGACCAATAGTCGGTGCTTTTACCACGTTTTTTATTATTAGCAATTGCGCGTTGTACTCGACCTTCGCCACTATTATAAGCCGCGAGTGCATGCATCCAGTTACCATCAAAACGTTTATATAAATATTCTAAATACGCCAGAGCAGCATCTGTTGAAGCCAGTACATCTTGACGGCCGTCATACCATTGATCTGACTTAATACCAAAATGATGCGCAGTGGCTGCGACTAACTGCCATACCCCAACAGCTTGAGCAGAGGAACTGATCGTTGGGCGAAAGTCACTCTCAACAAAAGGTAATAATGCCAGTTCCATCGGCAGCTTACGTTGTTCTACTTTATTGACGATATGGTACAAGTAAGGAGCAGCTCGCTCGTTCACTATTTGTAGATATTTAGGTTGGCGGGTATACCATTTAATCCGTTTATTGAGTGCCCTATTTAGATAGATTTTAATATGTAAGTTGTCAGCAATATGCTGCCATAAATCAGGGCTTGCGGATCGTGAGTGTGACTTTTCAATTGTAGGTTTATACGGACTCGGTACTGTGTGATTTTTTTTATTGGGTTGCAGTAGTTCAGTCGATATAGTGGTCGTAGGCGGTGTTGCTTGTGCGTTCGTGCTTACCGCAATAGCGTTTTTTGTTGACGGCTTAAAGTGGTTAAAAATAACGGGGGCTTGTTCTATATCAGGCGCTGCAGGTTGCAGCTTTGTAGACTGACAGCCGCTGAGTAATATTGCTATTACGAAAATGAAAAAATAATTCCTGCGCATAAACACCACCGAATCAATATCCCTTTATAAGCTTAGCACAACCTTGTGTAGGGTCTATTTTGACTGTTTCGCGCGCTTAAGTCCAGCTTGTAGAAATAAAGGGTAAGCTTTATAGGCAGTTGTATCAATTTGATAATCTTTAGCAAATTCAGCAGGGAAGCTTTGCTGTAATGTTGTAAGTTCCACATTGGGATTGGTTGATACATGCATAATAATTTGTTGTAAAAACCTGTATGGCTGACTTAAATCAGTTGCTTTTAAGGGCGCTCCATGGCCCGGTAAAATTATTTTTATCTGTTTGTTATTGCTAAATTGTTTAAGTAGTTCTGCCCATTCAACTAAGTTGCCGTGTCCAGGGTAAGGCAGCCAATCTACAATGTCTCCCCCTAGTAAGATGGTTCCTTGTTCTGCTAGTAATGTCAGATCTCCATTTGTATGTGCTTGATGGGCGTGCAGCGTTATAGGGTAGTCACCTAAATTGAGTGTGAGAGAATCAGAGACTTGCATTGCATTTGGCTGCAAATTAAATTTTCGCCAGCGAAGTAGACGCTGTTTGGCTAATTCTAATTTCTTTCTCCATTGTGGCTGTAAAAAAGCTGGTTGTTCAGCTAATCGTTGATAACTAAGCTCAATACTTTGCTCGTAACTATCAAGTTTATCTTCAAAGGCACGTTGAAAATTTGCAAACTCGCGGGCAATCTGTTTATGAACAATGAGTTTGGCGTTTGGGTAACTGTGTTGCAAAATGGCCATACCTAATAAGTGATCATCATGAAAATGGCTCGCAACTAAATAGCAAAGAGGGGTCGTCAAAGTTGACTTTAGTTTTACAATTGTAGCTTCAACGGCTGCAAAATTGCCGCTGGCATCAAACATTAAAGCGCACTCTTTACCTTGGATTAATACTTGGTTGGAATCATAAAAGCGTAGCTTTGGTTGCTGTTGTAAAAATTGAATGTTTGGGCTGATTGTTTGCCACGTTACGGCACTATAGGCGAAAGGTGCTAAGCTGATTAGTAACCCAACAATTAGCAGTTTAAATGTAGTTATTAGTTTGAAAGGACTACTTAGCATGGGTCATATCGATCAATAAAATAGGTCGCTTACAGTAGCTTATTTTATTGGTAATAACAAAAAAAGCGCTAAGTAGCGCTTTTTATTTGGCTGATGAGCTACCTAAGTATGCACTTAGTTTATCAACAAGCTGATCGTGCTGTTGTAGTTCTGCACTTTGCTGTGCTTTTGCTTCAAGCAGTTCGTGACTAATGTTCAAAGCAGCCATTAATAAAGCTTTTTGATCATTGCGAACCGTTGAGCGTTGCTTCATTTGCTCGACTAAATCATTAAGATGTTTAGCGGCAGCAATTAGAGCGTCTTCTTGTCCTACAGGGCAAGCAAATTGCTGCTCTTTACCAAGCAACTCAACGGTGACTCGCTGGTTTTGCAGCTCAGACATTAGTTTGCCTGTTGAGCGCTTTGTAGTTTCTCAAGTAGGCCTGTTAACGTTGTGCTGGTATCTTTTTGTTTTTCTTCGCTTTCAAGTGCTTCAAGTTGAAGAATTTCATTTTCATCAATCAGCTGACTGTTTTTATCTTTAAGTTCATTCACTTCTGTTTGAAGTTGTGAATTTTGGCTAATTAATTGGTCGATCAGTTGTTCTAATTGAGAAAGGGTCTCGTTATTCATAAATGCGCTCATAAAACTGTGATTATTGTCATGCAAATGTAAAGCAAAATTGCTTTATATGCCAGTATTTACGTGTGTTTTAGCTGATTTTTATTCGTCGTTAAGGGATAATTCAGCTAACGGGCTATTTCATTCAGAATTGGTTCACGCTCAGTTGCCAAATGCATAATGTTTATGGTTCACTGGTTTTATAAATAAGCTTATAGCGAAATTAAATTATGCTCAGTTACAGACACTCATTTCATGCGGGTAATCCGGCCGATGTTGTTAAACATTTGGTACTTGCTCAGGTATTAAGTTACCAAACTCTTAAAGATAAACCGTTGGATTATATTGATACGCATTCTGGCGCCGGTTTTTTTGAATTGGCTGGGGCAGATGCCCAAAAGACCCAAGAATACCTCGATGGTATCGCCAAGCTCTATCAACATACGAGTGAACATCAAGAGTTAAATGATTATATTGATCTGATTAAGTCGTTTAATGAAAGTGAGGCGTTAGCGTTTTATCCAGGGTCACCAAAAATTGCAGAGCACTTTTTACGTCGCCAAGACAAAGGTTGGTTCTTTGAGTTGCATCCACGAGACTTGGCATTATTACAAGAAAATATGAGCGGCAAGCGCTCTATACGTGTCCGTGGTGAAAACGGCTTTACAGGCCTAGTCGGGTTATTGCCGCCAGCATCTCGTAGGGCATGTGTATTAATTGATCCACCTTATGAAATTAAAGATGATTACGACACCGTTGTAAAAACATTAACGAAGGCTTATCAGCGTTTTTCTACTGGCACTTATATGATTTGGTATCCAGTTGTAGATAGAGAGCGTATTGAGCGCATGGAAGAGGGCTTAATTGCATCAGGTATGCGTAATATTCAATTATTTGAATTAGCCACAGAAGAAGATACCGAGGTTCATGGCATGACAGCCTCAGGTATGATCGTAATTAACCCACCGTGGAAGTTAAAACAAACAATGGATAATGTATTACCTGAGCTAGTTAGCTTATTGAGTGATTCATCAGGTTTTTATCGCAGCGAACAATTAGTCGAAGAATAAAAGTAAACGCCCAGCATAACTGGGCGTTTAATACTCAGAGAAATCAAAATTAATTAAAATACATGGCTTTAAACGTTGCAAGTTGTTTGCCTTGCAGATCTTTTAAAATCAGTGATTCGCCATTAATATCCCATAGAGCTGTGTTCTCTAGTACTGCCGACATTGCACTTTCTTGTTCCATGCTTTTAAAGCACATCATTTTAGTGCTGGCTTGCGGGCCAAATGTGAGTGATTGCTGGTTGACTTGATAACTGCCAGTAAAGTTATTACATCCTAAAAAGCCATGGCTTTTGTTATCTTTACTAAATTGTATAAACGGCTCTCTGGTTTCAACAGTTACAGGCTTACCATTTAAGGTAATGGCTTTAAAGTAGGTGTTAACTAAACTTACATCGGGTTGTTGTGCGGCAACTTTAGAAACTGTAATGGTAAGAGGTTCACTCTGTTGCGAGTGTGAAAACGGGTTATTATGTGTTGTGCTTACATAAAGTAAATTATCTTGATTAACGATACGTGCGCTAACACTGTAGCGGCTGCGTTCGTTTAATATGCTTGCGTCGTAGGGGAGTGTCACTGTGTATGGCGGCGCACCAGCAATATCAATAGTTTGTTGACTGATAATATCGGCAGCTACATCCATTTTCGACACATCGGCTAAAGTTACCGTTAATTGTGAGCCGGGACGCAGCATGCTGCGATCAAGATAGGTTACTTGTGTTGTTAGCATTGCGACAGTTTCATTTTTAATTGCATGGCTTGCGTTTGTAGCCTGCTGATTTACACAACCAGACAGAATTAACGTGCTGCAAGCTAATATACTAATGTTGGTAATTGATTTTAAAACAGATCGAGGTTTATGTAACAGCATGACTTATTCCTTGAAATAAATTAAGTCAGTAGATAGTGGTTACAGTGTAGTTATTTGCTACTTAATCGCAGCTTAATTTTAAGTATAAAAAGCGCTATTTAGCGCTTTTACTGGATATATGAATAATACTTACTTTTTAACAAATTTAGTTAAAATAACAATTCGTTGACCGTCAACGCGACCTTCAATGTGCTCAGGGTTGCTGGTTAAACCGATATTACGAACTGCTGTTCCACGCTTTGCAGTTAAGCTGCTGCCTTTCACGTCTAAGTCTTTAATTAGCGTGACAGTATCGCCCGCTTGTAATATTACGCCATTACTATCTACATGTTTGATGTCATCGTCTTCAGCAAGTGCTACTTTGGCCCATGCTAACGTATCTTCTTCAAGATAAATCATATCTAACGCATCTTGTGCCCAGCCATTATCAGCAGCTAAACGAGATAGCATTCTATAAGCCACTACTTGGACTGCTGGCACTTGGCTCCACATACTATCGTTTAGACAATGCCAATGTGTTGGAGTGATATCGATATTACTTTCAACTTGGTCTTTACATGTCTGGCAGGTATAAATGCACTTGTCTGAATGGGTTTCTGTAACAGGTGGCACTTCGTATACAGATAAGTTGTCAGTTGCAGAGCACAACTCACATTGGTTACTGCTACGTTCTACTAAGGCTTGTTCAATGCTCATGTCATTAGCTCTTGTGATTTTTTACAAAAAAGTATGGCGCTATTATACCCAACCTCAGCCCTGATGAGAACATATCCATGATAAATGTATGGTTATAGTGCACGGTGTTTTTGTTGTGGGTACGAAAGTTGAGGAATCTGAAATTTCGTACCCACAGCATTGTGTTTAGTTAATGCAAGCTTGCAAAAGTTCACTATACTAAGTCAATACAAAAAGAACAATTTAGCTGGCATGAGTCGCTATAAATTATTAGCAGGAAATAATATGCCGAATACACAAATTACAGCGAACGTACCAAATATGGTCACTCAATATATAGCACGACAGCCAATATTTAATACTGATAAGAGTATTTTTGCTTATGAGTTATTGTACCGAGATTCAAGCGATAATTTTTTCCCTGTAGGGACGACCGACGGACAAGCAACAGGTCGCTTATTTTTTAATGCATTGATGTTGATTGGTATAGATAAATTAACAGCTAACCAGTGTGCATTTATCAATCTTTCAACGGATGCTTTGTTAGATGATTTTCCTAAACTATTACAGCCAAAAAGCGCTGTAATAGAAATTGTTGAAAGAGCTGGCAATATAGAGCAAGTTACTAAAAGGGTACGTTCACTGAAGCAAGATGGTTATGTGTTTGCATTAGATGATTATGACGGTGATGCAAAATGGGAGCCCTTATTAGAGCTGGTAGATTTTATAAAGCTAGAAGTTGAAAACCCAATAATTAAAACGAATATTCAACTTAAAAAGCTTAAAAGACGCTTTCCCGATGTAAAAATTATTGTGGAAAGAATCGAAACTCACGAAGAGTTTACGACTTTAAAAGATGCAGGCTGTGACTACTTTCAAGGCTTCTTTTTTGCGCGACCAGAGATGCTCACTTACCACAATGTTGAGCCTTCAAAACTAGCGGTGTTTGATCTTTTACGGTGTACATCGCGACCGGATATTGATTTTGATGAAGTACATCAAAGAGTTGCCAAAGATGTTGGTTTAACTGCACGTATTCTTAAGCTAGTTAATGCGCGCTCGGGTAACCAAAATTTAGAGATTACTTCTATCTCTCAAGCGGTTATTTATTTAGGCGAAGATTCAATCCGCCAATTCGTAAGGGTGTTAGCACTTAGCGAATTAGGGGTAGATAAACCCAGCGAGCTAACTAAGCTTGGTTTAACACGAGCCCATTTTATGCTGCTGATGCTTGAGCCTGGCGGTAAGGAAATGTCAGAGCGAGGTTACTTAGTTGGCCTGATGTCTGTACTTGACGCTATTTTAAACATGGAATTAGGCGCAATAGCAAAAGAGTTTTGTCTAGGTGATGATTTGTCTAGTGCGTTATTGTGTTTTAACGGCATGTTAGGTGTGACTTTACAATTAACTCGCGCTGTAGAAGAAGATAACTGGCTATTGGCAACCAAGTTATTAGAAACCATTAGACCAGCTTCAGAAATTGACATTGTATACAAGGCTATGTTTGTAGCCCGTGAATACGGTGATGAAGTTTTAGCCTCAATTATTGAACAAGCATAATGCCTTGGGTATGATGCGTTATTACAAAGTAATTTTTAAAGACTAGCTATGCGTTTATTATTGCCAATTGCCACTATTTTAATTGCGTTAGCATTGCTTGTACCGGGTGTCACTCAGCCAGTGCTGACGCTAGAAGGTAAAATTGATAAGTCAAAACTAGCTAAAACAGGTATTGAAATGCTTGCTGATGAAGGCGACAGAAATACCAGAAGGATGCTCACAATGGCATCAAGCATGTTTGGTCTTGATAAGCTTGAAGGTGAAGTTAGCGCTTACAAAAAAACGCGGAGCATCTGGGGAACAGTTAACGAACTTGCGAATAACAAAAATTATTTAGTTGCAGGGCTAGTGGCGTTATTTTCAATTGTAGTGCCTACTTTAAAACTGTTAATGCAATTAGTGTATTGTTTAATACCGATGAATAAATTCAAGCATAAACTCGGTCAAGTGATACAAAGCCTGAGTAAATGGAGCATGGTAGATGTATTCGTGATTGCCTTAATTGTTGCGTATCTTGCAGGAAATGCTGATGGCCAAATGGGCGAGCTTATCAACATGCACGCAGAATTTGGCGCAGGTTTTTGGTATTTTACTGGTTATTGTTTATTTGCCATCGCTGCAAGTAACTTAATAAAAATTGCACCAAGAAACAGTTAAACGTTTGTGTTAACTAACAAGTTACCATAAACTTACAGCTTACAGCTTACAGCTTACAGCTTACAGCTTACAGCTTACAGCTTACATTTATTAAAGGCACTTTTTTGCAACGTATTTACCTTAGTATATTGACCGTCGTTTTGTTACTCACTTTAGTGGGTCAAGCGGTTGCGTCAGTAACTATGAGTTGCGAAATGCCACATATGAACCAAACCCATTCACAAGTCACCGATACCAGCGATATGCACCATGACATACCAGCAGGTATGATGAACATGGATTGCTGTGACGATGACGCAACGGCTAATCAAGAATGTGGCTGCCCGATGAGTGCGTGTAGTACTCATTCAATGTTAAGTATGAGCGCGCTATTTAGCGTTACGCTAACTCCCCCCGAAAAAGTACAGCTTTACACACCGCAAAATCAACATCGTATAGCCAGTTCGTTATACCGTCCTCCTATGTCTGCTTAATAGCAGGATAGGTGCGTCTAAAATTTACATAAATCACCTTTTCTGCCTCTAAATTTAATCATTTTTTAATTTTAGTGGAGTAAGTGATGAATCACTTCAGAATATTTAAAGTCAGTTTTTTAGCGTTTTTGCTAACAGTTACAATCTCAGCGCATAGCAATGAGCTTAGCCTCGATGACGCGCTTAGCTATGCGCTTAATAACGAGCCATGGCTAACAGCCAGTAAATATCAACAAGCCGCAGTACAAGCGCAAAGTTTAGTCGCGGGCACCTTGCCAGATCCAGTATTAACTATCGGGCTAATGAATTTACCTACCGATGGCTTTGCGTTTGACCAAGAAGGGATGACCCAGTTAAAGGTTGGTGTAAGTCAGATGTTTAGTCGCGGCGATAGCCTTGCACTTAAAAAACAGGCATTAGCGCAATCGGCGCAGCAATATCCATGGTTACGATCTGACCGACTCGCACAGGTTAAAACCATCGTGATCGAGTCTTGGCTCAATGCGTATCGTGCGCAGCAAAGCATTGCTTTAATTGAGCAAGATAAAGCATTATTCTCGCAGCTGATTGATATTACAGAATCAAGTTATGCCAGCTCGATAGGTAACACTCGCCAACAAGATATTATCCGCGCACAGTTAGAGTTAACCCGTCTTGAAGATAAATTAATGATGCTTGAACAGCAGTTTGAAAGTGCTAAAAAGCGTTTATCACAATGGTTGCCAATCAATATGTTAACTCAGCCTGTGAGTGCTAAGCGCAGTGACATAATACCACTAGTCGATTTTGCACAACTTGAGTTTACACAGTTAATGCAGCTGCTGATGGCGCATCCTGCAATTGTCGCAATTGACCAAACGGCAGCCGCTAAAAAAACTGAAATTGATATTGCCAAACAAGGTTATAAACCACAGTTTGGGGTAAACATGGGCTATGGGTATCGCGATGGTACGCCAATGGGAGACTCGCGGGCGGATCTGTTTTCGGTAGGATTGAGTGTTGATTTACCGCTATTTACTGATAACCGTCAAGATCAACAAGTAAATGCGGCTATCGCCATAGCGGAAGCCGTAAAAACACAAAAGCTGATCGCACTACAAAAGCTTAAAGGCATGTACTTTAAAGAGTTTAGCCAGTTAGCACGGTTAGCTAAGCGCGGTGGGCTTTATCAAACTAAACTGCTGCCACAAATGGCAGAACAAGCGCAAGCCACATTAAACGCCTACACCCGCGATGATGGTGACTTTTCAGAAGTAATGCGCGCGCGTATTAGTGAGCTCAATGCCAAAATAGATGCGTTAAATATCCAAATCGATCAACAAATTATTATTGCTCGCCTGAATTATTACGCCAGTAGCCAAGATGCTGCTGTGATGGCTGAGCAGTTCGCAGGAGATCAAAGTGAATACTAATATAAAGCTTCTTATCGCAGCACTATTAGGTGCGGGAGTCTCCGTTGGTGCATTGTCTTTGCTGGGGAGCAGTAATGAGCATGTTGCTAACAGTACAGAGAAAAAGCCACTATATTGGGTGGCCCCGATGGATAGCAACTATCGCCGTGATGAACCTGGACTCTCACCGATGGGGATGGATTTAGTGCCTGTTTATGATGAGGGCAGCAGTAATAACCAAGATGGTCCTGGCGCAGTGACGATATCTCCTGCGGTGATTAATAACTTGGGGGTTAGAACCGAGAAAGTACAGTTTAAGGCACTGCAAAGTGAAGTAAACACGGTGGGCTATGTGCAGTATAACCAAGACCAACAGGTGCATATTCACCCGCGGGTTGAAGGTTGGTTAGAAACGCTTTACGTTAAAGCGGCCGGTGCTCAAGTAAAGCAAGGCGAACCACTGTATACTTTATATTCACCACAGTTAGTTAATGCTCAAGAAGAATTTGTACTGGCAGTTAATCGTAAAAATACGGTGCTTATTCGCGCGGCCAAAGCGCGCTTAAAAGCATTGAATGTGTCGGACGGCTTTGTTGAGCGCTTACAAGCTAATAAAAAAGTGATGCAAAACATTACCTTTTACGCACGTCAAAGTGGGGTGGTTGATGAGCTCAATGTACGCGAAGGTTTTTATGTTAAGCCGGGTACTTCAATGATGAGCATAGCTCAGTTGGATGAAGTATGGGTTGAAGCCGAAGTATTTGAGCGCCAAGCACAGCTAATAGAAATAGGTTTACCCGTTACCATGACCTTAGATTACATTGCAGGACAAAGCTGGCGCGGTAACGTTGATTATATCTACCCAACACTGGATGCTAAAAATCGCACACTGCGGGTACGTTTACGCTTTAATAACCAAAATCACCAGTTAAAACCAAATATGTTTGCGCAGGTGAGTATTCACGCTAAAGCAAGTGACAAGCAGCTTATTGTGCCAAAAGAAGCGGTGATCCGTACCGGCAACCAAGACCGTGTTGTGCTGGCATTAGGTGAAGGGCGCTTTAAATCTGTGGCGGTAGAGCTTGGTCGTAGTGATAACAATGACGCAGTGATTTTATCGGGTCTCAAAGCCGATGATCACGTGGTGACTTCAGCCCAATTTTTATTGGATTCTGAATCAAGTAAAAGCTCCGACTTTAAACGTATGCAAGCGCTAGACACTATCACTCACGTGTGGGGTAAAGGCGTTATTAACAGCGTTATGGCGGATCACCGTATGGTGAATATTAGCCATGAACCAATGGACGAACTCGATTGGCCAAGCATGACTATGGATTTTATAGTTACAGAAGATGTTGATTTCAGTGCGTTACAAGTCGGGCAAACACTGCATTTTGAGCTAACTAAGCAAGTTGATGATAGCTACTTACTGAGCGGTATTCATATTATGGACTCAACACATGTGATGGTCGAGCCTGCGAATACGGCAACCGTAATCGGTACTATCAACCATATTGATAAAACAACGCGTACCGCCAATATTAGCCGTGGTGAGATTGTAAAATGGAACCGCGAAGCTGCCACATTAGATTTTATGTTAGCAGCAGATGTAGACCTCACTGACTTATCTGCACAGCAGCAAGTGGAGTTTACCTTTAGTTTGCAAGACGGTGAGTTTGTGATCAGTCGTATCAAGACTGCAGCAATCATGCAACCAAATAGCGATAGCACCCTGTCATCGCATAACGGACATTAGGAGGCCTTATGATAGCAGCCGTTATTCGTTGGTCTGTGACTAATCGCTTTTTTGTATTGTTACTAACTGCAATACTAATTGGTGGCGGTTTATTTGCCGTTAAAAATACCCCTATAGATGCCTTGCCGGACTTATCTGATGTGCAGGTGATAGTTAAAACGTCATATCCTGGGCAAGCGCCGCAAGTGGTGCAAGATCAAGTTACTTTTCCGCTTACCACCGCGATGCTCTCAGTGCCCGGGGCACAAACGGTCCGTGGTTTTTCATTTTTTGGTGACTCCTACGTGTATGTCATCTTTGATGAAAAAACGGATCTTTATTGGGCGCGTAGTCGAGTACAAGAGTATTTAAGCCAAGTCGCTAGCCGTTTGCCCGACACTGCAACCGCGGAGCTTGGCCCAGATGCCACCGGTGTAGGTTGGATCTATTTATATGCGCTGGTGGATAAAACCAATCAGCACGATATTAGCCAATTACGTAGCTTACAAGATTGGTTTTTAAAGTTTGAATTACAAACTGTGCCAGGAGTGTCAGAAGTCGCCTCCGTTGGCGGCATGGTGAAACAATATCAAGTCAATGTAGAGCCAGATAAACTGCGTGCTTACGGTATTCCACTGAGCTTAATTCAAACGGCCATTAAGCAAGGTAACCAAGAAATGGGCGCTTCGGTAGTGGAAATGGCCGAAGCCGAATACATGGTAACCAGCACCGGTTATATAAAAAGTGTGGCTGATTTAGAGGCCATTCCGCTGGGGGTGAACGCCAACGGCACACCGCTGCAATTACGCGATGTAGCCGATATTCGCCTTGGCCCACAAATGCGCCGCGGCATTGCTGAACTAAACGGAGAAGGTGAAGTTGCAGGTGGTGTCGTGGTGATGCGCTATGGCGAAAACGCACAAAAAACCATAGAGCTGGTTAAAGAAAAGCTCGAATCACTCAAAAAAGGTCTACCTGAAGGCGTTGAAATAGTGCCTGTGTATGACCGCTCTAATTTAATTAAAAGCGCAGTGGATAACCTAACCAGCAAACTACTTGAAGAGTTAGTGGTGGTCGCACTGATCTGCATCGTGTTTTTGTTTCATGTGCGCTCATCCTTGGTGGCTATTATTACTTTACCGCTGGGAATTTTAACGGCATTTATCATCATGTATTGGCAAGGCATTAACGCTAATATTATGTCGCTCGGCGGTATTGCCATTGCCATTGGCGCGATGACCGATGGTGCGATTGTCATGATCGAAAACATGCATAAACACATGGAAAAAACACCGCTGACTGATGAAAATCGCTGGCAAGTTGTCACCGATGCCGCCAGCGAAGTCGGCCCAGCGCTATTTTTTAGTTTAATGATTATTACTGTGAGCTTTATGCCAGTATTTATTTTAGAGGCGCAAGAAGGGCGTATGTTTGCCCCGCTTGCGTACACTAAAACGTATGCCATGGCGGCATCTGCAGGTTTAGCAATTACCTTAGTGCCAGTATTAATGGGCTATTTTATACGTGGCAAAGTGATTTCAGAGCAGAAAAACCCTGTTAATCGCTTATTAGTTAACGGATATAAGCCATTACTGAATCTCGTTTTACGTTTTCCTAAAATGACCTTGGTGTTGGCTGTAGTGGTCGCTATTGTTGGCTTTTATCCAGTGAACAAAATTGGCAGTGAGTTTATTCCGCCACTGGATGAAGGCGATCTAATGTATATGCCAACTACTTACCCTGGTTTGTCGATTGGTAAAGCGCGAGAGATTTTACAGCAAACAGATAAGCTCATAGCCACAGTGCCCGAGGTGTTAACCGTGTTTGGTAAAGTAGGACGCGCAGAAACCGCTACCGATCCTGCGCCACTGACTATGATTGAAACTTTTATTCAGCTCAAGCCAAAGGATCAATGGCGCGAAGGCATGACCTTAGAAAAATTGAAAAAAGAGCTTGATGGTTTAGTGAAATTTCCAGGTCTTACCAACGCATGGGTGATGCCGATAAAAACCCGTATTGATATGCTAGCAACAGGCATAAAAACCCCTGTAGGTATTAAAGTGGCGGGGCCTAATTTGAGTGAAATTCAAAAAATTGGCCAACAGATTGAGGTCTTGCTTAAAGATGTACCCGGCACTGCTTCCGTTTACTCTGAGCGTGTTGCTGGTGGGCGTTATATCAAGGTTGATATCAACCGTGAAAAAGCCGCTCGTTATAGCTTAAACATTGCCGATGTGCAGCAAGTGGTCGCGACCGCAATTGGTGGTATGAATGTCACCGAAACGGTTGAAGGGCAAGAGCGTTACCCAGTTAACCTACGCTACCCGCAAGATTACCGTGATTCACCCGAAGAGTTGATGCTATTGCCAATAGTTACCCCTACAGGGCAGCGTATTGCGCTTGCCGATGTGGCTGATGTATTTATTGAAGATGGCCCACCGGGTATTAAAAGTGAAAATGCCCGCTTAAATGGCTGGAGCTTTATTGATATTGATGGCATTGATATTGGCAGTTATGTCGATAATGCGCGCCAAGTGCTTGACGAAAAGCTAGTGCTACCTGCAGGTTATTCAATAACGTGGGCAGGGCAATATGAATACATGGAGCGTGCCAAAGAAAAGCTCGCCTATGTATTACCACTAACCTTAGCGATTATAATTGTGTTGTTGTATCTCAATTTTAGAAGCTTTGTTGAAGTGGCAATTATAATGGCCACGTTACCGCTGGTGATGATAGGCGGGATCTGGCTCATGTACTTAGAGGGGTTTAACTTCTCGGTCGCCGTGGGGGTTGGTTTTATTGCCCTTGCCGGTGTCGCGGTGGAAATAGGCGTCATTATGCTGGTGTACTTAAACCAAGCCTACAATGAAAAGTGCGCCCAAGCACAACAAGCAGGTACTACGCTTAATTTTGTAGAGCTTAAACAAGCCATTGTCGAAGGCGCTGGCCTGCGAGTACGCCCAGTGATGATGACAGTCGCGACTATTATAATTGGTTTACTGCCCGTGCTTTATGGCACCGGCACTGGTAGTGAAGTAATGAGCCGCATTGCAGCACCCATGGTCGGCGGCATGTTCAGCGCGATAGTTCTGACCTTATTAGTGTTACCCGCCGTGTATTTATTGTGGAGAAAGCGAGGCCTATAAACTTTACATTTTTTGTGTAACTTATACTAAAAAGAAAAGTATAAGTTGCACCATAATTACCTTTACTGTTGATCTTAATCACTTTTTTATGTGGCACGTTTTACGCATTCGTTAACTTAAATTAAATGAGTAAGGAATGCACATGCAAGTTAAAACAATACACGAAGTGTACGATTGGACTGTACTCTTTCACACGCAAATGGCTGCCAATTTTTTTAGTTTAAAAGATGATTTAGCAGAGCATAACCGTATGCTCGCAGACTATTTTGTAGAGTACGAAAAAAAGCTAGCTGAAGATTTAGTGGGTTTTAAGGCCATCACTGAAATCAATACACTAGACACGTATTGCTATGAGTACTTTGTTGAGAATCCTGAGCTGATTAATTTTACTGATTTAAACCGTAATACGCGTGTTGATGAGCAAGTGATGCAAGGTTATTTATCAGATCAACACCAAAAGGTAATTAACCTTTATGAGTACTTACTTAGTCGTGCAGAAACACCAGCTGGCAAAGAGAAGCTAGCACAATTGCTAGAGCTTGAGCAGCAAAGTTTAAAGCAGATGATACAAAGTTCTAATCGCCATATGGATATGTAACCATGTGACGAATTGTCGTTTAAATTTAGATAGCTAAGGCTATCCAAATTTAGCTACGTCTGTAAATCATACAAAGTCGATTAAAAAACCCACCTTTTTCAAGTACCTTTGCTCTTGTTGTAAATCGGCATGCAGCAGGGTTTGTTCATTGAGCCAACCTAGTGGAAACTGCAAAAGCATGCTGTTGCCTTTTACTGAAACCGCTAGGTCTTGATATTGATCATTAAGGCGCTTTTGGTTCAATAATATGGCCAATCTCAGTAATACAATTAATTGTAATATTTGAAAGTGCGGCACCGAAAGTAAAGTAGGAAATTCTTCTAAGCGAATTTTTTTACGGTAAAAACGTATCATGCAGCTTAATAGCGTTTGTTGCTGTTGAGTAAACCCCGGTAGTTGGCTGTTTTCAACTACATATGCGCTGTGTTTATGTAAACCTGATGAGTTAATACCTAAACCTATCTCATGTAATTGCGCTGCCCACAGGAGCAATTGATGATTATCTAATGAATCTAATTGCCACTCTTTTTGCACTTGCAAGAATAACCAATCAGCGGTATTAGCTACACGTTGTGCGTGTACTTTATCTATTGTATTTCTTTCGCTTAAATTAGTAATGGTATTGGTGCGTATATCTTTGAGTGCCAGCTTTTGTTGCATCTCATGAAGTAGGCCTTCGCGTAGCGAAAAGTCACTGTAGTTCATCTCAGTAATATTAAACAGCTCAAAGATTGCGATTAAAATGGCTAAACCACCACAGATACTCACTTGGCGCTCTGGGCTTAAACCTTCAATCAGTAGGTTATCAACAGTCTTTGCCGCAATGAACTGGGTTTTAAGTTCGAGCAACCGCTCTAAAGTGATATGTTTTTGCTCGGGATCATTTGTGCTGATCATCGCTAAAATTGACTTTATTGTGCCTGACGTGCCAACTACTGATTGCCAGCCAGCGCTAATATAAGTGGCAAAAATAACTTCAAGTTCTTGCTCTGCTTTTATTTGTGCTTTGCTAAAGCGTTTATCGTTAATAATACCATCGGCAAAAAATTGTTTTGTATAACTTACGCAGCCCATATTACGACTTGTTAGCAGCTTATGTTTAAAGTGTTTGCCAATAATGAGCTCTGTACTACCGCCACCAATATCAATCACTAAGCGGTTTTCATCGTGATGAATGTAATGGGCAACGCCTTGATAGATTAAACGTGCTTCTTCTTGCCCTGATATCACATCAATATGATAGGGAAAAACAGTACTTGCTTGAGTTAAAAACGAGTTAATGTTTTTAGCGCGTCTTAATGTGTAGGTTGCAGCAATTTTTACATTGCTGGCAGGGAAGTCTTGTAGCGTTGTTGCAAACTGCTTCAGTATCGCCAGTGCTCTATCAATCGCAGTTTGGCTTAATTGATTTTTGTCGTCTAAGCCATCAGCTAAATATACGCGTTGTTTTTCTTTATGCAAAATTTGTAGATTGCCATCCACTTCTCTTGCTACGACTAAATGAAAGCTGTTTGATCCTAAGTCAACCGCAGCAATTGAGGGATAATTATTCATTATTGTAATTGCCTTCCCATTTTTTTAAGTGATCATAAATAGCAATTTGTGAGCGTATTTTTTTACGATTGCCACGCCTCACATAATTATTTTTTTGCTCACTATCGATAATGCGCGCTTTGGTGCGATCTTTAAATTGTAGCTCAATAATATCTACAATAAGTCGTTTTAGTTGCTCATCGTAAATGGGAACGCCCACTTCAACACGATGGTCAAGGTTACGGGTCATCCAATCAGCAGATGAAATATAGACTTTTTCATCACCATTGTTACCAAAAATCATAACGCGTGGATGCTCTAAAAAGCGATCAACAATACTAATAATACGGATGTTATCGCTAAAGTTATTGAGCCCAGGAACTAATGAGCACATACCGCGGACAATAATACGGATTTTAACGCCTTTTCTGGCTGCTAAATAAAGGCTATCAACTAGCGCTTTATCCACTAGGTTGTTTATTTTTACTGTGATTTTACCACTGTGGCCATTTTCAACATGCGTGATCTCTTGCTGAATTAAATTTAAAAGTACGTCACGGGCGTTAACGGGTGAAATCATTAAGTGTTCAAAGGTGAACGGCTTGTAGCTGCTTTCTATAAATTTAAATACGCTATCACTTTCATCACAGATGCCTGTATGTTTAGTGAATAGGCTAAAGTCGGTATATATTTTTGCTGTTTTTTCGTGAAAATTACCAGTGCCTATATGTGCATACTTTACTATTTGGCCTTTCTCACGACGATGAATGATACACAGCTTACTGTGAACTTTGAGTGCAGGGATCCCAAATATAACTTTAATGCCTGCACTACTGAGTATTTTTGCCCACTCGATGTTGTTTTGCTCATCAAAGCGGGCTTTTAGCTCCACCATTACAGTGACTTTTTTACCATTTTTAGCGGCATTGATCAGTGATGAAATAAGCCGAGATTTACTCGCAACACGATAAATATTTACCTTAATTTGCGTTACTTTTGGATCAAAAGCAGCTTGGCGAACATATTCAAGTAAATGGTTAAAAGTATGATATGGATAATAAAGTAAAATATCTTGTTGGCTAATTGCATCAAATACACTGGCATGATTATTAAAAGCTGTGCATTGCAGCGCGGGGAGTGATTTGTTCTCTAAGTATTGACGACCAATATTAGGAAAGCCGATAAAATCTCTAAAGTTACGATAACGTCCGCCTGGGATAAGTGCATCATGGTGGGTGACCCCTAAGCGTTTTTTCATTACTTTTAGCATAGGTTCAGGCATCGCTTGATCGTAAACTAAGCGCACAGGTTCAGCGTAAATACGCTGTTTTAAACCTTTAGACATTTTATCTAAAATGCCTTCTTCAAGCTCATCATCTAAGTTGTATTCTGCGTCTCGTGTGAGCTTTATTGAGTGACCATGGATTTGAGTAAAGCTAAAGAAACTGCTAAATACATCACTTAAAAAAAACAAAATAATGTCATCTAGCATCACGATAGTCTTGTGACGACGGGTTTTTTCAGAAGGTAAAATAACGAAACGTGGCACTCTATCAGTAGGCACTTCGAGCATCGCGTAGTGGCGTTTGTCGTTAAGCATCTCTACAAATAAGTAAGTCATAGTATCGTTTATATGATCAGAGTAATCTTTGTTTTCATCCAACATAATGGGCGATATGTGCTGCAAAACATTGTCATTAAAAAAATTTTTAAGCCAATCAATGTGAAAATCACTAAGTTTTTCAGGACGCTGAACATGAATGTTATGGCTGTTTAAATCATGAAGAATTTGCTGGTGAATAAGATTAAATTTTTGACCTAACTGCAGTACTTTTTGTTGTATTTGGGTGAGTAGGATCTCATCTTCATCAAAATTTGTATCAGGTAGTTTATTTAGTAAAATACGACGCTTTACATCTGCAACTCTTACCCTGAAAAACTCATCAAGGTTATTCGAAAAAATACCTAAAAAACGCATCCGTTCAATAATTGGATTGCTTTTGTCTTTGGCTTCTTGCAATACACGTTCATTAAATGACAACCAACTTAATTCTGGAGCAAAATAACTAATTGTTTGAGGCAACTCAGTGCAGGCGTTCATGTTCTATTCCTTTGATAGCAGCAGAATAAAATATAGAACATAAAGATGACAGTATAATGACAAACATGTCATTTTTGTGACATGTTTGTCTGTGTTAATTACTGATTTTTAAAAATTATTTATACATCTTCAATATCAACAATTAAATCGGCGGTTATCGCTTCAAGCGCAGCTACAACTTCATCTTTGTTCATACCAGCAGGTAAAGAGACTGTTGCGACGGCACTAAAAATAGGCACTCCCCAGTTTGGGGCGCTTTGTTGTTTAGAGTTTAAGTGAGTGATGTTTGCGCCCTTGTGGCGAATAACACTAGCAAGCTCTTGCACAATACCAGGGCGATCATTACCAGTGATAACGAAATTAAGCTTGGCGGCACTGTTATCTGTTGTGTCATCATTCCCCGTTTCAATGCGTACTTCTAATTTAGGAAGTGCATGTAATGAATCTTGTAATTCTTGTAAATGTTCTTCAGGTACTGTCACTTCTAAAATGCCGGCAAAATGCCCTGCTAAATGACTTAAATTACTGCTTAACCAGTTACCGTGGTGGTTTAAAACAGTGGATGATATGTCTTCGACAAGTCCGGGACGATCTTGCCCTAAAATAGTTATAACTAATTGCTTCATAAAGTAAATCCCTTAAAATGCCGTAATTAAGTGATAAATGCTCAGGCATGAGAATAGTTGAATGATTATTATATTTAAAAATGAACCGAATTGAGTATTGACTCGGACCTAGAGTTTGTCCAATTTTTTTGCGCTTTCATTAATTAAAAAACAGTAATATAGTACTAGCGTTATTACCTTTATTGGGTAAATTGCTGTTTCTTAATGATAATTTATTAAGTTGAATTTTTTTCATACAGATAGCTTCCTTAAAACAAAATAACGCTATTATGACGTTTGTAACATTACTGTCATCTTGGTGAAATACACTATTCGCAACGTTAAGATTTAAAGGTGTTTTGATGACTTCCAATCCGAATAAACCGTCTTTTAATACGGATAGAAGCCGTCTATTTAAAGATCGGTTTGCCCAATTTAGTATTACAGCCGGTGGAATAATGGTGTTAATAGCGTTGCTATTGATCTTTTTCTATCTACTTTATGTAGTACAGCCTATTTTTGAATCTGCAAAAGTAGAAACGCGTAACAGCTTTACTTTAAGTAATGCTGAGCAAATTGTTGGCTTAGGTGTTGAAGAGCAAACCGAAGTTGCTTTTTTGCTTGGTAAGCAGGGCAATGTCGATTTTCATAGTGTAGAAAAAGCGACCTTTGGTAAAAAGTTGGCAAGCTTGCCCGTTACACTTGACGGTGGAGTAAGCAGTTTTGCAAAAAGCGCCCCTTTTCAAGGGCTTTATGCTTATGGACTAAAAAACGGTGCGGTGATGATCGTGGCACCAAAGTTTTTAGTTACTTTTCCAAATAATACTCGCAAGCTAACACCTCGCTTGGATTATCCTCTTGGTGAAACACCTTTAGTTGTAGATGATGAAGGCGCTGCATTAACGCAGTTTGCATTTAGCCATTACGAAGAAAAAACGGCAGTAGTTGCGCAAACAGCCGATAAGCGTGTTGTATTTAGTAGTTTTTTGGCTGAAGAAAACATGTTCAGCGGTGAAGTTGAGTGGGTCGTTGAGCGCACCGAACTCGATGTCGATGGTCGTGTTGATCAACTGCTTATGTCGCCTGACACTACGCGTACATTTGTACGTTCAGCTAATCAAATTTATGTTTATGATACGCGTGACCCCAGTGAAGTCGAACTGATTCAAATGCTGGCAGCCAATGAAGAAAATGCCAATCTTGTTTCAGCTCAGTTGCTCGCAGGTGCTAACTCGTTGATGCTAGCAAATGATAATGGTGAAGTATCTCAGTGGTTTGAAATTAATACAGATGAAGGTCGTGAATATCAAAAAATTCGTGCCTTTGAAACATCAAAACAAAGCAAGCTGGATATTTTTACTGAATTTTATCGTCGTACATTTTTTACTACCAGTTCAAATGGTGAGTTAGGTGTGTATTACACCACCAGTGAAGCAAAGTTATGGCAAGGTAAAGTAAGTGAAGGGCCGATTGAAAACTTTGCAATAGCGCCACGTTCAAATGCGGCACTTATTTTGGCAGATAACAAGCTAACCGTTGTTGAAATTCATAATGAGCATCCTGAAGTTACCTGGTCTGCATTATGGCAAGAAGTGTGGTATGAAGGTTACCCTGAGCCAGGTTATATTTGGCAATCAACATCTGCCAGTGATGACTTTGAATCTAAATTCTCGTTAGTACCAATTTCATTCGGAACATTAAAAGCAGCCATGTATGCAATGTTATTTGCTGTGCCGATTGCTTTATCAGCCGCAATCTACACAGCCTACTTTATGTCAGGTTCATTGCGTAAAGTGGTAAAGCCAACGGTAGAAATAATGGAAGCATTACCTACCGTAATCCTAGGTTTCTTAGCTGGTTTATGGCTTGCGCCATTAATTGAAGAGCACCTTCCTGCGATAGTCGGATTATTGATCATGTTACCACTGGGGATTTTGGCCACTGCATTTGGTTGGACGAAATTACCGACCAGTATACGTCATCGCATACCAGAAGGGTCGCATTCAATTTTACTTATCCCAGTTGTGTTATGCATTGGTTGGTTGGCATTTGCCATGAGTGGTGTGATTGAGCAGTGGATGTTTGATGGTAATGTACGCCAATATTTAACCAATGAATTAGGTATGACATTTGACCAACGTAACTCGCTTGTTGTGGGTATTGCAATGGGTTTTGCGGTTATTCCAACTATTTTCTCGATTGCTGAAGATGCGGTATTTAGTGTGCCAAAACACTTATCTAATGGTTCCTTGGCATTAGGTGCAACACAATGGCAAACATTGGTCAGCGTGGTATTGCTAACAGCAAGCCCAGGTATTTTCTCTGCAGTAATGATGGGGTTAGGGCGTGCGGTAGGTGAGACAATGATTGTACTTATGGCGACGGGTAATACACCAATAATGGATTGGAGCATTTTCCAAGGTATGCGTACGCTTGCGGCTAATATTGCAGTAGAAATGCCAGAATCTGAAGTGGGCAGTTCACACTATCGAATTCTTTTCTTAGCAGCCTTTGTATTGTTCATATTCACTTTTATTTTCAACACAATTGCTGAGTTTGTTCGTCAGCAGTTGCGTGATAAATACAGCTCGATGTAAGCGGAGAGACACGACATGGTAAAGCAGTGGTTTAAGTCTGGTTCTCCTTGGATATGGATGACAGGTGGTGCAGTTAGTATCAGCTTGATTTCCGTCTTAGGGTTATTAGCAATGATTGCCTGGAAAGGGTTAAGCTTTTTCTGGCCTTCACAAGTAGTGCAACTTGAGTTGCAAGGTTCAGTGGTAAAGCAAACCGTTATTGGTGAGATTTATGACCGAGAAATGGTACCAAAATCACGCCTAGAGGCAATGGGTGTAGATTTATCTGATTACGATAAAGAAGAGCTTGAGCGCTTATTAATTAAAACCGGTAACCGTGAATATGTTGATTTGGACTTTCGTTGGGTTTTAGAAACAGATATTAACTCTCATACCGCACCTGCAACATTGGCGGTGTTTGAACGAAGTAAAAACGGTAACTTTTACGGTTATGTTGACCAAGTGATTAAAGATGGGCAAGTCATCACTGACAACAAAGTAGAGGTGCTAGATGAGCTCGTTGAACGCGCGGTAGACTTAAATGATCAAGCGCTTGATTTACAAAATGGCGATATTGGGCATATTAACTTTGAGTTAGAGCGCTTACGTTTAAAAGAAAAATCTTATTTACTTGATGATGCATTAACGGATGAACGCGTTGCAGAGCTTGCGCAACAGCGTGCACAATTAAGGTCAGAATATGGCGTGCTTGAAAAACAATTGTTTGCACTTCGTAAAGAGGCCAAGCGTGACCAAGTAACGGTAAAAGATATGCGCGGCGAAATAGTCACATTGCCTTTGTATCAAGTTTTGGATTTTTGGTTTCCAAATGACATGGGATTCTTTACTAAGCTTGGCCATTATTTTGTGCAGCTTGGTAAGTTTGTTTCAGATGACCCGCGTGAAGCAAATACCGAAGGCGGTGTATTCCCGGCTATATTTGGTACTGTGTTTATGGTCATGCTAATGGCTGTAATTGTGACTCCTTTTGGCGTTATTGCTGCAATATATTTACATGAGTATGCAGCTAAAAATGCAGTGACAAAGATGATCCGTATCGCGGTAATTAATTTGGCTGGTGTTCCTTCGATTGTTTATGGGGTATTTGGCTTAGGTTTCTTTGTTTATGTGCTCGGGGGGAGTCTGGATCAATTATTTTATCCTGAAGCATCACCAAGCCCTGTATTTGGTACGCCAGGGGTTATGTGGTCAGCACTAACGCTTGCTATCTTAACCTTACCTGTTGTTATTGTATCAACTGAAGAAGGTTTATCTCGTATTCCTAGTACGGTACGTCATGGTTCACTTGCACTTGGTGCAACAAAAGCAGAAACTCTATGGCGTATAATAGTGCCAATGGCAAGTCCGGCAATTATGACAGGCCTAATACTGGCTGTTGCACGTGCTGCTGGTGAAGTTGCACCACTAATGTTAGTGGGTGTTGTAAAAATGGCACCGACTTTACCGCTTGATGGTAACTTTCCGTACTTTCACTTAGATAGAAAGTTCATGCATTTAGGTTTTCACATATATGATGTTGGCTTCCAAAGCCCGAATGTTGAAGCAGCACGACCGTTAGTCTATGCCACTGCATTTTTATTGGTATCAGTGATTATCGCACTGAATATCACTGCAATCGGTATACGTAACCACTTACGTGAAAAATTTAGATCGCTTGATCAATAATTAGTAAAGATTTTAAGGTAATAAACATGATTACAGTCGCTCCACAGGTAACCCAGTCAAACACGAGTTTGAAGTTGGACTTAGAAAATTTAAGCACTGAGCAAACGGCGCTTCAGATCAAAAACTTAGATCTTTACTATGGTGAAAAACAAGCGCTTAGTTCAGTAAGTATGAATATACCAAAAGGGCAAGTAACGGCTTTCATCGGGCCATCGGGCTGTGGTAAGTCAACGCTATTACGCTGTATTAATCGTATGAATGATTTAGTAGATAGTTGCCGTATTGAAGGTGAAATTTTACTTCATGGGCAAAACATCTACGATAAAAAAGTAGATGTTGCGGCGCTTCGTCGCAATGTAGGAATGGTATTCCAACGTCCAAATCCATTTCCAAAATCTATCTACGAAAACGTAGTTTATGGCCTACGCTTACAAGGTATTAAAGAAAAGCGTAAGTTAGATGAAGTAGTTGAACAGTCACTGCGAGGGGCTGCGTTGTGGGATGAAGTAAAAGACAGACTCCACGACAGTGCATTTGGTTTATCAGGTGGTCAGCAACAACGTTTAGTTATTGCTCGTTCAATTGCGATTGAACCAGAAGTATTATTGCTGGATGAGCCAACATCAGCACTTGATCCAATTTCTACATTGGTTATTGAAGAGCTAATCAATGATTTAAAAAATCAGTTTACCGTTGTTATTGTAACGCACAACATGCAACAAGCGGCGCGCGTTTCTGATCAAACCGCATTTATGTACATGGGTGAGTTAATCGAGTACTCAGATACAAATACGTTATTTACTACGCCGAACAAAAAGAAAACAGAAGACTACATTACCGGCCGATATGGTTAGTATAGTGGGCGTACTGTTTAGGTGATGTTAGCGATTCTGATAAGAAGGTAGACAATGGAACACAATATTAATAAGCATATCTCTGGCCGTTTTAATCAAGAGTTAGAGAACGTGCGTAATCATGTTTTAAGTATGGGCGGATTAGTTGAGCAGCAACTTAATAGCGCACTTGATGCTGTGAGTAATGGTGATGCTGAATTAGCGCGAAAAGTGCGTGAAAATGATTATAAAGTAAATGCCATGGAAGTGAATATTGACGAAGAATGCACTCGTATTATTGCTCGCCGTCAACCTGCAGCCAGCGATTTACGTTTAGTGGTTGCGATTGCTAAAACCATTGCTGATTTAGAGCGTATTGGTGATGAAGCTGAACGAATAGCTAAAGTTGCCCTCGATTCATTTACTAAAGATCAGCAAGATTTATTGGTAAACATTGAAAACATGGGGCGTCAAGTATCTAAGATGTTGCATGATGTTTTAGATGCTTTCGCACGTATGGATGTACAAAAAGCCTTTGAGGTACATAAGGAAGATGCCAAGGTCGATCGTGAATACGAAGCCATTACACGTCAAATAATGACCTATATGATGGAAGATCCACGTTCAATCCCAAAAATTATGGATTTAGTTTGGTCAGTGCGTTCTTTAGAACGAATCGGTGATCGCTGTCAAAATATTGCTGAATATATAATCTATTTCGTAAATGGCAAAGATATTCGTCATACATCTCAAGAAGATATAGAAAAATCATTGTGATTTTTTTTGGTAATTTTTTTTTTATTAAAGCGACCAATGGTCGCTTTTCATGTTCTCGTTATAATTAATATTATGTTCAGGCACCAGTGAAGTAATAAAAGCATTCACAATCGTGGTGAATGCTGTAAAATTCACGCCGCAAAGCATACTAATTTGATTTAAGGGTCAGCTATGCCTACAAACGCATTTTTAGGAGTATTCGCAAAATCTCCTATAAAGCCAATGGAAGATCACATCAAGAAGGTACATCAAGCTAGTAAAGCTTTGATCCCTTTTTTCAATCACGTATTTAAAGAAGAGTGGGTACAAGCAGAAGTGATTCGCTTGGAAATTCGTACTTTAGAGCGTGAAGCCGACGACATGAAAAGAGATATACGTTTACAACTGCCGCGTGGATTGTTCATGCCGGTAGAGCGTACAGATCTGCTCGAACTCGTCACCCAGCAAGACAAAATTGCTAATAAAGCAAAAGACATTGCTGGTCGTGTAATTGGTCGTGAGATGACCATTCCAAAAGAGATTCAAGTCAATTTCTTAGCCTATGTAACACGGTGTGTTGATGCGACTAAACAAGCGTCAAATGCAATTAACGAGTTAGATGAGTTATTAGAAACTGGTTTTAAAGGTCGCGAAGTGACCTTGGTAGAAAAAATGCTCGTTGAATTGGATGCAATTGAACAAGACACGGATGATATGCAAATCATTATACGCCGCCAATTGCGCGCCGTTGAGGATGGGCTTAACCCAGTTGATGTTATGTTTTTATATAAAATAATTGAATGGGTTGGCGAGCTTGCGGATATCGCAGAGCGCGTAGGTTCACGTCTTGAGCTGATGTTAGCTCGTTAATTTACACTCAGTTCAATAACGAAAGATTAAGGTTACACAATGGATATCATTGCATCTTATGGCACGGTATTAATTTTAATTGCCGCAGCAGTCGGTTTTTTTATGGCTTATGGTATTGGCGCAAATGACGTTGCCAATGCTATGGGTACTTCAGTAGGGTCTAAAGCGCTTACAATTAAACAAGCAATTTTTATTGCGATGATTTTTGAGTTTGCAGGTGCTTATTTAGCCGGTGGTGAAGTAACATCGACGATACGCAAAGGCATTATTGACTCTGCCCCATTTATGGATATACCTGAATTAATGGTGTTGGGTATGATCTCAGCGTTATTTGCAGCAGGTAGCTGGCTATTAATTGCTTCTTTTCTTGGTTGGCCAGTATCAACTACTCACTCAATTATTGGTGCTATCATCGGATTCGCGTTAGTTGCAGTTGGCAGCGAAGCAATCCAATGGAATAAAGTGGCTGGAATTGTTGGTAGCTGGATAGTAACACCATTAATTTCAGGTTTTATTGCGTACTTAATATTTATGAGTGCACAAAAACTTATATTTGATACCGAGTCACCACTTAAAAATGCTAAACGTTATGTACCTATATACATGGGTCTTGCGGGTTTTATCATGTCTTTGGTTACGATCAAAAAAGGCCTAAAGCACATTGGTATTGATTTAGGTGCAGTGGAAGGCTATGCATTAGCAATTGGTATTGCTGTTGTAGTTGGTATTATTGGTAAAATAGTTATTTCCCGCTTGAAGATAGATCCAAAAGCTGACAAGAACATGCAATTTAATAATGTTGAGAAAGTATTTGCTATCTTAATGGTATTAACAGCATGTTGTATGGCATTTGCACATGGTTCTAATGACGTAGCTAACGCGATTGGTCCTCTTGCTGCTGTTGTTAACATTGTAGAGAATAATGGTGAAATTGCTAAACAAGCTGCTATTGCATGGTGGATTTTACCGCTGGGTGGTTTTGGTATTGTTGCAGGTTTAGCTATTTTAGGTAAAAAAGTAATAAAAACCATTGGTGAAGGTATTACACATTTAACACCTAGCCGTGGTTTTGCTGCTGAATTAGCCGCTGCTTCTACTGTTGTTATCGCATCAGGAACTGGTTTACCTATCTCAACGACACAAACGTTAGTGGGCGCGGTTTTAGGTGTAGGTATGGCGCGTGGTATTGCTGCACTTAACATGGGCGTGATCAGAAACATTGCTGTTTCTTGGGTAATAACATTGCCAGTTGGCGCTGCCCTTGCTATTGTTATTTTCTACATACTAAGATTTGCCTTTGGAGTTTAATTCCTACGGCTTAAGTATTACAGACTTTTAGCTTGAAAAGATCTCAATGCCCATGGTGTTGGGGTCTTTTTATTTGTGGGTAAGAAAAGTTATGACTAATTTACCAAGTATAAAACAACTGCAATACTTATTAGCGGTTCATCAATATCAGCATTTTGGTCGAGCAGCAAGTGCCTGCTTTATTGGTCAATCCACATTAAGTAGTGCAATTCAAACGCTTGAAGAAACTTTGGGATGTCAGCTTATTGAGCGTGAAAATCGTAGCCTCATGTTTACCGCCATTGGTGAAGATGTCGTAGAGCGAGCGCGCAAAATTATAGATGATACTCTCAGTGTTAAAGAGCTTACAAAAAGCCATTTAAGCCCACTTAGCGGCAAGTTAACGCTTGGTGTAATTCCTACTATTGCTAGTTTCATAGCTGCGCCTTTATACGCACTATGCCAACAACAATATGTGGATTTAGAATTAGTACTGGTTGAGGATACAAGTGACAGCTTATTAAATAAGTTAGAGCACGGCCATATAGATATGGCATTACTCGCTTTACCCTATGAGACCGACAAGTTTCATACACAAGTACTTGCACAAGATCATTTTAGCTTAGTGCATCACAAAGATTATTTGCCAGCAACAGGGGTAGAAGACTTTAATCTGTTACCGGATGCAAGCGTATTCCTACTTGAACGAGAGCACTGCATGACAGGTCATGCATTGAGTGCTTGTCACTTAAACCGTTCAAGTTGTATTAACCCGTTTGAAGCGGCAAGCTTACACACACTATTGAGTATGGTTGAACATCAGCTCGGGGTGACCTTTTTGCCACAAATGGCAATTAATGCGGGGATTTTAGATAACAAAAACATGTTAGCCACGGCCTCTCAAGGTGATGCTTATCGTGACATTGGTATTTTATGGCGCAAAACCACAGGGCGAATTCGTGATTTTCGTTTATTTAGCCAAATGCTAGAAAATTTTTTAAAACAGCAATGCCGTTTAATACCAATCGACTTAAATATTTAACCATTCTAGCGAGCTAAATGGTCAGTAACTTAACACGATTGGTATGCAGGAATAGCTCATCAAGGTGAGCTATTTATTTTTTAATTTATTTTCATCTTTTCCAAACTATCCTCGCGCTCCTATCGACTAATCTTATAAGTAAAATAACTAAGCATCGAGAATCGTGTTTTTTCAATCAACAGAAACATTAATCGCCAAAGCACAGCAAGGTAATAAGCGAGCCTGGCTTAAGCTGGTTAAACAGCACGAGAGCCGAGTTTATAACCATTGCTTGCGGATGCTCAGTAACCCGGATGATGCCATGGATTTAATGCAAGAGGTGTTTATCTCTGTCTATAAGAGCTTGCCAAGTTTTCGTGGTGAGTCGAGCTTTAATACTTGGATCTTCCAAATTGTGCACCGGCGCAGTGTTGAATATTATCGTCGTCGCAAGTACTACCAAAGTCTTGATGAAGTGCCTGAGCAGGCATGTGAACACAGTGAGCTGGAAAGTAACCAGTTAGTGCAAGTTCAGCATCAGCAATTAAAGACGATGCTGAATAACTTACCGTGGGAGCAGCGCTTAGTGGTGGAACTGAAGTTTTTTCAGCATTGCACTTTTGAAGAAATATCAGAGCAACTAGATATCTCCACCAATACCGCCAAATCACGGTTATACAGTGCATTAGGTAAATTGAAAGTTCATTTGGAGGCCGTCGATGGCTAATTTAGAGACGCTTTTTGAGCAATGGTTAGATGGGAAGGTTTTGAGTGATGCACAGTTGCAGCTGCTTGAGAATGATCCTGAATATAAAGCTTTAATGAACCAAGCACAAATATGGCAACAGCATAGTCGAGATTACAAAGCTGAAGCCGTGCCAACATGGGATCGCCAATCAAGCATGTCTAAGATCAGCTCTGCTGGCGTGTTTAATATGGCTGGCGTATGGGCCGTTGCTGCATCAGTGATGATTTGTTCGCTCATTTTTTTAGTTATGCCAAAACAGCAGGCGCCAGAGCTGCTGGGGCAGGTAGCGCAACAAACACAGTTATTGGAGTCGCAACAAAAGCAAATTGATCAACTGCAAAAAATTATCACTGCACAAAATGAATTACAGCAGCAGCAGATGTACCAATTAGCTAAAGAGGCTATAGCAACTGGGCGGGTTGAACGCCAAGAAGACATAAATAGTTTAATTACCTATATCAAAACCCAGCGCGCCCAAGACCAAGCGTATTTGCGGATGCAATTAAATGATTTAGCCGAACAAGTACAAGAGCAGCCAATGGCCGCTATCGCCAAAAACTAGGAGTATAGAGCAATGAACAAAAAACTTATCAGCAGCGCCATTATTGCCATTATTGGTTGTGCAAGTGGCAATCTACAGGCGCAAACCCCATTAGAATTGGCTGCAATCCAGCGTGAAGTGAGCATTATGGAAAACATTTTAAGTACTGCTTTAAAGCAAGATACCAATAAAAAAATTCGTGCCATGCAAGCTAACTATTTTGTCAAACAAGGTGTGGTATTTGAATTAGATGTCAGAGGCACTAGCCGTTGGCAAACTATTTTTAGTAATGCGCCTAACGCGCCGTTACCACCTTTGGCTAATATTGACTTTTCCAATATGAATATTGAGTTCATCAGTGATAAGGTTGAAGTATTCAGTGAGCAGGCCGTTGAATCATCACGAGAAGCTTATCAACAAGCAATGGAAGTCATGCGAGAGGGCGCTGAGCAAGTACGCGAAATCGCTGAGCAAGAACGTGATGTGAGCCGTGATTTACGTGAGTTAGAACGTGAAAAACGTGACTTAGAGTTTGCTAATCGTCACGATAATAGCGCCGCAGCAAAAGAGCTTGAGCAACGTAAAAAAGCATTAGAAAAAGATATTGCGAAGCTTGAAAAGCAACAAACTACGCTTACTAAGCAGCAACAGCAATTACGCCAAGATATACAGGCAAAGCAGGTTGAACGTGAGAGGCAGCAAGCCGCGGAGCAGCAAAAATTACTCGCTCAAGTAAGTACGAGTATCAGCCTTACTCTGTGTGATTACGGCAGTGGGCTACGTAGTTTACCTAATGACGAACATGTTAGCTTTGTTCTGAAAGGGCTCGGTGATAAAAACACCAACTTAATTAAAGTGTTTGATAAATCAGATATTAAAAAATGTGTAGTAGGCGACATAAAAGCCAGCGATTTAGCACTTAAGGCAATTACCTATCAGTTTTAATTTGATAAAAACTTATCCCTGACCAACAAAGCAGTCGTTGTTACAAAGGCTGCTTTTCATTATGTCTTTCATATTCAAATTGTTTATTGAAAGGGGTAATGTCTGGCAAAAATAATAAATACACCCACACCACTAAATTGAAATAGGGTATTAAACCTAAGCACGTAAATGTGCTGATAGGATAACCTTTGATATTAGCATAACGGTGGCATTGGTAAGCTATCCCTAAGTTTACTGCCAACAATAATACAATTAATTGCACCATAACCTTCTCCATAAGTAGACAATAGCATAATAAATAACACATTTGTGTTTATTGGGTATGTTGTCGTAGATTGGTGATGTCTTGTTTATTTTTGTTTATCTTACAAAAATAGTGACATTTAAAATCTGTATGAGCAAAGTATAGATGAGATTTCAGCGGATGGAAGTAAAATTTTCATCGGTAAGCTTCAAAAATCAACCATGTTTACTTAGGTGCTTGTTCGTAAAAAGTTTTGTTCTGAGAAATTTTTTCTAGTTCGTAAGGGATTCTTTCAATTGGTACTGGGCGAGAAATAAAATACCCTTGGCCGTAATCAACACCAATTTCTTTTAGTGCTAAAAAGATCTCTTTATTTTCAACGTATTCAGCTACAGAGCGCTTATCGAGGGAGCGGCTAATATCATTAATAGCTTTAACGAGTGCTAAATCAATTGGATCATTGAGCATATCCCGAACAAATGAGCCATCTATTTTGACATGTTGAGCGGGAAGCTGTTTAAGGTAATTAAAGGTGCTAAAGCCGGTGCCAAAATCATCTATCGAAAAATGACAACCTAGACGGTTAAGCTTTTCAATCATTGCGCGAGTAGCTACTAGGTTGTTAATACTTGCAGATTCGGTTATTTCAAAGATTACTCTCGTTGGCGATACCTTATATTCTTCGAGGCTAGATTCTATGTGTGGTAATAAACGTTCATCTAAAAATGATTGTGCAGATAAGTTAATAGCGACTTGATTAAGCTCTGGGTATTGCGAAATTGCAGCTATAGCATTTCGGATCACGCATTGGTCCATTAAGTACGTATCGTTAAGCAGCTCAAGAGACGGAATAAACTGGTTAGGGTAAATTAAATCATCGTTGAGTTTTAATCGTAATAGCGCTTCAAAATAGGCAATGTTACCTCTCTTAAAGTCCCAGATTGGTTGATAGTGTAATTCAATTTGATCTTGTTGCAGTGCTTGACGAATGCTGTGCCCCCATTCAAGGCCTGCTTGCATAGTGTTGTTATCTGAATCGTCTTTTGAGTAGCAATGGACTAAGTTTCGGCCTAAATTTTTGGCAACATATAACGCAATATCAGCTTGTTTTAAACATTCACTCGGATCGTTATTTGCTGCTGTAATTTGGGTTAGGCCAATAGAGCAACTAATGGAATAGATTTGCTCTTCTGACTGGAACTGATGGCCTTCAATTGCCATACAAATACCCTCAGCAACTAAGTGTGCATCAAGCAAGTTAATATTTTTTAAAATGATCGAAAACTCATCGCCACCAATACGACATATCAAATGCTCATCGCTAATATTGGCAATAAATAATTGCGCCACTTCTTTTAAGACAATATCACCTTGTTGGTGACCTTTACTGTCATTAATAATTTTAAAGTGATCAAGATCGATATAAATAAGTGCATGCTCAATTTCGCCATGAGTGAGCTCTGTTTGGCATATATGATTGAGCTGCTGATCAAAATAATAGCGGTTATGTAAGCCCGTTAAAGTATCATGCAGTGCTAAATGACGAAGTTGTAACTCAGCTTGCTTACGTTCATGAATATTATCAATAGTTGCAGTAATGGTAGTTGCATTACTGCTGTTTTTTATCAATTGTAAGCGGCACTCTACCCAAATTGTTCTGCCATCTTTATGGCTTATTTGAATTTCAATTTGTTGCTGTTCAATACCTGCGTTCAAAATACTGCTAATTGTATCGAGTAATTTGGGCTTATCATCAACATGGCAGTAATCAGTTAATGATTTAGTTAGTGTTTCTTTAATACCGTAGCCTGTTAAGGCTTCCCAAGCTGGGTTGATAAAACGAATACGTCCTTGCTGATCAAATTCAAGTACGACAGTATTTAAATGCAGTAAAATTCGTTGATGTGCTGAAAATAGTTCTTTGTAGCGACTCTGACTTTGGCTTAATTGTTCTACTTTTTGCGCAAATTCAGCATAGCTGACCATAAAATCTTCACGACGAGCAGCATGATCACATACTTTGGTTAAAAAAGATTGCTCATAAGGCGCACGAATAAAGTCAGTCACGCCAGACAGTAGTAGCTGCTCAGCGTAATCAGCATCATGCGTATCTATTATTGTTACTATTGCTTGCTTAGGATTATGCTGCAGTATTTCTTTGACTAGTTGATTTGCAGATGCTGCTTGTGCTGCGGTGGCATCGAGCAACACGATAGAAAACTTTTGCTGCAAGTAAATAGACAGCGCTTGCTTATTATTAATGACATGTGTGCAAGCAAAATTAAGTTGTAAATGTTGCTCAATTTCAGCGGCTCTATTGTCATCAGTCTCTAGAAGTAATAGGTTTAATCGACTGCTTTTTTCAAGGTGAGTAGAGAGCACATTAGCCAATACTTGTGGCAACATATCTTGGCGCTCAAAAGGCAATACAGCATCAATACCATAACTACGGGCTGTTGTTTCTGCAATTCGCTCACAATAGATAGGAGGGGTAAGTAATATTGGGGTATTTTTAGGGGTGCTAAGCAGGCCCGAGCGTATCATTCTCGAGAACCGCCAGCCATCAATTTTACCTACATCAAGCCCTGTAATAATGATATCAACAGCTTGATTTTTTAAAATGTCGAGTGCTTGTTGACTGTCATTAACTTCAATGAAAGTAAATACATTGAGTCTATTGAGGGTGGACTTAATGGTTTGACGTTCAGACAAACTAGCGTTTAAGATCAGCAACTTTAGCTGCTTAGCCATAACGTCATACCTCTTTTTCAGTCATGATTAATTCAGTTGATTAGGATAATGCCATTTGCCATGAACCACAAGAGAACATTACAGGGTATTTTTATTCACCTCCTTAGTTGAGCAAATAGCGCGATACAGTTAAACTTGGCGCGACTTTTTTGATGTGGATGTTCCCTCTTATGCGCGTGGCCGATTTTAGCTTTGACCTTCCTGATGAATTAATTGCTCGTTTTCCTAAACAGGATCGAACCAGTAGTCGATTACTCACCTTAGATGGCCCCAGTGGCGACCTAAAACACAAGATATTTAGTGATGTACTTGATCTAGTTAATGAAAATGACTTGCTTGTATTTAATAACACAAAAGTAATCCCTGCGCGTATGTATGGCCAGAAATCCTCTGGTGGTAAAGTTGAAGTATTAGTTGAACGAGTACTCGACGAGCATCGTGTGTTGGCCCATGTGCGAGCCAGTAAATCACCAAAACCTGGGACCACCATCATCCTTGAAGGTAAAGCTGAGGCAACTATGGTGGGTCGTCATGGTGAGTTATTTGAATTGCAATTTACTGATAGCCAAAATGTACTAGAAATATTGAATGACATTGGCCACATGCCATTACCACCTTATATTGACCGCCCAGACACAGACGAAGACCGTAAGCGCTACCAGACTGTTTACGGTGAAAAGCCTGGTGCTGTTGCAGCGCCTACCGCAGGTCTGCATTTTGATGACGCTTTAATGGCGGCTTTAAAAGCAAAGGGTGTGAGTATGGCATTTGTTACATTACACGTAGGCGCAGGTACATTTCAGCCTGTACGTGTAGATTCGGTTGATGATCATATAATGCACTCAGAATACATTGAAGTGCCTGATGATGTTGTCGCTGCTGTAGCCGCAACAAAAGCCAAAGGTGGGCGAGTTATTGCAGTGGGTACAACGTCTGTACGCTCACTTGAATCAGCAGCAAAGATCCATGGTGGCCAATTAGCCACTTACTTTGGTGATACCGATATATTTATTTACCCAGGTTATGAGTTTAATGTAGTTGATGCCATGGTAACTAATTTTCATTTATCAGAATCAACACTGATTATGCTAGTGAGCGCATTTGCGGGGCAAGATAATATTATGGGTGCATATCAAACCGCTATTGAGCAAAAATATCGCTTTTTCAGTTATGGCGATGCAATGTTTTTAACTCGCAAATAGTTTTTATTGTTAAAGTAGATAAAACCCAACTCAGTGTTGGGTTTTTTAGTTTTAGTTTTACACTTTTAATCGCCGCTTTTAGCCCAATTAATGGTATTACAGTAGTAAGTAATGATAGAATCGAGCGGTTAAATTATAGCTTGTTGGTGTTCGTGACCAACATCAGTAGTTGGACTGTTTTTCCGACATTGAGGTAAATATGAAATTTGAATTAGACCGTACAGACGGTAAAGCCCGCCGCGGCCGCTTGATTTTTGATAGAGGCGTAGTAGAAACGCCTGCATTTATGCCTGTAGGGACTTACGGCACAGTCAAAGGCATGACGCCGGATGAAGTTAAAGATACTGGTGCGCACATTTGCCTTGGTAACACTTTTCACTTAATGCTTCGCCCTGGGACAGAAATCATCAAGCAACATGGTGGTTTACACGGTTTTATGAATTGGGATAAACCAATTTTAACCGATTCAGGTGGTTTCCAAGTATTTAGCTTAGGCGCAATGCGCAAGATCTCTGAAGAAGGTGTTTTATTTAGCTCGCCAGTTAACGGTGAAAAAATTATGTTATCACCTGAAAAAGCGATGCAAGTACAGCGTGATTTAGGTTCAGATATCGTGATGATTTTTGACGAATGTACGCCTTACCCAGCGACTGAAAAAGAAGCGAAAGACTCAATGGAGCTATCACTTCGTTGGGCTAAACGTTCTAAAGAAGGTCATAGTGATAACCCGTCAGCTTTGTTTGGTATTATCCAAGGTGGCATGTATCCAGAGCTACGTGCTCAATCACAAGCTGGTCTTGAAGAGATTGGTTTTGATGGTTATGCGCTAGGTGGTTTATCAGTAGGTGAGCCAAAGGCTGATATGATTAATATTCTTGATCATTGTGCTTATAAAATGCCAGAGAACAAACCTCGCTACCTAATGGGTGTGGGCAAGCCTGAAGATTTAGTCGAAGCGGTACGCCGTGGTATCGACATGTTTGATTGTGTGATGCCAACTCGAAATGCACGTAACGGCCATTTATTTATTACTGGTGGTATTGTCAAAATACGTAACGCAGTACATAAAACAGACACCGGCCCTTTAGATCCAGAATGCGATTGCCATACGTGTAAAAATTACTCTCGCGCTTACTTACATCACCTTGATAAATGTAATGAAATATTAGGTGCGCGACTAAATACTATTCATAACTTACGTTATTACCAGCGTGTTATGGAAGGTTTGCGTAATGCCATTAGTGAAGGCAAATTAGATGAATTCGTAAATGATTTTTATGCACGCCGCGGCCAAGAAGTGCCAGAGCTTGCTGATACAGAAAATTAAAAAATTAAATTTTATAAAAATTAAAGAGGAAGTGTTATGAGTTTATTTATTTCAAACGCCCACGCAAGTGCGGCAGGTGCAGCTCCAGCCGGTGGTGGTTATGAGATGTTGATTATGCTAGCTATTTTTGGCTTAGTATTTTACTTCTTGATTTACCGTCCACAAGCTAAGCGCGTAAAAGAGCATAAAAGCTTAATGAGCGCGATGGCTAAAGGTGACGAAGTACTTACACAAGGTGGTTTAGTCGGTAAAATTGCTAAGATCTCTGAAGATAAAGACTTCATCGTTATCTCATTGAATGACCAAGCAGAAGTCACTGTACAAAAATCAGCAGTGTCAGCTGTGCTGCCTAAAGGCACAATGAAGTCACTATAATAATAAAAATAAGGACGCCCACGTGTTAAACAAGTTTCCATTATGGAAGTATTTACTTGTTCTAGCTGTGATTGCGATTGGCCTTTTATATGCCTCTCCTAATTTGTATGGTCGTGATCCGGCCATACAAATTTCAGGCACTAAAGGCGCTGACGCTGATCTCAGTGTAGTAGATAAAGTAAATTCCATACTTAAAGATCAAAACGTTACTGTAAAATCAGCAAAACTGGAAGACGGCCAAGTATTGATCCGTTTCAAAAATGTTGAAGAGCAGCTTAAAGCGCAAGATTTATTGCGTGATGGATTGAGCGAAGATTACATCTCAGCCATTAATATGGCCCCGGCGCAACCTCATTGGTTAAAAGCCCTTGGCGGTAACCCAATGAAATTGGGCTTGGATTTAAGTGGCGGTGTTCACTTTACGATGGAAATCGACATGGTCACTGCGGTTGATAATGCGCTTGAGCAAATGAACCAAGATTACAAAAGTGACCTACGTGAAGAAAAGTTACGCTATCGCACGGTTCGCCGTGTAGCGGGTACTGAACGTATTCGTGTTGAAATGCGTAACGAAGAAGACAAAGACGCTGCTGAGCGTTTCTTACAATCACGTTACCCTCTACATAACTTCATCGATGATAGCTCTAACGATAATGCGTTTTACGCGAATATTAGTGATCAGAAACTAAAAGAAATTCGTGACTACGCTATCAAGCAAAACGAAACAATTATTCGTAACCGTATCAACCAAATTGGTGTTGCAGAGCCTAATGTACAACGCCAAGGTGCAGAGCGTATTATTGTTCAGCTACCAGGTGTACAAGATACAGCCCGCGCCAAAGAAATTTTAGGTGCAACGGCAACGCTTGAGTTTCGTGAAGTGGATGAAAATGCAGATCCGAGTGCCGCAGCACAAGGGCGCATTCCACCTGGCACCGAAATGATTATGAGCCGTGATGGTTACCCTGTGGTATTAAAAAAACGCATCATTCTTGAAGGTAGCCACATTACTGGCGCGCAATCAGGTGCTGATGAGTATCAACGTCCACAAGTAAGTATCAGCCTTGACAGCAAAGGCGGCGCAAAAATGAATGCCTTTACCAAGCGTGCTATTGGCAAGCGTATGGCAACTGTATTTATTGAATATAAGCCATCAGGTAAAACTGACGAAAACGGCAAAGCATTACCGCCAATTAAAGTGGAAGAAGTAATTAACGTAGCAACCATTCAAGCCCGCCTTGATCGTTCGTTCCGTATTACCGGCATTGATAACCCAGCAGAAGCGCATAACTTAAGTTTATTACTACGTGCGGGTGCACTTGTAGCACCAATTCAAATCGTTGAAGAACGTACAGTAGGACCAAGCTTAGGCCAAGAAAATATAGAAGCTGGTATGACTGCGGTTGCATTAGGCTTTCTTTTCGTACTGATATTCATGTTGGTTTACTACAAAGGCTTTGGTTTAGTCGCTAACCTTGCATTGGCAGCTAACTTAGTATTAATAGTGGGTGTAATGTCGCTGATCCCTGGTGCTGCATTAACACTGCCTGGTATTGCCGGTATCGTATTAACGGTTGGTATGGCGGTCGATGCGAACGTACTAATATTTGAGCGTATTCGTGAAGAATTGGCTGATGGACGTAGTCCTCAGCAAGCAGTTCATCATGGTTATGACAGTGCATTTAGTACAATTTTTGATGCTAATATTACAACCTTAATTGCAGCAGTTATCTTATTCGCTGTTGGTACAGGTCCGATCGCAGGTTTTGCAGTAACACTTGCCATTGGTATTCTTACTTCAATGTTTACAGCCATTGTTGGTACCCGTGCGGTGATCAACTTATTCATTGGCGGTAAGCGAATTGATAAGCTGTCAATCTAAGGAGCATATATGCAAATTTTAAAATTAGGTGGCAGAACGTTAGGTTTCATGTCACTTCGCAAAGTTGCAATGAGTATCTCAACGCTACTTATTTTAGCTTCGTTTGCTTCTTTCTTTGTGAAAGGTTTAAACTTTGGCTTAGATTTTACGGGTGGTACAGCCGTTGAAGTCGGTTTTGCACAGCCAGCGGATTTAAAGAAAGTACGCTCAGTATTAGCTGAAAATGGCTTCGCAGATGCATCAGTACAATTATTTGGTTCAAGCCAAGAAATTTTAGTACGTCTTGCCCCTCGTGGTGATGATGTAAAAGCTGAAGTTATTGGTAACCAAGTAATTGACGCGTTAAAAATAGCCGATAGTAGTGTAGTGATGCGCCGTATCGAGTTTGTTGGACCAAGCGTAGGTGAAGACTTAAAAGAGCAGGGTGGCCTTGCCATGCTTACTGCACTTATTTGTATCTTAATATACGTGGCGTTTCGTTTTGAATGGCGCTTTGCCGTTGGCGCTGTAGCTGCCCTCTTACACGATGTTATTCTTACTTTAGGTTTGTTCTCAGTATTAGGTTTAGAGTTTGACTTAACCATTTTGGCAGCAATACTAGCGGTAATAGGTTATTCACTTAATGATACGATCGTTGTATCTGACCGTATTCGTGAAAACTTCCGTAAAGTGCGTATAGATGACACTGTTGAGATCATTGATATTTCGTTAACGCAAACACTTAACCGTACCTTAGTAACATCAATCACCACTATTTTAGTATTGATTGCTTTGTTTTCTTGGGGCGGGCAAACAATTCACGGTTTTGCAACCGCGCTATTGTTTGGTGTGTTCATTGGTACTTACTCTTCTGTTTATGTTGCCAGCGCCGTTGCTATTGCAATGGGTGTAAGCAAAGAAGATTTAATACCAGAAGTAATCGAAAAAGAAGGCGCAGACTTAGACCCTATGCCGTAGGCTGGTTCTTAATAGAACAACTAAGTTTTCGTTTAAAAACCGCTCATTGAGCGGTTTTTTGTTTTTGGGTATTAAATTTTTAGGGCTGACCCTTACGCCGCGCAAATCAAGCTCAGATAACATATCAAACCTGCGCGAGGTAAACTCCCGCCTACGGGCGTGATTAACTCGGGCGTGTAAAATCTCTTAAATCTCCTATTTCTAAAATGCGATGTATTATATATAATGAGAATCATTATTAAATATGGATGTAATAAAAGTATGTTAAAGCAACTTGTGTTAGTAAGCAGTCTGTTCACACTCGCAGCATGTAATGATTCAGAACCAAAACAATCAGCGGCGACCGAAAAAGGTCCATTAACTTCGCTTGAGCAGTATGATTTACAAGCCAAGACTTTATTGGCTAACATACGAGCAAAAAAAGATGCAGCAAGTTTAGAGGTTGAATCAGCTGACTTAGTCACGGTTTCACAAGTACTGTTGAGTGAGTTTACGGTTAAGTACCCGCAATGTACTGAGTATTTAAATGCACTTAATGCTGCAGCTAAATTGATCCCAACGTTGCCGATAGAAGAAATTGAAACGGGTTATCATGCTGATGGCAAATTACCAAAATTTGATGACCCAGTTTGCTATCATGCGAAAGACTTACTTGTACACCCTGCAACAGTACAGGCAATTGCACGTTTAGGTTTTGTTGATGAACAAGCATTTCAAGATGCAGAGCTTGAAATTGTTGAAGTAATAGCTCATTTTGATCAGGTACAAAAAGCACTGAATAAATAACGGATAATACAAATGAGGGTGGGCTCTGACATGAAATTGTCATACACCCTTGATACTTTAGCCGCTTCCCTATTTAAGTATTGGTCGGTCAAGGTGAATTATCAGCTAGCGATACTCGAAGATATACTACAAAACAGTGCAATAACAACGCTTTTCCAACCCATTTTTGATATTTCAGGACAACAAATTTTAGGCTATGAGGCACTCAGTCGCGGGCCTAAATCGTGCGTGTTAGAGATGCCAAGTGCCTTATTTAGTACTGCTGTATATTTTGAAAAAATCTCCGAGCTAGAGTTACTATGTCGCTCTAAAGCAATTGAAAACTTTGTAAACTTAAAGCTGCAAGGTAAATTATTCTTAAATGTGAGTCCTAAAACACTTTTAGATCCTTGCCATCCAAAAGGGGAAACGTTACATCTTGTTGAACACTTTGGTTTAGCTGCAAATAGAGTTGTTATTGAAGTCACCGAACAAGAAAAGGTGGATGATGGTTTTTTACTCTTAAAAACCATCGGGCATTATCGAAAACTTGGTTTTTCAATTGCTATAGATGACCTAGGTGCGGGCTACTCTGGTTTAAAACAATGGTCAGAACTATGCCCTGATTACGTAAAAATTGATCGTTATTTTATAGATCATTGTGATGAGAGCGTTGTTAAAAAAGAATTTTTAAAATCGATTATTGAACTGGCAAAAGTAACAAATACCGCAGTAATAGCCGAAGGCATTGAACGTGTTGAAGAGCTCAGTTTACTTGAAGGGCTGGGCATTATGCATGCTCAAGGTTTTTTATTAGAAAGACCCAGTCAATCCCCCAGCACACAGTTTAATTCTAAACAATTACAAGGGTTAAGTTTTACGCCTCCTAGTAATCAATACGATCAATCATTAGTAATAGGCCGTCTAGCGGTAGAGCATGTACCAATTGATTGGCAAACACGCTGTAAAGATGCACATAATATTTTTGAAAAAAATAAATCCATCATAAGTTTAGCGGTAGTAAATGAAGAGAATGCCCCCATTGGTTTACTGCATAAAGACCAGCTTACTGAAGTATTTGCGGCACCTTATGGACATGCCCTCTATGATAAACGCCCTGTTACTGCGCTAATGCACAAGCAACCTTTAGTTGTTGATGAAAATCAACCACTTGATACCGTAAGCCAACAAATAACAGAAAATGACTTCGACATTCGCCGCCATATTATAATTACTCGTACAGGTCGGTATCTAGGATTAGCGCCGTTACGTGATATTCTAAAACACATTACAGCAGAGAAAATTCGCCATGCTCAGCATGCAAACCCCCTTACAATGTTACCTGGAAATGTGGCGATTAATGAGGCAATTGAGAGCCGTTTACGTGTGAAAAATGGGTTCTCACTTGCTTATATAGATTTAAACCATTTCAAGCAATTTAATGATCTATATGGTTATGCCAGCGGAGACAGCGTAATAAAATTACTGGCAGATGTAACCGTTCAAGCTTGTAAAGATGTTCCCAGTTTTGTGGGTCATATAGGTGGCGATGATTTTATGGTGGTGTTTGATAATGATCAGGCAGTTGCTGTTTGTAATACCATTATCAGCAACTTTGAGTTGCAATCACGTGCTTTTTTTACGCCGGAGCATATCGCCAGTGGAGGATATTGGGCCTCTAATCGAGAAGGTGAAAAACAGTTTGTACCGTTATTAACATTATCGATAGGTGTTGTAGAACCTGATTTGGATCAATGCATTAATAGTCATCAAGTTGCGGCCTTAGCAACAGATGCGAAAAAAGAAGCTAAGCGATATCGTCATAGCTATTTATTTGTGTGTAATCGACGAGGCCCTGCGCCTGCTGTTGTACGCTTAAGTTCAGATAAACAAGCAGTGTAAAGTTTACTTAATAGGTACGTATTTTACTTGAGTATTTACTCATCAAGGTGTAGCTTAAAAAAAACACTAGAATATAACTCTGATGACTAAATATTTTTTCTCGTTAGTTTCACTGTTCGTAATGCTGTATGTAAATAATACGCAGGCTCAACAAGCTATTAATATAGCTCAAGAGCAACGCCCACAATATAAGCGCGATGAATATTTAACAACATTGCTCACTCTCGCGCTCAATGCGGCTGAACAGCCAGCCAAACTCAATACGGTTAATGTGCATCCACACCAGCAGCGTACTCTTATTGCGTTAGATAGCGACGCAATTGACTTGTATTGGAGCATGACTAGTCCAGATCGTGAAACGCTAGCAATCCCTATTAAAGTTCCTTTATTTAAAGGATATATAGGAAAACGCGCCTTGGTTACACAACAGGCTTTTTTAAATAGATTTGAGAATATAACAACGCTCGATCAATTAGCATCGTTTACAGCAGTGCAAGGGCATGATTGGCCAGATACAAAAATTTTAGCAAGCAATGGCTTGTCAGTTCGCCCATTGGCTAACTATGAAGCCATGTTTGGTTTGGTCGCAAATGGCCGTGTCGACTATTTTCCACGTTCTTTTATTGAGGTCAGCTCTGAGCTCGTTCAAGTTAACAATAAAGCATTAGTGATAGTGCCCAATATATATATTAGTTACCCTAGTGCATTTTATTACTTTGTTACAAAGCGAAAACCAGAGCTTGCTGATGCATTATATAAAGGGCTTGAAATCATGCAAAAAAATGGTTCTTTTGATGCGCTATTTATGAAGTACTTCTCAGCTGATTTAAAAGCATTACCTTTTGAATCAGAGGGTGTCATCGAAATAAAGCTAGATAACCCTTATTTTAAGCCATAAAAAAGGAGCCAAAGCTCCTTTTTTAGTATTAACTAGGTTTTAATTCGCTATTAACGAAGTAAAGCTTCAGTTAATACAGGGCGAATCTCACGAATAATTGCTTGCGTAAGTTTAGGTGAGCCGCAGATAATGTTACCGCTGTGGTTATAGTTATTACCACCTGCAAAATCAACAACCATACCGCCAGCTTCTTTAACCATTAATTCACCCGCAGCGCTATGCCATGGTTTTAAACCAATTTCAAAGAAACCATCAACGCGCCCAGCTGCAACATAAGCCATATCTAATGCTGAGCTACCTGCACGGCGAATATCAGCAGTATGTACAAATAAGGCTTTGAATGCTTCAGTGTATGCATCAATGTGGTGTTTGTTTTTGTATGGGAAACCAGTGGCAAGTACAGTACCTGACAGTACAGTCGTTTTGCTTACACGAAGACGCTTGCTATTTAGCTGTGCGCCTTGACCACGAGAGGCAGTGAAAAGCTCACCACGAATAGGATCGTAGATAACAGCTTGGTCTAAACGACCTTTTACTTTAAGTGCGATAGAAATCGCATAATGAGGAAGACCTTTGATGAAGTTTGTTGTGCCATCAATAGGATCTACAATCCATTGGTAATCTGCATCCTTGCCTACATGTTCGCCTAACTCTTCACCAACAATAGAGTGAGCAGGGAAAGACTGTAAAATAGTGTCACGTATTACGGCTTCGGCTTCTTTATCAATATTAGTTACTAAATCGTTAGTGCCTTTTTGTTGCACTTCAACTTTTGATAAATCTTCACTTGCGCGAAGTAAAATTTTGCCTGCGTTGCGCGCAGCGCGAACCGCAATGTTTAACATTGGATGCATGGTATACCCTTGGGTTGTAAAAGAACGTTTATATATTTCAGCCGGCATATTCTAGCGATTTTTGACACAAAGTAAACAATAAAGCCTAAATAACTTTGTGTGTTTTTTATACGTTATTGTTTGCGATAAGGTTTGTTGGTATTGTTTTCCGTCAGCCGTCAGCCGTCAGCCGTCAGCCGTCAGCCGTCAGCCGTCAGCCGTCAGCCGTCAGCCCATAAATTTGCATTCTATGGTTTTTGTTCCTATATATTCAACTTATCGTCTATGGACTGGAAATATAATGAACTTTGAAAATTTAGCTGTATGGAAGCGCTCAGCAAGATTAAGAGCTGATATTTATAAATTTACGGTAGAGCTAACCGATTATGGTTTTAGGAATCAATTAACCAGATCGAGTTTGTCTGTACCTAGTAACATAGCCGACAAAATTGCAGGAGCAAATTTTGAACGCGCTTGCGCGGCCTCGAAGAGGTGAGATAAATGGACTTATCGAATAAGGAATGACTCGCGAAAGTAACAAAGAGCGAGTTAGATTCTTAGATATTTCTAGATCTTCGTTAGCGGAAGCGAGAACACAAATTTATATCGGGATAGACATTAATTATATAAATAAAAATATCGGCGTTCAGTGGATAAATGAAACAATAGAGCTATCAAAAATGTTGACAGCTCTAAAGGAAAAAATCAAAGCTGATAGCTGATAGCTGATAGCTGATAGCTGATAGCTGATAGCTGATAGCTGATAGCTGATAGCTGATAGCTGATAGCTTTTCTCTATGTTATAATCCGCGCAATTTTGGTATGAGTTAAGTGGCATAGTAATGATCTTAGATGACATCCGTATTGTTTTAGTAAACACCTCACATGCTGGTAATATCGGCTCAGCGGCACGCGCAATGAAAACCATGGGTTTATCAAAACTTTATTTAGTTGACCCAGCGTGTGAAGTCGATAGTCATGCCAGTGCATTGGCTGCAGGTGCAACAGATGTACTTGGTAACGCTGTGATTGTTGATACGGTTGCAGATGCAATTGCGGGTTGTGCACTAACGATTGGCACGAGTGCGCGTTCGCGTACATTATCTTGGCCGATGGTAGAGCCACGCGAGTGTGGAGAAAAGTTAGTTGCAGAAGCCGTAAATGGTCCTGTAGCACTTGTCTTTGGTCGTGAAAACAGTGGTCTAAGTAATGAAGAACTGCAAATGTGTAATTATCATGTATGCATTCCCGCTAACCCAGAATACAGTTCACTTAACCTTGCAATGGCCGTTCAAACGCTATGTTATGAAACACGCATGGCATTTTTAAATGAGCAGCCAAAAAAAGTCGAGCAAGATGACGCAGTATACCCAAGTTCAAAGCAAACAGAGTTGTTCTACGATCATTTAGAGTCAACATTGTTGGATACTGGTTTTATTATCAAGCAGCATCCTGGCATGGTGATGACGAAATTACGTCGTTTATTTAACCGTGCTCGCCCAGAGGATGCAGAACTAAATATTCTACGCGGTATTTTAACTTCAATAAATAAGTCTACTAAATAAGCGAAAGTTATAAGGCAATATACCCACTAATACTTGACTAAATTACTCAAGTAATTACAATGAGCACAATACCTGACTAAAATAGTCGGGTATTGAAGAATATTGAAGGCTCTAAGCTCACGGCTCTATAGCTGATTCGATATAATACTTGATTATTTTACTCTGGTAATTAAAATTTGCACTCTTTAGTAGTGCGGGGGCTCTATGAAGTTAACATCAAAAGGCAGATATGCCGTCACAGCGATGCTAGATGTTGCACTACATACAAGTGTAGGGCCAGTTCCCCTTGCCGATATTTCAGAACGACAAGAAATTTCGTTGTCGTATCTTGAACAATTATTTGCCCGATTACGTAAAAATGGTTTAGTAAGCTCAGTGCGCGGTCCAGGTGGAGGTTATCTACTTGGTCGAGATCCAAGTGCAATCTCGGTGGGCGATGTAATAAGCGCCGTCGACGAATCAGTTGATGTAACGCGCTGTCATGGCGCAACAGGCGGTTGTCAAAGCGGTATGCGTTGTTTGACACACACTTTGTGGTCAGATTTAAGTGCCCGCATAGAAGATTTTTTAAATGGTATTACCCTTGCTGAATTGGTGGAAAAGTCAGATGTGAAAGAAGTCGCATCTCGCCAAGATAACAGCGTTAATAATGCAATTAAGCAATTGGAAAATATTCAAGTAAGCTGTCAACTTTAGGTTGGCGTCCAGCGGAGAAAGAAATGAAGTTACCGATTTATTTAGATTACGCAGCAACCACGCCAGTTGACGAGCGTGTTGCAAAAGAAATGATGCAATGCCTAACAATGGACGGCAATTTTGGTAACCCTGCATCACGTTCACACCGTTTTGGTTGGCAAGCTGAAGAAGCGATCGATCAAGCACGTACTGATATCGCAGATTTAATTAACGCAGACCCACGTGAAATCGTTTTCACATCGGGTGCGACAGAATCAAACAACCTTGCAATCAAAGGTGCAGCACAGTTTTATAAAAAGAAAGGTAAGCATATTATTACCGCTAAAACTGAGCATAAAGCGGTTATAGATACATGTCGTGAATTAGAGCGTCAAGGTTTTGAAGTCACTTATATGGACGTTGAAGAAAACGGCCTACTTGATCTGCAAAAACTAGCTGACACAATGCGTGATGACACCGTATTAGTGAGCATTATGCACGTTAACAACGAGCTAGGCGTAATTCAAGATATCGCAACGATTGGCGAAATGTGCCGTGAACGTAAAATTATGTTTCATGTTGATGCAGCGCAAAGTGCAGGTAAAGTATTAATCGATATTCAACAGCTTAAAGTTGATTTCATGTCGTTCTCAGCACATAAAATGTATGGCCCTAAAGGTATTGGCGCATTATATGTACGTCGTAAACCACGTGCACGCCTTGAAGCGCAAATGCACGGTGGCGGCCATGAGCGCGGTATGCGCTCTGGAACTCTAGCGACTCACCAACTTGTTGGCATGGGTGCTGCGTTTAGAATCGCAAAACAAGATTTCGAAAAAGATTACGCCCATATCGCAGCGCTACGTAAGCGTTTGATTGATGGCATTATGGCTGATATGGAAGAAGTGTACTTCAACGGTACACCTGATCAATCAGTACCAGGAATTGTTAACATCAGCTTTAATTTTGTTGAAGGTGAATCGTTATTGATGGCTGTTAAAGATATTGCTGTATCATCAGGTTCTGCCTGTACATCAGCAAGCTTAGAGCCTTCTTATGTATTACGTGCGCTTGGTCGTAACGATGAATTAGCACACAGCTCAATTCGTTTTAGTATTGGCCGTTTTACCACCGAAGAAGAGATTGATTATACCGTCAATTTAATGAAAAACTCTATCGGTCGCTTACGTGAGATGTCGCCTCTTTGGGAAATGCATCAAGAAGGTGTTGATTTGGATTCAGTTGAATGGGCACATCATTAATTGATGTGCACATCCGCTAGCAGGTAGTGAGGATAGTATTATGGCGTATAGTAATAAAGTAATCGATCATGTTGAAAACCCACGTAACGTAGGTGTTTTAGACAAAAATGACCCATCAGTAGCAACGGGTATGGTTGGCGCACCAGCATGTGGTGACGTTATGAAGCTGCAAATTAAAGTATCAGCTGAGGGCGTAATTGAAGACGCTAAATTTAAAACATACGGTTGTGGTAGCGCAATAGCTTCATCATCACTTGTAACAGAGTGGGTTAAAGGTAAGACATTAGATGAAGCATCTATGATCAAAAACACTGATATCAGTGCTGAGCTTGAATTACCACCAGTGAAAATTCACTGTTCAATTTTAGCTGAAGATGCAATCCAAGCGGCAATTGCAGATTACAAAAGTAAACAAGCGAAGTAAGAGATAAATCATGGCAGTGACATTGACAGAAGCGGCAGTAAACCGCGTAGAATCATTTTTAGCAAATCGCGGAAAAGGCCTTGGCTTACGCGTAGGCATTAAAACGACGGGCTGTTCAGGTCTTGCATATGTTCTTGAGTTTGTAGACGAGTTATCTGATGGCGATGAAGTATTTGAATCCCAAGGGGTTAAAGTAATCGTTGATGCTAAAAGCTTAGTTTATATTGATGGTACTGAACTTGATTACACCAAAGAAGGTTTGAACGAAGGGTTTAAATTTATTAACCCAAATCAAGCTGACGAGTGTGGTTGTGGCGAAAGTTTCACAGTATAAACAATAAAGTGATTGTATTCTTAAGCCCTGCACCTGTAGGGCTTTGTTCTATCTGAATTTTAAGCCAATATGTTAATTTGGCATGGTTGGAATTATGCGCTATTTTGAGTTATTTGCGATACCGGTTGATTACAATGTGGATTTGGTAAAAGTCAGTAAAAATTACCTCGATCTTCAGCGTGCTGTTCACCCTGATCGTCATGCTAATGCCAGCAGCCGTGATAAGTTATTAGCTGTCCAAAATGCCGCAGAAATTAATGACGCACTACAAATTTTAAAGCATCCGGTAAAACGTGCCGAGTACATGCTCAGTGAATTAGGTGTTGATATTCGTGCTGAGCAGCAAACACTGCAAGATCCGCTGTTTTTAATGCAGCAAATGGAATTACGCGAAGAGCTTGAAGAGTTAAGCACAAGTCACGATCCTGATACCGCGATTGCCCATTTTGAACAACAAATAAAACAACTTGATAGCCAATATAGTGCGCAGCTTGCGGAGCAACTAGCAAGTAATGATGAACAGCAATGGCAGCTTGCCGCGGATAACATTCGTAAATTAAAGTTCGTGTATAAATTGCGTGATGAATTAGAACGTATTGAAGACAGTTTATTCGACGATTAATTATCTAACTTACTGAACCATTGGTAAGTCAAACAAGAGTTAAAGAGCATTATGGCATTATTGCAGATTGCTGAGCCGGGGCAGAGCGCGGCACCACATGAACATAAGTTAGCAATAGGTATTGACCTTGGTACGACCAACTCATTAGTTGCGACAGTACAAAGTGGCGAAGCCCGTACATTAACCGATGTTAATGGCGCAGCCATGTTACCGTCTGTTGTACGTTATACCGCTGATGGTATCACAGTGGGCGAACTTGCTGCTCAAGCTGCAACACAAGACCCTGTAAATACTTTAATTTCAGTTAAGCGTTTTTTAGGTAAAACTCAAGCTGAAATAGAGCAAAGCTACGGTCAATTGCCGTATGATTTTTGTCAGCACGATGGCGCATTAGCGATTACCACCGCAGCTGGCAACATCAGCCCAATTACAGCTTCAAGCGACATACTAAAAGCATTAAAGCAACGCGCCGAAGAAAGCTTTGCAGGGCAAGATATTTTAGGTGCGGTGATCACGGTGCCAGCTTATTTTGATGATGCACAGCGCCAAAGCACCAAGGATGCCGCAGAACTTGCTGGCATTAATGTACTGCGATTATTAAATGAACCAACAGCCGCCGCGGTTGCTTATGGTTTAGATTCTGGCCAAGAAGGCATTATCGCTGTTTATGATTTAGGCGGCGGTACGTTTGATATTTCAATCCTGCGTTTAAACCAAGGTGTGTTTGAAGTATTAGCAACGGGTGGAGATTCAAGCCTCGGTGGCGATGATTTTGACTCATTATTAGTCGATCACTTTAAGCGTGAAACCGGTGTGATGACATTATCTCCATCAGTGTTGCGCTTGTTCATTAATAAAGCAAAAGCCTGTAAAGAAGCGCTCAGTAAATATGCTAAGGTAAATGTTGGGCTAGAGTTTGACGATGAAAAACACATGGTTGAAGTCACTCGCGAAAAGTTTGAAGAACTCGCCATGGTACTGGTTAAAAAAACGCTTCGTTCGTGTCGCAGAGCAGTTAAAGATGCTGGCATTACAAATGATGAAGTACTGCAAGTCGTGATGGTGGGTGGTTCAACCCGTATGCCAATTGTACGCAGTCAAGTTGCCGAGTTTTTTAATAAAGAGCCACTGACTTCTATCGACCCTGATCGCGTAGTTGCACTGGGCGCGGCATTACAAGCTGATGTATTAGTAGGTAATAAGCCTGATTCAGACATGTTATTACTTGATGTATTACCATTGTCCCTAGGCTTAGAAACAATGGGTGGTTTAGTCGAAAAAATCATTCCACGTAATACCACAATACCGGTTGCTCGCGCACAAGAATTTACGACCTTTAAAGATGGTCAAACGGCGATGTCGTTACATGTACTGCAAGGTGAGCGTGAGCTGGTTGATGATTGTCGCTCATTGGCTAAATTTAGCTTAAAAGGTATTCCACCAATGGCAGCCGGTGCTGCGCATATTCGTGTTACCTTCAAAGTAGACGCCGATGGTTTACTTAGCGTATCAGCCATGGAAAAATCAACGGGCGTACAAGCTGAAATTCAAGTTAAACCATCGTTTGGCTTGTCAGATGAGCAAGTTGCTAACATGCTTAAAGAGTCAATGACCAATGCTAAAGGTGATATGCAAGCGCGTATGCTTAAAGAGCAGCAAGTTGAAGCATTACGTGTTATTGAAGCACTTTATGCATCATTGGCAACCGATAGCGCTTTACTTGATGAAAAAGAATTAACTAACTTGAATGCTGAAATTGCTAAACTGGTAACAGTTCGTGAGACAGCCATCGAGCCAAATGAAATAAAAGCAGCCATTGAGAAAGTTGATAACGCCAGTAGTAAATTTGCTGAGTTAAGAATGGATGCATCGATTAAAAAAGCACTGCAAGGGCAGTCAGTAGACAACGTTTAAAAGAGGTTAGAATGCCACAAATTATTTTTCTTCCCCATCCGGAATTATGTCCTGACGGCGCTGCAATTGATGCACCAAGTGGTGAAACAGTACTTAATGTTGCACTTAAAAACGGGATCAGTATTCCGCACGCGTGCGAAAAGTCATGTGCATGTACCACTTGCCATTTAGTTATCCGTGAAGGGTTTGACTCACTTGATGAAAGTGACGAGCTTGAAGACGACATGCTAGATAAAGCATGGGGCTTAGAGCCTGAATCACGCTTAGGTTGCCAAGCAATCATCCGTGATGAAGACTTAATAGTTGAAATACCAAAGTACAACCTCAATATTGTTAATGAAGATCATTGATTTTGAGCTCAGCTATAAGCTGTAAGCCTTAAGCTGTATAGAAAACACCGCGCTCAATTTGAACGCGGTGTTTTTGTTTCTAGATATGAAAAACCAGCGCGAGATAAATGCCCGCCCACGGGATAGCATTGGACGGGGTGTTTAACAACTTATAACTTACTACTTATAACTCAATTTTTATAGCTAATTACCGGAGAGATTTCTATGTCACATCTACTATTTAACGACTCTTTCATTAACGGTGAATTTTACTCCACCGATAAAAACTTCAGTGTTGATGACCCCGCCACACAGCAAAGCATCATCATGGTGAGTGACGTAGATGATATTGGGGTTCATAAAGCAATTAATACCGCTCACGATGCATTTATTAAACTCAAATTAACCAATGCAACAACGCGTAGCAATGTGCTAATGCGTTGGTATGATCTAGTAATGCAAAATAAACAAACGCTTGCTGAGTTAATGACTAAAGAGCAAGGCAAGCCTCTAAAAGAAGCACTTGGTGAAGTTGACTACGGGGCTGCGTTTATCAAATGGTACGCTGAACAAGCTAAGCGTAGTTATGGAGATGTCATACCAGCAACAGATAATAACCACCGTTTAACCAGCTTTAAGCAACCAGTTGGTGTAGTTGCAGGAATAACACCATGGAACTTCCCGATTGCAATGGTGACACGTAAAGTAGCACCAGCCTACGCAGCTGGTTGTAGCTTTGTTCTAAAACCTTCAGAACACACGCCTTTATGTGCACTCGCATTAGCATATTTAGCTGATCAAGCTGGTTTTGAAAAAGGTGCATTTAATGTATTACTAAGCGAAGATGCGCCGCGTGTTGGTAAAATTCTGACTGAATCAAACATCGTGCGTAAGTTCACTTTTACCGGCTCAACCGGTGTTGGTAAGCAGTTGCTTACTCAGTGCGCCTCTACAGTCAAACGCACATCAATGGAGTTAGGCGGTAATGCACCCTTTATTATTTTTGATAATGCCGATTTAGATGAAGCTGTAACAGGTTTGATGGGCGCTAAATTTAGAAATGGCGGGCAAACCTGCGTCGCCGCTAATCGTATTTTTGTACAGCGCAGCATACTAGATCAAGTTGTCGATAAATTAGCTAAAAAAGTTGCAACATTAAAAGTGGGCAACGGCTGTGACGAAAATACCGACATTGGCCCACTTATTTACCCTAAAGCCAAACAAAAAGTGCAAGAGTTAGTGGCTGATGCAAAAGCAAAAGGCGCAATTCAAATAAGTGATGATGTGCAGCTAGTGGGTAGTTTTCAAGCGCCACTTATTTTAACTGGCGTTAATCCAAAGATGGATATTTATCACCAAGAAGTATTTGGCCCCGTAGTTAGTATTATTGTATTTGATGAAGAGGCTGAAGTGCTCGCACTTGCCAATGATGTACCTTATGGTCTTGCCGCGTATTTTTATAGTCAAAACATCAAGCAAATTTATCGTGTAAGTGAAGCGCTGGAATACGGAATGGTCGGTATTAACGAAGGGCTAATTTCAAACCCTGTGGCTCCATTCGGTGGTGTGAAACAGTCAGGCCTTGGGCGTGAAGGGGGGTATCAAGGGTTAGACGAATACCTCGAAGAAAAATATGTGTGCATCAAGCTCTAAGCTGCAATTTACGCTATATTTTTCTGAAGAAAACCTGATTAAGTTAATTATTGATAGCGCTGTCATTGCGGTTTTTATATGATGGTGTTGAATAAATAACAAAAAGAAGGGCTACGCTGGGGACAATACGTAGCCTTAAGGTTTAAACGAGGAGAGAGCAATGGATTTCAAAAAGCGCGCTTTAGCCAGTCTAATCGCTGCACTGCCACTTATGGCCCAGGCCCAGTTTTCACAAAACGACGTTAATAGTTTTGCAAAAGAAACCACACTGACATTTGCAGTGGTTGATAACTTTCACAATAAAGATGCGGGCTTTTTAGGTAAAATCATACTTAATAACCAATCTGATGTTGCACTTGCTGCAGGTGAAAGCGATTGGCAGCTTTATATTCACTCCGTACGTAAAATAAATACTGAGCATGTTGCAGGTTTAAACATTGAACATGTGAATGGTGATTTACACCGCATAGTACCAACCAAAGACTTTAAAGGTTTGCCTGCAGGTAAAAGTTTAGAGATAGAATTTGATGCTCAAGTATGGGTTGTTGCTTATACCGACTTTATGCCGCGTGCCTTTTTTGTGTCAGGTGATCACAAACCGGCTATTTTTGCTAACACAGATAGCGAAGACATGAGCCAGTTTGTAGCTCCGTTTGAGCGTGAAAACCAACTTCGCCGTTATAACGAGCCAAAAGACCGTACAGTACTAATCACGCCAGAAGTGCGTTTTGAACGAAACCAACAAACAACTACAAAAGTATCTCAAGAAGATGCGCTAAAACGCATCATTCCAAAGCCACAAAAAGTTGAGTTTAACCGTGGTGTTGCCAAGCTGGATAATAGCTGGCAAATACGTTTTCAAGGTCAGTTAAAAAATGAAACCATGGTTTTCATGCAAGACCTACAAAATGATTATGGCTTAACCTTAAAAGCAGAGCCTGATCACATAAAAGCAAATAAAGAAAAGCTGATCAGCCTAAAGGTAAACCCACAATTAGCTAACGGTAAAAGCGAAAGCTATACCTTAGAAATTGATGACGACCGTATTGATATTGTTGGTAGTGACAATGCCGGTGTGTTTTATGCAATGCAAAGCCTGCTTAATTTATTACCAGCAAACAGCCAAGGTGCGATTGAAGTTCCGCAGCTAGAGCTTGAAGATAGTCCGCGTTATGGCTGGCGTGGTATGCATTACGATAATGGTCGTAACTACCATGGTAAAGACGCAATGTTCAAACTTGTTGAACAAATGGCGCGTTATAAAATGAATAAACTACACTGGCATTTTTCTGAAGATGAAGGCTGGCGTTTAGAAATTCCAGGCCTACCAGAGCTAACAGATATTGGTGGTTATCGCTGTTTTGATCTTGAAGAAAAAGAATGTCTATTAACTCAGCTAGGTACCGGGCCATTTAAATCAGGCTCAGGTAACGGCTACCTTACACGCAGCGAGTTTGTTGAACTGCTCACATTTGCCAGAGACCGTCATATTCAAATCATTCCTGAAATTGAAGGTCCAGGCCATGCGCGTGCATCGATAAAGGCAATGGAAGCGCGTTACCATAAGCTTGCCGATGAAGCTCAAAAAGTAGCTAAAAATAATCTTATTAATAAAAAGAATACTAAAAAAGAAGCGCAGCAAGTTGATATTAGCGCCGCAACACAGTATTTGCTAAGCGATCCAAACGACACGTCAGTTTATATGACGGTGCAAAACTACAAAGATAACTCAATGAATGTGTGTATGGATTCAACTTACGCATTTTTAGATAAAGTAACCTACGAGCTACAACAAATGTACCGTGAAGCGGGGGTTCAACTTACTAACCTTCACTTTGGTGGTGATGAAGTAGGTGCGGGGTCTTGGGTAGATTCACCAATATGCCAAGCGATGTTTGCCGACCCTAACAACGGTGTTGCAGGCGCAGGTGATTTAAAGCCTTACTTTACCCAGCGCGTTGCCAAACTACTTGAAAAGCGCGGTATTTCACCAGGCGCATGGGAAGATGGGTTAATGTATGATCGCACAAACCCATTTAAGCGTGATGAATTTCCAAATAAAACCTTTACAGCAAATGTATGGGATAATATTTGGGAGTGGGGCGTAGCTGATAGAGCTTATCGCCTAGCAAATGCAGGTTACCAAGTGATTTTATCGCACGGTACACACCTATACTTTGATCACCCTTATGAGGCTCATCCAGAAGAGCGTGGTTACTACTGGGCAACGCGTTATACCGATACCAAAAAAGCATTTAACTATATGCCTGATGATGTGTATGCGAATGCCGATTACACACGCACGCGTGAGCCAATTGAAAATCTAGAAGCCTTAGTTGGTCGCCCGTTACCACAACTTGAAAAACCTGAGAATATTTTAGGTATGCAAGGGCAGGTATGGTCAGAAACCATTCGTACTGAAGATCAAGTATTAGCGATGATCTTCCCACGTATATTGTCTGTGGCAGAACGTGCATGGCATAAAGCACCATGGGAAGGCGAAAAGGTTGATACAAAAACCCAAGAAAAAGATTGGGCGCAGTTTTCTGCCGCTGTTGGTTTGAAAGAGTTAACAAAACTCGTAAATGCGGGTGTTAATGTGAATCTGCCAGTACCCGGTGGGATAGTGAATAACGGTAAGTTACAAGTTAATACCCCGTTTGCTTATTTACAAACAGAATATAGTTTAGATAATGGGGCAACGTGGCTTGCGTATACAGCTCCGATCAGTGTTTCTAAAGAGCAATCTATTGCACTTAGAAGTAGCTTAAACGATAAAAGTAAAAGTAGAATTACGTATATAAATTAATGTTTTAGTAATAAATATGTATTTGAAAGGGCCGCAAGGCCCTTTTTTTGTATGCTTGTAAAGTAAATAGTTACTAGTAATATGGCTACAATTGACGTAATGTTTTATGGCAGCGCTGTCATTTTTGTTGCGATAATGTTATTTTTATCTCGCAAAAGTGTTATACAATACAGCAACGCTAATCGTCGAATTAAGTTAATAATTATAACGATAGATCGCAACAAGAAGATGTTAATGGAAGCCACTGTGTCAAAATCAAATAATCAAAGTAATTTTATACCCATGGCCATTGTCGCCACTCTATTTTTTATATTAGGGTTTGCAACGTGGTTAAATGGCTCTCTTATGCCTTACTTAAAGCAGGTATTGCAGCTAAGCCCATTTCAAGCTTCTCTTATTTTATTCTCATTTTATATAGCGGTCACATTTACAGCTGTACCCTCGGCGATGATCATACGTAAAGTGGGCTACAAAAACGGCATGGCGCTAGGTATGGCGACTATGATGGTTGCAGGTTTATTGTTTATTCCTGCCGCAAAAACACAAGTGTTTGCACTGTTTTTATTTGCACAATTAGTGATGGGTGCTGGCCAAACATTATTACAAACAGCAGTTAATCCATATGTTGTGCGTATAGGGCCTGAAGAATCAGCCGCGGCACGCGTAAGTGTAATGGGTATATTGAATAAAGGTGCAGGCGTTATTGCACCAATCGTATTTACAGCATTAATCCTAAGTGACTTTACTGGTTTAGTAGGTAAAGAGTTAACGCAATTAGAAATTGATGCAATGGCAAATAGCTTAATTTACCCTTATTTAGGTATGGCTTTATTTATAGGTGCATTAGCATTTGCAGTAACAAAAATGCCATTACCTGAGTTACAAGATGATGAAGACCAAGGTGCCAAAGGGCAAGTAAAAGAAGCGCTTTCTCATCCAAGTCTTGCATTAGGTGTATTAGCATTATTTGTGTATGTTGCGGTAGAAGTGATAGCAGGTGACACAATTGGCACCTTTGCATTATCACTAGGTATTGAACAATATAGCATAATGACTTCTTACACTATGGGCTGTATGGTACTAGGCTATATTTTAGGTATTGCACTCATTCCACGATTTATTTCACAACAAGTCGCATTAAGTGTATCAGCGATTTTAGGCTGTATATTAACGCTGGCAGTTGTATTTAGCGATACTAGTTCTGTAGTTGTTGCAACAGCACTTGGTTTAGAAGTACAGTTACCTGATACCTTACTAATGATTGCAGTGTTAGGTTTTGCCAATGCAATAGTTTGGCCTGCAGTTTGGCCGCTAGCCTTGTCAGGTTTAGGTAAGTTAACAAGTGTTGGCTCTGGTTTATTGGTAATGGGTATTGCCGGTGGTGCATTTGGCCCATTATTCTGGGGTTTAGCAAGTGGTGGTGTTGATTCGGCAGAGGCACAACAAGGTGCTTATATTGTAATGCTTCCTTGTTATTTATTTATTCTTTTCTATGCTGTTAAAGGGCATAAAATGAAGAGCTGGAAATAAATGACTTCCTAGGCACTATGAAAGTGTGCAATGGATATTTAGCTTTACAGAATTGAAGAACCTAGAACCTAATTTTTGAAAAGAATTTCTATAATGTAGAAATAATCCCGTGTGTAATGCCACCGAAAGGTGGCATTTTTTTGCCTGAAATAAAATGGTAAAGCCATAAGTTTAAGTGTAGGAACAGGCTTTAGCCGTGATTGGCTTCATTGAATCACAGCAAGGCTCGGGTTATGTGCAAAAACCATCGGCGCTAAAGCGCTTTCCTACAACGGCTTTAAACACCAAACCATCACGTAGGAACAGGCTTTAGCCGTGATGTTTTACGCCCTGGTAGTGTTAGTTATTCAGAGGGGGCAAATAAATACAATCCCAATGGGGGTAATCACCAAGTTGCTCAACCATTCCCGCTCTAATTGGGTTGGCAGCTATGTACCTTGATTGATGCAATAAATGTTTTTCATGTCTAATTAATGAATCATAGAAACCAGATTGCCAAATTTTCTCACTTTTATTTTTGTGCATTGAAAATGATGTACGTCCTTTTACTTTGGCTACTACTGAAGAGAGTGGAGTGTGCGTTTTAAGTTGAAATAACCAATGCACATGATCGGGCATTACTACAAAGCATATTGTTTTTGTTAAACCATTTAAGTCTGATTTTTTTAGTGAATTTATTAGAGCTCGTGCATTGTTAAATTCTGCAAAATATTTAATCCGTTGATTTGTGCACGTCGTCACAGAGTAATAGTGGTTAATAGTTGAGTAGCGATGTTGGCGTAATTTGTATGAATGAGGTTTCATTTTAATCCTTTAAATATAAAACTATTTAATAAAGTATAGATTAAATTATGCATTCGGCGCTAAAGCGCACTCCTACGTGTGGTGTATAGGTAAATTATTCTGTAGGAACAGGCTTTAGCCGTGATTGGTTTCATTGAATCACAACAAGGCTCGGGTTATGTGCAAAAACAATCGGCGCTAAAGCGCTTTCCTACGGGTGGGGTATGTGTTTTTTGTAGGAATCGGCTTTAGCCGTGATTGGTTTCATTGAATCACAACAAGGCTCGGGTTATGTGCAAAAACCATTCGGCGCTAAAGCGCACTCCTACGTGTGGTGTGTAGGTGGCTTGTTTTGTAGGAACAGGCTTTAGCCGTGAATGGTTTCATTGAATCACAACAAGGCTCGGGTTATGTGTAAAAGCCATTCGGCGCTAAAGCGCTCTCCTACGGGTGGGGTATGTGTTTTTTTGTAGGAACAGGCTTTAGCCGTGATGTTTTATGGCTCGGGCAATGTACAACAGCCAATCGATGTTAAACATAAAAATGTTCAGCCAAGGAAATTAAAAGATTAAATTGAATCTAAAAGGGTTTTATAAAAAATGAAGGATATACTTTGAAATAAGAAAGGAAAAGATGGGGCGATTGACGGGGCTTGAACCCGCGACAACCGGAATCACAATCCGGGGCTCTACCAACTGAGCTACAACCGCCACAACACACCTTGTTTGGTGTGGCGCGGATAATACATAAAATTATAATAGTTGTGAAGGCCTAGCAGTAAAAAAAATTAAAATAATTACAAAAATCGCTGCATTAGCTTAAAAAACGATCTCAACTGCTGTTTTTATATAGTTAATTCAGGTTATATCGCCAAAGAGCTTTAATCATTAAGGCTCTGTTTTATTTATTACGCTATAAATTAATAAAACAATAATGTTAAATAAGATATAATTTATGCAGCATAGTGCTCAACAATGAATATCAGGAGTGAATATGGATACAGTAATTAACTGGCTAAACGAAAACTCAGGGCTAATTTTGCATTACGGCATTCAAGCGGTAATAGCATTAGTAATATTTTTACTGGGTGGTCGTGTAGCTAAATTTTGTTCAAACTTAACAGAAAAAGCATTCGACAAGAAAAAAGTAGATAAAGCGGTTGGTTCGTTTGTATCAAGCATTGTATACGCTATCGTATTCATGGCGACGATCTTAATGGCACTTTCGCAAATTGGTATCGAAACTACGTCATTTATCGCTATTTTAGGTGCTGCAGGCTTAGCGGTAGGTTTAGCGCTTCAAGGCTCACTGTCTAACTTTGCATCTGGCGTACTAATTATTTTACTTCGCCCATTTAAATCAGGTGATTATGTTGAAGCTGGCGGTAAAGCAGGAACAGTTAAAAAAATTGAAATTTTCTCTACTGAATTTCGCACACCAGACAACAAAGTAATCATCATGCCTAACTCAGCAATCATGTCAGGCCCAATTGTTAACTTCTCTCGTGAGAGCACGCGTCGTATTGATTTAGTGATTGGTGTTGGTTATGACGCAGACTTACGTAAAGCAAAAGAAGTGCTTAAATCAGTGCTAGATAAAGAGCCTCGGTTACTAAAAGATCCAGCGTATACAGTTGCAGTATCTGAGCTTGCCGATTCAAGTGTTAACTTTGTAGTGCGTCCTTGGGTTAACTCTGGCGATTACTGGCCAACGTATTTCGATTTAATGGAAAATATCAAAATCTCATTAGATGAAGCTGATATTACAATACCATTCCCGCAAATGGATGTTCACTTTCACAAGCAAGATTAATCAACGAAACAAGTAGCAAAGGTTATTTTTTAATGAAATTAAAGCTTTTATCAATTTTAGTTGCAGCATCTGCTGCAACTAACGCATTCGCTGAAGAAACTAAAACATGGGATGTTACCAGTGAGTTAGGCGCTATTATTACGAGCGGTAACACTGAAACAACCACTTTAAAAGGTGGGATCAAGGCACTCCATAACCTTGAAAGCTGGAACAACGAATATAGAATTGACGGTCTTTATAAAGAAGATGAAGTTGAGAACAGTGCAGGCGTAAAAGAAACACAGCGCACAAACGAAAAATATTCGTTATCAGCACAAGGTAACTATAAATTAAATGAAGATCACGCTCATCTATTTATTTATGGCTCACATGTGTCAGATTACTTTGGTGCGTTTCGCAACGAATCTGTAATTTCAGCAGGTTATGGCCAACGTTTGTTAGATCGTTCAGACATGTGGTTAAACGCAGAGATAGGTCCTGGTTATAAGTATTTTAAATACCCAGCAACAAGTACCGCAGTTGATAGTGATGGCGTATCACTTGCGGGTGAATACGAAGGTGAAGTAATTGCCCTAGGTAAACTTGATTACACCTGGAAAATATCAGACAACGCAAAGTTCACTCAGCTAGTGGGTATGGAATACGGCGATACAAATACCAAAACGCGCTCAGAGACAGCGCTATTAGCTAAAATTAACGGCTCGTTACAAATGAAGGTTGCGTACAACATTACGCACAACTCAGATGTGGCTAATGATAAAGAAAATACAGATACCGAAACCTCATTAACGCTAGTTTACAGCTTTTAATATTGTTTTAGTTAAAGTGTTTTGCATAAAGGGACTTAGGTCCCTTTTTATAAGCATTAAAAAGAACTTTTGTAATAATTTGTAGATGAATTCTTTTGTAACTAATTAAAAGCTATAAAGTAACTAAAAGCGAATGCTTATATGAAAAGTTTTAATGGGGTTTTATATAGACAGCCCCCCGAATCAACGCGTATAATCCCCGAGCTTAAATAGAAGTTGGCAGTTTTTTAAGTTAGTAAGCTAGTGTTTTAGGGATTGATATGGATAGTTGGTACTTATTATTTTGTAAGCCTCGCCAAGAAGCGCGTGCGCAGGTTAACTTACAAAACCAGGGAATGGAAGCGTTCTTCCCCCTATTAAAAACAGAAAAGCTGGTTAAAGGTCGTCGTACTTTTAAAGAATCAGCATTATTTCCTAATTACCTCTTTGTACGCTTAAACTCACAGCAATGCAATTTTTCTGCGGTAAAAAATACCCGCGGCATCAGTGGCTTTGTATCGTACGGATCGTCATACCAGATAGTCCCCGATTTGCTCATCAGCGAACTGCAAAAATTTCAACCTAATATTGATTCTCAAAACCTGCCTAGCTCAGGTGATTTAGTCTATTTAAGTAATGGATCATTTAATGGTGTTCAAGCAATTTACCAAGAACCTGATGGCGATATGCGCAGCATATTACTGGTTAATCTACTCAATCAAAAAATAAAAATGAGCGTAGATAACCGCGATATCAAAAAAGCAGGATAAATTTACGTATGTGGGGCTTTACGCCACGCAAATGTAAGGTTGGATAAATGTTAAACCTGCGCGAGGTAAACTCCCGCCTACGGGTTGGCATTGGTGTTTAATTTGCGTAGGCGGGGCTTTACGCCGCGCAAATGTGAGGTTGGATAAATGCTAAACCTGCGCGAGGTAAACTCCCGCCTACGGATTAGCATTGGTGTTTAATTTGCGTAGGCGGGGCTTTACACCGCGCAAATGTAAGGTTGGATAAATGCTAAACCTGCGCGAGGTAAACTCCCGCCTACGGGTTGGTATTGGTGTTTAATTTGCGTAGGCGGGGCTTTACACCGCGCAAATGTAAGGTTGGATAAATGCTAAACCTGCGCGAGGTAAACTCTCGCCTACAGGTTGGCATTGGTGTTTAATTTGCGTAGGCGGGGCTTTACGCCGCGCAAATGTGAGGTTGGATAAATGCTAAACCTGCGCGAGGTAAACTCCCGCCTACGGGTTGGTATTGGTGTTTAATTTACGTAGGCGGGGCTTTACGCCGCGCAAATATGGTTTAAGGCAATGGTTAAGATGAAGCGAAGCCTACGTAGGCGCCCGCTTTAGCTGCGATTTATTATCTCAGCGCTAAACAATTTAAAATGTATTTATCAGTACGTAGGAACTGCAACCTAGGGGCGGAAGCGTGTCCGAAGTACCATTAAGCATTAAAAGTTAGGTTAACCGTACTATAAGTACCTATTTTAAGTATCGAGTCAGCTTGTTTTCAGGTTTAAGCGTTTATATTAAGTAAGCTATTTTGCGTGATAAAATACCGAATGGGCACTCTTTGTTAATCAAATTACAAAAAAGTTAATTGCACGCGCGATAACTGTACGGCCGACCTTGCGAAGCGGGTAGAGCCATGGTTTAATTAGCCTGCGAAAAATAGCAGCAATTACCTTAAAATACGCTGAAAGTTTTAGAATTTAATAATATTTGGGAATTAATAATGGCGCTAAGCTGTAAAACACTTGTGGCATCGTTCACTTTGCTCACAATGACAGGTTGTACAATCATCCCCGGTAGCCATTTCGAAGGAATCGAATCGGGTGAGAAAACACGAAACCTAGAGCAAGATCTTGAAAAAGTAAATATTCAAATTATTGACTCATCATTAATTTATCAGCAAAAGCAGGCGAGTAAAAAAATCAAGCCACCATCAAATCTCGATGGTATAGATACGCATGATTATGAATATAAACTTGGTGTTGGTGATGTATTAACTATAGGTGTATGGGATCACCCAGAATTAACAATACCAGCAGCGGTACAACGTACAGCAGAATTTGATGGTTTTAGGGTGCAAGCTGATGGCACCATTACCTACGCGTACGCACCAAATATTCCTGCTGCAGGTAAAACAGTTGGCCAAATCCACAAAGAATTAGTAAAACGATTAAGCCGCGTAATAGAAGACCCACAAGTTGATATTAAAGTGGTTGGTTTTAGAAGCCAAAAAACCTACATAACAGGGGAGGTTACTAAACCAGGCGTATACCCAGTAACAGAAATACCACTCACATTAATTGATGCACTTAATCAAGCTGGCGGCTTAACCGAAGCGGCAGACTGGCGCACAGTTACTTTTACCCGTGGCGAAAAAACAGAAGTTATTAAACTTGATGACTTTTATGCGCATGGCGATATTTCACAAAATCGCTTATTACAACATGGCGATATAGTGCATGTTAATCGCAACGACCTACAAAGTGTATTTGTACTTGGTGATGTTAAAAAAGCAGGCTCGGTAGACGTAAACCGTTATGGTTTAAATTTAGCTGAAGCACTCAGTGAGTCTGGTGGTTTAAACGAAAACACAGCAAACGCAAACGGTGTTTTTGTATTACGTAAACGCGATTTAGAAAAAGACGGCATTATTGCTGATGTATACCAATTACATGCCAAAAATGTTGCCGCACTAGTATTAGCTGAGCAGTTTGAATTGCAACCGCACGATATTGTATATGTAACCTCTGCGCCGTTAGCTCGCTGGAACCGCGTAATTAGCTTATTACTACCATCTATCGCGACAGTTGACTCGATTGATGATTTAGCTACAAGACAATAAAAGGAATACGATGTTTGATTCTATCTTAGTGGTATGTGCAGGGAATATATGCCGCAGCCCAACTGCTGAATACGTATTAAAAAGTAAGCTAGCAGGTAAGAATATACATGTTTCGTCGGCAGGGTTAACAGCCCTTGAAGGTAAACCTGCTGATGCAACAGCAAAGCAAATTGCTGTAAGTCATGGTATTAACATGGATGAACATCAAGGCCGTCAGTTATCATCAAGCTTAGTGGCACAAAATAGTGTGATTTTAGTGATGGAGCAGCGGCATTTAACCGATTTGTGTAATCGCTATCCAGAAGCGCGCGGTAAGGCTTTTTTATTGGGTAAGTGGTTAGGCGATAAAGAAATCCCCGACCCTTACAGGCAAAGTCTAGAAGCGTTTGAACACGTATACGAATTAATCGACAGCGCCTGTAGCGCTTGGCAAAAGTATTTATAAGGATAGGCTAGTACATGAATGCTCAGCCCACTGCATTAGCAGCAAACAAACAAAACACAGTACAACAAGCAAGCCAAGAAATAGACCTAATGGCACTATTAGGTGCATTAATTGATCGTAAATATTTTATAATTGCGTTAACAGCCGCCTTTATGTTTATTGGTGTAGTTTATGCTGTACTTTCGACCCCAGTATACCAAGCAACCGCGATGATCCAAGTTGAAGACGGCGGCGGCTCAGTCCCTGGTTTTGACGATATGGCCGGCATGTTTGAAAGCACATCAGCCGCAGTAACTGAGATTGAGCTATTAAAATCGCGTTCAATCATTGGTGAAGCCGTTGATAGCTTAAAACTCGATATTATCGTTGAGCCAAAACTCTTCCCATTTATTGGCGGCCGTTCATTTCGTAAATTTACACCAATAACTGAGGGTGACTTAGCTGAAGCTAGCTTTGGCGCAAGCTCGTATGCGTGGGGCGGCGAGAGCGTTGATGTATTTAGGTTTGATGTACCACGCTCAGCAATAGGTTTTGAGTTTATTTTAGTTGCACAAGCTAATAATAGTGTTGCTTTATTAAATGAAGACGGTGAGCAAGTTTTAGCTGGGAAAGTAGGGCAAGAGCTTACTAATGGTCAATTTAATTTAACTATTCGCAGTTTAAATGCTCGTGCAGGTACTGAGTTTACAATTTTACGTAAAGACCGATTAAATACCATTTTAGACTTGCAAGCCGCAATAGGTGCAAGCGAAAAAGGCAAAGATTCAGGTATTATTAACTTAAGCTTACAAAGTATTAAACCAACTAATGCTGAAAAAGTACTAGAAAAAGTAGCAGGTATATATGTACGCCGCAATGTTGAACGTAACAGCGCTGAGGCTAAAAAATCGCTCGATTTTTTAGAGGTACAACTCCCTGAAATTAAAAAGCAACTTGAGTTCGCTGAGCAGCGCTTTAACGATTACCAAATAAAACGTCAATCAATTAATATTACTTTAGAGACTCAAGGCGTATTAGAGCAAGTAGTAAAGCTTGAAACTAAATTACAAGAGCTAGAACTTAAGCGGTTAGAAATGAGCCGTAAGTTTAAAAGGGACCACCCAACGTACCAAGGTTTAATTGAGCAAATTAGTGCTGTTAATGAGCAGAAAAAAGAATTAGTTGGTGAGGTAGGTAACCTACCAGAAACTCAACAAGAGTTATTACGTCTAAAACGCGATGTTGAAGTAAGTAACCAAATTTACACATTGCTATTAGGTAAAACACAAGAGCTGGATATTATACGTGCAGGTACTGTAGGTAACGTGCGCATTATTGATTCAGCCGAAGTAAATACATCAAAGCCTGTTAAGCCTAAAAAAGCCTTAATTGTAGTTATGGCAACTATGCTAGGTGGCATGCTTGCAGTAGCTATTGTATTAGTGCAAAAAGCCATGCACAAAGGGGTAGAAGACGCTAATGAAATTGAGGCAATTGGCCTGCCAGTATACGCCAGCGTACCGTACTCAGATTATCAAGATAAGCTAACTGGCTTTAGTAAAGCACTCAAAAACAAAACGAGTAAGCCAAAATCAATATTAGCGCTTGATAACCCAGCAGATTTATCAATAGAGGCACTGCGTAGTTTACGTACCAGCCTGCACTTTGCGATGATGGAAGCAAAAAATAATATTATAGCAATATCAGGGCCAAGCCCAGGTGTAGGTAAATCATTTATATCAGTTAATTTAGCGGCAGTGCTTGCACAAAGTGGTAAAAAAGTACTGATAATAGATGCCGATATGCGTAAAGGTTATTTACAAACTCAGTTTGGATTAAAGTGGAATGATGGATTAAGCGATTACCTATCAGGTCGCTTAAACTTAAGCCAAGTAACTAAACCTACAACAGTTGCAGGGCTAAGTGTAATTACGCGCGGCCAAATACCGCCAAACCCATCAGAGCTATTAATGCATAGCAATTTTAGCAAGTTGGTTGCAGAGGTAAGTGCTGAGTACGATATTGTTATTATAGATACCCCGCCAATTTTAGCGGTAACTGATCCTGCCATTGTAAGTGCGCACACGGGCACTACATTATTGGTAACACGCTTTGGTCAAAACCACATTAAAGAAATAGAGCTAACCCGTAATCGTTTTGAACAAAACGGCATAGACGTAAAAGGTGTAGTATTTAACGGCGTACTTAAAAAGGCTAGCAATGCTTACGGTTATTACGGTTACTATAACTACGAGTATAAATCGGATAAGTAAATATTTAAATCAATAATATATAATGGATATCTGTACGAATGAGCCAAAAGAAAGAAGTACTTAGAAATTTACTTAGTTTTGGTTCCATTGATGTTTTAGGCCTATTAATACCTATTATCACAATGCCTATTTTAACAAGGGCGTTAGGGCCCACTCAGTATGGTCAGTTGATACTATTTTTAATGATCATGGTCTTTGGGCATACAATAATTGATTATGGATCGCAGTTCATTGGAGTTAGGGCTTTATCAAAACGAAGAAAGAGTCATAAGTGTGTTAATGCTATTTATATGCGAGTTCAAGGTCTTAGAATCGCTCTGTCAGTAGTGTATTATTTTTTTGCATCTTTATATTGTTTTGTATTTGACCTTGGAAGTTTATCCATTTTTATTTATACATTTGGAGCTGTATATTTATTAGGTTATGCACTCACTCCGATATGGTTTTATCAAGGAATGGGTGATACATTCCCGTTACTAAATGTATCATTGCTTGTAAAAATGATACATTTTTTAGCTATTGTATTTTTAGTAGAAAATTCAGAAGATCTAATTATTCCGATTATGTCTATGACAATTCCATTAATGATTGGTGGATTGTTCCTGACATTTTTTGCAAAGAATAGATATAATTTAGATTGGCCTATTTGTCGTTATATTGTTCGTGATATAAAAAACGGCAAAGATGTGTTTATTGGTATATTGGCACCTAACTTATATAATACTCTACCAACTATAGTTTTAGGTACTGTTTTTCCATTAGCTCAGTTTGCTCAGTATGCAATAGCATCAAAACTTATATCTATTATATTTACGGTTCAAAATGTGATAGCTAAATCACTATTTTCCACAATGTCAGTTATAAAAACAAATCCGGTAAGAAAGCTTTTACTTTTGAATTTTGCAATTTCAGTAATTCCAATTTTATTTATTCTTCTTTTTGGAGAGAAAATAATAACAATGCTTTTAGGCCAAGCTTACGCAGATGTAAATAAATACTTTAGTATTCTTAGTTTAGGTGCTTTATTTTTAGGGTTGTCTAATGCTCTTTCAGTTGGGTACTTTTTACCTAAAGGTTACGATAAGTTATACAGAAATATATCAATTCGTGTATCAGTGGTTTCTGGTATTATTACAATTCTTACAATATATCAATTAGGATTAATGGGCGGCGCTATATCTTTGACTTTTGCACGCTTTCTTTTTTTGTTGGATTATAGTGTTAATTATCTTAAATTAAAAAATAAAAAAATGCAGTATAAAGCTTCTTGTTAAATATATACCATTATTTATATGGTTGTAGCTTGGTGGTTGTAAATTAAACAGAGCATTAATCTTTGCATGGAATAGAGTGAATAAAAATGATTGAAAAATACACGTTAAATGATCATAACTTGGTATTAAAAGGAGAGGGAGCTGGAGAGTTTCCACTGTATATATTTTTATCAGATAATAAAAAAATACTTTTATATTCATATTCTATAAATGAGTTGTTAAATGACCCCCATGTTAAAAATACTATCCAGATGTCTGAAGTTGGGATTTCATTTTTATTACAAAGTGGTGTAGTGCCCCCTCCCCGTACTGCTTATAAAAATATATTTATTCTAGGTATAGGTGATAAAGTTAAGGTCAGTAGTGAGGCTGACTCGATAATTTTAGAATTCAGCCATAATTTTCCTTTTATGAACTCTAAACGCCTTACTGAAAGTGATATGCAACCAGATGAAGATTTGATTTTAGAGATGTTAGCTGAGGCAACAATTAGTCGACTTGATACAAAGTCTCCAAGCTTTTTGTTTCATAGTGCAGGTAAAGATAGTAATAGTATTGCATTGGCTATTGCCGAAGCTGGTTGGCAAGATAAAATCACATTAATTACTCATAAATCTAAAGGTAAAGCTGATGAAAGTGGAATTAGTGCAAAAATAGCAAAGCAGTTAGGTTATAAGCATATTATATTAAATGAAATTGATAACTTAAATGATGATCATAAAAAAGAAATAGAAAAATACTTTTATAATGCACCATTCCCATGTGTAGATAATGTTTCACTTGCTTATCCATTGTATGCTTATCAAGTAAGTGATTTAAAAGGGGCAAATCTAATCTTTGGCGACGGGAATGATAGCCATATGATTTCTCCTCCAAGTAAACGGGAAATTAAATATTCAAATTTATCAAAGTATTCTGCAAAGCTTGATTTTTTAAGAGGGTATGTGAACTCTGAAAGTGTCTTTAGCCCTTTTTTAAGAACCCCAGCTGAATGGTTTGGTGTATCAGGTTTCTCATTTAAAGATAGTAAAGCGATATACTCAGATAGTGAATCTGTTTATAGTTACTGGAATAATGAATCAAAAATAAGAGTTGGTTGGGATATCTTTGATTACAAATCAGATATATATTCAACTAGAACAATTACAGAGCGAATGATTAGAAAATTGCATAATTTTGCAGATGTTAACAATGCGAATATTGTGTTGCCTTTTGCGAATGAACGCGTAGCTGAATATTTTGGTAAGATGCCTGAGTCATATTTATTTAGTAGAGAAACATTCAAAAACAAGTTGATTTTGAGAAAAATACTAAAAGAACGAATGGGATTAGACTCTGATATTATTGGTAAAATGGGTTGGACATATGACTCGCATGCGATTATTTTCAAAAATTGGGATTGGGTTTTGAAGGAAATGAAACAGAGCAGTCTTTGGGAGCAAGATGAGTTGTTCGAGGTGGTTTGTCGTTTAAAAAAAGTTATGCATAGTACTCATAAGTATTCAGGGCTTTCAGGAAGGTTGATTTATCAGCTTTTTTTATTATCAGCCTGGTCTAATAGAAATAAATATTTAAAAGACACCAAGCTACCTATTTTTTAAATAGGAATACAGTAAGTGCAAGATAAAAATTAGTATTGATGGTATTAGTTGAAAAATAAAATATATCACTATTCTGTTAATAGCCTCAGTATTTTTTCTCCATATAAGTCGGTAAAATATTTTGAATGTCACATATATTGAAAAATCTATTCTGGTTTTGTTTTTTATTTCTCCTTTTTTAGTTGTATTTAATCATATATTTAATCCAATCCCATTCTCCTTGATTAAAGAGTTAATACAGTTGCAATTGATTTTCATACTACTTTCAAAGGTTATAGATGCTAAATTAGAGCGGTTTGAATTGTATTGTTTTATCTTTCTAGTATATATGTTATTTCATATAGTGACGGTAAATGATTTTTATGCATGGATCGATGGTGTTAGGTATCAATTAGGTTATATTACTATAGGGTTGCTATTGATTATTAATAGGCAGCATTATCCGAAAATGCTTCCTAAACTTATTTCTGTTTTATTTTATGTATCTTGCCCAGTAATATTAATTGCTACTATAGAGTTTTTCGATTCAAAAATCATTGAATTACTTTACGGAGAAAGTAAAAGCTTATTGAATAACACCGAACTAGCTCTTGGCGAACGACTAATATCTACTTTAGTTAATCCCATCAATTTGGGGATATTTTTAACTTTGGGATTTGTTTCTGCTTATTTCATGCTTAAGGAGAAAAGAATAAACTTTGCTATTTTCTTTATTTATTTCTTGTTTGTATTGTTTGTTGTTTTTTTTACTTTTAGCCGAATTGCATTTTTAGCAATTTTATTGGTCTCTTTTTATTTTCTATTCAGTGGTGGAAGTTATATAAAAAAGATACTTTTATGCATTGCTTTTTTTATTGTTGTATATGCAATTACATTTTATTTTGACAACCTATTATTTTTAAATAATTTTAATTTGGAATTGATGCAAGAGCGATTTTTTAATATTTCAAATTCAAATACTTATGTTGAAAATTCGAGAGTTCAGAATTGGAAGGTTGCATTGCAAAATATAGATACAATTTTACTTTCACTTTGGGGGCTAGGTGTGGGATTTATCAACCCAACTGTTGAAGTTGGCGGTATTGTAGTTGAAAATATGTTTATAAGTATATTAATTGAATTTGGCATTATAGGTTTGTTATTTTATATTTTATATTTTATATTTTTAGTGATAGCTAGTTTTAGGCTTAAAGGTAATGAAAGATATTTTGCAGTTGGTTTTTTGATAGTTTATGCAGTGTGCGGTATGGGAAATGATTTGAATCGTAATTTCCCCTTTGTATTCTATTTTTGGATTTTTTCTGCCGCTATAGTATTAACATATAAAAAGGAAAAATGTAGTGGGTGATTTTAAAGGAAGAGCTTTCCATTTTGTTTATAATTATTGGGATTATAGTGGTGCAACGCAGCAGTCAATAAAGCTGGCTAAGGAAAGTAGTTATAAAACTATTTTTATCAATTCGCAGAAAAATAATTTATTTTTTTTAAATCATACTTCAGATAATAATAGAGAGGTAATAAATGTACCATCTTTATTGGTTTCTCGCATTTTAGCTTTGTTATATATCCTTATTTTCAAGGTGAAAAAAAACGATGTATGTCATTTTCATGGGTTTCATCATATACCTTTGTTTATTGCTTCTCTGCTCTCTCGAGTTTGCTTCTTTAAATGTACTTTAGAGGGGGTGGATGACCTCTATAGTTTAAAGTTGAGAAACCCAAAGTTTCTTAATTTTATATTGAAAAAAATAAAATTTATCAACTCTTTGAATGAAAAGATATTGCGTATAAATAAAGAGTCAAACTTATGTCACGACGATAAGTTAGTGGTGATTCCTAATGGGGTTGAGATTGAGGAAATTGACACTAGTCTAGTATATGAAAGAAATTGCTTTATATGTGTTGGGGCTGTGGTTCCAAGAAAAAATGTAAAGGAGGTTATTGAGTATTACATACATAATTATTTAGATTCCGAACTCCCACTTTATGTCATAGGGCCTGCAGATAATTCTATTGCTGAGTTTAATGAAGCGTATTTCCAAGAATGTTTACTATTAGCTGAAAAATATAGTGAAAAAATTTTTATTGTAGGAAATAAAAATAAGCAGCAACTTTTTGAATACTATAGGCGAGCTACAGCAATGCTTTTCTTTTCTCATAAAGAAGGTACACCGAATGTCGTATTGGAAGCAATTAGCTTTAATTGCCCCGTTATATATAAAAAAGCAGATGAGGTTGTTCGGTCGATTCTATCTATCAAAAAAATTGATAATTTGCAGTGTGAGACCACGCCTTCTTTAAAATCTTTATGTATGATATCTGAGAGTGGAGAACTTAGAAAAAGAGCCTTCGATTATAATATTAGAACGATACAAATAAAAACTAGTCAGTTGTATTCAAATATGGTGGAGGAGAGGGTTTGAGGTTATTAACAGTCGCTATATCAACTGTAAAAAGTGAGCGGGATAATGTTTTAGAGAAAATAAATAATTTATCTGGTGCAACAAAAGATTTATTGGACTTTTTAGTAGTATCTCAATTTGAAGACGAGTACCAAAATTCTTTAATTGGGGATATAAGGGTTGTTAAACTTACAGGTAAAGGGTTGAGTAAAAGTCGAAATCTTGCGATTCAAGAAACATCTACGGAGTGGATATGGTTTCAAGACGATGATTTTTCGATAAATGAGAACGAGTTATCTTTTTTAGTGAGTAGTTTATCAAATGGTGATATTGATATTGCGCTTATTAGAATTGGCTCATTGGAAAATAGTGAGAAATATTATAAAAATTATGTAGATTATTCAAAATACACTCGCTTATTATCTTTAAAAGTATCATCCATAGAAATCATAGCTAGAGTAAGTTTCATTAGAGATAAGGAAATATCTTTTAATGAAAAGTTAGGTTTAGGTACTGAGTTACCTTGTTGTGAAGAAAATCAGTTTATGCTTGATAGTTTTGATAGGGGGGCCAATATTAATTTTTTAAATAGAACCCTTTGTTATCATACAACTCTAGCGGAGAATCGAAAGATAGATTATGTTAAAAATTTAAAAGCTAAAGGTTATTTCCTTCGGAGGCTACCTGCTTATATATCTTTACTTCTAATATTTAAGTGGGCTTTTACTCTAAATACCAATTTTAGTTTTTTTCAAAATATCAAATTACTTACCAATGGTTTTTTGCTTAATGAAAGGATAAAAAAATAGTGCATATTTTATATCTCCATCAGTATTTTGCTACCCCTGATTCTAGTGCAGGTACTCGTTCATATGAACTGGCAAAACGCTTTGTTAGGAGTGGTCATAGTGTTACTTTGGTTACCTCTTCCGCGGCCTTTCCTGATAAGTATCACTTTAATAAAGGTTGGAATTATATAGATATTGATGGGGTTAAACTTTACGTATTACATCTCGATTACTCAAATAAAGACAGTTTTATAGCAAGAATTTGGAAGTTTATATATTTTTCAGTTAGATCAACCGTTAAATCTCTCTCAATATCTGCTGATGTGGTTTTTGCTACAAGCACACCATTAACAATTGCAATACCAGGGTTAATATTTTCAAAAATAAAAAAAGTACCCTTAGTATTTGAAGTACGAGATCTCTGGCCTGAACTACCAGTGGTAATGGGTGTAATTAAAAATAAGTGGGTCATTAAGCTAGCTACATGGTTAGAGAAATATACTTACAAAAATTCTAAGCGCCTTATTGGCTTATCACCAGGGATGTGTGATGGAATAATAAGGCATGGAGTCCCATCAAAGCATGTAACCTTGGCTACTAATAGCTGTGATACAGATTTATTCGATGTTGATAAAAGTGTTGGTTTTCGTTATTTAAAAACTAAATTAAATTTTGTTAATGGACGTAAGCTTATTGTTTATACTGGGACTTTTGGTCTGATAAATAAAGTGGGCTATATTGTAGGGTTAGCAAAAGCTGCACAGAAAATCGATCCTAACTTGTGTTTTTTAGCCATTGGCGATGGCATGGAGAAGCTACAAGTGATTTCTGAAGCAGAAAAAGCTGGAGTTTTAAATGATAACCTTTATATTTTACCGCCAGTTCCAAAAACAGAAATTGTAGAGTTGCTATCTGCAGCTGACTTATCTTTATCTCTTTTTGGGCCTGTTAAAGAGATGTGGCATAACTCAGCAAATAAACTGTTTGATGCACTAGCCTCACAGACTCCAATTGCTATAAATTATGGTGGTTGGCAGCAAGACTTTATTAGTGAGCATAATTGTGGCCTAAAGCTAGATGCAACTGATTATTGTAAGGCTTCAGAAAGTATTTCTAAATTTTTAAATACTGAAAGTGAATACATAACTGCTGTTGAAAGTTGTAAAATTCTTTCATATGAACATTTTTCGAGAGATATAATGGCAGCTAGGATAGAGAGTACTTTAATAGATGCAATTAATAACTAATTGACATATATTTTAAGGGTTTTGCTATTCCAAAAATTTGATGGGCGTTTAGATCGTTGATTTTTTTTGTGTAAGGTTTGCTAGTTATTTTAGTTTAGTAGTACGTAATTTAAAAAATTAATGGGTACGTTTTATAAATGTTTTTCTCATAAGATTTTTTGAGGTGTGGATTATATCCATATATTATTTATCATATTTACTGTTAAGCTTCTACTTGTATGAGTATCAGAGGGTATTTAGGGATGGATTATATTTTATGAATGTGTTTGGTGAATTAGTAACTCTTCGCTCGATCGAAAGAACCGATGCTGATTTCTTATTGGAACTCGTTAACTCCCCTGAGCTGGAGTATTGGGTTGTTGGTAGCTCTGTTCCGATATCTACAATTCAGCAAGAAAAGTGGATTGATAATATAGGCAACTCGCATACAGATATTCGTCTAATTGTAGAGAATAAAGAGGGGGTTGCTGTAGGCTTTGCTAATCTAGTTCAAATTGATCCTATAAATAGAACTGCAGTTCATGGTGTTAAGTTTGCAAAAGAATTTAGAGGCTGTGGGTACGCAAAAGATACTGTAATAGCTATTATGGAATATGCATTTAATACTCTAAATTTGAATAGGCTAGAGTCAACTATTTTGGAATATAATGATTCATCAATAGGCTTATATACTAAAGCATGTGGATGGAGCGTTGAAGGGATTAAAAAATCAGCTGTATATAAAAATGGAGTCTATAATAACCTTGTTATGATTGGCATTACAAAAGATGATTTTAAACAGCTTTCTTTAAAAAAGTGTAGTTAAGGACGTAACTATGTATCGTATTATTTTTAAGCCCTTTTTAGACTTTATTGTTGCGGCTATCCTTTTAATTCTTTTATTCCCACTAATTTTTATTTCCTTTATTTTTATTAAATTAGAAGACCCTAGCGGACCTGTTTTATTTAAGCAAAAACGCATAGGCAAAGATTCTAAAGAGTTTAGAGTTTTTAAACTCAGAAGTATGAAAGTAAGAACACATGATAAAAGCGGTAAAGAATTAACAGATCATGAGCGTATGCTGCGATTTGGGGAGCTATTTAGAAAGTTAAGTATAGATGAGTTGCCACAATTAATAAATATACTGAGGGGCGAAATGAGCTTTATTGGTCCTCGCCCTTTACCGATAATCTATGGGCCGTATTATAATAAAAATGAAAATCGTAGGCATGAAATTAAACCTGGGATTAGTGGTTGGGCTCAGGTTAATGGTCGAAACAGTATATCTTGGGAAGATAAGTTTAAGCTTGATGTAGAGTATGTTGAGCGTATTGGTTTGGTTTTTGATATAAAAATTGCCTTTTTAACTGTTTATAAAGTTTTTGCTAAGTCAGATGTCGTTGTACGTGGAGAGAGTACTAACATCGATTTTCATACGTATAGGCAAGAGCAAAATAATGGAAAGTAAGTTATGGGAAATTGGCAGTGACTTTAATGCGGTATCAGGTAGCTTATGTAGTCTTGATAGTTGGCCTTCAGAAGCATTATTTTTGGCAAGTGGTCGTTCACCTGTTCTTTTATTAAAGAACCTACTTGCAGAGCGTGTGCTTTATTATCCTGATTATTTTTGTTGGGATGTAATCGAGTTCTGGAAAGCTCATGGAATAAAGACCAAAGCGTACCGTGTCTTTTTTGCAGATAATCAAATAAAAGTCGACTTTAGTAGCGTACCTAATAATGCGGCGGTTCTTGCTGTTAATTTTTTTGGCTGTGACAAGGGAGATTTATGGAAGCGCTTTAAGAGTGATAATGATATTTTACTCATTGAAGACCATTCACACTCGCCAATGTCTGAATGGGCAAAAAGCAGTAATGCTGATTTTGCTTTTTCATCTTTGCGCAAAACATTACCTATTCCTGATGGTTGCATTTTCTGGTCTCCTAATCATAGCGAAGTCCCTGTAGTTGCGATGAAGCCTTTTGACTCAAGTTTGAAGTTAGAGGCTATGAAGCTAAAAAGTGAATATTTTGAAGGGATTGAAGTTGATAAAAATACTTTTTTAGAGCTATTTACTGCTGGTGAACAGCATTTGGCTGAGAGTGAGCCATGCTTTATCTCAGATAATAGCCATAAGAAGATTTTAGGCGGATATCCTATCGAATATATGAATATTCGAAAGAGCAACCAACGGTTGTTTATAGCTAACTTGAGTGTCCTCGTACGTAAAAATGTTGAGCTATTTCATTTTGCCGACTTTGCAGTTCCATTTGGAGCCGTATTAAAATGCTCGACTCCAGAAATAAGAGCTCGGCTGAGAAGCCATTTGATTGCTAATAAAGTTTATTGTCCTGTACATTGGCCGCAGAAGAAGGGCTGTGTATCGCAGGAGAGTCTTTCTTTATCTGAGCAAATTATTACAATCCCTATCGATCAACGTTATTCATTAAAAGATGTTGGATTGGTAGCTCAATTAATTAATAGATTTTTTGAAAATGAATGAATTTAAAGTAATAACAGTAAAAGATGAGTGGTGTAAAGAACTTACTGACTATAGAAGTGATTGGTATCATAGTTGGGATTACCATGAAATGGCATTTAAAAATAATGAAGGTAAACCGATACTTTTTGTTTTAGCTAATGATTCCAATGAGAGTATCGCATTGCCTTTACTGCTTCGTGATATTACAGGCTCCGAACATAAAGATATGACATCAGTTTATGGTTATCCGGGGTTTTTGCTTTCAAGTGATGATGCAATTAATTTATTTGAACAGTTCCTTGAGCACTTACTTGTTTGGTCTAATAATAACTCAGTTGTGTCAATTTTTTCACGCCTTAACTCTTTGCTAGTAGATGCTAATGCATTAAAAGGGTGTTTCCCTAATGGTGAAACAGTGGTTGTTGATCTGAGTAATGATGAGGATGAGCAAAAAAGGCGTTATAGGAAAAATTATCGCAACCTATTAAGGCGATTAGAAAAGGATGGGTTTAAAGCTGACTGGTCAAATTCTCAAGAGAGCATTGATGACTTTAAATCTATTTATCTAGCGACAATGAAAGGTTTGGATGCTGGCGATTATTACTTCTTTGATGACGCATATTATGATGACTTATTGAATAGCACTGGCTTTGAGGTAAGGATTTATAATGTATGGTTAAATGAGATTAAAGTTTGTTCAGGCATGTTTGTATTTTGTGATGATATTGTTCAATATCATCTCAGTGGTACTTTGCAAGAGTATAAAGATTTAGCACCAACACGAATGTTGATAGATCAAGCACGAAAAGATGCTACCGAATTAGGTTTCAAATATTTACATTTAGGTGGTGGTTTAGGTGGTGGTAGAGATAGCCTATTTAATTTTAAGTATGGTTTTTCGAAAGAATCTATTGAGTTTTTTGTTTTTAAAATGATTACGAATATGGATGCGTATAAAGAGTTAAGTAATTTAACTGAGGTTGACGCAGTTCCTGAATCAGGTTACTTCCCATTATATAGAAAGGTTAATGAGTAATGTTAAATACCCCTTTTTCTCCTTGGCCTAGCTTCACTCAAGAAGAGGCCGATGCTGTAAGTCACGTAGTTTTGTCGAATAAAGTAAATTATTGGACGGGTACTGAAGGCCGTGAATTCGAAAAAGAATTTGCTGCATGGGCTGATTGTAGCTATGCCATAGCCTTAGGTAACGGGACTTTAGCACTTGATATTGCGCTTAAAGTGTTAGGTATTGGGGTTGGTGATGAAGTTATAACCACACCGCGTACTTTTTTAGCATCTGCGTCAAGCATTGTTACAGCGGGTGCTGCTCCTGTGTTTGCTGATGTTGACTTAAACAGCCAAGCAATTACGGTTGAGTCAATTAAGGCGGTGCTTACACCAAACACTAAAGCCGTTATTGTTGTACATTTAGCGGGTATGCCTGCTGAAATGGACGAGATAATGGCGCTCAGCAAAGAACATGGTTTTTATGTAATTGAAGACTGTGCACAAGCGCATGGCGCTAAGTATAAAGGTAAGTCTGTGGGCAGTATAGGCCACATTGGCGCGTGGAGTTTTTGCCAAGATAAAATAATGACTACTGGCGGCGAAGGCGGCATGGTAACCACAAACTCTAAAGAGCTATGGTCCGCTATGTGGAGCTATAAAGATCACGGTAAAAGTTTTGATGCAATTTATAATCGTGAACACCCACCAGGGTTTAGATGGTTACACGAAAGCTTTGGTACTAACTGGCGCATGACCGAAATGCAAGCTGTACTTGGTCGTATTCAATTAACCCGCATGACAGAGTGGACAACCAAACGCCAAGCGTATGGTTTGCAGCTAGATCAAGCCGCAGGTGATTTTGACTGTATTCGCTTAGTTTTAGTGCCTGAGTATAGTGAGCACGCTGAATATAAACATTATATGTTTATTAAACCTGAGTGTTTAGCCGAGGGTTGGGATCGTGACCGTATAGTAAACACCATTGTAGAGCACGGCGTACCTTGTTTTCAGGGGAGTTGTTCTGAAGTGTATTTAGAAAAAGCGTTTGATAACACCCCGTGGCGTCCTGAAACTCGCCTACCAAATGCTGTTGAGTTAGGTGAAACGTCAATTATGTTTTTAGTTCACCCAACTTTAACCGAAGCTGAGATAGCAAAAACAACCCAAGTTATGAAAGAAGTGTTTGCATTAGCGAGTAAGTGAAAGGTTGCTAGGGAAGAGGCTAGGACCTAGACTCCTAGCAACTAGAATCTATATTTCAAAGGAAGGGGCCTCAATGCAATTTGAAAAACTGGATGTTTGGAAAAGAGCTTCACGGTTAGCTTGTAATATATATAAAGTTACTAAAGATTGTAAAGATTATGGCTTTAAAGATCAGGTAACGCGTTCAGCGGTTTCGATTCCTTCAAATATTGCAGACAAAATTGTAGGAGCATATTTTGAACGCGCTTGCGCGGCCTCGAAGAGGTGAGATAAATGGACTTATCGAATAACGGTTGAAAGAGGGAGCACTAATGATGAATCTAGATTTTTATATTACGCTAAAGGTTCTGCTGGTGAATTAGTTACACAACTTTACATTGGCATTGAAATTGGATTTATAGAAAAAGGTCATGGATTAAAGCTAATATCTGAAGCTAAAGAAGTTGCAGCGATTATTGCGGCGTTAATTAAACGCAGAAAGGGATTTGTGAAAGAGCAAGAGTCCAACTATGGTACTGATAGCTCCTAGCTCCTAGCTCCTAGCTCCTAGCTCCTAGCTCCTAGCTCCTAGCTCCTAGCTCCTAGCTCCTAGCTCCTAGCTCCTAGCTCCTAGCTCCTAGCTCCTAGCTCCTAAGATCTAGCTAATTTAGGCTATCTACTCTATAATTCATGAAATTTTAACAAGTAAAAGCACTATTTTGTGTACTTTATTTTTTAAATCAATCAAATACAAGAAAAAGGGAACTTGTTGTGGATAGCTACATCAGATCTATTTTAAATGCATCGCGTGGTACAAAGCGTGTCATCACGTTATTTATAGACTCGCTCTTTATTGCGGCAGCATTTTGGCTAGCTTTAATTGTACGCTTAGATAGCCTTGCCCCTTTTAGCGATCTTGATAATTGGCTGCTTTTAGCTTTATTAATCCCCACTGCATTATTTGCATTTATTAACTTAGGCTTATATCGAGCTGTACTTAGATACATGAATGCACAAGCATTATGGGCAATTGTACTAGGCACCGTTATAACCACAGTTAGCTTGGTGTTATTGTCGTTTTTTGTTGGTATTACTATCCCGCGCACTATGCCATTTATTTTTGCTTGGTTATGCTTATTAACAGTTGGTGGTTCGCGTGTATTGGTACGAGCCATGATTGGTAAAATGGCAACGGCAAATAAAGAGTCGATTATTATTTATGGGGCTGGATCTGCAGGGCGACAATTAGCCACTGCGTTAGGTGCTGGGCCTGAATATTATGTACGCGCATTTATTGATGACGATGAGACAAAGCAAGGTTCAATCATTCAAGGTATACCAGTAATTAACTTTAAAGGTATTTACGAACTAATTAATAAAGGTAAAGCGACTAAAGTTTTACTGGCCTTACCAAGTGCAACTCGAGCAAGGCGTAAAGAAGTGTTAGCGCAATTAGAGCCGTTAACTATTAAAGTGTTATCAATCCCTGGTATGGCCGATGTGGTTGAAGGTAAAGCTAAGCTATCAGAGTTTCGTGATGTTGAAATTGAAGATTTATTGGGCCGAGACCCAGTAACACCTAAACCTGAATTAATGGCTGCTAATATTACCGGTAAAGTGGTAATGGTAACAGGCGCTGGCGGTTCTATTGGGTCTGAGCTTTGTAGGCAAATAGTTAGGCAGCAACCTAAAAAATTAGTGTTATTTGAAATATCAGAATTTGGCTTATATTCAATAGAAAAAGAGCTAAATGAGTACATTATTAATAACAGCATTGATTTAGAGCTAATACCAATAATGGGCTCTGTGCAGCGCATTAATCGTATTGAAACAGTAATGATGGCATTTGGCGTACAAACGGTTTATCACGCTGCGGCTTACAAGCATGTTCCACTGGTTGAGCACAATGTAGTTGAAGGTGTGCGTAATAATGTATTTGGTACATTTTATGCGGCAAAAGCGGCTGCAAATGCGGGTGTTGAAACATTTGTATTAATTTCGACGGATAAAGCGGTTCGTCCAACAAATGTAATGGGCGCGACTAAGCGAATGGCTGAGTTAGTGCTACAAGGTTTAGCGCAAACTAAAGGTAAAGGTCATCGTACACGTTTTTGCATGGTGCGTTTTGGTAATGTACTTGGCTCGTCGGGTTCGGTTGTGCCGCTATTTCGTAGGCAAATTAAAGAAGGCGGACCTATTACGCTTACTCATCAAGATATAACCCGCTTTTTTATGACAATACCAGAAGCAGCGCAGCTTGTAATACAAGCCGGCTCTATGGGCAAAGGTGGTGACGTATTTGTGCTTGATATGGGCGAGCCAGTTAAAATTAAAGATTTAGCAAGTAAGATGATTCGTTTATCTGGCTTTGAAGTAAAAGACAAAACTAACCCACATGGTGATATTGAAATTCAATGCACAGGCCTTCGCCCAGGTGAAAAGCTATATGAAGAGCTATTGATTGGTGACAATGTTGGCCAAACGACTCACGAGCGTATAATGACAGCTAGTGAGGTAATGCTGCCATTACCTGAGTTAAATGTATTTTTAGAGGCACTCGACATAGCTTGCCATAACTTTGATCACCAAGTGATTCGTCAGTTATTATTAGATGCACCAACAGGGTTTAATCCAACAGACGGTATTTGTGATTTGGTGTGGAATGCAAAGCATGAGCTACCAGCAACTAATGAACTTGCAAAGGTAGTTAATTTAAAAAGTTAACGACCTTTGCAGTTAACACCTCAGATTTAAAAAATTAGAATTAAAGTTTAAGGATATTTAAATGAAAATTGCAGTTGTAGGTACGGGTTATGTTGGCCTGTCAAACGCTATGCTACTTGCACAAAATAACAAGGTTGTTGCACTAGATATTGATGAAAATAAAATTGCGCTTTTAAAAAATAAACAGTCGCCGATCGTCGATGTTGAAATTAGCGATTTTTTAAAAAATAAGCTATTAAATTTCACAGCAACAACAAATAAAGAGTCTGCTTTAGTTGATGCCAAGTTTGTGATTATTGCGACGCCAACTGATTACGACCCCGAGACTAACTATTTTAATACAAATACAGTCGAATCAGTCATCCAAGATGTTCTGAAAATCAATCCAACTGCTACTATGATAATTAAATCAACAGTTCCCGTTGGTTATACTCAATCGGTGAAGGACAAATTTGAAACCGATAACATTATGTTCTCACCAGAATTTTTACGTGAAGGCAAAGCGCTGCACGATAACTTATATCCATCACGCATTATTGTGGGCGAACAAAGTGAGAGAGCACAAATTTTTGCTAACTTATTAGCACAGGGTGCGCAAAAGCAAGATATTGATATTTTATTTACCGATTCAACTGAAGCTGAGGCTATTAAGCTTTTTTCTAACACTTATTTGGCTATGAGAGTTGCTTACTTTAACGAACTTGATAGTTATGCTGAAAGCCATGGTTTAAATGCAAAGCAAATAATTCAAGGTGTGAGTTTAGATCCGCGAATCGGTAGTCATTATAATAACCCATCGTTTGGCTATGGTGGTTACTGTTTACCTAAAGATACAAAGCAATTACTCGCGAATTATAAAGATGTACCAAATAATATGATAGGTGCAATAGTTGACGCTAACACTACTCGTAAAGACTTTATTGCTGATTCAATTATTAGGCGTAATCCTAAAGTTGTTGGTGTATTCAGGTTGGTAATGAAAACTGGCTCTGATAATTTTAGAGCGTCTGCAATTCAAGGAATAATGAAGCGCATAAAAGCTAAGGGAATTGAGGTTGTTATTTTTGAACCAGCTTTAGCCGATAACGCTTTTTTTAACTCCCGAGTGATTAAAGATCTAAACGAATTTAAAGAACTTGCTGATGTTATTGTATCTAACCGTATGGCTGATGACCTATTAGATGTTGCTGATAAGGTTTATACTCGTGATTTGTTTGGCAGCGATTAATTTAAAGGAATATAAATGAAATATTTAGTAACTGGTGCTGCCGGTTTTATTGGTGCAGCGACTTGCCAAAAGTTGTTAGCCGCGAATCATACAGTAGTTGGGATTGATAACCTGAACGACTACTATGATGTCAATTTGAAGCTAGCACGTTTAGCGCAATTTGAAAACGACTTTGAATTTACATTTGTTAAAATGGATATTGCTGATCGTACCTCAATGACAGAGTTGTTCAAACATGAAAAATTTGATCGAGTTATTCATTTAGCCGCACAAGCAGGAGTTCGCTACTCTATTGAAAATCCTGATGCTTACGCAGACTCAAATTTAGTTGGACATTTAAACGTATTAGAAGGGTGTAGGCATAATAAAGTACAACACTTGGTTTATGCTTCTTCTAGTTCAGTATATGGGTTGAATGAAAAAACACCATTTGAAACTACAGATAGTGTTGATCATCCGGTATCGTTTTATGCTGCAACAAAGAAAGCTAACGAGCTGATGGCACATAGTTATTCACACTTATATAACTTACCAACTACAGGGCTACGCTTTTTCACCGTTTATGGGCCTTGGGGTCGTCCTGATATGGCGCCATATATTTTTACTAAAAAAATTCTTAATGGCGATACAATTGATATAAATAATAATGGCGATATGTGGCGCGACTTTACTTATATTGACGATATTGTTGAAGGTGTTATTAGAGCTTCCGATGTTGTTCCTAAAGCTGATGTAAATTGGAAAGTCGAGTCAGGTTCGCCGTCATCTAGCTCAGCGCCGTATAAAGTATATAATATAGGCCATGGTAGCCCTATAAACTTGATGGACTTTATTACCTCAATTGAATCTGAGTTGGGTATTGAAGCAAAAAAGAATTTTCGCGAAATGCAAGCTGGCGATGTTTATAAAACATTTGCTGATACCCAAGATTTATATATTGCAACAGGCTATAAACCTTGTGTAGGTTTAGAGCTTGGTGTAAAAAACTTGATTGATTGGTATAAAGATTTTTATGAAAAACAATAAAGGACTAACTATGAAAGCTGTTATACCAGTTGCAGGGCTAGGTACGCGTATGTTACCTATGACTAAAGCAATTCCAAAAGAAATGTTACCACTAGTTGATAAACCTCTTATTCAATATATTGTGAATGAATGTGTTGCTGCAGGAATAAAAGAGATTGTGCTAGTAACTCATAGTTCAAAAAATGCTATTGAAAACCATTTTGATACAAGTTTTGAGCTTGAAGCCACGTTAGAAAAGCGTGTTAAGCGTAAGTTATTAGATGAAGTACGCTCAATTTGCCCGCCAGATGTCACTATTTTGCATGTACGCCAAGGTGAAGCAAAAGGTTTAGGTCATGCTGTCTTATGTGCCAAACCAATTATTGGTGAAGATGATTTTGTTGTGGTTTTACCCGATGTAATTCTTGATGCCTATACGGCAGATCAAAAAAATGAAAACCTAGCCGCAATGATAGCTCGTTTTAAAGCTACGGCAGCTAGCCAGATCATGCTTGAGCCTGTACCACAACAAGACGTAAGTAAATATGGCATTGCAGACATTGGTGGTGTAGCTATTAGTGCCGGTGAAAGCGCAAAAATTAAAACGATGGTTGAAAAGCCGAGTATTGAAGATGCACCATCAAACTTAGCTGTTGTGGGTCGTTATGTTTTATCAAAAACAATTTGGTCGCTACTGGCTAAAACACCTATTGGCGCTGGCGGTGAAGTACAGCTAACCGATGCAATCGATATGCTTATGGAAAAAGAAGTCGTAGAGGCATTTCATATGAGCGGCCGTGCTCACGATTGTGGTGACAAACTTGGTTATTTGAAAGCGATTGTTGAGTACAGCATGCGCGATGAAAACCTTGGTGAAGAGTTTTCAAGCTTTATTGCAGGTTTAGTGCAATCAGATAATAAACACTTAAAGGCTATTTAAAATAGCTTTAGACTCGCTGCTTTATAAAAAGATGGCTTATGTCACCGTTTTTTAAATTATAAAGCAGTCACGGCTAAAGCCTGTGCCTACGGGTTACTTACACGTAGGAGAGCGCTTTAGCGTCGATGGTTTTACGCTGTATTCAAACGAATTATCATAGCCAAAAAATAAGCATTTTCACGGCTGAAGCCTGTTCCTACGGGTTACTTACACGTAGGAGAGTGCTTTAGCGCCGATGGTTTTACTGTATTTAAACGAATTATCATAGCCAAAAATAAGCATTTTCACGGCTAAAGCCTGTTCCTACAACTACTTTTGTTTGGGCAATAAAAAGCCACCTATTTTAAGGTGGCTTTTTTGATCGCAAGAATGGTGATGTTAATTCTATTGAAACATTACTACTCTAACGAGCTAAATAACTTACAGTGTAATCAGTATTACCAGATCTTTACGCGATCTTCTGGTTTGATATACATTTTATCGCCTTCTTTTACGTCGTATGCTTTATAAAATTCAGGCATGTTCGATAAAATACCAATTACACGGTAATGGCTTGGCGAATGCGAATCTGTCATTAGGCGATTACGTAACTCTTCGTCACGATATTTACGACGCCAAATTTGTGACCAACCCATAAAGAAGCGCTGGTCGCCAGTGTAGCCATCAATAATCGGTGCTTTATCATTTCCTAAAGATAGCTGGTACGCAGTGTGGGCAACGGTTAGGCCGCCTAAATCACCGATGTTTTCGCCTAATGTAAGCTCACCATTAACGTTCGCATCTTCAAATGGCTTATATTCGTTATATTGTGCGACTAACTGACCTGTACGCTCACCAAATTGCTTAAGGTCTGACTCACTCCACCAGTTACGTAAATTGCCGTCACCATCGTATTTAGCGCCTTGATCATCAAAGCCATGACCAAGTTCGTGGCCAATTACAGCGCCAATTGCGCCATAATTTACTGCATCATCAGCGTCTAAGTTAAAAAATGGTGGTTGTAAAATCGCGGCTGGAAATACAATTTCATTATTAACCGGGTTGTAATAGGCATTAACGGTTTGTGGTGTCATGTGCCATTCAGAACGATCTACTGGTTTACCTAATTTTGCAATCATATCTGCGTATGACCATTCGCTATGGCGAATATAGTTGCCTACGAGCTCATCAGCATTAATACTTAGCGCTGAGTAGTCTTTCCAGTTGTCAGGGTAGCCAATTTTTGGTGTGAATTTATCGAGCTTTTCTTTTGCAGCAAGTTTAGTTTCTGGGCTCATCCATTCAAGGTTTTCAATTGCTACGCCATAGCCTTTGATCACGTTATCAACGAGTTCTTCCATACGCGCTTTAGCTTCAGGCGGGAAGTTTTCTTTAACGTAGACTTTGCCTAAAATTTCACCTAGCACACCATTTGACGCATCAACAGCTTGCTTCCAAAGTGGGGCTTGTTCTTCTACGCCGCGTAATGTTGTGCTGTAAAAGTTAAAGTTTAAGTCAACAAGGTCTTTATTTAGTAGGCCTGCATAGTTGCTTACAAAGTGAAACTTAAGGTAATTTTGCCATGTTGTTACATCGGTTTTTGCGTAAATATCGGCAAATTTTTCAAAGTAACTTGGTTGACCCACTATGATATCAGTAGTATTCACGCCAGATGCTTTAAAATATTCAACAAGGTCAAAGCTTCCTGTTAATTTACTGGCATCAGCTACACTCATTTTATTGTATGTTTTAGTTGCATCACGCTGCTCTACACGACTCCACTGCGCTTGTGCAATATTGGTTTCAAGTGCAACAATAGCTTTTGCTTGTAGCTCTGGTTTTTGTACACCAGCACGCTTTAATACTTCAGTTACGTAGGTATTATAAGCCGCGCGGATTTTAGTGAATTTTTCATCGTCTTTTAAGTAATAATCACGATCAGGTAAGCCTAAACCTGATTGGTAAGCATACAAGGCATATTCGCTTGAATTTTTTGCGTCATTATTTACATACCAACCAAATGGAGCGCTGCCGCCTTGCATGCGAAGTTGCGCCATTAATGTAACGAGGTCAGACTTGTTTTTTACTGCGTCAATCGTATTTAGCTGTGTCATTAGCGGTGAAATGTTAAGTTCTTCACGCGCATTTTCGTCCATGTAGCTTTTAAAGAAAGCGCCAAGTTTGTACTCATCACTGCCTGGTTTTGCTGTTGTACTTGCTGCTGCTTTTTCAAGTACTGTTTTCATGGCTTTTTGTGATTCGTCATATAGCTGTGAAAATGAGCCGTAGTTAGATTTATCACCTGGGATTTCTGTCGTTGCTAGCCATTGGCCGTTTACGTGGTAGTAAAAATCATCCTGAGCACGGACTGATTTATCCATGTTCGCTAATTCAATGCCTGAATTTAATTGTTCAACTGGTGCGCTAACCGCCGCTGTTTCTGGGGCTTTTGTTTGTTCTTGTTTATCGCCACAGCCGATTAGTCCCAAAGCAAGTGCAATACTTGCTGCAGTAAGAGTTACTTTTTTCATGAGAGTCTCGTTTGTTAGTTGTTGTATGAATAATCAGTTAACCGAATAAATAAAGTATTTCGATAGAATATTCTCTGACCCCATCTTAAACCTGTTCGTAACAACAATAAACCAGTTACACGCAACGATAGTAGCTAATATGTAACAAAGTTTATCGAAGAGCAGAATCAAAGCTGTTCAAGCCGATGTAGGTGTGAGTTTACCTCGCGCGGTTTGGTGTTTTTGTTAATTTGCGCGGCGTAAAGCCCAGCCTACGGCAAATTTAAGAATGGATGTTTGGTTTATTTGTAGGCGGGAGTTATCTCCACAGTTTGGTTTTTTGTTAATTTGCGCGGCATAAAGCCCCGCCTACGGCAAATTTAAGCACTGGTATTTTGTGTATTTGTAGGCGGGAGTTTACCTCGCGCAGTTTGGTGTTAATGCGCGAGGTGGAGTTTAAAATTGTGTTTTTATTTTTTCGATGATTTCTACATTGGCGGCGGGGAAGTTGTATTCGCTTAGCTTATCAATTGCTACCCATGCGCTTAATTGGCCTTCGGCGCCATGTGCATCGCCGCTGAAGTCGGTGACAACATGCACGTCTAGTTTTACACATTTATCGCCATAATCATGCTCTATGACCATTAGCTGGCTTGAGCTGTGAATCGTTAATGCTACTTCTTCAATAAGTTCGCGTTTTAGTGCCTCAAATACGGTTTCGCCGCTTTCTACTTTCCCACCCGGAAACTCCCATAAACCGCCTTGGTGTTTATCGTCTGGGCGTTTGCAAATAAATAATGTGTTGCCAGCTTTGATAACGCCAACGGCTACGTGGATTATTTTTTTTGTCATATTTTAATCTCTATTTTTAATTAATCTGCGCGGCGTAAAGCCCCGCCTACGGTAAATATAAACGCCAAAGCCAGCTTATATCGGTTATTGTCACCTAATTATTTTCATAAAAAAAGCGACGCAGGCGTCGCTTTTTAATTATTACTTAACAATATATGGTTACTTTAATTTACCGCAACACTGTTTAAATTTTTGACCTGATTTACAAGGGCATGGTTCGTTACGGCCAACTTTTGGCTCCGCACGAGCTGCGACTACGGCACCTTGTGGTGTTTCGCCGCCAACGTGCTCAACTTCTTCGTGTTGATATTCGCGAGGTGCGCTTTCGCTTTTGCGATGTTGCTCTTCGATTTTTTCAACGTCTTCTTCAGCGCGCACTTGTACTTTACTTAAAATACTTACTACGTCGATTTTAAGGTTTTCAAGCATCTCTGAGAACAATTCAAACGATTCACGCTTGTATTCTTGCTTAGGGTTCTTTTGTGCATAACCGCGTAAGTGAATACCTTGGCGTAAATGGTCCATTGCAGCAAGGTGATCTTTCCAATGTTGATCAAGGCTTTGCAGCATAATTGCTTTTTCAAACTGGCGAAGTACTGGTTCGCCAACTTGCTCTTCTTTTTGCTTGTATGCGGTATTGATCTCTTCTTCGATTCGTTCACGCAGCTTTTCTTCGTAAAGCTTGTTGTCGTCTGCTAGCCATTGTGTGATTGGCAGCTCGATCAAGAAATCTTGTTTTAAGCGTTCTTCTAGGCCTGGGATATCCCACATTTCAGCAAGGCTTTGCGGTGCAATATATTGGTCAATTGTGTTACCAAGTACATCGCCACGAATAACCGTGATGGTTTCTGAAATATCGCCTTCAACAAGTAGCTCATTACGTTGTGCGTATACAACACGACGTTGGTCGTTTGCTACGTCATCGTATTCTAGTAATTGTTTACGAACGTCAAAGTTACGTGCTTCTACTTTGCGTTGTGCGTTTTCAATTGCGCGGTTAACCCATGGGTGCTCGATGGCTTCGCCGCGTTGCATGCCGAGTTTACGCATCATGTTAGTCATGCGTTCACCAGCAAATATACGCATTAATGCGTCATCCATTGATAAGTAAAAACGGCTTGACCCAGCATCACCCTGACGACCAGAACGACCACGAAGCTGATTATCAATACGGCGAGATTCATGACGCTCGGTACCAATAATATGTAAACCGCCAGCTGTAATTACTGCATCGTGACGTATTTGCCATGCCGCTTTGATTTCAGCTATTTTTTCATCACTTGGGTTATCAAGTTTTTCAAGTTCGCTATTCCAGTTACCACCTAACACAATATCGGTACCACGACCGGCCATGTTAGTTGCAATGGTTACTGTGCCAGGTAAACCTGCATCAGCAACGATGTCGGCTTCTTGCGCATGGAACTTAGCATTAAGTACGTTGTGCTTAATTTTTTCTTTACGTAAAAATTGCGATAAGTACTCTGAGCTTTCAATTGAAATAGTACCCACCAATACTGGTTGGCCGCGCTCTTGGCAATCTTTAATATCGACTAAAATTGCTTCGTATTTTTCTTCTTGCGTTAAGTAAACTAGGTCAGCACGGTCATCGCGGATCATTGGCTTATTAGTTGGCATAACAACAGTATCAAGGCCGTAGATTGACTGGAACTCAAATGCTTCAGTGTCGGCAGTACCTGTCATACCTGCAAGGGTTTCGTAAATACGAAAGTAGTTTTGGAATGTGATTGATGCCAACGTTTGGTTTTCGTTTTGAATTTTTACACCTTCTTTAGCTTCAACAGCTTGGTGTAAACCTTCAGACCAACGACGCCCTTCCATTGAACGGCCTGTATGCTCATCTATAATGATAACTTCGTTTTCTTTTACAACGTAATCAACATCTTTTTGATAGAGCTTGTGAGCGCGTAATGCAGCATAAACATGGCTTAGTAAAGTGATACTACCTGCAGAGTAAAGCGAATCGCCTTCTGCTATTAAACCGCGCTCGGTTAGTAATTCTTCAACTTTAATTTGGCCGCGTTCAGTTAAATGAACTTGCTTAGATTTTTCATCGATTGTGAAATCGCCATCGCCTTCAATACCTTCTTCGTCTTCTTTTTCTTGTAGTTCAAGAGTAGGAACGATGGTATTGATTTCAGTGTAAAGCTCAGAGCTATCCTCAGCTGGGCCTGAAATGATAAGCGGAGTACGCGCTTCATCAATTAAGATTGAGTCAACTTCATCCACTACTGCGTAGTAAAGTGGACGTTGTACGCGTTCGTTAATGCTAAACGCCATATTGTCACGTAGGTAATCAAAACCAAACTCGTTATTTGTACCGTAAGTAATATCGGCAGCGTAGGCTTCTTTTTTCTGCTGCGGCATCATACCTGGTACGTTGCAGCCAACTGTTAAGCCTAAAAATTCAAATAGTGGACGGTTTGTTTCAGCATCACGTTTTGCTAAGTAGTCGTTTACGGTAATAACGTGGACGCCTTTACCCGTTAAGCCACGTAAGTAAGCCGGTAAACTTGCAGTAAGTGTTTTACCCTCACCGGTGCGCATTTCTGCAATACGCCCTTGGTTTAGTACCATACCGCCAAGAAGCTGTACGTCAAAGTGACGCATGCTATTAACACGCTTTGATGCTTCACGTACCACAGCAAAGGCTTCTGGCAGAATGTCATCAAGGCTTTGTCCGTTATCGTAACGTTCTCTAAACTCTGCTGTTTTGGCTTTTAAATCTTCGTCTGAAAGCGCTTCTAGTTGCGTTTCAAGTGCGTTGATCAGCGCGACCGTCTTTCTTAAATTTTTAATAGTGCGGTCATTGCGACTACCAAAAATCTTGGTAAATAAATTAGATATCATGATAAAACCGTTACAATATATTCTTTGTTAGCCGATTATCAGCTAACCCATTTTGATATGCCCAAGCGTTTTGGGGTCATTACTAATTAATATACTGCTCATAAAAAGAACATATTAATTAGCAATTTTAATAAACGCTGCAAAATGCATCATTTATTACGTGCGTTACTATACCAGACTCTGCGAAACAACGAACCACCTGTTCATCAAGATGCCCATTTTTAACTGAAAAATTTCGTAAATACCGTAAAGATAACTTTAATCTTGCTCATTTATTACATTAACGATGAATATATGGAGGTGGATAAAATAAAATCAAGGGTGAAAACAAAGCAATCGGCTGGCTTATTATCAATGAGGTACTTACTTTTTCCCGTGCCGTGCGAGTCGCTCTAGTTTTGCTTTAAGCGAAGGGGGGGCGTTTGAGGCAATTGCGGTGAGGTAATCTGCTGTTTGTTCGCTCATGGGGGGGTGTTTAGCTGCGGGTGCGTTGTTATTCATTTTTGTAGTGGTGTTTGGGCTCAAGCGCTGCGTAGTTTGTGGATTTGCAGTAATTTTTATTTGCCCAAGCTCAGCCATACCAGCAGCTCGAAAATGTGAAAGCATATCCATTTTTAAATAATTTAAACGCAGTGCGATAGGCGCTGATACCGCTTCGATCATAAGTGTGCCATCGCGATAGTTACTTACGCGACATTTACCGCCTAAATTAGCGCCTAAAAAATCACTCAGTAAAGTTTGCTGCTTATCGAGAGCTTGGCTTTTGCCTGCATATGACGCCAATCTGCCGCTGAGGCCCGCCATAATATCGTTTAATGGCTTTGGTGCGAACCTGTCTTTAGCCATGAAAACACCAGTATTTAGAACGAAGAAATTTATTTTAAATGATTGCAAATACAAAGCAATGATTAATGCTGGCATTTCAAATTAAGTAACCCCATCGGCGCTAAAGCGCGCTCCTACGTGCGGGTATATCGTAGGAACAGGCTTTAGCCGTGATAATAGCTGTGTTTGGCTGTGATGACTCGGTTTGGCTGTTAATATTTTGTTTGAATAGCGTGAAACCCATCGGCGCTAAAGCGCGCTCCTACGTGCAGGTATATCGTAGGAACAGGCTTTAGCCGTGATGATAGCTGTGTTTGGCTGTTAATATTTTGTTTGAATAGCGTGAAACCCATCGGCGCTAAAGCGCGCTCCTACGTGCAGGTATATCGTAGGAACAGGCTTTAGCCGTGATTGCATACTCTATTTTGATTTAATCTTATATGGTGTGATTCCCCCACCGGCGCTAAAGCGCGCTCCTACGTGCGGGTATATCGTAGGAACAGGCTTTAGCCGTGATGATGGTTATTTTTGGCTGTTAATATTCTGCTTGACCGTTAATATTCTGCTTGACCGTTAATATTCTGCTTGAACATCGCATGAAATCCATCGGCGCTAAAGCGCTCTCCTACGTGCAGGTATATCGTAGGAACAGGCTTCAGCCGTGATGATGGTTATTTTTGGCTGTGATGATTCTGTTTGGCCGTTAATATTCTGCTTGAACATCGTGCGAAACCCATCGGCGCTAAAGCGCTCTCCTACGTGCGGGTATATCGTAGGAACAGGCTTTAGCCGTGAAAATAGTTATGTTTGACTGTGATGATTCTGTTTGACCGTTAATATTCTGCTTGAACATCGTGCGAAACCCATCGGCGCTAAAGCGCTCTCCTACGTGTAGATATATCGTAGGAACAGGCTTTAGCCGTGATATTAGTTATGTTTGGCTGTGATGATTCGGTTTGGCCGTTAATATTTTGTTTGAATAGCGTGAAACCCATCGGCGCTAAAGCGCGCTCCTACGTGTAGATATATCGTAGGAACAGGCTTTAGCCGTGAAAATAGTTATGTTTGACTGTGATGATTCTGTTTGACCGTTAGTATTCTGCTGAACATCGCATGAAACCTATCGGCGCTAAAGCGCTCTCCTACGTGTAGATATATCGTAGGAACAGGCTTTAGCCGTGATAATGGTTATGTTTGGCTGTGATGATTCTGTTTGGCCGTTAATATTCTGCTGAACATCGCATGAAACCTATCGGCGCTAAAGCGCTCTCCTACGTGCGGGTATATTGTTGAAACAGGCTTTAGCTGTGATAATGGTTATGTTTGGCTGTGATGGATTCGGTTTGAATATTGTGCGAAACCCTATCGGCGCTAAAGCCGCTCTCCTACGTGCAAATATATTGTTGAAACAGGCTTTAGCCGTGATGATGATTATGTTTGGCTGTTAAGGTTCTGTTTGAATATCTGTGCGAAATCTATCGGCGCTAAAGCGCTCTCCTACGTGCAGGTATATCGTAGGAACAGGCTTTAGCCGTGATGATGATTATGTTTGGCTGTTAAGGTTCTGTTTGAATACCTGTGCGAAACCTATCGGCGCTAAAGCGCTCTCCTACGTGCGGGCATTATGTTTATCTCTTTTATTTTGTGCTGATATATTTTAATCTCGCTGTACATTGTTTAAACATATAAGGATATATTATGAATATTACACACCATGGAGCGGTGAATGGGGTGACAGGCTCTTGTCATCAACTCGACTATACAAGTACTGAATCGGTGCTGATTGATTGTGGTATTTTTCAAGGTGAAGACGCGGGGCCAGATTTAGCAATCGATTTTGATATTTCTACCGTTACGGCATTAATCGTGACTCATTGCCATATTGATCATGTTGGCCGTATTCCTTATTTGTTTGCTGCTGGTTTTAGTGGACCCATTTTTACCTCAAAGGCATCAGCAAGCTTGTTGCCCTTGGTGATTGAAGATGCACTTAAAGTGGGTGTAACGCGAGATCAAAAAATCATAGATGCCTGCTTAAGTTTACTTGAAAAACGTATTGTCGCTGTTGAATTTAATCGGTGGTTTGAGTTACCTGGCAGTAATGAGTTACCCCTTACAAAGGCTCGGTTTCAGCGTGCTGGGCATATTCTTGGTTCAGCTTATGTTGAAGTCGATGTAGGGGTAAAACCTAATCTTCAGCGTGTGGTGTTTTCTGGTGATTTAGGCGCGCCTTATACGCCGCTGTTACCAAGCCCCAAAGCGCCTTATAAGGCTGATGTGCTCGTGATTGAATCAACCTACGGCGATAAAAACCATCAAGGGCGAAAAGAGCGAACATCAACGCTTAAAAAAGTGATTGAAAAAGCGGTTGCAGACAGCGGCGTTGTATTAGTGCCTGCTTTTAGCATTGGGCGTACGCAGGAGTTACTCTACGAGTTAGAGCAAATTATTCACAACGCCCGTAAAAACCCATCTTGGCAAAGTATTAATGTGATTGTTGATTCACCTATGGCGGCTAATTTTACGAGTAAATATCGAGAGTTTAAAAGTCTATGGGATGATGAGGCTAAAAAGCGTTTAGCGAACGGCCGTCACCCGTTAGATTTTCGACAATTACATACTGTTGATAGCCATAAAGAGCATCTTGCAGTGATTGAGTATTTAAGTAAGCGAGATGAAGCTGCAATTGTTATTGCCGCGAGTGGCATGTGCACAGGTGGCCGAATTGTGAATTACCTGAGCCGATTTTTGTCAGATAAAACAACGGATATAATTTTTGTTGGTTACCAAGGCCGTGGAACGCTTGGCCGAGACATTCAAACATATGGCCCACGTGGCGGTTATGTGCATATTAACGACAGTAAAGTGACTATACGCGCTAAAATTCACACAATTAGTGGTTACAGCGCTCACGCAGATCAAAAAGGCTTAGTTAAGTTTGTAACAGGAATGCGCAAAAAGCCTGCTTTGATTAAAATTGTGCACGGCGATGAGCAAGCAAAGCAAGCATTAGCGCAAAAGTACAAGGCTATTTTAGGTAATGCGACAAGCGTTGAAATTGCAAAATAGTTGTTATTTAGATAACTATATTTGGGTATAGAGACAAGTGTTAAAACTGATACACTTAGGTCGTTAAGAATCGAGAATAATAAAAATGGTTGAAAATGAATATTAAAAAACATGATTTGAGTTTAGTTATATTGGCGGGCGGCTTAGGCAGTCGCTTTGGTGGCAACAAGCAAATTGCTGAAATATCAGGATTAGGCTGTACCATCATGGAGTTAAGTATTACAGATGCATATGCTGCAGGTGTGACTCAAGTGGTTATTATAATCAACCAGGCTGTTCGCAGTGAAATAGAGCAGGTTATTTTACCGCGTCTGCCTTTAGATCTTGACGTGGTGTTGGTTGAACAGCGAATTGATTTAGTACCAGTGCAATTTAAAGCACTGGTTGATGAACGTGTAAAGCCTTGGGGCACGGGTCATGCTTTATTGTGCGCAAAACAGCATGTACATAATCCTTTTATTGTGATTACCGCTGATGATTATTATGGAACTTCGTCATTTAATTTATTGGCTGAACATTTTAAATTACACTCAGATTGGGCGATGGTTGGTTACCCAATTATCAATACTTTATCTGATCAAGGAGGCGTTAATCGAGGTGTTTGCAAGATCCAAAATAACCAGCTTATAAATGTTATTGAGTTTTTAAACATAAGCATAGAAAACAACTCCCTTATGGGTGAAAACCCACAGCAACAGCGGGTTCACATTGCTGATGATGCGCTAGGTTCAATGAGTTTTTGGGGGTTAACGCCTTCATTTTTCAATAGATTAGAAACCGGTTTTGATAACTTCCTGCAAAAATATGACAACGGTGTCAAGATGGAGTATTATTTGCCTGATCAAATTCAACAAACGATCACAAACAATCAACAAAGTGTCACCGTTTATACTGCGCAAGAGTCCTGGTATGGAGTGACCTATAAATCTGAATTACAGGATGTTGCGAGTAAATTATATGAATTACGTCATGGATGAAATAGCACCGATCTTGCCTTTTTCTGGGCACAAAAATAGCGAAGTAAGTATGAAGTCAAATCCCACTGCGGTTTACTTGTCTGAGAATTTTGGTCTAGGCAATGAACGTGTCAGCATGAAGCCGATTGGAAGTGGCCATATTAACAGCACTATGCTGTTAAGCGTGCCTAGCAAGTCGTTAGTAGTCCAAAAACTCAATACCGACGTTTTTCCTGAACCAGATATGCTGGTTAAAAACGCACGTTTAATTGAATCCCATTTAACGCAAAAGCATCAAGTAGGCGAATATAATTTAGATATTATTCGTCATGTTGCGACGGTTGGCGATGATTATTTAGTTGAATGTGAACAAGGTTTGTGGCGTGCGCTCGAATTTATTGGCGGCAGTTATAGTGAAGATGTAGTGGCAAATACTTCACAAGCAGAAACTGCGGCCAATGCATTTGGCCAGTTTGCTGTTGCGTTAGAAGATTTTGATGCGAAGCAGTTACACCATGTTATTCCTGATTTTCATAATTTAGCAATGCGCGCTGAAAAATTAACAGACGTTATCAAAGCAGATCCTGAAAACCGTTTAGCAAGTTGCCAAGCGGAGGTTGATTTTTGCTTATCTCAATTTGGTTTAATTGATGAATTAAAAGCATTGAAAGGGGTTGTACCAATTCGCCCTTGTCATAACGATACTAAAATTAACAACATGTTGTTTTGTAATAAATCACATGGTGCAAAAGCCGTTATTGATTTAGACACCTGCATGCCAGGTTATTGGCTTTATGATTTTGGTGATATGGTGCGAACTTTTTGTTCTCCAGAACAAGAAGATTCAACAAATTTAGCAAACGTGCGTGTGCGTGAAGACATTTTTGAAGCGGTTGTTAAAGGGTATGTGGAACCTTTAAAAGACCTAATCACTGAACAAGAAAAGCAAAGTTTTTGGTTAGGCACAAAGGTAATGACGTTTATGATTGGTTTACGTTTTTTAACTGATTACATTGATGGTGATCATTATTTCTCGATCAAGCATGCGAATCATAACCTTGAACGTGCGCAAAATCAGTTTGCGTTATATCGTGATATTCTAGCTAAAAAAAGCACGCTTAAAGCTATATTAAGTGATGTTTAACTAGATTTCATTGAATCACAACAGATAACCCTTAAGAGCCGCATTTGCTCTTAAGGGGTTGTACTTTGATAAACCCTATCGGCGCTAAAGCGCTCTCCTACGTGCAAATATATTGTTGAAACAGGCTTTAGCCGTGATAATGGTTATGTTTGGCTGTGATGATTCGGTTTGGCCGTTAATATTTTGTTTGAATAGCGTGAAACCCATCGGCGCTAAAGCGCTCTCCTACGTGTAGGTATATCGTAGGAACAGGCTTTAGCCGTGATAATGATTATTTTTGGCTGTTAAGGTTCTGTTTGGCTGTGATGATTCTGTTTGAATACCTGTGCGAAATCCATCGGCGCTAGAGCGCTCTCCTACGTGTAGGTATATCGTAGGAACAGGCTTTAGCCGTGATAATGGTTATGTTTGGCTGTTATGGATTCGGTTTGAATACCTGTGCGAAATCTATCGGCGCTAAAGCGCCCCCCTACGTGTAGATATATCGTAGGAACAGGCTTCAGCCGTGGTAATGGTTATGTTTGGCTGTTATGAATTCGGTTTGAATACCTGTGCAAAACCCATCGGCGCTAAAGCGCTCTTCTACATTAATCTCCTTTTTCTGCTATCTATCCCTATCAGCTTTACCTATTAACCTGTTTTAGGTAAGTTAAAAACAGGTTAATTCAAGGATAATAATAATGAAGCAGTTTAATCGTCGAGACTTTTTAAAAGCGGCTAGTGCAGCGGCTGCAGCAAGTGTTGTGGCAGGGTGTGCAAGTGGTGTTAATGGCGGAGCAGTTACGCCAGCACAACAAGGGCGTTCAGTTATTGGTTTAATTGCACCAAAAATGGATGTTGTACGGGTGGGCTTTATAGGTGTAGGCCAGCGTGGTTATGGCCATGTAAAACGCATGAGTCATATTGCGGGTACTAAGATAACAGCCATTTGTGATACGCATACAGAAGTACTCGAACGTTCAGCAAAATTCTTAACAGATAAAGGCCTTCCAAAGCCTGCGCTATATTCAGGAGCTGATAACGCCTATCAAGAAATGCTTAATCGCGATGATATTGATATTGTTATTATTTCAACCCCCTGGGCATGGCATGCTCCGATGGCGATTGATACTATGAATAGCGGTAAGCACGCATTTGTTGAAGTACCACTGGCATTAACAGTTGAAGAAATGTGGCAAATTGTCGATACCGCAGAGCGCACCCAAAAGAACTGTATGATGATGGAAAACGTCAACTACGGCCGCGATGAGTTAATGGTATTGAATATGGTTCGCCAAGGTGTATTTGGCGAGTTATTGCATGGTGAAGCGGCGTATATTCATGAGCTACGTTGGCAGATGAAAGAGCTTGAGCATAAAACGGGCTCTTGGCGTACTGCGTGGCATGCTCAGCGTGATGGTAACTTATACCCAACACATGGCTTAGGGCCGGTATCACAGTATATGAATATTAACCGTGGCGATCGTTTTGATTTTTTAACGTCGATGAGCTCACCCGCTTTAGGGCGCAGTGCCTACGCTAAAAAAGAGTTTCCTGCAGATCATCAACGCAATCAACTTAACTACATCGCTGGTGACATGAACACCACGCTTATCAAAACAATCAAAGGGCGCAGTATTATGGTCCAGCACGATACGACTACACCAAGGCCTTATTCTCGCCATAATTTAATTCAAGGCACTAATGGTGTGTTTGCTGGTTTTCCAAATCGTATCGCGCTTGAAGAAGGCGGCTCTAAGAGTTTTCATGAGTGGGATTATGAAATGGAAGATTGGTATAAAAAATATGATCATCCGTTATGGACTAAAATGGGTGAAGAAGCGCAGCGTAATGGCGGGCATGGCGGCATGGACTTTTTAATGTTTTGGCGCATGATTTATTGTTTACGCAATGGCGAAGCTTTAGATCAAGATGTATACGATGGCGCAGCATGGTCGGTTATATCGCCGTTATCGGCGCAGTCAGTCAGCAGCCGCAGTGCATCAATTGATATCCCTGATTTCACTCGGGGTGCTTGGAAAAATGCCCAACCATTAGGTATTGTTAGCTAGGCTAGGGCGTCAGCGCTTTAGTGTACAAATAAAAAAGCCCATTAATACGTTGTATTAATGGGCTTTTTTAATATCAATAATATTTAATATTATGACATTATTGTTTCTTTTAAATACTGAAAAAGCTCTTTATAGCCTCGTGCTGGCTTTTCTGCTTTAGCTTCTTTGGCAGCATTACGCACTAATTGACGCATTTTTTGACGCTCTAGTGCAGGGTAATCTTCAATTGTTTGATTAATTAAATCATCACCTTGTGCTATTAAGTCACTACGTAATTGCTCAATTTTTTTAATCATAACTTCAGCCTGATTATTTTTATTAAGCATGATGTCGATAATCGCTTTTATGTCTTCGATGTTTTCAACAGTACGTAATGTTTTTGCTATGTAGTTTAGGTGGCGACGGTATGCATCGCTCTTGTTACTGATTTTATCAGCAACAACCATTGCAGCTTTTAAATCGTCATTTAAGGGTAAGCGTTCGCGCTGCTTTTTCCCCATTTTGGCAATTTCGGAACCCAACTGATGAAACTCTTGCGCTTCGCGTTTGAGTTCACTTTTTGATACATAGATAATTTCTTCTTCAATTTCAGCAGGCTTGCCTTTTTTCTTCGCCATGGGGTGCTCATATAATAACGTTAACTGTCGGCATTATACGCGATTCTTTTAATGATTAATATTAGCTGATGCAATGCGATGAGTGTGTTAGCATTTAAGTATATTGTAAGCGTTACAAGCTCAGGACCTAAAATATGAAAAGCCAACAGCAAGATCCTATTTACACTCAGATTTCTCAAGTCAAAGATGCCGTGGCAGAAGTGCTAGAGCATGCAAAAAAACTTGGTGCAACTGGAGCCGAAGCGGCAATGTCGAGCACATCGGGTTTATCGGTAAGCACACGTATGGGTGAGGTCGAAACGATTGAGTTTAACCAAGACGGTGGATTGGGGATCAGCGTTTATGTTGGCAATCATAAAGGGTCTGCATCAACGGCTGATTTAAATCCTAAAACGTTACGTACCGTCGTCGAAAAAGCAATTGATATTGCAAAGTTCACATCTGATGACCCGCATAATGGTGTTGCCGATAAGGAATTACTTGAATTTGCTCCACTTGATTTAGATTTATACCACCCATGGGATGTGAGCCCTGAAGAGGGTATCGAGTTATGTCATGCGGCAGAACAAGCTGCACTCAATGCTGATGAGCGCATTGTGAATTCTGACGGCGCTAGTTTTTCATCACATCAAGGCTTACGAGTATATGGTAATAGCCATGGCTTAATCACTGGTTACCCGCGCACACGTCATAGCATTAGCACTATGGTGATAGGTAAAGATGGCGAACAAATGCAGCGTGATTCTGCGTACACTGTAGCACGTGACCAAGCAGGGTTAAATGATGCGGCTTCAGTTGGTCTGGAAGCTGCCACTGAAACGTTAGCAAAACTTAATAGTCAAAAGTTAGGCACCATGAAAGTCCCGGTTGTTTTTAGAGCTGATATTGCCAACTCATTGTTTGGGCATTTAGTGTCGGCTATTGGCGGTGGTGCACTATATCGTAAATCGAGTTTTTTATTAGACAGCTTAGGTAAACAGGTATTTAGCAATTGCGTTAATATTTCAGAACGTCCGCATATTTTAAAAGGCTTAGCGTCATCTCCTTTTGATAGTGAAGGTGTAAAAACAATTGATCGTGAGATCATTCAAGGTGGCCAGTTACAAACTTATTTATTAGCGAGCTACGCTGCACGTAAGATGAATATGACACCAACAGGCCATGCTGGTGGCATTCATAATTGGTTGGTTGAGCAAACTCATGCTGACTTAGCTGCATTATTAAAAACAATGGGCACAGGCTTATTGGTTACAGAGCTAATGGGCCAAGGTGTTAACACAGTAACGGGTGATTACTCTCGTGGCGCAGCGGGTTTCTGGGTTGAAAATGGTGAAATTCAATATCCAGTGAGTGAAATTACCATTGCCGGTAAGTTACAAGATATGTTTAAGGCAATTAGTGGAATTGGTGGCGATATAGAGCGTCGTGGTGGTATTCAAACAGGCTCGGTATTGATTGAACAAATGCAGGTTGCGGGAAGTTAGGTTAAAGCTTGAAGTTGTAAGCCGTAAGCCGTCAGCCGTCAGCCGTCAGTCATAAGCATAACATTGTGCGGGGTAAACTCCCGCCTACAGGTATGATTAACTCAGATATTTGGGTTTGTTGTAGGCGGGGCTTTACGCCGCGCAAATCGGTTATCTTTTTATTATCCAATTTTAAATAAAAACACTTTACCTCAACTATTGTTGAGGTTTTATTGTGACTTAAATTATTTTAAATAAAGGGTATTTATTATGTATTTAGAGCACGTAAATTTGGTGGTGAGTAATGTTGATGAGATGCTACATTTTTATAAGGCCGCTTTTCCACATTGGTCAATCAGAAGCGAAGGGCGAGGTGATTGGCATGGAAAACCACGTAAATGGTTGCACTTTGGAGATGACCGCCAGTATCTAGCACTTAGCGATAATGGTGAGCAACCTAATCGTAATCTAACAGGACACCAAGTTGGCCTTGCGCATTTTGCTTATGTGACTAGTAATATAGCTGCGGTTATTTCGCGTTTAGAAAATGCGGGTTATAGCATTGCTAAACCAGGTGCAGATAATCCATTCAGGAAAAATGTGTACTTTATTGATCCTGCTGGTTTTGAAGTAGAGTTTGTTGAGTATTTAAGTGATATTCCCAGTGAGCGAAATAACGATTTATGATTTGGGACAAAATTCAAACCGAATCATCACAGCCAAACACAGCTATCATCACGGCTAAAGCCTGTTCCTACGATATACCCGCACGTAGGGGAGCGCTTTAGCGCCGATGGGTTTCGCATGCTATTCAAACAAAATATTAACAGCCAAACGAATCATCATAGCCAAACACAACTATTATCACGGCTAAAGCCTGTTCCTACGATATACCCGCACGTAGGAGCGCGCTTTAGCGCCGATGGGTTTCACGCTATTCAAACAAAATATTAACAGCCAAACCGAATCATCACAGCCAAACACAGCTATTATCACGGCTAAAGCCTGTTCCTACGATATACCCGCACGTAGGAGAGCGCTTTAGCGCCGATGGGTTTCACGCTATTCAAACAAAATATTAACAGCCAAACCGAATCATCACAGCCAAACACAACTATTATCAAGGCTGAAGCCTGTTCCTACGATATACCTGCACGTAGGAGCGCGCTTTAGCGCCGATGGGTTTCACGCTATTCAAACAAAATATTAACAGCCAAACCGAGTCATCACAGCCAAACACAGCTATTATCACGGCTAAAGCCTGTTCCTACGATATACCCGCACGTAGGAGCGCGCTTTAGCGCCGATGGGTTCCGCATGCTATTCAAACAAAATATTAACAGCCAAACCGAATCATCACAGCCAAACACGACTATTATCACGGCTAAAGCCTGTTCCTACGATATACCTGCACGTAGGAGCGCGCTTTAGCGCCGATGGGTTTCACGCTATTCAAACAAAATATTAACAGTCAAACCGAATCATCACAGCCAAACACAGCTATTATCACGGCTAAAGCCTGTTCCTACGATATTCCTGCACGTAGGAGGGCGCTTTAATACTTATCTTTTCCTTGCCAGCTTGTTTTTAGGCTGTTGGCAAAGCTGACAAACTTTTCTTTTATTGTGCGTTTAATTTTTATTTCAACTGAGCCAAGCACCACTTTGCCTTCAATGGTAATTGTTGGCCCTTGATGTTTATTGAGCGACACCGATTTATTTTCGACACTACCAACAACACTGAATATTTTAGAAACCACGTTAACGTGCTCAGGTACATAAATTTCGTCACTGCCTAATAAGCAATTTACATGGATAGTAATGTGTTGGTGCTGAAAAATAGCATCTGTAAAATCTAATTCTATTGAACCAAGTAGGTTAGTAAGATGGATCACCTTTGGCACAACCCACTGGCCACTGCGTTCGTTTGACCCAAGAATACTACGTAGGTGCAGTCCTTCATCACTAGTGTTGTTACTGTAGTTAGGAGAAAACTGGGCACGTTTTTCAGATTGATAGCTACTGTCGGCTTTTAATTCTAAGTCACTCACCAGATCGATTAGAGTTTGGTTGTTTGTGGCTTCCATTGCTTGGTCCAATCGACGCTCAAAGGCTTCTGCAGAAATAACCGCGTGGCTGTAGTTATAGATTAATTGATCAATAACTTGTTCACGCACTTGTTCAATTGGGCGATCTTCTAATTTTACAGTCATGAGTTTTCCTTTGAGTGACTTTGTTGTTTTGTAATGGCTCTTTTGTAAAGCAAAGCTTAGGCCATTTTTTTAGTTGTTAAAAATCAGCTGTTTATTTATTTCAAAGATACTTTACCTTTTAAAATTAATGAAATATTAACGAACAACACTATTAATTGGTTTATTTAACAACCATGAGAACAAATTACTTAATAGCCTGTAAATTATTACCACACGTTGAAAGAGAGATAAACTAGGTTTGATTTAAGTTGTTGATATTAAAGGTTTAAAAAGTTGGCCTGATGTTCGCATTACTCTAATTGTCTTAAATCAAAAGGAAAAAGATTATGAAAACATTTAACAAATCTATTATTGCCGCTTTAGTTCTTGGTACAACTGCTATGAGTGCTCAAGCAAGTAGCTGGGAAAATGAAAGTAAAGATGCTTGGATTGATGGAAAGGCGGAAACAGTTCTTTTAATGAACACTAACCTAAACAATTTTGACATTAACACAGATGTAAAAAATGGCAAGGTTGTACTGACAGGTAAAGTTGAAAGCGAGCTTGATAAAGAGTTAGCTGAAGAACTAGTACTAAGTCTTGATGGTGTACTGGGCGTAAATAATGAGCTTACCGTTGTAAAAAATGCTGAAATCAAGCACAACGATAACGATAGCGTTGAAAGTGACTTAACTGACGCAAAGATTAGTACTGTTATTACTACACGTTATTTATTCAACTCAGAAGTTGGCGGTACAGATATTGATGTAGATACTGACAAAGGTGTTGTGACACTCAATGGTACAGTAGACTCTGATGCTGAAAAGCAACTTGCGGTTAAAATTGCTAAAAATGCTGAAGATGTACGTGATGTAGTTGATAATTTAACTATTATCGCAGAGTGATTTTAGTTAGAAACGCCCAGCTAGGCTGGGCTTTCTACTCTTATAACAAGGAGTGTAAACAATGGATTTAATACGTATTTTATTATCGGTTTTAATTCCGCCTTTAGGTGTGTTTTTACAAGTTGGCCTAGGTGCACAATTTTGGATTAATATTTTATTAACGCTATTAGGTTATTTTCCAGGCCTAATACATGCAATATACATTATTGCGAAACGTTAAATTTATTAGTTAGCGACAAGGAATGAACAGCAAGGACGGTAGCATATTCAAACCATTTCAAAATATGAATTTCTGTATCTTGAGGTTGTTTGGGTATATAAAGCGTAGCAGGAGATCTTTATGGAAAAGGTAGCGCAACACAATCAGGAAGAAAAAACACGCCCCCCAAAAGCGTTATGGACAGCGCAACAGTGGAAGCGAGTTATTGATATGACCCAAGGAATGAACAAATAATCAAGTTGATTAGTTAAGGATAATAAAAACTACAAGGATTGGCTCAGGAGTTAAAAGGATATTTATATTTATACGGACATTTTTGGAACTGCCTATTTAAGGTATGTGTTTGCACAAGGATCAAAAAGGATTTTAGCTAGGATGGTTACATTCAAATTATAAGTGCATGCTATTTACTAATAGAGAGCATGCACTTATGACCCACCAGAATTCTTCAGTATTAACTTACGTCCCAAATTTTAAGAAAATCCGCGCAAGGTAAATCCTGCCTGAGGCCGTGGTTAAATCATAGCAGTTTAAATTTGTGTAGGCGGGGCTTTATGCCGCGCGAATTTTTTGGAAAAGATATTTGGTTCTAGGAAAGTAATAAATTCTAAGTAAGTAATAAACTAGGCGGGATATATGCTTTTTCTGTGTTGTTTCAGGCAGTGTGCGAGGTAAACTCCCGCCTACGGCCATGGTTAAAATCATAGCAGTTTAAATTTGTGTAGGCGGGGCTTTATGCCGCGCGAATTTTTTTAAAAGATATTTGGTTCCAGGAAAGTAATAGATTCTAGGTAAGTAATAAACTAGGCAGGATATATGCTTTTTCTGTGTTGTTTCAGGCAGTGCGCGAGGTAAACTCCCGCCTACGGCGTGGTTAAAATCACTGTTTTAATTTGTGTAGGTACGCTCTTAGACGAGCAGCCAGGTTGCGGTTCCTAAGAATGCGAATATGCCGACAATGTCTGTAACGGTTGTCAGTACTACGCTACCAGCAAGGGCGGGATCTATTTTCATTCTTTTCAAGATCAGTGGGATACTTGCACCAGCGATGCCCGCAGCAACTAGATTCATAAACATTGCAAATGCGAGTACGCCACCAAGTTTAAAGTCCCACTGCCAAATTGCGACTACACCTGCTATCAGAATTGACCAAACAATACCGTTAATCGCGCCAATAGCGAGTTCTTTCATAAGTAAGAAACGTTGGTTAGTTTGGTTTATATGACCAACGGCAATACCACGTATTACAAGTGTTAATGTTTGGCTACCCGCAACGCCACCCATTGAAGGCACTATGCCATTCAATACAGCAAGGATAGGTAGGATTGCTAAGGTGTTTTCAAAAAAGCTGGCAACAATAGCTGCCATAAGTGCTGTTAATAAGTTAACTCCCAGCCAAATAGAGCGTTTTTTAGAGCTTTTTAATACGGGAGCAAAGGTGTCTTCTTCATCATCAAGACCCGCCAAGCTTAACAGGCTATGCTCGGCGTCTTCTCGGATAACGTCAACGATATCATCGATTGTAATACGACCAAGTAGATGGTCGTTATCATCAACAACAGGTGCTGATATCCAGTTATGGCGCTCAAATAGTTGGGCTACTTCCGTTTCATCCATTGAAATAGGAATGGACTCACAATCTTCATCCATAAAATCACGAATGATCTTATCCGGCGAATTAGTCAATAATGTGGTTAGTGACATGGCACCTATAAAGCAGTTGTTTTTATCAACGACATAAAGGTCATCGGTGCCCTCTGGTAGTTCACCTCTTAAGCGTAAATAACGAAGTACCACGTCGATAGTGACATCTGGACGAATGGTCACGGTATCTGTATTCATCAGCGCACCAGCAGAGCGCTCTTGATATGAAAGAGCTTGCGTTGCGCGTTCTCTGTCTTGGCTATCCATTGCGCTAACAACGTCTTGATAAACTGTGTCAGGCAGGCTTCTTAGCACTTCACCTAAATCATCATGCCCCATGTCTTCAGTGGCCGCAGCAATATGCTCCGGTTCCATTTGGGCGATAATACCTAAACGAACATCTTCTGAGAGTTCTTCGAGTACGTCACCTTGAACATCAGGGTCAACTAGTTGCCATAGTTGGGTACGAGTTTTATGGGGGGATGACTCAAGCAGTAATGCGGTGTCACATGGGGCTGTTTTTGCCAACATACGCCTAACTTGAACAAACTGACCACTGTTAAGTGACTTAGTCACTTGTTTTAGTTGTTGTAGTGGGTAATCTTGTTCAAAAGCTTCAGGCATTGGCGTCCTTAAATAATTAATACACTTTTAGGGTAGGGTAGACTTCGATAATTAAGCAGGCTGATTGTTATAACCAACATGCTTATTCAGTTTATCGCAATTTGTAAAGCGATACTACGAGCTATTCTTGCTCGTTAAATTTCTGTGCAATAAGTTGTCCTATTGCCGCTAGTGCGGGTTCTGCATCGGGGCCTTCGCACACTACTTTTACTTCTTTTCCTTGGCTACTTTCAAGTAACATTAAGCCTAATACGCTATCTCCAGCGGCTTCTTTGTTATCTTGATGAAGCGTAATACTGGCATCGAACTGCACGGCTAGTTGCGCTAATACACTGGCTGCACGGGCGTGTAAACCAAGCTTATTTTCTATTAAAAATGTATCTTCTAAACGCATTGGTTTCTCTTTGTTTATTCTTGTTCGCGATGGCGAATCTTCACATTACTATGGCTCATTGCAAAGCTTTCGCCAATGGTTTGTGCTAAATACACTGAACGATGTTGTCCACCGGTACAGCCGATTGCAATTGTTAAGTAGCTACGATTATTGCGTTCAAGGTGTGGTAACCATGTTTGCATAAAAGTTTGAATTTGCCATGTGAATTTTTGCACTATGCTGTGACTCGCTAAATAATCTTTTACCGGTTGATCAAGCCCTGTTAGTGGCTTTAATTCAGGTTCCCAGTGTGGGTTTGGTAAAAAGCGCGCATCAAATACATAATCAGCTCCCTTAGGAATGCCATGCTTAAAACCAAATGACTCAAATGTAATGATCAGTTTTTTATCTTTTTTTCCTAAGATTTTTTCGCGAATTGATTCAGCCAGCTGGTGGACACTTAAATCGGTTGTATCAAGAATAAAGTCGGCGCGGGTAATGAGTACATCTAATAGCACTTTTTCTTGTTTAATGGCTAAATCAAGTGGCAATGAATCTAAAGAAAGTGGGTGTAAACGGCGTGTTTCAGAAAAGCGCTTAATGAGCGTTTGGTCGTCACTGTCTAGATAAAATAGAGTTGGGTTTGCAAACCCCGGAAGATACTCAAGGATATCATTAAACTCTTGCTGTTCTTTGGGTAAGTTACGCACATCAATACTGACGGCAATCTTATCGTAGTTATCAGATACACTACGCACTAACGACGGTAATAAGTTTACAGGGATATTATCAACACAATAATAGCCAAGGTCTTCTAATACACGCAAAGCGACAGATTTACCTGACCCTGAGCGCCCACTGATGATAATTAATTCCATGTAAACTCTCCTTCTTTTAACTACGACTGTTCAACAATTACTTGATATAGATCTTGGTCTGTTTTTGCGCTACGTATTTGTTTACAAAACTCTTTGTCGTTGAGTTTATCAGCAATTGTAGCCAACGTCTTTAAATGAAGTTCACTGTCACCGTCAGGTACGATGAGTGCAACAAAAATATCGACGGGGCGATTATCAATGGCATCAAAATTGATTGGTTGTTCGCTTACTAAAATTAAAGCGAGTGGTTCTTGTGCGCCACTCATGCGACCATGCGGGATCGCGATACCACGGCCAATACCTGTACTACCTAATTTTTCTCTATTTAATAGAGCACTCAATATGTCTTGTTGTGATAAGTGAGGAAGCCGTTCATGAGCCAATTGGCTGATAAATTCGAGGATACGTTTTTTGCTATTAAAAAGGACCGCAGCTTTACTGCAGTCCTGACAAGTAAGTGAACTTAGTTTCATAGTGTTAGTGTCGAGCGTGCTTCTCTTTGTGTTTGATAACTTGACGGTCGAGTTTATCGATGAGCCCGTCAATCGCGGCATACATGTCCTGGTGCTGCGTTGAGGCAAATAGCTCTGCGCCACTGACATGTAATGTTGCTTCTGCTTTTTGGTTGAGCTTTTCTACGTCAAGAATAACATGGACATTGTTGATGTGATCAAAATGCCTCTCAAGCTTCGCAAACTTATTGTTTACATAGTCTCTTAATGAATCAGTAATTTCTACGTGACGACCAGTTAAATTTAGTTGCATAAGCATTTTCCTTCTTGTGGTTTTACGCCTTAAATCAAGCTTTTACGTTGATTTGACGGTGGAATAGCTAGCGATTCACGGTACTTTGCTATTGTTCGTCTAGCTACTTTGATACCTTGCTCTGCCAATATATCTGCAATTTTACTATCACTCAATGGTTTAGCTGAGTTTTCTGCTGCAATCAATTTTTTTATGAGTGCACGAATTGCTGTCGATGAGCATTCTCCGCCATTTTCGGTACTGACATGGCTTGAGAAAAAATACTTTAACTCAAAAATACCACGTGGTGTATGCATGTACTTCTGGGTTGTTACCCGGGAGATTGTTGATTCATGCATTTCAACCATTTCAGCAACATCGTTTAATACCATAGGTCGCATAGCCTCGGGGCCATGCTCAAAAAAACCTTGCTGCTGTTTAACAATGCAGTTAGTTACTTTGAGTAATGTGTCATTACGACTTTCTAGGCTTTTTATAAACCATTTAGCTTCTTGTAAATGAGAGCGAATAAATTGGCTGTCAGTGCTCGATTTTACTGAGCGCGACATCGCCGCATATTGGCTGTTAACTCTAATTTTTGGCATGCTATCTGGGTTGAGCTCTACCACCCAGCGGCCTTTAATTTTTTTCACTGACACGTCGGGAATAACGTACTCTGACTCTTCTCGAACTATGGTATCCGCAGGCTTTGGATTAAGGCTGTGGATGAGTGTCATTACTTCTTTTAGTTCATCTTCCTTTAGCTTAGTCTTTTTCATCAAAGTACGATAGTCGCGACTAGCTAATAAATCGATATGATCAGTTAAAATCATTTTTGTTTCGGCAATCCAAGGCGTTGCAGGATCAAATTGATTTAGCTGAATACATAAACATTCAGGTAGGCTGCGTGCAGCAATACCGACCGGATCAAATAACTGAATACGCTTTAATACCGCTTGAACTTCATCAAGTTCAATTTCTTCTTCGTTATTACCTTTGTTTAGACTTTCAGCAATGTCTTCACAGCTTAGTGTAAGAATACCTGAGTCATCAACCGCTTCGACAATGGCTATCGCGATAGCTTCGTCAGTCGGACTAAAATGAGTCAGCTGTAGTTGCCACATAAGGTGATCGTGGAGGGTTTCAGATGAAGCGCCTTGATAAATAGATTCATCTTCAGGCATTGGCCCTGATGAAGAGCTTGGTGCGGCGCTCATGTATTCATCCCATGTAACATCCATCGCCATTTCGTCGCTTACGGTATCTTTTGCTAGCGCTTCACTGCTTTCTTGTTCGTATTCACTTGGCGTGTCATCAGCTGAGGCACTGACAGTTTGATCATCAGTATCTTGTTTTTGTTCGTTCTTACCACCTGATTCATCACCAAAGTCATTTTCATCGACCTCAAGTAATGGATTGCTATCTAGTGCTTCTTGGATCTCTTGTTGAAGATCTAACGTGCTCAACTGTAACAAACGAATAGCTTGTTGTAGCTGTGGTGTCATTGTAAGTTGCTGGCCCATGCGCAGCTGGAGTGATTGCCTCATGTATCTCTAACAATCCTTTTATTGTTGTCATAATTAAGTCTAGCAGAACCTTAGCCGGGCGTGGCTTTATAGCCTAAATTGCTCACCCAAATAAACGTCGCGGACTGTTTGGTCGGCAAGTACATGCTCAGGAGTGCCTGATGCAATTAACTCCCCATGAGAAACTATGTAGGCTTTTTCACAAACATCAAGGGTTTCTCGTACATTGTGGTCGGTAATAAGTACGCCTATCCCACGGTTTTTAAGATGTTCAATAATCTTCTTTATATCTAACACCGAAATAGGATCAACGCCAGCAAAAGGCTCATCTAACAGAATAAATTTAGGGTTTGCGGCTAAAGCGCGAGCAATTTCAACGCGACGGCGTTCACCACCAGATAATGCCATACCTTGACTATCGCGGATATGCTGAATGCTAAATTCATCAAGTAAGCCATCAAGCGCTTCTTCACGAGCTTGTTTATTTAGCTCTTTACGGGTTTCGAGTATCGCCATCAGGTTTTGGTAAACGGTCAGTTTGCGAAATATCGAAGATTCTTGCGGTAAATAGCCAATCCCTAAACGTGCACGGCTGTGCATTGGTAATAAGGTGATGTCGTTATCATCTATGCTTATTTTACCTTTGTCGCTTGGCACTAATCCTACAATCATGTAAAAAGTGGTGGTTTTGCCTGCGCCATTAGGGCCAAGTAAGCCAACAATGCTACCAGCGCTGACTTCTAAGCCTACATTTTTTACGACTTGGCGGCCTTTATAACTTTTTGCTAAAAACTCAGCTTTTAATGTGCTCATGGCTGACCTTTTTCGTTATCTTTTTTAGTGTTTACTGGGACTAATATTGTATGCACTCGTTCGTCTGAATTTTCATCTTTTTCAGCGCTAATTAATTGTTGGTCCATGTCGTATGTAATACTTTTGGCATTAATCTTTTGACCTGCTTGAGTGACTTGGGCGTTACCGATTAAAGTTAAATAGCGTTTATCAACATCGTAACGAACCTCATTGGCGCTGGCGCTCATAATTGTGCCATCTGTTTGTTTTTCTTCAAAGTATGCAGGGCTTCCAGTGGCAACAAGCAGCTGCTTATTATCACCTAAATCTTCACGTTTGTGCACTTCTAGGTGATCGGCTGTGATACGACGATTACCATGGATTATCTCTACGTTTTTTTCAAAAATACCGACATTTTTTTTCAGCTGTGCAAGCTGTTTATCAGCGCTTATCGATACTTGGTCTGCAAGTGGAAGAGTACCTTCAGCAAAGCTTGAAAGGGCAATGAACAAGCTAGGTATTACAAGTAAGTGAGCAAATTTATTGGTCATAATATATGGTTCGCGTATGGTTAATAAGTTCTACCACTTCGGCTTTTAAGTCGGCTCTAAGGCCGCGTCCGGTGGTCTTTAAATTTGGTCCGATTAATTCAACAGGCTGTTCTGAACTCATGGTTTGTTGTTCAATATCAACCAAGATATTATCGGCATTAATATGCTTAATCATTGCGTTGTTTGTGAGATTTTTAGCAACAACATTGCCTTCTAAAATCAACTGGTTATTTTCATATAATGTGGCTTCTTGCGCATTGATTTGCCACGTTTGCTGTTGATTATATAAAGTAAAAATAGGCTTTTCAAAGTAAGTAAATCCTAACTGCTGATAAAGTTCCATTTTTGCTGCGGTTACTTTGTGGCTAATTTTACCTTGCTCATCAAATGCGGTTTGCTTTAATTCGACCGCGGTATAATCAGGTTTTGCTATCACATCTTCTTGATTTTTTACCGTGGTCGTTGTTTGGCTAAAGTACGGGAGCCACAACCACGCCATAAAACCTATAAATAATACGCTTAATATTAAACGCGCACTATTCATGAGCTAGTCCCTTCACTGGTCAATGATTTTCCATTAACTAGCATTAATAAGTCGGTTAGCTCGCGTACTGCACCAAAGCCACCGGGTAGCATTGTTGTGTAATGTGATAGTCGCTTAATTAGCGGGTGTGCGTCATTTACAGCAACTGCAAAGCCAACCAGTTCCATGACCGGTAAATCAGGACCGTCATCGCCGATATAGGCAATTTGTTCGTCACTTAACTGGAGTTTATCTTTTAGCTCTTGATAAGCGTGCAACTTGTTTTCTTGGCCTTGGTAGATATGCGGTACAGTTAGGCTAGTCATTCGTTGCTGAACTATCTGTGAATGGCGGCCTGTGATCACGGCTACTTCAAAACCACTATTGATAAGCGCTTTGATACCAAAACCGTCTTTAGTATTGAAGGCTTTTAGTTCTTCACCTTGGTTACCAAGATAAATACGGCCATCAGAGAATACCCCGTCAATATCACAAATAAGTAATTTAACTTTTTTGGCGCGGGTTTGCGCATCGTCTGAAAGTGGTTGGTATAAGTCTGCAAATTGCATTATAAAACTCCTGCTTTTAGCAAATCTTGCATGTTAAGTGCGCCAATAGGGTGGTGATTTTCATCAATGACAATTAAGCCATTAATGCGTTTATTCTCCATGATATTAAGCGCTTCGGCTGCTAGCATATCGGCTGTAGCTGTTGTGCAAGAACGGGTCATTACGTGACTAATTAAAGTACTGTGAATATCAATTCGTTGCTCTAAAATTCGGCGCAAATCACCATCTGTGAACAAGCCAGCAAGTTGACCCGAATTATCAACTATAGCGGTCATGCCCAAGCCTTTAGCCGACATTTCAATTAACGCGTCTTTAATACATTGCGTGTCTTTGATGATAGGCGTTGTATTGCCAGTATGCATAATATCTTTTAAGCACAGCAATAAGCGTTTGCCTAAACTTCCACCAGGGTGTGATAGTGCAAAGTCGTCAGCAGTAAAACCTCGCGTTTCCAGTAGGGCAACTGCCATTGCATCCCCCATAGCAAGCGTGGCTGTTGTGCTTGCTGTTGGGGCAAGGCCAAGCGGGCATGCTTCTTGGCTTACTTTAACGCATACGTGAACATCAGCCCATGTAGCCATTGATGAGTCAGGATTGCCGGTCATTGCGATCATTTTTGCACCAAGGCGCTTTATGACCGGGATAATGTTTAATACTTCACTGGTTTCACCTGAATTAGAGATAAGAATAACCACATCATCACGTGTGATCATACCTAAATCGCCGTGGCTTGCCTCTCCTGGATGCACAAAAAAAGCAGGGGTACCTGTGCTGGCTAACGTTGCCGCTATTTTATTACCAATATGGCCAGATTTACCCATGCCTACGACAATAATCCGACCGCTGCATTGATACATTAGTTGGCAGGCTTGATTAAAATTATGATCAAGGTATTGAGCAATATCAGCAAGGGCTTGGCGTTCTATTTCAAGGACTCGTTTACCTTGTTCAATAAAATTTAACTGCGTCATTGTGTTATCCATTTTATGAGGTGCATTAAGCAACTTGGCTGAAAATATAACCTTGGTATACTAAAAATGAGATCAGTAATATGCCACCTTCTACTCGAGTAATACGTCGTGACCCTCTAAAACTCAAGGACATGGCAATTAATGCGATGGTTGCACCAATCATTATTAATGCATCGCGGTTTGCTGCCGAAGGGTCAATGATCGATGGGTTTATAATACCAGCCAGTGGCAATACGGCTAATATGTTAAATAAGTTTGAACCAACGATATTACCTAAAGCTAAGTCATCTTCTTTTTTAAGGACCCCAGCAATACATGCTGCAAGTTCTGGCAAGCTTGTACCAATGGCAATAATTGTTAGACCGATAACTAAGTCACTCAAACCAAAGTACTGTGCTATGTCAACGGCTGAACCAACTAAAAAATGCGAACTTACTGGCAGTAATATCATGCCAATGACTAACCAAAAAAGCGCCGACTTAGTTGTTACATTGTCTGGCACATCTTCACATGCTTCGCTAACAAACGGGTCATCTGCTTCGTTTTTTGCTCGAATAGATACAAGGATAAGACCGGCAATAAAAACAACAAAGCCAATAACTAGCGCAATACCTTCAAAAAATGAAAAATAGTTATCAGAAAAAATGTACCAAGCGGCAATTGATACTAACAACACAAGGGGCATTTCACGTTTTAAAGTCGTTGAAGAAACAGATAAAGGTCTGAATAATGCTGTAATACCAAGTACTAAAAGAATATTGGTGATATTTGACCCTACAGCATTACCCACTGCAGTGTCAGTTTTACCAGCGAGTGCAGCAGAGGCTGACACCATCATTTCAGGTGCGGATGAGCCCATTGCAACAACCGTTAAACCGATAATTAAAGTAGGGATCCCTAAGTTTTTAGCTAATGCAGCAGCACCGTAAACAAAGCGATCAGCACTCCAAACCAGAGCTGCAAAACCAAGAATTAAAATGACAAATGAAGTCACCATTATATTACGCCAATTATTCAAAATGAGATGGCTGCAAATAGTAACAAAAGCCAACCTGAAAGTATAAATAAAAGAATCAGGTCAACTTGTTAGATTTGCCTTTAAAAGTAACGTAGTAAGGAGGTATTTAGAGGTGAATATGTAAGCGAGGTTACTTTTACATTAAATATTACAAAATTTTACGATTTGTTTTTTCCATCTTGGTGGAAAAACCCTTAAAATAGCAAAACTAGGAAAATAGTAATGGAGAGCGACTTGTCGCAACCAATAGTAGAAATCAAGGATGTGAGCTTTTCACGGGGCAACAGAAGCATATATAAAAATATGAGTTTCAGTGTTCCAAAAGGCAAAATAACGGCGATTATGGGCCCTAGCGGCATTGGTAAAACGACGATGCTACGTTTGATTGGCGGTCAGTTGAAACCAGATAATGGCACTATTTTGTTTGAAGGCGATAATATCCCGACCATGTCGCGTAAAGAGCTTTATGCTGCGCGAACCAAAATGAGCATGTTATTTCAAAGTGGAGCATTGTTTACCGATATGTCCGTGTTTGACAATATCGCGTTTCCACTACGAGAACATACCCGCTTAAGTGAAGATTTAATTCGCCTTGTTGTATTAATGAAGTTGCAAGCTGTGGGCTTGCGTGGCGCACAAGATCTTATGCCTTCAGAATTATCAGGTGGTATGGCACGCCGAGCAGCGCTGGCACGTTCAATTGCGCTTGATCCTGAGTTGATAATGTATGACGAGCCATTTGCAGGGCAAGATCCAATCTCAATGGGAGTATTGGTGAAATTGATTAAGTCGTTAAATCAGGTGTTAGGTTTGTCATCGTTGATAGTGACTCATGACGTTACTGAAGTGATGAGCATTGCTGACCACGTGATCATTATTGCTGATCAAGGCGTAATAGGGTGTGGCACGCCTGATGAAATGCGTAATCATGAATCACCGTTAGTGCAACAGTTTTTAAAAGGCTTGTCAGATGGTCCAGTGCCATTTCATTTTCCTGCTCAACCATACGATGAAGAGTTACTCGGAGTGCATAGCTGATGTTTGATTTACTTCAAAAGCTAGGCCATAAAGCTTTAGGTCGTTTTGCGGCGTTAGGGCGTTCAACGCAAATGTTAGTTGGTGCCTTGTGGAATATACCTAACTTTAGAAAAGGTACCCCGCTATTAATTCGTCAGTTATACATGATAGGTTCGCAGTCACTGCTGATTATTATGGTGTCAGGGCTGTTTATAGGTATGGTGCTTGCGCTGCAAGGTTATACGGTTTTGGTGGGCTATGGTGCAGAAGATAGCTTGGGCCCGTTAGTGGCATTGAGCTTATTACGAGAATTAGGCCCGGTAGTGACCGCATTATTATTTGCTGGGCGCGCAGGTAGTGCATTAACCGCCGAAATAGGGTTGATGAAAGCGACAGAGCAATTATCGAGCCTTGAAATGATGGCAATTGATCCGCTTAAGCGTATTATTGCGCCGCGTTTTTGGGCTGGCTTTATCAGCATGCCATTACTGGCATTAATTTTCTCTGCGGTAGCAATAATTGGTGCGCATCTTGTTGGTGTTGATTGGCTAGGCGTAGATACCGGTAGCTTTTGGTCAATTATGCAATCTCAAGTATCGTTCCAACAAGATATTTTAAATGGCATGATAAAAAGTTTTGTATTTGCCATCGTCGTTACTTGGATAGCACTTTATAAAGGATATGACTGCATACCGACTTCAGAGGGGATAAGTAAAGCAACGACAGAAACGGTTGTGCACTCATCGTTGGCTGTTTTAGGGTTTGATTTTATTTTGACTGCGGTAATGTTTACCAACTAATAAAGGTATAAATAATGAATTCACGGAAATTAGAAATTTTAGTTGGCTTTTTTGTAGCGTTAGGAATTGCTGCATTTGCCATGTTGGCATTAAAGGTCGCAAACGCAGGGATCAGCGGTAGCGGTGAAACCTATCAGTTAAAAGCTAAATTTGAAAATATTGGCTCATTAAAAGCACGTGCGCCAATCAAGGTCGGTGGTGTTGTTATTGGCCGTGTTGAAGCTATCTCGGTTCATCCTCAGGAGTTTTTACCTGTGGTAGATATGACAATAGATGCCCTATATCAGTGTCGCTTTTCAGATACCAGTTCGGTTTCTATTTTAACGTCAGGTATTTTAGGCGAGCAGTATTTAGGTATTAACCCAGTGATAGCGCCTAAATCTGCAGAACAGCGCTGTATGGGTCAGGAAGTAACCAGTAACGATCAAGATTTAGGATTAGATGAATTATTTGGTGTCGAAAGTAAGGCACTAAATGATGGTGATTACATCACTGATACTAAGTCAGCATTAGTGCTTGAAGAGTTAATTGGGCAGTTTTTATTCAATCAAGGTGGCGAGTAATTTATTATGTTTAAAAAGTTTTTAATGGTTTTAGCGTTGACCGTCAGCGCCGTTAGTGTAGCCAGTGATGCAGTTGATTTGAAAGACCCATATAAAATGGTCCGCCAAGTATCTGATAACACTTTTCAGCGTATTACGCGCGATCAGGCTTTAATTAAACAAGACAACGAGCACCTGCGTGTGATTGTTAGTGAAGAGCTTATGCCTTATATAGATTATAAGTATGCGGCATTACGTGTACTAGGCAGTCATGTATCAAAAGTGCGTGCAATTAAAGATCCAGCAGAGCAAAAGCAAGCAGTTGAAGACATTAAACGTTTTATTGATGTTTTTCAGCAGTATTTAGTAGCGACTTATGCGGGGGTTTTTACTCAATACACTAATCAGCAAGTTGAGTTTGGCCAAAGTAAGGCGTTTGCAGGACAAGACGTCGTATTAGTTAAAACTAAAATTGTTGAGCCGGGTAAGCCAGAAATCAAAATAGATTTCAAAGTACGTGAAGATCGAAGTGGTGAATGGCGTGCTTATGATATGGTTGCTGAAGGTATTAGCTTACTAGATGCCAAGCAAAGTGAATTTCAAGGTATCTTGCGCCAGCAAGGTATTGAGCATGTAAGTAACTTACTAGAGCAAAAAAGCACATTACCAGTGCAGTTTAGAGGTGAAGGTGGTGATGAGTAAAGTCACCGTCACGAAACTCAGTGATGCGCAGTTTCGGGTCAGTGGAGAATTGACCCGAAATTCAATTTCAGCTGAACCACTTGTTAATAAACACTCACAAAGTAACCATAAAACATGGTATTTTGACCTTTCTGAGGTATCTAGGGTTGACACGGCGGGCTTAGCTTGGTTAATTCACTCTTTCGCAGAATTAAAGCAACAAGGCATACGCCTTGAATTGCAAAATATCCCTGAACAATTGCAAAAATTAATGCAGTTGGGGCAGGTCACAAACCTATTTGAGTGAGAGTTATGGAAACTAGCCAAGTTGAAACTTTATTGCGCGACGAACTGCAATTAGCCGAAGTACATGTTAAAGCCAACGGTAGTCATTATGAAGTGATTGCTGTAGGTGAATGTTTTGACGGGTTAAGCCGTGTAAAAAAACAACAGCTAGTTTATGGCCCGTTAATGAATACGATTTCTGACGGCACGATCCATGCTGTATCGATTCGGGCTTTTACCCCGACAGAGTGGAAGCGCGAACAAAAATTCATTTTACCTCAATAAAAAGGTTTCCTCATGGATCAATTTGTAATTCAGGGTGGAACCGGGCTTGCCGGTGAAGTCACTATTTCAGGCGCTAAAAATGCAGCTTTACCTATTTTATTTGCTGCATTGTTAGCACAGGGTAAAAGCACATTTAACAATGTCCCTCGCTTACGTGATATCGGCACTACTGAAGCACTATTAAAAACGCTTGGCGCAGAAATACAATGGCATGGCGATCAGCTTATAATTGATGGTGGCAAAGTTGATAAAACACTTGCCCCTTATGAGCTTGTTAAACAAATGCGTGCATCAGTGCTTGCACTTGGACCTTTGGTTGCTCGTTTTGGTCAAGCGCAAGTATCATTGCCTGGTGGTTGCGCTATTGGTGCGCGCCCAGTTGATATTCATATTCAAGGTTTAGAGCGCATGGGCGCGACGATTAACGTTGAAAATGGTTATATCAATGCCACCGTTGATGGGCGACTCAAAGGCGCTGAAATTTATATGGAAATGGTTAGCGTCGGAGCCACTGAAAACTTATTAATGGCGGCAACGCTTGCTGATGGTAAAACAGTATTAGAGAATGCGGCTCGTGAACCTGAGATTGTTGATTTAGCTACTTGCTTAACTGCAATGGGTGCAAAAATCACCGGAGCAGGCACTAGTCGTATAGAAGTTGAAGGTGTCGAAAAGCTAAGTGGGTGTGAGCACCGCATTTTACCTGATCGCATTGAAACCGGTACGTTTTTGGTTGCCGCAGCGATGGCTGGCGGCGAAGTGTTATGTAAGTTAACTGATTTTCATAGCCTTGAGCCAGTCATTGAAAAATTACGCGCCGCTAATGCATTAGTTGAAGTTCATAGCGATAGCATTTATTTAGATATGCGTGGCCGCGAGTTAAAAGCAGTTAATATCAAAACCATGCCTCACCCGGGTTTTCCAACTGATATGCAAGCCCAGTTTACCGCGTTAAATGTGGTTGCAAATGGCAGTGCAACAATCACAGAAACGATTTTTGAAAACCGCTTTATGCATGTTCCTGAACTGCAACGTATGGGCGCTAATATTCGCTTAGAAGGTAACACTGCAATTTGTGGCGACACTAAAAGCTTGAGCGGCGCACAGGTAATGGCAACTGACTTACGTGCATCTGCAAGCTTAATTTTGACCGGTATTGTTGCGCAAGGTGAAACGGTTGTTGACCGTATTTATCATGTAGATCGTGGTTATCAGCGTATCGAAGATAAGCTGAGTGCGTTGGGTGCAAATATTAAGCGTAGAAGTAGTTAAGTGGTTCTAGGTCCTAGGGTTCCAGGGTCCTAGGACCCTAGGTTTTTATAACTTGGTTTCTAGCTCTGCAACTGTCAGCATTACTTTTTGAATTTTTCCGTCACGATAAAGCTCAAACTCAATTTTTTCACCGGGTTCTGAGTTTCCTATGGTACTCAATGTTTGTTGTGGGTTAGATACGCTCACCCCCGCAATTTTAATAACAATATCTTGCTCTTTGATGCCCGCTTGCCATGCTGGACCTAACGGGTCTAAATTAGTAATACGCAGCCCTGAAACCGGTGTAAAGTTATCACTTACTTCTTTGCCAGTCGTATCTACGGCAGTACCCGTAAAGCCTAAGTAACCTCTAACAACACGACCATGGCGGATCAGTTTATCCATAACTTCTTTCGCCAATGAATAAGGCACAGCAAAGAAAATACCCTGAATATCTAAATTCTCACGGGTTTTAAATTGTGCGGAAGTAATGCCTACCAAGTCGCCATTGGAATTAACCAGTGCACCACCTGAATTACCGACATTAATCGCAGCATCCATTTGTAGCAGGTTATTATAGGGACTATCGGTGATTTTTTGCTTACCTGTAGCACTTATAATCCCTTGGGTAATTGTTTGGCCAAGGTTTAATGGGTTACCTATTGCCAGCACTACATCACCAACGCGGGGCGAGAATCGCTCACTGATTGGAATAACAGGCAAATGCTCTACATTAATTTTTAATAACGCTAAATCAGTAATGGTATCAAAGCCAATTAACTGCACATCAAAAAAGCGTCGGCCATCGGTTAAAATTACAATAATTTGATCAGCATTATTAATGACATGATAGTTCGTTAAAATGTACCCGTCACTAGACATTATTACCCCTGAACCTAACTCCCTTACGGTATTTTGGCGCTTATAACGAGGTTGGCTAGAAATGCTTTCTGAAAAGATAGTGACAACAGAAGGTGCAGCACGTTGCACTGCATCAGCAAAGCTAAGATGTTGTGCACTCATTGCGCTGGGCAAGGGGACGTTAGGTAATAGTGACGCTCGCATGTTAGGGCTAAAAAACACCACTAAAAACGCAATCCCAAGGCCTGCAAAAAGTGGTGGAAGGACAAACTTAAAGAATTTCAGCACGGTTTTCTTATTATTAGTGGGCATTCCCTTTATGATGGCACAAAAAAAATAACAGCGGCAAGTGCCACTGTTATTTTTTATGTTATTAAATGTGTTTATTGCTTACTGAATGAGTACAAATACAGATTCGCGGCCTCGTTTTACGCCAAGTACAATATTTCCCTTGGTGTTTTCGATGATTTTGTTCATATCACGAATCGATTCGACGCGTTGACGATTCACTTGCATAATAATGTCGCCTTCCTCAAGTCCCACTCTTGCTGATGGAGAACGAGGATCGACAGATGTTAATTCAATTCCTTTAGCGCCATTTTTCTGTACGCTTTCGAGAGTTGCACCTTGGAATGCAGGATGTAGTTCATCACCAGCGGCTGTTAGACCTGCTGCACCATCAAGAGTTACTTTTATCGTTTTGATTTTACCATCGCGATAAATTCCCAATTTAACTTTTTTACCTTCGCCCAGAGTCGCAATTTTACTGCGTAGCTCATGGAAGCCACTTATATCTGTGCCATCTATACTAACAATTACATCACCTGCTTGGATCCCTGCTTTACTTGCAGCTGAATCATCAGTGACCTTCATCACATAAGCACCTTGTTTTACATCTAGCTTTTGCGCTTTGGCAAGGCCTGCATCGAGAGGGCGGCCAGATATACCTAATGAGCCTCTACGTACTTCGCCATGTTCAACAATTTGATCGACGAGGTTTTTCATCATATTGGAAGGAATTGCAAAGCCAATCCCTACATTACCACCAGATGCGCCTAAAATAGCGGTATTAATACCAATCAACTCGCCATTTAAGTTAACCAATGCGCCACCGGAATTACCTTGGTTTATAGCTGCATCAGTTTGAATGAAGTCTTCGTAGCCTTCTATATTTAAGCCGCTGCGGCCAAGAGCGCTAACGATTCCTGATGTTACCGTATGACTCAAGCCAAATGGGTTACCAATCGCCACCGCAAAGTCACCAACGCGAAGTTGATCAGAGTTAGCAAGTTTCACTTCGATTAAGTCTTCAGCGTCTATTTGTAAAAGGGCGATATCGGATTCTTTATCGCTGCCAATTTTCTTCGCTTCATATTCACGGCCATCTTCAAGTGTAACAAGCATGGTTTGCGCATCTTGTACTACATGGTTGTTTGTAACAACGTAACCTTCTTTGGCGTCAATAATTACACCGGAGCCTAAACCGCTAAATTGGCGCTTTTGGCTGCGCGGTTGTGGATTGCCAAAAAAGAAGTCGAGCGGGTCACCGCGACGGCGCACTTCTTTTGAACCAGAAACTTGGATACTGACAACACCAGGCGTTATTTGTTCTAGCATGGGCGCTAAAGTTGGTAATTGTTGACCATTTACTGCGATAGGCATTTTAGCCACTGAGATTGCAGGGGTTAATAACAAGCTGGCAGATACCATAGCTGCACTGATTAACGATAATTTCATTTTCATAGTCAGGGTTTACTCCACTTTACAGAAAAAGCACACACAAAAAAGGCTGCAAATGCAGCCTTTTATCAATGTTGTATCTAATGCACTGGAAAATATATTTCAGTGTCTTTAGGTATGCATATAAAACATAAGCTGCTCTATCTACAGACTATGGGGTCAAATAAAAGTTCATCAAGACACTTTAGAATATTTGAAATTACTAGGGCGTGTTGACCTTTGTGGATTGAAATTTGTTCAATCTAGGGGCGATTTAATCGCGGCGCGAGGTTTGTAACCTAGCGGGCTAAGTAAAAACCGAGCAACAAAGAGTCAATCGCCCCTAGGAAGAACCCTTTGGGCAGCGCATGTTTGGCATTTATACTGCGTTATCGCTTATTTATGGGGAACAACCACACTGCATAGGCGCTGCCTTGTCTAAATACCAAACATACTGCTGCAAAATCAATCACGAAAGGTCAACGCGCCCTAAGACGCTTTCGCTGATTCAGGCTCTTTATTCTCGCCTGCAAATAACCCTGACTCACCTGATACATAGTCAGCTGGTTGTGCATGAGCAGATGAGCGATCGCTCTGACGCTCTTTTAATGAGCGTTGTAATTGTTCTGTGGTTTCTTTAGAGAAAAATGGTTCAGCAGGGTGCTGCTTTTTATCATTAACGAGTAATTTGTTTGTTTCTTCAACGTGATCAAGTAGCTGATCATAATTGTCTTTCATCTTATTAACGAGCTTACCTGTACTTGCTAGATGATCGGCAACATCTTGACGGTATTGCTCAAGTGCATTTTTTGCCTGTTCAGCCTGTTGTTCTAGCTCATCTTGTTTAAATTGCTTTTTAGTTACAAATGCGCCGAGGAAAAACGCCGCAACTGCCACAATAATAATAATGCCGATCCAAGTAACTGTACCCATAAATTCTACCCCTTTGGGAAAATAACTAAAATTACGCATAAAGCGTATATTCAAAAATAATTTCTGCTGCGGATAATATACCCCGAGTTACGATGCGTGTTAATATATTGCGCAAATTAAACCGTGTTTTATTGTAATAATCTATGACTCCTTGGCAAAAATACCAACAAGATCTACAGCGTGATGACTTTGTTTATGATGCCGCACAAGAAAATGCAGTGCGTCACCTACAAAGGTTATACGATGATTTAACGACTCAAAAACCTGCGACTCAAGGTTGGTTTGCGAAGCTATTTAGTAAAGATAGCACGGCTCCTATAAAAGGTTTGTACTTTTGGGGTGGTGTGGGTCGCGGTAAAACCTATTTAGTCGACACCTTTTATGAGGCGCTACCGGGAACACGGAAAATGCGCGTGCATTTCCATCGCTTTATGCACCGTGTTCACGATGAGCTTAAAAAGCTCAATAAAACGGCTGATCCACTTGAAGTGGTGGCTGATATTCTCAAAGCTGAAACTGACATTATCTGCTTTGACGAATTTTTTGTACAAGACATCACAGATGCCATGCTACTTGGCGGTTTAATGGAAGCATTATTTGCTCGTGGTATCGTTTTAGTGGCAACGTCCAATATTGTGCCTGACGAATTATATCGCAATGGCCTGCAGCGAGCTCGTTTTTTACCAGCAATAGCACTCGTAAATGCAAACACTGAAATTGTGAATGTGGATTCGGGTATTGATTACCGATTACGTACTTTGGAGCAGGCTGAGATATTTCATAGTCCGTTGGATGAGCAAGCTGATAAAAACTTGTTTGAGTATTTTGATAAGCTATCGCCAGAGCCTGGCAAGCTCGATACTTCTATACAAATAGAAGGGCGAATGATCAAAACCCGCAAAGTATCCGATTGTATTGTGATGTTTGATTTTGCTGAGCTATGTGAAAGCGCACGTAGCCAAGTTGATTACATGGAAATAAGCCGACTATATAATACGGTGATTTTATCGAACGTAAAACAACTCGGGCAAAGTAATGATGATGCAGCACGTCGCTTTATTGCATTGGTCGATGAGTTTTACGAGCGCCACGTAACATTGATCATCTCAGCAGAAAAACCAATCACTGAGTTATACACGCAAGGAAATCTTAATTTTGAGTTCAAGCGTTGTATTAGTCGATTGCAAGAAATGCAGTCGTTAGAGTATTTAGCAAGAGAGCATTTGGCGTAGCTTGAGCCGTCAGCCGTCAGCCGTCAGCCGTCAGCCGTCAGTTAAGGCAAGCTTTTCTTGACACGTAAGTTAATACGAACAAAATTGACAGCTTACAGCTTACAGCTTACAGCTTACAGCTTACAGCTTACAGCTTATAGAACAAATTTCTTGCGGAAAAAACAACCGTTGAGTAGCAATGTGGTAAAAGTGCTGGTATACTCCCGCGTCTGCCACGTTGCGTTCTATTGCCTTCATTAGATTAGCCTCTTTTGAATGGCGCACAAGTCTTAAACTCGAAGGGGTTGGAGCAAACATTTAGAGCGGTAATTAATAATAATTACCTGTGGTTTTAATTGAAAAACATTGGATTTTTATAAATGAAAACGTTTGTTGCTAAACCGGAAACAGTAAAACGTGACTGGTATGTAGTTGACGCTGAAGGTAAAACTTTAGGTCGTATCGCTACTGAAATCGCTCATCGCCTACGCGGTAAGCATAAAGTTGAATATACACCGCACGTAGATACTGGTGATTATATCATCGTTATCAACGCTGAAAAAGTTACTGTAACTGGTAACAAATTCAAAAACAAAGTGTACTATTCACACTCTGGTTTTCCAGGTGGTCTTAAGTCTACTACTTTTGATAAACTTCAAGCTGCAAAGCCTGAAATGATCATCGAGAAGGCTGTTAAGGGCATGTTGCCACGTGGTCCTTTAGGCCGCGCAATGTACCGTAAACTTAAGGTTTACACTGGTACTGAGCACAACCATGCTGCACAACAGCCTCAGGTTCTAGACATTTAAGGAGCACTAACATGGCAAATCAATACTACGGTACAGGTCGTCGTAAAAGTTCAAGTGCTCGCGTATTCTTACGCCCAGGCACTGGTAACATCGTAATCAACAATCGCTCTTTAGAAGAGTATTTTGGTCGCGATACAGCACGCATGGTTGTTCATCAAGCTCTTGGGCTTGTTGATATGACTGAAAAGTTTGATCTTTACATCACCGTTTCTGGTGGTGGTACTACTGGTCAAGCTGGTGCTATCCGTCACGGTATCACTCGTGCACTTATGGAGTTTGACGAGTCATTACGTCCACAACTTCGTAAAGCAGGTTTCGTTACACGTGATGCACGTAAAGTTGAGCGTAAGAAAGTGGGTCTTAAGAAAGCGCGTAAGCGTCCACAGTTCTCAAAACGTTAATATTTACGTTATCAAGAATTCAAAAACCCAGCTTATGCTGGGTTTTTTGTTTTTTAGAGCTATAAAAGCTAGCGAGAGTAAAGTTAGCGAGTAGTACAGTGTCAACCAATACACCGTAGCGTGGGTTGGGTATCACGAAACCCATGGGTAAAAGAACGCCACGAACACTTTAAAGCTCAGTGTACCCTTTGAAACAGAAATCTACAGTATTAGAAAACTCGCACTTTTTATAAGTAACCAGCAAACTCGTATTAAATATACGCCTAATAATTAACCTACTACTGCCTTTCCTGCGTATAACTCTAAAAAAAGTTCAATAATTATCATAATTAGTGTAAATCCGTCAGTTAATTGATGAATTTTTTTGCTACAATTGTCTGGCAAGTAATGTGAGTGAGTTCAACAGCACCATGTGCAGTTTTTCTGCTTCCTCTTAGTGAGGTTGATCTTGGTCAGTATATTGTTTTTGTAAAAGTCATATCATAGAGACGGCTCTATGCTCGAGCTAACTTAGTCAATTAGTTGATAAAGTCGGGATTATTCGAGCATGAGGCTGTTAATAACCTTGTTTTAGTCAGGGGTTTTAATTATGATCGCTTCTATTTTAAAATTTCGAAAAATTAACCTGCTGTAACTGATGTTCTCAATATGGCAAGTGTTGAGAATCATAGTGGAGATAAGTGGATGAGCAATGCGCCTGTAGACAATGGCCGACGTCGCTTTTTAACCATAGCTACCTCTGTTGTAGGTGGTGTTGGTGCGGCTGGGGCTGCTGTTCCTTTTATTGCGTCTTGGAATCCAAGTGAGCGAGCTAAATCTGCGGGTGCGCCTGTAGAAGTAGATATCAGCAAACTTGAGCCTGGACAATTAATACGTGTCGAGTGGCGTGGTAAACCTGTATGGGTTGTATCACGTACCCCAAAAATGCTTGAGCAGATGAAAGAACATGAAGGTCAACTTCGTGATCCGCAATCGCAAGAGCCACAACAATTAGAATCATCAACAAATGATTACCGTTCATTACGTCCAGAGATATTTCTCGCTGTAGGTATTTGTACGCATTTAGGATGTTCACCGCAGTTTTTAAGTGGTGGATTTGGTGAAAAGGTAGAAGGAACTGATGACGGTTTCTACTGCCCATGTCATGGTTCTAAATTTGATATGGCTGGCCGTGTATTCCAATCGGTACCTGCTCCATTGAACTTAGAAATACCACCTTATACTTTTCTAGATGAGACCACTATTTTAGTGGGTGAAGAAAGAGGGGTAGCCTAATGTTTGGTAAAATTATTGGTTGGATCGACGATCGTATCCCAATGACACGTGTTTGGAACATGCATATAGCACAGTATCCTGCACCTAAAAACTTTAATTTCTGGTATTTCTTTGGCTCGTTAGCCATGTTAATGCTAGTAAACCAAATCCTTACAGGTATTTGGTTAACCATGAACTATGTTCCGTCTGCTGAGGGCGCGTTTGCGTCAGTAGAATACATCATGCGTGATGTAGAATACGGCTGGTTATTACGCTATTTGCACTCAACGGGTGCGTCAGCGTTCTTCATCGTTATTTATCTGCATATGTTCCGTGGTATGATCTATGGTTCTTATCAAAAACCACGTGAATTACTGTGGTTGTTTGGTATGTTTATTTTCTTAGCACTTATGGCTGAAGCTTTCATGGGGTATTTATTACCTTGGGGGCAAATGTCGTTTTGGGGTGCACAGGTAATCATTTCACTATTCGGTGCTATTCCGGTTATTGGTGATGACTTAACGCTTTGGATCCGTGGTGATTATGTAATATCTGGTGCGACGCTTAACCGCTTCTTTGCACTGCATGTAATTGCATTGCCATTGGTTATCGTGATCTTAGTATTCTTACATATTGTGGCACTTCACGAAGTGGGTTCAAATAACCCTGACGGTGTTGAAATCAAGCGTAAGAAAGGCTCTGTAGCTGAAGAAGATAAGCCTAAATTTAAATTCCATGAGTATTACACTGACAAGAAAGACATTGTTGATGCGATACCGTTCCATCCTTACTACACAGTAAAAGATATTGTGGGTGTGGTTGGTTTCTTAATTTTCTTTTGTTGGGTTGTGTTCTTTATGCCAGCGATGGGTGGGTTCTTTTTAGAAGCGCCAAACTTTGAGCCAGCAAATCCACTTAAGACTCCTGAGCATATTTTCCCAGTGTGGTACTTTACGCCATTCTATGCAATCTTACGTGCAATCCCTGATAAACTTATGGGTGTTGCTGCGATGGGCGCATCGATTGTAGTACTTGCGTTATTACCTTGGCTTGACCGTGGTACAGTTAAATCTGTTCGTTATCGTTGTGGCTTCCATAAATGGAATATTGCAGGTTTTGTGGTTACTTTCGTTCTATTAGGTTGGGTGGGTGCAACTCCTCAAACTGATATGAAAACGATTATCTCGCAAGTCTGTACTGTGACTTACTTTATGTTCTTCGTGCTGTTGTTTGTATACAGTAAGAATGAAAAAACTAAGCCATTGCCAGAGAGGTTGACGAAATGATGAAAAAGCTAATTATCGGTTTATTTGCTTTATCAATAAACGTATTGCCGGCAATGGCGGCGGGTCCTTCGGTTCCATTAATGGAAGCTGGAAATGACCTAACTGATCAGCCTTCGTTGCAACGTGGTGCTAAGTTGTTCATGAACTACTGCCTTGGTTGTCACCAAATGGAGTATCAGCGTTATGAACGTACTTTTCGTGATATCGGTATTCCTACAGAAGTAGGTCTTGAACAATTAATTTTTGATGGTTCAAAAGTCGGTAGTCACATTACCAATGCAATGGAAAAAGATGATGCAGCAAAATGGTTTGGTGCGGCTCCGCCGGATCTAACTCTAATTGCACGTGTAAAATCTCCGGATTATATTTACACGTATTTAAAATCATTTTATAAAGATGAATCTCGTCCGTTTGGCGTAAACAATATTGTTTTCCCATCGGTAGGTATGCCTCACGTTCTTCAAGAATTGCAAGGCTTACCAACACCTATTACTGAACAGGTTGAAGAACATGGTCACACTGTGACTAAAGTTATTGGCACTGAAACAGATGGGTCGGGCGAAATGAGTGTGGATGAATACGACCAAGCGGCTCGTGATTTAACTAACTTCCTCGAATACGTGGGTGAACCTTCACGTCTTGATTCAGAAGCGTTAGGTCTTAAGGTAATCGGATTTTTAATTATCCTGTTTATCTTGGCATTCATGCTTAAGAAAGAATACTGGAGAGATGTTCATTAAGTTTGAACATATTTAAAGGTAATTTTGCAATAGGGGCTTAAGCCCCTATTGCTGTTTTTGTTATTTAATGGAGGTAGGCATGGCCGTAGCTGCCAATAAGCGCCCTGTAATGACCCTTTTTTCTGGTGCTAACTGTATGTATAGCCATCAAGTACGTATTGTACTTGCTGAAAAAGGCGTAAGTGTAGATATTCATCTGGCTGAAAAGGACAACCTGCCAGAAGCACTTCATGAAATTAACCCTTACGGTACAGTGCCAACACTGATTGACCGTGAGTTAGGTTTATATCAGGCAAACATCATCATGGAATACCTTGATGAACGTTTTCCTCATCCTCCACTAATGCCTGTATATCCGGTAATGCGTGGCCGTAGCCGTCTAATGATGCATCGTATCGATACGGACTGGTATAGCCTTGCTGCAAAAGTTTATGGCAATGGCGCAGATGCTGCTCAAGCACGTAAAGAGCTGACAGAAGCATTACTAGCTGTTGCAGCAATCTTTACTGAAGCTCCTTACTTTATGAGTGAAGAATTCAGTTTAGTTGATTGCTACTTAGCACCACTACTATGGCGTTTACCTGAACTTGGTATTGAGCTTAATGGTGCTGGTTCTAAAGAAATGAAAGAATACATGATCCGTTTATTTGAGCGTGAATCATTCCAAGCTTCTTTGACTGAAGCTGAGCGTGAGATCCGTTTGTAATGACGTCTAATCGTCCTTATTTACTCCGCGCTTTTTTTGATTGGATTGTTGATAATCAGTGTACGCCACATTTAGTGGTAAACGCTGATTTTCCTGCAGTGCAAATACCAACACAGTTTATCCAAGATGGTCAAATTGTGCTTAATATTAGCCCTTCAGCCGTCACGCAGTTTTCGATGGATAATCAGCAATTAAGCTTTAGCGCCCGATTTGGTGGTCAGCCAATGCAAGTATATGTGCCAATTGGTGCAGTGCTTGCTATTTATGCCCGCGAAAACGGAGAAGGCACAGTGTTTACCGCAGATGAGTTTTTAGAGGACGAAGACGATTTTGTAGGTGAGCTAGAAAGTGTTGATTTAGACGATGGGTTCACCCCTGATGATGAACCTACACCGCCTAAGCCAGATAACAAAAAAGGCTCGCATTTACGTGTTGTAAAATAATATGTAAATTGACAAAAAAACCGCTAAGTAGCGGTTTTTTTATGTCTGTATAAAAGCGCATTAAAGGTAAAAATCAAAGGTGCTAGGGAAGTAACTAGGTGCAAGGTAAACTCCCGGCTGCGGGCGCATAGGGATTTATGTTTGCGTAGGCGGGGGTTTATGCCGCGCAGGTGGTGTTAAAGTTCATAGGCGACGAGCTGCTAGAAACGGGTAAAGGTTGATTGTTTACCCCGCGTTTTTTAGTGAAGATGCGCGAGGTAAACTCCCGCCTACAGGAATTAAAAAACCTTGCGATATTAACTGCAAGGCTTTTAAACTCCTCGAACCTGATACCTTTACAAATACTCAAACACTTTAATTACACGTTCAACACCAGATACGTTACGGGCAACGCTTACAGCCGTGTTAGCCTCGGAGTTGGAGACTAAACCCATTAAGAAAACTTCGCCATTTTCAGTAATTACTTTGATGTTATTACTACTAATATTATCGGTAGTAAGTAGCTTTGTTTTTACTTTTGATGTTAACCACGAATCGTGTGTTTTTGTGCTAATGCTAATATTAGAACCGATACGAATCTGATTATGGATCTTACGTATGCCTATTACTGTCTCAATCGCACGATGGGCTTCATTTTTCATTTCTTGATTGGCAACTTGCCCTATCAATAAAACAATGCCATTAACGCTTACAGCGCTTATATTGGCATGATCTGCTAAGCGTGGTATCTCATTTATAGATAAGTTAGCTTTGATCTCGATGTTGTTATCATCAATTTGTGAACCCAAAGTTCGGCGATCATTCGCTGCAGTTACTGCGCCAGCAGTTCCTGCAACAACGGCAACGGCGCAACCTTGTAAAAATAAAACGGTACTGATAATAATAAGTGAGTGCTTGAGCATTAACTTTCATCCTGTGGAAATAGGGTTAAATCGATTAACTCACTTAGGCAATGAAGGTTAACTAAGTGTGACTCTATAATGCGACTAGGGCGCTTTGATGGTACGCGGATCTCAACATCATTTGCGCCAAGCAAGCCTGCTAATTCACCACCATCATCACCAACTAAAACTATCACTTTCATATCTTTAGTTAACGCAGCCTCAACCGCAGAAATAATATTCTTTTCATTACCATTAATGGCCAGTACCAGCAATAAATCACCTTGTTGTGCAAACGCACGCACTTGGCGAGCAAATGTATCTTGTTCGTCACTTTGGCTCGTTTGACCTAAGTTAATATGTTCTTGCGATAACGCAATTGCAGGTAAGCACGGGCGTTCTGTTTCATAAAAATTAATCAACACACCAGCCATGTGTTGAGCCAGCATATGACAGCTTGCTGTGCCGCAAAAAATCAATTTATTACCATTGATTAAGCTTTGCGCAATTGTGAATGCGGCGCTTTCTAACGCACTAGGCAAAACTTCACCTGCAGCAATCTGCACTTGAATACTTTCTGTAAAAATTTCTTTTATTGTATCTTGCATATTAAAATACGTTTTTTATCCAATTAAGTTGTTGCGGCACTTCGCCGGTTATTGCGACAAAGTCAATTCTGAGCGCTTGATTACTCAGTTTTTTAAATGCTAAATAATGATAAATTGTACGTTTTAAACGTTGCTGTTTTTGTTTACCAAGTGCATGCAGCGCGCCGCCTTTTATGTGGCTACTGCGAAACTTCACTTCAACAAATACTAATGTATCACCATCACGCATTATCACATCTAGTTCGCCGTAGGGGCAGTTATAGTTGCGCTCAATGGCTATTAAACCTTGTTCTTCTAAATACTTTTGCGCTTGTAACTCGTAATACTGACCTTTTTCACGGCTATTTTGCCATAGTTGTTTAAACCAAGACATCACAACATCCTTATTTTGCTGGCCTCAAATCAGGATTATAGCTACTCACTCCCCATTTGGTCACTTGCTGTTTGCATAAATAATGGGATCGGTGCATGTGTTTTAAGTTGCACGGCGCTAATTTGCTTGTTTTTGTATTGAGCCCAATTCAAATGACGGTTAATTTGGCCATCGCTAGTAATGCTTAATTGGCCTGTTAAACCACTGAACTGCTTACCAGGGATCATACTCAACTGTGTAATATCACTAAGCATTGCTACGGAGTCATAGGCCATCGCAAATAATCGTTGGCTTATATCAGCTTGATCAGGCCATAAAGTATTATATTGCTGACGTAAGGCTTGCTTTGATATCTGGTCACTTAGCATCCACGGTAACTCAGTAAAGTACAAACCATCTAGGTCGCCTTTATCAGTTTTATCAATTTGTTTACTATGACTTTTTGAACTTGCGTAAAGTGGGATCCGTTCAGCAAAGGTACTTACATTTACATCTAAATAAGGTTTGAGCAAACGGGTTTCCATGGCATCACCTAGGATATAAATAACATCAATATCACGACGAGATCGAGTTTCGCTTTCAACTTCTTGTTTAAATAATGATTTTACTGTGCTGATTCGCTCCTTCGATTTATCCACTTCGAGTAAGCTGGTTATCGTTGTAGGCATGTCCTTTTTATCATCGTATAAACCGACTTCTGGTTTTGTTTCACTATAGCGTTGCCACTGAACATTAAAGTACTCAACTAACCGTTGACCAGCACCGTTATTTGGCGCAAGCAACATCGGTTTTTGGTAACCCATTGCTAAAAAGTGTTCCAGCGCTTGCTGAACTTCATGCTCAGGATTAAGTGCAAAGAAATAATGCTGAGTTGATGTGCGTTCGCCATCAAATGAATTTAAATGTAAAGTTGGATAGCTTTGCAGAGCTTGATTAGCCACAAGTTTATCAATGTTACCTTTGAGTAATGGGCCAATCACAAAGTTTGGTTTAATCTCGCTAAGCTTAGCTGTTATTTCTGAGGGACTAAGCATTTCATCAATAAAAATAGTCTCTTGAATCGGTGAGCTATCTAGCGCACCTAAAATACCTGCTTTTAATGCATCACCTAACCGTTCATTTGCACCTGACTGGGGAATTAGCACTACTAAACGTTCAATATCTAAGGGGGCAATAGCTATAAGTGCGGCCGCTTTCTTAGGCAATACATCTATCGCAGGGTGAGTTGGATAGCGTCGCTGCCAATTATTAATTGCCTGATCCAATTCAACAGGCGCGCCTAAATACACTAAATGATATAAAGCTAAATTAACCCAACCTTGTTGAACAACAGAGCCGCGGTTAAAGCGTTCAAGCGCGTAAGATGAAAGCTGTTTTAAGTTTTCCCATAATCCTTTGTTTAACTGCGGTATGGTTAAGTTATTTTTACTTGCAGTCTCTGACGCCCTAAAAAAGTAAGGCATCGCGTCTTTAGGTAAATTTTGTGATGCGTAAATACTGGCTGTTAGATACTGGTGCCATGCAAAGTGTTCGGGCTGCGTTAGTTGTGAATCTAAACTGGCGAGGATTTCAAGCGCCAAAGTGTTCTTGTTTTGCTGCTTTTGTGCAAATGCGATGTAAAGCTTGTTTTGTACCTGATCAACACTCGGAGTACGCTCAAGTTCGATACACACTTGTTCCAATAGTGGCCAGCTTTGTTCAGTTATTGCTGCGTCACGAGCACTGTACAGTAGCTGAATTTTATCAGCACCTTGGCGATTCAAAGCAATTTGGTACATAGATTGTGCATCAGTCGCTTGAATTTGTGTGGTGCTATTAGCTGAACTGAGGTTTTCAGTGGTTTTAGTCGGTTTTTCGGTTGTACTACAGGCCGATAACCCTGACAATATGATTAATAGACTAACAAGTTTAAGTCGCACAATGATTTCCCAATACGTTAACGCGATTTGCTTATATTACTGACTGACGCAGGAGACCTCAATGTTAAATGAGGAGAATTCACAGAAAATCGGCACTCTTTACATTGTAGCCACCCCAATCGGCAATTTTGACGATTTAAGTCAGCGCGCAATCGCGACATTATCGCAAGTTGACTTAATCGCTGCTGAAGACACTCGCCACACCGGCAAGTTGCTCAGTCATTTTGGGATTAAAGCAAAAACGTTTGCTTTGCATGACCATAACGAAAAGCAAAAAGCGCAACAAATTATTGATCAACTTAATCAAGGTTTAAATATTGCGTTGGTATCGGATGCCGGCACACCGCTGATTAGTGATCCAGGTTATGCCGTGGTTAACTTATGCCGAGAGCAAGGTGCGCATGTTACGCCAATTCCAGGTGCGTGTGCTGCAATTACGGCCGTATGTTGTTCAGGCTTACCAACTGATCGTTTTCAGTTTATTGGCTTTACACCCGCTAAAAGTAAAGCACGACAAGATTTTTTCATTGATGCGGTTAATTCCAACATCACCAGCATCATGTACGAAAGCACGCATCGTATAATGGCCAGCCTTGACGATTTAGAAGCTGCGCTTGGCAGCGATCAGCAGGTTGTATTTGCTAAAGAGCTAACCAAAACATTTGAAACCTTTTTCAATGGCACTGTAAGCGAGCTTAAACAATTTTTAACTGACGATCCAACCAAGCAGCGCGGTGAAATAGTACTCATGTTGCCAGGTAAAGCAAAGCTTGTTGATGATGTACCACCTGAGGCGCGTAAAATGCTGGCGCTCCTTGAGAATGAAATGCCAATGAAAAAAGCCTGCGGTATTGTGGCTGATTACTTCGGCATGAAGAAAAATGCCTTATATAAAACAATTATCGACGAAAAAGAATAAATCTTACTGCACATACTGCTTAGCTCAGGTATAATGCGCGCCGAGTCAGCCAAGATGATCGCTGCCTGTGACGAAAATGATCAGGGGGAGGAAAGTCCGGGCTCCATAGGGCAGGGTGCCAGCTAACGGCTGGGGGGCGCGAGCCCACGACAAGTGCAGCAGAGAGGAGACCGCCAATCTTCGGATTGGTAAGGGTGAAAGGGTGCGGTAAGAGCGCACCGGGCCACTAGTAATAGTTGGTTGCAAGGTAAACTCCACCCGGAGCAAGACCAAATAGGGTTCTATCATTTTAAATAATGAACGCGTGGCCCACGTGAGAACCGGGTAGGTTGCTTGAGCCATAGAGCGATTTATGGCCTAGACGAATGATTATCACTTTCTTCGGAAAGGACAAAACCCGGCTTATAGGCTGACTCACTCATTCAACAAAAAAGCCCGCAGTTAACGCTGCGGGCTTTTTTGTGCTTGAAATTTGCTATCAGATTTTAGCCATAAGCTATAAGCTATACCATTAGTTGGTGTGGTCGCTTGGTAATAGAGCTTGAAATACCTAGTGTTAATGAATTAGATGAACTACGCAGCTATCACAGCTTTAGGCATACGTTTATAAGTAACATAAGAAATAACCACTCGTTTGATCTCTCACTAATACAACAAGTGGTTGGTCATGAAATTTCAAAAGGTGGGATTACAGATAAATATACACATGGTGGAGCTAGCTTGAAGAGGCTAGAGGCGGTAATAAATGGATTTGATTTTTACGTAATATAAGAATAAGGCTTCTTTGTGTGATCTCTATATTAAACTTTTATGTTTTTCATCTAATCACGCATTTACTCAAATGAAAGTAAGGAGTATTGTTTAAATAAACCAAGTGTAGTTATAAACTTATCCAATAACCTTCAATATTTTGAAGCTAATGTATGAGCTATATTTATTAATAAGGACGTTAAAATTGTCAATAACACTAAGAGAACCAGAATTAAAATTCGGAAAAGTTAAAGAAGTGGATGGTAGCTCAATTATTCTTTATGCCGATTTTTTAGAGCGTAAATTTGGCGGTACTAATTACTGTGCAGAAGTTGGTGCTTACGTCAATTGCGGGGGCGCTAATGGAAATACTATTTGTACTATAAGCAAGGTGCAAATAACAGAAATAGATAAAACCAAAAGAGGGGATAATGGTTTAGAAATTTATACTGAAGAGAGGAGGGTTGTTACTCTTTCAATTTTAGGCTGTGATGTCGGTGGTAAATTTAACCGAGGCGTTAAACGTCTTCCAACAATTAACTATGACACATATTTTTTAAGCAGTGACCAAGTAAATCAATTAATAGGTATCAACCTAGAAGAAGATAAAGAGCATTTTTGTGTTACCGATAAAAGTGATGATAATCAAACTTACTTAAACCTAGACAAGCTTATGGGTAGACACACTGCAATTTTAGGTACGACTGGAAGTGGTAAAAGTTGTACTGTTGCTTCAATAGTTCAATCTATCCTCTCAAGTTATGAATGCCCTCGTATCTTATTCTTCGATATTCATAATGAGTACCCTTCAGCGTTTGGCTATAATCAATCTGATCAAAATGACAGCTTCAAGAGTAGAACAAATGCGATTCCATGGAGTAAATTCTCGTTACCTTATTGGTTTTTAGATTTAGATGAATTTTTTGGTGTTTATAATATTGAACCAGGCTCTAATCAAAAAGCAATTATAAAAAAAATTATCACTCAACTTAAAGTTACTGAAGCTGAAAAACAACATATCAAAGAAATTATTGTTTCAGCGGATACCCCTATTTTTTTCAGTATTGATACACTTTTAGCTGATTTGAAAAGTGAAAAGGACTCACAAAGCAGCGCTACTGCAAAAAAGCCTTACGAAAGTATTATCTTAAAGATAGAAGCTGTACGCCAAGATACAAGGTATTCATTTCTGCATAGCAAGATGGATGATGAGACTTCAGTCGTAAGCGTATAGCTAACGACACCTAGCCTTGCTTAATATTCCAAGGTAATAGCGGTTCAAGGTCATCGGGCTGCTCAGCAAGGTGCTGTAAGCACGTTGATATGTAGTCATGCACTACAAGATCAT
>NZ_BDDS01000008.1 GCF_001653135.1 Pseudoalteromonas neustonica
GTATTACCTACTTTAGTACGCCAAGTGTTACCAGCCACGAAGCGTATGATCATTGGAACGGTAAATGGTTTCGTAAAACCAAAGCCTGTAACGATCCTGAATTTGCTATTGATGTTAGCCATAAAAACTTAAAGCACGGCTTGCTGTGTGAAGACGGTATTTGGCGCCAAATGCTCACTGTGCACGATGTGGTGAATTCAGGCTTTGACCGCATTGATATCAGTGTACTTGAAAACGAATACTCGCTAGATGAGTTTAATAACTTGTTTATGTGTAAGTTTATTGATGATGCACACAGCGCGTTTAACTTAAAACAATTAATGAACTGTGTAGGCGACTCAACCAAATGGACTGACTTTGATTTAGAGTATGAGCGCCCTTATGGTTTAAAACCTGTCGTTATTGGGTTTGATCCTGCCCGCTTTGGCGACAAAGCCAGTGTTGCCGTACTCAGTGCCCCCATGAAGCCAGGCGAAAAATTCCGCCTGCTTGAAGCAATCGATTTAAGCGGCAATGACTTTGAAGCCATGGCCGCTGAAATAAAGCTCCTCACCGAAAAATACAACGTGGTCCATATTGGCGTAGATACCACCGGCATAGGGTACGGCGTGTGGGAGCTTATCACTAAGTTTTACCCTAACGCAGAGCCTATTCATTACAACCCAATTATTAAAAACCGCATGGTGATCAAGGCAATCAACGTTATTCAAAACCGTCGCCTTGAGTTTGACCAGGACGCGGTAAATATTGCCAGCTCGTTTATTAATATTCGCCGCAAAGTGGTTGGCGATCAAATTACCTATGCCACAAACCGCACCGCCACCACCGGCCATGCCGATATTGCATGGGCAATTATGCACGCCATGTTATTTGAACCACTCGACGGCAACGCCCTTAACCGTCAAACCTCTGTAGGAATTGCAGCTTAATGACCAAACCACGATTACAAGTAAGTAACGGCCAAGCGCCTAACTACAATCAACGCACCGCAATGACCGATTCATTTAGCTTTGGTGATCCTGAGCCCTGTTTAGATAACCGGCTAACCGATTACGTTGGGGTATTTAGCGACAGCAACGGCATTTATGCACCGCCCATTAGTTTGCACGGCTTGGTTAAGTTGCTGCGAGTAAATGCCCAGCATGGGCCAATACTCTACTTTAAGCGCAACATGATCTTAAAGTGGTATAAACCAAACCCGCTATTGAGCCACCAAGCCCTTAGCAAGTTTGCGTTTGATTTACTGTGGAGCGGTAACGCGTATTTACAGATTATTAAAAACGCCTTTGGGCAAGTCATTAAACTGCGCCATTTGCCCGCCCTCACTATGCGCTATACAGATAAACGCGGGGTGTATGCGCAATTAAGTAACCAAAGCCATGAGCCTATTTATTTTAATGCCGGTGAAGTTATACACGTAAAAGAGTATGACCCCGCCCAAGGCATTTACGGCATGCCGCAATATTACGGTGGTATTCAATCAGCGTTACTCAATGAAGATGCCACGCTATTTCGCCGTCGCTATTACAAAAACGGCGCGCACATGGGCTTTATATTTTCAATGGCTGACCCGTTCATGAGCCTAGAAGATGAAAACGCACTAAAAAAAGCCATTCAAGACAGTAAAGGCGTGGGCAACTTTAGGAGTTTATTTTTAAACTTTAGGGGACAAAAAGCCGATGCTGAAAAGTCATTAAAAATAACCCCTGTGGGCGACATATCAACTAAAGACGAATTTGAGCGCATTAAAAAAATCACCCTAAACGACATGCTCAGTATGCACCGGGCACAAGAAGCACTAAGCGGCCAATCATCTGGCGACAGCCCCGGCTTTGGTGATTTAGACAAAATCACCCGCGCTTATTACAACAACGAAGTTGTGCCCCTGCAGCAAGATGTTTTAGGGATCAATAACTACTTGCCTACTGCACAGCACATTGATTTTAAAGAGCCTGAGTATTCAGACCTAAACCCAACACCTAAGGAAAGCGCATGAGCTGGATTGATGTTATCGAATTTATAAAACAATGGGGGCGATTACTTATGTTGAGTTTTTTAGCAGCCGCAATCCAAATGTATTTGAGCAAACGGCAATTTACGTTTTTTCATTACTTTATGAGTGTATTAATTGCGATATTTGCAGCCTACCTATCAGCCATGTTTTGTGAATGGCGCGGGTTTGATGAAAACCTAAAAACAGGCGTGATTGGGGTAACAGCCTACGCTGCCCCGCACTTGCTTGAAGGGTTCGACAAGCTAATAAAAGCCTTTAGTAAAGACCCTAAAGCGTTTATTAAATTGATCAGGGGGATAAAATAATGGGATGGTTAAAAACACTGGTTTCATTTATCACAGACCCAATAGCCGATTTAACCGGCGGCTATGTTGAGCGTAAACGCATAGCGGCTGAAATGGCCGCTGATGTAGCACGTGCTGAAAACAATTTCAAAATTGCCCAGTTTAATGCTAAAGCAAAGCGCTGCATGCAAGCCGAGCAAAACGACGCGGACTATGACTTGCTGGTGCTGAAGAACCGCGACAAAACCATCATGGATGAAGTGATCATTTTATTCTTTTTGGGTTTGTTTGTGTGCCATTTTATACCTGCCATGCAACCGTATATGCAAAAAGGCTGGCAAGCCATGGGCTATAACGGCGCGCCCTGGTACTTTGAATTTGTGATTGTCGGTATTGCCGTTTCAACGCTTGGGCTAATGCGGTTGTTTAGAGCGTTTTGGGGGAATCGGGATAAAAAGCAAAGCGCTACTAGTTAGCGCTTTTAAATATAATCCCCTTGAGTTATTTTTTCGGCAAAGTCTGATATAACTTCGCTATCCAAGAATCAAATTTTTTGCCTTGTTCATATAGCATCACATCATACATTTCAGGATTTAGTATTAAAAATGTCTCCTTAAACAAACTAAAATCAAGGTCATCCATTTTTTTATCTTTTTTTATTCTTAAAAATATTTTTGTGAAATCTTTTGATTCGTAACCAATATTTTTCTTCCCTAAAGATAATGGTCGCCCCTTTTTTTCTATACCAAACGACTGAGCCACTTTAAATGCCTCTTCCTTCACTTTAAATACTTTGTCGTGTAACGCAAGGCGAGTAATTACATCTATTGATTGTTGGCATTTAAAATGTTTTAAAGCTTGTAATGCTGAAAGGCGTTTTTTCCAATCATATTTACAATTAGCATTTTTAACTAACTCTTGTATGTTTGCTGGTGTTTTATTTTGTATTTCCATTTTATTCCTTTAAATTATATAGTTACTAAAAAGTTATATGCCTATTGATTAACCTAACCAAGCTCTTTCTTTCAACCTTTGGGGCAATCGCATTAAATAAGTCTGCGCTCTAAGCTATATTCGCATAGCATGAAAAATAAGCCTAATGAACGTAAGTAGCATCAATGTGACAACCAACTAAAGTTAAGGAGTTCAGTAACTCCCTTATAATTTTTCTGTCAGATGATTTGGGCTTTAGTATCGTAAAACTAATTTCATAAAAGTCACCTCTAACATCAGACTTTTCAAAAGATACTTCTGGTGAGGTGGTGTTTGCTCGATAGTTTTTAACGATCAATCCTTTTAACTCCTCTAACTCTTCTTCATTGGCTTGAATGTTATAAATGTTTACATCTAATTTAGCTTTTCCATCTAATGCATTATTCATTGTAACTCCTGTGATGTAATTGTTATTTACGCATATTAATAATAGCCTAACCGCTGGATATTAGGTAAAAATACTTAGTTGTAATTTGCGAATAAGGAGTAATTAGCTCCCTATATGTAACAGGCATTTACACAGTTTTTTTACATCCATCAAGTAACAATCTAGTCAAAATTTACTACTTATAAATTTCATAAAATATAAAATTAATTAGGGATTTGGCTTTTCCAATGTTCAAGCACGTCTATACAGTCGATAAATTTTTCATCTACTTGTTCATCTTTATTCTCTAAAATATTTAACGCATCGCCATATGCTTCAACCAAAAATAAATGCTCATTTTCAGTAGTGCGTTTACTTGTACCTATATGGTTTATTTCAAGTTTCAGTCTTTTAACTATCCTATCATTATGAGTCTCCCACTCTGCATCTGAAAAATCCTCATTAGGTAACAGTAGGTTTAACTCAACCAATAAAGCGTCGACTCTTTCTTTTATTAATTCTAATTTCATATCCTGCCTTTTTGAATACCATTCAATTTCTAATGCATGTTCAAATTTACCTGCAACAACTTCCAGTCGGTTAAGTGCCCTTGTGAAATTTGGCCCCTTCACACCATTAAGCGTTGCTGCATTGGTCTTGCTGATACCGCGAACCAAGTAATCACTGAGTGCCGCTTTTATATCTTCGCTGGTACTTTTACCAAACGATAAAAGTGCATCTAATCGCTCTTGGCTTTGTGAGCCTTTGTGTAAATATTTCATAATTTATTTATCACTTAACTGATAATAAATTAATGATATTTCAATATTAGGTAAATCACCAGCTATTTGATCTTTTTGTTGTCACTTTATTGTCAAACATTGTCACTTTTTGACAATGCGATCTTTTTAAAATCACTTACAGATCCTTTTACTGGGCTGGCTGGCGATTAATAGTATGTCACTGGGGTTGTCAATTTGACGCGTTTTTTGCACGAAAGCGGAAGGCGAGGAGGAGTGAATTTTTCGCCCTTTTGGTTCTCAGCAGCTGGCCTTTCGAGTCAACTAAATATAATGCTTTGTGCTTTAGAGCGGGACTAACCCGCTAATTAAATTAATGATGGATGAAGTCGTAAGGAATACTGAGGTTGATAGTAAAGCCTACAGTCAATTTAAACTATTTATAGGCATTTATTGTTCAATTCAACTATATGTTGCGTCTGAATTTATATGTGGCTTGTAGTCATAATGATATGTAATTATTTCACGCGCCACAGCAGGAAACTCTATAGCTTCATCTTTCTTTCCCATAAAACAAATTGCTGCTACTTTGCAGATATCTTTCTGTTGTCTTTGGATGTACACATCTGGTGGTTCAGAAATATTGCATTCACCTTCATCAGCCCAATCACCCTCAAGGCTTATTTTTTTTACATACACGTCAAAGCCCTTTTTCAAACCAAGAGCCTCACGAACTTTTAGTAAGCATATACCTTCCACTATCAGATATTTCGATTTTTCATTAATAGCTTGACTAAGGCTATCTAACTTTAAACTGCCAAAGTAAGAACCCTGATTCGGGACCAAGTAATCATCAACATGAATAACATTGTACTTTAATTTTTTTGCTAGCTCTGTTGCCAAATAACTCTTTCCTGAGCCATCCTTTCCATCAATCCAAATTATTGTAACTGCCGATAAATATCTAATATGCTTAATTAGATCTTCCATGCCTTACTCACTCATAAATATTGCTGCATAATGCTCCCTGCCACTAACTACCTTAGACACACTTAAAGTGAAGGGCCTGACTTACTATTTAATAATTTTCTTCTTCTAAATCAAGATTAATATTAATGTGTTTTGACTTATCAGGGTTAAACAAACCATCAGCAATATATTCACAATAGTCTGGCTGCCAATGGATTTGACCAGTTTTAACTCTTTCACCCCATTCATCCCATTTTTTCTTATTATCTGATGCATCATAAGCTTCACTAAAACTAATACCGTGAATTTCTTTAAATCGCTTGTTAAATTCGATGTTCAATAATCGCGCTTTATCATCTTCGAGTTTTCTAATTCGTTCATCTTTTGCACCAGAGTCTTTAACCGCTATATAAATAATTAAAACAATAAATCCAAAAACAACAGCTTCAATAATCCAACCCATATTTAGCCCTTTGAATTAATATAAATTATGCTCATATTTTACAGCTGCTTTATGGTTTGTCACAAACTAAATCACTGTATATAATAACAGTGTATTTTATTAACGATTGGTAGTTATTATGGCGCGGGTTACTTGTCCAAATTGTGAAGCTAAAGCAATAATTACGTCACGCGAAAAGCAAAGCGCGCATGTTGTTAATTTGTATTGCTCATGTACCAATACAAAAGAGTGCGGGGCTACGTTCCGCATTACCCAATCGTTTGATCACTTCTTGAACCCACCATGTAAAACTACTGCGCAACTTGCCGCGGCGCTTATTAAAAATTTACCTCGAGAACAACAATTAGAATTGATAGGACTTTAAATATTTTGTTTTCAATTGCTTATGCTTTAACAATGTAAACACCTAAAATTTAAGTTGCACAGCATAGACATCCAAAATATTCTAGTTTCAACATTGAAACAAAGCAGTAATACATCAATGGAAGGACTGCCCCATACATGCAATATGGGACAGTGAAGTCACTTGCTAAGATTTCAGCGAAGCGCTTATGTTTGCAAAAAAAGCTTAGCTGATTCTGGAATTTTGAGCAAGCCACATCTAAAAATTGGAGGATAATAAATTGAAAATCAATTTATCCTTAGAGATTTCAGATCGTGCAATTATTAATGTTACACACTTAATAATTGCAGTCAGTTCATTGTTCGCAATGTAATTAATTAGGGCTAAATTTATTTAGCCCTTTTTTTTTAATACTTTGCTAACTGATCACCTGCTTGGCCTAGTGGGGCTAAAAATCGAGTGTTGTCTGGTGTAGGGTGGCCGTAGAGTTGGGCGCGTTTTTTGGCGTTAAACTCGCGTATGTAGCCTTCTTTAATATCGGCGCCTAGGTTTAGGTCCATCATTAAAAAGGTTAGGCCGTCTTTGGTTATGTAAAAAACAAACTGGCCGCTGGTTATGTCCCCTATCAACTCCGCGCTAAAGTTGCTGTATTTAAAATCGGTTGAGCATTTTAAGTTACGTATTAAATCAATTATTTCATCATGTGGGCGGTCAAATATACGTGCCACGTTTAAAGAGCATGTGGCTATGGTGCTGCCCAGTTCTATGCAAGGATCTTTTATTGCCAGTGCTTTGGTGTGGTTAACATTGCTAAAAGCTACATCTGTATCAAAATATGGGTGTGGTGTATGTTGCGGCAGTGCTGGGGTAATTGGTTTTGTTGGTAGACCGTAGAGTTTATTAGCCATTTGGTTAAACGCATTTATGTAGGCCTCTTTAATCAGGGCTGCTTTTTTGCCCGTAAAACCCATGACCAAAAACATAAAGCCGTCTTTCGTCATTTGATACACTTTTGATTTACGCTTTACCGCGCCAGCCTGCACCGTTTCTACGTGGGCTGAAAAGTTAGCCGACGCAAATTTATCTGAACAATCTAAGTTTTCAATCTTTTGAATTACGTTTTTATGTAGTTTGCCAAACGCTTCTGCAACTTTACTAGACGCGGTTAATAACTGGTTATTTTCGTTAGTGATGGCATCACTAGGCAGAATATAAATATTAGTCATGGTATGACTCCTCGAGTAAAAATCGAAGTTCATCACCAACTTTCCACGATTGGTGGTGAACTGAACAAGGGTGGAAATACCGTACTCAAGGAAACGGCCCGCCGAAGCGGCCTCGCCCAGCTCACCATAATATAGGTATGCTAAAGCCACGCATTAAAAAACCAGCTAAAAAGCTGGCGACTATGCGCCTTGAGATATGCGGATTTCCACGTCCGGCACTGGATTTTGCCAGTGCCTTTTTACTATAGCCCCGCACAAGGCGCACTGTCAATTACAAAAATGCTCTGATCAAATACCAACAGCAAGCTTATGAATCATCTCTGCGTATTTTTTATGCTCTTCTTGTGACAAGTCATTATTGAAATGATAAGTCCTTCCTCTTATATTTATGGGAAGGAAGTCGTCTTCATTGTAAATATCAATTTGAGTTTGAGAAACAAAAATTATACCTTTAACATTATCTGCCATCTTTATTGGAGCTGGCATTTTTGAATAAATAACGGCTTCCATTTCAGACGTAAGATAACTCGATACAATTTTTTCAAAGTTCTTATCCGAAGCGATGCATTTCAAAATTGCCAGCGGATCATCAACTTTTTTATACATCAATTGATAATTCTGAATAAAACGTTTCACTAAGAAATCTGTAAAACTTAGTAATTTATCTTGGTTAATTAGTTCGGAAACATTCATAGCAACAAATCCAAACTTTGCTTCTTTATCGTCAACCCTTGTATTTATTTGTTTTGAAGCTTCTGAAAATCTGGTTTTCAATTTGTTTTTACTACTAATATACTTACACTCAATGGCAATTTTTTCATCAATAATTAAATCGCTTTTACCTATCATACTTATACTTTTAGTTTCTTCTAAACCTAAAGCGAAACTTAAGGCCGTAGTAAATTCGAATAAGTAATGGTTATACTTATGCTTACTATCTGAATCTTGACAATATGAGCCTCCAATAATCTCAATTAGGTCTTTTATCTCGTATTTAATTTTTATATTACTAATAAACATTTGATTTATTTGATTATATTTATAAATCAACTTAATTAGATAGAGCTGATTTTCATATTTCAGAGCCTGAAAATTATCTAAATCCTTTTTAATTTTCCACATTTTTGTTCTTCTAATATCAAAACCCTTTTCTTCTTCCTGAACCACTTTTTCTAAATTATTTAAGAGTGAATTAAAAGACTCTTTTAAACTTTCAAAAGTGTCGGTTTTGTTACTGGAGCTCATCATATTATTTTCCTTACATTAAAATGACTTATAAAACATCAAGCCATCATGTCCATTGCCCACCAGTCATTATCACTGATGGCCGTTGCTTCACCGCTCAATACTAATCGAGCTAAATCTAAATCACCAATAATGTCGGCGTGACCGTGTTTAAATTGAGTGCTTGATGGTGCGGTTCGGCCATCAATTTGAGCGTATGAATACGCTAAGTCGTAAAGTTCGCGCGCATAAGTAAAGTGCTGTTCGCTTACGATTACTTGTATTGTTTTTTGCGGCTTGGTTAAGTCGAGCTTTTCAAAGCTGTATAAGTCGTTGCCTTGCATGTGATACACGCGATCCCCCATAACCACTGTTCCGCCTTGGTTAAGGGTTTGGGTTTGCTGGGTGTTGAGGAGGTTAAACGCATGGTTACACTGTATTGATTCTTGCTCGCCCGCTAATTTGTACTGTTTTTGTGCCTCAGTGCGCGCTATTGACTCAATAGACTGGCGGCGATGCTCTTTAAGCTGTGCTTGGGCGTCCAGTATTAGCAATTTACCGTCTTGTATTAGGTAAATTTGGCCGTTTCGCCTGATCCTTTTACCTGCTATTAGATCCTTTTTAACGTTAATGATCTCTTTTTTAGAAAAACCGATCATGTCTAGCAATAATTCGTCTCTATGCCCCACGCTGCAAGGCGTACAATTATTCCCACTAGTCCAAGCTAGGTCAGCTGCGCTGACGGTGTTGGCATCCTGCCCATCAATTACAGCTGTGTCGCTATTTGCTGCGGTGCCTATGGTTTGCTTAGACCAGGTATGTAAACGAGTTACCAACGTGCAAAGGCCTGTTGTATCTTCAACGCCTTTTAAGCGTTTGGTAAATTCGGCATATTCGTTGCCGTATTCCGTACATTGATAAGCGGGTTTAAAACGGGCATCGCGGCCAATACCAAAGCCACCCATTAAGGTAACAAAGGTTTTAAAGTCGCCTTTGTCTGCCGCTTGGCGAACTTGCTCTAACTGCTCGTTGCCTTGCACTTCTTCGCGCACTCGGCGCAACTCGCGCCAAATGGTAATAGAGGGTGATTTTTGAAACTGGAATTGCCTAATGCCCCACGTGCTGGCCCATGCTTTAACCGGGTTAACTGCTTGGGTGAGTTTTTCGCCTGTTTCTGCGTCGTATTCGTTTGCCAGTGCAAAACCGTCAATATTCTTACTTACGTACTTGGCAACATAGGCCGCCGCCCCGCCCGACTTTTTGCCGTCTTTACCGACTTTTGCGGGTAGCATTTTAATGGCGGTATAGCGTGGGCTACTTGGGTTATAGTTTTTAATTGGCTCGCGGGTGTAAACACCTTTTGATTTATTTAAACCCCAAATACGGCGCGACTTTGTGTATTGCGCACGGTATTTTTTGCGGTTTTTAAATCGCTCAAAAAACACAGCGCGGTCATCGCGGGTAAAGTAGCGGCGTAGCAAGTGGTTAACTTTGTCGTAGTAACGGGTTGGCATCCATAAAAGCATGTGCCAGTGGGTGCAACCGTCGGCGTGTGGTTCGGCTACACGTATACCAAAATACGGTATTTCAAGGCGGTCTAACTTGGCGCGGGCTTGTGAATATAACCAGTTTAAATACTGGCTTGCCTCTTTGGGTGTTGAGCCGTCCCACGTTGGCGAATTTGCATGAAAACGACTTGGCGCAGTAATGTTATAAAAGCCACCTGTGTAGCCCATTTCGTCGGCGAGTTCTTCGGTTTCGCGTATGCGCAGCATTAGCTCGTTTCGCATATTTTCAGGGTTGGCAATACCTGCTTCAACCGCTTTCATTAGCGAGATCACATCGTTTTTTTCATTAACGAGTTCAAGGCTTTCTAGGTAGCGCTGGCCGCGTTCGCGGTTGGTGGTGTATTCAGCAAGGGCTTGTTTTGAGCAATAGGCGTTAATGCCACGGCGTTTATTTTTAGTGCCGTGTTTTTTATCGTGAGTGGCGAATAGATCTTTGCCTACTTCGCCGGTAGCTATTTCTAAATGTTCAAGGTAACGGCTGCGAATAGTTTTAAGCTTACGCGCCCACCATTTATGATCTTGTGCTTTTAAAAGCGCTACTTCGGCATCGGGGATTGTTAAGTATTCGGCCTTTTCTGCAAACTGGAGTTGTACGCCAAATTGCTCAGCAAACTCGCTTACTTTGTCGTAAAAGTCGGTTGCGTCCCATGTTGTTTGTTCAAGTGCAAGGTCGCCTAATATCTCGGTTACTTGGCGAGACAAAACACCTGCGTGTTTTTTGGTTTTGTCTGCATTGGCGAGTATGTGCCAAGGCAATGGCATATTATTTACAATTCGCTCGAGTATTTTTAGCCGTGGTTTTAATGTGTTTACAGTGCGGCGTAACCAGTCATTTGCGCCAAATTGGCTGCGTAAACTGGTGGTGTCGTATCTATCAATAAACCGTTTAGCTACGCGCATTTGCAATGGTTTAGGCACATTGCACAAGCACTTATAAACAAAGGCCACTTGCTCGGCGTCATCGATGGCAGTAATTACAGACATAGCCGCTTTTGAAACCTGACCATTTACCAGCTTTTGTAAAAGAGCGGTGTGATCGGCCTGCGGCTCGTCCTTCTTTTGCGCTAATACCTCGCGGTGCTTAGCGGTAAACTCTAACCCTTGGGCACATTGGCGAACAAAACTGGCTTGTATGCTGGGCGCGCGTTTACAGTCGATAATGTCTTTTACTATGTAATTATGGTGGTTGTTGTTATGCACTTTTTTAAGTGCCGACTTTGCCGATTTACTTAGTTTTAGGTCGGTAACATCTATGCGGTGTTCAATACTTTTAAGCGCATCATAAAACCAAATGTGGGCTTGCTCACTTGGGTTTATGGGCTCGTTTTTATACCAGGCATCATCAGCGGGCGTGATTTTAGCAAGGTACTGTTTAACCATTTTATATTGGGTATACGCAGTAAAACGGCTAAGGCCGCTTACTAAAAATGCTCTGTGCTCTGAGTCGTCAACGGCTTTAACCAAAGTTAAAGCCGCTGTGCATACGTCAAAGTGAGTTATGGGCCATAAGCTCACGGTTAATTAAACTCGATTATCGCACACTCAATCAACGCGGGTTCGCCGTGAACTTGGGCGGCATCAAGTGCTGTTGCCATTTGGTCATACACTGGCGCGTATTCAGTATGATCAACGACAATCATTTGTACCACTGGCATAAAGTCAGTAAGGCAGTTTTCACATTCCATGAGCATCGCAACTGTTGGGCGTTTGTTTAAATTGCGAATAGTAAAATTAACTTGGTCTACAGCGTGTAAAACAATCTTGATTAGTAATTGCTGATTTTTATATAGATCTTGGTCTTTGATAGTGTTCATTTTTAGTATTCCTTTGGGGTTAAAACGGAATGTCGTTTAATTCGTTGGGTAAGTGTATTTGGTGAAAAACTTCTACATGCTTGACGTTATGATGATCTTGAATCATGTATTCTTTATATGAATAGTTAAGCCAATTATCTTCACGCTCTGCCTCTTCTATTGATTGTGATGAGCCAATGCAATCAAACCGCGCTGATATTTCTGGCGCGTATTTTTCAAGTTCTTCGGTTGCTATCTTGTGATCAACAGAAAACAACTTTCCATAGTTCCACGTTTTCTCACAATCAACTAAATACCTAAGTGCCGCTTTTGCTTTTGGGTGTAGTTTCATTTTCAGCAGTTCCCAGCGTTAAATTACAAAAAGTTCAGGGGCGTGTTCATAGCCTTTGCAAAATACAAAGTGGGCGTATTCTGTTGAGTCGGTTTTACTTGGTTTTTTTGGGTCAAAGCCCGGGCGTTTACTGTGAACATAAACGGCCGCTAATGGCAGTTTTTGCCACATGGGCTTGCGTTTTTGGCTACCTAGCCAATTAAGGCGTTGCAGCATAATGACTAAACCGCCATCAAAAACCATTTCGAGTGCATGTTCGGTGAACTCTTGTGCTTTGTTGAAAGGTGGATTGGTGATGATCATGTCATAAGGTGCAAAAGGTTTAACTGCAAGGAAGTCGATACCCTTATCTTTTGCGCGTGAGTCTTCGCGAATATCCCAGCTATTAATATTAAAGCCGTGTTTTTCTAATACGGTTGGATAACTCATTGGGTATTTATCACACCCGCCCGCACTTGGGTCTAACACTAATGGGTATTCTTCTGGGTCAAAGCGAAAACGGCAGTTTTCACTAAACGCTGCTATAAAATCTTCAATTAGCCAATGCGGTGTTACGTAGTAATCATCTGCATTGCGCTGGGTTCCGCGATTAGTTGAACTCATGATCAATCCTTAGTGTGAACTAACAGTTAAGTGTGAATAGTCGGTGTTGGCATTTTCACGCGGGGCGTTTTGCACAAACTTAGCCGGTGCCATGGCGTTGGCATCGGTGAATGCTTTAACCAGTTCTTGTAACTGCAAAATGGCTTTGTGAATTTTTAAGCGGGTTTCGGCGCTAAAATTGGCAAAGCCTTTTTCAAGGTCATGGCGTTTTAGGCCTGCGGTAAAACACACTATTGTGCGCTCTTGCTCACTTAATACTTGAGTGTAAACATATTCAGGTGTGTGGCGTTCACTGCCCATAAGTGCTTTTATTTCAGCAAGGCCTTTAGGAATAGAACGACCTTCAACCGCTTTTAACAGCGTGCTTTTAGGTTGCTCTTTTTCTTTGGTAACACCACGATTTTTAATAATTTCTAGTGCTGTATTAGCCATGATTAACCTCCTAGTTTGCTTGTTGTTTGCCGTAGAACTCGTGGAACTTCTCAGCGCCTAGGCGCATCCACTCTTCAATATCTTCTTCAACCCATACCACACGGCCGCTTGATGCTTTGTGTGATTTAGGAAACTCGCCGCGTTCTATTAAGCGGTAGATTGTTGAACGGTGAATGCCGCATTTTTCTGCCACATCGGCTGGGCGTAAGTAACGGTCGTTAATAGTGATAACTTCACCGCGCAAATTTGTACGGTAGTGTTTTGATGCATCTACTTGGCTCATGCTGTTGCGCCTTCACCTAGTTTTTGTGCTTTAATTTGCTCGCCGTACTCGGCAAAGAAATGCTTAGTGTTCATTGAGCGCCATAAATTGATGTCTGATTCAAGCCAAACGGCACTGCGGTGTGATACACGCTGCGACTTAGGAAACATGCCTTTGTTCATTAGGTAGTACAGGTGAGAAAGTGAAATACCGCACATTTCTAGCACTTGTTTACGCTTTAAGAACTTTTCATCTGGGCCAACCACTTCACCCTGTAAGTTTTTTCTGTATTTTTCAGTATCCATAATTGACCTCTATCTTTATTTGTTTGGTTCCTAAACGGGCTATAATTGTGCTAATCTTTATTGTTAGGGCAGGTTATTAAGCCCAAACATATAGAAAGAACATTAAAAGAATCATTTGGTACACTATTGTATCTGAGCTAATAATAGGATCTTATAAGAACCATGTCAAACACTATTGGGCTTAAAATTAAAGCTATTCGTGAATCACTTCATTTAAGTCAGGCTAAGTTCTGCGAATTACTTGATATTGGGTTGAGTGGTTACAAGAAATATGAGTCAGGAATCTCTGAGCCTGGAGCTGGTAATTTAGAAAAAATTGCTAACCACCCACAGACAAAAATGTATTTAATGTGGTTGTTTACAGGTGAAACTAACCCAGCTGCTGGGCAAATTGCGCCAGGCGATCTAACCAGTCAACAAGGCATGTTGGATGAAGAAGAGTTTGAAAAAGAGTTTATTGATACTTCAATTAAATCGTTAATGATGTTCTTTCATCTTGATTGGTTTAAGGTAAACCCAGATAAAAAGATTGATATTAATGACTGCGGTAAATTACTGCTAAAAGACTTAAAACCAGTTATTGACGCACGCGCAACCAAACCCGCCAACAGCCAAAAAACAGCATAAAAAGTAGTCTTAAATAGTTTCATATGAGTCTTAAATAGTTTCATATAGTCTTATTTATAATTTCCTTATAACAAAATGGTATTGGCGGTGTGGTCAGTTATGCAATAGGATCGTTAATAGGGTGGTTACAGAGGTTGATTACTTATTGGTTATCTACTTCACCCCATTGCCATTTTGGTTAGCCCAGTTGCTACGCAAGAATGATCTGCCCCGCTTTATGCGGCTGAGGCCTCAAGCATTAATTTAATAATTAATGACTTGGGGCCGAATACTTTATACCTTCCAATTACCGTCTTGTCGCTTCTTTTGGTGCTTTTATATGCTTGGATTGTTCTTTCACATCTGTAGCAATTTTAAAAATAGAGCCACTTTTTCCCGGTTTATTTTTACTCATACTCTCTTCATCTAATACAAAAGCGCTTGTTACGTGAATTCTAGCAAGTCTATTCTCTTTAAATATGCATAAGCAGATTTTACACAATTGCTCTTTATCTTCGAGAACAATTTTAGATTCAAAAATGAAATGTTTATTTTGGGCGGTTTGGTAAATATCATAACCAGCATCAAGCTTTTCTATTATAGACCTTAAAGCTTTAGATAAAGTATATCGTTCAATGTTAAAGTCCCTTTCTTCATGACTGTCTGAAACTTTAAACGGTATAGAGTATTTCTGATCATTCTTAGCAAAGCAATGGAGCCCATAGGTAACTAAAAACCTAAAGTCCTCTTTTTTCCCTTTGAAAATCACTTCATGAACATCTAAATGTTTTAAACAAATATCTTGGCCATTAATTGAAACACTTTGCCAATATTGCCTTGCTTGTACGTGATATTTTTTCAAGCCAGCTTTGCTACTTATTAAATTAGTTTGTAAGAAATTAACATAATTATGATTGTGTTTAAAACAGTTAGGAATTTAAATGCAAATAAAAACCCGCAGTAGCGGGTTATTTAACAATTTTGAATACTGGCCGTTCTTGGCGTTGAGGGATTTCTGTTGGCTGTTTTAATGCTTGACGCCTAAAGCGAATTGCTCGCTTATGCATTACGACCATTGAGTCTATTTTATCAAAGTTGTCTGGCTGTGCTAACACTTCCCCTAAGTCCATTACAATTGAATGCGCAACACCATAATCATCTTGTTGTTTTATGTAGCGCTCTGGCAAGTAATGTTTGAGCTTATGCTTTAGCTTTGTTTCAATTGCGTTTGTGTTGTGACCGCGTAGCAGTGAAAATGCTGTTATGTAGAGCATCATTATCATGCATATACTCATTACAAATAATAACGACATTAGATTTCCTCTTTCCTTATTTTACTCACTATTGTTAGTGGGTAAACAGCAATGACGCCAAGTGATGCTATATTGAGTAGCACAACGGCAACACTGTAAAACGGTGATAGCGTGCTGTTATCTAACATGCCACGCATGACAAACTGCATCATTTGTAATGCGGCTTGTGCTATCGCTAAATACAAGCATATGCGCGCTACTTTTGAGAACGTACAACCACGAATAGTGTGCAAGAAAAATAGCGTTGCGGAAAATGCTACTGAGCAACTAAACATTGAGAAGTAAAAAAACTGCCTAAGCTCTAGTTTGCTCATTTCGATAGTTAAAATGTATTGCGATAAGTGTGAGCTGACAAAGTGAAACACCATGACTGTGAGTGCTGCAATAAAGCATGAATGCATTGTGTGATCATCTGTTGAATTTAAATTGCTTTGCCCGCCAAAAAAAAGAGCAAGCCGATGCTGTTTAAATAAATACAGTATGTTTAAAACAATGGCTAGTTCAAGTATACGGATAGTCCAGCTTGTTGCTGTAAAAAAATCAATCATGGCAATTCCTTTGGGTGTTATTAACCAGCGTAAACGCTGGTTAATTTGGTCTTATTCTGCTGATGGAGGCTCTACACCATCGCCACCGCCACCGTTGTCATCACCACCAATGAATGTAGATAATAATTGCAGTGCTTTTAGTGAGCGTGTGTTTTTCATGATATTTCCTTTTACTGATTTATAGGGTTTGGGTAAGCTTTGCATTGTAGTCACATGTAAATAATGCGGCAACAAACTACTGTATATTTATACAGTATAATTTAAGCTTTTCCTATAATCCTTTTTATTAACAGAATGGAAAGTATCATAATTTTATATGTTTGCAATAAAAACTTACTTTTTGTAAGTTTTTTAAAATTAATGGCTGTTTTAAAAATAAAACTCGTTTAGTATTAGGGCAGTTCAATAAGGATGATTAGATGCTAGGCAAAACGTTAACAGCAGAACAGCAACAGGTGAGTGATATTTTTAAGCGCTTACGTGATGCCTATGGTGTTAATAAAAATGCGGCACTTGAACGACACTTATCATTAAGCAATTCTTTTTGTACCAATACTATTAATCGTGGTTCTATCCCTTATCAACTAATACATCAAACTTGTTTGGCAACTAATTTTAGTTTTGATTATTTGCTTAATGGTACTGATGATCTTGATTTAGTGACTATTGAGAATGGGCTACTTAAAAGTTTGAGCGCATTAGCAGGCAGTGGTTTTATTAAAGGCGATAACAATAATGTTGGTGCGTTGCGCAAGCTTGCTAAAATTCAATGTGAATATGTTGAAAAGGAATTTGCTATACAAAAAGACAATAACTAATTAGTTATTGCCTTCGTTATATTTTTTGTAGATTTCAGCAATTTTATATTTTTTATCGTGCTGCTTTAGTAGCTGACCTAAGCTGAGTTCTTCAGTTTCTTCCTTGTTGTTTATTTCTTCTTTGTTATTTGTTACTTCTTCGCTTATTTCATAATGTGCCATTGCTGGATTTTTAAGCGTGATTGCCGCAACTTCATTTTTTAGTTTTTGGGCTGCTGCAAAGAAACTAAGTGACTTTTCAATGTCTGGTTCTTGCTCTGCTTGAATTGTTAGCCAGATTGCCTCTACTGATTTAGCTCTCACTTGCTCGGCAAATATATTTTTACGCGCTACTAACCAGGTGCTTAAAATAAGTAAAACAGCAAATACGGCTATGGCTATATAAATTAACTCAAACATCGCGATTCCTTGGCAAACTTAACGTGAATATACACCCAAACTTAGTGCTTAGAACATAGGGATAAATCATTATAACAGCCAATGCACCGCTGATATATAGAACAATAAAACTGTATAGGTAATGAAATTGTGAATATTCTTGCTGCAGGTTTAAGCCAACTAGTTTTACCCACAACGCAAAGTGAAAAATACTTAGTATTATAAATAATTTGTTTACTGCTACATACAATGGGGTAAATACATAACTGAGGATCACGTGGGCTTTGTACATTAAAAATAATGTTAAGACGTTGGCGATCACAAAACCTAGATACACATTTTGGGCGCTGGCGGCAGATTCGTGCCGTTGTACGTAATCTAATACGTATTCCATCATCAACGCTGTTAGCAGGTAGTTTGCACAAACAAATGCGATTGTTATGAAATTACTGAACAGCTCGTTTTGCTTTAATGCTTTACGTAGTGAGTTTACAAGTGCGATTAAAAATGCGGTGGCAATAATTGCTTGGGATGAAAAAACGCTGGTGTATGGTTTGATTACTAGCCATTTCTCATAGAGTTCTTGTATAAAATCCACTTTTAAAACCCTTTACTTTTTAAGACAATGCTAAACCTTTAGGCACAAAAAAACCAGCATTTAGCTGGCTTACTTTTGAGTGCATAACTATTTTGGCTTTTTTGGGTTTAGGATGATAATTCCGCCCGAGTTTTGTATTTTTTCTTTTTTCTTTGGATTTAGGATGATTATCCCACCTGAATTTTCTAGTTTTTGTACGCTTGGCGTTGGTGTTACATCGAAAGAAAGTGCGCTTAGTAATAAGATTGAAAGTGTCATTTTATTGCTCCTTGTAAATAAGAGCTACATTCAAGCAATATTTAAGCCAGATTAATAAATATTTTTAAATTATGGTTAAATCTAATATAAAGCTTTCCCATGTTTTAATGCTTACTTGCTTTTCTTTCATGTAATCATACCTGTCGTAATGTACGCTCGATACATCAAACTTGTTATGTTGCTGCAGTATGTCGCGGTTTATTTTATCGATACCCGCTTTACCCATAAGTGTTTTACACGTTCGGCGTAGGTCGCGTGGGTTAAAATTTGGCACGTCGTTTTTCCCGCACCAACGTAGTATTGCCATTCGTATTGTTGATACGTGAGCGGTGGCTGTTGGGTTGTCACGATGAGGGAACATTTGCCCTGCTTTTCCGCTATGTTGCATTAACTCTTGGATGATTGGTATTACGGTTTCACATAGTGGCACTATGTGATCGCCCCGCTGTTTTACCTTTATACGGTTTGCGGGTATGGTGAATGTTTTGTTCTCTATGTCAAAGTCACTTACGTACGAGCCATAAACTTCGTTGACTCGTTGACCACCGAGCAACAATGCAAGCTTTATATATTGCTGGGTGTAATAAGGTAGGTCGTCAGCATTCCATACTTTTTTAAGTTCAGCTTCATTTAACCAGCGTTCGCCTTTGTTTTTTGGCGTTTCAAAATTAATGTCTCTAATGAAATTGGTTTTAATATCGTAAAGGTTGGGCTTTTTGTATTGCTCTGGTGAGTTATCAAAATCTATGGCGAATTTTAATATACTCATTAATGTACTGCGAACCAGGCGCGATTGCTCTTTTGCTCCACGGTTGTATACGCGGTAAATAATGTCGCGGGCCATATCAATAGTAAACTCATCGGGCATTAAGTCGGTTGCTATAAATGGGGTGATGTTTCTTTTTATTAGTTTATCAGTTCGGCTTATTGTTGACTCAGCCCAGCGAGTACTTATAAATACATTAAATTCATCTAGCATTTCTAGCATTGTGCGTTTTGCTGATGATGCAAAATCTGTTTTTTGGGTTTCTAATCGGTGCTCTTGTGGGTCAATATCATCACTTAATAAAGCTGATATTTCAGCATGCTTGCCACGAGCTTTTTTTAAATCAACAATTGGGTAAGTACCAAGTCCTATAACTTTACGTTTACCATTTATGTGATATTGCACCCTAAATGTTTTAGCTCCTGACTCACTTACTCTTATTTGTAAACGCCCTTCCCCATAGTTGCCAGACTCTGTTAGTACATAGCGTTTATCTTGGGCTTTGAGCGCTTTTATTGATTTATCTGTGAAGTTCATAAAATGCCATTTAAAACTGTGACCACCACATAGGTCACAGTTTTGGTATCAGTTTGGTTTGCGATAACAATAACAGAATGAGACAGTATGAACAGCTTTAGAGTAGATAAATCGAGGGATTATCAGGCTTTGCGACAAGTTAAGATTATATGAAAGCTAAAAAACGGACATCCCAAGCAACTCACACATAAAATAAATTAACCTTTAAAATTAACTTGTTAATAGCTTATAGATCTAAGCTGTACATCCGATTATTTTAGAAATTAAAAAGTACACTCACAATCGGCTCACACTGTAACACTAAGTATTGTTAAGCATTAGCAAGTGCAAGGCAAGCTTATGTTTGAGGCCTTGAGTTATACTCGTTACAAACATGTGACTAAACTCACATTATTCTCATTTAGCCACTTGATAATTAACTAATCTAACGCTACTCTAACAGAGGTGGTCTGACCTCTATTAAGGATTGAATACATGACACTCATATTTACACTTGGTTTAATCGTGCTGCTTAGCATTGCGAGTTACCACAGAGCGAGCTGGAATACTGCCCTTGGCGTTTCTATCGCAACACTTGTCATTGGTACCTTTGCAGGTGCGTTTGGCGCAATTAGCTGGTTGATCTTTTTGATCATCGCAGTGCCATTATCTGTTACTGGCATTCGTCAGCAATATATTATTAAACCTGTTTTTGCCATGTTCAAAAAAGTAACCCCTACAATGTCTGAAACTGAAAAGTCAGCCATTGATGCAGGTACTACATGGTGGGAAGCCGATCTTTTTTGCGGTCGCCCAGACTGGGATAAGTTACACCAATATCCAATGCCAAAACTAACTATCGAAGAGCAAGCCTTTATCGATGGCCCAGTTGAAGTGGTATGTGGCATGTTGGACGATTGGGAAGCAACTCACGAGTTAACCGACTTACCGCAAGATGTATGGCAATACCTTAAAGATAATAAATTCTTTGCCATGATCATCAAAAAAGAATATGGCGGTTTACAATTTTCTGCGTTTGCACAGTCATGTGTATTACAAAAGCTAACCAGTAAATCGACTCTACTTTCGTCTATTGTTGGTGTCCCTAATTCATTAGGCCCAGGCGAGTTATTACAGCACTATGGTACAAAAGAACAAAAAGATCATTACTTACCACGTCTTGCAAGTGGTAAAGAGATCCCATGTTTTGCCCTAACGTCACCAGAAGCCGGCTCTGATGCCAGTGCAATTCCAGATTATGGCGTTGTCTGTAAAGGTATGTGGGAAGGCGAGGAAGTCATTGGCTTGAGCTTAACGTGGAATAAACGTTATATCACCCTTGCGCCTGTTGCGACAGTACTTGGGCTTGCATTTAAAATGCAAGATCCCGACGGTTTATTAGGCGACACTAAAGATTTAGGCATTACCTGTGCATTGATCCCAACGGATATGCCGGGTGTTGAAATTGGCCGTCGCCACTTTCCACTGAACGTGCCGTTTCAAAATGGCCCGACTCAAGGCAAAGACATTTTTGTACCGCTTGATTACATTATTGGTGGCCCAGAAATGGCAGGCCAAGGCTGGCGTATGCTCGTTGAGTGTTTATCGGTTGGCCGTGCAATTACATTACCATCAAACTCAACCGGTGGTATTAAAACAATTGCGCTTGCCAGTGGCGCTTATAGTCGTATTCGTCGTCAATTCCGTTTACCTATTGGCCAAATGGAAGGTGTTGAAGAGTCACTTGCTAAACTTGCAGGATATGCGTACAGCTCCGATGCTGCCGTTAGCATGTCTACCGGTGCTGTTGATTTAGGTGAAAAACCATCGGTTGTATCTGCAATCATTAAATACCATTTAACCGAACAAATGCGTGACTCTACCAACTATGCGATGGATGTTCACGGCGGTAAAGGTATTATGCTTGGGCCAAATAACTATTTAGGTCGTGGCTATCAAGGTGCACCGATTGCCATTACCGTTGAAGGTGCAAATATCTTGACCCGTAATATGATTATTTATGGTCAAGGGGCTATCCGCTGTCACCCATTTGTTCTGACTGAATTGGGTGCCTGCGCAATTGAAGATCGTGAAGAAGCACTTGCGGTATTTGATAAAGCATTAATGGGTCATATTGGCTTTACACTGTCTAACCTAGTACGTACTAAGTGGATGACCTTTACTGGTGCACGCTTTGCAACTACACCATTTAAAGACGAAACAGCTGAGTTTTATCGTACCGCGTCACGCTTTAGTGCATCACTTGCACTAATGTCTGATATCAGTATGGCTGTATTTGGTGGCTCATTAAAACGTAAAGAACGTATCTCTGCTCGTTTAGGTGATTTACTTAGTTACTTATATTTAGTGTCTGCAACGCTTAAACGTTATAACGACGAAGGCCGTAAAAAAGAAGACTTACCGCTTGTACAATGGAGCTGTCAAGATCATCTTTACCACTGCCAACGTGCGCTGGCTGATTTAATTAATAACATGCCATCTGCCCCGCTACGCGCGGCACTTAAGCTTCTGTTATTCCCGTTTGGTCGCCCGGTTCGTAAACCTACCGACAAACTGGAGCATAAATTGGCACAAATACTCCAAGTACCAAGCGAAACGCGTAATCGTTTAGCAAGCTACGTATACTTGAAAAATGAGCCGCTTAACTTAGTAGGGCGTCAAGAACAAACGCTTAAAGACGTACTTGCAGTTGAGCCGTTATTTGACAAAGTATGTCGTGAAAAAGGCCTTAAACTGCCATTCTTCCAACTTGATAAAGTTGCACAAATGGGACTTGAAGCCGGTATTTTAACGCAAGCCGAAGCTGACAAGCTGGCAAGCGTTGAAAAAGCGCGCTTAGATGTTATTAACGTTGATGACTTTGACCCTGCTGATTTACTTGCAGGTAAAGCGGCACGTAACAGTGCCGCTAAAAAAGCAGATGCTGCTTAACCTTTTAAATTAAAAAGCAAGTAGTAACGCAGTTACACATATCCAAACCAGCGCATAATGCGCTGGTTTTTTTTTCGCTGCAAAGAGCTGCAAGCCACACCATATTAAACTCATAATCAGCAATACATAATTTTCTTGCTTAGATAAAGCCATAAACCCAGCCAGCGCTATGCTAAAAAATATCATGCCAGGAACGAACTGGCTTATAAAGAAACGCCTTGCTTGGTTATTCGCTTTAAAAAATAGCTGGTACTTTTCATGCAGTTTACCGCAATCAAATTGCAAAGAACTGGTAAATAACACAATAAAAGCCAGAGCTAGAATAGTGAATATCTCCGCTAAATCAGGCCGCTCATGCAATAATGTACTTGATGACATAAATACACACAGTAAAAGCGCACATCGCCATACTAAAACCCATGTATGGTTAACAAAGAACATCACCCAAAAGCTCAGTAATGAACTGACAGATAACCGAGCTCCTAGCGCTACCTGAGGGATAAATAAACTCAACGTAAATAGTAAAACAAACCCGAGATGATAAATCAGTGGCTGTATTTCAACAGGAACACATACTAAAATAGCACTCAATAAAAAACCGATCGTCAATGCCCGAGAGTTATATAAGCATAAAATCCCTAAACCAAATTGTAGCGACATAAACAGTATGAAGTGCGGGGCTTTTAACCACTGTGTAAGGGTTAAATCAAACGCAATAACCGCGCTTGCTACCAACCACCCATTACTTAATAGTAATAACTTAATATCCATTAACTTAAGCCAGCCAGGCTTTACAATCGTTCGCTGAAATAGCCGTTGTTGACTATTTTTAATAGCGGATTTCATCGCACTAAGCATCACACTTTGCAATAGTAAGTACAGCCACGCCATTTGTGCACCGTGTTGCGGCGCATCAGCACTGTCGATGATTTTGCCCAGTCCTAAAAATAGTAGCAGTATCATACCAAGCATGGCCGATCCCAACACCACAAAAAATAATAAGCCAAAATTTTTAAGTTGCACTAACAATTGCGCAAGTTCATTTTTATAGGCCTGATAGCGATAATCCATAAATGCGTGATATTGAGTAATTGTTTGCTTAATAGTTATGCTACTCATAAAGACATACACTCAAAGCCATGTTCGATAAACACTTCGGGTTCATGGCAGGTAATAATTATTTGCCCATCTGGTTTATCGAGTAAATAATCATCAAGTAAAGTTAATAAATAATGGATACTCGTTTGGTCAAGCGCTGCACTGGGCTCATCGAGTAATAAATAAGGTGCGCCACGCATTAAAGCCAATATCAACTGACATTTTTTTTGGTTACCCGATGACAACACATCAAAGCGAGTATTTAAAAATTCATTGAAGTTAAAACCGCTAATAAGTGCTGAAGGCCAATCACACCTCAGTGCACTCACAGATAAATTAATAATCTGTTTAGCTGTTAAAAAGTCAGGTAACGCAATTCTGTCACTGGCGATCGCAACCTGATTATGAGGGTCATTGAGCGTATTTCCGGAAAATAAAAACTCACCACTTTGCCTGCCTTCAAGCCCCGCTAACATCATCAGTAGCGTGGTTTTACCTTGTCCATTAGGTGCTTCAATACACACTCGTGGGGCTGTAAATGTAATGCTGTAGTCACTATATAGCGCGTTGGTTGTAAATTGTTTATTTAAGCCAATGACTTCAATCATAAATAGTTCCTTTTGTATGAGTAAGCATTATATCGCTAGCCGTATTTAAAACGATACAACCTTTGTAACACTTTGTTGCAGTTAACAATCATTAATCACTTGCGTTTAAAAAGTGTTCAGGTAAGACTAAAAACGTCATAACAATAAATCAAGGAATGTAACCATGAAACAATCTTTAAAATTCGCAACGGTTGCCTGTGCAATAACACTTGCATTGGGCGGGTGTAGTCAATCGACTCCATCAAATAGCGCCGTAAGTACACAAGCTCCGCAAGTTCAATCTATTAAAACGTATAATGCTGACACCTTTTTTGATACGACTTCAATCAGGGGCAATAGTTTTTCCTCAACAGGCGACAAAATTTTAGTTAGTAGTGATGAAAGTGGTATTTATAGCCTATACGAAGTAAACGCTACAACTGGCGATAAAACCCGTTTAACTAATTTTGAAGACAGCACCTACCCTGTGCGTTACTTCCCAAATGATGATCGGGTATTATTTACCAAAGATTCAGGCGGTAACGAACGCTACCACGTGTACGTACGCGAAGCTGATGGCACAGTCAAAGATTTAACGCCAGGGGATGAAACCCGCGCAAGTTTTGCAGGTTTTACTAAAGATGGCAGCCAATTTTTTATCACCAGTAATAAACGCGACGCGAAGTTTATGGACTTGTACCGCGTTGATAGCAAAACATATAAAATAACGCCTGTTTATCAAAACACATTAGGCCTAAACGTAGGTGCAATTAGCCCCGACGGTCGCTATATCGCTTTATCTAAAAGTAATACCAATAAAGACAGCGATACCTTTATTCTTGATACCTATAAAAAGTCACTCAAACCGCAATTAATTTCAAAGCATGACACACCAGCACAGTACAGCCCTGACACCTTCTCTGTTGACAGCAAATATTTATATTACTCAACAGACGCTAAAGGTGAGTTTTCACAGGTATGGCGTTATGACTTAGCCACCGGTGAACATAGCGCTGCATTAAAAGATGATTGGGATGTGAGTTTTATTTATTTCTCTAAATCAGGCCGTTATCAAGTAAGTGGTGTAAATGCTGACGCGAGCACCAAAGTAACCGTGATCGATACCCAAACAGGCAAAGAAATTGCGATGCCGACATTACCCGCAGGCAACTTGCGCAGCGTTAACTTTTCAAGCGATGAAAAAACGATGGCGTTTTATCTAAACTCAGATACGTCGCCAAGTAATTTATTTGTGTGGCAAGTTGGCAGCAATCAAGCAAAACAGCTTACAAATACGCTAAGTAAAGAAATTAACCAAAACGACTTAGTTGAAAGCACAATCGTTCGCTTTAAAAGTTTTGATGGCCTTGAAATACCTGGCGTTTTATACAAACCAAAACAAGCAAGCAGCACAAACAAAGTTCCTGCGCTTATTTGGGTGCACGGCGGACCAGGTGGGCAAAGCCGCACCGGTTACAGTGCTATGCAGCAACATTTAGTGAATCATGGTTACGCCATTTTTGCCGTTAATAACCGTGGCAGCTCAGGCTATGGTAAAACATTTTTCCACCTAGATGATAAAAAACACGGCACCGACGACTTACAAGATATTGTATTTGGTAAGCAGCACTTACAAGGTCTGGATTGGGTTGATGCTGATAGAATCGGTATTATGGGCGGCAGCTATGGCGGCTTTATGACCGCAGCAGCACTGGCTTTTGAACCGGAAGAATTTAAAGTCGGCATTAATATTTTTGGCGTTACAAACTGGGTACGTACCCTAAATTCTATTCCGCCTTGGTGGGAAAGCTTTAAAAAGTCACTGTACGATGAAATGGGCGATCCAGCGACTGACGGTGAACGTCATCGTGCTATTTCGCCATTATTTCACGCTAAGAATATCACCAAACCATTGATGGTTATTCAAGGTGCGAACGATCCTCGCGTTTTACAAGTAGAAAGTGATGAACTGGTTGCTGCGGTAAAAGCCAATGGCGTACCCGTAGAATATGTGTTGTTTGATGATGAAGGCCATGGTTTTAGTAAAAAAGAAAACCGTATTACGGCTTCTAACGCTTACTTAAACTTTTTAGATACCTATTTAAAATAGCGCGTTAGCCCATACAAGTATGGGCTAAATTTAAAATAAAGGCTGTGTGCTTGTTAGCATGCAGCTTTTTATTGGTGGCGTGTTAACTTTGGTTCAAATAACGCAAGCGCTAAACCAAACACAACTGCAAATAGTCCAATAAATTCAAGCCAGCTATTACCTGCATGTGAGATGAAGCGTGGGATAGCATCTGTTGTGTAAACACGTTTACCACTAGTCACTTCTTCAACAAATGATTCGCCAATATACTCATCCATTAATTTAAAAAGCTCAACACGCCTAGCAAGCATCTCTTTAAGTTTTTCTGCACGCTTTTCAGCACTGGGATCTATTATATAATTTTTCCAATGATTGAAAACATTGAGTGGTTCATCAGCTTTAATAATTCCAATAGAGCGATACTCATAAAAGCGTTCATTAAACACATAATTTTTATGACCTACATAAAATAATGCACAACCAAACGAAATTAAAAACATGACTAAATAAATCAGTGTTCGTTGTTTAACTGAAGTATTAACAGCTTGTTTTTTAAGCCACTGTTCAACATCTGCTATTTGTATTAACCTCGCTTTATCATGACTAGCTGCAAGCGGTTTCATAAATTCATCAATAGAGATATCTAATGCCAAAAGCAAAGATCTGAAAATGTCGTTAGAAGGAATTGATTTATCATTTTCTAGTTTTGATAAGTAACTTTGCTCTATACCCACTTGCTCTGCAAATTCAGGTTGGCTCAATTTTTTATTATTTCTTAACTGCTTTAGTTGTTGACCTAATGTGCTCATCTTAGTGCTTCCTTTTTAAAGTGAGACTAGATTCTTAGCTATTCATACAGATATAAGAAGCTGAATAATGAAGAATAATAAGGAATATTAACAGGTTAGTATAAAAGAGTCGATCTGATAGCTGATAGCTGATAGCTGATAGCTGATAGCTGATAGCTGATAGCTGATAGCTGATAGCTGATAGCTGATAGCTGATAGCTGATAGCTGATAGCTGATAGCTGATAGCTGATAGCTGATAGCCAAAGTATGTTTTATTAAAAGATTTATACAAGGATTTTATAAACTTGTTATTGAGGAAATAACAAGTGGCGGAGTGGACGGGACTCGAACCCGCGACCCCCGGCGTGACAGGCCGGTATTCTAACCAACTGAACTACCACTCCGCAGTGGTATGTGCATGGGGTAATGCACTTACTAATTTTATTCATGATATCAAGTGGCGGAGTGGACGGGACTCGAACCCGCGACCCCCGGCGTGACAGGCCGGTATTCTAACCAACTGAACTACCACTCCGCAGAGATATCATTATACTTGTTATTACTTAATTTGTTGGCGGAGTGGACGGGACTCGAACCCGCGACCCCCGGCGTGACAGGCCGGTATTCTAACCAACTGAACTACCACTCCAGCATACAAATTTTGTAATATAACATTGTTTAAATAGTTGGCGGAGTGGACGGGACTCGAACCCGCGACCCCCGGCGTGACAGGCCGGTATTCTAACCAACTGAACTACCACTCCAGCGCATATTTAAACTGTTATTTTTCTTATTGGCGGAGTGGACGGGACTCGAACCCGCGACCCCCGGCGTGACAGGCCGGTATTCTAACCAACTGAACTACCACTCCATAATAAGAATATGTTTTACAACCATATGTTGTGTAAGCGTTGGCGGAGTGGACGGGACTCGAACCCGCGACCCCCGGCGTGACAGGCCGGTATTCTAACCAACTGAACTACCACTCCAGCTTTACTTACAAGTTTTCGAAAATTGGCGGAGTGGACGGGACTCGAACCCGCGACCCCCGGCGTGACAGGCCGGTATTCTAACCAACTGAACTACCACTCCTTATTTTCGTTGCTGTCTAGGTCTCCCTTGGCAGCGGCGTGAATAATACGAACCAACACCTATTTCGTCAAGGGCTTTTTTGTTTTTTTACAGCCTTTTTAGTCATCCGACATCGAAAGGTTTAAAATTTCACCTGATTTGTCATTTTTTGAACCATTTTCACCAACTTCTTTTTTTTCATTACTTTGCGGCGTTGGATCCACTGCTGATTTTTTCTTCAAAAACGGTAAATTGATTTTTGGCAAAATTGATTTTTTCTGTACAAATACACGAATTGCTAACCCGCCTAGTAATAAAACCAGTAAATTCCCGCCAATAATTAAACTAATTAGCGTCATAGTCGACATTGCTTCGGCTTCTTTTGCCGCTTTTTCGATTTCTTGTAGCTGGGCTGCTGTCATAACCGGCTTTTCAATTTCTGGTACGGCTTCAATTGGTCGCTCTATTTCAAATTTATATGTAGGTAGAGTCGCCATAAATTCTCGGCCATTAATATTTGTACCAAAAACAGAAAGCTCAATACTGTATCGCCCCCAGTCATAATTTTTTATTGCAAGCTCTCGTGTTAATGTTTTATTGGCATCAAGCGTGAACATTTGCTCTTCATTATTGGGGTAATAAATTTTCCCTTGGATCAACACCGTCTCTGGTTGCACTATTTGGTTATCAAGGGTAATTGTTAATTGATGTTCTTGCAGATCATCTTCAGCTAACGCGATTGTATAGTTAAAAGGTGGCTCTTTTACTTCTATCATATCTTGTACAACGGTGCGTTTTAATAATGGGGTTTCAATATACAGCTCGGGTTGCCATTGCCCTGCTGGAAATACTAATTTGAATTCGCCAGTAAAAATACCATCTTTAGGGCGTTCGTCAAAACCACGCCCGTCATCTTTAAATTCTGCAACAGCTTGTGTTCCGGCACCAAAATTTGCGTAATCACTATTATTAGTACTTATAAAGTCTACATGTAAACTAACCACATCACGAAACAGGCCAACTTTAATAGGTTCACCATCATTGAGAACCTTTCCTGTGACTTTGACTGTTTCACCACGAAACAACAGCGACGGTAATGGATCAACCTGCAACTCAATTTCACCGAGCACCACTATACGGCTATTAGGTAAAATACTGCCAACCACTTGCCAAGGCCCAGCCATTGGCTGCTTAATCGTGATCAAATCATAGCTAAGTTCATCAAACCATTCTAGGTTTGCGTCATTGCGCGGCGACGTTGAATAGTATTTACTACCATCGGGTCTAACTAGTACAACAGCAGGTGAGCCGGGCTTACGAAAAAACAATAATGTTATTTCATCAATTTTGTGATCAATGCGAAAACGATTTTCAAGCAATGGAATTTCATTTTGCTGCCCATCGCGCTGTAATAGCGTAATTTTATCTTCACTTGTTGCATTACCAGTGTTCGGTAGCATGAATGCTAAACACACAGCTAACAGTATACTTCTCATGTTTTGCCTTATTCGGCGCGCCATACGCATTGGCCGCCAGCTTTATTGACTATATCTAGTCGCTCGTTATGAGCGAGCTGCTCATCGTGGGTCGCGTGTAATACAACTAAAGGGGCTCGGTTTGGGTCTAAGCGACGAATTTCTTTTTGCTGCTGTTCGCTGCCCTGATTTTTATTTTGATTTAGGTTGAGCTTTACTTGCCCACCCGTCATCGCTAAATAAACATCCGCTAAGATCTCAGAATCCAGTAGCGCGCCGTGTAACGTACGCTTAGCGTTATCGACATCATAACGACGACATAACGCATCTAGGTTATTCTTCTGTCCTGGATGCAAGTCACGCGCCATTTTGAGGGTGTCGAGAACTTGGCAGTAATCATGGGTTTTTTGATGGCCCTGATTAAGCAAGGCAAATTCATTATCCATATGACCAACATCGAACGGTGCATTATGGATAACTAGCTCAGCCCCTTTAATATAGTCTAAAAATTCTTGAGCTATTTGATGAAACAACGGTTTATCGCGTAAAAACTCATTGGTGATACCGTGAACATCAATAGCTTCTTCTTCACTTTTTCGCTGTGGGTTAATATATACATGAAAGTTATTCCCCGTAAGGCGGCGATTCACTAATTCCACGCACCCTATTTCTATAATGCGGTGCCCTTGTTTAGGGTCGATGCCGGTGGTTTCTGTATCTAAAACTATTTGTCTACGTGCCATATCGAATTTAGCCTGACTCTGGTATCTTTCTATAATCACTTTATTGTACATAAGATCAAGGGAAAACAGTGCAAAAAACCGTAGAGATTTACACCGATGGCTCATGTTTAGGTAATCCGGGCCCCGGCGGTTATGGTATTTTTATGTTTTATAATGACCACGAAAAAAAATTAAGCCAAGGCTACACCCTCACGACCAATAATCGCATGGAAATGCTGGCAGCCATTGTTGCACTTGAAAGTCTAAACCGCCCTTGCGATATAAATCTTACTACCGATAGCCAATACGTAAAGCAAGGTATTGAGTCATGGGTTGCAAACTGGAAAAAGCGTGGCTGGAAAACTGCCGCCAAAAAGCCGGTGAAAAATGTTGATTTATGGAAACGTCTTGATGAGGCCTGTGCCCGCCATAACGTTACGTGGAAGTGGGTAAAAGGCCATAGTGGCAATAAATACAATGAAATTGTTGATGATTTAGCCCGTGATGCCGCAGGCAGCAAAGATTTATTGGTCGATGAAGGTTATAACCCTGAATAATACCAGGTGGTAATTCATCGCACACTATTTTACAACTTGGTTATATGATATAAGATTTGGATATATCATATAGTGGAGTTGTAAAATGTCTATCTCAGTCGAGTCTTTTTTTCATCAACAAAGTGCTACATTTACGTATTTAGTCTATTGCCTAACGACTAAAACAGCCATGTTGATCGATGCCCCCGCTGATTTTGACGCGGCGAACGGTACATTAAGCTTTGAAACTGCTGATGACATCATTGCTCACATCAACCGTAAGCAACTGACATTAGAATGGATATTAGAAACACACGCTCATGCTGATCATATTACTGCTGCAAGTTACATAAAACAGCAGTTAGGTGCATATAATCCCTGCAAATTAGCTACCGGTAAAAATATAGTCCAAGTACAAGCTCATTTTAGCCGCCTTTACAATATTGATATGCCATGCGATGGAGTCCCTTTTAACTTACTTTTTAGTGATAACGACTGCTTTACGCTGGGCGAGCATACTGTGCAAGTACTAGCAACACCTGGTCACACACCTGATAGCGTCAGCTTTTTTATTGCCGGTAATTTATTTGTAGGCGATACCTTTTTTATGCCAGATAGTGGCACGGCGCGATGTGATTTCCCTGGTGGCAGTGCTGAGCAACTATATCAGTCGTTGCAACGCATTTTAGCTTTACCAAATGAAACGATTTTATGGATGTGCCATGACTACCAACCTAATGGCCGCGCACTTGCTAATAAAACATCTGTAAAAGAGCAACGTATTAGCAATATACACTTACAAACCACCGAACAGGATTATATTGCAACGCGTAATAACCGTGATGCAACACTCAGCGCGCCAAAATTACTACATTCGGCAATACAAATGAATATTCGCGCAGGCCAGTTGCCGCAACCTCAACAAAATAGGCAACGATATTTAACGATCCCGCTCACGGTGCTGCTTTGAGGTTTGGCGAAGGCCCGCTCCTTTTACAGGTGAAAACTGTGGCCGTGCATGCCATTTAGGTTTTATCGGGGTCAGTGGTGTAACACGTTTGCGTGCTACGATCATATAAACACTCCCCATTGGCTTTAGGTATTGTTTTGTAAAGCGTCGCCATGGTGCAAACCGAGACAACCGATTACCACGCGCCAGTGAAGAATAAATAAAACGCTCATCGCTGACAATTTCAAATCCCAGTAGATTAAGCCAATCTTTTACCCGTGCAGGTGTAAAAAAGCGCCCAGTCCATGGCAATTTTTGGCCACTAAAAGGTAATAACTGCGCAAGCCCACATAAACTAAATGGGTTAAAGCCGGTGATAACCATATAACCACCAGGGATCAAGGTACGATGTGCTTCGCGTAATATATGGTGTGGATCTGAATGATATTCTAAGCAATGGCTTAAAATACATGCATCAACGCTGTGCTCATAAAATGGCAGTTCATCTATATCAGCAACCACCCCTGTAAATGGTCCAGATTCAGCGACGCAAACTTGGTGTTTAATAGTGCTTTCACTGGTATTGAGTTCACCACTTAAATTACCAAGCTTGAGCATGTGATAGCCAAACATACGCGGCAACCACTTCCCCATTTTTCGCTCTATATCGCAACGTAAGTAGTCACCATGAGGAAACTCTTGCCACGACAGTGGTTTGGGTCCTTCTTGAAAACTAAGGGCTGGTTTCATGCGCTAAGCTCGTTATAATGTTTAATATCGTCACTTTATAGAGCAATGCCACATGGTGCAAGTCAAAGCAATTAAAGCCTTTTCTGATAATTATATTTGGTGCCTAAGTCGAGCTGAATGTGATCAAGTTTGGGTTGTCGATCCTGGTCAAGCAGAGCCTGTATTAGCACATTTAGCAAAACATGGTTTAACCCTCGCAGGAATTCTAATCACGCATCATCATTATGATCACACTGATGGCATAGCCACTTTGTGCGAGGAATTTAATTATATTGACGTATATGGCCCACACAACAGTCCATTTAAAGGAATAACTAAGCCGCTCAAGGATAACGATAGTTTAACGGTTCTGGGGACTCAATTTACTATTATGACAACACCTGGACATACGCTGGATCATATTTGCTATACCCATCCCACTTTAGCTTTTACTGGAGATACGTTATTTAGTGGTGGATGTGGACGCTTATTTGAAGGCACGGCGCAGCAAATGTATCACTCTTTCGATAAACTAAAAACGCTACCCGATGACTGTAAAATTTATTGCACTCATGAATACACCCAAGCCAACCTAGCATTTGCATTGGCTGTAGAACCTAACAATCCAGATCTGATTTATTACAATGACTGGGTGAGGGCAAAGCGTCAGAAAAATGAAATCACGCTGCCAAGCACATTAAAACAAGAGCGAAAAATAAACCCATTTATGCGCAGTGATTTGTCATCAATAACAGAGTACTTACCAAAGAAATTTTGCGTAATGGCAACACAACTAAAACAAAATAATGAACCTTGGCAACGCTTTGCAAGTCTTAGAGCGTGGAAAGATCATTTTTAGTGTAAAAAATCTAAACAGATTATTTAGTTAGCTGATAAACAGCCCATTATTGCATATTTAAAACGGTCATAAAGTGGTAATACCGTGTCATAACGGGTAGTATTTGCCGAGTTTTTTACCTGATGTATTGGTATTTATGAAGAAATCCCCCCTCGTTTTAGCCTTGGCACTAACGCTAAGTGGTTGTCAGACATTGACATCAACACAATCTGATGACGTTATTGTCAATCAACAAGAGCAGCAGCTTAATGGCGCAAGCCCTAACGACATCAGCGAAGCATTAATGATTAATGCGCAATATCAACAAGTCAACGAACTTGATGAAGCGCCGCCTATTTTTGATGATGTGTGGGAACGAATCCGTTACCAATTATCGATTGAAGTGCCACAAAATCGACCTGTTGTTACTGAGCGTAATTACTATGCCCGTCATCAATCATATTTAGATCGCATTTCGAAACGAGCCGAGCCGTACCTGCATTTTATTGTTGAAGAAGTTGAAAAACGTGAAATGCCAATTGAAATTGCGCTATTACCCATTGTTGAAAGTGCTTTCGACCCATTTGGTTACTCACACCGTACAGCTTCTGGTATTTGGCAATTCATGCCACAAACAGGGGAACGTTTTGATTTAAAACAAAACTGGTGGTACGACGGCCGTCGTGACATTGTACAATCAACCCGTGCGGCACTTGATTATTTGTCGTATTTGCATAAAACCCTTGAAGGTGACTGGCTCAACGCTATAGCAGCATACAACTCAGGTGAAGGTCGCTTATTACGCGCAATTAAAAAGAACCGTAAAAAGCATTTGCCAACTGACTTTTGGTCTCTTGATTTACCCAGTGAAACCACTGCGTATGTACCAAAGCTATTAGCCTTGTCTGACTTATTAAAACGTCAAGAAGAATTTGGTCTTAAATGGGATCCGATCATTAATGCACAAGTTGTCGAAGTCGTTGATATTGGCTCACAAATTGACTTAGCACTCGCCGCAGATATGGCCGATATTAGCTTAACTGAGTTGTATCGTTTAAATCCGGGCTTTAACCGCTGGGCAACAGATCCTAATGGCCCACACTTTTTATTATTACCCTCTGATAAAGTAGAACAATTTCAGCAGTTACTCGCAAAAACTGACTTAAAAGATCGCTTACGCTGGCAGCAGTATATTGTCGCCAATGGTGATAGCTTATCGGTTATTGCTAATAAATTCTCAACCAGCGCCGCTGCAATTAAGTCACTGAATAAACTTAAATCAAATACAATTCGTGTTGGTCAACAGTTACTCGTGCCATTAAGTGATGGTGCGATTAATAGCGCGCACTTACCCAAACAAGTACGCATGGCCGTGAATAAAAGCACGAAAAAGAAGCTCTCTCACACGGTTAAAAGTGGTGATACGTTATGGGATATAAGTCGAGAATACGATGTAACCATTAATGAGCTCGCTAAATGGAACAAACTTAAAAAGAATAGCGTATTACGTTTAGGCCAAAAGCTAACTGTGTATAAAAGTGCTAAGAACACCCAAACAGCATTAATTAGCACCAACCGTACGATTATCTATAAAGTCCGTCGCGGTGACTCACTCGCGCGCATTGCATCTAAGTTTAACCTAACGATCAACGATATTATTAAATGGAATGATCTCTCAGGGCAAAAATACTTACAACCCGGGCAAAAGTTAAAGCTAAAAGTTGATGTAAAAAGCACATAACGTAAGCTAAAACATAACTAATAAAAAGAGCGCTCATGCGCTCTTTTTACTTACTCTGGAAGCTTCGTTAACCACAGCTTTAGCCAAGGCTCTGTTACTGGCCATGGCTCAAAGTTTTCACTGGCATCTATTTCTAAGCGATTACCAACAGGCTTTGCTTGTAAGTCGCGTAATAACTCATCAAAGCTTCTCCCTGCTCCACAAAATGTTTCACCATAGCACCTATCTCCCATCGCTATCACGCCAAAAGGTTTGCCTGTCAACATAGGGGAAGTGCTATTCATAGCAAAATATAACCCCGCTAAATTACTTGGCACATCACCTTGCCCTGTAGTTGAGGTAACAATTAAAATATGCGAGGCATTTTTTATATCATCAAGTGATGCTTCAGTAATTACAACGGCTGTATGACCCACTTGCTCAATTGTTTTTGCAATATCATCGCTTAAACGTTCTGCGCCGCCATTAACACTGCCTACAAAAATACTAATATGTGCCATTAATAATCCTTTTCTGTATTTGGCCAGCCAAGTTGTTGGCAAATAGTAAGCATTGCCTCACCTAACGGCGCTTTAATATTGATCAGTTGTTGAGTATAAGGGTGCACAAAATTAAGCTCCGTTGCAAATAACATTAATCGACGTAATTCAAAATGCTCTCTAAAAAACTGGTTATGCTGATTATCACCGTGATTTACATCACCAATAATTGGCAATGATAAGTGTTTTAAGTGACGGCGAATTTGATGTTTTCGCCCCGTTTTAGGAAAGCATTCCACCAGCGAATAACGTACAGTGGGGTATTTACCAATCGGGATCGGCAACGTAGCTTGATGTAAACAGTTAAACTGGGTTTGCGCCTCTTGTGGCTCCTTATTTTGATCTGCAAACTTATCAGCTATTTTATCAAGCTCTTCTTTAAGTGGCTTGTCTAAAAATACCGACTCTGGTGCAAAACCACGTACTAACGCTAAATACCGTTTAGATATTTGACCATCAATAAAAAGCTGATTTATATCACGCGCAGCTTCAGAGCTTAATGCAAAAAGCAATATACCCGAGGTAGGCCTATCTAAACGATGCACTGGAAAAACATGCTGACCTATTTGGTCTCGTAACATTTGCATTGCAAACTGTGTTTCATGCTTATCTAAAAATGAACGATGAACCAGCAGACCTGATGGTTTGTTAATAGCAATATAGTTTTCATCGCGATATAAAACCTCTAATTCACCAAATTCAATTGGCTCAGGGCGTTCATTCATGACCACTTCCTAAAATGTTATCAAGCTCAGAGAGTAATGCAGTGATGGCTGCCGCACCGGTTTTTTTTGTCAGCATTAGCTCGGCTATCGGCGCAATTGAAAAATTACTTGGTAATGGATGTTGATGAGTGACTAACATTTGCATTTTTTCAATAAATACAAATTGTAACCACTGCTCAAACGCCATTGTATCGTGACAAAAAGGCATTGTTGAGTCTAACGCTTGAACATCAATAGGTTCATTTTGCCAAAGTTGATGCTGCTTTAATAAAGCTTTAAGTTGCGTTAAATAGGTTTGGGTTAATTGGTACATAACCACCCTCTTTGATAAATATTGGTTAATTATACCCTGTTCCCTCATGGCCTGCTATGACGTATAATTTAACTAATTTTGCAGTAAAAAATCATTGGATCATTATGACCGAGCAGATCGCAACCTTAGGGCAATTACTTGATGGCGCAGGCACAAATTGGCGCGTTTTTGATATTGGTAGACATATTACCAAACTAGATAAAAAGCAATTTTTAGCTATTGAGCAAGCACAGATCCCCTATCCTTTTCCATTGGCAGGCCATGCATGGTTAGCCATTCAATTTTGGGATCGTAAAGCCAGCAGTGAACCTTATGTGTGGTTTTTAAAGTTTCCAGTTGATGAACAAAGCAAACTTGTTTGCGCAAGTCGCGATCATTTTGCCAATATGGTCATAGAAGCACTAGGTAATGACTTAACAGGCGCACACGCTGACGGCAAACTTGATAACAACCCTTATGTATTCACACCCAATGCGAATAAACTTGCTGCGTTCAATGCGCTGTTAAAAGTATTATTAAAACAACCTGCATCACAATATTACGAATATACACAACTTTATTTTAGTGGAAAATTAGGTTTTGAAAATTGGCAAAGTGTTGCGATACAAGGTATTGCTGATTTTGCACTGCGTTTAAATGACGGTAAAAACCAAGCTGCATTACAACAAGCATGGGAGCATCTGCCAGCCGATGTATTACAACCACTCAGCGCGATGCTTGAACACGTAGAAATACCACCCGCTTTTAGCGAGCAACTACTGAGCTATGCTCAGCATGCTATTGCGCAAAAAGATACTCTAGCGTTATGCTGCGCATTACGTGCGATGTCAAAAGCACAAGCCCAAACACTCACCGCACAATTAGTCGATAGCATTTTACAATCAGACATTTCCACCGAGTCGGATGTTTTATTAACTATTGCTGGACGCTGTTTTAACTTACTTACCGACGCAGAGCGCTTACATATTTTTATGGACAACTGCGCCCACCACCAAGAAATAGCAGAGCTTTTCCCAAGTATTTTTGCTGATTTAGTTGCAATACCAAGTGTTAGACCACACTTATTAGGTTTACTACGTAAAGAAAATCGCAGCGAAACCCTCGCGCGAGCAATTGGAAGGTTATTTTCTTAAATGGCAAGTTTGTGGACATTCATTCTTATTGGCAGTGTAATTTATTTTTTTTGGCTAAATCGTAAAGTTGCCGAAGCCGCTAACGCGCATGCAAAACGTCAAAGTGAGCAACTCCAAGTGCAATTAATGAGTGTCGCGTGTACTAAACGCCGCTTTGGGCTTTTAAAAAGCGGCAAACCAGGGATCAAAAGCGAGTTTACTTTTGAATTCTCCAGTGATGGTGAAAACGCTTATCAAGGTGTTTTATTTATGGAAAACGAAATGCTGCAGAGCGTTTTAGTGCCACCGCACAAGATCTAGTTAGAAAATAATCAGGAATATTTTGAGGTTTAATAGTTTGACATGAAACACAAAAAACTAAGGCGTAACATATAGTTACGCCTAAATCTTACTTCATCCATAATAAGGCATCCATACCTAAGCCGAAGCACCCTTTTTATCTTTCCCCTGAACGGGTATACATCCTCATACACCCTCACGTTGCATCAATGCAATATCCTACACATCCTAGTGTTATCCTCTTGCCACCTTGGCCATCCTGCGTCTCCAAACGCTCCTATTACTTCCTGTAATATAATCCTTTGGGTTATCCTTATCATTAGCTCCGCTAATGTTCCGCATCCTCGCGGTGTCCTAACTCATCCTTGCATCCGTGTTAACTTGTCCGTTTGCTTCCTGCTAAGCATCTTGCTTAATTGCCGTAATCCGTTTCCTTGGCACCAGCTCAATCATTGAGTCTGTATCGTCTTGATGAAGTAAAGTTTAAAGCAAACGGGACTTAACGATAGTGGCAAATAATAATTATTTTCATGTAACATTTTTGCAAAAAACACAAAGTACATTAAAAACAATGAATTAAATAAAAACAACAATACAGATACGTAAAATTAACTGATAAAGCGCACACCACTGTAAGATATATCCTACACGCAAACTTCCATTATGGCCGTTTTAATTGGGTCAATGTTATTGAGCCGATTTAAATAACAGCTCACCTTGTACGCTGTTAAAGGTAAGCGTCTGTAAACACGTGAAGCCTTCACTTTTGAAAAAAGCCGTATGCTTTCCTTGCGTTACAAACACTGCCATTCCACTTGACTCTTTATTACTTTTTACAAGGTCATCTAAACCGCGCAGCAAATAACGGCCGAGCCCTTGACCATGAAAATGCGGATCAACCGCAATAAAGGCTAAAAAGTAATAGTTACCTTGCTCAACTAAGGCATCACGAATCGTTTGCTCTTTATCAATCAACTGATTCGTTTGTAAATAGCCAGCACTGAGCATTAACTTTAAGCGCCAATGCCAATATCGTTGCGCCTGTAGTTGGCTTTGTGATTCAAAAACACTGGCTACTGCTTTTAATCGTTCATTTTTATATAAACCTATCAAGGGTTGTTTTTCTTGCCAAAATGTATTGAGTTCTTCGCGAATTAAAGAACGTAGTTTTTTCTCATAGGGCCCTTTGGCTGCTTCACTGTAATTAAGCATTTTCTGTAAAACAGGATCATCATGATAGGCTTGATAAATTAAGCTCGCTGCGATACTGATATCTTCGGCAGCAATGTATTGCACTCGAAATGTCTCACTTTGTGTTTCGACGGTCATCGTTAATCCTTATTAGCGTTTGCTTATTTTAATTTTTATACATTAAGTACTATAGGTATATTCCTATGCGCTTTAAAAGGCAAATTCAGCGGGAGTTAAACTCTAATAACTCATTATAAAGTTCTATCACTGGTTTAACGTAACCATCAAGGAGTATGATATAAATACGATACGGCACTACATATCATTACAAAAGCGACTTTAGGAAGAAGCACACCACTATTTTATGACGACACCTTTAGAACAAAACGCTCACTGGAGCGAAGTGGTTGATGAGCTAAATGTACGTTTACGCCAACAGTAAATTGTTTGGCTAGAGCCAACTTACTGTTATTATAGTCCGGTATTACACAGCACTGTGTAACGCCCTATTTAAAGAGTTTATAAACCGAATGAATGCTGTTGTTTTTGATGCGATTAAAGCCCTTCTAGATGAAGGAAAAACCCCGACTGTTGCTTTGACAAAAAGCAAACTGACACAAACGATCCCTTTACCCGTTATTATTGCTGCGGTGAGTCAATATAAAAACAACCCTGAGTCTATTCATAATTTAGCAAAACAACCTCAACAAAAAGTAGAGGCTGTAAATAATTCAAGTCAACTTGATCGCCTTGAAGCAAAGCTCGACCGATTACTGGCATTACTAGAAAATAAATAATTTGAGACCCCACCATGTTTGTTGTTGATTTAACGTTTGATTGTTACCAAGATACGACCCTTGAAAATGCTGAGCAAGCAATTAATCGCTTAGTAAATGCACTTCGTTTTAACGGTCAAATAATGGGGGAAGAGTTTCCAACCGTTTTAAAAGACGGTTATTTCATAACGCGCGTGATGTGCCCTACTAATGATGCAATGCATCCACTCAATAATAGTCCGTTTGTAAAACACAGTATTGATAAATTACACGCCGCAGGCTTGCTTGCACCAAAAGTAAAAGTGATAGGCCAAGATATCCACTCTAATGGCGCTGATGAATGCCATGAGCCATCGAGTTATATTTTATACACGACCTATGTTCACACTTGTAGCCCGCTGTATTGTGGTGATGATTTTTTACCTGTCCCCTTGTTTAAGATCCCCGCTATTGCTAACGGAGATTATAAAACACTAATCAAGTGGCAAGAAGATTGGCAAGCCTGTGACCAAATTCAAATTAATGGTGCAACACGCTGTGAGTTTCCTGCATTGGATGAAATATCAAATCTGGATAGCGACCTTTCTCGTCGTGGTAAAGACATAGCAAAACGGGTCACCTGTTTAACTAAAAAACCAGTGTATTATTATTTATATCGTGTCGGTGGCACAGATAAAGCATCTGAACTTGCGCGTAAATGCCCTAGCTGTAACAGCGATTGGAAATTACCTGAGTCATGGTTTGGTTTATTTGATTTTAAATGTGAGCCGTGTGGATTAGTCTCTAATATATCGTGGGATTTTCAATAACATTAGGGTCATTGAAAGTCGAATATACCCAAGCCACCTCAAGATGCATAATTCACATATTGAGGTGGCTTGGGTATAAACAATGCGGAGTAAATCTAACTCCGCGAATATCTATACTTTAAACTACAAGTGCTTCAATAAATGCAGCTAGGTTAGGAGCCAATATATGATGTGGCTTTTTACCTACATATTCTAAGCATACTTCACCCGTCGTAATTAACACTGAGACGAGTAAATCCTCTTGATCTGTTAAGCCTATAAATACAGTTGGGTCTTGCTTAAGCTTGCGCTTCATCAATACATGCCCGGTAATATTTTGCTGAAGTAGATCAAAATCTTCAATACTCCACGCTTGCAGTAGCTCTACTTCGTGTTCGTCTATTTTTGCAGTAATGCATCCCGCGAAAAACGTTCCATAATACTCATTCAGCGCATCTGGAAATTTAACATCAAGCGCATTAGCTAAATCAGTTAAAGAGCCTTTGGGGCTACGACATACCGCTTGCCATTGGATCAACCCTTTTGCATCAGCAGTACCAACCTCGCACGGACTTGGCCAATCACTATCGTGTTCAATGCGTGGTAATAATTGCGTCTGCTCTAACTGTCGTTTAGCAAAACATTGGTGAAGTTGCTCTAATTGTGAGGTGATAGACATACTGCGAAACTCATAAGCTTTAGGTATAATAGCGCTATTGTAACTACAAAAGAGCTAACATGACAGATTACAGCAACTCACCTGAATTAAAAGACAGTGTACTTGGCCAATCAACAGAATATGTAGATACCTACACACCTAGTTTATTGTTTCCTATTGCACGTAAACTTAATCGTGATGCACTTGATATAAATGAAGCTGCTCTCCCATTTAAAGGCCAAGATATTTGGACCGGATATGAGCTTTCTTGGTTAAATACTAAAGGTAAACCCGTCGTTGCAGTCGCAAGCTTTATATTTCCTTGTCAAAGCAGTCATATCATTGAATCAAAGTCTTTTAAACTATATTTAAATAGCTTTAATCAAACGCGCTTTGATTCGATTGAAGACGTAAAAGCTATTTTAATTGCCGATTTATCTGCTGGCGTTTCAATGCCTATCGATGTCGTTTTGTATAGCCCTAATGATTATAATTGCTTACCGTGCACACCATTACCTGGTGAATGTATTGATGAGTTAGATATTCAAATCGATAGTTATCATTTGGATGCATATTCTCTTAAACCAGCCTCCACTAATACGGTGAGTGAAACATTGCACAGCCATTTACTTAAGTCTAATTGCTTAATTACTTCGCAACCCGATTGGGCAAGTATTATTATTCGTTATACTGGTGAGCAAGTATGTAAAGAATCTTTGCTGCGTTATTTGATTTCGTTTCGAACCCACAATGAGTTTCATGAGCAATGCGTAGAGCGGATATATTGTGATTTAATGGCGCAATTAAACATCACTGAACTTGAAGTGTATGCTCGCTATACACGCCGTGGAGGTCTTGATATCAATCCATATCGCTCAACTTCTCACGATAATGTGCCGTTTGCAGTGAAAATAAACCGACAGTAATGTTTACGGGGCAATCAGAAGTTCTGGTGGCTGCATAATGATTGCACTTAATACTTGAATTCAAGAACCTAAACCCCGAGCTAGTTCGGGGTTTAGTGTCCTCAATTAGCTCTTCAATCGTTTTGTCGGAATTGGCATACCACATACGTCAACATAATCTGGGGTTTCAACAAACCATTCTTCACTGCGATTTTGGCGCGCTTTAATAAGTGACTTAAAGGCATTCGAATCCGTTTTTAACACTTTAAATTGACTTGTATCGTGTTTTGCAATGTCAGCTAAAACGTGTATATCTGCAATTGGGTTAAAGAGTTCACCTTCTATTGGTGTTCGAGATAAACGATTAAAGTGTTCCATTCCTTCAAGAACGCGTCCAAACACAGTAATGTTTCTATCTAAATAGCGCGGCCCATGACCGATAGTGACATAAAACTCTGTTCCACCACTGTTAATGTTGTTATCACGAGCCATCGCGAATACACCATTACAGTGCACTTGCCAAGTTTGTGTTTGAGCCTCATTTTGCGCAACAGCAAATCCTTTTAAAAAACCGGTTAGCGGCGCATAGCCATCGGTGATATCAAGTTCAGTTATGTTAAGTGCCGTTGCTGTAGTAAGGTAAAATTCTGCAGGGAGTGATTTGCTTGCATTTTTTATTGCTTTTTTACCGCTTGCATCACCACCTTGCGCAACAAAGCCTTCTACAAAACGATAAACACTTAGCCCTTTATAAAATCCATCACGCGCAAGTTGCTTTATATTCTCAGCATGTTTAGGAGCAAGTAAGGGGTTGAGCTCGATATATGCAGATCCCGTTGGTAACGTGATTTTTAGTATATTGTCAGCATCAACTATTCGCCACTCTTGTGCGCTGGCGCTGTTTATAACACTACTCGCTGTTGGCTGCGCAGCTGTTTTCGCAACACTGGTTTGACTTAGTATTAGTGCAACTGCAGCTAAGCATGATTTTTTCAACATATCCCACAACTTATTTTATTTTTTGTGGTGCTACATTATTTGGTTAACGCTTTTTTATCAAGCCAAAAATGTGGTTGGTGAATTGGTGCACTTAGCGGGAGTAAAGGATTTGCAAGTTCAATAATTCGGCGGTTTTTCAGATCTGCCAGTTCGATAGTTTTAGCAAAATAACGATTAAATAACTCATCAAAGGATCCATCGGCAATCGCTGCTAATAAGCCCGATTTAATTTGCTCATATAAAATGGCATCTTTATTCGCAACAAAAAAGTAAAGCGCTGATGGGTAACGTATTGCTATATATTTGTCATGAACAATATCATCACCATAATTTTGTGCTAAATCAAAAATATCATAAGGTAATGCGTCGATTCGCCTCGCTTTTAGCATTTCAATAGGATCTGCACCTTGACCATAAATTTGCGTGTGTAACTCGTTATTAATAAAAATTGCGGTATCTGGCCAGTCTTCTCTCAAACCAAATAGAAAAGTTCGTAATTGCCCTGAGTGAGTTACATTAGCAAATAATTCTTTATCTTTAATATTAACTAAAGGGATACGATAACCAAGTAACCCTTTATCTATCGGGATTAAAATTGCCTTTGCTTGCTTTTCCCACGTTGAACTTGTTGCGCCCCAAAATACGTCGATACCATTTTTTTCACCTAATAAACGTATTGCACGTGTTTGTGTAGGAATACTACCGATCTCTTCAGGTAACATCTTTATTTCTGACTTGCCCAATGCTAGCTTTAATAATTCAATCGGATACGGATGGCTTCCCGCAGAAAAGCGCACTGTTTGCTCAGTATTCGATCTAACATTAAATGTAAATAGTAAGCATACTAGTACCAGCTTTAGCATCGCGCCTTTTTACTCCCAGTCAAATTTATAAAGAATATCAACGTTCTGGTTTATATTGCTCGTAATTTCAATATATAACTGTGACATTAGTTGATAACGCATTGCAACCTCACTTAATGAGTCAAAAATCCCAACACTGTATTTAACTTTAATATCGGGTGCTAAATACCCCGATATTTCAACTTTAGTGTTATCTCCACTGCCTTTAGAGCTTAAGCTAACATCAGAAAAACCAAAACTTTCACCAACTTTAGATACAACCCCTTCGCTTCGGCTTACACCTTGTGAAAGCAAAAGTTGAGCTAACATTGCATCTGATGAGCTGTTGCCTTCATCCAATGGCTGACCATTTAGTAGATACGCTAATGATTGCGCTTGATCCATTGCAGGTTCCGAGAAAACCTTTAAAGAAGGATGCTCTACATTCCCTGTTAACGTCACACCTGCGATTACGCCATTAGCTGTGTTTTCAGGATGACGTATTGCCTTAATATTAAGATAAGGCTTTTCAATCGAACCGCTAAAACCAATTTGCCCTGTTCGAATGATCAAATCTTGGCCAAATGTTCGATAAGTGCCTTGGCGTAAGTTCAACTCACCCGTTGCTATCATTGGCGTTTGTTGATTTAAACTAATTGCTAAGTCCCCTTCTATTTTTGATTCTAGGCCAAATGAATCAATCCGCACATCATTTTCAACAATCAACTTCAAGTTTATATCATAATTGAAGGGCACAACATCGGCTTGCTCAACTTGCTTATCTACAATTATTTCATCATCACTAACTTGCACAGCCCCTTCGGGTAACTCTTCGATCTTTATACGCCCATAGGGTACAACAACTTGACCTGCTAGTTTAAAAGTATCATCTGCCAAGCTAATTTTTAAATCCGGCGATACTTTAAATAACACACCTTGCTGCGCGCGGACATAAAATTGCTTGCCTAATACACTTAAATTAACCGCTGGTTTTTCTCCTTGCCAATCAATATCACCCGTTAAATCAAGTGAGCCGCCATCACCATCCTTTAATTTTCCTTTTAACACAGCAGTCGTTTTATCAAATGCTATATTTACATTTGAATCAACTAACGAAACAGGTAGCTGTTCCCCCTGTAAATTAACCCCAGTTACATCAAGCTCTCCACTTAATAACGGTGAGTTTGTCGTCCCAGCGATTGCAACTTGACCACTAATAGCACCTTTTAACTGTTCAAGCGTCCCAATAAGTGGCTGTAAATCAGTGAGTAAGACTTTATCGATATCTAACGTTCCCGACATATTTTGCGCGTCTGTTAAATCGGTTACCTGTAAGTCTGCATTAATGTTGCCAATCACACTTGAGTTTAAACGTGCATTAAACTGCGCAGTCTGTGCATCCGCAATTGCGTTTATGGTGAATGTCTCTAGCGGTAGACGATAACGGTTTTCTTCATTGATCAATGTAGTTACTAAATCATGAGAATTGATCGTGGCTGTTAAGGCGCTTAATTCACGCCCTTGCCAGTTAGCGTTAATATGACCATTCAAGTCACCTTGTGTAATTACATTCTCTGGTAATAAATATTTGATCTGTGATAAATCAAAGTTAACCAACTTCGCACTTAGTTTACCTTGTTGATTTTTTTGATTTAACTCATCAATACATAATTTACTATTTTCACTTTGCCAACAGTGCTGCTTTACTAAAAAATCACCATTGTCGGTATTAATATTAATTGCAATAGCAGGTTTAGCACGAAAGCGTAGAACATTATCGGTTAATAGCACATCCTTTAAATTACCCTGCCATTCTTTATTTATGAATTTTCCAGCAAGTTCAAACTGCGCCTTCCCTTGCAAAGCATCTAGATCAAGTTGGAGTTGGTGGTCAGTTTTATCACCCGCGGCATTTATCGCTAAGGTTTGAATTTTATGCCCCAACACATTGGCGTTTTCAACCTTTAAACTTGCATTAGTTTGCCAATCAGCAGCGTAATTAAAATCTGTTTTTAAAACTAACTGCTCTATTGCTATGTCTGAAAAATTTAAATCACGCATTGCAATGTTTAAATTAACAATCGGTTCTAAACGCTCTCCAGCGATCACTAAGCTACCATCGCCCACCCCTGTGATTGGTAATTTATCTGGGATCGTATTATTTAAGTGAAGTTTCCCTTTAATATTCCATCGCTTTGTCACATCGCCACTTAAGGCCAATGTGTTTTCGCCGCTAGAGAGTTCAAACTTATTGATTCGGGCATGGAGTGAGTTATTTATGTCAAAGTCAGATGCAAAGGTAAATGCCATATCATTCAAGGTGCCAGTGAGCTGTGTATCATTCATCACCAACTGCCAGTTTTCTTGCTCTATATTAAATGCCCCTTTTAATTGCCCTGATACATCACTCGTGAGCGTATCAGTAAGATACTGTGCCTTTAAGTTTTTAAGATAGCCAGTAAACTGTCCTTTAATGCCGTCGTTCCAGCTTGCTGATGCAGTCATGGTTGCTTTACTATCATTTGCAAGCAGGGCTAAATCATCAACTTTGATATGGGTTAGCCCCCCTTTTAAAACTGACTTGATTTGTACTTTTGGATAGGCGGCCAATTGGCTTTGTGCAATTAAATTAATAGCGTAGTCATCAGCGTTACCCTTACCAGATAATTGCACATCATTAATCTTTAACGTGTTATGTTCCACATCAAGCAGCCATTGTTGGATACTTGCATTGATTGAAAATGGAAAGTTCTCCGTTTTTAAATCAGCTTCAAGCTGTGCGTTCAATGGGTATTCACCCTGAGTTTGTATATCCAGTGCTAAACTATGCAAATCGCCAGATACATCCAATGCAATATGGTGTGCGGGATGATCTAGGCTAATTGTAGCCGTTATAGGTGTCTTTTCGGTTAATGTTGCATTTAACTGACTCGCGAGTTGCCACTGTAAATAATCAGCACTTAAAGACGTTAATTCAATACGTGGACCATCAATTGAAAATGCTCCATTAATATTATTAATATCATGACTGCTTTGTTCTTGAACAATATTGACATTGCTCACATCAAACCGCTCAACGACCATATTCAACGCTGAAGTAAAGTGAATATCCGGCAGTGCTGCAAGTGCAACTAAAGGTTCGCTGGGTGTTGGCTCCACTGATTTTAATATAACCTTTACTTTCGCCACACTAAGGTTATTTAACACAACAGTTGATTGTGCCGCCGAAGCTGCCAATATAAAGTTATTAACCGTTACATCAGCACTTGGGTGTTTTAATGTAAATGTAGGAACAGCTATTCTCTTCACGTAAATATCAATGGGTAGCTCAATGGTGTTGCTTTGCTCGAGCTGCACGTCTTCTGAGATTTTTGGTAATGGCTCTGTACTTGCGGCTAAAGAAACATTGATAGTTTGCGCGCTGATATTTTCAATGCATAACCCCTCACAACGCCACCAGTATAAATCCAGTTTTAGTTGCTTGGCTGTGAAATCTATACTTTCATTTTTAAATTTAACATCGAATGGGTCATTGTATAAAAATCGACCTTTTTTAATATCTATCTTTAATCCATCCACCATGTTGTTTGCACTATATGCAATTAACTGGTTACCTGGCGCGGTAAAAAGCAAACAAAAAACCACTGCAACAAGAGTGCATAAAAGAGCGGTTAAGACGGCTGTAACTTTTTTCGTAATTGACATTAAATTTCTGGCCCTATAGTAATACTTAAACGCGTACTTTTACTTTCTTTCGTAAGTCCCCATGCGTGGTCAATTCGAATTGGCCCTACTGGCGTTAAATAACGAAAACCAAATCCAGCCCCCACTTCTACCCGATCAGAAAAGTCATTCGTAGCTGTACCGCTATCAACAAATAAGGCTACACGCCAGTTTTGTGCAAATTGATAATTATATTCCACGGTGCTTGAGAGTAAGTACTTGGCGCCAATCAAGCGCCCTTCTTCATCTTCTGGTGATATTGATTGATATGAAAAACCACGTACGCTTTGATCGCCACCAGCAAAAAAACGTAACGACAAGGGTACATTATTAATATCATCCACAAGCATTGCCCCTACATTTGCCCGTAAATATACAAGGTGTTTGTTAAGGTAAGTACGTAACCATGCAGTTTGAAATTGCACCCTAGCGATATTCGTTGTAGACAACACATCCTCAAGCGCAAACTCTGCTGATACCAGCCATTGCTCACCCCAATAAGGTGTTGTTCCACCTTTTGTCTCTTTTTTTGCGTAACTAATACCCGGCATAAACATTTTTGAGTTTTGTTGCTGTTCGTCACCAATTCGGTAAGTTTCATGATCTCGACGAAGAAATACTGTACGTACCCAATCATCCTCTGTTAGCCACTGCCTTTGTAATTGACCAGTCAAAATCCTACTGTAGATGTCTTCAGTCACTTCATCTTCTAATTTATAGCCCGCAGAAAAACGCCAAAGATCATCATTAGGATCATCAACCGGCACCGTATAACTAAAAGATATGTCTTGCTGTTTTGCTGAAAGGTTTAAATTGCTCTCTAAAAAATGGCCATCGTCAGTGATCCATGGTTTTGACCATTTAAACCGAACTTTAGGCCCAAAATCCGTATTAAAGCCACCACCAATTTCATAACTATTCGCTGGTTTGTGTAACACATCCACATTAATTGGCACTTGGTTATTTGCACGGTTAGCAATATCAGCATAAACCCGGACACTGGTAAAATATGGCGTACTTGAAAGGGCTAAGTTATAATCTGCAACCTTGGTTGCTTTATAGCTGCCCCCTTGAGAAAATTTTGCAAGTGAACGAATGTATTTTTCTGCAGGCGTGTTTTTTGTAATTATCAGATCGCCAAATTGATAACGCTCACCGGTATCGATTGTTAGCACGACGTCAGCACTATTACTTTTTAACGAGATAGCGAGTTTATGCGCTTGCCATTTCATATCAAAATAACCAAGTTCGAGAAGTTGTGCTTCTAGAGTTTTACGCGCAGTATCGTAATCGCTATGATTTAAAATATCGCCTTGTTTTATTTTTATACTTTCAATCGTACTTGCAAGTAAGCGGTCTGTTCTACCCGCTCCATTTATTGTGATATTAACATTACTTATACGAGTAACAGGGCCACGCTCAATAGTTGCAATGAGTTTTTGTGACCCGTGGTCAAAGTTTAATTTAACCGCAGGCTTATAGTACCCAAGCGCTCTTAGGCTTCGCTCAACTTGTTTTTTTGCATGGTTAAGCAGCGCACGATTAGCCTTTTCGCCCTCTAACTGCTTTAAATAAAGCGCTACATTATTCTTAAGATCACCATTGATCCCATTTATTTCATAATCATTAACGACTAATGAAGCCGCAAAAATATGTGTAGTTATACAAAAACAAACAATAAAAACAATGCGTGTTACGATCCGAATCGGCAAGTAATACCCCTACTTAAAAACAATCAACCATCAAGGTTGAAATAGTAACATATCGATATGCTTGGGCGCAGTAACTCAAATGTGAAAATTAGTACGCTAAAGCGCTTAATTTTAGTTACAATGGCACTAACTAATTTGAATTATTTTTACTGGGTTTTTAAATGCACTTTCCTGATGATGACAATGGCCAACTTTTAACAGAAATAGCGGCTGCTGGTATTGATTTAGCACGCATGCACAAAATTGATTTTTATATTTTATTTGAACAAAAGAGCGATGCTGAAACATTCGCCACAGCCATAGCTGAAGATGAGCTCGCCCCTGCAACCGAATTAGTACAGTGTGAAGACACGGGTATTTGGGAAGTAATTACACAAGTTGAAATGGTGCCAGATCACACTCTACTAGGCCAAACAGAGCAGTATTTAGAAAGTATCGCCAATGGCTATAAAGGTTATGGGGATGGTTGGGGATTAATGGATGGTAATGATTAGTACGTTAGTATAATTACGAATAACCCCCTCCAAGTGTAAACTTAGATCGGTCATAAAATCAGTTAAGTGAATTAACGACTTAACTGATTCGCTTTTCTAAAGCTGCCTTGATAATCAAACAATTTATCTGCGACTTTCCAGCCATATTTTTTACTTTTTCGGGCAATCACAAAATCGGGCGCTACCAATAATGTTTCATTTTCGATGACTTGTTCGGCCAGTTTATAATCAACCGGTGTTTGCCCATTATTAGTACGTTTACCAAATTGCTTATTAAAAATGTAGCGCGCCCCCGGTTTTGAAAAATCATATATTTCATCGCAACTTGCACCATCTTCGTCAAAGTAAGTTAGCTTAATAATCTGCGTATGGTTTACCAAAGTAGATACGCTTAAGCCACTGCAACGCAGTACTAGCGCATCTTTTAAGTTCAGTGCTGCTCGCAGCTTGTCATCAGGATCTGCCATTATAGCATGGCAAGAATGGCATTCTCTGGCAGCAATATCATTTTGTGTTCCACAGTTGTCGCATTCCTTAAAACGAAACCGATAATCGCATTGCTCTTTATAGCCATGTTCATCTTCAAGCAAGCCTTTACAGCGACGACCAAAATGTTCAATGACTTTTCCTGCGCCGTCTATTTTGCCCCAAAAAATATTAGCAAACCCACACCCAGGACAAAGTACCTGCACAGGCTCATTATCACTATTACCTTTTTTACTGCCAACTTCAGGATGAAAAAGATCAAAGCCATTACCCGCATAATCAATAACTAAGCAATCACTTTTCCCTGATGATAAACGCAGCCCCCTCCCAACTATTTGCTGATAAAGGCTAACCGATTCAGTGGGCCTTAAAATAGCAATAAAGTCAACGTGGGGGGCATCAAAACCAGTAGTAAGCACTGACACATTCACTAAAAATTTCAATTGTCTTTGCTTAAATTTTGCAATTATTTTATCTCGCTCACTATGACCGGTATCTCCCGTGATCAGTGCACAGCTTTGTCCATGTAAATAACCAACAACTTCTTGCGCATGGCGAACCGTCGCAGCAAAAATCATGACACCTTCACGGTTTTCACTGTGTTTTACTATATCTTCACAGATCGTTTGTGTAGCGCGAGTATTCGCTTGCAATAATTGATTTAAATCTTGCTGACTATATTGACCAAATGCATTGCTCGATAACGACGAAAAATCATAATGACTGATTGCCGCATCAAGCTCTTTCGGTGGTGTTAAAAATTGGTGTTTAATCATGTAACGAAGCGGCAATTCAAAAATGCACTCTTTAAATGGACTCTCAGCATTCCCTCGCACAAAACCATGGTAATGACGATGATATACCCACCCGATCCCCAAGCGATAAGGAGTCGCGGTTAAGCCTAATATTTTTAACTTTGCATTATGACGTTTTAACGCATCAATTACTTTAGCATATTGGCTTTTATCATCACCACTGACTCGGTGACATTCATCAATAATTACTAATGAATAATGTTCATTGAGTTGATTTAAATTACGAGAAAGCGATTGGATACTTGCAAAAGTAACTTGCTCAGATAAGGATTTTTGTTTTAACCCAGCAGAAAAAACACTCGCTGCTAGGCCAAAGCTTTCATACTTTTGCGCATTCTGTTCAACGAGTTCTTTTACATGCGCTAATACGAGTATTTTCTGTTTAGCAATACGAGCAAGCTCGGCAATGACTAAACTTTTGCCTGCACCAGTGGGGAGAACAATTAAAGCAGGAGAATCTGTCTTTCTAAAAAAGGCAACAGTACGTGCAACAGCCTCTTGTTGGTAAGGCCTTAATACATAACTCATTTAATGACTGCAACTAATGAATAAGAAAGAAAACTAATATGGGAGGCACTCGGCCTCCCAAAACATTAAGCTAGGTGTTTGGTTAAATCAACATCTTGAAATGCTTTAGGACGCTTACCTCTACCGGTCCACTCAACTATTTTACCTTCATGTTCAATACGGTACTTCGGTAAGACTTTGGTACGCTTATCGCCAACGATATCTTGCAAATCCTCAAGAGTTAAACCTTTTTCTTTTAACAGGTCTAGTACGTCTTGTTTTGCTTGTTGTTGCTCAGTATGTTTTGCTATTGCAGCACCTAGTAATGCTTGTGCTTTTTCTAGCTCAATAAGGCTAGCTGATTTAATAAATGCTTTAACTTCTTTCATTTTTTACTCACTAAATTGTTAAGTTATAAAATTAGATAGATGATTCAATTAAATTATAAGCTTATTTTATATATTAGGCCAAGATGAACCCAGTATTTAATCCACTTTGTCTAACCAACTAGCAACCATGTTATTTAATATCGTTAATTCACTTATTAATGTTACAGATTTATTGTTTTTAGTAATACCTTCTTCAGCTAGCTGTATTTCACATGCCTTTATCTTACTCGCAAGTGTTTTTATTTTAACCATCACTATTGAGCCTTTTATTCGATGGAGTACTTTTTCATATTGTTTGGCATCGTTTATCGCACACGCATGGTTTAAATCAATGAGATCCTTTTTCAACGTATCATGGAAAACATGTGCCATCGCAAGTGCATCTTGCTTATTGCCAAATACCGTTACCCAGTGCGACAATGAAACCTCGTCACTGAGAGAGTCTTTAAGCTGTTCCTCACGGCTGTTTAATAATACGTATGGTGGTAGATATTCAACAAGCGTTTCGTACAGTTGAGCTAGTGAATAGGGCTTAAATATCACACAGTCCATTCCACCTGTAAGCGCTTTATTAATTATCTCTTTTGAATCATCTGCGGTCATCCCAATTATTGGAATACACTTCACTGCAACGTCGCGGTGCTGTCTAATTTTTGAGGTTAATTGAAAGCCATCTAAAATCGGCATATTGCAATCAGTGATTACCATTTGGAATGGTTCAGTATTTAGTAATTCAAACGCGGTCTTTCCGTTATCTGCAAGTGTTACTTTTAAACCAAAACTTTCGAACTGTTTTTGTATTAATAACTGATTAACTTGATTATCCTCTGCAACTAAAATATTGCCACTGAGTTTTCGTGGAAGATCTTTTTTATTCTTTTTCTGTATACCCTGAGCAAGCATTTTAAATGCTTCTTTAAGTGTCACTACATTGATTGATTCATAAGATATTTTAATTAAATTATTTTGCAAATGATAAATATCATCTTTATTTTTAGTAATTACAATTATTCGACCAGAAAATTCAGCTAATTTCCTTACTTTATCACAGCCTAAATAAACATCTAAATCATCTTCACAGACTATAATAAATACCGGCTTTTTAAATTCGTCTTTAAAGTCTTTTATATTTCGTTGTTGATAACTAACCTGGCACATATCTAGTAAATTAATTAATTTTTCATCATCTAAAAATACGTGCCATAGGTCACCTTTTTCATCAATAGCTTTATTTTTATTCAGATTTACATTGTTTTTCCGTTGTAATTTTTCTGTGATATCAAATAGTATTGCATGCCATGAAGCCCCTTCATCTTCAGGTAGTGACTGAGGGTTTACAATTGCAATAAAACGGCATCGACGGATTTCATTCTTAGATTTATAACGAAACTGGCAATCGATATTTTCTCCCTTGCTCGCGCCTTCTTTAAACGCTTTAGCAATTGTTACACGGTCTTGATCAACAATCGATGGTGAAATGCACCCAACAACACCTCGATGATTAATATAGTCGTCAGCGAGCCCTAATATTTTTTGGGCTCCTAGAGAAAGATAAGTAAACCTCCCCTCTGCGTTATTAAAGTATTCAAGTTGACAAAATCCACCAGGTATATTTTCAACTAGTTGAGGTAAATACTGATGAATGAGATCATTTTGAGTAAACGCTTCTTCAACTTCAGAAACCTGTGTTATTAAGGTCATCACTCCTGTTACACCTCCCTCTAAATCAAGGTATGGTTGCTTTACATAAAATATATTTACCAACTTACTATTATTATCAATAAGCTGAATGTTATATTCGCGGCAAACTTGAGAGTGTAATACCTCATTATTCTGTGTAATAAAAACATCAGCAATTAAAGAGTTAGTATTATAAGCTCGATTATTTTCATCCCATTGCTTACTAAATGCATTCTCAAAAGACTCATTCCACATTAAACGTTGATGATATTTATCTTCAACAACTATCATCAGCGGCATATCATCTATCATTTTTTGCGTATTATTGAGCTGAGTTAATTGCTTATGGTCTTCATGTTGACTGCTAGATAGAAGTTTTCTCACCGTTATTTTTTTAACTATAAGGTAAGTGGTCACAGCGGTGGTCAATATTAGTAAAAAACTAAAAATCATTAAAGTCACTTATATTATAAAAGAAGTCGTAATTGAAATACCTTTAACAATCCTAGCACTCAAATCTTATTTAAATGAAATAATAATTTATTTAGATATACATAATTGAGATCATAAAGGCGTTCAGTCATGTATTTCTTTGTAATTACAGACAATTATCTAAACACCAGTGTCTTCAAGATTAAGAACTGTGGACTCATCACACTTTATATTAGTTAAGCTGTTTAAGGTTACTTAATGCATAAGTTTTTCCTTTGAGATTATTCGTGTTTAATTGAATCTCAAGTGAATATCCTTATATTTCTCGCTAACACCTCCGCATGTGCTTTATGATTTTTTATAATGAGGTACGCGTCAGTTGCAAGGGGGTAAACTCAGCTGAAGCACTTTTTATGAGCTTATTAATAAAACCCACTAGGGTTTTTAACGTAGTTTGAACTCACCCCTTAATTCAACAGTACTTAAGACGCTTAGCAATATCGGCTATTCTATTAAATATAGCGATAAACTAAAAACGCATTCTATTTTTTACAACGTTAGTATTTTTGGATAAAGAAAATCTAGTTTCATCAATAAATAGTTGTAACTTGCTAGGTTAACTTAGGATAGTAAAATTTATTACGCCTAATATAATATGTAAAAAAGATAAATGTATCTAATGTTATTTTTCTTGCTAAGAAAATACTTACCAACTTAAATCAACAAAAAAAGGGGGGGAGTAATTATAAAGCTATGAATAAATTAATGTTATTACTTAACTTGAAGTGTCAAAAATAAATGGATATTAATAAAAAGGTTTGCTTGCTTTAATTAAAGAGCAAGCAAACCATTATATAATTAAACTTTAGTATCTAAAAATATTAGAAGTTAAAGTTAAAGCCTGCATAAGCTACACGGCCTTGAATGCTATATACATCAGCACTGAATTTTGACTGTGTGATTGGATCTTGGAACTCAGGTGTTTCGTCTGTTAGGTTACGAACACCTACAGAAACTTTAAGATCATCGCTAACATTGTAAGCATATGATAGATCTAGTTCTGTATGTGAATCTACATAAGTCGCAACATTATCAGTATCGCTAGCATCAGGATCTACAGTGTAACACTTACAATCTGCATTATACTCAGAGTCATTTAGCTGTGAGTCAATATATTTTGCAACTAATGTTACGTTATGATCTGAGATATTATAACCAAATGTTGCAGTCCAACGATCTTGAGGACGGTCTCTTAAACCAATCAGGTCTACTAGGTTATTTGCATCGCCATTATATGGTGACAAGTACTCAAAAATGTGGCTATAAGCTAATTTAGCTGAGAATGTACCTAAATCAGTCTCAAAACGACTGTTGATATTAAAATCAAGACCTGTCTGTTTTGTTTGACCATCATTTACATAGCTGACGAAGAAACGTTCTGGTGAACCTGACGCATTAAACTCTACGCCATTTGGTGCCGGTGGAACATTTCCGTCTTCAATATCATCTAAGATTCTATAACGATCGTAAGATGTTACTTCATTCTCAAGTTTAATACTGTAGTAATCAAGTGTGAATGAAACGCCATCAGTAATTTCACCAATCAAACCAATATTGAATGTTTCTGATTCTTCTGCTTCAAGGTCTTTATTACCAATTGAATTTTGTTCAATTTGAGACCAACCTTCACCTTCAACATAAGTCCATGGGAAACCTTGACTCTTTGTGAATAATGCGCCAAATGTCGGTGCAGCAAAACCTTTGCCCCAGCTAGAACGTACAGCCCAACCTTCCATGAAGTCATACTTCACACCGATTTGAGGTGACACTTTTGAACCGAAATCAGAGTAACTATCATAACGTGCAGCTAAAGTAATATCTAAATTATCAAGCACAGGTAATGAAGCTTCAACAGCTACTGCTCTACTTATTCTATCACCGATAGTTGAACCACCAGCCGAACCAATAACCGCATTAGCATCACTTAGAGGATCAACTGTGCGCTTAAAGTTTGTGCTCATAAATTCACCATGAATATATAAGCCTAAATCACCACCAGGTAATTCAGCTAAGCTATCGAAACCAACACCAGCAAACGCGCTTGTGTAGTCTGATTTATTATCAATGATGATTGTATGCTGCATTAAAGCAATTGAAGTCGGGTCTGTTAAAGTACCTTCTTTAGCAAATTGCTCTGCAAAAATCTTGTTAACATAGCCAGAACCATGTTGGTTAATACGGTTAAGGTTACGTTGGAAACCTGTAGTCCAGTTACCCCAATCGGTAATACCGTCGAGACCAATTTTAAAGTCAATCATTAACTCTTCTGTACGGCCATCGCGATTACCGTTATCAGCAAAACGCCAATTAGCTTTTGCAGCAGTAACTTCATCACCTGCGGCTAGTTGGATACTATCTGCAGCAAGATCTGTACCTGTTACATTAAATGAACCAGCGGCTGGAGCAAAACGTCCAAATGATGCTTTACGTGTCGCTAATGATGAAATTGAAAGTTCAATATCATCCGTTAGGCTATAACGACCAAATGTATATAGATTGGTACGTTCAAGTTTAGATGTTTGTGCTGAAAATTTAGTATGATCGAATGGACATACTGTAGAGTCAGGATATCTCTCACCACCATGTGGCATTACACCAACAAAACGGTCATCACATAAGCTAACGCCTGCAAGTTGTGCCGGGCGGTATTCTGTACGGAATTCTCCAGCAGCATTCTTAACAGTGTACTCAATATTACGAGCACTCATACTTACGCCAGTCGAGTCTTCAAAGTTATCAGCGATGTTAGCTGATAAATAATCTCTGTCACGAGTATAGATGATGTCTTTAACATCATGCTCTAAGCTCATGATGATATTACCTTTCTCGTTTGATGTACCGAATGTGAAAGATACAGACTCTTGATCGCCACCTTCATTTGAAGGTCTTTGAGCCTGAGCAGTTACATTAAAACCTTCAAAGTCTTTACGAAGAATGATGTTGATAACACCACCTACCGCGTCAGAACCATATATAGCTGATGCACCATCAGTTACTAGATCCATACGCTCAATCGCAGCAAATGGAATTGTATTCAAATCAACTGTCGAGCCAGATGAACCAGGTGATGGAGCTAGACGCTTACCATCAACAAGCACTAAAGTACGACCTGAACCCATGCCGCGTAATGAAACAGTTGCAGTACCCTGAGCACCACTACCAAAACCTGAAGATTCTGAGAAAGAACCGAATGAGTTGAAATTTGTGTCTCTTAATACATCTGCAACAGATAACTCACCTGATGCATCAATATCACTGCGAGAGATAGAAAATACAGGACTTGTACCTTCAAGATCAGTACGCTTGATACGTGAGCCAGTAACTTGAATACGTTCAACTTTTTCTACACTTTCATCTTCAGCTGCAAACGAACTTGCAGAAAATGCCGCTGTTGAAGCAGCACCAAAAGCGATCGCAATACGAACTGCCTTTGAAACTTTACTATTTAACATTTGATTCTCCCTGGTCATATTTTTCATATGATTATTAGTATAAAATTCAAACAAAAAAGGAACTTATTACTATTTATAATATCTAAGTACCGAAATTGCTGAAAGAGATACTAATATCAGGGACAGTGTATGGTCAACTGTTATTTAACTTTAAAATCAAAAAATTTACAGTAAAAAAACAAAAGCGGACAATACACGATTATTGCAACGTATTGCTTACACCCTTTTTATTGATATAAATTATGAGTTCCTGTTAACGAAAGCAACATATACGGGGGGAAATAAAAAACAATAAACACATTAAAAATCAATGGCTAATAAATTAATTTAATGAGCTTGGGGCACAGCATAGTAAGATATGTATAAAAAGGCTCAAATTAAGCTTAGTGAAATTACTAGGTTAATTTGAGCCATAAACATAAGTTGTCTAAATAATAAACTCGTTACTAAAACTTATATTTAAACCCAGCAAAGTAAAGGCGGCCTACGATGCTATATAGATTTGAGTCGTAACTTAGGTCTGGCTTTAGAACAGGGTCTTTATCAGCAACGTTATTTATACCTGCTGTAAGCTCTAAATTCCAAGGTGTTACATATGTGTAATTGATATCAACAATATTATAAGAACCTAATTCACCTGCAGGAGTAAAAATAGTACCGGTTTCATCAGCTTCTGTTTTTTCTGCAGTTGAGGCAACATGATTATAGTTAACGTTCACCATATGAGACTCAAGGCTCCATGTTAAACCTAAGCTTACACGACGTTCTGGTAAACTAGCACGACCAATCTTATCTACATTTGCATAACCAATGATATCTGGTTCTTTGTAAGTCAGCACTTCTGACCAAGCAAAGTTCGAACGTAATTCACCTACATTACCTAAATCAAACAATGCATTAAGTTTGAAATCTAGACCGCTTGTAGAAAAACCAGGTATATTAGCCATCGGTGCTGTTACTAATAATGAGCGCCCTGCTGGATTTCCGCCACGGTCTACTGATACTTGATCATAACCCGCTGCGTTATCAGAAGGATCTTCTGGATCACCTAATAAACCAGCTAACTCTAAGTCAAACACATCTTGTGCAGACAATGAACTTACTTGGTTTGTAATATCAATATCATAGTAATCTAAAGATACATCTATGCTTTCTGTTACGTTGTAAACAACACCAAGGTTGATGCTTTCTGATTCTTCAGGCTGTAAGTTATCTGAACCTATGTAATAAGTCGTATGTTGCTGTGTACGGCAATCACCTCGTGATGTACCAGCAGCCTTACATAAAACAACATCTTTAGCTGACGCGGCAGACTCTTGAGGAGCTTTATACAGGTCTTCAAGTGTTGGAGCTCTGAAACCCTTACCCCAAGATGCGCGTAGCACTAATTCATCTAACGGTTGAAATTTTATCGATGCTTTAGGAACAAATGAAGAACCTACGTCACTGAAGTCATCATAACGAGCAGCAAAATTCAACTCAATCATATCTGTAACAGGCACTAGTAATTCAGCGAAAACGGCTGATTCAGTACGGCTACCAGCAGCAGAACCACCAGCTGTACCTATAATGTTTTTAGCTTCATTTTGCGCTTCAGCTTGGTCAAAATAATCAGTTTCACGATAACTTGAACCAATATAAAGACCTAAATCACCACCAGGTAGTGTTGCTAGCTCGTTGAAACTAACACCTGCTGTCACTTCACGTAGTGTGCTACCTGAACGACGATTACTATTTGCAGCAAAGCTTGCTAATTGGTCTTTATATGCGGATTGGTCTGGGTCACGCGGATCCCAACCATCAGTAATTGCGCTCTCAACACTAGGACGGTGCACATAGCCTTGTCCCCACTCATTCATATCATAGCGGTTATAATGTGCATCAACATGCCAATCTAGTAGATCGTGCATACCGTTTAAAGACGCACTCCAATCTGACATATTGCTAACTTGCGATGTATCACGTGCACCTATTGAATTAAAACGATAGTAACCACGATCACCTTTATTTACAGCAGTTAAACCTTTGTCAGCGTCTGCAGCCATATCGATTGGGAAAGTAAACCAACCTGCGGCTGGTGCATATCGACCGAAGCTCTCATTGCGTGAGTTTAATGAACGGAAATTAAACACTAGATCATCATTAATATCATAATCAAAGTTAACAAATACGGAGTCACGCTTTGTAGATGCTGCATCTGCTGCAACAGCTGTGTAGTCGTAATGACAACCATCATCTGCAGGGTAATCAGGTGCATCATTATGATACTTAAATGCATCACCATATGCAGAACAATCTGTGCCGGTAATCATTGGGTTAAATTCAAAAGTTTGCATATCTAGAATATTACGACCATACCAACTTTGACCAGTAGTACCTGCATAAGTACCTGAACCATCATCAGTTGAGCGAGTAAAGTAGCGATCGCGTTGGAAAATAATATCGCGCTCATCATGTTCATAACTAAATACTAAGTTAGAGTTCTCTGATTTTATACCTGTAATGATTGAGAATGAACCTTCATCACCGCCACCATCGCGACTAGGTGAACCCATTCGACCTTGAATTTGCACACCTTCAAAATCTTTTCGTAATATAATATTGACTACACCAGCAATTGCATCTGAACCATATACCGCTGACGCGCCATCACCCATTACTTCAATACGCTCTACAGCTGCAAATGGGATAGTATTTAAATCCGCAGCACCACCACCCATTACAGGTGAACCCGGCATTTTTTTACCGTTGATCAATACTAATGTACGTGCAGAACCCAAACCTCTTAAATTTACTGTTGCTTGGCTTTGTGCTGTATTACCCGATGATGGTTGAATTGAACCGAATGAGTTAAATGTTGAACGATTTAATACATCAGCAACACTTAGCTGACCAGAGTTATCAAGAGCTAAGCGATCAATAACAACAACTGGGTTTGCACCTTCAAGGTCTGTACGTTTAATACGCGAACCAGTTACTTCGATTCGCTCAACTTTCTTAACTTCGTCATCAGCCGCTAGAGTATTTGCAGAAAACACAGCTGTTGATGTAGCACCAAAAGCAATCGCTAAGCGAACAGCTTTTGAAATTTTATTATTTAACATTTGATTCTCCCTGGGACCACTATCTTGTGGTTATTTTTGTTTCGTTTTTGTGAACTATCGAAACATTTAGGTTTCGAACACACAAAGATACTAAACAAAAAAACGAACACTGCCAACATCTGTTTACTTTTATTTAAACTAAATTGTAAATAAACACCAAATAATAAACAAAAACGGGACAAATGATGTTGTTTTAGGGACTATAAACAAACCGACTCAAACCAAATGTTCTTATTTTGTTACCGTAAAAGATACACTATCCCTACATTTGGTATTATATACCGAGGTTTAATTGCGCTTTTTTTAAACTAATAAAGTCTTGGTTGAGGGGAGTTAATATCATTTGAGCAATTGGTTTGATCTGTTTTTCTACGTAGATTGCATAATCAAACTTATGGTCAACGAGATATAATTGAGCACCTGACGTTGTATATACATATTCAACTATTTGACCTTTACTTATCTTAAACTCGGGGTGAGTTGCTTGGTGCTTTTTAACGGCTTGTACTTGGGGGGGGATGTTTTTTTGGTAATCAGCCAAATGCTGACCGAGTTTTTTCCTGTATACGAGTTTATCGTCAAATTCTCCGGCATATAACCGGCTAATGTAGCTTTCAATAATAGGGTGTAACATTGCAACGTTAAAAGCGTCGCTGAATAACGTTTCAAAAAGCTCAGTTTGGAACTCATGTGCTAATTGTGTCCAATCACTGCGCACGGTTTCCATACCTTTAAACACCAGTTTTTTTTCGTCGCCTGTTTGTACTTGACCAACATAGCGTTTTTTTGAACCGGTGGTTTTACCACGTATGGTTGGCATAAAAAATGGGCTATAAAGTGTTTCAAACTCTATTTCTAAATAACTTTGCGTTGCAAAGCGTTGTTTTATAGTGTGTTGCCACTTTTCATTAATTGTTATAGCGAGTTGCTTGCCGATTGCTTTACAACCCTGTGGATCAAGTTCATCGGGTAAACTCACAAACGTTGAATCCGTATCACCATAAATAACCGTGTAACCAAGCTCTTCAATCCATTGCCTGGTAGTTTGCATAATTTCATGACCGCGCAAAGTAATGGAGCTGGATAAGCGTGGATCATAAAACCGGCAACCTTTGGAGCCTAGCACACCGTATAAACTGTTCATGATAATTTTAATCGCCTGTGACAGCATGGGTTGAGCTGTGTTTTTTGCGTGTTGCCTTGAGGATGCTAACTTTTTAATTAGGTTTGGCAAATGGTGTTCTGTGCGGGAAAATAACGCCCCCTCAAACCCCGCGATTGCGTTATCAGGATCATCTAAACCACGAATTAACCCCAGAGGGTCAATACAGAAGGTTTGCATAATAGATGGATACAGGCTTTTAAAGTCCAGCACAATCACATTTTTATAAAGCCCAGGGATTGATTCCATTACAAACCCGCCAGGGCTTTCAAACGATAATCCATGATCACCTAAGTTCGGTGCAACGTACCCACTGCGATGTAATAAAGGTAAATATAAATTAGTAAACGCAGCGACAGAGCCGCCCATTCGCTCCAATTCAAGCCCTGTTAGTTGCGTACGTACAATAGCAAATTCAATAAGCTTTAACTTTTCAAAGATACGATTAACGAGCACGCAGTCTTGTCGGTTATAGGCTGCGAGTGAGAGTTTATCTTCATTGTATTGACGAATAATTTCACTCAGGCGGTTATCGCTTTGAATTAATTTTTTTTCGCCCAGTATTTTGTGGCTTACATTTGCTAACGAAAAACTATCAAAATGGTAGGTGGCATTTTTTAAAGTATCAATACCATCTATAACGCAGCGACCGGGCAAGGTTAAGCGAGTAAAATGCCCTTTTCTGATCTGTAGTTGTCCATTACCTCGACCAAACAACAATTTAACACCAAGAGCATCCGCGCGCCTATTGAGTACATTAAAATCAAACTCAATGACATTCCAGCCAATAATAATATCAGGGTCAACTTGCTGTATCAGGCTTTTTAACTGATTTAATAAATCGATTTCATCATGGCACCAACAAATTATTTGTTCACTGTGTTGTGGCTCGCCAACCATAATCACGCAATCAATGCCCTGACCCACTAAGCCAACTGAAAACAATACACCTTCACCACTGCATTCAATATCCAGTGACAGCGTTTTAAACTGTGGAGTATAAGAATCAGCTGCTTTTAGTTGTGCGTTATCAATTTGAATAAAACCGGCTTGCTGAGTCACATCTCCGGTAACCCATACTCCACCACGAATAAAACGCTCCATTAAAAAGCGATCGCTGTGGCGCACATCGCCTTCATATACTGTGATGTGCTCATCTAAAGTGTGGCTTTCAAACAGCTGTCTTGCTTCATATAGCGCGTGTGAGCTTGAAAAATAACAGGCTATGCATTCTTCACCACTGAAATGTTTGATGGAAACATCTTTAAACTCGGCGCTTATATTTTGTTTTAATAGCAAGTGCTGTGCTAAAGCGTGTTGCTTTCTAGGAATAAAAAATACAGCGTGTTGATTTGGTACTAACACTTTTATCGGTCCGTGATCAGAGCTTAGCCAATAGCACAGTGTGATCCCGCAATGGCGACTATACTTGTCTGCAGCATATTGCTGCCTTGAAAGTATAAAGCCTTGATAGATTGCTTGTGTCAATGTTCGATCCCAATTAATATACAGCACTGTAATTATATACATACTTTAGGTTATTCCCCCATGCTTTCTGATGCATTAAAAACGACGATAAGAAAAATTCATAAGCATGTGGCTGATAACCTCAGTGATTATCGCCCTCGAAGCAGTCAAAATTATTTAGTCGCCGAAATAGCCAAAACACTGGCGGGTGAATACCACAAAAAACAGCGCATTTGTGTTATTGAAGCCGGCACGGGTACCGGTAAATCCCTCGCGTATTGTTTAGGGGCATTACCACTGGCGCTTGCACAAAAAAAGAAATTAATTATTTCTACCGCCACCGTTGCACTACAAGAGCAGCTAATAAGTAAAGAGCTGCCATTTTTTAAAAAGCATTCAGGCTTAGATTTTAAATTTGATTTAGTGAAAGGTCGTCAGCGCTATATATGTGCGCATAAACTACATAACGCCATAAATGGTGATAATCAAACACAAATGGAGTTTATGCCAACCCTTGCTTCGCCACTGAGCGCAATGGAAACTAGATGCTTGCAACAATTATACGATGCTTACACCAAGAAAAAGTGGCAAGGCGATCGAGATAGCTGGGCTGATACTATTCCCGACCGCGTTTGGGGATTAATTGCCTGTGATAAACATGCATGCCAACGGCAAATGAAAGCGCACCAAACCTGTCCATTTCAACTTGCCCGCCAGCGCTTAATGCAAATGGATGTGTTAGTAATTAATCATTCATTGCTATTGGCTGATCTTGATTTAGGGGGCGGTAAAATTTTACCCGAGCCTGATAGTTCGATTTATGTTATAGATGAAGCGCATCACCTTGCACACATTACTCGCGACTTTTCATCTGCCGCTGCAACAATTAAAGGCACCATTGACTGGCTTGATAAACTCACCAAGTTCAGTGGTAAAATGGCCAAAGTACTTGTGGGCCAAAAAGCCATTGGCCAAAACTTTAAACTGTGCGACAGTATAAATGATGCCAATAAAGACTTAAAAGTCGTGCGTGATATTTTAGATAATGCCGATTTTAACTATTCAAAAGACGATACATACCGCTTTGAGCATGGTGAAATTCCTGAGTCATTACACACTAAAGCCAAAGATATCAGTGAAGCTACGCTCGATGCCCTTCGTTGTTTAAATAAAATGCACGACACCCTGGTGCAAGATGTCAGTGATGGCGATATCAAACCTTATGTTGCCGATCCTATCTTAGGTGAAAGCGGCCATTACATAAATCGCTTAGAGCAACTCAATAAACTATGGTACAGCTACGCCACTAAAGGTGAAAGCACGCCGCATGCCCGTTGGATAAAGCGCTTAGAGTACAAAAACCATCACGATCATTTATTAAGCGACTGCCCCATTGAAGTTGGCTACTATTTAAAAGATAAATTATGGCGACAATGCGCTGGCGCTGTTTTATGCTCAGCGACACTGACAGCGCTTGGATCATTTGATCACTTTGCCTATGAAACAGGATTAACTAAAGAAGAAGGCGTAAAATATTTAAAAGTGCCTTCGCCTTTTGATTACCCTAATCAAGCCACGTTACATATTCCAACCTCAAGTATAGAGCCAACTCATAAAGAGTTTAGTGATCATTTAGCTAAGGTATTACCCAATCATTTAAATAAACAACAAGCTAACTTAGTATTGTTTGCGTCTTATTGGCAAATGGATCACGTAGTCAAAGAGTTACGCACTAGAAACCTTGATATTTTAGTCCAAGGTGAAATGTCGCGCGAAGCGCTATTAAAGCAACACACTAAAAATATCGACGCAGGTAAAGGCAGTATTTTGTTTGGCACGCAAAGCTTATCTGAAGGGCTCGACTTGCCGGGTAAATACCTTGAGAATTTAGTGATCACTAAAATTCCATTCGCCGTACCCACCTCCCCGATTGAAGAAGCACAAGCTGAATTTGTACAAAGCAAAGGAGGGAACCCATTTTTATCGATTACCGTGCCTGATGCAGCCAAGAAATTAGTACAAAGCTGTGGTAGACTGCTGCGTAAAGAGAACGATCAGGGACGGATCACCATCCTAGATCGCCGTTTAGTGACCAAGCGCTACGGTAAAGCCATGCTTGATACACTACCACCCTTTAAAAGACAAATTGATTATTAATGTTTGAACTTGCACTTGACCCAACAACCTGGGCACTCCTTTGCGCCGTGGCTCTGGCCGCCGGTTTTATAGACGCAATTGCCGGCGGCGGCGGTATGCTAACTGTACCCGCACTATTAACCGCAGGCCTGCCTCCGCATTTAACATTGGGCACAAATAAACTCGCTGCCAGTTTTGGCTCACTGACCGCCAGTGTCACTTATTTTCGGAAGCAACTATTTAACCCTCGATTTTGGGCCGCATCTATTGTTGCAACTGCTATCGGTGCATTACTTGGTACGCTGATTGTTGATTACCTCAGTATTGAATTTTTAAACAAGTTACTTCCTGTTGTGATCATTATGGTAGCCTGTTACAGCCTATTTGGTAGTTTAAGCACAGTAGAACACAACCAATTACCGCCACTAAATAGAGCGACTAAAATCAAACAATGGCTACAAGGCCTAAGCTTAGGTTTTTTTGATGGATTAGCCGGTCCTGGAGCGGGGACTTTTTGGACAGCATCTAATAGCTTACTCTATAAAATGAGCTTGCTGCTGAATTGTGGTTTAGCGCGTTCAATGAATTTTGTATCAAATTTTGTCTCCCTCATTACTTTTATAGCACTTGGCCATGTTAACTTTTTATTGGGCATCACCATGGGCTTCTTTTTAATGTTAGGTGCATGGATAGGTGCTCATTCAGCCATACGCTTTGGCAGTAAATTTATTCGCCCGGTATTTAATACCGTTGTGATAATCCTAGCGCTAAAACTAATTTATGAGGCGTATTTATAAATGCGTGCAGACTCTTTTGATAAACTTTGCCAGCAAGTAACAACATTAAAGCAACATGCTGAACAATTTGATAAAGCTAAGTTATTCGCTAAAAATAGGTATATGCAGGCACAACCAAGCCTATTTGATCGGGGTGTTTTCACTACAAAAAGCATGAAATTAGTTGATTACGTGCTGGAAATTGAAGATGAAGTAAATAGCCTTCCGCCATTGGAGCGCCGCCATGCCCACAATTATGCGTTAGAGCGTATTGGCAATCAGGTACAAGCAGTATTTAATGTCATTAAATCTACGCCTATTTGGGAAAAAGAAAACAAAAGCACGTATAAACCCCGCAATAAGCCTGTGAGTAAATCGCCACCTTATCAGCAAGCTGTAAAGCAAATTATGCAGCCTGCCCATGAGTTATACGACGAGCTTAAACAAAATCACGAATTCGAGCGCCGCTTAGTACTGATGGTCGAAGAGTGTAAGCTGCGAATGCAAAATGTGGGCCCTGTAAAAGCCAAAGCCATAAACTTGGAGATACTGGCTCTGCACGCGCGCCTTGGTCGTTGTCGCAAAGCCATATCAGCCACCGAAGAAAAAATTCAAATCGTAGAGAAACAGCAACTACGCTAGAGCGTGTTGCCTTTGTAGATTGAAATTTATTCAATCTAGGAGAAGCAACACGCACCATAGGCGCCGCCTTGCCTACATACCAAATAGACTGCTGCAAAATCAATCACGAAAGGTCAACATGACCTAGCACCCGTTCCTTAGCCTTCTTAATAATATAGCGTTTGTCGATTTATCCTGTCGCGTGGTATAAACTGAAGTAGCTGAAATATAAATTTGGAGCAACACTAGTGCGATTACATGACGATATTCATAACTTTTATGAAAAGATAGTTATAGAGGAAATAATCAAACGCGAGCTCGATAAGCAGTATAACGAAGATGTTATGGCCGACTTTTGCTGCACTGTACTAAACCAGCTTCCACCTCGATATATTCGTTATGATGTAGATATGGCGTTTTATCTACCGCAAGCCGAACGTATACAAATGGAAGAACGCGTAGCCATAGCTATTAACATTGCCATTGAACAAATAGCAAAAAAAAAGAGTCTGCATGAGTAAAGAGTTAACCCAAGCACCTGTACATGTAAAATTAGCAGTCGACTTAATCATGCTACTAGAAGAGCACAATGTAGCAACTGAAGATGTACTAAAAGCCCTTGAGATCATAAAAAACGACTACGAAAAAAAACTAATTCAATAAGCCAGCATTAAGCTGGCTAACACCTCCTTAGCCCTACTCCCCTTTAAATATAGCAACATACGTAGGTTGGGTGTTTGATTTACTAGCGCGGTACATACCACTTGTATTAAAAGGTAAACTAATATTACCTTTAGTATCAACGATGATCACTCCCCCCGTGCCACCTATTGGTTTTAACACATCATTAATTACTTCATCACCCGCTTGATCAATCGTTTTATTTTGATATTTAACCCGAGCACAAATATCAGCAGCTACATTGTAGCGAATAAAATACTCTCCATGCCCAGTTGCAGATACTGCACACGACTCATTTTCAGCGAAAGTACCAGCACCAATCACTGGCGAATCTCCTATACGACCAAAACGCTTAGCAGTCATACCGCCTGTTGATGTACCTGCAGCTAAATTACCCTTTTTATCAAGTGCGACTGCACCAACAGTGCCCATTTTATAGTTCACAGGTAACGCATGATGTGCGGCTTGATAATTTTTACTCGTTACTTTGGCTTTATCTAACTTTTCTTTTGCTTTTAGCAATGCCTTATAACGGTTCTCTGTATCAAATAAGTTATTCTCTACCAACGGAATACCGTGTTCTTTCGCGAATTCTTCAGCACCTTGACCACTAAGCATTACATGAACTGACTTTTCCATCACCAAACGCGCTAGGTTTATTGGGTTTTCAATGTGCTTTACACCCGCTACAGCGCCCGCTTGACGGCCCCGCCCATCCATAATAGAAGCATCAAGTTCATGGCTACCGTCATATGTATAAACAGCACCGCGCCCAGCATTAAAGTAAGGTGAGTTTTCTAACACATTAATTGCTGCCGTCACCGCATCTAGGCTTTCACCGCCCAGCTCAAGCACCTTATAGCCTGTTTCTACCGCTTCTTGTAGTTTGGCTCGATAGGCCTTTTCTTGCTCTGGGGTAAAACGACTTTTTTCAATTGTGCCTGCGCCGCCATGAATAGCGATAGCAAATGGAGTTGATGTGTTCGCAATTGTACTAATGGAGTGAGTGCTTAAAGCAATGGCTGCCACACTAATAAAAGCATTTAAGAGAGGTAGTTTCATACTGGCCAGTAACATTTAAAATAAGTAATTATAATGTGAATAAATTGGCGATGAATTACAACCTTAACTAGATAAAAGGCACAAAAAAAGCGCCTAAAGGCGCTTTTTCTCAGTTTCGGTGAAATTACGCTTGTTGCGCTTTCAAACGAGCTAAACGTGCTACTTGGTGAGTAGACGTTAAAAATGAGTAAATTGGTGCTAAATAACCACGTTTACGAAGCTCTAAGAAAGCTTCATCACTTAACTCATTCAGTTTTTTCTCATCAATCAGGTAAATACCGTTGATGTCTTTTTTCTCGCCTTTAATATCAACTGTTAGTGTTTGTGCTACTAAAAGCTCTTTATCCGCAAGGTATTTAGTGAATGCTTCAGTTACGTGAGAAAATTCAATAAATGATACTAGCGCTTCTTTACGACGTTTTAAGTAATCAGTTTCTTCGCCGTTTTCAAATAATGCATTACCTTCAGCATCACCCACTAAAGGGCTAGCTTCATCAATAACGATACCGTATTGATCTTCTTCTGGGTGTTTTACTAGACCCAGTGGGTAGCGTGTTGTTGCCATAGGTGCAAACGCTGCAGTCCACTTACCATCTTGCACAAAAAGATTTTCGCCTGGCTCTAAACCAAACATAGCTACGGCCTGAAATTGACCTGTCTCGTTATTTTTAACGAAAGACATTGGGAATTCATTCGCAACTCGTGCAAACTCATGTGCAACTACAGGCACTAAGTGTTGAGTTTTTAAAAATTCTACGTTAATGCCGTTTTGAATTTTAGTGTTGGCATGTTTTTCATTGTGTAAAGGCTGTACTTGTTGCTCCGCCATGTTACTGCTCCGTTATATATAAATTAATTTTTTTGCTGTTAGTACCTAAGGCTAAAGGTTTTGACGGCAAAAAGGAAGTGAAAATTTTGTGGCAATTTGCACATAATAAAATTGATTTAAGAACACCGCCTATTATTCATTCGGCTAGGTTGTTTGTAACAGCTATTAAAGTTACTACACTAGATTTTGACAGCGCTGTCCAAGATCAGTATATTAATTATTAACTAACTGTAATCGTAGCAATATACGTATTCACAATAAAGTAGAATTCGGTAAATGAGAGACTTAAAGCTAAACCCAAAAATGAGTATAGAGAAGAAATTAATCCCTGGCACTACGCTTTGTGTGTATATTATTGATGATTTCTTATTAGATGCTGCGAGTGTAATAAATTTTGCATATAATATCGCTTACTTTAATCCTATGTTTTCTGATAACTCATACTACCCTGGTAAGCGTGATAACATGCCTCAGCCATATCTCGACTTATTGCAAACCTTTTTTCAAAATACAATGTTGCCCGTACTAGAGCTAGGTAATGATTACTCAGCGACTGTACATAAGTGCTTACTATCATTAATTACTTGTGAGCCTTCAAGTTTACTTTTAGAGCAGAAAATACCCCATATAGACTCATGCGATGGAGATGATTATGCTTTCGTCCATTATTTATCACCAGCGGAACTCGGTGGGACAAGCATATATAAATATACTCCCGAAAACTTAATTCAATTCTCAGAAGAGCATAGGTATCTACTAGAGCATATGATGCCAAAAGTTGAAAATAGCCAAGAAGAACATCATGGTTATATTAATTCTACAACGAGCTTATTTGAACAAGTTTTAACTATCAAAGCTAAATTCAATCGTCTTGTAATTTATCAAGGAAACTTGCTGCATAGTGCAAATATTACATGTACAAAAAGTTACAGTAACAACCCCAAGCAAGGCCGATTATCAATAGCATCTTTTGCTAGTATTAAGAGTAATTAAAAGTCATTATCTATCTAAATAAAACAGGTAATTTAATATCAGAACGGGATCGAGTTTTGAGTAATCTAGGTAATAACTCAGCTACTACCTAGCTTAATGTGAACGATCTGTAGACATCATTTTAAAGGACATTAGATAACCAGAAGTGAGACCTTAGGGCTAATTTAATAGCTACTTGCTCTTAAAAATGATGCGATAACTAGGATCTATAAAAGCTAAAAAAGGTGATAAAAAGCACAGTAGTTTTTTAACTGCAAAAAATAAACCCAGCATAAAATACTGAGTTTATCAAAACACCTCTCTAAATTATTATAATGATTGCAAACCAAACTGTTTGATTTTATCTAAAAGATCTCTATGGCGGGGCAGCATCTTTTGCAGATGATTTGTAATCTCTTTTCTTTGATTTATCATAGCTAAAGACGTTTTACATACTGGGAGCCTATCATTTTTTAGTTTGGTTTTAAAACCCATACCATAAAGTACAAATAAAAAATTCTCCAAAAAAAACACTTCAAAATGGCTAAAAAAGTCATCACTTATTGGAATGTAGCTTTCCCATAATGCCAGTTTCTCCTGTAATGACATCGGTATAGTTGCGCTTTTTTTATTATCTACCCAAAATTCTGAATCTGTACGATCAGATATACAATAATGAAGTTTAATGAAATCAACTACTCGATCCCACGCATATACCATAGAGTGATTAAAACGCTTCTCTAATTGCGCAAGCTGCGCTGTTGAACTAGGGAAACGCTGTGCTAGTATTTCAGCCGAAAAATCAGTCAACAAAATCGACGTTGCCTCAAGTGGCTCTAAAAAGCCTTGTGCTAAACCTAATGCAACACAGTTTTTATGCCAAAACTTTTCTCGGTAACCGATCTTCATTGGGATAGTACGATATGTTAGATTTTGTTTACTTTCACCTAAGTAGTTATCAAGTTTTTCTTCTGCCTCCTCATCACTCATATGACTACTTGAGTAAACCAAACCGACACCGCGTCTACTAGATAAAGCAATATCCCATATCCAACCAGCTTGGTGGGCGGTTGCAACTGTGTAAGGAGGGATCTCTGCATCTGCTGCTGTAGGCACTTGGACTACTAACGCTCGGTTGACTAGTAGAGTTTTAGAAACATCTTTAAAAGGTACCTTTAGTGCCTTATTGATCAATATTGAATCAAATCCTGAGCAATCAATATAGAAATCAAATTCAAGTTCACCTTGACTATCTGTAGTCAGTGAAAAAATACTCCCATCTTCTGATAAATTTACACCCGTAATATTAGCAAGTAAATGTTTTACAAAATACTTACTTTTAGCGTTGCTTGCTAATAGTTTTGCAAACTTCGCAGCATTGAGGTGGTATGCATAAGCTAAATCACCTTGATATTCAGGTGTAGTGATTGATTTTGGAGCTAAACCTTCCTCACATATCTTATGTTGTGACGATAACATCTCTGCATAGCAACATACGTCTTTTTTCTCAGACAACCAATGTGATGTTAAAAGATTAGCTTCATTTCGTAAGGGAACATCAAATAAATGATGGAAAAAATTATTTTCTCCATGTTCTTTTTTATCCATCCAATTAACAAATTTAATTGATTGCTTAAATGTAGCATCGCACTCGCGGATAAAATCAGTTTCACTAATACCAAAACTAAGCAGCGTCTTTTTTATATCTGGGACTGTGCCTTCTCCAACACCGATAGGAGGCACATCAGGTGACTCAATTAATGTTATCGAGATATCATCTTTATTACATAGTGCTTTACCTAAATGGTTTGCAGCCAACCACCCTGCGGTACCACCACCAATAATAGCAACCTTTTTAATATCCATAAGCCCTCAACAATACTGTTTTTTACTAATACAAATTTTATTAAAAACGTGACCATTCCAACTAATTTAGTGCAGCTGGTATAATAGACAATCTTTGAATCAAAAAGCCCAGCAATTGCTGGGCTTTTATTAAAAGGTTTATCTAAATCATATTAAAAACGAACGGCAACACCCATTTTATATGTTGCTTCACCTTCAAAGCTCCATGCAGGGAAACCACCTTCTAAATCGTCAGAAGGCGCTGAGCCATATTGATAAACACCTGTTTGCAAGCTATCCTCTTTTAAGATATTTGCAGCTTCAAATGTAACATCAAGGTAGTCTGTTGCAGACCAAGTAGCACTGAAGTCTAATGTCCCAAAATCTTTATGAGTACGGTTTAAGTACCAACCTGGGGCTTCACGCATGATGTATTCTGAACGCCAGTTATATGCAAGACGTGCCGAGAAGAAATCATTTTCATAGAAACCAACAGTGTTAACTGTATGCTCTGATGAATCAGAAAAAACGTTATTCCCATCAGGATAGTTCTCGCCTGGCGAAGTTGCATCAGCATAAGTATAATTTACACTATAACCAAAGCCATTATCAAAGGCATCTTGAATTTGTAGCTCAATACCTTCGATAGAACCACCACTAACATTTGTTGATTGACTTACCGACCAACAATCTGCTTGTTCTGTACCACATGGGCTTGATTCAGGCGTACTTTTATAAATTGGTATTTCAAGACCAATTTGTTGATTGTTAGCATCACGTGTTGAAATAAATGAGCTAACATCTTTCATGAAATAACCAATACTAACCATACCGTCTTCACTGAAGTACCATTCTACTGAAATATCAGCTTGGAAAGCTTTAAATGGCTTAAGTGCAACATTACCAGTACTCGCGACTTGAGTATTTGGTTGTGTGCTATCAAAGTTAGACAGTGAAGTTGTCGCAAACATATCAGAGTAATTAGGACGAGAAATTACTTGTGCTGCTGAAGTACGTAAGATTACATCTTCTGACAAATCTAGTACTACATTCACGCTTGGTAATAGTTCGTTATAGCTTGCAGTATCAGTTGAAAGCGTTGTCCCGTACTCACCCTTTGAATTAAAAGCATAATAGTCTGAAGATGCGTCTGTTGATATATAACGTAAACCTAAGTTACCTCTAATACCATCAGAACTGAAATCAGCCATTGCGTATAATGCAAAGTTTTCTTCTTCAACAGTTCCATACGCATCTTTTTTCTCTGTATAGTGATCTGTTGCTGCAAGCGAGTCAGAAAGAATTAGTTCTCCATTCGCTTCTGGAATAGTAAAGCCCGCACCTGATGAAACAACTCCAGGGAAATATTCACTTGCTGCTCTAAAAGTGCTTTCATGATTATAATCATCGGCTAGCTGCCCTTTAAAACCTTGCTTTTTAACTGAGTGATCAGCATAACGTAAACCTGTTTTGATGGCAGTAATCACACCAAAGTCAACTGGAATATCAAAATCTAAATTTACATACGTTTCTTCATCTGAATTTGGTGAGTCGCCTAAAGCCCAAGTCTGAATACCAATCATTGAAGGCAGGATACTCGAATCGTAATTTTTATTTACAACATCAAATTTCGCTTGGTCTCCAGTCATATCCCAAGTACCAACTTGCCCATCGAAATTATTTGTATATTCACCAACTAGTGCGGTTCTGGCGCCACCTTCAGATTTTGTATTACCTACACGACCTGAAAAAGTAAAACTATCAGCTTCATATTTCCAGTCTAGGTCAACTGTTTTTGAATCCATTGAGGCTTCACGAGCCCAAGTTTGAAAATAACCAGCACCAAAATCTGGATAAGCGTATGCATACTTAGTACCAGCATTACCATTGGCGTAACTAACTCCTGTGTTGTTTGCTTCTCTTACAATACAGTTGTCATTTGTAGGATCGACCTTAACGCACGAGTCATCACCTGGAAACATGATAATCTGACCATTAGCGTTGTTTGCATTTAAGTCTAAAGACATTAAATTTAAACCAAACTCTAATTGATCAGTAGGACGATACTGTAGAGCAACATTCAATGCTTTACGATCACGATCTTGCTGGAATGTTGTTGGAGCCATACCACCACTCCAGTTTCTTGATGTTTCTACACCATTACGTTGGTATTCAGTAGCTGAATAAGCACCAGAAACTAACACACCAAATGATTCACTATCATTTTTCCAGCTGTATAAACCAGAAACTTCAGGATTAAGCTCTTCAGCGGTTGTACCGTAAGCACCTTTAACACTTGCGAAGACAGAGTTAGAATCTAAATCTAATGGCTTACGTGACTTAACAATAACTGTACCGCCAATACCGCCTTCTACAAGATTTGCTTGTGATGATTTATAAACTTCTAAACCACCTACCATTTCTGAAGGCAACATTGCGTAGTTGAAACTACGGTCAATCGCTTGTTGGTCATACCAACCAGTTGATGCAACTGTATGGCCATTTAGTAGTGTGCGAGTTAATTGAGAAGATGCACCACGAATAGATACTTGTTGGCCTTGACCAAATTGGCGAGAAACAGTAACACCAGGTATACGAGCTAATGACTCACCCACGTCACCATCTGGAAATTTACCAACGTCTTCAGCTGATACCACATCAACAACCGCATCAGAGAAGCGCTTACCATTAATTGAAGCTTTCAATGAACCACGAATACCACGCACTTCGATTACTTCAACACCTTCTTTAACTTGCGCTTCATCTGCGAATGCAGCACCAGTGAATCCGGCACTCATTACAAGACCGATATTTACTGCTAATAAGCTTTTTTTAAAATTTTTAGCTAACACAGGATTCCCCTTGAATCATTTTGTTGGTTTTTTATTTATCACTTCTGCCCAGTGATGATGACAGCGTTGTCATCTAGTAACAAACCATACACTCTAAATTACAATTGTGCTACATCTTTTTGGTGAGTTTTTGAAAAAAAAGCAACCTAAAAAACATAACCAATTGAAAATAAATAAATTTAAAATAGAGTATTTATGATTTGTTACATTTTAACGTGACAAATATACCATGATTAAGTTCAAAAAGAGAAAATATATGGAGTGATTTAAGGTAATAAACAAGGAAAAACTGACTAAAGTGTAAAAAAAACGTTCCATTTTGATGTGCTTTAACACACAAAATGAAACATCAACTAACTAGTTGGAAGGGTGTAACTGTGTCTTTCATTCAAAAAGTCCACTGCTTCATGGTTATATGATAAATAGTTAGATTAGGGCAAATAAAATAACTCAAGGGGCGCAAATAATTATCACTACCAATGACAGCGTTGTCATTTTTAAATTATAGGTTCCTATTCGACTTATGTCTACCTTTATTTCCACAAAAAATACAACCTTTTGTTGGTCCTTTTCTGCAATTGTCTTTTCGTTATACTCAAGAGGCTTATAGGCGTTAACATAACGATACTTTATCCAATTTAAGGACACTTATCTGGTTGAATCTAAATAAAACCTCAGCATTAAAGCTGTTAATTACAGCTCAGTGGGTATGGCTACTTGATATTTACTAATTGGACAGTTGTTCGGCTGTTGTTAAAACTTTAGAGTAGTATCGAATAATTAAATAAAAACACCTACAAGAACGGTTATCCATTGTAGTTAATTTAAATAATTCAGAAACACTTTGGGTTTTCTACAAAGAAAAGAACTGTAACGCTAAAATAGAAAAGCAGACCTGCGGGTCTGCTTTTTAATAATTAATCTAGCTCAGGCTAATATACCCAAGCCACCTCAAGATGCAGAATTCAGCGTTTTGCGGTGGCTTGGGTAATACAGCAAGTTAAGGGGCCCAATAAACTTCAATATTAATTGTTGGGTGATTTAAAATAGCGCGAAGTGGCATATCATTAACATCACCACCTGCTTTCGCGGCTTTATACACTGCTAGTTTCTCTTCACCACTAATCAAAAGTTTAACAACTTTCGATTGTGCAATTGCTGATAACGTTAAAGTCATGCGCTGTGTAATATCACCTGTCACATCACTTTTTATGGCATTAATTGCACACACTAATTGTGGAGTTTCCAGGCCATTTTGCAAACCATCTGCATGTGGAAACAATGATGCGGTGTGGCCATCCGGCCCCATTCCTAAAATAGTTACATCAAATGGGCGTTTCAGTTGTTGGTATGCCGCTTCACATTTTGCGATGCCCTGCTCAGCAGTTACTGCGCTATTTTTCATAGTCACGAAGTTAGCTGCTGCCCCATGGTTTTGTAATAAAGTGCTTTTTATAAACACTTCATTGCTTTTGTCATGTTCTGTATCAACCCAACGCTCATCAACCATAGCAACATCAATATTTTTCCAATCTAGTTCTAGGTTTGATAAGTGCTTATAAGCAGGAGCAGGTGATGAGCCCCCTGATACCATAAGCACAGCACGTCCATCAGCCTCAATTCCGCTGATCAAACTTTGTTCAAGCGTTGCTGAGAGCTCTGCTGTTAATGCATCTTTTGAATCAAAAAATTTCTCTACAATAGTCGCCATTACTTACGCCTTATCGCCAGTGTTAAACCAAACATGATTTTTTTCAGCTAATAATTCATCAGCATCATCAGGCCCCCAACTACCTGCACGGTATAATGATGGATTCCCTTTTTCTTGCCAACGCTCAACAATAGGATCAATCCACTTCCAGGCTTGACGAACTTCATCACGGTGAATGAATAGCGATGGGTTATTGGCTGCAGCATCAAGCATTAAACGTTTGTACGCATCAGAATGAAAACCATTACTATAAGCTTGTGAAAGCTCAATGTTCATCGTTACCGGCTCTAATTGCATCTCTAAGTTATCAAGACGTTTCGACATCAAAGTTAGCTGAATAGTCTCTTCTGGCTGCAAACGAATAACCAATCGATTTGGTTCAATTTTGCCAACATTATCACCGTATACATTATGTGATACTTTTTTGTATTCAACCACAATCTCGGCACAACGCTTTGCCATACGTTTACCTGTACGCAGGTAAAATGGCACACCAGCCCAACGCCAATTATCAATATGCGCACGAATGGCAACGAAAGTTTCTGTTTTACTTGAACCTTCATTTAGCTCTTCTAAGTAACCTGGGACAATTTTTCCATCCAAGTCACCTGGGACATATTGGCCACGAACAATATTGTCATCTACATCCGTAGACATCAGTGGTCGTAATGACTCTAATACTTTTAGCTTTTCAGTACGGATACTATTCGCATTAAGTTTATTTGGTGACTCCATAGCCACTAAGCATAGTAATTGTAATAAGTGATTTTGCACCATATCACGCAAAGCGCCGGCTTTATCATAAAACCCTGCACGGCTTTCAAGGCCAACGGTCTCTGATAAGCTAATTTGGATATTATCAATTGATTTAGCATCCCACATATTTTCAAATAATGAATTTGAAAAACGCAGTGCCATTAAGTTTTGTACTGTTTCTTTACCGAGATAATGATCGATGCGGAAAATTTGATCTTCTTTAAAAAATTCAGCAATTTTTGCGTTGATCTCTTCTGCTGAATTACCGCAATATCCGATTGGCTTTTCAACAACTACACGAGACGTCTCAGTGATCAGACCTTTACTTGATAGTATTTCACAGCAGCTACCATACACAGCAGGTGGAAGTGATAGATAAAATACACGTGATTTACTTTCATCGTGCTCATCTAGTATCGCTTTTAACTTATCCCAGTCATCATCCGCTTCTGTAACGTTTGTTACGACTGGTACTAAGCACGCTGAAAATGCTTTCCAGTCTTTAGCATTAAACTCGCCTTTGCTCAAAAATTCTTTTAGCGCTTCGTGCGCTGTCTCTATATATTCTGCACGTTTACTTTCTTCACGAACGGTCGGTAAAATACGCGAACCTTGTGGTAAGTTGCCTTCTTGATATGCGCGATACATTGCAGGTAGTAATTTGCGCAATGCAAGATCACCGCCGCCCCCAAAAATTACAATATCAAAAGGATTTAGCATAATTGACTCTCTACGTTTGCTATGCCCTGTTGTCGACTGCTCATTTAACAGTTCAGGCATACATTCTGTTGTTTAGGTGATGTCAGCTTTTAGCATCATATTCGAGAAAAAGCCTGTTGAATTCGCTTGTTATTATAGCTGTTATAAAATGAGTCTTAGGGGCTCTGTATATCCTCTCACAAATATACAGGCCCTAAGAACTCCAGCGCTACCCGTTCAAAGGTATTTGGTTGCACAGTTGTGAACTGTGCGAATTTTCTACTGTGTTCGATGTTGCTTGTAATACGCCATTAAGCCATTTGTCGAACTATCATGTGGATGATTAATATGATCATCAAGTAACTCGGCTTCAATTTTTGAGGCTAGGCCTTTACCGAGTTCAACACCCCATTGATCAAAAGAACAAACATTTAATATGATGCCTTGGCAAAAAATCTTATGCTCGTATAAGGCTATCAATCGGCCAACCGCTTTAGCATCTACTTTATCTAATAACATCGATGTCGATGGACGATTACCTTGATGTATCTTGTGGTTTAATAACTGTGCTATTTCGGCTTCTGATTTACCTTTTGCGGTTAAATCTGAATGCACTTGTTGTGCATCAACACCCATCATCAACGCTTCTGTTTGAGCGAAGAAGTTAGATAATAATATATCATGGTGCTCGCCAACACTTACTTGAGGCTCTACAGATGCAATAAAATCAGCTGGGACAACGACGTTACCTTGATGCAAACATTGATAAAAAGCATGTTGGCCATTTATCCCTGTCATACCCCATATAATTGGCACAGTCGTGTATGCAACTTTGTTACCTTCAAAATTTACATGTTTACCATTACTTTCCATTTCACCTTGCTGCAAATATGCAGGCAACATATGTAACGCCTGATCATAAGGTAATATAGCCTGCGACTCATAGCCTAAAAAGCTGGTATTCCATACGCTCAGTAACGCCATGAGTAAGGGGATATTTTCTTCGAATGCTGCGCTCTGAAAGTGTTCATCAATTTCAAACGCACCTTCTAGTATTGCTTCAAATGCATCAAAGCCTAAATATAACGCAATGGGTAATCCTATCGCACTCCATAATGAAAAGCGACCGCCTACCCAATCCCACATAGTGAATACGTTTTCATTGGCAATACCAAATGCAGCGGTTTTCTCTAAATTTGTGCTTACTGCGACAAAATGCTTGGCTATTGCTTGTTTATCATTGGCTGAATCTAAAAACCATTCAACGGCCGTTTTGGCGTTGGTCATCGTTTCTGATGTTGTAAATGTTTTAGATGATATTACAAACAATGTGGTTTCTGGATCGATGTTTTTAAGCACTGAAGCAATTTGTACACCATCAACATTTGAAATGTAATGTACTTTTAAGGTGTCATCAGCGTAGCTTTTTAAGGCTTCAGTAGCCATTTGAGGCCCAAGGTTTGAACCACCTACGCCAATACTCACTACATCTTTAACTGTTTTGCCTGTATAACCCAACCACTGTCCGTTGCGAACTTTTTCAACGAACAACTTAATTTTATGTAGTTCAGCATTGACAACTGAACTGACATTTTCATCATCTATAATTAATGATGATTCTGCACGATTGCGCAGTGCCGTATGAAGGACTGCACGACCTTCGGTAATATTGATTTTTTCACCGCTGAACATTTTTTCGCGCCAGCGAGTAATGTCGCACTCTTTTGCAAGTGTAATAAGCTGTTCAAAAACATTGTTATCAATTTGTTGTTTTGAATAATCAAACAAAACACCTGGGATTTGAGTTGAAAATTGCTCGAACCGTGTGCTGTCTTTAGCAAATAAATCTTTAAGATGTGTTTCTTTCATCTTATTTGCACTTAACTTTAATGCTTGCCAACTAGCTAACTGTGAACGACAACTCATATTTAACATCCCCTTAAACTTGCAACAATCTGATTTATAACTATCTTTATATAGAAAGACTAGAATGATAGTGTATTAACCTACAAAGTAAGTTAACGATAAGTTAAAATGACAACGCTGTCAATATTCTACTTTTAAATTTTACAATCGAGATAATAACGTACTTTTACTCTTTTGACACCGGTATCATATAATTTATCTCAATTATTTTACTGCTCTTTTCTACTAACTTTAGATACACTAACTGGTTCTGATGAAGAATTGATGACGCGTACTAGTATAAATACGCGATCTGCTTTCTTCTCGCGTTCATGACAACATTAAAACAACAACCTAATAAGCAACTGTATGAAAGTAACTATAAATGATGTAGCAAAACTCGCGGGGGTTTCAATGAAAACCGTATCGCGAGTAATTAATAAAGAACCTTCTGTTCGTAAAAAAACCTTCGATATAGTCATGGATGCTGTCAAAGAACTTAATTATCAGCCTAACCTAGCAGCAAGAAACCTAGCGGGTACTTCGTCGTTTACTGTCGGGTTAGTTTATGACAACCCTAATGCTTACTATGTAATTGATATGCAAAATGGTGTACTTTCACGTTGTAAAGAAGAAGGGTATGAATTAGTTATCCATCCATGCAGCTACACAGATTCTCAAATGGAAGAAGAGTTTATTACGATGATCAAACGTTCTCGTTTGGCAGGGCTCGTACTTACACCACCGCTTTCTGAGCATAGTAAAATTACCAATTTATTAGATGAATTAAAAATTCATTATGTGCGCGTTCTTTCAGGTCGCCCTACGGATGATGATCAAGATACCTGTATCTATGTAAACGATTATAAAGCAGCTTATGAAATTACGACACATCTTCTAAAGCATGGCCATACAAACATCGGTTTTATCTGTGGTGATAAAGAACATAAGTCAACCAGTGAACGCCTTGAAGGCTATAAAGCAGCACTCGTCGATTTTGATACGCCGCTCAATGCTGCTTTTTTATATGACGGAAAATATTCTTTTGAATCTGGGGTCGAGGGTGCTAAAGCATTACTTAAAGACAATAATGAATTAGCAATTACTGCTATCTTAGGCGGCAATGATGAAGTGGCCGCTGGCGCGCTCTTTGCTTCTCGTCTAATGGGGATTCAAATCCCGGAGCAACTATCTATCACAGGATTTGAGGATTCGCCATTCTCACGTCAAACTTGGCCAAAGCTCACCACTGCGCATCAAGCAAATGATGTTATTTCGCAGCACGCAGCGCGTTTATTGTTTACTAAAACGCGTGGCGCACGTAATCAAGATAAAGAAATTATTACCTCATTTACACCGTCAATCGTGATCCGTGAAAGCTCTGGACCAAAACAATAAACCTTCACTACTATAATTAAGACGCTTTTAAGCGTCTTAATTATTAACACTTTGCTATTTTATAGCAATGCCATCCCACCGCTGAGATTATAAACATCCGTAAAACCAAGCTGAGATAAGTTAGTGGCGGCTTGCTTTGAACGATTACCGCTGCGACACAGTAAGATATATTTACCTCGTGGGTTTAATTGCCCGTCAACTAACGCGTTTGCCATCCTGCTTAGCGGTATATTCATCACTCGCGCAGGCTTGATTGAAAACAATTGAGGAATATTATTTGCACCATGTTCGTACGGTTCACGAGTATCAATTAAGGTTACATCATTTGTAGCTAACATGTCTTTTGCTTGTGCCGCATTTAGTTCATACGCAGTACTATGTTGCAAACTATCAGCATACCCACACAAGGTTGCAAATTTCGATAAGTTAGATTCATCGCTGTGACTTTTTTTACTAGCAAACTCAGCATCACTTAATTCATTAACTAACAATGCATGCAATAGCGGTGTTTGCTGTTGCTGAACTTGCCAATTAATCGCAAAACATTGTTGATAATCATGACCAGAACACATTACCGTCGCATTATCTAAACGTTGTGATAATTGGCGTAAAGAGTACGCCATTACTAAGGCATCGCCACCATCTATTGCGGTATTACCAAGTCCCGCAGGTAACAGTAAATCACCGCAAAAACAAAAACGTACTTGCTTAGATTGATTACATCGCAATAAATAACTAACACTATCTACACTGTGCCCTGGTGTCGCGACTCGTTCAATTGTGCACTCAGGTAATTCTATGGCAGTTTGATGCACAGGCCACCCTAGCTGATGTTCAGCCTCAAGGCTGAATCTCAGCGCTTGTGCGAGTAAGGTTATTGCACCACTGCGCTCTTGGTGGGCATGGGTATCTAAAATAGCTGCCACCGTTAAATTTTGTGTATGGACTATTTTTTCAAGACGTGGAATAAGCTCAATAATAGGATCAATAATGACCGCTTGCTTGTCTTGGCTAACGTAAAGCCAGCAACACGCTCCTTGATGTCTAAATTGTGTTAGCCCTAATGCACATGCTTCTTGCAACGGGAATGCTGAATCAGAAACCACTAAACAGTTGGCCTCAAGAATCGGTTTTAATGATCGAATTCTCTCACACGCAAGATCAATTTCAGCCGCCGTTGTGGCTGGGCCAAATGATAAGCGAATTGCGTTTTCACTGCGCCAATCACTTACCCCCATAGCATCTAACACAAAACTACGATTTGCACCAGAGCTGCACGCGGAGCCACCACTAATACGGATCCCTGCGGCATCAAATAAATCCATAATTTCTTTACTCGTGAGCTCGTCAATGGAAAAGTTTAACGTCGTTGGCACCGACAATTCAAAAGCATGATTAAAGGTTAAGTTACCAAAGGTATCCACCAATGCCTGATGCAGCTGTTTACGATAACTATTTAAAACCTCGATAGATTTAAATGTATTGTCTGCTTTGTCGAGCAATAACGAAAAAAGTTTATTGAGTCCGGCGATCCCCGGTAAGTTTTCTGTACCCGAGCGCATTCCACTTTCTTGTCCGCCACCAGCAATAAAAGGTGTATATGCACTGCCTTGGCGAATGTATAACACGCCAATTCCTTTGGGAGCATACAGTTTATGGCCTGAAAAAGGTGCATAGTCAATCGTTGTATCACTCAGTGCTAAGGCGGTTTTACCTAGAGCTTGGACACAATCGACCATCCAAGCGACTTCTGTATTGTGAGCACGTATCACTGCTTCAATTGCGCTTAAATCTTGATAAACGCCTGTTTCATTGTTAACGGCCATAGTACAAATCATCAGTGCATCACTGGCGTATTGTGCAATAAAATCTAAATCTAAAATCCCCTCACTCGATACCGGGATTGCCAGCAAAGTGGCGTTAATACCCAAAACAGCATTCCAATGCAATAAGGTATTTGGTACCGCTTTATGTTCTGTAGCCCCATACAGTAAAACAGGGTTTTTCTTAGTATGCTGTTTAGCCGCTATTAGGGTAGATACAACGGCCGTTTGAATACCTTCCGTTGCCCCTGACGTAAATAATATATCACCTAGCTGAGCACCTATAACATCACGCGCTTTTTGCCGTGTTTGCTCTAATAAGTGTTTAGCTTGAATACCAGTGATGTGTGAGGATGAGGGGTTACCAAAACAAATTTGCATAGTGTGTGAGACGACTTCTGCTATGCACGGAAGTACCGGCGTCGTTGCGTTTGCATCAAGGTAAATTTGTGACGATGAGTCAGTAGGTAATAATAAGTCAGACATTAAAAACGCACCATATTACTAAAAGATATATCTTATAACCCATTCTACCTAAAATTAATGGGCCGCGTAAGAATCAATTAGTTAGTCAAGTGCGTTTTCTATGCTATTTAAGACTAAAGCTGATTAGTTTTTTCGCTCTCTTGGTCTTCATATTTAGTTGACCATGCATTGAGCAACGCTTTTACCAACGATGCTAATGGAATAGCAAAAAACACGCCCCAAAAACCCCATAACCCACCAAAAAATAATACGGCTACAATAATAAACACCGGATTTAAATCAACAGCCTCAGAGAACAACAATGGCACTAAAACATTACCATCAAGTGCCTGTATGATGCCGTACACAATAAGTATAGTCCAAAAGTGGGTTTCTAAACCAAATTGAAATAACGCAACAGCAGCGACAGGAATAGTCACAAGTGCAGCTCCCACAAACGGGATCAACACAGAAAAACCCACCAATACACCTAGTAATGCTGCATAACGTAAATCAAAAATAGTGAATGCAACAAACGATACCGAACCAACTATAAGAATTTCAAATACCTTACCGCGAATATAATTCATGATTTGCTGGTTCATTTCATGCCAAACCTGCAAAATTAAACGGCGCTGTTTGGGGATTAATTTTTCTGCACTTTTAACTAGCTCAAGCTTATCTTTGAGCATAAAAAAGACCAATAGTGGCACCAAGATTAAATAAATAAGCCAAGCAACAACATCTTTTAATGACGTCAGCGAAAAAGAGAGCAGCACTTGCCCAAAATCGATTGCTTTTGCTTCAACACTTGTTACAACTGATTTGACCTGTTCTTCGCTTATTAAACTTGGGTATTGCTGTGGTAAATGAAGCAAAAATGACTTTCCTTGCTCAATCATATGCGGCGTTTCTTGTACCAAGTTACTTGTTTGTTGCCAAAGTACAGGACCAATACCAATGATCAGAGTTAGCATAAGGCCCGTAAATATGAGCATTACAATAACCGTGGCCGTAAAGCGACGTAAGCCAAGTCGTTCTAAATATGCAGCTGGCCAATCAAGTAAATAGGCAATTACCAATGCCACTAACACCGGAACAATAAATGCGCCAAAAAAATAAAACATCGCCATTAAAGCGATTAATAAAAATAACAAGGTAACAGAGTGTGGATCTGAGAACTTCCTTTCGTACCACGTTTTTACATATTCAAACACAATTTGGCTCCACGATTAACAACCCATGCTGTTGTTCTAATTTATATTGATAATTATTTTTCTGTAAAAACCGTTCAATATCTTGAATCGGTTGTTGTTCCAATATTCTAAATTCAATAGTTTGCTGAGCTAATAATGCCTGCCGTAACCCTAATTTAAACTGAATAAATTGCTGCGGGCATTTAAATACACGTAAATCCTGCTTTAACATAGTGAATAATTATACCTGCTGAAATAAACAATTAGTCCCATAACTTAAGTAACCACACGCCTTATACCATAGCTGACAATAACAAAAGTAACTTTTCCTTAAAACAAACATCACAATGGTTTATCCTTATAGCATAGTTTGTAGTAAGGATAGGTTAATGCCTGGCACGCATAATAAAGCGCAACTACCCAGTAATCCAACTCTCAAAGAGATTAACTGGTATAAAAAACAAATAAACTGGGGAGAGCTTCCCCCTTTTTATCATCTTGTGGCATCCTCGGTGAGTGAGGCGGAAGGTATTCTTGAACACGGCTTTGACAATGCGGTGAAAAGGTTAATTGATAAACGTAATTGGAATATCGATTTACTCGATGGCCATGAGGACTCTGTTGGCGAAATTCACTGCGACAAAAAACCTCGAATTGCATTACATCAAGTATTCACAGATCGTGGTTTTGAATTATGGGCATTACCCTATGCTAAAGATGTGACCATTGATCAATATGTCAAAGACAATCGTTTTATGGAATTTAATGTATGGGATCCCCATTCAATGAAAAACCTGATCCGCATTAACCAGTTACATAAATTTATTGGTTTTTATTTTGAGCGTGGTGACAAAGCCGATAAAGCCGTCATCCTTCATGCGCATAAGGTAGTCCATAAAATTATTAATTTTTTACAACGAGAATTGAACGTAGTAAAGCTTGATGGAGTCACAATAAAAGAGTTATACCAATTATGCGAAAAAGACAGTCGCGCATGCAGTGATGAAATTGATATTGCTAAACTCATGCTCGGTGAAAATCTTAACAAGGAATAAAATGCAGCTAAAATCAGTCTTTATTACACTATTCAGTGCCTTTTTAACGTTTAGTATCCTGATCAGTGAACCATTAAAGGCGCAAACCAGCTTTAAACTTCCTGATCTTGGCACATCAGCGCTGCAAGCTTTACCGCTTGAAAAAGAACAAGCAATCGGTGCAGTAATGATGATGCAAATTCGTGGTTCATCACCGGTAGTAAGTGATCCCGTTTTAGATGAATACTTAACAACAATTGGCCGTAAATTAGTTGCCAGTGCCAGTGATGTACGTTTTCCATTTTCATTTTTTTGGATAAATAACCCCGAAATAAATGCCTTTGCTTTTTATGGTGGTCATGTCGGGGTACATACAGGTTTAATAGCACAATCAGATAACGAAAGTCAGTTTGCATCTGTACTTGGCCACGAAATAGCCCACGTAACCCAACGCCATCTAGCACGTCGGATCCAGCAACAACAAGATAATAGTGCCCTAACAATAGCGGGGATGATCGCTGGTATTCTTGCAACTGTCGTGTCTCCTGATGCTGGCCTAGCGATTATTTCAGCCAATCAAACACAAGCGGCCTTCAGCCAATTGACTCATAGCCGCTCAGCCGAGCAAGAAGCCGATCGTATTGGTATGCAAACGCTAAATAATGCGGGATTTGACCCTTACGCCTCAAGTGAGTTTTTAACTAAGCTCGCAGCACAAATTCGTTACAAATATAAACCCCCAGCCTTTTTACTTACACACCCCTTACCTGAAAGTCGGGTGTCTGATGTACGCCTACGAGCCCAACAATTTGATAAACGTCAATTACCTGATAGCTTAAACTTCAACCTTGCAAAAAGCCGCGCTATTGCCCGCTATCAATATGAACCTGTTGCAGCTGAAAACTTATTTAGAAAACTGCTTCGTGAAAACAGTTTTTATAATACTGCCGCACTTAATTATGGTTTAGGTATTAGTTTGCTCGATCAAAAAAAGCTTGCTGAAGCTGCACCAATTTTAAATGAGTTACTAGCCAGCGATCCAAAGAATTTATTTTACATTGATACGTATACTGACTTACTTATTGCACAAGAAAAAGCGGCTGATGCCGTTAAATATTTAGCACCGCTGCATCAAAATCGTCCTAATAACCAAGTAATCACACTAAATTATGCCAATGCCGCAATAGAAGCTAAGCAATATGATGTTGCCGAACGAATATTAAAGTCATTTTTATTAGAAAAACCAAATCATAACTTAGGTAAGCAATTAATCACTGACACATTTAAAAAACAAGACAATTTAGCCGCTTACCATGAAGCAAATGCCGACGTATATGTTCAATATGGTGCTTATTTGAAAGCTGCTGACGAAGTCCAAAAAGCATTAAATTTTGTAAAACCTGAAGAATTAAATAAGCAGCAGCGTCTCAAAGCATTACTTACGCAATACCGACAAATGCAAAAAGAACTCGCGAGGCTTTAAGTCTCGCGCCGCTTACCTTAAAATAGCCCTACTTTATCTCATTGGATTGTTACTATGCCTGTTACTATTTTTCATAATCCGCGTTGTTCAAAATCGCGTGAAACACTTGCTCTACTTGAACAAAAATCGATTCAACCAGATATTATTGAATACCTTAAAACTCCATTAAGCCAAGAGCAGATCTGCATTTTGATTAAACAGTTAGGTTTTTCTTCTGTACGTGAACTAATGCGCACCAAAGAAGATATTTATAAAGAACTTAACCTTAAAGATGAGCTAAATGAAGATACTCTAATTGCCGCTATGGTTGCGCACCCAAAATTAATTGAGCGCCCTATTGTCGTCAATAACGATAAAGCGGCGATTGGTCGTCCACCAGAACATGTACTAAGCATACTTTAATGAGTGTAACCATTGTTGTTTTGTACCACTCAAGCCATGGCTCTGTCGCAGCAATGGCTCATGAAATTGCTGAGTCCATTGAATCTCAAGGTGGTACAGCATTATTGCGAACATTTGAAGTAAGAGACCCGCACGATATCGTGATCAGTAAAGATGATTTGATTAAGTGCGATGGTCTAGCTTTTGGTACCCCGACTCGATTCGGTATGATGGCCTCACAAGCGAAAGCTTTTTGGGAAACCACCAGCGAATTGTGGTTAAAAGGGCAATTAATTGATAAACCAGCCTGTGTATTTTCATCATCCAGTAGTATGCATGGTGGCAATGAGGCAACGTTGCTCAACTTATCATTACCCTTGTTGCATCATGGTATGATGCTAATGGGCGTGCCTTATGAAGTACCGGAACTGCTTGCAACTCAAACCGGTGGCACTCCTTATGGAGCAACTCATGTTGCTGGTGCTCAAAATAGTGCTCAATTGAGCAAAGATGAAATAAAAATTTGTCAAAGTGTTGGTCAACGCTTAGTCAAAATAACGAGAAAATTACAATGACATCGCAAAGCGATTTAAGTCCTCAAACCATACCTAAAAAAGCGATTACAGTACGCTTTCAACGCACTGCTATTATCGGCTATATTGGCTTATTAGTATTAATGCCTATTTGGTTATTTCTAATTGCACCACGAGAAGGCTATAGCAACGGGTTTATTTTTGTTGTTTATATTTTACCGCTCCTATTACCACTCAAAGGCATTATCCAGGATAAACCCTACACTTATGCATGGGCAAATTTCATTGTCATGCTGTATTTCATTCATGGCCTCACGTTACTGTGGATTGCTCAAGATCAACTGCTATGGGTATTATTAGAATTGCTGTTTGCAAGTATGATGTTTGTAGGCTGCACTTACTACGCACGCCACAGAGGCCAAGAGCTAGGATTGAAAATTAGAAAGCTAAAAGATGAATTAGCACAAGAAAAAGCTGAGCAAGAATACGATCGAAAAAATCAGTAAATATATTTCGAATGCTCTCATTAAAAACGCGCCATTTGGCGCGTTTTTAATTTTAGAAGCTAGGGCGTGTTGACCTTTCGTGATTGATTTTGCAGCAGTCTATTTGGTATTTAGGCAAGGCAGAGCCTATGTCGTGTGGTTGTTCCCCATAAATAGGCGATAACGCAGTATAAATGCCAAACATGCGCTGCCCAAAGGGTTCTTCCTAGGGGTGATTGACTCTTTGTTGCTCGGTTTTTACTTAGCCCGCTAGGTTACAAACCTCGCGCCGCGATTAAATCGCCCCTAGATTGAACAAATTTCAATCCACAAAGGTCAACACGCCCTAGGCAAAAATTTTTATATCTAGTTGTTCTAAATAAAAAATTTTAACGACATTATAGCGTGATTTAATTCGTTAAATTGTTCAAATATTTATGCAGATTGGTATAAGTCCCCACCAAAACCAAATGCTCTAAACCTTATACCAATCGACTTTATTTCAGACATAAAAAAACCCCGACCAATTTGGTCAGGGCTATTAAAAGTGGTACCAGCGGCCGGACTTGAACCGGCACGCCTTTCGGCAGGGGATTTTGAATCCCCCATGTATACCAATTTCATCACGCTGGCATCATTTTTCTTTAACCTTCTAACATGAGAAGATAAAGAAAAACCACTTTAGAGCTAGGACTTATCGAGCCGTCTTCGTCTCTATGCCAAGCATTATACAAACAATAAACACTGCGGCAAGCGTTTTTTACAAAACAACGATCAACCGCTTAACAATTAAGCAACCATTAACATTCAATAAGGCTTGTAACTGTGTTGAGTGTTTGTGTGAGCCTAGTATTTATCAGCCTATTTGCTAAACTAGCCTGCATATTAACTTTGTGAGTGTATTTATGTCTGGTGAGTTTCCTCGTGCGGGGTTTTGGCGCCGCTTTGCTTCATTGATTTACGACTCTTTAGTCGTCATTTCATTATCAATGCTTACAGCGATACTCTATTTTGCGGCTATTCAGGCTTTAATTGCATTGGGTGTTATTGCAAAAACTGACGATCCTGCTGCGTTTATACAAGATTCACCGCTTTTGTATGGTATTAGAAGTGCGTTATTTATTGGCGTTAACGTGGTGTTCTTTGCTTATTTTTGGACTAAAAGTGGTCAAACAATTGGGATGCGTGCATGGCGTTTAAAAGTTCAAACACGTGATGGCGCGTTAATAAGTTGGCCACAAGCCGTTATTCGTAGTTTAAGTGCATTACTTGGGCTTGGCACGTTAGTGGTATTAATTGATTTTAAAAATAAACGTGCTCTGCAAGATTACATATCAAAAACAGACATGGTATCGCTAACTAAAGAAGAGAATAAGCGTATTTATCAATCTTTAGATTAAAACTAAGTTACTCAGGAGCTAGGGTTCTAGCTCCTAGCTATCAGTTTCGCTTGTTAAGTAAATACGTCGCAAAGCCAATAAAAATAACACTTGGTAAGGTGGCGCCAACCACCGCAGGAATTTGATACACCATTACCACGGGGCCAAATATTTCATTTGTTAAGTGAAATACAATACCCGTGACAACGCCCATAACAATTCGTGCGCCCATTGTTACTGTTCTAAGCGGACCAAATATAAATGACAGTGCAACTAATAACATCACCGCAATAGAAACCGGCTGCATGATTTTACGCCATAACGCTAATTCATATGTGCTGGTGTCTTGCTCATTTTGCTCTAAATAACTCAAGTAAGACCACAAACCAGTAAACGATAACGACTCAGGTTTTACTGATACTACACCGAGTTTTTCAGCGGTTAATTGTGATTCGTAAAACTCTTCTTTTAGCTGTAGTGTCGTTATTTGCTGCTCGCCAAGCTGCACTTTATTTACATCACGCAGTAGCCAACCATCTTTGCGCCCTACGGCCTGATTAGCTTTTGTTATTTGGGTTAATTGCAATGATTTATCAAAGTGATACATGTTCACGCCATGTAATACGCCATTTTGATCAACATCTTCTATATTAATAAAATTATTGCCATCTTTGGCCCAGACGCCTTGCTGCGCATTAAATACATCTCCACCATAAATCGCTTGGTTACGCATTTCTTTAGCTTTAAGTTGTGCAGCCGGTGCGCCCCACTCACCCAATGCCATCATGCACAGTGCCATAAATATTGCCGTTTTCATCACCGAGACAATAATCTGCAAGCGTGACATACCAGCTGCTTGCATAACCACCAGCTCACTATTCGATGCCAGTGCACCTAAGCCAGTTAAACCACCTATTAATGCGGCCATAGGGAAAAATACCACTAAGTCACCAGGCATGCTGTATAAGGTATATAACAACGCATTGGAAATATCGTAACTACCGCGCCCTACAGACTTAAGCTGCTCAATGAATTTGATGAGCGTGCTAATACCAACCAGTACCATTAAAGCAAAGCCCGTGGTTTGCAAAATGCTACGGCCTAAGTACCAATCAAGCATTTTCATCATGCGCCTAACTCCCGCTTAGTAACAATTGCTTTGAGCCAAGCACCTAAAGGCCGCCCTTTTATAATCAAAAAGCCACCGATAAATAATGCGGTAAAGTGGATCCACCACAGGCCAATTGATGGCGGTATTTTGCCATCCTCTACTGCAAATTTAGCCGCATTAAGTAAAATAAAATACCCTAAATACAAACTGATTGCTGGCACTAACTTAGCAAACTTTCCTTGGCGAGGGTTTACTACACTTAAAGGAACAGCAAGTAAGGTTAATAACGGAATAGAAAGCGGGATAGCCATGCGCCATTGCCATTGTGCTATTGCTTCTGTGGTATTCATAGCCATCAAATCAATAGTTGGTATGGCTTCTAGTTTGCGGCGTTGGTGTTCGATCTCTTGCCCGCGTATTTGTACGCTATAGCCATCGAATTCAGTTAGGTTGAGAGCCGGCGTTTTTCCATCGGTTTCGTAACGTTTACCATCACTGAGCACCAATTGTTGCTCCCCATTTTCTTGTTCAACCACCACACCGCGCTCTGCATACACTAAACGCGCTAAATTATCTTTTTTACTGTCTGGTAGTTGCGCTACAAATACTTTATTTAATTCTTTGCCACCGTTATCAATGTTGTGAATGAATACAACCGCTTTTTCATTACCCGTTTGCTGAAAACGCCCAGCCCGCAGTGCCGATAAACCCGCATCTGCTTTAGCTTGCTCTTTCAGTTGATATTCTTGCTCACTCGCCCATGGCGCGACATACAATGTGAGTACCCCCGCTAATAACGCTAAGACAAAGCTTGAAATTAGCGTAACGCGCACCACATACCATTCGCTTACACCGCACGCTTTAAGTACAGTCATTTCGCTGTCGGCATAAATACGGCTATACGCGAGAATAATCCCTAAAAAGATACTCAAAGGTAAGATTAAAGATGCAAGTTGCGGTAGTTTTAATGCAATCATCGACAACACTAACTTGGCAGGAATTCCACCTTCAGAGGCGTCACTTAAAATACCTACAAACTTTTGCGATAAAAAGATAGTCATTAAGGTTAGGAATACGGCGACCTGTGACTTTAAAACTTCAGTGGTCAAATAACGGAAAATTAGCAATGCTCGCCCCTGTTAAACATCGTGTTTCACTTCAATAGTAAGAAAATGTGAGTAAACTTAGCGTTTTACTTCGTTATTATATGTCATCAACATTAAATATCATACCTAGCAGCTCGATATATTGTTGCTTTAGTGGTATTGATAGCGACAAAAGTATAAAGTTCAAATACACATAATGAGTCAGGCTTTATAAGCTAGTATTAAACCAATAACTAGATTTTTATTTTATTGCCCTTATTAAAGGGAGCTATGACTCAAAATTAGGAGTGACAATGGAATTTAGCGTAAAAAGTGGTAGTCCTGAAAAGCAACGTAGCGCATGTATTGTAGTTGGCGTTTATGAGCCACGTCGCTTATCCCCCATTGGTGAGCAACTCGATAAAATCAGCGATGGTTATATCTCTAATTTATTACGTCGTGGTGACCTTGAAGGTAAACCGGGACAAGTATTGTTATTACATCATGTACCTAACGTATTAAGTGAGCGCATACTACTAGTAGGCTGTGGTAAAGAGCGTGAACTTGATGATAAACAATATAAACAAATTATTTCTAAAACCATTAATACCCTTAACGAAACAGGGTCGATGGAAGCAGTTTGCTTTTTAACAGAGCAACACGTTAAAAGTCGTGATACTTATTGGAAAGTACGCCAAGCCGTAGAAACAACGCAAGATTGCCTGTATACGTTTAATCAATTAAAAAGTAAAAAAAGCGACCCTCGTCGCCCACTGCGTAAAATTGTATTTAATGTACCAACCCGTCGTGAGCTCACAATTGGCGAAAGCGCAATTGAACATGGTTTAGCGATTGCAGCAGGTAGTAAGCTTTGTAAAGATGTAGCAAACATGCCACCAAATATCTGTAACCCAGCTTATTTAGGTGAACAAGCACAAGAGCTTGCGACTAACTTTGACAATATCACTGTTGATATTATCGGTGAAGAAAAAATGGCTGAGCTAGGTATGAACTCTTACTTAGCCGTTGGCCGTGGTAGCGATAACGAATCGGTCATGTCGATTATTAATTACCAAGGCGGCGCAAAAGAACAAGCCCCTATTGTACTAGTAGGTAAAGGCTTAACCTTTGACTCTGGTGGTATTTCGCTTAAACCAGGCGAAGGCATGGATGAAATGAAATACGACATGGGTGGCGCTGCTGGTGTTATTGGTGCAATGCGCGCATTAGCACAAATGCAGTTACCGATTAACGTTATTGGTGTTTTAGCTGGCTGTGAAAATATGCCAAGTTCAAATGCTTATCGCCCGGGTGATATTTTAACAACTATGTCAGGGCAAACGGTTGAAGTACTTAATACCGATGCTGAAGGGCGTTTAGTGTTATGTGACGCACTGACGTATGTTGAACGCTTTGAACCTGAAACGGTAATTGATGTTGCGACCTTAACCGGTGCCTGTATTGTTGCACTTGGGGCACATGCAACGGGTTTGCTATCAAACCATAACCCGCTTGCTCATGACTTACTTAAAGCATCTGAGCAAAGTGGCGACCGTGCTTGGCAACTACCGCTGTGGGATGACTATCAAGATCAACTTGAAAGCCCATTTGCTGACTTTACCAATTTGGGCGGACGCGCAGCCGGCACAATTACTGCGGCGTGTTTCTTATCTAAATTTACTAAAAAGTATAACTGGGCGCATTTAGATGTAGCCGGTACAGCATGGCGCAGCGGTAAAAATAAAGGGGCGACAGGCCGTCCGGTCCCTATGCTAACGCAATACTTATTAAATCGTGCTGGTGTAAGCGAAGCCGCACAAGATTAATGAGTTAGTTTAATACCAACATTAAAAAAGGCGCTTTTTAGCGCCTTTTTTATTAAGACCTAACGCAGTGTATTAATTGAAGCAAACCCCGTTCTATGGCAAAATCCCTGCTCTGATTTATGTGTACTAACTCGTATAACATGCAATGCAATGGGAAGTCCCGATACTATGAACATGAACGCCCAGTTTTTCGTTCTAAAGCAACAAGATGAATCGCAAGCGAAGGCTGATGATCACTTTAGCTTAGCTGCTGATATTGCAGCTGAACAGTATCGTCTTGGCCAGCGTGTTTTTATTTTTGTAGATAACGCCGATACTGCCCACGCCATTGATGAAACGATTTGGTCATTTGACCCCGACAGTTTTGTGCCACATAACCTTCAAGGTGAAGGCCCAAAAGGTGGTGCGCCAGTTGAAATAGGCACAACCCCACCGGTTGGAAATCGTAAAGTTTTAATAAACTTGGCTGCACACCTTCCGGATTTTATTCGGCGGTTTAACCAAGTTTTTGATTTTGTACCCGTAGAATCTGTAGCTAAACAAGCCGCCCGTGAGCGCTTTAAAAAGCTACGCCAACTCGGTGCAAACATCACCACGCAAGATATAAATCGCTAAGATGCCCAAGGTAAAATAGCAAACCAACTCATTTAAGTACTTATTTAAGGTTCTGTGTAATGGATAAAACCTACAATCCGCAAGATATTGAACAGTCACTCTATCAAGACTGGGAAGAAAAAGGCTACTTTAAGCCATCAGGCAAAGGTGACGCATATTCAATTATGATCCCACCGCCAAATGTCACCGGTAGCTTACACATGGGCCACGCATTCCAAGACACTATAATGGACACCTTAACACGCTATAAGCGCATGCAAGGTAACAACACATTATGGCAAGTAGGTACTGACCACGCCGGTATTGCTACACAAATGCTGGTTGAGCGAAAGCTTGCTGCCGAAGAAGGTAAAACACGCCACGATTTAGGTCGCGAAGCCTTCATCGATAAAATTTGGCAATGGAAAGAGCAATCTGGCGGTACGATCACTAAACAGCTTCGTCGTCTTGGCGCATCGGTTGATTGGGATCGCGAGCGCTTTACAATGGACGATGGTTTATCAGACGCGGTTAAAGAAGTTTTCGTACGTCTTCACAAAGAAAATTTAATCTATCGTGGTAAGCGCCTAGTAAACTGGGATCCAAAGCTTCATACGGCAATTTCTGATCTTGAAGTTGAAAACAAAGACAAAAAAGGCCACATGTGGAACTTACGTTACCCATTGGCTGATGGCGTAAAAACACCAGACGGTAAAGACTACATTGTTGTAGCAACAACACGTCCAGAAACCATGCTAGGTGACTCAGGTGTTGCGGTAAACCCTGATGACGAACGCTACCAAGATTTGATCGGCAAAGATATTTTATTACCGATTGTAAATCGCCGTATTAAAATTGTGGCTGACGAACATGCCGATAAAGACAAAGGCACGGGTTGTGTAAAAATCACACCAGCTCATGACTTTAACGATAATGAAGTAGGTAAGCGTCATCAAATGCCGATGATTAATATCTTCGACAAAGATGCAGCAATTTTAAGCCAAGGTGAAACTTACACCTTTGACGGTAAAGAGCTTGAATTTGATGCACCAATTCCTGAGCGCTTACATGGGCTTGATCGTTTCGATGCGCGTAAAGCGATTGTGGCTGAATTTGAAGAACTTGGTCTTCTTGAAAAAATTGAAGATCACGCATTAACTGTACCTTATGGCGACCGCTCTGGCGTGGTGATTGAGCCATTGCTTACCGATCAATGGTATGTACGTGTTGCACCACTGGCAGAACCTGCAAAAGAAGCGGTTAAAAATGGCGACATTAAATTTGTACCACAGCAATATGAGAACATGTATTTCTCATGGATGAACGACGTACAAGATTGGTGTATTTCACGTCAACTTTGGTGGGGCCACCGTATTCCAGCTTGGTATGATAACGAAGGCAATGTATTTGTTGGCCGTGATGAAGCAGAAGTTCGCCGTGAAAATAACATCGCGGATGGCGTTGCACTTCGCCAAGACGACGACGTACTTGATACCTGGTTCTCATCTGCACTGTGGACATTCTCAACCCAAGGCTGGCCTGAAAATACCGATGACTTAAAAACCTTCCATCCGTCTGACGTGTTGGTTACTGGTTTTGACATCATCTTTTTCTGGGTTGCTCGCATGATCATGATGACGATGCACTTTGTTAAAGATGAAAATGGCAAACCACAAGTCCCCTTTAAGACGGTGTATGTAACTGGCCTTATTCGCGATGAAAATGGCGATAAAATGTCAAAATCAAAAGGTAACGTACTAGATCCAATCGATATGATTGACGGCATCGACCTTGAGAGTTTAGTGACTAAACGTACCAGTAACTTGATGCAAGAAAAGGTCGCTGCAAAAATAGAAAAAAACACCCGTAAAACGTTCGATAATGGCATTGAAGCACATGGTACTGATGCCCTGCGCTTTACATTAGCGGCAATGGCTTCAACTGGTCGTGATATCAACTGGGATATGAACCGCCTTGAAGGTTACCGCAACTTCTGTAATAAGTTATGGAACGCCAGCCGTTATGTACTTATGAATACAGAAGAGCAAGACTGTGGTTTTGCAAACGACGCAGCGAAAGAATACTCACTCGCTGATCGTTGGATCTTAGGTCAATTTGAGTCAACGATTAAAACGTATACTGAGCACTTAGATAACTACCGTTTTGACTTAGCGGCTAATACGCTTTATGAGTTCACTTGGAACCAATTCTGCGATTGGTATTTAGAACTGACTAAACCGGTATTGTTTAAAGGTAACGAGGCGCAACAACGTGGCACGCGCCATACGCTTATTACCGTGCTTGAAAGCTTGCTACGTTTGATGCACCCAATGATGCCATACATCACTGAAACTATCTGGCAACGTGTTGCACCATTAGCGGGTCTTGAAACAGCTAATACCAGCATAATGGTACAAGCCTTCCCATTATTTAATGACGCAAACGTTGACGCTAAAGCAATGGATGATTTGGAGTGGGTTAAACAATTCATTCTAGCCATTCGTAACATTCGTGGTGAAATGGATATCAGCCCAAGTAAGCCGTTATCAATATTACTAGCTAATGCATCGAATGATGATGTACGTCGTATTGAAGACAATAAATCATTTTTAGCATCACTTGCTAAAATTGAAGAGTTTACTTTGCTTGATAACAAAGACACAGCCCCTGCGTGTGCAACTTCATATGTTGGCAACCTTGAGATCATGATCCCAATGGCCGGCCTAATCGATGTTGAAGCCGAACTTGCACGTATTGCTAAGCAACTTGAAAAAGCTGAAAAAGGCCTAGCCCAAGTGCAAAATAAACTAGCTAACGAAAAGTTTGTTAACAACGCACCAGAAGCTGTTTTAGCTAAAGAAAACGAGAAGCTTGCTGAGTTCTCTGATGCAAAAGCAAAACTGTTGGAGCAAAAAGCTAAAATTGAAAGTTTATAAAACTTCAATTAGCTACTTGAAAACGCGAGCTTTTTAGCTCGCGTTTTTGTTTCTGTTTTAAGTCCAGCCATCTATACTGCCTGATAAATAATTATAAATCACAGGAACCATCCCAAAATGAAAAAAATCTCTCTCGCTTTAGCCCTACTAGCTATAACCTCAATGTCACAATCAGCACTTGCACAAGGTAAGTTTTCCACTGGAGTCGGGCTCTATGAGTTTGGTGGTCATACCGGTGTTAAATATAGATACTCAATTGATGACACACATAAGTTATCTGCTTCAGCAGGTCTTATAGGTTACTCGTTAGGCTATGAATACACGCTCTCTGAGCATATTACTGCCGGGCTTGCATTAGGCCAGCAAGTTGTTGTTGCTGAAGATGGTTATCTAGTTGCCAAGTTTAATTATTACTTTCAAGGTGTTGATAGTGCTAGCTGGGTAATAGGTTTAAGCGCAGGCGTAAAAGAAGATGACGGTGATTGCTTTGTTTTTTGTGAAAAAAAAGACACAGATAAAATAGAAGGAACAATGGGCATACACTTAGGTTATCAATTTTAAAAAGGCAGCTAAAACTGCCCTTTCATTTATTTTAACTAAATAGTTAACCGAGCTTCGGATAATACATCCACCTCCAGCTGGAGCTTGGTAAGTACCTTAACCTAAGTTCGGTTATTTAAGTTAAAACGTGTAGTTATACTGCGCACCAAATAAATATGCGTGGCCATTTGATTCAAATGACCATTGCTGAGCAATATTGTCATTCTCAGTAAATTTTTGTGTTTTGCCGCGTAAGATACTCATACCAATATCTAAGTTTGATTGCTCACTCATCGTGTAATTCACACCAAACGAGTACCAAAAACGATCCGTATCTGGGATTGAAATAGACATATGATTTTTATCGGCTGGTGATTCATCGTAGGCTATACCTGCGCGTAATAATACTGACTTGTTAAACTGGTAATCACCACCAATTGAGTAACGCATCGCATTTGAGAAGTTTTCATCTTTAGAAAAACCTGGCTGATCACGACCTTCAACATCTGCTTCTAATTTGTCAAAGCTACTCCAACCTGTCCACATAACGCTATAATGTAAACCTGTTTTATCATCTAATTGATGAGAACCTGAAAACTCTGCAATCGCAGGAAGCGTTATTGCTACGCTGCCTGGAAGACTAGCCCCACTCGTGCCACCCATTGTTGGCGGCAACTCACTTGAAAACTCACCATCAAAGGTGATATCGGTTTCACTGCGATAGTTAAAACCAAAACGGCTATTTTCATCTAACTGATACATAGCACCAACATTCCAACCAAAGCCAGCATCATCACCTTCTAAGTGAGTTGCCTCAGTCTCTGCAGGTAAACCAAATGGGTTAGCACCAAAGTTTCGGACAATTTTCGCATCAGCATAAATGTAGTTTAAGCCAAGACCAACACTAAATTGATCATTGATCTTATATGAACCACTTACATTCATGTTTACAGTCACGATCTCAGTTTCACCCGCAAGCTGACCCGCAGGGTAATTCTCATCAAACTCAGTCGCTAAACCAAAGTTTGAGAATGCGCCAAAACCAACCGCGAACTTATCATTAATTGGCATTAAAAAATAACCAGCAGGCACAAACGCACTAGGAGCAATACTACTATCATTCAGTGCATTTGGATTTACAGCAGCATTACTTGACCCTGTACCCTCTAGGCTTACATCTGGAACGACTGCAATACCAGCTATACTCAGCTGCTTTTCTTTAAATACTGACATCAAGGCAGGGTTACGTGCAATTACAGACGCATCTTCAGCTATAGCCGCTTCACCTGCATATGCCCGACCAAGGCCTGACGCACTATGTTCTGCAAGTTGAAAAGCTGCCGCAAAGCTATCAGCCGACATTACAGCAAGTGATGCCGCGATAAGTGTTTTTGTAAGTTTCATTATGTGTCCTTAACCAAGCACGACGCTTGGGTTCTCATGTATGTTGTTATTATGAGTAATTACTCTATTCAAAACTTTTATACACTACATCAATTTTTTACGAAAAACTGTAACAAAGCGTTAAAAACACACATTTAAGCGAATATTTAACAGCTAAGTAACAACTTTTTAAAACACATCGGATGAGAGAAAAACAAAACCATTTGCAATTAGTTATCATTTAGATTGACTTGATAATTAAGCGCATTTAGACTGGCAAACATATCAAGTGAGGGGATGATCGCTATGGAGATTGGATTAATTATTGCTGCATTAGCATTTTGTGGTGCTAGCGTTTACTGTTTTTGCAAAGCTAACTTCTGCGCCTGCACTAAAGCGGGTGAATGTGATAATCCAGTAAACCACTATTGGCTAGGAGCAATATTAACGGCGATGGTCGCATTACTTTGCTGCTGTGCTGCACTGCATTCAGAAAACGGTACATTATTATGGTTATTGCTGATGTGTAGTTGCTTTAGCGGTGCATTACTATCAGCCAAGCAATCAGCCAAAAGACGTTGTGATAAATCCATCACTAAAAAAGGTGTTAAACCACCAGATGCTCTTTTAACAAACGAGCCAAGTTAAGTTGATAATCTAGCGGTTTGATACTCGCGAGTATCTTTAGCTCTTGCTCTGACGTATTTAAATCAATGTCTTTTGATGTGACATGGTGGTTATGCTTAGCGTTATAAAATACTTTTACTTTCGGTTGAATTGGATTCTTATGGTTTCCTTCTGTGACCAAAGCAAGACGTTCATTGGTTAATTTAACAATAGTACCGACTGGATAGATACCTAAACACTTGATGAATCGCTGTACTAACTCATTATCAAACAACAATTTATTACTTAACAAATGACGTAATGCATTTATTGGCTCATCACCAATTTGGTGCGGCCGATCGGATGTCATTGCATCGTATACATCCACAATTGCCATGATCCTAGCAGGTCGACTAAGTTTCTCTCCTTCTATACCACGCGGATAGCCGCTACCATCCAAACGCTCATGATGATTTACTATCATATCTAGCATCAATGGAGTAATACCCTTCTCCCCCTTAACAAGCCCTAAGCTTTGTGCTACATGCTTTTTAATTGCCTGCATTTCAAGCTTATTAACATCTTCGGACTTTGAGAATATCCCTTGTGGTAGCTTTGCTTGACCTAAGTCATGCAGTAAAGCCCCCATAGCCAGCTCATGTACTACTGATTCTTTGTACCCTAGGTATTTTGCAAACACAGTGACAAAAATGGCGCAATTAATCATGTGCTGCCAGTTATACATATGCTTATCTTTAATGCGCGTTAAAATTGTCATCGCATTGTGATTACGAAATACTGACGCAACAATGTCTTTTGCTATGTCATCAAGCAGCGAAATATTCATTTTTAAACCCGACGTTATATCGCCATATAACCCTTGTAGTTTACGATTATGCTGCTCATAACTCGTGCTAGCTTTTGCAAACTCTTGCTCTAGTGTAATTATCTTTTTTATTTTGTCTGTTTGAGTTTTGGAGGTGGGCTTTGTAACGGGTGTTGCTTTTGGCTTTTCTTGATATTTACTCGGAACCCCGACATTACTTTGCGTAAAATCAATGAGTAACTCCTGTACTCCTTCCGATACCAAACGTTTAATAATCGATTTATCGCGAACTAAACCCCGGGTTTTAATTTTAATGCTATCAATACCCTCAAATTGCTTGCTAACACTGTCAACAAACATACCAGGAATAAGTTCTGAAATAGGAAGGGTAATGAGCATATAAGAATTAATTTATTTCGCTAAATGATGATTTTAATTATCAACTATTCAATACAAATGTCTATAACAAAGATAAAGAATACGAAATAGGTATTAATAAGCTGGTGAGGTCAAGAATCGTTATTAACTAAACAATAGGAAATTGTTCTAGGTCCTAGTGGCTAGGACCTAGTGATTTACACATTACTCTTGAAAGTAAGTGCCCCAACCATCGTACTCAACGTCGGTATCTACAGCTAATTTAGCTAGTTTATCAACGTCTTCCATAATAACTTCAACATCTAGCTCTGCTTCAACAACAATATCAAAGCTCCAAATTTTGCTGCCGTCTTCAAGCTCAAGTTCCGCAGGCTCTTCAACGTCATAGCCAAGTTTAAATGCGGCTAATGCTGCTTGCTCAAGCTTTACAAAATCTTCGCATACAAAGTGATGCTCAACTTCATAAAGGATCTCTGGATCTGATCCGTCTTCTAGTAACGAAGTTACAATGTCTTCACTAATTTCACGCCAATTTTCCATTACTTTTCTCTCACTTGAGCATCTAATTCAGTTATTCTAGCAGCCATTATAGAGTGAATACGTGTTGCGTGTTCACGTGCCCCAATAGTTTTATCGAGGTGCACCGGCGCTAGCATGTCTATATAGATTGTACCATTGTCCCAACGATTTAGCTTAATGGTTTTATCAGTTGTACTCATACAGACAGGCACAATCGGCACTTCGGCGTTTAATGCAGTATGAAATGCACCTGTTTTAAATGGTAATAAGCCACGCCCATAGCTACGCGTTCCTTCAGGAAACATCCATACAGATAGACGTTGCTGCTTTATTTTGTCAGCTGATTTAGAGATAGTACCGGCAGCCTTTGAGCGATTACTTCTATCGATTAAAATATTGCCAGAAAGCCAATATAGCTGCCCAAAAAACGGGATCCACTTCAGGCTTTTTTTACCTAAACTTACACAGCTTTTTGGTACCGCCGCGGGTAACGTAAAGATATCATAGTTATTTTGGTGATTAGCCACATACACCGCCGGTCCGCTATTTAATAGGTCTGGGTGGCGAGTGATCACTAAATTCACCCCAAGCATTCTGGCCATCGAACCAAACCAACCAGAAATAATGTGTACATTATTACTATGAAATGGCTTTACAAGGCACAATAACAAACCTAAAACACAGCTAAAAACAATAAATAAAGCCATGATTATTATACGAAAAAAAGCTAACAAAGAGACTCTCCTCAAAAATTCAGAGCACATTATATCGTTATTTTAGTCGCTAAACGAGAGTTAAGCGCACACTTGTAAGCTTAAATTAATTTTCATATTTCATTTCAACGAACTAGCGAGCCAATCGGTTTCAATTTTAATGCCCTCACTTGATAAAACTTTAGCCTGTATCCTAAATTATTCCAATCACCTCAAGCAAAAACGGCCTGCAAATGCAGGCCGTTTTATTAAGTAGTTACGCGATTATTCATCGCTCGTATCTACATCTATCTCTTCAACAGGGTTAAGCTCAACAACGGCTTCATCAACACGCTGTAATCCACGAGGTAATTTATTACCCCTGCGTCCACGTTCGCCATGATAATGCTCTAAATCGCTCGGCTTAAGCGTCAATTTACGCTTACCAGCATGTAAAGTAACACTTGTGCCATTTGGCACCACCGCAAGCACTTTTACAAACTCTTCACGTGCTTGAACCTTGGCACTTGGGATGGAGATAATCTTGTTACCTTTACCTTTACCTAGTTTTGGTAAGTCACGTAATGGGAATAACAACATACGCCCTTCATTTGATATCGCCATGCAGTAATCGCTGGCTACATCATTAACGCGAATCGGCTCAAGCAACTGCCCGCCTTTTGGTACACTCACTAACGCTTTACCATTTTTGTTCTTACTGACTAAGTCAGCAAAATCGGTGATAAATCCATAGCCAGCATCAGAGGCCATAAGCAGTACTTGCTTATCCTCCCCCATAACCACATGTTCAAACGTTGCGCCGGCTGATAAATTAAAGCGCCCTGTCATAGGCTCACCTTGGCTTCGTGCTGATGGTAAGCTATGTGCGTCAGTTGCAAAGGCTCGTCCGGCAGAATCTAAAAAGACTGATGGTTGGTTACTCTTACCCCGTGCTGAGGCTTTGTATTCATCACCTGCACGATAACTGAGCCCTGCTACATCCAGATCATGACCTTTACCAACACGTGCCCAGCCTTTTTCAGACAATACAACGGTTACCGACTCTGATGGTATTAAATCTTTTTCACTTAATGCTTTCGCTTCTAAACGCTCGACTACTGGTGAACGACGATCATCACCATACAACTCAGCCGCTTCTTGAATTTCTTTTTTCAGCAATGTCGACATACGACGATCAGAACCAAGCGTTAGCTCTAGCTTATCACGTTCTTTAGCGAGCTCATCTTGCTCACCGCGAATTTTAAACTCTTCTAATTTAGCTAAATGGCGAAGTTTTAATTCTAATATTGCCTCAGCCTGTATATCTGAAATACCAAAGCGTTCCATTAATACTGGCTTTGGTTTATCTTCAGCACGTATGATTTCAATTACTTCATCAATATTTAAAAAGGCAGCTAATAAACCTTCTAAAATATGTAGTCGCGCTAACACTTTATCCAAACGATACTGTAAACGTCTACGCACTGTTTCGCGGCGAAACACTAACCACTCAGTCAAAATGGTACGCAAGTCTTTGACTTGCGGACGACCATCAAGGCCAAGCATATTTAAGTTTACGCGGTAGTTTTTTTCCAGATCGGTTGTGGCGAATAAGTGAGCCATTAATGGTTCTGCTTTAATGCGATTTGAGCGAGGAATAATCACAATACGCGTTGGATTTTCGTGATCAGATTCGTCACGTAAATCAGCTACCATAGGCAGTTTTTTAGCATTCATTTGCGCTGCGATTTGCTCTAAAACTTTACCGCCTGAGCATTGATGCGGAAGCGCGGTGATAACAATATCGCCATGCTCTTCGGTATACACCGCACGCATTTTAATCGAGCCGCGACCTGTTTGATAAATTTTTTGAATATCAGCTTTGGGGGTGATTATTTCCGCTTCAGTTGGGTAATCCGGTGCGTGAACTAACTCTAGTATTTCGTTAAGTTCTGCTTTTGGTTTATCTAGTAATAAACAACATGCACTGGCGACTTCACGCACATTGTGCGGCGGGATATCCGTCGCCATACCAACTGCAATACCTGTAATGCCATTGAGTAAAATATGCGGTAAACGCGCTGGCAATACTTGTGGCTCATCCATGGTGCCATCAAAGTTTGGCGTCCAATCGACGGTGCCTTGACCAAGCTCTTTAAGTAATACTTCTGCAAATTTAGATAATCGTGCTTCTGTGTAACGCATCGCGGCAAAAGACTTAGGGTCATCTGCTGCACCCCAGTTGCCTTGCCCATCCACTAGTGGATAACGATAAGAGAACGGCTGCGCCATTAACACCATGGCTTCGTAACAAGCACTATCTCCATGTGGATGGTATTTACCTAGCACATCACCGACTGTACGCGCTGATTTTTTATACTTAGCCGCAGACGAAAGACCAAGTTCGCTCATCGCATAAATAATACGACGCTGTACTGGTTTTAAGCCATCACCAATATGTGGCAACGCTCTATCCATGATCACATACATGGAATAATTCAAATAGGCGTCTTCGGTAAAACGTCCCATTGTTTGTTGTTCAATTCCTTGCATTAGCAAGGTATCTGTATCACTCATCAAAGCCTACCTAATTTTTTTTATAGCTTACACGGTAGATCACATTGGCATAATCATCGGAGATCAATAAGCTGCCATCGGCAAGTTCTGCAAAAGCAACCGGACGACCCAATGTTTCTTCGTTTTTCATAAAGCCCGTAATAAACGGCGTGTATTTTACCACACGTCCTTGCTCAATGGTGGCAAGCGCCACTTTATATCCAGATTTTTTACTTCGGTTCCACGATCCATGCTCAGCCACGAAAAGCTGTTGCTTATAATCAGCAGGAAATTGCTTGCCTTTATAAAAGTGAATCCCTAAAGGAGCTACATGCGCCCCCAATGCCAATGCTGGCGGGCTATATTCAGTAATACTCTTATCTCTGCCAAATTCAGGATCTAAGATGGCACCAGCATGTACGTAAGGAAAACCAAAATGCTCCCCTTCGTTTGTTAACCGATTTAGCTCATCAGGTGGTATGTCATCGCCCATCATATCTCGGCCATTATCACTAAACCACAATGCTTGTGTACTGGGATGAAAATCAAACCCTACAGAATTACGAACACCTTGCGCTAATGTTGTCATTTGTTTGGTGTTGATATCTAAAGAAAATATACGCCCATAACGTTCATCTTCAGCACACACATTACAAGGGACTCCCACAGGTATTATTAACTCACCCGATGGCGAAAACCGTAAAAACTTCCAGCCATGATGGCGCTCAGTTGGTAATGCGTCGTACACTACATCGTATTTAGGTGCTTTAAGTTGTGTGTCAACATTCTTAAAGCGAATAATACGGTGCACTTCTGCTACATATAAATCATTATCTTTAATTGCTAAACCTGATGGCATTGTTAAGCCACTGGCCACCAGTATTTGTTTATCAGCAACACCATCGCTATTGTGATCAATCAGCGCATACACATTGCCAGCTTTACGTGAGCCAACATACACGATGCCTTTTTTGGAGACTGCTAGCTGACGTGCATTTTCGACGTCGCGGGCAAAAATATTAATTTTAAAGCCGTCAGCAACACTTAGCTCTTTTAGCATATTTTTTGCTGCTAATGGTGTACTTAACATACTCAATGCGAGTAATGATGTTAGTAATTTATTCATTGATTTCTACCCTGTTTCGGCCATGCTCTTTTGCAGTATATAAGGCTTTGTCTGCTTTTTTCAGTAAATCTTTAAATGAAGTTAATTCAGAACTTTTTTGTGCAACGCCAAAACTTGCCGTTATTTTAATGATCTGACCATCACTAATTATATGCTCTTTCTCTATATCACTTTTAATGCGGAAAGCTATTTCAGTGGCTTCAACTGATGTTGTATTATTCAATACAACTAGAAATTCTTCACCGCCTATACGCCCTAAAAAATCACTTTCTCGAATAGCTCGCTGCGATATTTGAGTTACAGCCTTTAAAACTAGGTCGCCTGCCGGGTGACCATAGTTATCATTAATTTTCTTAAAGTGATCTAAATCAAAACAGATAAGTGTAAATTTTTGATTATCTAATTTAAGCTGTAACCACTGTAATTCAGCTAAATCCATAATCTTACGTCTATTAGCTACACCGGTTAAAAAATCAGTGTTTGCAAGCAAGCTAAATTTTCGTCGTAAACGATACTGTCGCCACGTAAATATTAATAACACCAAAAAGAGTAATAGCACACTTAACATTGCTGTTTTTTGAAGTGTTTGTTGTTGCTTTATTTCTTGTAAAGCAAACTCATTTAATTCTTTGTTTTTTTCAAGAAGTTGCTTTTCAAGCTCGACCTTTTTTATATCAAATTGCACTTTATGACGTGATCGAGATAATTCTCGTACTTGATTATAGTATTGTGCACTGAGCTCTATATGAGCTTGCTGATAAGAAACTGCTTGTTGGTAATTACCTTGCTGTATCGCTAATTGCGCTTGCAGTGCAACTAATTTCAACTCTAATGTCACACTATTTTCAACAGGGATATTTGCAAGTAGCTGTCGCGCCTTTTCAAGTGTACTACTTGCGTTAGTTAAGTTATTTTTTTTGAGTTCAATCTCGGCTTGAATATACAGATGCTTAATAATATTGTGCACATCTTCAAGTTCATGAAAATATACATTGCTCAAATTTAGGTAATCGATTGCTTTGTCTAAATTATCAAGTTGTAAGTTAGCTTCTGCAATAATGATGTAAGCGTAATAGTCAAAGCTAGGATTTGCCACTTCATAGTTTATTTTTAGCATTTTATTTGCATTATCAATGGCATCTTGACTACGTGATAACTTTAAATAAATTTTTGCTAAATGAAAATATGACACCATGATATCAAACGATAGGTCATTTTTTAAAAAGTAAGCGAGCGCTTTATTTTGCAGCTCAATGGCTTTTTCAAAATCAAACAAGAACTCATATGATTTTGCCATAGTTGACTCTATATAAGCTAACTTCAGTTGATTGCCACCACGACTGATTAGTTCATACGCTTTATAAAAATAGTCAATCGCGCGAATTTCGTCATGATTGTAAACATAATAACTTGCTAACGAGCTGTACACATTACCTTTCAAATCATCATCGCCAAATAGCTCAGCTTTATTCTTTGCCTCTAATAATGCGGTTAACGCATTTTTAGGATCGCCTATAGAATTATAAATATTCGCTTGTACAAGTAAGTAATCTATGTGGGTAAAATTATCTAATAAGTCTAAATGAACGGAAACTTGCTTTTCGAGCTCAATTGCGGGTGTCATTTCACCATTTAACAGATAGTTTTCTGCTAGATATATTTGTAATTTTGAACGTTGTAACGCCGTTACATTATTTTCATGTTTAGATAATAGTTGCGTAAGATAGGTAATTGCTTGAGTTGGGTCTTGAATACTTTTTTTCTCTGCAGTGGCTAATTGCGTGGTTAACCACTGTTCATCAAAGGTAGTTTTTGCACTTACGGTATTTAAAAACAAATACCCACATACAACAAAGCTCACTATTAAACTTTGCAAAACAGCTAATATAGCGTTTTTCCTTTGCTGTATGTGCATCATAAATCTTCCTGATTTTTATACTTGGGCACGATTACCGTGATCTTCTAACCATTGGCGACGATCTGATGAGCGCTTTTTAGCCAGTAGCATGTCCATCATTTCTAAGGTCGCTTGCTCATCTTCAAGCGTTAATTGCACTAATCGGCGGGTATTCGGATCCATGGTCGTTTCACGTAATTGCAAAGGGTTCATTTCACCCAATCCTTTGAAGCGTTGTACGTTAACTTTACCACGTTTTTTCTCGGCTTCTATGCGCGCTAAAATACCTGATTTTTCATCTTCATCAAGCGCGTAGTAAACGTCTTTGCCTATATCAATTCTAAACAAGGGTGGCATAGCAACGTACACATGGCCTTCTTTTACCAATGTCGTAAAATGACGTACGAATAGCGCACATAATAAAGTTGCGATGTGCAAACCATCCGAATCGGCATCCGCTAGAATACAAATTTTATTATAGCGTAAAGTTGATAAATCACTTGAGTCTGGATCAATGCCCAGTGCGACAGAAATATCATGCACTTCTTGTGATGCTAAAATTTGTCCTGACTCAACTTCCCACGTATTTAAAATCTTACCTCGTAGCGGCATAATAGCCTGAAACTCACGATCACGTGCTTGTTTAGCCGAGCCGCCAGCAGAGTCACCTTCCACTAAAAACAATTCAGTTCGGTCATTATCTGCAGCGCTACAATCAGTTAATTTCCCTGGTAATGCGGGGCCTGCGGTAACACGTTTACGTACTACTTTTTTAGCTGCTCGTAGGCGTTTTTGGGCATTAGAAATACACAGTTCTGACAACAGCTCTGCTGTATCCGTGTGTTCATTCAGCCATAAACTAAACGAGTCTTTAACTACGCCAGATACAAACGCTGAACATGAACGCGATGAGAGCTTCTCTTTAGTTTGACCTGCAAATTGCGGATCTTGCATCTTCACTGATAAAACGTAACTACAGCGTTCCCAAATGTCATCAGGTGTCAGCTTTACTCCGCGCGGTAGTAAGTTTCTGAATTCGCAGAACTCACGCATGGCTTCAAGTAAACCTTGGCGCAGACCATTAACATGCGTACCACCTTGAGCTGTTGGTATTAGGTTTACGTAACTTTCAGCAATTGATTCGCCACCATCCGGCAGCCAAACTACAGCCCAGTCTGCTCCTTCGGTTGAACTTGAAAATACACCTGTGAATGGGTCTTTAGGTAAAACGTCATAGCCTTTTACGGCTTCATTTAAGTAATCTTTTAAGCCAGTTTCGTAATACCACTCTTGGGTTTCTTTAGTTTGTTTATTAACAAATTTAATACGCAAACCTGGGCAAAGTACGGCTTTGGCTTTTAATAGGTGATGCAATTTAGTCAGTGAAAAGTTAGCCGAGTCAAAATAGCTAGCATCTGGCCAAAATCGGACTGTGGTTCCCGTATTACGTTTACCAACAGTACCAATAATATTTAAGTCTTCAACTTTATCGCCATGTTCAAATGCCATCATGTACTGCTGCGCATCACGTCGAACAACAACTTCTACGCGAGTAGAGAGTGCATTTACTACCGAAATACCTACACCATGTAAACCACCCGAAAACTGGTAATTTTTATTTGAAAACTTACCACCCGCATGCAGTTTAGTGAAAATCAACTCAACCCCAGGAATACCTTCTTCTGGGTGAATATCAATTGGCATACCACGACCATCATCACTGACTTCTAAAGAATTATCTTCATGCAGAATGACGTCAATTTTTGTGGCGTGTCCGGCCATTGCTTCATCGACACTGTTATCAATTACTTCCTGCCCTAAATGGTTAGGACGAGTAGTATCGGTATACATGCCCGGACGGCGTTTTACTGGTTCTAAGCCATTTAAAACTTCAATGGCTTCGGCGTTATAATTTTGCTGACTCATAGTTTTTATCTTTTATATGCTTGGCTATTTTTCGTGATTTTAAGAAAATCGACAATGCTCGCAAAGGTGCTCTCAAAGTTAACAAAACTGTGATCGCCTCCAAACTCTATATGCTGCTTACATTGTGAATAATATTTAACTGCCTGTTGAAACGCCAATACTTCATCGCCTGTCTGCTGTAATAAGTACAGTAGCGATGGCTGTTGTAAATCTGAAATAGACAGTGACTTTAGCGCACTAATATGACTTTTATTTAGTTCGTAGTGGGTATCCTGATATGGATTATAATTTGACCCTAAGAATGAACTCAACAATAAAAAAGGCGTAACTGCAGGATTGATCACTACAGCTGGCAGCTGATATTTTTGCGATAAATAAGTGGCATAAAAACCACCTAAAGAGCTACCTAACAACACTGTATTTGGCGTTAGTAGTTGCTCGATTTGAATAATTGCGTGAAACGGTTCATGACTCAACCGCGGTACGCAGTATTCAACGCCATAGTGTGCCATATACTCACCAAAGCGCACAGCTTTAAATGACTTTTCACTGCTATTAAAACCGTGAATATAAATTACTCGTTGAGCCATATCAACTCCGATTTCACACACAGTGGTTCAGCTGTATTTAGCCTTTCAAGTGTTATTAAACGGTAGCTAGCACCCATATTTTGCTGCTGCCAATCAATACTATGCTTAGTAAATTGCACCGAGCTGGCTGGTGTAGATAAAATATCAACACTTCTAAATTTAAACTGATAATCGTTATGTACATGACCATGAAACAAATGGTTAACTAGGCCACTGTTATGCAATACATTGAGTAATTGAGGGCCATTTTCTAGCATATGTTTATCTAAATAACCATTTATAGGCAATGGATTATGATGACAAAAAACCACTGCAGGCTGTTGCGATGTTGCCAATACCTCTGAGAGTTCATTGATATGTTGCTCACTCACCCAACCTGCAGGCGTAGGCCCTTTAGAGTTAACCAACAAAATATCGAAGCCACTAGCAATAAGACGTTTAGCACTTTTTATTTGGCCACCAGAAATACGCTGCATTAAACTTATTTCATCATGATTACCTGGCACCCAAAATACGGGGCATGTTAAAGGGGAATCAGCGATTAACTGGGCAAATAATAAATAGGATTCAAAGCTGTGGTCTTGCGTTAAGTCGCCACCAAAAATTACAGCATCTAGAGGCTGCTGCGCCATATGTGTCAGCGCGCTAGAAAAATGCTTTGCGGTATTCACGGCAAAATACTCACCGTCAATATCACAAAATAAATGGCAGTCGGTGATATGGGCTAAACGTAACTGGGGAGTATTAAACTTTGCAACCTCATCAAACCAAGCCATTATCTACATCCCAGTTGAGAACTGCGCGGCCACTTTCAACACACGCAACTAACCAATCATACAAAAATGCATTAAGTTGGTACTTTTCATCTTTTTGGTGCATTTGTGGATTAGGGTAACCATAAGATGGCTTTATTCTTTGATGGTAATCATGGTGAACTATTTCTGCGACCTTCGCATCATGATACAAGCGCACAGTTAAAAAGAGTGGATTAAACCCCTTTAGCATCCCTGTTAATTGCCTGATTGAAATATCCATTGTGTACTTTGCGCAACCATCCACTTTAATCGTAAATTGATTATTGCCCAACTGAACGTCCCGAGCACTCCCGACTTCCCTATCACTAGGTAATAGTTTTAAAGCGCGTAAGTAATTGTGCTCACATAACGTAAGGTATTTAGGTAGATTTTGAATATATCGTTGTTTCACTGCAAATGCTGTCAAGTTGCCGCCATTAAATTAGAAATTAAACGTAATCAATTTTAAATGTACTTTAGATTATTCAACACTATGAACTGTTATTTTACGCATTCAGCTATTATACGCTCGCGATTTAGTGCAAGCCATTGTAATGAAATAACCGTAGCAGCATTATCTATCTCACCGCTTTTTAAACGCGCCATCGCATCTGTAAAACTCACTATGTGGGTTTTAATATCCTCACCTTCGGTCTCAAGTCCATAAATCCCACTGTTAAGCTGGCTCAAATCGGTTTTAGCTAAATATAGATACAAACGTTCAGTGGAACCTCCGGGACTTGAAAGGTAGGACAACATAAACTCTAATTCAGTAAGCTCTAACCCTGCCTCTTCAAACGCTTCACGCTTAGCGACATTCTCGTAATCAGTGCTGCCATCCGTCATTCCTGCTATACACTCTAACAACCAAGGCGATGGCTTACTTTTAATTGCACCGATTCGAATTTGTTCTATTAATAAAATACTATCTAAAGCAATATCATAAGGTAGCACAGCCACGGCGTCGCCACGCTCTAGTATTTCACGACGAATCGTGTCCGATTGACCACCGGCAAAGAGAGCATGTTCAAACTGATACAAGTTAATATTAAAAAAACCTTTATACAGTGACTCTATTGGTGCGACTTTAACATCGTGTTTGCTAAATTTTGCAAGTTGCTTGCCCATATTCTACTTTCCTTAAATTAGTAAGCACAACAAAATAAATCATTATACTGTGCATACAAATAATTATATTCTGTTACATTTGATCACGGTGTTTTATGCAATTTTTTTTTTGTTATTTGCTAAAACAGGTTACCATGCTTTTAGTATGCAAATTGTCTAAGGACTGAACGAATAATGAAAAAGAACATTCTTGCTGCGCTGATCGGTTTATCATGCGCATTAACTGCTACAGCATCAAATGCTGAAAATTTAATTCAAGTTTACGAGATTGCCACGGTTAACGATCCAACTGTATTAAAGGCAAAAGCCCAAGCGGACGCGCAATCTTATAACAGTGACCGTGCTATGAGCGCTTTATTACCTCAAATCGGCTTTAGCATGGGTTATAGCAAAAGCGATAGTACTTCTTATGATGGTTCTGACTTGACTGGCTATGAAAAATTAAAAGGTGATTCAGACTCATTCACCCGAGGCTTAAGCTTAAACCAAACGCTGTTCGATTTAGGTGCTTGGAACTCTTTAGGCATTGCAGATAAGCAAGCATTACAAGCAAATGCACAATACGACTTTGCTCAGCAAGACCTGATTGTCCGTGTTGCTGATGGCTACTTTAATGTATTAAGTGCTATTGATAACCTAGAGTTCGTAAAATCTGAAAAGCGTGCAATTGAACGTCAACTTGAGCAAACAAAACAACGCTACGCTGTTGGTTTAACAGCTATTACTGAAGTTCATGAAGCCCAAGCACAATTTGATAATTCAGTTGCTCGTGAAATTGTTGCTCAAAACGGTGTTGAAACAGCCCGAGAATTACTACGTGAAATCACAGGTAAATACCACGCTAAACTTGATACTTTGAACACTGAAACTTTTTCGACGGTTACCCCAAGCAAGAAATCGGTTGATTTTATTGAAGTCGCAAAAGAAAACAACTTGAACCTTCAAGTTGCAAAAGTAACCGTTGATATTGCAAAGGATCAAATTGATTTAGCGCAAGCTGGTCATTATCCAACGCTGACTTTAAAAGCCAGCTATGGTGATACGCTTAGTGATTCAAACCGTAACCATATGAAACCACGTGGCGATAGCACAACTGTTGGTTTGAACTTTAACGTTCCGATTTACTCAGGCGGTGCTACATTGGCGGCAACTGAGCAAGCCCGTGCTTTTTATGTATCAGCGAGCCAAGATTTAGAATCTAGCTTACGCGGCGTAACTCGTTCAGTAATCACATCCTATAACCAAGTGGTTTCTGATATTGCGACGTTTAAAGCCCTTGAACAAGCCGTTGTATCAGCAGAAAGTGCATTAAAAGCCACTGAAGCTGGTTTTGAAGTAGGCACGCGTACCATTGTTGATGTATTAAACAGTACGCAAAACCTGTTCAACGCTAAACGTAATCTTGCTGATGTACGCTATCGTTATGTCGTATCAACACTGCGCTTAAAACAAGCCGCTGGTACGTTAACAAGCAACGATTTACAAGCGATCAACAAAGGTTTAAAAGCAATCTAATCCCTTCGTTTAGGTAATGATTGATAAATACTTCAAAAGCCAGCAACTTGCTGGCTTTTTTGTATTTTTACATTCATACAGTTAAACTAGCTTCTTTTCGATTTGAGATACTTTCGTGGTCAACACATCTGCATTTAAATTATCTTTTTTAAGCCCGCGTTATTGGCTGACTTGGATTGGCGTGTTTTTTTTATACGCTATATCTTGGTTACCTTTTAAATTTCAGCTTTGGTTAGGGAAACAACTTGGCCGTTTAGTATATCGGACGATGAAAAGACGCCGCCATATTGCAGAGGTCAATATTAAGCTATGTTTTCCTGACATGCCCGATACAGAGCAACAAGCTCTGGTTAAAAAGAATATGGAAAACACTGGCATTGCAACACTTGAAACAGGCATGGCGTGGTGGTGGCCAAATTGGCGTATTAAGCGTGTTTATGGCTCAGTAAAAGGCCTTGAACATTTTGACCAAATTCAACAATCCGGGAAAGGTGTATTATTACTGGTACCACACATTTTGCATCTTGAAATGGCGAGTCGTGTAATGGGAATTCATCATCAAGGCGTTGGCTTTTATCGCCCTCACAATAATCCGTTGATGGAATTTTTTATGACCCGTGGCCGATTACGTTCAAACGAATATTTAATCGGCAAACGTGATGTGAAAGGTCTTTTAAAAGCACTCAAAAACAAAAAGGTTTGTTACTATTTACCCGATCAAGACTATGGTCGAAATCGCTGTGAGTTCGCTCCTTTTTTTGCAGTCTCAGAAGCCGCCACTACCACGGGTACACTCCTATTTGCTGCAAGCAAAAATTGTGAAACAGTCAGTTTAATCAGTCGTCGTGATAAACATGGTAAATATCACTTAGAAGTACTTCCTGCTTTAGATAATTTTCCCAGTAGTGATGATAAAACAGATGTAACGCGTGTTAACCAACGCATTGAACAAGCTGTAAATGCCGCTCCAGAACAATATATGTGGTTACACCGACGATTTAAAACACGCCCAGATATTAACGCGCCCTCTTATTACAAGTGACAATTTCTCGTTAATATGCTTTTATAAACAAATATCAATACAAGGGTATTAGCCATGTGGTTTTGGGTTAAGCATTTATCATTAGCTGTTATTTTAATAGCTGCAGCTATCTATTTTTTATTTGGTCATGGTCCAGTTGTCGATATAAAAGAGACACAAAATGCTGCAGCTCAAGGTTTATCACGCTTTTATGCATCTTTACGTAATCAGGTAAATAAAAGTAATGAACGTGACAAATACGTACTTACTTTGCCAACGCCTGAAATGGGGATTGATGAAGTATTAACTGATCGTGCAAAAGTGGTTGATCCCTCTTCACCTAGCTGGTCAGGAGCTGTAACTGCACGTCGCTTTGAAAACGGCTCAACATTAAGAAAAGTGCTTTCTGACTATGCTCGCAGCGAAGATATCGTGCTGTATTGGTATTTAAGCAAAGATTATGTTGTTAAAGATCATTTTCGTGTTGATAGTAATTTCAACTCGACGTTATATCAGGTTGGTCGCGCCATTAACGATGATTTTGAAAACGAAGTGTATACTTTTTTTTGTTATAGACAGCGAGCAGCGGTGATCACCGAACTGCCCTCTGAATATGTACGTCAAAACTGTAGGCGCCTAAAGAGCTAGTTGAAATATCTGCTGCCACGTACGAGTAACAAACGAAATATGTGTGGCAAACTCATCTCTTGTGACACATCGCCCTCGTTGATCTAAGCTTAATACGTGGTAGCACGAACGATAGTCAATATAGGCTGCAATAAGCCCTTCTTTTGTGTCATTGCTAATACACCCAAGGCGTGCGGCATCCGTTAAAATTCTTACATTGTCCGAATAAGTAGTCAGTTGTTCAAATGTATGGGCATTACTGAGCACCAAATATTGAGTGATAAACTCAATATCAGCCATCCCCCCAGCATCTTGCTTTAAATCAAACAGCTCACTATCACCTTTAGCCAAATGCGTGCGCATCTTTTCTCGCATGTTGATTACATCATCTTTTAGCTTTTGTGGTTCTCTTTGATCGCATAAAATACCTAATCTAATCTGTGCAAAACGTTGTTGTAACTCACTTTGCCCTAAAATCATGCGAGAACGCACCAAAGCCTGATGCTCCCACGTCCACGCTTGAGTTTGCTGGTAATGATTAAAACTCTCTAGATTGATTGCCATTAACCCTGAAGCACCCTCAGGGCGCAATCGGGTATCTAGTTCATATAAAATCCCCGATGCTGTACGTGTATTAAATAAGTGTAATAAGCGCTGTGCTAGTTTTAAATAAAATTGACGAGAATCGATAGCTTTGCTTCCGCTTGTTTGATCTGTCCCGTCATGATTATGCACAAAGACTAAATCCAAGTCTGAATCATAGCCCACTTCAAAACCACCCGTTTTACCATACGCGATTACCGCAAAGCCTTTATTTTCGTCATCTGTATTTGGTGGTATACCAAAGCGTTGTGCCATTTGATGCCATGCAATATTTACTGCTTGCTCAACAATCGCTTCTGCAAGTGCTGTTAAATGATCGCTGACTTTCATCACATCTAAGACACCCGTTGCATCAGCTGCAGCAATTCGTAATTGGTGAGTTTGTTTGAATTGTCGCAATGCTTCCATCTGTAATTCTAAATCAGCACTGTCTATACGTAAAAAGTACTGTCGAATTTCATCCTTGTAAGCAGATAAAGGCGTTGGCTTATACAACACTGCTGGGTCAATTAACTCATCAAGCAAAATTGGATAACGTGAAATATGCTCGCCAATCCATTTACTATGACAGCATAGTAAAACGAGTTGCTTTAGTGCACCTGGATTTTCATACAACAGCTCTAAATAAGCGGTTCGAGAAATCACCTTATTTAATACTTGGCAAATCATACCAAATACAGCGCCACTGGCTTTTTCGTTAGTAAGTTGCTTAAGTAAAAGTGGCATTAATTTATCTAAAATATCACGCCCACGCGTACCTATCTTTGTTTTGGTTAATCGTGATTTAAAATCATCAAGCGCACTTTGCCAATCTTCATTAGGTTCGCTAAGCACACTAATATCTGTATGTTCCCACGCGCTAACAAACGCCCCTTCACAAGGATCAACAGGCTCACTCTCATAACCAATGACATATTCAAATTCACTGTGAATGCCCGCCATTATTTTTTCAATAAAGACTAAGCAATGGCTAAAATCAACTTGATTAAGTAGATAATTTAAACGCGATTGATTAAGCTCGTCATCGGGTAGTGTTTGCGTTTGTTGATCACTGAATATCTGCAAGTACTGCTCAATACGCCTAAGTATTAAATAGTTACGCTCTAATAATTTAGCCTCAGCTTCGCCGATAACTTTTATTTGATTCAGTTGCTTTAGTGCTTTTAACAATGATTGGGTTTGTAAATTTGCATCACGACCACCACGCACCATTTGTAGTGCCTGCACTACAAATTCAACCTCGCGTATACCACCCGCTCCTAATTTAATATTATTAGTTAATCGTTTGCGGCGTACCTCTTGCGCTATCATTTGCTTCATTTTTCTTAGTGATTCAATCACTGAAAAATCAATATAACGACGATACACGAACGGCTTGAGTAGTTGATAAAACTCATCGCTATAACGAGTTTGAGGGCCAATCAAGCGACCTTTTAGCATCGCATAGCGCTCCCATTCACGCCCTTGTTCTTGGTAGTAGTCTTCTATGGCATTAAAACTCATTACCAAAGGACCACTTTCACCAAACGGGCGTAAGCGCATATCCACTCTAAATACTTGCCCATCTAACGTTGTTTGATTAAGTGCTGCAATCAGTTTTTGTGCAACTTTATTATAAAAAACCTGCGCCTCTAAAGAACGTCGCCCACCTTGGGTTTTAACACTGCGTGGATAAGAGAATATTAAGTCAATATCTGATGAATAATTAAGCTCTTGTCCACCTAGTTTACCCATTCCCAAAACCATCATGGCCAGCGGCTGCTGCTGTTCATCTAAGGGTTTACCATTGACTTGAGATACTTGCGTAAACGCCCAATTATTAGCACTGTTGATGAGTTCATCGGCTAACTTAGAAATATAACCTATACTATCGGCAATCTCATTTTTATAACATAAATCTAAGCAGGCTACTTTTAACCAATAGCGCTCACGGTAATGGCGTAATATTCGATGACACTGCGCCTCATCAACGTCGCTTAGTATTAAATCTTGAAATGGATTTGGTGCATCACGCAACGCCATTTCTGCGTCGTTAATTAACATATCACTTAACGCTGGTTGTGACTGTAGAGCACGCCAGGCAAAGTCACTCAATCCCAGTAAGTTAATAATTAACTCATTCGGTGCCTGTTCTGGATATAGCTCAAAAAAGCGCTCGCTACCGAGGGTGTAAAGTGGTGTTGGGAGTTGCTTGCCAAGTGTCATCAAATACTCTCTTTTATCTAAGCCATAACCGTACTAAAATGAATCACATAATAATAACCAACTAAGGTTTTACATGTCATATTTGTCTTTATCTAACACTAGTTTACTCGCGATTGCTATTAGTTTTATCGTTATTTGTTTAACCGTTATTTTCCTGCGCATCGTAAGTCAGCTCAAAGCGAAACAAGCGCTCAAAGAAGAGCTTGCCCAACATGACAACTTTGCAATGGGGATCAGCTTTGCATCTGAAATTACGGTCGTAATTACAACCATTGCTTTTTTATTCGATGAAATTAGCCTCAGTGCAGCACAATCCAACCCATTAAAAGTTGTCTTTTTAGTCGTATTATTATTTGCGTTTATTAAATTAGGGCACTTAATTCACCGAAAATGGATTCTCCATAGATTTAATGAAGAAGCAGCCATATTAAAACAAAACGTCTGCGCTGCTTTGGTTGATTCAGGTATGTTATTGGCTAATTGTATTATCACATTAGGCTTATACAGTTGGTCACATACTCAAGGGTATAGCAGTTTACTTATTGTGTTTGTTAGCTTCTTTTTATTACAGGGCATTTTTGCGTTAGATAGCAAAATACGTGAATATCGTTTTGCTCACGCAAATCAAGGCGCATCGCTGCAAAGTAACTTTAATTTAGAAAACACATCAATTGGGATTCGTTATGCGGGTAAATCTATTGGTCTTGCTTTAGCCGTCTATGCAGGTTTAGCAAGTGCAACGTTTCATAGCGGTAAAATGGTAGAGAATTTATTCACATTAGCTTTACATTGCGGCACTATGTGGTTATTACTGTATCTACTAACTAGTATCATTAAATTTATTTCATTGCCAAATATTGATACGGCACTTGAAATTGATCATCAAGATAACATTGGAATTGCTTGTATTGAATTTGCTGTTTTCAGCGCTATAGGCTATTTACTAATAAGTATGTTTTCAATTTAGCCATGAAAAGTTCCAAAATATGTGGGGCCCTATGCCGTTTGAAGTAAAGAATTATCTACTGATAGATAACGATAGTGAATTCAGTCGGCAATTTACTGAGTCTTATTTTGCCAAACCAAACGCAAAGGTCCCAAGCACATTAGTTATCGCAGGTGCTAATACTCGTCACTTAGTAAAGCTGATGTTTGATGAACTAATCAAAGACTATTGCTATTGCGATTTTAATAATGAAATTAGCGTATCAGAACTTGCCAGTTATCTGCATGAGCATCACGATATTGCAGGGGTATTATTTAACCAAACTGACTATTTGCTCGCCGATGAAAAGCAACGCTTTATATTTAACTCGTTACACTCAATTCGTTTTTTAGTCTCAGAAAAAGAAGGAGGTTACCACTTTGAGCCCGTCACTGACGAAGCACAAAACAACCACCTTTCTTGCCAAACTGAAATAGCGGAAACCCCTCAAGATTTAGCCAAATTATACGAAAAGCTAAATAACTAATTACAGTCACGCCGCAATAAATATTTGCACCTAAGTGGTGACTTACATACCATAACGCCATTAACCCATTCTGTTAAAGGTCATCATGCGAGTTCCTCATATTTATCAAGCAAGCGACATAGTTATTTCAACTCCTCTTACTTTAGACGACGATGCCGCAGGCCACATTGGTCGAGTATTACGCATGAAAGTAGGTGAGCGTATATCGCTGTTTAATGGCTTAGGTGGTGAATACCTTTGTGAGCTTATTGAAGTGGGTAAAAAAACAGTGGTTGCAATGCCGCTAGAGTTTCATGACAAAGATGTAGAGTCACCATTGAACATCCATTTAGGCCAAGGAATTTCTCGAGGCGATAAAATGGACTTTACCATTCAAAAATCTGTAGAGTTAGGGATCACTGAAATCACCCCTATTTTTAGCCAGCGCTGCGGTGTTAAATTAAGCCCTGAACGACTAGCAAAAAAACACTTACAATGGCAAAAAATAGCCATTGCTGCAGCAGAGCAATCTGGCCGTAACCGTATTACCACTATCCACCCACCTATTGATATTAGCGATTGGCTTGTGCAAAGTAGCAACGAAATAAAACTTACTTTACACCCTCGCGCAGAGCACAGCATTAAAACAATTACAGTGCCTAGTAGCGGCGTACGCTTTTTAGTAGGCCCTGAAGGTGGCTTTACTGATGATGAAATAGCCCAAACCAAACAACAAAAATTTGTTGATATTCGGATTGGTCCTCGCGTGTTACGAACAGAAACTGCCGCTTTAACGGTCTTAAGTGCATTACAGCTACAATTTGGCGATTTAGCTAATTGAAATTAGTAGAACTACCCTCATATCAATAGCAACATATTCAGTAAGGCAAGCGAACATGGCAATTAAGTTAGGTATAATTTCAGATCCGATCAGCGGATTTAACATCAAAAAAGACACCGGATTTGCAATGATGATGCAAGCCCAAAGCCGTGGTTATGACATTTATTACATGGAAATGAACGATCTTTCATTACGTAAAGGCAAAGCCTATGCAACCGCAGCTAAAGCAACCGTATTTGATGATGAAAACCATTGGTATGAGCTTGAAGAAAAGGCCACTATTGCCCTAGCTGATTTAGATGTTATTTTAATGCGTAAAGATCCACCATTTGATACTGAATACATTTACGCAACTTATATCTTAGAACGTGCTGAACTTGAAGGTACACTTATTATTAATAAGCCACAAAGCCTACGTGATGCAAACGAAAAGTTATTCACCGCCTGGTTTAGTGAGCATACCCCTGACACTTTAGTTACACGTTGCAAGCACCAAATTCGTGCATTTTTGACTGAGCATAAAGACATTATTCTAAAGCCTTTAGATGGTATGGGTGGCGCATCTATTTTCCGCGTGACTGAAAATGATGCCAACATTGGCGTAATTTGCGAAACACTTACAGAACACGGTAGCCGCTTTGCAATGGCGCAAAATTATATCCCTGAAATTAAGCAAGGTGATAAACGTGTACTTGTAGTCGATGGTGAAGTTATTCCATATTGCCTTGCTCGTATCCCACAAAATGGTGAAACACGTGGTAACTTAGCTGTTGGTGGCCGCGGTGAAGCTCGCCCAATTAGTGACTCAGATCGCAAAATTGCCGAAGCAGTTGCGCCAACATTAAAAGCGAAAGGACTTATTTTTGTTGGTTTAGATATTATTGGCGATAAGTTAACTGAAATAAACGTTACTGCTCCTACGTGCGTAAAAGAAATTGAAGCAGCCTATGATATTTCAATCACAGGGCGCTTATTTGATGCGATAGAGAGAAAACTGAGCCATACTTAATTTTCAACATACTAAAGGGGTATCGTTATGCAATCATTAGAAAATCATTTTTTAATCGCTATGCCATCAATGCAAGACCCTTTTTTTAAACGTGCTGTTGCGTACATTTGTGAGCACAATGAAGACGGGGCGATGGGGCTGGTGATCAACCAGCCTATTAATATAACGGTTGGGGACTTACTCGATAAAATTGAAATTGATAACGATAAGTCTACACACGCTGCAAGCGTTGCTGTTTTTGCTGGCGGACCTGTAAAAACCGATCGTGGTTTTGTATTGCACTCACCCACACCTGGGTATGCTGCAAGCCAAGAGCTTAGCAGCGATATAATGATCACAACATCAAAAGACGTGCTCGCAAGCCTAACAACTCCTGACGCACCAGAGCAGTTTATTATTACGTTAGGTTACTCCGGCTGGGAACAAGGACAACTTGAAAAAGAATTGCTTGAGAACTCATGGCTAATTATAAAAGCTGACCCTGATATTATTTTTAATACTCCCATAGAACAACGCTGGGAAAAAGCTGTTGCAACGCTCGGCTTTGATATTAGCCAACTAAGCTCTGAAGCAGGCCACGCATAACAAGCCCTTATTTGGGCTTTAATTTCATAGAGACAACATGAGTAAAAAACAACTCAAACCCAAAGGCGAACGTACCGTTATGGGTTTTGATTTTGGCACCACCAGCATTGGTGTTGCTATCGGCCAAGAACTAACCGGTACTGCAACGAGCCTGACAGCAATTAAAGCCAAAGATGGTATTCCAAATTGGGACTTTATTAAAAAGCATGTAGATGAGTGGCAACCTGATTTACTTGTCGTTGGTTTACCGTTAAATATGGACGGAACCAATCAAGAAGTCACTTTTAAAGCCAAAAAGTTCGCTAACCGTTTGCATAACCATTATGGACTACCTGTAGAGACTCAGGATGAGCGTTTAACGACCGCTGATGCAAAAGCACGTCTATTTGAACAAGGCGGCTACCGCAGCTTAGGTAAAGGTAACGTGGATAATATGTCTGCGGTTATTATTTTAGAGAGCTACTTTGAGCAGGCTTATGGCTAACGGGTAAATTTATAATAAGCTTATCAGTCAAATCTGGAATAAAACCAGCTTGACGATAAGCTTTTTCAATTAGCCCTTGTTGACGTAATAATTGCAAGCCTTGTTGAAGTGATTTATAAGCCCGCTTGCCATCAGGATGAAGTTTTGAAACTACATAATGGCGACTATCATCTAGTAACATCAGCACCTTGGGGACGGCTTTTAAATTAATATTTTCAAGTATATAGTGATTATTTATTTCAGGCATTAGTGGCATTAGCATAAAATCAATCCATTGCATTGACACCATTCTAACTTGGCTTAACCATTCATCTTCACGCGTTAAACTTTTTAAAGGCAAAGCGGATAAAGTATCCCAATCAGTACGCCAACGCGGTGTTGATACACTTGTTAATTGACTAAAATCAGATAGGTGTTTTATTTCAAATACTTTACGATTACTTGGTGATGTAAACACCCCCGAAAAATACTCTCCTTTACGTATCACTGGATCGCTAATAAACACTTTATCACTCAGAGCATTAGCGTCCTGACTCCAGTAACTATCAAAACTAAGTAATAATTCACCTTGCTCCAATAATTTAGTGTTTCTAAAGTTGACTTTGCCAATTTGATAACTAAATTGTTTATTAAATCCACCAAGTAACAGAGCTTGTTGAGCAAGAATCATATCAACAACGTCTCGACGAATAAATTGCCCACTAAAATCATTGATATCTTGGACTTTTCGACCATTTAAAAAGCGCATGTAATCATGATAGACATCATCGCGAATATAAATTACAACGTTATTATCCGTAGTTTTAAAGTTCTTTATTGCCTCAGAAATCGCTACATCATCGCGCAATGCACTAACACTAAATGGCATACTCAATAAAAATATAAGTGCCGTAAAGAATAACCATTTAATGTTATTGATCATACTATGAACCTTTTTGATCTAACCCGTCGATTGTCACACCTTGTAGAAAACCAGCTCCTTGCTGTTCGTTATTTCTAAGTTTAATCATCAAGCGTAAATCATTTGGTGAATCGGCGTGATGCAAAGCATCAGCGTAATTGATACGCTGTTGCTTATAAAGTTCAAACAAGGCTTGGTCAAAGGTTTGCATGCCCATATCCTTGGCTTTTGCCATCGCCTCTTTAATACCGCCTATATCACCTTTTTTAATTAACTCGCCGATGATTGGCGTATTTAATAAGATTTCAATTGCAGCTACACGCGAGTTACCATCAGCTGTTGGCACTAGCTGCTGAGCAATAATGGCGCGTAAATTTAACGACAGATCATATTTTAACTTATCGTGTTTTTCTTTAGGCACTAAGTGCATAATACGGTCAATTGCTTGGTTAGCATTGTTTGCATGCAATGTAGCAACACACAAATGACCTGTTTCAGCAAAGCTTAATGCGTATTCCATTGTTTCTTGCGAACGTATTTCACCAATTAAAATAACGTCAGGTGCTTGGCGTAAAGAGCTTTTTAAAGCTGATTCAAAGCTTTCTGTATCAAGACCCACTTCTCGCTGAGTGATAATGCTTTTACGATGCTCATGCACAAATTCAATCGGATCTTCTATTGTAAGAATGTGCCCACGTTGATTACGATTACGATAACCAAGTAATGCAGCGAGTGAGGTAGACTTACCCGTGCCTGTACCACCTACAAACAACACTAAGCCACGTTTAGCCATTATCACATCAGTAAGTGTTGAAGGTAGCCCTAAATCAGCTACGTCAGGGATTTGAGTAACGATTCGGCGAATAACCATACCAGCGCGATCCCGCTGCCAAAAAGCAGATACCCTGAAGCGACCTTCTTCTGTCGCGATTGCAAAATTACATTCTTTCGAGCTATGAAATTCTGCTTTTTGCTTGTCACTCATCGCTGATTCAACGAACGCAAGCGATTCTTCGTCAGATATTTTTTCATCGCCTAACGCAATGAGTTCACCATTAATTTTAGCACTGACAGGAAGCTGGCTTGAAACAAATAAATCGGATCCTTGTTTATCGATCATCAGCTGCAAAAAGTAATTAAGAGAATGTGTCATTATAGTTCCTTATCGCTTTGCCTAACTGCCAAAGTTTGTTTTATCTTGTGCTTTAACACGCGCTTCAGCATTAGTAACAACACCATGATTAACTAAATTAATTAAACACTGATCCATGGTTTGCATTCCGTGCGATGCACCTGTTTGAATTGATGAATACATCTGTGCAATCTTGTCTTCTCTAATTAAATTACGAATGGCTGGAACACCTATCATAATCTCGTGCGCAGCAACACGCCCCCCTCCTACTTTTTTAAGCAGTGTTTGCGAGATTACCGCACGCAATGATTCCGAGAGCATCGAACGTACCATGTCTTTTTCATCACCAGGAAATACATCGATAATACGGTCAATGGTTTTTGGCGCTGATGTGGTATGCAACGTACCAAACACTAAATGGCCAGTTTCTGCTGCGGTCATTGCCAAGCGAATTGTTTCCAAGTCTCGAAGCTCACCAACCAAAATTACATCAGGGTCTTCACGCAGCGCACTACGTAGAGCTGCCGAAAAGCTATGCGTATCGCGGTGAACTTCACGCTGATTTATTAAGCATAACTTATTATCATGCACAAATTCGATCGGATCTTCGATCGTAAGAATATGGTGATGCTTATTACGATTAATATAATCAACCATCGCCGCTAATGTGGTTGATTTACCCGACCCCGTAGGACCAGTTACCAACACTAAGCCACGAGGGTTATCCGAAATAGTTTTAAAAATATCTGGCGCGCCTAAGTCATCAAGCGTTAATACTTCACTTGGAATAGTACGAAATACAGCAGCAGGGCCACGATTAGAATTAAATGCGTTAACACGAAAACGAGCAAGATTCGGGACTTCAAAAGAAAAATCCACTTCGAGGTTTTGCTCATAGTCCTTGCGTTGATTATCGTTCATAATGTCGTAAACTAGGCTGTTTACATCTTTGTCTTCCAGTGCTGGTATATTAATACGTCGCACATCACCATCGACACGGATCATTGGCGCAACCCCTGATGATAAGTGTAAATCCGATGCTTTATGCTGCACACTAAAGGCCAACAATTCGGTAATATCCATTTATGACTCCACAACTAACTGATAATTATATGGTTACAATAGCAGAACGACTTAAATCCGCCTATGCTAGAATTGCCATAGCGACAAAAAAATATCATCGTAATGAGCATGATGTCTGCTTACTAGCAGTATCCAAAACAAAACCTGCTGATTTCATTCTAGCGGCTTATCAACAAGGTCACCGAGAGTTTGGTGAGTCCTATGTTCAAGAAGCTGTCGATAAAATAACCCAATTAGCAAATTATAGCGATATTGTTTGGCACTTCATCGGTCCTATTCAATCAAATAAAACGGCCGCTGTTGCCGAAAACTTTGACTGGGTGCAAAGTGTTGATCGTGAAAAAATAGCCAAACGTTTAAATGATCAAAGGCCGATAAATAAGGCCCCTCTTAAAGTATTAATTCAAGTAAATATAAGCTTGGAAGACTCCAAATCAGGTTGCCACCCAGATGATCTAGCCGCATTAGCGCAGTTCGTTAACGACAGCCCCAATTTAGTTCTGCGTGGGCTAATGGCAATCCCAGCAAAAACTGACGACCCACAGCAACAAATACAATATTTTGAGCAATTACGTGCTTGCTTTGATAGACTTAAGGCCCAATATCCCCATATAGACACCTTGTCGATGGGGATGAGTGGCGATGTAGAAGCTGCAATAGCTGCAGGCTCAACCATGGTACGCATCGGCACGGATATTTTTGGCCAACGAAGCTAAGGTGATAACTAAGATATGTCAGATAAAACAATCGCATTCATAGGCACAGGTAACATGAGCTATGCCATCATTGGTGGCATGGTAAAAAAAGGATTTGCTGCCTCCAATATTATTGCAACAAATCGTAACCAAGAAAAACTCGCTAAGGTAGCAGCGGATTTCGGGGTGAACACCACCTCAGATAATAACGCAGCGCTTCGTGATGCCGACGTGATTGTCCTATCTGTTAAACCACAAATGATGGGGGATTTATGCAAATCATTCCAAGATTCAGGTGTAGACTTAAGCGATAAGCTATTTATTTCTGTTGCCGCAGGCTTAACAGTTAAACGCTTACGTGAAATGTTAGGTCAGGACGTTAAAATGATCCGCTGTATGCCTAACACACCATCATTGCTTGGTCGTGGTGTGTCTGGCTTATTTGGCGACGGTGAAACGGCCGATGAGCATGCTTTTGTACAACAAGTATTTGAATGTACAGGTATTGCGGTTTGGGTTGAAAAAGAGTCTCAAATTAACGATATCATTGCGGTTACCGGTTCATCACCAGCGTACTTTTTCTTATTTATGGAAGCCATAGAAGAAAAAGCCAAAGCACTGGGGTTTAGCGATGAAGATGCACGCCGCTTAGTGCAGCAAACCGCGCTAGGGGCTGCTGAAATGGCAGTATCACAACCTGATATCAGTATTTCTCAGCTGCGCGCTAACGTCACATCTAAAGGTGGTACCACACATGCTGCTGTTGAACATTTAAAAGCACAAGGTTTAACAGGTACCGTCGCTGATGCCATGGATGCTTGTATTGCCCGCGCAGAGCAAATGGAACAAGAACTTTAAACTTATCACTTAGTCATCAGGTAAAAAATATGGAAGCGATTAAATTTCTAATAGAAACAGTCTTTGACCTATTTTTAATGGTCATTCTATTACGCTTTTGGTTACAAACAGCCAAAGCTGACTTTTACAATCCATTGAGTCAGTTTGTTGTAAAAGCATCATCATTTGCTGTAAACCCTTTACGTAAAATCATTCCTGGGTTTGCGGGATTAGATATAGCTTCTTTGCTATTGGCCATTTTAATAGCTGTAACGAAGGTAAGTGTTTTAATGCTTCTCTTCAATGGAATCTGGCAGGCTCCTTCTGTAATTAAGTTTTCGTTTGTCACTTTAATAGATAATGCATTTTTTCTACTCTATGGGGTATTAATTATTAGAGCAATACTTAGCTGGTTAAGCCAAGGTTATAACCCAATGGAAGCTGTTTTTCATCAATTAACAGAGCCAATGCTTCATCCAATAAGAAAAGTCATACCTCCTTTAGGCGGGTTCGATTTATCTTTCATAGTACTCTTTATTGCATTGCAATTTTTACAAAAGCTTATTATGAGCTTTCTATTCATTTGATAAAAATATCCAAATGAGGCCATTGTGGCCTCTTTTTTTAAGAGTCATTTATGAAAAAACTAGCCAGTATTTTATTCTTCGCACTTGCGGGAATTACCTTTAGTGCTCACAGCGAACAAATACAAGGTGCTCAATATAAAGACCTTGGCCCTTGGCAAGTACACTACATTGCATTCCCATCCACGTTTATTCAACCACAAATTGCAAAAGCGTATGATCTCGAACGCAGTAACTACAAAGGCATTGTTAATATCTCAATTTTAAAAAACAATGCAGATAAAACAGCGCAAATTGCGACTCTTAGTGGCACAGCTAAAAATTTACTTGGCAATAAACAAACCCTCACATTTAAAGAAGTGATTGAAGGTGAGTCTGTTTACTACCTTGCACAAGTGAAATTTACCAACGAAGAAATTTTGCGTTTTGATATTGAAATTAAACAAAGCAATCAATTTCAAAAGCTGCAGTTTCAACAAAAATTCTATGTAGATTAAATCATGACAAAAACCTTAGTTTTAGCCACAGGTAACCCTGGAAAGGTTAAAGAATTAGCACAAATGCTAAGCCCACTAGAAATAAACGTTGTGCCGCAAAGTGACTTTCACGTCAGTGATGTTGCAGAGACTGGCACTACCTTCGTTGAAAACGCGATAATTAAAGCGCGTCATGCGGCTAAAGAAACTGGCCTGCCCGCTATTGCTGATGATTCAGGGCTGGAAGTTGATGGCCTAAACGGCGCTCCTGGCGTGTATTCCGCTCGCTTCGCGGGTGTCGGTGCCAGCGATCAAGATAATATCAACAAACTTTTAAAAGAGCTTGGCGATAACCCTATTCGTACTGCACGCTTTTGGTGTGTTTTAGTATTAATGCGCCACGCTGATGACCCAACGCCACTCATTTGCAGTGCAAGCTGGGAAGGTCAAATTACATTAACGCAAGATGGCCAAGGTGGCTTTGGCTACGACCCTGTGTTTTATGTACCAGCGCTTCATTGCACCAGCGCTCAATTGACTAAAGAGCAAAAAAACGCGGTAAGTCATCGTGGTCAAGCGCTCCAAAATTTACTTATCGAGCTTAAGCTCAAAGGCGGCCTGTGAATTTGCCACCACTAAGCTTATATGTGCACGTGCCTTGGTGCGTGCAAAAGTGCCCATACTGTGATTTTAATAGCCATGGTCAAAAAGGCGAAATCCCCGAAAAAGAGTATGTACAGCATTTAATTGATGATTTAAAAGCTGATTTACACTTGGTACAAGGGCGTAAAATTCACTCCATATTTATTGGCGGCGGCACACCTAGCTTATTAACAGGTGAGGCATACGTTAACTTATTGCAGGCCGTTGATTCTTTAATAGGCTTGAGTGATAACTGCGAAATAACCCTCGAAGCCAATCCGGGTACAGTTGAAACTGGCCGCTTTAAAGAATATGTAGCCGCTGGCATTAATCGTATTTCGATTGGCGTGCAAAGCATGCAAAATGATAAGTTAAAAGCACTCGGTCGTATTCACGGTGCTGACGAAGCTATCTATGCAGCAACACAAGCACACGAAGCGGGATTAAACAGTTTTAACCTTGATTTAATGCATGGCTTACCGGGGCAATCACTTGACGATGCACTCGATGATTTGAAAAAAATCATTGCGCTTAACCCGCCGCATATCTCTTGGTATCAGTTAACCATTGAAGCAAATACAGCATTTGCATCAAAGCCGCCAACTTTACCGCCTGATGACACTTTATGGGATATTCAAGAGCAAGGCCAAGCGCTACTCAGTGCGGCAGGTTATCAACAATATGAAATATCAGGCTATGCCAAAGCCGGCTTTCAATGCCAACATAACTTGAATTATTGGCGTTTTGGCGACTATTTAGGAATTGGCTGCGGCGCACATGGTAAAATTACTGATGCAACCTCCGGCCTTATTACACGAACCATGAAGGTAAAACATCCGCGTGGTTATATGGATTTATCTAAACCTTATTTATTTAAGCAATGGCCGGTTGAACAAGACGACTTACCATTTGAGTTTTTTATGAATCGTTTTAGGCTTTTTGAAGCCTGCCCAAAAAATGATTTACATGCGCTTACAAAGTTATCACTACAAAGCCAGTCAGATGCCTTGAATCAAGCAATAAATAAAGGCCTACTGGTGGATATGGACACACATTGGCAGGTAAGCCAAAAAGGTCATCGTTTTTTAAATGACCTGCTAGAATTGTTTGTGTAATTACTTGTTCAAATTTAATGAACAATTACACACTAATAATAACGAACAACCTTTAATGGTTTCTAACAACAAAAGGGAAAACATGCGTAAACTTACCTTTATCGCCGCTGCAGTGAGTATTGCACTGCTAGGTGGTTGCCAGCAAACACCTGAGCAACAAAGTACACCAAGCGTACAAGCACAGCCTGTACAAAGCGAAATAGAAAAAGCCAATGCGTTTTTCGAAGATACCTTTAACCGCGATGTAATGAGCAGCCCGGTTTACCAAACTTATATGGGTATCAAACAAGATTACGACAAATGGGATGATGGCAGCGAAGAACGTGCCCTAAAAGACCTACAACAAACCAAAGACGATCTTGTCGCGTTAAACGCAATTAATCGTGATTTGTTAGATGACAGCACCAAAGTTAGCTATGATCTTAAAAAACAAGATCTTGAAAATAACATTGCTGATTTTAAATGGCGCTACCATAACTACCCAGTAAACCAAATGTTTGGTGTTCACTCGATGATCCCAGCATTTATGATCAACCAACACCAAATTGGTGATGTGTCTGATGCAAAAGCGTATATATCTCGCTTAAATGGCGTAACAACGGTTATCGATCAGTTAATTAAAGATTTAGAAACACGTGCTAGCAAAGGCATTATTGCACCTAAGTTTGTGTTTCCACACGTGATTGATTCAAGCAAAAACATCATTCTCGGTGCGCCATTTGAAAAAGGCGAAGATTCAACATTACTTGCTGACTTTAAACGTAAAGTAACGGCACTGGAAATTGATCAAGCACAGAAAGACAGCCTAATCAATGACGCTGAAAAAGCGCTTAAGTCGGCTATAAAACCGTCTTACTCTAAGCTAATTAATTATTTAGCGCAGCTTGAAAAGCGTGCTGACGATCGCGATGGTGCGTGGAAATTTCCTGATGGTGAAGCGTTCTACAACAACGCATTAGCACGTACAACAACGACCGACTTAACAGCAAAAGAAATCCACACTATTGGTCTTGCTGAAGTGTCTCGTATTCATGATGAAATGCGCGAAATTAAAGATAAAGTGGGCTTCAAAGGTGATTTAAAAGCGTTTATGCAGTTTATGAAAACTGACAAGCAATTTTATTATCCAAATACAGCTGAAGGTAAGCAGCGTTATCTTGATGAAGCAACAGCAATGATCGATAACATGAAGACGCGTTTAGACGAGCTTTTCATTGTTAAGCCAAAAGCTGATTTAAAAGTAAAAGCAGTAGAAGCATTCCGTGAAAAAGCTGCAGGTAAAGCATTCTATCAGCAACCTGCACCAGATGGTTCACGCCCTGGTATCTACTACGCAAACCTCTATGATATGGAAGCAATGCCAACGTACCAAATGGAAGCACTCGCTTATCATGAAGGTATGCCTGGCCATCACATGCAAATAGCTATTTCACAAGAGCTAGAAGGTGTGCCTAAATTCCGTAAATTCGGTGGCTACACAGCGTACATTGAAGGCTGGGGTTTATACTCTGAATTAGTACCAAAAGAAATGGGCCTGTATGAAGACCCATATTCAGATTTCGGCCGTCTTGCTATGGAACTATGGCGTGCATGTCGATTAGTTGTAGATACCGGTATCCACGAAATGAAGTGGACTCGCCAACAAGGTATCGACTATTACGTGAATAACACACCAAACGCGACCTCAGATGGCGTAAAAATGGTTGAACGTCACGTTGTAATGCCTTCACAAGCAACAGCCTACAAAGTAGGTATGCTTAAGATTTTAGAGCTACGTGAAGCTGCGAAAGTGAAACTTGGTGACAAGTTTGATATTCGTGAATTCCATGACGTTGTACTAAAAAATGGTGCAGTACCATTAAACGTACTAGAAACATTTGTTGACCAATGGGTTGCAAGTAAATCAGCTGCTTAACAACACCTATATAAGTATATTAAAGGCCGCAATTGCGGCCTTTTTGCTGTTTGTAAACCTAGTTAACAGCTTGACCTGTAAATGGTTTCAGCTAGGATAGAATAAACGATAATGAGGGAATACCAATGGATACATGTATAAAACAACTAACACACCAGTTACAGCACCACCAGCTACAAGCTGTTGTGGATGACTTCCCTACATTATCGTCACAGCAACAGAGCATGCAACTGGTACATTTATACCAAAGTGCACAACGGATGGATGTTAAGTACAGCTATTTGCAAAATGTAGCGACCCGAATACTTACAGAACACCCATTTCCTAAAGATTTAATTAGTGAATTTAAAAGCACTGATTTATTAAGTTTTTTCACCCCGGGGCTTAAATTTAACAATGGCTTTGCCTTGCAGAATGACCTTAACAATAATGTGATACACACCTTATTTAGCCACTGTGATGCCAATAAACTTCCCTTTAATTATGTTCGATCATTAATGCTATTTGAAAGTAACGAAAGCCTCTTACAAGCTCTTACCCAGGCAAATAGTGCCGGACTAACACCTGTTGCATGTTACATCACGTGCAATGTTGAACAAGCCAGTTTACCTAAGCACGAATTTTCCGCACTGCTCGCGCTGATGGAAGCTCAGTTTAAGCAACATGAAAATATCAATACGGCTGCATTTTTAAATGCGCTGATCAACTTAAAAAACACTCTTTCGAGCCACACACTTAATGAATACACGGTATTATTAGCAAGCGCTTACCTGCGTTGCAAAACAGACAAGATAGAAACTTACCTTCAACAACACGCTTAATGGCTAACTGTGTAATGTATAAACATTTCTTCTCGTTGAGTGCCTTTACTGCTCTGAATCATTTTAGCCGCATTATACTCACTTTATTTTTAGCGCGATTAATATCAACAGAACAATTTGGTACTTTTGCGGCATTGCTGGCCTTATGTGAAATTTTACTATTACCAGCAAGTATGGGGTTTTCATCATCTTTAATGCGTTTGAGCCACCCTCTTTTTAAAAATCAGCAACATGATTTACTTCAAGGTTTAAAGCATACTTACCTAGCTGCATCGTGCTTATTCGGCGTATTATTTGTTGCCTGCGTAGTGACTATTTTTACGCATATATCACCCCATCAAAGTGCCAAAGAGCATGTATTCTATTTGTTATTAATTGTTCCAATTGGTGCTGTAATGCAAAGCCAAGCAGCATTTTTAATTGCCTTAAATAAAACTAAACTTGGGTTGTTAACTCAGCAATGCCTTTTTGAATTGCTCACTACGGCTTTTTGTTTACTTGTTGTATTGTTTTTTAAAGAACTGTCACTTGAAGTGATATGCCAACTACTTTTTGCCGCTTTACTCTGTGTTGTTGTTTATCAATACTGGTTAATAAAACCGCTTCTTTTAGCTACACCTGCAAGCTATAAAACTAAAAGCTGGTGTAAATACTCGCTAATTATGCTTGCAAGTGGGGCCGGCACTGTAATAGTAGCAAAATTAGACGTGCTTTTAGTGCATCATTGGTTTGGTGCCACTGGAGTGAGCGTATTTTTTCCTGCAATTGTGATCGTAGGCTTATTAACCATTCTTGCCAATGCTGCAAGCCAATACTTAAAACCTATTTTACTTAGTGAACAAGCTAACGATCAGCAGATAGTTGAACTTATGAGGTTATTATGGCGAGTAAATACTATTGCAATAATTTTCTTATTACTGCTGGCTCACCCTCTACTTTATTTGTACGGTGAAAAGCAGCTTGAAGAAGGCCATCATTTATTAATTATTTTACTCATTGGTCAATTGCTATTACCCGCCAGAGTATTGGCAAGTAATATTATAAAGCTCAGGGGCAACCCTCTACATAACCTATATATTTTATTAGCAGCAACCAGTATCACACTGCTCTTGGCGAGCTGGCTTAAAAACGATTACGGTATTACCGGTGTTGCTGTTGCATTTAGTATCGGTTTTGCATTAGGCGCACTAAGTAGAATCAGCTTAGTGCTGTTTAAAATGAATACGCCTGTTGCCCTTTTACTCGGTAACAATATTCAATCTGACAAGTAGTATTCTACACTCGTCACGACACGCACTTTTTTAAGTTGTGGCGTATTTGAATCTCTGTTCGAAATACTAAACTGACCTTGGCGTGCTGTTTTAATTTTACCTAACTTTGATTGCGAATCTTTGGCAAATTTAATCGCAACTTCACGCGCTTTTTCAGTCGCCTCTTGCACCATGGCAGGTTTAACATCGTTTAACCCCGTAAATAAATATTCAATACGTGTGTCATAACTATCTTGCACAATGGCAATCCCTTGCTTAGCCAATTGCCCTACTTTCGCTAAAGCATTTTTAACTTTATCTGGCTGTGATGAATAAACGGTTACACTCGCGCGTGCTATATATCTAAATTGCTGGTTTTCAGCGCCATATTCTCTTGCTTGTTTATCTACAATTGATTGCGCGCCTCGACTAATTTCGTCATCATCAAAGCCATGTAGCTTTAAAAAAGCAATAACGGCATCATTTTTTTGCTCAATGCGCGCTACTAACTTTTCAAGGTCGTTGTCAGCATCACTAAATTGCAATGGCCAAATTACCGTATCCGCTGCCACTTCTATTTCTGCAAGCCCTTTCACTGTGACAGTACGCTCCATATTTTTTACATCAATTGCAGCACTTTTTAAGATCAAGCCCAAACCTAATAACCCAACGGCTAATACTGCAGCAGCCACAGTCAAACTGTTGCTTTGTGATTTATTCATTTATAACTCCTTGATATAGATCTAGCTAAGACTCATTGCCACTCGAAACTTCGTGATAAACAGGTTACATTAATGAGTATAGATTGGGATATTAGAGTGTAAGTATCTAAACTTAACTCGTCCTGTACAGCAAAGGAAAAGCAATGAGTGTAAAGCGCATTAGTCAGTTTTTTAATCCAACCTCCGTAGCCGTTATTGGTGCTTCAAACAATCAAACCCGTGCTGGGTTTGTTGTAATGCGAAATTTATTACAAGGTGGCTTTAAAGGGCCGATAATGCCCGTTAGCCCGTCACACTCTGCAGTGCATGGTGTGCTTGCTTATCCATCCATAACTGACTTACCAAAAATACCTGACCTTGCGGTTATTTGTACCAACAAGAACACTTTAATAAATATTATTAATGAGTTAGGTGAGCTAGGATGTAAAAATGCCATTGTTATTGCTGCGGGCTTAAATAAAGAACAAAAAGAGTCTCTGCAACAAGCGGCACTTACCGCTGGCGTTTCTTTACTTGGCCCTAATTGCCTCGGTTTGCTTATTCCTCACTTGGGGCTTAACGCGAGTTTCTCACACACAGTAGCAAGCCCAGGTAAACTGGCGTTTATTTCTCAATCAGCCGCTGTATGCTCAACTATTTTAGATTGGGCTAAGCATAAAGAAATTGGATTTTCATATTTTGTATCCGTAGGTGACTGCCTTGATATTGATTTTGCAGAGCTGCTGGATTTTTTAGGACGGGACGCCAAAACCAAAGCTATTTTACTTTATATTGATAACATTGAGAATATCCGCAGCTTTATTTCCGCTGCGCGGGCTGCGGCATTTAGCAAACCCGTTATAGCGATTAAAACGGGAAAAACAGCCGCAGGTGCACTCGCGGCTGAAATACACACCGGCGGACAACAAAGTTCTGATGCCGTGTATGATGCACTATTTCAACGTGCCGGCATGTTAAGAGTTAATGATTTAACCGAGTTATTTGCAGCAACACAAACTCTCGCCATGCACCCTAAATTATTAAAAGTTGAACAGCTGACCATTTTAACTAATGGCGGCGGCCCTGGTGTAATGGCTGTTGATAGCCTATTACAAAGCTCAGGAAAGCTCACACAACTGAGCGAGGAGACACGCGCCGCGCTTAATAAAGTCATTCCACAATCAGATATGACTTCAAATCCAGTTGATATTTTTGGTGACTCAGCCCCCGCACGCTATCAACAAGCATTAGAAATATTACTACACGCTAAAGAAGTGAAAAACCTATTAATCATTCATACACCATCGGCACTGGCACCCAGTGAAGACTATGCGCATATTATTGCGCAGACTCTTAACAAACTCCCGCCAATGGCGCGCCCTTATGTGATCACCAACTTTATGGGTGAAGATGCTGCTTATGCTGCTAGGCGTTTATGTAGTAACAATAGCATTCCAACCTATCGTACCCCAGAGGGCGCTGTCAGAGCCTTTATGCATTTAGTGAGCTATCGTCGTAACCAAAAGCATTTAACGCAAACGCCTGAGTCAAATACGGACGATGCGAAAATAAATAAGCAAGCAGCTAAAGAAACCGTCAATGAGTTTTTAGAAGAGCAGCAAAGCTATTTATCAACTCATCAGGCAAGTCAAATATTGACTCATTATGGCGTTGAATGTATTCAAACTGAAGTGGCTTACACCCCCACAGAAGCCAAAGAGCAAGCAATTGAATTAGGTTTTCCTGTCGCCCTTAAATTAATTAGTCCAAGCATTCCCTCTAAATCAGAAGTCGGTGGTGTGGTGCTGAATTTAAATGATGCTCAAGAGGTAGAGCAAACCGCATTTGCGATGTTATTAAGAATACGAAACACCTACCCCGATGCAATTATTGAAGGTTTCTCGTTACAAAAAATGGCACCGAGAGCTGGCGCGAATGAACTGCGAATTGCCGTAAAAACTGAACCTAACTTTGGTCCTGTTATACTTCTTGGTGAAGCAGGCACAGGCTTAGAATTTGCTCAAGCAGCGGTCGCCCTGCCACCATTAAATATGAACTTAGCAAAATATTTAATTGCTGCGGCACATGATAAAGGTGTGCTTAAAGATCGCATTCTGCCAGAGAAGGTTGACAAATATCGCTTATGCGCACTTTTAACGCGTATTTCTCAGTTAGTTATTGATCAACCTGACATCACTTCTGTTGAGTTAAACCCTATTTTAGCCAGTAACGGGCAATTTTTAGTCCTTGATGCAACCATGACTTTGAATCGTTATAAAATACAGTCGCACCGTAAACGACTCTCTATCCGCCCTTACCCTATTGAACTAGTTGAACATGTCACATTAAAAAATGGTAGCACCGCCATATTACGACCTATCAAACCTGAAGATGAGCAAGCCCATCAGGCATTTGATCAATCATTAAGTAAAGAAGATCGTTATAAACGCTTTTTTGGAGAACTGCCACAATTTAATCATGACCAACTCGCTAAAATGACGCAGATTGATTATGACCGTGAAATGGCCTTTATCGTCACTCAAGAGCAATCGGGCGAACACCTTACTTTAGGTGTATCTCGTGTTTTAATGGATCCTGATAAAGTTCATGCTGAGTTTGCGATTGTAGTGCGATCTAATTGCCAAGGACTCGGATTAGGAGGAATGCTTATGCGTGCTGCGATTGGTTATTGCCAAAGCCAAGGGGTGCAATTTATTGAAGGGATCACGCTGCCTGAAAATACCGGCATGATCGAGCTTGCTCGTAAACTTGGTTTTAAGATAACCCGTGATTTTGAAGAAGGCAGTATAAACATGGTACTGACACTATAAGGCGCTTTAGTTGAAAGTAACGACTTGGAGGCACTGGCCAAATATCGACTTAGATGCTGACTTACTCGCTGAGTCAGTTATTGCCTATCAAGATATTCATGATCATTGCTTTATTAAACTAAGCTGTAATAGTAATAGTGTATGCAGTGCATTTGGCATTAAACGACACTTTCAACATAACCCTTTGGGGTCAGTTGAAAAAAACAGCTATGTTTATAATTTATCAGCTTTATTAAATGATGAAAAAAGCCCTAAAAAATTAAACGATTGCCCGCAGTTACTCATAAATATTGAAGCACACAAACGTGTTAGCGAACACCCTAGCAGTACCAATAAAGCATGTTTTGCAACGGTTTACTCTCCGCTTTATCACTTAAATTCAATGTTGGGGGGAACATTAACAGCAGCCCAATTAGAGCACGCATCTTATAAAAAAATGTTATCTTTATTAACAGATATTACAGCGCAATATATTGACGCTTTACTGTTAATCAAAAATGTTAGAATTTACTACTGCAGCTTTCATTCGAGCGCTGCATTTTGCAATTATGAGCAATTTAAAACTCTCGTAGCCCCATATGATGAACAATGTATAACGCAATTAACCCACCAGCACCACCTTATTCATTATCATTGCAGTGCACCTATTTATTTTGATTTCCTTGATAGTAAGAAGTTCTCATTACTATCAATTGATGATTGTGATGATGTTATAGCTATAAAGGCTTTACTGACTCGCTTTCCTGATATTACATTTGTAGGGCTATTGGATAAATTATTATTACCTCGCCCACTTAAAGCAAAAGAAATTGAACGAATTTTTTCATCTTGCAGCCGCCATTTGGATTTTAATAGAGTCATTATCGCCCCAAGCTGCACTCTACCTTTAAGCATTAAAAACAATACATTATTAAAAACATGTTCTATTGTAAAAGGACTGTGAATTAAGTTTATGCCTACGGAAGATAAACAATTGAGTACTATACATGCCGAGTTAATAAAGGCCGTTGAGTTATACCAACAAAACCAATATCAATTAGCGCGGGGGCAGTTTGAGTATGTACTGAGCCAAGATAACTCATGTTTGATTGCACATCGTTATTTGGCCGAAATCGCACTGATAGAAGGCACAGCAAAAAATCACATAGAATCATTGATAGCTTCCTTAGCGGCACACCCAACATCAAGCGAGACTAGCCATACGCTAGGCATGTGCTACCAACAAGCACGCGAGCTGCCCCAAGCAGTTGAGCAATATCGCCATGCACTAGAGGTGCTGTTAAACACGCCACCTAATCATAGTTATAAACCAAAACCAAACGTTGAATTCGATACCGAAATACATGAAAGCTTACTATGGCAAACCCTTGCTCTTTTTCGTCAAGCAAATATTAAATCCTTTGCCACCGCCGGTAGCCTACTAGGCATAATACGCGAAGGCGCAATCCTACCTTTTGATAAAGACATTGATATTGGGGTTGATTGGGGGCAAATGGAGCAAGCCATTACACTTTTAAAAAGCCAAGGTTGGCATGAGCATATGCGATCCTATGATTTAATTAACCCTCGCTGCTTTGCCCACCCCGATGGGGTGACCATGGATCTTTGTGGCTTTGGCGTTGATACCGTCAGTCAGCGTACTATTTGCGGGCTTTGGATGAGTGATATTCCCTTTGAGTGGAATAGAATTACAGAGTATCCAACTATAAATTTAGTCGAAAAAATAACTCCCTATGGCAATGTATGGCATCTAGCCCAACCTGAACTAACGCTAAATGCACTTTATGGAGATTGGCAAACACCCGACCCACTTTTTGATACAATTTTATGTGCAAAAAACATTCGATCATTTTCGTTATTAACCCAGTGCTTTGTGTATTCAAGACTTTATAAATTATGCCTAATGAGCGAATGGGGAAAATTAGAGCACACATTAAACCAACTTTCTTTTTTTGATAAACACGACATATTAATAAATAAACTCACCGATAAAGCCAAAAGTATGCAGACATGACCCTAAACTCAAAAAATAAAAGTAACCATAATACACGCTGCTTAGCCCTGGGTGTGTTTGACTTATTTCATATTGGTCATTTAAATTACTTAAAGTTTGCTAAAGCCCAAGGCAGTGAACTATTTGTTGCTGTTGCGCCAGATGACTTGTGCTTTGAAAATAAAAAAACATTTCCCATCATCAGCCAGCATGAAAGAATGACCATAGTAAGCGCATTGGCGATCGTGGATCATGTGGCCTTAGTACCAAGTCCAATTATAAAGACCCAGAGCGCTTGTAGGTGGATAAAAGCATGGGGAATTAATAAAGTAGTTGTTGGTGGGCAATGGCAAAACAGTGAGCGCTGGAATGAAGCTGCGAATGCATTACAAGCGCATAATATTGACGTTATGTTTGCACCACAAACCCCTGATATTTCGAGTACTGATATTAAGCAAAAAATAATCACATACTGCTCAGAGGTTTTATAATGTGTATACCCAAACCACCACAAGATGCGAGGTTCTGTTGGAATTAAAAGGGGCTGCCATTATTACAACGTATCATTATTACAACGTATCATTATTACAACGTATCATTATTACAACGTATAGTCGTATATTTTTTGCATATAATAACTAAAACTGAAACAACAATATTTTTGAACACACGGATTTAATTTGAATAATTTACGTAAACGCACAGCTCTATTTTTTGAAGGCAACGGTGAATACCGTAAAGTGGGTCATTACATTGATGTATTTCTAATATCATTGATCATGATAAATGTGGTTGCGATTGTGCTTGAGTCTGTAATCAGTCTAGCGCAGCAATATAAACATGAGTTTTTATTACTAGAACTGATCTCTGTGAGTATTTTTAGCATTGAGTATTTATTAAGAGTGTGGTCGTGTGTTGAGCGTATCGAATACACGAGTATGAAATGCAGTAATTTAAAGCGCCGTATTAAATATGTATTTTCACCATTGGCATTAATTGATCTTATAGCGATTCTACCCACCTTATTAATGTTTTTTATTACTTTCGATTTACGCTTCTTGCGGGTATTTAGACTATTACGTGTTTTTAAGCTCACTCGTTACTCAAGAGCAATGCAGCTGCTTTTACAATCATTTCGTGATGAAAGCAGCTCACTTATGGCTGCATTTTTTATTATGGCGGTGGTGCTCATTTTAGCTTCATGTGGGATTTACTTAATTGAACATGATATTCAACCTGATAAATTTGGCTCTATTCCCGCTGCTATGTGGTGGGCAATGGCTACTCTGACAACCGTTGGCTATGGCGATGTGGTGCCCGTTACTCCACTAGGGCGTTTTTTTGGTGGTCTAATCACATTGCTAAGCATGGGCATGGTAGCAATACCTACTGGCTTATTAGCGTCAAGCTTTTCTGAACAACTACGAAAACGTAGGATCATGTTTAGCGATGCAGTACATGAGCGCCTACATGACGGTCAAATTGATGACGACCAAGCAGAGTACCTAGAAAATCTACGCTGTAAATTAGGTTTAAGTAAACAAGAAGCAAATAAAGCAATTAAAGTTCAACTTAGCTCTCGCTCAAAACACTTATACTGTCGCCATTGTGGTGAGCGCCAAGATTAAAGTACGTTATTTTAACCCAGTAGCGCTCGCCAATCATGCTCTAATAACATCGCAACTTCATCGCCAGGGACTGGCTTGCTAAATAAATAACCTTGGAATAAATTACATCCAAGCTTTCGTAAAAAAGCTAATTGCTCTGGTGTTTCAACCCCTTCAGCAACACATTCTTTTCCTAAACTTTTAGCCAGTGCAAGCGTTGACTCTATGATTGCTTCGTCATCACTATCCACCCCTATATCATTAACAAAGCTACGATCGATTTTTAGTACATCAATTGGAAAACGCTTTAAATAAGTTAATGAGGCATAGCCAGTACCAAAGTCATCCATATATAACTTACAGCCTAACTGCTTAAGCTTAAGCATGCTTTCTTGTGCATACGATGAATCATGCATTAACACAGATTCAGTGATCTCAAATACAACGGATTGAGGTTGTACACCTGCGGTGATCAAGGCTTGACGAATTTCGCTCACCAAGTTTTTATACTCAAAATCCAACGCAGATAAATTAATAGATATATATAGCTGCGGTGAAATTCGTCGCCATTGCTTTAGCTCAATTAAAGCCCGCGCAAGAGTTTGTAACATAATTTTAGTGATTAACCCTATCCCTTCAGCGGCTAAAGCAAACTCTTGAGTCTTATATTCATCATTCTCAGGCCAACGAAGCAATACTTCAAATCCCTCAACCTGCTGGGTATGTGCATTTACAATAGCTTGGTAGTGATTACAAAATTCATGTTCTTGATATGCTTTGGTCAACTGAGACTCTAAATGTAAGGCTTTTTGAACATGAACATTCATTTCTTGCTTGTAGAATTGGTAACATCCTTCTACGCTTTTTTTAGCGTGGTAAAGAGCGATGTCAGCCGCTTTAATTAAGCTTTTATCACTGCTGGCATCATCTGGGTAAATAGCAACTCCAATACTAAGGCTAACATTAAGTGCTTGTTCGTTGGCGACAATATTCTCACTCACGCACTGCATCAGTTTAGCGCAAACTAACAATACCTCTTCTACTTGATTGATGTCTTCAACTAGCAGCATAAATTCATCACCACTAAAGCGTGCAATACTGTCTTGAGGACGTATTGTGGCTTTCAATCGTAAGGCTACTGATTTTATAATTTCATCGGCTACGCCATGCCCTAATGAGTCATTAAAGTACTTAAAACGTTTAATATTTATATTTAGTAATGCAACTTTGCAATCATGAGATTTAGCCTGTTCAAGCGCATGCTCAACACGATCGTTAAATAATGTGCGATTAGGCAAACCTGTTAAAGCATCATAATTAGCCAACAAAAACAATTCATTTTCAGCTAATTTCTGCGCATTAATATCTGTCAAAATAATTACATAGCTTTCTAAACGCTGATCACTTCCTGCAACAGCGCTTATTTTTATGAGTACTTGGCGTGCTTCACCACTTGCTAAATATACTGTTTCTTCTGCAGAATAATGCTCACCAACCAATTGTTTTTTCATGATACGTAAGTAATTCACGCGCACAGTTCGTGCTAGCCCTAAGTTAAGCGAACGACTAGAACGGTACTCTGACGGAAAGTTAAATGCATTTTGCAGTGCTTTATTCGTTGCTAAAATTCGTAAGTTTTTATCTAAAATAAACACCCAATCTCGTGTTTGCTCAAATGCAGCACCAAATAGTCGCGCGTGCTCCTCAAAAACTAATTCGCGTGTCATATTTGTATAAGTGCCCGCAACCTTTATTGGTGTACTGCCTTGCCAAGCAACGACTTTGCCAAAATCTTTATACCAACGCCAATCGCCATTTTTGTGGCGTAAACGGTAAGTGCAATTAAAATAGCCTTTATCCGTAGAAAGAAATTCTAGCCACTCTAACCGAAATGTTTGTTTATCCTGCGGATGTATTTTTGCTAAATAATCGTCTAAATTAACAGCGTCCATATCATAATCGAGTTCATTTTTAAGCCGTGGTTGATAGATAATAGGGCTCGTAGACTGCCAATCCCAAACACCAGAATGACTTCCCTCCAACGCTAGTTTTAAGCGCGCTTCACTCTCTTGGCTTTCTCTATGTGCAGCAAGTAATAATTGTTGTATACGATTACGGCGCATATTCCAAGCACCGGCTAAAGCAAACAAAATTATCGCGTAAAAAACCATAAAGTGAGGCGCTCGCCACAGTGGATACTTCACAATAATATCTAATACTGCGGGCGTAGTATAATCTCCAGTTAAAGGGTCTTTAGCCCAGATTTTTAGTTGATACTCACCAGGATTAAGTTTTGGAAAAAGTACACGATTATTATTTCGTGTATATGATTTTTGACCATCAGAAAGCTGATACTCATAAACAATACGCTCTTGGTAATTAAACGCCATGGCTGAAAAAGCGACTTCAAGACCGATATCATCATGATTTAAAATAACCTGATTAATTGGCTGTTTTAGATCTTCAGATAACTCTCGCGACATTAGATCGATATTAGTAATATTGACCTTATCAATTAACCCATGCTGTGGATAATTTTCATTCGGGTAGAAGTAAGTAAAGCCTTTTAATGTTCCATAAACAATTTCACCGCTTTTTAGACGTGTAAATGCACCACTGTTAAATTCAGTTGAAACGAGTCCTTCTGATGTTGTGAACTGCTGAAAATGTTGATTCTGTGGATTCAATCGCCAAATACCTTTGTGGCTACTCATCCAAATCATTCCCGCCTCATCCAACACCATGTCATAGAGCAAGGTACCTAATTTATTTTTATCAAGATCTATCGTATAAAGCAGCTTATAGTTACTGGCATCTAATCCAATAAGGCCGTAATTTGAAAATGAAATCCACAATATATTATTGTTATCAACAATATATGACATCACATTGATAGCAACATTTTCATGCTGTTTTGGCACTGAGTAAATTTTTGATAACGCAAAGGTTTGCGGGTCAACGTGGTATAAAATACCTGCATTATAAAATAAAGGCGCGTCTGGTTTTGTTGGTAATGGTGGTAAAAATCCATAAACTAAGAAAGGTTCAAAACTATTAAAATCACCTTCTAATGGCGTAATAATCTGACTATCTAAATTGAAGGTAAACATACCATGATCTGAGTGCACGTAAAAAAGATCACCATTGGGCATTAGTGTTGTTCCGTGAACCCAACCATCAATTAAATGTTGTTTACTAGGTTGCGCACTTTTTGCTGGTGTTACTTCATATGTTTTTGGGTCAAAGCTAAATACCCCTCGATTACTGTGTAGCCACAACTTACCTTTATAAGGCATAACCTTGTAAATGCTAAACTCTGTTGTAAACAAATCAACCTGATAGTCCTTCAAAAACACCTGCCCTTGCAAGGTTTCTAAATCGACCGCAGTTAAACCATTATTTGTTGCTAACCATACTTTATTTTCAAACTCAGCAACTCCCCAAATAGAGGGGTGTGATAAGCCATCTCCTTTCAAAATATTGCTGTTAACATTCTTAAAATGGTAATGATCTGATGGCAAATAAAATGCACCATCACTTTTTGTTGCCACCCACATAGCACCATTACTATCTTTAACTATATCGATAATACTTGCGTCAGAAAGTGAGTAATCGCTATCATTTATTCTCTGGCTTTTAAATAACTCACCGCTCGCTAAGTCATACTTAAATAAGCCTTTGTCTGTACCTAGCTCTACTGATGAATTCTCATTAATAATTTTCCATATATTTAAATCAGCCAGTAGTGTTTTATTTTTAAAAGGGATATCCGGACGTTCAAACATGGTTGGTAAATCACTAATATCTACTTCATATAGACCGCGAACAGCCCCAACCAATAAACGGCCACTCTCGCCTAACGCAAAGGACTTAACATAGTTTTGATATACATGATCGGGGTCACCGCTTAGGTGCTCTAGTGGGCGGTATTCACCACTTAGAATATGATACACATACGCACCAATACTCGTGGCGATAAAAATATAATCTTGGTAATGGAGTAACTCTCGGATGACAGTGCTACGAGTGCGCTCTGGTAGTTCAAAAATCGTTTCTATTTGTCCACTCGCAATATCTAACCTAGCAAAATCCCACCCTCGCCCCATCCACAGTGATTTATCATCAACCGCAATCATGCTAAAAATAGATTGACTAAGTATCTCTTGTGCAGTGATGGGTTTTGATAAAAACTGTTGATAACTGTCGGTACTCGGATCATAGCGAAACAAACCAGCTAGAATGGATGAAATCCAAATATAACCATTTGAATCTTGATAAATACTATCAATGACAGCTTCATCCAATTCCCCATTAGGACCTGCAATGTGCAGCACTTGATAACCATCATAACGATTGAGCCCACCTTCGGTTGCCAGCCAAAGGTATCCATTGTTATCAATCAACATGTTACTGACGTAACTTTGTGATAGCCCTTCACTTGGTGATAATCGTTTTACTTGTGCAACAGCTAAGTGACTAATAGCGATATTGATGGCTAAGAAAAAAAAAGTCATAACCTTAAACCATTTGCTCATTCATAACCCCAAGTTTTATTTTAAATAATTACTCGACCTAATGCTCATTGCTACTATTTTTCGTTGCTGGTAAAAACAAAATAGTGTCGCTAAAGGTTCTGGTAATGTTAACACAAAGTTAAACCCAATTGACCGATAAAAATCAATTAAACTTTGGTATGCAAATGTATAAACTTCTTGCTGTTGACTTTTTATGATCTGGCTAAGTAACTGTCTTGCAATCCCTTTACCACGCCAAGGTGGCGCAACTAATAAGGTAGATAAAAATAAGTGATCACCGCGATTTTGAATTCTACATGCTGCGATTATGTCAAAGTCAGCATAGGCAACCCACACAGCATCTTGTTTGTTTGCTCGTCCTCGCGCGCCATTTGAATCATAAAATTTATTTACTAAAGGCGTTTTTACAGGATCTAAACATTCAAACCTAAGTGCCATGGTTAACTCAGCATAACTGCTAAATATTGCTCAAATTGTTGCTTAAGAAATACTTGGTCAGCAACAGGGCGGCTATGTATGGTGTTATATATTTGTTCGCGAGTGCTTTTTCCACGTTTTATTTGATACGCCCAAAACGATGCTTCATAGTCTAATTGAATTTGATATTTTTGCTCTCTAGGGAGTAAACATAAGTTAAATGACATCAATTACCCGTTATTATTACAAACCATATAAGTGAGCTTAGTATATCAAATAATAATTTAAAACGAGCAAAAAGTAGTAGCTAACCTTGCTCTTTGAGGGATTTAAACGTAAATTAGTGGCGTTTTTTCGTCCTCACCTGGAGACATGTTGATTAAATATATCTTGCAGATTTTCATATTCATTCTATTACTTTCCCCTTGCCGTAGTATGGCTGAAACTAAATATATGACTTTCAATCGACCCGCCGATACACAGCAAGCACGCTATGTTATTGAGTTAATGACGATGGCATATAAAGAGCTTGGCTACGAACTGCATATTATAGACTTCAACCATCAGAGCTCGCTTGCAGCTGCAAATAACGGTACGCTCGATGGTCAACTAGGTCGAGTTGCAAGTATCAATAAAAAATATAAAAACTTACGATTAGTCAATGTCCCATTATTTGAATTTGATTTGATTTTATTGAAAAATTGTCAACAATGTAACTTTGATCAAATAGCTAATATCGCGATTCAATCTGGTTACCCTGCAGCGCAAAACTACCTTGACCAACACCCATATATTGGCGATGTTATACGTGTAAAAAGTGTCACTGCGCAGCTTAACTTACTTACCCAAAAGAAAGTTCAAGGGGCTATTTTACTCGATTTCCTATTAGATACTGCCCACCCAAGTTTTGATGCAAATCAGTTCCACAAAGAAGTATTAATCCCAATTAAAAGCTTTCATTTTTTACATTCACGTCATCAAGCATTAATTCCAAAATTAGAAACCCAATTAAATAAACTAAATAAAAATGGCACAGTGCACTTGCTAAAAAATAAGTACAACCTTAATTAAAAATCAAAATCAGTTTGCTGATTAGGTATTATCGAATCATTCGTCATTGGCACTTTTTGCTGATAACGTTTATATCGCTGCTGGCAGAGGCTTATCACTTTTCTCTTCTGCGCATTCGTGAATGTATTCCATGTAAACCGTTCATCCCGGCTACGATAACACCCTTTGCAATAGCCTCGGTTATTCACCTCGCATATACCTTTACAAGGACTTGGAATATCAAATATTTCAATTTGTTGCATGGTTAACAGTTAATAAAAAACACTAAATTAAGTATAGCCCGTTTTTTAAACGAAAAAAAAGCCGTCTACTAAAAACGGCTTTAATCTATCTAAACGACTTGATAGAGACTTAATTTATTTATAACTTTCGCTACTGTTTAACTCGGCTTTACGTTCAAAAGGCTTTGCGTACATTGCCAACACTAATGACTTTAATTCTTCAGGAACTAACGCCATACGCTGCTCAAACTCTGCGGCATCTTTTTTATCTATAACGGCTTGTTTACACCCACCAGCAATATTATTTCCTGGGTGTAAAAAGAATGAATCAATGATTTGCTCATCGATTGTCTTTGCTAGCTGCTCAGGTGAGTCGCAACCATCTTCAACCGGCTGTCCAAATGCTAGATGCACATGCCCTTTGGCCGCACTAAACCCTTCAACGATACTCGCTATGTCTTCACCTGCTGATTTGGTGTATTTACCATGATGTAGCTTATGATAGAGCTCTTTAGCCTTGGCTATTGCGCACGGCTCATATTGGTAAGAGATAGACACAGGTACAATTTTTAATTCACGAATATATTCAGAGAATTCTTTTTTCTGCTTCCGCCCCTGTAATTGCAACATTTTCAGCAATGCAGGGTCTGTTTGATCAAATCCATCTTTTGCACGCCCTTCTTTTTGTGCAATCCAAATTGAATTACCACCGATTAATGAATCATAAATATAAGCAGAAAGGTGTGACAAAGCACGAAACATCTCTTTTGGGGCTTTAATAGAACGCTTTACAATAAAACTCTTATTTAAGCGCATTAGCTCTGTAATATAAGGGATTTGCAGTAGGTTATCGCCAATAGCAATACGCACTGTTTTCATCTTATAGCTAAATAACCCCCAATTAACTAACGCTGGGTCCAATACAATATCGCGATGATTTGAAATAAATAAATAAGCTTGTTTTGGATCTAGTTTATCAAGTCCAGAAAATGTTACCTCTGACGTTGTCCGCTTAACTAACATTGCTAAATATCTAGATACTTCTTGTTGAACTTCCTCAACAGTGGATATAGCGCCCCATTTTTTACGTAATTGACGCCTAACAAGCGCACGAGAAACAATCGAGAATGTAGATAAAAATCGCGGCAGATTATATTTAGCTAACACATCAACAAACGCATTATCATCAATTAAGCGTGCCACTGATGCGGCCACTTCATCATCATTGTAAGGTCTTATATCGGCGTACTTATCCACGAGTTCACTCATTTGTGCATCTTTAAAGTTAAAAAAACGGCACGCAATAGCGTACCGTTTATATTCTGTTGACGATTATAACTCAGGCAATTGAAAATGCGAACTAAGTCATTAACTTAGTCATCTATTGATGTTAAACAAAATCATCAAAACCCTTTAATAACAATTGGCTATGCAATGCTCTTACCAGTAGTTCCATATTTACCAATAGCAGATTTGACTACTAAACGTACCATTAGTATCAGTAAAATGACCCCACTGAGCAAAGTTAACCAATGCGGCAATACCTGATGCTCCTCACCTAGCAATGGCGTAACTACAAAACCAAATTCAGCAACAAGGTAATCAGTTAAAAAGCCAAACAGTAATGCAACGCCTATTACCCCTGTTAAATAGGCTGCAACAGCTCGCCTACCAAGTTCGTTTGCTACAACGCCAAGAGTAGCTATGTTGGTTGCAGGGCCCGCCAACATAAAGACCAAAACTGCCCCTGGTGCAACACCACTTAATAATAATCCAGCCGCAATAGGGGTTGAGGCAGTGGCACAAATATACATTGGAATACTAATCAATATCACCACTAGCATTGCCAAAATACCACTCCCCCACTGAGTTAAAAATGACTCAGGTACGAAAGTTTGAACCAATGCCGCAAAAAATAAACCAATCATGAGCCATTTCATTGTATCTGATAGCAACTTATTACAACTAAAGCTTACTGCTTGTTTAAACTTCTCCCATTGCGTATCAGTCACCGTGTCTGTCGTATCACAACAACTTGGTTCATTAATTTGTTTGGCTGTCTCTGCGCTTGGTGCGCAACATGTCTCACTTTCTACCTTTATTGAACCTGTACTTGATGAACAACAGCTAGGTTTTACTGTCGGTTCAGGTTGTTTCTTTGAGCAACAACTTGGTTTCCCCGCTAAGCCCTCATCACTTTTTAGATCAATTGGTTGCTCATCCTTTGTATCTCGCCCAACTAAAACACCTGCAACGATTGCGCTACAAATTGCTGCGATTGGACGAATAACGGCCATAAATGGGCCCAATAAAACGTATGATACAGATACCGAGTCAACCCCAGTTTCTGGCGTTGAGACTAAAAATGCAGTTGTTGCGCTTTTTGACGCGCCCGCACGTCTTAACCCTATGGCAGCAGGGATAACACCACATGAACATAAAGGCATTGGCGCACCAATCAGTGCGGCTTTAACCGTGGTCCAGAAACCTTCTTTCCCCAAATGCTTGTTAAGAAAGTTAACAGGTAAATAAACATTAAGCATGCCAGCGATCAGCAAACCAAGCATTAACCAAGGCGCAGATAATAAAAATAGCTGCCAAAAATTATTGAGTAAGTCCATCGATATCCTCCAAAGTAGTTAATATAGAGCAGTTATCTGCGGGCTCTTCACCGCCACAGCATTTGTCAGCTAAAACAGATAATGACTGATGAAAGCGCGTTAATTCAGCAATGCGCACTGCAACAAGATCTCGCTTTTGTAAGGTTAAATTTTTAACTTCGTGGCATGAATGCTGCTGTTTATGAAATTTAATTTGCAGTAACTCTTTAATTTCTGACAAACTAAAACCGACATTCTTTGCGCGTAAAATAAACTTCATTTGTTTTAAGTCTGTCTGGCTATAATCACGATACCCAGATTGTGTCCGCGATGTAGCCGTTAACAAAGCATGCTTTTCGTAGTACCTTAATGTATCTGTTGAGACACCTAACTGGCTTGCAAATTCGCCTATTTTCATCATCGTCTCCAATGAATTTTTTATCAACTTTTACTTACTATAAACCTTAGAGCACACACTAAGGTCAAGTATTTATAATTTTTATTTTAAAGGAAATAGTATGAATATCACTCTACTCGATAGCGATACTTTAGCAGGCACTTCACTTAAGCCTTTTCAAGAGCTTGGTAAGTTTAAAAGCTACCCTCTAACGAGCACTGAGCAAGTTATTACTCATAGCCTAGGTGCCGATGTGTTGATCACTAATAAAGTTGTACTTAATCGCGAGACGCTCGCACAACTCCCCGCAGTTAAACTTATTTGCGTTGCAGCAACTGGCACAAATAATGTCGACTTAATCGCAGCGAAAGAGCTTGGCATTGCAGTCGCCAATGTAGCTGGATATTCTACACCTAGCGTTGTTCAACACACTTTTGCATTAATTACTAACTTGCTCGGTAATACACATCGCTATATTAATGATTGCCAACAGGGGCAGTGGCAGCAAAGCCAAATGTTTTGCCGTCTTGATTATAGTTTTAACGAAATTGCGGGTAAAACATTAGCGATTATTGGTTATGGTTCATTAGGTAAAGCCGTTGCAACTGTAGCCAATGCATTTGGCGCACACGTCATTCTTGCTGAGCGTAAAAACCATCCCGTTAGGCAAGGCCGCACTGAATTTTATCAAGCAATAAAAAGCGCTGATATTATTAGCGTACATTGCCCTTTAACTGATGAAAGCCGAGATCTAATTAGCGCAGAAGAGCTAAGTATGATGAAGCCCTGTGCTATTTTAATTAATACAGCCAGAGGCGGTATTGTAAATGAAGCTGACTTAGCCCATGCACTCGCTGAGAATCAAATTGCTGCAGCTGGGGTTGATGTGTTAACGAAGGAGCCTGCCACTGACACTAACCCGCTAGCAGGTTATCAAGGCCACAACTTAATTTTAACCCCTCACATTGCATGGGCCAGTGAAGAGTCAATCATTCGCCTAGTTAAACAGATAAGCTTGAATATCAGTGCATTTAGCCAAGGTGAGAGCCGTAATAGACTGGTCTAATAGACTAATTATTAGTTATAAATACCATATACGATATGCTATTCACACATGGTATATGGTTTCAAAAAACCTAACACACTGATTTTAAACAAGCTAAAAACTTGGCCAGCTATTTGCTAAATATTCAATAATAAATACCGTACTTAGCATCAGGGCAAATATAATGAAAAAAACACTTTTAATCGCAGCACTTACAATACCATTTTTAACTGGATGCGTTATTGCAGTATCAGATGGTGAAGCAGAAACACATTGGGCAGGCGGTGATACATCTAGCTGGGAAAAGCACCACAAATATAATCGAGAGGCTATTGCAAATATTGATTTAGATAGCAGTTATCAATCTGTTTTAAGTAAACTTAAAACGCCTAACTTCTCTGAGCTGTTAAAAAAGAATGATGATGTGTATCAGGTGTTATTTTACGCCACTCACAGCATTCACTCTGACGGTAAAATGACCAAAGATGAGTGCACTGCGCTTGTATTTAAAAATGAGAAACTCATTGGGGTGGGCGATACCATCTATAAATCACTTAACTAACATTTATACCAATCTGCGTAGATATGGGGTCTATTTAACGACAAGAAAATTGCGCTATACCTAGGCAGAAATTTTTATATCTAGGGCGTGTTGACCTTTCGTGATTAATTTTGCAGCAGTATGTTTGGTATTTAGGCAAGACAGCGCCTATGCAGTGTGGTTGTTCCCCATAAATAGGCGATAACGCAGTATAAATGCCAAACATGCGCTGCCCAAAGGGTTCTTCCTAGGGGCGATTGACTCTTTGTTGCTCGGTTTTGACTTAGCCCGCTGGGTTACAAACCTCACGCCGCGATTAAATCGCCCCTAGATTGAACAAATTTCAATCCACAAAGGTCAACACGCCCTAGTTGTTCTAAATAAAAAATTTTTAACGACGTTATAGCGTGATTTAATTCGTTAAATTGTTCAAATATTTATGCAGATTGGTATTATCTGCCTAAACCACCTCAAGATGCGAGGGTCGTTGGAATTAAAAGCGATTTAGACAAGACATTAGTTGCAAGTAATAGTGGTTCTATTTTTAAAATCAACCCCTTATAAAAGTAACGCAGTATAAATCGCTTTTAAACTAACCCATTGGGCGGTTCACAGGCACCTGTGAAACGCTGAATTCTGCATCTTGAGGTGCCTTGGGTATATTGCGCTGGGTAGATAACAATCTACCCATGATTTTATTTTAACTAACTACAACATTGAAAGCTTTTAAAAACCTAACTCGCTCTTTTATTATTGCGTTCGAATGACACGCGCAACAATGATATCTCGACCAGCATCTTTCGCTTGATATAACCCTAAATCAGCCTCTTCTAACAGTGTATGTTCGCCATATACTTGGCCGCACTCTGTTGTCGCAACACCAATACTTATTGTTATATGATCAGCATTTAATGATGCCTTATGCGGAATATTCAATCCGTTGACTGCATCTCTTAACTTATTTGCAAACTGCAACGCTTCATTTTTTCCCATATCGGGTAAAACTGCAGCAAACTCTTCTCCCCCATAACGCGCAACAAAATCACTTGCACGCTCACATTCGCCCACTAATGCATGCGCAATACGTTTCAAGCAGTCATCTCCAGCACGGTGGCCATAACAATCGTTGTAACGTTTAAAGTGATCTATATCCATAAGTAAAACTGATAATGGGGTTCCAGCTCGGCGGCTTCGTCGCCACTCCCGAGATAAGTTTTCATCCAAATAACGCCTATTTGGGATTTCCGTCAAACCATCAATGGATGCTAGCATTTCAAGTAAGTCATTTTTCTGTTTTATAAGTAATTGATTTCTGACACGAGCTTTTACAATTGTAGGGCTAAAAGGTTTTGCAATATAATCCATAGCACCTAGTTCAAACCCTTTAGCTTCATCATCATGACTTGTATTGGCCGAAATAAAAATAACGGGGAGAGCTTGAGTTGATGGATTTTCTTTTAACTGAATTAATACCTCATAGCCACTAATACCAGGCATCACTATATCAAGTATAATTAAATCAACCGCTGTCGATTTTAAAAAAGTGAGTGCTTTTTCACCATTTTCAACCAAGAAAGTATCATGCTCACTTGCAAGTGTTTTCTCCAATACCAATCGATTTAGAGGATCATCATCAACAATAAGTATTTTAGCTCTTTTTAACATCTGCTAGTCCTTGTATCTGGATATAAGCCATGGCTTGTTTTAACTCCTGTATAAGTTGATCCTGTAATAATGGATCGGCTTCTTTCAAGGCGCGTAACTTATACTCTAGTTGCTTAGCCAACTCTGAGAGCCTGCAAAATCCTAGGTTTCCTGATACGCCTTTAATGCTATGCACTAACCGTTCCAGTTCTCTTGGTTGATTATATGTTATTAATTTATTTAGGTGATCATTACATAATTTAGCAAACTTCCCCAGCATAACCAGTAATAAATCACTATCACCGGAGAATTGTTCCAATGCAAAAGATCCATCATAAAAATTGGGGATTTCAATTTCAAGATCATTAATTGCTTGCAATAAAGTAGGGGCTATTACGGGCTTTGTTAGGTGTTTATTCATTCCTGCAGCTAATGAACGATCTTCGTCTGCTTGTTCACAATGGGCCGTTAGCGCAAAAATCGGCAACTGCTGTTGATCATATTGCTTACGCAGCAATTGCGCTGCCTGTAAGCCATCCATTTCTGGCATTTGTATATCCATTAGAATGAGATCTGGCATTATTTTCTTGACTAACTCCAAGCCTAACAAAGCACTTGTCGCCGTAAGTACATTAATATTAGCTTGAGTTAAAACATTACTAATAATATCGATATTAAGCTGATTATCATCAATCACAAGCACTAACATCCCTTTAATATTTAGGGGGGGAGCTTGTATCGGCGCTTTTATTCCGGCATTACTAAATAATGCCACTGGTTGCATAAGACGCTGTACTAATGCACTACTTTTAATAATGTAAATAGGAATATTAGCAATAGAGGACAGTGTTATCGTTTGGCTAGTTTGAATAACGTAAAGGGATATATTATGTGTGATTATTGCAGTTTTTTGGTATTCGCAGCTCAGTAACGTTGATACGTCAACATCGCTGATTATAACTTTCTGGTAATCAGTGAGCATTACATTTTTACCTACGTCCGCGATACGGCTAAAATGTAAGTCTGTCATTGGTGCAAGCGCATTCGATAAATTCGTTTCAGCCAGATCGTAAACAACTAAGGTGTTACGCCACAGAGTTGGCACCTCTGTATCAGGAGCATTGAATGCAATGCTGAAATAAAACTCGCTCCCCACTCCTTTTGCACTTTTTAGCGCAATTTCAGAACCCATTAATGCAATTTCGTGCTTTACGATGGCTAACCCTAAGCCTACACCTTGGTGGGTGCGTGTCAGTGATTCATCACCTTGGGTAAATGCGTCAAATAACCGACTTTGGTCAGCTTTACCAATACCTATTCCGGTGTCAATCACCCTAAAGCAAACATGCTGTAGTGCAGAGCCAGTCTCTCTACTTTGCAACTTGAGAGTGACGCATCCTCGCTCTGTAAATTTAACTGCATTTGTCAGCAGATTACCCAGAACTTGCTCTAAACGAATATAATCACCAATCAATTGCGCTGATATATCAGGGTCAACTTCGATCTTAAATGTCAATCCTTTTTGCTGGCATAGCCCGGTCAATAAGCTTTCGCAGCTATCAATTAATGTTACGAGATCAAACGTGACCATTTCTAGGCGGACTGAGCTATTTTCTACACGAGCAAAATCGAGCATTCGATTTAACATCGTTAATAAGCTTTGTGCTGAATTCTTTGCTTGCACTGCATATTGCTGTTGTTGGTTTGTGATCCCCTGCTGAGTGATCATGTCAATCAACCCAGTAACTGCGTTTAGAGGCGTACGTATTTCATGGCTCAAATTAGCGATAAAGCGACTTTTAGCTTCGGTTGCCCGCTCAGCATCCTGTTTAGCTTGTGTCAAAGCGCTAATATCTTGAATATGAATAACATAATAATAAGGAGCTTGCTGAGCATCCCACACTAACGACACACTGAGTTGCCACCAGCTTTGCAGCTCTTGTTGCGCAAGAGTAAGATGGTAAACCTTCTTTTTTTCACTCAATAATAATGCAAGCAGTGACTCAATTTCCTGCCATTGGCCTGCCCCAAATAAATCAGCTAAAGGCATTGCCTCCTCAGCTTGCTCAATCTTAAAAAGCTTACGGGCAGTTTTATTCAATTGTAATACGGTATGCTCAAGTGACAGCAAAATAACACCGTTTGCAGCATATTCAATAGCGCTTCTAAACTTTGATTCAGAAGCCCTTAATGCTAATAAAGCCTGTTGCTGCGCTGTAATATCACGGCCAATTCCCATGGTCCCCAATAAATGGTTTTGATCATTATAAAAAGGCGCGATTGTTAATTGAAACGTTTGCTGCGGTGTTTCTATTCGTTGTTCTGCTTTACTTCTCGTTTTTAAAACATGCTGCTCTAACTCATTAATATGATGGCTATCATCGCTGATATCACAAAGCTGCTGGCCCACCAGCTGACCTTGCTCAATGCCTATGTATTTTTCATATGCACGATTACACCCTAAAAATGAACCGTCGATATTTTTAAAGTAAATTAAGTCAGGTACGCTATTTAGCATAGTATTAAGTAATGCTAAATGGCGTTCTTTTGCTTCATAACTACGTGCCAACTCTCTCGTTTTTATTTTTACTTGAGCATCTAGTTCAGTATTTGCTAGCTGTAAGGATTCTACTAATTGCTGATTTTCATTAAGCACTCGTTTTATTCTGCTAAACCAAGGCTGCCAATTTATGGGTATACGATAATCTAAATTGTCACTATAGCGCTCATCATTTTGCTCAAGGAAAGCCATTAAATACGTCATTGGCTTAACAAAAATACGACGACTTAGCCAAAACACCACACTGAACATCATCACTAAAAAAACACTTAAAAAAACAAACTCTATAATGACCTCATAGCGAATAGGCGGCACCAACTGGTAATGAGATTCAAAATATGCGGCATAAACGGGTTGCCGTTTTTTATCTTGAAAAACAACTAAATTATCACGACTGTCCCACTCTCCTTGCATTGGTTTTACCGGTCTTGAAGATGACCAATACTGATCAAGCTCAGAGACATTTCCAATCTCATTCACAGAGCTGGCAATAACCGTATTCGCCTCAGTTAAAAATATATACTCACCGTTTTTTGATGATATTTTTCTTAACCAATCAGAAACAGCCCCCAGATCATAGATTAAAATTATATAGTCTTGACTACCTTGCTCTCGCTGCTTACCTATCGCAAAATACTTTTTATCATCAAGCTTAATAATGCGGCTTGAGGAAAGCATGTTTTCTCTAAAATCAGGACGCAAACCACCATCAAGTATCTGTGTTAATAAGATACTGCTATCGTCATCCCGACGCTTAACATACGCAAAACCTTGCTCATTTACATAAGCAACAGCCGCCAATGACTGAATTAATGACAGCGCTGTATTAAAAGCAGGCCCTAGCGCAATTACATGCTGCCATTTTGCGAGCGCATTAGGTGTTGAGGAAAATTTTTCTTGGCCTACAATCTCCCCTCCACCAGAGGGAATTTTGCGATAATAATAGTTTTCTAATTGATTAACGTCTTCTAACCACTGGCCGTCAAATTGATAAGATAAGGGTTGTTCATATTGTAAAAATAAAGTGCTGACTAAGTCTTCCGCAGCTTCCATACGATATTCAAGTTGTGCTGCCAGTGTAATAAAGTCTGCTTCACGTTTAGCAACCGTTCGATCTAATTTAATAGTATATAAATGTAAGCAGAGTAAAAAAGCCACTAGCAGTGGCACTATAAGCGCAACGGCTAATGAGCGGTAGTAGTGTTTTAATGGTAAAAAGTCCAACAGACTGCCTATTTCTTGACCCAATAATCAGAGTTTAGATTATCGAGCCAAGTACATTCACGCAAGTTATAAATTTTCTTCCGCAAATGAAGCTAAGCGACTTCTTACTACGCCATTCAAGTTAACTGTGGCGCTGCCCTCAAAGTCCTTAAAGCGCTCGACAATATAGGTTAAGCCCGATGTCACTGGGGTTAAGTAGTTACTATCTATTTGTGCCAGATTACCTGAACAAATTAACTTTGTCCCTTCACCACAACGGGTGATAATCGTCTTTAGCTGTGACGCAGTCAGGTTTTGACTTTCATCTAAAATAACCACTGCATTTTGAATGCTACGACCACGCATAAAGTTAACTGATTTAAACTGTACATTCGCTTTTTCCATAATGTAATTACGACTTGATATTGGGTTTTCATCCCCTTTATGGAGCACTTCTAACGTATCTGTAATTGCAGCTAACCATGGCGCCATTTTCTCCTCTTCTGTACCTGGTAAAAAGCCAATTGATTCTGCGATTTCAGGGGTGTTGCGAGTAACGATTACTTTATCGTAAATACCTTTTTCAATAATCATTTCAAGAGCGCTGGCCAGTGCTAATAAGGTTTTACCGCATCCTGCTGGGCCAGTTAAAATGACTAACTCAATATTAGGGTCTAGCAACGCATCAAGGGCCATACCTTGGTAAATGTTTTTTGGTTTAACACCCCACGCAGATTGATGCATCAAACGTTCAACACCAATATCTTTGAGCATTATGTGTTGATCATCATACGATTTAACTCGCGCTGCAAAATGGCCGTTGTCATCAAATAAATACTCATTACAAAACACACCTGGAATGAGGCTTTTTGCTACTTTATGAAAAGTATCTCTACCATGTTGCTGCGTTTCACACTCGCCAACATGTTGCCAAAAATCACCGGTGATTTTTTGATAGCCACTGCTTAAGAGTGCAATATCATCAATGAGTTGGTCGGTGCGGTAATCTTCAACGTATTTAAGCCCTGCCCCCTTGGCTTTCAAGCGCATATTGATATCTTTAGTGACCAATACAACTTTGACATGTGCGTGCTGCTTTTGTAAATGCACGGCACAATTAATAATACGATGGTCATTTTCATTTCCCGGTAAACCAGAGATCGAATCTGCAAATAAATGGTCGTTAACAATGATTAGTGTGCCTGCAGATGACGCTTTAGCCTTTTTATTACTAGGTAACGCAACGCCTTTGAGCATTTGTTCTGGGGTTGCATCTTTGAGTACTTCATCTAAACCGCGAATGGCCACACGTGCATCGCGGCTAACATCATGCTTACGGTCTTTAATATGATCCAGTTCTTCTAGAACGGTCATTGGAATAACGACGTCGTGTTCTTGGAATGATAAATACGCGAGGGGTTCGTGAAGCAATACATTGGTATCTAGCACATACATTTTACTATCAAGGTTCGAAGCTTTTTCCATAGCACTTTCCTTACGTTTTATGATTTTTATGCTATACCCAACTAACTAAGTAAAACGAGTTAACGCTAAGCTCATAACACTTAATTGCTAAGGTATATTGTAAGTTTAGCTTAGTTGTCATAAAAGACCCTTTTATGACAAAGCTTTTTTAGTTTGAAATTAGTCAATTAAACATGTGCGTTAATAGGAATAATGCGCAGTTACTAAATTAATTAAAAGTGAGCTAGTTAGCGCCTTGCAGTGGTGTTAGGTTACAGGTAACATAGCCGCCTTTTTCTTCATAGACGAGACATACATGAATTTTTCCTTAGGTCAGCGTTGGATCAGTGATACAGAGTCAGATTTAGGATTAGGCACAGTCGTTGCCCTTGAAGGCCGACAGGTCAGCATTTTATTCCCAGCCAGTGGCGAAAACCGTGTTTATTCAATGCAAGAAGCACCGGTTACTCGCGTGGCATTTAATCCTGGTGATGTGATCAAAAGCGTTGAAGAATGGGAACTTGAAGTCGAGTCAATTGAACCTATCGGTGATCTACTTTGTTATCATGGCACTCGTGTCGATAACGGTGAAAAAGCACAATTAAAAGAAACTTTTTTAGATCACTTTATAAAATTTAATAAACCACAAGACCGCCTATTTGCCGGCCAAGTTGACCGTTTTGATCGTTACACATTGCGCTACCAAACCTGGCAACATCAATTTGAACGCCAACAATCCCCCATTAAAGGACTGATTGGCCAAAGAGCAAGCTTAATACCGCATCAGCTTTACATTGCTCAAGAAGTAGGCAAACGATTTGCACCACGCGTATTATTGTCTGACGAAGTGGGCCTTGGTAAAACTATTGAAGCAGGTATGATTTTACATCAACAAATCATCAGTGGCCGTGCCAGCCGTGTATTAATCATAGTACCTGAAAATTTACAGCATCAATGGTTAGTCGAAATGTTGCGCCGCTTTAACTTACACTTCTCTATTTTTGATGAAGAACGTTGCGACGAAGCATTTGCTGATTCACCCAATGTATTTGATACCGAACAATTAGTGCTTACCAGCCTTGAATTTATAACCAAGAAAAAACGCTGGTTTGAACAAGCAACCATGGCAGATTGGGATTTACTTATTGTTGATGAAGCGCATCATTTAAGTATTGCCAATGGCAAGCAAAGTACTGAATATCAACGTATCGCTGAATTAAGCCAAGACATTCCTGGGTTAATATTATTAACCGCAACTCCTGATCAATTAGGTCACCGTAGCCATTTTGCGCGTTTACAGTTACTCGACCCTGATCGTTTTTATGATTACGATGCCTTTGTAGAAGAAGAAAGTAATTACAAGCACACTGCAGAGGCAGCCAATCAATTACTTCAAGACAAAGCGCTTGATGATAGCGCCAAAGCCACATTGATTGAGCTGTTAAAAGAAACCGATATCACAGGTGTCCTTGAACAAGCACAAAGTGGTGATGAAGCGGCTCGTAAAGAAATTTTAGCCATGCTATTAGATCGCCACGGCACAGGCCGTATCTTATTTAGAAATAGTCGCAGTGGCATTGATGGCTACCCTAGTCGTAAGCTCCATGCTTACCCAATGGAAATACCAAAACAATATAAAACAGCAATGTCTGTACTTGGCAATATGAGCGGCATTCAAAATGCTCAGTTAAGTGCACAACGCGCACTCTTTCCTGAAAAAATATTTCAAGAGTTTGAAGGCGAAAGCGCAAGCTGGGGGATGTTTGATCCTCGCGTAGATTGGCTGATCAACACCCTTAAAACTCTCAAACACGAAAAAGTATTACTGATTTGTGCTAAAGCAGAAACGGCGATTAGCTTAGAGCAAATATTGCGTGAACGTGAAGCGATTAAAGCCTCAGTATTCCATGAAGGTATGTCGATTATTGAACGCGACCGCGCTGCTGCATTTTTTGCTGACGAGTACGACAACGCACAAATATTGTTATGCTCTGAAATTGGCTCTGAAGGTCGTAACTTCCAATTTTCACATCATTTAGTCTTATTTGATTTACCGCTAAACCCTGATTTATTAGAACAACGCATTGGCCGTTTAGACCGTATTGGTCAAACGCAAGACGTCAATATCCATGTGCCGTATTTTGAAAACACTGCACAAGAAGTGCTACTGCGCTGGTATAACGAAGGCCTAGATGCCTTTGAGACCACGTCAACCACAGGCCAAATGCTCTATAAAGAATTTAGTGAAGATCTGCTTGAATTTATTTCAGCGCACAACTGCGATGAAGATGAACTTGACCCATTACTTGAGCAAGTTGCCAGCCAAAATGCTAAATTGCGTAAGCAAATGGAAAGCGGCCGTGACCGTTTACTTGAGCTACATTCATCAGGTCAAGGTGCCGCTGATTCATTAGTAGCTGATATTGAAAAGCTTGATAACCAGTTTGAATTGCCAAGTTATATGATCAATGTATTTGATACCTTTGGCGTCAGCCAAGAAGATAAAGGTGAAAATACCATAATCCTAAAGCCAACAGAACACATGCTAAATCCATCGTTCCCAAGCTTAAAAGATGACGGTATAACCGTAACATTCGACCGTGATACCGCGTTATCACAAGAAGATGTTCACTTTATCAGTTGGGATCACCCTATGGTGCAAGGCACCTTAGACATGATTTGTGATGATGACTTTGGTACCGCCTCTGTTGCGCTTCTTAAAAACAAAAAGTTACCACCGGGAACTTTCTTTGTTGAGCTAATTTTCTTAGGCGAAGCGATGGCACCAAAAGCTCTACAAGTAGGTCGTTTTTTACCACCAACACCGATTCGTATTTTGCTTGATAAAGCGAGTAATAATTTAGGTGAAAATGTTGGGTTTGATGGATTTAATCAGCAGCTCTCTGCTGTTGGCCGTCAAACAGCAAGTAAATTAGCCGGAGCATTACAAAGCGCAATTCATCCAATGATCAAAACCGCGCAAGCAATGGCGCAAACAAAACTTGAAGTGATCCGTGCCGCTGCCCTTGAGAAAATGCAACATTCACTCGCTGAAGAGCAAGCTCGCTTAGCGGCGCTGAAACAAATTAATCCAAACATTCGTGAAGAAGAGCTGACTTTTTACGACAAGCAACGCACTGAGCTAACCACGCATATTGAAAAAGCGCAGTTAAAACTTGATGCTATTCGCTTAATCGTGGTTTCTCACTGATCATAGCTTTAGCTCGAAGTTATAAGTTATAAGCTATAAGCTATAAGCTATAAGCTATAAGCTTTAGAAAAGCGCGGTGTATTAATTTATACCACGCTTTTTTAACCTTCAAACAAATATTGTAGCCAACATAAACGCTTACTTGAAAAGGAATCAAGCCTAGTGATTGTGAAATAAGGACGACTACACTAAAATGCAACGCTTGTGAATCGCTGAGGTCTATCGTGTTACTTAATTACAACCCCCCGCTCGATCCGTATTTAACCATCGTATATCAAGATGATGATTTACTGATTGTAAATAAGCCCAGTGAGCTATTAACAGTACCCGGCAAAGATCCTAAACACGCAGACTGTTTAATTGCCCGTGTTAATCGTGTATTCCCCACCGCTAAAATTGTTCATCGTTTGGATATGGCAACCTCTGGGATTATTTGTTTAGCGATGAATAAAGCCGCTCATCGCCATGTAAGTATGCAATTTCAAGAACGTCAAACAGCTAAGCGCTATATTGCTCGTGTGTACGGCAAGCTTAAACCTGAAACTGGATCTGTAGATTTACCCCTTATTTGTGACTGGCCTAACCGCCCAAAACAAATGGTTGATCATGATAATGGTAAGCCTTCCTTGACGCATTACAACGTACTGGAATATGAAGCACACGCAACGCGCGTAGAGTTAACGCCAATTACAGGTCGCTCTCATCAATTACGCGTCCATATGCTATCGTTGGGTCACCCTATTTTAGGTGATAGGTTGTACGCTCACCCTGATGCCTTAAGTGCAGCACCACGCTTGCAGTTACATGCGCAAATGTTACAACTCACCCACCCTATCACTGAACAAACTATGATCTTTGAAGCTGAACCTGATTTTTAATTGCATCGTTTGATTGATAGAAATTGCGCTAAACTTTTTACAATTAAAGCCGATAACCATATATTGATTCATTGCACGTGGTTACTATGATTATTGGCAAAAAATTAAAAAACCATCAATTAATCAGCTTTGTCGGCTGTTTAATGTTGGCAGCGCCCCTCCTTGCGGCCGATTTCATTGCGCCAACACCATGGTCAACTATTGCTAGCAGTGATTTAGCACGCTTAATGCCAGATGATGAAGTAAAACCCCTACTCGCTGGCGAAACAGAGTTTACAACGTTATACCGTCAACATATGAGTGCTCAACAACGTGGTGTGGTTTTAATTATTCCTGATTGGCAGCATTTACCAACGAATAATGACGGTGTTAATTTTTTGCGTACTGAGCTAAATGATTTAGGCTACGCAACTATTGCAATGACAGTCCCTGATATAGATTGGTACGCCAACGATAGCACCGTCAACGATAGCGCCATCAACGAAACAGAAGCCACAACACCCGATCCCCAAGAAAATACCGAAGCACCAACTAATACTCCTGCAAATGATGCGCTAGAACAAGCCCCTGCACCAATGGCTTCACCCAAGCATGTAGATGCAATTCCTATGATCAGCAACGCGATTATTGATAACTATAAGCTTAACCTTATTTCGCGATTTAACGCCTTGTATGAAAGTGCTTTAAATGAAGATGGGAAAATAGTCGTAGTGGCTCAAGGTGCCAGTGCTGGGGTTTTATTAGAGCATTATGCAAGCTTTCCAAGCACAAATATTGATGCATTTATTAGCCTTAGCAGCTACTTGCCAAACACTGAGCGAAATAAAAAGCTCAATGCAACAATATCAACGATTAGCCCACCACTGCTGGATGTTTATTACAGCGTTGATAATTCCAACTTGTTGTTAAGCATTGCCCAAAGAAAGCGTTGGGTAAAACGTCATAGTAAATATGATTACCGCCAACGTGAGTTATTTGGTTTACGCTCAGCGCCGGAGCAACATGAGCGATTAACCAAAGAGGTGGACGGTTTTTTACGCCGCCTTTTTTAAGTACTCATAAGCCGATTGAATATCTTGGCTTTTTTTCACAGCCAGTTCCATCATATGCTTAGGTAAGCCTTGAGATACTAATTTATCAGGATGATGTTGCGCCATTAATTTACGATACGCTATTTTTACATCACGCTCACTCGCTTCATTATTTAAACCCAACAACGCCAAGGCTTGAGTGCGGCTCATGCCATTATTGGGTGGAACATGATGACCTGAGCCTTCTCGATAGCTACTGCTTTGACCTTGCTGACGATTTTGCTGTTGTTGATAGCGTTGTTGCTGCTGGCGGAATGAAAACTCAGCCTGATACCGCTTAAGTACAAACGCAAAATGTGTTTTTGAAATACCCAAATGCTTGCTGACTTCTTGTAATAGCTCTTTTTCTTGAGCGGCAAGCACACCGTCAGAAAATGCCATTTGGATTTGAATTTCTAAAAAAAGCTGCAGTAAATCATGACGACGAGCAAAGCGCTCTTTAAAATCATAAACCGTTTCTTTTAATGAAAAGTCAGCTTCTTTACCTGCTTTAAATGCACCTTGTGCTTCTTTACGGTCATCACCCTTTAAACCCATCTCATCCATAAATAGACTGGCAGCACGAATATGAGTTTCACTGACTCTCCCATTTGATTTCGCTATATGCCCCATAACAGCAAAACAGCTTGAAAAGAACAATGCTTGGCGTTGATTTATATCATCATCACCTTTAAATAAGTTTGAAAAGCCACCCGCTTTATCAAAATTTTTCTTGAGGCTTTTATCAAACATATGCCCTAAATATAGGCCTATAAACAATCCAACAATACGCCCAAACATAAAACCAAAACAGGCACCTAAAATTTTACCCCACATGAGGTGCTCCTCTTACATGTTCATTTAATTGCGCTAACCGTTGCGGGGTACCGACATCATTCCACATACCAATGTACAACTGTGTCGATACATCACATTCGTTCAAACGCATGCGTAATAATGGCCCTAAAGGCAATACGCCGCCTTGTAAACCATCAAAAAAATGACGCTGAAACCGACTAATACCCGAAAAAGTATACTTTTGACTTTCAGGGCCCAAGTGACGCAAAGTAAAATCCCCATCAGGGTTATGCGCAGGGTTTTCAACAAGTACGATATGCCCTTCACCAATATCTAAATGTAATTGCGCTAATGAGCTTATATCGTAATCGGTAAATATATCCCCGTTAATAACGATAAAGTCATCACCAAGCAAAGGTAATGCATGGATGATCCCGCCGGCAGTTTCAAGCCCCCCTTCAGGCTCGTGGCTGTAAATAATTTTTACATCAAATGCGCTGCCGTCACCAAAGTAATCACTAATTTTATCACCTTGCCATGCAAGATTAATTACAATTTCTGTAATTCCCGCGCTTTTCAGACGCTCGATATGGTGTTCTATAAGCGGCATACCTGCGACCTGTAACATCGGCTTGGGCAATTTCGCTGTCAGTGGCATCATTCTTTGACCACGCCCCGCGGCTAAAATCATCGCTTTCATTTATTAATTACCTAATTTTTCTTTTATCGCGACACGCGTAGCAGGAATGATGGTATTGGCAATCCATAACCCTAATGGTTGCAGCGTTTTATGTTCTTGTGCCACATCCGCAATATAGCGTAATGTCGGAAGTACGTTTTCCATATAGCCCAGCTTGCCATCACGTAAATTTAAACGACAAAAGATACCTGCGGCTTTTAAATGCCGTTGAATACCGGTCAAATCAAACCACTGCTTAAATTGTGCAAAACTTACGTTAGCACTGATCAGACCTTGCTCCTTAAACTCTTTATAGGCGTGCTCAAGTAAATATTCGAGTTCATCATGGGGCAGTTTAAAATAGCAATCGCGCAATAATGAAACAAGGTCATAACACACAGGGCCTTGAACCGCGTCTTGGTAATCAATAATCGCCCATTGCTGGTTACTCCGCATAATGTTACGACTATGAAAATCTCGATGTACTGTAACACTTGGCTGGGCAAGTACATTTTCAATAAGCAATTCCGCGCTGCGTTTCCACAGGGCATCAATTGCGGGTGTCACTGTCAGCCCTAAAAATCCTTCCACTAGCCACTGTAAGAAAATACCGAGTTCAAGCTCTAAAAATTCACGGTCAAAATCTTTCATGTATGCTACAGGCGGCATTTTAGCCCATTGTGCACTGAGTTTTATGAGGTGCTTATAGTGGCTAGTCCGTTCTTTGTCCTCTAGCATATCAGCGAGGTGTATATTGCCTAGATCACTTAATAAGAAGAATCCTTGTTTTTCATCGGCATGTAATATTTTTGGTAGTTTGAAGCCATGCTCGGAAAAAACTTTATTAAGTTCAATATAGGGGGTGTTATCGAGTTTAGTTGGATCAGAGTCCATAACAATGTAACTATCTTGACCGCGATTTAAACGGAAATAACGGCGAAAACTCGCATCCCCCGTGATCGCAGCTAACTGGTATTCTTCATCACTAAAGTGGGGATTTAAAAACTGCTGTAAACTTTTATAACGGTTCATTTTACAAGATATCTATTTTTCACTAAGTCAATTACTGTATTTGCCATTGTTTTCCTTTATTATGTGAGGTCTATATTCAACGACACCATATTAAGGTTAATAAATGAGCAAAACCTGGGGCATAATGATGCTAAGTGTGATCAGCGCACCATCGCTTGCCGAAACTGAACTGGCACACAATCTTTGTGGCAATTCAATGCAAACCAGAGCTTGGCAACCGCTTGCTGGCCTTGACTTTGGCATGGTCGATATCAAATCAGATGATATTGAATTGCTTGGTACTCAAAGCGCAGAATTTACCGGTAACGTTGATATTAACACCCTTACTATGAGTTTGTCCGCACAAAGTGCACTTATTGATAAACAGCGCGGGCTCCTTAATGCTACAGGCCCAATTACTTATCGCGATCCAATTAGTGAAGTAAAAAGCTCAGGTTTAAATGCTGATTTAAATAACTCTCAAATTAGTTTATTGGGTGCTGATTACAAGCTTACTGACCAACAAGGCCATGGCGGTGCTGAAAAACTCACTGTTAACAAGTCTGGCTTAAACCTGCTGAACGCAAGCTTTACTACCTGCCCAGGCGAAACGCCATTGTGGGCAATTCAAGCTGAGGAAATTGCTCTTTCTCGTGAAGAAGGCTGGGGAGAAACACATGACATGGTATTGCGTATTATGGATACCCCTGTGTTGTACTTGCCCTATTTCACCTTCCCTATTGATGAGCGCAGAAAGTCAGGGTTATTAACACCAAATATTTCGAGTTCTGATCGTTATGGTATTGAAACAGTCACGCCATACTACTGGAATATTGCCCCAAACTACGATGCCACCATCACACCTCGTTATATGTCTAATAAAGGCTTACAACTGCAGGCTGAATTTAGATATTTAAGCGAAACAAGCCAAGGATTACTTGGTCTAGAGTATTTAAATAAAGATGAATCTGAACCTGAACTAAACGATCGCTTCCTATTTCACTGGCAACAACAAAGCTATTTTGGTGAAAATTGGCGCGCAAATATCGACATTACAAATGTCAGCGATGATAACTACTTAACTGATTTAAATTCAGGCTATGCTGCAAGTACCGACACACAACTATATCGCACCGGTTCTTTATCTTATTTAGGAGAACTGTGGCGAACAGATATTCAAGTACAAAACTTTGAAGTGCTTGGTGATCACGTAGAATCTTACGCAGCACTGCCGCAAATTACGTTTACACAAACAACACCATTTCAATTTAAAGCCGTTGATTTAACCTTAGATGGTGAATTAAGCCACTTTACTAACGACACTGAGGTAATTGAAAAGGCTACTCGCTTACACATTGAACCTAAAGCCAGCTTTGGTTATCAAGAACATGCATGGTCATTTTTGTCTGAACTTAGCCTTCTACATACTAACTATAGGCAAGAAGGTGACTTAAACGGTACTGACTACGCTAAGTCAGTCTCTCGTACGCTTCCTAAAGTTCGTTTACACAGCCAATTAAATTTTGAACGTGACACAACAACGTTTACTGATAACGGCATTCAAACCTTAGAACCACAAATACAATATTTATACACACCAAATAAAGATCAATCAGATATTGGCTTATACGATACAACTAAGCTACAAGATGACTTTTTTGGTCTGTTTCGCGATAGCCGCTTTTCAAGCGTTGACCGTATTGCTGCAGCGAACCAATTTACACTCGGTGCAACAACCCGGTTATTTAATAATAAAAGCGAGGAATTGTTTAATTTCAGTGCAGGACAAATCTTCTACCTGAGCGATTCAGCTAAGCCAACATCGCAAGGGTTAAACTCCGATACAAACTATAATGCCTTGTTTGCCGCGCAAACCATGTTACATTGGCACCGTCGTTGGTATTTATCCGGTGGCATACAATATGACACTGATGGCAAGCAGATTATCCAATCAAATGTTACTTTAGACTATAAAGGTGACGATAATCAGCTGATACAATTGAACCATCGCTATGCAAACGATGTCTCAGGCAATACAATCGAGCAAGTTGGCTTGTTTACTAGCATACCGCTAAGTGATCAATGGCAGTTTGTAAGTAGCTACCACCGTGATTTAGAAAGCGGTCGTAGTATTGAGGCATTCAGTGGATTGCAGTATGAATCCTGCTGTTGGGCCTTTCAAATTACCGGTCGTCGTCAAATCGAAACTGATTTAAATCAGGCGATAGGCCTAGAACAAGCCACCTTTGACTCAAGCATTGGTTTTAACATTGTCTTGAAAGGATTAGGTAGTAAAAGCCGTTATGATGCACAAAAATTATTACAACAAGGTATTTTTGGCTATCGTAGACCGTATTTTCTTAATAACTAGTATTAGCAAGAGTATTAGAAAAAGTATGAATTTAAATAAATTATTAGCATCAGCATTATTAGGCTTAAGCCTATCTCACAGCGTTTTCGCAGCCCCTGTTGAAATCGATAAAGTTGTCGGTATTGTCAATCAAGGCGTTATTTTAAAAAGCGAAGTTGACACCATCGTTAACCGCGTAAAACTGCAAGCAAAAGAACAAAAACAAGAGCTTCCTTCTGACGAAACTTTACGTATCCAAGCGATGGAGCGTTTAGTTAACCAAGCACTTATGATGCAGCTTGCTGGGCGTATGGGTTTAGAGATTTCAGATAGTCAACTTGATCAAACATTGGTTGGTATGGCAAAAGAGCAAGGCGGGTCGATTGCTGATTTACGCCGAACTATCGAGGCATCAGGTGAAAGCTTTCAAGTGTATCGTGAAGAAATTCGTAAAGAAATCACAACGCAACAAGTTATGCGCGCCAATGTTGATCGCCGTATTTATATAAGCCCACAGGAAGTGGACAACTTATTAAAAATAATGGAAAGCCAAGGTCAAAATACTGAAGAGTATGATATTGGTCATATTCTTGTTGATATTCCAAACAACGCTACAGCAGATGAAATAGCCAGTGCAAAAACTCGTGCAGATAAAGTCATTGAGTTTTTACAAGAGGGTAAAGAATTTAAGCGTATTGCTATTTCATCTTCAAGCGGCTCTAAAGCACTTGAAGGTGGCCAGCTTGGATGGATGAGCATCAATGAAATGCCATCGCTATTTGCTGAAGCAGTTAAAGGCGCGAAGAAAGAAGCCATTGTTGGCCCACTTCGCTCAGGCGCAGGTTTCCATATTATTAAAGTTCAAGATATTCGTGGTCGTCAAGTAGTGGAAACCACCGAAGTACGCTCTCGCCATATTTTGATCAACCCATCTATAATTTTAAGTGAAGAAAAAGCCCGTAACATGCTTAATGGTTTTGCCAAAGACTTACGTGCTGGTAAAGCAGACTTTGGCGAACTTGCGAAAGAATATTCAGAAGATCCAGGCTCTGCGCTAAAAGGCGGCGAGTATGATTGGACAGATCCAACAACGTATGTACCTGCATTTAGAGATACACTTTTATCATTGGATAAAAATGAAATTAGTGACCCTTTTAGAACAAAATTTGGTTGGCACATTATACAGTTGCTAGATACGCGAGTGGCTGATAAAACTGAGCTAGCTAAACGTAATCGTGCTCATGGCATGCTGTTTAATCGTAAATTTAAAGAAGAAAGTTTTAACTGGCAGCAAGAAATGCGTGAACAAGCCCATGTTGAAATCTTTCCATTGGATCAGTAAATGACCCTACGTATAGCAATAACTCCCGGTGAACCTGCCGGGATTGGCCCTGATTTACTTTTAAAGCTAATCCAGCATGACTGGCCGGCTCAATTAATCGCAATTGCTGACGCTAAATTATTACAGCAGCGTGCAGAACAGTTAGGTTTAAATATCAACTTAATTCCATTTGATGAATCATCAGCGCCTGCGATTGCACCTGCTGGCAGTATTTATATTCATCAAGTCGATTTAGGGGCTGATGTTGAGCTTGGTGTTTTAAATGATGCAAATGGCCAATATGTGTTAGATACCCTGCGTATTGCTTCTGAAAAAAATATGGATGGTACATTTGATGCTGTCGTTACAGGTCCTGTTCATAAAGGGATCATTAACCAAGCAGGTATTTCATTCAGTGGTCACACAGAGTATTTCGCTCAACAATCAAATACTGCCGATGTAGTCATGATGCTTGCAACCGAGGGACTACGTGTTGCACTGGTAACCACACATATTCCGCTTGCTTATGTATCACGCGCAATTACTGCCGAACGTTTGACAAAAGTTGCGGGGATACTAAACCATGACTTACAAACTAAGTTTGGTATTGAAAAACCACGAATTTTAGTGTGTGGGCTCAACCCGCATGCAGGTGAAGATGGCCATTTAGGCCGTGAAGAAATCGACACGATAACCCCAACAATTGAACAGTTAAATACCGATGGTATGAACCTAATTGGCCCATTACCTGCTGATACATTATTTCAGGATAAATACCTATCACAAGCGGATGCGGTACTGGCAATGTATCACGATCAAGGCTTACCTGTGCTAAAATACAAAGGGTTTGGCAAATCAGTGAATATAACTCTTGGTTTGCCGTTTATACGCACTTCAGTAGATCACGGTACGGCACTCGATTTAGCCGGTACAGGTGATGCTGAGGTTGGCAGTTTTGAATTAGCGATCCGCGAAGCAATTAAGCTCGCCCATGAAAAAGCACAAAATCAATGACAGATAAAGTACATTTAGGACACCGCGCCCGTAAACGTTTTGGGCAAAACTTTTTATTTGATGAAATGATCATCGATAAAATCGTCACCGCGATTGATCCTAAACCTGAAGATAATTTAGTTGAAATCGGTCCTGGTCTTGGTGCAATCACTGAGCCTGTAAGCGAGTTAAGTGGTCACTTAACCGTTGTTGAGCTAGATAAAGACTTGGCTTTACGCCTAACCGAACATCCATTTTTAGGTCCAAAGCTCACCGTACACCAAGGTGATGCGATGAAGTTTGATTTTTCTACTCTCATTAATGATGAGCGAAAATTAAAAGTTTTTGGTAATTTGCCATACAACATTTCAACACCTTTATTGTTTCACTTATTTGAATTTGCTGACAACATTGAGCACATGCACTTCATGCTTCAAAAAGAAGTTGTAAAGCGTATGGTTGCAGGTCCAGGTAGTAAAACATTTGGCCGTTTAAGTGTCATGACGCAATATTATTGCCACGCAATGCCAGTGGTAGAAGTACCACCTGAGTGCTTTAAACCTGCACCAAAAGTAGATTCTGCGGTTATTCGGTTAATTCCAAAAAAACCAGAACAACGTACAGCTAAAAGTACTAAAATTCTTAACACAGTGTGTTTAGAAGCTTTTAATCAACGCCGTAAAACGCTGCGTAATAGCCTAGCTAATTTACTCACGGCTGATGAATTAACAAGTATTGGTATTGATATTAAGCTGCGTGCAGAATGTCTTTCGTTACAACAATTTATTGATATAGCTAATTGGATTTATGACAACAAGCAGTAATTTGGGCTCACCCATCAAGGTTTCAGTAGAGACATTTTATGTTGAAGGGCAATCACAGCCAGAACAAGATAAATATGTATTCGCGTACTCTGTAACAATTAAAAACCATAGTTTATGCAGCGCTAAATTGGTAAGTCGATATTGGTTAATTACCGATGCCAATGGCAAAGAAATCGAAGTGCAAGGAGAAGGTGTCGTTGGTGAAAAGCCAACAATTGGTCCTGGTGAAAGCTATAAGTACACAAGCGGCGCAGTACTAGACACCCCTGTTGGCACCATGCAAGGATACTATACCTTGAAGAATGAATTTGGCACTGAATTTGACGCGCCAATTAATGTTTTTCGTTTAGCACAGCCAAATATTTTACATTAACAACTATGGCTAACTATGCAATTGGTGATCTACAAGGCTGCTTTAATGAATTTCACGCCTTACTGCAACAGGTTGACTTTAACCCTAGCAAAGATCACCTTTACTTAGTTGGCGATATTGTTGCTCGTGGACCTGACTCGCTCGCTTGTTTAGATTATCTATATACATACCAAGATAGTATTACCGTTACGTTAGGTAATCACGATCTACACCTCATTGCTAACTACTTTTTAAATAAAGCGGCCAACCCTAAAGATAAGTTAGGCCCCTTACTGCGCAGTGAAAAATTCCCAGCTTACATAAAGATGTTACAACAGCAACCCCTTGCATTATGGCTTGAAGAACAGCAAGTATTTATAAGCCATGCTGGTCTTAACCCCGCATGGACGATTAAAGAAGCTCTCAAACATGCTCAATTTGCCACAGACTGCTATCAAAGTGCTCACGCTCATGATTTCTTCAATCATATGTACTTGGCTCACCCTGGTACCTGGAGCAAACAACTTACTAAATTTGAAAAATTTCGCTATATCGTTAATTACTTTACTCGAATGCGCTTTCTAACCCCCGATGAACAACTAGATCTTAGTTATAAAGGTGCTATTACTGACTCTAATGCAATGATCCCTTGGTTCAATCACCCTCGATTTAAAACATTGAAAAAAGATATTGTCTTTGGGCATTGGGCTGCACTTGAAGGGAAAACGTCGCACTCACATATACATGCTTTAGACACTGGCTGTGTTTGGGGAGGAAAAATGACCCTCTTAGAGCTAAGTAATAAGCAACGCTTTAGTGTTAATTCTACTAATTTTGTCTCATTTAACTGAAAAATTATTCATCTTCTGTTAAATTTATAGTAATCAATGTTAAAAGTAATTAGATTTAATTACTTAACTTATTTGCAATAAAGCCGATAAGCACTTGTCGCTACTCTTTTATGGAAATTCATATGAACTTAACTGTTAGTCAACGTATATGGGGTGGATTTATTTGTATCACCTTATTGCTTCTATTAATTGGGGTGAATTCACTGCTAAGAATAGCCAATATCAATAATTCAGCGCAGCAAGTAAATCAACTATCGCTTCCAGCATTACAAAAAAGCTCTGATTTACAAGTTGAATTTATATTAATGAGCAAAGCAGCTCAAGGTAGTTTTTATACATCATCTGCTGCAGAGTTAGCTCCAATTAAAAAAGCAGTTTTTGCTCAAAAACAACGCTTTGATAAATATTATTTACAATTACAAGATGTTGTAAGAAACAACCCAGAGCTGAATCAAAGTAGCCTCGATGTAGAACAAACATACAAGGGGTTTATCAAATCGGTTGAAGATTTGTTAAAAGACAAAAGCAGCCAACTAGAATTAAACAAAAAACTTCACGCTCAATTAGAAAATATTGAACTGGCAGCAGAAGATGCTAACTCTGTGGTATTAGATATTATTGACATAGATGGGTTAGAAGAAAAAGATGCTCGTGCTTTTCAAGCCGCAAATATGTTAGAAAATAATTTCTTGTCATTAGTTACTACAAGTACGGATATGCTAACAGTAAAAACACAAAATACGTTAGATATCGTCAAAAACGAACAAGTCTATTATTTAGAAGAAATTGAACGCAGCTTAAAACTTTTAAAACCTGCGGTAGAAGCAGATAACCCTGATTTATTTAACGATCTAAATACCTATTTTGTTTCGTTGAATGACAACGTTATGGGCAGAAATAGCATTTCAATTAACAAGAAAAAGCTAATTGATGTGATCGCAATGACCCAAGCTGAGCTTGCACAAGCAGAGGTTGCCACTTCCACAGCATTAAAGCAGCTTAACAAATTGGTTAATCAAGCAAGTAATCTCGCTTTTGAGTTGCAAAAAGATGTAAGCACCGATGTTAAATCTGCTAACCTTTGGACTTGGATTGGTATGATCAGTGCAACACTGATAGCAATTATAGTTGCCTACATTACCGTTAGCCGCATTACTAAACCTTTAGCTGAAGTAAACCGCATCCTTGACATTGTTGCCAGTGGCGATATGACACAACGCTTAGATGATACTGCCAAAGATGAATTTGGCGAGTTATCTCGTAGCTGTAATACATTAATTGAAAGCTTAAGAAACTTGATCCAAGGTATTATTTCTCGTTCGACACAGCTTGCTGCTGCATCTGAAGAAACATCGGCGATTACAGGTGAATCTAGTCAAGCTATTCGTAACCAACAAGCACAAGTTGAACAAGCTGCTACTGCGACTACCGAAATGAGCAGCACCTCGCAAACCGTTAGCAACAGTGCACAACAAGCATTAAAAGAAATTAAAAATGCAGACAAAGAAGCTGACCGTGTTAAGGGTATTTCAAGCCATAATAAAGCGACCATTGAGCAACTAGCGCGTGAAGTTGACGCTGCTTCACAAGTGATCAATAAGCTTCACCAAGATAGTGCTTCTATTGGCAGTATCCTTGATGTTATCCGTGGTATTGCTGACCAAACAAACTTACTCGCGCTTAATGCCGCAATTGAAGCAGCTCGCGCTGGAGAACAAGGCCGAGGCTTTGCTGTTGTTGCTGATGAAGTTCGCTCGCTCGCAAGTAAGACACAAGAGTCAACACAAGAGATTCAAGCAATGATCGAATCACTACAAAGCGGTGCTGAAGCTGCGGTTGCAGCCATGTCAAAAGGCAAACAGCAAGCTGAATCATGCGTTGAGCAATCTGACTTAGCAAACACAGCCTTAGATTCAATCACAGCAGCCGTAGCACAAGCACACGATGTAAGTGAAGAGATTTCAACCGCAGCACAAGAGCAGCAACAAGTATCTCAAGAGATCAGCGAACGCCTAGAGTCAATAGTCGCAATCGCTGAACAAACTGCTGAGGGAGCTAACCAGACCAATATATCAAGCTCGGAAGTAGCTAAACTTGCCGAAGAATTACGCTTATCGGTAGATGCATTTAAAGTATAATATAAAGAGTAAAAAAGATAAAAAGCCGCGCTTGAAATCACAAGCGCGGCTTTTTTAATCTAAGTTCAAGAGTAAAGTTATTCGATTAAGAATCACACCAACCACATTAGATTTTCACCTAAATTTGGTATGAATAAAGCTCAACCCAATCCTAAATATCTTTTTACTTAACGCTAGGGCGTGTTGACCTTTCGTGATTGATTTTACAGCAGTATGTTTGGTATTTAGGCAAGGCAGCGCCTATGGTGTGTGGTTGTTCCTCATAAATGGGCGATAACGCAGTATAAATGCCAAACATGCGCTGCCCAAAGGGTTCTTCCTAGGGGCGATTGACTCTTTCCTTGTTGCTTGGTTTTTACTCAGCCCACTCGACTCCAAACCTCGCGGAGCGATTAAACCTCCCCGCGTTTGAGCAAATTTCAATCCACAAAGGTCAACACGCCCTAGGCAAAAATTTTTATATCTAGTTGTTCTAAATAAAAATTTTTAACGACGTTATAGCGTGATTTAATTCGTTAAATTGTTCAAATATTTATGCAGATTGGTATAAGGTAACGCCATATTCGAATCGCCATAAAAAAACCGCGGCAGCCGCGGTTTTTTTAATAATTAAATCAGCGGTTATAAACCCGCACGATCTTTAATTACTGCAATTAGTGCAGAGCCGCCATGGCCGTTTGCCTCAGCCCATGCTATGTCTGCACCGTCAGATAATGAACTTTTAGATAGGTTTTTCACAACATACTCACCTGCATCTGCCGCATTGCTGGCAATCGCATGACGAAGAAGGTTATTACCATTACATTGTACAGCATCGTAAATATTACGAATCTTTACACGCGAGCTCTTAAGCTTACTACGCAAGCGGTTTTTATCATCCGCAGCAATGTATTCGCAGATTGAAACTGCTAATTGATCATCTGCTTTAGCTGGTGCACTGAAAACCATAGAACCAGAAACTACTGTTGCAGCAATAAGTAACGTCGATAATTTAATCATTTTGTACCCTTGTGTAATACTTTTAACCTACCCTAATTGTCTAATATTGTACCAACGTATAAGAATAAGCGCAATAATGTTACGTAATTTTATCTAATGTAACGAATTTATAGGCATGTAAATTCTTTTCATCAGCTTGGTTAAATTGTTCTTCAACAACGTGCCAATTAGCCATTTTTTCATAATCAGGAAATTGCGTATCCCCGTCAACATCAAGCTCAATAAAAGTAAGATAGAGTGAATCTGCGCGTTCTAAAAATTGCTGATAAATATTTCCACCACCAATAATCATCACTTCATCACTCTCACAAGCCAATGAAAGCGCGGCTTCTGGCGATGCTACAACCTCAATACCTGGTGCACTATATTCAGTGTTACGACTAATGATTATATTTTTTCGTCCAGGTAAAGGACGACCGATTGACTCAAATGTTTTACGTCCCATGATCACAGGTTTACTCATTGTTACCGCTTTAAAATGCTGTAAATCAGCAGGTAAATGCCATGGCATTTTATTATCTTGGCCTATAACTCGGTTGTTAGCCATCGCGGCAATCATTGAAATTTTCACATTAACATCCAATACTTTTTCATTAAACAAGAAAAAAGGAGCACAGGCTCCTTTTATATAATCTATCTCTGATTAACGTTCGTAGACAACTTCAACGTCATAATCATCGTCATCCCAGTTGTCCCAATCATCGTCGTCATCATTCTTCTTCTTAGTCGCATCTTTATGGTAAGTATCCCATTTAAACTCAACATCTTCATCTTCGATTGGCACAAACTTCTCTTTCGGCATACTATCAAGCAGTGTCATGATGTTATGAATAAGAGGCTGTGTATGTAATTTATTAATTGCTGAAATACTATAAATATTTTCAGTCTCGCCAAGCTCTTCAGCAATTTGCTCACACAACGCCTTAGCTTCATCCTCTGGCAATAAATCAATCTTATTGAACACTAACCAACGCGGTTTTTCAGCAAGCTTAGGGCTGTACTGATGTAGCTCATTAATAATCGCGAATGCATTATCAACTGGGTTTGAACCATCCACAGGCATTACATCAATAATATGCAGCAATACACGGCAACGCTCAAGGTGCTTCAAAAAGCGAATACCAAGACCTGCACCATCAGATGCGCCTTCTATTAAGCCTGGGATATCGGCAATAACAAATGATTTATTTGCTTCTGGACGCACAACACCCAAATTAGGAACAAGCGTGGTGAACGGGTAGTCTGCCACTTTAGGTCTAGCTGCTGATACACTGCGTATGAAGGTAGATTTCCCTGCATTAGGTAAACCTAATAAACCTACATCAGCTAATAATAATAGCTCTAATTTAAGGTTACGAACTTCACCTGGTGTGCCCAGTGTTTTTTGACGAGGCGCTCGGTTAGTACTTGATTTAAAACGCGCATTCCCCAAGCCGTGGAAACCGCCTTTTGCAACCAAAATTCTTTGACCATTTTGCGTTAAATCGCCAAGACCTTCTTGAGTATCAACATCCATTATACGAGTACCCACTGGCACCATCACATATAAGTCGTCAGCCTTTTTACCCGTACAGTTACGGCTGCGACCATTTGTACCACGCTCAGCTCGATGAAAACGCTCAAACTGATAATCGATCAGGGTATTTAAGTTTTCATCAGCTTGTAGATAAACACTACCACCATCTCCACCGTCACCGCCGTCTGGTCCACCATCTGGGACATATTTTTCACGACGGAAAGACACGATACCACTGCCACCGTCGCCAGCTTCTGCGCGAATTTCTACTTCATCTACAAACTTCATGATTACTCACTTTAGGATTGGCTTGTTAATAACTCTATTATATACCCAAGTGGCCTATAGAGCACACTATGTGATAAAAACACTTGGGGATATATTCTTAAGACTTAAAACAAAAAACCCCGCAAAGGCGGGGTTTTTTAAGAACCGATTCTGATTACTCAGATACGATGCTTATGTATTTACGGTTTAAAGGACCTTTTTGTTCAAACTGAACTTTACCATCTGCTTTTGCGAAGATAGTGTGGTCTTTACCGATACCTGCGTTTGTGCCAGCATGGAATTTAGTTCCACGTTGACGAACAATGATGCTACCCGCTAGAACTGATTCGCCACCAAAACGCTTAACGCCAAGGCGTTTGCTTTCTGAATCGCGACCGTTACGAGTACTACCAGCTGCTTTTTTATGTGCCATTTCTAAGTACCTCTAATTAAGCGCTAATGCCAGTGATTTTAACTTCTGTGAACCATTGACGATGGCCCATTTGCTTACGAGAATGCTTACGGCGTCTAAATTTAACAACCTTAATCTTCTCACCGCGACCATGTGAAACAACCTCAGCTGTTACTTTACCACCGTTTACGAACGGTACACCGATCTCGATTTTCTCACCATCAGCAACTAAAAGTACTGAATCAAATTCAACTGCTGCACCAGTCTCAACGTCTAATTTCTCAAGACGAATTGTTTGACCTTCAGTCACACGGTGCTGTTTACCACCACTTTGGAAAACCGCGTACATAATTAACTCCGTCTGTGCGCCCTCAAATCGACGCAACTAAAATATTCTTCAATAGGGCGCGAAGTTTACGCTAATGTGCAAAAACTAGCAAGCCCGTTTATTAATTAAATGAATAAAAAATAGCTGCATTGAGAGCAATTCAATATTTTCCCCTATTTTATATTAAATTGACGTTATGCCAAGCGCTTTTTAACACCGAATGACAAATAAGTTACAGAGTAGGCAAACAGACGTCATGAATAAAAAACATCCACGATGAATTAAGCCAACTTTAAAAAAATAAAAAGTTAACTTGGCTAATTAAGGCTAAATTAAGCTGCTTAAACGTGTTTTTTCAGGGAATTGTCACAAAATATCGAGCAAGCGCGTTTTTTGTTGTACAATCGGCTGCGTATACCCATTAAATTTGGCTCGGAGATCAATGGATATAAAAGCTATCCAGGCGTTAATCGAAAACGATATGAATAACGTCAATCAACTTATATATGCGCAAATGCGCTCAGATGTGGCACTTGTCAATCAGCTTGGCTTATATATTGTTAACAGTGGCGGCAAACGCGTTCGTCCTATGTTAGCTATTTTAGCGGCCAAAGCACTTGGCTATGAAGGCAAAGACCATATCACCTTAGCAACCATTGTTGAATTTATTCACACTGCAACACTGCTTCATGACGATGTTGTTGATGAGTCAAACCTACGTCGCGGCACACCAACAGCAAATGCTGAATTTGGTAATGCTGCAAGCGTATTGGTCGGCGACTTTATCTACACTCGCTCATTTCAGCTTATGGTCGGGATTGGTAAAATGCAGGTAATGCAAATACTTGCCGATGCAACGAACGTGATTGCTGAAGGTGAAGTGCTGCAATTAATGAACTGCAATGACCCTGACACCACTGAAGACAGTTATATGCAGGTTATTTACTCTAAGACAGCTAAGTTATTCGAAGCTGCTACAGGGCTTGCTGCAGTCATTACTGAACAAAATGAAAAAACACTTAAAGCACTCAATTTATACGGGATGCATTTAGGTACTGCTTTTCAATTGGTTGATGATGTACTTGATTACAATGCAGATGCAGATCAGTTAGGTAAAAACATTGGTGATGATTTAGCTGAAGGTAAACCAACCCTGCCACTTATCTATGCTATGCAACAAGGTAATGCTGAACAGGTTCAGCTAATTCGTGATGCAATTGAGCACAGTAATGGTATGGAGCACTTAGACGCAATACTCAATACGCTAAATGAAACAAATGCACTCGAGTTCACCATGAATAAAGCAAACGAAGAAGCAGATAAAGCCATTGCTTGTTTATCTGTGTTAGCTGATTCGCCTTATAAAGAAGCCTTAGTTAGCCTAGCCCGTATTGCTGTTGATCGTAGTCACTAAAATTAACGATTTGATTTCGAGCACAAAAAAGCCTGCAATTGCAGGCTTTTTTATTACCGCCAATAGCTGGCGATATAAGCAAGGTTAAGCGTTGATGAAATCAACACCTTCTTGGATGTCTTTTTTCAGCGTATCAAGCATATCGTTTTTAGCTTGTAGCTCAAACGCGCTTAGTTCGCCGTAAGAAAGAATCTCTTCTACGCCATTTTTACCTAAACGTACTGGATGAGCGAAGTATTCTGCATCGCCATTTTCAACTGCAACGTATGCATAATCTACAACGTCTTCACCTTGTAGGCCTTTAACTAAAGACATACAAAAACGTGCTGCAGCAGCACCCATTGATAATGTAGCAGAACCACCGCCAGCTTTAGCATTTACTACTTCAGTACCTGCATTTTGGATACGTGGAGTAAGTGCTGCAACTTCTTCATCAGTAAAGCTAACACCTTCAACTTGAGATAAAAGAGGAAGAATAGTTGTGCCTGAGTGACCACCAATTACTGGTACTTTCACAGTTGCAACATCAACACCTTTAAGCTCAGCTACGAACGCTTCAGAACGGATCACATCTAAAGTAGTGATACCGAAAACACGCTTAGCATCGTAAGTACCTGCTTTTTTGAAAACTTCAGCAACAATTGGCACAGTGCCATTTACTGGGTTTGTAATAATACCCACAAGTGCGGTAGGACAATTAGCAACAATGCCTTCTGCTAATGTTTTGATGATACCCGCATTTACGTTGAATAAATCAGCACGGTCCATACCAGGCTTACGTGGCATACCCGCAGGGATAAGCACGATATCACAACCCGTTAACGCTTGGTCAAGTGCGTCAGCACCAAAACCAGCAACTTTAACATCTGTTGGGATGTGAGAAAGGTCAACAGCAACACCAGGAACAACTGGAGCAACATCATAAAGTGATAATTCAGAACCAGCTGGTAAACCTGTTTTTAATAATAAAGACAACGCTTGGCCGATACCGCCTGCAGCACCTAATACAGCAACTTTCATTGGAATTCTCCGTAATTTGAGATAGGGAAATATTTGTGGCTCTAAAGATAATGAAATTAATGCCTAAAGACAAATTTATCCTGCTTATTTTGCATATAATTTCGACCATAGTTGTAAACTTTCTTGTTTACAAAGCGCATAAGACAAACAACTACTGCATAAATATTCATTTTTGTGTAGAATTTAGCTCATCAAATAACAAGAGCAGAACAGCAACATGCAACCACATGATAAACAAGAAGCACTGGTAAAAGCCTTTAAATCACTTTTAAAAGAGGAGAATTTTGGTTCTCAAGGCGAAATCGTAGACGCTCTAAAAGAGCAAGGTTTTGATAATATCAGCCAGAGTAAAGTATCGCGCATGTTGAGTAAGTTTGGCGCCGTACGCACGCGTAATGCAAAACAAGAGATGGTATATTGCCTACCCGCTGAAATGGGTGTACCTACAGCAAAAAGCCCATTGCGCCAATTAGTGATTGATATTATGCATAATGAGATGATGATCATTATTCGCACCAGCCCAGGTGCTGCACAATTAATTGCTCGCTTACTCGATTCATTAGGTAAAGCAGATGGTGTTTTGGGTACAATTGCCGGAGACGACACTATTTTTATCGCCCCAGCTAGAATTTCAGAAATTGATGTAACCCTTGAGCGTGTTCGTCTTTTATTTGATACAGTTTAAAGCTGCTTTAAAAAGTTAATTGACGGGGCAAAGAATGCCGACCCCATATCAGCTTGTGTAAAATCAAGCCAATGGTCATAGCATTCGCCCTGCCCTAAGCGGCTACGTAACACCTGCTCGAACACCGAGCCAAATGCGCCGCAGCTTATTGCTAATACACCTTGCTCATTTACATCACCGTAAGGCATGCTTTGATTGAGAAGCAACGCTTGACCTTGCTCGTCTTTAAGTTCAGTTCGTACTGCATGACTGGTTTCTAACGGTGGTATAATCAGCGTGTTATCTAATCGCGTACGCCCCATTATTTGCTCTTGTTCATGTAATGATAGATGCTGCCATACACTCAAATCATGCTTATAACGCTGCACATGGATATAACTACCTTGATCTTCAAAGTGCCCCGGCCTGCTAACTAAAGCCGTGATTCGCTTTTGACGACCATGGGGGGTATCCCCCCCGAGTATAAAACCATTAAAGTCGCGCCCATCTAAAAAGCGAAAATTACGTACTTGCTCAACAAGCTCAACATCAGGGGCAAACAATTTAAGTATTTGTAATGCGAACAAATGGTTTACGTCTTCTCTATCTGAACGAATTTGTACAAATAAATCGAACGGCTGTGCCCCCATAACATGATCATTATGCGTAATATTAGGAAAGCTTTGTAGTTGGCTTGGAATGAACTCAGGTAAAACATGTGGCCAATACTGCGCGCCTACAGCCACAAGGCTTGAGAGCATAGATTCTGAAAATTGATCAGCGAACTCGTCTTGAATCACACTGACTCGCTTTAATTTTTTACGCAATGACTCGTCATGACCATCAAATACATTAAAAAATAAATGCAAACCGTGTAGGTTTGCCTCAGCACAAATCCCCGATTGCGCTTGCGCCATGGTATTTCCTTAACTCAAAGTCTCATACACGGCGCTTTTGCTTTAAAATAAAAAGTCACTACTCTAACTAGCGAAAAAGTTTACCGTGTGCGGTTTTATTTTTATTGTAACCTGATCATTCTCTTTAAATGACTGGTCTAATTGAGCTGCAACTTCTATTTCTTGCTGTGCAATCATTACTTTATAAACATAATGGGAGCCAATAAAGCGACTATTGATAATAGTTACTGTATTAATACCCTCCTCACCTATTGAAACCGCGGTTAATAAAAGGTGATGTGGGCGAATATATAGCTGACCTAGTTGAGCCTGAGAACCTCGTGCAGCAAATGATTCAACACGCCCGTATGCAGTATTATATTCAGTTGCCGTTAATGCTTCTGCGTCCAAGTATATGCCTTGACCTAGAAACTCTGCAACCACCTTTGAACTCGGAGAGCTAAAAAGTTGCTCAGCGGTGCCCTGTTGAGCAATTTTTCCGCGATGCATCACCGCCAAAGTGTCAGAGAATGCAAATGCTTCCTCTTTTGAGTGTGTAACAAATACTGCAGACACGCGCTGCGCTTTAATAATACGACGGATATCAGCAATTAATTCAAATCGTACTTGGGTATCAATATTTGAAAATGGTTCATCTAATAATAATAAACTAGGTTTATAAGCGAGTGCCCTCGCAATCGCGACTCGCTGCTGCTGCCCACCAGACAATTGGTGTGGAAAGCGTTTAGCACAACCGATTAAATGTACCAATTCAAGCATTTCATCAACACGTTGCTGCTTTTGCGCTTTTGGCATTTTGGCTAACCCAAATGCAATATTATCGGCCACTGTTAAATGTGGGAACAATGCATAATCTTGAAACATCATACCGATATTACGATACTCTGGCGCCAAAAATAACTGCTCATCACTTACTAACTTACCATCAATAAAGACTTTACCTTGCTTGGCTTCTATTAACCCTGCTATTGCTTTTAATGTCGTGGTCTTTCCACAACCACTTGCACCAAGCAAACAAACGATCTCATCTTTGGCGACAGTTAAATCTAGATTTTCAATCACTGCGGTGCCGTTATACTGATACGATAAATTATCTAAGACTAAACTGCTCATTTAACTACGTTGCTCCATTGAGCGATTAACAAAATACAAAGGAATTAACCCTACTACGACTATCGATAACGCTGAAATAGAGGCCAACTCTAATTGCTCATCACTAACGTATTGGAATACATGTGTTGCTAATGTTTCAAAATTAAAAGGCCTTAATAATAAAGCGGCTGGTAACTCTTTCATGCATTCAATAAATACTAGTAACCCTGCGGTTAAAATACCACGACGTAACAACGGTATATGTACCTTGCGCAGAGTTTTACCTTGGCTTTGCCCCATGGATTGACTCGCCATATCAAGCGATGGGCTAATGCGCATAAAACTGGATTCTATTGCACCATGGGCAATGGCATAAAAGCGTACAACGTATGCAAATATAATTGCAAACAAAGTGCCACTTAATAACAGTCCTGGCACAAATCCAAGCGGCTCTAACCACGCATTTAATTTATCATCTAATAAAGTTAGGGGTAATAGTACTGCAATTGCAAGTACGGTACCTGGTAAAGCATACCCGGTACTCGCTAAGCGCCCAGGTATTAACGGGTACTGTTGCTTCGCTATTCGCTGATAAAAAACCACTAACAAACTCAAGCCGATGGTAATGATGCTAACAATAGCTGCCACCTTAAAGCTCTGCCATGCATAAAGGAAAAACTGATCACTCCATGCTTGTTCAGCATACGAAATGGCATAACCTACCAACACTGCCACAGGCAGTAAAAACGCAAAAAACAAAACCACACAACAAAATGTAGTTGCACACCAGGCATGCTTCCCTTTAAGGCTATATAGTGCATCACTATTAACCCCTGATTGGCGCTCAAATACGGCTTGATCACGACGGCTAAAGCGCTCCATCATCAGAGCAATAAATAAAATAAGCAGCATAATGCCTGAAATTTTTGCAGCCGCAGTTAGTGAGTAATACCCTAGCCATGTGTCATACACAGCCGTTGTTAAAGTGCTCACAGCAAAGTAGTTAACAGTAGCAAAATCAGCCATTGTCTCCATACTTATAAGTGCAAGAGCGGCGACAATAGCACCACGAGCAAGCGGCAAGCTCACTTTAAAAAAACTTTGCCTAGGTGATAGACCCATCAATTGACTTGCTTGCACTAATTTAAATGACTGCTCACGCAACGCTGTTTTAAAAATCAAATAAAGGTAAGGATAAAGCACTAAAGCAATCATCATAATCGCGCCGGGTAAGGTACGAATATCAAAAAACCAGTAGTCGTCTGGGGACTGCCAATTAAACCAATCACGCAGCGCTATTTGCACAGGTCCGGCATAATCAAACAAATCAGTATATACATAAGCAATAATGTACGTTGGCATCGCAAGAGGGAGCATTAGTGCCCATTCAAACTGCTTTCGTCCGGGGAAATCACAATAAGCCGTTAACCAACCAAGCGGGAGTGCAATCGCACAGCTGACAACAGCCACTCCAAAAATAAGCACCAAAGTATTGCGGATGTAATCCCATAACACGGTTTCCCAGAGGTGACTAAACACCTCTGAATCCCCCTGTAGAGATTCAAAAAGAAGAAAACACAGCGGGGTTACTAGCACGGTGCCAATAACCCACGCGAAAGATTGCCATCGCGACAACGAAAATTTAAAACTCATTAAAGATCGAACTTCACCTCATCTATTAGCTTAAGCGCTAACGGACGATATTTGCTAATTTCATCAAGTGGCAAGCTATCTTCCTTAAAGCTTCCCCAAGACGCAACTAAACTTGATAATTCAACGCCAGGTTTAACCGGATATTCCATATTAACCGACGCATATGTATTCTGTGCCTTATTGTCGGTCATAAACTCTATAAGTTTCAAGGCATTTTCAGAGTTTTTAGCGTACTTAGTCATAACTACACCAGAAACATTGATATGTGAGCCTCTATTATCTTGATTTGGGAAGTTTATATGTACAGCATCTGCCCATGGTTTTTGTGCTGGGTCTTCAATCATCTTACCAAAGTAGTAACTGTTACCTAACGCGATATCACACAATCCCTCTTTAACGGCCTTAACTTGCCCACGATCATTACCTTGTGGCTTACGCGCTAAGTTTGCTTTAACACCTTCAAGCCATGTTTTTGCTTGTGCTTCACCATGATGCGCAATCATTGATGCAACTAAACCTAGGTTATAAGGGTGTTTACCAGAGCGTGTGCATAACTTACCTTTGTATTTAGGTAAAGCCAACTCTTCGTAACTTAAATGCGGTAGTGCACCAACACGCTCTTTTGATGAATATACATTACGTACGCGTTTAGTTAATGCAATCCATTGGCCTTCAACATCACGAAATTTAGCAGGCACGTTGCGGTTGACTGTTTCGCTATTGATTGTTTGAGTTAAATTTAGCTCATCTAATTGTACTAAATCACTAAAATTAGAAGTTAGAACTAAATCAGCTTGGCTATGTTTCCCTTCGCGTTTAACACGTTCAATTAAGCCTTTTTTAGCAAATACCACATTGGTTTTAATACCGGTTTGCTTAGTAAAATCATCTAAGATTGGTTGAATTAAGAATGGTTGACGAAAAGAATAAATATTTACCGCATCATCTGCAAATGCAGGTGCTGCCACGGTTAACCCAACCAAAATTGCTAACGTCTTTTTCATATATCGCTTCCACTTAAATAATAACTATTATCATGAAATAATACCTTTTCTCCATTTAAAGTGCACTCATTAAATATGCCTGACAACCATAATGGAAATTGCGTGTGAGATATCTCTTACGATCGTGCCAGTCATTGAGTATAAAACCTCAGAAAAGCCATCAAAAAACAAACTAAAACATTGAAATTTAAGGGTTATATTTATTTGTTATTTCAATAGCCATATTTTACATCCGATTTGACCACTATTTTGTTTGCTAAAAGGCTCTATACTTACTTCATCGGTTAAGCAGTTAGGCTTAAATGAGTAAACGGACAAGGAATGATTACTCATAAACCTCGGATTTTAGGTTACGTTAGGAAAAAATGGAATTATGGACAGGCTCAGGATGAGCAACACTATGGATAGTAAATATATGGACAGCATCAAGATGATGCGAAAAGGATTAACAACAGGGCTCGTAAGAGGGTTGTTATACAGGATGTTATAAAAGCGGACGAATGGACAGGCCTTAAGGGTAACGCAATGGAACTGTTAATAAATGGATAGCATCAGGATGATGTGTAATGGATTAACAACAGGGTTCGTAAGAAGGTTGTTTACAGGATGTTGTAAAAACGGATAGACGGACAGGCCTTAAAGGCAACGCAATGGAACTGTTTAATAAATGGATAGCATTAGGATTGATGCATAAAGGACGGGTAATAGATTTTACCGATATGGATGAATGGATACTACTTGGATATAGGCCCGGATAGCCTAAATCACGCAGAACGAATAAGTAACAGCGTGATCACATGGAATTGTAAAGTTTAGGAGTTGATTAAGTTCAATTGCAGGATGCAGAAAATTAGAAGATTCCGCAAGCGCGACTAGAGATAGTTCGCGCTTTTCTTTTGCCTGAATAAAGCTATCAGCTATCAGCTATCAGCTATCAGCTATCAGCTATCAGCTATCAGCTATCAGCTATCAGCTATCAGCTATCAGCTATCAGCTATCAGCTATCAGCTATCAGCTATCAGCTATCAGCTATCA
>NZ_BDDS01000009.1 GCF_001653135.1 Pseudoalteromonas neustonica
TTCAATCTGAGCCATGATCAAACTCTTCAATTAAAAGTTTTTTCTGTTCTCATCCAATAAAGAATGAAGAACCTGCTCAATGAATTCTGAATTTATTTAATATCTTTCGATATTGAATTGACTGTGCCGAATAATTATTAAAAATAACTACTCTGTTGGTCACTCAGTTTCTCTTTCGAGAAATCACATTGAGACTCTAAATTTTTTGCCTCACTACCGAAGTAGCTTGGCTGTTAGAACTCAATCTGTACGAGTGCCCACACAGATGATTGCTTTATATTGTTAAAGAACGTTGCGATTAAAGTTAAACTTTATCTCGCTAGGGCTGCGCATATTACGCTTTCCATTTTTTTTGTCAACACTTAAATTTAAACTTTATAAAAATTCAAACCCAAGTTTTACTCGACTCACTGATTAACTCTTGCCCCGCTAAGCGTTGCTGTCTGCCTTCTCAGTGGGGTCGCATTATAGGGCGCGGCGGATTTTACGCAAGCGTTATTTGAAGAAAACTTGAAATAAAGTACTGTTCGAGCAAATATCAAACGAAACGTTCGAAAACACATCTAAACTAAGCCAGTATTTAGTAATTAGAGCAAGGTGCACTTGAACAAGTCACTACATCGGACAAAAAAACAGCAAAACCATTTGCATATATGAAATTTCATATATACAATATTGAAAAACACCTGATTGATACACTCTTTATGCCTAACAGTTGTAAACCAAAAATAACCGTGCTGTTTATATGTACTGAAAACTCAGCACGTTCACAAATTGCTGAGGCTCTACTACGCCATAAAGCAAATGAGCGGTTTGAAGTATATAGTGCGGGTACTACACCAAGCATTATCGACCCACGAACGCTTTTGGCTTTAGAGACATTTGCTATTCCAACATCATCACTACTTGCAAAAAGTATTAAGTATTTTGAAAGTAGGCAATTTGATTACGTTATTACGTTATGCGATCAAGCTAATCAAGAATGCCGTGCTTATCCATATGCAGTAAATCAACTTGCATGGGATCTTCCAGATCCCAAAACACGCTCAGGCTTAAACCCATTTTTAATGACTATTAATGAATTGAATAATCGTTTAATTATGTTTCTTAAGGTAATAAACAATACCGAGCAAACCACACACGATGAACTCACCAAAAATACTTTTATAAATGAACAAGCGCAGCCAGTGCATTTTGATCCCATTGTTTTTTATAAATGCCTAACGGATGAGATACGCTTAAAAACACTTATGCTTGCCAATTACCATGGCGAACTATGCGTATGTGAATTAATGATAGCGCTAAATGAACAAAGCCAACCTAAGGTATCCCGTAATTTAGCTGTACTAAAGAAAGCAAACATAATCACTGATAGAAAGAATGGCCAATGGGTATTTTATCAAATCAACCCGTTTTTACCTGATTGGGCTAAAGCAATCATTAACCAAACGACTGAAAGTAACATTGCTTTAATAATTGACGACTTAAAAAGATTAGCTGTAATGCATGACCGCCCAGATAAAGTCAGCTTTTGCCGCTAACGACTATTAATAAGAGTTTCATTTAAAATTAAACTTAAACACATACACAACCAAGTAAGGATTTAACAATGGCTATAAAAGTGGGTATTAACGGTTTTGGCCGTATGGGACGTTTAACAATGCGCGCAGCGTATGATTGGGCCGATATTGAAATTGTTCATATTAACGACCCCGCAGGTAATGCTGAAACATTTGCGCATTTAATGACGTTTGATTCAGTGCACGGTAAATGGCACCACGAAGCAGAGCATACTGACAATACAATAGTTATTAATGGTAAAGCTATTGGCTTTACACAAAATACCAAAACTCAAGACACTGACTGGTCTAACTGTGATGTTGTTATTGAAGCTTCGGGTAAAATTAAAACCAAAGCCTTATTACAAGCCTATCTTGATCAAGGTGTAAAACGCGTTGTAGTAACCGCACCAGTAAAAGAAAATGGTATTTTAAATGTTGTAATGGGGGTAAACGACCACCTTTATAATAAAGACACTTACCCAATTGTTACTGCGGCATCGTGTACAACTAATTGTATCGCACCTGTTGTTAAAGTGCTCCAAGAGCAAATAGGTATTAAACATGGATCAATCACTACGATTCATGACATAACTAACACACAAACTATTATAGATGCGCCGCATAAAGATTTACGTCGTGCGCGTTCATGTGGCACTAGTTTGATCCCTACAACAACAGGTTCAGCAACGGCTATCACTCATATATTTCCGGAGTTACAAGGCAAATTAAACGGCCACGCAATTCGTGTACCTTTAACAAATGCATCAATTACTGATTGTGTATTTGAACTTAACCGCGATACCACGGTTGAAGAGGTTAACAGCTTGCTAAAACAAGCCTCTGAAAATGAACTTAAAAATATCATGGGTTATGAAGAGCGCCCGTTAGTCTCTGTTGATTATAAAACAGATCCTCGCTCAAGCATTATTGATGCCTTATCGACCATGGTCATTAACAATACACAAGTAAAACTCTACGTCTGGTATGACAATGAATGGGGCTATGCAAACCGCACCGCAGAGCTCGTTTTAAAAGTTGGCTTGGCAGATAAGGAATAACCAACATGGGGCTAATTACGTCATTATCACCGCAAATAAAACAATATTTGGTGATTACAGGCAATTATTGGGCATTCACCCTGACTGATGGTGCACTGCGTATGTTGATCGTGCTGTATTTTCATCAATTAGGTTATGATCCATTAAGTATTGCTATGCTATTTTTGTTTTATGAGATCTTTGGCGTAATTACAAACCTTGTCGGCGGTTGGTTAGGCGCTCGCTTTGGTTTAAATAGAACCATGAACATTGGTCTTGCATTACAAATTGTTGCCTTGGCAATGTTATTAGCCCCAACATCTATGCTAAGTATTTTATATGTAATGGCAGCACAAGCACTTTCTGGGATCGCAAAAGATCTCAATAAAATGAGTGCAAAAAGTGCCATTAAATTACTCGTTCCCAGTGATGAACAAAGCCAACTATACAAATGGGTAGCATTACTTACCGGCTCAAAAAACACCCTAAAAGGAGTGGGTTTCTTTTTAGGTGGTTTACTACTTACCCTACTTGAATTTCATGGTGCAATACTTGCCATGATTTGCATGCTTACAGCAGTATGGCTATTTAGCTTATTCGCGTTAAAAGAAGACTTAGGCAAAGCTAAAAACAAAGCTAAATTTAGTGAGTTATTTTCAAAGAGCAAAGCGATTAATGTACTCTCCGCGGCGCGGTTATTTTTATTCGGCGCCAGAGATGTCTGGTTTGTAGTGGCGCTGCCAGTATTCTTGGCTGCAACATTTGGCTGGGATCACTGGTGGGTTGGCGGCTTTATGGCAAGCTGGGTAATTGGTTATGGCATAGTGCAATCATTTGCACCTGCTTTTACTGGTAAAAAGTCAGGGCAAGTACCCAATGGCCGTAGTGCATTTTTATGGGCTAGCTACTTAACCATCATTCCTGCACTGATAGCCTTAGCGCTGCATTATGATTTTTATATACAAGCAGCCATTATTATCGGCTTACTGATATTTGGTGTTGTGTTTGCTATTAACTCATCATTACACAGCTATTTAATTGTCAGCCTTGCTGATAGTGATGGCGTGTCACTTGATGTGGGCTTTTACTATATGGCCAATGCCATGGGAAGATTAATAGGCACTGTTTTATCTGGTTGGGTATATCAGCAATATGGGCTTGAAGCGTGTTTATGGATCTCAAGCGCGTTTATTGCGTTAGCCGCCTTACTTTCTTTAGCATTACCACAAACGGCCGAAGTACCCTCACCATAATTTAGTTTATTCCTGTATTGTATTTTTCACGATACAGGAACGCCCTCAACTACTATCCCTAAATATGGAACGGTTAATGCATTAACTTTTGACTATAAAAAACATGTCAATTTTTAGCCGCACGGGACGCACAATGAACTTAACAACAACACCCTCATCACTGCTCACAGATCCAAATTATTTAAAACAATCACAAGCAAACACCCAGCAAGCAAATAACACGGAAGAACAAACAACTTCGACTAAAACGGCTAAAAATATTGATGATGAAGCAACTCAAAATAAAACTGACAGTGACGAAACAGCTGAAACCGCACAACAACAAATGATTAAAAATATTAAAGATCTACAAAATAAAATGCAGAGCCTTGAAACTGACAAAAGCCTGTCTAAAACTGAGCAACAAACTAAACTTGCAGAGTTACAACAAGAATTAGACAGCGAGCTTATTTCAATACAGATAAGTGTTAAAAAGAACGTATCAACATTGATGGGGAATTTATTTTCATCAGCAGGGAATACTAGCTCAGGTTTATTGTTTAACCATCGCGCCTAATGACAGCATTTAGAGTTGTTAATTATTTTTATTGGAAGTCTTTAAAAGTGGTGGCCCCTCCCAGACTCGAACTGGGGACCTAACGATTATGAGTCGTGTGCTCTAACCAACTGAGCTAAGGGGCCATTTTGTATTAGCATATGTTAGTTAACTAACGCTAAATTTTGAAGCGTTTAACCACAAGAGCGGTTAAAGCGGGTTGCAGTATAAAAAGTTTTTACCGCCTTGTCACTAGCAAAAACCTTTATTTTAACAATGAATAAGCCAACTGCTTAAATAGTAATCGCAAAACACTTAATTGCACATTAAAACCGCAACTAGTAATGCTTAATCTATCTTTTGACCTTGGTTAAGCTAAATAATAATTAAGCATCGGGGTAAATTACATAGCTTTAAACTACCGTTACTTTGATTTAGAAGAGATATCACTCCATTTTAAACCAAATTTACTCAAATACTTTTGTAACCTACTTGAATCGTTTATTTGAGACTTAAGCGTGCGGCTTACGTTAAATAACTCCCTCCCCGCAGAGGCCATACTATTGTGCTGCTGGCAAATAGTAAGCACATAGCCAAGCTGATTAATATCAAAATCATCTAATGTATCGACCTGAGTTTTTTCGAGATAATGTAAAAGCACATTCGAAGATGATTGCTGATTGTAAGGATACCACGCTTGCTTTAAGCGCTTTATTTCATCGTTAACATCTTCCACCGTGATCCGAGAAGAATCCGCCAAAGTACACAACCTTGTAATTGCAGAGCTCAAATCCCGAAAGTTGCCAGTCCATAGAGCCTCGTTTGATGTGGCAAAGTTAATGAAGGTACTTTTAGCTTCTTTGTTAAATTGTACACGGCGCCCCATTTTTTTAGCATAGAGATCGACTTCGTAATCGATATTTGCAGGAATATCTTCTTTTCGATCTTTAAGTGCCGGTAACTCGTATGTCCACAAATTAATACGGGCAAATAAATCAGCTCTAAAATGACCTTTGGCTATCTCTTGCTTCAAATTACGATTTGTACCTGCAATTAATTGAAAATTACTTTGTATGGGTGTATCACTGCCAACAGGATGAAAAGTTTTATTTTCAATTGCATGGAGTAACATTGCCTGTTCTTCTAAACCGAGCTCACCTATTTCGTCTAAAAATAACACGCCGTCATGGGCTGTCAGTAAAAAGCCATCTCTTGCTTGTTGCGCGCCAGTGAATGCCCCTTTTGTGTGGCCAAAGAGCGCAGCCATCGCATTTTCACCTTTTAACGTGGCGCAATTTACTGATACCAACGTGCCTTTTAACATAGAACGTTTTTTCTTTAATTGAAATATACGGGTTGCCAGCTGGCTTTTACCCGCCCCAGTCGGCCCGGTTAAAAGCATTGGGTCGTGCGAGCGAATTGCTACTTTTTCTATTTGCGTGATCAGCTGATTAAAAAAGACGTTTTTAGTTTCTATCCCGCCTTTTAAAAACTCTTTACCTTGCTGATGCTCTACATCAAACCGAGTTGCTAATTGATCATACTTGGATAAATCCAGATCGATGACCTGTATACGTCCTATCGATTTATTATTGTTATTGTGATCCGGTGATGTTTGAATCAAACGCCCTGGGAAATGGCGGCTTTCTGTAAGCAAGTAGCTGCATATTTGCACAACATGCGTACCTGTTGTGATATGAAATAAGTAATCATTTTTATCTGTATCAAAAGTATAGTGCTGGCACCAATCAAACAGCTTTGCATACACTTCTTCAAAATCCCAAGGGTCACTAAAATTAAGTTGATGCAACTTAACATTCGTCTCAGGCGAGATAGACTCAATATCCACTGCAACATTATTAGCAAGGCGGTGACTGTGATTATCATGCAGCATATGCAGCTGGTTAACGATTAGATCATCTTGACTGCACAAACTTACGTTGGGCCGCCACTTAGCCCATCTATCAGATCTTTTACCTACATAATCTAACTGTGTACCAATTAAACTAACGACAACGGTGTCTTTCACTTTATATCCATATAGATAACCTTAATATCTAAAAACAATACATAACAACAAAAAACCAATCAAGCTTAATAATCAAAAACGGTGATGAAAATAATTTAAATTCATTAAAACAACAACTTAAAAACAAAAACAAACATTAAAATGCACTTGGCACGTGACTTGTAATTACATAGGAGTCTGATTAATTGGATGTGATTCAAAAAGTCACTCTGGTGCGCTCAACACTGTTGCCGCGTATTCCTAATCAAACAACTATTAAAGTAGCTCAGAGGTAGAGCAACGGCTCAGTGCCGTGTGCGAAGGTTCGAATCCTTCCTTAATAATACCCTTTAAAGGTAGCTCAACTGGTAGAGCAGCGGTTATGCCGCTTGTTGTGGGTTCAAGTCCCACCCTAAACATAAATATAAATATAAATATAAATACGTTAGTAAGTAGTTAGTACCACTGCTTGATAAACGCCTAACACGAATAAGCCTTGGCAAGCCGGATGCTCCCCATCGCAATCTCGTTTTGAGCTTTTATCAAAAAAGTATTTAACCCTTGCTAACCCCTTAACTTAAGGGGAGTAAAAACAATAAGGAATTTAAAATGTTAAGCAAAAAATTATTTAAAAAAATAGTAGAAATCACTGAAAACCAAAGAGTGCTAGTGTACAAAAATCAACAGCTCATCAATGTGCTCACAGCTGGCAAACATACGTTTTGGGATTTTAAGAATGAATTATCATTTGATTATTTTGATATAAACGCCCTTTATTTTTCAGAGAAAAATGCCGAAAGGCTATACCGAAATAGTCCGCAATTAAGTGAGCATATTTTCCACTGCAAGTTAAATAACACTGAAGTGGGCTTGCTGTACATTAACGATTTACTTGAAGGCATAGTGGCACCCAGCGAGCAATTATACCTATGGCAAGATGCTGGTGATATTCGCCTAGAGAAAATATCAATCGATGAAGAGATAACCTTAGACGATAAAGTGCTTTTTTTAATTAACCGAGCTGGTGCAAACACAGCGTCACGTTTAATTAAAAGTGAGCGTACCGTTGCGATTAAACCAATTGCTGATTTACACGTAGCAAAAGAACACGTTGGTTTACTGTATGTAGATGGCCAACTATTAAAACAACTCACATCTGGTCATTATGGTTTTTGGCAATTTAACCACGAGATTGAATTAAAAACGTTTGATTGCAGAACGCAGTTACTCGAGATCTCAGGGCAAGAGATCCTAAGTAAAGACCGCGTAAGCTTGCGCATTAATTTAAGTGCCAACATTAAAGTACATGACGCTCAGCTTGCAGCGCGAAGCGTTGATAACGTGAATGACTTTGTCTACAAAGCTTTGCAGTTAGCATTACGTGAAGCCGTTGGCACAAAATCGCTCGATGATATCCTGTTGGATAAATTGTACGTAAATGAAACAGTAAAAGAGCTAGTTGCACAGTCTTTAACAGACATTGGCATCACCCTTGCGAACGTTGGTGTAAAAGACATTATTTTGCCAGGCGAGATGAAAACAATACTAAACCAAGTGGTTGAAGCGCAAAAAGCAGCTGAGGCCAATGTCATAAAAAGACGCGAAGAAACATCAGCCACCAGAAGCTTGCACAACACGGCCAAGGTGATTGAAAACAACCCAACACTAATGCGCTTAAAAGAACTGGAAGCGTTAGAAAAAGTAGCTGAGCGAATAAACAACCTAACCGTGTATGGCGGTTTAGAAGGGTTAATGAATGGTGTAGTAAAAATAGCCTAACCAGCTAGCGCTATTCTCAATAAAAACAACAATAAAAAGAATCAAGGAAAAACAAATGTTTAAAAATTATAACGTTATCGAAAACCAAGGCAGCGTACCAATTAAAGCTTGGACCAAAGGTGTGCCGTTTGAAGAGCAAGCCCAACAGCAACTCAACAATATTGCACGTATGCCCTTAGTACACTCGCATATTGCCGTAATGCCAGACGTACACTTAGGTAAAGGCGCAACCATTGGCAGTGTTATACCCTCTGTTAATGCGGTTATTCCAGCAGCAGTTGGTGTTGATATTGGCTGTGGTATGGTGGCCACTAAAACCACCTTAACCGCAAGCCAACTACCTGATAATTTACTGGCGATTAGGCATGCTTTTGAGTCTGCAGTTCCCCATGGTAGAACCAGCAATAGAAGCAAAGCTGACAGAGGTGCATGGCATAACATTCCCGATATAGTTGCGGGTGAATGGCAAAAGCTACAAGCACGGTTTGAACGTATTTGTGAAAAACACCCTGCAATTAAAAAGAGCAACAACGTTAACCATTTAGGCACTATGGGTACGGGTAATCACTTTTTAGAGCTGTGTTTAGACGAACATGATGCCGTATGGATCATGCTCCACTCTGGCAGCCGTGGCGTAGGTAACCGCATTGGTACGTATTTTATTGAGTTAGCTAAAAAAGAAATGCAACGTCATCAAATTAACTTACCCGATATGGACTTAGCCTACCTTGAAGAAGGCAGTGATTTTTTTGATGACTACGTTGAAGCCGTTGAGTGGGCGCAAGATTTTGCTGCCAAAAACCGTGAAATTATGATGTTTAATGCCATAGCCGCATTACGTAAACAAATACCTGTTGTGTTCTCAACCCATGAGCTCGCGGTTAATTGCCACCATAATTATATTTCGCGTGAGCATCACTTTGGTAAAGACTGTTTTGTAACACGCAAAGGCGCCGTAAGAGCAGAAAAAGGCGAAATGGGCATTATTCCTGGCAATATGGGCGCACGCTCTTTTATTGTTAGAGGTTTAGGTAACCCTGAAAGCTTTAACAGCTGCAGCCATGGTGCTGGGCGTGTTATGTCTAGAACAAAAGCCAAAAAGGTGTACAACGTTGAAGATCAAATAGCCGCCACACAAGGTGTAGAGTGCAGAAAAGATGCATCAGTCATTGATGAAATTCCTCATGCCTATAAAGATATTGAAAAAGTAATGGAAGCACAAAAAGACTTGGTTGAGGTGGTATATACCTTAAAACAAATTGTCTGTGTAAAAGGATAAATATGACCACACAATTTATAAAAATAGATGGCTCACAAGGTGAAGGCGGTGGGCAGGTATTAAGAACTGCCCTCACGCTCTCGATTCTAACCCAGCAAAATATTGAGCTTTGCAATATTAGAGCCGGCAGAAACAAAACAGGCTTATTACGCCAACACCTTACATCTGTTTTGGCCGCACAAGAAATATGCGATGCCAGCGTAGAAGGCGTTGAACTTAGTTCAACGCATATTCGCTTTTCGCCGGGCAAAATAAAAGCAGGTAACTTTCATTTTGCTATTGGGAGTGCAGGCAGCACGGTACTAGTATGCCAGACTATTTTACCCGTGTTGGCACTGGCGCAAAGCAGCTCAACCGTGACGTTTGAAGGGGGCACACATAACGGCATGTCACCTTCTTTGAGTTTTTTAGAGCAGTCATTTTTACCCATACTCAAACGTATGGGCATTGACTGCCACGTTAAAACAACAGCACTTGGATTTTACCCTGCGGGCGGCGGAAAATGGCAAATTAGCATTCAACCAGCAACTAATTTTACGCCCATTCAATTAACTGATGCCGGTGCTGACCTTGCTAAAAACATCAGTAACTGCTCACTAACGGCACTAGTAAGTTCACTCCCCTCAAGCATAGGGCAGCGCGAAATAAACACGGCTAAAAAAGTACTCAATTGGCAAGATGCACCAAGCCATGTGCAAAACGTGATCACCCCAGGGCCGGGTAACAGCTTTCAATTAGGTATTGATAGTGAAACGCATCGTACTGTATTTGAAGTGACGGGTGAAAAAGGATTATCAGCCCAAAATGTAGCAAAACGCGCAGCAGGAAGAGTAAATACATTTATTCAATCCCAGGCCGCCGTTGAAGAACATTTAGCCGATCAACTGTTACTTCCTATTGCATTGGCGGGCAGCGGCAGTTTTACAACAACGAAACCAAGCCTACATACACTAACCAATATAAATGTTATTAAACATATATTAGGAAAGGAGATAAAGTTAAAGCAACTAACAGAGTCCCTGTGGCATGTTTCGCTATTACAAAAGACTTAAACGACCTAAATTCGGATAATAAATACAACGGTAAGGTAATGAATAATAAATTAAACAAAGTTTACTTAGTGGGCGGCGCAGTGAGAGACTCATTACTTGGCCGGCAATCAAAAGACAAAGACTATGTTGTAGTAGGTGAAACACCTGCCACTTTAATCGCATTAGGTTATCAGCCTGTTGGCAGTGATTTTCCAGTTTTTTTGCACCCAAAAACTAAAGACGAATACGCCCTAGCCCGCACCGAGCGAAAAAGCGGCAAAGGTTATTGCGGCTTTACAGTGGATGCCAGCACATCAGTAACGTTAGAAGAAGATTTAGCCCGCCGCGATTTAACCATCAATTCAATGGCGATGGATGCTAAAGGCAACATTATCGACCCTTTTAATGGCCAAGCTGATTTAAAAAATAAAATACTCAGGCACACCACCGACGCCTTTGCAGAAGATCCCGTGCGCGTATTGCGCATTGCGCGTTTTCTTGCCCGTTTTGGTGAGCAATGGTCAATCCACCCAGACACTCAAGCACTTATGAAACAACTTAAAGCAAGCGGCGAACTTGCGCATTTAGTACCCGAACGTGTATGGAATGAAACCGAAAAGGCATTGAGCGAGAAACACCCACAGTTATTTTTTCAAGCGCTTAATGGCTTAGGGATATTTCCTGAAATCGAATCTATGCAAGGCATCCCTCAACCTGAAAAGCACCACCCTGAAGGTGATGTTTACATTCATACTATGCTGGTACTAAAGCGAGCTGCTGACTTAGGGTTTGATGTTGAAACACGCTTTGCCGCCCTCACCCACGACTTTGGTAAAGCCTATTGCTATCAGCAGTATGGGAATTTACGCGGCCATGAGCAAATAGGCATTAAAATAATTAATGAATTTTGCGAACGCTTAAAAGTACCTAATAAATTCAAAGCACTGGCAGTTTTAACAAGTGATAACCACACCCGCTGTCACAAATTATTAGAGCTAACACCTAAAAAAATACACAAACTCATTGTTGAAAAAATGAATGCAATAGTCCATCCACACCGTTTTTTACAGTTTCTTCAAGCTTGTTTGTGTGATGCACAAGGCCGAGGTGAGACCTTTGTAAATAAAGACTATCCGCAATTACAATTTGCACAGTCGCTATTAAATGCACTACATCAACTCGATAAAAAAGCCATAGTACAACGTGCTATTTCACAAGGTAAAAGCGGCCCACATATTGGCACCGCGATGCGCGAAGCGGAAATAAACTGTTTACGTGACTACCTAACTGAATTTAAGAACAATGAAAATAAAGAACCAAACCATGAAAATAACTAAAAAAAAGAATACGGTACATAAACACATCGACAAAGATATTCATGCAGAAATAATGCGCAGAATAAAAGCCGCAGAACTAGAGCATGATGTTAAGGTACTTTACGCGATAGAATCAGGCAGCCGAGCGTGGGGGTTTGAATCTCCTAACAGCGATTACGACGTGCGATTTATTTACGCTCACCCAACAGACTGGTATTTAGCAGTAAACCTTGAAGATAAACGCGATGTGATTGAATACCCAATCGTCGATGAAATCGATATAAACGGCTGGGATATTCGTAAAGCCTTAAAGTTATTTTATAAATCTAACCCCGCGTTTATTGAGTGGCTACAATCACCCATTGTTTATGTAGATGACGACCATTTTGCAACAAAAGCGCGCGAATTGATGCCACTTATCGCATCATCAACACGAGGGATTTATCACTATTTACACATGGCTAAAGGCAATTTCCGCGAATACCTTAAAAAAGAGCAAATACCTCTGAAAAAGTACTTTTATGTTTTAAGGCCTTTGCTTGCAATTATGTGGCTTGAAAAATATAACGAGCCAGCACCCATCGAGTTCGATACTTTACGTAAATTAGTAGCCGACAATACCCCGCTTAATAATGCAATATCAGCGCTTTTAGCATCAAAACGCGTCAGTTTAGAAAAGGAGTATATTAAAAGCGTGCCTGTAATTAATGAGTTCATTGAATCAGAACTAGCCAGACACGAAAACTACACATCAAAATTTGAAAAAAGATCTGTTGATTTTGAAGAATTAAACCAACTTTTTATTGATATTTTAAGCAGAAGTGTGGATAAGTAAGCCATTGCTTTTACTTAGGAAATAAGGATATAAAAGTGAACAAAAAAATGAGTTAGAGGAAGAGCTTTCCCTCGCAATAATAAAGTTAGTCAAATTATTTAATTCACCTCAAAAGAGGCCCCCTCTATGCCCAGTCTATCTTGTAACATCACAATGGCAATTGGGTAATTTAGATTACTGGGAAAGATTTATTCGTGATGAATATGAAAGGGCTATTTCTTCGCAGCCAAAAAACATATGGAATTTTTGGTCTAATACTCCATCGAAAACAACATGGATTGATTTGTGCAGTTGGGATGGCCATAAAAGAGAACAAGCACTTCGCAGTATAGAGGGCGGTGCACAAAATAGATTTGCTTTAGCATTAGTATGTCGAAGGCTTAACGACTGGGTACCTCAAGTAAGACAAGCAGCTAGCGAAGTACTTAGCAAAATCATTGAAAACACTGATAAAAACGATGTTGCAGATGTCATTTACTTTACCCTAAGTCACTGGTCATCATAGAAAAGAATTGATGATAAAAGCAAAAGCATATTATTAGAAGTAATCACAACCCCCTCTATTTTAGATAAGCTTAAATTAAATTTAATAGCATCACCAACAGGCCCGTTAGCTTTAATATTTTCACAAATTGCCCGTAAGAGTGCGATAGATCATTTCCTTGTAGACATCGCCCACAATGCTATTCAACCGTCACTTCGTGCCAAGGTTTACAAGTGCTTATTTAACAAAGAAGTATCTTGGTTTAATGGTAGAGAATGGCAATGGACAGATATTCGATATTGCAAAGGTCGTGAAATGCCCGTTATTGCACAGCGGTATTTGACAATTCAAGTACCACTTGTTTCGCTGCTTAAATCCGCAGCCAGCGATCGCTCTTCAATCGTGAGGCGCGTAGCTGCTGAAGTGTTAATTAGAGAATTAGATAGTTTAGGCGATGAATCAATACAACTTGCTGAACAACTATCATTGGATCACGCTGCTCCCGTTGCTGAACGCGGTAAATTTGCACTCCGGAAAATTGCAGGCTCCACATTATTCTAAAATAAAAAGCGCCCTTGTAATTTAGGGTCGCTTTCGTATATCTATCAATATTCTTTAAGTGAGACCTAAATAGCTGCCCACTGATTGCTTCATAATTTCGACTAATGCGTTATCCATGTATTGGTATTCGTCAGGAATATCTAATACATGAATATCTTTGTAATCTAACAGTCGAGTAAACTGTGCCTTTAAGCGGCTTTTATGTTTTTCTTGCATGACGAAAATCACATCAGCCCATTGAATAGTTTTAGCATTTACCGTTCTATTAGCATTAGGGCTTGTACCCGCAGACTTAACAGCTAACGCGGGATGATTTTTCCATACTTGCTCGCCCGTTGGGCTTCGCCATTGGTTACGGCTACAAATAAATAGCACTTTTATGACTTTATGTTCCTTCATTAAATAAGTCCCCCCTTATTAACTGAGCGCTCTTGGCTTAAAATAAACTTTTTACCGTTAAATATTTTTACTGGGTTACCGCGCTCTACCTCCCAGTGTTGTTGCCAACGTGCTTTTTCTTGTTGCGTCATTGTGTCCAATTTTGTTGCTTCGAGCTTTTGAAACAATAAGGCTCTTGCCAATCGCTTATTGGCATGTTGACTTCGTTCACTCTCAACGCGCACTGAAATACCTGTTTCTGTATGCGTGGCTCGAACTGCTGAGTCGGTGGTATTAACATGCTGACCACCAGCACCCGACGCGCGGCAGGTTTGAAAGGTTACACTGTTATCAAGCTTACTTTCATCAATAACGTACACTTGGCCGCTAAAAAACCAGTTTTTACGTTTATGCTTAGGCCGATACTCACTTTGGCATACCCACAACATAGCGCCTTGCCATAACTGAGCCAATTGCTTAACTTGGCTTTCCTTTTCTGAATAAGATTTTTTTGAATCAGCAGTTGTTGAATCGAGTTGCCCTGAACCAACTTGTAATAGTACCGATTTAAAACAGTCCTGTTCTTTAGTCGCAACGGTTTCAACAATATCTAGCTTTATGCCCTTTTCTCGACATTGTTTTTCAATCGTTTTCAGCGCCAAACCAACAGCTTTGCAACACTCGACAGGGCCTTGCCCAGCAGATAATTGTAGTAATATCATGATGAACAATCTCCATTTGTTTTAAAGGTTAGTATCGGGCGTAACTTAGCCACAACTTCAATTAACCCTGCATCAACCATGTCACTTATAACCGTTTCGCACTTTTTATATGCTTGGGGTGCTTCGTCGTATAACAGCTCTTTATTACCACACACTACGCGGCTACCTAACGCTGTTCGGTATAAATCTTCGCGCTTATATTTATGACCCAATCGACCATGACATTCACCACGCTGCCACTTTCGCCCGGCGCCATGCGCTAATGAAAATAAACTGGTGTTGATGTTTTCAAGCATGGCTGAGTTATCATCGGTTAGCTCTGCTAATATGGGTTTTACAAGGTAACTATAATCCCCCCGAGAGCCCGGAATAACCACATAGCCTTTATCACTTGGTGTTGCGCCTTTTCTATGTAACCAACCATCACAGCCAGCAATGTTTTTAGGCGAGACTAAATTGTGGTTAATGTCCAAGCTACACTCACCATTGGCGCGTATTGCTTCTAAAAACCGCATTGCTATCAACTCACGATTCAGCTCTGCAAAGCGTACGGCTTCATCATGTTTATTCATGTAATCGTTGAAACCTAGATCGCTTTCACATAGCCCATCGTGATTATATTTTGCAATATGATCCACCAATATTGATTGCCCCAGCCCTCTAGAGCCCGAATGAACAAGAAGCTGAAGATGTTTTTTATTCAACCCTAACTCATCTAAAGCGGCTTGATTATAAATCTCATCAATCGCCTGAAATTCAGCAAAGTGATTACCGCCACCAATGGTGCCTAAAGTACGATCATGACCATTAACAGTTATGTTTTTTGCCGCTTTTCGGCTTTGAATAATCGCAAGCCAACTGTCATCAAGTGGCAACTCAACATGTTCAAATTTTTTGGCGAGTTTATCTAAATTTACTTTTGATACTTTTGCTGACGTTTGCCACAGTGACATGCCACAGCCTATATCGTTACCAACCAGCGCAGGGTAAATTTTGTTTGTTGTAAAAAATGCAGCCCCGATAGGATAACCTCTCCCGGGGTGTAAATCAGGCATGCCCGCAACGCGTTGCATACCATTTAGCTCTGATGTTTTGATCAGTTGCTGTATTGCCAGCCCTTCAATCCACGTATTTTTAGACGCAATGAGGCTCACATGTTCAGAAATTTTTTGGACGGATTTGCCCATAATACCAATTCCTTTTTCTTTATTAGAAAAATAGGATTAAAACGAAATTCGAATTGGCAGGTCTGGATCTATTTTGAAATCAAACGAAAGGAACGCGTTTAAACGCAATGTTTACCTAAATGTACTTAATATATAAATACGTAGCTAAGTAACCAGTTTCTTATCGGATAAGACCTGCAAAGGATGTTGATGTAAATGTCATAGTATTTTCTCCCTTACAGTTAGTTGATGAACCCAACACTTAGGATTAGTGCTGAATAATTGAACGAGCACATGGTAATCAGTTTTTGCACATAAAGCAAACATAAATTTATTTTATGTTTGCTTTATGTGCTGTATTACATAGTGTTACACCTAACAATACTGCCCTGCTGCGAAGCCGCAGCTCCATGCGTATTGGAAGTTATAACCGCCTAGCCAACCTGTTACGTCGGTGACTTCGCCTATAAAATACAGGCCTTGGGCTTTTTTAGCTTCGAAGGTTTTTGAGCTGAGTTCGTCGGTGTCTACGCCGCCTAGGGTCACTTCGGCGGTGCGGTAGCCTTCGGTGCCGTTGGGTTTAATTTGCCAGTTATGAATGTAATTAGCTAGCTCGTCAATTTGGCTGTGGGTGAGCTGGTTTACGTTATAATCTGGGATTGCTTTACTCTCGTGTAATATTTCAATAAAACGTTTTGGCAAAATAGTCGCGAGGCTGTTTTTTAATGATTTTTGTGCTTGGGTTTCTCGCCATGTTGCTAATTGCTCTTTTAAATCAAGCTCTGGTAATAAGTTAATTGTGACCGCCTGCCCTGCACGCCAAAACGAGCTAATTTGTAAAATAGCAGGGCCTGATAAACCACGGTGAGTAAACAGGATGTTTTCTTTAAAGCGAGTGCCGTCTTCACTACTCACAACACAAGGAATACTGATACCTGAGAGCCCTTCAAAGCGATCTTTGTCATGTTGATGCAACGTAAATGGCACTAACGCTGCCATGGTTGGTAAAATATTTAAGCCAAACTGCTCAGCAATTTTATACCCTACTGGCGTTGCACCTAGCTTTGGCATGGTTAAGCCACCAGCGGCGACCACTAGCGATTCACACGTATATGATTGTTGCTCGGTGATCACGAGATAGCCGCTATCCGTTTTTTCTACGTTCAGCACTTCGTTACGCAACGCAACATTAACACCCGCCCACTCGCACTCGGTCAATAAAATATTAACAATGTCTTGGGCGCTGTTATCACAAAATAACTGGCCTAGGGTTTTATGGTGATACGCTAAACCGTGACGGTCTACCAGCTCAATAAAGTCATGCTGGGTATAACGACTTAAACACGATTTTACAAAATGCGGGTTACCACATAGGTAGTTTTCTGGGCTGGCGTTTTCGTTAGTAAAGTTACAACGCCCGCCACCACTAATGAGAATTTTACGACCGGGCTTTTTACCCATATCAAGTACTGTAACACTGCGGCCACGGTAACCTGCTTGTGCTGCACACATCAATCCTGCGGCACCGGCGCCTATTACAATTACATCTACTTGGGTCATTTGTTAATCTCATTAAAAAATTTGGCTAATTATAACAAGTTTCACACCTCAGCGGAGAACTTTGATTGTTTTTATAACAGCAACAAATGTAACTGATACAATATAATAAAAATAAAAAACCAGCACTTTATAATTAAATACTAGGCTAAAAATCAATTAGATAAGTAAACTTGGCCATTTAAACATCTCCATATAACCAAAGTAGAGACATACATAACAAAACGTTATTTTAACCTTTTTAACATATAATTTACCTTTGTACCACTTCGCGACATCTCATTGCGAAGAAACCAATAACAATCTAGGGATAATTATGACAACAAGTACAACATTTAAAAAATGCGCTGTAGCCCTCACTTTGGGCACGCTTTTCGCTGCATCATCAAGCATGGCTAATCCAAGTCAAGTAATCATGCCATCAATGGCTGACACAACAGCTAAGCTTCAAGGGCAAAGTGCACTTGGTACTCGCTTTATCATTAAATATAAAAATAACAGTAATGATATGGCTACTTTCTCGGTTGCTGACGCAAGCCCACAAATGATGAACCAAAAAGCGCAAGGTTTTGTGAGTGCATTTACAAGCAAGAAAGCTAAAGTTAAGGCGCAATATGTTCGCCCAATGGCATTAAGTAATCATCACGTTATGCGTGTAGACAAAAACCTTAACGCTGATGAAACACAAGAATTCATGCAAGAGATGATTGCATCTGGCAATGTTGAATACATCGAAATTGACCAAATGTTACAGCCGTTTGCTACGCCTAACGATCCGCGTTACAACGATCAATGGCATTATTATGAGCAAGCGGGTGGTCTTAACTTACCAACAGCATGGGATACTGCAACAGGTAGCGGTGTAGTCGTTGCTGTACTTGATACTGGTTATCGTCCACATGTTGATTTAAATGCCAATATTTTACCTGGCTATGACATGATCTCAGATACGTTTGTAGCTAACGATGGTGGCGCACGTGATAGCGATGCGCGCGATCCGGGTGATGCAACTAATACTGGTGAATGTGGCACAAATCAATTGGGCCAACCAGTTCCAGCATCTAACCAAAACTCTAGCTGGCATGGAACTCATGTTGCGGGTACTGTTGCCGCTGTAACTAATAATGGCGAAGGTGTTGCTGGTGTTGCGTATGATTCTAAAGTTGTGCCTGTACGTGTACTTGGTAAGTGTGGTGGTTTAACGTCTGATATCGCCGACGGTATTATTTGGGCATCAGGTGGTTCTGTATCCGGCGTACCGAGTAACGCAAACCCAGCTGATGTAATTAATATGAGTTTAGGCGGCGCGGGTTCTTGTAGTTCAACAACTCAGTCTGCAATCAATCAAGCTCGTGGCAATGGTACTGTAATTGTTATTGCAGCAGGTAATGATAACGATAACTCTGCAAACTATAACCCTGGTAACTGTAGTGGTGTTGTTAATGTGGCATCGGTTGGCCGTAATGGTGGCCGTGCTTACTATTCAAACTATGGTTCTAACATTGATATTGCAGCACCAGGTGGCGCGCAAAGCTTTGCTAATGATTCTGAAGGTGTGCTTTCAACGCATAACTCAGGTTCATCTAGCCCAACGGGTGACAGCTATCATTACTCACAAGGTACATCAATGGCGGCACCTCACGTTGCCGGTGTTGCTGCACTTATCAAGCAAGCTAAACCAAATGCAACGCCTGATGAAATTGAAAGCATCTTAAAATCAACAACACGTTCATTTGCTGCAACATGTAATAACTGTGGTACAGGTATTGTTGATGCCGCTGCGGCCGTTGCTGCTGCGTCAGGTGGTACTACACCACCACCAGGTGGTAATGAACTTGCTGATGGCCAAGCAAAAACAGGGTTAAGCGGCGCTGCAAATAGCGAAACTTTTTACACAATGACCGTACCAAATGGTGCTACAAACGTGACATTTACAATGAGCGGTGGTTCAGGTGATGCTGATATGTATGTGCGTGCAGGCAGCAAACCAACGTCATCAACTTACGATTGTCGCCCATACAAAGGGGGCAACAGTGAAGAGTGCTCTATCGATAACCCTACCGCTGGGACTTATCATGTAATGCTACGCGGTTACTCTGCTTACTCTGCTGTTAGTTTAGTGGGTAATCTAACCACTTCAGGCGGTGGCACGGGTGCACCACAAGCTGGCGGCGGCACTGTTGCTGACATTTCAGCAAGTGCAGGTCAATGGAAACATTATACGCTAGATGTACCAGCAGGTATGGCAAGCTTTACAGTGACTATGTCTGGTGGTACTGGTGATGCGGATTTATTTGTTAAAGCTGGTAGCCGACCAACAACGTCTAGCTATGATTGTCGTCCGTACAAAAATGGTAACGCTGAAACATGTACCTTTACTAATCCACAAGCTGGAACATGGCATTTAAGTGCTAATGCGTATAGTACATTTTCAGGTGTTACTATCGACGCTCAGTACAAGCCATAAAGTATAGCGTGAGTAAAAATCACGCTTACTAACTTAGCCAGTTCCCCTGGTAATTTTTAGCCGAACGAGAGTTCGGCTTTTTTAGTTTAGCTTTATTCTTCAAGTTTAAAGTTCAGCAAGTACCGCTTCAGCTCTACTTACTACAAACTCTTTACCTTGCTCAACAAATAGACCTGTCACTTTTTGGTCATCAACAATCATTGCGTAACGCGTTGATCTAACACCACCAAAACCGGCTGTATCTTTATCTAACCCAAGTGCTTTTGTAAAGCTGGCATCGCCATCAGCTAGCATTTCAATTTCTTGTGCGTTATGCGCTTCGCCCCATGCTTTCATTACAAATGCATCGTTCACTGATACGCAGTAAATAGCATCCACGCCGTTGGCTTTGATTTTATCAGCAAGCGTAATAAACTCTGGTAAATGTGCATTTGAACACGTGGGTGTAAACGCGCCAGGCACTGCAAATAACACTACTTTTTTACCCGCAAACAACGTTTCGTTGGTCAGCGTTTGCATGCCGTCTTCGGTTAATTGTGTAAGGCTAACCGCTGGTAATGTTTGGTTTTGAGAAATCATGGTATTTCCTTTTAAATTGACTCTGGATTCATTGCGACTAAAAGTATCACAAAAGCAAAATCAACCCTACCATCATAACCCCAAGCTACCACGGATTGTTTGCATCTGTTGTTGCAAGCGTTGGTGAATGTCGCTCACTAAGTTGCTTGATTCACTCACTTGCCCTTTCATGCTTTGCATTGATTGACTAAAATTATCTAATAGTGAGTTTTGCTGCTTTGCTAATTCCATTGCATCAAATGCCACTTTATTTGCATCTTGTGCGCTACTTGCCACTCCTTCTGAGTTGCGTTTAAGATCTTGAGCATTACTTGTTTGCAATTGGGCATCATCTGCCAGCGCCGAAATTTGAGTTGAGACCATGGTGGAATTTTCACTTAATAGGTTCAACTGATTATTTATATCACTCAATGAGCCTTGTGTTTGCCGTGCTAACTTACGCACTTCGTCAGCCACAACCGCAAATCCCCGGCCATGCTCCCCTGCTCGTGCAGATTCAATGGCAGCATTAAGTGCAAGTAAATTAGTTTGATCAGCAATGTTCCGAATAACCTCTATAATTTGGCCTACATCTTGTACGCCACTTAATAGCTCTTGTAGGCTATGTAAACCTTGCCCTACACGTTCTTGTGTATGCGAGCTTGCACTTAGCATATTTTCTGCAAACCCTAAGCTTTTATCCATTGCTGAGAAAGTATGCTTGGCGTTATCTGCAACTTGACCATTAATAGCATTTACCTGCTCACCTATTTGTTGAATATCAGCCAGTAAACTTTGATTTTGCTCCACTTGATGATGACTAGCATCTGTTTGCTGACTAATCGTGTGTAAATGCACACTCATTTCTTGCATAAAATCGTTAACAACCTTGAGCATTTGTGCCCGCTCTTGCGCTTCAATACGTTGCTGTTCAATTAGTTGGTTAAAATAATTAGCGATTTCACCGACTTCGGTTTTTGGGTTTTTACTTTCAATATTTTTTAATTCATTGCTTTCAATCAAAAATGCAAACCCATCTCGTAATTGGCGTAACGGCGTTAATACTTGGTTACGTTGCACAACGTATACACCCACTGCAAGTATCACTAACATGCCTATCGCAACACAAAACACCACTAATACTTGTTGCTTTAAAATACCTTGCTCGGCTTTAAGTTGTTGCTCTGCATTTATGACTGTGCCAGACAATGTACTGATTTGCTTACGTAAAGCATGTATACCAACTTGACGCTGCTGAGCCTGATCTATGGTATTAGCTAAATCACGCGGATAACGATTAGGCCAACTACTTAACTCTGCTTTTATCTCATCAGCTAAATCTTCAGCTTCTTCATCTATAAATAAACTGTCTTCATCAACGTCACTCATCACACCTAAATTTTCAAGGCTTTCAATTTGCTGTGCTAAGTGGTTTAAGTTGTTTACGCTTTGCTGTAAGTTTTTTTGGGTGTCTTGATCAAAATTAAGGATCAATTGATAAGTAAAAAGCGACAAGGTTGTGACTTCGCTGTAATAATCACTGGCGAGTTGGTAATAAGTGTGTGTATTCGTATTTTGCTGTGCAGACTTGTTAGCATAACTAATTAGTGAAGATGCTGATCCAGCCATTTGCCTCAAGGCATTATCCAGCAATGCGGTTTCATTACCTGAAAGTTTACCAAGAGCGCGGTATTTGCCTTTTATATCTGTATCAAGTTGGCTCAGTTGTGAGTTTAACTGCTGCTTTAAAATCGTGGGTAAAATGGTGAGTTGAGTGTTTTTTAACTCTGTAATTAAATCAGATGCTTGCCCCAAATATTGGCTATCACCTTGGTCTAAATAATCTTCTAACGAGCTTTCAAGATCAATTAATATACTATTTTTTAGCTGGTTATATGATTGATCTTGGTGCTCTAATTTAACTAAGGTTTGACTTGCCCAATACAAAGTACCGCCTAAAAGTAAACTGGCGAGCGCCAACAAAATAGCTAATAAACGAGTAAATGATGACACGCGCATGAGTTGATTCCTCTGAATGACTGCGCGCTTACACTATTAACTATTTATGACAGTTTAATGAAAAACCACTAAAACACATAAATTAATGGGGACAAAAACATTTAATAAGAAAAAAGACTTATACCATTGCCGCTTTTACATAAACATCGAAGCGGTTCTTTTTCGTTTTAATTTGCATGCTGGGGGTTTTGTTGTTCAAAAATGGCGCGTAATCGGGACGCTTAACTACAACGCGCTTACTGGCAAGAGGATATGCAAATTCAAGTAAGTCATCAGCATCGTTGTCTGCTCCTACTAAGTCTTGAAATACCCGCATTTCTTTTTTTACTAATGCAGACTTTTCACGATGCGGAAACATAGGATCAAGGTAAACCACGTCGGGCATACTTTCACATTGGGCCAATAATGTATGACTTGAACCAAACACTAAGCTCATGTTTTCTTTCATCCATGGGCCTATTTCAATGTCGTTATAAGCACGCTCTAAGCCATCATAAAGTAATGCGGCAACAACTGGATGGCGTTCATGTAAAATCACTTTACAGCCTAAAGATGCTAAAACAAAACCATCGCGGCCAAGCCCTGCTGTTGCATCAAGTACAACGGGTGTGGCGCCTTTATTTAACCCTACCGCTTTAGCAATTGATTGACCTTTACCACCCCCAAACTTGCGCCTATGGGCAACCGCTCCGGTCACAAAGTCAACGCTTATCGCGCCAAGCTTTGGCTCATCTGTTTTACGAAGTGTTAAACCATCTTCACCATAATGAAGTGAAAAACCAGACGTTTCTGCAGCCCATTTTTCAAGCCCAAAGCGCTGCTCAATACCAGTAAGATAATGACGTAATTCTTTAAAAGGACACTGTATAACCAAAATAAACTCCGACCGTAAATAGCTCGCGAAGTATATCAACTGCAAAGCGCTATAGCACTAAAATAGCTCAATATCAGTTTGTGACGTAATATTATCTGTAAACTCTGGTGTGGCTATTTTACTTAAGCTATCAATTAATTCAGTACGTGAGTCAATAATGTGATTAAGCTGATATTTTACAAATCCTAAATCATCATTGAGTGATGCAAACAATAACTGTGTTTTTTCTAACTGTTCAACATTAAGGGCTAACGCTTGATTATTGGCTAGCTCCGGATATTGCTGCATGGTTTTACGAATTTCTGACAATTGCTCTGTCATTTGATCCACAGCCTGCTCTCGGGTATCACTGTTTGCAAACATTAACTCTGATAGCTCTGAAAAGGCATTGCCTACGTTATGCGCTTGCGAAAGTGCTTTTTCGTTTACTTCCATATCTTGAATTTTAGCGTTAGTAACCTCTAAAAGGTGCGGGAATAAATCCTTATAGCGGCCATAAAGTGCAACATCACTCAAAGGCATATTTTTAATTAAAATAGATACTTTAGGGAAATTAATAATTGTACAACTGCTAAAATCAACAAATCGGTTAGCATAACGATGCTTTTCTAGCAGCTCTTGCTCTAATGGGCAAACACAGCCATCTGTAGTACAAAAAACGCCTATTTCCTGATACCAAAAAGCAACAATAACCTCAAGATCTAGGGGTTTAAAAAATTCGAAAAAATACTCAGATAAAGTTTGTATATCATGGGCATGATAACTTTGCCCAACATAGCGCATTATTCGCCCCATATCGCCTGAATCTGTCATCGCTATTTCAGCAGTGATCTCCGCTTTTTTAATATCATCTTTTAGCTTATTTGAATGCTGACGATACTCATAAAGCACTTGTATTCGGGCCATTAATTCTTGTGCGTTAAAAGGCTTGACGATGTAATCTGCAGCGCCGGCGTTATACCCTTTAACACGCTCGGGCAATTCACTTTTTCCTGATAAAAACATCACGGGCGTGTCTTTGGTTTGGTCACTATTTTTTAATTCAGTACAGACTTGATAACCTGATTTACCAGGCATTTCAACATCGAGTAAAATAATATCTGGGTTGTATTTTAATGCTAACCTTAATCCTTCCTCGCCATTTTTTGCATGAATTAATTTACAAAACCCTGCTAATGATTCTTCAATGACATGGTGAACGTATTTATCATCGTCAATCGCTAATACCAGTTTTGTCATGCTCCATTCCCTTTTAATGAATTACTTAAAAAAGCATAGTACGGAGGGATTATTTTGCGACAATTTATTACTCTAAATAGTAAAAAAGCGCCATAAGGCGCTTTTTTACTTAAAAACTGACTATGCAGTAATGCCGCTATGGCGCAATAATGCGTCTATATTTGGCTCACGGCCTCGGAAGTTTTTAAATAATTCCATTGGTTCTTCGCTGCCGCCTTTTTCTAAAATATGCTGCATAAAGGCTTTACCTGTTTCAGCGTTAAAAATTCCCTCTTCTTCAAACTTAGAAAAAGCATCAGCTGACAATACCTCGGCCCATTTATATGAGTAATAACCTGCGCTATAACCACCTGCAAATATGTGACTAAAGCCATGCTGAAAGCGATTAAACGCGGGTGGTTTAACAACTGCAGTATGATCTCGCACTTTATCTAAAGATGCTTGAATTTGGCACTCATCTCCTGCTTGATAATCATTGTGGATTCTAAAATCAAACAGTGAAAGCTCTATCTGACGCAGCATTTGCATGCCTGAGTTATAGTTTTTAGCCGCAAGCAGCTTATCAAGTAACTCTTTTGGTAATGGCTCACCTGTTTCAAAATGGCCTGAAATAAAATTAAGTGCTTGTTCTTCAAAACACCAATTTTCTAAAAACTGACTTGGTAGCTCAACAGCATCCCATGCAACACCATTAATTCCTGCCACAGGCGCGGCATCAACTTGGGTGAGCATGTGGTGAATACCGTGACCAAACTCATGGAACAAGGTTGTTACTTCGTCATGCGTAAACAGTGCAGGCTTATCACCCACCGCTTTATTAAAGTTACACACTAAGTAGGCAACCGGTGTTTGTAGCTCACCATTGGCACGGATTTTACGGCCCATGCAATCGTCCATCCATGCGCCACCACGTTTATGATCACGCGCGTATAAATCTAAGTAAAAACGGCCACGTAACGTATTGCTACTGTCGTAAACTTCAAAAAAGCGTACATCTTTGTGATAAGTATCAATGTCATTCAGCTCTTTTACAGTAATACCAAATAAACGGTTTACTGTTTCAAATAAGCCACCTAGCACTTTATCTGCTGGGAAATAAGGACGCAGCACTTCGTCTGAAATTGCGTATTTTTCTTGTTTTAGTTTTTCACCATAATAAGCGTAATCCCATGCCGATAACTGCTCTATAGCGTGTTTTTCTTTTGCGAATGTTTGTAGCTCAGCCAACTCTTGTTTTGCTTGTGGCTTAGATTTAACCGCTAAGTCTTCTAAAAATGAGAATACTTGCTCTGGTGTTTCAGCCATTTTTGTTGCCAGTGATTTTTCAGCATAACTTGCAAAGCCTAACAACTGCGATATTTCATGACGTAGCGCTAGCTCTTCACTCATAATCGCTGAGTTATCAAACTCCTCAGCATTCGGACCTTGGTCAGATGCGCGCGTTACAAATGCCGTATACGCTTCTTCACGAAGCTCACGATTATCGGCGTACATCATAATAGGTAGGTAAGATGGGAAATCTAAAGTAAACACCCAACCGTCTAATTCTTTATTTTTTGCAGTTTCTGCTGCCAACGCTAATGCTGACTCTGGTAAACCAGCTAATTCGCTTTCATCTGTTATGTGCTTTTGCCAAGCAAGTGTGGCGTCCATAACGTTATTGCCAAATTTTGCTGCTAATTCAGATAAACGCGCACTGATTTCGCCGTAACGCTTTTGCTGCTCTGGCGCTAATGCAATACCTGATAACTCAAAGTCGCGCAGTGCATTAGTGATCGATTTTTGTTGAGCTGTCGTTAAGCTTTTAAATTCATCGCTATTGTGCAATGCATTATATGCCTCATAGAGGCCTTGATGCTGTCCCACAAAGGTAGAATACTCTGAAATAATCGGTAAACATTGCTCATACGCTTCGCGAAGTGCATCGCTGTTTAATACTGAATTTAGGTGTGATACCGGTGAAAAAACACGTGACAGTTTGTCATCAACTTCTTCTAGTGGCAGTACCAAGTCATTCCATGTAAATGATTTATTAGCTAACACGTCGTCTATTTTTGTACGGCATTGTTCTATTGCGTGTTTTAGCGCTGGGACAACATGCTCAGGTTTAATTTTTGAAAATGGCGGTAAGCCTTCAAGGCCTACGAGTGGGTTATTTGTTAAATCGGTCATGTTAGCTCTCAAATCATTGCGAATATCATTTTGAAGTTGGGGCGAACTGATGAAATACAAGGGGCTTTTAACAGGTCTTCCTTGTGCTATCATCACGTTAATATGATCATTTCATCTTTGAGGACTAACTATGGCTCAGCATTTTGACTACATTGCAATTGGCGGCGGAAGCGGCGGGATCGGTTCAGCTAACCGTGCGGCAATGCGCGGCGCAAACGTTGCATTAATTGAAGCAAAACATATGGGTGGCACCTGCGTAAACGTAGGCTGTGTACCAAAAAAAGTAATGTGGCATGGCGCTCAAATTGCTGAAGCAATTAATTTATATGCTCCTGATTACGGTTTTAATGTTGAAGTAAAAGATTTTAACTGGAGTAAATTAGTTGAAAGTCGCGAAGCTTATATTGGTCGTATTCACAAAGGGTATGATAATGGCCTAGCGAAAAACGGGGTTACTGTAATAAAAGGTTTTGCTAAATTTATTGATAGTAAAACCGTTGAAGTAGATGGCGAACTATACACAGCTGATCATATTTTAATTGCCGTAGGCGGTCGCCCTAGCATTCCAAATATTCCAGGTGCTGAACACGGCATTGATTCAAATGGCTTTTTTGAGCTGAACGAGCAACCAAAACGCGTTGCTGTTGTGGGCGCTGGTTATATTGCCGTTGAGATCGCAGGCGTACTACATAGCCTAGGCACTGAAACTCATTTATTTGTTCGTAAAAGTAAACCACTGCGCACCTTTGACCCATACATCATCGACACACTGGTTGATATTATGGCTAAAGAAGGCCCTACGCTGCATACCGAATGTTCACCAAAAGAAGTGGTTAAAGAAAGCGATGGTAGCTTAACCATTCACTTTGAAAACGGTTATAGCCAAAACGTTGACCAAGTAATTTGGGCAATTGGCCGCCAGCCAACAACCGATAAAATTAACCTTGCAGCTGCTGGTGTTGAAGTAAACGAAAGCGGTTTTGTTAAAGTTGATGAATACCAAAATACCACAGCAAAAAATGTTTATGCTGTAGGCGATATCATCGAAGGCGGCATTGAGCTGACACCTGTTGCAGTAAAAGCAGGGCGTACACTGTCAGAGCGGTTGTTTAATAAAGACATGCCAGATGATCTGAAAATGGATTACAGCTTAGTGCCTACCGTGGTATTCAGTCACCCGCCGATTGGAACGATTGGTTTAACTGAGCAAGAGGCAGTCTCACAGTACGGTGAAGAAAACGTAAAAGTGTACAAATCAAGCTTTGCAGCTATGTACACTGCAGTTACCCAGCACCGCCAAGCATGTAACATGATGCTAGTGTGTGCAGGCCCTGACGAGAAAGTGGTTGGCTTACACGGCTTAGGCTTTGCTGTTGATGAAATGATTCAAGGCTTTGCGGTTGCTATGAAAATGGGCGCTACCAAAGCTGATTTTGACGCCGTTGTAGCACTACATCCAACGGGCTCAGAGGAATTTGTGACGATGAGATAAGCCCTGCGCTTATTAACATAAAAAACCCCTTAGGATTAATTTTCTAAGGGGTTTTTTGTTGTTATTAATGTTAAATTACAGCCATTGTAAAAAGTGCGATGCTTTCATTGTGTTTCATAAAGCGCCCACTATGATAATGCTAAATTTATTCAGCCTATTAGGAAGTTATGATCAAAGATATACTACTACATCCATTTCTTATTTCATTGATAATGCTAACAATTGCATTCATCCTAAAAATGCTTGTTGATAAGTTAGCGCGAAATCGTGCTGAGAAAAAAGAAAAAGACATTCGCTACATTGCACACAACATTAAGCATTTTATTAATTTTGTGATGGTGTTATCACTACTGTTTGTTTGGTCAACTGAAATACAAAACTTTGCGCTGTCTATTGCTGCATTTGCTGTTGCGATTGTACTTGCTACGCGAGAGTTTATTCAATGTGTGATTGGCTTTTTCTACTTGGTAACAACACGGCCATTTAGAATAGGCGATTGGATCCAAGTTGGTGAGTATTATGGTGAAGTGGCTGAAACTGATTGGATCAAAACTACTATGCATGAAATTGATATGCACACCTATCAATTTTCCAGAAAAACCATATATATACCAAATAATAAACTGATCACCAGCCCAATTAAAAATTTAAACTTTGTAAAACGCTTTGCAACACACCACTTTACTATTATCCGTAAAGAAAGCTTTAACCCTTATCCAATTTATGAAAATTTAATGGATGAAGCCAAACGCCATTGTGAAGAATTTGAAGAAGTAGCAAGCCGTTATAATTCAATTATTGAGAGAAAGCTGGATGCTAAAATTTCAGGCCCCGCGCCTGAAATTCATTTTGGCACCACTGAAATAGGTGAGTTTAAAGCAAGCTTTACGCTATTTTGCCCTACAGACAAGGCACTTCAAATAGAGCATAAACTAACAGAGTGCTTTATGACGCTGTGGTATAACGAGGCAAAAAAACAAGAGACTCGAGGCTAGACCGTGTTTATTTTCAACCAAGGTAGAGCTTAATATTCTCTTGAATTTAGGCCTTAAAATAATACACTTGGTACACATCGCTTTTAAACTTGATGTGTACCAAGGTTTTTATAGTTCATAGTCAATATGAACTGACGGTAGCTTATTTAACAGTGGAATAAGCGCACGCTCTCTTCTTAAATCATTGCGCTCATCATCAAGATCTCTTTGCTCGTTAATTAGTACTGCACGTTCGTTACTCGATATATTTGCAGCGCTTAATTCGCTTCTGATTACTTCAAGTCGTCTGTTTATTGTGTCTAGCCGATTTTTTATTTCGGTTTTTCTTACTTCGACTTGGTAACGATCATTGCCCTCTTCCCACGCCTTTCGAAATTGTTTGCTGTTGCATACACCATTAAATGACTCACCACGAATACCCACTGCAAAGCCGTTTTCAGGTTTACAATAATATCGCAAGCCATTGTCATAACCTTCTTTATACTGTGCAACGTCAGGTGAAATACCAAACTCCTGACAGGCTGTTACGGTATCAACACCTTGGCTGTAAGTTTTTCCTGATTGGCCATGATCATAGCCAAGCTGCTGCCAATTCGCGTATGCGCACTCTTCTTGCGATAGGCTCGTACAGCCGCTAAGAGTAATAAGGGCTAGGCTAAAAACACATTTTTTAATCATAAAAAATAACATCTGTTTTCATTTTAATATGCAAGCATACTATTCCTTCTTTAGGGCCATATCAATAGGCCCTAAAGCTGCGTATGTTTACTCTATCATTCAGTGCTATTTCATCAGTCGTTAAATTTTCTGGCTGGATTAGTCGGCACCTGTGTTTGTTGCATGATCCATTTTGCTATATTGTCTTTACGCATAAACTTAACACCTTGATGCTGTTTGGCGTACAGAATAAAGTCATCAAGTGCTTTAACTCTCGCAGGCGTCCCAGCAACACGGTCATGCGCACTTATCGACATAATTCGCCGTCTTGTTTTACCTTCGCTATAAAGTACATCAAACTCATCTTTTAGTTCTTGTAAATAGGCTTTACTTGTCATCGCTGTGCTGCCCGAGTAACGCACAATATCGTTATTTCTAAAGGTATAAGGCACCACAACAAAAGGCTTACCATTTACAGGCGTATACGATGGTTCATCACGAGATAAGTCGTCAATGTGATAAATAAAGCCTAAATTTTGTAATATGGATAATGTGTTTTTTGAGTGTCGCATCCAAAAAGCATTAAAACCAACAGGGCGAGTGCCCGTTATTTTCTCAATTATATTGGCGCTTTTTATATATGAAGCACGCTCTTGCTCTGCTGTCATTGAATATTGCGGGGTCCACGCTTGACCATGACCAGATGCTTCATGCCCTCTTGTAACAACTTCTTTGGCTAACATAGGATTTAACTCAACAGCCCTGCCCACCATGTGCGACGTTACTTTGATATTATGCTTATCCCATAAGTCGAGCAACCGTGGAATCCCCTCGTTCATACCATATTGAAACCATGTTGGGGAAATAGTATCGTGATAGCCCACCTCTATTTGAGGAAATGGTCCAGCATCAGTCGCATCCTGTGCGGTGGCTTCAAATTGCATTGAAATAGAGATCACTAGCTGTGCATTATCTGGCCAAAACTCTGATTTTTCAGATAGCTGTTCAGCGCTAGTTGGTAAACTGCCAAGTAATACGGTTAAACACGTAAACAGAGATAATATTTTCATCTGTATATCCTAAGTTAATTAACGCGGACCTGCCGCCACCGTGATACTCGCTGTACCTAGGGCATGCTGGTGTATGAAAAACCCTATTAATGCACTCGTTGCCCCCTTTGGTACATCAAGCTTTTCAACATCCAATGCATATACTTTATAAGTGTAATTATGCTTTCTTCCTTCTGGTGGACAAGGGCCAAAGTAGCCAGCTTTGCCCATATCAGTATTGCCTTCAACAGCACCAAGTGGTAATGACTTGGATGCAATTGAGCTCGTATTTGCTGGAATATCGTACACTACCCAATGCCAAAACCCGCTGCCTGTCGGTGCATCATTGTCATAAACTGTCACTGCAAAACTTTTGGTTTTTTTAGGCGCATTTTGCCAATCAAGTTGCGGCCTAATATTGCTTCCTTGACAGCCAAAGTGGTTCCAATATTGTGCCTTCGCTATTGCCTGACCTTGCTGTAAATCAGGGCTTGATAAATTAAATTCAGCAGCAAAACTTACATTACTAAACAAACCGGTCAGTATTAATGCGGCAGCTGTTTTTGTTATATTAAACATAGGTATTCCTTGTCTTTATTTTTTAAAAGCCTGATTTATTGCTGATAAGGAAGGTAGTCGGTATAACCTACCGCTGTGCCACCAAAAAGTGTGGTATGGTCAGTAATATTGCTCAATGGCAGTTGGTGTTCAATGCGATACGGTAAATCAGGGTTCGCAATGAAACGTCGACCAAATGCAATAAAGTCAGCAAGGCCTTTATTAATAAGCTCAGCCCCTGCTTGTTCGGTGTAATTACCAGCAACCATAATAGCACCACTAAAACCGCGACGTAGTGCCTCTCTAAATTCGAGTGTCACTGTTGGCGCATCGTCCCAATCTGCTTCGGCTAGGTGAATATATGCAATGCCTATGTCATCAAATTTATTTGCCGCGAGTAAAATTGTTTCAATAGCTTCACTGTCATCCATCCCGCGCTGGGTTATAAAGGGTGCGAGCCTGATACCGACTTTGTCCGCGCCAATAGCTCCACTAATTGCAGCGATAATTTCACACGCAAAGCGTATTCTGTTTTCTTGACTGCCACCATATTCATCAAGGCGCTTGTTCGATGAGCGTCGTAAAAATTGGTCAATTAAGTAACCGTTACCACCATGTACTTCAACACCATCAAAGCCTGCTTTTATTGCATTAATAGCCGCTTGTTTATAGTCGGTCACAATTGCTTTAATTTCTAAAGTGTTAAGCGCACGTGGGGTTGGGCAATCAAGCATGCGCCCTTGTCCATCATCACCCACAACCCAAACTTGTGCATCTGGAGCCAGTGCTGATGGCGCAACAGGTAAGCCATCACTATGAAATGAAGGATGTGACATACGCCCTACATGCCACAGCTGTAAAAATATTTTTCCGCCTTCGTTGTGCACAGCTTTAGTTACGAGTTTCCAACCTTCAATTTGCTCCTGCGAGTAAATACCAGGCGTGAACGAATAGCCTTTGCCTTGCGGGCTAATTTGCGTTGCCTCTGAAATAATCAGCCCAGCACTTGCGCGTTGAGCATAGTAAGTTGCCATTAACTCAGTTGGAATATCGCCCGGTTGCGCTGTGCGTGAGCGGGTCATAGGCGCCATAACAATTCGATTATTAAGGGTTGTATCGCCAATTGTTTTAGCATCGAATAACGATTTTATAGACATAGATTTTATAGACATAATTTTCTCTCTTATTTAATAATTTACATTAGGGCGTGTTGACCTTTTGTGATTGATTTTACAGCAGTCTATTTGGTATTTAGGCAAGGCAGCGCCTATGGTGTGTGTTCCCCATAAATAGGCGATAACGCAGTATAAATACCAAACACGCGCTGCCCAAAGGGTTCTTCCTAGGGGCGATTGACTCTTTGTTGCCTACATGGATGTAGGTAAGGGGCGTGAGCAGGGCGCACAAGCTTTGCTCGATTTTTACTTATTCTCACATAGATGTGAGCCAGTAGAATAACGCAGGAGCAGTTATCGAGCCCACTCGATTCCAAACCTCGCGTCGCGATTAAATCGCCCCTAGATTGAACAAATTTCAATCCACAAAGGTCAACACGCCCTAGGGTTAAAACTAAATTTCATTACTATTAAATAGCATTTCGATTTTTAGCCCTTCAGGCCCATCAATAAAAACCTGATGCTCTAGCAGCTCAGGCACTGAGCGCTCAAAATAAATGACTCCTGTTTGATCTAAACGATTCTTAAATACTTGATAACCTAAGCTGCGAATTGCAATATGATCTACAACACCTCGGCCTTGCATTTTGGTATTAACCGCTGATAAATAACGCTGCTGTGCTTTATTTCCAGCAGCATTGACTAAGTGGACCAACGCAATATTATCGGTGCCATATAGCCAACTACCTTCAAACGAAAAAGGCGGGCGGTACCCTTGCGTCAATCCAATTGAGCTGATAAAAAAGTGACGCATAGCTTGATAGTCAGCACTTGAAATTAATACATGATCTAATCGCATTCGTTTTCTCTTGTCGTTTTTAATACAATCAGTTTAATTGTTTATAATAATTTGATAATTGAGTTAATATTAAAAAGACTATTCATAAAAGCTGAATATAAAGGTGAGGGTTAATGACTAAAATTGATGATATGCAGCTTTTTGTTCATGTAGTGAGATCCGCAGGACTTGCGGCAGCAGGACGAAAAATAGGTTTATCGCCAGCGAGCATGACGGCACGAATTAATCAGCTCGAAAACCACTATCAAACACGTTTATTGATCCGTAATACCCGTAGCATTAAGTTAACTGATGCAGGTGAGCGATTTTATCAGGGCTGTTTAAGAGTGATTGCTGAAGTTGATGCCACAGAGCAGAGCATCACAATCAGTGACAACGAGCTCTCAGGCAGCCTAAAAATCACTGCCCCTTCTGATTTTGGTAAGCAGTTTGTTGCCCCTGCACTATCAAAATTTGTTGCCCTTAATCCGCAAGTAAAACCACATCTTCATTTAACGGATGGCTTAATCAACTTAGTTGAAGAAGGTATTGATGTCGCTATCCGCTTTGGTAACTTACCAGACAGTAATTTAATCAGCCGTAAGATCAAACCCAATAAACGGGTGCTATGCGCCTCAGCTGATTACATAGAACAACATGGGCAACCTTTATCACCGAGTGATTTAGCTGATCATCGATGCCTAGTGATGGAACGATTTGGCCAGCCGATGAATGACTGGCATTTTAAAAACACAATAATACGTGTTCCTGTCGCCATGAGTAGCTGTGATGGTTCAGTTATCAGGCAATGGGCTATTGATGGAGCCGGCATTGCACTTAAATCATTGGTCGATATTAGTGTTGATTTAGCTAACGGAGGCTTAGTAACTATATTAGATGAGCATATTCTGGGGTTTAGTAATAAAGATAAAGAACAGATTGGTTTACAGTTTGTCTATCCGTCTCGTAAATTTCAGCCGAAGCAAGCTGTGGCCTTTATGGACTTTTTACAGCAACAGTTAATATAAAAAACCTTGAGAGCCTGCGCTCTCAAGGTTTTAATTTTGAGGCTATACGATACTTACAAAAGTTAAGCTGTACCACCAACCGTTAGGTTATCAATTTTAAGGCTTGGCTGACCCACGCCAACAGGAACACTTTGACCGTCTTTACCACATACGCCTACGCCTTTATCTAGCGCTAAATCGTTACCTACCATCGAGATTTGTTGCATTACCTCTGGGCCGTTACCAATTAAAGTTGCGCCTTTAATTGGTTGTGTGATTTTGCCATTTTCGATCAAGTACGCTTCTGAGGCACTAAATACAAACTTACCTGAAGTAATATCTACTTGGCCGCCACCAAAGTTTGGTGCAAAGATACCCTTTTTAACAGTACTGATTATATCTGCTTGGCTGTGCTCGCCGCCTAACATGTAGGTGTTGGTCATACGTGGCATAGGTAAATGGGCGTATGATTCACGACGCGCATTACCTGTTGGGTTTACTCCCATCAAACGTGCATTTAACTTGTCTTGCATATACCCTTTTAAAATACCGTTTTCAATCAGCACATTGTAAGCCGCTGGTGTGCCTTCATCATCTACGTTAAGTGAACCACGGCGATCGGCTATGGTGCCATCATCTACCACTGTACATAACTCAGATGCGACTTTCTCACCTACTTTACCGCTAAATGCTGATGCACCTTTACGGTTAAAATCACCTTCTAAACCATGGCCAACAGCTTCGTGTAGTAATACGCCAGGCCAGCCTGCACCAAGTACCACTTCCATACTACCAGCGGGTGCATCAATGGCTTCTAGGTTTACTTTTGCTTGGCGAACAGCTTCTTCTGCGTATTCCATCCAACGTGGTTTGCCATCAACTAACTCTTTAAAATAACCATAATCTAAACGTGCGCCGCCACCTGCGCCACCGCGTTCACGTCGACCCTCTTTTTCAAGTAGTACTGAGCAGTTTAAGCGGATCAATGGGCGAATATCAGTAGCAAATGTACCATCGCTTGCGGCAATTAATATCTCTTCATAGACGGCTGACATTGAGCTAATAACTTGCTCTGCATCTGGGGCTAGTTCGCGAATATAATTCTCAAGCTCACGTAACAAGCTTACTTTGTCATTATCGCTCATACTTTGAATTGGCTGTAATGGTGCAAACTGCTGCTTGGCTTTTACATCACTAAAGACTTGAATTGCTTTACTCTCACCCGCCTCGGCGATACTACGCGCAGCTGTAGCGGCTTTGTTAAGCGCCTCAAGATTGATTGCATCTGAGTACGAAAAGCCTGTTTTTTCACCACTTACAGCGCGCACACCGACACCGCGCTCAACGTTGTAAGAGCCTTCTTTAACTAAGCCATCTTCCAGTACCCATGATTCATGGTGACTAGATTGAAAATAAAGATCAGCGTAATCAACATTATGCTGATGAATAAAACCAAGCGTTTTTTCGAGTTCTTCTCGATTTAGCTGGCTGTCGTGTAATAAATGCTGTTCAACCGTATTCATAATAAATGCTCTCTAAATCGTTGGTGAGATTGCACGGGCATATCTCGACGAATGGCATGTAATTGGTTCAAATCTGGCTGGCAGCCAATAAACCCTATGCCATTTGCAAGCTCACTGAGGACGTCGCCCCAAGGAGAAATAATAATGCTGTGGCCGTATGTTGCGCGGCCGTTTTCATGTTGCCCCGCTTGTGCAGCGGCAATTACATAACTTTGTGTTTCAATCGCTCTGGCCTTTAATAAAGGTTGCCAATGCGCTTCGCCAGTGACCGTAGTAAATGCACTAGGCACTAAAATAACTTCAGCCCCTTGATGTTGCAATGCACTAAATAAACCACTGAATCTAAGATCATAACATACTGTGAGGCCGATTTTACCAAATGGAGAATCAACCACGACCACGTTTTCACCTGCTTGTGTGAAGTTTGATTCTCGGTATGAACCCGTGCCATCCGCCACATCAACATCAAATAAATGAATTTTGTTGTACTGCGCTAACACCTCGCCACTGCTATTAAATAGTAGCGATGCTGCAAAATAGCGATCATTGTTAGCACTGATCGGTAATGTGCCTGCTGCTAACCAAATATCATGTAAACGACACAAAGCACTTAATTGCTGTTGATAATAATCACTTTGCTTTGCTACGGCTAATGCATCTTGGCCACTTTTGCCAAACACTAAAAAGCTCTCAGGTAAACACACCAGTAATGGCCGTGTTTTAGGGAGCTTTAAAAGTAGTTGTTTAAGTTGATTGATATTCTCATCTGCACACACGCCTGAGCACATCTGCATAGCAACTATCATTGGTTGCATAATAAAACTCTCATTGAGTGGCTGTCACTGCGGCGTCTTTGAGTGTTAACTCATGAGACTTTTGCGCTGCTTGTGGCTGATTTTGTGCAGCTTGCGGAATAGTTACTTCGCGACTTTTACGATCAACTTCCTGTACAACAGGATCGCTCATACTGCCGCTAACTTTAAAATTTATTTCCGAGATAACCCGTGCAGAATGAAGTACTTTGTCAATCGCCAACGCAGCTAAACCGGTAACAGGGTTTACCATCCACGCAACTATCACGGGAATACTTGAGGTTACTTGCGGGGCAACCGCTAGGTCGTAATCAATTTCCATGGTATTAAGGTTAGTGTGGCCCTTAATGGTTAAATCTGCGGGTACACCATCCATTTTAGTGTCTTGTGTATAAGCAATGCCTTTGTCCAACTGCATAGTGCCTTGCATGCTGTTATAAAAAAATCCCTTTGAAAAAACATCTCTAAAGTCGAGCTTAAGCTTACGCACCAATGAATCTAGGCTCAGTAATGAAAACACCCGCGCTCCACCATCACTGACTTCAGCTAAATGGCCTTCGCCTAATTGCCAATCTAAATTCCCTGATAAACTGGGTATATCAAATTGATAAGGCGCATCTTGCCACGCTAAATCAAATTTAATATCTGCGGTTGAGTCTTTAACTGTGGTGGTTATATCAAATTCATCAAATAACTCACCTATGTCAGTACTTTGCATATTGCCATTAAACTGTGTGAGGCCATTTTTCCATTCGCCTTTTGCGCGTAAAATATGCTTACTTTTATCAACAACTAATTCTGATACCGTTAGTTTTTGCCCATCACCATAAAACGATGCGCTCACTTTATCTAGTTGGTAGCTTGCCACTTTACAGTCTGCGCACTCAAATTCTATTGCGGGTAAATCGTTCAACCATGTATAGTTTTCAGGAATTGTTGGTATATTGGAGTTGTCATTTGAAGGCGTAAAGTTAACTCTTAAATAATCAGTAGCAATATGGATAGGACGACTTAATTGCCCTAAAGGAATAAACACCTGCGAGCGTAATTCTTTGGCGTTCAGCTTTAAACTTAAGTCGTTATCAACAGGCGCTAAACGCATTTCGAAATCATTAAATGCAATATCCGCGATCGTTAATTGCTGCACCTTGCCAACCACTTCGCTGAGGGGAGGAAGTACTCCTTGAGCATCAGATGCTGTTTGGTTAATGCTCACTATTTGTTTAATTAAACCAAGCCATGGCAGCAGATCGGTTTGATCTAAATTGATCGCTACCGTTAAGTTTTCACGGTTCAAACCTAAATCTTGTGCCCCTAAAATTAAATGAGCATTGCTGAGTTGGCCAGTGTCGTTGGCTAAAATCCCATTAAAGTACACGTTTTTATTGATATTAGCAGTGATCAAGTTTGAAATATTATCGCCTTGAATAACGGCGCTAAGTGGCCAAACTTGCTCTGCATTTTTGGTATAAGGCGCTGGTAATTCACTTTTGAGCCCTTTAAGTTGAGAGCTCACGTTGGCATGATAATTAAAACCATCAGCTAAAAAATTAAGCCCTATATTTATAGCAACTTCACTTTCGCCACTTAAATAATCTTTTAAAAGACCTTGCCCGTGCTTAATCAAGGTGTGTGCGTTTAATTGTGCTTTAATGTCCACATCACCACGGTAGCTATCTTTGATACTTTTACCATCAAAGTTAACCTTAAGCGGCATACCTAACCACGTTGCTTCGGCATTTTTTAAGCTTATATGGTCATCATTAAAATACAGTTTGCCTGTTACTTGCTCTAATTGTACGCCTGGTTGCGCTAAATAAACGGGGAGTTTGCTTAAGTTAACAACCCCTTTGGCATTTACATTCAGGTCATTTAAATCAACCAACAACTCTATATCCGCACTCGCTTCACCTTGGCCTTGGATCACTTCAAATACATTTGCCAGAGGATCTGCAATGGGGGTGGCTTTAAAAAAAGGTAATAGTTTTTTTACATCTGCTTGCTTGTTAATTTTAACATTAAGAATGTCTGCATCCATTAGATCTGCAATACTCACATGCACTGCATCACCCACGGCCAAATTAACAAGTTCACCTTGTTGAGAGTAAATATCCATACGTTCATTTTCAAAATGCAGCTTTGCGCTACCTTTTGTCACTGCAGGCCAATTAGGCGCAAATTGATAATGTGCTTGTTCAACTTGGGCTAACACTTCAAACTGCCCTGAATTATCAGCAAACGGGAAACCTGTTAATGGCCCTGAAAACAACACTTGCGCTTGTGGTATTTCGCCCCCTTTAATCGCACCAGTTAAATAATCAACTAAACTATTGGTCATAACTGGGAGTGGGAAGTAATGACTTACAATACTCGCGTTAGGAACGAATGCTTCGGCGTATAAATCAAGCCTAGGTTGCCCCCCTAAGCTAAGCTTCATTTCAGCGGCAATTGTTGCCTCATCATTATCAAGCCAAATATTATCACTGCTTATCTGCCAGCCTTGCTCACTGCTAGCCAAATCAATTTGCATATTGAGCTGATTATATTTTATTGGATGACTAAACGTATCGCCGGTGAGTAATTGGTTATGCTCGCCAAATAAGTTAATGCGCCCATAGTCTTGATTTAACAATCCATCAATACGTAAATCTTGCGCGCCTGGAATACCTTGCTTAGCAAGCCAGCCTAGCCGCTGCGCCTCAAACCATAATTGCCATTGCTCAGGAGACGAATATTGAAAGTAAGCGTAATCAACCTGCCCACTTGGTTGAAGGTTGATAAGTTGATCAAGGACTGCAAAGTTACTTAATTGAGCCAGTTTTGAAACCAAGTCAAAATCAAGTTGCTGTATCCAAAACTGCTTTTGTTTTTTATCTAGTTGCGCTTCAAATTGAAAATCAGGCCAATATTGCTGATCATTTTTAATGCCTAAACCCGTACTTTTTAAACGCCAACCTTGCTGAAATGGATAAAGGTGAAACCCCCCTTCACTTAAGCTAAATTGGTGATTTTTTGTATCTTGCTGCCAATTAATATAGCTGGGTAGCCATTTAACGGTGACATCTTTAATTAAGCCTTTTTCAATACTCACCCAAGACTCTAAATTAATATCTGAATTGAGCTGCTCTTTACTAGCATTAATATATTGCGCAAGCCACTTAGAAACATCAACATTGCCAGCTTGTATATAAACATCACCAGCCATGCTTTCTAAAGTAGTGCCAACGAGCGCTAAACGCGCATCAAACGTGCCAACCGAAATCCCCGGCAAAGCCAAAGTACCACTTCCTAGATGCTGTTCAGGTTCGTTCTGCCAAACAATATTTTCAAGAATTAAACGGCGGTCTTTACCATCTCCCAGCATAAAATTAAGACTGCTATTCTCTACAGCAAAATGCCCGGTTTCACCTAGGAATAAACCTTCAATTAGTTCTTTTTGCTCAAAAGATACATCCGTACTTTTTGAATCCAACATGCTCGGTATATTAACATTGGCATGAAAGCCGTTAATTACAAAGTAGCTGGATTTTAATTGCTGCGTTTTGATGGTTTCCCATACATTTAACTCAAAGCTTGCTTTGGCAATCGTCAATGCTATAGGTGATGTTTGATTATCTTCAAAGGAAATTTCTTCCAATACAATAGAGGGTCCTTTGCCATGCCAACTCGCTGAGATAGCGCCAATTGACAGATTAACGGCAAACTTTTCATAAAGGTAATTTTCTAAGTCACCTTTATAATCATTAGCGTACGGGAGTGTATATTTTAATACGGACACAATAACGGCCAGCAGCACCAATGTTATAGCACAGGCTTGCCATAACTTACGGATACAAAAAAAACAGGCCGTCTTTGCTTTCATTACATCATAACCACATCAAACTGCTCTTGACTGTAGAGGCTTTCGGTTTGAATGCTTACTTGCTTGCCAATAAATAATTCAAGCTCTGCAAGGTTATGATATTCATCATTAATCAAGGCCTCACTCACAGCTGGTGCTGCATAAACCATAAATTTGTCTGCTGCATATGCTCTGTTCACACGTACAATTTCACGCAGTATTTCATAGCAAACGGTTTCTACTGTTTTTTGCGAACCTCGTCCTGAACACGCGGGACACACATCACATAAAATATGCTCTAAGCTTTCTCGCGTTCGTTTTCTTGTCATTTCAACTAAACCAAGCGCAGATAAGCCATTAATGTTTGATTTAGCACGATCTTTACCCAGTGCCGACTCCAGTGAATGTAATACGCGGCGTTTGTGATCTTCACTAATCATATCAATAAAATCGATGATGATTATGCCACCTAAATTTCGTAACCTAAGCTGACGAGCTATTGCCGAAGTAGCTTCAACATTAGTATTAAAAATGGTTTCTTCTAAATTCCTGTGACCAACAAAGGCACCTGTATTTACATCAACCGTGGTCATTGCTTCAGTTTGGTCGATAATTAAATACCCACCTGATTTAAGTTCCACTTTACGATGTAGTGCTTTTTGAATTTCGTTTTCAACATCAAATAAATCAAAAATCGGACGCTCACCTGGGTAGTATTCAAGCACCTCTGAGAGTATCGGTACAAATTCAGCAGTGAAGGCTTTTAGTTCTTCATATGTTAACTTTGAATCAACTCTAATGCGCTCCATGTCCTCACCTACATAATCACGTAAGGTTCTAAATGCGAGAGTTAAGTCTTCATGAAGGATGCTTTCTTTGCTGGTTTTTTTGCGTTTTGCGACTATTTTTTCCCACAATTTTTTTAAAAACTGTGCGTCGTGGCGCAGTTCAGCTTCGTTTGCACCCTCTGCTGCTGTGCGAACAATAAAGCTGCCGTTTTCATCGGAATAATCAGCAACAATATTTTTTAATCGCGCGCGTTCCTCTTCTGTTTCTATGCGCTGACTCACACCCACGTGAGTTGCATCCGGCATAAAAACTAAATAACGCGAAGGAATTGTAATATCTGTGGTTAAACGCGCACCTTTAGTACCCAGTGGATCTTTTACCACTTGCACCATAATGTACTGTCCTTGACGAACTAGCTCACGGATGTCTTGCACTTTTTTTATTGGTTGATCGTCAACGCCTTCTACAATTGAAGCACTATTAACGATATCTGATGCATGTAGAAATGCAGCCTTGTCTAAACCAATATCAACAAATGCGGCTTGCATACCCGGCAATACGCGACTAATTTTACCTAAGTAAATATTACCAACAATCCCTAAGTTACCAATTCGCTCTAGTTGGATCTCTTGTAATACGCCATTTTCTATCAAAGCAACACGACTTTCACTCGGAGTGACGTTGATCAGTAATTCTATACTCATGTTACCTACTTAAGAATTCGCTTAATAATTTTTCGCATTCATATAAAGGTAAGCCTACAACTGCAAAATAGCTACCTGAAATATGCGTTACAAATCGACCACCTAACCCTTGAATACCATAACCACCGGCTTTATCTTGTGGTTCGCCACTTTGCCAGTAATCTTCTAACTCTTGATCTGATAATGTTTTAAAGCTGACCTGTGTTGTTACCACACAACTCATTACTCGCTCTGGCGTAGCAAATGCTATTGCGGTTAGCACCTGATGCTCTCGCCCTGACAAACGCTTTAACGTTGCCATAAAGTCCGCTTTATCCAGTGGTTTACCTAGCGATTGATTATCGATAACCACGACAGTGTCGCTGCCCAATACAGGGCGATCGGTGTAACCCATGGTCACGCCCGTTTGAGCTTTTAAGCGCGCTAAACGTTCAACCAGCTCACGTGGAGATTCGTTGCTTAACTGGCTTTCGTTGGCATCCACACTAAATTGCGAAAATTCAATGCCTAGCTGAGTTAGCAATTCTTTGCGCCTTGGAGAAGCTGACGCTAAATAAATGGCGGTTTGCATTATCGGATCCTGAAATGACGACGGTATTTACGCAGCAGCAAGAAAATCCATGGCCAACTTAGCATGCCAGTAACCACTGGCCATAAGTATTGCGGATTAAAATACACATCCATTAAAAAGTGATTCAGCCAAAATTGCATTAAATGATAAAGCGTTAAAAATAGCCCAACCAATATTGCTTGCTGCCAAATCGAGAAGTTACGGATTTTTTGAAAATTACTCGCAGTAACAAAAATACAAATTGAGTAAGTGAGTGAGTTTACACCTAATGGCGAGCCTGATGCTAAATCAATTAAGAGTCCCACCACCCAAGCAGTACCAATGTTTAAACGATGCGGAACCGCCAATGACCAGTACATTAAAACGAGTAGAACCCAGTCTGGACGAAATGGTTCAAATGAAAACGGCAACGGCATCAGTGCCATAATCAATGCAAAAAAGATGCTAAAGCCGATAAGTAATGTGTGTCGGCTATTCATCGCTGATAATTTCCTGTTGACTACGCCATAAGATCACTAATAAGCGAATTCGGTCTAGCTGAGCAATTGGCTCCGCGTATACTTGCGCAAACGGACGCCCTTCATCGCGGTTTATCTCTGTCACAACTGCAACAGGATATCCTTCAGGAAACGTGCCACCAAGACCTGATGTTACCAATACATCACCATAACGTACATCTAGGCTATGCGGTACATGGGAGAGTTTTACTGAGTTTATTTTCCCTACACCTTCCACGACAGTGCGCACATCATTGCGTAAAATGCGCACCGGTGTTGCGTGGGTCGTATCTGTCATTAAAAGTACACGAGAGGTTGTTGATCCCACTTTTGTAAGTTGACCTACCACGCCCATTTCGTCAATCACAGCTTGTCCTTCACTAACACCATCAATCGCACCGCGATTGATCACCACTTGGTGACTATATGGGTTTGAATGAACTGACAGTACTTGTGCAATGATTTTACGGTTAGCTTGTTTAGCTGAAGAGCCAAGTAATGCCCGCAGTTTTTGATTTTCTTTGGCTAAAAATTGATATTGCTGAAGTTGTTCACTTTGCAGTAATTGCTTTTGTTTTAATGCTTCGTTTTCGGTTAGTAGTTGATCACGCGTATGCAAGCTTTTAGCACCAAGGCTAAAAACTTCATAGGGTAAATTAGCTAAATACAATAATGGGCTGACTAGCGTATTTAAACTGGTGCGAACCGTTGTGCCGCCTTGTGTATAACGATCGCCTACGATCAGCATGATACTCAACAGCACTGCGACAAAAAGTCGCAGTTGCAAAGAGATGGCACGCCCAAACATTAACTTCATTAGTCGTAGCTAAATACGTCACCACCATGCATGTCTATCATCTCAAGTGCCTTACCGCCACCACGTGCTACACACGTTAATGGATCATCAGCAACCACTACCGGAATACCTGTTTCTTCCATTAATAAACGATCTAAGTCTTTAAGCAGTGCACCACCGCCTGTTAGTACCATACCTTTAGCTGAGATATCTGACGCAAGCTCTGGTGGTGATTGCTCAAGTGCCACCATTACAGCGCTTACAATTCCCATTAATGGCTCTTGCAGTGCTTCTAAAATTTCGTGCGAGTTAAGCGTAAATGAGCGCGGTACACCTTCAGCAAGGTTACGACCACGCACTTCAATTTCAATCGGTTCATCAGTTTTAAAAGCTGACCCTATTTGATGCTTAATGTTTTCAGCTGTCGCTTCACCAATCAAGCTACCAAAATTACGACGTACATAATTAATGATTGCTTCATCAAACTTATCGCCACCAATACGCACTGATGATGAATACACTACGCCGTTAAGTGAGATAATTGCGACTTCAGTTGTACCGCCACCGATATCAACAACCATTGAACCCGTTGCTTCTGACACAGGTAAACCCGCACCAATTGCAGCCGCCATTGGCTCTTCAATTAAATATACCTCACGCGCACCCGCCCCCATTGCAGATTCACGTATTGCACGTTTTTCTACCTGAGTTGCACCACATGGCACACATATAAGTACACGTGGGCTAGGACGCATAAAATTGTTGTTATGAACTTGCTTAATAAAATGCTGTAACATTTTTTCAGTTACATAAAAGTCAGCAATTACGCCATCCTTCATCGGGCGGATCGCTTTAATATTACCTGGAGTACGACCAAGCATTTGCTTTGCTTCGGTGCCTACTGAGGCAACACTTTTAGGGCCACCAGCGCGTTCTTGACGGATCGCAACAACAGATGGTTCATTAAGGACAATGCCTTCGTCTTTAACATAAATAAGGGTATTGGCTGTACCCAAGTCGATCGATAGATCGTTTGAAAAAATACCACGGAGCTTTTTAAACATGAGGCTGGATGACCTTTGAAAACGTTCTTATGTTAGCTGACTCTACTTTAACATACTGAATTATTTCAGTAATACAAAGCGCAGCTACCTTTGTTAATTGGGTAAAAAGGAAGCATTGCTTCCTTTTTAAATTATTTTTATCGCTCGCGTACTAAGCGAAAACCGATATAATTTGCACGAAAGTCCGGCGCTAAAATCAAACGAGTTGAAGCGCGAGCTAAACTCGGTGCAAAATTCCATGCACCACCTCGAACTGTTACATCCGATTGCTGAGCTGACTTATGAGTCCATTCCCATACATTTCCTACGGTGTCGTAGAGACCAAATGCGTTTGGCGCAAAAGCACCTGTCGGTGATGCACTTTTGTTTGACCATTCACTACCACACCAGCCACAATTGGCTAAATTTTTACCGATTTCATTACCCCATGGGTATTCGGTTTTAGTACCCGCTCGAGCTGCATATTCCCACTCAACCTCATTCGGTAAGCGATATTGTTGGCCTGTTTGACCTGATAACCAATCAGCATATGCTTTAGCATCATTATAGGTTAAGCATACAGCTGGATAATCATTGCCTTGCTCAAAGCCAGGGTTACGCCAATTTAAATTAGCTTCCCAAACTGGCTCACCATTTAAATAATACGCACAGCCACGATTGCGTTCAGCTTCTGTTTTATAACCGCTATTGGTAACAAACTGCTTATACGCACCGACTGATACTTCTTTGCTTTGCATTGCAAATGAGTTGGCTATGGTTTTCTCAACAACAGGACGCTCATTAGCAAGTCCGTTGCCATTGATATCACCCATTTCAAACGTGCCTGCTGGAATAACAACCACAGCCGCACCGGCTGCATTGCCAACCGCTGTAGTCGTAGATGCTGTATTTCGTTGCTCTCGAGTGTATGTCGGTGCAGCAATCGACTCAGGCTTTTTTACCAACTTGGCATGAATGGTTTGCGGTTTACGCAAATCAACACGCACACGATATGATTGGTAACCTTGTTTTCGTACTTCAACATCATGTACGCCACTTGGCAAAGTAGTCGCTAAGCGTGTTGAGCCAAAACTCACACCATCAATAAACACTTCATCATCAAATACATTTGATCGCAGTGTTAGTTCAACCATTCTATTTTTGTTGTTATCAACAACCAATGGATCAACTTTTGGCATCAACATTGGCTTTACTGAGTAGTCTCGAACCGACTGCGTATTTAAACGCGACACTGAAACTACGTCATTATCCTTACTATCACTGAATGTTAACTGACTATCTGAGTAGCTAGTACCGTAACTTGCTTGATAAGGTGTGCTCAGTGGTGTGCCGTACTCAGAACAATAGCGATTATCAACACTTAATAAGTTACATAAACGGCTGCTATTAACATCTCCGCGCATGGTAACACTTAAATTTACGTTGTAATTACCTTGACCACTGAATGCACTATTTACTACATGGCTACTTAATATTTGTACTTGCGCACCAGCCATATTGCGTTTTGGTTCAACCAATCGCTCTTCAGTTAGGTTTGCAAATATTTGATCTACGAAGCGTTTTGTTGCTTTTTGTAAACCCATTTGCTGACCGCGTTGCTCACACGCTGCTAGCGTTTCTGTACGCTTACAGTTGATGGTGTGATTAACTTCTAACGTTCCCTCGCGGGTAAACTCGTTACGCAAGCGCTCTACTCGTGCTGTTGTTAATTGTTCTTTTAAGCTTTCAAGCGTGTTTAGCTGGGTATGTTTAGCTACGCGAATTTGTTCAATATCTTTGCGGTGGGATGCAATTGCCGCCAACTGCATCGCTATATCATCTTTATTTTGTTTATGATCAACCACGGCTTGTTGATAACGTGCTTGTGCGGTACTGATATCAAGCGTTGGATCATCAATTAAACGACGGTACATCTCGTTCATTGCATCAAGTGCTTGGTTCTTTTCTTTATCGAGTGCAGTTGAACGAGTACGCAATAAATCAAGTTGGCTTTGTAACTGACTTTCTTCTTTTAAATGTTTTTCAAGTATCTGTGTAGAGTTATCGTATTCAGCTTGTTTAATACTGATCTCAGATTCAATCCCAGTTACCGTCGCTGTATCTTGTGCAAACGCACTTGATGCAAGCAAACTTGCTGAAATTAACAGAGATAAAGGAGCAATTCGCATATATTCCATTCCCAAAAAGCGGCAATTATTTGGTCATTATTTATTTTTTATAATTAAACTCTTATGCTATGTACTTGCAAGGCAAAACACAAGCTTTGTTCAAAAATTATCTGAGTTTATACCTAATTAGCCTCAAGATGCGAGCTTCAGTTGGAATTAAAAGTGATTTAAACAAGGCATTGATTGCAAATAATGGCTATTCCCTTATTAAAATTAGTCTCTCATAACAGTAACGCAGTATAAATCTGCTTTTAAGCTTCTCTATAGGATGCTTCACAGGCGTTGCCATTTTTGTAAAATCACACCTTGATAGCCATCCCCTGTGAAACACTGAATTCTGTATCTTGAGATTGACTGGACATACTACTATTATCGGACTTCACGCCAGTAAATAACTCTGTCATTTCCTCTAAAACTGCCAAATTGAAGTATTCCTCTAGGATTTAATTGGCTAGCATCAGCTTGCCAATCCCACTCAAGCCAATTTTCAGTATCGTATTCAATTATAAAAATACCAATACCCTGAGGTTGCGCATAAATTCCGTTAGTATTTGGGTAACTACCATTTTCAAAGACACCACTATTGCCTGTACTGTAAACATAATTAAGAACAGGTAATGCCGGTGAAATTTGACTTATTTCAGGGTGCGTAAATACACTGCAGTTATCATTGGCATTACGAACAAACTCAGTACCATTATAATATTGCATCTCCATTGGTACGAGTAAATCATCTAAGTCAGAACCTGCATTATTCCCCAAATCCAGACGCCCAAACCGAAAACTAATTGGTGCACTATTAAGTCTAACGCTATCGCAATTTGCCACACAGCTCCCCGCAATTATTGGGTTATCGTTAGCACCCATTAAAGCAGCCCCCTCAAGCCCTGTTAGTGTTGCCATAAGGTTTACACTTTCGAAAGGCCCATCTGGGTCATTAAATTCTTGGCGTGCCAAAATGGTGTCGAGGTCGTTTAATTGCCATTGTCCAGCGTCTGCAGGTGTACTCCCCCATGCTGGTGAGTCTATGTTCTGCAGCCTTGGTGTTAAATCAAGTGCGGATACATAATTACCGGCCTCACTGTTTTCAGCATTAACTACGATATTTGAGTTAATAAACCCACCCACATAATTTTTCATTGTTTGATTTTTATGATTTTGAGCGAGTACTGTAAACCCAAGTGAAAATGGCTCACTTAAGTAGGTTTGATTACTGCCATAACGTGTACATTGAGCAGCGGCTTGAATACCTTGTAATACATATTGAGATGGAGCAAAACGGCCAACATTGGTGATCTCACCTCGCACATCTCCAGCACCTAAGTAATCGCCATCTTGCAAGCCCACAGCTAAATCAATAATCCCGACTTGATCATAATTATATTGTGATAGGGATTCACTTAAGCTACCCGAATCAGTAAACGCGGATAGTGTATCTACGTCTAGATTACCTAATACTCCGCCCGAAGGTAATAAGGTGGAAGGTGTCACATTGGGTGACTCACCAATAAAGTGTTTAGCGATTGCATTGCTGTTTATTACTGAATAATCATCTGGGTAACCATCATTGTTGTTATCTTGTCCAACAAGCCATTGTACCGCATTCATTTTCAATGAAAATGGCTCACCAGTGAGCTTTAATAAACTGCCGTTTGCATCACTTGCAAATGCATTATTGCCGTCATTAGGAAAGTTTATAGCAAGGCCAAATGGCTTAACAACAAATTCATTTGAACTCCCCGCTAAGCTTACTGATAGATTGGTTGCAGGATCCAGTATCAAGTTTAACCTAGTATTTAAGCTTACCTGTCCTGCATCAGGGTAATTAATGGTAATCTCAGCTTTGGATTCACTACTAAACTTTAGTGGTACCGCTTGATAGCTTTGCCCAATTGCATGCGTATTACCGTTATTCACAAGCGCCAACTCATCACTACAAACAGACCCCGAACTACAGCTATAAGCCAAATCAATTGCAACTTCTCCATCGGTAGGAAAAGCAGCTTCGCAGACTCCTGTTGTTGTGTTGGTTTTAACAGCCTGTATCGCTAACTGTTTAGCATTAAAGCCTGTATCAGAAGGTTTTCCTGATAACTGAGTAGGTATTAAGGTGTTATTGTCACTGTCATTTCTAAAAATAAACCCTGCATCAGAGAACGTGACTTTACATCCACCAAGGCCAACATTAATACCCCCAATATAACAACGTAACGGCGCTGATGGATCAGCTAAGTTATAACCAAATTGCACTTGACCAGCCGTACGCTTAGCAAAGCGTATATCTGTCATGCTTGTAAATGTTATGTTCTCCCCTGTAACCCAGCTTTGTGACCCGCTAGTACTTGGCGAAAGATCGAGTGTAGACTCTTCAGCATAAAGCACATCACATGCATCATTCGCACATGCTGTAAGCGTCATTTCTTTAGCCTGACACGTTAAACCCTTGTTATCACTCATGGATATGCGGTAATGATCTAATAATACTGGTGGTGTAATTCCACAAAAACCGGGGATATTATTCGGTACTGGTGTTCCCGTAAATGAAGAGCTTTGCTCTGCTATAATCTCAGTGCCAGAGGTAATCATACCCGTATACTGTACTTCTTGCGCAATACGCACCTCTCCCGTTGCGACTAAAAATGCGTTAAAGTCAACACTCGCTCCAATCGATACAGCACCATCAATGTAGATAGCCAAATACGCACCATCTTCAATAACTATATTCGTATTAGCGACCGTTAAAAAAGCGGTTGATAATATTGAGTCTGAATTTTGCACAAATATTCGGGTGGGCTTTGTTACTCTGTATTCAGGTTCGACCATCGTTATTTGCAATTCATCAAAAAAGTAATCACCCGCTAAGCTCGTTGGTATGGCACTTCCAGATGAGCCATCATTTGCTATTGTAGGCACCCGTGAAGCTTGCCCTGCGGTCAGCGAATTTTCTCCCTTTGCAGCACAAGGCTGACCATTGCATAAAGGAATATTAGTAATCGCAGTTGAAATGTAATTCATTGTTGTTAAAACATTCGCATTGTTGTCTGTAACCGTAACGCCTTGAACAAGTTGAATCTGTCCATTATTGTATGTAGCAATAGCCCCTGGAAAGAGCGTATCACAACTCAAAATGTCCCCGTTGGATACAAACGTACTCGTCATGGCTAAAATAGATGCCTCTTCATTTGGGTGATTACGCTCCCTATCGCCATCTCTATCTTCATCAACCACTATACCCAGCCGAGTTCGTGTTAAATTACAACTACGTAACCACCCCCCATCTTCACCAACCCGACTATTCTTACTTGCGACAACTAAAGGGGCTACGTCAAAGTCATTATTAAAGTAAAAGTAATTACAACCATCACTCCAACCATCCACTTTATACCCAGTGAAAAAACTCTCCCATAACACTTCGACTTGATTATCATCCACAAAAGTACGGTTACTTCCTGGCTCCACAACAAGGTAGGCAATTGTCTCGCTTTTGATTAAGCCACTACTTGTCTCTGATGCTTCAAGCGCTATATTTACTCCCACTGATGTTAATGAATTAGTTTCAACAGCCACGGTTAAAAATGGTCTTAACGCATCTCTCGGAGGAGTTGTTTCCAAGCTATTGATTGTTTGTAGTGAATGAAAAAAATTTGGCCGTGTAGTAAATGGCATCGAGAAGGTAACGCCTTTATAGCTCTTCGGCAAAACATAATTAGATTGAGGCCCATATTGAATTTCAAGCAATATATCTGTACTACCAACTTCCATGATTGTGCCATCAGGGAATTCATGTACGCCATATTCAACCGCTAAATAATGCGCCCCCATGGTAATATGCTCACCATCTTCTCCTGTAGGTTCAAGTGGTAGAGCTTCAAAGCCAGTTGTAGTCACATTGCGTATGCGTACTATTGCAGGGTTACCGCCTTGATTGGTCGAAAGCATAAACACCGCAGGCGGAACATCATATTCTTGTTGAAAATTTATTTTGGTCCAAATAGGTGAAACATACGTGTCTTGCAGTTCAATAAAGCGGCCTTCTATTTTTGGCGTTGCGGCTACACACACACAACTACAGCATAGCAATCCTAATAGTATTAATGTACGGTAAATCATCATGGTAAGGTCTTCGCTTCAACGCTCAATGTACGTTGTGTTTGCCAATAATCTTTTCGACAAGCCTCACCAATGGCGCATGCAATAGGGGCGCAAATAGCCGTACTTTGCAGATAAAAAATACTAACAGTACCAGCACTATTACTACTATCTGGCACAGCCAAGTATTGCTTGCAACTGAGTGTAACCACACAGTTTTCAAGATAAGTTACTTGCAAAGCTAGCGTCGTTGATACTGCCGCGCAATTCTGTGCAGGGTTATTTAACGGGAAAAGCTCTGTTAAAGCATTTTCTAACCCACTTTGGGCAGCCATATAAGCACGAGCGCCATAATACTCAATAATATTTTGTTGTGCTGATGCAGAAAGTATTTTCACTAGCGCTAAGCCCAACATCAAAAATACAACAATAATCACCAGTGTAACAACGAGTAAATTACCTTTTTGACGAGCGGCATTTTGACTTGCTTGATTCCTATTATTTTTAAGGTACATTGGGTATATGCACCTCATGATTAAACATCATTGCTTCACTATCATTAAACGTCATAATTGCATGAATATTTAATACAGAATTACGTGTTAACGCTGCATCATCTAAATTGAAAAACTCATTGCTAACTAAGTTGTTGCTTATATGAAGCGCAAGTAAATCTCGTTTTACCCCACTGCTTGCCTGTAGCTGTACTGCATTTAATTGGTTTACATTAAAACCATAATCTTGGTATCGATATAAGGCATTACCTTCAACACAAAAGCTCACAGGCTCAGCCAGTAAATAGATACGCTTTGATGACGACTCTTGCATAAATGCTTGGCTAAATTGCCATTGATCCAGCTCGCTCGTTGTTGAGCTTACAAACCCTGTTACTTGTAATCGTTTATTGTTTGCTACATCGTATAAATCACTGTGGTGTAATGGGTATACAGTGGCCCAATTTCCAATTGTTGGCTGTGCTAAATTATTTAATTCGAAGTCTACCGCTGTAACATTAAAAGGGGCTGACGTTGGTAGGTAGCCGGTATAATGAGTCGCTGATTGGAAAGGAATAAACTCAAGACACTGATCAAATGTGCACCCTCCTTCACACTGTAACCGAAGAGAGTTTGGTGTGGCGTGCCGTAGCTCTTTAGCTAAGCGTGTTAGCATAAATCGTGCTTGTGCAACGGCTTCTTGACGCTCAACACCTTGGCTGTAGATATTTACCCCCGCATTAATATAAGCAACCGAAGTAACCCCTAATATCCCCACAATCACCATGACTATTAATAACTCTATAAGGGTAAACCCGCATTGTTTTATAAAGCTAAACATCAGTAATTACCTTTATAAGCACTAAACCCATATTGCTCTCCATTTGGAGCACTAACAATAAGTGTGATGAGCTTTAATGTTGTTCCATCATTTACGGTTGTACTATTACGGTCACTGTCATAAACCACAGTAACGGCAACACTAAAATCTTGATACTGCGTTAACTGCTCACCTAAGCTATTTGTTATAGGCTGAGCATTGAGTGCTAAATAATCATCCACATCATCATACGTAGTCCGGGTTTCTCCGCTATCGGCACCTAAATCGGCTACAACGGTGCAATTTGGTGCAGCCAAACCACTCTCTGAGCATCGTCTAAACGGCGGCGCACGTTCACTATGCTCATCAAATGCCTTACTTTGGATCTCATTCATTAATGATTGACCCAATTCATTAGCACGTAACTGTAAAATAGGATCCGCACTTTGACGCGCCTGCGGCGCAATTAAACCGGTAATAATTGTCAGGGCTATCGCAAAAATAACAATGCTAATGATTAGCTCAATAAGGGTAAAACCCGTATTAAGGGCACGCATAAATCAGCCCCTCACCACTAATACATACACCAGCTAACCCTACATCTATTCGACATGTATTGTTGCAATTTCGATCACTTCGCCCCAATGGGTCAAAATTAATTTCAGTAAATAGCGATCCTTGACCATCTAACGCAGTAAATACTATTTCGCTACGTTGCGTGTCTATCTTCACTACCAAATCGTCTTGGTTGTTAGGATCCGCTCCTCCATTGCATGTATCTGTTGTTGGCCCAGCAATTAACACTGCGCTTATGTATAACTTATGGCAACTCGCTATTGCACTGTTTTGCATCGCTCGTAATTGAGTTGTGCGTAGTGCGGCCAATACGCGATCACGATATGAATAGGCGTCTTCGGTTGAACTACCTAAGAATTTGGGCCCTGCCGTTACCGACAGGATACCCAAAATAACCAAAGTAATTATCAGTTCAACTAAAGTAAAGCCACGCAATCGTTGCTTAGTCGAGCTTCCCATCTATATGATTAACATCCTGTAAGTATAATTGTTAATACTGGCGCCACAACTTTGACTGGCGGGGTACCATCGTTAGAGTCTTTAGCTTGTGTATATTCAATACGACAATCATCTGTGCTTACATAGCTGTTAGGAAAAATAATTGCAGTTCCAGTAGCGGCTTTAGTCGTGTCGTCTAAGTTAAAGTCACCCGCATCACCAGTTGCAAAGTCAACATCTAAGAAAGCTTCAAATGCAGCAGTACTCGCAGCAGGATAACCATAAATAGTATCAACTGCAGCGCCTGTATCAACCGTTACTGTTGCGGTTGGTTTTTTATGATCACTTGAGATTATTGATTTACCATTAACGATGTTCATACCGCTGCGAATAGAGCCCTGCAAACCTTCAAGTGTTGATGCATTTGCATCGCCTTGTAAGTTCAAAAAGCGCGGAGCAGCCGTTACCGCAAGTATGCCAAGGATCACGATCACAATGATCAATTCTACTAGGGTAAAACCTGCTTGGTTGTTCATTTCATTGCTATTCATTGATTGCGTTTTCATAAGTAAGCCTCTTTTGTTATTACTTAAGATTTAAAAATTTGCACTTTGCCTATTTTAGGAAAGTACGAAAACCCTTTGGTATCAATTAATTGCTTACCATTCTTAGGGATATTTTCAGCATCTAAAGAATGACTAAGATAGTAGATACACTGCAACGCATCTGCGTCGTACCTTACTAAAAAACGTACATCTTTAACCTCTGACACTGTACTACTTAGGGTATTGCTTGGCGCATCTTGTAAAATCACATTCAGCACCTGTTGGCATCTTGCACTACTCATTGCTAATGCCCGTGTGTCTTTTTGCTCTGTTTCATCACTGGTAGGAGTACCTGTTTCACCATCAACTCCTACAACCACACCTCCATAATTAATATAAGTAACAAACCGTGAAGCAGCGCTACCTTTAGGTCGTGCTTCTAATTCCCATTGCCCTCTGACAAACCCGACTGCGCTGGCAAAACCACCCGCTACAGCATCAATGTTTGCACTATGAGCCTGCTCTTTAACATTCATAAATTGTGGTACAGCTACACTCATAACTACGGCCAACAAAATCACAACTAAAACCATTTCAAACAGTGAAAAACCATTATTGTGTTGCGCCATATTGAGCATTATCACCCCCCCTTTATTGCTGAAATCATATTCCACATCGGCATAAATATACCCAACGCTAAAATAAGGACCATAATGGCAACAAATACAGTTAAAATAGGTTCTATCTTCGCAGTTAAACTACGTAAATCGTAATCAACTTCTCGCTCATAATAATCAGCAGCCTCTTGTAGCATTTCATCAACACGGCCTGTTTCTTCACCCACTGCAACCATTTGTAATACCAGCTGCGAAAACAGCTCACTACTACGCGAAGCTCGCAATAAGCTATCGCCCTTTTCTATTTCCTGACGAATAGATAAAATAGCTTTTTCCATGTAACTATTATCAACGGCTTGTGCTGTAAGCGATAAGCCTGTAGTCATCGGTACACCTGAGCGCAGTACCATAGCCAAGCTTTGGCTATAACGAGCAAGAAGTGAGCGATGAATAATATGGCCTACAAAAGGGATTTTTAACTTGTAGTGATCCCAGTTATACAAACCTTGTTCAGTCGCTAAGTAGCGCTTCCAGAAAAAAATAGTCATTGCAATTATCAATAATAGTAACCACCAGTAGTTAACAAAAAAGTGGCTGGTTCCTATTAATATCTGCGTCATCAAAGGCAACTCAGCATTAAATCGAGCAAACATAGTGGCAAATGTGGGGATTACAAAAATGTTTAAAATCACCATGGCTATCACTAAAGCTGCGATAACAAAAATAGGGTAACGCATCGCTGTTTTAATACGTTTTCGTGTGTCTTGTTCTTTTTCAAAATAATTAGCAAGTTGTAAAAAAGCATCTTCTAAACGCCCTGAACCTTCGCCCACCAACACCATCGAAATAGTCAAACGACTAAACACTTTATTATGCATGCTCATTGCACTAGATAAATCTCGACCTTGCTCTAACTGCTTAATAACCTCAGTTAAAACCGCTTTAAACTCTTTATTTTGTGTAGTATCTGCTAACCCAACAATGGCACGAATTATAGGTATGCCTGCTTTGAGTAATGAATACATTTGCCGAGAAAACATAATCATGTCGTCAAGGCCTACTTTTTGTTTAAATAGTTGTAAACCTGGAAATTGAATATCATTTTCACGCTCGATCAGTGTGATCGTTATTGGTATAAATTGACGACGCATTAAGTTATCAGCTACGCCGGCTTGATTGACCGCTTCAAGCTTGCCTTTTACTAATGTTCCTTTATGATCTTTAGCTTGGTAGCTATAAAGTTGCATCGTCATCTCCTATTATCTCAGGGATATATTCAGCAACTTTAAACACTTCATCCAATGTGGTTAGGCCCTGTTTTGCATACTCTAGTGCCATGCTTGATAAAGGTGTGAATTGAGCGCTATTTTTAGCCGCGTCAGAAAAACCTTGCGTATCATCTTGGCGTAATGCATCCATCATGGCGTCATCCATTTCCAGTAGCTCAAACACCCCAACACGACCTTTATAGCCCGTATGGTTACACGCAGTACATCCTTTCCCACACCAAAACTGACTATTAGCAACATCAACTTTCAAATACTTTAACCAACTCGTTTCTTGATGATCAGGGTGGTATTGCGTTTTGCAGTTTTCACATACTCGCCTTACTAGCCGTTGAGCTATAATGGCACGTAATGAGCTGGCAACCAGATAGGCTGGCGCGCCCATATCAATTAAACGCATTGCACTGGTGATCGCATCATTGGTATGTAGCGTTGATAAGACTAAGTGCCCTGTTAATGCACCTCTTAAGCCAATTTCTACGGTTTCCTGATCTCGCATTTCACCAACCATCAAAATATCAGGATCTTGGCGTAATGCAGTGCGTAGAATACTGGCAAAACTGAGCCCTATTTTGTTTTTTATTTGCACCTGATTAATACGGCCAATTCGATACTCAACAGGATCTTCAACTGTAATAATTTTCTTTTCAGGCTGATTAAGCTCACTTAGCGCCCCATAAAGAGTGGTCGTTTTCCCGGACCCTGTCGGCCCTGTAACTAAAATCATCCCATGGGGGCGCTTTAAAATACTGCGCAAGCGTTTCAAAATATGCGTCGGCATACCTGTTTCATCTAAAGTTAGTAATCCAGCTGATTGATCAAGTAACCGCATAACTACCGATTCACCATACTGCACCGGCATCGTGGATAACCTCACATCAATACTATGTGTATGAACTTTAATATTAAATCGGCCATCTTGTGGTAGACGTTTTTCTGATATATCTAAGCCAGACATCAACTTAAGACGTAATACTAATGCAGAGGCAATTTTCACCTGATGTAATATGTGCTCTTGTAATACACCGTCAACACGCTGGCGAATACGCAACATACTTTCATCTGGCTCGATATGGATATCCGATGCCCTTACTTGTACTGCATCTTCAAAAATAGACTGTAGTAATTTAACAACAGTTGCATCTGAAGAATCATCACCGAGAGAGTTTAAGTCAAATTCTTCAACATCCTCGTACTCTTCATGTAACTGTTCCGCAAAGCTGGTTATCTCTTCCGTACGACGATAGACATTATCGAATGCAACCATAATTTGGCTTTCTTGCACTACCGCCAAATCAATTCTTTTTGGTGCAAATATTGGCCCTAGTTGATCTAACCCTCTTAAATCAGCCGGATCACTCATACCTATAAGTACTGAGTCGCCATTATCTTCAATTACAAGTGCACGGTAACGCCTAGCCATAACCTCTGATAGCAACTTAGACACTTCTGGGGATATTTTGCGTTGTGAAATATCTAAAAATGGCACTTTAAGTTGCTGGGCTAAAAATCGTAGTAACTGAGGTTCACTAATAAACTCAAGTGCGATTAACGTTGCACCGAGTTTACGCCCCGTTGCAGCTTGCGCATTAAGAGCCTCACTTAGTTGCGCTTCTGTGATCATCTGCTCATCAACTAAAAGATCCCCCAAACGCATTCTTAAACTAGGTCTCATGATACCTCCTTGATCGCTAACAAGCGTTGCTCTGCATGGCTTTGTATTACCGGACTCAACCCTCCCATTTTAAGAGCTGTTTGATAATAACGCTTTGCGTTTTGGTAATCCCCAAGCGCATCTTTAGAGGTTGCCAGTGCTAACCACCACTTACTTTCTTGCGGCTGTAATCGAGTTAGTTTTTCAAAACATCGCAATGCAACATCATGTTCCTCTAGTTGCTGCGCAGCAGTGCCTTTTAAAGTCCAAAATTGATTATCTGCTTGCGGTTCAAACTCATCGCCAAGAAGCTGTAAAACCATACTGTACTGACGTCGAGTAATGTAAATTTTGCTGAGCAATACGCGCCAGTGCAACACGTTAGGATCATACCCTATGCCTTCTTCTAGAATACTCTGCGCAGCAAGAATGTCCTGCTGTAAAAAGTAACTTGCCGCCAATAAATTACGCGCTTCAATATGCTCAGGGTCACGCTGCAAAATAAGTACCAGATCATCCGTAGCCTCTTGTTGTAAACCAAACTCTAGCGCATTTCTGGCTTGTGCCAACAAGGCTGAATTTTGCTGATCCATGGTCGTTATTACTGAAGCCTTTTTGATGCTAAAGGTATCTTCAGAGCTATTAATCATCGGTTTACTGATTGCAGCATTCACTATTTCAGGTGCACTGCTTTTCAATACTACGGCTGCAACAGGCCCCCCTGACTCACTATTACTTTCCATCATTGGCTGTTGGTTTATTGCTGGCTTTTGAAAACGTGTAACCTGATTAGCCCCACTATCATTAACTAATGCTTTTTCCTCTACATAAGATGCCGAATTCATAAGCTTATTTTTACCAGCGGTGACTAACGTGTTAGGTTTATCTAATACCTCACTCTTAATTAATGGATCGATAGCTACTTTGGTTGCTGATCTCTCTACAATTGAATCTACACGCTTAATTTTTTTATCAGCCGTTGGTAGATAAATATAAGCCAATACAATTGCTGTGATTGCGATTAAAACGACCCCACACTTCAGTGCAATTGTTTGGTAATCATAAATGGGGGCAACGACAATACTTTTTTGCGCAAACGGCAGTGTTGCACCACTTTCACGCTGCTCTATGCTTTTAAGCATCGAATTAATTACACTCATAGCCACTGCCTCCAAAACCAAATACCTGCAATCACTAACATACTGCAGCTGGCAACTATGTAACTCCAATAATTTATTAAGTGCGTATTTTGGCAATCTTCAGTGTCTTTTACCGCACTGTAAATGTGCAGCATCTTTATTTCATTCACCCCTTCACCGTAGGCTTGCAACAGTACTTTATGGCAAAGCACATTAACCAAACGCGGGACCCCACGGCTAGCTTTTGCTATGCGTAACCCTAACTGCTGCGTAAATAGTTGTGGCCCATTAAAACCTGCAACTTGTAGCCTATGATTTATGTAATACACAACTTCAGCAGGTGTCATTGCACGTAATTGATAGGAAAAACCAATCCGTTGACGCAACTGACGAACACGGCTATTCGCTAGTTTTTCATCCAATTCAGGTTGCCCAAATAGTACAACCTGAATTAGCTTCTCACTCTCGGTTTCTAAATTAGTAAATAAACGTAATGCTTCTAGCGTATCCCAGCTCAAGCACTGTGCTTCGTCGATCAGTAACACCACTTTTTTCCCGGCCTGTTGCAGACTTAATAAATGATGATTAATTAATTGGCTTAGGGCTTGCTGATCGAGCTCTTTATTTAGATCCATCCCTAACTCAACAGCTAATGCCCAGCGTAGTTCATCAGGGTTTAAGTAAGAGTTTGGTAAATAGGCTACCGTAAAATCTTGCTCTATTTGATTTAACAATTTACGACATAAAAGCGTTTTCCCAGTGCCAACTTCGCCCGTCACTTTAATAAACCCCTCCCCCATTTCTAGCGCCGTAAGCAACACTTGCATCGCTTCATTATGCGGTGCCAGAGCACAGAAGAACTCGGTATTTGGGGTTAAGGTGAAAGGCATTTCACTTAGATTGAAAAAGCTCAAATACATGATTAATTCTCATACCAAGTATTAAGTAATTGGCGACTGCGAGCTTGTTGCTTCTTCCACGTATCAGGCATTACAACAGTTGGCTTTAATAAAATAACTAGCTCTTTCTTCTCTTGACGCTTACGCACACTTCTAAAAAGATTACCAAATAATGGTATGTCGCCTAGTAGCGGTGTTTTTGATTCTTCATCCGTTGTGATCGTTTGCATTAAACCACCGATCACCACAATTTCACCACTTTGAGCACGGATCACCGTATCAGATTCACGAATATTACTTTGCGCCAGCGGTAGGATAAATTCGTCATTATTCAAAGTAATTACTTTTTGCTGTTCCTCTGTTTGTGTTACAGACGGATGAACATGTAAAATGACTGAGCCGTATTTATCAATCTGCGGTGTAACATCTAATGCAATCCCTGAGAAAAATGGTGTTAAATCAATTTCTGGTGTTGTTGTTGTTGCATTACCTGTAACCGTCGTACTTGAAACATTAGTAACAAAGTACTCATCCTGACCGACTTTAATTACTGCTTTTTGATTATTAGTTGCTGTTACCCTTGGGTTTGATAGCATTTGTACATCGCCTTGGGTTTCTAATAAGCTAATCACACCTGTAAAATCAGCGTTATTGATAACTAAATTTGAAACACCACCAAGCGTGGCTGAAATGCTGTTACTAATTTGCCCTGCGGCCGTTGTTGCAAATGACAAACTCGTACTACCTATAGAGCTTGCAATTTCATTCCAATTAACCCCCTGTTGATATTCATCTTTCAAAGTCACTTCGACAATCTTCGCTTCTAAAATAACTTGTCGTTGCAAGTTTTCTTGGCTTTGGCGTAAAAAATCTTTCAATTGCATAATTTCACTTGGCAAGGCATTTACAGTCACTAAACTTGCCTGAGGGCTGGCAATAACATAACGCCCCTCTCCAGTACCAACCAGTGTTTTTAAAGCGATCTCTAAGTCTTTCCAAAAATCATTTTGATTTGTGGTTTGTATACGAGAGCCATTCAATTCAATATTCTGATTATTGCTGGATTGGCCATTTTGCTGGTCACTATCACTTGAGTTGTTACTTGATCTTGAGCTATTATTTCCCGCCATTTGACTCACACCACCAGCAACAACACTGACTGTAGATTGGCCACTTCGCTTCATCATTAAATAATTAACCGGAATAGTTTCGGTGCGCATTTTTGCGGGAAGTACCTGTACAATTCGCCCTTCGTTAATAATATCAAGCGGATACATTCGTTTAATAACGGTAATAACCTCATCAAATGTTACGCTTTTTAAGGTTAAGCTAATTGTTCCACTTACCTCTGGGTGTACTGCAACACTGTAAGGTGTATCGTCCGTAAGACCTGCAAAAAAGGCTCGTATATCAACATTATTAGCAGATACTTCAAAACGCTTCACCGAAAGCTCGTTATTTAAACTCTGCTGAGGGCCCACTGAAGATAATAGGCTTTGAGCTAGCTCCTCAGGTACATTTAACGGTGCAACTGTAGGCGTCTTATTTGGAAGTGCTTTTAACTCTTGCTCGATATGAGGCTTGATCCCTTTACCTGGTGAAAAGCTGTGACAACCATTTAAAATAATAGGTAACAGCAATAAAACAGCCAACTTGTGGGGAAAATTAATTTTTAATGTCATAGTCATATAAATCTAATTTTATTTGCTTGTTATCATTCGCTAGTACGACTCTTTTAGAGTTTATTGCTAGCACTTTGTAGCCATCTATCTGATCGCCAATGGCATATAATTGCCCAGAAATAATTGCTTTATACCCTTGCTGTTTCTTTATTATTGACTGCAATATCAAATTTCCAGTCAACACATTCCCGCTTCCCTTTGTTGTAATGGTTTGCGGTCTAGTCGGATCTTTTAAAGTTTGTGCAACCGCAGCTACACTGGCGCATATTGATATCAGCCATAAACTACAGTGAAAGAAATTTTTCATTCGCGCTTACCGTTGCTAACTGTATGGTTAATTGAGCATTTGGATATGCTGTCACTTGATAATTAAACTCTTGGATCAACAACTTTTCTTGGTTTTTTTTAAGTGATTCAAGATAGTTTTGCAGACCAAAGTACTCGCCCTCTAACGTCAAAATCATTTGATGTTCAAAAAATAAAACTTGCGCGTCTTGCTCACCTAGCTTTGCAACATCAACCCCTTTTGCTGGTAGCACTTTAAAGCTCAATACTTTGACATTCGGATGACTTTTTAATAATCCTCTTAACATGTCAGGCACACTCTCAGCAGCTACAAAGCCTTGGCTAAACGCACTCAACCTCTCATCAGTATCGATTAATGCTTGTTCTGCATTGATTATTTGTTGACGAAGCGCTTTTGTATAGTCGGTATTTAACGCCTCCTCTAACATTGCAAACTGAACTTGAGACTGCTGTAACTCAACCTTAATGGCCTTTAACGAGTCTTGCTGTAATTTTGCCGACTCTTGCTGTGGAAGCACTAAAAACCAACAACCTAAATAAATAATCAAAAATAAACCAACAGCTAATACGGCATATTTTTCGCGTAACTGTAGTGCTTCAAATCGTGTTTGATATTTCACCCATAAAGGCCAACTACGTAGACTTTTTTTACTATTCGTCTTCATAGCGAATTCCCTTTAACAACTAACTCAGATGAAACATTAAATTCATTAATGCCATCCTCTTTTTTATTAAACTCCAATACTGAGAATTCTTTCCCTGCAAAGTAAGGTGATTGCTTTAAATTACTTAGCCAAATAGGTAGTTGACTTGATTCGGAGGTTTGCCCTTTGAGGGTAATTTTTTTCCCTGCAAATATCAGTTCAGTTAACCAAATGCTCGGCTCATGGTGACGCGCTAAATCAATCATTATTCGGCTATAATCAGTGCCCGATAATTCGTTAACTACTTTTAAATAACTGAATATTTGCTGCTTATGAGCTATTTCTTGCTCGATTAACTTTAACTTTGTAACTAACCGGTCTTTATTTTGTTTTTCTGCCAGCTTAATTTTTATTGCCTCAAGCTCTACATACAGACTATCTAATCGTTGCTGGCTTCCATCTTTTTCAGTTTTATTATGTTGTGTTTGTAATGTGAAGCCTCCCCAACTAGCTGTCACTATAAAAGCAACAATAGTCCATATAACTAAAACACCTTGGAGTGGCATCAAGTCACGACGCTTTCTTAATGATTTATGATAAAAATTAATCCTATTCTTCACCTGATTAATCCTTATTAGTCATCAATAGAGCCGCACCTAAAGCATAATAGAACTGCTTTTCAACACCTTTAGCCATATCTGAATTAGGTTGAAAGTCGACGACTTTAGTTTGTAATAACTCAGCAAGCTCTGCACGCACCGCTAATGAAGACAAACTGTCACACTGTAATTGCACACTACGGATCGGAGGTTGTTTTAATTGCGATTCAAAGAAATCCATTGAACGCTGTATTTCTAAAGCTAATGCATCAACAACTGCACTATCTTTATCTGTAATACCAATAAAGCCATTTAAGCGCCTAACCAAAACTAACTGACCATCTCGTACAATGAGTATTCTTGGTTCAGTATCTGCGTGTTGAACCACCAACATATGTGCATCTTTGTTTTTACCAAATAAAGCAAGCAGTACCATTTCTTCAGAAGTGAGCGAACGTAATACGGCGTCTGTATCTATAAAACAATTGATAAGCGGTATTATTTGCTGCTTATCAGTTATAAACACATTCATTTTTTTACTTTGCATCGGTAAAGCAATTGGATAATCAATAAAATCGGCGACAATATTTTCTGGGGCGATATTAACTAGATCTTTACTCGTCCACGGCAGTGACTGAATAATCTCTTCATCTGTCAGGTTAGGCTTTTCCATCTGCAAGATTTGATAAAAATAATGTGGTACTACCAAATTAACAGCACATGTTTGGCGACTTACTTCGTTTGTACAGGTAGTAATCGCCGTTGTATAATCACGAAGGTCTGTCACGTATTCTGTATGTGTTTTCTCAATTTGCCACAAGCCTTGTATTTGCTTCAAACAAACTGCATTCACGGTTTTAGCATATGTAGCAACACCTATTATGCAGTTAGGATCTATCCCTTGCTGCAACCATGGAAATAATGAAAAAAGCCTTTTTTTCATATAGCTACTTAAATATTAGTACGATTTTCTAAGTATTGTATATATTTCCTAGGTCGCAAGTATTGCAAAGAAATAAAGAGGCAATAATGTTAAAACTCAGCACGATAAATGAAAACTCACCGTTAAAACAAATAGATGGAGATAACTTAAAAAAAAGAAATTTATTTTTAAGTATTAAGCGTGACGATCTGCTGCACCATTCTATAAATGGCAATAAATGGCGTAAATTAAAATATAATTTATCTGCTATGCAGGCTCAAAAGAAAAACGAATTACTTACATTTGGTGGGGCTTTCTCAAATCATATCCATGCATGCGCAGCAGCTGGGAAGCTTCTAAACTTTAAGACACGCGGAATTATTCGTGGTCCTGAACTCGATCTAAATAACCCTACATTGCAGTTTGCTCAACACTGCGGCATGCAATTACATGCAGTTACCCGCTTAGAATATAAAGAGCGTAATAACACAGATTATATTACCCAACTTCAAAAACAGTTCCCAAACGCCTACATCCTACCGGAAGGAGGAACAAACAAAGCAGCCCTTCAAGGAGGAAAAGAATTGGCACAATCCCTACCAGTGGCCGACTATATTATTTGCCCTACGGGCAGTGGCGGCACTCTAGCGGGGCTCATTGAAGGCAGTAATAAAACCACTAAAGTATTAGGTATTGCGGTGCTAAAACAAGCGGAATATTTAATAAATGAGATAAAAATACTCAGCCAAGCCGCACGAGAACAAAATAACTGGCAATTACTAACTGAGTTTCATGGTGGTGGTTATGGAAAATTCACGCCTGAACTTTGGCAGTTTTGCCAGGCGATGCAAGTGCGGTATCAGCTACCTTTAGAACCAATTTACTCAGGTAAAATGATGTATGCGCTTTGGCAATTAATAGAACAAGATTTTTTCCCCGCAGGCAGTCGAATTATTGCTATACATACTGGTGGACTTCAGGGGTTAAAGGGTTTGCGCTATCGAAAACTCATTTAAATCATTTTTCGAATTGATGTACTTTTAAGGGTGTTCTATAAGTAACACCTAACTAGATGTTACTTGATTAAATTCTTGCAGTGGTTCAGTAAAATAAAAGCCTTGCGCCGCCACTACGCCTAATTTTTTTAATGTATTGAGCTCCAATTGTGTCTCAACTCCCACTCCATATACGGGTAGATTAATACGTGTACTTTGCAAAACAATTTGACGAACAGCTTTTTGCTGTTTTAGATTACTATCTATATTATGGATCAGCTCAAAACTAAGCTTTAAGCCTTTCACTATTTTATAAGGCTCCAGTAAACCTATTTTATTACTGGTGGTCACATTATCAATTAATACAGTACCACTGATGGCTTTAATAGCGCTCAATGCAGACGTTAGTTTAGGGAGATGTTGGTAAAAATCATCTTCTAAAATCTCGAATTGAAGCTTATTCGAGCCTTTAAAGCTACGCATTTTTTTATCAAACCATAACCAAAATTGACGACTAAACCAATTAAGTGGGTGCACGTTAATACTCACCGTTAACGAGCTAGGCTCAGCTTCCAATAATTTAATTACCTGCTCAACAACCGCCTGATCCAATTGCACTATCGCTGTCTCATTCGTTAACTGTGGGATAAACTGTCGAGCAGATAGCATTCCTAAAGACTTATGTCTAATGCGTATTAAAGCCTCATGCTGTAACATTTCGCCTGTTGCCAAATCAAACAAAGGTTGAAAAAACAACATAAACTTTTTCTTCGTTATGTAATCAGGTAATGTATCCGCACCTTCAGCTAACTCGATTGAACGAGTATAATTAAATGGAATTCGTTGAATATGCTGCCACGCACTTTGTTTAGCCTGCATTAATGCAGATTTAGTTAATTGATAAACAATCGTTTGATCGGCACCATCACGGTAATTACACACACCTACTTTTACATCTTTACGGGACAAGTCACCACGGTATACCAGCGCAGCTTGGAATATTATTTGATGTAAGCGCTTCATATAATTATCAACATCTGTCTGGGAAATATTCTCTAAGGTAATAGCCAAACCGCCTGAAGGCAGAAGTTTTACTGAAATTTTAGACAGTTCTTTAAAGCCTTTTACAATAACGAGCTTAAAGTGGTTTTCTAAATCAATATTATGTGGAAATGGCTGACCACAGTAAAATAACGCAAAAAGATGATTATAATTATTCTGTATAGCATACAAGGTTGTGAGCGCGTTCTCTGGCGGAAGTTGTTTAAGCTCTTGATTACTTTTATCTATATGCGGTTCTTCAATTTTATCTTCAACAGACTTAGCTAATGTAAATGGTAAATCATCTTGAGGTGCACTCAAAACAGGCTTAAGCTTACTTTTAAATAAAACACACCACCAGCGATAACTCCATACAGCGACTCCTATTAATATTAGATTCAATAAGATAAATAAATAACTTTCAACAATCCATGAAGGCCAATGGTATAGCTTTAAGCTCACTGATTTATAACTGAACACCTCGCTTTCCTCTGCCATGAATGCAGAAAAGTGCAGTGGTGCCTCGTGTGGTTCGAGCATAAACCCATGATTTTCAGCAAGCGCTGCTATTACATCTCGTTCAGTAATAACATCTATTTTTAAATCATAAACTTGCTTTGCCAACTGCCCACCTGAGTGGTGAACTTTTTGATGTAAAACTTCCCCTAGCATAATATTAAATATGCCAAGTAACAGCGTAAAAGCAATCACATAGATGCTCAGCATACGCATTTGTGCATTCCTCGATTCAATCACTTTTATTATTTCGCTATTATTTTTAATAGCTAAAGTGTTGTTCAAGATCCTTATTAACACAAGGCTACAGCTGGATTTAAAGAAATTTCCTAGGAGATACTGTGGCAGGTTTATATTGCGGGGTTAAACCACAGTCATGTATTTGGGTTTACGCAAAGCGGAGCTCATACGGTATGACTACTTTCTAATAAAACTAAAAAAGCCGCTTATTAGCGGCTTTCTAGAGAATTTTTCAACATTCTTACTTTAACTGTGTGCTAGAACGGTAGTTCATATAAAAAATATAAAAGCGATTATTTACAGCAACTTAAATGGCATATCAAAAGTAATGTAAAGTTAACCACGTTATTACATCTTATTTCGGTAATAAATACACAATTAACTTTACACTTTTCATATAAAGAATTAGTAATAATCGTCTCTCGGATCATGATTAGGATCGAATCCTTCTCCATGTATAACCTGATTAATAAACTTTCTATCTATAAACTCTTCTTTTCTATGTACTAACCAACTAAATAAGCGAACGATGGCTTCTAATTTAGGTCTTTCTTCTCCTTTTGGAGATAAAAGATGGTTCAAAATTAACTTTAAACCTAAACTTACAGAATTTAAGTTTGTCTGGTAATTAGCAGAAAACTGCCTGTGATTTCTCAGTGAAGTAATATCACTTATTTCATTTGCATCAAAAGGAAGTTCACCAAACAGAAGCTCATATGCATATACTCCAATTCCCCATGTATCGTAATTTTCAATGTCTTTTCCTTTTTCTAAAAAATCAGGGGGCATTGAAACAAATGAAGCCAGACATCTTCGATTGTTATCCTTAAACACAGCTTCTTCGTCTAGGTTTCGTAAAATAGGGATATAAAAGCCGTGAGCGTTATCCATCCTTTGACAGTTCCCCATGTCTAAGAACTTTATTTTTGGATTATTATCTGTCGTATCCCGGTCAAATTTACACATATCAGGCTCTGATAAAAGCAAGATATTTTCTTTATGTAAATCTCTATGCGAATAGCCTGTAAGGTTGAAATAGTTTAGCGCTGAAGCTAATCGATACAGAAGAGCTACTTTTGATTCCATTGTATACTCTGAAGTATCAAGATCACTAAGTAAAACTCCCTCTTCATATTTATAGCCAAAATAACTCACCATATTAGATATTTTGTGCGTTAATGGTTCCACAATATAAGGTAATGGATAACTTTCAATTGGGCCATGGAATAGCTGCTCAACTGATAACCCTTCTCCACCTTGAACATAATTTAGTTTGTTTTTTTCAAGAACAGAATACTCAAGTTTAAACCTCTCTAGTTCAATATCATTTCTCTGAGCAATTAGAAATTTAAAGACAACTTTTTCACCTCCTTTTACATACAAACTACTTAATGCACTTCCTCCTCCAAGCGATTTTTCATAGTTATAACCGTTAATCTCTAGTAAGCCAAGTTTTCCAAGGAGCTGTCTATTACCATCCATTTCAGACCCTCTTAATTGAATATCTTTCACAATAGAGCATAACTTCTCCCTTAAAGTTACTAGGTAATTCATGTATGTCTTCTATCCTTCTATAATCCTGCTTTTGAAGCCACGTAATTATTTCATCATCATTATTGAGGTTGCTTATCTTGTCTTCAATTTCGCAAAAGTCGTGTACATTAGGACTGTAGACTAATGTATATTCATCATCTGGTATTGTAACTTCAACCGTATACCCTTGCGTACCTGTATAATCTTTGGTTTGCCCAATATAGGTACTGCAAAAAATAGTCTGGCTCCTAGCCTTTATACCAAAAGTTTTATTAAACCAATCATCAGCAACTTGATGGACGTTGGTATATGAATCTCTTGGCTTACGTGCTTTATCCAAATACCAGTTTTTGTGTATACCGTCTTCCTTGGGACTTCCTAAACCTCTATATAATTTCATTACGATTCTTTTTGATAAATAGTATAATTTTCAAAGAGTAACATATCAACTTGACTACTGGTATCTCTAGACTTCGCAGTGGTAATGATGATGTCACTTTATACATTGCTGTATCACCTAGCCTAATAAATGTTATTGAACTAATAGATAAGAGTAAATTGATTCAATCAATGAAAAACGGATTAATAAACCATGTAGATTTAGAGTTCTTCGATCAAAGTATTATTGAAGGCTTAAAAAAACTTCCTGAAGACAGAGCAAGTATGCTGGACTATTTGAATTACCTGAAGATTTTTTATCTAACCCTTTTAGTTTTATTGATAATTCAAGAATGACCCAATATGAGCGTCAATCATTTTAAAGCTTGATAGGCAGTTACATACCACCGTTCGTGGTATGTAACTGTATAGAATATTTTTTAGGCATAAAAAAACCGCTAAAAGCGGTTATTTTATCTAATTTGAATTAGTCGGCTGAGCTTTTTACAGCGTCGTAAGGCTGGAAGCCGTTCCAGTCCCCTTACCTGTTATAGTGAATTCTAGCTATGAATTCATGTTTTGTCAATCACGATTTACTCTTCAAGGATCGTTCGGTAGTCTTCAATTTCACCCTTTATATCCGCAACAGCTTCCTCAGCGGAGTAATCTTTTAAACTCCTTTTCCAGTCTACCATTATCTCAAATAGAGCATTATATTTACTCTCAACTTCAGTTAACCTTTGGTTATCCAACTCTAGAGTATTACACAGGCTTTGTAAGCGGGTATTTTCACTTACCAATTCTCCATTATCAATAAAATATCTACTAACTTTATCTTTTAATGAAAGGTAATCACCGAAGCCAATAGAGTGACAAAGCGCTTCAGTTAGGTTCCTTTTGTCTATAGACAATAGTTTTGATGGATATTTAATATCCCGAAAAACACGAGGACTATTATGAGATGCGTTGGGAGGAAGCACCCTCGAAGATGCAACCGTCATAACCATATTACATATGGCATAACTTCTTATTTTAGGATCATTATACCCTGAAAGTGAGCTTAAAGAGTCAAAGCCAATTTCGACAATAGATTTATCACTTGATGACTTAGGCTCTTTTGAAGTAATAGGTACTACTTGAACAGAGCCTGCTTGAGCCTTTATTACTGCGCATAATCGCCTTTTATGCATTTCACCCGGATGAATTGAATCAAAATAATACCAATTTTGTTTACTGTAACCATTACTGCAATAGACCTCTGGAATATGCCCAAAGTCAACCTCCACTAATGTTCCCAACTGAAGCCTACTTGTAACCGAATGATTGTTTTTATGAGTAGTAGATAAGTATTCTTCTTTAAAAGAACCGCTTCGGTGCGTCAGGTATACGTACACATTCTTAGTATCTCGCTCAACCAATAAAACCTTCCAACGTTTACACTGATGATTATCAAAGACTTTTACAAAAGAAACGATAGGGCCATCTTCTACATATTTAGGGATCAAAGCTTCAGAAATATACTCTGATCTTTCATGACCTAACCAAATAGCTTTATAAAACTCGTTATTGTTTTTTTGCTCGTCATCTAATAAAAAATAGTAGGTACAAATTTCTGACATTAAATTATTTCATCACTTTATAGTTAATTGATTTTAAGTTGATATTTTTCTTGACCGAATCATGTGTTCTCGAAGGTAATAAGCCCTAGCAGAGCCAGTCTCTACAATTCCATTAAGTAACTCAAGGCATGAGCTATACATTTTTCGGTTTAATATTCCTCTATTCTCAACCTGTAAATAGCGCCCTATTGCCATTTCCAAATAATAAGCTGTATTGACTTGCCTAGCTATAAGGCCTGAGTTATCAGCAAATTTTGAGGCTAACAAGTGGATACCTTTATCGAAGAACACCCCATGAAATTGATACATTAATGATGCTAATGCTTCAAATACATGACTATTGTTTGCAGATTCATTTGCAAACTCTAATAAATAATGTGCTCCTCGTTTCATATCACTTTCTTCATTCTCGTTACCTTGCCAAGGGCAATCAGCATACATCATTCCACGTAATAGCTGATTTAAATCATTCTGCAAACCTATATAACGATCATTAACATCATTCAAAGCTATCTTATGTGCTTCTGGTGCTAACAAGCTCCAAAGTGTCCATATAGCATCATAATCATCTTCTTTTTCCACAGCGACATGATATGAGAGTGTTAACGAATAAATAAAGCTGGGGGCTTTTGAACACCCCAAGACCAATAACTCTTTAAAGGGCACAAAATTATTATTTCTTGAATAAATAACATGCTCCGAAAGGCAATCTTGCATCTGTTTTTTTATGTCATGATTTATTTTTTCTTCACCACTTGAATGATGATTTTGATATTCAGTATCAAATACAAAATTCACTAACCTGTTAACCAACTTAATCTGAATATCATCCGTAGTGCAATATGGAACCATTAACATTGGTAAATGAAGAAACCATGAACAATGGCTTTCCAAAGAAATATCGTTAACCGAAAGCTTAAATTTTCCATCAACTAATTCATTGCGAAATGTTGTTATAAGAGCATTCCATTTTTCGATAGCTGCTTGCAACTCATCACCTTGTAGATGGTAAAACCTACGCTGCACACTATCTTCTCTTCGTAATCTGGCATACTCAACTATTCCACCTATACAACTGGATGCTAATTCAGCGTCTCTTGACCAAAGAAATTCCCTTACTCCCTTAGCAGCATAAGCACTAACATTAAGGTTCTCATGGGTTAATGCTGTTGCCAAAGCAAACTTCAAATGCTCTTCTTGTTCTAAATCTAGCTCTAAATCAAATAATTTAGGCAAAACAAATGCACACGCTCCAGAGCCATAATAATCAGTCTTATCATGGGCTGTTGTTCCATTCAAATTATCTGCGTGCATATGTATTGACTCTAAGATAATTCCTAGGCACCACTCTTTATTTTCATCGCTTAAGCTTAAAAGAACATCACGGACACAAACGGCAGCAACAGTTGTTATTGTACCAACAGCCATATTGGCAAAGTTGCGAATTTCACCTTTTTGGAGCGAAATGAGTAATTCTTTTGCTGCTATTAATGCATCTTGATATGAGGAGAAATATCTTTCTTCGAGTAATTTCTCTTCGAATAATTTTCGTCCCCATAAATTTAAACTAGTTATGGTGTTATCAATTATATGCTTTTTATTAAACTCTTGTTGATCTTGCTTTAAATCTGCCGGAAGCTCAGACGAGCTTTGAAGAAATATTCGCTCATTATCTTTATCTTCAACAGCCTCCCAAGTCCTTGTATCAACTCTGTGTACCATATACCGAAGTTTTTTTTCATTACTAGCAGTCGCTTCACCTATCAACTCATCAACAATTTTTAAAGCTTCATCCCTTAGCTCATTTACGAATTGAAGCCTTGTTAACAATGTTTCTAATGACTCATTTCTCCATGGTCTAAGTGCAGCCTCTCTTCTCTCCTCTATATAGATTTTCGACAATGCATCCCTATCATGACCAAAGAAATGGATTTCGTTTCTGCCCATTTCTTGTGCCATTCGAATAATATCTAGATGATATAAAGCCGCAGATCTAAGTAAAGGAAAGGCGGCTTCTCCTACTTTATTTGAGAAGCCTGTTGCCACAGAGGATAAAACAGATGTAGGCATTACTGAATTACTAGAGCGAAGAACATAGTCAAAAATCCAATCTATTTCATTATTTTCGCTACAGTTGTCAACGTACTCAACCAACCAGCCCTCGAATGCCATAAGAGCACATTGCAATAAGTATGGTAACGTAGACTGTCCTCTATAGCCCTTCCAAAGATGGGGAGAAGCATACTGTTTCACTGCTGTGCCATCATTGAGGATTATATCGACTTGTTTAGCTACTGTTTCGTAGGCATAAATAGTGTCTTCTTCGTTATCATAAGGTTTAGCGAATTCAGATTCAGAATATTTTTGCGCTGTTAGGTTGCATAATTTAATAATAAAATCTAACGCTAGCCTAGGTTTTGATTGGAGAAGGTACTTAAAAGGTCCTTTAGAACCACTTGCAGGAAAAAAATCTCGTTCTTTATCTAAACCAAAGGATTCTTCAACATCAAGTCGACCATAAGAACTATAGCCAAACTCATCTTCTTCTGGTGTTTCCAGTAGCCATTCATGCAATGAAAGCTTAACAACAAAGTCAGGATTAAGTTTGCATAACATAGGAACGTTAGTGCCTATAAGGGCTAAACTAGCCAGCTCGTCAACATAGGTTAATCTTCTAGACTTTACCTTGGATATAAAAACATCCTGCGTCATTAACACATCAAACTCTTCTTTAACTGCTGTTGAAACATTTAATAGAGCATTAAGTATTTTTTTTCTCCCCCCTTTATCACAATAAGAATCTTTAACCTGTTCAAGCAACCATAAACACAATAAGCCAACCTTACGAGACGCTTTTGGCAGATCATCATATATATTAATGAGACCACACCATTCATTTATCAATTCAACAATTTGATTACTCATAGAATTACTCAAATTATGCTTAACTTCATAAATAAAATTAAACAATGCTTCCCAACCATTACCATAAGGCTGTAAGAACAAATACTTTAACATCCCTGATTTTTCATCTTTAATCAGTAAATCGCTATATAATGAGTTTGGTCTTTGGCAGGTTATTCTGAGAATAAAACAAAAGCGAATTAGTAGCGCACAATCATATTTAAGAAGCTGAGATTTTAGAGGATAGATAAAGTCTTCTGGCGAGCTGTGTTGCATTATCGCTGCTATAGCCTCGTCCTTCCAGTAGCTTTCTACACCATCCAAAGTTAACACTTCTGCAACAAACCCAGTAAATATATCACCAGCTTTTAATTTCCTATATAGCCATAGCCTAAAAGCCCTACTGATTGCAGGTTCATTACCTATAGTTGATAAAAAATTAATTACATCATGTGAATTTTCAACGTATTCGCTCTCAATGTATTCTTCTAATGCCCAATCCTCTAATACATCATGCATTGGGCTGATCGTGGCAGACCTCTGATCACGGTGAATTAAATGATCTTCTTCCAATTTAGCAACGACTTCAGGATCAAACTCACTAGCTCTGATACCAAACAACATTTTTTTCGCTCGTTGTTTTGCAATATCAATAAAAGTTATTCTTCGCTTATCTGGCATTCCTGATTTTCTATCTGCCTCTTTTGAAATCACCGTTGCCCAGACAGTATTTCTAAAATCGACTTCAGTATCACCAGATTTAAATAGTGCTCCATTACCAATGGCTCTTACTGCAATCTCGATAAAGAATGGTACTTTAAGCAATTCAGTTAACGAGTCATTAGATATAAGCCCTGTTAACTCAGGAATATGCTCACTGACTTGTGCAACTTGATCCGTAGTAAACTCTTCCACATTCACACTGTCAAACTGGATAGTACTAGGTTGAAGATAATTAAAAGTAAGTTGTTGATATGCATAATCGCGGCCCGTTGCAATAATGGTCCAACCCGTTTGTTTTTTTATGTATTGAAGTAAATCAATAAATGCATCTTGATAATTTAACTCTAAAACTTTTTCTAGAGACTCAATAACAAGTATTTTTTCTTTAAGTAACGAGAAGTACCCTTCAATCTGCCCTAACGTAGAACTCATTCCGATAGATGTAAATACATCGTTAAGATGGTTTTTATCTAAGTCTTCAGCTCTTAAATAGAAAACAGGAACATCTTTACCTTTCGTTGAGATAAAGTCTTTTACAACTCCAGATTTTCCAACACCTCTAGCGCCAGTAACAAAAAGAAAGTCATTTACCTCGCACAGTTCAGATATTTCTGCTATCTGCTCAGCCCTATCTATATGAAAACCATTAATAGAGCTCGATATTCCATCAAATATATGGTCTCCACGCTCTTTAAGCTTTAAAAAATCATTTTCAAAATTTACTTTACTTGGCGACCCAAATAATAATTTAACTTCTTGGGGGGCATTATCTTGAGTTAGAACCCCCGCATTCTGGTTAATCTCTTGCACACAAGTAACCAACTTAGCTAAAACTAGGGCTGGTGATTCATCTGAATAACATTGAATTAAAGAGCACAGTAAGTTTGCGACAACTGAATATTTAGCATCTAAATCTAAAGAGATAACCTGAAATATCTTTAAGAAACGCCATAATTCATCATCAGTAATAGCATTCCCTTCGTTAGCGTTAGTTAGTTGTGTCCTAAATATATCTATTCTTTTAATCTTCGCGTTACTGGTAAAACCTTTGGTTTTTGATTTTTTTATAAAGTCAGCAGAATCTGATGAATACTTAGCCCACTCCAATATTGGAAGGGTATTATTAACATCTAACTTAGGTAACACTCCTGTAATTAGTGCTATCGAATCATTTTCAATACTAAAATCGCTTCTATTAAAATCTTTCCATGCACTGTTAATAACTTCCGCAAACATTGAATCAATAGATTCACTTATAGTTATTTCATGCTTAATCTGCGCATAAAGTTTACTTTCGTTATTATTTCTATCTGTCGCAACCAAAACAAAATCATCAGTATTTACACCATCATATTTGTTCTGAAACTTCAGTTCTTTGCCTTTCATATTTTGTGATAAACAAGGCACACGAGATTTTGTTAACAGTGAGAGCGCAAAAGCGGCTTGGACCCTTGTTTCAAAATTGACGCCACCACCTCCAGTAGAAAATGGATTGCTTTGTTTCTTTAACTCTGAACTCATTTTAAACTCTCCCTGAAGGTGGAATATCCTTGTCGAACGGCCTTAATATATTTGTAGTTTCTCTTTCTGTAGGTTCATCAGCACTTTCTGGAATACTTTGATCAATCGCAGCTACCTGCATACCTTTTTGTCTTATATGAAAAGCGATTCTTTGCCATCGTTTTTTCCAGTTAATTTCCTTACGTTTAAATTCTTCAATTTCTTTTTTTAGACGTTCAATTTCACAAATTAATTGTTCGTTTTCTTTACCTGTTTGCTCCCTCGACTTAACTAGACCGCCTGACAATGCATGTTTAGCATTATCATATGCCGCTTTTATCTCAGATTTTGCTTGTAATGATTGCCTAGAAAAACCAAACCTTTCTTCCAAAATAGACCACGTCAGTTTTGAACCTAAATGTCCTAATGCCCAACGGTCTAAATCTGCAATAATACCTTTAATATCGCTATCACTCATTCTTCGAAATCGCTTATTTGTCACCAGCTAACTCCTCAAGGTATTCTTTAGGATCAAAATTAACCACCCCATTATCATTAAGTTGGGCTTTCAGCGTTTTAATTTTCTTATCGTTGTGCGCAAGCCAATCACTGCTTTTTTTAGGCTTTTTAGTATTTAAGCGCTGTTCTGCTGTTTCCCTAGCTAAGCTTGTCAATGCAAACTGTCTTTTCTGCTCTTCTAACCTGCCTTTATCATCTTTTGCCCATACATAGTCGCCACAATCTGCCGAACATTGTAAATGACGCTCACATGGCGTCTGAGAGAAGTTATGAACACATATACCAGTGCCAACATCATGAACAGCTTGAATACGAGCTTTGAGAACCGTATCTTGAATAGTCACAGGTATAGCCATAATTTGCTCAACAAGCTTTCCACCTACACGGCCTTTCTTTATATCTTCTCTTAACATTAATGCACGTTTTTCACGGCTAGTATGTTGGTAAGCTTTTGTATCTTTGGGGTTTGAACGGCCAAACCATTCAGTTTGAAGTAGGTCGCTTAAACCACCTTCATCTAGAAGGGTATTTAATGTATGTCTAAAATGGTGGCTGGTGAAATCGACTTCTATACTTGATGACGCATACTCTTCTGCTAATTTAGGAAAGTAGCGCAAAAAAGTAGTCAACATTGAATGAGTACATTGCGTCGCTAACCAATGAGAATAGCTTCCGCTAGAAAGTCCCTGATGCCTTACGAGCATTAAATCTTTAAGAAAATACTCTGTGCCATTTTGATCTATATGAATTGGTACTATCAGCTCGCTTGCATAATCTTTTTCGCAATACTTTTTTATTCCTTGTTTAAATGTATAAAAGGGCTGCCGGGATGCAACCTTTCCATCGCTTGTCAGTTTCTGTGTATCTTTGACTGCCAAACCATTTTTTCTTATCCATCCATTAACACCAATTACTGTAGGTGATATACCCAAAGCTTTGAGATCCGATTTATATAATTTTTGATCTTCACAAAGTGTACTTAAAAATCTAATGTCTGCTCCGTTAACTCGAAGTATCTCAGCTGCTGTATCACGAGCAGCAAAGCAGAGCTTATCCAATTCATCCATGACTTCCCTTACTATAGGTAGCACGTCACTTGGCATATATAGCTTACGCCTAGGCGTAAAAACGTCACCTTGCGATATCTTTCTTGGGAAATATTCAATGTACTCTCGACCGTCAGAATCCGTTTTAACTTTTTGATGCGGTAGAAGTGCAATTTCACTAAAACGCCTTCCTAAACAAGCGAGGAGCGTTAGTAGTAATATGTAGAATCGATATTTATGTTCCTTTGGAACCTTTTGGTACAGCTCCCCTAAAACTTTAAATACAGCAGGCTCTATTAATTTATCACTTTTTGTCTCTACTGTTTTAGGATCATCAAGCCTTTTATGACCTACTCCTCCAGTACTTTCAGGACGTTTCATCTTAGAGTATTTATATTTAAAGGTTACTCTACACAATCCATTAGCATCACAATGACCTGCAATTTCGGCTACGGCTTTGTGAAGATTGTATGCAACCCCATCACTGTAATGCATGGAGATATCTTTACAAGCGAGATCAAGCGATTCAGGAGTCAATGTTTGAAGATCTTGATTTAGCAAATTTGCCGAGTTAGATATATAACCTAAAGCAGTTATAAAGTTTCTTTGATTTGGTGCTGATTGGTGTTTGCGATGAAACCTCACGATAAACAACGCTTTTGCTAGATCAGCCCATTTACCAGTGATAGTCCGCCCGCCTAATGCTGGTGAATATATAAAATTAAATGATGATGATTTAGTATTCCTTCCTGTTAGCTTAGTTAGTCTTCCAGCTGTTATTTTCCAAGTGTCATCCTTCCAAGTTATTGCATCAAACCCCTCTAACTCCAACATTTTTGCTTTTAATATTAATGTATTGAAGTTTTCATTACGGTCTTGTCCAAGCCGGTCAATGAAAGCAATTACTTTACTTTTTCTTTTTGAGCGTCCATCAGCCATTACTGTGCCTCCGAACATAACTCAGTTACTTGAGCGACTGCGGCAATTACATCATCTAACTGAACTCCTAAGCGTGAACTCTCATACTTTTCGAGTCTTTTTTCTCTGTTTTGCAGTAAGCATTCGAGTACGTATTCATGGTCAGCATGTCGATATGGTTGAAATTTAGGGCATAAATAACATGAATAAGGAGGGTCTAAATGACATAGTTTACCTTCGCCACAAACTCCAATTTCAGCTTGTTCTTCAGGGTTTTCTTCATCAACGAAAGCAATGTGCTTATCAACACGGTTGCCATTAACAGCCTCTTCATCAAGATCTATTACTCGCCCTTTAAAAAGCTGCAAATAACTTGATAGCCCTTTCGCTGCGGCTTTATCTAAATGTTCCACAATCTTACCTGCCATTTCAAAATAAACGAGAACGTGTTGGGTATCCGTATGATCTAATATTCTAGCTAGCTCTTTTTTGCTAATGCCTTCTGAGGCTAACCCTACTGCTAGTGTATACCTCAATCGTCGAGTACTTATTTGTAACAAGCTGTTTGTAACAGGAGATATAATTTTATGCCTTATAACAAACTTCTTTAATAGAGTTGTTATATCAGAGCTAGTTACATTGTACGCATTCTCAAAGTCTTTGGATGCTATAGCTGCACTGTTACCTTTTTGATTCAAAAACAGAGGCCTAGGGTTTGGAATAGCCTCACCCTCGTCTTCCAGCATTACATTAGTTGAGGAGTTCTTTTGGATTAACTCCATTATGTAATTACCGTACAAAGGCTCAAGGTACTCATCTAGTAAATCATCACGTGGATTTAGTTGCCTTTTTTTGATTCTTGGCATTTTCAAGATGCAGCAGCGCTCATTAGATTCAGGAGTTAAATCAATAAAGTCTTCTTCACGTAAATACGTGAGGTTTGCAGGATTTCGACCAAAGGCGATTGATAATGCAACCGCTGCTTTTTGCTGTAAGTGTTCTAACTCTTGGCTTGTATCATTTTTCAGCGCAGCTATGAGAAGAGGTAACTCGAGTGAACGATGAAGTGGCCCTTTATCAGGATCTTCCATTCTGACCGCTTCACCTTTTGGATTAGCGGGAATACTCATACCCTCAAGCTCTAATGCATAAGCAGGGCTAAAGCCAAGTTCTGGATAATTCTCCGCGCAATAAATGTACCATTGTATTGGTCTATAAAGTGCCCAAAGACGGTGTTTTTTTCTTGCAATTGAAATAGATGACTCTATTAAAGATATTAGCCTATCTTGTAAGCTGCTTCCTGCTGATTGAAGTAGCAAAGTATCATTACGAAGAAACTCTCTCCATACATCGTGAAAAGCAGCATAACCTGCATGCGTTGAAACTCGCTCAATACGGTCTTTAATATAGAATTTAAGACCCCAGCGAACTCCATCTAACACTATTTTTGAAAAATCGAGAGTCGAATTCCCCCTCATTGTATAGGGTAAATCCCATTTATCCGTTGATGCATTTAATGGTAATCCTTCCCGAGTTAATATGGTGAAGGGATTCCTTGCCAACCTTGAGAGCTTATAAGTTCTTGCATATTTAACTTTCTCACCAAGGTATGTCCTCCATTATTAAATCACGTTGATATTTTTGTAAGGCTACTTTAGCCTGTTCTTCAACTTCTTGAGCAATGTAGACATCTTGTGACGATAAACTACTGTCGCCCCGAAGGTACGCCAATGCTTGCTTTCGTTTATCTTCATCCATACCAGAATAGCGAAGAGTTCTTTCCATTTGTGATGAAAAACTATGCCTCAAAGCCTTTGCCGTTAAATGAGAAGGAAGATCATTTGAATATTTCTTGCGTAATAATTGAAAAAACTGAGTAATAGATGATTGAGATAAAGGCTCTCCATCATCGCTTAATATTAGATAATCAGATTCTTGTTCTGACTTTTCTTCCAGTACATCTCTCCATTCAGTTATATAAATATCTATGTTTTTAGCGAAGTTAGGGTCTTCAATTGGTAGAATACGCCCATTACGTTTTATTTGTGGTCTTGGTTTTCTCGTATCCTGCGGATCAGGCCGTCTTCGCTCCACTCGAATTGATGATATAGCTCCAATAGTAATATCCTCAACTCTTAAGCTAAGTAACTCACCGGGCCTTAAACCGTAATAGAGCATTATCGAGGTAAGTATATAATTACGATATTTCACGGCAGGATCTCTGCCAAATGCTTGTTTATTATCTGGGCTCAATATCGTTAGTAAGAAATCAGTTTCTCTACCATTTAAACCTTTGCTTTGTGATCTATTAACTGGAGGGGCATTTATGAATGAAGTCTCTAAGAACTCTAGTAATATTTGCTTATTAGCAAGGGTTTGTTCGTATGAACTAGATGAAAAAGGAATTGCTCCCATAACTACATCAATATACCAAGACAGGAATTGCCTTACTGTTGTTAACCTTTGATTGAAGGTGTTTGGTGTAACAACTATTTTTTTTACCTTTCTACGTTTTTCATGATCCCGCTTTAAATACTCAACCAATCCACCTTTAATCTCAGCTTCATTAAAAAATTTCTTACTTGTAATACGTAACTCTAAATCAATGCTCTCACTTTCAAGCCAAAGATAAAGAACAGATAACTCTCGAAGGTTACGAACAAGTGTGTTTGGGCTTAATGACCGACGACTTATAATAAATTCATTAGGTGCAGGAATGGGCATGCCGTTACTATCAAGTAGCAATGGGAGTAAATCTCCTGATTCATGTGTAATAATTTCTACTTTCATAATCTCTCCTAACTTTAAACTAAAGATAGTAGAAAATAGATAACTTTACAATATATTTATTATACGATTTTTTAAGTTTACTTTTTATTAAATAATAAAAAAGCCTCTCTAAACTTAACATTTAAAAGAGGCTTTCAATTCAATCTAATTCTTTGTTTTATAAGCACTAAATCTAATTGTAAATTAAGATTAACTTAACACTAATAACTTTATATCATTTAGAACGGGATATCGTCGTCAAAATCGATTGGTGGTTCCATCGGATTTGACGCGCCGCCTTGTGGGGCACTTTGTGGTTTAGGTGCAAACCCACCTTGCGGCTGTCCGCCGCCTTGTGGAGCATATCCGCCACCTTGGCCACCTTGATATTGATTACTTTGCTGTGGTGCTGCTGCAGGCGCTGACTGTGGACGAGCCGCAGGTGCTTGCTGTGGAGCAGGTGAGTAGCTTTGTTGTGGTTGTGCTGCTGGTGCGTTTGCTTGTTGGTTATAACCACCTTGTTGTGGTGCATTTTGCTGCTGATAACCACCTTGAGATTGACCACCGCCTTGCTGGCCACCTTGATAGCCACCACTTTGTTGGTCGCCGCCACGTGCGCCCAGCATTTGCATTTGGCCAGTGAAACCATCAACAACGATTTCTGTCGTGTATTTTTCCTGGCCTTGTTGATCAGTCCACTTACGTGTTTGAAGTTTACCTTCAACGTAAATTTGCGAACCTTTACGACAGTATTCACCTACAATTTCAGCTAGCTTGCCAAAAAATACTACGCGGTGCCATTCTGTTTTATCAACCATTTGACCGGTATTTTTATCTTTATAGCTATCTGAAGTAGCTAAAGTAATGTTCGCTACACCGTTGCCATTAGGCATATAACGTACTTCTGGATCTTGACCTAAATTACCAACCAAGATTACTTTATTTACACCGCGTGCCATGGACTACTCTCCTATAAACGTTAGATTAAACCAGCCATTTTTCGGGCTTGGTCTAGGTCAAATTTTTTGTCATCAATCTTTAAATAACTGCGATTTTCATCACAAACTACTGTTGCTTCAATTACGCCCGGCAAAGCAACTAAACGAGAAGCGAGGGATTGCGCTTGCTCCTCGTTACTTAATTCTGTCATTAAGCTTATCATTTTACTTCTTGGCGGGACTTGCATATTCCACGCAAGGATAAGCCATATTACCCCAACAACTGCGGCTGCGGCAAACACTGCTTGCGGGGTTGTTGATTGCGCAACGTAACCCCCTAAAATACCACCTAAAAATGCACCAAAAAACTGCCCCGATGAAAATACCCCCATCGCAGATCCTTTTTGATTAGCTGGCGCTAACCGCGAAACCAAGGCGGGCATGGTGGCTTCTAAAAAATTAAACGCAATAAAGTATGCCAACATACATAACGCCATGCCTATTACTGAGTTTACGCCAAACGCCATTGCCAACATGCTCAGTGCCAGTAAGGCGATAGAGCCAATAAACGCTTGTTTTTCTTTTTCTTTACGAATGGCAATAATCATCACTGGCGCCATTAATAAAAATGCTAATATGAGTACGGGAATATACACTTGCCAATGTGATTGTGCAGCTAACCCCTTGGCAATTAGTTGTCCTGGTAATGCAACAAAAATAGTCGTAAGCGTTAAATGTAACAACATAACCCCTAAATCTAAACGAGCTAATTGGGGGTGTTTAATCAATTTTTTAATATCAGTGAAGCTTGCCAATGTATCGCCCTTCGGGGCTTTATTTACGGCTTTTGGGACTAAAAACAGTACGATAAAAATACCCGCAACAGCCAAAATAGCGGTAAGCCAAAATACCCCCGCAATTCCCCAAGAAGCAGCAACCATCGGCCCAAGTAACATGGCTACAGCAAAGCTCATACCAATACTCATACCAATCACAGCCATCACCTTAGGACGTTGTTCATCACGGCTTAAATCGGAGGCAAAGGCAAGTAAAGAACTGGCAATAGCTCCCATACCTTGTAATGCACGACCTACGGTAACCATTTGCATAGAATCAGCCATGGCTGCAATAACAGAGCCCAAAGCAAATACGCATAAGCCACCAACAATAACTTTTTTGCGGCCGATTTTATCGGAAAGCCAACCCATGGGAATTTGTAATACAGCCTGCGTTAATCCATACGCGCCAATTGCAAAACCAATCCAAAGCGGTGAAAAACCAGATAAATCTTGCCCATAAATAGCCAGTACTGGCATTAACATAAATAGGCCAAGCATACGAAATGCAAACACGCTCGCTAGGGAAACTGCGGCGCGTTTTTCTCGTGAATTGAGTGAAGATGCTGTCATGATTCGCGTGTTCTTGCTGTCTATTAAAATTCGAGCAGGGATTCTACCACAAGCTCGCTAATAAATAATCGCCTCTAAGCGATGATTTTTCATTGATCAAGGATTAATCTTCTGTCGTATTATGAGATACTCAGTAAATCAATTTGGTAATGAAACGAGATAGCATGGAAAACATTGAAGTCCGAGGCGCCCGAACGCACAATTTAAAAGACATCAGCCTAACCATCCCCCGTGATAAATTAATTGTTATCACTGGCCTATCTGGTTCAGGTAAATCGTCTTTAGCATTTGATACGTTATATGCAGAAGGGCAACGTCGGTATGTTGAATCTTTATCGGCCTACGCCAGACAATTTTTATCTTTAATGGAAAAACCCGATGTTGATCATATTGAAGGCTTATCACCCGCCATTTCAATTGAGCAAAAATCAACGTCGCATAACCCACGCTCAACCGTTGGTACCATTACCGAAATATATGATTACTTACGTTTAATGTTTGCCCGTGTTGGTGAGCCGCGTTGCCCTACACATGATTTACCCCTTGCTGCGCAAACAGTGAGCCAAATGGTCGACACTGTTTTAGCGTTTCCTGAAGGCAGTAAATTAATGTTGCTTGCTCCCGTAGTAAAAGAGCGTAAAGGCGAACACGTAAAATTACTTGAGCAGCTTTCGAGCCAAGGTTACATTCGTGCCCGTATTGACGGTGAAGTATGTGACCTATCAGATCCCCCAACTTTAGAATTACATAAAAAGCACACGATAGAAGTTGTGGTTGATCGCTTTAAAGTAAAAGATGGCCTACAACAACGTTTAGCTGAGTCATTTGAAACAGCCTTAGAACTTTCATCAGGCGTTGCAACTATTGCCTCAATGGATGACCCTGATAGCGAAGAGCTGCTTTTATCTGCTAATTTTGCTTGCCCAACGTGTGGCTATGCAATGAGTGAACTTGAACCGCGCCTGTTCTCATTTAACAATCCCGCAGGAGCATGTCAAAGCTGTGATGGTTTAGGCGTTCGTCAGTACTTTGATCCTAATCGCGTTATACAAAACCCGGAACTTAGTTTGTCAGGTGGCGCTATAAAGGGCTGGGATAAACGCAGCTTTTATTATTTCCAAATGCTGCAAGCCGTTGCCGATCACTATAAATTTGATTTAGAAGTCCCTTTTCAAGAACTCACTAAAGATGCTAAAAAAATAATTCTTGAAGGCTCTGGCGATACCAAAATCGCTTTTAACTACCGTAATGACCGTGGTGATTTAATTACCCGTAACCATGAGTTTGAAGGCGTGCTCAATAATATGAACCGCCGCTACCGCGAGACAGAATCAAACTCTGTACGCGAAGAACTAGCAAAATACCAAACAAGCCAAGCATGTCCAAGCTGTAAGGGATCACGATTGCGCCAAGAAGCGCGTAGCGTATTTATAGGTCAAACTAATTTACCAACCATTACTTCAATGAGTATTGGTGAAGCCATGGCCTTTTTTGAAGGGCTAAGCTTAACGGGTCAAAAAGGCCAGATCGCAGAAAAGATCTTAAAAGAAATTCGCGATCGTTTGTCATTTTTAATCAATGTTGGTTTAAATTACCTCTCACTTGAGCGCAGCGCCGATACCTTATCAGGTGGTGAAGCACAGCGTATTCGCCTAGCGAGCCAAATTGGTGCAGGTCTTGTCGGTGTTATGTACGTACTTGATGAACCTTCAATTGGTTTACATCAACGCGACAACGACCGCCTATTACAAACCCTTATTCACTTACGTGATTTAGGCAATACAGTTATTGTCGTAGAACACGATGAAGATGCTATTCGTGCGGCTGATCATATTATTGATATTGGTCCAGGTGCTGGTGTGCATGGAGGTTATGTTATAGCTGAAGGTACTCGTGATGATATTTTAGCAAGCGAAGAATCTGTCACTGGCCAGTTTTTATCTGGTAAACGTAAAATTGAAGTACCCGCACAACGCCACCTTATTAATGATAAGTGGTTAGAGTTATTTGGCGCTACAGGCAACAATCTTAAAAATGTAGATTTAAAAATTCCATTTGGGTTAATGACCTGTATTACGGGTGTGTCTGGCTCAGGTAAATCAACGCTAATAAACGACACTTTATTTAAGCTTGCACATACTGAGCTCAATGGTGCCACAACCGCAGAAGCCGCTGCATATAAATCAATTAGCGGCCTTGAACACTTTGATAAAGTCATTGATATCGACCAGAGCCCAATTGGCCGTACTCCGCGCTCAAATCCTGCAACTTATACCGGTATATTTACAGGTATTCGTGAGTTGTTTGCCGGCACACAAGAGTCACGTTCTCGTGGTTATAAAGTAGGTCGTTTTAGCTTTAACGTTAAAGGCGGACGCTGTGAAGCTTGCCAAGGTGACGGCGTAATCAAAGTCGAAATGCACTTTTTACCGGATGTTTATGTCCCATGTGATGTATGTAAAGGGCAGCGTTATAACCGCGAAACTTTAGAAGTACAATACAAAGGCAAAAATATTCATCAAGTACTTGAAATGACTGTTGAAGATGCGCATGACTACTTTGATAAAATACCAGCAATTGCACGCAAACTAAAAACATTGATGGATGTTGGTTTATCGTATATTCGTTTAGGTCAAGCTGCTACCACACTCTCTGGCGGTGAAGCACAGCGAGTTAAACTCGCTCGAGAGTTATCAAAGCGTGATACCGGCAAAACCTTGTATATTCTTGATGAGCCAACCACAGGGCTACACTTTGCCGATATTGAACAACTGCTTGTCGTTTTGCATCGTTTACGTGACCATGGCAATACGATTGTTGTCATTGAGCACAACTTAGATGTGATAAAAACAGCAGATTGGATTGTTGATTTAGGTCCTGAAGGTGGCGCCGGTGGTGGTGAAATTCTCATTGCTGGTACGCCGGAAGAAGTCGCTGAATGTGAGCGCTCACATACGGGCCATTACTTAAAGCCCTTATTATTAAAATAAGGGTTTTAAAAATTGTGGCAGTCTTATTTTGACAGCCCATAAAGCAGGCCACAATAAGAAAACATCACTCTATGTTTGTAGTAAACTACTTTCTTAAGGTTGGCCAAGTAACCAAATTTGCTTATTTATTTAGAATTGGCGATTGAGAGTTGACCGTCACAGCAAGGCGGTCAAAAAGAACACAACTGTCTATTGTCAAAGTTAAGGCCTATTTGTTTTAGCTTTAATTTCTGTAGCATGTCTTTTTGCTTTGAAAGGCAATGCAGCGACATACATTGATACTTGCAATAAAAGCATAGCAAAAAACACTATTACAAAATTTATTGCCATTTCGATTGGAAACGGCGTTACTTCAAAACCAAACCGCATAAATTTAGCAATTGAATGTGCACTATTGTGTATCAACACATCAAAGTAACTACCAAGTAAAAGCAGGAACAGGCTGATACTTAATGAAAAAAAAGATAAGAAAAATAGCTTCATCATTGACACTTTACTTTTAAGGTGTCGAACAATCAGATGTATCCATAGCAGCAAAACACGTAAAAACTGGCTGCAGGCGACGAGCTACCAACTCACTAACTTTATCTGTGTGTCTTTAACATCACGGCGGTTAAATAACAGCTCGTTATTGTCGTTTACGTTAAAAGAAAATGATTTAAAATTAACGTGCACTTCTTCCGTTTCACTATTCGCCAAATTAAATCGAGCCACGCGCGAGATGCCATCGCTTATATATAAATACTCTGTATTAATTGCGTGAAACGAAGTCGCTTGCTGTGCTTTGGGGATCTGCCAACGTTTATTATCTGCTAATCTTACTAGTTCTTCATTCGTCACAGCAAAGCTTTTTCCCTGGTTATTATTGATCAAAGTGTAAGGGGCTATATCATTACGTTTATTTAGCTCACGCGTTAGCAGGTTAAACTGCCATAATTGATAGCTTGTAGCCTGCTGCTCAATAAACCATATTTTCTCGCTATTATCTGACCAAGCATAGCTAACAATTTTTAATCCTTTTAACTCCTCTACTGCATGTAGCTTATTAGTCTGAAGGTCGAAAAATGTTAACTCTTTATTGATCTTTAATAGTAAAAACTTGTCGTTCCCTGACATTCGCACAAAGCCAAAGCTAGGCGTGCCATGCTCAACAGTAAAATCACTTAGTTGGGTTTGTTGCCCTTGTGTATCTGACCATAACTGGGCGCTTCCTGAACGACTAGAGACGAATAATGTACTTGCATACCCATCCTTATTAAAGGGAGCCGCATTATAATTATTACCTTGTGATTCATATAACCGCTGTCCTTGCATCTTTTGCGAAAATAAATCGGTTACCTTGAAAATCGAAAATTGCTGTGTTTGTGATGGAGAAAAATAAAAGCTATTTAAAGATTGAGCTGCAATATAATAAGGTGAAATATAAGGTGATATCTTACGAACAGTTGTTTTATTGTCAGCTATATTGACAGTGGTTAATCTGTCATTTTCAGAGATATGTACACTTTCTTCATCAGGTATCCAATCAAATGCGAAGCTAATACTTTTCGCCTCTGCTTGGAACAAGCGTTTAGTCTCTGTTGTCTGCAAATTGTAGGCAAAAAGTGAAAAAGGTTGTCCTTGCGTAGCTTGAATATAGCCTACATATTTACCTGAAGGAGAAATGCGTGGAATCAGCACACCAAACATCACTTCAGAACTTGGCACTAACGTTGTTTCTTGTTTTGAAAAGGTGTTATATCTGTAAAGCCCCGCTCCGCCTTGCTTGTTTTTATATTCAGAATAATATAAAAACTTACCGCTTTCATCAAGCTGTGCATAACCTGTATAGCGTAAATCGCAGTCACGTATAACTTGTTTACTACCTACATTAGGAAACTCATGTAAATCGATTAACACCATTAAACATTGTTGTTCTGCTAATTTAGTCGCTTGTAGCAATACACTGTGCTGCTTATGCTGCCAGGATAATATAGACACATCGTAATCTTTGTAATCAAGTTGGATTTCTCGTTGATCCGTTATCCGCTTCACATATGCGCGAGATTGCTGAGTCATCATATCGCTATTGCTGTAACCTAAAAACTGCTTATCAAAGGACAGTAAAGGCACTGATTCCGCCCCTATATTCCAAGTACTTGGGGTGATTTTTGTGTTGGTGTTAATCACACTAAATTGCGCTATATCCTCTGATTTAACTGGCTTTTGTATTACAAACCAGCCTATAACGGTAAGAGTAAAGAAGATAATTAACACCAAGCCATACAGGCCGTATTGCTTACTTTTATTCGACTTCACAACATCAAGTGATTCTAGATTATTGTGCTCAGTAAGCGTTTCTATAACCGTGGATCCTACGTTTTTGCTATCTAAGGACTCCTTTATAGCTGTTTTTGAGGGCAGCCCTATTTTCGCTTGCTCAGTTGTCGTTAATTCCGTTGCCGTTAACAATGTCACCGCAACGCTCAAGCTATAGCCTTTACGATAGTGAGTTTTTAATAAAGGTGCTTTTTCTACAGGGTGAGATAGTTGCTTACGAAGCTCTGAAATAGCGCGGTTGATGGCATTATCATCAACAAAACTTTGCCGCCATACCTGCTCAACCAGCTCTTGGCGAGCAATAATTTGTTGCGGCTTACTAATAAAGTGCATGAGTAATTTAACCAGTAACGGATCTAATTCTCGTTCTATATTTTCTGCAACGACAACACAGCGACTTTCAATAAATTGCCAAGGTCCGATTTGATAATTCATAATCATTATTTCTTTTTTTGTATGCTGCAACCCTAGCACAGGGACGAGAAATTATGTAGTGAAACCTTATCTATAAATATAACATTTAAAAGTAACGCCATGATTTTAAATGATAATAAAACAAAGAACCTTATCAATTAATTGCTTATATCTAGATAAGCGACTTTAGTAAATCCTAGCGCTATTCTTATCACCGTCAACAGCAAACCTAACCGCTAAACTATTCGCAGTTAACTTTTGCTCTTATATATTAAATAAACAATAGGATTCTATTATGAAAAATTTAATCAAAAAAACACTATCAGCATTAATTATCACGGCGGCATTTACTTCATCTGCGACAATGGCGGCGGGTAAGCCTGAGTTAGTAATGCAACAACTTAGCAGTGCTCACCTCCCTAAATCGATAACACAATACTCACATACAAAAGAACAAGCATTTCAAAGCAGCTTAAGTACAAAACTAGATATGAGCTTAGAAAAATCAATGAGCGACATACACAAAAAAATAAACAAAGAATTATCAGATAAGCTCGATAACCTATAATGCTGTTTAATAAAAGCTACACAGCCAATATGTTAGTGTAGATAGAATACGATTTGCTTAAAAATAAAAAACCGCTTTCGAAATAGTATTCGAAAGCGGTTTTTTATCGACTAAAGCGAGATTACGGGCGTGGTATAAATCCTAGTGCATTGTAAACTGCCTTTAACGTTACCTCTGCACGTGCGCTGGCTTTTTCGGCTCCTGTCCTCATGATGTTATCAAGCAATGTTTGATCTTCACGAATTTCTTTAAAGCGCGCTTGAATTGGCTCAATCATGCTAACAACAGCATCAGCGGTGTCTTTTTTCAGATGACCATACATTTTATCTTCGTACTCTGGCACTAACTCTTCAATTGAACGTTTAGTTGCTACTGACATAAGAGTAAGTAAATTAGATACACCTGGTTTTTCAGTACGATCAAAATAAATACGTGCCTGCTCGTCTGAATCAGTTACTGCTTTTTTCAGCTTTTTCTCGATCTTTTTCGGTTCATCTAACAACATGATGTAACCATTTGGATTTTCATCAGATTTAGACATTTTTTTAAGTGGATCTTGTAAGCTCATTACACGCGCGCCGAACTCAGGGATATAAGGTTCAGGAACTGTGAACACATCGCCGTATAAATTATTAAAACGTGTCGCGATATCACGCGTAAGTTCTAAATGCTGTTTTTGATCATCTCCCACTGGTACTTGATCTGCTTGATAAAGCAAAATATCAGCGGCCTGTAATACCGGATAAGCAAATAAACCAACGTTCACATTGTTAGCATGCTTTGATGATTTATCTTTAAACTGGGTCATGCGATTCAGCTCGCCCATTTGCGCATAACAATTTAATACCCAACCTAATTGTGCATGCTCTGGCACTTGTGATTGCACAAATAACGCGGCTTTTTCTGGATCAATACCACATGCGGCATAAAGCGCGATGCCATCTAATACACGTGACCGAAGCAACTTTGGATCTTGGCGTACTGTTATCGCATGCAAGTCAACCAGCATAAAGTAACTTTCGTGGTCTTCCTGTAGCTTAAGCCACTGGTTAATAGCGCCAACATAGTTGCCTATTGTCATACCACCGGTTGGCTGAATGCCACTTAACACTACTGGTTTACTCATGATGTTCCTTTATATTGCTAAAATTAAAATACTAAAATTAAATGTCGTTTACCGCTGATTAAGCACCGGTAGTATATCTAAGAATGTACCGCAGAGGTACTGCGGATTATAATCACTTAAACTCTCCCCTTGGTTATAACCATAAGTCAACGCAATCACGTCTATCCTGGCTGCTTGCGCCGCTAAAATATCACTTTTTGAGTCACCGATCATAATTGCTTGGCTCGCTTGTACATTTAATTGCTGACAAGCAAACAACAGTGGCTCAGGTGACGGCTTTTTAGCCATATCATCACCACATACTATTACATCAAAATGACTTGTTAAAGCCAACTTATCAAGTAGCTTTTCAGTGAAGCGTCGTGCTTTATTAGTGATTAACGCTTTTGGCATACCGCGTAATGCCGCCAGACCTGTTTCTACATGTTGATATAATACGCTGTACTCGCCGACCTGCTGTTCATAGTGACCATAGAAAAGTGCAATCGCTTTATCTGCAAGCGCTGAGTCTAAATGCTCACTTATTTGCATATCGCCACTTAAGCCTCGTTTAACCAAAACATCAATGCCATTACCCACCCAACTTTCGACTAAACGCTGGCTTACAATCGGAAAAGCTAAGTCAGATAAAGTCAGATTCATCGCTATATATAAATCATACACACTATCGACAAGGGTGCCGTCTAGATCAAACAAAGCGGCTTCATATTTCATTATTTAACAACCTGTAATTGCTCACGCATTTGATCAATAACCACTTTATAATCTGGCTGATTAAAAATTGCAGAGCCCGCAACAAACATATCAGCACCAGCTTCTGCAGCAGCACCAATATTATCGACTTTAATACCACCATCAACTTCTAAACGAATTGCACGGCCTGAATCATCAATAATTTTTCGTGCTTGGCGTAACTTTTCCAAAGTATGAGGAATAAAACTCTGTCCGCCAAACCCTGGATTAACCGACATAAGTAAGATCACATCGAGTTTGTCAATCACATGCTCTAAATAGCTTAAGCTCGTAGCTGGGTTGAATACTAAGCCCGCTTGACAGCCGTGATCTTTGATCAACTGTAAAGTGCGATCTATATGCTCACTTGCTTCTGGATGAAAAGTAATAATGGATGCGCCAGCTTCGGCAAATTGCGGGATCAAGCTATCTACCGGCTTTACCATTAGATGCACATCAATTGGCGCTGTAATACCGTAATCTCTCAACGCCTTGCAAACCATAGGGCCGATGGTTAAGTTTGGCACATAATGGTTATCCATGACATCAAAATGGACCACGTCCGCACCTGCGGCTAAAACACGATCAACATCTTCTCCTAATCGCGCAAAATCAGCTGATAAAATTGACGGAGCGATTAAATATTTTGGCAAAGTATCTAACATAAACAAACCCATAGATTCGATTGTGGCTAACTCTTTATGAGTCACAGCCTAAATTGCATGTATGTGCCTAATGTAACCCAAATAGCGAAGATCCCCAAGGATCATCCCAATATAGAACATATGCTCTATTGCAGATATCTAAAGAGCAATTAAAAAACAACTTTTTTAAAACATTACATTTACCTTAAGCTATTAATTATATTAAACATTTATATTTGTTAAGTATAAATTAAGGTTGTTATTTAAGCATTCTTTATGTATGCTTGGGTAAGTCATACCACTTTGGGTTAGATAAAATGCGTGCTTTTAAAACTGGGATCTTAATTGCTACTGTTGTCACTACTTTAACAGTAACCTATTTTTCTCAAAATGATGATGTAATCATCGCTGCCAATCATTGCCAAAACAATGCAGAGGTTATCTCTGTCGTACCTGTTCACTGTATGCACCTTGAACAAGAGTCTAGTTGGATGTCTTGGATCACTGGCGACAGCCGTAGTGCACAATTTCATTACTTAGATTTATTAGAATTGCTTACCAGCTCAGATGAACCAAAAAAAGCACGCTCACTTAGCCCGAACTTTTAATTAAATGCGACAACTACTCGATGCTCTACAAAGTGTCGTAGCGGCTTTTTTTGGTGTGCAATCTGAAAAAAAGCGCCAATCTGACTTCAAACAACACTCCCCATTGAGTATTATTCTCATCGCTATTGTTTTATTTGTATTTTTTGTAGCCGCTATTTATGGCGTGGTGACTTGGGTGCTAAATACATAGCCATTAGTTCATTTACTTTATTGCGTGAACCACCTTTTGGGCTGATAGTCCGCTTTACTTGAATTTCATTCAGCGTTGCTTGACTGTATATTTTTCGCGTCCAGACAGTATCATGGTTCGAAATCAATACCGGTGTCTTTTGCTCAAAGGCTGCTTGCTCAGCTAAGTTCGCTAAGTTCGCTTGATCATCTAAATTAAAGCCCCCTTTAGCATAAGAGGTAAATGACGCTGTTTTACTTAAAGGCACATACGGTGGATCGCAGTAAATTACCGCATTGCTGGGTACTAACTTAAACACATCATCATAACCTAGACAGGTAAATGTGGCTTGCTGCGCTTTCTCAGCAAAAAAGTACATTTCTTTTTCAGGAAAATAAGGACGTTTATACTTACCAAATGGAACATTAAAAATTCCCTTCAGATTATAACGACACAAACCATTGTAGCCATGACGATTCATGTACAAAAATAAAATAGCACGCTCATAAATGTCATTACTTTGATTAAACTGCACACGGTAATCATAGTAAGCATCAGCATGGTTATTAAGATCTACAAACAGTTTTTTTGCATCACTTATAAATTCATCTGGCGAACTTTTTAATTCGTTATAAAGATTGATCAGATCAGCATTTATATCATTTAAAATATAATGCTTAAAATCAGTATTTAAAAATACTGAACCAGCACCCACAAACGGTTCAACTAATGTGTCAGCATGCTTGCTCGCTAGATTCAAACGGGCACTAATATCTTCAACTAAGCTGTATTTTCCGCCGGCCCATTTAAGGAAGGCTCTGGTCTTTTTCTGCATCGGCTCTTTACTTCAAACGTGTGTATCGCAATTTTACACTAATCAGTACTAATTTACTGATCTAGTAATGCAATTTCTTGTTTTATTTTGGCAATTTTTTTATAAAAAGGCTGATTTTTACGAACTTGCTCGGGTAGGCTTGGTAACACAGCGCGCGCTGCTTGCATACTTGGATAATTACCATAGGTGACAACCCACCACAGCTTTTCATTACGCCATGTTTGGTACACTTTAGCATTTGCTTGTAATTGCTGTTGGGCAATAAATTGCTCACTAACAGACTGCTGAGTAACGGCTAATAATTGAATAACTACATTGTTGTCCGTTTGTGATAAATACCACGCATTATCTGCTGGTAATTCTGCAATCGAAACGTCGATTACCTTGCTTGGTTGTTCAACAATATTTACTGGATCTTTCTTTTGCTCACTTATGGCTAAACTATCTAAAATAGCCGCTACGTTATTTTTATGAGTGGCAGAGGGTGACTCAATTGCATCAAGCTCAATTGGTGTATCGTTGGCGATAGCATTAACTTTACTACTCTTTGTTTCAATACTTTCATCTACAAGCAACTGCTCACTATCCGTATTATCGGCCAATGTAATTACATCTGTGTTCTGTCTATCCTCAGCACCTGATTTAAACGTGTTAACACTTAATGCGGTAGGAATTGCTTGCTCAGGCTGCACCTGATAAACGTCTTTCCACCAACGGGTCATATCTGACTGGTATAAAAAACCAATAATCAATAACATAATAATCAGCATTAATGTTACTAAATGAATTGGCCATGATGGCTTCGCTTTTGGTTCAACTTTTGCGCTATGCAGGGTCGGCTCCCAAGCTAAGAGTAAACTAGGATTACCGTGAGTTTCATGCAAAAAAGTTTGAAAAACAGGATCTTCATTTATCGGGAGATCTTTAAAATACCAGCTCATAAGCTGCTTACTTTCAGCAATTGATAACGCTTCAAGGTGAATTTCTACACTACTACTAAATTGTGCCACAACCTGTGTGGCAACTAAGATATACAACGTAGTGGGACTTTGCTTTGCAAGTTTAACTAACTCTTCAGCCATTTCATCTGACAGGTGTCTTCCACCATCGAGAACCCATAAACACGCACCACAATTTTGCTGCTTCGCAAGCTGATAAAAATTCTCTGACAAACTAAGGTTTTGATCTATTAATGGTGCACGAAAGCTCTGTTCAAGTAATTCACCCATTAATTGAACGTCGGTCATTCGAGCCGATAGCTGAACAAATGCTTTATTAAAGTCGCTATATTTATCTGTAATGAAGGTTTCTAGAAGGTAACTTTTACCAAGCCCTGAAGAGCCTAGCAGAGCAATAAGACTTTGCCCGTATTCAAACTGAAGGGCAATACGATCAACCAAAGCCGCACGGCTTGGTAAAATTTGCGATTGCATTAGCGCCCTATTAAATCTCGGACTTGCTGATCTGAGACATCATCAACCAATGCACATTGGCCAAATTGAGTAGGTAAAATAAAACGAATAGTCCCTTTTTTATTCTTTTTATCTTTACGCATATGATGCAAAAAGTGCTCACTAGTCATAATCTCAGGGATCACAACTGGTAAATTATACTTGGTAATCAAGTCACACACTCTTGTCACTTCTTGCTCGGTTAAATCACCTCGCGTATGTGCAAGTTGCACAGCTAATACCATACCTGTCGCTACAGCTTCGCCATGTAGCCACTGTCCGTACCCCATTTGAGCTTCAATTGCATGAGCAAATGTATGACCCAAATTAAGTAAAGCCCGCAGACCTGCTTCTTTTTCATCTTGTGTAACTATTAACGCTTTGATTTCACAACAACGAAAAATAACATGCTGAATTGTTTCTTCATCCAAAGCTTGTAACTGAGCAACATTGTTCTCTAAAAAACCAAATAGCTCAGTATCGTAAATTAAACCATATTTTATGACTTCAGCCATACCGGCTGCAAATTCACGAGCAGGGAGTGTATGCAATGATTTAGTATCGATAAACACAGCTTGTGGCTGATAAAATGCCCCAATCATGTTTTTACCCAAAGGATGGTTAACCGCTGTCTTACCGCCAACTGATGAATCAACTTGCGATAGTAATGTAGTTGGTACTTGAATAAACGGAACACCGCGTTGATAACACGCAGCAACAAAGCCAGTAAGATCACCTATAACACCACCACCAAGAGCGATTAAACAGGTATCTCTGCCACAATTATTTTCAAGTAGGAATGCTGAAATTTTCTCAAACCATTCTAGTGATTTATATTGCTCACCATCTGGAATTATAAAATTTAGCGGATTGAAATCAGCTAATAACGCCATTGCATCACTTAAGTATAAAGGTGCAATGGTGTCATTAGTGATAATGATAGGTCGACAATCACCAATATGATGAAGTAGCCTGTCAGTCTGTTGAAGTGCAGATTGACCAATATAGATAGGATAACTTCGCTCGTCTAAATTAACAGTTAATTCAAGCATCGCTAGCATCCTTTCTTATTGGTATTTAAAAATCTAATTTCTCAATGATTTGATTAGCAACAACTTTAGCGCTTTGCTCATCAGTGCGTACAGTAAAATCAGCAACTTCTTTATATAACGGTTCGCGTTCTTCAGCTAAGCGCTCTAATACATCACGAGGTGCTTCTTCTGTTTGCAGTAATGGGCGACGCTTGTCGCGCTGCGTGCGTGCAACTTGCTTTTCGATAGGTGTCTCTAGGTATACAACGATACCTCGAGCCGAAAGCTTATTTCGAACTTCTTTACTCATCACGGAACCACCACCAGTAGCAAGTACAATACCTTGCATTTCGGTTAAGTCACCAATGACGCCTTCTTCACGAAGTCGAAAGCCTTCTTCACCTTCAAGATCGAACACCCAGGCAATATCTGCACCGGTACGGCGTTCGATTTCTTGATCAGAATCGACAAATTCAAGGTGCAATTGGTCAGCAATGTGACGACCAATTGTGCTTTTGCCAGCCCCCATAGGACCAACTAGAAATATATTACGTTTCTCAGCCATATCTTTTAGTACAAACGAACTCTAAAATTTGAAATAAAACCCCGCCTAACGACCTGGCCCCAAAATTAAGGAGGGGATTATCTCAGTAATTGATTAGGTATTTCAAGTCAAATAGAACAAAAAGCCAACTAACGAGCAATTAAAGTGAATAAATGCTCATTGATTAAGAAAAAACCGACCAAAAATAGGTTCGGCTAACATTTTGCGGTCAAAAAACATCCAACCCAAAGTGCTTTTATTGTGGTGTGATACCTAAGCCATAACTTTTCTATGGCTTAATAACACAATATTTCCACCATTCTCTCTATTTTTACCCACATTTACATTTCAATATGGGTAAAAACATTCTCATATTATAGCCGTTTAAAATCCAAGTTGGTGAGTATTTAAGTACGCACCAACTAAAAAATAAAACGCTACAAAAATATTAAACTAACACAAGTCGAGAGCGAAATTAATCAACTTGAATCTTAGGTGTTACAAATATCAACAACTCTTTTTTCTCATTAAACTCACTGGTACTTCTAAACAATACGCCTAAATAAGGAATATCGCCCAATAATGGTACCTTTTTGGTTGAATTAATGATTTGTTGTTGGAATATTCCACCCAGTACAATTGTTTGGCCATTTTCTACCAATACTTGCGTTTTAATTTGCTGTGTATCAATAGCAACCGCTTGGCCTGTTCCCGTCTGTACTGTATCACCACGTGTATCTTGGGTAATTACTAAATCGAGTATCACTTTATTATCTGGTGTGATGTGAGGCGTCACCTCGAGACTTAGTACTGCCTTTTTAAATGTTACGGTTGTTGCACCACTTGAAGCTGATTCGACATAAGGTATTTCAGTACCTTGTTCAATCCTCGCTTTTTGTTGGTTTGCAGTCGTAATACGTGGACTTGCGATAATCTCACCGCGATTCTCTTCTTCCAACGCCGTTAACTCTAAATCTATCAAAGTACCATTTGCCAGTTTAGCAACGTGCATACCAATACTGCCCGCTGGGTTCGCAATAGGTAAGTTGATATTTAAGCGATCGGATACACCTGGTATTGTGCCATTAGAAATTGTATTAGCGCCTTCTAAAGTCCCTGAAATACCATCACTGCCTTGCTGATCACTGAATCCCCAACGAATACCCAAATCTTCTTTTACATTATCACGCACTGTTACCATACGAGATTCTATTAAAACCTGTCTTACTGGGATATCTAGCGTTTCAACCATTCGGCGAATACTTTCAATACTACCAACCGTATCTTTAATTAGAAGCGTATTAGTACGCTTATCAACAGATACACTGCCGCGCTGACTTATAATACTGTTAGTATCCGTTTTTAATAAATCAGCAAACTCTTCTGCTTTTGCATAATTTAAACGAATGTACTCACTGTATAACGGCTCTAACTCTTCAACTTGTTGCTTTGCTTTAAGCTCTTTCGCTTCACGCTCTGCAAATTCCTCTGATGGAGCAACCATTAAGATTGAACCATCCATACGCTTATCTAGGCCCTTAACTCTTAAGACTACATCTAAGGCTTGATCCCAGGCAACGCCATCTAAGCGCAAAGTAATATTTCCCTCAACAGAATCACTCGTTACCAAGTTAAAGTCGTTGTACCCTGCAATAATTTGCAAAACGGCGCGTACTGAGATGTCTTGAAAATTTAGAGTCATAGGACGACCCTGATATTCCTTGCCACCATCTAAATATGAACGTTGAGTATTATCTTTTTCTACACTTAAAGTAAGAATGTTTTCTATTTGCTGATAAGTAAATTTAAAAGCTGCATTAGGTGCAACCACCATTCTACTTACACTACCTTCTTTAAATGTCTCAATTGAGCTGACGACCGTACCAAAATCAAGCACATCCAATTCATACAAAAGCTCATCGAGAATATCTGTATGATGGAAGTCTACAATAATCTTACCACCACTTTCATGTACATCAATAGCCGCTTGAGTATCCTTTAAGAAGACAAGAACGCGCGCCTCTCCTTTTTCGCCACGGCGAAAATCAATCGATTGAATACTGTTTATATAACTGCCATTGGCGTCACTAGCCTCACCTTCTGGAGTCGCCTCTATTGCTAAAGGGTTATCTGAAACATGCAGTGATAAAAGGTTATCTTTTACTTTAGTTTGATAAATTTTTAATCGCTCTAAGTGAACAGTAACAACTAAATTACCATCAGTGGCAACACTGCTAACTTTCACTATACCTGACTGGTTGATTTGCACGTCACCAAGATCATCGTCAACATCCATTGCGTTAAAACGCATTTCAATGCGAGCTGGGTTATTAAACACCTGAACTTTAGGTGCTTGTTTTAACTCTTCGTCAAATACTAGCTGTAATTCCGTTTCTCCAGCTAATAAAGGATTATAACGAATATCATATAACAGCGGTGCTGCGATCGCTGACTGTGTTATAAACAGGGCTACAACAACAAACATGACATGATGAATGCGACGACTCCAAGATACTCCCTTATACATTTTATTTTTACCTTTTTGATTTTTAACTCGCGTCATTCTTTGGCGCCTCTAACATTTCAAGCTTCGTCAGGCGCTCTTTCCAACAACCAGACCCATCGGGAATTAATTCTAACAATTCTATAAAATCACTTTTAACATTTTGAACTTCGCCATGATACAAACCTAAATAATCCCCAACAGTCACTCTATGCAGGGTTTCGTCTGCGGCTCTTATTAATGCCCACATTTCACCACTTGACCCTAATGTTCCTTTCATCGCTAAATTATCCAAAGGGTATTTTTCTAAAGGTTCACGCATACGCTTTGGATCTGGGTGTAGGCAGTTTTTTACTTGTATCATATTATTTTGAATAATTTCAGGCTGTGGTGCAACAAAAGGACTACGTAGTTGTCGCGAGTTATATTCAAAATGCTCAAACTGAATTAGCTTAGGGATTGCCTCAACTTTTGGCGTTGTACTGGCTTTAACCTGATCAATAAACTCTTTTTGTTCAGAGGTATCATCATTACATGCTGTGATCAGTGCGGTGGCAAAAAAGATAAGCGCTAACTTTTTCATTTTTTAGCCCCTACTTTTTTGGGTTCACTCTCGTAGCGGTATGTTTTCGCTACAACACTAAATATTAGCTTTCCTGAGCTAAAACTATTAACAGAAAAGTCATGCAGGCTTACAATACGCGGCAGTTGAGCTACCTTTCCGACAAAGTCTCCAAATTCATGATAAGTCCCTACCACTTCAATTTTAATCGGTAACTCGGTATAAAATTCTTTTTCAACTTCTGGTAGCCAACCAATTTTTAAAAAGGTTAAACCACTTGTAGTGCCTACATATGATAAGTCATCTAGCAAACCAGGCGTTTCATTCGAGGTGGGTAATCGCTTTAAAAGTAGAGAGAACTTCTCTTCCATTTCAACCATTTGTTGGCGATAAATTTCTAAATTGCTGGCTACAGCGTACTTAACACGATAAGTGCTTCGTAGCTCAACTTCTTGCGAAACAGAGCTATGATAACTGTCAATCTCATCAGAAACCAATAAGCTGTAGCTAAAAAACAAGACTAAGGCAGCAATAAATGCACAGCAAATTATTTTCACTACAATTGGCCAATCACCAATATTTTCTAATTCGATCTCATTCCATTCGATTTCTGTCAATGCTTTGATATCAAGGCTCATTGCTTAACCTCTCCAATTTTATCAAAGGCTTTTACATAAAATTCCATATTAAAATCACTCAACAGACGTGATGACGTTTCACCCGCAACAATACCTTGCATGGTGGGCTTTTCTAATAAATAGGAGCCTTGCACTTCGCGTAGCATGGTCGATAGACGATTATTAGATTCACTACGCCCAACCACATGAATTGTATTACCGCGGCGCTCTAACTTCGTTAGATAAACTCCGGCTGGTACAATTTTGGCAACTTCATCCATAATTTGGGTGCCAAGATTTCGGTTACTCTGCAACTCTTCAATTAGTCGCATACGCTGCTGCAAGCTTTCTTTCTTTTTATCTAACTCTCGTATTTCACGAATCCGCATGTCTAACTGAGTTATTTCAGTACTTAAATAATTATTCTTAATATTTTGACCATCTCTAAGATTGCCATAATACGTGCTCAGCATATACATGCTCAAAAAGCTCACAAACACCACCAAAAATAAGATCGTAGCAAACTTGTTTTGTGATTGCTTTCGTTGCTGTTCACGCCATGGCAGCAGATTTATATGTGGCATGATGAAAAACTCCTTAATGCCAGTCCTGTTGCAATTGCAAACTGCGTACGATGACGCTTGAGCACATTGCGGTCAACCTTAGGTGAAACATCCATATTCTCAAAAGGCTCAGCAACAATAGTATGTATACCTAACTCTTCAATTAACAATCTATCAAGACCATCTATCATGGCTGTGCCACCAGTCAAAACAATGTAATCTATTTGATCTTTGCCACTGGTGGTTAAAAACATTTGTACAGCACGTCGAACTTGCTGTAACAACGAAGTTTGAAAAGGCGCTAGAACCTCAAAGGTATAATTAGGTGGTAAATCCCCCGTTGTTTTACCTATCTCGGCCTCATCAAAGCTTTTGTTATAGTAAGCTACAATACTATTTGTGTATTGATCACCACCAAAAACCTGGTCTCGTGTATAGATTGTTTCACCGCCGAGCACCACGCTGACCAACATCAACACTGCACCTATATCAACCACAGCAACACATTTGTTAAATGCATCACTTGGTAGTTGTTGATAATAAACGTCCATAGCACGGCTTAACGCGTAGCTTTCAACATCTACAACCTTGGCAATCAAACCTGCGGTCTCCAGAGCACCAACCCTCGCTTCAACACTCTCTGTTCGAGCTGCTGAAAGCAATACGTTCATTTTTGATGGGTCCGCTTCATTAGTTGCCAGTTTTTCAAAATCAAGGCTAACTTCATCAAGTGGATAGGGAATAAGGCTATCTGCTTCTATTTCTATCTGTGATTCCAGTTCGGCATCACTGAGCGTAACATCCATAAAAATCACTTTCGTGATAACGGTTTGCCCAGATACTGCAACCGCCGCAAATTGAACCGTCTTAGGCAATTTACGTTTTAATTTATTTATAATGTTCCCAATAGCTTCAATATCTTGAATGCTACGTTCGGACATTGCGCCTTTGGGCATGGGCTCAATTGCTAACGCCTCTAGCCGATAGCCACTGTCCGTTTCATTCAGTAACACCGCTTTGATAGCGTGTGAACCGATGTCTATCCCTATCATCACAGATGACGACTTATTAAAGAATTGGCTTAACATGTTTGCAACTTTGCCTTTGTTTTAATAATAAACAAGTTATAATTTTTGTCTGAAAAAATATTATTCATTTTTTAATCAATATATACTATCAGTCTACGATTCTAATTGGGAGTCCATTTCGGGAAAATATACGTGATTTTATTCAAACGAACTTTACAATTTTTTATCATTTGCACATTTCTTGGGCTTATTACTTTACTAAGCCTTTATTATTACGTTAAATCTGACATCCCCAGTGTGCAAGTTTTAAAAGATGTACAACTGCAAACACCGATGCAAGTTTTTTCTCGCGACGGGCTGCTCATCAACCAATTTGGTGAAAAACGACGTATTCCCGTTACGATAGATGAGATCCCTCAACCATTAATTGACGCACTTTTGGCTACTGAGGACTCCCGTTTTTACGATCATATAGGCATTGATCCTATCGGTATCGTACGCTCAGCGCTAGTGCTTGTTTCAACTGGCGAGAAAAAACAAGGCGCAAGTACTATTACAATGCAGCTTGCTCGTAACTTTTTCTTAACAAGAGAAAAAGCCTATATTCGTAAAGTTAAAGAAATCTTCATTGCACTGCATATTGAGAACTTACTAACCAAAGATGAAATACTTGCTTTGTATCTTAATAAGATTGAGTTAGGCAATCGTGCTTTCGGTATTGGTGCTGCAGCTCAAGTATACTACGGAAAAGAACTGAAGGAATTAACTTTAGCACAAATGGCGATGCTAGCAGGTTTACCAAAAGCCCCTTCTGCCTTAAACCCTATTCGTAATCCTGAACGTGCTAAAGCTCGACGAAACGTTGTACTTGGCCGAATGCTTGATGAAAAACACATAACGCGTGAACTCTACGAAAGTACGATTAACGAGCCAATTACAGCCCGTTTCCATGGTGCTGAGATTGAGTTATACGCACCTTACATCTCTGAAATGGTACGCGCAGAAATGGTCGAACGCTATGGCTATGAACGCGCTTACAACACTGGTTTTAAAGTTTATACCAGCGTTGAGTCTGATGTACAAAAAGCAGCTCAAACAGCAATTGTTGATAATTTACATGCTTACGATATGCGCCACGGCTACCGAGGTATAACGCAGTTACTGTGGGATTTTGAGACTCAAACCGCATTAAGCCACGCTGATATTATAGATAAACTCAAATCAGTAAAGGAAATTGGCCCATTACTGGCAGCAGCCGTACTGAGCGTTGATGAAAAAACAGCAACTGCGTTACTCAAAAATGGCGAACAAGTGACGCTTGATTGGGATGGTTTAAAATGGGCGCGTAAATACATTACGCGCTACCGCCAAAGTTTTCCGCCTAAAAAAGTAAGCGATATATTCAACCCAGGCGCGCAAATTTGGCTTCGCAAAAATAAAGACAATAGCTATGTACTTAGCCAACTTCCTGAAGCATCAAGTGCATTAGTGTCTTTAGACCCTAATGATGGCCGAATTAAGGCCATTGTCGGCGGCTATAGCTTTGAACAAAGCCAATATAATCGTGCAGTTCAAGCAAAGCGACAAGTCGGCTCAAATATTAAACCTTTCATTTACTCTGCTGCGCTTGACAGTGGTTATACGCTGGCCTCAATTTTAAACGATGCGCCAATTAATCAGTGGGATAAAAGCCTAGGTGTTGCATGGCGACCTAAAAATAGCCCTGCGATATATAATGGTCCTATTCGTATTCGCCGCGCCTTAGCACAATCTAAAAACGTTATTTCAGTGCGTTTATTACGTGGTGTTGGTTTGCAGCGTACAGCGGATCATTTACTTAAGTTTGGTTTTCAAAATACAGATATCAATCGCAGTGAATCTTTGGCATTAGGCAGTGCTTCAATAACACCGATAGAACTTGCCCGTGGTATGAGTGCATTTGCAAACGGTGGCCATTTGATTTCACCCTATTTTATAAGCGAAATCCAAGACTTTACTGGTGAAATACTATTTAAAACTGAGCCTTTGTTAACCTGTGATGCTATAGAAAATGAGCTATTTGCAGATCAAACGTTAACAACGACACAATTAAATCAACACGAACAAAATAACGCAGATATACCCACCCTCCCTCGCTGTGCTCCGCGTATCATTTCTAAACAAAATGCATTCTTAGTTGCTGACGCTATGAACAGCGCTATATGGGGTGGTGGCAGTTGGAGTCATAAAACAGGCTGGAGTGGTACAGGTTGGCGCGCACAAGCATTAGATCGACGCGATTTATCTGGCAAAACTGGTACAACCAATGACTCTGTTGATACTTGGTTTAGTGGTTTCAATCGAAACGTATTAACAACCGTTTGGGTAGGTTTTGATAATCCAGGCAATCCACTTGGACGCTCAACTTACAACAATAACTTATCCAGTGCTCAAATCTCCGGTGCTGAGTCTGGTGCAAAAACAGCACAGCCTGCATGGGTTGATTTTATGCGTGTAGCGCTTGATGGTAAGCCTGAGGCGCCGATCGAACCGCCTGAAGATCTAGTATCGGTACGTATCGACTTAGCAACAGGACTATTAAGTAAAAAGAATGACTACACTAGCCGCTTTGAATATTTTGATAAAGGTACTGCACCTACTAAATATGTACTGCAAGATGTAGAAAATATATTTGAAGAAGACACGAAAACGGAAGAAGAGCTATTTTAAACAGAATATAGTCTCTTTTAAACTAAAAAAGCGCCAACTTGGCGCTTTTTTGTTATGTTTCTCATAACTTAACTTGGCATCACTTTAAGTTTTGTACTAACCAATATAAATCAGAATGCACACCCGCAGCGGTGACTTCTTTACCTGCGCCGGGGCCTTGAATAACTAACGCATTATCACTATACCACTGGCTGTTAATCACAAAAATATTATCGCCTGGTGTTAAATTAGCAAGTGCATCGCCTTGTGTTGCATAGGCTAAACCAACTTTAGCCGTTACTTTGCCATCAAGAATTGATAATGCGCCAGTGTAGCGCAGTACTTTATTATCTTTGGCCGCGTCTTGCGCTTTTTCAGCAATAAAATTATCAAGTAAATGTTTTTTATCCAAGAATGACTGCCAATCCCCTTGTGCTAACTCTGTAGGCATTAACGGTGTTAATGCGATATCATCTAACTCAAGCGTAAGTCCAAGCTCACGCGCTAAAATAAGCAACTTGCGCTGCATATCGCGACCAGATAAATCTTCGCGCGGATCAGGCTCAGTAAAGCCCATCTTCTGCGCTTCTAATACTAAATCTGAAAATGCTACACTACCGTCATAGCTACTGCACAACCAAGATAAAGTACCCGAAAAAACCCCTTCGATATGAGTAATACAATCGCCACTGTTTTGTAAATCAGCTAATGCGAAGTTAATCGGTAAACCGGCACCCACACTGGTGTTATAACGCCACAATAAGTTACGCTCAGCTAAGTTTTGACGCAAACTTTGATACCAGTCGTTATTTGCTGTACCGGCATATTTATTAGCACTAATCATATGACAATCTAAATTAACAAACGCAGGGTAAAGCTTACTAAACGCTTCACTCGCTGTAATATCAATCACTACTTTATGTTCGTAATCTAATTCACCAATATGTGCTAACAGATCTGCTTCTTGGTAGTCTACAGCCTCGTTTTGCCATTGCGTTTGCCACTGTTCAAGTGTTATACCACTTGGGCTAAATAACATAGAACGTGAACGCAATAAACCAACGAGCTTGACACTAAAATGCTGCTGTAAGCGATTAAGCTGCTGACTTAATTGATCAATAAATACCTCACCTACATTACCAATACCAGCAACAATGATCGCGAGCTCTTGACCTTTATTTATTAACTTGTCATGCAGTAATGTAAGTACATCGCTATCAATAGATTGATCGGTAAGCAGTAGCAAATAATCATTATCTTGATGACTAAAACGCGGCGCTAAACTTTGCTCACTCAGCACCTGCGTTGCTTGCTCAAGTAACTGAGTTACATCATTGCGTGGCGCAACAACCGCACAACCATGTAAATTTGATTCTATAATATTAGCTCGCCCTTGCAGGTGGCTGACGACTTGATGCGTCGCTTCTGCTGGTACTAATAGGTATGTATCGCCATTTTGAATAAAATGATGCAGGCTATGTTGAATTAACTGACTTAACTCTCCCACTTCACCAGCACGAAGCTGATCAATGCGCAGTAAATCAATATTCTCCAACGTCGTAATAAACCGTTTAGCTTTACTGTAACCTTCTTTAACAATTTCTGTGGCACTGGCATCCGTATCATAACTACTGCGTACCACTAGTTTTATGTCGGTATTTTTCAAAGGTGATAACGTCTTAGCATGTAAAACAGGGTTACCTAAACGCGCAAGTAAATTAGCTTGACCACGACAGACCTTAGAATACTTAAGCGCTTTTTTAACTTTACGCGGATCAGTACTAAATACACCTTGCGTGTCGGTCCAAATTGACACCTGATTAGCATGACAGTAACTCCCTAATAAAGTGGCACTGTAATCACTGCCATTGCGCCCGAGAGTAATCGTATTGCCCTGACAATCTGACGCAATAAAACCGGTTACAACATTAATACAGTTAGCCGAAACCAAGTCTGCACATGCTTGTTGATTTTTTTGGTGCAGCAACTGCCCGTCATTAAGTGTAAATAACTGGCGCGCATCAATATCTTTCGCCTCAAGTCCTAGTTGCTGTAAATAAGCAGCCAATAAACGGGCTGACCATACTTCACCGTGAGCAAGCAATGAAGCTTCCTGTAAGCTTTGCTGTTGAGCTTGCTGTGCTATTAAGGCTAACTCTTGCTTTAACACATCAATTGCGTCGTATTGCGCTGTTGGGCTTAATAGCTGCTCAATCAAAGTACGCTGATGATTATCAAGCTGTAATAAAATATCACTTACGGCTTGTTGATCACCTTGCTGATAACTTTGCCATAACTTAACCAACGTATTGGTTGTTTTACCTGCTGCCGACACAACGACACAGTCACCTGCTTCGGTGTGTGCTAAAATAATATTTGCTACGGCTTGATAACGCTCCGCGGAGCTTAAGCTTGAACCGCCAAATTTATGAACTATATTTACCATTTTCTATTACCACAAAGCCGTATGTGCAGGCGTTAATTTGAATGAATTTGTTTGCTCTGTACTTTGCTGCGTCGAGTTACTCTTAGTAGTCGTCGAACTACAATTACCTTGGCCTGGCTTAACTTTGTTAAACACACGTTCTAAATCAGCAACTAAGTCTTTTACATCTTCAATACCCACCGAAATTCTGATCAACGTATCACCCACACCCGCCTCTAAGCGAGCTGTTGCATCCATACCAGCATGAGTCATCGTTGCAGGGTGACATATTAGGCTTTCTACACCGCCTAACGATTCCGCTAAACTGAATTCTTCTAGGCTCGTTAAAAATGCTGCTGCATCATTTACATCACCAGCAATATCAAAACTTACCATGCCACCAAAACCACGTTGTTGTTGTTTTGCTAACTGATGTTGTGGATGAGATTCTAAACCAGGGTAATATACTTGGCTCACATAGGGTGAACTTTCTAAATATTGCGCAATGATAAAGGCATTTTCTTGGTGCTGACGTAAACGTACATTTAAAGTCCGCAGGCCACGTAATGTTAAATAACTATCAAATGGTGCACCTGTAATACCAATATTATTTGCCCACCAAGCAAGCTCGTCACCCAGCTCTTGTGTTGCTGCAATGACAGCGCCGCCAACAACATCGGAGTGGCCATTAATATATTTAGTGGTTGAATGCACAACAATATCAACACCAAATTCAATTGGGTTTTGTAAGGCCGGTGATAAAAACGTGTTATCTGCGCCAACTAAAGCGCCGCACTGCTTTGCAATTGTCGTAATCGCTTTAATATCAGTTAAACGTAAAATTGGGTTGCTTGGTGTTTCAATCCAAATTAGCTTAGGTTTAATCTCAAGTATTTTTTGATGGTTTTCAGCGTTTGTTAAATCTAGAACCACTAATTTTAATAAGCCGCGCTTTTCAAGCGAAGTAAACAAACGGTAGCTGCCGCCATAACAGTCATGTGGAATGACTAACGTATCATCACTATTTAGTAATTGTGTTGCTAAATGTACTGCCGCCATGCCGGTAGCAGTTATAATGCCTTTGGCACCGCCTTCAAGCTTTGCGAGTGTTTCGCCAAGTAGATCACGATTAGGATTACCGCTACGGCCATAATCATATTCGCGCTTAGTATCAAAATCGGCAAATGAATAGGTGGTCGATAGGTGGATAGGAGGCACAACAGCACCGTGATGTTTATCAGCATCAATGCCATTACGTACTGCGATTGTCGCTTTATTTTTTTTGCTCATACCGTCACCTATATTAACTGGATGTTTAGACGTCTAAAAGGTTAGATGATCAAATTTAAGAAGTCAAAACATTTATACCCCTAGATGGCTAAATAACTAGTATTTGACTATCTTTTTTAAAACGATAGAATTTCCGCATCTTTGCGCTACAAAATGGTCGCGCAAACAATTAACAACCTGAGGCAACGATACATCTTATGGCTAAATGGAATGGTGAATATATTCACCCATATGCAGAACACGGGAAAAAATCAGAACAAGTTAAGAAGATCACCGTTTCGATCCCGTTAAATGTATTAAAGGTTTTAACTGATGAGCGTACTCGCCGTCAAATTAATAACCTTAGACATGCAACAAATAGTGAATTACTTTGCGAAGCATTTTTACACGCATTTACTGGCCAACCATTGCCAAACGATGAAGACTTACGTAAAGATAATCCAGAAAAAGTACCAGAAGAAGTTAAAAAGATTATGCAAGAGATGGGTTTAGAAGTGCCTATCCTGAATGAAGACTGATCTTCACCTGTAAATAACGTGCACCTGTTTCAGGCAATGATTTGGATACAAAAAACCTCAATTCAGTGAATTGAGGTTTTTTATTGCCAAATAGTGCCTATTACGCCATATAGTTTTCAGGCATATCAATTTGTGCAACACCTGAATCAATAGCCGCTTGCGCCACTGCTTTTGCAATGCGCGGTAATAAACGCGGGTCCATTGGTTTAGGGATAATATACTGTGGTCCAAATTCAAGTTTATCAACACCTGCTGCTTTTAATACTTCAGCAGGCACTGGCTCTTTAGTAATACTGCGAATTGCCTCAACGGCGGCAATTTTCATTTCATCATTTATTTTGCTCGCACGTACGTCTAATGCACCACGAAAAATAAACGGGAAACACAACACGTTATTTACTTGATTTGGATAATCAGAACGACCCGTTGCCATAATCAAATCATCGCGCGCACCATGAGCAAGCGCAGGTGCAATTTCTGGATCTGGGTTTGAACATGCAAAAACAACTGGCCTATCAGCCATCAGCTTAAGATCTTCCGGTGCAAGCAGGTTCGGTCCTGATACACCAACAAATACATCAGCATCAGCAATAACATCTTGCAAAGTGCGCTTATCTGTATTGTTAGCAAACAACTGTTTATATTCATTTAAGTCATCACGACGCGTATGAATAACACCTTTACGATCAAGCATATAAATGTGCTCACGCAATGCGCCACACTTAATTAATAGCTCCATACATGCAACAGCGGCCGCACCGGCACCCAAACAAACGATAATCGCATCTTCAATGCTTTTACCCTGCACTTCAAGTGCGTTAATCATACCCGCAGCAGTTACAATAGCTGTACCGTGTTGATCATCATGAAACACTGGAATACTACAGCGCTCAATCAATGCTTTTTCAATTTCAAAACACTCTGGGGCTTTAATATCTTCTAGGTTGATACCACCAAAAGTATCAGCAATATTTGCAACGGTATTGATGAAATCTTCTGTGGTTGTGTGTTTTACTTCAATATCAATTGAGTCAAGGCCAGCAAAGCGTTTAAACAACAAAGCTTTGCCTTCCATAACTGGTTTTGAAGCAAGAGGTCCTAAATTACCTAGGCCTAAAATAGCAGTACCATTGGTAATTACTGCAACCATATTACCTTTGCCAGTATATTTATAAGCATTAGCTGGATCTGCGGCAATTTCACGCACAGGCTCAGCCACACCAGGGCTATAAGCTAGAGCGAGATCTTGTACGGTTTCGGCTGGCTTAGTAAGCTCAACACTGATTTTTCCTGGAACGGGGTGCGAATGGTAATGTAAAGCTTGTTCACGAAAGTCTGACATAACGCGATTTTATCCTGCAAGTAAGTTAAAAGTGAGAGTAAGCAGTTCTATTCTATAGTCTGTATCTTGGAACGATACCTATATTACAATTAAATTCAAGCAATATCAGGTCTATCCTGTTATAAGCTAGATCTGTTAATTTTATGCGTTTTATCGACCAGTTTTGTAAAAAAACCTCAAAATCCAGCAATAACACGCCAAGAAAGCATCAAAAAACCTGTTCTAAAATCATCTAAATAGTACTTTATTACACCTAAAATACACATTCCCTATAAAAGATATAAATATACGACGTTAGCGTCATTTAGGCTCATTAAATGACTTTTTATCAACATAACATCAATTAATTAAACAAAATATATTACTGAATATAGTTAAAATCTAACTGTTTGTCTGTTATTTAGTGGCTATAGTCACTATAAAAACTAAAAATGATGGTTACTTTAGGCAGGGGTAAAAAAGGGTGAATTTAACCGCTGATACTTGGGCGTGTTGTCCTTTGTGGATTGAAATTTGTTCAATCTAGGGGCGATTTAATCGCGGCGCGAGGTTTGGAATCGAGTGGGCTAAGTAAAAACCGAGCAAAGCTTCCGCGTCCTGCTCACGCCCCTTGCCTACCCCCATGTAGGTAACAAAGAGTTAATCGCCCCAAGGAATAACTCTTTGGGCAGCGCATGTTTGGCATTTATACTGCGTTATCGCCTATTTGTGGGGAACACCACACTACTATAGGCGCTGCCTTGCTTAAATACCAAACAGTCTGCAAAATTAATCACGAAAGGTCACACGCCCTAACCAGTTTTAATTAAATTGCAGGCATAAAAAAAGCACCCTAAGGTGCTTTTTCCGACACAACAGCAATAATTACTTGCTGCTAAGTGCACCGAAACGCTTGTTAAAGCGATCAACACGGCCACCAGTGTCTAAAATCTTTTGCTTACCAGTGTAAAACGGGTGACACGCAGAACATACGTCTAGGTGAATGTCTTTACACAAAGTAGAACGAGTTTCGAACTTATTTCCGCATGAACAAGATGCTGAAATTACTTCGTACTTAGGGTGAATACCTTCTTTCATAGAAACCTCTAGTTAAGGCCGCATCGCTCTCCAAACCCGAAGTCTGGCACCATACGTCGTTAAAATCAAAATAATTAGGACGCGTATTCTAAGCAACAACCCTGCCTACGACAAGCTTTAAATACATTATTTGCTAATAATATAAACAAAAAAAATAAACAGCCTATTTGCTGGTAGGCTTTTTTCTGCAATTTTAGTACATTATCACTCTTACTTGCTTTTATTTGAGTTGTTATGAGTTTTGTTGAAGTTGCTATAAAGGTGCCATTACATCGCACCTTTGATTATCGCCTACCTGAGCAACTTGATGGGTTGAATTCACAGCTACATGTTGGCTCACGCGTATTAGTCCCTTTTGGTAATCAACGAAAGGTTGCGGTGGTTTTAGCACTTAAAGACACAACCGAGGTGCCTTTAAATAAAATAAAAAGTATTTTTGAAGTTATTGACGACGCGCCAATATTAACCACAAGCCACCTAGATCTATTACGATTTACTGCTCGTTATTATTGCTACCCACTAGGTGAAACAATCCATATAGCGTTGCCAAGTGCACTACGCCAAGGCCATTGCCCTGATAAAACGAGTATTTCTATGGTCGCGTTAACTGAAAAAGGTGCCAAACTTCCTTCGTTAAAAGCAAAAAGCCAATTAAATTTACTTAAACAATTAGCGCAATCAGGTAAATCATCCTTAACAGAATTAAAAGCGTTAGGGTTTAATAAAAAAACCATTGATAGTCTGATCAGCAAAGAGCTCATTAATCAAAGCATTGAGCACGACAACTTGTGGCAGCAGCAAGCACCAACAGTCGGTACTAAACCAACGCTGAATAAAGAACAAGCAGTCGCCTGCACAGCAATAAATCAAAGCACTGGCTTTAATAGTTTTTTACTTGAAGGCGTGACCGGCAGCGGGAAAACAGAGGTTTACCTACAGTGCCTTGAAGAGGTGTTAAAACGCGCAGAACAAGCACTCGTCTTAGTGCCTGAAATTGGCCTAACACCACAAACAGTCAACCGGTTTCGCCGTCGCTTTCCCGACACGCCTATTATGCTATGGCACTCAGCATTAACCGATAACGAACGCCTGCAAACCTGGCGGTTTTGTGAAAAAGCCAGCTGCGCAATCGTAATTGGTACTCGTTCGAGCATTTTTTTGCCTTTTTTAAAACTTGGGATGATCATTGTTGATGAAGAACATGATAGCTCTTTCAAGCAACAAGACACCTTACGCTATCACGCTCGTGATTTAGCCGCGTATCGCGCTTTTCAGCATAAGATACCGCTCATACTCGGCTCTGCTACGCCAGCTCTAGAAACATTGCATAAAGCGATTAATAATAAATATCAATTACTAAGCCTTACTCAGCGCGCACAAACCAGTACCGATAATAAATTTCAATTGCTTGATATGAAAGGCCAACCAGATCAAGCAGGCATTGCACATGCAAGCCTTGCAACCATTCGCCAACACTTAAAGCGCAACAAACAAGTCATGGTGTTTTTAAATCGCCGTGGTTTTTCGCCCACGCTAATCTGCCATGAATGTGGCTGGTTAAGTGAGTGCACGCGCTGTAGCACTAGCGCAACCTTTCATAAAGCAATTGGTCAGATGATTTGCCACCACTGCGGTGAACAACATCCAGTACCCCATCAATGCCCTGATTGCGGGAGTACACAAATATTCCCTAACGGTAAAGGCACTGAACAAATTGAAGAATTTTTAACAGGTGAATTTCCAGATACACCGATAAGCCGCATCGATCGCGATTCAACACGGCGAAAAGGCAGCCTAGAAAAAGCCCTTGATGAAATTAACTTAGGCGGCTCACGCATCTTGGTTGGTACACAAATGCTCGCTAAAGGGCATCATTTCCCGGATGTAAGCTTAGTGCTGATTTTAGACGTAGACAGCGGTTTATATTCCTGTGATTTTCGTGCTACAGAACATTTGGCACAGCTAGTTACCCAAGTAGCTGGGCGAGCTGGACGCAGCGGGGAGCCTGGGCAAGTATTACTACAAACTCATTTTCCTGAACACCCACTATTACAAGATTTGGTAAACAATGGTTATCAAGATTTTGCCCGCTTTGCGATACAAGAACGTGAGGACGCACTATTGCCCCCCATTACCAACATGGCAATTGTGCGAGCAGAAGGACACAGCATAAAACAAGTCGTCGATTTTTTAACAGATTTAGTTCCAGTGCATGGTCTAACTGGTATACAATTGCTAGGTCCAATTCCTGCTCCATTAGAGCGAGTAGCAGGTAAGTATCGTTTTCAATTACACATTCAAGCGCACGATCGCCCTCTTTTACACCAATATCTCGCGCAGATGGTCGATTATTTAAGCACCAGTAAATTAGCACAGAAGGTGCGCTGGAGCTTAGATGTAGACCCAATAGATATGATTTAAGGTAAGAAACAAAAAGCCATGGCACGACACGATTTTATCAATAAAGAACCAGGCAAACGTTCCAGTAAAAAACAAGCCCCACCAAAAAAGCCATTTCCAGTATTGTTAGTATTGCTAACTATGCTTCTTGTTGGTGGTTTTAGTTTTGGCCTGTGGTACGTAAAAAATAATGCAGATCCAAAACTTGTAGAGCAGCAGGCAAATCCAACGCAACCCACAGTAAAAGTTGAGCCCGCAAAACCGCGTCCGCCTGAGTTTATTAAAGAAATAAAAGAACACGAAATTCAAGTTGAAGTAAAAGAGCTTGAGCAAAAAGGTCCTTATGTCATGCAATGCGGATCTTTTAGAACCCATGGTCAAGCTGAAACCCTCAAAGCTAAAATTGCCTTTGCAGGTTTAATTGCTGAGATACGTGAAACCACTGGCACCAATGGTATTTGGTATAAAGTACGTTTAGGCCCCTATAAAACCAAGCGCTTAGCTGAAAGCGACAAAAACAAACTCAAGCGTAGCAAAATAACTGGCTGCGGAATTTGGCTTTGGACTTGAATTTAGCCCATTAACCCATATTAACTCATCATCAATCGCTTTTAACGAGTCGCCCCTGCGGCTCGATGATGAGGAATAACATGACCACTATTGTAAGTGTACGTCGCGGCGATAAAGTCGTCATTGGTGGCGATGGCCAAGTTTCGCTTGGCAACACCGTAATGAAGGGCAATGCCCGCAAAGTTCGACGCCTTTATAATGGCAAAGTGATCGCTGGTTTCGCTGGCGGCACTGCTGATGCCTTTACCCTATTCGAACGTTTTGAAAGCAAACTTGAAATGCACCAAGGTAACCTAACCAAAGCCGCAGTAGAAATGGCTAAAGATTGGCGAAGTGACCGCGCGCTGCGAAAATTAGAAGCCCTCCTTGCTGTTGCAGATTCAACCGCCTCACTGATCATTACAGGTAACGGTGATGTAGTGCAGCCAGAAAATGACTTAATAGCAATCGGCAGCGGTGGTAATTTTGCTCAATCCGCCGCCACCGCATTATTAGAAAACACCGATTTAAGTGCCCATGAAATTGTAGAAAAAAGCCTAACAATTGCCGGCAATATCTGTGTATTCACAAATAACTTCCAAACCATCGAAGAATTGTAATAGGAACTGCTATGTCTGCTATGACTCCCAGAGAAATCGTCCATGAACTTGACCAACATATCATTGGCCAAGCAAAAGCAAAAAAAGCCGTGTCTATTGCACTTCGTAATCGCTGGCGCCGCATGCAATTAAATGAAGATTTGCGTGCTGAAGTAACACCAAAAAATATTTTACTTATCGGCCCAACCGGCGTAGGTAAAACTGAAATAGCACGTCGCTTAGCTAAACTTGCCAACGCACCTTTTATTAAAGTGGAAGCAACGAAGTTCACTGAAGTGGGCTACGTAGGTAAAGAAGTAGAAACGATTATTCGTGACTTAGTTGACGTATCAATCAAAATGACACGTGAACAACAAACCAAAAAATTTAAGCACCGCGCTGAAGAAGCCGCAGAAGAACGCATTTTAGATGCCCTACTGCCACCGGCAAAAGATTCATTTGGTGAAAACCAGCGTGATGAAGGCTCGTCGACTCGTCAAGTTTTTCGCAAAAAATTACGTGAAGGTCAGTTAGATGACAAAGAAATCGATATTGATGTAGCGCAAGCACAGCCCAATGTTGAAATCATGGCACCTCCTGGTATGGAAGAAATGACCAATCAATTGCAAGGCATGTTCCAAAATATGTCGGGCGACAAGCGCACTAAACGCAAACTTAAAATTAAAGAAGCGTTTAAACTGTTAATTGAAGAAGAAGCTGCAAAATTAGTTAACCCTGAAGAGCTAAAAGAACAAGCTATTTTTGCCGCAGAGCAAAACGGCATTGTTTTCATCGATGAAATTGACAAGATTTGTAAGCGCGGTGACTCTTCAGGCCCTGACGTGAGCCGTGAAGGCGTGCAACGTGACTTACTGCCGCTAATTGAAGGTTCAACCGTTAGCACTAAGCACGGCATGGTTAAAACAGATCACATGTTATTTATTGCCTCAGGCGCATTCCAAATGTCTAAACCATCTGACATGATCCCAGAGCTGCAAGGTCGCCTACCTATTCGCGTTGAACTTGAAGCGCTCACCGCTGATGACTTTAAACGCATTCTAACAGAGCCACACGCATCGCTTACTGAGCAACAGCGTGAGCTACTTAAAACTGAGCAAGTTACAGTAGAGTTTAGCGACGACGCAATAGAGCGCATAGCTAAAGCCGCATGGCAAGTAAATGAGAAAACCGAAAATATCGGCGCTCGCCGCCTACACACTGTGATGGAAAAGTTAATGGAAGAAATTTCATACGACGCATCAGAGCAGGCCGGTACAAGCATTGTTATTGATGCCGCATATGTTGAAAAACACCTAGGCGCATTGGTTGAAGATGAAGACTTAAGTCGCTTTATTCTTTAATTTCCTCTCTTATTTTAAGATATACTTTAAAGCCTCCAGTTGGAGGCTTTTTATTTACGCGAGTTTAGCCATGAAACAAGTCACTAAAGTTCATTATCACAGTGTTAGTAAAAACCTTGATGTTTATTTTGACGATAACAGCCATTGTACTTTTAGCTGTGAGTTTTTACGTGTTCACTCCCCTTCAGCAGAAGTGCAAGGCCACGGCAACGAACCGATGAAACTCGTACTTAATAAGCAATCCGTCGGTATTAAACACATAGAACCCGTAGGCCACTACGCACTGCGCTTAGACTTTGACGATGGCCACAACAGCGGCTTATTCAGCTGGGCATACTTCAGCCACTTACAAGCCCAACATGATGAATTATGGCAAACCTACCAACAACGCATCGCAGAGCATCAAGCTAGCAAAGACAGCGTACCGATAAAGTTTATGCCTTAATGAGCTCTAAGTTTTAAGTGGTAAGTTTTAAGCTGCTCGGCGTTAAAGTTAACTATGTGGTTCTGGTTGAGTGCAACGAAGATAATCAGAAGGCGCTAGGTAGCTAGATTCTAGGTTTTCATAAGCTCTAAAATAGTCTGGACAAGTTTTAGATTAATAAGCTTCAATCAAATCTGACAGTCGAGCTTGTACTGCGGTATCAAATGATTAACGCCCATATAATAAAAAATATCAATTGACTAAAATAAGTGCAGAAGAAGCAAAAACCAACTGTTATCTGCCCTTTTTTAATTACTTTGTTAGCTTTACGATTTTTATGATTTTGTTTTCTTTGATTGTTGGTAAGTAGCTAACTTTTAAGCAGCCACCATTTTTTACAACTTTACCAGGTAACTCTTTTTCATAGAAAAAAGGTGTTTTTGTGTAACTATTAAATGAAAACTCAACCCCTTCAACTTCGAATGTAGCTGTTTGCCTCTTAACCTTGTCTAACCTATAGTTTTGAATGCAGCCTGATACAACTGAAAAATCTCCCGCATCGATCTGCTTTTTAATCTCGCGGTCTCGTTTCAACTCTGAGTATGTTACAAACAGTCCGATGAAAAAAATGAACCCGATAATTGTTAAAAGCCAATTGCGAGAAATATTTACTAAACTCGTTGCAAGGTCTGAAACAGCCGAAAACCTGATCAAAATAGCAAACAAAAATAACACGGGGAACATCCACAAAAAGTAATCCACGCTGGGCTCTATTTTAATTTCAAAATAAGGACTCAAAATTTACCTAATACTATAAATAACGAGTCTGTAGATTAACTCGTTTTTAATTTATTGTTATTGATGGCATAACCATAGCTGAGTTGCTATTTTGATTCAATCGCTTAGTAATACTCGTGTTAGATTATCGATTATTTAAACATGCCAATACTAATTAAGCGCTAAGTTTCCCCTCATTTACTTCTCATTCCCTTCTCTTTGTGCAAAAGATCTTTAACTGAATTATTCACAAGGAAGTTAAGTAACTAGAGCCTGAGATTGGCGTAGGTCGTGCTTTAGCGCGTCAATTCCAATGGTTAATTGATTTTCGCCATAAATGACGACCTACAGGATGAATAATTAGGCTTTGTGGCTAATGGATTCAGCTCAATAAATCTGTTGTTTTTTCCTCATTTAATTACCCAAACAAAAAAGCCATAAGCTCAAAGCAACTCAAGGCTGCTTAAAACTTATGGCTTATAACTTATAACTTATAACTTATAACTGACGGCTGACGGCTGACGGCTGACGGCTGACGGCTAAACCTTAAACTTATCAATCGCTTTATGAAGTACACGTGCTTGTTCAGATACTTCTTCACTTGTTTGTGCATTGGTCACTGAATGGGCCGATGCATCTTCAGCAATATCACGTATCCGTACCACGTTTTTATTTACTTCTGAGGCGACTTGGCTTTGCTCATCAATTGCCGTTGCTATATGCGTACTCATATCCATAATCGTTTGTACATCTTCAGTAATCGAGCTCAGTAACTCACCCGCTTTAGTCGCTTGTGCTGCGCTTTCTCCACCTTGTGTACGACATTGTTGCATGATGCTAACCACTTCTTGAGTGCGCTCTTGTAACGTTGAAATAATACTTTCTATTTCTTGCGTTGAGCTTTGAGTACGTTGCGCCAACGAACGAACTTCATCTGCAACTACAGCAAAGCCTCGCCCTTGCTCACCCGCACGAGCAGCCTCAATTGCGGCATTTAATGCCAATAGATTAGTTTGCTCAGCTATCGCTCGAATTACATCAAGTACAGACCCTATAGTCTCACCATCTTTTTCAAGCTGTGATACAACACTAGAGGCTTTACCTAAAGATTCAGATAATTGATTAATATGATTAACTGTTGATTCAACTTCACGGCGGCCTTGCTGAGCACTCACATTCGTTGATTCAGCTTTTTTAGCTGCGGCTTCTGTATTATGTGAAATATCTTGAATGGTTGCCTGCATTTCAGTTGCAGCGGTTGCCACCATATCAGCTTCATGAAGTTGTTCTTGCATACCTGAACTTGTTGCCGCAGTTGTTTCTGATAAATGCTCTGTTGCTACATTAAGCGTTTTTAGCGCCGTATTAACTTCATAAATAAGTTTTTTAAAGTCGCTAATCAAACTATTAAAGTCAATTGTCATCGTGGTTACTTCATCCTTTCCTATCTGCTCAATAGTAAGGCTTAAATCATTGTTACGACGAATCTCATTAATTGTATGATAAACCCGTTCAATGGGAATAATGATAGATTTGCTTGTAAAGTAAACGAGCGCCATTACGATTATACTGGCAAAAATAAATATAATAATTGCAAACATCTGCGCATCACTGGCTTGTTTTTCAACTTGCAGCTTTATATCGCTGGTAATTTTAGAGACAACCGCATCACTTTCTTTTACGCTTGACTTCATTTTACCTAATGCACCTGAATTTAAATCAAGGCCTAAAGCAACTTGCGCTTTAACTAGTGCATCAAACTTAGTTTGGTAACTACCAAGTAAGTTTATTAGCTGACTTTGGTAACCACTATCAAAGCCTGCTTGAGCTATTTTTTTATTCAGTAACTCAGTAATATCATTAAACTTATCAAGATACTTAATATCAAAGCGTAGCATAAAGTCTTTTTCTGAACGGCGCAGCTGCAACATTAGCGAAAGAAGTTCGTAGTTTTCACGCTCTTTCAATAGCGTCTCTACTTGATGCACGGCACCGCGCAACTCACCATAAAGGGCATCTTTTGGGTGTAAACCAATTTCTCTTTGTAACACTACAACTGTATTAAAATCTTGGTAATATCGCTCAGCTAATATTTTAAATTGATCGACTTCTTTATTTGGTACACCTAACTCATCAGTAACGGCTTTAAGCTTTGATATCTTAGCTTCAAGTTGTTGGTATTCATTTTCGAATAGCGCCAAGTCCTCCTCTTGCTTATAGAATAAAAAGTTCTTCTCAAACTTTCTCATAGATAGTTCGTGGATATCTAGCTCTTCAGCGTATTGAATTGTTTCATTTAACTTAAGCATAATGCGTGCTTCATAAATGATAACAAATAACATTACGATCATAGCTAAACCAACGACTACCGCATTGAATTGCAAGCGACGTTTAATCGTCAAATTTTGAAGTAAACTCATTAACAACAGCCCTTAAATTAGTCTCACCATATAGTATAGTTAAATAATATTTTCTTCGCGCATATTATCTAACAATTTATAGATAATTTAAGTCAGTTGCCTTATTTAAGCACCAAAAGTCCTCAACTGACTCCTGACCACAATGATCTATGAAGTTGGTGTGTACTTCCCCACTGCCGAGCCGTTAACCACTCAATCAACGGTTGCGGATCGCTTGGGAAATTAATTAACCTTTTGCTTTCACTATTAATCCAATCATCTAATGCATAAGGATTTAAATACCTCATTACATGAGCCGCTTTCATAGCAAGTAACGTTTGTGCATTCGCATCTTGCTCAAATTGACCAGCTAATGGCTTTAACAATAATTTTTTACCTAATTTAAGCGCTTCACTTGACAGTTCAAAACCAGCATTAGCAATTACGCCACTTGCGTTAGCTAAATCGTTTAAAAACCCCTGGCGTGATAACCCTCTCAAATGAATGTGAGAGCAAGACTCATTGCTTGCATTGGGGTGGTAACAGTAAAATTCTTTTTCAGGAAAATCTTTTAGATAATCGACCACGCTAGTCAGATTTTCAAAAGGTAAATACACCAACACTTTATTATCGACACTTACAGGATTTTCATGAGGATGATTAGCAATAAAAGGTGGAATAATATTATCGGCAAATGGCTGCCAATGGACCCCTAAGTAAATATCTGCTGGGGCATAACACTTAATTAATGAACGATGGAATAGCCCGTGTCTAAACATTGGCACCTTTGGTGATAAAAAGGCAGCTTGATGACTCATGCCAATAACAGGTACGCCTTGGCGCTTTGCAGCCCAAGCAGTGATAGGTTCAAAATCATTAAAAACAAAATCATAACCAGATAAGTCCAACTGCTTTATATCAGACAACAATTTACACATTCGCGCATTTTTAATTGTACGATAACTATTTATTTGGCCATTTTGTGTTGAGAAAGATAACCCGCGAAAGCTGCGATAGTTAGTGAATGCCTCCATATCAAAATAATTTTCCTGAGCTCGTCCTGAAAAAACATAATCAACGTCAATATTCATACTACTAAATGCGTTTGCCATCACGCGAGCTCGTGTTATGTGGCCGTTTCCAGTTCCCTGAATACCGTACAATACCCTCATAAATAACCCACCACTAGTATGGCTGCCAAACCACAACTTGAACCTATTAACCCTCCCAGTACAACATCGGCAGGAAAATGAACACCTAGCACAACTCGGGATGCAGCAACGCCTACCGCCCATAAAAACCACACAACGCTTAATTGTGGAAAATATTGAGCAAGAATTATTGCCACTAAAAAAGCCCCCGCACTATGGCCTGATGGCAAACTAAATTTGTCACCCGGCACAATATACGCGCCTTTCACTAAGCAATCACAAGGACGTACGCGTGCAAACCCATTTTTAGCGATATAGTAAATAGGACGCTCGATTAAAAAGCCCAGTAATAAAGTAACCGCCAACAGCTCTTGTTCGCTACCTAGCCAGCTAACAGCAAAAGCGATAACAAGATACAAGCCTCCGTTGCCACTTTTAGATAACCCTAATGCGGAATTTTTTAGCCATAAAGGGGAATTACCATTAAACAGCTTAAGAAATAAATTTTCATCCAGCTGCGCAACCTTCTTTAATATATTGTACTCACTCATTGCTTGCTCCTTTTTCATGCAAACCTGTGCACAATTTCAGCATAGGTGCTAGAAATAACAATTAGGTGAAAGTTTTAAGACACTAATATTGCTTTTACTGTTTTAGCGCATTATTTGTTTAAAAAGAGCGCTATTTACTGGTATTAAGTCGTTGTTATTGCGTTTCAGCAAGGTATACTGAAGTACAAGCTAACGTATCTTTAGAGGATAATAAAATGGATTACAGCACTTCAGATTTATGCGATCACTTTGCCGACGTGGTCGACGTGCTCGAACCTATGTTCATCAATTTTGGTGGCCGTCATAGCTTTGGTGGTCGCATCAAAACAGCTAAATGTTTTGAAAATAATGAACTGATCCGTGAGATACTCTCTCAAGAAGGCGAAGATCGCATATTGCTCATTGACGGTGGTGGTTCTACACGTCGGGCACTTATTGATATAGAGCTGGCAGAGTTAGCCACAGAAAATAACTGGCAAGGTATTGTTGTCTATGGTGCAGTGCGCCATGTTGACGAACTTGAAGAGATTAATTTAGGTATTCAAGCAATTGCATCTATCCCTGTCGCTGCTGATAGCGAAGGCGCTGGCGAAGATGGCATTGGCGTTAATTTCGCTGGCGTGTCTTTTTTCGATGATGATTATGTTTATGCAGATAGCACTGGTATTATTTTATCTGGTGAAGAACTTGAACTGGAAATCATAGAAGACTAAAAGTGACAGCCTACTTAAATATCTACGATGAAGCGACTGTTAAACCTTGGTGCAACAGTCGTGCAAATGAAAAAAAAGCATGGCAGTCAATCGCCCTCCTCGACACCCATGTTGACCCATTACAAGCGATGCAAGATGCCGCCCAATTTGGTATTCGTTATGTGCTCATTGGCATTTGTGAAGATATCGGCCCTCGCGCTAATGTAGGTAATGGTGGTGCGCAAGATGGCTGGCAAGCATTTGTTAAACGTTTCTTAAACCAACCCGACAACCAATTTTTAGCCAGTGATAAGGTATTACTTTTAGGCGAAGTTGATGTTGCCGATTTAACCCTTGCTGCATCAAGTTTAAGCAATCAACACCCAAGGCAACTTGAGCAATTACGTGACTTATGTGCCCAACTTGATCAGCGTGTTGAGCAAGTTTTAAGTTTAATATTTACAGCAGGTTTAGAGCCAATTGTTATTGGCGGTGGTCATAATAATTGCCTGGGTATTATTCGCGCATTAAGTAAACATAAAAATAACCCTATTAATGCGATTAATTTTGATCCTCATGCTGATTTTCGCGATTGCGAAGGTCGTCATAGTGGTAATGGCTTTCGTTATGCTTATCATGAAAAACTCTTAAATAATTATCATATTATTGGTATGCACGAGCTAAAAAACAATCAAGCAATTATTGATGCTTTAGCTGCTGCCAACTTTAACTATGATAGCTATCAGTCACTGCAAGTAAGACGTGAAAAAACACTTAGCGATGCATGCCAACAAGCTTTGCAAAACTTAACTGATGCACCACTTGGTGTTGAAGTCGACCTTGATAGCATTTCATTAATGCCCGTCAGCGCGTATACCAATTGCGGTTTTAGTGTTAGCGACGCAGAACATTTTGTGCATTTAGCTGCTAGTCAAACAAATAGTCACTATTTACATCTATGTGAAGCAGCACCAAACCAGCACCCTAGTGGATTGCAAGCAGGTATTAACGATGCCGGACAAATCATTTGTGCACTAGCTAATGCGTATTTACAAGCGCGGGAAAATGTAAAAAGCGTTTAATGCTCAAGCTGCCATTGCTTTAACCATGTAATCATCCCTACACTGCTTAGCGGATGACTAAAGTAATAGCCTTGTGCAGCGTAAGCATTTAAACTTTTCACAAAATTGAGCTGCTCAATCGTTTCTACCCCTTCGCAAATCACTTTGGCATTCTGTTTATTATGCATTTCGACCATACCGCCAACTAAACTGCGAATATGACCTTGATGACTAAAGTCGGCAGTCAATGCTGGTGCAACCTTTACATACTCCACCGCTAAATTTGGTAATTTAGCTAACCAAACCGGGCTATCACCTAAACCATCAACGCATACCTTAATTCCAATACTATTAAGGCGTGCAACCATTGCTTTACCTTGATCATCTAAACTCATAAATAAATTTAACGGGCATTCAATTATCAAATCCCCAGGCTGAAGCTGGTGCTCAGTAAAAACATCATCAATAAAATCAATAAACTCTTCATTAAGCATTTCCGAACCAAACACGTTTATGCTCAAGGGTATCCTAATACCCTCCACACGCAGTGCCATTGCCAATTCTGCCGCACGTTCAATCACAAATGTAGCAAGTGGGAAAGCAAGCCCTGCTATACGTATGTCATCAATAAAACGGTGTGCTGATAGTATCCCTTGCTTTGGGTGTTGCCAGCGTAGTAACAGCTCTAAGAACTCAATTTTTTCATCTGTATTTCTTATCACTGGCTGAAAATAGAGCTCAAGCTCTCGTGCAAAGTCTATATTAGTCAACTCTTTTAAGCGCGCCTGCTGCTCTAGCTGCTCTATTTTCATTTGTTGGTGATAAGCAACTACCTGCTGTGGTTCTACACTATCAAGCGCTAAGTAACCACATGAGATAAGATTATCAAAACTACCTTCCTGTTCATCACAATCTACATAACTCGCACGTGCCTTCACTTCAATTGTACAATTTGCGACATTGAAAGGCTTTAGAGTCGCACCTAATATTTGACTAATTAGCTGTTCATGCAGGTGCTTTTGCTGCTCCAAATTACATATAAATGCGAAATTTAACCCACCTAAATGTGCTAACTTTTGGTCCCCACCTAAACTAACAACTTCATCCATATTCAAAAACTCTTTAATACGGTTTGCCGATTGAGCTAATAATAAATCCCCAAAATCTCGTCCTATATGTTGATTTACTTCTTTAAACCCTTCTAAGCGAATAATTATTAATACACCGCGATAATGCTGTGGCTCACGCCACGCATAATAACTATTACGTAATTGCTTACAACTAGGAAGACTCATTAACGGGGATGCTGCAGCAAAGCCTTCTTGCTCTAAGCTTTGTGTTTCGGTGCTGTGCGGTTCTAAATCTTGCTCATCAAAATAGCCAGATGCTGCCAGTATAATACTTGCCAATGTGACTAAAAATAAGGGTATGCCTAAAAGCAAATTAGCAGCAAATAATATTATATATATTATTGCTGCGCAGTAACTTAGCGTGAGTAACGTTGAGTTATTTTGTTTAGATGCTTGCCATAAGTGAAGGCAAATGCTCAATGCTAACAACAATTCTAAATAAGGAAATGCAGCACTTAATATCGCTAGCGAAATAACCCCGTTGAGTATATAGCTAAATCGCAACTGCGATTTATTAACTACACACAAAGCGCAAACCATCGCCATCAATACCATACCGGCTAAAAAAACGGGTAACTGTGTATTGTTTAAAAAAGCGCTCCTTGCTGCGTATTCAAATCCAGTATTTGTTAATAGCGCAATTAAAGACATTGAGTAAGTACAACATTAAAATAGACTAATTAAGTCTACCCAATATCCACAGATTTAACAGTTTATTTACGCCTAATTGATAACTTAATTGCGCTGGGTGAGAAATTTGCCAATGTGCAATGTCAGCTCGTAGCCCTATTTTTAATTCACCACGGTCTTTTAAACCAAGTGCTTTAGCTCCATTGCACGTCACTCCAGCTAAAGTTTCCTCTGGCGTTAAACGAAATAATGTACACCCCATATTCATCATTAATTGCAAAGAACACAAGGGTGAGGTGCCCGGGTTAAAGTCTGTTGAAATAGCCATTGGTACATTGTATTGCTTTAATAACTCAATTGGCGGCTGCTTAGTTTCACGTAAAAAATAAAATGCGCCGGGTAATAAAACAGCCACAGTACCCGCTGCGGCCATAGCCTTTACTCCCGCTTCATCTAAATGCTCTATATGATCTGCCGATAAACCTTTAAATTCAGCAACAAGCTCTGTGCCATGTTGGTTAGATAACTGCTCGGCATGGCATTTTACAGGCAAACTATGTTTTTTTGCGGCTGTAAACACGCGACGTGTTTGCTCATTACTAAAACCAACATTTTCACAAAATACATCAACCGCATCAGCTAAATTAGCTGCAACAATCTGATCTAACATTTCGTTACACACCAAATCAATATACTCATCACTACGACCTTTATACTCAGGTGGTAATGCATGTGCCCCTAAAAAAGTGGTTTTTACATCAACGGGATGATTTTCACCAAGTAGGCGCGCTACTTCGAGAATTTTTACTTCATTTTCGCAGTCAAGTCCGTAGCCCGACTTGATTTCAATCGTAGTTACACCTTCAGCATAGAGTGCATTGAGGCGATCTTTCGCCAGCACAAATAACGCTTCATGGTCAGCCTCTCGTGTTGCCCTTACAGTGCTGGCAATACCACCACCTTGCGCGGCAATTTGCTCGTAACTAACACCTTGCAAACGCTGTTCGAACTCTTCAGCCCGTGAGCCAGCAAAGACTAAGTGAGTATGACAATCTATTAAACCGGGTGTTAGCCACTGCCCTTTAGCAGACACTGTCGGTGTAGCTAACACATCAAATGTTGGTAAGTCACTTTGCTTACCAAGCCATGCGATATGACCATCTTTAACCGCCAGCGCCGCATTTTCAATTGCACCATACGGTGCATCAATATTGCTATCCATAGTGGCTATATTGGCATCAGTGATCAGTAAGTCCCAGTCATTGCTGTTATCTGTCGCGGTTAATGTGGTCATATCGGTTCCTAAAATTCTTTTTTATTAGTCTAGCAAGCCATCTTGTATATACAAGATAAATATGTCATCTTATAGTTAATAGGTAATTTAAAAAGATTGTAAAAACTCTAATGACGACACCTAAATTCGCACAAATAAAGCAGTTTATTGTTGATAATATTCGATCCGGCGCATGGCAAGAAAACCAACGCGTGCCTTCAGAAAACGAATTAGCTGAACAATTTAGTGTCAGTCGGATGACAGCACGCCGAGCATTGAGTGAACTTACAGAAGCGGATATCCTCACTCGTAGCCAAGGTTTAGGTACGTTTGTTGCCAGCTTTAAATCACAATCATCATTGCTTGAAATTAAAAATATTGCAGATGAAGTTAAAGCCCGCAGCGGTAATTACAGTTGCACTGTGTTAGTACTTGAATCTATCAGCGCCGTTGCACCTATTGCCATTGCTTTAGGTGTTGAAGTAGATAGCCTAGTGTATCGCAGTGTATTGGTGCACAACGAAAATGATCAGCCGCTGCAAGTAGAAGAACGCTTTGTTAATCCTGCTTTGGCAAAAAGTTACCTACAACAAAATTTTACCGTATTAACGCCGCACGAATATTTATCGAGCGTTGCGCCGTTAACAGAAGCTCGCCACACAGTGGAAGCGATAATGCCCAACAGCGAAATGTGCCAATGGCTAAACTTATATCATGAAGAACCTTGCTTACAGGTTATACGCCGTACGTGGTCATCATCAGGCATTGTTAGCTTTGCACGTTTAGTGTCACCAGGGAGTAAATATCGCTTAGGTGGCCATTTAACATTTAAAAAATAAAATAATACACGAATCAAAAAGATGCGCTTAATTGCGTATTTTTTAAAACAAAATCAGTTGTATATACAACAGGAGTACTCCATGAACAACAGACTTGATGAATCTCGCGTTATCCGCGCGCCACATGGCGATAAGATCAGCGCTAAAAGCTGGCTCACAGAAGCCGCTAAGCGCATGTTAATGAACAACTTAGATCCAGAGGTTGCTGAGCACCCGCACTCGTTAGTGGTATACGGTGGCATTGGCCGAGCAGCGCGCGATTGGCCTTGTTTCGATAAAATAATCGAAACCCTCGACAGACTCGAAGACGACGAAACGTTACTCGTGCAATCAGGTAAACCAGTTGGGGTATTCAAAACTCACAGTAATGCACCACGGGTTTTAATTGCAAACTCAAACTTAGTGCCGCATTGGGCTAATTGGGAGCATTTTAACGAACTCGATAAACTTGGTTTGATGATGTACGGTCAAATGACTGCGGGCTCGTGGATTTACATAGGCTCACAGGGTATTGTACAAGGTACATACGAAACCTTTGTAGCGATGGCAAAACAACACTTTAATGGTAATGCCGCTGGAAAGTGGGTACTTACCGGTGGTTTAGGTGGCATGGGTGGTGCACAACCTCTTGCTGCAACCATGGCAGGATTTAGTGCTTTAGTTATCGAATGTGACGAAACTCGCATCGATTTTAGAATAAAAACCCGTTATGTTGATGTTAAAGCGACTGACTTAGATCATGCTCTTGAACTTATCAACGCTGCTTGCGCCAAAGGTGAAGCACTATCTGTTGGTTTACTCGGTAACGCCGCTGACGTATTTAGTGAATTAGTTAAGCGTGGTATTACCCCTGATGTTGTAACCGATCAAACCTCAGCTCACGACCCACTCAATGGTTACTTACCACAAGGTTGGAGCATGGACCATGCTGCAAAAATGCGTGAGCAAGAACCACAAGCCGTGGTTAAAGCTGCAAAGCAATCTATGGCGGTGCAAGTAACTGCTATGTTGGCATTACAGCAAGCAGGCGCGGCAACCACTGATTATGGTAATAACATTCGCCAGATGGCGTTTGAAGAAGGCGTGACAAATGCCTTTGATTTCCCAGGTTTTGTGCCCGCTTATATTCGCCCATTATTTTGTGAAGGCATTGGCCCATTCCGCTGGGTTGCACTCTCTGGTGATCCAGAGGATATTTACAAAACTGATGCAAAAGTAAAAGAACTTATCCCAGACGATAAGCACTTACACAATTGGCTTGATATGGCCCGTGAGCGTATTCAATTTCAAGGCTTACCCGCGCGTATTTGCTGGGTTGGGCTAAAAGACAGAGCGCGTTTAGCTCTGGCGTTTAATGAAATGGTTAAAAATGGCGAACTAAAAGCACCGGTTGTAATTGGTCGCGACCATTTAGACTCAGGCTCGGTGGCCAGTCCAAACCGTGAAACCGAAGCAATGAAAGACGGCTCAGATGCTGTATCAGATTGGCCATTACTTAACGCATTGCTGAATACTGCAGGCGGTGCAACGTGGGTTTCTTTGCATCACGGTGGCGGGGTTGGTATGGGCTTTAGCCAGCATTCTGGTGTGGTTATTGTTGCCGATGGTACTGACGAAGCAGCTGCACGTATTGGCCGTGTATTATGGAACGACCCTGCAACAGGCGTAATGCGCCATGCTGATGCAGGTTACGATATTGCAATTAACTGTGCTACCGAGCAAGGCCTCGATCTACCAATGTTAAATAAGGAATAATCATGTTTGAACTTACTCTCACACCTGGCCAACTTGATTTAGCGACACTACGCCAAATTAATGTATCGCCAGTAAAATTGACGCTTGCCCAAGATAGCGAAATTAAAATCGCTGCCAGCGCACAAACTGTTCAAGACGTGATTGATCAACATCGTACTGTGTATGGTATCAATACCGGTTTTGGCTTACTCGCTAATACCAAAATTGCCGAACATGAATTAGAGCTGTTACAGCGCTCAATTGTGCTTTCGCATGCTGCCGGCATTGGTGCCTACATGGATGACAGTACCGTAAGATTAATGATGGTACTGAAAATTAATTCATTATCTCGTGGTTTTTCAGGCATTCGCTTAAAAGTCATTGAGTTTTTTATGCAATTGCTTGAAGCACAAGTTTACCCTTGCGTACCAAAAAAAGGTTCGGTGGGTGCATCAGGTGATTTAGCGCCATTGTCACACATGTGCTTACCACTGCTTGGTGAAGGCGAAATGCGCTACCAAGGTAAACTAATTAGCGCTGTTGAAGGCCTTAAAATTGCCAACCTGGAGCCACTGACTTTAGCCGCAAAAGAAGGTTTAGCACTATTAAATGGCACTCAAGCTTCAACTGCATTTGCATTACAAGGTTTATTTCGTGCTGAGGATTTATATGCGCAAAGCTGTGCGATTGGCTCTATCAGCATTGAAGCCGCAATGGGCAGTCGTTCACCATTTGATGCGCGCATCCATGATATACGTGGCCAACGTGGGCAAATAGATACCGCTGCAATTTTCCGCGAGATGTTAAGTGAGCAATCACAGATCAGTGAGGCCCATGTTGATTGTGAAAAAGTACAAGACCCATATTGCCTACGCTGCCAACCACAAGTACTCGGCGCATGTTTAACGCAGATTCGCCAAGCCGCTGAAGTATTATTGTGTGAATCAAATGGAGTGACTGATAATCCACTGGTATTTGCAGATGTGGGCGATATTATCTCTGGTGGTAACTTCCACGCAGAACCAGTCGCAATGGCAGCTGATAACTTAGCATTAGCGATTGCCGAAATAGGTGCACTCGCTGAGCGCCGTATCGCGTTATTAATTGATTCAAACCTATCAAAATTGCCACCTTTCTTAGTTGAAAACGGCGGTGTTAACTCTGGCTTTATGATTGCGCAAGTTACAGCTGCAGCATTAGCATCAGAAAACAAGTCACTGGCACATCCAGCGTCAGTCGATAGTTTACCTACTTCAGCAAACCAAGAAGATCATGTGTCGATGGCAACTTTTGCGGCGCGCCGTCTAGGTGAAATGGCCGACAACACGCAAGGCGTACTGGCAATTGAATGGCTGGCATCAGCACAAGGCTTAGAGTTTAGAAAACCATTACTCGCATCTGAAAAAGTTGAACAAGCCAAAGCAACTCTGCGCACAAAAGTTAGCTACTACGACAAAGACCGTTATTTCGGCCCCGATATCGAAGCAGCTAACTTGTTATTACAACAAGGCGAGCTGTGTAATTTATTACCTAAAGGCGTATTACCATCGTTTTAAATATCAAACTGGTAGTTAAAACCAAGTGATTCAATAGCCGAACCATCAATGATGCGTTCGGCACTTTCGTCACTAATAAAGGTAGGCGTCTGAGTACCATATTGCTGGCATTTTTGTTGATAATAATCTGCTTTTGTAGGGTGAGCAGGATTGACTACATTATAAATTGGCGCTGCAATTTGCCATTTATCCAACACGCTAATAATCGCATTAATCACATCTTGCTGCTGCACCATATTAACGCTTTGTCTACTTGAGCTTTGTAGTTCTTTACCAGCCACAAAACGACCAGGCTCTCGATCTGGCCCGATCAAACCACCTAATCTAAGTACTTTTCCGCCCGCATTTAAAACACACTGCTCAGCCTCAAGTAACGGTTGCTGGCGTGGGCTAGTTACTACGATCGGGCTTTGCTCATCATAAATTAAGTTATCTGGCCCATACACTGCCGTTGATGAGCATAATAAAAAACCTTTCGCATTCATATTACCAGCAAGTTCAATCGCTAACTTTAAAGTCTCTAAATAATGGCTATCAGCCTGACGACTACGGGGGGGTATAGCACACACCCACCAAGCATCTTGTAAATCGAGTTGATGACTTAACTGATTATTTTCAAACACCAATCGGCGCTGAAATGCATGTTGATGTTCAATACCACGATGGGTTCCTTGCACATCCCAGCCTTGTGCTAGTTGCTGCAAGCATAAAGGGTGCCCAAGCCAACCTGCACCTAATACAATTAAACGTTCTTTTATTGTACCCATTTTGTAACATCGTCCTTACAATTTAATAAAATGTTATTCATTTGTCTTACCTCACAATATGGAGATTAGGACTAATATATGATTAGATAAGCTTGCTTACTCTACTAAATAATAAGAATGTGTGCACTTATGTTAAAAAATTTATCATTGCGAAAAAAAATATTATTGCTAATCGGTGGCACTATCACTGTGCTGTTGATCGCTGCTTCATCTTACTTTGTTAATCATATCGCTTCATTATCACGCCAAAGTATTGAACGGGAAGCTCACAGTTATCTGCAAAGTGAGCAACTCTCAATGCAAGGTTATTTTGCCCAATACGGAAAACTGGTCAATACATTCGTTAATAATCCCCATTTAGTAAATTGGTTTGATGCATGGGATAAACGAGATCAAACACTAACAGGTGCGCCTGGCTACGATGAAGTAAACCAAGATTTTGTGCGTATTAGTAGCAATGATGAGAATATCTTATCAGCATTTTTTGCTTCAGCTAAAACGGGTGAATACTTTAAAGAACACGAACGGACTACTCACTACAATGGTCAGCCATATTACGCGTATAAGAGAGGATGGTGGCAGGATGCATTAAAAATAAATCGCTTATATGTTGGCCCAATTTCAGTTGATCTAACAACTGGTAATGCTTCTGCCGTTGTGCAACAACCAGTGTATAACCAACAAGGTGAATTAGTTGGTTTCGGTGGTGTGGACTTACAGCTCAACAAAATCAATAAAATGGTTGAAGACGTTCGTTTTAATGGTCAAGGCTATGGCTTCTTGCTTGATGGAGACCAAAAAGTTGTTCATTTATCTAAACGTACTAATCATAAACTTTCAGTAACTGACGAGGGACCCAATGGCAAACAAGGCTTAGATGCCCTCGAAAAACAATTCAGCGACACTCAAGGATTTACTGAACTTAATCTGCAAATGAAGAATACTATTAGCGGTGATGCTACAGTCATTTTAAAAGGCCAAGAGTATTTTGTTGTTTATAACCGCTTACAATTAGAGCAGCCATCTTTAGACTGGTATGTGGGTATTTTAGTGCCAAGAACAATGATTGATGAGCCAGTTAACGAAGCGGTCATGACGACGACGACATCTGTTGTGGTTATTCTATTGATCATCATTGCAATGATCTTGTGGGCTACTCACATGATCTCAAAACCGATAATTACACTGACTCATATTATGCGCGACATTGCCTCAGGCGATGGTGATTTAACTCAAAAAATCACCATCGATAGCCAAGATGAAGTTGGCCAGCTTGCGTTGCACATGAACACATTTATCGATAAGTTGCGTGCCATGATGCTCGACACAGCGGCTCAAGCAGAACAACTAACTAACGCCGCGGCGCAATTAAAATCAGTGTCGCAAAAAACCAATGATGAAATTCAGCAGGAAAAACAACAGGTCGATAGTGTTAGTGCCGCAGTGACTGAAATGGCTTCTACAGTAATGGAGATCTCGCGTAACGCTCAACACACTAATAATGCAGCTGAAGAAGTGCAACATATCACCGCAGACGGAACATCGCGCTCGCAAAATGCACAAAGTGTGATGACGGCACTCGCTGAGCATATTGGCGAAGCATCAAAAGTGGTTGCGGGCCTTGAGCAAGAAAGTAGCAATATTGGTGCGGTTGTTGACGTGATAAATGCCATCGCAGATCAGACGAACCTGTTGGCGCTCAATGCAGCCATTGAAGCCGCGCGTGCTGGTGAGCAAGGCCGTGGCTTTGCTGTTGTTGCCGATGAAGTTCGATCGCTTGCAAGTCGTACACAAGAATCAACGGATGACATTCGCAATATGATTTCACGCTTACAGCAAATTGCGCAGCAAGCTTCCACTATGATGCAACAAGGACAAGAGCGCGCACAAAGTTCGGTGGCACAAACACAAGAGGTGTTAGATGCATTGCAGAACATTGCAGACTCAGTGACTAAGGTACAAGATCAAAGTCATCACATTGCCACCTCAACCGAGCAACAAACAGTGGTTGCTGAAGATATAAATAATAGCTTAGCTGCTATCAACCATTTAGTGAATAGTACTGCAGATCATGCACTTGAACTTGCAGACGAAGCGCGCGATCTCAATGATCTTGCAAGCTCATTGAACAATACTGTAAACCAATTCAAACTTTAACGACTCTACAAACCATAAAAAGAGTGCGCTTACAGCACTCTTTTTTGTTGCAGATCAATACTGACATTACACAGCTTTTTTATAATTGTTAAAACAATCGTAAAGGTGCGCGTGATGATTAATTTACCCAAGTGGGATCAAAGCTTAATAAATAAATACAATGTGTCTGGACCAAGGTACACCTCCTACCCCACAGCATTGTCGTTTGATGATGGCTACCAACAGCAAGATTTGCTCCGTGCAATTAATTCATCCAATAATCGCAGCTTATCTTTATATATTCATATCCCGTTTTGTAGCCAGCTTTGCTATTACTGTGGTTGTAACAAAGTGATTACCCGCCATCAATCAAAAGCTGATCTGTATCTTGATTACCTTGAAAAAGAAATCATTGCGCAAGCACCGTTATTTGAACAATATCATGTTGAACAGCTACATTTAGGGGGTGGCACACCCACTTTTTTAACCGCCGAACAAATGAGTCGCTTAATCTCGTTATTAAACCAACACTTTAAATTTACAGCCAATGCTGAGCGTGGTATTGAAATAGATCCACGATCACTAGCTGATGGTATGCTCAGCCACTTACGCACACTTGGTTTTAATCGCGTGTCGTTTGGAATTCAAGATTTTAATGATGCAGTACAGCTTGCAGTCAATCGCCCACAAAGTGCCGATGATGTGAAAGGCTTGATTAGTGAAGCCCGCAAGCTTGGCTTTACATCAATTAACGCTGATATGATTTATGGCTTACCTTTGCAAACGCCTCAGAGCTTTAAAGAAACGATAGATCAGCTTATTGCCCTTAGTCCTGATCGTGTCTCTGTATTTAATTATGCACATTTACCCGAGCGCTTTGCCGCGCAGCGCAAAATTAAAGATGCCGATCTGCCTAACGCGCACGATAAACTTACCATGTTTAAAAATACCTTAGAGCAAATGAGCGATGCTGGTTATCAATTTATCGGGATGGATCACTTTGCTAAAACCACAAATGAATTAGCCGTCGCGCAAAATAGTCAACAATTACATCGTAACTTTCAAGGCTATACCACCCATGGAAACTGTGATTTACTGGGGTTAGGCGTATCGTCTATTTCACAAATCGGCACTGCCATTTTACAGAACCAAAAAGAGTTGAAGCATTATTACTACGCCCTAGATCATCAACTTGGCTGTGCAATAACTAAAGGAATGCAACTGGACAGCGATGACGTGATACGCGCAACTGTCATCAAACAACTTATTTGTCACTTTGAACTCAATATGCAAAGCATTGCTGATCTATATCAACTCGACTTTGAGCACTACTTTGAAAGCTCGCTCAAAGCTCTAGAGCCACTAATTGCCGACGGTATGGTAGCTATTGACGGCAAACGTATTATTGTCACCGCTCGTGGTAATTTGTTTATTCGTATAATTTGTATGTGCTTTGATGCTCATTTGCAAAAACAAATAAACGCGACGCGATTCTCACGAGTAATTTAGCCTAAATGGTCAAAACAAAAAAGCAGACCTAGGTCTGCTTTTTCAATTTAGCTATTGTGAACAAGTTAGTTAAAAACGACATTCTCGCTGCCCGGAGCAGCTTTGAAGTCTTCAATGATTTTCTCACAGTCAGCTTTAATCGCATCAGCGTTACTTTCTTCAGCACGCCAGCGTGCACTATCTAGCTTAAATATTTCTTTCTTTGAATACTTTTTACGCGCATCATGAGTCGGCATTTCTTTAACCACTTCATACATCGCAAAAATACCAGGATAACGCATAGTAAGGTCATCATCATGTTCAAAGCTATATTGCGACATCAACACCCAAATACGTAAACAGCCTTCAGAGAACTCACACTGCTCTTGATGCATTGCTCGAGCAATCAAATGAATACTATCTGCAAGCTTAGCATTGCGCTCTAAACGAGATTTAGCAAGCTTTGCTTGCTGCTTAGCCTGCTCTTTAGCTATGAGCTTCTTTTGCGCACTCACCTTATACAGCAATTGCCCTGCATAAAATGCCAACCCTGCGATGATCACAGCGCCCACACACAGAGCTAAGATCATCACATTCATTATTTATCGTCCTCATCATCTAGCCATTCATTGGCTAAATCATTAGATAAATAATTATCAAAGTCACTGTTACTTTCTTCGATGAAATCTTCATCATCAAAGTCATCCCCGTCTTCATCTTCTATACCAAGCAATTCACATAACTCTTGATGACGGTCGATACGACTGTTGAAGTATTTTGCATCTTTACCTGTTAATAGAGTACCGCTTTCATGTATCTCAACTAGTTTTAACAAACGCTCATCATTTTCTAGCGCTTCCAGTTCTTGCTCTGGCGTAAACTCTGGCTGCACAACTTTTTTCAACTCAACTTGTGGCTTTAAGTTACGCTTTAATTCAATGACAGGCTCTGGTGCAACAGCAACTAAAGATATTGGCTTTTTACTACCAACACGCTTATCTTTATTATGCTGATTACTTTTTGTATCAGGCTTTAAAGCTTCAATCGAATTACGTGAACCTGACTTAGCGCCTTTGGTTTTTTTAACACGTTGTTCTTTCAGTGCACGCATTTCTTTAAGCTTATCTTGGCTTAAACGAACAGGGCCATTTGATGGGCTTTTACGTGATTTTTTCGTTCTACTCATATCTTGATCATCTCACTTAAGAGGTTTTGAGCAACACTCATTTAGCGTTGCGATGCTGGCCTTGCCAGAAGAATTTGGTTTGTGCGGATTGAGGTTGGGTAACTCGACTACTAGCGCACTTTATACTTTTAAGTATAAACGGTTGCCATTGTAACAGGACAAATAAAAAGGCGGTAGAGAAAACATCTCTACCGCCTGCTAATCTGAGCGCCATTTAACTGGACACTTCTCCCTTCGACTTTTTAGTCTTTATTTTTATTGTTATTATTGTTGTTCCATTTTTTTATTATATTTACCTTCCGTGTGGCATTCCATTTTATTATTATTTTTTAACTTCCATGACTTTTTATTATTATCGGTCTTCATTGACACTTTTTTAGTATTTCCTTTGAGAACATCAACCGATGTTTTAACCCCAGTATTATCGCCGTACTACTTTCCGTATAGTTAAATCCATATTGTTTTTATTGTTTCAGCGACAGGGGTTAATTTACGCATTAATAAATTTGTTACAACTAATTTATATAATATTTATTGCACCGCTCAAATTGCAACATGACGAAAACATTAAATTACAATAGGTTACTTCAATAAGTGAAATTAAAATAAGACTTAGCTTACAACGCAGCATGGTCAATGTCTCACAGGCGAGTAGGTTATATCGGCAAATTCTGGACACAAAAAAAGCAGCGAATGCTGCTTTTTATCATTAGTATAGAGCTTAGTACTAAAAACCAAGCTATTCCATACTACTTTAGTGTAGACCACCTAAGTACTTAGAAAGTACTTCGATATCTTTATCTGTTAGTTTTTGAGCAATATCTTTCATCATTCCATTTAAATCATTTTCACGTGAGCCATCACGGAATTTCTCAAGCTGTGCTTTGATATATTCTGGATGTTGGAAAGAAATTTTTGGAAACTTAGCTAATGAAGAACCATTGCCGCGTGGACCATGACATGATGCACACGATGGAATACCACGTTCAGCATCTCCAGCTTTAAAAAGCATTGCGCCAACTTCAACTACATCTTTAGGTGTTTCACCTTCAGACATGTTTAATGACGAAAAATAAGCTGATAAGTCTTTCATGTCTTGATCGCTTAATGGCATTGCCATTGCGCTCATAACAGGATCCATTCGGCCGCTTTTGCCACCCGAAGTCATACCAAGTTTAAATTCGGTAAGTTGCTTGTATATGTAATCTGCGTGTTGGCCTGCAATTTTCGGGTAGATATTAATCGGTGCATTACCGTCTGGGCCGTGACAAGCCGCACACGTTGCTGATTTTTCTTTACCTGCGTTTACATCGCCATCAAATGCTGTTGCGTTGCTTGCTGACAACGCACCAAGCAATATAGTTAAAGATAGTGCTATTTTTTTCATGGTGAATTCTCTGTTCCGACCCTGTATCATCTACAATATGGATGTTGTGATATGTATATTCTACACGATAATAAATTCTCTGGCACGTTTTCTACTCACATTAAACTTATAAATTATAGGGTTTTGACCTAGATTAAGCTTTAGTTGCATAGTTTTACTCAATTTTAAGCCCTTTTGAAGACCTAAAGACGCTTTTTAATACGGCTGTAATAGTATAAAATACGCGCCTTGAGTAAAATTAGTTTACTCTTCTTCTTTATTTATGTACTTAGGAAAGCCTGTGCTCAAATCTCGTATCAAATATAACACTGCGTCGTTCGTTACCAGCGCTCCAGACATCACTAAATTACCTGCTGATACGGGAATTGAAGTTGCATTTGCTGGTCGCTCCAACGCAGGTAAATCGAGTGCGCTAAATGCACTAACAGATCAAAAACTAGCACGTACCAGTAAAACGCCTGGTCGTACACAGCTGATCAATACATTTGAGCTTGCTGATGTTGATGATATGCGTTTAATCGATTTACCTGGTTATGGTTTTGCTAAAGTACCAATCGAAATGAAAAAGAAGTGGCAGAAATCATTAGGTGAGTATCTGCAAAAACGCCAAAGCTTAAAAGGTATCGTGATTTTAATGGATATTCGCCACCCATTAAAAGATTTAGACCGTGATTTAATTAACTGGGCTATTGGCAGTGAAATTCCTGTGTTAGCGCTTTTAACAAAGGCTGATAAGCTAAAACAAGGTGCACGTAAAGCACAAGTATTGCAAGTTCGCCGTGAGCTTAGCACACTTGATGGTGACATCACTGTGCATGCCTTTTCATCATTAAAAGGCACAGGCTTACCTGAAGTTGCTAAAAAATTAGATGAATGGTTCTTAGGGCCTATCATCGCTATCCCGCCACAAGAACCAGAACAAACACCTGAATCAGATGCGAGTTAAACTCAGCTTAGTTAAACAACTACACATTTAAATAAAAACGCTGCCCTGCAGATTGAATGAAATAGCCTTGCTCATCAGCTTGTGCTATTTCTTCAGCCCACTGATAAAATACACTTCTCGCTATTCGTGCACTACATCCATTTGGTAATTGTAAATAAGGTATGTCATTGCCTTGATAGTTTTGCATTACCAATGGTAAATCAGCACTGACCAACCACGTTCTTTCTATGTTGTCACGACAACACAGTACTGTGCCTTGCGCTGTCTGCTCCATGTGCCATGCAATAATATTAAAAGGCGCATCAATAACTGTAATTGCGATTTTCTCAACGGGTGTTTTTAAGTAAAACTGACCTTGCTCTTTACATAATACGCTAGCAAATAGCTTAACCATTGCATTGCGTGTTATCTCGCTACCTGCATAATGCCATTTGCCTTGCGCATCAATAACAATGGGCAACTCCCCACAATGAGCCGGTTGCCAACTATCAAACGGTTTGCTTGGCTGACTAAATTGGGCAGCCAACTCTTTGAGTGAGATCACTGTTTTTTAAGTGTAAGTGTAAACGTGACGGGTACTGCGGTTGCTATAGAGGGTAATCCAGCTAACTTTTGTAACTGTGTAATGCCTTCAGTCACACTAAAGTCAGCGGCATTAATAATCACAGGTGTAAACGAACTTACCGTCATATCGCCGTTTTCTAATACTGTCACTAATACATCAATGTTCAATGTTTTTGTTTGACCATGAAAATTCAGCTCTGCTTTTTTTCCTTCAAGAAGGTGCAAACCTGGCTTTAGTATTTTTACTACGCTTGATAAATCGGCGCTAAGTGTCGCAGCAGGAAATTTAGCAACCTCAAAAAGCAACTTACTCATGCGCTCGTTACGAATAGGAATAAGCGTTTCAACTGAATTAAGGTCTATTTCTAATTTAAATTGACCTTGCTCCAAAAGCTCACCCGTTAATGCCTTAAAGTGATGCGCCTCAGCAATTGAATTACTTTTAATTGATACAAAACTAACTTTACTATGCTCGTTATCAAGCTGCCAATCTGCATGCGCAAAGCTGGCTGAAAATAAACTAGTGAGTGATAAACCAATAATCGCAAATGACTTAATCATGACGCAACTCTTTAATAATGAAAATGAGTCTTAATAGTATCACTTGCATTATTAAGTGCAATCAACGTCTTGATAATTAACATCTAAATAACAAAAAAACGGCCCCGCAAATTAATGCGGGGCCGGCATAGCAAACTGGGGAGAAGCTATCAATACGTTGCACCCTTTCGAGTGCATCATCAACAGGATGTCCTACAGGATGAGGACGGCGCGGACTTTACCAAACTAGTTCACATAAATAAACTAAATACACAGACGAATTGAAAGAATTGATAAACATATAACTAATCCTACAAATTATATTTTAATTTAACTTAAAATTAACATTGATAAAGCGGTGATTATTTGCTCTATTAGCAATAATAGAATAAAAGCTCCACACCATTTTACTGCCCAGTGCAATTTAATAGTGTGATTATAAAACACACACAAAGAGTACTCTTGATGAAAAAAATAATCGTTCTATCTATTTGTAGCTTATTGTTTATTTTTAGCTCTGCAGCAAGTGCAGGTTATACCCAAACTAAATACCCCCTCGTGTTAGCACATGGGATTATGGGTTTTGATGATGTATTAGGGATTGATTACTTCTATCGTCTACCAACAAATTTAAGTAAAGATGGCGCACGCGTTTATGTCACTTCGGTTTCCTCTGTAAATAGTTCTGAGCAACGAGGTGAACAATTATTGCTGCAAGTCGAGCAAATAATGGCATTAACAGGGGCGAGTAAAGTTAATTTAATTGGCCATAGTCAAGGGGCTCAGAGTATTCGTTATGTAGCATCTATTCGCCCAGACATTGTAGCTTCAGCAACCAGCGTTGGAGGCGTTAACTTTGGTAGCCCTGTTGCAGACGTTGTTCGTCAAGGTCTTACCCCCGGCTCAAAGCTTGAGGGAGTAGCCAAAACAGCATTCAATGCTTTTGGCGGGTTAATAGCCTTACTTTCAGGTAATAGTGGTTTGCCACAAAATGCGGTGGGTGCACTTGAGAGCTTAACCACTGAAGGTGCACTCGCGTTTAATCTAAAATACCCTGAGGGTTTGCCTGCATCACAATGCGAACAAGGCCCTATGCAAGCAAGTAATGGGGTTTACTATTTTTCATGGAGTGGGACGCGTACACTTACTAATATTTTTGACCCGTCAGATGCCGCATTAGCAATCACATCACTCCTTATCCCTGGGGACGATGATGGGTTAGTATCTCGTTGTAGCAGCCACCTTGGTTATGTTTTGAAGGACAACTACAAAATGAACCACCTTGATGAAGTAAATCAGATGATTGGCTTTCATCATATTTTTGAAACTGACCCATTAACGGTTTACCGCCAACATGCGAACCGTTTAAAAAGAATGGGCTTATAGAGTATGTCTCGCTCATATCGAATAGGACTTGTGGTAATCACCACAGTCCTTGTTGTTAGTTACTTTCTCTACCCCGCTGAAAAACGAGCCTCCTTGCCAGCTGTAACAATACCCACAGCGGTTGACGACATATTTGAACACGTTATTTTAGCTGAGCAAGAACGCGAGCATTTTAATATTGAACAAACACAACACGCCTGCACGCAAATAGTACAATGTAAAAAACATGCGGCTTTATTTACACGTTACTTAAGCTTTAAGCAGGAACTTGCTCAGTTGCAATATACGCTGATTGCGCTACCACTGTCAGAGCAATTAAAAACAATGATCGCTTTTCAAAGCCGCTTTTTTAGCGACGATGAAATCGCTTTACTATTCGATGACGACAACCAATGGCAACGCTATACGATTGCTAAGCTTGAAATTAACGAAGATGAAACAATAAGCGATGAGTTAAAACAACAGCTACTAGTGAATCTTGAAAGTGCATTACCTGAACGCCTTACTCAAGCACTAAAACCCAGCAAACAGTTACAGGCATTGAATAATGAATTTGAAAAGGCACTCATCAATTCCGATTACAACCAACTGGCGAGCGAGTTTGGTGATGCGAGCGCAACACGTTTAATCGCATTGCAGCAACAGCGAGAACAATGGCAAGCATTGAGTAAGCAATTAATCTCTCAAATAAATTTATTAAATGAGCAATATGATAAAGAACAAGCCAAACAAAAAATTACAGCTTTACTTGATGAACATTTAACACCTAACCAAAAGCGACGATTTTTGGCAATTTATCCTCGTACATAAAAAACGCGGCTCTAGCCGCGTTTTTTCACTCTGTAAACTCCTCAGAGCTTGTTTACCTATTAATGTGCTTGCTCCCAGTTGTCACCAACATCGGCTTCAACAATTAATGGCACATCTAGCTTCGCAGCTTCTGACATTAATCTACAAATTTCTACCGTGTATTTTTCAGCACATTCTGTTTTGATTTCAAATACTAATTCATCGTGTACTTGCATCAATAATTTCACTGTATTGGGTGCTTGTTCATGCACCCATTTGTGAACTGTCAGCATAGCTTTTTTAATGATGTCTGCCGCAGTGCCTTGCATTGGCGCATTAATCGCTGCGCGTTCAGCACCTTTACGACGAGCACCGTTGCGAGCATTAATTTCAGGTAAATGTAAGCGACGACCAAAAATGGTTTCAACATAGCCATTTTCAGCGGCTTTTTCTCGCGTTGATTCCATGTACTCTAATACCCCCGGGAAACGCTCAAAATATTTGTCGATATAGTGCTGTGCTTCATGGCGTGGCACATCAAGTTGACGTGCTAAACCAAAGGCTGACATACCATAAATCAAACCAAAGTTTACCGCTTTCGCTTTACGGCGCATATCTGTGGTTACATCATCTAAGTCAACACCAAACACTTCAGCCGCAGTTGCACTGTGTACATCTAAGCCTTGTGCGAATGCATTCAATAAGCCTTTATCTTGCGATAAATGCGCCATTATACGTAATTCAATTTGACTGTAATCGGCAGCGACAATTTTATAACCCTCAGCGGCTATAAATGCTTCACGAATACGACGCCCTTCTTCTGAGCGAATTGGAATATTCTGTAAATTTGGATCCGTCGAGCTTAAACGCCCTGTTGCTGTCACTGCTTGATGATACGAGGTATGCACGCGGTTAGTCTGCGCATTGACCATTAGCGGTAGTTTGTCAGTGTAGGTCGATTTAAGCTTAGATAAACCACGGTGCTCAATAATAACTTTAGGCAACGGATAATCATGCGCTAATTCTTGCAGCACTTCTTCAGCGGTTGATGGGGCACCTTTTGGCGTTTTCTTAATAACAGGCAGCTCAAGCTTTTCAAACAATAATACTTGTAACTGCTTAGGTGAACTTAAATTAAATGGTTCGCCTGCTATTTCATGCGCTTCTTTTTCAAGCTCAATAAGTCGCTCACCTAAACGCTGGCTATGCGCTGCTAACATCTTGCTATCAATCGCTACGCCGGTGCGTTCTATATCTGAAATAACACTAATTAATGGTAATTCAATTTCTTCGAATACTGATTTAAGCTTATCGTCGGCTTCAATTTTAGGCCAAAGTACTTGGTGCAATCGTAGGGTTATATCCGCATCTTCTGCTGCATACGGTGCGGCTTTTTCAAGTTCAATTTGGTTAAACGTTAGCTGTTTTTTGCCTTTACCTGCAATATCTTCAAAGCTGATATTCTTATGACCTAAATATTTTAATGCTAAAGAGTCCATATCGTGGCGTGTGCCTACACTGTTAAACACGTATGACTCAAGCATGGTATCGAACTTAATCCCTTTTAGTTCAAAACCAGCATTCGCTAATACGCTTTTATCGTATTTAAGGTTTTGCCCTACTTTGGCTTTATTTTCATCTGCTAAAATTGGCCCAATCTTCGCCATCACAGTCTCTAAACTTAATTGCTGCGGTGCGCCGGGGTAATCGTGGGCAACGGGTAAATAAACCGCTTCACCGGCCTTTATGGCAAAGCTCATGCCGACTAACTGCGCTTGCATGTAATCTAAGCTGGTTGTTTCAGTATCAAAAGCAAATAATTCAGCAGCATTTAATTGCTCAACTAACGTATCAAGCTGTGTTTCAGTAAGGATTGTTTCATAGTGAGCGTCTACCACTTGCGGCAATTCACTCACTTCACTTGGCACGGCTAAATGAGTCTCAGCATCTTTTGGATTGTCGAGTAACTCAGCCAACCAGCGGCGGAATTCACATTCACCATATAAAGCAATCAACGCATCACGATCAGGTTCTTGTAGCTTGAACGTATCTAGATCTGATTCAACCTCAACATCACACTTTATTGTCGCAAGTTCATAACTCAATGGTAAATGAGGTACTGCTGCTGCCAGCTTTTCACCTATTTTACCTTTGATCTCACTCACATGATCTAATACACCTTGTAATGATCCATATTTTTGTAACCACTTAACCGCTGTTTTTGGTCCACACCCGTCTACACCTGGGATGTTATCAACTTTATCACCCATTAAAGCTAAATAATCAATGATCAATTCAGGGCCAACACCGAACTTTTCAACCACAGTGACGGGATCTGAAATGCTATCAGTCATCGTATTGATCAAAGTAACATGCTCATTAACAAGCTGAGCCATGTCTTTATCACCCGTTGACACTAATACGTGACGTTTTTGCTCAGAAGCAATACGTGCAAACGTACCAATCACATCATCGGCTTCAACACCTTCAATGCTGATCAACGGAAAGCCCATCGCTCTAATAATATCGTGTAGTGGCGCTATCTGAGTGCGTAAATCATCCGGCATAGGCGGGCGATTGGCTTTATAGTCACTGTACATATCGTTACGGAAGGTTTTACCTTTGGCATCAAAAATCACCACCATATGACTTGGATCATACTGCTTGATCAGACTTTTCATCATATTAACTACGCCATAAATAGCGCCAGTGGCTTCGCCTTTAGAGTTTGTTAAGTGCGGCGGAGAATGATAAGCACGAAATAAATACGATGAACCATCAACTAAAATAAGTGGGTTTTCGGGGATCTGAGCCATGGTGTAATTGGATCCTAAATGAGATAAAAACTAAATAATTACAAGCATGCCATAAGGCAGTACAGAAAACGACTGTGAATTAGTTACGCAAGTAATCATTAAAAGAGTAAGTTGTGGATAACTATGTAGATAACAACCACGGAAAATTCTTCCAAAGTAGTAAAAACGACTTAGAAAAAATGTAAGTTATTGTTTTATTTAAAAAGATAATACGATGTTCTTTTTTATTATTTTATTAGCTGAATGTGGAAAAAATTTTTAAGTCTTTGTTCATTCAATCTAGTTTCTCGATTATTTTAAAGCTTCTAAATAACCGGACGAGCATTCTACCACAATGGATCAAAGATCATAGCGATCCTTTATAATTTTTTCCTATTAGCAAACTTAAAAAAAAGTATATAGCGTGCTTTTACTCCGCTAAAAGTTAATTTTAAAAGTAAAATTATTTTAAATTAACTTTCTAAGATCATCAGTGATCTTATAGAAATCACGACTACGATTAGTTAACTTGCGCTTTGGACTAGGGCGTGTGGTTGTTCCCCATAAATAGACGATAACGCATTATAAATGCCAAACATGCGCTGCCCAAAGGGTTCTTCCTAGGGGCGATTAACTCTTTGTTGCCTACACCGATGTAGGTAAGGGCGTGAGCAGGACGCGGAAGCTTTGCTCGGTTTTTACTTATTCTCACTGGATGTGAGCCAGTAGAATAACGCAGGAACAGTTATCGAGCCCGCTCGATTCCAAAGCTCAAGTTAGTTGACCATGCTAAACTGATACGACTAAAACTAAAGGAGAGTAAAGGCATGAAAAAGATAGCTGTAATTTTAGCTGGTTGTGGTGTTTATGACGGCGCAGAAATCAACGAAGCTGTATTAACTTTATTACATATAGCTAAAGCAGGCGCTAGTTATCAATGTTTTGCTCCTGATATTGATCAATTGCACACCATTAATCACCTCAATGGTGAAGAAATGCAACCTAACCGTAATGTGTTAGTGGAAGCCGCACGTATTGCTCGCGGTGATATAAAAGCTCTCACAGAGCTCACTGCAAATGACTTTGATGGCTTAATTATTCCTGGTGGTTTTGGTGCAGCAAAAAACCTATGTGATTTTGCTATAAAAGGATCTGATGCACAGGTGAATCCTCAGATGTTACGTGCTTGCCAAGCCTTTGCTAATGCTAATAAGCCAGCAGGCTATATGTGCATCGCCCCTGCAATGATCCCATTGATTTATAATACTGGCGTAAAAGCAACAATTGGTAATGATGCTAATACAGCACACGCCATGCAAAAATTAGGTGCTCAGCACGTTGGTTGCGCAGTAAGTGACATCGTAATTGATGAACAGTACAAACTCGTGAGCACCCCTGCTTACATGTTAGCGCAATCGATTCTAGAAGCAGATGCTGGAATTGAAAAGCTAGTTGGCGCAGTATTACGCATGAGCTAGCAACCATACCCGAGCCACCTCAAGATACAGAATTCAGCGTTTCACAGGGGCTTAATATCAAGGCGTTATTTTGCAACAATGGCAGTCCCTTTTAAGAAGTAACAACGATGAGAGTAAGTACCTTTAAAACACCCAGTCGGTTGTTTTTAAAGAGATTTATACTGCGTTGCTTTTATAAAAGATTGATTTTAACAATAGAACGACTATTACTTGCAACCAATGCCTTGCCTAAATCGCTTTAAATTCCAACGACGCTCGCATCTTGAGATGGTTTAGGTATAATAATTAGAATAACTTAGCCCGTTAGACGTTTAGCGTGGTTAAGTTATTCCACTATAAACTTCATCATGCCTAACGTGCCTAAAATACCAGCCAAGTCCCTTAAACCGACAAGTTCCATTGTGTCATTTCTTGCGCTAACGCAAAAAATATTGTTTTTTCATAATAAAAATCCATCGTAGCGTTTTATAAATGGTGGCTAAGCGTTATAATCGTTCTAAATTCCGTCATCTATCGTGATTGATCACGTTCAAATCGAAGTGAGCAAGGCAAAATGAAAAAACTATCAGCTGCATTATTATTGCTAACAACTACCGCATACGCACAGCCATATGATAACTCTATGACTGAAGATGCAATCAAAAAACGTATCGCACCTATTGGTGCCGTTTACTTTGAAGGCGCTAAAGCAGCAGTTGCTGATGTGCCTACTGGCCCTCGTACTGGCGAGCAAGTTTACCAAGCATCATGTTTTGCATGTCACGGTACAGGTGCATTAGGTGCACCTAAATCTGCTGACGATTGGACGCCTCGCTTAGCTAAAGGTGCTGACACACTTTTAGAACATGCTATTAATGGCTTTAATGCAATGCCTCCTAGAGGCACGTGTATGGACTGCTCTGATGATGAGATTCAAGCAGCTATTACGTTCATGACTAAATAGTAATACTTAATTACTTAGACTAAATAATGAAAGGCTGATTTTTATCAGCCTTTTTTATTGCCGAAGTATAAAAATAAAGTCTTATATCATTATTTTTCATTATCCCTTTCTAATACTATTATCCACTTGACGATTAAGCTAAAAAATGAAAATATAAGAATAATAAATATACAATAATAACAATCGGTCCTACGTTAGTGGAAGATAAAGCAGCTTTACTACAAAAACTAGAGCACAAGAATGCACGTTTAAATGCACTAGTACAGAAGTACAAGCAATCACATCACTTGCAAAATGCCCTGATACAATTATCAGAGCAAGCCAGTACTGTTGCCGAATTAAGCCTGCTCTACCCCGCCATACATAACATTTTGCAAGATTACGTACCAAGTAAAAGCTTTTATGTTGTTCTACTAAATCAATTTACCAATACACTTGAGCTGTCTTATTTTGCAGATGAAAAAGATGGTATTTCGGTGCCTCTTCATCAAGACCATAATTTTAGCTATGGGGTTACCGGTTATGTATTTAAATGCGGAAAAACCACCTACTATCAAGGTGATGAAATGCAGGCTGCTGCTGATAAAGGTTTATTCCGCGTGCTTGGTACGCCTGCGGAACATTGGGTTGGTGTGCCCGTCTACCGAGAGCAAAGCATAATTGGTGTATTAGTTGCGCAGAGTTACGATAAGCAACAAAGCTATAGCGAACAACAGATAGAGCTACTTGAAGTAATGTCGCTATATCTATCAACAGCAATCGAGCGGGTTAAAAAACGGGAACTACTCGAGTCAGAAGTAAAAATTAGAACGCGCGCACTCACTCAAAGTAACGAAGCACTTAACTTAGAAGTAGAGCAGCATAAAAAAACCCTAGAACGCCAGCATATTTTGTTTAAAATCTCAGAGCTTGCAACACAGAGTAAACACATAGAAGAAGTGTACCAACAAGTACATGAAATAATAAAATCAATTACTTATGCTGATAACTTATATATAGCCTTACATGACCGAGAGTCTGGTTGGCTGAGCTTCCCCTATTGCATTGATGAGTTTAATCACAATACCCAACCTCGTCCCTTTGCTAAGGGTTACAGCGAATTAGTGATCAGCACTGAACAAACGCAGTTAATTGATGATAAGCGAGCAAACATTCTCATTGATTCTGGTATAATTGAACGACCAACCCAAGTACCTGAATCACAGACTGCCACAAGCTGGCTCGGCGCTCCACTGAAAACAGCGCAAGGTGTTATTGGTCTTATTGTTTGCCAAGCCTATAGTAACAAACATAACTTTAGCCAAGATGACTTTGAACTAATTACATTTGTTTCGCATCAAATAGCGACCGTATTACAGGCTCATTTAGCTAACCAAGCATTAAAAGAAAGCCATCAAGATCTTGAACTTCGCGTTGCAGAAAAAACAAAAGAAATCAGCCAAACAAATATGCATTTGCATATGCAAATCGAAGAGCGCAAAAAAATAGAACAACAATTGTACCATGACGCTCATCATGATCCTCTTACAGGACTACCAAATCGTAGTTTGTTTTTAACCCAGTTAGAAAAAACATTACAGCATTATCAGCGCTACCCTGAGCAAGAGTTTGCAGTACTGTTTATTGATTTGGATAAATTTAAAGACATAAATGATCAACTCGGCCATCAGGCTGGAGATCAATTTTTAATCGGTGTTGGTGAGTCATTCTCCCAATGTATACGCGAACACGATTTATTAGCGCGATTAGGAGGCGATGAATTTGTTATCTTATTAACGCATTTAACCTGTCGCCAGCAAGCTGAAGACATTGCTAAAAGATTGATTAAAATAATGAAAAAACCATTTTGTATGAAAGGAATTTGCGTACAAAGTGGTGCAAGTATAGGCATTACATATTCAAAAAAGAATTATAAACATACCGATGAAATTATTAGAGATGCCGATGCCGCGATGTATTACGCAAAAAATGCAGGTCGTAGCCGTTTTGAATTTTATCATCCTCTGCTGAGTGTTAATGCAGCTTCAAGTCATCATGTGTTTGAATCAAGCCACCATTTAGACTCACTCCCGATGAATTTTCGCAGCTCTGAAATTGTTACCCTTAGTGAACAATATCAGTCAGAAACATTACTTGAAGCATTTGGAGAGCATCCTGTACTTGGCAGTACCAGTTTTGACATACTCAAGAAATTTGCAGCTGATAAAGCGCAACAATTAGAGGTTGAGTTACAACTACTGCGTAATGCATGCGAGCAAGCTAAATCGGCACAATTAGCGATGATTTTATTTCCCTGCTCAGGACTACTACTAGAAAAAACGGAATTTAGGGCCTTATGCCAATCACTTAAAAACTTGAATATTAAAAACCATATTTGCCTGTTATTTAACGAACAAGAAATTCGTTATGCATCGGCGGTACAAGTAAGTAACCTAAAAACTTTAAGCGAACAAGGATATTCAATTGGCTTAAATGACTTTGCCAAAGACCGTTGCGAGCTAAATTTATTGACCGAGTTACAGTTTGATTATTTATTGCTTAGCTCTACTTTTAGCAAACGTGTTTTGCAGCAAGAAAGCTACGATTTACAGCTGCAAGGCGTGTTAGCAATTACGAAAATAAAACAAATAAAAGTCATTGCAAAGGGCCCTTCAATTCTTAATTTTAGAGCCCTACTCGATACCCATGGATTATCACTTTTTGTTGGGAAACAACATGCGATAAACATTCCCCTTATAAAAAATGCTCCACTCAATAACGAACAGATACTTAATTAGCCCAGCCCTGGATAAACATACCCAAACCACTACTCTGGTTTTTTAAGCATCGCTCTTAAATTTGCAACACGAGCTTGGCCTTTTTCCATCCGCTGAGCTTGGGTATTTGGTGCCTTTCGATTCTCAAACTCTAAATCATCTTGCGGTAGTTCTTGTATAAATCGACTCAACTCGGTTTGTGATGTTTCGCCAAATTGACGACGAATTTTTGCATAGGTCATGGTCAACTCCTGTTGAGCACGGGTAATACCTACGTACGCCAAACGGCGCTCTTCATCTACATTATCCTCGTCAATACTTACTTGGTGCGGCAGTAACCCTTCCTCCATACCGACCATAAACACGTAAGGATACTCTAAACCCTTTGATGCATGTAACGTTGATAACTGCACGGCATCGGCTTCGTCTTCTTCCTCATTACGCTCTAGCATATCGCGTAAAGTTAACTTACTCACAACTTCAGCAAGCGTTAAAGGTTGATTATCAGCATCGCCGGTTAACATATCGGTGATCCAACGATATAATTCAGAGACGTTTTTCATACGCATTTCAGCCGCTTTTGCACTTGGAGATGACTCGTACAAATAGGCTTCGTAATTTATTTGTCTCACTAAATCTTTTACTGCTTCTAACGTATCGCCACGTACTGCATTATCTGAAAGCTCAACAACCCAACGAGCAAATCCTGCCAGCGAGTTCAAACCTCGTCCCTTTAAACGGTAACCCAAGTCATTATCAAAACAAGTAGCAAATAAGCTCGCATGCTTTTCATTGGCCAAAGTGCCCAGTTTTTCAAGCGTCACTGTACCAATTTCACGTCGCGGGGTATTTACGATACGTAAAAATGCGTTATCGTCATCTTGATTAACCAATAAGCGTAGGTACGCCATAATATCTTTAATTTCTGAACGTGAGAAAAACGACATACCGCCACTAATTTTATACGGTATGCGGTTACTCATGAGTGATTTTTCAAAACCACGCGCCTGATGATTACCACGGTATAAAATAGCGTAATCTTTGTAACTGGTGCGCTTCATAAATTTATGCGAGATAATTTCTGCAACAACGCGCTCTGATTCGTGCTCTTCATCACGACAACCAATTACTTTTAACGGCTCACCATTTTCTAAATCACTAAACAGCTTTTTCTCAAATTCATGAGGATTATTGGCAATCAGAATATTAGCCGCTTTTAAAACGCGCTTCACACTACGATAATTTTGCTCTAACTTGATTAACCTTAAACCTGGGTAATCCTTGCTAAGGAGTACTAAGTTTTGTGGCCGAGCGCCACGCCAAGAATAAATAGATTGATCATCATCACCTACCACTGTAAAACGCGCACGCTCACCAACTAACAGCTTAACTAATTGATATTGGCTGGTGTTAGTATCTTGATATTCATCCACTAACAGGTAACGAAACCGTTGCTGCCAGCGCTCACGCGACGTTGCATTATTGGTAAGCAGCAACGTTGGGATCATAATCAAATCATCAAAATCCAGCGCGTTGTAAGCACGTAGCTGAATTTGATAACGCGCATACAACTGTGCAAATAACGCTTTTTGTGGATCTCGCGCTTCGCGAATGGCTTGCTCTGGTAGAATTAATTCGTTCTTCCAGCTACCTATTTGCATTTTTAATAAGTTGAGTAAATCTTTGTCTTTTTTGAGCTCTTCTTCGGTTAAATCAGCAATCAGCTGGCTGGTATCTTGATCATCAAACAGCGAAAAACCTGGTTTAAATCCCAGTGTTGTTAGCTCTTTTTTAATGATTTCAAGCCCTAGGGTATGAAACGTAGAAACCCACAAGCCTTTAGACTCTTTTTTACCTAAGGTTTGAAAAACGCGCTCACGCATCTCTTTTGCCGCTTTATTGGTAAAGGTTACCGCTGCAATATTACGTGCTTGATACTCACATTTTTGTACTAAGTAAGCGATTTTATTAGTAATTACACGGGTTTTCCCTGAGCCAGCCCCTGCCAGCACTAGGCATGGACCACTAATATATTTTACCGCTTCATCTTGTTTAGGATTGAGTTTCATATCGACCAAAGAGATTGCATTAAAGACAGCCAATTTTAACGTAATCACTACAATACGCCTAGCCAATAAGGTAATATTGGTCATTATCATTTACGCGAGAGTAAGGGACAGACATGATCAACCCAGCAAAACTTGAAGAAATTGCCAAGCAAATTTCTAACAACATGCCACAAGGTGTTAAAAACCTTGCCGATACGTTTGAAGCAAAAACCAAACAAGCTATTCAAAATAAGCTTGCTGAGATGGACTTTGTCAGCCGCGAAGAATTTGATGTGCAAAGCCAAGTACTTATTCGCACCCGTGAAAAGCTAACCGAGCTTGAAGCCAAAGTTGCCTTATTAGAGCAGCAACTCACTAGCAGCAATGACAACATTGACTCGCAAGTATAATAACGCCCAAAATTATTTTTTCAGGCAGCTTCGGCTGCCTGATTTGTTTTAGCTCTTGCATTTACATCCTTGCCTATATACGATGTGTATACGTTTTATATATTGGCAAACGCATGGGCATTGTAAAAATCAGCGATCAACTCCACGAAGAAATTCGTAAAGCTAGTACCACTATGGTGCGTTCAATTAACTCTCAATCTGAATACTGGATAAAAATTGGCATGTTGGCCGAGCTTAATCCAACCATGACCTACGCCGAAATTATCAAACAACAACTCGCACATGCCAATGTAACAGTGGGAGAAAATTTACATGAGTGAGATAATTATTAAAACGCCCGCACAAATTGCACTGATGCGAGAGTCTGGTCGTTTGCTCGCTCGGGTCTTTGCTTATTTAGACGAGCAGGTAAAAATCGGCATCACAACGATGGAAATAAATGATTTAGTCGAGCGCTATATTGTTGATGAACTCGCCGCTCGCCCTGCCAGTAAAGGTCAATACGATTACCCTTATGTACTAAATAGTTCTGTAAATGAAGTTGTATGCCATGGTTTTCCTGACGCTAAACGAGCATTAAAGTCGGGTGATATTGTTAATCTAGATATTACTCTTGAAAAAAATGGGTATATCGCTGATTCCAGTAAAATGTATATGCTTGGTGAAGTCTCACCGCTAGCGCAACGCTTAGTTGAGAAAACCTATGAGGCAATGTGGCAAGGGATCAAACTTGTTAAGCCTGGAATAAGGTTAGGCGATATTGGCAACGCCATTGCTAACTTTGCCCACACTAATGGTTACAGTGTTGTTCGTGAATACTGCGGCCATGGCATTGGTGAGCAAATGCATGAAGAACCGCAAGTTTTGCATTACGGAAAACGCAACACCGGGGTAGAACTAAAAGAAGGGATGACCTTCACTATTGAGCCAATGATCAATCAAGGTGCCGCAAAGGTAAAAACCAAACCAGATGGCTGGACTGTGATCACCCGAGACAAGAAACTCTCTGCACAATGGGAACATACTATTGTTGTCACTGCTGATGGCTATGAAGTACTAACCTTGCGAGAAGAAGAGCTCACCAACGATTGTGTAGACTAAGCTAAACAATGCCCACTTTATTGGTAAATAATCAACTGTCTCACCTGAGCTTTGAAAAATTCTCGCCCGATCAACGCTTAGCTGATTGGGTGCAGTGTTATTGGAAAATTGGTGCTTCGGGCGCGCAAACAGCGCAATTGTTTGACGAAAAACTCTACCCAGATGCAGGCGCAAGCTTAACCATTGATTTTAGCCATGATACGCCAATCGTTAGTTTCACGTTCAATCGCCATACTCTTGCAAAAACCTTTTCTAATCACGATAGTCTATTAAGTATTCGCTTTGCTCCTACAGGCGCTTACCACCTACTCGGAATAGCATTGCATGACTTAGCTGAAGAGAGTTACTTGCTAGGCTATGACTTTACCCCTCGTTGGTATAGCAGTTTAATAGCATGCGTTGAAAAAATGCACAACAGCCCACTTACCAGCCAATTATACCTACTCGAACAATGGCTGCTCAACCAAGCTATTAGCAATAAACTTGCTAAAAGCAGCACGCTGCAGGTGATACAAAAGCTAATCCAGCATAAGAACTCTGCCACCGATATAAGCAAAGAGTTAGGATTAACACGGCGAACGTTAGAGCGGCGCTTAAAAAAAGAAGCAGGCTTGAGCCCCGGCCAATTGCAGCAATTTTATCGGCTCAAAACTGCGCGAGCATTACTAAGTAATAGTCACGCCTCAGTAACTGATATTGCATTACAGTGTGGTTATTATGATCATGCACATTTCACTCATTCGTTTCTCAATTTCACCTTTGAAACACCACAGCAATATCGCAAACGTAAAATATTAAGCATTCTCACCTAAACTACCCCACAATGTCGCAAAACTACAAGGCAGCAAACACATAATTACTTAATGTATAACCTCAATAACAATTCACTATTGAGGAAAAACATGGCTAATCGTCTATCCCAACAAGCACTATATACACTGATCCCACGCATTCCCAAGCACCTTATAGAACTAGGTAACGTTGATTTTTCAAAAAATAATGCGCTCAATCAAACCATCATCCACTTAGTTAAAATACGGGTTTCGCAAATTAATCACTGTGCGTTTTGTCTAAATATGCACATTAATGAAGCCAGAAAAAACCATGAAACTCAAGCTCGGTTAGATATTTTAAGTGAATGGCAAGAAGTCGATGCCTTTACTGATGCAGAGAAAACCGCATTAGCATGGAGTGAAGCGTTAACCACTATTAGTCAGGCAACTATCACCGACGAAATCTACCAAAGCATAATCAACGCCTTTGGCGAACAAGGCATGCTAGAACTAACAACTGTTATTTTGGAGATCAATAGCTGGAATAGAATAGCAGTTAGCCTAGAGTTTAAACCTGATATTTAAAATGCACATCAAACGATGGTCATACCCAAACATACTAAAACTATATTTGGGTATAAATTATAATGTACGCTTAAACACTTCGACTGAGGCATTTTGGTATTGGCTATTTACTTCATCCGCACATGTTACAACTGATCCTAAATCATGCAAATGACCATTAGCTAAACCATACACCCAACCATGAATCGTTAACTCTTGCCCGCGAGACCATGCTTCTTGCACAATATTAGTACGGCACACATTACGCACTTGCTCAATAACATTTAGCTCGATCAAACAATTTAAACGCTCTTGCTCGGGCATGTTATTTATTTGGCTAAGGAATTTTTCTTTAACATCACCAACATGACGCAACCAATTATCAATAAGGCCAAATTTTGCATCATTAAGCACCGCTTGTACGCCACCACAGCCATAATGACCAACAACCATAATATGTTTTACTTTGAGTACTTCAACAGCGTACTGCATAACAGATAAACAATTATGATCTGTATGTACTACTACATTTGCCACATTACGATGCACAAATAACTCACCCGGCATTAAGTCCACAATCTCGTTGGCAGGGACACGTGAATCAGAGCAACCTATCCATAAGTATTCTGGGTTTTGCTGCATTGATAGAATTTTAAAAAACTCAGGATCGTCTTTGCAAGTACGCTCGGCCCAGCGTTTATTATTCTCAAATAAATTTTTTAAATTTCTCATTGCATCTCTTTTTATGACGGTAAACTTGCTTGGATCAAGATATTACGTGGGGTTAATTGCTTTTCGCAAAATGTTGTCACGCTCACTTGATAACCCTGTTGCTGCAAATATAAAGCACGATCGAGCACAAGCCAAACCTCAATTGCTCTTCTAAATACATGTCGAACCAGTTCAATGCGATCAGTCACCTTTTTGCGCATTTTCCCCTTTAGTAAAAATGACTCGTAATCAATGCCTTGAGGTAACTCTAACGATTTTTTATCCGCCGCCCATGCACAAAATGCTTTAAATGAACCGGAGAAAATAGCTTTATGTACTGAAGGCACACTAACATAGCATTGTGAGCCTGTGAGAGATTTACGCAGTGCATCAAACCCTAAGCGCCATTCAACTTCTGTCTCACGTATTTTAGCCACCCGCGATGGTGCCGTAACCATTTCCTGTAGCGCTAATTTCAAATCACGATGGCATAGGCGCAGCTCGCTTTTTTTAGCCTCAACGCTCATGCCTTGATAAGTATCCTCTGTAAATAAGTGATAGCAACACGGTGAAAAGCTGATCTGCTGCGTTTTTGCAAGGCAGGCCTGATACATAAACGTTTGATGCAATCCGCCGCAGGCATGCAAAGCAACGGCATGCAGAGCTGGATAAAAATGCTTAGCAACGTTGTCTTTTAACACATCGGCCTGAGTAAATCGCATAGCCAGTCCTTGTTGTTGTGCACTTTTTTCACCTTGCTCACATAATGATTGCTGGAGTTCTATACTGTGCACATTAGAGGCTTTGTTAAATGCAAGCATTCGACCTAAATGCCCTTTCCCCGCACACCATTCTAAAATAGGTAACGCAGGCCGTGGTCGCTCAAGTGCACTGACAAAGTCTTGTAATTGTGTAAATTTACGCCCTTTAATACCATTACTTAGCCAAAAAGGATATTCATCACGATCTGTGTTTGCAGCCGTTAACTCACACAAAGAAGTAAGAGTATCCAAACCGGGTATATAGGGGCTAAAAAGTTGGTAGAGCGCATTCTGATCAGTATCCAGTTCAGCAACCTGTTCATCGCTTAATAAATCAAAAACTGGGACTAACTCAGGCCATGGTAATTCGTCAAAATCAAAAGCTGTACACTGCCAAAAATTACGGTGTGTTATTAATAGGTTATCGAGGGCTGTAAACTGCTCAGCAAGGGTCATATGATCATAAGCGGTAAAATGTGAATGTGTATATTATACGCTTTTTCTCAGCATCAGTCGTAAATAAAGCGGTATTGATAATAAAGTTAAAATAATTGCAGCGATCAACATCCAGGACATTTGTATTTCTTCAGGTCTATCATAAGAGTAGATAAACCCTTCTTTTGCGCTATTAAACACAGTCTGATCGAACTTATATAAGTCTGCGATCAATCGCCATTTAGCCATCGACATAGCGCCGAGATGAGTCCCAGGAGGTAAAATATAATCCTTTAAGACCTCAGCTTCATACGTTAATTCGCTAAGACTTTTATTAGGAGCGTAATGTTGTTGGATAACGGCAATTGACTCATCTAAATTCATCATCGCATAGCGCCACCCTTTTAAGCTCGCCTGATGAAAATTTTCCACTGTTTGTGGATGGTATAAAAGCATATTTTCGGTGGTATAAAGAATATCGCTGTAGACATTAATGCCATACTTTTGTGGGCAAATTAATCTATGTTCAACCCCCGCCTGACGCATCAAAAATGGTTCGTTAGTTACATACACCTGCATCGCATCAAGTAATCCATCAAGCCAGTCTTGGCTCCCACCACTTCCTGAATAAACGGGGAGTTTTGAAGTGTTAATACCACTGCGCTCTAGCATTACCAGTAGTTCTGCACTTTCTTTACGACTAATACTGCTAATGCGTTTATTAGCAAAATCCCTAGGATGAAAAATTTCGGAGCTTCTTTTTACCATCCAACAATACGGTGAAAATTGTAATATCGCGGCCATAGCCACCAGCGGTTTGCCATCAATTCTATGCTGTAATATTCCTGAATGGCCAACCCCAAAGTGGGCTTGTCCACCCAGTACTTTACTAAAAGTATCCGGGTTATCTGGATCCGCGGGTAAGATAGTGACATTCAAGCCAGCATCTTTATAAAAGCCTTTTTCAGCAGCCATATAATAGCCGGCAAACTGAAATTGATGGAGCCACTTCAATTGCAGTGTAACATTTTTACTGGCAAAGCTTGCTGTACTGAACAACAAAGCAGCCACACTTAGTGTTAACAACCTTTTAAATGGCAACATGCAAACCTAGCTAGGCACTTTAATTATATAACTATAGATAACAGGCTTGATAAGACCAAAAAATATGTGCAATAAACAGTATCTCGCGTTAAATACTGTTTATTGCAAAGTGCTAGGGCGTGTTGACCTTTGTGGATTGAAATTTGTTCAATCTAGGGGCGATTTAATCGCGGCGCGAGGTTTGTAACCTAGCGGGCTAAGTAAAAATCGAGCAACAAAGAGTCAATCGCCCCTAGGAAGAACCCTTTGGGCAGCGCATGTTTGGCATTTATACTGCGTTATCGCCTATTTATGGGGAACAACCACACTACATAGGCTATACCTTGCCTAAATACCAAACATACTGCTGCAAAATTAATCACGAAAGCGCAGCACGCCCTAGGGCGTGTTGCGCTAGTGATTGGCAGCTTTTGCTGCATTAACTGAAGCCTGACTAGTCAAAAACTGAGTGAAACATGGATTGTGTGTTTCATCTTGTACACTGTAACCAAGACGGTTTAAGTGCTCGTTAAATATCTCATACTGACTTGGTTCAATTGCAAAACCAGCCAATACATTCCCCATAGAGCCACCATGGTTACGATAATGAAATAACGTAATATTCCAATTACAGCCCAAAGTATCTAAAAAGCGTGCCAATGCACCGGGATACTCAGGGAACTCAAAGCGCAGTAAACGCTCATGCATTTGCTCCGGTGCTTTACCGCCGACCATATAACGCACATGTAACTTTGCTAATTCATTATCTGATAAGTCGCAAAATTGGTAACCATTAGTTGCTAAATCACCTTTGAGTTCATCCAGCTCCTGCTGGCCTTGACGTAGTGCAATACCGACAAATATTTGCGCTTCGCCCGGGCCTGCATAACGGTAATTAAACTCTGTAATGGCACGCCCCCCCAATGAAGCGCAAAACTGCTTAAAGCTGCCTTTTTCTTCATTGATAGTAACGGCTAATAGCGCTTCATTTTTTTCTCCAAGCGCCGTGCGTTCAGCAACATAACGTAAGCGATCAAAGTTCAAATTAGCGCCAGACAATATAGCCGCTAAATGCAGGCCTTTATACCCCGTTTGTTGGCACCACTTTTTTAGCCCTGCCGTGGCTAATGCCCCTGAAGGCTCTGCAATAGCTCTGGTTGATACGAAAATGTCCTGCATCGCTGCACATATTTCATCGCCAGTTACTGTTACCACCTCATCACAAAATTTTTGCGCTAGACGAAAGGTTTCTTTACCTATAATTTTTACTGCTACGCCGTCTGCAAAGCTACCAACGCGCTCAAGCTCAACGGGCTCGCCAGCTTTAAGTGCCGCTTGCAAACACGCACTTTCGTCGGCTTCGACGCCAATAACCTTAATATCAGGACGTAATGACTTAATATAAACGGCCATACCAGCGAGCAATCCGCCACCGCCAACAGGAATAAACACCGCATCTAATTCATTAAGTTGCTGCATTAATTCTCGCGCTACTGTGCCTTGTCCAACAATAACATCAGGATCATCAAATGGAGGGACAAACACGCCATTTCGTTGTTCAGTTAATTCCAGTGCGTGTGCTTTTGCAGCATCAAAGTGATGACCATGTAATATCACTTCACCGCCAAGTGCGCGCACTGCATTAACTTTTATTTCAGGTGTAGTAAGCGGCATTACAATGGTCGCTTGATGGCCCAAATGTGACGCACTGAGCGCCACACCTTGAGCATGATTACCCGCAGAAGCGGTAATAACTACCGAGCCTTTTGGTAACTTTACTAGTTTGTTATACGCGCCGCGCAATTTAAACGAATAAACCGGTTGCTGATCTTCGCGCTTTAACCACACTTGATTACCAAGGCGAGTACTAAGCTCAGCCATGTCACTTACATCAGTGACCTTAGCCAGTGGCTCCATATTCGCTTGGATTATAGCGCGAAAATAATCGAGCTCTTGAGAAACCATAATTAGCTAAGCTCCTCCAGTTTGGCTAAGTCACGCACCGCACCTTTATCGGCACTAGTGGCAAGCAGCGCATACGCTTTTAACGCAGATGATACATAACGCTCACGATCCAGTGGTTTATACGCTTGCTTACCGCGCGCAAGTTGCTTTTCTTTACGTGCTTGCAGCTCTTCATCACTAATCGCTAATGTGATCTCACGGGTTGCGATATCAATAATGATTTTATCACCATTTTCAACATAGGCTATCGCGCCGCCACTAGCCGCTTCAGGTGAAACATGACCAATAGATAAACCAGATGTACCACCAGAGAAACGGCCATCAGTGATCAAAGCACACTTTTCAGCGAGGCCTTTTGATTTTAAATAACTGGTTGGGTAAAGCATTTCTTGCATACCTGGGCCACCTTTAGGTCCTTCGTAGCGAATTACTACGATGTCACCAGCTTTTACTTCATCATTTAATATACCGTCAACCGAATCATCTTGAGATTCATATACCACGGCGGTGCCTTCAAAATGCAGCATTTCATCAACCACACCCGCACTTTTAACAATACAGCCATTTTCGGCCAAATTACCCGACAATACTGCTAAGCCGCCGTCTTGACGAAATGCATGTTCAACACTGCGTATACAACCATGTTCACGGTCATTATCCCCTTCATCCCAACGGCACTCTTGGCTCATTGCTTTAGTAGTACGAATACCCGCAGGGCCTGCACGATAAAACTTTTGTGCAACTTCATTATTAGGATCTGTCGCATCCCATTTTTTAACCAGTTCACCCATCGTCATACCAGCAACATGATTAACCGATAAGTCTACTAAGCCCGCTTTGCCAAGCTCACGTACTATCGCCATCATGCCACCCGCTCTGTGCACATCTTCAATGTGGTACTCAGGAGTTGCTGGCGCAACTTTACATAAAAATGGCGTTTTACGAGATAATTCATCAATGTGCGACATATCAAAATCAACCCCAGCCTCTTGCGCCGCTGCAAGTAAATGCAATACGGTATTTGACGAGCCGCCCATGGCAATATCAACAACCATTGAATTCATAAAAGCCGTTTTGTTAGCAATCGCACGAGGCAATACATCGTGGTTATCTTTTTGATAATACTCACGGCATAAATCAACAATGCGTGCACCCGCTTCAACATACAATCGTTTACGATCTTTATGAGTAGCAAGCGTTGTACCATTACCAGGCAATGCTAAACCTATTGCTTCGAGTAAACAGTTCATTGAATTAGCCGTAAACATGCCTGAACATGAACCACACGTAGGGCAAGCCGAGCGCTCCACTTGCTCTGAGTCTGCATCGCTTACACTTGGATCCGCACCTTTGACCATGGCATCAACTAAATCTAGCTTAATATCAATATTCGCAAGTTTAGTTTTACCTGCTTCCATTGGCCCGCCAGAGACAAATATGACGGGGATGTTTAAACGCAGTGCTGCCAACATCATCCCTGGAGTGATTTTGTCGCAGTTTGAAATACAGATCATCGCATCAGCACAATGACCATTAACCATGTATTCAACTGAGTCAGCAATTAAGTCGCGTGAAGGCAATGAGTACAGCATGCCGCCGTGGCCCATCGCAATACCATCATCAATTGCAATTGTATTAAATTCTTTTGGCACACCACCCGCTTGAGTGATGGTTTCAGCCATCAATTCACTGAGTTGGTTAAGATGAACATGACCTGGCACAAATTGTGTGAACGAATTTACAACGGCGATAATCGGTTTGCCGAAATCAGAGTCAGTCATTCCTGTTGCACGCCATAATGCACGAGCACCTGCGCGCTTTCGTCCTTCCGTAGTTGTTGCACTTCTTAATTTAGCCATAGTTACCTCAGTGTTTGCAGCGACCAGTATTTAGGACGCTGACTTCCTCATTCTTAAATTTTTATTGTTAATTAGCACATGCCTATTAACGCTGTTGATTTTTTATAACAAGTTACATTGCTTGTTGTTGTAAATTTTCCAATGTCACATTTTTAACATCCACCAGCTTATTAAGCTGCGTGGTTAATAAATAAATAGGTTTATCACTGTCGACTGTCATTGCGACATGGTATTGGCCATCATCCATATTGAGTTGAAAATGGGTTAAATCAAAGCCACGATGACGCACAACGCGTAAAAAGCGTTCAACAGCGATACTTTGACTCTTTAAAGATACGGTTAAACTGTGTTTCATTTTGCACTCTCCGTCATCATTTCATCATTTGCAGCACCTGGTGGAACCAATGGCCATACATTTTCTTTATCATCAATACAGGCATGAACAATATAAGGACCTTTACTGCTTATTAGCGCGCTAATAGCATCATCAACTTGATTTGCGTGGGTAATTGTTTGCCCTGGGATACCAAATACAGCAGCCAGTTGCACAAAATCCGGATTGTCTGATAAATCGGTTTCGCTGTAGCGCCCTTCAAAAAACAGCTCTTGCCATTGACGAACCATCCCCAAACGTTGGTTATCAAGTATGAGTATTTTTACAGGTAAATTGTTACGGCGGATAGTCGCAAGCTCTTGAATGTTCATCATGATAGAACCATCGCCAGATACCGTGATTACAAAGTCATCTGGACGCGCTACTTGCGCGCCTATGGCGGCGGGCAAACCAAAGCCCATTGTACCCGCGCCACCACTGCTTAAATGGTTACTTGGATGACTAAATTTCATATGCTGCGCCACCCACATTTGGTGCTGACCCACATCGCAACACACCACACCTGTTTTTGGCATACGCTTACTAAGTTGGTTAAGTAAATACGGGGCGAATACTTTATCGCCTGGGTAGTCATAACGCCATGCATGCTCAATGCTCATTGCTTTAGTGTGATCACGCCATGCTTGCTCAGTCACAAAACACTCAAGTTGCGGTAATGATGTTTTTAAATCTGCAATTAATGACGCTCTAGCGGGTTTACGCTTACCCACTTCAGCGGCATCGATATCTAAATGGATTACTTTTGCTTTGGCTGCAAATTTACCTAAATTACCCGTCACACGGTCATCAAAGCGTGCGCCTATGCATACCAACACGTCACATTCTTGTACTGCAAAGTTAGCCGCTTGCCCGCCATGCATCCCAAGCATGCCCAGTTCATATTCGTACTCAGGCAATACACTACCCAGTGCTTTTAAGGTTGATACTGCTGGCATTTGCGTTTTATTTAAAAATTGCATTAACTCATTTTGCGCACCCGCCGCTTGAACACCGCCGCCAACATAGGCAACGGGGCGTTTTGCTTCGCTTAATAGCTGATTAGCTATAGCAACTTGATTTAAATCTAGTTCTGGAAGGTAATCATCAGCTGCTAACCAAGGTTTGAATGGCACTTGCGCCATTTGAATATCTTTAGGGATATCAACTAACACCGGACCTGGACGGCCACTTTGTGCCAAATGCATTGCTTCTTGGAGTATTTCAGCTAAATCTTCAGGGCGTTCCACCATATAACTGTGTTTAGTACATGACAGTGACATGCCCAGCACGTCTATCTCTTGGAATGCATCTGAACCGATTGCGGCTGTTGGTACTTGACCTGTGATAGCAAGTAGCGGCACCGAGTCCATCATTGCATCAGCCAGGGCGGTAATTAAGTTAGTAGCACCAGGGCCGGAGGTCGCAAAACAAACCCCTAACTTACCCGTGCTGCGAGCAAACCCGACAGCAGCAAAACCAGCCCCTTGCTCATGGCGAGTCAAATAATGCTTCACTGGCGCGCCGTACAACGCATCGTAAATTGGCATGATGGCTCCACCTGGGTAACCAAACACTTCATTTACGCCATGTTTGGCTAATAAATCGATTGTTAACTCTGCGCCTGTCATTAAATAACCCTCATTCCTCAGTGACATTTTAAAGCTCAATAACCTGTTCTAAACCCTGAAACTAAAAAGCCCCCCGACTGTTAAGGCGGGGGGCTTTATCAATGCTTCACTTTCTTAAAGCACTAAGTAGCCCCCGCGGTAATAATAATCACCACGACGTTAATTAGGACTAGGTTTAGTGCGTTTGTAAGCATGTAATAAATACCAAAAATTTGTTGAATTAGGCAAGGGTATCAATTCCCCCGCTGTCTTTTTATATTAGTACCGCGATGAGCAGCTCAAGTCAACCTTAAAATCAATCCAAAAAGAAGAGATTGACATCATTTAAAAGGTATAAAAATCCAACATAAACCAATAAATAGATTTATTTTTCCCATATTCGAAAGTATTGATATTTCATACCCCGTTATAACCAATTAACGGTTTGATTAATTTTTGTGACTGTTTCAATAAATTATTCTTTTTAAGCGACTAAATCAGTCTAATTCAAAAAACCAGAAAAAATACCACACCAGCAGCAACGTCTTCAGGTAAAGAGTAGTTTCTCCTCAGCGTTTCTTAAGTCTAATTAATTAATATAGCGAGGTTATGTTTACAGAGTATTGCTATGTTAGATTTAATTAAAAGATTACCCTCGCTTAAAGTTACGACCAATAATAAACATGTCTATTTTCACTGTAGCGCTAACGTATTTATTATAGTGCTAGCTTGTTACTACTGTTTAGTGATCAACATACCTTTTATAGAAGGTGCATTTACGGCAATTACTGCTTTAAATTCATTTTCATGGTTATTTCTGCTGTCTGTACCACTTTTGTTAATGTGTTTGCTGGTGCTGTTTTTCTCACTGCTTTCCACTCGCTGGCTACTAAAGCCCGCCGCCTACATACTGTTAGTGATTTCTAGCGCCGCGCTATATGGCTCTGTTAATTACGGCGTGGTGTTTGATTATTCAATGATTCAAAACACTTTTGAAACCGACGGCAAAGAAGCAATGAGCTACTTAAATACCCAGCTCATTGGCTTTTTAATGTTGTTTTGCGCCATACCGCTATTTGTTTTGAATAAAGTGAAAATTAACTTCAATCGCCCACATCAAGAGCTACTCAGTCGTAGCAAGCTAGTTGCCGGCTGCTTAGTGCTCATCGCACTTGTGGTCGTTAATTTTTATGCTGATTACGCTGCAACTGGGCGTAATAATCGGATTCTGAAAAAAGAGCTCATTCCATTTCAATATTTAACGAGTAGCTATAAATATATCCGTGATCAATGGCTATACAAAGATATGCCATTTAAACAACTTGATACCAATCCACTATTAGTTAAACCAAGCCAAACACGCGTTACCGTGATTATGGTAGGCGAGACAGCCCGCGCTGAAAATTTTAGCTACCAAGGCTACCCTCGTAATACTAATCAATATACGCAACCGTTGGGCGTGCATTATTTTAATAATGTGGCTTCGTGTGGTACAGCTACCGCAGTGTCTGTTCCTTGCATGTTTTCAGCTCAGCCACACGCCGCATTTTCTCGTCGCGACACTGACAACCAACAAAATATACTTGACCTAGCTCAAAGTGCGGGAGCAGATGTACTGTGGATTGATAATAACAGCGGCTGTAAAGAGGTATGCAACCGTGTTACTACAATCAACAATGAAGCAATTAAAACCCCTAATAATGCTGCTTTTTGTCAACAAGCACATTGTTACGATGAAGCGCTAATTGCACCTTTACGACGCAAATTGGCAAACCTTAGCCACGCTAATACCGTTATTGTATTGCATATGATGGGCTCACATGGGCCTACGTATTTTCAGCGCTATCCTGAACAATTTAAACAATTTACCCCCACTTGTGATCGCAGTGATATTCAAAACTGCTCTAGCACACAATTAACGAATACATACGACAACACCATTGCCTATAGCGATTACGTAAATAGCTTGGCCATCGCACAACTAAATGCGCTCCCTGACAATATAGAAAAAAGCTTTTTATATATTTCTGATCATGGTGAGTCTCTAGGTGAAAATGGTGCGTATCTGCATGGTTTTCCATATCGCTTTGCCCCTAGCGGCCAAACTCATGTTCCTCTTTATATTTGGGCTGATCATACAAATCAAGGCATTACAAATACATGTATAGCGCAAGCAAACCCAACGCAAAGCCTTTCTCATGACAATATTTTTCATACCTTAGTGAATTTAATCGGCATTAACACTCTCACTTACCAACAAAATTTAGATGTACTTGCCCATTGCCAGCCAATCACCCAACTTAAACATCACAGCGAAGTAATCTTATGAATAATAAAACAGTGATAAAACGCCACGGACTAATGCGCCTTATATTTACCTTACGCCATACTTTTAATGGCTTAAAATGGATGAGTAAACACGAGGCCGCATTTCGCCAAGAGCTCATGCTATTTAGCCTGCTAGGACTGTACTTATGGCTTCAAACGATCCCGCTATCAGATAAGTTACTATTAGCTGCCAGCCTTTTATTTGTGTTGTTTGCAGAGCTCGTTAATACCGCAGTTGAAGTGGTAGTCGATCGCATTGGGACTGAGCACCATGAGCTGTCAGGACTCGCCAAAGACATCGCTTCTGCGAGTGTATTTATTGCCATGCTTATTTGCGCTGCAATTTGGTGGGCACTATTATGGGCTTAGTTAATCAAACCGCGTTTACAGCATTTAAAAATCGTCTTGGTCCATACTGGGTATTACTGGTGTTTTTTGCTTTATCGCTCTGTATCCTCACACTCGCTCGCTTTAGTCTGAGCATATGGCAAGGCGAAAGAGTTTTTAGCTCCCACGCGTGGATGTCTATTTTTATAGGTGGTTTACGGGTTGATATCGCGACCTTAAGTTATATTTTAATGCCTGCATTATTACTTATTATTGCCAGTACTTTATTCTCCAGAGAACATGTTATTCGCGTTATCATTAAATACTATTTAGTATTCATGGCCGCTTTATTAATCTTTTTTGAAGTGATCACACCAACCTTTATTAACGAATACGACTTACGTCCAAACCGCTTATTTATTGAGTACCTCATTTACCCTAAAGAAGTCTCAAAAATGATTTTTTCAGGTTATAAAATTGAAGTATTTATCACTTTACTCGTGTTGGTTTTAGGCGTGAAGCTAGCCACTAAAATTTTTTCAAGTCAATGGCGTAGTCAAAGTAAACTCTCAGCTATAACGCATACACTCCTAATTGTAAGCTTATTGTGCTTAACTGTATTAGGTGCACGAAACTCGTTAGGGCACCGCCCACTTAACCCTGCGATGGTCGCATTTTCCACTGATCATTTATTAAATGACCTGACATTAAACTCACTGTATAGCGTCGCCTTTGCAATTAAACAATTAGGCAATGAAAAATCCAGCCAAGATTACTACGGCACAATACCTGAACCAGAGTTACTCAATTTAGTCAGAGCAGCAATGCAAAACGAATCTGCATTATTTAACGATACAACAGCACCAACAAAAACCTTTCATAGCGCTAGCAACCAAGGCAAAGCAAAGAATTTGGTGATCATTTTACAAGAAAGTTTAGGTGCACGTTACGTGGGGACATTAGGTGGCTTACCACTGACACCAAATATTGACGCGCTCTATCAACAAGGTTGGGGGTTTGATAATTTGTACGCCACTGGCACTCGTTCCGTCAGAGGCATTGAAGCTGTGATCACCGGCTTTGTGCCAACCCCTTCACGTGCCGTTGTCAAATTAGATAAATCACAACGAGACTTTTTCACTATCGCTGATTTTCTTGCCAAGCGGGATTACCACACACAGTTTATTTACGGCGGTGAAAGTCATTTCGATAATATGCAAAGCTTCTTTTTAGGTAATGGTTTTAAGCAGATTATTGATAGTGATGACTTTGCTAATATTGACTTTAATGGCTCGTGGGGTGCCTCAGATGAAGATCTATTTAACCAAGCCGATATAGAATTAAATAAATTGCAGCAACAGAATAAGCCATTTTTTAGTTTAATTTTTTCAAGCTCAAACCACAGCCCTTATGAATTTCCTGATGGTAAAATCACTTTATACGATAACCAAAAGCAAACTCGCAATAATGCCGCTAAATATGCAGATTACGCATTAGGCACTTTTATTGAAAAGGCAAAAAAATCACGCTACTGGGAAGATACCATCTTTATTGTTATTGCTGATCATGACTCACGTGTTTCTGGCGCAAGCCTTGTGCCTATCGATCACTTTCGTATTCCTGCTGTTATTTTTGGTAATGGCATTACCGCTAAACGCGACCACCAGCTAGCAAGTCAATTAGATATCCCAGTGACACTGTTATCACTTATTGGTGCCAGTGGCGAACACCCAATGATAGGTCATGACCTATCGCAAACAATGCACTCAGATAAACATCGCGCGATAATGCAGTACGATAAAAACTTTGCTTATATGCAAGGCAATAAAGTCGTCATATTACAACCACAAAAACCAGCTACAACGTACACTTACACACAAAATAAACTGGTGCCGACTAGCAATGATCCAATAATGGTCAAACAAGCGTTAGCTCACGCTAATTTAGGCAACCTTGCCTACCAAAAAGGTTGGTATCATTAATTTAAGCAGCTTGCTACAGTTAAAAGCTAAAGATTATGTTTTATAAAAGCTAACAGCATGAAAATACTAATAATCGAAGATTCAGAGCCGCTAAGGCGCAGCCTTCTCGTGGGGCTAAACAATTTAGGCTTTACCGTGGATGAAAGCGGCGATGGCTCTGAAGGTTTGAGTATGGCGCTATCAAGTGATTATGACTTAATCATACTCGATTTAATGCTACCCAGTGTTGATGGTATGAGCATATTACAAGCGCTAAGGAGTACGCCCAGCCAAACACGGGTATTAATTCTCTCAGCACGCAGTGAAGCGCACGATAAAATAAATGGCTTAATGAAAGGCGCTGATGATTACCTCACTAAGCCATTCTCGTTTGAAGAGCTGCATGCTCGAGTGCTTGCGTTGTCACGTAGAGGGCAACTACAAAGCCAACAAAATACATTACGTGTTGGTGACTGCGTATTAGACTTGAGTTTAAAAACGTTTAATTATCAGCAGCAGTCAGTCAATATCACTCGTAATGAATACAAAATTATCGAGTGTTTATTTAGCGCAAAAGACAGAGTCCTTGGGCTTGAAATGATCAGCGAAGCCGTCGTTGGGCAATTTGATATGCTCTCAAAAAACGCGCTAGAGGCGCATATTTCAGCCGTTCGTAAAAAAGTGCGTCTATTAGGCGGCGAACTACCAATAAAAAATAAACGTGGATTTGGCTATGTCGCCTCAGAAAATTAAAATTCATTCAATTAAACGTAAACTCGTAAATAATATCAGTGCGGTTATATCCGTTATTTTAGTCACTATTTTTTTAACCGTGGATTTAAGCGTTGATGGCTGGGTTGAAGATCAATTTAATCAATCCCTTTCAAATAAATCGAACTATTTAAAAACATTGGTTGAGGACGATAACGGCATACTAGAGTTTGATTTTGCAGGTGAGTTTATGTCTGAATACGAACAAGCTAATGCCACAGAGTTTTATCAACTATGGCATGAGCAACGTACTTTTGAAAAATCAGATTCATTAGCGTTATACCCATCCGTTGAACTGCCTAATTTAGACATTCCAATCAACGAGTTTAAAATTATTGATTACGTATTACCTAATGGTGAAAGCGGTCGCGCCATGATCAGCCATTTTATTGCTCAAAAAGATGACGATCTCCCCCAAGATAATAATCACTTTATGACAATGACATTAACGATTGCAGCGCCTACCGCCGCTTTAAATAAAGTACTGATTATTATTGATGTGGTGTTTGTACTCACCTGTATTATTGCTGTTTTTGGGGTGCGCTATTTAGTCACGCGCATTGTAAGTCGAGGGCTTTATCCGCTAAATAACTTAAATGAACAAATTAAGTTATTGGATATTACCGGTGCATCACAAACAATAAAAAGTGATTTTCCTGTAGAGGAAATTGAGCCGATACGTAACGAGCTCAATAAATTTATTACCACCAACCAGCAGCTGTATCAAAATGAAAAACGCCTCACAAGCGATATAGCCCACGAGTTAAAAACACCTATTGCTGAATTAATAAGCTTATCTGAAGTCGCACTGCGTTATCCTAACGATGAACGAATTAGCGCCACTTATACCAGTGATATACTGGCGATTTCGGTGCGAATGAAAGCCATTGTAAATAACTTATTGTTATTACAACGCGCTGGAAGCAGTTCGATAGAGCTAACCAAAGAAATCATCACTCTGGCTAATTTTATTCAACAAACCTGTAATGAATTAAATTTTAAACACCCAAACATTAAGCAGCGTTTAAATCTTACAGTTGTACCGACAGCTCGCGTTGTCGCTGATCGGTTTTGTTTGCATACTATTTTATTAAATTTACTCGATAATGCCTTATTCTATGGCTTAACCACTGATCCTATCAACTTACACGTTGAGCAATCACCTGATAATACAACAATCACCTTATGTAATACCTTGGTAACACCTTTAACGGCTCAGCAGCTGGAAGCTATTTTTGATCCCTTGTACCAACTTGATAGTTCAAGAACAAATAACCAACGCCATGGCTTAGGATTAGCGATAGTTAAAAGCATTTGTACACTTAATAAATTTACTATCAAAGCAGAAAATAAACCAGACTCCCGCTTAGCCCTAATTTTAATATTACCCAATTAAACATATTGGTTTAAGATGAACGCATACCTAAACAATAAGGACAATTATGAATTTTACACAGCGTATTAGCAGCTACTTTATTTTATCTCTTTTACTGTGTGCCAGTTTTGCCAGCCATAGTGAGCCTGGCCTTTGGAAAATAGAAAAAAACGGCATTAACTCTTACCTTTTTGGCACCGTGCATGTAGGTGATACCTCCATGAAAGGACTTCCTAAAAAAGTTATCAAAGCAATTGATGCCAGCGAAAAAGTAATTGTAGAAGTTGATATCAGCGCTATTAGCCCAATCGAAATGCAGCGCCGTTCAATGCCTTTTATGATGCTTAAAAATGGTAAAACACTACAGTCAGAGCTCTCTGAACATAACTACAAAAAGCTCAAAGAATACTTCGCCAAAAAGTCGATTGATATTGCAATGTTTAACAACTTAGCACCGTGGGCCGTTATGGTCACTATGATGCAAATTGAATTTCAAAATGCTGGATTCTCAGATCAAAATGGCATTGACAAGCAAGTACTTGCTTACTCCAAAAACAATGGCATTAGTATTGGTGAGCTAGAAACCCTTGAGTATCAGATGGAAATGTTTAATCATATGTCTTTATTAAGCAATGAAATGATTGAAGAAACATTTGAGCAACTCGCTGATGTTGAAACTTACTTTATTACCCTAGTAAATGCGTGGAAAAACGGCGATATGGCGACGTTAACCAAGTATTACAATGAAAGCTTTGATGACAGCAGCTACGGCGAAATCAGTGAACAGGTCATGCTCATTGAGCGTAACAACAACTGGGTGAAGGAACTCACTCCTCGCATTGGTAAAGAAAAGCTATTCATTGCAGTCGGCGCACTGCATTTACCAGAGCAACACGGTTTATTAAAGCAATTTAAAGATCACGGTTTTACCGTCACTCGACTGTAAGCAACCACCATTAAAACCACCATTAAAACCACCATTAAAACCAGCTGGTTATTAAGGATAACGATGAAACGTTTTAAATTCACAATTTCATACTTTGTATTAGCCTTACTTTTAAGCGCTGTTTACTATTACCAAGAAGGCAGCTTCAACCTAAGTGGAACATTAATTTTCGCCTCTATTATTCTTGTTATGGAAGTAAGCGTTTATTTTACGATCAAACTTTATAAAAAATATAAAAAGCCCTTAATAGCAAAAGCCTAACACTATAAGTGGTACTTAATATTTGTCCTTTTAACTTTTACATGGTGATTTACATAAATTACCATGTCAGCGCCTATTATTATATTTAGAGCTGTAACACAGCTGATCCTCTCGTCAAGCCCCAAACATAGTTTGTTTATATTATAAATACGATATTTAAGATAGATGTCATCTTAGTATTATTTGGGCTAAAAATTATCTCTTTTTATCACTACTCGCTCATCGTTCATTAAATGAGTAAATATCATTGAAAACCCTAAATTACATGCATGAAAATCACTGCATGATTGCATCTTTAATTTTTTAATGAGTAGTTCAAGTTCTATGCGATTCGCTCGCTGCTTTCTGTTTAGACTTTCACAGTAACTTCTTGTGAAGCTATTTGTTTTTCATACTAATTAAAAACCAGTAAAAATATGAAAAATACAACCTTTAGGGTGGATGTCTTCTGAATAAGTATTCTGAGTATTAGTACTGCATTTACCAGAGCAACACGGTTTATTAAAGCAATTTAAAGATCACGGTTTTACCGTCACTCGACTGTAAGCAACCACGGATAAACAATCCAGCCGCTTGGTTATTAATAGCCAAGCGGGCTGCTTTAACTTCAATACCGATTTGATTACACATTTAAACATTTAAACATTTAAACATTTAAACATTTAAACATTTAAACATTTAAACATTTAAACATTTAAACATTTAAACATACCAATAATAAGCGCTAAATTACCCTCACTTACTTCTCATTATTTCCTCTTTGCGCAAAAAAATTAAGCGAATTATTTTCAAAAAGATTAATAGGCGCTGCGCTTTAGAGGTAAAACCTAAGTTAGTATGTTAGGTAACTAAAACTCAGGGATTGGCGTAGGTCGTGCTTTAGCGCGTAAAATACAATAACTAAAAACTGTCGCCATAAATGACGACCTACCGGATGAGCATTCTTTCCTCTTTATGCAAAAAAATTTAAGCAATTATTTTCAAAAAGATTAATAGGCGCTGCGCTTTAGAGGAAGTGAACGAATTTGTTTATTGATTTAGAATTGACCATCATTGTATAAAGCGGCCAAAAAGACTACTAGCGCCTATCGACTGGTTAAGGCTTATATCTATTAGGCATTCTGACTAGTATAAACCTCTCAATTCGTAGCCTAATTGTTCATGCAACTTTTCATAAATATCTGAATAAGCAACATAATGTGTTTCAGCCTCGCATTCATTTTTAGACCTATTACACTTGGTTGCTGCTGTTTGTAGTTCATCTAATTTATTGCGTAGTTTGTCGTTTGATACACGCTGAATTAAAATTGATGTTTTTGAATTCAACTTAAATAATTGTTCATCTAAATTTTCAGGAATATGCTCTTTCCATTCACAAGTTAAGTCGTGAATGTTCATTTTTGATCGATATGAGCGAGAACAGATGAGAATATATTTTCGAATTTCAATTTATAATTCAAGTAACGTTTCTCTTTGGAATACTCTTGCACGTTCTTCTCGATCTTGAATTTTGGTGTTTCTTGAAGTTTTATATGTAATCTAATTTGTCATCGCGGTAGTAGCAATACTTGCTGTAACCCCTACAAGCGTACCAGCAAACCCCCAAGTCATTGCATCCATAGTAGCCCCAATGTGATATATCTAACAATTCAATCAAAGAGTACCTTCCTCTTTTAGACAAAAGGCGCGTACCCTTATATACATTACTCATTAATAACAAATTATGTAACTGTTTACTATCCATATACTTTAAGCCAGTTTATTTTTATTGATTGAGAAGTAAGTGGCTTTTCCTAATGCCTAGCATCTAGAACCTTTTCTTTGCTAGTAAAATAATAGAGTTGCTGTAATTGCGGATTTTCCGGCGCCATTACCACCTAATAATACCCAATGTTCACCACTGTTTACTTGCCAGCTTATATCTTTAAGCAGGTAACCATCTCGCTCTTCAGCGCCTAACCGAGCTGTAATATTTTGCAGTTGAATTGATTGCACTAAACGATCCTCTACGTTATTTAACCTGAAAATACATGACTTTGATAAAGATAACTACTGATGGTAAAAATTAATTTAAACCTTTTTAAACCTTTTTAAACGTCACTGCGTCTAACTTATAAACCAACTAATAATGAGCAATACTATGAACAATTTTTTACTTTTCACAGCCGCCAGCGCACTACTAACAACCAGCGTTTTTGCTCATGCTGAGCCACATATTGAGCAAACATTTAATATTTCAGGGCAACAGCAGTTGGATATTAATGTCCCTGTTGGCAGTTTAGAACTGACGACTCACCAAGGCTCTAATGTTAAAGTATCGATAGAGTTTAAAGCTAAAAACAATAACGGATTCAAATCTGAGATTGATCTTGAAAGTATCACGTTAGATCATCAACAAAACGCCAATAAATTAAGCCTAAATGTAGATAATGACGACATCCAACAAAAGTGGGTTGTTAGTTTACCAACGAGCATGGCTATTGATTTAGAGCTTGGCGTGGGCGATATTGAAGTCAATGATTTTGCTAACTCAGCCGATATTGACGTGGGTGTTGGTGCGGTGCGTATTCGCAGCGAACTTGATGATTACAAACGTATTGAACTTAATAGTGGTGTGGGCGACACGCGTGTATCTGGCATGAAAAACGATGCTCAGCATACGCGTAAAATGGTGAGTTCTGAAACGCTATACCGTGGTAATGGTCAATATTCTATTAATGTTGAAGTGGGCGTAGGTGATATTAAAATCACTCGCTAACCTTGTCAGCAAATAAATAGTTTAGCCCTTAACAGCTTCAATAAGGGCTTTTTTAATATACTCAGCATTAATCGGTTTATATACATGATTATTGACGCCTAATTCGTAGGTCTTCTCTAAATCAGCGGTTGAGGTATTTGCAGTGACGACAATAATAGGCACTTGCGATTTTAATTCTTGACGAATAACCTTAATCGCCTGAAAACCATCCATTACGGGCATATTTAAGTCCATAAAAATTAAATCGTACTGAGATTCAGTTACTTTATCCGTTGCAATTAAACCATTTTCAGCCATGTCATAAGTGTAATTTAACTCTGCCAAAATACGCCCTAATATCATTGCATTAAGTGGATTATCTTCAACAACTAGGCAATGTAAATTTACTGGTAATTGAGTTTCATCACCGGCATTTGCGACTTTAACAGGTAACACCACATGCACTTTTGCACCGTAAGGTTTGTTACTTAAAAATTCGATATCTCCTTGCTGTGCCGAAACTATATTCTGCACGCGAGAGAGCCCCATTTGCAGGCCTTGAAAGTGATTTTGTTGCGTCTCATTTTGTAAAAAAAACGCTGGTGAATCCCCTAAAAATCCCGTCCCGGTATCACTTACTGTTAAATGCAGTTGCTGCATTTTATGTATGGATGCAGATACCGTTATATTGCCTTTATCTGTAAATTTAATCGCATTGCTCAGTAACTCGCCAACCAATTGCTGCAAACGGGGATGATCCAACTCCACATCACAGTCAAGCTCTGGCGATAAATTTATAAATAAAGCGAGTTGCTTTTGTGTGCAAGCAAATTGATACGAATTAACCACCGACTGTAAGCTATCTAATATATTCGCACGAGACAATTTGAGTTGCCACAAACCTTTATTTATCAACTGGGCTTCATGTAACTCATCTAACATATTGATAAGGCGATTAGCGCAGTATTGCGCTTGTTGTTTTACAGCCTGTTGCGCTGTGTTAACTTCTAGCTCATCAATTGCATGCATCAACCCTTGTAATGGGGTTCTAAATTCATGACTGGTACGCGCAATGAACCGTTCCTTGTTTTGGCTGATTTGTTCTGCATATTTTTTTTGTTGTTGGTATTTATTTAATGTTGCGATTATTTGACGTTCCATTGGCTGAAAAATAAATTTCAATTCAATCATCAATAGCAGTAATGTTAGTAGCCAAAAAGAGAGCTCTAAATAAGATATTAGCGCTACTTTGTGAGTCGTTTGTTGCTCAAACAAAGTAACTGCGTCGTCTAGTTTAGTTAGTAGTAATTCAGCTTCATCAAGGCTAAAAATATGCAGATTAGCAATATTCGATTCTGACTGTTTTAATATTTGTTGCGCAGTAAGAATATACTGCTCACTTTGTATTGCGAGCATATCAGGCATCGAAAAATAATGATCTTCCAACTCTGTATTTAGATAAAGATAATGACCTTGCTGATCTTGTTTCGTTAAAAATTGGTGACCTTGTTGAAACTCAGTAACTGCATTTTCAAGGGCCTCTTTGTATTTGGGATGCTGTTGTAGCTTATGACTGTCATTTATTATATTGCTATACCAAGCAATTTTTTGTGAGAGCATACGCTGTTTACCTGCAATGTTAATCACCAGTGATTCATCTTTTTGTATTGCAAATAAATACTGCATCAGCAATGCGGCTGCAGTACTGAGTATAGCTATCGCTAGTAATGCCCAGCGGTAACGTGATCGAATATTAGCAATTATCTGTAACATTGCGGGCTCATCTCTTTTTGTCTAAGTGTAGACTACCAATGATAAACAACCACCATTTTACTGTGTATTGTCACTTTAAAGCCTCCCCTTAAAGTGACGCAAATGTTTTAAATTAGCGGTTCTCTAAACGATTATAATCAAACAGTCCATATTCAATCCCTCGATATTGTTTTGCTACTTTGTGCAAAATATCACTGTACAGCCAAAACTCAGGGTTGGTACGACGAATTCCAAACCGGCTTTTTAAAGAGCGATAGTCAGCCTCAACTTGCATCATTGGGAGTAACTGCGCAAATTCAGTCACTTGGTCTTGGTTATTCAAATACCAAATTGCTTCAGGGTAATCACCAATAAAACCAGGCACAATTGTTATTGTGTCTTCGGCAAATGCACGTTGTCCATCTTCATTCAATAAACTCGATATATTAAAGTGTGCATTGTGGTGAATCAAAGTATACGCTTGATGCTCGCCATCTGTTTCTTTTACTAAAACATATGAGACTTGTGGTAATAAATTAATTGCTTTAGCAGGCATTGCGTTCAATTGTTGTAATGGCTCTGGCACTTGGGTGTAATCAAACCGAGGGCTTAATATTGGCTTTAAGGTACTTTTAATTAGCTTATATAATTCATGTTGTTGATCGTTTGTGTTGTACGTAATACCCGTTGGCTGACTAAACTCATCGCCACTTTTAAAGAAGTTAGTTAAACTTGTTGGCGATTTACGATACCAATTAGCTTTTAATTCTTGGCGCTGTTGTTTAGGTAATAATGCTAGAAAGTTTTGCTCTCCCTCTAGGCGTAAAAAGTCCATATACAAACGAGTAAGCAATTGATGACCAACATTTCCATATACATCAAAGCCTGCAACTAACAAGTAGTGAATACGTTCAAATAACGCATAATCAAGCACCCACATTGTTTTTGGTTCTTGCCCTATTAAACCTTTAACGACGGTCGCACTATCGAAATGACGAAAAATTGTTAATGCAGCATTGTTATTGGTATTTTCACCACGCCACAGTAGATCGGTCGTTAAATGCTCGCCATTTTTAAACATTTTATTTGCTAATTTAACCTTTGCTTCTAAGTAAGTACTTTGGCGGTTCGCGTATTTAACCCAACTTGAAATTGGTAATGCATTACTTTCTTCAGCTGCAGGCAGTGCAAGCGCATCTTCATGCTGTAGCAGCATGTGCCCAACCTCTGGCGTGGCAACTTTATCAGGATCTGCAAACGCGACCCAAAAATGATCGTTAATAACATTTAACGCTATTTGACCACGACATACAGGCCCTTTAATAAATCCCATTATAATAAGTTCAGCTTCATCAAGCATAAACTGGTATTTAGATTTCACAGGCATTAAAGCAAATACTTTAAACGGGTTTGATGCGATCTCAGGTTTATAACTAGGCATTGCTGTTACGGTATAATCAGGTTCAATAAACTGCGTATATAAACGGGCAAGCTTTGCGTCATCTAATGCTAAAGGTAAATGGGTTTTTGCTAGAATAGTTGATCGCTCGTGCATTAAACGGTAATAAACGCGATCTACTTTAGGGTCATCGTAGGGGCGACGCGTACTAATCAATTTAATATCTTCACCCGGCGGGGTACTGGAACGCACTAACTTAAAAAAACTTTTATTGTCGTCTTTACTGAAGTAAATATTTGCTAAATACCAGTGTTCAAAAATATAACGCGCAGTCAGTTGGTACTTTAAACTATCTTGGTTTAAAAACTGTTCCCACCGTAAAACCTGCGCTAGCGCTACTTTATCCGGCGCTGGGATATGCGCTACTTTTCCGCCTTCTTTTAGCCACTTTTCTAAGTGTTTAAATTCAGTTTGCGTTATCCCTGGTAATCCATAAGGCATACCAGCATGAGGTTGAGCTTTTGCAAAACGATCAAACTCGCCCATTGTCGTACAGCTCTGTTTGCGATCAAGAGAAAAATCAAATTCCTTACCTAGTACTCCTTCTTTCGGTAACGGTGAGCTCATTTTTAAAAGCAAACTATTATACAGCACACTCCCCGCTAAGTTGGCTTGCTCAGTTTGCGCACGCTCGTTCAATACAGGGGTAAAGTTTTTTTCACGCCACTGCTGCGTATCCGTTGCATCAAAAAGCAATCGACTTGGGTTCAAGGCTAATAAACGCGTGCCATCGTAAACAAGGTCTTTACTTAAGCCTCTATCAATACCTTCTGGCGATGAAAGTTTTAATTGGCAAGGCGCATCATAACAACCATGGCACACTACGCAACGCGTATCTAATAATGGTTTTACATGCTGCAGAAATTCAGCTCCGCTGCCTGTGTTATGTGCAACTATTCGTGGTTGAATCTGTTCTTGGCCAAATATTTCATCGTAATGCGCAGCGCCTAAATAGGCGCAGCCACTCATTACTATTACCAAAAAGCTTACTAATAGAGACTTCTTCATTTTTTACTCGTCCTCATCCCCAAGATCAAACGTCGGCATCATATCCATTTGCGGTGATACAAATGTTTGCCCTGAATCCGTATCAAGCATCGCGCTCAATAGTGGACCGTGCGTTAACGTTAATTGGGCTTGATGTTCGTGGTTAAGTAAGTCTAAAAATAAAGGCGAGCTTGCCTCTAGTTGATAATCAGTAATGCTAATGCCAATACTGCTGTCTTCGCCCGGGTTTTGACACAGCTGGGCTAATACTGTTTCGTCTAATACCACTGTTAACAGTAAGTCGGGGGTTTCTAAATCGCGTGAATTTAACGTGTCATCAAAAAGGAATAACGGGAGGGTTAAATTACTGTTTTGCTCAAGTTCCATGCTCTGCTCTCAAATACTAAAATCGTTGATATGCCAGCATTATAGCAAAAATAATTTATTTAAAGTAAAACTGGCTTTCGATTAAGGAGCCAGTTTTATTTGTTATTGCGCGGTGCTTACCATGGCAAGGTCTCACCATTTGAGTGCCAAAAGCCTCCCGTATTCGTTATGTTTAATTCATTAATCCGCAGTATTAAACGCCCTGCTGCATCCTCAGGAGAAATATCACCTGCAAAATTAACCATTTGTGTTTGTACAAAACCGGGATGAAATAGCCCAACGGCAATTTGCTTGCCTTTCAATTCATGCGCCAAGCTTACTGATGCAGCATTTAGTGCAGCCTTTGACATTCGATAACCTATGTAACCACCCGAGCCGTTATCAGCAATTGAGCCCATACGACTGGTTATCATCGCTACTTTTGCATCAACACTAAGGCAGTTAAGCAACGCATGAGTTACTCTGATTGGTGCAACTGCATTTATCGCTATTTGTTGGTTAATTGTATCAAAATCAATATCAGCTAGAGTTTCATTGTGGAAAACACCTGCATTATTTATCAACACATCAACTTTTTGGCCCTCTAGTTGGTTGCCAAGCGTTTCTATATTAGCTGAATTAGCAACATCTATATTACTGATCACATTTACACCCAAAGCTTTAAGCTCGGCAGTTGGGCTTCGGACCACGGCTGTTACTGCATACCCGAGTGCCAAATATTGCTGACATAAATTAAGACCTATACCGCGGTTTGCGCCTGTGATTACTACGTGCTTTGTCATACGTTTGCTCCAATAAACAATCAATAGGTAAGACTTTGGGGCAAATATAAATAAAAAAAGCACCATGGTGCTTTTTAATAAATTAGATGAGGGCCTACTTACCCTGCGGGGTTGAAATTTGTTCAATCTAGGGGCGATTTAATCGCGGCGCGAGGTTTGGAATCGAGTGAGCTCGATAACTGCTCCTGCGTTATTCTACTGGCTCACATCCATGTCAGAATAAGTAAGAATCGAGCAAAGCTTGTGCGTCCTGCTCACGCCCCTTACTTACCCCCATGTAGGTAAATAGCCCCGAGTCAGAACCCTTTGGGCAGCGCGTGTTTGGCATTTATGCTGCGTTATCGCCTATTTATGGGAAACAGCACACCATAGGCGCTGCTTTGCCTAAAAACCAAACACACAGCAGCAAATTTAACCTCAAAAGATAAACATACCCTACCTTTACTTTATATCATCCGTTGTGGAGGTAATAATCGAAAACACTGCCCCTTGCGGATCTGTGATCACACTAAACCGACCAACGTCAGGAATATCTGTCGGTGGTACACATATTTCTCCTCCGAGTTGCTGTGCGTTTAATGCATAGCTATCACAGTCATCTACAGCTAAATAAATCATCCAGTGCGCTGGAATTTCCGCAGGCCATTCGTCTGTCATTTCAAGCATACCAGCTACAGGCTTACCATCGACTTTAAACAAAGTATAATCCATGTTTTCCATAGGTGTTATTTCACTTTCCCAGCCTAATAATTGACAATAAAAAGCGCGACTTTTTTCACTATTTCTAGTGGCTAATTCATGCCAATATGGCGTATTTAATTCACCTAATCGCTTACTCCCTTTATGCTGATTACCTTGCCAAAGAGCAAAAAGCGCACCTCCGGGTTCGTTTAATAGCACCATACGGCCAGCATCCATTACATCATGGGGGCCAGCAATAATTTCTGCACCGAGTAACTTTGCTTGCTCTGCCACGCTATCAATATTATCGACGGCTATATACGCCAACCAATGGCTTGGTATATCTGATTGGGCTTGATCCACAGGCATTTGGTACATTGCAGCCACGTCATCACCTTGCTTTTGTAGCATGGTGTAATAAAGATCGTCGCCTATAGGTTGATCATCTGCTCCCCAGCCAAATAGCTCAGTGTAAAATGCTTTACCGTTCTTCCAATCAGATGTGCACAATTCTGACCAACAGAAAACACCGTGTGGATGGTTTGTTATTTTATCGCTCATTGTTTTCTCACTCGTGTTATACATATATTAAAGTTAAAGGAGAAAGCTATATTTGCCAACTTTTTATCACCTTTCCTATTTCGCCACTTTAATAGCCACGACATAAACACACAATTAATTATATTAATCACAACAGTTTAGTAAGAAACATTAGAATTAAATTGGTTTCACCTCATTTTCTGCGTAATTCTCGAGATTGATAAAATAAGTAAATGAATGTATAAATACGAACGATTTTTACTACCTATAACAAATAGCGGAATTATTGTGACCTTTAAATATTATTTACCTTTTCTATTAACGCCTTTAGCTACACTTGCTAATCCTCAAACAGATATTGAACGGATCACAGTATCAACAACACGTAGTACGGCACCGGTAAGTACCGTTCCTGCTACCATTAATGTTATTAGCAGTGAAGATATTGCAAAACAACTTGCGCATACCCAAGATTTATCACAAATTCTAGGTAATTTGTTACCTAGTTTTTCACCAAGTCGCCAAAAAATGACTTCTTCTGGTGAGACATTGCGTGGCCGTGAACCGCTCTACATGATTGATGGCGTACCTCAATCAAACCCGCTAAGAAATGGTTCGCGTGATGGTAATACTATTGATCCTGCGATGATAGAACGTATTGAGGTGATAAGCGGTGCCAATGCAATTCAAGGTATGGGTGCCAGCGGCGGTATTATTAATATCATTACTAAAACAACTGGTGAAAATAACCATCATGTGAGCGCAGGCTTTAGCGCGCCAACCGCAGGGGGAAATGATACACAAAGTTATAAAGCGAGTTATATATTTAGCCAAGAAAAAGATGATCTTAGTATCGTTGCGGGCATTTCAACGCGTAGTACCGGCATGTATCGTGACGGTCACGGTGATTTTGTCGGTGTTGATGGCACGCAAGGTGATACTCAAGACTCAACTAGCCTAGATGTGTTTTTTAAAGCTAAATACCAGTTAGATAATGAGCAAAGCATACACGCAATGCTCAACCACTATAAAATTGAAGGCAAGGGAAATTATGCCGCCATTAAAGGTGATCCCGCTAGCAATCTCCCTACTAGCGCTAAAAAAGGTAATGTTGCGGGTAATACGCCGCGTAACCGTGTAACCACAGCCACTGTTGACTATAACCATAATAATTTGGCAAATGGTCAGTTATCTGTCCAAGTGTTTATGCAAGACTTTGCCGCTATGTATGGCGGCGGTATTTTTGCGACTTTCCAAGATCCAGATTACATTGGTGAACTTTTTGACCAATCGCAAAATAAATCACAAAAATTTGGTAGCCGATTCACGTATGCTAAAGATAATTTAGTTGGCAGCAATTTTGATCTTGTTACTGGCCTTGACTTACTTAACGATGAAACCTATCAGGAGCTGGCACAAACAGGCCGTAATTGGGTACCTGAAACCAAATTTACTAATGCAGCGCCTTTCGCGCAATTGCGCTTTGATGGATTTGAAGATTGGACCCTTAACCTTGGCGCACGTTACGAATATGGAAAGTTGAAAATTAATGACTTCACGACCCTAGCCTCATACGGTAGCCAGTTTGTAGAAGGTGGTGACCCTAGTTTTAACGAGTTATTGGGTAACCTTGGTGTGGTTTATAAAGTTACTGATGATTTACGCCTATACGCCAGTTACAGCGAAGGCTTTAGCATGGCTGATGTAGGGCGAGTACTGCGTAGCATTAGCCAACCTGGTTTATCTGTAGAAAGTTTTTTAAACCTTGAACCTGTTATTTCCGACAATCGTGAAATTGGTTTTGAATATTCAAATGATTTATTAAACTTCAAAGCCAGCTATTTTGAGTCGACCTCTAAATTAGGGGCCCGCTTACAACCTAACGCAGATGGTATTTACAGTGTAAAACGTGAGCGGACTGAAATATCAGGCTTCGAGCTTAATGCCCAGTACTACTTAAATGACACCACTACATTTGGAACTAGCTTTGCTGATACGCAAGGTAAATATGATGGTGATGGAGATAATAAAGTAGAAAGCGATTTAGCCGGCAGTAACATTTCACCAACACGTTTAAATTTTTATTGGCAGCAACAATGGTCAAATAATATTGATAGTCGCTTGCAAGTGAGTACCTTATTCGATCGTGACTTTAATACCGGCGGTGAGTTTGATGGTTACACAACGCTAGACTTGTCTGTTAACTATCAAACTGAGCAATTCGGCGCATTTAGTGTGGGTATTGATAACCTTACTGATGAGTTTTATATAACCTATTATGGTCAAACAAATCCATCTGCAACACGTTACTTCTCAGGAACTGGACGTGTTATCAGCGTAAACTGGCAGCTTGGTTTTTAAGCATATACATAACTACTAAATATTAAAAAGAGCACTGCGGTGCTCTTTTTTAATAAATCACAATCTAACACCAATCGGCTTAAATATTTAACCATTCTAACGGACTAAATAAAGCCCTAAATGCGTTAGTAATTTTTCATGTACGACTGCATGGATGCAGGAGGTAGTGCAATGCAGGAGCAATTGCCGAGAACAACTACTACATGTCAAAATTTCTGCCTTGTTATCACTGTATTTATCTTTCGCTATAAATGGTCATTAACTTAACACGATTGGTATAAACGCTTTATCTCCCTCGGATTTTGTGAAATTAAACCCAAGCACCCCAGTAATAAAGTTAACGCCGAGCGACTTAAAACTTACCGCTTAAAGCTTACAGCTCAAATCGCAGGCATTAAAAAAGGCCACCGAAGTGACCTTTTTCTAATAATTAACTTTTAAGTTAATTATTACTCTACGATAGTTGCTACAAAGCACCTACGTCAAAGGTAATAGCGCCACCTTCACATGACGTAAATCGCAGACATTAAAAAACCCGAGACTATGCTCGGGTTTTTTTTAGCATTAATTAGCTAGGCTAACTATTACTCTACAGTAGTTGCTACAAAGCACCTACTGTAGAGTAATAGCGCCACCTTCACATAACGTAAATTTCAGGCATTAAAAAAGGTCACCGAAGTGACCTTTTTCTAATAATTAACTTAAACGTTAATTATTACTCTACGATAGTTGCTACAACACCAGCACCTACAGTACGGCCACCTTCACGGATAGCAAAACGAAGACCTTCATCCATCGCGATTGGCGAGATTAGAGTTACAGTCATCTTGATGTTATCACCAGGCATTACCATTTCTACGCCATCTGGTAACTGTACGT
>NZ_BDDS01000010.1 GCF_001653135.1 Pseudoalteromonas neustonica
GTTAAGCTAACTTGTACTAATTACCCGTGAGGCTTAACCATACAACGCCAAACGCGTTTTATGTGACTGTTTAAGCGCAGAAGTTAAGATTGTAGGTCGTGATTTATCGCGACAACTAAAGTAGATTTACTAACAGCTGTAAGCGATAAGCTTAAAGTTGTAAGAAGACAATTATCAGCATTTTCAAATTTTAGTTAGTGCGTAGAGATACGAACTGACACCCAATTTGCTTGGTGACAATAGCGTTTTGGACCCACCTGATCCCATGCCGAACTCAGTAGTGAAACGAAACAGCGCCGATGATAGTGTAGCATTTGTTATGTGAAAGTAGGTCATCGCCAGGCTCCAAATAAAGAAAGCCCGACTCACTGAGTCGGGCTTTTTTACGTCTGCAGGAAAGTGAAACAGCGAGCAAGGTGCAAGGTGGCGAGTGTCGCTCAGGCGTTCACCTGAAAGCAACACACCCCCATATATAGGTTGTCGCGATAAATCACGACCTACACTGAGTGAACTCAAATAGTGTGTGTAATACCAATCTGCATAAATATTTGAACAATTTAACGAATTAAATCACGCTATAACGTCGTTAAAAATTTTTATTTAGAACAACTAGATACAAAAAATTTTGCCTAGTTATAGCGCAATTTTCTTGTTATTAAATAGACCCCATATCTATCCAGATTGGTATAAGAAAGCTTATTTATATCCGTTAGGGTTATTGTTTTGCCAGCGCCACGCGTCTTGCATCATTACCTCTAGTCCACGTTCTGCTTGCCAATTAAGCTCAGTGAGTGCTTTTTCAGGTGCAGCATAACAAGATGCTATATCACCAGGGCGGCGTGGAGACACTTGATAGGGAACTTCTTTTCCACAGGCTTTACTGAACGCATTGAGCATTTGTAGTACAGAGTAACCATTACCTGTACCAAGGTTGTATACATGTGCACCAGTATCTTGATTAATTTTATTCAATGCTTTTAAATGGCCAAGAGCTAAGTCAACAACATGAATATAATCGCGTACACCAGTACCATCAACGGTGTCATAATCATCACCAAATACGCCTAACTGTTTTAATTTACCAACCGCAACTTGTGAAATATAAGGGAGTAGATTGTTTGGGATACCATTAGGGTCTTCGCCAATCAGACCAGATTCATGTGCGCCAACGGGGTTGAAGTAACGCAGTATAGCAAAAGCGAAGCGTTCATCTGATTTTGCTATATCTTGCAGCATCATTTCCACCATGAGTTTTGATGTACCGTATGGATTTGTTGTGCCACCTACTGGGAAATCTTCACGAATAGGTAAGCTCGCTGGATCACCATATACTGTTGCGGATGAGCTAAAGACGAGTTTAAAAACATCAGCATCTCGCATAGCATCTACAAGGGTAAGTGTACCTTGCACATTATTTTGATAATACTCGATAGGCTTTACTACAGATTCACCTACAGCTTTCAGTCCTGCAAAGTGAATAACACTCTTAATAGTATGCTTTGAAAACACATTAGCTAAAAACGCCTTATCGAGAATGTCACCTTGATAAAAAGTGATCTCTTTACCTGTTATGTTTTTTACTCTTGTAAGCGATTCTTTTGACGAGTTGCTTAAATTATCAATGACGACGACGTCATTACCCTGCTGTAGAAGCTCTAATACTGTGTGCGAGCCAATATACCCAGCACCACCTGTTACTAAAATTGTCATGTAATCTCCATATAGGGCAAGCTTTTAAGTTGACGTAATTCCATCATATATAGTGATGAATTGCATGCGCTATCGTTAAATTTAGTCCGTTTATTTGATATGTATATCTTTTTGGCGAATAGAGGTATATTTGATTACATAATTGATGTAAATGATAACAACTTAATGTGCATATATTAAGCTATAGTTAAGTCGTTACTGCTAGTATCTTACTTATATTTGGTTAGTTACCTATTGGAGAAAATTATGAATATGGTCAAAAAAATTGCACTTACTTTCTTAGTCGCATTACCTGTGTTTGCCCAAGCAGGTGAGGCCGTAGTTAAGTGGCAAGATTTTAATGATTATCGTGATGTTCGTCCATCAAATGAAGTGAGAGGGTCTTTTCATAAACGCGTAGCATCGAGTTTTGAAAAGCATTTTACTAAGCTCGCCGAAAATTTACCTGAAGGCTATAAGTTTAATGTAGAAGTAACGGAGCTAGATTTAGCCGGAGATGTTCGTTTCGGTGGTATGAATGAGTTACGTATTATAAAACCTATCTACTTTCCACGTATTGAATTTACATACTCTGTGACAGATAAAAATGGAAAGATTTTGACTGAAAGTGACAAAGTATCGTTAAAAGATATGGGTTTTATGGATAAAATTAAAATGGGCCGTGATGATGCATTTTATTACGATAAGCGTTTGCTAACAGATTGGTTTAAAAAAGAATTAATTCCAGCAGTTGTGCCTCAATAAGTAAATTTAAAAGGCACGAATATTCAAGTATTAGTGCCTTTAGTTATTATTTAAACGTTGTTAATAATTGCAATATTTGTTGTAATTTAATCACGGTTGTTTTTAATTTTTCTTCACTAAAGCCATCGCTACTTAAGCTTTCGACATCGGCTGCAACATCAAGTACGTATGGTTTGAAGCGCTTAGCTTCAAAATCAAAGCCTGCATCGGCTGGGAAGAGAGCCTTAAATTTACCGTGGCCTTGTTGTTGAAGCTCATCTAATTTTTTATCGGCATCAAGTGATTGACGATAAACAACTTTTAAGTTTTCATTTAGTTGCTCAATAATTGAATCCATTTTTTTCCTAAAGCTTTAAACTGCGATGCCGATATATTACGTGGATTGCATATAAAAGTCAGGTATTGAACTATGAATATATCAGGTGGAAGTTTACCAGCCATGAGTGGCACAGCACAAAGCGGCGAAGTATACAGCGCTGCTTTAGCTAAAAAGCAGCAACAAGCTGATGGCGCCGCTGCATTAGCCTTAATTGAAGGTGCAGCAAGCTCTAGTGCAGCACAAACGCCTACTAAGTCGGTTACAGCATCACTGGGTAATAACGTAAACGTATACGTATAGACTCTACGTTCATGTAAGCTTGAGATCGATAGGGGTTTTACTTTGTTGTCCGCCGATCTCGCGCACCAGTTTGGGCACTAAAAAACCAGGTAATGCGAGTAGCATTTCGCCCACAATTTTGCGTGCCTGCTCCTCTTTGATATCAAAATGACTCGCACCTTCAACTTTGTCTAACAGGTATAAGTAGTAAGGTAGTACATCGGCATCAAATAATGCTTCGCTTAAATCAATTTGAGCCCGAGCGCTATCATTTACATCTTTTAAAATCACCGCTTGATTGAGTAATGTAACACCTGCTTTTTTTAACTTTTGCATAGCCGTTTTGAATTCATTATCGATCTCGTTGGCATGATTAATATGATTGATAAATATAATCTTTAGCGGTGAGTCAGCCAAGCGCTGGCATAGTTCATCAGTAACCCGAGATGGGATCACAACAGGTAAACGGCTGTGAATTCGCATCCGCTTAATTTGTGGTAATTGTTCAAGTTCATCCATAAACCAACTAATCGCATCGTCTTTGGCCATTAATGGATCACCACCACTTAAAATCACCTCGTTAATATTCGTGTCCGATTTAATGTAATCGAGTGCATCAATTAAACTGCGTTTGTTTAGTTGGTTCTCTTGATACGGAAAGTGGCGACGAAAACAGTAACGGCAATTTACAGCACAGCCTGTTTTAAACATCACTAAAACACGAGAACGATACTTGTGTAATAGCCCAGGTTGTTTGTTATCTTGTTCTTCTAAGGGATCTTTATTGAAGCCTGTTTTTGCAATGAATTCTTGGTGGCGTGGCATGACTTGTAATAAAAGAGGGTCATTTACATCACCATGGCGCATTTTTTTTATAAAAGGGACAGGCACACGAACAGGGAATAAACTGCGAGCTTTTATGTCGTTTTCATGGACTTGGCTTGATAAGCCAAGCATTTCTAATAGTACTTTTGGGCAAGTAACGACATTTGCTAATTCTTTTTGCCAGTTTTTATGCAAATTTGCTTCATTTCTTTGTATCATTGGCACGTAAATTACTCGAAAAATTATTAGATAGAGGAAACGATGGCGAATTATAGCACCAACGAGTTCAAGGGCGGCCTAAAAATTATGATGGACGGCGAGCCTTGCAGTATCTTAGAAAATGAAATGGTAAAACCTGGTAAAGGCCAAGCGTTTAACCGTGTTCGTATTCGTAAGCTTATTTCAGGTAAAGTACTTGAAAAAACCTTTAAATCGGGTGAGTCAGTTGAAGGTGCTGATGTAATGGATACCGATCTTGCGTATCTTTACACTGATGGTGAGTTTTGGCATTTCATGAACAACGAAACATTTGAGCAAATTGCTGCAGATGAAAAAGCACTTGGCGATACTGTTAAGTGGTTAGTTGAAAATGACGTATGTACTATTACGTTATGGAATGGCAGCCCAATTGCTGTTGCTGCGCCTAATTTTGTAGAGCTAGAGATCACAGAAACAGATCCTGGCCTTAAGGGTGATACGGCGGGTACTGGTGGTAAACCTGCGACCTTAAGCACTGGCGCAGTCGTACGTGTTCCTTTATTCGTGCAAATTGGTGAAGTTATTAAAGTCGACACCCGTAACGGTGAATACGTAAGCCGTGTTAAGTAAGCTTTAAAAATACGACTTAACTAAATCCTGGCTTTAAGCTGGGATTTTTTTTGGAGAAAATATGTCAATCGATCTTTGGCAGCCAAGCGCACAAGTAAATACTTTGGCGCAACGAGCTACAATCTTACGAGCTATTCGTGAGTTTTTTTATCAGCGTCAGGTGATGGAGGTTGAGACACCTAGTTTAAGTAGTGCAAGTGTTACCGACGTGCATTTAGCGAGTTTCAAAACGCAATTTATTGGTCCAGGATACGCGCAAGGTTTACCTTTGTATTTACAAACATCCCCAGAATTTGCCATGAAGCGTTTATTGGCTGCGGGCAGCGGCGCGATTTATCAAATCTGTAAAGCATTTCGTAATGAAGAAGCTGGCAATCATCATAATCCAGAATTTACTATGCTTGAGTGGTATCGACCGGGGTTTGATGAATTTTCCTTAATGGACGAAATGGATGAGCTGATACAGTTAATTTTAAATGTGCAGCCTGCAAAACGTTTAACCTATCAACAGGTTTTTGAGCAAGCGCTAGGGATCGACCCGCTAACAGCTACAATTGCACAACTGCAAAACATTGCCTGCGAGCAGGGCTTTGCCGATATAGCTAAGCATGAAACGCATCGCGATACATTATTGCAGTTATTGTTTTGTATGAAAGTAGAGCCGACTATAGGCCAAGATAAACCGTGTTTTGTGTATCACTTTCCCGCATCACAAGCTGCGCTGGCGAGTATTTGTGAGCATGATACAAGAGTTGCTGGGCGGTTTGAGCTTTATTATCAGAACATGGAGCTTGCAAACGGCTTTAATGAGCTTACAAACGCACAGGAGCAAGCAAAGCGCTTTAATGATGACAATGTGTACCGTAATGCAAATAACTTAACTGCGGTGCCTATAGACACGCGTTTAATTGCCGCGCTTGAGCATGGCTTGCCACAATGTGCCGGTGTCGCATTAGGAATTGATAGATTAGTGATGCTAGCGACAGATAAAAATAGCATCAAAGAAGTTATCGCGTTTGATGTTGAAAGAGCGTGACTAGTAAGGTAGCTAGGTACTAGAAAGTTCTAGAGCCTAGCTACCTAGGGCGTGTTGACCTTTCGTGATTAATTTTGCAGCAGTATGTTTGGTATTTAGGCAAGGCAGCGCCTATGCAGTGTGGTTGTTCCCCATAAATAGGCGATAACGCAGTATAAATGCCAAACATGCGCTGCCCAAAGGGTTCTTCCTAGGGGCGATTGACTCTTTGTTACCTACACGGATGTAGGTAAGGGGCGTGAGCAGGACGCGGAAGCTTTGCTCGGTTTTTACTTAGCCCGCTAGGTTACAAACCTCGCGCCGCGATTAAATCGCCCCTAGATTGAACAAATTTCAACCCACAAAGGTCAACACGCCCTAGAGCTTATTATCTATAATTCGTAAATAAAGGTAACACCAGCGACCATTGGTTCGCCTTGCTGTGTATATGTATGAGTAACCCAGCCATCACGAGGATCGTTTGCAAATTCAAAACCGCGGGTAGGTGCCTCTTCATCAAATACATTACGGGCCCAAGCGCGGATTGACCATTGGTCGGCCTCATATCCAGCAGTAAAATTAACTAGATTAACATTGGACGCTTGTGAATTGTGGCTATCAGAAAAGTAATAGTCGTCTTTACCTTCAATACCTACCGTAGCAAATAACTCATCAGTAAAGTTATAACGAGCGGTAAATGCGTACTGGTATTTAGGTGCTTGAGCTTGCTCACGACCGTCTTGATCTAATGGAGGTGAATAGAGGCTTGTTCTAGCTACATAATCATTAATCTTAGTATCTAAATAACCAACACTACCAGTAAAAAATAAATCATCGGTTAGCTGGTAGCTGCCTTCAATTTCTAGACCGTAGTTCTCACCAGATCCTGCATTATCAAAATAGCTAGTAAAGTTTTGACCTTCTACCAACCAAGACTTTAATTGCATGTCTTCACGGTACATATAAAATGCCGCTAAGCGCAGTACAAATTTGTCATCCAATGAGCTGCCTTTAACGCCGAACTCGGCATTCCATAAGTACTCAGGATCAAAAGTTGTGTGTTGTTGAAAAAAGTCAGCGCCGAGGCCGAACTCTTGTGCTTTGGCGAGGGCTTCAGAGTTAATGCCGCCAGCTTTGTAGCCGCGAGTAATACTTGTGTAGATCATTGTTCGATCAATTACTTGATATTCAAGGGCTACTTTACCACCGACCATTACATCATCACTACTCACAATAAACCCATTACTGTCACTGTAATCACTACTGTGCTCTTCAACACGTAGACCAGTAATCAATGTTGTTTTAGCATTTATTGGAGTGGCTAATTGACCATAAACAGCAACATTACTAACTTCATAAGTAGAATTAAATAAAGCTAAATCAGAATTTTCTATGCGTTGACGATCAAGCCCTACATTACGGTTTTGATAATAGATTCCGGTAATCCAGTCTTGGGCTTTTCCATTAAATTGCAGCTCTGCCGTTTTATCTTTGCGATCACGATAGTATGCATCTTTGTAGCTATAACTTTGCTCATGTAAACCTGCACCACATAATTTTGGCTTACTGGTATCATTACATACCCAGTCTTCATCAAAACTATATAGTAATTCACTGTCTATGCCTGATAAGTTTAAGCTCACATCAAATAGATCAAAACCGGTATAAATATTGGCAAGCCCTACAGCAATACTTTCTTGGTTATCTTGTCCTGGGCTATCCGCTACACTATTACGGCTATTATCAAGGGTAAATGCGTCATAGCCATTGTTAATATCAATATAGTGAACGCTTAATTCAGTACGTAAATGATCGCTTAATTGGCTGTGTAGCTTAAAGCGGCTGATCATTTCATCTTGTTGTTGTGTTGGCTTACCTAAATACTCATTATCCATAAAGCCATCAGATTCACGTTGGTAAATACTGGCGCGTACCGCAGTGCTGTCAGTAATACCAATGCCGGCAGCAATACCTGCTTCGTAGCTATTATAGTTACCAGCACCTAGTTGAACCTTTACACTAGGATCAAATGTAGGATCAGCTGATTCCATTTGGATCATCCCACCCAAACCATCAGCACCAAAGCGTGTACCTTGTGGGCCGCGATAAATTTCAATTTGGTTTACATCAAAAAGTAATGAGCTGCCACCAAGACCTGAATAGTTAATGCCATCAATCACTAAACCAACCGATGGGTTAATTGGATCAACGAATTGTGAGCGCAGACCAACCCCACGAATTTGGATAAAGCGTCCGCGAGATGCACCAGATGAAAAGTTAACATTAGCGGCACTGGCCAACATTTCATCTAAAAAGTTAGCGCCTCGGTCATTAATTTCTTGCTGGCTAAATAAACTGGCGCTGGCACTGAGGGTTTGAATACTTTCTTTTTGAAAGTCCCCAGTAACAAGTATTTTTTCAAGATCAGTATCTTCAGCAAAAGCTGGGGCGCTTAATAAAGGTAGTAGCGCAGCGGTAATTAAAGACAGACGTAGTTTCATTCGGTTGCTTAACTCCATTTCAGGGACTTGTATGATAACAACTATTCTCATTAAAGTCGTTATTCAACTTTTGGGTGTCTATATGTTATAAACGCGCACAGTATACATAATTAGGATTACGAATATGACATTTAAAGTAGACTTTAAAGTGCGCGACTATGAATGTGATTTACAGGGTATAGTAAACAACAGTGTTTATTTTAATTATTTAGAGCATGCTCGCCATGAATTTTTATACGCCAACGGCATTGATTTCGCGCAGCTTGCCCGAGATAAAATTAATTTAGTGGTTATGCGTAGTGAGATAGACTATAAACAGTCTTTAGTGCCTGGCGATGAGTTTTATGTTGCTGTAGAGCCGGAGCGTATTAGCAGATTAAAATTCGGATTTAGGCAAACCGTGATACGTAAAAGTGATGATAAAGTCATGCTTAAAGCATTAGTAATAGGAACTAGTGTCAACGAGCAAGGGCGACCATTTTTACCAGAGCAAGTTAATCAGCTATTTAAAAGTGAATAATTCATTAGTGCGAATGTTTTTTACTATCTTAGAACAATTTTTTACATTTAAAACATGCATTATTAACGGTAAAAACTGTTAATTATTGTTACTATGTGTTGATTGAATTTTAGGTTAAGAATCACATGAAATTAGCAGCAATACCGATGCTTGTTATCGGTTTTTGTATTGGCTGCTCATCGACAGGGACAGTCACAAGTGAGCAATTGAAATACACTAAGTGGCAACTATCACATGTTGATGGTTTAGCGATCCCGACATCTTACACTGCATCATTAAGTTTTATTGAAGCGTTGCAAGTCAATGGTTTTGCGGGTTGCAATAAATTTTTTGGCGAAGGCTTGCTGGATGATAATCATTTAACGGTTAATAAGTTAGGCATGACCCGAAAATCATGTGGTGATGAGTTAGATGCGTTTGAGCAGCAATTTTTAAATGCGTTGAAGCAGGGTGTGCCGTTACAAATCCAAAATCAACAATTAGTTTTAAATGGCGAACAGACATTTGCGTTTATTCCTGCAAGTTAACCCCTTGCAGGCTAATTACATCTGACGTACACTCGTCAGCGAACAATATATAGAATTTTTACTTGTCGGAGTGCCTTGAGTTTTAGCTCAAAGGCTGAGATCGCGAAAGCGGGATCCGTGAACCTGATCAGGCTAACACCTGCGTAGGGAACAAGCTGCCATAAACGGGTGCTTGTGCGCCTGTTTGGCGTATAAGTACTCTGGCTGCCAAGGTTGGTAGTGCTTTTTTGTAACACCAATCTACGATCCATGTAGCATTTGCTACTCTCTATTGCATTGCAATATCTGACGAGACAACCCTTTAGCAATGAGGTAAGTCATGTCAAATACATCAAATAAACCGTCTCGCCGCGAAACCCGTGCGGCTGCATCAGATTATATTTATAACCTTACTGGGCAACCTTTTCCAAGTTCACACAAAGTGTATGTACAAGGTACCCAAGAGAATGTACGCGTTGGTATGCGAGAAATTACGTTAAGCGATACTTTCATTGGTGGCACTGATGAAAACCCAGTGTACGAGTCAAATGCACCACTGCGTGTTTATGATACATCGGGCCCATACACAGACCCAGATTTCACTCTTGATGTGCGAAAAGGCCTTGATAAATATCGTGAGCAGTGGATTGAAAGCCGTGATGATACCGAGGTGTTGGAATCAGTCACGTCGCAATTTTCGCAGCAACGTATGGCTGACGAAGGTCTTGACCACATTCGTTTTGAACACTTACCTAAAATTCGTCGCGCTAAAGCGGGTAAAAACGTCACGCAAATGCATTATGCTCGCCAAGGTATTATCACACCAGAAATGGAATATGTCGCAGTACGCGAAAATATGGGTCGTGCGCAAATCCAAAAAGAGTTATTAGCGCAGCAGCATAAAGGTGAATCGTTTGGCGCGAGCATTCCTGAGTTTATTACTCCTGAATTTGTGCGTGATGAAATTGCTCGCGGACGTGCAATTTTACCAAACAATATTAACCACCCTGAAACCGAGCCGATGATAGTAGGGCGTAACTTTTTAGTGAAAGTAAACGCAAATATAGGTAATTCATCAGTAAGTTCATCTATCGAAGAAGAAGTTGAAAAAATGGTGTGGTCAACCCGTTGGGGCGCTGACACCGTAATGGATTTATCAACAGGGCGTTATATTCACGAAACCCGTGAGTGGGTAGTACGTAACTCGCCTGTACCAATTGGTACCGTACCAATTTATCAAGCACTTGAAAAAGTAAATGGTGTAGCAGAAGACCTAACATGGGAAATCTTCCGCGACACCCTAATTGAACAAGCTGAGCAGGGCGTAGATTACTTTACTATTCACGCTGGTGTTTTACTACGCTATGTACCTATGACGGCAAAGCGTGTTACCGGTATTGTATCGCGTGGTGGTTCAATTATGGCTAAGTGGTGTTTAGCGCACCATAAAGAAAACTTTCTTTATACGCATTTTGAAGATATCTGCGAGATTTTAAAGCAATACGATGTGTGTTTCTCATTAGGTGATGGCCTGCGTCCGGGGTCAATTGCTGATGCCAACGATGATGCACAATTTAGTGAATTGCGCACACTTGGTGAGCTGACAAAAATAGCATGGAAGCACGACGTACAAGTCTTTATTGAAGGCCCAGGCCATGTGCCAATGCACATGATCAAAGAAAACATGGAAGAGCAACTTAAGCATTGTGATGAAGCGCCATTTTATACGCTTGGCCCGCTTACAACTGACATTGCACCAGGTTATGACCATATTACCTCCGGTATTGGTGCGGCACAAATTGCATGGTATGGCTGTGCAATGTTGTGTTACGTAACACCCAAAGAGCATTTAGGTCTGCCAAATAAAGAAGACGTAAAAGAAGGGCTGATCACTTATAAAATAGCGGCCCATGCTGCAGATTTAGCAAAAGGTCACCCGGGAGCACAAGAGCGTGATAATGCATTGTCAAAAGCGCGTTTTGAGTTCCGCTGGCATGACCAATTTAATATTGGTTTAGACCCAGTTCGCGCCCGCGAATACCATGATGAAACGCTACCGCAAGAGTCAGGAAAAGTAGCGCATTTTTGCTCTATGTGTGGGCCAAAATTCTGTTCAATGAAAATCACCCAAGAAGTGCGCGAATATGCCAAAGACCTAGAAGCCAGAGGTATCGATCCAAACAATGTTGGTGAGAGTATTGAAATAAAAATGGTTGATGTGGAAGCTGAGATGAAAGCTAAATCTGACGAATTTAAACAAACTGGCTCAGAGATTTACCATAAAGCGGTTTAAAAGCTAGTTGTAAGCGATAAGCTTTAAGTTGTAAGCAGAGCACCGCTTATGGCTTACAGCTTATAGCTGAGAGGTTATTATGTCTTACAAAATTGCGGTAATAGGTTTTGGTTTAACTGGGCGTTTGGCGGCGCTTGAATTGAGTATGCTGCATCAGGTAACTGTATTTGAAGCGGGTGATGAGCAAGCGCTTGATAGTGCAGGCCGTGTTGCAGCGGCGATGCTTGCACCACTTGCAGAATCTGTTTTATGTGAACAAGATTTAGCATTAATGGGGCTTGATTCGATAGCCCGTTGGCCTGCTATTTTAGCGCAGTTAGATGATGAGGTGTTTTTTCAACAGCAGGGCACATTAGTGGTTGCTCATCAGCAAGATAAAGGCGATTTACAAAGCTTTGCTCAGCGCCTAAAACCTTTGCTGGGGCATCAGGCTCACTCACTAACCAGTACACATATTAATGAACTCGAACCTGAGTTATCTGGGCGTTTTAACCAAGGGCTTTATTTACCTTGCGAAGGGCAAATTGATAACCAAGCATTTTATCAGGCAAGTTATAAAACACTACAAGCACGAGGCGTGAGTTTTGAATTTGGTAAAACAATTGATATAAATTCAGAAAGTATACAAGGCGCGTTTGACTATATTATTGATTGTCGAGGGCTTGGGGCAAAAAGCGTCAGTTGTAAATTACGTGGAGTCCGTGGTGAAGTTGCGCGTTTATATGCGCCTGAGGTTAAACTTACTCGGCCCATACGACTAATGCATCCACGTTATCCCATTTATATTGCACCTAAACCTAAGCATGAATATGTTATTGGCGCGACCGAAATTGAATCACAAGATAATGGTCCAGCCACAGTGCGTTCAACGCTTGAGTTACTTTCTGCTGCATACACCGTTCACAGTGGTTTTGCTGAAGCGAGACTGTTAAATATTCAAACTGGTTTACGCCCAGCATTTAGCGATAACCGCCCACAAGTAAGCAAGCAAGGTAAGGTGATCAGCATTAATGGCCTGTATCGCCATGGTTATTTATTAGCGCCAAGTCTAGTGGCTGATGCCGTAGCTAAAATCGAATAAGATGAATAAAACTATGAATATAATGATAAATGGACAGCCATTTGTATTAAGTGATAAGCACACGTTACTCGATGCGCTTAGCCAATTTGGCGCGAAAGAGCCATTTGCAGTGGCATTAAATGGGGTTTTTATCGCGCGTAGCTTATGTGCAGATACACAATTGAATGAAGGTGATAGCCTTGAGTTACTCTCGCCAATTCAAGGGGGATAGTATGAAAGATTGTATCGACGACAGTTTTAATATTTATGGCGAACAGATTAATAGTCGATTATTAATTGGCTCTGCACTGTATCCCTCACCGGCGATTATGGCTGAGTCGATTGAGGCGTCTGGTTCGCAGATTGTCACTGTGTCTTTACGCCGTCAGCAAAGTGCTGCTGCGGGGGATGATTTTTGGCAATTAATAAAAGACACTGGCTTAAAAATATTACCTAACACCGCAGGTTGCCACAGTGTTAAAGAAGCGGTTACATTGGCGCAAATGTGCCGAGAAGTGTTTGCCACCGATTGGATTAAATTAGAGTTAATCGGCGACGAATACAACCTGCAACCCGATCCCTTTGCACTGCTTGAAGCGACTAAAATCCTTTTAGCTGAAGGATTCAAAGTGCTACCGTATTGCACGGATGATTTAGTGCTATGCCAGCGCTTAGCGCAGGCCGGGTGTGAAGTGTTAATGCCATGGGGTGCGCCAATAGGCACAGGTAAAGGGTTGTTAAATCAATATAATTTAAAAACTATTCGAGAACGATTGCCAGAGCTGACTTTAATAGTTGATGCGGGCCTTGGTCTCCCCTCACATGCCTGCCAAGCACTCGAAATGGGGTATGATGCGGTATTATTAAATTCAGCCATTGCGGGGGCGGGTTGTCCTGTCACTATGAGTTGTGCATTTAAAGCTGCGGTTGAAGCTGGACGTTTTGGTTATTTGGCTAAAGCAATGCCTGAAAAAGAGGTTGCGGCTCCCTCAACACCAACAATGGGTATGCCATTTTGGCATCAAAATAAAATTTAGGATAAATGTGTTTATGAAACAGGTTGTTTGGACAATTGCAGGCTCAGATTCAGGTGGCGGTGCAGGTATTCAGGCTGATATTAAAGCGATGCAAAGCTTTGGTGTGCATGGCTGTACAGCAATTACCGCACTCACTGCACAAAATAGTTTAGGCGTTGAAGCACTAAATCCTATTTCTACAGAGGTTATTGAATCGCAGTTACTTGCGCTTGAGCATGATATGAAAGCCGCAGTAATTAAAATCGGCATGTTAGCAAATGTACAGCAAATTCAACTTGTCAGTGAACATATTAAGCATTATCAAAGTACTTGGTCTGTGCCGCCTTTAGTAGTGTATGACCCCGTTGCGATTGCCAGCAGTGGTGATTTACTTACCGAAGAAGACACCGTTAGTGCAATTAAAGAATGTTTATTGCCGCTGGTAGATGTGATCACCCCGAATACGCACGAAACGCAGCTGTTAACGGGTGTGTATTTAATTGGACCAAGCGCCGTAAGAGAAGCCGCAGCAAAGTTACAAAGCTGGGGCGCAAAAGCCGTGGTGATCAAGGGCGGTCATTGGGATTACCCGAGCGGTTATTGTATTGATTATTGTATCGATGGCAGCACCGATGGGGGGAGTGAGTATTGGCTCGGCAATGAAAAAATTCAAACACCACATAGCCATGGGACTGGCTGTAGTATGGCCTCTGTTATTGCGGCGTGTTTAGCAAAACAATACCCCTTAAAAGATGCCTTTATTTTAGCAAAAGCGTATATCAACCAAGGCTTAAAAGCCGCAGTACGTTATGGTGAAGGGATTGGCCCTGTGGCACAAACGTGTTTCCCTGAAAACCTTGATGATTACCCACAAGTGATTGAAGCCGGGAGTTGGCTTGCTGACGAATTAGACTTTGATGCGCCAAATGAATTTACTATGGCTGCTGGTTTTCCTGCTTGTGAGAGCAAACAGCTTGGTTTATATGCCGTTGTTGATACTGTTGATTGGTTAGAGAAATGCCTGGCGCAAGGTATTAAAACCGTCCAGTTAAGAATGAAACAAGGTACAGAGCGTGAGCTTGAGCTTGATGATGCCGTGTCTGCTGCGGTGATGCTGGGTAAAAAATACGATGGTCATGTATATATAAACGATCACTGGCAGTTAGCAATTAAGCATGGCGCGTACGGTGTACATTTAGGTCAAGAAGATTTGCTTGAGGCTAATTTAGTCGCCATTAAAGAAGCTGGGCTGCGTTTGGGACTTTCGACGCATGGGTTTTATGAAATGCTTCGTGCTCATAATTATCGTCCTAGTTATATGGCGTTTGGGGCAATATACCCAACCACCACTAAAGATATGACAGGGCAAATACAAGGTCTTGAAAAACTAAAACACTTTGTGCCGTTAATGAGCGATTACCCAACAGTGGCGATCGGTGGCATTGATTTAGCACGCGCGAGTGAGGTTGCAGCAACTGGCGTGGGCAGTGTGGCTGTTGTTAGAGCCATTACAGAGGCAAGTGATTATCAACAGGCGATAGCAGAATTACAAATGGCGATTAACAGCGATGGCTGAGGTAATCGAGGGCGCTTTATCTGGCAAAGAGCAGTTGCGTTACAGTCGCCATTTAATGCTTAAAGAAGTTGGCCTTGAAGGGCAGTTAAAGCTCAAGGCAGCTCACGTTGTGGTGGTTGGCGCTGGTGGTTTAGGCAGTCCTGCCTTGTTGTATTTAGCTGCTGCTGGCGTTGGCAAGCTTACTTTATTGGATGATGATAACGTTGAGCTTTCAAATTTACAGCGCCAAGTGCTTTATAAAGTAAATCACCTTGGGCAACAGAAAGTCAGTGCGGCGGGTAAAGTACTGAGTAGCTTAAATAATCAAATTACGATTAACACCTTAAACATTCAGCTTAGTGCTGAAAATGCCGAGCAGATTTTTACAGACGCAACCCTAGTGCTTGATTGCAGTGATAACTTTAATACTCGTTATGTGGTTAATCGTTTTTGTTTAAAGCTCGCTATTCCTTTGGTTTCTGGTGCAGCAATCGCAACCGATGGACAGCTAATGTGTTTTGATTTTCGTGATCAACACAGCCCATGTTACGGTTGTGTGTTTCCACGAACCGCTGATGAGCAGACGCTTAACTGCAGTAATGCTGGTGTGTTAAGTCCGTTATTAGGTGTGATTGGTTCAATGCAGGCATTATTAGCGGTTAATGTAATTTTAGGTCATCATCAGGGAAGTAAATTTGTTCGCTTTGATGGCTTAGGTTTAGTGCAGCAGCAGTTTAAATTAAGTAAAGCGCCGCAGTGTACAGAGTGTGGCTGTGAAGAGGCTTGAAATAATAGAACGCGGAATGACTGAATTAGTCTTCCGCGTTTTTATTTAAGATTAATAATTAACAATTAATCTCGGCAAATGGTGTGCCCATACGCGTTACCGTTTCCGGCTTTTGATCATCTAAAATACCTGCTTTATTAGCACCCCAGGCTAAAATAACGGTTGAGCCTAATTTAAAGCGGCCCATTTCATCGCCTTTTTTCAAGGTAATGCTGTTGTCACCTGAGGTTGGGTAATTCCAGCTAAAGACATCTTTACCTGCTGGTGGGGTAACTGTACCAGCCCAAATGGTTTCGATGCTGGCAACAATTGTTGCGCCCACTAGTACCATAGCAAGAGGGCCAATTTCAGTATCAAAAATCGCCACTACACGCTCATTACGTGCAAATAAGTTAGGTACATTTTGCGCGGTCAGTGGGTTTACTGAGAATAAATCACCCGGAACGTAAATCATTTTGCTCAAGGTGCCATCAATCGGCATATGAATACGATGATAGTCTTTCGGAGCAAGGTAAATCGTTGCGAACTCGCCACCTAAAAATGGTGCTGTATCCTGCTCAGAGCCACCTAGTAGCGCTTGTAAGCTGTAATCATGTCCTTTAGCTTGAATAAGCTGACCGTCTACGATAGCGCCTAGCTGGCTAATTGCACCATCAACGGGATGAGTAATGATGCTATCATCGGTTGTTAATGGGCGCACACCTTCTTTTAATGGGCGAGTAAAAAACTCATTAAAGGTTTTATAGTGAGCCGGATCGCTATACTGCGCTTCGTTCATATCTATTTTATATTGTTTAATAAACAATTTGATCAAAGTAGTGGTTAATGCACCAGCTTTAGCCGCGGCTAACTTGCCTACCATACGAGATACAAAATGTTTTGGCATTGCGTACTGCATTGCGATTTTGAATTTATCTAAACTCACAAGTTTCTTCCTAAAAATTAAATACGAGGAGCACGCGCTCCGGCGCGGCCATCGGCCATAGTTTCTAAAATTCTGTGGTAGCTATCAAAACGTAGCTGTGAAATATCACCTTCATCGATTGCTTGGCGAATTATACAGCCAGGATCATTCAAATGTTTACAATCCCTAAAGCGACAACCACCAATAAACTCACGAAACTCTTTAAAACACCAAGTAACGCGTTCTACATCTAAATGCCACAAGCCAAATTCACGAATACCAGGAGAATCAATTAAGTTACCGCCAGAAGGTAAGTGGTGAAGTCGTGACACTGTTGTTGTGTGTTGACCAAGGCCGCTGTTCTCAGAGACTTCTTTGGTAAGTATTTCGGCATTAGGTAATACCGTGTTCACGAGCGTAGATTTACCGACACCACTTTGACCAACAAAAATGCTATTTTTATCGACCAGAGTATCTTTGAGTTCATCAATACCTTTGCCTGTAATATTACTAACCAGTAACACTTGGTAATCAAGTGCTCTATAAATATCCAAAATTTTATTAATATTGGCAAGCCCTTGCTCATCAATTAAGTCTATTTTATTGAGCACTAAAATAGGCTCTATGCCCATGTCTTCACAGGCAATAAGGTAGCGGTCGATAATACTGGGGGTAAATTCAGGTAATACTGCTGACACCATCAAAATTTGATCGATGTTGGCGGCAATGACTTTTACACCATCGTAAAAATCAGGGCGTGTAAGCTGCGAACGGCGTTCATGCATTGCTTCAATAACGCCGGCTAAATCACCTTCACTTACTTTAGCGCGACGAAATTGCACTTCATCGCCACAAACAATACCTTTAACAGTACGGCGAATATTGCAGCGCAATACGTCACCGTCATCGGTTTCAATATCGGCATGTTGACCAAAACGACTGATCACTACAGCATTTTCAGGCGCACCTAAATTATCGGTTTGCCACTTATCAGCCTTACTTTTGGCTGGTGCAGAATCTGCATTAGATAAGCGTTTTTCATGATTGGCCTTAATCCTACGGGATTGACCTTTACTTAATTTCTTCTGTTTTGCCACTTTTGGCCCATAACTTAGTTAAATGTCGTGCTTTTTGAAAAAAAAGCTTTAGGTCGACTGATGATACTAATATGATATATCTAAATGCGTTAGATCTAAAGGAAAGCACCGCAAGGTAATTATGTCTTTTCATAAATCAAATCTGATTTGGCTCGACCTCGAAATGACAGGTCTAGAACCAAGTACAGACAAAATACTCGAAATCGCCACCGTTGTCACCGACAGTGAGCTAAACATCTTGGCCGAAGGTCCAACTATTGCAATTCATCAAAGTAATGAGTTGCTCGATGGTATGGATGAATGGTGCACTAACCAGCACGGTCAATCAGGTCTAACAGCTCGTTGTAAGACGAGTAAATTCACAGAGCAAGATGCCGTTGAGCAAACATTGGCATTTTTAAAGTTGTGGGTTCCAGCAGGTGCCTCACCTATGTGCGGTAACTCGATAGGGCAAGATAGACGCTTTATGAATAAATACATGCGCGAACTGGAAGATTACTTTCATTACCGCAATTTAGACGTCAGTACAATTAAAGAGCTCGCACGACGCTGGAAACCTGAAGTTTTAGCGCAAGTGAACAAAAAAGGCTCACACCTTGCTCTTGATGATATTAAAGATTCCATTATGGAATTAAAAGTCTATCAAGAAAAATTCTTTAAATTGTAAAAAACACTTGCAAACACATGGAATTATTGTAGAATCCCGCCCCGCTTAAGACGATAACCCCTGCGGGGTTAGTGTGTTTAAGTTGCTTGAAATAAACATGTAGTACGGCACTAGCTCAGTTGCCTGAACGTTCACTGCGACTAGTCGCGTGACAACGGACGAATTACTGACTATTTAAATGCGGCACTAGCTCAGTTGGTAGAGCGCGACCTTGCCAAGGTCGAGGTCACGAGTTCGAGCCTCGTGTGCCGCTCCAATTTCTAACCAAAGAAATTGGAGTGATTTAAAAATTAATGCGGTACTAGCTCAGTTGGTAGAGCGCGACCTTGCCAAGGTCGAGGTCACGAGTTCGAGCCTCGTGTACCGCTCCAATTTCTAACCAAAGAAATTAGAGTGATTTAAAAATTAATGCGGTACTAGCTCAGTTGGTAGAGCGCGACCTTGCCAAGGTCGAGGTCACGAGTTCGAGCCTCGTGTACCGCTCCAATTTCTAACCATAAGAAGTTGAATTATTTTTAAAAATACAATTTATAAAGCGGTACTAGCTCAGTTGGTAGAGCGCGACCTTGCCAAGGTCGAGGTCACGAGTTCGAGCCTCGTGTACCGCTCCAATGTTTATTAAACAAATCAAAATATCCTATTAAGTAAATTATCTTAAACCTTAAAGAACTGTATGCTTTTCTTGATGGCTGATGGCTGATGGCTGATGGCTGATGGCTGATGGCTGATGGCTTTAAACTTGCCCTTGCAGTGTCGCTATAAGTCTTCTTGTGCCGCCATGGTCGCGATGCTCACCTAAATAAATGCCTTGCCATGTCCCCAATTGTAAACATCCTTGATTAATAGGAATTGTAAGCTCACACCCTAAGGTACTACTTTTGATATGTGCTGGCATATCGTCATCGCCTTCATAATCATGACGATAATAAGGTTGGCACTGGGGTACAAACTTATTGAAATGACTCTCCATATCCATACGTACGGATTTTCATTAATCGTTAAGCTGGCAGAAGTGTGTTGAATAAAAAGGTGGAGTAAGCCAATTTTATAATGGGAGATTTCAGGGAGTTGAGTGAGTATTTCATTATCAATAATATGAAAGCCTCGAGAGCGAGGCTTCAAAACCAGTTGTTTTTGTAACCAACTCATATTTTATCGAAACTGACTTCAATATTTGCATTACCTGCATCAGAGGTGAATGGGATGAGTATTTTTGCGCCATCACTTTTATGCGTAATAGTATGGCCTTTACCAGATACAACTATAGGTGTGGCCATGTCAAAGTCATAACCTTTTTCACCCAGTAGGTTTTTTGCACCACCGGTAACCATGTTGGTTATTTCACCAACCATGTCAGTTACTTCTTCGTCAATTGAGTCAGGGCGCTCACCTAGCATACGTTCCATAATAGTCAGCGCTAAGCTTTCATCAAAGGTAATAGAAAATGAACCTTTAGTTTGCGGGCCTACCATACCTATTAAACCTGAAACATCACCACAGGCAACTTCATCTTTTTTAATTCTAGGCTTACCCGGTTTTAATTCGGTTTGAGCCATTGTACCTAGTACATTTAACAGAGACGTTAAAAAAGGATTGATGAACTCTACATTCATTGTTACTTATCCCTTGAGTTGGCAGTTTATACTGCTGTTATAAATTAAAGTGTAGCGGCTAATTTGAGCTCTGCACTTAATTATTCCTTACATGAACCACAAATACCATGGGCTTCTATTGTTTGCCCTGATACAGTAAATTCGCTTTCGGCGGCAAGACTGTTAAGTTCGTGTGAAATCACAGTTGAGTGTAACTCTTTGACAAAACCGCACTTATCACATATTAAAAGTTGTACAGGATGAATGTGGTCAAAATGATGACACAGCATAAATGCGTTAGTACTTTCAATTTTGTGGATAAAGCCTAGTTCTGCTAAAAAGTCTAATGCACGATATATCGTCGCAGGTTTAGCCCCTGACTCAGTGATTTTAAGTTGTTCTAATAAATCATAAGCCCCAACGCCGCCTTGGGCGCTAGCCAGTAGGCGAAATACTTTTTCACGGATCGGTGTAAATCGGGCGCCACGATTGTCGCATACTTGTTTTGCTTTACTAACGAGTGACTCTATATTCATCATTCTCTTATCCTTACGCTACCGTGATATACTAACATACTGTGTTGTACTTGCAGCGTTTTTATTAGACAGTTTTATTCTAGGAAGTCTAGCAATGAATGAATTATTAGCGATATTTATCTTCTTTTTTGCGGTTATCGATCCAATTGGCACTGTTCCTGTTTTTATTGCTACTACGCGTGGCGACTGTGAGCAGTTTAAGCGTAAAGTAGCTTACAAGGCTGTTGCGGTTTCTGCAGTAGTGTTGTTGTTTTTTGTTCTGGCGGGAGAGCTGCTTTTAAATGCAATCAAAATTCCACTGTCCGCTTTTCAGATTGCAGGTGGTATTGTCCTACTTTTGTTTGCACTATCTATGATTTTTGGTGAAAGTAAGCCTGAAACCGAAATCAAAAGTGTGAGAGATAGTACGGCAACGGCTATATTTCCTTTGGCAATTCCGTCAATTGCTAGTCCTGGGGCAATGCTCGGGGCTGTGCTTATGACACGTAATAATGAGTATACATGGGTCGAACAATCAATTACTTCAGCTGTCATGCTTGCAGTACTTGCGGTGGTGTTAGTTTTATTATTGCTAGCGACTCATGTTCATAAGTTAATAGGTGATAGCGGCGCGAGCATTATTAGTCGGATCATGGGATTGATTCTTACATCAGTTGCCGTTACGAATATATTAGATGGCATTGCTCATTACTTCGGGTTGCAGGTGTTTTCATAAGTTTGTGATCGATGTTTTTTGATTTGAATGCTTAAGATTGATGGAAGCCCTGCATTTATGTAAAATGTGGGGCTTTTATTTAGCCCTAACTGTTATTAATTACCTGAGGATTTTACTTTGAATAGACGCTTTTCTGTGGCCCCGATGCTTGATGGATGCGATTGATTATATAATGCCTATGTAATTCAATGGTTTAATTTGAATGGTGTTTTCAGAAAGGGACAAAAGGGGACAATAAATGTTCTCTTAATATCTGCTCTTATTAATTACATGCTCTAAAAATATAACGTTTTTATCAGGGCTATCCAGCTTTGAACGAATAAATCCATTTTTTTCCATTACCTTAATTGACCCAATATTATTGACTTCAACACCTCCAATTAGAGAGTGGATGTGCTTATCTAACTATGCCCAATTAACTAGGCCTTTAATTAATTCACTTCCATATCCTCTAGCCCAATAAGATTCACCTAATAGATAGCTGATATGTAAATCCAATTGTCCTCTTTTCGTCTCATCGTCATAGAGAAAAACAAAGCCAATAATCTTATTGTTTGGTTTTAGTTGGATGGATAGAAAACTGCTTTCTTCAATTCTCTGTTTCCACCAATTACTTGCCCCTTTGTAGCTTGTTATGTTTTGCCACTCACTAGGTAGAGAACTAGTCACAGCTGGCGTTAGTAACTCTAAAACTTTAAGTGTGTATAGTCGTTTACTGTCATCGTCTAATATTTGGGACTTAACACTTTTAATTAAAAGTCGTTCAGTATTAAACGCGCATCTTTGCCACAGCGGTAGGAGATCTGTCATGGTAAAATTCCTTTGTTAGGATTTTTCAAAATATTTGTAATAAAAAATGAGTGACATTACATAGTTTACGTATCACCCATATTTTATTATTAGAGGTGCATTTTATCCTTAAAGTGAATCGGTTGACTTTTCTTTAAAAGATTGCTTAAACTCCATCGTCATTTGATATCCTTTAATTGCAGGCGCTGCAATAGCATTTAAGCAAAGTTGCCCTAACATGATTAAAGTTGCCGTTGCTAATGCATCTAATATCCACGCAATGGCAGTACCACCAATACCGATATAACTAGGCATAGTTTCTAATGCTGGGATTGTCTGTAATCCAGTTATACCATGTAGGGCTAATGCAACCCAAAAGCCAAAGCAGTAGGGGCATTGCCACGCTTCGTATAAATACGCCAGTGGTCTAGGTAATCTTTCAATAATCCAGTTAAACCAGTTTCCCCAATCAGGTAACTTTTCCCACAACAAGATATATATCGAAAGTCCTATAAGCGCGAGTGTAATGTTCATATTAATCTCCTTCAGTTAATATTAAGCTTTATATCCTGTGATTATTGATGCAGTGGCATCTGGTTCACGGTGCTCCGAATTTGAAATATTTGTAAAGCCAGTTTTGTTCAGTAATTTCACAATACCATTTCTAGTTTTAAGTTCATGTTTGCATGAAGAATTTTCGTTATCTTTATCGTTAGCTTGCTCTTGGCTATATTCAACAGACTCTTCCCAAAGATCATCAACAGAGACAAACCGACCTGACGGCTTTAGTATTCTTAGTACTTCATTGAGTCCATCGTTAACATTTACCCAATGATGCAGAGTATTCACCGCTAACACTAAGTCACAGCTTTCACTTTCAACGGGTATTTTTTCCGCTCCAGCAAGTAGATATGTTACCTGTTGAAAATTGCTGTCTTTTACGGTGAGTTTCGTAGCGATTTCAAGCATTTTAGGTGTTGGAGCTATGCCTGTCGCATGTCCTGTTGTGAGGTTACTGGCAATTGCTCTAACAGCAGCTCCGCTGCCACAACCAATATCTAAAACAATCTCTGTTGGTAATAGATTACAGAATTCAGGAACTTTTTTGTGAAGTAGAAGCTCTCCCCATTGGTCAACGTAATCTTCGGTAAGTTTGTCATTCCATGCACTGGCAAGTAGGTCATCTTTATTATCATTCATATTTTCATTAATCATTGTTAGGTTGCCTAACTATTATGATTATTTAAGTTAGTTAGTCAAACTAATTTTTGTTTGTAATGTTATTTATGTGAAAAATGTAAGGAGTGACTCTTGCAAATATATGCTGTGAGGTTCGTCATATAATTAATAGTTAGTACTTATACAGAAGAAATGTTATTTTGTTAGGTAAGCTAACTAAATGAAATTGTTTAACTATGGATTTGGAAAACTCACTAATAAAGTTTCAACGAATGATCTCTAGAACGTGGGATGTTCAAGTGTTTGATAATAAAGAAAGCAGTTTGAGTTACAGTGAATTTGAGTACTTATTATGTGTTCATATTGCAGAGAATGCAGAAATTGATCCTGCAAGTGAGAAGCATGATGATAGTACTCATTTATCGGCACTGGCTGCTGAAATGCAGGTGCAAAAATCATCAGCAAGTTTAATGGTCAATAAGCTTGAAAAACGAGAGTTGATATATCGCGCCACTTGTCAATATGATGCAAGAGCACAGCATATACTATTAACAGAAAAGGGTCGGAAGTTGTTCTTGAGTATTCAAAGCTCTGTTTATAAGAATTTGGCAAAATCATTTAAAGGTCTTTTGGAAGATAAAGAGTATGATAATTTTGAGCGAACCCTAGCAAAGATTTGTGATTCACATCCTAACGAAAAATGATAGGAATCAGTCCAATCACTAACGGTAATTAATTTTTGTCTAGCCTCGTTAAATCCCGTATAATTAGCCAAAATTTCAGATGTTATTTCTAACGTCTGAATCAGGCTTTAATTCACTTATTTGTTGTTAATTATATGATTTATCACAAGTTATCCGTTGCACCCATGCTCGATGGATGCGATTGAATGGTTATTTTTATTTGAATTCAAGTATTTAGTGTTTTGTTCGTTTTAATAAGGGACAAAAAGGGATAATGTTAAGCCCGTGAATAATTAAGGTTTATCTACAGGCTACCTAGCGTGTTTTAATTTATACTTCTTTAAGCATAAATATTGTTTCTTCATTAAAACCTCTATTTATATAGATGTCTCTTGCATGTTGATTAGAGGAAAAAACGTTTAAACTAATATTTGTAATATTCAATTCGCGAGCAAATTCTTCAGAATATTTAAGTAGTTTAGTGCCAATACCAAGTCCTTCATGAGATTTAGGAACGGCCAAAATAGAAATATGCAATAAACTTTTATTGTTAAAAAAGTCTTGTCTTGTTTCTACAAATAAAATGCCGACTACTTTGCTTTCTAGCTCTGCGACATACAAATACTGGTTTGATTGACGTTTATTAAAGTAAGCCTCAATAACTTTCAAATCACCCTTTACAATTTCTTTATCAGTTCTCCAGTATGGAGTTTCAAAATCAGCAAGCCTCTCAACTATTTTTATAACTTGGGATTTATCTGCTTGACCTGCTTTTCTTATTTTCATGTGTCCATCCTTATTGCCTCACTATTACCATAAACGACTTCTTGATGTTCAACATACTTGGGTTTGTCAATAAGAAAATCATCGTCCTTAGGGTAATATTTTGCCAGATGATAATTTTCACCTGCAAAATTTTTAATCGACTCATAAGAGTCCCAAAAAGTCAGTGTTGTAAAATAAAGTTTATTGTCTTTTTCTTCTAGCGTTAAAAACGCACCTATATTACCTTTTGTACTCTTATAATCTGCAAAGCCAGTTTGCATTATATAATCTATATATTCATCACGCTTAGATGTGGGTATTGGTGCAGTCCATTTTCTAGTGATCATTGTTCATCTCCAATGCTGGTAGCTGTTGAAATATTTTAGTTTGTTCTGTTATCACATTTCCTGTATGTAATATTCATTTAGACTCAGTTAGCATTATTCCGCTAGTTCATCAATGCTATGTACTTTCAGATTAAGCTCCTCAACCCTGAATAACATAAATCTGACTAATCTTTAAAAACCAATTTTTGCAGTTGCTACTTAACTCATTAATCTCAAATGTATGGCTAGTTGTAAATAACCACTGTAAGCTGCCAAAAACAATGAAATCTGGGTATAGTGGGCTAGCTCCCCCGATAAATTCAGTTTTGGTTAAATATTTTTCGAGTACACTGAGTTTTGAGAGAAAACTCTCTTTAGCTGTATCGTAATTTTCTTGTTGAACATCTTCTAACTTCTTGCCGAAGAAACTTTCCCGCGTTTTTCTAAAGTAAGCTTTATCTTGATCTTGCAAATGGCTATGAATATCTGCAATTGCCATTTTGGCTATGTCTGAATGTAAAGAATTTGCCCATGCTTCAATAAAAGTTGATAAAACACGTCCTTCATGAGAACTAAATAATGAGGGCTTTTCAGGATAGTTAGCTTCTAAATACTCAATAACTTTAAAAGAATCATTAATTGCTATGTTCCCATCATAGATAACGGGTACTGTTTTGAATTGACCGTCAGATATTTTTTGAATGTCAGTAAATGCAGTTTCCACAGCCGAAAAGTCTAATTTTTTATGCAATAAAGCTAAACGTACTCGCCAACAATAAGGACTAAAAATGACGTTGTTTTTACCTGCTAATTCATATAATTTGATCATGTTTATTTCTCGCTATTTTGATGTGGTGTAGTCACCTTAACTTGGTTGAATAATAAACTTGAAGCCTTCTCATTTACAGTTGGTTTTGTGTTGATATTTTAGCTACTTCTAATGCTTTAATCGTAGCAGGCCTTTTACTTACTGCTTTCAGCCAGCGTTCTAGATGCTTAAAGTTAGAAATATCTTGGTTCTGATATTCATGAATTCTTATCCAAGGAAAGCACGCTATGTCAGCAATAGAGTAGAAAGTACCTGCAAGGTATTCAGTAGATGCTAATTGTTTGTCCATAACACTATATAAACGGCTTGTCTCATTCTGGTATCGCTTTATTGCGTAAGGTACTTCTTCAGTAGCATAATGGCTAAAATGATGATTTTGCCCTGCCATTGGTCCAAGTCCAGCAACTTGCCAAGTTAACCACTGAATTACTTTGTATTTATCTTCAGTTGTATTTCCTATTAAGTGACCTGTTTTCTCAGCTAAATATTGTAAAATTGCACCGGACTCAAAAATATTTATACTTTTATCACAATCATTTGGCGAGTTATCAACGATTGCAGGGATCCTTTGGTTTGGACTGATACTTGAAAATTTTTCTGAAAATTGCTCTCCTTCACTAATATTTATCGGGTGAATGTTATATGCTAATTGCAGCTCTTCAAGCACCATTGTAGCTTTGTGACCATTAGGTGTAGTCCAGTAATATAAGTCGATCATAGTTACCTCTGTTTTCTTAAGTGAATAAATTAGATGTGTTTTCGATAGTTTGTTTTATTAACAAAACACCGAATGTAAAAAATAGGGCAGCTGATATTTTATTAAAGATATAAGTGAGCTTTTTAAGGTCAATTGATTTTGCTATACGTGTAAAAACGTATGTATATATGCTGTGCACAATAATCACATTGAATGAGAATATTAGTGATAAGAGAGCAGGTTTGTGAAAGCTAATTGTTTTAGTATCTAGGTATAAAGGAAATATAAAAATACAAAAGGCAAGCGCTTTAGGGTTCAATAAGCTGATCAGTATTCCATGCTTAAATGAATTAAGTTGTACGTCTTTTTTATGCTCTTTTGGTACGCTCGTTTGCAAACTGTTAAATGATAGATAGAAAAAATACAGTGAGCCAGTAACGCTAGTTACCAGAAGAGCAAAGTTTAATGTATTTGCTGCAAAAATAAGGATCAACGTTGCAAATGCAGCCACAAAAAAAATTCCAGTAGCGACCCCGAAAATACCCAAAAACGTTTTAGTTAACTTATAATTCAGCGTGTTGTGAATTGTAAATAATACCGCTGGACCTGGGCTTAAAACCGTTATCAAAGATAAAATAAAAAAGCTTATTAAGTATGTGTTCATTCTTACTCCTACTAGTTTACGTGGCTAGTCTATCTTGCTAGCATGGAATGATTAACAGTAATTAGGTGTTAACAGCTTTAACTGAGGGTTCATAGTGGATAGAATAAAAGCAATTAATATTTTTATCGCGGTATGTCGGGAAAAGAGTTTTTCTAAAGTTGCTAATGAATTTGAGTTATCACCAACGATGGTAAGTAAATACATTAATTTTTTAGAAAAAGAGGTGAATGTAAAGCTTTTGAGTAGGAGTACACGAGGTCAAAAACTAACAGAGGCAGGTGAGTTGTATTTGAGTAAAGCGGCAAAGTTATCTGCACAATATCAACAACTGATGCATGAGATGGAATATTTTTCAGGGGAGCCTCAAGGTCGCATAAAAATAAATGCTCCTGTGACGTATGGCACATACCAGCTAACTTATCTCATTAGTGATTTTATGGATAAGTATCCTGATATTCATATTGATTTAGAGCTTTCGGATTCATTGTCTGATGTACTGTTGGATGATTTTGATATGATCTTTAGGGTCGGTGAGTTAAAGGATGCATCTTATATCTCTAAAAAAGTCGATGAGCAACAACTCATATTTTGTGCTTCTCCTGCATATTTAAAAGATTTTGGTATACCAAATAACATTAATAATCTTGAAGCACATCTATTTTTGGGATTTAAACCTTGGCAAACACACTCTAGGTTGAAAAGAGAATTTCAAATAGAATCATTACGGATTGAAGATAGTAAATTTGTGAGTAATAGTGGTAATTGCTTAAGAGTTGCAGCCTGCCAAGGTAAAGGAATAATTCTTCAACCATCTTCACTGCTTAAAGAGAACCTAGATAATTCCACCTTGATTAGAATATTAATTGGAGAAGAACCTAACCCACGACCAGTTCATTTACTCTATCCAGCGAAAAAACAATTACCTCTCAAGATACGATTGTTTATTGATTTTGTTTCAAACTATCAGAGGTAACTGCATTTGCAGTATTTTAATTTGATCATTGCGAGATTAAAACAACTATCTGTCTAATCGTAGGTTATAAATTAATTTTATTTACCTTTTTAATTCTTGTATAATCCTCAAAAATCACCAGTTATTTCCCTTAGTGTTTACACTAATTTCTAATTTTATTTTTATAGGTAAACCTTTGATTTCTAAAAAGCTATCCGTTGCTCCTATGCTTGATTGGACTGATCGTCATTGCCGTACTTTTCATCGTAAAATGACAAAGCACACAGTGTTGTATACTGAAATGATAACTACTGGTGCTATTTTATTTGGCCGTGGTGATTATCTGCATTTCAATGAGCATGAAGGACCGGTTGCTTTACAGTTGGGCGGGTCAGATCCTAAAGCACTTGCTCAGTGTGCAAAATTAGCCGCAGAGCGTGGCTATGACGAGATTAATCTTAATGTGGGTTGTCCGTCAGATCGTGTTCAAAATGGTCGTTTTGGTGCATGTTTAATGGGTGAACCGCAACTTGTTGCTGATTGCGTAGCTGCAATGAAAGAGCAGGCTAATATCCCTGTTACAGTTAAAACCCGTATAGGTATTGATGAGCAAGATTCGTATGAATTCTTATGTGCTTTAATTGAGGCCAGTCATAATGTTGGTTGTGATGATTTTATTATTCACGCACGAAAAGCGTGGTTAAAAGGCTTAAGCCCTAAAGAAAACCGTGAAGTACCGCCACTTGATTACCCACGTGTTTATCAGCTAAAAAAAGACTACCCGCAATTACATTTAAGTTTAAATGGTGGTGTTAAAACGATTGCTGACAGTCAAGCACACCTTGCTCATGTTGATGGTATTATGATTGGCAGAGAAGCATATAGTAACCCATTTATACTCAGCGAAGTTGATGAAAAGATTTACGGTGACGGTAATTTCACTCAATCACGCCATGATGTAGTGCGTTCAATGTATGATTATATTGAATCTGAGATGCAGCAAGGGGCCAACTTTTGGCATATTGCGCGCCATATGTTGGGTATTTTTCAGGGCCAGCCTGGTGCCCGTGGCTTTCGACGTCATTTATCGGAAAATGGCCACGGAAAACAAGCTGATTTATCAGTGATGGATAAGGCGTTAAGTTTTGTGCCGCAGTAAATCACTAATTTAATACCGTAATTAGTAGATTATAAAAGCCACTTTTTAGTGGCTTTTTTTGATCCTAAATTATGGTTAAAAAGCAACTATTTTAGTTTTTTTAACCATTTTACATTCAGCTTAAAGTCATTTTAAACTGTTCTTTTTTTGTTTAAGTTTTTGATATAGTTTGGTTTTTATTTTATTTAAATAACATGGCACAAGTCTTGGAATCATTAAGTGGTAATCACCCATAATCAACAGGAGAAAGTCATGGGCTTAGTTAATCGTGTAAGTGATCTGATTCAATCAAATATAGTAGCTGCGCTAGATAAAGCAGAAGATCCGCAAAAGCTCTTAAACTTGCTTATTCAAGAAATGCAGCAAGCGCTTGGTGAGTGCCGAGCAACTGCTGCGGCAATTTTGTGTGAAGAAAAAGTATTGAGACGTCAGCAGACAGAAAAACAAAACAGTATTACACAATGGCAGGAAAAAGCGGAAATCGCGGTAAGTAAAGGCCGTGATGATTTGGCGGCTGCGGCTCTCAAAGAAAAGCAGCGAGTAGTGTCTGATTTAGCGGCAATTGAGCCTGAGTTAGTTAAACTGACTGACTCGCTAGAAAAATTGCAAGATGACGCTCAGCGTTTGCAAGAAAAGCTTGGCGCGGCTAAAGCAAAGCAAAGAAGCTTGCTGCAAGTACATAACGTGGTTAATGCCAGAGTGCGTGTAAATCATCAATTAAACAGTGAAAAAGTAGCGCATGCACTTTCACGCTTTGATGTTATTGAGCGTCGTGTTGATGCGATTGAAGCGCAGGTTGAGGCTTATGAAATCACTGATTCGGCTAATCAAAATACAACAGCCGATCAAATTGATGCTTTAGTTAAAAATGATGCACTAGAGCAAGAGCTTGCAGCGTTAAAAATTAAAGTTAAAAAGTCAGCTTAGGAGTGTTGTTATGAATACTTATAATAGTCAAAAACGTTGGTATAAAGACCCATTAAATAAAAAAATATCAGGAGTGTGTAGTGGGTTAGCACGACGATTAGATCTACCTGTGTGGGTTACTCGATTGGTTACTATCTTAATGCTTATTCAGTTTCCATTAGTCATAGGTGCAGGTTATTTAATTGCCCATTGTTGCTTAGAAAGTAAAGTATATTAGGAGAGTGCCATGAAGATTGTTGCAGTTTGTCTATTAATTTTGTTACTTATGACATCAAGTCCATTTGAGATTATGCAGTTTGATTCATGGCAATTACCGCTATGGTTCACCGATCTCAGCTGGATAGGTATTGAGCTCGTAGGCGCACTTTTAGCCGTGCTAGCAGTTATTGTATGTATCGCATTGGTTGGTGTGGGGCTGTTAGGTGCTGGTATTGCAGTCTCTTTAGGATTGCTCATTGCGTTATTATTTGGTTCATTAATGATTGCTTGGCCGTTACTACTCATTGCATTTTTATGTTGGCTTGTTTCTGATAATAAAAAGGTGGCCTAACAACCACCTAAATACTAATTTTACTGACTATTTTTTCACAATTATGCTAAATTTAGTCAATAAAATGATTATCGTAACAAGGATTGAAATGACTCTTAAGCCATTACTTACAGCACTCTCTAGTGCTCTTTTAGGGATTAGCCTATACACCTCACCTGTTATTGCACATGCAGAACACCATCACGATACTGACAGTCATATTGTTGTAAATAACGCACAAGTAAGGGTTTTTCTACCTGCGAGTAAATCGAGTGTCGGTTATTTTAACTTGGTTAATCAGGGCGATAACGCAGTAACACTTACCAAGGCGAGTATTGAAAATTTAGGCCGTGTAGAAGTTCATGAGCACCAACACGTTAATGGCATGATGAAAATGAATAAAGTAGATTCATTAAAAATTAAAGCTCATTCACAAATCGACTTTAAACCGGGCGGTTATCATTTAATGGTATTTGAACCAAAAGAGCCATTAAAAGTAGGGCAAGAACTTAAACTCACGCTATATTTTAGCGACGGTAACCGTGTTTTCACTCAGGCAAAAGTGGTTTCGTTAGAGAGCCAAGCAGAACAAGCTGAGCAGTCTAAACAACACCATATGCATCATTAGGAGGTTAAATGTCACAACACAAAGGGAAAATTATCAGTGCGCTGATACTCGTGTTTATTTTATTTTATGCGACGGCAGTTTATTGGAGCGTTGAACCAGCCCGTATTGACATAATTACACACGCAAAGCAGCAAGCACAACAACGTGGTGAAAAGTTTGTTACAGGTTATACAACCACAACGTCATTAATTGAAGTTACAAGTACATTATTAAATAAGTCAGGTGGGTATTTATCGAATGATATGATGCCGCCGAGTGTGCTTATGGATAATATGCCAGCGTGGGAGTATGGTGCATTAGAAATGAGCCGCGATTTAGCGCTCTCAATGCGTAAAGATTTTAGTCGTTCGCAGTCACAATCAACAGAGCATGAAGCATTAAAAAAAGCGCAACCACAATTTAATATTAGCTCTGAAGCGTGGGCATGGCCAAGCGCAGAAAGCGAATACCAAAAAGGGATCGACTTTTTATTGGTCTACCGTTCACAAATTGCAGATCAAAATGCGCGTGAAAGCCAGTTTTATTCTCGCGCTGATAACTTAAGAGGCTGGTTAAAAGAAGCTGAAAAACGTTTAGGTAGTTTAAGCCAACGTTTAAGTGCAAGTGTTGGGCAAGAGCGTTTAAATACAGATTTAGCCGGAGATAAAGAGGCACATCAAGCAACGTATGCTCCGTTACAAAGTCAGGTTAAAACATCGTGGTGGGAAATTGATGATGTTTTTTATGAGTCACGAGGCGCAACTTGGGCTTTATTACATTTTTTGCAAGCGGTAGAATACGACTTTGCTGATGTACTTGAGAAAAAAAATGCACGTGTTAGCTTGCAGCAAATTATTCGCGAGCTTGAGGCAACCCAAGAAACTGTTTGGAGTCCGGTTATTCTAAATGGTAATGGTTTTGGTTTTGTTGCAAACCATTCATTAGTGATGGCAAATTACATATCTAGAGCCAACGCGGCTCTTATCGAACTTAGCGAACTTTTAGCGCAAGGATAAAACATGAAAAAGTACTGTTTAGCTGCCGCCCTTTCGATGGCTTTCTTAGCACCTGTTGCCCACGCAGATACCATATTGGGTTTATACGTTGGTGTTGATGGCTGGCAATCTGATAATTCAGGTAGTTTTGCTGACAAAGGTAATACAGCACAAAACTTTAATTTTGAAGATGAAACTTTTGTTAGTTACTACGCAGCGCTTGAGCATCCTGTGCCATTAGTGCCAAATATTAAATTAAAGTATACAGAGCTAGAGCTAAATGGTTCTACTACGCTCGATACAGCATTTGAATTTAATGGCACAACATATAGAAATAATACAGTCGCAAGTACGATGAGTGACTTATCGCACATCGACTATATTCTTTACTACGAAATTTTTGATAATGACTTAGTATCTATCGATTTAGGTATAAACGCGAAGCAGTTTGATGGTGAAATTACAGTAAGCGGTACTGATAGTTCGAATGCAAATGATGTACAAGTCACTGAAAAAATAGATTTCTCAGGTTTTGTACCATTGGTTTACGGTCGTGCTGAAGTAGGCTTACCGTTAACGGGGCTTAGTGTTTTCTTCGAGGGTAGCTTATTAGCAATCGATGACAGTAAAGTGCAAGATTACCAAGCTGGTATTGCATGGGCGCTACTTGATAACTTAGCGGTTGATATGGATATTAAAGCGGGCTATCGCTCAATGGTCATTGAGCTTGATGATATTGATAACGTATATACTAATATCGACGCCTCAGGTCCATTTGCAGGTATTCAAATTCATTTTTAATCTCATTAGGGATTAAAATTTTAACGTGGCATTATTTTTTCGAATGCCACGTTACATCAAACTCCTCATCAAGCGCAGTATTTAACAAATTTTTGTAGCCCTTATTAATAGGCATATTTATTAATTTTCTTAACTCATCTCCAGTTTGTGTAAACTTGTAATAGCTAAGAACGAGATCGTTGCTTTTAGATTTAAGGATTACTCGTTGCGTTAAAAACGCTAAGTTCATTTCATGCCCTGCTTTGAGTGCCGGGGATTCAATCTCTTTTCGATAAACTAGGCCGATATCCATTAAAGTCAGAATGTCAGGAAAGCTAATACCCGCTCTACCAAGGTTGAGTGATACTTTGTTACCTTTACGAAGTAAATCAAATAACGACGGCTTTTTATAAAAACCAAGTAGAATTAAATGGCTATTATCTTTTTCATTAAAACCGCAGATCGCAGTACATTTTTGTAACGCATCGGCTTCTCGTTGTGTCATTTGCTTTAGCGTTTGTAGGCTTTTAATTGAAAAAGTGCCCGGAGATACCGTTTCACCGGCTAAAATTTTGGCCCATAGTTTTTGCATTGATTCGTTCGATGTATCTTCACAGAGTGCGATAAAGCGCTCAACCCAGTCGCTGTCCGGCTGCCCTTTACAGGTTACATCAGGGCAAAAGCTCATTGCCATAGCCATAATTGCTTCGATATTTTGCTGTTGATTTACCAGTAATAGCTGTTGACGATGTTGGGCGCGAGTGAGTATTGGATCTTCACTATTTACGTGATAAGCCAAAGGGGGACGTCCCTGCGGTCCGTAGCTATCCTCACTTTTTTGTGAAACGCGAACCGTGCTTGCCTTACGTATTGGGCAACCAAGCTTTGACTCAATTATATGAGCTAAGTTAATTTTCGCCTGTGCTGCTTGTATTGTCATTCTTGACCTCAATGTCTTGTATCGTCTGTAGTTGCACGACAGTTTTTAAATTGTTGAGCCCAAGTTCAACGGTATTAGTAAGAATATACTGACTTATTAACGCTAAGTATCCACCTAATATAGGTGTTGTTACTTCGCCAAGTAAAGTGCAAGAGATTAAATTACCATTGGCTTTGCGTGTAAAATTAATAGTCCCCGTGGCAATATGCTCTTCATTAAATAAAATATTTAAATGAATTGTTGATGGTGTAATGTTGGTGATTGTCATTTCACCGAACCCCCAGTTACTCTGCCAAAATTGATGGGCACCCACACCTGAACTAGGGTTTGAAACATCAAAAATAATGCTCGGGTCCACGGCTTCCCAAGGAGACCATAGTTGCCACTTTGAAAAGTCATTTATATATGGTTCAATAATCACCTGTTCAGCTTGAATTATTATGCTTTTATTTACTTGATACTGTTGTGGCAGTACTAGCCCTAATACCAATAACAGCATACAAATAACAAAAATAAATTGGGTAATTTTTTTTATGACTTTAATAATTATTCCTTAAATATATTTAAGCTATACGAGTATCAAGCTGCTGAACTTCGACTATAATATGTAAAATGCTATTTACCAATATTAATCAATAATTATGAGCTACAGGCTAAGTAATGATACGCTGTGAGTCAACATTGGTTCGATCTTAACCCTTTAACTGTACACCGTATTTGAAACTGAAGGATTTAAAATGACGTCAGAGCACAGTGATTTTTTGTTTTTTAATCATCAAGATGAACCTCTAAATGAGGTTGTGCCTACAGAGTTTTGGGATATTTTAATTGTAGATGACGACCCAGAAATACATTCAGTGACGAAGCTGGCTCTTTCTGGGGTTGAATTTTGGGGAAAGGGTTTGCGCTTTCATCATGCATATTCAGCAGTGGAAGGTATAGAAGTATTAAGCAAAGCGCCTAGTGTATCAGTGTTACTTCTTGACGTTGTTATGGAGTCTGATGATGCGGGTTTAAAAATGGTTAAAGAGGTGCGTGAAACACTAAAAAACCATAACGTGCGCATTATATTACGTACAGGGCAGCCTGGATATGCACCTGAAGAACAGGTGATTCGTGAATATGATATTAACGATTATAAAACAAAAACTGAGCTAACTCGCAGCAAGTTAGTGACATCTTTAATCACTGCAATCCGCTCTTATGAACAGGTATGTCAGCTAGAAGCCCAAAGCAAAGCCCTAAATAATATTTTATGTGCTTCTAAAGCTATTTTAGGCTTTACTGATATTAAAGCATTTACCATGGCGGTAATTAAACAGCTTAGTGTCATTCTTGATTGTGAGGCAACAGGGGTTGTATGTGGCACGCTTGATGATAGTAATCGTATTAGCGTGCTCGGGGGGAGTACTCAGTTTAGTGCTTTTTTTAGTCAAGGTATTGAGCAGCTTGATAATGGGCGCATTATTTTACAAGTGCAAAACTGTTTTGAATATGAAGAACACCAACATACAAAGCACGATACGACCTTATTACTGAAAAGTAAAAGCCGCCAAGCTGCAATTTATCTTGAGTATGTTAGCCAGCCGAGTAATGCCCAGCTGCAATTTGCTGAAATATTTCTTACTAACGTCAGTGTCGGTTTAGATAACGTGCGACTGTTTAATAACCTCAGAGATGCGGCGTTTAAAGACGTATTAACAGGGCTATCTAATCGTACCTACTTTACTGAGCAAATAGAAAAATATCACCGCTTAACTAACAATGATCATGTGTTTGTGCTGATTGATGTAGCGCATTTTTCTGATATAAATAATGGTTTGGGGCAGGAAGTTGGAAACAACTTACTTGTTGCGATTGTTGAACGTTTGAAACAAGAGTACCCAGCAGCTAAATTATTATCGCGGATTGGAGCTGATGTATTTGGCTTTTTAATCGAGCAGCAGGGATTTGACCAAACTGAGCTCTATGATAATTTAAATTTACCTTTTGCAGCCGCAGAACATATTTTACCTGTCACGTTCAAAATTGGCATTTGCGAGCAAAAAGATTTTCAAGCAATCGGCATTGAAACCTTAAAGCTTGCTTATATAGCACTTAACCAAGCAAAAAAAGGTAAGTATAACACTGCGGTGTGCTATACACCTGATATGGAAGAGCAAATGGCATGGCGTTTAGGTATTATTCGCCAACTTCGCCAAGATTTTGAGCATAATAAATTAGAGGTGTGGTATCAGCCACAGTTCACACTCAATGATTTAGCACTTATTGGTTGTGAAGCCTTGTTACGTTGGCCTTCAGGTCAGGGGAATTATATCTCTCCTGCTATCTTCATACCTTTCGCCGAAGACGCCGGTTTAATTGTTGGCATAGGCCAATGGGTATTAGAGCAAGCATGTATGCAACAAAAGCGCTTAGAGGCAACAGGGGTAGAAATCTGTATTGCTGTTAATGTCTCTGTCCCGCAGTTTAAAGTAAAAGGTTTTGCCCAGCAGGTAAAAAATACATTATTAAAGTATCATGTGAAGCCTAAAAATATAGAGCTAGAAGTGACCGAAAGTGTCGTCATGGATGAAATGAATGCCGTGATAGAAACATTGCAAGAATTGAAAGAGTTTGGCATTCAAGTTGCTATAGATGACTTTGGTACTGGTTTTTCCTCATTAAGTTATTTACAAAAGCTGCCAATAGATCGGTTGAAAATCGATCGGACATTTATAAAAGATCTCCCGCAGAAAGATTCAGGAGCCATTGCAGCATTAGTAGTCGCTCTTGGTGCGCAGCTTGGGTTGAAAACAATTGCAGAAGGCGTTGAAACACAGGGGCAGGCTGATTTACTCAGGGAGCTTGGTTGTGATGAAGTACAAGGTTTTATGTATGCTAAGCCGATGCCTGAAGCGCAACTTATTCAGTACTTTGAGAGCAAAAGTTAGGGGTTGTTGACCTTTGTGGATTGAAATTTGTTCAATCTAGGGGCGATTTAATCGCGGCGTGAGGTTTGGAATCGAATGGGCTCGATAACTGCTCCTGCGTTATTCTACTGGCTCACATCCATGTGAGAATAAGTCAAAATCGAGCAAAGTTTCTGCGCCCTGCTTACGCCCCTTACCTACATCCATGGAAGTAACAAAGAGTTAATCGCCCTAGGCAGAACTCTTCGGGCAGCGCGTGTTTGGCATTTATGCTGCGATATCGCCTATTTATGGGGAGCAACTACATTACATCGGCTCCGCCTTGCTTGAAAACTAAACACACCGCTTGAAATTCAACCTCAAAAGATAAACAGACCCAAATAGTATTGTTGTATTAGTTGGGACTGTGAAGTAAATCGTTAATATCGTTTGGTAATTAATTCGGGTATACTTTGCGACCTTTTTTAAAGCAATTGGTCATTAATTCATGAGCGCACTTAAAGCCAAACGAGCCTTATTCTCATACCCAAAATATTGGGCCGAGTGTTATGGCACAGCACCATTTTTACCAACTACACGCAAAGAGATGGATGCACTTGGCTGGGATAGCTGCGATATAATCATAATTAGTGGCGATGCTTACGTTGATCATCCTAGTTTTGGTATGGCAGTGATTGGTCGAGTACTTGAAGCGCAAGGCTTTCGAGTGGGTATTATTGCCCAGCCTGATTGGCAGTCAAAAGATGCCTTTATGGAGCTTGGCAGACCGAATCTATTTTTTGGTGTGACAGCCGGTAACATGGATTCGATGATCAACCGTTACACAGCTGAAAAGCGTATGCGCCATGATGATGCTTACACGCCAGGTAATATTGGTGGTAAGCGCCCAGATCGCGCAGTTATGATCTATTCTCAAAAATGCCGCGAAGCCTATAAAGGCATTCCTATCGTTATTGGTGGTATCGAAGCCAGCCTTCGTCGTATTGCTCATTATGATTATTGGCAAGAAAAAGTACGACGTAGTATTTTGTTTGATGCCAAAGCTGACATTCTTATTTATGGTAATGCTGAACGTCCTTTAGTTGAAGTTGCGCACCGCATAGCGGCAGGCGAAACAATGGATACGATTCAAGATATTCGTGGTACTGCAGTTATACGTAAAGAGCCGCTTCCAGGTTGGCGTGGTAGTGATTCAACGGCAATTGATAAAATAGGCAAGATTGATCCGATCCCTAATCCGTACGGCGCAGATGATGTTGGTTGTGGTAAAAGTGAATTTAAACAAGCAGGCATCGATTTAAAAGCGGAAGCTGCTAAGCCAATTACCATTCAACCAGCGCGCCCTAAGCCGTGGGAAAAAACCTATGTTAAGTTACCAGCATTCGAACAAGTAAGCGTTAATAAGCCGTTATATGCCCATGCATCGCGTATTTTACACCAAGAAACTAACCCTGGTTGTGCCCGAGCATTGTTTCAGCGCCACGGTGAGCGTTCTATTTGGGTTAATCCACCAGCGTATCCATTAGAAACTCATGAAATGGATGCCGTGTTTGGTTTACCTTATCAGCGCATTCCTCATCCACGCTATGGAAGTGAAAAAATCCCTGCTTATGACATGATCAAAACATCGGTCAATATCATGAGGGGTTGTTTTGGTGGTTGTTCATTTTGCTCTATTACAGAGCATGAGGGGCGGATCATTCAAAGTCGCTCGCAAGAGTCGATCATTGAAGAAATCGAACAAATTCGTGACAAAGTACCTGGCTTTACTGGGGTTATTTCTGATTTAGGTGGCCCTACTGCAAACATGTACAAACTGCGTTGTAAGAGTAAAAAAGCAGAGAGTACCTGTCGTCGTTTATCGTGTGTGTACCCTGATATTTGTAAGCATATGGATACTGACCACACGCCTACAATCGATTTATACAAAAAAGCCCGTGAAGTAAAAGGGGTGAAAAAAATCCTTATTGCCTCCGGTGTACGTTACGATTTAGCTGTACAAGATCCACGTTATGTAAAAGAGTTAGTAACGCATCATGTTGGTGGTTACTTAAAAATAGCGCCAGAGCATACTGAAGATGGGCCATTATCTAAAATGATGAAGCCGGGTATGGGCGCATATGATCAGTTTAAAGAGTTATTTGATAAGTACTCTAAAGAAGCGGGTAAAAAGCAATATTTGATCCCGTACTTTATTTCCGCACACCCAGGAACTAAAGATGAAGACATGGTCAATATGGCACTGTGGCTTAAATCAAATGATTTTAAACTTGATCAAGTGCAAAATTTTTACCCATCACCGATGGCAAACGCAACCACTATTTATCACACTGAGATGAACTCGCTACGTAATATTAAAAATAATACTGAGCAAGTACCCGTGCCAAAAGGTGCGCGCCAACGTCGCTTACATAAAGCGATACTGCGCTACCACGATCCTGCTGGTTGGCCAATGATCCGTGAAGCTTTGCGTAACATGGGTAAAGCTAAGTTGATAGGTAAAGGGCCTAACTGCTTAGTGCCAGAAGAAACGCGTGACGAAAAGTCACTTAAAGCAAGCAAAGGCGGGCGTCCTGCACTGAGCCGTCATACCGGGTTTAGTCAGTTTAAAAAAGCCAATACTAAACCCAAAGTGGGTGGAAACCGCCAGCGGGCTAGATAGCTTTACAGCACACGTCAAAACGCCCAGCATTTGCTGGGCGTTTTAGTTTTGAACGAGTAAATAGTCGCTACTTATTCTTCAGTTTATTCTTCAGCTTACTCTTCAATAAACGATTCGCCTTCGGTCATCCACTTAGCGGCTGGTTTACCTTTTAAGTAATGATCAAAATACTGCATCATACGAATTGAGAAATCCACTTGGTTAGGGAATTTTTTTAAGTGATGTGGTTCACCTTCATATTGTAAAAATGTAGCATCTTTACCTGCACGACGAAGCGCTAAGTAATACTGCACACCTTCATGCCATGGTACAGCATCATCTTTATCGCCAAACATGATTAAAATAGGTGTATTTACTTTATCTGCAAAAAATACCGGTGAATTTTCAATATAAAGTTCAGGGGCTTCAAATAGATTTTTACCGATACGGCTTTGGCCTGTTTCATACTGAAACTGACGAGCAAGGCCTGACTTTAATCGAATGCCACTGTAAGCGCTGGTCATGTTCGATACAGGTGCGCCCGATACAACCGCTTTGAACATGTCGGTTTGGGTGATCATAAAGGCACTTTGGTAGCCTGCCCACGAATGACCTTGCAGGCCAATTTTATCAGGGTCGGCAATACCTAAATCAATCAGTTTTTGGGTTGCGTTGATCATCGTTTGTGTTGATGATTTGCCAGGATGGCCTATTTCAAAGCGAATATCAGGTAAAAATACTGCATAACCATTTGAGGTAAACATAGGAAAGTTGGGGCGATGGTTTAATTCCATTTTTGGAAAATCAAACATACGCTGACTCATATAACGATAAAAGTACACAACAACAGGCACTTTATCGCCTTTCTTGTAGCCTGCAGGTTTGATCAACACACCTTGCAAGTCTTCCCCATCAAAGCCTTTGTAATTTATTAGTTCTGGTTTTTGGCCCCATGCAAAGTTATCCACTTGTGGGTTTAAGTGAGTGACGCGCTGTGGTTTTTTGAAACTAAAATTTGTTTGATGAATATCAGGAAACTGATGATAGGTTTGCTCAGTAAACAAATATTTATCAGCATTTTTAGCTTTTTTAATTACATCAAAGCGCTTATTGCCTGTTAAAACTTTAGTAATTGAATTATCAGTTAAGTTAAGTTTGGCAATCTCGGTTTGCTTGTTCTGAAGGTCTGTGGCACTCACTAGAAGAGTGTCGTTTTTAGCAAAGCCTACTTGCTCTTTATCAAGCTTAATAATGCGATATTGCGTATTACTCTCTTTACCTTGCGTAAGTTGGGTTGCTTTGAGGGTGTTGACATCAAACGCCCATACGTCATATTTACTGTACACAAGTACTTGGCTGCTATCTTCTAACCAGCCAGCAAATCCGTAGCCTGGTTGGGCTGATGGGTAATCATGTTTATCATCAGCAAAAACAGCTTTTATTGCTTTTGTTAAGGTGCTTACCTTATTGTTACCTAAGTCTTTAAGTTGCACTTGACTGTTATTAAAGTAGACAGCAAACTCGCCGCTTGGCGATAAGCTAGGTCTAAACGGGTAATCTTTTATGATTGCTTTTTGTTCGCCGGTATTCACATCTACAGCATAGTAATCTGCAAAAAAACCGCCATACATAATACGTTCGAGGTAAGGTAAGTTAGATGAACCAAGTAGCGCATTACGACTGTTAGTATTTAGTGCCACATAGGGCATATCTACGTCGCTTAGCTGAGCGACCCGCTTACCATTAAGATGATAAACCGCTTGGTAATGCTTATTTTTATTGGTTTCGTTCCACTGTTGTTCTTCGCGAGGTTTTATTTCGGCGTCATTGTTATGCCACACATTAAGACCTTTTTGCGCACGTATCGTGTCGTAATCAAAAAGTGAGGCTTGATCCGTGTATTTTTTGTCTTTAACTTTAGCTGCTAACTTAGGGTGATTTTCAAAGTATAAGCGCTCACCATCTTCAGACCAGCTCAGTTTTGCTGTTTTGCCGATAGTCCAATTTTTTTCAGGTGAGGTTATATCTGTAAGCTGCTCGTTTTGCCATAATTTTAATTGATGGTCGCGACGGCGCATATCGTCATTCACATAATTACCAAGTGTGAATACGGCGATGTTTTTAGTTGGATGCCAGGCAATTTTATTTGCAACAACACCTGGTTCATCAATTAATACACTTGTTTCAAACGTATTATTTAATGAAATTAACGCCACCTGATTATCGCTACCATCTGGGTAGCTTTGGCTGACTATAAGCTCGCTGCCAGATGCATTAATAGCGTAACTAAACACACTATTTATTGTATGGGTTGTAGCATCTGTTAAATTTACAACAATGAGATCAAATACTTTATCTTTCTTATCTGGTTTGATTTCACTGGTTTTATCGGTATTTTTAGCATCATCAATATCTTTACTATCATCGTCTTTATCTGCTTTTTGGTCTAAACGGTATGCTAACCACTTTCCATCATCAGAGAGCTGATAGTCTTTTACGTTATCAAAAGTTTGTTGTTCACCAGTGGCAGTACTTACCAATACCAGATTATTTTTTAATGTACTTTTCTTTTTGGTGGTTTCTTTTGCTAGCAAAGTCGGAACTTGAGTGAATGCCACCCAGTTGGCGACTTTATTTATCTGAGGTTTAGTGCCGCGCTCAACTTCGGCGAGTAGTTTATTGTTGTTTAACGTATAAACTTGGCCTGTTGCATTGCCGCGATAGGGTGTTGCACTAAAGCTGAGCACTTTACCGTCTTCTGATAACTGTGTTGTTTTAGCTGCTTTAAAATTGAATACATCTTTAAATTGTAGCGCGTCTTTTGCGTGGGCAGGTACGCTATTTAGGCTTGCAACTAGGGCAATGCTTAGTAGGGAAAGTTGGGCTTTCATTATTGATTCTCTTTTTGTTTGATCATCCCCATCATAGCGGTTTTGTTAAACAATTCGAGTAGATACGATAAGTGGCTTAAAAAGAGGGGTGAACCTAACAAAACCTTGCGAAGAGATTCGCAAGGTTGATCATTTTAGGAGCTAGGAGCTAGGAGCTAGGAGCTAGGAGCTAAAGCCAGATCTTTTGCAGCTCAAGCCATTGTTTTTCAAATTGTGCACTGGGTTTAGCTTTAAAATCACTACGCACAAATTGGTTCATTTTACCTTCAATATAGGCAAGCAAAAAGTTTGCGATTGTTAGCTCGTCACTTTGAAACGTTTTGCCTTCACGCAATTTACGTTCACGTAGAACCTGTTTAAGCTGAGTTTCAAGTTTTTCAAATAAGCTCTGCACGCGTTCACGCAAACGTTCCTGCTCACCTTGAAGTGCATCACCCGTTAAAATACGTGTGATACCTGGATTCTTTTCTGCAAAAGCCAATAGTAATAATAAAATATTATAAACGCGGCTTTGCGTTTCTTTTTCGTTTTCAAGAATAAGGTTTATACGCGACAGTAAAGTGTCTTCAATAAATTCAATTAAGCCTTCAAACATCCGTGCTTTACTCGGGAAATGACGATATAGCGCTGCTTCAGATACGCCCACTTCAGCAGCTAATTTGGCTGTGGTGATGCGTTGTCCTGGGCTTGTTTCTAACATTTGTGCGAGTGCTTGTAGTATTTGCTCTTTGCGATTACTTCTTTTTGTCGCAGGCATGAACATTCCTTTCTTTATAGTAATTTACTTAGCTTTAATGACTACTCGCCAGTTATTTTTTGAACAAGCGATTAAGGCCATGTTAATGTTTTATGCAGCTTCTTTCCAGCCTTTTTACAACCGTTTAGCAACCTCAGTCATTACGCTCAGTGCTAATGCACTTTTTGTCTCGATAGCTAACTCTTTTTGCTCAGTTAGCCAAAATAAAGTCAGTGCATTATGATCTGAATTAAAGCCAAGGCCTGCTTGTGACACATCATTTGCGCAAATCATATCGAGGTTTTTATTACTGAGTTTACCTTTAGCATAATTCGCTACATCTTGAGTTTCGGCTGCAAAACCAACTGTGTAAGGGCGGCCTTCTGTAAGGTTTGCAATAGCAGCAATAACATCAGGGTTTTTAACTAAGGTGAGAATGAGTTCGTCACCTTGCTTTTTCATTTTTTGATCTGCAACAGCACTAGCGCGATAGTCAGCTACAGCAGCGCAGCCTATAAACACATCAGAAAGAGGGGCTAAGAGTAAAGACTCATTCAATAGCTGCTGTGCACTTTGTATTTGAATCACGTTAGCACCGGCGGGTGGCGTTATTGTGACAGGCCCTGAAATTAAATTTACGTGTGCGCCTAACGATAGTGCAGCTTGAGCAAGTGCATACCCCATCTTTCCTGAGCTGTGGTTTGAAATAAAGCGTACAGGGTCAAGTGGTTCGCGAGTTGGGCCCGCTGTAATTGTAATCGTTTTACCTGCTAACAGCTGTGGGTGTGCAGGTTGTGTGCATAGCGTTACAAGTTCATGTGGTTCAAGCATACGGCCAGCACCTACGTCCCCACAAGCTTGCTCACCTTTACCAGGTCCCCAAATAGCCACGTTACGCTGCGCTAATGTGGCTAGATTAGCTTGAGTAGCGGGGTGGGCGTACATTTGTTGATTCATCGCTGGGGCAACCGCAACCTTGGCAGGTGTTGCCAGTAACAAGGTTGTGAGTAAGTCATCCGCAATGCCAGCGGCCATTTTTGCAATTATATTGCTGGTGGCTGGTGCGACTAAGATCAAATCAGCCCATTTAGCAAACTCAATATGGCCCATTGCAGCTTCTGCAGATGGGTCTAATAATGAATCAGAAACAATCTCACCACTAACGGCTTGCATGGTAAGTGGCGTGATAAAGTGTTTGGCTGATTCAGTCATCACCACTTTTATTTCACAACCGTGATCTTTTAAGCGCCTTACTAATTCTGCGCACTTATAAGCGGCAATTCCACCACTGATCCCCAATACAATTTTTTTATTTGCTAACTTTGCCATTAAATCTGCCATAAACGTTGCCATAAGCTGATAAAGCTCTTTTCAATATGCGCTAACGATAGCAAATCTTTGGCGAATGGACGAAGTTTTTAATTTTGGATTTTATTAAGCGTTTTAGAGGCGAAACTTTATTTTTGCATTACAGTTAAATGACTACATTAGATTTTAGGGACGAAATAATGCAGCTCACTTCTTTACCGAGTAATCAGCGACCACGAGAAAAGCTATTAGCTAAAGGGGCAAAGTCGCTCAGTGATGCCGAGTTACTTGCGATATTTTTGCGAACAGGGTTACCGGGCATGAATGTCGTTGAGTTAGCACAGCACCTTATGACGCAAAACCAAACATTACATAATTTATTTAACGCATCGATTGATGATTTTTGTGCACAAAAAGGATTAGGCACAGCTAAGTTTGTGCAGTTACAAGCTGTATTAGAATTAAGTCGTCGTTACATGATGGAGCAATGCCAGCGAAAAGCAGTATTTAACTCGCCACAATCTGTGTATGACTATTTAACGCTTGAGCTGCGAGGATTGCAGCAAGAAGTATTTATGGTGTTGTACTTGGATAGTCAAAATCGCTTAATAAAAGAAGAAACGCTTTTTTATGGGACAATTAATTCAGCATCTGTTTATCCACGGGAAGTGTTAAAAGCAGCCTTAAAAAATAATGCTGCAGCACTTATTTTGGCACACAATCACCCATCAGGTATCGCTGAACCAAGTCAAGCTGATAAGCTTATTACGAATAAATTGCAGCAAGCACTGCAATTAGTCGATATAAATATCTTAGACCACATCATTGTTGGTGGTGATAATTGTGTTTCTTTTGCACAAAGAGGGTTGATTTAAGCGGTTTCGGATTACTAGCGTGTTAAAAATGAGCAGTTTAGTGCTGTTTTGCAAATTAGTTTAATTTAAATGCAGTTTTTACTTTCCCTAAGGGCATTCGATCTTTATAATTAGCCGCTATCAAATTTACACATGAGCTGGTTGGATAAGATCAATTACTTGATCTTTGCCTGTATAAGCTGTATAAAGAGCGCCCTTCGATTTATCCCTGGGGCACAAAATACATGGCCTAAGGGAAAATTAAGCTCGAGCGAAGTTATTGGAGATATATAGACATGTCTAAAGTATGTCAAGTTACAGGTAAGCGTCCAGCGGTTGGTAATCACCGTTCACACGCGAGAAACGCGACTAGACGTCGTTTCCTACCTAACCTACAAACACACCGTTTTTGGGTTGAAAGTGAAAAACGTTTTGTAACATTACGCACTACTACTAAAGGTATGCGTATTATCGATAAAAAAGGCATCGACACGGTTCTAACAGAAATCCGTGGTCGCGGCGTAAAAGTTTAAGGACCTGAGTCATGCGTGATAAGATCCGTTTAGTTTCTACAGCTGGTACTGGTTTTTTCTACACTACCGACAAGAACAAGCGTAACATGCCGGAAAAAATGGAAATCAAAAAGTTTGATCCAAAAATCCGTAAACATGTTCTTTTCAAAGAAGCTAAAATCAAGTAATTTTAGTTTTTTATGAATATTAAAAACCCAGCTTAGGCTGGGTTTTTTGTTTTAGACTAGCCGTCAGTTAAGAGCAGCTAGGAGCACTAAGCTGTAAGTTTTAAGCTGAACGGCGTTAAAATTGGCTACGTAGGTTGTGGTTGAGCAGCGCGAAACCCAACGAAAAAATACCCTCTCTGTCTGCATCAAAAAACTGCATTATGGAAGTTTTTACTCCTTCGGTTTATTTGTATAAATGGCTTACAGCCAACAAAAAACCGTTGCTATTTACATAACAACGGTTTTTAGAATTTACAGCTTACAGCTTACAGCTTACAGCTTACAGCTTACAGCTTACAGCTTACAGCTTACAGCTTACAGCTTACAGCTTACAGCTTACAGCTTAGCAAACTCATCTTGTAATGGTGGCACTACTTGTTTTTTACGACTCAGTACGCCGTCTAACCATACTTTACCGTCTTTAGGTGTTTCACCGTAAGCGCGTTCTACTATGCCCGCATCATCAGATACGATTAGCATTTGTGAACCTTCTTTCATGATGTCAGTAAGCAGTAAAAATACCGAGTGGCGTCCGCCTTCTTCTTTCAGCTTGGCAATATCAGCTTCTAGGTCTGCTTTAATATCATCAAATACAGCAAGGTCAATAACTTCTAGTTGGCCAATACCCACTAGTTGGCCGTTCATATTAAAGTCTTTAAAGTCACGCATTACTAAATCACGTGCAGGGGTGTTTTCAACCGCTGATTTAACACGGAACATATCCATGCCTAGTTCTTTAAAGTCTTCAATACCGGCGATTTCAGCAAGTGCTTCAACACATTTAATATCAGCAGTGGTGCAGGTTGGCGATTTAAAAATAACCGTGTCACTTAAAATGGCACATAACATGATGCCTGCAATGTCTTTTGGAATGTCAACATTGTAAAAGTCATACATCATTTTAATGATGGTGTTCGAACAACCAACTGGGCGGATCCAACATTCAAGTGGTGTTGAGCTAGTTAGGTCACCTAGTTTATGGTGATCAACAACACCAACTACGCGGGCTAGATCAATATCATCAGGTGCTTGCGTTTTTTCAGTATGATCAACGATGTAAACGTCTTCACCAGCATAGCTTAATTTTAGCTCTGGTGCTTCAAAGCCAAATTTATCAAGGATAAATTGTGTTTCAGGTGAAATATCACCAAGACGAGTTGGAATTGCAGGCTCATCGATTTGGTTTTTTAAATAAGCAAGTGCAATTGCACCACAAATAGAATCAGAATCTGGGATTTTATGACCCACTACATACATTGACATTGACGGAGCTCCTTAAAATTTGTCGATATTCTAACAAAGTAATTGTGCTTTGACACATCCCCATTGGTGAATTTTTATAATATACCCAAACAACCTCATTGTTCACAATTTAGCATGTTGTAGGGGGCTAATATCAAGCGCTAGTTAGCACCAAACATATTCGTTTTTAAGAAGGATTGACTATTATTTGCAATCAATATTTTGCTAAAGCGCTTTTAGTACTTGGGTTAACTGAAGCAAGTATTTTGAAGTTACTTGTTTATGGTAAGCAGAGAAAATTCGACTGCCCTTTTTTAATCTTTTTGGTTACACTTTAACGACTTGAATTTACATAGAAGAGTGCCCTAATGCAGCTCAGCCGCAAAGCGTGGAATAATGTTCTTATATTTTCTATGTTATTGATGATCTTTTTTTTTAATGGCCTTCATAAAAAGCTTAATAGTGTTCCTGTTGAATCAGGGATACAAACACTCTTGCCTGCGCAAAGCTTTATTTTAGCGCTGGAGTTTCCTGATCAAAAAATAGAGCGTATCGGGACTGCGTGGCGCAGTCAGGCTTTATTTAAAAATGCGCCAGAGAGTCAATGGCAATCAACTCAGAGCAATATTGTACAATTGATTAATAAATGGCAAGGAAGTGAGTTACCGCTTGCGCCTGCCTCTACGTCATTAAAGAGTAATGTTCCGCTCAGTGTTGCTACGATATGGCTTGCTGGTGAGCAGTTACCTTGGTTGTATCAATTATACAAAGCGCCGCAGGGGTATTATTTATTAGATAAAAGTACACAACGTGTAATGTTACTAGATAGCGTGACAGCGCGGGGGTTGTTCGTGAGCTTTAATTTTCCAATTAGTGAGTCTAAATAGTATGCCTGAATTACCAGAGGTTGAGGTTAGTCGGATGGGGATCACTCCTCATATTTTGCAGCAAACAGTCACTAAAGTGAATATTCACAATCCGAATATGCGCTGGCCTGTACCTGATGATGTTTATCAGATTACTAACTTATCTGTGATCGCGGTTGAGCGCAGGGCAAAGTACTTACTGCTGATATGTGAACTCGGCAGCGTGATTTTGCATTTAGGCATGTCGGGTAACTTACGGGTTGTAGATAAAAATGAGCCACTAAAAAAGCATGATCATATTGAATTTATCTTTGGTAATGACAAGGCGCTGCGATTAAATGATCCGCGCCGATTTGGTTGTTGTTTGTGGCAAGCACCAGACACGGTTCATAAACTACTGTCTAAACTTGGTCCTGAACCGTTAACTGATGAGTTCACTGCAAAACGAGTCTATGAATACTCTCGCAATAAAAAAGTGCCCGTTAAGCAGTTCATTATGGATAATGCTGTGGTCGTTGGGGTTGGTAATATTTATGCAAACGAATCATTGTTTAAAGCGGGTATCCACCCCAAACGTGAAGCGGGTAAAGTATCGTTAGCACGTTATCAGCAATTGATCCCAATTATTAAAGAGACTCTCGCAGCTGCAATTACCCAAGGCGGTACGACATTAAAAGACTTTGCTCAAAGTGATGGTAAGCCGGGTTATTTTGCACAACAATTACTTGTCTATGGCCGCAAAGGTGAGCCATGCATGAAATGCGAAAAAGAGCTTACTGAGATTCGATTAGGGCAACGTAGCACCGTTTATTGCAGCAACTGCCAAAAATAAGGTGTAAAAAAAACCGATGTTTAGGCATCGGTTTTAATTGTGTATTTACAGTTTATAGCTCAAATGGTGCAACGCCTACGGCTTTAATTTTATAGCCTACTTGGGCAATATCACCACTCCATCCTTCTGTGCTAATAATACCCGTAACCACAATTGCATCGTACAAGCTTTCGATAGGTACGCCGCCTTTAATCGTTACATGGACAATTTGATTTGGTGGCGGTGGTGGCACGTGGATACAGGCACCAAAATAGGGTACTAATAAAAATTCGGTGATCATTTCGCTGTCGCCCTCTAGTGGTACAACAAAGCCCGGTAAGCTAACCGATTGACCATTAAGCTCTTTTACAACAGGGGCATCAAGATCTGGTTGGATCCAGTTTTGTTCACTTCCTTCATGACTTGCTTGATCTTGAGTGTCTATTTGTACATGGCCTTTAGGGATCAAATCTTCCCAAAAAATCTCTTTTGGTGCATTCGCGTGACCATTGAAACTGTAGCAAAAACTAAAAATAACTAAGCACAGTAGCGTGAACTTTCGAAAATACTGCATGGTGTTCCTCTTAAATTTTAATGCTCATGCCATCTGACAATGAGTAAAAATAGGCGCGGGTTGCTGGGATCAAACCAACGATAAAGCCGGCCGCCATAATAGCGCCTATCAACATGAGTTCATAGCTAGAAAGCATGGCTATAGTAATTGTAATACCTGCATGCGCTTGTAAGTAACCAGCAGCAAGAGACATTAATATGTAAAATAAGCCGCACCCAAGTAGGCACCCTAAAAATGTTGTTAATAACGATTCCATGCTGATCAGCGTAAATAAATGCCAAGGACGCGCGCCTACAGAGCGTAGAATTGCTAATTCACGGCGACGCTGATTGAGACTCGCTAATAGGGTTGTTAGCATGCCAAGTAAACTCACAAGTACCACTACCATCGAAAATAGTAATAAGATTTTTTCTATAATTGTGAGCATTTCCCATAACTCACGTAAGGTAACGCCAGGCATGATTGCCAGTAATGCCTCGGCTTTAAATTGGTTTATGTTACGCCTTACTTGCAAAGTATATAGCGGGGAATCAAAGCCAATTAAAAAAGCGGTAATTTGTTTTGGCTCACCAATCAGATCACTATGCTGCTCATGCTCATGCTCATGCTCATGCTCATGCTCATGCTCAGCGTGGCCGCCAGTGCCACCATGAATTAACTCAATGGCAGCTAATGGGATGTGTAATGTTTTATCAACCGGCGTGCCAGTGGCGTTTAAAATTCCAACCACTGTAAATGGGTTATCATCATGGTGATGAAAACTGGTATTACCCATACCGTGGGAGATAATAATGCTGTCGCCCAGTTTGTACCCTAATTTTTGCGCAACTTGTGCGCCAAGAACAACTTCGTTTAGATGATTAAAAGCGTGGCCGTCGCGAAAGCTCAGTGGTTGCTTTTTAGCAAACTTATAATGTTTAAAATAGTCGGCAGATGTACCAAGCACTGCTTGGCCTTTATGGCTATCACCCAGTGACATTGGAATCGTCCATTTCACGCCGCGTTGGTGTTTAATGTATTCATAGCTTGACCAGCTAACGCTATTATTTGCGTGACCAATACGAAACACAGACGAAAGTAACAGTTGTATATCACCTGTACGGGCACCAACGATTAAGTCAGTCCCCGAAATGGTATTACTAAAACTGGTTTTTGCGTCTACCCGTACACGTTCAATACTTAGTAACAGCATTACACTAATTGCGATAGTGAATAAGGTTAAAAATGCACTGGCGCGGCGATTGTATAAACTACGAAGAGCAAGCTTTATTAAAATCATTAAATTTGCTCCTGCAATGCGACTAAATCAATACTACGATTAAACAGTGGCTGTAAGCTTTCATCGTGACTAACAAATACTAAGGTGCTGTTAACGGCTTGAGCTTGCGCAAAAAGCAGCGCAATAAATGATTGGCGATTATTGGTATCTAAAGCTGAGGTTGGCTCGTCGGCAATAATGAGTTCAGGAGCGCCAATAAATGCACGGGCAGCGGCAACACGCTGTTGTTGACCAATACTTAAATTAGCAACATTTTGCTGGTGGAATTGGTTATCTAGCCCCAATGCATTTAAAAGCCTTGCAGCTTCAAGTGGGAGGGAAGGACTACAGGTTAATGCCTTTTGCTGGCGTTGTTTTGAAAATTGGCACCCAAGAGTGACATTATCAATAGGTGACAAATAAGGCAGCAAGTTAAAATTTTGAAAAATATAGCCAATATGATCGGCCCTAAATGCATCACGTTTACTATTACTGAGCTTATTAAGCTCACAACCAAAAATACTCAGCTTACCAGTTGTTGGTCGGTTTATACCCGCTAACAACGATAATAGCGTTGATTTACCGCAACCACTGGGGCCATGTAAAAAAATATGTTCGCCTTTGGCTATTTGAAGGCGTGGGATGGCCAAGGTGGGCTTGCTTTGCTGTGGTTGCCATTGAAAGCTTAATTCTTCTATATCAATCATTATTATTCAATTACTGCTGAATTTTGATGTTATCTTATAACGTAGAGAATAAAATTCAAACTAAACTGCGTTAAATCGCATTGCGCTTTAATTGTGATTTTAGGCGGTCTCGATTATCATTAGCTCCTTATAACCCCAATACCATACACGTGCTCTTTAAGAGCATGCCATATACTCGGAGATAGCATGACTAGCTATAAAGTTTTAGACGTAAACGATGATTTACCAGTGCGTACCAAAGGTCCTGTCCACAGTGGTAAAGTTCGTTCAGTTTATTGGTTAACAGACGAAGATAGCGCGCGTTTGATCAGTGAAAAAGGCTACCAAGTGCCAAAAGGTACTGAGCTGGCTATTATGATTATTTCTGATCGTATCTCTGCATTCGATTGTATTTGGCAAGGTGAAAATGGTTTAAATGGTGTGCCTGGTAAAGGCATTGCTTTGAACAGTGTTGCCTCTCATTGGTTTAAATTATTTGATAAGGCTGGTCTGGCAGGAAATCATATTGTTGATATTCCGCACCCATATATTTGGATAGTACGCAAAGCGAGCACTGTAAAAGTGGAAGCCATTGCTCGTCAATATATTACTGGCAGCATGTGGCGCGATTACAGTAAAGGTGTGCGTAACTTTTGTGGTTTAGAGTTACCAGAAGGGCTTGTTGCAAATCAAAAGCTTGATGAGGTATTAATTACACCTTCAACAAAAGGTATTATTACTGGTGTTACCGACATACCTGAAGTCGATGACGTGAACATCACACGTGAAAATATTATTAACAACCTTGGTGTGTTTAACTTTAAATCGCCAGAAGATGTAGCCAAATATGAAAAGCTATTAGTTGAAGGCTTTAGCTTAATCAGTGACGAATTAGCAAAACTGGACCAAATTTTTGTCGATACAAAATTTGAGTTTGGTTATGTTGAAGATTTAAATGGCACAAATAAGCTTATATATATTGATGAAGTGGGCACGCCAGATTCGTCACGTATTTGGGATGAAGCAGCGTACCGTGATGGTAAAATTGTAGAAAACTCGAAAGAAGGTTTCCGTCAATTATTAATCAACAATGTTCCAGATAGCGATGTGCTACTTAATAAAGACCGCATGCCGGAGCGCGAACAACTAGCGAAAGATTATGTGTTACCAGAATCAGTTATGTTAGCTGTATCTGACACGTATGTTGGTATTGCAAGTAAAATTGTAGGTCACGATATAACTATTCCTGCCGATCCTCGCGCTGAAGTCATTGCGATACTGGATGAGCAATACGGACTGGTTTCCCATTCTTAGTCATTAGTTTTCAAGTTAACAGAATCAAAAGCCCAAAATTTAGCTATAATTTATAGTGATTGGGCTTTTATTCTTGCATTTAGGGCCTGTCTTTAATTAACTTAGGTTAAAACGAACTCAAGGTATATATTAGTGATGATAAAACAAGGAATCGCCAAATGACATGGCAACTAGTAATCACTAAATACATATTAGGTGTTGCCGGGCTTATATTTGCGAATAACGTATTTGCAGCTAACCTAACACTTAATTTTGTTGATCAGTATGGCGCTCCTCTGAGCAATACAGTGGTTGAGCATGTAAATGCAAACAGCGTTACGATACAAGATAATTTATCTATTCTTGAAATGGATCAAGTGGATAAGCAATTTTCACCGGTTTTATTAATTGCCCAACAAGGTCAACAAGTTAATTTTCCTAATAGCGATAATATTCGCCATCATGTTTATTCATTTTCACCAACAAAGCCCTTTCAATTAAAGCTTTATTCAGGACAACCTGAAAAGCCAATTACATTTGATAATGAAGGTATTGTTGTTTTAGGCTGTAATATCCATGATTCAATGGTTGGGTATATCTATGTGTCAAAAAATAAGCATGTTTACCAAAGTGACGAACAAGGTCGTATCGAACTTAAAAATGTGACATTACCTGTTCAATTAAGCGCATGGAATCCTTTACAAAAAGCGACGCTTGAAGAGAAAAAAATTATTTCATTAGCGATAAACACACCGAATAATATACAACTTAGCTTGCAAACAGCAGATCCTGCACCGCGTAACACGTTTGGTAATAAGTTTAAGGGTCGCAATGACTAATAGCTTAAAAAATCGCATCATTATTTTATGTGTTGGCTTGGTGCTGCTAACAACAATGGTTAGCCTATTTAGTTTTTGGTGGTCAACCAGCGAATTTAATGAAAAAAAGGTCACACAGGATATTAATGTCGCTGAAAATGTTTATAAGCAATACTTAAGCGCTAAACAAAGCTTATTGCTCACCGCAGCAAAAGTATTGACCTCTGATTTTGGTTTTAAACAAGCGGTAGCCACTCGCGATGCTGATACTATTAGTAGTGTATTATATAACCACAGCCAGCGTATTAATGCAGATTTAATGCTACTACTTGATTTATCGGGTAAGTTAATTTCATCAAATACCCCGCAGCAGAATTTTAGCAATGATTTAGTACAGTTAATGAGTGAGTTATTAAACAACTCAGAACAGTCTAATTTTGTTGTATTAAATAATGAGCTTTACCAAGTGATTTTACTACCCGTTAAGGCGCCGCGCACCGTAGCATATAGCTTGGTGGGTTTTAAAATTGATGAAAGTGTTGTGCTGGAGCTTAAAAACTTAACCGGTTTAGATGTTAGTTTTATTGCCAAAGGAGATGATTTAGTACGAAGCTCCTTATTAGAGCGACCAGTTCCATTTATACCAACAGAGTACTTCCATAAAAAAACCACCTCACGTATTTTTGGCGAGCAGCTTGTATATCGCAATCGCGATCTTTCTCTACCGTCACTTAACCAGCATTCAGTGAATGTGATGCTCAGTGCTGATCTAACACAAAGCTACAGTGAATTTGAGCGACTATTTTTTACATTAATGTTTCTGGCCGCAATTACGATAGTAATAGGTATTTTCACCAGTAGCCTACTTGCAAAAAATTTGACTATGCCGTTATCGCAGTTAGCCAGTTTAGCGCGTCAATTTGCGCGTGGTAATTATAGCGTTGATGCGATGAGTAAAAAGCAAAGTAGTGAAATTTCAACACTCATTGATGCATTTAAAAACATGGGTAACGATATTCAAGAGCGTGAGCAGCAAATTAGTTTTGCAGCTAAACATGATACCCTTACAGGCTTTTATAATCGTTCAGCAATGCTAGAAGTACTCAATGAGCAGTTAAATAAAGATCGAGAATATACACTGGTGGCTATCGATATCCGCGGCTTGCGTCATATCAACGATAAGTTAGGACCACGCATTGGCGATGATTGCTTAAAAGCAGTTGCAGGTCGTATAGCCGAGTTTTCTGATGAGTTTGGTGGCTTGCATGCACGTATTGGTGGTGATGAGTTTTTAACTGTATTTCCAAGTGATGGTAGCCAGAACTTTAAAAATGACATTGTAGGTTTAATGGCGCAGTTACAGGCTTGCTACACCATTCAGAAATTAAAAATTAACCTGCGTTTTAGTACCGGAGTTGTGCAATATCCTGCTCAAGGCCTAAAAGCGGATGACTTAATTCGTCGCGTATTAATCGCTGTTGATAACGGTGAGAATGCCCATGAGAGTATTCATTATTATCAAGCGGGTGAAGATGAGGAGCATCTAGAGCGCTTAGTAATGATTGATGAGCTTAAGCAGGCTATCGCAGATGACGACGGCCAATTATTTATGACTTACCAGCCTAAATTAAATATTGCTTCACAAAAAATTGATAAAGTTGAATCTTTGATCCGTTGGCAGCAAAAAGATGGCCGTTGGATTTCGCCGGAGCTATTTATTGATTTAGCTGAGCAGTCAGGTTTGATAGTTGAGCTGACCGAGTGGGTTATAAAAACGGTGATTAAGCAGGTTGAACAATGGCAGAAAAATGGCATTTATATGCAAGCTGCAATTAACGTTTCAGCGCAAGATATTGCATACCCTGGATTTCATTCTAATTTAGTGAGCACATTAAAAAATTATTCGGTCGCGCCTGCCTTGATCACAATAGAGCTGACTGAGCGCGATATGATCGAAAATGAAGAGAAAGGCATTCAAGCGCTTGAAAATCTTAAAGCAATAGGGGTGAAAATTTCACTCGATGATTATGGTGTAGGACAGACATCGCTGGGGCGCTTGAAAATGTTACCTATCGACGAGCTTAAACTGGATAAGTGCTTTATTTTAAAACTTGATGAATCAGAAAAAGATCAATTTATTGTAGAATCCACGATCACGCTTGGCCACCAGTTAGGGTTTTCAGTTGTTGCAGAAGGGGTGGAAACTGCAGGGTCACTTGAGTTGTTAAAAAGTATGAAATGCGATCATGTGCAAGGGTATTATTTGAGCCGACCTTTAAAAGCGGATGTTTTTGAACAATGGTTAAAAGAGTTTAACAATGAGCATGCTTAAGTTTTTTTTGGGATTTATTGCTTGTTTATTACCATTTAGTAACTTTGCAGGGCAAGGGAAATTATTAGCAACGCCTGGCGTATCGCAAGTTGAAGGTAGCGCGGGTGGAGGTTTAGTCCCTTGGGCGCAATTAGCAGGTTATGCAACAGACGATGAGTTTGCAATCAATGGATTTTGCAGTCGCGCAGACGTAAGTGATTATACCCTTGATGTTTGTGGTGCGCAGATCAATTTGTTTAATCGTGTTGAATTCAGTTATGCAGAGCAACACTTTGATGTGCCAGCATTAAACACAAAAATAGAGCAGTCAATCACCGGTGCTAAAATCCGTTTATACGGCGATATAGTGTATAGCCAATGGCCACAATTAAGTTTAGGCGTGCAACATAAATCACTACGCGATGGCGCCGTAGCAACACTTGTCGGCGCAGAAAAAACAAGCGGTACAGACATTTACCTTGCAGCAAGTAAGCTTCATTTAGGCGCTTTGGCGGGCTACAACTGGTTTTGGAATATGACTACGCGCTACAGTGAAGCGAATCAGTTGGGGTTGCTTGGCTATGGTGGCGCTAATAGTCGTCAAAAATTATTATTTGAAGGCAGTACGGCTATCTTCTTAAGCCGTGATATTGCAGTAGGTATTGAATATCGCCAAAAATCAAACAATTTAGGTTTGGGTGAAGAAGATTGGCGTGATGTATTTGTCGCTTGGATGCCTAATAAGTATGTCAGCGTTACGGCTGCTTGGCTCGACTTGGGCAGTATAGCTGGCGCAGATGATCAAACGGGTTGGTATTTATCAGTAACAGGGTATTGGTAATGAAAAGCACACTAATAATAGTCGCGTTATTGCTGATGCTGGGGGGCTGTAAATCCACTGGTGGTCCAACGTTGTATCAGCAGCTAGATGGTAAAGCAGGAATTGAAAGGTTAATTGATAGCTTTATTAATCAGATTGCGCGCGATGAGAAAATAATTCACTATTTTGAAGATGCAAACATCACGCATTTTCGTGATGGGTTTATTAACCACTTGTGCGCTTTAACTGACGGGCCTTGTGAGTACATCGGCGATGACATGGTCGCGATTCATACTGGTATGAATATTAATGAGACTGACTTCAATCATGTTGTTGAGTTACTTATTAATGCGATGAATGAACTGAATATCAATCATACAGTGCAAAATAAAGTGTTAGCAAAAATGGCTCCATTACGAGCTGAGATTATTGAAATTTAAACAGTGCTTTATCGATTGCTGTTAGTTTAGGTTATCAAAAGAGTTTTAAAGTGAAAAATATGTCGGAAAGTAAAAAGAATAGAGAAAATAAAGCGCCAATCAGTGTTTTCATCGTCACATTGAATGAAGCTGAACATATTGAAAATACACTTAAAAGTGTCAGCGAATGTGCTGAAGTTATTGTTATTGATTCAGGCAGTACTGATGGCACGGTTGAAATAGCTACAGAGCTAGGTGCAAAGGTAATTTACCATCCATGGGAGGGTTATGCGAAGCAAAAGCAAATAGCGATGGAACATTGTAGCTTTGACTGGGTTTTGAATTTAGATGGTGATGAAGAACTAACGCCTTCTGCATTACAGGTCTTATGTAATGCTATGGAGGAAGATAAATATACCGCAGTGCGTTTAAAACGTATTGATCGCTTTATTAATAAGTTTCCAACTGGTTGGGTTAAAAAGCCAAATAATGTCAGGTTCTACAAAAAAAGTGATGCATGTTTTAACGCCAAAAAATTGGTTCATGAAAGTGCCACTGTAGAAGGTAAAGAGCTTTATGCTAAAGAGTATTTTTTACATTATGGTTATAACGATATCGACACCTTAACAGCCAAAAATAATACTTACTCAAGCTTAAGAGCAAAAGAAAAAATTATACAAGGTAAGCGCTATTCTATTTTGAAATTATTGCTTGTTTTTCCTATTACATTTATTAAAGAGTATATATTCTGTCGATTTTTTCTGTTTGGTAATCGAGGGTTTATAAAATCAATGATGACCGCTCATTATGCTTTTTTGAAAGAAGCAAAGTTATATGAACAAAATAAAAAGCAAAAAAAATAAACCTATTTTTGGTTTGTTTGTATTTTTAGCATTATTACCCGCTGATATTGTCAGTAAATATTGTAGGCAGCAACATATAAAGTATGAAAAATTTAGTAACCGCCACGTGGTTAAATGAACATCTAACCGACCCTAAACTCGTTATTTTTGATGCAGGAATGGTGCGTCCTGGTTTACCTGGGCAATATCAGCCTCACGCTAAGCTACCCAATGCTTTGCGCTTTGATTTTAAAAAGCAGTTAGCGGATTTATCCAGCGGCTTATCGCATACTATGTGTAGCCCTGAGCAGTTTACCGAGCAAATGCAATTGCTGGGTGTTGATAATGATTCACTTGTTGTTATTTATGAAGATGGCGGGCTATTTAGTGCCGCGCGTGGCTGGTGGATGTTTAAAGCAATGGGCTTTGACAACGTTAAGGTTCTCAGTGGCGGTTTAGCTAAGTGGCAATCACTCGGTTACCTCACTCAAGTTGAATACAGCCAAAATCACCACAAGGGTAATTTTAAAGCAAGAGCGCGTGTAGGGTACTTTATCGATACAGCAGCCGTGTTTAATGGTATTGATGACGATGATGTACTTTTGCTTGATGCACGAAGCTATAAGCGTTTCACTGGCGAAATGGCAGAGCCTCGTGAAGGTATGCGCAGTGGGCATATTCCTAATAGTTGTTCATTACCGTTTGCAGCATTGCTCAATGACGGGGAAGCTAAGCCACTGACACAAATAAAAGCGGCGTTTGAGGCGGTAATAGATGGCCAAAGTATCTTACAGTTTAGTTGTGGGTCGGGCGTAACAGCGTGCATATTGGCATTGTTTGCTGATGAATGTGGCTACGAAAACTTACATGTATACGACGGTTCATGGAGTGAGTGGGGCGGCCGTGATGAGTTGCCTATCGAAACCGGCTCTAGCCCAGCACGTTAAAGTGCAAACCCGTAGTGTTGCCAGTAATCAATGGCTTTGTTATTGAGAGGCTGGCGTACTTGTACTTTACTTGCCGTTGCTGACGGGCTGTGTTGTTTGTAAAAATCTAAACATTGTTCTTGCCACGTTAAATCACAAAATGCATAAACCCGCTGTGTGCTTGCAATCGGATTAGTTACGAGTTCTTCGTACTTTATAGTGATTACATTATCAGGGTATTTATTTGTAAAGTGCTCAATCAAATCACCGCAGTCTTCATAAAAGTTCTTTATATTATTTAAGTTATAGCTGTAGTGATGAAAGGGACTCGCTGGATTATAAAGTTGGCGAAAATTAGCAATACAGCTGTCTTTTTTCCCGCGTTGCATACAAATAATTTTAGCACTAGGAAAGGCTGCTAAAATTAAATCAATATAATAAAAATTGAATGGCTGTTTATCGCAGCTACGTAGCTGTGGATCCACTAGTTGCGTAATACGCTGTTGATATTGAGCCAATTGTGTTGTTAGTTCGCTATTTTTATACACGGCATTGATTACGCTACTATTTAACAGCTGAGTATTATTGCCTTGGCAAAGCTGGGCAATGTCATTGAGTTCACCCACCCCTTGTACGTGTGCTGACTGGTTTATTATTTTCTCCATCAAAGTAGTGCCGGAGCGCGGCATACCCACAATAAACAATGGTGCAAAATTGTTGTGATTTATTTGCGGCCTATGATCGTCACTTAAAGCGATAAGCTGCCTACAAAATTCACGATGGGCTTGTGCGTTATATTTAACATTTTGATAGATAAGTTTTTTACTTGTATTAAAGTGAGTAAAGGCCTGCTTATAATCAGTGCAATGTTCATAATTAAGTGCAATTGCGTGGTGCAAAAATTGCTGCTGTATCGGGGTTTTAGCGTACTCGGTTAAACCTAAAAGCAGTTGTAAATGCTGCTTAGCCTGTTGGTTATCGTTAAGTTCGGCCAGTGAATAGTGAGCCTGAAAATGCTGCGGGTGTTGTTTTATAAGTGAATGCAGTAGCTGTACTGCATCATTAAATTGCCCCATTATTTTATACGCTACAGCTAAGTTATAGCTCATCTGTGGATTTGTAGGAGCATGTTGATGAGCCTGCAGTTGCCATTCTAACGCGAGTTGATAGTGCCCTAAACGAGTTAGTACATTGGCAATTAAATCGCACTCAATAGCATTAAACTGTGTGTGCTTTACTGCTTTATTAATCGCTTGTTGCGCATCTAACAGCTTGCCACTGAGTACCGCTAATTTTGCCAAGTGAGCAAAGTATAATGGCATTGGATCAATGCTAATCGCTTTATTGAGTAGTTTATGTGCCTTGCTATTATCGTTTGCAGCAATGTTTATTTGCGCGAGTAAAAAATAACTAAAGAGATCATTCGGTGTGTTGTTAATATTACTGACCAGTAATAAATGCGCGTCGTTAAGCTTGCCATGATTAATAGCGTGCTCAATTTGTTGTTGTAGGTTTTTTTGAACGGATGTTAATTGCATAGTAATAAGCATAAAAGCCTTGGCGTAAAACACCAAGGCTTTTTTAGTTTACAAAGAGCTGTTATTACAGTTCAAAGTTATACGTAAACTTCATACCAATAGTACGAGGAGTTGTGGTGTAGTGACCATACACACGTTGTAATTTAGGCAGTTCTTTGTTTAGCTCTTCATACTTAGCCATGCCAGCCCATGATTTATCACGGCGTACCGAGGTAAACGCGTACTTATCGAATAAGTTATCAACATAGAGAGTGGCTGACCACATATCACCGGTTAACTTGGCTGATAAGTTATTCAGTGCATAACCTGAAAGTGTTTCGCCATAAGCTTTTAAGCCGACTTTAGTGATCACATCACTTTGCGCGGTCATACCGTAGTTAATGCTTAGCAATTTATCATCGAGTACATCTTGCTCGTAACGTAGGCCAAATGAAAACTGATGCTCAGGCGCGCCTGGTAAACGGTCGCCATCAGAGCCATCGTAATATGTTTGATACTGTGCGTATTCATCGTCCAGTACACCTAATAACCCAGGAGCATCTTCAGTTAACTGTGCCTTTGCATAAGCATAAGCATAAGTGGCGTAGGCAGTCCAGTTATCAGCAATCATTGCGCGAGATGAAATTTCCACGCCCTTTGAGTTAGCTGTAGCTGCATTTGAGGTGATTAGCTCTTGACCATTTACGGTTGCAGTACCTACTTGTGCGTCTTTCCAGTCAACGTTAAATAGCGCCGCATTAAAGTGTAAGCGATTTTTAAACCAGCTTGATTTAAAACCTAGCTCATAGTTTACTGTGGTATCGGGTTCATAACCAATTTCATTTGGAAGAGCACAGACTATTTGCTGTTCAGGTAATATATCTGGGCAAGGTGCTAGACCGTTGCCACCGCCAATTCTAAAGCCTTCACTTACGGTAAAATAGGCAAGTACACCAGAATTAAATGTGTAATTAGCATTAAATTTAAATAAGTTACCGTTATCACTGGCGCTCGTATTCACCATTGTAAGTTGATCTAATGATGAAAAATCACCTGAGTACAACGGTGTTGCTGAGCCAGATGTTGTTGATACATCATACTCGTAAAAACGCGCGCCAAGTGTCACGTTAAATTGCTCGGTAAAGGCATACCCTACCTCACCAAATAAAGCTTGTTCAGTGATCTCAGAGTCACTGACTAAAATATACTCGAGATCTTGTTGCAGATTAGGAATATCATCGCCCCAAAACTCAGTTAAACCGGGTGTGTATTCGCGATCGTCTGAGTGAGTTTCAAGTTTGTTGTAATAACCACCGACAATCCAGTTAAAAGCGCTATCAGAGTTAGACACTAAACGAATTTCTTGAGTGAAACTATCACGTTTTGACGTATCCAAAGTTTGCGCTACAAACGCAGGGAAATCAGCATAACCACTCCAAATATCGTAAAGCAAATCAGTTTGGTCACGTTGCCCAGATTGCTCATAGCTTGACCAGCCTGATGCCGACACAAGTTCAGCAAAGCCTAAATCAGCTTTGATCTCTAAACTTAATAAATCGTTTTCTTCTTCACCTGGCTCAAGAATACGCGCGGCATTTTCATATTGACCAATCATACCGTGTAATGGGTTGGTATCGCTTAGTGAATTATATTGCGATGTTGAATTGCCACCGTTTTCTTGCTTTTGATAAAAGTAGTTAAGCGTAGCCTCAACCGCTTCATTAGCTTGCCAACGCAGTGATACACGACCAGTAGTGATTTGCTCATCATTTACGTCACTAACACGGCGTAAGTTGGCGTTTACATCTTGCTGATTGGTAAAATCTGGATTTGGGTTTGATACACCGGGGTTTTGCACCACGTAGTTATAATCGATATAACCTGGGTTAGTGTAATGATTTACACTGGCGCGAATAGCCAACACATCCTCAATTAAAGGCGTATTGAATACCAAGCCAAACTCACCGCCCGTACCGTCACTTTCATTTAATGCAAATATATCACCGGTTACTTGGCCTTCTGTAATATCAAGCTCAGGCTGCTTTAATAAGTAACGAATAGCGCCACCTAATGTACCAGCACCATACAAAGTGCCTTGCGGGCCAATAAGTACTTCAACACGATCAACATCAGTTAAACGTAAATCAATATTAAGTGGAATTTCGCCCACATAAGTAGCAACAGTACCGCCGTCAGAAATACGATCAGAGGTATTGGTATTTAAGCCGCGGACAATAATCGGTGAGCCTTCACGCCCGCCTTGATCAGAAATAGTTAAACCGGGCACCCAACGCGCTATATCTTCAAGATCACCAATGTTTTGATCTTTGATCACATCGCCATCAAGAGCGGTAATATTAAGGGGGGCTTCTTGCACTGAACCCGCACGACGAGTTGCAGTTACTTGAATAGTTTCGATTGCTTTATCTGCTTGAATTGCTGATTCAGCGGCTGATAGTGGTTGGCTATTAAATAAAATGGCAGAAACGGCAGAGGCAAGTAATGCAGGTCTAAAGGCAGTCATGTTCATTTTCCGAATAAGTTACAGTATATTTATGCTTAAAAAGTAGCCTAAACCACTTTGTAAGGCGCAATTAAGTAAATTATTAGTGAATTTATATCCAATTGTAATGTATTTTTATTCTGATAGTCATGCGTTATTTGCAATATTATTTAAATTATTTGAATAACTATTTACTGTTTTCGGTACGGACAATTTTTACAGTTGTTTTTGCAGCAGTTGCCGCGCTTTAAAAAAAACCAACGACTGAATACCATATAGCCGTTTTGCATCTCATAATCGAGGCGTTCAATTAAATTAGCATTACTTTGAAAGGGCTTAGCAAAAGCGACTTGTTCTTTAAGGGGGCGCTGATACAGCGTGTTTAAAAATGTATTAATTTTTTCCAAAGTACACACTTGGCATAAACAGCTGGTGGTTGTGCTATCAAGCGGTAAAATAGCAGGCAGCTCATTGCACCAACAGGCATTGATATTATCAACATTGCAGGTGAGAGTAGCTTGGCATTGCGAACAGGCTAAAGTAGTCATTCAATATTCATTTAAGCTTTAATAATTATCATCTATAGAATAACAGATAAACACATATGAACAGAGCACAAGCCTTAGCAGAATTTACCACCTTTGGTAAACACAAAGACGAAGCCATCGGCATTATTGTTTCATCACTAGCAGATGATCAAAGCCCAGCCTACATATTAACGCTCGAAGCTGTACTCGATGTGCTCACTCGATGCCTTGCCGGCGAGATAGATTTAGACGATATTGAGCTGTGGGCCAATGTTATTGAATCAAGAACCGACATAGACCACAGCGCTGTCGAAGGCGCAATTTATGCCCTAAGCAACAGCGAACAAATGGGTGATCTCGATAATAGTAAAATTGAGAGATTGGTTGAGTTGTTGAAAATTTAGCCGTTAGCCGTTAGCCGTCAGTTTAGAGATAAAATATAAACCGTGCTTGACTTAACAAGCATGGTTTATATTTTTGAGCTTACAGCTTACAGCTTACAGCTTACAGCTTACAGCTATTACTTATGATATCCCAAGCAGGTTTCTACTTCGTTTTTAGAACCTAAAATAACGGCTACACGCTGGTGAATGGCGTCTGGTTGAATATCCATGATGCGCTCAGTGCCTGTTGATGCAATGCCGCCAGCTTGTTCGATAAGCATGGCCATTGGGTTTGCTTCATAAAGTAAGCGTAGTTTATTTGGTTTGTTTGGATCCTTAGTGTCGGTAGGATAAGTAAATAATCCACCACGACATAAAACACGATGCACATCACCTACCATGGCTGCAATCCAACGCATGTTGAAGTTACGAGCGCGTGGGCCTGTTTCGCCAGCCATTAAGTCATCAATGTAACTTTGCATAGCTGGTTGCCAATGGCGTTGGTTTGATGCGTTAATAGCGTATTCGTTAGTGTCTTCAGGTACTTGGGCAAAATCTTGAGTAAGTAAAAATGTGCCGTGCGTTTTATCAAGGGTGAAAAAACGTGTACCTTTACCGGTTGTTAGCGCAAGAGTAGTGCATGGGCCATATAAAACATAACCCGCCGCAACTTGATTTTTACCCGGCTGCATAAAGATGCTCTGATCTGCTGCATCTGAACCTTCAGGTGCTTTCATGATAGAGAAGATAGTACCGACTAATGAGTTGATATCGGTATTTGATGAGCCGTCAAGCGGGTCGAATGCGACGATATATTCAGCGTCAGGGTTACCCGCAACGGTGTAATCTTCTTCTTCAGAGGCAATCGCTTTTACGTAGCCTGATTCCAGTAATATGTCTTTGAGGAGCTGGTTGGTTACTACATCAAGTTTTTTTTGTGTTTCGCCTTGAATGTTTTCATCAAGTGTTGAACCGAGTACGCCTGAAAGTGCACCTTGGCCAACACGAAAAGAAATTTCTTTACATGCAGCTAAAATGGTTCGGATCAAAGAAATTAATTCTCTTGGGCAACCGTCTTCAAGTAAAACCGGTGGAAGTCTACGCATTCTATTTTCCTGATAACGTTATGGGCTGTAATAATCTTTTTATGTGAGAGCGACTATGACAGCAAGCGCTGAATTTCGTCTTAAATAACTGTATTTTAGATGTAACATCCTATACTGGAAGTACCCATACAATCTTAAAACGCGAATAACAAAGATAAGATTATGCAAAAAATACCATTGATACGTTACATACTCTTTACTGTGTTGCTAACTATGATAACCCAAGCGCACGCAGCAATTAAGTCTATAAATGATTTTACTGAACAAATGAATCATTTTCCGGGCTATTTCTCTTTTTACTACGATAATGAAAACGGTAAAATTTACTTAAAAGTAGATAAACTGAAACAGCAATTTTTACTACAACAAAGTTTACCTTACGGTGTTGGCTCTAACGATATTGGCCTGGACCGAGGCCAACTTGGCAATACACATTTAGTGCAGTTTGAGCGCTTTGGCGACAAAGTGATGCTCAGAGCAATCAATACTTATTATCGTGCAAATACCACAAATAAAGCTGAACAAAAAAGTATAAAAGAAGCGTTTGCATCAAGTATTTTAGCGGGTTTTAAAGTTGTTGCACAAAACCCACAAGCCGTATTGATTACACTCCTTATTTATTGAGTGATGTACATGGTGTAAGCCGAACACTCGCTGCGCGTAAACAAGGTAACTTTAGTTTAGACGAAAATCGCAGTGCTGTGCTTGTTGAACGTTCAAAAGCGTTTGTTAAAAACACTGAGCTTGAGGCTGTACTCACTTTTAAAGGCTCTCAACCGGGGGAATTTATTCGTCAAGTAAGTGCCGACCCTTATGCATTAACTGTGCATATGCATCATTCATTAATTCAATTACCTGATGATAATTACACACCGCGTAAATTTCACCCTCAATCGGGGTATTGGAGTATTGAACACAAAGACTATGCAGCGCCTTTGAGCGAGTCAATGCTGGTACGGTATATACCGCGTCATCGTCTTAGTAAAAAAGATCCCTCATTACCGATAAGCGATCCTGTTGAGCCGATTACTTATTATTTAGATCCAGGTGTTCCTGAGCCAGTAAAAACCGCTTTATTAGACGGTGCTAAGTGGTGGGATGATGCGTTTGCTCAAGCAGGTTATAAAAATGCTTTTATTGTAAAAGTGTTACCAGATGATGCGGATCCGATGGATATTCGCTACAACGTTATTCAATGGGTACATCGTGCTACACGCGGATGGTCTTATGGAAGCTCCGTAATTGATCCTCGCACCGGGGAAATTTTAAAAGGCCATGTAACGCTTGGCTCGTTACGCGTTCGCCAAGATATATTAATAGCAGAAGCCTTAGCTGCGCCTTACTTAGAGGGTAACGAAGTTGCTAAAACCCTACAAGCAATGGCTTTAGATCGTATTCGCCAGCTTAGCGCTCATGAAATTGGTCATACCCTTGGTATAGCCCATAACTTTTCAGCATCAGTGGCCGATCGCGCATCAGTGATGGATTACCCACACCCATTATTAAGCTTTACAGATAAAGGTGAACTTGATGTTAGTCGTGGTTATGCACATGGTATGGGGCAGTGGGACACGCAAGTTATAAAATATGGTTACAGTGATTTCACTAATCTTGATGAAGACGCTGAACTTGCTGCTATTTTGGCTGATAATAAAGCCAAGGGGCTTGAGTTTATCTCTGATACCGATGCACGTGCAAAAGGCGGTGCTCACCCAACAGCACACCTTTGGGATAATGGGGCATCGCCAAGTGATGAGTTAACGCGTGTACTGGCTGTGCGAAAACTTGCTTTGGCTAATTTTGGTATTAAAAATATTAAAACGGGCGTGTCGATTTCACAGTTAGAAGAAATGTTAGTGCCACTTTATTTATTTCATCGTTATCAAGTTGAGTCTGCGGTTAAATTAATTGCAGGTGTTGATTATGACTATGAAGTACGGGGTGATACCGCGATAAAAGGTGCGCAAGTTGTTGAAAAACGAACTCAGCAGCTTGCTCTAACAGCTATCTTTGAAACATTACATGCAGATAATTTAGTGTTGCCTGAGTCTATTTTAGCGCTGATCCCACCAAAGGCGTATGGTGAGTCTAAAAATCGAGAAAGCATTGTAGGTCGCACGGGGTTAACGCTTGATGCCATGGCACTTCCTGAAGTGGCGGCGCAACATAGCTTATCTTTATTGCTTAATAGCCAGCGTTTAAACCGTTTGGCGCAACAACAAGTGCGCAGTGATGCATTTTTTAGTCTGGATGAATTACTTGCAAAAGTGTATCAGCAAGTGTTTTTAATTCAGAGTAAAAAAGGCATGGCAGGTAAAATTGACCAGCGAGTACAACTTCTTACTGCCAAACAGTTCGCTGACTTAGTGGCCAGTGATAAAGTAGCGCCAGAAGTGCAAGCTCAGCTGCGTTATTACTTAGTAAAATTGAATAAAGTCTACCAGCAGGATTCACTACTAAGCAGTGCCAGTGTAGGCGATAGTGCGTTTAAACAGTATTTAGCTGATCAAATAAGTCAATTTTTAAAAACAGGGCAATGGCCTGAAAACTTTAAAGCATTACCAATTCCACCGGGTTCACCTATTTAAATGTAGGCGCGGGTTTATCCCGCGCACTTGAGGCACCCATGCGCGATGTAAAATCGCGCCTACCATTTTTCTTGCATAAAACTGGTTTTTTGTTAACCTAGCCACCTTCCATTTTTAGTCTTTTTGAGGTGTTTATGGCGTTTTTATCTCGGTCGATATTGGCGTTATCTATAGCACTTTCAAGTCTGCATCTTTCTGCCCAAGCTCAGTGTGAAGTTGAATTAGGTCATGGTTTAATCATCACCGACGATATTATTCGTATTGTTGATAAAGGCCAAACACGCGTCCAAATTAATAATGATAATCAATTGTTTATCCGTGGTTATTGGATTGACTTAAGTAATGAGGAAAGTTTGGTTTTAGCCCAGTTTAGTGCCGGTATTCGCGATACTGTGCCAGAGTTAGTTGAGCTGGCTACTGATGGTGTTAATCTGGGTTTAAGTGCGATTGAGCAGGTTGTTGAAGGTATGTCTGATAAAGAACCTGAAGTACTAAAAACACAACTGCAGTACGTAGAGCGTGCATTAATGGATAAATTTAAACGCGGTGATGACTTCTTTTTCATCGCGCCGCAATCATTATCTAAAATTGATGATTTTTTTACCGAAGAGATCAGTAAAAAAATTCACTCAGCGGTACATGGCTCATTAGGTGCAATTTTGGTTTCACTTGGTGATGCGTTTAAGTCACGTGAAGGTAATATTGAAGATCGAATCAACGACATGGGTTTACGTATGGATATTATTTCGAAAGAAATTGATAAATCATTACAAAAAAAAGCTCACCAATTAGAGCTTAAAGCCTCAGAATATTGTGAGTGTTTAAATTCGTTAGATATAACAGAATCGCGCTTACAAACGATTGTGCCAGATCTTGCCGATTTTGATTTAGTGCAAATAAAATCGTAATTTCTATGTAGCGATTATATTTGAGTCTGTAAGTTTTTGTTTAATTGGTCCTTCAAAGAAACCTCTGAAAAGCATGTTTTCTATAATTATTAAAGGAAAGCCGTCGCCGGAAAGTTGTTCAAACTCCTTTAAGCCTTGCGGGTTTTTTTCTATATCAACTTCGATATATTCGACGTGGTGTTTATCTAACATTTCTTTAGCTTTTGCACAAAATTCACACCAATCAACAGTATAAATTTTTACCTTATTTATATCAGTGATACCAACATGTTGATAATTGCCAACCTCTATAGCAGGTTCTTCGAAAAAGCGCTTAACAGTGGGTAAAACAAACTGACCTACCAAGGCACCTAAGCTGAGTGTAATAAAAAAAATAGTCGTGTATTTAGCAAGTGATTTCATTGATGTATTTTCGTTACGTTAGTTGGTAAGGGGGGTAATCCCCCCTCTGATTTAACTACTACATTTACTTATACAGTTTGCTTTTACGTCTCTGCAGTTTAAGTAAGAATTATTCGATGACATTGCGCATTTATAATATTCATAGCCGCAATAATTATCTATAGAGCCATAGGGCTCCCAGTTGCAGTCACTAACTGCTGAAACAGTTGCTGTCATTCCAATACCAAATGACAGTCCTAGAATTGCTGTTAAGAGTTTCTTTTTTTTCATTACTAGTTCCTTATTAGTTAAGAATTCGGAAACGCTTACTACCTTTTCCAGTCCCTAAAGTACCGACCAAAGACAGCGTTGTCAATTTGTTTTTTTTAATGTTTTTATAACATTAAAGTTACATTTTAGGAGCTGAATTTACCTGTTTGCTCTTCTAAATCATTCGTTAAACCTTTTATTAAATCAGTCGCCGCGTGAGCTTGATGAGATACATTCGCTGTTTGTGAAGCGGTATCTGAAATTGTCACAATCCGTTTGGCTGTATCTTCACCTGCATCAAGTTGTTCTTTCGCCGCAATAGCAATTTGGTGGCTCATTTGTGCAATGGCACTAAGGGATGATGCAACGCGTTGTAGTTCTTCACTGGCATTTTTAGACTTCGCAACCGTTTGTTCGCTAGTCGCAATACTCAGGTTTACAGATGTTTTAGCGTCTTGCGTAGCCGTTTGTAGTTTGCCAATCATATTACGAATTTCTTCGGTGCTGGTTTGCGTGCGTTGTGCGAGTTGGCGAACTTCATCGGCCACAACGGCAAAACCACGGCCTTGCTCACCGGCTCGGGCCGCTTCAATTGCAGCATTAAGTGCAAGTAGGTTAGTTTGTTCGGCAATACTTTGAATGACACTCAGTACATTGGCAATGTTGTTAACTTCGTCATCAAGTGTTTGGATATTATTACCAGCGCTGTCAATTTGCTTTTCAAGAAGTACAATTGTTTCCGCCGCTTCGGTTGTTAAATCGTTGGCTTTTTGCCCTTGATTTTCAGCTTCTTGAACAGAGTAGGCTGCTTGTTCTGCATGCTCAACAACAGTTTGTGCAGAGGCCGTAAGCTCAGTGATAGCTGATGCGACCATATGCGTTTCTTCATTTAGGCTCAGTGTTAGTTTATCAAGTTCAGTTGAGCGTGACTCGTTATCAAAGCTTTGACTTTTAAGGCTATCAGTGACGTCTTTAATACTGCCTACTACACCACGTAAACCTTGCTGCATATATTGCATGGCTGCAATAATGCTCTCAGGTGGCGCGTCTGTACGAATATGTGAGTTTAAATTGCCACGAGACACTTGTTTTACTATATCTATAACTTCAGTGACCTCGCCGCCAAGTGCATTGCTCAAAGCAATACCAAAGCGAGCAATTGCAATAGTTAAAACAATTGCAATAACAAGGGATAAGCCTAGTAACCACTTTGCGGTATTCCAATAACGCTCGTCGACTTCTTTAGCACTAATGCCAGTACCTACATACCAACCAAAGTAGGGTGTTTTCTGTACTACTGAGGTCAAATCAACTGTTTCGCCATCACGGACTGAATCCCAGTGGTAAGTAATAATTTTATTCGTTTGACGACCAACTAATTGCTCAACCATACGACCAATACTTTTACCGCTGGCATCTTGAAAATCATTAAAGCTCGTACCATGCAGTTGGGGATCGTGAGGAGTGGCAATAAAGTCAAGCTCGTCATTTACCACGTAAACATATTCAGAATCATGGTATTTGTTTTCACGAAGCATGTTAGTTGCAAATTCGCGGGCTTGCTCTTGGGTTAATTGTCCATTTTGAGCGAGTAACTCAAATTGTGCGACAATATTGCTGGTACTTTTCATGAGCTGATTTATACGCGCAATATTATCGGTTTCGCTAGCGTGGCGCAGCGACTGTAAGCCAAGTAATGCAATAGCATTAAGTGCTATAAACATCGCCCCAGCAAATAGGATAGTTTTTGTTCTTAATGCTAAACCTGACAGCACATTGAGCCCCTTATTTATATTATGACCCTAAATTTCTACCATGTTTATCGACCCGTTGTCAGATTTAATTAATGATTATTAGGGAGTTTTACGTGATTTTTACTCAAGTTAAAAAACTTGCTGAATTAAAGATTAACCTCTTCAGACGTTAATTGTCGATACTCACCACTTTTTAAAGAGTGCTCTAGTTCAATACCGTCTATTTTCTCTCTATGTAACTCAACAACTTTATTGCCTACGGCTGCAAGCATTCGTTTAACTTGATGGTATTTACCTTCGCTAATTGATAAGCGTAAGCTAAAAGTAGCAAGTTGCTCTGCAATGGCTGGCCTTGTGATTTCTTTTTCGTTATGTAGTTGTATACCTTGACGAAGTTGTTCTAGTGCATCTTCAGTTATTGGCTCTATGGTTTCAATTAGGTAAGTTTTAAACTTATTGTGTTTTGGTGAGGTAATTCTATGAGACCAATCGCCATCGTTGGTGATCAAGACTAATCCTGTTGTATCGATATCAAGGCGACCGGCAACATGAAAATCACTCATGTTAGGTTCATCAAATAAATCAAATACGGTGGGATGCATGTCATCTTTGTTGGCACATATATAACCCACCGGTTTATTTAGCATGAAATAGCGCTTACCCAAAAATACAAGAGGCTTGCCTTGCCAGGTTACTTCATCTGTTGCTTTGATTGATAGATCAGGTGCGGTCGCGAGTTCTCCATTAACTAATGCAAATTTGCTTTTAAGCCCGGCTTTGACTTTTGTACGTGGGATCTCAGCAAGGTGGCTAATGAATTTATCTAAGCGGCAAGGGAATTTCATTGGGTTCACATTTTTAGTCGGCTACAATGGCGGCGATTATAGCCGATAGTGATATACCATGACAGTATCAAGCGGACAAATATTACAGTATTACAATACACAAATCACCATGGGTGAACTTGAGCTTGATACTGCGCAGTTAAAGGCTGTAACGGCACTTGATGAGTTAGCAAACGCTTTACAGACACCCCTAAAATGGTGGCAGCCACCGCTTGTTGTACAGGGGGTTTATTTGCATGGGCCTGTCGGGCGAGGCAAATCGATGTTGATGGATGTATTTTATACTCGCGTGATGATTTCACAAAAAACGCGTCTACACTTCCATCATTTTATCGCGCAAGTACATCAGCGTTTAGCGCAATTACAAGGAATTAAAAACCCGTTAGATCAAATAGCCAAAGAGTGGTCAGCCAATCTTAAATTAATATGTTTTGATGAGTTTTTTGTTTCTGACATTGGCGACGCGATGATCATGGCTGGGTTATTTAAAGCATTATTTGTAAGACAGGTCGTGCTTGTTGCAACTTCTAACTGTCAACCAGAACAGCTTTATTACAATGGCCTGCAAAGGGCGCGGTTTTTACCTACGATAGAATTAATTAAGCGGCATTGTCATATTATAGATGTAGCGGGAGAGGTCGATCACCGTTTTAGATTTGGCCAATTAGCGACGCATTACTTTGTTGGGGCTTTAGAGCGTACATTAATCTCGCACTTTAAAAGCTCTGAAAACCATATAAGGCAAGGCTCAAATATTAGCGTCTGTGGTCGTAATATGACGTACTTAGTGCGCAGTGAAAATGCCATTATGTTCGACTTTATGGCGCTTTGCTCAGGAGCTCGTAGCACCGCAGATTATATTTATTTAGCGCAACATTTTACGCGTATTTATATTGCAAACGTGCCAGTTATGGGAGCAAGTGCGACAAATAAACAAATAGTGCATGGTATTGAAGATAGCTATCAACGTGAGAAACAAGATTTACAAGAGCATACACTCGATGACGAAGCGAGACGCTTTATTGCGTTAGTGGATGAGTTTTATGATCGCGGTAAGCTATTGGTGATTGGTGCCGATGTTGCTATTGCACAGCTCTATCAAGGTAAAAAATTGGCTTTTGAATATGCACGAACTGAATCTCGATTGGTTGAGATGCAAAGTTGGCCATTTATAAATTAAAAAAGGCAGGCTTTTTCAAGCCATGCCTTTGGTAACAACCTAGTAGGAATATAATCTAGCTCAATTTAAATCGAGCTAGGTATAAATTTATAAAGCTAATTATATTTTTAATATATTTAGCTATCCATCGATAGTCACAATGCTAGACATTCACTTCCACTAAAAAGGATGAGAATTATTTTATTATCTAAGGCTGTGACTGTTAGTACGCTCACTACTTTGGACGGGCAGAACAAAGATTTAGTTAACGTTTTAACGAATAGATTTGTACAGGCAATGTTTTATGCAATTGCGGACAAAAACTCAATAAAGAATGGCTCGTTTATTTCCCTATTTTATATCTATTTTATATCTATTCATTAAAAAACAAATGGTTACATGTTTATTTTTGGTGGCTCTTAAAACACGTTTATTTAATTTGTTGAGTAACTTTGCTTTTTGTCACTATAAAAGGGTATCCTTTCTGGTATCTAAATTGGAGGTGTTAATAGCCGTTTATGAATATGAATCAGCCGTTTCTGTTAGGACCTTGTCGAGTTTTACCCTCTGAGAATAAATTAGGTTGTGCAAATGTTGAAGTGGTCTTACAACCAAAGTTCATAGAGCTATTGTGTTTTTTAGTTTCTCGCTACCCAGAAGCCGTTACTCGTGAAGAGTTAATTGAAAATGTATGGAATGGTAATAGCTATGTAGGTGAAAAAGCACTTACGAATGCTATTTGGCACCTGAGAAAAGCATTTAAAGAGCTTGACCCCGATACTATTTATATTGAAACACTTCGTAAAACAGGGTACCGAATTACGCTAACGCCATGCTCTTTAACCCAAAATGAATTAGTAGCAATACCCACTAAAAAAAGTATATTTTCTCGTTTTTCATCAATGCAAGTTATATGTGCTGTTATTACAGTTATTGTGTTTGTTACTAGCCCCTTTTATTTCCTACATGATAACTCTAGCAAAACTCGCAATTACAAAACACGCTTAACTGATCATATTGAAACACTAACTACAAGCCCAGGGCGAGAGCTGTTTCCGGGGGTATCAAACGACAACCATTTATTAGTGTACTCATGGGGAGAGCCGGGTGAACTTGCCAACCTTTATTTACAGGATTTATTTTCTCCCGAGCAAGCTGCTATTGCTTTAACAAATAGCGATGGTATTGAAGGGCGTGCCGTTTTTAGTCCTGATCAGCAACGTATTTATTATTATCGGCGTTCAGATGGTGGTAAATGTGACATTATTGAACAAACACTTAGTGGTGCAGCTACAAAGTTGCTCGGTAGCTGCGCTGTAAATTTTACGACAGATTTAGATATTAGCGCTCAAGGTGATAAGTTGGTCTACATCAGCGAGCGAACAGTTGACGGGACGCTCAGTTCAGAGCTCAATATTATTAACTTATCATCAGATAAAGCCGTTAGCCAAGTACCGTGCAAACAAGCGTGTAATATTCAGGATGAATCAGTGGCTTTTTCTCCAGATGGTACAAAATTGGTTGTTTCACGCAATTTACCCGATGGCCACGAAGAATTATTTTTAATCGATATTAGTAGCGGTGATACACAACAACTCACATCAGGCTTTTTGGATCTTCGAGGGGTAGATTGGCATCCCCAAAAGAGTCAGCTGGTATTCTCTGCGGTAGAACATGGGCAGCGCCAAGGCTACTTTTATCATTTAGATACAAATATTATTCAGGATTCAAAGGTTACAGGGCTAAGTTACCCTGAATATGCAGACGATGGGACTTTATATTTTCATCAGTGGCATACAGATTCAACGCTTATGCGGGTTGAGTTGGGGGACAATGTTGCCAGCTCTCCATTTCCAGTGCTATCCACTGATTTTAATATGCGTTATGCAGATTTTAATGAATTAAAAAATAAGTTTACGTTTATCTCTAATGAATCTAATGAAAGTGAATTATGGATAGCGGATCAAGATGGTACAAATCGACGGCAGTTAACTGATTTTAAGTCGGGTATTTTTAATCCTATTTGGTCACCTGATGGACGTTACATTGCTTTTACATTATTCATAAAAGGCAAAAATCAGCTTTATATATATGATTTTGAAAAACAAGTAAGTGAGCAGTTAAAGACCGGTTTTAAGTACCATGCAAAAGTGTCATGGGGGAAAGACAGTCAAACTGTTTTAGTGTCGGATAGTAAATATGTGCATCGTTTTAACCTTAATGGTAAAAACTTAGGCAAAATGATTGAGCAGCCTGCTTATTATGCTTATGAAACGCAGCAAGGTGATTTAATTTTTGCTAAGCCGAGCGCTAAACAGCTTTGGGTTAAATATGCAGATTCAGGTAGGGAAGAAGTGCTAGTGCCAAATATAAACTTGTCGAATGATTTGGCATGGCATTATGTTAAAGCGGATGAAACAAGCCTTGCGCGGATTTATTATTTTAATGTAGATCGGGCTGATTACCGTTTGAGTTATTACGATTTAGCAAACCAAAGCCATCATGATGTTATGCGCTTACCCGAGCGGGCATTTAGCCGAGCATCAGGGCTGACTTATATAGCTCAATCTGGTTGGTTAGTTTACAGCGCTTATAAATCACCACAAATAGATATAAAGCGCATTAAAGCTCAGTATTTACCTTGAGCTATATCGATTAAAAAGTACCGCTAAGTGCATTTGCGGTAGATATCGTCAGACATATCATGAACATTGACGCTTAAACTATCTGATTCTCGGCAATAGGTTTTTAGGCATGCTAGTAAGTGTTCACTCAATTGTTGTTTTTGCGCTACGGTACGACCTTGCATAATATGCGCCCCAACATGGATAAAGCCTTCTTTACCGTCTCCTAATTGATAATGGGTATAGGCGATTGCCCGCGTCTTTATTGAGTCGAGTTCGAATAGATTACTTTCAAACGCGGCTTGGTGAATTTTTTCGACCAACACCTGTGGTAAAATGGGTAAATCTTCAGAGTGTTCAATAACAATGTGTGGCATTACTGGTTCCTTTAAATGATCGTTGAGCTTATCTTAGCAGAATACAAATGCATAAAGACACACAAGCTAGCTGGTGGCAATATCATTGTAAATTTGTTTTATAGTTACAAATACGTTTAGTGTTAGTATTGAAAAATAGTTGAAATGAAATAAATACCCAAACTACCTCAAGAAGCTGAATTCAGCGTTTCACAGGGGCTTAATATCAAGGCGTTACTTTGCAACAATGGCAGTCCCTTTTAAGAAGTAACAACGATGAGAGTAAGTGCCTGTGAAACGCCCTACGGGTTGGTTTAAAAGCGATTTATACTGCGTTACTTTTATAAGGGATTGATTTTAATAATAGAGCCACTATTACTTGTAATCAATGCCTTGCCTAAATTGCTTTTAACTCCAACTGAAACTGGCATCTTGAGGTGGTTTGGGTATAAAAACCCTACTCTTTGAATTACGTTAAGGAACAGTATGAAATACTTAAAAATGGGTTGCTTACTGGCTGTTATTTTTACAGTGTCGGGGTGTTCTGATGATGCCGCGTCGGTCAGCTTAGGCTTGTTTACCACGAAAGACATTAAAGTTAATTCGCAACAGGATCCTCTTGTTAAAGGTGTTACTTGTCATATCAGCCATATTGAGGCTAATTTAGATTTTGCAGATCCTTCCGATATGTCTATTGCATGTCGTCAGACGGGACCAATCACCGCCGACCAATTACAAGCAATAGATCGTAGTAAATCAGGTGAGGTGGTTTTTAAGTCATCAAAGAGTATTTTATTTAAATCATTAAAAGTCCGCCGTGTTTATGATGCACAAACGCGTACTTTGATGTACTTATCATACTCAACAAAAGAGTCGACAGGCAGTCACCATCACGCATTATCTACTGTGCCGCTGTATAACACACAAGCGTGGACGTGGGCACAAGCGCAACAATAACTAAAAGAGCAGATTATGTTAGCCTTATTTAAAGCAAAACCATTATTAGATGAGCAAGAACAGCAGTGGCTGATCGATACTTTTGTATGGGCAATTGAAAATTTCGACAGTGATTATTTTATAAATAATACAGATATAGTATTGCCAAACCATCAGTTCTTTCCCGATGCGGTATCAAGCATTGAGGAAATGGCGAGTAACGTTTTTGAGCGTGTAACGAATTATGCGGGAATGCACGTTTGGCCGATTCAATTGGTTGGGCCTGCGCAATTACAACCTCAAGTATTTCCTCATTTTGAGCTTTCTAACTCGCTTAGAGGTGCACAAAGTAAATTAATGGTGACGCCTGCGCACCGTGTTAATGTGTCATTTAATCCAAATCAAATTAACCAACCACAAGATTTAGTAGCAAGCTTTGCCGGTACTTTAGCGACTATCATGATCCACCATGTTGGTGTGTTACCACCTGGGGGAAAGGAGTTTTTACCTCAGGCCAGTGATGCACTTGCGTGCTTTTTAGGCTTTGGTGTCATGATGAGTAATACGGTGTATCAATTTAAGGGCGGATGTGGATCATGTTACAACCCCTATGCTAATAGACAAGCGGCCTTGAGTGAATCGCAAACGTTATTTATGCATGCACTTATTTGCCACTTTAAAGGCCATCAAGAGTCTAAAAAATATCTAAAATCGCATTTACGTGGTCAATTTAAAAAAGCGCAAAAAGAAATTAAAGCATTGGTAAATGACACTGCTAATCCACTGTTACTCGCGCTTGATGAGAAAAAGGCAGGGTAATTAACGTGGCTTATCTTGATGAATTTTTACTAATTGCATTGGCACATTTTTTTGCGGTAGCAAGCCCGGGTCCTGATTTTGCAATTGTGCTCAAGCAGAGTATTCAGCAAGGGCGGCGAAATGCTTTGTGGACTAGTTTTGGGGTTGGTTTAGCAATATTATTACACGTTACTTATTGTTTGTTAGGGGTTGCTGTTTTACTCGCGCAATCACCGACTATTTTTATGGCATTAAAATATTTAGCCGGGGCTTATTTGGCTTATATTGGTGTGCAAGCACTAAGAAGTGCCAAACCGGCCACAGCAGAGCAGGATAATTTAGTACCATCTGCCTCAACTGAATCTGACTGGGTAGCATTTCGCCGTGGCTTTTTAACAAATGCATTAAATCCAAAAGCAACGCTATTTTTTATGTCGTTATTTACTTTGGTGATCAGTCAATCAACACCGTTAATTGTTCAAGCTGGTTATGGCCTTTATATGGCTTTAGCAACGTGGGTATGGTTTTCGTTTTTATCCTTGGTGTTATCAAAGCAAAGTGTACGAGGTTTCTTTCAAAAAAGTGGCCATTGGTTTGACCGTGGTATTGGTGTGATTCTTATCGCGTTAGCAATAAGAATCGTGGTGTAAAAATCATCAATTAATACGCCAATACAAGAGCAGGTAAATATGACTATATATAATTTTTCTTTTGGTTCCAATATGTCCTCTAACCGTTTACTCGCGCGTTTACCTAATGCCAAGCGTGTTGGTACGGCGATCCTACATGGCTATGAACTGACTTTTGATATGGTGAGTCTTGATGGGTCAGGCAAAGGTAATGTTCGTCCAAGCAATGACCAAAATACGCAAGTATATGGTGTTGTTTATCAACTTAACCATGAAGAAAAGAGCATTTTAGATGACATTGAAGGTCCGCGTTACGATTGTGTGGATGTTCAAGTAACGCTGCTTGATGGGCAAGTTCTCAATGCTCATTGTTATATTGCAAATACTACTAATGAGGACATATTACCTTATGACTGGTATATGCAGCACGTTCATCGCGGGGCGCTTGAAGCTTGTGTGCCAAATGAGTACAGTGAAGCCATAAAATCACGACAAACATGTCGAGATAGTAATAGTGAACGTGCTGCAATTGAGTTTGCCGTGCATCAACAATAATAAAAATTAAACTAGGACTGTTATGAAACTAACTAAATTAGCCATTGCCGCCACGTTATTTACAGGGTGTGCATTTAATAGCTACGCTGATATTGATACGAACAATATTAACCAAGTAATCGAAAACTCGATGGCACGTTTTGATGTGCCTGGCATGGCTGTGGCGATAGTTGAAAACGATAACGTGGTGTTTGCCAAAGGCTTTGGTGTAAGCCATTTGGAAACTGGCAACAAGGTAAATAAAGACACGTTATTTGGTATCGCATCAAATACCAAAGCATTTACGGCTGCGGCATTAGCTAAATTAGTTGATGAAGAGAAGCTAAGCTGGGACGATAAAGTGATTGATCACTTACCTGAGTTTCGTCTTTATGATGCATATGTAACCCGTGAAATGACCATTCGAGATTTACTTAGCCACCGTAGTGGTTTAGGTCTTGGCCAAGGCGATTTAATGATTTGGCCAGATACGAATAAATCAATTGAAGAAATTTTTGCCGGTTTAAAGTATTTAAAACCCGCCAGCAGCTTTCGCAGTAAATATGCTTACAACAACTTAATGTTTGTTACTGCTGGTGAGGTGGTTGCTCGAGTGTCAGGTATGAGCTGGAACGATTACATCGAAAAAAATATTCTACAGCCACTTAAAATGGGTAACTCACGTGCGGGGTTTTCGCGTATCCCAAGTAACAATAAAAACTGGGCAACGGGGCACATCCCAATGGATGGCAAGTTACACCCTTTCTTTGTTAACTACTTAGAGGACTTTCGTGGAGCTGGCGCAATAGCATCAAGCGTGAGTGATATGAGCCAGTGGTTACGTACTCAACTTGCTGGTGGCACAATGCCTAATGGCGAACAATTATTTAGTGATAAACAACAAACACAAATGTGGCACCCGCATATTACCTCTGTTGCCTCTAAATCGGCTTATGAAGCGTATCATCAACAGTTTAGAGGATACGGCTTAGGTTGGAGTATTGAGGACTATCACGGTGTTAAAAAGCTTGCACACGGTGGCGGGATTTTAGGCATGGTATCGCAAGTGACATTAGTGCCAGAGAAGAACCTCGGTATTGTCATTTTAAGTAATCAGCAAGCATTCGGTGCGTTATCGGCAATTACTCATGAGGTGCTCGAAGATGCACTTGATCTTGAAGATAAAGACTGGGTTGAAGAGCTCGCTAAAAAGCACTTTGAAGGCAAGCAAAAAGCGTACGCAAATGCTAAGCCAGAAGCGCCTGCTGACTACCAGCCACAGCTACCGAATATTAGCTACACAGGTACATTGAAAGACGATTGGTATGGTGATGTTATTATTGAAGAGTTAGACGGTAAACTGCGTATTGACTTTACTCACACCAAGCGTTTAAAAGGCCAGCTAGAGCACTACACAGGCAACACATTTATTGTTAAATGGGATGAAAAACTACTTGAGGCTGATGCGTTTATTACGTTTGATATGACGACTAAAAATCGTGTTGAAAGTGCCAAAATGAAAGCTGTTTCAACGGCTGTTACAGATTTTAGTTTTGACTTTAGAAACTTAACACTAAAAGCAAAAAAATAATTAGTTAGAATTTTTATTTTAGAATAGTAAACCAAAGTCGCAAAGCCACCAATCGGTGGCTTTGTTATAGTTGCCACTTGCTGATACAGATGGAGCTTTTATGCGTACCGCGATTATTTCACATCCTTTTTGCCGCAAACATAAAATGATTGAAGATCACCCTGAATGCCCTGAGCGTTTAGATGCGATATCAGATCGCTTATTAGCCAGCGGGTTGGATATTGCAGTACAGCAAAAACAGGCCCCAAAAGCACTTAGAGCGCATTATTTGTTAGCACATGATGAAGCACTGGTAAAACAAGTTGAAAGCACTATTCCAGTTCAAGGGCTTGCATCACTTGATGGTGACACCTGGTTATGTCCAGAATCACTTATGGCGATTGAGCGCGCAGTAGGGGCTGGCATATTGGCGGTAGATGAAATATTAGCAGATAAGCTCGATGCTGCTTTTTGCTCAGTACGTCCGCCAGGGCATCATGCGAATAGAACCACCTCAGCTGGTTTTTGTGTGTTTAATAATTTAGCCATTGGCGTTAAATACGCACAAAGCAAAGGCGTAAAGCGCATTGCGATAGTCGATTTTGATGTGCATCATGGAAATGGTACACAGGATATTTTTATTGATGATGACAATGTATTATTTTGCTCGTTATTTCAGTATCCGTTTTACCCTAATACGGCAATAGAAAATAACGCAACACTCATCAATTCGCCTTTACCGATTGCCAGTGATGGCAATGATTTAAAAGCGCTGTATAACCAACAGTGGCTGCCTAAATTAACGCAGTTTAAGCCTGAACTTATTTTTATTAGCGCCGGTTTTGATGCTCATCTTGAAGATGATATGGCAAGCTTAAAATTTGTTGAAGATGACTACACATGGCTGACTGATCAATTGGCAAAGTTAAGCAAAGAGCTCGGTTGTAAAGGAATTATCTCTTATTTAGAAGGAGGGTATTCACTTTCAGCACTTGGGCGCAGTGCAATTGCTCATGTAAAAGCGTTAGTTGATAGCGAGTAAATCAAACGCTTGTTGTGGGCTTAATTGTTGAATTTTACTCAAGCAACATTGCCCTTCATTTGCTAAATAATGCTTTACATATACACCTAACTCATCGGCACTTAATGGCTGGCATGCTTTTCCTAAAAGTGTGTGGTAGGTACCACTTTCCTCTAGCACTCTCACATTTTTTTGTTCATGCTCGCTGATCCCATATAAAAAGCAATCTACGTCACTTTGCTGATGCGCAATTTCTATTTCCTCATTATAAATGATGATTTTTGGGTATGACATGCTGGTTTATTGTCCTAAATCAAATGGTTGGTAATAAGCTTTATTATACTTTTCGGTTCGTGCCAAACAAGGAAGCTATGATGCCAAAAAGTAGCCGTTACCAAAAAGTATGTGATGTGTTTACAAATAAGGTTATTTCGTGTGTTAAGCACACGCATCTTATCGAAGCTGTGAGGTTAATGCGAGCACATAATGTCAGTGCTATTTTTGTTCAAGAGCATCGCTCTATTTGTGGAATATGGACAGAAGCTGATTGTATGAAGCTTGATTTTAATAATCCACAAATAAAAAGCGTGGAAATAGCATCAGTAATGTCGAGCCCCGTTATTAGTATTTCGAGCCAGCGATTGCTTAGCGATGCCGCTTTAGTTTTTCATCAATACAGTGTACGACACCTTTTAGTGACAGATGAAAGCGCTCTACCATGTGGCGTGATTAGCATCACGGATATTGTCCGCAATCAAGGTTTGGATCACTATTTACAATTTCGCCCTGTGAATGAGCAATACAGTAAAAATATATCAATAGTGCCTGCAAATATGGGTGTGAGTGAAGCTATAAAGCTAATGTATGAGCGCAACGAAAAAGTTATTTTGGTATTCAATAAGCAGCAAAACGAACATGGCATTATTACCCAGCGTGATTTACTGCATTTAATTATTGAGCATGAAAGTAAGCATTTTTGTTGGGATTTTGCGAGTTGGCCACTTTATCAAATTAGCCCAAAAAATAGTTTGTTTGATGCTTATAGATTAATGTCAGATAACAATGTGCGTCATTTAGTGGTGACTGACACTCAAGAAATTAAAGGGGTTTTATCGCTTGAGCACTTAATTAATGAAATCGAAAGTGCATATTGTAGCGAACTTGAAAAAGTACTCGCACAACGAGACATCGCTCTACAGCATTCACAGCGTAACCTATACCTTGCTAATAAAATAATCGACGCTTCGCTTGATGGCATAATGATCACTCAACAAGATGGCGTAATCATTCAAGTTAATCCGGCCTTTACGACGTTAACAGGTTACCAAGAATATGAGGTAATAGGTAAACAGCCAAAAATCCTCAGTTCAGGTAAGCACGGTAAAAGTTTTTATATAAAAATGTGGCAATCTATTGCGGATAAAGGTGTTTGGCAAGGGGAGATATGTAACCGTAAAAAAAACGGTGATTTATATACTGAATGGCTCAGCATTATTCAAATAAGAGAGCCAAATTGCAGTGAGGTTGTGTATGCGGCAATTTTTAGTGATATTACAGAGCGAAAAAATGCAGAGGAGAAGATAGTTCAGCTCGCTTACTTTGATGAGCTAACGGGTTTACCCAATAGACGCTTATTTAATGATAGGTTAAGCATGGCATTGGCAGCTGCACATAGAAATAACGACATGCTTGCCGTAATGTTTATTGATTTGGATCGTTTTAAAGAAATTAACGACAGCTTAGGGCACAGCGCCGGTGATGAATTATTAAAAATGGTGGCTAAACGTTTACAAGCATTGCTATGTGAAGGGGATACGCTAGCACGATTAGGTGGCGATGAATTTGTGGTGTTATGCGAGGTTGATAATATCGCATCGGTGATTAGTTTGGCTGATCAGATACTTAACCATTTGAATATCCCTTTTCAGCTGGAAGGATTGGAGGTGGGCGCAACCGCTTCAATTGGCGCAGCAATTTATCCGGAGGATGGACTCGATAGTGAGACCCTTTTAAAACATGCAGACATCGCAATGTATCGCTCTAAAGAAATAGGGCGTAACTCTTTTCAGCTGTTTAAGTCATCAATGAATGCGCGTTCTTTAGAGCGTTTAGCCATGATGAGTCGTTTTCAGCATGCGCTAGAGAATGATGAATTTGAGTTATACTTTCAACCTAAGCAATGTTTAAAAACACAAACAATAAAAGGCGTTGAAGCATTACTTCGTTGGTATGATCCTACATTAGGGATGATTTCTCCCGCACAATTTATCCCATTAGCGGAAGAGTTAGGCTTAATTGTAAAACTTGATTTGTGGGTGCTAAATAGTGCCGGCATGCAACTGGCATTGTGGCAGCAAAAAGGTATAAAAGCAGGGCGGCTTGCAGTCAACGTTTCTGCGTGTCATTTGAGCCAAGGCAAGTTATCAAAAAGTGTTGAGCAGATGCTAAAGCGTTATAATTTGTCTGGGGACTGTCTTGAAATAGAGTTAACTGAAAGTAGTTTTATAAGTTCCTTTAGTCAGGCGAAAAAACAATTGCAGCAGCTAAAAAAAATGGACGTGCACATTGCGCTTGATGATTTTGGTACAGGGTATTCGGCACTGAGTTACTTAACTAAACTTCCAATAGATACCTTAAAAATAGATGCCAGTTTTATTGCCAAAATACCTGATGAGTATGGCAACAGTGAAGTCGTGGCTGCTATTATAGCGATGGCTACGAGCTTAAATCTATGCGTTGTAGCGGAAGGAGTAGAAAAGCAAACGCAGTATAATTATTTGCAAAGTTTAGGTTGTAATGTAATACAAGGTTATTATTATTGCCGCCCTTTAGCACAGCGGCAATGGTTTGAGTTTTATGCCCAGCTTACCCCAGCGTAACATCGTAAGAGGTGAACTTACGGATGTTTATTACGCCTGTATCAAAGATTAAATACTGCCCTTTGATACCATTTAAAATACCACTGACAACGGGCTCTTTATCGAAATTAAAGGAGCTAATCTTGGTTGGGTACTCTGTAACAGGGAACTGTAAATCAACAACGTCCTCATTGAGCTGCTCAATGGCTGTTGCGCCAAATAGCTCAGCCAGTTCATTGAGTTTATCTGCAATTTGCGGAATAAGCTCAGCGGCGGCTGCTTTTAAGTCGAGTACATCATTTTGCCCTTTGAGCATGTTGCGCCAATTTGTTTTATCAGCAATAAACTGTGCTAACGCGACTTCGACTAAACCAGATTGTAAGCGTGTTTGCACTTTAAAAATAGGCAGTGCTTGGGTTGCCCCTTGATCAATCCAGCGGGTTGGAATTTGCGTGTGGCGGGTTATGCCGACTTTTAAACCCGATGTATTCGCGAGGTAAACATAGTGTGGGATCATGCAGTTTTCTTCCCCCCACTGCGGCTCACGACAGGTGCCTTGATCAAAATGACAGGTTTCAGGTTTCATAATGCACATATCGCAGCTAGCAAGCTTGCGCATACACACGAAACAGTGTCCTTGAGAGTAACTTTTTTTAGTTTTTTTACCACAACTCGAACATAAAATTGAACCGTTAAAAGTCAGTGTTAATTGTTTGCCAATATAAGCATTGAGATCAACTAACTCATCACCAATTGGCAGATGATATTGGATCGGCTGAGTTAGCGATGATTTTAATTTTTTAATTGTGCCTTGCATCTTTACGCCCCTAAAGATGTGAAAAAGGGGATTTTAACATGTAATTGCACTGACTGATTATTTAATGTGAATGACAAGGGCGTGTTGATCTTTGTGGATTGAAATTTGTTCAATTCAGGGGCGATTTAATCGCGGCGCGAGGTTTGGAATCGAGTGGGCTCGATAACTGCTCCTGCGTTATTCTACTGGCTCACATCCATGTGAGAATAAGTAAAAACCGAGTAACAAAGAGTTAATCGCCCCTAGGAAGAACCCTTTGGGCAGCGCATGTTTGGCATTTATACTGCGTTATCGCCTATTTATGGGGAACAACCACACAGCATAGGCGCTGCCTTGCCTAAATACCAAATAGACTGCTGCAAAATTAATCACGAAAGGTCAACATGCCCTAAGCCACTGCAAATAATCTGTGATGGGTATGGCTTTGGAATAATAGTAACCTTGGGTATTATTAGCACCCATTTCAATTAGTAATTGATGGGTTCCTTTATCTTCAACGCCTTCTACCGTAACACTTAGCCCTAGATTGTGCGCCATATCAATTGCGGTTTTGACAATCACTTGATGGGATTGATTCGTTGTGAGATCCAATACAAATGATTTATCAATTTTTAAGTTTGAAAAGGTGTAATTAACTAAATAATTTAGTGAAGAGTATCCAGTACCAAAATCATCAAGGATGACGTGAACACCGAGCTTTTGTAGCTGCTCCATAAAACTTTTCATTTGTTGTTGATTCTCAACGAGTGCCGTTTCGGTCAACTCAAATTTAAGCTGTTTAGCAGGTATGTTATACGTTAATAAAGCGTTTTCAATTTTTTCGGCGAGTTTATTAATACTTAAGTTTTTAGCGCTTAAGTTTACACTAACAGTGTGCTCATTAAAGCCATGCTTATTTAGTTCTACAATATCCTGACACGCTTGTTCTATCACCCATAAAGTAAGCTCATTAATAAGTCCGGTTCGTTCAGCTAATAAAATGAGTTCTTCTATATTAATATGTTGATGCTCAGGCGTTGGCCAGCGCAGCAGTACTTCACTACCAATAACTTGATTGGTACGCACGTTTATTTGTGGTTGATGGTACATTGCTAATTGATTGCTTTTAATTGCTTGTTGTAGTTTTGCAGCAAGCCCTATATCCATCGTGATGTGTGTATTTTGTTGTGAGTTGCTGATATTGCTGGTGCTATTTTTAGCTTGTTTTAAAGTCAGGTAGCCGCGTTGTAAACTAGCTTCAAAATTGCCGTTCGTTTTTGAAAAACTGATCCCTACAGCGTATTTAAGTTGTAAATTTAATCCTTGAACCTCATATTGCTTTGGTAAGCTTTTTACGGTTTTATTTAAACAAAGAGAGAGGCTTTCTCCACTTTGTGTTTTTGTAGAGATACACGCAAATATACCCGTGCCAAGATCGACAATTTTAGAGCTGCTATCTAAATTAAAATCTAGGTTAATAAACTGACGCTCATTACTTAACTGAAGCTCGAGTGCTTTTGCAACGTGGATAATTAGCCCGTTCGCTTGAGATGGGCTTAAAATAGTATTAAGAGAATTAAAATAGCGCAGTTTAATTAAACAGATCGTGTTTGGTCGTTGTTCTTGCTCAAGGTTCATATAAGCTTGCTTTAACATTGCACTATTAAGTAGTTTTGTTTGTTGAGTATGGGTTGCATGATACAGCGCTCGCTCACGTTGATAGCGGACACGATCTGCTAACGCCATTGCCATGAGTATTACTTCACATAAAATAGCCGCTAAAAAAGCATGGCGCGTTGCAAAGCTATAGGGCAATACACCTGTTAACTCTAATGGTTGGATTGCTGCACCAATAATTAGTGGGATCCAAGAAATAACATAAAATTTAGCCCAACGAAAACCACTGCGTAGCTTTTTATAAATCAAAATAATACATACGATATACAGTAAGACTAAAATACCAAAGAACACAGGGGCTGCAATGCTTTCAATAATAAAAAAGCAGCTTACAGCTAAAATAGCCATCAAGCCCAGCAGGAGTAAACTTAGCTTATAACGCCAGCATTGCTCTTTGTGGTAGCGTAAAAACATGGTACAAAATGAAAGTGTGAAAAAAGCAATGGCGTAGTTGCTAACAACAATATATTTGTGAAAAAACAACTGCCAAGAAAGTGGCCATAAATAAAAGCCAAAACCTAGTACGGCACCCATTAAGATTATTGCGCTAATAATGTAACCAATATAGACAAGGTAAACGCGATCACGAATACCAAAAAATAAAACAAGGTTGTACAGTGCTGCCATAATCAAAACACCAACAAAAATTCCCCATATCGCGGTTTGTGAGCGAGTTAACTCCTGAAACTCTGCTTCACCATATAAATTTACGGGGGTTTTACTTATTCCCGTCGTATCAATTTTTAAAACTAGCTTTTGCTTGCTTTGCGCCGGTAGTGATAGGCGAATATGGGGTACGCTGTATTGAAGTAAACTCAGTCCAAGCTCGGTATCACCTAATGTAGTTTGGTGAATAATATTATTGTGTTTATCTAAATGGTAAACGTTTAGCTGATCAACCATGGGGTTATCAAAGTGAGCAACAATTTTCTCTTTGCTGGTACTACGATTATCTAACTCGATAATTAACCAGTAATTACGGCTTTCGAAGTTCCAATCGATCTCAGTAAAAGGTTTATAAATCATCGCATCAGGCTGAGTTATTACTTGCTCTAAAGAATGTTTTTTAGTGGGATCAATGAAGTAAGCATATTTTAAATAAATGGCAGTGGTTTTATCTATTGTGTATTTAGTGGGGGTTGCTAGATGGGATGCGTAATTACCTATAACAAAAAGTAGCACGAACAATATAAAAATGGCAATAAAGTGATAGCTAAGAGAATGATGTTTCAATTGTTCGGTTCTTAGAAGGTTTTTGTATTTTTAGTGTAGCATTAAAAAAAGCGCAGTAAACCGCGCTTTTTTTTTAAACAAACTGGTTAGACCTATTTTAGATCTCCCTAGCTTTGAGTTTCGCGGGCAATTGCACGATAAGCAATGTCAGTACGATATTCCATGCCTTCCCAGCTGATTTCATCAATCAGTTGATATGCACGTTGTTGTGCTTGTGTAACTGTATTTCCAAGTGCTGTTGCACACAACACACGGCCACCGGCAGTCACTACGTTGTCACCGTCTTGTTTAGTCCCAGCATGAAATACTTTTTCATCAGCAGGGTAGCTAACTTTAAGACCATTGATTACATCACCTTTCGGGTAGTTATCAGGGTAACCTTTGGCAGCAAGAACAACACCTACAGCAGCGCGAGGGTCAAACTCAATGGTGGTTTTATCAAGCTCAACACGGTTCGCAGCTTCAATCAACTCAACGAGATCTGATTGTAAACGTAACATCATTGGTTGTGTTTCAGGGTCACCAAAGCGGCAGTTATACTCGATAACTTTAGGCGTACCAGAGCTGTCGATCATCAATCCTGCATATAAAAAGCCAGTGTACGGGTGGCCTTCGCTTGCCATTCCTTCTACCGTTGGAGTGATCACTTCGTTCATAATGCGCTGGTGGATTTCGTCAGTAACGACAGGTGCAGGTGAATATGCACCCATACCGCCGGTATTAGGACCAGCATCGCCATTGTAAGCACGTTTATGATCTTGGCTGGTAGCAAACGGTAATACGTTTTTGCCATCAACCATAACAATAAACGACGCTTCTTCGCCGTCTAAGAACTCTTCAATCACTACGCGACTGCCAGCCTCGCCAAAAGCATTCCCCGCAAGCATGTCGCGGATTGCATCTTCAGCTTCAACTTCAGTCATGGCAACAATTACGCCCTTACCTGCAGCAAGGCCGTCAGCTTTAATTACAATTGGCGCGCCTTTTTCTCTTAAGTATGCAAGAGCAGGGTCTATTTGTTCGAAGGTTTGATAATCACCCGTTGGGATCTTGTGACGTGCTAAAAAGTCTTTTGTGAATGATTTAGAGCCTTCAAGCTGTGCAGCGCCTGCCGTTGGGCCAAAAATAGCTAAGCCGTGCTCTCTAAATTTATCAACAACACCCAGTACTAGAGGAATTTCAGGGCCAACAATCGTAAGTTCAACGTTATTTTGTTGTGCAAAGGCGAGTAGGCCATCTAAATCTTCTACTTTAATAGCTACATTCTCAAGCTTTGGCTCAAGAGCAGTACCAGCGTTACCAGGGGCAACAAATACAGTGTTTACTTTGGTGTTTTGAGCAGCCTTAAACGCAAGTGCGTGTTCGCGGCCGCCGCTGCCAATGACTAATACATTCATGGCGAATATCCTATTTAAAGCGGTTTTTTAAATTTCAGCGTCATGCGGTCACTTTCACCAATGGCTTTATACTTGGCGGCATCTTGCTCGCCTAGACGTAAGCTTGGTGGTAGTGTCCATACACCTTTAGGGTGATCAGCTGTATCAAGAGGGTTTGCATTAATATCACTGTCTGCTACCAGTTCAAAACCGGCTTTTTTAGCGATTTCAATAACATAACTTTGCTTCATATAACCTGATGATTTTTGCATTTCATCAGCGCGGTCTTCAGGTAAGCGGTGTTCAACTACGCCTAATGTACCACCTGGTTTTAGAGCTTTATAGAAAGATTGAAATGCACTTACTGCGCCGTCTTTATCTTTACCCATATACCAGTTATGAACATTACGAAAAGTTAATACCATATCGGCACTATCTGCTGGGGCAATGTCTAAGTGAGTAGTAGGGGCAAACTCAGTGATTTTTACTTTACTGAATCGCTCATCTTCGGCTACTTTCTTTTTAAAGCCCGCGAGTGAACGTTGGTAGTAACCAACCGATGAATCAGCAGGGAAATGTGCAGCGTAATAGGTACCTTGCTCTTTCAGTGCTGGCGCTAAAATTTCACTGTACCAGCCGCCGCCAGGTGCAATCTCAACGACTGTCATTGTTGGTTTGAAACCAAAAAACTCCAGTGTTTCTACAGGATGGCGATATTGATCACGCTCAGAGCTGCGCTCACTTGATTTAACAGCATGACTTAATGCTGATTCACTGGCATGGTTATGAGCCAAGGCCATTGTTGAGCTGATCGTAAGGGTGGCAACAAGTAGCGTTTTTAGTGCAAGTTTCATCGTCTGTTCCTTCATATTATAATTTTATAGAGGTTATAGAATAGGCAGAATACGTGAATTTGGTGCAAACAAAAAGAGCTAACTTATGCAGTTAGCTCTTTGTGTGATTAATGGCGGAAGTGACGCATGCCAGTAAACACCATTGCCATACCAGCTTCGTCAGCTGCAGCGATAACTTCTTCATCGCGCATTGAACCACCTGGTTGGATAACAGCTGTAATACCAGCCTCTGCTGCAGCATCAATACCATCACGAAATGGGAAGAATGCATCTGATGCCATAACAGAACCTTTTACTTCAAGGTTTTCATCAGCGGCTTTAATGCCAGCAATTTTAGCTGAGTAAACGCGGCTCATTTGGCCTGCACCTACACCAATAGTCATGCCGTCGCGGGCATAAACAATCGCGTTTGATTTAACAAACTTAGCCACTTTCCAGCAAAATAATAAGTCTTTGAGCTCTTGCTCAGTAGGCTGGCGCTTTGACACAACCTTTAAGTCACCTTGCGTAACCATACCTAAATCACGGTCTTGAATTAGTACGCCGCCGTTAACACGTTTAATATCGTGACCGGTTGCTTTACCCGACCATTGACCGCACTCAAGTAAGCGTACATTTTGTTTAGCTGAAATAATTTGCGCTGCGGCTTCAGACACTTTAGGTGCAATAATTACTTCAACAAACTGACGTGAAACAATCGCTTCTGCGGTGTCTGCATCAAGCTCTTGGTTAAAGGCAATAATGCCACCAAATGCTGAAGTAGGATCTGTTTTAAACGCACGATCGTAAGCTTCAAGGATGTTTTCACCGATTGATACGCCACACGGGTTTGCATGTTTTACGATAACACAGGCTGGCACATCAAATTCTTTCACACATTCAAGCGCAGAGTCTGTATCGGCGATGTTGTTGAACGAAAGCGCTTTACCTTGTAGTTGAATCGCCGTTGCTACTGATGCTTCTTGCACATCGTTTTCAACATAAAAAGCGGCGTCTTGGTGTGAGTTTTCACCGTAGCGCATATCTTGTTTTTTAGTGAACTGCATATTGATAGTGCGTGGGAATTTAGTTTCCTCTGCTGCTTCCTCAGTATAATCAGGAACCATTTTACCAAAGTAGTTAGCGATCATACCATCGTACTGTGCAGTGTGCTCGTAAGCGGCAATGGCAAGATCAAAGCGTGTTTTATACGTTGTTGAACCATTATTGCTTTGCATTTCATTGATCACACGGTCGTAATCTTTCGCGTTTACTACGATAGTCACGTCTTTATGGTTTTTAGCCGCGGCACGAACCATTGTTGGTCCACCGATATCAATGTTCTCAATGGCATCTTCAAGGCTGCAGTTTTCTTGAGCGACAGTATTCGCAAAGGGGTATAAGTTAACTACAACGATATCGATAGCTGAGATATTGTTCTCAGTCATTACGCTTTCATCTTGACCACGACGCGCTAAGATGCCGCCATGAATTTTTGGATGAAGAGTTTTAACGCGACCATCCATGATCTCAGGGTGACCTGTGTGGTCAGATACTTCAGTGACTTTAATGCCATTATCAGCAAGTAATTTACAAGTACCGCCAGTTGATAAGATGTCTACGCCTTGTGATTCAAGAGCGCGAGCAAATTCAACAATACCGGTTTTATCTGACACACTTAGTAGTGCGCGACGAATTGGACGATGTGTATCCATTGTAGTTTGATTACCTCAGTGTTTGAGCTAGCTTAGAAAGGCACTATTTTAACTGAATACCGCTTAAAAAACGATGTTTAAAGAATGAGGATTATGCAATTAGGTGCTTTTTTGAGGATTTTTAAAGATATAAAAAAAGCACCCTAAGGTGCTTTTTTGAACATATGCTGTGATATATCACAGCATATGTATTAGTTCATGCCGTATTTCTTTAGTTTCTTACGTAAAGTACCGCGGTTGATACCTAATAAGATTGCCGCACGTGTTTGGTTACCACGTGTGTAAGTCATTACTTCTTCAAGTAATGGCGCTTCTAGCTCTGAAAGAACAAGGTCGTAAACGTCTTGCACATCTTGACCGTTAAGCTGTTTTAAATAATGATGAACAGCTTTTTTCACTGCATCACGCAATGGCTGCGGTTTCTCGTGTGACTGAACATGAGGGTTAGTGATAAATGGAGAAGTCACGTTTTGTTCGAACATTGTTTATATCTCTTTCTTTCTTAGTTAGCTGCTAGTGTTATAAAGTATTGCTCTAAAGCCTCGATTTGTGCCTGTGGATTCTCGAGGACATTAAATACTCGCCTAAACTGACCATCACTGTCATGGGTTTGCAAATACCAAGATACATGTTTTCGAGCGATACGCGCTCCCATTGGTTCCCCGTAAAACGCATGAAGGTTCACTAAGTGTTCCATCAAAATACCGCGTACTTCCTCAATTGGAGGTACTGGTAAGTGTTTACCAGTTCGCAAATAGTGGTCTATCTCCCTAAATATCCAAGGGCGACCTTGGGCGGCTCGACCAATCATAATGGCATCTGCACCCGTATAGTCTAAAACCTGCTTTGCCTTTTCAGGTGATGTGATATCACCATTAGCAACCACAGGTATCGACACTGAACGTTTTATATCCCTAATAGTAGCGTATTCAGCCTCACCTTTGTACATACATGCGCGTGTACGCCCATGTACGGCCAATGAAGCTATGCCATAACGTTCAGCTATTCTCGCAATCTCTACACCGTTACGGTTGCTCTGATCCCATCCTGTACGGATTTTCAGTGTTACAGGTACATCAACAGCGCTAACCACCGCATCAATAATCTCTTCCACTAAATCAGGAAACTGTAATAGCGCTGAGCCTGCGAGTTTCTTGTTCACTTTCTTAGCTGGGCACCCCATATTAATATCTATGATCTGTGCACCATTACTTACATTGAATTGTGCAGCCTGAGCCATTAGCTCAGGATCAGCTCCTGCGATTTGCACTGCACGTATTCCCGATTCACCGCTATGATCCATACGGTTCATCGATTTTTCGGTTTTCCATACCAAAGGATTTGACGATAGCATTTCAGACACAGCTAGTCCCGCACCTAAGCGGCGACAAAGTTGTCTAAATGGTCTGTCTGTAATTCCCGCCATTGGCGCTACAATTACATTGTTCTCTAACTGATATGATCCGATACGCACTGTATTCAATAGGCCTCTTTTCAAGGGGCGCTAAGTTTACGGTTTTTTTAGCAAAAATCAAAGGCTATAAATTGAACAAAAGTGACTTTTTTTTGACTTTTGTGTATTGACATTTGATAACAGTTTGACGAATGGCTTTATTTGTCTGAATTTCATACAAAACTAATTTACTGCAAGAAAATCATTCTGTTCAGGGTTGTGTAAATAATAGGTAAAGCCTGTTAATTACAGGCTTTAGATGGTGGTTTTGGGTTAATGCTCTAAATGGAGTGATTGCTTCAAATTAAGCTTTTTTAATACCACTTACACGAGTCCACTCACCTTCAACGGCTATTTCATCAAGCGCTAAAAAAGGTGCATAAACATCAGCAACTGACTGTGCCTGTTCTTCTAAGATACCTGACATCGCAATTTTACCGCCTGGTTTTAACAAGCCTAAAATCACACTGTGTAGTTCACGCAGTGGTGCGGCTAAAATATTTGCTACTACTATATCTGCTGTAAATTCAGGCTGATTTTCTGGTAGGTAAACTTCGAGTTTGTCAGCAACGCCATTGCGCTGTGCATTATCAAGGCTTGCTTCGAGCGCTTGTGGGTCGATATCAATACCAATCATGCGCTCTGCACCCAGCTTTATCGCTGCAATACCTAAAATGCCTGAGCCACAACCAAAGTCGACGACAGTTTTACCTGTTAAGTCTTGGCTTTCAAGCCATTTTAAGCATAAAGCGGTTGTAGCATGGGTGCCAGTACCAAATGCAAGACCTGGGTCTAATAGAACGTTTACAGCGTCTGGATCAGGAATATCACGCCAGCTTGGGCAGATCCATAGCTTTTCACCAAATTGGATTGGGTGGAAGTTATCCATCCATTCACGTTCCCAGTCTTTGTCTTCAAGCTGCTCAATTTTATAAACTAACGAGTCGTTTATTTCGTCATGGCGTTTTAATAATGCAATCACCGCATTCATATCGTGAGTCGCTTCGAATAAACCAATTACAGTGGTATCGGCCCAGAATACAACAGTGCCGATTTTTGGTTCGTAAATAGGGGTGTCTTTAGCATCAATAAAGGTAACAGACGCACTGCCTGCTTCCATTAATAAGTCACTTACTGCATCAGCTGTTGCAGCATTGGCATTGATACGGATTTGGATCCAAGCCATGATTCTTTCCTGTAAATAGAAAAAAGGCCGCTACAGCGGCCTTTTAAATTTTAATCTGTATTTTTAGCTACTAATTATTTAGCATCTAAGAAGCTTTTCAGTAAGTCAGAGCGAGAAGGATGGCGTAATTTACGCAGTGCCTTCGCTTCGATTTGACGAATACGCTCACGGGTAACGTCAAATTGCTTGCCTACTTCTTCTAGAGTATGGTCGGTGTTCATATCAATACCAAAACGCATACGTAATACTTTTGCTTCGCGGGCGGTAAGGCCGGCTAGTACATCGTTCGTTGCGCCACGAAGGCTTTCCATTGTCGCTGAGTCGATAGGCGAATCAATAGTAGTATCTTCGATAAAGTCACCTAAGTGCGAATCTTCATCATCACCAATTGGCGTTTCCATTGAAATTGGCTCTTTTGCAATTTTAAGTACCTTACGGATTTTATCCTCAGGCATCATCATGCGTTCAGCTAATTCTTCTGGATTTGGCTCACGACCCATTTCTTGTAACATTTGACGTGAAATACGATTAAGTTTATTAATCGTTTCGATCATATGCACAGGAATACGGATTGTACGTGCTTGGTCAGCAATAGAGCGGGTGATTGCTTGACGGATCCACCACGTAGCATAAGTTGAGAACTTATAACCACGGCGATATTCAAACTTATCAACAGCCTTCATCAAACCAATGTTACCTTCTTGGATTAAATCCAAGAATTGTAAACCACGGTTGGTGTATTTTTTTGCAATTGAGATTACAAGACGTAAATTCGCTTCAACCATTTCTTTTTTCGCACGGCGGGCTTTCGCTTCACCAATACTCATACGACGGTTGATGTCTTTAATTCGCTCGATATTTAAACCCGTGCTTTCTTCGATCACACGTAGTTTATTGATACAGCGAATTATCTCAGGCTTCACTTCTTCAAGTTTTGCAGAGTGCTTTTCGTTGGCAGCGATTTCTAAATCAATCCACGATGCATCTGTTTCGTTATTAGCAAAATGCTTAACGAATGTTTTCTTTGGTAATTTGGCAATTTGTACAGCTTGCTTCATGACGATACGTTCTTGAATACGAACGCGATCCATCATTTCACGCATGTTATTTACCATGCGATCAAACTGTTTAGGTATTAATTTGAACGTTCGGAATAATTCGCCGATTTCAAAAATAGCAGCCTGAGAATCAGGATGTGAACGGCCTTTCTTATCGAAGGTTTCACGTGCTTTATTGTAAAGATCGCGAAGATTTTCAAAGTGAACGCGGGCCTCTTCAGGATCTGGGCCGGTATCGACTTCTTCTTCGTCTTCATCATCGTCTTTATCATCATCGTCTTCATCATCAAGCTCTTTTTCGCTTAATTCAGAACCGATATGAGTCGCAGATATAGGCGCTTCATCTTCATTTGGGTCAAAGAAACCAGAGATAATGTCGCTTAGGCGCATTTCTTCGGCTTCAAACTTGTCCCACTGTTCAAGAAGATAAGTAATTGCTTCAGGGTATTCTGCAACCGAGATTTGAACCTGGTTGATCCCTTCTTCAATACGCTTGGCAATAACGATTTCGCCTTCACGGGTTAACAGTTCAACTGTTCCCATTTCACGCATGTACATACGTACCGGATCCGTTGTACGGCCGATCTCTTTATCTACAGTGGCAAGCGCAGCAGCAGCCGCTTCAGCAGCGTCTTCATCTGTTGTCGTTTCTTGCATCATCAATTCATCGGCATCAGGTGCGTTTTCACTAACCTTAATACCCATATCATTGATCATACTAATGATATCTTCTACTTGATCTGAATCGATAATATCTTGTGGAAGGTGATCATTAACTTCTGCAAAAGTTAAATAACCTTGCTCTTTACCTTTTTGAATCAGAAGTTTTAATTGTGACTGAGGAGTTGGATCCATAGAGATTTTTTCTTCCACTCTGATAAGTTGATACAACAGGCGCCAGCTTGCTTATTTAATAAGCCAAGCTAAGTATAATTTGACGCAGTGAATAGCACAGTATAACAGCAAAAATCGTTTTTGACTAGTTGTTAGTCCCTTTTAATGCTTGAGTCAATAAGTGACATTCAAGCCGCTCATCGCTATTTAAGCCTTGAGTCTTGTCCTTTATTAATAGGGTTTCGAGACGATAATTTAAACACTGATCTTCAATAAATTTGAAAGTATTTTTAAATTCATCTTCTAAACGATCTTCATTTATCTCATGTTGCCACGTTGCGAGCTTGATTAATGCTTCATACTCTGGAGCTTCACGAAATGATTCAAGCAATTGTGCCGTAGTAAGGGGGGCCTTTTGTAATGCGTCATGCTGCAAACGAATTAGTAGCGCAATTCCGGCAATATTCATCTGTGCCAAATCAGGTAAATAAGGCACTGTTGATGCAAGTTGCGGGTGCTGGACTAATAAGCCAATAGCGCGGCGCATAGGCGTAATTTTAAACTTACGTTCAATTGAATGCTGTTGCTTTGGTGTTTTTAAACGGTTATTTAATTGCTCTTTGGTGCGGCCAATTAATCGGCCTAAGTGCTCTAATAGGTTCTCTTGATAAAACTCACTGGGTATTTTTTCGACCAATGGCAGCACTGCACTGAGTAGTTTTGCTTTACCAGCGTCAGTGGTTAAGTCAATTTCTAGGCTTAGCTTATTAAACAGTACTTTAGTAAAATCATCAGCTTGAGCTAATCGAACTTCAAAGGCTTCTTTGCCCTCTTGTTGGACTAAGGAATCAGGATCTTCGCCATCGGGTAAAAATACAAACTGTAATGCTTTACCATCACTTAGGTAGGGGAGAGCATTTTCTAACGCACGCCACGCCGCGTCACGTCCTGCACGGTCACCATCGTAACAACAAATTACTTTGTCTGTGGTTCTAAATAAAGTATGCATGTGCTCAGCTGTAGTCGCAGTACCTAGGGCTGCGACTGCATACTCAATACCTTGCTCACTCAATGCCACTACATCCATATAACCTTCAACAATGAGTACATGGTCGAGTTTTTTATGGGCTTGTTTTGCCTCATATAAACCATATAGTTCAAAGCCTTTATGGAAAATACGAGTCTCTGGTGAATTTAAATATTTTGGCCCTTGATCTGCTTGCATGACACGTCCGCCAAACGCGATAACCCGCCCACGTTTATCGCGGATAGGAAACATTAAGCGGTCACGGAAAAAATCAAATTGACGACCTGGTGTTTTCTCAGAGGCCAGCTTTAGCTCAACGAGTTGCTCTTTTTGTTCTTTATTACGACCAAGTTGTTGGCACAAGCCTTCCCATTCACTGGGGGCATAGCCAATCATAAACTTTTTAACTGTTTCGCCAGTTAAGCCTCGGCCTTTGACGTAATCAATGACTGTTGCTGAGTTACTATGGTGTTTTAATTGATGTTGATAAAAACGTGCGGCATGAAGCATTAAATCATAGTCTGAGCGTTTTTGTTCCGCCGTACGTTCAGGACCACTGCTTGTGCCTTGTTCGCGAGGAACATCAAGATTCATCAGGCTAGCGAGCTCTTCAATAGCATCAACAAATTCAAGTTTGTCGTATTCCATTACAAATGAAATAGCGTTGCCATTTGCGCCACAGCCAAAGCAATGATAAAACTGTTTATCTTGCGACACTGTAAATGAAGGTGACTTTTCATTATGGAAAGGGCAACAGGCTTGGTAATCTTTACCGGCTTTTTTAAGACCTACTTTAGAGTCAATTAGCTCAACGATATCGGTTCTAGCGAGTAAATCGTCAATAAAATTTCGTGGGATCTTTCCGGCCATTAGTAAAGTGTAGTCCTGAAATAAATAGAAAAAGGTGAACGAATTAACTTTCGTTCGACAAATTTAGATTTGAACACAAACGCTATTTTTATAAAAGCTAAAAACGAAGAAACCGAGCACATGGCTCGGTTTGCTTAAATCATACGTCTGTATGTGGGTGTATTAGGCAGTTAATCGTTGCTTAATTAAACCAGAAATCTTACCTAAATCGGCGCGACCTTCAGCTTTGCTTTTGATTATACCCATTACTTTACCCATATCTTGCATACCTGCTGCGTTAGTATCAGCAATAGCCGCATCAATGAGGGCAATGATTTCATCTTCACTCAATTGTTGAGGTAAGAATTCTTCAAGTGCCGTAATCTCATTGGCTTCAATTTCGGCTAAATCTTCTCGACCAGCATCAGTGTACTGGGTATAAGAATCACGGCGCTGTTTAACAAGCTTCACTAAGACTGCGGTAATACCGTCATCATCAAGTGTTATTTGCTCGTCAATTTCACGCTGTTTGATAGCAGCAAGTACCATACGAATTGGGTTAAGACGTTGTTTGTCTTTCGCTCGCATCGCATCTTTTTGTGCATCTTTTAGCTTTATTAAAAGGCTCATTTATACAAGACCAATACGGATCAATATAATTTAACGCGACGTGCGTTATCGCGAGAAAGCTTCTTCATGTGACGCTTAACTGCAGCAGCTTTTTTACGCTTACGCTCAGCTGTTGGCTTTTCATAGTGCTCGCGACGACGAACTTCTGAAAGGATACCTGCTTTTTCACATGAACGCTTGAAGCGACGAAGTGCTACGTCAAACGGTTCGTTCTCTCTTACTTTAATTACTGGCATTAAAAATTCACCTACCTAAATAATGAGCGTTGCTCAAGTTGATCAGACAATGATCAAGTGGTTCAAAAATGGTGCGGTATTGTAATCCGAAGCCACACCACATGTAAAGGATAAATATTGACTGTCCCGACAGGAAACTGAAAATATTTCTATGTTATTAATTTTACTGTAATTGATAGAGCCTACATAATACTTGCCCAGCAACTTTCTCTTTTAATAACAGCCAATTGCTTGGTGTTTGTAAAGGGCTAAGTTCGTTTTCGACTTCAACATAAATGAGTGCATTTTTACTTAGCCACTCATTTTCACTCAGTAAATCACAGCATTTTTTTGCCAGATTCTGACGAAACGGCGGGTCAACAAAGACTAAATCGAACTGCTGTTGTAACGTATTTTGGCTCAAATACACTAAACTATCAGTACAATTTATCTGCGCATTTGTGAGCTTTAATGTCTCAGTATTGGCTTTTAATTGTGCTGAAGCAAGTTTATCCCTCTCTAAAAATACAGCTGAGTTGGCAAAACGCGACAATGCTTCGAACCCTAACCCACCAGAACCGGCAAAACAATCAAGCACATTTGCACCGTGAATATCTTGCATTAACCAGTTAAATACAGTTTCTTTTATGCGATCTGTGGTTGGACGAAGCCCTTGTACATCTTTTACTGGTAGCTTGCGGCCACGAAATTGCCCACTGATGATTCTGATGACACCATCATTTACTTTGTTATTTATCTGTTTTTGTGATGATTTATTTCTCATTTAGCTCACTAAAAAATGGTATCTAGAACTTAGCTCAGATAATATTGTAATCATATAGTAGCGTGTCATTTTTCAACTGCGCTAAAAGTGTTACTATGAGCATCTTAGACAATATATTGTGGTTATTGGCAGTTTGGTATTAATACAATACCGTCAGTACGCAAATTATTTCCGTTAGTTTATCAGATTTTTATAAGTGGTTATTAGCAAGTATGGCAAAAAAAAATAAATTCCTGTCTTGGTTAGGTTTTGGTAAGTCAGATAAAAACCAGCAAGTAGAACAAGCAGCCGAAGAGGCTAATAACCAACAAGCAGAAGCTGAGCGTTTAGAGCAAGAACGTATTACAGCAGAGCGTCTAGAGGCTGAGCGTATTGCAGCAGAGCAGCAGGCAGAAGCCGAACGTGTAGAGCAAGAACGTATTGAAGCAGAGCGTCTTGAGGCTGAGCGTGTAGAACAAGAACGTATTGCAGCAGAGCGTCTCGAGGCTGAACGTGTAGAGCAAGAGCGTATTGCAGCAGAAGCTCGCGATGCTGAGCGTTTAGCGATTGCAGATGCTGAATTAGCCGCAGCTGAAAAAGCAGAGCAGCAACGTCGCGACGCAGCCGCTCGTTTAGCTGAACAACAAGAAGCTATGTTGTTACAACAAGAACAACAGGCTACCGAGCAAGCGCAACGTGAAGCGGAGCGTATTGCAGCGGAAAAGGCAGAAGCTGAGCATGTAGAGCAAGAGCGTATTGCAGCAGAAGCTCGCGATGCTGAGCGTTTAGCTATTGCAGATGCTGAATTAGCCGCAGCTGAAAAAGCGGAGCAGCAACGTCGCGACGAAGCCGCTCGTTTAGCTGAACAACAAGAAGCTATGTTGTTACAACAAGAACAACAGGCTACCGAGCAAGCGCAACGTGAAGCGGAGCGTATTGCAGCGGAAAAGGCAGAAGCTGAGCATGTAGAACAACAACGTATCGCAGCAGAACGTCTCGAGGCTGAGCGTTTAGAGCAAGAACGTATTGCAGCAGAGCGTCTCGAGGCTGAGCGTTTAGAACAAGAGCGTATTGCAGCAGAGCGTCTCGAGGCTGAGCGTTTAGAACAAGAACGTATTGCAGCAGAGCAGGCTGAAGCTGAGCGTTTAGAACAAGAACGTATTGCAGCAGAGCGTCTCGAGGCTGAGCGTTTAGAACAAGAACGTATTGCAGCAGAACATGCTGAAGCTGAGCGTTTAGAGCAACAACGTATTGCAGCAGAACAGGCCGAAGCTGAGCATTTAGAGCAAGAACGTATTGCAGCAGAGCAGGCTGAAGCTGAGCGTTTAGAGCAACAACGTATTGCAGCAGAAGAAGCTAAAGCAGCAGAAAAGCCGAAAAAAGAAGGTTTCTTTGCTCGTCTTAAAAAAGGTTTATTAAAAACGCGTATAAATATAGGCTCAGGTTTTGCGTCAATTTTTACAGGTAAAAAGATTGATGATGAGCTGTTTGAAGATCTTGAAACGCAGTTATTAACAGCGGATTTGGGTGTTGATACCACCATGAAACTGATCGACAGCCTTACTGATGCGGCTAACCGTAAACAGTTAAAAGATGGCGATGCACTGTATGAATTAATGAAGCAAGAAATGGCTGCTATGCTTAAAACCGCAGAGCAACCTTTAGTTATACCTGCAGATAAAAAACCATTTGTTATTTTAATGGTGGGCGTAAATGGTGTTGGTAAAACAACCACCATTGGTAAATTAGCTAAGCAGTTTCAAGATGAAGGCAAATCAGTCATGTTAGCGGCAGGGGATACGTTCCGTGCAGCAGCCGTTGAGCAACTACAAGTATGGGGTGAGCGTAATAAAATCCCAGTAATAGCACAGCACACCGGTGCCGATAGTGCTTCAGTGGTATTTGATGCATTTCAAGCAGCAAAAGCGCGTAATGTTGATGTGTTAATTGCCGATACAGCAGGACGCTTGCAAAATAAAGATAATCTAATGCAAGAGCTTGAAAAGATTGCGCGTGTGATGAAAAAGATTGACCCAGATGCGCCACATGAAGTCATGCTAACAATTGATGCGGGCACAGGGCAAAATGCAATTAGCCAAGTAAACTTATTTAATCAGTGTGTTGGTCTTACAGGGATAACTTTATCTAAGTTAGATGGTACGGCTAAAGGTGGGGTTATCTTCGCCGTAGCTGATAAGTTTAATATTCCGATCCGTTATATTGGTGTTGGCGAAGGCATTGAAGATTTACGTGCATTTAATAGCAATGACTTCATTGATGCGCTATTTAGCCAAGATGAGGACAACGCTTAATATACCCATTGGTATTAATAAAAGGGAGCAAGCTCCCTTTTCAGCTGCAGATGATTGATAATTAAAATGATAAATTTTCAGCAAGTGAGTAAAACATATCCCGGCGGCCATCGTGCACTGGAAAAAGTGAGCTTTCATATTAAGCCCGGAGAACTGGCTTTTTTAACTGGTCATAGTGGTGCAGGTAAAAGTACCTTACTTAAACTAATTAGTTTAATGGAACGTCCATCAGCGGGTCACGTATTTATAAATGGTGTTGATTTAAATACAGTGAAACCAAGACAAATCCCTTATGTACGCCGAGATATCGGGATTATCTTTCAAAATCATCGTCTATTAGAGCGGCATACAATTTTTGATAATGTTGCTTTACCCTTAATAATAGAAGGCACACACCATAAGCAAATTGAAAAACGAGTTCATGGTGCACTTGATAAAGTAGGCTTGCTTGATAAAGTAAAGTGCCACCCATCAACGCTTTCTGGTGGCGAACAACAGCGAGTCGGCATTGCACGCGCCATTGTCAATTCACCTCCATTGTTACTTGCTGATGAGCCAACCGGTAATTTAGATCCTGAACTTTCAATGGATATTTTACGTTTGTTTGAAGAGTTTAATAACCATGGGACTACGGTCTTAATTGCCACTCATGATCTTGGTCTCATCTCGAGAATGAAATATCGCAGCTTAACGTTAAAAGATGGCCGAATGAGTCAAGACCCATTGGCTGAGGCATCATTATGAGTTTGTTATTTAAAGGCCGAAAAAGCCAAAATGAACGAGTGAAAAAATCTATTTTTTCGAATAGTTACTTTTTTGTTTTAAATATTTTTCGCCAAGGAATTCATAGCTTAGGTGAAATGTGGCGCACGCCAATGGCTTCAATGATGACAATTGCCGTATTGGGTTTAAGCTTAACCCTACCAGCAACTCTTTATTTGGTTGTTAAAAACGTCCAGCAAGTTAGCAGTGGATTTGAAGAAGCTGCAGAGATCTCATTATTTGTAAAAGAATCCATGAGTGAGCAGGAAACGCAGACCTTAGTAAAACGTTTAGCCTTGTATTCAGAAATAGATACGGTCACTTTTATTTCAAAGCAACACGCATTAACTGAATTTAAAGAGGTATCAGGGTTTGGCCAAGCACTTGAATATTTAGATTCGAACCCATTGCCAGATGTTGTAATAGTTACACCAACATCAAAACATCGCCAACCAAACGCAGCACAAGCACTATTAAAAAAACTAGAAGCTGAACGAGAAGTGGATTTTGGTAAGCTAGATATCGCATGGTTAGAGCGCTTAAATGCATTACTTAGCTTATTAAAGGAAAGTGTGCTCACCATTACACTGCTTTTACTTACCTCAGTAACCTTGATTATTGGCAATACTATTCGATTATCTATTATGGATAAGAAAGAAGAGATCCAAGTAATGAAGCTCGTGGGTGCAACAAATACGTTTATCCACGCACCTTTCCTATGGACAGGTATTTGGTATGGCATTATAGGTGGTTTGTTTGCCTTTATATGCGTAGCTTTAATGATGTGGTGGCTTGGGGCCGCGGTTACGCAGGTCGCAGGCGTTTACCAAACAAGTTTTAATTTAGTTGGGCTAAGTGTTGGCGAATTTGCCGCACTGGTAATGCTTGCAACTAGCTTAGGCTTTGTTGGCTCATATTTATCAGTTAATCGCTACATTAAAGAAATAGAGCCCGATAAAGTGTAACAATTGTTGTTTATAATCACCAGTTACGTTGGTGGTAGGTAATACTGCTAATGCTACCAACGTACCGCAAAGCTAGAATTCATCGCTTATTCAGGCGTTTAAAGTACAATAAAAAACATCAAAAAAACCACTTGCTTCAATCGAAAAAAAGTTTTACATTGAAGTTAGCACTCTAAGTTAAAGAGTGCTAAGATAGTTTCAAATGTTTATCACTGAGGTGAAAAATGAGTAAAGATATATACGCAATGGCACTCACAGTTGGACAGCAAAGCGCAAGTATTGATGGTTACCTTCAAGCGGTAAGTACAATACCAATGCTAGGTGCTGAGCAAGAAAAAGAGTTGGCGACTCGTCTCCAGGAAGATGGCGATCTTAGTGCTGCAAAGCAACTCATCATGTCTCATCTTCGCTTTGTTGCACACATTGCTAAAGGTTATTCAGGTTATGGTTTACCACAAGCCGATTTAATCCAAGAAGGCAACATAGGCCTAATGAAAGCAGTAAAACGTTTTGACCCTACCGTGGGTGTACGTTTGGTTTCATTTGCAGTGCATTGGATTAAAGCTGAAATACACGAATTTGTACTTAAAAATTGGCGCATCGTAAAAGTTGCGACAACAAAAGCACAGCGTAAATTGTTCTTTAACCTTCGTAAGAACAAAAAGCGTTTAGGTTGGTTTAACCAAGCTGAAGTAGCAACCGTCGCGAGCGAGCTAGGTGTAAGTGAAAAAGAAGTTCGTGAAATGGAATCGCGCATGAGCGGCCAAGACATGGGCTTTGATTTAACCGGTGACGACAGTGATGACGCGCCAACAAGCACATACTCACCAGTGCAGTACTTAACAGACGGCAGCAACGATTTAGCTGACGAGGTTGAACAGCAGCAATGGCAAGAGCAATCGCACACACGTTTGTTCAGTGCTTTAAAAACGCTTGATGAGCGTTCACAAGACATTGTTAGCGCACGTTGGCTATCAGACGACAAAGCAACACTGCAAGAGCTTGCGCAAAAGTACAGCGTATCTGCAGAGCGTGTTCGTCAGCTTGAAAAAACAGCGATGAAAAAGCTACAAGCTGCAATGAGTTAATCACAGCTTAGTAAGAATATTAAAAGCCCCGCATGAAAATGCGGGGCTTTTTGGTTTTAAGAGTAAGCATCAATTCTTTAGCGGTGTTATTACTGCCAGCCATTCAGTCAGTAAAGCAGGGCATATTTAGAAGATTAGGGAACATATGGTCCTTTAGTTGAAAAAACAGCCTAATTTATATATTCTGATTGTCAGCCACTGTTAAAAGGAATTAATGTGCGACTCTACCATTTTTCACTTGTAATTATTGCTGTGATAATTTTGTTTATCCAGCTTGATCCCACCTATTACGTTATTAACTATGTCACCATACCTGCATCGGTATTATGTTTATTTGGGTTAATTTACCAGTACACGCAAAAAAATATTTTTGGTTATATCGCAATGGCAGGATTTGCCGTTTTTTTACCCATTGGCGCTTTAGGCATTTTGTCTATCAGAGAGGCAATGGATAAAAAAATGAAACTTGAATTTATAAGGAAGTTAAATAATGACTGATATGGTAATCGAAAAACCAACCACAATAATTAAAGTAGCCACTGAAAAATTAACACCACAATTAATCATCGGTATTCTTATCGTTATTGCAGGTTTTGTGCTGATCCCTAATATAATTGGCCTAGGTTTCATGCTGATTATTTTTTATTTCGTAAATAGTAGTATCGAGGTGGTAAGAATTTACCCAAAATACTCAGAAATAAAATTGGCAATTATTCGCCCTCGTTGGCTTATTTTAGATGCCAGTGTAGAAAGCGCTGAAGTGGACGGTAAAAACTTGCTGCTAAAAATTAACGATGAGGATAAGCAACTCACCAGAAAGATCCCGTTAAATGCGCTATCAGAAGCTGATGGTGAAAGTGTTATAAAATACTACCAATCTCAAGCGAACCATAACGCCAAAAAATAACGCCCCTCTACATTCGCGCTAACGCTTCACGCTAAATAACTAATGCAGGTTGGTTATTTAGCGTGAAGCGAAACCCAATGAAAAATCTCCAAGCATGATATCTGATCGTTGAGTTGTTGACTGTTCTGAACGCGTCATAAATGAATATTTAAAATGTGATAAGCAAAAAGTAAAACGCAATCTCATTATTTTTTTACAACAGGCGCGTTATAAAAAACAAACACTTGCCCAAATTGATTACAAGTGTAATACTTTTGATTACATCTGTAATCAAGTCTGTATTTAACAATTTACAGGCTAATAATGAGAGGGCAAAGCTTGTGAAAAAGCATATTACCATAGGTTTCTTTTTGGCCATATATACCTTAAGTGCACAAGCACAAGAGTCAAAGTTCGAGGCTGTACTCGCGTGTCATAATTCAGCTGACGCGCCGGGTATGGCGATTAGACTAGAGCAATCGGGTTCACTTGCTTATAGTGGTGCTATTGGTTTGGCAAATATGACTACATTGAGAGAGCTTCATGTAGATGACGTATTTCAAATCGGCTCAGTGACAAAAACATTCACCGCAGCGGCTATTTTAAAGCTTTCTGAGCAAAAGAAATTGTCACTACAGGATTCATTGGTAAAGTATATTCCCGATATTAATCCAGAATATAAATATTTAAGTATTGAACGAATTTTAAGTCATACATCAGGCCTACCCGATTACTTAGGTGACCCTCACGTTACTGCACTTTATGATCAATATGCACCATTAGATCAAGTTATAAAGAGTATCAGCAAGCAATCAGTGCTGTCGAAACCGGGAATGGAATATAGCTATTCAAATTTGGGCTATGTGCTTTTAGGTAAAGTGATTGAAGCCTCTTCGGGTGTTTCTTATGAGCAGTTTCTATCTCAAACCTTTTTTACACCACTAAAAATGAATAACACGTTTGTTATTACTAAAGGAACAACGACAGGTGAGGTCAAGGGTTATACAAGCGAACCAAATAAACCCGATCAATACCTATCACCTGAGCAATCCATACAGAGAAAATGGAATGTAGACCGTAGTTGGATTGCTTCAGCTGGAGCAATTGCCTCTACGCTTGCAGATATGAGCTTATGGCAAAACGCATTAAAATCGGGGCAAGTTATTTCAGCGCACAACTTCCAATTAATGACGACCCAAGCAGCATTGATAAATAAAGACAGAATAAACTACGGGTATGGTGTAGATGTATATCCCATAAGTGGATTAAATAGCTTTAGTCATCAAGGAATTGTGCCTGGTTTTTTTACATGGCATGTTTATTTTCCAACGGTAGATTTAACAGCTACAGCATTTGCCAATATTGATAGTAAGCACCCTGGTCCAGCTTTATTAGATATGATCGCTTTGCAATTGAATTTATCGCCTCAGCCTGTAAAAGGGGAAAAAGCAGCCCGTACAGCTAGATCTTTAATTGGACGCTATCAATCAGCTGACATGAAAATGTTGACTATATCATATGAAAATAATGTTCTTTATTCTCATTATGAGGGAGAAGAAAAACGAAAGATTATTCCACGAGAGAATAATGCCTACTCTTACGAATGCACTGAAAACTATTTTCAGCTTAGAGATAATAATGGCACAAATGAAATAGTGCCAGTGTCACTATATCATGGCGAACAAGCCCCTTTAATAAAGCTATAAATACTTTATTTTAACCTTTAATTTTTATAAGTAATTTTATTTTCTTGTTGAATTTAAAATATGAATAGGCATTTAAGCCTCCAAAAAGTGCAATTTCCTTTTTAAATTTAGCTGCAGGTGTAATCTCAACGGAACCGGAGGCGCCATTTCAGGTTAATTCGAATACACCAAGAGTTTCTATGGATGGGTGGAGCCAAGGAGCTGTTTTGGAGCTAGGGAAGGGCCGAATAGCCGTATTTTCTGAAGGTATGATGTTCTCATCCCAGTTAGACAGCACAACAGGTAAAAAGTATGGATTAACATCAGCTGGTGCGCAACACAATGAACAGTGTTATGCACTGGCTTGTGGAGGAACTCTAATATTTATGGGGAGCAACCACACGACTTAGGCTCTGCCTTGCCTAAATACCACACAGTCTGCTGCAAAATCAATCACGAAAGGTCAACACGCCCTAGCTCTTTGTTGGCACACAAAACTAAACACGTCACGAGTTTGATTGAAACTTACAGCTTACAGTGCGCAATGACTATTTAGCTTCACAAGGTTTAGCGTCATTGAGAGATATTTATTACGGAAGGTGGGCTGCCCATTGCACTTCCTATTAATAAAACAAGTCATAGGACGGCTGTTTTCTTAGTTGATTTTAATTCACTTATATCGGGTTTGTTATTAAACATTTCACCGTCTTCTTTCTTTTCGATGACTTCTTTTTGTTGCGCTTCTACCACGTGTTTTTTTCCTGGGTTGAAAATAGCATCTACTTCTAAGAAAGCTCCGCTGACGGAACTCTGACCTGAAACAGTGCTTTTATTTTTCTTTTTGAACCAATCCAAGTTAAGAGTTTTGTACGCAACAGCAATTCCAATAACAGGTATAAACCAAACACAAAGAAACAAGACTAAACGCTTTTGCAATGAAGGTACCCATTGATGAATTTCTTTCGATATATGGGCGTTGACCAAAATGTGAAATACAGCAATGATTGATCCCAGAGCTAACAACTTAGTGTGATCCATAACTAGTAACCCTCTAAAAGCCTAACGAGCTTGTACGATAACTCGTTTTTAAGCTATTTTATATTGATGGTTCAACCATAGCTGGGTTCCTATTTTGGTTCAATCGGTTACTTTGATTTTACGTAAAATATAAAAAGAGGACTTGGTGTTGTTTTAATGCTAAGAGCTTGGTAACAGAAGCTAAGACGCGTGTTATGTTGTAGGCGGGAGTTTATCTCGCGCTTCGGTTGGTACATTTTTTAAGAAATAACCTTGGTGAAAAAATTAGGTGAATTATTCACAAAGAGACTAAGTGATTAATAAAGCATAAAATATATAAATAATAGAGGTAAAAATTAGATTGCTTTGTGCCCGTTAGCGCGAGTTAGTGATTTTGATGTCTGAAGACAAGATCTGATCCGATTACTCTATGCTGAAACAGTCGAGCAGATCGAAGCACTGCACCATGGAATATCAACAGAAATTAACCAGCTTGTGCGTGTCAATATACGCGGAGAATTGAGCGCTTACTATTAATCAATTTTAAAACTAACAAAATTACTATCTAAATATTTATTCTTTTTCCAATCCATATACCTAAATTTTATTTTATATTCACCTTTTTTAAGTTTATGCCATTCCTTAATCCAATCCAAATCTACCTTAGAACCATATACATTGAATCTAGGTGTTTTTACAACTTTACTATGTGACATATCGAAATTCGCCAAAGATAGGAGTGTATCGACTACATTACCATTCTTATCTATCACAATTGGGCATATATTGGATTTTTGTTTACATGAACCAACAATGAATACATATGGATAATATTTTTCCGGCATATATTCACCATTATCAAAAACAAAATATATACTACTCTTATTTTTGAAAGCAATTAACTCTTCAGCTTGAGTAGCAAATACCGGCAAGAAGAAAAATAATGATATTAATTTTAACATGTAATTCCCCTAGAAGTTTTATTATCAATGTGAATATTTACACAATTATCAGAACAGAAAACATCCATCTTAAACAGACATTGATCAGACCGTTTGTGACTCATCAGCTGTAATTGTATATTCGAAAAACTTACCGTCTTTTTTGTAGCAAGTTCTCCAGAGAGCAGTTTGAGAAAAGTGATAAAATGTAAGTTTTCCTAAGCCATTCTTTCCATGAACTAAAGTGTGCTAAACCTCACTATCTCGTTTTTCTGAAGATAAAACTGGTTTCAATTTATTGTAAACTTCTTTGAGTGGCATACCTTTGTCATTATCAGAAATTGAAAAATCATAAATATCTCCAACCTCTGTAGCAAGATAATCAATTTCTATTGTATTAGCACCAGCATCGAAACCGTTCCAAATATACTCTGCAATTGCTCGATGCTTTTAAGCCTATTCTTAATCCCTTTAGTATTAACTTCTGCTTTGCTCATTTTAATCCTTTATGAATAAACTCATATACTTGATGGAAAATTTAACGAGCCTGTAGAATAACTCGTTTTTAATTTATTTTTATTGATGTATTAACCATAGCCGAGTTCCTATTTCGATTCAATCGACAACTGACTTTCACGTAAAAATATAAAAAGAGGATTTGCTGTTGCTTTAATTGGTGTTTTGGAAGGTATGACAGGTGTTTAAGTGGCTTATTTGAGGTGGTAAGGGGTTACCCATTATTAATGTATCGTGTTTTGCAGCTTTTCTAGATTATGAACTAAACAATACAGTTGCCATTGGGCATTCACTTTCGTTTGACCCCGTAAGGTCAATTTGTTCATTCCTTTATTGACTGTAATATTTCGCTTTTTACCATAAGGAAAGCAGGCTCTATACAGCCTAACCTTTTACCATTCCTTCAATAAAAAGTTGTCGTCGCCCCTGTGGGCTGTCTATTTTGACCTTCATTTTGTCAATGTAGTTCATTTTCAACCTACCAAGACTTATCTACTAACGGTGGATTTAGAACATTAGATTCAACATAGGATAAGAATGCGCTACTGGCGGCAATGGCGCTCTTTATAAAAGGAATAGTACGCACTAAAGTACGCAGTTTAATGAAATTGGGTGTTAACGAACGACTGGCCATAGCCTGTGGTATCACCAGTACCAAAAGTAGGCGCTTGGAAGCGAAGGCCCTTGTAGAAGCTCAAAAACAAAAGGAATTAACATTGCATTAGGCAATGATTACTTAGCGTCACAAGGTTTAGTGTCATTGAGAGATGTTTGGATCAATATTCATTACGGGAGATGAAGCGCCCATTGCACTTCCTGCTAATAAAAAGCGCATGATGGGTGGTGTGGGGGCTGGAGGTTAGAGACCTCCGGCTACTCGATTATAGCTCAGCGATGTGCGACAAGGTTTCAGGATGACGCTGAACCAATTTTAGAAGGGTTACCGCTTGTCCATTTGGTGCGCTACGCCCTTGTTCCCAATTTTCTAATGTACGAGATGATGTATGCAGTAAACGCGCAAACACACCACGAGACATATTAAATTGTTCACGAATACTCATGATTTCATTAGGTGAAATATCTAACTCACCCACATCTTTAAGCTTATGATTTTTAAGGGTTAACTTACCATTGGGATGTTCTTTAGCCTCAATAAGAGATGAACTTAACTCTGTAAATAGATCACGATTGCTCATTACGCCACGCCTCCATAAAAGCCTTTAATTGTTTCTTTTGGTCTGCGGTTAAGTCGGACATTTCATTCTTGCCATAAATTGTCAGCAAGTAGAAACGACGCTTTTCATCGAGGAAGTAATAGATAACACGAGAGCCACCACGCTTAACCTTACCTTTACTTGCAGCTCGAATTTTTCGCAAATCACCTGTACCTTGAATCACATCACCCTGTTTTGGGTTAGACATTAACTCAGCTTGGAAAAGTCTAAACTCTTCATCGCTGAGATACTCATTGCGGTACTTTTCAAATATGGTCGATTCGACAAATATACTTTTCATATGCAAAGTATACGCAAGTAACGTACAGGTCGCAAAGCTATACGTGATCAACGTAGTTTTAATTTTTAAGAAGACGAGGCTGACCTAAGCTATAACGAGGCTGTAGGATAACTCTAAGCGTTTTTAAAGCATTAGGTAATGCATTTGGAACCCATAAAACAGGCTGTTTTTCTTAAAAAAGAGTAATTCTACAACCTCAACGCCGTTTTAAGCGGTAAATTGCAATTGGCTAAAATAAGTTAGGCACGAATAAAAAGCCAACTGTAATTTGTCCGTCTTGAAAACCCGATTAGGTTAACAGTTGCACTCCCAAGCCAATAGAACTAACCACTATACCGCTTAATGTTAAATATTGCTGTATTTCGGCTTTGACTAATATAGGCGATTGAATCTCTTTTAAAGCAGATTTGAAAGGCATAAAAAACATTTGGGGAGTTAAACCTGTAGCAAATAAAGTTATTGCTACGCCTGTTGAAATAGCTAGATTACTTATGTTGGTTTGAGAATTGAAAAAGTCATAACAACCAGCCACAAGAAACAAAAAACTAGCCCCCCAACAAAAAGCTACAACTAATTTTTCTTTAAATAGTAAATTACCCACTGAACTCTCCTTGTTAACCTAACAATTCTATAGTGCGGGCATCGCGGATATTTCTGCTCTGGCCACACTCATGTGTATGCTTTATATAGTTTTAACAAATTACCTAAGATATTACTATCTGTTAATTTTTTATAGTTTTAATACAAAATAAAGTAGATAAAGATGCGCGCGTCGCTGATTTTCCTGAATCTGTGTGTGAACAACAGTTTGACCACTCAATTAGCTATTATATTGAGTCAATATCCGGTGAACGCTCTAAACCGCCACTGGGTTTTATTCTTACATCGTTGGGTTTCGTTGCTCTCAACCACAACCTACGTGATAAATTTAACGACGGCCTATGCTGTTTACTAGCTCCTTTTCTCTTGCAACTTGTGGCTTTTAACTTACAATTTGACCGCTGACCGCTGACCGCTGACCGCTGACCGCTGACCGCTGACCGCTGACCGCTGACCGCTGACCGCTGACCGCTGACCGCTGACCGCTGACCGCTGACCGCTGACCGCTGACCGCTGACCGCT
>NZ_BDDS01000011.1 GCF_001653135.1 Pseudoalteromonas neustonica
GTATCAGTGGGATACCCGCAACGCAAGTGAACGAGGATGAAGCGTATAGCTTTACACCAAGCGCACAAGACATGGACGGTGATACGCTGAGCTTTAGCATCACGAACAAGCCAAGTTGGGCAAACTTCGATGCAGCGACAGGTCAGCTTAGTGGCACTCCAACAAATGATGATGTAGGCACGCAAGCAGGCATTGTGATCAGCGTCAGTGATGCGCAGTTAAGTGCTAGCTTAGTATCGTTTTCAATTACGGTTAATGACACAAATGAAGCGCCAGTTGCGCAAAGTATTTCGCTGAGTTTACTTGAAGATAACGCAATTTCGTTTTCACCAACGATAACAGATGCTGATGGGGATGTATTAACATTAGTTATTATGTCACAGCCGCAGTTTGGTACATTAAGTCAGCAAGGAACGTCGTTTACTTACACGCCAAACCTGAACTACTTTGGTGCTGATGGCTTTACGTATTTAGCAAGTGATGGCGCAGAACAATCTGCAGCCGCTACAGCGAGCTTAAATGTAACCTCGGTGAATGACCTTCCTGTGGCAAATCCTGATGTATTCTCGTTTGATGAAAACGAGCAGAACATTTACACGCTTGATGTGCTGGCAAACGACACGGACGCTGATGAGCAGCAATTAAATATAATAGGAGCAAATGCAAGCGTAGGGTCTGTCACTATTGAAAATGGATTGGTTGTTTATAATGCGCAAGCAAGTACGCAGGGTACTATTCAAATTAATTATTTGATTGAAGACCCTGATAAAGCGCGTAGTAAATCAACGGCTAAGTTAACAATAAATCAACTGGACATAGGTTTGCCAACTATTGAAACACCGGCCGATGTTAATGTTAATGCGAAGGGGTTATTTACTAAAGTGAACTTAGGGGTTCCGCTTGCATCTGACAGTCAAGGTAATCGAATCGGGGTATCATTGGTAAGCCCAAATATACTCTTTGCTCCAGGTAGCCATTTAGTGTATTGGAAAGCAGTTGATGGTAATGGACTTGAGGCAATCGCGACACAAAACATTAATATTAATCCACTGATTTCTTTGAGCAAAGATAGTCAAGTTGCTGAAGATCAGACACACATGTTTAGTGTATTCTTAAATGGTGAATCACCTGTATATCCAGTAACTATACCGTATACAGTTTTAGGAACTGCTGATAGTTCAGATCACAATTTAACATCAGGTGAATTAATCATTGAAAGTGGTGTTCAAGGGCGAGTTAACTTCACTGTATTTGCTGACTCAGAGCTTGAAGGCAATGAAACAATTACAATTTCACTGGCTGATACGCTGAACCTAGGCGCGAGATCAACAGCCACGATTACTATTGTTGAAGATAACGTAGCACCAACAATTACAACATCTGTTCATCAAGGTGGGCAAGGTAGATCGTTGGTGACTATCGGTGAGGAACTTGTCACCATTACAGGGCTTGTCGAGGATGTGAATCCAAACGATAACGTTAGCTTGAGTTGGCTATCTATTGATAATGAGCTTATCAATACCAGTACGAATGAGAGTGAATTTACTTTCTCAACACAGTCTCTTACTGCGGGTGTTTACAAAGTATCAGTAACGGCAGAAGATGATGGTGAACCTCGTTTATCAACAACCAAAGAAGTCTATGTTGAGGTTATTGAGGCTCTTGCAACATTAACAGAGCAAGACTCCGATGGAGATTTAATTCCAGACGATCAAGAAGGTTACAGCGATAGCGATAATGACGGTATTCCTGATTACCTTGATGCCATCAGTGAATGTAATGTTATGCAAGAGCAAGCCAAAGATAGTGATGAGTTCTTGGTTGAAGGTGAACCTGGCGTTTGCATCAGAAAAGGGATCACGGTCTCACAAAATGCAACCGGTGGTGTACAATTGCTCGATAGTGAATTGCCAGCAGATAATGATGCGGTAAATATTGGCGGGTTATTTGACTTTATCGCCTCAGGTTTACCTAATGCAGGCGATACTTACAGTATTGTGCTGCCACAAAGAAACCCAATTTCGCAAAACTCGGTTTATAGAAAGCTAAAAGAAGGCGAGTGGGTTGATTTTGTAACAACAGGCGAGAACCAAATACTCTCGGCGGCAGGCGAGCCAGGTTATTGTCCACCACCACGCAGTAATGAATGGACCACAGGGCTAATTGAAGGGTCATGGTGTGTACAACTACAAATTGTTGATGGCGGCCCAAATGATGATGATGGAAAAGCAAACCGCTCTATTGTTGACCCAGGTGGCGTAGCAGTTGTTCGCTCCACAAACCAATTACCGCAAGCTAATCCAGATGAGGTAACGATCGGTGCAGGTGAATCTATTACAATTGATGTATTAAAAAATGATACAGATTTGGATGGTGATTCACTGTCACTTACTGGTGTAACCGTTGATTTTGGCGAAGTGAGTATTGTTGAAAATCAGTTGCTTTATACTCCGCCTGCAGCGTTTGTTGGTGTTGCAACGATTGAGTACAGTATCAGTGATGGACAAGGTGGTACATCAAATAGCACCGCTAAAGTGAACCTTGTAACTAATAATGCACCAACTGCAGTGTTTGATACGGCATCAACAAACGATCAAGTATCAATAGAAATTGACGTACTTCGTAACGATACAGATATAGATGGCGATGAGTTATTTATTGTAAACGCAAAAGCCATGCAAGGAAGTACAGCAATTAATGTAAACGGTACATTGCAGTACACACCAAAAGTTGGCTTTGAAGGAGTGGATACAATTGATTACACTATTAAAGATAGTAAAGGAGCTAAATCAGCGGCGCAAGTTGAAGTCACTGTTAAAGCAGTTAAGTCAGTTGCCATTAGTAATAAATCATCAGGAGGCAGTATGGGAGGCTTAGGGTTATTATTGATTTCAGTGCTTGTTATTAGCCGTAGAAAGTCACTACTACCAGGTTTTGCAATTATTACCACAAGTTGTTTGTTGAGTACTAGTGCAATGGCTGATACATGGTCGATAGAGGGGACCTTAGGACAAGCTAAAGCAAAAAGTGCATTAGCTAAACCAGATAACGACGTAAATTTAATATCAGTGGATGATACAGATACAAGCTGGTCGCTGGGTGTTTATTATGATCTGACTAAAAATTGGCAGGTTGGTTTAAGATACATTGATTTAGGGCAAGGACGTGTTGAGCTAACGGCAGATACAACTAACCCCGATGGTGTTCACATCGACTATTCACGCTACGTACCAGTTCTTCCTAAAGGGATTGCTACTGAGATTGGCTATCGTTTTGAGCCAGTAGAGTCATTAAGTGCAACGTTATTTTTAGGTGCATACCGCCATCAGTATGAAATACAAAGCGGTATTACTGGAGGTGCGATGTTAGAGCATAAAGAGCATGACACTAAGCCGTACGCAGGTGCTGCATTAGGTTATTCGGTATATAAAAATACCGAGCTACTACTTAAATACACCTATTATAAAGTGACAAAAAATGATGTTGGTGAGTTATCTGCAGGTGTAAAAGTACGCTTTTAAGATTGACTAAACTATAATCAGCGCCGCCATTAGGCGGCGTTTGATTGTTTAATTGCACAAAAACTATCGTTAAGTTGCTTTGTTTCTATTGAAGAATACCCAGTTCGTGGTATGTTCCTGTGGATTTATAAATTATAGGAATACACTAATGCCTAAGGCGAGTGAAGTTAAAAAAGGTACTGCTATAGAGTTTAATAGCCGCGTGCTAGTTGTTAAAGATATTGTTAGATCTGTACCGCAAGGCCGTGCTGGCGGTAGTTTGTATCGTATGCGTTTATACGATGTAGTCACGGGCAGTAAAGTTGATGAAACATTCAAAGATAGCGATATGCTTAAATTGGCAGATTTAATTCGCCGTGAGTCAATGTTCTCTTACATCGATGGTGAAGAGTATGTATTCATGGATAACGAAGATTATACGCCATACAACTTGAATAAAGAGGCTATCAGCGAAGAAATTTTATTCGTGAACGAAGAAACGCAAGGTGTTCACGTTATAGTCATTGATGGCGCACCTGTGGGCTTAGATTTACCATCAAGTGTTGAATTAGTGGTTGAAGAGACTGACCCATCAATTAAAGGTGCATCTGCGAGCGCACGTTCAAAGCCAGCACGTCTATCAACGGGTTTGATCATTCAAGTGCCAGAGCATATTTCTACGGGTGACCGCATTCGTATTAATACCGCAGAACAAAAATTTATGGGCCGTGCTGAAAAGTAAATCAGACATACCAACGTTATTAAAGTGAGAGAGTCAAACCTCACCACTTTAATGAAATAGGTATAGCGTAGTAATTTAAAACCAGCTTTGGCTGGTTTTTTTTCGCCATCATTTTTAGGGCGTGTTGATCTTTCGTGATTAATTTTGCAGCAGACTGTGTGGTATTTAGGCAAGGCAGAGCCTATGTCGTGTGGTTGTTCCCCATAAATAGGCGATAACGTAGTATAAATGCCAAACATGCGCTGCCCAAAGGGTTCTTTCTAGGGGCGATTAACTCTTTGTTGCCTACACGGATGTAGGTAAGGGGCGTGAGCAGGACGCGGAAGCTTTGCTCGGTTTTTACTTAGCCCGCTAGGTTACAAACCTCGCGCCGCGATTAAATCGCCCCTAGATTGAACAAATTTCAATCCACAAAGGTCAACACGCCCTAGCATAACACTTTAAATTTATTTGAGCTTTGGTTAAACTGCCCGCCTGATTTTTGACCTGAATGGTGTTGTTGGTTTGCTTTATTTTTTAATCAGTATTGTGTTTGTTGTTATTATGTATTTAGAAGTGATTAAAAAAGGCATGCCAGTAAAGCGTTGGATAGTCCTTGCAGGGCTGTTAGGCCCTGTAGCGTGGTGTTTATTTAATTTACATTATCGACGTGCTCTTTTACGGTGTAACGGGAGGCAAGCGTGTATTTGGCTGCCTTAAGCTTGATGAACAAGGCTCAGTGCGGATTCACTTTGTTGCTTTTCTAAAAAAACAGTAAACTCAGCTTTAGAGAGCGGCTTAGAGTAATAGTAGCCTTGCATGGTTTCGCAGTTTAACTCTTTTAAAATAGTGATTTGGTCTGCTTGCTCAACGCCTTCAGCAACCACATGGAGATCAAGGTTATGAGCAATCGTTACAATTGAGTCAACCATGTTGCGGCCACGCTCTGTTTTCATGTCGTCTATAAATGCTTTGTCTACTTTTAATGTGTTTAACGGAAATTGTTTTAAATACGCCAGTGATGAATAACCAGTTCCAAAGTCATCCATAGCTAAATGAATTCCCCGTGCGCTAAGTGAGCGCATAATTGAAATGGCATCTTGCGGGTCATCCATTACCGTACCTTCAGTAATTTCGAGCTCTAAAAAGTATGAGGGGAGCTCATTCTTTTGCAATATAACGTCAATGCGGGTGGTTAAATCGGGTAAACTAAATTGCTTAGCTGAGAGGTTAACGGCAACACGACCGTTGAATAAACCAGCATCTAACCATTCTTTTACATCTCTGCATGACTTGTTTAATACTACTTCACCAATCTCAATTATTTGTCCTGTTTCTTCTGCTATTGGAATAAATACACCAGGACTAATTATCCCTTTTTTAGGGGTGATAAAGCGCACTAATGCTTCCATCCCAGTGAACTTTCCAGTACGAATGTTCATTTTTGGTTGATAATACACTTCAAAATGATCTTCTTTTAAACCAAAACGCATAAGGTTTTCGATTTGTAAGCGTTTAACTGCTTGACGATTCATCGTGTCATTAAAAAACAGGTAGCTATTGCCCTTCTTTTTTGCGTGATACATGGCTGTATCGGCATTTTTAAGCAGCAGTTCAGGGGTATTACCGTCTTCAGGAAATAATACAATACCAACACTTGAAGTGATCACGAGTTCATGACCAGCCATTTTAAATGGAGTGGCTATGGCTGCTAAAAATTGTTTTGCCATGCGGGTAATCGTGTGGATATCGTTTGTACCAGACATAACTAAAGCGAATTCATCGCCGCCTAAGCGATAAAAAACATCTTTTTCTCGTGTTAGTTTATTTAAGCGCATTGCTAATTTTGCTAATAAACTGTCGCCAAGTTGATGGCCTAATGAGTCATTAATTTTTTTAAAATCATCTAAATCAAACACAAGTAAAGCATGGTGCTCATTTTGTCTGGCTAACTTTTTTAAGTTAGTAAAAAATAAGTTTCGATTGGGCAGGCCGGTTGTCCGATCGCGGTTTGATAAGTTATGCAATTGTGATTCGGCTTTTTTACGCTCTGTAAGATCAGAGTAAACGATTACGTAATTACATATTTGATTTTGTTCGTTTTTTATTTCATCAATTGAAATTTCAATCGGTAATAATTTGCGCTCGCTATTGCGTAGTTTTACTTCTTGCTGCCAGTGATCTGTTTGTTTTACGGTATTTTTTATTTCATCTATATAGCTTTGTTCGTAGCCATGCAAAGTAAAAGGTTTGTTTAGGTAGTTATCGCGATTTCCCCCAAATTGACTTAAAAAGCTAGGGTTTAAATCAACTAAATTAAAATCTTTGTCATAAATTGCGAGCGCATCAGTAAGCGACTCAACACATTTTGCAAATAAGTTAAGACGTGCTTCTGTGGATTTCAGTTGGGTGATATCACGCACAGTACCAGTCATGCGCAATGGATTTAGGTTGCCATCTTTTTCGATGATCTTTCCTCTATCAAGCACCCAATGCCAACGGTCTAAGCTATCTTTTATACGGTAGCTGGCTTCAAAAAATGCACTTTGTTCAGCAAAGTGCTGCTTTAATAACAGAGCGACATTTGCAACATCATTTGGGTGAATAAGAGTTTTATTAGGAGGGAAATCACTGGTGGCGTTTTTATCCATCATGTATTTATCATTTATTCTCAACACTGAGCCAGATTTTATATTCCAATCCCACAAAGTGTCTCCACTGCCTTCTACAGTGCTTTTTAAACGATGTTCTGACAACCGCAGTTGCTTTCGGGAACGGCGCAGTCTATATATGGTAAATAGCAGGTACGGTAAAACCAGCGCAACAAAGGCGCTTGGTAAATAGACCATTAAGGTTTGTTGATCAAGAGATTGCTCAGCATAGCTTTGTGGGCTATAGCTGAGAATAAATATGATGAACAGTAATGTTTTAAGTATTATTTTTTTTATTATCATTATGCACTTCTTTATTTAGCACTTGATAATTTAAATGAAGCGCCATGAAGTGTCAAAGAGAATGAGAATAAACAGCCTCTTTTGTCTGTTTTTTCATTTTGGGTACACTCAATAGTTCATATCTTGGTCTATTATCATCAAATGTTGAACGAATATAGATGATCATTTGCGCTAAAGTCAGTTCTTTTAGGGCGTTGAGTAATTTTTTCTGCATATGGAAATGGTGATCTTGGTTTCCAATAGCAAGCCAAAGCCGTTGTGATCTAAGACGTAAGTTCTTATCTTTTTCCGCTATGTGAGTTGTTAGCCCGTGCTTTTGCTGCTGCCACTGCTGTTCATCTAATTGGCTCAATGTAGCTAAAAATTTAGCGATAAACTCATTGTGGCGCTCTAATAGTGTCAATGCTGAGTAATCGGGTGATTGTACATAAAAGGCCATACCAGCGCGGGTATTAAATGGTGCGTAACCTGCGCCAACTAAGTAGCCTAATTGTTGGTTTGTCCGTAGCTCGTTAAAGTAATCTTGATTAATAAGGTGGTTTAGAGCCATCATTTTTACTTTTTCAGCGACCTCATCAGTTTGGGCTTGGTAATAAATGACCATGGCATGATCATTACAGTTAAGCTCTAACTGAGTGCGTGTAATTTTATCTATCTCAAATAATGGGCGTGTTAAATCAGCAATCGTGGCTGACTTTGCCAAATGCTGCGCTACTTTCTTTTGAAATTCTATCGCGTCACTTTCTCGCCAGTTGCCATGTAAAAATGACTCCACATGCAGAGCGTTAAAAAACTCCTTTCTAAAGCAATTAAACTGATGAAAGCTGGTGTCTTTAAGTGCAGTTGCTAACTGCTCTGGTTCTGGGTTCCACGGCATAACTTTAGCGCCAAGCACACTGAATAATTCCCCTACAGGTTTATTTTGATTACTGTTTCGCCAATGACGCACCAATTGTTTTTTATATTCAGCAAAGCGCTTTGCACAAATACTGACATTAAATAATGCATTAAGTAATTCGTCGACTAATTCTAATTGACTTGATGATAATCCTGCGGTGTGCAGTGTTAATCCACCTTGATGGGACGTTAAGTGATAGCTAAGCCCTGCAAGCTCTGCGGGGTAAAATTGCTCAGCCACACTGTCCATAAATAAATCGGCAAAAAGACGCGTTAATGCCATGTGTTTTATATCTTTAACGGCAAAGTCAGAGTCCATAGCTAAATAGAAATGACCCTTCGCAACGCGAAATGTATTATCTTGCTTAAACCAAAAGTCAAATCCAGGTTCTTTTACTAATAGTCGAGGGTGCGGCTGTGGTTGATCTAGTTCGTGTAAAGTAACTTCTTTTGTTAAGTATGGGTTTGCAGTTGGCAGTAGCATTTCTGGTAATGGTGTATTTATTTCACATAAGGCTTCAAGCCAGCACGTTGAAATGCTCTCAACACGGTAAGGGGTGTGATACCACTTAGTTTTATGCTCTGGCTCTACATCTGGGTGGATCAACACCAAGCGCATATTATGCGGTGTTAGCCATTGCATCGCCATGTTGTGAGCACTTTCATTAAAGCCCACCATTAAATAATCACCCTGTACGTAATTGGGTTCATCATAATGTTGCATATTGATACTTAAATTACTGACCCAGTCGATTAAACGGGCTTTTTCTTGATTATCAAATGCAATTTGCAAGAGATTTTTTTTATCTTGATATAAACGAGGCAGCTTATCGACATTTTGATTGATTAAGCAAATATACTCAAATATCATTTCAACAATATCTTCATAGTATTCAATGCCTTCATCGGTTAGCGCCACGCTAATATTAAAGTCTTTAAAGTTACTGCCATTAATTCCGCCACCAGCAGAAAGTGCGTTTATCCAGCCTTGTTCTTTTAAGGTTGAATATAATGACCCTTGCCCTTCATACCCTAGTAAGTGAGCAATAAAACTCACTGTTTTATGGCGATAAAAATCATCAATATTAGGCATGGCAAAACTTACTATGAGCTTTTGCATATGTTTATGTGGTTCAATATGCAGCACTTTAGACAAATCTTGCGGGCGATAGAGTGGCGCTTCAATAACTGGCTTTTTAACTGCTTGGCCTTTTATAGCACCAAATAAAGACGTGACCCAATTTTGCATGGTCGCAATATTTGCGCTTGAACATACAACAAGGCTCATCCACTGGGCTTGATAATAGCGTTCAAAAAAACTTTTAAGTTCGTCGCTGATACATAATGTACGATCAGCTAAGGTTTGTTGATTACCAACTGAAAATTTGGAAAAAGGGTGAGCTGGATTAACGGTTTCTTTGTGGGCTTGATAAATGCGTCTGCCATCGTCTTTAATTTTTAGTTTGAATTCTGCATCAATTGCATTGCGCTCTTTTTCAGTTTCAGCAGGGCTTAGTAATGGCGAGATAAAAAAACGGCTAAATTGTTCAAGTGCGTGTTCGAACTCTTGATCGTTAATATCGAAAAAATAGCAAGTATGTTCAGTGCCTGTCCATGCATTGGTATTACCACCAGCTTGAGATACAAAATTACCAAAGCTTCCCGACTCTGGAAACTTATCTGTCCCTAAAAAAAGCATATGTTCTAAAAAGTGCGCCAGCCCTTGTCTATCAAGAGGATCATCAAAATGACCTGCGTTTACAGCCATCGAAGCGGCGGCTTTGGTTGAATCTTTATCTTGCACTAACAGTACTTTTAGACCATTGTCCAGTGTGAGGGAGTGGTATGTTCTGTTATCATTGCGGCTGATATTCAAATGATGCTCCTGAAACTTAGCGTTTACTTGTTAACAACAGATGATATCTTCAGGACAGCAATTATAGAGCTTGGTTATTTCTTCCTGAATATCATAAGCGATAGGTGGGACGTTGTTTTAATATAGCGGACAAACGGGCAAACTGGCTACTGTTTTATATTCTTTAATCGGTTGATTTTTTATGAAAACAATCCTAATAATGCGCCACGGCGAAGCAACACCGATGCAAGCTGACGATGCAAGTAGAAATTTGACTTTGATTGGTCAACAGCAAGCTGAAAAAATGGGTTTATGGTTGCACGCAACACATGAACCAACGGGCTTATTAGTGAGCCCTTATATACGTGCTCAGCAAACGGCGTTAGAGGTTAAAAAGCATAACCGCTTTTTATTTGAAGAAACCTGTGGTGATATTGTTCCTGAAGCAAATCCACAAGTGGCCGCCGATTATCTTGAAACACTCATTGCGATGCACCCTGAGTGTGATTCATGGCTAGTGGTTGCTCATATGCCAATTGTGAGTTATTTAGTCGATCAATTAAGCATTGGTAATATGCCAATTTTTAATACGGGGGCTGTTGCGGTGCTTAGTTATGATGAAAGTCGTCAAAAAAGCGAATATTTAAGCATTCATGCACCGAGTAACGTTGATGTTTAGCTTTTAAACCAACCCTTTGGGCGTTTCACAGACGCTTACTCTCTACGTTGTTACTTCTTAAAAGGGAGTGCCATTCTTGCAAAGTAACGCCTTGATATTAAGCCCCTGTGAAACGCTGAATTCTGCATCTTGAGCTGGTTTGGGGATACATACCTTGTTTTCAGTCCCAAATTTGCTAAATTAGTGCCAAATTAATTTAGCAGAGATCCCCATGACAATTGAACGTCTTCAAACTGGTGCGCGTATGAGCCGCATCGTAAAACACAACGGCACTGTCTATTTATGTGGCCAAGTGTGTGCTGATGCTGAAAAAAACATCACTGAACAAACGCAAACCATGCTTGATAAAGTAGAGTTACTTTTAAATGAAGCTGGTAGCTCAAAAGAGCATATGCTCAGCGCCACAATTTATGTAAAAAGTATGGAATACTTTGCTAATATGAATGCGGTTTGGGATGCATGGGTACCACAAGGGCATGCACCTGCACGTGCATGTGTTGAAGCTAAAATGGCGCGTGATGCCCTGTTAGTTGAGATTTCAGTTGTTGCCGCACTTAAGTAATCAGCATGCTATTGAACGGCTAATTTGTGCTTTTAATAAAGCAACAGGCCGTTCATTGCAAACACTGCCAGCGTGGTATTTTTGCGATAATGAAATTGATGCTAATGACTGCGCTAATTTAGTGCTACAAAATATTAAAACAGCCACCACAACATCACTTTATTGGTTTGAGCATAATAACGAAGCGTTACCTACCGCTGGTGATTTAAATATTTTCACCGATTGGCAAGGCAACCCCCTTGGTATTATCGAAACCACACATGTCGCCATAATACCTTATAATGAAATCACTGCACAGTACGCCGCTTTAGAAGGTGAGGGTGATAAAAGCCTCGCTTATTGGCAAAAAGTCCATTGGGCTTACTACCAGCGTGAACTTGCTGGCACTGATTTTTCACGCAGTGAAACAATGCCGTTAGTGTGTGAGCAATTTAAACGGGTGTTCGTTGTATAAAAGGACTGATAATGAAAGCCAACCCCGTAGTGCTTATAACAGGTGCCAGCAGAGGCATAGGCGCGGCGACTGCACTTTATTTTGCACGCCATGGCTATGATGTATGCATTAATTACAAAGCCAATCAGCAAAGCGCCGAAAAAGTAGCAGAGCAAGTACGCCGCGTGGGAAGGCGCGCAGAATTAGTGCAGGCTGATGTATCAAAAGAAGCAGACGTTGTTGCTATGTTTCAATCGCTGGATAAGCTGTTTGGTAAGCTCACAGTGCTTGTTAATAACGCGGGTATTTTAAAGCCACAAATGCGGTTACTTGATATGGATGCACAACGTATAAATGAGGTATTGACTACTAATGTAACTAGCGCCTTTTTATGTAGTCGTGAAGCTATTAAGCGCATGCCCAATGGCGGCAGCATTGTTAATGTTTCATCGGCTGCATCACGCACTGGCTCTCCAAACGAATACATTGATTATGCTGCATCAAAAGGGGCTATGGATACATTAACCGTTGGCTTAGCTAAAGAGGTTGCGGGACAAAAAATTAGAGTGAATTCAGTTAGACCTGGGCTTATTTACACCGATATGCACCGTGATGGCGGCGAAGTCAATCGCGTAGAACGTCTTAAGGATAAACTGCCGTTGGGTCGAGGTGGGCAACCAGAAGAAGTCGCTGCTGCAATTTATTTTTTAGCGTCTGATCAAGCGTCTTTTACAACAGGTAGTTTTATTGATGTCGCTGGCGGTTTATAAAAAGCTATAATAATACTGATAACCAAAAGCTAAAGCTAAATACACTTAATACCGTTGAAATAACGACGGTACTTGCCAGCGTAGCTTGATGCTGTTTTATTTGGCAAGCAATCAAATACGCATTTACACCCAAAGGTGATGCGCTTAATAATACCAGCACATTTAACAGTGCAGGCTGGAGTTGAAATATTGTTTTACCTATTAAAAATACTAAGCTGGGTAAAATGAATAGCTTTAGTATGGAGGCAATAATGGCGCCGCGCCAATTTTCAGCTACTTTGTAAAATGCTAAATTAGCCCCTAACACAAAAAGCGCACACGGGATTGCTGGCTGAGCTAAAAGCGTTAAACCTGTGTTTAAATTATCAAATAGTGATATGCCAGCTGCATTAACTGCTATGCCACTGCTGATACTTAAGACCACAGGATTGAGTAGCATGTTTTTAGCAAATTTTGACCAAGAAAAAGCGTGCTTACTCCCTTTGGCGCTTATTAAAAAAGTAAAGGTAAACAGCAGCGCACTATGAAAGGTAATGATCATAAAAATGATCCCCATCATTTGATCGCCCATGGCTGCAATAATAATGGGCAACCCGACTAACACGGTATTTGAGTAGCTACTGCCCAAAGCAAACACGCTATGGCGTTCATAATGAGATTGTTTAGATAAATAAAAGCGATCAATTACCAACGCGAGTAAGAAGATAAGTATGACGGGGATATAAAAGCTCAAAAAGCCATACAAGCTCACACTATTTTGTAAATCAGCTTTAGCCATGTTTAAAAATAAAAATGCTGGAACACTAATATAAAAAGTAAATTTACTTAAGCCTTCAACATGCCCTTGCGACAAAAATGTGCTGCGGCTACAAATAAACCCACATAAAACAAGAAAGATCAGTGGAAAGATAATCGAAAAAATATGCACTGACCAGTGGCCTTAATATGGGTTAATTAACGTCTAAACTCATCGCTTTGCGGTAAATTTATTAATATAAGTACTGCGCCTTTACCGCCATACTCAAGAGGTGCTTGGTGCATTGCTATCACATCAGGGTGCTGTACTAAATATTGTGGTACTTTGTGCCTAAGGATATGCCCACCAATGCCATGCACAACGCATGCACAATAATAATGTTTCTTTTTACACTCATGAAGCAGCCCCGCGAGTTCATCTTTGGCTACTTCTTTATTTAATCCGTGCAAGTCGAGTGTGAGATCAGGCACAAAGTCACCTCTGCGTAGCTGTTTAGCTAAAAAGCGATCTTGACCATCTTGAACATAATTAACTGTGCCATTAGTATCAATATCGGGCACATATTCATCAGAGAAGAAAAATTCTGACTGATGTTGCTTTTTTTGCTGGGCAAATTGCTTAGCTTGTGACACTTTAGGTTTATTGGTAAAGCGGTGAGTGTCTTGTTTAAAAACGCGCGCACCACTGATACTTTGACGAAACAAGTCAATGTCATCAGTGCTAATAGGGCTGTTTGAATGGGGATCTTTTTTCATAGCGGCAGTCTAAACAAAAAAACGCAAAAAATCGAGTTAAAAGGCGTTACAATAAGTAGGGCAATCATGAGGCCGATGATGGCCTCGGTTGGATTAATAATTTTGAAAGTAGCAGGCAGATAACACACATGAGCGAATTACTAATAGAAGAAGCAACCTTAGATGAAGCTGTGGCAGAACTTTCAACGTTACACGATTGGTTACGATGGACCACAAGTCAGTTTGCCAGCAGTGGTATCTTTTTTGGACACGGTACAGATAACGCCTGGGATGAAGCGGTCAGTTTATTATTACCAGCATTAAGCTTACCAATAGATGCACCAAAAGAGTTGATGCATGCGCGCTTAACTAGCACCGAAAAAAATCGCTTAGCGGGTCTGATTGCAGAACGCATTAACGACTGTACACCAGTACCTTATCTTACAAATATTGCATGGTTTGCGAATATGCAGTTTTATGTAGATGAGCGTGTATTGATCCCTCGTTCTCCATTTGCAGAGCTTATTAATAACCGCTTTACGCCATGGCTTGAAGAGCCAGAATCAGTCAACCGCATTTTAGACTTATGTACAGGGTCGGGTTGTATCGCTATTGCTTTGGCACAAGCTTTTGAGCAAGCACAAGTAGACGCGGTTGATATCTCTTATGAAGCCCTTGAAGTGGCTGATATCAACATCACAGATTACCAATTAAGTGATCGCGTATTACCGATTCAATCAGATGTATTTAGTGGCGTTCCAGGACAAAAATATGACCTGATCGTTGCAAATCCGCCATACGTTGATGCAGAAGACATGGCTGATTTACCTCGCGAATTTCACCATGAACCAGAGCTAGGCTTGGCATCTGGTCACGATGGTTTAGATGTAACGCGTACTATATTGAGCGATGCAGCAGAGCATCTAACTGATAACGGTTTGTTATTTGTCGAAGTAGGTAACTCTATGGTACATATGGATGCACTTTACCCAGGTGCGCCGTTTGAATGGGTTGAATTTGAACAAGGCGGTCTTGGCGTATTTGTGATCAGTAAAAAACAATTAGTAGCGTATTTTGCTGACTGATCACACTAAAATTAAAGCCGAGCCCTAGGCTCGGTTCTCAGTAGTCATTAGGAATGAGGAAAGCAATGGCAGGTAATAGCATTGGGCAGTTATTTAAAGTGTCCACCTTTGGCGAAAGCCACGGCGTTGCCTTAGGCGGTGTTGTGGATGGTACGCCCGCAGGCCTTGAAATCACAGAGGCCGATTTACAAATCGATTTAGATCGTCGTAAACCAGGACAAAGCCGTTATACAACGCAGCGCCGTGAAGACGATCAGATCAAAATTCTTTCAGGTGTATTTGAGGGTAAAACCACGGGCACTAGCATTGGTTTACTGATTGAAAACACCGATCAACGTTCAAAAGATTACGGAAAAATCAAAGACGTATTTCGCCCAGGTCATGGTGATTACACTTATTGGCATAAATACGGGCTACGTGATTACCGCGGCGGTGGTCGTTCATCGGCACGAGAAACCGCTATTCGCGTTGCAGCCGGTGCAATAGCTAAAAAATACCTAAAACAATTTCATGGTATTGAAGTACGTGCGTGTTTAAGTCAACTTGGGCCAATTAAAGCCGAAAATTACGATTGGGATGAAGTTGAAAATAACCTTTTCTTTTTCCCAGATGCAAGCAAGTTAGACGCACTTGATGAATATATGCGCGACCTTAAAAAGCAAGGTGATTCAGTGGGGGCAAAAGTCAAAGTGGTTGCTAAAAACGTACCGGTTGGCTTAGGCGAACCAGTATTTGACCGCCTAGACGCAGAGCTTGCGCATTCACTAATGAGCATTAACGCAGTCAAAGGCGTTGAAATAGGTGATGGTTTTGATGTGGTAGAGCAAAAAGGTTCGCAGCACCGCGATGAACTTACACCTGAAGGTTTTACATCAAACCATGCCGGTGGCGTACTTGCAGGTATATCTACAGGGCAAGATATCATTGCTTCAATTGCGCTTAAGCCAACATCGAGTATTACTATTCCCGGTAACAGTATTAACACCGAGAACGAAGCGGTTGAGATGATCACTAAAGGCCGCCATGATCCCTGTGTAGGCATTCGTGCAATCCCGATTGCTGAGGCGATGATGGCTATTACTTTAATGGATCATTTGCTACGCCAACGCGGTCAAAACCCACATGTAAACCACGAACATGGGCCAATTAAAGGCTCAGTTTAGGTATTTATAACACAATAAGTATTACTAACTAAAAGCGCGTTAAACGCGCTTTTTTGCTTTTTACAATTTAAATACAGCTTTCAGGATTAGTTCAACTTCACATTTGTATAATTTTTTTGGAGGTTATTACTATGCAAAATTCTACTTATATAAATACAGAGCAAGTTAAGCAAACTAAACAAAAAGCAACACTTGCAAGATTAGAGCGTTTTAGTCAGATAACCGATAGCAGCATCCGAATCCCCTTTACCAATTTTAAATTCGGGGTTGACGCATTAATTGGCCTTGTACCTTTTATTGGAGATGTAGCAGGCTTAATTCTATCGACCTATATATTATTTGAGGCTCAAAAATTAGGCGTAAGCTGGCATATTAAACTACGTATTCTATTCAATATGGCTATAGATTTTATAGGTGGGCTAGTGCCTGTGTTTGGGGATATTTTTGATGCATTTTTCAAGGCCAACACTCGTAATACGCGTTTGTTAAAAAATCATATAACTAAACAGTTAAAAGCAAAGGGGATTGAAAACTAAAATAAGCTTATTAGGATTAAAGTTTTGATGAGTTATTGCACAGTTGTAGGTATATTGAGTTTCATCTACAAACAGGATTTTAAAATGCAATTATTTATCGGTAATAAAAACTATTCTACCTGGTCGCTTAGAGCGTGGTATTTAATGAGTAAATTCAATATGGATTTTACTGAGGAGCAGTTGGTACTCGACACTCCTGAGTTTTATAAAACACTTAGTACTCGATTTGATGTGCAAAAAGTTCCCGCATTAATAGATGGTGGTTTGCACGTATGGGACTCTCTCGCAATTTGTGAATACATCAACGATGCTTATCTAGCTGGTTCAGCCTGGCCGAAAGATATAGCTCAGCGAGCCAAAGCGCGTAGTTTAAGCGCCGAAATGCATTCAGGGTTTATAGCGTTACGTAATGAAATGCCAATGAATATTCGTGCAACTCGTTTTGTTGAGCTATCTGATACTGCTAAAAATGATATAACACGTATAGATGAAATTTTTACGCAACAACAAGCCGATTACCCAAATGCTTGGCTATTCGGTGAATTTAGTATTGTTGATGCTATGTACGCGCCTATTGTACTGCGCTTAAAAACTTATCAAATTAATTTATCCGAAGCGGCAACTCGCTATACTGAGCAAGTGATAAATTGCCCAGTATTACAAAGCTGGATAAAACAAGCACTAACAGAAACAGATATTGTCGAATGTGATGAAGCTGGCGTTGATGTTTAACTTGTTTTGCTAACCTATATGGCTTTTTACTTTCCTTTGAAAAGCCAGTACAATTCGCCACGTTTTTAATTGCATTAGCAGTATTATATCAAGGTGAGTTATCGAGTTTTTATGCATCAAATCGCCGATTTAATTTCTATTTTTGATAGCACTTTTTATCAAAGCCATAATACGCGCTTAGTAAAAGGTGAGCATGAGCCTATTTATACGCCTGCTAACGAGCATACGTCATATCATCAAATCGTATTTGCCCATGGCTTTTACGCCAGTGCTCTGCATGAAATTGCGCATTGGTTAGTCGCGGGTGATAAACGCAGGCTTTTAGAAGACTATGGGTACTGGTATTGCCCAGACGGGCGAGATGCATCTCAACAAGCTGAATTTGAATCTGTTGAAGTTAAACCACAAGCAATAGAGTGGGCACTAAGCGCAGCGGCGGGGTTTGATTTTAATGTCTCTGTTGATAATTTAAATGGTGAGCAAACATGTCGTTTTGATTTTCAAGCACGTGTGCATCAGCAGTTAATCCAGTTTTTAGATGATGGTTTTAATCCGCGTACTAGTGCTCTTTTAAACGCATTAAGTAAATTTTATAACACGCCGTGGCCATTGAGTACGGCGCAGTTTTTATGGCAACATCCACAGGAGCTTTGTAATGGCGTTTAAATTAGGATTAATTGTTAATCCTGTTGCGGGTTTAGGTGGTAGTGTGGCGCTCAAAGGCAGTGATGGTGCTGACACTGCAGCCAAAGCGATTAAGCTTGGGGCGCAACCAAAAGCAAATTTACGAACTCAAGCTGCACTGGAAGTATTAACACCTTATCAGAACCAGCTTACTGTTTATACTGCCAATGGTGCAATGGGCGAGCATACAGCCAAAGAGCTTGGCTTTACCACTGAAGTTATTTATTACAGTGAACATGTTACTACCTCTGTGGACACAGAGCAGGCTGCAAAAGCATTATTAGAATTAGGTGTCGATCTTATTTTATTTGCTGGAGGCGATGGCACCGCCCGTAATATTTGTCATGCGGTTGAAGACAATGTCCCTGTGCTTGGTATTCCTGCAGGATGCAAAATTCATTCAGGTGTGTACGCTATTACGCCAAAAGCAGCAGGGCGTGTAGTTGAAATGCTGGTTAAAGGGGAACTTGTTACTCTTGGTGATGCCGATGTTATGGATATTGACGAAGATGCGTTTCGCCAAGGCACAGTAAAAGCAAAACGTTATGGTGAAATGCAAGTACCGAGTGAAGTGCGTTATGTGCAAGCTGTAAAAAATGGTGGCAAAGAAACCGATGAACTTGTATTGGCTGATATAGCCGCACATGTTGTGAGTGAAATGGAAGAAGACACGCTCTATATTATGGGCAGTGGCTCAACAGTTGAAGCGGTGATGCAAGAGATGGGCCTTGAAAACACGCTATTAGGTGTCGACTTGGTCGAAGATCAGCAGCTGATTGGGCGCGACCTTACTGCACAAAAGCTACTTGAATTAACAAAAAATCGAAAAACCAAGTTAGTGATCACGCTTATCGGTGGTCAAGGTCATATTTTTGGTCGCGGTAACCAACAATTAAGTCCAGCGCTTATTCGCGCGGTTGGTACACACAACATTATAGTGGTGGCAACAAAAACCAAACTACAGGCTTTAAATGGCCGTCCTCTCATTAGCGATACTGGCGATACTGAGTTGGATGATGAATTAAGCGGTTATATTCGTGTTACAAGCGGATTTAACGACCATATTATGTATGCAGTAGGCCACCAAGATTAATGGCTAACACACTGCAAAATCAGGAGAAGTAAGTAATGAGTTTAGTAAGCTATATAGATGCAGCCCAGCAGTATTTTGACGACTTAGTGATCAAAGCCACTGATGATGAGCTTTTTGCCGGTGGTTATTTACGCGGTCACTTTGATTTGGCAGTAGGGTATGCGCAAGTTGAAGAGCTCAACTTAGAAGTGTCAGAACTCAACGAGACGGTCGAAAAAAGCTTAGTAAAAGCGTATCGCAATGGCGAATTAAATGAAGATGACAAAACACTGGTTGTGAGAATTTGGGAAGAAGTAAAAGCGCTCGCATAATTTGTTCTAAGGTAACAGAAATAAAAACGGCAATCTTGCCGTTTTTTTGTGCTTTTTTATAATTCCGTCCCTAAAAACGCATTTTTATGTTTACTTAAAATTTACCTAAAGCGGCATTTACGGTAATGTAGCAAAGTATTAATTCTAGGGAACAAGCGAAATGAATAATAATAATGATGTGGCAATGCCAACAGGTGTTGTTGCTCGATTTTTAAACTTTGTTGAACGGGTGGGTAATAAGCTACCTGATCCGGCAATTATATTTTTGTTTGCCATGTTATTAATTTGGTTTTTATCATGGTGGTTTTCTGGCGTAAGTTTTGACGCCATTGATCCACGTACTGGTGAAGCCATTATAATTAACAACATGCTGGCAAGTGATTCTTTGGCCACTTTTTTATCTTCTATGGTAAAAACGTTTACAGGTTTTGCACCGTTAGGCGTGGTATTAGTGGCTATGCTAGGTGTAGGTGTTGCTGAACATTCAGGTTTCATCAATACTGGCCTTAAGCTAATGCTTAAAGTAACTCCGCAAAAGTTATTAACTCCTTCGATTATCCTAGTTGCTATTGTTAGCCATACAGCAACCGATGCTGGTTATGTATTGGTTATACCATTAGCGGGTGTGATTTTTTACGCTGCAGGACGCCATCCTCTTGCCGGTATTGCAGCCGCATTTGCAGGGGTAAGTGGTGGCTTTGGGGCTAACTTTATTCCATCAGGAATTGATCCACTATTACAAAGCTTTACGCAAAGTGCAGCGCAAATAATTAACCCTACAATGACGGTAAACCCATTAAATAACTGGGCATTTGCATCGGCGTCAAGTTTGTTTATCGTATTAGTAGGCTGGTATATCACTGATAAAATTATCGAACCACGTTTACAAAAAACAAAAGTTGATGGCGCAGAAGAAGACTTACCCGTATTTGAAGATGCGCGCAGTGATGAAAAACGTGCCTTTTTTATTGCAAGTAGCGTGATGATAGCAGGTCTTGCATTGTTAGCGTTTGTTTCAGCACCAGCAGATTCTGCAATGCGCAGCAGTGATGGCTCGCTTACTAATTTTAGTTCGCCTTTAATGCAGTCAATTGTGCCGTTAATCTTTTTACTCTTTTGGATCCCGGGTGCTGTATATGGCTTTACAGTCGGCACGTTTAAAACCACCAAAGACATGATAGATGCTATGAGTAAAGCCATGAATGGCATGGCGTACTATATTGTTATGGCGTTCTTCTGTTCGTTATTTATTGCCGCATTTAGTAAATCAAACTTAGGTGCATTACTGGCTATTGAAGGCGCGCAGCTTTTAAAAGCGATGGAATTACCCAGTGCTGTAACTGTCGTTGGCATCATCTTTTTAACAGGCTTTGTTAACTTATTTGTAGGCTCAAGCTCAGCTAAGTGGGCGCTGCTAGGTCCTGTATTTGTGCCGATGCTAATGCAGTTGGGCATTTCACCCGATCTAACGCAAGCAGCTTATAGGGTTGGAGACTCAAGCTCTAATATCATTACACCGCTTATGCCTTACTTTCCGCTAGTTGTTGTTTACTGCCAAAAGTATGTCAAAGGCACCGGAATCGGCACGCTCATTGCGTTGATGCTGCCATACTCAATCGCCTTTATGATTGGCTGGAGCTTATTTTTACTCGGCTACTGGGCACTTGGTTTACCGCTAGGAATAGACGCAAGTTATGTTTATCCAGCCGTAGCGCCTTAGATATTGGAGTAATCATTTAAAAAATAGCCCCACCATGAGAATGATGGGGCTTTTTTGTTTCATAATTTTAAGATAAGCCATATTCTTCGCTTTTTAATATGGAAAGCGAATGCGTGTCTTTTCTACAATAGTATTAACATTATATAGAGCATGGAGAATAATAAAGAGTGTGACTTGTAAGGTTTTATTTAATTAAGTAGTCACATTAATAAAGGATTAAAATGAATAGGGACGTTAACCTTCATACTAATAAATGAATGGAAGAAATGTTTTTTTGGGGAGAGGGTAAACCCCTTTCTTGGTTTTTAATAAGATACAAGTGAGCAGTGTTGTCCATTAAGTAATATGGAACAACCACAATTTACAATTTACAACTTACCGCTTACCGCTTACCGCTTACCGCTTAAGGCTTAAAACTGACGGTGTAACTTCTCTAAAACTTTATTCTCGCTAACTTCCTTCTACTAACTTTACTTTATTCCAGACACAAAAAAACCTTACCATTTACATGGCAAGGTTTTTTTATTAAAGACGCGTTGCTTATTTAGCTGTGAAGCTTACTGGGCGACGTTCTTTACGAGGGCCGCTGCGTTTATCACCGCGAGGGCCATCAGTGCGCTTTCTGTCACCTGATGGACGCTCAGAGCGTTCGCCACGTGGTTCAGCAGGGCCTTGATCTTGTGTAATTGTTAAGCCCATTGGACGTTTACAAATAAACACTTTTTGGAAATGATCAAGTACATCTTTTGGCATGTTTTGCGGTAATTGAACCGTACTGTGATTATCGTGTAAACGAATATCACCAATAAACTTGCTTGAGATATCAGCTTCGTTAGCGATAGCGCCAACAATGTTCTTAACTTGCACACCATGCTCACGACCTACTTCGATACGGTAAGTATCCATAGGGCCTGCATCACGGCTGTTACGTTCGCGAGGTTTACGCTCAGCGCGTTCACCACCACGCTCGCCGCCACGTTCGTTACGACGTCCGCGGTCACCGCGATCGTTACGTGGGTTGCGGTCGTTACGCTCGTTACGTTCACGAGGTTGAATCTTAACTTCTTCAACTTTAATTGGTGATTGTTGCTGTGCTAAACACAGTAACGCACCCGCTAGGTCTTCAGGAGCAAGTTCAAGTTTTTCAGCCATTTTAATAGCTACTTCATTGAAGAAGGTAATATCTTTGTTTTCAAGTGCGATAGCAAGTTTTGCTTGTAACGCTTCGATACGTTTTTCTTCAACTACTTTAGCTGTAGGCAATTCAACCTGTGCAATATCTGAATTCGTATGACGCATGATATTTTTAAGTAAATAGCGTTCATTGTGTTTTACGAATAAAATTGCTTTACCAGTACGACCAGCACGACCTGTACGACCGATACGGTGAACGTAGGCTTCAGAATCTTGTGGGATATCGTAGTTGATAACAAGGCTTAAACGGTCAACATCTAGACCACGTGCCGCAACGTCTGTTGCGATAACGATGTTCAACATGCCGCTTTTTAAGCGATCTACAGTGCGTTCACGTGCTTGCTGGTTCATATCACCATTAAGCGGAGCTACAGAGAAACCTTCGCGCTCTAATAACTCAGAAAGCTGTACTGTATCGTTACGAGTACGCACGAATACAATAGCGCCTTCATATTGCTCAGCTTCTAAAAAGCGAACAATGGCTTTATTCTTGTGTACGCTTGCATTCCAAAACACTTGCTCAACAGATGATACGGTTGAGTTACGCGCAGAAATATGAACCTGTTCAGGGTTATTCATATATTTGCTGCTGATGTTTTGAATTTGCTTAGGCATAGTCGCAGAGAAAAGACATGTTTGCTTTTCGCGCGGTGTTTTTTCCATGATGTTTTCAACATCATCGATAAAGCCCATACGTAACATTTCATCGGCTTCATCAAGTACCAATGCTTGTAAAGCATCAAACTTGATAGTGCCACGGTTAATATGATCGATTAAGCGACCTGGAGTAGCGACAATAACTTGCGCGCCACGACGAAGTGCACTTAGTTGGATACTGTAGCTCTGGCCACCATAAAGTGCCAATACTTCAATACCACGAACATGTTTAGCATATTGTTCGAATGCCTCAGCTACTTGGATCGCAAGCTCACGGGTTGGTGTGAGTACAAGGATCTGCGGCTGCTTCACAGACGGGTCAATATTATTAAGTAATGGCAGTGCAAATGCTGCGGTTTTACCTGTACCCGTTTGAGCTAGTCCCAGTACGTCCTTTCTTTCTAGCAATAACGGTATACATTGAGCTTGGATTTCAGATGGTGTCTTGTAACCCAACTCTTCAACTGCCTTCAAGATTGCAGGAGAAAGATTTAGAGATTCAAACGTGACTGGTTCTGACATTAATACGCCTCAACGAATTTAAAGAGGCGCGCATTGTATAGGATTTGTGAGGCAAATGCTTGTATAAATTACAACTAATTTATATGTGGTTGATGTTGATTGAAATTTAACCAGTTTGATTTTTAAGCAAGTCAAGCTGGTTAACATATTGGACACACAGTTATTGGTAAAGGCCGAGGTTTTCTTTTGCGTACGCTTCAAATTCTGTAAAGCCCCCAATGTGTTTTTGGTCAACAAATATTTGCGGTACAGTTGGGCAAGGCTTGCCTGCTGATTGCTCTAAGTCAGCTTTGCTAACACCTTCTTTGATTATATCAACATAGCGGTATTTAAAGTCATCGCGCTGGCTTGCTAATTTTTCAGCAACGTCTTTTGCACGAACACAGAATGGGCAGCCTTCACGGCCAAAAATTACAGTTAACATATCGCTCTCCTCGATTTGATTTAAAGTGATACTAATCACTAGATATAAAAATATACAGTGCAAAAAAACGATTGGACAGTTCTATTTTTATGATTTGAGGTTTTATGATTTGAGCAATTATAAGTGAGTCACTCGAGGGCACGCCATGGAGTGACTCACTTATGCTACGTTAAAAGGTTAAGCTAAAACCAATAGACGGGCGCATTTCAAAGTCATCTTCACTTTCTTTTATGATCAAATCATTGGTTGAGGTGATTTTTTGATAATCTAAATCTATGCTGCTGGTGTTTGCTTGGCCGTAGGCGTTCATTAACTCTAAAATTAACACGCCATCTAGGCCCCAGAAGTCCGTTGTGCGCTCAAAGCGTAAATCAAGGCGATGATATACATCAAAACGTTTTGAGAACGGGTCACCGTACTCGGGCAAAAAGCGGCCTTCAAATTCAGGGTTTTCTTTTACACCAATAATAGGGGTGTAAGTTTGACCACTGCGTGCTGTGAAGTTAAAGCCACCTTGCCACTTTTCACTGATTTGATAATTAAACACCATATTGACGACTAAAGGGGTGTCAGCGTAATAGTCTCGGGTGATGTTTTGGCGTTGATCAGTACGCTCACTTTTAGCATAGCTCACAGCGAGCCAGCCATACCATTTATCAGTTTTATTTTTATTAATTAATAAGTCAACACCGTAAGCACGCCCTGTGACATCGTTGCTGTAAAGCGTTGCTGCATCAGGGTAGTTATTTAATGCTAATGGTAAATCGTCCATGGTTTTATAATACCCTTCAACAGACCATGTCCAATCACCCGCAAGTTCTTGTGCAAAACCTAGACTGCCATGTTTTGAGGTTTGCGAACGTAAATTAGGGTTACCATGCTCTGGTAATATGTAGTCAACATCTTGCATACGGTTATAGTGGCCATATTTGGCGTTAATACTGTTACGATCATTAATAAAGTAGGTAAGCGCAAGGCGTGGCATAACAAAATCTTCATCGGTGTAATCATTGCTCTGATACTGTACACCAACTTCACTTTGCCATTGGTCATTGATATCCCAAATATGACTAGCACCAACAAAGTATTTATCAAGCGCGAGGCTGTCTTTCCCCGTGATGCGTTCGCCTTTATTTAAATCACAATCAGGGTCCAGCTCAGTACAAAGATACTGAAAGCCATCGTAACTGTAAGTTGTGTCGTTATCAAAATAAGCAGCATCAAATACAAGTTGCTGAGCTTTATTGATGCGCCAATTTAAGCGGCCTTTATAGGTGATTTGTTTTTCCTGTTCTTCTTCAAAAAAACCATCACTCAAGGTGGCGCGTTTACCGTATTCTAATCGCCCTGAATGATCGAGTGCACCAATACCTAACCGTAAACTAAAGTCTTTATTAAAGTGATCCCACAAAATACTTTGGCTGGTAAATTCGCGAATAAAATCAGCATCTCCTTGATATTCTGGATTTTTTAGTGATAATTCGGCACGCTGATTAAAACCTGCTGCAACTGAATCTTTAGCGCCTGTAAATGATACCGTAAGTGCATTTTTATCATTGATGTCCCAAATCCACTTTCCTTGATAGTCATGATCATCAGGCGCATCGTTGATGGTGACACCACTGAGCTCTCCATCGTCATCTTCAAGCTCTTCACCCTTTGAGAAAAATAGGGGTAAGGTACTTTTTCGCCCTGATAAATAAAATGCGGTGTTTTCTGTTAACTGTCCTTCCATAAAAACACCGGCATTAAACATTGTAAAATCCAGTGTGGTTGTAATCGGTTGGTACTTTGGGTTACGCAGTGTTACGTCAAATACGGCACCAGTGGCATTGCTATAGCTGGAACCGTAGCCTGCAGAGTAAAGCTGGAAATCTTGAATTAAATAACGATTAAAAATAGAGCTGCCAAAATCATGAAAGATATAGCCTGCAGGCATAAAGTCAACTTCAAATAGGTTGTCATCAGGTGATGAACCACGTACAGCTGGCTCACTCATTGAGCCACCCGCAGCAACTACACCTGGTAATGCAAAAACAGCACGTAGCGGGTCGCCCATTGCGCCGGGCATAGTGACTAATTTTTCGGTGTTTTCTGTTATTTCACTGGTGATACTGCTGCGTTTATAGACAACGTCTATATGTTCCATTGTGTCTTTATTTGTTGATGTATTAGTATTTGCCTGCGCTAAAAGTGGCAAACAAAGGGCAAGCGGTGTTAAACGAAAAAGTGTGTGCAGTTGGTTGGCTATCATGTCTCTTCCATGGTTGTGAACAAATGTGATTGCCACGTATGATAGAGATAAAAATCGTATAAATGCTTAGAAAAATGTTGTGAAAATGTACCTAAATGTAGGGAGCTGTTACAAAATGTTTCGTGGTTTATAAAGCATTTATTTTTATGCCAAGTTCACTTGAATACCCCATTGAGCGTGCGGTGATTTGTAACTGTTCGTTGATGATATAATAAGTTGGAAACGCGCTTATTTTATAATTGCTTTGAGTATGGCGATCACCTAATAGAATTGGCATTGTTAAGTTAAGATCTGATACAAAATCAACTACTTCCTGTGGGTTTCTATAATCAAGCGCAATACCAATTGCATTAATATTAGAGTCCTCTGTTACAGATTCTAGATTCGGCATACTGTATCGACAAATAGTACACCATGGTGCAAAGAAATAAACGATGGTGGTTTTGCCTTTTAGCATCGCAATATTGATCCGTTGCTCGCTGTCATTAACTAGGGGTAAATTAAAATACGGGGCAGGGCTGTTGCTTGTCGCGAGTAAATTGCGCTGCTGATATGCTGTAACTGCAAAAAAGACCACAGCAATGATGATTAGGTTGATCATCAAGCTTTTTACTTTTTTCATATTTATCTCTGTGATTAATTTTTCAGTTTATTTTAACCTTGAAAAGTAAACATCGCACCCTTATTAATTTGAGTAGGCAAAAGTAGTTTTGAAAAAATAAAATATTTTTTCAAAATAATCTTGAAAACAATTTTGCCGTCCATATATAGTTTAGTGAGGACGCCTGATGGGTCCCAATTAAACAGAAGTAATTGAAATTTATATTATTAATTAAACTTTGCCTGTGCTTGTTCAATGGAAAAGCACTTGCAAAATATCGCTTAAATATGAGGATATTATTATGCGTACAGTAGATTTATCACCACTTTATCGTTCATTCATCGGCTTTGATCATTTAGCATCTTTAATGGATGCGGCAGCTCGTACTGATAAGCAGCCAAGTTTCCCTCCGTACAATATTGAGGCACTCGATGAAGACAAATATCGTATTACTATGGCCGTTGCTGGTTTTAGTGATAATGAGCTGACTATTGAGTCAGAAAACAACACTTTAAAAGTTGCAGGCATTAAAGACAATAAAGATGAGAGCGCACAGCGCAAGTTTATTCATCAAGGCATTGCTGAGCGTAACTTTGAGCGTAAATTCCAATTGGGTGATCATGTAAAAGTGCTCGGTGCGGACTTAGCTAATGGTTTGTTAAGTATCGACTTACAGCGTGAAATCCCTGAAGCACTTAAGCCTCGTAAGATTGAAATTGGCAGTGGCAACCTGCTAGAAGGTAAATAACCAGCCCTTTGATATTATTTTTCCCCTGATTTAATGTTATTTTTAGCCGCCTCTTTTGAGGCGGTTTTTTGTTTTCTGTGCGTAAAGCTCACCTCCGCGCGCACTTAAGGGTATTAGGTCAGTTGCTACCTTTGCTTTCTAACTTGGCTTGCATATTTTTTAGAACGGCTATTTTATCAATAGCCTCTTTTAACTGCGTTTGTGGGAGTCCATGTTGACGTCCTTTTTCAAGTAGGTTTTCTAGCTTTACTATTTTTTCTTTTGCTGCAATAACAAAACGTTGTTCAAGCCGTGTTTGCTGTTCGTTATGAAAGTCTAAGTAAGCTTGATGATCTAATATGTCACCTTCAAAATTGGCTGCGTTGACGGTTTTCTTTGTTATATTGGGTATATAATGAGGTGTTGTTATAGGCGTTTGTGACTGACGGCTATTGATAGTATTTACTGCCATATGGCTTTTGCTAGTGGAATTTACAACTGTTTGGTTTTTGCTTGGTGCTTTTGAATCAAAACTGATATTTGTGATGGGTAGTGACGGGGTTATATGTGGTGTCGATACAGTAACATCATTGATATATTTATGCTCTGAGAAAAAATTCACGGCTAAAAAAATTAAGCAAATAATGCCACTAATAATAAAAATAATTTTTTTGTTCATAACAGTATTGCATTTTGTTGTTGCCAAGCTAGCCAGTTTTGTTGATAACTGTGCTTTGCTTTTTGTATTGCAATGGCTTTTTTAGCTTGGTATATAACGGTTTCGTCCGCTGAGGTAAAATATTTATAGTGGTGGTTATTGCTCATTATTACCACCCATAAACCGTCAGGTGATCGAATCACGTGGGATAGTTCATCTTCTTTTTGTGTAAAAGCCAACTGTATGACCCAATTACTTTTATTTTTACGGGTTAGCATATTTTGATACTGAGCATAAATATCATGCTGCTTAAAAGATGTTAATGCCTGAGTGAATGAGCTGTTATGTACCGCTTTTCTAAATTTAATCGCATCTTCTCGGCTTGTAAATTCAACTCCGTAAGCAGTAACGTTATTTAGATATTTAAATCTTTTTTTATTTGCTTGGTAGTAAATTTTAATTTCTTCGTCAGATATTTGCTGCTCAAGGCTATCAAGAATAGGGCTTTGTACGTGCATCATGTTTTTAATACCTAGCCAGCTTTGAATTGAAGGGCGTAAAATTTCGCCTTTAGCTAATTCCTGCAAGTGGTCAATATTTATCCGTTTTTTTAAAAGTAGTGGTGTTGCAGCTAAAAGAGCAGCATTAAATTGCCGCTTTTTAAGCACTTCACTTCTAAATAAATTACTATCACCTTGGTGTAGTCTAAAGCGTACTTGCATAGATAGCGGTGTAATAAAATCATAAAGAGTAATAGGGTTTACAAACAGTTTATTTAAACTAGTTCGCTGTAATTTAATTACTTGTTCGGCAGTATATTTACCATCTGCTGGGTAGTTAGCTAATACTTGAATAAGCCATTGGGTAGTGTATTGCGTAAAATTAACCGTTTTTATATTATGCCCAGATAAACTCAGTTGAGAGTTAAATATGTTCATTAAATAGCGCTCAACATGATATTGCGTACTAAAGCCAACCTCTGATTGACGTGCTATCAGTTCAGGCATGTTTTGTTCAGCTTGCTGTAGTAAAAATTGGTTCTCAAATACGCGGGTACGAACCTCTTTGATGCTAATGTTCGTATTATGTTGTTTATATACTTGATGCATAAAGCGAACTTCCGCATTAGTATATTGGTTAAATGATGCCACTGTTAAGGGGCTATAAAGCCCCCCTAATAGTAACAACAAGATTGTAGTCAATCCTTTCATTGGCGAGCTACCATCGCATGATTAAGTAAATGTACGACCATTGCAATAGCATGGGGAATAACCTGTTTTGCTGTATCTAAACGGTCGTAGTGATCTTTTGAATTAAGTACAATACCGCCTTGGGAATAAGAAAATGCTCCTCCTTGTGTTAGTAAAGGTCGAACATCTTGGCTGTTAATATCCAGTGCTGAAAATGTTTGCATTGCTTGTGTGATCAAAGCAGTGTCATTCAGTTTTTCTTGATCGTAGTAGTCTTTTACCCAACTTTCCCAGCTTGAATGATTTAGATCTGATGTTGTCCAGGTATGGTGTGGTTGCAGTAAATCAGTGGTATGGAAAACAAAACCTAATACTTGCGGGTTCCCGCTTTGTAAATAACTTTGATACCAATATTGACCTAAGTTATCAATGGGTTGAAATGGCATTTCTTCAAAATCATCGTACATGCTATAGGTAGAATCGCTGTCGATTCTATAATTGGCTTCAGTCACACCATAGCTATTATATTTTGACGAATCAGCATTAAACCAACCTGTCTCGCCTCCTTTTCCATCGTCAAGGTAGTCACCTTTTAACCACGCTGATGCTAGGTTATCAACAGTGCCCCATACAGTCAGCTTTTGGTAATTATAGCCGCCAAAGTCGTTACCATGTTGATCTGCACCTTGTGTATGATTTTGAAAGTGCCAATAGCTTGTGTATTTAACAATACTTTCAGCTGCTCCCCAGACAGGTGCTTGTACGCATGAACCTGTGACTGCGCCACAAAAAAACGTATCTTCAAAGTCATCTACATCATAGGCGGCTTGACCGAGTACGTCAGCTAGTTGTGTTATGGTCATATTATTTTGCTGAGCATAGCGACTCAACGCCAAAAATTCCGTGCTACTTGGGTGCTGCTGCATATAATTTACGGCATCAATAACAATGCGCTTATGTGTTTCTTGGCTAAACGCTTGAGCTTGGCTAGTACTTAAAAGTAATAGTGCTGTTAAAAGCTGTTTTTTCATCGTGTTCTCATAGTGTTGTGAAGTAATTACTAATATTAAAAAGTAGAGTAGTTACACTATAATGACAAATTAATTAAACATTAAATTAACAACATTACCTATTTTGATACTTTGGTGCTAGGCCTGTTTATCTTTCGAGGTTGAATTTGCAGCAGTGTGTTTGGTTTTTAGGCAAGGCAGAGTCAATGATGTGTGGTTATTCCCCATAGGCGATAACTCAGTATAAATGCCAAACATGCGCTGCCCAAAGGGTTCTTCCTAGGGGTACACGGATGTAGGTAAGGGGCGTGAGCAGGACGCACAAGCTTTGCTCGGTTTTTACTTAGCCCGCTCGATTACAAACCTCGCGCCGCGATTAAATCGCCCCTAGATTGAATAAGTTTCAATCCACAAAGGTCAACAGGCCCTAGAGTTTTTCTATATTAGTTAAGCACCACTGCGCTCTTTTTAAAGTTGCCGATTGTTGAGTTTCGTTTTGCTTTTGCCAATTTTTATAGACCATACCTATGCGTGGGTTACGCGATAAGCGGGCTTCGTGGGTATGCATAAATAGCCAATATAAACTATTAAACGGGCAGGCCGTTTCTTCACTTTTTTGTTTGACGTTATAATGACAACCTTTACAGTAATCACTCATTTTGTTTATGTAGTTTCCGCTCGAAGCATACGGTTTTGTTGCAATTAGCCCACCATCAGCAAACTGGCTCATTCCTCGTGTGTTAGGCATTTCTACCCATTCAATGGCGTCGATATAAATTCCTAAATACCAGTTATCTACGTCATCAGGCTTGATGCCGGTCAATAAACAGAAGTTGCCTGTGATCATCAATCGTTGAATGTGATGCGCATATGCCGTGTCTAAACTTTGATCGATTGCCTGCTTCATGCAGTTCATTTTTGTGTTACCGTGCCAAAAATAATCGGGCAATGCCCGTCTTGCATTTAGTTCGTTTTTAGTCGCGTAGTCTGGCATATTTTGCCAATAAACACCCCTTACGTATTCTCGCCAACCTAAAATCTGCCTAATAAACCCCTCAACTTGCGCCAAGTTAATTTCATTTTTTCGCTTATCAAATTCACTCAACACTTGGTTAATAACGTGCATTGGATGCAACATTTTTGTGTTAAGGGCAAAAGCGATACGACTGTGATAAAGGCTCCATTTGTGTGATGTTTGACACGTCATGGCATCTTGAAACTGACCAAAATGAGGTAAAAGGTGGGTGCAAAAGTAATCTAGTAGTTGTTTTGCTTGATTGCGACTCGTAGGCCATAAAAGAGTTGAAGAGCAATGACCTAGTGTACTTATTTTATGATTATTAATTCGCCGTAAAATAATTTCAATATCATTACTGAATACTTTAGGTTCAGGGATTGTTGCTAAGTCGGCTTTCTTTAATTTATTACGATTGTCTTGATCAAAGTTCCATTGTCCGCCTTGTGGTGCGCCATCTTTCATTAAGATATTAAAGCGTTTGCGCATCATGCGGTAAAAGAACTCCATTTTCACATGTTTATCTTTTTTAAAGTGGGCGCTAATATCACTGTAAGGTAATAGAAAATGTTCGCTATCACAGGCGCTTATTTTCAAAGATATGTGTGATTCTAACTGCTGCATTTGCTGATATAGCCGATATTCATCTGGATACTGATACTGGATTTCCTGGCATTGGTATTGCTCAGCTAAACGCTTTAAAAGAGTTGTAATGGACTCATCATGTTGGGTGTCATCAAGGGTTAAATGCAACACATTTAATTGTGATTTTTTAAGGGCACTGGCAAAGTTTTCCATAGCTGAAAAAAATGCTGCGACTTTTTGTATATGATGCTTTACATAATTAGTCTCTTGTTTTAATTCAGCAATGACATAAAGGTATTGCGCTTGGTTTTCTTCTTTATACCAAGTGTGATTTGCATTGAGCTGGTCGCCAAAAATAAATCGTAATATTTTATATGCCATAAACTTAACCTAAAACACTTTTATACGATTGACCTCTAAAATTGGATCTCATTATGTAAGGCGTGCTGGCCAAAGCGTTCTTCCTAGTCTTTGTTGCTCGGTTTTTACTTAGCCCGCTAGGTTACAAACTTTGCGCCGCGATTAAATCGCCCCCATATCTACGCAGATTGGTATTAACCCCCTGTGAAACGCTGAAGTTTGCATCTTGAGGTTGTTTGTATATAAATGTGGTATAAAAAGAAATTCAAACAAAGGAATGTAATCTGTGATTAATCGTCAGTACCATAGTGAAATATTAAAAATTGCTTTATCTTGCCTGATTACCCTTTGTTACGTGGGGCCTTTACATGCCAACGTTTATAAATGTGAGAACAAAGGGGTCGTGGAATTTAGTCAATTTCCATGCGGGGAAAATGCTGAGTTTATTGTTGTAAAAGAACAAAAAAGCGTACCTACACCAAAAGTTATACTGGAGGCAACGGGGGAATCTGATATTGATAGCTATATTCGTTTGAAACAGATTGACGCGCAGATCCAACAACATCAAGATAAGATCGATACACTTAGCGTTAAAATGAATAAAATAATTGCAGCGTTAGTAAATCAATCTGATGCGCAGCTTAATAACTTATCGGGTGCAAAAAAGGATATTGCAATAGCAAATCAAATGACTAACGCTTCACAACGATTTACTGTGTTAATTGAACGTGAACAGCATGACATTGATCGTTTAGTCAGTGAAAAAAAACATTTAAAAGAAAACCAAAACAGTGATGTTAAAAGTACACAAACGCCACAGAGTAAAGGTATAGATTCATTTATTCGTTTACAGACAATTAAGCGAGAGATGCAAAGGCATCAGGCAAAAATAAATACATATCAAATCAACATGAACCAGCAAATATCAGCGCTTGAGGATGAGGTAAGTGAACAGCCAACGAATATCACGGATGCGACTTATGATGATTCATTATCCAGAAGGATGGAGGCGGTAACATCTAAGTATCATACATTAATAGACGTAGAGCAGCGTCAGATCGATAGACTTCATTCTGAAATGATTAGCTTACAGTAATCACACGGCATCAATTGGTTCGTCATATATATTGCTCAACGCTGTGATGATATTTGCTTTTTAATTGTTTATTGAGAGATACGATACTGGGTTTGATTATTGCAATGCTATGCAATAATTGTTGTTTATCGTGAGTGTTTATCCCATGGATTTCGATTGTGTTTTCTTTACTAGTTTTTGGTTGCTAATTACAGCAACCCTCTTTATAATAGGCGCTATTGTTTAGCTTAGCTTACTTTTGCTAAATATGTATCAAGGACACTTGATGCTAGTTGTCGCGGGATGGAGCAGTCTGGTAGCTCGTCGGGCTCATAACCCGAAGGTCGTCGGTTCAAATCCGGCTCCCGCAACCACAACTTTGAGTAGCGATTTTTTGTTACTGATTTGAAATCGCGCATTCTATGTAATGCGCGTTTTGCGTTTAAGCAGTTGTGCTTATTCAGGTGGCCTTTAGCTACCCGCAACCAAGCTTGGCCCATGGCCACACAGTTTTATGCTTTAGGTGTGACGCCCCGCTTGGTTCGGGGCGTTGTTGTATCTGCACCACTTGGTTTTATACCAAGGAATAAGTTAAGTATTTTAGGGCTATAAGCCCTTTTTTTGTTTGTATGGAGGATTTTCGTGACAAAACTTGAGCAAGATTTATTAACCATGCTTTCACCGTCAGTAGAGATGTTAGGCTTTGAATTACATGGTCTTGAGTTTGTGCAAGCCGGTCGCCATTCTACGCTTAGAGTCTACATTGATCATGAAGCGGGGATTTCAGTCGATAATTGTGCTGACGCAAGTCGTCAAATTAGCGCAATTTTAGACGTCGAAGACCCAATTACAAACGAATATGATTTGGAAGTGTCGTCTCCGGGTGTTGATCGTCTATTATTCAAACAAGACCATTACGAGAAGGCGCAAGGAGAGGAAGTACGCGTACGTACTAAACTTCCACAGGATGGTCGTCGTAATTTTAAAGGCGACTTAGTATCAGTTAGCAGTGATATGATCACACTATCAAGTGATGGTGCTGAGCATCTAATCATGCTGAGCAACGTTGAACGTGCGAACATCATCGCAAAGTTTTAATACGAGTGCGAAGGAATAGGGCAAGCGAGGCATTACCCATGGCAAAAGAGATATTATTGGTTGCTGAAGCCGTTTCCAATGAGAAAGCGGTTCCAAAAGAAAAGATTTTCGAAGCGTTAGAGTTCGCATTAGCGACAGCGACTAAGAAAAAACATATTGGCGAAATTGAAGTTCGTGTAGCAATTGACCGTAAAACGGGTGACTACGACACATTTCGTCGTTGGCAGATTGCTCCAGTACTTGAAGATGGTTCACTTGAAAACCCATACAGCGAAATTACATTAGAAGCTGCACAAGTTGAAGATGAAAATCTACAAATGGGTGACTTTGTTGAAGAGCAAATTGAATCAATCAAGTTTGATCGAATCACAACACAAATGGCCAAACAGGTAATCGTACAAAAAGTACGTGAAGCTGAACGCGCATTAGTAGTTGAAGCATATAAAGATCAAGAAGGCGAGTTAGTAACGGGTGTTGTAAAAAAAGCAACGCGTGATGCAATCGTGCTTGATTTAGGTAATAATGCAGAAGCGGTAATTTACCGTGATGACATGTTACCTCGTGAAAACTTCCGTCCAGGCGATCGTATTCGTGGTCTACTTTACGAAGTAAAACCAGAAGCACGCGGCGCACAGTTATTTGTAACGCGCTCTAAGCCTGAAATGCTGATGGAGTTGTTCCGCATTGAGGTGCCAGAAATTGGCGAAGAGATGATTGAATTACGTGCCGCTGCACGTGATCCAGGTTCACGTGCTAAAATCGCTGTAAAATCTAACGACAAACGTATTGATCCAATTGGTGCGTGTGTTGGTATGCGTGGCGCACGTGTACAAGCTGTGTCTACAGAGCTTGGTGGTGAACGTGTTGATATCGTACTATATGACGATAATCCAGCACAGTTTGTTATCAATGCAATGTCACCGGCTGAAGTTGCATCTATCGTAATGGATGAAGATACGCATTCTATGGATATCGCTGTTGAAGCTGATAACCTAGCACAAGCAATTGGTCGTAACGGTCAAAACGTTCGTCTTGCTAGCCAGTTAACTGGTTGGGAATTAAACGTAATGACAGTTGAAGACATGCGTACTAAGAACGAAGCTGAGTCAGACAAGCTAATTAACTTATTTACACAAAACCTTGATATCGATGATGATTTTGCGTCATTGCTTATTAATGAAGGTTTCTCAACACTTGAAGAAGTAGCCTATGTACCAGCTGCTGAGTTTTTAGAAATTGATGGTTTAGATGAAGAAATGGTTGATTTACTTCGTTCGCGTGCAAAAGATGCATTAACAACGAAAGCATTGAAAACAGAAGAAAGCCTTGAAGGTGCAGAGCCTGCTGAAGATTTATTAGCACTTGAAGGGTTAGAACGTCACCTAGCGTTTGTTATGGCAAGCAAAGGGGTTGTTACGTTAGAAGATTTAGCAGAGCAAGGTATTGACGAATTAGTAGATATTACAGAGCTTTCTTCTGAGAAAGCGGGTGAGCTAATTATGGCTGCACGTAATATTTGTTGGTTCGCAGACGAGTAATTTATTAACGGAGGTATTAGAGACTATGGCAGAAGTAAATGTTGAAAAACTAGCCGGGGATATTGGTACAACTGTTGATAAATTACTTCAACAACTATCGCAAGCCGGTATCACTAAGCAAGCAGGTGATAATGTAACTGAAGCTGAAAAAGCAACGTTACTTGATCACTTAAGCAAGCAACATGGCGGCACAGGCTCAGATGGCCCTGCACGTATGACTTTACAACGTAAGAGCAAAAGCACACTGAGTGTAACTGGCTCTACAGGTCAAGCAAAGTCTGTACAGGTTGAGGTTCGCAAAACCCGTACTTACGTGAAGAAAAGCGCTATTGAGCAAGAGCAAGAACAAGCACGTATAGCAGCTGAAGAAGCCGCTCGTCGTGAAGTTGAGCAAAAGGCAGCGCAAGAAGCTGCTGAGCTTAAAGCAAAACAAGATGCAGAGCGTAAAGCCAAAGAAGAGGCTGACCGTAAAGCAAAAGAGGAAGCTAAACGTAAAGCAGATGCTGAACGTGCAGCAAAACAGAAGCAGATGACCCCAGAGCAAAGCGCTAAGTCAGAGAAAGATCGCGTTGAAGCTGAGCGTCTGCAAAAAGAAGCAGAAGAGGCCGCATTGAAGAAAGCTGAAGAAGAAGCGAAACGTCAAGCAGAAGAAGCAAGAAAGCTAGCTGAAGAAAACTCAGCACGCTGGAAGAAAGAAGAAGAAGAACGTAAGAAACGCGAAGAGACAGCGGATCACCATCTTACGACTTCAACTTACGCACGTGAAGCAGAAGATGTTGCCGATGCTCGTGATGAGCAAGGTACACGCCGTGCGAAGAAAAAGAAAAAAGCCCCAGCGAAAGAGAAGTTTTCTCCTTCGAGAGGCAAAAAAGGTAAGCTAAAAGCACCAGCATCATTACAGCACGGTTTCCAAAAACCAACTGTTGATGTTAAAAACGAAGTGCGTATTAGTGAAACAATTACAGTCGCTGAGCTTGCATCACGCATGGCAGTTAAAGGCGCTGAAGTTGTTAAAACAATGATGAAAATGGGTGACATGGTTACCATTAACCAAGTGATTGACCAAGAAGCTGCACAGTTAGTTGCAGAAGAAATGGGTCACAAGGTTATCATTGTTAAAGAAAATGAATTAGAGCAAACAGTACTAAATGACCGCCATGAAGATGGTAAGTCTGAGCCTCGTGCTCCAGTAGTAACTGTAATGGGTCATGTTGACCATGGTAAAACATCAACACTTGATTACATTCGCTCAGCGAAAGTGGCATCAGGTGAAGCGGGTGGTATCACACAGCATATTGGTGCTTATCATGTTGATGTTAATGGCAACATGATCACGTTCTTAGATACTCCAGGTCACGCGGCGTTTACATCAATGCGTGCTCGTGGTGCTAAAGCGACTGATATTGTAATCTTAGTGGTAGCAGCAGATGATGGTGTAATGCCACAGACTAAAGAAGCAGTACAGCATGCGCGTGCAGCTGGCGTTCCTTTAATCATTGCTGTTAACAAAATGGATAAAGAAGGCGTAGACCCAGATCGCGTTAAGAATGAGCTTGCTCAACTAGACGTTATTCCTGAAGAGTGGGGCGGTGATACACAGTACGTGCATATTTCTGCTAAAACTGGTTTAGGTATTGATGAGCTTCTAGAAGCGGTATTAAACCAATCTGAACTACTTGAGCTTACAGCCCCAAGTGTTGGTATGGCGGCTGGTGTTGTTATTGAATCTCGTCTTGATAAAGGCCGTGGTCCAGTTGCATCTGTACTTGTTCAATCAGGTACGCTTAATCAAGGTGACATTGTATTATGTGGTCTTGAGTATGGTCGTGTTCGTGCAATGCGCGATGAGAACGGTAAAGACATTCGCTCTGCAGGTCCTTCTATCCCAGTTGAAATCCTAGGTTTATCAGGCATTCCAGCTGCTGGTGATGAAGCAACTGTTGTTAAAGATGAGCGTAAAGCGCGTGAAGTTGCACTTTACCGTCAAGGTAAATTCCGTGATGTTAAGTTAGCGCGTCAGCAAAAAGCGAAGCTTGAAAACATGTTTACTAACATGACTGAAGGCGATGTGTCTGAAGTTAATGTAGTACTTAAAGCAGACGTTCAGGGTTCTATCGAAGCGATTTCTGATTCATTGACTAGATTGTCAACAGATGAAGTTAAAGTGAAGATTGTTGGTTCTGGTGTTGGTGGTATCACTGAGACAGATGCAACACTTGCTGCAGCATCTAACGCAATCGTGGTTGGCTTTAACGTTCGTGCTGATGCATCTGCTCGTAAAGTGATTGAGACTGAAAACTTAGATTTACGTTATTACAGCGTGATCTACAGCTTGATTGACGAAGTTAAACAAGCCATGTCTGGCATGTTAGCACCTGAGTTCAAGCAAGAGATCATTGGTCTTGCTCAAGTACGTGACGTATTTAAGTCACCAAAAATTGGCGCTATCGCTGGTTGTATGGTTACTGAAGGTACGATTAAGCGTAGCGCGCCAATTCGTGTATTACGTGAAAACGTGGTTATCTACGAAGGTGAGCTTGAGTCACTGCGTCGCTTTAAAGACGATGTTGCTGATGTTCGTAACGGCATGGAATGTGGTATCGGCGTTAAGAACTACAACGACGTTCGCGTTGGTGACCAAATCGAAGTATTCGAGACAGTTGAAGTACAACGTACTCTTTAATTGCTCGTAAGCTAAGATTATAAATGGGGGCTTAGCCCCCATTTGTGTATCCATTATTTAAATAACTTATTTATATTTCTCAATGAGTTATAATTTTAGAGTAAAGTATAATGAGAGAATTTTCTCGTACTGATCGTGTTGCTCAGCAAATTCAAAAAGAAATTGCTGTTATATTGCAACGTGAAATAAAAGATCCACGCTTAGGCATGGTGACAGTGTCGGCTGTAGAAGTATCACGCGACTTGTCTTACGCTAAAGTATTCATTACTGTTTTTAATATAGAAGATGAAAATGCAGCGAAGCAAAGTGCTAACGTATTAAACGAAGCAACAGGATACATCCGCTCATTATTGGGTAAACGTATTCGCGCCCGTATTATGCCGGAGCTGAAGTTTGTAGTTGATAACTCACTGATGGAAGGCATGCGCATTTCTAACTTAGTGGATTCAATCATTCGTGAAGACAATGCTAAGCATGTAGATGACGAAGCTGATAGCGTTGATGACGTTAATCAAGTAGATGACGAAACAGATAGCGAAGAAGGCACAAATACAGATGGCAAAGCGCAGTAAAGGCCGTCCTGTTGACGGTATCTTGTTGTTAAACAAACCACACGGTATTTCATCAAATAAAGCATTACAGCAAGCTAAGGGTGCTTATTTTGCACAAAAAGCGGGGCACACAGGTGCTCTTGACCCGCTTGCAACGGGTATGCTGCCGATCTGCTTTGGTGAGGCTACCAAGTTCACGCAGTTTTTACTTGATACTGACAAAACCTATGTTGTGCGCGCCAAATTAGGCGAGCGTACTACAACGTCTGATTCTGATGGTGAAATTGTCAGTACCAAAGATGTCAATGTGACGCTTGAGCAACTGATAAAAGAAATTGCCGCATTTGTTGGCGAGTCTGATCAATACCCGTCAATGTACTCAGCACTTAAGTATCAAGGGCGACCTTTATATAAGTATGCGCGTGAAGGGATTGAAGTACCTCGTAAATGCAGAAAAATAAATGTGTTTAGCTTAACGTTCGATGAATTTGATGAACAGCGCAATGAAATTCAAATGACGGCCCACGTCTCAAAAGGGACGTATATTCGTACCATCGTAGACGATCTAGGTGAAAATTTAGGCTGTGGAGCACATGTTATTATGCTACACAGAACCGCTGTTGGTCAGTACCCGGCAGATAAAATGGTCTCCTTGGATGAAGTTGAAGCGCTACTTGCAAAAGCGAAAAGTGAAGAAATTGTTCTTTCAACTTATTTAGATGCGTTGCTATTACCAATTGATACTGCGTTAGTTGATTTACCGGTTGTTGAAATAACGAAAGCGCAAGGCTCTGTGTTTAGTCACGGGCAGGCGGTCGAATTACCAATAGCGTTACCTGATGGTTCAATTAAGGTATTGGCTGATGGTGTTTTCATCGGTACAGGCGAAGCGAATGCTAATGGTCACTTAAAAGTGAAGCGTGGACTTGCCAGTCAGCAAGATGATTACGTAAAACCTGAATAGCTAAAGTTGTTATTTAAAGCTGGCTATTAGCCATAGATGGGGATAATTAACTTGTAGTTATCCCCATACTTGGTAGAATACGCCCGCTTAATCGTTTTGGCTGAATTAGTGATCGGCTAAGACACCTTTTAAATTTTATTTTTGGAGTTATTATGTCACTAAGTAATCAAGAAAAGATCGATATCATTGCAAAATTCGCACGCGCTGAAGGCGACACTGGTTCACCTGAAGTACAAGTTGCACTTTTAACTTTTGATATCAACAAGCTTCAAGGTCACTTTGCTGATCACAAGCATGACTTCCACTCACGTCGTGGTCTGCTTCGTAAAGTAAGCACTCGCCGTAAACTGCTTGATTACCTTAAAGGTAAAGACATTGCACGTTATACTGCGTTAATCCAAGAACTTGGCCTACGTCGCTAAGAACTAGATTACATAGAAAGGAGCTTTTTAGCTCCTTTTTTTGTGCCTAAAATTTGTCAAATATTTTGCTGCTTTTATCCTAAAACGCTTGAAAAGTAAGTTGAAATCCCCATCATAACTTCTGGACTATACGTGTAAGTAAAGTGACATCAAGAGTCTGTATTATCTAGTCGCTAGACTCGCATTTTTATGTGGCTTTGGTATATACTACGCGCGTAGATAAAAAGGTTTGTCTACGCTTATTCGCATCATTGCCAATTGTAGTACTTAATTGATTTCCAACTGAATACAATTATGTACTGTAATTGGTACTTTGATGAAAACTTATTAGAACACATTTAAGGAACATTTTAAGTGCAAGCAATTATTAAAGAATTCCAACTAGGTCAGCACACAGTGACCATCGAAACAGGTGCTATCGCACGTCAAGCTGACGGCGCAGTACTAGCAAGCATTGGTGATACATCAGTTTTAGTAACTGTTGTTGGTAAGCGTGAAGCGCAACCTGGCCAAGACTTTTTCCCGCTAACAGTTAACTACCAAGAGCGTATGTACGCTGCTGGTCGTATCCCTGGTGGTTTCTTAAAGCGTGAAGGTCGTCCTAACGACGGTGAAACACTTATTGCACGTCTTATTGACCGTCCAATTCGTCCACTTTTCCCAAGCGGTTTCGTAAACGAAGTACAAGTTATTGCTACTGTTGTTTCTGTTAACCCTGAAATCCAACCTGATATGGTTGCGATGATTGGTACTTCAGCGGCGTTAGCTATTTCAGGTATCCCATTCAGTGGTCCAATTGGTGCTGCTCGCGTTGGTTATATCAACGGTGAATATGTACTTAACCCTACATTAAAAGAGCTTGAAGAAAGCCAACTTGATTTAGTGGTAGCAGGTACTGATAAAGCGGTACTTATGGTTGAGTCAGAAGCTAACGTACTTGCAGAAGACGTAATGCTTGGTGCTGTTGTATATGGTCATGAGCAATCTCAAGCGATCATTACTGCAATTGAAGAGTTTAAAGCACAAGCAGGTAAGCCTACATGGGATTGGACTGCACCTGCGAAAAACGTAGCGCTTGAAGATAAAGTAGCCGCTATTGCAGCTGAGAAAGTAGGCGAAGCTTACCGCATCACTGATAAAGTTGCTCGTAAAGAAGCACTTGGCGTAGCTAAAGATGAAGTTGTTGCAGTATTAACAGCTGAACTTGCTGAAGGCGAGTCTCTAGACAAGCAAGAAGTTGGTAAAGTATTCGGTTCATTAGAGAAGAAAATCGTTCGTGGCCGTATCGCTTCTGGCGAGAAACGTATTGATGGTCGTGAACCAGATATGATCCGTGCACTAGACGTAATGACTGGCGTATTGCCACGTACTCACGGCTCTGCAATCTTTACGCGCGGTGAAACTCAAGCACTTGTTACAGCTACACTTGGTACAGAGCGTGATTCACAGTTAATCGACGATTTAACTGGCACGCACAAAAACCACTTTATGCTTAACTATAACTTCCCTCCGTTCTGCGTAGGTGAAACTGGTTTTGTTGGTTCTCCTAAGCGTCGCGAAATCGGCCATGGTAACCTAGCTAAGCGTGGTATTGCAGCTGTAATGCCAACATTGACTGAGTTCCCTTACTCAATCCGTGTTGTATCTGAGATCACTGAATCAAATGGTTCATCTTCAATGGCCTCTGTATGTGGTACTTCACTTGCACTTATGAATGCAGGTGTACCAATCAAAGCTTCTGTTGCGGGTATCGCGATGGGCCTAGTTAAAGAAGATGAGAAGTTCGTTGTTCTTTCTGACATCTTAGGTGATGAAGATCACTTAGGTGACATGGACTTTAAAGTGGCGGGTACTGCTGCAGGTATCACTGCACTACAGATGGATATCAAAATTGAAGGTATCACACAAGAAATCATGCAAATTGCGCTTAAACAAGCAAAAGCTGCACGTTTACACATTCTAGGTGTGATGGACGAAGCAATCTCTGCACCGTCTGAAGAACTTTCAATGTTTGCTCCACGTATCTACACAATGAAGATACCACAGAAGAAAATTGCTGAAGTTATCGGTAAAGGCGGCGCAACTATTCGTCAACTTACTGAAGAAACAGGTACTACGATTGAAATCGGTGATGATGGCACAATCAAAATTGCAGCAACTGACGGCGAAAGCGCAGCAAATGCAATTAGCCGCATTGAGCAATTAACAGCTGAGCTTGAAGTAGGTACTATCTACGAAGGTAAAGTTGTACGTATCGTTGATTTCGGTGCGTTCGTAAACATTCTTCCTGGTAAAGATGGTCTAGTACATATTTCTCAAATTAGTACTGAGCGCGTAAATAACGTTGCTGATCACCTTTCTGAGGGTCAAGAAGTTAAAGTTAAAGTACTAGAAGTAGATCGCCAAGGTCGCGTACGTCTAAGTATCAAAGAAGCAATGGAATCAGCAGCACCTGCAGCTGACGCACCTACTGACGCTTAATTGTTGATATTTAATCCAGATATTCTCTGGATAGCATAAAAAAGGGGCTGTATAGCCTCTTTTTTTATGCTTTAATGAAACCTCTTTGGATAGCACTTGTCTTATCTGTTTGCTACTTATCTAGGTATTAAGGATTTTAATGATACTTAAACACATCGCTTTAGCATCGTTTGCTGTTTTGTCTTTAAGCGCTTGTCAGTCAACGTCTCAAGCTGAACCAACGCCAATTGTAAACGTCCCTTTTACAGCTCCTTTAGCGTCTGATTTTCGTAGTGAAATAGCGATAGCGCGTTACTCAGAGCTATTAAATCGTACTGATTTAGAGCCAGAACAACAAGCTAAGTTATATTACGACCGTGGAGTATTATTCGATAGCTTAGGGATGCCGACGCTGGCACGTATTGATTTTAATCGCGCTGTACAATTAAAGCCCAACTTGGCTGAGGTGTATAACTTTTTAGGTATTCACCACACCTTGATGCAGCAATATGAAAAAGCTTACGAACTTTTTGATTCTGCACTAGAGCTCAATGAACAGCATGAATATGCATATTTGAATCGTGGTATTGCGCTCTATTATGGAAACAGACCTGTATTAGCATCGGCTGATCTGTCTGAGTTTTTAGCCCGTGCACCAAGTGACCCATATCGTGTTTTATGGCTTTATCTTGCGCAAGCTGATGATGAACCAATAAAAGCTCTTGCAAATCTAAAAGCAAATGCACAAGGACTAGACGATAGCCAGTGGGCTTATGGGCTAATTTCATTGTATTTAGGTGATATGAGCGAACATTCTTTTTTGGCAACCATCAGCGAAGGTGTAAAGTCAGAGCAAGAATATGCTCAACGTTTATGTGAGGCTTATTTTTATCTTGCAAAAATGTATCAAGCAGAAGGGCTTAATTATCAAGCAGCAGACTTTTTTAGGTTAACACTTGCAACTAATGTCCATGAATTTGTTGAATATAAATATGCACGTTTAGAGCTTGAGTTAATGGCTGGTGATAACGCTAGTTAAATGGCTAATCAGCGTTGTTGTTATACTGAGCTTTGGAGGGTTACCTAGCTCGGTGAATCAGCATCACGCTCTTGCTTTTTGGCATGTAAAACATACCCCGACTTCGATTTTTATAAACTATTACCGCTTTGCTGATGATTTTAAATCCCTGTTGAGTTCTTTGCCCGATCCTACATTATATTTATTAGCTTTGAGCGGTGAAGCTGATGCACAGTTTGTTTGGGCATTACGCTTATTAAAAAATGGTAAGGGGCAATCTGCCTTACCTTTTTGGCGAGCGAGCGCTGCCCAACAAAATGCTGATAAACGCCGTAAACTCAGTGCGTTATTGCTGAAATTAGAGCGTTGGGACGATTTAACCGCATTATCACAGCTGCAGTTGTTGCCTGAAAGCGATGCAGCAGAGCAATTAAAATTACAATATAGTGCGGCGCCAGCGAGTATTGATCAACGCTTTGCAAGCCATGAGGGTTTTTTATTATCTTTTGCACAGCAACAAGCACAATCGCATTGTGAGTTTAATGTGCTGATGATGACAGATCATCGCCAAGGCTTAGCACAACTCAATATATTTAAAACCCGCTATCAAATAGAACCTCAACCAAGAGCAGGAAGCTTTTGTTTTAGTAAACCCATTTACTTAGGGGACTCAATAAACTGTCAACAACATCCAGAGCATGCAGCACGATGCGATTGGCGGCCGCTTGTTAACAATAAAGTATGGCCAACTGGATTTGACTTTATTGTGATGATGACACGCAGTGGTTTAGGTAACGTCAGTGGTGGAATCATGCACCTAAATTCAGCGAGTCACTACGGATTATTTTTACATGAGCTCATGCATTTCAGTGGTTTTGAAGATGAGTACGTTTTACCAGCAACTAAGCAAGCATGGTTATGCCAGCAAAAAGGCTTTGTAGCGCCAAACTTATTTATTGCAAATGGAGTGGCGCCGCCTATTGGTTGGCAACAAAGTGATAGTTGTCAGACAGCAATAAAAGCGTATAAACCCAGCGAAAATTGGTCAATAATGCAATATCAACAGATCCCACTCTCGCAACAATATCAGCAATTATGGTTAAAGCAAATAGCAAACCCAGCAGAGCAACCGATACGTTTTGGTGATTATTTCACGCAGCTTGAAGAGAAAATTTCTTTTTAGATAAAATGATAAATAAAACGAATAGGCATAAAAGTTGTAAATAATATAAAATCGACGTTAAATTTGTTCAAAATAACGGCGGGTAGGTGCCCTCACTATAGACAAAATGATCCCTGATCAGTATAACTATACCCACTATAATTGTTTTAATAAGCAAAAATAAATAACCATTCACAATGACCAGTACACAACTAAAATTAACTAGCGACGTATTGATATTCTTATGACTTTAAAAGGTTTCTCACTATGACTTTGCTCTGGATACCCTTGCTATCCTTAATTGGCAGTGTTATTTCTTCATGCACCGGCAAATTGACTCGTAACCAATCTACGAGCCTTACTATGATGGCGCCACTGTGCGCTTTAGCAATTGCGATTTATCATACGCCCGCCGTTTTGGCTGGTGAGACGATTCGCTTTACCGCGCAGTGGATCCCCGCTCTTGGCATGGAAATAGCCTTTCGTTTAGATGGTTTAAGCTTACTGTTCATTTTTATGATTCTAGGTATTGGCTTACTCGTTATTTTTTATACCCGTTATTACTTAAGTAGTAATGATTCAATGCCTAAGCTATACAGCTATTTAATGCTGTTTATGACGGCAATGCTGGGTATTGTTATGTCAAATAACGTCATCCAGCTCTGGTTATTTTGGGAATTGACCAGTATCAGCTCATTTTTATTAATTAGTTACTGGTGGCATAAATCTGAAGCGCGAAAAGGTGCTCGTATGGCACTGGCCGTTACAGGTGCAGGTGGCTTAGCGTTACTTGGTGGCTTGTTATTGCTAGGTGATATAGTTGGTAGCTATAATTTAGATGTTATTTTAGCTAGCAAAGCGTTGATCCAATCGCATGATTTATATGAGCTTGCATTAGTACTTGTATTGTTGGGCGCCTTCACTAAATCTGCACAGTTTCCGTTTCATTTTTGGCTGCCACATGCAATGGCTGCGCCGACGCCAGTTAGTGCATATTTACATTCGGCAACAATGGTTAAGGCCGGTATCTTTTTATTAGCACGATTTTACCCTGCACTGGCGGGCACTGATACCTGGTTTATCTTGGTCGCCATGACTGGCTTAGCAACGTTATTAGTCGGTGCTTATATCGCTTTATTTAAGCATGACTTAAAAGGGCTATTGGCGTACTCAACGATTAGTCACTTAGGTTTAATAACACTGTTACTTGGTTTGGATACTGAGCTTGCCACTGTCGCGGCGATATTTCATATCATTAACCATGCGACCTTTAAAGCGTCATTATTTATGGCCACGGGTATTATCGATCACGAAACTGGCACGCGTGATATGCGCAGGCTCAACGGAATGTGGCGTTTTATGCCTTATACCGCCACTCTTGCGATGGTTGCAGCCGCTGCAATGGCAGGAGTACCGTTATTAAATGGTTTCTTGTCAAAAGAAATGTTTTTTGCAGAAACGCTACACCAACAGATATTAGGCTCAATGTCGTGGCTTATCCCTGTGTTAGCAACGCTAGCGGCTGCTTTCTCTGTGGCTTATTCTGCACGCTTTATTCACGATGTGTTTTTTAATGGTGACCCAATTAATTTACCTAAAACACCGCACGAACCACCGCGTTATATGCGTGTACCAATCGAAATTCTGGTTGTGTTGTGTTTATTGGTCGGTATGTTTCCACACTTTGTGGTTGACGGTATTTTATCAGCGGCGTCATTAGCGGTGCTTGGAGAGGCTACACCAGAGTTTAAATTATCAATTTGGCATGGCTTTAATTTACCATTACTTATGAGCGCGATGGCTGTAGTGGGTGGCGTGTTTATTTATATTCAGCGTAAACATTTGTTTAAATTCCAGGCGTCATTGCCGCCATTAAATGCCAAGAAAACTTTTGAACGTTTTGTTTATAACATTATTAAATGGAGTCGAGATAAAGTACGCAGTGTAGAGAATGGCTCATTACAACGCTACATTGTTGTAATGTTAGGCGTGGTGTTATTGTGCGCGGGTTGGCCATTATTCGAAATGGAAGCACTGGCAGGCACAGCGCCGCGTACTCCGATCGATTTTCATAATGCAATTGGCGCTGGGCTGTTGATTATAGGTGCAATTAGCACCGTAATTTGGCATCGCTCACGCGTGGTATCTTTATTAATGTTGTCAATTGTTGGGTTGATGGTGTCAGTGGCGTTTACACGTTTCTCAGCACCTGATTTAGCACTAACACAGCTAACAGTCGAAGTAGTTACGGTGATTCTGCTGATGCTAGCATTGTTCTTTTTACCACAGCGTACACCAAAAGAATCAAGCTCATTACGTGTAATACGTGATTTAAGTATTGCTTCTGCAATGGGAGTTGTTGTAGCGAGTATTTGTTATGCGTTATTAACAAGGCCGCTTGAGTCAATATCAGACTTTTTTATTGCTAATGCTAAAACTGGCGGTGGTGGTACAAACGTAGTGAACGTAATTCTTGTCGATTTTAGGGGGTTTGATACGCTCGGTGAAATCACGGTATTAGGTATTGCTGCATTAGGTATTTATAAAGTACTTACTAACTTACCTTTATTTATGCCAGCAAGTGATAGCGAAGGTCGCCCATGGGCACGTGAGCGCCACCCACTATTATTAGCAAGTATTTCACAAAGCTTATTACCATTAGCCCTATTAGTGTCAGCATATATCTTTTTACGTGGTCATAACTTACCTGGTGGTGGATTTATCGCAGGCTTGGTAACCGCTATTGCATTTATTTTGCAATATATGGCTCACGGCTCTATTTGGATCACTGAACGCTTTGATGTTAATTACCGTAAAATTATCGCCTCAGGTATTGCTATCGCAATGTTTACTGGATTGGGTAGTTGGGCATTTGATAGGCCTTTTCTAACAACATGGTTTGATTATTTTGACTTCCCATTTGTGGGCAAAACAGAATTGGCAAGTGCCATTATATTTGATTTAGGTGTGTATTTGACTGTTGTGGGCGCGACATTAATGATTCTCGCCAGTTTAGGTAAATTAACAGCCGATACTCCAAAAAATGAGGTAAATATTTAATGGAATTGTTATACGCATCATGCGTTGGTGTATTAGTCGCTTGTGGGGTCTATTTGATCCTACGAGCACGGACTTTTCCGGTTGTATTAGGGCTTACAATGCTTTCATATGCAGTGAACTTGTTTTTATTCTCGTCAGGGCGTTTAACTATTAATAAAGCAGTAGTATTAGGTACCGGTGCTGATTATGCAGATCCGCTGCCACAAGCTCTGGTATTAACAGCAATAGTAATAGGTTTTGCAATGACCGCATTTGTTGTGATACTTGCAATTCGTGGCCGTGCAGATTTAGGCAATGATCATGTTGATGGTCACTTAGGAAAAATTGAACATAAGGAGCACAAATGATTCAGCACATTGCTTCTTGGCCCATTTTATTACCTATGTTGGCTGGGGTTATTTTACTGCTACCACCGTGTGGAAAAAGTATTCCAATTCGTCGTGTAGCTTCTGTATTTATGGCTTTTCTAAGTACGTTAGTGAGTGCGTTCTTATTATGGGAAGTGTTGCATTCAGGCATCATTGTTTATGCCATTGGTGATTGGCAAGCGCCATTTGGTATTGTACTTGTTGCTGATTTAGTCTCTGTGTTATTAGTGTGTCTTACTTCACTCTTAGGCTTGGTTGTTACTTTATATAGCTGTGTAGGTGATGACGAGAAAGGAGGCTTTTTTCACCCATTAGTACATTTCCTTGTACTGGGTGTTAATGGCGCTTTCTTAACAGGTGACTTATTTAATCTATTTGTATTTTTTGAAGTACTATTAATTGCCTCATATTCATTATTGATGCATGACGGTGATAAACATAAGACCCGTTCAGCCATTCAGTACGTTAGCTTAAATCTAATTGGCTCTAGTGTTTTTTTGATTGCACTTGGTATTTTATACGGTGTACTGGGAACATTAAATATTGCCGATATGGCGCAAAAAATGTCTCAGTTGCAAGGTGATGATGTCTACCTAGCCAAGATAGGTGGCTTATTACTACTTGTTGTTTTTGCACTCAAAGGCGCGTTATTGCCATTGCATTTATGGTTACCTAATACTTACGCTAGTGCAATGCCCGTAGTGGCTGCGTTATTTGCGATAATGACGAAAGTAGGCGTGTATACAATGTTACGCGTATATACGGTTATTTTTGGCGATGAAGCAGGGCAACTTGCCCACATGGCACAACCTTGGTTGTGGGGATTAGCTGTGGCAACAATTATTGCGGGTGCAATCGGTGTTATTGCAGCTCAAGATTTGCGTAAACTCACCGCTAACTTGGTGATCGTATCGGTTGGTACGTTGGTGGCTTTAGTGGCAATTCAAAATATTAATGCTACTGCTGCATTATTGTATTACCTAGTACATTCAACGTTAGTGTGTGCGGCATTATTTTTAATCGCTGATTTAATTTCTCATCAACGCGGAAAAGTCGCAGATCGTTTTGCAGCAGGGCGAGCGGTAGGACAACCTCTATTGCTAGGTGCTTGTTTTATTATTGCCGCTTTGAGTGTGATCGGCATGCCGCCACTTTCAGGGTTTGTAGGTAAAGTGTGGATTTTAAAAACAGCATTAGATAGTGAAAAAGCACTGTTGTTTTGGCCTGTTTACTTAATTGCCAGTTTTGCGCTGTTGGTGGCATTATCACGTGCTGGGACTAGTCTGTTTTGGGAACGTAAACACCAAGATAGTGAGTTAACTGAAGGCGTAAAAGCCCAGCCACTACAAATCATTGCGGTAATCGGTTTATTAATATGTTCGCCTTTATTAGTTATATTTGGTGGTCCAGTGAGTGAATATATGATCGCTGCTGCTACGCAGCTACATGATATAACCGGTGGTATTAACACTGTACTTGGGGGAGGTTCATAATGCGTTTAGAATCACGTTTTAGTTGGTTGCCAACGCCTTTTCGTAGTGGTCTATTGTTTGTGGTATGGCTGTTACTTAATAATAGTGTATCTGCTGGGCACTTAGTATTGGCTACGGTTTTTGCTATTTTAATTCCATTGGCGACATTTCCATTTCGTGTCCCACAGCCACTGATCATTAAGCCAGGGTTAGCCCTAAAGCAGCTAATTATTGTGTTATATGACATTATTACTGCTAATCTACAGGTGGCATTACTGATACTAGGGCCGACTAAAAAATTACGTCCTGCGTTTGTTAAAGTTCCTTTAGATTTAAGCCACTCAATGCCTATTACTATTTTGGCAAGCACTGTATCGCTAACCCCGGGAACAGTAAGTGCGGAAGTGTATCCAATTCCAGAATCACTGCCAAAAGGTGAGAAGCCAAAGCAACGTTATTTACTAATACATGTATTAGATTTGAATGACGAACAAGAGCTTATCAATACAATTAAAAAACGTTATGAAGCGCCACTGAAGGAGATATTTCAATGTTAGAAACGGTGTTCTTAATCGTCTTTGCAATGATTGGCCTATCGCTATTACTCAATTTATGGCGTTTGGTTGTTGGTCCGTCAGTACCAGATAGAATTTTAGCGCTTGATACTATGTATATAAATACCATAGCACTGATCATTTTATATGGTATGAGCATGGGTACTGGGCTTTACTTTGAAGCAGCGCTATTGATAGCAATGCTCGGCTTTGTAAGCACCGTAGCGGTATGTAAATATTTGTTACGTGGCGACATCATCGAATAAGGAAAACGTATGTACAGTGAATGGGTAGTGTCTATTTTATTACTTATTGGTGGCGCATTTATTTTAATAGGCTCAATTGGCCTTATTAAAATGCCTGATTTTTTTATGCGTCTACATGGCCCAACAAAAGCGACCACACTCGGTATGGCTGGAGTACTCATTGGAGCTATGGTGTTTTTTAGCAACACTCAAGATGGTATAAGTGTTAAAGAACTGTTGATCACGATATTTTTATTGATCACAGCGCCTATCAGTGGGTATATGCTTATAAAATCCGCGATACATCATAAGCTTAAAGCTAAAGAAGGGACTAAGGGATTAGACAACATTGAAGACGATTAATTACTTATACTAATTGTTATAATAAAAAGCCCGCAAGGTTTAACTTAGCGGGCTTTTTATTGGCTGTTTTTATTTGTACACTCAATAACATGATTTATTACCAACGCTTATAAATGATTAAAGATAAAAAACGCATTATCGCGTATTTACTGATATTAGCTCCTTTAATTGATAGTTTACTTATACCTACCGCCTTTGGCCTGCAATGGCATAGCGCAAAAAGTATGTATTTATTTAGTGCGTATTTAATACCTATCAAGTTAGCCCTTGTGATTATGGGCGGCTTTTTTCTTATACATCATACCCGCTGTCAAATTTATATAGATGCGCCGCGTTCGTGGTTTTTAAAAGTAGTTGATGTCGGTATATTTATTTTGGCAGGTATTCAGTTTATTTTATTTACTGTGATTAGTGTATTGTATGTAGTAGTAGGAACTCAGGCCGACGACTATAAACAACAAGGAAACATTAGTGTTTATACGTCCGATGTAGGCGCGTTTGGCAAAGCGACTCATTACTTTTCATATCAATGTACCGATTCAACCGGTTTTTATACACTTCAACCTATCGTGACGCTCGACTGGCTTGGCACTTTTACATTTAAAGAAAAAGCAAATACGTTGATCATCACGTATAACGGCCAAAGTGATAAAGGTGAGAAAATTAAACAAATTGATCTGAGTGGGTTTGGTTGTATACCCAAACCACCTCAATATACAAGTTTCAGTTGGAATTAAAAGCGATTTAGGCAAGGCATTGATTGCAAGTAATAGTGGTTCTATTGTTAAAATCATTAACGCCGTATAAATCGCTTTTAAACCAACCCTTTGGGCGTTTCACAGGCACTGACTCTCATCGTTGTTACTTCTTAAAATGGACTACCATTCTCGCAAAGTAACGCCTTGATATTAAGTCCCTGTGAAACGCTGAATTCTGCATCTTGAGGTGGTTTGGGTATAATGCGCAAGCTTTAAGCGAATGATTGTATTTTTAGATACTAAAGGAAGCTTTCTACATGGCTAAAAAAGAGTTGATTAATCAACATGGACAAGCCCACTTTGGTATTTTTCCAGATGGAGTGGATAATATCAATTATATGGATTTTGACCTTCGTAGCGCAATGGGTAAACCCAGTAATACACTTTTTAAAAAGTTAAGATTTAATCAATTTCAGTTTATTAGTTTTACCAGTGGTCAGTTAATTATTGGTTTAGCAATTGTTGACTTAAAAATAGCCAGCAATTGCTTTGTATACATATATGACCCAAACACCCAAGAGTTTGATGAATATAGCTTTATAAACCTATTCTCTTTAAATACGTGTATAGATCCGACACCAAATACAGGGCAAGCTACCTTTCAAAAAGGGCGTAACAGCGTAGTGATTCAGACAACGAATGATCCGCGCATACGCAATGTGAAAGTTGATTTAAAATCAGGGCTTAAAATTAATGCCAACATAGATGAGTCAGCTAATTACAATTCGCTTGCCGTATGTGTTCGCGCGGGTTTTACAGGGTTTCATTTTACTCAGAAAAGCGCAGCGCTTCCATGTGATGGAACCGTGAAGTGGCGTGGTCGTTTATTTGATCTTCAAACGCATAACTCACTCGCAAGTGTAGATTGGAGCGCAGGTTACATGCGCCGAGAAACATTTTGGAACTGGGGGAGTTTAGCCTGCATATTAACCGATGGCCGCCGTTTAGGTTTAAATTTAAGTGCAGGGGTTATTGAAACAGGTTTTACCGAAAACGCCTTGTGGCTCGATGGCACGCTTTATAAAATTGATATGGTCGATTTTCAATTTGAGCGTTATGGTAATGCTAAAGCAACGAGTAAATGGCGGCTACGCTCAAACGACGGTATTATAAATCTAACCTTTGAACCCGCTGGTAAACGCCAAGATAAAACCAACTTACTCATCATCGCCAGCAACTTTACTCAACACTTCGGCCGTTACTATGGTGAAATAATCCTCCCAGACGAAGTTATCACACTCAATGGCGAATGGGGCTTTACCGAAGATCACTATGCGAAGTGGTAGAGAGGAGCTTTAAGTTTTAAGCGGTAAGTTATAAGTGGTGTTAATTTTGAAAAGAGTGATTAGTAGCGAATATAAATAAAGCCCTAAACAGCAATACTTAGGGCTTTTTAATACAAATAAAGTTCAGTTGATATTCTAAACTTAAGATAATCTGTGAGCGGGTGTTACTTCATACCAACTTACGATTAACTCAAATCAGCTGATCGCTGACGGCTGAAAGCTTACAGCTATGATTTATTCGTCTATCGAACGAAGCAGGGCGTTGATACCTACTTTTTCACGGGTTTGTTGATCTACTTTTTTCACGATGATTGCAGCGTACAAGCTGTGACTACCATCTTTTGATGGTAATGCACCTGGTACAACAACTGCGCCTGCTGGAACACGGCCATAGTGGATTTCGCCAGTTTCGCGGTCGTAAATACGCGTGCTTTGGCTGATGTAAACGCCCATTGAGATAACAGCGCCTTCTTCAACAACAACGCCTTCTACGATTTCAGAACGTGCACCAATAAAGCAGTTGTCTTCAATGATGGTCGGGTTAGCTTGTAACGGCTCTAAAACGCCGCCTATACCAACACCACCAGATAAGTGTACGTTCTTACCAATTTGTGCACACGAGCCTACAGTAGCCCATGTATCAACCATGGTGCCGTCATCAACGTATGCGCCAATGTTTACGTATGATGGCATAAGCACTACATTTTTACCTACAAAACTACCTTTACGCGCGACTGCATTTGGTACTACGCGCATGCCACCTTGTTGAAACTGCTCTGGCGTGTAGTCACTAAATTTAAGCGGTACTTTGTCGTAAAACTGGTTTACGCCGTCATGCATTGGTTGGTTATCGCGAATACGGAACGACAGTAACACGGCTTTTTTCAACCATTGGTGGACAACCCACTCACCACTGATTTTTTCAGCAACGCGTGCAGCGCCGCTATCAAGCAGCTCAAGTGCATCAATAATGGCTTGTTTAACTTCATTTGATACTGTGCTTGGGCTGATGTTATCGCGGTTATCCCAGGCGTTTTCAATCATGGTTTTTAAATCTGACATAAGGTCCTCTTATTCTGTTTCTGCGTTGAGTTTTTTACGCAATGCTTGATGAATTTTTGCTTGTTCTTCGTCCGTAAGGGCTTGGTATTCGTTGTTTGATACTACGAAGAAATCTTCTGCACGCTCACCCACAGTGGTGATCCGTGCGGCGTGTATGTGTAATAAATGTGCTTGAAATACTTCAGCAATTTTGGTCAATAAACCAGGTATATCTACGGCTTGAATTTCAATTAAACTGCGATCTTTACGCGGATGAGGACGTAAAATTATCTTTGGTTTAATATTAAAATCTTTAAAGCGTTGCGAGCGATTCTTTTTAAAACGAATTTTCTTTCTTGGATCAGCAAGTGCCAAATCTAGACCGCGTTTAATTGATTGCGCACGGCCGCTGGCAATGGGCTCACCGCTTACTTCAAGTACTACAAAGCTAAACAAGACATAACCATCGCGGGTGGTAAGTACTTGTGCATGTTGGATCTGTGCCTTTTTTGAGCCAATCACACTCACTAAACGGGCAAATAAACCACCCGAGTAGGGGCTGTAAACAAATACTTGTGTGCCACCATGCATGGCTTCATTAGATACCACAACACTGGGTTGGCTTAAATCAGCTTTTAACAAATGCTCACTGTGCCATGAGATTTGTTGCTCACTGAATGCGGTAAAGTAGTTTGCTTTAAAGCGGGCCCAAATTAAATCTATTTGTTCTTCGCCAAAGCCATGATTAAGTAGGCGTTGTTTTGCTTGATGCTTTTTATCGCGAATTTGGTCGCGCTGATCCATTGGGTTTTCAAGCCCTAATCGCAATGCGCGTTGCGTGTGTAAGTAAAGCTCACGTAGTAGCGTATTTTTCCAGTCATTCCATAAGTTGTCATTGGTCGCGCGAATATCAGCCACGGTTAGGCAATAAAGGTAATCAAGTTGACGTTCGTTTTTTATCCGTGTGGCAAATTCTTTTATCACATCAGGATCATTTATATCTTTACGTTGCGCAGTAACTGACATAAGTAAGTGGTTACTTACTAGCCATGCTATTAACTTACCATCTGAGTTTGTGAAGTTATGCAACTTAGCAAAAGCAATGGCATCAACAGCGCCAAGTTCAGAATGATCGCCACCGCGACCTTTGGCAATGTCATGAAAAATCCCTGCGAGATATAACAGCTCGGGTTTATCCATACGTGTGACAATTTCACAACAAATTGGAAATTTGTTGGCACTTGATTTATCAAAATACTGATAAATATTATTGATAAGTTTATGCGTGTGTTCGTCTACGGTATAAGCGTGGAATAAATCAAACTGCATTTGTCCAAATATGTTACGCCACTGCGGGAGATAAGCCGCTAACATGCCATGTTTGTGCATTAACGTAAAAGCACGACCCATGCCATTGGGATGTTTAACAAGGCGCAGAAAGGCTTCTCTACAGGCCGCGTAATCTTGTAAGTCACCTAATAGACGACGACGCACTTGGCGAATTGTTCTTATGGTACTTGGATAAATGTGCGTCATTGTTGGGTTATCGGCAATATGCTCAAATAAGACGAAGAGCTGATCGCGGCGAAAAAATACTGATGGGTTTTTAACTCTTATTTGATGACCAATGCGCTCAAAGTTGCGGTCAAGTTCAATAACCGGTTGCTCGCTTGATTCCGGTAAAATGCTTTGCTCAAAGTACGACAATAGCATTTGATTTAACTCACGAACACGGCTCATTATTCTAAATAAGCGCTTCATCATTCGCTCAACAGACGCTTTGCCATCACTACCAAAACCGAGTAAATCAGCAGCCAGTGGTTGGTGGTCAAATAATAAGCGGTTTTCTGATCGCCCTGCAGCTAAATGCAGTGCAAAACGAATATTCCATAAGTTTTCTAAGCACTCAAGTAGCTCTTGGTATTCTTCGTGAGTCAGGTAACCGTGACTAATAAGCTCTTGTAAGGTTTCAGCCCTAAAGTGCTTTTTTGCAACCCAAATGATAGTTTGTAAATCACGTAAACCACCGGGGTTTTCTTTAATGTTTGGCTCTAGGTTATACGCTGTGCCATGGCATTTTTTATGGCGTAGTTGTTGTTCTTGTACTTTAGCCAAAAAGAATTCATCAGAGTGCCAAACAGGGGTGTCGAGGATATGATTTTTAAGTTTTTCATACTCTATATGATTGCCAAACAATAGCCGGCTTTCAAGCAAGCTTGTGGCAAACGTAACATCTTCACGTTTTTGTTCAATAGCTTGTTCTATGGTACGTACACTGTGGCCAATTTCTAAATTAAGGTCCCACAGCATAGTGACAAACTGACCAATTTTTTCACAAATTGCTTCACTAGGTTGTTGTGTAACAAGTAATAAAAAGTCGATATCAGAATAGGGGTGTAATTCACCGCGGCCATACCCACCAACGGCAATCAGGGCTAAATCTGGCTCATGGGCTAAATCATAAACATGAAAAAGCTTTATTAGTAACCGATCGATAAACTCAGCCCGGGCATTAATTAAATTACCGACTGGTTGTTTTGAAAACTCGTTTTGTAACCATTTATAAAAATAATTAGAGCAGTCTTTGTAATCGGTGAGCAACTCAGCATCGCTGAGTAGCTTTTTAACTTTATTAGGTAATGCCACGTGGGCTGGCTCCTTAGAATACTAATTCGTCCAATTAATTGGGCGAATTAGTATTTATACCAAATTGGTATTAATGCTCAATGATTCTATCGATAGTATCATCTGATCTAAGCGTTAAAATTTCAACACCATTTTCAGTAACTAACAATGTATGTTCCCACTGCGCAGATAAACTACGGTCTTTAGTAACAACCGTCCATTCATCTTTAAGCAGTTTACATTGGCGTTTACCAGCGTTAACCATTGGCTCAATTGTTAAACACATACCCGCTTTTAGGGCTTCACCAGTGCCAGCACGACCATAGTGCATAATTTGTGGCTCTTCGTGAAACTCAGCACCAATGCCATGGCCGCAATATTCGCGCACGATTGAATATTTATGGCTTTCAGCGTATTTTTGAATCGCTTCGCCAATATCACCTAAACGTACACCTGGTTTTACCATTTTAATAGCAAGGTATAAGCTTTGTTGAGTTATCTCAGCAAGGCGTTTGCCTTGAATATCAGGTGTACCAACATGAAACATTTTAGACGTGTCGCCATGGTAACCATCTTTGATGACAGTGATGTCAATATTGACACTGTCGCCATCTTTTAATGCTTTGTCGTTAGGAATACCATGACAAATTACATGGTTTACTGAGGTGCAAATTGATTTAGGGAAGCCATGATAATTTAATGGAGCCGGAATGGCTTTTTGCACATCGACAATATAATTATGACAAATTGTATTTAATTCATCAGTGGTCACACCAGGGACTACATGCGGCTCTATCATTTCTAGAACTTCTGCCGCTAAGCGCCCGGCTACACGCATTTTCTCTATTTCTTCAGGGGTCTTTATCACAGCACTCATGGAGGCTCCATTGTCGAGTTTTAACACATTTATTGTCGCACAAATTTTGCACGCGACGTTGAGTATTTGTTTTTAATATGGTATAAAGCGCGCCGTCTTTTTACAAATAAATTCTTAAATGATTTTTTGTATTTTAAGGCAAACACAATTTTATTTTAACACACACACGTATCGTCACATACACTTGGGTGCATTTCAGTTTCATTTAACTGCGGTGTTGGTGCTATGGGATATGTGGAGGCCTAACCCTAAACTAAACAGAGGAAATACAAAATGGCAAACGTTTCAATGCGCGATATGCTTCAAGCTGGTGTTCACTTCGGTCACCAAGCACGTTACTGGAATCCTAAGATGAAGCCTTTCATCTTCGGCGCACGTAACCGTGTTCATATCATCAACCTTGAGCAAACAGTTCCAATGTTCAACAACGCACTTAAGTTTTTAACTGGTGCTGCGTCAAACAAAGGTAAAGTTCTTTTCGTTGGTACTAAGCGCGCAGCAAGCGAGTCGGTTAAAGAAGCCGCTATCGCAAGTGACCAGTATTACGTAAATCACCGTTGGTTAGGTGGTATGTTGACTAACTGGAAAACAGTTCGTCAATCAATCAAGCGTCTTAAAGACCTTGAAATCCAAAGCCAAGACGGTACTTTCGAGAAATTAACTAAGAAAGAAACGTTAATGCTTAACCGCGAAATGGACAAGCTTGAGAAGAGCCTTGGTGGTATCAAGAACATGGGTGGTCTTCCAGACGCACTTTTCGTTATCGATGCTGACCATGAGCATATCGCTATCCGTGAAGCTAACAACCTAGGTATTCCAGTTGTTGCGATCGTTGATACTAACTCTAACCCAGACGGTGTTGATTTCATCGTACCTGGTAACGATGATGCGATCCGTGCAATCAACCTTTACACTGGTGCAGTTGCAGCAGCTATCACTGAAGGTCGTGAGAGCAATATCGTTGCTCAAGCTGAGAAAGACGACTTCGTTGAAGCTGAGTAATTAGCTGTCATCAAGTCTTCATCTAATTTTAGGTGAAGACTTGCTATTCTTGTAGAGCGGGAACCCGCTTATCTAACCAGATTTCAGATTTGAGGATTTACTAATGGCTGTAACTACTGCCCTAGTTAAAGAATTACGCGAGCGTACAGGCGCTGGCATGATGGATTGTAAAAAAGCGTTGACTGAGACTGATGGTGACATCGAGTTAGCGATTGAAAACATGCGTAAAAGTGGCGCTGCTAAAGCTGCTAAAAAAGCAGGCAACATTGCTGCTGAAGGTACTATCATCATCAAGCAAAATGCCGGTGTTGCTGTACTAGTAGAAGTTAACTGTCAAACAGACTTCGTTGCAAAAGATGTAAGCTTTTTAGCATTTGCTAATAAAGTTGCTGACGCTGCAATTGCTGACACAATGTCTATCGAAGACTTACAAGCTAAGTTTGAAGAAGACCGTGTTGAGCTAGTTACTAAAATTGGCGAAAACATCAACGTACGTCGCCTGCAGTACATCACAGGTGAAAACCTAGTTGAGTACCGCCATGGTGACCGTATTGGTGTTGTTGTTGCGGGTGTTGCTGATGAAGAAACACTTAAGCACGTTGCAATGCACGTTGCTGCTTCACGTCCAGAATACTTATCGCCTTCTGACGTACCAGCTGACGTTGTTGAAAAAGAAAAGCAAGTACAAATCGAAATCGCGATGAATGAAGGCAAGCCTGCTGAAATCGCTGAGAAGATGGTTGTTGGTCGCATGAAGAAGTTCACTGGTGAGGTTTCTCTTACTGGTCAAGCTTTCATCATGGAACCTAAAAAATCTGTTGGCGATATTCTTAAAGAGAAAAACGCAACAGTTACTAGCTTCGTACGTGTAGAAGTTGGTGAAGGTATTGAGAAGAAAGAAGAAGATTTTGCTGCTGAAGTAGCTGCGCAAATTGCTGCAGCTAAAGGTCAGTAAGATTAACTATCTGTGATGAATGAAGTAATTATATGCAATTAATATGCTATTTGCTTTTGCGTCACGGCTAGAAATTCTTTAAAATAACCGCGCTCTTTATGTTTATCATAAGCGCGGTTATTTTTTATCCTTTTTTTAAAAGTTGGCCCAAATACTATGACTATCAATCGTAAACCTATTTTTAGACGCGTTCTTCTCAAATTAAGTGGTGAAGCACTGATGGGAGACGAAGGCTTCGGCATCGACCCAAAAGTACTCGACCGTATGGCGCAAGAAATTAAAGAGCTTGTAGAACTCGACGTAGAAGTGGGTTTAGTTATCGGTGGCGGTAACTTCTTACGCGGTGGTTCGTTAGCTGAAGCAGGTATGAATCGCGTTGTAGGCGATCATATGGGAATGCTCGCGACTGTAATGAATGGCCTTGCAATGAGAGATGCGTTGCATCGTGCATTTGTTAACTGTCGTTTAATGTCAGCTATCCCACTTAACGGCGTGTGTGATGCATACAACTGGGCTGAAGCAATTAGCTTATTAAAAACAGGTCGCGTTGTTATTTTTGCAGCGGGTACAGGTAATCCTTTCTTCACAACTGATTCCGCAGCGTGTTTACGTGGTATCGAAATTGAAGCAGATACCGTTATTAAAGCGACGAAAGTAGACGGTGTTTACAGTGATGATCCTGTTAAAAATCCGGAAGCGACACTTTATCGTCACTTAAGCTACAATGAAATTATTGAAAAAGAATTAAAAGTAATGGATCTTGCGGCATTTACACTTGCGCGAGATCACAATATGCCATTGAGCGTATTTAATATGAATAAGTCAGGCGCATTAAAGCGCGTTATTATGGGCGAAGAAGAAGGCACACTTATCTCTTCACAAGCCTCAGATGAAGTTATTAACTAGATTAGGATTGAACCGTGATTAACGATATTCAAAAAGATGCTGCAGAACGTATGCAGAAAAGTGTAACGGCACTTGGCAGTCAACTATCTAAAATTCGTACTGGCCGTGCTCATCCGGCACTTTTAGATGGCATTATGGTGTCATATTACGGTGCACCAACGCCGTTAAATCAAGTTGCTAATGTGTCGATTGAAGACGCCCGCACACTGGCGATCAGTGTGTTTGATAAATCACTTGCACAAGCAGTAGAAAAAGCAATTATGGCATCTGACTTGGGTTTAAATCCAATGTCAGCAGGTACGGTTATTCGTGTTCCACTTCCTCCACTAACAGAAGAACGTCGTAAAGACTTAATCAAGATCGTTCGTGGTGAAGTTGAAGGCGGTCGTGTTGCTGTTCGTAATATTCGTCGTGATGCAAATGGTGATGTTAAAAGCTTATTGAAAGATAAAGATATTTCTGAAGATGAAGCACGCCAATCTGATGATGCAATTCAAAAGCTTACTGACAAATTTATCAAAGAAATGGATACACTGTTAGCAGCAAAAGAAACTGAATTGATGGAAATCTAAGCAGTTAAATAACCTGAATTTGGGTTATGAAATTTATTAGTTTTGGGACGCCGTCTAGGGTATACTAGGCGGCGTTTTTTTATGGAATACTCGATATTTATGGTTCTTAACGCTGATAAAATTTCACAGCAATGTTTACCCAAGCATGTCGCTATAATCATGGATGGAAATGGTCGTTGGGCACAGGCGAAGAATAAGCCTCGTGTGTACGGTCATAAGAAAGGCGTTGATGCAGTTCGTCAGTCGGTGCAATTTTGCGCTAAGTTAGGTGTACAATCGTTGACTTTATTCGCTTTTAGTAGTGAAAATTGGCGACGCCCTGATGATGAAGTTAGTACCTTAATGGAATTGTTTTTATTTGTACTGAGCAAGGAAGTTAAAAAACTTCATAAAAATAATGTTAAATTAACTATTATTGGCGACTTATCTCGGTTTTCAGATACGTTGCGAAAAAAAGTCGATGCAGCACATCAATTGACCGTGGATAATACAGGGCTGCAACTTAATATTGCAGCAAATTATGGCGGACGATGGGATATAGCTAATGCGGCTAAGCAGCTTGGAAAACAAGTCGCTGCTGGAGAGTTAGATCCCAATGATATTACAGAAGAGCACTTAGCCTCGCAGATGAGTATGCAGGATCAGGTTGAACCTGACTTGTTGATCCGCACCGGGGGCGACTTACGCATTAGTAACTTTTTATTATGGCAAGTTGCTTATGCCGAACTTTATTTTACCGATACGCTTTGGCCTGACTTTAATGAAGCTGCTTTTGCTGATGCGATCGCTTGTTACGTTGCCAGAGAGCGACGATTTGGTTGTACTGGCGAACAAATAAAACAATTACTCGCCGAAACCTAATTAAAAGGGTAATACTTTGCTAAAACAACGAATTTTAACCTCTTTAGTGCTAGCCCCTTTAGCATTACTTTTGGTTTTTTATACACCACTTACATTATTTAGTTATATTGCTGGCGCGATAGTTTTATTAAGTGCGTGGGAATGGTCTGCATTTATGGGCCTATGTGACAAATTAAAGCGTTTTTCATTTGTCGTATTTATTGCGCTGCTACTGGTACTGCTTAACTGGCATTGGCCAATTGAGAGCTTGTGGTTTGACGGCCAATTAGTGGGGGATGCAAATTATATATTTACTCTGTCATTTTCTTGGTGGATTGTTGCTACCTACTTAGTGTGGCGTTACCCAGCCATGGCAAAAGCATGGAATGAAGGCATAGTAATGCGTGCCATTGCAGGTATTTTGACGTTAGTGCCATTGTGGCTTGCGTTGAATACATTACGAAGCGCAAATTATGGTGAGTCAACGCACTTTGGTTCTATGCTTATTTTAGTGGTATTAGGTATCGTATGGAGCGCAGACATTGGTGCGTACTTTACGGGCAAAAACTTTGGTAAACATAAGTTAATGCCAAAAGTGAGCCCCAACAAAACGATTGAAGGTTTAGCTGGGGGTGTAGTCGCTGCGGTAATATTTGTTTTGGCTTTTTGTCATTTTACCAATGTTGATATGTCAGTTTGGCCAATTTATGCTGTTATGACTGTATTTATTGCATTATTTTCAGCGATAGGTGACTTACTCGAAAGTATGTTTAAACGTGAGGCTGGTCTCAAAGACAGTGGATCATGTTTACCTGGGCATGGCGGTATTTTAGATCGCCTTGATAGCTTAACCGCTGCAGCGCCTATTTTCGTTTTATGCTATGCGTGGACGCTTAGTCTATGAGTTGTAAACAGCAACTAGTGATTCTTGGTGCGACGGGGTCAATCGGTTTAAGTACCTTAGATGTTGTCGCTCGAAATCAAGAGCAGTTTTGCGTATTTGCACTTACGGCAGGTAAAAATGCAAAAAAAATGGCGCAGTTATGCGTCGCTCATCGCCCTCGCTTTGCTGTTATGGCGGATGAGCATGCTGCGCAGCAGTTAATTCAGTACTTATCTGGTTCAGAATCTAAAACGATTGTGCTCAGCGGTATTGCTGCAATGAGTGAGCTTGCTGCACACCCAGATGTTGATGCTGTTATGTCGGCGATAGTTGGTGCCGCGGGGCTCATTCCTACACTCAGCGCGGTTGAAGCGGGTAAAAAGGTTTTATTGGCAAATAAAGAATCCTTAGTGATGTCAGGCCAGTTGTTTATCGATAAAGTAAAACAACATAAAGCCACATTGTTGCCAATTGATAGTGAGCATAATGCAATATTCCAATGCCTGCCAAGTGCTCTGCAAGGTTCAAAAACAAACGCACAATTGCATGAGCATGGTGTTAGTAAAATCTTACTGACAGGCTCTGGCGGACCTTTTTTAACTCGTGATATTGACACTTTAAATACTGTCACGGTGCAAGAGGCCGTTACTCACCCTAATTGGTCAATGGGGCAAAAGATTTCAGTCGATTCGGCTACGATGATGAATAAAGGCTTAGAGTTTATTGAGGCTAAATGGCTATTCAACTGCCAGGCAACAGATATTGAAGTGGTTATTCATCCGCAAAGTATTATTCATTCAATGGTGCAGTATCAAGATGGCTCAGTACTAGCACAAATGGGTAATCCCGATATGCGCACACCCATTGCGCATGCTTTAGCATACCCGCAGCGCATTGATGCGGGGGTTACGCCACTTGATTTTTCACAACTCGCCGATTTTACTTTCACTAAACCTGATTTTACTCGTTACCCAAATTTACAGTTAGCAATTGCCGCTTGTAATACAGGGCAGGGGGCAACCACTACGGTTAATGCAGCTAATGAAGTTGCCGTTAATGCATTTTTGCAAGGGGTGATTGGCTTTACGGATATTTACCGTATTAATGCACAAACATTAGAAGCAACGGTTGATGTAAACGTGCATACATTGGATGAAATTCTTGAATGTGACCGTTTAGCTCGACTTCAAGCGACGCAACTCATTGCAAAGGTAGTACGCTAATATGTTCGATTTTCTGTGGAATTTAGGGTCTTTTATTTTAGCGCTGGGTATTTTAGTTACAGTGCATGAATATGGGCATTTTTGGGTAGCTCGCAAAGCAGGCGTTAAAGTTCTGCGTTTTTCAATTGGTTTTGGTAAGCCATTGTTAACATGGCGCGATAAGCTCGATACAGAATATGTAATAGCTGCTATTCCACTTGGCGGTTATGTAAAGATGCTCGATGAGCGTGTCGATGATGTACCGTCAGAACAACGTCATTTGTCGTTTAATGCCAAGTCAGTGCAAGCGCGTATTGCGATTGTAGCTGCAGGACCTATGGCAAATTTCATTTTTGCTATTTTTGCACTAGCTGCAATGTATATGATTGGTGTGCAATCAGTTAAGCCAGTTGTTGGTACTATCAATGAGGGGAGTCGCGCTGAACAAGCCGGTATATTACCCAATCAACATATACTCAAAATTGGCGATGAAGATATAGGTACATGGCAAGATGCTACATTTGCATTAATGGCAAACCTTGGCAATAAAAGCGTCGCTGTTACTGTGCGTAATGAGCAATACCAAGAACAAATTAAAACCATAAATATAGATGGCTGGAAACTAGATCAACAAGATGTACCGCCTTTAGCATCTTTAGGCATTGTGCCTTTTCGTCCACAAGCGACATTAACTATCGCAGCAATTACCGTAAACTCAGCTGCGGCTGAGGCTAAATTACAAGTTGGAGATACAATCTTCGCAGTAAATGGTGAAACAATAAGCAGTTGGCAGCAATTAGTTAATGTTATTGAGCAATCCGCTAACAAATCATTACAATTTAGTGTAAAAAGACAAGATAGTATGGAGTTGCTAACAGTGACTCCTAAAGGGCGTGCTGGCAACGAAGGGCAGCTTCAAGGGTTTTTAGGTGTTGCACCGGTTGTTGAAAAATGGCCCGATGGTTATATTGAAACTAGACATTATGGCCCACTCGATAGTATTGTGCGTGGCGTAAATGAAACATGGCGCTTGATTGCCTTAAGTTTCGATATGATTGGTAATTTAATTACAGGCCAAGTGTCAGTAAAGAATTTAAGTGGTCCAGTAGGCATTGCCGTTGGGGCAGGAACTAGCGTAAGCTATGGCTTAGTCGCCTTTTTAGGCTTTTTGGCTTTGATCAGTGTGAACTTGGGTGTATTTAACTTATTACCCTTGCCAGTGCTTGATGGCGGTCACTTAATGTATTACATAATTGAACTTTTTCGTAAAAAGCCGGTCTCTGAAAAGACACAAGAGTTTGGTTTTAAAGTGGGAGCTCTGCTACTCATTTTTCTAACATGTTTCGCTTTGTTCAATGATGTATCGCGATTATAACAATCCCGACAGTCTCGAATTAAAAACACGATTGTAAGACACTGCTAAATTATAATTTTATGGTGTTGAGCGGTAATACAGTTGTAAAGGATAAAGATAATAAAATGGCTATAAAAAAACATTTGGCAGTAACAAGTTTATTAGGCGCCAGCTTTGCAGCCCTAGGCCAAACCTCCTTTATTGTTGAAGATTTAAAAGTTGAAGGCTTACAGCGAGTTGCACTAGGTGCTGCGCTCACACACATCCCAATAAATGTGGGTGACGATGTTGATGAATATACAATTTCAAAAACAATTAAGTCACTGTACAGCTCAGGTCACTTTGACAATATCAAAGCATTACGCGATGGTAACAACGTTATTTTTAAAGTAACTGAGCGCCCGACGATTAGTTTTATCGAATTTGATGGTAACAAAGACATCAAAGATGAGCAGCTAACGCAGTCACTTGATCAACAAGATATTCGCCAAGGCGAGCCGCTTGATAAAACCGTGATTGATAACATTGAAAAAGGCTTAATTGAGTTTTTTCATAGTATTGGTAAATACAATGCAAAAATCGATGTTAGCATCACTAAATTACCGCGTAACCGCGTTAAGTTAAAACTTGAATTTGATGAAGGTGATGCAGCATCTATTCGTCAAATCAACTTAGTTGGTAACGAATTATATTCAGATGAAGAGCTGTTAGCGCTTGCAGAATCACAACAAGATTTATCTTGGTGGCAGTTTATGGGTAGCGATCGCTATCAGAAACAAACCATTGAAGGTGACCTTGAGAAAATTCGTAGTTTTTATTTAGATCGTGGTTACTTACGCTTTAATATTGATTCAACTCAAGTATCAGTGAGCCCAGAACGTGAATCTGTGTATGTAACAGCGAACATCAATGAAGGTGTTAAATACAAAGTTAAAGGCTTTGACTTTATTGGTGATTTACTCGGTCGCGAAGAATTAATTAAAAGTGTGATACCGCTGCGTGCTGGTGAACTTTATAACGGTTCAGTGGTTACTTCATCAGAAGAGTTTATTAAAAGCTATTTAGCGCGTTTTGGTTATGCAAACGCTGAAGTGCGTACAATCCCTGAGATTGATGATGAAACCAAAGAAGTACAGTTAACGCTATCAGTTAAACCTGGGCAACGTGTCTATGTTCGTCGTATTATTGTTGGTGGCAACCAAAATACGGCAGATGAAGTACTGCGCCGTGAAATGACACAGCTTGAAGGTGCATGGTTATCAAATCAAAATCTTGAACGTTCAAAATTACAAATCCAACGCTTACCATATATGGAAAAAGTGGATTTTAACGTTATACCTGTACCAGGCGTTGATGATCAGGTTGATGTAGATTTTACAGTTAAAGAACAGTCAGCTGGTAGCTTTAACGCAGGCCTTGCTTATGGTTCGTACCTAGGTTTACAGTTTAACATTGGTGTAACTGAATCTAACTTTTTGGGTACTGGTAATCAGATTGGTCTGAATATCAATACTTCACGTGGTTCAGAGCGTGTTAGTTTATCGTACACTGACCCTTACTTTACGCCAGATGGTGTGTCACAAGGTAGCAGTATTTTTTACAGTAATTATGATGCTAGTAAATTTAGCCTTATTGATTATAAATCAAAAAGCTATGGTATAGGCACCAACATAGGCTTCCCAATCGATGCAGTGAACCGTATTAATTTTGGGGCACGTTGGATTGAAGAAGAACTATCTGATATCGCTGTTTACGAACAAACACGTGTATTACGTGAGACATTTTTAGATCCTGCTCATCCAGATGCAGGTTATAACTTTACTAAATATGAACTAAGCGTTGGTTGGTCACGTGTTACTGTAAACCGAGGTTTATTCCCAACAGCAGGTTCTCGTCAAACGTTAAACTTAACTGGTACTACGCCAAATTCAGATTTGACTTACTTTAAGTTAAATTATGACTCGCGTTTTTACTGGCCAATTAGTGATGATCATCGTTGGGTATTTTCAACGCGTGCAGCATTGGGGTACGGTAATGGTTATGGTAATACAAATGGATATGATCAAACCCTCCCATTTCAAGAGTATTTTCGGATAACTGAAATGGAACTGCGTGGTTTTGATCGTAACACTATTTTGCCTAATGCTATTTCACGTGACTCTTCAAATGTAGGTGGTACTCCAGAAAAAGACGGAAAGATCAACGGTGTTATTGGCGGTGATCCAGTCTTTGATCAGTTAATTCCTGCTGGGCGCATTGGTGGTAATGCAAAAGCGGTTGCAGGTATGGAATTAATCGTTCCTACACCGTTTTTAGATGAAGATAATACCAGTTCTGTGCGTACCAGCTTTTTTGTTGATGCAGCAAACGTGTGGGATACTGAGTTTAACGTAGAGCGCTATCAAAGCTTAAGTGATAACGATCGTGCATTACTTGACGATTATTCAGATCCGATGCGTTTTAGAGTCTCAACGGGTTTATCATTACAATGGATCTCTCCAATGGGTCCAATGTTGATTAGTTTTGCGTATCCATTGCAACAAGAAGAAAATGACGATACGAAGACTATCAGCTTTAATATTAGTAATACTTTCTAAAGGAGTTTTTTGTGAAAAAATCAATTAAATCATCGGCGATTGCCATTTTAGCAACACTTATGATGGGTACATCTGCGAGTGCTTTTGCACATAAAGTCGGTATTGTAGACATGCAAGAAATCTACAAACAAATCCCACAAATGGCATCTGTTGAATTAGCATTGCAAACAGAGTTTGCTGAGCGCCGCCAAGAGCTTGAAAAGCTTCAAGGTGACATTCGTTTTGAAGCTGAAAAATTTAAACGTGAAAGCACAACAATGAGCCAAGCTCAAAAAGATGCGCTGCGTACAAAAGTTGAAGGTATGCAAAAAACACTTGCTGAAAAGGGTCGTCCTTTAGAGCAAGAAATTAAAACTCGTCAAAATCAAGAGCTAGCTAAAGTACAAGCACTGATCATAAAAGCAATTGAAGACGTTGCTAAAGATGGTAATTTTGATGAAGTTAAAGTAAAAGATACTACAATTTACTTTAACCCTAAAAAAGTATCTGACTTATCAAGCAAAGTTGTTGATAAAGTAAGTAAGCAATAGAACGAATATATGCAAAATTATACGCTTTCGCAGATAGCGGAACTTCTAGGCGCTGAGCTTCATGGTGATGGCGCCTTAGAAATATCAAAAATTGCTACACTTGCAAATGCCCGCTCTGGGCATATTGCATTTTTAGCGAATAAGAAATATCGCCCGCAACTCGATAATACGAACGCCAGTGCTGTAATTTTATCTGCCGCAGACGCACAGTATTATTCGGGTAACAAGTTGATTGCAGCTAACCCTTATAATAGTTATGCACAATTAGCACAAATAATGGACACCACACCGGCATCTGCTGCTAAAGGTATCCACGTAAGTGCTGTTGTTCACCCTGAAGCTTGTATTGCTAATACGGCCTCTATTGCAGCTAATGCAGTTATTGAAGCGGGCGCTACGATTGGTGAAAACACACAAATTGGTGCAAATTGCTTTGTTGGTCAAAATGCTAGCATTGGTGATAATACTAAGCTTTGGTCTAATGTTAGTGTGTATCACAGTGTTGAAATTGGGTGTGATTGTTTAGTTCAAGCTAACGCTATTATCGGCAGCGACGGGTTTGGTTACGCAAATGATAAAGGTCAGTGGATTAAAATTCCACAATTAGGCTCAGTGATCATTGGCGATAAAGTTGAAATTGGCGCAGGTGCAACTATTGACCGTGGCGCAATTGACGACACTATTATTCACAGCAATGTAATTATCGATAACCAAGTTCATATTGCCCATAATGTTGAGATTGGTTCTGGTACTGCTATCGCAGGCTGTACGGTAATTGCAGGTAGCACAACCATAGGTAGGAATTGTCAGATTGCTGGACTTGTTGGTATAAATGGTCACATAGAAATATGTGATGGTGTTATACTAACGGGCATGAGTATGGTGACAAAAGCGATTAAGGAAGCCGGTGTTTATTCATCAGGGCTCCCACACTCTTCAAATAAAGAGTGGCGTCGCAATATTGCCCATTTCCGTAATTTGCCAGAGATGAAAGATCGCCTAAAAGCGCTAGAGACTCTGACTAAGTCATTAAACCTTGATAATTAATAAGGATGCTATTTTGGCAAACGAATTAAATAGCCTTGATATACAAGAAATTTTAAGCTTACTACCACACCGTTACCCAATGCTATTGGTGGACCGTGTACTTGATTACACGCCAGGTGAATCATTACATGCAATTAAAAATGTAACATTTAATGAACCTATTTTTACAGGCCACTTTCCTAATCAGCCAATTTTCCCTGGTGTGCTTATTTTAGAAGCTATGGCACAGGCAACGGGTTTATTAGGTTTCAAAACTGTTGAAAACCGCAGTGAGAATGAACTGTATTTGTTTGCAGCCGTTGATAACGCACGTTTTAAGCAGCCTGTGGTACCTGGTGATACTATGCATTTGCATGTACAGTTTTTAAAAGAGCGCCGCAATATATGGAAGTTTGCAGCAGAAGCTAAAGTTGATGGCAAAGTTGTTTGTGCTGCCGAAATCATGTGTGCGAGAAGAGAGCTTTAATTGTGATCCATCCTACAGCGATAATCGAATCAGGTGCAAAGCTAGGTAATAATGTATCGGTTGGTCCATATAGCTACATTGGTGACAATGTGGTTATTGGTGATGATTGTATTATTGAATCTCACGTTGTGGTCAAAGGGCCATCAACAATAGGTTCTGGCAATCATATATTTCAGTTTGCGTCAGTAGGTGAAGCCTGCCAAGACAAAAAATATAATAATGAGCCAACCACGCTAATTATTGGTGATAACAACATTATTCGTGAATGTGCCACTATTCACCGCGGTACGATTCAAGATCAAGGCGTGACTAAGATTGGTAGCAATAACTTATTTATGGCTTACACTCATGTTGCCCATGATGCAGTAATTGGCGACAACGTTATTTTTGCTAATAATGCATCGGTTGCAGGGCATGTACACATTGGTGATTGGGTTATCTTAGCAGGCAATTCAGGTATTCATCAGTTTTGTAAAGTAGGTGCACATGCGTTTGTTGGCATGTATTCAGGTGTAAATAAAGATGTTCCACCGTTTGTAACAACGATTGGCACCCCTGCAGGCCCTGTAGCGATTAATACCGAGGGTATGAAACGCCGTGGCTTTGAAAGTGATGAAGTAATGGCAACGCGCCGTGCCTATAAAACACTGTATCGTAAGAGTTTAGGTGTTGATGAAGCGCTTGTTGCACTTGCAGATGACGCTGCTAAGTACCCTGCAGTACAGTTGATGGTTGATTTTGTTAAAAATTCAGAGCGTGGTATTGTTCGTTAATAGTTCGCTTTATAAAAAAAGCCACCGATTATGAGTAATAGTCGGTGGCTTTTTCGTATTAACTTACCTTGAGTTCAAGCTGTTTCAATTAGTGAAAATGATTAAAACCGTGAGATCAAGTTTACGTACTCTGGTTGCGCTATTAATAGTTGCTGATGAGTTGCAATCGCTTTTACACAGCCTTGCTCTAACCAAATTACCTGATCCATATTGGATAGCAAAGCAGGATCGTGAGTAATACTCAGCACGGTACATTGCTGCATGCTGGTCAATATTGCATCCATCACGTGATGCTTAGATTGATTGTCTAGACCTTCTGTAGGTTCATCAAGGATTAAAATAGCCGGTGCGCGCAGTAATGCTTGTGCCAAAGCTAAACGTCGAGATTGCCCGCGAGATAAACTTCTACCACCTGTGCCTAAGCGAGTATTTAACCCTAACTTTAACTCACAGAGCCAGTCTGCTAATTGCACTTGTTGGCAAGCGTTGATCATTTGCTCTTTCGTCGCCGCAGGTGCTGCGTAGCGTAAGTTTTCCGCAATTGTGCCATCAAAAATATGATGTTGTTGTGCGACGATACTTATAAGTTCGCAGCGGTTTTGTTGGCTGGTCATATTAATAGGCATCGTTTTGTGTGCAAATGTTAAGTTTATTTCACCGCTTTGCTGTGGCCATAAGCCACTGAGTAAATTAACCAGGGTACTTTTCCCGCTGCCACTTTGGCCCACAATGGCTACTTTTTGTAGTGGCTCAATTACAAAGCTTAAGTTGTTAAGCGCAAAAGTATCGCTGAGATAACAGTAGCTAACGTCTTTAAATTCAAGTCCTAAAGGCTGTACAGGCAATGACTCGTGAGCATTTTTAGCAACAGGGCGTAGTTTGTCTTCTAAATCGAAAATACGGTTTGCAGCGCTTAATGCGACTGGTAGTTGGATGAATGCATTGGGTAGCGTGAGTACCGTTTCAAAACTGGCAAGTACGAATAAACTGAGCATGGCCAATTCAACATTAGCCATTGTACCGTTATAAACCAATGGGGTGATAACTATAATGGCACCTAACATACTTAGTTGTACTATCAGCAGTGATAAGCCATTACTACGTGCCTGTGCACTATGGCGTACAAACAGCTGCTGATTATAATGTTCGCTGGCATCACGGCATTGTTTAACTTGCTGCTCGGTAGCTTGATAAATAGCCAGCTCTCTCAAGCCATTTAGGGTATCAGATAATTCAGCGCGTAAAGTGGCAGAGTACTGCGTTTCGAGGTCTGCAGTGTTCTGTAGTTGCCTGCTCAGTATTAAAGGTAGGGCAACACCCACGAATAACAGCGCAATAAAGCACAGCAGTGCCACATCAGCGTTGTATGCAGCCATAATCGCAATCACAATTGGCACACTTATTATCGCAACAATCATGGGTAATAATACATTTAAGTAGAATTTATCGAGGGCTTCAACATCATTTTGCATACGATTGAATAGATCGGCACTGCGGCTCATGGCCAAATCAACATTACTCAATTGGCTTAGCGTATTAAAAACACTGACGCGAATTTCACTTAACAGTAAAAATGTGGCGTTGTGAGTGACTAGACGTTCACCATAACGAGACGCTGTTCTCACTATTGCTAAAAAGCGTATGACGCCAGCGGGCGTAAAGTAGTTCATTTGTGTATTAGCTAGACCTGCAGCAGCCATTGCGGCTAAAAACCAGCCAGAAACAGCCAACAAGCCTACATTTGCAAGTACCGTTAATGTAGCTAAAAATGCCCCTAGTAACATTGCCCCAAGGTGTGGCTTGCACAGCTTTAATAAGCGTAAAAAGTTAGTCATGCTGTTGACTCCTTGCATGCACTAAATCAAATAGCGCGCCTTTAGCAGCTATGAGGGTGTTAAAGTTACCCAGCTCAATAACAGCACCGTCTTTCATTACAATAACTTGCTTAGCGTGTTCAATGGTATTTAAGCGATGGGCGATCACTATAACTAAATGCTTTTTTGCATAATCATTAATAGCTGTTTGGACAAGTTGCTCGGTTTGACTATCAAGGTGAGCGGTTGGCTCATCAAGAACTAAAATGGGAGCTTCTTTTAAAAAAGCCCGTGCTAACGCGATGCGCTGTTTTTGTCCGCCGGAAAGTCCTTCGCCTTGCTCGCCAATAGGGGTGTCAAAACCTTGAGGTAAAGCAAGAATAAACTCAAGCGCACCCGCTTGCGCTGCAGCATTTTCGAGTTCTTGCATACTGGCATCTGGTTTTGCTAATAGTAAATTGGCTTTTATGCTATTAAATAGCAAGGTGGGTTGCTGTGGGATCCAAGCAATATGCTGTTGCCACTGTTTAATTTGCGAGACTGATAATGAGCGTTGATTGACCGCGATGGAGTTTATCACTTGTGGATGAAAGCCCAATAGACAGTCAAGTAGGGTACTTTTCCCCGCGCCACTTTGGCCAACAATGGCATACATACCAGAGCTTGAAAATGTCAGGTTTATATTGCTAACGCCTTCATTACTATTTGGATAGTGAAAACTTAAATTACCAATACTGAGCTGCTTTATGTTCGGCACGTCTAATCTACTTTGAATATTTGTTTTTGTGCTTATAAGGCTCTCATCTGGTAATGGTTCATTTAATATCTTGAGCATATCAGCAGCAGCACTTATGCCTTCTAATCGTGCATGATAATGACTACCAAGTTGACGCAGCGGTAAATAAAACTCTGGTGCGAGCAATAACACTACAAAGCCGGTCGAGAAATCTAAGGTACCAAAAAATAACCGAAAACCGATTATTACGGCGACTAATGCGACGCTAAGAGTTGCAAAAAACTCTAATGCAAAAGAGGATAAAAATGCTATTTTTAATACGCTTAAAGTGGCATGGCGAAAATCATCTGAAATTTTGGCAATTTGTTTTAACTCACGTGCTGTGGCGTTAAACAATTTAAGTTGAGTGAGTCCTTGTAAACGGTCAAAAAAGTAATTACCTAACACTGCTAATTGTTGCCAGCGTTGCTGGTTTAGCCGTTCGGCTTTGTGACCAACTAAAATCATAAATAAAGGAATTAAAGGCGCTGTAAATAAAAAAATCAATCCCGCTTTCCAGTCAGTAGGAAAAATCACCATCAGAATCGCTAAAGGGATAAGTGCGCTATACGCCACACTGGGTAAGTAATTAGCATAATAGTCGTGCAGTGCTTCAACACCATTATGCAAGGTATTTAAAGTTGCACCATGGCCTTGTTGTTCAATATAACTTGGGCCAAGGAGTGTCAGTTTTTCAAGTAAAGTTTGGCGCATCGCAGTTTTAATTTTTAGTGCCGCTTGCGCGCTAATACGTTCAGATAAACTCAGTAATAGGCCGCGCCCTAAAATCAATATAGATAATGGCCAAAGTAAAGGAGTAACTGTTGCTAAATCAGCATGTTCAAACATTACTAGATGAATTGAACGTGCTACCAAATAAGCACTAGCAATCATGAGTATTGCATTTAAAGTACCTAACGCAATACTCAGTTTTAGCAGACTACCAGCGTGGTTGGAGTGTATTTTTAAGAACGCGCGCAGGGTAGTTTGCTGCGCGCGATCTGGTCGGGGGTTAGTCGTCATTTTGGCGATTAAGCCTATCGTGAAGATCTTTTTCGTCGTCAGCAATACTGTCTTTATTTTGTTGAAATTCGTACCACATAACGTTGATAACTCCTAGCGTACAGGCTAAAAGCACACCGAGTATCCAAGCAAAATACCACATAGTTTATGTCTCCTTAGTAGCTGCCATGGCTGTTATTTTCAATTTCTTCAACGGTTACCTTGCGCCACATTTTCACATAACACCATGTTGTGTAAGTTAAAATAAGTGGTACAAAAATAACAACCGCAATAAACATGACATTTAGCGTCATATGACTTGATACTGCATCCCATAATGTGAGGCTAATGTTCATGTTATTACTCGATGGCATCACAAATGGAAACAGTGAAATACCTGCGGTCATTATTACGCCAATTAACATCAAGCTTGTGCATATTAAAGCAAGGCCTGATTTATTCACTTTTGATAGCACCCATGCAAGCGCAGCCATAACAAACGCTAAAGTAGGAAAAATAACGGTCCATGGCATTAACGTATAGTTATTCAGCCATGCGCCAGCTGAGGTTGTCACTACTTTACCAAGAGGGTTAGCAAAACTTTGTTTGTCAGGCATCGACACAATTTGGTAGCCATCAATATTAGCAACCCAAAACCCAGCTATAGCAAATAGCACAATAAAAACTAATAATGCGTAGCGGCCATACTGCGCTGATCTTCGAGCAACATGGCTATCGGTTCTAAGTTGCAGCCACATGCCAGCATGTGCAATCAGCATAATGACACTTATCAAACCTGTTAATAATGCAAATGGGTTGAGTAGGGCAAAAAATGAACCTTGATAGCTCGCTCTTAAATACTCATCTAAATTAAAAGGCACACCTAAGAATAAGTTACCAAATGCCACACCAAACACCAATGCGGGGATCACACTGCCACCAAATAATGCCCAATCCCAATTGTTACGCCAGCGCTTAGAATCAATCTTAGAACGATAATCAAAACCAAGCGGCCTAAAAAACAAGGCGAATAACACGAGCATCATAGCGAAATAAAAGCCTGAAAACGCAGCCGCATACACCATCGGCCATGCTGCAAATAAAGCGCCACCAGCAGTAATAAACCACACTTGATTGCCATCCCAATGCGGGCCTACAGTATTAATTACAACGCGGCGTTCAGAATCTGTTTTACCAACAAGGCGTAATAATATCGCTACGCCCATGTCCATGCCGTCAGTGATTGCAAAGCCGATAAATAACACACCGATGATCACCCACCACAATAGCTTTAATGTTTCATAATCAAAAATCATCAGTTTGCTCCTCGGTCATCACTTAATTGTTCATTATGCGAGTTGTCATTTTGGTGTTCAAAATGATATTTACCTGTGTGTAATGAGCTTGGACCAATTTTAATAAATCGGAGCAATAACCAGCCCTCTACAATAGCTAAGCCAATATAGAACAAGATAAACCCAGTTAAACTTATTAAAATATCATTCACAGTCAGTGACGAGGTAGCTAAAAAAGTCGGCAATATTTCTGATATAGCCCAAGGTTGGCGGCCATATTCTGCAACAATCCAGCCAAATTCAATAGCAATCCATGGTAGAGGAATACTCCATACGGCAGCCCATAACAGCCAGCGTTTTTGCTCAATTACACGCTGTGCATTGTAGTAAAAGGCTAATATAAACACGATAAGCATGATCATGCCGCAGCCAACCATAATCCTAAATGACCAAAACATCGGGCCCACTTTGGGAAATGAGTCTTTTACTGCTTTTTGAATTTGCTCCTCAGTCGCATCCACCACATTTGGGGTGTAACGTTTTAGTAATAAGCCATAGCCTAAATCGTCTTTTAAGGTATCAAATTTTGCTATGTTTTCGGGTGTGTCCTGACCATTTCTTAGTTTTTCTAGGTATTGGTAAGCAATCATACCGTTACGAATTCGCACTTCATGCTGTTTTTCTAAATCATTAATACCTGTAACTTGCTCATCAATAGAACGAGTAGCAATTAAGCCTAAAGCGTAAGGGATCTTAACTGCGCCGTAGGTAACTTGCTTCTGTGAGTCAGGTATGCCGACTAACGTAAATGCAGCAGGTGCTTCTTCGGTATGCCATTCAGCTTCAATGGTGGCGAGTTTTACTTTTTGTACTTCACCCACTTCATACCCTGATTCATCACCTAGCAAAATAACACACAGTATTGACGCTAAACCAAAGCCACTGGCAACAGAGAAAGATCGTTTAGCAAAGGCTAAATCGCGGCCTTTTAGAATGTACCAACTGCTGATCCCCAGTACGAACATCGATGCGGCTACATAACCGGCAGAGACGGTATGAATAAATTTAACCTGCGCAACAGGATTAAATACCAGCTCGGCAAAACTGGTCATTTCCATACGCATTGTTTGGTAGTTAAATTCAGCGCCAACAGGATTTTGCATCCACGCGTTAGCAATCAAAATCCATAATGCAGACATGCTAGTACCAAAGGCCATTAGAAAAGTAACGGCTAAGTGTTGGCGTTTGGTTAGTCGTTCCCACCCTAAAAAGAACATACCCACAAAGGTAGACTCTAAAAAGAATGCCATTAAGCCTTCAATAGCAAGGGGAGCGCCAAACACATCGCCCACATAATGAGAGTAATAAGACCAGTTAGTACCAAATTCAAACTCCATGGTCAGGCCTGTAGCCACACCAATAGCGAAGTTGATACCAAATAATTTTCCCCAAAACTTGGTCATATCTCGGTATATCTCACGACCAGTCATAACGTAGACCGATTCCATGATCACCAAAATCCAAGTCATACCTAGGGTCAGTGGTACAAATAAAAAGTGAAATAGGGCGGTGACAGCAAACTGTAATCGCGATAGATCCACAAAGGTTTCATCTATCATTTTTTATAGCTCCTAGTATGTGATGACGAATCACACAACAGATTAAAGTAGCAAACATTTAACGCACGAAGTTTCAGTAATTACTGAAACTTCGTACATTATTTACTTTTGATGAAATATTGTCAATGTATATTAGAAAAACATAATATATACAATAAATGCTACATTAGAATTATGAAGATGCAAATCAGGTGGGCTATTTATATTATAAAAAATGAGATCTCTTAAACGTTTATAGAAACCTTAAAACACGGTAAACTACTCTTTTTATACACTCGAGTTATTTGCGAAATAAATTCATATGAATAAACATAAACAGCCACTGCGTATAGCGATTGTCGTTGGGGAACTCTCTGGTGATATTTTAGGCGAAGGCTTAATAAAAGCACTTAAAAAGCGCTACCCTAATGCCACTTTTGAAGGCATAGCAGGGCCTAAAATGCAGGCGCAAGGCTGCAAAAGCTTATTTGATATGGAAGAATTAGCCGTTATGGGCTTAGTTGAAGTGCTAGGTAGATTACCGCGGTTATTAAAAATTCGTAAGCAACTGGTACAGCATTTCATTGATAATAAACCGGATGTTTATATTGGTATTGATGCTCCTGACTTTAACCTTCGAGTTGAAAAACCGCTTAAAGACGCCGGCATTAAAACAATTCAATATGTGAGCCCATCAGTATGGGCGTGGCGTGAAAAACGCATTCATAAAATTAGCGCAGCAACTAACATGGTGTTGGCTTTATTACCGTTTGAAAAAGCGTTTTATGATAAACATAACGTCCCCTGTACTTTTGTTGGGCATACACTTGCTGATGATATCGCTCTTGAGCATGATGATAGCGCAGCACGTCAGCAGTTAGGTTTAAACCTCGATGATAAAGTATTGGCATTATTGCCCGGTAGTCGAGGCTCAGAAGTGGGCTTGCTTAGCGAAACGTATATAAAAACAGCTGTAGGGCTACAAGCAAAAAACCCGCTTTTAAAAGTTGTAGTGCCATTAGTGAACCCGCAACGTAAAGCGCAGTTTTCTACTATTTTAGCCGCCACAGCACCTAACTTAAACGTACAAATGCTCGATGGTCAATCTGATCTTGCTATGCAGGCAGCAGATGTAATACTCATAGCCTCTGGTACAGCAACCCTTGAGGGCATGTTGTATAAAAAGCCGATGGTTGTTGGGTATAAAATAAAAGCGATGAGTTACTGGATTTTTAAAACGCTGTTTACCTTCAATATCAAATATTTTTCCTTACCAAATTTACTCGCTGATGAAGCACTTGTGCCTGAGTTTATGCAACAAGACTGCACCATTGAAAACTTAACTAACGCGCTAGAGCCGATGCTAAACAGTGGCAATAGCGAACTCAAAGCACGCTTTTTAGCCATTCATCAACAAATACGCTTAAACGCCAGTGAGCAAGCTGCCACGGCTGTTGCGGAGATTATAAATGCAAATTGAACGACCAAATCTAGCGCTTATCGCGGGCGTTGATGAAGTAGGGCGCGGCCCATTGGTAGGAGATGTAGTCACTGCAGCGGTGATCCTCGATCCGACTAAACCGATTGCAGGTTTAGCTGATTCAAAAAAATTAACGGATAAGAAACGCCAAGCGCTTGCTATTGAGATTAAAGAAAAAGCGTTGTGTTGGTCAATTGGCCGTTGCAGTCCCACAGAGATTGACGAATTGAATATTCTCCAAGCCACGATGCTTGCCATGACGCGTGCGGTAGAGGGGTTAAGCACCGCACCTGAATTTGTGTTTGTTGATGGTAATCGCCTGCCAGCATTGGCTATGCCAGCGCAAGCGGTTGTCAAAGGAGATAGTTTAGTTGCCGAGATTTCCGCGGCGTCTATCATCGCTAAAGTAGCGCGCGATGACGAAATGATAGCGCTCGATAAACGCCACCCAGAGTATGGTTTTGCGGGGCATAAAGGCTATCCAACCAAGGCACACTTTGCCGCGCTTGAGCAATACGGTGCAATTGAAGAGCACCGAAAAAGTTTTAAACCAGTGCAACGTGTACTGGCAATGCAGGAGAAATAATGGCCGCTCCAGATTTTGTGCATTTACGGGTTCACTCAGACTTTTCGATGGTTGATGGTTTAGCCAAAACCAAACCAATTGTCGCCAAAGCGCAAGAGTTGCAACTACCCGCGTTGGCAATAACTGATCAAATGAACTTGTGTGGCTTAGTGCGTTTTTATGAAACATCGCACAACGCAGGCATTAAGCCCATCGTCGGTGCTGATTTTTGGCTACATAGCCCAGAGTTCCCTGAAGGGCCGTGTCGGTTGGTTATCTTAGCGAAAGATAATACCGGCTATAAAAACTTAACCTTATTAATATCTAAAGCGTATCAGCGCGGGCATTTATTTCACCGTCCAGTGATTGACCGTGACTGGCTTATTGAACACAAAGAAGGGCTTATATTACTTTCAGGTGCTAAAGATGGTGATTTAGGTAAGGCGCTATTAAAGGGCAACCCTACGATTGTAGAGTCAGTAGTGAGCTTTTATAAGCAGCATTTTAGTGATAACTATTACATTGAATTAGTGCGCACCAAGCGCGCACAAGAGGAAGAGTACCTCCATTTAGCGGTTGAGCTTGCCAGCATTGAGCAATTACCTGTTGTTGCTACTAACGAGGTGGTCTTTCTAAAGCCTGAAAACTTTGAAGCGCACGAAATACGCGTGGCCATTTTTGATGGCTATACGCTGGATGATAAACGCAGGCCAAAGCGCTTCTCCGAAGAGCAGTATTTAAAAACACCTGAACAAATGGCTGAGATTTTTAGCGATATTCCAGAAGCACTACAAAATACGGTAGAAATTGCAAAACGTTGCAATGTAACAGTACAACTAGGCACGTATTTCTTACCTGATTACCCAACAGGTTCACTGAAAATTGACGAGTTCTTAGTTAAAGTATCGCAAGATGGCCTAGAAGAACGGCTACTGTTTTTATTTCCTGATGAAGCAGAACGCGAAGAAAAACGCGTTGAATACGACGAGCGTTTGCAAATCGAACTCGATGTAATCAACCAAATGGGGTTCCCAGGCTACTTCTTGATCGTAATGGAATTCATCCAGTGGAGTAAAGATAATAACATCCCTGTAGGCCCAGGGCGTGGTTCAGGTGCCGGTTCATTAGTGGCCTACGCACTAAAAATCACTGATCTTGATCCACTCGAATTTGACTTGCTATTCGAGCGATTCTTAAATCCAGAACGTATTTCAATGCCGGATTTCGACGTCGATTTCTGTATGGATAGACGAGATGAAGTAATCGATCACGTATCAGCCTTATATGGGCGCGATGCGGTATCGCAAATTATTACTTTTGGCACCATGGCGGCCAAAGCGGTTATACGCGACGTTGGACGTGTGCTCGGTCATCCATATGGTTTTGTTGACCGTATATCGAAAATGATCCCAGGTGATCCAGGGATGACGCTCGCTAAAGCGTTTGATGTCGAGCCACGTTTACAAGAAGCCTACGATGGTGACTCTGAGGTAAAAGATCTCATTGATATGTGTCGCATCCTTGAAGGCTGTACACGTAACGCCGGTAAGCATGCCGGTGGTGTTGTTATATCACCAACCACCATTACCGACTTTGCTGCACTGTATTGTGATGACGAAGGTAAGTTTCCGGTTACTCAGTTTGATAAAAATGACGTAGAAACCGCAGGCTTGGTAAAATTTGACTTCTTAGGCCTTCGTACGCTCACCATTTTGCAATGGGCGGTTGATATGACCAATGTGCGCTTAGCCCGAGAGGGCAAAGAGCCAATAGATATCAACACCATAGAACTCAATGATAAAAAGAGCATTGAGTTATTGCTAAGAGCTGAAACGACCGCAGTATTCCAGCTTGAATCACGCGGTATGAAAGACTTAGTTAGGCGTTTAAAACCAGATTGCTTTGAAGATATGATAGCCTTGGTGGCTTTATTCCGCCCAGGGCCATTGCAATCGGGCATGGTAGATAACTTTATCGACCGAAAGCTCGGACGCGAAGAAATATCTTACCCTGATGCGCAATATCAGCACGAAAGTTTAAAGCCTATTTTGGAGCCAACTTACGGCATTATCTTGTATCAAGAACAAGTTATGCAAATTGCACAGGTATTGGCAGGTTACACCCTTGGTGGCGCCGATATGTTACGTCGTGCAATGGGTAAGAAAAAACCCGAAGAGATGGCCAAGCAGCGTTCAACCTTTGAAGATGGTGCACGAAATAACGGCATTGACGGCGAACTAGCAATTAAAATCTTCGATCTGGTAGAAAAATTCGCAGGTTATGGCTTCAATAAATCTCACTCTGCAGCTTATGCACTCGTGTCGTATCAAACGCTTTGGATGAAAACCCATTACCCAGCTGAATTTATGGCAGCGGTTATGTCAGCGGATATGGACAACACTGAAAAAATTGTCACCTTGGTGGATGAGTGTGAGAACATGAAACTCACTTTATTACCGCCAGATGTTAATGCAGGCGAATACAAATTTACGGTTAACCTCAAAGGGGAAATTGTTTATGGTATCGGTGCGATTAAAGGAGTGGGCGAGGCGCCAGTTGATGCGATATTAGAAGCGCGCGCTGAAGGCGGTCCATTTAAAGATCTTTTTGATTTTTGCGCACGTGTAGATTTAAAGCGTATAAATAAGCGTGTTACTGAAAAACTTATTTATGCTGGCGCTTTGGATCAACTTGGCCCGGAGAAAACACAGCCAGCACGCGCCACTTTATTAGCCAGCTTAAAAGACGCTATGCGCGCTGCTGATCAGCACAATAAAGCGGAGTCGTTAGGGCAAACTGATTTATTTGGCCTGCTAGCCACAGAGCCTGATGAAGTGGAACAAGCGTTTATAAAAGCGATACCACTGACTGATAATCAGTGGCTTGATGGAGAAAAGGAAACTCTAGGGCTTTATTTAACGGGTCATCCGATTAATCAGTACCGTAAAGAGCTAAAATACTACACCAGTGGGCGATTAGTAGACTTACAACCAACAAATCGAGACGTGCAATCAACCGCCGCAGGCCTAGTGATTGCAGCAAGAGTACTGGTAAATAAAAAGGGAAATCGCTGGGGACTTATAACTTTAGATGACAAGAGTGCCCGTATTGATGTACGCTTATTCCCAGAACAGTTTGAAATGTACCAAGATATGCTGCAAATCAACAATATCTTGGTAATATCCGGACAGGTCAGCTTTGATAACTTCTCCGGTGGCATTACAATGACCGCTAGAGATATATGCACGATAGCGCAAGCGCGAGAAAAACGTATAAAAGCGATTAAAATGACGCTGAATATGGTGCAAATCGACGCAAACTTTTTCGATAAGTTACAAAAAGTACTCGAACCTTATAAGTTTGGTACTTGTCCGATTAAGGTTTTCTATCAGCGTCCAGATGCGTTGGCCCAGTTAACCCTCGGGACAGAATGGTGTGTTACGCCAAGTGATGACTTAATTCATAAGTTATCGTTAATGGCGGCGCAAGATGTAGAACTAGAATTTAACTAATTAGGTAGTTTAGAGCATGAGCCTCAATTATCTTGATTTTGAGCTTCCAATTGCAGAATTAGAAGCAAAAATTGAAGAGTTACAAAATATAAGCCGCGCTGGCGAATTAAACCTTGAGTTAGAAGAGGAAGTCAGCCGATTAAAAGAGAAAAGTGCCCAGCAAAAAGAGGAAATATTCTCTAAGTTAGGTGCTTGGCAGGTTTCTCAGTTAGCCCGTCATCCGTTGCGTCCTTATACTCGTGATTATATCGAGCGTATTTTCACGGAATTTGATGAGTTTTCTGGCGATCGCACTTTTGCTAATGATCCCGCTATTCTTGGTGGTATTGCGCGTTTTGAAGGCCAACCAGTCATGGTTATTGGTCAACAAAAAGGACGAGATACTGCAGAGAAAATAAAGCGCAACTTTGGCATGCCAAAGCCTGAAGGTTACCGTAAAGCATTACGCTTAATGGAAATGGCTGAGCGTTTTAAAATGCCAATCATGACTTTCATTGATACGCCAGGCGCATACCCAGGTGTAGGCGCTGAAGAGCGTGGTCAATCAGAAGCAATTGCACGTAACCTTAAAGTAATGGCAGCATTAAAAGTGCCTACTATTTGTACGGTTATAGGTGAAGGCGGCTCAGGTGGTGCACTGGCAATTGGTGTTGGCGATCGTGTTAACATGTTGCAGTACAGCACTTACTCGGTTATTTCACCAGAGGGCTGCGCATCAATTCTATGGAAAAGTGCCGATAAAGCACCTCTTGCTGCAGAAGCGATGGGTGTAACCGCTGCACGTGTTAAAGAGCTTGATTTAATTAATAGTGTGGTAGATGAACCTCTTGGTGGTGCACATCGTAACTATGAAGCGATGGCTCGTAACCTTAAAGCTCAGCTTAAGCGTGATTTAAGTGATTTACAGGCATTGAGCCTTGATGAAATGCTTGATCAACGTTACAAACGTTTAATGTCATTTGGTTATTGTTAATTAATACCAAATTACTGAAAAAAGCCGCTTTTGCGGCTTTTTTGTTTTAAAATGTTTATCAGCTATCAGCTATCAGCTATCAGCTATCAGCTATCAGTAGCAAAGTAATCATTCACTTAGGCAGCGGTTTAATTCATGCATTCAACGTCTTTATATCAACAAGTAAAAAACGTCATAACACCTTATGTAGTTGAGCATAAAATCTCATTTACGGTGGCACTTTCTGGTGGCGTGGATTCAGTGGTATTACTGCATGTAATGAATGCGCTGAAAGCTGAAGTACCGCAATTGCAATTAAATGCCGTATATGTAAATCATGGTTTAAGTGAGTATGCTAATAACTGGCAGTCTTTCTGTAAAAAATTATGTGCAACACTGAATATTACTTTTTATCCAGCGCAAGTAAATATCGAAAACAAAGCCCGCACTAGTTTAGAAGAGCTCGCGCGTGATGCTCGCTATAAAGCACTTGATCACCATAGTCCCACAGGCAGTATTATTTTACTTGGGCAACATTTAAATGATCAACTAGAGACGTTCTTACTAAGATTAAAACGCGGCTCAGGGTTACAAGGTTTAGCCTCTATGCGACAAACTAGAACGCTTAATTCTGGTCGCATGTGCTTACGACCCTTGTTAAATGTTACGCGCCAGAATATTGAGCAATTTGCAGATGATTTTAACCTATCACACATTACAGATGACTCAAATTCAGATGAACGCTTCGATCGAAATTTTTTAAGAGGGAAAGTTGTACCCGTTTTATCGGAAAAATTTACAGGATTTGAAAAAAGCGCATCTCGTAGTATTTCGCTTTTGCAGCAACAGCAAGATGTGTTAGATGAATATACCCAATTAGATTTAGCACAATCTCAAAATGAGCATCGAGGATTAAGCTGTGAAAAGATGGGTGTATTTAGCCTGCCTCGTCAAGCGAACGTATTACGGTGTTGGCTTGGGCAGTTCACCCGTTTAATGCCTTCGCAAAAACAAACCCAGCAAATATTATTACAAGGTTTAACGGCGCAACGCGATGCGCAGCTATTGATTCAACTTGCAGAAGGTCAAGTACGTCGTCATCAAGGCTATTTGTACTTTGTTAATGAAAGTGTAACGGCCCAAAAAGAACAGTCAGTCACGAGTGATAATCAAAAGTTGTCTGACGGGTGTTATTTAATGTCATTTCGCGGAGAGGGAGTGAGATCACCATTTGCAGATGAGCAAGTAACTGTACGTTTTAATTGTCCGCAAGCGCGTATTAAGCCATTAAAAAAACCGGGCCATAATACGCTTAAGCATTGGTTTAAAGATGCTAAAGTTGCCCCTTGGTTACGTGCAAATATACCGCTTATTTTTTATAATGAACAATTAGTTTTTGTAGTAGGGCACTTTGTAAGTGCAGAACACTATGAACAAGAAGGTATATTTTGGAAGATAAAAATATGACGACACAACAGCCACACGTTGGCTTATCGTTAGTAAATAAAGCGCCGTTAGGACTTATAGTAACAGCAGTGATTGCAATTATTGCTACAGTTATGTTTGAACTAGACATCATAACGTTGGCTTACTCTATTGCTGGTGGCTTGATCTGCGCAATGATTTTAATTGCCTATTGGTTGGGGAAAGGCGGGTTATTCTTTATTGCGGGAGTGAGTATACCTTTGTTAATGGTGATAGTTATACCACTGACAACGATGGCCGCACTATTATATTTAATTAGTGGTTTCTTTTTTGGTTTTTGCTTAGCGTTATTAGGCTACAAAATATTCACTAAATAGTAAATTAAAGCCTAGAGGGGGAAGCTAGGCTTTTGGTTAGTTAATAGGCTTTAGCGCAATTTCGACCAGATGCTTTCGCTTTGTATAAGCCCTTATCTGCGCGTGCAAAAATTTCATTTTCGCAGTCTTGGCTATTGGCTAAAGTGAAACCAATACTGGTTGTTACTTCATATTGCTTCATTAAATTTGACTCAGTGACTAGGCGCATTACTCGCTGGGCAATGACTTTGTTGGTCGTAAACTCAGGGTCATCAATTAAAACTGCAAATTCATCGCCGCCAAAACGAAATACGCAATCAGTACCACGAATACTACTGCATAATACGCTAGAAAATTCTTGTAGCACATCGTCACCGGTTTTATGACCAAAATTATCATTTACTTGTTTAAAGTTATCTAAATCAAGCAACATTAAACTAAATGGGCGATGGTGACGGCGACAACGCTCTAACTTTTGCGCCAAAACATCATTAAATTGGCTGCGATTATTTAACCCTGTCAATGCATCTTTTGTTGCTAGCTTTAGTACGCGGTTATACATCAATGCATTACGTAAAGGATAAATTAATACGCTGTGTAAGCCTGCGAGTTTTTTTTCAATATTGCCAGTGAGTGGATATTGGCAAAAGTAAATTAACTGGCCTAAATGTTCGTTGTTAATATCTAAATCAAACGAATAAGGCGGTTTGCTATTATCACTGCTAGCGATTTGAGCAACCCCAAGAGAGGATTGAAACTGTAAGCCCGAAAAATTGATAATTTGCTTAGCGTAGTTTGCATAAATCGTCAAAAGCTCTTCTACATTTAGAGTCGTTTGTAATTTCTCTAGTAAACTGTGTAGAGCCGCGGGTTCATTTTTACGGTAGTGCTCTGCCGAAAACGGCAAAAACTCGCCCCGCGCTGAGACTCGTTGTGTCAAAATATGGACGTTTTCCATTGAATTCTCCCCCCAGGAGTTAGTTACTCACTTAACTAAGCTATTTTTGTGCCACAATTTCAAACTGGCTGAAAAACAGATAGTTGCTATAGTTAGAATAAGAACTGATGGATTTTTGACAGCAGCATCGCGAGGAGGCCTCATTGCAAACAGTATTAGCCCAAATATTTGGTTTGCTCCTTGGCGCTGTGGTGCTGGTTTGGCTATTTAAACGCGTAGGTTTACCGCCAATATTAGCTTATCTCGCTACGGGCGTGCTTGCAGGCAGTCATGGCATTGGCTGGATGGCACAAAGCCATGAGATCCACTTTATTGCAGAGCTTGGTATTGTTTTTTTATTATTTAGTTTAGGTCTAGAATTTTCACTGGGCCGATTAATGGCAATGCGTAATATTGTATTTGGTCTAGGGACCTTACAAGTTATTGTGACAAGCATTGTTCTGATGCTTGTTTTACTCTTACTGAATCTTTCGCTACTCACCAGTTTTACCATCGCGACATTAATGGCGCTTTCATCAACAGCTGTTGTTGTTAAGTTATTAAAAGAATCTGGCGATTTAAAAGAGCGGCGCGGGCAGCTTGCAATCGGTATGTTATTGTTTCAAGACATAGCCGTAGTCCCCCTTTTAATTATTTTACCTCTTTTGGCGCAAAGCAGTGGCTCAGAAGGCATTGCATTTGCGCTGATCATCGCACTTACTAAAGGAGCTTTTGTATGTGCATTATTATGGGCCATAGGCAAATGGATATTACCTAAGGTATTTAATGAAGTCGCTTTAATGCGTACGGACGAGCTATTTGTATTAACCACACTCGTGGTCGCTTTATTTGCTGCAGGGCTAACCTACCTATTTGGTTTATCGATGGCTTTAGGAGCATTTTTAGCAGGTATGATGCTGGGTGAAAGCCAATATCGACATCAATTAGAAGCCGATATTCGACCATTTCGCGATATTTTAATGGGATTGTTTTTTGTTACCGTGGGCATGCAGCTTGATATTTTATTTGTGCTTGGCGTGTGGTATTGGATCATTGCAGCATTGGCTTTAATGTTAGTGCTAAAAATAGGGGTGATCACATTACTTGCCCAACTAATGGGGGAGCGCAAACAAGATGCAATAGCCGCTGGCATTATGCTTTGGCAAATGGGGGAGTTTGGCTTTGTATTAATTGCACTGGCTACTAAGCATCAATTATTAGCTTTGGAGCATGCCTCATTTTTAATCGCAATAGCAGTGATGTCGATGGGTTTAACCCCGTATTTAATAGAACGTACACCATGGTTATTAAAGCAATTTGGTTTCTTAAAAATGCCTCGTAATAAATGGCAGCAAGAGCCGACGAGTAGTATTTTATATCGTAATCACGTAGTTATTTGCGGGTTTTCTCGGGTTGGCCAAACAATAGCACGATTTTTAAAGCCTGAAGCGATCGAATATGTTGCCATCGAACGCAACCCAATACTCGTACAAGAAACTAAAGTAGCAGGCGAACCAATTATATTTGGCCATGTAAAACAAAAAGATATTTTAAAATCAGCAGGAGTAGAGCATGCACGTTTAGTGATTATAACATTCACTGATTTTGAACAAACCCAAGTGGTTATTGATGCGATTAAACAAATAGCGCCTACGGTAAAAATTTTAGTCCGCATGCGAGATGACAGCCAGCTAGAGGCACTTAAAGAGCTAGGTGTAACAGAAGTTGTGCCCGAAACGCTCGAAGCCAGCTTAATGTTAGTATCGCATGTTTTGTACATGTCAGGTGTGCCGATGACACGAATTGTGCGCCGAGTGAGTAAAGAACGACGTAATCGTTATCAGTTTTTACATGGTTTTTTTGCAGGTGATAAATTTGATAGCGAAGAAACTAATGCAGATCGCTTAGAATACCTACATGTTATCGCGTTACCTGAAAACGCCTTTGCGGTAGATAAAAACATCAGCGAACTTAATCTCGAAAAGCGCAAAGTGTCGGTACGTGCATTACGCCGTCAAGACCGAGAAATAGACACGCCATCAGTAAAAACGATTTTACTCGCAGGCGATATATTAGTGTTACAAGGCAAGCCACGCAGGGTAGAACGAGTTGAACGTTATATTCTAGACGGCAGTGAGTAGCTAAGCGTATAGAGCAGCTATAATACCCAAATATTAAGCCCCGCGAACGCTGAGTCCTGCATCATGAGGTGACTTGGGTATAAGTTGTAGCCTGAATAGAGAGTCGTGGGCTAATCTAATTCTAAAAACTCACGTATTTGTGGTAACTTTTCTAAACCGTCTTTATAACCAATATCAATTAAGTGTTGGGTATAGCGTTTTTCAAAAAGTAAGTAGCTGGTTAAACTCGATTGTGAACGTTTTTTAACCCCAATCATACGCAATAAAATCTTAATAGGCAGTGGCATATCGTCATAATATTGCGCTGCAATCGCATTAAAGTTTTCTGATGGATTGATCACGTAAGAATCAATTTGTTTTAGTTCTTGATGTTTATCACGCCCGGGTAAAAGCCCCAAAGTACGATTGATCCGTTCAAGTCGCTCAAGGTCCGATTGCAATGTATCGGTAAATACACTATCGAGTAAGTGGCCAGCAATAGACGACAACCCCGGATAGTGTGGTAAATAACCCGGAGGGTGCAACTCTTTCGGTTGATCAACACCAATAATAAATATTTTTTCAGCGCCAAGGTGTACGCATGGACTCAGAGGTGAAAGCTGGTGGATAGAGCCATCACCAAAGTAATGGTTTTGTACATTTACACTCGGGAACACCATAGGTATAGCACTCGACGCCATTAAATGCTCAACATTAATACGCGTAGCTTTACCTTCACGCTTAGCACGTTGCCAAGGTAATTGCGTATTAGATTGAAAAAATGCAACAGAATCGCCCGTTGTATAACTTGATGCTGTAATAGATAAAGCATCTAAATAATTGCGGTGTAAGTTACGTTCAATACGGTTTAAATCTAAAATATCGTTAAGTAAATTACGTAAAGGCTGACTGTTTAATAAGCTCGCAGGGGGATGATTTATATGCTCAGACTGAAAACTAGTGAGCATGTTGCGTGTTATATGCCCAAAAACACTGATAAAGTCACTTTTATACACCATAGAAGTAGAAAAGTTTTTCCATACAGAATCAAGCTTTCGTACCGCCAAGTGTGCACATGAAGCATAACTAGCTAAAGCTGCAGAATTAATAGCCCCTGCGGAGGTGCCATTTATAATCGTAAAAGGTAAAGGCGCTGTACGAGGCATGCTTTGCGCGAGCGCTTTAAGCACGCCCACTTGGTACGCTGCGCGTGCGCCACCACCGGTTAATAATAGTGCGATTTTAGGTTTATCTTTATTGACTTGCTTGATTCTCATAATTGCAATTAAACTGTTGACCGTCTTTACTTTATTTATTAACTGTAAGTCTTTAAGCTAGAAGAATCAAAGGATACCTTAGTGATAGTAAATTTTTTATCATTAAGTTGTGAATTATAATCACTTAGGTAACTCTAAGTGAGATAAACGTGCATTTTAATTTTTATGGAGTTCGTATGTCAGATCAATCAACACCGCCAGATATCGAAAAACGTCCACCAAACAACAACTTACTCTTTGCTGCTGTAATACTGGTTATTATTTTATGCGCCGGAGCATTTGTATTATTGAGCTCTGATGAGCAGCCTCAACCCATTGTAGAAGTCACTCCCACAGCACAGCCTATACAAGAATATCAAACAGTTGAGGAACCACAGCCTCAAATTGAACAAATTGAACCGCCAGCAGCTCAGCCGCAGGTAGAGCGTCCACCAACACGTAATGTTGAACCCGCGCCAGTAGTAGCACCTCTTCCATCATTAAATGAAAGTGACGCTGTAGTGGTTGCGCGCATAGATGATTACTTAAGTGATCAAGCAATGGGCTTACTACTAACAGACGATGTAATACGTCGTGCTGTTGTATTTATAGATAACTTAGCAAAAGGCAAAGTAGCGGTTAAACATGCGCCAGTAGAGCGTCCACAAGATGGTTTTAGCGTGATGGAAGGTGACATTCTCACTATCGACCCAAACAGTTACGAGCGATACACGCCGTATGTAAAAGTATTTACCAGTATGAGCGCGGCACAAATTGTGCGTTTGTATGATGAATATAAACCACTCATTAATGACGCGTACACCGAAATTGGCTATTCAGGTGATGCATTTAATCAAACACTTCAAGAAGCCATTGATTTATTACTAGATACACCAGAGCCAAAAGGTGACATGCCGTTACTGAGAAATTCAGTAACGTACCAGTACGCTTACTCTGAATGGGAACGTTTACCCGCAGCGCAAAAGCAATTATTGCGCATGGGCCCTGAAAACATGAAAAAGGTAAAAGCAGTATTACGTAACGTTCAAAAAGAGCTAGATAACCAGTAAGCTTGATAAAGTAGCTTAAAAAACAGTGCGATTGTATGTTTAACACGCAATCGCACTTTCTTTTTGTGTTTACCCTTGAATAACACAGCAAAAGTAGCGATAATCTCTCCCGCGCCAACCAAGGCCCTCAATGGTAGTCTTATTGGTCCTCTCGCAACACTAGCAGGCGAACCTGGTCAGGCCCGGAAGGGAGCAGCCACAGTTTGTGACGTGTGTGCCGAGATGTGGCTGGTAAGACTGCCACCCAAATTCCTCATTTGGGTGTTGTAAATTTCCTTTTTCATACTATCTAAAATTACCAATACTATTTTCTCATATTGCGCTTTTGGTAAATCCTCGTCAAAATTGTAATGGCATCATTTTTAATCAAATAGGCGTGCTTTTTCATCATACCTTTGCCGTGAAGTGAACATTGATAAAGTTTAAAATATTTTACTTAATGGACTAATTACACCGTTCGCTCCTTGCTGTAAAACATGGGTATATATTTGCGTTGTTTTGACATCTGAATAGCCAAGCTGAGCTTGAACTGTTCTGATATCGGCACCACTTTGCAATAGATGCGTTGCAAATGAATGGCGTAAGGTATGCGGTGTTATTATTTTTGTTAATCCCGATTTTTGAACGGCTTTTTTTATTTCTTTTCTTATACACGAATGATGAAAATGATGTCGTCTTATTTCACCACTTTGAGGATCTGTGCTTAATATATGTGAGGGAAATAAATACTGCCACGCAAGTGATTTTGAGGCAGAAGGATATTTTTTTGTTAAGGCATAAGGCATCCATACGCCAGTATATTCCGTATTATTTAAATCAAGTTTTAGATAGTCATCAACCTGCAGAATTTGATTTCTCAGCATAGGAATTAGCTCGGTGGCCAATGTTACAATACGGTGTTTATTACCTTTGCCATTCCATACTTGAATACACTTGTAATCAAAATCAATATCTTTCACTCTTAATTGTACCGCTTCCATTACTCTTAAACCACTCCCGTACATAAGGCTTGCAATAAGGTAATAACGCTTATTTAAATGAGTCATAAGCAGCTTAACTTCTTCTGGCGTCATAACTACAGGTAGTTTTGCTTGTTTTTTACTGCGAGCAAAATTTAAGTTTAACGACAGCTCTTTTTTATTATGTGCTTGTATAGAAATGACAATGAATTGAGTGCCGTGGCTTGCGTTCGTGGTGCAACGTTTTGTTTTAACACTAAGTGTTCTAGATAGCGTTCGACTTCATTGTCTCCCATTGAGGCGGGGTGGCGCTTATCATGAAAATGGATATAAGATGCAATCCATCTCAGGTAGGTGTCCACGGTACGTAATGAATACTGACGTACCAACATATAATCAGCGATATAATTTAAAAATGGAGAGCGCGTTTTCATGTCATCACCAATATCGATTGCTGTATAAATATACAGTCTGGTGTTTTGCTCCCATATTCAAGAAAAAGAGCGTCGAGCGTATTTTCTTTTTCTGATTATATTTAGTACCAAGAAATAATTATAGCTAGCAATGGGTTAAGTTATTTGTTAAAAAAGACTTATTAAATACATGAGCGTGACTTCGGCAGAAATATGCGCGACGCGCGCACTATAAAATTGTTGAACTAAGCCGCTACGCGGAGATCCTATTCTGACCATTTGAGCCACACTTACCTTGGGGTTATCCCATAACTTGGAGGTAAGTCATGAATACACTCATTGAACAAGTCAAAACAGAAATAACCTTTCGAGGTTATTCACAAAGTACATGTAAAAGCTACTGTGAACATTTACTAAAACTCAGTTATTATTTTAATAAACCGCTCGATTCGATTACTGATGACGAGCTTAACGCCTTTTTTAACGATCCCGCTATTCGTAAACTTTCTAGAGCAAGCCAAAAAGTACAGATAAACAGCATTTGGTTCTTGTTTAAGAATATTTTACATCGCCCACTGAACTTAGATATTGCACTGCCAAAAGCGAAATTGCGCGCACCCACGTATTTATCGCGTGATGATATGCAGCGACTTATAGAAAGCTGCACTGACATGCGATTGAAAACGTTAATAGCGGTGTGTTATGGCTGTGGTTTACGTATTAACGAACTGCTGCGCATCAAAGTGCAAGACATCGATGGACAGCGTAAAACCATTTTAATTGAACATGGTAAAGGAGATAAATCGCGTTACGTAGTTGTATCAGATAGTGTACTGAATCAATTACGTTGTTACTGGAAAATGTATCACCCAACGGGTTGGATGTTTTACTCGCGATTGTTAATGGATAAACCTATGTCAGCATCGACCTTCAGGAAGCCAT
>NZ_BDDS01000012.1 GCF_001653135.1 Pseudoalteromonas neustonica
TTCAATCTGAGCCATGATCAAACTCTTCAATTAAAAGTTTTTTCTGTTCTCATCCAATAAAGAATGAAGAACCTGCTCAATGAATTCTGAATTTATTTAATATCTTTCGATATTGAATTGACTGTGCCGAATAATTATTAAAAATAACTATTCTGTTGGTCACTCAGTTTCTCTTTCGAGAAATCACATTGAGACTCTAAATTTGTTTGCCTTGCTTAGTAAACTAAGTTCGGCTGTTAGAACTCAATCTGCACGAGTGCCCACACAGATGATTGCTTTATATTGTTAAAGAACGTTGCGATTAAAGCGCTTTGCTTTACGTCGCTAGGGCTGCGCATATTACGCTTTCCTATTTTTTTGTCAACACTTAATTTTTAGTTTCTTTTAAAGAATTTCAAAGTTAAGTTTTACTCGACTCACTGATTAACTCTTGCCCCGCTATGCGTTGCGCTCTGCCGTCTCAGTGGGGTCGCATTATAGGGCGCGGCTGATTTTACGCAAGCGTTATTATCACTAATCTTGCTTTTATTTCGCTTTCATAAGATACACAAAAGAAACTGACATGTTACCCACAAACACCTGTGCATAACATGCACTGTAAAACGATGAAATCGTAATAATCACAATATTCGTTATCCTGAAACATTGATTTATTATTCTATTTTTAAAATCAAACACAGCTAACAATATAAAATATCAACCTCAGTAAACAGATAATAATACTCCAGCGATTACTATTATTGGTTTTGGAAACTAGCTAGACCCAGCTCCTCTGATTCATAACGTGTCCCGGTTAACTTTATCAACCAAACACTATCGATAAAAGTACGGCTAAAATATACAGTTTGACCATTAGGAATGTTAGGCATAAAAGACGTTATTGATTGCCATTGGCCGTCTGTTTTATCTTTTAACTTCATCGCCGCATTAAAAAACGATCCATCTTCGTTTGCCTTTACCTCAAGTGCTGTTAATTGTTTTTCATCTCCTATCTCTATTAATGCACTCTCATTTAATAAGGCTAATAGCACTGGTTGGTGAATTGGAGCCAATGATTTTAGTTTTTTAGCAATTTTACTATCAATTGTTATCTCATTTTTCAATTTATAAATATCGGCTTTAACTGCAAAAACAGGTTCGGCATTAGTTTGATAACTTACCAATAATAAAGCCATGGAGCTAAGTAATAAATAGACGTGTTTTTTCATAATAAAATATATCCTTTCGTTAGTTTGATAATGCTAGCATAATTTAAAACAGCCCATAAAAAACGCTAATCCATTAATATTCATAATATTCTTTTATTCATTTACATGAATATAATCATAAGCTCTATCTCTGGATTAGCTAATTGGTGATAATAATACGGCAAAAATTAAGGAGAGAGTAATAAGTATGCAATCACTAGGAATAGAATTAAAACGTCTTCGAACAAACAAAAAATGGACTCAAGCATTTGCTGCTCGGGAAATAGGCATCCAACAATCTTATTTATCAAAACTAGAGAATGGTCAATTCATTCCCTCTCCTGAAGTGATCGAAAAGCTAAAATTGTGCTACGACGAAGTGTGTTTTAATAACTATTTACCTACAACACCATCAACAAACGTGCCGCTGAAAAAACTGCCCATATTAAGTTTTGTGCTGTTTATAATTGGTCTTATAGTTTGGCTATGTGCAACGTATGAAATTTTTTATTCTGAAACCTACTTTACTTATCAGGCAAAACAAGGTGAATTTTTAGCGTTTAATGTTAGTCAGCAATATCAAGGCGAACGCTTTATTGAAGGTGATGTTACTTACCAAATTGTCGGCGAAAGACAAGTTAGCAGGATCGAAAACCGCTTTCTAATTGTAGGTTCTGTAGTGTGTATTTTACTATCTATAGTTGCAGGTGTATTTTCACAAAGGTATAAGTTTCGTAAATTATAAACCCGATACTTAGTTGTTACTTAATTCTAAGAATATTATTTCAGCGCATTTATGGCGCTCTTTCCTCCTCGGGTTTCTCAATACTCAACCCAAGCTACGGCGCTAACACTTACTGCGAGCAACTGAAAGCTGACAACTTACAGCTTATGGCTTCTTTAAAAACAAAAAGCCCCGGCTAATGCCGAGGCTTTTATAAAACAGACTTAATTAAAAATTAAGCTTGTTTAGGACTAGAAATAACGTCTACTAATGTCCAAGACTTAGTCTTAGAAATTGGAGCGCATTCACGGATAGAAACAACGTCACCCGCTTTTGCTGTGTTATTTTCGTCATGTACGTGTAATTTAGTCGTACGTTTGATGAATTTCCCATAAATTGGGTGCTTCACGTAACGTGCGATAGCGATAGTGAAAGATTTTTCCATCTTGTCGCTGATTACAGTGCCTTGAAGAGTACGGATTTTATCGCTCATTATTGACCTGCCTTCTGGTTAATAATTGTTTTTACACGCGCGATATCGCGACGTACTGTTCTTAGCGTATGTGTCTGAGCTAACTGACCAGTGCTTGCTTGCATGCGCATATTAAATTGCTCACGAAGAAGTCCTAGAAGTTCAGCATTAAGCTCTTCTACGCTTTTGTCTTTTAGTTCGCTTGCTTTCATCACATTACCGTCCGAGTTACGAAAGTTGTTTTGAATGGCAGTTTACGAGCAGCAAGGTTGAATGCTTCACGAGCAAGCTCTTCAGAAACACCTTCCATTTCGTAAAGTACTTTACCAGGCTGAATTTCAGCAACCCAATATTCAACAGAACCTTTACCTTTACCCATACGGACTTCAAGCGGTTTGTTTGTAATAGGCTTATCAGGGAACACACGGATCCAGATTTTACCTTGACGCTTTACGTGACGTGTCATGGCACGACGAGCTGCTTCGATTTGACGAGCAGTCATGCGGCCACGGCCAGTAGCTTTCAAACCGAAAGTACCGAAGCTTACTTTGTTACCGTTTTGCGCAAGACCACGGTTGCGGCCTTTATGCGTTTTACGGAATTTTGTACGTTTTGGCTGTAACATTACTCGCTACCTCTACTTAGCACTTTTCTTGGCTTTCTTTGGTGCGCGTTTAGCTGGCTTCTCTTGCTCTTGTACTAGTGGTAAACCACCAATAACTTCGCCTTTGAAGATCCAAACTTTAACACCAATGATACCATAAGTGGTTAAGGCTTCAGAAGTTGCGTAGTCGATATCAGCACGAAGAGTATGTAGAGGTACACGACCTTCACGATACCATTCTGAACGTGCGATTTCTGCGCCGCCAAGACGACCGCTAACTTCAACTTTGATTCCTTTTGAACCAATGCGCATTGCATTTTGTACCGAACGCTTCATAGCGCGACGGAACATAACACGACGCTCTAGTTGAGAGGCAATGCCATCTGCAACTAACTGTGCATCTAGTTCTGGTTTACGTACTTCAGAGATATTGATCTGAGCAGGTACACCAGCAATCTTAGTTACCGCTTGACGTAATTTTTCTACGTCTTCGCCTTTTTTACCGATAACAACACCCGGACGAGCCGTGTGAATTGTTACGCGGATTGATTTTGCTGGACGCTCAATAACGATTTTAGACACAGAAGCCGCTTTCAATTCCTTAGTAAGGAATGTACGTACTTTGTGATCGCCAAAAAGCTGTGCAGAGAAATCTTTTGAACTCGCGTACCAGGTAGAAACCCAAGGTTTAGATATACCTAGGCGAATACCAGTAGGATGAACTTTTTGTCCCATTACTTATACTCCTAGCTATCTGAAACCACAACAGTGATGTGGCTTGTACGCTTAAGGATGCGGTCAGCGCGTCCTTTAGCACGTGGCATAATACGTTTCATTGTAGGACCATCGTCCACAAAGATCGTTGTTACACGTAGCTCATCAATGTCAGCACCTTCGTTATGCTCTGCGTTAGCAATAGCAGACTCAAGTACTTTCTTAACTAATACAGCCGCTTTTTTAGGGCTGTACGCCAGGATTTCTAGTGCGCGATCGACAGGTAACCCGCGGATCTGATCTGCAACTAGACGTGCTTTTTGCGCCGAACCAGAGGCGAATTTATGTTTAGCTAATGCTTGCATTTATCATTCCCCTCTTAACGTTTCTTCGCTTTCTTATCCGCAGCATGGCCACGGTAAGTGCGAGTTGGTGCAAATTCACCTAGTTTGTGACCGATCATTTCGTCAGAAACGAAAACTGGTACATGCTGGCGACCATTATGGACAGCAATGGTCAATCCGATCATGTTAGGTATGATCATTGAACGACGGCTCCAAGTTTTAATTGGCTTCTTTTCACCGCTTTCCAAAGCTTTCTCTACCTTCTTCAGCAAGTGTAGGTCTATAAAAGGACCCTTCTTGAGAGAGCGTGGCATGGCTATTCCTCAATATTACTTAGTACGACGACGTACTATAAATTTATCCGTACGCTTGTTCTTACGCGTCTTAGCACCTTTAGTCGGCTTACCCCATGGAGACACAGGATGACGACCACCAGATGTACGACCTTCACCACCACCGTGTGGGTGATCAACCGGGTTCATGGCAACACCACGAACTGTCGGACGAATACCACGCCAGCGATTTGCACCTGCTTTACCAAGTGAACGAAGCATATGCTCAGCATTGCCTACTTCACCTAGTGTCGCACGACAATCAGATTCAACTTTACGAACTTCGCCTGAACGAAGACGTAATGTTACATATTGACCATCACGAGCAAGGATTTGAACGTATGCACCAGCAGAACGTGCGATTTGAGCACCTTTACCTGGTTTTAATTCTACGTTGTGAACAGTCGAACCTACAGGCATATTGCGCATAGGTAATGCATTACCAGGCTTGATTGGTGCATCAACACCAGACTGGATTGCATCACCAGCTTTTAAGCCTTTTGGTGCGATAATGTAACGACGCTCACCGTCTGCATATAATACAAGAGCGATGTTTGCGCTACGATTTGGATCATATTCTAAACGCTCAACAGTGGCTGGAATGCCATCTTTAGTACGTTTAAAATCGATTAAACGGTAATGCTGCTTATGACCACCACCGATATGACGAACCGTAATACGACCATTGTTATTACGACCACCTGATTTAGAGTTTTTCTCTAAAAGTGGTGCGTATGGCTTACCCTTATGTAGATCAGAGTTAACCACTTTAACTAGGTGACGACGGCCCGCAGAAGTAGGCTTACACTTTTGAAGTGCCATAATTCTAACTCCCCTTATTACTCGGCGCCGCCGACAAAGTCTAGTTCGCTGCCTTCTTTAAGAGTAACGTAAGCTTTTTTCCAGTCGCTACGACGACCGAAACGTGCGCCAGTACGTTTTGTTTTACCCTTAACGTTAAGTGTGCGAACACCAGTTACTTCCACTTCAAAAAGCTTTTCAACAGCAGCTTTAACTTCAGCTTTAGTTGCGTCATTTACTACTTTAAAAACAATCGTGTTGTTTTCTTCAGCAGCAATGGTGCTTTTTTCAGAGATATGTGGAGCAAGGATCACTTTTAAAAGACGTTCTTCACGGATCATGCTAGCGTCTCCTCAAGTTGCTTAACAGCAGCAGCTGTAATAAGTACCTTGTCGAAAGCAATTAAGCTTACAGGGTCGATACCAGCTACATCACGCGTGTCAACCTTGTACAGGTTACGTGCCGATAAAAATAGATTCTCATCTACTTCTTCAGTTACGATTAGAACATCTTTAAGCTCAAGTTCTTTAAGCTTAGCAACTAGTTCTTTAGTTTTAGGTGCTGCTAGAGCAAAACTTTCAACAACGATTAAACGCTCTTGACGAACTAATTCAGATAAAATGCTTTTGATCGCACCGCGGTACATTTTACGGTTTACTTTTTGGCTGTGGTCTTGTGGTTTAGCTGCAAAGCTAACGCCACCTGAACGCCAAATTGGACTACGGATTGTACCAGCACGTGCACGGCCAGTACCTTTTTGAGCCCATGGTTTTTTACCACCACCGCTTACTTCAGAACGTGTCTTCTGAGCACGAGTACCTTGACGAGCGCCTGCTGCGTATGCAACAACTACTTGATGTACTAATGCTTCGTTAAACTCACGTCCAAAAGTAGCTTCAGAAACTTCAAGACCGCCAGAAGCGTCTTTAATTGCTAATTCCATCACTAAATCTCCAGGACTTATGCTTTAACAGCAGGTTTAACGATAACGTCACCGCCGATAGCTCCAGGTACTGCACCCTTAACTAAAAGCAAGTTACGCTCAGCGTCAACGCGTACTAGTTCTAAGTTTTGAGTCGTTACACGCTCAGCACCCATATGACCGGCCATTTTCTTACCTTTAAACACCTTACCAGGTGATTGGTTTTGACCGATTGAACCAGGAGCACGGTGAGATAGAGAGTTACCATGTGTAGCGTCTTGCATGCTGAAATTCCAGCGCTTAACACCACCTTGGAAACCTTTACCTTTAGAAGTACCGGTTACGTCAACCTTGTTGATTTCGTTGAATAATTCAACAGTAAGCTCAGCGCCTACTTCAAAATCGCCTTCACCACCGTTAAGGCGGAATTCCCACAGACCGCGACCCGCTTCAACACCAGCTTTAGCGAAGTGACCCGCTGTTGCTTTGTTTACACGGCTTGCTTTTTTAGTGCCTGCGGTTACTTGAAGCGCGTTATAACCGTCTGTTGCGTCAGATTTGATCTGAGCAATGCGGTTAGGTGTCGCTTCAATAACTGTCACAGGGATAGATACACCATCTTCAGTGAAGATACGTGTCATACCCACTTTACGACCGACTAGACCTAATGCCATTTTCCTAAAACCTCTCTAATCTTTCGATTAACCCAGGCTGATTTGAACATCAACACCAGCAGCAAGATCTAAACGCATAAGTGCGTCAACAGTCTTGTCAGTTGGTTCTACGATGTCGATCAGACGTTTATGGGTGCGGATCTCGTACTGATCACGCGCGTCTTTATTAACGTGCGGTGATGTAAGTACAGTAAAACGTTCAAAGCGTGTAGGTAGTGGAATTGGACCACGTACTTGTGCGCCAGTGCGTTTCGCAGTTTCCACGATTTCCGCCGTTGATTGGTCAATCAAACGGTGGTCAAAAGCTTTTAGGCGAATACGAATGCGTTGATTTGACATTCTTAAACCTCAATATAAAGAGCATTTAAAAGAGCATAAAAAAACGACCGAAACAATCTTAAAAACATAAGATGCCGGTTGTTGATTTATATCTACGTTGAGTTCCAAATCGGAACTCCTGTTTTATTAGCTTGAAATCCAAGCTTAATGTTCCTTTCAAGTTCCCGGGGGAATTTTGAAAGCCTGCGTATTATAGTGATATTGGTGATAAATGCAACAACTATTTCAATCAACCCGAATGACTGTAATTTATACTGTAAAAAAGGGCCTGTCATCGTGTCGTCATTACTGTGGATTTACTATAGTGAGATCATGCATAGTATGAATGATAATGGTCAGTCCAGTTTTTAATTGTTATTATTCCCCCTTGTTTGCTTTTATCTCTTAATCCTTAACCTTGGTGAGTTGATGCGTATTTTTAATTATTGTTTGAACTTTATCTCAATGGTGACCAACCGCCTGCTTGTAAAAAGTAAGGTGCTGCCAGAGAGCCCTATTGAACAATATGCCCTTAACCCGGCTTATCCCACTTTTTATATCGTTAAACTCAATGCTCGATCTGATTTAGCTGCACTCGCACGCGTATGTAAAAAGCATGGCTTACCAAATCCGACCGAACAACAACTGCTTGGTAATGCCTCATTAGATCGCTTTATTGGCCTACAGAACCCACCACCACTGTTTGGTGACAAGGCAAAGCCTACTGACGCGTTAAATCAAGGTAAGCAGATCATTGAACAGTTAATCGCCAGTGGTGAAAAAAACGTACAAGTCATTCCGGTCACTATTTTATGGGGTCGCAATCCGGGTAAAGAAAAACCAGGTTTAGGTACACTCGTATCACACTCTTTAACGCCTAGCTGGTTTCGTAAATTTTTTGTTTTACTGTTCTCTGGCCGTGATAATTTTGTACGCTTTAGTCAGCCGTTAGATTTATCGCTATTAGTAAACGAAAAAGCCGATGTGGATGAGCTGCCGCATAAATTATTGCGTGTAGCCCGCGTACATTTTCGTCGTCAAAAATTAGCGGCTACGGGCCCTAAAATGCCCTCACGCGAGCAATTATTTAATTCGCTATTAGCATCCCCCACGATTAAAAAAGCTATTAGCGATGAAGCAAAGAGTAAGAATATAAGCCAAGCACAGGCACGTCAAAACGCATTAAAACTACTGGATGAAATAGCCGCTAACTACAGTGACGCGACCATCCGCGTTGCTGAGAGGGCATTAACCTGGTTATGGAACAAGCTGTATAACGGTATCGAAATAAAATACACCGAGCAAATTCACGACCTGACCAATAAAGGCCATGAAATCATCTATATGCCGTGTCATCGCAGCCACATGGATTATCTACTGCTAACCTACTCTATTTATCATCTTGGTTTAGTACCGCCACATATTGCTGCGGGTATTAATTTAAACTTTTTTCCAGCAGGTGGAATTTTCCGTCGCTCAGGCGCCTTTTTTATTCGCCGTTCATTTGCGGGCAACAAACTTTATTCAGCGGTGTTTAAAGAGTATTTAAGCCAACTATTTATTAAAGGCTACTCTGTTAAGTTTTATACCGAAGGCGGGCGTAGCCGTACCGGGCGTTTACTGCCACCAAAAACCGGCATGTTGGCTATGACACTGCAAGCCATGCTTCGTGGTATTGATCGCCCAATTTCAATTGTGCCTGTGTACATTGGTTATGAACACGTTATGGAAATTAATACCTACCTTAAAGAGCTCGCCGGTGATGATAAAAAAGGTGAATCAATATTTGGGATTTTTAAAGCAATTAAAAACTTAAAAAACTACGGCCGTGGTTATTTAAATTTTGGCGACCCCATTTCGGTCAATCAATATTTAAATGACCAACAACCAGATTGGCGTGATTCTATTCATCCTACGGATGTACAAAAACCACAATGGCTTGGACCACAAGTAGCCACCTTAGCTGATAAAGTAATGGTTAACATTAATAATACGGCCGCGCTTAACGCTGTTAATTTGCTTGCTATGATTTTATTAGTAAACGATAAGCAAGCCTTGAGTAAACCAAAACTGCTTGCACAACTTGATTTTTATCTGCACTTACAACGCAATGCTAGTTACAGCGCAAAAATCACCATTCCAAATGAGAGCCCGGAAGAGCTATTAACTCACGCCTTAAAGCTAAATAAATTTGATGTAATAAGCGATGAGTTTGGCGAGATTATCGCGATTAACGATAAAGAAAAAATCCTCTTTAACTACTATCGTAATAATATTTTGCATGTGTTTTCTGTACCAAGTTTGCTGGCGCTGCATATATTTAAAAGCCATAAAACCACCATTTCGCAGTGCCAAGCATTGATTAACTGCTTTTACCCTATGTTTGCTAAAGAATGGTTTTTGCACGCGCTTGATGAAAATTACATTACCCGAATTTTAGCCAGCTTTGTTGATCAAGACCTGATAGAGATTGAGGGCGACAATATCAAAATCACGAATAGTAATGACTGCTTAGCCAAGCTTGAAATACTTGGTCGTGCGCTGAGTTTAACTCTACAACGCTACGCCATTGTGATTGGCTTTATCCAAACGAGTAAAGGTATTGAACGCGCCGAACTTGAGCGTGAAAGCCAAGTACTCGCGCAGCGATTAGGTACATTGCACGGTATTAAAACTCCTGAGTTTTTTGACAAAAAAGTATTGGTAGGTTTTATTAGTAATTTGCGTGAACAAGGCTTAATTAGCGAAACGAGTAATGGCTTAGAAGGCAGCACTGAATTATGTGAAGCCTATATGCACCTTAAGGCGTTACTGCCAGCACGGATCTGGCAGTCTATTAGTGATATTGTACTGAGCCAAGCACAACACTCAGTGCATGATTAGCGCTGACGCATGACCCCTTCTTGAATCGTTGAGGCAACTAAATTGCCTTGACGGTCAAAGAACTGCCCGCGAACCATGCCACGCCCAGAACTCGCACTTGGGCTATCAATAGTATATAAAATCCAATCGTCCATTCTAAACGGACGGTGAAACCACATTGCATGATCAATCGTTGCAACTTGCATATTTGGCTGCATAAACGATACGCCATGCGGCTGTAATGCAGTTGGTAAAAACTCAAAATCAGACGCATACGCTAGTAAGTAATTATGAATGCGCTGATCATCTGGCATTTCACCATTGGCTTTAAACCAAATATGCTTAACGGGTTCCATTTCTTGTGGTTTGAACGGGTTATGAAATGTCACCGGACGCATCTCAATGGGCATTTCGCGGATAAACTTATTCCGAATTACCTCTGGTATATGCTCGGCGTTTTCTTGATAAAACTCTAATGATGAGCGCAGTTCTTCAGGTGCAGGTACGTCAGGCATAGTAGCTTGGTGAGATAAGCCTTCTTCAACAGCCTGAAACGACGCCGTCATATAAAAAATTGGCTTACCGTATTGAATGGCACTCACACGCCGAGTACTAAAGCTTTTACCATCTCGAATGGTTTCAACATCGTACACTATCGGCTTTGCTGCATCGCCCGGGCGTAAAAAATAAGAATGCAATGAATGAACAATACGCCCTTCAGGTAAGGTCTCTTTAGCTGCTGAGAGCGCTTGCCCCATCACTTGACCACCAAATACCGCCCGAAAACCTAAATCTTGGCTTTGCCCACGATATAAGCCCTGCTCTATTTCTTCTAGCGTTAATAATGACAATAAATCATCTAAAACTTGGCTCATTTTTAATATCCTCAATCCCACAATAGTTAAATCATACTATACAATGACTCTAAGTAAATCTTTGTTAGGAAACCTTACTATGGCTTATTGGCTATTTAAAACCGAACCCGATGCTTTTTCAATTGATGATTTAAAGAGTGCACCCGCACAAACAACAGCCTGGGAAGGTGTACGTAATTATCAAGCTCGCAACTTTATGCGCGATGATGTAAAACTTGGCGACCTAGTGATGATCTATCATTCAAGCTGTAAGCAAGTAGGTGTAGCCGGTATTGCAACAGTGACCGCTGAGGCCTATCCAGACCCGTGCCAATTTGATTTAAGTAGTGATTATTATGACCCTAAATCAAGCAATGATAAGCCACGCTGGGTGGTCGTTGAGGTCAGCTATCAGCAGCACTTAAGTAAACTTGTTAGTCTTAAAGCGATTAAGAAAAATGATGCCATTACCGAAATAGCGCTAAAAAAAGGTGGTCGATTATCGGTAATGCCGGTCACCCAGGCTGATTGGAATGAGATAATGAAAATGGCGCAATAGAGCGCTAAGCAGTAAGCGTGGCCTTATCCCGCGCTTTTATTCACAATGACAACTGCCGGAATTAACCTTTCGCTTTTTTTCTAGCCCCTTTTTTCTTATGCCCATGTTTGGGCACGATGGCAAAATACATTATCAGTGCAAGCCATGAGAAGAAGATAATACCGATTAGCCAGCCGTTTTTTTCGTGGCCTTGAGTGCGTTTAGTATTGAGAACGATCACTACAGGTAGAATATAGGCACTCAATACTAAAATTAAAAACGCGACTTCATCCATTACTTAGCAAGCTCTTGCCAGTTAACTTCACTGCTTAATACGCGGTCAACAGCAATGTAATGCAAAATATCGCCACTATTCACAGGGTAAGCAAGCGGTGGATTTAAATCCATATTTTGTGCGCTTAAGTTATGTGCTACACCCAATAAAATAGCATCGTGATCGTGTTTAAAATGGTGAAAAAGTTTACCGAATTCCATGGTATTTAAATCTTTTGGTATCGTTAAGCTAAACTGTGTGTCGCCATGCAATGTAGATAGTAATTCTTCTTGCACACGACTAGACCCTGGATCTTGCATTGAACGCACTAATATTTCAGCTGATTTAGCACTACTACATTCAACATTACCGCAATGCTCTAACAACATTTCAATTTTACTCTCGTCATTAAAATGTGCGCTGATATGGCAATCACCTTTGACTAGCTTGCTTATGCGCAGTGCGGTAGTAAATGTTTGATCGTCATCTTGACCATCAATAATAATTTTATCTGCCTGCTTGATAGCTACGCGTTCAAGTTGCTCGCAATCTGTAAAGCTTGTTAAACGTGCAAAATCAACATGAGCATTGGTTAAAAATGGGTGCTCCATAGGCTCTGTTACCGCAAGTAAAATACGTCGCTCAGTGCGTTTTTGGTCAGCCAAAATATAGTCAACCATTTTTTTTGTGCGCGTTGGGTGCCAGCCAAAAATAATAATATGGTTGTTGTAATGTGAAAAACTTTTATCACCTGTCATAGCGCGCCTAATTAAATAAGTAACTGTTTGCCCTGTTTTTCCTAACAGAACACCAAATAATGCCAACCCAAAAGGGATTTGTAATAGTGCAACAATCCAGCGACCTAGATCTGTACTCGCACTAAAGTCACCGTAACCCACGGTTGATGTAGTCACTATATAGTAATATACAAAGGTGCTTAAAGGACTTAATGCGGATTCTCCGGCAAGCACTAATAGCAACCAAATTAATGCCATATGCAATAATGTGGCAACAGCAACCGCCTGCCAACTTACCTGATCTATATGGCTTCTAACTAACAAAAAAAGTTGTTTAAATATAAAAGGCATGCCACCACTTGGTTAATCCGTTATCAATTACCCGATAAGTTACTGCAATGCTTTATTGAAGGCAATGTTTGTAATATGTAAGATTATTTTCTAGGATGCTTTTCTCAACTGGAACAGTGTAAGCTATACTTAAATTCGTTAACCATAAAGTCGAGCGTATTATGTCGGGTGTATTAGCTTCTGTAGATCAACGAACTCAATTAGTCGGAGAGAACCGTCTAGAGCTTTTACTGTTTTATTTACATAGTCGCCATTTGTTTGCACTCAATGTATTTAAGGTTAAAGAGGTGGTTAAATTGCCACATTTAAACATTATTCCCCATGCACACCCTAAAATTTCTGGTGTAGCGAATATTCGTGGTGAGTCAATCCCTGTTATCGATTTACGTAAAGCCATTTGTATGTCTGAGGCGCGTAATATAGAAGACTGTAATCTTGTAATTACTGAATACAACCGCACAGTGCAAGGGTTTTTAATTGGTAAGGTTGATCAAATCGTCAACATGACATGGTCAGATATCATGCCGCCGCCAAGCTCTGTAGGTAAAAATCACTATCTAACCGCACTAACAAAGATTATACGTGATGACCAAGAGCAATTAGTCGAAATCATTGATGTAGAAAAAGTACTCGCTGAAATTATTGAATATGAAGTTAAAATTTCTGATGACTTAGTTGATCAAAGTATCGTTAATGAGTTTGCTGGACGTAAAATTCTCCACGCTGATGATTCACCGACAGCACGCAAACAAGTCAGTGATACACTGTCGCAACTGGGTATTGAAATTATTCCTGCTAGTAACGGCCTTGAAGCGCTGAATATGCTTAAGAGCTGGGCTGATCGGGGTGATAATGTTGAGCAAGACTTATTAATGGTGATCACCGATGCTGAAATGCCCGCAATGGATGGATACCGACTAACGCATGAGATCCGTAATGATAAACGGTTGAAAAATTTATTTGTCGTTTTAAATACGTCTCTCAGTGGCAGTTTTAATCAGGCCATGGTTGAAAAAGTGGGCTGCAACTCATTTTTATCTAAATTCCAACCAGACTTATTAGTCGAAGAAGTGCAAAACCGTCTTAAAGTTGTGCTTGAGAAAAAAAGTTAGGCTATTTGCCAATTAACCACTTTCATGGTTAATTGGCACTCTCTATAAATAATAAAAATACTTCTATGCTCAATTCAGTTGCCAAACAGTTCACAAAATTAGTTGAGCGTTACCTCCCCGATCCATTCGTGTTTGTGATTTTATTAACCCTGGTTACTTTTGCCCTTGCCTGTATTTTTACACCTTCAAGTAGCCTTGAAGTGCTTGATGCATGGGGAAGTGGGTTTTGGAACTTACTAAAGTTTGCCATGCAAATGCTACTGGTGCTGCTAGCGGGTTATATGCTTGCAAGTACTGCTGTTATTAATTCAATTCTAAATAAACTAGCCACGTATGCTAACAGCCCTGCCAAAGCGATTATTTTTGTTACTGTGGTGTCATTGTTTGCAAGCTGGCTTAATTGGGGATTTGGGTTAGTGATTGGCGCTTTGTTTGCCAAAGCCATTGCTCGACAAACAAAAGTGGACTATCGCTTACTCGTTGCCAGTGCTTATTCTGGTTTTATTGTATGGCATGGTGGTCTTGCAGGTTCAATTCCACTCACTATTGCTACTACTGGTCATTTTTCAGAGCAAAGTATTGGGGTCATTAGTACTGGAGATACATTATTTTCAGGGTTTAATATTGCCATCGTCATCGGTTTATTTATCATTATGCCGTTGGTTAATCGCTATATGTTACCTTGTGATAAAGACAGTGTGTATGTCGATCAAGCTAGCCTTAGCGAACCAATACCTAAAAAATTAGACTTACTTCGCCCTGCAGATCATATTGAACACAGTCGCTTATTAGGTATGAGTATTGGCATTATGGGGTTAGCATATTTAGTTTATTATTTTGCCCTTAATGCCGGTTCACTTAATCTAAACAGTGTGATTGCGCTGTTTTTATTTTCAGCCATATTACTACATCAAACGCCATATAATTTATTAACCAGCTTACAACAAGCAGTGCCCAGCGGCGCAGGTATTATTATCCAGTTCCCATTTTATGCAGGGATCATGGCGATTATGGTCGACACTGGATTAGCACAACAAATTTCACAAGGCTTTATTGCTATTGCCGATGCTGAATCACTGCCATTGTTGAGTTTTTTAAGTGCAGGATTAGTGAATATATTTGTGCCATCAGGTGGCGGTCAATGGGCGGTACAAGCCCCCATTGTAATACCCGCCGCACAAGCTTTAGGGGCTGATATGCCCCGGGTTGCAATGGCGGTAGCATGGGGAGATGCCTGGACTAACCTAATTCAGCCATTTTGGGCCTTGCCAGTGCTAGCAATTGCCGGCCTAAAAGCCAAAGACATCATGGGCTTTTGTTTAGTGCAATTGATTATAACCGGCGTGTTTATATCGTTGGTATTGAGTTTTTATTAGCTGCAAGCATTATGCAAAGGCGTGCAATATATGCACGCCTTGATCACTTTAAGCACTCTCACTTTGCTGGTCTAAATCCACCAATTCACCCGCTTTTAAATGATAGACCTTACCAGCCATATTGATGGTTTCTTGGCGGTGAGCAATCATAATGCGTATGATGGGTAAGTGCTGAATTTGCTCACTAATTTTGGCTTCGTTATCTTTATCTAAATGACTGGTTGCTTCATCCATAAATAACACACACGGAGATTGATACAGTGCGCGAGCAAGGAGCAAGCGTTGCACTTGCCCGCCGGATAAATTTGAACCCATATCACCCACCAAGGAATTGTAACCCATGGTCATTTTAGTGATATCATCATGAATTGCCGCATGATGGGCACACTGCTCTATTTTTAAGTAATTGGGTTGTGGGTCAAAAAAACTGATGTTATCGGCGATTGAGCCTGCTAATAACGTGTCATCTTGCATTACGGCGGCTATTTGTTTACGGTAGTTTTTAAGGCTAAGCTGGGTAATATCTTTACCATCAAGCAACACCTTGCCTGAGGTGGGTTGTAATAACCCCAACATTATTTTCATCAACGTGGTTTTACCTGCACCAGATGGCCCTGTAATCGCAATTGAGCCTCCCGCATTCAAGATTAAGTTAACGTTATTTAGAATCGGGGCTTGGTCATCACCGTAACTAAAGCAAATATTTTCAAGGATAAGCTGGCCTGTTACTTTACCCTCATTACTGCCTATATAAACCATTTCACCGTCGCGATTGGCTTCTTGTTGAGTTAGGGCAATATCAGCAATACGGTCTAAGTGTAAGCGCATCATTTTAAATTGAATGATTTGTTCTATTAAATTAGCAAAGCGGCTAGTCAGTTGGTTTTTATAGGCAATAAACGCCAATACCATACCGACCGACCGACCGACCGACAAACTATTACTCATAACCAATAACGCAGCAAAGTAAATCACCAGTACATTTTCCAGACCAAATAACAGCTTATTAAATGAATCAAAGCTGATGTTTAACCGCCCTAAACGGATTTCGCTGTTTATTACCTCAGCATAACGGTTTTGCCAAATGCCTTGGCGCTGCGATTCATTACCAAACAGTTTTATGGTTTGCATACCGCGAATATTTTCTAAAAAGTTGGATTGCTCTTTGGCTGAATTTTGAATCATTTCTTCAGTGGCTTGATGCAGCGGCCGATACAGCGCTAAGCGCACTAAGGTATACAGCACTATTGCACCAACAACCACAGCTGTCAGTTTTAGCGAGTAAATTAGCATCATAATGAGTACGGTAATAGCCATCACGCCATCGACCAGTGTTTCAACAACCCCTGTGGTAATGCGCTCCCGTATTTGTGCCAAGGAGCCAAAGCGCGAGACAATATCGCCAACATGGCGTGACTCAAAATAGTTCATTGGTAGTCGCAATAAGTGCCGAAGCAAGTTCACGCCCATTTGCATATTGAGCAAACTTGAAAGCCGTAAAATCAACCAACTCCGCACCGCATTGGTCACCACTGAGATAATCGCAATTAATGCAAAACCCATACCCAGTACCGTTAATAACGATTCATCAAAACTGATTAATACTTCATCCACCACCCACTGCATATAATAAGGGGTCATTAGGGCGAATAGCTGTAATACTAATGATAGCGCAATCAGTTTTAGCAACCCTGCCTTTAAGCCCTTCATCGAGCTCCAAAGCTGGGTAAACTTCATTCTTGCTTGTTCTTGTTTGGCTTCGAACTTACTGGTTGGCATGAGTTCTAAACAAATACCGGTAAAGTGCTTGCTAAATTCATCACTATTTAAACTGCGTTTACCAACAGCGGGGTCGTTAATAGCAAACTTAGCCGAAGTACCTTTACCAGACACTTTTGTCAGTACCACAAAGTGGTTCATATCCCAGTGCAATATACACGGCGTTTGCAGTTTATGTACTTCCTCTAATGAGCACTTTAACGCACGGCTTGCTAACTCTAAGCTATCACCCAGTTCAATCAACTGTTGTAAATTCATACCTTTTAAATTCGCCGAAAAGCGCTTGCGCATGGCAGGCATATCCAACTGATGACCGTGATAGCAAGCCAACATCGCCATTGAGGCGAGACCACATTCGGCTATTTCGGATTGCAAGATAAGCGGCACCGACCTAGGGATAGTAAAGTTTAACTTTGATTCACTCATAACATCCAAAAACTTTGAAAATTCTATTAAGGTATTGTTTTAATTAGCAAGTAACACTCAACATACAACTTAGCAAACACCGAAGCTAAAGTAATAATGATACTTGCCACTACATTGGAAATATTGAAGAAAAATAAAGAAAAAACCGAGGACATATAAGCTTTTAACCTTACATAATAGAGGCAAGCTCACTAGTTCTTTGTAAAAGTCGTATTCACTTTCAGTCAGCCTTTATTCAAATTCTTTGGCCGTCAATTTCCCAGAGCTAACAGTTTTACGTCCAATCTTTGTAATTATTGACCACTCAAGCATTGGCCTTTTTTATTGTTGACTAATGACTTAGCATTTAGAAGTCACTCTCCTTAAAATCTATTTATACTCATTAGACAATAAATAGTAGAGTTTGATAAAAACATTTTATATAACTTAACTTTATAAATATCCAAAAATGAAGTGGCAGTAATGAAGCATTATTACCGCTCAAAGCAGTTTAATTATTATTATGAACAAGAAATACAGACCCCCCCTGCATCACAAATATCAGGCCCTCAACCACACGCTGGAACACAGCGCCCACGGCATGGTAATTCGGCAGCGCTTTTCCCACCAGTTACATTTTTTAATAACGCAGATTCGATAATATATTCTTTACTAAAATTACTAATATCTTCAGCAGAACTATTTTCTAGCGTTTTTTATCATCTTCTTTCATATACTTCCTTTTCCTTATTGGTAGTTAAAAGTTTTAACAAGAAATCTATCTCCTTCTTATTTTTAAAATTTTTCGGCAGAATATTTTTCAGGAAACTCAATGCCAAGGAATAAAGTACCCTTACCAAGTAAATCATAAACAAAGACCTAAAGCTCACTAGCCATTTTAGGTTAAGTATATAAGGTCTCGAAAAACCACCCAATCAATACACTAAGTCATGAAAGCACTATTTGACATACAACAATAGCCACCTTCAAATCAAAGGGTGTTCGCAAACCAGTTAATAATTTCTGTTTGAATCTTTTCACTATGCTCTATCAAGGTATGAGAACCATTGGGATATTCAATATATTTAGCTAGTTTATTTTGCTGTGAAAATAACGTATGAAATAGCCTAGCATGCTTGGGGTTTACATATTGATCGTCTTCTCCATGCAGCATAAGAACCGGAATGCTGGGTAAATCTTGATACCAGTTGATTGCAGAACGATTAAAAAGCTCCTTGTCTTTATTATTTGCGTACTTTGGAATTAACCTTTTTAATACTTGCTGCTCAAACTCAGGCCTTTCTTCTGCTGTTGCAGATAAATCAACTAATGATCCACCTAAAGCCATGCTCTTTATTTTTGCACCGCTTTTTAATGCCAGTAAAGACATCATAGAGCCTCGACTCCAACCAACCGTTCCGAGCTTTTCAATATCTACCATTGGCATTGACTTTAAAATTGATACCAAAGCAAGTACATCTTGTAGCTCTTTCCCACCAAACTCATCTACTCCAATGGCAAATTCTCTATCTTCAGGCCACACTTGAGCACCGCCATACTGACTAGCAATAACAACATTTCCAGCTGCCGCAAGCTGATACGGTAGTAAAAATAAATCCCCAACTTTTAATGTGTGGCGATTCGAATCATTACCTCCACGGTTAAAAACAATTGCGGGTAACTTAGAAAGTTTTTGCACTTTAGGATAAAGAACAAAGCCACGAACATAGTAGTTTTGAACTTTATATATAATGGAAACACAGTTCACTGATGACTTATAATAGTCATACTCTTTCTCAGTAAGCCTTTGCTCAAACTCTTTGTCGGTAACCTTTCCAATAGCTACCAGCTTTTCTCTCCAATTATTATAGTTACTAAATAAACCACTTAAACATTGGCCTTTTCTTATTATTGATTCATGATTTAGTTCTTGAAAACTATTGTCTTTAATAAAAGATACATACTCATTTGCTAACAAACTTTCAGAGCTCATTGAAATAAATAAAAAAATCAGCAAATACATTTTTCTATACAAGACCGTCATTTTACATTCATCCAAAGTTTAAGAGGGAGTGTGGCAGTAAAGTATTTTACTACCACTTAAAGTAGTTTATTTATTATGGTGGGCTAGAGATACAGAATTCTCCCCATGGTGCACAAATATCAGGCCCACAACCACATGCTGGAACACAGCGCTCACGGCATGGTAATTCGGCAGCGGTTTGGCTTGAGTGAGTGTTTCACCCTCAACCACTTGAATACCAGTAACTGTACCGCTATTACTTGCAGTGATGGTGTATTGATAGTTACTTTTAATTTGTGTGAGCTGGTTTTGAATATCCGCTTGTTGGCGTTTAAGGCTATTTATACGCAGCGTGTATTGCTGCGGTACATTGGCAATACTAAAGTTAAGTTGACTTAACTGGTTTTCTTGCTGCATTAATAAACGCGCAAGGTTTTGTTTTTCTTGTTTGGCATCTAGCAGGGCTTGCTGTTGTTGCTCGCGCTCAATGTTTGATAAAAAGCCATTTTTATTAAGTTGATTAAGGTTGCTCTGCTGGCGGTTAAGTAGTGCTAACTTTTCATCGGTAAGTTTTAGCTGGCTTTGTAATGCAGCTTGTTCATTAGTCAGTGCACGTTTTTGCGCTTGCAAGTTTAGTGACTCTTGCTTTTGTAAGGTATGATTTTGTGTGATTTCGTCATTAAGCAGCTGTATTTGCATACTTAGCTGCTCAACAAGCTGGGTACTTAAGGCAACCCCTTGGCTATTATTTTGCTGCACAATAATGGTCGCTAATGGCTGACCTTTTATAACGGCATCACCCTCTTGTACAAATAGCTGCTCAATCATGCCGCCTTGGTTAGCAAAACTTTGGATCACCCCTTTGTTGGGCATTAAAAAACCGCGCACAGTTTCTTTACGAGAGTATTCAGCAGTGAATAAGAAGGTAATAACTGCGATAGCCACACAAGCCAGAATAAACACAGTTAATTTTATTGATAAAGGTTGTGCGAGGGTAATAGCCCCCGTCAAACGCTCACTTTGCTGAGCGACAGCTTCCTTTCTAAACAACATCCCTGAACAACCCCCAAATAAACACTAATATAGGGACAATACATATTAAGTTACAAAAAAGCAACAACTCCAGTACAAAAAAACAGCACGACGAACAAATATCAAGCTAGCATGCTGTTGTTATTGCTAACTCGATAAAATCTTCATCGGCAGGCTTAAAATCGGATTTTCTGAATCAGCAAAATGCATCATCACCGCGACGTGTCCTGCAACGACGAGTGCATACATTACTGCTGAAAAGCCTTGGCCATATTTATCTAGCGGTACTAGGTGTGAGAAGTGACGACCGCGCCATTCAAAGGCAATTTCCAGTGCACCGATAAATAAGAAAAACACGAGTAACATTAAGCCAAAGGTATAGCTTATCCACAATCCAAATAACACTCCTAAAATACATATACTCAAACCTACCCATGAGCGCATTGAAAAGCTTATGCTTTTTAGCACATGACCACCGTCTAGCGGAAGAATGGGCAATAAGTTAAATAAGTTAAGTAATGCGCTGAGCACCGCGACACCTGCGAAAATTTCCATCTCAGTGGCGTAATAAAGCACTACACCCAATACAGAGGTGATCAAACCAAACGCGGGCCCCATAAGTGAGATAACTACATCTTGCCAGCGGGTGGTAATTTTATCATCAGAGACGGCAAGCCCCCCGACAAATGGAATCAAGTAAATCCCTTTGGTTTTAATACCAAAATACTGCATAGCTCTAACATGACCGTATTCGTGGATCACCAAGCACGCTATTAACATTAAAGCGAACTCAAACGTAAATAGCCAGGCATAACCTGCAACTGATGCGCCGGCTAGTGCTACTTTAACCACTTTTGCACTTTTAAAAATTTTAAAACCTAACGCAAACAGTCCAAATAAACCTTGCTTTGGTTTAGTTTTTTCCATTGGGGGAAGTGTCAATTGCTTTGCAAGCTCGCCGTCTATATACAATACCAAGCTGTTATCGAGTACTGCACTAGTATCTAAACCAATTACTTGGCCATTAGACTTAAATTCAAAATAATTTTCACGTGTATTATCAAACCCTATAGCTTGTTGCTCTTGAAATATTTGGACAATTTTTTGCCCTACTAAAACCAAACTATAATCTTGTTCAGCAAGGGTTAGTTGTATTCGAATCATCGTATTCACAGCCTTAAAAATATTACGTCAAGTATACCTATTTTTTTTCGACTATTCGGGTATTTATTTTAGTCGTTATGCTGACACCTAATACTTTATCTACTACTTTTAAATTATAAATAAGTTTTTTTTCAAGGAGCGAACATGACTAAAACAGCCCGCTGTATACTTGTTGTTGATGACTCAAAAGCAATTTTAGTCGTGATGCAAGCCATTTTAAATGAACTAGATGTTCCACATATAACTACATGTTTAGATGCCCAAGAAGCACTTGAAAAAGTGAAGAAATCACCATTACTGTATGATGCTGTTTTTACAGACCTCAACATGCCTAATATGGATGGTATGGAGCTTATTCGCCACTTAGGTGATATTCATTACCCCGGCGCCATTGTTATTATTTCAGAAATGGCACCAAAAGTGATTGATTTAGCAGCCGACTTAGCCCGTAAAAGTAATGCTCATTTAATCGGTAATATTGCTAAACCCGTGCAATTAACACAAGTGCATCAGTTACTGCAAAAATTAGAACATTTAGCGTGTCATACCGAAAAACCTTCTGAGCCTATATCTGAACACCAACTCCTACACGCTATTAGTCATAATGAAATTACCCCGTTTTATCAACCAAAAGTAAGTAGGGCAACCAACAAGGTAGAAAGTATAGAAGTGCTCGCCCGCATCATAACCCCGCAAGGCACTGTATTTTTACCTGATCGCTTTATTTGCGTGGCCGAACATTTAGATTTAATTAATCTTATTACTTTTCAGCTTTTTGAAAAGGCAACCAATGACTTTATCGATATAAAGAAAAATCTAGGTTACAACCTAAAACTGGCATTTAACTTATCGCCATGCCAGCTAGAAGATTTAAGCTGCCCTGATAAATTGGCACTTATATTAAAACTTAACAACCTCAAGCCAAGTGAAATTATTTTAGAAATAACAGAACAACATGCTTTATGTAGCTCTGCTCAACTTGAAACATTAAACCGTTTGAGAATACGTGGGTTCGATATCTCTCTTGATGATTTTGGTGTTGGCTTTACCAACATAAATCAACTCAAAACACTCCCATTCACAGAAGTAAAAATAGATCGCACTTTAATAAGCCACATTGAAACAGATCAATTTTCACAGGTGATTGTTAGCAGCCTAGTTAACATTGCGACGCAAGGAGATCTCACTATCGTTGCCGAAGGTATAGAGCGCGTTGAAGAGCTTGAGTACCTAGACCGCTTTAAAGAACATATTTTAATGCAAGGCTTTCTAATTTGCCGCCCTAAAGGAAAAATAGAGCTTACCCGATGGGCCAAGTCTTGGTTGCATATGGTTAGTGCCAGTAAAACCAGACGCTAGTTGTCGCCTCGGCCATGCTTGTCTTCTTCACTTAGTAATTTATCATTACTGGCTAATCGTTGTTGCCAACGTTGTTTGGCAACCATTTGCATATTCACTGACTGATCATGCTCATCAATAATATCAAGACCCATTAAAGCTTCTATCATATCTTCAAGCGTCACTATCCCCTGCACATCTCCGTACTCATCAATAACAAGACAAATATGCGTACGTTCGGCTAATAGTGTATGTAATAAAGTCGGTACATAGAGAGTTTCTGGAACAGTGTAAATTGGTTTAACCAGCTTACTTATTTTGTATTCTTTATCTAGGCGATGATATGCCAACATAATGTCATTTTTATGCACAAAGCCAATAATGTCATCAGTGTTTTTATCGTAAACCAATACACGTGAAAAAGAAGCGGCTCCATGCTCTGCTAAGTACTGATCGACAGTTAAATCTTTATGTACCTTAAATAAAACCGTTCTCGGAGTTATTAACGAGTCAAGTTTGGTGTGTCTAAAATGCAATAAACTGCGGATAATCTCAGACTCTTCTTTGTGCAATGCTCCTGATTCAGTGCCTATATCTGCCATAGCTTCAATTTCTTGGCGAATATAAAAGGCTTCATCGTAATTGCGGCCAAGTATATTTGTTAATTTATCAGCAAACCAAACAAAAGGTTTTAATACAATAACCAAATACCTTAACGATGCGGTAACGATAGGCGTTAAAGCACGCCAATAATTTGCGCCAAGTGTTTTGGGAATAATCTCTGAAAGCACCAATACTAGCAATGTCATAATTGCAGATGCAATGCCTACTGCTGTATCTGAAAAAACCACGGCAGCTTGCGCGCCCACACCCGCAGCACCAGCAGTATGCGCTACCGTATTAAGGGTTAAGATAGCCGCTAACGGCTGATCAACATTTTTCTTTAGCTTTTCTAACTGTTTAGCTAACTTTGGTGTTTGTTTGCGTAGCACTGCCACATAACTAGGCGTTATGCTTAATAACACAGCCTCCATAATCGAGCATAAAAAAGAAATTGTAATCGCCGTTATCATGTAAACGATCAATAATGTCACTGTTATTCCTTAGCTATTTAATTAGATACACCCAGACTACAGAGTTTAGCGTTTCAAAAGTTTTAATATCAAAGTGTTACTTTGCAAGAGTAGCAATCTCTTTTAAAAAGTAGCAACGCAAAGAATAAGCCCCTGTAAAACGCCAAAACGGTTAATTAAAACCTGCATTTTGAGGTGGTTTGAGTATACACCTTAACAACTGTCAGTATTAACCTCAAACTTTCTACTAAAGGAAGATAAAATCCATCGCAGAGCGCTTTTTGGCGCCACTTTCACATGTTATATTAAATTAAATTACCCACTTCAGGCTCAACTATGAACCCTAGATCCATTTGGCTCGGTAAAAAACCAAGCCTTAAAACGACACTCGCCGTTTTAACGTTAAGCACTTTTAGCAGCTCACTATTTGCTGCACCTTTAAATAAAGCGGATATAAAATTTATTGGCCCTATTGCCGCTGATATGCAATTGAAACCATATCAAACAGAGCATCAAGATGCGATTATTAACAACCTTTTGCCTAGCCTTCAACAACCAAAAAAAAGCATCACAGTCTTTGGTGAAAAACTAAAATGGCAGTCGTTTGATAGCGTAAATGCATTAACATTAGGTGGCTTACAAGCATTAAAGCTAACCGCTAGCGCTGAACGCTTTACACAAGGCACTCTGACAATTAAAGGGATAGAAAAAGCACAGCTTTTCATCAATTCAGAGAAGCAAACTCCCACAAAAGATGTGTATGAGCTGGCATTAAGCCAAGGTGATCATCAAATTGTAATAATCGCAGAGCAAGTTGCTAACTGGAATGATGTAGAATTTGATTTTACAGCGAAAACAGATACCCACACACTGACTTTTAGCAGTAAAGAACAACATGGCTTATCTGCTAAACAGTTATTTGATGCACCAACAGTAAGTGCATTATCGCTATCACCTGACGCCAAGCAGCACTTAGTGTCTACGCGGCACTACCAGGACAGCACCGGTAACACTGCAAACACGGTGACTGAACTAAAAGATGATGACAACCGAACAATTTACCGCTTTGAATCTGGCCAGCCTAGTAATGTAATTTGGAGCCCAGACAATAACTACATAGTGTATTTATTAGAGGGTAAATTAAAGCAGTTAAACCGTAAAACCCTAAGCCTAAGAGTGATCGCTGAAAATTTAGATGGCGCTGGCGGATTTTCGTACTTTGACAACACAAGCTTAATTTTCAACTGGTCAAAATCACCTACTGCGGATAGTAGCCTGACAAAACACTATAAAGGCTTACAAGATCGTTGGTCATATGCGCGTATTACATCACAAGTTTACTTATTAGATATTAATACTGGGCTAAGTAAAATATTAAGCCAAGGACCTCTAAGTCACAGCATTGAAGACTTTAATAGCAAACGCGGCACAGTATTACTTAGTCGCGGCACACAACCAATGCTTGCAACAACTCACCCAACCACAGAGCTAATCGAACTTAATATCGCCAACGGTAAAAGTGAAGTTATTGGCCTATTTAATATTTTTAACCAAGCCAAATACAGCAATAACGATATTTATGTTACTGCTGGGCCTGATTTTAAAAATGGCTTAGGTCGGAATTTACCTGAAGACATGCTCTCAAACAATTACGATGGGCAACTTTATTTATTAACCGATAATGGTAAAAAAGCATCTGCATTAAGCCGTAATTTTGATCCAGCAATTGGTCAACTTGAAGTACTAAATAATGGCGATGCAATCGTTAAAGTTACCGATCAAGATACTATCGCTTTGTATCTTTACGATAAAAGTAAACAGCGCTTTAACAAGTTAAAAACTGGCTTTGATGTAGTTGAGCAATTTAGTTACTCAAACAACCGTAGCCCTGCTATTTTAGTTAGCGGTTCTAACGCATCATCACCACAACAATTAAAACAACTGAGTATAAATAAAAATAAAGCAAAAACGCTTTGGGATTCTAAACCAGAAGGTTATGCCAATACTGATATTGCCAGCCTAGACGAATTTAATTTCACCAACGCTGAAGGTGTTGAAATTAAAGGCCGTGTTTACTTACCAACTGACCTTGATAAAAACAAACAGTACCCTGCTCTCGTTTATTATTATGGTGGCACCTCTCCAGTTACGCGTGGCTTTACTGGACGATACCCTTTTAATCTATGGGCAGAGCATGGTTATGTTGTATATGTAGTGCAACCGACAGGTGCAACTGGGTTCGGTCAAGAGTTTTCAGCTAAGCATGTGAATGCATGGGGGCAATATACTGCTGATGATATTATGCAAGGCACGCAAGCGTTGCTAAAACAATACCCATTTATTGATAAAAACCGATTAGGTAATTTAGGCGCCTCGTATGGTGGTTTTATGACTATGTTGTTAGCGACCAAAACAGATATGTTTAGCGCATCCATTGCCCATGCAGGTATCTCTAATATTACATCGTATTGGGGCCAAGGTTGGTGGGGGTATTTATATTCAGGTGAAGCATCTAAAAATAGCTACCCGTGGAATAATGCCACGCTTTATAGTGATCATAGCCCAGTATTTCATGCTGATAAAGTAACCACACCGTTATTACTTTTACATGGAGATTCTGATACCAATGTACCTGTAGGTGAAAGTCACAATATGTACACAGCTCTTAAGCTGCTTGGTAAAGATGTTGATCTTATTGAATACAAAGGCGCAGATCATCAAATATTCGCCCGTGATCAACGCTTTGATTGGTGGAGTACCAAACTTGCGTATTTTGACCAGCATCTAAAAAATGAACCACAGTGGTGGCAATATTTATACCCTAAAAAATAATTAACACTGTTTATGTTATCAACAGGTAAGGGTACCTCCCTTATCTGTTGATATTTACCAAACAATGACATAAATAGTACAGAAATACTCAAGATCGCCCTTCTCACCTTTTACTAATGAGTGCTAACATAGAGCTATCATTAAAGGTAACTAAGATACTATGGCCATTCATGTTTTATTGGTTGAAGATGACGAACTATTAGTTAAGCGCATACTCAACCATTTTAAAGAGACTGAATTTCACATCGAGAACGATGCAACAGGTGCTGATGCCTTAGCCATTGTGCAATCGCGTGTAAATAACAAAACAGCTATTTCTTTAGCGATTGTCGATATAGTATTACCAAAACGTGATGGTTTACACCTAACAAAAGAATTAAACACCCTTACTGATATTGGCGTGATCATGCTATCTAGCCGTGACTCTCAGGCCGACCGTATTGCAGGCCTAGCACAAGGCGCAGATGATTATATTTGCAAACCCGTTGATTTATTAGAGCTTGAACTACGTATGCGCGCTTTATATAAGCGCCTCAAAGGTAATAATCATCATGACGAAAGCGAAGAGTTTATCGAATATGCTGATTTTAAATTACACCCCGATAACCGCACACTAATCACTGCTAGTGGTATTGAATCTAGACTCACTGAGGCCGAACACAAAGTCCTTATTTGCTTGATTTCAAATGCTGGAAAAGCAACGTCTCGTGAAAAAATATCTGAAGAAATTGGCCAACCTGATTGGAGTCCAAACGACAGAACAGTGGATGTGCTAATTGGTCGCTTACGTAAAAAGCTCAGTGATGAAAAGGATCAAAAACGCATTGTTACCGTACGCGGCAAAGGCTACATGTTATCGATATAGTTTTTTATTGATTTTAATTCAATGGGCTAAAAGTAACAGCGTAGATATTCATCTCAACCTATTTCACCAAAAAATAGACACTTCCTGACCCTGTGCAACTTGATTAACTTGAGCTTCGATAAGAAATTATGGAATAAAGGGGAAGCTAAACTCTCGCCCCCTGTTCAGATCACTCAAGCAAGTGTGCAATGTAAAAATAAGGTGCACATTATATTCAAAGCATGCCTCCTAAAGGTGCCAACCATATTTATACATATTATTTTTAAGTAAAAACAATGAAATACATGAGGTTTTTATTCACTAATTCGTTTTATTTAGTGCAATTTAAACAAAAGGTGTAAAAATGCGCAATCTAAAAACTAACCTATCATACTTTTTACTTTTTACTTTTTCTCAAATTACGTCTGTGCAAATGAGCAATCTATGACATTAGATGATTTTGACAAAAAAGTTCTAACAGAGTCCCCGTGGCTAACTCACTACCAACAATCAATTCATTTTATTGATTCAGGAAATAACGAAAAAGCCATAGCAAAATTAGAAGAACAACTATTAGAAAGTGTACATAGTGAATCTGACTTTGGTAGAAGCTTCGTAAGATATTTAATACTGTCCCAAAATATGGGCTGGTTAGCTAAATCTCACCAATTTTTTAAAGACCTTAATAAACAACAAAACTACTATTGGGTAAAAGCAGCTCACTTATATATGAAGTTAATCTACGACTTATCAGTCAATAATACAGCATTTGACATATACTCTTCTAAGAATTTTAATAATGAAGAAAATAAGATGGTTTACTGGTTATATCATCTTAACAATAGTTGCTCTAAAGAGAACAAGATAAAAATAATGAGGCCGCTTAAAAGCATTTCTTTGTCAACTGAAGATTTATTTAAAATATCTAATTCAAAATATATCATCAACACAAACTTACCTGAATTAAAAAATATTTTACAAACACAAAACGGAGATATTGATTTTTTCGATAACACTTCATATTACCTTGATGAGTATTACAACATAACTCAAGATGCAATTTCAGATATAAGAAACTTTAGAGAGAGCTACCCTGACAGCCTGTTTTTAGCTATAACGCACAGTTTCATTTCATTTTACGATACTGAATCTGGGTACTATAAAACGATAAAAATTTTGGATGAATTTAAGCTTAGTGAGCATTCTAATTTATTAATAAAGTTTATCATTAAACACCACGTAAACATTCTTAATGATACTAAAAATAAAGAATATCTGGATTACAGCCTTATTGAAGGAGCACCTCCTGCTGTAGTAAAACCAAGATCAGCTCCTTTTTGTGAATTAGGTGAGGACAAAAAGCCAAACCTTTCACCTAACATTCCAGTTCATGAAGTTTGGGGGACAAAAATACCGGCAGCCCCTAGAGGACATGACTTATTTGGAAAATTCAATGAGTTTGAATCTATATCATATTTAAATTTACAGAAACTATTAACACCTCCTTTCGATTCAAGAGGTTTGATTATTCCTCCAACTGACTCTGAACAAAAAAAGAAAGAATGCAAAAATAGAATTGAAAAAAACGTTGATAAATTCAAAAATGCTTATTTTTATTATACAACTGGAGCAGGTACGCTCTGCGTAAGATTAGAAAATAAACTTGGAACCATCTGTGGTGCAGGTATTTCTTCCCTTATTTATGAGAGTGCACGATACTGTGATGCTCAAGGAAAAGCATCATTAAAAAGCCAATGTGGTTTATAAATAATATAGGGGTTCGCCCATGAGTAGAGAAGATTTAGCAGTACTATTTATTTTCTTTGTCATTGTAGTTAGCAGTGTAGCTAAGATACTAAAAAAGTTAACATTATTGCATGAAGAAACAGCAGCTAAGTTAAACTTTTTAATTGCCAATAATCGTGAAAATTATCCATCTACATCAATGCTGAATAGCGAGCACATAGACTCAATTTTGCGAGAAAAAGAAGAAGTCAGCGTAAAAAAATTAAAGAAGCGCTTTTATTGCACTTCCACCCAAGCTGAGACGCTCATTACTCAAGTGAAGGCACAATTCAAACATCACTGATGATTATTCGCCTTGCTAGGGCGTGTTGATCTTTCGTGATTAATTTTGCAGCAGTATGTTTGGTATTTAGGCAAGGCAGAGCCTATGTCGTGTGGTTGTTCCCCATAAATAGGCGATAACGTAGTATAAATGCCAAACATGCGCTGCCCAAAGGGTTCTTTCTAGGGGCGATTAACTCTTTGTTGCTCGATTTTTACTTAGCCCACTAGGTTACAAACCTCGCGCCGCGATTAAATCGCCCCTAGATTGAGCAAATTTCAATCCACAAAGGTCAATACGCCCTAGTATTGTGTTAACTGGTGAATCAAGCGTTCAAAAGCCCTGTAATTCAGGGCTTCTTTTAACTCAATTAAACTGATATTTGTTTGCCCTTTTAAATCGCTTATCGTTCGCGCAACTTTAATGACTCTATGATAAGAGCGTGGTGACAAGGCCAACTTCTCACTGGCTTTAGCTAAAAACTGCAACTCAGCCGTACCAAGCACGCAATGTATGCCCATTTCCTTATTATTAAGCCGTGCATTAACTTTACCTTGACGTTTTAACTGACGACTATACGCCGCCTCAACCCGCGCTCGCACCACAGCACTGCTTTCTTCTTCTTCGGTACTTTGCAATTGCGCGCTGTTCAAACGCGGTAATTCTATTTGTAAATCAATACGATCGATAAACGGCCCAGATACTCGAGATAAGTAACGCATAACCTGATCCGGTGTTGCTCGCTTATCATTATGACACCCTGTTGGGCTTGGATTTAACGCTGCAATAAGTTGAAACTGCGCAGGAAACTCCATTTGCCTAGCGGCTCTTGAAATTGTTACCGTGCCGGTTTCCATAGGCTCACGCAGTGAATCAAGCACTTTACGTTCAAATTCTGGTAACTCATCAAGAAATAAAACACCGTTATGAGCCAATGAAATTTCGCCCGGCTTTGGATTTGAAGATCCCCCTACTAACGCCACTGCTGAACAAGTATGATGCGGACTGCGAAATGGCCTTTTACGCCAATTAGTTAAATCAATCGATTGCCCTATAATTGAATAAAGCGCGGCGCTAGAGAGCGCTTCGTCATCCGACATCGCAGGCATAATGGTTGGCATACGTTGAGCAAGCATTGATTTACCGGTTCCTGGCGGGCCTAAAAATAGTAAGTTATGACCACCGGCGGCAGCTATTTCTAATACTCTTTTAGCCCCGGGCTGACCCTTTACATCACTTAAATCATGAATAAAATTAGCGGTATGAACTCGCTCTGCGTATTCAATATTCAATGGTAAAGGTTGCTGATTGAGTAAATCGCTCCATACTTCTTGAATTGATGAAACTGCTTTGCGCTCAACACCATGTACTAAACTGGCTAAACTGTCGTTAACATAAGGCAGGAAGCAACAGCGCCCTTGCTCTTTCGCTGCAAGCACCGATGGTAAAATAGCGTTAACCCCACGCACTTCTCCATTTAAGGCAAGCTCACCATAGAATTCATAACGCTCAAGATCATTACAAACCACCTGCCCTGATGCGACTAAAATACCCATGGCGATAGCTAAATCAAAACGTCCTCCATCTTTTGGAAGGTCGGCAGGTGCGAGGTTTACTGTTATACGTTGATCTGGAAAACCAAACTGAGAGTTTTCAAGGGCACTGCGCACCCTATCTTTAGCCTCTTTTACCGACGTCTCTGGTAAACCAACGATATGAAAAGCAGGTAGACCGTTTCCCAAATGAACTTCAACCATCACTTCAGGTGCTTGAATCCCCACTTGAGCACGAGAATATATACGAGCTAATGACATTTCCTTTGTCCCTGTAATATTGTTTTATTACAGTCTAGTCAGGATATTTAAAAATATGTAGTGTCAATTGCCACTTCATTGCTGCTAAACGTAATATTAGCGTTGTTAACATCGCAAGCACCATGGCCATTTCGGTCATGATTCCAAACGCGATACCTTGGGTATAGACGATTCCACCAGCAATACAGGTAATAGCATATAGCTCACCTTTTAATAACATAGGTATATTGTCCGCCAGTACATCCCGGATCACGCCACCAAAACACCCTGTTATCATCCCCATGATAATCGCCGTTGTTGCGGGCATGCCGGCCAAGAGCGCTTTTTGTGCTCCCATAACCGCAAAAAAGGCTAAACCAAATGCATCAGCCACTTGTAGATGATAATAAGGTATGGATTTTTGCTTGTTAATAAAGCGCGTTGTTATAAAAATCGATGCAAAAATAGCGACAAAATAACTTTGATCGTGTAGCCAAAAAACAGGCACATCCAAAATCAAATCACGTAACGTTCCTCCACCCACCGCTGTCACCGTCGCCAGTACAACGACACCAAAGCCGTCCATTTTTTTATCGTAGGCAATTAAGGTGCCTGACACAGCAAATACTGCCACGCCGATTAAATCAAACCAATGGTAAAGTTCAGTCATATACTCAAAACACCTCAAGATGCGAATTTAGATACCCAAACGTGCTAAACGACGCTGTTTTAGCACAATAAACTCTAAGTTTTAAGTTAACTTTAAATTAATCTACATTTAAACTAACTCAATAAGCGCTGCGATGTTTGTAGTTGCCTATAACGGACTATCAATGTAATGCCACGAAGTAACATAAAGCAGGTCATCGAAAACCATAACCCATGGTTTTGCCATTGCTGAGATAGCAAAAAAACACCAAAAAAACCGAATAGCGCTGAAAAAACCATCGTGTTACGCATGTCTTTTGCGCGAGTTAACCCAACAAAAATACCATCAAACAGAAAACAACTCATTGCTGCTAGCGGTAAAATTATTAGCCAAGGCAAATATTTTTGGGCTTCACTAATCACTTGCGGAACATCCGTTAATAACGTGATTATCTGCCCGCCGAACAATGCAAAAAACACGCTATAACATAGGGCAAACAACATTCCCCAAAAAACACTTATACGCATCCATAAATTAATACGCCTAACACTATTTTGCCCTTTCGCCTGGCCTATTTTTGCTTCACTTGCGTAAGCGATACCATCTAGTGCAAAACTAACTAACATTAAAAAGTTCATTAATACTGCGTTTGCCGCAAGCGTCACATCACCAATGCGAGCACCATAAAAAGTCATAAAACTAAAACACAACTGCAAAATCAGCGAGCGAATAAAAATATCACGATTAAGACTTAATAATGCCCACATTTTTTTACGACTAAACCAACCACCAACAAATAAAGGCACTGACATTTTATTTGCTAATCGTATGACTAAAAATAATGCAAACACTAAGGCAATATAATCAGCAATCACCGAAGCCCATGCAGCACCAGCAACTTCCCAATCTAAAAACACGACAAAATATATATCTAATACGATGTTGGTAATATTAGTGACAAGCAGCAAATAGAACGGCCCTTTACCATAATGAATACCAAGCATCCACGCTAGTAACACCAAGTTACACAGCGCTGCTGGTGCGCTAAAAATACGAATATAAAAGTAACTATAAGCTTGTACTAACACCTCCTCACTGGAACCAGACAGGTAAGCGATTACATTTTTCATTAATGGGGATAAGGCAATTAAAATGAAAGCAACAATAAGCGCCAGTACTAAACTACGTTTTAGTAACCCAGCTAATTGAGCATAGTCCTTTTTACCATAAGCTTGTGCCACAAGGCCTGTGGTACTCATTCTTAAAAAGCCTGCTAGCCAAAAAAGCAACGAAATAATCGTGGCTCCTAGTGCTATACCAGCAAGATAATGCGCACTACCTAGATGGCCAATTACTGCTGTATCAACAATTCCTAACAATGGCACGGTTATATTTGATAATATCATCGGACCTGCTAACAACAGCAAGCTTTTATGGTGTGCCTTATGACGTTTAAGAAATTTTTTCACAGTGTACTATCGGTCCTATTTTGTCTGTCTTTGCCTGCGCAAAGTGCAGTTATTTTGCAGTATCACCATGTCAGTGAAACTCTGCCAGCGGTTACAAGTGTCAGTGCTGATACTTTTACCGAACATCTTACTTACCTGCAAGAGCATGATTTTAAAGTGCTCCCACTCAATGAACTATTAACTCGCTTGCAACAAGGCGAAAGTTTACCAGATAAAACCGTCGCAATTACGTTTGATGATGGATACAAGAATAACTATGAGCAAGCAGCGCCCATATTAGAGAGGTTTAATTACCCTTATACTATTTTTGTAAACCCTAAACTGATTGATGAAGGTAAAGGCTATGTGATGGGTTGGCCCCAATTGAGAGAGCTCGCAAAAAAAGGAGCCCTTATTGCTAATCACAGTGCTCAACATGACTACTTACATCGTAAATTAGCTGAAGAAACAACAGAGCAATGGCAAGCCCGGATCAAGCAAGATATTTTGTCGTCACAACAGCGCATTAAAGAAGAAATAGGACATGACTATAAATACTTAGCCTATCCTTACGGTGAGTTTAATAATCAGCTGCAAGACTTAGTAACTGAGTTGGGCTTTATTGGTATTGGCCAACACTCAGGAGCTATACACACAGACTCTGACTTTAGCCGCTTACCTCGCTTTCCTGCATCAGGGTTTTATAGCACACTCGATACTTTAATTACTAAAATGAATGCGCGTGCATTCCCTATTAAAAAGCTAATTTATACTGATAGTGTAACAACTGAGGATCTTCCCCAGATCAGTATCCAATTTAATATGGGGGATTTCCATAAAAGCCAACTAGCATGTTATGTATCTAGTGTTGGACAAGCAAAGCTAACATGGATATCTAAAGATACAGTGCAAGTACAAACACCAAAAGCATTAGGTAAAGGTCGCTCTCGCTTTAATTGTACTGCGCCATCTATTAAGCATGCAGGTAGTTATTACTGGTTTTCACAACCTTGGGTAATCGTTAAATAACCTATTTTTTGCAAATTATTTTTTAACAGCATGACGCAATAAATTACTCGCGATTTTATCCAAGGAAACCACATCTATAGCGGCATTTAGCTCAATTGCCGCTTTTGGCATTCCCCATACTACTGATGACAGCTCATCTTGCGCCATAGTGTAAGCCCCCAACTCCCTTAGAGACAATAAACCTTTAGCGCCATCACTTCCCATTCCCGTTAATAGTGCTGCTACTGTATGCGTTGGACATACCTTTGCCATCGAATTAAATAACACATCAACAGAGGGGCGATGACGATTTATCGGGTCACTTGCATCAAGCTGGCAATACAAACTGCCATTTTGTAACTTAATACTTAAATGCTGATCCCCTGGTGCGATATAAGCCCAGCCTGGCGCTAGTTTGTCACCATGACATGCTTCTTTTACATTTATTGCGCAGGTTTTGTCCATTCGTAGTGCAAATGACTTACTAAAAACTGGCGGTATATGCTGAGTGATCATAAGCGGCGGACAATTCACTGGCATATTTATTAATACTTCTTTAATTGCCTCAGTCCCCCCTGTTGATGCTCCGATCGCTAACACTTTGGTATTGATAAAATGTTGTTTAGCAGAAGTATCAATTGCAACATTAGCAGGGAGCTTAAAGCTGCGTATCCTAGCACCTGCAGCAGTGCGCACTTTTTGCTGTACTAGCTGCGCATACTGAGCAAATTGTTCAGATACATTAATTTTTGGCTTAGCAACAAAATCAACAGCCCCTAACTCTAATGCTTCAAGCGTAATGGGCGAGCCTTTTTGAGTTAAAGTAGAAATCATTACAACCGGCATTGGTCTTAGTCGCATTAGATTTTTTAAAAAACTAATGCCGTCCATTCTTGGCATCTCAATATCTAATGTAAGTACATCAGGATTGAGCTGTTTGATCATGTCCCGGGCTTGATAAGGGTCTTCAGCACAGCCAACCACTTTAATATCATCAGCTTGATTTAAAACTTGGGTTAAGATTTGCCTTATCAGCGGGGAGTCATCTATCACGAGTACATTAATCATTTAATCCCCTTAGAATAATTCAATATCAGTTTTTAATTCTTGTTTTTCAATATTATGAAGATAGTTCACTTCACGTTTTTCGATATTCTCATTTTGCACACTACGCAGCTTTTTCACATGAGCTTTACCCGTCTGCGGGTGAAACACCACTTTACGAGGCCATGGGCCCCCTACATCCTGAGAAACTAACCTCAATCCCTCTTCTTGAACGTATGCTTGTGCAAAACTTATATTACCAAGACCGATATCCGTCATTGTCCGAATAATCTGCCCGCCACCAAAGAGCTTTATTTTTAAATTCGCGCGCGATGCACCATTTTTAAGCACTTCATTAATTAAAAATTCCATTGCCCAATTTCCATAACGGCAATTTAGGCTGTGAGCACTTGTAAGCTCCTGTCCTTTTTCAATAGGCAGCATAAAGTGATTCATGCCCCCAACACCTACTTGCTCATCATAAACACACGCAGCAATACATGATCCGAGCACAGTCGTAATTAACTCATCATTTTTTGATACATAAAACTCACCGGGCAAAACCTTTGCAACAACATTTTTATGTCCACTATCCCAAAACCGTCTTACATGATCGAAGCCTTTTAGTACTGGTGAAAAATGCTTATCCATAATTAAACCTTCTGATACATTGTCTTCCCTAAATTCTTAAACTCTTGATGTGCCTTACTCATTGTTTCAGAGTGACCCAACATTAGATGTCCATCCATAGCTAAAACTTGGTGATAACGCTCGAAAAGCTGCTCTTTCGTTTCTTTATCAAAATAGATCACCACATTACGACAAAAAATCACATCAAATGGGCCTTTAAGCGGCCACTCTTGCAGTAAATTCAAACGTTTAAAAGAAATCATCTGTTGCAGTTCAGGTTTTACTTTAAATTGCTCACCATCTTTACTTCTTAAAAACCAGCGCTTTAACTGACTAGGCTCAAGCCCATTAACATTTGCTGCGGTATAAGTACCAGACTGCGCTTTCGCCAAAACGTTGGAGTCTAAATCGGTTGCTAGAATTTTTACATCCCAATCACGTGGGAATACACCACTCAATACCATAGCTAAAGAATAAGGTTCTTCACCCGTAGAGCAGCCCGCAGACCAAATACGTACTCGCCGCGTATCTTTATTGGCTATTAATAGCTTTGGAAAAATCTGTGTTTGTAGATAGTCAAAATGGTGCTGCTCGCGAAAAAATGCCGTCAAATTTGTGGTTATCGCATTAATGAAATCACTAAACTCTTGATTATGGTGAGCTTCTAAATACTCTAAGTACTGCTTGAAATTGGAGAGCTGCAATGATCTTACTCGCCGCGCTAAACGTGAATAAACCATTTCCCGCTTATGCTCACCCAATACAATGCCGCAAGAGTTATATACTTTTTCTGATACTTTCTTAAAATCATCGTCGGTAAACAAAAACTCTTTCATCACAATCACTCGCAATTATAACAGTCGGAAATAACGGCTATTAAGGGTTTAGTAATTAGCTGCTCAGGATTCTAAGCATTGGCGTGCGCTAATCGCGCTGCACAATAAATCAAATACTTATGTGATATAAAATGTACAGCGCACCTTTTCTAAATCCATATAGAAAATATTCTTTGTTGTTTATTAATAAACTTTAAAATTCTTCCCACTCATCAGAAGGCTCAGAGAAATCATTCCCTCTTGGTTCGCTGCGAATATAACGACTATGTGTGACGGGTGTTTCAGTACTTCTTACGTGTGGGGTCGTCGCTTTAGGCTTTTCTATGTTGGGAACTACAGCCTCTTCTTGGCCTAATGAGAAGAACCGTAATAGCTTACGCATATCATTCGCTTGCTCTGCCATCGACTCACCAGCAGCAGACGCTTGTTCAACCAAGGCCGCATTTTGCTGTGTCATTTCATCCATTTCAGAAATTGCTTTATTAACTTGCTCAATGCCTGAGCTTTGCTCTTCAGATGCTTCTGCAATATCCGAAATCATGCCTGTGACACGTTGCACACAGGTAACTATTTCTTGCAACGTTGCACCTGATTCATTGACCAATTGCGTGCCATCTTCGACCTTATCAACACTATCTCTAATTAACTCTTTAATCTCTTTTGCAGCCCCTGCAGAGCGCTGAGCTAAGTTTCGTACCTCTCCTGCGACAACAGCAAAGCCTCTACCTTGCTCTCCTGCTCTTGCGGCCTCAACAGCGGCGTTAAGCGCTAATAGGTTAGTTTGAAAAGCAATTTCGTCAATCACACTTATAATATCAGCAATTTTTTTACTGGATTCATTGATCGCTGACATGCTGGTTACAGCTCGATTAACGACCTCTCCTCCAAGTTGTGCTTTGTCTCGTGTTTCTGACGCCAGTTCATTGGCTACTTTAGCGTTATCTGCATTTTGACGAACTGTACTTGTCATTTCTTCCATACTTGATGCTGTTTCTTCTAATGCTGATGCTTGCTCCTCCGTACGCTGGCTTAAATCTGCATTTCCTTGCGATATCTCTTCCGCACCACTGGCAACCATAGTCGCGGATGAATTTATTCGGTGGATAACTTCTGTTAATTTATCTGCGGTTGCATTAGCATCACGTTTAAGCTTATCAAATGAACCTTGATAATCTTGTTCAATACGTTTTGATAAATCGCCATTAGCCATCGCTGATAGCATTTCCCCTGTACCGGACACTGCATCATCTACAATCCCAACCAAACTGTTTAATCCTTTGGCTAAGCGTAGGAAAAATCCATTTTTATCTGCTTCTTTTATCCTAATATCTAAATCACCACTTCCAGCGACACTAATTAAATCATTAATTTCTTTTTCTATGGCAACTTCTTCTGTACGGTCAACCCACTCAACGACAGTGCCTATACGCTCACTATCAGGTGTAATAATAGGGTTAGCAACTAGACCAAAAGTTCGCCCGCCAACCAGTATTTCAGCACTATACGTTTTATTTAATTTGCTTAATATATTACGCTGGTGGACTGGGTTCTTATGAAATACATCAATGTTTTGCCCTAATAACTTACTACTATCAAAAGTAGGTAGGTCTTTGCGTAAATCTTTCTCTGCCGTGCGCATCATATTAACAACCGCATCATTCATATAAATGATGTTATTATCTGCATCCGCAATCATAGTATTAGTAGCAACGCGATCTAACGCTCGTCGCACACGTAAATTCTCTTGTGATTCACGTTTTTCTTGCTCAGCTTTATTTTCACTATCTGTTATATCTTGCCACTCAACAATCGTTCCTAACCGCTGCCCATCACTACCAAGCCAAGGCGTAGCGATGAGACTAAAAATAAGTTCCGCTAAACGTAAAGTGGCTTTATGTGGCTCGTTAAGTTCTGACAATACTTTGCGCTGATGCGATGGCTGCTTATGAAAATCATCTACACAGGTACCTATAAGATCCGCCACTGAAAATGATGGCAAAACGGTTTTTAGCTTAGCCTCACGCGCCTGCAGCATTTGTTTTACTTTCTCATTTACAAAAACAATCTTTAAATCGTTATCTGCAATCATCACATTTGCTTGGCATACTTTTAAGGCATTCGCTAAATCTGCAGTCGAGCGCGCTTTTTCAGATACTGCTTTTTGGGCACTAATATCACTAGCATATTTAATGACTTTATATGGTTTTCCGTTAGGGTCAAAAATAGGATTGTAAGACGCTTGTATCCAGATCTTTCTACCATCTTTTGCTATACGCAAGTACTCACCTGAGTCAAATTCTCCATCTCCTAATTTTCGCCAAAACTGGTTATATTCAGTACTTTTAGCATATTCCTGTTCAACAAATAAACGGTGATGCTTGCCTCTAATTTCATCCAGACTATAACCAAGTGTGTTTAAAAAATTATCATTGGCCGTAATAATGGTGCCATCAAGGTTAAATTCGATCACTGCTTGGGATTTATTAATTGCTTCTATTTGACTGGCCACATCAGCTGCAAGGCGTTTTTGCTGTGTGATGTCTGTGGCAAACTTAACAACTTTTAATACTTTTCCTTGCGCATCTATGACAGGGTTGTACGTCGCTTGTATCCAAATTTCTTTACCATGATTACCTGTGCGCTTGAATTCATCGCGGATAAACTCACCACTTTTAAGTCGCTGCCAAAACTCTTGATATTGCGCGCTGTCGACCTCTGTAGGATCAACAAACATGGCATGATGTTGACACTGAATTTCCTCAAGCTGGTAACCCATTACATTTAGAAAATTGTCATTGGCAGTAATAATTTGCCCCTCGGGCTCAAATTCAATGACCGCTAAAGACTTATTTAATGCAGCAACGACTAGGTCATTACTTGATTCTGACTGTTTTGAATTACTAAACCACCACATGCCAATCACCTTTTTATTTATCTGTTATGGTTTTTAATGCGTACATTTAATCTTCATTGTTTTTTTCAAATCAAGTAACGCAACCATTTTTTCACCTACATTTACCAGCCCTGCAACAAACTCTGAGTTATCAGAATCCGTAAAATTAGGCACTGTTTTCGCGTCTTCTTCTGCGATGCTATAAACATCAGATACAGCGTCCACGACTACGCCCATAATCTTGCTGCCTTGTTCAAAATTCACTTTTACGACTATCACAACAGTTAAAGGACCATACTCAATACTCGGTAATCCAAACCGCAACCTCAAATCTAAAATAGGGACTATGGTCCCACGTAGATTAATAACCCCTTTGACGTAATCTGGTGCATTAGGTAGCACTGTAATTTCTTCCCAACTACGAATTTCTTGCACAGTTAAAATATCTACACCGTACTCCTCATCCGCCATAATAAAAGTGAGAAATTGCTTCACCCCTTTTGCTTGTTCTAGCATTATCTTGTTATCTAATTCGCTTTGCCCAGAGATCATGACGCCTCCAAATTAGCTTGCGATTCAATAATCAACTCTTGGCTTCCTGGTTTTCGTAAGCCAGATAATTTGATTAAACCACTAATATCTATAATTAGAGAAACACGGCCATCACCTAAAATTGTCGCCCCAGATACACCGTCTACCTTTTGATAATTAGCTTCTAAGCTCTTAATCACAACTTGTTGCTGAGAAAGTAAATCATCTACTAGTAAACCTATTTTTTGATTATCGCTTTCAACAACGACTAACAAGGTTTTATCTAAGGTCTCAATAGCACCTTGATGATTAAAAATATTGTACAAACGTAAAATAGGGATGTATTCATCACGCAGCCTTAAAACATCAAGATCTTTACCCACTCGACTTACTTTGGTGATATCGATTTGCAATGACTCAACAATTGAAATTAAAGGAATAATGTATGTGTGTTTTGCAACTTTAACTAACTGACCATCTAAAATAGCCAGCGTCAGTGGTAAACGAATCGTAAAAGTCGAGCCAATACCCGTCGCGGACGACACTTCTACAGAACCATTAAGCGATTGAATATTACGCCTAACTACGTCCATTCCAACGCCGCGTCCTGAAATATCACTTACCGCATCTGCAGTTGAGAATCCCGGCATAAAAATTAATTCGTTGATTTCGTCATCGCTAAGCTCGTCGCCTAATGCTATCAGTCCATTTGCAATAGCTTTTTCTTTGATTTTAGTGGTATTAAGGCCTTGCCCATCATCCATAATTTCAATAACGATATTACCGCCTTGATGAAATGCATTGAGCGTGACAATACCTACGGGGTCTTTACCTACTGCAAGACGCTGATCGACAGTTTCAAGGCCATGATCAAGCGAATTACGAACTAGATGCACCATTGGGTCGGAGATTTTTTCCATTACCGTTTTATCAAGCTCTGTCTGCTCTCCGAGTAATTTCAACTCAACTTGTTTATTTAACTTTTGTGAAATATCTCTTACTAAACGAGGGAAACGACTGAACACAAAACTTATGGGGAGCATCCGTATTCGCATTACATTTTCTTGTAAATCACGAGTGTTATGCGCTAACTGCGCTAATCCTTCTTGCAAAGAAGCAATCGTCGCTTCAGTAATTTCCTGCTCCCCAAGTTGCGTTAGCATCGCTTGGGTTATTACTAACTCACCAACCATGTTGATCAGTGAATCCACTTTATCAATACCAACGCGTATAGAAGTTGATTCAGTTGCTGGAGGTGGTGCCTTGCTTACCACCGCTTTTTTAACCTCTTGCGTATTTATAGGTGCTGATGAAGCAGGTTCTATTTTACTATCTGGGTTATTTTCTTCGGCTCCTTGCGCCGTATCATCTTCTGAGAAAAGCCCGCCACACAGCGTGATTGTTAAATCACAATCATCTTCCACCCATTCAAATATCTCTCTAATAACACGCTCTTCTTTTTCGGTATTTAAAAAGAAGCGCCAGGAAAGAAAGCAATCATCGGCCGTTAAATCTGTAATATCAGGGATTTCATTATGAGATACATGGGTTTCGAGCTCACCTAACTCAGCTAGCTCGCTGATCATGTATAAAGGCTCATTACCTGTTTTAAATAAATGATGGTAGGGCTTAAAATCTATTTGGTATGTGTTTACTTCTGCCTGCTGTTCATCTGCACATTCTGAGTTAGGATTATCGTGTTCGGATTGCCCTAGCCCTAAAATAGCCTCAAATTTAAGCCTTAAGGCATTAGCTTCTTCAAGATCTGGTTCTTGCTCTGATTGCAAAGCACTGAGCAAAGCGCGTAAACAATCCACCGATTTTAGTAACAGGTCAACGTGCTCTGTTGTTAACTCTCTTTTGCCTTCTCGTATTTGATCTAATAAAGTTTCGAGTACATGAGTGAAGTCAGATACCGAGTTAAAACCAAATGTGCCACTGCCGCCTTTAATTGAATGCGCAGCACGAAAAATTGTATTGATCGTTTCTAAGTCTTCCTCTCCGGGAACCAAGTTTAGCAACTCAGCCTCCATTGCATCCAAGCCTTCGAAACTTTCCTCAAAAAAGACTTCAAAAAATTGACTTAAATCTATACTCATGCCCGCTCCCTAAATTAGCGAATCACTTTCTTGATGACAGCCAATAATTGCTCAGGGTTAAAAGGCTTTACAATCCAACCTGTGGCTCCTGCCGCCTTCCCTTCAACTTTTTTATCCATACCGGATTCAGTTGTTAACATTAATAACGGCGTGAATTTATAGTTTGGCAGAGTCCGTAACTCACGGATCAAAGTAATACCATCCATTATTGGCATATTGACATCTGATATAACAGCATCAAAACCTTGCTGCTTAGCGATGCTTAATGCTTCACTACCATCTTTTGCTTCAGTAACATCAAACCCTGCCTTTTTTAAGGTGAATCCCACCATTTGGCGCATTGATGCGGAATCATCCACCGCTAAAATTCTTTTCATATTGACCTCTTAATCTGTACTTTCGAGTATTAGATATTCACTCAGACCCAAACTATTAATGGTACTTTTTAATGGATCGCTCTGCCCTACCCAAATAATTTTATGATGTACAGAAAGTAAATGTTTTTGCAAAGCACATAACAACTGAATAGTTGCAGTATCCGCACTAGAGACATCACTAATATCCAAACATACATCATCATTGCTATTTAATTCGCGTAATATATCTTGATGTAAAACCTCAACTTGGGTGATAGTCAATTCTGCAGGAAGCTTTAACATAATTTTATTACTTTCCTTGTTTTACCAATTCATAACAAAAGCTTAGACCGAGTTAGTAAAAAAGCCACAAAAGCACTGAAAAAAGAATAAATATATTTCATGATGAAAAATTCAGATAAAAAAAGGAGCACATCGTGCTCCTTCATGAATACATGTAGTTTTTAATTAGCAATTAATTATTGATATTGATCTGCAATTACTGAAAATTCTATTATTAGTTTTTTTGCATCAATCAAAGGCGTGCTGCCTGCTTTAAATTCAGGTTTAAAAATAGCCCTAACAGCTCCAGTTGAATCAACCATTGCAACTGATGCACTGTGATCGACAGCATACTCTTGCTCATCACTATCGCTGATTGCGTATATTAGCCCTAGTTCTCGCACTAATGGGAATAAGTCTTTATGTGGGCCTGAAACAGCTAAGAAATCTGGATTAAAATAGTCAATATACGCTTTGCGCTTGTCGGGTGTATCTCGTTGTGGATCAACGGATAAAAACCAAACTTGCAGCGGATACTTGTCTTTTAATGCCTTATGAACATTATTAAGTTTAGCTAAGGTAAGCGGACAAATATCTGGACAGCTCGTATAGCCTAAAAAAACCAAGTTCCACTGATTTAAAAACGCTTGCTTAGTCACCGGCTCACTATTTTGATCTTGCAAGATAAAATCATTAAGCGGCTTACTTTGCTCGTAAACAAGTGCGTCAACCGTAGCTACTTTATTTTCACTACAAGCAACCAAAAAAAACAAACTTAAAACTAATAATACATTCGCATTAAACTTCATATAACAAGCCATTTGTCTACAAATAAGACCACAAAGAGTACCATTAAATGAACGATTGAAAAACGGAATAAATCCATCGCAGTGTCGTCACTTCCTGCCATTTTAAGTTTTACTGCTTTATAAATAAAAATCCCATTAAGTACCGTTGAGGCTATTAAATAAATAGCACCTGACATGCCAATTAAGTAAGGCAGTACACATACCAGTGCTAATAAAATTGAATAAGCGACTACACATGTTTTACAAAAATCAATACCGTGAGTAACAGGTAACATGGGTATTTTTGCTCGTTCATAATCACTTTTTCGGGCAATTGCCAAAGCCCAAAAATGTGGAGGCGTCCAGGTGAAAATAATCATTACCAGCAACCAAGGAGCAGCTGCCATTTGCCCAGTTTCAGAGACCCAGCCTAGTAATGGTGGCATTGCACCAGCGAGTCCACCAATAACTATATTTTGTGGGGTTGCTCGTTTTAAAAATGAAGTATAAATAAATGCATAACCAACCAATGCAAATAAGGTCAATATTGCAGTTAACGGATTAGCCCATAGCATCAACATAATAAAACCACTAACGCCAATCACTGTTGCAAAACTCAATGCATGAAACTTAGATAACCGCCCCTTAGCAACTGGACGATGACGTGTGCGCGCCATTTTACTATCTATTTCGCTATCAACCACGTGATTAATAACAGCTGCCGCTGCTGATAATAACCCGATCCCTAACAAGCTGATTAGCTGTACACCCATCCCTCGACCAACATCTGGTGCAAGCGCTAACCCCACCCATGCTGTTAGTACCAACATGGCGACTACTTTGAATTTACAAATTGCGAGATAATCATTAATTAACGCGCTAATTTGACTAGGTGCTAACTTTGTTATTGCTATTAGTTGTGTCATAACTGCCCCTAAGTACGTACTTTTAAGTAAAAACATAAACGAACTACCGTTAATAAGAGTATGGCAGCCATTAGGTTATGTGCCAGTGCGATACCTAAAGGAAAATGCCAATGCACAACCGCTAATCCTAAACAAATCTGACATAGCAGTGCAATTAAGACCGCCACAGTGCAATGTTTTATCTTTTTAGATAGTGCATGGCTATAAATGCGCCACATGATCAGTGCTAACACTACACACGTAACCAATGCCCATATTCTATGCAGTAAATGAATCGACATTCTTGCTTGCTGTGAAAGCACGCCATATTCATAAGTACTTTGCTCTAACGGTAATTGAAATACACTACTAAGCGAAAATGGTTGGCCATAACTACACAGCGGTAAACCGTTACAATGTGGGGCAGCATAATTAGCAGCTAACCAGCCGCCTAGCGCAATTTGAATTACCAGTACCACTAACGCAACCAAGCTCAGCTTAAAGTGACGCCTTGCAGGGGCATCGCCTCCACTAATAGGCTGTGCAGTAAGTCGTAAATACAACAGTGTAACTAAAGACAAAATACTAAAGCCGCCCAAAAGGTGGCCCATTACAATGACAGGCTGCAAGTTCATGGTAACAGTCCACATGCCTAGCGCGGCCTGAAAAACCACTAACGCAAGTAGTAACAACGGTAACTTAACAGGCGTGGTCGGATGTTGACGCTTTGAAAAAGCCAATATAAATAGCGCTAAAATTAATAAGCCAAGGGTACCTGCAAAATAGCGGTGGATCATTTCCTTCCACGCTTTCGCGGTTTCAAACATCATATCAGGGTAACTTTGCTCTACATGAGCGAGGTCAGCTGCATGCTTGGGCACGGTTAAAAATCCATAACACCCTGGCCAATCAGGGCAACCTAAACCCGCATCACTTAAACGAGTATAAGCGCCAAGCCCAATAACTAAAATCGACAACATAAACGTAGCTAATACCAAGTTTTTATAATTTTTATACATAGTTAGCACTCCTTAAATTAGCTTGAACGCGAGTAGTTAAGTAATTTTTTTAAATCTTTTAACAATCCTTTTTGAGTTAAACGGTTTTGCTGAGGTTCTACATGATACGGGTACTGCAAAACGACCAACCCCATATGGTCAATTAAATATAAACTTGCTGGCTGGAGCACATCGACTGCAGGGAGTTCACGCCAGCGCAATGTTTGCTGTTGCGCCTGCCCAAGTATTGCCATATCGACTTTGCCTTGGTTTTTACCAAGGGCAACATAAAGATTGTTTAGTGCGTGTAATTGCTCAGCGCACGCTTGCTCACATTGTGCAGGGTGATTAAGCGCTATAGTCCACTGTTTATGCTCAGATTGTTGCCAATCTTGCAGTTTAATTTCTTGAGTTAAAAACTCGCCTTTATTACTCGATGCGCTTGGGATCCAGTCAAGTTTTAAGGCTAAATACGCCATTATTAAAGGCACTAAACAACAACCAATAAATATCATTAATGGATTATTTTTCATTATAATTCCTTCTTTTTACTAGCGAATATTGCAATAACTAGGCAAGCAACAGCGATTAAAAACCACTGCACAGCATATGCTTGATGTTTTTCGGGGCTCATCACCACAGCTTTATAATGAGGCACAGCGATGTTATCGCCATCACCTTGACGATACCCCATAAATTCAACGATGTTACGACCCGTCTGCTGTGTAAATAATGCTAAGTCAATAATTTGTATGCGCTTAGGCCAGTTTGAATCTATGTGTTGCGTTGCTTTTTGCAACGTAAAGCCACTGAGCGTGCCTTGCTTTAATTGCACTGTCATGGTGAAAGGGGTTGCTGGTAAATGAACCAGAGGTAACTGTTCGCGGCTAATGGGGGCCTTAACCCACCCCAAATTTACTAATAAGTTATCATCACTGTTGGTCAATTTTAATAAAGTAACAACATCGTAGCCAACTTGCCCTTGATAGACTTGATTGTCTAACAGCCAGTATTGCTCTGTATCAAGCATGCCCGTCACAGTTACATGCAACCCGGTTTTATTCCACTTAGTTGGAAGCTGATGCATTTGCTTCCAACTCAAAACTCCCTGCTCTTGTAGCTCGGCTATTTGTGTTAGCTGTAGTGCTTTGTTTTCAGCTCTTTGTAACTGCCAATACCCCAAACGTAAGCACACTAAAATCACAATCACCACCACGCAAAGTATGATAATTGAGCTAAGCTTTTGTTTACGCCATAAAATTAACTGCATAAAGGTGACCCAGTGATTATTAAAATTATTATCGTACTGTTGCTACTATTTATACTTTTTAACTTGTTCCGAGCTTTATTTATTATGGTCTCAGGTAAAGCGGATGGACGGCCTATGTCTCACTATTTAGGCCGTCGTGTATTATTTTCTGTTGTTGTATTAGTGATTGTAATTGCAGCGTTAAAGATCGGTTTTATCCACAGTAACGCATCGCCTATTCACAAAATTACAGCACGTATACAAATACAAATAAACACAGCCATACCACATCAACAAAATGCCAATACCAAGCAGCCGCTTGAAAAGCAAAATGTTTATCCGGGCTAAAATGGCCTTTAATAATTCGAATTAGAATGACCAATAATAAAACCGTACCTAAGGTCACATGCAGGCCATGAAAACCGGTCAGTAAAAAGAATGTATTGCCGTATACACCAGCATCTAAGGTCAACCCAAGATCTTGGTAGGCATGAATATACTCTTCAACTTGTAGGCCTAAAAAGCAAACTCCTAGCGCAACCGTTAATGCCAAAAATACCTTTAATGGTCCGCGCTTATTATTCTCCATTGCGACATGTGCAAAATGCAAAGTGACCGATGAGGTGAGTAATATTAATGTGTTGATCAGTGGCAACCCCTGCCAACCCATGGCTTGTGTTGTACCTCCTGCTGGTGTTGTGACTAATGGCCACATAGCCTCGAAGGTTGGCCATAGCACCTCATTGGTCATTGCATTATTACCCGCTCCACCCAACCAAGGCACAGAGAGGATACGGGCATAAAACAATGCACCAAAAAACGCCATAAAAAACATCACCTCAGAGAAAATAAACCAACTCATACCTTGACGAAAAGAGCGATCCATTTGCGCTGAATATAAACCCTTATCAGACTCTTCAATGACATTTTTAAACCAACTAAATAACATAAACAACAACACGCCAATGCCTACATAGAGAATATAATGACCATTGCCACCTTCATTCTTAGCCTGCATCACAGTAAGCGCGGCACCCACTGCAATAAAAAACATTGCAAATGCACCGACTATTGGCCACGGACTTTGCGCGGGCACATAGTATTTTTCGTGATTTTTATCCATTTTATTTGCTCCTAAATAGCGATTAGTTTGGCGGCCTAATTACTGGCGACTAACTGCTTGCTAATATCAAACACGGTATAAGATAAAGTTATTTCTTCCACATCATCAGGGAGTTCCGTATCAACATAAAAAAGTAATTTAAACTCAACCTCCTCCCCTGCTTTTAAGGGCTGTTGATCAAAACAAAAACAGGCCATTTTATGTAGATACTTAGCTGCTTTACCTGGCGATACCGACGGCACAGCTTGCATTACTTTATCTTCATTACTGATATTTTTTGCTTTGAATAACACCTCACGCATAGCACCAGGTTTAACAACCACACTATATTCATGTGATTTCACCTTAAACGGCGCGCCACTTTGTGCATGCGTAGTAAAACTCACATCTATTTCACGCTTTTCATTTATATGCGTGCTTTGCTTTGCTTGCTCTAGCGAGGGCTTACCATTAAGCCCTGTAACATCACAAAAAACGTCGTACAACGGCACCATTGCAAACGCAAAAGCAAACATGCCTAGGCATATTAAAACTAAGCGTTTAAGTAATGGTGCATGACTCATTACTTAATCTCCGGTGGGGTTTCAAATGTGTGATAAGGCGCTGGAGAAGCAACCTCCCACTCAAGACCTTCAGCACCATCCCATACTTTTGCCGGAACTTTGTCGCCACCGCGTGCGCATTTATACACCACAACAACAAACAGCAATTGTGAAAGGCCAAAAGCAAAGCCGCCAATACTAATAATCGCGTTAAAATCGGCAAATTGCAGCGCATAATCAGGGATCCGACGTGGCATACCTGCAAGACCAACAAAGTGCATTGGAAAGAACAGCACATTCACACTCACTAACGACAACCAAAAGTGCCATTTAGCCAAAGTGATATTAAACATATTACCCGTCCATTTTGGCAGCCAATAATAAGCCCCCGCCATGATTGAGAAGACCGCACCTGTCACTAATACATAGTGAAAATGTGCCACCACAAAGTAAGTGTCGTGATATTGAAAATCTGCAGGGGTGATTGCCAACATTAACCCAGAGAAACCACCAATCGTAAACAACACAATAAAGGCGATGCTAAATAACATGGGTACTTCAAAGCTAATCGAACCCCGCCACATAGTGGCTACCCAGTTAAATACCTTAACGCCCGTTGGCACCGAAATCAGCATGGTCGCATACATAAAAAATAGCTCCCCAGCGACCGGCATACCCGTCGTAAACATATGGTGCGCCCAAACAATAAAGCTCAACAACGCAATTGAGGACGTCGCGTAAACCATAGAGGCATAGCCAAATAGCCGCTTACGCGAAAAGGTAGGTACTATTGTTGAGATAATACCGAAGGCCGGTAATATCATGATGTACACCTCAGGGTGCCCGAAGAACCAGAATATGTGTTGGAACATCACCGGATCACCGCCCCCAGCCGCGTCAAAAAAGCTGGTCGCAAAGTATTTATCCGTCAGGACCATAGTCACGGCACCTGCCAATACAGGCATTACAGCAATAAGTAAAAATGCCGTTATTAGCCAAGTCCATACAAATAACGGTAGCTTCATCCAAGTCATACCTGGAGCTCGCATATTAACAATGGTCACAATGACATTGATTGCTCCCATGATTGAGCTAATTCCCATGATATGCACAGCAAACACAAAAAACGCGGTGTTATCGTTACTGTATGTAGTAGAAAGTGGTGCATAAAATGTCCAACCAAATGCAGGGCCACCACCAGGCATAAATAATGAGGCTAATAGAATTAAAAACGCGAATGGTAAAATCCAAAAACTCCAATTATTCATTCGAGGTAACGCCATATCTGGCGCACCGATCATCAAGGGCACCATCCAGTTTGCCAGCCCTGTGAAAGCAGGCATAACAGCACCAAATACCATGATCAAGCCATGTACTGTAGTCATTTGATTAAAGAAGTGAGGATCAACTAATTGTAGTCCCGGCTGAAACAACTCAGCGCGTATAACCATCGCCATCGCGCCACCAATTAAAAACATGGTCAACGAGAAAATTAAATATAAGCTGCCAATGTCTTTATGGTTAGTTGTGTACAACCAACGCTTAAACCCTTTTGCAGGGTGATGATGTCCGCCGTCATGATGCCCAGCTTCATTATGTTGTTGCTCTGTTACGCTACTCATTATTTAGCCTCCGAAGTTGCATCAATCGCGGCTTGTATTTGACTCGGTTGAATCACATCCCCAGTATCATTACCCCATGCATTACGTTTATAGGTAACGACAGCTGCCAATTGCTTAATTGATAACTGCTTAACAAATGCTTGCATCGCAGTACCTGGGCGACCATTAATCACCACATCAATATGATCATTAATATCCCCCAACACCACAGGGTTACCTTTGAGCGCAGGAAATACACCTGGTAAACCCATTCCTGTTGGTTGATGGCATGCGGCGCAACTAGCCATATACACCTGCTCTCCCAACACCATTAACTCCTCTTTAGGGAGGGTTTGGTCAAGCAGGGCTGCATCTGCTGCTGCTGCCGTTTTTTTGGCTTGCTTCGCTTGTTGCAACCAATCGGTAAACGCTTGCTCAGACTTAGCCTCAACAACAACAGGCATAAAACCATGATCTTTACCACATAGCTCAGCACACTGACCTCGATAAATTCCCTCTTCATTAATTTTGGTCCACGTTTCATTGATAAAGCCAGGGTTTGCATCTTTTTTAACAGCAAAATCAGGTACCCACCAAGAGTGGATAACATCGTCTGAAGTCATCAAAAAACGTACTTTTTTATTAATTGGTAATACCAATGGTTTATCAACTTCAAGTAAATAGGTGTTTGTTTTATCTACTTGGTTGGAAATTTGATCTTGAGGGGTTGATAGAATAGAGTAAAAAGCAACGTCTTCACCCATGTATTCATAATGCCACTTCCACTGCGACCCCGTAATTTTAATGGTCAAATCAGCTTTGCTGGCATCTTCCATCGAAATTAGAGTTTTAGTAGCGGGTACCGCCATAGCGATTAAGATTACAAATGGTATTGCCGTCCAGAGGATTTCTACTTTTGTACTTTCATGGAATTGGGCAGGTTTTGCCCCTTTTGATTTTCGGTGATGGATTAGTGCCCAAAACATAACCGCGAACACAATTACACCAATCACACAACATATAATAAATATTGTCATGTGCAGTTGATAAACATCATTACTTATATCTGTTACGCCCTTTCGCATATTAAATTGGCTATTTGCCAATACTTGCTGCGGTAGAACAAACAATATAAGCCACAAGGTAGAGCTCAGTTTACCCATGTGACGACTCCTTTGAATGCTATTGCAAAAATGCAAAGCGAAAAGGCGGCACTGCTATTAAATCGCGCCAATTCGTTTATTGTTATTTTAACTGAAAGTTAACAATTTATTTATACCACAGGCATAAACACACTCATTAAAGAGCAATTGTTAATACAGCGTATTAACCAATTAGTTAAAAAATGAACAATTAGCAAGTTTTAATGGCAATTAAATTTTATTTTACTGCAAAAATAACAACTAAAAATCAGCGCGTTATTTTCCAAAGGAAGGTAATATTAAATAGCTAAAAGCAGTGGATAAGTAGGGGTAATAAGGCTTTGAATGGTACTTACAAGTGTGGGTTCTAATATATTAGGGGTTAAAAAATGTAAAGCATCAAACTTCAGCTATTTGATGCCACTCTATGAAAAAGTTATTACATCCAATCGGCGTTACGAATAACACCAACAGCCAAACCTTCTATATTGAAAGATTCATGCTCTAGATCAACTTCAATTGCGCAGAAGTCATCATTTTCAGCATGTAAGAAAACTTTTTTCCCAGCTTTTTCAATACGCTTAACGGTTACATCATCATCAACACGTGCCACCACTACTTGGCCATTTTCAGCCACTTGAGTACGATGTACAGCTAATAAGTCACCATCCATAATACCAATATCTTTCATGCTCATGCCTTGTACACGCAGTAAAAAGTCAGCAGCTGGCTTAAATAACAGCGGATCAACTTGGCAATGGCTTTCAACATGTTGCTCAGCCAATATTGGTTCACCCGCGGCCACCCTACCAATAAGCGGTAAACCTAGTTGCTCTGGCTCATCTTCTTCAACCAGTTGAATACCTCGGCTTGCACCAGGTTTCATTTTAATCACACCTTTTTTAGCAAGTGCTTTTAAATGCTCTTCTGCCGCATTTGCACTTTTAAAACCTAGCGTCTGCGCAATTTCTGCACGCGTTGGTGGCATGCCTGTATCTTTGATAAAAGCTTTAATAAGTTCGAGAATTTGAGCTTGGCGATTCGTTAATGGGCGCATACAACTGGGTTTCCATACAGTACATTTAACTGTGAGTATATACAGTTATATGAAAATCGCAAATTTAAATTGGCTTAAATAAAACCATAAATATTGATTGAATTTATTAGTATGAAGTTACCGATATGAATGTTAAAAAGTATAAAGTAAATTTAAACCCATTGGAGAATATGAACATATGAGTATTTGGTATCAACCTATCACCCTTGAACAATGCAAAAATCTTGATAACGGTATAAGTGGACAAGGCACATTAATGAAAACCATGGGCATTGAGATTAGTGAAATTGGTGACGATTACCTCGTTGCAACTATGCCAGCCATCCCTGAGCATCATAACCCAATGGGAATAGTGCACGGTGGTGCTAATGTTGTTTTAGCTGAAACCGTCGCCAGTTATGCCGCTAATTTTGTGGTCGATTTCACAAACTTTTACTGCGTTGGACAAGAGATCAATGCGAACCATTTAAAAGCATCACGTAATGGCACGTTAACAGCAATAGCTAAGCCACTGCATTTGGGTAAGCGAACATCTGTATGGGAAGTAAAAATAACCAACAGCCGAGGTGAATTATGCTGCGTATCGAGGATGACCGCAGCAGTTGTTGAGCGTAAAATTAGCTCTGAACAGGATAAATAGTAATTTCAACACCGGCACCTATTGCAGATATGCGTAACAAGGTATCAACCTGTAATGCTTGATTAAAGCACTTTGGCGAGGTACCTGATTCAAAGCCAAGATCAAAAGTACGCTTTGAGCACGATAACCATTGTTTTAATGCTGCACGCGAACACGACTCTATTAACTCGCATAAGTGATTAATCGCCTTATCAGGAGAGGTTACTTCTCCTTTAGATTCAATGCGTGCAAGCTGTCGGTACTCATCTTTATCATAATGTAAAACCACAGCACTCTTTTTTAAGTCTGCAACTAACAGGCTAATATCTTGTTTGGATTCAAGCTCAAGATCTACATTTAAAAATTGAATTTCCGACATTATTTCTCTTTTATCTCACATTAAAAACAATGCAAACTTTAACCTATTTTTGCTTTTATACCAAATAATCTATCCCCAAGTCACCTCAAGATACATAATTCAACGTTTTATCTAAGCTAAAATCTACATGCGACAATTTGCCACATTGGCAAACCGAGTATAGCTTATAAAATACCGCGCTGAAAAATAATAACAAACAGGTAGTAATATGAATAAACGCATTTTTAAACACGCTCGTAAATTTCACAAATGGCTCGGGTATTTACTAGCAATTCAAATTTTTGCCTGGTTGTTAGGTGGTTTAGTAATGAGCGCAATCCCTCTTGAAAAAGTGCACGGTAAGCATCTTGCAGCACGCTCAATTAATAACCCATTTAATCAAGCCGATTACCCTACCTCACTTGATAATATTGTCTTGCAAGTTCCACAGCCAACTCAAATAACTTATAGTCATTTTTTAACCACCCCAATAATTACAGTGAATAACAGCGAAGGTGAGCATAGCTTTAATGGCCTTACTGGGCGTCCATTTTTACCACCGAGTAAAACCCAAATTATTGCAAATGCCCACGCTCATTTATTAATAGAAGCAAAAGTTAATAATGCTGTAATACTAACAACAGGCCCTCGTGAGGTGGGTTATAAACAAAATATTTGGCAAGTAACTTTTGACGACACCTTTAGCACAACGTTATATCTATCAGCAGATAATGGAAACGTTATTACTGTACGCAGTACTATTTGGCGTATTTTTGACTTTTTTTGGATGCTACATATTATGGATTACGACGAACGAGAAGACTTTAATAATCCATTACTGATCAGTTTTTCTGCCTGTAGCGTGTTATTTTGTATCACTGGATTTATTTTACTACTACAAAACTTCAGGTTGCCTCGACGTAAACGAACTCGCACATAAAATTCTCTTAATGGTGATGGCGATAACCACACGCCATCGCCGACTAAATTGCATATAAAAATATGCAATGTAAACTTTCTGATCTATAAAAATATACATTAGTTTAATTATTAAGTACTTAAGCTCGTCCGTTCAGCTGATTTACGCTATTGAATAATAACTCTAAAATACGCCCTCCTGTAGTTCACTTAAGTGATTGGATATGCCGTATTTTATTATTGCCTTATTGGCATCGTTGTTTAGTTTTAACCTTAATGCCGAGCAATTTACTCGCTTTTCTACAGCGAAAAGACATTTAATCAAAACATTACCTACCGACGCTAAAAGCATTTATTGTGGCTGCGACATAAAACGCCAAGGTAAAAAGCTCGTTCCCGATCCAACTCAGTGCGGTTATGTACCGCGTAATGCAATAACCCGTTCAGGAAAACCAAATGCACGCGCTGTACGCATTGAGTGGGAGCACATTGTACCTGCATGGGAATTTGGTCACCAACTACAATGCTGGCAAGATGGCGGGCGAAAAAATTGCGTTAAAACCAGTGCTCAATTTCGTAAGATGGAAGCCGATATACATAACCTCGCGCCAGCCATTGGTGAAATAAATGCAGATCGCTCTAATTATCGATTTGGAATGATAGCGGGGGATGCTAGCCAATATGGCCGTTGCCAAGTAAAGGTCGACTTTAAACAACGCGTAGTTGAACCCCCTCTTTACTCGAGAAAACGTATCGCAGATGCTTATTTTTATATGCAAAAAACGTATGGATTAAAAATTTCGAGCAAACAACAAAAACTATTTAGCGCATGGCAACATCAAGAATTAGCCCAAAAAATCAGCAACACCAAGTTATAGGTAAACGGTTGATTGGGCTAACTCGCAATAAGTTAAATATTGACGCGTAAACTCGCTTTATTAAATCCGCAATATTAAGCTTTATAAAGGGTACTTTTATATTTTCTAGCCAAGTCACCTCAAGATGCAAGCGTCTTGAGGTGACTTGGATATATAAAGCACCCGACCTAATTTCAGGCCAGTTAAAGATCTTGATGTGGGCCAAATACCTCATAATGTATGCGTGCAGCATCCACGCCTAGAGCAAGTAACTGCTGTTTAATTGCCGCCATGAAACCACTTGGCCCACAAATATAAAAGTCACCTTCTGCCAGTGGTAATTGCTCAGCAACACGTGCAACATCCATTAAACCTGAAAAGTCAGACTCCTCGCCACCTTGGTTTAACCAAGTATGGTGTGTTAATCGAGCATGCGCTTCGCCCTGCTCACGAATAAATTGATCAAACGAGTGCTGTTGTTTATTTTCACAGGCATGTAAATACGTCACTGGCTGATTAGATTGCTCACTTAGTAATGTTTGCAGCATTGCTAACATAGGTGTTTGCCCAACGCCCGCAGAGATTAATACCGCAGGCTTATCTTCTGAACGTAGAAAGAAATCTCCCGCTGGCGGATAAAGATCAACAAAGCTGCCTTCTTCCAATGAATGTAAATAGTTAGACACAATCCCCGGTGCTGGAAGCAATTCTTTTTTCACGCTAATACGGTAACTTTTACCATTACTTTGCTGTGAAATAGAATATTGGCGGATCTCACTGTACTGTGCATTATCGGGTTGTACTTTAATCCCTAAATATTGCCCGGATTTATGAGTGATCACTGCTTTTGAATCTAATGGTCTTAATATAAAGCTGGTCACTAACTGCGATTCAACCTGCTTATGTGCAATGATAAAACGACGCGTCCCAGACCAACCACCATGGTTATTTTTGCTATGGGCATACAAAGCCGCTTCTTCGGTAATACAGATATCTGCAAGTAATGCGTACGCTTCACGCCAAGCATATTCAACTTCTGGGGTAAACTGCTCTGGGATCAGCTCTTTTAATGTGCCAATTAAGTGACCGCCAACTATCGGGTAATGCTCCGGTAAAATATGCATACTGGCATGCTTATGATTAATACGCGCAAGCGACTCTTTCAAAACACCTAAATTATCAATATTTTGGGCATATGCAGCCAGCGCATTAAAAAGCGCAAATTGCTGACGACCACTGCGTTGATTAGCCATATTAAAAATATCTTGCAGTTCAGGGTTATGGCTAAACATACGCTTATAAAAATGCTCAGTAACCACAGTACCGGCCTCAGCTAACAAAGGGACTGTGCTTTTAACTATTTCAATGGTTTTATCAGATAACATACTACTTCCTAAAGCTAAATTACTAACCATGACGCCCATCAACACGACGCCGCGTTAAAATAGGAATGCAATGGATCAAGAACAACAAAAAGGCCACTAACCACAAAACAGCACTTAGCTGCCACGTAATATGCGGCCCAATAACAAAGGGTAATAACGAACGAACAATCGCTGCAACAAGCACCAAAGCAAACGCCACGGCCATTGTGTGTGGAATAATTAAAGGCCGGCCTGTATGGCCATGAGATACGCGTGTCATCATCGCAAGAATCATCATGCCAATCGTACCGATGGTGATCATATGTAGTGCGTCTTTAAACAAAATAACAGGGCTATAGAAACTTAGTGCAACCAATGCTAAACCAAACCCAAGAGCTAGATACGAGAAGTGCAACGACCATAGCAGTGGCACTTTGAGCATTTTATTATTCCACCACAACAATGAGCGGCTTAAATGCAATACAGCAACAACGGCCAATACCCAACCGGGATTAACACTTGATATGAATAGTTGGCTGATAAAATAAAACGCGACAGCAAATAACGAGCTGTAAAGCAGCACTTTATCCAAACGTGGAATACGTACTTGTTCAGCTAAATCTAAGCCGCGAGCGGTAAAAAAGGGCAGTACTCGCCCTGCCACCACGCCTACCAATAAGGTCATGACCAAAACGGCGGTATCGACAGTAGCCAAAGCCAACAGCATTTTTTGCTCAATGGCGAGCCATAAATAAACACTATTGAGCACGCACAATGCACCTAGAATTGGCAAAAACTGGTAGTTATTTTTACTTTTGGCTTTTAGTAGCATATTTGCCAGCGCTGCAATTGCGCCTAGCCACCAGATCAATTGGAAAAATAATACCGCATATAAATTGGCGTTCTCGAACCCCAATCCAGTAATAAAAAATGAACCTCGAGCAAGGAGCCAAATCACCGTGAGTAGCATTAATTTGTAACCACTTAAACTCGGCACACCGGTCCACGTTTGAGCCGCTGTTAATAAAAAACCAACAGCAACCGCACCGGCAAAGCCAAACATCATCTCGTGCGCATGCCAAAGTGTCGCGGGCATACTTAAGCCCCAGCTAACATAGCCCGTTAAAATAAGTAACCAATAACCGATCGACAAAAAAGCCAGTAGACCACCGGCTAAAAAATAAGGCCTAAATGCCAACATCCATAATGGCCATTGGCTTACTTGATAAAACTTAATGCGTGCAGGCACTGGTTCCGTCAGATTTATTGGTTGCATTAGCGTACTTCCTTTCCTAATCCATTAAGCGCCACACAGCGCAGCACATAACTAATTTTCAAAACAGTCGCAGCAAGAATTGTTGATATATGCGCCACTATTTGTAACGTCATCGGCAAGTAATGAGCATACGGATAACTCAATAAAACCGTCACCAGCATAAACACTGTACTTACACCTAAAGCAACATTTGCCCCCGTTAGTAAGCGAGTATAAAAATCACCAACAGTGGAAGCAGGATAATAATCATTCGATATTGGTATCAACATAAAAAACCCTCACTACGTTACATATAACAAGCTATTGCACAGAGCGAGCCAACATTAAATTCCTATTAAATACATAAACTTAAAATTAAACACATTGACAACCATGTCATTATGACTCACCCTTGAAAGTGACAAATAAACACATATGAGTCAAATTGACATGCTCAATAACAATACCTTGATTAGTACCGCACTTAAATTAGCCGCGCTCAGCACCCAAAACCCACATTTTGAGTTACTGATCCAATGCATTAATGAGGTCGTGCCTAGCGATGCAATTGCACTGCTTACACGCCAAGGTGATGTATTAAAGCCAGTGGCTATTCAAGGCCTCATGCCTGACACGCTCGGCAGGCGCTTTATTATTGATGAACACCCGCGTTTACAAGCCATTTGTAGCGCTAGTCAACCACTTCAATTTGCCCATGATTGCCCACTCCCTGACCCATACGATGGTTTGTTGTATGCTAAAACGGGCGATATTCCTGTGCATGCTTGTTTAGGTGTGCCTTTGCTTGATAGTGAAGGTAAATTACTAGGCGTGATCACACTCGACAGCCTTGATGCGCACGCATTTGATACACTAAACCTTGATTACTTAGCTCAGCTTGGCACATTGTGCGCCGCGCATTTGCATACCGCGCTGCAACTACAGCAGTATCAGCACCACGCACAACATAGCAGCGCTTTAGTACAAGCGCTTAATCACGAAGCTATCACCCGCGATGGCATCGAGATCATCGGCGAAAGCCCAGCGATACAAAGCCTAAAAAACGATATTAAGCTCGTCGCAGGCTCTGAGTTTAGCGTGCTGATCCAAGGTAACACTGGCGTAGGTAAAGAGCTTGTTGCTCGCAACATACATTTGCATTCAAAACGTAGTGAACAGCCGCTAATACACTTAAATTGTGCGTCATTACCAGAGAACCTCGCCGAAAGTGAATTTTTTGGGCATGCTAAAGGCGCATTTACTGGCGCTCATAATGCGCGCCAAGGTAAGTTTCAACTGGCCGATGGCGGTACGTTATTTTTAGATGAAATTGGTGAGCTCCCGCTTGCCATGCAAAGCAAGCTATTGCGCGTATTGCAAAGCGGCGAGATCCAAACTGTTGGCGAAGATGAGATAAAATATGTAGATGTACGCGTTATTGCAGCCACTAACCGAGACTTAAAAGACGAAGTCGCCCAAGGACGCTTTAGAGCCGACTTATATCATCGTTTAAGTGTTTACCCCCTCAATGTTGCACCACTAAAACAACGCGAAAACGATGTTATTTTACTCGCGGGCTACTTTGTTGAAAAAACTGCTCGTAAGCTCGCCATCAAACAATTAAAACTCAGCGTTGAATCTCAATTGTTACTCACTCAATATGAGTGGCCAGGCAACGTCCGCGAACTTGAGCACGTGATCAGCCGTGCAGCCTTAAAAGCAAAACAAAGTCAGTGGCAACAAGCAATAATCACTATCGAACCTATCCATTGTGAGCTTAATCTTAATGCAACTCCCGCTCCACCGACGACACTCATAGTAGAGAGTAGCGATAAAATTAATAATCACAACCTCTCGCTCAAACAAGCAACAGATACATTTACGCATCACTTAATAAGCCAACAACTTGAACAACATAACTATAATTGGGCCAGTGTGGCACGAACACTAAAAGTTGATCGCGCTAACTTAGTACGGCTCGCTAAACGCCTTGGTATTGAAGTAAAAAAATCCATTTAATTTACACATTACTTTTTAAAATAGGCTTTTAAAAGCTGGCTGAATGCCTGCACCTTCGCTGTTCTATGTACCAAATGATGCGTCACAAGCCATAGATCTGTAGGCCAACTAAGTTCATTAGGTAGAATTTGCACTAAATCTGGATACTGCGCCGCCACATTATGCTGCAAACCACCAATACCTAATCCTTTTACAATAGCACGGGTTGCCTCTGATGTTTCTGACACTCGTAGCTTAACTTGCCCAGCTGGAATATTCTCATCAACCCATGCAAAATAAGGCACTCTTGCGTTGTAACCGACTACACCTGACACAAAGTTATGTAACGGCAGTTGTTTCACCGTTTTAGGTATCCCATATTTATCAATATAACGTTGTGATGCATAAAGCCCCGATGATAAATGCGCTAAATGCTGCGCAATATAATCACCTTCATCAGGTCTTGGACCAGCGCGCACAGCAATATGAGCTTGGCCATGATCAAGTCGCAAGCGCTTTTGATCTAAAATCACTTCAAGTTGTACCTGCGGGTGCAAACTTTGAAACTGCTCGCAAACATCACTCAGTACATCTATAAAACCACTGACCGTAGTAAGCAGCAAACTGCCGCGTAATGTACTGTCGGCTGCAATTATATCGTTATGTAAACGCTCCAGTTCACCATTAATAGATTGTGCTGTGGTAAATAATTTAGCGCCTATTTCCGTCACTTTATAACCACGGGCATGGCGATGAAACAGCCTTGCGTTTAAGTTTTTTTCTAAATTGTTTATACGTCTTAATACCGTACTATGGTGCACATTAAGTACTTCTGCTGCCGCGGTTAAAGTTCCTAATCGGGCTACTTCAAAGGCCACTTTTACATCTTGCCAATCATCAAATTGAATCGCCACTTTCAAACTCATCATTTAGTTGTGCGTATATGCACATAAGTTTTGCGTTTATTTGGCTTTTCTGCAAGTAAATATTTGTTAAAGTAGCTAACAGACAAACCCAATCACTACATTTAAGGCGACCACCATGACTGCACCAAAAATTATTGCCCTTGCAGGCAGCTTACGTAAAGACAGCTTTAACCAAAAATTAATTAATGAAGCAGCACGTTTTGCATTAGAAAGTGGTGCAGAGGTTGAAGTTATTAAACTTGCCGATTTAGATTTACCCATGTTTGATGAAGACATTGAAGCACAAGGCACACCCGTTGGCGCACAGTTATTAAAAGACAAGTTACGCGCAGCTGATGGTATTTTACTCGCTAGCCCAGAATACAATGGCTCAATTACTGCCGTACTTAAAAATGCGATTGATTGGGCGTCGCGAACAGAGCAAGGTGCGGTTCCTGCTTTTCGTAATAAAGTAACTGCTTTATATGCATCATCGCCGGGGGGGTTGGGTGGATTACGTGGCTTAAATCATGTGCGTGATATTTTATCAGGCATTGGTAGCTTGGTATTAGCTGACCAACTAGCAGTACCTGCTATACACACTGTGCTTGATGAAAGTGGACAAATCAGTGACCCCGTTACAGCCGATAAAGTGGCTAGCCTTGCACAACAACTTGTGAGCGTAGCGAGCAAACTTAATAAATAACTTCGTTTTCGAGGTTAAATAATTAGCGGTCTATCTATTTTTAAAATACTGGCCCGGCGTTGCCACCGCCGGCATACGCCAGCTGACCCCGCGCATGCTGATGCCTTTTCACGTACTGCCAAGGTGGCATGAGGCTGACTTTGGAAAAATAGGCGAGCAGAAAACTTTAACTGTTGAGTACAGCGGTTTAATTTTAGTATTTATATTGGCTACGCACTGGTTGAATCACCGCTATTCGCAGCTGGCCTTTATGTGATTGATCATCTACAACGTATAAACAGCCTAGCTTAATCTGAATTTTAAGATATAGATTATCACGAACTCAGGTTACTTACTGCTTTGTCGCTGCCAGTTTGGCGGCGATAAAGTCGGTATGATTTACATATAGTAAGTTTGCAACACGGCGTATAACGTACTCTTCTTGTGGATCTAATTGCCCATCAGCGTACGCTAAACGCCATAGTAACTCGATAATGTCAATTCGCTGCCCGGCACTACATTGACTATTTATTTGTTTAGAAAACTGAAAATAATCAATCGCTTCATCTAAGCTCTTACCAGCACTTTGCATGAGCTCACTAACTTCTGCATCATTCAAATTAAAATACTTTTTTAAAGTTGCACTTAAAGTTTGCAACTCATCATCTTGCTGCTCGCTATCTGCGCGCATTACCTCAATCAATAATGCCGCTACCGCAGTTTTAAGATCGTGCTCTTGTATCTGAGCGGGCTGATCGTTAAATGTCGAAAAAAGCTGCTTAATTTGCTTGAACATCACATTTTCCTATTATGGGTGTTAGACTTAAATCATAGGTGCAATACAATAATGGAGTAAAGCTTTATGAGAGGAAAAACAGTCACTGCTTTAGCAATAACAGCCACGCTTACACTTTTGTTGGGGAGCAATCCCGCAAACGCAAAAAAGAACAATACCGAAAAACTCTACGACTTTGATGAAAAAGTCCATTATCACCAGACTAAGTTAGACGACAATAACTACCAACTCACTATTCAGTCAGACGATTACCCGCATTTTAAAAACCAAAGCGTATTTTTACTGCGCCACGCAAACCGTTTATGCCGTGGTAACACCTTTATGCTAAAAGTGACTGGCGGCGTGCAAGAGTATGAACAAATGCCCACAAAGCCACGCGCCTATCAGCCACCTTTAACGGTATTACTACAGTGTGAAACTGAGCCAAATAAAGATTAATCTTTAGTCTTTATAACCCCAAGGCGCAGCCGGTGGTGTGATTGGTTTGGTTAAATCAAAATCAACACGGAACTCGCGGCCTTGGCGAATTAAACGGTAAGTAAACTTTTCAGGGTAAATATACATCTGCCACGTATTACCAATCGACTGTGGAATGCCTTGATTTACAAACAGCTCTTTTGAGTATTGATCAGCTGGGAAAGACTGCACGCTCTCAAAACCCGCATCAACCGTATGACCACCATACATAGTTGATATATCATCAGTGCCATCTTTATGGCGGTGATCATGTTTTAAGCTCAAGCCACTACCTGTTTTTGTAATGATCCACGTACGTGACGCATCATCACCTACATGAAACGGAACTTGCAGCTCACGCTCGCCACAACGACGCACATGCATAACCAGCTTTTTACCCGCAAACGAGCTAGGACCAGCAGCATTATCAACCGTAACTTTACCTTCATACGCTTTACCACAATGAGCGGCTATATTGTCAAAAAAGCCATCATGGCTTGGAATAGACACCAACGGCGCAGGGCGCGCAAATGCCGCGGTAGATGCCAACAATAAAGTCGCAGCAGTTAATAATTTCATAGCATGTTCCTAAAAATATAAAGTCCTAGCTTAGCGTTTTTATAAAAGCAAAGGAAGTAATCGCGGTGAATGGCCATTAAGATATAAGTTAGCCTATCAGCGATAGTTAAAAGAAGGCTTCAGCACTTGCGCTTGGATGTAAAAACTTATGTTTTATAAGAAATAAATTGAGAGTGATGAGATGGAAAACTACCCTTTGTTGGCGTTCATTTTAATTTGTGCGCTATTCATTATACAAAACCGAAAATATAACGCATTACTGACTTACTTAGAGCAGACATACCCAACTCAATGGGAACAATTAGCGAAAAATACACTAGGCGATACTTCGCGCTCCGCTATTGCTGCTAACTTAAATGAATCACTAAAAAGTGGTATGTTCTCAACCCTAGATGACCCAAAAATTAGCCAATTTAAAAAGCTTAAAACTATTAGTATGACTATTTGCTTTGCACTTGCAGTACTAGGTTTGACGATTGCTTATATGTATTAACCACAAAAACGCGGCCTGAGCCGCGTTTCATTATTTATAATTATGGATTCAAAGGCACTGCTGAATTAAATCGGATATAGCCCTTTAATTCTGGAGATTCACTGCTCTCACAACTCTGCTTAATATTTACAGCCAATTTTTGGATTTCATTTTTAGCATTTTCTTCTAACTCAAAAATCTCAAATTGCCCATAAAGCCTACCACACCCTCGATGCTCCCCAGAGAGATCTAAACCTGCCGACGATTCACCTTGAAAAGGGTAACGGGTAGCATTTAAATACTCTCCAACAGACAAGCTTGCATCACCAGGGGCTTTTAGATTTAAACTCCAACTGCTTTCATCACTTTCAAAAGTAAATTCTAAATGAGATTGATTATTTGAATCACGCGACACAGAGAAATTACCTTTTTCCTGCGTCTTTATGATCTTCTTCCCTAAGCTAACATAATCATCTTTTATGCCATCTATAAAAAGATACGTTCCTGAGTAAGGCAAATACTGTAAAGTTATTCTTTCCTTTGCAAGATCGCCTAAGTCATTAGTAAGTATCACTTCAACGGTGATATCTGATTTAATTCCTTCTGGTAAACTAAAACTTGTAGAAACTGCATTTTCGTCATCAAATTCAATGCCTACACCATTTAAATCAACCCATTGATAAGATAGAGCCTGCCCTTTATTTAAAATACTGTCCTCAATACTCAACGTAGGATATTGATTGTCTTGATAGAAATAATTGGAGCTTGTTAAATTAGGAATAATACTATCTGTTGTTTTTATATCTAAAAATATCCAATCATGCTCTTGCCCTGTGACACTTGTAATACCCGAAACCTGTAAATCATAGTCTGTATCAGCCTTTAATGGCTGTTCTGGGTAAATATTTATTAACGCGCCAGCAACCTCAACTCTACCAGGAATATTGATATAGTCGTACCCTGATTGAGTTTGGAAATGTACAGAAGCAGAAGTGTCAGCTGCTACAGCTCTTGAAAAAATTAGAGGTACGGGGCCATCCAACTGAACTGAATTATTATTAACACTTCCAGGATCAAGTACTCGATCAAAATTATCTGCACGAAATGCTCTGATATTGTTATACATATTAAACGTAGACATAGCTTCGGGAAGGAAGGTGGACCAATGAAGCTGGAGCTGTTCTTCACCATAGCTAATGTTTAACTTATCAGAATCTGAAACAAAATTACTGGCTAGTAGTATCGACTCTTTTTCTGAGCTAACTTTAATAGAGCCCTTATGTGGATATTCCATAAAATACCCATACCAAGCATCTTCTTGAGAAAAGCTGAATTCACCATTCAAATTTGTATCATCAACAGTACCATTTGTTTTTATGCTGTATGTTGCTGTATCAAAGTCAATTACCTTCTCAATCGTTAATTCTTTAATGTTGACATAATAAAAAGTTTCATCATAACTAAATGGCTTTAAAGCTTTTCCTTTAAGTTTTTCATTTACAGCTATAGCAATGGTTCGAGTGCTCGGCGAATATGCAAAGCGAGTTGAGTAACTTCCCTTAAACGTCATTAGCTCATTATATGAGTAAGTACTTTCCAAGGTTTTAATATCATCATTATTGACACTAAACTCAATGATGCCATTTTGTAAATCAGCGTCTAAAATCGTGACTACTCTGAGGCCACTTAATGCATTCCGATAATTATCCGAGCAATCCTGAAAAGATTGCTGCAATATATCCCCTCCTGTAATAGTGCTGGAATCATCATTATCCAGATATGAAAGTGTATATAAGCCCCCGTTTTCACACACTTTGTCGAGCTCTATATCTTCTCCATCAAGCTTCGCTAATAGCTGATTACTAAAAGTTTGCGCTTCTTCTAGTAACAAATTTTGTATTAACAAAACTGTTTTTGCTGCATCTTTTGGTTTCTTTTCAACATTAATACGGTGTTTTACCTCAATTGTATGTTCAATCTCAACTTCTTGCCCATTATGAGCAACGTACAATTTATACACCGCAGAGGTATCCTCTGTTACATCGAATGGCTCTATATTCAATGTAGCCTCTTCACTGATGAGGCTTCTTCCAGAGTCATACCAATGCACCACAACATCAGTACCACTTTTATTTATATTGGCTTGTAAGGTAAACCCGTCATCCTCCGATACACTATCTGGACCATCTATTGAAACCGTTAATGGCTGCTCAACGGGAGTTTCTGCGCCACCTCCACTACCACCACACCCAGCAATCATTAAAGCAGCGACTAAAAGCGCCCAAAAATTTCTTTGCAACTTACAATTCACGTAATTCACCTGATTTTTATCATTAGTATATTGTGGATTGTACCCATAAAATAAAAAAATGTAATGCTGTAAATTAATTCCTTGACTCACAAAAAACGCGACTTTCGCCGCGTTCATTGTTTAATAACTTTTAAACCACTACTGCCAAGGGCGCTCGGCGTTAAGCTTAGCTTCAAAGGCGTCGATTTGTGGGTTTAGGGTTTCTGTTACGCCGATAAAGTCTAAGCCGCTTAATAAACGTTCTTTTACGTCTTTGCGAATATCAAAACTGATTGGAGCAAACTTATTGCTCGTCAGCGTTTGATTTTCAAGATCGATGTCGATATGAATATCGTCGTGCTTTTCACTCAGTACAAATAAGTCTTCCAATGTTTGCGCTGGTAATGCAATCGCAAGCATTTGGTTATTACCACAGTTATTAAAGAAAATATCAGCAAAGCTTTCTGCCAAAATCACTTCAAAACCGTATTGTTTAAGTGCCCAAGGTGCATGCTCACGTGATGAGCCACAACCAAAGTTATCGCGCGTTAACAAAATTTGCGCGCCTTGGTAGCAGGGGCGGTTTAAAATAAACTCCGGGTTTGGCTCGCCGTTATCTAAATAGCGCCAATCGTAAAACAGTGCAGCATCAAAGCCATCACGACTGGTTGACGTTAAAAACTGCTTTGGAATGATTTGGTCGGTATCCACATTGTTTTTATCAAGCGAGGCCATTAAGCCACTAAAATAAATGCTCATTATGCTTCTCCTCTAATATCAACAAAGCGACCATGTATTGCAGCGGCTGCGGCCATTGCAGGACTCACTAAGTGCGTACGCCCACCACGGCCTTGACGGCCTTCGAAGTTACGGTTAGACGTAGATGCACAGCGTTTGCCTGCACCTAAACGGTCATCGTTCATCGCTAAACACATTGAACAACCTGGCTCGCGCCACTCAAAACCCGCGGCTTTAAAAATATCAGCTAGGCCTTCATCTTCAGCTTGCTTTTTAACAAGGCCAGAGCCCGGTACAATTAACGCTTCAACACCGGCTGCAACTTGCTTACCTTCAACAATGTGTGCTGCGGCGCGTAAATCTTCAATGCGGCTATTGGTACATGAACCAATAAATACAGTGTCTACCGAGGCTGATGACAATTTATCACCTGCTTTTAAATCCATGTATTTAAGGGCACTGCGGATAGCATCGGCTTTAATTAAATCTGGTTCTTTATCTGGATCAGGAATGCACTCATCAACACCAATTACTTGCTCTGGGCTGGTGCCCCAGGTAATTTGCGGCTGAATAGTACTTGCCTCTAGCTCAACGTCTAAATCAAACTGTGCGCCTTCATCTGTTTTTAAGGTTTCCCAGTACGCAACGGCTGCATCAAACTCAGCTTCTTTTGGTGCAAATGGGCGACCTTTTAAGTAATCATATGTAATTTGGTCTGACGCGATTAAACCCGCTTTAGCACCCATTTCAATGCTCATATTACACAACGTCATACGCGCTTCCATTGACAGTGCTTCAATGCCTTCGCCACAAAACTCTGCTACATAACCCGTACCACCGGCTGTGCCTAATTTACCAATAACCGCCATGATCAAGTCTTTTGCCGTCACAGTTGGGCGCAACACGCCGTTAATTTGGATTTTCAGCGATTTGGCTTTTTTCTGTTGCAAGGTTTGCGTTGCTAAGACGTGCTCAACCTCAGAAGTACCAATGCCGTGAGCAAGAGCACCAAATGCACCGTGCGTTGAAGTATGGCTATCGCCACAGACTATGGTTGTGCCTGGTAAAGTGATCCCTTGCTCAGGCCCCATGACATGTACTATGCCTTGGTTAATTGAGTTTAAATCATAAAGCGTAATGCCAAATTCTTTACAGTTGGCATCGAGCGCCATTAATTGATTTTTTGATACTTCGCTTGCGGCATCTAATGAGCGACTTTTGGTCGATACATTATGATCCATCGTCGCGATGGTTTTTTCAGGGCAACGTACTTTACGGTTTTTTTCACGTAGGCCTGCAAATGCTTGCGGCGACGTGACTTCGTGCACTAAATGGCGGTCAATATAAAGTAAGTCGGTTTGCTCATTAATACTAGCAACAACATGTGCTTGCCAGATTTTATCGTATAACGTTTGGGCCACTTGCTCATTCCCTAATTCGGTTTAGCTCGCGACGTGACGGTTGCCACGAGCATAATTAATTTAAATTCGAGCCACAATCGCAGCGGCAACGTCTTGCGTTGTATAACCTGCGTTCGGGTAGATATCGGGTGTGCCTACACCGGCTTCTACAGCTTCGGCAACTGCTTTTTCAATACTGCGCGCAGCTTCATCTTGGCCTAGCGAGTAACGTAGCATTAAAGCGGCACTTAAAATTTGCGCTATTGGATTAGCAATCCCTTTACCTGCAATATCTGGTGCTGAGCCACCAGCCGGTTCATACATACCAAAACCAGACTGATTTAAACTTGCTGACGGTAATAAGCCCATAGAGCCAGTGATCATTGCGCATTCGTCTGACAAAATATCACCAAATAAATTGTCGCATAGCAATACGTCAAACTGACTTGGCTGCTTAACTAACTGCATAGCAGCATTATCAACGTAAATGTAATCAAGGTTCACTTCTGGATAGTCTTTACTGACTTCGGTGACAACTTCACGCCATAACACGCTTGATGCAAGTACGTTGGCTTTATCTACCGACGTGACATGATTGTTACGCAATTTTGCTGCTTCAAACGCAAAACGCGCAATTCGTTCAATTTCTTTGCGTGAATAGGTTTGCGTATCAAATGCGGCTTCATTTTCGCCTTCGCCACTGCGGCCTTTTTCGCCAAAATAAATACCCCCTGTAAGCTCACGCACACATAAAATATCAAAACCTTGCTCGCTAATATCGGCTCGTAGTGGTGACGCTGCACTCAACGCAGGTAATAACTGCGCGGGGCGTAAATTACAAAACAAGCCAAAATGTTTACGCAGTGGTAAAAGCGATGCGCGCTCTGGCTGCTCATCCGCCGGTAAATGCTCCCATTTAGGGCCACCGACTGAACCAAATAAAATAGCGTCTGCATTTTCGCAGGCAGCGAGCGTTGTCTCTGGTAATGCTTTACCAAATTCATCAATAGCAGCACCGCCAATAGCATGAGGATGACGAGTTAAGGTAAAGCCAAACTTACTGCTTACGGCATCAAGCACTTGCTCTGCTGCTGCCATCACTTCTGGGCCGATACCGTCGCCAGCTAATACTGCGATGCTATAATTCGTTTGACTCATCCTGCTTTCCTTTGTTGTTTTAAATCAGACACTTTTTGTGCACGATAAATTAAGTTATAAACGCGGATCATAGCGCGTACAGACGCTTCAACTACATCCGCTGCAATACCGGCGCCGTGGTAAGGGCGACCATCGTATTTTGCGATAATATTTACTTGCCCTAGTGAGCTTGCACCTTCGCCGGTTGCTTCTAAATTGTATTCAATCATTTCCACTGCCATGCCCGTTAAGCGCTCAATCGCTAAAAATGAGGCCTCAACAGGGCCATTACCCGTAGCTGCTTCTTGCTTAGATTCGCCTGCGATTGTCATGCCAATAGTTGAGCTCGCCACTGATTGTGAGTTAGAGGTAGAGTTAACAAATTCCAATTGGTACTTTTCGTCTTTATCGCTGATTTGATTAAAGTAAATCATCGCTTCAAGATCATAGTCGTACACGGTGCCTTTTTGATCGGCAAGTGCCACAAAGCTGTCATATAGACTGTTCATGTCGTAATCGGTTTTTTGATAACCCAACTCTTCTAAGCGATGCTCTATAACGTGGCGACCTGAGCGTGAAGTCATATTTAATTGGTTGTTTGGTACACCTACGCTTTCTGGCGACATAATCTCATAGGTATTTTGCGCTTTTAATACACCGTCTTGGTGGATGCCAGAGCTATGCGCAAAAGCATTTTCGCCCACAATCGCTTTATTAGGCTGTACTGGCATATTACAAATTTTTGCCACCTGACGTGATGCGCGGTAAATTTCTTCACTGCGAATATCTGTATGCACTTTTAGGTGATCTTTACGCATCTGCATAATCATCGCCACTTCTTCAAGCGAGCAGTTACCCGCACGTTCACCAATGCCATTAATCGTACATTCGATTTGGCGCGCACCGGCTTGCACTGCGGCAATTGAGTTAGCAACCGCTAAACCTAGGTCATTATGACAGTGCACACTTAAACGGGCTTTATCAATATTAGGCACGCTATTTAACAAGTAGCGGATCATGGCAGCATATTCATCTGGCGTTACATACCCTACGGTATCAGGCAAGTTGATGGTTGATGCACCAGCATTAATTGCTTGCTCTACAATGCGGCATAAATCCCAATGCGGTGTACGGCCTGCGTCTTCACAGGAAAATTCCACATCATCCGTATAATTACGGGCAAGCTTGATTGATTTAACCGCCATAGCCGTCGCATCATCTAAACTCATGCGTAATTTGTGCTCTAAATGCAAAGGGCTGGTAGCAATAAAAGTATGAATGCGACTTTGTTGTGCTGTGCGAAGTGCTTCGCCACAGGCTTCAATGTCTTTGGCAACAGAGCGGGCTAAACCACAAATAATCGGGCCTTTTACTTCTGTTGCAATGCGTTGCACTGAACGAAAGTCCGCAGGGCTTGAAACCGGAAAACCCACTTCCATTACATCTACATTTAAGCGGCTAATGGTGTGCGCCAGTTGAATTTTGTCTTCTTCAGTAAGACTTGCCTTAAGCGCCTGCTCACCATCGCGTAAGGTGGTGTCGAAAATCCATACTTTATCTTGATCTTGCATAATCTGCCCTCAGTGTTCAACGACCCACGTTGCGAGATAAAAAAACCCCGCTTGATGCGGGGTTTTTTTTATGTATTATTCAATGCAAATACACTAATCCCCGCTCACATACGTTAGCAGTAAGAGGTTTAGTTTTAGTGTAATTAAGTGTGTATTTTGCATCTACTTTTACTAAATGTGTGTTTAATTAGCTGTATTTTTAACACTCCACAGAGGTGCATGCAAGCATAATTTTTTCTTTAAAAGGAATTAAAAACGACATTAAAAGGTTTATTTATGCTAAAAAATGACATTAAAACATAAATAAATAAAAATTAGTCGATAATAGTGTTTAAATTACTTACCGACCCTCAAGGTTGGTGCTTATATTAGCTCTTCGGGTTTTTTCTCACAAAAACTAGATTGTTGGTTCAATCGCTTTATGAGTTTCGCGCACATAGTTACTCGCGCCTCGGGTAATATAGCGTAACTGCCAGATGACTCGCTCTACAAGCTCTTCGCGCTGCTGTGCGTCTATGTCTAGTGCTTCAGCGCCGGCATTAAATACCAGTGTTACCATGGCCTCTGCTTGAATATAAGCTTGAGTTGCATCGCAGGGGGTTTCGCTTTCAAGATAATGCGCAAGCTCTAGAATAAAATGCTTAATTTCACGAGCAACTGCGGCCCTAAATGCTTTGGATGTTCCTGAGCGTTCTCGCAATAGTAGTCTAAACTGGTTACTGGAGTTGTCGATAAACTCCATAAAGGTAATGACTGAGGTGCTGATAATACTATTATTGCCGCTGGCAATACGTCGGCGTGCTTGACGCATAAGTTGGCGCAATGTTAAACCGGCTTCGTCAACCATGGTTAAGCCAAGTTCATTCATATCTTTAAAATGGCGATAAAATGAGGTGGGGGCTATACCAGCTTCGCGGGCAACTTCGCGTAAACTTAAATTCGAAAAGCTATGTTCGGCACTTAATTGGTTAAATGCCGCCTGAATTAAAGCTTGTCGTGTTTTTTGCTTCTGTTGCGCACGAACACCCGACATACACTACTCCTGATTTATTTTAAATCAAATTATGGTGATTTTTATCTCAATTCCCCAGTCTAATACTTGACGGCGAGAGAATGAAATATTATTTTAGCTTACAAGTGTACGCTCAGATTTATAAAGATGAATAAACCACCGATTATTTGGACTAACGTCCTGTTCTTTAGCCTTACTTTTTTGGCTGCCGCAACGCTTGTTCCTTGGTATGGTATAAGCTATGGATTTACCAGTGCGCACTGGATCGCATTTGTGGCGTGTATGTTTTACGCCGGGATGTCGATCACCGCGGGCTATCACCGCCTTTGGGCACATAAAACCTACGATGCTCACCCTGCTGTTGAGATGATTTTTGCTATCGGTGGTGCATTTGCATTGCAAAATAGCGCCCTGCACTGGAGTAGCGACCATCGTGTACATCATGGTCAAGTTGATGACCCAGTTAAAGATCCTTACGCTGCAACCAACGGTTTTTGGTATAGCCATATTGGTTGGATGCTGCGCGATTACCAAGGCGATAGTTATGGTGATTACAGTAACTGTCGAGACTTGCAGCGCAACAAAATTGTAATGTGGCAACACCGTCATTATTTAAAACTCGTATTAGCCACTAATATTGGTATTCCACTGGTGCTGGGTTTATTGGTTGGCGATGTAATAGGTATGCTGTTATTGGCTGGCTTGCTGCGCTTGGTATTAAGCCAACATTTTACTTTTTTTATCAACTCAGTCGCGCACATTTGGGGCTCTCGCCCTTATACTGAAAAAAACACCGCACGCGATAATGGCTTTTTAGCATTATTTACGTATGGTGAAGGCTACCATAACTTCCATCATATTTTTGCGAGCGATTACCGCAACGGTATTAGATGGTTTCATTATGATCCAACAAAATGGATGATCCGCTCATTTGCAGCTATTGGCTTGGCTAAAAAGCTAAAACGAACACCAATTGAGCGTATTGAAAAAGCAAAAGCCGAAACATTGATGAATAAAACTCAAAATCGCTTGGCAAAATTGCCTTTAGCGCAAGATAAGCTTACATTATTGCAGCAAGAATATGATTTATTGCTGAAAAAGCTACAACACTTTTGTGCCCTGAAAAAACAGGTATTAGAAGTTAAAAAGAATAACATGCTGCAACAATGCGAAAAATCAGCTTTAATTACACAATACCATGAGCTTGAAGCCGCTTGGGAAACCCAAAAGCAGGCTTGGCTAGCACTGAATGCGAGGTTATTAAAAGCCTCTTTTAGTTAATGTAGGAGTGGCTGTGGCCAAACAACAAGTAAAGCAAGAACAACCATCATTTCAATATGATGCGATCATTATAGGCACAGGTCCTGGCGGTGAAGGTACCGCCATGAACCTGTCTAAAAGTAACAAAAAAGTGGCCGTTATTGAACGCCAAGAAGCCGTTGGTGGCGGTTGTGTGCATTGGGGGACCATTCCATCAAAAGCCCTGCGCCACTCTGTGAGCCGCTATATTGAGTACAAAGCAAACCCGTTATTTAATGTAGGAGAGCGCCCTACTCGTTTAACATTCCCCGATATTTTGCGCCATGCCAGTTCGGTTATTTCTAAGCAGTCTAATTTACGCAGTAGCTTTTACGATCGTAACCGTATTCATATGTTTCAGGGTGATGCGAGCTTTGTTGACAAGCACACCATTGAAATTAAACGCCTTGATGGTTCCACTGAGCGACTAACAGCCAAAACAATTGTTATTGCGACCGGTTCACGCCCTTATCGCCCACCAGAAGTCGACTTTACCCATTCTCGTATTTACGAAAGTGATACGATTTTAGGGCTTGAGCATGACCCTCATCGTGTTCTTATTTATGGCGCCGGTGTGATTGGCTGTGAGTATGCCTCTATCTTTAAAGGCCTCGGCGCAAAGGTTGATTTAGTAAATACCCGTGATCGCTTGCTTGCTTTTATGGATGCTGAAATTTCAGATGCACTAAGTTACCACTTTTGGAACAGCGGTATTGTTATTCGCCATAACGAAGAATTTGATCGTATTGAAACCCGTGATGATTGCGTGATCATGCATTTAAAATCAGGTAAGCGTGTTAAAGCTGACTGTATTTTATTTGCCAATGGTCGTACTGGTAACACTGATACATTAAACCTCGAAGCGGTTGGCTTAAAAGCTGATAGCCGCGGTCAATTAAAAGTAAACGAGACCTATCAAACTGACATTGACAATATTTATGCAGTTGGCGATGTTATTGGTTACCCAAGCCTTGCCAGTGCTGCGTTTGATCAAGGCCGCATTGCTGCTGATGCAATTGCCTGTGGTAACTGTGATGAAAAACTGATTATTGATATTCCAGCGGGTATTTATACCATTCCTGAAATGAGCTCTGTAGGTAAAACAGAGCAAGAGCTAACCGCAGCTAAAATTCCGTATGAAGTAGGCCGTGCGCAATTCAAACATTTGGCACGGGCGCAAATTGCGGGTACTGAAGTGGGTAGTTTAAAGATTTTATTCCATACCGAAACGAAAGAAGTACTCGGTGTGCATTGCTTTGGTGAGCGTGCCTCTGAGATTGTTCACATTGGCCAAGCAATTATGGAACAAAAAAATGGTGGCAACACCATAGACTACTTCGTAAATACCACGTTTAATTACCCAACGATGGCTGAAGCCTACCGTGTTGCGGCATTAAATGGCTTAAATCGCTTGTTTAAGTAAACAGCTAAGCAACAAAAAGCCCGCTTATTACTAAGCGGGCTTTTTTGATTATCAATAACAGCTGCTGTTACGTTTGCTATTACTTATGATATTGCGCACTTAGCTCATGTACTGCATTAATAAATACACCTGCGTTCTCAGGATCTACATCCGGTGTAATACCGTGGCCTAAGTTAAATACGTGGCCATTACCTGTACCAAAATCTTCTAATATGGTGCCCACTTCTTGGCGGATACGCTCTGGTGTACCATGCAGCATAGATGGGTCCATGTTGCCCTGTAGTGCCACTTTATCGCCAACACGACGCTTTGCATCACTGATATTAATCGTCCAATCAAGGCCGATAGCGTCACAGCCTGTTGCAGCGATTGCTTCAATCCATTGACCACCGTTTTTAGTAAACAGCGTTACAGGCACTTTACGGCCATCGTATTCACGAATTAAACCATCAACAATTTTGTGCATATATTGCAATGAGAACTCGTTGTAATCACGCGGGCTTAATACACCACCCCATGAATCAAATACCATTAATGATTGTGCACCCGCTTTAACTTGCGCGTTTAGGTAATCAATTACAGAATCAGCAAGCTTATCAAGCAATAAGTGCAATGTTTGTGGCTCAGCAAACGCCATTTTTTTAATTTTACCAAATACTTTACTGCTACCGCCTTCAACCATGTAAGTTGCAAGTGTCCATGGCGAGCCAGAGAAACCAATAAGTGGAACTTCACCCTTTAATTCACGACGAATAGTGCTAACGGCATTCATTACGTAGCCTAGCTCGTCGGTCGGGTCTAGCTTTGGAATTTTTTTAACGTCTGCTAATGATGAAATTGGGCGCTCAAATTTAGGACCTTCGCCAGTTTCAAAGTACAAACCTAGACCCATAGCATCAGGGATCGTTAATATATCGCTGAATAATATAGCCGCATCTAACGGATAACGACGCAGTGGCTGTAACGTTACTTCGCAAGCAAGTTCTGCATTTCTACACAGGCTCATAAAATCGCCCGCTTGTGCACGTGTAGCGCGGTATTCTGGTAAATAACGCCCTGCTTGGCGCATCATCCATACCGGAGTTACATCAACTGGTTGCTTTTGTAGTGCACGTAAATAACGGTCGTTTTTTAATTCGCTCATAGCGTTAAGGATCCTAAAGCTTGTAGATATTGCGCAGATTGTATCACCATATTGAGCGGCTCTCTATCGCAATGATAGTAAAACGCACTCAGATAGATACAGATCAACACTTTTATTCGGCGCGCAAAAAACACGCAACAAACAATAACATTTAATTATTTTTATTAATAAGTTTGCAACATCAATAAAAGCTTGGTATAACTTGTTCCGCGTTAACAATAACAACAATAAAAATTACATAAAAACAATAATAAAAATCTTCCCATAATAAAAAGAAAGCTTGTTTAAACAAGTCATGGAAAAAAGAATTAAACCACCATTTATGGTGGTTTTTTCTTGCCTGAAATAAGCCAAATAGCTTGCAATCTAGTATGAAAAACTGCTTATATACAATTCTGTTTAGATTCAGTTACTGAATAAATAAAAAATGTGTTGATTTTTGCTTCATATTTCATTGTTATGTAAAGAATAAAGAAAACCAACCCAGCTAAGGAGAATGATAATGCTGACGCGTTTAGAGAAAGCTCAAAAAAAATGGGGTGGTAGTCACACTGTTATCGATAAATGGCTAGCTGAACGCCAAGAGCTACTGGTTCTGTATTGTCGAATTGCTGGCTTTTCACCTTACGATAAAAAAGATCAGGCTTTGCCAGATCAATTACAAATTCAAAGCTTTTGCCAAATTCTGATGGACTACTTGTCTGCTGGTCATTTTGAAATTTACGATAACATCGCCAAAGCATGTGAACAAAAAGGCCCAAAAAGCCAACAGCTAGCGAGTGAACTTTACCCGCGTATTTCAGAAACAACAGATACGGCGCTAGACTTTAACGATAAATATGCTGAAGTGAATAAAAATGATCTACTAAATGATTTTGATAAAGACTTGTCAAAATTAGGCGAAGCGTTAGAGCTACGCTTTGAGTTAGAAGATGAACTAATCGACAACTTGTATTCTAATCATACTGATTAACATCCCCCAGGGCGTGTTGACCTTTGTGGATTGAAATTTGTTCAATCTAGGGGCGATTTAATCGCGGCGCGAGGTTTGTAACCTAGCAGGCTAAGTAAAAATCGAGCAAAGCTTCCGCGTCCTGCTCACGCTCCTTACCTACCTCCATGTAGGCAACAAAGAGTTAATCGCCCCTAGGAAGAACCCTTTGGGCAGCCCATGTTTGCCATTTATACTGCGTTATCGCCTAATTATGGGGAGAAAATAAAAAAGGGACCAATTGGTCCCTTTTTTATTGCGTGCTAAGTATTGCGTGCTAAAAATTACTCAGCAGCGGCAGCTTGCTCTTCATCTTGAATTTCAAGTAGTTCTACTTCAAAAACAAGTGTTGAGTTAGCTGGGATTTTACCTAGGTCACGATCGCCATATGCAAGGTCAGCTGGGATAGTAAATTTGTACTTAGCGCCTACTGGCATAAGTTGCAAACCTTCAGTCCAACCTGGAATTACGCGATTTAGAGGGAACGTAGTTGGTTCGTTACGTGAATAAGAACTATCAAACTCAGTTCCGTCTAATAAAGTACCTTTGTAATGCACTTTAACAACATCTGTTGCAACTGGCTTTTCGCCTTCGCCGGCTGTTAGTACTTCGTACTGTAAACCAGACTCAGTAACTGTCACACCAGCTTTCGCTGCATTGTCAGCTAGGAATTTAATGCCTGCCGCTTGGCTTTTTTCAGCTTCTACTTTTGCATGTGCTTCTTGCTTAGTGCGCACAGATGTATCTAGCGCAGTTAATACTTCACGAATTTTTTCTTCGTCAATTTTTGCTTCACCAGCAAGCGCGTCTTTAAAGCCGCGAATTAATAGTGCTTGATCAAGCTCAATGCCTAACTCAGTTTTATCAGCAAGATCTTTATTTAAAAAGTTACCAACTGACGCACCAATACCGTATGCTTGTTGTTGTGCTTCTGTATCAAGCGTTACTGGTGCTTGTTCTTGTTTTGCTTCTTGATTACAAGCAGTAAGCGCTAAAACTGACGCTGCAATCAATGACAATTTAATCGTCTTTTTCATTTTAAATCTCCGACAAACTTTGCAGATGTCATTTATTGTATTATTACTAGTTAAAGATTAACGGCCTACATGATAGGCTGCTTATCTAATTACCATACGCAGACCACCTGTCATCATATTGGTGATTAGATAAACTGCCTAGGCTTTTAACGTACCTAGTCTAACCTCTCAATCACTAAGAGTTAAGGGGAAATACCTGTAATATGTCGATATTTCGTACTTTTTTGTATCTTCTGAGTTGTATTTTATTAATCGCTTGCTCAGAGCAAAAAAACCAAGCAACGGCCAGCTACGAGCATGCCGCTAAAGGTGCGTTTGCCTCTGCCATTTCTCACGATGGTACATATAGCCTGATTTCATCTATACACCATGGGGTCGCCCTATGGGATAATCAACAGCAGGTACTCAAATACCAGTGGTTTCAACAGCAAGACCAAGATAGCCTAGTGCATACAGTGGCTATTTCATACGATAATAGCCACGCTGTTACCGCAGAAAAAACCACCTTCGCAGTGTGGGATATCGCCACTGGCGCCAATACCGGTTATTACAAAATCAAAACGGCCACCATTCGCGATATTGCTATCAGCAACCAAGGGCGCAGTGTTTTATATGGCCGCAGCGACAATGTTGTTGTTTACCTCAACTTAGAGACCGGCAGGCGCATTGAGTTCCTTGGTCACCAAGAAAAAATTAATGTGGTTGATCTTGCTCCTAATGGCCGTTTTGCGTTGAGTGGCTCGAATGATTACGTTGCCTATTTTTGGGATACCCGTACCGGGCAAGTTATTCATCGTTTTAATCACCCCAACCGTGTTACCCATGTCACACTCGACCCGCAAGGGCGCTATGCATTTACCGCCGACAGTATGGCACAAGCACGTGTATGGCAGCTGACAACAGGTGATCTTGTTAGTAAACTGGCGTATATTGCTCGACAGAAAATTTTCACTACAGCTCGCTTTAATGAACAAGGCACACTGCTGGTAACAGGCTCGCCAAATCGCTTGGTTGATTTATGGCAATTATCAGACGGTGAAAAAATTCAGAGTTGGCATGTAACCCCACGCGAAGGCAGCAAGCCTAAGTCGGCGGTGGTTTTGGATGTTGCTTTTACTGACAACGGCACAGCGTTGTTAACCGAGAGTTCAAGCGGAATCGCTGAGCGTTTTACTATACGAGAACAAAATGAACACAATTGAACATCGCTTAATGGAACTTGAGGCTAAAGTCGCCTTTCAAGATGAAACGATTGAAATTTTAAATGATGAAATAAAAGTTCACCAGCAGCTATTGGCAAAAATGAAACGCCAAACAGAGCTACTGGCTGAAAAAATCAAAGAATCACAATCATCGTCAATGATGATGTCTGATACCCCAGAGCCACCACCACCGCACTATTAAAAGCGCTGAGGTGATCAATCACCTGGCTTAAACACGCCAATAACTTGTTCAAATTGGCGTGTTGATGCCTGAACTGCCTGCTCTGGCTGAGTCATCTTGTGACCACACTGCACACACTCAACTTTTTCTACATCATGCTCTTTATAAAGCATCATCATATCCATGGTTTTACATTCAGGACATGTTGCACCAGCAATAAATCGTTTTTTCTGTTTCACAGCACTTCCCCACAGTTTTAACTGTCATCATTTTATCCTAATATCTACCAAGGTGATACGATTGATAACCATAAGTCGATCCGTGCTATGATGTAGGCAATTCAATCAGGGCACAGTAAAGTAACGTATTCATGATCCAAATTTCAGAAATAGAACTATTACGTGGCGGTAAAGCACTGCTCAAAGACGCATCAGCGACGTTATTTCCAGAACATAAAGTTGGCCTAGTTGGCGCAAATGGTTGCGGTAAATCAACGCTATTTAGTTTATTAAAATCTGAGCTGCAGCTGGACGCCGGTAATTGCAGTATTCCAAAAGATTGGTCTATCGCATCAGTAAAACAAGAAACACCTGCGCTTGATATCAGCGCAATTGACTATGTATTACAAGGCCACCCGGAGTATTACACCTTGCGCATTGCCCTGCGTGAAGCAGAACAAAATGATGATGGTGATACCCAAGCCAAAGTTCATATCCAACTTGAACATATTAAAGGCTATAGCATCGAAGCCAAAGCAGGCGAACTACTGCATGGCTTAGGCTTTGCCAATAACCAGATTGAAAACCCTGTTAGTGACTTCTCTGGTGGTTGGCGTATGCGCTTAAACCTTGCACAGGCGCTTATTCGTGATGCCGACTTATTACTACTAGATGAACCAACAAACCACTTAGATTTAGATGCAGTGTATTGGCTGGAGCGCTTTTTACGCGCGTATACCGGCACGCTGGTATTGATATCTCATGACCGCGAATTTTTAGATGCTGTCGTTGATCAGATTTGGCATATCGACAAACAAAAAATCAATGTATACAAAGGCAACTACTCGCAGTTTGAGCGTCAAAAAGCTGAACGCCTATTACAACAGCAAGCAATGTTCGAAAAGCAACAAGATCAAATAGCTCACCTTGAACAATTTATTACCCGCTTTAAAGCAAAGGCCAGTAAAGCCAAGCAAGCGCAGAGCCGTGTTAAAGCCCTTGAGCGTATGGAAAAGCTCGCCCCTGCACATGCTGACTCGCCTTTTGATTTTGAGTTTGCTGAACCAACCGCGCTACCAAACCCATTAATGACGCTTGATAAAGCCCAAGCAGGTTATGGCGATGTCACCATTTTAAATAGTATTAAGCTTAACTTAGTACCGGGCAGTCGCATTGCCCTACTTGGCCGTAATGGCGCGGGTAAATCTACACTGATCAAATTACTCTCTGGCGATTTACAGCCACAAGCTGGTGAAGTGTTTCAGCATCAGGGTTTAAATATTGGCTACTTTGCCCAGCATCAGTTGGAATCGTTAGATCTAAAAGCCAGCGCAATTACCCATTTACAGCGCTTAAACCCTAAAGCCACCGAGCAATCACTGCGTGACTTTTTAGGCGGTTTTGCTTTTATTGGTGATAAAGCGCTTGAGCCTGTAGCACCGTTTTCTGGTGGCGAAAAAGCCCGTTTAGTACTCGCTATGTTGGTGTATCAAAAACCTAATCTATTATTACTGGATGAGCCAACCAACCACCTTGATTTAGAAATGCGTCATGCATTGGTCATGGCATTGCAAGGATTTGAAGGCGCTATGGTGACGGTATCGCATGACCGTCATATGCTTAAAAATACCGCTGACGAGTTTTACCTAGTAGATAACGGCGAAGTAACGCAATTTGGTTACGAACTCGATGACTATTACCAATGGTTACTCAATGCCAATAAAGAAGCAGCTAAAGCAACACAACCTGACGATGAGCCAAAAGCCAACTCAGGTGTTAACCGTAAAGAACAAAAACGCTTAGAAGCGGAGTTTAGAAAAGCCACGCAGCCACTTAAAAAGCAAATCGAAAAGCTCGAAAAGCAACTCGACAAATACACCGCAGAGCTAGCTGAAGTTGAAGAAGCACTCGGCGATAACGAACTTTACAGCGATGACAATAAGGCGAAGTTAAAAGAGCTACTAACTAAACAAGCCACTCTTACGCCTAAATTAAACGACGTTGAAGAAACGCTATTAATGGCGCTCGAAGAAATGGAAGAAAAAGAACAAGCGTTTGCCGATGAACTTGCTCAATAGCGATAATTTTTGGCAATTCTCCTGCGCTTTTTATGAGCAATGCGACAACCAACAAACCTTGCTGGCACTACAAAACCAGCAAGGTAAAAACGTCAACCTGTGTTTATTGCTGCATTATTTAGATTCGCTAGGATTAAAAATTAATAGCAACCAACTCGATATTTTAGTGGCCACCATTAGCGATTTTGATCAAAACGTAATGTACCCGCTACGCACCGCCCGCGCCCACCTAAAAGCGAATCAAGCCACCATCAGCGGCTACGCTTGTATTCGCAAAGAACTACTCAGCGCCGAACTAAAGCTTGAAAAACAACAGCAGCAAATATTGATTGATGCGGTTAATTGCATGGATTTAGCAAAACAGGCAGCGCCGCATAATATTGAGATGTATTTGGCAAACACTTGAGCTTTAAACGTTAATTCCACAGCCAAGTAGAATCATCACCTTGCTTGGTTGTATTCAGGAAACTTTAAAAATTGATAAGCAACAGGCTAAACACGACCCAGCTCATGACTACTCTTAATTGCGGTAGGCTTTGCCTTTTGCAGCCTAAAACCCAAAACGGTAATCAATACCAACCTGCATAAATATTGAACAATTTAACGAATTAAATAGACCCCATATCTATCCAGATTGGTATAAAACGTTCTATGATTTTTTTATCACTCTCTCATGAGTTAATTAACTGTACGATGAATGTTTTTAGTGTGTATATTGAACAGCTTAAAAACCGTATATTAAAAACTAAAAGGATTACTTATGAAGTATAAAAAAACAATTCCCTTCATACTGCTAGCACTTATCATCAACTTTAATGCTTTTTGCAACGAGATCACTAAAACTCCTTTTATACTTGGTGACACACTATCATTTCAATCTTCCATTTTAGGCCAAAAAAGAGAGATAAATGTTTATCTACCAGAAGGCTATAAACATAATGGCGAACAAACTTACCCTGTCATTTACTTGTTAGATGGCTCAAAAGAAGAAGACTTTATACATATTGCTGGTTTGGTTCAATTTGGCTCATTTTCTTCGCTAAAAATGTTGCCAAAAAGTATTGTTGTAGGCATAGCCAATATTGATAGAAAGCATGATTACACTCCACAAAGCACACACCCTTTAGACATACGCGATCTACCAACTCATGGTGGCTCTGCAAAATTTATTCAATTCATAGGAAAAGAATTACAGCCATTAGTGAATAAAACCTATCGTAGTAACCAAGAAAACACGTTAATTGGCCAATCTTTAGGCGGGCTACTCGCGACTGAAATCCTACTAAAGCACCCTCAACTTTTTTCGCGCTATATAATTATCAGTCCAAGCATGTGGTTTAACGACGCAAAATTATTAAATAACCCCGTAAGCCCTACTCATTCACCCAAAGCTGTTTATGTGGCGGTAGGTAAAGAAGGTAAGGTTATGGAAGAAGGTGCCAAACAAGTTTACAACAAATTAAAAAAAGAGCTTCCTACGTCTTCGCAAGTTAACTTCACCTACTTTGAACAACTTGATTATAACGAGACTTTACACCTTGCTGTTTACGATGCATTTAAGCAGTTTTATATGGAGCAGTAAAAGTATCATAAGAAATACTTTAACTTAGGCGAAATTAGCAAGCAGAGCGCTTACCAAAATCCGAGTGAGCAGTGGTTGTTGTAGTGCCCGTATCGTCACAGCTCAATGGCAAGTAAATGTCTCTGCATTAATTTTTGATTTAGCGACGTGCCGCCTTAATTAATTTATACACTTAACCTTTGCGCAAATAATGTTTGAATAAACTCTAAAAATGCGCGTACTTTAGGGATATCTAAACGATGCTTTGGGTAGAGGGCAAATATATCAACAGTCTCCATCCCCCAATTAGGGAGTACTGAAACCAACTCAGACTTTATTAACGCTTCTTGACACATATAATCAGGAAGTACAGCCACACCTAAACCATCAATAACGAGTTGCTTTAATAATGTGAAATCATCAACGATAGCTTTAGGCTCTAATTTACATTCATAATGCTGCTTACCAGCAGACAACGTCAACTTAGTACTCTTTTGCGCGCTGCTCATCAATAGTAAATCACATTCACTTAACTGCTGTACTGACTTAATATCACCCTGCGATTGTAAATACTGCGGGCTTGAATATAGTTTACGACTGATTTTACCCAAACGCTTTGCAACCAAGCGGGAGTCATCTAAATCCCCGATTCTGATCACCAGATCAAACCCTTCTTCAATTAAATCTACGCGACGGTTTATTAATTCCAGCTGTAAATTTACGTTAGGATACAGCCGCATAAACTGCGCTAAGCTCTCTTTTAGTACTTCATGCCCTATTCCTACAGATGCCCCCACTTTTAACTTACCACTGACTGTATCAAGTGATTTTGCCACTGACACTTTAGCAAGCTCAAGCTCCTGCTGAATACGTCGACAATGTTCTAAATAACGCATACCCACTTCTGTAATGTGCTGTGTGCGTGTTGTACGCTCTAATAAGGTAACCCCTAAATTACTTTCTAGCCTTGCTATTTTACGGCTCAAGTTGGCTTTAGGAATATTGACTCGCTCGGCGGCTAACGTAAAGCTACCAGCATCGATTACAGCTATAAATAGCATCATGTCGTTTAAATCAATGTCAGACACTTAAACACCTATTGTTGTTGAATTTGAAAAAGCAATTTGCATTTCTACGTATTTATCAAACAATCATATCTCTCTAAAATGATTCCATCAACTCAACGCACCAGTAAGGTATTAAGTATGAAAGTATTATCTAGAGATTCATTAAAGTTAGGCGGCTTTGCAGGCATTACAGAGCATCGCTTAGTGACCGATAGTAGGGTTTTTGGGGCGCGTAAAAAACCAGAAACTTTCGAAGGCTTTGGTAACATGGTGTACCTTGCTGATGCTCGATACAATCCATTAGGCAGCTCTGGTATGCACCCACATAGTGAAATCGATGTTATTTCAATTATTATTGAAGGCAGAGTGAGCCATGAAGGATCGATGGAACACGGTAAAGATTTAATAGCAGGTGATGTGCAAGTACAAAGAGCCGGTGGTGAAGGCTTTAACCACAACGAAATCAACCCTGACAACAAGCAAAACCGCATGCTACAGGTATGGGCCTTACCGGAGCAAAACGGCCAACCAGCCGACTACAAAGCATACACCCCCAGCAAATCAGGCGTCACCCGTATTTATGGCGGTGATAACAACCAACATACTACTTTTAACAGTCATACGGTTATGGAAATAGTGCATTTACAAGCAAGTGAATCAATGCAAATCGCACAAGAAAACTTTACTTATATTATTTCAGGCGCTGCTGTTGCTGATAACTTAACAATCGGTACGGATGCAGAAACTACATCCCTAAACGAGGGTGACTTAATCTCAAGCCAAGGTATTCACTTCTTAGCTAAAACAGATTTACACATGCTGGTTGTTAAAAAGCTTACAGACTAAGTTAAACATAAATGACGACCCACACAATGAATGCCTGAGCTTAAAAGTTAATGTAGGTCGCGGATTTATCCCGACAATTTTTATAAGCACACTTAGATTGATCTAACTTTTTGTTATTTTAAAAACCAGCAGTGTAAAGGCCCTTAGCTACTTTTTTAATGCGTTAACAGCCTTCAAAACATGATCCATATCAACTTATTTACCGCTGTTTTTATAATCAGGAAAATAGCTTGATCTGGATCATATCACCCCCCGCTAAGTCGGCCTATGATTACCCCATAGACATCAGGAGGCAGGTTATGGACGTATTCTTTAGAGATTTTTTTAGCGACCCAGTACTATTTTTATCATTTGGTTTTTTAGGAATAGTTATTAGCTTATGCCTTTTCTTTGTGTATTTCTTTATGAAAAAAATACACGATGCAGATATTCCAGAACAGCATTAAGCACGACGCACAAAGCCCCTATCAAGTTATTTGATTAGGGGCTTTTTATTGCTAAAAATTTGTTACACTAGCGATTCAATTAGCTAAACAGTTTTAAATTATGTCTACAGAATTCAAGCCTGCTTGGTGGATGACCAACCGCCATGTGCAAACAATTATGCCGCGGTTTTTTCGCCCATTTCATACCACGCGCTACCAATTAGAGCAGCTTGATACTCCCGACGGTGATTTTTTAGAACTTGCTTGGTCACTTCCTAAAGACGATAACGCACCACTTGCTATTGTGCTGCACGGCCTCGAAGGCAATATCAATAGCTTTTATGCTAAAGGCATGATGAAAGCACTAAAAAAGCAGGGTTTTAGTGTTGTCTTAATGCATTTTCGTAACTGCTCTACGCAAGTTAACCGTTTGCCACGTGCTTATCACAGTGGTGAAACAGGTGATCTCGACTTTTTTATCAAACAACTTAAACAACAGTTTCCTCAGCGTTTAATGGTTGCAGTGGGTTTTTCGCTCGGTGGCAATGTACTGGCTAAATATTTAGGTGAACAAGGTGAGCAATGCTTACTCGATGGAGCGGCGGTTATTTCGGCCCCTTATGATTTATCGCCTTCATGCCAAGTAATTCGTAAAAGCTTGGCTAAAATTTATCAAAAGTACTTACTTGATCGCATGAAAAAATCAATGAAGCGAAAGCTCCCTCAAATCAAGCAACAAATTAACTTAACGCCTGAACAACTTATGGGTATTAACGATTTATGGCAATTTGACGATAAGCTTACCGCACCATTACACGGCTTTGTGGGTGCTGAAGATTACTACCAGCAAGCTAGCGCCATGCCTTTTTTAAAACATATAACAACACCTACCTTACTTGTACACGCCAAAGACGATCCAATGTTGTCAATAAAAGCCGTGCCCAGTAGGCAAGATGTGAGTGAGCATGTTACGCTGCGCATCTCAGAAAAAGGCGGCCATGTTGGCTTTATAAGTGGTAAAAACCCATTCAGGCCCATTTATTGGTTAGAACAGGTCGTGCCACACTACTTTACCCAGATCGTTAAAAAAGAGCCGTTATGATCATCCCCCATGAGCAGTTAGATAAAGACACCCTATACAATTTAATCGAGAGCTATGTGCTGCGCGAAGGCACCGATTACGGTGATGTTGAATACAGTATTGAGGCAAAAGTTAGTCAGGTAAAAAAACAGCTACACAATGGCGAAGCCATGGTGTTCTTTTCAGAGTTACATGAGTCGGTGACCATTATTTCTAAAAGCGAATTTAAAGCCCTTCAAAGTGAAGTGCAATTTAGCGAGTAAACTTGTAACCCGAGTTACAAAAATAGACAATGGCTTTTTCACTCAAAGAGCCATTAAAAATGATAAAACTAAGCTCAGTAGTTATTGCCGTTTCACTTGCTTTGTCCTGCCATACCCTACAAGCTACAAGTATTACCGCATCCGACAAGGCAATTAAACTCGCTAAAGATACAATATTGATCGATACCCATATTGACGTACCGTATCGTATACACCGAAATTGGGCCGATGTAACACAAGCGACTGACGGCGGTGATTTTGATTACCCACGTGCAGTTAAAGGCGGTTTAAATGCCCCTTTTATGTCGATATATATTCCTGCTCATTTAGAGTTTGAAGGCAAAGGTAAAAGCTACCAACTGGCAAACCAGTTAATTGATGGTATGGAAGCAATTGCACAGCGTGCACCTGATAGATTTGCAATTGCAGATTCGACCACAGATATTAAAGAACACTTTAAGCAAGGTAAAATATCGCTGGCGATGGGCATGGAAAATGGCTCTCCGATTGAAGGTGAGCTAAAAAACCTACAACACTTTTTTGACCGCGGCGTGCGCTATATAACGCTAGCTCATTCACAAAGCAATCATATTTCTGACTCGTCGTATGATATTCGCCGTAAATGGAAAGGCTTAAGCCCATTTGGTAAAGAGCTAGTAAAAGAGATGAATAACATTGGCATGCTAATCGATGTATCACACATTTCAGATGATGCGTTTTATCAAGTAATGGCATTATCTAAAACACCGGTTATTGCTTCACATTCATCATTGCGTAAATATACACCAGGTTTTGAGCGTAATATGGATGATAAAATGCTATTAGCGCTTAAAAAGAATGGTGGTGTTATTCAAATCAACTTTGGCTCAAGTTTTGTCACTTCAAGCTCACGTAATTGGTACGATCAACTCAATAACACCAAAGATTCAGCGAAAAAACAAGGCACTAAATTAAGCAAAGATTTTGATGCCGCTTATCGTGCTAAAAACCCATTCCCATTTGCAAGCTTAGAGCAAGTACTTGATCATATTGATCACGTTGTTGAGCTAATTGGTATCGATTATGTTGGTATTGGCTCTGATTATGACGGTGTGGGTGACTCATTACCTATTGGTTTAAAGGATGTATCAACCTATCCAAACCTTGTGCAAGGTTTAATGAATAGAGGTTACAGCGATACTGATATTAAAAAAATACTTAGTGGCAACACGCTACGAGTTTGGCAACAAGCCGAAGCCTATGCAGCAAAACATTAAGCGTTAATTTAATAAAGGTACGCCCATAGTTTATGGGCGTACCTTTACGCTAATCATCTATTTAAAACTATTTGCAACTCTCTTTCAGGGCTTTTTCTCTACATCTTTTAACAGACTTTAATACCCAAAAGCGGTAGATTATTGCTTTTTAATATGGAGTCTCCTACATGCCAATTAGTAAAGGATCTTTTGCTATTGCCCTTGCTTCAATTGCTGTTGCAATCTCATGCTATGGTGCATTTTTCAAATCTGCCCCCCTTGTTGCTCACCAGCTTGATACCGAAATTTTACAACAATCAGTAAAAGACTTACCAAAAAATAGCCACGATAGTCCGCCTTCTATTACAGAACTTCACAACAAGATAAGCGCTTTACAGCGACAAGTAGCAAACTTGAATTTACAAAACCCTACAGCTAACAAAGTACAAAATACGGATGAATTTAAAGAGTTAGTATTAGCCGTGTTAGTAGAGAAAGAGCAAGAAGAAGTAGAAAAAATGCGTGAAGAAAACCCGTTATACGGTTTTTATGCAGACTTGCCACAAGATTATGAGCTGCGTATCAAATCAGAGCCTGAATATGCCAAAAAGGTTACTGCGCAATTACGGGAACAAATTCTTAACCCTAATCTTGCCGATATTGATAGGCTGGCAGCATTAAGCCAACTACAAATGAATATGTATATTTTGAATAAATCAAAAATGCCTGAATATGATTTTGAAGTAGTCGATAACATTTTAGATTTGGCTGAAAATAGTACTGATGATAAGTTTAAAATTCAAGCGATAGAAGTGACCACTCAATCACCTGTACTTGACTATCGCCTCGCAGAGCGTTTTACCTCGTTATTAAAACAAGACTCTAATGACTATATACGCCGCTTAGCTGGTCAGGGGCTGCTGGCACAGTATTACCAAGCCCAAGATTCGCAAAATGAATATAGTAAACAGATTGCCCAACACATCCTATCACTCTATCAAAATACATCTGATAGTACTGTGAAGTCAGTATTAAACGATATGATGGGCAATGAGAGCTTACTAGAAGAAATGCGAAAACACACTGAGGGCTAATTATTTAAAGGCTTGAGCTGTTAGATATAAAAAATTCATACTTGTATTTATCAAGGATCACTGAGCTTTGCCTATACTTGTCTATATCAGCCCATAAATAAGCTATCAACATAACGTAATATGCGCACGATTAAAATTAAAAGTGGCATTACTATTAGCTACCAAGACCAAGGAGATAAATCAGCCCCCGCGATTATACTTATTATGGGCTTAGGGGCGCAGCTCATCGTGTGGCCTGAAGAACTCTATTTTGGCTTGGTTAATAGTGGCTTTAGAGTGATCAGGTTTGATAATCGCGATACTGGCCTTTCGAGCCAATTAGAACAGTATGGCGATCCGAGCTTACTAAAAATTTGGTTAAGTAAACGTCTGCCACTGACATCCAGCAATATGTATACTCTTGATGATATGGCAACTGATGTGATTGAGTTAATGGATGCACTGAACATAAAAAAAGCCCATCTAGTTGGCGCATCTATGGGGGGCATGATTGCACAAATTATTGCCGCAAAATATAAAAAAAAGGTCCTGAGCCTAACCTCAATCATGTCTAGCTCTGGCAAACTGAAACTATCATTATCTGGGCTAAAATTATTTCTACAACTAGTAAAACATCGCCCTAGGTCCCCTAACCGCAATAGCGCCATTCAGTATAATATTAAACTTAATCAACGAATCGGCAGTCCCGCTTATCCCCAAGATGAGCAAGTATTACGCAAACAAGCCATTTCAGGGGTAGATCGTGCGTATAACCCTCGGGGTTTCAATCGCCAATTAGCAGCCATTGCCGCAAGTGATTGCAGGCAACATTTAATGCCGAAAATAAAAGCGCCTACTTTAGTCATTCACGGCAATGTAGACCCAGTTATGCCCGTTGCCGCGGGTAAATTAACCGCGATGCAAATACGTAAAGCGAAACTAAAAATAGTCACAGGCATGGGTCATAATTTCCCACCTGCATTAATGGCAAAAATGACCAAGTGGATCAGTAAACACGTTAAAAAAGCAGAGAAAAAACGCACCCAGAAAAAGTTAAAGAACAAGCCATAAGCCATAAGCTATCAGCTATCAGCTATCAGCTATCAGCTATCAGCTATCAGCTATCAGCTATCAGCTATCAGCTATCAGCTATCAGCTATCAGCTATCAGCTATCAGCTATCAGCTGCAAAATTTTGCTCATTTTAACTTAGGTGTCAAGAGAAGCTTGTCTTTCACTGACGGCTTAGAGCTTACAGCTCAAATCGCAGCCATTAAAAAAGGCCACCGAAGTGACCTTTTTCTAACAATTAACTTAAACGTTAATTATTACTCTACGATAGTTGCTACAACACCAGCACCTACTGTACGGCCACCTTCACGGATAGCAAAACGAAGACCTTCATCCATCGCGATTGGCGAGATTAGAGTTACAGTCATCTTGATGTTATCACCAGGCATTACCATTTCTACGCCATCTGGTAACTGTACGT
>NZ_BDDS01000013.1 GCF_001653135.1 Pseudoalteromonas neustonica
TTCAATCTGAGCCATGATCAAACTCTTCAATTAAAAGTTTTTTCTGTTCTCATCCAATAAAGAATGAAGAACCTGCTCAATGAATTCTGAATTTATTTAATATCTTTCGATATTGAATTGACTGTGCCGAATAATTATTAAAAATAACTATTCTGTTGGTCACTCAGTTTCTCTTTCGAGAAATCACATTGAGACTCTAAATTTTTTGCCTTGCTTACCTATCTAAAAAGAAATTTAAGTTCGGCTGTTAGAACTCAATCTGTACGAGTGCCCACACAGATGATTGCTTTATATTGTTAAAGAACGTTGCGATTAAAGTTAAACTTTATCTCGCTAGGGCTGCGCATATTACGCTTTCCTATTTTTTTGTCAACACTTAAATTTAAACTTTATAAAAATTCAAACTCAAGTTTTACTCGACTCACTGATTAACTCTTGCCCCGCTAAGCGTTGCTGTCTGCCGTCTCAGTGGGGTCGCATTATAGGGCGCGGTTGATTTTACGCAAGCGTTTTTTAAAGAAAACTTGAAACAACGCACCGTTCGTTCAGTTTATGAGCTAAACAGCATAAAACCCTAAGTTATCTGTATAAAATACATACCAACGTTCTCAAAGAGGATCTTCAGTATTGTCGATTATTAGTATTTCGCAAGTTTTTAATACAAAAAAGCGCCATCCACTTTGGCGCTTTCTAAAATTCAGCTATAAATTGATTAATATAAGATACTGTATAGCTTTCTTCTGTATTTAGCAGCCAAACTATCACCATCGGGTAAAGAGGCTATAATAGCTAAGTAACTTACTTTGGCATCGGCAAAGTTCAAATCTCTTTTCAATACAGTAAAGAGTAATTCTAATGCAGGCTCTTTCTTGCCAGCTTGATCGTATGCTGCACTTAACTCTACTTTTAATTCAAGATCATTAGGGTATTTTTCAACTTTCGCTTGAAGTGCTTTTAGCTCTGGCGATTCTTGTGCTTGAAGAGCTTGCTCACACTTTGCTTGAATATTTGTAAAATATGCATCTCGGTCTGTTTCGTCCACCGAGCCTAATAATGCATGTGCATCATCGAGCTTATGTATTTGAATGCAGATATCTGCTAATACTAATTTTATACGCGCATTGGTGTTATCCAATTCATACGCTTGCTTAGCAAAATTAAACGCTTGATTTAAATCTTGTGCAATGAGTGCTTGCTTGGCTTGTTCTAACAACATTTCGTGAGGTTGTGGTAAGTGCTTACTTAATGCTTCTCTTATTTGAGTTTCAGCTTGTGCACCAGCTAATACATCGACTGGGGCTGAATCTTTCAATAATACTAATGTTGGTAACGTTTGCAGCCCAACTTGCTGTGCTAGTTGTGCTGCGAGTGCTTGCTCTGCATCACAATCTAATGTGGCGATCAAAATATAGTCACCATAATCTTTTGCTATTGTTTGTAAAATAGCAGCTTGAGACTGACACTCAGGGCTTTGTGCTGAGAAAAAGCTTAATAGAACTAGTTTTTGTTGTGATGTTTCACCCAGAACTTGCTGAAGATTTTGCGGATTAACATTTACCATATTATTCATTGCGATTGATTGCCATATCAGACTATTTAGGGTTTTATATGGAGGCAAACATAATAATTACAAGCCATAAACCAAAAAGGTATTTTATGAAATTTCATAGTCTATATGCTGCACTTATACTGCTTAGTCCACTTGCAAGCTCAACAACGTTAGATCTGGAATTAGATAAAACGATGCCTGCTATTGAAAAGTTTTACTTAGATTTACACCAATCACCCGAACTTTCATACCATGAACAACAAACGGGAGCTAAGCTTGCAAAGAGATTACGGACGCTTGGCTTTGAAGTTACCGATAACATAGGCGGCTACGGTGTCGTTGGCATGTATAAAAATGGTGATGGCCCAACAGTTATGATCCGTACTGATACCGATGGCTTGCCAATTACAGAACAAACGGGCAAAGCTTACGCATCAAAGGTCACAGTAATAAATGACGAAGGGGCTAAGGTTGGAGTAATGCATGGTTGTGGTCACGATATTCATATGAGTTCGTTTATCGGCACTGCACAACAGTTAATGCTGCATAAAGGTGCTTGGCAAGGTACTTTGATGATGGTGGCACAACCTGCAGAAGAAGTAGGTGGCGGCGCAAAAGCGATGCTTAAAGAAGGTTTATTCACCAAATACCCTACTCCTGATCATGTAATTGCTTTACATGTTAGTGCCGGTGTTCCTGCTGGTAAAGTAAGCATGAAGAATGAATATACTATGGCAAGTGTAGATTCAGTGGATATAACTGTCAAAGGTAAAGGTGGTCATGGCGCTTATCCACATTTGACAGTTGACCCTGTGGTGATTGCATCACGAATAATTTTGGCGCTGCAAACAATTACTAGTCGTGAATTATCTCCTCTTGAACCATCAGTAATTACGGTAGGCTCAATCCATGGTGGATCAAAACATAATGTCATTTCAAATGAGGTGAAACTACAACTAACATTACGTAGTTATAACCCTAAAATTCGCGAGCAACAAATTGCAGCGATCAAACGTATTAGTAGTGGTATTGCGTTTAGTGCGGGCTTAACTGAAGAGTTATTACCCGTTGTTTATGTACACGAAGATGAGTCGATCCCTTCAACTTATAATAATCCAGCTCAAACTGATCTTGTACGCAGTGCGATTAGCGCCGCAATTGGCCAGAGTAATGTACTAGAAACAGAAGCGGTTATGGCTGGGGAAGATTTTGGCTTATATGGCCGCACAGATAAAAAAATTCCTATTACCTTATTTTGGTTAGGTGGTGTAGAGCAAGGCCACTATCTAGCAGCTCAAAAATCAGGGGCAACTTTACCTTCTCTGCATTCCAGTAAATTTGCTCCTGACTATAAAACTGCAATCCCAACGGGTATTACCGCGATGAGTAATGCAGCGGTGGCTTTATTTAACCAATAAACTTATGCAGTTTTGGCTTTTGGTTTGGCTTTTCTTTTAAAACGTCGCTTTGGCGACGTTTTTGGTAATTGCGCAAACACGTTGCTGTTACAATTTTTGGCTAATTCAACAAATCCTACTAAATCAGCTAATAAAGGATTTAAAAATTGTTGATAACTCATTTGTTGTTCTGCAATATTGCTCAGTGACGCTTCCCATTTTGCAGTTAAATCTGGACTGGCTAAACCGTGTGGCAACGCACTGATCAATGCCTTACCTGTATCAGTTGCTAAAATAAGTTTGCCTTGGCGCTTTAAAAATTGCCTTTTAAATAACAATTCTAAAATACCCGCTCTGGTTGCTTCGGTTCCTAAGCCATCCGTTTCTTTTAATATTTTTTTAATCTCTGGATCTTTAACATAACGGCTAATGCCTGTCATCGCGCCAAGCAATGTAGCATCATTAAAATGGGCCGGTGGGCTGGTCATTTTATCGATAACTTCGCCCCGCTCACAATGTAACTTTTGACCTTTTCTTAAAGGAGGTAAGATCTGCTCATCTTTTAATGCTGTTTTTCCCATCAGTACTTTGAAACCTAAACTCACATCTTGCTTTGCGTTAGCTTTAAAAACACCACCATTAATTGTTATTTCTGCTTTTGTTTCGTTATAAATATAGTCAGGATAAAATTGGATTAGATAATGACGACAGATCAATCCATACACTTTACTTTCTTCCGCATTCAAACTTACTGACTTTAGCTGCTTAGCTGTAGGAGTAATGGCATGATGCGCCGCAACTTTACTGTCGTTAAAACACTTACCGCGTTTGTTAATATCAGCGCCTTGGCAATTTGCATCACTTTGACCACCATTAATAACAATTGCCTTTATTATACTCGCAGCTTCTTGATGATGATCTTTAGGTAAATAACGATTATCTGAACGGGGGTAGGTAATGAGCTTATGACGCTCATATAAATTTTGGCAAATATCCAATACCTTTTGTGCAGGCATTGAAAATGCTTTGGCAGCATCTATTTGTAATGCTGATAAATTATATGGCAAAGGGGCCTGTTGTTTTTTCTGCTTTTGTTCAAGCGCTGTAATTTCACCAGGTTGATTAGAAATACGTGACGCAACATTTTCAGCAAGTCCACGGTGAAGTACTCTTCCCTCTTCATCTTGATAAGGTTCACAGGCTTTACTTGGTTGCCACTTTGCAGAAAATGTCTCTTTATTTTCTGTGCTTAGATGGGCAAATACTTCATAAAATGGCTTCGCTATAAAGTTAGCTATTTCATTATCGCGATTTACCACTAAACCTAAAATAGGCGTTTGTACTCTACCTACCGATAATACATTACCAAACCCTGCTTTTTGACCTGCAAGTGTATAGGCACGCGTTAAGTTCATACCGAACAGCCAATCAGCTCGAGAGCGGGCTAAAGCAGATACACTTAACGGAATAAAATCTCGATTTGAGCGCACATTTTGCAATGATTTTTTAACTGCGCTCACATTCAAATCACTAATCAATAAGCGTTGAATACTCTGCTTTTTAGTTTGTGATAATTTTACTTGTTCGATTACTTCATCCACCAGTAACTGACCTTCGCGGTCCGGATCGCCAGCGTGAACAAGCTGTTCAGCTTGTTTGATTAATTTTTTAAGTACAGTAAGTTGTTTACGAGTTTTAGGTTTTGCCTTTAACTGCCATTGCTGTGGAATGATAGGTAAGTCATCAAAACGCCATTTTTTATACTGCTCGTTATAATCATCTGGTTCTGCTTGCTCTAGCAAATGGCCTATACACCAAGAAACACAATCACCATTAGCAACTTCAATATAGCCGTCATGTTTTTTATGAGGTTTTGGCAACGCATCGGCAATTGCACGACCAAGTGAGGGTTTTTCAGCAATGTATAATTTCATAATAACGCGCCACAACAACTGTTTATATAAACAGTATTTTAGCACAGGTAAATTAGATGGGGAATTATTAAGCTTGTGAGGTCATATCGCGTTTTTTTAAAACTAAATATATTAATGGTAGATAACACACAACCACCGTAGCTATGTTTATAATAGGTAATAATGTTTTATACATCATAGTACTATATGAAAGATCCCAAAGGTGGCGATCAAGCAGCCTAAACAACTGTAAAATTGGGGCCCCTAAAACCACTAATTGCCCCAATATGCTTTGCCATAAATACACTTTATCTTTAATGGCTAGATATGCAATTAATGCCATCCAAGCTAGATCATTGAATGCCCAAACGACATACCGATATACATATATACCGTCATCTAAATTTTTTAAAGGATCGTGTATAAGCGTACCGTAAAGAAAAAAAGCGGCGGTTATCGAAACAAAACGAAGTGCAAAAAAATCTTTACGTAAATAGAAAACAAAAATAGCTGGGCTTAAAATAAACACCCAGCTATTTTCCAAAATTAAAATAAACTTCAAAAACCAATCAGCCATAGCTATTTTTTATCTGGTTTCTTATCATCATCGTCATTGCCACCGCCATTACCTGGCATATAGCTATACTTGTCTATTTTTCTCATAAGTCACTCCATTACACTTGTTAAGGAAAATTTACTTTATGCTAAAAAAAGTACTTTGCCAAGTATCATTAACGAACTTCTATTGGATCTGATTCTTTCGCTTTACCTTGCATTATAGAAATCTCAACACGCCGATTACGGCGTCTATCAGTATCCGTTTCATTTGGCACTAATGGGCGGGTTTCTGCGTGACCAACAACCATCATTCTTGTTTTATCAAACCCTTGTGCTTTTTGCATTTCTGTGGCAACGGCAACGGCACGCTTAGATGACAAGTCCCAATTATTGGTATATAACTCATTAGAAACTTGAAAATCATCGGTATGCCCAGAGACTGTAATTTCACCTGGCACATCTTTTAATAACGTCGCAATATCACGAATAATTGGTTTAAATTTAGGTTGTAAAAATGCGCTACCTGAAGGAAATGAACCATTTTCACGGATCCGAATAATAATTTGCTGACCAAGTGATTCAAGCTCTATTGCACCATCTATGATTTGCTGCTCCAACTGTTGAGCAATTTTTTTAACGAGTTCATTTACTTGTTCTTGATCAGCCGCCGCTGTTGATTGCTCTGATGACTGCTCTTGTGCAGTACTTTGAGATTCACCACCGCGCTTATCGCCGCGCTGCTCTTGACGACCACCTGCAGAGCTTTCATCGCCCGCTTGAAACTCTAGCATTTGCTGTGTCATTTCGACGGTTTGTTGCTGAATTGTCTCTATAGGTGTTGGCTCAGGTTTACCGGGGGTAAACTCCATGGCAATCACGGACGTTCCTTTTGGAATATCTTTAACTTCTATTTTATTTTGAACACCAAAAGCAAACTTCATCGAACCCGCAATTTGCTTAAACTTGAGGACATCCATTTCAGAAAACGCGAGCAAAAGTACAAAGAAGCACATCAACAATGACATTAAATCAGCAAAGGTTCCCATCCATGCGGGCAGACCAGGTGGTGGGCATTTGCACTCTTGATCAGACATGCTTACTCCTCAGTATCCACTTTACGTTTTGACTCTGGTAAGTAGTTTTTCAAAATACCTTCTATTACTTTTGGGTTTTGGCCATCTTGAATACCCAAAACTGCATCTAGAATCAAACGCTGGTTCATTGCTTCTTCTTCTTTACGCAGCTCTAATTTCACTTGAATTGGAATTGCTACAACGTTCGCTAAAAATGCGCCGTATAATGTGGTCAAAAGCGCTACCGCCATTGCAGGTCCTATCGCTTTTGGATCATCCATGTTTGACAACATTGCCACTAACCCAATGAGCGTACCAATCATACCCATTGCAGGGCCTATATCAGCCAGTGATTTAAATAAACCAGCCCCCGTTTCATGGCGAGTAAGGGTTAAAGAAATATCTTTTTGTAATGTAGCGCGCACAACATCAGCATCGTGGCCATCTACAAGCATATCGACACCTTTGCGCATAAATCCGTTAGGGATTTCAGCCTCTTCAAGTGCTAAGAACCCTCCTTTACGTGCTGAATCAGCAAGTTCAACTGCTTTTTCAATAAGTTCTTCAGGAGATTCAATCTTAAACATGAATGCTTTGGTTACAACTTTACCTATTCCAAGAAACTGAGACATTGTAAAGTTAGATAAAACAATAAACAGTGAACCGCCAAATACGATAACCACTGACGGTGTATTGTAAAACATCGCCATTTCACCGCTACTACTCATAAACATGGACATGACAATTAAGCCAATAGCTCCGAGAATACCTATTATGGTTGCTAAATCCACTTATCCCTCCAGAGGAATCGATACATTGCTGCCACTGACAACAAATTTTTATTATTAAGCGCTTATCGGCAATTTATTGAAATACTTAAATCATTTCATATAAATAAATTAAGAATATCGAGCTGTATTTTGTTCAATTTAATTAAGTATTACAGTAAATCTCGCATTAACCTATTCTTATACTCCAATGTATTTACGAGCAAAACCAATTATTAATTAAAAAAAACACATCAGTCTTTGACCTAGTTTAGCATTCCCCCTAAAATTGGCCTCAAATTTCTATCATCTAAGTTAAATTCTGTATGGCGACTAAAAAACCAGAAAACCTCAGTTTTGAGCAAGCACTCGAAGAACTTTCATTAATCGTCACACAAATGGAGCAAGGAGAGTTATCTCTTGAGCAGTCATTAAAACAGTTCGAACGTGGGATTTCACTAGCGGGGGCATCATCGAATAAACTACAACAAGCAGAGCAAAAAGTAGCTATTCTAATGGGTAATAATAACCAATCAGCGCTTACAACTTTTGATAATGATTTGGATTAATCGGTGCCATTAAAAGAACAAATAAAACAGGCTCAACACGATGTTGAAACAACCCTTAATCAGTATTTTAAACAGCCTCTAGATACAGACGAAACCATTAAAAATGCAACTCATTATGGTGTTTTAAATGGTGGCAAACGTATACGCCCATTTTTGGTATACGCCACGGGGAAAATGCTAGGCGCAAACAAACAAGATCTTGATATTCTCGCAGCTGCCATAGAATGTATTCATAGTTATTCGCTTGTACATGATGATTTACCTGCAATGGATGATGATGACTTGCGCCGTGGTCGGCCAACATGCCATATAATGTATAGTGAGGCACAAGCTATATTGGCAGGTGATGCACTACAAACATTAGCATTTGAATTAATTGCCAATCATCAATTTAAAGTGCCTGCTCAGCAACAATTAAAAATGATTGCCGTATTGGCTAAAGCATCTGGAATTGAGGGTATGGTTGGTGGGCAAGCGTTAGATATTGCTGCTACGGATAAAGTGATTAGCTTATCTGAACTCGAACGCATGCATAATTTAAAAACAGGTGCATTATTAAACTGCGCTATAGCGCTAGGTGCCATGTGTTCTATAAATACAAATGAGCGTACACTACAACAGCTAAGAATTTTTGGAAATGCAATTGGGTTGGCTTTTCAGGTACAAGACGATATCCTAGACGTTGAAGGCGATACATACACACTCGGAAAACCACAAGGCTCTGATATCGCAGCAAATAAAGCAACTTACCCTGCAATATTGGGCTTAGATGGCGCAAAAGAAAAAGCACAATCATTACTCAATCAAGCACTCAATGCGCTAGCTGAAATTGATGCTGATACACGTGAGCTCGAAAACTTGGCAAAATATATTGTTGAACGCGATTATTAAATATAGCTCAACAATGAGTAAACAATGACGTACAAAATAACTAAAAAATCAGAGTAACATTGCGCTATAATGACCTCTGGTTAGCGAAGGATGTATTAAAAATCATGACACTTGATAGTAGCAAGTATCCATTATTAGGTTTGGTTGATGAACCAGCCCAACTGCGTGATTTAGCGCAAGAAAAATTACCTGCATTTAGCAATGAGTTGCGTGAATATTTACTTAATTCAGTCTCGCAAAGCAGTGGCCACCTTGCGTCAGGCTTAGGCACTGTAGAACTTACAGTAGCACTTCATTATGTTTATAACACACCTGATGATCGTTTAGTCTGGGATGTAGGCCATCAAGCCTACCCGCACAAAATTTTAACTGGTCGGCGTGACCAAATGCATACCATTCGTCAAAAAGATGGCTTACACCCTTTTCCTTTTCGCGAAGAAAGCCGATACGATACTTTTAGTGTTGGTCACTCAAGTACTTCAATCTCAGCAGCATTAGGAATGGCGATTGCTGCTCAAAAAGAAGGGAAAGGCCGTAAAACCGTCGCTGTTATTGGCGATGGGGCAATTACTGCGGGTATGGCATTTGAAGCAATGAATCACCTAGGTGATGTTAAATCTGACATGTTGATCATTTTGAATGACAACGAAATGTCGATTTCGGAAAATGTTGGCGCACTAACTAATCATTTTGCACGGATTTTATCTGGCAGTTTTTATACAAATATTCGCGAAGGTAGTAAAAAACTTTTATCTGGTGTGCCACCAGTGAAGGAATTAGCCAGTCGAATGGAAGAGCATCTTAAAGGCATGGTTATCCCGGGAACTTTCTTTGAAGAACTCGGTTTAAACTATATTGGCCCAATTGATGGCCATGATGTGAATATGCTGGTTGATACACTACGTAACATGCGTAATTTAAAAGGCCCGCAGTTACTGCATATTAAAACTCAAAAAGGCAAAGGCTATAAACCAGCTGAAGCTGATCCTATTGGCTATCATGGCGTACCTAAGTTTGACCCTGCTATTTCAAGCCTACCAAAATCAAAACCAAGCGCAGCCACGTTCTCTAAAGTATTTGGCGATTGGCTATGTGATATGGCAAGCCAAGATGAAAAGTTGATGGCAATTACCCCGGCCATGCGTGAAGGTTCAGGCATGGTTCGATTTTCAAAAGAGTATCCGGAACAATATTTTGATGTTGCCATTGCTGAACAACACGCTGTTACTTTAGCGGCTGGTTTTGCATGCGAAGGGCTGAAACCGGTTGTTGCAATTTACTCTAGTTTTTTACAGCGTGCGTATGATCAGCTCATTCACGATGTTGCGCTGCAAAATCTCCCTGTACTATTTGCTATAGACCGTGCGGGTATTGTTGGCGCTGATGGTGAAACCCACCAAGGCGCATACGATTTAAGTTTCATGCGTTGCATTCCAAATATGATTATCATGACACCTAGTGACACCAATGAGTGCCGTCAAATGTTGTATACCGGCTATCGTTGTAACAGCCCTGTTGCGGTTCGTTATCCTCGTGGTAGTGCTGGCACGACTGAGATCAGTGAGCAAATGAGTGAACTTGAGATTGGTAAAGGCCGAGTCATTAAACAAGGGACTAAAATCGCAATTTTATCTTTTGGTACGTTACTTGAAAATGCACAATTAGCCGCAGATGAACTAGGTGCTAGTCTCGTTGACATGCGCTTTGTTAAACCGCTTGATACCGTCTTAATAGACACATTATTAGCAAAGCATGATGTTATCGTTACACTTGAAGATAATGCGATTGTCGGTGGTGCTGGGTCTGCGGTTAATGAATATTTAGCAGCTATGAAAGCAACCGCTAACATTTTAAACTTAGGTATTCCAGATGAATTCATCAAGCATGGTACACAAGAGCAAATGCATGATGAAATGGGGCTAGGAGAGCAAGGTATTCTCACTGCAATTAAACAGTTTATTGATTAATTACCTGATTAATTTCCTCATGTCACAGAAATAAAAAAGGAGCCTAAGGGCTCCTTTTTTATATTTTAAATTGCCTTATCGCATCCAAATTTTTATATCGGCGAGACCATTTGCCTGTAAAACACTGAGTTGTTGTTCAACATTATGAGTTTGTTCAAATTCAAATGCATCAAGCTGTTCATCAAACGTAATATTAGCAGCCCCGTCACCACCACGCTTTTTGACCTGCTGTAGAGCAATATCTGCTAGATTGACAGAGGTTTCCCAGCCAATTACTTGCCCACCTAAAAGTGGTAATGGGTAAAATGAAAAACCGATTGATGCAGTTAAATTTATATTACTGCCATTGGGTAATTTAAAGGTATGAGAGGCAACGGCTTTGCACAACTCTGATACGTAACTATCAATTGATGCACGTTTGAAATCTCGTAGTAATAATAAAAACTCATCACCACTCCAACGAGCAACATAATCAGAGCCCTGTGTACGGGTATTCAATAATGCAGCCATTTGTTGTAAACAACTATCTCCACCTAACGGGCCATAAGCATCATTTATGCGGCTAAAATTATCAAAATTAATAATAAGTAAAACTAAAGATTTCCCCTGCGCTTGTAACGACTGAGAATTACGTTGGAAATGCTCAATATCTTTTGGTAATTGATCAAACAAAAAGCGACGACTCCTAAGCCCTGTAAGTTCATCTGAGTGACTTACAAGTTTTAGCTGGGAGTTAACTTGGTTAAGCTTATCATTAGCTTCACGTAGCTCTGTTGTGCGCTCAGTTACCTGACTTTCAAGAGCTGCTTGCTTACGTCGTTCTTGCTTTCTAAACACCCAGAACACAAGGTAGAATAACAAAATAAAGCTGCTGGTAATGAGTAACCTAAAATAAATGGTTTCATCAAAACGTCTTGGTACTACAAACGCATATTCGGTACTTTGAGCCTTAACCCAATCTTCACCTTGTCGCTTTGCTTCAAGTTGAAATAAGAATGGCCCTGGCGGTAAATTAGTATAAATGGCTTCACGACGAGTATTGGCATAACGCCAATCACTATCTAAACCACTAAGTCGATACCTAAATTCAATACTCGTCGGCGCAGAATAATCAATCGCTGTGTATTTAAGCGTAATATCCCGCTCATCGGTTTCAAGCTCAGGATTATCTCCTAAAGCTGCCGTAGCGAGTGTACGTAACCCTGTATTTAAACTTTCGACTTTTGGACGTAAAGGTTTAATACCGAAGAGTTCAATATCTTTAGGTATTTCAACAACACCCTGTAAACTCGGATACCACATCGAATTACCTGATTCAGCAACAGCATCATGACCTAAACCAGTGCAACACTGACTTGCTTTACCATCTAATTGGCGATCAAAAGAAGATATCACTTGCTCTACTTTTAAACTTTCAATGTCGCCACTAAATTGCTCAACCGGCATTCGATACACACCTTTCATGGTGCTAACCCAAATACGCTTTAGTTTTTCATCGTAACGCAAACTAAAAATCGACCCATATGGTAAGCCATTTGACGCATCAAGTTGATGCCACTGCCCTTGAGCGCTGCGATAAAATAACCCATCATTTAACGAACCTATTAATATACCTACACCATCTATATGTAAGATACTCGTAATATAGGCGCTTTCTAAGCTTGTTTGATCACCTATTTTTTCAATACCACGATCGGTAAAATAATATGCCCCTTTACTTGTTCCTATAAGACCAAAGTTTGCCTTATCGAGCACATAAGTAATAAACTTACTGCCTAAAAATGCATTGTAAGCAAAGGGTGTTAAACCACCGTAGCTCAATCTATACATACCTCGGCCTGTCCCAATCCAAAAGCCTCCCTTGTTGGAGCGACTGATCGCAAATACAGGGTTATCTTTTAGTGCTCGCCCAGGGACTGTGTATAAGGTTTTATTTTCATAGAAAAAAACACCTCGCCCTGTCGCTATATAAAGTCTATCGCCATCAAACTGTAAATCATGAACTGCCGCGCGGCCATATTGATTGCTCGGTATTTTATTTATAAAGTTTTTATCTAAATCAAAGTAGCCTACGCCACTTCGATTAGCGACCCATAATCGTCCATCCGGTGCTTGGCTAATAGCCATAACGGCTTCTGTCATTTGTGATATTGCAGAATGACGTTCAATCCTCCCTTCATGAGCAAGCCATAACCCCTCACTAAAGCTGGCAAGCCAAATGTTGTTTTCTTTATCACGGTATAAGTCCGCAAACCAAATACTTTGGTCAAGCTGACTGGGTTCAACCCATTGCCAGTCGCCCGAATTATCCCTAAACAATAAACGTCCGTACGTTGAAATCCAGAGCGCCCCATCAGAGTCACTCATAAATTTATAAACAGCAGAATTATTTGCATTTGGGAGGGGAAAAGATCTTAGTTCATCATCAAGGTCTAAAAAGTAAGCGCCTAACTCGGAAGCCAAATACAAGTTACCTTCAAGCCAAGCTAAGTCGTGAATAATCGTTTGTGCTAATCGTTCAGGTAAGGAGACTTTAGCAGTAAGTTCTAAGCGTAATTTAGCAAAATCAGAGGATGAGTTAGTTAACCGTAATAAGTGACGTTCATTTACTAGCCATATCCCATCTGATGACAAGGCCATTTTACTGACTGAACCAACAATTTGTGTGATAGGGGTAGCGTTTGCTGCTAAGACTTGATTACTTGTATCTAGGCTTAAACTAATTTGGTTTCGAGGCACATAATATAAGCCATTAGCAGCAATCCAGATGCTCCCTTTACCATCTTCGAGTACATCTCGTACAGGGCCTTTAACATTAAATTGTTGCGCAGCCATGGTGGTTGGATCAATAACAACAATACCATCTTTGGTACCAATCCATAAATAACCATCGCTATCGACTAACAATTTATTAATACCATTACTTGGCAAAAAGTGGCTATTTAAGGTGTTGTAGTTGGTGAAGGTGTTACCATCAAAGCGGCTCAGACCAAATTGAGTACCCAACCACATATAACCCTGCTCATCTTGCACAACACTTTTAAGTGATTGTGAAGGCAAACCATTTTGTGTATTCCATTGCTTTACAACATAGTCTGTAATTGATGCCTTGCTCGGCATACTGCATAGCAGCACGGTAACAACCAATAAAAATCGCATCATAACGTCAACACCTTATTGCAAAGAACGAATACCAATTGTATTAAGCAAGTGGTCGATTATAGTGATCAAAAAAATAATCCTAAAACTATTCGACTATTGCTCCTGCACCACCATTTCCCCATCCATGTGATTCTATAAACGCCAACGCTGCTTTGTTTAATGAACTATTTAATATAAAGCTTTAAACCTAAGACGATCAGAGCGGTAAATAGCCCAATTTGAACAATGCTTGAACACAAATTAATGAAAATATACCCGCTAAAATATCATCAGCCATTATGCCAAAACCACCATGCACACGCTTATCAAGTAAACGAATAGGGCCAGGCTTAAAAATATCAAAAAAGCGAAACAATAAAAAACCAACTAACAGAGATTGCCAACTCAGCGCAGCACCAATCATGGTAATGTAAAACCCGGCAACTTCATCCCACACAATCGCAGGATGATCGTGCACACCTAAGTCATCTGCGGTTTTGCCACATGCCCATATCCCAAAAACACTTATAACTACAGCAAAAACTATTTGTAACCACAGTGGATAATGCATAGTGATAAAAATAAACGGCAATGCTGCAAACGTGCCAAAAGTACCGGGGGCTTTAGGTGCTAGTCCTAAGCCAAAACCCAAACCAAAAAATTGATGTGGACGTTTTAAATTAAATTTTGAGGGGTTATTCAAACCGACTCCTTGGTAAAGTGTTCAAAGCCTGTACGGTCATATTCTAATTTATTACCGTCGAGCATTAGCTCAATTAGCCCTTCACCACTTTTTATTTGACCAATACAGCTCGCATCGACACCATATTGACGTAATTTCATTTCTAGCATGCTTTTATTACTATCAGGTACAGTAAATAACAACTCATAATCATCGCCATAATTAAGAATAAAAGGCAGCTGTTGATCTCGCTTTAAAGTAGCGCGCATTGCATCTGAGGTTGGAATATTATTAACATTAATGCTCGCATTGACCTGTGACATACCAACTATATGGCCAAGATCAGCTAATAAACCATCAGAAATATCTATCGCTGAAGATGCAAAACCACGTAAAACTTGACCTGCAGCAACGCGCGGAGTTGGATAATCAAACCGTTGATTAACATATCTTAGGTGTTCTGGCGCTATATTTAAACCTTGTTTTCGAGCCTCTATAGCCAAACCCGCATCGCCTAGAGGTCCAGTAACATAAATCCAATCACCTATTTTAGCACCACTACGACGTAGCGCTTTACCTTCTGGCACAATACCTTTGGCGCAAATAGTAATACTTAAAGGGCCTTGTGTAGTGTCACCACCGATAATTTGTACATTAAAGTACTCAGCAATTTCATGCATGCCCTCGGTGAACTCTTCCAACCACTCGACGTCTATATTTGGCAATGTTAAAGCAACCGAAACCCAGGTCGGCTCAGCGCCCATTGCCGCTAGATCACTTAAGTTTACAGCAAGTACACGATGGCCTAGCGCGCGCGGAGCTATATCATCAAAAAAATGCACGCCCGCAACAAGTGTATCTGTGGTAATAGCTAACTGGCAATTTTGCGGCACAGTCACCAAAGCACAGTCGTCACCAATCCCTAAATTAACATCGCGACGAGTTATACCGCGACCTTTAAAGTAGCGATTAATTAATTCAAATTCCTTCATACACAAAAAAGCCGGCCTATGCCGGCTCTCCTCTTTGCAGTCGCATTACTTACGTAAATGCTTTACTGCTTTATCTAGTACACCATTAACAAACTTATGACTGTCTTCTGCGCCAAAGATTTTAGCAAGCTCAATACCTTCGTTGATAGCAACTTTATAAGGTACATCTTCACGGAATTTCAGCTCATAGCTGCTTAAACGTAAAATAGCGCGTTCAACTTGGTCTAACTCGTCGAAAGGACGCGTTAAATGTGGAGAGACTGCTTCGTCTAGTTGCTTATGATTTATAGCAACACCACGCGAAAGATCTTTAAAGTATTCAACATCAATTTTAGTCACATCATTTTCGATCAACATTTGTTGTTCGATATCGGCAATTGCATTGCCACTTAATTGCCAAGAATAAACGGCTTGAAGTGCTAAAATACGTGCTTTACGCCTTGCTGCTGGTTTCACAAAAATTCCTTAAACTTAAATTTTATCTAACACATTAACCATTTCAAGTGCACCTAGAGCAGCTTCGCCGCCTTTGTTGCCCATTTTAGTGCCCGCGCGTTCAATCGCTTGCTCAATGCTTTCTGTGGTTAATACGCCAAATGCAACCGGGATATCATACTCAAGCGACACTTGCGCTAAGCCTTTATTTGATTCGCCAGCAACAAGATCAAAATGTGGCGTACCACCTCTGATCACGACGCCTAAAGCGATGATTGCATCATACTCTTTTTTTGCTGCAACGCGTTTCGCTGCTAAAGGTAATTCTACCGCACCTGGTACATAAACTACGGTAATATCATCATCAGATACACCACCTGTACGTTTCAATTCATCAACAGCGCCTGCCAAAAGGCTGCTACCAATAAAGTCATTAAAGCGAGAAATAACAATTGCGAATTTCTTACCCGGAGCGTATTTATTACCTTCAATAATTTTCATTCGATAACCCTAAAAAATAAGTTTAAGCGGCTGCGATTGCGCAAAAATTGCTGCGCATCATACCATATAAATAAAATAATAGCCTAGAGCCTGTTTGCCTTTCATAATTAAAGTTTATTAATCTAAAACCAGAAACAGGCCTGAGCTTATTCTGGTTCTACGTAATCAACTACTTCAAGGTGAAAGCCCGACAGCGCATGGTACTTTTTAGGGCGACTCATTAAGCGCATTTTTTCAATTCCCAGATCAGCCAAGATTTGTGAGCCGACACCTACAGTACGCGATGTACCTTGAAACTTACGGTGTGCAACAGTTTCGCCAGCATCTTCTGCTGCAAACGCTTTAACCGTGGCTTCTAATTCATCAGTGCATTCTTGCTTACCAAGAATTACTAACACACCTTGGTGCTTAGCAATATAGGCCATAGCATCTGATAAGCCCCAACTTCTATCGGCACTGCGATCTGATAACAAAATATCATTAAAAGTACTTTGCAGATGAACACGTACTAAAGTTGGTTCATTCGCTTTAACGTCACCGTTTAATAGTGCGTAATGCAGCTGGCCGTCAATAGTATCTTTATAGGTTACTAAATCAAACTCTCCATGCTCTGTTGGCAATTTACATTTCGCGACTTGCTCAATAGTGGTTTCGTTAATGTTACGGTATTCGATAAGATCAGCAATGGTGCCAATTTTGATGTTATGTTGCTCGGCAAATATTTCTAAATCAGGACGGCGCGCCATAGTGCCATCGGCATTAAGAATTTCAACAATTACTGACGATGCTTCAAGCCCAGCTAAACGCGCTAAATCGCAACCAGCTTCAGTATGACCTGCACGGGTTAACACCCCACCCGGTTGCGCCATAATTGGAAAAATATGACCCGGTTGCACGATATCACTTGGCACAGCACCTTTGGCTATCGCAGCTTGTACAGTACGCGCGCGATCTGCAGCAGAAATCCCCGTGGTAACACCTTTAGATGCCTCGATGGACATTGTAAAGTTAGTCGAAAATGCTGCACCATTGTTTTTAACCATTAATGGTAAATCAAGCTGCTCACAACGTTCTTGTGTCATTGTTAAACAAATTAAGCCGCGGCCATGAGTGGCCATAAAATTAATCGCTTCAGCACTTATATGTTCGGCTGCGATAATTAAATCGCCTTCATTTTCTCTATCTTCATCGTCCATCAAAATAACCATTTTACCGGCTTTAATGTCATCAATAATTTCTTGTGCGCTGTGTAAATTCATAATCTGCTCGTGTAAGTTGTGGAGTTGGGGCTACTTAATAAAACCCGCTTGGGCAAGTAAATTCATCGAAATATCTGAACCGGCAGGTTGTTCTGCCCCTTTGATCAAGCGCTCTAAATAACGAGCAATTTGGTCAACTTCTAAATTCACTTGGGTGCCAATTTTAAAATCAGCAATGGTTGTTTGTTCACTCGTATGCGGCACGATAGTCAGTTTAAATTTGTTATCTTCTATCGCATTAACCGTTAGGCTAATACCATCAATACATACCGAGCCTTTATACGGGATATACTTCATCAGTTGCGCATCGGTGCTTAACCAATATTCAACAGCGCGCGCATTGGGCGTAATAGCTGTAATAGTCGCAATACCATCAACGTGCCCAGAGACTAAGTGCCCCCCTAAACGAGATACAGGTTGCATGGCTTTTTCAAGGTTAACCGTTTGCCCTTGTTTATAATGAGCAAACCCGGTTAAGCTTATCGTTTCGTTTGACAAGTCAGCACTAAAACCATCACTGTGCTTTGCTACAACCGTTAAACATACGCCGTTGGTTGCAATACTGTCACCTAAATTCACATCGGCCATATCAAGGTTGCTACTTTGAATGCGAATGGCTAAATCACCTTGTTTTTGTTCTAATTTACTAATTGTGCCTGTTGCTTCTATTATACCAGTAAACATAAGGTTGCTCTTCAATAGTAGGTTAAGGCGCTGTATTTAAACACCGCGCAGCTGTGATACGAATATCATCACCAATTAGTGCACATTCGCTAATTGTTAAGTTGTCCACATCTTGCATATTTGTCTGTTCTGCAAAATTTAATAAACTTTTGGCATCGTTACCTAACAATTTAGGTGCGAAATAAATAATGTATTCATCAATAAGCCCCTGCTCTGTCATTTTTCCCGCAAGGGTTGCACCGGCCTCTAACCAAATATGATTAAATTGGCGTTGTGCTAAAAGCTTGAGAGCGGCCAGTAAATCAACCTTATTATTTTGTTTTGGCACTACAATATGGCTTACGTAATGAGGCCATTGCTTTGATTTATCAAGCTCAGTGGTAAGAATAATTATCTCACTTTCTATACTAAACAAAGCCAGTTCAGGAGTTAAACGATTTTGTGAATCAATAATAATTCTTACTGGCTGACGCAAAGGTAACTCTGTGGGTAATGATTCTGGCAATTCATCAATACGAACATTAAGCTTGGCGTCATCAACTAAAACGGTATCCGCCCCCGTTAAAATAGCGCAGCTTTGTGCACGATAAAGTTGCACATCTTGACGAGCTTTAGAGCCCGTAATCCATTTACTTTGACCATTTTTAAGGGCCGTTTTACCATCAAGACTTGCCGCCATTTTACAGGTAATAAATGGCATGCCTTGTTCCATACGCTTTAAAAAGCCACGGTTTAATAGTTTAGCTTGTTGCTCTAATAGCCCTGATGCAACCTCAATTCCTGCATCAGCTAAAATTGCGAGACCTTTACCTGCCACTTGTGGATTTGGATCAACCATCGCGGCAATCACTTTTATCACGCCCGCGGCTTTTAGGCCTTCGGCACACGGAGGTGTGCGACCAAAATGACTACAAGGCTCAAGTGTGACATACGCAGTGGCACCTTTGGCTTGGCTACCTGCCATTGCTAACGCATTGACTTCAGCATGACCTTGCCCAGCTAATTGATGAAAGCCTTCACCAATAATCTGACCACCTTTAACTAGCACACAGCCAACATTAGGATTTGGTGTTGTTGTAAAGCGTCCTTGCTTGGCAAGTTCAATAGCCCGTGCCATAAATTGATGATCTTGCTCTGTGAATAATACGTTTTGACTCATTTTACTCCCCTAAGCGGGCGATTTCTTCACCAAATTCACGGATATCTTCAAACGAACGATACACAGAAGCAAAACGTACATAGGCGACTTTATCGAGTTTTTTAAGCGCTTCCATAATACACTCACCAATTAAGTGGCTGGATATCTCACGCTCACCCGTTGCTCGTAGTTGAGATTTGATAATATTGACAACTTCGTCAACCTGCTCAGTACTAACGGGACGTTTTTCTAATGCGCGGTGTAGACCATTGAGAAGTTTATCTTCGTTGAAAGGTTCGCGACTGCCATCTTGTTTAATTACCCGAGGCATCACAAGTTCAGCACCTTCAAAGGTGGTAAAGCGTTCATGACACTCATTGCATTCACGGCGTCGTCTAACTTGGTGGCCACCACCAACTAAACGCGAGTCAATTACTTTGGTATCTTTTGCGGTGCAAAATGGGCAATGCATAGGTATCAGCTTCCATTAAAAACAAAAAAGGCCGCTTTAAGGCGGCCTTTATAATAGCAAAAAACGTCGCTATTGTGATCTAAATTACAGTGAGCTTAATAATTAAGCGTAAACAGGTAATTTTTTACAGATTGCTTTAACTTTTTCTTTAACTTGTGCTTGTACAGACTCATCAGTGATGTTGTCTAGCACGTCACAGATCCAGCCCGCTAGCTCTTTAGATTCAGCTTCTTTAAAGCCACGACGTGTGATTGCAGGTGAACCAATACGCAGACCAGAGGTAACAAATGGTGAACGTGGATCGTTTGGTACTGAGTTTTTGTTCACTGTAATATTCGCATTACCTAGAGCTGCATCTGCATCTTTACCAGTGATGTCTTTATTGATTAAATCAAGTAAGAACAAGTGATTTTCTGTTTTATCAGACACGATTTTGTAGCCGCGCTCTTGCATTACTGCAACCATTGCTTGGGCATTTTTAACAACTTGAGTTTGGTATACTTTAAACTCTGGTTGTAGTGCTTCTTTAAATGCCACTGCTTTTGCAGCAATAACATGACATAAAGGACCACCTTGGCCACCTGGGAAAACAGCGCTATTAAGCTTTTTATAAATAGCTTCGTCGCCACAGGCTGAAATAATCAAACCGCCACGTGGACCTGCTAATGTTTTATGCGTAGTAGTAGTTACAACGTGTGCATGTGGTACTGGGCTTGGGTAAACGCCTGCAGCAATAAGACCAGCAACGTGAGCCATATCTACGAACAAGTAAGCGCCTACTTTATCAGCGATTTCACGGAATTTAGCCCAATCAACAATACCTGAGTATGCTGAGAAACCACCGATGATCATTTTTGGTTTATGCTCAAGTGCTAGCGCTTCAACTTGTGCGTAATCAATTTCGCCCGTTGCTTCGTCAAGTCCGTATTGGATTGCATTATAAAGCTTACCAGAGAAGCTCACATGTGAACCATGCGTTAAGTGACCACCATGAGCTAAGCTCATACCAAGTACCGTATCGCCAGCATCTAATAGCGCTAAAAATACAGCGGCATTTGCTTGTGAGCCAGCATGAGGCTGAACGTTTGCGTATTCAGAACCAAACAATTCATTTGCACGGTCAATCGCTAGTTGCTCAACCACGTCAACGTGCTCACAACCACCGTAATAACGCTTGCCCGGATAACCTTCAGCATATTTATTTGTTAACTGTGAACCCTGCGCTTCTAGTACGCGTGGGCTACAGTAGTTTTCAGATGCGATAAGCTCAATGTGTTCTTCTTGACGAGCAGTCTCTTTGTTGATTGCGTCAAATAACTCTGGATCAAAATCCGAAATATTCATGCTACGTTCTAACATGGGGGCTCCTAGGGCAACGTGTATGGTGTTTTTAAAGGCAATATTGTACGCTGAAAACGTCAATTTGACTACGGTGTAAAGATGAACATATTTAAACAGGGATTGAATTTAATTCACAGTGTTTTTGTAATGATATTTTTTTATAGAAACATAAATAATACTAATAAATAAAACAACTAAATATTTGTATTTTTAATGTGTTAATTTATTGCATTTGTTTCTATTTACACTACTATTGTACGAAATGTAATCATGGATGATCATAGGCTTATTATGTTAGCTAAACCTATTTACGAATTTATTCCCTACTGCTATTTTATTTTTGGTGGGTTTTGCATTCTTTTCTCGACTACCCTATTGCCGACGGCTATCGGCATTGCTTTGTTCTTAAATGGCGCAAACATTTGGCGTCTGCGATCTAATGCGCGCCGTATAGATCATAAAGTAAACCGAAAAAAAGTAAGGAAACACTATTATTATTATGAATTTAAGCCCTTCATTCTGTTGCTTACTGGTCTAATTCTAGTTAGTCGGGTACCCAATCAACTCGTTACACTTGCTGGCGCGATGATCTGTTTGATTGGCATTTTAATTTTATGTTTACGTATTTTAAATCGTCGTTCACGGTCTATGGTTTAAATTTAAATATTTTTACAATAAAAAAGCGATATACGTAATGTATTATCGCTTTTTTGTTTTAACTTTATCTAATTATAAAAATTAGCCTAATTTAGCTAATAAAATATCGCGAAGCACACTGTAGTCATCTGCAATATCTTCAGCCAAACATGGCTTAGCTAATGCATCCGCTAATGGTTTTGGCATATCGAGCTCTATATTTAAAATCTCTTCTACGCTATCTTTAAACTTAGCTGGATGCGCTGTAGCTAAGAACACCCCTGCCGCTCCTTGTGCTAAATTAGCTTTAAGTCCCTGATAAGCTATTGCTGTGTGAGGCTCTGCAACATAGCCCGTTTGTTGAATTTTTTTCATCACTGTTTGTGTATTGCTTTCATCAACGCTGGTTGAATAAAAGTCATCATAACTAAACCAATTATTATCTAACATGATTTGCACTCGTGGCCAGTTATTAGGTTTGCTCACGTCCATTGCGTTTGAAAGTGATTCTATCGTCGCATTAGGTGCCCAGTTTTTATCATGGATAAAGCGCGGTACAGTATCATTCTGATTCGTTGTTGCACTGAGTTTAGCGACAGGCAAACCAATAACAGCACCGATCATTGCCGCACACACGTTACCAAAATTACCACTTGGCACAGAGATATGCGCGTTAGCACGTTTTTCTTTCGGTAATTGTGCAATTGCTTCAAAGTAGTAACAAACTTGTGCAACTAAACGGCTGATATTAATTGAATTAGCCGAGTTTAAACCTAGTCGAGATTTAATTTCATCATCTAAAAATGCATTTTTTACCATCGCTTGGCAATCATCAAAACTACCATCAACTGCATAACAATGAATGTTATTCCCCAATGTAGTGAACAGTTTTTGCTGCGCTAGAGAAATTTTCCCTTTTGGATAAAGGATCACCACATCAATATTTGGTTTATTATAAAACGCATGAGCAACAGCTGCACCTGTGTCACCAGAGGTTGCTGTTAGTATTGTAGTTTTTTCACCTTGGCTAAATTGTGCTAAGCACTCAGCCATAAAGCGGCCACCAAAGTCTTTAAAGGCAAGTGTTGGACCGTGGAACAATTCCAAACAATAAATATTTTCTTCTACTTCAACCAGTTTTACCGGAAAGTTAAACGCATTTTGCACCATTTGCGCAACAGTATCTGCGGGCAACTCATCGCCAATTAAATGCGATAAAATTTTACTACTACGACTAACAAAGTCCATATCAAGTAAAGCATCAATGTCCGCCAGTGGCGCTAGGGATTCAGGAAAGAATACGCCTTGGTTTCGGCCTAAACCTGTTTTAACTGCATCAACAAACGACACTTTTTGTGAATCATCTTTTAAATTATGTAATTGCATTATTTATTCCTTAAATTCTTATAACTGACGCGTGCCGGCGTTATCAAGCTTACAAATGTGGCAAAAGCCTTGTTCATTGATATAGTTTTGTTCAAGCCACTGTGCGCATTGCTGTGCAGCTTCAAGCGTTTTACACACGGTAAATAAAGTAGGGCCTGCACCAGAAATACTGACTATTTCAGCACCTAGCTCCGGCAGTGCCGCTTTCGCTTCACTAAACCCAGTAATAAGCGGTGCGCGATATGGTTCTGCTATTTCATCACTCATAATTGATAACGCGTTATCAAAACGACCAGTTAACAACAATGTACTAAACGCTGATAAGCGCTGTGCAAATTCAACACTGGCATGCATGCTTAGCTGCCTTGGTAGTACTGAACGCGCTTTTGCGGTATTAAGCGAAAAACCAGGAAAAGCGGCTACGTAGTACCAGTTTTTATCTACCGGTAAGCTAATCGACTTATCTGGGATCAAATCACCCGTCAACTGTAAACCACCTAAGTAACAAGGTGTGATGTTATCGTAATGACGACCACCACTTACAATAGCTTCAAAATCAGCCATTAATTCAATCAGCTCTACTTGGCTAAGCGCAGTGCCTGCAAATTGATCAAGTGCCGCAAAGGTCGCTACAACTGAGCACGCACTAGAACCGAGCCCTGAACCAATCGGTAAATTCTTTTTAAGCTCTAATTTTACGCATGGCATACTTGGCGCAACATGTGTACGAAAATGCACTAAACACTGATACGCTAAGTTTTCATTAGCGTCACTTGGCAATTTATGTGCATACTCGCCCGAGCAAATAAACTCATCTCTTGTTGCAGGACTTACTGCAACAATGTCGCCTAATAATGTGCCATCAATAGGCGCAAGTGCAGCGCCTAATGAATCAAAACCAACGGCAAAATTCCCAATAGACGCTGGAGCATATACTTCAATCATTGTCCCCTCCTAGCGCGATAACGTTTTTAAGATATCAGCAAATACACCCGCAGCAGTCACTGCAGATCCTGCACCATAACCACGAATTACAAATGGACGTGGTTGGTAATATTCACTCAAGATTGCTAAGGCATTTTCACCATCACGAATAACTGCCAATGCATGTTTTGTATCAACCGCTTCAATACCGACTTTGCAGTGACCCGAATTGATTGTGCCCACATAACGCAATACTTTACCTTCACTGGCTGCACTTTGAATGCGATCACTAAATGCGGCATCTAAACTCGGTAGTTTAGCCATAAACTCTGCAACATCATCACCTTGTGCAAAACCAACAGGCAGGACCGATTCAACTTCAATATCACTAAGCTCTAACTTCATGCCAGCCTCACGGGCAATGATCAGTAATTTACGCGCAACATCTGTTCCCGATAAATCATCTCTAGGGTCTGGCTCAGTAAAACCACTCTCTTTTGCTTTAATGGTTGCTTCAGATAACGATAAACCATCTTGCAAGGCACCGAATATATAAGACAATGAACCAGATAAAATACCACTGAACTCAAGCAACTCATCGCCTGCACCAAACAGCGATTGTAAGTTATCTATAACCGGAAGCCCTGCTCCTACATTTGTTTCGTATAAAAACTTACGGTTATTCTTTTGGGTTGCTGCAATCAGGTCTTGGTAATAAGCATATGAACTCGTTGTCGCTTTTTTATTTGCAGCCACAACGTGAAAACCCGCATTTAAAAAGTCAACGTATTGCGCAGCCAATGCATCTGATGAGGTGCAATCAACTAATACTGGGTTGATTAAATGGTTTTGCCTAACAAATTGCTCAACCAGTTTTAAATCAAAAACTTGTTCAGATGCGGCTAATTTTTGTTGCCAATCATCAAAAGCAATACCTTCGGCATCTAGGTGTAATTGACGAGAGTTAGCAACACCGTATAGATTTAACTTAATATTGCGCTTTTCCAGCCACGTTTGCTGGCGCTCTAATTGCTTTATAAGTTCTTGACCAACTAAGCCGCAGCCTAATAAAAACACGTCAATTGATGGGATATGAGTAAAGAAATTTTCGTGACACACTTTTACAGCATCATTACACAGTTCACCGTCGATCACCGCGGAAATAGCACTTTCAGTTGAATCTTGTGCAATAGCAACAATATTCACTTGCGCTTGAGCAAGCGATGCAAAAAACTTAGCGGCCAAGCCTTTATGAGCACGCATGTTATCACCCACTAACGTAACAATGGCTAAGTTACGTTGTACTTGCACAGGCTCAATAAGCCCTGCTTGTGATTCAAGCTCAAACGCTGTTTGCAGTGCATCAAGCGCTAATGGTAAGTCCGATTCATGGACACAAAAGCTAATACTAAATTCACATGACGACTGAGTAATAAGTACAATCGATACATTATCATGAGCAAGGGCATTAAATACTTTTGATGCCATGCCTACCTTACCTTTCATGCCTGGGCCTGAAACTGTTAGCATCGCAAGGTTTTGTAAACTGGATAACGCTTTAACTGGCTCCGATGATACATTATCGTTACTGATCAATGAGCCTTGCGCCTCTGGGTTATGAGTATTTTTAATTTCACATGGCACGCCCGCTTTAGCACACGGTAAAATTGTTTTAGGGTGAAGAACTTTGGCACCAAAGTAAGAAAGCTCCATCGCTTCTTTATATGATAAAAAATCAACCTTAGTGGCTTTTTTGATATAACGAGGATCTGCACTGTATACGCCGTCCACGTCAGTCCAGATTTGGCAAACTTCTGCTTCTAAACACGCTGCTGCAATTGCGGCTGAATAATCAGAACCATTGCGCCCGAGTGTAGTTAACTGACCTTGTTCATTGCTAGCTGTAAAACCCGGCATAATATAAATAGTTGCAGGGCTCACTTTTAAAGCCGCTTGGAAGCGAATTTTGCTCGCTACTAAATCAGCTTCCGCATCAATGTGGCCATTGGTTGATGCGATGCAATCAGTTGCTTCAAGGTAACGAGCGTTGTGCGAGCTTAGCAAACACTGCATCAGTGCCACACTCACGCGCTCACCAAAACTAATAATATAAGCACGAACCTGATCAGGACAGCATTGGATTAATTTGACACCAGCAAGTTTATTTTTCAGCTCATCTAAATCAGGCCAATTTTGTACTTGCCCACATTCAGCTTCAACAGCTACTTTTAAGCTGTCACAACGAGACGCGAGTGCATCCCACTGTTCGCTATAATCAAATCCCTGTTCAGCGCTACTTGCAAGTGCGACTAACGAATCAGTCATTCCACCTGGCGCTGAAAGTACCAATAACATTTCATCTTTTAACTGTGCTTTAACTAACTGAGCTACCTGCTGTAAACATGCCAAGTCGGCAAGTGATGACCCGCCAAATTTTAATACTCGCATTTTTATGTTCCTCATCCCATAAAACGAAAAAAGGCCTGTGTTCGTTGTGAACACAGGCCTTTAAATTTGTTGCACCGACCTATGCCACTATCCAGTAAGAATGGTGGTTGTAATAATAATGGTCAGTACGTTTGTATTTATTTTCATAGCCTTTAGACTGCCTTAAACAAGGCTATTCTGTCAACCCCACATTAAAAGATAAATTATGCTATTTGGTTATAAAGAGCTCTAATGAATGCCAAATTTATGCAATATTTCATTAAGCCTTACTTTATCTATTGGCTTATTTATAAAATCGATAGCCCCTAAATTAGCGACTCGCTGTTTCATTTCAGCCTGAATATCCGCAGATATAACGAGAACAAAACATTCAATACTGCTTTGTTTAATGCATTCAAGCACCTGAACACCGTCAACTTCTGGCATAGTTAAATCAAGACACAATAAATCAAAGCTATGAATTTGCATTAATTCCAATGCCTCTCGGCCATTTTTTGCCTGCATAATATTTGCGCTTAGGCATTCATTTATACATCGCACGACTTGTTTACGTGCTACTGTTGAATCATCACATACTAATACAGAGAAATTCATACTATTAACTACTAGCTCACATGGTTATAAATGACGGGTGGGTTCTCAGTAACTAAGAAACATTACTCTAACAGCAATATAGTGATTTTATAACACAATCATTCCTGTGAAATAAACATAAGTTTTTGCTAAAAAAAGAAAAATGAATAAATTTGTTGAGGAAAAGTAGATTATTTTATTTATTTTTAGGCGTTTATTAGCTAACTTTACAGATGAATGTACTCGCTGCTTGGGTATTAAATGATGAATAAAGGAGCTATGGGAAATCCATGCTACAAAAAAGCCTATCTAAAAAGCTGCTAACAAGCGTTTTATCCGTCTATTTTTTGCTGACTTTTGTTGTCACATGCGGACAAGTAATTGCTGAATATGTAAATACTAAAGATTACATTCGTGATGAACTGACTACGCTACAAAAAACATTTAGTCGCAGTTTAACGCGTGCTATCTGGGAGCTAAACACTAAACAAACAATCACCACAGCCGAAGGTTTACTCGCTATTCCTATGATTGAAGGCATTATAGTACGTGACGATAGCGGCGAGATTATTTCTCAATTAGGTCGTTCTCTTGATATCCGAGAATTATACAGCCAGCAGCTGGTTCAAGAAGAAGCAATTATTGAAGACACCCCATCCGGTTTATTTGGGTACACTTTCCCATTAATTTTTGAGTTTTCAGGCCGAGCCACGCAAGTAGGCGACGTGACTTTATTTTCCAGCCGCGAAGTTGTATTTAGCCGTATTATGCTGTCAATTTATTTTCTAATTGGCAACGCAATGATCAAAACAACCTTTTTGATCATCTTGTTTTTAATGGCATTTAGAAAATTGCTTACCGAACCACTTGCGCAATTGACAGAGCAAATTGAAGACCTTGAACTCAACGATCTTGAAGGCCAACATATTGAAATAGAAACAACAGAACACAATGAACTAAAAGTAATGGAGCAATCATTTAATAAACTCATTGATAAAGTTGTGCAGTATCGCCAAGAACTCGAGCATACACAAAAAGAACTCATTCTAAGTAACGAAAAACTTGATCAGCAAAATCTACAACTTGAACAAGAAGTTGCACGTAAAACTTCAAACCTGAGTCAAGCAATGATGGATTTACAGCAGCAAAAATATGAACTCGAAAAGCAAAAGTTAACACTTACCGAAGAAATTGATCTACGTCGTCATACCGAGCATGAGTTACTTACCAAACAAACAGAATTACAGCGTTATGTAGATGAACTAAATATGGCTCAGGAGCGTCTAGTAGGCTCTGAAAAAATGGCCGCGCTAGGTGGTTTAGTTGCCGGGATCACGCATGATATCAATACACCAGTGGGGATTGGTGTAACCGCCACGTCTTTTTTACAAGAACGGTTATTACAAATCGAAAATGCATATAAAAATAAAACCCTCTCGCCAAAAGCACTTGAAGAGTTCATTAATGATGCCAAGCAAAGCACCAGTTTATTAACCACTAATTTAGATCGCGCATCTGAATTAGTGGCTAGTTTTAAACAAATCGCGGTGGATCAAGCCAGTGAAGCTGTTAGGACGATTAATTTTAAAGAGTATTTAGGTGAAGTGATCCGCTCTTTGCATCCTAAAATTAAAAATACCACGCATCATATTAATTTAGATTGCCCAGAAAGCTTGACCTTGAATTTACCCGCAGGCGCGATCAGCCAAATTTTTACAAACTTAATAATGAACTCCCTGATCCATGGGTTTGAAGGCATTACAAATGGCGTTATTAATATTGATATTAAAGATGATGACGATAATGTAATTATCAACTTTAACGATAACGGCAATGGCGTTACAGAACAGCAACTCGAAAAACTTTTCGACCCTTTCTTTACAACAAAACGTGAACAAGGTGGCAGCGGCTTAGGTACCCACATTACATTTAATTTAGTAAAACAGACTCTCAGTGGTGAAATTGATGCAACAAGCTCACCGGGTAATGGCTTAAGCTATGTGATCAGTTTCCCCAAAAACATGCCAAAGCCACTGTCAATTTTTAGTAATTAGATTAGGGCGTGTTGACCTTTTGTGATTAATTTTACACCAGTATGTTTGGTATTTAGGCTAGGCAGCGCCTATGCTGTGTGGTTGTTCCTTATAAATAGGCGATAACGACGCAGTATAAATTCCAAACATGCGCTGCCCAAAGGGTTCTTCCTAGAGGCGATTAACTCTTTGTTACCTAAATGGATGTAGGTAAAGGAAATGAGCAAACGAGGAAGCTTTGCTCTATTTTACTTAGCCCGTTAAACCTCATACTGAGATTAAATCGCCTGTAGATTAAACATATTTCAATCCTAAAAAGTCAACTGGCCTCAGTTAAAACCCTTTTAAGTTACTTCTTCTTATATTTAGCTAATGCTTTGCTCAATTGCTAAGCATTAGCTAAATCAGTCATTTCGACATCCGATTTTTATTGCTATGATTGAACAAATTTACCAATTGGATCAATCAACCTATGTGGTTTAGTAACCTTATTTGTTATCGCTTTAAACAAGACGTTTCGTATACTCAAGAAGACTTTGACAAAGCGTTAGAGCAGGACCTATTTCGCCCTTGCGGTAGCCAAGATTTAAGCACATTTGGCTGGACCAAAGCCTTTGGTAAGCACGGGGATACCCTTTCTCACTTTTCGCAAAAAAGTATTTTAGTCTGCGCTAAGCGTGAAGAAAAAGTACTTCCGGCCGCTGTGATCAACGATATGGTTGCAGAAAAAATTGAGCTGATCGAAGCTGAAGAAAATCGCCCAGTTAAGAAAAAAGAGAAAGATGAGCTCAAAGAAAATATCCTGCATAGCTTATTGCCGCAAGCATTTAAAAAATCGAGCTTACAGTTTGCCTTTATCGACCAAGAAAATGGTTGGGTAGTCGTTAACAGCGGCAGTTTCAATAAAGCTGAAGAGCTATTAGCATTACTTCGCAAGTCTCTGGGTACATTACCTGTCGTCCCTGCTTTTGCTAACTATGACTTAGATGTGTTTTTAACTGACTGGCTAACCAACTTTAGTACGCCTGAGGGCTTTGCAATTGGCTCAGACGCCGAGTTAGAAGAAGCAGATGACAGTGGTGCACAAGTTAAACTTAAAGGCCACGACCTTGCATGTGATGAAGTAAAATCACACTTAGAAAGTGGTAAGCGTGTCACTAAGCTTGCGCTTGATTGGCAAGAACGTCTTAAATTCATGTTACAAAATGACGGTTCAATTAAACGCTTAAGCTACTCAGATACACTCAAAGAAGAAAATGCTGATATACCAAAAGAAGATATGTTAGTAAAACTAGACGCTGATTTTATTCTTGCTTCAGAAGAAATTAAATTACTACTAGAAGAACTAACACAAGGTTTAGGCGACGTTGAAGACTTAGCCTAGAGTTTGATTTTCAAAAAAAGCGCCGAGGCGCTTTTTTCGTAATAATTAACTAAATACAGATTTCACATCATCAAGCATTTTATAATAGTCATCACTTGAGAAAATATCAGTTGATGAAATAACACCTTTATCAATATACATTTGTAAAGCAGCTGATTTATCAGACACTTGTAAAATCCCTTCCATGATCGCACCAATGCGAATAAAATCTACATAGCTTATGTTTTCAGGTCGATAATTAGGATTTGCCCAACTTTCTGACACTTCAACAAATTCATCTGTAAAATCCCATGCGCGCATAATAGCACCACCGACTTTACCACTGAGTTTTTGGATTGCATGAGCTAAAAAACTCGGATTAGCAAATACTTCAGGGTGACGCTCAGCTTCTGTCAAAATAGGCAATACACCAATATTATAAACTAATGACGCTAATGTAATCGTATCGCGATTTAATGACGTTTGCTTATTCTCTTTAAGAAAAAACTCCATTAGCGTAATTGAATGACATGCAACTTTTAAGGTTTTTTGCCATGCTTTATCCATGTAACCTTTTATTAATTCATTGTTTGAAACAAACAGTTGTTCCATTGCCATTGCTGTCGCAATATTTTTAATTTGTCTTAAACCAATGCGAGTAACGGCCTGATTGATATTAGAAACCTTAACCGAACGCCCCATAAACGCACTATTTGCAACCTTTATCATCCGCGCAGCCAAAGCGGGATCATGAGATATTACATCAGCCATTTGCGCTAAATTTACATCCGGATTATCTGCAGCTTGACGAACACGTACAGCAATCTCTGGCAAAGTTGGTAAAACCAAGGTGTCATTATTTATTCGATCGACCAAAATGGTCAGTAGTGCGTTTTCTGTTGACATAGATGTGCCATCCTTCTGTATTGGTTTTTAATATATCTAAACCATGGAATGTTTGTTTATTATAGATACAGTATTGTCTAACTTGCCGCTAAAGTTAAGAAAAAACAAAGAAATTATCTTAATTTATTTATTCTAGCGGTTTTACTCTTTCAGAAGTAACGGCGAATGATTCGGTAAGCTTGCTATTTACGCTCAAGGTTTGCTTTAATGCTGACATAACAAGTAAGCGTTAGTCTCCTTTTAGCAGAGACAAAAATTAAACACACTTTTAATGGGCAACATAATGACTCTCAATAAAATTAGCCAAGCACTTATTCTCGCCAGTAGCGTTTTTATTGGTGCATGTTCTGAGCAAGCAACAACCACACAAACAGCAGAAAAAACTAAAACAACACATGCTGATGTAACACAGTTAGTTAACGCTGAGGAAAATCGCTTAGATATCTACACTGATTTCACGCTTACCACAGACTTATCTCACCTTAGTACAAATCAACAAGCCATGGTAGCAAAGCTAATTGATGCATCTAAAATTATGGATGACCTTTTTTGGCGCCAAGCCTTTGGTGAAGATAAAGCCGTATTTTTAGCTAAAATAAACGACCCAAAAGTACAAAAATTTGCTGACATAAACTATGGCCCATGGGATCGTTTAAATGGTGACCAAGTATTTCTATCTGGCTATGAAGAAAAGAGTGCTGGTGCACAGTTTTACCCAGCAGATATGACCAAAGAAGAGCTTAATAACTCAAGCGTTACAGACAAGAATGGCCTGTACTCAATCATTAAACGTGATGAAAATGGCAAGCTATACAGCGTCGCTTACTCTATTGAGTATGCACAAGCACTTGAAAAAACAGCGTCTTTATTACGTGAAGCAAGTAAACTCGCAGATGACAAAGAATTTGCAAACTACCTCAACTTACGTGCGGATGCCCTTTTAAATGATGAATACCAAGCATCAGATTTTGCTTGGATGGACATGAAGAATAACCCGATTGATGTCGTTATCGGCCCAATTGAAACCTACGAAGACCAATTATTTGGCTCTCGCGCAGCGTTTGAGTCTTACGTATTAGTTAAAGATTTAGCATGGTCTGAGCGTCTAGCAAAATTTGCCGCATTTTTACCTGAGTTACAAAAAGATTTACCCGTTGATGCTAAATACAAGCAAGAAGTACCCGGCTCTGACGCGGACTTAAATGCCTACGACGTTGTTTACTACGCAGGCCACTCCAATGCGGGCAGTAAAACAATTGCTATCAATTTACCAAATGACGAACAAGTGCAACTAGAAAAAGGCACGCGTCGCCTGCAACTTAAAAATGCAATGCGTGCAAAATTCGACAAAATCTTAGTACCAATTGCTGAGCAACTCATTGTGCCTGAGCAGCGTAAACACATTACTTTTGATGCATTTTTTGCTAATACAATGTTCCATGAAGTAGCACATGGTTTGGGCATAAAAAACACCATCACAAATAAAGGCACTGTACGCCAATCATTGCAAGAACACGCCAGCGCATTAGAAGAAGGTAAAGCCGATATACTAGGTTTGTATATGGTTGAACAGTTACTTAAAAAAGGCGAAATCACTGAAGGGACTTTAGAAGATTATTACACAACCTTTATGGCTGGCATCTTCCGCTCAGTACGCTTTGGTGCATCAAGCGCTCACGGTAAAGCCAATATGATCCGTTTTAACTTTTTCGCCCAAGAAGGTGCATTTTCTAAAAACGAGCAAGGTCTTTATAGCGTAAACATGGAAAAAATGGGCCTGGCGATGGCCAAATTATCTAGCTTAATTTTAACTCTGCAAGGTGATGGTGATTACCAAAAAGTGGACCAGCTAATTGCGACCCACGGTGATATCAAAACTGAGCTTGCTAAAGACTTAGAAAAACTCAGCCAAGCAAATATCCCGGTAGATGTAACCTTTAAACAAGGTAAAGCTGTATTAGGGTTAAACTAAACCTAGGCTTTGTAAATATAAAACCGCTGCGGCGGTTTTATATTTAACCAGAACTCAAGTTGCGTTGTTACACATACTTAAAATAAAGCATGCTGATAGTTAACACTGTGATTAACAAATAAGGGTGATCCGATACTGCTTTTCTCGCTGGCATACCTTTGGGTGAGTAATTTCTGATAAATACTGTTTACCCTGTTTTGAAATAAAAACGAAAGGCACTTTCAGCCAACGCGGTGAACCTAGTTGTTGCCAAATAGCTGGTTCAAACGTTTCTACTAACTGATAATATTTATACTTAGCAACAAGCATTACCATCATTAAAACAACCAAAATAACAAGCAACACTAAAACACCTAAAAGTGCTCTTTTAAGAGTGTAATTTGCGCATCACTATAAGGCACAGCTGAAAACTTCCCCCACACAGGCGCAGGCCACGCAACGTCTGTTTTAAAACGTGCAATGTGGTGGATATGTAGTTGTGGCACCATATTACCAAGCGCTGCAACGTTAAGTTTATCTGGATTAAATATGCTTTGAAGTAAGCGACTAAGTTTCGCTGATTCTTTCATCAGCAGAATTTGATCATCATCACTCAAATCGATACTTTCTTTTAAACCAGCCTGACGAGGCACTAAAATAAACCATGGGTATTGGCTGTCGTTCATTAGCAACACTTTGCACAATGGCCAATCAACAACCTCTATACAATCGCGCACAAACTCTGGGGCCAAAGAAAATTCAACCGTCATTTTTATTCCTTTTAAATTAAACACAGTGCATTTTCGCTACTTTATAGCATTTAGTTGCAGTTGCCCACGCTTGGCTTTACCATCATTACAGTTTTTATTCGAGCGAAGGTAAATACGTGTTAAAAAAAATTAAACACCTCTCATACTTGCTACCTCTAGTAGCAACAGCCATTACAGTCCAGGCCGAACCACTGACGTTAGAACGTGTCTTTGATGACCCTAGTTTAGCAGGCAAAGCGCCCGTACAACTTAAATTCTCGCCTGACGGCAGTCGCGTTACTTACTTGCAAGGTAAGGTAGATGACTACAACCGTTACGATTTATGGGAATACAATTTAAAAGATAAATCTAATCGTGTATTAGTTGACTCTGCACAGTTATTTTCAGGCCCAGAAAACCTCTCTGATGAAGAAAAAGCACGCCGTGAACGTCAACGTATTTTTGGCAAAGGTATATTAGAATATAAATGGTCTAAAGATGGTAAAGCGCTGCTTTTCCCACTCAATGGTGATTTGTATTACTATGATTTAGCCTCAGCAAAAAGCCGCAAATTAACCGATACCGATACATTCGAAACGGACGCACGCTTTTCGCCTAAAGGTAATTTTGTATCCTTTATTCGTGAACAAAACTTGTATGCGTTAAATCTTACATCAGGTAAAGAAATTCAGCTTAGCAAAGATGGCGGCGGCGTAATCAAAAACGGCATGGCTGAGTTTGTTGCGCAAGAAGAAATGAGCCGTATGACGGGTTACTGGTGGTCGGGTGATGAATCTAAAATTGCCTTTACTCGCATTGACGAAAGCCCAGTAAAAGAAGCGATCCGTAACGAAATTTACGCAGAAGAAGTTAAGTTGTTTAACCAACGCTACCCATTTACAGGGACTAACAACGTTAAAATCCAATTGGGCGTCGTATCCCTCAATGATCAAGCCGTTGATTGGATTGATTTAGGCAAAGACGAAGATATTTATATCGCCCGTGCTAATTGGCTAAAAGATGATAAAACTCTTGCTTACCAATGGCAAAATCGTTCTCAGCAAAAACTAGAACTGCGTTTTTATAACAGCGAGACCAAGAATCAAAAAGTTGCATTGACCGAGACCAGTGATACCTGGATCAACCTGCATTTTGACCTGCAATTCTTAAACGATAAAAAACATTTTGTATGGGCATCAGAGCGTAACGGCTTTAAACATTTATACTTGTACCGTACCAACGGTAAATTAGTTCGTCAAATTACAGATGGCGAATGGGTTGTAGATGGACTAAAAGGGGTTGATGAGAAAAAAGGCGTCGTGTATTTTGCAGGCAGAAAAGACACGCCACTTGAAAGTCATTTATACAGCGTACCATTATTTAAAAAAGGTAATATTAAACGTATCACTGAACAAGGTGCATACCATAAAGTTGTACTGGCAAAAGACAACAAAACCTTTATTGATAATAGCTCGTCTGTAAATAAACCAAATTCTGCTGCACTGCGTAAAGTAAATGGTGAGTTTATTACGTGGCTTGAAGAAAATAAGCTTGATAAAAACCACCCTCTTACACCTTACCTAGCTGACCTTGCTGAGCCAGAATACGGCACATTAAAAGCTGAAGATGGCCAAATAATGCATTATCGCTTATTCAAACCAAGTGATCTTAACAATGGCAAAAAACACCCTGTTATTGTTAATGTGTACGGCGGTCCTCATGCACAGCGTGTTACTAATAGCTGGCGCAGTAAAAACCTGTATTTCCAATATATGGCGCAACAAGGCTATGTCATTTTTCAATTAGACAACCGAGGCTCGTACAATCGAGGTAAAAAGTTTGAAGACGCTATTTATAAAAACTTGGGTGTTGTAGAAGTGGCAGACCAAATTAAAGGCGTTGAATTTTTACGAACGCTTGATTATGTAGACCCACAACGTATTGGTATTTATGGTCACAGCTACGGCGGCTACATGGCGCTAATGACCATGTTTAAAGCCGGTGATTACTTTCAAGCAGGTGTATCGGGCGCGCCAGTAACTGATTGGGCATTATATGATACTCACTATACTGAGCGTTATTTAGGTCACCCAAACACTAATGCAAAAGGCTACACGGACAGCGCTGTATTCCCATATTCAGATGGCTTAAAAGGTCCATTAATGATTTATCACGGTATGGCTGATGACAACGTGCTGTTTACGCATGCAACAAAGTTATTTAAGCAATTACAAGATAACGAAAAGCAGTTTGAAATGATGACCTACCCAGGCTCAAAACACAGCCTTCGTGGTAAAAATGTGCAAACACATTTGCACCAAACCATTACCAGCTTCTTTAATCGTCATTTTGATGTTAAATAAAACGTATTAGTAATTTAATAACTAAAGGCTGATTGCAAAATCAGCCTTTTTTATGCTTAATAATAAACGCTATAAAACCCTTGATTCGATTAAGAAAAGAATACCTTAACTAGATTTCTACTCTTTTTTTACTACGCTTAATAGTACTCGCAATAATTGCGGCCTAACTAAGGAAGTACTATGTCGTATCTACGTCGCTTTACAATTTTTCAGCGTTTGGCTATGCTTGTCGGTGTCGTAGTCGTTGGGTTAATACTATTAAGTGTCACCAGCCTCGCTCAGCAATATAGTTCGCTCAAAACTGAGCAATATATAAAAACTAAAAATCTAGTCGAGACTGCCCATAGTATTATTGTGCATTATCACTCATTGCAGCTCAATAACTCTCTGAGCGAATCTCAAGCACAAGCTAGAGCACTAGAAACCATTGCAGCTATGCGTTATGACGACAGTAACTACTACTGGATTAATGACTTTCAACCAGCGATGGTTATGCACCCAATAAAACCACAGTTAAACGGTAAATCGCTATCTGAAACAAAAGATCCTGATGGTACGCGTCTGTTTGTTGAAATGGTTAATATTGTAAAACAACATGACAGTGGCTATGTCCCTTACAAATGGCCCAAACCAGGTAAAGATAAACCCGTTGATAAAATTGCTTATGTAAAAGGCTTTACGCCTTGGCAATGGATTATTGGATCGGGTGTGTATATCGATACAATTGATGAGTCGTTCGCTTCATTAAAAAGCCTAATGATTATTAATGCCAGCATCATTATTATATTGTTAATTAGTTTAAGTTATTTTATTGGTCGCAGCATTTTACGTCCTACGCAGCTTGCAGCCGATATGATGAAAGACATATCTCAAGGTGAAGGCGACTTAACCCAAACACTGGATGAAAGTGGCAATGATGAAGTATCACGCCTATCTCGTTACTTCAACTTGTATACAAAAAAAATGCGCGAGTCACTCAAGCAAGTCGCTCATAATGCAAATGAAGTAAACCAGCATGCTCACACCGTAGACGATGCCAGTAAAACAAACCACTCATTTATAGAGTTACAAAACGATAGCTCAACCCAAGTTGCTACTGCAATGGAGCAAATGACCCACCAAATACATGATGTAAGCCGTAATGCGGAAGCTGCCGAGCAAGCAGCATCACAAGCCGCAAGCAACGCATCTGACGGTAAAAATGTGGTTGCTAAAACAATCCAAGCCATCGAAACTTTATCCAAAAACATTGAAACGGTCAGCCAAGTAACTGCTGATTTAGCGCAAGAAACTAACAATATTGGCTCTGTACTTGATGTGATCAGAGGAATTGCTGAACAAACCAATTTACTTGCCTTAAATGCAGCAATTGAAGCAGCTCGCGCAGGAGAGCAAGGTCGTGGCTTTGCGGTGGTTGCCGATGAAGTTCGTACTCTCGCTAGCCGCACAGGTAAAAGTACCGATGAGATTCAGGCTATGATAGCCAAACTGCAAACAGGCGCACAAGCGGCTGTTGATGCCGTGACCGCAAGTCGGCAGTTATCAACAAATACAGTGCAGCAAGCAGAAACAGCCAACATATCGCTAAGTGAGATTGAGCGTTTAGTATCAGTGATCACCGATATGAACGGCCAGATCGCTCGTGCTACTGAGCAACAATCAAGTGCTGCAGATGAGGTGAATTTACGCATTGGTGAATTATCGCAATCAACTGAACAATCTCTAGCTAACACATCGCAACTCTCTGGCGCGAGTGATAACTTAAAGCGCAGCAGTCAAGCTCTTACCGAGGTCGTTAACCGATTTAAACTTGATTAGTTCTAGGCTCTTATATGGACTCCCTCTAAATAAATAGACACAAAAAAGCCCCGTTACATTATCATACGAGGCTTTTTTGTATAATTGTGAATGTTATAGGCAATAGCGTGCGAATAAGCTACTTAAGCCCGCCGCAGTTGGTTTACCATGCTGCCAGTCACCACCTTCAACACCACTGCCAGCAATATCCATGTGAACGTATGGAATTGGCTCTGCAGAATCAGTACCGTGTTTATCAAGGCCACCAACAACAGCTAAAAATGCCATCGGGAACTGGTGCCCACGGGCTGTGACAGCTGAAGCTGCATTATTACTTGAAAGCACATCATCAGCGAGTGTACGTGGCTTGATAAAGTCATAATCTTCACGGCGACTACGCGAAACTTCTGCGCCATCAGCCCATAAATCACCACAATCAGCTAGCTTGCGCGACACATTTGCAGCACGTGCTGGTCCATTTTCAACATACGCGCTGTAAGGGCCCATCGCACGTGCAGCGTGGCCTGTTAACGTGGCGACAGTGAATAACTCAGGGTTCACTTCGCCTTTCGCTAAATCTTTCATTTCACTGAGTAAATCCCCCATTGCTAGGCGGCCTTCTGCATCCGTATTACCAATACGTACACGTACACCTTCACGGCTAGTAATTATTTCATCTGGTACAAAACAATCTGAGCCAATTGAATTACGTACAACGGCCAAGTAGGCAATTACTTTTACGCCTTGAGGCTGAAAATCAGCAACTGATTTCATAAGGCCAGCAACAGAAGCTGCACCACCTTTATCACGGCTCATACCAGCCATGTAACCGCCTACTTTTAAGTCTGCACCGCCTGTATCGTAAACCAAGCCTTTACCAACAAACATCAGCGTACGAGTAACATCACCTTGCGGAATATACTCAAGTTTAACCACGCGTGGATGATGACGCTCAACGGCATAAGATGCACGCGCAACAGTACTTAACATTGGGTAATCTTTATCAATTTTTGCGATATCAGAAATCACTTCAACACTCACATTACTGCCTTTGAATAAATCAACGCAGTAGTCAGCAAAGCGCGGTGGCGCCATACGTTCAGGCTCGGTACCACATAGATCGCGAGCCGCATATTGGCCAGCGGCCATGGCATCAACAGCTTTCGCCGTTTTTTCATTTGCACCAATTAAAGTAATTTGAGTAATTGGTTCAATGTTTTGACCATGAAACTCACGCGCTTCAAGTGGTTGCCACAAGGCTTGGCAAGCACCTAAATAAGCAACTTCAAGGGCATATTGATAACGGCTTTCTTGACTTGCTTGCGGTAAATAAATAGCAGGCTGTGTGCAGCCTGATGCCTTAGCTTCATTAATCGCAAGTTTCGCTGCATCAAAATAACGGCGTACGTCGTCGTAATCACGATTAAGCGGACCCGTAGGGGCTAAAATAACGCGCTTAGAATCGATTACTAATAGGGTAACTTGTTTGCCAATGCGTGCATCTACAGCCATCTGCGCTGCAATTGACTGGCTTAATGAGCTATCAGCTAAGTGTGAGAAGTCATTACCGATAATAATTAACGCATCATGTGCTGCGTCATCAAATGTTGCTGCTGCAACTGCGTGAGGATATGCCATAAAAAAGGTCCTGTTGTCAAAAAATAGGACCTTATTATCATTTATTTAAGTACCCATTGCCAGCAAAGCGAGACAAGCTAATACGCCGCTGGCAACTTGTGGTTACAGTGTAAAATAAATCATCTATTCACTACTTGCTGATTTACTCTCTGCTCGGTGCTTAGCAATTACAGACCATGCCTCAAGCATCACTAATACACTGATAACCAATACCACAACATCAAGCGTCACGAGCAACCAATTACCTTGTTGATAGTATTCACCCAGCTTTATTACACCTGCAAAAAAGGCCATCACTAATACAAAACTCATAGGGATCAATGTGTACTTAGCTGGACGGTTTGCTTTAATAAGCATCACAGAAATGACTAATAACGTTAAGCTTGCAAGAATCTGATTAGTTGATCCAAATAATGGCCAAATAATCATACCGCCACTTCCATCAGCGCCACCAGCACCAAATGCTAATAACAAGCAGCAAACGACAGCTAACAGCGTTGCAATAACGCCATTTTTTATAATCTTAATATTATAAATATCACCCCACTCCTGGATAATATAGCGCTGTAAGCGAACCCCAGAATCCATGGTTGTACCAGCAAAAAGTACAACCATAACGGCTAGTAAAGTAGACGCTATTTCGTGTGAGATACCCCAGCCACTTTCAATTAAGTTTGCGCCACCATTAACAAATGCACCTACACTGCCAGCTCCTAAGTGACTATATATTTCATGCCACTTTTCAGGGGATACAGCCAGTGCAACACCACTTACAGCGACTAACGTAATAAGTGCAAGCATACCTTCGCCAACAGCCCCTAAGTAACCCACAAAACGGGCATCTTTGTCTTTATTAAGCTGTTTAGAGCTAGTACCAGAGGACACAATGCCGTGAAAGCCTGATACCGCGCCACACGCGATTGTTACAAATAACAGTGGGATTATACTGGGTGTGTCCATCGCAACTTGGGTATTAAATGCCGGCGCTGTAATGTCTGGCATAGAGATAAATACTGCACCATATAACAACACTAAACCTACAAGCAGTTGCATACCATTAATAAAGTCACGAGGCTGTAATAGCATCCATACAGGTAACAATGACGCAATTGCTGCATAGGCAAATAAAATTATAATCCAGTTAGCATTTGCGCTTAAACCAAATAATTCATCAGGTAATGAAATTGGCATGCTGCTGCCCAGGTAAATGGTGTAATACAAAATTCCAACACCAATAAAGCAAAGCGGTATTAGCGATACTTTTTTACGCAATAACTGACCAATAACCAATGCCACTACAATTGCGGCCCAAGCAGGAAAAACAGCATTAGGACTACTGATAAATGATTTAGCAATCACCACCCCAAATACCGCGTTAACCATTAGTAGCACTAAAAAAACCACAATCATAAATAATGCACGCGTACGCTTACCAATCACGCTTTCAGACAATGCGCCCATTGATTTACCTTTGTTACGCGCACTTGCCCAAAGTGCGCCCATATCGTGCACACCCGCAAAGAATATTGTTCCAAAAACAACCCATAAAACCGCAGGCACCCAACCCCAGTAAACAGCAATAGCAGGACCAACAATAGGTGCAGCACCTGCAACAGAGGTAAAGTGATGTCCCCAAAGGACGACTTTATTAGTGGGCACATAGTCCACACCATCTTCAAGTTCATGGGCTGGCGTGACAAAGCTGTCATCCATTTTGAAAATCTTCTCGGCGATAAATTTAGAATAAACAAACCAGCCAAAAAGCATCCCAACCATACCCAGCAGTACAATAACAACCGATTGCATAGCCTTCTCTCTTATAGTTAAAATTATTATTAATTAGGAAGCAACCAAACTATTGCGTATTTAAAAACAATGTTTTATCTCCCATCATCTACACTAACAATATTTAAACAACGCTGACTGTAAACCTTTAGTCTAATATGCTCAATTGCACATGCTGTTGAGGCTCACTTTTCACTCCAACACCAATGCCTAGTAACCTAACGGGTTGTTGTACACCACGTTGATAAGCTTTACTCAATAGCTCGGTAAAAATGCTGCTATCTAATTGATGGTAGGCTTGATCGGCAGAAGTTACGACAAAATTGGCAAACTTTACTTTAACACTCAGTTTACTAATTCGCTGATCTAAACCTTGCTTAGTTAAGCGCCGCGTTAACTCTTCTAACAATAACGGTAACTGCTCAAGACATTCTTGTAGATTAGTTTTGTTATATTCATATGTATGTTCCACACTTAATGATTTACGCACACGATTTGTAGATACACAGCCAATGTGAAGCCCTGCGCACTTTTGATAAAGTGAAACGCCAAAGTTCCCCACATGTTGCTGCATCCAATTAACGCCTTTAGCGCATACATCGGCGCCTGTATATAGCCCTTTTAAATTAAGCTTTTCCAGCGTAACTTTTCCCACGCCCGGTATTTTACCCAGTGGTAACTGAGCTAAAAACGCATCAACTTGATCTGGTAATACAACAAATTGGCCGTTTGGTTTATTTTCATCACTGGCAATTTTAGCAATAAATTTAATAGGAGCGATCCCAGCCGATGCAGTTAAACCCGTGGCGGCATAAATATCAGCGCGTATTTGTTGCGCCATTAAAGTCGCACTGCCATGACATGGCGTGCTGTCGGTAACATCAAGGTAAGCTTCATCTAAAGAGAGAGGTTCTATAAGGTTTGTATAACGCTGAAACACGGCACGTATTTGCTCTGAAGCATGTTTATAAACGTGCATTCGTCCTGGTACAATCACTAAATCTGGGCATAATTGTTTGGCTCGGTAGTTTGACATAGCTGAACGTACACCATACTCACGCGCTATATAGTTTGCTGTAGAAAGCACGCCACGGCGGCTATTACCACCAATCGCTAATGGCACGTTAGCAAGCGCAGGATTGTCTCGCATTTCAACGGCAGCATAAAAGCAATCCATGTCGATATGAATAAACTTTTTCATTTCCCCAACCAAACAACTGTATAAATAAACAGTCATTATTAATTAACTTTGATCTATTAGCAAGTCATGAGGGAGATGATTCTTCTTGTGACGATTTCTTACGATTAAATAAACGGCTGCCAAACAACCAAAACGCACCTTCAAGTACAAAACCAAGGATCACCAATGCAATTGCGCCTGAGGCATTCCCCATTGCATAACACACGAAGGCTAAACAAATTACCGCCAATAGCGCTAACCATTTTATAGCTTTGTTGGTAGGTATATTCATTATTATCTCCTTTAAATTCAGCTAGACTCTTTATGTCAACGTTAGTCATTAAACTTAGCACATTTCCCTCATTATTCTAATTATCTTGAGCTACCGCCACGCAATTGCTAACCTAGGTTTTTAGTTTTTACGGGTCATAGTCAATGCAATCATTTATAAAACAATACCCTATTCATACTCAAATTAATGTCGCCTGGGGTGAAATGGATGCCTTACAACATGTTAATAACGTCGTTTATTTTCGGTACTTCGAAACTGCCCGCATTGATTTTTTTAATCAAATAAATTTATTAGAAGATTTGCAAACCACAGGGATTGGACCTGTAATAAGTGAAAACAATGCACGGTATAAACGCCCAGTAACATTTCCTGATACAGTACTGGTTGGCGTAACCATTAGTGACATACAGGCTGATCGTTTTATGATGCATTACAGCGTATTTAGCCAACAGCAAAATGCAGTCACCACGTTAGGTTCTTCACAAGTTGTCATGTTTAACTTTAAAACGGGTAAAAAAGCGCTATTGAGTGAACCATTATTGGCCGCACTTCATACTTATTCACGAGATTAAATTAAAAATAAGGATTTATTATGCGTTATAGCCCACTAGGTCGCAGTGGTATCAATGTGTCACGGGTATGCTTAGGAAGCATGACCTGGGGCGTACAAAACACCCAAGCGGATGCGGATGAGCAGATTGCTTATGCTCTAGAGCAAGGCGTTAACTTTATCGATACGGCTGAAATGTATGCCGTACCGCCGACTCCTGATACATACGGTAAAACAGAGCAAATAATTGGCGACTGGTTATCACGCAATAAAAGTAAACGTGATGACATTGTACTGGCAACTAAAATTGCAGGTAACGGTCTTTCTTGGGTCCGTGATGGCGGCGACATTACGCGCCAAGCAATCATTAATGCGGTTGATAATTCGTTACAACGCTTACAAACCGACGTAATTGACTTATACCAACTACATTGGCCAAACAGACAATCCCCCCATTTTAGTAAACAATGGCCCGGTATGATCCGCTTTAGTGACGCCAATACAGAGCAGCACACTGCCGGTATGCTCGATATTTTAGAAGGGCTCAATGACTGTGTAAAAGCAGGTAAAATCAAGCATTGTGGGCTTTCTGACGACACACCGTGGGGCATTAGTCAGTTTTTACGTTTAAGCGAAGAGCATAACCTACCGCGCATGGCCTCTATTCAAAATGAATTTAGCCTACTCCACGCAAAAGATTGGCCCTATCTAATAGAGCAATGTATTCATGAAGATATTGCATACCTACCATGGTCACCGCTGGCTGGCGGCATGCTTAGCGGTAAATACCTTAATGGCGCACGCCCAGAGGGAAGCCGCTGGACGCTAATGCAACGCAATGGCTTATTTCGTGATACCCCACAATCACAACAGGCAATAAGCCAATATGTAGAAATCGCTAAAACATATAAAATGTCAGCGGCACAATTGGCGCTAGCATGGTGCGACCAAGTGGATGGTGTATCGTCATCAATTATTGGCGCAACAACTATGGCCCAGCTAAAAGATAACATTGCTGCATTTAATATTGAACTAAGCGAACAAGCGCTTACCGATATAGGTACTGTTTTTAGACAATACCCAATGCCATTTTAAACAGCCACTAAAAAGCCCAATAAATCATTGGGCTTTTGTTATGCTAAAACCATCTCAGTCCTATACTCAAGGTAAATTTAAACGGCTAACCAGCGCTGCTCTAATAATAACTGCTGCGATAAATACAGTTGAGCTACAAACTCAGATCCCGCATTTACCACTGCGACACCTGCAGGCGTACCAGTCATTATAATATCGCCATCTTGCAAAGTCATAAACTCACTAATTTGCGCAAAAATAGCATCTGGTTTTGTGATCATCAGCTCACAATCACCTTGTTGTTGTACCTGACCATTGATGTTCAAGCTAAAACTAAATGCGGCTTTACTGTCATCTATTAGCACAAACTCACTAAATACAGCAGAACCATCAAATGCTTTAGCTCTCTCCCATGGCAGCCCTTTACTCTTTAAATGTGTTTGCACATCGCGCTTTGTTAAATCAAGTCCAATTCCAACTGCCGCAAGGCGATTATTTTGTACTAAAAAACACAGTTCGGTCTCAAAATGCAATTCATCATCGTTATGGTGGCTTTTTAAATTAGTACTAATTGCGCTATTTGGTTTTATAAAAAGTAACAGTTCAGTGGGCGTTTCATTGCCAAGCTCTGCGATATGAGCTGCAAAGTTACGTCCTACACAAACAACTTTATTCGGACTAATTGACTCAGTAGCACACAATATTGTATTCATTAAAGATATTCCTTTATGTCAAACATTAATCAGGTCTGTTAACAACGATAAATTAATCGGCTTTAACAGTACTTGTTCTATTTCCAACTGCTTAATTTTCACAGGATCTGGCTCCATACCACTGACAATTACCCGCTGTATTTTTGGATAATGTTGTTTTATATAGCTGGCCAGCTCCAAACCGCTGCCATCTGGTAAATGCATATCAAGCAGTACTTTATCAAACTGGCTATCACTTTTTAAAACCGCAAGACAATGAGCATAGCTTGATGCGATCAGCGTTTCGACTCCTAAGCTTTCCAGTAATAGTTGAGTTATTTGCGCAGCATCAGCATCATCTTCAACTAATAAAAAGCGTGCACTACTTTCACTTACTTTATGCTTTATCGCTGTTTCTTCGGGTTGATTATTATTTATAAGCTTATCTTGCAAACACTGATACAATAAAGTTGAATCTACTGGCTTACCGATCACATCATTAAAGCCTAATGCGGATAACTCACTGTGTATTCCTTTCATTGTAGCGGCAGTCAGAGCAATAATAGCTCCCTTAAAACCCATTTTCCTGAGCTCTATTGTTGCCTCTTTTCCACCCATAACTGGCATATGAATATCTAAAAATATAATGTCGAAAGGGGTGCCATTTTGTTGCGCCTTACTAACCTTATCAAGCGCTTGTTTTCCATGTTCCGCATAGTCTACTTTAGCCCCTGCGGAGGAGATCATATGGCCAACTAAAACCCGTAAATCTCTTAAATCATCAACCACTAATACTCGACCAGTAACCTGACATGGCGCGGTTTTATGCTGCATATTTGGCGTTAAATCAAGTTTAAGAAGCTCACGTTCAACTCCCTCAATATTGCCAGGATAGAGAGAAATAGTGAATTTAGAGCCATTACCAATAGCGGACTCCAAAGATATGCTTCCTTGCATTCTACTTAATAACTCAGAGCATATCGCCAAGCCCAAGCCTGCACCACCAACAGATCTAGACTCTACATCCGCAATTTGTTCAAATGGTTTAAATATTAAGGCTTGTTTTTCAGATGCTATACCAACTCCTGAATCTTTTATACTAAAAAATAGCATTTCCCGATTATTAACCACCTCGGTCCAGGCTCTAACAACAATTTCACCCTCATCAGTGAATTTAATAGCATTATTGACAATATTAATCAGAATTTGTCTAAACCGTGTCGCATCAATATTAATAATCAACGGCAGAGGTTGCAGTGACTCAAATCGAAGAGACAACCCTTTATCCAACGCCGATACGCGCATCAAGGTAAATACATCAGCCATTAAGCTATCTAAGTTTACATTACTGCAGCTGAGTTCAAGTTTATCTGCAGCTATTTTTGATAAATCAAGCACATCATTTAACAAACTAAGTAAGTGCTTACCGTTACGATAAATCACCCCCAATTCGTTATTCGCATGCTCACTAAAGTCACTTTGCATAAGTAACTCAGTGTACCCCAAAATAGACGATAATGGCGTACGTAATTCATGGCTTAAGTGCGCTAAAAAGCGATCTTTCGAGCGGTTTTCTGCCTCTGCTTTTAATCGTTCTAAACGTTCATCTTCAACATCACGTCGAGCTAACGCGTAACGAATTGAACGTGCAAACCGGCTACTACTCATCTCATTTTTTACAAGGTAGTCAACGGCTCCGGCATCAAGTGCAGCTGAATCTAGCGCATCATCTGATTGCCCCGTTAACATGATTATTGGGCCAGCAAACCCATTTTCTACCGCTTGTTTTAATACTGTTAACCCATCTGATGCACCTAACCGGTAGTCAAGGAGGCAAATATCATGTTCGTTTTTGCTTAGTACTTCAACAGCACTCAGAGGATCACTGATCCACTCTATGTCAAACGTATGCGCACTTAACTGCTCTAGATAATCACAAGTGAGTATATAATCATCTTCATCATCTTCAACAAGCAGCAATTTGGTTGCTTTAGTTAACATAATATCTCCCTATGCTAAAAAGCCCACTTAAACATATCTAAGTAGGCTCAAACCTAAACACCTCAAAACAACATTTACGACTCTTAATCAAAGCGGTTATTTTTTAAGGCGTTTGGGTGTGTCTATTATTAATCGTTAAAAGTACTCGGCAGCTCAACAAACTCTACCCAATATTTTCCTAACGTTTTCATTAATTCAACCAACCCCTCAAATGTGACAGGCTTAGTAATGTATGAAGCAGCACCTAGATCATAACCTTTTACCATATCCTCTTCTTGCTTAGATGTGGTCAAAATAACAACTGGGATCCCTTTTAAATTAGGGTTAGCCTTAATTGCTTGTAAAGCTTCTCTACCATCCATACGAGGCATATTCAGGTCTAATAAAATTAAGCCCGGTCGTGGTGACGACTCTTTGCTTTCAAACTTTCCTCTGCGCTCAAGGTACTCTAAAAGCTCAACGCCATCTTCAACAAAGTATAGCTCGTTAAGTACGCGGCTTTCGGCTAATGCATCCTGTGCTAGTAAACGATCATCTTCATCGTCATCAGCCATTAATATCGTAATTGGTTTTACTTTAGTGAATGGCATTTACGCCTCTCCTTGCAGTGTGAAAAGCTCACTTTCCACAGGTAATTTTATGACGAAGGTTGCACCCTCGCCGCTTTCGCTTTTTGCAGTTATTGTGCCACCATGGCGCTCAACTATACGTCGACACACAGATAAACCAATACCAGTGCCTTTGTATTGCGATCGCCCGTGAAGACGCTGAAACGGCACAAAAATCTTATCTGTATATTCGGGTTCAAAGCCAATGCCGTTATCTGAAACCCTAATAATTTGCCACGATAACTCAGTATTATGGTCATCGCTAAATTCACTATAATGCTCATGTTCAATAGTGATTACAGGCGCTTCATTTGGCCGCCTAAATTTAACTGCATTAGATATTAAATTTAAAAACAACTGCTGCATTTGACTTGGATCAGCCTTAATAATGGGCATTTCAGCTACGCTAACTTGTGCATCACTTTCTTTTATCGCAATTTCTAAATCACTTAATATCTCAGTCATCACAATGTTTAAGTCAGTGTCTGTAAAGTCCTTACCACGTGTTGTTACACGTGAAAACTCTAGCAAATCGTTGATTAGATTTGACATACGCTGCGCCGCATTTTTCATTCTGCCAATGTAATCAATGCCTTTTTCACCTAACTCGTCTTTATACATTGTTTCCAAGCGGTCGCTGAATGCCTGAATTTTTCGCAGGGGTTCTTGCAAATCATGACTTGCCACAAATGCAAAGTCTTCAAGCTCTCGATTACTGCGACTCAACTCATCTGAGTACAACGTAAGCTCTTGCGTGCGCTCGTTAACTTTGTTTGCGAGTGTTTCATTTTGATGTTCAAGTTTTAAGCGATACCTAGCTTCATTTCGCAAATTTAACCGCGTCAAAATAAACATGCCGATAATTAACAAAGCACTCGTAATCGCTGTAATCGCAAACGTTATTTTTGCTTCATTTTTAATTTGCCTTAACTTTGCAAATAAATGCGCTTTAAAAATAATTTCACGATCTTGAATTTTTGTTACAAGCGCTCTAATTTCTTTATAAAGTTCTCGGCCCCTATCAGTATTAAGTATACCTAATGCACGGCGCTCCTTATCATCTTGAGCCAAGTTAACAGTAAGCTTTAGCTCCTTAATTTTAGCGTCAACCAATAAAAATAATTCAGCTATATGCTGAGCTTGCTCATCAATTTCTGATCGCAATGACTTCAAATGCTCAGTTTGTGACTCTAACTGAGTGATCGCATCAAAATAAGGAAGCAAGTAATCTTCTTTCTCTGTCAGTAAGTAACCCCTCTGACCGGATTCAGCTTGCACAACGGATAAATGAAGCTGTTCTATTGCAGCTGTCAATGAGTTTGTGTTATCTAAACTGCCTTGTGTTTTAGTTAAACTTTGAATTGTGTTCAATGCTAAAAAAGCATTACCTACAATAATACAGAGCACAACGGCGATAAAACTTGCCCATACTATGTTTGTTTTTCCTTGCTGTTTCTTCACGCGTATTTATTTCCTATATGCTTTATTGCGTATCACTAATTTTTTGCAAGCTATCACTGCATTGCTGACAATTACTGATGATTTTATCTAGTGCAGCAATTGCCTTATCTTTAGGCATGTCATTTTCTAGCACAAGCTTTATCAGTTCTGCATTCATTGATATACGATTAAGTGGTGCACGCGCATCATGAACTAATTTATTTAAAGGTTCTTTATCACTCATATTGCCCTCTATGATTACCTTGTTTACTTGTATTCACCTATGCCGCCGTAAGCATTTAGCCGGTTATAAAGTGTTTTAGTACTGATCCCTAGCATTTGAGCCGCCAAAGTCTTATTGCCTTGTACTTTATCTAAAGTCGCGTGGATCAGCTCTTTCTCAACTTCCTCAATAGTTTGACCGGCACTAACCTGATTAGCTTGGGTTTGCTTATTTGCACGTGAAAAAGGCGATTCTAAATTACCTGGTAACGTAATTACTTTCCCTTTTGGATCGCTCATTATAAAGGCACGATGGATTGCATGGCGTAATTCTCGTACATTACCCGGCCAATCATAGCTTTCAAGCTCTTTTAACTGGCTTGCTTGCCAGTTGAAATCAGTACCATTTTCATCATTTAACTGCTCTAAAAAAGCTTTAGCAAGTAGCTCTATATCTTCCTTGCGCTCGCGCAATGCTGGAATATCGATAGGGAACACAGCCAACCTGAAGTAAATATCCTCACGAATAACATTGTTTTGCGCCAAATCAGTTAACGAACGGTTGGTAGCTGATATAACACGACAATCAACAGGTAGCTCACGGTTTCCACCTACTCGTGTAACCTTTCTACTTTCTAGAACACGCAGTAAATTTGGCTGCATATCAATAGGCATTTCAGTTACTTCATCTAAAAATAAGGTTCCTGTTGCTGCTTGCTCAAACACCCCCTCTTTACGGGCGATAGCCCCTGTAAATGCCCCTTTTTCATGGCCAAACAGTTCGCTGCCTATTAGTTCTTTTGATAAAGCACCACAGTTGGTTGCCACAAGCGGCCCCTCACATTGGCTGGCATTATGGATAGCCTGAGCGACTACCTCTTTACCTGCACCACTTTCTCCCATTAACATCACATTTGCGCTTGTATTCGCAACGCGTTCAATCATGGTATACAAACTCTTCATCACTTCAGATTCGCCGATTAGCGTACCAAAGTGCTTTTCAATGCTCGGCTTTGCTTTTTTCTTATTTGCTTTCTTTTTAGGGTTAAGTACTCGCTCAATATCTTCGCGCTGCAAAGGCTTAACCAAATGCCCTACGTTAGGCTCACACATCTCAGCTAATTTACCTTTAACTGAAGGATGACCAGAAATTAACGTGATCTTTGGAGTTTGCCCAATACTTTTTAAGTGCTCAACCAAATGCAAACCGCTGCCATCTGGCAGCATAAAATCTAAAAAAACATGGTCAAAGGTATTATTAACAAACCATTGTTCTGCTTCTGCCAAATTGGCTGCGGTATCAATGTTATGACCTAAAAATTCAACTATATGGCATACAACATCACTAAACTCGGCGTCATCATCGACTAAAAGTATGTTTAACATTTTAAATCCCTATGATTTTTTTCCTATTCTACGCACCCTAATAAATAAATAAAAGGTTCTGACTTTCTCTTATGACATAGAATACGCACTTAACTATATATGTACGCTTAACTGATACAATTGGTTTACTTAATAAGGTATTTTTTTAAATTTAAACAAGGAACTCTATGCGCTTATTAAAAACAGCAATCCACCCGAGTATAAGTAATGCAACTTCAACGCAGTTTACTCGCTTAACGGGTCGCGCAATTGTCCTACGTGATAATACTATTTTGCTTATGTTTACTAAACGCTATGAAGATTACAGCCTACCCGGCGGCGGCATTGACGAAGATGAAACTATTGAGCAAGGGCTTATCCGCGAGCTACAAGAAGAAACCGGCGCCCAAAATATTAAAGTACTTGGTGAGTTTGGTTTATACGAAGAATTTAGGCCTTGGTACAAAGATGACTTTGACGTTATAAACATTAAATCTTACTGTTATTTTTGCAGTATTGATGCGCAGTTAGGACAATCGCAGCTTGAGCATTACGAGCAGCAAAATGGCATGGTTGCTAAGTGGGTTGATATTCATGAGGCCATAGCCCACAACGAGCGCACACTGGCCAACAGCGATAAACAAGGGCTATCAATTATCCGCGAAACTTACTTACTAAAAGAAATTGTAAAAAAACTTTAATGCTCTGAATAAAAATTAAACCTGCTAACTTGCAGGTTTAATATCCTTAGGCAGCACATAAAAACGAAACAACCCAATCAGGTTACTCATTAAAAATAAACACTCCATTAATACCGCAACAGGTGAACCCACCAATATGTTGTGACTTATCCAAAAAGCAGTACCGAGCACCATAAATAGTCGCAACAATACATCCCGCTGTCGAAATGAAGCAAATGTTTGTATCAAGGTTGCGATTAACGCCAAACCGCTCAGCCAATCTTGCCAACTTAGAGCCACGGCAACACAGCTTAATAACATAAACCCTAACATCGCCCATTGGCTACGGTTAAAAATACAGTAAAAGTATCGTGTAGCGGCAATCAGCATCAATAAAGCGGCACTCATTTTATTCAATAAGAAAAAATGAGTGGCAGTTAAAAGCACCGAACTAAACAAGCACAGTAATATAAGTTTTCGGGACTTAAATTGAAACGATGCTAAATCTAAAAGTGTGGCAACTGCAACCAAACATTGTGAAAGTATGAACATAGCGACTCCTGTAAAAACAGCAGTCTAACTAGCTTTATGTCGTTTCCCCTTAACTTAAGTTAAGGCGCTTACGAATTCTTGATAATGATATAGCCGATATCCCAATATACAGTGCGACTTCAGTTAAATTCAGTTGAGCAAGCCAATGAGGTTTTTCGTTCACTAAATAACAATACCGCTGCTCAGGTGTATTGAGCAGTAAAAATGCTTCTTTTGCTTCTTTAAAAATAAGCTGTTGAGTAATTAATTGCTGCTTTAAACATTGCCATGCAGGCTGAGTAAAAAGGCTAAGTGGCACAACAATTACTTTTGCAGATTTAATAACTTTCAATTGATAAAAAGCATCTGTATCCGTTAGCCAATTAGTAAATAGCAATGCAAACTCGTCTTTAAAATAAAACTCTTTACACTTCTGACCGCCATCAGCAGTTGCATGTAATGCCCCAAGCACACCATCAAGTAACAAATACCCATAATATTGTTTTTGCCCTTGCTGCACTAACACGTCATCACGCTCAAATTGCTTTGTCGGATAACGCCCCGCTAATTTATCAGCCAAAGCATGCGCTAATTCACGGTTACTATCGCCCAGTGGTAATATGTGTGATTGTGGCATCTATACAGACCACTTACTCATTAATACCAACGACACTTCAGCTGCGCTCACATTCACTCGAGGAATATACTTTTGCCCACACCAAAGCGGTGAAAAACCACTTTCCTTACGCTCCTCGGCTTTAGATCTAAGCGCCGTGATTGCAATACTTGCATAAGGAAATGGCGGAACATGCTCAGGTATTGAGCCGAGTTCATTCATTACACGATTACAAATGCCTCTGGCTACACGCCCTGAAAACAACGTTGTTAATGATGTAGATCCATCGCCTTGCTTTAATATTGCATCACGATGAAGTGCAGATGTTGTTGCCTCATTACACAGTAAATAAGCACTACCAACCTGCACACCACTGGCGCCTAGTAGCTTCATATTCAGTACGTCATCCGCATCAGCAATACCGCCAGCAGCAATAATAGGAACACTCACGTTAGCTACACATTCTTTAACAAGCTCTGTGGTTGTTTTATGTAAATTCAAATCCATTGATAAAAAATGCCCACGATGTCCTCCGGCTTCTAAACCTTGCGCAATAATTGCATCCGCACCATTGTTATTAAGCCAAATAGCCTCGTCGAGAGTCGTCGCGGTTGAGATTACTTTGCCCCCCCAACTCTTGATTTGTTGCACTATATTATTTGCAGGTAAACCAAAATGAAAACTCACTACTGGCGGCTTAAATGGGGCTATAACATCGACTATTTTTTGAGTTATGGGCTGTCGGGATGCCTCACTACTTAGTGCTCTTTCATCAACACCATACTCTGCAAAATAGGGAGCTAAAAGACAATGCCACTGCTGTGTTTGGATTGGCGTATAATCTGATTGCGCATGACAGAAAAAGTTAAGGTTATAAGGTTTATTAGTAATTTGTGTAAGTTGAGTTAATTGAGCTATAAGTTGCTGCTCACTTAACATCGCACATGGTAATGAGCCAAGCCCACCGGCTTCACACACGCTTGCTGCAAGCTTTGCATCTTGCACGCCGGCCATAGGCGCTTGAATAAGCGCAAGGGGAATATTAAAAAGTGACCTTATCATTAGACTCTCCTTGTAACATTTTCTGTTACGTGCATTTTTTACAGAATACAGCTACTTAATAATTTATATAAATAAAACCAAACAAAACACAAACCCCATTATTAACAAGTGGTTAAAAAGCTTATTTAGCTAAAAAATAAAGTGGCGTTAGCTTTGCAATATCTTCTGCACATGATTTGTAAGGAGATAAGTATGACTAACACAGTAACCACTATCAATCCGGCAACTGAAGAAACCATTGCTCAGTATACATTACTAACATTGGAGCAAGCACAGCAAGCAGTGGATAAAACCCACGATACCTTTTTAAAATGGCGCCAAACATCATTTTCTGAACGCGCTGATTTACTCAATAATCTTGCCAGTATATTTGAAAAAAATAAACAACAACTGGCCGAGTTAATGACTTTAGAAATGGGTAAACTCTATTCACAAGGCTTACAAGAAGTCGAGCTATGCGCTGCAATTTGTCGTTATACCGCTGAAAATGGCGCGTCGCAGTTAGCGGATGAAACACGTCAAATGCAAAATGGTAAAGCAATTATTACTTACCAACCGACCGGGGTTTTATTGGGCATTCAACCGTGGAACTTCCCACTATATCAAGTGATCCGCTACGCTGTAACTAACATAATGGCAGGTAATACTACCGTACTTAAACATGCCGGTAATGTATTTGGCATGGCTGAAAAAATCGAATCTCTCTTTATTGAAGCGGGCTTTGAAAAATACTGCTTCACTAATTTATTAATTGACGGTAAAACTGCCAGCGAGTTGATTAGCCACCCAGCTATTCGTGGCGTGACCTTTACTGGCAGTGACGGTACAGGTAAAAAAGTAGCTGAACGTGCAGGTAAATACGTTAAAAAAACGGTATTAGAACTGGGAAGTAACGATGCCTACTTAGTCCTTGATGATGCAGACTTAGCGCTTGCTGTAAAAACCTGCTTACAAGGGCGAATGGTAAATAATGGCCAAACATGTGTGGCGGCTAAGCGCTTTGTCGTTGTTGATGCCCTTTATGATGACTTTAAAAATGCCCTCAGCAAGCAACTTAAAAGCATGAAAATGGGCGACCCGATGGATAAGGAGACTAACCTTGGGCCAATGGCGCGTGAGGATTTACGCGATCAAATTCATCAGCAAGTGCAAGAATCAGTTGCAAAAGGGGCTACTGTCGTCGCAGGTGGCAACATTCCAGAGCAAACGGGTTTTTACTATCCGCCCACGCTACTTGAAAACTTATCGCCAGGTATGCCCGCATACGATGATGAACTTTTTGGCCCTGTAGCATCGTTAATTAAAGCTAAAGATAACCAAGACGCTATGCGTATCGCTAACGACTCACGTTATGGTTTAGGTGGTGGTATCTTCTCAAAAGATGAAAACAAAGCTATTGAGCTTGCCAAAAATCATTTTGAAACCGGTATGATCAATATAAACGGCTATGGTTTAGCGCAACCAAATTTACCATTTGGCGGAGTAAAAGACAGTGGTCACGGCCGTGAACACGGCGGTTTTGGCATACGAGAATTTGTAAATATTAAAACAATTATGATTAGCTAATTGATTACATCATTGCAAAGGGCCTTTATTGGCCCTTTTTTTATGCATCCATCACCTTAATGTATATACTCAAGCCACCTCACAATGCAAAATGCAAAATGCAGCGTTCCACAGGTGTTTAATATCAAGGCATTACTTTGCGACAATGACACACCCTTTAAAATGTAGGCACTTGGCCTTTATCTAAATGCTCCATCATTAATGCATCAACATCCTCTTCTAACTCGGTATTCTCATCAAGATTTGAATGCTGCTCAATATCTTCATAAACCAACTCAGTTAGTAACGCAAAGTGATCAGAGCCATACTTGGCCAAACGCTTAATGCGCTTGACGGTAAACCCTGTACTATGAAAAAGATGGTCCAGCGGCCAGCGCATAAAAAAGTAACTCGCATGAAATGTATTAAAAAAGCCACGCCCTTTACGTGGATCTAATAGGCCACTTACTTGCATAAATAAACGAGTACTGCGAGACCAAGCCACATCGTTTAAATCTCCAGCGACAATCACAGGGCGCGTAGCATCTTTAAGCGCTTTGGCCACCATTATCAACTCACTATCTCGCGGGCGAGAGGAATCTTCTTCTGTTGGGCTCGGCGGTGCTGGATGAATGAAGTGACCTTGCATCTCTAAACCCTCATCATTAACAAACAAAATGTGAATTGAAGGCACATCACTTTCAACAAGCTCACAAATTTGCGCCTGTTTAATTTTGTATTTACTAAATAGATGCATGCCATAGCGGTTATCTTTTGGACAATCAATTGTATGAGGGTAGTCTTTTTTGAGCACACTGAGCTTTTGCTGCCACCAATCATCTGACTCAAGCGTGATCAGTAAATCGGGCTGATGCTTATCAACTAACTTTAGCAATGCATCACTATTATGGTTCGACATTAATACATTGGCTGACATAATACGAATACTATGCTGCGCGTTACTTTGGGCACTTTTAACCTCATGCGCAGCGCACCATGTGTAAGGAAATATCCACCAACCTTGAACACTAACAATAATACTGTTAGCCACCGCTACTGCTGCCCACCACAAATAATCTCCACCAAAAATAAGGAGCATCGACATAACTATAACAAGGTTAAACAACGCCAAATAAAAAACCTGCAGGCGAACAAAATCACAACTTCTCACTAAGTAATGCTGGCTATAAGACATAGGTAATACAGTAAAAATAAATAAAATAGTGGTTATTATTATCTCTGCTATTAACACGTTAGTTCCTTAATTAGGTTAAATATATACCCAAGCCACCTCAAGATGTGAGCGTCGTTGGAATTAAAAGCGATTTAGGCAAGGCATTGATTGCAAGTAATAGTGGTTCTATTTTTAAAATCAATCCCTTATAAAAATAACGCAGTATAAATCGCTTTTAAACCAACCCATTGGGCGTTTCACAGTCACTTACTCTCATCGTTGTTCCTTCTTAAAAGGGATTGCCATTGTTGCAAAGCAACGCCTTGATATTAAGCCCCTGTGAAACGCTGAATTCTGCATTTTGAGGTGGCTTGGGTATAAAGCCATTTTAACTAATAATATACAGTACAGGCTGTTCATTAAATTTATTAGCCTAGCAAGATCATCTGAATTAAAGATGAAGAAATATAAGAGTTTCTCTATCTATTAACATTATTTTTATCGTTTTATTTGCTGTTTTTCATCATCGGTTAACGGCTGATACCAGCGTGGATAGGACCAGCCATATCCCCACCTAAATGATGTTGGTAAATAAGGACTCCCTCCCACTCGAACACCCGCTAACATAAGCTGTGCTATTGCAGGTTCGCCAACTTGAGCCACACAGTGTTGTAACTGCTGATCAGCTGTTAAACGCTGCTCATACGTGCCCCCCTGCCAATAAGCATAATCATGCTCTGTACAACAATTTAGCCATAGCTCTTTTTGCTCAAACGTACCATCAGGAAAAGCGCTGCACCCATCTGACGTAAAAGGCTTAATCTCTTCACTATGCGCGCTGTATGAGATTATAAAAAATAATAAAGTAAAAATATAACGCATAAATATTCCGTATCTTGAAAATATAAACCACCTGTTTACAAACCTAACTATCCGACGTGGGCTCGGCTCTTTTAATCGATGCCGGTACTATCATTTTATGCATTGGTTTTACAAACAACATATAAAGCTTACCTAAAAAATTATGCACATGAACCACTGTCGAAATTGAAATGAAATTACCTTGTATCTCATCCCTAAAAATAGAAACTTGCACGTCTAAATGTTTATCTGAATCACCTAAAACAACTTCTTCATCACTTAAATAAAGTAAGGTAAATATACCAACCCTATCACCAACTTTATAATCACTCTTTGGTTTACTTGAATCGAAACCACCTAAAGCACCCAGGTTTTTCAGACCAAAAAGGCCAACAACTCTATTGCGAGTTGCCATTAAAAAATTAACCCAAGCAGGTGTGGTAGCTGCATGATCTAACCACACTTGCAGTGAGCTTCTATTTTTAATATGTGAGTGAAATGAATACACATCAAAAAAATAAGCGTCATGCAATACTTTTGATATTTGACTATTATCTGGCACCTGCGTTTTCACAATATCTACGGACACGACTTAACACTCCTTTACTATTAAACCTTAATCGCCAAGTAATCAAAACAATTGAATATACCTCACGAATCCCTGCATCTCTAGCTGCCACTTTCAATAATCATACCCTATAGTCTCAATATAAACAGTTGATTATCTAAACTATTAATATGCTAAAACCACCTCTAAAAAATAAAAGCGTGACAACCTTATCCTTTATTGTTTAAGATAATCGCACTTTCCTAATGGAGTTTGCGCATTAATGAATAACTAACACCTGTTGAAATTCGTTTTATTTATTTGAATTTACAGGGTTAGTGGGCGCAAAATTCGTCATATTTCGACCTATCACAGTATAAAAATACTATTTTTGCGCGCCATGCCCTGCACTATCCAGAGGCATTATGCATACATTACACGTTCACAATTTGGGTTTTCAATACCCTGATGGTCACAACCAATTCAAGCAGCTTAATTTTTCAGTCACTGAAAAGCTCACTGCAATCATCGGCGCTAATGGCAGCGGTAAATCATTATTGGCAAACATACTAGCTAATAAGATCCAACCAACAGCTGGGAGTGTTGAATTTAGCGCCAATGTGTTACTCATTTCACAGCAACAGGTAAATGAGCAGCCCAAAAGCGCAGCTTCGCAAACAATTGCACAATTACTCGCTATAGATAAAAAACTGGCTGCACTTGCGCGTATTGCACAAGGCAGCAGCTGTGAAGCTGACTTTAACGCTGTGAATGATGATTGGTTGTGCGAGCAACGCTACCAACAAGAACTTTTAACCCTCGGTATTGATGCACCACTAAAGCACAAGCTGACTGAATTAAGCGGCGGCCAACAAAGGCGCTTACTGCTATATTGCGCATTACAAGCTGCGCCAGATTTACTTATTTTAGATGAACCAAGTAATCACCTCGATATCCCAGCAAAGCGCTGGCTAATAGCACAATTACACACATTTAAAGGGCTGGTAATTATAGTAAGCCATGATCGGCAACTGCTTAATGAATGTGATGCAATTATTGAGCTAAATTCACAAGGTGCTCATTATATGACGGGTAATTACCAACATTTTAGCGAGCAAAAAGCGCTGCAACAAACCGCGTTAATAAAACAGATTAATCACCTTGAAAAAGATCAAAAAAAGCACCAACAGCAAACACAGCTAAATCACGAAAAAGCCCAACAGCGCGCAGCACAAGGTAATAAAATCCGTAACAATGCTAGTCAGCCAAAAATGATGTTGGATTTTAAAAAAAATAATGCACAAGCCAGTAAAGGTAATAGCGAACGTTTAGCAACAGCAAAACACCAAGCCATAATAGATAAACGCCAAGCGTTGAAAGAGCAACTGCCCACAAGTAGCATCATGAAGCTGCAATTTAACCTACAAACAACACATAAACGGCTGCTATTTGTTGAACAGTTAGTGCTTCCTTTTAAATCTGCATCGCCGATAACATTTAGCGTATTTAACAATGATAAGCTGCATATTAAAGGCCCAAATGGCTGTGGAAAATCAACCTTATTACATCTTATAAGTAACTCAGCTAACCCCCCGTCACGTTCGTTTTCAGGCGCAGTACAATTAAATAGCAAGATACTTTATATTGATCAACACTGCGCATTTTTAACATCATCACAAAATTTAGTTAATGCATTAGAGGTATATTGTAGTAACCTCGACATGCAGCACATGCGTCATTTACTGGCAAATATTGGTTTTAAGGGCGATGATATTTACCGCCCTATAAGTCAATTAAGCGGCGGTGAAAAAATGCAACTAGCAATGTTAATAGCAGCCCACAACGCACAAGCGTATTTACTGTTACTTGATGAGCCCGACAACCATTTAGACCTTGATAATAAGCAGTTACTCGCCAACTGCTTATCCGAGTTTAAAGGCAGCTTTATGCTGGTAAGCCACGATGAGGAGTTTATTTTGCAATGTAATGTCACGGCTGAAATCGACTTAAGCCTAGACTAACAGAACTTTTTAGGTATTTTACGTTCAAACTTATCGGATCGCTTATCACATCAATGTGGGGTTAAATTACCTCGCATTAGTTCATTATAATAATGAATAATAAGGAATAATATGAAAGTTCAGCAATTAATATTGGTGATTATCGTCACCTCTTTAGCAGGCTGTAGCACTTTTTTCAGCCAAAATACGAATCAAAAAACTCGCTCTAGCAGTTTAGTCGATTTTTTATACCCAGATGAGCAAAGCCGTCAGGCACATCTACCCAGTATGCCAACGCTGAATCTTCCTGCAACAGTAGGTATTGCGTTTATTCCAAACAAATATGATTCCGGTATACGCAGCAATGATGAAATAGCCTTACTTGAAAAAGTTAAAAACCAATTTATGCAGTATGACTATATTGACCGGATTGAAATTATTCCAAGTAGCTATTTAAAGGGAGGTCAAGGATTCACAACCCTTGAGCAAGTATCTCGCTTGTATGATGTCGACATTATGGCGCTTGTGTCGTACGACCAGGTGGCTCAAACGCTGGAAAATAATGCCGCTTTTTTATATCTCACCATCGTCGGTTTATACGTCATTCCGGGTAATGAAAATACGGTACAAACCTTTGTTGATACAGCCGTGTTTGATGTAAAAAGTAAAAAAATGTTATTTCGCGCCCCTGGTATTAATAAAGTTGACAAGCGAAGCACTGCCGTTGGTATTGATGATACTTTAAATACGCAATCTCAGCACAGTTTTAACTTAGCGGTTGATGATATGGCAGCTAATTTAGACGCAGAGCTTGGCCGTTTTAAAACACGCGTTAAAGAAGAAAAAATTGCCAAAGTAACCCACAAAAATGGCAGTAGTGGCGGAAGCATTTTTTGGCTACTCGCTTTGCTCAGTGGCGTATTTCTAATCAAGCAACGCAAATGGTTTATTTCAAATATTAAAGACTAAAGCTTTGTAACAACTAAAAAGTTATATACCCTTTAGCTTTAGAATTAATTAGGTAAAGGGTTTTCATGTTATATCGCTTACTGAGCATGGTAATAATTACACCACTGGCTTTTAATTCATTTGCCACACAAAGCCCAATTGAACGCATAACAACCACCGCATCGCGCACAGAAACATTAGCTGATCCGCTGCCTGTCGTAGTAAGCACTATCAGTGAGCAACAACTAGCCCTCATTGCCCCGACCCATATTGAGCAAGTATTAAAGCAAATAGCAGGTGCGAATATTCAGCACGGCAATGGCCAAGAATATTTACCCGCGTTACGCTCTGCAGTTTTAACTGGTGCTGGTGCCTGCGCCAGCTTACTTAGTGCTGAGGATGGCATTCCTTTACGCGCTGCTGGGTTTTGTAATATCAACGAGCTATTTGAAGCGCACACCGAAATGGCAGAGCGTATTGAGGTTTTAAAAGGCCCAGGCTCTGCGCTATATGGCTCAAACGCTGTGCATGGTGTCATTAATGTCATCACCCCTGATACCACTTACGGCGATAGTTTACTGGGTATTGATACCGGTTCGTACGGCTATAAACGCCTAAAATTACGCAGCGGTAAAGACTTTGGCACACAAGGAATAGGCTTTAATGCCAGCATCACTCGCGATAGTGGTTATAGAGATGATGAAAGTGTAAATCAAGAAAAACTCAACCTTCGTTATCGCTTTGAGAGTAACGATCTGCTACTCACCTCTGGGCTTACTTACACTCATTTAGACCAGCAAACTGCTGGGTTTATTACTGGCTTTGAAAGCTACAAAAATCAAAGCCTTGCACAAGCCAACCTCAACCCAGACGCATTTCGTAAAGCGCGTTCATTTCGTGCTTGGTCAAAAGCACAGTGGCAATCAAGTAATAATATCGTCACTATTACGCCCTATTTTCGTAATCAAAGTATGGACTTTTTAAAACATTTTTTACCCGGCACACCGCTTGAAAAAAATGCACAAACAGGCTTTGGTATTCAGTCTTTATGGCAGCATAACTACAATAACGACATTCGTATTCACCTTGGTTTTGATACTGAATACACCGCGGCTGATTTTTTACAAAACCAGAACGAGCCAACACAAGGATCTGCGTTCTTAGTCGCAACAGTCCCCCAAGGCAAGCATTATGATTACGATGTAAATAGCACGCTTTACGCGCCTTTTATTAGTGTTAATTGGCACGTTAAGGCGCTTACCATAAGCGCAGGCGCTCGCTTTGAACATATACGTTATGATTACGACAATAACATGCTAGCTGGCCGCACTCGTGATGATGGCACAGTATGCGAAAAAGGTGGCTGTCGTTACTCCCGTCCTGCGAGCAGCAAAAATAGCTTTAGCAATTTATCGCCTAAACTGGGGCTAAGTTATCAATTAAATAACAATCACTATATCTACGCGAACGTGTCACAAGGTTACCGCGCACCGCAAGCCGCAGAGTTATATCAATTACAACGAGATCAAGAAATAGCTGAACTAAAATCAGAAACCGCTGATAACTTAGAGCTTGGGCTAAAAGGCCACTATCAACAGTTGCATTATGTGCTTTCAGCATATGCGATGAACAAACAACACAGTATATTTCGTGACAGTGATTTTTTTACTGTGAATGACGGCAAGTCACACCATAGGGGAGTCGAGGTCGAACTTAATTACGCACTCAGTAAATCGATACAATTGGCTCTTGCTGCCACACATGCTAAACACAGTTACAGCTATAACCAAATTTTAAACGACATTAATATTAACGGGAATGATATAGACACCGCACCGCGTACCCTCGCTAACATGCAAATAAACTACCAGCCAACGGATACAACACAACTCGCTTTAGAATGGCATCATGTCAGCCGTTATTTTACTGATCCTGAAAATCGTCATGAATATACGGGTCATCATCTATTCAATTTGCGAAGTGCTTGGCAGCTAACACCACAACTAACTCTCGCAGCACGCATTACTAACCTTACCAACAAAGCTTACGCAGAACGAGCTGACTACACGAGCTTTAGTGGTGAGCGTTATTTTCCAGGAAAACCTCGCAGCTTTATGCTCTCAGCTAGTTATACGTGGTAATAACGCCATTGATGCTGCTTTTAATTCCAACGACGCTCGCATATTGTTTGGGTATTAAAAAGCGCTATTTTGAAAATTCAAAATAGCGCTTTTTAATTATTATATTCGCTCAAATGATATTGACTAACGTACCGCTAACATGATTAATCCTGGTACTATAAAGAAAGATCCTAATACATAACCCAGCGCCGCAGACTTATTATTTGCACCCACTTTAGCTAATTTTTCAGCAAGCGTAATTGGAATTTCTCTTAATACGGGTGTGCCGTAAATTAATGCCACTGCAAATACGTTAAACATGACATGCACCAAAGCAATTGTTAGCGCCACTTCAGCCATTGGACCTGTAATTGAGGTTGCAGCAAGTAATGCTGTTATTGTTGTACCAATGTTAGCACCTAGCGTAAATGGATAAATTTGACGTGTCGTGAATACACCGCTGCCGGCCAGTGGAATCATTAAACTGGTTGTTGTTGACGATGATTGCACCATGACTGTCACTGCCGCACCAGAGGTAATACCCGCGATAGGACCGCGACCAATAGCGCCATGTAATATGTTTTTAGCTTTACCAACAAGTGCTTTTTTCAGTAACTTACCCAATGCTGTTACTGCAAATAAAATCAAACCGATACCAGCCAGTACCATGGCTACACCAAGCATTTTAGTGTCTAAAAAACTAAACGCATCTTTAATCAAGCCCACTGCAGGCTTTACAAGTGGCTTGATAAAGTTATAGCTCTTTAATGACAAATCAGCATCGCCAACAAATAAGTGCGATAGACTCGCCGACATCTTTTGTAATAAACCAAACATGATTTCTAACGGTAAAAATATAGCAACCGCGAGTAAGTTAAAAAAATCATGTACTGTAGACGCTGCAAATGCACGCTGAAACTCTTCTTTAGAGCGAATATGACCAATCGATACGAGAGTGTTGGTAATCGTGGTACCAATATTTGCACCCATTACCATTGGAATTGCAATACTAAGCGGTAAACCACCTGCGACCAAACCCACAATAACCGACGTAACCGTTGAAGATGATTGCACTAATGCGGTTGCTAGTGCGCCAAGTAACAGCGCCACAAATGGGTTAGTTGCAAAAGCAAAAATTTCTTGTGCGCCCTGTGTACCGCCCGACGCTAGTTTAAAACCACCACTTACACTACCCACTGCAACAAGTACTAAATAAACTAAAAAGGCAATGGCAGCCCAATTAAGCGTTTTCATTAATAGCGTGTTCTGGTTCGATTCACTCATGTTTAAATCTCGGTTTTTGTCTTACCAATTATGGCATTTTGATGACGTTTTTGTTTCACGACGCATTAGAACACTCAAATATTACAGAAATATTTCAGTCAGATTAACACGCAGATTAATCACGTTTAATAAACAATGAAAATACTGGATGAAAATTTTACATCATCAAAAAAGCAATCAAATTCAATGAATTAAAAAACACTAAAGATAAATAGATCATACAGAGTGTTTTACATTCGTTTACAGTCAAAATAGACGCTATAACGATTATCTCAACCTCATTACAGCAATATGATTTAGCGAATCAAAATAAATATTAAATGGCGTGAATCTACAATTTTTGTTCATTACAAAACATTATGCTTATATCCAAATCCAATACACGAAAAGCAGCACTATGAATCCACAATTAAAATCGCTCAGTTTGTTTGCACTATTCAGTATTAGCTTTGTTACAACAGCAAGTAATAGCGTGACCATAAATACATTAGTTAAACCTAATAGCCACCAGCTTAAAATTATAAAAAACGACCATTTACTTTATCATGCTAATACACAGTGGAGTGCATCCGATGTTGTACTTAACGTTAGCGTTGGACATCAAACTCAGCGCGGTAAAATAGTTATAAATCGCAATTCGGTCAGTGCTTTTAATGAGTTAGGTGAGCCGCTTTGGCAAGATGATAGGTTAGATAATAAAGTGTGTTTACCTGAGCTTTTTGCTGAGTTTATTCGCGCTAATTTAACCGAACTTAAAAAAGAGCAATCCATTACCTGTGTAGGTCCTGTTTTAAAAGCTAAAAAACTAGCGCCTTTCAAAGTAACTTTGTTATCACAAACCCCAGAACAACTAATTGTTAATATTGGTCCAGGGTCTTTTGGTATGTGGTTTTTTATGGATAATATTGAATTGATTTTAAATAACGATGCTACTTATGTATTAGCTCACAAAGGCATTACACCAGCCCCCTCATCCCTATCGGGTAAAATGAGCTACTTAAATATGACAGCCTCTTCTAAAGTAAATTACCCGATAGCAAAAATTGAAAACACTATTTTATGGTAAAGGCTTAATGTTATTTTTGCATAGAAAGTTGGGCATACTGCTTTGGTGTCATGCCCGTCCATAACTTAAATATTCTCGAAAAATGCGCCTGATCAGCAAAACCACAAATAAAGCCAATTTCAGCTGCGCACGATGACTGTTCTAGTAAATAGTGGCTAGCGCTATTTACCCTAACTTCTTGCAATAACTTAGCAAAGCTATGGCCTTGAGCACTTAAATGTCGCTGTAACGAGCGCTGTGAGAGTGCTAAATAACGTGCCACTTTATCTAACTCAATATCTAACAGACCCAGTGCGATGATTGCCTGTTTAGTGTTATCAACAATAGCCTGAGATGATGCCTGCTTTCCCTGTGCAACATGGCTCGTAACACTCGTATTTATTGATGTACTCCAGTGAATATACCAAGGCTCATCTGAATTTAATTCAGCTTGATCACATGCTAATGCAGGATAGCTAAACATTCCTGTATTTACTGACTCGCTGCGACTTAAGTAAACAGTGTGCGCCGAGGTTTCATGCAACAATGCACATAACACACCTAAAACAACTAAGTCTTCCTCAAGGCTAGGTTGCTCTATTGCTGTGGATTTGTGCTTTACCTGTACACAGTTTTCAAAAAATTCGAATTCAACAAAATGCTGGCTATGAACATAACGCTCCAGCCGCTGCCACTTCTTTAAAAGCAGCAACGGGTCCTTATCATGCAGTAGCGCTTGCCCTATGGGCGAATCTACAAATTTAGTCACCCCTGCGCCTATCTTTAATAACGCAGCAAGCCCATATTGCTCACTCACTGCATTTATAAACGCCCGCTTAGTCGCCAAGGGGATATGTGCATTGGATTGTAGTGGTGGGTGCTCATTCGCTTTTTCCAATAATATATCCAACCCAGCACATAAAATATTAAGCATGGCTTTGCTAGCAAACGCGTTTGAATTACTTTTTTCATTAATGAGCATCGCCACCATACTTAATCGTTCCCTATTTTATATAAACTTAATCGCTCTGTAATTTGGGGCTAATCAGCTTTTCTATTTTCTTTCCTATTATAGGAAGTTTCATTAACCAATTTGGTGCTATTTTTATGACGCTTACAACACTGAAAAACCAAACCAACTTACCAATAAAAACAGTGCTTATAATGCTAGGTACACCTAAACCACTTAAAAAACTCAGTACCACCATCAATCGTGGCGGAGTGGGCAATAACGACATAGCTGCCAATGCAATAAAGCCATACTCTTTTATATAACCTTGCAATTCCACCCACCGTGAATACATTTTGCTATCTTGCGTTGGAACAATTAATTGTAAGTAACTATCTAAAACCGTTACTAAAAACAGTAAAATGCACGCCCCAACTGCAGCAGCACTGGCAAACGCCAGTGCTGTCAACGCCGCCTTTTTAGGTTGTAGCCATGCCAGTAATATAACGGATGTTTGCGTCGGTAATGCAGGTATAAAAAAATCACCTACGGAGACAAATGCCAATGTAGGGATCGCATTAGGCTTAGCACCATTTTTACCTATCCATGCTATAACTCGTCTTGAAACGGACTGCTGCTTTTTCATGTTCGTCCCTTTTATAGCTTAATCATAACGTTTTCGATCAAATTAGGAAATAAAGCCCGTACTTTCATTAATATACGCACCTTACCAACATGAATCTCTTTTTGGCCCTTTGCTGCACCTTTTATGATTTCGCGCGCTGCTTGTGCAGGACTTATTTTTCCTCGGCCATAGCCATTTGTCATGTCAGTTTCAACCATAGGCAATATTGCTTCACACACGGTTATACCGCTTTTATGGCGTGTAACCTGACCATTAAATGATTTACAAAACGCTCGAATACCGGCTTTGTTCGCACAATATATTGGCGAACTTTGCTTAGGCGATACAGCCAAGCCAGTTGTAATAAATACCCACGTACCCGCCACTTTCTGCACGTTTGAAAATAATAAACGAGTTAATAAAATGGGCGCGGTAAAATTAATCATGGTTTCGTTTTCAATACTAATAAGTTCGTTATTAGCCGTAAATAAATCTCTTTTTTGCTGCACTGCGGCATTATGGATCACAACATCAAACGACCTATTAATAATAGAAGACGCTAAGTTTTCTATGCTTTTAACACTCATTAGATTACATACTAGCCACTGCACATCAGGAAGTTCTAGGTTACTTTTAGCCACACTGTTTTCATTACTACCCGTTGCATAAACGCTGTAACCCGCCGCTAAATACTGCTTAACTAAAGCTCGACCAATGCCTCTCGTTCCGCCGGTGATCAACACGGTTTTATTCATTACCGTACTCCTTAAAAATAGAAAGGTCGACGGGATTATCAAAAATTGATCGGCCTAAATACTCCACATATTTACCGCGCAAATTACGATCCCTAGGCTCAAGCAAGCCCTCTATTTTAACAAGTGCAGGGACATCGCCTTGAAAATAATAGTTGGTTGAGCCAAATAACATACGCCAAAACCAGTTATTGGGAGTCACACTCACTACACGGTAAGATCCTTGTTTTTGCATACGAAGGCTAACCCCCGTATGTGCTTGGACTTTTAGTACAGCATAATCAAATGACACAACCTCCCCCGCTAAAAGCGGCGTCCAATGATGTGTAATTTCAAATAATATACTCAGTAAAGTGCATGGTCGGCGTGTAAAAGTTAGTTGCTTGATGTTTTGTTGATAGTTCGTTTTTTTGCTGTTTAGCACACTGGTGCTGCTATCGTGATTAATGTCTAAACTAGCCGATTCATCAAGGTGTGGTTGATGCATTGTAGCCTGTAGCAGTCCTGCTTCAGGGCTCCAAAGTGCTGTTTCCATGGCAATATAAGGTGACTTTTCACATGGTAACGTATTCCCTTGCCACACTCGTTTAGCTTCAAATAAGCTATCTTTGCGCAACTGCATTGAGATCTCATATTCAAATGTAACTCGTGTACTTTGGTGTTTAAGATTAAACACCTTTGCCGTGGTAGAAAGAGCTTGGGGCTGATTTGCTAAATTCAAAATAACGTCTCACTTTATCAATAGGTAAATACATAAAATATATGCAGTCACATTACCTGTTGAGCTAACGTTATTATTGAATATTTACGCCACATTTATCACAATTGTGAAGCTATACCCAAACTGAGGTGGTTTGGGTATAAGTAGCCTTTAAGTTATCTGCTATTTATTATTTTAAACCCATATTATTGCCAAGCAGTTCTTTATATTTAGGCGCTAACTGTACTTTTTGTTCGGGGTATTTTTCCAATAACTCAATTAGCAATAACTTGGCCTCTTCAGGCTGGCCTTTAGCAAGAAACATATCAACCTGCTTTAACGTAACAGCAAAGTCATTCGCAGGTGCTTGCTTTTTCATGCTACGACTACGCAGTAACTCTGTTTGCACTTCAAGCTTTAGCTCATCAGCCATTGGTTCTGCGAGTAACGAGGCTGGGGCTGCACGCTCACTTCGCTTAATGACTGGCGTTGAATTAATGTTCGCGTCAGGTTCGAGAGCTGGCAAGTCATTTACAGAGGTAAATTGATCTGTATTTTGCCAATACAGCAAACTAACTAACATTAACGATGCTGCTGTTGATAGCCGCCCATACCACGTTTGATAAAAACGTTTTGATTTTACTTTGGGCTGCACTGCATTCACTGCGTTTTGCAATATTTGTTGATCCAGCGCTGAACTTGGTTGCTCTGTTGCACCATCACGATAAAGCGAAGCAATGTTATTACTAGTGAATTTATCAGTCATCTATTCCCCCATTTTATGCATGATGCACTGTTTTAGTTTGGCCAATCCATAACGTATCCTACTTTTAATATTATGAGCGGACTCCCCTACCAACTCAGCAATTTCATCTAATGTAAAACTTGCTTCATGCTTTAATAAAAAGGCCTCTTTTTGCTGGCGTGGTAATTGAGCTAAGCATGCTTTTAAGTAATGTGCTTGTTGCGATAAATAAAGCATATCATCATGCCCGAGCTGTTCACCTGCATACTCATTCGGCGCATATTCTCTCGGATCATACTCAAAACTACTCCCTGATTTATCATCAATATTGTGGTCATCATTCGCAGCTATTACTTTATTGTAGGTAGCACTACGGCGGTAATAATCGACAAGCTCATTATGGGCGATCCGATACAACCAAGTCGTAAACTTTGCGCTGTCTTGATAATTTGAACGCGCTTTAATCAGTTTATTCCACACCTCTTGAAAGAGCTCTTCGGCTAGCGCTACCGATGAGCACTGACGAACAAAATAGCGATAAAGGCTGCTTTTGTGCCGTGTGTACAAAAGTGTAAATGCTTGCACATCACCTTGGCCATATTTAAGCATTAGCGTTTCATCTGCTACGTTTTTCTCATCTTTCATGGCGCCCCTTTATGAATGGCTGATTTTTATATATTAGCCTCTTACATTAGGGCGTGTTGACCTTTCGTGATTAATTTTGCAGCAGTATGTTTGGTATTTAGGCAAGGCAGCGCCTATGCTGTGTGGTTGTTCCCCATAAATAGGCGATAACGCAGTATAAATGCCAAACATGCGCTGCCCAAAGGGTTCTTCCTAGGGGCGATTGACTCTTTATTGCTCGGTTTTTACTTAGCCCGCTAGGTTACAAACCTCGCGCCGCGATTAAATCGCCCCTAGGTTGAACAAATTTCAATCCACAAAGGTCAACACGCCCTAATACTTTATATTTTAGTGAAGGACATCAGCAGTTTTTACCAGCTGAATAAACTCACTACGATAGCCAAACGGGTCATTCCCCTTATTTTTTATCGCTAATTTAGCGCAATCTTCATAGTGCCAGTCGCTGGTGTATTTTGCACCTTTAAGTAACTGAGCAAACCCAGCAACCGCAGTCGCAAATTTAAAATCTGTACTTGTATCTAACCAGTCACTATCGTTTTTTGGCATAAATACTGGAGTGCTGATTAATTCACTGCGCTCACTATTTGGTTGTTTATAACGCACTTTAACAAACGCAAGCTCTTGGCTATCGTTGCTTTTGTGCTGTGTGGTTTTATAACGTAAGTCATCAATACGTTTATTAGGCGAGTTTGCAAGTGTAATTTCATAAAGGGCTGTTACCGTGTGCCCCGCGCCAAGCTCTGCTGCATCAACTTTATCGTTATTAAAGTCTTCCGTTGCAAGTAGCCTATTTTGGTAGCCAATCAAGCGATATTCAGCCACCTGCTGCGGGTTAAATTCCACCTGAATTTTTACGTCTTTGGCAATAATTTGCATCGTACTACTTAGCTCATCAACCAGTACTTTACGTGCCTCGTTGATGTTATCAATGTAAGCATGTTGTCCATTGCCAATGTTGGCTAATTGTTCCATCAAACCATCGTTATAGTTGCCTTGACCAAAACCCAGCGTAGTTAACGCAATCCCTGTTTTACGTTTGTCGGCCACCAGCGCTTTAAGCGCCTCGGTCGATTGTAAGCCGACGTTAAAATCGCCATCGGTGGCTAAAATCACTCGGTTCACACCTTCTTTTTTAAAGTTTTGCTGTGCTATTTGATACGCAAGCTCAATGCCTTGCTCACCATTGGTTGAGCCTCCCGCAGCTAATTGTTTTAGCGCGGTGGTTATTGCCTGATGATCATTACCTTTAGTGGCAGGCAACACAACACCAGCTGCGCCGGCATATACAACGATTGCCACGGAGTCATTTTCATCGAGTTGTTTAGTCAACATGGCTAAACTGGTTTTTAATAAAGGCAGTTTGTCTGGCGTATTCATTGAACCCGATACATCCAATAAAAAAACCAAATTAGCAGCTTTTAAATCTGCTTTTTCAATTTCAAATCCTTTAATACCAATTTTTACAAGCTGCCTACGTTCATCCCACGGTGCAATACCCAGTTCAGTATGCACGTTAAAGGGCGTGTCTATACTTGTAGGCGCGCTGTAATCGTAGCTAAAATAATTAATAAACGCTTCTTCTCGCACTGCATCAACTGGTGGTAACTTACCTGCATTTAGTATACGACGAACATTACTGTAACTGCCTGTATCCACATCCACCGAAAAAGTAGAAACAGGCTCAATAGCAGCCTGTTTAACGGGGTTTTGTTGTGACTTTATGTATTTTTCACGATCTTGCTCTGTCGAAAATACAATATGATTACTTGGATCAGGGCGTTTTTCTATCATAACGTTTGAAAGCATTAACCCTTGTGGCTGCGCGGCATAACTAACAGGAGCCAGACGTCGCCTTGTTTGCACATCTGCTTGTATTGCATCATTGACTCGTGCATTAGTTTCTTGTTTGCTTTGAATTATTACAATTGCCTCAGACTGCTGTTTTTTCTCATCATTTGCCTTTTCGCTCATTTTATTTGAGCTTTGGTTACAGGCCGTTAGCCCTAACAAAACACTAAAGCTAATTGTTGCTAAACGATAGTTACATTTTATACCATTAATTTTTTTTGAAGAGTTGTTCATAGAGTCACCTTGTTTAATACACTGCTACTAATGCTATTAACGGATGACCTTTAGAAGTGGGGTTAAATTTTTAACTAATAAATTAAATAATATTTTATTCCTCCAAATTTATTACTTTCACCTCATTTATTACCAAGTTCTCTGACGATTAGTTACCATAGGGCTACGTTTTTCATAATTGATGATGTTAGTTTTGTATTCCACTCCAGCTAATCGCACTTTATTTTCTTCTGCTATTTTAATTCTTGGTATTTTTTTTATTGCCGCCAATTTACGCGCACCTGTCACAGGAATTGCACCGGTACTTGATCAAATCATTTTGGCGTTTAGCTTAACGCCAACACAAGCCGGTATGCTCACCACGTTACCTTTAATTGCATTCGCTTTAGCCAGCCCAATGGCAGCAAGCTTAGCCAAAAAGCAAGGGCTTGAAATCTCTCTTTTTATTGCGCTTTTACTTATTGGTGCAGGCCTTAGCTCTCGATTAATTGACTCTGCTTCCGCTCTTTACTTCGGTACAGCGATTATTGGAGTGGGTATAGCCATTGGCAATGTACTCTTACCAAGCTTAATTAAACGTGATTTTCCTCATAAAGTCGCTGTGATGACCTCTTCTTACGTACTTGCCATGGGTATTTTTGGTGGCAGTTATTCAGCATTAATTATCCCTTTGGCCGACTACAAAAATATGGGATGGCAACTGGCGCTAGCCTGCTATGGCTTACTCACGATTGTAAGTCTTGTCATTTGGTTGCCGCAATTAAAGCTACATACAAAACCTGATAAAGCACTACTCAATAATACCAACAGCATAAAAGTATGGCGTCAGCCGCTGGCGTGGCAGATTACTTTACTACTCGGGTTAAATTCGTTTTTTACTTACATAATGATTGGTTGGTTACCCAGTATTTTAATTGAAGGTGGCCACTGTGCACAGCAAGCTGGGGCACTGCAAGGGAGCTTTCAGGTAGCATCAGCGATACCAGGTATCATACTAATTCCTTTATTGGCAAAATTAAAAGATCAACGTTTACTTACTTGTATATTGGCATTATTAGCAGCTTGCTGCTCACTGGGGCTACTATACTTGCCTGAGTTTGCATCTATTTGGTCAATCACATTAGGGTTTTGCTCTGGGGCATGCTTTATTTTGGGGCTGTCGTTTATAAGTTTACGCACGCATGATTCTCGCCAAGCGACTTCGCTCTCAGGTATGGCGCAATGTTTTGGTTACTTACTTGCCGCATCAGGGCCTATTTTAGCTGGCTCGTTACATAGCCACTTTGGTAGCTGGTCAACCACGTTGTGGTTATGCGCGCTCGCCAGCGGCTTATGTGCCATATTTGGCTACCTCGGTGGACGTAATGTCACCATGCCAAATAACGTTTAAACCATTCTATACCCAAGCAATCTCAAAATGCGAGTTTCAGTTGGAATTAAAAGCGATTTAGGCAAGGCATTGATTGCAAATAATAGTGGTTCTATTGTTAAAATCAATAACGCAGTATAAATCGCTTTTAAACCAACCCTTTGGGCGTTTCACAGGCGCTTACTCTCATCGTTATTACTTCTTAAAAGGGACTGCCATTGTTGCAAAGTAACGCCTTGATATTAAACCCCTGTGAAACGCTGAATTCTGCATCTTGAGGTGGCTTGGGTATAATCCCCTAAAATGAGTGGGCGATTTTACAGCATGCTTTTGCGCCCACTTTTTATTAATAGCCTCACGCTGCTCACGGCGCACTTGCGCCAAGTTAGCTTTAGCGGCAAAGCTTAGTCGCTGCTGATCACTTAATTCGTTATCAAAGTTTATCTGCGATTTTTTTACTGCTCGGCTACTTTTCACTGATGAACACATATTATTATCTCCAAATAACTCGCATTACTTATATAGAAGACATGGCGTGATGTGTTTTTATTTCAAGCATCATTAAAATAACGATTTGATAATGAGCAAAACAGTCTCAGCTCTTTTAGCGCTGTCTGATTTAGTGTTACTTAATACTTGAATTCAAGCAACAAAAGCTTTAACGATTTTTATATTGTGTTTTGCAATGGCTTCGCATAATGGCGGGATCGCGTAACTTAAGATGCTTTGTTGTTCGCCCTGCATGGCGTTTACGCCATACTTTAAACGAACCCGCAGATACATTGCTGCGCATAAAGCCAACTAACTGGGAGTGATTTAAACTATATAGGTTTTCTATCGCTTCAAATGGCGTGCGATCTTCCCACGCCATTTCAATAATTCGAGATTTTTGACTATCACTGAACTGCATATTGCACCTAAATTGATTTTATACGCAGTAGCATCAATTTCGGTGCAATAAAGTGCTAAAGAAATACGAACGCCTTACGTATTATTTGCTTGGTACAGATTAGCTTGCTTTATACTAGCAAAATCATTGAATCGCACACCGTGATGCTTCATTACTTCAAGGATTTTTTTGCTGATCATTTGGCGTAAATAAAACGGCTGATTAGGCACAAAGTGATGAATAGTATGGGTATGACCAAAGTTAAAACAAAACAGGTTAAATGGCATAAACACACGACTAGTTAACACATGTGTTTGTTCAAGCATGTTATTCACTCCTCCGTAGTAATGCATTGATGAGGTAACAAAGTTAAGTGAGCTTGAGCGAATAATGTTAGGCACGATTAATACCACCATTAAAAACTCAAACACAGCCATAATATCCAAAAGCCACGCCGGTGAACTTTGTTCAAGCGGCATAAATACGTTAACCCCATGAAACACAATCACACTGTATAAAATAGCAAAATACACCGTTGTGACAGGAAAACCTGCATTAAATACGTTTAAGAAACTAAAGCCTTTGATTTCTTTACTAAAGCGCTTAGCGTTAATTAATAATCCAAGTAACCCATCAACAATCACTAATACGCGTAAGAATGGGTTTTTAATACCATTACCGACTAACCGCTCTTCGAGGTCTTGCTCTGTGCCGGACACCTTATGATGATGTAAGTGCATTTTACGGCGATACCACGGGTTAACCGTATTAGGTCGCATAAGCCATACTGTCAGCATCATAAAATTATGCATAAATGGCTGATTACTAAAATATTGCTTATGAATAAGGTCGTGTTCTAGCTCATGCGAAATCGACGCGGCAATAGCAGCTAAAATAATACACAACCACGCAGGGATGATTGCAAAGTAATATAAAGTCCCCACACCAATAAATGCACTAAGCGATAAGAGCAAAATAATTAACCCTAAGGTATTTTGGTGGGTTAACAGTGGGTGTTTTTGACGAAGCCGTGCTTCTTCACTTTTAATAGCCTTAACAATGGCTTGAATGTTTTCCTTGGCACTTAACGTGGTCATAAATAGCAACTGAGAATCAAAGTTGCACAGATGATACCCGAATCAAGATAAACCTTCCATAGTGATCAGCGGATACGTACCCCCGCCCCTGATGAAATAAGCACTGCACTTAAAAGTATTAATAGCTCAGCAAAATATGAAGAGCAGCTATTTAATCCGATGTATTAATGCCTAAAAGCAAAAAGTAAGAAACAACCCATTTTGCGCTTCAAATGGGTTGTTTTTGAAATCAAGTTATCTTGCTTTAGTAATTAAAACTTCCAACCAACAACTAATAACAAGTCTTTTACTTTATGTTCATATGAATGAGTGGCAACACCAAGATCAGTTACCTCTGCTTTGTCTTTCGCTTTAAATAGTGAATACTCTAAACCTACATACAAATTTTTTGTTAATTTGTAATCAAACCCAAGTGAAGCATATGGAGCGTTACCACTTTTGCCAATATCATAATGCGATGAAGGATGAGAAAGTTTTAAAGGGGTGCTCCCAGTATAATTCCAATGAGCAAGGCCAAACCGCCCGTTAACTGAAAAATCATCAAATAATTCAAGCTCGCCTTTGACACCAAATCGTATCGATTCTATATCTATTGGAATCTCAGCCTCGAAACGGTGCTCTAAAAAACCATGTTGCTCAGGCATAATTACTGTAGCGATATTATCACTACTACCATGTTTATGTTTCGATAATTCAACGGTTAAGTAATCTGTAAAATTTAAACCTACCCTAAAACCGGTAGAATTCGTATTTTGCTTGGATGAGTAATGCTTTTTAGCGCTTTCTGATTCCGTTAAAGAGTAAATATCGTTACTCGATTTACCAATTAAAACTTCTGTTATTATTTTTGTTTCTGCGTGAGAGAATAAAGGAAGTACACAAAGAGCTCCTCCTATTATAATTTTTTTCATTTAAGTCTCAAAGTTAATGTAATTGTTAAATATAATAAACACTTAACATAAAATAAACCAGACTACCGGACAATTTAGTTCCGATTAATAAAACAGCATTACTTTACTTGTGACATAATTCAATTACCTAGTACAGCCCCGCGTCAAGATTGGATTCTGGTTTTTGTAACTAAAAAAACGTTACACTTTAAATAAAAAGTAATATTTAAATTCAAGTACTTGAATAATGAAATAACTATTTTTAGTAAACTTATTATTGAGGTTTCAGGTTATTAATTCAGGTTTTCTGCCAGCATTGCTAACTTTTCTATACCGTGATCTGGCATCCACCTTTTAAACTCAACAAAGCCATGTTTTTTATACAGCTTAATAGCAGGCCCATTCAGCACGGCAGTTTCAACGACTGCGGTTGTTATGTTGGTTGGCGCTACAAAGCTGTTTAACACATAGTCTATTAATTTATCTGCGATACCCTTTCTAAAATGATCGGGGCCTACCGTTAAACTATTTATTTCTAACTGCTTACTCGTTATCGCTAGTTCAATTACACCCGCAAGGCACTCTTCTGCAAAATAACCATAAAAAACTGTTGTCGAATTTTTTATATTATTAACGGTGCGAGATAATGGAGGAAAGTTAAGCGACCCGATTAGCTGCGCTTCAATTGTATAAGAACGTTGAAAAATAGTATAAATTTGCTTTGCCACTGCATCATTGGCGCTATCTAACTTTGCAATCATTTACTTAAATCCCTATTGCCACTTACTTTAGTTAAATACAACAATCCATTCACGTGTTTTAAATTCTTAACTGTGGTTGTGCCTATGTACAATCCATTCAAACTTGTATTCTAGCGCTTAGATGACTGTTTATCATAAATAAAGCAACGTTTATAACATTAGGTTCAAGACGCTTCAATACTAGATACACCACCTATAACTATTTACTACATGACTCTTCGGTTTTTAATTTTGCAATAATACCGAAATAAACACATACCAAAACCATAACGAAACACCAAACTATACCAAAGTAAAATTTGACGGGGTTGCTACTTGCTGTGATTGTAATTTCACGCCCCATAGAGTTGTAAGAAAGCGCACCAACAACTAATAAATTATATAAAAGAAAACTAAAAGCTAAACCAAAAATGCGCGCTATAAGACGTGACTTTTTATCGACCGTTTTCATTTAATGTACCAATAACGAGCCAATGAAGTTGCTCGTTTTTAAATTTATTTTTATTGATGCATCAACCATAGCCGAGTTCCTATTTTGGTTCAATCGTTTAGTCGTTTTCTACTTTTATAGTCATTATCGCCGTTGAGAATTGCCTTATCGCACTATAAGCGTTAGTTTTTGAGGTTAAAAAAGCTGTCGCTTGAATGTTTTAGGTAAGCTTTTTATTTGAAGAGTGCAGATTCAATACTTATCACTATTACAGCATCTGAGATGGTTACTATCTCAATGATCGTCATCTAAATGATCGACCTATATACCAAGCCACCTCAAGATGCGTTTTGGGTATAATCCCCCATTATAAAATCAACGTAAAACTAGCCCCCAAACCAACTTCAGACTCGACCTTTATCCGTCCTTTATGACGATGGATTATTTGTTGGCTCAACGCCAACCCAATTCCTGAGCCTTTTTTTTTGGTGGTGAAAAAGGGGATAAAAATTTTCTCTAATGCACTTGATTCTATGCCATCGCCATTATCGTTAATTTTAATCTCACTTTTGCCATAGCGATTAATTTTTGCCGAAATCGATATTGTTTTTTCAGGCTTACAACTCAGCTTTAGGGCCTCTACTGCGTTACTTAGCAGGTTAATAAGCACTTGCTCTAACATTTTTTTATCAACCGAGATACTAAGCTGCTTAGGTTCAATTTCAAAGTTGCATGTAATATCACAGTCGAATAACTGAGCATTAATCAAAGGCTGCAAATCGTCAAAAAGGTCCTGAACCAATATTGGCTGTAAATCTAAATGCGGTACATGGGTCAACTTCCGGTAGTCTTCCACAAAACCCAACAAAGATTGGCTACGAATACCAATCGCATTAAGGCTTTGTAGATAGTCATCTACTAAATCTTTATCTGCCAATTCATGGACGAGCTGCTGCTCAGTGATAGTGACAAGCGTGTTTGCTAATGAATGTATTGGTGCAACTGAATTACCTATTTCATGAATAAGAACGCGAATCAGCTTTTGCCAAGCGTCTATTTGGGTACTTTCTATTTGTTGAGAAATGGCCGTAAACAGCCATAATTCATATTGGTTATTATGATAGGTAAAGGCAAGGTATTTAAACAACATATCATTTGCAACACTCTCTCCCTGCTTTGCCAGCTCGAGAACAGGCAGTGATGCCATAAGTTCGTTGACCGTGTTGGTATTACGAATGTCCAATGCTTGCTTTGCACTATTATTACACACCACTATATCGCGCTGATTTTTAGTGAGGATAACACCTGCATCAACGTGTTGCAGCATGGTCTCAAAAAGCGCGACTTGTTCGGCTTGTTGGAATTTATCGGCTTGAACACGCTGAATGAGATCGTTGCAAATTGCTTGCTCTTTAGCACCCAGTGTATGCTCTGCACTCAGTCTAAAACTGCTATCTTGATACTTAAGCGCATTGATAACTTCATTAAATTGCGCCTGTTGTTTATAAAATATTTTTAAGGTCAAGCCCACACAAATTAACGCAGCCATAAAGGAGATGGTACTGAGTAATATTGCATGACTAAAAAACACACCATACAAACCTAAGCAACTGAATATTAATGCAACAATAAATAGTGTTAATACATGATAGCTGGTTTTATTAAACACCGTACTTCTCCATTTTTCGATATAAAGAAGGACGGGTGATCCCCAGTGCTTTAGCTGTATGACTGATGTTGCCTTTAAAATCAGCAAGCGCCTGCTCGATAGTTATTTGTTCAATCTCCGCTAAATTATAAGTAATCGGTTTAAGTGCTATTGCTTCGCAGTGTTGTGTATTTGCAAGCTGAAAATGTAATTGATTACCATCTGATAAAATAACCGCCCGCTCAACTAAATGTTGCAACTCTCGAATGTTACCAGGCCATGCATAGGTAAATAATTCATCTAAGGTGTTATCACTAATACTCTTTACAGGAAGCTTATATTTTTCACTGTATAAGTGAGTATAAAACTCAACCAGCAATGGAATGTCTTGTGGCCTATCTCTGAGTGGCGGAAGTGTGATCTCAACGGTATTGATTCGATAGAGCAAATCTTGTCGAAAGCTACCTTCGCGCACCCTATCGTAAAGGTTCACGTTAGTGGCAGTAATAAGCCTAATATCTATCTCTATTTGTTTACTGCCACCAACGGGAGTGATCACTCTATTTTGAATGGCTGTTAACAGTTTGCCTTGTAATTCTAAGGGAGTGTTAGCTATTTCATCTAAAAACAAAGTCCCCATATCGGCCAATTCAAATCGCCCTTGTTTGTTCTCTTTGGCGTCAGTGAAAGCCCCCTTGGTATGCCCAAACAACTCACTCTCAAAAAGCGAGCTTGCGATAGTCCCCATATCAACTGATAAAAATGTGTCTTTTGCTCTCAATGAATGTTTATGAAACTCCCGTGCAATCACCTCTTTACCTGTGCCGCTTTCACCTAAAATCAATACGTTAGCATCTGTTTTTGCTGCTTTTTCGATGGTTGTAAAAACCTGCTCCATAGCGGGACTTGCTGCAATCAGGTTTTCAAATGGGCGATTCTGTGCTGCAAGCGACAATTGGGCTATTTGATTAAGCTTTTTAGTTTTTTGTCGCTGTGTACTTAAGTCAATACAATTGGCCACCGTCGCCAGTAACTTTTCATTTTGCCAAGGCTTAAGTACAAAGTCACTAGCGCCTAGCTTAATAGCCTCAACTGCCATCGACATATCTCCAAAGGCGGTAAACAGCACAACCACGGCATCTTCATCAAGCGCTTTAATTTGTTTCAACCAGTAAAAGCCTTCTGCGCCTGAGGTTGAGTCACGGGTGAAGTTCATATCAAGCAGAACCAAAGAAAAAGACTGTTTGGCAAAAGCTTGCGCAATATCGTGAGGGTTATCCAGCGTCATTACTTTTTTATAGTGCTGTTTTAATAGCATTTTAGTGGCTATTAAAATTTCGGCATTATCGTCTACCACTAAAATTGCTTTATCTGAGAGGCTCATGGGTTATTCCTTCAATCGAACTGTACGATATCGTACATCAAGTGTTTAATTTTTTTACACCTTTATTTTTTAAATTAGTAAAAAAAACAGTAACAACATGTTTTATAAGAGTTATATTTTTTGGCACACAACTTGTTATATCTATACCAACGTTGAGTTTTAGATGGATAGTTATGGATAAGTTGATTACAAAAAAGCGCACTTTTAAACTCTGGTGGTTAGCCTTACCAGCAGTGGCAATTAGCTACTTCCTGTTAAGCAATACAGTCAGTGGCAGTGGTAGTCGGTATAACGTTGCAAGCGACAAGGTAAAAGTTAGCACTGTGATAAAAGGCGAATTTAGCGATATGATCCCATTACGGGGTAATATCACCCCCAGTAAATCAGTTTTTCTTGATGCCATTGAAGGCGGCCGTGTAGAGCAACGCTTTGTTGAAGAAGGAGCAATCGTTAAAAAAGGCGATAAGCTCCTCGCTTTGAGTAACACAGGTTTACAGCTAGATGTAATTTCCCGTGAAGCACAAATCTCAGAGCAACTAAACAACTTGCACAATACCCGATTAGCCATTGACCAAAATAGGCTAAACCTAAAGCGTAATTTGTTAGAACTAGACTTTGAAATTAAGCAAAGCGAGCGAAAAATGGCGCAACACAAAAAACTGGTAGCAAACAACCTTGTTTCACAAGATGAGCTAAAAACAGTGATTGATAGAACACTGTATTTAAAAGATCGCCGTACGCTTGTGGTAGAACAACAAGATCAGGATGAAATAATAAGAACGACGCAAATAGCACAACTTGAAGACAGTGTGAGCCAGCTAAATAAAAATCTACGCTTTGCACGTAAAAACCTTGAAAACTTGATAATCAAAGCCCCAATTGATGGCCAACTGACCTCGTTTAATGCCGAATTAGGAGAATCTAAAGCACGCGGCTCACGCCTTGGTCAAGTCGACATTATGAATGAATATAAAGTCACCGCTTTTATTGATGAATTCTACCTTGGCCGAGTTTTTGCGGGGCAAACAGCCACGCTTACTCATCTTGGACAAGCCTATACCTTAACCCTGAGCAAGGTTTACGCTGAAGTATCAAATGGTCGCTTTGAAGTTGATTTAACTTTTAATGACTTATTACCACAGCGTATTCGTCGAGGGCAAAGCTTGCAAATGGAGTTATTACTCGCTGATGCAAAGCCTGCCACAATGCTTTCAAATGGTAGCTTTTACCAAGATACCGCGGGCAAGTGGGTATTTGTCATTGAAGAAGGTGGCCAAGTGGCTGTTAAAAAACAGGTAAAATTTGGCCAAATAAATAATAAATTCATTGAAGTGCTGTCGGGCTTAAATGTAGGAGATCGCGTGATCACCTCAAGCTACAGCAATTATAAAAACATAGAATCAATCAAATTAACAAATTAAGGGCAATTGCCATGATCAACCTTAACAACATCAGCAAAATATTTAGAACGGAATCGGTCGAAACCTACGCCCTAGACAGTGTATCTTTAACCGTTGAACGCGGTGAGTTTGTAGCTATTATGGGCCAGTCTGGTTCGGGTAAATCAACCTTACTGAACATTGTCGGTATGTTAGACCACATAGACCAAGGTGAGTATATTTTTGACGACAAGGACATCAGTGGGTTTACCGAAAACAAATTAGCTGATATTCGCAAAGACAACATTGGCTTTATCTTCCAAAGTTTTAACTTAATTGACGAACTTACCGTATTTGAGAATGTTGAACTCCCTTTGGTCTATCAAAGAATTAGCAAAAAAGAACGCGAACAACGCGTATTAGCTATTTTAGAAAAAGTAAACATTGCCCATCGTAAAGATCATTACCCGCAGCAGTTATCAGGGGGGCAACAACAAAGAGTTGCAGTAGGACGAGCGATAGTTGCTGAGCAAAAAATGCTGCTTGCCGATGAACCAACCGGCAATTTAGACTCTAAAAACGGCGAAGAAGTGATGCAACTTTTAGCGCAATTAAACCGTGAAGGAGTCACCATCGTCATGGTCACTCACTCTGATCATCATGCTAATTATGCACACCGCGTGATCAACGTATTAGACGGCCATATTGTATCTCAGAATATGCAGGAGGCGCGTAGTGCTTAGTAATTACTTAACCATCGCTTATCGAAGCCTTTTAAAACAAAAGCTATATTCAAGTATTAATATTTTAGGTTTAGCAATCGGCCTTGCTATTTGTATTAGCATGGCTATTTTTGTGGAGTCGGAGCTTGGCTACGACACCTTTATTGAAGATCATAACAACATTTACCGTACTTCGTTAAAATTAACTGTACCGGGCTCCCCAGAGCAAAATTTTGCTCCGGGCTCTGTGTATAACGCTGAGCGTTTTAGTGTTTATTTTGATGAGATAATTGAAGCTGCTCGCCTTCGCGAAATAGGTGCAACCTTAGGTTACGGCACCCAGCACTTTAGCGATGACGGCATACTACTGGCTGATAGTAATACCCTTGATTTTTTCTCATTAGAATTACTCCAAGGGGACAGTGCTACAGCATTAAGCGCACCTAATTCAATTGTTCTAACTGAATCTGCCGCCCAGAAACATTTTTCAAATCAAAATGCGGTAGGTGAGACATTAATATTAGCAAACCGTATTTCACTTAAAGTAACGGGTGTTATCAAGGATTTACCTAAACGTACCCATTTAGATGTATTTGCACTCATTAGTATGAGCACAGCGCCTGCATTTTTGAATAATCCAAACTGGGATCAAAACCCAAGTTTTAACTATTCGACCTATTTTAAGTTAGCGCCACTTACTGATGTAGCAGCGCTTGAAGCAAAAATCCCTGATTTTTTAGACAATCACATTCGGGCTAACACCAGTGACTCTTTGCATTACACCTTAATACCTGTGACTGATATTTACCTAAAATCAAATTTGTATGGTGAACTTAAAAACAATGGTGATATAAATATCGTCTATTCGTTCAGCATTATCGCTGCGCTGATCCTATTAATTGCCTGCGTTAACTTTATGAACCTCTCTACTGCAACCGCAACCAAACGCGCCAAAGAAGTGGGGGTTCGTAAAACCTTAGGCGCTAAAAAATACAGCCTGATTGCGCAATTTATGATTGAAGCAATCATGCTTTGTTATATTGCGCTATTTATTGCAATGGCGTTAGTTGAAGCAAGCTTACCCATGTTTGCGAGCTTTATTGGCAAAACTCTGAGCTTTAATTATTTAGATAGCACACTCCTACTCACTTTATTATTATTGGGTCTTGTGATTGGAATTATTTCTGGCGCCTACCCCGCATTTTATTTAAGTGCGTTTAAACCTGCAAAGGTACTCAAAGGCGAAGTAACTCAAGGTAAAGCTGGGGCACTCCTTCGCCAAGGGCTAGTAGTATTTCAGTTTAGTGTGGCAATTATTTTAATTGTTGCGACCACAGTTGCCAGTTCACAGCTAAACTACGCACGTAACATCGAGCTTGGCTATGATAAGTCGAACACCTTTGTAATAAGAGGTTTATATACTAACGAAGCGAGCAGTAAACGTGATGCATTAAAAACTCAGCTGCAATCACACCCCAACATTATTAATGTAACTGCCAGCTCACGTTTTCCTACAGGCACATTAACCGACTCTTTTGGTCTTATAAACCCAATCACAAATGTATTTCAGATGATGCCAGTATTATCGGTAGATGAAGATTACTTTACTGGTTACAACATCAATATTATAAGCGGTCGCAGCTTTAGTCTTGATTTTCCTGCAGATAAATACCAGCAACCAAGTGACGAAAATCCAACCCCCGCCTTTTCTGTAGTAGTAAACCAAATGGCGGCAAAAAGTTTAGGATTTAGTGCGCAAGAAGCGGTAGGTAAGCAATTTAAAGTACTCGCCGGACGCCACGGCAAAGAAAGCATTGCAACGATTGTGGGTGTATCAACTGATTATTACTTCTCATCGCTAAAAACTGAGATTAGCCCCACTTATCATTTATTAAATAGCGACGCGGGCTATTCAATGTCAATTAAGTACGACAAAAATGCAACTCAAGTTCGCGACTTTATTGAGCAAACGTGGGCAACTTTAATCCCTGAGCAACCTATATCACTTGCTTATTTAGAAGAGACATTCGAACAAATGTACCAACAAGAAGACAAAGAATTTATTGTATTTAACCTGTTCTCATTACTCGCCATATTTATTGCGTGTTTAGGGTTGTTTGGTCTGGCGTCTTTTACAACCCAGCGTAGGACTAAAGAAATTGGCATTCGTAAAGTATTAGGCGCCTCGGTATTTGATATTGTAATGCTGATTAATAAAGAGTTTTCAAAGCAGGTATTAATCGCCAACGTTATAGCTTGGCCTATCGCTTACCTCATCATGCAGCAATGGTTAAATAATTTTGTATACCGTGTTGATTTGTCGATATTCCCGTTTGTGTTAGCAGCATTATTAGCATTCGTGATTGCATGGGTAACAGTTGGCTCGCTATCAGCCATTGCAGCTAAGGAAAGACCAATTAACGCACTGCGATATGAGTAATATAAGGTTATAAAAATTAGCCATATTTCGAGGCTACAAGTTACTTTCTAAGATAGCTAAAGCTTGTGTGTATTTACCTTTACCACTGATTGCTCGCCTAAAACACGCGCAATTAAGTGGTATTAGGGTTAATAATACTAAGTGCACAAAGATTACAAAGGTTCTTTTTATTATTTATTTTAAAGTCTAAATTTCGGTTAAACCCCAAACAATTGCCACAACCGTCGTTAATGCCATTAATATAAAGTAGATAATACCGACAAAACCATAAGTGAAAAAAGCGAATATATAACCTTGTTTGTAAATACGTTTTTGCATTATAAACAAGTAAATAGGTATCCATATCAGCAAAGCAAATCCAATGAACCCTAAAATACTCGCCGCAACAGTAGCAAACCCGCCACCCAGCGCCTTAACATGATCATGTGCTACATCTAACAGATCAATTGATAATGAACTGACAAAAATAAAGCTATGACTATGCAGTGCCACAGTTAAGTGCTCCATATAAAGACGCTTTGAAAAGATAAAAATCACCTTAAGTAACAGCGCAAATATAGGCAAAAGTACAAACATTAATTGTGGTAGTTTTCCTAATACTTCATTGATTAAACGATTAGTATCCGTGGTAAACGTTTTCTTCGCTTTTTCTGCTAGTTTTTTAGCAGAATCATCAAGCTTCTTATTACTTTCATCTGATAAAAAATCAAATGACAAACTACCATCAGCACTATTTGAAATAGTAATGCTATTACTTTTGTCATCTGTGCCTAACTTAACGCGCTCAAGTTCTATGGTAGCAAGCTGTCGAGTCGTACTCACCAGTTTGGCATTTTCAGCAATAGAAATATCAAGCTTTAAATCATCAAGGTAGCGATTAAACCTCGCTAAATCGGCATCAATGCTCGCTATATTTTTATTATCTGGTGTCGGCTGAGCTTGTAATTTTTTTTCATTAAGCGTTTTAATATACTCTGTAACTTGAGTAATAGCAGCTTTGTTATTATTCATTTCAATCGTTTGTTGGTCTTCTCCAGAAACAGTTAATTTTAGAGTTAAAAAAAACACAATACTAATGAATAAATATAAGCGCAGTGGCGGCACGTAATGCACTCGCCTACCAGCAAAATACTCATTAGTTAAAAAACCGGGGCGAAATATTAACGGCCATAAAGTACGACTGGCACGGGAGTCAAAGCTAAAAATATCATCGAGTAAATGTAAAATAACCACCCAAAAATACTTTAACGTGGAGTCGAGCGACTGCCCGCAGTTAGAGCAAAATGCCCCTTCAACTGATTGGTGGCAATTATCACAAAGCGTTTGAGCCACCGCCTCACTATCATTAATAACGGAGACTTCTTCTTGTGAAGAAAGTGAACTATTTATATTCACTACCTGATTTTCTTGAGACATAAGCTCACTATGACTATTTAAACTATCAATTAAGTAATACATAAAACAATAGCACGATGTAACATGTAAATTACAAATATTTTATAAAAAACCAACTATTAAACGTGCTGCCTGCCAAAGGATCTGCTAAATTCAACAATGACAATAAGCTAATGTTAATGTTGTCTGTCATAGCGATTATTTACTGTGACCATATAGCCAATACAGGAGAATTATAATGGCGTTTGAAGTTAAGTTTGAATTATCAGATACCGATTTAGAGCACTTTCGCGATGTAATGCGTAAAGCACAACAGGGCGCTAAATTACTAAGTGAGCAGGTAATAATTAATAATGCTAAAAAAATCAGCTCAAATATAATAGACAATGTGCCTGAGTTTGTTCGCCTTCGCATCCAAAAATTAGAAACATTTGTCGCAATGATTGAAGATACTGAATGGCAAATCCCTGAAGAAGAACGCGTAGAAATATTAAGTGCCTTGGCTTACTTTAGTGATCCTGAAGATTTAGTGCCTGATCATATTCCCGTACTAGGCTTTTTAGATGACGCGATTATGATTGAACTGGTTGCTGGCGAGTTTAGTGACGATGTTGAAGCATTTGAAGAGTTTTGCGCCTATCGTAGCCGTGAAGAAAGCCGCAATGGTAACGCTACCGTTACTCGTGATGAATGGCTAGACGCAAAACGTCGCGAACTACACAGCCGCATGCGTAGTCGTCGCAATGAGCGTCGCTCATCTGGACGCTCTTCATTTCGCTCAGTGTTTTAAGCACGACCAACTACAAGGCAATAAAAGGTGATTTAAGCTCTTTTATTGCCTTTAATTCCAATTATAGTAACGCACCCAGCCCTAATATTTATTGATAATAGATACGCTTTGTATACACAGCATAAAGCCATTCCCCGAATTAAATATCTAAATTTACAGTAATAAAAGTGGGAGGCTTTTTAGCTCCACTTTCTTAACGTCATCTTTTTAATGCCCTTATCAAATTCAAACAGTCTAAAATATGAGCTACTTAGTTAGGTGAATGTAAACCAAGTCTATTTCCTTCGGTATCTATAAACAATGCAAAAAAACCACTTTCGTCCGCATGGGATGTTTTGGATACAAGTACTTTCCCGCCATACACTTCAACCTTAGATAGAACGACTTGTAGGTCTTCACCTGCATTTAAATACAATGTAAGGCCAGCAGTAGAGGGCAAATAACCTTCTCCTTGAATAATGATACCAACCGTAGATTGATCCTTATATGGAAATAACCCCATCTTCATTCCTGGAATATCCATAGTTTCGATGGTTAAAGTAAAAATGTTGCTATAAAATTTTACAGCGCGATCTAAGTCGGTCGCAGGGATCTCAAAAATCGATGCCAAACTTTGCATTTCACTCTCCTTATTATTTACGTTTTACAGTCAGTAAACCGAGTCACTAACACTATTATTGATGGGAACGTTCTCACTCGTATTTCTTCGAACGACCACATTTTCAATATAGGCATAGGAAAGCATAATAAATTGTAAAAAAACGACAGGGCCGTTTATTTATAAAAAAGCAAAGAAAGAGCCATACTTTTGTCACCAAGAAAGTTACGCGGCTTTACCCCTGTAAACTCTTTAAAGTCTTTAATAAAATGAGATTGATCATAGTAATTGCATTTGTACGCTATATTAGTAAGGCTTTCGTCATGATTAATTAATAACTTCAAAGCAGTTTGTAAGCGAATAAGCTTACTCAACTTCTTAGGGCTAACTCCAACTATATCTAAAAATTTTCTTTCTAATTGTCGTTTTTGATTGGGATCTGAATTTATAATTTTGTTAATGGGTATATTGCCATTGTTCGAAAAGAGAATCTCAACGGTTGCTTTTACAACATTTTCAATAGTTCGCGGATTACTAAGTTTTGAAAAAAGAAATGCTTCAAGTATTTCAATTCTTTCACTTGTGTTTAGAGCTTTAATAATACTTTTTTCTAGCTCCTCTGATTCATTGCTTTCAAACAATTCATAAATTGATGTTTCTTTATTTTTTAGATTATTGATGGGTTCAGAAACGAAATTAGAAAAAGCATAAGGTAAAAAGCTGGCAGCAAAGGTATGAACATAACCTGTCGGTTGAATATAAAAAGGGGAAACGGTTTGCCCAAGTACCATTGCACGTGGTTGAATTATATAATGATTACCTGAAGTGTACCTTTTAATGTCATCACCTAAAATGAAAGCCAATTCAATACTTCCATCAGGTACAATTCTCTGCTTTTCTGAATTTTCTTCTGGAGATACCTCGAGTGTCCAGAAAAAATTAACAAAAGAGGCTATATCTTTACTTGGTAAAAATGTTTTGTAATCCATAAGCCATCCAAATCAGTACGAAATTCACACTGAGTATACTAACATGCCATATGTATCAGATCTTTCTGGTGACTTTTAATGTTTTTACACAACATATAAAAAGACCTCCGACTTAATACTTCCCTGTTTTAATATATGTTACGATTTTATCTGCATGATCCTCAATAAGTCCCTTTGATGTCCCTACTGCAGCTTTATTTCTTGACGTAACCTTTAACCTAGCGATAGTTTCATCGCTTTTTACATCCTTAATAACAACTATCGTTGAAATATTATCTGTGCCAGCCATGAAACCGCCTAACGCTCTGGCTGCGCCATGCCTCATTTTATAATCAATGAAAGTAATTTCAATTTTCTTATTAGCATCATTACTAGTGCTTAGTCCAAATTGACTCATTTGTGCTTCTAGCCTTGCTTTGAATAGAGACATCCCTTTTTCTGGAACGCTCGCTTCATCAATAACCTCTTGAGTAAATACATCTGACAATTGGTAGGTGTAACTACGTTCAACTATTAATTTTGTACTTGAACAACCTGTTAATACAACAAAGCTTAATATAATCACTAAAAATCTAACGTTTTTCATAATTTCTCATGGTAAACAGAACTTAAGTTGACACCCATCTTAATTATTTATTGGAAGCAAAACAATAAACACATCGCTTGAAGTCATTAGTAAGTGAACATTTTCGACATAATCACGATTTAAACACAGTTTCAATGAATTTGACTAAATTCAAAAATGCAGGAGTCTACATTGCGGGCACATACGCTTTTCCCTTGAAGAGCAATTTTAAGTTTTAAATGAGTGTGAACACTACGCCAGAAGTTTTTCGCAGTTGCTGAGGTTGCTGCGTCGTTTTCTGTTTAAATTTTCACAGTAACTTGTGTGTGATGACGGTCTACCAACTGCACCATGAAATACGCGGGTAAAGTGTGTAGTGAGTTTTAACCAGTTTTCTGGGGAGATATTGATGCGATCTAAAAGTGGTAAGTTTGCCTCTTCAATGTGGCCGCGCTTATCTTCACGCAAGCATCGCCCTGTGAGCTCTACTAATTCAAGATAAGATTTTAACTCAAACGGTAATC
>NZ_BDDS01000014.1 GCF_001653135.1 Pseudoalteromonas neustonica
AAGTATCCCAAGATGGCGGCCACTTTTTGGTCAGAGCAAATAAAAACATCAACCCAATCGTTACATCAGCTTATTGCGCGGGTATAGAACTCAAAGAGAAGAATATTAAACTCAAAACGTTACTCGATAAATTCGCAAGTCAACCACTTGAATTAACAGTACGTTGGAAGAAAAATGGACCCGAGTACAGACTTATCTATTTACCGGATGAAAAGCGCCCCGTTTTTCTTGTTACTAATTTAAAAGAAGTACAGTTTAACTTTGACGAGTTACTCGATATATACGCAACTCGTTGGCAAATTGAGTTACTTTTCAAAGAGCTAAAGTCATGGAACAACCTTAAGGGATTTATCACACGAGACCTACATATTGCCGAATCACTGGTTTGGTTGAGCATACTGCAAACACTGATCAAGCGTTTTATCTGCCATAGTGCAGCGACGATGTTTAAGTGTGCGATCTCGACATTTAGAGCGAGCAAGTGCAGTTATCTTTGGTTGGATGATATTCTAAGTTGCATGGAGCAAACACGGTGCAGCCACAAGATACACCGTGTACTAAAGCTACTAGCGGAAAATTGTAAGCGTCAATCCATTGAAAAAGAGAGTGACATTTGCCGTTTTAAAATAGGAAGTTACGCGATCAATGTTCCTTAAGAACTAAGCTATGAATCATCCCTAAGAGTAGAGCTTATTTTAATACTGGCTAAATTTAAGTACCCACCAATCAGCCGCGATGAAGTATACAAAGAAATATTTGAACAAGCGCAGAGCGTGAAAGCGAATAAAGAGGGGTAAACAGCTTATGGCTAGTATCGCAATTAGATTATGCTTTAGTAAGAATTGGAAAAAAATTAATGCATTTTAATTATGTAAATAAGGACTGATTACCATGTTTGATTTAGGCGAAATAATACAGCGCGCATCGAGCAAAACGTACGATCTTGGTTATGGCTTGTTTGCGTCAAACCATGTTAGCAAGTTGCTTATTATTGATAACCAGGCAATGGCAACCGTGGCGGGGCAGTTTAAATACAAAGTCACTTTAGAAAATAACGCGGCAGGGCAATTTTTGGCTAGCTGTACATGCCCTGCAGGCGATTATCAAGAGATATGCAAACATGGCGTTGCCGTGGCGCTCAAAGTAAATAGTTTATCCGCTGCTGAATTCGCTGATGCAAATGCTAATGATGAAACAGCGCAAGATAATGAGCGCAGTGAACTCATCGCGTGGTTTTTAGATAAACCCACTACTGAACTGACCGATATAATCATGGCTTTTTTAGACGAGTCAGAGCATGAGTACGACAAATGGGTACTTATAATGGCAAACGATAAACAGGCAATGGGCGCAGGGGAGCTAAGTAAACTTATCACCAAGGCGTTGCCTAAAAAGCAAATATGGGGCTGGAGTGAAGTGCGAGGCTATTTTGCTGAGGCAGACTCATTGTTTGAAATGATATTCCCTGCAATAGAAAAACTGCCCGTTGATCAGCAATGGCTGCTGAATCTTAAAGCCTTGGTACGTTTAAATACAGTGCTTGAGGGGATAGATGACTCGGGCGGCTTTCGCTTTGAGATAGAGAGGAGTCTTAATCAAAAATTGAGCGAACTTTTTAATCAACTACCTTGGTCTGATGAACAAAAAGCGCAGTGGATTTTTGAGCACTTTGAAGATTATAAATACGATGTATTCCCGAGTGTGCCGCATGACTTTGACATAACGCCAAGTGTAAATACCTTGTTTTTATCACAGTGTACAGCGGCAATAGAAAAACGACTGCAAGCAGGCGTTGATTTTGATGACTGGAGACAAAAAAACGCACTTACACGCCTTACCTCGGTATTGATAAAACAAGCGCAAGAACAGGATGATTGGCAAGAGCAACTGCGTTTAATTAAACTAACAGCCCATGATTCAGATGATTATTTAAAAATAGCTGCACTTTGCAAAGCGCGTAATGACTTATTAGATGCCGAGTACTATTTAAAGCAAGCGTATCAACGGGCAAATAAGCCCCATGAAGTGTTGGCATGTAAACGTGATGAAATAGCACTTCGCCTTGAGTTATCAGAATTTAAGGCCGCATGGGCAATAGCGTGGCAGTTATTTGTTGATAGCCCGAGTTTTAATGGCTTTAAAAACTTACAAACGCTACAACTAAAAACCGGTATCATTGATGCAGAGTTTACGCAAAAGGTAGAGCAATTATTACTTTCTTTGTCAGATAAAGCGGCTAAATCAAACCAAGGTGCTTATCGCTTTACTAATTATCCGAGTGAGTTACTGGATTTTTATATTGATCAAAACGACATTGCAAAAGCACGTTCATTAGCTGCAAAACATGAGGTTAAGTCGAGCCAATTAATAACGTTGGCTGGTTTAATTATGGCGCAATATCCACAAGAGTCGATTGACTTGTATCACAAATCACTTAGCAACATAATTGGACAAACCAATAATGACGCTTACCGTGAAGCAACTAATTTATTAATTAAAATAGAAAAAAACTTAAAAGACACCAACGCTGACTGCACGCTATTGTATGACATGATTGGTACACTCGCTAAAAGCTTTAAACAAAAACGTAATATGATGAAGCTATTGCGAGAATACTTTCCTGAGTGTTTTTAATAATTAAATTTTGCAGACGGTGTCTGCAAAATTGAGCTGGTTATTTTTATTGAGCTTGCAATGATTTAGCGTGGATTTAACGCGGACTTACACACGGTAAGCCCGCAGCTATACGTTACTCTGCGTAATCACGCTTTTTAGACATGCCGCCGATGCCTGCATTTAAGGTATTGGTTGGGTCTAAGTGTCGGTAATTATCGGCCAAGGCAGGTTTGGCATGATAATGATGCCCTACGTTATGCTCTGCAGGATATTCGGCACCACGTTGCTCTAACAGTGCGAGTAAAGCCGCTTTTACGGCTTTGCAGTCTTCGCCTTTACGTACTAAATAGTCTTGATGAAATACGTGACACAAAAAATGGCCATAATAAAGTTTACTCACTAGTTTATCGGTAATGCTGGGTGGTAGCTTTTCAAACCATTCGTTGTCGTTACGCTTGAGTGCAATATCTAGCGCGAGAATATCTTCAACTTCGTTATGGTTTATTTTTGCATATTGTACTGCTGCGCCTGCGGCTGCAAAACGCAGCAAATACGCTGCTTTTACTTCTTGTTCGCTACACTGAAAAAAATCAAGTTGGTAGTCTTTTTTAACTTGCTCAAGCAGTGCTAGAGTTTGCTGATGAGCATCCCCTTTGACAGTCAAAATTAATTGGTGTTGGTATTGCTTGTTCCATTGTTGGAGTTTCTTTGGCGTTTGGCTTGGGAACAGCTTAGCAAGGCGATAAACTAATTTATCAATGGTGTTTTTTGGTAAAAAAGGCAGTTTTTGGCATACAGCATCAAGTTGGCGCTTAATATTAAAAAACTTAGGTAGCCAGTTTGTGCCTAGGTTTTTTATGAGTAAAACCGTATCGCGGCCGTAGTTATCAGCAAGTTCAAAAATATCGCGGTGCAAATACTCAGCGTAAACAGGCAAGCTGGTGGCTTGCTCTAGCAATATTTTGCGTACAGCTTGTAATGCGGTCGATGAATTAGTACCAAGATAGAAAGTAAGTTCTTGTTCGTTTTTGGCAAAGGTGTCTACACGTACTGCAAAAACAGCGAGTTTGCCTGCGCAGCCGCTGGCTTGGTGCAAGCGCCGTGGGTCAGCATTAAAGCGTGCAGGGGTATCATCATCCGTTTTACGCACCCAGTTAGCGTATTCTCGATCAGAGGCTTTTTTTGCTGTTGTTTTTACATCGTGTTCGCTGTATTTCTTATTTTGTAAGTTAGTGAGTATTTGCTCTGGTGTATCACCAAGGTCAATATCTAAATTATTAATTAAGCTTAGGCTGCCATCACTGTTTATTTGTGCATATAAGGCAAGCTCAGTATACGCTGGGCCACGTTCCACTAATGCGCCACCTGAGTTATTACATACGCCGCCAACAATCGATGCGCCAATGCACGAGGAGCCGATAACGGAGTGTGGCACTCGGCCATACGGGGCGAGGGCTTTTTCTAGTGAGAATAAGCTAGCCCCTGGAAATGCCACAATTTGTTGTTGCGCGGGCAGTACTTGAATATCGCTAATTCGTGTTGTGTTAATAATAACCGTATTACGGTCACACCCTTGAGTTGGGGTTGAGCCGCCCGTTAAGCCGGTATTGGCCGCTTGCATAATAACAATGACATTAGCGCTTACACAGGCTTGTAAAATATGCCATTGCTGTAATAGTGTGGCAGGTTTTACTACCGCAAGCGCGGGTCCATGGCCTTCTCTAAAGCCTGTACGATAAGGCGCTGTGGCGCGGTCGCTTGTTAATACATAACGAACGCCAACGATTTCTTTTAATGATGCGACTAACTGTGACTGTGACATAAGAGCTCTAATTTAGTGAAGGCTTTAATGATGTGTCATTAAATAGGTTTTTACGCACGCTGGTACGTAGTTTTTCTTGTTCTAACAAATGCGTTGCGTCTATATCATTTAAGGGTAATGCGTCTTCTCGGGTTAAATTGCCATCGGCAACCAACGATAAATAGCGCGAACAGCACACACGCAAAAATGACGTGAAGTTACCTATGTCGTGATCAGCATCAAGAGACTCAAGATACAACTTAGTGATCATTTGGTTTACGGTCATTTGATCACGAAATGCGACTTCTTCTAAAATATCCCAAAAAAACTCTTCTAAACGGATTGAGGTAACAACGCCATCAATACGCAAAGATTTGGTACGACAGGTCCATAAGCGGCTGTCGGCATTAATAAAAAGTTGGCACATAAAAATTAACCTCTCGATGCTGTATTAGCAGTGCTTATAACAATGCCACAAATTGCTTTAACATGGCAGGGTGTGCAGGCCATGCCGGGGCCGTTACTAATTTACCATCTGTGATTGCGCCGTCCATCGGTAAATCTACGTATTGTGCACCCGCCATTTTTATTTCTGGCTGGCAAGCAGGGTATGCTGATACTTTTTTACCTTCAAGCACTCCCGCTGCGGTGAGTAATTGTGGGCCGTGGCAAATAGAAGCAATGGGTTTATCTGCCGTTGCAAAGTGTTGAATAATTTCGATTACTTTAGGGTTTAAACGTAAATACTCAGGGGCACGGCCACCGGGTAAATAAAGCGCATCGTAGTCATTTACATTAAGCTCGGCAAATGTCGCGTTTAATGCAAAGTTATGGCCGCGTTTTTCTGTATAAGTTTGGTCGCCTTCAAAATCATGAATTGACGTTGCGATTGTATCGCCTGCTTTTTTATCAGGGCATACGGCATCAACATCGTGTCCCATTGCTAATAAAGCTTGAAAAGGCACCATGTTTTCATAGTCTTCGACAAAATCACCGGTGATCATTAGTACTCTAGCCATGCTGTGCTCCAAATTTAATAGGTATTTGCTCGTTGCTTTAAGTGCGTTCAAATACAAAAATATAAGAGAGTCTAGTAAAACATATGTGGATCCGGAGCGGGTAATATCCAAATACTACACAGAGCTATTTTGTCGGGTTTTTGCATATTATTAAACGTTGGCTAAATCACATTTAAAGTTTGTAATAGGTAATCTCTTAAAGGGTGTTTTAGTTCAAAAAGAAGAGATCACTGCGTTGATGGGCGCTTAATATTAAATCATGATGCTTTAAATGCCGCTAAAGCTTAAATTATGGTTATGTCCCTAAAATTCTTGGGTACTAAACTAAATGGAATAATATATATCGTTTTTAGTAGCATATTTATAATTTAAAGTTTATAAATGGCCATAACGTATTAGCAGATAAATCCCCCTGCACAGCATTAACGGCGGAGCTTTTAGGATTTAGGTACGTATTTGATTTAATTATATGGTGTAGATTTATCAGTGAGTAACTATTCAGATTTAGCGCAACGAAAGCTAATAATAAAATTATTTTCCGTAATTGGTTTTTTAACTACCAGTTTTATGTCTGTTATGGCATTTTGGGGCGGCTTAGGGGTACTAAGTTTAGTACTTGTTATAGCGTCCATCTGTTTTGTAATTTCATTTTTTGTTACTGCATTTTTACATAAGCGGTTATTACTTGCTTCGACCACTATTTTATACACCATTTATATTTTGATGTTCTACTTGGTTTTAACCGGAGGGAGTCACGGAACTGGGCCATTGTGGATTTATGTTGTTGCACCGATCACCTTTTTTATTCGTGGTTTTAAAAAAGGCATTGTTGATATTTTCTTTTTTGTATTAGTAATGTTGTATGCCTTTTATTTAGCGTCTACTTTTCAATTTACCGATTACGGTACTTTACATTTTCCTTCCCGTATTATTTTAACGTTTATTATAGTGGCTGCACTAAGTGGATTATATGAACACTTTAGGCAACACCACAGTGAAAAATTGACGCTTTTAGCGCAAAAAAATGAATTACTTGCCACTATAGACCCACTAACTAACCTACCCAATAGACGCAGTATGATGGCAAAGCTGGCGGAATTAAAAAGTAACGATATTAATCCTGTGTTTTCGATTATATTGCTTGATGTAGATGATTTTAAAAAAATAAACGATCAGTATGGTCATTTTGTAGGAGACCATGCATTAACCCACCTTGCTGGTATTTTTACGCAGCAGCTTACACATAACGACTTAGTGGCACGCTGGGGCGGCGAGGAGTTTTTATTTGTTTTACCAAATAAAGACAAAGCAAAAGCGTTACAATTAACAGATACGTTGCATGGCGCACTTAAATCACAGCCGCTGCATATTGACGGTTATACTATAAGCATCACCGTGAGTATGGGGATTGCTGAGATCACAGATTCATCTGCAATTGAGCGCGACATTCAACATGCCGACGCTTTACTCTATCAAGCAAAAAATAGTGGTAAAAACCGTACTTGTGCTTAATGAGGTTTAATGAGGTCTAATGAGTTTATTGTTGTCGATTGCGCTTAGCGCGCTTCCAGTATTACCCGAACCAGTTGCAAATAATGCAGTAGCAAAAGTAATTGTGAATGAGCAGCCCTATTTTTTAAGTTTTATGGGCATTGGCGCGAGTAAAGATCATACCAGTGTGCACAATAAAGTGTGGGCATTAAAACTAGGCGACGCTAAATGGCACGCTAAAGCACCCGTTCCCAGTAGCTTATCAATTAAAGGCCGTTTAGCCAGTACAGCCGTTGGTGTAGGTGAATATGCGTATGTATTTGGTGGTTATACGCTAAGCGCAGATCATAGCGAAATTTCCAGCCCTGATGTATACCGTTATGATTTAAAAAACGATAGCTACACTGAGCTTAGTACAATGCCGGTTCCAGTTGACGACAGCGTAGCACTCACTTATCAGCAGCGTTATATCTACTTAGTCAGCGGTTGGCATAACGATGGCAATGTAAATCTTGTGCAAGTGTACGATATAAAAACCGATACATGGCAACAGGCATCGCCATTTTTAGGTGAACCTGTATTTGGCCAAGCCGCAGCAATCAGTGGGAATACAATTGTGGTGTGTGATGGCGTAAAAACGCAGGCAAACGTTGATAAACGTCGATCATTTGCAAGCGTTGCTCAGTGTTTAAAAGGCACTATTGATGAGAATAACCCATTAAAAATTGATTGGCGCACGTTGCCACATCCAACGGGAACATCACATTATCGTATGGCGGCCACCCGCTTTAACGGTGCTATTTATATGCTTGCAGGATCGTCAAATCCCTATAATTACGATGGCATGGGGTACAACGGTAAACCAGCACCAGCGAGCAACCACGTGTGGCGTTTTGATATTGTAAGTAATCGCTGGAATGTGCTTACCCCGGCTGAATCCTCAAGCATGGATCACCGTGGTTTACTTGAACATAACGGTGTGTTGTACCGCATTGGCGGGATGGATAATCATCAGCAAGTGAGTAATAAAGTGCTTGGTTATAAAATACAAAACGCTGCAAAGTAGCAGCGTTTTGGTTATGATTTTTACTATATTAAAACTTAACGCTGTAGTTTAAGTTAAAGCTACGCCCGCGCGCTTTATGATCATAAAGTGCTTCTGGGCCATAGCCTGGGCTATAGAAGTAAATAGCTCTTTTGCCCCATTGTGTTGTGTATGTTTTATCTAGCAAATTAGTAACAGCAAAGTTTATAGTGCCTGTTGATAACGGGTAGTTAACTATTAAATCAAGCTCTGTGTAACCATCAATTTGGCGATCTGCTTTTTTAGCATTGAATTTACTGCCATCATCTTTTAAATCAAACATGGTTTTAGATTGTAAACGCACATTTAAAGTATCACCTTGCCACGCGACATAACTGGTGAACTTTGAGGAGCTGGCTTTAGTAACATCAATTTTTGCCCAGTCGCCTTGTGCAGTTTTACTCTGCCCACGTACAAAATGTGCATTAACGCCAAGTCGAAACGCGGTATTAATGTCGTAGTCAATTTGACCTTCAATACCTCGGGTGCGTAATGGGCTTTCTTTTACGTCGATTAGTAATGTTTTTCGGTTAGTAACAATACTTTGATCAGACTGACTTTGGTAAACAGATACTTGCGCGGTTAAATCTTCATTATTAAAACGCCAACCAAGCTCATAAGAATCAGTTTTAATGCCTTTTAAGCGTGAATTACCAATACTGACAGTTGAGCCTTCTTGCAATGCTAGATGACCATTTGCATCGGCGGGGAGGTATTTACCTTTACCGTAGTATTTGGCTACATTTGGGAGCTCGAATGCTTGTGCAAAGTTAGTCCATATTTGTTGATTATCAGTGATATCAAAAACAGCCCCTAAGTTAAATAGTGTCACATCATAATCGGTTGACCCACCGGAAATAGCATCGGCTGACTGGGCCGTGTTTTGGGCTATTTGAGTTGATGCACTACCTGCAACAAAATCGGACACTGTATTGTTCATACGTTGTTGTCGCATACCTGCGGAGAGCGATAGGCTATCAATTACTTGCCAGCTTAACTGTGCAAAAAATGCTTTACTGTCTACTTCAAAACCAGGGTAACGATCGACACTAAATAACGACTGAATAGTGAGGCCGCCACTGGCTTGTGCAATTGTTGGATCATAATAGGTTTGCAGTGCTTCAAACTCTTCGCTGTCGTAATCGAAACCATATGCGAGATCAACTGCTTGCCACTTTTTATTAAGTACAAATTTAAAGCCGTAAGCATCAGTACTTTGCTCTGAGCTGGAAAAGCTTGAAATAGCGTCTTGGGTTGAATTTAAACGAGGGCGGGGGTAAAAATCAAAATCTTCAGAGCGCATAAAGGCTTGAATATTTAAGTTGTGGCCAAAAAAATCAAGATGTTGGTAATCAACATTAAACAGGCTACGTTTGGTTTGTGGGACATGCTCAGATTCAAGCCCCGCGCGAATACCAACACCTGTCATATCACCAAATAAAGAACCTGAATTATCACCAAAATATAAACCGTGCTTGCCATCGCTTTCGTTATTGTAATATTGCCCTAACATCGAAATAGATTGCTGCTGATTAATTTTAAATGTTGTTGATGCCATTAAATCTAAAGATTGCGTATATTGCAGGCCAGATTGTGTGGTATCCATCATGATTGGATCGCCGTTGCCATCATGCATGGCATCTATTTGACTATAAGCCAGAGATACGCGTCCTTTCGAGCGTGCATTTTTCCAGCTGGTGGCTGCGGCTAAGTTTGTGCCTAAATCATCATGACCTGCAAAACCTGATTTGATACCGACATTAAATTCATGATTACCGTCACCTTCTTTGGTGATTATATTAATAACACCACCAATACTGCCTCCGCCGTAAACTGCGGTAGACCCAGAGATAACCTCAATACGTGCAACATTAAATGGGTCTATAGCATCTAAGTGACGGCTTACACCTCGTGAGGAGTTCAGTGATACGCCGTCAATCATGACCATCATTGGACGGCCACGCATATTCTGAGAATAATTTGTACGACTTTGGCTCCCTAAATCAAGGCTAGGAATTAACTGCGCTAACGCATTTTTAAAATCAACACCGGCATTAATTTGAGTTTCAATTTGCTCTAAATCAACCAACCAGACTGTACCTGCAATGTCGCTGATTGCAGTTTGTGTGCGGTTAGCTGTTACTACAACACGTTCAATATTTTTATCCGCGCTTTGATGGGCAATTGCAACTGAGCTGAATAAAAAAGGGGCAATGCTGCTAGTGATTGCAAGGGATAAAAGCGTTTTTTTCATGCTACTTCCTAGTAAGATTGGGGAATATATTATTTCGGGTACAATATTACGCGAATGGTAATGGTTTTTAATCTTATTATCAAATAAAGCTGATGAATTACTCAAAATTATTAATATCGATTCACCTTGTTGGTTTTTTACGATAGTTTATTGAGCAAGATTATGATTTTAATAAGAAGTAATAATGAATACTCTATACATCACTGGTGCGGGTGTCAGTGCCGCCAGTGGTATCCCGACTTTTCGGGGCGAAGACGGCTACTGGACTATCGGCAGTAAAAACTACACACCGATGGAAATGGCTACTCGGGCAATGTATCAAAACAACCCACGGCAGTTTTTAGCGTGGTATTACCATCGATTTGCCACTTATCGCAATCATGGGCCTAATGAAGTACATCACTGGCTTAGCGATAAAAATCTGATCACCCAAAATATAGACGGACTCGATGGTAAAGCGGGTAATAAAAATTACATTGCTATTCATGGCCGACTTGATCAAATGACGCTGTTTCATCATCAGGGCGATGACGTAACACCGCACACTACGCCGTGGGATGATGTAGACGAAAGCTGTTTACACGACTCATTACTTGAGTTGTTTAAAATCGATAATCAACAGCCTGTATTGAACCAGTCTTTCAAACCCTTGGTGTTGTTATTTGATGAATACTACACCGAGCTTTACCGTATTAGTGAAGCGCAGCAACGTATGGCGGATGCTGACAAAATAGTCTTTATGGGCACTTCGTTTAGTGTAAACATTACTCAAATGGCACTTGAGGTCGCACGCAGTTATGCTATTCCTGTTGAGATAGTCGACCCTGAGCCTGCACACATTATGCACCCTAATGTGAGCTATAAAAAAATGACGGCACTGGAATATATTCAACAGCAAGGGTAGGTTTGCGCTAAGGCGTGTTGACCTTTGTGGATTGAAATTTGTTCAATCTAGGGGCGATTTAATCGCGCGCGAGGCTTGTAACCTAGCGGGCTAAGTAAAAACCGAGCAACAAAGAGTCAATTGCCCCTAGGAAGTTATTAGTATCTAACAACATAAAGGAAATGATGTGGCATTTATTTTTGAAACTCAAAGACTTAGTGTACGTGAAATCACGCCAAGTGATGCTGAGGATTTAGCATTTGTGCTTGCGGATCCGCTGGTAATGAAACACTCAACAGTGGGTGTGCATTCTGATCTGCAAATAAATGATTTTATAAAAAACTGCCAGCAGCTGTATAGAATAAACGGCTATGGTCATTGGATTATTTATAACAATTTCAATGAATTTGTTGGTGTGTGCGGGCTAAATAAGCATCAAGTAGGTGACAAAGAGCTTGTACACATTAATTATCGGCTGGCCACTTCGCAGCAAGGTAAAGGCTATGCAGTTGAGTCGACGCAAGGGGTACTCTCTTTTGCCAAGGATACACTTGCGCTAAGCGGTATACCCAAGCCACCTCAAGAGGCAGAATTCAGCGTTTCACAGGGGCTTAATACCAAGGCGTTACTTTGCAACAATGGCAGCCCCTTTTAAGAAGTAACAACGATGGGAGTAAGTTACTGTGAAACGCCCTGCGGGTTGGCTTTAAAGCGATTTATACTGCGTTATTAATTTTAACAATAGAACCACTATTACTTGCAATCAATGCCTTGTCTAAATCGCTTTAAATTCCAACTGAAACTCGCATCTTGAGGTGATTTGGGTATATGCGCTGATTGAGCCTGACAACGTGAACTCGGTTAAAGTGGCTAATCGAACTGGGTTTTCGTTTATTGAGTCCTCTGTATTTCGAGGGTTTGATATAGATATATACCAGCATTCATTATAAGTTTGTGTAGGTGAGCTTTACGCCGCGCATGTGGCTTATTGAGGCATGTTGATGTCGTGATTAAAGCAAACAAAGCGTGCGAAGTTAGTGCGTTAAAGGAATGTTATTAAATTTTAAAAGGAGTTATATAACCAATGGCGTACTTTAAAACCCCTCAATTTTTGCATGAGGTATTTGGTGAAAAGCAATCGATGCTAGAGGTGAGTTGCACTGTATTATTTGCGCTGGTAGGAAGTTGGCTTGTTTATTTTGTTGCGGACATCAAGCTCGACAATTGGCAGGTAATCTTAGCGTTTATATTAATCGCTGATGTATTAGCGGGCTGTATTGCTAATTTTAGCCTTGGCACGAATGCGTTTTATGCAAAACGCCCGAAAAACCGGCTTATCTTTATTGCCATTCATGTTCATATAGTAGCAATTGCATGGTTACTTTCGCAGCCAATGGATATTGCGCTGATTATTTGGGCATATACGATAGTGACAGCATGTGTTGTAAATGCATTACACGGTAAATCGATACAGGGTTTTATTGCTGCAAACTTAATGTGCTACGGGATTTTTTTACTAATTTACTTATCTCTTCCTACGTGGTTTTTAATGGTTAGTGTATTTTTTATGATTAAAGTATTGTTTAGTTTTGCTGTTGATCATTATAGGCAATCAACTCAGTAAGCTTGTTAAAAAAACCAGTACAACTTTATAGGCTGTACTGGTTTGGTATTTGGCAAAAAGCTTATTTAAATAACTGTGCTAAGTCTTTCATCTCCTGGGCAGAAGTATACCAAATTTGGTGCTATCAAATTGACTTACAATTAAAAGCGAGTACGAATACCAAAGGTTATACGGCGCTCAAAGATATTTTGAGTGATCACATGATCTGACCACTGCGCATAAATATCTTCCTTCTCTTCAGTTAAGTTGCTCACCGACGTATAAATACTCATATCTTCGGCAAATTCATAGCCGGCATACAAATCAAAGTACAAAGTGCTGTCGGTCCAAAATGGCATTACTCCCTCTCCCATCGGCGAGCTAAGGCTATCTAAACGGTCGCTACGATAGTTAGCCGCGAGGCGTAGTTGCAACGGGCCTTTTTCATACCAAAGTACCGCATTGGCTGATTTTTCTGAATTATCTTGAATCGGTAAGCTTTCGCCATAAACATCCGCATTTGCACTGTCACTTGGCGCATAGGTAAAGTTAACTGACGTCCCTAAGCCATCAAAGGGTGCAGGTAAAAAATCAAACGCTTGTTGGTAAACCACTTCAATGCCTTTGATATTTCCGCCTTTGCCGTTTATTTCTGTGCTTACAGGCACTTCTCGGCGCACCACGCCATCAATATCGGGCAGGCCTTGCATTACAATACCGCTTTGAATGAAAGATTCCATATCCATTAAAAAGGCTGAAATACTCAGTAAGCCGCTGTCGTTAAAATACCACTCGGCCGATAAGTTGTAGTTTGTTGCGCGCCACGGTTTTAAATCAGGGTTACCATTTTGACGACCCTGTACAGCCACTAATAAATCAGGGCTAACACCAAGCTCTGCGGCTAGTACATCGCCAGCACGGGTACGACCAACACTAATACCACCAGCAAGCTTACCAATATCTAAAGTGGTCATGGTTTTACCGTAACCGGCACGTAAAATAACCTCTTCGGTGAGGTTTAAGTTAAAGTTCATTGATGGTAAAAAGTCTGAGTAATCTCTGCTTAACCATTTTTCACCGGTTTTTTCACTGGCGGTACATAATGAGCAAGGGCGTGCTGAGCCTAACTGGTTTTGCAGCATGTCGAGTTCGGTTTTAATGTATTGCGCGCCGATATTAGCGGTGTAACTTAAATCCCCTAATTCGCCGGCAAAGTTCGCTTTAAAGTAGGCGGTTTGGGTTTGCTCTTTTACTTGATAAGTGCGTGAGGGATTAGCTAAACGTTTGTTACCCGGATAAATGGCATTTTGAAACGCCATTGGATCGTCCATCACTTTTGGGTCGATTAAGTAAAAACTGTGCCCACTACCACCTGGGCCTAAACCATTTACTTGGTTTACCCAGCCGGCAGGCAAATCGCTAAAGAAGTTGGTTTTACCTATCGTTAAATCACCACCTGCTACGCTGTTTTCGCCATCACCGTTAGTATCACCCAAAGATGCGCCTCATCACATCGGCAGTAATATCCCCAGTGGTAAATGGGGCAACTAAAATATAGGTTTCGCGCTCTACATCACGTTTTGATGCGCGCAGACCAAAATCAACCTTCTGTAGATGATCTGTCTCAAAGGCATAATGACCATCAATACGGGCAACATCAAGGGTCGCTTCTTCTTCAAAGTTATTCTCAGAGTAGGTTGAGACCAGATTATATTGGTTTATGTCGTTGCCAAACCCTTCGTCAAAGCCAAGTGTGAGGTACTCGCCACTGCGAGAAAAACTTACATCCACTTCATCAGGGCCGTAACCATTGGGGTTAACAGGCGTAATGCCATCACCGTGATTTTTCAATAAACCATGTTGTGCACCAGAGGTTAAAAAGCCATGGGCGACGTTTTCTGTATGGCTGCGCTCTGCTGAACCATGAATATACTTAAACTCGCCAGATAATGGGCCATCACCTTGGTATTCGAATAAAAAACTGGCGTTGGTTGATTCGCGATCGTTCGTTAAACTTTCAGAGTAGGCACTAACACGGCGTACTTTTAAGTTTGTATCGTTAACAGTGTATATTTGCCCACCTTTACCATTATCTAGACGTGGGATGAAATTATCTGAGTAAGCCCAGATATCTCCTCGAGCGCTATCAACCATCACCCCTTGTTTGCGATCGGCATCATCCATTTTTGTATAAAACAAATCACCGGTGAATGTCAGTGAATCAGCTATTTGATATTGAATGGTAGTGTTTAAGCCAAGGCGATCACGCTCGGTTTCACGGTCCATTACGCCATAAAATCGCTGGCTGTAAAAACTGTCATTAAAATCACCATCACCGTTAAAGTCTCTGTCAGTTGTAAGGTCAATGCGCGTTTCACCTCGCACTTCTGATGAGTTTAAAATAGTGCCGTTGCGATAGTTTGCTAAGGTGCTTTCGTCGTAAGCGGCAGTGACAATAATGCCAAAGATATCGTTGTTGTAACCAGCAAAGGCGACGAATTTAGGATCTGTTTGCTTCGATAAGCTCCCACGTGTCGCTTCCCCAGTCAATGACAATGTACTGCCTTGTTCAAGATCGAATGGGCGACGAGTTTTTAAATCTAAAGTACCAGAAATACCACCAGCTAAAGTGTCTGCTTGTGGCGATTTAAGCACATCTATACCGGATAAGAGTGCGGCTGGAATATCAGTAAAATCAGGTTGTAGCTGTGTGATAGAGCCAGCACTTAAAAATTGTTCGCCATTGAGCAATGAGGTAACTTGGGGCATACCACGTACGTTAATGGTTGAACCTTCACCTGCTGAGCGGCGAATTTGCACCCCCGGGATCCGTTGCAGGGTATCGGCAATAGTGACATCGGGTAATTTACCGATATCTTCAGCGGTGATAGAGTCCATTACCCCGGTACTAAAACGCTTGTTGTTAATATCTTGTTTTTTACTGGCGGCAATGCCCCGTACTTCAATAGTTTCTATGTCGTCACTTGCTGTTTGGGCTTGATCAGCGGCAAAAGCGCCAAAGCTGGCGTATCCACAAATGATAGCGGCGACTGCTTTCGCTGTTAAGCTCTTATTTAGAGTAGGCTGGCGACGGTTTTTAATGCTCATGTTGATGTACCTCATCCTGTATATTTAGACGTTAATTATTACTCTCTGTTAATTTGTAACACATGTTGACTCTTTGCTTGTTATTAATTAACATTGCTTTCAAGCAAAATGCAATAACAATTACATTAACATTTGATAGTTTTTTGATTTTTAATGTAACGTTGCTATCTAAGGTAATGATTTAAAATAAGAGTTTTATTTATAGGAAAGTTAGTCATGCAACACGCCGCAAAAATTTATACTGTGAATAAAGGCTTAGGCACTAACGATGCGCTCATACAAGGTGATTGCAATGTTGCTAAGCAACAAGTGAGCCTCCCTTGTGCATGTATTTACCAAACACGCTTGGATAACAACATTGCGTGGATGGCAAAGTTTGCCAAACAAAGTCAGGTGGCGTTTTCACCCCATGGTAAAACAACGATGGCACCGGGCATTTTTAAAAAGCAGCTCAGTGCCGGCGCATATGCGATTACGGTCGCCACGGTGCATCAAGCGGTTGTAGCAGCGCAGGCCGGTGCTAAGCGTATTATTATGGCAAATCAGTTGGTCGGCAAAGCTAACTGTCAGCACTTAGCAAACTTATTGCACAGTGCTGAAATTGATTTTTACTGCTTAGTTGATGATGTTGATAACGTGACGTCACTGGCTGAGTTTTTTTGCGAGCAAGGTGTAACACTCAAACTGTTAATTGAATTGGGTGTGCCCGGTGGGCGTTGTGGTGTTGTTGATAGTAAAAAACTACAGCAGTTGGTTAAACATATTAGTCAGTTTCCATCATTACAGCTTGCGGGTATTGAAGTGTATGAAGGCGTACTAAATACTCAAAGCCAAGTTGCAGCGTTTTTAAGTGATGCTGTTGCGCAGTGTAAAGAGTTGATTGCCGATAATGCATTTGCTACCGATCAAGTGATGATCACCGCCGGCGGCTCTGCATGGTACGACTTAGTCTGTGATGCCTTTGCCCCTGCCAATATGCTTGAAAATATGGTGCCGGTGATCCGCCCTGGCTGTTATGTGGCTCATGATCAGGGAATTTATGATGCTGCCCAACAGCAGGTTTTAGCGCGTAATCCATTAGCGTGTAATATTGGCAGTGATTTACAGTCATGCTTAGAAATTTGGGCGTATGTGCAATCAATACCTGAACCTGGGCGTGCAATTATAGGAATGGGCAAGCGCGATGTAGCGTTTGATGCTGGGTTGCCCATTGCCAATTTACATATTGATCAACACGGTGTTGTTACTAAAGCGGGTGCTGATTGGAAAGTTGAAAAAATAATGGACCAGCATGCCATGCTCCGTGTTGAACAAAATAGCAATTTAAAAGTCGGTGATATTATTGCGTTTGGGACTTCGCATCCTTGCCTTACATTTGATAAATGGCGTTATATTAATGTCATAGACGATAACTATAACGTTATTGATATCTTTGATACGTATTTTTAGGAGAATAAGTAATTGGATATTGTTTCGCGAATTAAAGAGCGTTTAGGTCATTTACGCCAATCAGAACAGCTTGTTGCACAATTAATTTTAGCCGATCTGCAATATGCAGCATCCGCGAGTATAAGTGATTTAGCACAGCGCGCTAAAGTGAGCCATGCATCAATTACTCGTTTAGCTAAAGCATTAGGTTGCGATAATGTACGTGATATGAAACTCCAGCTTGCGCAATCACTGGCAGTAGGTGAGCGCTTTATTAGTGAAAGCAGCTCAGTACGTGAAGATATTCCGGCCATTTATCAAGCTATACACGATATTTTAGATATTAATGCCGGGCTTATTGAGCAATCGCTGGTGGAAGAAGCCGCACGTTGTATTGCGGGGAGCCGACATACTTTAATTTTTGGCGTTGGCGGCGGCAGCTCGGTGGTCGCACAAGAGTGCCACAACCGGTTGTTTCGCCTTGATGTACTAAGCAATGCCTATAGCGATCCGGTGATGATGCGCATGACCGCAGCAAGTGTTGATATCAGTGATGTGGTGGTGGTGTTATCGCTTACTGGCTTACCAAATGACCTAATTGACGCGGCAAGTATTGCCAAAGATTACGGTGCTAAAGTGATTGCCATTTGCCCAGACAGTGCCCTTGCTGATATCGCAACGATTCACTTACCAATAAAAACCAATGAGTCAGATTATATTTTTACGCCAAGTACAGGGCGCTACGCCATGCTTGCGGCCGTAGACATATTGGCCAGTGAAGTGGCTATTTTGACTCAGAAAAAATCTCGAGAAAAACTGCGTCGCATTAAGCATGAATTAGATGAGTACCGTGAAGGACCAGATAGAGCGCCACTAGGAGATTAATGATGCACGATACCTCGCAATCAGTAGATACAATTATTTATCAAGCAAACGTGTTTGATGGATTAGGCAATGATCCCCAGCGCATGGATGTCGCAATACAAGGGCAGTACATTGTTGCTCTGGGCGAGTTATCACAGTGGCAGGCGACGCACAAAATAATGGCCAATGGTTTGTGCCTTGCGCCTGGGTTTATAGATGTTCATACCCATGATGACCTTGAGCTACTAAGAAACCCGAATATGGCCGCAAAAATAAGCCAAGGAGTGACTACAGTGATCACAGGCAATTGTGGGATCAGTGCCGCCCCTGCAAAATTAAACGCCGATGCGCCAGATCCAATGAATTTATTGGGCGAGAAAAGCGAATTTACCTTTGCGCAGATGCGCGATTATATCAATGCATTTAATCGTAAAAAGGCCAATGTGAATGTGGCCGCTTTAGTCGGACACACTACGCTGCGTAACAATGTTATGACTGATTTACTGCGCCCAGCAACCGCTGATGAAATTACTGCGATGCAATTGCAATTAGATGAAGCCATAGCGCAAGGCGCACTTGGTCTTAGCACGGGCCTTGCCTATCGCAATGCACATTGTGCGCCCGAACAAGAAATATACGCATTTGGCGGTATTTTAAAAAAGCACGATGCGCTTTATACCACCCATTTACGCACCGAATTTGATGCCGTACTTGAAGCAATGGATGAAGCGTTTGCAATGGAGCAAGAGTTTGGTATTAAAGTGATTATTTCCCACTTAAAGTGTGCGGGTAAAAATAATTGGGGGCGTGCCCCTGAACTACTGGCAAAATTTACAGCGCAAGGTGAGCACTCAAAATGCAGTTGTGATGCTTATCCGTATGCAGCCAGCTCCAGCACCTTAGATTTAAACCAAGTGACCGATGACTTTGATATTTTTATTACCTGGTCAGAAGCCCATCCAGAAATGGCAGAGCAATTACTGGCAGATATAGCTAAGCAATGGGGCATGAGTTTGCTTGACGCCGCTAAAAAATTGCAACCTGCGGGCGCGGTGTATCATGGTTTAAACGAAGACGATGTAAAAACTATTTTAGCGTTTGATAAAACCATGATTGGCTCTGACGGTTTACCGTGCGACCCGCATCCGCATCCACGGTTATGGGGATCATTCCCTCGTGTGCTGGGACATTATAGCCGCGGGGAAGGGATTTTTTCACTGGCAACCGCTATTCATAAAATGACCGGGCTCAGTGCCGCTAATTATCGGTTGGCAAATCGTGGCGTGATCAAAGTCGGTAACTTTGCCGATTTAGTGCTATTTGATGCCGATGAGGTTATTGATAACGCAACATTTGTCGATTCAGAATTACCGGCCTCAGGTATTCACCAAGTCTGGACTAATGGCCAAACTACATTTAAAGATAAACGAGTTTTACCCGCGTATTCGGGTCAATTTTTAACATCCTTAGGAGCAAGTAAACATGATTAGACGAATTGGTATTGAGGGCGGTAAAGGCACGGGTGGTCAACATTTACCGTTTGCACGTGCAGTAGAGGCGGGTGGTTGGTTAATGGTGTCAGGGCAAACCCCGATGAAAGATGGCGAAGTTGTTGAAGGTGGCATTATTGATCAGTCTCGGTTAGCGATTGAAAATTGCCTCGATATTATGAAAGAAGCAGGTTACGGCCTCGAAGATGTGGTTCACGTTACCGTTATTCTAACCGATTCACGTTATTTTCAGTCGTTTAATAAAGTATTTAAAGCGTATTTTGGTGCTAATCCACCAGCACGTATTTGTGCTGTGGCGGATTTAGTGGTCGACTGTAAAGTTGAAGTGGATGTGACGTGTTATAAAGCACTTTAACTTCTCCTGCCAACATCAAAATTTATACCTAAGAGCATAAAAAATAATAACGGCTCTTAGGTGGCTTAGATATATTAATCAACAGAATAATAACTAACACCAACCTCGTAATTAATAATGATAAGTGCCGTAAGGTACAACGTGGATTGGTGCAGCAGGGTGTCTTATGAAGTGGCAATTATTAATGGCCTTTTTAGGTTACTTAGGTTTTATGATCTGGTTTGGCTGGTGGGTAAGCCGCAATTCTAAAGGGGGAGATGACTTTTTACTGGGTGGACGTAACTTACCGTTTTTTCTTACGTTAGGCACTACCGTTGCCACTATGGTTGGCACCGGCTCGTCAATGGGGGCGGTCGGTTTTGCCTACTTAAATGGCTGGGCAGGGATGATTTACGGCCTTGGTGGCGCGTGTGGCATTTTGCTGCTGGCCAAGTTATTTGCGCCGGTGCGCGAGCATCAATTTATGACCATGAGTGAAGAAGTTTCTTATTATGTTGGAGCCCACCCATTAGTCAAAAATACCATTGCCGTGTTTATTTTTGTCGCCAGTATTGGCTGGTTAGGGGCACATATTCTAGGCGGTGGTATGTATTTAGCGTGGCTGACTGGACTATCACCGTTTTCAGCCAAACTGATTATTGCCTTAGGTTTTAGTATTTATGTGGTGATTGGTGGCTATGTTGCCGTGGTATGGACTGACTCGATTCAGGCGTTGATATTATTTGTTGGGTTTTTCTTGATGGCGGGAGTCGCGCTGTACGAGATAGGCGGTTTAGCAGAGATGGCAAGTGCGCAGCCAGCTGTTAATCAAAGCTTTTTATCACTCGATAAAATTGGTTACGTACATGGTTTATCATTATTTTTTGCGGTATTGATTGGTGTGTTAGTGGCGCCATCATTTCGCCAGCGAATTTACTCAGGCAAACATGTAAAAAGTATTCGCCAATCGTTTTATTTATCAGGCGGGTTGTATTTAGTGTTTGCTATTGTGCCTGCCATTATTGGCATGGTGGCCTATGCACTTAACCCCGCATTAGAAAACAGCGCCTTTTCGTTCCCGTATATGGCGTTTGAATTATTACCGTTTGGCTTAGCGGCTCTGGTCATTATTGCGGGCCTGTCGGCGACAATTTCCAGTGCCAGCTCTGATGCCATTGCCGCAGTGAGTGTATTAATACGCGACCTTTATAGTTTAGTGTTTAAACGTATGCCCCACGGCAAAGACGTGGTGATGCTGTCGCGTATCGGTTTAGTGATGACCATAGGTATTGCTTTATTATTGGCGCTACTGACTAACGACGTGATTGGTTACATTACCAATATGATCGCTACTTTGATGTCGGGCTTATGTGTCTGTGTGTTATTTGGCCATTTTTGGCCGCGTTTTAATTGGCAAGGCGCGATCACCGCTTTGGTTGTTTCGCTGTGTGTATCGCTGGCGATTATCTTAATGCCCAATTGGCTGGCTTATTGGAGTAATCCTATTATTCCAGCTACCTTAGCATCCGCTGCGTTAGCGGCAATCGTCACTTTACTCACTCCTGTACAAACGTGTACATCAGCACAAGCTTTGGCTATTTTACAAGCGCAACGCGAGGAAATGCAGCATGATTAAAATAGCGTTTTTTGGTGAAGCGATGCGCGAGTTATCGCTAAATAATACACTGTGTTTTGGTGGTGATACCTATAACAGTGCGGTGTATTTAAAGCGGTTATTAATGAGTCGCGCTGAGGTATATTTTGCATCGGCAATCGGCAATGATGAATTAAGTAAACAGGCTTACACTCGCTGGCAAAACCAAGGGCTTAATTTACAGTACTTATTACGCAGTGATGCACATACTTTAGGCTCATATGGCATTTCTCTTGATGATAGCGGCGAGCGGACCTTTCATTACGACCGTAAAAATAGTGCTGCCAGAGAATATTTTAAACTAGATCAACAGCAGGCTTTTTTAGCGGATCTTGAGGATAAACAATTTGATTACGTGTACTTTTCGGCGATTAGTCTCGCTATTTTGGACGATCAAAGTAGGCAGCTATTTATGGCCGCGATTGCGGTTTATAAAAATGCGGGTGGCAAGGTTATTTTTGACAGCAATTACCGTGCAGTACTTTGGCAAAATAAAGCCAAAGCGCAAAGTAGTTATAAGCAAGCCTACGCGTGTGCCGATATTTTATTGGTCACGGATGATGATCACTTTGGTGTTTTTGGGCTTGCTTCGCATCAGCAACTGGTAAATTTTTATCAAGCATACGCACATACCTTGGTGATTATTAAACAAGGGGTTAACGACACCTTGGTAATACAACAGCAGCTGTTAAGGCGTTACCCCGTGCAGCCTGTAAAACGTATTGTTGATACTACTGGCGCTGGAGATGCGTTTGCCGCAGGGTTTTTGGCTGAATACTTAATATCGCAACAGTGTGATGCTGCGGTTAATACGGCGCAACAACTTGCTGCACAGGTTATTGCAGCAAACGGCGCAATTGTGAGCACAACACTTACAACAGTAACGAGTAATCTACTTAGCACCACCGAACAGGACACTGATTATGAATAAGTTTATTTATTTGATTGGCATAATCATGCTCATCGTAGTGCTGCCCAGAACTGCAAGCGCTCAACCTGCGCTCATGCCAAAGCCTGCAAAGGTAATCATGATGACAGGTAAAACCCAATTAAATGCTGAGCTTGGTGTGCATATTAGTAAACAGCATCAAGCGTTATTAACGCCATTGGTGTTGAATTCAACGTTTGCGCAGCAGTTTACTAAGCTTGATTGGCGTGATGTTAAAAACGCACAGTTACAAATAAGTATCAGCCAACGCGCTTCAGCTCTGCCTTATTTAGGTATGGATGAAAGCTATAAAATTGTGATTGCAGATAACTCAATTAAACTCAGCAGTCGTAATCAGTATGGCATTTTACGTGGCCTTGCGAGTTTATCGCAGTTAATGTTTAGTGCCGAAAAGCCCCGCGAACTGACCAATTTAGTTATAACGGATGCGCCTACTTATCCATGGCGTGGTTTATTATTTGATAGTGTGCGCCACTTTTTGCCTATAGAAGACGTAAAACGCACGTTACGTGGCTTGGCCTCAGCAAAATTCAATGTATTTCACTGGCATTTAACTGATGATCAAGGTTGGCGAATAGCGCTAAATAGCTACCCCAAGTTGCATCAACAGGCTTCAGATGGTTTGTATTATAGCCAAGCGCAAATCAAAGACGTGGTTGCGTATGCTGCAATGTTAGGTATTCGTGTGGTGCCAGAGTTTGATGTGCCAGGGCATGCCAGCAGCATTGTAATGGCGTATCCAGAGTTTGGTAGCGGTACAACTTTAACTGAGCTGGAACGACGTTGGGGGGTATTTAAACCGCTACTCGATCCAAGTAATCCTAAGGTATATAAATTTGTTGATGAAATAGTGGCAGAGCTTGCGGGGTTGTTTCCTGATCCGTATTTACATATTGGTGGCGATGAAATTGACGACACAGATTGGCTAGCAAACAGCAAAATACAGGCTTTTATGCGCGAGCAAAAATTGGCTGACAGCCATGCACTACATGCTTATTTTAATCAGCGGGTTGCGAAAATATTAGCAAAGTACAATAAAAAAATGATTGGCTGGGATGAAGTACTGCACCCAAGCTTACCTAAAAATACCTTAGTGCAATCATGGCGCGGGCACCATTCACTCGCGGCGATCACCCAAGCAGGCTACGACGGGTTGCTATCGAGTGGTTTTTATATTGATCAACCGCAGTGGAGTAGCTATCACTATCGCAACCACCCGCAGCAACCGGTTAAGCCCAGCGTAACGGCAAACGCTGTGATAGGACATGTTGATTTTACGCTAACACGTTTAAAAGGCAGTGCGGTAACGGGCGACATTACCGTATTTGAAAGTGACGATGATCATGCTGGCATACACGCAATTGTAAACATTGTTGGTAAAGGGGCATTTATTACCGATAACGTGACTAAAACGGCAGATAACTATCAGCTGTTAATCGACACTTGGCTTGGCCCTACGCAACTGACCTTTAATTTATCAAATACTGCTAGTATCTCGGCATATGTGGGTAACACGCCTTATGCGTTTACCAGTCATGGCGCAGATAAGGTATCGCTTATACAGTTAAACCAGCAGTTAATACATGAGCAGCAACGGGTTAAATCAGGCAATGTACTCGGTGGTGAAGCGACAATTTGGGCTGAATTGATCACCACTGATAATCTAGATTCACGCATTTGGCCAAGGCTTTATGCCATAGGTGAGCGTTTCTGGTCACCTGCGAGTGTAATAGATGAGCGCGATATGTATAACAGGCTTGATGTTATGAACCGCTATGCGATTGAAAAAATTGGTTTACAACATCAGCAACAATTTATTCAGCGTTTAAAGCAATTACCAATTAGTTCAAAAGACGATCTTGATGCACTCGTTACTTTTAGCCAGCTGATCGAACCTGCGCACTATTATACTTTGCATCATTTAGCGTTTTTACGTGATGAATATCATCAATTAGCGCCACTGGATAAACTTGTGGATGTACTGCCCGTAGAGAGCCTGACGTTAAAACAATTTGACTATGCGGTGGATGACTATCAGCAATCGTGTGACGATCAGCAATTATTGTTACTACACAGCAAACTACTAAAGTGGCAACAATTACTAGAACACGAGCAGCCGCTGTTTTTAGCGGTTCAACAATGGCAAGCAAGTTATTCGGCAATACTCCTTGCACTCAAGCAACACGATAAGCTGACTAAGCAGCATTTAGTGAAAAATAACAACGGCACTATTCCCCAAGTTATCGCATCAATTAACCGTTTAAAGAAAGCACGCTTAGGGTGTGGGCAATAGGGACTTAATGAGGAATAGGTTACGTTTGTTTGTAAATCATTGCGTTGCTATTTTAAACGCAATGATTTTAAAGTGGATGTCATTTTAAAGTAGCGGTTTATAAAAATACACAGTAGCGTTAAGTTCACCTGATGAACTCAGTGCAAACTGTGGTATTTGCCCAGCTTCTATATAATTTAATTTATGATATAAACGTGAGGCTACATCACCTAAACGAGTATCAAGCACCAGCAGTGTTAGTTGTTGCTGTAACGCGCTTTGTTCAAGGGTATTCATCAGTTGTTTAGCAAACCCTTGACCTTGATGTTGGCTGTGCACCATGAGTTTTTCAATTTCACCACGATGTGCGCCATTGGCTTTACTACATAGCGATAATTGCACAGCACCAATCACCTCAGTTCCAACCGTGATAATAAATAACTCACGGTTGTTGTTTAGGGCATGTTGACCTTCCGTGATTGATTTTGCAGCAGACTGTTTGGTATTTAGGCAAGGCAGCGCCTATGGTGTGTGATGTTGCCCATAAATAGGCGATAACGCAGTATAAATGCCAAACAGGCGCTGCCTAAAGGGTTCTTCCTAGGGGCGATTAACTCTTTGTTACCTACACGGATGTAGGTAAGGGGCGTGAGCAGGACGCACAAGCTTTGCTCGATTTTTACTTAGCCCACTAGGTTACAAACCTCGCGCCGCGATTAAATCGCCCCTAGATTGAACAAATTTCAATCCACAAAGGTCAGCACGCCCTAGTAAATCGTTTTCAATACTGTACCAATATTGATCAGCATTTTTGTGGGTTAATGGCGCGATAAAACCAATTGATGCCCCGCAGTTAACACTATCAATGAGTAGATTACTCAGCGAATCTTTAAATTCATGCAGTGAATTTATTTTATAAACTTGAGAGTAGCCAGCGGCGACATCGTGCATTGCTTAACCTTCTAGTTGAAATGGGTAAACAGCGCCTAATTCCAGGTGCTGGGTAAGCTCATCAAGCGCATTATAGCTTTCGATAAGTAAATTAGGATCCGCAAAGTCATCATTGCTGAGTTTGTCGCGGTAGTGTTTATTAGCCCAATCACATAATTGTTGGTACTTGCTATCATTTAAAATGACAGCAGGGTTGACGGCCGCAAGTTCTGGTTGATTTAACGCAACACGCAAACGCAAGCAAGCAGGGCCACCACCATTTTGCATGCTTTGTTTTAAGTCAAAAAATTGCACTTGATCAACGGGGTTGTCAGCCATGATCATTTCTTCAATATAGGAGTTAACGGCTTGGTTATTTTTACATTCATGTGGGGCGACTAATAACATTTTTCCGTTTTTTAGACTAACGAGTTGGCTATTAAATAAATAGCTGGTAACGGCGTCTTGCACGCTTACTTTGGCGGTGGGTACTTCTATAATATGCAGCGTTTTATTCCCCATATAGGCATTTTTTATTTGTTGTAATGCATGCGATTGATTTAAAAAAGCTTGTTGATGGCATAGCAGAACATTGGCATTACCAACTGCAATCACATCATTATGAAATACACCTTGATCAATCACGTCAGGATTTTGTTGGATCATCAATTGGCTAGATGGTTTTAGCTGATGCAGTCGACAAATTGCTTGTGATGCTTCGAGAGTTTGGCGTGCCGGAAACTTACTTGGTTTTGGTAATGCGTTGTTAAATGCGCTGGCACCATACACAAATAACTCAAGTCCTTGTTCGCCATGCTCATCGCCTAAGCGTGTGTGATTAGCTGCGCCTTCATCGCCAAAAAAACCTTGATCGGGCAAGTGAGTGTGATGACTAAAATAATCATCGTTATTAAACATGGCTTTAAGCAAGCGAGTAGTAGTTTGGGGCTCAAGAGAGCGATGAAATTTATTATTTAAATTAGCGGCCGTAAAATGCACTTTGCCGTCAAGTGTATCGGCTGATGGAGACACTGTACCGGCATTGGCTGTCCACATTGATGATGCTGAATAACATGCACGAACTAACACCGGATCAGCTTTGAATGCTTTACTGATCACTTGTTCAGCAGTGCCTGTAAATCCTAAACGGCGCAGCACATTGATATCAGGGCGGGCATGCGGTGCAAATACGCCTTGGGTCAGCCCTAAATCATGCATTGCTTTCATTTTTGCAAGGCCTTGTAACACAGCCTCTTTTGGGTTTGAGTAACTAGCTGCATTGTTGAGCGAAGCTACGTTACCATATGATAAACCGGCATAATTATGAGTTGGGCCAACAAGGCCGTCAAAATTCACTTCTACTGATTTCATTGTCATCTCGTAATTTTAATATCTTGTGTATTAAAACTATACATAAAATAGCCAGTAATAGTTTAATTAAAATGAGCTAATTTTATGCTTTATAAATAACGCGCTCAGGTTAATCATAGTGTTCAGATGCTTCACTGATCGTTAATTGATGTACCGGTAGCTTTTTAGCGCTTAGTCTAAGTGCGGATAGTTATTTAACATCTCTACGCTCCTTTTCTGACATAGTGTGTGCATCATTAGCATCATGAACATGCCAAACGCTGATGTCTAAGTGCCATAATAAATACAAAAAATTACTCATAGCCCGCTCCTTGTTAACGAGGTGATAAAGTTAAATCCCACACTTTATGTGAGTTAATTTTATATAAGGAAGATCTATGCCAGTACGGAAAATTATTTTTATGATATTAAAATCAAATAATTAGGTTTTTTGGAGAGTAAATGTTTGAGTGTAAGCACTAATATAGTGAAAAGTAATGACTAAATTGCACAATACTGGAGCATTAGAATTTAAATTGTGTGGGGGTTTTTGCACGAAATGGCCGGCTTTCGTGCAAAAAGAAATGTGCTTAAAACCCTTCGAGTACTAGTTTACCGCGTGATTGATGAGACTCTAAAATTTGGTGCGCTTTCATTAAGTTCTCTACGCTGATTTTCCCTAGATGTTGGCCTAAGGTAGTTTTAATGGTGCCGTTATCAACTAGCTCTGCTAATTCAGTAAGTAGCTGATGTTGCGCAATCATGTCGTCGGTTTGGTACATCGAACGGGTGTACATAAACTCCCAATGTAGCGAGATACTTTTACGTTTAAGTTTTAAAATATCAAAACTGGCTGGATCATCAATTAACGCTAATTTACCTTGCGGTTTTAGCACTTGAATAATTTCATCAAGGTGTTGCTCTGTATGGGTAAGGCTTATTACATAATCAAATTCAGTAAGCTTTAATTGCGCTCTTTGTGTATCTAAACTTTGTGAATGATCAAGTACCTGATCAACACCTAATTCTTGCAACCAAGTAACACTTTGTGCGCGTGCTGCGGTGCCTACAACAGTTAAATTGGTCAACTTTTTAGCTAGTTGCACTAAGATAGAACCTACACCACCAGCAGCACCAATTACTAATAAAGATGCGGGTTTTGCATCACTGGAGCGAGGTATTTGTAAGCGATCGAACAACAATTCCCATGCAGTAATACTGGTCAGTGGCAATGCTGCGGTTTGGGCATCATTTAAAGTGGTAGGCGCACGACCAACAATGCGCTCATCAACCAGTTGAAACTCTGCATTACTGCCTGAACGAGTTAAATCACCGGCGTAATAAACACGGTCGCCAATATTAAATAAACTCACTTTATCGCCGACTGCTCTTACAATACCCACCGCATCCCAACCAATGACTTTATGACCTTCATCAGGACTTACATTAGCGCGAATTTTTGCATCCACAGGGTTGACCGAAATGGCTTTTACTTCGACTAGCAAATCGTGGTCATGCGCCATTGGTGTCGGTAACTCGATAATTTCAAAAGATTGTTCGTTAAGTGTTTTTGTTGCTGCTAGATATCCAATGGCTTTCATGAGGTGATTCCTTAATGTGTTTATGAACTTACTATAGCTAATTAATTTATATGAAAAAGAGGGTTGTATCTAAAACACTATCAAATATTTTTTGATAGTTAGCTTAAGTCAGTATTGAGTTTATCAAGCAAACTGATTAGCAGGGCTGCTTCTTGCTCATTAATAGATGGGAATTGGCAGCGAATTTTTTCAGGAATATCAGCAGCCTGTTGTTGTAGTTGTAGGCCGTGAGGTTGCAGCTTAACGACTCGCTTACGTTTATCAGTTTCACCTTTGACCACCGCTAAGAGCTGTTTATCGGCCATTTTTTTAAGAATTTGTGTCATTGCGCCACCATCGACCATCGTTTTTTCTAATAGTTGCGCAATACTGACTTTGTCTTCTTCCCAAAGCGCCATCATAACCACATATTGAGGATAAGTGAGATCCAGTTGATTTAATGCATCTCGATAAGCACGTACCACTGAATTTGACGCCATATACAAGCGATGACAAATTTGGTTCTCTAATTTTAATTGTGGGTATTTCATGAATGCTCTTTATACGGCTAGACAATACATTTTAATTTGCACACAAAGTATTTGCAATCATGATTTTTCTGCTTTATTATTTTGCATGCAAAATACTTTAACGTTTAACCTTAAATAAGGAAAAGACCATGAAAGAATTACTACAAGTCGCATATACAGCTAAAGCAACTGCAACAGGTGGCCGTGAAGGGTCTGCAAAATCAGACGATGGCCGTTTAAATGTCGCGCTTTCAACTCCTAAAGGCTTAGGTGGCGATGATGGTCAAGGTACTAACCCTGAGCAATTGTTTGCAGCAGGCTATGCCGCATGCTTCATTGGTGCATTAAAATTAGTAGCGGGCCAGGCTAAAATTAAATTACCTGCTGATACCCGTATTGATTCAGAAGTATCAATTGGTCCAATCGAAGGGGGCTTTGGGATTGCTGTAAAACTGGCTGTATTTGTTGGTGATTTAGATAAAACCATCGCTGAAGAATTAGTCGCTAAAGCGCACGAAGTTTGCCCATACTCAAATGCCACTCGTGGTAATATCGCAATTGAATTATCGGTGATCTAAGTTTTGTTAAATTAATTTTAAAAAGGCGCATTTTAAATCAAAATGCGCCTTTTTTACGACCGTTAGTTTATAATCCAGGGCGTTTTACGTACAACAAATAAAGGGTGGTAGCCATGTGGCAGTGTGTTTTTTTGATTTTTTCAATCCTTGGGTGTTGCTTTCTCTACTTAACGAATAAACATCAAGGTGCTTTAATTAATACATTGGCTGTTAAACCGTGGCGAATTTTAGGTTATTTTTTTCTATTCGTATCACTACTGGGGTGGCTTTGGTTGTTTACGATTAGTAACGCAATTTTTACTTGGGTTGTAATTAATATGGTCACACTGGGTTGTGCGCCATTGCTAATAAACCGTAGTAGTAAGGCAAAATAAGTGCGTATAAAAAAAAGCAACAGAATTGCACCTGATTGGTGGACAAAAACCATTGCCGCCACATTACTAGGGTATTTATTAGCACTGGGGTTAGTTGGCCTATTTGCTTGGTTTGGTCCCGGAGGAATAGACGCAAAGAGTAAAGTACAATTTAATGTATGGCTAACGCCACTAATATGGTTATTAATTGTAAGTTTTAGCTTTTTGTTTAAAAGTGGTTTACGTGCTTTTTTATGGCTATCGGCAAGTAATTGTGTGGTGTATGGCGCGCTGTATTTATTTAAATAGTTTATTTATTAAGGTATGTAGATGAAGATACGCAGCGATGTTTTGCGCATTTATCAATTAATTCATAGTTGGACTGGCATATTCGCAGGGATCATACTGTTTATTGGTTTTTTTGCGGGCTCATTAACTATGTTTAAAGATCAGATAGCGCAATGGGCTACCCCGCCTCATCATGTATTAGCGCCAGTAAAGTTTACGCAGTTAGACAGCTTGATCAGTCAGGCAACCAGCAGCCACGACAAAGCCCGTAGCGGGTTTAGCCTCTATTTAAATGATACAACTCGTTCGCCAATGATGTGGTACGAGAAGGGTACTGCACGAGGTTTAGCGTTAGATAAACAACGACAGCATGCAAGTTTAAATGCACAAGGACAACTGATAACACACCGAGCAGAGCAAGGCGTATTGGCTGAGCTTATTGATCAATTACACCGTAGTGCAGGAATAGCAGGAGCTATTGGTTACCGTATAGCGGGAGAATACGTATTAGGCACTGCCGCAATCGTGTATTTTTTGGCAATTGTGTCAGGCATCATATTTTTACTACCCAGTTTAACTAAAAATTTTTTTGCGATCCGTAAAGATAAAAGCGAAAAACGTTTTTGGCTTGATACCCATAATTTAGTGGGTATAACCAGCTTACCGTTTCATCTTGTTATTAGTTTAACGGTTGTGGTCTTTACTTTTAATAGCCAGATCTATGCAAGCTTAGGTACAGCGGTATATGGCGATCAGCCATTATTTCCAAGGAGCAACACCGTAGCTCACGTTTATCCATTTACAGAGTTACCACCGGTAGCGAAATTTCAAGCAATTGTAGATGAGCAAGCCCCTGGCTATATTATCAAAGAGCTTCGTTTTGTTGGTCTTGATACAGCATGGCCATTTGCACAGCTGGGAATTTATAACCCAACAGCGTTGATGCGCGGGCCAACCACCGACTATATTTTTATGCATCCTTTTACACTTGAAGTAAGTAATAATTCAGCCAGTACAGCGGATGATGCAATATGGAATCGCATTGTAGCCAGTTTTTATGCGCTGCACTTTGGTAGCTTTGGTGGTGATATTGGCCGTTGGAGCTATTTTATACTTGGTTTGGGCGGCGCATTTTTATTTTACAGTGGTAACTTATTGTGGCTTGAAAAACGTCGTGTTAAACAACAAAGTGCTGAAAATGTAAAACAAACACGTGCTTGTAGATTAATGGCTGCAGCTACTGTGGGGATGTGTCTAGGATCGATAGCGGGTGTAGCAATCACGATGGTGGTAGCAAAGTGGTTGTATCCGTTGGTAGATAATATAAACCATGCGTATTTATACAGTTACTACGGTGTATTTTTTTCATTTGTGTTTTACAGCTTTTACAAAGGAGCTGCCAAAGCGGCAATTACATTATTAAAAGTATGTATGTTTAGTTGTTTTGCAATCACTGCTACGTCACTTGTAGCAATGTTACTACCACAACTAGGTTTATACGTTGTAATTAACTTTACGAGTATCGGTGTTGATATTGTTGCGCTTTTAGCGGGGTTTGCGTTTATGTATTTTTATAAAATTACAAAACATCGTGCTCTGTACGGGCCTAAAGACAGCGTATGGGCATTACCTAAGCCGTTATCCACGATTTAATATAAAATATTTACTAATTTATGGTATGAAATCATTAATTAATACTATCTTCCCAATAAATGTAGTTAAATTATTTGTAATTAGACTAGAATATAGACGTAGTTTTAATTAAAGGATAAGTGGAATGCGGCAATTAGCGTTGGCGAAAAAGTTACTATGGCTTACTTTAGGCAGTATTTTTATAACCGTTTTAGTGCTATCAAGTGTGCTTTGGTGGCAACTTTCAAGTAGTAATAAGGTACTTTCAGCACAGGCTGAGACGTTAATAGTGGCAGAAGTAGAAGAAAAGCTAGCAACAAATGCAGCTGCATACGGCGAAAAAATAGCCGGTTTTATTAATGAGGCTTATCGTGTCCCTTTTTCATTGGCTGCTACGCTTGGTAACGAAGCGGCAGACGAAACACTAACCCGTGATTCTGTTGTACAACTTAACCGTTCCATTATTGCTGGTAATTCAATACTTTCATCAATTTATTCGCAATTTGAGGCGAACGGTTTTGATGGTAATGATCAGCAATTTAAAAACGGTTTTGATCATTCTGTCGCAGGTTCAGGTACTTTAGAGATATATTTTACTCGCAGCCGTGAAGGCGTGATTGATCAACAAATTGTCGATGACGCATCAGAAAAATACGTCACAACTAAAAATGAATTTGGCCTACGTGAAGCTGAATGGTACTTGTGTGCAAAAGACAATCGAAAAGCTTGCATAATGGAACCATACCTATACGAAATATCACCGGGTTATTCTGAAATGATGACTTCGTTAACGGTACCCATCCTGCGCTCGGGCAAGTTTATTGGGATCAGTGGGGTGGATATTACCTTACCTGTTTTTCAAACCATGACAGAGCAATTATCAAAAGAACTGTATAACGGTCAAGCTCGGGTTACTTTGTTAAGTTCACTCGATTTGATTGTGGGCAGTAGTCACTACAAAGAAAAGTTAGGTCGTCCACTTAAAGAAGCGGTTCCTGGGAATATTTTAGATGATTACGTTGCGCTGAAAAAGAATGCAGGCGTACTAAAGTCAGGTGATGAATATTTAGTTAACTACCCAATTGACATTAAGCTTGCGGGTAGCCAGTGGACATTGCTTGTTGAAGTACCCATAGAGCTTGCCTTAGAAGGGCCGCAAGCGCTTAGCGCAAGTATGCAAGATAATGCTAATACGTTAGGCGGGCTTATACTCGTGTCTGGTTTAGTGATTGCTGGGGCTGCATTTATTATCATGACGTTAGTGATCAAAAGTATTGTTGCGCCACTTAAGCAAATTCAACAGCGAGTTGATAATTTAGCCAGCGCTGAGGGCGATTTAACGCAAACATTATCTGTCGATACTCATGCTGAGTTAATGGCCTTAGCAACTGGCTTTAATGCATTTTTAGAAAAGCTACGCGATATGATTGCTCAGCTCAAAGATGTGTCAGGCCAAACAAAAGATCAAGCACAAATTGCAGCGCATGTTGCCGTAGATACAAAGCAAAATGTACAAGCGCAATTTCAAGAAATTGAAAGCGTAGTGACTGCCATGAATGAAATGAGCGCCACGGCATTGGAAGTGGCCCGTGCATCTGAGCAATCGGCTCAGCAAGCTGATGAGATTAATAGCTTAGTTGTTAGCAGTGAAACAAGTTTGTCGTCTGCAGTAACGCAAGTTAAAACAATGTCTGAAGAAATCAAGCAGGCTAACCAAGCAGTTGAAAAAGTAGCGGCAAGAAGTAACGATATTACACAAATTTTAGATGTTATTCGGACTATTTCGGAGCAAACAAACTTACTTGCTCTTAATGCCGCAATTGAAGCTGCACGTGCTGGTGAACAAGGCCGAGGGTTTGCTGTAGTTGCTGATGAGGTTCGTGCGCTAGCATCGAAAACGCGTGCATCAACAGATGACATAAGTGGCCTAATTGATAACCTACAGTTAGAGGTGGGTAATGCATCAACCGTAATTGAAAAAGGGGTAATTCGTGCCCAAACGGCAGTTGATGAAACGACAGTCGCATTTGATGCATTGCACAGTGTTGTTGTTAAGGTTGAAGAAATAACCAACCAAATTACACAAATAGCGACAGCTGCAGAAGAGCAAAGCTCTGTGACTGAAGAAATCAATCGGAATTTAACGCTTATATCTGATGCAGCATCACAATTAGCTGATTTATCAACGCAAGCGGGAGACGGTAGTCAAATGCTGAATCAACTCGTTGCACAGCAAGATGATGCATTGAATAAATTAAAGACTTAAACCCGCCAACAGGTGTTTTAGATCTTAATACAAAAATGTTGAGATCTAAAACACACTGCTTTTATGCTATTTTAACAGCTGTAAAGATAGAAACATTTGCGCTATTAGTCCCGCAGCTAGCCTATTTGAATTTGGTCTATTTAAATAACTACGCAAGCCAGTAAATTGTATTTGAAAAAAACGCGCATATTCAAGTGCTGTTAAATCCTCAGCGAGCTCACCTTGGCGCTGTGCTTTTGTAAAAATAATACTTAAGAACTCTTCGAATTGACCTAACAAATTTTGACTTAATGTTTTTAGCGTTGGTTGATCGTCACCAAATTCGCTATTTGCTTTAATAAGCATGCATAAGTTGCTAGGAGCATGATGCTGGTCTTCAATCAATACCTGCGTTACAAACATTGTCAACCCATCAAGCACTTTTGAGTGTGCAGCTAAACAGGTATTTAACTTGTTTTGCATTTGCAATGCGTAGTCTTTTAATGCTTCGCAGTATAGACCCTCTTTAGAACCAAACGCAGCATAAATGCTACCTGGGCGCATGTTTATTGCATCTTGTAGATCACGGGTTGAAGTGGTGTTAAAGCCTTTTTGCCAAAATAATTGGCTGGCAATGCGTACAACCGCATCACGCTCGAATTTAACTTTATTGACCATCATCATTACCTTCTTGAACGAATGCTCAATTTTAACTTGAACAATCGCTCAAAATCAAATAGTCTAGATCAGGTAAATACATTTAAATGACAACTTTGGAGTTAAATAATGACCGATTTTACTTTATATACTCAAGATAACGCACCTGAAGCCGCAAAACCTTTACTGACTAAATCAGTCGCTGCATTTGGTATGTTACCTAATTTACATGCTGTCATGGCAGAGGCGCCAACTTTGCTTGAGGGCTACCAAGTACTGCATGAACTATTTCAAAATACGTCGTTTAACGCTGAAGAGTTAACCGTGGTTTGGCAATCTATAAATGTCGAACATGATTGCCATTATTGCGTACCAGCACACAGTGCGATTGCTGCGGGCATGAAAGTTGATCAAAGTATTGTTGATGCATTGGTAAATAAAACACCGTTAGCAGACACTAAACTTGAAGCACTTCGCGAGACAACGTTGGCAATGACGCGTAGTCGTGGCGTAATAAGTGATGAGCAAATAGCTGCCTTTTTTGCTGCAGGTTATGCTAAGCAACAGTTATTGGAAATTATTGTAGGTTTATCACAAAAAGTAATGAGTAATTACACAAATCATCTGGCAGATACCCCAATCGATGCACCATTCAAAAAGTTTGTAAAATAATCAGTTGCTTTTACAGCGCAGACTTTCCTGCGCTGTATCTTGAGGTGGCTTGGGTATAGTATTTAAAGTTATTTAAAAATAACCTGCTTATCACTACGCGTGTATATACGCTTTTCAGGTTTAGTCCACTCACCTTTTTTTAAATAAGAAGTCGACACTATAAACTCGCCGTCTTTATAGTCACTAATAGATTTAACTTTAGTAATCCCTTCTTTTGATCCTGTTACAGTTTCGTATGCAACAAACTGTGTTGGGCTCAATACCTTCATAGTACCTTTAGTGTAAAAGCCTGCAGTAGTGAAATAATAAAATACCAGTGACTGTTGCTCACGATCCCAAAAAATCATCGACTCGCCACCGTACTCACCTTCGTTTATCGAGTGTTTGGTATGAATTGCTTGCCCATTTAACGCACGTTCCCATATACCTACATCTTGAATTTTTGGTTTGTTATCAGCAACCTTGAAATCAGCTTGCCATGTACCAAGGTAAGGTTTAAATACTGCTAGCTCAGGGGCTAGCTCGCTAGGTTGGGCGTGAGCAAAACACGCCAAAGTGAGAAGAAAGGTTAAGGTAAGTGTTTTTATATATGACATAATTAGCGCCTTTAGTTGTTATTCTTTGCATAGTATAGGCGATAGTTCATTGATTAAAAAAATCTTAGTTATTTTTTCGAGTAGTTTTTTGTGTGTGTTAGTACTAGGCGGCTTGCTTGGCTATTGGGCTGCAATTATAAGCTGTGCGTATGTTCTAATGACGGTTATAACTATTTGTGTTTATAAATGGGATAAGCATTTAGCTATGGTAAAGCCAAAGCAATCAACAAGAGTACCTGAACGTAGTTTGCATATTTTAGCGTTAGTTTGCGGCTGGCCAGGGGCATTGATTGCACAGCAATGGTTTCGGCATAAATCACAAAAGCGTTCATTTATTGTTGTGCTGTGGCTAACCATTTTTCTAAATATTAGTGTGTTAGGTGCGGCGTATTACTGGCAATTTATTTAAATTGCTGCATTATCAGGTTATATAAAAATAAAAAAGCTAAATATTATGCATGTTTTTTACCGCTGTTATCACTTTATTTTAAAATGTATTGTCATTTTCATTGGTATACCTCACCCACGTTTATATCAAGGTTATTCGGGGCTAGAGCAATGGGCAACCCAATGGAATAACGAAAAACCTGTGTTAGTCGTCAGTGACGCGACCTTACAAAAGCTTGGTGTGCTTAAGCAGACACTAGCGCAACTTGACGAGAAAAAAATAACTTGGCATTTATATATTGATGTTGCTCCAAACCCTACCATAGACAATGTTGAGCATGGCCTTGAAATGTATATAGAACATCATTGCACAGGCATTATTGCCATTGGCGGGGGCTCGGTAATGGACTGCGCTAAATTGATTGGATCACGTGCCGTGAGGCCTAGTAAATCGGTAAAACAATTAAAAGGGCTTTTTAAAGTACTTAAATCTTTACCGCCTTTGTGTGCTATTCCAACAACAGCAGGAACAGGCTCAGAAACCACTGTTGCAGCCGTTGTTAACGACCCTAATACCAAAACAAAGTATGCCGTAACTGATTTTTCATTGGTGCCAAGTGATGCGGTTTTAATTGGCGAACTGACACAAAGTGTGCCTGACTTTATTACAGCTGCAACGGGTATCGACGCGTTAACGCATGCCATCGAGGCGTATATAGGGACTATTGGATTAGCATTTAGCAATGAAAAATCACTCCAGGCGATAGATCTTATTTTAAAAAACCTTAAAGTTGCTTATAACGAAGGTGATAACTTAGTTGCCAGAGAGCAAATGTTACTGGCCTCTTTTTACGCTGGACAGGCATTTACTCGTACATCGGTAGGGTATGTGCATGCTATCGCCCATCAATTTGGCGCGCAATATGGCACCGCACATGGTTTAGCTAATAGTGTACTATTAATGCCTGTTTTGAGGTTTTATGGCAAAGTAATATACCCTAAACTGGCTGAGATTGCGGATTATTGTAAGTTGACACAGCCCCAGCAAAGTACTGAGCAAAAGGCGTTGTTATTACTTAAAACGTTTGATGATTTATTAGCATCTTTAGCCATACCGAAAACGTTACCTGAGATAAAAGTAAACGATATATCGGGTATCTCACAAGCGGCAATGAAAGAAGCGCATCCAGATTATCCCGTGCCAGTATTTATGAGTCATTCACAATGTGAAGCAATTGTTCTGCAATTAACTCAGTAATCAAGTCAGTAATCAAGTCAGTAATAGGCTTTAAGCGTATGAGTTTGGCAAGAAGCGTCGTTCCTGCAAGAGAAAATTGCAGAAACGAATTTACGAAACTAAATCAACGTCTTAGCTGAGCCTCAGGCTGGTTTAGTAAATTAATAACTGGATTTTGTTCAATTATTTTTGATTTTAAAGCAAAGCCAATAATTAAGCCTGCAATAAAGCCACCAATATGAGCGCCATAGTCAACACCATCTGGCGCAGAGATCATGCCAAAAATATTGATCCCTAACCAAATTACAAAAAACCAAACCGCAGATAACTTTTTCTGATAAATGATGATCATAAAGGTTAAGCTTGCGTGCCTAAACCACATTAAATACATACCAAATAAACCTGCGATAGCGCCGCTTGCTCCTACACTTGGAATTGCTGAACTTGGATCAACGATAAAGCTAGCAAAAGACGCCGCCAAGCCACAGACCATATACCACATTAAAAACTTTTTATGGCCTAATACGTCTTCTAGGTTATCGCCAATAATGTATAAAAAGTACATATTACCGATAAGGTGCATTACTGAGCCATGTAAAAACACACAGGTAATCACGCTCCATAAATGTTCGCCTTGAGAAATCTTACTTGGGTTCATGGCAAACAGTTCGAGTGTGGTGCTGAATGCGGTGGTATTAAAAAAATACAAGGCAAAAATAATGGCATTGAGAGCAATTAAACTGCGTGTTACCCACGGCGTTTGTTTTGGTTTTAGGTTATATTCAACCGGCATTTGCGTTAAAAATTGAAACAGGTAAGTTTTCCAACTAACTTTTTGATTTAGCTTGTCTAAGCTCGCTTTAAGTTCAGGGCTATTTTCAACGCTTTCTAATTGATCTTTTTCAATCCAACTACCATCACAATGACGGCACACATCAATTTCTGTATGGAAATCTTCGAGTAAATGAAAACGCTCTAAATTTTTATTACAATCAGGGCAATCTAGTTTGGAGATCCCCAACGACTCACCAAAATGAGTTTCGTATTTATCGCCGATTGGGCCTTCATTGATCTCGGCAATCATTCTATTAACTTCGTTTTTTTCAAACCATAGACCACCACATTCACGACAAATATCAATTTCTTCGCCTTGATAATGCGTCACTTCTAATGGATGGGTAATACAATGTGGACAGCGCTTAGTTGGCATTATTAGTGTCCTTTAATGAACCAATAATTATATCGTTTTTCTTTAATTCTTTTTGCAAGTTTAATGCACTCGCCTGAAGCTTAGGCAATGTTTGCAATTCAATAATATCAGCAATTTTATTGAGTTCTAGCGAAGCTTGACGCGCAGACATTTGACGTTTTAACGCCGCTTCAATCACAAATTCAGCACGGCTATAAAAGCGGCGTATTTGAGTTAAAAATATGCTCGGCGTTTCAAGTGTTGTGGGTGAGTATTGCATTGTTTGCCAAATATATTGCTCAAGATTTGGTTTGTGATATTGCATTTCTGAACTCGGTGGGCTTTTAGCGAGTCGCTCTGCATAAGCACGTACATTTGCTGCGTTGTCTTTTACTTCGTCATAAAGTGAGGTGCGAAGATAAAAATTATCTTCCATTTTACTATATGTATCAAATTTAAGCGCTTGCTCTAAACCACTTTGCGCGGCTAGGTAAACCCCAAAAATTGTTGAAAGCACAAGAAATACCTGATTTAGCCAAAAACCGGTACTTTTTAATTCTTTATTATCAACCGTTTTTAATGCTTCAGCCAATTTAGGTTTAGGTGTTGGTGCTCTATCTTCAGAGGTAGGTTGTGTTGGTTCCACGTGTTTATTCCTTATGCGATTGCTTCCTTTTTGAGCGCGATAGGCTACTTGAATTTTTTGGTTTTAACAATCAGTTGTTGTTAATTTGTTTCATATTTTATGTAATGTGTTTTGAATTAGAAGGAAATACAAGGGATATAGGTTTATTTATATTGTTTAGAGGTATTATGTTACCCGAATACAGTGGTTATTTACATTGTCGGGAATAGGTAAATAGTTTACTTTTGATAAGTGGTGCTATCTGGCGCTTCGGGGGGGGCAATTAATTATCATTAAAACCAACCCCAACCCCTCACAATAAACTGACCTAAAGCTGATGAAACTTATGTATATCTAATTATTTAAATAACTACCTCAAAAGTTTGATTAAATTGCTTTAATGCGGCTTCTATGCGAGTTATGCCTAAATCGAATTCAGCCCGAGTTGCTGGGCCGCCTAGGGTGAGGCGTACACCATTTTGGCAATTCGCTTTGCTGGTGGGATCGTCGAGGACAAAAGCGTCTAATGTCCTCACTATTACTTTATGTGCTTTTAATACGCCGCAAAATTCAAACATATTTTGCGACGGAGCTAGGGGGATATACACGTTTAAACTGGCAAAATGTGCGTCTATTTCGTAGGCTTTGAGTCGTTTTTTAGTTTCTTCAATACGATATCTGATTTCATCGGCAAGCTTGGTTTGATTATAAGCAAACTCGTTACTTTTAATAGCGCGCATTATTAACTCAAAGTTCATTGAGGACACCGCCCAACATTCACTATGCAGTTGTTTTAAAATTGGTTGTTCCCAAAGTCGTGGAGGTAATAAGTAACCCGCTCGTAGCCCGCCGGCAAAGTATTTTGAAAAACTTGAGATATAAAAAACGCGATCGGGAGCTTGTTGCCATAATGGTAATCGCCAATGCTCTGGCAAACAGTAATTTACGTCATCCTCAATAATGAAAAAATTATATCGGCGACTCAGCGCCAGTAGAGCATCTAAATTGTCACTGCTATAGCAAATATTGGTCGGGTTTTGACAGTTTGGCGTGATATACACTGCTTTGATTGTCCGTGACTTGCACAGAGCTTCTATTTGCGCAAGATCAATCCCTTTGCTATGTACGTTTACTTGCGCTAATGAAAGTTTAAGCGAATGACACGCATGATAAAAACCGGGGTAACACATCGACTCTGCAATGACAGTATCGCCACTTTTACACAAGGTTGCTAACGTAGTGAATATTCCTTGCTGAGCGCCTTGGGTAAATATCAACGGATGGTTTAAGCAATCAATGCCCTTATCCGCTAGCCATTGCTTAAAAAAATGTTGATGTGAGGTAAGCCCGTTGAGTTTATAAATCATCACATCTTTTAATGCACTTTGATCCTTTGATAGCGATTGCAGGGCGTTGGTCATAACATGTTGTTGCCCCATCATAGGTTGCATGCTCGAAGCAAAGTCGGTGTCGCCCTCAAAGTGACTTAACTCAATAACTTTACTTACAAAGGTACCAGCCCCTAGTTTTGCAGTAACCAACCCTCGCTGCTCAAGTAAAGCGTATGCACGCGTTACCGTACCATGTGTAACACTTAGGCTGTCAGCGAGTAGTCGTTGGGCTGGTAACTTTTGCTCAAAGCCCAGCATTTTGTTGTCGATAGCATGCTCAATCAAAGCAGCTAATGCACGGTATTTGGGTTGTGTGTCACATAAGTTGCTAAACAGAGCCCGATCAGGTTTGTAAATTGTATCCATAACAATAAAAATATTGATGATTTTGTATAAGTATGACAATTAATAGTTATTAAACAACCACAATATTGTATCAATACAATTAACCATTATGAATACAGTTACTGTTTTTGAGCTTGCCCCGGCTCTCATTTTATTTTGTTTTGCGGCGTCAATTACGCCTGGGCCTAATAATATTTTGCTTACTCACTCAGGCACACATTTTGGCGTGATCAAAACCCTACCGCACTTATTAGGTATTCGTGTTGGCATGACGATAATGCATTTGGCAATGTTATTGGGGTTAGGGAAATTGTTTTTAATGCAGCCAAAACTGCATTTTTTTCTACAACTTTGTGCCAGTGGTTATATTTTATATCTGGCGTATAAAGTGGCTAATTCAACCCAAGTAGACGGCGTAAATGCCAAGGTGAAGCCTTTGAGTTTTTTTCAAGGCATGCTTTTTCAGTTGATCAATCCTAAGTCATATGCGGTGTTAATGACACTTTGTACTGCACTTACTTTACCTGAAGGTGCTTATTGGCCTTCTGCAATTTTGGGCGTGATTATTTTTAACCTTGTTGCGGCTTGCTCAGGCTTGTTTTGGGTGAATTTTGGTAAATACATGCGCCAATTTTTAAATAGGCCAAATACTTTTAAACGTTTTAATTGGATTATGTCACTGTTTCTTGCGGCATCAATTCCTTTAGTTTTTCTTTCCAATACAAGCATCCAGTAGGGGAATAAAATGAAATTTACTCACCAATTGTCACCACAACAATTTACCCAAGCGTTTGAGTTTTTATCTGAGCGAAGTTATTGGAGTCAAGGCATTAGTCGCGAACGGTTAGAAAAAGCGTTCGCACATTCGCTGTGCTTTGCATTAATTGAAAATAACCAGCTATTGGCATTTGCACGAGTGGTGACTGACCAAGCCACTTTTGCAAACTTACTGGATGTATTTGTGTTAGAGCCATTTAGAGGGCGAGGGCTGGGTAAAAAGCTGATGGATCATGTAATGAGTCACCCTGAATTGCAATCGTTGCGCCGTTTTACACTAGCAACAAAAGACGCTCATTCACTTTATCAACAATTTGGTTTTCAAAGCCAAGCAAACCCCAATCTTGCAATGGAAAAATGTTTAGCTGGCGGGTACTCAACAGTATTACAGCAGTAAAATTAAGTATGGATTGAATGTTTTGACGCGTGCAGTTAGATATTAGTTAAATATTCTTATTATTTTTCAGCTCAACTCATTTTCTCTATTTATAGCCGTTTTATTAATAACATGAGTGCTCAGGGTAACAATAAACAATACGGCCTATAAAAATAGGCCGTGTTTTTACTCAATGGTTATTGCAAATTAGTAAGATGCGACAATGCTAACGCCAGAGAATGTATTATACCCTCTTAATGTAATGTAGTATTTACCGCCTTGCCCTGAGTTTAGGTTGCAGCTTTCATTATTACCGTTTGCATATGGACGACAGTCATACACGCTCGTTGTAGCTTGAGCGTCTTTACGAACATATAGATCAGCGTCGCCCGTGCCACCAGACATACTGACATTTAACGTGGCATTTGCGGGTACATCAATAGTGTAAACGAGTTCTTGATTACGTGCGCCAGAAAGCTCTGTGGCTGGTACACCATTTGTTAAGCAATTACTGCCACAACTAGTGCCGCCGCCAATAGTGCCAGTTAAACTTACTCCACTGTATTGGCTGTAGCCATTGAGCATCACCCACCAATCGCCAGCTTGTGGGTTGGTGAACGTGCAGTTTTCTGTGTTGCCATCTTTATATGGTCGACAGTTGTAGCTACTCGTTGAAGGTTTTTGCCCTACCTGTACATACATGTCAACATCGCCAGAACCACCATTTGTATCAAATGACAACGATTCAGAGCCCGCAGGTACAACTAGCTTATAAAAGGTGTTTGTACCTTGAGCACCTGATACGGTAACACTTTGTCCATTGGTGAGTTCATTTTCTTCTGGCGGTACAATAATGCCACCTTCTAATGTGTAAAGTAACTCATTTGGTGAGCCAGATTTTGCATCGGATACTTTGTTTTTAGTACTACGTTGGCTGAGCATGGTTTCGATTTGTGATGGGCTTAAAGAAGGTGTTTCATCAAGGTATAGTGCAACGGCACCAGCAACATGAGGTGAGGCCATTGATGTACCACTGATGGTATTTGTTGCTGTATTTGAGTTATACCACGCTGATTTAATACTTGAACCAGGTGCATAGATATCTAAACAGTTACCATAGTTTGAAAAACTTGAACGGCTATCGCCGCTGGTTGTTGAGCCAACCGTTATGGCATTAGCTGCGCGAGCTGGTGAATAATTACAGGCATTACTGTTGTCATTACCGGCAGCTACAACAAAACTAATTCCTGCGGCTACGGCATTATTTACAGCATCATCAGTTGCTTGCGAAGCTCCACCGCCTAAGCTCATATTGGCTACAGAAGGACCCGATGCATTATTTTTAACCCAGTTAATACCTGCAATAACCCCTGAGTTTGAGCCAGAACCATTACAGCCCAGTACACGCACGCCAACAATGTTTACATTTTTAGCAACCCCGTAAGCGCCACCACCAATCGTGCCTGCTACATGCGTACCATGTCCATTACAGTCTGTTGCATCTGAGTCATTATCGATAAAGTCATAACCATGAGATGCGCGATTGCCAAATTCATTGTGATTTATACGTACACCAGTATCAATGACATAGGCTGTTACCCCAGATCCATCAAAGTCATAATAGTAATTTGAATTGAGAGGAAGATCTTGCTGATCAATACGGTCTAAGCCCCAGATTGCATTTGGTTGATTTGCGTTTGTTTGTGCTAAAGGGTTAACCGACATCATTTGATCTTGCTCAATATAGTCAATATTCGGATTGCTAAGCATTTGTTGAATTGTTTTATCCGATGCATTGACAACAACACCATTTAAAACGCCGCCAAATTCCTGAGCCACGTCGATGTTGTATAGGTTACTTAAACTGGCCGATTGTGAACTGGCAAAGTCTGCTATTGCGTCACTACTTTGAATATTTAAAACCGAGGGAGTTTTAAATACAACGATATATTTACCTTCAATCGCACGGCTTGTGTCGACAGACATAAGTTCTGCGGCATGAACTTGCCCAGCTGATAAACCGACTAATACAGCAAAACTTAGAGTACTTAATTTACGCATTGTTTAATCCTTTTTGGATGGTTACTGTTTGAAACGCACTCCAAAAGATAGCCCTGAATAGCAATAAGTAAACATTTCGTTAACTTTTGTTTAACTTAAATGTAAAGGTATGTAAACAAGTGTGACTGTTTTAGGTTTTTCTGTCGCTTTATCATGAGCCTAACGCGTGCTTGTTTTTTAGTGCAATTACGCGTGCTAGGTATTTTTAATATTGAGCGTATTGATGTTATTGGAGGAATTATTTTTGAGGGGTATTTAAAAGCACAGCACCGCTTTGTTCGTCGCCTAGATGATCATCTTTATTGTAAATTGGGCAGTTGTTCATTGATAAGCAACCGCAACCAATGCAGCCATCAACTTTATCGCGAAGACGCTGCATATAGGCAATTCGTTCATCAAGCTGAGCTTGCCATTTCTTAGACAGGGCAGACCAATCTTTTTTTGTAGGAGTACGTTGCTCTGGCAACGTGTCAAGTGTGCTTTTAATGTCATCAAGTGTAATGCCCATAGTTTGAGCGGCTTTGATCACCGCAACACGGCGTAATACATCTGGCTTGTAACGGCGTTGGTTGCCGTTATTACGCCAACTACGAATTAGCCCTTTCGATTCATAGAAATGTAGGGCTGAGACATTAACACCGCTGCGTTTGGCAACAAAGCCAACGCTTAAATTGGCGTCGACGATTTTTTTTGTGGTGGTCGTTGTTGGCATCGTGTTTTTACTCATTATTGGTTCAAATTAAACACAGTGTATTGCTATTCGTGTGGCCTAATGGCTTTAATATCTTGCTCTGCCGCCCATGCCATAACATCTTCGCGCTTTAAGGCGGTGGCCATTAGATCAGGAAATTGATCTGGCGTACAGGCAAATACCGGGCTACCTAATGTTGCAAACTCGCTTGCCATGTCGCTATCGTACGCGGGCCGCCCGTCATCACTTAAGGCAAGTAGGGTGATGACATTAACATCTTGTTTTATTAATTGAGCAATACGTTGTTTTAATTGACTTGCGTCGCCGCCTTCATATAAATCAGAAATAAGCAGCAAATGCGTTTTACTGGGGTGTTCAATTTGTTTTTCGCAGTAAGCAATAGCTTGATTTATATCGGTCCCGCCGCCTAATTGCACACCAAATAATACGCTAACGGGATCTGCCAAGTCTTCAGTTAAATCTAAAATACTGGTATCAAAACAAATCAATTTTGTTTTGACCGCAGGGATAGAGGCCATAACAGCGGCAAAAATTGAGCTGTACACCACAGACGTTGCCATAGAGCCTGATTGATCAACACATAAAATCACTTCATCAAGATCGGCTAAACGACGTTGTTGGCGCATAAATCCAATGAGTTTATCTGGGACTATAGTGTTGTATTTTGGTTGATAGTGACGCAAATTAGCGTTAATAGTGCGCGGCCAGTCTATGTCACTAAAACGAGGGCGAAAGCTGCGCTTGGATTTATTAACTGCACCACGAATAGCTTCGGTTGTTTTTTGTTCAAGCTTGGCGAGTAATTGATTAACCACTTTTTCGATCACGTGACGCGCTGTATCAAGGGTTTTTTCAGGCATGACTGAGCGTAAGCTTACTAAATCAGCCACTAAATGCACATCAGCTTCAATGGCGGCAAGAAACTCAGGCTCCATTAACATTTCTTTTAGGCCGAGTCGCTCAAATGCATCGCGTTGTACCACTTGGACTATGGGAACTGGGAAAAACTCACGAATATCCCCAAGCCATTTTGAAATTTTAGGGGCTGAGCGGCTTAAACTCCCGCGCCCACGCGCTGTACTTTGCTCTGCGTTATAAAGGGCTGAAAGTGCGCCAGATAAACGCTTATCTCTGTCGTTTAATGTGCCTTGTTGATCGTCATCAACCCCCAGTGCTAATTGCCAGCGGCGTGATTTTTCATCTATCAATGTAGTTGATGATTGTTCTGTCACTGAGTTTGGCTCGGTTAAGGTTGTTTTATCGTTCATGCCAACCAATCCTTATTGCGTTGAGCGAGTTTAGCCAGTTTTTCCATGTGTTGCTGCCAATATGTATGTTGATTTGTATCGATGTTTTGAACTATCTCGGCGTGTGCTTTGTTATTAAAAAGCGTATCGAACAAGCGTTTACGCTCCATTGCATCAAGGTTTGAAAATACCCGCCTAAACAAAGGCAAAAACTCAACAAAGGTGGTTTCTTCTAATTGGAGTAACCAATTATTTATGGCGTTGAGTAACAGTGAGTCGTATAGCAGTTGGTCGACCGAATCTGTAAAAAAGCCATCAAAAAATCGTGCAGCTTGAGCCGGTGGCAACGCAGGGGAGAGCATTTTATCAAGCATGGTGCTTAGTTGCTCACGGCTTAAACGCTCATTTTGATAAAGTAATCGTGCACATAAACCAATGAGTAAATAGCTAGATTGATCGCTGTGAGCAATAGCCTCTATTGCTTGCCACCATTTAGCTAAAATGTCGGTATCACCAAGGTGCAGCACTAAGGCACGATGTGCGCTGTTAATATTTTGCTGAACGTGCTGCGCTTCTTCATCATTTAAGTTACGGCACGCGTAAGGCAAAGCAAGCGCTGCTTGAATTGCTAAACGCTCGATCAGTGCATCTATTTGACTCAAAGAAAGCGTACGAGCGCTGCCATAACGGCTTATATCAATAAGGGGCGCAATGCTGGTAAGTAAATCATTGCAGTCACTGACTTGGCCGGCGCGCAGTGTTAACTGGGTTAAACCAAACTCAGTGGCTTGTGAAAGGTTGGCAGTTAAACAGTTAAGCACTGAATCGGCGAGCACGGCTAAGTTTTGTTCTTTTGCTAGTGACGCCATCACTTTGTTATTGGCGGCTTGCTCTATGGTGCTGCCGTAAACAATATGTTCAACGAGTTTAATAGCAAATTCAGGCTGCCAGGTTAAGCGCCACTTTTCTCTAAACGTACCTCGGCTGCTACCTGAGTCAAGTAGCTCGCCCCATGGCACATTTAACAACTGCAGTTGATGTAATAAAATAGATTTGTTTTGGCCAATATCACTGCGCAAGTCGAGTGAATGTTCGCGTGCGAGGGCTTCGGGTTTGAGTTTGTATTTTTTTTGGCGCTTTTGTAAATCTTCAAGCAGTGGCACCAAATCAGTATCATCAGGAATTTGCCCAACCTGATGACCCAGTAAAACGGTGTTATGTATTTGTTCCCACAAGGCGTGTTCACCAAAACACATGCAGCTTATAACCGCATCAGTGATTTCTTCAAAACTTGGTTGTGGCCTGTCTCTTACTGCGGCTAAGCTTAGGCAAAGTCGCTGGGCTTCAATGACTGATGCAGTTGAAATAACGGCCCCTTGCTCTCGTAAATTTTGTGCAATAAACACTAACCAAGGCGCAATATGATCATCCTGTTGGCGATGTTGCCATAAATGCTGATACCACATAGGTGCAGCAACACCTGCGCCGTAGCCTGTTTGCGTGGCTAAACGTGCTGAAGTCCACGGGATCCAAGTGGATTTATGTTTACTGGCTGCAAGCTTTTTAGGGAGGGCTTTTATTAATGCCCGATCATCTTTAGCGCTATGCTTGGCTTTAAGTGCGGGTACATGCCAAGCACCACAAATAACGGCAATGGGGCCGTCGCATAGTTTAGCTATTTTGGCTATTTCTAAGCGCATAAATGCTTCGCGTTGATGATCATGTGCCAGCTCTGGCGAATCTTGTGCGACAGGCTGCCTTAGTGCAGTCATTGCATGTTCAACTTGTTCAAAAATAGCTAAGCTGTCATCGCGATTTTGCTCGATAAGGTCATTCCACCAAGCCTCTGCATCTTGATAGCCTGCAATGTTTGCCAAGACACCAATGGGATCGCGTAAGAGTGCGGTTAACTGTGGTGTATTTTCTTGGTTATTGCTTTGATCATCGCTTTTGCCATCGCTTTGATTATTATTTGGTGTGAGTTGCTCAGCGTTGGTGTGTTCTTCATCTTCACTGTGTAGTTGCTCAGCTTGCATTTGTGCTAAGCGCACTGCAATGGGTAAATCAATAAACGCGCTGGGTATTTGCTGTTGCTTTGCCCAGACACTGGCTTGGTATTCAGGGGAATACTCAGCAAAGGGATAAAAAATGCTGCTTTGTGCATGCTCTACCGCATAGCTTAGCAATGCCACGGGTGGTTTCATTTGCTGATGCGCTAATAATGGTAAAAGATCACTGCAATCAGCGGGGCCTTCTATCAATATATACTGTGGTTGCAGCTGCTCAAGGGCGGCAAGTAATCGCTTACTTGAGCCCGGACCATGATGTCGAATACCAAAATAATGAATATCAGAATGTGCCATTAGTTAACCTTATAGCACCTGATTTAAATGGTGGTAATAGTCTTCATAGCCTTTACGCTTTTTGAGCACAGTTTCAAGGTATTCCTCTAATACGGCGCGATCTTGAACGGGGTCTTTCACAATTGCACCAAGCATACTTTGGCTAATTTCGGCAGCGGTTAACTGGCCTTGGCTAAACCAGTTTGCTTGGCTGAGCCCGCCAACCATAACGGCAATAGCCTCTGCGGTTGATAGGTTCCCGGTTGGGGTTTTTAATGTGAGTTTACCGTCGAGCGTTTCGCCGCCACGTAACTCTCTAAAAATGGCAACAACCTTGGCAATTTCGTCAGCGGTGTTTTTCGGTACTGGTAAATCTAACGATTGGCCCATTTCAGCAACGCGCTTATTAATAATTTCGACTTCTTGATCAACCGAATCTGGCAGCGGCAGTACCACAACATTAAAGCGACGTTTTAACGCTGATGATAGTTCATTAACGCCTTTATCGCGGTTATTCGCGGTGGCAATAATATTAAAACCGCGCTGTGCAAATATGGCATCGTTTAGCTCTGGTACTGGGAGCATTTTTTCTGATAGTACGGTGATCAAGGTATCTTGAACGTCAGAGCCCATACGGGTTAGCTCTTCTAAGCGGCACAAGCTGCCATTTTCCATTGCACGCAATAGTGGCGTTGCAACGAGGGCTTCTTTACTCGGGCCATGTGCTAATAGCTGCGCATAGTTCCAGCCGTAGCGAATTTGGTTTTCGTCTGTGCCAGCGGTACATTGGATAACTTGGGTACTACAGCCACAGATGGCTGCGCTTAAATGTTCAGACACCCATGATTTGGCTGTACCAGGTACGCCCAAAAGTAATAATGCGCGATCGGTCGCCAACGTGGCAACGGCGGTTTCTATAATGCGGCGGTGGCCAATGTATTTTGCTGAAATATCAACGCCCGATGCAGTTTTACCACCCATTAAATAAGTAACCACTGCTTGTGGCGACATTGCCCAGTTATAGGGTTTATTACCAGTGTCGTCCGCTTTTAATGCATCTAATTCACTTTGGTATACTTGCTCAACGGGTAAACGAAGGATATCGCTCATTATAGTGTCCTTGAATAATGTGTGTTGCGCGTCCTGTTTATATTTAGGGCGGCTAATAAAGGGTTGTAAAATGACTGTGCGGCTTGGCTTTTATTAAATTTCATGGTGTTTGTGCCTTTACAGCGACTAAGCCAACATTAAGTTTAAGTGCGTCTAGCATGGGATCTGCAGGCATCACACCTAATGCAATCACGCCATCGTAAATTCGCTGTGCCAGTGCTTGGGGTAAAAATAGCCCAAGTGCTAATAACTCACTCATTATGGCGTAATGCTCAAGGTAATGTTTATCAGTGAGCTCCTGTTTAATATCTTGCTGTAATTGTGCCCAAGCTTGAGTGTGGCTTAGTTGTTGCCAAGTTAGCTCTGTTAATGGCGAATCAATGAGCGACAGCAAATTGCCAAAATTGAAGTGCATATGCTTTTTTTCAAGCAGCGTATAAATAACAGTGGCAACATGTTGCGGTGATAAACGAGATTTAACGCCACGCAGTACATACCATAACAAGCTGTGCGTGAAGAGTTCATCACAACTGCGGGTTATAAAGTCATTGAGTGTTGTTTCTGGCAGGGAATCAAACGCATTGTTAATAAAGCCAATATTATCTTGCTCACGGTATTGATCAAATTGCCAGCCGTTGCATAGCTGTGTAACCGAAATGTTAAGTGTTTTTGCTAATGCTGCTAATGAAACCTCAGCAATAAACTCGGTTCGCATGGCCTGTTGTGTTTTACTTTTGAGTTTTGCGGGCAATACTATGGTGGTTTTTTTAAACAAACCTTTGGTTTTTACTTCTAGCCAAGGTGCTAACTCTTGTGCGTGTTGATCACTTTGGGTATCGTCAACATCCACAGCTAAACGTGCGAGTAATTGTTTGGCAAAGGCCACCACCTTTTTTGATTTATCGGTCAAATATTCTTGTAATTGGGGTTGATCTTGATGGCTTAAATGAATGCTTAAAATGTGATACAAACGCAGCCGATTTTCTGCTAACTCAGTTTTTGCAACCTGATGAATATACTGCGCTGCTAGTTGTGGGTTTGTATGCCTAAGTTGGGTTAAGCGGGCACGTTTTTCTGCTGGGTAAAGGTCGTCCCACTGTAGTTGTTCAAGTGCTGTATTTTGCTGCGCTTGCCATTGGCATAATTGATCATTAGACCAATATACCCAAGGTAAATAAATACTGGGCACAGAGTCTGAGTGTTTTGTTGGCATCCAATCGGCTGGATGGGCACATACGCCACGACTAGCAAGTAAATTAAGTACGGCATCAAACCCTGAGCTTGTTTGTTGTTTACAAAATGTCATTACACGGCTAAATAGAGGCCGCAATGAGGTTGTAATACACGGGAGTGCAAGTGTCGGAATATCAGGTGCTGATACTAACTCCGCCTCGGGTGATGGGTAGTGCATAATCAATTGTTGTTGCTGAGAAAGTATCAGCGCATACATGTTTTGTTTGCTCGGTGTTATCGCACTTAGTAATGTTTGCCAATCATCGGGGAGTTCAGCTAGGTTGATTTGATCATGCCCAACGAGCCATTTTTTCTCGAGCTTTTGAGCTGCTTGCAATGCGTAATTAAGCTGCTCATTACGCGCTTCGATTTCGTTAGCATGAGTGTCGATGATAGTTACTGACATAAAATAACGCCCCATGATGCTGTTTCAACACTTATTAACTCAGCAAATTGTCCATCGAGTAATACAAAGGCCGTATCAAGCTGGCTTCCCAATATTAAAGGGTCTAGCACTTCATTTATTAAAGGTAAATGCACTGTTTTAGTGTTATTTTGCCACCAGTATTGACCTGACTTGTCTTGGCTAATACGCCCTGCAGGGGTAATAAAAGGCACTTCTTCAAGCCATGGCAATTGGGCATGATGCTGCAAAAAATGTAGTCGCCAATCTTGAAGTGGTTCTTGTGTGTGGCTCATTTGCTGATTAGTTGGGCTTTGGGGTATGTATTCATGCTCACCTAAAATAGCCCTGTATGGCATACGACTAGCATAAAAAGTTACTTTACCTTTTAGGGTTTTCCCCAGCGCACTTTGCGTTTTACTACTGCCACTTTTTACAGGAATAAAATCGAGCAACATAGCAATCGCAGTTGCAGGAGTCGATGTTTGTTCATCGCTTGGCGAGAGTAACTTTAACCAGCGCATAGACGCTAGTAAGCCATTACGGCGCATTTGTGATTTTTCACCAATAACTTGCCACGTACCATTGATAGTGAGCGGTTGAGTGCTATTTTCATCAGTATTGGGGCTGAGTACTTGTTCACGATTTTCGCTGCTAACAACACCGCGATAGGCATCAATGTCTTGCGGGTTACTTAGCCATGCTTCGCTGAGTAACGCTAATTTAGCGAGCTCTTGGAGCGCCGCGCTGGGTTGATGTTGCACCGGGTGAGCCAGTATTTTTGCTGGTAATTCGTCAATTCTTGCTGCCAAGTTTGCTGCTTTGGCATCAACTAAACGCGCCGCTATTTGGCGGCACTTATCTCGGCTGTCTTTTAAAAACTGTACAATGCCACTGCTAAGTTGATCGTTTATCCACTGTTGTAACTCAGTCAGCCCTTGTGCCACTGAATCGAGAGTTTTGGCTCGATTTTGCGCTGCGCGTTTAGCTTTATCTTCTTCACGTTTAGCGAGCTCTTCATCGGTGAGTACTTTCTCAACATTGGTTTTATGCAATGAAAGGGGGGCGGCGGATTTACTTATTTTTGCTGCGTTGTCCTGCGCAGAGGCTTCGTCTGTTGTGCTGGTGGAGCGTCTGCGTCTGCCTAACCAGTCATTCACCCATTGTGGCGGCGCAGTTTTAGCGAAGTTATCAGGCAAGTCAGAAAACTGCCAAAATAGCGCAAGCACATGTTTACACGGAAACTTACGCGACGGGCATGTACATTTATAGCCGTGATCGCTCACATCAGCCATAGTGTAGTAGGGTGTGGAGCCTGAGCCCTGACACTCTCCCCAAATTGTATTTACGTCTTGGGCTTGCCCAAGCACTGGCCACTTGGCGGGTTTGAGTAATTTTTTTGCGGCATTAATTGATGGCTGATCGGGTGCCAACTCTTGCACGAGCGTGTCGGATACTTCCATGATAAAACGCCTACTACATTACTGATGTGAAATAAGGTTAATAGCGCCAGTTTATCTATAATTCTCGTAAATACAATACGCTAATAGTTAATATAGGTACATCAAAGTAAAAAATTGATCACAAATAGCGCCTAAAAAAGGTAAAAAAATAGTTGTTGACCTTAACTTAGCTTGAGGTTTTATGCTTGGTTGCATCATTAAAAAGGAGTTAACCCAATGCAACAAAAATCAGTACATAATACAGCGATTATTTATTCAAGTGGCCGAAAAAATGGTAATACAACAGCGCAGGTGAACGCATACAGTAAACAAAAAAGCGGCATTGTTTTTTGTTTAGATGATTATGTTATTGCCCCTTACCGATATGATAAGCAATATAACAATGACGACTTTTATAACTTGTTCGAAGTGCTGTTACGTTATGAACATTGGGTATTTGCATCCCCCGTTTACTGGTACAACACGACCCCACAAATGAAAGCGTTTATGGATAGAATAACCGATTACATGGATGATGAGGCGCTAAAGCCAAAGTTAAGAACATTGCGCCAAAAGCATTACTCTTTACTCTCAAATGCAGCCTCAGCAGAGGCCCCATCTGCATTTATAGATATGTTTAAACATACCTTTAACTATTTAGGCATGACGTTTAAAGCACATTCACATATTCAAGCTAGTTAAACTGTTTTAAACAGGGTAGGCTAAAACAAAAAAGGGTAATTTATGAAAACGTTATTTATGGGTTTTAGCCTACTTTTAACAAGCCTCGCAGTATCAGCACAGGAACCCGAGCCTGTTATTAAAGATTTTGGCTTTTTTTATAATGTTACAGAGCACACATCTGATCTAAAGCAGGCGCAGTTTAAAATAGCTTTTGATGTAGGTGAGGGTGCTGAAAAAGGTCAGCAAAATAACCATATAAATTCGTTGGCGCGTTTTATTAATATGCATGTGGCGCATGGCGTTAACCCTGACAATATCAAGCTTGCTTTGGTTGTTCATGGCAGTGCCAGTGTTGATGTGCTTGAAAACAGTTTTTACACGCAGCGTTTTGGTGTAGGTAACAAAAACCAATCACTTATAAAGCAATTACTTGCTAATAACACCGACATTTATGTATGCGGCCAGTCGGCAACGCATATGAAAGTAGCTAAAAAGCAGCTTATCCAAGGTGTTAAAATGTCGCTATCAGCAATGACCGCTCACGCAAAATTACAGCAGCAAGGTTATACCTTGAACCCGTTTTAAATGAATGTTTTGTGTTTTGGTGATTCAAATACCTTTGGGCTTTCAGCAATAGATGGCTCGCGTTTATCTGAAATTGAACGTTGGCCTACATTATTCAAACAAGCGATCGGGGACGAACATAAAGTAATTGAAGCAGGCCAACCTAACCGCACACTTGTAAATAACCCACCATTTACCGGGAACAAATCAGGGGTTACGTACTTAAAGCCTTATCTTGAAGCGCATCAGCTTGATGTAATCATCATACAACTGGGTACGAATGATCTAAAAGCACGCTTTGCGTTAACAGCAGAGAAAATTGCTGAAGGTTTAGCGCAATTTATTAATGAAATTGAGTTGTTTTATCAATCAACACCTCAACCGCGTTTAGTTATTATTAGCCCATTTACAGTGTTTGAAGTAGGCCAATACCAACGCATTTACGCAGGCGCACAGGCTAAAGCCGTGCAATTATCTCACGAGTGTAGGCGTATAGCACACGCACACAACTGCCTTTTTTTAGACGGTCACACATTAATAACACCCTGTAAAAACGAGGGAATTCATTTACCAGCCACAGAGCACAAAAAGCTAGCAAATGCTGTATTTGAGCTTATTTACCAATACTCAGGTTACTTAAGGCGGGCTGTTTTAATTAGTGACTAAATTAAAATAGTAGCAACGCGCCTTAGAGTTTATCGAACAATAAAGCTTTGCTCTGTTTGGCCTGATTCATACATCCATTGGTAAGTGAGAGGTTCAGTGCTGCCATCATAAAACCATATCAATGCCACTAACTCTGTTTCACTATTAGCGATTGTTACAGATTTTTTAATGCCTAAGCTGCTGATCGGGCTTCTATAAATACAGTTATTATAGTCTACAGGTTGCTCAAGTTGAGGTTTAACACATACATTTAAATACGCTCGTTGAGATATCTCAGTCAATTTAACGTCTATTAGTAATTCAAATTGCGTCGAAAAATCAAATTCGGGTGTTGCGACTAAATCAGCTGTTGAAACCGGCGTAACAACTGGTGGTGAAACTGGTGCAGGCGTTTCTCCTTGAATAGGAGTTGATGTATTTGTATCATCCGATCCACCACCACAGCCTTGTAACATAAACCCTGTTGCCGCCAAAATAGTCATGATTAAATTTTTCATATTAAACTCCTAATTATTGATGACTTTTGATTCACTAAAGGTATTAAACCACGTTGTTTTTTCTGATCCTGATGATTGTGTAAACTCAGCAAAATCCGGATAAGCACTCAGTAGATCAACGCCCTCTTTAGGATGAGACCAGTTCACACCAATTTCTAATGCCCAAGGTAACCCTTGTGCTGTTTGATAATACATTTCTGAACCACTGTTATCATCGGCTTGACCATATGAGATTGCAAAAGCCTCTGTGGGAGATTGGTTTTTAAGATGTACTTCCCAACTTCTAGCATTGTTAACATCGACAAATGGGCCATGATAAAAACCATTTACAGCAAAAATAAAGGGGTCAAATAATGCGGATGGAGCGCTTTCACTTGCCACAGGTGTAATTAAAGGCACTGTCACTTTAAAGCTAACTTTAGGGCTGTTTTCGCACCCGGATTGTGTTCTAAAATATGTGCATGACGCTGAGGTTTCAAACCAGTTCTTAGTATCAGCCATAACGATTATGATAGCCTCACTACGCCCTGGCTCGATCGCAGAGCTAGTTTGCTGCACACCGTTTATTTCATAACGAATTAAATCTTCATTGATGTTACTAGACAATATTGAATCTAAGCGCACAGCAAAACCGTTATGATAACTTGCCCCAACAGCATTTAACGTGCCCTCTACTGTAAATCTCACAACATCAGAACCCACTAAATCAGTGGTTGTACGGTAATTAACAACAACATCATTAAAGTCATAATCACCCTTTTCAGGCCATAAATCCTCATAAGCCAATGCAACCCAATCATTTGCCCCTGGATAGCTAATACTGGTAATTCCTGGATCTGATATGCTAATTGGGTAATCTTCAACCTCACCATCAGATACCCCGCCAATAGAGCCTATATCAGCTGTTTTTGATACTCTGAACCTTGACCATGTATCACCTACAAATGCATTACTTGGAATATCTACTAATATTGCATTTAACCCTTCAACCAATAAGTGCTGGCTTATCGCTTGCGTATCATCAAACTTGCCATTGTTATCCCAATCAAACCAAGCGTTTAAATAACCTTCTTTTGATGCTTTAACAATAATTAAACTATCAAGGCCAGCCTCTAAGGCTGTGACAAATTGAACGCCATCATCGCTATCATCTGTAGATTTAGGTACAGGTTCGCCATTGACAATATCACCTAGAAAAATGCCATTTTCATCAAATTCATGTCTTGCACCGTTATCAGCTAATGAAATGCCATAGCTAGTTGGCGCATCACCAAAATCAATTGTGGTGTCATCTTCATCTATGATCGGTGCTGTCGCACACCTTGCACCATCGTTATTAGAAGAGCTTGGCCCGTAAGCAAACAGCGTTGCATTAGGTGATGCTGCTGAAACATCAATTCTGAAAACATGACCATCACTATTTCTGCTGATATAAAAATTACCATCAACATCAAAATAAACTGCACCAAATGTACCGGACACTCCCACATTACCTAAATTGGTTGATACTGCGGTTGAGCCATCTTTTTGGATAGTTATTTTATGTAAATTACCATTACTATCAACACTATAAGCACGGTCTGCGTTAGGGTTTGAGTCTGCATCAGGGTGAAATGCTAAATCAAAGATGTTTAAATTGAGTAAATCTCCAGAAACAACCAGATTCATAATTAAGTAGTCGCTACTACTTTCATCTAAATCAGTACGATAAAGGCCATAGCTAGCGCCTTTTCTATAGCTGTAGTAATAATTTTGTTGAACAGAAACGTCACCAACATAAAAGTTAGTGCTTGCGGGTGTGTTAGCAACTGCTAATGGAATCATTTGAAAGTCGTTGCCAATTTTTACTATGGTTGCTGCGTCGTATCCCCAGCCATATAAATATCGGTCATGTAGATTAAATCCCAACCCATTGATTTTGCCAGTAGTGCCTAAATTATCACTTAAAACAGCATTGCTACCAGTTGCTAAGTTAACACCATATAATTTAGCAACTGACTCTTGTACTAAAAAAGCTTTTGACGGACAAGTCGTAAAAGGATCTGCGTGTAAATCCAAACTCAATAGAGCCAAAGTGACAGCTACATAAAGTTGTTTAGTTTTCATATAAAGACTCCAATGGGTAAGCTACTTTGGAAGTGCATTACTCAAGCCAACTTTTTTTATTATATACTTCAAAGTGTTGTGGCATTGCTGATCAATGTTTTTGCAATTTGCGATACGAATTGCGACTCAATTACTCAACCAGGTTTGCTTTGTATCCGCCTGATATTCCAGTTAGATAGCTCAACTCTGAGTAATACAGTTAACAGCGCGCAAGGGGTAATGTTATTCCTGATGAGTAATTAGCAGCTAAAAATATATGCTTGTCATTTTTATTTAAGTAAAACAATTGATTAAAAATGTTATTTTATAAAATCGCTTAAGCAGTGTAACCGGCGTAAGTGGTCGGCATGGCTCAATAGGCTATGATACCCGCGGAAATATTACTAACAACGGTGCATATAGTTTAGATTTTAATGCGGCAAACCAGCTTACTACAGCAAAAGGTAATAGCTATTTATATGATGGTCACAACCGCCGCGTAAAACAGAGCGATGGCAATGGCACCAGCTATTCAATGTACAGCCAAGGTGGTACATTACTGTACAGAGAAAAAGGCGAGACCATAACAGGCAACGGCACTAACTATATTTACTTAGGTAAAAAACTGATTGCCAAGTACGGAGACGTAACACCGCAAACAGTGAATGAAAGCCGACAGCACAGCCGCCCATTTGGTGAATCGATAGAAGCACCCAAAGATGACGTAGGGTACACAGGGCATAAATTCGACACCGACTTAGGGTTGAGTTATATGCAGGCACGATACTATGATCCAGTTATAGGCCGGTTTTACAGTAGTGATCCGGTTGGTACTTTAGAGCATTTATCTGGGTTAGGTGGTATTCACGGATTTAACAGATACGCATATGCAAATAATAACCCATACAAGTACGTAGATCCTGATGGGGAAGCTGTTATTTATGCTGGATTTACTGGAGGCGGAAATGCTGGGGTTAGCGGTGACAATGCCGGTGGTGTTTTCTTCGACGTTTCGTTTGACGGAATCAAATTTGGAACTTATACCTCGCATGAAATAGGTTCTTCTACTGGAACACCGTCAGCTGGCGCTGGTTTTGAAATGGGGGCAATGACAGGTGGATATGAAACCGCGTTAAATGGTGAGTATATGATTGCAGGAGGACAAGGTGGTGCTGGAGCTGTTGGTACAGTAGCTGGTAACACAACATTGGGGCCAACCCCTGAGGTTGGTGTGCAATTATCTCTCGAAGAAGGAACACCGCAAGCTAACGGGTTTATCCACACTGGTACAGGGCAAGCCACAGTGGTAGGTTCCTTAACTGGGCAAGAGTTAGTAATGGCTTGCAAAGCGCAGGTCAAGCAATACAGTCTACTATGGGTGCTATCGCCACCAATATTCAAGAAGGACTAGATATAGATATGGGGATGTAAATAACTTCGGTATGAATGATAAAGATACAAAAATATTAAAGGTTGTTGGAGCTTTGACTGTTGCAAGCTTAATTGGATATCAAACATTATCTAGTTCATTTGATAAAAATGCTGCTATTTCCGATTTGAAGGAAATGGACTTAAAAGAAGTAGCTTTAAAGGCTAGCATGAAAGGCAATAGTCTTAGATCAACGAGAAATACAACTATACTTGATGAGGTTGAAGTTTGTTTGTCAGAAATGACTAAAATTCCTAACTACCGATTTGGAGAAGAGGTGAATTGGGAAGTAGTTAGCTTTATTGGAGATAATACGATCCACAATATTTCTTATGCAGAATTGTCCTCAGGTGAGATTGCTCTGGGGGCTGAGTATATTTTAACCAATGTAGAAGCTGGGGAATCTACAAACCTTGGTGGAGGAAGGGGAGTATCTTCCGAATGTCTTGGTGAAATATTTAAAAAGTTTTAATGTAAATAAAGATGACATATATGGTCACTCCGCCTGAGTCAAATTTTCAGGTGGTTTTTTATTCTTTTACAGTACATTTTTGTTATTACATGATGATCACCGCGCCAGCGAGTTTTTACTAATAAAGGTAACGGTCCTATGACATATATCCGGCGTCTAATGGCTATTACGTTGCCGCGCCCTAAATTAATAAAGATGACACCCATCCTAAAGTTTGTATTTTTCATATTTTTTACTGGCTTTTAATTAGTATTAGAAATGAACAGGTTGATGCATGGCAACTGCAAGAAAGCGCCAAGTAAGTTTGGTTGATACAAAGTATTATCACTGCATTTCACGTTGAGAAATAAAGATTGTACTCATCCTAAAAAAAAAATAAAAAGGACACCCACCCTAAAGTTTGTATTTTTTGCAAACAAAGATGACACCCATCCTAAAGTTTGATACTTGAATGCAAGAAGAGATAAACTTTTAGCCCAAAAGAGTAAACTTAGTAGCGCAGTTTTATTTACTCAATTAAAGTGGCTGTCTAGTTTATTCGAACCAGATAACCGTGCTGGTGGCGGTGAATACAGTGTACAGCAAAGGTTTGGCTGGACAAATGGCGTGACTTCGCGGTTTTATAGGTTAGTCTTTTTGGCTGGTTCTTAATAAACTATATTTGTAGAGTATATTACTTTGCGGTCTCAATCTAAATAGCTAGACGTCTATCCTTGTAAACACTATATATATCATAGTATTAATCAATAGATAACGGTTGAATGTTGTTATTTAATTGGGTATTGTGAATAAAATATTTCAAGGACGAAAGCAGATGATTCAACCGACTTCTGTATTTATAAAAACAGTTCAAAACGTACGCCCTCAAACACAAAGCTACTCTTACTTGATAAAAATACTAGAGGCGTTTTTTGGCAAGGTTAAAATGGAAGACTGCTTGCCGCATACGAGTGAGCGCCATGATTTTGACCTTTATTTAGTCGACAGTGCCGGCAGTAATTGGCAAGATTTAGTGCCCGCTGATTTAATTATGCTAGCAAAATTACGCCCTGTTATTGTTTTTAATGCTAATCCTGATGCAACATGTGAAAAAAACCTATTGCTTAATAATTTTAAAGGTGTGTTTTATGATCATGACGCACCAGAAAATGTATTTAAAGGATTAGTCCGCATAATTAATGATGAATTGTGGTTTAGCCGTAAGATCATTTCATCTACTTTCATTGAAATCCTCGCGATGGTCACAAATAATGAACAGTCAAATACCCTCAATATCGATAGCACACACGAGCAATTAGTTAATTTAACTAAACGTGAAAAATCAGTTATATACTTACTAGCTCAAGGTGCCAGTAATCATGATATTGCTGATCGATTAAATATCAGTGATCACACGGTGAAAACGCACCTGTATAGTGCGTTTAAAAAAACCAGCTCACGTAATCGTATTGAACTTGCTAATTGGGCACAGCGTTATATGGCGGTTAGATTGCCGTTGCATGATTAAATGCTTTTTATAGTTATTGAGTAGATAGGAAATAGCATGAATACGTGTATTTTTTGCGATATTGTCGCTGGCAAAGAACCTTGCCACAAAGTGTGGGAAGACGATGAACATTTGGCTTTTTTAACTATTTACCCAAACACGAAAGGGGCCACGGTTGTGATCCCTAAACAGCACCTTTCAAGTTATGCCTTTGCACAACCGGATCAAGTTCTTGAAAAACTTATAGTCGCAACTAAAAAAGTAGCGCTTATTTTAGACTCTGTACTCGATGGAGTAGGGCGAACAGGTATGTTTTTAGAAGGCTATGAAATTGATCATCTACATAGTAAATTATCACCTATGCATGGTACGGGAAGTGGATCTGAATTTCATCATATAGAACCAACATTCGGGCCCTTTATAGAAAAATATGAAGGCTATTTATCATCTCATGATTGCGAGCGTGCTGATGACAGCGAACTTGCTGTGTTAGCCAAGTTACTTCAAGATCATGTGCCACGTTTTAGTTGTTAGATTACTGAAGGATCATTATGTTAGAGGCAGCTGCACTTTTATTGTTATTTTGCGGAATAGTTCACTCATACTTGGGTGAAAAGTATATTTTGATCCGCTTATTTAAACGCGACAATTTACCAAAATTACTTGGCAGTGATTGGTTTACAAAGCGTGTATTACGTTTCGCTTGGCATTTAACTACCATTGCTTGGTGGGGATTTGCGGCGATCATCTACTTTATACTGTACCCCAGCGGCAATTACAGCATTGATATTCAGCATATTATTGCTGTGGTATTTATCCTAAGTGGTATTATGTCGCTAACGTTTACCCGAGGTAAGCATTTGTCGTGGATATTCTTTTTTTGCATCGCAGGATTATGCATTGCAGTTGGTAATAACTACTAGCGAAGATTATCTATTTAGATACAGCCTTGGCAATAGATTTAACTATTTACTAAGGCTGTTGTTGGGGAAAGATTAACTACGCTTTGTTGCCCATATTCCTTTATCAATGCCTTTAATGACTAAATCGCTGAGGGCTTTTTCAATTGCCTGAGTGACGCAAATACTCATTGGCTCGTTATCGCTGTAGCCTGCTTCAGCTTCGGCTAAACGTTTGTAGCTGATATAACGGAAAAAGCCTGCCCGCATTTCTTGGCTAAGTACTTTTTTGCTTGTAGCAACCGAAAGTAAAACTTGTCCTGTACGTACATCTACGGCGCGTAAATAAATAGAGATTGCATCTTCTCGGTATAGCTCTGATGCGCCAATGCCAAAATATTCCATGCCAAATCCACCTGTTTTTACATTGGTGTCGTAGCTAATAATACCCCCTTCTAAGATTATTTTTGCCGTCGTTAAAGGTGGGAGTTCAACAGCATTGGGTTGATCTGCTTGAGAAGCGCGAATGATTTTTCGCTCTGTTAGTATATTTTGTAAGCCTTCTCGTTCAACAGGGATAAACCAATCAGACTCATGCAGTGCTTGCATTAAAATTGAATTTGCACCTTGCGTGACGGCGGTAGAAAATGAACTCACATTCCCTTGTGGTTTATACTGACCTGTTTGATCGCGAAACGAATACACAGAAACGGCAATGCTACCTGCTGGCTTAGGGAGTTGTTGCAGTGCTGTAAAGGTATCAGTAGGTGCTAAAGTAGCGGCTAACTCTTTAGATGGTGGGATCAAGTGGCCCACATTACTACATGCTGATAAAAGAGCAGATAATGCAATGGCAAATGCTGTAATTGATAATTTTTTCATTTAGCTAAACCTCGGGACTTCAATAACTACAATGCTGCCATCAGTGGTGTTGGTAATACGTACTGTTATTGAATCAACAGTACTAGTGATCACTTGAATCTCATAATCCCCGCTTAAGAAAATAGAATCTTGATTAAAAATACTGTCATCAATATCCTCGCCAAAAGCAATATCTGTGATTTCACGTACCATACGATTTAAATACGTACGCTCTAAGGAATCTTGAAATTTTTCAGCATAACTTTGCTCTATAATCGGGGCTTTATGTTTATTTTGTGATTGCGCTTTATTGAGCAACATATTAGCGTTTAATGGGCTACCGCCAAAACTAGGGTTTATTGGGGTATAGACAAGCTCGGTTGCACACAAGGTGAAAGAAAAAACCGTTGTAATAATTGTTATTATATATTTCATAAAATTGGGAGTCATTTTACCATCCGTTTTTTGCCATATCTGGCGAAGCTTTGTGTAAATTTGAGCGTGCCATTGCATCCATAACGCCATAGAGTGCGTGCTCAACGCGATCACTAATTGGTTCAAGTCGACGTCCTAAATAGGTTACGTAAACAGTTTGATTATTCATCATAAGTGTAAGTTGAGTGCCAGCGCGAGGTAACACAGTTTCTTTTATTTCGACGTTAAAACCCGCAGTTGAAGGGAGATCGCGCCATAAGTTAGAAAATTCAAAATAAAATTGATGACCAAAGCGGCTAATACTGCGATCAAGTACCAAACCATCTATTTCTAATTCATCAGCACCATGAGAAAAAGCGCTGTAGGTCAATACACACAGCAAGCTAAATGAAGTCATAAGTGTTTTAATTAACATGGTATAACGTATAGGGGGGCGATAACCCCCCTATATCCTTACTCTTGTGTAATGGTTGCTGTGTTGAAATCACCTACTTGGGTGATGATCACAGAACTATTTGAGTTAATGATTGATCCTTCAACAAGGTTACCGTTACCTACTTGAGTAACTTCGAAATTGATATTATCGCCGCCGATAATAAATGCGCCGCTACCAATTCCAGCCACCATATTCATGTCGCCTTCTTGGGAAATATCGATTGAATGGTTATTACCTTCCATTACTAAATCAATCGCATTGAGTTCACCGTTTTGAGAAAAATCAACGCTGTTGTTATTGCTATCAATTACGCTACCAAAAGTAACAACTGCTTCATTCGCAGTGCCTAGTTGGTAAATGTTGATGTCGTTGTTATTTGATGCAATTGTAGTATCTGGGTACGAAGACTGAATTAACGCGGTATTCATATCACCCGCTTGAGCGAGGTCTACATCATTACCTTCGCCATTAAAGTTGGCAATGTGTGCGCTATTTTCATTACCAATTTGGTTACTCATGAATTCGTTATTTGAACCAATAACACCTAAATATGTTTCATTTGTAGAACCGTTTTGTACAACGGTGAGTTCGTTATTATCACCAACAACATCAACGCCAACTTGGTTGTCATTTTGTTGTTGATTTACTGATACATCATTATCAGTGCCTGCAAATAAATCAGAAGTAAATACGTTGTTATTACCTTCTTGATCTATTGAGAGTCTATTGTCATCGCCTTCTACATCAGCGAAAGTTGCTTTGTTAGAATCACCGGCTTGCTCTACTTCTAAGCGGTTATCATCACCACGCAGTGAAGTGATTGTAACGTCATTGAAATTACCATCTTGGTCGATTGAAAGCTCATTTTCGTTGCCAACAAGCTCGTCAATTGCAAAAGCATTAAACAGACCAATTTGATTGACTTCAACTGAGTTTTCATCACCGCTGATCAATGCAATTTTTGCTTCGTTTAATAACCCTGATTGTGATGCGCTAAGAGTATTATCGTTTCCTTGTAAGTCTAGATTATAGAACCAATGGCCACCGTCTTGTTGCGTAACTGCAACATCATTGTTATCACCTTGGATGATGTTGATAGCTTCATTATTAATGCCAAAAAAGCCACTGCCATATTGGGCGACATCAATCGTGTTGTCGTTACCTGCTACGTCTGATAATGCGCCATTGAGTTCACCGTCTTGGCTGTGGTTTAACGTATTGTTGTCACCGACAGTGTAAGTTAGTGATAGATTTTGAATTTGTTTTTGATCGACCGTAATACTGTTGTTATCGCCTAAACTTTTTACGTTAGCCTCAAGGCCATCGCCTTGTTGTGTTACGGTGGCATCATTGCCTATACCTTGTAATGATGTTTGTTCAATTGTTAGAACATTTCCTACCGCAGTACTTGAGACTTGGCTTGCTAGTACCGAAGTTGATTGATTTTTATTTTCTATACTTGCGTGTGCAACAAAGCTTGAGCTCAACGCAACTGCGATTGCACATGTTAATAAAGATTTTTTCAATGTCATGATTTTTCCTTAACTTATAATTATTAGCGCAGTGACTTGATGGGTATACCGCCAATTCCTGCATTGTGTTCGGCATGCCTTGCCGATTTAAGTTTTGTAATATCAAGAGCAAAATACTCATTCATCAAAGAGGTGAAGAGTTATGTTGATGGCGGTGCTGTATTGTGTGTTATTTAAAAGCGAGCCGAAATCAACTGACGATTTACTGTATTGTGTTATCGAAATGACTTAAATCATCTTTTTTTAGGGTTTTTATTTTCATTTAATTTCAAAGACTTAATTTGATGTTGCTAATTTGTTAAGTTTTTGTTGTTGGTAACTGGTAAAAAATGATGAGACTGGCGTAGTCGAGCAGCTATAGATTTACCAGTAAAAATGAATGGGTTTTCTTTAAGGTTATGGGTAAAACCCATGTTAAAGAATGGTTTTACAGTTGCGGTCATAATTTTTCTTGTGTGTTTTCTTTTTTGTGGTCATTTATTGATCTTGCCATGTAATATTTTTCAAAGTAGTGAAGTTAACAAAACTTAGTTGCACTTTTGCATTGAGTTAATTTTTCTAACTATGGATACAGTAAATGAAAACTAAATTATCTATTTTAAGCTTGGCTATTTTGCCATGTCTTGCAGCAGCACAAGTAACGAATATTTCTGCGCAGTCTTCTATTCAAGCGAGCCAAGACTCATTGTTAGTCATGTATAAAAAAGGTACGTCACAGGCTATTCGGTTACAAGCGCGTAGTTTGGTAAAGGCTAAAATCAGTGATTTGAATAAAGATGGAGTTGATGATAATTATTCGTCTATTTTGTCAGGGCGTTTAGCTAAGTTTGAAGTAACAGGAATGAGTACCAAAGAGGCTATCAAGTTACTACAAACGCATAGCGCGATTGAGTATGTTGAGCCCGATTACCGTGTAAGTATTGCTAATACACCCAATGATCCTGATTTTTCACAATTATGGGGCCTCCATAATGAAGGACAAACGGGTGGTACTGCTGATGCCGATATTGATGCATTAGAGGCATGGTCTATTACCACGGGTGGTAAAGATGTTGTTGTGGGTGTAATTGATACTGGTGTTGATTATAGTCACAGTGATTTAACTGCAAACATGTGGGTTAACCCAGGTGAAATTGCAGGTGATGGTATTGATAATGATAATAACGGTTATGTTGATGATATTTACGGTATTAATGCGATTACTAGTGCAGGTGATCCAATGGATGATCAAGGCCATGGTACGCACGTGTCAGGTACTATTGGTGCCACAGGTAATAACAATAACGGGGTAGTGGGTGTAAACCATGATGCTGCAATTGTTGGTTGTAAGTTTTTGGACGCACAAGGTAGTGGTTCAACTTCTAATGCAATCAAGTGTATTGATTACATGGTGGGTTTAAAAAATGACGGTGTAAATATTCGTGTGCTTAATAATAGCTGGGGCGGTGGTGGCTTTAGTCAGGCACTTGCTGATGCGATCACAGCCAGTGAACAAGCCGACATCCTTTTTGTTGCAGCAGCGGGTAATGATGCTGTTGATAACGATCAAAACCCAAGTTATCCGGCAAATTATGAGCACGAAAGTGTGTTATCCGTAGCTAGTACTGATAGTCGCGATAATATGTCTGATTTTTCACAATGGGGTGCAACGACTGTTGATTTAGGCGCGCCAGGTAGCGCCATTCTATCAACTGTCCCAGGTAATGGTTACGCAAGTTATTCAGGTACGTCAATGGCAACACCTCATGTTGCGGGTGTGGCTGCATTGGTATTATCGATCAATCCAGATCTTTCAACCAGTGAGCTCAAACAACTGTTAATGGACAGTGGTGATGACAATGCACAACTGCAAGGTAAAACCGTATCGGGTAAACGCTTAAACGCGAACCAAGCGTTAGAGCAGGCAGATCCTACGCCGAGCTTTAAATTATCAGTTACGCCAAGTTCTCAGCAAATAACCGCGGGTGATGTGGCAACCTATACATTTGAGATTGGGTCAATCGCGCAGTGGGATGGTGTTGTTAACCTTGAACTTGTGGGTGATTTAGTTGGTGCCAGTTTATCTGCTAATACTGCTATGCCAGGTGAAGCTATTACATTGTCAGTACCTACTCAAGAGTCGACGCAATGGGGGGGCTATAGCTTTACTGTGAATGCGTCTTCAGGCGAACTGGCGAAGCAAAAATCGGTAAGTTTATTAGTTGATCCAGTTGGTTTAAATGACTTTACTTACAGTAACGACACATCTATTGATATTCCTGATAGTAATGTTGATGGGATAGATTCCGTGATCACCGTTGCTGACCCATTAACGGTATTTGCAACGCAAGCGAATATTGATATTTCACACACATATATCGGTGATTTGGTTGTAACGCTTACTTCACCTGCAGGTACTGCAACAACGCTTCATAGTCAAACCGGAGGCGGAGCTGATGACTTAGTACAAAGCTATACACTCGCTAATTTTAATGGTGAAGTAGCAACAGGTGATTGGACTCTCCATGTTGAAGATACGCTTTCAGCAGACACTGGCACATTAAACAATTGGTCTATTACTTTTAGTGCCATTGGTGAAGTGAGCCCTCAACCTCCGCAAGCAGGTTTTGAGTTTGACACACAAGGCCTGATGGTGACTTTTAACAACACGAGTACTGACAGCAATAATGATATTGTTAGTTGGGCATGGGATTTTGGTGACGGTGATACATCAACAGACAGCAGCCCTGTACATGCATTTGCACAAGCTGGTAGCTATGAAGTGCAACTGACAGCCACTGACAGTGAAGGACTCACCGATACATTCACACAAACAGTGGTAGTAACTGATGTTGAAATTGAGCTCTCACTAAAACGAGCTAATAAAACACGCTTGGGTACGATGCGAGTTGATCTTACTTGGCCAACAGTCGCTGCAGAGCAAGTGAGCATATACCGTGATGGTGAGTTACTAGACACAGTATCTGACAATGGTCGCTATCGTGATTTTGAGCGTAACGCAACATTAGATAGTTACGACTATCAAGTATGTGTTACTGAGTCAGCATGTTCGAACACAGTGACAGTTACATTTAACTAAAACTTTTGAACTGTTCAAAGCCCAGTTTCCCCGCTGGGCTTTTTTTATGGTTGGCTTTTGTCATTAGTTGCTGCTAATAGTTCAATTACATGTTGTTGGCCAAAGGTATGTGCAAATTGTTCAGCTGTTTGACCTGCGTTGTTTTGGTGTGCGTTGTCGCAATCAAGTGATACGAGTGTTTTAGCGATACTAAATTCACCTCTAAAAATTGCAGCCATAAGCGCTGTGTTACCACGGTTATCTTCTAAACAGGCATTAGCGCCTAAGTGTAAAAGCGTGTTGACCGTGTTTTTATTGCCATGATAAGTGGCAATCATCAACGCGGTGTAGCCTTTAATGTTATAGCTATTGATAGGAATACCAGCCTCTACAAATTGTTCAATTACGTCGGTATCGTTGGTACGTGCTGCGGCAAAGTAGTAAGCGAGTAAACTATCGTACTGTGCTTGTGGCGAGTTGTGGTTTTCAGCTTGCGTACTCGTTATTTGTGTATCTGTTGTATTTTGAGCATTAACGCTATTGGTAAAGCTTATTAATACAGTTGCTATAATTAATAAATTACGCATAACAGTCGCCTTTTAAAAAGAGGAGAGAGTTTACCCCCTTCCTCATAGTTGTGGTTGCTTATATAAGTGTTCGTTTAGTTGGGACTAACTTAAACAACTGGCTATTTACAAGGTAGCTGCAAGTTGTTTAACCATTTTAATATCACCGTTTACGGCTTTGGTTAAACGGGTGCCGTATTCGCTATCGGCTTTGTAAAAATGGCTGAGCATTTTGTGTTTCACATCGCTGTTTTGTACTTTGCCTAAATCACCAGCTAGGTTATTGATGAGGTTAGTACGCTCTTGCTTACTAAAGCCACGATATAACACGCCAGCTTGAGCAAAGTTCTGCTGCTTTTTGATAGCGGCTTGTTGTACATAGCCTTGAAGCTTTGTTTGGCTCCTACGAGCGGTAGGGTTTTCAGCGACGTTTTCGTGACTCGGTTGGTAGTTCACGTTGCTCGTCGTGTTACCGTAATTCATTGCGCCGTCTTGGTTGTAATTTACAACATCCACTTTTGCACGATTTATTGGCAATTGCTGGTGGTTAGCACCCAAGCGGTACATTTGTGTATCTGAGTACGAAAATACACGCCCTTGTAATAAACGGTCTTCAGATGGCTCTATACCCGGAATAATATTGGCAGGTGCCATTGCAACTTGTTCAGTAGATTGAAAAAAGTTAGTTGGCATACGGTTTAAGGTCATAGTACCGACTTTGGTTTCTTTGACATCTAACCACATTTTAGTGGCGTCTAATGGGTTGTAATTAAAGTCATCAAGTTGTGATGGATCTAATGTTTTAATGTAAAGATCCCATTTTGGAAAATTACCTTTGCCTATTTCGGTGTATAAATCACGGGTTAAATGCTGGAAATCTTGGCTTTGTACTTTTGCCACGGCTTTAGCGTCTAAATTATCAATACCTTGCTGGCTTACCCAATGAAATTTAACGTATTTTACATCGCCCGATTTATTAATCATTTTGTAAGCATGTACGCCCCAGCCATCCATTTTACGCAGGCTTGCTGGCGTACCGTAATCACTGTAAACCCAAGTTAGCATGTGTGTTGATCCCGGCTCATACGAAAAAAAATCAAAAAATCGATTTGGATCCTGAATATTATCAACAGGAGATGGCTTTAATGAATGCACCATATCTGGAAATTTAATGGCGTCTCGAATAAAGAATACTGGCAGGTTATTACCCACTAAATCCCAGTTCCCTTCATCAGTGTAAAATTTGGTAGCAAAGCCTCGTGGATCACGCAGTGTCTCAGGGCTTCCTTTAGAGTGAATAACCGATGAGAAACGTACAAATACGTCAGTTTCTTTACCCGCTTCACTGAAGGGGGCAGCAATAGTTAAATCATCTAATTCTTTACTCGCAACAAATACCCCATGCGCACCAGTACCTCGGGCATGAACTACGCGTTCAGGTATACGTTCACGAGCAAAACGTTGCAGTTTTTGAATTAACTGAACGTCTTCAAGTAATACGCTGCCGTGTTCACCGGCGGTGATAGAGTTTTGATTATCGCCAACTGGCGCACCGTTGTCTTTGGTTAATGTTGTGCTGGCACTTGTTGGAAGCGCAATGGCTAAAGCAAGTGCACTCAGTGTTAGTGCTGGTTTATTTTTAATTTTGTTTAATTGAGTATTCATAGTCGACCTCATGTATTTTTAGCGCTTGCGCCTCGCAAGCTTTTTAACTGAGCTCAGTGTATGTAATGAACGTTGTTCGGTAAAATTGATTGTTTAGATTGGTGTGATTTGTATTTTGAATGTATAACTACGAAGGTTGTGTAATTAAAAAGGCCTCATCAGGCCTTTTTAGGTAAAAACTTAGTCGATTAAAGTCTGCTTAGAGGGTAATGCAGGGAAAGCGCCTTTGATTAAACAGGCTTTCGAGCCACATTTAAGGCCAAAACTCAGCGCTTCTTTCACATAGTGACTGTGGTTTAACTTTTCAGTTAATTCAACTGCTGTATGGGCATGGTTTAAGTGATAGAGCACGCCTGCAATAAAGGCATCGCCTGCGCAAGTTGTATCAACAGGCTTAATTTGGGGGGCCGGTTGTTCGATAACGAATGTTTGATGATAGACTTTAGCTGGGTTAGCACCGTCAGTTAAAAACACTAAGGTGACGCCTTCATCTAACAGTAACTGAGTGTATTCTAATGGCGAAATAGCAGCTTGCTTTGCTAAAAACGTTAATTCCTCATAAGACAATTTAACAACATCGCAAAAACGGTAACAAGCAAACACACGATCTGCTATATCAGCAGTGTCTGACCACAAACTGTAGCGTAAATTAACATCAAAACTCACTAATATGTTATTGGTATTAGCGGCCTGTAATGCGCTCAATGTCGTCGTGTTAATGTTGCTGTGAGTCAATGTGTTAGAACAAAAATGAAATGTACTCAATGCTGACCAATTTATTTTATCAATATGTGCTTTAGTTACTAACAAGTCCGCAGTGTTATGACGATAAAAATTAAAACTACGTTCACCCACTTCGTCCAGGCTGACGATAACAAGCGCTGTTTGTGCCTTTTCGATGGTAAACAAATACTCGGTATCGACTTGATAATGATCAAGTGAGCGTCGCAATTGACGTGCAAAATGATCATCGCCCATGCCACCACAAAAATAAGCGTTACCGCCTAATTTTTGATACCCAACAGCGACATTTGCAGGTGCTCCGCCAGGGATAGGTGCGTAGGCACTATTGTCATTATCAACCGGCAGCATATCTATCAGTAGTTCGCCAAAGCTCAATAATTTTTTCATGTGTTAATACCTTAAAAAGCCCAGCAAAATAGCTGGGCACTCAACAAGGGAGAGAGTATTCGTTTAGTTAAATAAGTACTTTAACGTTAATGACGTTGTACGACCATTGATGGCGCGGGCACGAATAATATTATTATCTGGCACGCTGCCTTCCTCAGCTTCAGTAATTCCAACAGTATCGAACAGGTTGTTTACGTTCAAAGCAAGGTTAAGGTTTTCAGTTAGATCGTAGCTTACAAAGCCATTGACCTGCGTGTAGCCGTCAAATTTAAGATCATTATTATCCTGAGCATAGGCGTCAGTGGTGCCAATAAAGCTCATGCCAGCAGAACCTTTGTTAAAGTTGTAACGGGCCATCAATGAATAAATAAAGTCAGCTTGACGGCGTGGTGTATTACCCACAACTTCAGGTGTTAGCGCATCTTTTGCAATTTCAGCATCGGTCCACGTAAAGTTACCGCGAAAATCCCACGCATCTAAAAAGTAGGTGGATTCAAGCTCAATCCCTTTTGCTTCGTATTCACGATCAAAGAACTTTTGTGATGTTGCTTCAAAGTTTTGCTCTTCTGTTTCAGCATAGAATGCGGTTGCGAATACTGAGAGTGAATCAAAGCGCTTTTTAACACCAAACTCGTATTGGTTTACCTCATCAACGGCGTCTTCATCAGCAACAGAGCCATCTGCTTGAACTTTACCAAATAATAAGCGGTCAGCATTGGCGCGGCCACCTTGGCTAATACGTGCAAATGCAGCAAGACTTGAGTCAATTTGATAATTAGCGCCGACAGAGTAAGAAGTGTAGCTCCAGTCGTAATCAACTATACTTGGATTACTGATATCAATACCGGCAACATTTTGTTCTGGGATTGAAATCGTTCCATCACGATTCATATCAACGGTTGATGTTACAGCGCCAGCATAAGTACCTCGTGCTTCACCACTGTCATAACGAGCGCTGGCATCAATGCTTACATCACCAAGCTTGGTTGAAAAGGCAACATAAGGTGCGCGGGTTTCGTAATCAGTGTCGTAGTTACGTTGGCAGCAATTACCCCAAAAAGGAGTGCCATAGGCATATAATCCGCTATCAGAATAGCTATCGCCATTTTGTGCAAAAACATCAAGGAGCGCTGCATTATCGCCTTTTAGCTCCATAAGGTATGAGTTCCAAAGCCACGACATACTAATTGTTTGGCTCGATGCATAATAGCCAAGGGTTACGCTGGTATCGTCGCTGAGCTCTTTGGTTAGTTTTAAGTCATTAACGATTGAGCCAAAGTCATTCATGGTGACATCGAAGGTATGAATACGCATTGCAAGGTCGTCTGTAAAGGCTTGCCCTTTTGAACCGCCCGTTGCGTAGTTTAATGTTGCGCCACTGCCCGCAATACTTGCGGCAATATCACCTGCGTTACCAACTTCTGCGGGGATCAAAGAAGTAAAGTTACCGCTAACGGATGATTTTCTAAAGCGGTTTTCAATACGCCAATCGTTGTCTAAATCAAACACGGCTTCAAAGCCAACTGCGTCGACTTGCGGGTTCATGCCGTTGCGCATATCACCGCGGCTAATTTGGTTATTACCATCTAAGCGAGTGGTAGATAGAAACTGTGCTGAATGTGGCGTGTCTGTTTGTGCATCGAACCCTTTAATTGAGCTACCATCAGCGTACATTGGCATTGGTAAGTAGCCAATGCTTTGGTCGTCTAAATGCTTGTAATAAAGGCGAACATAGCCTGAATCAAATTCTTTTGTCAGGTTTGCTTTGATTTGACCGCCTTTGTTAGCGGTATAACCCGCTTCACGAGGGCCTTCACCTTGACGAATAAAACCGCCCACATGAAAGCGCACACTGTCGTTTAAGTAAGTACCGTATTCAAAATCAGTTCGTAACGAGTCATAATCAAGTCCAATTGTGGTCGCAACAGAGCCAGACTCTTCTTCACCTGTTTTTGAAATAATATTAATAATACCGCCAGGGGCATCACTGGCCGCGGTAGAAGCTGACCCGCCACGAATTGACTCCACCGTTTGTACTGTGCTGTCTAATCGCATAAAAATGTCGGCGTTACCAAATGCAACATCGCCAAACTGCATAATAGGAAGGCCATCTTCTTGGAGTTGCAAAAATTTTGCGCCCCCAGAGGCAACAGGTAAACCACGAACAGCAATATTTGCATTACCTTCACCACCGGTCGATTCTGAACGAACACCCGGAATGATTCTAAAGGCTTCTGCTGTTGAACGAGGAGTAGCAACTTGAATCTCATTCAAAGAAACACTGCTAACTGAAACGCTTGAAGCCATGATAGTAGTGCGTCTTGGTACACCGGTTACGACAATGGTTTCAAGGCCTTTTTTAGCTTCGGTCTCTTGCTGTGCTTCTTGCGCATATAAACCTTGGCTAACAGCTAAAGCAAGTGTGCTTAGTAAATAAAGTGTTGTGTTGTGTGTTGTCATAATATGCCTCGTTGATTACTGACCCAATGGGCTTGTTATTTTTACTTAATCGATTAAGTAAAAATAACAAAGATTTTACATTAAGCAACTTATTTTTGTATTTAAATGTTTGTTTTTTGCTCTTTCATTGTTTTTAAACGACTTTTTATATTACTTTTTTGCACCAAATTAATCGTGTTGTGCGTTAATGTGATGCAATGCCTGCGCTGAAGGGTCTTTAAAGTAGTTATATAACATAGCGACAAAGAGCAATATTGCAAAGCCTGTTGCTAGAATAAAGCCATATTTTACATGTCCAAACATGTCACTAATCATACCCATAAACAGAGGCGCTAAAGCCGCTGACAAGGCGGTAAAAAACAAAATAACACCCGCAACGGCACCATGTTGTTGCACCGCAAAGCATGAAATACCCTTAGAGTTTAGTGTTGGGTATACCATCGACATGAACAAGCCTGAAAGAGGCAACAGCAGGACTGCTGCATTGACGCCTCCTATCAATGTTCCGATATAACAACCAGCTATCCCTAAGCTTAGCCAAACCATGACACTTTGCCAGCTAAAGCGGTTAAGTAACCACACGGCGATAAAACGGCCAGCGGCACGCAGGATAAAAAAGATAGTCAGAGCATATGTCGCCATCAGTGTCCATGATCCTGTGTAATCTGCGAGTAAGGTCGGCATCCATACATAAATAGCCACTTCAGTTGCCACATACAGTGCGATAGCTAATGAAAAGCCCAGTGCATAAGGGTTTTTCACCATCTTCATGGTGGTTGCAAGTGAGGTTGGTTTTGCTGTGGTTTTTACGACGGGTGGGTAGTCAGCACGCCAAGCAAGTACAGCTAAAATTAAGCACATAATACCTGCAATGACATATAAATAAGTCCAACTTACTTGTTGGGTTAGTAAAAAGCTCACTAAAGCTGGGCCAACAATAGCGCCTATACCAAAGAACCCTTCTACCTTATTCATGGTTTTTGTATGCTCGTTATTACTTTGTGAAATATCGCCAAGTAGCGCCAGTGCACCGGTTTTAAATAAACCGATGGCTAAGCCTATTAAGCATAAAAGTAATACAAAAATAATGAAGCTGCTGCTAACGGCAAACAAAAAACAGCTGATAGAAAATAGTAATAAGCCCAACATAATAGTTTGTTTGCGGCCAAAGCTATCAGCTAAAAACCCAAGGAAAAGCCCGCTTAGAGCGATTAAAGCCATGGGAGCATAATGAAATGCACTGGCTTGTGTCATCGTTAGGTTAAATTCTTTTATAAGCTCAGGGATGATCATGCCAACTGCATCTGAGGTCATAGCAAACATAAAGAACATCATATATGTGAGCCAACGTATGTGTTGCAATGAAGTATTGCTAACGAGAGTGTGCGTTTTATTCATCTTTATATCCTCGTTAGGTGATTAAGCATTTTTATAATTAACTCAGTACATTAATTATAAAATGATAGTTTAACCATCCCGTTTTTGTATCAAAGTTGTAAAAACTTCTTGTAAAAATTGGTTTCCTAGTTAAAGATATATCTTAATCGATTAAGATTCAACTTGGTATTTACACATGATGAAGAATAAAGTTCAACTGATCACCTATGCAGATCGCATCACAGGACAAGGCATCAATGCTTTATCCAATTTACTCAATGGCCCGCTAGAAAATGTGTTTGGTGGTGTACATCTACTGCCTTTTTATAATCCAATAGATGGCAGTGATGCGGGATTTGACCCGATAGACCATAGTGCTGTTGATGAGCGAATTGGCACATGGCAAGATATTCAAGCGTTAGGTGAACACTATGATTTAATGGCTGACTTAATTGTAAATCATGTTTCAGCACAGTCTTTTCAGTTTAAAGATGTATTAAAAAATGGTAAGAAATCAGATTACTGGGATCTATTCTTAACAAAAGAAGATGTATTCCCTGGTGGTATGAGTGAACAAGAGCAAAAAGCAATCTACCGTCCACGTCCAGGGAGTTGTTTTACGCCTATTACCTGTGAAGATGGGGAAACGTATGAGTTTTGGACAACATTTACTGATAATCAAATAGATATCAATGTAAAGTCAACGCCAGGTATTGAGTATTTAGATAATGTTTTGACAAAGTTTTCGCAGAATAATGTCAATATCATCCGCTTAGATGCCGCAGGTTATGCGATAAAAGAAGCTGGAACTAACTGTTTTATGCTAGATCAAACTTTTGATTATTTAGATAAGTTATCAGCACAGGCTAATGATTTAGGCATGGAAACTATTGCTGAAATTCATAGCCACTACCAAACACAGGTTGAAGTCGCTAAACGCGTTAATATGGTATATGACTTTGCATTACCACCGCTGATTTTGCATAGCTTATTTACTAATAATAGCGATGCATTAGTGCAATGGCTTAAAATTTCACCTCGAAACTGCCTAACCGTGCTTGATACACACGATGGCATTGGCATTATCGATGCCGGTCCTATGGGCGAGAAGCCGGGCCTTTTAAATGCGGCGCAAATAGATAACTTAGTCGAGACTATTCACGCAAATAGTAATAACCAAAGTCGCCAAGCGACTGGGGCTGCTGCGAGTAATGTCGATTTATATCAAGTTAATTGCACCTATTATAATGCCTTAGGCGCGAGTGATTTTGATTACTTAGTTGCAAGAGCAATCCAGTTTTTTGCCCCAGGTGTGCCCCAAGTTTATTATAGCGGACTGTTTGCTTGTGAAAATGATATGACATTATTGGCAGAATCAAACGTGGGTCGCGATATTAACCGCCCGTATTTAGATGCCGATATCATCTGTGAATCATTAGCAAAGCCAGTGGTTAAAGGGCTTCTTAAATTGATTACTATTCGCAATACACATAACGCATTTAATGGCGAGTTTAGTGTTACAGGAAACACAAATAGTTGTTGCCTAAAATGGCGTAAAGATGACAATGCTATTGAATTCAAAATAAACTTTGAAACTCGTGAAGCACTCATCATTGAGCATACCTCATCAGAGCAAGTACTTACTTCGTTAAATGATTTATTAGCTTAATGAGAGCTCAGACAGTGCGTGTGGTTACCTTTGAAAATTAAACAGGTGTTAACCTTGAAAGGTTAAGGTATGTGACCTTTCAAGGTTGAATTTACAGCAGTCTGTTTGTTCTTTAGGCAAGGTAGCGCCTATGTAGTGTGGTTATTCGCCATAAATAGGCGATAACACAGCATTAATGTCAAACAGGCGCTGCTCAAAAGGTTTTGCCTAAGGCGATTTACTCTTTGTTGCCTACATGGAGGGTGGTAAAAGGCGTGAACAGAACGCGGAAGCTTTGCTTGGTTTTGATGTAGCCCACAAGGTTACGAACCTGACGCCGCGGTTAAATCGCCCCTAGTTTGAGCAAATTTTAATCCGCCAAAGTCAACAACCCCTAGCCACTTTGACCCAATTGCAGTTCGTGGTTAATGAGTGCTTTATTTTCTTCTTTGGTAATAAACAAATTAGCAGCTAATGCGCCTTTTTCTTCACTGTTTTGGTGGATTGTAGTTAACTTGGGTACGAATCGCTGCGCTTCATCAATGCCATCAAACCCCACAATTCTTATATCGTCAGGAATTGTTAGGCCCATTTTAATCGCTTCTCGCATTGTCGCAAGGGCGATAAGATCGCTCATACACAGCATGACTGAAGGGCGAGGTAGGCAGCTCAGCGCCTCTTTAGCAGCAATACTTGCATAGCGCTCAGTACTTTCAGGAATATTCCAAATGCGATCTTCCCCAATGGTAATGTCTTGTTCTGCTAGGGCTTTTTGATAGCCGCGTAATCGTTGGTGCGCGATTGATTGCCCCGCTTCAAATTCATGGTGTTCATATACGCGGCATAATACATTTTCATCGAGCAAACGCAGGCCTAAAATAGCGACTTGGTCATCTTTATGTTGCAGGGCATGTTTTGCAACTTCGTAGCTAGCTTGTTCATTATTTATATTTACAGAGGCATTGCGGCCTATGTCAAAGTCAACAGTCACCACATGTTTAGGCACAGTTTTTAGTTGTTCTACTAAGAGCTGGTTTCGTGGGCGGCCATAGCAAATAAAGCCATCAACAAAATCAACCACACTGTTTAAATTGTCACTATTGCCAGAAAACAATAAAAGATTATTGCCGCTTTTTTCTAGCACAGACGCGACCCCTCTCATAAAACTACTCGCCACCGGATCTGACACCATATATTCAACGCTATCAGGAAGCACTAACGCAATAATATTAAATTTACCTCGGCGTAGAGACTGAGCGGCTTTGTTCGGACCAAAATATCCCAACTCTTTACATGCCGCTAAAATTGATTCTCTGCGATTTTTAGATAATTGATCCGGGCGGTTAAACGCATTTGACACTGTGGCATTTGAAACACCTAATTCTTTTGCAATACTTTTTAGTGTCCAATGGTTTTTTGTACTCATATAACCTACTCAAACGAGGATGTTGATTGAAAGAGTAAATTACCATACTTGGCTTTAAATCAAAGCACTAATTCTATGAAAAACGCCGGTTTAGGGTTCCTGTCTGTGTTTATTCAACCCCTTTGAAAAAACAATCCAAAAGAACTGCCTTTTAATATTTTGTTAAAACCAATATATGAATATTCGTTAATGTTATATAAAATATATTGTATACAATGATAATTAAATGTTACAAAACGTACCTCAATAACCCGTTCTGGATTGAGAACACACTAATAATTGAAGGTAGAGTATGAAAATTAATACACTGATTCTGGCGTTACCAATATTGGGCATGAGTACAATGGCATTGGCTGAGGAAGTAGGGGAGCGTACATTTAAGCCTAAGTCAGCAGCTGTTGAGCGTGTACATCATCATGGTGTTGAACAAAACCATAACGAAAAAGCACCAATTGCTAAAGTGCAGAGCCAACCGCAGCTTTTGAGCGCACGTATGATGACAATGCAAGCCGCGGCTGTTACATGTGATTTGGATGCATTAGCAACGGCGAGTACATCAACCATTATTACTGAAGTTAAAAACCAAGGTTCACAATGCATTAATGAACTATTTAGTGCCTCAGCATCAATACAAAGTCAGGTGTTTACGTCTGATAAAATGTTCGCTGTTGCTAACCATGCAAAGTCACTCTCACAGACTTATGCAGGCGGTGGTAATGTTGAGTTAGAGGCGCTGTTTTTATACCTTCGCACAGGCTTTTATGCCGAGTTTTATAACGATAGTGTTAGTTTTGCGACATGGGTTACGCCAGCGGTTGTAGGTGCAATTGATGCATTTGTTAATAATACCCATTTTTATGATGATAATGACGGCCACGGTAAAACACTTTCAGAAGTGATAATTACTATGGATAGTGCAGAACAACAGCACCGCTACTTAGGTGTGGTTAAGGGGTGGCTTACACGTTTTAACGAAAGTTATGCTGCAAAATGGAATATGCGCAGTGCCGTAAATGGTATATTTACCTTACTTTATCGTGGTCAGTGGAATGATGCGTTTGTTACTGCTGTAGGCAAAGATACCGACTTGGTAGTTAAACTGAATACGTTTACGCAACAGCAATGGATGATTGGATCAGATGCACAATACTTAATTGTTAATGCGGCAAGTGAACTAGCGCGGCTTAAGAAATATTCAGGCACTGTTATTCAAGCGACGGTAGATACAGGCATTAAAGCTATTTTCAGCACCTATAACAGTTTTGGTTATGGCGATGCGGTATGGCTTGCGACAGCGGATTCTGTCAGCTATTACGCGGATTGTAATGATTATGGTATTTGTGGGTTTGTGGATCAACTTACCCAGCAAGCACTTTCGCAAAGCTACAGTTGTAGCAGCACCATTAAAATTCGCTCGCAAAATATGACTGCAATCCAACACGCTGCGGCATGTGATGCAATGGGGGCGGAAGAGGGCTTATTTCATAATAAACTAGCAACAAATAACACACCAGTAGCTGATGATAACAACAGTTTTTTACAAGTAAATATATTTGATAGTAGCGACGATTATGGTAAATATGCGGGTGCTATTTTTGGTATTAATACAAATAATGGTGGGATGTATTTAGAAGGTGACCCTTCTGTTGTGGGTAATCAAGCAAATTTTATTGCTTATGAAGCAAGTTACGCCAATGCAGAGCATTACGTGTGGAATTTAGAGCATGAATATGTACATTATCTTGATGGCCGCTTTGATTTATACGGTAACTTTAATTCACCAACGCAAGATATTGTTTGGTGGTCTGAAGGCGTTGCAGAATACGTTGCTAATTTAGATAATAATGAAGCCGCTAAAAATACCATTAGTGATGGCTCTCGTTATACATTAGCGCAAGTGTTTGCTACTAACTATGACGGTTTTGATCAAGACCGCATTTATCGCTGGGGTTATTTAGCAGTGCGTTTTATGTTTGAGCGCCATAATAGCGAAATCAATGCCATGCTTGCTCATACTCGTGTTGGCGATTGGAATGGATACAAAGCTAAAACAGTTCAATGGGCAAATAGTTACGAAAATGAGTTTGTGCAATGGTGTGATGATTTAGTTGCAGGTACACCGACCAATAATCCACCAACAGCACAGATCAACGGCCCATATGCTGGCATGCAAAATAGTGAAATCAGTTTTACAAGCAATGGCAGTGTTGATAGCGATGGGTCAATTGCAAGCTACCAGTGGGACTTTGGTGATGGTAGTAGCTCTAATGAAGCAAATCCTGCACACATTTACACGACTGCGGGTGAATATACAGTGTCACTAACGGTTGTTGATAATCAAGGTAGTAGCCAAACAGTAACAACGCTTACCAGTGTTGAAGCAGATACAAGTGTTGGAGATGGTGAACTAGTTAATGGTCAGCCAACAATGATAAGTGGTGCTCAGAACGAATTACTGTATTTTAGTTTTGATGTACCACTAGGTGCGACTGATTTAGTGTTTAACTTAAATGGTGGCACAGGCGATGCTGATTTATATGTCAGTTATGAAGCTACCCCAACTGTAAATAGCTACGATTGTCGTCCGTATGTGGGTGGTAACAGTGAGCAATGTGCAATAAACCCTGCACAAGTTGGTACATATCAAGTCATGGTTCGGGGCTATAATATGTTTGATAACGTGCAACTTACAGCGTCTTACACTGGCGCTGCGAGTAACGTACCAAATGTATGTGCAACACAAGGGAGCCGCAGTAGTGGGCGTTTAAATGATGGCGATGTGATTTGTTTAGGTAACAACGACCCAATGTGGTTTAGTATTGGCGATGTGCAAGGACAAAATGGTGTGGCGATCACGACCGCAAATGGCAGTGGTGATATTAGCCTTAGCTATTCAAATAGTGGCTGGCCAAATGGTGTGAATGAACAAGCACAGTCAAGCAATACAGGGAATGGCGAATGTATTTACATTAGCAACCAGAGTCAATATTGGGGTTATTTAAAAGTATCAGGCAATAGCACGGGTGCAAGCCTAGTCGTTGACTTTAACAGCGGTGGTTGCCGTTAAAGTGAAACCAATAATTTAATAAAAATCCACAAAAAGCCCATGTAAATGGGCTTTTTTGTAGATTTTTTAAATAGTTAAAATGCCTTTAATAGCTGTAGTTTAATTGCTTTTGCACCTTGCTGCGGTATGGTTTTAAGCTCATTCGCAATATAAAGTAAGCAAGGCAAAAGAATCAAAGACGTTAGCGTGGCAAATAGCACAGCAAAACTTAATGAAACAGCCATTGGGATCACAAACTGTGCTTGTAAACTGCTTTCAAACATCAAGGGTAATAAACCAATGAATGTAGTGAGTGATGTTATTAAAATTGCTTTAAAGCGAGCGGCAGCACCTTGGCAAATTGCTTCATTTAGAGGCATTTTATCACGCAGTTGGTTGACTCGTGTTAATAGTACGAGAGCATCGTTTATAACGACGCCAGATGCGGCAACTATGCCAAAAATCGACATCATACTTAGTGTATACCCCAGCAGTAAATGCCCATACAACGCGCTTGCCGTGGCAAACGGTATAACAAAAATAATCAGGAACGGTTGGCTATAGCTCTTCAGTGGTATTGCTAATAAGCTATACACCATTAATAACGCGATTATAGCAAACGAAGTGACTTGGCTTTGTTCTTGTTGCTGCTCCTTTAAATGTTCACCTAAATCAAAAGACACATCAGGGTAGCGGGCTTTTATAGCGGGTAATATTTGGGTTTCAATTGCTAAATGTATCGCTTTTGTTTGCGGCTTTTTACTTGGAACAATAAACGCAGAGACATTAAATGTTCTTCTGCCTTGTTCTGTATGAATTTCATGGCTGCTTTGCGTTGTAGTGAGTGTTGCTATCTCTGAAAAAAACACTTGTGAGTGCTCATTTACACTAATAGGTAGGTTATTTAAAGATGAAAAAGATTGGCGTTCGTTTAAATCCCCTCGAACCATAAATCGGACGGTTTGTTGTTGTGTAACAACTCGCTGTACCTCAATACCATAAAAGTAGGCAAATACCTGTTTAGCAACTTGGTTTGAAGTTAGCCCCAAATGGCGTCCTTTAGGTGTTAGCTGAATTTTCCACTCTTGCTGATTTGTGTTTAAGTTTGATGTTAATTGTGTGATGGCCTCATGTTCAGATAAAGCGGTACTCAAATCTAAAGTGGCAGCAGTTAGCATACTTAAATTATCGCTATATAATTGATAGCTTAGTTCAGGCTTTTGATTAATATCAATAACATCAGATTCAATGGTAATTGCTTTAACGCCAAGTAGCGTCGGCATCGCAGCTTGCCAGTGACGTGCTAATTCAAATGCGTCAAAGGGGCGCTTATCTTCATCAACCAAGGGGGCGAGCACTTCGCCCTCGGTATCATTATCGAGCCAAATGTAGGTGTCTTTTACAAGCGAACGCCCTGAGATTTGCTGTGTTTGTTGCTCTACTTGTAAAACCATTTGTTCTATACTTTTAACAGCATGCAATGTTTGTTGATGCGACGCATTGTTATCCATTTGAATATGAATAGATGGAAAATCATGCGGAACTTTAGGTACGGCAGTAAAGCCAATTAAACCTGTTTTTACAAGTAAAATAGCGCTTGCTAAAAATGCAATAAAGAGCATTAATACTGGATACCTAAAGTGAATGATATGCTTTAAGACTGGCACAAATGTATCCGCTAGCCATTGATTAAAGGCGTGATCAAACTTTGTTCTCCAGTGGGTTTTAGAAAGAGGCTTGATAGGGCTATGAGCAAGGTGTGCGGGCAAAATCATTTTGGATTCTATCAAACTAAAAAATAAGCACAGTAGAGCAACGCCCGCAATGGCGATAAATTGCCCTGAGTTAGGGCCTGTGCTAAACATAAATGGCATAAACACAGCCATTGTGGTGAGTACACCGAATGTAGCAGGGGCAACGACCTTACTAGCCCCTGTGATTATATTTTCAACATTATGGCCGTAATCGGTTGTTTCGTTCGCAGCGCTTTCACTAATAACAATGGCATCATCTACCACTATGCCTAACACCATAATAAACGCAAAAAGTGATACAACATTAAGCGTTACGCCGATAAACGGCATTAACCAAATAGCGCCTAAAAAGCTAACTGGCAAGCCAAGCATTACCCACATGGCCAAGCGCACCCGTAAAAATAAACTCAATACAATAAAAACTAACAATGCCCCTTGGGCTAAATTGTTTAACATCATATTAAGTCGTCCTTCTAAATAGTAGGTGGTGTCGACTAATTGGTACAAAGAAAACCCCGCAGGCAGCAGAGGGGTTTTATACGCTAAATAAGATTGTACACTTTGCGCCACGGCGGTAATTGACTGTGACTCATCGGCTAAAATACGCATATAAAAAGCATTTTTGCCATTTAACTTTGCTAGGTGCAATTGCTCAGTGAGTGATTTTTTTATAGTGGCAATATTGCCTAATGTGAGTAATTCGCCATGCTCAGTATTCAATATTGGCAGGGAGTTTAAGCTCGCTATTGTTTCTTTTCGGGCTGGCATTTGTAGATTGATTTTGCCATTTTTAGTAGCAATTTGACCTGCGCTGATATTTTGCGAATGTTGACTAATAAGATCAGCAATGTCCTGTAATGACAATCCGTAGCGTTGTAATTGATAGCGAGTTACCTCTATTGAAAACTCAACATCGGGTAAGTTTGTTGCTTGTACGTGACTAATTAGGTCACGTGCTAACAACTCTCTTTTAATATGTTCACCAAACTGCTTTAAAGCGAGTTTATCGTCTGGCCCGGTTAGTACTAAGCTTACTGCATTTTGTAACTGCGGCTTATTTTGTAAAATGATAGGTTCCATTGCTTTTGGTAAATCAGCGATGGCATCTAATTTGTGTTTGATTTCATTTAGCCTTTGCTCACTGGATTGATTTGCGTATAAAGCAATGGTCATACTGGCGCTATGTTGCCTAGCTTGGCTTTGAACTCGTTTAATGCCCGCTTGGCCATTGAGGGCGTGCTCTATTTTGGCTACGACCTGTTCTTCAAGCTCTTTTGCAGAGGCACCAAAATATTGAATTTGTATATGGATCTCAGGGTTTTTAGCTATTGGGAACATTTGTCTTTGAATACTGTTAAAGCTTAACAATCCCATCGCAATAATAAATAACATCAATAAGTTAGCAACCAATGGGCGATGACAAAAAAAAGCGATCACACTGTTTTTATAAGGTGCTGCTGGTGTGTGCTGTGTCGTCATAGTGAGTTGCCCTCAAGAGGGGCTGTTGCTAGAGCTGAGTTAATGACATTTACTGCCATGTTTTCTCTTACAATTTCAGGGCGTTTATCGACTAAAATAATTGATTCATCGCTAGGTAGTTGAATCATTAAATTGTGTTTTTGCATGTTTAAGATTTCAACGGGGATTGACTGTAAGGTATTGTTTGCAGACAAAGCCCATATACGGCTATTAGTAACCATATGTTGTGCCACAACTGCTGCATTCTCAAAGTGTTTTGTTGGTACAGAGACGTGTACAAATTCACCAAATTCGATCCTTTTACCTTGATTAAGTAATCCGTAGGGATCCGTAATTTCAACAATATAAATGGCGCTACGAGTTGAAGAAGAGCGCGTACCAATACTGCGTGTTAAGCGGCCAGTATGAATAACATGATGATGGTTAATAATCACATTGTTTATTGGTAAACTTGGTAACACGCTTAATTTGTTATCTGCAATGGCAACATGAACCTCGGCTTTAGCAACATTAGCTAAACGCCCCAGCGTTTGCCCTTGACTGATAACTTGACCAAGGCCTACTGCGCGGTTTTGAACGAGTGCGTCGTAAGGTGCCCTATATGCACTACGGGCAAGGTTTGTTTGTGCAATTTGCAATTGTGTTTGTGCTGCAAGTAATAAAGCTTTGGCACTTTTAACTTGCGGCTCTCGTTTTGCAAGGGGGTTAGTCGAAGGCGTGTTAGCGAGTAAAAGCGTGGCTTTGGCAACGCTTGCTTTGGCTTTTTCTTCTTCAAGCTCTGCGCTGGCTTTTGCAACTTTAGCCTCTGCAAGTGTCACTGCGGCCGTTAAATCAAATGGATTAAGTTTGATCAACACAGTGCCTTTTTTAACGATCCCGCCATCAATAAAGCTCGGATGTAAGTAGATTACTTTCCCTGCAACTTCAAAAGCAATATCAGTGTTTTCGATTGGTTTTACAACGCCTGATAATTCAAGCTTAGTATTCATCAATTTAGGCGTTATGGGCGTTACACTTATAAGTGGCAAAGGCTTAGCTGAAGAGCTAGTTGGCTCAGAGTTTGCCTTTGACGAAGGTGTAATAAAATAGCCAGCCAACACGATTAATATAATCATTAAGAGTGTTAAAAACCATCGTCCTTTGATGCCGTAAAACATTTTGAGCATGAAAATTCATTCCTTTTTTTATTATCAAGGACCCTTATTAAATACAGGGAAATGCTTGTAATTATCTATTTTGATATGTTATAACATTTTTAGTTAATTATGTGTAACAATTTTTCCTAAATTAGGTATGTATGTCTCAAACAATTTCACCCTATCAACATGCGTCGCAAATTTGTGATGTATTTCAAATGATCAAAAATATAAAGATGGATTCTTTTGAAGCGCCGAACATGGCATTGTATGAGCGCTTTATGGCTTTACTGTCTAATCAACAAGATGAAAAATTTGCTAGCCAAGTTTTAGCTGAACCTTGCCTCAATACAATTAAAAGTGATATAGCGTCACTTTTTGCAGCCGCGTCGGGGCGCTATGAACATTACTGGGCGCAAAAAGTACTTGCCTCTACCGTGCCTATCTCGACCTTAGAGTCTGATTACCCTTGGTTTAGTCATTACCAAAGAGCGGTTGGTTTAGAGTCAAATGCTATTTATGCCTTATCAGGTAAGCAAAATTTAAACGTATTAATGGCTGGCAGTGGGCCGCTGCCTATTACGTCAATGCTCCTTTCTCAGCAAGGTATGAAGGTGAGCAATCTAGACATTGACGCACAGGCATTAACCGTTGGTGAGCGTGTGCAAAAACATGTTTACCCACAGCAGAATCAAAAATTTAGTTGTGCAGATATTTGTGAATTTGAAGACCTTGAACAGTTTGATGTAGTGTGGCTGGCTGCATTAGCGGGGTCAAGCGATGTAAAAAGGCAAATATTATCGCATTTATTTACGCGCATGCGAGCGGGAAGCTTTGTTGTCGTGAGAACAGCATTTAATTTACGTCAGCTACTTTACCCCAGTATTGAGCTGAGTGATTTAATGCCTTTTACTCCTAAATTAAAAATTCAGACCTATAGTGATAATTTTCATTCTATTTTGATCGCGCAAAAGCCGCTTGAAGAGCAACCTTAATGCACGCATTAGCACCTTTTCGTGGATTAACCCCTGAGTACAAATTGATGCTGTTTGCTGCATTTGTATTTAACTTAGGTTTTTATATGTTGATCCCATTACTGAGCCATTATCTAGCAGAGAACTTACTTTTGAGCGCCACATTGATCGGCGTAGTCATGGGAGTTCGCTCGTTTTGTCAACAAGGTTTGTTTTTAGTCGGTGGTGTGTTAGCTGACAAGCTTGGTGTTAAGCGATTGATAATAGCAGGGTGTTTTTTACGAGCAGTCGGTTTTTTACTGTTTTTATGGGCCGATCACATTGTTGTTTTGTTTTTAGCTGCATTTTTGACGGGCTTTGCGGGGGCATTGTTTACACCTGCTGCCCAAGCCTATTTTGCACATGCGCAAGGGATCAGTAAAGCAAACATGTTTGCGCTCGTTGGTGTTGCAAGAAACGCTGGCGAGCTGCTTGGTCCTGTGTGCGGTTTATTATTAATTTCAATGAGTTTTGGTTTACTGTGCGGCGTAGCTGCGTTTCCTTTTTTATGTTTTGGTATCGCGTTTATTTATTATTTACCAACAGCAAAAAAATCACAAAAAAGTGCAGGACTTAATACTCGTGATTTAATTAAAACAGTGTTGGGTAATCGTGCATTTTTACAACTTTGCGCAGTGATGATGGGCTACTTTATGCTGATCAACCAAATCTCATTTGCGATGCCTATTTTTTTAGGTCAATTAGATATGCCACTGCATAGTGTGACTTGGTTATTAAGTATGTGCGCATTGATTTCAATCCTAGTACAACTACCCATTACGGCGCTGACTGAGCGTATTAATAAAGATGCTCTGTTTATTAGTGCAGGGCTTACATTGATGGGGAGTGGTTTTTTAGTCATGTTATTTGAAGTACAGAGTCAGTGGCAGCTATACCTTCAATTGGGGCTGTTAGCCTTATTTTTTAGTGTAGCAACTGCAATGAGCTTACCGCTTATTATGAAACAAATTGCGAACTCGGCACCGCCAGGAACGGTGTCTACTCACTATGGATTCTTTTACTTATTTGCAGGTTTTGGATTAATCATAGGCAGTGCTTTAGCTGGTTATGCCTTAGATTTAGAGCAACAAGTACCGGGCTTAATTTGGTATTTATTTGCTTTAATAGGAGGAGTAAGCGCACTTGCACATTTATATTTAAGCTCGCCAAATAAAGAAGAAAAGCTAGGGCGTGTTGACCTTTCGTGATTAATTTTGCAGCAGTATGTTTGGTATTTAGGCAAGGCAGCGCCTATGCAGTGTGGTTGTTCCCCATAAATAGGCGATAACGCAGTATAAATGCCAAACATGCGCTGCCCAAAGGGTTCTTCCTAGGGGC
>NZ_BDDS01000015.1 GCF_001653135.1 Pseudoalteromonas neustonica
GAAATTACTCCAATTATAACTGCGCCTTCCACTTCGCCTATTCAGCCATTTATATAAGCTGTGCAGCACATAGCTGTACAGTCTATCTAGGCTACGGCTATTGTCTGGCAGGCCAAAGTAATTTCGGTATCCCATCAGTTTGCGTTTCAGTTGGGGCATCCACATGTTGAGCTTGGTTGACCGTTTGGCTTTGATGTATTGGTAAAACTCGCTCATGCTGGCGCGGTGCTTTTCAGCCCCTGTGCGCCGCCTAAGTCGAGGTTTTCCCTGTGCATCTTTTGCCCAGTAAAAGGCAAAGCCAAGAAACACAAATTGCCGCTTTCGACTCGGGCGAAATCGACTGAAGCGCAGCAGTGACGTTTTCTCTTCTGCTACTTCTAGGTTGCTTATGTTTAAATAAAAGTCTTGAGTCGTTTTGGCAGTACCTCATAAAATCGCTCCGCATCGTTGGCGTATTGAAACGCGCACACAAAATCATCGGCGTACCGGATGAGCATCGCGCGGCCACGCATTCGCGGTTTTACTTTCTTTTCGAACCATATATCGAGTGCGTAATGCAGGTAGATGTTCGCCAGTACTGGGCTAATGATGCCCCCTTGCGGCGTACCACTTTTCGGGTATTCAAAACCCCCTTCAGGTGATTTTATGCGAGCTTTAAGCCATTGGCTGATTAAGCTCAGCATGGCGTTGTCATCAATGCGTTGTTTGAGCATCTTCATCAGCCAGTCGTGGTCAAGGTTGTTGAAGAAGCCTTTGATATCGGCCTCCACAATGTAACCGTATCCTTTAAACTGAAGATTCAACGCTAAACTGTGCACCGCTTGATGGGCGCTTTTATTCGGTCGGTAGCCATAGCTATTGGGTAGAAAGTCCGCTTCCCAGATACTTTGCAATATCTGACTCACGCCTTGTTGCACCAATTTATCATCCACCGTGGGCAGGCCCAACGGTCTCTGTTTGCCATTTGCTTTGGGAATAAAGACACGTTTGATGTCATTGGCACGAAAGCGCTTATGCCTAAGGGCATCGCTCAATCGAGTTATGTTGCCAACAAGTTGCTGCTGATAAGCGGGCATGGTAATGCCATCGATACCGGCGGCGGCTTGTTTATTGAGCTGACCCCAACTTTGATACAGGCAATCTTCCCTTAGTAATCCATATAAGTTCTGAAACCTGTGTTTGGGGTGGCGCTGTGATTTAAATGTGATCGCGTTTAGTTCGGTTGTCATAGTGAGTCCAGCCCTACATTGTCCGGCCTATGTGTCTGCTAAACACGTGACTCTTTATTTATAAGAAGTACTGTTAACCCCTTCGCCATGTGATCGGCTTTCCGCCTCGGACTACTATGGGTTAATCTGACTGCCAAAGGGTCATCGTTGGCCTTGCTTTTGGCTTAGCTTCCCTACCGCTTCCTTGCGGAACGCCCTTGGCTCTCTCAAAGAGCCATCAGCCAATAAAAGCTGATGCATCTCTTTAAACATGCCACGGCTTAATAACTCCGCTGACTCGCCACAACCTCACTCATTACGGTTGCTTTGCTTGGACTTCAGTGGCACTTTCTTAATGACAAGAATAAACCTCGTCAGTCAGACTGTATTTATCGGAGCGATCTCAGCACTTTAGGGCGGTCCGACGTTTCGGCACGCATCCCCTATGGCCTACTTAATTCTCTGTGTACGCTTCACCTATCTTGTTCGCTGAAAAAAAAAACAGCTCCGCCATAGGCGCAACACTCGATACGGGTGGTGAGTTAAACCTTACCCGACAGGGACTTGCACCCTGCAAGATGCATCAAGCTTCGCTTGACGCACTAACGAGGCTGTAGAATAACTCTAACAGCCAAATTCAATTAAAAAACGAGCTCCTGTAATTAACTCTAAGCGTCTTTAAAGCATTAGGTAATGCATTTGGAACCCATAAAACTGGCTGTTTTTCTTAAAAAAGAGTAATTCTACAGCCACAACGCCTTGCTCAGGGGCAAAACGGAGTGGAGACAATTTGTGGCAATGTGATCGCAGCGAACCACAAATTGACGGAGCGTAGTTTTGTCCCTTGCAGCAATTTGTTATGTTTTCTGTTTATGCTTCATTTTAATTCCACCTGGGAGTTCAACATAATCCCAGTCGGTAAATAAGCTAATTGCGATAACACCTCCAATAGCTACAATAAGCGCAACAATTGTGGAAGTAGCAACTCCAGCCGAAGGTGCTACGGCCGCAACCAAACCAGCGCCAATAGGTCCAGTAGTGAGAACTAAAGGAACCGCAGCAATTATTCCTGCTACAGCAACTGGCCCCCATGACTTCGCAAGTTTTACAGCCTTTAATTTTTTGACAACATTTTTGTCGTAACTGACTATTTCGACAGCTCCAGAGTCAATCGCTGATTTTAGTTCATCTATCGATTTAACTTCGATACTCATTCAGTCCTCCTAGAAACATAACGTCTTAGTATTTATACGTTACGTTGTTTGTATCGTATAAATACCTTGTTGAACGAAGCATACTCCTCACTCAACATTTTTATTGGTATGCTTAATGCTATAGGAATTCTCTTTTTTAGGGAAGTCGTTGATTGCAGTTTTATTGGACACCCTTTTACCACTAGACGTGTTAATTACTGTTTATTTATTTCATTTTTACGCTTTTTTATATCGTTTCTGCCTGCTGTTATCTTTTTTGCTTATTTTAGGCAGCACCACATCTAAGCTGATCCTCTGTTACACCAACTTAGTTAACGAGTTATTTTTAACGGTTCGACTTACTATTAACCACTATTCATTATGATGCTTCCCGTCGCTAGGCCGTCTATTTTTGCATCCTTTATACAGAGGCTTTTCAGTATCAGCCGCCCTTGCTTACATGATGGACACGGCCAATTAACGCTAACCGGCACTGGTGTATCTGACTTTCCTTGATTTACAGCCTCATACTTACCTATTTGTGCGCTGATAATATCCCGCTTTTTGGCTCTACATGCACTGGCTAAAAAACCGTAGTGTCGTATTCGCATAAACCCACTTGGGAGCACATGCAGTAAATAGCGCCTGATAAATTCTATGCCCGTTAATGTCATTCGCTTTATTTTGCTGTCTCGGTAGTCTTTATAGCTAAACGTGACACTTTCTTTTGTTACCTGTTTGAGTCGTCCTTCATGCAACATGCCTTTACGTGTGTAGCGCCCAAGGTATTTCAACACCGTTTTCGGCTCGGTCAAATTCACCTTGCTGTGTACGCACCATGATTTTTTCATGAGCAATTCGCTTTGAGGTATCGTTAGCGTTAGTTTATGTGCCCTAATGGCTGCTAGCATTTTTGCTCTAAACACGGTTGCTAAGGCTTTTACTGCAAATAAATACGGCTTTTTAACACCGCGCCACTCACCTGACGATGTTAATACGCCACCTGGAATTAAACAGTGCAAATGAATATGTTGAGCAAGGCTTTGCCCCCATGTATGTAACACCGCAGTCATTCCTAACGTGCCTTGTAACTGTTTTTACGCTGCGCAAACTGACTGAGGGTTTGCCATACAGCATGAAATAAACAGCTGTAAATCTCACGCGGATATTGCCTTGCTAATCCATTTAGTTCATGAGGGAGTGTAAATACCAGATGAAAATAAGGCGCATTGATAACATCTTTACTTTGTTGTTCACTCCATTGCTCGCTAACATGCCCTTGGCACTGCGGACAGTGTCTATCTCTACATGCGCAGTACACTGTTTTATTATGCTCGCAGCGATCACACTGCCATTGCTGAGCACCTAACTTTACGGTTCGACAGTCCTTTATGTGCTGACACACTCGCTGTTGTTGATAGGTTAATGCATGGACTTTTTTATAGTTACTGAGGTGTTGCGCTAAGATATCTGCAACATGATGCGTCGTTGCCATCTTAACCCTCCTCCCACGCAGCCATTAAATCATGGCTACTATGTGCCATCTCTGGCAACCAGTGTAAATAACGCTCTGTCGTACGAATACTCGTATGTCCCAACTGCTTTTGTAACTGGTGAAGCGGCATACCTGCTTCAATTTGATGTGTAGCATAAGCGTGACGCAAACTATGCGCGGATACATTTTTTGCAATGTCAGCCCGCGCTACCGCACGTTTTAATCCACGACTAAACGTTTTTGCATCTATCGCTTTTTCTTTATCCCAATTAGTACAAAACAGTATACTGCCAAGGGAAAAGCCTGCTATATAAGCGTTTAATCGCCTTGCTGCGCTTTTAGGTAATATGACACGACGGTCTTTATTGCCTTTCCCTGCTCTAACCCATAGGCAGTCTTGGCTAAATTCAATATCAACAACCCGTAAATTCAGTAATTCACTTATTCTGAGTCCACAGCCATAGCAAATACAAAGCATGACTTTTTGTTGTGCAGATACCGTATTTAAAAACAGGCGATGAACCTCATCCCGTGTTAGCAGTATCGGTATTTTGTGTGCTTTTTTAGGCAATACAATATCAATGCTGAATGAGCGCTGTAGTACATATTTATATAAAAAATTAACGGCATTGAGTTTTACTGCAATCGTTGCACGCGACAAGTGCTGTGTTAGGTTTACATACCTAAAATACGCCTCAAGCTCTTCCTTATTAATTAAGTCAGGCGATTTATCGTAGTAATTAGCTAACTGAGCGAGTGCATTTATATAAGATTCTTCGGTACGTGGTGAGTAGCCTCTTAAACGGATCTCGTCTATGACGCGTTGTCTTAATGGGGTCATTGGTTTTCTCCGGTAAATGGGGGAAGTCCCAATGACAAGTGTGGCAATTATGCTGAAGGTTGCTAGCTCCGCGTAGCGGCTTTGTTCAACAATTTTATCTATGACATTTGTCGTTTTATAAACCGACAAATGTCCATATATTACAATGCATTTATCTTAGCCCTCAAATAAACACCTGTAAACAATTAGTTAACTTTACCTCATATTTTAGAAATGCAGAAATACACCAAAATGGTAGAGATCAGTAATATTGGACAAAAATAAAACACTGTCTACATACACAGCATTTCACTTTAGAGATTCACACTCTCAAATCACCTTTCATTGACGATTAAAATACTGTAAAAATCCTTTGGCTTGAAAAAGTGGTTTTAAGTTAGGCTTACTGTAGTGACGTAAAGTAGCGTGACTTTAGGTGTTACTTTAGAGTGTTACTTTCAAAACTGCTCAGCTTTAGCGTTACATAAAATTGCTGCGACATAACGTGCTTTTATTGACGCCGCTAATAAGAATAAATGAATAGCAGATATTGCTATAGGCCTTCTACTATCATTTCTTTGATTTTTTGGGCTTTTACAAAGTGGTCTAATTGATGGGTTTGTATCCACCACGTTGCAGCTTCCATTAGCGACTGCGGATCATCATTTTTATTTGCAAAAAAAGCATAAAATGACAACCCTACATTGGGCCCTTTTTGTGCGATTTTTTTATTACATACAGTTATGATTTTTTCTCTAAGTTGCGCATTCATTGTATTCGGGGCCTCTTACTTTAATAAAATGCATTACCGTTTTTAACTTTAAGCAACTGTAATGCATATGGCTAACAAGTGTGTAGTTATAGTTTAAAGTGGTTAAATAAACTAAACAGCTGCTTTTTCAAAGTATTTTATACTCGGCGCTGATGCTAAAAATAATGCAAGTTCAGCAAGCACTCCATTATTATCGATATGCTCAATATAGGCACGGTGGTGTTTAACACTAAGCCACTGCTCTTCTATCAACATTTCTGAGTTTGGTTTATCAAAATAAATCGTTACATCTAAACAGCCGTTAAATGCCCTTACTGCGGGTAAGTGTTTTTCTAAAAATGGCAGTAATAATTCGAGTTGCCCTGATTTTACACAACAACTAAGCGTTACTCTTATACTCATGCCTTTCTCCTGTGATTAATGAGTTGTTGCATTTAATCACCGCTAAAAAATATAACTGCTCAAAAACCATCAAAAGTAACGTTTTTAAATCAATTACTTTGTTTAAATTGTTTTGGCGTTATGTTGTACTTCTTTTTAAACAATTTAATGAAATGGGAGACGTTTTCGTAACCTAAATCTGCTGCTATATGTGTGACGGTTAACTCTGTTTCTTGTAAAAGTTGGTAGGCTCGAACCAAGCGTTTTTCTTGTAGCCACTGGTTAGGCGTAACACTGTAAAGAGATTTAAAGTCTCGTGTAAATGTTGATACACTTTTACCAGATAAATTAGCTAAATCTTTAATTGTTAACTTAAGGGTATTAGGGTTATTTAGCAGCCGCGTGATATTACGCTTCGGTGGGTAAGTTGTGTGCTTTGATTGTACGAGCGTTTGATAAATAGCTTTGTCGTAAATTGCTAATAAATGCAGTAACTCTAAAAGCTTAACTTTTAACAAAGGCGCTGTATTACAGGTTCGTTTATGCAATTTTTGAATTGAATCAAAATAGGTTTTCACTAAATCATCGCATTGAATTTTAAGCAACGACGTAGCGCTGACAGTCGTACTCGGCTGACTTTTATTTACTTTGTATGTGCTTAAAAATTCGCTGATCACATCCTCATCAAAAAAAGTTAAGTACGCTTTTAACGATGAGGTTGTTCTTACATAATCTGAATGCACGTTAAGCCCTTGCGGTAAAAATACAGCACTGCCAGCATGCAGCTCATGTGTTTTATTTTCAGATATTGTAATGGTTTCTTGCCCACTTTCAATGTACACCAAACACGGTGTATTCGTATAAAATTCAACATCTACTAAATCATGGCGAAGGCTTTTATAAAAAATCCCTGTATTTGCGGTGTGTAGCAGCGGCACAACATCCGTCATTGTATAAAGTGACTGGGGTAGTACTAATATATTTTTTTTACTGTGATCAAATACGCTGTTCATTTATCACCTATAAAAACGTGCAATCAGTGTTCTTTTGTTAACATCCTGCACTGTATTTTATTCGCCGGCCGAGCATGGTAAATACGTGTAGTTGAGTATTAATTTTTTACTCTAACACTTTTAATATTCGTTCTTTACGCGGTATATAGTAATTATCGTAATTTAATGACACTATCACCCGCTGCGCTTTGCCGAGTAACTCTTTACGTGGCACTAAGCCTATCATTCTTGAATCTGCACTGTTGTCTCGGTTATCGCCCATTGCTAAATACATGTCTTCTGCGATTGTGATTGGCGCAAAGCTTTGTATGGTGGAGCGCTGCTTATCAACTTTTACAAGGTGTTTAATGCCATTTAAGTTTTCGATTCTTATTTGGTTTGTTGTGTTGTCTGTTGAGGTGTCATAACTGAGTTTTTTACCGTTAATAATTAGCTCATTATTAACTAATGCAACCGTGTCGCCAGGTACACCTATAACGCGCTTAATTAATCGATTATCAGCTGCCACTGAATCAAATACTATAATATCGCCCGCACTTGGCTCAGATATTCTCGCAAGCGATATTTTTGTAAAAGGAACTCTTAAGTCGTAGGCCATTTTATCTGTGAGGATTCTATCACCTTCAACAATTGTTGGTTTCATCGAACCTGTAGGTACTTCATACCAATCAGCTACTGCGCTCCTAAATACACACATTAACGAAATGAAGACGATAAGTGAGCGATTATTTCGCCAAATTTTATATAGGCTTTTCATGTTAGATTATCCATAAAAGTGGGTTATATAATAGACTTGGCAAATAACCTTAGGTTCATAAAACATGTAATAAACAATGTAACAAACTATGAATACAAAAGAGGATAAAATATAGGACGATAAATAAAAGTAAAGCGCGCTTGGCGCGCTTTACTTTTATACATTACTTAGGGCTTAACGTGATTTTATTGCTTTTTATTATTGATTTTTAAACTGTGCTTTTGCTTGTTCAACTTGGCCTTGATCAATGCCAAGTGAATCAGCCGCTTCTTTAATTAAATGTGGTTGAGTCATTACGACTGCCATTAATTGCTGTAGTTTTTCAGGCGGTATACCAAGTTGTTGCACTAGCGCCATTGCCATCATAGGGTTTTGTGTAAATGCTTGAAAAAGTTCATGTACTTTTTCGTCACTTACGTTGTGTTCTTTTAGGGTTGCTATAATTGGGTTCATTGTATGCCTTGGATTGCTTTTTCAGTTACCCTAAGTTATATGGGCAAACTTTAATTTTTAAACTACTCAACGAGTAATACAACCTTTCCTGCATTTTCGTTTCGCTCAAGTATGGTATGCGCTTTTGCTGCGTCTTGCCATGGTAGGGTTTTATAAATATTAAAATCAAACGTTTGATTGGCTATATCGTCATAAAACCTTGCTACAAACGCATCGCGCAGCTGACGTTTAAAGGTTTGGCTGCGGTTGCGAAGTGTTGAAGCATGCAATGAAATGCGTTTTTGTAATAAGCGTGCAAAATCCACTTCTGCAAAGCGCCCGTCTAAAAATGCCAACATCACAATTTGGCAATCTAATGCGGCAATGGCTGCATTTTTATTTAAATAACGCCCTGATACCGGATCAACAATCACATTTGCTGTTAAATTATGCTGTTGCATATAATCAACAAAGTCATCTGTTTTATAGTTTATGGCATGGTCCGCGCCGAGCGCTTTGCCGTGCTGACATTTTTCATCGCTCCCTGCGGTGATAACCACAATTGCACCGGTGCGTTTAGCCATTTGAATGCAGGCGCCACCTACACCGCTGGCCCCAGCATGAATAAGCACAGTGTGCCCTTGCTGCAAATTACCTAGTTGGAAAAGCGCACCAAATGCCGTTAAATACACTTCGCTAATGGCTGCACCCTGCGCCATTGTTAAACCACTCGGTAAAACCATTAATTGCGCTGCATCTACTGCTACATATTCACTATAAGCGCCACCAGCGCACAACGTAAATACCGCTTTATTAAGCCAGCTATTATCAGCATCTGCGCCAAGTTCAATGACTGTGCCGGCACATTCTAACCCTAATATGGGGCTATCGCCTTGCGGAGCTGGGTATTTACCTTGTCGCTGCATGCAATCGGCGCGATTAACGCCTATCGCAGCCACTTTGATCAATACTTCGTGCGCTTTTAATTGCGGTTTAACGGTTTCGCTGAGTGATAATTGCGCATGTTGATGGGAAATAAATTGCATAGGTGTTCCCTTTATTAATCGATTTTACGCCATACTTCGGCTTCAATTAACTTACCATTTTCAGTTAAAGAATGATGCCACAAGTTCCCTTCAATTTTATAATCAAAGGCCATTGTTTTACCAAGTAATGAGGGGATATTGCCATATGCGAACGTCTCAACAAACTGTTCATTTTTTAAAGTGTATTGCCCGCCACCAGCATAGTGGAACTTGCCATTTTTTTGGGTAATATAGTTAAAATGCGTTGCAGTAATCAGTTTTACTGAGGTCAGCTCTGGTGCTTTAGCACTCACAAACCCATCTTCAACGGCGTATTTGCCTTGCACAAACTCCCAGCTGCCCAATAGTGGATTAGCCACTGCTATTGGCGAAGCAATTAATAAACTTGCTAACAATAAAGATTTCATACTCTTTCCTTGGTTTTATTTTGAGGAGTAATATACCCTTTTTCGCACCCAACATTCATTAGACTTTAATAGTGGTATTACTATACCCAAATCACCTCAAGATGCAGGATTCAGCGTTTCACAGGGGCTTAATATCAAGGCGTTACTTTGCAACAATGGCAGTCCCTTTTAAGAAGTAACAACGATGAGAGTAAGCGCCTGTGAAACGCCCAAAGGGTTGGTTTAAAAGCGATTTATACTGTGTCATTGATTTTAACAAGGGAACAACCATTATTTGCAATCAATGCCTTGTCTAAATCGCTTTTAACTCCAACTGCAACTCGCATCTTGAGGTGGTTTGGGTATAAAGCGCCAACTTTGTTTATAAGGGTACACATCAGCCAGATGCCCTGCATTGATTTGGTTTTGACATTGCTGCCAAAATTCAGGGCTGAATAAATTGTGATGTTGCTGGCAAAAATAACTAAACGCCTGCTTGTTTGCGCTAAAAAAAACGTTAAATTGACTTGGAAATACGTCGTTTTCGGCTACATCAAAATAGCTTTCGCTACTGATCTCATCAAAGCTATTTTGGCTCGTTGGTAAATCTCTAAATTCGCAATCTGTTAATGGGCATATTTCATCGTAATCATAAAACACCACACGGCCCCAACGTGTCACGCCAAAATTTTTCATCAGCATATCACCAGGAAAAATATTAGCCTCAGCTAAATCTTTAATTGCTTTACCGTAATCGTGCATTACGTTACTAAGCTGTTTGTTGTCACACTGATTAATGTATAAATTAAGCGGGGTCATTTTACGCTCAACGTACACATGTTTTAGCACGAGCGCTTTATTTGAAATTGCCATGCTGTTGCCAATACTCGCGCGCATTTGCTCAAGCAGTTCATCGCTAAAACGGCTTAAATCAAATGCCAAATAGCGAAACTCATGCGTGTCGACTAAACGCCCTACTCTGTCGGCTTGTTTTACAAAATCGTATTTTGCCATTACTTGTGCTTTAGTGGATGTTTTGGGTGCGCTAAATCTATCTTTGATCACCTTGTAAACATAATCAGAGTGCGGTGTCGTAAATACCAGCATCACCATGCCTGGAGTCCCTGGGGCAATAATGTATTTATCGTGTGTGGGGCTATTTTTAGTCGTGTCTACTTTGTAACGGTAAAATTCAGTTTTAGCGTGCTTAATAAAACCTATGGCATTAAATAACTCAAATCGTTGCTTATGTGGCATTAACACTGACAGGTAATCTACATAACGGGCTGGTTGATCTGTATCAACCATAAAATAAGTACGTGCAAAGCCAAACAGTAAACTGAGTTGATCAGCCCCCATCATCACAGCATCAAGCTTTAAGCCATTTTCAGTATGTAATATCGCCACTGCAAAAGGCATATTATCGCCATTTTTAGCAATGCATCGGCCAATTAAATAACAGGCTTTATTTCTAAAAAATAATGAATTAGCGTATTCAATAAAACCATCATTTAGATTCATCAATTCATATACTTGGCGACATTGCTGCTTTGCACCTAGTGTTAAAGTACGCTGTAAGGCATCAACATCCTTGTTTAAATCTGTAAATTTAACCCGAAAAGCTTGGCGATAAATTAGTTGTGCTACAGCATGAGTAAAGCCATTTTGTAATGAAATTCGGCTCACTAAATTATCAAATGGTCTTGGTTTAGCGCGGTACTTAGCTTTTAAGACAAACAAATGAACAGTGCGTATTTTTTTATCGTCCCAAATAGAGCCAAATGTTGAATTAAAAAATGTGTGCGCAATGGGCTGGTTTTCGTGATTTTCGACCATTTCTCCATAAATGTGTTTTGCTTGCTCCCATAGCCGTGGGTCATGTAGTTCTTTAAAAGCAATTATTCGCACTGCATTACTCACGCTTTTAACTTGGCGCTCATACACTTGTAAACGTTCGCGCATTGCTGATTGCACATCTAACCATTGTCGTTGCTCAAAGCGACTTTGTGCACCCAAGGTAATATTTAAAAATGCAGCAAACATGCCTTCAAACCCAGCAAATACAGCCCGTGCTAGTTTAGTTGCAATAACATGCTCTATGGCATCATTCGGTGAAACCGCTAACAGTGTTTGTGTGTTTTGTTTGGGCATATTTTTATCACTTATGGTGGCTATGTAATTTTATGGGTTTACACACCTTAGCAAGCAGGCTTTAATTTAGATAATTAATACAGCGAATGAATAAGATTGATCAAATGAATATAAGAAATGTCGATCTCAACCTACTGGTGTACTTAAATGTACTCATAGATGAGCAAAATGTCTCTAAGGCGGCAAATAAATTAGCGTTAACACAGCCTGCAATGAGTAATGCACTCAAGCGTTTACGTGATTTATTTGACGACCCGCTACTTGTTCGCGCAGCAGGCTCTATGACTCCGACTGCAAAAGCCTTAAGCTTAAAGCCAGAAATAGAGGCGTTGTTAAAAATGGCCGAGGCAATTACTCAGCCCAGTGATGTTTTTGATCCTACTACTGCACACATGACATTTAGAGTGATGGCAAATGACTATTTAGAATCAACCTTAATCGCTCCATTTATAACCGCACAGCTTAATAAACACCCAGGGCTTAATTTTGATGTACTCAGTCCTAGCGATGTAAACCTGCAAGATATGGAAAAAGGCACTATTGATTTAGCGATTAATCGCTTTAATGGTTTGCCGCGATCTTTTCATCAATCCAGTGTGTGGCGGGATAATTATTGCTGTTTAATGCACCCTGCAAACCCCTTTTTACAGCAGCCCAATTTAAACCAATATTTGGCCTCAGAACACATTTGGGTTAATCGTGCTGGCTGGGGGGCTGAAGCTGCGGTTACTAATAAATCAGGGAGCCAGAAATTAGGCTGGGTAGACGAAGCACTCTGGCAATTAGAGCAGACCCGCCATATTAGGGTGTTTACCCGTCATTACATGGTGGCAAGTTTATTGTGTCAATCTCCCCAGTTAATCGCAACATTACCAAGACGACAAGCAATGCTACTAACCAAACACACTAACTTAGTGATCAGCCCTGTACCATTTCAAATAGTGCCTATAGAGGTAAAAATGATCTGGAGCCCACTACTGCACCATGCAAGCCCGCATCAATGGTTACGCAGAGAATTACAAAATTTTGCTGCAACAATTGCGGATCGCTGAGATTGTTCAAACCAATCTTTAAATACTTATGCTACGATTCAATCCAATTCACGATATTGATTAAATCAATATCAGTTATTGAAAACAACAATTTCATAAATAGTGTTCTTAGGGCTAGAGTGAAGTCATACCAAATGAGTTAGCCACTAAAATTAAGAGACAACATTATGATGCAAACGACAGCAAGCTTTACCCAACAAGACGGATTATTCATCGATGGTCATTTACATGCTTTTATTGAGCAACAGCTATGTAAAAAAATGACGATAAATTGTGACGATGTGTATCAGGCATTAGCCACATTAGTTGATGAGTTTGGTTGCCAATGCCGTAAAAACAAACACCTTGAAGGTGATAGCTTAGACGTGCAAACATTATTGCATGCGTACAAAGTTGAACATAATCACCCTCATTGTCATGTTGATGCGCAAACAACAACCGCGGTACTCGATGAATATTGTTGTCAGGTGCCTGCAATCATTGTGGTTGCGTTAATGGATACTCTAAGCGGCACACCTAGCGATGAACATGATGCAAAGGCTATTTATCACCGTGCTGCAACCCTTGTTAACCGCCCTTGTATGTATCGTGCAGAACTTAGTAACGCCAATGCAGCCTAAGCTATGAGTGCTTTAAATGCTCGATTATCCTTTGTGTAAAGTCACTGCAACTTAGGATAGTCGAGTTATGTGGATCTTCTTGTAAATCAAAGGTCAATTCGCCCGCTAAAAAGGTGTATTGCAAAGCATGCTCTATCTGATTAGCTGCTTCATGCCACTTCATAAATCGTAGCATCATTACCGCACTTAAAATACTACTTGTTGGATTAGCGCTATTTTGACCAGCTATTCGCTCAAAAGTCCCGTGCGTTGGTTCAAAAAAAGCCACTTCATTATTTAAGTTTGCCGCAGGCATGATGCCAATCCCTCCCACTTGTGCTGTTAGCATGTCAGCTAAATAGTCACCATTTTGATTGGTTGTCACGACCACATCAAATTGCTCAGGGTTCATCAGCGCTTGTTGATGCATGTTATCTGCAATCACTTCTTTAATAACCAGTGGTGCTAAGCCTTCTCGCGGAATTTCAAGCCAACGACCATTACTATGTGTTACTGCTGAAAACTCATCCTGTGCAAGCGCAAAACCCCAGCGTTTAAATGCACCATCAGTAAATTTAAGCACATTACCTTTATGCACAACAGTGACTGAGTCACTTTTTTGCTCCAGCGCATAATTAATTGCATAGCGAACTAAACGCTGTGACCCTTCTTTGGAGATATTCTTAATGCCAATACCACATTGCTGATCAAAGCGTAGACGAGTAACGCCCATTTCTTGACATAAAAAGTCCAACATTTTTTCAGCTTCAACACTGCCAGCTTGCCATTCTATGCCAGAATAAATATCTTCTGAGCTATCGCGGATCACCACAATGTTAGTTTTTTCAGGATGTTTCAGTGGCGAAGGTAATACACTGTAGCCTTTAATAGGCCGCATATTGACAAACAAATCCATTTCATGACGAAGGGCTACATTGAGTGAACGAAAACCACCACCAATCGGTGTGGTTAAAGGGCCTTTTATAGCAATTTTAAACTGCCTAACAGCATGTATTGTTTCTTGCGGAAACCAATCACCATCGTAAAGCTGCGCTGCTTTTTCACCATTGAACACTTCCATCCAGTGAATTTTACGCTGTCCTTGGTAACACACATCAACAGCGTGATTTACCACTTTTCGCATACAGGGTGATATATCTTGCCCAACGCCATCACCATCAATATAAGCAATAATAGGTTGTAGAGGAATATGCCATTGGCCTTGTTCATCAATGCTAATCTGTTCGCCATTTGGCGGCACGTCAATATGTTGATAGCCCATAATATTCCTATGTGTTTGTATAAAAACCATAACAATTAAACCATGCTTATAATGAGCTGTCGTAGTTAGAGCATCTATAGTTACTATTCAACAATAAAATAATCATGCTAAAACAGTTTTTTGTTGAGCGGTATGTGAATAAAATGCTTAGGACAATAAATCTTTTGGGTTAACGCTCAGTAGCAGATCGCGTGGCTGTGGGGTCACAGTCTAAATAATAAATTCATTGTTTAACTGGGGATATAATCGAGTCCATTTTAGCTAATAATCCATTAACTAAACGACTATCCAAGGTGATGCTATCTGCTTTGAGTGACTTATCTAAACAAACAGCTTGCTGATAAAGCGCATCGCAATCAAACATCCCTGCTGTCCCTTTTATCATATGAATACTTTTTGCTAACCCATCTATATCACCGCTGCCAAACTGGGCCGCAATGGTATCTCTTTGATTTTTTAACCCTTCAATATACGTTTTTTTCAACGCATCAAATTCATGATCAGGCAATTTAACTTCTTCGTGCATTTCTATATCAAGGTAACTGGCAATTTTATGGCTAAACTGACTGCGATCTATTGGTTTTGCAATGTGATCAACAAATCCTTGTTTTAGATAACGATCAATCTCATTTTTCATCGTATTTGCCGTCAATGCAACTATTGGTGTTGTTAAACCCGTCGCCTGCATCATATGAATAGCTTGCTCACCATCCATCACTGGCATTTGAATATCCAATAAAATTAAATCAAATTGGTTATCAAGTGTTGCTTGCACTGCATCTTGCCCGTTTTCCACTGCCGTAACTGTTAACCCCATACGCTGTAAAATACGCTCGATTAACTGACGGTTCTCAGGGTGATCTTCAGCAACGAGTACTTCACCCACTAAGTTGCGTTGGCATTGTGAAGAGACTAAATCTTTTGGTTGCTCAATTGATATATCTTCAAAGCTGTTAACCCAGCGTGTTTTTTCAGTTATTTGTAACGCTAAAGCTAGGCTAAACTCACTACCGCTGCCTACTTCAGAATGAACGCTGATATCACCATCTAATTTTTGAGCCAAACTTTTTGATATATTTAAGCCTAATCCAGTTCCACCATATTTACGCGTGTTCGTTGCATCAGCTTGGTAAAATGGGGTAAATAACTCTTGCTGCTCAGCAAGGGTCATACCGATGCCCGTGTCTTTGACTTTGATCCACAATTGATCTTTTTCACAACTTACTGATAGTTCTATATTTCCAACGGTCGTAAATTTAATCGCATTAGCAGCAAGATTTAATAGTATTTGCCGTAAGCGTGTTGGATCAGAAATAATCCAATCAGGTAAAGGAAATTCATAATTTACATTAAATTTTAGGCCTTTATCTCTAATTTGTTTACCAAGTATAGATTCAATATGCGCAATGGTTGAAAATAAATCAGTTTCAACTAACGATATTTCTAATCGGTTTGCTTCAATTTTTGACATATCTAAAATATCATTAATTAAGCCTAAGACGTGCCGACTATTTTGCAAAATAACGCGAATACCGTGATTACGCTCGTGAGGCTTTATGTCCCCTAAAATGATCCCATCTGCATAGCCAATAATAGATGTCATAGGGGTACGAATTTCATGGCTCATATTCGCTAAGAAACGACTTTTTGCTTCACTTGCATCCCTTAGCTCTTCAGCTAACTGTTCAAGCTCTTGTGTGCGCAGCTGCACTTTTTGCTCTAAATTTTTAGTTAACTCAACATTATCGTCATGTAAGAGGCTAAATTTATTTGCAACTGCAAATGCCAAGAGCATCGCATCCAGTGATGTACCTATAAGACCCAGCAAATACAAATCAATCGCTATAGGAGGTATCAAACCTAGGTTAGTCAGATTCCCAACCATATTAGGGATCGCCATAGCAAGGTAAGCCATTACAAAATAACGCGCTGGTTTAAACCCACTCATCCAGCTTCGCACACCAATAAACATGCCTAAGCATAAGGTTGCACCGGTAACAAAAGTGGCCCATATAAAACCAAAACCAGGCCATAAAATTGCAAATGGTACGCCTAACGTAGCAACCGCCCCGAGTAATAACGACGCAATGGATAATCTCGGTGAGGTTTCTTTAAGCTTAAGTAAGCTGTTATAAAATAAGATGTTTGTAAGGGGAATAAGCGTAAAGCCTAACCAATGCAAATGTGCATTGTAATAGCCAAATATTTGATCCGGAATATGGAAAAACTGACTCCATGCAAACACCCAACATGCAGTAAACATTGCATAATAAAGGTGTGTCACATCGCGCGCACCAAAATAAATCAGTAAATTATATAACCCTAGAGCAATCCCCACCCCAAAACACAACAGCATTATCATGTTCTGTAAGGTGATTTGAGGAAAAAAATCATCGTAAGGTTTTAAAACTAATTTAGGCGGAGTATAAAAGTAGTCACTTTCAAATTTAGTGACTAATACATAACGCTTCCCTGGGATCAGCGTTATTTTATTACCGTATTGAAATGCGAATTCATTTTTTTCTAAGCCACCTGTAATATAACGTGCTACAGGTGCGCTAGGCGTATCGAGATCATAAATACGTGTTTCAACCCTAGACACCAACGTATTATATGGATACAGGACTAATTCAGTTAATTTAGTTTGGTTTTCTAAAGGTAAAACAAGCCAATAACTACCACCAAAATAGGTTGTACGATTTTGCGGCTTTTTATTTAAGATCCACGTTTCGAGCTCGTCACTTGTGCGCGCAAAACCACTGTGATTACTTTGCAACACAGAACCTACTTGCAAAAGATTGGTTTCATGCTGCTGTTCATCATAAATGAAAAGATCAGGCATACTCGCCGCAGTCGCTGTACCGCAATACAGCAAACTAAAAAGCATAAATATTATTACTTTAAGGCTTAAGGCTGCCTTTACTTCCATATAACGCACCTTAATCTATCTGCATGTTTTTAAAACTGATAGCTAACATCAAGCCCATACCGGCGACCTTCACCTTTAAAGTCTTCTAGCATACCTAAGAATGGGCCTAAATCAAATTTCAAATGAGAGTAATGCGTTTCAAATAAATTTTTTCCCCACAATACCATTGACCACTGATCCATCTGATAACGAATATTACCGTTAACTAAACTATAGCCGTCTTGAAAGGCATAGGGGTTTTGGTTCTGATCAAAGTAATAATCAGATTGATAATCAATAACCAGTTGAGTTGTTAGTGGATTATTTGCAAGCTCAAATGCATACTCTATCGCTGCCGAAACATTCCACTTAGATGTAAAAGGTAGGCGGTTATTGGTCAAACTATTGCCAAGTGGATCTACAAACTCTTCAAACTCGGCATGCGGTATATAACCCAGTGAAAAACGCATTGATAATGCATCATTGGCTTTATAATCAAACTCTGCTTCTAAACCGTAAATAGTAGAATCACCAACGTTTTCTAACAGCTGAACTGGCGGGCTTTGTGGCGATGCTGATGGTTGATTCATAAATACTTGTTGATCATTATAATCATAATAAAATGCAGCCCAATTCATTCGCACACCCTGCTCAGGCCACCAAGATTTAGTACCAACTTCATGGGAGTTTAGGCGTTCTTTATCATAGGCGGCCAACTCAGCTTGCTCTGGTGATGATAAAAACCCACCATTATAACCCCCGCTTTTTGCACCGTTTGCAAACCTATAATATGTGTTTGTGGTCTCACTTAGTTGATAATTTACAGACAACTGTCCTGAAAACCCGTTGTCGCTTTGCTCTCCTTTCACATGATAAAAAGGCACTATAGCGCCTTCTAGGTCGCTAGGATCAACAATGGCATTTAATTGAGAGAGTGAATCGTACTCCAGTGATTCATACGAATAACGAAGCCCTGCCGCAATCCACCACTTCGTACTTAGCTGATAATCAAGTTGGCTAAACAAAGCAAGACTTTGCGTATCAATTTGATTGTCGTAATAAAATGTTGCAGTTAAATTTGTGGGCAAAATACCACGATAATCACGTAATATATCATTTACATTATTTTGCTTTATCGATTCGTCAGCAAAATAAATTCCAGTTGTGAGAGTATGATCACCAAATTGTGTTGCTAAACGTAACTCTTGAGTAATAAAGTCTGTATCTAGCCCTAATGAACCTTCACAAAGACGCTGTGGAGAACCATCACAATTAAACGCATGGTCTCGCTCCAACTGATTATAACTTGATATGGAGACGAGCTCATTTTCAGAATTTATTTGCCAGTTTAAATGTGCACTAAAACCTTTACCGTCGCTTTTATGAGGCGAGTCATTATTTACGCTCACGGTATAAAAGTCGTCGCTGCCATCGTTAAAACCAAAATTATCAAAGCAATTTTGAGAGCCCGCTTGTTCAACAGAGCACGGCTGCAATGTTAGCGGATTAGCTACAATCCCAATACTCCCCACAGGCTGTACAATTCCTTGCCAATCTTCAATGTGTCCTTTTAATAATAGTTGAACATTGTCAAAGTCGGTTAACAAAGAAATACGCGCATTTGTTTGTTGCATACCTGCGGTAGGTGATTGAGTATAAATGTTTTTTGTAGAATACTCATAGTCTTGATGATTAAGCGCCACGCGCAAAGCGCTATTTTCGCTAATTTGAGTGTTATACATACCATCAAGAGTTACTGAATTATTATTGCCAGCACCAACACTCAGGTAACCCGTTTGGGCAAACTCAGGGCGTTTTGTACGAATCAATATCGCCCCACCGGTAGAGTTTCTACCAAATAATGTTCCTTGGGGGCCACGCAGTATATCCACTTGCTCAATATCAAAAAAGTTAACTATTTGATTGCTCGCAGAGCCAACCGCCACGTCGTCAACGTATATTGCCACTGGCGATGTATTCGCAGTATTATAATCTACTAAACCAACCCCACGAATGTTAACTGCTGGCGGTGTGCCTTCAGCTGCATTTTGACTAATTTTTACATTAGGTGCGAATACTGAAAGCTCTGTCGTGTCTTTGTAATGTTGAGATGTTAATGCCTCTCCTTTTACATGACTGACCGCAATACTTACTTTTTCAATCGCTTGAGCGCGTTTTTGCGCATACACTTCTATCACTTCCATGTTACTTTTTGACACCACAGCAGCTTCATTTTGCGCCTGAAGACTCAATGGCAAAATTAAACTTGATGAACACAATAACAACACATGATTTGAAATTGGTTTGCATAGGCTTTTCATTCGTAACAGACCTTTATCCTAGGAGTATGTAAATATACTGTAATTATTTATAATTATAGACTAATTAATTACTAAAAGTAGTCTAAATATCAGTAACTTTAGGTAGTTTTTGTCGGCTCAAATGCATTTTCTCCACTTATATATTGTGGATATCCACATAATGCTCGCGCTGTCTGCATTCCTGCCATAACAGCCGCTTCAACACAACCGGCATTCACACCCGTTTTGATCCAATCCCCTGTTATAAATAAATTACTAAACTGCGTACCATCCGTCGCTAAACGATACTGGCTCGAACCTGCTACAGACAAAACATAGCGTTCACTCGGGTCAACATTAACTCGCCAATATTGTTGATCTAAACGCGCTTTGCCTGACACATCATTTGCATATAATACTGACCAATCAAAGCCATTTTGATCATAAGCTAATGGCCATAATGGCTGCATATTAGTCGTTACCAATTGTGTTAAATTCGTTTTTACATCAGCTTTTGCTCGCGCTGGGAACGTGTGGTCACTTTGTGGTGGATATTCTGCACAGGCAAAGGCACTGCAAAAATAGGCAATGTTTTTTGGACTGTTATTCAATGGCCATTGCTCTTTGTCTACTAAGTTTTGCATTGCAGCCCACGTGTCAAATGGTTCGCTAAAACCACTTAAAATCGGCCCTTCTTCGCTTGGCGGCATATACTCCCAACCAAGCTGCTGATCTGTTTTATTTAACCAAAGCTGGCTGGCTTGCGTTGCTACCGTAAGAACATTTTTAGCTTGTGCAGCAAATGCATCATCAATAGCTAATAAACGCGGGCAAATATGTTCCAATGATGCAACAGAAACACCAAGAATAAGTTGATCAAAATCGTGTTTGAAACGCAATGTTTTGTGAGGTAATGGCTGACCAAATTCAGCTTGATAACGACTTGGCCAGTCTGTCCAAAAAGACTCTAAATTAATATTATATTGCTGTAATAGCGTCGCTTGCGCTGTATTAATTTGATTATAAAGGGGCTCACTTGGCCAGCAAGGTAAACTTTTAACATCAACAAGGGGTTGATATTCAATATTATTTTTCAGTTCAACTTGTTGTTGCAATTCAATTTCTGTTACACAACGCTTACCATTACTATCATAGCCAGGCGTAATATTTTGAAGTTGATGGAAAAACTCAAACTTAACCCCTCTTTGCTTTAAGAGCTCATAAAGTGGTGAAAAAATCACACCCCCCATTCCAGCCTGCATTTTCCACATAACACCACCACTATAGCATAATGCGATTCTCAACATTGCTAATGCTGCAACCCCAGCTTCTACATTCGGTTTGCTAAAATCCCCTTTAGGGTATGCAAACACTAAATCATAAAACCCACGCACAGGGGCCGAATCCACACTGTATTGTTTATTCGCGCCATTTTTTAGCAGCCATTGGCGAAAATCATACTTATTAATAACACCAAAACCATCACGGTAAACTTTGTCTTTGATTAGCCCGACAAGCATTGCAATTGCAAGATCAGCACAAATATACAAGCGTCTTAATTGTGCATTTTCATCCATTAACTCTGTCAATTCTTGATTAAGCCAGCGCTTTAACTTTCTGACGATATACCAAATTACTAAGCTATCTTTTTTCTCAGATATTTGAGGCTGTAATGTATTTTTATTTTGTGTAAATTCATTTAATTTATCGACCAGTAAGCTGGGCGTTGATGTGATCTCTTGACTTAAGTTTTGTATATCATGTGTAAACGTTTTCCACGCATCACTGCCATCAGTGGCTAGCTCTTGAACATGTTGGTATAGGTGTTGTAGTAAATATTTATCACGTGTTTTTTTAGTTGTTAATTGTGTACTTTTAGCTTGTTGATTTGCTGCAATTTCTAGTTGCGGGATCCATTTTTTTAACCACGCAAGGGTCATTTTAATAAAATCCCATGCTGTAATATCTAAACTGCCGTTTGCAGGGTTACCCGGTAAAACTGGAAAATCAATTGGCCACGTTTCCCACTCATTATCTATATGCTCTTCTAAGGCAATAAAACTATGTGGTTTAAACGCTTGTTGCCACGTGCTTAATGCGCATGTTGTAGGTCGATTTAATTTATTGTAAACCGTTTCGATTGCTTTAAAGCTGTTTACATATGCTCCAAACCAAACATGTAAACCATGTTCTTCTATACGCTCGCCCATCGCTGCATTTCGCCCACTCGCTCCTTTTCCCCCTAAACGCCACCCTTGCTGATAAACAGTAATTTCGCGATGCTGCTGCCAATCATCTTGCTCAGTCAAATACAACGCAGCAGTCATAGCAGCAACCCCACCACCGATAATGGCTATTTTTTCATTACTCATACTATTTTCCTTTATAGAGGGAGGACTTGAGAAGCTTCAAGTTGGTCAAAATCCATGCATATATAAAAAGGTAAATACACATCTTGTGGGCCTACTTTTAAGCCAAACATTTCAGCCAATGGAAAACTATCCAACTGCTCTATTTGTAATTTAAAGTCTGGCTTTAAGAATTTAAATTTATGGATTTTTTTAATTTCTGATGGCGAGTGCATCACAGCTTGATATACCGCTAATTTGCCTTGACCATCAGGGAATTGCTTAAATAATATTTGGTCCATTTGTGGATTAACAAACCCACTAAGCAATTGCTTTAATAAGGAAAAGTCTATACCCATGTGTTCCCCATCAAACAAATTTGCCACACGATCACCAAAATCTTCCAACGTTGATAAAACACTTTCGTTATTTTCTTTAGCTGTGGTTGTTAAGGAAAGTAGCTGGTGTGTCTCTAATTTAGATGATGGAGAGAAATGTTTAAAGCAATCTAGCGATAATGAAAAATCAGTTAGTTTGTTAACAGAGCTAGGCATTTTATATTCACACATATATTTATTGTAGCCCCATGTCTCTCGTCCATTTATGAGTGCATAAATATTATTGACACAAATAAATGCTGGGTACCAATAAAGATGCGTAATATCTTCATCATCTCCTTGCTTTTCTACCTTTACAACTGGCAACCAAACAATAATATCTGTTTCTTGCATCCAACCATGTTCGTTAAAAGGTGGTGTTAATGAGGCGATTTTTTCAATATCAGTAAATGTCAGTAGCGCGTACTCACCCAGCCCTTTAAAATAAGTGTCCTCTGTTGCTACTGTATTAAGTGTATTACTTATATACGCTTGAACTTTTGTTTGATCTATTTTTATAAAAAAGCCATACATGTTTGCATTAGTCATCCGACATGGCGGCTTTGCTACAGGGTTAGATAAGAAGTGACGATATAGCTTATGTTGGTCAGTCATATAATAAATTAATCTAAGTTAAAAACTTAGTATAGCCATACAACTAATCAATATACTAGTTTGTAGCATTTAATTAATACAATACAACTAGGGCGTGTTGACCTTTGTGGATTGAAATTTGTTCAATCTAGGGGCGATTTAATCGCGGCGCGAGGTTTGTAACCTAGCGGGCTAAGTAAAAACCGAGCAAAGCTTCCGCGTCCTGCTCACGCCCCTTACCTACATCCGTGTAGGTAACAAAGAGTTAATCGCCCCTAGGAAGAACCCTTTGGGCAGCGCATATTTGGCATTTATACTGCGTTATCGCCTATTTATGGGGAACAACCACACATCATAGGCGCTGCCTTGCCTAAATAGCAAATAGACTGCTGCAAAATTAATCATGAAAGGTCAACACGCCCTATAAATCATCACTAAACAGTCGTTTACTAAAATATAAGTAACCTTGATTATCAAAATTATTTGATAATGGATTCATAAAGCCATGACCATAGTCACACTGAAAACAGCTGACGTTCGCTTTTGTTTGTAGGCTTGTGATAATAACGCTCACATCAAAATGTGCCTCTTGATAAGGAAATATCAATTCGCATGGTATTGTTGCTGGTAAATTTAAATTATAACGAATTTGATTTGGATAAAATGCCACGAGCTTTTTGATATAGCGATTTTTAGTACATGCTTGGCTACGCCATGCGGCTGCCCCCCCAGCACTAAAACCAATAATTGTGGTATCCGTTTTTATATTATCTAACACTTTATTTAGTTTTTGAAAATAACCGTCATGCCCACACTGAGATATAAACTGTTGATATTGCAGCTCCTCGTCAATAACGGGCTGTAGTTGAGCATCGTATGGATCTACAATAATAAACTCACCATTCAACGCTTGTGCAAACTGTGTCAAATATGATGTTTTTCCAAAAATATCACTCACAATAATGTAATTCATCTATTGTCCTCACTTTTTCGTGCCTCAAAATACAGTATTTATAATTAAAAAACTATAAAACAACAAAAATGCTTGCCTAAACAAATTTACTTAGGTAAAGTCTCTTCTTGGTCCTAAAAAAGCCTCGCGGTTAACCTCTTTACCCTGATCCAGTAAGCCCCGCAAAACGTATATTTTAAAGCTAAGTTATTGTACGGCGAGAACCCCAAGTCAAACTACGACATATTTTTTAAATAGTCGCATAAATGTCATAAAGATCGTCAACACTATAATGAAGCTAAACACGAAACAGTCTATCTAATCATGTTTTAACTGCTAATATGAAATTAGCGACATAGAAAAGATAACAAGAAAAAAGTGAGTTTTATTATGTCTTATAATTACAATGGATCTATGATCCAAATCGCACATCCAGTGCAATCAATTTCAGTAAATAAACAACGTGTTATTTTTTCTGATACGCAAGGTTTAAAGAATGCCTTGTTTACAAAAGCAAGTGACGCACGTCAGTTTGTTAAATGGCTGAAATCCAATTAATTTATATTGAATTGTATTATTGCTATTGAATTACGCCAGCCTTTGCTGGCGTTTTGCTTTTTTCCAAGAAACTATTTAACTAACTGCTACACTTACTGATAGTAATCATTTTTTAGTGGTATAAATAATGACAGGTGTGTATCTAACTCTATTTTTATTTTTATTATCTAGCACCACGGTACACGCTAAAACAATTGACTGGGTAGTCACCGACTTCGCCCCATATTATATTTTTAATGATCAATATGCGGGTACAGGGCGTGACGAAAGTGTTATCTCTTTACTTGAAGAACAACTACCAAACTATACCTTTAAGCGAGTTATTTTACCTTCGAGCAGAACTGTTCGCGAAGTCTCGAACCCAAATCACACCTATTGTATGCTCTCGCTGTATCAAAGTGAGCATCGCCGTGAACATATAGCATTTAGTGAGCAAGCTTCCACTATTGGCTTATCACCTTCCATCGCTATCCATAAAGAACTCTTACACAGCCTAAAATTAGATCCTAACGCCCAAATTTCACTAAAAAAATTGTTAAGTGAATACAAACTCACCTTAGGCATATCAATGAGCCGTTCTTATGGAGAAACGATAGACGACGTAATAAATACTAATGCTGATGCATCTATCATTATTCGTCCGGGACGAGATACACTCGCAAGCTTAACTTATATGCTAAAAAAGAAACGCATAGATATATTGTTAGGCTATCCGAGTGAGCATTTTTATTTAGCTAAATCTATGGGCTTTGATGATGAGTTGATACAGCTACCACTAACCGAGGCGTCAGAACTCAGTTTTGGCTATATTGGCTGCACTAATACCGCACAAGGTAAGCAGCACATAAAAACTTTAAATAGCGCACTGGCAATCATAAAAGAACAGCCTAGTTATCACGAAGTATTAATACGTTGGTTACCTGATAATTTAAAGCCCTTACTTGAGCAACGTTTACAAGCAAACAAAAACGCCTCAACTAAGTGAGGCGTTTTTTCTAACTATTTGTCCGAATATTACTGCGCCTAAACTTTGCTTATTTACGTATGCCTTCAATAAATAAACCAATATCAACATGTGTTGATGCAGGCCCAAGATTATAATCAATACCAAAATCAGCTAATTTCAGGCTGGTTTCACCTTCAAAACCAACACGATAACCACCCCATGGATCTTTTCCTTCACCTATTTTATCTATTTCAAAAGTAATGCTTTTAGTGACGCCATGTAATGTAAAGTCACCCGTAACTTTTGCTTCATCGCCTTTAGCATCAAATACAATACTGGTGCTTTTAAAACTTGCTTGTGGAAACTTATCAACATTTAAGAAATCTTTTCCTCTTAAATGTTTATCACGTTCTGCATGGTTTGAATCGATACTTTTAGTCTCAATATTTACCATGATCTGTGATGCATTTGGGTTAGCTGAATCATAATTAAAGCCACCATCAAATGTATTAAAACGACCATGTAACCAACTGTAACCTAAATGTTTAATTTTAAAGTTTACAAATGCATGAGCGCCTTGAGTGTCAATCACATAGTCTGCTGCGTGTGCAGTGCTTGCGCCAAATAATGTTGCTGCAACAGCAGCAGATAGTAGTAATTTTTTCATTTATTAATCATCCTTTAATGGTTTGATCATTCTAATTAAGGTTTTATCTTTATCGATAAAATGATGTTTTAATGCCCCAAGTGCATGTAACGTTACTAAGCCGATCAAACTACATGCCGCCCAGTAATGAACTTTACCTGCAATATCTGCCTGATTTTCTACCGATAAGTCAATTGCGGGAATACTAAATAACGTAAACACCTCAATCGCACGACCATCCGCAGTCGAAATCAAATACCCTGAAATAACAATACCAATCAATAACATGTAGATAAGTAAATGTGCAAAGTGCGCGACTTTATTCACTACTTTACTTGAACCTTCAACAGGTTTTGGCTGTGTGCCCATTACCCGCCACGCTAATCTAAATATCAATAATGCCGCAAGTGTGATCCCTATACTTTTATGTAAATCCATCGAACCACGATACCAGCTATCGTAATAAGTAAGCTCGACCATATATAAACCTAGGCCAAAAAGACCTATAACTATCAATGCCATCAGCCAATGCAAAACAATGGTAACTAAGCCATAACTCGAGTGAGTATTTTTAAACATAGAAAGACTCCCTAAACCAGTAACGCCAGAATAGCCCGTCCCTAACTAAAAGAAAATAGCGAATAACAAACAAGTTGTGTGCATATATGCACATAACTTGTTACGGGTTTGCGAGTTAAAGCTTCACGATAATTACTTTGAGTGGGTGAAATTAGTTTTGTTCAACTAAGCCAATATATATTTGTGTGGTTGGATCGACTTGTAGGCAACTGATCAACCCTTCTTTAATTAGTTCTAACATCGCGATAAAACTCACTACCACCCCGCTGCGCCCTTCGTCAAAGATAAATAAGTCAGTGAAAGGAAGCTGTGAACTGGCTTGTGATAGTTTTTGTAATATTAAGCTCATTCGTTCACGGGTTGATAGTGCTTCAGCTGTGATTTGATGGTGTTCCAGCGTTTTTGCTCGTGCCATCACATCGCTAAGGGCAAACAATAAATCCTTTAGATCTACATCAGGGAGTAACTGCGCTTGCTCATCTTGCTCTGGCACCAGCGCCTGTGCAATATAAATATCACGACCAACGCGTGGAATATCGTCAAGATTTTCTGCGGCTTGCTTAAATTGTTCGTACTCTTGTAATCGGCGTATTAGTTCAGCCCGAGGATCTTCTTCTTCTTCCAGTTCTTCATGTTTGGGCAATAATAAGCGCGATTTTATTTGCGCTAACAAGGCTGCCATTACTAAATACTCGCCTGCTAACTCAAGTTGAAACTCGGTCATCATTTCAACATAATGAACATACTGCTCTGTAATACTAAAAATAGACAATTCAAGAATATCGAGTTTATGTTTTTTAATTAGATACAGAAGTAAATCAAGCGGCCCTTCGAAGGTTTCTAAAATAACTTCAAGCGCATCAGGCGGAATATATAAGTCTTGCGGCGTATTCATTACTTCTTTGCCATGCAAAAAAGCCAGCGGCAGCTTTCGCTGCGCCAGCTCTTGTGTTTGAGCTACCTGTTCAGTGACACGCTCACTCATGGTGTTTAACAAGGTTATTCAAATGGAGTTGTATCACCGCAGCCAACACGTAGCACTTCAACTGTATCTTCTGAAAGATCAATCACTGTCGTTGCTTGTTCGGCTAAGTAACCGCCATGAATAATTAAATCAACCAAAGGGCCTATGCGATCGCGAATTTCATCTGGATCAGATTCTGTAAACTGCTCACCGGGTAATATTAATGAACACGACATCAATGGCTCGCCTAATTCAGCGAGTAACGCACAGGTAATTGGATGCTCTATTACACGAATACCAATGGTCTTTTTCTTGTCATTTAATAGCCGTTTAGGGACTTCTTTAGTTCCTTTGAATATAAATGTGTACGGCCCAGGAGTATTATTCTTAATTAGCCTGAACAATTGATTATCTACGCGAGCATAGGTCGAAAGCTCAGATAGATCGCGACACACTAATGTAAAATTGTGGTGTCTCTCAATGCCACGAATACGTTCAATACGCTCTTTGGCTTGTTTATTCCCTAAATTACAGCCTATTGCATAGCCTGAATCTGTCGGGTAAACCACTACCCCGCCTTTCTTAATTATATCGACTGCTTGATTAATTAATCGTGGTTGTGGATTATCTGGATGAATATGAAAAAAATCACTCATGTGTTACTCCTTCTTGCCCTTCCCAAGTTTGCCAAACGCCTTGGCAATCTTTTGGCAGATATAAGTTTTTTCCTAATTCTAGCCAACTAGTAGGAAAATGAAAATCAGACCCTTGCGAGCACAGTAAGCCGTATTCACGGCTCAATTCACCCAAGAACTGTCGCTCAGTGGGTGCTTGTTGTGGTTGTGCAACTTCCATTGCATCGCCACCAGCATCTTTAAACTGACTTAATAATTTGCGCAGCCACTTATTCGACATTTGATAACGCCCAGGATGGGCAACAACAGCGACGCCACCTGCGGCGTGAATTGCCGTAATCGCCGTTTTCATGTCACACCAATCACTTGGCACATACCCTGTTTTTGCACGACCAAGGTATTTTTTAAATACGCCTGGTATTGTGGTTGCAACACCACGCGTGATCAGCGCTCTTGCATAATGCGCGCGGGTTATCTGTGCATCACCAGCAAGCTCCTGCGCTTGTTCATAAATGCCATCAAAGCCATTTTTTTCTAAGCGTCGGCCAATTTCTATTGCTCTAGCAGCACGCTTTTGTTGCTGTATAGTGAGTAAACTGGTCAATGCTTCTTCATTGATATCTACATTTAATGCCACAATATGGATCTCAAAACTTTCCCACTTGGTGGAAATTTCAACACCTGTGATCAAGGTTAATGGCAGAGACTCGTTTTTTATATAGGCTTGAGCGGGTTTCACCGCAGCGATAGTGTCATGATCCGTAATCGCAAACACATCTATATTTTTTTCAACTGCACGCAATAATAACTGCTCAACACTTAGTTGCCCGTCAGAATGCGTAGTGTGGCTGTGTAAATCGTATTTTATCAAAAGAGAAGACTGCTCATATTAAATGTGCCAAAGTTGTTATTAAGTATAACAAAAAATTTTAATAAATTGTTTTTAATAAATACTTGACATTAACGCCGTTGATACGGTTTACTGTAGCCACTTGAGACACATTAAGAACAAAAACAATGACCAATTCAATCCAAAACACTATCTGGTGGTGGCACTCGTAAATTATCGGGTGACGAATTGTCGTGTCTAACACATTCAAACCCGCTTATTGCGGGTTTTTTTATATTTAAATTTTAGGGTAACAAACATGAATAACGTAGCAACTCTTACACATCATTGGTGGTGGCGCCTGGTATAGCGGGACGGTAATGGTCTATCTAAAACATAGATATCGTTATTCAAACCCCGCATAGCATAGCTTGCGGGGTTTATTTTTTTGAGGGAATGAGGTTTGATTTTTAGTCATATAACAACAACGCCAGGTGAAGTTACCAGCATCACCCAAGTGCGAGAGTACATCCATAGCCCATTAGCTCTTTACGGGCTGCTTGATAAAGACAACTCATTGTTATTAGAGTCAGCCGAAATTGATTCTAAAGACAGTGTTAAGAGTTTAATTTTAGTCGATTGTGCGCTTAAAATTATCTGCGCGGGTAAAACAGTTACGGTAACAGCGCAATCTAATAATGGTCAGCAATTGTTGCCTTATTTACAAAGTAAGTTAGAAAATTGCCACACTCAACTAAGCGAACAAACCCTGACTATTGAGTATAAGGGCTGTGATAGCGACATTGATGAAGCCACTAAGCTTATCGCCGATAACGCATTTAGTGCTCTACGCTGCTGTATAAATAATATTAACAGCACCACTAACAATCCTTTTTCGCTATTCTTAGGCGGTGTATTTGCCTACGATATGGTGGCCAACTTTGAACAACTAAGTGATGTTCCTGATGGCGATAACAGCTGCCCTGATTATGTATTTTATTTAGCCGAAACCCTTGTCATTATTGATCATCAAGCTAAAACAACGGAGCTCATTGGAAATGTGTTTAACGGCCCTGATGTTCATGCTAATTGCTTTGAGGTAGGAAAGAAGCTTGAACGCTTAAATACATTATGCGACCAAGCTGATAATTTTAGTGCAACACAAACAATGGGCGCCAGTGATGTAACTGTTGATATCAGCGACGAAGTTTACTGCCAACAGGTCAAAAGTTTGAAAAAACACATTGTTGATGGTGACATCTTTCAAGTTGTTCCATCGCGCACTTTTTCACTGCCATGTGCAAACTCGCTACATGCTTACAGCCAACTAAAAAAACAAAACCCAAGCCCGTATATGTTTTACATGCGCGATAGTGAATTTGCTTTGTTTGGTGCATCTCCGGAGTCAGCTTTAAAGTTTTGTGCACAGTCACAACAAGTTGAAGTGTATCCAATTGCAGGCACCCGCCCCAGAGGTAAGTTTGCCAATGGTCAAATTAATCCTGATTTAGATAGCCGTATTGAGCTTGAGCTACGTAATGATCAAAAAGAACGTGCTGAACATTTGATGCTGGTCGATTTAGCACGTAACGACGTAGCCCGTATTAGCGTACCCGGTACTCGTCATGCCAAAGAACTATTAAAAGTAGACCGCTATTCTCAAGTCATGCATTTAGTGTCTCGCGTTGTGGGGACTTTAAAACCTGACCTTGATGCCTTGCATGCTTATCAAGCCTGTATGAATATGGGTACACTTGTTGGCGCACCGAAAGTCAGTGCCGCAGAGCTAGTACGTCAAACTGAAGGTAAACGTCGAGGAAGTTACGGTGGCGCGGTAGGTTACCTTACTGGTGATGGGGCAATGGATAGCTGTATTGTTATTCGCTCAGCCTTTGTAAAAAATAACATAGCCTACGTTCAAGCAGGTGCTGGTGTGGTACATGACTCTGACCCGCAATCTGAAGCAAACGAGACTCGCGCTAAAGCACAAGCAGTTATCACAGCGATTCAATCGACGTATCAAGGACACTAAAATGAGCATAACTAACACTAAACTAACGGATGTAAAAATCTACTTTTTAGATAACTTTGATTCATTTAGTTATAACTTAGTCGATGAACTTTCTATGTTAGGCAGCGATTTAGTGGTATATCGTAACAACATAGATGCACAGGTTATTTTTGAAAAAATGTGCAACGAAACTAAGCCGGTCATTTTAGTGCTATCACCCGGTCCAGGTACGCCCTCAGCCGCAGGCTGTTTAATGGCATTGATTGAACTATGTAAAGGACACTTCCCCATGCTGGGGATTTGTCTTGGCCAACAAGCATTGACACAAAGCTATGGTGGGGTTATTGGCCATGCTGGCGAAACCGTACATGGTAAGTCGTCAATCATTGAACTTGGTGAACACCCCGTTTTTGCAGGTATGGGGGAGCGTATACCAGTAGCCCGATATCATTCACTTATGGCAACGCAGGTACCTGATAGTGTAAAAGTAATTGCTAACTATGAAGCAATTCCAATGGCAATCTATCATGCGCAAGATCATGCTTTGGGTTATCAATTTCATCCTGAGTCTATTTTGACGCCAAATGGCGCCGCGCTACTTCAACAAAGTATGCAATTTTTAGCTAACGCAAAGCAGTAGAGGACTTTATGTCAGTAAATCAACAATCAGCCACGCACAACACAAGTGCCCTCATTGATGTGTTACTTACACAAACATCATTAAGCTTTAGCCAAAGCCAACAGTTATTTGATGCGATAATGCAAGGTAAAGTAAATAATATTGCGCTCTCAGCATTATTAGTCGCATTGAAACTCAAAGGTGAAGTAAGTGACGAAATTGCAGGCGCAGCTGCTTCCATGCGTGCTAATGCCGTTCCTTTTAATACAAAATTAGCAATGTTAGCTGACAGTTGCGGCACTGGCGGCGATGGCTCAAATACCATTAATATTAGTACTACCGCGGCCATTGTTGCAGCCGCCTGCGGGATTAATATGGTCAAACACGGTAACCGCAGTGTATCGAGTAACTCAGGCTCCGCCGATTTACTCAAAGCGCTGGGTATTAATATTGATATGACACCAGATCAAGCCGTTGCGTGTTTAGAACAAACTGGGTTTACCTTTTTGTTTGCGCCGCATTACCACAGTGGCGTACGCCATGCGATGGAAGTACGGACAACGTTAAAAACCCGTACTATTTTTAATATTTTAGGGCCTTTAGCAAACCCCGCAGCACCTGAAGTGCAATTGCTCGGTGTATACGACGAAAACTTATGCTTAGCGATGGCGCAAACACTAAAAACCCTCGGTACAAAGCGCGCTATGGTAGTTCATGGTTCCGGCACCGATGAAATCGCCTTGCATGGTAAAACGACCGTTGTAGAGCTTAATAATGGAGAACTTCGCCAGTACACACTCAGCCCTGCTGATTTTGGTCTTGCAAACTATTCACTTGAACAACTCGCCGGTGAAGGTCCAGAATATAACGCCAATGCCAGTCGCGCCATTTTAGCAGGCACAGGGACGGATGCGCATAATGCAGCAATTATCGTCAATGTTGCCGCACTGTTGTATCTCACTGGTAAAGTCGAAAACTTTAAAGCAGGCGCACAACACGTCGTTGAGGTTTTAAAAAGTGGTCGCGCCTTAAACACATTAAACACTATTGTAGAGCAAAGCCATAAAGCCGTAACAAACTCAGAGGTAACCAATGGCTAACGTATTAGACAAAATCGTCGCAGATAAGAAAATAGAGCTGGCTGAGCGTAAAGCAAAGCGCCCCCTTGAGAGCTTTAAAGCACAAGCAGTACCAACAAATCGTGATTTTTATAAAGCCTTAGCAGCACCTGGTACACAGTTTATTTTAGAGTGTAAAAAAGCTTCTCCTTCGAAGGGCCTGATTAGAGAGCCATTTGACTTAGCTGAAATTACAAATGTTTATAAAAACTACGCCACCTGTATTAGTGTATTAACAGATGAAAAATACTTTCAAGGAAGTTTTGATTACCTAGAGTTTGTACGCAGCCAAGTTGAACAGCCACTGATCTGTAAAGACTTCTTTATTGATGAATACCAAGTTTACATGGCTCGAATTTATGGTGGCGATGCAATATTGTTAATGTTATCAGTGCTTGATGATAAACAGTATCAACTATTGGCAAGCGTAGCGCACAGCTTAAACATGGCTATTTTGACTGAAGTGAGCAATGAAGAAGAAGTAGTGCGTGCATTAGCTCTTGATGCACAGATCATCGGTATTAATAACCGTGATTTACGTGATTTAAGTACTGATTTAGCTACAACCGAAAGACTGCGTACACTTATTCCTAATGACAAAGTCGTGATCTCTGAATCTGGTATCTATACCCATCAAGATGTAAAACGCTTAGCACCTTTGTGTAATGGCTTTTTAATTGGCAGTTCATTGATGGCTGAACCTGATTTAGAACGCGCGTGTCGTCGCGTAATTTTAGGTGAAAACAAAGTCTGTGGTTTAACTCGCAGTGAAGATGCCATTAATGCTTATAAAAGTGGTGCGGTATTTGGTGGATTAATTTTTGCGCCTAAATCACCGCGTTATGTTGACCTTGATTGCGCCTTACAAATAACTCAAAGCGCCCCGCTCGCTTATGTGGGTGTATTTGTAAATGAAAGCATTACAAATGTCGCTGAGCATGCAACAAGCTTAAAGCTATCTGCAGTGCAATTACACGGCCAAGAAGACAATGATTACATAAATACACTGCGCCCTTTACTGCCGCGTGGCTGTCAAATTTGGAAAGCTCAAGCAATTAAAGATAGCTTGCCTGAACCTATTAGTGGCGTTGATCGTCACCTATACGATACCCACAGTGATACACAAGCTGGCGGTACAGGTAAAACATTTGACTGGGCAATTTTAAAAGATGTAAAACAGCCGTTTATGCTCGCAGGTGGTTTAAATGCAGACAATATTCAAGGCGCTTTATACCAAGGTGCTCATGGCCTAGATTTAAACTCTGGGGTTGAGCAAAGCGCAGGCAAAAAATGCCAACAAAAATTAAATGATGCGTTTATCAGCATCCGCAAATATTGAGGTTAATATGAATAATCCAGCTTACTTTGGCGAATTTGGCGGCATGTTTGTCCCAGAATTGCTTGTTCCAGCGCTAAAACAACTAGAAAATGAGTTCAATAAATCACAAACAGATCCAGCTTTTCAAGTTGAACTTGAAAAGTTACTTAATGAATATGCCGGTCGGCCTACACCGCTTACATTAACCCGTAACTTAATTAAAAACCCAAAAGTCAAACTATACTTAAAACGTGAAGACTTACTCCATGGTGGCGCGCATAAAACCAACCAAGTATTAGGTCAAGCATTATTAACAAAGCGCATGGGCAAAAAAGAAGTTATTGCTGAAACGGGTGCCGGACAACACGGGGTAGCCACAGCACTTGCATGCGCACTACTGGGTTTAAAGTGCCGTATTTACATGGGCGCAAAAGACGTTGAACGTCAGCAACCTAATGTATTCAGAATGAAACTAATGGGCGCAGAAGTTATTCCTGTAACCGCAGGCTCTGGCACACTTAAAGATGCTGTAAATGAAGCGCTGCGTGACTGGTCAGCAAATTATAAAGAAGCACACTATTTACTGGGCACAGCCGCAGGCCCTCACCCATTCCCAACCATTGTCCGTGAGTTTCAAAAGGTAATTGGTGAAGAAGCAAAAGAACAAATATTAAAAGCAGAAGGTCGTTTGCCTGATGCTGTACTAGCCTGTGTTGGTGGTGGCTCTAACGCCATTGGTATGTTTACTGACTTTATTGACGAACCTAGTGTTAAATTAATCGGGGTCGAGCCTGCGGGTAAAGGCCTTGATACTCACGAACATGGCGCAACAATTTGCAAAGGCACCAAAGGTATTTTACACGGTACATATACTTATATTATGCAAAACGATGATGGCCAGATAGAGGAATCATACTCTGTTTCAGCAGGTCTTGATTACCCTGCAGTGGGCCCACAACATGCATTTTTACATGAAACTGGCCGGGCTCAGTATGTGGGTATTACAGATACAGAAGCACTTGAAGCATTTCAGCTACTGGCTAAAAATGAAGGGATTATTCCTGCGCTAGAATCAAGCCATGCGCTTGCTTACGCACTCAAGTATGCGGAGCAGCTAACTGAGGAGTCCATTTTAGTGGTCAATTTAAGTGGCCGTGGTGATAAAGACTTAGCACATGTTATGGATGTACTTTCAAAAGGAGAAAACGCATGAGCCAAACTGACCAAAAAACCGACCGCTACGGCAAAATGTTTGCAGCATTAAGCGAGCAAAATCAAGGCTCATTTGTCCCATTTGTGACTATAGGTGACCCAAATAAAGAGCTTAGTGTTGAAATAATTAAAAGTTTAATTGATGGTGGCGCAGATGCGCTTGAATTAGGGATCCCATTTTCAGACCCTATTGCTGATGGCCCGGTTATTCAAGCGGCAAACATTCGCGCCCTTGATGTACACATTAACACGCAAGATTGTTTTGATATCATTAAGCAAGTGCGCCAATACAATGCAGATATTCCAATTGGCTTACTGTTATATTCAAACTTGGTGTTTAAACGGGGCCTAGAAGCTTTTTATAAAGATGCCAAAGCGGTCGGTGTTGATTCAATTTTAGTGGCTGACGTACCACTTCACGAATCTAAAATGTTTCGACAAGCTGCAATGAGTAATAACATTGACCCAATTTTTATCGCCACACCAAATGCGCCTGATGACACACTACGTCAATGTGCATCTTATGGCCGCGGTTATACCTATTTGCTTTCACGTGCTGGTGTGACAGGTACTGAGACCAAAGCACAAATGCCAGCGAACTCTATTGTTACTAAACTAAAAGAGTATCACAGTGCACCAGCATTACTCGGTTTTGGTATTTCAACGCCGGAAGATGTAAAGGCAGCCTTGGCTGCTGGCGCTGCTGGCGCTATTTCAGGCTCTGCGGTGGTTAAAATTATTGAAACAAACCTTGATAACCCGCAAGCTATGTTAAGTGGTTTAAAAGAGTTTGTAGCTACGATGAAAGCGGCTACAGTACGTTAAAACACCATTCATTAAAAAAGGGCCTGAATAGGCCCTTTTTATTTAACAATGCCTCAAAGGTTATCTTTTAGCGCTTTGGCGGGCTTAAAAACCGGCTTGTTAGCGCCTTCAATTTCAATCACTGCGCCCGTTTGCGGATTACGCCCTGCTCTTGCCGGATAATAACTTAACGCAAACGTACCTAAACCATTAACTTGCACTTGATCGCCTTCTGATAATGACTTAGTTATAGCCGCTAACATACTCTCTAAAGCTGCTTTAGAGTCTTTTTTAGTTAATTCACTGTGTGCTGACATGGCACTGATAAGTTCTGCTTTATTCATAAAATGCTCCTAAAGACGCCGCTAAACCTAACTAGGTTCACGGATTTTGGTAATGGTCGAATACAAAGCCAAGCAGGCTAAGGGTTAGTTACCCCTAAGTCAACCTTGTAAAGAACACAATAAGTTGATACAACCACTGCAATTATTTTGGTGTTATACAAGTTTTATCAAATTGGTATTAAAATTACGGGCATTCTATGCATGCAATAATTGAATTCATTCCGCTTATTTTATTTTTTGTGGTCTTTAAATTGACTGATATCTACTGGGCAACAGCCCTATTAATGGCTGCCACATTGATTCAGGTGACTTACTCTTATTTTAAAACAGGTAATGTCCCTGTACGCCAATGGCTATTTTTTGCCATTGCCATCATTTTGGGCACGCTGACACTGGTTTTTCATGATGAACAGTTTGTTAAATTTAAAGCGACCATTATTTATGCGGTAATTTCTTTAAGCTTACTCATCAGCCGCTACTTTTTTGGCAAAAACTTAGTCAAGAAAGCACTGAGTTCAGTTTTGCAAACAGCATTTGAATCAGAGCAAGAGGTTGCCGTACCAGAGTCTCTCTGGGATAAACTCAACATGTTATGGATGGCCATTACTGCCGGAATATCAGCATTAAACATTTACATTGCCTATAACTTCTCACTCGATTTTTGGGTTAACTTCAAAGTATTTGGTTTAATGGGGATTACTTTTATCAGTATTTTTACCACTATGATCATATTGTATAAATACTTACCTGATGAAGATGACGAAGTCGATAGTAAACACCTTTAACGTCATAAATCTGTCGTCTTTACTTGTTAGCCTAGGATACAAAATCACGCTGAGACGACCTTGAACGCCAATCAATACCGCTGGTTTGAATTTACACTTATATTTATTTGCTTGCCTTTAATTGGGTTTTATCTGCGTGCTTATTTAGCAAACTGGCTGATCCCCGCACTTATTATATTAATGAGTGTATGCGGCATGCTCTTACTTGGTGATCCTCACTTTAAACGCTTTAGGATTACCAGCCTTGGCCAATTTTCGGCTGTTAAACGTCGGTTGTTTAGTTTCTTTTTTATAGGTGCTCTATTTTCTGGCGTATTCTACGGAATAATTAATCAAGGAAATTGGTTTGTTATGCCACGAAACTCACTTCAAGACTGGTTAATGTTACTCATTCTTTATCCTGTTTTGTCTGTGATGCCACAAGAATTAATATTTAGAACCTACTTTTTTCATCGATATAAGCGCATTATGCCAAACAAAACGGTGCGAATTCTCGTCAGTGCCACGGTATTTGCATTAGCGCATATTGTTTATGCTAATTGGGTGGCTGTAATACTCGCATTTATTGGCGGTTTATTATTTGCGTTCACCTATGCACAAAGCCGTTCGACGTTTGTGTGTGTAATTGAGCATAGCTTGTGGGGCTTGTGGATGTTTACATTGGGGATAGGACAATATTTAGATTCTGCAATAGTGCCTTAAACAAAAGCCGCGCTAAATAGCGCGGCTTTTGAATCAAAAACTACCTAACTTAAAAACCAAATATACTCACTGCAAAAAATTTCGTCGCAACAGTATTTACCAATATTACTGTTAATATCACAGGAATAAACGTAGAAAGAGAAAAGTTTACGTACTTTTCAGTAAAGCTACCCGCATAACTAGGGCAACCTTGGCTTAACTCTTCACTTAAGCGAACTTTCTTCCAGCGGTACATAACAAATAAACATACCATCAAACCATTAAGCGGTAAAATTGTGTCGTAAAACACATCATACACAATATCAAATAAGCTTTTTGAACCACCGCCATAGTTGGTAAATGATGTTAATCCTTCAACCATACCAAATGACATTGTGCACAATACTGTCAGTACACCAATACTACCCGTTAAGATAAGCAACGCCATTTTACGGCTGATACCTTTACGATCACATAATGTTGCCGTTGGTACTTCAACGATTGATACTAATGATGTTATCGCCGCAAAAAATACTAATAAGAAAAAGATAAACGCAACAATTGATGCGCCTACATAACCAATATCAGTTTGTAGTGCTAACAATATTTTTGGTAGAAATTCAAAAATCATTGATACAGAAGAATCTGAAAGCTTAGTTGGGTCTGTCTCTGGATTAAAACTAAAGATTGCTGGTAACACCATTAAGCCGGCAATAAATGCAACTAACGAATCTGTTACCGCAACCATTTTAGCACTGCCTACAATGTCGTCTTTTTTAGAAATATACGATGCATAGGTCATTAAAATACCCATACCTAAAGACAATGAAAAGAATGCTTGTGCTAATGCACCATTGAGTACGCTCGCGTTCATTTTAGTAAAGTCAGGGATAATATAGTATTTAACACCTGCCATAGCATTATCAAGGGTCAGTACATAAACAACCAACGCGATTAATAATACAAACAACGCTGGCATTAAAAATTTCGCTGCCTTTTCAATCCCTTGCTTAACACCACCGACAAGAATCAAGTTAACAATTAGCGCCACAACCGCCATATAACCGAACACGCTTGAGCTATTTATAAATACCCCAAAACTTTTAGGGTCAGCCAACATATCTAAATTACCGAGTGCTACTTGACTTAAATAACCAAATATCCACACGGTGATAACCATATAAAAAACAGCAATCATAAAGGGGGTTAATACAGCTAAAAAGCCTGCAAACGTCCACTTTTTATCATTACCAGAGAGCAACTTATATGCATTTAATGGATCTTTTTGTGCTTGGCGGCCCATTGCCATCTCAGCCATCATTACGGGTAAACAAATAAAAACGACAAACAGTGCATAAATAAGTAAGAATGCACCACCACCATTTTTTGTTGCCGAGACAGGAAACCCAACTAAGTTACCTATACCAACTGCAGAGCCTGCCGCTGCTAATATAAAACCTAGGCGAGAGCTAAAGTGCTCACGATTATCGCTCATTTAAAAACCTTATTATTATTTTTTAACATCCCAGCGACTCTAACAGTGTTGTGCTGGGCTTTTCAAGCATATTCAGTTTAAAAGTATAATGTGGCTGTAAACCACACAGTCAACAAATCAAAGGTTAAGTAATCGCAATTTATTCGCCTAACAGATCTGCTGTGCTAATATCGAAACAATTTCAATAATATTAAAATGTAGAGAACACACTATGCTGTATATGATTTACTCAACTGATGTTGACAAGAGCTTAGCGTTTAGAAAGGCAGCCCGACCAGCCCATTTAGCACGTTTACAAGAGCTAAATGAACAAGGCAGATTACTCACTGCAGGCCCTCTTCCTGCAGTTGATAATGATGACCCAGGTGAAGCTGGTTTTACAGGCTCTTTAGTTATTGCTGAATTTAACTCGTTAGAAGCTGCACGTGAATGGGCTGCTGCCGACCCTTATGTCAGTGGTGGGGTATATGACAATTCTGTTGTTAAACCCTTTAAAAAAGTATTCCCAGCTTAAACCTTAAAATTATACCCAAACCAACTCAAGATGCAGAATTCAGCGCTTCACAGAGTTGGTTTAAAAGCGAATTATACGGCGTTATTGATTTGAACAATAGAACCACTATTATACCAATCAGCGTAGATATGGGGTCTATTTAATGACAAGAACACTGCGCTATAACGGGCGTGCCTAAATCGCTTTTAATTCCAACTGAAACGCGCATATTGAAGTGGCTTGGGTATATCCCTAGTCTCATAATTGCAATTTGAGCTGCACAGTTCAGTGTTTGTTCACGAGTTGTTAATTAAACTCATCCAGCTTAAATCATGTTTTTCATGATTTTTACTTGAGTTTTAGCTAGTTGGTTCATTAAACTAACAAGGTCTGGTTTAGGAGTTGCCCATCATGCGTATGTTATTAGCCCTTGGCGTCGTCATTTTTACACTATTTTCGTTCTCTTTTTCGAATAATAGTTATGCTGACTCTCAGGTAAATAAAACACCCATCACAAAAAAACAAGCGGTTGAGCTTGCTAAAAAAATAGAAGATGGTAAAACTCTCAAAATTACCGTACAAAATGACGTTTATACCGTAAGAATATTAAAAGCTGACGGCCATGTTGTCGACATTCACGTAAATAAAAAAACCGGCGAAGCGAAAAAGGATTAAAAAATGCGAATTTTAGTAATTGAAGATGATTTACACCTAGCAGATAATCTACGCAATGCATTAGAAAAAGAACGCTATAGTGTTGATCTATGTCATGACGGCGAAGCTGGTTTATTCCATATCACTGAATACCCTCTTGATATGGCGGTCGTTGATTTAGGTTTACCAAAAATAGATGGTATTGAACTTATCAATAAAGCGCGAGCGCAAGGGATTACCATTCCTATACTTATATTAACTGCACGCGATCGTTGGCAAGATAAAGTAGAAGGCCTTGATGCGGGCGCTGATGACTATCTAACAAAACCATTTCATGTTGAAGAATTGATTGCACGTTGTAATGCCCTCATTCGACGCAGTGCAGGTAAAGCAAATCCAGAAATGACTGCTGGACCAATTAAAATTCATACGCGCTCACAACAAGTATGGGTTGATGACAGAGAATTAAGCCTGACGGCCTATGAATACAAAGTTCTTGAGTATTTAATGGTTAACCCGCAAAAAGTAATCTCTAAATCTGAATTAACCGAGCATATTTATGATCAAGATTTTGATTTAGATTCAAACGTCATTGAAGTGTTCGTACTGCGCTTACGTAAAAAGCTCGACCCTGATGGCACACTAAACCCGGTAGAAACCCTACGTGGACGTGGTTACAGGCTCAAAAGCCAGTGGTAGCGTCGCAAATATCGCTTAAAATAAGGCAAGGATTTATCCTTGTCTTTGTTTTATTGGTCGCCTTACCTATTTTATTTTTCTCTATTGGTAAGGCATACTACGCGTCATTAATCGAAGCCACCGAAAAAACCCTCGAAGCCCATTTATACTCATTAATTTCAGAGGTTGATTTTACGGAACGCGGCATTATTATGCCCAGTACCATTTTAGCCCCAGAACTGAACCGTTTAAATTCTGATACGTATGCAATGATCTATCGCGATGAACAGCCCGTTTGGCATTCTGAGTCTGCGGTTAATGTAAATTTTGCCCCACAAAGTATCGAAGCACGTGCTGGCTCTGCTGATTTTCGCCGTATTGAGTACAAAGGGACTGCTTATTGGCAATTAAGTCTAACGGTCATTTTAGGTAATATTGATCAATCGGAACAAGCGCGCTTTATATTATTAAAGCGTAATGATGCCCTACTGCGTTTAATGGACGGTTTTAAACAAACACTCGTCAATTGGATGTATGTAATGGGTGTTGCAATAGCAGCATTAATGGCTATTGGGTTTGTTTGGAGCGCACGTCCGCTACAGCGTCTTGATAAAGAGATAAAAGCCATTGAATCGGGTGATATTCAAGAAATAAAAGGCCTATATCCCATAGAGCTGCAAACAATAAAAGCTGATTTAAATCTACTACTGCAGACCCAACAACGTCAAAAAGAGCGTTATCGAGCTTCTTTAAGTGACTTAGCACACGCGCTTAAAACGCCTTTGGCCGTGTTAAAATCAAGTCCACTGGCCAATGACGCTGATGCTCAAGAACAACTTGATCGTATCAACGTAATGATCGAACATCAATTAAAGCGAGCTGCAACTGGTGCAGCTGATACATGGAAAAAACAAACCATGATCAAGCCTGTTATTGATTCAATACTCAGTGCTATGAGCAAAGTTTACCGAGACAAAGATATTATTTTTACTTGCGATGTCACTGACAAGCAGTACTTTTTAGGTGATAAAACCGATTTGCTTGAACTATTAGGTAATTTAATTGATAACGCATGTAAAGCGTGTCGTTCACAAGTTGCTATCCATGTAATACAAGATAAAAACCTCAGCGTTGCTATAAGTGATGATGGCCCTGGCGTACCTATTGATAAACGTGAGTCTTTACTCACTCGCGGAACTCGCTTAGATACATATGAAAATGGCCATGGTGTAGGAATGGCAATTGTGTCAGATTTAGTAAAATCGTATAACGGGACACTTACCATTTTAGATTCTCACACCTTAAATGGTGCTAACTTTATATTAGAGTTTAATTATAATGATAAAAAATAATAGCTTAACTTTACTATGTGCATTAATACTGCTCTTTACTGAAAATGCTTTAAGTATGGATGACTGTATCTTAGATGATAAAGCGACCACTAATGAAGCTAAAAAGTATATTCAATGTTTAGATAGAAACATTGCTAACTTAAAGAGAACACAAAAAACGTGGATCAATAAGCTCAACTTAGATTTAGAAAAAATTCAAGAGGATACGGGGAACACGCAACTTTTACCTATATTTACTCGTAGTTTAACTTCTCACACTCGCTTTTTAGAAGACAGCTGCCGTTGGCGCTATCTGCAAAAGATGCCCAACGCCACCCAAGCGGCAATAGTATATAAACGCTGTGAGATTTTACTATTAGATCAATACATAGCCACTTTAAAACAACCTTTATAGGTAGCGTAATGCGCACCTAAGTAACCAACACAGGTAACGTGTTGGTTACAATTTTAGTCAAAGCTATTCTTTTGACCCTTCTAGTTCTTCACCATTTCCTAATAAAGTTGCTAGCCATCGGCCTTCTTCACTGGTCTCGAGTGCGATTTTCACTATCATTGTTAATGGTACAGACAGTAACATGCCAACCGTACCTAATAGCCAGCCCCAAAAAATCAATGACAAAAATACGACCAATGTAGATAAACCAAGCCCCTTACCCATGTACTTTGGCTCAACAATATTACCCATAACTGTATTAATTGTTAAGTAACCCGCCCCAACAAAACCAGCGATTAAAGGGCCTTGGGTTATTAATGCAAGGAGAACCGCAGGAATAGCAGCAATAATAGAACCGATATTAGGGATATAATTAAACATGAAGGCGATTACCCCCCACAACACAAAGTAGTCAACGTTCAAAGTCCACAATAATAATGCTGCCAGTAAACCCGTACCAAGACTCACCACCGTTTTAATCGCTAAATATGAGTTAATTGAATTTAAGAAGCGGTCTATCTGCTTCATCTTCATATCAGGATCATCTAACGCCATATGAATTTTATGGCTTAACATTGGCCCTTCAAATAACATAAATACTACGGTCAAAATAATTAAGAACAGGTTTGCCATCACTCCACCAAGCCCAGTTAACATACCTGTGGCAACATCAATCATTTTTCCGGGATCAAACATCGATATGAGCTGTTCTTTATTAATTAATATGTTATAGCTCGCAGCGACATCCACCAGCCAAATAAACTCTTCTTTAAGTTGTGCTTTATATTGTGGTAAATCTTGTGAAAAATCAGTGAGTGATTGACCAACTAGGCCACCAAGACTTACACCGACACCCACTACCATTAGCATGACAAGCATAATGGCAATACCTTTCGGTATTTTATAGCGACCAAAAAAGCTTAATAAAGGATTACAAATAATGGCAATAAATCCAGCTAATACAAACGGGATAACAATAACACTTGCTGCTTTTATACCTGCTAAACCAATTACTAATGCCGCGAAAATAACTAAACTTTTGTTTACTCCAGTTAATCCAGCCAAACTATAATCCTTGAAAATAAAAACTGCGGTTAGTGTATGTGAAAAGTTAATCAAATGAAATATTTGCAAAGTGATCAAAGCCGTCTATCTTTCGTATAACATTAATATTGCTACTAAAAAGAAACCTCTTATGCACATATTGATCACTGGCGCGACTGGCTTAATCGGCGGCTATTTATGCTCCGCATTGAACAAGGACCATAAGCTAACAGTACTTACTCGCAATATAAGTAAAGCAACGCAACAACTTGGACCAAACATTCATTACATTGATGCCCTCACTAGCGTTGATTTTAACGACCTAGATTGTGTTATTAACTTGGCGGGTGAACCCATTGTAAATAAACGTTGGAGTGATAAACAAAAGTGTATTCTGCGTAATAGTCGTATTACACTGACCCAACAAATTAGTAATGCGATAAAGCAATGCCATACACCACCGCATACGTTTATATCAGGCAGTGCTATAGGGTTTTATGGCAGGCAATCCAGCACCCACATTGACGAGCAGTTTGTTGATGTAACACCTGAATTTAGCCACCACCTATGTAATGATTGGGAACAAGCAGCACTGAGTGCTCAGTCAACTGATACCCGCGTATGCTTACTACGTACCGGTATCGTCTTAGCAAATAATAACGGTGCTTTAGCAAAAATGCTGCCCCCCTTTAAACTGGGTTTAGGTGGACCTATTGGCAGTGGTCGCCAAGGTATGTCATGGATACATATTGAGGATATGATTAATCTAATTATCCACATGCTCACGCATTCACAACTCAGTGGTGCAATTAATATGACCGCACCAGCGCCAGTATCAAATGCCGAGTTTAGTCAACATTTAGGGAAAGCATTGAACCGCCCCGCTAAAATTCCAATGCCTGCATGGATACTAAAATTAGCAATGGGTGAAATGGCTGATTTATTACTTTACGGTCAATATGTTCAACCGAAAAAAGCACTTAATAGCCACTATAATTTTAGTTACCCTACATTGGACCTAGCATTAGAAAACCTATTGGGATGATAATAAATAACCATAAGATGAGAATCAAAAAACAATAATTTAATACTACCTTGCTATTTAAACGCTAATAAATAATACTTGCATCACAATTGTAATTATTGACTTAAATCGGTCAATCGAGCTGAGCAAATTATTAATGCTTCATTTACCTACTGTAATTAGCATATCGCTGCTGTTGAATATACTCATCGGCGGCTTTTTTATTACCGTTTATAATTATAAAAAACAACGGTGTTACTTATATTTAGGGGCTTCTTGTGCTGTGTTTGTTGTTGCACAAATTTTTGCTTGTTTACGTATTGTTTTAGACAATACATTTATTACCCACTACCTTGCTGATTTGTGCATAATAATTAGCCCTGTATTGGCAATTATTGGTTTACAAAAAGTGACTCATACTCATAGCCGTACTAGCCGTCATTTTTTAACCTTAATTTTTGTAAGTGCTATTATATTACTCCCTATTTACGCGGTTACCGCTGGGCAAATGGTCACTAGCATTATTATTGCAACGCTCTTTATGTACGCAGCTTATTTAGTACATAAAATGAAATGCGCCGCTCCTATACAGCAAAAAATACTCTCAGCGTGTTTTATTAGCCACAGTATTATTATGTACATACAAAGCATGATGCTAGCAGCCCCGCATATAACAAATACAGTGCTTGATTTTCATCAACCTCTACAAACTATTTTGATCAACCACATTATTTTGGCAACTGCTACAGCCCTAGTATTACCATTTTTATTATTTGTAAATATTGAAGAAAAACTTCAACGCCTTGTCAATCACGACACGTTAACGTGCTTGTTAAATCGTCGTGGTTTTTTTATGCAAGGACAAGCACTGCTAAAACAAGGTGTTGCACATCAACAATCTTTTGCTGTTGTTATGATCGATATAGATCATTTTAAAAGAGTGAATGATAGATATGGTCACAGCACGGGTGATACCGCAATAAAATGGATTGCTCAACATATTATGGCACAGCTGAATGACCACGATATTGCTGCGCGTATTGGTGGTGAAGAGTTTGCCTTATTGCTCCCAGATCAATCGTTATATCAAGCTAAAGAAACTGCACAGCGCTTGTGTGATGCCATAAGGGAACATAGCTTACACTTTAAAGGTAACTCTATTGATTTATCAGTAAGTGTAGGGATCAGTAGCAGTTATGATGCGAATGCATCTATTAAGACACTGTTAGATCAAGCTGACAAGCGTTTATATATTGCAAAAGCTAAAGGCAGAGATCAAGTTGTTATTTGCGACCATCAAGCAGGCCAAATGGTAAACAACACAATGTAAATGCAGCTTTCTTGATTCACTTTTAGAGACTGGATTTACATGCTTAATCAGGCTCCAAAATTAGCATTTCCTATCGCTTTATAGATTATACTAATCTGCGTAGATATGGGGCCTATTTAATGACAAGAAAATTGCGCTATAACTAGGGCGTGTTGACCTTTGTGGATTGAAATTTGTTCAATCTAGGAGCGATTTAATCGCGGCGCGAGGTTTGTAACCTAGCGGGCTCGATAACTGCTCCTGCGTTATTCTACTAGCTCACATCCATGTGAGAATAAGTAAAAACCGAGCAAAGCTTCCGCGTCCTGCTCACGCCCCTTACCTACATCCGTGTAGGTAACAAAGAGTTAATCGCCCCTAGGAAGAACCCTTTGGGCAGCGCATGTTTGGCATTTATCCTGCGTTATCGCCTATTTATGGGGAACAACCACACAGTATAGGCGCTGCCTTGCCTAAATACCAAATAGACTGCTGCAAAATCAATCACGAAAGGTCAACACGCCCTAGGCAAAAATCTTTATATCTAGTTGTTCTAAATAAAAATTTCAACAACGTTATAGCGTGATTTAGTTCGTTAAATTGTTCAAATATTTATGCCGATTGGTATTACCCCAGACAATATGCGTAATCCCTTGCTTTTTGAATATATCAGTAGCTTCAAGACTCAAACTCAATGGCACATCATCCGCTACAAATAACCACACTCGATCAGTCGGGAGCTCAGAGAGCATCTCAAAAATCAGTTGGTTTATAGCTTCTTTTTCACTGAGATTGTATGTTGTTTTATCATGTGAAAATCGCAACGATCCACTGCGATTCAATGAGACTCTAATGGCTGGGTTGTGCGCGCACCAGTTGCGATAACTACCACAATTATCAAGCATTGTGCCTTTAATTACCTCAACTGCGGTCTCTTTTTGAAAAGAAAACAACATAACAAAAAAAATTAACAATACAAAACCTAAATCCATGTAAGGCTGGGTATTTAAAACGCCTGTAGTTAATCCATTTTTTCGTTTTTTTCTCATACTGTATACTCCTGCCTAATACAGCCATTCATTTATTGGTAACTTTATAGTTTTATTATTTATAAACAATGCGCTAATGGTAACTTTTGTATCCCTGCTGTAACTAACTCACTGAGTATTTTTATAAACGGCTCTATAATTCTTTGCGCGACACTTCGGCTTAACCACCAGTGTGAATAACATTTTTAACGAATAACACATGTTTGTGCAAACTTTGAAATACTGTGCGCGGTATCTGACATGCTTTTTACACAGTCTTTTTTATTACTTTTTATATCTATTGCCATTAATGTTTACAGTAAACTTTACATCTGCACTGTTTAGTCACACACTAAATCATCACTAATAAGTTTCTAAAATCAGAATGAAATCATTTATTACACTTTGCACTATTACGCTTATGTTACTTTTAAACGGTTGTGGTAGTGAAGATTCACCAAAAGGTGAAAACAATACACCAGGCAATAGCGCCGCATTATTCTTTGATGTGTTATATAACGAAAAAGATCTTACTAAAGCCAGTAGTATGGCTACGCCAAAAATGGCTAGGATCATGAAGTCCTATGGCACCGCTAAACAATTTGCACGAAACTTAATTAACATGCAATTTGATGAAGTGACGATTGAAGTTGATATGACCAATATGAGCTTGAGAGAGCAATATGGTGACAAAGCAAATATTAACCTCATTTTTACCGGCTATCTTAATGGGAATAAAGTCGATGATATGCGCAGTGTAAAAATGGTACGTAAAAAAGGCAACTGGTACGTTGATAAAATAAATGCAGACCCTTTCGCACGCTAAATCTAAACATAATTGCAAGCCTTGTTTATAACAAGGCACGTACTTTAACTGACTTTGCAGCCTCTAACAAATATCAGGTTACCGAGGTTTGGAATCGAGCGGGCTAAGTAAACCCGCGTCCTACTCACGCCCCTAGAAAGAACCCTTTGGACAGCGCGCCTGTTTGACATTTATACTGCATTATCGCCTATTTATGAGAAACACCACACACCATAGGCGCTGCCTTGCCTAAATACCAAATAGACTGCTGCAAAATCAATCAGTAAAGGTCAACACACCCTAGCTATATTCAGCCTTTGATGATTGCCCACACCCCTAATTCAAAATCCTTTTACATGTATAGCCACACCACCCCATTCGCTAAGTGATTAAAACGCCTAAATATTGAAGCAATATGTTGTGTTTATAAAGTATAAGTAAATGCAATTTTCTCGCATTAAGATACAATGGCGCCACAATCAAAGTTATTAAATATTAGCCCCTAAGCGCTACTTTGTAGACTACGCGAAAAAGAGAACTTAAGATGATCCGAACGGTACACCTCACTCTACCAGCCTTATTATGTAGTATATCAACGTTGTCATTCGCAGCAGACGAGACCGATACAAAAAGTATAGAAAAAATCACTATTGAAGCGTCACCAACAGCGAACAAAGAACCTGTCGGTACCTTCGACTCTCCAGTTTCTAACTTAGAATACGACCCTCGGGTTGATTTACAATCACGCAATATGGCTGAAGCGCAAGCAGATGTGACTATTCGCGGCGGTATTTTTGAAAACACTGGTTTTAGAGTCGGCAGCGCCACTTTATTTGATCCACAGTCAGGCCATTACTTTGCTGAAATTCCTATTGCGCCACAGATGTTAACGAGCCCTAAAGTCATAACAGGGGTAGATAACGCACTTTATGGTGTCAATAGTTCAGTCGGAACGGTCTCTTTTGGTTGGAAGCCAATTAACACAGGAGGTAGTGTATCGCTTGGTGCTGGTAATAATGATTTTAATCGACAAAGCTTACATGGCGCTGTTAGCCTACCGCTAGAGGGAGTTAATGAGTGGCGTGTGGGAGTTGAAGGTGAGTTTTCTCACTCTCAAAGCGATGGCTCAATTGATAATGGCGATCATGACTTTAGCCGCGCATCAACACGTGTACAATTAACCGGCCCTCAATCACAAACCGACCTGTTCTTTGGCTATCAAGAAAAGTTTTTTGGCTGGCCAAATATGTATACGCCATTTAATGTAAATGAAACCGAAGATCTTGAAACCCGCTTAGTGATGCTAAACCATCAGCAAGAATACGCAGCCGACAGTGAGTTTGAAATATCTGCATATTATCGTAAACATAACGACCATTATGTTTTTTCACGTGAAAACCCATCTATGTTTGAGGCGTTTCATGAGAGCGAAGTAAAATCACTGGCGCTCTCAGGTCGTCATGCTCGCAATGATTCATTCGCGCTCAATTACTCTGCGCAGTATATTGAAGATTCGATTGAATCAACGACTTTAGAAAATAACTTTACGTCGCGCAGTTACTATAAGGTCAGTATTTTACCTGAATATAAAGTAACACTTGAAACTAATCAAAGCATTACTATGCGCCTTGGTGCCACTTTTGACGATACAAATAGAGACGATTCTGACATTTCACTCATTGGTGATGTTACTTGGAATACAGTAACCCAAGATGGTACTGAACGAGCACTTTATTTATCGTACGCACAAGCAAGCCAAGTGGCTGGTTATACTGCCATTGGCGGTAGTGACTCTGGAGGCTTATTTAGAAGTAACTATTCGCTTGAACGTGAAGTAACTAAAAACCTAGAACTAGGCTTACTTTTTGAGCAGCAAAATTGGGTGTTTAACTCTGCCCTCTTTTATCGCCAAGATGAAAATTTAACCGATTGGACCTACAGTTTAAATTCAACATCAGCCCGCTTTGCAAACCCGGTTGATATTGATACATCTGGCGTTGAATTTTTTGCCACTAAACATTTTGATACCGCAGAAGTTATTGCAAGCTACACCTTCTTAAATAAATCAGAAGATTATGGCGTTGCAGACATAGATGCCAGTTTTTACGCATTAAACTACCCTGATCACAGGCTAACCCTTGGCGCGATTTGGACCCCAAGCGATTTACTTGAGTTTCGCATTGATAATGAATGGCGTAAACAACACGAAAACACGCTTAGAAATGGTGATGATGACGCGTTATTTACGCACCTAACCTTAAAAATAACGCCACATCAATTTGAAAACTTTTTTATTACGCTTGCAGCGGATAACGTGTGGGGCGAATCATTTGAAGAGATCCCAGGCACCCCAGGACGTGGTGAACAATATACACTCAGTGCAACCTACAGCTGGTAACAGCATATAAAGCCTTCGCAAAGGAGGCTTTAGTTCCTATACCCAAACCATCTCAAGATGCTGTTTCAGTAGGAATTTAAAGCGATTTAGGCAAGGTATTGATTGCAAGCAATAGTGATTTTATTATTAAAATCAATCCCTTATAAAATTAGCGCAGTATAAATCGCTTTAAAACCAACCCGTTGGGCGTTTCACAGGGACTTACTCTCATCGTTGTTACTTCTTAAAAAGGATGGCCATTGTTGCAAAGTAACGCCTTGATATTAAGCTCCTGTGAAACGCTGAATTCTGCATCTTGAGGTGGCTTGGGTATATAACCTAAGCAAAAACGCCCTATAAACATTCTTCAAACCAATGACGCGTAAAAAATGTGTGTATAAATTTTACGTTAGGTCAGCTCTTCTAGCTCTGTGATCAACGCTAAAGCATGTGCGTTACTGGTACCGCAAACATCCAAAGTAGCACTAAAATCACTGCACACTTTAGGGCGACTTTCATCGCCAAATAGTTTGCATAAATTGCCTTCATCCAGCTGAATACAACGTTCTCCGGCCTTTTTACCATTAGGCATGCCGGGAATTGGCGAGCTGATACTTGGCGCAATACAGCACGCACCACACCCTAAACGACACGTCATTGTTAATGTATTCATACTTGCCCTTTTTGTACCTTACTTATCTACTTTGTTAACTGTGTAATGACTTGTTACATCTTCATACGGTTTTAAAATATTTTATTCTCTATAATTACTCTGTCACCTAATTATGAGGAAAGCCCTGTGGCTACTAAAAAACAAATTATTCTACCTATCGCGGTACTGGTTGGCGGGATTGCACTTGCTGCAGGCTTCTCTTCAATGAAGAAACCACCAGAAGAAAAACCAGCAGTTGATACTCGCCCGTTAGTATCAACAACGGCTGTCCACCTTGACCCAATAAACTTGGATGTAAAATCCTATGGTGTAGTAAAAGCAAAAGATCACACCATGCTAGTTGCCCAAGTAAGTGGGCAAGTTGTATTTGTCTCTGAGCAATTTGTTCAAGGCGGATTCGTCAAACAGGGCGATATTCTAGCACGAATTGATCCAAATGATTATGAAGCTGCATTGATTGAAGCACAGGCTGGCATGGCACAAGCAAGCGCTGATTTAGAAATTGAACGTGCTCAAGCACATGTAGCACAAGCTGAGTGGGATCGCATCAAAGATAATTCAAGCCAAGTAATTCCATCGCAGTTGTATTTACGTAAGCCACAACTAGCAGAAAAACTAGCCCGCTATCGTGCGGCGCAAGCCTCTGAAAAACGAGCTAAACGTAATTTAGAGCGTACATATATCAAAGCCCCTTATGATGCAATTATTGCAGCGCGTGATATTAGTTTAGGCAGCGTGGTCAATCCAGGTAATAAATTTGGTGAATTAAGCTCAACTTCCATTGCAGAAATACGCCTTCCAGTTGCAGACAAAGAACTGCAATATTTGATTAATGGTGGTATTGGCGCCACAGTCACTCTTAGTGCTGATTTTGCAGGGAAACCAACGCAATGGCAGGCAAAAGTAGTTCGCAGTGAAGGCGTGATTGATCAAAAAAGCCGCATGAGCTATTTAGTCGCACAAATTGCAACCCCATATGCTAGTGAGCAACCTTTGCGTTTTGGCTCTTACATTAATGCGACTATTTCAGGGCGTGAATTAAACAATGCGATTGTTGTACCGCACCATTTAGTAAAGGACGGCAAAATTGTCGTACTCAACGATGATTTAACATTATCATTCAAAACAATTGATATAGTTAGAGAATACAACGGCATGGTGATAGCATCACAAGGCCTAACGGAAGGTCAACAACTAATAACCTCTGCGCTTGAGTACCCAAGTGAAGGTATGCTGGTAAAAATTAATGATGCTGACAAGCCTCTTGGTGCAACCCAACTTGCATTGAAAGAGGAATAAAAAATGACCATTCATAGCGAAAAGGGCTTAATTGCTTGGTTTGCTCGCAACCCTGTTGCGGCCAACCTCTTAATGATTTTTATTCTCGTGGGCGGCATTTTAACGGCGTTTTCTATTCGTAAACAAATGTTTCCGCAGTTTGAAAATAACTGGATCAGCGTGCAAGCGGTGTATCCTGGTGCAGCGCCACAAGAAGTAGAAGAAGGCATTACCATCAAGGTCGAAGAAGCACTTGAAGGCCTTGAAGGTATAAAACGTAAAATCACCTACTCAAACCGCAGTTTTTCTCAAGCATGGATTGAAGTCGCAGAAAAATACGACACCCAAGAAGTACTAGATGAAATAAAGATGCAAGTTGACTCAATCAACACTTTTCCAGCTGAAATGGAACGCCCTGTTGTTCGTCACGATAAGTTTGAGCAAGAAGTAATGATACTCGCTCTGTATGGCGATATGTCGAACCATCAGCTCAAAGAGCTGGGCAATAATATTAAAGATGAACTCCAAGCCCTGCCATTAATAAACCTCGTTGAATTTAACAGTGGCTTAGACTATGAAATAGGCATTGAAGTCAGTCCAGATAAACTACGTGAATATGGCCTAACCTTTAGGGATATTTCAGGGGCTGTACGCGCGTTTTCAGCCAATATGTCAGCGGGGCAAATACGCTCTGAGAATGGCTATATTTCAATGCGGGTTGAAAAACAAGCGTACCGTGGTAATGAATTTGAAAAGCTTCCTCTAATTTTACTCCCTGATGGCGCACAAGTCTTTTTAGGCGACGTTGCGACCATCAACGATGGCTTTGAAGAAGGCTTACAATACTCTAAATACAATGGTAAAAACTCACTCTCATTTGAAGTCAACGCGTCAAAAGATCAAGACATTACTAAAATTGCTAAAGTCCTCAAGCAATACCTTGCAGATAAAGCCGATACATTACCTGCGGGCGTAAAGTTAACCCCTATTGTTGATCTAACTTACTACCTTGAAGGTCGATTAGATATGATGATCGATAACATGGTATGGGGCGGCATTTTGGTTATGGTGGTACTCGCCTTATTTTTACCACTGCGCTTAGCTTTTTGGGTAATGATGGGTTTACCTGTGTCGTTCCTTGGCGCATTTTTGATGATGCCAGTGGGCTTTTTAGATGTCACAATTAACTTAGCATCGCTGTTTGCCTTTATATTAGTGCTAGGAATTGTCGTTGATGACGCGATAGTCGTAGGTGAATCTGCCAGTGCCGAAATAGAAAAGTACGGCCACAGTCTTGATAATGTTGTACGCGGCGTTAAACGCGTTGCTATGCCCGCCACTTTTGGTGTATTAACCACCATTGCAGCTTTTTTACCGCAAACTTTAGCTACAGGCCCAGGTGCTGCGTTTTCTAAAGCCATTGGTGGCGTTATTATTCTATGTTTGATTTTCTCGTTAATTGAGTCAAAACTTATTTTACCTGCGCATATTGCCGCAATGAATCCACGTAAACCAAACCCTAAAAATCCACTGCACCGCTTACGTAACGTAATGGATGGCGGATTAAGACGCTTTGTAGAAAATTATTACACACCGTTTATTAGTCGCTGTATTCATTATCGCTATACCGTTATTATTGGCTTTGTCTGTGTATTAATCGTCAGCGGCGGTATGTTTGCAGGTGGCCTCGTTAAGTTTGTTGCTAACCCTAAAATACCTCATGACTTTCCGCGTATTTCCGTCGAAATGAACTTAGCATCATCAGAGCAAGCAACACTAGAAACTGCGCGTAAAATTGAGCAAGTCATTATAAATGTTGATAATCAGCTTAAAGAACAATATGGCACTGCTATGGTTCGTGATTTATCAGTAAGCTTACGCGGTCGTACTAATGCCAGCATCATGGCGATATTGGTTGAGCCAGACCTACGCCCTATTGATACCTTTGCATTAAGTGCACTTTGGCGTGAACAAATGCCACCTCTGTCTGGTGTTAAAACATTAACCATTCAAGATAGCATTATGAATGGGGGCCGAGATGATGGCGATATTAGCTTCCGTCTTGAAGGTAAAAACGTTGATAAACTTAAAGAAGTTGCCGCAAAACTGAAAGAAAAACTTAATACATTGGAAGGCGTGGGTGATGTAAATGACTCAATGCAAAGTGCAACAGATGAAGTACAACTTGATTTAAAACCACTTGCTTACAGTATGGGATTAACCCTTGCTGATGTTGCTTCCCAAGTAAGCTTTAGCTACTACGGCCTTGAAGCACAGCGCATTCTTCGCGATGGCGAAGAGATTAAGGTGATGATCCGCTACCCTGAAGATGCCCGTAACTCAATCAGCGACATTGACAGTGTACGTATTGTTACGCCAAGTGGCGCGGAAGTACCGCTGGCTGAAGTCGCCGAAGTTAAATTAGTTGATGGTGTGAATAGCATTCGCCGTGAAAACTCTAAACGTACCATTAATGTGTGGGCATCTGTTGATACTGATCAAGTTGAACCGTTTGCCATCGCAGAGCAAATTCGCGATGAATATTTACCTTCATTATTAAAAAGTTACCCCGGTGTACAGAGCAGTGTTGCTGGACGTATTCAAGAAGAGATGGACAGCGTTGCAGAGCAAGTACGTGATTTTGCTTTATCAATGATGATTATTTTTGCACTTTTAGCAATTCCGCTACGATCATACTCGCAGCCATTAATTATTATGTCGGTGATACCGTTTGGTGTCATAGGTGCCATGTTTGGCCACATGGTACTGGGTATGACGATGAGTGGTTTGTCAATTTTCGGTATTATCGCGGTGGCCGGTGTGGTGGTAAATGACTCGCTGGTTATGGTTGATTTTGTAAATAAAGCGCGCGCTGATGGCGTTGCAATTAAAGATGCCGTAACTCAAGCAGGCGCACGACGCTTTAGAGCAATACTACTCACCTCTATCACTACATTTATTGGTGTAATGCCCATCATTATGGAAACCAGTCTACAAGCGAAGATTGTTATTCCGATGGCAGTGTCACTTGCGTTTGGCGTACTGTTTGCCACGGTTATCACTTTAATACTGATCCCATGCCAATACGTGGCGCTAGAAGATGCCAAACGAGTTATTCGTAAATGGCGTGGTAAAGAAGCGCTAGTCGATGGTCAACCTGTTGCAGTAACGCCAACCAATACATAAAATTTAACATCCCAACCAACTAGCCCGCACTGTTTACAGTGCGGGCTTTTTTATATTAATAATCACAACAACCGTGAATTTAGTACATAAAATCAACATTATAATTATTTACTTAGCACACAATCCACGCTACAAATAGACGATAAAACGAACTAAAAACAAATAAGGACGCACATGCTATCAAAACAACTCGTGTTACTTTACTCTTTTTTAATAGTATCCCTCGCATTATTCTCTGGTGCTACAAACGCCAATAATCAACAGCAAAAAATGGATTCTTTTATCCAAAAATACCATGACTTAAAACAGTTTAACGGCAATATTTTAGTGGCAAAACAAGGCAAAGTGATTTTTGAAAAAAGCTATGGTTATGCCAATTTTGAATGGGATATTAAACATACACCCAATACAAAATTTCGTATTGGCTCAATCACTAAGCAATTCACCGCAATGCTGACTTTACAACTAGTACAAGATGGTAAAATAGAGCTAGACAAACCCATCGCCACTTATTTACCCGATTACCGACCAGACACCGCGCAGCAAATTACCGTCAGGCAATTACTTAACCACACCTCTGGGCTTACTAATTACACTCAAGCTAACAACTTTCGCCAGAACTATAGCCGTAATCCGTATAGCGTAGATGAGTTCATTAAACTGCTATGCAGTGATGATTTACTCTTCGAACCCGGCAGTAAATTTCGCTACAGTAACTCAGGGTACTTTTTATTGGGCGCAATTATTGAAAAAGCATCAGGCAAAACGTATCAACAACTTTTGCAAACAAATATTTTAACGCCTCTTGGTATGAGCGACAGTGGTTATGACTCAAGTAGTAATATCATCAAATATCGCGCTAGTGGCTACAACAATAACTTAGATGGTTATACTAATACTGCTTATTTGGATATGTCGATCCCCTATGCGGCAGGCTCTATGTACTCGACTGCTCGTGATTTAGTTAAGTGGGATCAAGCACTTTACACAAATAAACTGCTCAATAATGAGCTAAAAAGTCAAATGTACACCACCTCAACACAACGTAATTACGCACTGGGTTGGGAAGTAAATCAATTAAAGACGCAAAAGTATGGCAAGCCACTAACTCAAATCCAACACGGAGGGGGGATTAATGGTTTTAATGCATTTATTAGTCGTATTGCTGAGGAGCAATTATTGGTGGTTATTTTAAATAATACTGGCGGAGCGCCATTAACTCCGATGGCCGAAGGATTATTAAATATTTATTATGACAAACCCTATAAAATCGCCACAGAAAATGTTGATAGCCAACTATATAATGCTTTACTAGCTGGGGGAGTTGCAGGACTGAAAAGTAAGTATAGTGAGCTAAAAGAGCAAAATAACCCGCTTCGAGAAAGAACCATCAACTACTTTGGTTATGAATTAATGACAATGAAAAAACTTGATGCCGCCATTGCAATCTTTGAACTCAATGCAGCGCAATACCCTGACTCTGCGAACACGCATGACAGTTTAGGAGAAGCTTATTTAACTGCAAATAAGCCAACACTCGCATTAAGGAGCTATCAAACTGCACTTGCATTGAACCCTGAGAGTGAAAGTGCAAAAAAAGCCATCAAACAACTGCTATTAAAATAAACGAAAAAAGAAACTGCCGATAAATTTATTATCCAAAGATCACGTAATTAGGGTGTACTTGTTGCTTTAGTTTACCAATACACTGGTGTCAAGTATCCCCTTCTCAACAAGCTGTTTTAGTGTTTCGTGTGCTTTTTGTCTGCATACATCACGCAACAACCGCACTGCGGGCGTAATTGATTGCCGACTTGGGCAAATTAGCCACAGCTCGCCGCAGGTATGTTGATAATCAGGCATAACTGTAACGACCCTGTCATTAAGCAGGTCATCTGCAATATCCAGCGCCGATTTTACAGCAAGTCCTTTACCGCCAACACACCAACGCCTAACTAAATCACCATCGTTTGAAGCTCGCCTTCCCTGCATTTTTACTTTGTATTTATTTTCGCCATCGGTAAATTCCCAAACATTATTGATAATGTCTTGTAGCTGATAAAACAGTCCTTGATGCTGTTCAAGATCATCGGGATGTATGGGGTTAGTGTGCTCAGCAAGATACTCTTTGGTTGCACACAATAAACGCGGCACCGTACAAATTTTAAATCCATACACGTTAGCATCATTAGGCGAGCCATAGCGAAGCGCTATATCAACTGAATCACGATAAAAATCTATGTTACTGTCACTTATGTGAGTACGTAAACTCACTTTAGGGTAGTTGTCCATTATTTCATCTATCCAAGGGATCACTAAATTTCGACCAAGATCAGATGACAATGCAACCCTCAGCTCGCCTTCAATTTCATCGTGTTCACCTTTAATGTTTTGCTTTGCCTGCTCAAGTATTGTCAGCGCTTGCTCACACTGCACAATGTACCGCTCGCCTGCACTTGAAAGCCTTAGGTGACGTGTAGTACGTACAAATAATTCACAGCCTAATGCTGATTCTACTCGTTTAATTGCTGCACTGGCAGTGGCTGTACGCATATCTAGTTTTGCTGCGGCGCGCGTAATACTTCTAAACTCCGCTACTTTCAAAATCAGTTTTAAATCTTCAATCTGCATATTATCTATTTTTATTTGATAATGATTCAATCATTATGGTGTTTATCTAAAGCAAAGCAAGGATTACTATGCATGTATAGAATAAACCTAGCTTAGATACATTCATTCGTAGGAGTTAAAGTGGCACAACTGACCATTGTGGCAAATATTATTGCCAAACCTGAACACATTGATTTAGTAAAAGTGCAATTAATAAAGCTTATTGAAACAACACGCGCTGAGCAAGGCTGTATCAATTACGACTTACATCAAAATAATGATAACCCCGCTCATTTTATGTTTTATGAAAACTGGCAAACCCGCCAATTATGGCAAGCACATATGAACAACCAACACCTTCAAGACTATGTTGAAGCTGTTGATGGTGCAATTGAGTCATTTACACTTAATGAAATGACGATTATTAAGTAATCAAGGTTTAGCTAATTTAAACTATTCGCTACAGGAAAAAATATGACACACCCAATTATTAATGACTTAAATACTCGTTACACAACAAAAAAATACGATGCAACCAAACGTGTTGCTGCTGACGATTTAGCCGTATTATATGAAGCAATGCGCCTATCACCTTCATCTATCAATTCGCAGCCGTGGAAATTTATTGTGATTGAATCAGATCATGCTAAACAACGTATGCATGACACTTTTGAAAACAAATTTCAGTTTAATCAGCCGCATGTTAAAACAGCCTCGCATATTATTTTATTTGCCCACAACCCTAAATACAGCCGTGAAGATTACGCCAGAGTTATTGATGCGGATATTAAAAATGGTCGTACACCAGCAGAGAACCGTGAACAAGCATTTGGCGCTTACGCATTTGTTGACCTTAACACCGATGAAAATGGCAATAACGAAGCATGGACAAAAGCACAAACATATATTGCACTGGGTAACACAATGCATACCGCGGCGCGCTTAGGGATTGACTCAACACCAATGGAAGGCGTAGATCCACATCTTATTAGCCAAATATTTGCAGATGAACTCGACGGATACATTTGTGATGTTGCACTTGCTATTGGCTATCATGAAACGGTAACCGACTATAATGCTAAATTACCAAAATCACGTTTGGGCCAAGAGCACGTGATCAGCATTTTATAGCTTATAAATACACATCACTATAATTCCAAAATAAAATGCACAAAAATAACAATTGTGCATTTTTAATCTTATTCGTAATAACCGTTAATTTGTGTTTTAAGATAAAATAGCCCTTAAAAAATTGATACGTTATCCACCCTATCTACCTTACATTTGAAGTCAACCTCACCAGCAAATTGCGCAAAAAAACGCTCAAATCCAGCTGATAATTCAACCCTAATATGATATTTAAATTCAAGTCACTTTGAAAAATGGTTGAATTTGTAGTATTTTTGTACCGCTTTTACATTTCACCTTGATTACCCAACAATAATGAAAGGGAAGACAAGCTAAGTGGCACTCAGCGATTAGGCTGAGTGGTTAGGCTGAGTGGTTAGGCTCAATACTAATCAATTAAAAGGAATTATCATGAACAACATAAATAAAATATGTGTGCTTTGTATTACTTTTCTAAGTTTTACATTTAGCATACAAGCAAAGCCCCTACTTTCACCCTACCCAAATGCAAAGTTGCAGAATTCAGTTATTTTAGCAGGCGAAGAAACTCGCCTTGTTACAAAATTTGTGCCTAAAGAAAAACGACCTCAACAATTTGAATATCAAAAATTTATTGGAGATACCGGACATTACTCTTATACGATAAAAAATGTTGCTTCGTTAAAGGTAACAAAAAATTATGAAAGTGCGTTAAGTGATGCTGGTTTTAAAGTGGTTTATACATGTTCTTTAAGTGATTGTTATTCAGGAGATAGACATGTACAAAGAAAATTATTAGCTGACAAGTCTAGCTACTTTAACTCTGGTAATCAATTCCAACAACCTCACTATATTTTCGCCACAAAAGGGGATGAGTCCCTCGATGCTGCTATTTCGTTATTTGTTGGTCAGTATAAAAATACGACGCGAGTATTATTAACCACAGTGGATATAAAAGACATTGAATCAGGACTTGTCACTGCCAATTTTGACGCATTTACCAAACACAATAATAAACAGATAACCAAGGCACCACGTAAAGATAAAGGAGGCTCAGCAGACCATCCATTAATAAGTCGCTACCCTAGTAGTTATATTGAAGATTATAAACAGGTTGATTATGAAGAATTCAGCATTCCTGTTGGTATTGTTGATACAAAAACAAACACACTCCCAATGCTAGACGTTACCGGAGACTTAACCAAAATTACTTATATCGTAAACAGGGTGTCAACGCTAAAAATTTATCATAATTATCTAAGTGCTTTAGTTAAAGCAGGGTTTGAAACGGTATTCTCTTGTCAAAAAAATACATGCAGTGGTAACACCAGAGATAGGTTAATCGATGAGGATTTACAAAAGTTAGGTGATAAGCTCGCTGTAAAACAAGCTTATAATTACTGGCGCCAACCTCGATACCAAGTTATGAAAAGTACTGTTGATGGCCAAACTACCTATGTAGCTTTTTTTATAGGTAACTTTGAAGGCGATTCTCGTATTCAGCTTGTAGTGATGCAGAGCGAGCCATTATTAACTGGGTTAATAGAGACAAATAGCGATAAAGTGTTAGAGCAACTTAAGCAAAAAGGTAAAGCCTCAATCTATGGGGTGTTATTTGACTACGATAAAGCGGGCATAAAGCCTGAATCTAAACAATCATTGGATGTCATTGCGCAAGTTTTAGAAAAAAATAAGGCATTGAGTTTGTATGTTGTTGGTCACACAGATGATAAAGGCTCTGCTGAATATAATTTAGAGCTTTCTAAACGTCGGGCTGATGCTGTTGTTAACGCTTTAATTACTAACTATGGTATCGCTGAAAAAAGATTAATTTCACAAGGTGTTGGGCCCTATTCCCCTGTAGCAACTAACAAAAATGAATTAGGCCGCGAACTTAATCGACGTGTTGAGTTAGTGGAACAAATGTCGGATTCAAAATAATTAACCTCTGCGCTACTACGGTATGGTTAATGTTTAATACATTCTGCATAAGTTAGATGAATAAGTGGCTTATTTCCCTAATAAGCCACTCTTTGTGCAACTGGTTAAGCATAAAACAGTTAATACCAATCTTAGAGCTGCGCGAGGTAAACTCCCTCCTACGATACATGCATAAAGATCTAAACCTGCCGTAGGCGGGGCTTTATGCCGCGCATGATTTACTAATATTCACAAAAGAAGGTACTACTCTAAATACGTTATTATTTTAGCGTTTTTAACGAGTGTGTTTTCAAGCCTTGCACTGATCTTCACTTTTGCTCCATTAACTAAACATAAATTGGGCGCTACATGACCAATATCTGCATCTATTATTACTGGAAATAAACGATCACTGAGTGCAAGTTCCAGCGCTTGGTAATAATCAATATCTTGCTCTTTTGTACTTATAACCGCACTTCGACCAATAATTAAGCCATTAATAAGACCAAATATATCATTTAGCTTAAGTGAAATAATAAACCTTAATACAGCTGCCGGCTGAAGCTCTGCATTTTCTAGATACAAGACCAAACCATGCGGCGCGAACTGCTTTTTAAATTCATGTAGTGATAAAAAAGGTGACGTAAGCAATAAACCTAATGTATCCAAACAGCCACCAAATAGTCGCCCAGAAAGCTCAACATCACGGTTGTCTTTTACATTGAGACAACGCCATTGGCTAGGCTTTGACAGTGAAAATAACGCATCCGGTGATTGTGCATAATTAATTGCATCACCTTGATAAAAGGCCGCAGGGGTTTGAGTAAACTCATTGCCCGCTTCAAGCTCAAGCGTTTTAAATACTTGTAAGCAATGAGTATCTTGTTCGTCTGGATGTAATTGCATTAAATTTGTACAGTGCAATGTGGCCCAACCGCATTTCGCTGTTATTACACAAGCAAGTGTACTTATATCAGAGAACCCAACCAGCCATTTAGGGCGAGACTTTTTAATCACATTAAAATCAAGGTGTGGAAGTATTTCCATAGCAAGCTCACCACCCCAAGGTGGCATAATTGCGGCAATGCTATCATCAGTCAAAAAAGTCATTAACTCATCTGCACGTTGCTTTGCAGAGCAATTTTTTTGCCTTAAACACTCCCCTTCTATTACTTCGTAGCCGCGCAGTGTTAAACCATTCAATACAATATCAAGGCGTTTATGGAAAGGGCTTTCTACACTAGAAGAAAACGCACAGATTGCAATTTTATCGCCACTTTGTAATGCTGTAGGGAAAATAACCTTTTCCATAAAAAACCTAAAGTATAAGAAACAATTACTTCTAACGTACCTAGTTTATTAATGAATGTCGAGGTTAGCATAGGCATAAAAAAACCGATGCTTATTGCTAAGCATCGGTTTTTAATAAAACGTGAAAGTCAGTAAAGTAATTAAACGTACTCAACCTCAAGGATTTCGTATTCCACGTCGCCTTTCGGGGTTTTAATGATCACAGCATCATCAGCTTGTTTACCAATTAAACCACGGGCAATCGGTGAATTTACCGAAATACGGTTATCTTTAATACTCGCTTCATCATCACCAACTATTTGGTATTTAACTTCAGCGTCAGTATCAACATTAACGATTGTTACTGTCGTACCAAAAATAACTTTACCTGTATTTGGTAACTTAGTTACATCAATGATTTGTACATTTGAAAGCTTTGCTTCAATCTCTTGAATACGGCCTTCACAAAAACCCTGCTGTTCACGCGCTGCGTGATATTCAGCGTTTTCTTTTAAGTCACCATGTTCACGTGCCACTGCAATATCAGCAACAATTTTTGGACGGGTAACTGTTTTTAATTCGTTAAGTTCTTTGCGCATTAAATCTGCGCCACGAACTGTCATCGGAATTGTTTGCATACTTTTCTCACTTAATCCCAAGGCCGATTAAGGCCTTGGCACATTTCCTTAGTTCAATCGCTGGTGTAGTTCTTGAACTGACGTCACTTTGCTGCGGTCGTCTGCTTGGTTAGCAGTACAGTTAGCAAATGCCGCATTCAAGGTCGTAGTATAGTTAGTCTTGTGTTGCAATGCACCACGACGTAACACCTTCGAATCTTCGATCGCTTGGCGACCTTCGGTAGTATTAACGATATAGCTATACTCGCCATTTTTGATTCTATCAAGAATATGCGGGCGACCTTCAAATACTTTGTTTACACGGCGTACCGCAATACCAGCATCTTCAAGTGCAGCAGCTGTTCCACCGGTTGCATCTAGTTCAAAACCAAGATCTGTCATGGTTTTAGCTAGCTCTACAATACGTGGTTTATCGCTATTACGCACAGATAGTAACGCGCGACCACCGCGTGGTAAAGTATTGCTTGCACCTAATTGCGCTTTTGCAAAAGCTTCAGCGAACGTATCGCCTACACCCATCACTTCACCAGTAGAACGCATTTCAGGGCCACGGATTGGATCCACGCCTTGGAACTTAGCAAATGGTAATACCACTTCTTTTACACTGTAGTAAGGTGGAATAACTTCTTTAGTAATACCTTGGCTTGCTAAAGATTGACCTGCCATACAACGCGCCGCTACTTTAGCAAGTGCAACCCCCGTCGCTTTAGAAACAAACGGTACTGTACGTGCTGCACGTGGGTTAACTTCGATTAAATATACTTTGTCTTCTTTTACAGCAAACTGTGTATTCATCAAGCCAACTACACCAAGCTCAAGTGCCATATCAGTCACTTGCTTGCGCATTACGTCTTGTACTTCTTGTGATAACGAATGTGCTGGTAATGAACAGGCTGAGTCACCTGAGTGAACACCGGCCTGCTCAATGTGTTCCATGATGCCGCCGATAATCACTTGCTCACCGTCGCAAATTGCGTCAACGTCAACTTCAATCGCATTATCTAAGAAACGGTCAAGCAATACTGGCGCTTCATTTGATGCTTGTACAGCTTCGGTCATATAACGACGTAAGTCTTGCTCGTCATACACGATTTCCATCGCACGGCCACCAAGTACATACGAAGGACGTACTACTAATGGAAAACCAATTTCAGCTGATTTTAAAATCGCTTCTTCTGTTGAAGTCACTGTTGCATTTTCAGGCTGAAGAAGGTTTAAACGCTCAACTAATTGTTGGAAACGCTCTCGGTCTTCTGCACGGTCAATCGCATCTGGCGAAGTACCAATTACTGGCACACCGTTCGCTTCAAGTTCACGAGCAAGTTTAAGTGGCGTTTGACCACCGTATTGCACGATTACACCAACTGGCTTTTCAACACGTACGATTTCTAGCACGTCTTCAAGGGTAATTGGTTCAAAGTATAAACGGTCTGAAGTATCGTAGTCGGTAGAAACCGTTTCAGGGTTACAGTTAACCATGATAGTCTCAAAACCATCTTCACGTAATGCAAGCGCTGCGTGAACACAACAGTAATCAAACTCGATACCTTGACCTATACGGTTAGGACCGCCACCAATAACCATGATTTTATCACGATCAGTTGGGTTCGCTTCACACTCTTCATCGTACGTTGAATACATGTAAGCGGTATCAGAGCTAAATTCAGCAGCACACGTATCAACGCGCTTGTATACTGGCAAGATGTTTAATAAATGACGCTTCTTACGAATCTCAGCTTCAGATACACCGGCAATTTCAGCAATTCGCGGGTCAGCAAAACCTTTACGCTTTAACTTACGTAGGAAGTCAGCATTTAAACCAGCCATACCTACATCGCTAATTTTTGCTTCGTCTTTTAAAATGTCTTCAATTTGTACTAAGAACCAGCGGTTGACTTTAGTCAATTCGTAAACATCTTCAACACTCATACCATGACGCATTGCATCGGCGATGTACCAAATACGCTCTGCACCTGGTTCACGTAGTTCACGGATGATTTTTTCTTTCGCTTTAGGGTCATCAAGTGCCACAATTGGGTTAAAACCCGTTGCGCCTACTTCAAGACCGCGTAATGCTTTTTGTAACGACTCTTGTTGGTTACGACCAATCGCCATTACTTCGCCTACAGATTTCATTTGCGTCGTTAAACGATCGTTTGCACCGGCAAATTTTTCAAAGTTAAAGCGAGGAATTTTTGTTACGACGTAATCAATCGATGGTTCAAATGACGCAGGTGTTTTACCACCAGTAATATCATTTTGTAATTCATCAAGCGTGTAGCCAATCGCAAGCTTAGCCGCGATTTTAGCAATCGGGAAACCTGTTGCTTTTGACGCTAGTGCAGATGAGCGTGATACACGAGGATTCATCTCGATGATAACCATACGGCCATCTTCAGGATTAATACCAAACTGTACGTTTGAACCACCTGTTTCAACACCAATTTCACGAAGAACCGCCATAGAAGCGTTACGCATTAATTGGTATTCTTTATCGGTTAATGTTTGTGCTGGTGCAACAGTGATCGAGTCACCTGTATGCACGCCCATAGGGTCAAAGTTTTCAATGGTACACACGATAATACAGTTGTCGTTTTTATCGCGAACAACTTCTGTTTCGTATTCTTTCCAACCAATGAGTGATTCATCAATCAGTAATTCGTTAGTTGGCGAAAGGTCTAAACCGCGCTCACAAATTTCTTCAAACTCTTCTAAGTTATACGCTACACCGCCGCCGGTGCCGCCCATAGTGAAAGAAGGTCGAATAATACACGGTAAGCCAATACGCTTGATGATGTCTTTTGCTTCATCCATTGAATGAGCGATTTCAGCACGTGGGCATTCTAAGCCGATGCTTTTCATTGCCACATCAAAACGTTCGCGGTTTTCTGCTTTGTCGATTGCATCAGCCGTTGCGCCAATTAGCTCAACACCGTGTTTAGCTAAAACACCATGCTTGTCTAATTCTAGTGCACAGTTTAATGCTGTTTGGCCACCCATAGTAGGCAGTACTGCATCAGGCTTTTCTTTTTCAATAATTTTTTCTACAACTTCCCAGTGAATTGGCTCGATGTACGTCGCATCAGCCATATCAGGATCAGTCATAATTGTTGCAGGGTTTGAGTTAACTAAAATAACTCGATAGCCTTCTTCTCTGAGTGCTTTACACGCTTGAGCACCAGAGTAGTCAAATTCACAGGCTTGGCCGATTACAATCGGGCCAGCGCCTAGGATAAGAATGCTTTTTATGTCGGTACGTTTTGGCATTGTTACTCCGGTCTAATTAGTTGTTACGCGCTTGCATCAAATCGATGAAGTGGTCAAATAATGGGGCTGCATCGTGTGGGCCTGGGCTTGCTTCTGGGTGACCTTGGAAGCTAAACGCTGGTTTATCGGTGCGATGGATACCTTGCAACGTACCGTCAAATAACGACTTATGCGTAGCACGAAGGTTATCTGGTAACGTTGTTTCATCAGCAGCAAAACCATGATTTTGCGCTGTGATCATCACAACACCACGGTCTAAGTCTTTCACTGGGTGGTTACCACCGTGATGACCAAACTTCATTTTCACTGTTTTTGCACCCGAGGCAAGAGCTAGCAATTGGTGACCTAAACAGATACCAAAAATAGGTGTTTCAGTTTCTAAGAAGGTTTTAATTGCATCGATGGCGTATGTACACGGTTCTGGATCGCCCGGGCCATTCGATAAGAAGATACCATCTGGGTTTAGTGCTAACACGTCAGCTGCCGAGGTTTGTGCAGGTACAACGGTTAATTTACAACCACGATCTACAAGCATACGTAAAATATTACGCTTTACACCGAAGTCATAAGCAACAACATGAAACTTTTCATCGGCTGCGTTTAGAGTTTTGAACCCTTCGCCTAATGTCCAGCTTGATTCACGCCACTCAAAGTTTTCCTTGGTTGAGACTACTTTCGCTAAATCCATACCTTTTAAGCCTGGGAAGGCTTGCGCAGCTGCGAGCGCTTGGTTTTCGTCTACTTCGTCACCGGCAACAATACAACCGTTTTGAGCGCCTTTATCGCGCAAAATACGAGTCAGTTTACGGGTGTCGATATCTGCAATACCTAAGATATTACGTTCTTTTAAATAATCATCTAACGATTGCTCGTTACGAAAATTACTTGCTAGCAGTGGCAAATCACGGATCACAAGGCCTTTAGCCCAAATGTGACTCGCTTCTTCGTCTTCGCTGTTAGTACCCGTATTACCGATATGTGGGTACGTCAAAGTTACGATTTGTTCCGCGTATGAAGGGTCAGTCAGAATTTCCTGATAACCAGTCATAGACGTATTGAATACTACTTCACCGACAGACATGCCGTCGGCGCCGATTGCAGTACCGCGAAACACTGTGCCGTCTTCTAGAACTAACAGAGCGGATTTAGTCAAGTTAACCTCCTAACAGTAAAAAACGGGCGTAAAGTCATTTGCTTTACTACCCGTTTATAGCGATTGGAAACACGCAATTATGAATTTTTGGCAAATTAGCGCTATTTTATAGTAATTTGGCTTTTAGGTCTAACCCTATTTCAATAATTAGCAGAAATAAGCCTTATTAGCTAAAAAAGCCACCAAACACCCAAAAATGCAACTAAACTACTTCAAGTCAAGCACATCTTGCATATCATAAAGTCCTACAGGCTTATTTTTCAACCAGCCTGCAGCTCTTACTGCGCCTAATGCAAAGGTCATTCGCGAACTGGCTTTATGAGTTAATTCAAGCCTTTCGCCAGAAGTTGCGAAATATGCGGTATGTTCACCAACTATATCCCCCCCTCTAAGCACCGAATAACCAATTTCATTTTGCGATTTTTCTTTTTCTACTTGGCTACGATCAAATACCGCAACATCATCATGTACCCAGCCTTTTGCCTCTGCAATGGCTTCGCCAATAGCCAGCGCAGTGCCTGATGGCGCATCTATTTTATGGCGATGATGCGCTTCGAAAATTTCGATATCTAAGTCATCACCAAACTTTGTTGCCGCGGTTTGTACTAAGTTAAGCAGTAAATTCACACCTACGCTATAGTTGCGCGCAAATACGATCGGGATATGCTGTGCTGCCGCTTGTAAGGTTTGCATGTCATCATCATTTAAACCGGTAGTACCAATAACCATTGGGATTTTTTGCTTGATGGCCGTCTTTAAGTGCTCACGCATACCGGCAGGCAATGTGAAGTCAATTAGTACATCAATGTCTTCAACATTACGCTCATCACTAAAGTCCATAGCAACTGGCGCTGCACTATTTAACTGATTAACCGCTAAATTAAGTAAGGGCGAACTACTACGGACATAGGCTGCGCCAAGCTCTGCATTATTATTTTTATGTGCGGCTTCGACTAATGCCAGCCCCATTCTTCCATTTGCGCCAAATACGCCGATTCGATTCATGTTATTAACCTATGCATGTTTGAGTTCGCTAGATTTTATCTAAAACTCGTGTAATAGTCAGGTAACCCTTTAAAATAATAATAACAGATACCCATAGACTTTAGCCATCTATACATTTAAACTTCCTTATTTGCGCCGATTTGGTCTTTGGCTTGCGGGCGCTGTTGAGGTACTTATCTTTTTTGATGAGACAAACAACTAAATTCAGCTAAAAGAGGGAAGCTTTGGCTGTTGTAATGAGTTATCTAACGAGGAATATGATGCAGCCAGCATTTAATAAAACAACAGCAAAATTATCTTTGCTCCCCCTACTTACCTTTGTGGCCTTATTTTTAGGTGCTGGTTTATACCTGCAATCACAAGGGGTTGATTACGCCTTTTATCAACTTCCTGCCCCCGTCGCGATTTTACCTGCGATTATGCTAGCGTTTATCCTTAATAAAAATACCATCAACCACAGTGTCGAAACCTTTATAAAAGGCGCAGGCCATAACAACATCATTACCATGTGCTTGATTTATTTACTTGCCGGTGCGTTTTCTGCCGTAGCGGGTGCCACTGGGGGTGTTGATGCCGTTGTTAATGCGGGCTTATCGCTTATTCCACCAGCCTTTCTTTTACCTGGTTTATTTTTAATTGCTGCGGTTGTCTCTACAGCAATGGGAACGTCAATGGGCACCATTGGCGCGATTGGCCCTATCGCCTATGCCGTATCAATTAAAACCGGTATTGACCCTGCATTGATGGCCGGTACGATTGTATCTGGTGCTATGTTTGGTGATAATTTATCTATTATTTCAGATACGACGATTGCCGCAACACGTACGCAAGGTTGTGAGATGAAAGATAAATTCCGCGAAAATTTAAAAATAGCCTTGCCTGCTGCAGCGCTAACAATTGGCTTATTATTTTATTTAACACCAGCTGCGCAAGCTGTTGAAACGAGCGATTACAACATTTGGTTAGTGCTTCCTTATGCGTTTATCTTAGTGTTAGCCGTAATGGGCTTTAATGTTTTTGTGGTGTTATTTAGTGGTATTATTTTCGCCGCACTCATGGGCTTTACGGGCAGTTATGAAGGCGCAAGCTTTGTAAAAGATATTTATAAAGGCTTTACCGATATGCAAGAGATATTCTTGTTATCAATGTTTATAGGTGGCTTATCTGAGTTTATCCGTATTAACGGCGGCCTTGATTATATAGCGCATAAAATTCAGGCTATCACCAAGGTAATTGCCAAATGGCACCGTAAGGTAGCAGATCAAATTGGTATTGCCGCATTAGTAATGACCAGCAATATGTGTATCGCCAACAATACTGTGTCGATTATTGTTGCAGGTCCTATCGCTAAGAAGCTAGCCGATGATGGTAAAATTAGTGGTAAACGCTCAGCAAGCTTGTTGGATATTTTTGCCTGTGTAACACAAGGCTCGCTGCCTTATGGCGCACAAGCTTTACTGTTAGGTGCAACATTTAAAATTAGCCCATGGGAAGTATCAACCTCCTCGTACTACTGTTTTATATTGGCGTTTACCGCCATCACTGTAATTTGCTTACGTCGAAATAAAGCATAAAAGATAATAAATCCCGTGCTGCGCCCAATTCTAGGCGCAGCTGCTATACTTTGCTTTGAATTTTCCATTAAGCATAACGTTATGAACTTAAAAACATCTTTACCTTTAATTACGCTTTGCATACTAAGCACTTCAAGCTTTGCAGCTAGTTGGAGCAAAACCCAGTTACATATAAATCGTGGTGATATTACAAACCCATTCACTTCATTAGAAGCAGGCACTACCAATGTTTCTCTACAACATGCATCTGGTTACGATTACGGCGATAACTTTTTCTTCATTGATTATTTAAATGATGATTTAGAAGATGATTACCAAGATCGTGACTTTTACGGCGAATGGTATTCAACTTTCAGCCTGTCTAAAATATCTGGTAATGACTTTTCATTTGGTGCCATTTCTGATGTCGGTTTAACCGCTGGGTTTAATGCCTCAGGAGAGGCTAAAGTATTAAAATACTTACCCGGGGTAAAAGTTAATTGGCAAGCACCCGGGTTTAGCTTTTTATCGACCTTAGTGACCGCCTACATTGATGATAATGAAGGTATTGCACGTGGTGGTGCACCAAGTGAAACTAATAGTTGGATGCTTGATATTGCGTGGGGGTATCCATTTACGATTGGTTCTCAACACTTTAATATTACAGGCCACATTGAATACATTGCTGAACGCGAAAATGAATTAGGCAATGATGTTAAAGCGTGGATTTTAGCGCAGCCAATTATTACTTGGGATTTGGGCAATGCCATAGATATGAAAAAAGACACACTCTTAATAGGTTTAGAATGGCAATACTGGCATAACAAGCTAGGCACTGATACCAATGAGTCTGTGCCACAACTTCATGTAGAATGGACCTTTTAACGTCAAATATTATAATATAAGCAACGTATTAAAATACGTTGCTTATATCTAACTTAATTAATACCAATCAGCATAAATATTTGAACAATTTAACGAATTAAATAGACCCCATATCTACCCAGATTGATATAACCCATCAATGGTTATTGCGTATTTGCTGACACTTTCACCCAGTCGTATGCTGATTGACCATACAACCCAATAGCAAGCACCTGTCCTGATGTAACAGGCACTGTGCATGTCTGTGCTGAACCACTCGTTACTGACTTACAATCATAACTAGTCAGACTAACCTCGCCCGCTACTTTTACGTATAAATTAACATCACCTATTTGTCCTGACGTTTCTATCGTTACGCTACTTTTGTTTGCAGGAACTGTATACGTATATTTATTCCATAAACCCGGGTGCCCATAAGCACGTGAGGTAATGATTGAACTTGAGCCATTACCTGATCCTGGTGGAGGCGTAGGTGTCGTTGTAGGCATATCATAATCTGCTAAGATGCTGACATTACTAAAGCTGGCATACCCCTTAAGCATAATATGGTATCGACCTTGGCCAGTATTTAAGCTACATGTTTCATTATTGCCATTTCGATACGGACGGCAATCGTAGCTAGCTGACGTTGGTTTACTGCCTTTTTTAACATATAAATCAACATCACCTGAACCACCTGACGTGGTAACTTTTATGTTCGTTGCTTGAGATGGAATATCGATAAAATAACGTATTTCTGAGCCTTTATTACCGGCTAGATTACTAATCGTCTGCCCTTTGGTTAATTTATTTACTGGAGGCTGAGAGTCGCTGCTGACAATGATTTGTTTTGTAATCGTGTTTGTTTGATTATTGCTATCGCGAATTGATAATGTAACATCGTAATTACCCGCTGCATTATATGTATGTACGGCAGTTACACCATTACTTGTTTGGCCATCGCCAAATTGCCAATCAAAACGGTTTACCGTTCCTGATGAACTTGAGTTTGTTGCATCAAAACTGCATTGCTCAAAATCACATTGATAACTAAAACGTGCAACAGCTGGCGGCGTTGTTCCTGCGTTATCTCCAACGGGTACCACGCCATTGAAAAAAGTAGATACTTGTGGCCAAATTCTACTAATTTTTGCACCTTTATTGTAACAACCGCCCAAGTGGTGCAACGCAATTACCTTATTACTCGATGCTGCGATAACAGGTGAGCCCGAAGACCCTCCTATTGTGTCACAGTAATAGCCCATATCTGTGTTAGTGCCTCGGCCATTCACTGAGGCATTATTTATTTGGCATAATCCGTTAGTATCGCGATCAGATTCTATAGCGAGCTCTTTAGGGTTTCCGGCACCATGTTGAGGTATATATATTCGTTCGCCATTAATACCGCTGCGAACATCAAGGCCCAAATGCCCAAACTGGGTTATTGAAGAAAAGTTGTTAACACTAAATAAGGTGTAATCAAGCATGACGTCCGTTTTTAAAAAGTCTTTTCCTGACACTTTAACAACCGACTCCCGAATCGTCCCATTGCAACTTTTATGTTGATAATTAAACCACACTTCAGTTGATGCAAGTTCAGCGGCGGTTTCGACGCAGTGGTTATTAGTAAACATTTTATTGTCACTACCTACTCGCCAGCCCGTGCATAAACTACGCCCACCTATAACAAGGCGTGCAATAGGTCGGCTTCGCTCGAATTCTGTTGGGTGAGTATTAGCCCAACACTGAACATCTTGACGTTCATTTACGCCACAGGTTGATGATGGCGCTACGTCACTCAAATCGTACTGAGCTGTGTGGCTTTCTGTACCATAAAAATAGTTATCTATATGGCCAAACTCTGTCAATGAAGTAGCATCAAGGGGATCTGGATAATACTCTATGATAGCGCTGTCATTTGAGACCGACATAGACGAAAAAGAATGGATACCATCATCACCTTCACGTGAATCAAAAGTAGCAAATCGCATATTACTTGCGGTGTATTCGTATCGTTCAGAATTATCTGCATTTCTCACGACCAGTTTAGCATTGCCTTGTAAGTGTAAATCTTTAAAGTGCACTTTTATAAAATCGGCCCCAGGGTGGCTTACTTCATGGCTTATAACCACAACCCCGTCTGCCATAGTTTTATATTGATTGGAAAAACTTAAATCAATATCAGCGCTCTCACCTATTGTGCTTTTTCTTGCTTCACTGGTGTATTGTAGTATTTGTAGTTCATTCACCTCTGCCTGACTATACTGGCTACAAAGTGCGGCGGCTAACAAAGGGATACATTGACGTAACTTCATCTTCATTCCTGCTTTTTAATTGTTGTAATAATATTTATTAAGTTAAAACGAAAAGCACCTAAAAGGTACACGCTAAACTTAGAGCGTATTACAAACAAAACAAGTTTATGATTAAATTAAAGCCCCCCAACAATTACTGCGTTAAATGAAATAGAAAAAGTTATAATGATCCATACTAAATTTGCAACCCCCCTTTTTTATAGACTGCTTTATAAAGGCTTTACATTATAATTTGCAAACACCCCACTGTAAGCAAAAGGTTAATAGTGAGTTTCAAATTGTAAATGTATACATACAGCTATGCACATATCTAATCACAGAAAAACTCACTAGAAGTACCTGTATTTAGTGCAAACTAAAGTATTTAAAGGCAAATTAAATATTTAAGAGGGTAAATTACATTAAATTAGTGAGCTGTAATAACGATAAGGAAATAACTCATTTACTGAATTACCTCCTTTGACAAGATAATCACGTTTTTAATAATATTAAGCGATTTAATTGTAATTCTGTTTTGCAGCCCATTTTGAAATGTAGCGGCCACCTGCTAAGGCTATTTTTTCAAGTCGATCACATGCTCCAAACGCTGCACCTGAGCCAATTTCTTTACTAATAGTGGCGACAACCTGATCATTTTTGAGTATTTCAGCTTTAACCGTTGCCGACGAACTAGGCCTTAAAGATGGAAATACCCATCTGTGCGCATTTACGTTTGTGTACGTTGCTTTTAGCACAAATTCTGTTTGAGCGACTCCAGCTATTCTTTCTTTAACGACTAAAGGATACCTTTGTGATGATTTTAAAATAGCAGTCGTTAAACGCTCTAACATCAAACACTCCACTTTTACTTTCGCACCTGCTGTATCAGAAGCAAAATCAACAGTGTCTAGCGTAAGCGAAATAGCCTTATTGTTTTGTTCTACGGGGTTAGACGGGTTAGTCTGTTGTTTTGGGCTGCTATTACATGCACACAAGAGTACACTCGCGACTGTAATAAATGCCATGTTCTTTTTCATTGTTAACTCGCTATTTTTATTATTCCATTGATGATAAGCCGTAATCAAAACGTCCCCGTTATAAGCATTTCGGTGTCTTTTGATTTTAAAAAAGCCTGTAAATATTGATTCACAGGCTTGTTATATTACAGGTTACACTGCGGGTTTTTACCCGCTACTTTTTGCTCGTTCAATGCACCAGGCATTTTATTTTGCAGCTCTTTAATACGATTACTCGGTGATGGATGAGTTGACATAAACTCAGGTGTATTGCCACTGCCTGCTTGGCTCATATTTTGCCAAAGTGTCACGGACTCCTGAGGGTTAAAGCCCGCTTTCGCCATTAAATCTAAACCGATTACATCAGCTTCTGATTCGTGTGAGCGACTAAATGGTAAAATTACGCCATACTGCGCACCTAAGCCTAATGCCTGCATAATTTCGCCACGATATTGTACATTACCCATATCAAGTGCAGCGCCGCCAACTTGCATACCGGTTTGGAGCAATGCACTTTGTGAAACACGTTCATTAGAATGCTCTGCAATTACATGGCCTACTTCATGGCCTATTACTGTTGCTAATTGATGTTGGTTCTTCGCAACTTTTAATAACCCCGTATGCACGCCAATGTAACCACCTGGTAATGCAAATGCATTCGCTGAATCATCTTCAAATACAACAACTTCCCAAGCCTGAGTTGCATATTGCTGTGGTAAAACAGCAATGACATCATCAGCAATACACTTCACATACGCGTTAACTCTTGGGTCATTATTTATTTTTTGATTCTTTTTCATATCAACAAAACTTTGCTGACCCATCTGGCTCATTTGCTGATCTGAGTAAAGTGCAATTTGCGTGCGCCCTGTCGGCGATGTTTTACAACCGGCAAGTACCGCTGTTGCAAGGATTGCTATAACTAATTTTTTCATTGTATTTCCAAAAATCACAATTTGATTCCCTATAGAATAACAAACCAATTATCAATTTAACATCATCATAAGTTCTATAAAAAGGAACATATGTTACACCGATGTTAAAGGCAATCAATATCAGCCAAACTAAGTACACAAGGGTGTTCGGCACTGCTACAATGCGCTTCTTTTTCAGATGGATGGATTCGTGATGCAAGCCTCAGCTGCCTATTTAAATAAACGTATTCTACTTCCCTTATTAGCAAGTATTGTTGCCATCACTCCACTGGCTATTGATATGTATTTACCAGCAATGTTAGTCATTGCTAACGATCTAAATACCACAATGCCAAATGTACAAATATCTTTGAGCCTATATTTAGCCGGTTATGCGCTTGGGATGCTATTTTTTGGCCCTATAGCGGATCAAATTGGACGCAGAGTACTTGCAAAAGTCGGGTTGGCTTTATTTGGTGCCAGTTCGTTAGCGCTGGCATTTTGCAGTGACATTCATCTATTTTGGTTTTTAAGAATCGTACAAGCTTTTACCGGCGCTGCTGCTACCGTGGTTGTGCCCGGGATCATTCGCCATATTTACCAAAAAGATACCGCAAAAGGAATGTCTTACGTATCAATGATTATGATGGTTGCGCCATTAGTCGCCCCCACTGTTGGATCATTAATTTTAGGGCTTTCTCACTGGCAAACCATCTTTTTAGTTCTAGCCAGCTACAGCTTTACCATATTAGCTTTAGTGCAAATTTATTTAATTGATATCCCTATTTTCAAAAGTCCCTTAAAAGGTTTTGCGTTATTTTTTGATAGCTATAAAACAGTTTTTAAAAATAAAGATACCCGCGCTGATATAGCAAGCTCAATGTTTGTGTCTTTCGGTTTCTTTTGCTTTCTAACAGCGGTGCCTTTTGTGTACCTCGACTACTTCAAAGTATCAGAACAACTTTTTGGGCTACTCTTCGCTTTTAATGTGATGGCATTAATGGTGGGTAATTTTTTAAACACCCGACTAGTGCCGCGTATAGGCTCACGAAAAATGCTCTACTACGGATTAACGGTAGGCTTTATCTCAGGCGGCGCATTACTCACCTTTAGTATTTTACATTTATCGTTGTATTTTATTGTAGCCGCAATTGCACCTTTGATGATGAGCTTAGGTGTTACAGCAAGTAACGCAGATGCGCTAATATTAATGGAATTTGAAGAAAAATCTGGTACAGCAACGGCTGTCATCGGTACGCTTAGATTTGGCAGTGGCGCATTAGTGGGCCCCATACTCGCGCTTATGCATGCGCAAAGTGCGGTCCCCTTCTCAAGTTTAATGTTTAGCGCACTGGTACTTACTTTAATTGCCCAGCTTTGGCATCGAGCTCGAAACAAAAAAAATGCCCGTTTATAACGGGCATTTTTATTTTGTTACTTTAAGCATTGCTTAGTCAGCAGCTTTAGATACCATTACCATTGCAGGGCGTAATAAACGACCATTTAATGTATAACCTTTTTGCATAACAGCTAAAACAGTATTAGGTGTTACATCATTACTCGGTTGAATAGACATGGCTTGATGAAACTCAGGGTTGAACTGCTCACCCTGTGGGTTAACAATTTCAACACCAAACTTTGCAACCGCATCATTAAAGCTCTTAACTGTCATATCAATACCTTCAAGCAATGGCTTTAAGGCTTCGTTCTCTTTATCGGAAAACTCAATAGCACGCTCTAAGTTATCAATAACAGGTAATAATTCGTTAGCGAACTTTTCAAGTGCAAACTTATGTGCTTTTTCTACATCTTGTGCAGCACGACGACGAATATTGTCAACATCTGCAGCAGCGCGAACTACACCATCTTTTTGATCAGCGATTGTTTGCTTAGCATCTTCAAGCTCTGCATACAGCATAGCAATTTCAGCTTCAGGGCTTACTTCTTCGCCCTCATGTGCATCGGCAGCTTCTACAGCGGCTTCAACTTCTGCTTTCATCTGCTCTAGCTCTTCGTTTAGTTCAACTTCTTGCTCTGGTGATTTTGTCTGCTCAGACATAGTTTAAATGCTCCAATTCTTTTCAATTGCGGTAATTATGGGGATTGAATCAAAAGATTCAAGAGTCAGGTGACTCGATTAATTTAAATTCTTGGATGATTGCTTCAATTTGCGCCGATTTAGGGCAAATTACACAAAAACGACTTTGGTATTCATGATTTTGAAAATAAGGCACACTTATCACCATTAACTCATCGCAATCAGTAAAAGGCAATTGCGCTGTATTTAAAACCGACACGCCATTTTTGAACGCTAATTTATCTTCTACAAAGTTCAAAAATGAGACACCGATATTTAAACTTTGTTCACAATCAATTTGACGATATAAATAATTTTCGCCCACAACAATACTGTTGTCTGAGCCTAACTTTTGGCTTAATTCACGTGTCCATTGATTTAATGAATCATGACAGTTTCGTGGTGCGGTATTCGCCATTGCTTGCATTCGATACAATCCTTCCATCAACGTTTGTTGACTAAAAACTGTATTTAGCCACGTAGCAAATTGATAGCGTATTGTATCTGACGCGTCATCTGGCTTATGAATACAAATATTATGGCTTTGCCCAGCCCGATCTAGCAACAAAATAAGCCAGTCATTACCATCAAAGTCTAGCACTTCAACCCTAAACACTTGTTGCGAACTAACCTGTGGTAATCCAACGCAACAACACACTTGATAGCGCTGACTAATACCATGCGCCATTTCGACTAGTTGCGCCTGTGCTGGTTGCCAATACTGAGCAATTTCAGTCAATGGGAAAAACTCATTCAACCAATAATCGAACCCGGCATTGGTAGGCACGCGCCCAGCGGAAGTGTGCGGTGAGTACAACAGGCCTATCTTTTCAAGACGCGACATGGCATTTCTCACTGTCGCAGAGCACACAGCCATGCCTTTTTGTTTAGCAATACGGCTAGACGCCACAGGCTGCCCTTCACCATTACAGTAAAGGCTCATTACCGCTGAAAATATTTGTTGATCTCGGGGATTTAAATTCATAATTTCTACATCTTGCTGCATACAAGGTATATCGGGGCAAAGAGAAGTTATTTCAAGGCACCGATGTTTTCAAAGCGATCATTTTTGAGTTACTCTAGTAATATTATAACTATTTGCGTAAACATCATGGAATCACCGTTTAAAACCATAGGCTTAATTGGAAAAGCAAATCACGATGGCGCAGCTGCAACATTACAGCGACTTTATACATTTTTAAACGCACTTGGCTTTAATGTTATTGTGGAGCAACGTACAGGGCATCAACTAGCTGGCGTTCCAAAAGAAAAACTCGTTAAATTGATCGAACTTGGCGAGCAAGCCGATTTAGCGATTGTTGTTGGCGGCGATGGAAATATGCTTGGTGCCGCGAGAGTGTTAGCACGCTTTGATGTGGCTGTAATTGGCGTTAACCGGGGTAATTTGGGCTTTTTGACCGATTTGAATCCGCAAGAGTTTGAACCAAGTTTAGAGCAAGTATTAAGCGGCCAATATATTGAAGAAAAACGCTTTTTATTAGAAGTTGAAGTATACCGCCATGGTGAACTCAAAAGCGCTAATTCAGCAGTCAATGAAGCGGTACTGCATGCCGATAAAGTCGCCCATATGATTGAGTTTGAAGCCTTCATTAATAACGACTTTGTGTTTTCGCAGCGCTCAGATGGCCTTATTGTATCTACGCCAACAGGATCGACCGCCTACTCTCTTTCTGGTGGTGGCCCAATATTAACCCCTGAGCTCAATGCAATGTCACTGGTGCCAATGTTTCCGCATACACTATCAAGTCGCCCTTTAGTTGTTGACGCTGATAATGAAGTGCGTTTAAAACTCAGTTTAGAAAATACGGATAGCTTACAAGTTAGTTGTGATAGCCATGTTGTATTAGCTGTTTTACCCGGGGACGAAGTGGTTATTAAAAAAGCAGACAAAAAACTACGTCTTATTCACCCTAAAGATTACTCTTATTACCACGTACTGCGCACCAAATTAAATTGGGGTAGTCGTTTGTATTAACACTATTGCGGTTTCCCATACTTTATTGCAAAATAGCTAAAATCAATTTAATACCCATATTAGGGAATTCGACACAATGACTTACGTTGTATTTTTTGCCATATTATTACTTATCACCCTGCTTGGCAGTTATTTGGTGATTGAGAATAACCGTCGAAAAGCGGTCGAAGCGAAAAAAAAGTTATTTAATGCACGCGTCACAGAAGTGACAAACAATTTGAAAGCAAAGCTCAATGAGTTTAGTGACGCAAAAATACTACGCCCAAAATATATCGCACGCACTCAAGTTATCGCCAGTAATTTTTTTGTTGTACAGCCACACACTGATGAAAATTTATTGTACCTAGAAGGAATTATAGAGTCATTAATAAGCACTATAAGCAGTGAACTTGCAAAAACCTATGTGACTGGTGAGCGTGACGCATTAGCCGAAAAGTTAGATTACTTTGTTGCAGACTTACCCCAAGCTGGTATTGCTTATAACCATGGGTTTTATCGTGAAATACTTCCCTCCCTGATCAAAATTTTACAATCTCCTGAGCTGCAAAATAATGATAACGAGGACTATTCAAACGCAACAGAACAAACTGAAATTACACCTCCTATTTCACCTCCTAAAATAGACACACAAGAAATAAACTTAGCTTAATAATAAAAATTTATTTGCAAAAACCCAAAACACTGTATAAATTAACAGTTAATTGACTGGATGGATAAACAGTATGTTAATTGGGTTAGAAATTAAAAATTTTGCGATTGTAAGTAATTTAAGCACTGAATGGCACAGTGGCATGACCGCTATAACTGGTGAAACAGGTGCCGGCAAGTCTATCGCTATTGATGCGTTATCACTGTGTTTAGGTGAACGTGCTGAAGCCTCAGCCGTTCGTCCTGGCACTGAACGCGCTGAAGTTTGTGCCGCGTTTGATTTGACCTCACTGCCCTTCGCTAAGCAATTTTTAGAGCAAAACTTACTCTCTAATGATGAGCAAGAATGCCTACTACGACGTGTAGTGTGCAAAAACGGGCGAAGCAAAAGCTACATTAATGGCAGCCCTGTCACCGCAGCACAACTTAAAGAGCTCGGTCAGCATTTAATTTCTATTCACGGGCAACATGCTCATCAGCATCTGCTAAAAAGCGAACATCAGTTACAGCTACTTGACGCCTACGCGGGACACCATACATTAGTGGATACTGTACGTACGCACTATCGTAATTATCATAATTTACAAAAAGAATTTACGGTTCTTGAACAAGCACAATTACAGCAAGCTGCACAAAAACAACTACTTGAATACCAAGTGGCTGAGCTAGATGAATTTGCTTTACAAGAAAATGAATTTACACAAATTGAAGCCGAACATTATAAGCTCAGCCATAGCCAAACCATCATCGACGCGTGCCAACGTGAATTGCAAAGCTTGTATGAAAATGAAGAACAAAATGCATGCTCACTACTGCAACACAGTGCACAGCAATTTGCTGAACTTGCTAGTTTTGACGAAAGCTTATCAGGTGTTGCCGCATTACTTGAAGAGGCAGCAGTACAAGTTGAAGAAGCCAGCCGTGAAATTCGCAACTATGGCGAGCAAACAGATCTTGATCCAGCCCGCCTTGATGAAGTAGAAGCACGCCTAGCAGGCATAATGGACCTTGCGCGTAAACATCATATAAAACCTGAGCAATTGGTTGAGTTTCACCAAAATATAACGCAAGAGCTTGAGTCAATAAGCAACAACTCTACCCGATTAGCTCAGCTAGAAAGCGAAATAGCCAACGCATTTGACGCATACCAACTTGCAGCACAAAATTTAAGTGACAGCCGATTTATTTCTGCACAAACATTAAATGAATTGATCAGTGCAAGTATGGCGCATTTATCAATGGAAAATGGCGTATTTGAAATTGCGTTATCACCGCAACCAGACAAAGCCCCTAACAATCTAGGGTTTGATAATGTCTCGTTTTTAGTGTCAACCAACCCAGGGCAACCATTACAACCATTATCAAAAGTTGCCTCTGGTGGTGAATTATCACGTATTAGCTTAGCTATTCAAGTGATCATTGCACAAAAAGTAGTAACGCCAACACTTATTTTCGATGAAGTTGACGTAGGTATTTCAGGCCCCACAGCATCAGCAGTTGGTAAGCTTTTACGACAACTAGGCAAATCTACTCAGGTAATTTGTGTCACTCACTTACCGCAAGTGGCCAGCTCTGGGCATCAACAGTTTTTTGTAGCGAAAGAAATTGCAAATGGAGAAACCTATACGTCCATGCTTCCACTGAATAAACATGGCCGAATTGATGAGATAGCGCGCCTACTTGGTGGCGATAACATTAGTAAAACCGCCAAAGCTAACGCCAAAGAGCTTATAATGGCGCACGCTTAATGACTATTTAGCTTAACGTTTAAAAACGTTTTAGCTAAAAAAATATATAAACATAGCTTTGTATGGCTGTACTGCAAAGCGACTATAACCACAAAATAAAGACACGACACATAATGATAACAACACACACCTTGCAACCATTATTAATGGCAGCGTTTAGCTGTATATTATTAACCCCATTAGCGAGTACATTACTTTTAGTATTTAGCCGCTGGAAGCATCTGCAATTTAAAATAATGTTACAGCGTTATTTACATGCATCACTTATTTTTATGCTTATCCTCGCATGGTTTATCGAATTATATTTACCAACGAGGGCTGCTAACCGCATAGAGCTATTACTTACTCTTTGTGCATTAGCCATGCAAATGGCGTTAGTCGTTTATGCTTTTTTAAAAGTAAATAAGCAGAAAAAACAACACCACAGAGCAAAAAACTTTTTGTAAGTGCTTATTTTAAAATACAAATAAAAACAATTAATTTACATAATTGACACATCTAATTGTGCAACTTACACTGAATAAAATAAAAAATCGATGGAATGAATAATGACAGCAGCACAATCCAAACTCACACAGCTCAAACGCTGTTATGCAACATTACAACTGGGTGTTGCTAAAGCAGATGGTCGTTTAACACTCACTGATAACCTACTGCATTTTGAAGCCCTAAATAAACAACTTAATTTAGGCAGTTATGCCATCAAACTTAATAATATTTCCCGCGTTGAGAAATGTTCAGGTAAAGCTGGCGGTTTAATCCCCATAACCACCGCGGGAATCAAAATAATCACCAAAGAGAACCACCACTTAGAGTTTATTTTAGCCGAACCCGATGAGTGGCTTAATTGCTTGCAAGCTAGTCATTAAATTGGGAAGAAAAAGAGCCTAGCTGCTAGATTCTGGGCGCTAGGGCGTGTTGACCTTTGTGGATTGAAATTTGTTCAATCTAGGGGAAATTTAATCGCGGCGCGAGGTTTGTAACCTAGTGGGCTAAGTAAAAACCGAGCAACAAAGAGTTAATTGTCCCTAGAAAGAACCCGGAGGGCAGCGCATGTTTGGCATTTATGCTGCGTTATCGCCTATTAATGGGGAATAACCACACTACATAGGCTCTGCCTTGCCTAAAAACCAAACATACAGCTGCAAAATCAATCACGAAAGGTCAACACGCCCTAGGAAAAGCCCAATCAACTCGGCGTTTAATTCACTACTGTGGGTTAGGTTGAGGGCAACGAAACCCAACGATGAAAGATTAAACTAAATGACGGCTTTGAGTGATAAGCGGCCATCGAGATTGGCTAAATATCGTAGTTAATTGATTGGCCAAACAGCCCTTTGCGCATATATTCATGAAAATGAGCGCTGAGCGCATATTGTTCTGTTTAACTTTGCTTTAAAGTTTTAGAAAACTTAGTGATAGTAATACCTTAGGTAATTTGTTAAAACTATATAAAGTAGATAAATGAGCGTTAAGTCGGCAGAAATATGCCCGATGAGCGCACTATTAAATTGTTGAACTAAGCCGCTACGCGGAGATCCTATTCTGACCATTTGAGCCACACTTACCTTGGGTTATCCCATAACTTGGAGGTAAGTCATGAATACACTCATTGAACAAGTCAAAACTGAAATAGCCTACCGTGGTTATTCACAAAGTACCTGTAAAAGTTACTGCGAGCATTTACTTAAACTCAGCCATTATTTTAATAAACCACTCGATTTAATTACTGATGATGAGCTGAATATCTTTTTTAAAGATCCCGCCATTCGCAAGCTCTCCAGAGCGAGTCAAAAAATACAAATAAACAGCATTTGGTTTCTGTTTAAGAATATTTTACATCGCCCACTGAACTTAGACATAGCCTTGCCTAAAGCGAAACCTCGGGCACCTACTTATTTATCGCGTGATGATATTCGTCGACTTATAGAAAGTTGCACGGATATGCGTTTAAAAACATTGATAGTGGTGTGTTATGGCTGTGGTTTGCGTATTGGCGAACTGCTGCGTATTAAAGTGCAAGACATCGATGGACAGCGTAAAACCATTTTAATTGAACATGGTAAAGGAGATAAGTCACGCTATGTTGTTGTATCAGATAGTGTACTGAATCAATTACGTTGTTACTGGAAAATGTATCACCCAACGGGTTGGATGTTTTACTCGCGATTGTTAATGGATAAACCTATGTCAGCATCGACCTTCAGGAAGCCAT
>NZ_BDDS01000016.1 GCF_001653135.1 Pseudoalteromonas neustonica
TTTATATGTTCAAGATTATATCAATCACGTAAAGGTGTAGAGTGTGCTTTATGTAATGATATTCCAGACAAAAGTGATAAAAACACCTAACAAGCGCCTTAGCTCCGACAATGTTAAGTTGTCATGGCTTTGGCAAACAACGCAAAAAGCCATGCCAACACATTGCGTGTTAGGCGGGCGTTGTGGCTGTAGAATTACTCTTTTTTAAGAAAAACAGCCTGTTTTATGGGTTCCAAATGCATTACCTAATGCTTTAAAAACGCTTAGAGTTAATCACAGGAGCTCGTTTTTTAATTGAATTTGGCTGTTAGAGTTATTCTACAGCCTCGTTGTGGCTGTAGAATTACTCTTTTTTAAGAAAAACAGCCAGTTTTGTGGGTCCTAAATGCATTGCCTAGTGCTTTAAAAACGCTTAGAGTTAATTGTAGGAGCTCGTTTTTTAATTGAATTTGGCTGTTAGAGTTATTTTACAGCCTCGTTACTAAACTTTACAAGAATCTGCTCCATATCAACTTGTAGTGCAGTAATCTGTGTACTCCAATGATTATTTATACTTTTGCAGGCTCCAATTATTTATTACATGGAATGACCTGCGGACTTATTATGTCTAAGCTATTTAACGCGCCAATGGCTTTATTTTTTCGACAATCTCCAGAGCTAGTTCTTCTGATGATGCAGATAATAAAGTTTCGCTGAATATTAGGTTATTAGTACAACCGTGTAAATTCATTACCACTGAACCAGACTCTCTTAGACAAATGATTAGTGCTGCACTATCCCAAGGCTTCATTATAGTATCTATCGCCGCATCAACTTGACCTAGAATTACTTGTACATGCTGTATGCAATCACCTGTAAATTTGAATAACTTTGCATCCTTAAATATTCTTTGCAATTCCCATGGGGTAGAGCCATTTTCTAACCAAGTTGAGGTCCCATGTATCCCAGACGCTGAAATAGTTGCATCTTTAATATGATTGACTACAGAGGACTCTGTAGGTACTTTTTCACTTTTATCATATTCTTCAACAAAGCACCCACCTCCTTCGAATGCATAACAGACCTTGTTAATACCTGGTAGGCTAATACAACCTATAACTGGTTCTCCATTTTTAATAAGGCTTATAAGCGAACCATAAACGGGTATACCCATTTTATACCAAGCAGTACCATCAATTGGATCGATCAGCCAATAAGTATCCTCTGATTCAACCCCTTCAGAGCCAAGTTCTTCACCATAAACTGGCGTGTTGGGATCAATTGATTTTAAATTTAGGCTTATAAACTTTTCAACACTAATATCAACTTCACTTACGTATGAGCTATCATTTTTAAGAGAGAATTTAGCATTTTTTTTAGATGCTTCAATCATATTAGATGCATCTTTTGCTATTTTAAGAACTTTAAACATTAGGTCTTCATACATGATTTTTAGCCTTTGTGCTGAATAAATATAAATTATATGAAATTAATACAAATATTAATGCTGAGTACGATATAAATGTATGTCCTTCGATGCTTTGATTATATAAAACTATACCTATTGATATTCCAAGAACAGGTGAGAGTAATTGGTATATTGAAAGTATGTCAAAGCTAACCACCTTAGTTGAACTTACAAACAATAATAGAGGAAGCACAGTAAGTATCCCTAGAATTGACAAGTATAAAATTTCAATTAACTCCCAATCTGAAATAAGCGCAAAATTAACAAATGGAAGTATAATTATTCCGATAGGAAGCATTAAGCTAGTTTCATAGAATAATGCTTTTACAGGCTCTAAGTTATACTTAGAGTGCCAAAGTATGTAGGCCGCAAATGGTGCTGCTATAGCAAACCCTATAATCGGGAAAACGCCTTTGAGATAGCACTCGAATGCAACAATCGCCAAGCATAATAATATACAAATAATTGAACTTCTATGAGCAACGCTACTCAACATATGCCCAACAGTAAGGAGAAGTACTGGTAATATTAAGTATGCAAAACTTGCTTCGATAACATAGCCAGCTTTAACTGCAACCGCATACCCTCCCCAATTAATTGTCAATAAACACGCCGGTACAATACTGAGTTTTAGCTCTAAAAACGAAAATACATTTCTTTTGCTTATTAATAAGAATAATAAGACGACTAGAAAGGTAGAAATCATCTGAACAGACAGTAAAATTAAGGGGGGGTACTTGCCAATAAAATAAAAGTATATCGGCAAAGACCCCCAAATCACGTTAGCAATAATTGCTTTCAAGTGACCTTTGAACATCAGTAGGCGCACTCAATGCAATAAGTTTTATCTACCATTCTGTGTATAGCTTCGTCATCAGTTAAAGCTTTGACTTCCGTTAAGGGAACCCACTTTAAATTTTTTGATTCTTGACTGATTTTTACTTTGGCATCTTCAGGAGCTACGATATAGCAAGTCACATCAAAGTGTGGATGACTTTTAATACCTTTGTATTCTGGAATTTCATGTATATCTAAATCAATTATGAAAGAACCATCCAGTGTCAAACCAACGATACCGCTTTCCTCAATAGCTTCACGCAAACAAGCATTTAAAAAACTACTATCTTCTTCTTCTATATGGCCCCCTAACTGAAACCACTTACCTAATTTAGCATGCTCGGTTAGTAAAACAGATTTCCCGTCATGAGATACAATCCAAGCAGATGCTGTAAAATGGCCAGCTGTATTAGTTAGATATATTGGGTTTTCGTTAGCTCTTAAAAAATTAAGCATTTTCTGCTTATACTGAATTTCAACCGAACCTTCAGAGGAATAATTTGAAAGTATTTCTTCAAGGTCATTTTTAACATTTAATGAGTTCATCGTGTTAATCCAACAAATAATTTAATTAAAGGGTGCTTTTCCAGCTTGATAACGCTGAGTGCAATTTACTTTCTAATAATTCAAAATCAATTGATTCATGAGCCAAGCAAATGAATGAATTATGCCCCTGCAAAACAAATACACCATTTGTTATGAACTCCTTTTTTAAGAGTTCTCTTGACGTGTAATTATTTATCATCGAGTCTGAAAATTTAAGGTCAAATAAAGTATTGTCTAATAGTGGGACAGCTTTTAAGTATTCATTTGTCCCTGAAAGTTGAATAGCTTTGTTAAAAGTATCAACTACCTTTTGGCAAGCGTCTTTAATTCTTACATAGCCGTTCCGCTCTTGCATAATGTTAGCAACTATAATCCCTGCACTTGCCGAAAGAGTTTCCTTTGTATGAGTGCCACCAATTCTTGCTTCACGGTATATCTGCAATTGCTCTGGTTGACCCATTAGGATTGATAAAGGAAGACCGTTTCCTATCGCTTTCCCTAAGACAATATAGTCAGCTTCAAACTTTGATGTATCAATATAGCCACCAGCGCTCCCTCTACCTGCAGTTTTTGTTTCGTCTATTATAATTTTAATCCCATATTTTGAAGCAAGTTTAAGGGCCTTACTAAATGTTTCTAAGGGAATAAATGCTAACTGGTAGACATCAATAGCAAATGCGGCAGCTTGTGAACCGTGTATACTTAAAAGCGATTCTAAGTAATCCAAGTCCCCATCTAACCAATTAAATACTTGCTCTGAATCATCAATACCGCGCATTCCAGTTTTGAACCGTGTTTGTATACGCTTGTCACTACCAGGCCATTCATGCCAACTAGGTGTCTTTGCAAGTTGTGTGTCATGCCATCCCAAAAAACCACACCGGATTATTTTCTTTCGTCCTGTTTCGATCATAGCGCAACGTATAGCTGCAGTGACCGCCTCTGAACCTGTTTTAAAAATTGAGACAACCTTATGTGACTTGTACACACTTTCATATACGCTTGCTAACTGTGTATGTACTTCTGAAAAGCCTGGATAAGAAAGCCCTTTTTTCAACTCTGATGTAATTTTAGAGATAAATTCAGGGTCTGAATGACCCAATATTACTGGTCCCAAACCTAAAACAAAGTCCGTATATTCTTTGTTATTTTGGTCAAATATAGAACTTTCTGAACCGTGACTAAATAATATAGGCTCATTTTTAGCATCAAAGTATCTATCACTTCCGACTAAAGGGGATAACATATTTAATTTCCTTTTATAGAGTAGCTACATGTTGTAAATGTTCTTTTTTAGGTAGTTTTTTCCAGCCATCATGACTAAACCCATACATTCTTATTAACCAACGATCATTTCCATCGTAAAATGAGTCATTTTTCAAATCGTCTCTGCCGTGTAATAATGTTCGGTTGTTTAGAATCAGCACTTGCCCAGGCTCAACAACGAGCCTATCTACGTTATTTGCATCATCTAGATATTCTTTTAAGCGTTTCAATGCATTTTTAGCTCGTATAGTGTCACCTTTGAGTTTTGAATAGCTGAATCGAATGCTCAGACGGTCTCCGTATTGGGAAATTACACTAACTCCCTCTAAGTTATGTTCAACATCGAAACTAGATTGGCTAGTTGTACTAAATTCTGGCCGCATTAAATCTCTTACTACAGAAAATGGTAAGCTTTTCAAAATATCTTCTAAGTACCAAACTCGTGTCGCACATTTAGCTGGGTTTCTAATGCTAGCTAATCCAAAAACATTTGGAGCTATACAATACCCTGCATTGTTCGAGAATATTTCTTCAGGCCATAAACCATTTACAACCTCGGTATGAGGCATCAACTGTTTAGTCGAACGACTTTTATATACTTCATTATTTAGGGCTGGCATAACCATATGAGCTAAACGACCTTTCATTTCGCCTTTATAGCTTGCCACTTTGTGACCAGTTGATGAAATTAGCCCCATGAGGATTGCTGCAGGAATTTTCCACGACTCATTTTCTGGAGGTGTATCATTTATCGGAGTTAATGGCATAAAAGAAGTATCAAAGCAGTTCTTGAATAAAATCCAATCGTAACGCTCATCTTCTTCAAAATTTTCTATTAAAGAAAGGTCTATTTTTTTGTCAATAATTTCATTTCTAATAACTTGTTTAACTAACTCACTAATTACATAAGGCTGAGTTTCTTGATCGTATAAACTCAGCTGTTTTTCTAATTTTTGTTGTAACAAGCTGCAAGATTCAAAATCTATCTCAAGCCCTCTACCGTTAGTATTTTCTTGAATTGGAAACACTATTTAACCTCCTTTTAAACCATACTCTCAAAAAATAAAGCAACTAAATTCACTGCAATTTCTGTATGTTACACAGGTAATTGTGCACAATCTTGCACAACAGATGTTAGGAAAGTGGCGAATGGAGTAAAGTTTAAGCAGGTTGGGTTAATGGATTTAGAAAAGAGTCCTGAGTAAAAATGTTTGAAAATTATAGGATGCCACCCCTATCTATGGTTTTAATAAAGGGGCTAAATCTACTAATGTATCTAAAAAATTCCTAACCCTAGGTGGTGTATTTTCTCTTTTTAGGAATAAAGCTTGTAGCTTAACTTTATGGGTCCAATTAGTTAGACAGGGGATTAATTTACCCTCAGCAATCAAATCAGAGCATGTAAAATCTAAGAGGGTAGTAACTCCCGAGCCGTCTAGTGCAAATGACATGAGCATTTCATCGCTATCGCATATGTGAGAGGCTCCTATGTCTACCAAAAACACATGCCCATTTTCAATAAAGCCCCATTTACTACCAGTTTTACAGTGGCGATAATTTACACACGGTAAATCTCTTAGCTGGTTCGGATGCACAGGATAATCATATTTATCCCAAAATGATTTACTAGCTACAACGTAGGTGTCAAAAGACGTTATAGTGCGACAGATGTAGCTGCTATCTTGTAATTCTCCAAGATGAAGTGCTACATCAACTTTCTCATTTACTAGGTCACAAACATTATTATCTACTAATATTTTTAAAATAACTCCTGGATACTTTTCTTTAAACTTTCTGAGTAGAGTATGAAAGTTTTTATTATCAAGTACAGTGGGAATTTTAATGCATAGACCACCAGCATCATTGTTTGAAAAATTAGATAGGAGTTCATTACTTGACTGAAGTAAATAGTTTAATTCCCGACATTTATCTAATAATTTCTCCCCTTCTTCGCTAAGTGAAAAACTTCTGGTTGTCCTATTAATTAATCTTATCGAATAGATTGATTCAAGCTCATAGATGTGATTAGTTAAAGTACTCCGTGATTGTCGTAAAATACGGGATGCTTTACTAAAGCTACCAAGGTTTGCGACGTGGTAAAATGATTGCATTAAGAGGCTAAGTTTTGGGTTCATTTCAGAATTATTTACGCACATGTTATTATTATCTTTTATGAAAATGTTCGTAACTTAACATAGAATATAAGGTAAGCGTATAGCTAACGACACCTCATAGCTTAGTTCTTAAGGAACATTGATCGCGTAACTTCCTATTTTAAAACGGCAAATTTCACTCTCTTTTTCAATGGATTGACGCTTACAATTTTCCGCTAGTAGCTTTAGTACACGGTGTATCTTGTGGCTGCACCGTGTTTGCTCCATGCATTCTAGAATATCATCCAACCAAAGATAACTGCACTTGCTCGCTCTAAATGTTGAGATCGCACACTTAAACATAGTTGCCGCACTATGGCAGATAAAACGCTTGATAAGTGTTTGCAGTATGCTCAGCCAAACCAATGATTCGGCAATGTGTGGATCTCGTGTGATAAACCCTTTAAGGTTATTCCATGACTTTAGCTCTTTGAAATGGAACTTAGGATGACACCCATCTTAACCCGAATGCACGGTTTCCATTAAGCTGTTGTAATGATCCATTGACATAACGACAGCATCTCTGCGGGTAATGATTGCATAGTCTGCATCATTCACTACATGATCGAGTACAGATTTAAGCCCATTTCTTGCTTCAGTAAAAGACACTATTCTCATAATTAACTCACTTTAAGTTGTACAACTAATAAGACAAGTTTAATTAAAAACTATAACCTGTCCAAGATTGAGTACACGTTATACTTAAGCAACTAACGAGGCTGTAAAATAACTCATTTTTAATTTATTTTTATTGATAGTTCAACAATAGCTGAGTTCCTATTTTTGGTTCAATCGGTTACTTTGATTTTACGTAAAATATAAAAAGAGGGTTTGGTGTTGTTTTAATGGACGTTTTAGAAGGTATTATAGTGGTTTAGTGGCTGATTTAAGACATCGATAATGTAAAAAACTGGTGTTAACTGGTTGGTTTTTTTCGTTGGGTTTCGTGGTACTCAAGCCAACCTACGTTACTTAGTTTAACACCGAGCAAGCTTATGCCTTACAACTTACAACTTACAACTTACAACTTACAACTTACCCGCTATTATCCAATGCATAAAAAAAGCAAGCCAGTAGGCTTGCTTTTTACATTCTTAAACTTTCAAAGCGTTACACTTTCAAGTAGTCCATGATCCCTTCGGCGGCGTTACGCCCTTCAAAGATTGCGGTGACTACTAAGTCTGAGCCGCGCACTATATCACCACCAGCAAAGATTTTTGGGTTGGTTGTTTGATGTGTAAACTCACCTTTTTCTGGTGCGTTAATGCCGCCCCAGTGATTTATCTCTACATCGTATTTTTCTAACCAGTCCATTTTGTGTGGTTTGAAACCAAATGCCATTATTACTTGGTCGGCTTCAATCACATGTTCTGAGCCAGGTACTACTTCTGCGCGGCTGCGGCCTTTTTCATCTGGTTCACCCATTTGGGTTTTTACCATTTGTACGCCTGCTACATGGCCGTTGTCGTTTAGTACTATACCTGTTGGTTGCACGTTAAAGGTAAATTCAACACCCTCTTCTTTGGCGTTTTTCACTTCACGTCTTGAACCTGGCATATTTTCTTCATCACGACGATAAGCACAAATTACTTTTTCTGCGCCTTGACGAATCGAGGTACGAAGACAATCCATCGCTGTATCGCCACCTCCAAGTACCACGACTTTTTGATCTGCCATATCAAGGTATTCTTGATTTGATTCGTCGTAACCCATTACGCGGTTTGTATTGCCAATTAAAAACGGTAGTGCATCATGAACGCCTGGTGCATCTTCATTTTCAAGGCCCGCTCGCATACTTTGATAAGTCCCCACTCCCAAAAATACTGCGTCGTATTCTGCCAATATTTCATCCATCGTGATATCAACACCAACTTCAACATTGAGTTTAAATTCAACACCCATTTCGGTGAAAATTTCACGACGTTTTTGCATAACTTCTTTTTCAAGTTTAAACGATGGAATACCGAACGTTAGCAGACCACCAATTTCTGGATGACGGTCAAATACCACGGGTTTTACACCATTTCTCACCAGAATATCAGCACAACCTAGACCCGCAGGGCCTGCGCCGATGATAGCTACTTTTTTATCTGTCCATACAACGTAGGACATGTCAGGCTTCCAGCCCATTTTAAACGCGGTATCGGTAATATATTTTTCAATATTACCAATCGTTACAGCACCAAATTCTTCGTCAAGCGTACAGGAGCCTTCGCATAAGCGGTCTTGTGGGCATACGCGGCCACACACTTCCGGTAAACTATTTGTACGGTGTGACAGCTCTGCTGCTTCAAGAATGCGACCTGTACGAATTAACTTTAACCACTGTGGGATATAGTTATGTACTGGGCATTTCCATTCACAATATGGGTTACCACAATCAAGACAACGATCGGCCTGAGAGTTTACTTGCTTCTCTGAAAAGGGTTCGTAAATTTCAACAAATGACTTTTTACGTGATGAAATTGGCTTCTTGCGGGGATCAACCCGCTGCACGTCTATAAATTGATATACATTTTCGCTCATACTACCCCCTTACTGTGCTTGAACACGAAGTTCAGCACTACTGCGAGCGCGATGCCCGAGTAAACTTTTCACATCACTTGATTTCGGTTTAACAAGTTTGAATTTTGGTAAATACGCTTCAAAACTGGCTAAAATGTTTTCTGCACGGCTTGAACCGGTTAGCTCCAAATGCTCAGCAATTAGACCTCGTAAGTGTTCTTGATGTGACGCAAGCTCATCTAATAGCACGACTTCAACAAGCTCTGGATTGATGCGTTTTTCAAAATCATTACGCTCATCCAATATATAGGCAAAACCACCGGTCATACCTGCACCAAAGTTAACGCCTACATTACCTAGTACACAAACAACGCCACCGGTCATGTATTCACAGCCATTATCACCCACGCCTTCAACAACCGCTTGCACACCTGAGTTACGAACAGCAAAGCGCTCACCTGCACAACCTGCTGCAAATAATTTGCCGCCTGTTGCACCATATAAACAGGTATTACCCGCGATAGTCGCTTCATGGCTTTTAAACGAAGACCCTAGCGGTGGGCGAATAACGAGCTTACCGCCCGCCATGCCTTTACCAACGTAATCGTTGGCATCGCCTACTAGCGTCATTTCTAGACCACCGGCATTCCAAACACCAAACGATTGACCCGCTGTACCATGTAATTCAATTGATACAGGATCTGCTGCCATCCCTTGGTTACCATGCTTATCGGCAATATAACCCGATAACATCGCGCCCACTGAACGGTCAGTGTTACAAATACGACTGACTAATGAAATACCACTGCTGGTATCAATTGCTTGTTGCGCTTTTGCTAATAGCGTTTCATTTAACTTACCTAAGTAATGAGACGTATTAGGCGCGCTACAATAAAGCGTTTCACCGGTTGGGTTATTAGGCTGTGCAATCACTGACGATAGGTCAATTTTTTGCTGTTTCGCCGTTTTACCTTCAATCGCTTCAAGCAAATCAAGACGGCCAATGAGGTCTGTTAATTTAACAACCCCTAGGCTTGCCATAATTTCACGCGCTTCTTGAGCAATAAACTTAAAGTAGTTCATCGCCATTTCAGGTAAGCCGTGGTAATGCTTTTGACGTAGCGTTTCGTCTTGCGTTGCAACACCGGTCGCGCAGTTATTCAGGTGGCAAATACGTAGATATTTACAGCCTAATGCAACCATAGGCCCCGTACCAAAACCAAAGCTCTCAGCACCTAAAATAGCGGCTTTGATGATATCTAACCCGGTTTTTAAACCACCATCTGTTTGTAAGCGAATACGATGACGTAAGCCATTTTCAACCAGCGCTTGTTGTGTTTCAGCCAGACCAAGTTCCCATGGGCTACCTGCATATTTAACCGAGGTAAGCGGGCTTGCACCGGTACCGCCGTCGTAGCCTGAAATAGTGATTAAATCAGCATACGCTTTTGCTACACCGGTTGCGATAGTGCCAACACCTGGCTCTGAAACCAGTTTCACTGAAATTAACGCTTTTGGATTAACTTGCTTTAAATCGAAAATCAGCTGGGCTAAATCTTCAATCGAATAAATATCGTGATGCGGCGGTGGTGAAATCAAGGTTACACCCGGCACCGAGTAACGAAGCTTTGCAATATACGGGGTTACTTTTTCACCCGGTAATTGACCACCCTCGCCTGGCTTTGCACCTTGCGCTACTTTGATTTGGATAACGTCAGCACTGCGTAAGTAATGCGGTGTTACACCAAAACGCCCTGACGCAACTTGTTTAATACGTGAGTTTTTCTCCGTACCGTAACGAAGCTTATCTTCGCCGCCTTCACCTGAATTTGAACACCCGCCTAAACGGTTCATTGCAATTGCAAGTGCTTCATGCGCTTCTGGTGATAATGCACCAATACTCATTGCAGCAGAGTCAAAACGCTTATATAGCTCAGTTGCAGGCTCAACCTCATCAATATTAATGCCTTCAGCTGGCAGTTTAAGCGATAACATGTCACGTAATGTAGCAATTGGGCGTTTATTCACTAAATCAGCGTACACGCTGTAATCAGTGTATTCACCTGAGCGCACTGCTTTTTGCAGCGTTTGAATTACATCAGGGTTGTACGCGTGGTACTCACCACCGTGAACATATTTTAATAAGCCCCCATGGCTTAATAATTTACGTTTGCTCATTGCTAAAGTATGCAGTTTGCGTTGGTCATCATCAAAGTCAGTAAAGCAGGCACCTTTAATACGACTTGCTACACCGTGGAAACACGTCTCAACAATACTGTCTGATAAGCCTACTGCTTCAAATAACATTGAACAACGATACGATGCCACGGTACTAATACCCATTTTTGACATGATCTTGTACAGGCCTTTGTTGATCGCATTACGATACGCCAAAGTAACCTGACAATAGCTTTTATTAATCACTTTATTATCGCTCATCGCAACCAGTGATTCATACGCTAAGTATGGGTAAATAGCCGTTGCACCAAAACCAAGTAATACCGCAAACTGATGTGCGTCGCGCACACTGCCGGTTTCAATAATGATGTTTGATTCACAACGTAAATTGTTATCAACAAGACGCTTTTGCACCGCACCAACCGCCATAGCCGCAGGAATTGGTAATTGATTCTCATCAAAATTACGGTCACTTAAAAACAACATGACACAGCCAGCAGCCGCTTTTTCTTGTGCTTCATCACAAATACGAACTACCGCATCGCCCAGATTTTCATCTTTGTTGTAGGTAATGTCTATTTTGCAATAACTGTAGTGCGCTTGATCGGCGCTGAGTAATTGTTGCATGTCTGCATACATCAAAATAGGTGTATCAAACTGCAATCGCTTAGCGTGACCTGTGGTCTCATTAAATACGTTTTGCTCACTACCGATGCACGTTGCCAACGACATTACGTGATTTTCACGCAGTGGATCAATTGGCGGATTTGTAACTTGTGCAAACTTCTGGCGGAAGTAATCAAATAAAGAACGGTTACCTTCAGAGAGCACTGCAAATGGCGTGTCGTCCCCCATAGAACCCGTTGCTTCTTGACCAATTTCACCCATCACGCGAATAACGCTATCAAGCTCTTCATTGGTGTAGCCAAACATTTTTTGATATTTGGCCAAGGTTTCGTCATCAAATGAACGATTTCCTGCATCTTGTTCTGATAATTGCTCAAACGGGGTTAAACGCTTAACGTTTTCTTCAAGCCAAGCTTTGTATGGATGGCGAGATTTTAAATCCTGATCAATTTCATCAGAATGCCAAATTTTCCCCTGCTGAGTATCTATTACAAGTAACTCACCTGGACCGACTCGGCCTTTCTCAACCACTTCATCGGCGGTGTAATCCCAAATACCCACTTCAGAGGCAAGTGTGATAAAACCATCTTGGGTGATCACATAACGCGCAGGGCGCAGACCATTACGATCCAAGTTACACGCAGCAAAACGACCATCAGACATTACAATACCCGCGGGGCCATCCCATGGTTCCATGTGCATTGAGTTAAAGTCATAAAATGCCCGTAAGTCATCATCCATTGCACGGTTTTTTTGCCATGCCGGTGGCACAAGCATACGCATAGCACGGAACAAATCCATGCCGCCCGCTAAAAACAGCTCAAGCATGTTATCTAAGCTTGATGAATCTGAACCCGTTTCGTTTACAAACGGTGCTGCTGATTGTAAATCTGGGATCAGTGGCGATGAGAACTTATATGAACGTGCACGTGCCCATTGGCGGTTACCTTGAATGGTATTAATTTCACCATTGTGCGCTAAATAGCGAAATGGCTGTGCTAATGGCCAACGTGGCTGTGTATTTGTTGAAAAACGTTGGTGAAAAACACAAATCGCACTAGTCATGCGAATATCAGCCAAGTCTAAATAAAAGTTAGGTAAATCTACCGGCATCATTAGGCCTTTGTAGATAGTCACTAAGCCTGACAAGCTGGCAATATAAAAACCGTCGTCTTCGCTTAAACGCTTTTCAGCACGACGACGCGCAACATACAAACGGCGCTCTAAATCTTTAGGACGCCAACCTTCTGGTGCACTTACAAAGATTTGCTCAAACTTTGGTAATTGCTTGATTGCAATGGGCCCTAAGCATGACTCATCAGTTGGTACTACACGCCAACCTTGAATATTGAGGGTTTCTTTTTCGAGTTCTTCACTCAATATATCTTTAGCAGCTTGCGCAAGTACTGGATCTGAATTTAGGAAAATCATACCTACAGCATAATTTTTACCCAGGTGCCAATTTTTTTCAGCGGCAATAGCGCGGAAGAAACTGTCTGGTTTTTGTAATAATAAACCACAGCCATCGCCTGTTTTACCGTCGGCAGATATACCACCACGGTGTTCCATACGGTCTAAACCCGTGATCGCTGTACGAATTAAGCGATGACTTGCCTGACCATTAACTTGGGCTATTAAGCCAAAGCCACAATTATCTTTTTCTAATTTTGAGTCGTATAACATAGACCCCTCCCCTTGCTACAACAGCTAGCTATGAATGACCTTCTCGACGGTTTGCTAGCAGACAGTCAAAACTATCGCCAATTGTACATTGAGTCAATAGTGTTTTGAATACATATTCACATTCTTGAATATTTCTCACCACAACACAATCTTTTTATTTCACGCCTTTTTTTAACATTTAGCGATATTTTGGTCATTATTTTTTTATGACACTGGTGTCATAATTAATAAGTTGTAAAATCACAAAATAAAAACAGTACAGTTTACGTAAACGTAAACCGCACAAAAAGTGAATAAATATTCACTAACCCATTCATCGATATATTTTCTTTAGCCTAAATAGTTGCCATTTAATTTGCACACTTGAGCAGCGTTACTCTTACCTGTAGAGCGCTGGCTCTAATCTAGACGCAAATTGTTATTTATAAAAGGCAGCTAACTAATGCATAAAAATAATAAAATGTAGCTTTACTGCATAATTAATACTGATTGACCCTGCAAGTTTAAGAACTTAACCGCGCCCCTCTTTACCTCAACGCAAAGCATGCATGTCCGCAGCGGACACTTTAACTGTCCGCGGACAGTTAAAAAATACAAAATAAAAATAATAAACAATAAAATCAAACACCTAAATGTTGGCATGCTTTTCGGATAATAAACTTATGATAGTTAATGGACAGCACCATGTTTATTTTAAGCATTTTTTTAGTTTCGCCAGTTACCATGATTTTAGTTGCATACATGATCACTGTTTTTGAAAAATCACATGCCTAGCCATTCACTCGTGGCTTTGCCTTTAAAGCAAGCAACCCAATTTAGTTATGCTGATTTTAAGTAAGGGATAAAAATGATCAAAGATACCAGCGCACAAGATGTAAGCGTAAAACCTACAACTAACTATAAGAAGCCGTTGATCATTGTTTTGACTCTGCTGTTATTTATTGTTTTGTGTAGCCAAGTTTTTATTGCACAGACCTCTGCAAGCGTGTCTGTAGAACTTAAACGCGTAAATACAGCAACTGTGATTATTGATACGTTAATAAGAGACGTAGCCGCAAGTGGCAAAATAGTTGCTGCAAATGCGCCTCAGGTATACAGCCCTGAACGTGGTTTTGTAGATTTAAAAGTTAAAGCTGGTGATAAAGTACAACTAGGTGATGTTATAGCCACATTAGAAAGCCCTGAATTAACTAACGAATTAAAACAACAACAATCTGTTTTGCAACGTTTACATGGAGAGCAACAACGCAAGCACTTAGAAGCCCGTCGTCAAACACTCAGCCTAAGTAAAACACTCGATATGGCTCAAGTTGAGCTCAATGCAGCGGATAGAGAAAATCGTCGCGCCCAACTTTCAATTGAAAAAAACCTTATCAGTCAAATTGATTTAGAAAAAGCGGTTGATGAGTTAGCGCGTGCAAAATTAACATTTAAACATGCACAACAAGAAGCTTTACTTGCTAAAGACACCCTTGCCTTTGAGCTACAAGCAGCACAAAGTGATGTTAACCGCCAACAGCTAGTCGTTGATGATTTAACGCGTAAAGTTAATAACTTATCTATTCAAGCATCGGTTACCGGTATTGTCGGGAATTTATTAGTGCAAGAGAAATCAGCCGTTATACAAAGCCAGGCACTGATGACTTTAGTTGATTTAAGTAATTTTGAAGCTCAACTACAAGTACCTGAAAGTTACGCCAACGAGCTGGGTTTAGGGATGCAAGTTGAATTAAAGCTCGGCGCTAGAACTGTAATGGGTGTACTTTCTGCGATCTCCCCTGAAGTTAATAATCGCGAAGTCACCACCCGTGTCCGTTTTGATGAGCCACTTGATAACATCCGTCAAAATCAACGCCTCACGGCACGTATTATATTAGATAACCGTGACGATGTGTTGATGATTAAACGCGGTGCATTTATGCAACAAGGTGGCACTGTGGCTTACAAAGTAACCGGAGATACTGCTACCAGAATTCCTATCAGCATTGGTGCCACCAGCATTAACGCCGTTGAAATTTTACAAGGTGTAGCGCCAGGTGATGAGTTAATCATTTCCAGCTACAGCGAATTTAAGCAAGCCGACACTATATTATTACGCTAAAGACTAACAACCTAAACGATAACAACCAAATTAAGTGATATAAACAGGATCCCAACCATGTTAAAAATGAACAATATTAGTAAGATGTACCAAACTGAAATGGTACAAACCCACGCACTAAGAGATTTTAACTTAAACGTTAATGAAGGCGAGTTTATTGCCGTTACAGGCCCAAGCGGTTCAGGTAAAACCACCTTTTTAAATATTGCCGGTATGTTAGAACCCTTTAGCGACGGTGAATATTTTTTAGATGATATTAATGTAGGCAAGCTTAATGACAACCAACGCGCTGACTTACGCAATCAAAAAATTGGTTTTATCTTTCAAGGATTCAACCTTATCCCTGATTTGAATCTCTATGAAAATATTGAAGTACCGCTACGTTATCGTGGCATTAAAGCCAACGAGCGAAAACGCCGTATTGAACAATGCTTAGAACAAGTCGGTTTGGCCTCACGGGCAAAACATTTACCACAACAATTATCGGGTGGTCAGCAGCAGCGCGTAGCGATTGCCCGCGCACTTGCAGGTGAACCGCGCTTTTTATTGGCCGATGAACCAACTGGTAACCTCGATAGCCTTATGGCACGTCAAGTTATGGAGTTACTTGAACAAATTAATCGCGATGGCGCCACCATTATTATGGTGACTCACGACCCTGAACTTGCCCGCAGAGCACCGCGTAATATTCAAGTAGTCGATGGTCAACTTGCCGACTTTACCTTGTACCAAGGTGCGCAAAATCTTAAAAATGTGGCTGGAGTGTAACTTATGCTATTACATTATCTTGATTTAAGTTGGCGTAGCTTTAAGCGCACGCCATTAGTCAGCTTTTTAATGGTACTGGCAATTGCAATCGGTATTGGTATCACCATGACCAGCTTGAGTGTTTACCACATGATGTCGGCGGATCCTATTCCTGAAAAAAGCAGTCAATTATACAACGTGCAATTACAAACCATGGATGAAGGCCGTACCTGGTGGAAATACGACAACATGCCTTTACAGCTTACCTATCAGGATGCGGTAAACCTACTAAATGCCCCTGTAGAAACAAACAAAGTGGCTATGGTACGTTCAGGATTTTCAGTGCACCTTAATTCAGATACGTTAAAGCCATTTATTGGCGGTGCTCGTTTAACAACGCCTGATTTCTTTAACATGTTCAATGTACCATTCATCTATGGTGGAGTATGGACACAACAGCAAGAGCAAACTGCTGCGCCTGTGGTTGTACTGAGTGAAAAAATCAATGATAAGTTATTTGCAGGTGAAAACTCCGTCGGAAAAATGATCTATCTTGACGATCTAAGTTACGAAGTTATTGGGGTGATCGCTGACTGGCAATTAACAACCAAATACTATGATTTAAATAACGGTGCTTTTAACGATACTGAAGAGCTATTTATGCCTTTTAGCTTGCTTGAAGCGAATGAGTTCAATAATTGGGGTAATACTAACGGCTGGAAACATGAGGTTACTCATACCTTTAAAGATAAACTGCAATCAGAGAGGTTTTGGATTCAGTTTTGGGTGCAATTGCCCGATGAAAAAGTAAAAAATAAATACCAAGACTACTTACTTGCCTATATGCAAGACCAACAAAAAAATGGTCGTTTTAATCGAAAAGAGCTTCAATACACATTGCGTGACGTAAAACAATGGATGGCCTACAACGATGTTGTAAGTGAAGACAATAAAATTTTAGTGGCACTAAGCTTTATGTTTTTAGCTGTGTGCTTAGCAAATATACTCGGACTCTTATTAGCTAAATTTTTGCGTCGCGCGCCTGAAGTGGGTGTTCGCCGTGCACTTGGAGCCAGCAAACGCCAAATATTTTTACAACACTTAGTCGAAGTTGCAATGCTGGGCTGTTTTGGTGGGCTGCTTGGTATCGTGCTCGCACAAATAGGTTTATTAGGCGTACGTCAAAGCTATGATTATTATTCATCATTAGCAACAATGGATTTAACGATGCTTATAAGCGCACCACTTATTGCTATCACCACCTGTATTCTTGCTGGGCTTTACCCTGCTTGGCTGGTGTGTCGCACTAATCCTGCTATTTACTTAAAAAGCCAATAAAGGAGCTATCACTATGTTAGAGATCAAACCTATATTTCATGCACTGTGTCGCTCCAAAGTGGGCGCTATGTTACTACTGATCCAAATAGCAATTACAACAGCGATTGTCAGTAATGCCGCTTTTATTATTCAAGATAAAATAAGCTTTTTGAGCCAGGAAACAGGTTACCCTGAGCAAGATATTTTCTTATTTAATGTTATGACGTTTGGTAAAGACGTAAATGTTACGCAACAGTTTGAATTAGATGAAGCCATGATCAGGCAATTACCTGGTGTGGTAGGTGCAGCAATGAGTAGCAGTGCCCCATTAACTGGTAGTGGTAGTGCGTCTGACTTTAGCCTAAAACCCGCGCCACAAGAAAGCCTATCAGTCAGAACCGGGTACTTTTTTATTGATGAGCACGGTGTTAACACTTATGGCGTAAAACTAATAGCAGGTAGAAATTTTACCGAAGAGGAAGTTGTCGTTACTGACAACTTTGAAAAACAAGCGAATGTAACAATTGTGTCTCAAGCCTTACTAACGGAGCTATTTCCTGGTGAAAACGGGCTTGGTAAAACGGTTTATTTTGGTGATATTCCCTTAAAAATTGTGGGTGTAGTTGAAAAAATGATGGGACCATGGCTAAAAGACAGCCGCCCAGATAACCTAGCATTCATTCCTTTTATTAATGCCACTAGTTCAGCAAATTTTGTAGTACGAACTGAGCCGGGACAACGTGCGTCCGTTATTAAGCAAATTGAAGAAGCGATGCTCAATAATTACAATAAACGCGTTATTTCACGTATCCGAGGGCTTGATGAAAGCAAGGCAGAATATGTTGCCCAAGATAAACTCATGATGCGAATGTTGATTGTGCTGATCACTATTTTAGTGTTGGTAACTGCACTGGGGATTTTTGGCTTAACCTTATTTAACATCAGTAAACGCACCAAGCAAATTGGTACTCGTCGTGCGCTTGGGGCTAGAAAGTCTGCAATAATTAACTACTTTTTAGTTGAGAATGCGATGATTTGCTGCGTGGGCTTAGTGCTTGGGGTTATAGTAGCGCTATTGCTCGGGCAAATATTGATGCAGTATTTCTCTATTGCAGCGCTACCGCCTAGCTATATCATCATTACTGCCATGGGAGTGTTTTGTATGAGCTTATTAGCCGTATTTGGTCCCGCCAAACGAGCGGCAAATATTTCACCAAGCATAGCAACTCGCACTATTTAATAGTAATCAATAAGCTGTGCTACACTGTAAAATAGTGTAGCACTCAAATAAAACTACCCCTGAATTCGGATAATAACAGCGATTAAAAACAATAATATGGAAAAAATACTCATTGTAGATGACAACCCTGCAATTTTAGATGCGTTGTCATTATTATTAGAAATTCATGACTACCAAGTCGTCACCGCCGATACCCCTTTTGCAGCGCTGCAAGTTGTTAACTATCAACGCATAGACTTAGTTATTCAAGATATGAACTTCTCCGCCGACACAACCTCAGGTGAAGAAGGTAAAGATCTCTTTTATCAACTAAGAGCACAAAATCCGCACTTACCTATTATTTTAATTACCGCATGGACTGAACTTGCAACCGCTATTGAGTTAGTTAAAGCAGGTGCGGCGGATTATTTACCAAAACCCTGGGATGACAGCAAGCTTCTTACCTGCATTAGTAATTTAATTGAACTTGGGAAAACTAAACAAGTTAATGCCACCTTCACTCGCCACCAGCAAGAGCGACAAGCACCACTAGAAAACGCAAATCTTGCGGGCTTAGTGTTTGCAAGTACCGCAATGGAAAGTACCGTAACTATGGCGCTGCAAGTTGCAAAGTCTGATGTATCCGTACTGATCAGCGGCCCTAATGGCAGTGGTAAAGAATGCATCGCAGCCATTATTCAGCTCAATTCTCCCTTAGCAGCTAAACCGTTCATTAAAGTCAACGCCGGTGCCCTGCCAACCGAGCTAATAGAAGCTGAATTGTTTGGAGCTGAATCAGGTGCATTTACGGGGATCACAAAACAACGTATTGGTCGCTTTGAAGCTGCTGATGGCGGCACCTTATTTTTAGACGAAATAGGTAATTTACCGCTTTCAGGGCAAATGAAGCTACTTAGGGTATTACAAACTGGTGAATTTGAACGTTTAGGCTCCACACAAACACGAAAAGTTGATGTGCGTGTTATTTCAGCCACCAATGAAAATTTACCGAATGCGATTCAAGCCGGTCGCTTTCGTGAAGATTTGTATTATCGGCTGAATGTGATTGAGTTAGCGTTACCGGCGTTATCGCAACGACAAGACGATATAATGCCTTTGCTTAATCACTTTTTGCCAGAGCGTGAACTCACCTTACAAGCAGAGCAAGCATTAATAAAGCACACTTGGCCTGGTAACGTACGAGAACTTGAAAATGCCTGCAAACGTGTTGCGGTACTCAAACCAACTGGATTATTAGATATTAGCGACTTTGCTTTAACGCAAACAAATTCAAACATAACCACACCTAGTATAGAGCCAAGTAAAGCAGATATTGAATCAGCCATGCGCGAACATCAAGGTGTCATAGCCAAAGTGGCACGTCAATTTGGCTTAAGCCGCCAAGCGCTGTATCGTCGTTTGCAAAAAATGGATATTGACTATTAATGGCGTTCCCTCTTAATTCATTACCGTTGGCACATAAGATTAGCCTATATTGTGCTTTATCAAGCGCACTGCCCGTTTTACTCATTGGATGGCTATGTAAATTAAGTTTGCCTTGGCTTATTAGTAGTGCTGTAGGCAGTGCTATTTTAGCAATACTGCTGATAAGGCAATTGAGTTGTAACCTTGTAAAAGGCATGCAATCGCTCGAAACTGGTTTACTCAATTTTAAAGATGGTGAACTTTCAAGTTTACTCGCTTATAACCAGCGCGATGAGCTTGGCCAGTTGTGCCAATTGTATAACCAAACAGCTAAACAACTACGACAAGAAAAACAATGGGTTTATCAACGCGAACTTATGCTTGATAAAGTCCTGCAAAGCTCCCCGCAAGCTCTATTACTTATAAACGATAATGATACTGTTGTGTTTAGCAACCTAAGTAGTCGCGCACTTTTTAATTGTGCAAACGCACTTGAAGGTATGAAATTAACTGAACTACTTAAGTTAGCGCCAAAACAATTAGCCACAGCATTAGCGCAAGGTTTTGATGGTTTATTTAGTATCGAAAAAGACGCCCAAGAAGCGCAAACATGGCATTTAGCAACAGGCGAATTTTTGCTGAACAATCAGCGCCATCACTTGTATATTTTTAAACAACTCACCCGAGAGCTTAGCCGACAAGAAGTTGCGGTCTGGAAAAAAGTGATCCGTATTATTAGCCATGAACTAAATAATTCATTAGGTCCAATGTCATCAATGTTACACAGTGCCCAACTGCTCGCAAATAAAGTAGATGAGCCTCGCTTAAGCCGGGTTTTTGCAACCATAGATGAGCGGATCGCGCATTTAACTGCATTTGTACAAGGTTATGGTAAATTTGCCAAGTTACCGCAACCTCAACGCAGCCCTATTGAATGGCCGACACTACTTACTTCACTGCAAACTCAATGGCAATTTCACTATCAAATTACACCGTCACAATACACAACCCATGCAGATCAAACACAAGTAGAGCAGTTACTTATTAATTTACTAAAAAATGCGCATGAGTCAGGCGCTGATCCACAGCATATCAATGTAAACATTAGCCATGATCAACACGCAACTTTAATTGCTGTCAGCGATAATGGCAAAGGCATGAGTGAGCAAGTAATGGCGAATGCACTTATTCCATTTTATTCAACTAAAACAAGCGGTAGCGGTTTAGGCCTGGCACTATGTCGTGAAATTGCAGAAGCCCATCGTGGTCATATTAGTTTGCATAATCATAAACAAGGAGGATTAAGCGTACATGTTGTATTGCCTCACCAATCCAAAACACAAAAACAATGAAACTGTAGGGGATCGCCATGCGTGTTAGCGCCTTTTACCCGTTGCGGGGGTTGTCCTTCGCGTTATATGCTCAAACGAGCCAAGAGGTGATCGTCGTTGAAATTAAACACTTTTTAAACCTATAAACTATAGGGTGATTTGGGTATAGATGTCGCAAGGGCGTGTTGACCTTTGTGGATTGAAATTTGTTCAATCTAGGGGCGATTTAATCGCGGCGCGAGGTTTGTAATCGAGTGGGCTAAGTAAAAATCGAGCAAAGCTTCCGCGTCCTGCTCACGCCCCTTACCTACATCCGTGTAGGTAACAAAGAGTTAATCGCCCCTAGAAAGAACCCTTTGGGCAGCGCATGTTTGGCATTTATACTGCGTTATCGCCTATTTATGGGGAACAACCACACACCATAGGCGCTGCCTTGCCTAAATACCAAATAGACTGCTGCAAAATCAATCACGAAAGGTCAACACGTCCTAGCTAAACTATCGCCTTTCATCATATTGCCACAGACGTCGTAACTAAGACTCGCCAACCGCCACTGCGGTAAACTCGTTTTACTTCTATCTCACCTTAAAAATGTTTACAAGCAAAAGGCAATACGCGCCCCTTTTGTTTAATTATTAACTATTTAACTTAAAAATAGGTGATTGCAACGCATTTTCATATGAAGTTGATATGTTATATAGTATCAACTTTAATCGCTTTTTATAAAAAATGTTAAGGATAATAAAATTGCTTTCCAAGTTACGCGTTGTTGCGCCACTTTTTTTAAGTATAACATGTTGCTTTTCTTCATTAACTTATGCAGAAAAAAGAGAGCGGTATGATCCTTCTTTCTTTACGGTTTATTCGGTACAAACAGCCTTTGATATGGTTAATAGGCTCCCTGGTTTTAAAGTTGATCTAGGTAAAAGTGTCAGGGGTTTTTCAGGCGGCGCTGGGAACATTCTCATTGACGGCGCTAGATTATCTGCAAAATCCGGTGGCTTAAAAGAAGCATTACTACGGATCCCAGCGCAGCAAGTTGCCTATATTGAAATTAACCGTTCAGCATCTGGTGTGGGTGATGCGTCAGGTAAAGCAATGGTTGCAAATATTGTTAGAGTACCGCAATTACAAGCAGGACAATATAGCATTACATTATCAAAAGCAGGACAGGATGTACTCTTCCCCGAGGCGCAAATCAGTTATGTCACGCAATTAGGGCAGTGGCAGAGTAACTTTAAAGGGGATATTAAGTTTAAAGATATTCCTAGTCAGTCAGAGTATGAGCTAACCTCACAGGCAGGTCGTCACGTAAATAATGCAACAGAAGTTAAAAAAGAAAGTTTAAATGAAATTTTTATCTCTGGTGACGCATCTAGACAACAGCAAGATGAACAACAACAGTTTACATTTAGGGTTGGTAAAAGTCAGTATCGACCTCAGTTACAGCGTACCACAACAACATTAAACAGTATCGAGGTACTGCATAATGACCGCGACAGTGTGTATCACACAGCTGAAGCTGGATTTAATTGGTCGCTCCCTGTTGCTAATTGGCGGCTTAAACACCTTGGAATTGTTAATTTCACCCATTGGACTGTCGACAGGCAAACAGAAGCATTTATCGACACAATGCCCCGTTATGAAAATTATGACTTTCAACGTAATAAATGGGAATCTATTTACCGTGGCACAGCACAGAAAAAACACACAAAAAGCAGTCAAGAGCTAGGCGTTGAACTGACCTATAACTATGCCAACAACAACACACGCTACCTTAAAACACAAAATAATGTGCAGCAAGTTGTGCAATTACCTGCCGCCAATGTAGAAATAAAAGAGCAAAGGGCTGAAGTTTTTTATAATCATGCCTGGCAGTTAGACAGCACAACAGGCTTTAACGCAGGAATAGCCTTAGAGCATTCAAGTATTGAAGTAAAGGGAGATGCCAGTAATCAAGATGATTACCTGTTTATTAAACCAAGTTTAGCCTATTCACATCAACTTACACCTAAATGGCAGGGGCAAGTACAGTTTAACCGAGTGGTAAATCAACTGTCGTTTAAATTATTTGCTGCGCAAAGTAATGCTGAAGCAAATAGGCAGCAAGCGGGTAACCCCGCATTAAAACCAGATAGTTACTACCGCTTAAGTGTGGATTCTAACTACCAATTGAGTGACAAAAATGTAATTAAAATGACGCTATTCGGACAATGGCATCAAGACGGTTTAGAGTATCAAATTTTACCTTCAGGAGCCGAAGGGATCGCCAATGGAGGTAATGCCCGAGTTATGGGGATCAATCTCGATGTTTCTTTAGGTTTAGATTTTGTGCTCCCCAATGGCGTAATGGATATTGAGTTTACAACACAAAAAAGCTCCTATTCAGATCCGATAACATTAACGGATAGAGCGATTAATCAACAGCAGCGGCCAACATTAAAAGCGCAGATCCGCCAAGACATCATAGCGCATGACTTTTCTTGGGGCGTAAACTACATAGGGAAAAATACACGAAAAAACTATTATGTGTCTGAATACGTTGAACTAAAAGAACAAGACGATTTTGATGCTTTTATAGAATATAAAGGGTTTGGCTCAAGTGTAATTACTTTTACAGTATCTCAGTTGAACCGTGCTCAATCAATGCAGTATAGGCACTTTTATAGCCCTAATCGTTCTGGGGTTTTGAGTCAGTCAGAACTGCGTGATAAGCGCCATGAACAGGTGGTAAGTTTGAACTATGCGACCACTTTTTAAAGCCTAAATTAATACTCAATGGTTTTAGATTAATTGTCGCCACCGCTCACTACTTCACGCGCATTGAGGCTATTGAACGAGTTGGCACAGTGATACCAATCGGCTTAAATATTTAACCATTCTAACGGGCTAAATAAAGCGATAACTGCGTTTATCTTTCGCTATAAATTCTCATTAACTTAACACGATTGGTATGAGAGAATCGTTATTTACATACGAACGCGCTTTTTCCAATTTTATAAATAAAAATGCCAGTCAGTATTAGCTGACTGGCATTTCATATAAAGTGGTTTTTCTATTTCAGCAATGCTTATTCAGCATCAGCTTCTTTATATTTTTCTGCTGTTTCAGTGATCAGTGGCTGTAACTCACCACGTTGAAACATTTCAATAATGATGTCACATCCACCTATTAATTCGCCATCAATCCACAATTGTGGAAATGTTGGCCAATTAGCATATGCTGGTAATTCAGCACGAATATCAGGATTAAGTAAAATATCAACATAAGCAAACGGTTCACCGCATGACATCAATGCTTGAGATGCTTGTGAAGAAAAACCACAATTTGGTAATTTAGGCGATCCTTTCATATAAAGGATAATTGGATTTTCAGAAATCTGCTGTTTAATTTTATCTATGGTTTCCATCTACAACCTCAAAAATGACGATAGCTGAACATATCAAGGCTTGAAAATTTTTCATTAAGCCTCATATATGTATCTTAAAGTGGGCAAATAAAGCCGCAATCGAAATAGTCTTGCATTTGCATTGCTGTTTGGCATTGCTGTTTGCTAAAACTTGAGTAAAATACTCAACAATTATAGTAACACTATAATTCTGTTTGGTATAGATAAGTGGTCTGTTCGAGCAGGCATTACGTATTACCAAACGGACTATCAACCAAAAGAAGATGGAGATAAAAATGTCATTTGAACTACCGTCACTACCATATGCAATTGATGCACTTGAGCCACACATTTCAAAAGAAACGTTAGAGTTTCACCACGGCAAGCACCACAACACATACGTTGTTAAACTTAACGGTTTAGTTGGTGGTACTGAATTCGAAAATAAAACACTTGAAGAAGTAGTATGTTCTTCAGATGGTGGTGTATTTAACAATGCAGCACAAATCTGGAATCACACTTTTTACTGGAACAGCCTATCTCCAAATGGCGGTGGCGAAGCAACGGGCGCGGTTGCAGATGCTATCAATGCTAAATGGGGCTCTTTTGAAGCATTCCAAACAGCTTTTAATGACAAAGCTGTAAACAACTTTGGTTCAAGCTGGACATGGTTAGTAAAATTAGCTGATGGTTCTTTAGACATCGTTAATACATCTAACGCAGCAACTCCACTAACTCAAGACGGTGTTACACCGCTTCTTACTGTGGATCTGTGGGAACATGCTTATTACATCGATTTCCGTAACGTTCGTCCAGATTACTTAAAAGCATTCTGGTCGCTTGTTAACTGGGAATTCGCGAACGCTAACTTCGCATAATTAGCAGCTCATTTTGAGCTAACCTAGTTTAAAAGACGCTTCGGCGTCTTTTTTGTTTTTTAACATAAATTTTTAATTTTATTGCACAAAAATCTAAATTCGTGACTAAGCTTTATATAACCTTTGCTTATTTTTAATCTTTAAGCACCTAGTTTAAGCAGGTTTTCGGAGGTCTTCATGAGTATTTTTGAGCATTACCAAGCACGATACGAAGCGGCACAGGAAGAAGAGTACAGTATCGCTGAGTTCTTAGAAATTTGTAAAACGGATAAATCGGCATATGCCAGCGCACCAGAGCGATTATTAACAGCGATTGGTGAGCCAAAAATGGTCGATACGTCAACTGATGCACGTCTAAGTCGGTTATTTTCAAACCGAGTTGTCGCACGCTACCCCGCATTTAATGATTTTTATGGTATGGAAGATGCCATAGAGCAAATCGTTTCATACCTAAAACATGCCGCACAAGGACTTGAAGAGTGTAAGCAAGTACTTTACTTACTAGGCCCTGTAGGCGGTGGTAAATCGTCCATTGCAGAAAAACTCAAGTACCTAATGCAACAGGTGCCAATTTACTCCATTAAAGGCTCTCCGGTTAACGATCACCCATTGGCACTGTTTGACCCTAACGAGGATGCTGATCTGCTCGCAAAAGAGTACGGTATAAAACCACGCTACTTAAAAACGATTATGTCACCATGGGCAACTAAACGCTTATCTGAATTTAATGGTGATATTAGCCAATTTAAAGTGGTAAAACGTTACCCATCAATTTTAAATCAAATTGCGATTGCCAAAACTGAACCTGGTGATGAAAACAATCAGGATATTTCAGCGTTAGTCGGTAAAGTTGATATTCGCCAGCTAGAACATTTTGCCCAAAATGATCCCGATGCTTATGCGTACTCAGGCTCACTCTGTCTTGCCAACCAAGGCTTGATGGAATTTGTTGAGATGTTTAAAGCGCCTATCAAAGTGCTACACCCTTTGCTGACTGCTACACAAGAGGGTAACTATAACGGCACAGAAGGGATTAGCGCCCTGCCCTTTAGCGGCATGATTTTAGCTCATTCAAACGAATCTGAATGGCAAACCTTTAAAAACAACAAAAATAATGAAGCATTTTTAGACCGTGTTTATATTGTAAAAGTGCCTTATTGTTTACGCGCTTCAGAAGAAGTGAAAATTTACGACAAATTGCTAGAGCATAGCGAACTATACAACGCACCTTGCGCACCGGGTACACTTGAAACGCTGGCTAAATTTACAACATTATCTCGATTAAAAGATCCTGAAAACTCCAGTATCTACTCAAAAATGCGCGTTTATGACGGAGAAAGCCTAAAAGACACCGATCCTAAAGCAAAATCATATCAAGAGTATCGTGATTACGCCGGTGTTGATGAAGGCATGACTGGGCTATCTACCCGCTTTGCATTTAAGATTCTATCGCGCGTCTTTAATTTTGATACCACGGAAGTAGCCGCCAATCCAGTGCACTTATTCTACGTGCTTGAACAGCAGATTGAACGTGAGCAATTTTCTGCTGACGTTGAAGAGCGCTACCTGAGTCACTTAAAAGGCTATTTAATTCCGCAGTATGTTGAGTTTATTGGTAAAGAATTGCAAACAGCTTATTTAGAGTCGTACTCAGAATACGGGCAAAATATTTTTGATCGCTATGTAACCTACGCTGATTTTTGGATTCAAGATCAAGAGTACCGCGACCCTGATACCGGCCAATTATTTAACCGTGAAGCCTTAAATGCTGAGCTTGAGAAAATTGAAAAACCAGCAGGCATTTCCAACCCTAAAGATTTCCGCAACGAAATAGTTAACTTTGTACTACGTGCTCGTGCTCACAATAACGGTAAAAATCCGTTGTGGACCAGCTATGAGAAACTACGCACTGTGATTGAGAAAAAAATGTTCTCAAATACCGAAGAGTTATTACCTGTTATTTCATTCAATGCAAAAACATCTGCAGAAGATCAGAAAAAACACGAAGACTTCGTCAATCGAATGGTGGAAAAAGGATACACCCAAAAGCAAGTTCGTTTGTTATCTGAATGGTATTTACGAGTGCGTAAATCGCAATAACACACAAAGGTGTATTTTTAGGGGGTCTTTATGGCGCATTTTATAGACCGTCGCCTGAACGGTAAAAATAAGAGCACGTTAAATCGTCAACGCTTTATTAGGCGATATAAAAAACAGATCAAAGAAGCTGTATCAGATGCTATCAATAAACGTAGTGTCACTGATACCAGTAGCGGAGAGAGTATTTCTATTCCGCAGCGGGATATTAGTGAGCCAACGTTTCATCAAGGTAAAGGAGGCGATAGAGAGCAAATTCACCCTGGTAACGATCAATTTTCTACGGGCGATAAAATTAAGCGCCCGCAAGGTGGTCAAGGTGGAGGTGCGGGCGAAGGTGAAGCAAGTGACTCAGGCGAAGGCGAAGATGACTTTGTATTCTCAATTTCTAAAGATGAGTATTTAGATTTACTATTTGAAGATTTAGAGCTACCAAACCTTCAACAAAATCAACTTGATAAACTAGTACAAATGAAAACACATCGCGCCGGGTTTTGCAGCGATGGTATGCCTAGTAATATCGACATCGTGCGTTCACTGCAAGGCTCACTTGCAAGGCGCGTTGCGATGAGTGCAGGTAAAAAACGTGAGCTAGCTCAGTTACAAGAGCAGCTTGCTGCGTTAATGGCTGATCCTGAACCAGATATAGCAGCCATAGCGTTAATGGAGCAAGAAATTGCCCAATTGCAAAAACGTATTGGCGCTGTGCCCTTTATTGATAACTATGATTTGCGTTTTCGTAATTATGAAAAACAACCTCACCCAACGAGTAAAGCCGTGATGTTTTGTATTATGGATGTGTCGGGCTCGATGGATCAGGCAACCAAAGATATGGCAAAACGCTTTTATATTTTGCTATATCAGTTTTTAACACGTAGCTATAAAGATATTGAAGTGGTGTATATTCGCCATCACACTCAAGCAAAAGAAGTCGATGAGCAAGAGTTTTTCTATTCGCAAGAGACCGGCGGAACAATCGTCTCCAGCGCATTGAAATTAATGCATGAGATCATACAAGAGCGCTATAACGCGGGTGAGTGGAATATTTATGCTGCGCAAGCCTCTGATGGCGATAATTGGGCAGATGACACCCCACAATGCGGTGAAATATTGCGTAATAAACTCTTAAATGATGTGCGTTATTACGCGTATATTGAGATCACGACGCGTGCCCATCAAAGCTTATGGCGTGAGTATGAAAAAATTTGTCAAAGCAATGATAATTTTGCCATACAACATATTCGAAGTGTTGAAGATATTTACCCTATTTTTAGAGAGCTATTTAAAAAAAGTCGTCAACACCAAGGTGCAGCTTAAGCTGTACAGCGAGGTATTTATATGACCGATAAACGTTTAAGTGATGGCCCAGATTGGACATTTGATTTATTACAGCAATACCAAGACGAAATAGCGCGCGTAGCAGAACATTATCGCCTTGATACTTACCCAAATCAAATTGAGGTGATCACGGCTGAACAAATGATGGATGCCTACTCCAGTGTCGGTATGCCGATTGGTTATAGTCATTGGTCTTACGGTAAAAAGTTTATTCAAACGGAACAAAACTACAAGCGTGGGCAAATGGGCTTAGCATACGAAATTGTTATTAATTCTGATCCCTGTATTGCCTACTTAATGGAAGAAAACACCCTGCCAATGCAAGCACTCGTAATGGCACATGCTTGCTACGGCCATAATTCCTTTTTTAAAGGTAATTACTTATTTAAAACATGGACCGATGCCAGCTCAATTATTGATTACTTACTGTTTGCAAAAAACTATATTGCACGCTGCGAAGAAAAGTATGGCATTGACGATGTTGAAAACCTAATTGACTCATGCCATGCGCTAATGAATTATGGTGTGGATCGCTACAAACGCCCGCAACAAATCTCTTTATTTGAAGAGCAAAAGCGCCAACAAGAACGTGAAGATTACCTGCAATCACAAGTAAATGAGCTTTGGCGTACTATTCCATCTCATCAGCAAGAAAAAAAGCCGCACGAACGTCATTTCCCGCGTGAACCACAAGAGAACATTTTGTACTTTATTGAAAAAAATGCCCCACTATTGGAGTCTTGGCAACGAGAAGTTATTAGAATAGTCCGTAAAATCTCTCAGTATTTTTACCCGCAAAAACAAACGCAAGTTATGAATGAAGGCTGGGCCACCTTTTGGCATTACACTATTTTGAACCATCTATACGATGAAGGTAAATTAACCGACTCGTTTATGCTGGAGTTTTTACAAAGCCACACCAATGTTGTTTATCAGCCACCATATAACAGCAATTACTATTCGGGGATCAACCCGTATGCATTAGGTTTTAATATGATGGTTGATATTCGTCGTATATGTGAAAACCCAACAGAGGAAGATAAACAGTGGTTTCCTGAATATGCTGGCAGTAACTGGCTAGATACGCTGCACTTTGCTATGGAAAACTTTAAAGATGAGAGCTTTATTAGCCAGTTTTTATCACCGAAACTGATCCGCGACTTTAAATTATTTACTATTATCGATCATGAAAAAGATCCTAATTTACACGTTGGCGCTATTCACGATGAAAGTGGTTATCACGCAGTACGCGAGGCACTCTCAGCGCAATATAATTTAAGCAATCACGAACCTAACATTCAAGTTTACGATGTGGATATTAGAGGGGATCGTTCTTTAACTCTACGTTATGTACCTCATCAAAATATCCCGCTTGCTAAATCCCATGACGAGGTATTAAAACACCTCTATAGGCTATGGGGCTTTAAAGTGAAACTTGAGCAGGAGTCTATGTCTGGGGAAGTAAGTACGGTGGCGCAATGCCCATCTGATGACTCTCGCCATACAACAGAATAATTGAACAATAAAAAATGACGCCATAGCGTCATTTTCTTAACCATTACTTTTACTCGCTTTTATTAGCTTTGTGGAATATCACTAAAAGCTGAAACAAGGTTTCTGCCATTTTCTTTTGAATGGTAAAGCGCTTTATCGGCGGCCTCTATCCACTTTTCGTGACGTTCAAAACTACTATCAAAACATGCAAAACCTACACTGACTGTCATCGTGACTTGCTGTCCATCAAAAAATATCGATGAGTTTTCAATAACACTTCTTAAGCGCTCTGCAAATATCTGTGCACCTTTTTTATCCGTATCAAGTAATGTTACTGCGAACTCCTCGCCACCATAACGCCCTGCTACGTCTGTTTCACGTAACGTTTTACGAAGTAAGTCGGCAATGTTACGCAGTGCTTCATCACCACAACGGTGTCCATGTTCATCATTTATCTTTTTAAAGTGGTCAATATCAAACATTAGCAACGTACTACAGCCACCACTTCGTTTTATTCGTAAAAACTCTTGGCGTAAAGTATTTTCCCAGTGACCGCGATTAGCAAGCTGGGTTAATGCATCAGTTTGACTTATTAGTTCAAGTTTGCGGTTAACGGCTTCTAACTCTTTTTTATTGACGGCTTCATCAGTAACATCATAAATAATAATGCAAATATGACCAACTTCGCCCATCGTATTAGAAAGCGGAATAAACGTGGCATTTTGATACATGTGATCAGCTTTGCCTGTTATTGGCCGATAATTTTTAAACTTAAAAATATAAGGCTGCTGTTCCCAAATGGTAAATGAGCGATTTTTCAAAATGAAAACTGATTCAGACTTACTACGAAACCACTTTTCATCTATTGATGGGAACAAATCAAATAGATCTTTATCTTTCACTGCACTTGGTAGCAAACCTGAATGGTTTTCCATAAAACCATTCCAAATACACACTTTGTAGTCACGATCTAACACCACTAAACCAACATCAACGGTATTAAACATATCCATTAACCAATGGATTTCATTCATATTAAAATCTGCTGCAGGCATAATGTTAGTCTTCTAGTAGGTAAGCAACTTTGTATTTCAAAGTTTTCATTGAATCTTCGGTAAATAACAGCATTAAATCGCAGTTAATATTATGGTTTTCGATACCGTAACTAATTTCTATAGCTAACGTACGCTGCCAACGAGACTTGTTAGCCTTTACTAGATCAGATACATCGCAATGCTGCCCTAGTACGACCGGGTGACCTTGGCTAAAGGTCATATCAAGTTGTCTGGATAAACCTGTTAAAATCGCTCCAATTAGTATGTTACTAATGTCCATGAGCAATTCTAATTCAACTTTATTGTTAAGCTCGCCTTCGTAGTTCATCAACGATGCTATTTCTTTAAAACTTGAGTCGTTGAGCAGTAGCAGCGCTTCTCCCGAGACCCCTCCACCAATAAAGCCTTGGCATACACCAGATGTAGATGAATTTGCGTCAATTGAACGCAGCGCCATGTCTAACTCATTTACTTCAAGGATATTTACATTCGGAATAGGTAGCTCAACAAACACATTAAGCAGTCGTGCTAATAAATCCCCAGCTTGCCCCATTGCTACGTTTGTTAACTCTTGATAAATGTCTCTTACATCGGGGTCAACTTGCTCACCCAATTTATGAGAGAGCCTTTCACGCATGGCTTTATCTTTAATGCCATGATGCTCGATAATATCTGCAAGCTTTTGGGCATCACATGGCTTTTGAATAAAATCGATTGCACCAAGATCAATGACACGCTGATGGGCACTTGGTTGAATATCGCCAGAGACGACAACAGTAAGAACTTGAAACTGTAATTCCTCAATGGCTTGCAGTACTTCATAGCCATCCATTTGCGGCATATTAAGATCTAAAAATAATATCTCAGGACGAATTGCTTTTAATTGCTCGATACAATGAACGCCATCTTCAGCAAATTCTATTTTTATATCCCAATCATCGGGTAACGAACGCGCTAACTGGCGGCGCGCAAGTTTTGAATCATCACAAATTAGTACCGATGTTGACATATTTTCTCTCTGATAGTGTTTATTTATAGCAACCACTTTTTAGTTACAATACATTTATTATTATTGATCATTGAATAAACATTTATTACTGTATTATGTTAATCAATGTAACACCTATTTACAATTTTAAATTTCACTAAAACCTTGGTGTGCACCAATGATTATAATACACTCTGGCTAATTGCGTTAATTCTAAAGGAAATACCTTATGCTTCGTTCTATCAGTTTTGCCTTGAGTGCTTTTTGCTCTGTTGCTTTCGCGACTGAAATTCCAGAAAACACGTTAGATGCGGGGAAAGTCACCGCACAATCAAAACCCATAACGTTGTTAGGCCAAGGAGTGAAATTAAATGAACAAGCGCCCGATTTTAAAGTAGTCGACGGTTCTTTCACACCGGTCACTTTAGCAAATTACCAAGGACAAGCTGTTTTAATTAGCGTGGTTCCAAGTCTGGATACAGGTGTATGTAGTATTCAAACAAAGCATTTTAACGAAAAAGTAGCTGCACAATTTCCCAATATTGCCATGCTGACTATCAGTGCTGATTTACCCTTTGCACAGGCGCGTTTTTGTAAGGCTGAAAACATCGATAAAGTAGTCACTTTATCTGACTCTGTTTGGCGTAACTTTGGCCAAAATTATGGCCTAGTGATCAAAGATATGGGGTTATTAACCCGCGCTGTTTTCGTGCTTGATGAAAATCATAAGGTTGTTTACAAACAATTAGTGGCTGATCTATCAACAGAGCCTAAGTATGAGCCTGTCCTTAGTGCTTTAAAGTCACTCTGATTTATTATTAATACGATAATAAAAAACCGCCAATTGGCGGTTTTTTTAGATTATTAGCTTATTAACCTAATAATTCAGCTAACTGTTGATTAACCGCTTCAACAGCTTGTGTTCCGTCTAAACGGTGGTACTGGGTGTTACCTGCTTTCGCTTCAGCTTGATAGTAATCAACCAATGGCATTGTTTGCTCATGGTAGATACCTAAACGTTTACGGACTGTTTCTTCAGTATCGTCAGCGCGGATGATAAGATCTTCACCGCTTACGTCATCTTTGCCTTCAACTTTTGGTGGGTTATACACAACATGGTATACACGACCAGAACCTGGGTGAACGCGACGTCCGCCCATACGATCAACAATGATCTCATCTGCAACGTCAAATTCAATAACGTGGTCAACGACAACACCATTTTCTTTCATTGCATCAGCTTGTGGAATTGTGCGCGGGAAGCCGTCAAGTAGGAAACCTTTTTCACAATCCGCTTTAGTAATACGTTCTTTAACAAGACCAATGATGATGTCATCAGAAATTAGCTGACCTGCATCCATTACTTTTTTAGCTTCTAAACCCAGTGGTGTGCCTTCTTTAATTGCTGCACGTAACATATCACCAGTAGAAATTTGTGGAATACCGTACTTGTCCATCAAAAACTGAGCTTGAGTGCCTTTACCTGCACCCGGCGCGCCCAAAAGAATAATGCGCATATCATTGTCCTCGTTTGATACTGATTTTACTTATCTTGCATCAGTATGATTTATTATAAAGCCTGAATTCTTCCATAAGCGCCTGCGATACTCAAGCAACTTATACCAATTGACTACACACACACCATAAAAAAAGGGAACCGAGGTTTCCTTTTCATTAAAAGGTTATTTTTTGAGCAATTACTTGCTTAAATCAAGCATTAGTTTGTTTAAACGTGTCACAAACCCAGCTGGGTCTTTTAACGTGCCACGCTCTGCAAGTAGAGCTTGATCAAGAAGTACATGTGACCACTGAGCAAATTTCTCTTCGTCTTGTTCAATATTTAAATGTTTAACAAGTTGGTGCTCTGGGTTTAGTTCAAAAATAGGCTTTGCTTCTGGTGCTGCTTGCCCTACAGACTCCATAAGCTTTTGCATTTGTGAGCTCATGTCATTATCATCTGCAACCACACAGGCTGGTGAATCAGTTAAACGATGTGTAAAGCGTACATCTTTTACTGTATCGCCTAAGGCTGTTTTGATTCGCTCAACAAGTCCTTCAACTTCTTTTTCAGATTCTTCTTGCGCTTTTTTGGTCTCTTCATCATCTAGGTTACCTAAATCTAGGTCACCACGTGTGATTGATTTAAATGGTTTATCAGCAAACTCTGTTAAGTGGCTCATCATCCATTCATCAACACGGTCGCTTAGCAATAATACTTCGATACCTTTCTTACGGAAGATCTCTAAATGCGGTGAACTTTTTGCTGTAGTAAATGAATCAGCCACAACGTAATAAATTGCATCTTGACCTTCATTCATACGCTCAATGTATTGCTCAAGTGACGCATTCTGTGTGCTTTCATCTGTATGCGTTGATGCAAAGCGTAATAGTTTAGCAATCGCTTCTTTATTAGCTGCGTCTTCCGCTGGGCCTTCTTTGATCACTTGACCAAATTCATTCCAAAATACTTGGTAATCATCGGCTTTGTTTTTAGCCATGCGCTCAAGCATTTTTAAAATACGTGATGTACAGCCCTTACGAATTGCTTGCGTTACTTTGTTATCTTGTAAAATTTCACGTGATACATTCAATGGTAAATCATTTGAATCAAGTAAACCTTTAACAAAGCGTAAGTAACTTGGCATAAACTGTTCTGCGTCATCCATTACAAATACGCGTTGTACATAAAGCTTTAAACCACTTTGGCGTTCACGGTTCCATAAATCAAATGGGGCCTTCTTAGGGATATAAAGTAGGCTTGTATATTCAGTTTTACCTTCTACTTTATTATGTCCCCAGCTAAGCGGCTCTTCCCAGTCATGGCTTACATGCTTATAAAATTCTTTGTACTCTTCATCAGAAAGCTCTGATTTATCGCGAGTCCAAAGTGCAGTCGCGCGGTTAATGCTTTCCCACTCACCTGGTACTGCTGGTGTTTTTTCGCCATCTTCACCTTCAGACTCAGGTACTTCTGCTTTGTACATTTGTACAGGTGTAGAAATATGATCTGAGTATTTAGTCACGATGCTACGCAGACGCCAGTCATCAGCAAACTCTGTTTCATCTTCACGAAGGTGTAAAATGATGTCTGTTCCGCGGCCTTCTTTTTCAATTTCTTGTAATGTGTATTCGCCTTCGCCTTGCGACTGCCATTCAACACCGGCTGCTTCACCAGCTTTGCGAGTGCGAACAGTAACTAAGTCTGCAACAATAAATGCTGAGTAAAAACCAACACCAAATTGGCCAATTAACTGTGAGTCTTTACCTTGATCACCTGTTAAGTTTTTAAAAAACTCAGCTGTGCCTGATTTAGCAATTGTGCCTAAAGAGCTGATCACTTCATCGCGTGTCATACCAATGCCGTTATCAGAAATAGTGACCGTATTGGCTTCTTTGTCTGCACTGATACGTACTCTAAGATCAGCATCACCTTGGTAAAGCTCACCGTTTGAAAGTGCTAAAAAGCGTAATTTATCTGCCGCATCTGAGGCATTTGACACAAGCTCACGTAAAAATATTTCTTTATTTGAATAAAGTGAGTGGATCATCAGGTTTAATAGTTGTTTAACTTCCGTTTGAAAGCCTAATGTTTCTTTTTGTGCTGCAGTCATTGTGTTTCTCCAATTAGCAAAGTCTCTGCGTTATGCACTTAATATGGGGCGCGGTTCGTTAACTTCAAGGGGAAATATAAAAAAGGCAAACGAAATAATTATTTAAACTGAGTAAATAGGCTATTAACATTTAAACTTAACGCTTAAAATAAACATGGCGAATGGCCGTGGATCTGCTCGCCACTTTTTGGATGCTGAAAAAATAAGTCACTGGCGTGTAAAAGCAACCGTGCTGCCATTGCTTCGCTCGTTTCATTTTTATATAGATCACAACCCAAAATAGGGTGACCCATCTCTTTACTGTGGATCCTAAGTTGATGAGTACGCCCTGTCATAGGCATATACTGCACTAAACTTCGCTTTGGTTGGTCAATACGCTTTAATACCTTGTAGTCACTTACTGCGGTTTTGCCTGTAATCTCACAAATTTTAACTAAAGGGAAAAGTAACGTGTCTTTCGCTATCGGTGCGATAACCTGCCCTTCATCTTTCACAACCCACCCTTGTAACATCGCTATATAGTGTTTTGTAATCGCTCGGTTCTGAAATTGCTTATTAAGCTGCTTTGATGATTCAGCATTTAGCCCCACGACCATAATACCTGATGTGCCATAATCTAATCGATGCGGTAATTTGGCTTCAGGGAAAGGCGGACTAACTCCTGCTTGCCCATTTACTAATCGATAATGTACCGAGTCCCAATTAAGTGGATTTTTGCCCGACAAGCTCAATAAACCACTGGGTTTGTTGATTAATAAAATATCTTCATCCTGATAAAGTATGTCTAAAAAGCCGGTGCATATTGGGGCGACAAAATCATCAACTATGCTGGGAGTTATTACGTGCTGTTCAGGCATTTATATTCCTGCTAATACCAATTTTATTAAAAACATATTTATGTCAGTTTTGCTAAAAGCCATTAAAAAGCCTGCATAACTAAGTTAATGCAGGCTTTTTCTTTCAAAGTGTTTAATTACGCTAACAGTTAATTTTCGGTAACTGCCCTGCGACCACTAAACGCATGCATTAATGTCATGCCATCGAGTAAGTCAAGCTCACCACCGACAGGTATACCATGAGCAATACGCGAAGCCTCTACTTTATAACGATGACAAAGCTGCGCAATATAATGCGCAGTGGTTTCACCTTCGACCGTTGGATTGGTGGCTAAAATCACTTCGTTAATACCGCCTTGCTGTAGCTTTTTCTCAAGGGTATCTAAGCCTATTTCGTTAGGACCAATACCATCAATAGGTGATAAATGCCCCATCAAAACAAAGTATAAACCTTGATACTGCCCTGTTTGTTCAATAGCCAAGACATCAGTAGGCGATTCAACAACACATAAAACACCACTGTCTTGGCGCTTTATGCTTAAACAAATATCACAGTGTGGCTGCTCTGCAAATGTACGACACGATTGACAATGACCAATTGCAGTCATCGCTTTTGTTAATGCATTACCCAGCTGGCTCCCACCTTTACGGTCGCGCTCAAGTAAATGAAATGCAATACGTTGCGCTGATTTTGGACCAATGCCCGGTAAGCAGCGTAATGCTTCTATTAACTGACTTAAACTCTCTGAAAGTTGCATATTTTAACTTAAAACGGCATTTTCATGCCTGGTGGTAATTGCATACCGCCAGTAACTTTGCCCATACGCTCTTGTGTTTCATCAGCTACGCGGCGTACTGCGTCATTACATGCTGCTGCAAGTAAGTCTTCAATCATGTCTTTATCATCTTCCATTAAACTTTCATCAAGCTCAACGCGGCGAACATTATGATTACCAAGCATCGTTACTTTAACAAGACCTGCACCTGCTTCACCAACAACTTCCATCGTTGCGATTTCGTCTTGGGCTTTTTGCATGCGCTCTTGCATTTGTTGCGCTTGCTTCATCATGTTACCCATTCCACCTTTAAACATAACTCTCTCTCTTTATATAATCTTTAATTGGCATGAAGATAAGGGCTATTGCAAAAAATTACAATGCCTGAATACTGTTTTCGTCGATTATTGCAGAAAATACCTGCTGTAATTGCACGATATTTTCATCGCTGTTGATCACATCAATCGCCTGCTGGTGACGCCCCGCATCTATTTTTTGCTGGATTAAGTAAGGGGAATCAATCACCCCGACTTCAAAGTTAATGCTTAATTCAACATTATGCTCATAAATACTGGCCAGTGCTGCCGTTAATTTTTGTCTCAGCATAGGTGTATCAAGGTGTTTTTGCGATGCGTCAACTTCTAAATGTAATTGTTGCTGCTGTTTTGAATAAATTGAGTGCAGTGCAAATTGGCGCATCCGCCCGCCAAGCCCCATTCGCTTAATTAAATAAGCCCATTCATCTTGTTGATGCGCAAAACGGATATCGCTGATCGGGCTTTGAAAATCATCGGGCACTTGAATGTTTATTTCTGGCTCAGGTGCAGCCACCACTTTTTGTGGATTAATTTGCTCTAGTAACTCTGGCGCTAAATTTTCAGTAATTGTTTGATGTTTTTCTTTAAAGTCAGGTTTTATAATTTTATTTGGTGCAATGTTTGCCGTGTAGCCGTTAGCCTCAGCTTGGCTAGTTGTCCCCGCTATTTGGGGTTGGGACTTTTTTACCGGTGTACTGCGCTCAACCGCCGGTATCGTCGTCGTTACCGGCTCTGCTGATACTTTGCCACCAGAAAGCGTGCCTGCACCCGAAATATTTCTATCACGTAAAATACGTGCGATTGCAGACTGCGCTTGTGCTTCTTTTTGACTAATATCTGTGGTAGCGGAATAGTCAGAAAGTGAATTATTACTTGGTACAACCGCCGCGTTTCCAATTGGTTCAATGCTATGCTGATGGTCACTAATATTTTGTTTTTGAGCATGGTTAGTATCGCCATCAAAGCCTTGATCCACAGCGTTGCTCATCACATCATCATATTGTGATGCTAATTGTTGCTCAAGCTCAGTTTCTGGATCAGCTGCAGCTACATGAGCAGGCGCTATATCAACTGGCGCAGTTGGCTCTTGCTCCATCGCCACTGTGTTGTGGGGAACTGCGACCGGTTTTTTCTCTGATGCGGTGGCCGCTGATGTAGTAGCTGATGTTCCCGCTGGCAATCTAACTTGATCGTCATTACTCTCTGATGGTGCTTGCTTGTTTTTATTTAGAATGTCTCTGAGCGAGCCTGCTCGAGAACGTTTTTCATCCGCTGATGGTCCAGCCGATACTGTGTTGGCAACTATTTGGTTATCAATTGGTTGAAATGCTAATAAACGCAGCATAATCATCTCAAAGCCTAAACGCGGCTCTGGCGCCCATTGGAGATCTTTTTTACCATTGAGCAGTAATTGATAATAAATTTGAATTTGCTGTGAGTCACAACTCAACGCTACTTCGCTAATAAATTCACGATTATATTCATCTAATTTTGCAGCGTCTGGGACTAATTGTGTCAATTGCGCTAAATGCGTCAGACCAATTAAATCATCTAAAAGGGCTATATAATTTGGGTTTTGAGTGGCAATCTGCTCTATTTGCGCCATCAATGCTGCGCCATCTTGCGCCAATAATGCCACTAGCAAGTGCTGGCTATAATGGTTGTCCATCAACCCTAACATTGCTTGTACCGCTTGATGCTTAATATCACCATTGGTTTGGGCAATGGCTTGATCAGTTAAACTCAATGCATCACGCATACTGCCATCAGCAGCTTTAGCGATAATTTGCAGTGCTTGGGTTTCAAAACTTAACTGTTCTTCGCCTAATACATATTCAAGTTGCTGGAGTATTTCGGGTTGCGATAACGCATTAAGATTAAACTGCAAACAGCGAGATAAAATGGTAACCGGTAGTTTTTGTGGATCGGTAGTCGCCAATAAAAACTTAACGTGTTCAGGTGGCTCTTCCAAGGTTTTTAATAATGCATTAAAACTGTGCTTTGAGAGCATGTGTACTTCATCGATCAGGTACACTTTGTAACGGCCACGCGTTGGCGCATATTGTACATTATCGAGAATTTCTCGAGTATCTTCCACTTTGGTCCGAGATGCCGCATCTATTTCAAGTAAATCAATATAACGACCCGTTTCAATATCGACACAACTACTGCACTTTCCACAAGGCTCAGCCGAAATGCCTTCATCACAATTTAAGCTTTTTGCAAAAATACGTGCGATGGTGGTTTTACCCACCCCGCGTGTCCCAGTGAACAAATAAGCGTGATGCAGTCTATTTTGCGTCAAAGCATTTACCAATGCTTGTTTCACATGGGACTGACCGACCAATTCATGAAAGGTCTGTGGACGCCATTTTCTCGCTAGGACTTGATAACTCATTAATTACTCGCCTTCGAATTCAACCAATTTTAGGATTTTAATGCCCATTTTTGCAATACGTTGCTCGCCACCTAGTTCAGGTAAAGAGACTACAAATGCCGCATCTGTGGCATGGCCACCAAGCTTGTGAACTAACTTAGCCGTTGCTTCAATCGTACCACCAGTCGCTAATAAGTCATCCACTAATAATACTTTGTCGCCAGGGACAATAGCATCCGTATGTAGCTCTAATACATCTTCACCATACTCTAGTTGATAATCTTGCGAGATCACTTCGCGCGGTAGTTTACCTGGTTTACGAACTGGAATGAAAGGGATACCTAGTGCATATGAAAGTGGCGCACCAAAAATAAAGCCACGTGATTCAGTACCAATGATCTTTGTGAAACCTTGATCTTTATAAGCAGTTATAAATGCATTAATCGTCGCTTGAAACGCGGCAGGGTCAGCCATCAACGTAGTTACATCACGGAACATAATGCCCGCTTTTGGGTAATCTGCGATGGTAGTAATGCTGTCTTTAATAATAGATGGAGTTGTCATAATTTTAGCTGTCATACATGTAATATTACAAAGCAGGTAATTATATACCCAAGCCACCCCAAGAAGCGAGTTTCAGTAGGAATAAAACGTGATTTATAAAAACCACAGGAGGCAATTTAGAATATCTGTTAATGTACGAGGCGTGTGGTATAACTAAAGTGTTGGTAAGGAGTTAAAAAGATAAGACTGCACAAAATACAGCCTTAGTATAATTTACTAGGGTAAATTAAGACACGGTTGTGATCCAACCTAATATTGCATTTAAACACCCAACTACTGCAAATATAGCTAAAAACGCAATAAAATACATAGCGTTAAATGGGTCTTTAAAATCTTTATCATCTGACATGGGGACTACCTTTATTAAGCGCGACAAATAAAGCGCATATGATAGTCTATGTAAAAAAATCAATAAAGCGTTTAACCTTGATTTTTTGTCACGATCACACCACGTTCAACCATCGCGGTTAATGTCTGGGTAGCCCCTAGCAATAATTGCTCTTCTGTAAATTGCGGTGCGTGCTGAGCGACTTGCTCAATAACCGTAGCTAAATAAATTCCTGATGTTGACTCTATTATAGATAAGAGTAATGCTGTCATTGCATTGGTAGCTATAAACTGCACTTCATCTTCAGTATCACGATATACAACAAAGTAATGCGGCTGTTGCGATGGTTCTGAAGGTTGAAATTCGCTAGTAATGTGTTGCACTGGGTATTGATAACTTAAATTTCGGGCACAGCTACTAAGGTAAAGCGGTGTGTTACTTAGCTGTGTGGTGATAATTCGTTCCATAATGTCTAGCTGTGTAATCGATACATCAAGTTCTATCCATTCATAATGCGCAAGTTCAAGCATAAAAGCGGGATCACTTTCTTGCATTTTATAGTCGCTACTTAAATAATGAATAAACTCTCCCGCAATATCCAAAAAATAAGGGGATTGGCAATCGTGCTCAGCAAAAAAACAGCGAACTAGCTGTAACCAGTCATCATCACTGTAGAGTGTTTTCAGAACTGGGAAACCAGATGAAATAAAGCCATTTATATTATTAAAAAATAAGTCACGATAGATAGCCATTCGGCGATCTTCAATACCTTTAGGCTTTGGGTGCAATTGTGGTTCACGAATATGCGCCATAAACGCGTGTTGCGTGTCAATAAAGTTCATATCAGGCACTTTCTTTACTCTGAGGTATAGCGTTCTTCGCTTGTAGACAATGAATTATATCCAGTTCTTTAACTAGATCGGGAATAGCAGGAATATTAAAGTCACGCTCTAATAAGGTAGGAAATACCCCGTGATATTTATAAGCGTTATCGAGTAGTTGCCATACAGGGTCTATTACATCTGCGCCGTGAGTATCAATAATTAAATCATCGGCTTCATTGTAATGTCCAGCAACATGGCCATAAGCAATACGCTCTGACGGTAAGTTTGCTAAGAAATGGTCGCCGTCATAGCCATGATTTATTGAATTTACATAAATGTTATTTACATCGAGTAATAACTTACAATCAGCTTGTTGTAATATCTCAGTGGTAAATGCAAGCTCGCTCATTTGTTGACCTGGAGCCGCATAATAGGACACATTTTCAATAGCAATTTGCTGCTCTAAAATATCCTGTACTTGCTTAATACGCGGTACAACATGTTTAATTGCTTCTTCAGTGAATGGGATGGGCATTAGATCATACATATGACCAGTACCAGAGCAATAACTAAGATGTTCACTAAAGCGCTTTATGTTATGTATTTCAAAAAATACTTTTAACGATTTAATAAACGCAATATCTAACGGTTCAGGCGAGCCAATCGATAACGATAAACCATGACAGACAAAGTTATTTGTATCAGTAAGTGATTTAAATTGCTTGGCAAATCGCCCTCCGAGTTTTAGCCAATTTTCCGGAGCCACTTCCATAAAATCAATTTGCTTTGGTACCTGAATGAGTAATTCATCCAACATTTCTCGGCGTAAACCAAGCCCCACCATACCAAATTCATCTTTATTAGATATTCCCATAGATACTCCTTAATTTAAAAAGGCCCGCAAAGGCCTTTTTAATAGAATTAACTTAATGCTATCACAAAGTGATTAGTGGCTACCGCCACATTTACCTTCACCACATTTGCCTTCTTTTTTCGCTTTTGTGTCTTTAGCATCGCCGCCACATTTACCTTCGCCGCATTTGCCTTCTTTTTTCGCTTTTGCGTCTTTAGCATCGCCGCCACATTTACCTTCGCCGCATTTGCCTTCTTTTTTCGCTTTTGCGTCTTTAGCGTCGCCGCCACATTTACCTTCGCCGCACTTACCTTCTTTTTTCGCTTTTGCGTCGCCGCCACATTTACCTTCGCCGCACTTGCCTTCTTTTTTCGCTTTGTCATCTTTAGTTTTAGCATCGCCACCGCATTTACCTTCGCCACATTTACCCTCTGTAGCATCGACTTGGTAGCCTGTTACCATTTGCTGAAATTCAAATGGGTTTGCATGAACATCAGCAGAAATAAAACTTGTGCTGCCTACAACTACCGCGCCTAATGTTAACGCAATTGAATTCTTTTTAATTGTATTCATTTTATGACTCTCTCTAAAACATAAAGGTTATACTAAGTAGACCTTGCTAAAAAAATAATATTTCATTCAATCACAACTTTTTATTAATTTTTTACCAGAGCCCTACAAAATACGCACAACAGAAGATAACTATGAGAGTAAAATAAGGATTTATCAAGGTTATATTTATATCCAAGCCACCAGAGAGTTTAAGATCAAGGCGATTTATACTGCGTTATTGATTTTAACAATAGAGCCAACTATTACTTACAACCAATGCCTTACTGAAATCGCTTTTTACTCCAACTGAAACTGCATCTTGAGGTGGCTTGGGTATACAGGTAAACTACGCCTCCTTTTCAGTTGTATAAAGTTCCCCTATCATGAAATTAGTTTTAGCGCCTATGGAAGGGGTTGTCGATTTTAAAATGCGTCAACTGCTCACCGAAATTGGTGGCTTTGATCTATGCGTAACTGAATTTGTGCGCGTTATTGATGCCTGCCTTCCAGATAAAGTATTTCATCGCTATTGCCCTGAGCTTCATAATAATGGCTTAACTCGCTCAGGAACACCCGTGCGTATTCAATTACTTGGGCAAGTTGCGCACGCATTAGCTGCAAACGCAGTAAGAGCGATAGAACTTGGTTCACATGGTGTTGATCTAAACTTCGGTTGCCCTGCTAAAACGGTTAATAAGAGTAAAGGCGGCGCTGTACTGTTAAAAGATCCAGAGCATATGTATGAAATCATCAAAGCTGTACGTGATGCTGTGCCAAGCGAGCATCAAGTAACAGCTAAAATCAGATTAGGCTTTGATGACGATAGTAACAGTCAAGAAATTGTTGATGCTGTTGTCAGTGCTGGTGCTAGTAGCATTGCCATTCATGCCCGCACAAAACGTGATGGCTATAACCCACCCGCTTATTGGGAAAAAATTCCTCCATTAATCAAAGGTAAAGATATTGCTGTTGTAGCAAATGGTGAGATTTGGCAAGTAGAGGATGCCATACTATGCCAAAAGCGAAGTGGTTGTGCCGATTTAATGTTGGGTCGTGGTGCACTTTCGCACCCTGATTTAGCACGCAAAATTAAAGCTCATTTTAATGGCGAGCAATATGTCAGTCTTCAATGGGAACATGTGCTGTATCATCTAATTCATTCTGCTATACACCATGACCCAGCTAAAGATGAAAAGTATTTTGCTTCTCGTACTAAGCAGTGGTTGGGCTATTTAAAACGTCAATATAGCCAAGCTGATATTTTATTCGATGAGATCAGGCGTCTTAAAACAAAAGAAGACGTTGCCGATGTTTTGAAAAAATACGCTATTGCACCTTAATTTGACGCACATCATAGTGCGCTTTTTTTTATTGATGAATACTACAGCATTGCTCAATGGGGAAACTAATAATGATCAATGCTCAAAACCACCTGCTAATACTAAATGGCGAATTAAAGAAAGTAAGAACGTCTTTACTCTCAGCACTGTCGAACTCAAGTAACCTATTACACCATTCGCTCGTTGAAACATTAAAACAAAATAATCCAGAGCACTGGCTAGAATTAACTGATAGGCAGCTTGGGAATGAATATAGATCGCTTATTATTCGTCTAGAACAGCTAGAAGCCGCAGTCTGCCAAGTGGATATTGGGCAATATGGTTATTGCTGTGACTGTGAAGAAAAAATTGACTCGCAACGTTTAAATGCAGATCCAACAATTCAACGTTGTGCCAGCTGCGAGTCTAAGATAAAAAGTAATTAGTTCACGTTTACTTTTTATCTAAAAGAAATGAAAAGCTAAAGCTCGATCCAGGATAAAAAACAATGTCCTCAACCAAGTATTGAGCTTGCTGCGGTGTTAAGCTTAAGTGCTTAAGCAAGTTAACTTTGGCTTGTTGTGGTGTCCAAGCATGGTAGTGAATACCAACGTCGGTCTCCATCATCGCCAACCAAAATACTTGATCTGGTGCTGTTAGCTCTGATTTTTTACTTAACACAGCTTTAGTAAGGTCTTGATAATTTTGTGCCCAGTCAAAACCTATGCTCTCAATCGCGGTTGGTTTGAGCCACTGCTCTAATACTGAATACTGATGATCTAGCGCCAACGTCAATCCAAAACTTTCCCTTTGTCTTACTTTTAATTCAGACTGTACCGCTACCAACCAATTTAATGGAGGCTTAGTCATACCAGAAAAATAATTTAATTTACTTTGATACCATGGACCCCCATTCGCTAAGCCATGTAAACCTGCGCTTCCTCTAGGTATATAAGCTAATAAGTACTCATTAAAACCTTGTAATGCTAATTGTACATTTGAAGGTAAGCTGGGCCGATTTAAACTTACACTCACCTGCTGTTTTAACATACCCAATTCGATTGAATTTAGCTTTAGATTGCTTTCCTTGGCAAGTATCAACTGCTGTTGATTAAAATTAATCCAGCTTGCTATCTGCTGTGATATATCGAGCGTCTGATTATAGTTAAGCATATTTTCAAGCACAGGAATATGTGCTGGCCAGGGAAAATAGCGCTCAGGAAAACGCTCAGCAATAATTAAATAATCCAACAGCCTTTGCTCTGTTGGCTCTAAATCAAACGTATTAATTCCTTGATAAATTAAATGCCGTTTTTCTAAATAAGCGTTTGTGAATGGCCATTGCTCCTCACTCACTTGCTTAATTGATCCGTTAGTTTTTAGTAATTGGTTTAATGTTTGCAGGGTCTGTAAAGCATGATCTTTTGTTTGATACTGCGTGTGACTTTCACCACATCCACTTAATAAAAAACCGAGAAAGCACACCGTTAGTAAATGTTTTATCATGAGTATAATCCAATAAAAAAAGCCCCTATGGGGCTTTTTATAAATTGCTACAGCAAATTAAAGTTAAATCTTAACACCGTTGCGAGCGGCTTTATCTTTAATATAAGTTGACCAACCTTTTGCAAACTTACGTGTGCGAGGATCATCCATTGCTTTAACAATAGCAGCATAAGCTTGCTTATACTTTTCTTGATAGTAATAAGCTTCTGCTAAATCTGTATATATAGTTCCTTTCTTATCAGAACCTAATTCCAGAGCTTTGTTCAAACGAACAACGGCTGCACTATAGTTTTGCGACTGAAGCAATAATGAACCTGCTTTGCGGTAAAACTCAGCATCGTCATCAAATTTTGCCGCTTCTTCATAGTACTTAGCTGCTTTCTCTATTTCTTGAGAGCGATGGTAATTACTTGCCACTGCAGAGATATTTTGTTTTGTACGTTTAACTTTCTTCTCATTGATCGCATCTTCTAAAACTTTAGCAGCTTTAAAAGGTATTGCATTCAAAGAGTAGAAGTTAGACAAAACTTTATAATCAACTTCAGTTTCAAAGTAGCCATTATTAAATGCGACTTCCATCGTCGAAAGACCGGTTTTATAGTCTTCCGTCTGGAGGTAGTATTTACCTAAGCCTACCCATGCTTTTTTATCATCAGGCCAAACACGAACAATCTCTTCACCAACTTTAACCATATTTTTATAGTCTTTAAGTTCAAAATAAGAACCTAATTTTAATTGGTAAGGGCCTTTATTTGGCTCTTTTTGAAGTTTAATTGCCTTATCTGCCGGTTCAAAAACATCTTTGAATTTTCCTAACTGATGATTCGCTTGGGCGATGCGTGTGTAAACAGTTGCATCTTCTTGACCAGTAAAGTCCATCCACGCAACATACGCTTTTTTCGCTTTTTCATACTGCTCTGTGCCAGCTAACATATCACCTAATGTTTTTAAGCTTTGCTCATGATCAGCAAAGTTTAAAATATCAGGCGCAACAGCTAGTTCTAGGTATTTAATCGCAACTTTATACTGCTCTTTTTGCGCATACATACTACCTAAGTAGCGGTTAACTGTCGCTTTATCAAAGTCATCTGATGGCTCAAGCTCTTTAAGCATAGCAATTGCTTCATCAAGCTTTTCTTCGTTATAAAGCTCAAACGCTTTAATAACTTTCTTACCAACACGCTCTCCCATCACTCTAGTTTTTACTTTTTTACGCTCTTCTATCTTTGCGTAATCAGGCGCCGCTAAAGCAGGTGCAGTAAATACTGCACCTGAGAAAGACATAAGTACCGCAAGTGCTGTTACTTTAGATAAATTTCTCATACTTGCCTCCTTAATTGCCTTGGTTAAGTTTAAAGTCTAGCTGAACTTGTAAACCAACTTGTTTTTGTGGTTTTCCGTCAATAATCTTAGGACGGTACTTCCACTTACCAAGCGCACGTTTAGCTTCTCTATCAAAGATACGTTTAGGGTCTGCGTCGATAACATCGATGTCAGTCACTCCACCTAGCTCATCAATTGAGAATGAAAGTTGTACCCAACCTTCTTTACCATCACGTGCTGCTTGTGTTGGATATTTAGGTTCAATTCGAACGATAGGTGTCGCATCACCGTCACGTCCAAATGCACCTGGACCACTTAAACCACCTGCCGAACTTCCCACATCGATGCTGCCCATATTAAATGACATAGCACCCGGATTTGGGTTGTTGTTTTCCGGCTGTGGCGGCTGCGGTTTAGGCGGCTGCTTTGGCGGTGGTGGAGGCGGAGGCGGTACACGCTTCCTCTCTTGCACCTTAGATTCAGGCGGATTCGTCATAATTTCGACTATGATCTGCTCTTTTTGTTCCGTATTACGGTCAGCCCCACCAGAGATGAGGAAAGCCATGAAGTAGAACAAGCCGAAAGTAACTGCCCCACCTGCAATCAGTGAAAACAGAAAACGAATCATTACTGATCTCCAGCTATTGAAATTCTCAGGTTATCGCCCGTCGCTTTAATCTGGTCCATAACTTTAACCACTACGCCATGTTTTGCATCTTTGTCAGCTTGCAAAATTACAACTTCAGTAGGTTGTTCTGCTAATAAACTTTCAATTTTTGCTGAAACACGTTCAACATCAACTTGCTGTTTATCAATCCAGATTTCGCCGTTGTCACGAATAGCAATAAAAATGTTAGCATTTTTTTGCTTCGTAGCTTGGGCCGCTTTTGGTTTATTGACCTCGATACCAGCCTCTTTAACGAACGATGTAGTTACGATAAAGAAAATAAGCATGATAAATACGATGTCAAGCATCGGTGTCATATCGACCGTTGCATCTTCTTCTTCACGAAAACGTTGTTTACGTGCCATATTTAATTCTCTCTCTAGTGATGAGGCATACTATCAATAAGTTTGGCTTTCACCATTTTAGCTTTTGTCTCAAGACGTGAGCTAAAAAATACTCCAGATAGTGCCGCAACCATTCCAGCCATTGTTGGGATTGTTGCCATTGAAATACCTGATGCCATTAAACGTGCATTACCCGTACCTTGGCTTGCCATGGTTTCAAAAACCGCGATCATGCCTGTTACTGTACCAAGTAAGCCAATTAAAGGACAAACAGCTACCAATGTTTTAATCAACAACATACGCTGATCTAATTTTTCAGACGCTTCAGAAATCCATGCTTCACGGATTCTGTGTGCGTACCAAGACGTAGTGTCTTGGCGGGCATCCCACTTAGCTATAATTCCCTTCGATAAACGAGGAAACTCTGCAAGTAAGAACCAATAGCGCTCAATCATTAAAACCCACATAAGAAAGAGTGCTATCGCGACCACGTATAAAACCTGGCCGCCTGTGCCAACAAAATCCCTGATAGATTCCCAGATTTCCATCAGGACTAGCATTAGGCTTTCTCCTTCTCCGCGTGAGTAGCGATGATACCTGCGCTTTGCTCATCAAGGATGTGTAATACCGACTTACTACGACCCGCAACAACAGCGTGAAGAAGAATAAGTGGTAGTGCAGCAATTAGACCTAGCGCAGTAGTTACAAGTGCTAGAGAGATGTTACCTGCCATGATCTTCGGATCACCTGTACCGAACAATGTGATTGTTTGGAACGTTAAGATCATACCGATTACCGTACCTAGTAGACCAAGTAGTGGCGCGATTGCAGCAAGGATTTTGATAATGTTGATACCAGCTTCAATGCGTGGCGTTTCACGAAGAATCGCTTCATCAAGCTTAAGCTCAAGGTTTTCAACGTCTTGATTCTTATTATCATGGTACACTTTAAGAATACGACCCAATGGGTTATTTGTATTCGGTGTAGCAAGATTTTTAAGCTGGCTGTTGATTTTGCTTTTTGTAAGCGTTAGGTCAACAAAACGAGCTAGGAAGATTAATAAACCTAAGCCTAACAACGCAGTGATGATGTAACCAACAACGTCACCTTGATGATAGTACTCTTCAAGTGTCGCTTTTTGTGTATTGATACGTAAGATCGCACCACGAGTTGGATCCACATAAACACCAGCAAAGTTATCAGATGAAGTATTTGCTAAATCATCAATACCTGCAAGGATAAAACCGTCTGGTTGCTTACCTAGTGGCTGAATCGATTTAGTTTCAGGTGAATAGATTAAGTATCCGTCATCTGTTACTAAGTTGAAGTTACCAATACGCGTTACTTTCTTGATAGATGCATTACCGTCAAGACCTGCAACTTCAGTTTCAAATGTTGAAACCTTCGCTGACTCAGTCATTTCAGTTTGTAAAGAAATCCAAAGCTCTTCAAGTTCACGAACTGTTGGTAATTCTTTAGCAGCAGCTAATGAACGTAAGATTTCAGCACGGCCTGGCTTTTCAGCAGATACAAGTGACGCTTCAATTGAACCGATTGCATCTTGAGCTGCACGACGTACAACACCAAACATCTCACCTAAAGTACCTTGTGCACTTTGTAGAGCTGCTGCTTTCTCATTCATTGTATTTTCGTTTTGTGCATATTCTTTAGTTAAACGAGTTCCACGCGACTTTTCAGACGCTAATTGGCTTTTCGCTTTATTAAGTAACGCTTGCTTGTCAGCACGAGCAGAAAGAAACTCTTGCTCACGTTGCTTATTGATTTTGCCTTCAGAGATACGCTCTTGTTTTACTTGCTCAAGAATTTTATCTAGAGCAGCAGAACTTGCATGTGCATTAAGCGCGGTACCTGCAGAAACAGACAGTACTGCTGCAACAGCAAAACCTTTAAATAGTTTCTTCATTATTGATTACTCCGCGCCAAAGATTGGTAGTTTAACAAGTTCTAATGTCGCTTGCTTACGCGCCATACGGATAACTTCTTTAACAGGTTTTAGGTATTCATCACCTAATTCTTTCCACTGCTTAGTGTTGTTATCCCAAACCCACGCGTGCTTAAGGTCAAACGATTGTGCAACATAAGTGATACGACCTAATTGGCCGAAATCAACATTTATGCTTTTGCCATCAACTTCTAAAGTACCTTGTGAAGCAGCAACTAAAGAGCTGTATGCAGCTTCAATAGTGTAGGCTTCTAATACTTGACGGAATTTCTCTGATGTAGTTACAGAAGAAGAAACCATTGTTTCACGTAATCTTTCAACGCGCGCTAAACGATTGTCACTGTTAAACGGAACGTCCGCTTTGATGAATTGCTCGAGCGTATCGATCATGCGATACATCAAAGGCACAACGTTTTGTTTTGTGTTGTCGATAGTAGCGATTTGACGGTCAAACGATTCAATTTGTGCATTTTGGTCAGCGACCAAACGTGCAACGTGATCGTTGTATACTTTCAAAAGCTCAGTTTCATCAACAATGCTACGGTACTCAGCGATAAGCTCTTGAGTTTGACCGTATACGTTGTCAATTTTAGTTTGAGACTTAACCGCAGCCGTTTGAATTTTTAGACCTGCGTTTTGCACGTCCTTCAAAGGATCTGCAATCACATTGCTGCTTGCGAATGCAAATGCGCCAACCAACGCAGTTGCTACAAGACTCTTTCTGATTTTAACAGACATAGTTCCCAACCAATTAAGTAATGTTACTTTTATAATTTAATTATCCTCCGAAGAAGACAACCCTGATATCTTTTAATAGATATCAACCCTCCAATAATGCTAAATGCAATGCACGCTGTCAACTTGATGTTTGGAATTAACTAGAAATAAATCTTCAGAAGCAGCATAAACTAAAATACAAAAAACAAAGGATTAACATAAATGCAACAGGTGGATTTTTCGAAGGTCTATAAAAGCCGCTAACTAACGACGGTTTTTTTTTAAATAAATTAAAGACGCACATAAATGTAACATTTCATGTCAAAGCGAGGTTTAAAAAAAATATTTCAGGAAACTTTAATATAAGCTTAATCATTCAGTAAAAAAGCGTTTTTATGCACGGGTTGAAACAAAAATGAAAGGAATTAGCTGTAAAATGTATTAAATTACACAGGGTGTACTTAACTTCTTACAGCTAAATTTTAAAAAGAGTCTTCTTTTACAAGTTTCGCCAGTGAAATGACTGAGTCAACACCTAGCTTTTCGAATATCTTCGTTTTATAGGTGCTGACTGTTTTATTACTTATAAACAATTTTTCACCTATATCCTTATTAGATAGCCCTTCTATAAGATATCGCATGACAGTAAGTTCACGCTCAGTAAGTATTTCATCTAGATCTTTATCGTTACTAACCAAATCACCTTGCGGGAAAAAAGTAAAACCACGTAAAATTAATTCAACTGCAGAAGTGATATCTTCTAAGCTCTCAGCCTTATTGATAAACCCTTGAGCTCCCAACTTTGCGGCGGTACGAATTATATGCTTATCTTGTTTAGCGGATAAAAAAAGAACATGCCCTTTATACCCATCTAAAAGCGCGCGTTTATATAAGCTAAAACCGTCAGAATCTTCCAATTCAATATCTAAAATAATAAGCGTGATATTATTTTTCTTTAAAGCATCCAATGCCGCTTTTTGACTAGCGACTGTATATATATCACCAACTAATGCAGATGTACCTAAGGTGGTTTTTATCGCTGCACATACCATTGGGTGATCATCAACGATCAGTACGTTATTTCTAATATTCATTAATTAGCAAACCCTTTACTTACTTTGTAATGCTTAAACTTAGTGTAAACCAAGATAGCTAATTGTTCCTGCTTCTTGCCAAGCATTTTGATGTGGCAATCGTCGCAATCAGTGAATGAACTTTATAATGAATATAAAATTTACTATGTGTTCTTCATTCAGAAAATATAATTTATGTTATAGATGTTAATTCTAAAGTATAAGGATAACGAATATAAACAAACTGATACAGGATAAAAACAAGGATGAATATAAAATTCAGTAATTGGGATGCGGAATGATTTAATAAATAATGTTTTAGTATTGCTAAAAAATGTAATTTTATAAAAATTTTAGGAGGATTATGGTGAAACAGGGCTCTGTTTCACCACGATGAACTTAGGTTCACATAATAAAATTATGCTAGTTCTACGTTCTCAGCTTCAGGGCCTTTTTGGCCTTGCTTGATGCCGAAAGACACTTGCTGGCCTTCGCTTAGAGTGCGAAAACCTGAACCAGTGATAGCGCTGAAATGTACGAATACGTCAGGGCCATTCTCTTGTTCAATAAAACCAAAGCCTTTAGCTTCGTTGAAAAACTTTACTTTACCAGTAACCGACATACTAAATTTTCCTGTAAGTCAATAATTAAAATTCAGCCATATTATTATGGCAATATCCTCCCTGAGTCAATGCCCAAAAATCTGGAGGTATAGTACAGGAACAAGTAATAACCTAACCGGTAACCTTAAACGCAGCACAATATCCGTAAATTCAATACGCAAAAACTCAAAGCAATATAAGATTAGCACAATAAAAACGTTTTTGCTCTATTAATTAGTAAATATTTTGTCTGCCAATTCGCAATGCACGAAACACTATCTAACTGATTAATTTTAAAACTAAAAACGTACTTTAACTATAGGCTAAACCGCGATTTATTTAACTTGCCACTCAATAACTGATTCAGCTTTTATTGGTACTACGTGATCACCACCAAGCGGGTAACTTGCTGGTACTGTCCATGGCTGTTTTATTAAAGTAACGGTGTCTGTGTTACGTGCTAAACCATAGAAATCTGGACCATAATGACTTGCAAACCCTTCAAGTTTATCTAAAGCCCCAGCATCCTCAAAAGCTTCTGCATAAAGCTCTAATGCAGCATGAGCTGTGTACGCACCCGCACATCCGCATGCAGCTTCTTTTTTGTCTTTGTAATGCGGTGCAGAGTCTGTACCCAAGAAAAACTTTTTACTTCCGCTAGTCGCAGCGTCTATTAGTGCATGTTGGTGCGTGTTGCGCTTTAAAATAGGTAAGCAGTAGTAATGAGGGCGGATCCCACCGGCAAGCATATGATTCCGATTATAAAGCAAATGATGTGCTGTAATCGTCGCTGCAACATTTTCTGATGCATTATTAACAAAATCAACAGCATCTTTAGTCGTAATATGCTCAAGAACAATTTTAAGCTCAGGGAAGTCTTTAACAACATCAACCATAATAGTATCTAAAAATACTTTTTCACGATCAAAAATATCGATTGAAGAATCAGTAACCTCACCATGGATCAATAATAACATCCCCACTTCTTGCATGGCTTCCAGCACCGGATAAATGTTTTTCATGGATGTAACACCAGAATCAGAATTCGTCGTTGCACCAGCAGGGTATACTTTTGCAGCGACTATTTTACCAGTTGCATGCGCTTTTTTTATTTCTTCTGGTGAGGTTTTATCTGTTAAATAAAGCACCATCAATGGTTCAAAGCTGCCTTGTGGGCCTGCAGCCATAATACGCGCTCGATATGATAAAGCTGTTTCAGTACAAATTGCGGGTGGTACTAAGTTAGGCATTATTATAGCGCGGCCCATATATCGACTAATATCACGAACGGTATCTTTAAGTTGATCACCATCTCGTAAATGAACATGCCAATCATCTGGACGAGTTATAGTTAATGTTGACTGAGTATTGGGAGCTTTATTTGTCATTACTTATTTCCACGGCTGAATTTAGTTGATCATATGCATATGATTCATCTGAGTAAAGATTTTATTGCCCTTTTTTACTCGGGCGTGTTGACCTTTCGTGATTAATCTTGCAGCAGTCTATTTGGTATCTAGGCAAGGCAGCGCCTATGGTGTGGTTGTTCCCCATAAATAGGCGATAACGCAGTATAAATGCCAAACATGCGCTGCCCAAAGGGTTCTTCCTAGGGCCTCATAAGGACTCCCCCACAAATTGTGAAAGCATTGCATCTTCAATACCTTGGCTGTTCGTTTGTATTTACACACTCACGTTGATTTTTTTCATATATACTTTGTTTATAAGTTAATATTCCGTTAACGTATATTGATATGAACTATAAGAATTAGAAAAACCACACGTGCCTTATGCAAAATAAAATAGATTTATCTTCTGCTCTTGAAGTAAAAACAGAACAACTGAGCATTATTAATCAGTTTTCATCAAGCTTATTACAATTAGATAGACTCGATGAACTGTTTGAATATGCCACGACAGAAGTCGTTAAACGCTTAGGTTTTGTCGATTGTGTGATATATATCGCAGATGAAAAAAATGCCACCCTTCATGAAGTCGCATCAATGGGCGTATCTAACTCAGCGAGTGATTACTCCATAGAACGTAGTATCATTAATTTCAATCAAGGGATCACCGGTTATGTTGCATCAACAGGTCGCGCAGTAATTAGTGGCGATGTAAGTACAGATAGCCGCTATATTGCTGATGCCCGCCCTGCCAGATCAGAGCTGTGCGTTCCATTAATTTACAAAGAGAAAATTTTAGGCGTTATTGACTGCGAACACCCAGTACACAATTACTTTACTGATGCTCATTTAGAAATTTTAACCACTGTGGCACATTTACTAAGCGCCAAAATTAATCATGTCAATACTGTAGAAAACCTACAGCAAACAGTCAGCCAGCTAAATACGGCACAAAAGCTTGAAAGTACATTATTGCAAATTGCTAATTTGACTTACCAAGCAAATGATTTAGATACATTTTTAGAGTCACTTCATGGCATATTGACAAACCTATTAAGGGCTGACAACTTCTTAGTTGCACTTTACGATAAGCAAATAGACATTTTGGACATCGTCTATATTGTTGAGCAGGGTGTTCGCTCAAATGCTCATAAAAAAATATCAAAAGAGCAACTTAAAAATACGGCTTCATATTATTTGCTCAATTCAGAACAACCTTTATTACTAAATAAAGAAGAATACCAACAACACATTCAAGCTGGCCATTTTAAAATGGTGGGCAGGCAGTCAGAATCGTGGCTGGGTGTCCCTTTTAAAGTAAGTGATAATATTAGTGGTGTAATTGTTGTACAGAGCTACGATAAAACACATCATTATGATGATCATGATTTAGCGCTTTTAACATACGTGAGTCGCCAGATCAGTCTGACAATTGACAGACAGCTCTCACGACAAGCACTCGAATATCGCGCCTTACATGATGAGTTAACAGGGTTGGCAAACCGCTCCTTATTGATTGATCGTATTAAGCATGCCATTTTAAAACTGACTCGTACCCCCAAAGGCACTTACCATGCTTTGCTCTACCTCGATCTTGACCGTTTTAAAAGTATTAACGATTCACTTGGCCATGAAGTTGGTGACCATTTTTTAATCGCCATTTGTAAATCCATTAAAGCAACCATCCGTAACACAGATACCTTTGCACGATTGGGCGGCGATGAATTTTCAATCCTTATGGAAAATATCACCCATAAAAATCAAGTAACTGAAGCACTAAAACGAATAAAAAAAGCCTTAGCTGAACCACTTAACATTGATGGGCATTTACTCCAAGCCTCAACAAGTATTGGTGTTGCTTTTTGCGATAATAAAAACGATAAAGCTTATAAGCTATTACAGCATGCTGATGCGGCTATGTATGAGGCTAAATCGAATGGCCGCAGCCAAGTTCGCTTCTTTAATAATACCATGCGTAAAAAGCTAAAAAGTCATGCTGATATTGAAAATGATCTACAACACGGTATTGAGCACAATGAATTTGAATTGTATTTTCAACCAATTTTTACCATTGGTGATTGTCATGTAGTTGGTTTTGAAGCTTTAGTTCGCTGGCATCACCCAACAAAAGGCTTTGTGCCACCCAATGATTTTATTCCAATTGCTGAGAATACCGGTCAAATTATTAACCTTGATCTACATCTGCTTGAGCTGGCTGCTAAACAAATTTCAACTTGGCAACAACAGGGAAAGCGCTTTTTACGGATCACTGTCAATGTGTCGTCACGGCACTTTGCGAGTCTTGATTTCGTCTCACAAATTCATGCAATTTATAATACCTATCAACTGCCTTTAGGTTCTTTGTGTTTAGAAATAACTGAGTCAGGATTAATAGAGAACCTTGAGCTGGCAACCAAAATTATTGAAGGTCTATCACCATTAAAAGTTAAACTGTGCTTAGATGATTTTGGTACAGGCTATTCAGCACTTGGCTATTTACATCAGCTCCCTATCCATGTGCTAAAAATTGATAAAAGCTTTATTGATCACCTCAAAGACACGCCAACTCCACTTGTTGACGCTATTTTATCATTGGCATCATCACTTGAACTTGATGTAGTTGCTGAAGGCATTGAAACCCAACAACAATTAACCACACTACAACAAACAAAATGTAATTACGGGCAAGGTTTTCTAAAAGCCAAACCATTGCCTGCATGCCAAGCTATCCTCTTAATTGATCAACCACTTTAAATAGCTCACAAAAAAGCCCCGATAAACAGGGCTTTTTTGTATCTGAGTCTCTAAATCAACCAACTAACCAATGTGCCATAAGCGCTATCACCGGAAGTGTTACCAAGGTTCTCAGGATAAAGATTGTGAACAACTCCAAAATGTTCACGGGGATTTTACTGCCCAGTAATAGTGCACCTACTTCCGACATATAAATTAATTGCGTCACGCTCATTGCGGCAATGATAAAACGCGTTACATCACTTTCAATCGAACCTGCCGCTAAAATTGATGGAATAAACATATCGGCAAAACCAACCATAATTGTTTGCGCAGCGGCTTCAGCTTCAGGCACTTGTAATAACTCTAAAAACGGAATGAATGGCATACCTAAATATTGAAAAACCGGCGTATATTCGGCAATAATCAATGCAAATGTACCCACAGCCATTACAACTGGTAATACAGCAAACACCATATCAAGCGCGTTATGAACGCCTTCTTTTAATGTTCCCTTTAACCCGGGTGCTTTTTCAGCCTTAGCTAATGCAACATCCAATGAATGCTTAAATAACGTTTTACCTTCAGGTACTAATTCAGCGTTAACATCAGGCTTCGTACCGTCAATTAATAAGTCTTTTTTAAAGCGTAACGGTGGTAATCGAGGCACTATAATCGCGGCCACAACCCCGGCTAAACATACCGTTGCATAAAATGGGGCAAATAGGTATTCCAGTTTTACTTGGCCAATAACCACTAAACAAAAAGTGATTGAAACAGCAGAGAAAGTGGTACCAATTATCGCAGCTTCACGTTGTGTATAGTATTTATCTTCATATTGACGCGCGGTCATTAAAATTCCTACGCTACCATCACCCAACCAAGAGGCAACACAGTTAACCGCACTACGCCCTGGCACCCCAAATAATGGACGCATCACTTTCGTTAATAAAGTCCCCACTAATTCAAGTAAACCAAAGTTAAGCAATAAAGGAAGTAATAAACCCGCTAAAATAAATACCGAAAATAATACAGGCAGTAAATCTTTTAATACCAGCAGCCCTGTATTTTCAGACGTTATCGCATGAGGTCCAACTTGAAAGTAAGTTAATAGCACAAACAGCATACCTAGTAGCCTAGTGACTAACCAAATCCAACTCACATTAAACAAATGATTAAGTAAGCGAAATTTTGTTAAGCTTTTTGGCTTTAGTATACTGAATATAATCGACATTACGCCTGCAACACAAATAACAAACGCGATCAGACCTAAAGCAATATCTGCAAATGAAGCCTGCACTGCTTTAGCCATTACCGCGATTGGTATCGTCATGATCTCGCCAGATGGAACCGGTGTCATAAATAAGAACACGCCAATCAAAGAGGGGACTAAAAAGGCAAACCATACTCTTAAATCGTAGCTCTTTTGATGCTGCTGCGGGCTGGGTGAGTTTAACTTAGACATATTTTCAACCTGTTAAAACCACAAAAAGAGCCAAATGCTCTTTTTGTGGTTATTATTTTATTTTTGATTAAATTTTAATACCGCGCTGACGCAAGGCATTTTCTAATGCTTGTTGTAGATCGTTCATAGTGCCAGGCTCCAATGTTGCCCCATTATCATCCATCCAAGTTAAACTAGTGCCGCCCTCTTTCGTTCGGCTAACGAGTATTTGGTATTGCCCTTCATCAATTGGTAATTCAGCAAGTTCATCACCCCAAATTGAATCCCAGACGCTTGATTCAGGCTTTTTATAGTCAGCCGTTATAAGGCCTTTTTCTTGGTTTATCTCTACAATTGTAAAAGATAAGCGCTCTAAGAAACCAGAAAAGCGCTCAAAAATAACTGAGTAATCTTGCTCTGTTACCAATGCCGCATTGCCTTTATTATCAAAGCCCATCTCAAGAGAAATAATGCCTTGCTGCTTACGCATTTCAACCTGAAGCTGACGGTAGCGATAATCAAATTCAGCAATTACTTGATTTAATGCACGTACTTCTAACTGTTGCTGCAAAAGCGGCGTTAGTTTTTCACTTGTACTTTTATAATCAACCAGTTTAGAACTCAACGAAGCTGTTCGCTGGTGTGATTTTTCTTCCAATGTAAAAATAAAACGCTGTTGTGATACAGGCGCACTATCAGCAAACCAGCCATCATCTGGTTTTATAATTGAGTACCAATCGGTTTCAATCGTACCCGTTGTATTATCTTCTTTTTGCACTCGTGTTTGTTGTTCAGCCAAAACAGCTTTAACCGATTCAGTGATAAATTTATTTAAATCGACAATGCCGTCATTTTTATCAAAAAATACACGCGCTTGTTTATCCGTTTCTTCAACCCAGCTACCTTTAGCTACAGTTAAAACCTGTGCTGGCGGGCGGTAATTTGTGGAATCTGGATTATTATCATAAGCAGCCACTTCCATTTTATAAGTGGGGTCTTGCGCTGGTTGCGCCAATTGCCCAGGCACCTGTACTGGTGCAGTTGCACGATAATTACGTTTATGATGCGCTTCATCAGTAAAAACACTACATCCTGACAAGCCTACCAATACACTCACTGCAAGCGCTTTTGGGATCCAATACTGCACAGATAATTCTCCTTAGCATACCCTTAATTGTTTTAACAAATATATGAGTGGGTTATGCCGATTTGGTTCAGTGTAAAATCAAGATTAACTTTACATTTCTTATTTTTATGCAAAACCCGTTGTTTTGAAGAGCCACTCAATAAATATTATGAGCGCGGTTATGCAAAATTTTAACTATGGTACTTTCCCATGCCACTAAAAACAAGAAACACCGTGATTTTATACGGTGTAAATTAAGGTGCTCTGTAGTTTAGCACCTAATTTGTGTTAAACTTCGCCGCCATACAGCCACTATTACTGGCTTAGCTCGCGCTGTCTGTTGTAATAAACATAACTTAGGTATTTGAATTTATGACTGTTTTTTCAAACCATCAGATCGTATTAACTGCAATTGGCGAAGATCGCCCTGGTATTGTTAGTGAATTAACCCAATTAGTCAGTGACTGTCATTGCAACATCATCGACAGCCGCATTGCCATCTTAGGGAATGAATTTACGTTTATTATGTTGTTATCTGGTGACATGTCTGCAATAAGCCGAATTGAACACACCTTGCCTCTCAAAGGCATGGAGTTAGGTTTGCTGACTATGATGAAGCGCACAGCCAGTCATAAACAAAGTGAATTTTGTGCAGGCTATACGCTCGAGTACACTGGTATAGACACCCCTGGCACACTTAGTAAAGTAACTCGCTTCTTTGCAGATAATCAAATTAGCATTTGTTCTCTAAAATCAGATACGTTTGATGAAGATGAGCATGTAAAAATGCGCTGTGAAATTGAGTTTAATATTCCCGTAGACGTTGACATTGATACCTTTAAAGTTCAATTTGAGGATCTATCACGCACCCTTAACGTAGACTATATTTTTAGACGCATTCGATAAGGAATAAACCATGAATACAATCAGTCCATTACAAGCAGGCGATAAAGCGCCTAGCTTTAGCTTACAAAACCAAGATGGTGAGCTAATCGTTCTTGAAGAGTTATTGAAAGACCAGCAAGTACTCGTGTACTTTTATCCAAAAGCATCAACACCTGGCTGCACTGTGCAAGCTGAAAACCTACGAGATGAAAAAGACGTATTAGCGCAATTAAATACACGCGTTGTTGGTATAAGCCCTGACCCGGTTAAAAAATTAAAGAACTTTGAAACGAAAAAAGACCTTAATTTTGACCTACTCTCAGACGAAGATCACGCCATTGCTGAAGCATTTGGTGTATGGGGCTATAAAAAATTCATGGGCAAAGAATACGACGGTATTCATTTATACCCCCATTAATATTATGCACACTACATACTAAAAAGTTAATCCCTCCTTTCTAAAACTCAATTTTACTACTACGATTAAAAACTGCACAGTCTTAATGGACAAAGTACGTTTTTATGGATCAATTCAGTTCTTATATTGTCGCTAATGAATACGTTGATCTATCAAAGTCTTTATTGAATGAAGATGAAGGAGTCTGGTTATCTGTAAACAAGCTTCATAGTGGCGTAGTTGCATTAGATGAAAAAATGACAGTACTCCCATTAATTTCTGAATTTCTATCCTATAGCTTACGAAACAACAAAATAAGCCGCCACACGGCAAAAACGTACGCTAAGAATCTGAGTTATTTTTTGGCTTATCTTAAAAATAGAAAAGAATTTAAAAAAACTCACCTTGATGAAGCATTCCTTACGGTATCAAAATTTGTTATCGAAGAATATTTAGCGGAATTAAGAACTAAATATGATTTGTCTACTGCAACAGTCCGAAATAGAGATGCAACACTTCAAGCATTCATCCACAAATTCCTCTATCAAAATCACGAGCTACGAAACGCATATATTGAGAAAAGCCCGTATTCAAATGGGTTAATAAGTGGGCCCGTAAAGCAAAAGCTTGTCATTTCATGCTCTTTAGATGAGTTAACAAAATTAATAATACAAAGTGGCTCAGAGCGTGAAAGGCTCATTATTCAGTTTATTTTTGATTCTGGGGTTAGAAGATCAGAGTTACTAAACATAACCAAACAAGATATAGAAGATGCTATAGAGTTTAATAGTCAAAAGTTGATACACCAAAATACGGACATGCCAGTAATATCACCCTACGCCCCACTTTCTATACAAGGTGTGAAAGGCAGACATAACAATACTAAGCAAAGAATGACCTTGGTAAGTCGAGCTGTTTTAAACCGTATAATGAGATACCATGCCTCCCCCCTATACAAAAAGCATTCAAGAAAGTATTCATCCCTATCAGAAACCCCTGCATTCTTTAATGCCGAAGGACGCCCGATTACCCCCAAATGCCTGTCTAAGCTATTGGATAGACTATCAGAGCGTGCATTAAAAAAAGGTATGCTATCCAAGCCTATGTCACCGCACAAATTAAGGCATGGTTACGCATACGATTTACTTCAATCACCTGACATAGGACAAACCTACGTGGACAGGCTTGCTGTAGTGCAAAAATCACTTGGCCATGCATTCTTAAGTAGTACTGAGGTTTACACAAAAATACCTTCAGAACTATATAAAACAATAACTAATAGCGACGGTGAGTTATTAACTAAAGCGGATAGAATGGAAAGGCTTGTCAAAAGCACACAACTTAAAATATCACTTAAGGACAAGAAATGACAAAAAGAAAAACAAGCTTAAGTGAATGGGATACACTAGTTGATACACCTTTAACTTGCATTGAAGATTTAGCGCTGCCCTCCCAAGCCTTACCTTATCGACAATTGACACATTTATTTGCATCAGTTTATAAAACAAAGGTAAGCCGCTCCTATAAAGATGATGTTCATGCTACACACTCTCATGTTACTGAACTTATGAAAGAAAAGTTTGGTAATCAACCAATTTATTTGACTAAAGTACTGAATGAATTTTCATTAGATGATTTTCATGCATATTTGAAAAACTGTATGTTGCTCGACAAGATACATAACCGGTATGCAAACGTTTTGCAAAGTACCTATAAGAACGTTCTGAATAAAGCTATAGAGCTCAAAGTTCCAAACTTTAAAAGGTTTTATTTACCAAGTTCTTTTTGCTACCAAACAAGAGTAACCGAACGCTACAAACCATATAGTAAGAATGAGAGAAGAAAAATTGATGAGGCTATTGAAGTTGAAATAGACAAAGCTTTAAAACTCCTTATTCCTTATGAGAAAACAGGAAGAGGTAGAGCTATTCTCGATGATGACTGTATGCTCTTAGAGGATGTAGAGAACTTAACACTAGATGATGCTCGTTGGATTTTTGAGAATAAAATGGGATGTATTCCCGTTACTAATAGTTATGGTTTTCGAGGTAAACGAGCCTATAGAGCTTTCTACCAAATCATTAAAGACAATGGTGCTTATTATCAAAATGTATATGAATCTTGGGGAGTTTTAAGTAAGGTTACAATGAATCATTTACTTCCATTTTTGCTGAAACTGTTAAAAGTCACAGGTATGAATGTTGAGTCAATTTATAACCTTGAAATTGACGACTTAGTAGACTCACACCCTGCAACTGGGAAACCTTGTTTAAGGTATTGGAAGAACCGCTCTGATGGCCAGAAGTTATATCACTTAGATATATTCAAGGCTGACCTTCAATGGCTAACCCGTAGCCAAAGTGAACAAGTGAAAGAAATATTTAATAATGTTTTGTTGCTAACATCAAAAGTAAGAGAAAAGGCACCTTTAGAGCATAAAAATAAACTATGGTTATTTGAAACATACAACGGTTTAATCAAATGCCTTCCCGTTATGTATCACCTTTCAATGGCTATAAAAACCTTTTCTGCGGAACACGAGCTTTTTAAACAAAATAGTAACGAGTTACTTTTAGAGACAACAAGGTTTAGGCCTACATTTATCAGCGACCTAATAGGGGAAGGAGTTTCAATTAGGGAAGTACAGCTACTAATGAGTCATAAAAATCTCTATACAACAATGCGCTACCTAGATATTCATGATTTTGGGCAGACCGCGAGAATAAAAATTAAAGATAAATTGATAGAACTTCACAGCAACATTAGCTCTTCAGTTAGTAGTAAACCTCATAAAAAGGTAGGCAACAAAGAGTCGCTACCCATGTCAACCCCATTAGCGACGTGCAAAAATATTTTTGACCCACCTGAGTCTGTGAAAAGTCTATCTAATTACACACCTGGAAAGCCTTGTAGTACTTACAACATGTGCCTTAGTTGCCCTAATGTAATCATAACCAAAACTGATTTGCCAAAGCTCTTTGCGATGAAACGTGATTACCTTATTAAAATTCAAAATAGTAGAGTATTAGATACTCCATTTGGACATGTTATAAAAAGTAACCTAACACTTTTGAATTCGATTCTAGATTCGAACTTGTCCGAATTTAGTGCCGAAGAGCTCAATGATGCTGAAAAAATATCTCTTTATATAGAAACCACAGAGCTTATTTAGGAGTTTGACATGGAAAGGCTACCAAAACATTACAGTTTACTAAGTACTATTGCTGAGCTCAAAAAAAATAAGCTGGATTTCTTAAGTGCTGATCCCGACAGAGCTACCGACAATAAAAGTACGTTATATCTAACCAAGTTGTTAAACCTACCAGTTTCCAGTATATCAATCTTCGATGACACTGAGTGGGATTTTAACTTAGAAAATCCTAATGCATCTGCAAACATCACAGGTAGTAAATTAAAAATTAACTTTAGTAAATATAAAAACATCCCACCATATGTGATAATCGAACTAAAGTGCATACTACTTAGTGTTCAGTTAACACCTGAAGTATTTATTAATAATCGTAAAAAAGCCAAAAAGACTAATATTACTAAGCTTGCTACAAACACTATCTTAGGGCACTTTAAATCAGGGTTTAGATTCTTAGACACACTTTTTAGAGTTTTAAAAGTTAAACTTGGTAATGAGCATATTGAAAAAATATATTCCTCTCTAACTCAAGTTCAAGCCATCGATTACAGAGAAACAGCCCAAGTTCATACCAATACCTACAATGATGACTTGAGACAGTTTTTTTCTTATTTACTAAACCCATATACTTCAGAGCACATTTTTGGAGAAAATATTCCTGCCTTTGATCCAGACCAATTCAGTTGGAAAAAAAGATATAAGAAGAAAGTATCAAACCAAGTGATACCTAACGCAACTTTTGATAAACTTATCAGAGCTTCATCTTTAATCGTACACGATTTTTTACAAACTATGGAAGAGGAAGTATTAGACTCTTACGTAAGCAGATATGCATCACAAACCGAAACTCAATACTGTAACAAAGCTGGAATTACCAAGTATACATTTCAACTTTATCGGGCTTTCCGCCTTTTGAGTGCAGGCTATGAAGATAGCTATATTGATTCAAAGTATGGCATCCCAGATGAATTACGTAATTCCAGAGGAAAATATAATTTAAAAGATATGACCTCCTATCTCGCTAGGTGTCATGGTTTTAATTTCTCACTATCAAAAGTTAACAAACATTTAATGTTAGTATCAAGTGCTGCAAAGTATCTAATTGGTCAATATACAGGAATGAGACCTTCAGAATTAGCCGTGATAGAATTACACTCTTGCCTCACCGAAGAAAGTGGCATAAAGCTTCTTCGCTCTCATGTTTTCAAAGGAAAAGATACTTCTACTAAAGGCCTTTTTGATGATAAATGGGTTGTTATCCCTATTATTGAAGATGCGATAAGAGCGATAAAAATTTTAAGCACAATTACACAAAGAAGCTTGATGTTTAGCTCTCTCCACACAAAGAAAAACAACGAGAAAGAGAAACTCCAAACCTCAGTTATGATCCGTCACCAGATAAAAATATTCATAAAGCTAGTTTCGCCAGACGATGATCTTGGCTTTAGTAATTCCATGATGCGTCACACACTTGCATATCAACTTTATAGGTTAGAAGCTGGCTTGCCACTAATCTCATTCCAGCTTAAACATTTAGTAAATACTGTAGATAAGTTTCTATCAAGGGGTTCAACAAGTGATGTGACTATGGGCTATGGTGGAATTGCTGATAGCCTTGTTGAAAGTCAAACGGCGCAAAAGCTCAGAAAACAATCAGAAATTGAAGTAATCAAAGCAACAGCAGACCCTGACGGTAATTACCTTGGGGGTAAAGCTGATGAGCATAAAGAGCGTCTTAAAATAGCATTTAGAGGTTATATGGCGAGCGGATATTCAAAAGAAGAGATTTTTGAAGCTATGGCTGAGCAAGGTCTTGGGGTAATAAATGTAGGGTTAGGATACTGTTATGGTTCAGACAGTAATAATGAGAGTCTCCCCTGTATAGGCTCACTAAGATGTAACCCCAACAGGTGCTCAAACGCTATAGTCAGTGAAGCAAACGCTCCATACTGGAGAGAGATCTATTCAACCAATTTAGCTAACCTTAATAACCCTAGCTTTGCAGACAATAGAGAGCAAATCAAAGAAGTCATCAATGAGGCTAAAGGCGTATTAACATTACTTGGTCATGGAGTGCCCAATGAGTAATCCGTTTGACACCAAAAATCAACGTGACTTTGATGAAAATACTGAAAAGCTAGTTGCCGCAATAGATAAAATAAATAATACGCCTTCCCTGCCAGCAACTATAGCTGAGCTTTCTAGATTAACAGGCCTTCACCGTAATGCTATAAGTAATAGAGTCTGGCCAAATCAAAAACTTAAGCTTATAAAAGAAAAAAGAAAAAACCAAAAAAAGGCAGAAACCAATCCTACTGTAAATAAAAACCCTATAAAAGTTTTGGAAGAAAAATTAGACAATGCAAAAAATGAGCTTGTGTATTGGTTTAATAAAAACCTTGATAATGAGAAGCAAATTAAGCAGCTAGAAATAAACTTAGAGCGAATGTCATTAGCGCGCAATGACTATGAAACGATGTTAAAACAAGAACGTGATAAAACAACTGAACTAACAAAACAGTTAAATATCATGCGTGACTTGTTATCATAGGGCTAATTAATACTCCTGCTAGCAAAAATCGACTATTAAATACTACATAGTATTGAAGTCTAAAGAAGTTTAGCAAAATAAAGAAGGATAAGAATATGATAGAAGTTGGCCAAAAAGCCCCTGAGTTTACGTTACAAGATCAAAACGATGAATCTGTATCACTTGCCTCTTTTAAGGGCAAAAAGGTATTAGTGTATTTTTACCCAAGAGCATCGACTCCTGGCTGCACAATTCAAGCATGTGCATTGAGAGACTCTAAACCAGAGCTTAATGACTTAAATGTTGTGGTTCTAGGAATTAGCCCTGACACACCAAAAAAGCTGACTAACTTCACTAACAAACAAGATCTTAATTTCACTTTGCTTGCCGATGAAGATCATGCAGTTTGCGAAGCTTACGGAGTTTGGCAACTGAAGAAGTTCATGGGCCGTGAAAATATGGGCGTAGTTCGTACTTCATTTTTAGTAAATGAGAATGGTGATATAGAACATGTCTTCAATAAATTCAAAACTAAAGATCACCATGAAGTAGTTTTAAACTATTTGAACCAATAAATTTATAAAAGCAATGTAGTGGGCTCAAATAGCTCACTACATTTCCTTTACCTGATTAGGTACAACTGAGTTTGACCCTTAAGGTAAAAGTCACCAAGGTTACTTCATTTAAATGCAACACTAAAGTTATCTTCTTTTGGGTATATTTGAATACGTCAGGTTCAATTAACAGGACTCAATCAAATCTGACAGTCGCACATGTGCCATGAGCAGACAGTCCGTTGCTGCTGCTTATTAGCTCATTCCGCCATGACTTTTTCCCAGCGATACTGACAATAGCCACACTTTCCTTCATTGTATTGGTCTTCAAGACCTAATCCTTCTCCACACACTTCACAGCTTGTGTATTCCAACTCATATTCACAAGCAACACACTTTCCTTCTTCATGTATAAACGTAGCTTGATCACAACTTAAGCATGTATCGTATGGTGACTCACCACCATTCATCGCATTATAAATTGCTTCACCAGCGAGAGAGTCATCAATACATTGCTCAACTACTTCATCAAAGCTGAAATTATTATCACATGACTTACAATGTAGATTGATTAAAGGATAAGAATCACCAGAATCAGGAGCCTCTATTAGAGAAGAATGACAACTCTCACATCTCAAATACTTTAAAGCATCTTTAACAGAATCATATTTCCAATCTATTGCTTCAATTGTAGAACGACAGGCTTTCTCTTCTGCGGAGTATACATCGCTAACTTCGAGTAAAGTTGACCAAGCATCTTGCCCTAAGGTTTCTTGTGGGTCTAATTCAAGATTTTCAGAGAGAAAATCTCGTACTAACAAGAAGGACTTGGCTACAATTTCCCTAACAGCATCTGGAGACTGTGAAGTATAGTAGTGTTCTAATTCATTTCTTAATTTGTTTATTTCATCGAAGCGAGTCCAATCTACGGTTACTTTTAGACTCTTAAAGCGCTCTTTTATCGACTGAACATCTACTGTTTTATGGCCTTTCCCTTCGAAAGCAATTTCACCTTCTTCATTCTGAACAGGTCGAATATTTTGTTTAATCAAAAGCTCTTTATTGTCTTCAGGAGATAGCTGACACAACTTTTCTTTGTACAAAAGAAGGATTCCAGCAGAAATATTTCTTACTGCTGAGACACTTCTTCTATCATCTGTATCCTGATAGTCTTCAATTCCAACTTGAATCGAGTCTATCGCATTCTTGATTATGCTCACGATCTCTCCTTGGAGCTAACGAGACTGTAGAATAACTCCAACAGCCAAATTCAATTAAAAAAAAGCTCCTGTAATTAACTCTAAGCGTTTTTAAAGCATTAGGTAATCCATTTGGAACCCATAAAACGGGCTAAATTTCTTTAAAAAGAGTAATTCTAAAGCCTCAATTTCCTAAATAACAGGCTAAGAATAGTGGGCTAAAATGGAGCGAAGCGAACAGCCCGCTGTTTTTAGTCCTTGTTAATTTTCTTGATACTCATTGAGCCTCCTCCCCAGCATCGCGATTATTCGCTACGCTGAAAATGCAACCAACCTTAAAGGAGAAAGCTCAATGAACTTTTACAATAACATGCATCCATATTATTGTGGAATCGATTTACACGCGCGATTACTTTACGTCTGTATCATTGATAATACAGGACTTATCCTTGTTCACAAGAAAATTAAAGATGAACCAGAAGCGCTACTAAAACTACTTAAACCGTATATCGGTGACATTGTTGTTGGCGTAGAGTGCATGCACTGTTGGTATTGGGTCGCTGATTTTTGCAAAGAAAACACTATCGATTTTATCCTTGGTCATGCTTTGTATATGAAAGCGATTCATGGCGGTAAAGCTAAAAACGATAAAATAGATTCATATAAAATTGCCAAACTTATCCGTGGTGGCAACTTCCCACTTGCTTATGTCTATGACAAAGATATGCGAGCTACACGTGATTTATTACGCAGAAGAACCAAAATTGTTCGCCACGGGGCTGATTTAAAAGCCCATGTCGCCAATACTGCTAGTCAGTATAATTTACCTGCCCACAACGTTAATTTAAAGAACGTCTGCGATAGAGAGAAGATGCGCTATTACTTTCCTGATCCCGTTGTACAACGCTCTATTAATTTAAATATGGCCATACTCGATTGCTATCACAATGAGCTTAAGCCTTTAGAGCATTATATTGAGCAAATGGCCAAGCAACACAACCCTGTCCACCTTAATATCTTGCAAACAATTAATGGTATAGGCCGCATTCTCGCACTTACCATTATTTATGAAATTGGTGACATCAATCGCTTTTCAAGCGTACAAAAGTTCGCTTCATACAGCCGGTTAGTCAAATGCAAAGCGGAGTCTGCTGGCAAAACGTATGGCACACAGGCAATAAAATTGGCAATGCACATCTCAAATGGGCTTTTTCCGAAGCCGCTGCATTGCTATTGCGTCATAATCATAACGCCAATAAATACCTTGAAAAACTACAAAAGCGAATGAGCAAAGCCAAAGCACTGTCAGCGCTTGCGCATAAGCTGGGTCGCTGTGTTTATTTTATGCTTAAAAAAGAGACGGTATTCGATGAAGAAAAATTCTTAAAGAGTTAGTCACGGTACTGAGTGAGCTGAAAATCTAACTGGATATAAGGCTGAGCATCAATCAATTGGGTGAGTTAATAACCAACAAGGTTTAACCTGATTTTATGCCTACAGGCCTGAGCCACTTGCCTTGATTAGACGCTCAGTACGCGTGCATTAATACAATAAACAAAGTCGCTTACACCTGACTTGAGCCTTAAACTAACTGGATCACAATGATGAAACCAGCCGCCTTGAATAGTGCCATGATGAGGTTAACCGATGAATGTCTAGTGCCCCAGCAACCCCAAAAGGATATGGGAATAATCTGGCTGCGATGAGATCGCAATAAGAGAGCCTCTATATGTGTTTGCCGTAAGCTACTTGCTTAACAGCCGTATCGACAGACGAAGTAAACGAATTTGTTTATTGATTTAGAATTGACCGTCAATGTATAAAACGGTCAAAAAGAATACTATTGCCTATTGACAGAGTTAAGGCTCATATGTGTTAGGCTTGTGGTAGTCCACTTAACCGTTTTTTTGAAAATGCGATAATTTTCTTTCTCGCATTTGAAAGTACAAAATCATCAAGTTCTGATAACGCTTTAAATTGAATATTTGTAATAGCATATTTTTTAGTTAACGGATAAAAAGCTTTACCTATAAAATTAAATTCTGAGTCAATGTCATCAAGACTTACGGGATTATCAGAACAGATAAAATCACACTCGTCTTTGAGTTTGACTATCCTTAAGCCTTTAAGCTGCTCCGGAATAAACTTAAAAGTAAGTAATGGCAATATTAAAAACTGGATAAACTTTTGAACTGCTAGATCTTTATGCTTTTTCTGAAAGTATTTCACATCTTGTCTATCAAATGGAATTACTTCCCCATTTGTTGGCAATGCTTGGTCATATAACTCCACTAACCTACCAGAAATTTCTTGAGCTGCGAGGGTGTTTCTGGGGTTCCTCCAATATTGAACTGATAACATTAAGATCAAAGTTTTGATAAATTCTTTAACCTTCACTATCTCTTGTAATGCATCATCTGGCCAATCTTTCATCTGATTTACAACTTGAGAGAACATGCCCTCTAGTTCACTGTAAGACTCTTCAATCAAAAGGGATTTTTGACCAAACTTTTTGACTGTATGAAGATGCTCCTCATAAAATATTTGAGATGATTTCTTTGATGAGCTGCTAACTTTTTTATACTCGATGTCGTACAGAAATACATCATTATCTTCATTACTAAACCCCTTAATGTAAAATTGCGGAATAAAGTGATGTTTTTTTGAGATTTGCTTGCTCATGCTATTTAAATTCCATTAATGGCAACTAACGAAATATTCGCGTTCAATCGATAAAAGCCTAACCCACATAAAAGGCGAGCGATAGTGAGTTCAGCCCACGCTTTTTGTGGGCAATTTTTGATGTGCTTGTTAGGCTTACAGTTCATCGATTAGCACTTTTATTCGTTGGATATCATCTTGAAATGCACTCTCAAGCTGTTCCAGTGATTCGGACATTCTATCGGTATTTGTCTGCTCAACCCAAACCTCTGAAGATTCTGCGGCAGAACTAATTGCAATCTGTGTTTGATGCCTCGGTGAAAAATATGGCATGCCACCTCTTAAGGAAACAAGTAGGGCCTGCTTATCTTTTTCATTTTGATTTCGATAAAATTCAACAAAGCTCTTTCTTATTTCTGCATAGGCTGCTTTTCTTTCTTCAAGCTCAGTAGTCAGCAATTCACGTTTTGCATTTATTCTTGTCTTTTCAAGATCACTTGAATGGGTTGCTTGAAGAAGAAAATATTGTGAGACGCCTGTAAAAACAGCTCCTATCAGGCCTGCAAGAATCAGGTGTTTCCAATTTTTATTATCACTCATAGTATTTATTACTCTTACAGAGCCTAACGAGACTGTAGAATAACTCCAACAGCCAAATTCAATTAAAAGACGAGTTCCTGTAATTAACTCTAAGCGTTTTTAAAGCATTAGGTAATGCATTTGGAACCCATAAGCCGGACTAATTTTCTTTAAAAAGAGTAATTCTACAGCCTCAACGCCCGCTTCACGGGCAACTTGTAGTGAAGCATTTTTGTGTGATACTGACGCACAGCGTCAACACAAAAATGTGTAGCGAAAAGTTGTCCCAGTGAAAGCGCTTGTTATGGCTAAGCTGTGCCGCTACTAATTATTTTTTTAACGTCATTTGAAATGGTTTTTTGTGAAACCATTGTTTTTTCAGCTATAGAAGCTTGTGTTAATCCCTGATCTAAAAGTTTTTTCACCGTCTCCCTGCGTATTTCCGCAGGCTGTTTCTCAATATGTTGGGTAGAAGTTTCTGTATAACCAGCCATTTGAGTTTGTGTCTGAATGACTCTAGCTGTTCCATCGCTAGAATCAGCTTTTACAGTAATACTTCCGTTACTACTCTGGTTAATTTCATAGCTGCTTACATTTCCGTTTTCAATACCTTCCGCTAAAGCTCGGAGTGTATTAGCAACATTGGTTTTTGATTGGACAACAAGAGGGTTATCTTCTGGCATGGTAGAGCTCCAATTAATCTAAGTTGAAACGCACTCTACCAGAGGACACATTGAATTACTAGTGATTTCCAGTAATTTCTAGTAATTACTGGTGTGACTGAGGTTATAATTCGCTCAATGAGCCATAACATTTTAGTATTTATGCTACACGCAGTTTGTGTTGCATAATCGCTTGTTGGACTGAGGCGCTACCTGCTCGGTATGTCAGAGTTGGTGTTGTTTATGCTATGGGAATTTGTTTTTATGGCCTAAGTGATATCAAACCAATTTCATTGGTGTGCCTATCGTTTCTAAGCTATCCCTGCGTTACTCAGCATTCATTATGTGCCTATCAAACCGAATATTTAACCGTTAAGCAATGATATTTTTCTTACGCGCAGTCACGACTAGCCTGAGCAGTTAAGCAGGTTAAATCATTGATTTGATGCAGCAAGCAAAGCTGCTAACTCGTTCGCGTTATTTTATTTGTCACCACACTTAAATTATTCATCATACCAGTAAATGGCAAGATACCAATTAACAGTGAGAGCTATGGATAAATCAAAGTAATGTAATGCTTGACCGCTTTTTGACTGGCAGGTTATCGCTCTAAGCCGTCCTTAGGGGGTAACTCATTTTTGCGCCTAAACGTGTTTCGCTAATTTTTCAGAAAATTACTAAAAACGAAATTCACCATACAAAAAATTATCTTTTAATTTGTCCTCGCATTTATGAGGAAATACATTTCATCACCAATTGTATAAAAGCTGACCTGCCATTCACTTGTGTGATCAAAATTAAGCTTCGTTTTATGTACTTCGTGGTACATTATTCATCAGATGATTTAGGCAGTGATGTCGTGTTGCGTGCCGATAAGTAAAGGATAACAAAGTGCATATTAGTAGCTTAAACCTAATTAACTACCGTAATTTTAAGAATGTCAAACTTAACTTTAACAAAGGTATCAACACTGTGATTGGTGAGAATGCATCAGGTAAGACCAACTTATTTCGAGCCCTGAGATTGCTGCTCGACAACTCGATGCCTAGGTCGTCGACAAAACTGTCTGAGGGTGATTTCTGTAGAGCGCTAGGTAGTTGGAAAGGTCACTGGATTATCATAAGTTGTGAGTTCGATGATATTTCTAGTGATGAAGCTAGTCAGTCACTGTTCCTTCATGGAAATGGGAATATCGAAGGTGAAGAAGAGATGGTAACCAAAGCAACCTACAACCTTATATTCAGACCTAAAGCTCATATACGACAAGCGATTTCAACAATCCCCGTTGGCGACACTCCAGCGTTAGAAGAGTATTTAAATGATATCTCAACAGATGACTATGAAACGGTTTTAACTGGAAAAAGTACTGCTAATTTTGCTGACCCAGAAGTATATAAAGCTATTGTAGGTGATTTTGATGCTGTTGTTTTTCCAAATGAGTTAAACAACCCAGAAATTGGGATACGACTACCATATATCCTAAATATGCCGAATGAGGTTTCATTCACCTATATTAAGGCATTGAGAGATGTAGTTTCAGATTTCCACAACAATAGAACAAACCCCCTACTAACACTGTTAAAAAGTAAGTCGGGTGAAATTTCCCCAGAGGATTTTCAACCAATAGCTGAGTTAATTAGGACTTTGAATGAGAATATTGAAGGCCTAAATGACGTTTGTGATGTTAGAGATGACATTGCATCAACAGTAGGCGATACAGTTGGAGATACGTATTCTCCAAATTCAGTCTCGATCCGCTCAAGTTTGACAGATGATTCAGACCAGCTATTTCAGTCCTTGAAGCTTTTTGTTGCTGAGTCAAACGATGGGTATGAAGGTGCTATTCATGAAATGAGTTTAGGGGGCGCTAATCTTTTATACCTCACATTAAAAATTTTAGAGTTTAAGTATCAAAACTCTAATCAATCAATCGCAAACTTTTTATTGATAGAGGAACCAGAAGCTCATATTCATACGCATATTCAAAAATCATTGTTCGACAACATCAAGTACGAAAATACTCAAATTATTTATTCGACCCACTCATCGCATATTTCAGAGGTCAGCAATATAAGAAACATGAACATTATTGGTCTGGTAGATGGCAATTGTGAGGTTTTCCAACCAGCTAAGGGGCTGACCAAGGAGCAAAGTGGCTTCGTTCAGCGGTATCTAGATGCTATTCGAAGCAATCTATTATTTGCACGAAGTGTCATTTTAGTTGAAGGTGATGCAGAAGAAATCTTAATACCCGTTTTGTTTAAAAAATCAACAGGAATAAGCTTGGATGAGATGGGAATTAGTCTTGTCAATATAAGAAGTACTGGATTCGAAAATATCGCAATGCTCTTTAACGATGAACGTATTAGGAAACGCTGTAGTATTATTACTGACCTAGACTCTGCGTTTTTTAATACTGAAATCCAAGAACAGGATAGTGAAGCTTTAAAGAATAAAAAGAGAAAAGCTAAAGGTTCAGAGGAGTCAGGAGCTAATCGTAAACTTATACTAGATCAGTTCTGCGATAATAACCCTTGGTTAAGTCCTTTCTATGCAAAACACACTTTTGAAGTAGATTTTATTAAGTGTTCTAATAGCGTATATCTTAAAAATGTTGTTGAAAACGTTTACGTTGATCCTGCAACAAGAGTCACAGCCAAGGAAGATCTATCTAAAGCCGATATAGCCACATCTGGAATGAGGGCATTAACGATGGCGAATCATCAAGGTAAGGGCTGGTTTGCTATAACTCTTGGAAAGGCGATCAACTTTAAAGTAGTAATTCCAGAGTACATTCTTGAGGCAATCAAATTTGCACATGTTGAATTTGATTCAGTTCTTACCTTTAAAATACTAAGCTATCGATTTAACTCTATTAAGGAGCATGTCGCTGAAGGTAAAAAGCACATAGAAAAAGCTGACGCGGATGGAGACATGAACCTAAAAGCTCGGTGTGAAGCTTATCTGCTACCATTGGAAACAGGTATCGAAGTATTTGCGCCTAAATGGGATGTATTCGACTCGGCTACCGATGACATCAATGAGATTAAGGCTTCATTTATAGCTGATTTTCCAACAGAAAATCATCATTTGCTAGAAAGGATTTAGTAATGTTCGTATGGAATAAAGATGATCTTAATGATGAGCAAGTGGATGCCATTCGACAAGCGGGCAATGTATTCCTTGAGGCATGCCCTGGTAGTGGAAAAACACGAACATTAACGTATAAAATTGCTCTTGAATTGTCTAAGTTGACCGATGAAAAGAAATGGATTGTAGCAATTACATACACTAATCGTGCAGCTGATGAAATTCGTGAGAGAATAGAGTTACTAGGAGTTGAAACTTCTCAACTATGGATTGGGACGATTCATTCATTTTGCTTAGAGTGGATTATAAAACCATATGGGTTATACCATGACAGGCTTAAAAACGGTTTCAAAGTCATTAACTCATATGATAGTGAAGATATTATAACCAATATTTGTCTTGGGTTACGACCTCAACAATATATTACATACTACCAATGTTCACATTTTTATACACCAACAGGGCTGAATATTACAGGAAGCGGTGGGAGCTTAGCTACTAGTGTTCTGGAAGCTTATCATCAACACCTAGACAATAATCACCAAATAGATTTTGAACAGATATTGTACTTCTCTTACGAACTCCTGCGTAACAAGGTCGCTATATCAAAAATCTTATCTAATCTTTTTTCTTACTTCTTTATAGATGAATATCAAGATACCAAAGAGATTCAGTATTCAATTGTAGCTAGCATTATGAGGGCTAATCCGAGTAAAGTGACAACATTTATAGTAGGTGACCCAAACCAAGCCATATATACATCATTAGGTGGTTATGCGATAGCTCATACAGAACTTGAATCTTTAACCGCTGCTTCATTTGCTTCAATGTCTTTGGATAAAAATTATAGAAGCTCACTAAAGATTATAGAGTATTATCGAAATTATAATGTTAGTCCAAGTGCAACTAGTGCAGAAGGTAGTGAGAGAGATTATCAGAGTATAATAACCTATGATCAAGTAACTCACAAAGATGACTTAGTTGAGCAGGTAAGTCGATATATTGAGCACAACATTGAAAATTTCAATATCCCTGAGCGTGATATTTGCGTAATTGCTCCTTGGTGGACGCATTTAGCTGCACTAACACGAAACTTAGTGAATCGGTTGCCTCAATATAGTTTTGATGGCCCTGGTTTAGTACCATTCTCTAGAGACCTTGAGAACTTCTGGTACAAGCTTACAAGAATTATTCTCACTGAGCCCTCCCCTAGCATGTATGTCAAACGTTTAAGGTGGGCATCGGAAATTTTATATGATTTAGAAATTGCAATGGTGGATATAGCCCCTTTCACTTCGAAAGAACTCTTAAAATCAATTAACTCAATTTCAATAGACGAGGAGGACGGAATTACTTACCTATGCTATTTCTTCGATGAGCTATTCAAAAGATTAGGGGTTGAATACTCTCTTTATCCAATGTTGCAAGAACACTATGAATCTTTTTTGAGTAGTACAGAAGATCGCATAGACAGGCTCCGCAGAGATAGCGAGGAATTTGCTACAGATATAGAGGCATTTCGAAGAGCTTTTAAGCCGAGAAGTGGAATAAAAGTTTCTACTATCCACGGGGTTAAAGGTGGTGAATATGACGCAGTTATATCCTTCGGTTTACTTGAGGGGTTAGTTCCTAATTTTAATGACTCATCAGAAGATAGTGCTAAGAAGCTTCTCTATGTTATTGGCTCTAGAGCAAGGAAAAACCTGCACTTGATCTCTGAAAGAGGGCGAATGCTAGGCTATAGCCCAAATCAAACCGAACGTACGTCCACTAAAGCTCTTCAACGCGTGCAATTTCCCTATGATCATTTTGTATAGAACTGACAGCAATTAGTTTAGTTTTGTCCTATCTCAATTTGTTTTAAGCGAGTAGCTTAGGGAAGTAACTCTAAAAGGCTTTTGTCCAGAAACGAGCTAGTGCGATCGTCCGATTCTAGCTCATACAGGTGTGTCATAAAGCCTAAACCTATTCAGTCAAAACTGCTAGGTCAGATATGAGCTACTACAAATCAGGGCAATAAGTGGCAGCTAAAATTAGTACCCAACCGCACTATCCCCTTTCCTAGTATCAAGACACTCCCCTAAAATATTCTGTACCGCTGTTATACGACCTAAACATCGATATTTTTCCTCTTTGGCCAAATCAAACTTTGACCTCAGTAAAGCAATAATTGCAGGATATTCGTTCATGTAACTTTGGTACTCTTCCATTTCAGATGTGCTAATAAGTAGGCTATATCTATACTTTATAAGTCTGTCATTTAACATAGCCTTAAACTCCTCATCAGGTATTAAGTAATTTCCAGTCTTCGGATTATCTAAATTATAAAAATGTTGCTTAAATTTTTCTGTATGGATATATCTAATTTTTTGTGTATTTTTCTTACCAAGCTTTAGTAAATATCCGTCATTAACAAGTCGATAAAGCTGTCGATGGATAAAAACTCTTGCTTTAAACTCATTTTTTGAAGAGCTATACAAGTGCATATAGGTTTCGACTAATTCAGAAACCGAAAAATTATCAATTCTTTTTTCCACTAAAAGTAAGTACATGGCTTCATTTAAATTTTTCATAATCAACGATGACCGATATTAAAGTTAAAAATCTCAAGCTTAGTATTCCTAAGTATACAACATTAGCATAAACTTAGAGAATCTAAGTATTGATATTGTGAATTAAGATGAGTTCTTGGAAATTTCAATTAACCCAATCCCTGGGCGAATTAAACAGGCACGAGTTTCTAAGGGGATCTCTCAAAAAGAGCTCGGCATTAGAATTGGGCTTGACCAAAGTTCTGCAAGTAGTCGTATGAACCACTATGAAAAAGGTAGACATACCCCTGATATTCCAACTCTTAAAAGAGTAGCGGATGAATTAGGAGTCCCTTTAGCTTATTTTTTTTGTGAATCAGACCTATCAGCAAAGCTGAGTTGCTTAATTGATAATTTGAGTGAAAAAGAGAAAGCTGAACTAATACTAAAACTAAATAAACAATAGCTGTACTAGCCCAAGTTAAAAAGCAATCTCATGATATAAATTTATTAGCACAACCCAATAACTGCGGGTGTATATAGGTAATTTAAGTCTTTAATCTAGCTCTAAATGAGTAATTGTTTATCTAGTAACTTCTAATATAATTATGTCACACAGTGACTTATATTTATAAGGGAATAAGCCACCAATACAAAAACTCAAATCTAAATAAAGCTATTAACCACAGCCTACGGCCCCACCTTCAAATATGTAGATTTCACGAACAAAGCTGATGCACTTAAACACTACCATATTCCAAAAATAGACTTAAATCCAAGATTTAGGTATCAAAGCCCTTTCGCCTCTCCAGGGAGGCTCAACTAAAGAGTCTTGGAACCAATCTTCCTCTAAATTAGCATGCTCAGTAACAATAATTTGAAAACTACGGTTGTCAAACTGACAGTAATCATAAAATAACTTGAATAGTCTAGTTACTTCCTCGATATCAGCATCACCAGACTGCATAAGTTCTCCTTCCAGACTTTGATATCTAGTGATATCTGGGAAATGTACTTGAGATGGTTGATCAAGTACAAATATAGAGGGTACTGGTAAATCCTTCATCCTAAAGTACTTGTGAAGAGACAAATAAGTAATTACATGACAGCCCAACCAATTCTCAGCACTTCCTTGTCTTTTCATTGGTGTTGAACCGTGAGGGTTATCAGCAAAAACCGTTAATCTAGATATATCTAATCGATAGGGGTTATCTGCATATTCAAGTTTTAAATCCTTTGCATAATTAGACATGTAATTACCAACGATATTTAAAGATGATGAAAGCCGATCTAACACAGTATCATCATCAAGCTCATCCTCCAGTATTGACACCTTATGTTGCAATTCTTCAATCTCAGCCGTTAGATCTGAATTAGGTGCAGTTTCTTTGACGCTTTCTAAAAAAAGAGAAATTCTACCTATTATTTTAGATATGTATGCATTTCTATCTTTTAGTAATTTACTTTCTTTCTTTTGTGTAATTAAAGAGCGAATTTTTTGTTGGAGGTCATCGATTATAATTTGAGTATCATTTTCCTTACTTGAAAGCTTCTGAATATATTCCTGTAGTTTTGGGGAGCTATGTGTAATTGTTTTAATCTCTTCGCGAACACTATTTAATGAGTAATGTAGGCTTTTGATAGTTTCATCATCTTGGCTCTTAGTACCACATACTGGGCACTCTAGTTCCTTAGATGAATCAAATAGATCTATCACATTTAAGCGAGCTTTCCTCTCTAACATATTCCCAAGATGAGAATTATGATGTTGCTCAAATATCCTAGTTTTAGATATCTTTTCCTGGAGTTCGATTTGTGCATTCTTAGTTTCGATTAATTCAGTTTGTAATTTATATAACTCATCACTAGATTCTTTTAATTCATGGTGGGGCTCCCAGCCAGATATGCTCTTAAGGAAACTTATACACTCAAAAAATGATAAGTCAGAATTAATCAACTCTTTACTTATTAACCCTACGGTAGATGCTTCATATAATAACTGTAATGCTACCTTTGTACTCTGTGAGCTAACGTCAGTATATTGCTTTAATAACGATAATTTATCTTTTAAGGTTCGTTTTGCATTCTTTAATAACTCCATATCTTGGAGTCTTTTATTCGTGACCGCACCTAAAAAGTAAGGAAATGTATCTTTTATTGATTGTGCTAAGAATGGCTCATCTTGTCTGTGGAATAATGTTTTTTTATTTGCTATTTCACCTTGCTCTTGAAAAATAAAACTTTTGGCATGCTTTAAGTTTGCTCTGTAAGCGCCATCTGTTTTCTCTTTTCTAAAAGTAACGTTATCATCTAAGCCTAGCTCTCTATCAATTTCGTAAAGCACCCCATCATCATTGGAGTTTATAACCAACTCTGACTTACATGGTATTTTAAGATTTGCGCCAATTAATAAGCACACTTCTGAATTTGAAGCTTTACCATTTTTAGGAGGTTGTTTTGCTACAAATATTTGTTTCCCTTTCAATTGATAAGTTACTGCATACCAACTAACAACATCTCGATTCACACCATCAAATATCTCAAAATCAGAACGACCCATACAGTAATCAATTATACTTATAATTGCTGACTTACCAGTTCTAGACTTACCTGTGATTACGTTTAATGAGTTGATTTTGAATTTAACTTCTCGGGTTTCACCCTTGTTACTATATAAAACAATATTTAATACTTGCATTATAATTTAATCCCTAACAGTGCTAGCATTGTAGACTCGCAATTAAACCTTCCACAGATGGCTCCAAGTTTTTTGGCTGCAAAGGTATATTCGGATATATACTCAGCATTTTTTATCATCTTATTAATTTTTTTATTATCAATTAGAGAAACTCGAAAATCTTCATCTAAATCAATTATTCCTTGACCACGTAAGAGCAAGCTTGATTTTGAAATATAAGGCTCAAGACTGTTTACTCTCTCAGTAAGCCCAACAACTATCTGAGGTTCGTTCTGTAGCCATAAATGAAACTTTGATGCTGCGGTTTTTGGTAATACTAGTCTTGACTCTTTGTGTAATATTATAGGTATAAGTATATAAGGCAGATATAACGGAATTTTTTTTAAAGCCTTAGAGTTATACCCATCAACTATAGATGAATATAACAAAGCGCAAAAAGCAGGATTCAACAACTCACTTACTTCATTATTTTGCATGCTTTATTTCCTTGGGCTCTATTATTTCCTTGAGTTTTTCAACAAAGTCAGGGTGCCACCCAAGTGAGGGCGGAGTTTTATTAGCTAGAATATGGTAACTTCCAACCATAATAAATCGTTGGGACACTTTTCTACGTATCCTAATATCAGCTTGTGTTTCTACCCAATTAAAGATTTTTCTACCAGCTTTTTTTATTTCTTTTTCTTCAGCATCTTCTAATTCATCAATTACAGAGAGTCTGAACCTTGTCCAATCATCCTTTAATCTCCGCTCATAATTACTTATGTCATAATCTATAGACAGATCATCTACTACCCATTTAGTACGTTGATTGTAAGCTCGATAATAATCAAGAATTGCATTATGAATTCTTTCAGTTCCTACACCGACAAGCTCTAGCTGTTTTACAAATTGGTACCCTAAAAACCCTTCCTTCTCATTATTTGACATTTCCAAATCTTCGAAGTCTATAGGGAGAGTGTCTGGGTGATATTCATATGAAAGATCAAGGACTTTTTGAACTACTTCATTCCGCCATAATTTGTCTTTTCTACCTAATAAAAAAGCTATGACATTATTAAACCACCACCCTTCTAGCTTTTCATACAAGCTATCAATAAAAGTACTTTGTACAGTTAGCTCTAACCTATTTTTAATTTTTCCAACGATCTCCTCACTATTATCTTCATTGGCAATAATTATCATGGATTCACACATTACTTTTTTTTGTTTAGGTGATAGCTTGAGATAATTAGAGATAGATTTGAGCAATTTTTTATTTTTTATTTCGTCAGCTGCTTTATCCAACATTCTTAATGCTTCAGCTTCATCTCTTCCGTTTTTGGTGAGTAAACTAGCGATCGAATTCTCTGTTATTGTTGAAGTCGTAGCGAGGTAATACTTTAGTCCCTCATGGCTAACATTACCTTTCAAAATTTGCTCAGCCCAAATTCCAATTGTTTTCCAGAGATCAACTGACTTATCGTTTAGATTGTCCTTATTAATATGATGCTTTAGTTGAAAAAGTTCATGCTCATCTTTTTTCTTAACCTCGACATCATCTAAAGCTTCTAGCTTTACATAATAGGCCTCAGTATCTTCAATTGCCCTATACAGCGCGTACCTAATTTGATAAAGGTACCCCAGTTTTGCAAAACCTGCTTGATGGTTACTCACCTTGATAGTCCTTCAACACGCGAATTCAATTATCTTATCTTATAT
>NZ_BDDS01000017.1 GCF_001653135.1 Pseudoalteromonas neustonica
TAGAAAAAATATACGACCTACCAAGTGACGGGGCTGCAATCAGCACTGCATTTAGGCCGTTAAAAGCAGCCGATGTACAGCTTTTAAACCCGCTAACAGGTGAGCCATTAGCCGTGCCCGTATTTCATCAAGTAACACTCGGCACAGGGCAAGCATCCGATCATGGTTTATTAAACGAACCCATGCCAGGCATGCACTGCTTAATACAGTACATCGATGGGCTAAACAGCCATCCTGTGATCACCAACTTATTACCATGGCAAAGCTTAGTGCCTGAACACAAGCGCACTGATGTAACCCTGCAGCAAAACAGCCGCAGCAAACTACAAGGGCGCGACGGCAATTGGCACCTAACCACAGATGGCGACATAACCCAAACGAGTGACACGAGTAAAATAACAGCACGCAAAAGCGAACAAAACTACCACGAACGCAGCACCAATATAGCTAGCCATGACATAATAAAAATAGACGGGAACCAAATCACCGAGGTAATGGGCGCCTTAAAAACCGTGGTTGGCGAAAAAGCATTGATCATAGCCCTTGAAGGTTTATTACTCGGCAGCAAAAAACAGGTCGATATTGAAGCCACCGAAAATATGAACTTAAAAACACTAAAAGAGTTCAGCGCCCACGCCACCGAAAATATGAATTTAGAAACCTTAAAAACCCTGCATGCAAAAGCGACAGAACTAGCAAAGGTCGAAGGTAAAACAGTGTGGCTAGGAAATAATTCAGTAAACGTGGCTCAAGTACTCCTTGATTTAATAAGTCTGGTAAAAGACATAAACCAAAGCTTAGAAACTCACGGTCATGGGAGTATGGGAGCAGGGCCACCAATAACAAAAGCAGAATTTACAGGGCATAAGTCAACAGCGAGCAGCTTGAAAAGTAAACTGGAGCCGATAGTAGAGTAATGTAAATGCTTGCCAACACGCTAACTGTGTTTAACAATGTGACTATTAAGGTTAAAAATAATTGAAATTTAGCGTTATAGAAACCAAACAACGACCAAATCTGTGACCAATTAAAGTTTTACGTTTCAATTTGTTTTTCAACACTCTGATTTTAAAGGTTAATTTATTTTATGTGTGAGTTGCTTGGGATGTCGGCAAATGTGCCTACGGACATTTGTTTTAGTTTTTCAGGCTTGTTAGAGCGTGGTGGAAATACAGGTCCTCATCGGGATGGGTGGGGAATTACATTTTACGAAGGGAAGGGATGTCGTACGTTTAAAGATCCTGAGCCAAGCTATCGATCTGAAATTGCAAAACTCGTTAAAGCGTATCCGATCAAAAGTGTGTCGGTGATAAGTCATATTCGCCAAGGTAACCGGGGCGAAGTGTGCCTTGAAAATACGCATCCATTTACACGTGAACTGTGGGGTAGAGAGATCACCTATGCACACAACGGCCAGCTTTCTAACTATCATGATTTGAAACCTGACTTTTATCGTCCTGTGGGTGATACCGACAGTGAGCTGGCATTTTGCTGGTTATTGGATAAAATTCGTGAAAAATACCCTCAGTGTCCAGAAAATATGGCCGTTGTGTTTCGCTATGCGGCAGAGCTAGCACATACGCTGCGTGAAAAAGGGGTATTTAATATGCTCCTTACAGATGGTGTATATGTACTGGCGTATTGTACTAATAATTTACATTGGATCACTCGCCGTGCACCCTTTGGAAAGGCTACGTTAATTGATGCCGATATGGTGGTGGATTTTCAAAAAGAAACTACGCCAAATGATGTTGTGACAGTTATTGCGACTCGCCCTTTAACAAACGATGAGCGGTGGCAAAAGATGGAGCCTGGTGAGTCTGCATTATTCAAAATGGGTGAGTTAATTTAGCCGTCAGTTCAAACGTTTGAATTTAACTCATGTGGGTATAAGATGAAATGCTCAAGTTATAATTATCATACTTGAGCGTTTCATCTTGGATAGAGAAACAAATTTACTCTGGTGCTATTTCGCTTTTACTTCTTCAGGTAAAGCAACAGGGCTGGTTACAGTAAACGATTTAAGCTGCACTTCGAATTGTTCTACACCTTTTTCGCCTTTCCACATTCTTACCAGCATGTAATCCATTTCAGGGGCAAACCAAGCAAGAGCTTGGCGTTTATCGTTATCGTATAAACGTTTCACTTTAATTGCTTCAATATTGCCGATAGGTAATGAAATAGTTTCTTTACCTACAACTTCAAAGTTGTAGTCTCTACGGTTGCCTTTTTTATCAATTAGCGGGTATGAAAAGCTGGTTTTACCCATTTTTAGTTCTTCACGCACTTGTACTTGATATGACAACGAATCTTGAAATTCATCGGTCCATTCGCAATCGAGAGGGTATTTGCTTTGACTGCTGTTAACTATCTTTTTTTCATTATCAAATTCGATAGCGTAATCTTTATCAGGCCCTGTGCCTTTGCGTTCCATCGTGTAGTTGAGCGGTGTGATTTTCGTATTACCGTAAATGAAACGAGAGGTTTCTTTACGTGAATCGGAAAAAATCATCCATTCAATATCACTGTGATACGTGACTTCATAGGTGTCATCATCGAGTTTTTTGAGAGTACGAATTGCTTTGCCATGATTTTCGCCTTTTCTGAGGACATCATAACTTGCTTCATATTGAGTAAGGTCACCAGCAATTAAACTAGTAGGAAGTAATAAAGTGCCCGCACATAATAGCAAGGCACTTAGTTTTTTATTCTGGGTAGTGCGCGCCGTGTGCAGGAAGTTGTTTTTCGTCAAGAACTGCATAATCTGCTTCCATAGTAAGTCGTTGTTCACTGAACCACTTGACCACCAAAGGATAGATTATATGCTCTTGTGCATGCACGCGTTTTGCTAATGTGTCAGCAGTATCATCTGCCAGCACTGGAACTTTGGCTTGAAGAATGACTGGACCGCCGTCTAATTCTTCAGTAACAAAGTGCACACTTACGCCATGAACGTCATCTTTTGCATCAATAGCTCTTTGGTGGGTATTCAGCCCCTGGTACTTAGGCAACAAAGAAGGATGAATGTTCAACATTTTTCCTTTAAATTTTTGCACTAAGCTAGGAGTAAGAATACGCATAAAACCAGCTAATACAACTAGATTTGGTGCGAAAGTATCTATAACGTTCATTAATTGCGCATCGTAGGCTTCGCGCGAGTCAAAATCTTTATGGCTAAGCACAGCTGTTGCTATGCCCGCTTGTTTCGCTCGCTCAAGGCCATAAGCGTCTGCTTTATTGCTAATAACAGCCGCTATGTTTGCGTTTATCTCGCCACTATTACAGGCGTCAATGATGGCTTGTAAATTAGAGCCACTGCCTGAAATTAAGACTACTAGACGAGAAGGGACCATTAATCACGGCCGCCTAGGATTTCTACTTGCTCTTCGCCTTCTTTAGCATCGTGGATTTCACCAAGGTGCCATGCGTTTTCGCCAAGATCTTTTAAAATCGTTAAGCTTTGCTCAAGCTTGTCAGCCGGAACAACTAATACCATGCCTACGCCACAGTTAAATGTACGGTACATTTCATGGGTAGTGATGTTACCGTTTTCTTGTAACCAGTTGAAAATACCAGGCCACTGCCAGCTATCACCTTTGACAACTGCTTTTGCAGATTCTGGTAATACGCGTGGGATATTTTCCCAAAAACCGCCACCAGTAATATGCGAAAGGGCATGTACGTCTACTTGTTTGAATAACTCAAGCAATGGTTTAACGTATATGCGTGTAGGTTCAAGTAGTGTTTCACCTAATGTTTTGCCTTCAAATTCTGCACTTGTATCTGCGTTAGATACTTCAAGTACTTTACGAATTAAAGAAAAGCCATTTGAATGAGGGCCACTAGATGCAAGAGCGATAAGCTGATCGCCTGCAGCTACTTTAGTACCGTCGATAATATTTGCTTTTTCAACTACGCCAGTACAAAAACCAGCCATGTCGTAATCTTCGCCTTCGTACATACCCGGCATTTCAGCAGTCTCACCACCAATTAATGCACAGCCTGAGATCTCACAGCCTTTACCGATGCCTGTTACTACATCTGCTGCAGTATCTACATCAAGTTTGCCTGTTGCGTAGTAATCTAAGAAGAATAACGGCTCAGCACCTTGAACGATAAGGTCATTTACACACATAGCAACTAAATCGATACCAACAGTATCGTGCTTTTTAAGGTCGATCGCTAAACGTAATTTAGTACCAACACCATCTGTGCCTGCAACAAGTACTGGCTGTTTATAGCCAGCTGGGATTTCGCAAAGTGCGCCAAAACCACCGATTCCGCCCATAACTTCTGGACGACGCGTTTTTTTAACTACGCCTTTAATACGCTCAACAAGTGCATTACCGGCATCGATATCTACGCCCGCGTCTTTATAACTTAGAGACTGTTTTTGTTCGCTCACAGGTTTTCCTCAAAAAAGTTGCATGTGGTTGCTTAGAAACGCGCGTATTTTACAACAATTGCAAGGGCGCGGCTAGTTCAAATAGTAAGTTTACTATTATTGACAAGGACAGTTGTCCGTATAATGACACAATAGATTTAGCTAACAGGTGCTAGGTAGTTCCTAGCACCTAAAACTTAGTCCCTTTTGTATTAAGCCTTTGCAGTCAGAATTGCACGTAAGGGGGCTGGGTAGCCTTCAATGGTTTTAGTGGTATCATTTGGATCGAGAAAATCGATAAGCGATTCGTTTTCCATCCAATCTGATTTACGTTGTTCTTCAAGTGTTGTAATTGCACAGTCTTTAATTTTCACATCTTTGAAGCCAACACGCTCCATCCATAGCTTAAGAGCCGCCGTGCTTGGAATAAACCACACGTTACGCATTTTTGCATAACGGTCAGTCGGTACTAATACTGTATTTTCATCGCCTTCAATAACTAAGGTCTCAAGTACTAATTCACCACCTGGGCGAAGTTGTGCCTTTAGTTGGGCTAAAAAATCAATGGGTGAACGACGGTGATAAAGTACACCCATTGAAAATACAGTATCAAAGGCTTTTAATTCAGGGAGAGCTTCAACGCCAAGTGGCAATAAATGGACGTTTTCATCAGGGTTAAAATGTTTGATAGCTTGAAACTGACATAAAAATAAATCAGAAGGGTCAATGCCGACCACAAACTCAGCGCCTTCACCACGCATACGCCATAAGTGATAGCCCGAGCCACAGCCAATATCTAATACTGTACGCCCTTTAAGAGGCTCAATATGTGGCAGTAAACGATCCCATTTCCAGTCACTGCGCCATTCAGTATCAATCTCAATGCCGTGTAGGCTAAAAGGACCTTTACGCCACGGCATCATGCGTTTTAATAAATGGATTGTTTGCTTTTGTTCGCCGTCGGTCATTTCGCCGGGTGCGCCAATCTGCACTTTATCAGTGATATTTACATGTTTGGTCGTTACTTCTGGCAGGTTTTTTAACACTTTTTGCCATTTAGGCAAGTCACCGTGACTGGCCTCGTTTTGCCAATGTTTTAATTGACTAGGCAATGTCTCGAGCCAATGGCTAAGAGGGCTTTGCGCAATGGCAGCATAAAATTGATTAAACCATGAAGACATTAAATATTTCCTAAATTACTTAATTGCTACTAATGAGCAAAAATTAAAACATTGATACCATACTTGAGTTTGGCTAAAACCAATATCACTGAGCCGTGTAAGGTGTGCGTTTAGCGTATCTGGACGCATTACATTTTCAATTGCCGTGCGCTTTTGGCTTATTTCTAATTCAGAATAGCCATTGTGGCGTTTAAAGTCATGATGTAAATCAATCAACAAATTATCGCATTGCTCATTTTCACCTTTAACTTTTTCGCTTAACAATAATACGCCACCGGGTTTTAAATTTGCGTATATTTTTTCAAGTACCGCTTGGCGTTGTGCTGGTGGTATAAATTGCAGCGTAAAATTCATTGCGACGACTGATGCATTTTCGATATTTAACTCGTTAATATCGCCAAGCGTTACTGTAACAGGGACTTCTGAGCGAAAGCCGTGTAAATGCAGTTTACACCGTTCAACCATGGCCTCTGAATTGTCGACCGCAATAATCTGGCAGTTATCGGTACGAATATTACGGCGTATACTCAATGTAACCGCACCAAGCGAGCAGCCTAAATCATATAAGTTTGAATTACTCTGTGCGTATTGACCCGCTAATTTGCCCATGGTGCTTACAATAGTGGCGTAACCCGGCACAGAGCGCTGGATCATATCTGGGAAAACTTCTACTACATGTTGGTCAAAGCTAAAATCTTTAACGGCTTGCTCAGAGGCATAAATACTGTCTTTTATGTTCACACAAACAGTCTCTTGAAAAATAATAGGGCTATTTTAGCATTTTATACTGGATAGTCAGTGATAATTTCAGTAGCTTGGCTAGAATAATGAATAACAAGTATAAAAAGAGAAGTTTATGAGTAAAAGTAAAGTAATAAGCACAGATGATATATTGGCCACTCTTTGTCACTCCGTAACGGGAGTACTTTCTTCAGCCAGCGGCAACAGCATTAGTTACTCAGCAATGGTACAAAAAATAACGCGTACCTGTATGCGTCCAGACATTGGCTGTTTTGTATTGTTCGATGGTGGGTTTACTGGTTTAGTTATTACAAACTTCACTTCGCAAGCTGCGATGGAAATTTATCACGATTATATGCGTAATATGGGTATGCCTGAAAATGAGATTGCCCACAGTCATTTATCTGATGATGTATCAAATGTACTTGGTGAATTAATGAACCAAATTGTGGGTGACTTTACGTCAAAAGTGCGTGAGCAACTACATACTTCTATCACCCAAAATCAACCTAAAATGATGGCCATCAACAAGCAAGTGCAAATATCTGTTGATACCACTATGGATAGACCACAAGCACGGCGAGTGACATTTACCACCGCTAAGCAAAATATCTTTTATTTAGAATTAGCGATGGATAAAACTGAATTTATCAAATTGCATGATTTTGATATCGTAGAGGCTATAGATCCTGACGATATTATTGAAAATGAGGCAAAGCAAAAAGCTGAAAAAGCGAAAGCTGCGGATGATGCAAAAGCAATCGACGCTGATGACGATTTTATGGCAGAGCTTGGGCTGTAAAGTCACGGAGTTTTAAAGCTGTAAGTATAAAAACAAGAGCGCGAGTGTACCTTGCGCTTTTAGATTTAAGTATGAATCCACTTTTTAATTAATCTGGATCCAAGACTTTAGTAATATGGGTTTCTAAATGAAACCCATTTATACATATTAGCGAATAATCATTTGCTCACGCTCTGGGCCCACAGACACCATACTTACAGGTACCCCCATCAGTGTTTCGATGCGTTCTACATAGTGCTGCGCTGCAGTAGGCAGACTGTCGAAGGTACGACAACCAGTAATATCTTCATCCCACGCTGGCATGCTTTCATAGATTGGCGTTAAGGCTGCTGTTTGTGGCCAAATAGGGTTTTCGCTGTGATCGCCGGCATAACCAACACATATTCTTAAATCTTTCATGCCAGATAGGCAATCAATTTTAGTTAATGCAATTTCAGTGGCAGCTTGTAATTCAACTCCGTTACGGGTGGCAACTGCGTCAAAATAACCCATATCACGTGGGCGGCCAGTCACTGCGCCATATTCGTTCGCGCTTTCACGAAAATTGTCTTGCTCTGCCATGGCGGTAACTAATGTGCCTGTACCGACAGATGAGCTAAATGATTTAGCCACAGCGATAACACGCTCAGGGTGCAAAGCTGGCAGCCCGCTGCCAATTCCTGCATAGGCGGCAGTAACGTTTGATGATGTAGTATACGGGTATTCGCCGTAAACTAAATCGCGGCCTGCACCTAATTGTGCTTCAAACAATAAATTGGCATTTTGCTTTTGCAGGGCTTTTAAAGGCTCTGTTACATTACAAATAAACTCACGCCACGGGGCAGTGACGTCTAACAGCCACTGAGTTATTTGTTCTGCTGTTTGTGAATAATCACAACTTGGGTATAGGGCTTTTAGCTGCGGCATTTTCCAATCCAGCATAAACCGAATGCGCTCTAATAAAACCTCAGGTTGATTTAGCCAACCAACTAAAATGCCTTTTTTCATTACGCGATCGCCGTATGCGGGTGCAATTCCTTGACGAGTAGAGCCGTAAGCGGCGTCACCTAGACGTACTTCTTCGAGGGTGTCTTCAAGGGCGTGTAACGGCAAGCAAAGGGTTGCACGATCAGAAATACTCAGCTTTACCTCAACGCCAGCGGTTTTAACTTCAGCGATTTCTTCGCTTAATGCAGCAGGGCTTATCACCATACCTGGGCCTAATACGGTAATACAATCTGGATTAAAAATGCCGCTTGGTAATTGGTGTAGTTTAAACGTGCCAAACTCATTTACAACGGTATGACCGGCGTTGTTACCACCTTGAAAGCGAATGCTTGCAGATGCGTTCTTTGCTAAAAAATCGACGATACGGCCTTTGCCTTCATCACCCCAGTTTGCACCTACAACAACAATTGACGGCATAATTTAATCTCCAAATTGATTGAATGAATATGGTATGCTCACTATCTAAATAAGAGAAATTAATTATAATTATTATCCTGATAAGAATTTCATATCGATTTTAGATAATTAAGGTCATCAAGATGTTAGATATTCATTGGTTAAAAACCTTTGTCACATTAGCGGAACTAAAACATTTTGGTAAAACCGCCAACGCACTGCATATGACACAGCCCAATGTTAGTTTGCATATTAAGCAACTAGAAAAAATGACACGGGTAAAATTGATAGAACGTAATCCCTTTAGTTTGACCCAAGCAGGTTTACGGCTATTAGAGTCTGGACAAAAAACCTTATGGGAATTACAAGTTTGCCAATCTGACTTAAATGCGATTAATGAACTACGCCAAGGCACACTGACAATTGCCGCCAGTGATATAATTTCTCGTTTATTGTTGATTGAGCCTTTTCAGTTGTTTAAATGCCAGTTTCCGGGCATTGACTTTACTTTGCTCAATACAACGTCTTCGCAAGCGTCAGCATTGGTTAAAAGTGCTGAGGCAGATTTAGGATTTGTTATTGCCCAAAAAGAAAGTGAGCCGCTGCATTTTACGAAATTACAGCAGATAAAATGGTGTGCATTAGGTAATCATCTAAAGTTATGGCAACAAACCAAAAACGATAACAATATTACACTGACTGAGCCGCCAACATTAATCTTACTAGGCCATGATACGCGAACCCGAGACTTGCTCGATAGTGCTTTGCCATCTTTAAATTTACCAAATTATCGGGTGATGGAAGTGGGCAGTGTGGATGCACAAATTGATTGGGCTGAAGCGGGTTTTGGTGTTGCTATCGTGCCGGAGTTTTCACTGCGCAGTAAAGCAAATTTAACCACCACCGTCACCGCCTTACCACAGTTTCCAACTACGAGTTTAGGTTACATTGTGCGGCAAAACCAGGTGCTTTCAAAAGCAATAAAACAATTGCTGCATTGGGTGAGTGAAGAGATCTCACGTAGTTATCGTTAACAAGCTTGATAGCAATAGTTATTTCTTCGTTAATTTTAACAATAAAAAATGTAATATTTTCAAGTATATATTAAGATGTGGTGCTAGCTGAAATTATACAGACTTATGCGGATCCTCTATAAAATGAGTTATTTTAAAAATTTAATCACAAAATTTATTATGATGATGCAAAAGCGGCCGGGTTTATTGGCGGTATTTGCGTTTTGTAGTGGTGTAGCAAGTTATGTGTTGGTTGAGCGTAAAGAGTCATTCTCGCAAATTATAGCCATACTACTGCTAGTTAGTTGGATATGGTTGATTGTAGATAACTGGCTGCGGGATAAAGTGGAGCAGCGCTTTGGCGTAGCAGTTTCTCCTAATTTTATGCGTTTTGCTTTGCAAATGGTGCAACAAGAAAGTTTGTTTTTTGCTTTACCCTTTTTTCTTGCTGTTACTTCTTGGAATCATCCGCAAGCTATTTTTACATCACTAATCATACTCTGTGCGTTTATATCAGTTGTTGATCCGCTTTATTATAAAAAATTAGCTAAACACAGCATTTTCTTTACGGTATTTCATAACTTTGCATTGTTTGTGGTTATTTTAGTCACTTTGCCAATATTACTTAATCTCACTACAAGCCAAAGCTTAGGAGTCGCATTAATAACCGCAATTATTTTTACTCTACCTAGTTTAGGTAACTTGATGCCTAATGCTCGATGGTGGCGTTTTCCTTTGTTAGTTTTACTGCTTTGCATTTTAAGTGCGGGTTTATGGCAGTTACGCAGTTGGGTGCCGCCAGCGGCTTTGCGATTAACCGATATCACTTTATCTCACCAAGTTGATGTGGAACACCGCAAACCTGTGGGGAGTATCAAGCAACTAGATACTCACTCATTGCATGAGCTTGGTTTGTATAGCTGGACCGCGGTTAAAGCGCCGAGAGGGCTAAATGAAAAAGTATTTCATGTTTGGCTACTTAACAATAATGTTGTTGACCGTATTGCATTAAATATTACAGGCGGACGAGAGCAAGGTTATAGAGCATGGACACATAAAGTAAACTTTCCAGCAAACTCAGTTGGTAAGTGGCAAGTACAGGTTGTTACCGAATCTGGGCAATTGATTGGTTTAACTAAATTTACGGTTACTCAGTAGATTTGTTTGTTAGCAAAATCAATGGAGTTGCCACTTTTTGTCGTGGGCAATAATGTTTACTTTAAATATGGATTCTTTCCTTGCGTTACTAACACACAAAATATTCGTAAATCGAGTTCTAGCTGGTGGTATAGGGGTTCCATGTGACAGCAAAGAGCATAAAAGCTTTTGTTATGGTCTTTTTCCTTAAAGTGGGCTAGTTCGTGTACAACTAGGGCTTTTAGTAATTCCTCGGGCGCGCGCAGTAAGTCACTGTTTATGGCCAAATCATGTTTACGGGTTTTACCTTGCATACGATACGTATGAGTACCGAGCGCATTAGTGACCATGTCACCTTGCTTTTTATATGCGGCGCGGCCAAACGGCGGCGCGTTTTTTAAATAGCGCTTTTTAAGCTCGGTGGCATAAGCATATAACGATTTATCGCTAGTGATGGTGTGAGGGCGAGGGTATTTCTTGGTTAAATATGCGCCGTGTTTATCATTATCAATAAGCTCTATGACTTGGTTGACAATTTGCTCTGGGTAGCCGGTAAAATAGCGTTTAAAATCACTCATTCAATACTTCTTTATTGTTAATTATATTTTAGCGGAATTTAAAATAAACTTGCTTGACTGGCTTCTTTTTCACCAATGAAGGGGTTAAGTACTGGGTGTTCATAAGCCAAATCTTTGCAAAACTCGCGGGCTAATAACGGCGCTTGGCGGTTATCTGCAGTATGAAAAAATACATACGGGTGTTTGCCTTCTTCAAGCCATTGTTGCACTTTTTTCAGCCACGGTTGGTAATAGCTTTTATAGTCGTGTTCTAAATCGGCAATCACAAAACGAGCCATAGGTTGACTGCCAGTCGCAATGGCATGCACAGGTAAATGTGGCTTTTTTTGCTGGGCATCAATGAGCGCATCGGTATTTGGTTTGACTGCAAATAATGCGCGGGTATCCATAGCGATACGATTGATGTTATTTGCTATTAATAGCTGATTAAGGGCAATTTCGGCTGCGCCTTTTTTAAAAAATTCAGGATGACGAACTTCAACGCCGTAGCTTAAGCCTTTAGGGAGTTTGGTAATAAATTGCGCTAATAGGGGGAGCTGTTGAGGGCTAAAGCTACTTGGCAATTGCAGCATTATTTGCCCAATGTGGGGCAATATTGGTTCAAATAAGGTAAACCATGCGCTGAGCGCGTCATCTATATGAGTAAGCTGTAACTCATGACTAAAACGTCGGTGAAATTTAAAGGTAAATTTAAAATCACTGTCCACTGATTCAATCCAACGTGTCAGTGACTCGGCACTTGGATCGGCATAAAAGCTGGTATTACCCTCAACTGAATTAAATGTACGCGCGTATTCTCGCAGCATATCAGCATTTTTACAGTGACTAGATAACAAATTGCCTTTCCACGCGGTACTTGACCACTGCGGACACCCTAAATACAACATAAAATGGCTATAAAATTGTGTGTTTTAGCAAGTATATCAAGTTTGTAAACTCAAAGCATAGACGTGGTTTTTTAGGTCGCATTGATACAGGTTAGATCAAATGACAAAATGCAGCGTTTCATGTAAGTTTAATTCCAACGACACTCGCATCTTGAGGTAACTTGGGTATAATACCCAGCCTAAAATGATTTATAAATAGTGGCTTATCTCCCTCCAAAACAGCAATTTTTAGGGGAAGCGGCTATTGGTCTTTACACTGACAGGAATACTATGCGCTCTATATACTGCGGACAACTAAATAAAACACACGTAGATCAAGAAGTTGAATTATGTGGTTGGATCAATAAACGACGTGACCTTGGTGGACTTATCTTTGTCGATTTACGCGATAGAGAAGGTTTAGTACAAGTTGTATTCGATCCTGAAGTTGAAGGCTTAATGGATACAGCGAATACGTTACGTCAAGAATTTTGCGTACAGTTAAAAGGGGTTGTTCGTGCACGCCCAGAGAGCCAAATCAATAAAGATATGGCAACGGGTGAAGTTGAAATTTTAGGCACAGGCTTAACTATCATCAACCGCTCAGAGCCATTACCGCTTGATTTTAATCAGGTAAACTCTGAAGAGCGTCGTTTAAAATACCGTTACCTAGACCTTCGTCGTTTAGAAATGAGTGACCGTATTAAGCTACGTGCTAAAGCAAGTAGCTTTGTGCGTCGCTTCCTTGATGAAAATAACTTTTTAGACATCGAAACCCCAGTACTGACTAAAGCAACACCAGAAGGTGCGCGTGATTACTTAGTACCAAGTCGCGTTCATAAAGGCAGCTTTTACGCATTACCGCAGTCTCCACAATTGTTTAAACAATTGTTGATGATGTCTGGTTTTGACCGTTATTACCAAATCGTTAAATGTTTCCGTGATGAAGATTTACGTGCTGATCGCCAACCTGAATTTACCCAAATAGATATAGAGACCTCGTTCATGAGCTCTGATCAAGTCCGTGGTATGACAGAGAAAATGATCCGCGAAATGTGGCAACAGTTGCTAGATGTCGATTTGGGTGAGTTCCCAATCATGCCATACTCTGAGGCAATGAGCTTATATGGCTCTGATAAGCCAGATTTACGTAACCCAATGAAACTGATTGACGTTGCTGATTTAGTAAAAGACGTTGAGTTTAAAGTATTCTCTGGCCCTGCAAATGATGAAAAAGGCCGTGTTGCAGTATTAACTGTACCGGGCGGTGCATCACTTTCGCGTAAGCAACTTGATGACTATACTAAGTTCATCGGTATTTACGGCGCGAAAGGTCTTGCTTGGATGAAAGTAAACGACCGCGCTGCAGGCATTGAAGGCGTACAATCACCAATCGCTAAGTTTTTAAATGAAGGCGTGATCAACGAACTACTTGCGCGTACTAACGCACAAACTGGCGACATCATTTTATTTGGTGCTGATAAACGCAACACAGTAAATGAAGCAATGGGCGCACTACGCATTAAGATTGGCCTTGATTTAGAAATCACAAATCTTAATAGCTGGGCACCACTTTGGGTTGTTGACTTCCCAATGTTTGAAGAAGATGACGAAGGCACATTACATGCCGTTCATCACCCATTTACTGCGCCGAAAGATGTGAACGCAAGCGAACTTGAAGCAAACCCTGCAGCGGCTATTTCAGATGCATACGATATGGTATTAAATGGCTACGAAGTAGGTGGTGGTTCGGTACGTATTCACAACGCCGATATGCAAGAAGCGGCATTTAGAATCTTAGGCATTGATGCACAAGAGCAACAAGATAAGTTTGGTTTCTTACTTGAAGCACTAAAATACGGTACGCCACCGCATGCCGGTCTTGCGTTTGGTTTAGACCGTTTAGCAATGCTACTGTGCGGCACTGATAACATTCGTGACGTGATTGCTTTCCCTAAAACCACACAAGCGTCGTGTTTATTAACCAACGCGCCAAGCAAAGCCAATGTAGACTCATTGTCAGAGTTGGCAATTAGTGTTGTTGAAAAAGCTGAAAAGTCAGCAGAATAAGTTATTAATTAGCACTTAACCGCGCAATTGATTAAAAACCCTTAAGTGTTGGCTTAAGGGTTTTTTTATGGTGTAATAAAATTTGTTTAATCTCTTTGGGTTCAATTTCCCGGCGTAACAGTTTTTGACTTTCGGCTAATTTAGATACTCTACTCTACTCTGCTTCTCGAAGCGAAAAGCCTTAGCGCGGGGTAATTCATTAAGAAATATATTAAGGACAGTAAATGAATATTAATGCGACGTTGCTTGGTGAATTTTTGGTTTTTGTATTTATAGTATGCATCCCATTATTTGCATGGATAAGTTATCGCCTTGGTAAAAGAAAAACAACAACACCGGTTATCGTTGCTGTAATTGGCGGGCTATTATCAATTATTCCTCTTTTTGGGTTGATTTATATTGCGGTTCTTGCTTTAAAAAACGATTTAGAGGTTAAGCCTTCTAGTGTTTAAAGAGTTAGACTATTACGATCAGCAATTTTCAAAATGTGCTGTCAACGCACAACGTTTTAGTAACATAGAATTTGAGCAATGCCAGTTTATTGAATGTGATTTCAGTGACAGCCAGTTTAGTAATTGCCGTTTTATTGAGTGCGAATTTATTAACTGTAACTTGAGCGATTTGAATTGGGGTTATAGCGCGCTTGAAGACGTAAGCTTTGTTGATTGTAAACTCAATAGTATTCAATGGGCGCAGGTAAATTGGCCGCAATTAGCACTTACATCATCGGTGAGTTTTAAAAATTGCCAGCTCAGTCATAGCTCGTTTTATGAGTTAGTGTTAAAAGAGCTGACTATGACAGGCTGTTTTGCGAAAGATGTTGATTTTAGACACGCTAATTTAGCGGCTAGTAATTTTAGTGACACTGATTTTAGAGATAGTCTGTTTCATCAAACACATTTGAATAAAGCAAACTTTGTCGGCGCGACGAATTTTAATATTGATATAAAAAATAATAATGTTAGTAATGCGAAGTTTGAGCGTTTTGAAGCGTTAAATTTACTCAGTGGACTGGATATCGAGCTGGTAGATTAGCCGTTATTACACGGCTAATTTAGAGCTGAATTAGCAGGCAGGGCCATTTTTATTTCGTGCGCTGGCAAGTGCTCTGGCGATATCAAGTAGTGCAGGGGTAATATCACTTGCACCATCTTTAATTAGTTTTGATACATCACCTGACGAATACAAGCTATCACGCGGCGATTTAATACCTAACTCACGTACAAAATCTTTAGTTTTACCTGTACTACCTGTTTCAATAAATTTAAAAATAATACGCTCGTTATTATTTTTTGGCTCTGTTTCTAGCGTTTCGATTTCAGCTTTATACGCTTCAATTCTGCTTTGTAAAATATCGATACGTTCTTCGATGCTATTGTATGATTTCATGGATAGGTTCTTTTCTAAATAAACGTTAGGACAATGGCACTATTATCGCATAAATTTAAAATAATTATTTCTTTCTTTAAGACTGTTAATTGTTCTTAGCACTTCGTTTTATTGCAATTAATATTCAAAGCCTTAAAGTACTTTGTAATTTAAATAAAATAAGCTAGGCAAATTAATGCCACTACCTTTTAAGTACTTTGTGAGCTTCTGTTTTCTCATAGTCAGTGTAACCGCGAGTTCCGCAACAAACAGCGAAGTGATTGTTGATAAAGCGCGTGCTCGCGTCATCCCGATCAGTATTTCATTACCAGCATATAACGAGCACTGCAGCCAACAAACAAAATGCCCAGTGGCATTTATTAGTGCTGGCTATGGGATTGCGCATACTGACTATCAGTTTGCGGTAGATGTTTTTACAGCTAAGGGTTATTTAAGCATTGCTGTAGCTCATGAACTAAAAAATGATCCTGCGCTTAACTCTAATCCTCCCTACATGGCAACGCGAATAGAAAATTGGCATCGTGGTGTAGTCACTCTGAAATTCTTAGTTGAGAAATTATCCGCTAAATATCCGGCGTATGATTTTAGCCACCTGACTTTATTTGGTCACTCAAATGGTGGTGATATATCTGCACTCTACGCAGCTATCTACCCAAATGAGGTGAGTAATGTGATCACCTTAGATCATCGCCGTATGTTATTACCTCGCAATAAAAACATTCGGGTTTTAACGCTGCGCGGCAGTGATTATCCTGCTGATACGGGGGTATTATACACCGCAGACGAACTTACAAGTTTCCCTGTGGATCAGTTTTTTTTACCTAATGCACGCCATAATGATATGTTCGATGCAGGGCCTATTAAATTGCTCAATAAGATGAAAAGGCATTTAAACGAATTTTTGGTACATCAAATATCTAATGAATAGATAAACGTTATTTATAAGGAATTAATTTACAATGAAGTGTTTTTTGCAAGGAAGCATAATTTTATTGCTTTTTTTTACGTCGCTATTTTGCATGCAAGTCAAAGCATTAGACTCAACACAAGGGCTTTATGTAACGATAGATGTTAAACCTAATGGCGATCTTGTAATTACAGAGCAGTTTGATTTAATCGCAGGCGGTTATATTTTTGAACACGGTATTTATAGAGCAGTCCCATTAGTATTAGAAGGTCAATATGGTGGACAGTATCTAGCTGGTTTTAAAATGTTAAGCGCTCACTTAAATGATAAACCCACCCCTTATTTAGTGACGTTTTCAGAAGGTCAGGCCATTATTAAAGTGGGAGATCCAACTAAAAAATTAGCTTTAGGGCAAGCTAAGTTTGTTATTTCTTATCAGCTATCAGATAAAATTAGGTTTTTTCAAAATCATGATGAGCTTTTATTTCATGCGATACCTTATCAATGGGCAACCTCAATAGAGCAGTCAAAGGTTGTAGTTAATCTACCTGAAAAGTCACGTGCATTGCAGTGGCTTGCGTATACAGGTTCTTATCGGGAAAAAGGCAGCGATTACTTTGCCCAGAATCCAAAACAAAACGAGTTTAGGTTTACTGCTAAGACTGTTCTAGGTCAGAGTCAGGGAATGACTATTGTGATTGCGTTACCTAAAGGTGTAATAGAACAACCATCGCTGTTTTATCTTATATTTTTATTGGAGTTTATCGAGTGGGTTATAGCCATAATATTTTTAGGTGCAGTCGGTAGCTTTATTTATTGGTCTTGGCGTAAATTCGGCCAATATCCTGATGAAAATGTTGAACTTTTAGAAGTAGTAAAAATACCAAATGAACTTTCCCCGGCGCTGATCCGAGGTATCACCAAGCATGGATTTTCTATGAAATGCTCAATCGAAGAGTTTACATCAACCTGTGTAAGCTTGGGAGTTAAAGGTTATTTAGACTTAAAATACACTCAAGAGTTGAGTACTGAGACGGTAGTTGTTGGCCGATATTACTCACATTCATTGTTACTAACGGTTAAACCCAACTTTCCTAATAAGGCCCTGCCAAAAAATGAGCAATGTGTACTTGATTGGGTTATCAATGAAGGTGGTTGTTACGTTATTAGTAGCGATAATAGAGAACCAAACCGTCAGCTTTTTAAGTTGTTTAGTACAGCGTTGAGAGCTGAGGCAAAAGACGCAAAAATTTTTACCTGGAATTTCAAGTACACACTCATTACTGTTGGTTTATCGAGTATGTTTGTCGGCGTTCAATCGGTTTTAGGCGTATCAGATTGGATTGATATACTGTGGGGGCCGCTGGTGATAGTGATGACTTTTCCCATATTTATTTTATGGTTTGCCATTTACGAAAGCATTTTTGATAAAGATAAAGATAAAGATAAAGATAAAGATAAAGATAAAGATAAAGATAAAGATAAGCCTGCGTCACAAATAAAAAATAAAGCGCTGATGATTGGTGCTGTATGGATCCCATGGGTTGGTTTACTGTGCTACTTTTTACCATTATTGTCGTTATCGAGCGCTTTTTTAATACTTTTTTGTCTGTCAGCAGCGCACTTAAATTACGCTCCCACCCATTATGGCCGACAATTATTAATCAGTGCGTTACAGATAAAAAAATATATAGAGGCCGAAAAAGAACCTGAGGATGATTTTTTACTCGATGCATCGGAATATGAAACGTTGTTACCATATGCTATTTCATTAGAGCTTCAAAAAGTGTGGTGTAGTCGATTTGATAATGTTCAGAAAATGAAAAGAAAACAATTTAGAAAACTGAAAGCACGTAAGAAACGATCATCTTCTGATAACCTTAATCCATTCAGGTACAAGCCTATTTGGTTTTTGGGTAGCTTTTCAGCTCAGTCAGAATTTGTTAATTCGTTAGAGAGCATTAGTTATTCGGCCACTGGTAATTTAGGCGCTTCATCTTCTACGACTAGTTCGGGGTTCTCCAGTGGTAGTGGTTTTTCTGGAGGCGGCGGTGGAGGTGGAGGCGGCGGCGGAGGTTGGTAGGTAAATGATAAAAACAAATTTTTATACCTGTAAATCAAGTGCCTGAAAAGTAACTTTGTTATTAATATACTAGCTCACTTACGATCAGTGGATTATTATGCAAGGTTTTATGTACCGGGCATTTATCGGCTATTTCCAACAGGCGCTGACGTTGTTCGTCTGTTAAATCGCCCACTAGGGTGATTTTTCGTGTGATTGCTTCAAGATTACCGGTTTGTTCGCAATCGTGACAATCAGCGTGATAGTCACGAGTGTGCTCAAGTTCAACTTTGACGTGTTCTAGCGGTAGGTTTTTTCGGTTTGCATACATACGCAGCGTCATCGATGTGCATGCACCAAGGCCAGCTAATAAGTGGTGATAAGGATCTGGCCCTAAATTACTGCCGCCAACTTTAAGAGGCTCATCAGCGAGCCATGTGTGATCTTTAGTACTGACGTGCTGAGTAAATACATGGTCTTTTTCTTCAACGAGTACATTGCCATTATTAAGTTTGGCTGTGTATTAACTTTTATCATATTTTACATAGCGTGTTGCCCATGAGGCAATTATGTGTGCCACGTAGTCTGCGTCTTCTTTATTGGTGAGTAAATGGTCTGCATCATCTAAGCTTATAAAACTCTTAGGGTGTTTTGCCGCAGCGTATATTTTTTCAGCTTCTGAGATTTTAACCGTGGCATCAATGGGGGAGTGCATCACCAATAACGCGCGTTTAAGCTTACTAATATGACTGCTATCGTATTTAGCAATATCGTCTATAAACTGTTTTTTAATGGTAAATTCTCGACCAGCTAAGCTGACTTTTGCTTCACCAGCGCTGTTGATCTCGTCTAAATGAGCAGCAAAATTATGGGCAACATGCTGTGCATCTGATGGCGCGCCAATTGTTGTGATTGCTTGAACTTCATTCATATGTTCTGCTGCCGCAAGTACAGCGGCACCACCTAAACTATGACCAATTAATAACTGGGGAGCCTTAAAATGATCACGTAAGTGATCTGCTGCGGCCACTAAATCTTGAATATTTGATGAAAAATTACTGTTAGCAAAATCACCGTCACTGTTACCAAGGCCTGTAAAATCAAAGCGTAATACCGCAATGCCTTGCTGAGTGAGTGCTCGGCTAATTCTACTGGCGGCAGCGATATCTTTACCACAGGTAAAGCAATGTGCGAATAGGGCGTAAAATTTTATCTCACGGGTGGGCGTTTCAAGTTGTCCGGCGAGTGTTAAGTCGCCACTTTTAAAAGAAATTTTTTGGCGCATAGGTGACCTTTTAGGATTGAAAGATATTGGCGAAATAGGATATGAAAGAGTAGACCATAAAATTGTGCTTATGATTTCAATTAGTTTCGTGCTTTACCTACAATAGCAACATTTTGATTTACATCAAGTAATAAGCGCTTACCAAATGAAGGCGGACATAAGTCCTTATGTTTTTAAGGCTAGTTTATTATTCTCGCGAAGCGCTACAATGGAGCAACTGCTATGATTAGCAAAGGCTTTTGACAACTTAATTCATTGGATACGAACATGCAATTACCTACCGTTGATTATAAAGCGAGCGATGCGGCCGCTCAATTTGTTGAGTCTCTTAGAAATACGGGCTTTGGTGTATTAAAAAATCACCCAATACCACAGTCATTGGTTGAGTCAATTTATAAAAATTGGCAGGCTTTTTTTAATTCAGAACAAAAAAATGACTTCTTATTTTCAAAAGAAACGCAAGATGGTTATTTCCCACCGTCAGTGTCAGAAGTGGCAAAAGGGTTTACGGTAAAAGATATTAAAGAGTACTTTCATGTTTATCCAAATGGTCGTGTTCCTGCTGAACTTGAAGCTGATGTGCGTGAGTACTACCGTTTAGCAAACGAATTTGCAGCAGAGCTATTAAGCTGGGTACAAGCTGAAGCACCTGCTGATGTGCGCGCTAAATTCTCGATTGATTTAAAAGATATGATTGCGAATTCTGAACAAACATTACTGCGTATTCTTCATTATCCGCCAATGACTGGCGATGAAGAGCCCGGTGCGATTCGTGCTGCTGCACATGGCGATATAAACTTATTAACAGTATTACCAGCGTCAAATGAGCCCGGCTTGCAAGTGCAAAAAACAGATGGTGGTTGGTTAGACGTGCCGTGTGATTTTGGCAGTTTAATTATTAATATTGGCGATATGCTTCAAGAGGCATCGGGTGGTTATTTTCCATCGACTATTCATCGTGTAATTAATCCTGCGGGCAAAGCGTCTACAAAGTCGCGTATTTCTCTTCCTTTGTTTTTACACCCACGCCCGGACGTTGTTTTGTCTGAGCGATACACGGCTGATAGCTACTTACAAGAGCGCTTGCGTGAGTTAGGGGTTAAATAATGCTCACGTAATAAGCGTTTTCCTAAAGCGGCCATTGTGCCGCTTTTGTGTTTTATAAGGCCTTATACCAACCAGCATAAATATTTGAACAATTTAACGAATTAAATAGACCCCACATCTATCCAGATTGGTATTACTCTTAGGCTTTGCTCTGCATGACACTATTGTTGTATTAGCTGTCTTGCTGTAAACGTGAATATTCAATGCATTATTGGTCACGATCGGTATAATGCGCGCAACTGGCCGCTTTGGCCTTATTTAAAAGAGAGTTTATATGAGTTTTGATGGGTTAGGTTTATCACAGTCTTTAGTTAATGCAGTTTTAGAAAAGGGCTATGAAACGCCAACACCAATTCAGGCTCAAGCCATTCCAGCGATCATTGAAGGTCGTGATGTGATGGCTGCAGCACAAACGGGTACAGGTAAAACAGCGGGCTTTACATTGCCGCTTATAGAGTCATTGGCTAAAGGTCAAAGAGCTAAAAACAATCAAGTACGTGCGCTTATTTTAACGCCAACGCGAGAACTTGCATTGCAAGTAAGCGAAAATGTTGAAGAGTATGCAAAGCACTCTGATATTAGCTCATTTGTTGTGTATGGTGGTGTTAAAATAAACCCACAAATGCAACGTTTACGCAGAGGTGTTGACATTTTAGTTGCAACGCCTGGTCGGTTAATGGATTTACATAATCAAAATGCACTGAAGTTCGATACCCTTGAAGTGCTTGTGCTTGATGAAGCTGACCGTATGCTTGATATGGGTTTCATTCATGATATTAAACGTATCATCAGTAAGTTACCGGCTAAACGTCAAAACTTAATGTTCTCAGCGACTTTTTCGGATGATATTCGTGCGCTTGCAAAAGGGTTAATTAATGATCCTGTTGAAATTTCTGTTGCAGCCAAAAACACCACCGCTAAGAGTGTTACTCAATCAGTGTATGCTGTAGATAAAGCACGTAAAACTGCGCTGTTAAGTCATTTGATCCGCACGAATGAGTGGCAACAGGTATTAGTATTTAGTCGAACTAAACACGGTGCTAACCGTTTAGTTAAACAACTAGAGCGCGACGATATTGTAGGCGCAGCTATTCATGGTAATAAATCTCAAGGCGCACGAGTAAAAGCACTTGATGGATTTAAAAACGGTGAAGTACGTGTACTTGTAGCGACTGATATTGTTGCTCGTGGCCTAGATATAGTTGAATTACCACATGTTGTTAACTATGACTTACCTAACATTTATGAAGATTACGTTCACCGTATTGGTCGTACTGGCCGTGCAGGTGCAACGGGTCATGCAATTTCATTTGTAACAAGTGATGATGCTGCTGACTTATATGGTATTGAGCGCTTTATTGGTGAGCTAATTCCACGCGCCAAAGAGCCGGGTTTTGAGCCAACGCAAGGTGTGCCTGAACGAGATCTTGATGCGAGACCAATCGCACCTAAAAAGCCTAAAAAAGCTAAACAGCCATTTAATAAGCCTAAGTCTGATAACAGTAAACCAAACAGTAAAAAACCGAATAACGGTGGAAATGGCACAGGCCCACGCCGTGGTGGCTCAGGTAAAAAACCGGATGCGAATAAAGCTGGTGGTGAGCAAGCGCAAAACCCTTGGGCTAAGCGCCAGTCAGTAAGTGGCAGTGGTCAGCGCCGTCGTCGCCCAGATAATAGCGGATCACAAGGTAACTCGTAAGTTATACTGAGTCGTTTTAATTAGCGCCATTTCATATGGCGCTTTTTTATGCCCTGAGATAATTAATTGCTAGGCCAATAAATAGAGTAACGGTGACACTTAATAAAGTACCGAGCATGACATATTCAGTTAGCTTTTTATCTTTACTGGCGCTTAAGTCACCAAATCTAAACACCGATTTTGCAGCCAGTAAAAAGCCAACCCCCGCAAATTGATCTAATAAAATAAAGGTAAGCATTAGTACGCGCTCTAACATGCCAATACTTTGCCCAGCAGCGGGCAAACTGCCTGTAGCACTAAAACCAGCGGTTATTCGCTCCAACATCATACGGATAAATACAGCACTGGGACTGAGTATTAATAAATAACCGCACAAGACCCATAATGTGGAAGGTGCAATTAACCATTGCCATACGGCTATAAAAAAATCACTGTTATCACTTAGCCAAATAGCCAATAGTAAAATTACGGCTAAATGAGCAAGCTGGTCAAATATAAAAGGCACGACTCCTTTGCTTGAATACGATTTAGCGAGGTCAATGAGATAATGGGTCACCATAACGATAGCTGTTGCGCCACAAATACGTAATACGTCTTGCCAGCCATAAATAAGCTCCCACCATGTAACAATTAAAGCGGTCGATACGCCATGAACGAGTACATGTAAATACAATTTTTTAGCACGAAAATGACGCGTGTTACGATTATTTACCCAACTCATCGGTTGCCAGTAAAAGTCAGCTAATATGTGGCCAATTACTAATGCAGCCATCAATACACTAAAACTCATGATTTGACTCCTTTGAGAGTCGAAATTGTATCTTCAGCATAATGTAAAAATCGTTCAATTAATTGGTAGTGCGCAAGATTGAGTAATTTGGTTACATTTTCCCGGCTTGTTTTTAATTGCTTTGCCAGTTCGCTATGCTGCTTGTTTTTTGCGGTTAAATACACATACAGAGCATTTGCCTGTTTTACCGTCATTTTAGTCAACAAGGTATCAACAAAAGCTATATTTAGCGCAAGACCAGGGTCTATATTTTGATTGGCTATATTTAAAATTAACCGTTGGTTGTTTATTTCGTCTAAACTGCGCCCTGACATTGTAAATGCAGAGCCGGTCGCTGTTTTGATATCTGCACGTGCGTTGTCAATTTCGCCAATGGCTAGACTTTGGCGGATTTCATACCCAGCTGCTTTTATATTTAAATATAGCAGTAAGGCAACCATGCAAACGTATTGCGGTTGCTGGAGCTGAATTTGAAATGCATCACCGCGATAAAGCGTACTTTGCCCTTGCCATCTTTGAGTTATAGCTCTTAGGCTTTGATCGAGCTGGTACAGCATTGCATCGTACTCATGCTGGGGAATATTCTGTGATTTAATTACATCACCACTTATCACTGCAATCATAAAATACCTGTTAGTATAGCCAATATAGATAAGTAACCATTTTAGGTTACATTGAGGTATGTAACCTAAAATGGTTACATTGAAATATGTAACTAATTTAGGTTACTAACGATTAAAAAGCAAGGATGATAGAGTAACGACAAGATTTGGCACGCCCTAATAAGTAACGATGTTTATGAGGAAAATAACATGACAGAGCAAACGCAGATACCAGCGAGTACACAATCAGAGCTTGTGACAGGTAAGAACTCAAGTAAACCGCGAGTAGGTATTTTTGTTGATGTGCAAAATATTTATTATACCTGTAGAGAGAGCTATCGGAAAAACTTCGATTACAATTCTTTTTGGGCAAAAATAAGTGATGAATATGAAATTGATTGCGCGATTGCGTATGCAATTTATCGAGGTGATGAAAAACAATCTCAGTTTCAAAATATTCTTCGTGCGATTGGTTTTGAAGTAAAGTTAAAGCCATTTATCCAACGTCGAGATGGCAGTGCAAAAGGTGATTGGGATGTAGGGATCACAATAGACATGCTTGAATACGGTAAAAAGCTTGATAAAGTTATCTTGCTCTCTGGTGACGGTGATTTTGCTTTATTACTGGGTCATTTAAAGCTGCAGTATAATGTGCCTTGTGATGTATATGGAGCAGATAGGTTAACAGCCGAAGCATTAAAGCAAAGTGCTGCGCAATTTTATTGTATTGATGATTCACTCCTTTTATAGAACACATGTATTAAATAACTAACCTTATGTTAAAAATATTTGACATGGCTATAAAGTAGACTTATAGTTTTAATGTTAAACATATTTAACATTAAGTTTGTTTTACTTAACTTTAAAAGGTGGGTTATGAGTTATACACAAAAATCACGATTACTTGAGATGGTTATCACTTTAATTGTATTGTTTAATTATATGCAGTCAGTACTGTCGATGACACCACAGGCACAAATGGACGTAACATTAGCCAGTGGTCTATTGATCTCGTTAGCAATACAAACGGTTGCTATGCTTATTGTAATGCACATTATATTAGCTGCATTTAATGCAAAATATGCCAATCAAGCAAAAGATGAACGAGAGCAAAGCATAGCGTTAAAGGCCAAAAGTGTGTCGCTGTATATTTTGCAAATTGGGGTTGTACACACGGTGTTTTCAATGTTGATTGGGCCACAATATGGGTTGCCAATAAGTCCATTGCATCAATTGGTGATTGTTGCACTATTAAGTGACGTGATAGGCAAAGGTGTTGAAGCATGGTTATTGTATAGAGGCTAGCATGGCAAAATTACCAATTACTAATACGATTAGGGCGTTACGTTTTGAACACGGAGAAATGACCCAGCAACAGTTAGCCGAGATTGTGGGGGTAACGCGACAAACAATAGCAGCGATTGAAGCCGCAAGGTATTCACCTTCTTTAGAGGTCGCTTTTAAAATAGCCATTGTATTCGGTCAACCGCTAGAAAAAATATTCCAATATAATCGGTGATACTTTACTAAATTATTATTTTAGGTAAGCTGATACATTACTGTATTGTTTTTATGCTGATTTGGTACTAAAAGTAATACAGTTAGCTCTTTTATTGTTCAAAAATGACGTAGTAAAACTAAATAATTAGCTAATATGTTATCAACACAAACAAGTTTTTATTTTATTTTCGTTAATTATTCATTCTAATTCAGTGTTTTAGCAATAAATATAAAAGATATATGAATTTTTATAAAAAATATAATGACAACGCTGTCATTTGTTGTGTAACATTAATTCAACATGGGTTGAGGGTGAATCGCATTAAGACAATAAAAAAAGTGCGGTTATTACAAATATAAAAACGAAGGTTAGAGGTCGTTAAATGATGGCTAAGAGTGCGAATAAGGACCAATTGTTTATTGGTATCGATGGTGGCGGAACAAAGTGCCGTGCAACTATATACTCTGCACAACATGGAGTATTGGGCACCGGCCTAGGTGGCCCCGCGAATCCATTACATGGGTTAGAGCGCACATTAGAGTCAATAATGGTGTCTACACAATTAGCAATGCGTGATGCGGGTTTGCAGTTAGAAACTGTGCATCAAGTGTATGCCGGCTTGGGCCTTGCGGGTGTTAATTTACCTAGCTTGTATGAAAAAATTAGTGAATGGGAACATCCATTCAAACAAATGTTTTTGACCACAGATTTACACACAGCATGCATAGGTGCCCATGAAGGTGGTGATGGCGCGGTGATTATTACTGGAACAGGCTCATGTGGTTTTTCACATGTTAAAGGCCAATCTGTTAATTATGGCGGTCATGGTTTTGCTTTAGGAGATAAAGGCAGTGGCGCATGGATGGGGCTTGAAGCAATTAAAGCCGCACTCGTAGATATCGACGGGCTAGGTCCTCACACTGCAATTAGTAACGTTATAAAAAACCACTTTAATACAGACACTGCAATGGGGATCGCTGAGCAAATGGCAGGGCAGCCTTCAAGTAGTTATGCAAAGCTGGCGCGTTATGTATTTGATGCAGCTCACGAGGGCGATGTAATTGCGTTAGCAATTGTAAAAGAGGGTGCCGATTACGTAAGTAAATTAGCCCACCGGCTACTTGAAAATAACCCCCCGCGTTTATCTATGATCGGCGGCCTTGCAGAACCATTAAATAAATGGCTTGATCCTGCAATCGCTAAGCTAGTTGAAGTACCAAAGCAACCACCAGAAATGGGGGCAATCTATTTTGCACAGCAATCTGTACTTGAACAAAATCAAAAGGTAGCGCTGTAATGAAAACTTTCTATCGTGCGGCTCGCTTATTTACCGCTGAAAATTTTATCGATAATGCATTATTTAGTGTTGAAAAAGGCGTATTTAATTTAGAAACTGAGACGACAGATCCCGTTATAGAGCTTGATGGCTTAGTTGCTCCAGGATTTATTGATGTGCAAGTTAACGGTGGTGGCGGTGCATTTTTTAATGCTGATCAAAGTACTGAATGTTTAGATCGCATTGCTAAAGCACACGGTCAATTTGGTAGTACCGCATTAATGCCAACCTTGATCACTGATAAAGTTGAGGTAATGCAAGCGGCAGCCGATGCAACTGCAAAAGCGATACGTGAAGGCGTACCTAGTGTATTAGGTATTCACTTTGAAGGCCCGCATTTGTCTTTTCCAAAAAAAGGCACGCACAGTGAACAATTTATTCGCCCAATCAGCGAACAAGAATTTGCCATTTATGCTCGCCAAGATTTAGGCATAAAAATGGTCACGTTAGCACCTGAAAATGTCAGCATTGCTGATGTTGAACGCTTAGTGGCGTGTGGCGTAAAAGTATCGATTGGTCATACAAATGCAGACTATGCAACCACAATTGCAGCACTGAATGCAGGCGCAGATGGGTTTACACATTTATATAATGCAATGTCACCGTTTACCTCGCGTGAACCGGGTGTCGTTGGTGCTGCGCTGTGGCATGATAATAGCTGGTGTGGGCTTATTGTTGATGGGCATCATGTTCATCCACTGTCGGCGCAATTAGCGATTCGCACAAAGCAACGTGGCAAAATCATGCTGGTAACAGATGCTATGCCGCCAGTAGGCACTGATGACATGGAATTTGATTTTTTCGACGGACGAAAGGTAATTCGTACCGGCGATAGACTCAATTCAAGTACTGGTGAATTAGCGGGCAGTGTATTAGATATGGCAAGTGCTGTGCGCAACACGGTAAATACATTAGATGTTAGTTTAAGCGAAAGCTTACGCATGGCAGCATTGTATCCAGCACAATATTTAGACCTCAAGAAAAAGGGACGTTTACTTGATGGCTTTGACGCAGACTTTGTGGTGCTTGATGAGCATCAATATGTCAAAGGCACTTATATTGCAGGCATTGCAATTTAACGTTTCCCTGGAAAAAACCCCGCAGCTTCATCGCGGGGCTTTTTTGTTTCTATGAGTAAAAAATATGACAACAACACAACACAATACCGATAAACCAGTTAGAAAGCGCCTTGCATCACTTGATGCTTTACGTGGCATGGATATGTTCTGGATTTTAGGCGGGCAGTCTATTTTTGCCGCCTTATTTATTTTAACTGGCTGGACCGGTTGGAAAGTATTTGAAGCGCACACATTACACAGCGCATGGCACGGTTTTACATTTTATGATTTAATTTTTCCGCTGTTCATCTTTTTATCCGGTGTGGCGATGGGCTTAGCGCCAAAACGAATTGATCACTTTCCTTGGCTTGAACGCAAAGTCTACTACCGTAAAGCGATAAAACGCTTGTTTTTGCTGTGCGTATTGGGAGTAATGTATAACCACGGGTGGGGGACAGGCATACCCTTGGCGTTTGATGAAATACGTTATAGCAGTGTGCTTGGACGAATTGCAATCGCGTGGTTTTTTTGCGCCATGTTAGTGTGGCATACCAGTCTTCGTACTCAAATTATCACCGCGATAAGCCTGCTGATTGGTTATTGGATTCTAATGTGCTTTATTCCTGTACCAGGAGGTACTGCGGGTGATTTAAGTGCTGCTGGAAGTTGGAACGCATGGTTTGATACGCATTTTCTTCCAGGGATCAGTTATCAAAATCGCCCCGTAGATCCGGAAGGTGTACTATCAAGTTTACCTGCGATTGTTAATGCTTTGATAGGCGTATTTGCGGGTCAACTCATTGCTAGAGCAAACCAGATAGGCGAGTGGAAAACCGCAGGTGTTTTGTTTGCCGCAGGTGTAGTCAGCGTGTGCTTAGGGTGGTTGTGGGATTTACATTTTCCTGTAAATAAAGAGCTATGGACTAGTTCGTTCGTACTTGTAACGGTTGGCTGGAGCGCAATACTATTAGCGATTTTTTATGCATTGGTGGATCTTTTGAATGGCCAAAAGCTGGCATATCCATTTGTTATTATCGGCGCGAACTCAATTATTATTTATTTAGCATCTAGTTTAGTTAATTGGACCTTTATTAGTAAGAGCGTATTTGGTGGGTTTATTAATGCAGTACCGCCTTCGTGGCAACCAGTTATGGCTGTAATAGCATTGTTATTAGTACAAATATTACTTTTACATTGGATGTATAAGCGCAAGATTTTTGTCAGCGTTTAGCCGCGAATTGTATTCAAACGGTAAAATGTAATTTTTTTATTCACTTTTACTTTACAAACTAAATCGAAGTGGTAATAATGACAGCGTTGTCATAATGGTATTAACCAAACAGTGTATCCCTGTTTGGTTTGATCTAAGGCCCAATTCGATTGCACGTGGGGTTGGGACTTAGATCCCATTTTTTCATCAACTAATTTAATAACTGAGCAAACTAATATGCAAATAGTAATTTTAAATGATGCAGCTGCTGTAGCGGCATATGGCGCAAATATCTTCGCAGCACAATTACAAAAAAAACCAACATCAGTGCTCGGTTTAGCAACAGGCTCTACGCCGGTTGCTTTATATCAAGAATTAATTGCTAAAAATAAAGCAGGTGAGATTTCATTTTCACATGCAACCTCATTCAATTTAGATGAATACCTTGGTTTGACCGGTGAACACCCGCAAAGCTATCGTTACTTTATGAATGAGCAACTATTTAGTCATGTTGACATAAATAAAGAAAATACCTTTGTTCCAGCGGGTGATGCAGAAAACCCAATCACGGCTTGCAAAGAATACGAAGCGAAAATTGTTGCCGCCGGTGGTGTAGACGTACAATTGCTAGGTATTGGGCGTAATGGCCATATTGGATTTAACGAACCCTCTTCAGGTCTTCGTTCACGCACACGTGTTAAAACACTGACCAAAGCAACAATTGATGATAATGCCCGCTTTTTTGGTGCAGATGAATATCAGCCTCATCTATCAATCACCATGGGTATTGGCACTATTTTAGAAGCCAAAAAAGTTGTGTTACTTGCAACCGGTGAAAATAAAGCGGATGCAGTACATGCCATGATTGAAGGCCCATTGATGGCTGCATGCCCAGCATCTGCCCTACAACTTCATCAAGATGCTGTCATTGTGATTGATAAAGCTGCGGCAAGTAAATTAGCTGATTTAGAGTTTTATCAGCATATTGAAGCCGAAAATCAAAAGTTACAGGCGCATTTAGCAACCTTGTAATGATGAAATAAATTTATTGTGTGTTCAAAAGCCCGAAAGGGCTTTTTTTTCGTCTGTAATAAGATAAATGTATACCCAAACCACCTCAAAATGCGAGCGTCGCTGGAATTAAAAGTGATTTAGGCAAGGCATTGATTGCAAGTAATAGTGGTTCTATTGTTAAAATCAATCCCTTATAAAAGTAACGCAGTATAAATCGCTTTTAAACCAACCCGTTGGGCGTTTCACAGGCACTTACAATCAGCGTTGTTACTTCTTAAAAGTGATGGTTCTTGCAAAGTAACGCCTTGATATTAAGCCCCTGTGAAACGCTGAATTCTGCATCTTGAGGTGGCTTGGGTATATACCTTTGTTCGCTATGGCGATTAGCGACTTGTTTAATGCAATTAATATATGCTTATGGTAGTTTTAGCCATCTAAAAAATAAAAAGGATGAGCATGCTTAATTATAGTCAAATGCCATTAGATCGCGCGTCTAATTTTCGAAAAGACTCACAATGGTTAGCAACTCAACTCAACTTTCAAAGCCGTTGGATCCTAGTTCATAATAACCAGACTTTATTTGATGCTCAGAGCTTTACTGTCACATTTTTAAGTTTTAGTGATATTAACCACTTAGATTTAAGCGAAGCGATATTTTTAGGCTTGGACGAACAGCAAACCAGTTTCTTTGCACTCGATGTAAGTACAGTCGATGTGACGACTTTAGCGCCATTAACCGCTAATGCAGAATTTATTGATATTCGCCGTTATGGTGTGAACGTTGAGATTAAGCAAGGCTCCATTGCTGCTTTGGCGCGTGGACTTTGTTATTGGCATGCAACGCACCGCTTTTGTGGGCGCTGTGGTAGTAATAATATACTAGTTGAAGCAGGGCACTCTCGTTTATGCACGAATGAAGAGTGCAAACATCCAACCTTTCCACGTACCGATCCTGCCGTAATTATGGTCGTCACGCGCACATTTGCTGATGGTATAGAACGCTGTTTACTTGGTAGGCAAGCAGCATGGGCGCCAGGTATGTATTCGTCTTTGGCTGGATTTGTAGACCCCGGAGAAACACTTGAACAAGCTGTTGCGCGTGAAGTGATGGAGGAGGCGGGAATTGTAGTAGATAATGTACGTTATATCGCATCACAGCCTTGGCCGTTTCCATCTTCAATTATGTTAGGGTTTATTGCCGAAGCCGTTACTGAACAAATACAAGTAGATAAAGACGAGCTTGATGATGCGCTGTGGTTTAGTCGTGACGAACTTAATAACTTTGGTAGTTGGGATATCGAAGGCGAACACTTAAAGTTGCCCAGAGCTGATTCTATCTCTCGCTATATAATTGACTATTGGCGTAATTTAAAAATTTAAGCAATGTGTAGTGTGTTCTAACGAAATATTTTAAGGATTAATGATGACGAGTAAAAGTAATAAAAACACTCTATTAGTAAGTACCGGGCGAAAAAAAGCGTACACGCACGGCGTAGTTAATCCCGTAGTACAACGGGCATCAACGATTGTATTTGATTCTGTTGCTGAACTAAAACAAGCCGCAAAAACCCGAGGTGATAAAACGCTATTTTATGGTCGCCGTGGTACGACGACACATTTTGCGTTACAAGAAGCAATCACAGAGCTTGAAGGGGGCGAAGGCTGTGCGCTCTATCCATGTGGTGCAGCAGCGATAAGCAGTGCACTCTTGGCGTTTGTAAAAGCAGGCGATCACATTTTAATGGTTGATAATGCGTATGAACCAACGCGCGATTTTTGCGATAAAATTTTAGCCGGATTCGGCGTTGAAACCACGTATTATCCGCCTACAATTGGTGCGGGTATAAAAACATTCATCAAAGAAAATACCAAAGTCTTGTTTTTAGAATCTCCAGGTTCTATTACGATGGAAGTTCAAGATGTACCAGCGATGGTTGCTGTGGCTAATGAACAAGGCGTGATGACAATGCTCGACAATACTTACGGCAACGGTTTGCATTATCGACCACTTGAGCATGGTGTCGATATCAGCATTCAAGCGGCAACAAAATATATAGTTGGTCACTCAGATGTGATGATGGGCGTAGCCGTTGCGAATAAAAAATACTGGCCTACATTACGTGAACAGTCTTACTTACTTGGTCAGTGCACATCAGCTGATGATGCATACTTAGCACTACGTGGCTTACGTACTATGGCTGTGAGACTCAATCAGCATGAAAAAGCAGCAATCGAAGTTGCTAAGTGGTTAGAGAGTCATCCATTAGTTGATCATATCCGCCATCCTGCATTTGACAGCTGCCCAGGGCATGAGTTTTTTAAGCGTGACTTTGATGGCAGTAATGGCTTGTTTTCCTTTGTAATGAAAGAAGGTAACCAGCAGGCGATAGATGCATTTTTGGATGGCTTAGATCATTTTAAAATGGGCTTTTCGTGGGGCGGCTTTGAAAGTTTAGTAACAGCTAACTTAACAATGAAAGGATTACGTTCACAAACAGGGTGGGAGTTAGGTCCTGTGATCCGGCTGCATATCGGCCTTGAGGATGTTGATGATTTAATCACTGATCTTAATCAAGCACTTGAGCTGTATAAGCAACATTTAAATTAAGTAAAAACATAATTTACATTCTTTGTTACAAAGCCAACGCCTACGTTGGCTTTTTTTTGCTAGTAATTCAATACGTTTGCACTTAATGTAAGGAAAACACTTTCACGATTAGGACTTTGTGTGACGCAATTAAACCCCAAGCGACTTTTAAATATTACTTTGTTTGAACTAACCCGACTGTTTTTAACTAAACGTGGCTTACTTGCCGTTGCTGCATTTACTATTTGTTGGTTGCTTATTTTACGCTACCCAGTAGGACAAGCGGTAAGCACTATGAGTTCACCTGAGCTTGCTGCAGTTGCTCAACATATATTTGGCGTCATTGGTTTAAGTAAACTATTAATGTGGCCTGAAGCTGAGTTGGCGATGTATTGGCTAATTGCTTTGTATAGCTTTCCTATTTTTTGCTTATTTTTGTGTAGTGACCAAATTGTGGGTGATAGACAACGCGGTACACTACGCTTTTTGTCATTACGGGCAACGCGCACCGAAATATTATTTGGCCGGTTTTTAGGTCAGGTACTTATTTTAGCAATATTAATTACCATCACTTTAGTCGCAACAGTGGCAACACTTGCATTTAGAGAGTCATCGCTATTGTTAAGCGGGCTAAATCGCAGCCTAGTTTTGTTTTTCTATTTAGTGGTCACGGTACTACCATTTATTGCGTTAATGACGTTTTTAAATACTATTGCTCGATCTTCACGATTAACGGTGATCATGGCCATATTATTTTTTGCAGTGGGTAATATTGTCGTTAGCCTTATGAGCTGGCAACTACCTATATTTGCTATTCTTAATTATATATTTCCCGGCGTTCAGCTTGAGCAAGTTGCAGGGCAGAATGCAGATTTATTTAGCAGTATAGGTATTCCTTTATTACAAACAGTGGTGTTGTTAGTGGCAGCACAGCGTATCTTCTCAAGGAGTTCACTATGAGTACATTAATACAGGCTAACGGACTCTCTAAACAGTACGGGGCTAAATTAGCGTTAGATCAAGTGAGCTTTGAAGTTAAAAAAGGTGCACCCGTAGCATTAGTTGGCCCAAATGGGGCCGGTAAAACAACCTTATTTAGTTTGTTATGCGGTTATATCATGCCTACATCGGGCAGTTTATCCATAGTGGGGCACCGCCCTGGCGCAAGTGCATTGTTTGGAAAGCTATCAGCGTTGCCACAAGATGCCCAGTTAGATCCTCGTTTTAGTATTGCGCATCAGTTAACATTTTATGGGCAACTGCAAGGGCTAACGACTAAGCAAAGTCAATCAGAAGCTCTCAGAGTACTTGAATTAGTTGGTTTAGCTGAGGTTGCAAAACAACGCAGTGATGATTTATCGCACGGCATGCGTAAGCGCGTAACAATAGGGCAGGCTTTAATAGGCAAACCCGAAATTGTAATGCTTGATGAAGCTACAGCTGGGCTCGATCCTATTCACGCACGTGAAGTGAGAGAGCTTGTTTCAAACTTAAGTGAGGAAGCGACGTTTATTTTAAGTTCACATGACCTCACAGAATTAGAGCGATTATGTGGGCAAGTGTTACACCTTGATAAAGGTAAAATCACTGAACACCAAGCAAACAGCAATATAGAACAAACACAGCATCACATGACAATACTGTTTGCTGAAAACTATCCTAATATTGAGCAAAGCATTCAAAGCTTAGCAGCAGTTAATAGAGTTTATATGAGTCAAGCAAAGGAATATGTTGTTGAATATCAAAAAACAGCGTCTTTGTTTGATATTGAATTACTGAAATATTGCCATCAACAAGGCTGGCGCTATCGACAGTTAGTGAATGGTCATACATTAGAAAACCAAATATTTACACAGGAGAAAATATAATGGGTTTATTTAGCGGATTAATGGGTAACGCAAGTGAAGTTGATGATGCCGATTTAGAAAAGGTATTAGCAAATACACTTGTCGAAGGTGAACAAGTTGAAAAAGCGTATAAAGTAGTACGTGATATGTTTATTTTTACTAATAAACGACTCATTTTAATTGATAAGCAGGGCGTAACGGGTTCTAAAATAGAGATGATCAGCATTGGTTACTCAAAAATAACCAAATTTAGTAAAGAAAGTGCCGGTCATTTTGATTTAGATGCCGAGTTAAAAATTTGGGTTGGCTCAGACCCTACGCCGATCAGTAAAGACTTCAAATCAGGTGACAACATCAACGATGTGTACCGTATTATCAGTCAATATGCGCTTTAAAGGAATAAACTAGTTTTTTCATGTATAGCAAAAATGTCCGCGTTTTTGCTATATAGATATCCCAGCCTTAACATCCCTTAACATTTAAGCAACTAAAAACAAGCACTTAGTTAAGTGTTTGTTCAGTTTGGGAGCGTTAGCATGCCCACGTCTTAGCCAGTCGGCTAAAGACATAGCAATGTAACAATTTAATAGGGAAATCTTATAATGAAAAAACTAGCAGTGATAATTTCGAGTATTCTTCTTTCAAGTGCCGCGGCTGCTGCAGACACTTATGAATCAGTTAGCCATCTACAATATATGGATACAGATGGTAATGACACAATTAGCCTTGATTCAACATACTATTTCTCACCAAAAATGACACTAGGTCCTTATGACCAGTTCGAATACATCAATAAACAAAGTAATGTATATGGTAAGTATTCAGATGATGATTTTAGCGACCGAGCTACTGTGGGCGGTGAGTATTTTCTAGATAGTTTTGTACTTGGTGCTGAATACCAAAACCTAGATTTAGATCTTGGTTCAAGCGCAGATATGATTCAATTATCAGCAGGTTACTTTTTCAACCCTGACTTACTGTTAAAAGTAAGATTTGTTGATGTTGAAAATGCAGACAATCGTTTCTTTTTTGATGTAGCTTACAATCACAAGTTGAACAGCACTGATTATATCGGTTTTACTGTTACAGCAGATGATGAGTTTGATTATCGTGCGTTGAATGTTAAATATTTCATGGATCTTCAACAAGGTAACTACCTAACAGTTGAAGCAACAGTGTCAGATAATGACAATGCATCAAGTGATTGGGTTTTAGGCTCTAATTACTACTTCTCAAAAGCGACATCAGCGTTTGTTACATTTAATAAAAACGATGATTACACCTTGGGTGCTCAACATTTCTTCAATAAAAATGTTGGTTTAAAAGCGGGTTACGGTAATAACTGGGATGATTCTGGCTCAGATGCTTACTTTGCAAATGTAAGCTTACAGTTCTAATTTAATTTTTAACTGTAAAGTACTAAAAAGCCAGCTCACTTGAGCTGGCTTTTGTATTTTAGAATTGAATTATATTAAAACCTGCTTACCAACCGCATTGGCGACCTTTGTTTTGTTTATCAAGGTACTTTTGCAGTGGCGCAAAATAATCAAGTAGTGCTGTTGCATCCATTTCAGGCTTACCCGTTACAGTTGCTAAGGCTTCTTGCCAAGGGCGGCTTGAGCCCATTTCTAGCATAGTATTAAGCTTTTCACCGGCCGCTTTTGAGTTATAAACCGAACAGCGATGAATGGCTTCTTTATTGCCTGCTATTTCACATAAACTACGGTGGAAATCAAATTGTAAAATATGTGCTAAGAAATAACGCGTGTACGGCGTATTGCCCGGTACGTGGTATTTAGCGCCTGGATCAAAATCAGTTTCGCTACGCGCGATGGGTGCTTTAACACCTTGGTATTTTTCACGTAATTCCCACCATGCTTTATTGTAGTTTTGCGGTGTTACTTCACCAGAGAATACTTGCCAGCGCCATTGATCTACTAATAATCCAAATGGAATGAAAGCAACTTTATCTAATGCCATTTTCATTAATAGGCCAATGTCTTTTGATTCATCAGGCACTTGCTCTAATAAACCAATTTCTTTTAAGTATCCAGGCGTAACTGACAGGGCAATCGTGTCACCAATTGCTTCATGGAAACCATCATTAGCACTTTCTTGATAGTAAAGTGGCTGTGTATTGTAAGCGCGTTGATAGAAGTTGTGGCCTAACTCATGGTGAATAACAGAGAACTCTTCACCAGTGCGTTGAATACACATTTTAATACGTAAATCGTCTTTACTGTCAATATTCCACGCTGAGGCGTGACACTGAACGTCGCGATCGGCAGGCTTAGTGAACAATGAACGTTCGTAAAAAGTGTCTGGCAGTGCGTCAAAACCCATTGAAGTGAAGAATTTTTCTGCGCCGCGAACCATTTTAAGCTCATCGTACTTATGCTGCGCTAATAATGCTGTTACGTCATAACCAGGATCAGCATTTTCAGGTGCAACTACATCGTAAATATTGCCCCATGATTGCGCCCACATGTTCCCTAATAAATGCGCAGGAATAGCTTGATCTTGCGGTACTTTATCTTCGCCGTATTTTTCGCCTAGCTTAGCGCGAACATGGCAATGAAGTGAATCATATAGTGGCTTTACTTGGCCCCAAATACGGTCAAGTTCTTTAGCGAAATCATCGGCTGGCATATCGTATTTACTACGCCACATTGCGCCAGTGTCTGCATAACCAAGTTCTTTTGCACCTTCATTCGTAAGGGCAACTTGTTGCTCATAAAGCGGGCGCATTGGTTTTGAAACCTGACGCCAGCCTTGCCACAAATCAAGTAGCTCGTTGTAATCGCGGCTAGTGGCCATTTTAGACGTCATATCACCTAAGCTTAGGCAGTTGCCGTCTTCTTTACAGTATTTTCCTTTGCCGTAAATACCGCCTAGTTCAGCGACAAGCTGAGAAAGCTGCGCTGTTTTTTCCGCATTTTGTGGGGCTGGTAAAGTTAAAGCGAGTTTTAATTTATCAAGCTTACGACGTGCGTCATAACCCAGTTCAAGAGAATCAAATTGCGCAGCTTCATTTGCAAGGCGAACAACCGCTTCTGTCATCTTGCGATTTACTTCGGCCGAAAGTGCAGAGGTGTCGTGTGTAATAAAGTTAGCGTAAATCCATTCTGCGCGGCTTGATTCTAAATACAGTGCATTGAGTTCAAGCTCTGTTGCATCTAAAAAGGTTTGTGCGTCTTGTGCCGTCACTGGCGCAGGGCTGACAGCTTGAGCTGATGTGTTTGTTGTATCTTGGTTGCAGCCACTTAATGCTAATGTGCTGGCGACCATTAAAGCGCTCAAACTGAGCTTAAAATGTGGAGTAGTCATGTTGACCCTTATATTTGTTATTTATCACGTGGGATAATAGCAGCGTCTTGAAGTTAGGCAAAATTTATCAAGCCTAGCATTGAACATTATGGGTAACACATGTTTACAGCGACATTGTATTTATACAAGGATCAGCCATAATTGAAGGAGTGTATTTTTATTAATTTATAAGGATCGTTCCCATGTCAGTGTTTGTATTATTACTGGTGGTGGTAATAGTCATTTTTGCGGTAAAAGATATCCGCTTAAGTCTAGTAAGCCGACCAACGTTTAAAATGTTTAAAAAAGTGTTACCGCCGTTATCGCAAACTGAACGTGAAGCAATGGAAGCAGGCGATGTATGGTGGGATGGGCAACTTTTTAGCGGCAATCCCGATTGGCAGGTTTTACATAGTTACCCAAAGCCTGAGTTGAGTAAAAAAGAGCGTGCGTTTTTAGACTCTGAGGTCGAAACATTACTGGCGATGCTTGATGACTATCAAATTGTGCAAAAAGATAAAGACTTACCTAAAGAAGTATGGGATTACCTAAAAGCCCAAGGTTTTTTTGCGTTGATAATTCCTGAAAAATTCGGTGGACGCCAATTCTCTGCTATCGCTAATTCAACCATAGTCGCAAAAATTGCGACTAAGAGTTTAACGGCCGCAGTGACTGTTATGGTGCCAAATAGTTTAGGCCCAGGCGAATTACTATTACATTATGGAACCACAGAACAACAAGCGCGCTGGCTACCAAACTTAGCAAGTGGTAAAGATGTACCGTGTTTTGCACTTACTGGTCCAGAAGCCGGCTCTGATGCGGGCAGTATCCCCGATTCAGGTATTGTATGTAAAGGCGAGTTTGAAGGTCAGGAAGTCATTGGTCTACGTTTAAATTGGTCAAAACGTTACATAACACTAGCCCCTGTTGCGACAGTACTTGGTTTAGCATTTAAAATGTATGATCCGGATAGTTTATTAGGTAAAGACAAAGAATTAGGGATCACGTGTGCGCTGATCCCAACAGATCACCCTGGGGTAGAGACTGGGGAGCGTCACTTTCCGCTTAACATGGCGTTTATGAATGGCACAACGTACGGTAAAGATGTCTTTATTCCCCTTGATTGGATCATCGGTGGTCAACAAGGTGCTGGTCGAGGCTGGCGAATGTTGGTTGAGTGCCTAAGCGCAGGGCGTGGTATTTCATTGCCAGCACTAAGTAGCGCGACAGGGCATTTGTGTGCGCGAATGACATCTGCTTATGCAACGGTTCGCCAGCAATTTGGTGTATCAATTGGTCAATTTGAAGGTGTACAAGAAGCACTTGCACGTATTGGTGGGTTAACGTATAGCCTTGAAGCGTGTCGTTTAATGACCGCAGGGGCAATAGATTTAAAATTGAGCCCATCAGTGGTGACCGCAATTGCTAAATACCATATGACTGAAATGGGCCGTACAGTTATGAATGATGCAATGGATATTCATTCAGGTAAGGGAATACAAGTGGGTCCTAATAACTATTTAGCACATGGCTATATGGGTATACCGGTATCAATTACGGTGGAAGGGGCAAATATTTTAACTCGTAATTTAATGATCTTTGGCCAAGGAGCAACTCGTTGCCATCCATTTGTATTAAAAGAAATGGAAGCTGCGGCAATGGAAGATGATGAACTCGCGTTAAAAGAATTTGATTCTTTACTACAGCAGCATATTTTATTTGCTGCAACTAATGCGAGTATGGCGTTAATCCATGGTTTAACGCGTAGTTACTTTGCTAAATCCCCAGTATGTGGCGCAACCGCAGATTATTATAAGCAGCTTGGGCGAATGAGTCGTGGTTTAGCTTTTTGTACGGATGTGGCGATGCTCATTTTAGGGGGAGAGCTTAAGCGTAAAGAAATGATCTCTGCACGTTTAGGTGATGTATTAAGCCACCTTTACTTAGCTTCATGCGTGTTAAAACGTTTTGAAGATGAAGGACGTCAACAAGCCGATCTGCCTTTTGTTAAATATGCCGTTGAATTATCGTTATTTGAAATAGGTCAAGCGTTTAACGGCTTTTTCAAGAACTTCTCAAACCCAGTTGTTAACTTTGCTCTAAAGCGTATCGTATTTCCGTTTGGTAATCATTATCATCGTCCGAGTGATGATCTTGCTCAGGCAATGTGTGAGCATATGACCCAACCTGGAGTATTCAGAAACCGTTTAACGCATTTATGTTATGTGGATGATAAAGCAGGGACTGGCGTAATGGAAAATGCCTTTATTGCTATGCATAATACCAGTGATGCATTCAAGCAGTTGAAAAAGTGGCAACGCGACGGCACCCTTAGCCGCAATGATGATATTGAAACGGCGATTACCAATGCGATTGAAAAGCAGCTCATAACAGCCGAGCAAGGCGTAAAGTTGCACGAAGCTAATAATTTACGCAAACAGGCTATTGCGGTAGATAACTTTCAACCTGGTGAACTTTAACCTTTAAGTATATAACCTCGTATTTTATGCGGGGTTTATTTTTATACGTTAAATGCTCATACACATTAATACCTAGCGATAAAGCTTTACAGCACAGCGTATTTGTATGTGTATGTTTAAGGGGGGGGAGCTAATGTCATTGGGTGTATTTAAGTAAAGAAAACACGTGGTTTTTAGCTCTTTTCAATAATAGAAAGCGCATAATATGCACTTTCTATTATGAAGAGTTATTTTATTACTGCTTATCTGGTGGGAAGTTACTTAGAATATCAGCCACTGTTTTAGTAATTGCGTCAGTGCGCGCTTCAGGTGATTGATTTTTTCTTAATCGACCTTCTTTTGCTCCGCGCCATACTAATTGATTTGATGCACGGTCAACAACATCAACAATTAACGTGCCTACTTCATATTCACGCGTCGTTGTTTGTGTATTGTAACCCATACCCCAGTAGTTCCAACGTGCGCTGTAACCGGTGTTAAATGTGTCTACATCAATTTTTGTGTCTACCGATGCATGATAGTTAATAAGTACATCAGCTTGCGTTATTTCGCTCAACTGCATGCCCATATTTGTCAGCTCTGTATTAACTGCATCACGTACGCGCTTTTCCATTAATGGACTGATCTGATAATTGGTCGTATTTTTAGTTAAACTTGCATCTTGAACCCAAGCAAAGGTTTTATAATTACTAAAATCAGCCGATTTATCGTAATCCCAATCAGGGGTTTTTGCGCATGCTGCTAAAAATAGCACTGCTGTTGCAATTAGTAGGTTTTTCATCACGTTTGCTCCTTGGCAAATTTAAACTCTATTCATTTGATAACATAACATAAAAAAAATCCCACAAATGACATTTTTCAATATGTTTGTGTTATTAAAGTTTACCTAACTCGAACTCTGGTTAAGATATTTACTAACTTACGCGTCAGACGCTTTCCAATTGCAAGTAAATTCAACGTAGTTAGCGTTGAAACTTGCCATTTAAACTAGCGACTGAAAATAGACTTATTATCCAGAGTTCAAGTTACTTGGTTGTAAGTTTAGTTGTTATTAGCTGAATTATAGATTAATTAGTCATCAGTAGTGTGCTCTACTTCTATCCAATCTTTTTCATCGACCCAGTTTTGTGCGCCATCTTTAACTGAGCGAATAGGCACAATGTAATCGCAGCTAATTTGTGGTTTTACCGAGGCAAATATTGGCACAAAACCAAAGCTTAATGCGGTCTCTATAATTGCTTTTTGGTTTTGCGGGTCGATATCGGCCGCCTCATCAATGTAAATAGGAATACGGTATAAGTTTTGTTCTTGGTCGCTCAATAGGTAGCGAATAAACAGCATGCCGCATAATAATTTAATGGTGATACGCGTTCCGTTTGAACCTGCTGAATCGATTTTTTCAAAGTGCTCCGTTTCGCCAGCGCGGTTTACCACTTCAAAACGAATATCAAATAAATCGGTTAATGTTAAACCCGCTTTATCAGAGGCAAGCTTAATTAAATGATCTTTTGCTTCATTAACCGCGCTTTCGCTGTAAGGTTCTTGGCTGAGTAAATCTAATGTATCACCTTGTTCAAACTGGTTTGACGTACTGATAATTGTATCAATACTATCAACCAGCATTTTACGTGGTATTACATTGATTTTAAACGCTTGTAAGTTAGAAATACGGTGCTGACTAATGCCTTTATTAAAGCTGTTCATTTCACGGCGCAGACGGTCTAAATCTTCCCGCAGGCCTTTAATCGTGGCTGCAACTTCGGTCAGTGCAACACGCGCTTGGCGCTCAACAGCGTCACGTTCATTATCAATATTATGAAATGCACCGATGAGTTTTTGGTATTTACTAAACTCGTCGTTTTCGTTATCAAACTTAGTAATACCCGCATTATAAATATGCAAATAAGTGTTACGCACGTTAATATCAAAGTTACGTAGCTCTTGGCAGTTTTTATTAAAGTGGTGTACTAAATCACTGAGATTATCAAAGTCGATTTGAATATCAATCATGTACGGGGTGATTTTACCAGTATACAAATCAAGAGTATGGTCAATTCGTTCAGATTTCACTTGGCGTAGGCGATCTGCTTGGCGAGAAATAAGATCTTTTTTCGATTTAATAATCGAGCGTCTATCAGCAATTGAGCCGCTATTTTTTTGAATATCTTGTAAGTAATCGTCTACTTGATCACGCTCTGCAAGTAATTGTTCTTTGAGCATCGATTGTGCATCGACAGATTGCAGCATTACCTCAAACTGTTCAAAGCGTTTTAACGCGCTTTCGGCTGACATGAGTTCATCGTATAACGCGTCTTTTTCTTTTTGTTTGTCAGCTACATTGGCAGCTACATCGCGCTGTTGCTTAAATTCCTTTAATGAATGTTCAAGCGCTGTTAGCTGGGCGGTTAATTGCTCTTTGTTCTCGCCGCTTTGCATTTGCACTGATGAGAGCTTTTTCAGTTTAATCGTTGCGCCGGGCAGGGTAAGTACACCGCCTTTAACGTTATCTGATAATTGCTCTAAAAATGCGCCAAACACATCTTCATCGGTTATATCAATATCGCCATTGCTGGTGGTGGCGAACGAGAGAATATCTGGGTTTAAAATACGTGAAATTTCTTCAACATCTTTTAACGATAAGTCCTCGCGCATACGCGTGAATAAATTGAACTCAAGGTTTTTAAGTTGCAGTTTTAAGCTTTTTATTTGCTTTTGTGTTTCGCTAATGCGGTAGTCAAGGGTGTGTAAGCTTTGCCCTTGCGCACTATTTATTGAGTGCGAAAGTGACTCGTAATCTTGCTTTAACTGGCTAAGGCTCACTTTTAAGGTCGCCATATTCACCAATTCAAATTCAGATTTTAGCGCACCAAAGTCTAAAAACCATTGCTCGATTTGTGTTTGTCTGCGCTCAATATCACGCGATTGCTGCACATAAAGCTGTTGTTTTTGCTCAAACTCGTGCTTTTCGTGTTCTATGTTCTCAAGGGCGATATTAAGTTCATCTAATTGCGCTTCTTGATACGTGTCAAAATCAATTAAGGCTTGATCAATTTTTGGTGCGTATGCGGCCAGTTTACCTTTAAGCACGGTTTGGTTTTCAAGCATAGACTCAAGCGCGCTAATTGGCTCTTGCATAGATTCTAGCGCTTTTAACTCACGTTTTGCGCGGTTTACTTTATCGAACGAGCGACGCCAGACTTCATAAAAATCGACTTTTGAATTTGACATATGGCGTTCAAACACGCGCAACATAAAGCGTTTTACATCTGCAGCACCCAATTTATGCAAGTTTAAAATTCGGCGGAAAATCTCTTTATAAATAGCCGAGTCTTGCACATTATTAAGCGGGATCATTTTTAAGTTAATGTCGCCATCAAATGGCGTAGCACCGCCTGTTAATAACGCGTTTAACTCTTGCGCTTTAAGCTCAATAGGATTAAAGCCTTGCTCTTTTAAGTGATTAAATAGCTTAGTGAATTTTATAATGGTTTTACCTTGAGTGTACTGCTCAAGGTTAAGCTTTCCTTGGTAACAAAAAAACTGATGCGCGTAACCTGCTATTTTACCAAGCCCTGCTACACCAATAACAACAGGGCCATGGGGGAGGTCGGCTTCAAGTAAAATATAAGATTGATCTGACGAGAAATAAAACTTACGGGTTTCGTCTAAATCATGGCCATCCCATTCGGTAAGGCGTAAATCATTGATCAGCGGAAATTGCAGGGCGTTAATGACCGAGCTTTTACCGGTATTATTAGGGGCACAAATAGAGCTGCTTTTATCAAGTGGGATCACACATTTTGCATAACCTGCGGTGTTTAAAAGTGCGAGTTTGCTGAGTCCGTAAAGGTTTTTCATTATTCGTCCTCACCAATATAGGTTTCTTCGTTCACTTCCATTAATGCATCGATATAGCGATAAGCAGGTGCTTGTAACATAAAGCCATTTTCCACTTCACGGGCAAGGCCTAAGCGTATCATGCGTAAGTACACGTCTTTACGTAAGTCAGAGCCTGAAAAAATTTCGAGTTGATCAAACAAGTGTTTGTTCATCTGTACTAATGTTTGCATTAGTTCAAGGTCATTCACTTCATCAAACAGGGCGCGCATTGGATCTTTACCTGAGTTGGCATAGTGTTCAATCAAAATGTAAATGGTTAGGGCAATCGCGCGGGAGATCTTTCCCATATTTGGGGTGCTTTCGTCACTGGCAAAGTAATAAAAACCACGGCTATCGTGTTGTAAATCATGGCCAAGGGCGCTAAATAATGCGCGATATGCATCAATTTGTTGATCAAGTTCTTGCCACATTACCGTGTCTTGTTCGCTAATATGATAGCCCGTGACTAATTTTTTATTAATCGTTTGTAGGTGGCTTAGTTCATCTAAATTTATGTGTGTCATAACGGTTACTCATTTCCTGTTGATGATTGTGAAGATGCAACAGGGTTAGAATTAAAGGGTGTTGTATTAAAAGGAAAGAGTGAAAAATGTTGTCCTGCGATTTTAACGCGCATTTTTTTATCGCTTTGATTTATTTCAATATCAGTGTCGCTTACTAGCTTTTGATATAAAAATAGCATTTCGTCTGCTTCAAGGTCAGGGTAGCTTTCCCCTAAAAAGCTTAATAATGGTTGTGGTTTTTTACGCTTCGCATTAAAGCGCTTTTTAAAGTTCGCTTTTACATTGTTGTAATCAGGAATATTAGGGGTAATAAAAGCAGGCACATCGTTTTGGTCGGGTAGTTCATATTCGCTGTGCTCAAACTCCGTTAAAGTGGCCATATAAGCGATGATATGGCGTTGTTGCCCGAGTGAAAAACGTTGCGTGTCAGATACAAAGTGAGGTTGAACTGCACTTAGCATATTATCAACACCATTTTTACGCACCAATCCCAGCACTTTTGCCGCTTGGCGAGTGATCATATTATTGCGGCGCAACTCTTCACGCAGTGGCATCAGCATATCGGCACTTTTACGTAAGCTTTCGCGACCTACTAGGTGCATCTCTAAAATGCGGGTGCGCAGTTGCTCTAGCATACGTTTGTCTTGGTAGGCTTTGCCTGAGCGCTCTATGTACTCAATTTGCGTACTTATTTGTGTTTCAATGGTACTAAAACACGCATGAAAATCGCCACGAATATCAACCATCTCAAGCATTGGTTCTATGTACTCGTCAAATGCTTCAATGACGGCTTTATAGCGCTTTTGCAGTGATTGCACTGCGTTATTGGCTTTAGCTTGTTCGACTATGTTTAAAATGGCGTTTTCATTGTGGGCAAATAATTTCATTATTTTACGCACTCGATCATCCATAATGCGGCTAAAGCGGCGCATCTCATCGTAGTCTTCAATGCTACCGGCATTATCTAAACGGTTACCTAGGCGTGCTAAATCTTCAACCAATACGCTAATTTCTTGTGCTAGGCCTAAATGCTCTTCCTGTAATAAAAAGGTGGCGAAATCTGCAATGGCACGGTTAATTTCAAGCTGAGATGATTTTGCCAAGGGAATAATAATATCTTGGTTTAAAAGCCGATTGGTTTCTTTATAGATCCGTTCGTTTGACCACGTTGGTTGTTTTTGTTTGATCGCACTTTGTACGTCTTTTAGGCTAAAATCGGCCATTTTAAAACGTTTAAATAGCAGCTCTAACATTCCCCAGTGCTCGGTTAGGGTATTTAGCAACTTTTTAGCTGGGATCATAAAGCTCCAAAAAATCTAATGAGTGCTGTGTACCTGTGTTATTTGGACACAGCAATTACTTATATAATATTAAATTGGCAATAGTTTTACACAGCCTTTGGTGCTAGACTGCGCGCCGTGTCGATTACTGACACCTAGTATACAATTTTTACATTTTTATAAAGGTTGTTCAAACACCATGGTAACTGCAATTATCCTAACCCTGATAGCGCTTGCATTCGTGCTCATCGTTATAGAGGATATTATCCATGTAAACAAGGCCAAAACCACGCTTTTCTTTGGTACTTTATGCTGGATTATCTTATTTATCTCGCCTTTAAACGGGCAAACCCCCGAAAGTGTACAACACCAACTTGACCACAATATTTTAGAGATTGCCACATTATGGTTGTTTTTAATGGCTGCAATGACCTTTGTTGCCTATTTAAACTCTAAAGGTTTTATCCAAAATATTGTGCACAAGATCATGCCAAGCTCGATTAGCGAGCGAAAGTTAATGTTCTTGATTGGTGGCTTTTCATTTTTATTCTCGTCGATTTCAGACAACATTACCGCGACGCTAATTTCATTGGCCGTTGTTATGTCGTTAAAACTGGACCCGAAAAAACTGATTAAGTACGCAACGTTAATCATCTTCAGTGTTAACTCTGGTGGTGTGTCGTTAATTACTGGTGACGTAACAACCTTGATGATTTTCCTTGATGGTAAAGTCAGTATTGGAAATTTACTACTGTTAATTGCCCCTGCATTATTTAGTGTTGCTTTATTGGCCGTTATGCTGTCATTTGGGTTAAACGGTGCGGTGCAGTTTACTAAGCAAGAAGATCGCCGAATTGAAAAAACGGATATAACCATTGCCGTTATTTTCTTATCGACGATTATTGCAACGCTGACACTCAGTGTGATGTATCACGTACCTCCATTGTTAACGTTCTTGTTTGGTTTATCGTTAATGTTTTTGACGGCGCAATTTTTAATGCGCAAAAAAGACGTCAACAAAAAAATCATCGACTACATTCGTGAAATTGAATACGACACGCTGCTGTTTTTTGTGGGTGTACTACTGCTTGTTGGTGCGCTAAAAGAAGTGGGTATGCTAAGCAAGTTTACGAATTTGTATGAGTTAATGGCACCAGAGTATGCAAACTACTTAATGGGTATACTCTCTGCTGCGGTAGATAACGTCCCGCTGACTGCTGCGCTGCTTAAAGCTGAAATAGTCATGAGTCCGCAACAATGGTTGTCGTTCACGTATGCAACTGGTGTGGGCGGCTCAATGCTTATTATTGGTTCTGCGGCAGGTATTATTGCGATGAGTAAAGTAAAAGCACTCACATTTTTAAGTTATTTACGTATGTCGTTGTATTTATTAATAGCGTATACAATCGGTTATATGGGCTCATATTTAGCAGGTAGTTTTATTTAATGACCTTTATTAATTAAAACAACTTGACAGCTAGACGTCTAAACGATAACTTTCAAAGCCCACTTTATGTGGGCTTTGTTATTTTAATTGGCAATTATAAAATGCAATTAATCTAACATTCAGAAGAGGTGCGGTATTTAGGTACTTAATGTGAGGCGACGACTGCCAACGACCATTAAGGAGGGAAATATTCGCCGAGGAAAACAACTGCACGTCACAGTGGTTTTTCGGTTTATGGGGCTGAATCCTCAAAACTGTCACCAAATTAGGTGGAGAGCTTCTGGCAGTGGACTTTTCTTATCGAGCACCCCCTTGCCAAGTTCTTCTTGTATTACCGTGGTTTGAATGCCACAAAAGGAGACGACATGAATACCCAATTAGCTGCTAATAACGCGCAACAGTCAGCACAAAACCAAAAAACAGATCACGTAGTAGCAAAATTTGGCGGCACCAGTGTGGCCAACTTTGACGCTATGAGTCGTTGCAGTGAAATTATTGTAGCCGATAACAATGTACGCGTAGTGGCTGTAAGTGCCAGTGCAGGTGTCACTAATCACCTTGTTGCATTGTGTAAAAAAGATATCTCAATGGGTGAGCGCGCAGAAAACATCACCGGCGTGTTAGCCATTCAAGAAGCTATTTTAAATGAACTATCGCTTGATGCGGACTTAGCCCATGGCTTTGACGAAACTATTAAAGCGTTTCAAGCTTTAGCCAGTGAAGGCGTTAAATCAAAACAACAACAAGATGAACTCCTGAGTTTTGGTGAGCGCTTATCGTCGTATTTATTTACTCAGGTGCTGCGTTTGAATGGTTTAAACGCAATTCGTTTTGATGTGCGCCAAGTATTAAAAACAGACAGCCAGTTTTCAAAGGCTACACCAGATGTAGCGGCCACCGCTGCGGCTGCGAAAGAGCATTTGTTCCCACTATTAGCTGAGCATGTTATTGTCACACAAGGTTTTATAGGCAGTGATGCGCATGGTCAAACGACCACTCTTGGCCGTGGCGGTTCAGATTACAGCGCAGCATTATTGGCCGAGGCAATTAACGCCAAAAGCGTGCATATTTGGACGGACGTGGTAGGTATATTTAGCACTGATCCACGTTTATGTGCCAAAGCAACACCGATTGCGCGCTTAAGTTTTGATGAAGCGGCAGAAATGGCAACTTTTGGCGCTAAAGTGCTACATCCTGCGACTATTTTACCAGCAAGCCGTAGTCACATTAACGTCTTTGTAGGTTCGAGCCGTGAACCAGAGCGTGGTGGTACGTGGATTGAGCGTGAAAAATCACAATTGCCAGGTATTCGTGCAGTTACACAGCGTAAAAACCAGTTATTGCTTACGCTTAAGAGCCCTGAAATGCTATTAGCCAGCGGCTTTTTAGCGCGCGTGTTTACGATTCTAAGCGAGTTTAACATCTCGGTTGATTTAGTTACCACGTCAGAAATAAGCGTGGCTATTACATTGGATAACGCGCCAAATGCATCGCGTCCTGAGCTTGATCAAGACTGTTTAGATAAATTAGCAGAGTTTTGCCATGTCTCGGTAGAGAACAATTTAACGCTAGTGGCGCTGATTGGCTCACAAATTCAATTACGTCAGCACGAAATGAATTTAATGAACGTATTAAGTGATTTTAATATTCGCTTAATCTGCCATGGTGCTAGTAAGCACAACTTATGCTTTTTGGTAGAACAAGCTGAATCGGATCGCGTTGTACAAGCCATTCATAGCCGCTTATTAGAAGTTCAAAACGCCGCGTAATTGGTCGATAGTATTTACCACAGAGCACTGCCAGTCAGTGCTCTGATTACTGACTACACTCACATCAAACTCATTATATTGGCAGCTTACAGCGCGCAAATGAGCCTGCGTTAATTGATCAAACACATTGGGACTAAGCAATTTTGCAATCGGCTGGCTGGTGGCTTTAGCGAGTGCTTCTTTTAAGGTCCATATTCTAAAAAATCGCTCAGCGCCTTGTTGTTGATTTTGCGTTATTAAATTTACTTCATCAGGGTGGTAAAAATGCTTTGCGAGCTTTTCAAATGGGCGCTTTGTGCTTATTTTTTCAATATCAAAACCAAACTCAATTCGCTCAATATTCAGCGCGGCACCGACAAAACCGTTTGAGTGCGACAGGCAACTGCTAAACACGGTGTTACTGCCCGTTATATGTATGAGTAATTTACTGCTAGGCTCGTCAAATTCAGAGCTAATATGATGAGCTGGTAACTTGGCAAACTCTGGGGAGCTTTGTTTTACTAAATACTTAAGCAGCAGTCGAGTAGCTAAATATTCTTGCTTGGCTTTGTTACTTTTACGACGAGTGATCACCGCGAGTTCAAAAGGGCTCAATAGCGTATTTAAATCGAACTTATCAATATTTAAATGCTGGGCATCACATAATAAAATAGTGTGTGTATTGAGTGGCTGCATCGTGTGCTTTGTAATGACTAGTTGCTGCTGAAAAAATAACGCCGGCATAAAATCCACAATTAAAGAGATAAAAGAATAAACATGTTTATATTTTGTGCGAATGTGCACTGGTTATTTAAGCCAAGGCAAATTTATTACTCAGTGACTGTGAAATATGGTTTAATTCACAATAATGAAAAATAATAACAGATTTGTAGATGTATGGCACAATCGCGTGATGGTTTTCAAAGCCGCCTTGGCTTTGTTTTAGCAGCGTCTGGCGCTGCGGTAGGATTAGGTAATATTTGGGGGTTCCCCACGCAAGCTGCAAATCATGGCGGCGGCGCATTTTTACTAGTCTACTTTATTGTAATATTTTTATTGGCATTACCCGCTTTATATACTGAGTTATATTTAGGTCATAAAGCGCAAGCTAATCCTGTAAAAGCACTCAGAAATGCATGGCAAGAGCAAGCGCCACAAGTAGGTGCTGCTGCGGGTTACCTAGGCTTAGCAGGCGCTATTGTGATGCTTAGCTTTTACTCCATTGTAGCTGGATGGATGCTTGCCTACGCGCTTGAGCCTATAGCCCTATTTTTAGGGTTTACTGAAATCAGCACGTTTTTAAAAACCGACTCGATGGCACGTAATTTTATATTTACGCCACTGATGCTGTTACTCACCGCGAGCATTATTCTCAAAGGAGTTAAATCTGGGATTGAAACTTGGTCTCGCAGGTTAATGCCTATGTTGTTGGTTTTACTGGTGGGATTAATTGCTTATATAGCAACGCTTGATGGCGCTAGTAATGGCTTTGCTGCGTATTTAGTCCCTGACTTTAGCCAAATACTCGACCCAGGATTAATTATTGCGGCAATGGGGCAGGCGTTCTTTTCGTTGTCACTGGGTGTGGGTTGTATGATGATTTATGGCTCGTACTTACAGCCTGATGCTAACTTACCGCGTTTAACCGCATCGGTAGCATTGCTAGATACAGGGGTGGCGTTTTTAGCCGGTTTATTAATTATTCCTGCCATTTATGTGGCGCAGCACAATGGCGTTCAAGTATTTAGTGATGGTAAATTGGTGGGCGAAGGGCAGTTAATTTTTGCAATTTTACCGCAGTTATTTAATACCATGGGTGAAGTCGGGTTGTTAGTTGGTTTACTATTTTTTGTATTGATGTCGATTGCATCGCTTACTTCAACAATTTCATCAACCGAAATTCCGGTGGCTTTTCTCGTCGAAAACCATCAAGTAGAGCGTAAACAAGCGACGTTTTTAGTAAGCCTTACAGTACTTACAGCATCATCGTTGATTATTTTTAACTTTGATTGGTTATTCGGTTTAGTGATTATGGTATTAACACAGTATCAATTACCGCTGATGGGCTTGTTTTACTTTATCACTGTGGGTTGGTTATGGCGCCGTGGTAATCAATTGCATAAAGCTGCAAGTGGTGTACGTTATTGGTTTGCACAGTATATTCGTTTTGTATGCCCAATATTGATGACCGCTGTGTTTGCCAATGTCGCGTTTGGTTGATAGTTTAGCCGTCAGCCGTCAGCCGTCAGCCGTCAGCCGTCAGTTTTTTAGTTTTTAGTTTTACAAACCAAGAAATTGATAATACCCATTGGTGATATTAGGGGATGCGCTATCTATCAGAGACGCGCGATCCCCGTAGCTATCGAACAGCAACGTTATTGTATATACCCACGAAATCTCTACATTGATATATAAAAGCAATGTGTCGATTGTCACAGATCATTTATATTTTTTGCTAAAGAGCAGCAATACTGGTTTGAACAATTAAGGTTTTGGATTGATGCACATGCAATCAAATGCTTTGAATGCAGGAAGAAAAGCCGCGTAATAAATCGGTTGCAAATTAGCTATGCAAACTTAATCATTAAAGAACATAGAACGCCAGAGGAAACCCAATTACTCAAGTCTACAGCGGAACAACTGTTTGATTTAGGTGTGATCAACAAGATAAATAAACTAAACGCTATTCGTAAAATGTAAGTAGACGTATTTAAGGGACCTATGTGATGAAGTTTTAACTTAACCTGTCAGATCCGATTAACTGAGCTTTACCAAAGCTGACAGTCAGAAGTCTGTCAATTGCAGGGATTAAGGGTTTTAATGTCTGAAGTCAAGATTTGACCCCTTCTGCCTTTTATATTGCGTTTTTAGCCAATCCTTGGTTGATTTTATGTTGCATATAAATAACATGGAAAATTGATGTAATAAAAGGATTTAACCAAAGATTGTCACCTTTATTAGAGCCCGCAATTAAATTAATACGATTACGTACCATGATAACCCAAGTTACATCGAAAGCACTAGATATAGCATGAATACCAATTGAGCTTTTTAGAATAGTAAGGTCATGATAATTAGCTAAACTATAAATTAAACTACCTAATGAAATAATAAATAAAACAACGGCTGTTGCAATAAATAAGTTAGGTATTTTAAGTTCGGTATGTTGATTAATTTGGCTTGTGAAACGATAGAGCTTATAAATTAAATACGAGCCTATAGTTAGCACACATAAAATTAGAATCTTAAATACTGAGTCCGTTTCAAATATATCCGAAAATCCTTTTTTCATTTATTCTCCAGAGCTGAAAGTAGACTGAGCCTATGTAGCAATATAACGAGGCTGTAAAATAACTCCAACAGCCAAATTCAATAAAAAACGAGCTCCTGTATTAACTCTAAGCTTTTTTAAAGCATTAGGTAATGCATTTGGAACCCATAAAACAGGCTGTTTTTCTTAAAAAAGAGTAATTCTACAGCTACAACGCTATATTAAGCGGACTAAGGTTTGTTTTTACTTCAGATATCTAAAGTGTCTTTATTTTAAATACAAATAACGAATTACCTTTACCAGTCGCAACCAATAAGTGACGATTATCATCGGTAACAGTTATAGATGAAATTCTATTTAATTTATTATCATGAACACTTAATAATTTATTCTTATAGCTAAGTCGCCCATCAGCACTCGCGCTAAATAAATATAGGCCGCTACCCGACTCCCCAGCTACATATATTTTTAAGCCGTCAGACGATATCGCTAAGCTACTTGCTCCCTCTAGGCCAGATCCGCCAATATCCGAATTATTTATTGCCTGTAAAAATGCATATTGTCCAGTATCCAGTTTGTGAAAAACAACAAGAGAATTACTTCCTGAACAAGCAACATACAAAAATCTTCCATTTGGTGAGACAACCATTTTTTGTGGGTTAATAAATTGCTTCACACCCGCAACGCCATTTTTTAATACTTGTTTCACCAATAAGTCGCCCCTGACACTTCTATCATAAATGGTTAATTGATGACCATCAAAACCTAGAACATATAATTCATTATTTAATGGAGATAAAGCTACTGCAATAGGTTTTCCCAAGTCATTGCTAAGTGGCTTGGCGTCTTTTACTACTCTATTCAAACTAATCTTTTTATCCGACATTATATCTAAAATAGAAATAGCGTTACTCATATAACTTGCAACGTAGAGTTGCTTTTCGTTGGTAGTCTTGACTATATCCCAAGCGCCTAAAAGGCCAAAGTTATCCAGTTCACCCACAGGCACATCACTATCAAATACTCTGTCATAGCTTAGACCGTCACTGATAAATTGACTAAAACGGTAACTCCTATTACTTTTAGAAAATTTTGTTAAGGCACCGTCATAGAATCCAGTAACGACTACCTGATTACCGTGATCAAAATAGGTAACACCAGAGGCGCCTTCTAAACCATTTATGTTGGTAGAGGCATTTTTAAACACTTGGCTGAAGGTTAGATTAAAATTCTCGTCTAAATTAAAAACAGCTAAAGCATTATCGTCTCCACTAGAAACAAAAACCTTAGAATTATCTGAAAGAACTTTAACGCTTCTAGGATTACCTAAACCATCAACATCGTTAACATCATCTTTTAGTATTTGGATGAGCTGAAGACTTTCTATATCACTAGCATAAGTTGCATTGAAGTTAACTAGCATTATAAAAAAGAAAAATGTAATCAGTTTTTTATTGTTAAACATTAACTATAAACTCTCTTAAAAACATAACAGCTTTATCAGAGGACACTTCCTTATTTTAGCCCGAAGACATCCTTATTTTATGAGCTATATTAATAGCAAATAGTGTAAGTTATTGCCAGCTATAAATTTTATACTTACTGTAGGTTATTTGAACATATGACAAAGGTGAAAACAAAAAAATGAAAACAAAAAAGACAGCCATTTTAAAGTTTGTTAAGTTTTCTTGAACAGAAAACGGCGTAGCAACGTCAGTAACAGCGAGAAACTACTGGCCTAGTTTTTTCACACTCAATTAAAACGTCAACTATTGCCTTAAGGCACTATTTTTTATGTCTGTAATTTAGGTGACTGCGTTTATGGATTGAGCTAAGGAGAATGAAACCGTGATTATGTTTAAAATGTTCACTTGCTGCTGATTTCAATCGATGCGTTTGTTGTTTTACTTCCGATGAAATTAAGATGGGTGTCATTTCAAGTTTCTTACTGTGAGAAATACCCTGATTCTCCCTCTAACCATTTTGATTTAATGGTTCTATCAGAAACTGAATTAATATATGACTGCTCAAAAACGGTTTGTACAAGTTTGCTATTCGAAATTACAATATTATTTTTAATTTTTAATGCTTCAATTTCATATAAATGGTCACACCCAAATTTGCACAAGGGCATTACAATATTTGGGTCTATTCTTTCATTAAAAGAACACTTGGACCTTTTCTTTTTATGCGCAGTGACCAAAGAGCTAACGCTGAATTCATTTTTACATATTGCACATGACTCAACATCTTTGCCGTCAAACAGCCACTTACGTAAAATGTGTTGTTCCTTACGTCTATGGCTTTCTATGTCCGAGTCTGTTCCATTCGAACAAATTTTAAAAGAGCCTTTTAAGCCTTGAGGGTCAAATCTTGACTTCAGACATCAAGCAACCTCGTAGTTCTTCGAATTGAAAGCCTTGAGGTCAAATCTTGACTTCAGACATCAAGCAGCCTCGTAGTTCTTCGAATTGTAATTCAACCTTCTTATTTTCAATCATTAATACATTTAATCTACCCGTGTAAAACAGGACAGTCACAATTTATGCGCAATACCAACGGGGTTGAAATATATGCCTGTCCTTTTTTGAAGCCGATGTAACTTAACAGGCTTAGCAAAGTTCACGTGGTTGATTTTTTGTGCTTTGGTTTTTAACCTTTTATCTTTGACCTAGCACCTAACCTTATTTAACTTCATTACTCAGCGGCTGGTTATTAGCAAACTCAATCGCGTTATTAATAGTGGTTTGGGCTATTTCAGTCAGTGCTTCTTTGGTAAAAAAACCTTGGTGCCCGGTGACTAATACGTTAGGAAAGCTTACCAATCGTGAAAATATATCGTCTTGCATGATTTCGTCACGACGGTCTTTAAAAAATAGCTCTGATTCTTGCTCGTAAACATCAAGGCCTAAGTAGCCTAGTTTCTTACTTTTAAGTGCGCTAATGCATGCTTTACTATCGACTAATGCGCCGCGTGAGGTGTTAATAAGCATAACGCCAGTTTTCATTTTGCTAAATGCTGTTTCATCAATTAAGTGGTGGGTGCTTTCGTTTAATGGGCAATGCAGTGAAATAACATCACTTTGGGTGAGTAAAGTGTCTATATCGCATAGGGTGTAATTACCCTCTGTTGCATAAGGGTCGCAAACCAATACATTTGCACCAAAGCCATTGAGTATATTAACCAATGCTAGGCCAATTTTCCCGCAGCCAATTACGCCAATGGTTTTTTTAAATAAGTTAAAGCCAAGCAAGCCGTTTAAGTCAAAGTTATCTTCGCGAATGCGGTTATATGCTTTATGGGTTTTACGATTTAAAGTGAGCATTAATGCGATGCAATGTTCAGCAACTGCTTCTGGGCTGTAGGCTGGCACACGGCATACTTTGATGTTATGTGCATTTGCGGCAGCTAAATCAACGTTATTAAACCCCGCGCAGCGCAGTAGAATACATTTAATACCGTTGTGTGCGAGTTGTTTAATGACGGTTTTATCAACCACATCATTAACAAATACACATACCGCATCAAAGCCTTGGCAAAGTATGGCTGTTTGCGCATCGAGCGATTGCTCAAAATGGGTTAATTTGATGTCTGTTTGATCTTTTAAGCAGGCATCAAAAGATGTTTGTTCATACTTTTGCGAACTGAAAAGCGCCATTGTTAGTTGCGTCATTAATTGTGCTCTCTATTACCTGTTTTAAGGTGTCGGGTTTAGTGCGCGGTGCGTAGCGCACGGCTAATTGCCCCTCAGAGTTTATTAGAAACTTAGTAAAATTCCATTTTATGGCACGGTTTTGTGCTATTCCTCGGGTATGTGCTTTTAAATAGTTAAATAATGGGTGAGCTTCAGGGCCATTCACCATTACTTTACTAAACACAGGAAAGCTAACATTAAACTGTTGTTGGTAAAAGTCTTTAATATCAGGGTTATTTATTGGTTCGTTGTAATCAAACTGATTACACGGAAAGGCCAACACAGTAAAACCAAAATGCTTATATTGTTGGTACAGCTTTTCAAGCGCTGTTAATTGCACTGAAAAGTTACATTTACTGGCCGTATTAACAATTAAAATAGTGCTGCCTGTTAATTGGCTCAGATCAAAGTTTTCGCCATTATAAAGTGGGGCGCTGAATTGATATATGCTATCCATAGGTTTCCTGTTTTGTCTCGTCCATGAAGAAATGTAATGAAGACTTTTTCATTCGCTTTTTGTCTATTCGGTTGAGATAATCAAATTATCTTTTTAAGTTACCACTGAAATAGGTCAATTTTATGTCAATGAAAGTCGCATTTATCGGTTTAGGCGTTATGGGGTATCCAATGGCAGGTCATTTAGCTGCTGCAGGCCACCATGTAACGGTATATAACCGCACCACAGAGAAAGCACAACAATGGGCAAAAAAGTACACCGGTGAGGTGGCATTAACGCCTGCAAAAGCCGCTGAAAATGCAGATGTTGTATTTATGTGTGTAGGTAACGATGATGATTTACGCTCAGTTGTATATGGCGCAGACGGCGTGATTGCAGGTATGCAAACGGGCACTATTTTAGTGGATCATACAACAACGTCGGCAGAAGTGGCGCGCGAAGTGTCGGCTAATGCAGCACTTAAAAATATTGCCTTTATTGATGCGCCAGTATCGGGTGGCCAAGCCGGCGCTGAAAATGGCGTATTAACGGTAATGGCTGGTGGCGATGCGGTAGTGTTTGCAAAAGTACAGCCTATCATGGCAGCGTTTAGTCGCTTTAGCCAATTACTTGGTGAAGTGGGCTCTGGTCAATTATGTAAAATGGTTAATCAAATTTGTATTGCAGGTGTTGTGCAAGGTTTGGCAGAGGGCTTACATTTTGCAAAACAAGCGGGCCTTGATGGTGAAAAGGTAATTGAAACTATTTCAAAAGGCGCGGCGGGTTCTTGGCAAATGGAAAATCGCCACAAAACCATGTGGGCAGGTGAATACGAATTTGGTTTTGCAGTAGATTGGATGCGAAAAGACTTAGGCATAGCCCTAGATGAAGCGAAAAGTAATGGCGCAACGCTACCGATGACAGCAACGGTTGATCAGTACTACGCTGACGTACAAGCACTCGGTGGTGGGCGTTTTGATACTTCAAGCTTATTAGCACGTATTGAAACACTGCATAAAAAGTAATAGCTTTAATTGTAGCTTAGCGCCTTAAATCATATAGACGAAGGCGCTTTATTTATTAAGATCAAGCCGCTTACCGCTTACCGCTTACATACTCTGTGCGTAGTTATACAACGCTTTTAAAATAGTCAGATTTTTTTCATTATCGTCATGTTCATGGGCCAGATTTTCAAGGGTTACCATAAAATCTTGTGCGCTGATCGAGGGTTGATCTTCACCATGCATTAGCTTGTTTTGGCAATATTGACGCCATTGATCGAGTTCATCTTGATTAAGTGATTGTGGCCAGTTACGAGCGCGGTACTTAAATAGTAAGTTATCGAACTTCTTATCTTCAAAATCTAACTTCATACCCGCTAATTGCTCAGGACTGGCATCTCGGATAATGGCAAATTTAGCTTTATCAGCATGGCTGGTAAAGCCGTCGTATAGCATGTAATCGGTATTGGTGGTTTTACCGTAATCGGGCTTATCGTTAAACACTTCAGTCACTTTATCGCGCAGTGTTGAATTGGCTTTTAAAATCGCAAGATTTTTTAAGCATTGCTCGCGATCAATACCTAAACGGGCTGCATTTTCAGGTAATAATGTTTTAGCAGGTGCTAAAATAGGGCACTTATTTAAATGCACTAGCTTTAAACCAACGGGTCGTTCATCCTCTGCAAGATCACTGCGCTTGGTATAAAGACGCGTACGCAGCTCTTCAACTGATAAATCCAGTAACACTTGCGGATCTTCCGTTAGGTTAAAGCATACTACCGCGTTTTTATTGGTTGGATGAAAGCTCATTGGTGCAATCCAGCTTGTACACCCTTGTGTAGCAGGTATACGTGACGAGGTATGTACCAGTGGCGTCATGTTAAACACATCTACTAATTCAGCTAGGGCTTTTTTACCACGTAAACCAAAAAAGAAGTTATACAGTTTAGGCTGCTTGTCTTTTATAAGTTTAGCTAGGGCAATAGTGGCGGTTACATCGCTTAACGCGTCATGTGCAGCGGCGTGTTCAATGCCATTGGCAACGGTTAAATGTTCCAGCTTAAAACTTGGGCTGCCATCTTCTTTGAGCGGCCATTCAATACCTTCAGGGCGAAGCGCATAACAAGCGCGCACTAAATCAATAATATCCCAGCGGCTATTATTGTTTTTGTATTCACGCTCATAGGGGTCGTAAAAATTACGGTAAAAGCTGTAACGGCTTACTTCGTCATCAAAACGAATGCTGTTATAGCCAGCTACGCAGGTATTAGGCACACTAAATTCAGCATGGATCTTGGCAATAAACTCAGCTTCAACTAAACCTTTTTGCATCGCCACTTGCGGGGTAATGCCTGTGATCAAACACGCCTCAGGGTGCGGTAAATAATCAGCCACCGGTTTGCAATATTCAATCAACGGCTCACCAATAATGTTTAAATCAAGATCGGTCCGAATCCCTGCAAACTGGCTAGGCTTATCCTTTTGCGGACTCGCTCCCCAGGTCTCATAATCGTGCCAGTATATCGTAGGTTGGTTTTCGTAATATGTTGGTTCGCTCATTCTGTCTCTTAGCCCTTTATTTATGCGGGTTTTTATTGCGCTTTCATTTGTTCTTGTATTTTCGAGTATGTTGCAATCTGCGCATTGTGTGTATAGTATCGTGTATAAATTTTTTGCTAACTGTGTATAAAAAATTAAATGGCGATCAGCGACACTAAATTAAGAAAGCTGCTAGATAAAAATCAAACACCTTGCGTATTATCGCACAGAGATAGTTTAAGTGTAAGGGTATCAGCTAAAGGCACAATCACATGGCAATACCGTTGTCGTGTTGATAGCAAGCAGGTCATTATCTCGCTTGGCCGCTATCCTGGTTTAACCATTAAACAAGCACAAGACTACATACCCCATTTTCAAAACTGGCTCAGCCAAGGAAAAGACCCACGCATAGAGCTAAAACTTATGCGCAATGAAGCCAAAGGTTTACCTACAATGGCAAAGGTTGCAGCCGATTGGGTTGAAAAAAAAGTACCAGACCTAAAAGAAAAAACCCAAACCCTTTATACACATCAAGTCAGCAAATGGGTTGTGCCATTTTTAAATGATGAAGCCAAGCCACTTGATCTAATGACCATCAAAGATTGGATAAAATACTTTGATAATGTAAAAGTACAGGGTAGCGCCAAAACCGCAGGTGCTATATTAGTACGTATAAAATCTATAATAGGGTGGGCTGAAAAACGCGGTGATATAAAACCATTCAACCCAGTGTTAACCTTAAACGTAAACGATATTGGCGAGCAATCATCGGTAGGTCAGCGAGTAATGCGCTTTGACGAAATTGCAAAACTTTGGATACAAATTGAAAGCTCAAAAGCCACGCCAGCAACCAAAGCATGTTTGCAGCTAATTTATATAACGGGTGCACGGCAATCAGAGGTTCGTTTAGCCAAGTGGGAGCATTTTGATTTTGAAAATAACATTTGGACAGTACCGCCCGAAAACTCAAAAACAAATAAAGCCATCCGCCGGCCAATATCAAGCAAGATGAAAAGCATCTTAGACACCCTTGCCATGGTATATGGTCGCAGCGGGTATTTAATACCGGGCAGTAAACCAAACAAACCAATGACCACCCACAGCATTAATCGGTATTGCTGTAGAATGTGGGATCACTTGTTTGAAAAATACAAAACGCCTAAGTTTCTACCTCACGATGCCCGCCGATCAATATCAACATTGCTTAGTGAAAATGGCGTAGCACCACACGTAACCGAAAAAATGCTAGGCCACACAATGCGCGGAGTAATGGCCGTATACAACAAACACGACTGGATAAAAGAGCAAGCAGAAGGGTACGAGCTTTATTGCCAGCTAATTGATGATGCAATAACATTAGATCTTCAAAAGAGGTGATGTAACAATGTTTATTACTTTACTGCTATGGAATCACTTCTTTTTGTAAAAGTTGTGACAACCGATCCAACTATTATTAAAGCGTTTAGAGAAAACTGTAAAAAGCCTCAGAGTGACTACAAACAACCGTGATCATGAATCAAACAAAGTAAAATAAATAGTACTGTTAAGGCCTAGGTTATGGGGCTCACAGATAAAAAAGGGTAATGCCATGAAAAATACATCACTGTTTTTGCGTTTATTAGATGAAGATATAAAAGCAGGTAACGTCAAAAAAATATCTAATTCAGTATTTAGCCGAATAAACGCTATTAAATATAAAGCGCTTTTAGCCAAAGCCAAACAAGGTCAATAAAATTTGTTTAATTCGGCTTTCATGTATTTTCGTGTATTGTTGTGTCTACCTATGTATTGCTATAGCTCTCATTTAGTACTATGCTACCAAATATGATAAGTGTACTTAGTGGCTGTAGACATGCTGCTTTAGTATAGGTAAAAAGTAGTATCAGGAGGTATCTATGGGAATTTTAAAACGTAAAATAGTAAAGCCATCAGGTAGTGACACTACTCAAATTAAAAAAGATGAAATATCAGTGAAAATGTCAGGTACTAGTTACTTTATTGTTGATATTGATTCACTCGTCAATAGTACTGTTGTACAGCAACAAGTGAAAAAGGCAAAAGAAGCCATACCTAGCACCTAAAACAGCACCTATATGGTGCTGTTTATTCATACTCGAAAAAAATAATGATAAAACCTACCGTAATTTTCATCCTCGTTATCACAATCGCAGGACACCTGTTTTGTAATAGGACTTACTTTACAATAACGGATTATAAAAAGTCCGAAGGTTACCATACCTTCTTGTTAGCGGCCTCTTGGGGGCTAGGACTGTTTTGTATCTCTTATATTATTGTTTCAGTATTTGGAGTAACAGAGTTTGGCAGAACATTAGGAAGCAGTTTTAAAAAGTTTTTAAGTATATTAATGCCAGAAGTGAGCAATACCCCAAGTGGAATAAACCTCATTGCTGTTTATTTAATGACACTGTTATTATCCTACATAATTCCAAAAGCAATCAAAAGAGCTGCATATCAAAAAAACCTACTTTATGAAACATGGAAATTAGCAGCAAAAAAAGATTCAACTCCTGAATTCTCATCAATAATTTTCAGTTCTTGGGAGAAAGGGCTACCGGTTGCATTTACTTTATCGAACAGTAAAGTTTATATAGGTTATGTGGTTGAAACCGGAATAGACAGTAACGACTTAAATGTACTCCCTCTTGTCAGTGGTTATAGAGACGATGAGAAGAAAGATCTTATCTATCTAATTGACTACAAGCCAGTACTAGAAAAAATTCAAAAGCATGAGGGTTCAGATATAAGCAAATTTTTAATATCTATACCTCATAGAGAAATTATCCATGCTAATTTGCATGATTTTGATTATAAAAAGCATTTTGATGTAACACGCTATGACCGAACACTAACAGAACCTGATGAAACTAACTACACTGTAGAGAAATAGTTTATTAGCTTTAATATTTTAAATTAAAAAAACTATCTTTCTTTAAAGACTTTAGGTTACTTGGAAATTATATGAATCAAGAATTAATTACTGAATACAATAATAAGGTAAAAGAAATAAACACACAGGTTTGTAAATCTTTAGATGACTCGTTAAAGAGGATATTTGATGAATGGCCTGAGCACTTTCCCACCTCAGTTAATACAGCACCGGATAGGGGAGGGATTTGCCTGTACAAAATTGATTTAACAGAACTTCTCGAAGAATCTAAGGCAAAACTGTTTTACCAAGTCAATACGGTTACTTATGATGAGTTAAATAGGGATCGTCCATTTGAAAATGACAGGCCATTTGAAACTAATAGAGTTGATTCTCATCTTGATAAGTATCCTGATTATTATTTAGAAGCGATAAAGGAAGAATCTAAGAACCTATGTGATAGTTTAAAAAAAAGCGATTTATTATATGAGCCAGATAAAACAAAACTTACAGAATCCTTCATATTTGGTTTCTTTTTAATGAATCAACAATGCAAAGAACACATAAAATCGATCTTTGACTTAGAGAGCACAATTAAAAGCCTCTTTTCAAAAGAAAGAAAATCTGAGTATAAAGAGGCATTAAAAAAAGCAAAGTCAGTATGGCAAAAAGACGGATAACCATACCAACGTTTGTAATTAATCTAAACTCAATAGCTCTGTAGACTAAAATTAAATATGTATGATTTTTTACTAAAAGTTGCGGCTATCGCGCCAATTACAATACCATTAGCTGCACTAGTTGCTCTTTATGGTATTAAAGTTCAAAAACAAGAGAAGAGGCTTGAAAAGTCTTTGTCTTTCTCTCAAGGACTCAGCGAAAATAAGCTATTTCAAGACTCATTGAAAACTTTGGCTGCACTTTTAGATAATAGGCTAGACAAACCAGTTTCAGAATACGCAATAAAAGATATGAGTACAAATGAAGCTAATGCCATAAGAATAGTTTTAAATGAGTTAGAAAGAATGGCCGCAGGGGTTAGGCATAATATTTATGATGAAGAGTTCTTATATAGTTCCCTTTCATCAATGGTTTTGAATATTCATGATTATCTAAGATCTTATATTGTTGAAGTAAAAAAACGAAATCAATCAGCTTATATAAACTTAGAGTACCTTTGCCTTCAATGGAAAATTAAAAAATCAACATAGGTATTATTTTTAATTGAATTAAGTCTTTATTTTCGGATTATTTTATATGGAAAGTAGTATTGAAGACGATGGAAATCTTTTAGATAGCTTATCGTTAGCCTGGTGGAATACTAGCTTATCACCGACTGGAAAAGTTAGAAAAAATAAAAATAATGAAGAAAATCTAATTATTGCTGGGCAGGCGATAACCTCAATGTTAATTGAGAAAAAAATTGATTTTTTAGGTATTGGGGAAGTTTCGCCTTCGGATATTGAGTACTTTAAATCACTGCTATTGGGTACTCCCTACGACATTATAGATTGTTTTGAACAAGTTGGTAGAGGGCAATTTTCTCAGGCTTATATTTATAATGCTAATAATGTAAGGATTTTTAATCAAAAAATTTTAGTGTTTTCGGAATTAGGAAGAAATTACAGAGCGGGGCATAGTTTAATTATTGAAACTAAATGTGGTTCATTAATTAATGTTATTGTGGCTCATTGGCCAAGTAAGCTTCAGAGTTATAATGACACAGTGCGAAATCAACTAGCTAAAACTATTAGAAGTAATATTGATAATTTAAGTGAAGATAAAGTGATTCTTATGGGAGACTTTAATGCTGAACCTTTTGAGGAGTCTTTGAGCGCATATCTTTTAGCTTCTAGAGATAAACTTAAAGTAAGAAAAAAAAAGGAGCTTTTTTATAATCCATTTTGGAGTAAACTTGGTATGTCACAATGTGAAGGTTTTTGCGGTAGTTATTTTTATAAGTCTGGAGTATCAAGCAATTGGCATTTATTTGATCAGATCATTGTTTCATCAATTTTTTTAAATGATCAAGGCTGGAGCTTACTAAGTGAAGAGTCTTTAATAGGGACTGAAGTTATCTTGGCACTAGTCAAAAATACAAATTTGCATTTTGACCACTTACCTGTTTTCACTCAATTGGAGAAAGTAAATGTTTAATTTTGAAGAGTCCTTAAAATCAGGTATTTCACATGCCGAAGAAGAGCAGCAAAACCGAACAGAAATTGACTCTGTGATTGAGCAATTAAAAAGTGATATTGAAACTTTTACCAGTGGTAAGGTTAGTATTAAGTTAGAAAATCGAACCGATATTGATCAAGGCGATTTCATAACTAATGCACTAGCTACAGTCTACGGTCGTAAATCGAGAAAATACATGGCGATGGTAGCTTTTAATCAATCACCAGAAAATTCCTTTGATAAGGAGTTATGTGAGTGGAAATATGGTGAAAAGGGTTATCCGGTAACTATAGATTATTTTAATAAGTCAATTACTTGTGCAGATAAAGAATCATTAATAAATACTTTGCAAGATTTATTGAGTAAACCAGATGCTGGAAAGAAAATTAAATTCTTAATAGATAGAGCACAGGGTTAAGCCTGTGCCTCACTACTTATTCTCAAATTTTAAGGTGTCAGTAACTTAATTTAAAGCAAACTTTATAAATGCTAGAGTTACTCCAATAGCGGAAAAAACTATTCCAGCTCCCCACTTTATCATATCGGCTTTCATTTCAGAGCGCTGAAGTTTTATTTCGACGATATCTTTTTTCATATCTTTAATGTCAGCTTTAACAGCAGTCATATCACTTTTAAAATCACTACGAGTTGTTGATAATTCTGTTTTAAATTCATTCCGAAATGATGTCATATCGGCTTTAAAATCATTACGGGACACAGTCATCTCAGCTTTAAATCCTTCGCGTAATAATGCCATTTCAGTTTTAAAGTCGCTACGCTGGTCTTTTAAATCGACCTTAATCTCACTAATGTCGCGTTTGATATATTCAACGTCTGATTCAAGCTTTGCTATTCTTGTTTCCATATCGCCACCACCGCCGTTGCCTGATTTATTCCGTATATTAGCATCCAAATCTGATATACGGATAACTTTAGCCGTCATTTTTTACCTCCTTTCGCGGCGGCACGTAACACTGCTTTGGTGTTTTCTTCGTCGGCTGCATCTAAAATTATATTAGCATTGATAGACTGCTGAGTACCACACGTGGTACAAATTAATGTATAGGTGGGGAATGTTACGGACTCTAATTTATCGCCCTGTTTAATATAGTGCGCTTTTTGCTGGGTAACAGTTAAGAGCTCATCGTCTGCAGCTAAAAAACTAAGAATGCCCGTTTTACAAATAGGACACGGCGCATCGTTAGTTAGCTTATTATAAACATCATTAACATAATCAACTTTAACATTTGCGTAAAAGTATAAATCATCCATAGTATTATCCTTATATTTTAAAGCGACTTACCCGTAAATATGACTTTTCCCACCAATGTGCAATTACCATTAATTGGGATTAGTTGTTCTGGCCAGTTGGGGTTGGCGGCTTTTAGGAATTTGTGGCCGCTTTCGATAATGAGCTGTTTAAACGTGGCTTGGTTGTCGTCGTCTAGGCGGGCTACTACGTACGAACCGTGGATGCATTCGGCTTCAGGGTCTACAAAAATCAAATCACCTTCATGGAATTTAGGTTCCATGCTCACACCTTGCACCTTTAAGACAAAGGTTAGATCACTGCAATTAACCGGGCACATATAACGCTCTGCATCATACGCTTTAATTTCACTTATTTCTGACCAAGCACCGGCTTGCACCCAGCTGATAAGTGGTGCTGTAGCTTTAATTGTTGGCCCTGGCACAACGTTGTTATTTATATTTTTTGCATCACTCTGGATTTCGCCAATTCCAAATAGTAAATATTCTGGTGTGCAATTGAGAGCTTGGGCGAGAGCATCAATCTTACGGGGGCGTTTAGTTTCGCCTGATTCAATATTATGAATAGAGTTTTGTGCTAAACCTGCAATTAAGCCTAGCTGTGCTTGAGTCATCCCCAACTGAACACGTCTTTTTTCTACTCTTTTTCCTAAATCCATTTTTTAAATTCCTAACATTAAAAATCGCTTAAAGTGATATTTACTGATTATTGCCTTTTTATTTTATTTTGTCTAATCAGTTAAATCGATATTGACATCGGTTAAATTGATATCTATTATCGGTTTAATTGATAAATACTACTTGGAGGAAATATGAGTGCCGTAGCAAAAGCAATAGAAATAATTGGTGGGCAAACAAAAGCCGCCAAGTTGTTAAGCACAAAACAAAACATTATTTGGTACTGGATTAACCGTCACTGCCAAGCCCCAGCGAAATACATTCCGCGTATTTCAGAACTTACTAACGGTGAAGTATCGGTAAACGATTTACTGGCCGATCATCAAAAAAGCAACAAGGAAGATGCAGCATGAGCACTGAACAACAAATCATCTTATTAGATATTCACCCAGACGCAAAAGCGGTGTTGTTTGCGCTACTGCAAGAAAACAATCAACTACGTGCTGAGCTTGAAGAGCAAAAAGACCGCCTAGTAAACACCCGTGAGGCAATGGAAGTTATGGGTTGTGCACATGCCAAGTTTTGGAAGCTTAATAAACTAGACAACTTTCCAAAACCAGTGCAGTTCGGCAAAAGTAACTATTACCGCATTAACGAGCTAATAGCGTTTAGAACCCAGTACCAACAGCAAGTAAATAACTAGGGGGTAATCATGTCAAATGCAGCACTCGAAATTTTAAAAAATCGCGCTAGCACTGAAGTAGGCGAGCATTCTAAAAAAGTATCACTGAAATCAGTTGATGCTAAACCTATACCTGATGGTCTTGCAAAGATTAAAGCCTTACTGGGCAGCGACCGCCACACAGCTGAATACGTGTACAGACATTTAACTAAAAAGCAGCAAGTGATCGTGTGTTACTCGGCAGGGCTAACTAAAGCGGATACCGAAAAAAGCTATCACGAATTTAATAAAGAACAGCGCATTCAAATTCACCAAGCTGTTTTACAACTTCAAGAAATAGTAACCGCATTTGTAGATGCTAATGCTATGTCACCAGCTCGTTTTTTACAAAAGCGAGACTTCAGCGTTACTAAAAAACCGCAACAACCAGCGCAAGCACACTAGGGATTGATCATGAGCTCAAGAAATCGTGGCACGATAAGTAACAAAGATGATTATTACGTAACGCCTCATTGGTTGATCAGTGAATTTTTAGACGCTGTAAATCCTGCAAGCCCACATGCTAAAACGCCACTAATTTTGGGTAACGACATACTTGACCCAAGCGCTGGCGGTTGTGAAAAGTACGAAATGAGCTACCCAGCTGTATTAAATACCCATGGTTATTTTAATGTTGAAAGTTGGGATATTCGTACAGATAGCCGCGCCAGTAAAAAAGGGCACGACTTTTTAAGTTGTGAAGGGCAAGAGCAGTACGACACTGTGATCACTAATCCACCGTTTAGTATCTCTCAAGAGTTTTTAAACAACGCGCTTACGTATGTTAAACCACACGGTTTAGTGATCATGCTGCAACGCCTTAATTGGTTGGGCACACAAAAGCGTTTTGAAATGTGGCAAACCATGCCGCTGCACTCTGTGTTTGTTCACCACAAGCGCCCGGGCTTTAACCCTGAATGCCCATGGAAAACTGATTCAATTGAATATGCACATTTTGTATTTTGCAAAACGGCAAAAGAAAACCTCACACCAAACCTATTTGTAATTTAACCCCAAAGGAATACTAAAAATGACCACTATCAAAGACCAAGATCTATATAAAAATCAGCAATTAATAATCAAGATTGTTTTACATGTTGTAGACCAAGTTAATTTTACTATTCGCAATTTAAACAAACGCCCAACCGTTGCGATGCTGATGGAATGCGAAAACTGCCTTACTGACTTTATGCCAGTGGTGCAAATGATTGTCGTTGATCATACTGAATACGCGCCAGTGTATGACCAAATGGCAACAGCACTTGATGCCGCCCAAGTTCACGGCGAACCCGCGTTGATTGAGTGTGCGATAATCGAGTTTAATTAATAAATGGCTAACCCTAGACCGCTCGATCTTGATGCCCTTAGACTATCTGGTATAGCTAAGGGCTTAATTTCGTCTATTAGCGATATTGACGACCACAACTTTTTAGCGCGTGGTTTACAAAGCGTTCCTGTGCCTTTGCAAAGCCGCATGGCTCGTAAGTACATTGATCGTTATAACAAAAAAAAGGCGGGTAGCCAGGTACGTGCAAATAAATGGCTACGTCGCGTTATTGTCAGATTAAAACCACGCTTTGGCGTGCTGTTTAGTATTACTCAAAATATGCCATTGCCATGGCATATTTTAAGCAGTATTGAAAAAACAAAAAAACATGCGGGCACGCTTGCCATGGAATGTGTGCAAATTGCCCTTGATGTAAGCGAAGAGCACCAGCGCCTAAGCTATGAAAAAGTAGTACGCCTTACGTATGAAGCAGTAGCCGAACATGCAAAATCGTTTGGTGTGAATGTGCCGTTTTATAACATGCGTGAAGACGACCTACCGCCAGCGTGCTTTGAGATTGCTTTGCTTAAAATGCACTGTGACAAGTGGTGGGCACGGCAATTAAAAACTCTGCGCAAACAGTTTTTAGAGCTGCTTGAAATAGCCACTGGCCAAGTGGGTAAAGATCTTTACCACGACAAAAAAAGCAACAAGCCAAAACGCCGTGGCATTAGCCCGTATTCATCAAAACAAGCACAGCGTGAATTTAGCTTTGCCCAAGCCAGTGGCCGTCAGTTTTTAGAAATGATGGAATTACAAAGCAGTGACGGCGATGTAATTGACCTAATTGAAGCCGTAAAAAGCGGCATGGCAAACCCTGCTAACCGCCGCAACGAATTAATGTTACGCATTCGTGAAACGGAAGAACTAGCCGACGAAATGGGCTATGTTGCTATGTTTTACACCATTACATGCCCGGCACGTTTTCATGCCAATGCAAGTACGTGGGACGGCTCAACACCTAAAGATGCACAAAATTATTTAACTACAACATGGGCGCGCGCCCGTTCTAAGCTTAATCGCCGTGGCCTTAAATACTTTGGTGTGCGCGTAGTTGAGCCACACGCCGACGGTTGCCCGCATTGGCACATGATGCTATTTATGCCAAAAAGCAAGCTTCAAGAAATAAACGCTATTTTGCGTTGGTACTTTATCCAAGAGGATAAAACCGAGCTTTACGATCGTTACGGCCCAGAGCTTACTCGAGCAAAAGTATTCAATAAATTTGTAGATATAAACACCCACGGCACGCACATCAAAACGGTTGAGGCCTGTGTTAAATATCGCGCTCACACCGAGAAAACCCACTTATTTAAAATCTATAAACAAAAGCGCAGCGCGTGGGGCTTTGCTAAAAAGAAGGCTAACGAAGTAGCGATACAGCGCAATAAAGAAGAAGCCGAAAAAGCCAAAGCAGAGAACAGAGAACCTAAAAAGTTTAAGGCGAAAAACCATAAAGCGCCTACCAAATTTTACCGTACTTTTAGCCCACGCTTTGACGCTGTAAAGCTCGATAAAAGCAAGGGCAGTGCAGCGGCCTACATAGCTAAATACATCAGTAAAAATATTGATGGTTATATGCTGACTGATCACGTGGACGCTGAAACAGGCGAAAACCTGCAAGAGCAGGCTAACCCCGTTTTAGCTTGGGCGAGTACGTGGAATATTCGACAATTTCAGTTTCAGGGCTCGCCAAGCGTCACCGTTTACCGAGAATTGCGCCGCATGCGCAACCCAATCAAAGACGAAATCATAGAGCCTATTCGATACGCGGCAGATAACGCCAACTGGAAAGACTACGTAAAACTACAGGGCGGCATGTGTATTGGCCGCGCCGCTAATTTTAAATCAATGTACGAAGATACCCCAATGGGCAACGACTACGCGGAAGTAGTGCGCCGCATTAAAGGTGTTGTGACCAATATTGATTACAAAGCCGTGCTTACACGTTTGTTTAATAACGTGCATAACGTAACGGATGCAACCAGCTTAAAAACCCGCCTTATCGAATGGACCAGACAACTCAAAGGCACAGCAGAGAAAATTGCAGCTAAGGCCACCACCAACGTCGGCGCAGCCGACCTATCTTGGTCTAGTGGTAATAACTGTACGCCTATAGCCGTGGGCTCTAGCGCCGAGTTGTTACTCGATATGGTGGGTTCTTCAAAAAATGCTCTTGATGATCTAATAAAGGATCTAAATAACGGTAAAAGGATCGTGACAAACGGCCAAATTTACCAAGTTAGAGACGGCCAATTACAAGTATTAGACGACGCAGCGAAACTTAAGCATGAAAAACGTTTAGCGATTGAGGCAACAGCCAAAACTAACAGCCTAAAAGATGGCCGTTGGTTAGTCACTGATGAAGATTGGAACAAAGCCCGCGAATTTATAGCACAAGTTTATAAGCATGCAGAGATAGACGGCCGTACAACACTCATTTCAACACAAAACAATAACGGCCTGATCACCATTGGCGATTGGGACCTAGCAACTTTAGTAAACGAAGGTAGCGCATCAGCAGTTAGCGATAACGACTGGTGGGCACTTGAGGTGTGAGGTGCTAGTAAAAAAATACATCAGCTAAAGCTCTCTTTATGGCGCAATTAATGTACCTACTATATTTACAGAAATGTAAATATAGTATATTTTCCTATTTAAAAGTAAATTAAATGTATGAGGAAATTTATGAAAATTAGTTATCCAGCCGCACTAGTATTTGTTTTAAGTTCCACTCCTGCGTTGGCACTAACAATGCCAAGCTATTGTAAGGAAGGGCAAGTAAGTACGTATTTTGGAATTCAAGGCTCATCGTATATTCCTGTGAATACGCCTAAACGTTTTAAGTCTGGACATGGTTGCCAAACGCTATTATGTGACTTGGATGGTTTGACAAATAAAACAATGAAGTGGGGAGCTGAAGAGTATTCAACGGCAGTTTCCGCAAAATATGATGGAAATGCAGTGACCACGCATAATTTCATTTTAAATCAAGTTGGAACTCAAAATGTGTGGTTTACATATGCTCAAGGTGGATCATATAAGTGTAGCTATAAAAAAGTAAGCGTCCATAAAAAACCTGATTTAAGAATAATTGATCAATCGATCAATATTACAAATTCAGGCCATTCGACGATTAATGTATCTGCCGATGGAAATTATAAGCCTTACTCTTGGGCATATGAAAATAATAGACAACCATTCTTTGTATGGAAACTTAAAACTAATTGTTTATTTCCATCTGGTAGAACACATTGCTCTATAGATGACTGGGCAAAATTCCAAACTGTTGGCACAACAAGCTCATTTGAAAATTTCAACTTGGAGTTACCTCCTGGGTTATATGACTTAAAAGTGGAAATAAGTGACGGTAGTGGTGTAAGTGAACATTATATCGGTGTTTTTGGTAGACCAGAAGATACAGGTAGTAACAATAGCGGACCCGGGGGGATTGGCGGGGGATGCATCGGAGCCAACTGCGAAATTGAGCCATAATCTCAAACTAGAGAGCTTTTATGATGGGGTTTGACAACTATTTCGAATATTAAATTTTAAGATAATTTGCAAACCCCATAAAAGGGACTATTTTTAAAGTGACTATTTATTATAGTTAAAAACTTCAAATCCTAAAAAAGGCTGATATGGGATGTCGGCCTTTTTTATGCCTGAAATTCATAGACTTTGCATACAACCGAATGTTTTATAGATACGCAATTGTAAAAATGGATTCAATGAAATGCTTAAAAGGCTAGATAAATACATGGATAACTTAAAATCCCCATACTGGGAACCAATTTTATATTTTATACTTTATATTTTTTATATGTGTTTTCTCTTCAATAATAACCATTTTAACTGCTTCACCTGACTTGGCTGGAAAATTAGGCAATACTGGTAGCTTTTTCGGAGGGGTAATTGCAGTTCTTGCGTTTTGCCTGGGTGTAAAAGAATACTTAAAATATACACGACATAGGGGGTTCCATGATTTAAATAGACTTAAAAATGAATTGTTACCTACCTTTGAAAAAGAATTTTCTTTAAATCAATCTAATTTATTAGTTCTGATAAGTAATATTGCTAAGTATGAAAATGCAGAAATAGCTAGGGAAAATATCAAAAATATAGATGTGTTAGCTGTAAAAAATTACTTTGTTGATCTTCACTTTAAGGTTGAAACTTCGCTTAATATGGTAATTTCAGCGTCACCTCATCTAAAATTCGATTTAGAAGCAATAAGAGACGAATTTAAAAACACCATTTTAGTTTGGTAGCATGCGGCAATCTTTTGTTATAACTTTCAAGATGAAAAAATACTTAGCTTTGTTGAAACAAAGCATAGGAAACAATTTCTCTATGTATTGAATAAAAGTGAGATATACGCAGCCTTTACTGAAAATAACAACAAGGGTTCTGAAGCATTTAGAAAGTATTCGGAAGAACTGTTGGGATTAATATCTAGAATTAAAGGTTTGAATTAGCTTTATAACCCAGTTAATTCTAATTGTTGTTCTCGAGGTAAATTTTTAATCAGTGCAGCGGCAAGTTGCGCAGTAGTTTTACAAGGAGGGTTTAAGAAGTGATCAAACGATTGGGTAATTCTAAACGTAGCACCGCATTCTTTAGTATTTGTGCATGAGCAATATAAATTAACAACATGCGCGCTTTGCTTTTCGCGCGATGTGATCGTTGCTTTAGCTTCGCAATTTGGACAAGTAACCCGCGCCATAATATTCACCAATCGTTAATAAAACACACTGTCATTATATACAGTGGTTGCGCGTATGCCAAATAACCATTTACCTATTAGCTGAGAACTCCAAAGGCTAAAAAATTCACTCCTCCTCGCCTTCCGCTTTCGTGCAAAAAACGCGTCAAATTGACAACCCCAGTGACACATCATTAATCGCCAGCCAGCCCAGTAAAAGGATCTGTAAGTAATTTTAAAAAGATCGCATTGTCAAAAAGTGACAATGTTTGGCAATAAAGTGACAACAAAAAGATCAAATAGCTGGTGATTTACCTAATATTGAAATATCATTAATTTATTATCAGTTAAGTGATAAATAAATTATGAAGTATTTACATAAAGGCTCACAAAGCCAAGAGCGATTAGATGCGCTTTTATCGTTTGGTAAAAGTACCAGTGAAGATATAAAAGCAGCACTCAGTGATTACTTAGTTCGTGGTATCAGCAAGACCAATGCAGCAACGCTTAATGGTGTGCAAGGACCAAATTTAACAAGAGCACTTAAGCGTCTTGAAGTTGTTGCCGGTAAATTTGAAAACGCATTAGAAATTGAATGGTACTCAAAAAGGCAGGATATGAAATTAGAATTAATAAAAGAAAGAGTTGATGCTTTATTGGTTGAGTTAAATTCGTTACTAGCCAGCCTTGAATATTCAGATGATGATTTAGAAAAGCATACGAGTAGAATAATTAACAGGCTTGAATTGGAAGTTGAGCATATTGGTACCAGTAAACGCAGTACTGAAAACGAGCATTGTTATATGTCTCCAATTTATGACGATGTATTAACGCCGCTAAAGGATAAAAAATACATAGTTACCGATAGAATAGAGAACTGTATTCTTGATTTAGAAGAGTGCAAAAGCAAATTACCTGACAAATAAATTTGTAAGGTAATATTTGGATACAAGTAGAAAATATTTACTTTTGGGGAATATGGTGGAAAAACTGAAAGATTTAGCTCAGTTTGTATTAAAACAAAATTTTGTTATTCGTAATATGATCATTATTTTTCTTGGTTCATTGGGTGGAGCTACTTATTTAGGAAAAGTTAGCGAAGTTGCGACATATTACTATGCTTGGAACTCAGGATTTAGATTACCAGCGGAAGGTGTACCTTACTTGGCATTGACAGTTTTTGCCTTGAGTTTTTTCGTATTTATCTCTGCATTTTTAGTTTATATGGCAGTTTATTTTTTTGGAAAAGTATTCTTCAGCTACGTTGAAAACGATAGGATAACAAGTACGGTCAGGTTAATTCTCAGGACTAGTTTACAAAATAAAAGTTTAGTTGAAGTTTTAGCCGCGGGTTTAGCAGCCTCCACTTTACTTTCTATTGTAGCATTTACCATTCCTTATCTAGATCAAAGCATTGAAGTGAATCGTTGGATAGTGGTACCTGTCACCTTTATTTTATCCTTTATTTCTTTTGCAAGTTTGTTGGATAGAGGAATGCTAAAAATTTTAGCTGCAATAATTGCTTTGGTGTGTGCTTTCGGTTTTCCTATGGCTATGTTTAACCAAACTAATTATGTCTATACACTTAATATACTTCAATATGGCGGGGGGATTAGTGTAGATATTACCACTAGTAAAGCAAAATATACTGGTTCAAAACTTCTTCTTAGGACTTCACAATCACTAATTTTGAAAGACTCAGAAGACAATCGAATTATTGAAATTCCTTTCAGCAAAGTCGAAGCTATTTCATATAATTGAAAATCCCTAGCGCTAGCTCCCCCTAGCGCTTTTCTTCCTTTCCCGACTCCCCCAAAATGCTCTAAACAATCGCATTAGCCCAAGTGTTGAAACGGCAATACCCACTATCACAAATTCAAAGTACCAGGGCGCGCCTTTATAGCCCATTGCTTGCCAGCCTTTTTGCATATACGGTTGCATGGCGGGGATAAAGTGACACACAAACAACCCCAAAAAGAATAAAATGATCACTTCATCCATCATTGTTTTGTCGCGGTTCTTCAGCACAAGCAGGTCATAATCAGCGTCGTTTTGCTCGGCTTGCATACAGCGCTTTGCTTTGGCATTAAACTGAGCAATTTTAAAGTTGTTTTCAGCGCGTGCTACATCGGCGGCCATTTCAGCCGCTATTCGTTTACGCTCAACATAGCCGCCGGTTAAATCGGCTATTGGGTCTGTGATGAATGAAACCAGTGTTTTTAACCATCCCATTATTTTATCCCCCTGATAAATTTAATAAAGCCTTTTGGGTCTTTGCTAAAGGCTTTAATTAGCTTGTCGAACCCTTCAAGCAAGTGCGGGGCAGCATAGGCGGTTACCCCAATCACGCCTGTTTTTAGGTTTTCATCAAACCCGCGCCATTCACAAAACATGGCTGATAGGTAGGCTGCAAATATCGCAATTAATACACTCATAAAATAATGAAAAAACGTAAACTGCCGCTTACTCAAATACATTTGGATTGCGGCTGCTAAAAAACTCAACATAAGTAATCGCCCCCATTGTTTAATAAATTCGATAACATCAATCCAGCTCATGCGCTTTCCTTGGTTGTTGGGTTTAGGTCTGAGTACTCAGGCTCTTTAAAATCAATATGCTGTGCAGTAGGCAAATAGTTGTTAATGCCTAATACATCTTGTTGGAGTGGCACAACTTCGTTGTTGTAATAAGCGCGGGTGATTTTGTCTAAATCACCAAAGCCGGGGCTGTCGCCAGATGATTGACCGCTCAGTGCTTCTTGTGCTCGGTGCATGCTGAGCATGTCGTTTAGGGTGATTTTTTTAATGCGCTCAAATTCGTCTTTAGTTGATATGTCGCCCACGGGGGTTATTTTTAATGACTTTTCAGCATCGGCTTTTTGTCCCCTAAAGTTTAAAAACAAACTCCTAAAGTTGCCCACGCCTTTACTGTCTTGAATGGCTTTTTTAAGGGCGTTTTCATCTTCTAGGCTCATGAACGGGTCAGCCATTGAAAATATAAAGCCCATGTGCGCGCCGTTTTTGTAATAGCGGCGGCGAAATAACGTGGCATCTTCATTGAGTAACGCCGATTGAATACCGCCGTAATATTGCGGCATGCCGTAAATACCTTGGGCGGGGTCATACTCTTTTACGTGTATAACTTCACCGGCATTAAAATAAATAGGCTCATGGCTTTGGTTACTTAATTGCGCATACACCCCGCGTTTATCGGTATAGCGCATAGTGAGGGCGGGCAAATGGCGCAGTTTAATGACTTGCCCGAAGGCGTTTTTAATAATCTGTAAATACGCGTTACCGCTCCACAGTAAATCAAACGCAAACTTGCTAAGGGCTTGATGGCTCAATAACGGGTTTGGCTTATACCACTTTAAGATCATGTTGCGCTTAAAGTAGAGTATGGGCCCATGCTGGGCATTTACTCGCAGCAACTTAACTAAGCCGTGCAAACTAATGGGCGGTGCATAAATGCCGTTGCTGTCGCTAAATACCCCAACGTAATCGGTTAGCCGGTTGTCTAAACAGGGCTCGGGATCACCAAAGCTAAATGAATCGGTCATTGCGGTGCGTTGATTGTAGTTAGGCGCTTGGCCGTTACTTACTTGTAATCGTGGTTTGGTCATTAAGCTGCAATTCCTACAGAGGTTTGACGGTTAAGGGCGTTGCCGTCGAGTGGTTCAAATAACATGGCGTGCATAATTGCCCACGCAATATCGGCATGGCCTGTGGTGGCGGTGCGGTTTGTGGCATAGGTAATTTGGTCGCCCACCACTTTGCGGCGAATATTAATAAACGAGCTGGCAATATTTACCGCGTCCTGGTCAAACTCAAGACGGCGGTTTTGAATAACGTTGATTGCTTTGATCACCATGCGGTTTTTAATAATTGGGTTGTAATGGATCGGCTCTGCGTTAGGGTAAAACTTAGTAATAAGCTCCCACACGCCGTAACCAATGCCGGTGGTATCTACGCCAATATGTACCACGTTGTATTTTTCGGTGAGGAGCTTTATTTCAGCGGCCATGGCTTCAAAGTCATTGCCGCTTAAATCGATTGCTTCCAGCAGGCGGAATTTTTCGCCGGGTTTCATGGGGGCACTGAGTACGGCAACACTGGCTTTGTCGCCAAAGCGGGCAGGGTCAAACCCAATGACGACAGGTTTTAAACCATAAGGGCGCTCGTAGTCTAAATCAAAGTCGGTCCACTTGGTTGAATCGCCCACACAGTTCATTAGTTGTTTTAAGTTAAACGCGCTGTGGGCATCATCAATAAACTTACACATAAACAAGTTATTAAACTCATCTAGCGAGTATTCGTTTTCAAGTACACTGATATCAATGCGGTCAAAGCCAGAGTTCACCACATCGTGCACAGTGAGCATTTGCCGCCAAATACCGTCTTCACACAGTAGGCCATGCTTTAAATTTTTATGGCTAACATCAATAGCAAATTCAGGATCGTTACAGGCTTTGGTTTTACGAAACCATTTACCGTTCCAATGATCATACGCTTCGTGGCTGGTAACACTTGGCGTACTAAAGTAGGTAATAC
>NZ_BDDS01000018.1 GCF_001653135.1 Pseudoalteromonas neustonica
TTCAATCTGAGCCATGATCAAACTCTTCAATTAAAAGTTTTTTCTGTTCTCATCCAATAAAGAATGAAGAACCTGCTCAATGAATTCTGAATTTATTTAATATCTTTCGATATTGAATTGACTGTGCTGCAATAAATAAATTTATTGCTGTTGGTCACTCAGTTTCTCTTTCGAGAAATCACATTGAGACTCTAAATTTTTTGCCTTGCTTACCTATCTAAAAAGAAAGTTAAGCTCGGCTGTTAGAACTCAATCTGTACGAGTGCCCACACAGATGATTGCTTTATATTGTTAAAGAACATTGCGATTAAAGTTAAACTTTATCTCGCTAGGGCTGCGCATACTACGCTTTCCATTTTTTTGTCAATACTTAAATTTAAACTTTATAAAAATTCAAACTCAAGTTTTACTCGACTCACTGATTCACTCTTGCCCCGCTAAGCGTTGCTGTCTGCCTTCTCAGTGGGGTCGCATTATAGGGAGATCCAAAAACAGATCAACCCTTTTTTGATGAAAACTTAAATAAACTAGCTATTCGCTGAGTATTTGAACGAAACGTATAAAAACAGCACTAATCTTGGGAAATAAGGTCTATTTGCAGTGCTTTAAATACGAGAATAAATGAATAAACCTTATAGCATGATCTTAATGGAGCTAGATCATTAGTTGGATCTCATATATTAGTAAATGCTACGTGGTTAAATAAGTATGTGGCATGAAGACACGTTAAAAACAAATGGTGAATATAGGTGGAGTAGATTAGGAATATAATTATAGGCATTAAAAAGCCGAGCATAAGCTCGGCTTTTTGGTGTCTTTAAGACTTACTCAGCAGACTGCGCGTCATCTTGAACTTCTTCGGTAGCAGATGTGCGACCTACTAGTTCAATATAAGCCATTGGTGCTTTGTCACCAGTACGGAAGCCACACTTAAGAATACGAGTGTAACCACCTGGGCGATCCGCGTTACGAGGACCGATTTCACTGAACAATTTACCAACTACTTCATTATCACGCGTGCGAGCAAACGCTAAACGGCGATTTGCTACACTGTCAGTCTTAGCCAGTGTGATTAAAGGTTCAATTACACGACGTAACTCTTTCGCTTTAGGCAATGTAGTTTTGATGATTTCGTGTTTCACCAAAGAACCTGCCATATTGCTGAACATCGCTTTACGATGGCTGCTGTTACGGTTTAATTGACGACCACTCTTACGATGGCGCATGACCCTATCCTTCTAACTAAACTAATATAGTGATTTAGATTATTCAGCTAGGCTTGCAGGTGGCCAATTTTCTAGGCGCATACCTAGAGAAAGACCACGTGAAGCTAGCACGTCTTTAATTTCAGTTAGAGACTTCTTACCTAAGTTAGGCGTTTTAAGAAGCTCTACTTCTGTGCGCTGAACTAAATCACCGATATATTGAATTTGCTCGGCTTTCAAACAGTTTGCAGAACGTACTGTTAATTCAAGATCATCGACTGGACGAAGTAGAATAGGATCGAATTCTGGCTTCTCTTCTTTCTCTTCTGGCTCAGTAACATCACGTAAATCTACGAATGCTTCTAATTGCTCAGCTAAGATAGTAGACGCACGGCGGATCGCTTCTTCAGGATCTAAAGTGCCGTTTGTTTCCATATCAATGATTAACTTGTCTAAGTCTGTACGTTGTTCAACACGTGCTGATTCAACCGAGTACGCAATACGTTCAACTGGACTAAATGATGCATCAAGCAACAATCGACCAATTGGACGCTCATCGTCATCAGAGGATAAACGGCTAGATGCCGGCACATAACCACGACCGCGTTCAACACGAATTCGCATGCTGATCGCGCTGCTATCTGTCGTTAAATGACAAATAACGTGATCTGGGTTAGCAATTGTTACATCGCCATCGTGCTGAATATCTGCCGCAGTCACAGGGCCTACACCAGACTTAGTCAGGGTAAGAAAAACTTCATCTTTACCTTCTAAAGTTACTGCTAGACCTTTAAGATTTAACAGAATTTCAATGATGTCTTCTTGTACGCCTTCTTTCGCGCTGTACTCATGCAACACACCGTCGATTTCAACTTCGGTAACTGCACAACCAGGCATAGACGAAAGAAGTATACGGCGTAAGGCATTACCCAACGTATGACCGAAGCCACGCTCTAATGGTTCTAAAACAACTTTAGAACGTGTTGGGTTTATAGCGTCGATATCGACTAACCTTGGTTTTAGAAATTCTGTAACAGAACCCTGCATTTTATCCTCTCTTAACTCTTAACTTTACTTAGAGTAAAGTTCGACGATTAGTTGTTCATTAATGTCCGCAGACAGATCTGAACGCTCAGGTAGGCGTTTAAAATTACCTTCCATTTTCTTACCGTCAACTTCAACCCAAGTCGGTTTTTCACGTTGCTCGGCTAGTTCTAGAGCAGCGATGATACGAGCTTGTGTCTTAGACTTTTCACGGATAACTACTACATCTTCTGGAGTAATTACAAATGAAGGAATGTTCACAACACGACCATTAACTAAAACCGCTTTGTGGCTTACTAGCTGACGTGCTTCAGCACGTGTGCTTGCAAAACCCATGCGGTATACAACATTGTCTAAACGTTGCTCTAAAAGCTGTAACAAGTTTTCACCTGTGTTGCCCTTAAGGCGAGCAGCTTCTTTATAATAGTTACGGAATTGCTTTTCTAATACACCGTAGATACGACGTACTTTTTGCTTTTCACGTAATTGTAAACCGTAATCAGATAAGCGACCTTTACGAGCGCCGTGCTGACCAGGTGCAGTCTCAAGTTTACACTTAGAGTCGATAGCTCTTACGCCGCTCTTAAGGAACAGGTCAGTGCCTTCACGACGACTCAGCTTGAGCTTAGGGCCCAAATATCTTGCCATGTTATTTCTCCTAACCTATTGTTAAACGCGACGTTTCTTCGGTGGACGACAACCATTGTGTGGTATAGGCGTCACGTCAGTAATGTTGGTAATACGGTAACCAGCAGCATTCAAAGCACGAACAGCAGATTCACGACCTGGACCTGGACCTTTGATGAAAACTTCTAGATTTTTTAAACCGTATTCTTGAGCAGCAGTACCTGCACGCTCTGCAGCAACCTGAGCAGCGAATGGTGTAGATTTACGTGAACCACGGAAACCTGAACCACCGGCAGTAGCCCATGATAGTGCATTACCTTGACGGTCGGTAATTGTAACAATAGTGTTGTTGAAAGACGCATGAACATGAGCCATACCATCAGCAACTTGCTTTTTAACCTTTTTACGACGAATTGGTGTCTTAGCCATAATACTATCCCCTTATCGCTTAATAGGCTTACGAGGACCCTTACGGGTACGCGCGTTAGTCTTAGTTCTTTGACCACGAAGTGGTAAAGAGCGACGGTGACGTAGGCCACGGTAACAACCAAGGTCCATAAGGCGCTTGATATTCAAAGTAACTTCACGACGAAGGTCACCTTCTACAGTGTACTTGCTTACTGCTTCACGCAATACATCAAGTGTTTCGTCTGAAAGTTCACCGATTTTTGTGGTTTCGGCGATACCAGTCGCTACTAAGATAGCCTTAGAGCGAGTCTTACCTATGCCATAAATAGCTGTTAAACCAATAACTGCATGTTTATGATCAGGGACGTTAATGCCAGCAATACGGGCCACTAACACATCTCCTATATTTGAATTCGGTTATCATCTGTTTGAAGAGCCCGTAAGGATACTCAAACGAAGACCAAATCACTACTGAAAACACAGGCCGAGTAACCTCAGCCTGTACGACTTATTAATTAACCTTGCCTTTGCTTATGCTTAGGCTCACTGCAAATTACACGTACAACACCGGCACGTTTAATAACTTTACAGTTACGGCATATTTTCTTAACGGAAGCACGTACTTTCATTGCTCAACTCCGTAAACTGACCTTATCGACCGTAGCCTTTAAGGTTCGCTTTTTTCAGCACAGAATCATATTGATGAGACATCATATGAGTTTGTACTTGTGCCATAAAGTCCATGATGACAACAACGATAATCAAAATTGATGTACCGCCGAAGTAGAATGGCGTTTGCCATGCCATCGTCATGAATTCGGGCACCAGACAGATAAAGGTTATATACAAAGCACCTGCCAATGTCAGGCGTGTCATCACTTTATCAATGTATTTCGATGTCTGCTCGCCTGGACGAATACCTGGGATAAATGCGCCAGATTTTTTCAGGTTATCTGCTGTTTCACGTGGGTTAAACACCAACGCTGTATAGAAAAAGCAAAAGAAGATAATGGCTGCGGCTAAAACTAATGCATACAATGGCTGACCTGGAGTCAACGTTGAAGCAATAGCTTGTAACACATCAGCGACAGGACCTTCACCCTGACCGAACCAGCTGGCAATAGTACCAGGGAACAGTATTATACTGCTAGCAAAGATTGGTGGAATAACACCCGCCATATTAACTTTCAGTGGTAAATGCGTGCTTTGGGCAGCAAATACTTGACGACCTTGTTGACGCTTTGCGTAGTTAACGACGATACGACGTTGCCCACGTTCAAAGAATACTACAAGATAAGTTACAGCGAATACGATTACCGCAATCAATAACAATGCTAAAACATGTATGTCACCTTGGCGCGCCATTTCGGCTGTCGAACCGATAGCAGACGGCAGGTTAGCTACAATACCAACAAATATTAGAACTGAAATACCGTTACCGATACCTCGTTCAGTAATTTGCTCGCCCAACCACATCAGGAACATGGTACCTGTTACTAAACTCACCACTGCGGTGAAATAGAAACCCATACCAGGGTTAACAACTAACCCGTCCATCATACCCGGTAAACTTGTGGCAATACCGATTGATTGGATAGTAGCAAGCAAAAGCGTGCCATAGCGTGTGTACTGGCTTATTTTCTTACGCCCTTGTTCACCTTCTTTCTTAAGCTCTATAAACGGAGGATACATATGCGTTAATAGTTGCGTAATAATTGAAGCTGTGATGTAAGGCATAATACCCAGTGCTAACACTGAAGCGCGCTCAAGCGCACCACCGCTGAACATGTTAAACATTTCAACAATGGTGCCCTTTTGTTGCTCGAAGAAATCGGCAAGTACAGCGGCGTCAATCCCAGGGATCGGCACAAATGAACCTAGACGGTAAATAATGATAGCGCCCAATACGAATAGTAATCGACGTTTCAATTCCGAAAGCCCACTTTGTGCACTTTGTATATCTTGACCTGGTTTAGCCATTAGTACTTCCTTAGTCTTCTACCTTGCCTCCGGCAGCTTCAATAGCTTCGCGAGCACCTTTAGAGGCTTTAAGGCCTTTTACAGTAACTGCGCGTGAAACTTCGCCAGATTTAACAACTTTAACGAACAGAACGTTCTTTTTAACTAGACCAGCTGCTTGTAACGTACTTAGGTCTACCACATCGCCTTCTACTTTAGCGATTTCGTATAGGTTTATTTCTGCAGATACTAAAGATTTGCGAGAAGTGAAACCAAACTTAGGTAGACGACGTTGCATAGGCATTTGACCGCCTTCAAAACCAACGCGTACTTTACCGCCAGAACGTGACTTTTGACCTTTGTGACCACGACCACCAGTCTTACCTAGACCAGAACCGATACCACGACCAACACGTTTTGGAGCAGATTTAGAACCTGCAGCAGGAGAAAGTGTATTCAAATGCATTCGAATTACCCCTCAACCTTAACCATGTATGAAACTCGGTTAATCATACCACGCACACATGCTGTGTCTTCTAACTCAACAGTGTGATTGATACGACGTAAACCAAGACCGCGTAATGTAGCTTTATGCTTCGGTAAACGACCGATAGAGCTCTTTACTTGTGTTACTTTTACAGTTTTATTAGCCATGGTTTACCCCAGAATCTCGTCTACTCGAAGACCACGTTTAGCAGCGATCGACTGAGGAGAATTCATATTCTCAAGAGCTGAGATCGTTGCACGTACAACGTTGATCGGGTTAGTAGAACCGTAACATTTAGAAAGTACGTTCTGCACACCAGTCACTTCAAGTACTGCACGCATAGCGCCACCTGCGATGATACCAGTACCTTCAGAGGCTGGTTTCATGAACACTAGTGAACCAGCATGACGCCCTTTAACAGGGTGCTGTAATGTGTTGCCATTTAGGTCTACGTTGATCATGTTGCGACGTGCTTTTTCCATTGCTTTTTGAATAGCAGCTGGAACTTCACGAGCTTTACCATAACCGAAACCTACTTTACCTGCGCCGTCACCAACTACTGTTAGTGCAGTGAAGCTAAAGATACGACCACCTTTAACTACTTTAGACACACGGTTTACCGCGATTAGCTTTTCAGCTAGATCAGGCTGTTGTTGCTTTGCTTCTACGTTAGCCATTGTCTACTCCTAGAATTGCAAACCGGCTTCACGCGCAGCATCAGCTAGCGCCTTCACACGGCCGTGATATTTAAAGCCACTGCGATCAAAAGCAATCTTTTCGATGCCTTTGTCAGCCGCACGTTCTGCAACCGCTTTACCAACTGCTTGCGCAGCTGCTAGGTTGCCTGTGCCTTTAACTGTTTCGCTAATAGCTTTTTCAACAGTAGAAGCAGCAGCCAGTACATTACCCTCAGCAGTAACTACTTGAGCGTATATGTGACGTGGCGTGCGGTGGATAACAAGACGCGTTGTGCCTTGTTCAATATAATTTCTACGAGTGCGTTTAGCACGACGTAGACGAGCTGTTTTTTTATCCATCGTCTTACCTTACTTCTTCTTAGCCTCTTTACGGCGTACATTCTCATCTGAATAACGAACACCCTTACCTTTATAAGGCTCAGGTTTACGGTATGCACGAATGTTAGCAGCTGTTTGACCAACTAACTGCTTATCTACGCCCTTAACTAGAACTTCTGTTTGGCTTGGAGTTTCAATCGTAATTCCTTCAGGAACTGCGAAATTAACTGGATGTGAGAAACCAAGAGTTAAGTCTAAAACTTTACCCTTTGCTGCTGCACGGTAACCAACGCCTACTAACTGAAGTTTCTTCTCGTAACCTTCATGCGTACCAACAACCATGTTGTTGATAAGAGCGCGAGCAGTACCTGCTTGTGCCCATGCATTGGCTACGCCTTCACGAGGTAAAGTTGTAATAACGTTGTCGTTAAGTTGTACTTCAACAGCTGAGTTGATAGTACGCGTTAATTCGCCGTTTTTGCCTTTAACTGTGATGTCCTGGCCTTTTAATGTAACTTCTACACCGGCAGGAACATTAATTGGTGCCTTTGCTATGCGAGACATAGTTCCCCTCCGATTAAGCTACAAAACCAATGATTTCACCACCAACACCAGCACTACGTGCGGCGCGGTCTGTCATTAGGCCTTTAGAAGTTGATACGATAGCGATACCTAGACCACCCATTACCTTTGGTAATTCGTCACGTCTCTTATAGATACGTAAACCAGGGCGGCTAACACGCTGGATATTTTCAATAACAGCTTTGCCTTCGAAGTATTTCAACTCGATAGAAAGCTCAGGTTTAACATCACCATTGATTTCGAAATCAGTGATATAACCTTCATCTTTTAATACTTTAGCTAATGCTACTTTCAGCTTTGAATTAGGCATCGTTACAGATACTTTCTTCGCTGACTGACCGTTACGAATTCGTGTGAACAAATCCGCGATAGGATCTTGCAAGCTCATAGTCTTACTCCCGTGATTCTATTACCAGCTAGCCTTTTTAAGGCCAGGAATTTCACCGCGCATAGCTGCTTCGCGAACTTTAATACGGCTCATGCCGAATTTGCGAAGGTAACCATGTGGGCGGCCCGTAATGTTACAACGATTACGTTGACGTGCAGGGCTAGAATCACGCGGTAAAGCTTGTAGCTTAAGTACTGCGTCCCAACGATCATCGTCAGATGTTTTCACATCACTGATGATAGTTTTTAGTGCTGCGCGCTTTTCAGCGAACTGAGCAACTAATTTAGTGCGCTTTGCTTCGCGCGCTTTCATAGAATTCTTTGCCATAACCCTACCCTTATTTCTTAAATGGGAAGTTAAACGCTTCTAACAACGCACGGCCTTCCTCATCTGTTTTCGCAGATGTAGTGATTGTGATATCCATACCGCGTACACGGTCTACTTTATCATAATCAATTTCTGGGAAGATGATTTGTTCACGTACGCCCATGCTGTAGTTACCACGTCCATCAAAAGACTTAGCACTCACACCACGGAAGTCACGGATACGTGGGATAGCGATTGAAACCAAACGCTCAAAAAAGTCCCACATACGCTCGCCGCGTAGGGTTACTTTACAACCAATCGGGTAGCCTTCACGCACTTTAAAGCCAGCAACAGATTTGCGTGCTTTAGTGATTAAAGGTTTCTGACCAGAGATTGCAGCTAGATCAGCAACAGCGTGATCTAAAATCTTCTTGTCAGCTAGGGCTTCGCCCACGCCCATATTCAATGTGATCTTTTCGATCTGAGGGACTTGCATGACAGAGCTGAAACCAAACTTCTCTTGAAGTTCAGCAACTACTGTGTCTTTATATACTTCATGCAGTTTCGCCATCATTCTACTCCAACTATTAGATAGTTTTACCAGTAGATTTAAAGATACGTAATTTCTTACCATCTTCAATCTTGAAACCTACACGATCTGCTTTACCCGTTTCCGAGTTGAAGATCGCAACGTTTGATGCATCCATAGACGCTTCTTTCTCAACAATGCCGCCAGCTTGGTTCAATTGTGGAACCGGCTTTTGGTGTTTCTTGATCAAGTTTATGCCTTCGACAAAGATTCGACCAGATTCAGTAACAACTGAAAGCACTTTGCCGCGCTTACCTTTGTCTTTACCTGCTAGTACGATTACTTCGTCATCACGACGGATTTTTGCTGCCATGATTGGCTCCTTACAGTACTTCTGGGGCTAGTGAAACGATTTTCATGAACTTATCATTACGAAGCTCGCGAGTCACAGGGCCGAAAATACGTGTACCAATTGGCTGCAAGTTATCATTTAAGATAACAGCCGCGTTGCTGTCAAAACGGATCAAAGAACCATCTGGACGGCGAACACCTTTTCTGGTACGCACAACTACCGCGTTTTTAACATCACCTTTCTTCACTTTACCGCGAGGAATAGCTTCTTTTACAGAAACTTTAATGATATCGCCAATCGCTGCGTAGCGACGGTGTGAACCACCAAGGACTTTTATACACTGCACTTTGCGAGCGCCGCTGTTATCAGCAACTTCCAGCTGAGTTTGCATTTGGATCATGTTAATGACCTCCGGTGTAGTTATAACAAATTGTCTTAAATTTGTTTAAAATCAAGACATTTAGATTAAAAACCACTCAAAAAACAACAGTGTTGTCTCTTAAGGGCGGGCAATTGTACCAGCATTGAAGGGGTAGCGATAGGTTATTTTTTAATTAATTTAGAATTACAGCACTAGGTAATCTTGGAGGGGAGTATATTTTGCTATTTAACAGCTGTTTATAAAACAATCAGGGTATTTTTATACCCTGATTGTTTTTTCTACGAATAAATACAGTAAAGGTTAGCCAAATAAACCTTTTAGTTTATCTTTGATTTTATCTTTTGCTTTTTCTTTGACTTCATCTTTAGCTGCTTTACTCACATCTAAACTAATACTAACATCGTGAAATGGCCCCTTGATACGCAGTGGTACTTTAAAGCCAGTGCTATTATCAGTCGTGCCCTGACCTTCAAGTGAATCGACGATACCTGTGACTAACCGATAGTTAACAGTAGCAGCAGGCAAATTGACATCCCCTTCACCACTAATGCGCACCAATGGACTCAATAAGCTCAAGTCTGTATTTTTACCCACGCCATTCGTAAAATTAAAGCTACCCGTTAACGCCGAAAAGTCAGTCTGCTGTGAATTATCAAAGCCCGTATCGAGTCCTTCAGAGACAGCGCCGAAGTTGCCTTTTATAAGCTCTTTGCCTTTGCGTACCATTTCAGCAATATTTGCGCCTTTTATTGCCCCGTCAGCAAACTCAAAGGCTAACTTACCTTGTAGTGCCCCCATAAAGTCTTTTTGACTTTGCCCTGACGTCGATAAATCCCAATTAAGTGAGCCTTTACCGATCAATTTATCAAAACCTGCGGCATCAGTTAGTAAAGGTTGTGCATCTATTTTAGCTAATGAAAAGTTAGTGCTGATTTTATAAGGCGTTTGCTTTGCATTAACCGTTATTATGCCTTTGCCATTACCTTTATACGCTGCAAATTTATCAAGACTAATTTTTGCTACTGCATTTTTAAGGTTTACTGTGAATTGGTTTGCACCAAGTTTTATCTCATTTGCTTTTAAACCACTTGAACGGATCACGATATTTGCATCAAGGGCATTTAAGCCACTTAAATCTATTTTGGTAGTATCCCAAACTATAGGCTGTGCTGGTGCATCACTTGAAGATTCTGGAGTTTCGGTTTGAGCAACCGCTTCAGGTAAGTAAGGGTTTAAATCAAGCATGCCTAAATCTATATCAGCATTAACAGCTAAACGCTTACCTAAGCTAAGCTCGCTTTTACCTTTAACCTCTAATTCATCCAATGTAGCAATCAATTCAGATAAATTAAACCTATCATCTTTCATACGCATTTTACCGCTAACACTAAATGCGTTAAAGGCATTGTCTTTCGCATTAAGGTCAACACCTTGCCATTTGGCGATATCTTTAACTGAGTCACCACTAAGTGCCAATTGACCTTGAATATCCTTACCTTGACCTGCAATAGAACCTTTAAATTCGACATCTACTAACTTTGATGTAATATTTTTGGTTACATTAAATGTATCCCCTTCAATTACTTTGGCCGGATTATCAACCGTCACATCAAGCTCAAAACGTTCTTGCATGTAGGTAATGGCACCTTTCACTTCTAGTGTTTTATGAAGTGAAGGTAATAATATAGCTAGTTCGAGGTCGTTTATTTCTTGCTTCCCCCCTGTTTTTCCATCTAAGTAAACAAACTTTCCACCATAGATAGCCACTTCCCCTAACGAAATATCAAAATTTTCAGGTAATTTAACTGCATCACCATTTTGCTGTTGCTCAGCAGGTTTTGCTACCGCATCAAATAGTTGCCAATTAGCTTTACCGTTTTTATCCGTTTCAAGTAGAATATCTGGCTCATTGATCACAAACTTCTCTAGTTTCAGCTCACCACCAAATAATGAAAACCATGGGATGTGAATCGCAAGTTGCTGCATACTTGCCATATTTGCACGTGAGCCGCTTTTCATATTGGCAAAATGCACATCTTCAAGTTCAAGCTTTAATGAAGGAAAAACCGATAATGTTTTATCCCCTTTAATCGTTAATGTACGTCCTGTGGTTTGTTCAACCTGCAGCGAGACTTTATTAAAGATTGCGTCTGTTGGTATTAAAAAAGGTGCCGCGACGATTAAAGCTACGAACAGCAAGATTATTACACCAATTACTTTGAGTAGGGTTTTCATGATGATCCTTCGAATGTGCAAATGATGTTCTTATAATAGCGGGAGTAAGACCCAAAAGCATTGCTCCGCCTGTAAAAAATGAATTTTCCTCAGTCTATATTAATGACATGAATAGTCACTGAAACATTTTGATACCTTTAGGTTACAAAAAAACTTGACCCGCTGATACCCTTAGGTTACATTGATACCTACAGGTTACAAAATATATAAAAGTATAACTTTCACAGGATGGATATTATGAAACAACAGGATATAAAAACAGAAGAAAAATTTATGAGTCATAATGCATGGTTTTGTACAAGCGCTGGCATAGTTTGTTTACTTCTCAGTGTTTACTCACTAACTAACCATGATATAGAAGAGATGACAATTCTTGGAATTAGCGTTTTATTTTATATGGTTGTAATTGCTATTTTTATAATTAAAGCAGGCTTCCCGTTAAAAATGTATTTTAAATATGCCTATAATGATGAGTTTCTAAACACCATTGACACTAATGCCTACAAACATACAAGTTGTGCATTTGGAGTTTGCCTTCTTGGTGTTTTGTATAATAACGATGCAATACCTAGCGAGGTTTCGCATGCAAATATGGCTATATTTTACCTAGGTATTATACTTTTGGTGTATGGCATATCAACCCTTTGGCAAAGTCGTGATTAGGAGTCAATGTGCACAACCATATAGCTGAATTTCGCAAAGCTGCAGGACTGTCGCAACAAGAACTAGCCGATGCGATTAGTGTGTCTCGTAAAACCATTAGCACAATCGAAACATCACGCTTTACACCGTCAGTGATCATTGCATTGAAGATAGCACAACACTTTAATACCTCTGTTGAGCATCTTTTTACGCTTGACGATGGTGATTAAACACTTTAAACGCAATCTTGTGTAGATTTGCATTAGCAAGATTGCATCCCCTTTATTCTTAGGTATGATGCATAGCCCTGTTGTTTTTAGGCTTTTTGCGCTAAAATTAAACAACTAAAAAATGTATATACTTGGAGTACCGTCCGGCATGAAAAAACTGCTTATTTCACCTTCACAAATGGCATTAGGCGATCAAGAAGGTCATATTTATCAAAATATCTTAAAGCAGGCTTCAGAGCTCAGCCTTAATCTAATGGCGGTGAAAATAGAAAATCATCCTGAAGACTTTTTAGGTTGGTGTTACGAACTGCTCAACGCTAGTCGCGATCGTATTAATTATGACTTACTTGAAAGCGCCCAATTACCTGTATTAAAAAAGCTCCATGACTTATTAATTTCAGCGATTAGCTTTTTGCAGTTAAAAACTCTACGTGTAGCCCCTTGGCCTGTAGTGAGTGTTTTTATAGAGCAACATAAAGATGTATTAGCGCTTGATGAGCAATTACGCCTTACAACTTATATTGCTAGCATTCGTGAACAAACATTAAAAGATATGATCCCTGAAGATTTACTCGCTTTTAGCGGTAAACACACTTCGTCTCTTGATCCTAGTAACTACAATTTTGATGTAGAATGGTTTAGTTCAACAAAAAGCGCAAAAGGTTTTCATTTGATGCTGGGTGATCTGCCTGCATTATTTGATGATGCACTCGCGCATATACCGCTTGAAGGCGAAGTAACTGAAGCTGATTATCAAGAATTTGTTGTTAAATATTTACTCGCGTTTAACGAAAGTAATGAAAAACCAACTCTCGCACCTGCAACACGCCTATTAGCAATGCGTCGCCCTGATGTATTTACACCAATTAATAACACTCGCTTAGATGCACTTTGTTCAGCTCTGGCTATTACCAAATTAAATAACCGTGACTTTGCACGCTATTGGCAAGATATTGTGCAAACAATTAATAATATGTCTTGGTTTAAAATGGCAAATGGCGAAAGTGAATTAGACCAACAGCTTGTTGCGATTAAAGCACTGCTGCCTTGTTTATTTTATTATGCTGATAAAAACACACCAGAGAACTCTAACTACATTAAGCTACTAAACAAACCTAAACGTGCAACTAGCACTGGCACAAAAAAGGTTCGTCGCGGTAAAGAATCAGCTGAAATATTAGTTGATCGCGCTCTAGCTGCTGAGGATATGCCTGAGCATATTCGTGCCAAACGTGATTCTATTATTAGCGAAGTGCAAAAAGGCCGTGGAGTTAATGAAACAATTAGCCTAATGCGCACAATCTTTGGCTAATTTACATTAAAATTGATAAAAACCCGCTGCAATCGTTTTGTGCATGCGGGTTTTTTTATGCACCAAGAAAGTGCGTAATACTTACCTAATACAACCCACCCTCTTCCCTCTAAAAATTCACCTCTTTGTTTTTAAAGTGATAAAAATATAAATGTGCAATTTCAATTCAACTTGGCACAAGCACTGCTAATATCTTATTAGACAACTAAAAAGGGCTCGCCAATTAATAGGCTGCAACCAACTAAAATAATTACGAGTCAATAAATCAGCATAACAACAGGATACCAAACATGATTAGACTAAAAACAGTGATTGCTATAAGCGCGCTTGCATTAATGGGAACAACATCAACAACAGCTTATGCAGAAGTAACAGCTAACGTAGCAGCAACTTCAAACTACTTATGGCGTGGACAAGAGCAAACTAATGGTGATGCTGCAATATCTGGTGGTATTGATTATGTAAACGAGTCTGGTTTTTACGCAGGTACTTGGGTATCCAATGCATCTTGGGCCGATGAAATGACCTATGAACTTGATTTTTATGCAGGCTTTGGTGGCGATATTAACGAAAATATCAGTTATGACGTCGGTTATATTTATTACGCATACCCTGATGCGGCATCATCTGCTGACGCTGATTTTTCTGAAATTTACGGTAGCCTCAGCATGGGCGGTTTCAGCTTTGGTGCATCTATTTTGGCAACGTCCGCGGCAAGTGGTGATGGATCTGACTTCGGTGACTCTTTATACCTAACCGCTGATTATGGCTTCGCTATTGGTAGTAACGGGACTGAAATGGCATTGCATGTTGGCCATTACTCAGGTGACTTTATAGGCGATGACAACATCATCGACTACGGTATTTCAATCTCTAAAGATGGCTTTACACTTGGCCTGTCTGATAACGATATCGATGGCTCAGATTTAAAAGCTTACGTTGCTTACTCTGTCGATTTTAATTTATAAAAAAGAATGTGTTACTTGCTGCAACACTAAGGGCCGCAAGGCCCTTTTTTTTATATGAACCAGCCAGCAAAAAGAATATTTACAAAAAAAACAATATGATAACATTTAAACTCCAAATCACTATTAAGGATTATTATGAATTTGTCAAAGAAAGTTTCCTCTATTTTAGCGCTTACTCTAATTACAATGAGCTCATTAAGTTATGCAAGCATGACATGTGGCTGCACGTCAGGTAGTATGACCGTTGTGCATGATGGCAACACTGTTAGCTACTCTTGCTCTGATGGCGGTCGTATCACTTGCGTTATAAAGTAAAATTAAGGGTTATTTAGAAAGGCATATACCTTTCTTTTCTAAGGATAGTAAAATGAATTATAAAATTTTAATTGCTCTTGGTATCGTCTCCATTTTAGGTATTGGTATTTTAAGCACTGGGCAGCCCTCAAAACTTCCACTAAACGACACACAACCAACTGATGAAACCAGCCTAAGTAATGAGGATGCTAAGCCCAAAATTGAGAAAAAAACTCTATTAAATAAAGCTTCTCATGCCGAAGTCAATCAACACAAAATTATAGAGCAAAAAGTGACAGCGATATCTAAACCGCCTATTTCAAGCCATAACGTTTTCTCTGATGAGTTTGTCTCTACCAAAGATGGCCAAGAATTTGTTTCAAAAAAAGCATTAGATGACGTATTTAAAAATGATACTTCACTATTGCTGCAACGCATGTCTGATATTGAATACTCTGAAGTTGCCCAGATCCGTAAAGATAAGCTAAACGAATTTATTATAAATGAATTAAAAGACGTTACCATTTTACAGCAAGACCTAGAGTGTGCAGGAAAGGTTTGCGCGTTAGAACTTACTTACACACAAAGCAGTAATCAAAAATCTATTGATACTATTTCTAGTTTTTCAAAAAGCTATTCTTTTCAGGAATTTACTGAAACAGAGAATGGCGATAAAAAATTAAAAGCTTTATATATTGCAACTGAAGACCCTAGCCAATTAACTCTTGCGATGGAATAAATAGCACGCATCGTGAGCGATGCTCACGGCACACTATGCCCTGTTGAACCTTGCCAAATCCGATACCATTGCTCACGGCTGAGTTTTAATTGTTTAGCTGCAACCGCAGACTCAACACGTTTGATATTGCCCGTGCCCAGTACCACTGATGGTGAGCTTGGATGCATTAATAACCACGCATAAACAACTTGATCTATTGAACTTGCACCAATTTCTCTGCCAACTTGCTCAAGTACGTGGCGCAAGCGAATGGCTTTATCATCGCTATCCGCAAAGATGCGCCCGCCTGCTAATGGTGACCAACACATAGGCTTGATATCAAGTAGCTGGCATTGATCCAAACTGCCATCATCCAGCGCTTTCATTTCATAGGGTGAAAACTCAATTTGATTAGTGACTAGTTCAAAATCCAAGCGTGATTGTAATAAGCTTAATTGCGATGGCGTAAAGTTAGATACGCCAAATTCCAACACATCGCCACTTTGCTTTAGGGTAGTAAATGCTTTGGCCATTTCGTCGGCATTCATTAAATAATCGGGACGATGAATAAGTAATACATCTAAACGATCTGTATTAAAATGCTTAAGGGATTGCTGCGCTGAAGCTATAATATGCCGCGCACTTGAATCATAATGGTTTGCCTGACCCGCCAACCCCAAGCTTGGAAATGCGGGCTTAATACCGCACTTGGTAATAATTTTAATATCATCACGAATGCTTGGCTTTAATAACAACGCCTTACCAAACTGCGCTTCACAGCCATACTCGCCATAAATATCAGCATGATCAGTGTGCTTTACACCTGCATCTATAGCTTGCTCTAGAAAGCTTAAGCATTGCTGCGCAGAGATTTTCCAATCTAATAACCGCCAAAAACCAAGTACCAATTCATCTATTTTTCGTTCTGTGTTAGTCATAATTTACCTTACTGTTATTGCTTACTTCCTTGCCGTTAAGCCTGTGTTAATAAGCCGTTACAATTTAACTCTCATCACACATGAGTTATGCTTTATTCTACCCTCTTAATAAGGTATTAATAGCAATAATATTTGTACCTATAAATGATTAATAAAGGAATAATAACAATGAGCTCATCAAACGCCCTATCTGCATGTGTTGATATTTTTATCAGCCCAAGCAAAACCTTTAATGGCTTAAAAGACGCAAAAGGCTGGTCTTGGCTTGCCTTTACATTAATAGCTACAGCACTTGCTATTAGTACATACGTATTTTATACCAATGCGGACTCACAGTTTATTCTAGAAGAGCAAGTAGCCGCAGCCAGTATTGATGCCACGATTGGTGAGCAAAAAATGATCCGCCAAAGTATGGAGCAAAGTATTGATAGCCAAGTATGGTTTGCAATTGGCGGTGGCCTTTTTGCCATAATCATCATGAATGCGCTCATTGCCGGCTACTATTTATTAGTTTCCAAACAAGATCCAGATGCTCAGCATAGCTATGGGGCTTGGTATGGTTTTGGTGTTTGGACCATGATGCCAGCAGTTATCTCAAGCTTGGGTATATTAGCTTTAGTACTTACAGCCAGTACGGATCAGCTTTCAATGAGTATTTTTAACTACGCTTCGATTAATCAATTGATTTTAGGGCTACCACTTGGTCACTCTCTCTATTCGCTAACAGAAGCCATTAGTATATTTACTGTTTGGGGCATTGCACTGGCAGCCATTGGTTTAAAGTGCTGGACTAATTTTAGTTTGAATAAAGCTATTTTGTTTGCTGCTTTACCAAATGTAATCATATTTGGTATTTGGGCGATCATCTCTCTAGTATAAAAATAAAGGCAGGTGTAATAGCCTGCCTATTGCGTATTAACAGGAAGTAAAATGAAAAAAGCAATTATAGTTACCCTTGCGATCAGCGCTTTTATTGCTCTTATTGTATCTAAGCAAATCACCGGCAATGAAGATCTAGCCGAGGTTAACATTGCAACCGTGGAACAAGGCAGTATTGCAGATTCTATTATGGCCTCTGGTAACTTGGTTTTTAACACGCAAGTACAGCTGCGCTCTGAGGTAACAGGCCGTGTAGACAAAGTATTTGTTGAGGAAGGACAGAGTGTACAACAAGGCGATATTCTAATGCGCCTTGATACCACCGCATTTGAATCAGAAGTAACACGTAACAAAGCTGTTTTACGTGCCAGCGAAATAGAGATTAAACACAGTAAAACTCGCCTGCTGAATATTGAACGCCAATTAAAGCGTCAAAAAGAGCTTTATGATGTAGGCCTCGCTGGTCAAGAAGTGTATGAAAATCTGAAAAACGCAAGAGATCTTGCAAAAATAGACATTGAAGCGCGAGGTGAGGCCTATAATCAAGCTAAAGCTTCACTATCTATTGCTGAAGATAGACTCAGTAAAAGTGTATTTCGTGCCCCAATGAGCGGTTTGTTAGCCTCAGTAAATATTAAAGAAGGCGAAACTGTGATTGCTGGTACAACCAATATTATTGGCTCAGATCTTATGCTTGTTGCTGATCCTAGTGCTATTTTAGCTGAGTTAAGAGTTGATGAAACCGATATTGCTGGTATTAAACTCGACCAACATACTGATATATACGCAGCCGCTTACCCAAATCAACCTTTTACTGGCAAAGTCATTAACATTGGTACTTCGGCTAAAAACCAAGTTGGTTCGCAAGGGCTCTCATTCAGAGTAAAAGTATTGCTGGATAACACTGATCGACAATTATATGCAGGTATGAGCTGTCGCGCTGAAATTGCGACAAGTATCGCGGTTGATGGCTTAAAACTACCTATTGAAGCAATACAAAAAGAAGATGACAAATATTTTGTGTGGCGCTTAAATGATGACAACACCGTTACTAAAACGTACGTAAAAGTTGGTATTTCATCTGATATTGAACAAGCGGTCACTAGTGGTTTGGATAAAGGTCAGCGTATAGTGATTGGCCCTGCTCGCCCTGTTAGTAAGTTAAAAGAAAACGATACAGTAAAAATTAAACAATCTATCGCCAAGGATGCTAAATAATGTCTGCGGTCATTAAGCTTGAGTACATTAACAAGCAATACAAAATGGGTGATCAAATATTTAAGGCCCTTGATGATGTAAACGTTGTAATTGAAGAAAACGAATACGTTGCTATTATTGGCCCTTCGGGTTCTGGCAAATCAACGCTAATGAACTTACTTGGCTGTTTAGATACACCAACCAGCGGTGACTACTTTTTAAAAGATAAGCTCGTAAAAAGCATGACTGAAACCGAACTTGCTCATCAGCGCAATGAAAGTGTGGGCTTTATTTTTCAAAGCTTCAATCTGTTGCCTCGTGCGTCCGCACTCGAAAATGTTATGCAACCTTTGGTTTATCGGTTTATTCCTGCTAAGCAACGTAAAGAAAAAGCACTCGAAGCATTACAACGAGTAGGCCTTGGCGATAAAGTAAATCACCTATCAAACCAGCTTTCGGGTGGCCAGCGCCAACGTGTTGCCATTGCCCGTGCCTTAGTGACTAAGCCACATATTTTGCTTGGCGATGAACCAACTGGCAACCTAGATAGTAAAACCACCACCGAGATTATGGCTTTATTCGATGAGCTACATAACGAAGGCCATACCATTATATTGGTAACTCACGAACAAGAGATTGCTGATCACTGCCAACGTGTCATTCGCTTAGTCGATGGTAAAGTTGTCAGCGATGTACGCAAAGGTACGGGAGAAAAACAAAATGTTTAAATCCGCCATTGCTATCATAGAAGGCACTAAAGCTGCATTAATGGCCATTAAGGCCAACGCAATGCGCAGTGCCTTAACCTGCTTAGGGATCATCATTGGGGTGGCCGCAGTTATAACTGTGGTTGCTGTTATGCAGGGTTTTACCAAACAGATTAACGATCAATTAGCCGACATGGCACCAGATGTAACTTCTATTAAGCCATTTACCAGTATTGAACAAGAAATGGTTGGCAAAAACGCCAAGCTAACTTACACAGACTTTTTAACCTTAAAAGCCCGAGTAAAGGAAGCTGAAACATTTACCGCTTTAATGTTTACTTGGCGCTTTTCTGGTGGTGCTGAATATGGTAACAAAAGCCACTCATCACGTGTTATGGGAACAGAGCAAGATTATCAAAAAGCCTATAGAACGTTCCCTGAACTTGGTCGTTTCATTCGTGCGGAAGACGATGAAAAACGCCGTCGCGTCGCTTTTATTGGCCCCTCCATCATCGAAAAACTTAATTTACCAGAGAACCCTGTTGGCGAGTATATTAAGCTCGGTGGTGAATGGTTTAGAATTATCGGTGTAGCCGAAAAACAAGGCAGCTTGCTAGGCTTTGATCAAGATGATTATATAAATATTCCTATCAGTACAATGAGCGCACTAGAAGGCGCGAACAGCAGTAGTAATGTACAAATAATGTTTAGGCTTAAAGAAGGCAGCGATGAAGAGTTGGTACTGGCCAAAATCACTCGAATTTTACGTCAATTACACAAACTTAAAGATGATGATGAAAATGACTTTGAATTTGAAACCGCTGAAAAAGCCCGCGCGAATGTTGATAAATTTACAGGCAGTGCCACCGCTATAACAGCTGGGATAGTCGGGATTAGTCTCATTGTTGGCGGCATTGGTGTTATGAATATTATGCTAGTATCAGTAACAGAGCGCACGCGTGTTATTGGTACACTCAAAGCACTTGGCGCAACCCCAGGGTTTATTATGCTCCAGTTTTTAGTTGAAGCTGTAGTATTGTCGTTATTTGGTGGTTTAATTGGTCTTGCTATTGGTTATGGGGCTGCAACATTGATCTCATTATCAATGCCCAGTATGCCGGATGCGTATATACCGGCTTGGGCCGTTATGCTGTCGTTCGGTTTTACTTCGTTAATTGGGATCGTGTTTGGATTAGCCCCCGCGATAAAAGCTGCAAGGCTAAACCCAATAGATGCATTACGCTACGAATGATCATTGCACTTTATAAGGTACCTTAGCGCAGCTTACTTCTACTGTTTTAGGGTACCAAGCAGGGCCTACTTCATTCACAACGAGCTCAGCCACGCCATTGGAAAATGATTTATAGGTATGTACACTTTGCCATTGCGAATCAGGGCAAACATCTGATAAATCAACAGTATCTGATCCTTCATAAAGTGCAGCTGCAAAGTTATGATGCCATTGCTCACTTTTATGATTGGTAGCCAAGTCATCATACTGACCGTTATCAAAATGGATGTTAGTACAACCCGTCAGTGCTATAAATGCTACACCCAGCATTAATTGTGCTATATTTTTCATATCCCCGCTCCTTTGTTTTTCTGTTCATCACACCACACTTTAATTGTATGAGGTGAATAGATGCCCAAGGTAACTAACCCCAGTGCCCCATCTGTAAAAGTTTGCTGCGACTGCATCTGTACAACAGCTTGCTCACCACATACTTTTTTTACATCAACACGTTGATCACCAACCAGTCCCCACATAAAAAATGGGCGACTATCTTGATATGTTGGCGAGGTACTTACTTTTGCCATCTTTTGTGGCTGAATCGTAACTGCTGAGCACCCAGAGAGTATCAGCAATAATAATGTAGTTAGAAAAGCCTTCATGGCCTTGTCCTTGTGTGTTGGTTTGGAAAGTCATCATTATACATTCGCCTTTACTGTAAAATAAGTAAGAAACTGTTGTAAAAATGTAGACTCCTGTAAGCTTTAGGGCTGCTCATTATTGGACTGAACTTTTGCCAATATCATGAACCTAACGCACCATACTTACATAATCATGCGTTATTTAAATTGTTATACCCAAACCACTTCAATACATGAACGAGATGAACGATGAAACAATTAATCAAAAACACACTCGCGCCTTTTGCCTGCATTTTAATAATGTTTAGCCATTTAAGTTTTGCAGCAACCCCTGAACAAGAAGTTGAACACCTAATTAGCTTCATCGCAAAAAGTAATGCTGTTTTTATCCGAAATGGTGATAAGCACACCAGCCAAGAGGCAGCAGACCACCTAGCCATGAAATACAAAAAAGCACAGCGGTACGCAAAAACAGCGGATGATTTTATCGAAAACTTAGCCAGTAAAAGCTCATGGAGCGGTAAGGTCTACACAGTTACCCTAACTGATGGCACTAAGCTGACAGCTAACGACTGGTTGACTGTTGAATTGACGCAATTTAGAGAAACAGAAAAGCCGCAGTAAATGCGGCTTCGATTTCACTCTTAGGAGAGGTGAACAGGTATTCTGTATATTTTACAAGCTTGACTACTGCTAACTGCACTACTTTAAAGTCACACTATAAAATTAATATAGCCTAATATTTAGCTAACACAATGATTTAATAACAATCAAAAAAGCTTAACATTCCCATAATGTAAACTAGAGATTACTCATGCTCGATTTAAATACCCAAACCACCTCACGATGTGAGCGTCGTTGGGCAATTCACACGTACTTACTCTCTGCGGGATTACTTTTTTAAAAGAGATTACTTTTAAAAAGGGACTACCATTATTATAAAGTAACGCCTTGATATTAAGCCCCGGTGAAACGCTGAAGCCTGCATATTGAGGTAGTTTGGTATAGGCTCCCACACCTAAGAGAAAGGCCTCCTGGGAGGCCTTTTGTATTTATAATGCTTTGATGTTATCTCCGCTTTTCTTATCTATTAATTTGATAAATGGGTCTACTCCGGCATATTTAGGCAACTCAGTTACTTTTAATATAAGGGTGTTTTCACCCGTTTTAATCTCATGTTTTTGCATATAGATAACAGTATCTGTGTCATGTATCTCATTAGGATCTGCGCTAAATAAAGCAACATCTATCATTTGTATAAGCGGGACATCCACTTCATTACCTTCACCATCGGCATGTTTCTTCGCTGCAGAAATGGTCAATGTAATGGTGTGCTCCTCACCTGCTGATTCAGCCTCTTGTACATCAACATCACTGATTTTTAAATCATATAACGTAATGGCATTAAACTGATCTTCAATAAATGCCCGCTCTTGCTCACTCGTTCCTCGCTTTAGATAGGCAATAAAGTCTAACGTGGTTGGGTAACGTTCTTGCGCATATTGGTAATCTTGTAAAAATGCTCGCAAAGCGGCATTTACGCGCTGCTCACCTAACAAATCATGTATGGCCATCATTACCACGGCACCTTTGTTATAGTGGATATATTGCTGCCCTGCGGCGCGTGCAAGTGTACGTTCCTCATAAGGTTCTGTCGTGCGCCCGAATAAGTAGCGATCAAGTTCGTACTTTAAGAATTTACGCAGATTGTTTTCACCATACTTTTCTTTCATCACCATGATCGCTGCATATTGCGATAGCATTTCAGATAAAATATTAGAGCCCTCAACGTTCGCGCCTATCACCTGATGCGCCCACCACTGGTGCGCCAATTCATGCGATGTTACATAGTAAGGAAAATTAATATTATCTGGATCACGCGTATCGGTAATAAACCCCATATTTTCAGAATACGGTACTGTATTAGCAAAACTCTGTGCAAAACTACGATAGCGAGGAAACTCAATAATACGCATTTGCTTATGCTGATAGGGGCCAAACTCTTTGGAAAAATAATCTAAAGAATCTTTGGTAGATTGAATCATCGTATCTACATTCCAAGCATGATCTTTATGATGGTACACCTCTATGTTTACGCCATTATGTAGCTCTTTTTTGACCTCAAGTTCCATCGATAGCAAATTATAGAAATGCAACATAGGTGCATCCATTTCATATACAAAAGTTGTGCGACCGTCTTTAGTACTTTGTGATTGCAAGTAACCTGGCACCATCGCAATTTGCGACTCATCGGTGGTAATTGTTGCTGCAAAACTTACATAATTATCCGCAAACAAAGGTTGGTTGTGATACTGCGTTTCTTCAATTTTATTGCCACGCTTTAATTCTGGTAAACCTCTTTGACGACGCTCATTTTTATCTTGTATTTGCTTACCAAAGGAATAACCAAAACTTGGGAACAAAGCCGTGTTATCAATGAATGTACCGTTATACACAAGTCGTTCATCACTGCCTCTATCTACAAACCCTTTAGTATAACGCTCTACGCTCATCACAATTTCACGGCTTTCGTTTGGTTGCATTGGCTGTGCAAAATCCAACCAAGCATGACGGTAAAGTTCGTTCAACTCGCCTAGTTGCCCGCCATCAACTTCAACACTCCAGTTATGAGTATGATCAGGCTTATTTACCAATAATCGCGTAATAGGTTGTTGCGATTTATTCTCTACCTGCATTACCACGGTTGCTGTAATACGGCGCTCTTGAGGATAGATATTTGCAGTAACAACAACATCAGTTGGAATAGGCACGGCTGCATCAACAAATTGACCAAACTCACGCTCATATTGCTCTTGCAAGTCTTCATACTGATCACTGGTTATAAATGGGTTAAGCACCTTTGTGTTGTAGTAAATATAGCTACCCGTACCAACAAAAATAAGTGTTCCACATACCATAACCACTTTACCCGAGTTGCCAAGCTGATAGCCTAATAACTTAACCCGCGCTTTTAAATCTTGCCCAGCCCCACGCGGCCAAAGTGCATAGCTAAGTGCGGCAATGATCATACTAAAACCTAACCAGTACAAATTGTACCAATGTACAGCAGTTAAAAAATGGCCATAACCATTGATATCTGAATAAGGCGCATCTGGCGTGCTACCAATAGCAAACATGTTATGCTCAAAACCATAGTTACTCATCACCAAAGTAGCGATAAAGTAAAGCACATACAAACCCATACCTACGTATTTATTAGGGCTAATTACCTGTAATAAAAAAGCAAAGCCACCTTGGAAAACAAGCACAAGTACAAATAAATAACCGAGCCTTATTACATACTGTGCAATATCAAAGTTCGCCATGCCCATGATCATTTGATAAAACAATGTCACCACAGAACCAAATGCGCATAACAATAATAAAACTGCACTCAACGCTACATATTTAGAGCCCCAGAACACCCAATTCGCAACGGGGTAAGCGTCAACAATTTCGGCCATTCGTGATTCACGATCATGCCATACAAGTTCACCACAATAATAAACGAGTACAATCATCATCAATATGCCAAAGCTACCTTGAATAAGCTCAACCATTCTAAAGGTGACAGGCCAAACATCCGTTCCGTATGCACCCATTGAACCTACTAACGCAGGAATTAATGTCGCTAAAGATAAAATAAGTAAAATACCAAACGAATAGCTTTTTATAACTTGTTTGACTTCAAAAACAGTTCGCGTAGAAAACTGTGACCATGCATTACTTCCCGTCGCCTTTGCCTTTATATTAAAACTAAGAGCGGCTGCAGAATTGGTATTATTATCCTTATTAGCTTTGCCTTTCACTTTTTGCTTTTGCACTAAGTGATGGGATGTATTGAGCGCTGCAGTTACTAATGCCACCAAGGCAATACCGACCCAAATTAACCTATTGTGTAATAGCTGATCAGTTAATGTAATTTCCATCACATTGCGCTGTGCTATTGTCCAATATTCCATTTGCATTCTCATTGCAGACATACCAAACATATCTAAATAAGCTGAGATTTCGCGATATTGAATATCAGAGAAGATATTCGATCCAACCAAATAACTAATAAGTAAGGCAACGGCGACTAGATAGAGCGTCACCATGCTGCGAAAGCGCATTGCAACAGCATTGATTAATGACGAGATAACAAATAAAGAAGGAACAGCAATATAAAAGAAAGGCACTAAATAATAACTTAGTTTATTTTCACCAACCATTTCACTATCTAACCAGCCCATTAAGCTACCAAAACCGCTGCCAACCCACACACCCAACATAGTAGTTGAAAACACTAATAGCGTGACCAAATAAGCCCCGATAAATCGACCCGCTCTATACTGAGCGATATTTAATGGCTTACTCAAGACTAACTCGTTGAGCTTACTCACGTCATCACGAATAGCGGAGCTACCTACAAAGTTGACCACTAAAAAAATAGCAAACACCGACATAATCGCGATAACTTGCAAAATTGCGTAAGGAGAATTTATATTTACATTGCTGCTTCCACCTATTTGCACCGAGTCAGACACCGACGCCATAAAAGTAAGGAAAAACAAAATAAGTGACGTAATATAGAATGAGGGCTGACGCATAAAATAGCGCAGCTCAAATCGTACCATGTTAAACAACATAATCAGTATCCTTATGCTGCTTTATTGCGATGTTTATGCAATGTTGAAAAATAGACGTCTTCTAAATCAGCTGGTTTTGACTCAAAACCTTGCGGGGCGTCGTCAGCAAATACACTAAGTAATGTTTTTCCTGCAAACAAACGTTTCGCGATCACAGGTAACGACTGTTCGAGTTCGACAGCTTCAGCTTGGCTCATCGACTTGTGCCATATTTTGCCCTGTAGCGTATTAGTCAGCTCAATTGGATTACCTTCTAGTAAAATTTGTCCACTTGCTAACACAGCCATATTCGGGCAAAGCTCAGATACATCTTCAACTATGTGCGTTGATAAGATCACTACTTTACTTTCACCTAAACCAACCAATAAATTATGAAAACGATTGCGCTCTTCAGGATCAAGTCCTGCCGTTGGTTCATCAACAATCAATAAATCAGGATCGCCTAATAAAGCTTGTGCAATACCAAAACGCTGACGCATCCCCCCCGAAAAACCACTCACCGCATTTTTTCTGTGGTCATATAAATTAGTTTGCGCTAACAACCCTTCAACGGCCTCTTTACGTTCAGCTTTGTTGTTTAAGCCTTTTAAAATAGCCATATGATCAAGTAAGTCATAAGCACTAACACGCTGATAAACACCAAAGTCTTGTGGTAAATAACCTAAACGCTCACGCAAGTTTTTAGGCTGTGCTAAAACATCAACCCCATCAAACTCTATGCTGCCGCTGTCTGCTGATTGCAACGTTGCAATTGTACGCATAAGTGAAGATTTACCAGCCCCATTTGGACCCAGTAAACCAAACATCCCTTTAGGTATTGTTAAATTAACACCTTGCAAGGCATGTACACCATTGTCATAGGTTTTAGATAGTTCCGATATTTTAAGCATTTATATGTCCTTTACTTTTTAATTGTTGCCATGTTTATAACACTGAATAGAATTAGGGACAATTAACATTAAAGTTTCATTTGCAAACAAGTGTAAACACTGAAACACTCTTGAAACATTTTGCAAATAAACAACAATAAAGGATCATTATGAAAGATCATGCAAGCATCCCTCTAACCGACTTTACCGAATACCCACATGATCAAATGCTGGAGCGCGCCACAGAATTTTTAACCACCAGCCAGCGCCGCCATAGTATTCGCAGCTTTAGCGATCGCCCTGTGCCTAAAGAAATTATCGAAACCTGTATCAAGGCAGCAGGCACGGCGCCAAGTGGCGCAAACCACCAGCCTTGGCATTTTGTTGCTATTCACTCAAGTGATATAAAAAAACAAATTCGTGAAGCAGCTGAAAAACTAGAACGTTCATTCTATGAAGGCCGTGCTGGCGAGGAATGGCTAGATGCACTAAAACCATTAGGTACTGATGCTAGTAAACCCTACCTAGAGCATGCCCCTTGGCTTATTGCGGTATTTAGCCAAAAGAAAGGCGGCTTAAGTACTGATGATAAAAACACGAACTACTATGTACATGAATCTGTAGGACTGGCAACCGGCTTTTTAATTCAAGCACTACACAGAGCAGGCCTTGCAACGCTAACTCATACCCCTAAGCCAATGAGCTTTTTAACCGATATTTGTGGCCGAGATAAAGACAACGAACGCCCCTATATGCTGCTCATTGCTGGTTACCCAAGTGAAGATGCCACTGTGCCGAACCACGCACTTGTGAAAAAATCTCTCGATGAAATAGCCACATTTATTTAGCGTTATTATCGGTTACACAAAACCATTGATACAACAGCCCAATGATCGACTCAACTTTAGGGTCGATCAAATAATAATAAATAGTATGCCCATCACGACGTGTTGCTACTAAATTTGCTTTTCTTAAACTCGCTAAATGCTGAGACAATGCAGATTGTGCCAATGGTACACGTTCATTTAACTGCCCTACACTTAACTCACCTTGTAACAAGCTGCATAAAACCATTAGACGATTTTTGTTCGCCATTAATTTTAAAAACTGCTCGGCTTGTTCAGCATTGCTTGCTAGCTGCTCAATATTCATTTTAATAACCGATAATAAAATATGTTTTAAGTATAGACTTTTACATTAGTAAGTTCTAATATAATTTAACATTAGAAAACACTAATATTAAATGCAGAGGTCATAATGAAAATAAGTGATGGGATCTTACTACTTGCAGGATCAATGGTGACAATTTCTGTGCTTTTGAGCTACTTTGTAGATAGTCGGTTTATGTTGTTAACACTATTGATAGGCGTAAACCTGATCCAAACAGCGTTTACTAAGTGGTGCCCACTTATAAATTTTTTTCGCAAACGAGGATTTACAGACTAATGCTTACTTCAATTCCAGATCTAATGAAAATAATCACTCCAAATCAACGCCGTATTGATGCAGAGCAAGCCAAGCTAGAACTGGCAGATAATCACGGCTTATTAATTGACGTACGTGAACCTGCTGAGCATGCGACAAAAGCAGCCATCGGTGCAATTAATATCCCCCGTGGTTTACTCGAAATGAAATTAATGGAAATTGAAAAAGACCCAGCACGGCCAATTTATTTACACTGTGCCAGCGGCGCGCGCGCAACCCTAGGTGCAGAAGCGCTAACACGAGTTGGCTACAAAAATGTTACTGTGATCACCTGTAACGCAGAGCAAGTTTGCCAAGTGTTTTAATTGTTATTTAAGTTGGGTTGGGTTGAGTACAACGAAACCCAACTTAAACAACTTTTGAGTTATAAATTTACATTAAGTCATGTTGACCTTTCAGGATAAAAATGGAGTAATCTCCTTAGGTAGCCCATTTGAACAAAGTAAATCTAAAATTTACGCATGCTATCAAAACTTATGGTTGCCATATTTAAGTGCAGATAATAGATAAGTCAGTTATTACTTCTTCTCATCCATCAGCGTCACTAGCATTTGTTCAATGTTCTTCACGCTGTAAGTCAGTGCACGCAGTAACTCCACTTGGTTTTGTGGCTCATCACTTTTAGCTTTCGTTGGCTGTGCCCCAGCTAGGTTATCTTTTTGGGCTAAAATTGCTTCGCGAAACTCGCTGGCATCAACCACTCCTAGTAATGAGACTAATGCACCTTGGCTTGACTGCCCTGCGGTTTCAAAACTTAACCTATATAAACCAAACAATCGCATCAGTGGACCTTGGCTTAATCCAACGTCGGTTATTTTTTCAAGCGGAATCGATTTTTCTTCTTTAAAAAATATCCCGCGTTTAACGACTAACTTGCGCTCAAGTAGTTCCGCTGACATTGCGGCTAAAATACTGCTACTAACTAGCCACACTATTAAGACAATGACGGGAATTAAAGGAATAGTAACAATTCCTAATGTGCTTACACATAAAGCGAACACTAACCAATAAGATTTAATTTTTGGATCGAACGATGCGCTTTTTAAAGTAAAATCAGACATAAAACACCTTATAATTAAATACTTAACTTATCAAAATACGAGCGACATTTACGGCTCATCATTTTCAATAAGTAATACATAACCGGAAACTTGACCAAAAAAATTTGTAATTGGCCCTACATTTACCACTTTCCAACCATCTAGGTTTAGTTTGTATATTCGCTGATTAAGGGCTTCTGTATCTATTCCACCAAAAAAACGGGTCTTTTTAAATTCAATTATTTTTTGCACAACCACTTTTTCACCTTTTATAACTGAAATTCAAAATCATAAAAATGTACGCCACTTTCAATACGAATCACCATTTTACCGCTAAGACCTGCTAGTTCATTACTACCAGAGTCGGGGACTACATTTAAAATTAATGAATCTTGGCCTTTATCCATCGTACCAAAGTGTTGCAATACAAAACTGCCCTGCTTGCCAACAAGCAACCCAACAACTTGTTCAATTGCCACATAACCAGCACTGCCTTGAGTCGTGGTCATTGCGCTAAGCATTTCACCTGTACTCGTTGCATCAAGATCGCCGGTAAATGTTTTATCAATCGACATACGCCCTAAATTTACGCCGTCAATCCCTTTGGCGTAGCCCTCAATTGGATTAAGTTTTACATTGAATTGACCCGTTACGTTATGAGTTACCATACTAGTCCCTTATTTGTTATTTTAATTGGTTATTGAAATTATGATTAAAGTAACCATATCTATACCCTATTCACATAAAAGAATCCAGCATGAGTAATAGCAAAACCGAGCAAAAAGACAAGGCTGCTTTTAGTAGTTTAATTCCGATTTTTCAGTTTATTAAACCTTATAAATGGGTAGTTTTTTCGGCGCTTATGGCGTTGCTCGTTACCGCGGGAGTTAATTTATCTCTTGGCCAAGGAGTTAAATTTGTAATCGACCACGGCTTTATTGCAGGCTCACAAGAGCAATTAAAGCAGGCTGTTTTAGTGCTAATAGGGCTGATCAGCCTATTAGCCATTGGCACCTTTAGCCGCTTTTATTTAATGTCGTGGATTGGGGAGCGCGTTAGTAACGACATTCGCAAAGCGGTGTTTAACCGCATAGTGACTTTGCACCCTAGCTACTTTGAAGAAAACCGCAGTGGCGAGCTAATGTCACGCTTAACAACCGACACCACCTTGCTGCAATCAATTATTGGTTCGTCATTTTCAATGGCACTACGAAGCGCCCTCATGCTGGTTGGTGGCCTAGCCATGCTGTTATTTACTAATTTAAAGCTCACTTTAGTCGTGGTTGCCTGTGTACCTTTGGTGTTAGTGCCAATGATGGTGTTTGGTAAAAAGGTGCGTAAATTAGCCAGCTCTAGCCAAGATGCGATTGCTGATATAAGCACGTACGCCGGTGAGATCATTCAAAATATTAAAGTGGTGCAAAGTTATAGCCACGAACAACGAGAACAACACGCGTTCGCCTTAGAAACCGAGAAAGCCTTTGCCGTTGCTAAAAGCCGTATTAAGCAGCGTTCATTTTTAATCGCCGCAGTGATATTTTTAACTTTCAGCGCTATTAGTGTAATGCTATGGGTTGGCGGCAGTGATGTACTTGCAGGTACGATGAGCGGTGGTGAGTTAGGCGCATTTGTGTTTTACGCCATTATGGTAGCGATGTCAGTGGCAACCGTTGCCGAGGTATACGGTGAACTACAACGCGCAGCAGGTGCTGCAGCACGCTTACTGGAGTTATTGGCCGTCAAAAGCGAAATTGTTAACCCTGACCAGCCCCTTGATGAAAAGCTACATCCTAAACCCGATATTGCGGCAATTGAACTCAACAACATTACGTTTAACTACCCATCTCGTCCTGATGTTAGCGCACTGAAGAATGTATCGCTAACTATTAAGCAAGGCCAAACTGTGGCGATAGTTGGCCCCTCGGGAGCCGGTAAAACAACTTTATTTGAACTACTACAACGCTTTTACGACCCAGCCACCGGCGCCATTAAATTCCACGGAATTGATATAAAAGATCTATCGCTCAATCGGCTGCGCAACAGTATGGGTATGGTCGCACAAAATCCCATTTTATTTAGCTCCGATGTTATGCACAATATTCGCTATGGCAACCCAGATGCGACTGACGAACAAGTCTACGCCGCAGCTAAACATGCCCACGCTGATGAGTTTATCGCGCAACTACCAAACGGTTATGAAAGCTTTTTAGGTGAGCAAGGTGTGCGTTTATCTGGTGGCCAAAAACAACGCATTGTATTAGCACGAGCTATATTAAAAGACCCCAAAATACTGTTACTTGATGAAGCTACCAGTGCCCTTGATGCACAAAGCGAACACCACGTTCAAGCTGCACTAGAACACTTAATGCAAAACCGCACTACGCTAATTATTGCCCATCGCTTGGCCACAGTAAAACATGCTGATGTAATCGTAGTGATGGAACATGGTGAAATTATAGCCACAGGTACTCACCAACAACTATTAACAAGCAATCCGCTGTATCAAAAGCTGTGTGAGCTGCAATTTAATAGGGATGAAAGGGGGGGGTTAAGCTGGAAGGTAAAAAGTTGTAAGTAAAAAAGGATATGCAGAAATTTTATGTGCCTGCCCCTAATTATTGCGATTGAATCAAAATATGAACTCCGCTATGGTTAAACCATCAAGAAAAATAAATTAAAAACGAGTTATTTTACAGGCTCGTTAGGTGCAAAACAAACTTATGCATTCGAGGCAACTATGGATAAATACAATCCTGAGCAACCAGTAAACTCTAAACATTGGTTAGCACTCGATGAAGCTATACGAATTGAACTGGTTCGTGATTTTCACTCAGAGTTAGGCCTTGAAATGGCTGATGATGCTTTAAGCTTACATTCAACAATCCATGTCCTAGTTGAAAATCAATTAGCTATGGGGGTTGAATTCATACCTGAAACTATTGCTAAACTTACAAGGCAAGGTTTGAATCGACATGAAGCAATCCATGCTATTAGTGCGCTAATTTCAGAAGATATCTTTGATGTTCTAAATGGAAATACAGAAGAGTTTTCTCAAAAAAAGTACAGAAGAAAACTTGAAAAAATCACAGCTAAAAGGTGGCTCAAAGGGCAGTATTAAAATTTGCACCTAATCGCGTAGCCACCGGTCTCTAACCTCCAGCCCCACACCACCCATCATGCGCTTTTTATTAACAGGAAGTGTAATGGGCGGTTCTTCTTCCGCAATGAATATTGATCCAAATAGCTTTCAGCTTTTAAGTTTCATCAGTAAATTAACTTTGTGTATTAGGTACTATTTGAATTTCGACGCGACGGTTTTGAGCTCGCCCGTTGGCGTTATCATTACCTGCTATAGGGCGCGTTTCTCCGTAGCCACGAGTACTGATACGTGCTGCTAAAATTTGTTGATTCACTAAATAGCCCTTAACGCTTTGCGCACGCTGCTGCGATAAGGTCATATTATAGCTGTCTTTCCCTGTGCTGTCGGTGTGGCCTTCAATGCTTAAATATGTTTTTTCATATTTATTCATTACTTTAGCGATAGCGTCCAAAGTGTTGTGAAAGCCAGATGAAATATAAGATTGATCAGTGGCAAAGGTGATATTAGATGGCATAACTAAACGTAGATTATCACCTTCGCGAATAACCTCTACGCCAGAGCCTGCGAGCTCATCGCGAAAGGCCGCTTCTTGTTTATCCATATAATCACCAATCGCAGCACCCGCTAAAGCACCAATGGCAGCACCAATAAAAATACGTTTATCATCATGATCACCGGTGGCTTTGCCCAATACAGCTCCTGTTGCAGCACCAATTGCAGCGCCAGTTCCTGTTTTGGTGGTTTCACACCCTGTAAGTAATAGCGCTAACGCCGTGGCTGTTACTAATGGTTTGATTATAGTCATGATGTATCCTGCCTATTAATTATTTCAATAACAGCAAGTATGCAAACACATCAATGAACAAACTATGAAGAAGGAGTTAATAAAAGCCCAGGGTTGGCTGTTCAATAGGAGGTAAGTTATAAGGTGCCACAAGATCAGTAAGCTCACCACTTTGCGCCAACAACTTCATATGATGCTCTATTTCGATGGCTAAAGGGGTATTTTTAAATTGACGACTTAATACAAAATAACCATATATAACATCATCATAACGATAAGACATTTTTTTTAATTTATTTATTGGTTGATTTAACACGCTCATAGAGTGTTCAGCGGTCTCCTCTACTGCCACAACCAAATCGACTCGGCCTTTTAAAAGCATATCTATTGCATTCTTTTCAGATAATGCTTCAATTTTTTCTAACTTTTTATCCTGATCAAAACGCTTAAAGTGAGCAGCACCACGCATTACCGCTACTTTTTTGCCATATAAATCACCGTAGTTTTGAACAGCTAACTCACTATCGTGACGACCGTAAAACACAAAAGAAGACGATAAAATCATATACGGGGGCATTAAAAAATGCATTTGAGTTTGACGCTCTACGGTACGGATGAGTCCGCCCATAGCATTTACCTCACCATCCTCAAGCATTTTTAAACAGCGAGGAAAAGGACAAGCAACTAACTCAATCTTAAAAGGGACCCGTGCTTGAATCGCCTCAGCAATATCAACTATTGCACCTGTTATATCACCCTCTTCACTTATCTGACTATATGGGGGAGCATGATCAACGGCTAACGATAGCCTTGGGATAGGGGCAGCCGATACCTTCATCAAAAATGATAAAGCGAATAACGACAGCAATAAAATTTTATCAATTAGGCGCATAACGACCAGTCAAAAGTGTAACTTATGACCATTGTACTAAGGTACAAACGATAAAGACCATATAAATGTCACAAAATTTTGTCATAATGCAATAGCGTATACCCAAAGGATCATAAATATCATGTTGTTAGCTATTTTTAAGCAGTTTTTTTTACTTGGCTGTATGAGTTTTGGTGGGCCTGCCGCCCACCTTGGCTACTTTAAACGTCACTTTGTTGATAATTTAAATTGGTTAGACAATCAACGTTACGCGCAATTGATCAGCTTAAGTCAAGCACTGCCGGGCCCAGGGTCTAGCCAAGTGGGTTTTGCTATTGGCGTAGAGCGCAGTGGTGTACTGGGTGGTATTGCTGCATTTATTGGCTTTACTTTGCCATCATTTCTAATCATGGTGTTATTGGCTATTAGTGCCCATCAATTTGATGCTATTTATTTTGCAATTATCGCAGGCTTAAAGTTGTTTGCAGTTGTAATTGTTGCCGATGCCATTGTTAGTATGGCAAAAAGCTTTTGTACTAGCTGGGCACTTAAAGCGCTTGCTGCGCTCAGCACCTTAGCCTTAATTTTACTACCCAATATGACAACGCAAATCGCAGTATTAGTTATTGCAGCAGTGATTGGCGCTATCTGGCCTCTACTAAATTTAGAAAAAAACACTGCCTCCTCTCCCACGACAAAAAGTGGTATAAACTGGGTTGCATTAGCTTTATTTACGTTGTTATTAATAATTAGCTTCATTCCTCTAGGGCAAGAGTTAGGGTTGTTTGCGCCATTTTATCAAGCTGGAGCATTAGTATTTGGCGGCGGGCATGTTGTGCTGCCTCTACTACAAACTGGCTTACCAAGTTTAGGCACTGAACAATTTTTAAGTGCGTATGCCAGTGCACAAGCCGTGCCAGGGCCTATGTTTACCATTGCCACCTATTTAGGCGCACAACTGACAGATACGCAACCTATCATTGGCGCACTCATAGCGACTGTATTGATTTTTTTACCTGGCTTACTGCTTATGCTCGCCTTTCAAAAAAGTTGGCTACAACTGGCACAGCGCCCGCGATTTGCCAGCAGTATAGCTGTACTTAACGCCGCTGTTGTTGGATTTTTAGCGGCAGCACTTTATTCGCCAATTTGGACTTCCGCGGTACATAACATATGGCACATTGCTCTTGTTATTGCTGCATTTGCATGGCTAAGAATGGCAAAGCCACCTATTTGGTGGCTACTGCTTGGGTTTATTGGCGTGGGTCTGCTTCAGTATTATTTACCACTTTAATTGTGGGTTTGATACTTGTAGGTGCACTTGCTGGGGGGCTAAACTGCCCCGTGACACTTTGATACGGGCGTAAATCAAATAGAGGGAGTACTGCAAGCAGATGATCCATAATTTCTGCTTGTAAATGCTCGTAAGATATCCAGCGCTTATCTTCACTAAAGCAATAAAACTCAATTGGCAGTCCATGATTCAGTGGCTGTAATTCACGCACCATAAGCGTTAACGCAGTATTAACTTTACTATGGCGCTTTAAATAACCTTCCGCGTAGCGTCGAAATAATCCCAAATTAGAAACCGGATCGGGTAAAGTACTTAATTTAATGTAATCTTTTAAAACAATTGATTGGCCAATCACTTTCTTCATTTCGTCATCAGCTAAACGAATACTGTTCATATCAATATTAAGTGAGCGCTTAATACGACGACCGCCAGATTCTTGCATCCCGCGCCAGTTTTTGAACGAACCGGCAACTAACATATAGGTCGGAATGGTGGTAATCGTGTTATCCCAGTTACGTACTTTTACAGTATTTAAACCCAGATCAATCACTTCACCATCAGCGCCATAGTTTTCAACTTGAATCCAATCCCCATAAGTTACTAAGCGATTAGCCGCAATTTGAATACTGGCAACAAAACCTAAAATGGTATCTTTAAAAACTAACAAAGTAACTGCGGCGATAGCACCAAAGCCTGAAAGAATATATGTTGGTGATTTCTCTAGTACGATACTGACGATTAAAATAGCGCAAATCATAAAGGTGATTAATTTAACAACCTGAATTAAGCCTTGAATTGGCACCTCTCGCGCAAACTCAAGTTGGTTATAAATACCACCAGCAATACTCACCAAACTACTAATAATAAAGCCCACATGGATAATTAAAATAGTCTGACCAATAGTTTTTAATACCTCTCCTGCAAGCTCACTAACCGGGTATACGCTATCAAACGTTGCTAAAAATAAAACACAGCACAACATACCAGCAAAGCGACGGTTGAGCTTGTTTAGCATCGGGGCTAGTACGCCAATTCGTTCAGGAGATAGCTTTGTTACTACTTTTTGAATACCCGGCAACATTAAACGACGAGTAAACAAGTACACCACTAGTAAGGAAAAAACACCTATGGATGTGGCAGTCAGTGAGCTAAACCACGTAGATTCTGGCATGCCTTCAAACCAAGGTTGAACTAGCTGCTGTAAATGAATTGGAGTCGTCATGGTAATTCAATTTCCTTGCTGCGTGCAGCTATATGAGCTGCATCCTAAATTGCGTTTATAGCGACTAACCTAATTATTAGTTAGCCACAGCTGATTGATATTATCTTGAAAGTACATTTATATTACTTATGCTAATTGCTATTCTGCTTATCGATTACTTTGATTGCTGCTCAAGCTGAGTAAGCTGTTGCTCTTTATCTTGCCACAAACGATTTAGCTCTGATTGAAAGCGTACTCTAAATTCATTATCACCCGTATAATCACCTATTAACTCTTCACTCACAGGCATTACTTCAACGTGAACATTGATGCTCTTTACCCGCCCGCTGGCAAAATCCACAAATGTTGGGATCCCATCAGGATACTGTATTGTTACATTCACAACTTTAGATATTTGATCTCCCATAGCCTGCATTACAAAAGCAATACCACCTGCTTTAGGCTTAAGCAAATGCGGAAATGGGCTATTTTGGCGCTGATGTTTTGCAGGCGTATAACGCGTGCCTTCTACAAAATTAACAATGCTAACAGGCATCTCTTTAAATTTTTCGCAGGCTTTGCGGGTCGTTTCTAAATCTTTACCGCGCAGCTTTGGATTTTTCTTAAGCTGACTTTTACTGGTACGCGTCATAAATGGAAAATCTAAAGCCCACCACGCTAAACCTAAAATAGGCACGTAAATTAATTCTTTTTTCAAAAAGAAATTTAAAAATGGTATACGGCGATTCAGTAAACGCTGTAACACCAATATATCGACCCAGCTTTGGTGATTAGCGATAATTAAATACCAGTCTTTTAGTTTTACTTGTTCAAGACCTGTCACGTTTAACTTATAGGGCGTAAATACATTCTGAGTTAAAGAGTTACACGTAACCCACATACTCGCGCATTTCTTTGCCGCCCAACTCATTGCTTTTTGCAGTGCTTTAATTGGCAGTAATTTTATTAGGCCAAAGATAAAAATAGGTATAAACCAAATTACAGTATTTAAGGTGTACAATAAAATACTAAAAATACAACGGATCAAAGACATTACTACTTAATTCCTTTCATTAAAACTGCTCAACAACTCATTACACAACACTCAGTGGCGTAATTAATCTTCAAAATAAGTATACCCTTCAAGGCCGGCATTAAGCTCTGCTAAATACTGTTCTTTAACAGGATCACTGACATCAAGTTGCTGCACTGTATTGGCAAAGTTATCTGCTAAAATGGCGCTATCATAGTCAACAAACTTTAATACATCCTTAACGCTGTCGCCTTTAATCGCATTAGTAAGTTGATAACCTTGCTCTGTGAGTTCCACATGCACAGAGTCTGTATCGCCAAACAGGTTATGTAAATCACCTAAAATCTCTTGATACGCACCAACCATAAACATTGCAATATGATATTGCTGCCCTGGTATATACTGTGGGATAGGCAAGCTTGTTTCAATACCTGCACCTTCAACATATTCGCGAATTTGGCCATCAGAATCACAGGTAATATCTTGAATAATGGCACGTTGCGTTAATGGTTTATCAAGATTTTCAATCGGCATTACTGGAAATAATTGCTGAATTCCCCATACATCAGGTAACGATTGGAACAATGAGAAATTCACGAACAATTTATCCGCTAGTTTTTCGTTTAGATCATCAAGTACCTCACGGTGAGCGCGCGCATTGCTAAGCGATGCACGAACACGGTGTAATATTGTAAAGTACAATTGCTCAATTTTAGCCCATTCCAACATACTCACTAAGCCATGTACGTATTGATCATGAGCTTCGCTGAATAAATGCATTGCATCGTGATAAATTTCCAGCGCCATACGTGGGTTTAAGCGTTGTAAACACTGCCACATTTCATCTAGCACAAGCGCACTATTTGGTTGTGGCGCACTTGGGTTAATATGATTAGGTGCTTGTTCTACGTCAATTACGTCGGTGATCAACACCGCATGATGCGCCGTTAATGCGCGCCCAGATTCAGTGATAATTGCAGGGTGCGGCAAGTCATGCTGCTCACATACTTCAGCAAACGCATTCACTACATTACGCGCATATTCTTCAACGGTGTAGTTCATAGAGCATGCACTACGAGAGCCTGAGCCTTCGTAATCCACACCTAAGCCACCACCTACATCAACGGTATTTAATGGTACACCCAGTTGTGTTAATTCAGCAAAATGGCGTGAACACTCACGTAAAGCACGGTGGATATCTCGTATATTGGCAATTTGTGAACCTATATGAAAATGCACCATTTGCATTAAGTGTAATTTGTTATGCTGCTTAAGAACGTCAACGGCACTTAAAACTTGCCCTGCAGTTAAGCCAAACTTACCTTTTTCTCCGCCCGTGTTCTGCCATTTGCCTTTACCAACAGAATTTAAACGAATACGGATACCAATGGCAGGCTCAATATCTAAATCTTCTATTTCGGCTAACAATGTTGTTAGCTCTGAAAGCTTTTCAACCACAATTTTAACTTTATGGCCCATTGCTTGACCAATGCAGGCTAAACGTAAAAATTCACTGTCTTTGTAACCGTTACACACAATAGTAATCGGTGATTTTGCAACACCTAAAATCGCCATCAATTCGGGCTTTGAACCAGCCTCAAGACCAACAAGCCCACTTGGATGCGCCAGTAACTTGCTAACGACAGAGCGCTGCTGATTTACTTTTATCGGATATACACAGGTGTATTGACCTTGATAATCTCGCACATCACGCGCTTTACTAAAAGCGCTTGTGAGTGTATCAACACGATTTTGTAAAATATCAGTAAAGCGCACCAAAACAGGGAGAGTTAAACCCTGCTTTTTAAACTGCTCTGTTAATTCTGTAAGTGAAATCGCCGTTTTTGTTTGGTCGCCATCAGGAAAAGCCACCAGCTCACCTTGACTGTTAATATCAAAATAACCGTCACTCCAATGTGCAACATTATATGTAGCGCGTGCTGTGTCTAAACCCCAAGTCATGGCAAATTCTTCCAAGTGTTAACTAATGCATCTGTAATCGCGTATTTTAATACGTCAGTAGCCCCTACGCTAACAAAAATTGACCTTTAACCAAAGCACAGGTTAAATTATTCACAAGAACAGTAAAATTTCATTGAGCAAAACGCCAAGCACTGGCAGAATTGCCCCCTTTTTCGTCTTTAACTCAAAAAGTGTAATAGCAATCATGGCAAATTTAGATCAAAGTAACTGGTTTACCGAAATTAGTGAACGTGACGGCAGTGCGTTTTCTCTTCGCATCAATAAAAAGCTAGATGAAAAGCAATCGCCTTTTCAAAAAGTCGAAATGTACGAAACGACTGACTTTGGTAATCTAATGATTATTGATGGTTGTACTATGGTAAGTAGCCGCGAAAACTTTTTTTACCATGAAATGATCAGCCACCCTGCACTACTTGCTCATCCTAACCCTAAAAATGTAGTGATCATCGGCGGTGGTGACTGTGGTACTTTACGTGAAGCACTTAAACACCCAGATGTAGAATCGGTAACACAAATTGATATTGACGAAGTTGTGACACAAATGTCACTTAAATACTTTCCAGAGTTATGTGAAGCAAACCAAGACCCACGCGCAACAGTCATGTTTGATGATGGTATTAAATACATGCGAGAACTTGCTGCTGAGTCAATTGACGTAGTTATTGTTGATGGCACAGACCCTGTAGGCCCAGGCGAAGGACTATTTAACCATGCGTTCTACACTAGCTGCTTAAATGCTCTTCGCCCTGGTGGCATTATGGTGCAACAAAGTGAATCCCCTCTTATGCACATGCCATTACTTGTTGAAATGCGTGACGCAATGACTGAAGTGGGCTTTAAGGATTTGCAAACATTGCCATTCCCACAACCTATTTACCCAAGTGGTTTATGGTCTGTGACGCTTGCACGCAAAGGTGAAGCATTTGCAGGCTTTAGAGAAGATGCTGCCGCAGAGCTGGCGCAAAGTACGCAATACTACAATAACGGTATTCACCACGGCGCACTTGCAACCCCAAACTTTATGAAACGCGCTTTTGAGAAAAAGTAAGCAATAATAAAATAGCAAAAAAGGGTTCGTATGAACCCTTTTTTAATTTTTGACACCTAAAAAATGCTCACATCAAAAACGCCACTGTGCGTTAAGTAAAACTTGCTGCTGTGATATTCTTGATGCTATACCAATCGCTTGGCGGTTATCAGCTTGACTGCGCAAAGCCGAACCTTCAATTCCTAACTGCCACTGTGGTGTTAACTGGTAACGCCAAGTTGCTGTAATTCCTTCGCCATGGCTTGCATTTGGATCAAACGCCCAATCGTCTTTATCAGTCACTTTAAAATAATCATAACGAATAGATAATCTATGCTCTGCTATTTTATGACTTAGTAAAAAAAAGTGACTATAAAAACGGTTATCAACACCTCTATTTTTCCCCATCGCAGTACTGCCTGACATAGCCTGAGTTATCAAACGTGTTTTGGCCGTAAATTTATAAAGCCATGCAGCGCTTGAGAATCGGGTATCCCATGCATATTGCCCAGTACTGTAATTGATCGCGGCAGGATCGCCGTTGTTATCGTAATAATAAAAACGAAATTGTGATTTTTTTAAATAATCCCAATGAATCCCTGTGTAATAACCATAACGGCCATCCACCTCTTCAAAAGGCAAAACCTGATTTGCTTGATGCTGTAATTGGGGTGTATTTAAAGAAGCCACTGGCGCAAATGCAACACCTTCGTTAAACGTTGTTTGGCGATCGTGCATGGCAAAACCACGCCACGCCAATAATGTGCCCGCAGGATCGTTACCTTTAAATGTAGCTCCTACAAATGCAAAGCTGTGGGCACTATTAAAGCTTCGCCCAGGGCGCTTAATGGTTGCTTCAACACCCACAGTGCGTACTTCTTCACCTATCCATGAATTTATGGCGGAGTTAGTGTAGTTATAAGGTGAGATCCACCCCATATCTGGATTCTCTAGTGACAATAAAGGGTAAAATCCACCTACGCGCACATGCCACTTATATTTACTTTTAGTTAGCGGCTTATATTGTAAATACGCTTGGCTAAAGCCTAAAGTAGGCTCAGGATCTTGGTAAGCATTAATCACTCCATGGGCTGACCAATCAGTACTCAAGTCTGCTCTAAAATCAATTAACCCTTGTGAAAGTAGCACGCCATCGTTTTCACTGTCATAGCGATAAAGCCCTACACCACCTTCTTGCCAACTCGATTGCGAATCGCCTTTTACAGCACTAACGTGTAATAGCCCTTTAATTTGCGCATTTACATTGGTGGCGCTTAATAAGCCAACTAAAGCGACAACACCTAGTGAGTTTTTAATAATCATCAAATTCATCTACACCAATTGCAACACGTGGTATTACTTTTTGCTTAAGTTGATAACGCAAATTTTTGTTCGAAACATTCACCGCTTGTGACTCTGTTGAACTAATATCACTAAACCCCTCATGCCAAACATTGAGTGTGTATTCGCCTTGTGGAATGTTTAATGATAACCGCCCTTGCTCATCGGTTATGGCATAAAACGGGCTATCTACTACAACGATATAACCCAACATCCAGTCATGAATATTACAACCTAACTCCACCACACCCGTTTGTTCAAATGTAATAGGCGCCTGTGGTTGCTCACGATACAACTTGAGCTCAAACGATTTGCTTTTAGAAAATGAATACACATGGTGCATGATTGAATCCGCGTTCGGAAATTCAACCTGAGCGTTTTTAGGCACAACTAAAACATGTGGCGTAAACTGGCGTTCCTGTTGCTTCATCATAAAGGGGGCGTTTGGTAATTCATTATCTAGCATCGTCACTGATGACGTTAACCATACAACGGCATTAGGCAGCGGTTGCTGATTTTGATCATAAATTGTAATAGTGGCTGCATGGCTTTTGAATACCATAAAAATTAATGCAATTACGAGTACAAGCTTCATCGTCTTAAGATCTTATTATTTGATTTAATTCATTATAGACCTATTTTATGAGCAAAATGTTACTTAATTAAAATATTATTTAGTCTGTTTAATAGATTGAATACGTATGCAGTCATCTCGTAATCAAAGCCTCCGCGCTTTATGCTAACTGATTAAAATAGCGTTAACCTCAAGGATCAGTCATGCGATTACCTTTGCTACTTGTGCTTACACTTTCAAGTGCTTGCTTTGCTAAAGATACAACAATTCAATCCCCCAATGGGAAAATAAAAATAACGGTATCAGATACGCACTCCACACCAAGCTACAAAATCAGTTTTAACGATAAAGAAGTTATTCAAAACTCATCGCTTGGTTTTAATTTTAAACAACAGGCCTCTTTCGCTGAAGGCTTTAAAATCACTAAAACATCTAACAATCAAGTAAATAGTCAATGGCAGCAACCGTGGGGCGAGCGTCAAACCATTATAGATAAGCATAATGAGCTAACGGTTACCTTTAATAAACCTGCGCCGCACGGTGGCACTTACATAGTCCGCTTTAAGGCCTTTAATAGCGGGGTAGGATTTCGCTACGAAGTGCCCAAACAAACGGGTTTTGAGAGCATTGAAATCACTAAAGAGCTAACCGAGTTTGCAATTGCCAACGCCGATAAAGCAACCGCGTGGTGGATCCCTGCGCGTGGCTGGAACCGCTATGAATATGTTTATAACACCACACCATTGCAACAAGCTGGGCTTGTACATACCCCTTTTACTTTTAAAAATGCAGACGGAGTACATGTCAGTATTCACGAGGCGGCTTTAGTTGATTATGCAGGTATGGTGCTTAATCAACGTCGCCCGGGGACATTTCAGGCAGACCTAACCCCTTGGTCTGATGGTATTGCAGTTAAAAAACACGGTGCTTTTAATACCCCTTGGCGTACAATTCAAATCGGTGAAAAAGCCGTTGATTTGATTAATTCAGATATAATTTTAAACCTCAATGAACCTAACAAGCTCGGCGATGTTTCATGGGTTAAACCGGGTAAATATGTTGGTATTTGGTGGGGTATGCACATCAACGAAACAACGTGGGGTAGCGGTGAAAAACATGGCGCAACAACACAAAATACCAAGTATTACATGGATTTTGCTGCCAAATATGGTTTTGATGGCGTATTAGTTGAAGGCTGGAACATTGGCTGGGACGGAGACTGGTTTTTCAATGGTGACGTATTTAGTTTTACTAAACCTTATAATGATTTTGATATTGATGAACTAACTCGTTACGGCAAACAAAAAGGCGTTCAGCTAATTGGCCATCACGAAACATCTGGTAACGTCAGTAACTATCGCAACCAAATGAATGATGCCTACGCACTCTATGAAAAAGCGAACGTGAGCCAAGTAAAAACAGGCTATGTAGCTGATGGCGGCAATATAAAACGTATCGATGATAATGGCATTGCACGTCATGAGTGGCACGATGGTCAGTTTATGGTTAACGAATACCTTCATAGTGTAAAACTCGCAGCTAAACATAAAATCAGTATTAACACCCATGAGCCAATTAAAGACACAGGTCTGCGTCGTACTTACCCTAACTGGATAGCGCGCGAAGGAGCTCGCGGCCAAGAATTTAACGCATGGGGTACGCCACCTAATCCACCTGAACATATTCCTATGCTTGCTTTTACACGTATGCTAGCTGGGCCAATGGATTTTACACCGGGTATTTTTGATATGGACTTTAATGGTTTAGGCGCAAAAACTAACCGCCCACAAACCACGCTAGCGAAACAACTCGCTTTGTATGTCGTGATGTACAGCCCAATTCAAATGGCCGCAGATTTACCGCGCAACTATTTAGCAAAACCTGAGGCATTTCAATTTATTCAAGATGTACCAACCGACTGGCAACACAGTATTGCGCTTGCAGGTGAAGTTGGCGACTACATAGTGTTTGCACGAAAAGAACGTAAACGCGATGGTTATTCTGGTAACGACTGGTATTTAGGCGCTGTCACTGATGAACATGCCCGCACGGTTGATATTAAGCTCGACTTTTTGGATGGCGATAAAGTATTTGAAGCGCAAATATACCGCGATGGCAAAAACGCAGAATGGAAAAACAACCCATACGATATAAAAATTGAACAGCGTATTGTATCGGCTAAAGACACTATTTCATTAAAACTCGCCACCAGCGGCGGCACTGCAATTCGATTTAAAGCACTATAAACACGCCCAGCGCCAACCCGAGCCGGTTGGCGCATTAAGCAATTAATTAAGCTATTAATTAAGCTATAAAACAAAACTTCTTCGCATCAACTTTCATCACATTTATTAATTTAACTAATTGAAATTTAAAATACTTAAAACTGCTGCAATACTTTGTAATAGATTTATTCCTGCGCGTAACCTATCTTTGTTCACAGTCATTTCATTAACATAATAGCAACACCGTCATTTCTCCTAGAAATTTACTACACAATCAAGGAATATGAGCATGGAACCTGTATTAAGAAATACTCACTCAGTTATTAAAACACCCATAGTACTTGCGCTCACTTTCGCAAGTTTTACGGCACTTAGCACCAATGAGAACACACCATCACACGCCCAATACACCACGTCATCATCAGCGTGTGTTGCAAAAAAAGAATGGTTTAAATCTCCCGTAGTCCCACCAAAAGAAGGTAAAGATAGTCATTTTGCATTTGTGGATAACGAAGATAAATCAAGCAATTGTGATTTTCATCAGTGGTCATGGCAAAAGTTTTTATATCTAACCCAAGTAGATAAAAAAACAAACGATCTGGTTATGTTTGGTGATAACTACCGACAAGTAAATAATGAAATGATGCCTTATTTTGAGCCTTGGAATGACCTACTCAATCCCACCGGTTTTGAATTAAGTTCTCAATTGATCCTAGAGGACACAACGCAAGCAGGCAGTAGCCATGGCAAAATTTTTACTAAGTATGGTAATCAACCTGCTTATTATTCAATTCATATAAACCGTGAATTTATTCAATCTGCAGCTAAAAACCCGATCACTAGCGGTGATGAGTTTGCAGTGGGATCCGTTGAAATAAAGGCAGCATGGCTTGCCACAGATCAATTACGCGCCCTTTATACAGATAAAGAAATACACGCTAACTTTTACACCCGTAAAGCAATGATCAAAGCGGATAGTAAAACAATCAGCAATACCGAAGTTGCTTTAATAGGCATGCATGTTGTTGGCGTAGTTGAGAACCATCCTGAATTTATTTGGGCTACCTTTGAGCATCATACGTCAGCACCTGATTATTACGGCTCTCCTGGTACATTTAAAAAAGTAACAACGCCTTATGAAAAAAATAAAATCGTTAGTAGTGATGATAAATTTATTTTTTACAGAAAAAATACCACCGCAGGTAATGCAAATCTAAGTTACCCCGCAGAACAAACCACCACAAACACGTTTCGTTTATACCAATTTGGCGTACCTAATGGCGCGCCTTATACAAACGTTGCATCGTCAGATCAGCAAACTAGAGACGCCGAAAACTTTAATAACATTCAAGTACTCAATAATAGCGTCAAACAAGGCCTAACTAAGCATGACTCTCGTTGGCAACATTATTTTTATGCTGGAAGTGTGTGGTTAAGTACTCAAGGTTACAAATTTAATGAAGGGATCAGTGGAAATATTGTCCCACCCAATGCAAACGACAAATTACGAGGTTCGCTCGCGCTTGCCAACATAACCATGGAAACCTATACGCAAACCTATGGCGATCCAAATCAAAATAAACGCTACTCGACTAATAACTGCTTTGCTTGTCATGCAACCAGTAAGGGTGAGTCAACGATGGAAGTAAGCCATATATTTAAGAACTTTCAAAAGTTACGTAGCAGTCACAGGCAAATCAATGCTGGCTCTACACATCAACGTTAATAATTTATTTGAATAGCTTAAAAAAGGAATGCTGTAATGACTAAAAAAGACGATACACAACACTCTGGCGCAAAACCATCGGCAAACAACATACCATGTTGGTCAGATGGTGAAAGCGTAGATCAAGCTTGCCAACGTCTAACAGAGATGTTTGTTGGGCTTGGGCAAGTTCCTCGCATAGATAAAGGGCAGCAACCCGCTCAACGTGCCGTATTTAGAAAACAACATGGCGTTGTGTACGGCAAGTTTAAAATTAACTCAGACATTGACCCGCAATTTAAAGTGGGAATATTTGCAGGCCAAGAATACGAATGCGCGGTTCGCTTTTCAAGTGACACAACCCCTTCATCACCTGATTTGCACAGTACCCTTGGGTTGGCGATGAAGCTGTTTTCCGTAGAGGGTCCAAAACTGGTTGGAGAAAGCGACACAGCAGACTTTATTTTTCAAAATATAAATCGCTTCTTTACCAAAAATGCCCAACAGATGTGCCAATTCACTACGGCTGGCGTAATAAATAAAGACTACGACGCATACATAAATGATCCGAAAAATAAGAAAACATCTAACATTTTAAAGGCAATGCAAAAAGTAGAGGCGAGCTGCCTAAGTGCTAAATATTGGGCAATTTTACCATTTAAACTTGGTGAACAACACATTGTAAAATATCGGTTAGTACCTGAGAGTTCTGATTTAGGCGCACCTAGTGTTGATAATGACTACCTTGCGTTAGATTTACAGCGACGATTGCGTGAAGGAAATGCTCGCTTTCGTTTTGAAGTACAATTGCGTACTAACCCCAAAACAATGCCAATTGATGATGCACAAAAAGTCTGGAGCACACAAGAAAGTCCGTATATCTGCCTTGCACACTTAGAATTAGCACAACAAGACATTACCTCAATTGGTCAAGCCGAGCTTGGTCGTAACCTCGCCTTCAATATTTGGCGCACTTTAGCTGATCATGAGCCTTTAGGTAGCATTGCCCTTGCTCGCAAGTCAGCATACGCAGCCAGCGCTCATGCACGTCACACCGCAAATGGTCAGCTGCTGCAAGAACCAAAAGCAATTAGTCAGTTTAATCCTGAGCAATCACAAGATACTAACTCTGACTGCATTGTGTACGCTGGTATTTACCCTCCTATTGGTGTGATGCGAGTAGGTAACAGTAAAGATGACTATTTCATTGGCCCGCAACATCCTCAACCTGTACCAAATTCAGATGAGTACGCTTACCGCGACAAAAGTGGCGCAATGAAACGCCAAGCTGCCGAGTTTAGAATTTACGGCTTTAACGCTGCTGGCAAAGCAATTAAGGAACTCACTTTAGATAATACTGACATAACATGGCACGCCCAACTTGCGAATCAAAAAGCGTCTTGGTATGAATTTCAAATTGCTTTAGATATTCCAGAAGCCGCCGATGCACCGCCATCTTTACTGCGAAACAACAATGTTACAAATCGCGATAAGCTTGTCATTAATGGAGGTAAACGCAGCCTAAGCGGCAAAAATATAACCCCTAAAAATAAAGACACCTTTACTGGTAAATTTATGGGTGAAAAAGTCTATCTAGGCGAGATGCGCAGTGATGAACATGGCCGATTAATCATGCTAGGTGGGCATGGCGTATCGCGTAACCTGAATGGGGATATCGCGGTGACTTTCGCCAACAATGAAGGCTGGTATGATGATATATCCGATGGCCCTATTATCGCTGAGGTTGTTTATCAAGGCGTTGCTCTAAGAGTTGAACCCGCTTGGGCCATTTGTGCACCGCCTGATTATGCGCCAATGCAAAAATCAGTGCGTACCATGTGGGATTTAATGCGCGATGTTGCAGTAAACAGTGGCATGCTTGCACGTCCACAGCGCCCTTCATTTACGGATGATATTCAACCTATTTTTACTCGAATGACTGACTTACAATGGGTTAATGGTGGCTTTGCAGGCGCTTTTGGATGGGGTGGTCAATTTGATTACACAACTCCTCAGTGGTTAGAAAAACTAAGCAACCCTTCTCCAGCCTATCAAGAACTACGTCGTACGTTATCTAATAATTTTCGCCGTTTTGATGTCCCAGGTGCCCAAGCACCTCAACTATGGCCTTGGCTCTATGGCGACGCAATTAGTATTCCACCAACGGGATCTGAACGCCAACATAGTACACTCTCAAACTTACAATTGTCGTTTTTAGACCAATGGGTAAAAGGCGATTTTATTAATGATTACACACCGCAATCCGGTTGCCCCGTTGCTCCAAAGCAGCTCACTATAGATGATTATCCCGTGGCACAACAGCCTGACTTACTCACTCGTGGTGCGATGGAATTTTGCCTAGCAGATGCGTTTCATCCAGGCTGTGAAATGACTTGGCCTATGCGCACTGCAGGTATGTATCAATCAGCTTTTAGGTTAAAACACGCAAAATCGGATCTACAAAGCGATCATTATTATTACGGCCCTGTCATGAATAGTGATATTTTTACCCTTGCACAAGGACCATTATTTGGTGGGCAAGTAGCAGGCGGTGTGACACGTTGGATGGCTATCCCATGGCAAACAGATACAGCTAGCTGTCGTGATGGCTACAGCTCTGAATACGACCCTTTCTTACCCACTTTTTGGCCGGCACGTGTGCCTAATCAAGTTATGAACCAATATCGTTATAAGCAAGTGCTTGATACATCACTATCAAATAGCACTCGCCAACAGGCATTTGCGTATCGAACAGATTGGTTAGATGATTTACCTTTGCACGACCAGCCTGCAACATACACCAACCAAATAAACAGTATGGTTGAAAACTTTGCAGATCTCGCGATTGTGCAAGCACATGTTGGCGCCCTTGGTGACCCTCAATTTCCAACTATGATGCAAGTCGGCATGCTACCTCACAAGCAAGATAAAGAAGCACATACAAACCTTGCCAGTAAAGCAATACAACATAGTAAAGCGACGCTTTCTGCGGATCTGCCACCAAATCAACACAACATAGATTTAGGTGTAACAGAAAAAGCAAATCGCTTTCATCGCGTAAAAGGACGTTAGGATCATTATGCCAATGATTAACAAAAAAGAGTTAACGAGTGATATTGTGATCATTGGTGCAGGCGTAGCAGGCTGTATTGCTGCGCTTGCGTTATGTGATTCTTACCAAGTAACACTTATTGATAAATCTGTATTGCCTGAAGAGCGCATTGGTGAATGTTTAGCACCTGCAGCAAAGCGCATTTTACAACAGCTTAATTTACTCACTGAATTTGAAGCTTTAATAGACACAAACATCACCCAAGCTATTCATTTACACAATCTAGGCATGCAAGTTAGCTGGGGAAAAGAAAAGCCTCACATTACTGATAACCTAAGCAACCCAGATGGCTTTGGTTGGCGATTAAACCGTAAAGAATTTGAGTTGTTTTTACGTAATAAAGCCCAGCAACGTGGTGTTGAATGTATTTGGCCAGCACGGCTCAGAGGCAGTCAATATAATGATAATGCATGGCACATTTTACTTGAGCACACAAACTCCGACGAACCCAAAGAAATCACTATTTGTAGTCAGTTTGTAATTGATGCAACAGGCCGCCAAGCTCACTTTGCAAAAAAATATACGGATCGTCAACAAAGCGACCGACTCATATCATGCTGGGCGACCTTGGCAAACAACAGTGAGAATCAACTAGGGAGTATTTGTGCAACCGTTAATGGCTGGTGGTACAGTGCACCACTACCAAATCAACGCCGTGTTTTAGCATTTCAAACCGACTCTGACCTTTTCAGTAAAGGCTTAAATCGTGACACAGCTCTATTTAGTCAACTTGCTCAACAACATGCACCATTAGCCGCGTTACTCGAAGGGAATCAACATACGTTAGATCTACACGGTATTACCAGTGCCAATTCAACACGCTTAGACACCTTTGTAGGTCAACAATGGGCTGCACTTGGTGATGCCGCAACTAGCTTTGACCCTTTATCATCTCAGGGGATTTTTAATGCAATGGCAAGTGCTATGCAATTAGCATCATTAATAAAAAAATCTGAGGTTATCGAAACATTAGATAACGATATACACCAATACTTTATCAAAACTTATCAGCAACAAATTGAGCAGATATGGGACAGTTATCTACACCATAAACATTATTTCTACAACCAAGAACAACGTTGGTCATCACACCCTTTTTGGCAACGTAGACACCAGCAAACACCATCACTAAATTGGGGTTAATCACCACATTAACCCCGGTTAAATAACATTACTTAGCCAATACACTGATCACTGCTTTTCTTTTGTAGTTACATGTTTTAAAGGCAAATAAACCTCAGCACTTAACCCCCCTTCAGGGCGATTCACTAAGGCAACCTTACCACCGTGCATATCAACAATACGCTTGATGATCGCCAACCCTAAACCACTGCCTTCACTACCGCGTGCTGTGTCACCTTGCTTGAATGGCTCAAATACTGATTCTAATTCACTTTCAGGTATGCCTGGCCCGTGATCTTTAACCACCACCATCGCGTATTTTTTATCACGACTGATTGTGGTTTCCACATCTATATCATCATCTGAATAACGTATTGCATTCTCAATCATATTAGTAATAACACGTTTAATAGCCACCATGCTCAATGGTACATTATTGATACTGTGATTTTCAGTAAACGTAATATTACGTTGATGTTTTTGCTCTGAATGTACGACTTCAGACACTAATGCATTTAAATCTTCAAGCGCTAACTCTTCACGTTTATGATGACGTAAATACTCAATGAACTGATCAATAATCGCGTTCATATCTTCAATGTCATAAATGATCCCTTCACGCAGGTAATCCTCTTCATCTGACATCATTTCAGTCGCCAAACGAATACGCGTAAGCGGTGTACGTAAATCATGAGACACACCCGCCATTAATAAACGGCGATCGTTCTCTAACGCAGCGATACCTCGCGACATTTGATTAAATGCCCGCGTTACTTCAATTACTTCTGTTGAGCCATGTTCTTCTAGCTTGGTTGAAAAATCCCCAACACCCACTTTGATTGCAGCTTGCTGGAGTGCTTTTAAAGGCCGGTTTAGATGACGCGCAAATAACCACCCCCCCAGCACACTTAAAAAGCCAATACTTGATAGATAGAAAGTTAAGAATTCCAGATTATTATCTTTAAACCCAGTGAGCGGAACTTTAACCCAATAACCGGGCGCCTGCGGAGCTTCAACCCAATAAACAAGCGGCCCCGTTTGACTAATTCGTACGCGCGCAGAACCATTTAGCTGCTCTGACATACTGCGCGATAACATCGGATATTCACGGCTTTGCCCTAACCCACTACGCATTGCTTGGCGTTGTGTCATTACTTCTATACCGGTAATTTCAAAAAACTTTTCCGATACTTCATCTGTTATTTCAACGCCATCTTCCCAGTCAATAAACACGGTTTTAATTTGCTTAGCAAGTATCAGGTTAACTTGCTCAATGGTTGGCTTAACCACATACAGACTCACGGTGATGTACGACACGACTTGATTGATCAACAATAATGCCGCTACCAAAAATACCGTTTGCCCAAATGCGCTTTTAGGAAACATACTCATTCAGGTTATTTTTCACCATCAGGAACAAATACGTAGCCTAAGCCCCATACTGTTTGGATATAGCGAGGATTAGCCGCATCTACTTCAATCATGCGGCGTAAACGAGACACTTGCACATCAATGCTACGTTCAAGTGCGCTATAATCACGCCCACGAGCTAGGTTCATTAACTTATCACGGCTAAGCGGCTCTCGAGGATGTGTCACCAATGCTTTTAATACCGCAAATTCACCGCTCGTCAATGACATTGTTTTATCGCCTTGACTCATCTCTCGGGTTGCTAAATTAAGTGAGAACTCACCAAATGAAATTTCGTTTTCTTCCGCGGCAGGCGCACCCGGTACTTCTTTTGAACGACGACGTAAAATTGCTTTAATACGGGCTAATAATTCACGGGGGTTAAAAGGTTTTGGAATATAATCATCGGCACCAAGTTCTAAACCAATAATACGATCTACTTCATCACCTTTTGCGGTAAGCATTACAATCGGGATTTCGTTTTCTTTTTGGCGTAAACGCTGACAAATCGATAAACCATCTTCGCCAGGTAACATTAAATCCAGCACCATTAAATGAAAGTTCTCGCGTTCCAACAAACGATCCATTTGTTCTGAGTTACCCGCAGTTCGTACGATAAATCCTTGCTCTACCAGATAACGCTCTAATAAACTGCGTAAACGCATATCGTCATCTACGACCAATACTTTTGTGGTTTCGTGTCCCATAACTTCATTCTTGTTGTTTTATACAGTTACTCGTTAATATAAAGGAAAAGCGTGATAATAAAAAACTAATTAAGTCACAAGATTGTTACTGAACGTTTCAAGGTACAACCTATCGAAAGCATAAAAATCCTCTCGACAAGCCCGTGATATTTTAATACCTTGCCTGCGATCCCACTAAGATGGATAAGTAAAACCGTGAAAACCAATTTAATCACCCGCGAAGGGTATTTACAGCTACAACAAGAACACGACCACTTATGGAACGTAAAACGCCCTGAAGTAACAAAAATAGTGAGTTGGGCTGCAAGTTTAGGTGACCGCTCTGAAAATGCAGATTATCAATATAATAAGCGTTTATTGCGCCAAATAGACCGCCGAGTTAGGTACTTACGTAAACGCATGCCAGATCTAAAAATTATTGATTACTCAGTGCAACAGGCTGGTAAAGTATTTTTTGGCGCGTGGGTTGAAATTGAGAATGATGACGCAGAAATACTAACCTTTAGAATTGTTGGCCCTGATGAAATTTACGACCGTAAAGATTATATTTCTATTGATTCACCAATGGCACGTGCATTATTAAAAAAACAGGTAGATGATGAATTTGAAGTACCAACGCCGCAAGGAAAAAAGCAGTGGTATGTAAACAAAATTAGCTACCCTGATGCTCAGAAATAATCATACATCCATTTAATTAAAAATATCAGACAATTCAGATTTGGTTAATTATTGATTGTCTAATGTGTAGTTATAGATTATACATAAATGTACTCAAGTAATGCATTTTGCGCTTGGGTTCATAATTAGAAGGTCGTTTCATGTCAAACTTATTACATCGCATATGCAGTCATGCCATGTTATTTACACTCTTAATGAGTGTGAGTTTGACTGTACTTGCGCATGATTTTGACAATCAAGCGCAGCACACCAATGCTAACTACATTGCTTGTGATATTCCCGACCAAGCAAACCTTGACGTTGACATAGATACTCATGACAACGGGCTGTCTCTAGGGGCACTTCATCCACTCCCCGACACTCCCCAGTCGTTTTACTTGGGCGCACATTTAGCTAAACCTTTTAATCACGCTTATCAGCGAGGACCACCAGCTTATTCTATTTAATTCATTTTTTAGAACTTAATTAAATTTAATAACATTTTTGGTGGTTACTATGACTAATTTCAAAGAATTACGTACTCAAGATATCTCTAAAGGCGTGTTGTCACACACTTACAGCGACACTCAACCTTTAATCGATTTAACGTCTCCGGCTTTAAAAATGGTGAATAATTTCACCCAAAAAGATCCACTACGAGCGCATTACGAAACAAATATTGTTGATGCATTAAAGCAAACCAACAACCAACACACTGACTTTATCTTGGTGGTTGACGATAAAGAGAAATTGCTCGGGGTTGTATCAAGTGCAGACCTACAAAGTTCAAAAATTATGATGCTAGCGCAACGCCTAAACGTGTCACGCGAAGATGTTAGCCTACGCCATGTGATGACACCGATCGCTCATTTAACAGGTGTGAGTATGCAAAGTTTAGGTTACGCCTGCATTGGCGATGCACTACAAACCATGGAGCATCACGGTATCATGTTTTTACTAGTAACAACGGCACACAATGAAATTTGCGGTTTGATCTCCGCGCGTGAAATAGCTAAAACATTGCATATACCTGTTCATATTAGCCCTATTGCTCACGGTTTTAGTGAAGTTCTAGAGCAAGTTGAGCACCCTCATTAAGTACGATTGTTTATTTAAATAACTCTCCTATTATAAAGGCCCTAAAGTATATAAATAGCATGCTTTAAGGCCTTTTTATTAAGCCACGCTGTGATATTATTCAAGCAATTCATCACGCCAAAACTATCGTTCTGGTTTTAAAATTGTTTAATAAGGTTTTTGCATGAGCAATATCTCTGCACGTTTAGCCACCGAGCTAAATGCTCAAGAACAGCAAGTCATCGCTGCCACAAAGTTACTTGATGAGGGCGCGACCGTTCCTTTTATCGCGCGTTACCGTAAAGAAGTTACAGGTGGCCTAGACGATACTCAGCTACGTTTATTAGAGCAGCGCCTATCATACTTGCGCGAGCTTGAAGAGCGTCGAGCATTTATTTTAGCCACCATTAAAACGCAAAATAAATTAAGCGCGAGTTTAGAAGCCGACATTAACCGTGCTGACAGCAAAACGGAGCTTGAAGATCTATATCTTCCTTATAAACCTAAGCGCCGCACTAAAGGCCAAATAGCGATAGAAGCAGGGCTTGAACCTCTCGCAGATGCACTTTTTAACGATGCTTCATTAGATCCAGAGCAGCAAAGCGAACAATTTATTAATCCACAAGCGTCTATTGCAGATACAAAATCAGCCCTTGAAGGTGCAAAATTCATCTTAATGGAACGCTTCGCCGAAGACGCTAAATTACTCGCAAAATTCCGTCGCCATATCAGCCAACATGGCCAAATTGAAGCAAGCTTGATCAAAGGCCAAGAACAAACCGGTGCCAAATACCGTGATTATTTTGAGCACCAAGAAGCACTCAAAAAAATCCCATCGCACCGTGCTTTAGCAATGCTGCGCGCACGTAACGAAGGTATTTTGCAGCTGAGTATCAACCCTGAACCAAGCGTTGAAAACCCGGCACATATGTGTGCGATTATGATTGCAGATCATTACCGCCTTGATATTAAAAACCAAGTTGCCAGCCCATGGTTATTAACTGTTGTGCAATGGGCATGGAAAGTGAAACTTGGTCTGCATTTAGAGAATGAGTTTTTAGCTGCAATGCGCGAAAAAGCTGAAACGGGTGCAATCGATGTATTTGCTAAGAATCTTAAAGATTTATTAATGGCAGCACCTGCGGGGCCTCGTACCACTTTAGGTCTAGATCCTGGTTTACGTACTGGTTGTAAACTAGCGGTTGTTGATAGCACCGGCAAACTACTTGCCTCTCAAACTATATTCCCTCATGCCCCACAAAATCATTGGGATAAATCCATTCGGACATTAGAGCAACTATGTCGTCAGCATAAAATTGAGTTGATTGCGATTGGTAATGGCACCGCTTCTCGTGAATCAGACAAGCTTGTTGCTGAGTTAATAAAAGCAAATAGTGAGCTTAAACTCAATAAAATCATGGTCAGTGAAGCTGGCGCATCTGTATATTCTGCATCAGAATTTGCCGCTAATGAGTTTCCAGATTTAGATGTATCTATACGCGGTGCGGTTTCAATTGCGCGTCGCCTGCAAGACCCTCTAGCTGAGCTTGTTAAAATTGAACCTAAATCAATTGGTGTAGGCCAATATCAGCATGATGTATCGCAAAGCCAACTTGGGCAAAGCCTTATCTCTGTTGTAGAAGATTGCGTAAACTTAGTTGGCGTCGACTTAAACATGGCGTCAGTACCATTACTTACTCGCGTGTCTGGTTTAAATAAAACCCTAGCACAAAATATAGTTAACTACCGTGATGCTAACGGCTCTTTCACTAAGCGTTCACAACTTAAAAAAGTTGAACGTTTAGGACCAAAAGCTTTTGAGCAAGCTGCTGGCTTCTTGAAAATTAGTAATGGTAGCGATCTGCTTGATAGCTCATCAGTTCACCCTGAAGCTTACCCTGTTGTAAAACGTATTTGCGAACAAAATAGTCTAGATGTGAGCAGCCTGATTGGTAACTCAGATCTACTTAATAAACTCGTTGCGAATGACTATATCGATGATAAATTTGGCTTGCCCACCGTGACAGACATTATCAGCGAACTAGACAAACCTGGTCGCGATCCTCGCCCTGAGTTTAAAACTGCAGAGTTTAAAGCGGGTGTTGAAAAAATCAATGATTTACAACCGGGTATGATCTTAGAAGGTGTTGTATCAAACGTCGCTAACTTTGGTGCTTTTGTTGATGTTGGTGTTCATCAAGATGGTTTGGTGCATATATCGGCTATTACTAATAAGTTTATCTCTGATCCGCGTGAAGTAGTAAAAGCCGGCGATATTGTTAAAGTAAAAGTAGTTGAAGTAGATGCCCCACGTAAACGCATCAGCTTTACTATGCGCTTGGATGATGACATTGATACCAGTAATAAAGCAGCCCCAGCTGCAAATCAAAAGCCACAAAACAATAGTCGCAGCAATAATCACCAACCTCGTGCAGCAAAGCCAAAGCGCGATACTGGTAATGCCTTAATGGGGAATGCGTTTGCAGATGCCTTCGCAAATGCAAAAGTGAAAAAATAATACCAATTGCATTAAATTAGTGATTATTATTTAGATAATAAAAAGCGCCCTAGTTTAGACTAAAGGCGCTTTTTATTTTTAAACCAAAGCTATTTTTATATAGAGTATTTACGGTGTGATACTAATTGTTGTGGTCAACTAATTCCGGACAGTGAATTATATAGTTGCAGAAAACCCTGACTGTCCGTAAGCCGAGGTAGCACCTTGGTAGAATTGCGCAATGCGACCAGCGCGCGCCTCTACATCTGCATCACGCTTAGCAGTTGCTGTTTCTGTATTTGTAGCTGAAATTATTTGCTCATCTTCAGCTAAATCATTATCTACCTTAAAAGTAGAGCGATTTGATTCACTCTCGTCATCAGCGGCAGGTGTTGCAAGCTCAGCCTGCGCTGCTGCAAGTTTTTGCGTAGCATCAGCTGCAATTGAACGGTCAGCACCTGAAGGCTCTGCAGGAGCAAGTGCAGCTGCTCGTACCGTTTGCATTTTTTCAATGGTTGCTTTTGGATCGCCTTCTATTTCAGCAACATCAATTTGCACTTCACCACCAACGGCATAATTAGTGCCATCTGGCCCTCGTTGATAATCATAACTTGGCGAGCCGGCATATTGCCCACCAACTGACGCATGCGCTTGCTCATGAATACGTACTTCGGTATCTCGTGCTTTAAGTTCTTTAATTTGAGCTGCATCTTGCTGCTCTTGCTGGGTTACTTGCTCTTTCTTCTGCTGTTCTTTTTTAGCTTCTTGTTGCTCTTCGTTTTGCTCACCATCGCTTTGCTGGCGCTCTTCAATTACCTTTTCATCAGCAAGCTTACCTTTAGCATCATAAGTACCAACATCAGTTGAGCCGGGTTGCTTAGCTTTTTCGTTATCGCCAAGTGCTTTATTGTCGGTATTAGAAGGCTTTGCAGCCGCTGGGGCAGGTATAACTTCCCGTAGTTGATTGTCACGCCGAGCGGTTTCCGTATGCACATTTGCAGTGTTTATATTAATACTGGGAAATGGCGTGACAATATTCATAGTCTATTAAACTCTAACGTCAATCAAAGTGCCAAGCACTTCGTCTGCTGTCTGTATCGATTGCGTATTTGCCTTAACATTAAACTCTTCAACTTTTAAGTTTACTAATGCTTCGTCAATTTTTGGCGGTTGCGATACAGGCGCTGTTATCGCTTCTTCTGGGCGTGCAGCTTGCAACTGACGCTGCTGGGCTAACTGCGCATCATCTTGTTGTTCAATGCTGGCGCGGTTTATCTCTGCGCTGGCTTTTTCTATGCCTTGACTGGCACGGTTAAAACCTTCAACACCACTATTAAATACAGATCCGATTGGCATACTACACCTCCACCAATGATATATTGGTTAATTATCGCTCATAAAACACACAAAATAAAGCTTTACTATTGGCTTTTTAATGCTATGTCGATATTACTTTTCAAAGCATTGATTTGACGGCAGATAAAAACTCTTTTTTATGAGAAATAAACGGTGCGTGGGAAGCTTTATCAATCACTTCATACTCAAAGTCACTATTCAGTGCCTGCATTTTTGCTATGCCACGGTACGGTACTAATGCATCTAAACGCCCAAAAACGCCTCTAATGGGCACCGGGCAATTGCTAAAGATATCGCGTAAATCATCACTTTGTAGTATATCTAGCCCTGCGCTTAGTGCACATTCTTGTGGTGCAGGGTATTCGTTCAGTAATTTTTTTAACTGTTTAATATCATCACGTGAACTCGTGCTTCCCATTGCTTGAATAGCTAAAAATCGCTCTATGGTTTTTTCACGATGTGTAACTAGCTGCTCTTTAAAAGCCGTTAAAACATTTGCTTTAATACCCGGCCAGTCCTCTGTTTCTGCAAAGAATGGACTTGAAGCTACTAATAGCACTTTAGCTACTTTTTCAGGCCAATGTTTGGCAATATATAATGCAAATAGCCCCCCTAATGACCAGCCCACTAAAATAGAGTTAGGTTGTAATTGTTCACTTAACTGCTTAGCCGCATCATGCAAGTTATACGGTGTTGGCCACACTTGACTGTCGCCATAGCCGGGTAAATTCATACACCGCACAACGCCTGCATGTAAGAACTCCAGTTCCGGAAAAATGATTTTCCATACACCTTGATTCATCCCCCAGCCATGTAGTAACACCAACTCATTTTGCATTTTTATCAATCCTCATCCAAACTTAGTGCTCATAATAGCGCTTCAAGGACTGAATGCAATGAGTGGTTTTAATCAACGAATACAACATTTATCTGACTGGTTTTTTCCTTCGTTTTGTGTGCAATGTCAGAGTGTTATTTTAACAAAACACTGCTTATGCGAACATTGCTTAGCAGATCTAGCGTTGCTCGATATTACAGCCCACCCAAACTTGTTATATCGCCCAGATATAGTCGAGTTATTTCCTGACTGCCAGTTTGATCGCTTATTTGCCTGTTCATGGTATCGCGCACCTTTCGATCATTGGCTCACACAGCTTAAATTTAGCAACCAGATCCATTATAAAAAAGCACTATCACTTGTGATTAAGCAACAACTAGAAATTTACAAACTCAATAGCGAGTCATGGCCTGATATATTTATTATTTTACCTTTGCATCCTCAACGTTTTCTACAACGTGGTTTTAATCAAGTAGCGCAATGTTGGCTACCATGCCTAATAAACGAAAATGTTGATTTTCAGAGTTTACAACGCACTAAAAAAACACAAGCGCAGTCCTCGCTGAGTAAAGCTAAACGTATAAAAAATTTAAATAATGCATTTGTGTGTAATACAGATATGACAGGAAAAACGGTGGCTATTATTGATGACGTTATGACCACAGGGGCAACACTCAATGCTGCCACCATGGCACTTAAACACGCTGGCGCTAAACAAGTATGGACATTTGTTACTTGCCTAACGCCACTAGAACATTAACTCTTGTGCAAATTGACACTATTGCCCATTTGCTCGAAATGTATGACCGAAAAATAATGCATTACTTAATAGCCGACTTGTGCCATACCAGTAACCTCTAAATACTGGGTTGTCAGTCATGCCGATTACATTACCACGCCCGTATGAGTGAGCAACTAAACCCGCTGCTCCAGTAACTTGTTCAACATTCACATCATCCGTAAAACCAGCTAGTAATGGCTTTTGAGTATATTGCAGCACATTAACAAATGGTGCTGCTGACATTTCAAGCAACCAAGTACTATTTTTAAATACGGGCAAGGTGTCTCGTTGCAATGAGAAGGTAAGAGGGTGAGTTAAATCAACTTTAGTATTAAAGATCGCTCCAGCAATACGTTGGCGTCCAGATAAGTGATCTTTATCGCCATAATTTAGCCCATCTGTTTTAAATGCACTGGCGACATCCTGGCGTGATAAGTAACTGGTTTTTAATAACTGTTGATCAACTAAAAATTTTGCTCCACCTTTGTGCCCCCAAATAACGCCACCTTTACGCACCCAACTTTTAATCGCTACTTTATCAGCATCTGACAGCTTATTATAATTACCATGCGCCAATACAATATGGCTGTAATCACTCAACTCTAAATTACCAAAGCGCTCCATTTCAACTATCGTAGGTGCCACGCCAACAAAACGGTCTAAGTAATACCACACCTCACCGACCTCGTATTGACTTGTCCCTTGACCACCAACAAGCAGCACCTTAGGTGCTTTCACTACGGCAAGTGTTCTTGAGCCTAAATCAGCCCCTTTAGCTGTTAGACCTGAAGTGATCGGTGTGATCGCTATGCCAAATTCATTCTGAGCACTATTTAAGAGCGTAACCCACTGCGGATTAGTTTGAATACCAGCAGGAATAATAATGCTTCCAGCCGCAAATTCTTCAGTATGAGTAAGTGACTTTGCTGATAACGAGCTAAGTGCCACACGTGCCTGCACACCTTGTTGCAATAACTTATTAAGCATTTTAGGCGCTAAATAATTATCCCATTTAAAACCAAACGCATAATGCGTACCCAACGTTGCAAACTGTGCTTGCTCTGGCTGTTGCCACGCGGCTTTACTCACATCTAATCCCCAGCCACTTTTTACTGCTGCAAATTCTAAATTAAAGGCATGCGCCAAGGTCCAGCCAGATACATCATAAAAGGTGTTATCAACAAAACTTTTTTGTTCGCTAAATAAAGCTTTCACTAAACGAAATTGAGGTTGTGCAAGTGGCACAAAATAACTGTGTGTTGTAAAGTTTTTACCGCCTACTTTCACACTTTTGTTAAGTGGATAAGCACTAATTTTGTGCTGTTTTAATAAATCTAAGAATAGCTCAATACGGGCAGTATCAACGCCGCCTTGCACTACATAACCTTTGTAATCTTCATCACTAGCAAGTTCTACAGCATGATTATAAAAACTAGCTTGATAGTCGAGTAACGCTTGGCGATTATCTATTGCCGCTTGAAACGTCGACATACTTGTTAATAGTTGATTTTTGATAGTAAAAGCAAAGCTCAGCGGACCATTTATCGTGTCTTGTAAATGACCTCGTGAGCTCGCTTGTTCAAATAAAATACCCACGCCACCATTCACATCAGGGTATGTTGAACCTTTACCATAATAAAAATCATCAAAGCTTTCTTCAGTAAAATACAAGGCGTTATGCTCATCCAGTGTTTTTGCATGGTAATTAGCAATTGCCTTCGTTAAGCTAACATTTTCATCTGGTGTTATTGGGTGTTTACGAGTAGGGATACCAGGTTGAAAAAAGTATGTGCTATTTGGTCCCATCTCATGAAAGTCTGTCAGAATATTTGGCTTCCACTGGTGAAATTTAGCAATCCGCGCGCGCGATTCAGGGTGTTGTAGTAGTAGCCAGTCGCGATTTAAATCAAACCAATAATGGTTAGTACGGCTACTTGGCCAGCTTTCAACGTGTTCACGGGTTTGTGGATCCGATGACAAATTCATCCCGCGATTACTATTCGCCCAATTAGCAAAACGGGCTAAACCATCTGGATTTAATGAAGGATCAAGTAAAATGACCGTATTATTTAATAGCGTATCAATCTCTTTTCCTTGCGCCGCAGCTAAATAATACGCCACTAATAAGGCTGAGTTACTGCCAGAAGATTCATTGCCATGCACACTATAACCCATCCAAACAACGGCAGGTTGATTCACTGCTTTCGCTTTTTCTTTATCAGATAAACGTGCTAAATGTGCCTGACGGGTTTGTTCAACTTTAGGTAATTTATCAGCCGCGGTAATCGTTAGCATGACTAATGGGCGCTGCTCGTGAGTCCGACCTATTACCTCAAAATTTATACGATCACTTTTTTGTGCTAACACCTCCATATAGCGCACTAACTGATCATGACGTACATGCCACTGACCTACTTCATAGCCTAAAACCTGCTCTGGAGTGGGGATCATTGGGTCAAATTTAACGTCTTCTTCAAAATAATAAGAAAGAGGTTGGGCTAAACAAGAAAAACTTAGTAATAGTGTAAAGATTGTTATTATCAAACGCATATAAAACACTCATTTAATGATCAATGTTTGCACGCTATCATTGCTTAAAATAGATGCCAAATTTTTACGCTCAACACTGGCGACAACGCGATGAGCGGAGTATGATAACCAGTATCCGAGTAATTTAGTCAAGTATAGTTGTTTTATGATTTCTATTTCCGAAACCGCACAATCGCATTTTGCAAAATTATTAGCTGACCAAGCTGAAAAAACAAACATCCGTGTGTTTGTTGTTAACCCTGGTACATCACAAGCGGAATGTGGTGTTTCTTATTGCCCTGAAGATGCTGTAGAAGCAAGCGATATTCGTCTACCATTTAATGGTTTTGATGCTGTTGTTGATGCTGAAAGCGCACCTTTCTTAGAAGAAGCTGAAATCGATTTCGTCACCGACAATATGGGCACACAGCTGACCCTTAAAGCGCCAAATGCTAAAGCACGTAAAATTGGTGATGACGCAGGACTTAATGAGCGCATCCAACACATGCTAGAAACCGAGGTTAACCCTCAGTTAGCAAACCACGGTGGCCAAGTAAGCCTTGTTGAAGTAACGGCAGAAGGTATTGCAGTTTTACAATTTGGTGGTGGTTGTAATGGTTGCTCAATGATCGATGTCACGTTAAAAGAAGGTATCGAAAAAGAAATGATAGCTAAGTTTGACGAAATCACTGGCGTTGCTGATATAACTGATCACAAAGCTGGCGAACATTCTTACTATTAATAGTCTTCAGCTATGTTAAAGCCGCTGATATATCGCTTAGGCTCAGAGCCTAAGCTCAGCTTAAAACGCTTTTTACGCGGCCTTGCACTGTTTGTGCTGGCCGTGATATTTATTGCCCTTGGTTACTATACTCACTTCAGCCTGCAAATAATTGGTTTGGTTATTCTTGTCACTGCAATATTCTTTGCGGCATGGGGATATTTAGGTATTTTTGCAAATCGATTCGCACAAGTCCTCAACAATAGTAATTTAAACGCAAATGACGACCCAGATCTTTGGAAGTAAGATTCATAACAGCCTAATATACCAATTGCATTAAATTAGTGATCTATTATTGCGACAAGAAAATGGCTCAATAACAATGCAAAAATTATGATATGTAGTTGTTCTATATAAGTAATTTTTAACGTAGTTAGTGAGTAATTTAATTTGCTAGCATGACCATGTTTTTAATAAAATTGATATAAGCATTTCACTAAATTTCAGACATAAAAAACACTCATATAGAATGTCGATTCATTCTTACTTTTCACTTTTATTTCAGTGGTTGCGGGAGCCTGAGTTTATGAAAAGCGAACCGACGATCTTCAGGTTATACGCAACCCAATCTATGCATTTCACTTAATTTCAGACATAAAAAAACACTCATATAGAGTGTCGATTCATTCTTACTTTTCACTTTTATTTCAGTGGTTGCGGGAGCCAGTGTTTATGAAAAGCGAACCGACGACCTTCAGGTTATGCGCAGCCCAATCTAAGCATTTCACTGAATTTCACTGAATTTCACTGAATTTCAGGCATAAAAAAACACTCATATAGAGTGTCGATTCATTCTTACTTTCACTTTTATTTCAGTGGTTGCGGGAGCCGGATTTGAACCGACGACCTTCGGGTTATGAGCCCGACGAGCTACCAGACTGCTCCATCCCGCGCCTGAAATTGTAGAGTTATTTAAAGTTGCTATACATGACAACTTGGCTTCCAATTTAAAATTGGTTGCGGGAGCCGGATTTGAACCGACGACCTTCGGGTTATGAGCCCGACGAGCTACCAGACTGCTCCATCCCGCGCCTGTGTATTTAAAGTCTATCGACTAGTTAATTTTCACTCTAACCAAGAGTTTACAGTAACCAAATTTTTATAAAAAGTTGGTTGCGGGAGCCGGATTTGAACCGACGACCTTCGGGTTATGAGCCCGACGAGCTACCAGACTGCTCCATCCCGCGCCTGTAATTTCTTTTCAACAGTTTCGTATTGTTTTCGAACCTGTTTCGAAGAGAGCGCTATAGTATAGGAATCATAATATAATGCAAGAGTTAAACCACTTAAAACTGTTCAACCGAACAAAAAGCAATCAAAATACGAATTAAAGTGCTCTTTGATGCGGATTAATCATTTTTTGCCACTCCCAATCAGGGTGCCCCATCACAATGAAGTCAGGATTTTCAGTGCTTTCACGCTGATTGTAGGTTAACGGGTTAAATTCGGCATCGGTAATACAACCACCCGCTTCTTCTACAATAATTTGTGAAGCGCCTGTATCCCATTCACCCGTTGGACCTATACGTAAAAAGCAATCAGCTTTCCCTTCAGCAACAATACATGCCTTTAAAGAGCATGAGCCAACTGCAACGGTTGTAAACTGTGCATTTAAGTATTGACTCACCGCTTCAATCTTTTGGCGTCGGCTAACGGCTAAAGTTAGGTTATCAGGGGTAGCAACATTGATCTGCTGCTCTATACCGGCAACACGCTTAAATGCACCATTTTGATAGCTAGCAAAATAAGTGGTTTCTTTTGCTGGCCAATAGATCACACCAAGTACCGGACGATTATTTTCAATCAAGGCAATATTTACAGCGAAGTCACCACTTTCTAAAATAAACTCCCCCGTACCATCCATAGGATCCAGCAACCAATAACGTTGCCAATCTTGCCTATCCGCAAGTGCAGGTATGGGCGTTTCTTCAGACATAATAGGGATATCGGGTGCGAGTGCTTTTAAGCCGGCGACAAGTACATCATTTGCAGCTAAGTCCGCCTTAGTAACAGGGGTATGATCCGACTTTTCTTGTTGACCGATATCACCATGTTTATAAATAGCCATAATGGCTGCCCCTGCACTTTGTGCAAGTTCAATGCAAGGCTCTAGTAATTTATTCATTGGCAGCTCCAGATTCTAAATGCTTAGTTAATAATAGCAAAGCTGCAACGCTTCGTGCTTCTGTGAAGTCTGATTGTTGTAATAATGACTGCCAATCGGTTAATGGCCACTTAACAACCACTAATGGTTCTGGTTCATCACCTATAAGTGTTTGCGGATAAAGCTGCTGAGCAAATAAAATATGCATTGTCGCATTAAAGTAGCTCGGTGCCATTGATACTACTTTTAATGGTTGGAGTTGCTCAGCACCAAAGCCAACCTCTTCTTTAAGTTCTCGGTTTGCTGCTTGCTCTGGTGTTTCACCGGGGTCGATTAACCCTTTGGGAAAGCCTAGTTGATAATCATTGGTGCCAGCACAGTACTCACGAACTAGCAGCAGTTCATTGTCTATATTTAGTGGCACTATCATTACCGCCCCCCGGCCACCGCCACGGATCCGCTCATATTGGCGCTGCTCGCCATTTGAAAATTTTAATTCTAAGGATTCAACCGTAAATAAACGGCTTTTAGCGACGACTTCGTCACTGAGAATTTCAGGTGGTGTTGGGTGCTTTTTCTGTGTCATCGGCATTAATTTGCTATCATGGCAGTTAGTTTAATCATAAACCCTATAAGTGGAAATTCCTATGCTAAATTGGTCAAAAATCGATACTGTATTACTCGATATGGATGGCACACTCCTTGATTTACATTTCGATAATCACTTTTGGCTAAACGTTATTCCTGAGCAGCATGCTATTGTGCGCAATGTTGGTTTGGATGAAGCAAAAGCTGATATTGCAAAACGTTATCAAGCAGTTCATGGGCAAATTCAATGGTACTGTTTAGATTATTGGGAGCAGCAGCTTAATCTGCCAATTATGGAGCTTAAACGCCAAACACAGCACCTTATTAAAGTACGTGAAGATGTGCCTGCTTTTTTAACTGCACTGCGCCAAGCTGGTAAAGAGCTTATTTTATTGACCAACGCGCACCCTGAAAGTGTTATTTTAAAGTTCGAAAAAACAGCCATTGATAATTATTTGGATGGTGTGGTGTCTACTCATCAATACGGTGTAAGTAAGGAGCATCAAAGTTTGTGGCAACAAGTACATGCAGATTTAGAGTTTGATAAACAACGAACACTATTTATTGACGACAGTTTAAGTGTGTTAAAAGCCGCGAAAGAGTTTGGTATTGGTCATTTATTGGCGGTTGCAAACCCTGATAGCAAGCAACCACACAATGAAATTAGTGACTATTTAAATATTACTGATTTTAGCCACGTCCACCCTTAACTCTTAGGGTAACGCGCCTCCAAGCCTTGGTATACAAGCTTTGCAAAATCAGCATGTTCAGTATCAAGGCTTTTAACTACTTCAACTAAATGCTCGTTATCTTCTTGTCCATGCCATTCTTTAATATAGCTACCGTCTTTGTAACCATGATCTTGACGGAAAAAGTTAAGCGTATTTTTACCTACATAACCACGGTATAAATCATCAATATCCATACCTATTTGCACCATGCAACCTGCGAATGCAGCAGCGTTAAAGGTTTTATCTGCAACAGCTGACGCCGCTAGAATTTCTAATGTTTGTTTGAAGTCATCAGCTTGCTGCGGTGCACTTAACTGTTGTTCAAGTTGCTTAGCTAAATCTAAGTAACTAGTTTTACCATCAATGCGTAGCGATAAACCAAAATGAAAAATATCAACAAGCTCTAAAATAACTTGTTCGGTATCTGGAGTTTGCTTTTTCCACCATTTCCAACCGTAATGATCAAGCATTTCAGCGCATTCAACCCAAATAGCACGATTCCACTCAAACCCTTGGCTAAACCATTGGTCATGTACTTTAGTATTCATGGCATTTTGCATTTCTAGCATCACTACTAGTTTACTTAAATTGGCAGACATTTCGATCCCAGTTACTCTATTTAATTACTGCTAATAATACAGATAAATTAAGTTTGATGAAATTGTTTATCTTGCTAGTCTGTCATCTAAGCCGCACGTTTCAAAAATTACCAAGGGAATTACATGCTAAAACCTATTTTATTTGCTTGCTCTATGCTTATAACAGCATCGGTATCAGCTGCAACCGCAACGAATATTGCCTCAGCAGCTGAAAAAGTCAGCCCACTGATGCCTGGACTGACTATACCTGCAACAACATTAAAGAATAAAGATGGTCACAATGTTGATCTTACTGAGCGTTTTGCAGAAAAAACAACGGTGTTAATAGTGTATCGAGGTGGCTGGTGCCCGTATTGCTCAAAGCAACTTGCGAGTATACAAAAAATAGAAGCTGAACTAGCTGAATTAGGTGCACAAATTATTGCAATCTCACCAGACAGCCCTGAAAAGCTCGCTGAGAGTAAAATTGACTCCCCTAATTATCAGTTGCTTTCTGACGATAGCCTTACCTTAAGCCAAGCGCTTGGCCTTGCATTTTATTTAGATGATAAAACAGCGACTATTTACCGTAATAAACTAGGGGTGAATTTTGTGTCCCTCGATGGTAAAGCTAAAGTTGCACTGCCTGTGCCTGCGGTATTTGTGGTAGATAAAAAAGGGCTCGTGCATTTTCAATACGCTAACCCTAACTATAAAGTACGCCTGACCGAAAATTTATTACTTACTGCTGTTAAATCAGTGTCTGAGCAGTAATATAGCCAAATAGCAGAGCCTATGCTCTGCTTACCTTCCTGTAGTAAATTCTTGCCAAGAGTTAATTAAATCAACAAAGTCTTCAAAGCCACAGCCGCTGCTAAGCCCGTTTTCTTCAAGCATGAGTTCATCATCTTGATAAGCGATTAAATCTTCTGAATCTTGGTGCAATGCATGGGCTTCAAAAATGGCTTCGTCTTTATTTAAGATCAAGTCTATTTCTTGGCCTTGTAAAGTCAGCGGCTCAAAGCTGCTGGCAACTGACGCAATTAAAGCTTGCACCATGGCTATTTTATCTTTGCCGATCTCTTCATTTAACCAACGACCAATCACGGCGTGCTCGCTGCTAATTTTAATACGCAATCCGCTGATAGGGTCACGTATAAATTGATATTCCATAATTATAGTCCAGTACTACTTATGCGAAGAATTATAACCTAGTCAGTTACAAATAACGAAAGCCAGATACAAAAACAGCGCTATAAAGCGCTATTTTTGTCTTTCGGTAAACCTGCTACCGGTAAGTTCTAAAACGTGCGGCATCAATGATCGCCCACAAATGAAATATTGCACCTATGATAGGAGGGATAACTAAAAACCATAGCGCATAACCACCAAAAACAATGATTGCGAAAACAAGAGCTGCCAAAATACGTCCTTGCACCAACTGCCCTAAACCTGGAAAAAAGATATTACAAATTGCCGCAATTACATTACCGCCAGAACCTTGATCTGCCATGTTAACCTCAATTATTAATTTAATTTCTTATTAGATACTTACACACATCATGCCAATTATTAAAAACGATTAAAATCAAAAACTTAAAATAATATAGCATCATTTCTTTTTACCAAAATCGTTATTTTCACTAAATATAAGTCAAATTTACTACGGTAACATTATCATGCGCATGATAGCTTAGCTAAAAAACTCACTAAATAGAATAAAGAACATTTTTTAAATTAACTGTTTATAAAAACAGTATTTTATTTAGCCTAACAAAAACACCTGTTATACTGCCTTCAATATTGATTGAAAAGGCGTGATGATGGACGTTTCAGAATTACTCGATGGCTTAAATGACAAACAACGGGATGCCGTAGCTGCTCCACTACAAAATATGTTGGTGCTCGCTGGTGCTGGCTCTGGTAAAACTCGAGTACTGGTTCATCGTATCGCGTGGTTAATGCAAGTTGAGCAAGCTTCGGCTTACAGTATTTTTGCGGTAACCTTTACTAATAAAGCAGCTAAAGAAATGCGCTCTCGCGTTGAAGAAGCCCTTCAAGCTCCTGTTGGTGGAATGTGGATTGGTACTTTCCATGGCTTATCACACCGTATTTTACGCGCCCATCATCGCGAAGCTAATTTGCCAGAGGCATTTCAGATTTTAGACTCTGACGACCAGCTGCGCATGATCAAGCGCTTATTAAAAGCCATGAATATTGATGATAAAAAATGGCCTGCTAAACAGTTTGGTTGGTATATCAGTGCCAAAAAAGACGAAGGCCTGCGCCCTAAAGATATTCAAGCTTATGACATCAACGAACAAATGATGTTAAAAGTGTATACCGCTTATCAGGAAGCATGTGACCGTGCCGGTTTAGTCGATTTTGCAGAAATTTTACTACGCAGTTTTGAAGTTATAAAAAATAACCCCACCTTGCTTCGTCATTACCAGCAACGCTTTGCCCACATGTTAGTTGACGAGTTTCAAGATACCAATACTATTCAATATGCATGGCTTAAATTGCTGGCAGGCGACACTAATAGTATTATGATTGTTGGCGATGATGACCAAAGTATTTACGGCTGGCGTGGTGCTAAAATTGAAAACATTAAACGTTTTTTAACCGACTTTAAGGCCGAAACTATTCGCCTAGAACAAAATTATCGTTCTACTGCTACCATTCTAAAAGCGTCTAATGCACTCATTCAAAATAACTCAGATCGTATGGGCAAAAGCCTCTGGACTGATGGTAATGATGGTGAGCCAATCTCAGTTTATGCTGCCTTTAACGAATTAGATGAAGCACGCTTTGTTAGTAGTAAATTACGCAGCTGGTTGAACGCGGGGAACGCCCTGCAAGATGCCGCTATTTTGTACCGTAGTAATGCACAATCACGCGTTCTTGAAGAAGCTATGCTCCAAGAAGGTTTAAAATACCGCATTTATGGCGGTATGCGCTTCTTTGAACGTCAAGAAATTAAAGATGCACTCGCATATTTACGCTTAGTAGGTAATCGCCAAGACGATGCCGCTTTTGAGCGAGTAATTAACACCCCAGCCCGTGGTATAGGTGATAAAACCCTGAGCCATATACGCGACTGTGCCCGTAGCGAATCATTACCATTGTGGTACGCCGCTAAAGCGATTGTTGAGCAACAACATTTATCAGGCCGCGCAGCAACCGTTGTTACTAAGTTTGTTGAACTAGTAGAGCATATTGAAGATAAAATTAGCGATCTCACGTTAGAAGAGCAAGCCAAATACGCGATTCAAACATCAGGTTTGATGGCGATGTATCAGGCTGAAAAAGGTGAAAAAGGCCGCGCTCGCGTAGAAAATTTAGAGGAGCTGATCAGTGCCTGTGGCCAATATGAGCTGCCAGAAGATGAAGAGTATAGCTCTCCTTTACAAGGTTTTTTAGCGCACACCTCACTCGAGTCTGGCGATGGTCAAGCACAAGAGCACGAAGATGCGGTGCAAATGATGACCTTACACTCAGCGAAAGGTCTAGAGTTTCCACTGGTATTTATGGTGGGTGTTGAAGAAGGTATGTTCCCTTCACAACAAAGTAATGAGGAGTCAGGTCGCTTAGAAGAAGAACGTCGCCTTTGTTATGTAGGCATGACTCGTGCGATGGAAAAACTGTATATCAGTCACGCCGAGACTCGCCGCCTTTACGGGCAAGAAAAATATCACAGCCCGTCACGTTTTTTACGCGAAATGCCTGAGGATTGCATTGAAGAAATTCGCATTAAAACACAAGTATCACGCCCACCTGCATCAGGACGTTTTAGCTCATCAGTAAGTCATGCCACATTTGAAGAAAGTGGTTTTAACTTAGGCCAACATGTATTACATGCAAAGTTTGGTATGGGAACAGTTATTAACTATGAAGGTAGTGGTGCACAATCTCGCGTACAAGTGAATTTTGATGATTTTGGTAGTAAGTGGTTAGTAACTGTTTATGCACGACTACAAGCTATTTAACTCGCTACTACAAAATACTCTAACGCAACTTGCCTATGCTAAGCATAGGCAGTTGCTCTTAATTACTGGCGAACAAAATTGGTGTTATCAACAAGCTAATGAATTACTCAACCAACTTAACAACCCGCATGTAAAAGTATTATCAAACAGTCCTGATCTCACAAACAGTGTTTGGCCCGAACATACTCACCAGATTCTCGGCCAAGAATTTCAACATGTTATTTATGATGGGTTTAGTGGGTTAGTACCTGATAAGTTTGCAGCCCTCAGTGGCACTGTCCAGGCTGGCGGGTTGTTTATTCTACTGTTGCCTGAGCTTAATGAGTTACACCATTGGTGCGACCCTGCACTTACTGCGTTTCAATCATTTGAAACGCAGCAACAATACAGTTATTTTAACCAACGCTTCGCACGTTTACTCTGTAACGATCTATTACTGCATTTGAGCCAACAGACAGGCTGGCAGCAATCACCTAACACGAGTCAGCTAGCTGGTAAAATAGACTTAACTGAACAACAATATTGTATCGATCAAATAGTTAAAACAGCGACAGGAAGGGCCAATAGACCATTATTAATCAGTGCAGATCGCGGCCGTGGAAAATCCGCCTCTTTGGGTCTTGCAGCCGCAAAATTAATAGGCAAAAAAATACTCATTTGCTCACAACAATTTAATGCCTTGCACAGCTGCTTTAAACACTTTGCAATAGAGCGAGAGCTCACATATCAAGCACAAAATAAACAACTCGCCAACCTACATTATGTTGCACCCGATCAGTTACTTAATGAGCTACCAGAATGTGATGTGTTGCTGGTTGATGAAGCCGCTGCGATCCCAGTACCACTACTAATTAAAATACTCGCACATTATCCTCGTATTGTATTTGCCAGCACAATAATAGGTTATGAAGGAAACGGTCGCGGGTATACATTAAAGTTCAAACACTATTTGGAGCATCATTATAAAAATATGCGCAGTGTTACTTTAGAACAGCCAATCCGCTTTGCAGCGAATGATCCCCTCGAGCAGCATATTTGTAATTTGTTAGCACTTGATGCGGATCATCAAAGTATTGTTCTGAATACTAACCCCCTTCACTTTTCTGAATTAAATGCTCAGAACCTTGCCAAAAATGAGGTTTTACTACGCCAAGTGATAGGACTGTTGGCATTAGCACATTACCAAACCAGCGTGAATGACTTACGCCATTTACTCGATGCAACTAGGCAGCGTATATTTGTGTGTCAGCAACAAAATTGCATTATTGCCGTATGTTTAATTGCGATTGAAGGTGGTTTACCCGTTGATATAAGCGCACAAATAGTCAGTGGTAAGCGTCGTCCCCAAGGGCATTTAATGGCGCAAACATTAGCCCAGCTAAGTATTGATGCTGACGTACTTACAAAGTTATCTGCTCGTGTTGTTCGTATTGCCGTTGCACCATCAGAACATAGCAAAGGTATTGGCTCGCAACTTATTAGCCATTGTGAACAGCAACTAGCCTCAACTTGCCATTGGTTTGGGGCAAGTTTTGGTGCTAATGCAACACTACTCAAGTTTTGGCAAAATGCTGGATTTGACTTACTTAAACTAGGCTTCGCACAAGATAAAGCCACTGCTGAACATGCGGCTCTAATGGTTAAGCCCCTAACTGACGATGATCTATTAATTAATGATCTTGCAGCTCATTTTCAATCAGACTTTGCATTACAGCTCCTTGATCATTTCAGTCAATTGGATCAGCAATTAGTCGAACAAATACTAAACGGCTGTGCACAGGAAAGTGTTGATAACAAGTTAGATCAACGTCTTACAGCCTTATTAGCAACAGATTATCAGCTATTTGCTATAAAGCCTTTACTATGGCGCGCACTCTGGCGTACACCAAACAGTTTTTTCAATTGTGATGAAAATACCAAACACCTTATTATTAGGCTAATATTACAAAACTGGTCACCAAAAAAAGTACAAATAGTTTTCCAGATCAGTGGTAAAAAATCACTCGATAAACTATTTAAGCAGGCTGTTAATAACTGGTATGAGCAATATTTACTTAAAAAGTTACCTTAGTACTCTTTTACTCCTTTTTCTTTTCATGAGTAATTTTATCTATGCCGAGGAAAAGCAGGTTATAAAATTAGGCATGTCTACAGCATTGAGTGGCCCAGCTAAACAAATTGGCGAGCAACTTTACCAAGGTAGTAATGCTTATTTTAATAAAATAAATAACAATGGCGGTATAAATGGAGCTCGAGTAGAGCTACTCGTGGCTGATGATGGCTATGAACCAAAAAGGGCGGTCAGCAATACTCGTCACTTTATTTACCAAGATAAAGTCGATGCTCTGTTTGGTGCGATGGGAACTCCTACAAGTCATGCAATTACTCCTATTCTTGAACGGGTAAAAACCCCTTATTTAATGCCCTATAGCGGTGCTGATTTTTTACACCACCAACCAACGATAAATGTATTTAACATCCGCGCTAGTTACTATGATGAAGTTCGAGAGCAAATTAAATACCTCGTAGAAGAGTTGAAGCACTCTAAAATTGGTTTTTTAATTCAAGCCGATGAATTTGGCCATGTTGTCGAAAGTGCCCTAATTAAATCGCTTGCTTCTTATAACCTTAAACCAATTCAAGTTGCTCGTTACCGACGTAATAGCAATGATATAGATAGCGCACTTAAACAATTAAAATCCAGTAATGTAACAGCCATTGCACTTGTCGGTACATACAAACCATTAGCTGAATTTATAAATAAAGCTTATCAACTCAATTTTTCACCTGACTATACAAGCGTATCCTTTGTATCAAGTCAGGACTTATTTGATCGCATTAAACAGCCGAGTAAACTTATGGTTACTGAGGTTGTCCCTAATCCAAAAGAGTGTGATGCATACTGGTGCCGTGAATTTATTAAAGACATGCTCCTAGCAAAAATTGATGAGCCTAATCGGCTTCATTTTGAAGGCTATCTTAATGCAATGGTGTTTAGTTCTGCTGTAAAGCGCTGTTCATTACCACTACAGCGCCGCTGTTTGATTCTACAATTAAATAGAGTATTCCGTGAGGATAAAAAGGTAAACTCATTGTTCGTAAATAAAACAGACCAGAATAAACGTATAATCTATCGTTCTGTTTTCTAAAAAATCAGCGAAATCACTGTCTTTTCTAAATTATGTTCTATCCTTAAATTACTAATTTGGGACGTGAGGAACGTATGGATTTAATTAATTTTAGAGTAGGTCAGAAAACTATTTCATTAAAGATTCTCGATATACTTTTAACAGAGCGCTTTGAAGATAATTTAACCTCATTACCAAACGATAATAAAAGTTTCATTGGCGTTAAAGATTATATGGAAACGCCTACTCCAATCTTTGATCTAGGGCTCATTCTCAATAAACAATCTACCCAAGCAAGTAATCAACTACTAAGTAACTTATTTAACGAATGGGAAGAAAAGCAATATCAATGGTTTAATGCACTGGAAAACAGTATAAATCAAAACCAAATATTTAATCAAAGTGATGATATCCAACAATCAAACTTCACTAAATGGTACAGCAACTTTAAAACCGAGAATGAAGATCTTCAAGCTATTATTGAGCGCTTTAAAATTCCTTATGAGCGGCTTTATGAACGCTCAAATATGATTATTCAATTAGTTAAACAAGGAGCGATTAAACAGGCTTTACAGGAACTAAGCCACGAGCGAAGCAATAGCTTTATGCAGCTAATTCGATTATTTGAATCCGCTAAAGAGCAAATAATTTTGGACTATAAACCTATCATTATTTTCACCACTAAAGATGGCCGAACCCCTCATATAGGCCTTTTAGTCGATAAAGTTGAAGATAATATCAGTTATCAAAAAGAGAACATTAAACCTCTTGATAAGCTTACCGATATTGGTTTTGATATAGACCCTCAGACTAAAAGTATGATGTGCGGCTTAATAAAGCTTGAAGGTAAGCACAGCGTACTCATAGATCCTAGTGCTATATTTCGCCCCGCTCACTTAGCCCAGCAGCATGCTGAAGAAACAGAAGGCTATGGTTTATTCTAGGGGCTCATATTTTTAACAAGCTTTTTGTTATTATACCAATCGTGTTAAGTTACTGACCACTTATAGCGACAGGTAAATACAGTGATAACAAGGCATAAATTTTGACATGCAGTTGTTCTACATGAAAAATTTATAACACAGTTAGCGCTTTATTTAGCCCGCTAGAGTGGTTAAATATTTAAGTCGATTGATATTATTACCTAAAGCGATACTAAACCTATTGCATTAAACTAGTGAGCTACATAGCGTTAGTAAAGTAGTTCATAAGCAAAGTAAAGTTATGAACTATCGCTATACTAATCTGAATAAATATTTGAAAAATTTAACGAATTAAATCACGCTATAACGTCGTTAAAAACTTTTGCCTCGTTATAGCGCAATTTTCTTGAAATTAAATAGCCCCCGTTTCTAAGTAGATTGGTATTACTCTTATTTAAATTTATTCTGAACACGCTGTAAACCACTGATTAACAATAAGAATGCGTTGAGAAAAGAGTATATGGGGCTCTGGGGAATACTGTATATGCCTTCAGGCTAAAGCCTGACCTACAATAAAATACCCGCACGCTGATTGCAAAACAGTAGGTCGTGATTTATCGCGACAACCGATATATGGGGGTGTATTGCTTTCAGGTGAACGCCTGAGCAACATTGGCCACCTTGCTCGCTGTTTCACTTTCCTGCAGACGTAAAAAAGCCCGACTCAGTGAGTCGGGCTTTCTTTATTTGGAGCCTGGCGATGACCTACTTTCACATAACAAATGCTACACTATCATCGGCGCTGTTTCGTTTCACTACTGAGTTCGGCATGGGATCAGGTGGGTCCAAAACGCTATTGTCACCAAGCAAATTGGGTGTCAGTTCGTATCTCTACGCACTAACTAAAATTTGAAAATGCTGATAATTGTCTTCTTACAACTTTAAGCTTATCGCTTATAGCTGCCAGTAATCTACTTTAGTTGTCGCGATAAATCACGACCTACAATCTTAACTTCTGCGCTTAAACAGTCACATAAAACGCGTTTGGCGTTGTATGGTTAAGCCTCACGGGTAATTAGTACAAGTTAGCTTAAC
>NZ_BDDS01000019.1 GCF_001653135.1 Pseudoalteromonas neustonica
GGTTAAAACTGACCACGCAATTTACACGCGTATTTCATGGCGCAGTAGGTAGGACGACCTCACAAGAGAGTTACTGTGAACACTTGAGCAGAAAACGGCGTAGCAACGTCAGTAACAGCGAAAAGCTACTGGCATAAAGTTAAAAGTCCTCAGTAAAAAGTTAAAACTGCAATTATGCAGTTATTTTCATGCGCGTAATTTAGGTTTCACAGTATAGGCGCTCGCTTAATGAACGATGTGCAAGTGATGATATAAAAAGAGATAAGTTTTTAGCCTAAAAGAGTAAACTTAGTAGCACAGTTTTATTTACTCAATTAAAGTGGCTGTCTAGTTTATTTCATTGCTGTAGGTGTTGTCTTGAATGCAGACCAACTTGCATATTCTCATTAAGCTTTGATCACGAAAATCACTCGATTAAAGCCAATGGGATCAAATTTTGACTTCAGATATTATAATTCCTGACCGTCCGCTCATGTCACTCACCAGCCACTCGACAACATAAGATGTTGATAATAATTGGTAAGGTATTTTGCTGTGTAGGATGGCGTTGGTCAGGTGCTACTGAGAGCGATCTTTCTTTTACAAATTATTATTAATAATCATTTGTATCAACTTGGTCTTATTTTTACTTTCCTTTTTATTGAAGTGGTTACTTTAGCTTTAAAATAAAAAAGCCTTAACATTGACGTTAAGGCTTTTTGTTTACCCGGGGTTTCACAAAAATTTATTCTTTAGTTAGTAATGCAATTTCGCCAAGTTGAACTAGGCGGCCTTCATCGCCTCCAACACCATCGCCTGTTTGCTCATTTAAAAAGCTGAACCGGTAATATGCATAAGCAGTTGTATTACTCGGTACTTCAAATTGATAGGTAACTAAGCGTGCAGGATTATCGGGGAACATGGCGGTATCAATAAGTTGCCAGTTGGCACCATCGGTTGAGCCAAATACTTGCCAGCTAGTAGGATCGCGTTGTGGGTTATCGTTACCCGTTGCAATACTGTAGCGGTTAAGTAGCTGAGTTTGTTCAAAACTAAAATCAACATCAACACTGGAGACGACTTGTATTGGCAGTAGTGTAGGGGCGTGCTCTGCTACCCACCACGGCGCTTCAATGATCGCGTTATATTTATTTTTAACGTTATTATCCGTTGTTTTATCAACCCCTTCTCCCCAAATACCTACATCAGTGGCGTAGCCCGTTACTGTCATGCCGGCATCTTGTGCAAAGTTACGGTAACCTTCTACCGGTGTTGGGTAAGAGGGAGTTAACCCTAAGTCATTTTTTAAATACTGCTGATACTGCGCGAAAACAATATCTATACCGCGTTGCGCTGAAAAAATTGATTTAAATGCAGCGTCAAAACTCCATTCTTCAATTTCATTGGCTGAGGCATTAAATAAACGTATAAAATCAGTATTTTGATTTGTATTCGCCACCCATTCTAAAAAGAACGATGTTTGATTGTAGGCATCTTCATTCCAGCTATCGATCCAGCTAATTTGTGGGCGTTGATGTTCTAAAAAGCCTGCTTTAATACGCACATAATTAGCTAAGCCTTCCAGGTAGCTGTGAAGCTCTGCACCGGGTTTATATTCGCCGTTTGCTGGCGTGTTATTGTAGCCATGGGTTAATTCGTGCCACAGTATACCCATGATCTCTTGACGTAATGCTTCATCGCCTTTACTTTCTAGGTTAGCTAAGTGGTTTAGATCAAAATATAAAATCATATTTTTATCTGTGCCGCTTTTTGCTGCGGGAAAGTCATATTCACCTGTTTCAAAATTCAGTGTTTCGAATACATTGATTTCAGTTACGTTAGTATAAAGAATTTGCGCAACGCCTAATGAAATTTGATGGATAATGTCTGTTAAGTCAGGCATTACACGCTCTAATGCGAGTTGCCCAGGGTGATCTGCTAAGTTTTTAGTATAACTAACCGCAGGTTTTGGAAAGCCAGCCCATGGTGTAGCAGGGTCCCAAACACGAATCGCATTTTTATCTACTAACGTCGTGCTGCCTTTATCATTACTTGCCGTGAGTGTAACTGTTTTAGGCCCTAACGAACTAAATTTGACTAGAGGGCTTAGCGCTGTACTTGTTGCTGGTGTTCCATCTTCAAATTGCCATTCCCAGCTTGTAGCGCCAGCTAAAGAGGTGTCTTTAAAAATGATAAATTGGTCAACTTCTGGCGTTTTATCATTGACGTTATAGCTAACTATCGGGGCTTTTGCTTTTACTTGAAGCTCAATTTCAGCAAGTTGCAAAATATCGTTCCCATAGCTATCAGTGCCACCGTGAACGAGTTCAAATTTATAATATTGATAAGCACTTAATTCGCCTTCAATCTCATAACTATTTAATTGCCCACGTTTAGCAAATACTTGGTTAGCTTGGCTATCAATTTCAAGCCATTCGTTAGCATCGTTTGAGGCTTTGAGTACCCAGTTTTTTGGATCTCTGTTGGGTTCGTCATCTGCTGAAATGAAGTTATACGACACGAGCTCATAAGCTTGGCTGGCTTTAAATATGACGGTCGCATTTTTTGAAAACGTTAAAAATTTAGTGCCTTTATTACCATCAAATAAATTGCTAACTGTTTCAGCTGGTGGCGAGTCTGCATCAATCGCTGAGATTTCACGGCCTGCATCAGTGCTCATGTTTCTAACCGCGGTTTCTGTTACAACCGCAGGGGTATCTGTTTTTGGTTTTGCTGTTGAAACAAACCCAGAGCCGTCATTGCACCCGACTAGCAGACTTGTTACACACAAAGCGATTGTTGATAAATGTAATTTTTTCATGATATTACCTGATTTTTAATTATTATTAGGTGCTTAATTAATATTAAGCACCTGTGGTATTTTAAAAGGCGTAAGTTAAGCGCAGCGAGAATTGGCGGCCAAGTGTGTCGTATGCGCCCATGCGATAAAATGGGTAGCCTGTAAACGTTTCATCTTGTGGAGGCATCGCATTAAATAGGTTATTAATAGTGAAAATAACGCGTGCATCTTCATTTAGCTGTTGACCTAAAGTTAGGTTGTAGCGGGTCCATGCGGGCAATTTTACGCGATCACCATAATTGGCGTTATTCCACAGGGCGCCTTTGTAATTCGCTAATACAGAAATAGCAGTATTATCGTGCTCCCAGGTAACGCTCGCATTCGCTAAGGTGCGAAAATCCATGTTGTTTTGGTCATCAAGTAAATCAAGTAACTCATCGCCAGCACGCAAACGCTCTTTCTTTTTCAGTGTGCGAGTTAAGTTAAACTGATACTTGAACGAGCCAAGGTCAGTTTCAGCTAGGCCTTTAACGCCAATATCAACACCAGCATCTTGACGTTCAGATGCATTAATATAGCCTTCAGTAATTGTATGCGGTGTGTAAGGGTCGCCAGAGATTGGGTTACCTAATCGGTCAGTGCCATTGCCTGCGCCGTCGTAGCGTTGAATGCGCGAAGCCATGTTTTTACAGCGCTCAGAGTTACTATCAAATACGCCTGTTTGGCAGTCATAGTCAATCGACATAATGTAGCCTGCACTAAGGACTTGAATTTTGTCTTTGATTGTAATGTCGTAGTAGTCGATATTAAACGAAAGGTATTCGTTAAACTCATAGACGATACCCGCAGTAAAGGTGCTTCCGGTTTCTTCTTTTAAGCTTTTATCACCAGTTGATACACTTTCAAAGTTTACTTGTAAGCTGGGTTGATCAGGGTTGCTTTGAAGGTCTGCGTTTGCGCAACTAGTTGCCAGAGCACTGGCGTCATATTCTAGTGCTTCGTCTGAGTTGGCTAATTGTTTACATGCATCTGCAAGGATGCGGTCGTTGCCTGCGCCAAAGTTACCACTAAAGCCTTTATAAACAGCCGCTAAATCAGGCCCACGGAATGTTGTGCCCATTGCTGTTCTAAAAACGACTTCTTCAACAGGGCGGTAGCTTAAACCTAATTGTGTGGAAAATGCGCCGCCTACGTTAGAGTCATCATCATAATAGTCATAACGTACAGCGGATTCGATATCAAGCGTATCAGTCACAGGAACTAACACTTCAATTGCCGCGGCATAACGATCCCGCTCGCCTTTTGTTGTTACCCCTGTCAGACCTTCAAACTCTTTATTTAGAACTCGTTCATCAGGGATTGCTTCTGTCCCTTCATTCATAAATTCTATATAGGCTGAAAACGCCACTGGCCCAGCTGGAAGTTCAAATAAATCACCAGTAATATCTGCGGTAAATGTATTATTAAATGAGTTACCTTGATATGTGGCCCAATCGGCAATTTGCAGTGCTGAATCAGGGGTTAGCTCACCAAACCACAACCCGTAATTTGGGCGGTGTATTGGTAGGTTATTAACTTCGCCGAGTTTCGCACCAAGAACAGATGACAGACCTGTTTTGGTGTTATGCAAATAGCGGTCAGAAAAGTCATACTCTGAGCGTGAAAAGCCTAGTGAGTAATCTAAGTCAGCAACTTGGCCCATAACACCAAAGTTAAATGAATAAGAAGTGTCTTTAAATGTACGACCATAACCATCATTGGTGTACTCATTGTCGAGCACTTTACGCCACATGTATTTTACACTAGCGCCTTGACTGCCGTCTTTGTTTGCTAGATCAGGATCCCAAAACTCAGTATCGTTAAAGAATAATGTGCCACGGCTACCTTTCTTTTCTTGGCTGATATAAAAGCCATTTGCAAATAAGGTAAGGTCATTACTTAATTCATATTCTGAATTTAAGTAACCACTAAATGTTTGATTTTTATTTATTAAATGGTTGTCGCCTGTTTCATCCCAGCCACAGCTCATGCCATAATTATTACGCTGAATAAAGTGTTGCACAGCCTTTGGGTGAGGGTTAGTTTCGGTGTTGCAATATTGTGTACTGTAGTTATTGATTGTTGGTGTATCAAGCGAGTAAACAGTAATAGATCGGTTTAATTCGCGGTTTCCATTTGGCGCAGGGTTATCCCACAGACTGTCGTGATAAGGACGATCACTTGAAAAAAGCCCCGCGTTATCTTTGTATTCTAATGCGTAATCAAGGGTCCATGCATCTTTGCTATAGCCACCTACAAAACTAACGCTTTTACGGCGATTTGAGCCATACGTATCTACACCACCGTCAATATCGATATATTGACCTTCAATTCCTTTTTTGGTGATGATATTAACAACGCCACCCATTGCTTCTGAGCCGTAAATAGCTGACGCGCCGCCCGTTTGAATATCAATACGATCAACCATTGCAGTTGGTATCATATCTAGGTTAACAAAGTTTGTTTGGCCGCCAAAAGGCATAGGGTAATATGCTAGACGCTTACCGTTAACGAGGATCAAAGTGTACTCAGGGCCTAAACCTCGTAGGTTGAGCTCTTTTGCACCAGGTGTATAAGAGCCTGTGTTAACTTCACCTAAAACAGCGCCCGTTGCTGCTGTATTATTTGCCAGCGCATCATAAACAGATGAAAATCCATTTTTGATCATATCATCAGAGGTGATCGAAAATACGTTCACAACCCCTTCAAGTTCGGTACGTTTAATACGCGAACCAGTTGTTACTATACGTTCAATTTCAGTCTCTGCGACGTTATTTTCAGTATTTTGTTCAGCCGCAATAACCGGAATTGACAAGGCGCATGACAGCGCTATGCAGATTTTAGAAAAAAAATATCTTTTTGGTAACTTATTCATATCCCCACCCATTTTATTATTTATATAGTTTAGAACGTTCCAATTTAAAGCTAAAAAAAACTAAATTTACATAGCTACAGGCTAATAAATATTTATATTTTATTCGTATATCAATTTTATTTATTAAAAACAAACCCAGAAATAGGAACGATCCAATAATCAGCTAGAAAATAAACAATGTCAAACAAAAATTACATTTAGTTCACAAAGTTTTCTATTTTAAGGTCGATTTAAAATGTAAGGACAGGTAACTTTGAGGCAGTAATTTAGAGGGGGTTGGAGGGCTACTTGGCGAACAAAGAGGGTGGGGATATGCATATTTATTAGTAAAAAGCATATAATTGGCTATATGCTTTTTATTATTTAGTTTATTGAGCAGTGATTAGGCTCTGCTGGTATTGTTCCCAAAGTGAAGAAAGAGGCTCGTCAGTGAGTGATTCTATGGCAGTTTGAAACGACCACGGTTCAATATTTTTTGCAGTTTGATTAAATCGGTATGCAAAATCATCCACTTTGTTGTCAGATAACCACTTTAAGAAAAACCCTGTATTAGTGTAACCACCAAGCCATGTTTGTGAGGTTTTAGGTGAGCGTGTTTTATGATAGCCAGCTTCAATTCTGATCAAGTCGGCCATGCCTTCAATAAAGGCGTGAGTGTCGTCAGATGCATAACTGGTGTTTGCAGGAAACAGCTGGTAACCATGGGTAAGCTCATGCCAAAGCACACCAAGTAGCTCATATTTGACGACTTCATCCGGTTGTTCTTTGAGTTTTTCAGTAATATATTTTGAGCTAAAGGCGATAACCATATTGGTTTCATCACCGCTGCGATACGCTAATGTATCCATCCACTCTAATTTAAATTCTACTTGGCGAAACTCTGGTACTTCTGCAAAATTTTTATATAATTCTTTAACTAATTGATGTGTAACATCATCAATTGTTTGGGATAAATCAGGAAATAGTGCAATTAGACGATGATAACCCGGTGATTTTTTATCAATAAAATTCAACTTTACAGTTGGAGTTTTAAACCCTTGCCATGGTTTACTTTTATCGAGTACTTTAATTGCATTATATTTGGTTAAGGTGTCTGAACCATAATTATTAATCGCTTTTAAAGATAAATTATAACTGCCAGGTTCAGCAAAACTCACTGTTGGGGATGGTGTATTTTTAGAGAGTATGGTTTTATTGGCGCGCCATACATAACTGGTTGGTTTGTTGAGCGTATTGCTTTGTAGTTGTACATTTTCATTTGGTTTTACAATCTGTTTTGATACCAAAAAGTCAACAACAGGTAACTTGGTAGGGGCTAAAAGCTGTAAGTCCGCCAACTGAAGATAATTGTCTCCCCATTGTGTTTTACCGCGTTGGGTCATTTCAAGGCGGTAAAACTGATAGCTACTTTCATTATCAAGCTCAAATTCTGCGGTAAAACCCCTCTGTGCAAATTTAAAATCACTGATTGTTTGCAGTGTTTGCCAGTCAGTCTGATTATTTGAGCCACGTAGCGTCCAATTGCTTGGGTCGCGCATTGGTGCATCTTGCGCTGAGGTTAATCGGTATTTTTTTACTGAGATAGGTTTGCCATAATCAAACTGAACCCAAGTGCTACTTTGTTTTGATAGGTATTTACTACTTTTTGAATCATCAAATAATTGGGTTAACCCTTCACCGGCTATTTCATCAGGGTATTGACTAGACACTTTACTTGTCGTTGAAAGGGGATCAGTGATATCAATCAGTACAAGGTCATTATTATTTATTGTAGGTGTGAAGCTACAGCCAGTTAGTAAAAAAATAGGCAGTATAGAAAGTCGTTTTTTCATCATTATTTTAAATTTAGTGTGGTTTTTGTAGTAATTTATTGCAACGTTCCAAAAATAGCAAGGTTAATTGACCTCAGAATATTCCTTTTACAATTAAACTTTACTGAAAGTATTAGGGCGTGTTGACCTTTATAGATGAAGATAAAAGATGATAACAAAGATGGGATAACAAATAACAAAGATAACACCCATCCTAATGTTTGGTAGCACAGCTTTATTTACTCAATTAAAGTGGCTGTCCAGTTTATTGACCTCTTATAGGACTAAATATATATGGTTTTTAAGAATAACTTTGGCTACTTTGGGATTCATAGCATGACATTATTAATTATGGATATGTTTCTCGTTCAGTTCGACTGGAAATACATACTTGCAGGTTTTCTTTTTTATCTATTCGCCTATCCAATTTGGTCAAGTAAAAAACGTGGAAAGCGTGATTCAGAAAACTCCAAAATTGATATACTTGAACTTATCGTTGAGTTTCTTATTGAATTTATCATATGGTTTTTCCGTACACTTGGTCGTTTATTTAGGATCTTGTCGGGTAATAAGGGTGATACTATTGCTCTCGACATCGACCTATAGTTGGGTAGTATGAGCCTTTTAACCTTAAGCCTCTTACACAACGCATCATGCATTTCTTATTAACAGTTATTTAAAATGCTGGTGGCTCTGAACCAATAAATGACCGCTCATTGTATAACGTATTACTGACTCTTAAATAGCACCAATAATGCTGTTTTTGTCAAGCTGCGAGTTTTGTATGGGAATATTAATAATGAATACGTTTAAATTTAGCGAAGATGAAGAACATCGTGCTATTACAGTTGTTCCTGCCAACAGTGAGGTAATTAAAACAGTCAAATTGGTGTATTATTTTCCTCATGTTTTTATGCCTATGCATAGCCATAAAGTGAGCCAATTTTCTTCGCTTGTATCAGGTCAAGCAATAGAAAAAAGTAGATCATCAGAAGTAGAAAACCAAATAGGTGTTGTTGAGTATAAACCGTTGTCGCATAGGCACAGTAACGTTATTGGTCCCTATGGCGCTTTTTTTCTATCAGTCAATATTGACTCGGAGCAATCGGCTTTTTTTGATGAATATGGCGCGTTAAATCATCGCTTTAGTGAACTAAGTCAAATGTCAGCGCAATGGCATGGTATGAGCGGTATGTTGATGCAACCAAGTTGTTCACAACACATTGATTATGAAGAGCGTGTGCTTGGCATTTTTAGCGCCACCATCCCTTACGCCAAAAAGTTAAGGTATCCGCCTACGTGGCTAAAACTCGCAGAGCAGGCCTTAAACGAAAGTGATATGAGCATCGAGCAAATAGCAGTGAGTGTGGGGGTGCACAGAGTACACCTGAGTCGTATTTTTCAAACCTATTTTGGTATGTCAATTTCACAATATCGACAACGATTAGCCTTGCAAAAAAGCATTTCGGCTATTTTATGTGACCAAAATAGTATTAGTTCAGCGAGTGCTTTTGGCGGTTTTTCAGATCAAAGTCACTTTACGCGAACACTTAAAAACCAATTTAATATAACACCACGCCAGCTAGCAAAACTTTTTTCATCAAAGCGAGGTGATGTTACATCTATTCTATAAATAGGCTTATATCCATGATGAAATAAACAAAACTAATCAAGGTAGATAAATAAATGAATTATATAATACAGGCGTTAAGTTTTATTATTTTAATATCGTCATTTGGTATAGAGGCAAAGCAAAATCAATTTGATAGTGAGTTTTTAAACTCATTTGTAAATAATATTAAAGAAACAGCACAATTACCGTCAGGGACTGCGGTTGCTGTTGTTTATGAAGATAAAATAATATATGAAGGCTATTGGGGTTATCGTAATATTCAAGAAGGGTTAAAAACTGATGCTGATACTCGCTTTTACATTGCATCTGTAACCAAGCCATTTCTAGCACTTAATCATCTACTTGATGCTTCGAGTAATACAACGTTAAAGAGCACTACCTTAGAGGCGATGTTTCCTGAGTTAATATTACCAGGGCGAGAAAATATTGTGGCTAAAGACTTACTGACTCATACGGCTTCAATTAATAATCTACCGTTGGTATTAGCAACGGCTTTTAGCGGTGAGCACACAGCGCAGTCTATTGAACAGCTGGTAATACAAGAGTCAAGCTTATCAAAAGAAGCGGTGGGTGAGTTTAAATATACAAATGTTGGTTACAATATTTACAGTGTTTTTGCAGATCGTTATTTTAAGCAAAGCTGGCAGGAAAAGTTACAAAATCAAATTTTTGAGCCCGCTAAAATGCTTTCAACCAGTGCTAAATCCTCCCACATTAAAGATAAATCGCGCATTGCTAAACCCTATTCTTTAACTAACCCCAAAAGTAGTGAACCACTTTATTTAGAAAAGCAAGATAGCACTATGCATGCTGCTGGGGGGATGTACGCGACCTCTAAAAATCTAGGGCGGTTTTTAATTGCTCAATTAAATCAGGGGTATATTGATGGTAAAGGCGTTTTTCCGTCAGAGGTAATTGCAAAATCCCATACTCAGCAAGTAACTACAGATACTGCTTTTTTAGATTTTAAGCGCGATGGCTATGCATGGGGCTGGTACACTGGTGATTATAAAAACCAGAGAATGTTACATCATTTTGGTGGCTTTGCAGGAGCCCATGCACATGTTTCATTTATGCCTGAAAAGAAAATTGGCCTTGTAATTTTAAATAATGAAGATTTTTTAAGTAGTCGTTTAACCAGTGTTATTGCTGATTATGTATATGGCTCACTTTTACAAGAGGCAGGCATTAAAGAGTCTATAGTGCAAAGAATTGCATCGCTCAAAGGTAAACTAAGCGCAATAGATACAATGTTAGCGAATCAGCAAAGTAAATTAAATAAAAGAGAGTTTTTACTTAGCCTACCAAAAGAAAATTATGTCGGAGAATATACTCATCGTTTGCTTGGCACAATGACGGTTAAATTGAACATTGAGGGTCGGTTTGATGTCACGTGGGGTGTTATGCACTCTAGATCTACAGGGATGGATAAAGTAGAGCAAATAAGGGTTCAAATGGAGCCGACTTCAGGAACAGTGATTCGTTTTGATGTGACTGAAAATGTAAATTCATTGTCTTATGGCGGGATAGTTTTTAACAAAACCGTAGAAAATAAACTCTGACCTTACTTATCTAAAGTCACTTTATTTAAAGTAAATCAATACCTTAAATAATTGAAGCTCTGAGTGTATTAAACTTTAAGTTGAAATATATTTTAAAGCAGGGACTTAAGATTAAAATCAAGAAAAGGAACACACTTTTAAGCGCCATGTTCCTTATTTTGGTTAGCTCAACTATTACGCTGCTACTTTTGGCCAATGCTCCAAAAACACTCTATAAATTAAAGTGCTTCAAAAGTAGCAGCTATGCCTTGCCTGCCGCTTGTACACATAGTGACTAGCCCGTATTTACTGTTAATACGCTTAAGTTCGTGCAGGGATTTTCTGACAAAATATATGCCAGTCCTTTTTTATTTTATTTATATTTAGACAGAAAATAGCAGATAAAACTACGAGTTATCTCAGATCTATTTTGGAGGTTGTGGGTGATTACACAAATCGCTAACAAGTGATTAATAAAGCCTGTTAGTGTGATATGTAATACGTTTTAGCCCATGCTTAATTGAATTACTCCCACACACTTTTCAGGGATAGAATTTTGTTGTGATTAACTATTATTAAAGGCTATTTGGTTTATTTCGAGTTTAAAGTCGCCTTGTTGTTTTTTAGCTATCATGATGCCTAGCTGCCTAATATCTTTAAAGTAAAAGTTAGGGTTTTGCTCAAGTATGCGCCCGCGAAAAGTTAGGCTAAAATCCGAAGGTGTAAAGTTCACTAGGTGCCATTCATCTTTGGTGGTTTTAAATGAAGTTGTATAGGCTGGACCATCTAAATATTGTGTTGTTCTTAATCTAAGTTGGTAAGTTTGGCCATCACCTTTAACGCGTAATGAAATTTGGTTAGCGGCTTGCTCATTGGTGTTAATGGCTGTGCGAACCGATGCAAACCCGCCGTTGTTTTCAAGTGATACAGTACCTGAAAAAACTAATGCGTCATCTTTTTCATACACTTGGCTTGTTGATAATCCACCCATTACAGAGTCATTGACTATATACCAACTTTGATTTGCGCTTACAAACCCCGACGGCAAAAGCAAACTTACGGCAACTACGGATGCAATATTATGTATTTTCATTGGTACGCCTCAGCGGTATAGTGGTTTAGGTATACAAACCTATCAATACGTATGTTTACTAAAATTGTTCAATTATTTTTTAATATGTTGGGAAAAACATGAAATCAGAGACATTTTTTAAATGGGTATGGAACTTAAATGGGCTAATTTTATTGTTAGGAATTGTAATAGGAACTTTGTTAATCTCATATCAACTCGCTCAAACAATATTTAGCGATAATTATATTGAGCCACCGACGTTAAATTTAGCCGATGACAAAAACGAAGAAGAAAAATGGCGCCTGGGCTACCCGCAAAGAATAGGAAAAACGGACTTTTACTTTATAGAGCTTGAATCTGAAAAGTTAACGATTGAAGCGGAAACAGAACGTGAGTTTGGCCAGGTTACAGAAAATTTTAATGGTTCTTCTTATTATAAATATAACGCAACACGCTCAAAAAATGTGATGTTTATAAATGGCAAAACAAACCATTCAAATTGGCTTTTTAGTACGACAGATCAATTGATTCTTGATATTCAGCCACTTTATTTATCTGAATTTGACTCGCAATCAAGTGCGGCTGGTATTGCCTATGACGTTATTAAAAACGACACAAATAACGATGGCCTTTTAAACAGCGATGACAAAAGCACTTTTGCATTAAGTAAAACGGATGGGAGTGACTATAACGAGATTATTACAGGCTACGATAGTGTCCTTGAGTATGATGTAAATGAAGATGGCAATTTATTTGTACTATTTATAGATAATAGTGACGTGTTTTCAATGCTAGTTGATTTAACAACGTTTAAAATAACGAATAAAAAGCAACTTCCTAAAGTCGGGGGAATATAATAATTACAGTATGATAAATTAAAGTGCGTGATTATTATTTACACTCTGTTACAGTAATTTTTCGAACAAAGCTGCAATCCGTATTTATGTTGTTATGATGATATAAAATAACAGCATAAGGATAGTAAAGTTGAAATTACGCACTTTATTAACAGCAGTAGCCGTCGCAGTTGCACCTGCAATATCGCCAATGGCTTTTGCTTATGACACACAAGATACGCGTTTATTACGTTTTCCTGATATTCATAAAGAGTCAGTGACGTTTGTTTATGCCGGTGACATTTATATCGCCAATACAAAAACCGGTAAAAGCACGCGTTTAACTGATCATATTGGTTTTGAAACCTTTCCTAAATTTTCTCCTGATGGGTCAAAAATTGCTTTTTCGGCGCAATACAATGGCAGCCGCCAAGTGTATGTTATGAACCGCGATGGCAGCGAACTAAAGCAGCTGACTTACTATAACGACGTAGGTGTTATGCCACCTCGAGGTGGGTTTGACTACCGTGTACTTGATTGGACACCCGATGGGAAACATATCGTATTTAGAGCGAATCGTACACCGCATGGCAAACGTGTGGGTCGCCCATATATGGTACCCGCTGAGGGAGGCTTAGAACAACCATTAGCAATTCCTGAAACTGGCGGTGGTATGTTATCGCCAGATGGAAAACAGTATGTATATACCCCAATTGATCGTGAATTTCGTACGTGGAAACGTTCGCGTGGCGGGCGTGCTCAAGATGTATGGGTATACGATTTAGAAAATAATAAATCAACGCAATTGACCACTGACAGGGCAACCGATCAACAACCTACATGGGTGAACGACAACATTTATTATGTGTCGGATCGAGAGTACACGTTAAACTTGTACAAGCATCAAGACGGTAAAAAGCCAGTAAAAGTCACCCATCACAAAGATTTTGACGTACTTTGGCCATCAGCTGGGCCTGACGCCATAGTGTATGAAAATGGCGGTTACTTGTATCGCTTTGATGATGCAACCCAGCGCGAAGAAAAACTGACCATCAATGTACAAGGTAGTCGTGAATATGCCATGCCTTACAGCAAAAATGTCAGCGATTTCATTGATTCAATGGATGTATCTCATGATGGTAAGCGTGTAGTGTTTAGTGCGCGTGGCGAATTATTCTCTGTGCCAGTTAAAAATGGCCCAACACGTAATTTAAGCCATACGCCTAAAGGACGTGAAATAGCGGCATCTTGGTCACCAAATGGCCGTTACATTGCATATATGAGTGATGAAAGCGGCGAGTATGAAATTTACATACAAGACAGAGCCAACAACAATAAGGTTAAGCAACTTACCAGTAATGGCAGTATTTGGCGTTTTGACCCTATTTGGTCGCCAGATAATAAAAAGCTATTGTTTGCTGATCAAAATCATACGCTTTGGTGGCTTGATATCAAAACGGGTAAACAGCACAAAATTGATACCGCAAAATATGAAGAAGATAGCTTAACCACGTATATTTGGTCACCTAATAGTAAAGACATTGTTTTTGTTAAAAATAATGAAAACCGCTATGCGTCGCTTTGGCATTACAATATTAAAGGTAAGCGAGTTACTCGCCTAACAGACGATATGAGCAGTGAAACAAATCCGGCGTTTTCGCCTGATGGACAACAGCTATATTTTACCTCAGAGCGAGACTTTAATTTAACCTTTAGTAGCTACGAATTTGATTACATGTTTAACAACGCAACGCGCCTTTATTCGGTTGCGGTAAACAGTAACATTAAGCCACTTAATGCCCCACTTACTGATGAAACAAGCATCGTTGATCCTAAAGCGGATAAAGACGATGAAAAATCAGCAAACACGCCAAGCAATCACATTGAAAGTGACGGCTTTATGGACCGTGTTGTTGCACTAAATGCGCCTGCTGGCAATTACCGCGCACTAACCGGTGTTAAAGAAGGCGTACTAACACTTTCATCCGGTGAGCTTAAATTAATCCCGATTGCGGTTGACGGTGAAATAGCGAGCGTTGCAGCGGGTGTTAATAGTTATAAAATATCAGCCAACGCAGAGCATATTATTGCGCGAGCAGGTGATAGTTTTAGTGTTATAAAACCAGCGCCTAAGCAAGACTTAAAAGCCACCGCGTTAAACCTGCAAGACATGGTACTTAAAATTGATCCACAAACAGAGTGGGCGCAAATGTACCGTGAAGGTTGGCGTACTTTGCGCGATTGGTTCTATGATGAAAACCATCATGGCCAAGATTGGGACGCAATTTTAAAACGCTATCAACCAATGGCAGATGCCGTTGCACACCGTGCAGACCTTGATCACGTATTAAGTGAAATAGCTGGTGAAATTAACTCTGGTCATATCTATGTAAACTCTGGGGATATGCCAAGAGCAACACGTTTACAACATGGTTTATTAGGTGCTGAAATTAGTGCGCATAAATCGGGTTTTGTAAAAATAGAAAACATTTTTAAAGGTGAAAACTGGCACGAAAACTTCCGTTCACCACTTAACGAAACAGGTATTAACGCAAGCGTTGGTGACTATATTGTTGAGGTGAATGGTCGTTCAGTAAAAGATGTTGTCAACTTTTATGAATTACTCGAAAACACGCAAGGCAAACCGGTTGAGTTATTGCTTAGTAAGTCACCAAGTTTGAAAAAAAGCTGGAAAGTAACCGTAGAACCAATCGCAAGCGAAACAGACCTGCGTTATTTACAATGGGCGCAATCACGTGCTGATTACGTTAATAAACTCTCAAATGGGCGTATTGGCTATGTACACTTGCCAAACACGCATTACGAGGGAAATCGTTCGTTATTTAAAAACTTTTTACCGCAAACAACCAAAGATGCAATGATCATCGATGATCGTTATAACGGTGGCGGATTTATTCCAGAGCACATGATCACTTGGCTGGCGCGTAAACCGCTAAACTATTGGAAGCGCCGTGGTGTTGAGCCAACTAAAACACCACAATTTGCTCACGATGGTCCAAAAGCGATGTTGATCAATGGCTACTCAAGCTCAGGTGGTGATGCGTTACCGTATTACTTCCGCCAAGCAGGCTTAGGTAAATTGATTGGTACACGTACGTGGGGCGGCTTAATTGGTATTTCAGGTAATCCAAGTCTTGTTGATGGTGGCTCTGTAATTGCAGCGACCTTTAGAATACTTGATAACGACGGTAACTGGATAATCGAAGATGAAGGTGTTAGCCCTGATATCGAAGTGATTGATCGTCCAGAGCTTATTCAGGCAGGCCAAGATCCATCGATTGAGCGCGCCGTTAAAGAGCTATTAAAAGAGCTTAAAGCGAACCCGAAAAAGCCACTTGTTGTGCCACCGGCACCAACTGAGTTTGGCAAGTCGTAAGGTTAATAGGCATTAATAATTGAGCCAGCATTTGCTGGCTTTTTTATGTTTTTACGGTAGGGCGTGTTTAAATTTACTGTAGGCGGGGCTTTATGCCAAGCAAATATGAGGTTTTACAATACAAGTGCGAGTTAAACTCAAGCTTAGAGGAACTGATATTAAATATTGTAGAACGCTTTTTATGGCGAAAAGGACGTATAAATATCTGCTAACGTTTAAACAGCTCATCTAATTTAAAATATTCAACACCATCACCGGATTGTTTGCTGATATTACTCATCCTTTTTGCGACTTGTTGGCCTGCAATTGGCTTAAACTTTTTAAGCCCCGGTAGCATGCATAATATAGGTAAAAGCACGCTGCCTAGCTTTTCACCAATGCGAAAGTCGTTGTCACGCTTCCCTAATAACAACGAAGGTTGAATAATACTAATACGCTTAAAAGTCAGCGTTTTTACTGCATCTTCAAGCTCGCCTTTCATTTTTAAATAGGCGCTATTACTGTGAGCATTTGCTCCGCTTGATGACACTAATATACCCAAATCACCTCAAGATGCAGGATTCAGCGTTTCACAGGGGCTTAATATCAAGGCGTTACTTTGCAACAATGGCAGTCCCTTTTAAGAAGTAACAACGATGAGAGTAAGCTAACTATTTAGCTTACTCGCAGGTTATTAGCTAACCCAAACCCGGAATAATAAACCTATTTCCAGTGGCTATTTGCAACGCTAACTACGTTGAATTTACTTGCAATAGACAAGCTTCGACGCGTAAATTCGCCTTGTTATCCCTGAAAATCACCGACAGGAGAGTTGAGTAAGTTTTTATACTGTTAAATCAATACGTTAGTAAATATCTTAACCCGAGTTCAGGTTAGCTATTTTGTTGCTGTATTTAAAATAACGATAGGTTCTAAAATATGTGTGAGGACTTGCTCATATTTACTCTTGTCGGATAAATCTGGCGTATGCAGATCTAAGCCAATCTCGAGATTGTAAGTTTTACTATCTGGAACATAATATTGTATGGCAAGGCTTATAACAGACCTGAATTCAACTGATTTTATAGTCGCGATATGTTGTTCAACCCCATGCCAATTAGCAGTGCCATCAACCACTTTGATAGAGATTTCTTTTGGATGAATAACTAACAGAGTGTCAACGCTTGGGTATTCCGCTGTAATGTTATTAAACGTGTGCTGCATTGCTGTTTGTATTAACTCAGCGTTGAGCTTACCTGTGTTGGTATCAAAAGCGCCGCCTTGCTCAATAATAAAGTCATTAAACACTGTTTGTGCTTGAGGGTTTAAGTTGGTCAATGTATGTTTTTTTGAGAAATTGGCAACGTTATTATCAAATGCTTCTCGGTAGAGTACTTTGTTACCGGTATTTGCTGTTGGTAACCATATATAGGCTAGATTGCTATGGGTTGCGGGCTTGGCGAATGTAATTGTATTCGCTGTCACTTTGGGGTCGCTATTGTATTGAACTAGTTTGCAACCGACTAAATTTAGCAAAGCGATAATGATAAAAATGTGTTTAATCATTTTTTCGTCTTCCAAGTGTCAATTGTCTCTAATGCGAATTGTAACGCGCTATCCAATTTTGCAGGGTCTTTAAATAATTTGTCGGCATCTTTAACAATAATTTCTTCATCGCTATTAAATTGCGCTACTAACTCAATGCCTCCAGAGCCCATAGTTAAAAGTGTGTCATACTCATCTCGAATGCGGATATACACTCTGCTGCCTGGCACATAACCTTGTTCGTTTTGAAATAGTGATACAAATATATCACCACCATCGGCACCACCTTCAAGGTAAGACTCTTCTTGGCCATACCATTTGGCTACGTGGCCTAATAAAATACTGTTAGTAAAATGTGCGCGTACGGTATCAACACCTGCAAATACAAATGCATTTATACCTAGCTTAGTTTTTGTTGTGAAAAGGGCTTTTTTCCAGAGTTCATTACGTAGGTTTTCATTTTCTTGACCAGTAAGCGGGTCATATAAGTTGTCAGCGTTGTCTAATAATTGATGAAATACAGTATAAACTTCGCTGGCATCTACTACTTTAAACCCACGCTCTTCAAGTGCTTTTTTTATAGGTGTCTTATAATGACTTTCTAATTGTTGTTTAAAGTAAGTGAGATCTTCTTCAACATAAAAACCGCCAAATCCGAGTACCTGATGGTTTGATTTTAATTGTGCCGTATTCATGTAATTAGGTGAAGAGTTACAGCCACTTAATGTGATAAGGATAATAATAGTAAAAATATATCTCATAATAATTCCTGAAAAATGAGTGTAAAATTAAAGTAACTTGATACCAATTTTAGCGAACGAAGTGAGGGTAAGGTGCCTGTATTCACTTCCTCCGACTTGTGAGCGCCAATTGATTGTGACTTTTTTATTATTCAAGCTGCTATCAGTATAAAAAATTAAGTATTTGGCTTCCTCTGGTAGAGTAAATTGTGTTTTGTAATATAGATTACCATCCAAGTCTAAGGTTGTTGGTAAGCTATATCCCCATGCTTCATAAGGTTTAAGGTGTTTAATAACCTGCTTTGATTTATCTAAAATCAGTAACTGTGGATAAACCAGTGTTGCAGTTTGAATAAAAGCACCATTGGCGTGACTAAAAACTTGGGCAAAGCGACTATTGTGTGGTTTTTCAATTGCAATGAATGGGCTTTTAGCCTCGTTAAAAAGCCTGACTGGCTGCTTTTCTAAATCAAAGTAAGTAAGCTGCTTTGGTTGTTGGGCTACAAATTTAATCGATTTTAAGTCCGAGCAGCATGCAGTACGGTTATTTAACTTGATTAGATCACTTTCAGGCGAATTAGCGCAAGAAGATAAGAACAGAGGTAAGATCAATGCGGTCGCTAATTTTTTCATAACTTTTATTATTATTATTTATGTGTAAATAATACCTAATCTGGAACAAGACATAAAATATATAAAACTTGAATATGTGACACAATGTAAATGAAATTAAACAAATTATGGGGGGAAGCTGTGTTACTCCAAATAATCGGTGGTATTTAACTACACAAGAAACAAAGTTAAGCATACTTGCAAATATGGATAAACGTATTTAAAAATAACTATAAAATTGAAAAGGCACTTTATGAGTATCATAACTTTAACGACTCACAATAATATTGCGATTTTAACTTTAACAAATGGTGAAAATCGTCAGAACCCACAATTTGCGCAGCAACTCAAACAGATGCTTGCAAAGGTTGTTGAAAATCAAAACCACAAAGCGCTCGTGATCACTTCAAACGATGAAAAGTGCTGGAGCTTAGGTATTGACACTGACTGGCTATTACCTGCAATGAAGGCAAAAAACGCCGATGAAATTCGTACTTTTATGTACGATATGGACGATGTATTTAAAACGTTACTACTTTTCCCAATGCCAGTGATTGCTGCTATTAATGGCCATGCTTTTGGTAACGGTGCAATTTTAGCTTGCGCCTGCGATTTTAGATTTATGCGCGGCGATCGTGGGTTCTTTTGTTTCCCTGAAGTGGATTTATCTATTCCATTTTTACCGGGGATGATAGCTTTTGTAAAAAAAGCGATACCTTATTATCGTTTTAACGAAATGAAGCTAACAGGGCGCCGAGTATCTGGAGCCGAGCTGGCTATTGATCACGTTATTGAGAAAGCCTCAACTGACCAAGAAAACTTATTAGCCGATGCAATGGCGTTTGCAGCCACGTTTGATAAAAAGCGCACTATTTTTGCCGAGCACAAAAAGCGCTTACACAAAGACATTATTCAGATCATTGATGAAGAAAATAAGCCATTCATCGATAAGCTAGCCTTGATGGTTTAAGTTATAAATCGCCATTTTCGTGTTTAAGCGCTAATTGTTGATTGTTATTTTTAATAATACATAGCTTAAAATTTGGATCGGATTATGGATAATCAAACTTAAGTTGATGAAGATAAAATAGACGAAGTTGTATTTTTCAGAATTTTCCTATTGCCTGTTGTTTATTGTCTATGCTAATAATTTGCTATATTAAAAAAGGATTTGCAATGTTAAAAATTACACATCTGTTTATTTCTATATTTCTCCTTGCTTGCTCTGTCTCCGCGTTTGGTCAATCGGAGGTTGTTATTTGCAATGACTGCTCACAAAATAAACAAGAAAGAGTCGCGAAATTCAGTGCAGAATATAACACTAGGTCTATTGTCGTTGTTGATATGAAAAATGAAACAGCAAAAAAGTTTGACACTTTCTACTCTGAAGATCGGTTTGGTGAGCCGTCGATAAATGTATCTCAGACATCTTTGAATAGTGATGAACTCCATGATTTGGATTTGCTTTATCAGTACCGTAAAGAGTTAGTGCGTGTTGTTACACTAGCTGCGAATAAAAGTATGTTTGGGTCAGAGACGAACGCTTTTAATAAAAATAGTTTAAATACTGCTTCTTCAAGCGGCTCAACTGATGATTATGTAATTGGAAAAGTAATTAAAGTTAAAGGTAGTCCCTATGATTTTATGAATAATAGTTCCTTTAGAAATAGTATTTATAATTCACATTTTGGAGGTTCAACGAGTGGCCTAGCAAAAATTTTATCAAATACCATGAAAACGATTAAGTTTCCTAGTATGAATAAACCAGAAGTTTATATTAAAGTTGAGTTTTACAGTGATGATCTAGGCAACGTTCCTAACGGATTTATTAGTGTAACTTTAAAATTAGTGACTCAGTCTTTTGATATATTAGGTGGACGAGATGGGTTTAATAATTCAATCCCTCTTACCCGTGCTGATGTAGATGGTCGACAATTCAAATTCTCAGGGGCTGCTGATGGCCTTAAGGAAAAAGCTAAGTTTGAATTGTATATCAATCCTTTTGGTGGCGGTTGCTCTGTGACTAAAACGGAAGTTATAGGTAATAGAGTCGTTTATACCTACCGCTGTTAATTTGTTTGGCAGAGTAACTTTTAGGTTGAATCTAAAAGTTACCCTTTATGTTAATTAAATAATTACGCAAACAGGCATAAGGCTGAACCTTTAACCTGGCCTAGCGCCTAGCACCTCTAGTAATCCCACCAACCCCCATCAATACCACTGCAATCCACACTGGCAAATTACCATATTGGCTATAAATACTGTCGCCTTCGATTAATTTAATTTCAGCTTTAAGTACGTCAGCTTTAAACTGTGGCATGTTTAATTGAGTGTTACTAATAGGATCGTACACGCCGCTGATGCCGTTGTTAGTAACACGAATAAGTGGGCGTTGTAACTCAAGGGCACGCATTCGTGCTATTTGCATATGCTGGTGGGGGCCGTGTGAGGCGCCAAACCATGCATCATTGCTGACGGTAAATAAAATATCAGAGTCATTATGATAATTACCCCGGACTAAATTGGCAAAGGCTATCTCGTAGCAAATGGCTGGCAGGATATTTAAACCGTTAGCACGTAGGTTATTTTGCACTTCATCGCCGCGAGTGAATGATGACATGGGTAAATCAAATAATGGTGCGATAGGGCGCAATATCTCTTCAAATGGCACGAATTCACCAATAGGGAGTAATTGATGCTTTTGATAGCGGTTATTGCCTAGGTATTGATAATGGCCATGCTCATCATCACGCTCTTTATTACCAAGTACTATAAGAGTGTTGAAAATAGCGCGAGTATGGCGCTGATAGTCAACAATACCCGTTATGAGCGCTGTATTATTAAAGGATGCAGCACTATCCAGACCCGCTAAAAAACTATCAGCGAGGGCTTCTATTTCGGGGACTGCGGCCTCTGGCCAAACGATTAAATCAGCATTCCAATTTGGCCGAGTCATGTCTTGATATTTGCTCATGGTGGCCCAAAATTCACTGGGTTCAAAACGTAGGTTTTGTTTGATATTACCTTGTACGAGCAGTGTGTTAATCGTTTTATCACTGTATTTATTATCATGCCCTACAACACCTATAACGCTGATAAGTCCAATGATCGCAGTGCTGATCAACGTGGTTTTTATTTCTTTATCAAAGATTAAGCGAAACAGCGAAAAACCAATGGTTATACATATTAATGTTAAGCCAAACTCACCAACTATAGGGGCTAAATAATTAAGTGGGCTGTCGGTTTGGGTATAGCCAAAACTTAACCAAGGAAAACCGGTAAGTACTACACCACGTAGGTACTCAGTTATAGCAAAGGTGCTAATAAGTAATAAACCATAGCTATTAGGCCCACTGGCAAAGCGTGCAGAGAGCGCAAAGGCAAGTGCCGGATATATAGCTAAATAGGCGCATAACAGCACCATCAATAGCAATGAGGCTACTAATGGCATTCCGCCAAAGGTGGCGATAGATACATGCACCCAGCTTATTCCTGCACCAAACCAGCCAAGGCCGAATATAAACCCATATTTAGCGGCATGTTTGCTGGCTAATTTACCATATTGGTTTTTTGATGTATGTGTACTATGGATTGCTACTGCTATGCAGGCAAAGGTGAGGGGCCAAATCTCAAAAGGAGCATAGCTTAGCGTTAAAAAGAGGCCCGCAAATAATGCGAGCCATGCTTTTTTATCTTTTGCTAAGTTTAGGCAATTAGTCAGTATTGTCTTCACTATCGCTGTCATCAGCCTTTGGTACGGTCACTTGTAATTGCAGTAAGCGTCGGCTATCTGCATTAGTGACTTTAAATTGTAGACCATCGATTAAAATGGTTTCGCCGCGTCCAGGCATATGACCAAAGGCATGTAGCACTGTACCACCTATTGTGTCGGCGTCTTGACTGCTATAGCCACTTTTAAATTTTTCATTAAAGTCATCAACGGGTGTTAGCGCTTGAACAATAAACACATGTTTTGCAACTTGACGAATATCTTGTTGCTCTTCTTCTTCATCATGTTCATCTTCAATCTCACCAACGATGAGTTCAAGAATATCTTCAATGGTAACTAAACCGGATACACCGCCATATTCATCAATAACAAGTGCCATATGATAGCGTTGTTGGCGAAATTCATTAAGCAATGTATCAACACGTTTACTTTCAGGTACAACTACCGCTGGGCGTAAATAATCGCGCAGTGATGGCAGTTGATCATCTTTATTTAAAATTAACGGCAGTAAATCTTTTGCTAGTAAAATACCTTCTATATGATCTTTATCTTCACATACCACCGGAAAGCGTGAATGTGTTGAATGAACCATCATTGGAATTAGTTCTTCCAGTGGAGCGTCAACTTCAAGGGTGATCATTTGTGAGCGCGGGATCATGATGTCTCGCACTTTAAGCTCAGACACGCCAAGCACACCTTCAATCATCTCTTTGGTTTCAGGATCAATTACATCCCGTTCTTGCGCGTCGGCAATTACCTCAACCAGCTCTTCTCTATTCTGGGGTTCCCCTTGCAACATTTGGGTAATTTTACCCAACCAGGTCTTGCCAGAAGAACCCTGGCTAGTCTGCGAGTTATCGTCGCTCATTGCGTCTATTTGCTCCGTAAATTTAAATATCGTCCCGATATGGGTCTGCTATGCCTAGATCAGCTAGTAATTGCTTTTCTATGCTTTCCATCTCATTCGCATCTTCATCCTTTATATGGTCAAATCCAAGTAAATGCAAGCATCCGTGGATCACCATATGGGCAAAATGGTCATGAAATGTCTTTTCTTGCTCAATTGCTTCAGCCAATACGATGGCTGGGCAAATAATTAAATCACCGACTAAAGGTATATCTATGCCAGGTGGTGCTTCAAATTCAAACGACAACACATTGGTTGGTTTATCTTTACCACGGTAGTCATTATTGAGTTGCTGGCTTTGTGCTTCATCAGCAATAACAATGCTTAGTTCTGATTCATCACGGTATTGGCTTAATGCTTTATTCGCCCATAGCGCAAATTGCTCAAGGGTAGGCAAGTTGTCAAACTCACAGGCTATTTGTAAATCAAGTTCAGTGTTCACGGCATTACTCTTTAGTAGCAAGTTGATCTTGCTCTTTATTTGCTAGCAAATCTTTGGCGCGCTGTTTTTCTGCACGCTTTAGGCGATCCGCTTCATCATTACGCTCATACGCTTCAACGATGCGCGCAACAACAGGATGGCGAACTACATCATGGGACTGGAAAAAGTTAAAGCTTATTTCTTCTACATCGCTAAGTACTTCAATGGCGTGGCGAAGTCCTGAACGTGCCCCACGAGGTAAATCTACTTGAGTGATATCGCCGGTGATCACTGCCTTTGAATTAAAGCCAATACGAGTTAAGAACATTTTCATTTGTTCAACCGTGGTATTTTGGCTCTCGTCTAAAATAATAAAGGCATCGTTAAGTGTACGACCGCGCATAAAAGCCAGTGGTGCAACTTCAATGATGTTTTGCTCAAGTAGTTTTTCTACTTTTTCAAAACCAAGCATTTCAAATAGTGCATCGTAAAGCGGGCGCAGGTATGGGTCTATTTTTTGACTTAAATCACCCGGTAAAAACCCCAATTTCTCACCTGCTTCAACAGCAGGGCGGGTTAGTAAAATACGGCGAATTTCTTGACGTTCTAAGGCATCAACGGCGGCGGCTACGGCTAAATAGGTTTTCCCCGTTCCTGCCGGACCAATACCAAAAGTGATATCGTGACGAAAAATATTTGAGACGTAATGACCTTGGTTATCATTGCGTGGTTTTATAACGCCACGACGCGTTTTGATGACAACTTCTTTGCCATATTCACTTAACTCGTCTTGCTCTAATGCTTTTGATTCACTAATTGCTAGATGTACTGCGTTAGCTTCAATGTCAGTAATAACACCGCGCACAGGCTGGGTATCGACATACAAATCTTTAACGATTTCCATGGCTGCAAAGGCACTGGTTGTTTTACCTGTGATTTTAAAGTAGTTGTCGCGGTGAGTAATTTCAACACCTAAACGGCGCTCAATATGTTTGATATTTTCGTCAAACGGGCCACATAAAGCACAAAGACGCTTGTTGTCGGAGGGTTCTAAATAAATCTCTAATTTTTTTAATTGATTACTCAAAATTGCTTCCTATTTTAATGTGCCAGCGAGGCTGGCACGTCAATATCGCCTAAGGAACGAAAGTTGCGACACCTAATTCGTCAGGTGTTATTTGCGGTTCAGGTTGTGCAGCTTTGCTTAAAATATCAGCAGGTGCAACATCGCGGCGCAAGTTCATTTCTGATTCTGTTCGAATTAGGTCACCACGTAAAGAGTTAGGCAGCGCCTCTGTGATACGTACATCAACGAACTGGCCGATCACCGTGTGTGGGCCAACAAAGTTAACAACGCGGTTATTTTCAGTACGTCCACGCAATTCCATCGGGTTTTTCTTTGATGGGCCTTCCACTAAAATACGTTGTTCGGTATCAAACATTTGACGGCTAATTTGCTGCGCCATTTGAGTAATACGGTTTTGTAACAAGTATAAACGTTCTTTTTTCTCTTGCTCAGATACATCATCAGGCAAGTCCGCGGCAGGTGTACCTGGGCGCGCACTGTAGATAAAGCTAAAGCTCATATCAAAACCAATATCGTTGATAAGGTTCATTGTCGCTTCAAAATCCATTTTGCTTTCACCAGGGAACCCAATGATAAAGTCAGATGACATACTTAAATTAGGACGAATTTTACGTAATTTACGAATTGTCGATTTGTACTCAAGCGCGGTATGTCCACGCTTCATTAGATTAAGAATACGATCCGAGCCACTTTGTACTGGTAAATGTAAGTGATCGACAAGTTCAGGTACATCGGCATAAACTTCAATGATATCTGGTGTAAATTCTACCGGGTGCGATGTGGTGTAACGAATACGGTCAATACCATCAATCGCTGCAACATAACGAATTAAATCAGAGAAGTAACAAATTTCGCCATCGTGAGTTTCACCGCGATATGCATTTACGTTTTGACCCAGTAAGTTTACTTCACGTACGTTTTGTTCTGCTAATTGGGCTATTTCTAATAATACATCATCAAGCGGGCGGCTTACTTCTTCGCCACGAGTATAAGGTACTACGCAAAAGGTACAGTATTTAGAGCAGCCTTCCATGATAGATACAAACGCTGACGGGCCATCCGCTTTTGGCTCTGGTAAACGGTCAAACTTCTCAATTTCTGGAAATGAAATATCAACCACTGAGCTGCCTTTGTTACCTTGCACTTGTTTGATCATTTCAGGTAAACGGTGCAGAGTTTGCGGGCCAAAAATAACGTCGACAAATGGCGCACGTTGGCGAATTGAATCACCTTCTTGCGATGCAACACAGCCACCAACGCCGATAATAAGATCAGGTTTATCATCTTTTAATAATTTCCAGCGGCCAAGCTGATGAAATACTTTTTCCTGTGCTTTTTCGCGAATTGAACAGGTATTGAGTAAGATTACATCTGCGTCTTTAGCTTCATCGGTTAACTGGTAACCGTTAGTTGCATCGAGAAGATCAGCCATTTTCTGAGAGTCGTATTCATTCATCTGACAACCCCAGGTTTTAATATGCAGCTTTTTACTCATTGAAATATAGCCTCGTTTTCAATTCGGTAGTGGCACAAAAATGTGCTAGAAACAGGATTAAGTGATGCGAAATTTTACTGTTCGCGAACTTAAAGGACGCGTATTTTATCTGGATACCCGCCCAGATCCAAGTATAGTTTTTATCTTTGTGATTTGAAATCAAACAAAGCCTTATTTGCGATGTATTAACAGTAAACTCATTGGCACTTGTAAATAGAAATACGATACAATCAAACGTACTGAAAATAGCCAAATTAGCGATTTAAAAATGATGAAAAATAAGGTTATTGTTGTCGGCGGCGGCATGGTTGGTGCTGCCACGGCTGTTAAGCTTGCTAAACAAGGGTGTCAGGTTAAAGTAATTGAGCACCGTGTAATAAACCCTGTTGCTGTTTTAGCAAGTGCAAAGGTTGATATTCGTGTTTCTGCAATCAATCGCTTTTCAGAGCATTTATTAGATGAATTAGGTGCAATGCCTATTTTAAAAGCGCATCGTCATGCCCCTTATCAACAATTAGAAGCATTTGAGCGTTCAGGCGATAACTTATTGTTTGATTGTCACGATATCAATACCACGCATTTAGGTCATTTGATTGAAAATAATTTAATTCAAGCAAGCATTTGGCAACAGTTTGCTGAGCATAATATTGAGGTGATTGAAATAACCCAGCCACTGTCAAAAATTGAAGAAACGGATCAGTACGTCACGTTACATTATGGCGAGCAGCAATTTAGTGCTGATTTAGTGGTTGCAGCCGATGGCGGGCAATCATTACTACGTAAAAAAGCAGGTATAGGTGTAACAGGTTGGCAGTATGGGCAGCATTGTATGGGGGTTTTAATAAAGTTAGATGCCCCCCAGCAAGTTAAAACATGGCAGCAATTTAAACCCTCTGGCCCCGTCGCATTTTTACCCATGCAAGCACCTTACGCTAATTTAATTTGTTACCACGATGCAAAGCAACTCAAACAATGGCAACAACTTTCAGCGGTCGAACTAAAGCAACAAATCCTTAAACATTTTCCACCTTTAGCTGGGGATTTTGACGTGATTGACCACGCTGTTTTTCCGTTAGCGCGTCAACATGCAAATAGCTATTCGCACGGGCGAATTGTTTTAGTGGGTGATGCGGCACATACCATAAACCCATTAGCTGGGCAGGGGGTTAATTTAGGTTTTCAAGATGTTGTTGCCTTGGCAAAAATCCTGCACAACTGCAATGATGTTGGAGCTAAAATACAATTAAAGCATTATGAGCAAACACGTAGAAAGGCAAATTTACTCATGATGAGCATGATGGACGCGTGCTACTTTGGTTTTTCAAATCAAGTTGCGCCATTAAAATGGGCACGTAGCCAATTTTTAAAAATGGCGAATGACTCAGGCTTTTTAAAAAATCAGCTTTTAAAATACGCAATAAGTGGACAATTGAACTAGATTAAAGTTATCGGTAAGAAAGCTTTAGTCTGAACTTCAATTTTATAAATGCACGAATCACTTCGTGCATTTTATTATAGACACAAAAAATTGACCTTCTCATACCCGAGCATACAAAGCTTTTTTGCTAACTTTTGCCACTTGTTTGCATTTTAAAGCGTTCGGAAATTTACGAGTTCATTAATCATCTTTAAATTGCACGCAACCTGACTATAGAAGCGCAAATGTGAATGATTTTTTTATTTTCATAATTTTAGCAGGTACTTTTCTTTTAGGTGTGAGTTTAAAGCCTACCTTTTTGATTTATAAAAAGACAAATAGCTCGCAGTGGGGCTTACTATTGCTGTTAATTATATTTTTTATAATGGCTTATTGGTGGGTGATTTATTATTTCTTTACTCAGGGTGTGGATACCTTTGTTGCTTCTAGTGTGTCATTGATCTTATTTGGTGGCAGTGGTTTTGTTGTACTAGTTACTCGATTAAGTTTAAGCAGTATTATTAAAATAGAAAGAGTAAGCGCACAGCAACGTTTTTTAGCTGAGCATGATGTCCTCACTCGCCTACCAAATAGAAATAAGTTTTTCCGCATTCTTAAAAAGCAAATCAGTCTCAAGAATTCATTTACGCTATTTTTCATAGATTTGAATGGATTTAAGCAGGTAAATGACAGGTTCGGCCATCAATACGGTGATGAGCTATTAAGTTTACTCTCTCAAAGCTTGCGCCAGCACTTATCCGGAATTGCTAAGGTATATAGAATCGGTGGCGACGAATTCGCGCTTATTTTATTTTCACGAACAGAAAAAAAATATGTCAATTGTGTCACTGCTATTAATACAGCAATCAGTCTACCTTTTTCAATCAGGGAGCAAAAAATAACGGTCATGCTGAGTATTGGTGTGAGTCGGTTTCCAGATAATAGCCAACACCAGCATGAGCTGCTGATACAAGCTGATTTGGCTATGTATGAAGCAAAAAGGACGGCTCAGCAAGTTGTTGCTTACTTTCCGGAATTAGGACACAGGGCGCGTGAATTAAGTCAGATGTCTACACGGATTGAAAAAGCATTGCAAGATAATGAATTTGAGTTGCACTTGCAGCCTATATTATCGGCTTTTGGTGGGCAGTTACATGGTGCTGAAGTCCTTATACGCTGGCCTCAAAAAAATGGGGAGTTTATACCACCAAATAAATTGATATCTGTGGCAGAACAAACAGGGTTGATTTTACCTTTATCTCAATGGATTGTATTAAATTCGTTCAAACAGTTGAAAAAGCTAAAGGCGCACGGGTTTTATGGTTTTCTTCATATAAATCTGTCACCTAAAGATTTGGAAAGCGAGGAGTTTTATTATTTTATTGAAATGCTTGTTGAATTGGATCCAAGTGTGAGTAAATCAATTATTTTTGAGATCACTGAAAACGCGATGATGACGAATTTAAATGCTGCGCGTAAAATGATGTCTAAATTGAGTAAGATGGGTTTTAAGTTCAGTGTGGACGATTTCGGTACTGGTTTCTCTTCACTGGTCTTATTAAGAGAATTGCCAATAGACCAAATAAAAATAGATCAATCATTTATAAAAAACATGCTCAATGAGCCAGCTGCATATGCAATCGTTGAATCTACAATATTTTTAGCGAGTAGGCTTAATTGTAATGTGGTTGCTGAAGGTATCGAAGAAAAGAAAGTTGAACAGGCATTAATTAAGTTAAACTGTGATTATGTTCAAGGTTTTTTCTACAGTAAAGCATTGAGTATAGATTGCTTTAGAAAGAGGTATTTAAGATAGGTAATACTAAGAAGATATAAAATTGGCTGGGATACCAGGATTTGAACCTGGGAATGCCAGGATCAAAACCTGGTGCCTTACCGCTTGGCGATATCCCAACTCTAAATTTTACTAGTTTTAGTTCTAAGTAAGAACATGGTGCGGAAGGAGAGACTTGAACTCTCACAACCTAAGTTACTGGAACCTAAATCCAGCGCGTCTACCAATTCCGCCACTCCCGCATACTAATTCATTCTTTAACAACTTACTTTGGTATAAGAAGTTGGCTGGGATACCAGGATTTGAACCTGGGAATGCCAGGATCAAAACCTGGTGCCTTACCGCTTGGCGATATCCCAACAAAGAATTATTTGATAATTTTAGTTCTTATCAAGAACATGGTGCGGAAGGAGAGACTTGAACTCTCACAACCTAAGTTACTGGAACCTAAATCCAGCGCGTCTACCAATTCCGCCACTCCCGCATACTATTTTTCATTCTTTAACAACTTTCCTTGGTAGAGAAAGTTGGCTGGGATACCAGGATTTGAACCTGGGAATGCCAGGATCAAAACCTGGTGCCTTACCGCTTGGCGATATCCCAACAAAGAATTATTTGATAATTTCAGTTCCTATCAAGAACATGGTGCGGAAGGAGAGACTTGAACTCTCACAACCTAAGTTACTGGAACCTAAATCCAGCGCGTCTACCAATTCCGCCACTCCCGCATACTTTGTGTTATAAAACACTTGGTAGTTATTTTAAACTCTTTATTGAGCCGCAATTTAACTCTTGCAGAGCCATTTCAAAAGAAATGGTGGCTAAGACGGGATTTGAACCTGTGACCCCATCATTATGAGTGATGTGCTCTAACCAGCTGAGCTACTTAGCCATTGTTGGCTGGGATACCAGGATTTGAACCTGGGAATGCCAGGATCAAAACCTGGTGCCTTACCGCTTGGCGATATCCCAACAATAAACAAGTGATAATTTTAGTTCTTATCAGAACATGGTGCGGAAGGAGAGACTTGAACTCTCACAACCTAAGTTACTGGAACCTAAATCCAGCGCGTCTACCAATTCCGCCACTCCCGCATACTTTGTGTAATTAAACACTTGGTAGTTATTTTAAACTCTTCATTGAGCAACAAAAAATAAATGGTGGCTAAGACGGGATTTGAACCTGTGACCCCATCATTATGAGTGATGTGCTCTAACCAGCTGAGCTACTTAGCCATCTTTTTTGTTTGCACTTCATCGTTGAGTGCGGGGCGTATTATGCTGATATGACCCAAATTCGTCAACACCTTTTTTGCAAAAAAACACGTATCTTTGTTTGTTTGCAGGAAAAATAAGCTAAGCGGCTAAAATTTAATAAAAATGATGGTTTTTTGACTGCTGTATTAAGTTCATTTTGCATTTTTTAGGAACTAGGTTGAGAAAAGAATATCTTTTAGTTGGATCTTATATAAAGAGTTTGCTGTGTTGGTGAATAAAATAGACGTTTGGGCTTGTTTCATCGACTAAGAGTGTAATGATGTAATCGATATTGAAAGTATTAAATAGAATTTTGGGGCTAAAAATAAAAAAGGCTCGTAAATGAGCCTTTTAAATACTAATAAAAGAAGAGATTATTAAACGTTGAACAAGAAGTTCATTACGTCGCCATCTTTAACTATGTATTCTTTACCTTCTTGACGCATTTTACCTGCTTCTTTTGCACCACTTTCACCCTTGAAGGCAACAAAGTCATCAAAAGCGATAGTTTGTGCACGGATAAAGCCACGTTCAAAGTCAGTATGAATTTTACCTGCGGCTTGTGGTGCTGTTGCGCCTACAGGGATTGTCCATGCACGTACTTCTTTTACACCTGCAGTAAAGTAGGTTTGTAAATGCAGTAGTTCATAGCCACCACGGATCACTAAATTCAAACCAGGCTCATCAAGACCTAGATCGGCCATAAACTCAAGCTTGTCTTCGTCATCAAGTTCAGAAAGCTCAGATTCGATTGCGGCACATACAGGAACCACGACAGCATCTTCTGCTGCGGCAATTTCACGAACGCGATCAAGATATGGATTATTTTCAAACCCATCTTCAGCAACGTTTGCAATATACATCGTTGGTTTGATGGTTAAGAAGTTAATTGAGGCAATAGCTGCTTTTTCTTCTTTAGTTAATGCTAAAGAACGTAAAGTTAGGCCTTCATCAAGGTGTACTTTTACTTTTTCAAGTACGGCATTTTGTTCTTTAGCGTCTTTATCGCCACCTTTGGCTTTTTTCGCATTACGGAAAAGTGCTTTATCAGCGCTATCCATATCAGCAAGTACTAACTCGGTGTTGATCACATCAATATCATCTGCAGGATCAATAGTACCTGCAACGTGAATAATGTTTTCATCTTCAAAGCAGCGAACTACGTGGCCAATAGCATCGGTTTCACGAATGTTAGCTAAAAATTGGTTACCTAAACCTTCACCTTTTGAAGCGCCTTTTACAAGACCTGCAATATCCACAAATTCCATACTTGTTGTAAGGATGCGCTGTGGATTTACAATTTTTGCAAGTTCGTCTAGGCGAGGATCTGGCACCGGTACCACACCCGTATTAGGCTCAATGGTACAAAAAGGAAAGTTAGCGGCTTCAATACCCGCTTTGGTTAATGCATTGAAAAGTGTTGATTTACCAACATTAGGCAAACCGACGATGCCACATTTGAAACCCATAGTAAGATACCTTGTTTAGATTCGTTTAAACGGTTTTACTTAATACCTAAGCTACTAGGGTTTAAACGAATGTAGTCTGTTTTGTGCTTTTAACACACCGTCTTTTGCAAGTATTTCCATACAGCGAACTGCTTCATCAACTGCGGCATCCATTTTTTCTTGGTCTGCTTTGGCTGCTTTTCCAAGCACCCAACCAGTCACCATTTCACGATGTCCAGGATGACCTACACCTATTCGTAAACGCATGAAATCTTTTTGATTTGCCATCTTTGCAATAATGTCTTTTAACCCATTATGGCCGCCGTGTCCGCCACCTTTTTTTAATTTGGCAACACCGGGATCGAGATCCAATTCATCGTGAGCAACTAAAATGCTCTCAACGGGGATTTTGAAAAAGTTGGCTAAACTACCGACTGCTTTACCACTTAAATTCATATAAGTAGTGGGGATCAGTAATTTGAATTCTTGACCTTGGATGATCACTTTACCTGTAAGGCCGTGATACTTAGGATCGTGTTTTAGCGTGCAGTTATAGCGTGCAGCGAGTTGCTCAATGAACCAAGCACCTGCATTGTGGCGTGTGTTTGCGTATTCGGGGCCTGGATTAGCCAGGCCCACAAGCATTTGAATAGAATTCAAGGTGCAAACCTAGAAATTATTCTGCAGCTTCGTCTTCAACTGGCGCAGCTTTGTTAGCTTTGATAGTTACGATAGACTGGTCGTGATCAGCACCTTTCGCTAAATCAACAGATGAAACACCTGCAGGAAGTTTAACGTCAGAGATGTGGATTGAATCACCGGCTACTAAAGCAGCAACGTTAACTTCAACGAACTCAGGAAGTGCTTTTGGAAGACACGTGATTTCGATTTCAGTTAATTGGTGAACAACCGTGTTACCAGCTTTAGTTACTACGTCTTCACCGATAAAGTGAACAGGCACTTTAGTGTGAAGTTTGTGAGCAGCATCTACACGTTGGAAATCAAGGTGAGTGATCTTAGGCTTGAACGGGTGACGTTGAATATCTTTAAGGATAGCTTCAACTTTTTCACCAGCGATATCAAGAGTAAGAATGTGAGTGTAGAAACCTTCACTTTCTTGTGCTTTGATCATATCTTTATGTTCAAAAGTAAGAGTCGTAGCTTCTTTATCTGCACCGTAAAGGATAGCAGGAACTTTGTCTTCGCGACGTAGGCGGCGGCTCGCACCTGTACCAGTTTCTGTGCGTAGTTCTGCATTAAATGTATATGTTTCGTTAGACATGATGTCTCCAATAATTAAAAGAGTTAGGGCCTTTGCGACCAAGGTCCCTAGCCAAAAGGCGCGCTATCATAACACCACCCCTAACTAAAATAAACAACGGGTATAAAAAAAGCACCTTAAAGGTGCTTTATTATAATCAGTGTGTCTGTAACTAATAAGTTTAGTGTTCAAACATTGCTGAAATAGATTCTTCGTTGCTGATACGGCGAATTGTTTCAGCTAGCATGTCTGCAAGAGTTAACACTTTGATTTTATCAATTGCTTGTAATTCAGCAGACAGTGGAATTGAGTCAGTAACAATGACTTCATCAATGACAGAATTGCGGATGTTTTCTACCGCTTGTCCTGATAATACAGGATGGGTTGCATAAGCAAACACGCGTTTTGCGCCATGTTCTTTAAGTGCTTCTGCAGCTTTGCACAATGTACCACCGGTGTCGATCATGTCATCAACAATAATACAGTCACGGCCTTCAACATCACCAATGATATGCATTACTTGAGAAACGTTCGCTTGTGGGCGACGTTTATCGATGATAGCTAAATCTGTGTCGTTTAATAATTTTGCAATTGCGCGAGCACGTACTACACCACCAATATCAGGTGATACTACAACAACATCATCAAACTTACGTTCTTTCATGTCTTCTAGTAATACAGGGCTACCGAATACGTTATCTACTGGCACATCAAAGAAACCTTGAATTTGCTCAGCATGTAAGTCAACCGTAAGAACGCGGTCAACACCAACACTTGATAAGAAGTCTGCAACAACTTTAGCTGTGATTGGAACACGGGCAGAACGTACACGACGGTCTTGACGCGCATAACCAAAATAAGGAATGACGGCTGTAATACGACCTGCTGATGCACGACGTAATGCATCAACCATAACAATAAGCTCCATTAAGTTATCGTTAGTAGGGGCGCAGGTTGATTGCACAATAAAAACATCCGAGCCACGAACATTTTCATTAATTTGAACACTGATCTCACCGTCGCTAAAACGGCCAACAACAGCATCGCCAACTTCAATATATAAACGTTTTGCAACTTTTTGAGCTAAGTCAGGTGTTGCGTTACCAGCGAAGAGCTTCATGTCAGGCACGGTAGGGTTCCTCAGGCACTGAATTTTTGGACTAACAAGCGATGCAAACGCGTCGCATGTTAACTTTAATTTTATTTACTTGTACGTTACTTCATTGCTTCAATGTATAGCGTTCAACTGCGTATGGGCAGGAGAGATATTAACGCTACTGGCAATAAAACCACTCCATGTATTGGGGAGGTTTTCAAGAACAAGTTGCGCTTCTTTTTGCGTTGCAAATTCAGCAAAACAACATGAACCTGTGCCAGTCATCTTTGACGGAGCGTATTTTAGCAACCACTGGAGGGTCTTTTCAACCTCAGGACAAAGCTTTTTAACTAATGACTCACAATCGTTGCGTAAAGTCTGTTGCTGCCAATCGCCTTTGAGCTTAGGAGTATCACGTTTTAAATCGGGGTGAGTAAATATTTTAGCCGTACTTATATGTTCGTTTGGATGAACGACGCAAAACCACTTTTTTTCTAGCTCAACATCGACTAACTTCTCACCAATGCCTTGTGCTAAGGCGCTTCTACCATTTATGAACACGGGCACATCGGCTCCAAGTTTTATACCTAATTGGGCTAATTCATCCAGTGATAAGTGACATTTCCATAATTTATTAAGTGCTAAAAGCGTGCTTGCAGCATCGGATGAACCGCCACCGACTCCGCCCCCCATAGGCAATATTTTAATTAAATTTATTTTTACACCAAACGATATTTGACAGTGGTTTTGTAACAAAATGGCTGCTTTATAGATCAAATTATCATTTAAGGGGATTCCTTGGGTGTCACCTGTGACTTCAATGCTTGCTGTATTTGTTAAAGTGAAGGTGAGTTCGTCGCCATAATTTAAAAAAGTAAATAGGGTTTCCAGTTCATGGTAGCCATCTTCACGGCGACCATTAATGTGTAAAAATAAGTTAAGTTTGGCTGGTGCCAATAATGAAAAAGAAGTCATAGTTTGCTTAGTCATATTAATTAAAGTGCCACTCGTAGAGTTGAATTTTTATTTTAATGTCTCGATGTTTTAATGTTAATTTTTTTGGTAACCAAAACCCAGCATGTTGTTGATAATCGCCGTAGCTAATATCCCATTGGCTGCCATCGGTATCTTGCCAGGTAATACTTTTCGCTCGACCTAATTCATCTACTTGTAGTGACTCATCTGTAGCCGTTCCTTTTAGCCAGTGCTCAGCATTTTCAAGAGGAATAGTAAAGCCAGTTAATCGATGCAATAACGCTGAGGCGTTTTGATCATAAAAAACTTGGTCGTCATACTCAAGCTCAGCCCCTTCAGCCGATTGTTTTAACGCTAATACTCGTGTTCCAATAAACGTTGTGAGAATAAGTTGATTTAACTCTTCCTTTTGCTGCCAGTTTAAATTAGCAGATTGACGTTCTTGTGAGCTGATAAATGCCATCTTACCTTCAACTTGCCAGTTACTTTGTTGCGATAATTGGTCCTTCCAATTGGCATAAAGGGCTGTTTGTTGATCAATTCGGTGAGCGCAACCGCTTAAAAATAAAAAAAATGTGAGTAAAATCAAATATAGTCGAATCAAATGTCGTTCCTTACTTTCCATATTCAGCTGATTTTTGGTAAAATTATTGCCTTTCGAGCATGGCTTAGCAATATTTGGCAAATATGACCATAGTAGCACTTGGTATTAATCACAAAACCGCATCCGTAGAATTACGAGAAAAGGTCGCCTTTTCGCCTGAGCAATTATCAGAGGCGTTACAGCAACTAAGTGATCATGAACAGTTTAATGAAGCCGTTATAGTATCAACCTGTAACCGCACCGAAATCTATTGTAGCCTTGCTCAGCAAAATTCCCAAACACTGTTACAGTGGCTTGCAAGTTTCCATGGTTTAGATGAACAAGAGCTGAGTGACAATATATATTGTCATGAAGACCAAGACGCTATCAATCATTTAATGCGCGTATCGTGTGGGCTCGATTCACTGGTGTTGGGGGAGCCGCAAATTTTAGGGCAAATTAAGCAGGCTTATAACAGCGCTAAAAACCATAATTCGGTTAACTTGATTTTTGATCGTTTATTTCAAAAAACATTTTCAGTGGCAAAGCAAGTCAGAACAGAGACCGAGATAGGCGCAAGCGCTGTTTCAGTTGCATACGCTGCAGTTAATTTAGCAAAGCATATTTATGGAAAGTTAGATAAAACAAATGTGCTATTAATAGGTGCAGGGGAAACAATAGAGCTAGTCGCTAAACATTTATACCAAAATGAGCCACAGCAAATTACAGTCGCAAACCGTACTATTGAACGCGCTAAATTATTAGCACAAGACGTTAATGCGGATGTTATTGCATTAGCACAGTTACCTGAGCGGTTACATCAAGCAGATATCGTTATTAGTTCGACTGCGAGTACACTCCCTATTATTGGTAAAGGTGTGGTTGAACAAGCACTAAAACAACGTCGTAATAAGCCAATGTTATTTATTGATATTGCTGTGCCGCGTGATATTGAAAGTCAAGTTGGTGAATTAGATGCCGCCTATTTGTATTCGGTTGATGACTTACAGGCAATAGTAAGCGAAAATATCGCCTCAAGAGAACAAGCCGCTGACGAGGCGCAAGTTATTATTACTCAGCGCTGTGCTGAATTTGTAATGTGGATGCGTTCACTCGACTCAGTCGATTTGATTCGTACATATCGTCAAGATGTACATGATATAAAGTCTGAATTGGTTGATAAGGCAATTAGCCAATTAAATACTGGTAAAGACGCAGAAAAAATTATTTTAGAGCTGGCCAACAAATTAACCAACCGTTTGATGCACGCGCCTACCCGTGCAATTCAAGATGCGGCTAAAAAAGGTGAAGTTGCTCAGTTAAGCCAATTAAAGAAAATGTTAGGTATTGATCAGGAATAACAGTTACATGAAAGAGTCCGTTTATCATAAATTAGAAACCTTAGTTGAGCGTTATGAAGAAGTCCAAGCGTTACTAAGTGACCCGTCGGTTATTAGCGATCAAAACCGCTTTCGTGCTCTTTCTAAAGAATATTCTGAGCTGGAAGAAATCGTTAAAGCATTTTTAGGCTATCAAGAAACACAAAATGATGTTGTTGCTGCAGAAGAAATGCTGAAAGATTCAGACCCAGATATGCGTGAAATGGCGCAAGAAGAATATAAAGAAGCAAAAGCACAAATTCTGGTAATTGAAGATCAAATACAAGTATTAATGTTGCCAAAAGACCCGCGAGATAATAACAACGTGTTTGTTGAAGTACGCGCTGGGACGGGCGGTGATGAAGCGGCTATTTTTGCAGGTGACTTATTCCGTATGTACAGCCGTTACGCAGAAACTAAAAAATGGAAAGTAGAAGTTGTGAGCACCAATGAAGGTGAGCACGGTGGTTACAAAGAAGTGATTGCGAATATCAGTGGTGAAGGTGTTTACGGGCAATTAAAGTTTGAATCAGGTGTACATCGCGTACAACGTGTGCCAGAAACTGAGTCTCAGGGGCGCGTGCATACGTCAGCGTGTACTGTAGCGGTGATGGCGGAAGTACCAGAGGCCGAAGCGATACAAATTAACACCGCGGATTTAAAAGTTGATACCTTTCGTGCATCAGGTGCCGGTGGTCAGCACGTTAATAAAACAGATTCAGCTATTCGACTTACGCATATACCTACTGGCGTTGTGGTTGAGTGTCAGGATCAACGTTCACAGCATAAAAACCGCGCTAAAGCGATGTCAGTACTTGCAGCTAGATTACAGCAAGCCGAAGATGAGAAACGCCATGCAGCAGAAGCATCAGAGCGTCGTAACTTAGTGGGAAGCGGTGATCGTTCAGAGCGAATTCGTACTTACAACTACCCGCAAGGACGTATTACAGATCATCGTATCAATCTCACTTTATATCGCTTAAATGAAGTAGTAGCAGGTGATTTAGGCTGTGTAGTTGAGCCGCTTATGCAAGAATATCAAGCAGATTTATTAGCCGCAATGGGTGATGAATAATCGTGACAGACACGGTTGACTCAGCAATTAAACGGGCTGCTTTGCTATTGCAAAGTAGCACCGACAGTGCAAAACTAGATGCACAAGTTTTATTACTTGATGTGCTCCAAAAACCACATAGCTATTTATTTAGTTGGCCTGAAAAGCAGCTTAGTGCAGCTCAACAGTTGCAATTTGATGAGTATTGTCAGCGACGTTTAAATGGTGAACCTGTTGCCCATATAACAGGTTTGCGAGAGTTTTGGAGTTTACCATTACAAGTTAATGCAAGCACTTTGATCCCACGCCCAGATACAGAAACATTGGTTGAACATGCCTTAGGTTTACAGTTACCGACAGTTGCTAATGTGCTTGATTTGGGCACGGGCACAGGTGCAATTGCACTTGCGCTTGCCAGCGAAATGCCACATTGGCAGATAACGGGTGTTGATAGAGTGAGCGAGGCTGTCGCACTTGCTAATACGAATAAGCAGCGCTTAGGGTTTACGAATGTAGGCTTTGTGCAAAGTGATTGGTTTAGTGAAGTAGCAATGCAACAGTTTGATTTAATTGTTAGTAATCCGCCTTATATTGAACAAGATGATATCCACTTAAATCAAGGTGATGTTCGTTTTGAACCGCTGTCAGCATTAGTAGCTGACGATGACGGTATGGCCGATATCAAGTACATTATTACTCAAGCGCGTGATTATTTAACGACAAATGGCTATCTTCTGATAGAGCATGGTTATCAACAAAGTACTAAAGTGCATAGTTTTTTTGCACAAATGGCGTATACAAATATACTTACAGTTAAAGATTTAGCAAATAACGATCGTGTAACGCTTGCACAGTGGCCTGGATAATTATAAAAATTGCAGTGCGAGAGCAACGAAAACCGCCTTTGAGGACTAAGTGAATGGATGATTTTTTATTTTCGGATGAACCGCAAGAAGAAGAAGTAGAAGTAATTAAGGGGACCTGGAAAGTCATCATTGTTGATGATGAATCTGAAGTTCATGCAGTAACTAAATTAGCGTTGAGTGATTTTGAATTTCAAAATAAGCGCTTAGAGTTTATTAGTGCTTATTCAGGTGCGGAAGCAAAAAAAGTAATAGACAATAATCCAGATGCCGCAATTGTACTTCTAGATGTAGTGATGGAAACGGATGACGCCGGGCTTAAAGTTGCACAGTATATTCGTGAAGTCGCTAAAAATAATCATATCCGTATTATTCTGCGTACAGGTCAACCAGGGCAAGCACCAGAGCGTCAAGTTATCGTTAATTATGATATCAACGATTATAAATCGAAGACTGAACTGACGGCACAAAAGCTATTCACCGTTGTGATGTCGAGCTTACGTTCTTATCGCGATATATTATCGATTGAGCAATCTCGCCAAGGTCTTGAAAAAATAATTAAAGCATCGCGAGATATTTTTTCAGCTCACTCAATTGAGAGTTTTATTGAGGGCGTTATGCAACAATTAACTTCTTTGATAGGCACCGTAGATCAAGCAATGTATGCAACCAGTTTAGTTGCAGGTAACCCACAAGATAACCAAAAAAAGCTGGTTGTTTTTTCTGGTCGCGGCGATTTTGAACGCAGTGAGGGTAAAGCGATTGAAGAAGTATTAAGTACTGATCAATTACTCGCATGCAAAGAAGCATTACAAGGTAAAACAATTATTTATAAAGATAATTATTTATTTGCGTATTGTTGTAGTGAGTATAACCATAATTCAATGTTGTTCATTTCAGGTATTCCGCAACATTTGACGGATACACAACGTCATCTAATTAAGATTTTTTCACAAAACGTGCAACTAGCGTATGAAAATGTGCAATTACAATCAGAAATAGAAGCGACACAACAAGAATTGATGCTTCGTTTAAGTGAAGCGCTTGAACAACGCTCAACAGAAACGGGAAACCATGTAAAACGGGTTTCTCATATTTGTCATATTTTAGCGCTGGGTTATGGTTTATCAAAACGTGAAGCAGAACTTATTCGTTTAGCATCGCCTTTACATGATGTAGGTAAAGTCGGTATTCCAGATGCGATACTTAATAAGCCATCTAAACTGACAGATGCTGAATGGGAAGTCATGAAAACGCATACTCAAAAAGGGCATGCAATTTTAAAAGATTCAACACGTGAAATTGTGAATGCAGGTGCATTAATTGCCCGTGATCATCATGAAAAATGGGATGGCTCTGGGTATCCTCTGGGGCTAAAAGAAAAAAACATCCACATTTTTGGCAGAATAGTCGCACTTGCTGACGTTTATGATGCACTACGCCACAAGCGTTGTTATAAAGAGGCGTGGACATGTGAGAAAGTAGTCGAAGAAATTAATCAACAAAAAGGTAAACACTTTGAGCCTAAATTAGTTGATATATTTAATGACAATCTTGATGAATTAGAGCAAGTATTAGCGCGTTATCCTGACTAGGGGGCGCGGTTTAATTTTATAAAACAAAGTAGTACAGGGGCATATGGAATATTTAGCAGTAAAACACACTCACATGGCAATCGCCGTTTTAAGCATCGTTTTATTTTATGTACGTTCATTTTCACGAATGGGAAGTGGCACAATCGCAAAGAATAAGGTGGTATTTATTGGTAGCCACGCTACAGATACATTCTTACTTATTTCAGCGTTTGCGTTAATGGCCATTGCAAAAATGAACCCATTGGAGCAGATGTGGCTACTTGAAAAAATTATTTTAGTTGTGGCTTATATTGTACTGGGCGTTATTGCAAGTAAGCAGCAAAAAACCAGCATTAAAGTAGTCCTATTGGTTGTTACAACAGCTGTAATCGCATTAATAGGTAAATTAGCAGTTACTAAGACAGCTTTGTTTCTTTAACTCTCTGAATGTGCAAAGACATATTGAGTCTTTGCACTAAATATCCGCGTGATCTCAAAACATTGAATCAAGTGATTTGAGAATACGCGGGTATAAACTAACGCGCGGCGTTGGTATCTCGCCTAAAAACTAGGTAAACTAGTGATTCGTTTTCTAAAAAAGATGTTGCAGTATTAATGACCACCCCTTGGTTTGAAGATCAAAATGAGTCCTATCAAGATGAGGCTTTTGACACATTCGTTCCCCAAGCGTTGTATCGTTGTATCAGCGCTGAAGCAAAGTGGGACCCTCAAGCAGATCTAAGCGATAGCTTTGCTACATTGAGCGATTTTGAAAGTCAGGTAACTGAGCTATGCCAGCAACATATTGATACTCACGAGCGCTTTGACGCATTAGTTGATATGTTTTTCACGCAGTGGCTATTTAGTGTCTCAAGTCTAAAAGTACCAGAATACACTCTGAATAGTTTTAGCTATATGCTCAGTATGCGCAGTGGTTCAGAAACGACGTTGGCAATATTATTATGTCATTTACTCAATCATGCTGATTTTGATGCTAATGTGACTATTAACAATAGTGAAGTAAACGTACATATTGCAATCAGTGATGAGGAAGGGTATTTACTCGAACCCAGTACTGGTCAGCAAAGCTGGTATATCATTCCTGAAAACGCCAGTGAAGAAAATGGTGACGAACAAGAACCGTTAGAGCTTATTTTTGATGAAGATGTTTATAAACTTTATTTAGCGCAACAAAAATGGGCATTTATCAGCGGTAATAAATTTGGTCATGCTTTGAACTGCGTCGAAATGCTCATGGAACTCATTGGTGATGATCCATATGAAAGACGTGATCGAGGTTATTTATTAAACCAGCTAGATTGCCCGCAAATGGCGCGTGACGACTTACAATTTTTTATTGATGAATGTCCAGATGATCCAGCAATAGAAATAATTCAGCACCAATTAGAAGAACTCGAAGATAATAATAAAACGCACCATTAATTTTAAGGAATTCCAATGGTTGATACTAATACCGCATTAATTACCAACGATGCCGTTGTATTTGGTTTGTTGGCTGTAATATTAGGTTTTATTTTTAAAACATCTCATAGTGAGCACAGTGCACTAAAAAAGTTTTACAAATATGTCCCCGCATTACTCCTTTGCTATTTTTTACCGTCACTGCTTAATACATTTGGTATTGTCGATGGCAGCGCCTCTAATGTTTATTATGTGGCGTCGCGCTATTTACTACCAGCGTGTTTAATTTTACTGACAATCAGCATTGATTTACGTGCCATTATTAATCTTGGCCCCAAAGCACTCATTATGTTTTTGACGGGGACAGTGGGTATTGTAATTGGTGGCCCTTTAGCTATTTTGATCATGAGTGCGGTGTATCCAGAAGCTGTCGGCGGTCATGGCCCTGATGCCGTATGGCGCGGAATGACAACAATCGCAGGTAGTTGGATTGGCGGTGGTGCAAATCAGGCGTCTATGAAAGAAATGTTTGAAGTCGGCGGTGATATTTTCTCTGCAATGGTAACCGTTGATGTGATTGTCGCTAATTTGTGGATGGCTGTGTTGTTATTAATGGCCGCCAATCATAAAGCGATTGATGCAAAAACGGGCGCAGATACCAGTGCAATCGAAGACTTAAAAAATCGTGTTGAAAAATACCAAGCTGAGCATGCGCGCACACCCACGTTAAACGATTATATGATGATAATCGCAATCGCCTTTGGTATTACAGGCCTTGCGCATTTTTGCGCTGACTTTTTAGGGCCTTTCTTTGGGGCTAATTTCCCATGGGCGCAAGAGTACAGCTTAAACAGCAAGTTTTTTTGGTTAATCGTTATTTCTACCACGATCGGCATTAGCCTGTCATTTACCAAAGTGCGACATATTGAAGCGTTTGGCGCGTCGAAGGTTGCGTCAAGTTTCTTGTATATCTTAGTGGCATCGATTGGCTTACATATGAATATAACGGCTATTTTTGAGTCGCCTATGTATTTTGTAATTGGTTTAATCTGGATGTTAACGCACGCTAGTTTAATGCTAATTGTGGCTAAAATTATAAAAGCGCCGCTATTTTATATGGCCGTTGGTTCTCAGGCTAACGTCGGCGGCGCCGCATCTGCCCCTGTTGTGGCATCTGCTTTTCACCCATCGCTTGCGCCCGTTGGTGTGCTATTGGCGGTTATGGGCTACGGAGTAGGTACGTACATGGCGTATATTTGTGGATTAATGATGCAAGCAGTTGCACCTTAAGGAATAATAATGAATAACCATTTGATTAAAATTAGTAATATTGAACTGGCCAATGATAAACCGTTTGTGTTGTTCGGTGGCATGAATGTACTTGAGTCTCGCGATCTGGCGATGCGAATTGCTGAGCATTACGTGGAAGTGACCAGCAAGCTTAATATTCCTTATGTATTTAAAGCGTCATTTGATAAAGCAAACCGATCATCAATAAATTCATACCGTGGACCAGGTATGGAAGAAGGGTTGAGAATTTTTGAAGAGATCAAAAAAACGTTTAATGTTCCGCTTATCACAGACGTTCATGAACCTCATCAAGCTGCGCCTGTGGCTGAAGTCGTTGATGTTATCCAACTACCTGCATTTTTAGCACGTCAAACGGATCTCGTTGTAGCAATGGCTAAGACGGGCGCTGTTATTAATGTTAAAAAACCACAGTTTTTAGCTCCACACGAAATGCGCCATATCATTACTAAATTTAATGAAGCGGGTAATAACAACATAGCGTTGTGTGAGCGTGGTTCTAGTTTTGGTTATAATAATCTTGTTGTCGATATGCTAGGTATGGATGACATGAAGCCAATGGCTCCTGTTATTTTTGATGCAACCCATGCATTACAACGCCCTGGTGGACGTGCAGACTCTGCTGATGGACGCCGTGCTCAAGCGGCTGAACTTGCTCGCAGTGGAATGGCGCTCGGACTTGCTGGACTATTTATTGAAGCTCACCCTAATCCAAACGAAGCCAGATGTGACGGCCCATGTGCGTTAGCATTGAGTAAACTTGAAGGCTACTTGAGCCAAATGAAAGCGGTTGATGATTTAATTAAAAGCTTTGCACCACTGGATACCAGTGCAAGCGATTTATAATTAGCGACGTCTATATTTAAAAAGCGACTAAGGTCGCTTTTTTTACGCCTTAAATATACTCTTTCTTAGCATAGGTATATAATTCACCGCATAAGAAAAACTAATTCTAAGCTTGGTTATCATGTCAAGACGGGTACCTCCATTAAACGCACTAAAAGCTTTTGAAGCGGCTGCGCGTCATTTAAGTTTTACAAAAGCAGCAGAAGAGCTTTATGTAACGCAAGCGGCTGTCAGTCATCAAATAAAAACACTTGAAGAACACTTAGGGTTGAAGTTGTTTTTACGTAAAAATCGCTCGTTATTGTTAACCGAAGAAGGGCAAGGTTACTTCCTCGATATTAAAGAAATTTTTACACAGCTTATTGATGCAACCGAAAAGCTATTAGCCCGAGGTGCTAAGGGCTCATTAACGGTAAGTTTAACCCCAAGTTTTGCAATTCAATGGCTTGTGCCACGATTAAGTTTGTTTAATGAGTTACACCCTGAAATCGATGTGCGAATAAAAGCCCAAGATCAAGATGAAAACTCGCTTACCGATGACGTTGATGTTGCTATTTATTATGGTCGTGGTCATTGGAGTGGTGTGCAAACACATAAGCTTCATACTGAATACTTAGTGCCGTTATGCAGCCCCATGTTACTTACGGGTTTAAAACCACTTAACCAGCCGAGTGATTTAGCCAATCACACGTTATTGCATGATACAACGCGAAAAAATTGGAAAACATGGATGAAAACAGCTGGCGTGCGTAATATACAGGTAAACCAAGGTCCTATTTTTAGTCACTCATCGATGGTCTTACAAGCGGCAGTACATGGGCAGGGCGTGGCAATAGGTAACAGCGTATTGGCAAAGCCAGATATTGATGCGGGGCGATTAGTTATCCCTTTTAACCACAGCCTAGAGAGTAAAAATGCTTATTATTTAGTAAGCCGAGAGTCACAATCAGAACTGGGTAAAATTGTCTCCTTTAAACAGTGGATGCTTAGCTTAGTAGAACAAGAGCAAGAATACTAATATGACAATACAATGGTTTAAAAGTACGCAGCAGCCTGCACAGGCACAATTTATATTTGCGCATGGAGCGGGTGCTGGCAGTGACTCCGAGTTTATGCAGCATATGGCGGTATTACTTGGTAAAAAAGGGATTGATGTTGGGTTATTTGATTTTGAATACATGCAAATAGCGAAGCAAACGAATAAGCGCAGGCCACCTGATCGCGCCCCTAAATTACTCGATTATTATGCACATATACTGACCCTAGCGCAGCCAAACTTACCTTTATTTATCGGTGGCAAGTCAATGGGTGGACGGATGGCTTCAATGCTTGCATGCCAAAGCAAAGAGCCAATTCTCGGTGTAGTTGCATTTGGTTACCCATTTCATCCCCCAGGTAAACCTGAAAAGTTACGCATAGATCATTTTGGGGATATTGCATGCCCATTTATAGTACTGCAAGGTGAGCGAGACACCTTTGGCACACGTGAAGAGCTCGCAACACTTGAGCTTGCAAAGCGCCCAGAATTTGTGTGGTTAAATGATGGAGATCATTCTTTAAAGCCGCGTAAGCGTAGCGGTTTCACTGTTGAACAAAACTTAAGTGAAGCGGCAGAAAACGCTGCAAACTTTATGATCAAACTCGCTGTACAGTAAATTTTGGTGTAGTCGTTTTTCTAAGGGGAATACATGATTAAATTATTTTTAATGGCTGGCAGTTTATTTTGTATGTTGTCGGTTGTACTGGGGGCTTTTGCAGCACATGGTTTAAAAAGCCGATTATCAGAGTATGCGCTTGGGGTGTTTAAAACAGCTGCTGATTATCAAATGATGCATGGCTTAGCACTGATAGCCACGGCCATTTTAATTAAATGGGGTCTAAATTTAACCGTTGCTGGTTGGTTTTTTATCGCAGGTACGGTGTTATTCAGTGGTAGTTTGTATTTATTAGCAATAACAGGCTTTAAGTGGCTTGGACCAATTACACCTATTGGTGGCGTGTGTTTTATCATCGCGTGGGCTATTGTTTTAGTGCAAGTTGCACGATTTAAATTTTAATAATGAATAAGCTTAGCTTTGCGTTCTTCAGTTTGGATGAAAAGTAAGCTATTAAAGGGTTTTTATGTCAAGTGTAGTAATTTACTGTCGTAGTGGTTTTGAAAATGATGCCGCTGCTGAAATAACTTTCCATGCCGCAGAGCAAGGTTTTGCAGGGTATGTAAAAGCAAAACCTAACACTGGCTATGTTATTTATGAATGCTTTGATGCATCACACAGTGACGAAATTATTAAAAAAGTCGATTTTAAAAATATGGTGTTTGCTCGCCAATGGTTTGCGGGTACTTTACTTGAAAATATGCCCGTTGAAGATCGCGTCGGTGAGATAGTTAAAGCCGCTATCGATTTTCCTTTATGCTCAGAGCTACGAGTAGAAACGCCAGATACAAATGAAGGCAAAGAGCTTTTAACCTTTTGCAAAAAAATATCAACGCCGCTTAAAAAAGCACTTGAAAAGCAAAATACGGTTTTACGTGAGCCAAAAGCAAATCGCCCAGTAATGCATATCATGTTTTTAACCAACAATACGGCTTATGTTGGTCACTCGTATAGCTATAATAATTCGCCATTTTTTATGGGTATTTTACGTTTACGTATGCCAAGCGATGCGCCGAGTCGTTCAACACTTAAACTTGATGAAGCATTTAATGTGTTTATCCCAGAAAAAGAGCGCGAAAGCCGTGTTCAAGCTGGAATGCGCAGCGTTGATCTTGGCGCGTGTCCAGGTGGTTGGACGTATCAATTAGTTCGCCGCGGTATGTTTGTAAGCGCGATTGATAATGGCCCAATGAACGATGATTTAATGGAAACGGGGCAAGTTAAGCACTTTAGAGCTGATGGTTTTAAATACCGCCCAGAAAAGCGCAATATTCAATGGTTAGTCTGTGACATGGTTGAAAAACCAACTAAAGTTACTAGCCTAATGATTGATTGGGCGGTTAATGCTTATGCAACTGAGCTGATCTTCAACCTAAAGTTACCGATGAAAAAACGCTTTGACAGTGTGTATGAGTGTTTAACCATGATCAGAGAAGAGCTTGCAAAGTATGGTATTAGTTATGAGCTTCAAGCAAAGCACTTATACCACGATCGTGAAGAAGTGACGGTGCACTTAAACGTGACTAAAGTGCCGCAAAACTTATATAGCTAAAAGTTTGTAAATTACAGTGATTAAAAAGCACAGTATTTACTGTGCTTTTTGCTAAGTATCAAAGTGTAATTAATTTATATAGCTAGAGCGGTGATACTTAATATAATTAATTACTTTTATTTATTATTTAACTAATTTTACGCTTTACTTTTAGCTACTATGGCGTAAGTAAGCACTAACGTAACCTTGCAGATTGCTGCGTATAACACGTAATATACGGTTAATAGGGAATGAGTGAAGTTGCTGTATAAGCGCACTGAAAAATAAAGAGTAGATATAGATGTATAAAAATCAAAAAGTCATATTGCGATTGCGGGCTAATATTCCATCATTTAAATGTGTTGAAGGTTGCCATGATTGCTGCGGCCCGGTGACAACATCATCTGAAGAAATGTCGCGGTTACCGGTAAAAACAGATGCAGAACATGAAGCGGCGTTAAATGAATTTAATTGTGTGCATCTTGGTCCAAAGGGCTGCACTGTGTATGACGAGCGCCCATTGATTTGCCGCCTTTTTGGTACTACTCCGCGAATGCCTTGTCCGAACGATCGTGCGCCAGAAGAACCTGTAGATCCTAAGATTGAGCGTGAAGTACATCATTTTATTGCCAATACACGCCAGGTATTAGTATAAAAAGGGGAGTTAATAACAGTGTGTATTGAGCTCCCCATTGAGTATTAGCGATAGTTAGGGCGGTAGTTATCTACCCATAAGCGGGTTGCCCCACAAACAGCAACAGGCATAACGATTAGATTTACCACTGGTATGGCCGTCAGTAACATTACCGCAAAACCAAACCCATACGACAGACCTTGTTTTTGCTTCAGATCTTGCCTCATTTGTTTAAAACAAATTTTATGATTATCAAAAGCATAATCTTTATATTGCACTGCGTACATCCAACAGGTGAACATCACCCAGATTAGCTGCCCAATCACTGGGAGTACCCACAAAAGAATAAAAAAGCCAATTGCGCGGGGTAAAAAGTAACACAGTTTAATCCATTCACGAGAGAGCATACGAGGAACATCTTTTAGTGTATCCATTAAGCCATCATCATTGACTGTTTGGCCAGTAAGGTACAGTTCCACTTTCTCACTGAGTAAACCATTAAAGGGCGCTGCAATAAAATTAGTTATTACTGTAAAGAGCATGCTGTAACTAAATAAAATGACTAATACTGCTATCGGCCACATTAGCCACTCGAGCCAACTTAACCATGTAGGTAATAGGTTATTTAAATATGCAAACCCATCAGTCAGCCAGCCGTATAAAAAAAACAATGAACTACCAAAAAGCACTATATTGATTAACAAAGGAATAAATACAAAGCGCTTTAAGCCTTTTTGCGTGATCAATTTAAAACCCGAAAAAAAATATTCCATACCTTGCGTAAACTGCACGTTAAAACCTCAGATCCTAGCTATATTGGTTTTAGTATAAATTGCTCAGGTATTTTGAACAGCATTTTTAGGTAACAAAGTGTTTAATAATGAGTGCAGTTGAAAATAGGGCTGATCAACTAATTAAATTAAAAATGACTCCGCTCTGCTTTTACTCGACTTGGATTCAGGTATTAAGTAAAAGAGTTATGAGATCGTTTATAGCGCTTAGCAAATGAGAGGTCGATTGGATAAATTTAATATTACGCGTATTGATACGACAATGGGCGTTTTTCGCCTGTCAGGTTTATGGGATTCATTAAAGGCAGAGGTGTTTAGCGTAACGTCAATTGAAATTATGGGTACAGATGGTTGGGTAAAGTTAGATAAAACAAATGATACTGTTATTATGTCAGTAGCTGAACTAGTGCCGATCCTGCAATTGCACTTATCAAATAAGGTAAATGAAAATGATCTTTAAAGCTGATCGTTAATGTCTGTAATTTAGGACGGTTGGGTATATACTAGCGGCCATTTTTATAATGAGTCACTTTTAATGTCTAAGCTATTTATTATTGGCCTACCAAGAACCGGCACGACCAGTATCAGTGTTGCGTTATTAGAAATGGGGCTGTTAGTTGCTCATACTGCGTTTACCAAAAAAGCGTTTGAAGTTGCTGATGCGATATCTGATGCGCCTTGTTTTAGTGACTATATGCACTTAGATAAGTTATTCCCCAATTCTAAATTTGTTTATTTAAGTCGAGATTTAAATAAATGGGTGCCCTCAATATCCATGCTGCTTGAAAAAATGATGCCTCATTTAGAACTGAAAGCAGGGCGATTTAGCCCAGTTTTAAAGCGCAGTTTTCATGATGTTTTTCCTATTAGCGCCCCCCTGAGACAGCCATTAACACAGAGTGTATTAGTTGACTGTTACTTACAGCATCAGCAGGGCGTATTGTCATATTTTAAAGACCGAGATGACTTTTTATCGATAGACGTTAGCGAGCCGGGAAGTTTGCGTGAGTTAAAGGCATTTTTAGGTTTACCGATCGAAGGAGATGCCGACTTCCCTAAGTTAAATGTTGGCCGAAACGTTGCTAACTGGCGTGAGTATAAGCATCCGAATAAAGTGAATTCTAACTTAGCAGGTGTAGAGCATCGTAAATACTTTGATTATTAACCAGCATTAAGTAACCGCAGGCTCTTTAATATAACTCACATCATTTTTTGTTGATGAGTGGGCACTGTTACCACTACTAAAAAAGGTGAGTCTACCCAATAAATCAGGTACTAATCGTTCACTATTATAATCATAAATTTTATTTATTTGTTGTGTGTGAAAGTTCATTTGCATACTCGGTACATTCGTTGTAACCCACTTTTGTACGGAGTCAGAATGAATGAATTGATCAGGTGATTTTTCTTTATCGGCTAAAAGCTTTTCCCATATTTGGTTTTGTATTTGGGCAGGTGATTCTTTTATCTCGTCTAGGGTATCGTTTATCCAGCCCAAGCCTATGTCATTGTATGCTTCTAAAATATTATCATAGAGTATTCGGCGACTTGATGGATCACTAATATTGTCTTGTTGAGCAACATGTTTACCATTACCAATTTGATAATACTGCTTATTTGCTTGGTAATTAGTTTGTTGTGCAAGGTAAGTAAATACATCATTTTGATTATCTTTGTCTACTTCACTCAACATAGCTAACATTTCATCGTTTTGATGTGTTTTTATAAGGCTCATCATATCCATAATACCGCTGCTTTGTTGCAGGTTTGTATCAGCTAAATGGGAATTTAATTGCGTTAGTTGTTCATCACTTTGGTTTTTATTCATCAATAAATTCGCGTAGCTTATTGCTAAATCAGTCTTTGTATTATTGGCTTTATAGCTTGATTTAAACCAATCGATATTTTCGTCGCTGCTTTGCATTACTAATAGCTCATTGCCATTGATGTCATCGCCAATGGGGGACGTTGGTTTTTTATAATCATCGCCTTGTTTAAGTATTGCCGCCATCGTGTTAACGGTACTGCTTAACGCCTCATCAGAGAGCTTACTTAATGATGAAATTAACTGCTCGCTAATATCTTTGTTTTGCATACCAAACCGTAGGCTTGATGTTGTGACTGCAAACTCGGCGAACAGGCTTAATTCTTCATCACTCATCTTTTGCGCTAAATCGAGTAGCTCTTGTGTGGGTTTTATATGTTGAAACATTCTTCGATGCTCGCCGTCGAGCCTGTCTAGTTGATCCAAAAAAGCATTAATATCGTCGGGATCAGTAAACTCGCCATAGCGATAGGTTCGCTCTGTAAATGGCTTATTCATTTCTATAGCACTACTGCTTAGCCCATAAAGGCCCATACCAAAGTAATGAGGGAGATCATCATGATTAAGCTTTCGACCTTTAAATGGGTCATCAACAGCAATAACAGGGGCATTTTCTATCGTGTTTAGTTCTTTGTTTACAGGTGAAGAGGTAAAGACCTCAATAGCGGCTTTAAATTTATCCCCAAGGTGGGGTTTTATCGGTTGCGTAAATAGACGCTGAGCTTGGGGTAGGCTTGGTATTTTCACTGTTGCTCCTTAACATTGCCAATGCACTTGTTTATATATCGACCTGTAATGACAGATCTTTAGGCTAAACAGAGCAAAGTGAGTGGTAGTACACAAATAAAGAGTGAATTTTAAAAATATTTTTACCTGTAAAATAGTGGCTGATACGCATATAAAAGTTTAAATACATTAAAAATAGGCTAAACGCGGTTGTTCATTTGTTACAATTCGGTATAGTTTGCCAACAAATTATTAATATAAATTGAGATGTTCTATGCAGTTAGTTGATTTAAAACCAAATGACCAGGATGTGATTAATGTTTTTGCTGATATCGACCGACTAATGAACACTTTGTACCCCATTGCAACTGCTCAGTCCCTTACGGTAAATGATTTAAATAAACCCAATGTTTATGCCATTGGATTAAAAAACGAGGACGGGATAGTAGCGTGTGGTGCCATTGTAAAACAATTTGACGATAAGGTTTATGGTGAAATTAGACGCTTATATGTTAAACCAAGTTATCGTGGAAAGGGTTTATCTCGTCGTATTATGCAAATTTTATTGCATCATGCAGGAGAAGAAGAAATTCCATTGATCAGATTAGAAACAGGCCCTAAACAAGCTGAGTCAATCAGCTTGTATGAAAATCTAGGGTTTCAACGCTGTTTAAGCTTTGGTAAATATAAAGATAATCCACAAAGTTTATTTATGGAATTAGGGCTTAGTCAACCTTCCTAAAATATGAAATTGTTATTAAGATAACTTAATAACAAAGACGATCTATCTACCCTATTATAGGTCGTCTCGACAAGATGCAGTGAAAACGTTTCATAAGTCTGACATTGATTTTATCTGTAAAACTACAAAAATTTACCCAAGCCACCTCAAAATGCAGGATTCAGCGTTCCACAGGGGCTTAATATCAAGGCGTTACTTCGCAATAACGGTCCCTTTTAAGAAGTAACAACGCAGAGAGTAAGTGCCTGTGAAACGCCCAACGGGTTGGTTTAAAAGCGATTTATACTGCGTTATTGATTTTGATAAGGAAATAACCATTACCTGCAATCCATGCCTTGCCTAAATCGCTTTTAATTCCAACTGAAACTCGTATCTTGAGGTGGTTTGGGTACTTCCTGCAAATACCGAATATCACCACGCTACCGATGAGTAAAACACCGCATTATTAATGATTTTTAGCTCATAATTATCGTCTTGTATGCCATGTTGCTCGACCTAAAATTATTGATATTAAAATTTATTCGTTACGAGTAAAAATACTTGTTGGACTTAGGGGCTTATTTTTCTTTTAATGCGCGCAATTAGCCGATACGGCACTCATTAAATAAAAGAGAAAGATAAATGAAAGAGACAACATCATCACTAGAACAAGCTCGTACGAGTTACAATGTTCGTCATTGGAGCCAAGGTTTTTTTGGTATTAATGATCAAGGTGATGTGTATGTTGCGCCAAAGGCTGATGCCCCAGAGCAAACCATCGCACTTATAGATATCGCTAAACAACTTGAAGATAAAGGCTTGAGCTTACCTGCTTTGGTACGTTTTCCGCAAATATTGCATCATCGCGTTCACAGTTTATGTGCTGCATTTAATACCGCAATAGAAAGCTATGGGTATCCAAAAGACTATTTATTAGTCTACCCAATTAAAGTAAATCAACAGCGTGAAGTTGTAGAAGAGATAGTTGCCAGCCAAGCTAATATAGAAAAGAAACAGCTTGGCTTAGAAGCTGGTAGTAAACCTGAGTTATTGACCGTATTAGCATTAGCTGAAAAAACCAGTGCAGTGATTGTCTGTAATGGCTATAAAGATAAAGAATATGTGCGCTTAGCACTTATTGGCGAAAAGCTAGGTCATAAAGTGTATATCGTGCTTGAGAAACTCTCTGAGCTGGATATGGTGCTTAGCCAAGCTAAAGAGCTAAACGTAAAACCGCGTATTGGTATACGTGTGCGTTTAGCATCACAAGGTAAAGGTAAATGGCAAGCGAGTGGCGGCGAAAAGTCAAAATTTGGTTTATCAGCGTCACAAGTATTACATGTAGTAAATCGTTTAAAAGAAACCGATCAACTTGACTTAATTGAGTTGGTGCATTTTCACTTAGGCTCGCAAATGGCTAATATTCGCGATGTCCGTCTAGGTGTAAGCGAAGCTGCGCGCTTTTACTGTGAGTTACGTAAATTAGGTGCACAAATTGATTGTCTTGACGTAGGCGGCGGTTTAGCGGTTGATTATGATGGCACACGCAGCCAATCACATAACTCAATGAATTACAGCTTGGCAGAATACGCAAATAATATTGTTTACACCATTGGTGATATTTGTAAGCAATACGAGCAGCCATTCCCGACGATTATTTCAGAGTCAGGGCGTGCGTTAACTGCGCATCATGCAGTGCTTATTTCAAATGTTATTGGTACAGAAAGCTACGTGCCTGAAGATATTCAAGCACCGGCAGAAGATGCACCAATCCTTTTGAAAAATATGTGGATGTCGTGGCAGCAACTTCATGTATTAACGGATGACCGTGCATTAATTGAAATTTATCATGACAGCCAAGGTGACTTAGCTGAAGCGCATAACCAGTTTGCAATGGGCCTAGTCGATTTAACGCAACGCGCATGGGCTGAGCAAATAAATTTACGTGTATGTTATGAACTTAATAAACACATGGATAACAAAAATCGTTTTCATCGCCCGATTATTGATGAACTAAATGCTCGTTTAGCGGATAAATTTTTTGTTAATTTCTCTTTGTTTCAGTCATTGCCTGATGCATGGGGTATTGATCAAGTGTTTCCGGTATTGCCATTAAGCGGCTTAACAGAGGCGCCTAAAAAGCGTGCTGTATTGTTAGATATTACGTGTGATTCAGACGGCGCGCTTGATCATTATGTTGATGGCCAAGGTATTGAAAGTACGTTACCAGTGCCTGAATTTAGTGCTGACACACCTTATTTGATGGGCTTTTTCTTAGTGGGTGCGTACCAAGAAATTTTAGGTGACATGCATAACCTGTTTGGCGACACTCACAGCGCTATGGTGCACATGGACGAGCAAGGTGAGGCAAGTATTGTAGAAATAAACCAAGGTGACACGGTAGCCGACATGATGCGTTATGTTCACCTTGATGTAGAAGGTTTTCAATCTTCATATGCACAGCTGGTGGCTGCAAAATTACCACAGGCTGAGCAACAAAGCGTGCTTGATGAATTACAAGCGGGTTTAGACGGTTATACTTATTTAGAAGAGCTTTAATATGACCACTTTGTTTGATCACCCTGATCACTCATTGTATTCCAATGGCATGACGTTTTTACGTCAGCCAATGGTACAAAATATCACAGACATTAATGCTGATGTTGTCGTACTGGGATTGCCATTTGATATGGCAACCTCAGGGCGCCCGGGCGCTCGTTTAGGCCCAGATGCTATTCGCAGAGCATCAGTACATTTAGCATGGGAAGAGACTAAATACCCATGGACGTTCAAGTTGTTTGAACGTTTAAAGTTAGCGGATGCTGGTGATTTTACGTACCCAGTCGGCGATGCTGAATACTTTACTGCAAAGCTTGAACAGGCAGCTGCGGGCATTTTAAACCAAGGTAATGCTATTTTAGGTCTAGGTGGCGATCATTTTGTTACCTTACCGTTATTACGAGCGCACGCTAAACGCTTTGGTAAAATGGCGCTAGTACATTTTGATGCTCATACAGACACTTATAGTAATGGTTCACGCTATGACCACGGTACCATGTTTTATCATGCACCGATGGAAGGACTGATTGATGTTGATCATAGTATTCAAATTGGTATACGTACTGATTTTGATCAAAGTAAACATGAGTTTGCCGTGATTGATGCCATGGCGGCTAATGATTTATCAGCGCAAAGCATTGCTGAGCAAATTTTAGCGCGCGTGGGTGATTTACCTGTGTATATCACCTTTGATATAGATTGTTTAGATCCCGCGTTTGCCCCAGGTACTGGTACGCCTGTGTGTGGCGGTTTAACCAGCGACAAAGTGCTTAAAATATTACGTGCGCTTAAGGGCATTAATATAATTGGTATGGACGTGGTTGAAGTATCTCCCTCGTACGATCAAAGTGAATTAACAGCAATCGCTGCAGCAACCATTGCCAGTGAATTATTGCACTTATGGACGTTAAAGCATAAGTACTGATATTTTCATGGAAAATAAAAAGCGCCATCTAGGCGCTTTTTTGTCATTTATTTTTTTGTCTTCTTTTTAGTTATTTTTGTTGATTTTTTGTTGTTAAATGTTAATTTATTGTTTGCTCTATTGGTGAGCAATAATGATAATTAAGGAAGATATATGAAAACGATACTTAGAATATTATTACTTTCTGGCGCTGCACTAACTACAAATTCAGTTTTTGCAACTGACTTAGTGTGTGATGTTTACCCTAAAGGTAGTAATGGGTATAGTAGTAATGGAACAGCACGATGTGATGCATTCGACTTTAGTTTTGGAAATAGTACAACAGGTAAGTTTTACCTACAGAATATCTCAAAACCGATCAATCAAGTAATTTGGCAAGGTGACGCATCTTGTTCAGGTGGAACATCATGTACTGTTAATGTAAGAGCTTATCGATCAACTAGCGCTTCAGCTCTGATTTTATATAAAGATGGTACATATGAGACTACAAATATTGCACGTATGAGTTATGAAACAGGCCATTAATAGTATTAAGTGATGCTCAGATAAGAAGCACCAATTATCATTGGTGCTTCTATATGTTTAAATTCATTTATATATTCGTAGTAGTGTTTATTTATGAAATGGTGTTATGAAAATTTCATATTATGCTTTTTCGCATAAACTAAGCATACGGGGATCTCAATAACTACATAGGTTAAAAAGGTAAACCAAAACCAGTTAACCTTGAATGCTAACCAACTAAATTCAATACCAGAATTATAATAAAGACTGCCGGCAATCATTAAGGTTATGCCCGTTGCAATTAAGTCTTGCATTGATACTTTTTTAAAGTCATTCCCAGCAAAGCGTGGATAAATAAAACCATATCCTAGGCTGATGACCGTGACAGCTAAGATCAGTAAAGTGAGCTCAGGGGTCATGGTTTATATTGCCTTGCATGCTCAATTCGTTCTTGGCTGCTTGGGTGGGTTGATAAATACTTCAACCAATTATCTTCAAGTTCAGCATGTTGTTCTTCTAAGCTTTGTTGTAATGCTTCAATAGCATCTGCAAAATCGTGATTGGAATAGCCCAATTTAACCAGCTTTTCAATTGCATAATTATCGGCTTCTCTTTCCATATCGCGTGAAAATGCTTGTTGCAAAAATGAAGAACCAGAGCCAAGTACTACTTCTGTAATACCTTCCAAGTCACCAAAAATTACAGCCAAGACAACGGTACTTGCAACAGCTTGCGCAGATAGGCGCACACCATGATGATGCTCAACATGGCCAATTTCATGTAATAAAATAGCGCGTAGTGCATCGGGTTTATCTGCCAGTAACGTAACGAGCTCATCAGTAACAACTACTCGGCCATGTGGTAGGGCAAATGCATTCGCTGCAAGATAATCAGATTGATAAAATGACAGCCTGAACTTTGTGTTGTCCAATTCGAGTGCTGTGAGCATTTGGGCCCATTTACTTTGTAAATCAGCTTGTTGATCTATTGAAAGTTGAGTTGGCTCTAGCGCTATTTTTTCAATCACAGCAAGGCTTTGCTCGCCCATACTTTCAACCACCGCAGGAGATGCTACATTAACGCTGTATACGGCAATTGCAGGGATCCCTCTATAGAGAATAAGCCAAAGCAATAAAGGTGCGACAACAACGCTGAGCAAAATAAGGAGTTTATTTTTCTCTAAACGCTCACTGATTGAATATACTTTATTGCCAAACGGCCAACGAAAATCCACATCATCAGGAATAAAGCGCCCGCCATTACAAAAACTAAGTTGTGCGGCTACCCCCGGGATCGGGCTTTCTAATATGCAATCTATGGTTGATGCGCTATGGATTAAGTCATTATTTTGATTAAGCAGTTGCACTTGCTCATTATTGACTTGAGCCGTGCAATATTGATGCTGGCTGCTATTGGGGAAGTAATAGCAGCCTGTTACATGAAGTGCTTTCATCAAGTGAGTGAAATATCGATGTCAAACACATTTGCGGCTTCTTCAGCAAATGATGATTGCTGTTCTTGTACAGTATCCATAAGCGTAAGCGCGCCTGTATAAATAGTGACCTCTGTGGCAGCGGCAAGTAAATGTGCTTTACGTATTTTTGTCCACGGGTAAGCAAGACCTAAAGTGAAAATAATTGCCACTGCATTAGTAAATAAAAGGAAACCGTAAGCTGCGGGTTTAAGGTCTGACTTGAAACTGGCTATGTCTTCAAACTCGCTACTATTCAAAATATGGTTACGAATAATAGATTGATAAATTCCGCTAACTAACGTGAGCATCCCAATATACATTACAGCCATTAGCACAGGGAAAAGTAAAGTGGAAAAATTCAAGCTGTTGGTATCTAAACCATTAAAACTCATCGCTACACCTGCAATCCCAGCGAAAATAGCAAAGCCAATTAAACCAGCAAAGGTAACACCGATGGTAATCAATGCAGCCATATAATAAGTTTCGCCTTTAAGATTTACAGATAATGGTTTGCCACCATAGCTGATATTCTCATGTATGTATTGATCAATGCGCTTTAATGCATAAGGCATTAATAAGTACAGTGTGAATACACTTGCAATAGGGAGTAATACAAAGTTAATTAAGGCATCGCCGTAGTTACCAGAAAACGCAAAGCGTACATTACGATGGCGCGTCATACGCATATTAAAGCGCAGGCCTTGATTGATTATCCATGGCATTAAAAACAAAAAACCGAGTGCAAATAATAACCCGATGACAGGCAAAAATTGTACGACTAAGCTATAAATAATAAAAACTATTACTGCTAAAATACGGCCTTTGAGTATTTGCATAGGTGTTGCTAAATAATCAAAGCTATGGTTATCGACATGTGTGTTGCCATAAAAGTAACGATAAGTACGTACTTTTGCCCAAGCAGAGTAAATACCAAGGGTTAAAATACTTAACATAATATTAACGATCCAAATGCCAAAAAACTCTCCGGCTTTACCGTTAAATTGTATTTTTCCTTTGAAAAGAATGTTATCAGTTGATGGTGGTGTAGTCTGTATTGTGGGTTCCATATGAAATTCCATTTTCCTAAATTAGACTGGAATTTACTAAATTCCGCCATATTAAGCAATAAAAAACACGACACAGTCATCCCATGTTCATATTAAATATAGATGTTTATAAAGGTGTTTTAATGTTTTTCTGTTTTTTTCAAGTTCAGGATTTAGGATTAAATCTGCTATACTCTGGCCATCATTTTATGGGGCAGCTATGATTTCAAAAAACCAACTCAAGTTAATTCGTGCATTAGGTCAAAAAAAATACCGAAAGCAACATAATCAATACCTTGTACAGGGTGAAAAAAACGTACTTGAGTTATTGGCAAGTGGTTTAACAATGGTAGAGCTGTTTGCTACCCCCGCTTTTATTGAGCAGTATCAACAGCAAATTGGCTACGTAAAAGTAACGCCAGCCGATGAAGAAAGCCTCACTAAAGCCAGTACGCTAGTTTCAAATAATGCCGCAATTGCGATTGTTGAAATGCCACAGGTAAATGCCCCCAAAGCTGAGGGATTAATTTTAGCGTTGGACGGTGTGTCAGACCCCGGTAATTTAGGCACAATTATCCGCGTTGCTGACTGGTACGGTATTAAACATATAGTAACCAGTCTTGATAGCGCCGATCCTTACAATCCAAAAACCATTAGCGCGACAATGGGTTCATTTGTACGTGTTGCTGTCAGCCAAGTTGATTTAGCTGATTATTTAGTTGCGCTTAACCTACCTATTTATGGTGCTTTTTTAGAAGGTGAAAATTTGCACCATACTAAATTAGCCCAATCAGGCGTGTTATTGATGGGCAGTGAATCTCATGGTATTCGCACTCAATGTGCAGCGTTGGTCACTAATAAAATAACTATTCCGGCATTTGGCGAGGCTGAATCGTTAAATGTAGCCATGGCAACGGGTATTATTTTAGATAACTTTAAACGCCAAGCGTAACCTTTGTACTTACTTTTGCCGCCCATAACGGTTAAATTAAATACTGAAGCTATAACAATAAGAGTCGGTAAACCAACTAGATGCGTTTGAGCACCATAAAATTAGCGGGCTTTAAATCCTTTGTAGAGCCGACTAAAATTCCATTTCCTGATCAAATGACCTGTGTCGTTGGCCCGAACGGTTGCGGTAAATCCAATGTGATTGATGCCGTGCGTTGGGTGCTTGGCGAAAGCTCGGCCAAAAATCTGCGTGGCGATGCCATGACGGATGTTATTTTTAATGGCTCAACTAATCGTAAACCTATTTCGCAAGCATCAGTTGAACTGATTTTTGATAACACTCAAGGCCATTTACCTAATACCTTTGCTGATCGTAACCAAGTGGCAATTAAACGCTTAGTAACACGCGACGGGCAATCGTTGTATTTTCTCAATGGCAGTAAATGCCGTAAACGTGATATCACTGATATATTTTTAGGCACAGGCCTTGGCCCGCGCAGTTACGCAATTATAGAGCAGGGCATGATCTCACGTTTAATCGAGAGTAAACCGGCTGATTTGCGCGTGTTTTTAGAAGAAGCTGCCGGCGTGTCTAAATACAAAGAGCGTCGGCGTGAAACGCAAACTCGTATTAAAAGTACCCGCGAAAACTTAGAACGTTTACTTGATGTACGAAAAGAGCTGCAAGCACAGGTTGATAAGCTGGCAGTGCAATCAGTTGAGGCCAAAAAATATCGCGAGTTAAAAACGCAAGAACGCACATTAAAAGGTCAACTTGCTGTTTTGAAATGGCAAAAATTGCATCAGCAACAAGTGACTAAAGCCGATAAAATGGCTAAATTGAATGAGCAAATTAGTTTTTTTAAAACGGCTCACTCAGGTCATGATGATGTATTGGCAACCCTTGAAAGCCAAGTCCAACTGCGTATTGAGCGCCTCAACGAAGCCCAACAAAAGCAGCATCAAATTCATACAACACTTACACGTGTTGAGCAGCAACAAATAGGGTTAAAACAGCAACAGCAGGTTTTAAGCCAAAACCTGATCAAACAACAACAAATACAACTGCAAAGCCAGGAATCACAGCGATATCAAAGCAGTCATGCGCAAGAGCTGGAAAACGTACTGCAAAGCGCGATTGAACACACGTTACTATGCACCGAGCAGGTGAACGAAGTGGCGTCGCAAGTTGCGCTGTTAGATAAGAATAAAGCGCAAAGTAGCAGTGCGTGGCAAAGTATTTATGAGCAATTTCAATCGATAAACACCGATCACAATAATCAGCAAAATGTACTCACTCAACATATTCAAAGCCAGCAATATATAAAAAAGCAGCAAGATACCCTTAAAATCGAGTTGGTCGAGTTGAGCACCAACCCAGTTGAGCAACAAGTGGCGCAGCAACAGCAACTAATGCAGTCCCTTACGCAAGAGCTTGCCTCAAAACAAACGACGTTAAATAAAGTACACGTTAGTTTGCAGCAGGCTAAAGCCAGTTTAGCCGACAGCCAACAAAGACATGACGACATTACTCAGCAATTAAATGAGAATAAAGCCAAAGTAGTTGGCTTAAACTCAATGCTAGTTGGTGACGATGCGCAAAGTAAGCATAATATGCTTGCTCAGCTGTGTGTCAAAACAGGTTATGAGCATTTGATTGAGCATGCTTTGCAGGGGCTTGAACATTTAAATGTGACGAAGGATGCTCAAAGCAATGCCGTTTGGCCTATTTCGTTAGTCGCGCGCAAAGGCTCATTAGCTGCATTAATCGAAAGTGGTGTTTACCCTGAATTATTACACCGTATTGCTTATAAAAATAGTTTTACAGTAGATGATTTAATCGATGATTTTTGGTTAGCTGTTATAGATGCGCAAGGTAATATGTATGGCCGTAACTGGCACCAAAATACGAATAAGAATACTGATAATTCATTACTGATTAAACATAAGCAACTTGCTGACGCTCAGTTATTAGAATCAAAATTAACGGCTGATTTAATTAGTCACAGCGATGTATTAAACACGCAGCAACAAACATGCGATCAACTTTGCGCTCAAATGGAAGAGCTTAAAGGCGCAGTGCATCAGTTGGCACAGCAAATAGCCGCGGCGAGTACGCGTAGAGATATGCTAAAAGAACAACAATTGCATTTTAAAAATCAACAGCATAAGTTACAAGGAAAGTTGCAATTATTGGATGATGAATTTAGTTTTGTGGCAGGTAAAGTTACGTTACAAGAACAGCTTATAATTGATTTAACGAAGCAAAAGGCACTAATAAGTACAAGGCTTGAACAGGCAAAAATAGTTCAGCAGCAAAGTGATGAGCAATTTAAACACATTAACGCTGAACTTGAACGCTACAAAACTATTTCAAATCAAGCGACTTTGGCTGAGCAAAAAGCGCGCGGTGATTGTCAGCTCAGTGTTGCTAAATTACAGCATGCCATTACAGCCTGTGACACTGCGAGTGAAGCTGTAACTGAATTAACAATACAATTAGAAGATTTGGTCATGCCATTAGAAGAGGCTGCAGAACAAATAGTATTGTTATTAAAGCAAAATCAGCAAGGTGAAATTGAACTTAAAAACTTGCAAATAGCATTAGGTGAGGCTAAAACAGCTTTAGCAGATAAACAAGTGATGCTCAAAGGTTCGCAAGAAGAACTTGTTATTTTACAAGATCAGTTGCAACAACATGCTCTGGAAGAGCAAAGCTTGTTAGTTAAAGCACAGCTGGCGTTAGAGCCGCTAGATGAGTTGCAGCAAAACCTGAAAGATATTTTGGCGCAATTACCAGAGCAGGCCAATGCAACAACGTATCAGGGACATTTAAATAAAGTTACACAAAGTTTAAGTGAATTAGGAGCCGTAAATTTAGCCGCGATTGATGAATTTGAACAAGCTCAGCAACGCAGTCAGTATTTAGAGCAGCAACTGGAAGATTTAACTAAAGCGTTATCAACCCTAGAGGGTGCCATTGCAAAAATCGACCGAGAAACAAAAAATCGCTTTAAAACGACATTTGATCAGGTAAACCATGATTTTGGTGAGTTATTCCCTAAAGTATTTGGTGGAGGCAGTGCATATCTTGAATTAACCAGTGATGACTTACTAGAAAGTGGTGTTAGTATAATGGCACGACCACCAGGTAAGAAAAATTCAACAATTCACCTTTTAAGTGGTGGAGAAAAAGCGCTGACCGCATTATCATTAGTGTTTTCAATATTCAGGCTCAATCCAGCTCCTTTCTGTATGCTGGATGAAGTAGATGCACCACTTGATGATGCGAATGTTGGCAGGTTTTGCCGATTAGTGGAGGAAATGTCACAATCGGTGCAATTTATTTATATCAGTCATAACAAGATTGCCATGGAAATGGCGGGAAGGTTAACGGGTGTTACAATGGCAGAGCCAGGCGTATCGCGTATGGTTGCTGTTGATATCGAACAAGCAGTGCAAATGGCACATGCATAATTATTAATAGTTAAGTAGATAAATAATAAAGGTGAGGGGATGGCCGAAGAATTAAGATGGGTTTTAATCATTATCAGTGTAGTTGTCATTGGTGGATTATTAATACATGGCCTGTGGTCAGTTCGTAAAAAAGATGCACCTATTGCAACAAATGAGCGGGTTGAACCTACTGAGCAGCCCCCAGTGCAACGCCAACCAATATCAGAACCAATAGCAACACATACCTCGCAGCGTGATGAGCCGCAGTTTGGTGATCTTAGTTTTAGTGCATCAGATGAGCAGCCTAAACTAGATGAGGTAGTTGAAGATACGGTTACTGAGCAAACAAAAGCGCAGGAAGACACTAATAGCGAAGAATGTAAAAAAACAGATGAAGCGCCAGCAGCAGAAGACTTTATTATTGTGCATATCCAAATGCCTGAAGGCTTAACAATGGAAGGTAGTAAATTACTACCCGCTGTAAATACGCTTGGTTTTAAATATTCTGAAGAAGGCTTTTTTAATCGCCACTTAGACCCTGCTGGCCATGGTCCAGTGCTGTTTAGGTTAGTGAATATGTACAATCCTGGAACGTTCGATGTTGATAACATGGAACAATTTAGTACTGCAGGGATTAGTTTATTTATGACCTTACCCTGTGATGGCGATGGGCTTGCCGCATTTAATATGCTCCATAGTGCAGCGAAGAAACTGGCGGATGAATTTGGCGCCGCTATATTAGACTCACAGCGCGAAGAGATGACGGTTGATAGCGTACGTGATTACGTTGAAAAAGTGAGACGTTTTTCAGTTTAATTACCTGCTATGTAAAATTAATTAGTTAAGATTTTTATAAGCCACTTGGCGATGATTCGTTTAAGTGGCTTTTTATATTTTTGAGGTCAGTATGTCCACTTTAGTGCTTGCGCAAATAACGCAGCTACGTCAGCAATTAGAAGATCATAATCACAACTATTATGTACTCGATAACCCTAGTATCCCTGATGCGGAATATGACCGTTTATTACAACAGCTAAGTGCTTTAGAGAGCGAAAACCCGCAGTATGCAAGCGCGGATTCACCAACACAAAAGGTAGGCGGGGCTGCGCTTGCTAAATTTGAGCAAGTAGCTCACCAAGTGCCGATGCTGTCGTTAGATAATGCTTTTAGCGAAGATGAATTTACCGCATTTAACCGCCGTGTTAAAGAACGTTTAATGGACACCAACGAACTGACCTTTTGCTGCGAACCAAAGCTTGATGGCTTAGCTGTGTCTATTTTATATCGTAATGGTGTATTAGTGCAGGCTGCTACTCGCGGTGACGGGCATACTGGCGAAAATATCACAGAGAATGTAAAAACAATTCGTAATGTGCCATTAAAATTACGTGGTGATGATTACCCCGGCGAAATTGAAATTCGCGGTGAAGTTTTTATGGATAGCGCAGGATTTGACAAGCTTAATGTTGAAGCCGAAAAGCGTGGCGAAAAAGTATTTGTAAACCCGCGTAATGCCGCTGCCGGCAGCTTACGCCAGCTCGATTCTAAAATAACAGCTAAGCGCCCATTGATGTTTTATGCATACAGCACAGGCATGGTTGCGGACGGCGAGCTTCCTAGCGATCATTATCAACAGCTTGCTAAATTAACAGATTGGGGCTTGCCGCTGTGTCCAGAAACTAAGTTAGTTGAAGGCCAGCAAGCCGCGCTTGAATATTATCACGATATTTTACAGCGGCGCAGCAACTTAAAATATGAAATAGATGGCGTTGTAATAAAAATAAATAATAAAGCCATGCAAGAACGTTTAGGCTTTGTTGCACGAGCACCGCGATGGGCAATTGCTTATAAGTTTCCTGCTCAAGAAGAAATAACCCAATTACTCGATGTTGAATTTCAAGTAGGGCGTACTGGTGCAATTACACCTGTTGCACGTTTAGAGCCTGTATTTGTTGGTGGCGTAACAGTATCAAATGCAACACTGCATAATCGCGATGAAATAGAGCGCTTAGGCGTAAAAGTAGGCGATACAGTCATTATTCGCCGTGCAGGTGATGTCATCCCACAAATTACTCAAGTGGTGCTAGAACGCCGTCCAGCTGATGCAAAGGATATTGAGTTTCCAGCGACTTGCCCAATCTGTGACTCACATGTAGAGCGTATTGAAGGCGAGGCTGTAGCGCGTTGTACAGGAGGCTTAGTATGCCAAGCACAACGTAAAGAAGCGATTAAACATTTTGCCTCTCGCAAAGCATTTGATATTGATGGGCTTGGCGATAAAATTGTAGAACAGCTGGTGGACAGAGAGCTTATTAAAACGCCTGCAGATTTGTTTATTTTAAAACAAGGGCATTTTGAGTCATTAGAGCGCATGGGACCTAAGTCAGCTAAAAACCTTGTTGCAGCGCTTGATGATGCAAAGCAAACAACGCTTGCTAAGTTTTTATATTCGCTCGGTATTCGCGAAGTTGGCGAAGCAACGGCGCAAAATTTAGCGAACCATTTTTTAACACTTGAAATGGTGACAACAGCAACGGCAGAAGCCTTAGTTGAGGTAAGTGATGTTGGTGAGATCGTTGCAAAACATGTGCGAGGTTTTTTTGCAGAGCAGCACAATTTAGACGTAGTAGAAGCATTAATTGCACAAGGAATACATTGGCCTGAACTAATACCACCGAGTGAAAAATCGCAGCCATTGGCAGGTTTAACCTATGTACTAACAGGTACTTTAAGTGTACTTAATCGTAATGATGCAAAAGCACGACTACAGCAATTAGGCGCGAAAGTGTCAGGTAGTGTATCAGCTAAAACAGATGCGTTGATCGCGGGCGAAAAAGCAGGTTCTAAGCTCACTAAAGCGCAAGATTTAGGCATTGAGATACTAACCGAAGATGATTTAATTGCACTTTTGGCGCAGCATAATGGGTAACTTAACTGCCAATGCAGTTAAAGCTCAACAGCAGTCCATTATTGATCACTATAAGTGCCGCTGTACTTATAGTGAGTTTAATAAAGATAGGAATTGCTGATGCGTTACGGACCGGAGTATTGGGATAAATACGGCACATACCGTACGCCAATCGCATTTCATTTGAGTTTACTTGTATTATTACGTGCTTATTTTATTTGGATTATTGCAGCGCTTAGCCGTCGTCCTGAGCTGGATATAATGTCGTTGGTTTTTAGATCAAAAAATGATTTTTTTAGTGCTTTGGCCATCGGCGCAATTGCAATTATTCCAGCGGTTATATTTTGTTTACGCAGGCCACAAAAAAGCACTACTGGTGCTGCGAAATTAGCACGAATTTGGCGCTTCATGCGCTGGCCATTACTTGTTTGCGCAGCCGCTGATTTAGCTTGGTTAGTCATTCAAGCAGCACATAGTTATTATCAATTTTCGATGTTTTTAGCGCTACAAATGGTAACTGTGTTATGGGTGCTTCTGTATTTAGCCAAAAGCCGTTATTTAACGGTATTTTTTAATGACTGGCCCGATCCTGAAACGGATGACAAGAAGCACTAACATCAATCTTGGTTAGTAAGGACTATCAATGCAAAAAATTAATCAACGACTGGCGCTGATCGTCGCTTGTTTTGGCATCGTACTATTATTATTGAGCTTATTTACTGGGCTATTTCAGCAGCCTTGGTTTGTATTTTTAATAGCTTTATGGGTGTTCGTATTTAGCTCGTGCTGCTATCGGTTAACGTCATTTTTTAAAACACGTAATAGCCTTGATAAATTCATCCAACGCGATCAAGAAAACTTATTATTATTTACACTGACAGGCTTTTTTGATCGCACACACGGACCGCAATGGCTGGTTATAAATACGATTGAAAAAATACAATGCCATGATGATTTATTGTCTGTTTACTCTAGTAAAGAGCGACAATTATCTGTCAGCTTGCCGGCAACGAAAGCTGAGATTTTAGCGTATTTAGATTCACTTTTTACTGCCCGTGAAAAGCAATCTATTTTGATACAATGAAATATAACCTTTAAAACAGCGGTATACTTAAACGCATCAAGTTAGTCGTTGCTTTTTGGAGGTATCATGAAACAACAGATCGGTTTAGGTGGAAGCTGCCATTGGTGCACCGAAGCTATTTTCAGTTCATTAAAAGGTGTTGAGAGTGTTGAGCAAGGTTGGTTTAAAAGCTCAGAGAACAGCAGCCAATTTAGTGAAGCGATTCGATTGCGCTTTGATCCTCATAAAATAAGCTTAACTGATTTAATTGCAATCCATATCGATACCCACAGTGCAACGAGTGAACATAGCATGCGTGAGAAATATCGTTCTGCAATTTATGCTTATACGAGCGCGCAATGTGAAGCTGCACAGCACGCGTTAGATTTAAAGCAAGCAGATTATAACAAGCCATTAATTACACACATTTTACTGGCAGGGGAGTTTAAACATTCACCGAGCCAGTATCAAAATTACTATTTTTCAAATCCTAACAAACCATTTTGTGAGATACGGATAAATCCAAAACTCGCAATGTTATTAACGCACTACCATGATAATGTGGATAGCAGTAAATTAACCCATCTTGTATAAATGAGGTCAATTATGTTGAACTGGAATGATATCTTAAATTTTGCCAGTAAAGGTAACCCAGAGCCAAGCCGTAAAGTAGAGAAAACCATGCAACAATGGCAAGAGATGCTATCAGAAGAGGCATTTTATGTGACGCGTAATAAAGGCACTGAGCGCCCACATAGCTCAGATAGTTGCACGTTGTTTGAACCTGGAAAGTATGCCTGTATATGCTGTGATAACTTATTATTTGATGGCGACGAGAAATTTGATAGTGGCACCGGTTGGCCATCGTTCACGCAACCAGCAGAGATAAATTCCATCGCTTACAATGGTGACAAAACCCACGGTATGCAAAGAGTTGAAACGGTTTGTAATGTATGCGATGCGCACTTAGGTCACGTATTCCCTGATGGGCCAATGCCCAGTGGACTGCGTTATTGTATCAATGCGGTATCCCTGAAAAAGCTGTAAGCAGCTTTATGTAAAAAAACGAACGCGATAACCACTTTATAAAAGCTGACTTAAAGTGGTTACATAGGCATTAAGTATGGTTTATAGATACGCTAAATTGGGTCAATAAATTGTGCAATAGCAAAAATTAAATGCTCTCTGCAAATAGGCTTTGTTATGCAGTAATCAGTTAATTGTGTGAATTTCATTTTTTCATTTTGCAGGGCTGAGGCTGTTACCGCAATGATTGGAATATGTTTATATTTAGCGTCATTGCGTAGAAACTGAGTTGTTTCAAGGCCTCCCATAATTGGCATCTTCATATCCATTATGATTAAGTCTGGGATTTTTTGACTGACACTTTTTATTGCTGTTTGACCATTTTCAGCCGTTTCAATGTCAAAAGACCAACGAGATAAAAATGAAATTAAAAAATCTCGGTTATAAGCAATGTCATCAACAATTAATATTCGAGCAGGATTAAATTGGTAACTATTAATAGGGGGATAATAGGCTTTTTTAGTCCTTCTGATTGAATGAGTTAATTTAATGTCGGGGATACGAACAATAAATTCACTGCCTTGACCTTCACAACTATTTACTTGTAATGTGCCACCCATTAACTTAATGAATTTTAGTGAGATAGCCAAACCTAATCCAGTACCGCCAAACTCAGAACTTTTTTGTCCTTCCACTTGCTCAAACGCATTAAAAATACATTTTTGTTGATCATCTGGGATCCCTTTGCCGGAGTCTTGGACACTGATCACTAAATTGATATGTTGATTTGTTGAGCCTTGCTCACAATCAAACAATGCACACACGTGACCTTGCTCAGTAAACTTTATGGCATTACTAATTAGGTTGATCATTACTTGTCGTAATTTATTACCATCAAGGTGTAGGGCGGTGTGAATGAGCTCAGAGCATCGAATTGTCAGTGCTAGATCTTTTTGCGCACATTGCTGCATAAACATCATCGATAATTCATTACACATTAAATTTAAATCAGCGTCTTCGAGCTCAAGCTGCATTTTTCCCGCATCAATTTTCGATAGGTCTAAAATACCATTCAAAATACCTAATAAAGAGTTACCTGAAACGGAAATAGCCTCCAGATATCGAAGCTTTGTTTTGTCATACTCGCTGTCTTGCAGCAATTGACTAAAACCAAGCACTGCATTAAGCGGTGTTCTTAGTTCATGGGACATATTAGCTAAGAAAACACTTTTAGCTTGATTTGAATGTTCAGCCTGATCTTTGGCCGCTAAATATTCTTGTGTGCGTGTTGCGACCATTTCTTCTAAAATAGACTGTTGCTGATGCATGTTGTTTATTTGTTGTCGCACTGCTGCTCGCATCATTTTAAAACCACTTGCAAGTGTACCAATTTCATCTTGACTAGCAATATTAATGGGGCAATCAAGATCGCCTGTGGTGATCGAGTGTGAAAATTCAACGAGTTGCTCAATAGGTTGCAGGATTATTTTACGAATAACGATATAAGCAATCACGAGTGCAGCTAATAAATATAATGCAAATAATGAGACGGCATTGGTGATAATAGAGGCAATTTTTTCAGCGAGTCCATCATCAGAAAAACTAACAACAACAAAGCCTAGATTGTCATTTTGATGTCCTTTAACGGGAATAACAACGTGATAAATATTATCATCATTGATAATAATACTTTGTTGTTGATCGAGGGCTTGTAACAATGTTTGATTAATAACATCGCTTAATACTTGTTCAATATCGTGATGCGCCACTATATGTGCTTCGTTATCTATAAAAAAAACATTAGTGAGGTCATTAAAGCTATTTTGCTCTAGTAGCTGGTCAATCGCGATGGTTTGAATTTGCATCACCCAGTTACCAACATTACCATCTTTGCTTAATTTTTTTATTTCACCTAGCATCGGTGAGACGATCGCGGATGCTTTCTCACTCATATTTAATAAAGTTTGATTTTTTAGTTCAATAACATGCAAAGCTGTACTAACACCTAATACTAAGCTGATAGTAAAGCCGATAATTAATAGTATTTTATGAGCAATGCTTATATACATAGGCTACTTCTGCTTTAAATTATTAGTCTCAAGTACAACGGTAATTTTATCGTTGCTATTATTTAACGTTTGGTGAATATCTGCACCATAAAAAATTTGGCTATAGGCATGAGATATAATTTCACCAATGGCTGGGAATTGCGCGATCCCAGATTGAATGTGAGCAGGTGTTGCGTGTTCAAAAACCCACAGCATTGTCGCGTTAAATCCGGGCTTATTTACCAGCGTAAAAAGCTGTTCTTGCCATATTTGTTGCCGTGGTGGTGAGCCTCCGGTACTTAATAAACTCGCTGTTTGGGCACTTGTTGCCCATTGAATAAAAAGCCAAGCCGCAGATTTTTTAGATGATTTTGAATTAATAGCAAATGCCCACGCCCAAGGAGAGGTCTCACGTGCTTGTGGACCCTTAGGTAAGGGGGCTGCCTCCCATTTATCCCATATGTCTGACTCTTTAGGTGTATCTATTTCATTATAAAAATGAGATGCGATAAAAGCTGATGCCAATTTACCTTCTTTAAATAGCTTTCTAATATCATAAAAATGTAATGTACGGCTATTTGATGGATTACCATAGCCAACAACTAGATCTCGATAGGCTTTAATACCTTTTTGAGCCTCACGCGAGTTACTAAGCGCTTCTCCTTCTTGTGTTAATATTTGCGCGCCATATGCGCGCATCACAGGTAAAACAGTCCAAGTATTTAATCCAGCGCCTGGTAATGTACGAGATGCGAATGCACTCATTCCTGCTAACTCAGGGTTTAAATCAATTGCTTTTTGAAGTGCAATTTTGGTTTGTATAAGTTCTTCATAAGTATTGGGCACTTGTAATTCAAACTTATCGAAGAGGTCTTTACGGTAAAAAAATATTGGTGCCGAAAAGTCAAAGGGCAGTGATAATAATGTACCGTTTATCTGACACAACGCTAAGCTGTTAGGGCTAATGTCATCAATTTTATACCAATGTTTATCGGTTAAGGCGGGATTATTTAAGTAAGGGGCAATGGGGTCGATATAATTTTTTTCATATGCTTGACCTAAAAATGTAACACCCATGGGTAATACATCATATAAGCCTAATCCTTTCTCTAAGTCTTTACTTCGTCTGCGGCGCATTTTTGACTGTTCTAATGCATGAAAGCCAACATTAATACCTGTTAATTCTTTAAAAACAGGCAAGTACGGTTTTAAAGCCATGAATGCAGGCTGTTGATCTGCCAAAACATTAATATGCGTACCCTCAAAGGCACGCCAATCAATATCAGCTTCTTGCCAGTTTGAGAGCTTAGTTTTAGCTGCTAAAGCACACGTAAAGCTCAATGATAGGCTAGCCATTAACAAATATATTAAGTGAGAGGCAATATGTTGCAATTGGACTTCCTTATTGATGGTTTATACGAGTATAGAATGCGCTAGCGCGTAAATAGGGAAATTATTTTTATTTAGTTAAAATTAACCCCATGGCATTCGCTTGCTGTGATATTTTTTCAAACCGCTGTTGCTGCTCATCATCTAATTGTGTAGAAGACAGAAGTGCAAAGCATTTTTTAGCGATTGTTAGATTCATTGTTTGGCTACTTTCTTTGCTGTTATCAAACTGACACTGTAATAAATTTAAAGCAATGCTAGCATTGCGAGGCATGATCCTAAATGCCTGTGTGAAAGCTTCCAGGGCCGTATTGAGTTGTCCACGGTTAAATTGTGTAACAGCATGATTATTTAGTTCTTTAGGCCCCATTTTAATATCTCGGCGTTCTCTTTGCTGCTGTTGGATATATTGCAGATAAATAGGATCACTGATGTTTGGGTGACGTTCGCAATGTGTAATAATTTGGGAGAATAATGATTGTGCCTTGTGATGAAACCCGAGTTCATGAAATGCTTTCGCTTTGTCGAGTGCACCGTCGACGGAGCGAATTTGAGTGTCATCGACATCAAGCTGTTCTATAAGTTTTTTAGCTTTTTGGTGCTCATCTTTAAGGTAATGTAAACGAGCATTTAATACATCAATTTGTGCTTGGTTATGGCTATTTGGAAATTGACTTTTTAAGTCGTTTAAATATTTATTTGTTTGTCTCGAAATACGTTGAACCTGATCGCTTTGATCTGTAGTCAGGGCGAAATCAATACCAGCTCGCGCTGCATTTAAATATATATCGGGATGATCGTGTATGGAGTGCTTTGCAAAGTTTGCAATATCTTTTTGTGTTGCGTAGTTTTTTTCATAATCGTGATTTAACTGTGTGACATGACTTAATGATTTTTGACGATCGATATTTCGCGGTGCAATCTCTACTGCTTTACTTAAAAAATCTTGTGCTTGTTCAAATTTATTTAGTTTTATTTCTAAGCGGCCAAGTAAATCTAATGCCACTAGCCTAGTTTCATGTCGTTCTAGCATTGTTTTAAGCATACGTTGAGCCAAAATATGCTCATTGTTAGCAATAAGCGCTTCTACTAAACCTACTTTAGCCCATGTAAACTTTTGAATATTTAAAACCGATTTAAAGTAGCTTTTTGCTTCTTCATTTCTTTTTAATCGAATTAAAAGATCACCTTTTAACCTTAGTAAAATTGCGCTATTAGCGCTGCCTTTTTCATTTAAAGCAGCATTAATGAACTTGAGCGCCTTAGAATCGTTATTATCATCTATTAGGCTATAAATTTTTTGTAGTTTATGCTTTCTCAATAAAATCCGTTCTATTCGTGTTTTTAGTTCGTGAATAGTGAAAGGTTTCACAAGAAAGTCATCAGGCTGTAGTTCAAGCATACTATGAACTAAAGATCCTGTTGTTTCAGCTGAAATGAATATAAAACCAGTAGAGTGCTTAATTAATCTTTTTACACGCAGTTCTTCATATAGCTGGTAGCCATCTTGATTTTTACTTAAATTAAAAGAACATACTATAAGGTCAAATGATTCTGAGAGGCACTGTTCTTTAGCTGAGCTGGCATGCTCAGCAAAGCTAAGTTGCTCAAAGCCAAGTTTTTCGAGAGATTGCTTCATATAGCTTTGGGCAAGTGGTTGCTCTTCAACTATGAGTATTTTGGCTTTAGAAAAAATCTTTGTTGGCATTAAACTTGCGACCAATTAAACGTATCAGTGACTATAATAAACAGTCTAGTCGCTGACAAGGGAATTTAAAATTTAATCATTGTAAGTAGTGGGTTTATTTCGGATATATAAGAAAATACGAGCAATAAGTAATCGTTACGTATTATATAAACTGTTTAGTAGTTATTTTGTCTTAGATATCATAAAGATAAAACTCTTAACGTGTATGAATAAGTAATTAAAATTTTTAACCTATTTATATGTTTGTATGGAGTTGGTGATACTTTGAATTGAATTGAATTATATGTGGTGGGTGATACTGGACTTGAACCAGTGACCCTCGCCTTGTAAGGGCGATGCTCTCCCAACTGAGCTAATCACCCACATATAATTTTTGATTAAATGGTGGGTCGTACTGGACTTGAACCAGTGACCCTCGCCTTGTAAGGGCGATGCTCTCCCAACTGAGCTAACGACCCCAAATAATCAATTAACTAAACTTTACGATAACCATTTTATAAATGGTGGGTCGTACTGGACTTGAACCAGTGACCCTCGCCTTGTAAGGGCGATGCTCTCCCAACTGAGCTAACGACCCGTAAAGTTTTATATCTAAATGGTGGGTGATACTGGACTTGAACCAGTGACCCTCGCCTTGTAAGGGCGATGCTCTCCCAACTGAGCTAATCACCCATTTAGATATCTTGTAATATGCACCATTTAAAAAATGGTGGGTCGTACTGGACTTGAACCAGTGACCCTCGCCTTGTAAGGGCGATGCTCTCCCAACTGAGCTAACGACCCATATTACAATTTTAAAACGCGACTATTAATAAAATAATAGGTTTTATATGTGGTGGGTGATACTGGACTTGAACCAGTGACCCTCGCCTTGTAAGGGCGATGCTCTCCCAACTGAGCTAATCACCCACATATAAATTAAAACGCTACTATCAAAATAAATAGTACTGGACTTTAACCAGTGAACTTCGCCGTTATTTGTAAATAGCGGTGATGCTCTCTTTGTTCTAATTGAGCTAACAACTCGTATAGAATTAGATGTGGTGGGTGATACTGGACTTGAACCAGTGACCCTCGCCTTGTAAGGGCGATGCTCTCCCAACTGAGCTAATCACCCACATCTAATACAACACATTGCTGCGTTGTTGTGGGGCGCTATTATAGATAGAGTTCTAAATGTGTCAACACTTGAATGTGAAAAATGTTTTAGATGCGGGTTTTATAAGCAAACAATCGTTTTTGAGGCTAATTAATAAACATTTCTCTGCATTTGAAGCCGCGCTTACGTAAAGTTACTCGCATAACTCATTAGTGCATAAGCTAAATGATTAGTTTATTAACCAGGTAAACGCCAATAAATTACCTTTTACCTTTAATGAGCTGAAAGAAGATTAGCTAATTATTAAATGATGGGCAGGCAGGGAAGCTATTTTATTGTAATTATAAACAGCAGGTATGCGTGATCTAATAATTATTCAACACACCGTGGTGTAATTACACTTTTTTACGTTGCAGAACAGCCATTTTTAGAATGGTTATTTCATTGCGATACGAAAGTGAGGGGGCCTTGAAGTTTAGTGAGCTCTAATAACGTGTGCTTGGTTTATTTATTCAATATAAAAAATATCATCAGGGCCTTAATTGCAGGAGTGACTTTTTCATAATTTGATTTGCATATAGATGTATACCTTATAAATTAGATTCATTATGATTATTTAACGGCAATCCTTTCTATTTAGCGCTCGTTTATTTATGATTTAAACGCGTTTTAAGGGGAAATGTACTGTATATTTGAATCTGTTGTTTATTCAGTATCCAGTTTGTTGAAATTTAAATCATTTAAATAAAGTTACATAAAAAACTGTTGACTTTATTTGGGGTGCTGCATAGAATGCGCCCCGCACTAAGCAATACACCACACGGTTTACCGAGTAAGTGTTTAGCAGAATAAATTGGGGCTATAGCTCAGCTGGGAGAGCGCTTCGCTGGCAGTGAAGAGGTCTGCGGTTCGATCCCGCATAGCTCCACCAATTTATTTTAGTGTATGTCCTAGGGTAGCAGTTTTCTGTGTCCCCATCGTCTAGAGGCCTAGGACACCGCCCTTTCACGGCGGTAACAGGGGTTCGAATCCCCTTGGGGACGCCACTTAGCTTTTATTAGTTAAAGGCGGTTTTACCGAGAGAATAGCGAACAGATTAAGCTCGAGTCTTAATTTGTATATATCGCAATACCTTAAACAGCTCAGGATGTGAGTTTAACTAATCAACTGTCCTAGTGACACATTTATGTGTCCCCATCGTCTAGAGGCCTAGGACACCGCCCTTTCACGGCGGTAACAGGGGTTCGAATCCCCTTGGGGACGCCACTTACTTATTTTAATAGGGAAGTGCAGTGTTATTAATAAAGCTCGCCTGAAACGAGTTTAACCATTCAGTTGTCCTAGTGACACATTTATGTGTCCCCATCGTCTAGAGGCCTAGGACACCGCCCTTTCACGGCGGTAACAGGGGTTCGAATCCCCTTGGGGACGCCACTTACTTATTTTAATAGGGAAGTGCAGTGTTATTAATAAAGCTCGCCTGAAACGAGTTTAACCATTCAGTTGTCCTAGTGACACATTTATGTGTCCCCATCGTCTAGAGGCCTAGGACACCGCCCTTTCACGGCGGTAACAGGGGTTCGAATCCCCTTGGGGAC
>NZ_BDDS01000020.1 GCF_001653135.1 Pseudoalteromonas neustonica
GGTTAAAACTGACCACGCAATTTACACGCGTATTTCATGGCGCAGTAGGTAGGACGACCTCACAAGAGAGTTACTGTGAACACTTGAGCAGAAAACGGCGTAGCAACGTCAGTAACAGCGAAAAGCTGCTGGCATAAAGTTAAAAGTCCTCAGTAAAAAGTTAAAACTGCAATTATGCAGTTATTATTATGCGCGTAATTTAGGCTTTAGAGTACTAATAACTTATTTAATGGATGGAATGAAAGCAACCCATTAATAAAAAGTAAATTCATAACCTAAAAAGTAAATCTAGTGGAATAGTGATGTTGGCTCAATTAGAATGGCTGTCTAATTTGTTGTTGCTCAAACGGACGTTAAACAGTAGGCTGTTTGCTCCTGCGTCGCTTATTTTAGCCTACTATTTTTTACCTCTTAACGAGGCGTGTGGCTGTAGAATTACTCTTTTTTAAGAAAAACAGCTAGTTTTATGGGTTCCAAATGCATTACCTAATGCTTTACAAACGCTTAGAGTTAATTACAGGAGCTCGTTTTTTAATTGAATTTGGCTGTTAGAGTTATTCTACAGCCTCGTTATACCTACAGGGGGCACGGTGAAATTTTTAATTCTGATATTTTCGTTTATTTCATTATCTAGTTTTGCATGTTCAGATGGTAAACCCGAAAACGGTATAGCCGCTTTTATTACTAAAGAAAGTCACCTTAGGTCATTAGATGTCTCGGTTTATTACCCTTTAAAGTTTGGCGAAGCAATTGCTTTTCGCGCAGACATTTCATTTGGTAGTAACATAGACGAGTCAATGTTATCCGTTCCTACAAATGTAACAGTACCTTATCAACTGACGGAGAATCCAGAATTAAAAAACTATATGGTATCCACTTTTCTAGTTGAGCCTAGTATGTTAGACAAGATTTCCATTACTGTTTATTATAAACGACAGAAACGCAAAGGTGGGTTAATTACATTTTGTGCGGGGCCAGTAGCAATATATAAAATTAATGATTTACCTATTAAGTAGGTATAACAAGGCAATTAAGTCGGATTCGTAACAGTTTGCTCGGTTCCACTTCGTTTCACATTTTAGCAAACTGTTACTCACCGCTTATTGCGGCGTTGTGGCTGTAGAATTACTCTTTTTTAGAAAAACAGCTTGTTTTATGGGTTCCAAATGCATTACCTAATGCTTTAAAAACGCTTAGAGTTAATTACAGGAGCTCGTTTTTTAATTGAATTTGGCTGTTAGAGTTATTCTACAGCCTCGTTAGCAGTCAGGTTTTAGGATTAAGTTAAATGGAATTTTTTAAGCAAGTAATATATGAAATGTACGGTTTTACTTTACTGGAATTTCTTTTTTACGCCTTAGATGCACTTGTCATCTGCGCTTGTTTTATAGCTTTGTTAGTGGGCTCAGTTAAATTAAATCGTCGCGTTAACTCCAAGGATTCTCGGCTGCTCGTTTTCTCTTGTCTAACGGTACTGGTTCTAAGTGTCTTATCAGGTGTCGTATCAGAATATAGTTATCAAGAAAATGATTCCTTGTCTTTGACGGAGCTGCTAATGATTTACTCTCCATCAGTTGCAGTTGTATGTCTTACAATTAGTCTTCTTCGAGTTTTAAAAAGCTTAAGAGGTAATTTAAACAATGACTGCTAACAAAGCGCTTAAGCCTCTCCCTTCGGTCGCTGGGACGCCTATACGCGGGGCGGCTTCGCCATTATGCCCCACGTATCAGCACCCCTTAGCTTAAAGTTATACGCAAATATGAATTCGAACATTGTGCCACAAAATAAACATGATTTAGATGCATGCATTAACTTACAAGCTATCTCTAATTCGGAGTTGCCATTATATTTTGAGCAACTACTTCCATGGCTTAAAGATATTAATTGGCCAGTGGCATTACCTGTTGCGGAAAAACTATCACAGGCGAACGATGATTTAGTTCCGTTTATCAATGAAATCTTACTGGGTAATGATGATATCTGGAAGTGTAATGCCATTGAGTATTTAATTATGAAACTGAAACCACAAGTAATGGAATCAGCTTTAGTTGAGGTTGTTAAAATCATTAACTCTCCTACTCAATCTGAAATAGATGAAGGTGTTAATTTAATTGCAGGAGAAGCTGTGTTCTATTACAGTCATTGCGTATAATCGGTTAGCCGGAGGTTTCTAATCTCCAGCCCCCACACCACCCATCATGCGCTTTTTATTAACAGGAAGTGCAATGGGCGGTTCATCTCCCGTAATGAATATTGATCCAAATATCTCTCAATGACACTAAACCTTGTGATGCTAAGTAGTCATTGCCTAGCGCAATGTTAATTCCTTTTGTTTTTGAGCTTCTACAAGGGCGTTCGTTTCCAAGCGCCTACTTTTGGTACTGTGATACCACAGGCTCTGGCGAGTCGCACGCTAACCCCCAATTTCATTAAACTGCGTACTTTGGTGCGCGCTATTCTTTTTATCAAGAGCGTCATTGCCGCCAGTAGCACATTCTTATCCTGCGGCGGATCCAATGATCTAAACCCACTGTCAGTTGATAAGCGTTGGCTATTAGGTAGTAGTGTCTCCAGCCGCGTAAATACTGTGTGAGTTTATGAATTTGTAGGGTCATTGAGATCCCCTTGTTGCGGTTAGTGAGTTCTCTTACCCAGAGCAGTGGTGTAGTATCATTGAAGAACAACAAGCTAGCGATTTAACTATCACTGACTATTGCCAGCAAAATGCTTTATCAAAAACAACTAGCGTTAATTACAGGAGCTCTTTTTTAATTGGATTTGGCTGTTGGAGTTATTCTACAGTCTCGCTATATTCTCTCACCTTCCGGTAGTTTTCCGTACGTATTGAATCGGTTCATTAAGTGCACTATAATCTACTCGTGATTACGGAGTTGTTCCGTACGTAGGAGGCATTATGGCAACAGCGCGCTTAGATATTCGTCTTGATGAAGAAATTAAGGCAAAAGCAGAAAAGGCATCGGCGTTACTTGGTTTAAAAAGTTTAACTGAATATGTGGTTAGGTTAATGGATGAAGACGCTACGCACGTAATTGAAGAACATGAGAGTATCGTTGTTAAGGACAGCGTCTTTGATGAATTTATGCATGCGTGTGATAAAGCTAAAGCGCCAAACCAGGCTTTGCTTGAAGCGGCGAGGTTTACAGATGAGAGTTGCATTAAGTGAGCTGGGGTAAAGAGTTCGTTGAACTGAGTAAATCGAAACATGATCGCAATTCTTTTGATTGTGGTCAGCAAGAGTTAAATGTGTTTATCAAAACTCATGCGGCTAAACATATGCAAGCGGGTATTAGCCGAACAATGGTGTTACCTAGTGTTCAGCCATTACTCAATCAAAAGTATGCGATTTGTGCGTTTTACAGTGTGGCGGCAAGCTCAATTTGCCGCGAAACCTTACCTGTGCAACTTGCAAAGAAGCTCCCTCGTTATCCCATACCTGTATTTTTACTTGCTCAGCTTGCCGTACATAAGGAGTATCACGGCTCTGGTTTGGGAAAGGTTAGCCTAATTCGGGCACTTAAGTACTTATGGGAAGTCAATCACCACATGAGAGCGTATGCCATTGTTGTTGACTGCCTTACTAACTCTGCTCAAGCCTTTTACACGAAATTTGGCTTTGAAGTGCTATGCGAGCATAATGGTCGAATTCGTATGTTTTTGCCAATGAATACGGCAGGACAGCTTTTTACTCAATAAGTTACGAACATAACCAGGTAGCCTGAGGTCTCTAACCTCCAGCTCCGCACCATCCATCACGCGCTTTTTATTGACAGGAAGTGCAATGGGCGGTTCATCTCCCGTAATGAATATTGATCCAAATATCTCTCAATAAAACAAAAATGACACCCACCTTAAAGTTTGTATTTTTGATATTTTACGATAAATCAAAGTAACCGATTGAACCAAAATAGGAACTCGGCTATGGTTGAAGCATCAATAAAAATAAATTAAAAACGAGTTATTCTACAGGCTCATTATATTTTTATTGTTGAGTGATGCGCATCGCGCTATGCTTGTGACATGATTAAATCTTTCAAGCATAAAGGCCTCAAGAAATACTTCCAAACAGGAAGTGTTGATGGAATTCAGGCCAAGCATCAACGCAAACTGCGCATGCAACTTGCAGCAATAGATACCGCACAAGAAATTGATGATATCAATTTACCCGGTTTTAAATTGCACCCTCTCAAAGGGGATCGTGACGGGATTTGGTCTATTACTGTAAATGGTAACTGGCGCATTACTTTTGAGTTTATCGATGGTAATGCATACATTCTCAATTATGAGGACTATCACTAATGACTATGCATAATCCACCACATCCAGGAGAGTTTATCTATGACGTTTACCTAGAGCCTGCAGGCTTTAGTTGCCGTTATTTAGCTAAACAACTAGATGTAGCATCGTCTACATTAAATAGAGTTCTAAAAGGTCAAAGTGCAATCTCACCAGAAATGGCACTTCGGTTATCTAAAGCCATTGGCAGAACTCCTGAGAGTTGGTTAGCAATGCAAGATAACTACGACCTGTGGCATGCAAAACAAAAAATTAATTTAACCAATGTCCACGCAGTAAACTTTGCAGTGGCATAAAAAATATAATAGGGTAGCCGGAGGTCTCTAACCTCGAGCCCCCACACCACCCATTATGCGCTTTTTATTAACAGGAAGTGCAATGGGCGGTTCATCTCCCGTAATGAATATTGATCCAAATATCTTTCAATGACACTAAACCTTGTGATGCTAAATAGTCATTGCCTAGCGCAATGTTAATTCCTTTTGTTTTTGAGCTTCTACAAGGGCCTTCGCTTCCAAGCGCCTACTTTTGGTACTGGTGATACCACAGGCTATGGCAGTTGTTCGCTAACGCCCAATTTCATTAAATTGCGTACTTTGGTGCGTGCTATTCCTTTGGAAAGAGCGCCATTGTCGCCAGTGGCACATTTTTATTCTATAGCGGATCCAATGATCTAAATCCACCGTTAGATAATAAGCATTGTCAGGCTAAAAATGAGCTACATTGACAAGATGAAGGTCAAAATAGACAGTCTATTGGAACGACGACAATATTTTATAAAGTAATGGTAAAAGACTCGGCAGTATTAAGCCTGTCTTTCTTGAGGTAAAAAGCGCAATATTACAGTCAATAAAGACATGAATAAATTGACCTTACGCGGACAAACTAATGTGAATGCATTCACTTTATTCTGCGGCAACTGTATTGCCTTGTTCATAATCTAGAAAAACTGAGAAACACGATGCATTAATAAGGGTAACCCCTTATCACTTTAAATAAACCACTCACACACCTGCAATCCCTTTCAAAACGCCGATTAAAACAACACCAAGTCCTCTTTTTATATTTACGTGAAAGTCAGTTTTCGATTGAACCAAAATAGGAACTCAGCTATGGTTGATGCATCAATAAAAATAAATTAAAAACGAGTTATTTTACAGGCTCGTTATGTTCTAGGGAGAAATTATGATTTATACGACAACGGAAACTGTTCCTGGCAAGGAAATTGAAGCTGTATTGGGCATCGTCAATGGGAACATGGTTCAGTCTAAACATGTTGGTCGAGATATCATGGCTGGTTTAAAAGGTATTGTGGGCGGCGAACTCAAAGGCTATACCGAGATGTTGATGGAAGCTCGAAATATAGCGGTAGAACGATTAATAGAAGATGCAAAAAAGTTAAATGCCGATGCAATAGTAGGAATACGATTTACAACTAGCTCAGTTACTGATGGGGCATCAGAAATATTAGTGTTTGGCACAGCTGTTAAATTTCGAACATAACCGGGTAGCCGGAGTTCTCTAGCCTCCAGCTCCACACCACTCATCTTAACATTGGTGTTTCCCCTGTTTTTATGACGTTTAATTAGCATGAATATTGAATAGCTCAAGATGTAACAATAACAGTTAAACTGTAGATACAAAAAAACTCCGTAAAGCGGAGTTTTCTTTGCGAATATTCTAAAAGATCAATCTATTAAGCCCAGAATTTCAAGTCTTTCTTTTGCTTTGATATATCGTGCGCGCACGTCATCAATTTGCGGTTGAGTTAACTTCTTACCAAAGGTACGAAGCCCGCCGTTGGCATCGTTATGATGAATTCCGAAAGCAAATTTTAGGTACTCTAAAAGTAACGGTTGTGCATCAAGGTAGGAGATAGAATTCATCGCCTGAGAAATTTTATTTGCCTCAGCCCACTCTCCATTATTTACATATTCTTGCATAGTAATACTCGCTTTTGGGAATATACACCCAACGCCTGTAATTCCACCACATGCACCAGCGAGCCCTGCATGTACCGTTACGGTATCAACACCGGCCAGCACTTTTAAATCTTTGTTCTCTAGTATCATTGTTTCAATAACTGACACGTCTATAGTCGATATCTTAAGCGCGGTTACTTCAGGCAGGGCTGCAAGTCTTGTAAGAAGATCAGTTGAGAGCGCATGATAGCCGGCCGCATCAGGGTTGTTATAAGGCATTATTGTTATGCCGGCTTCTTTTGCAGCCGCAGCAGAAAGTGCGTAGTACGCATACATTTGTTCATCAGATGGTGCTACTTTTGTTTTTGGTGGCATTACCATAACGGTATCCACACCAACTGTTGCTAGCTCTTTAACGATTTTAGTAAGTTCTTCTTTCGTTTCTGCCGCAGCGCCACTGATCAATGGAACATTGTATTCATTAGCAACACTAGAAAGGGCTTTTAGTAAAGAAAGGCGCTGCTCAGAACTTAGGTAGCTATTCTCACCCAGAGTACCAGAGCCAACCAGCCCGCCCATTCTAGCTCCACCTTTACCTTGAACTTTTAAAATATCAGCAGCGTATTTTTGTGTTGCTTCAAGGTCAATTTCAAGAACTCCGGATTCTGACTCTTTTAGCCATGTAAATACGGCCGGCATAACTGTATATCGCCAATCTTTACTGCTTGCTTCCATCATATTCTCTCTTTTGTTTTATATTGTATACATTATGCAATCATTGTATCAGTAAAATTAACTTCAGCAAGGCCGGGATAAAAATAAAGCTAAATATAAATAAATCTGACATCTACCTTAAGATTGAATAGTAGCCGACAGATCTGAAGAGTCCCACCAAACTAGCGTCAAAGCACTTAGAGTATGAAAAGTGACTCGCCTAGAGCTATGCTCAATAATGTGGTTTATATTTCACGTAGGCGGGGTTTTATGCCGCGCGGATCTTCAAATATATAAAACTGCGCGAGGTAAACTCCCGTCTACTTTCCTTGTTTTTATTGCTGTTCTCTTTTCAAATGAAACATATTTTTTATATGATATGTGAAATAAATGTATATTTAATATTGTATACAATATGTAATGGGTGTATATTTTTTGCGTCTGAGGTTAGACAGACAACAAAAATCAACAGGATCAAGGAACATATTCATGTTTACATATAATAAAAAGCAAACTCGGGGTGTTGGCGTTAAAACATTATTAGCAACGGCGGTTACAGCTGCGTTAATGATGGCACCTGCTGCGCATGCGGTAGATGGTAGTAGTGTTGTAAAAGGCCATGTTGTAGCGCAAGCGGGCACGGATTTAATTGGCGCAACAATTACGCTTAAACACAAAAGCAAAGGATTGGTTTATACCATTACAAGTAATGCGCAAGGTGAGTATTTGCTGCGTAATGTACCAGTAGGTACGTATGATGTGACAATTGTTAAAGATGGTTACCAAACACTAACAGAAGAAAATGTTTCTGTGACGATTGGGCAATCAATTATTCTTGATGTACAGCTTTATAAAGCGGGTACCGATATGGAGCGCATTGCGGTAACTGGCGCTGCGATCCGTCGTGTTGATATGGCGTCTTCTACGTCGGGCTTAACATTTAGCGACGCTGAGCTTAAAGCGATGCCAGTAAATACGGGTTTTGAAAGTATTGCGTTATTAGCGCCGGGTACTGTTGCACCGGGTGGCTCAAACTTTAAAGGTGCATCGAGCTTTGGTGGCTCGTCTGCTGCTGAAAATGGCTATTACTTTAATGGTTTAAATGTGACGAGTATTCGTACCGGGTTAGGTTCAATACGCCTGCCGTGGGAAGCTATTTCGCAAACCCAAGTTAAAACGGGCGGCGTGAGTCCTGAATTTGGTGGCGCATTAGGCGGTATTGTTAATGCTGTTTCTAAATCAGGTGATAATGACTTTAAATTTGGTGCTGAAGTACGCTGGGATCCAAATAGCTTACGCAGCCAACATGACTCAATATTTCAAGATAATGGCACGATAAGCACCAATACGCAGCAAAGTAGTTACGACTTTAAAGAACTGCAATTGTGGGCCAGTGGTGCGATTATCGAAGATACTTTGTTCTTTTATGGTTTATTTGCACCGCGCCGTGAGGAGTCTAATAGCGCAGGTCAAACGACGTTCTCAGATTTTGAGCGTGATGAAGATCGCTGGTTTACCAAAGTAGATTGGTTTATTAATGAAGACCATTCAGTAGGCTTTTCAGCCATGAACAACAAACGTACATGGACTGATAAAACCTTTGCTTATAGCTGGAAAGACAATGTTGTAGGTGCGCAACAAGGTGTGGATGCGCCGGGTGAAGACGGCGGTAATGTATATAGCATTAACTATAATGGTTACCTTAGCGATACGTTTTCTGTCTCTGCGGTAATAGGGCGCGTTACTGAAAATGTTGAAAACGTTGTAGCCTCGCCAAACCCTGGTGTATGGGATGCACGTGATGGCTCTGTTACGCTAAGCCAACACACTAATTCCGCGGTTAGCGAAGAGGAGTACACTCGTGATCAAGCACGTATCGATTTTAGTTGGGATTTAGATGCACATTCAATTCAATTTGGTGTGGATTACACCAAAGTTGATGTGGTATCTCATTCAGGCCAGAACGGTGTTGGTGATGCAGAAGGTTGGTGGACAGTAAAAACTGCGGGCGAAAATGATGTATCAGGCGCAGCGGTCGGTAGTGATTATATTGAACGTCGCATCCGTACTCGTGACGTAGAGTCAGACGTTTCTTCATTGGCATTTTATATTAACGACTCTTGGCAGGCGACTGATAATTTAGTGCTTAATTTAGGTGTTCGATACAGCGAATTTGAAAATACGGTATCAGATGGCCGTGCTTTTGTAGATATTGATGGTCAAATTGCGCCACGCTTACAAGCTATCTACGATCTATCAGGTGATGGCAGCTCAAAGATTTTTGCAACCTATGGACGTTACTTCCAGCCAGTGTCTGCCAATATGAATATCACTCAAGGGTCTGCGTCAGTAGAGTGGTTTGAATATTTCGATTTAGATCAGCTAGATGGTAACGGAGCGCCAAGCTTAATGACCGATGGTTCGCCAAGTCGTGGTGAAATGCTGCGAGATAGGCGTTGGCGCCAACGTGGTATTACAGAGCCAGGCTTAATAGCATCAGCCTCTTTAAAGCCTATGTACAGTGATGAATTTACCATTGGTTATCAACAAGAAGTGTTCGATACCATGTCAGCTGGTATACGTGCCATTTACCGTGATTTAGGTCGCAGCGTAGAAGACACTGATGTAGGTCCTGTTTTAGCTAAAAAATTAGCAGAAATGGGCATAACCGATAATGTCGGTCAGGGTTCGTATTATGTCCTTAATAATCCCGGCGAAGCGATTCAAATGTCGTATGACTTTGATGGTGACGGCCAAGTTGATGATGTTAATTTAAGTGCAGAGGAACTTTCACTTCCTGCGGCACAACGAAAATATTTAGCACTTGAGTTTACTTTAGACGGCAATGTAACAGACGATTTACGCATTAATACGTCATATACGTGGTCTCATAGTTATGGCAACACGGAAGGACTCGTCAAAACCGATAATAACCAAGCGGATCCGGGCTGGACAACGTCATATGATTACGGTGACTTGATGGACCATGGTTATGGTAATTTACCAAATGATCATCGCCACGCTATTAAACTCAGCGGTGCTTACACTATTACAGACTCGTTAACGTTAGGCTTAGTTGCGCGTACTGCGTCGGGTCGACCTAAGAGTTATTTCTCAGTGCACCCTGAAGGAGTCGATAGCTGTGCAAAAGGCAGTCCATGGGATGCATGTGCCAGTAAATACTACGACCAAGCATCACATTATGATGAAAATGGTAACCCAGCTCCGCGTGGAAGCAAAGGTAATTTACCGTGGGCTACAAATATAGATATGTCGCTTACGTATTACACAGACTTTTTTGGCGCTGATATGACATTAAAAGGCACTGTTTATAATTTACTTGATAGTGACAGTGCCATTTCGATTAATGAAGAGCGTGCGCAGTATGGTGATGATGGCTTAGAGCTTAACCCTGACTATGGATTGGTGACAGGCCGACAAGGTGCGCGTTATGTATCGTTAACCGCGCGTATAGAGTTTTAAATTCCCTGGTAAGATGCTGTTAAATAACAATAAGGTAATAACTTTACCCATCGTTTTTAGCTTGTTGTTTTAATGTTTAAGCACATTCTCTGTTAAGAGTGATACAGCCTTGATGCCGAGCAGGAAACTGCTCGGCATTTTTCATTAAAGTTATTGCACTAAAAAACATTAAGATATATTGTATGCAAAAAGGAGTTGATGATGTCCCACACTTTATTCTCTCACTGGCAACAGCCAAATAATGATTGGTTACAAATACACACCTTGGATATGCACACCGGGGGCGAGCCGCTGCGTATTATTGTTGATGGTTTTGAGCAGCTAGTAGGTAATACGATGCTTGAAAAACGTGCAGATTGTTTAGCTCGCTTTGATTACTTACGCAAAGCATTGATGTTTGAACCTCGCGGTCATGCTGACATGTATGGCGCAGTGATCACCCCCGCTGAGCGCCCAGATAGCCACTTTGGCGTACTTTTTTTACATAATGAAGGCTACAGTACGATGTGCGGGCATGCGATTATTGCGCTGGCAACCGCTGCAAAAGATTGCAGATTTGTTGAGTTTAAAGATGGTCATAATGAGCTAAGAATAGACACCCCTGCAGGGCTTATAAAAGCCTATGTTGAACTTAAAAATAATCAGTTACAGCAGGTGTATTTTGATAATGTCGCCAGCTTTGTCGATAAACTCGACGTTCAAATAAGCTTGCCTATGTTTGGCTCAGTTAGCTGCGATATAGCATTTGGCGGTGCATATTACGCATTTATTGATGCAGACACCCTTGATTTAAGCTTAGCGCCTGAAAATCATGAGCAGATAATTAGTCTTGGTAAAGCGATTAAACAGCAGGTTACTAAGCAATACCAACCAAAACACCCGAGCGATAATGGACTTGGTTTTCTATACGGGGTTATTTTTTACTCCAATAGTCAGTTATCGCAAGTCAATCACTTTAGTCGCCATGTGTGTGTATTTGCCGAAGGTGAACTTGATAGAAGCCCAACAGGCACAGGCGTAAGTGCTCGTGCAGCATTAGCATTTGCTAAAGGCGAGTTAGCCGTTGGGCAAAGTGCAAATATTGAGAGCATTTTAGGCTCCTTATTTAATGTGAAAATTAAGCAATCATGCACCTTTGAAACACATGCTGCTATTATTCCCCGCGTTACTGGTAGTGCATTTATAACAGGTAAACATACATTTTTAATTGATCCGAACGATCCCCTAAAGCAAGGATTTATTTTTCGATGAATAGTCATTTTTTTCAGCGCCAACAGATTTTAAAACAACAACTAATAAATGATAATTTAACTGCTATTTTAGTTTTAGGTCATGAAAATATTCGCTACTTGAGTGGCTTTAGTGGTAACGCGGCGTATGCAATAGTAACACCAGCTAGTTGTGTACTTATTACTGATTACCGCTACTTTGAACGGGCAAAGCAAGAGTGCCAAGGTTTTGAAGTGATCTGCCGTGATCGTGATAACGAGAGCTTGGGTCATTGTATTAATCGTTTTTTACCAGCTAATAGCGATTTGGGTTTTGATGCCGCATTTATAAATGTGGCATTGTGGCAGCAGGTTGCAAATGATTTGAATAGCCATACATTAGTGCCAATCCAAGGTGTAATTGAACGCCAGCGCATGATCAAAAATGACTGGGAAGTAACACAAATTAAAGCTGCGGCAGCGATTGCTGATGAAGCGTTAGCACACACACTGCCATACTTTAAAGTCGGTGTGAGTGAGCGTGATTTAGCCCTAGAGCTTGAGTTTAGAATGCAAAAACTAGGCTCAGAAGGCATGTCATTTGCGACCATTTTAATGTTTGCTGAACGTACATCACTCCCCCATGGCAGCCCAAGTGAGCGCACACTTAAAGAGGGCGATTTTATTACCTTAGATTTTGGTGCTGTTATTAATGGTTATCGCTCAGACATGACTCGCAGCTATGTACTAGGCAAGGCGTCAAGCAAACAAACTCAAATTTACAATGCAGTTGCGACTGCTCAACAAACTGCTATTAATTTACTTAAGCCTGGTGTTGATTGTATTGATTTACAAAATGCCTCGCAACGAGTATTGGATGACTCAGGTTATGGGAAGTGGGCAGGGCAAGGGCTTGGCCACGGTTTGGGGCTATTTTTACATGAACACCCCTTTATTAATAAAAATGTGAGTCATGTTTTAGAGGTTGGTAATGTGATAACAATTGAACCGGGTATTTACATCCCTGATTTTGGTGGTGTACGTCTTGAAGAAGATATTTTAATTACACCAACCGGCTACGAAATATTAACGCATGCACCAAAGCCATTTGAGCTGGAGCTATAAAATGCAAGTTATTGATACAAAACACATTGATAGCGCTCTTGATTTTGATTCGTTAATAACTGCTATGCAACAAGGATTTGCGCTCGATTTTGGCATGCCAAAACGTAACGTGTATGAGTTAGATAGCAACAGTGCCAGCCATGATGCGTTTGCTGTGCTACCTGCTTGGAATGAACAAGTGATTGGGGTTAAAGCATTTACTTACTTTCCAAACAATGGCGAAGCGGGTTTTGACTCGTTGTATTCTAAAATTATGCTGTTTTCGCGCGAGCACGGCGAGCCACTGGCATTGGTGGATGGAACGCGGATTACTTTGTGGCGCACGGCGAGCGTATCTGCACTGGCGAGTCGTTATTTATCTCGAGAGAACAGCAAGCATTTAGTGTTTTTTGGCAGTGGCAACTTAGCCCAATACATGGTACGTGCACATTTAGCTGTACGTGATTTTAAGCGGGTAACGCTGGTGGCGCGCAATAAGTTAAAAGTAGCCGCCCTGCAACGTCGTTTACAGCATGCATTTCCCGATGTTGAGTTTGTGATTGGACAAAGCACACAGGAGATTATTTATAGCGCTGACGTGATCAGCTGCGCAACAGGTTCTGCTAAACCATTATTTGATGGTAACTGGTTAAAAGCAGGCACACATATTGATTTAATAGGTAATCATCACAGCGAGCATCGTGAATGCGACACCACGACCATCACCCGCAGCCGTGTTTATGTAGATAGCAAAGCAAATGTTTTGGCAGAAGCAGGTGAGTTATTAATACCGATAGCGCAAGGGGTATTTAGTGAGCAAGATGTATGTGCAGAGTTGGCTGATTTAGCCAAGGTAAATACCATTGCTCGTTTTAATGAAACGGATATAACAGTATTTAAGTCAGTTGGTACGGCATTGAGTGATTTAATTGCTGCATATAAAGTGTACACCCAAACCACCTGCAAAATGACCAACTGAAACTCGCATCTTGAGGTCGTTTGGGTATATCAATCTTTACAAGGCTAGAAACTGATGAGCAAAGTACTATTTATATTGGGGGCTATTTTTATATTCGTTGGCATTTTGCCACTACTGCGCTGGCTAAAAAGTAAAATTAGCAAGCATCATTGGCGAGTATGCCCGATTGACGATATAACGAGTGTTGTTAATACGCGCGTGGCATCGCGTGAGTTACTACCACAAAAATCAATGTTAGTAAGCTTTCGCTTTAATAACCATTTGCACAGTGTTTTAATTGGTTACGACAGACGATTATTACTGCGTTTTAGAGATTCGCAAAGCTGCACTATATTAGTTGATAAAGATAACCCGCAGAGTGTATATAACAATGCGCAGCTGTGGCATAGCTACGCAACAATATGGTTATTTTCAGGGTTAAGCCTATGTGCGGGTAGTTACTTTTTAGTGCCGTAGTTTTGGCCATTTAAAGGTTGGTATAAAGTAACTTAAAAACCAACCTTTTGAGTACAGGCTATTTTTTAGCGTAAGGCAGGCGAGTTAAGTGGCGAGTTTTATGATAGCTATCTAAACCACTGATGGCGACTGTATTTATAAGTTCAATGTCCAGAAAACCGTCGTCCATCACGGCTATATCATCAACGTGTATGTCCATTATTTCACCGATTACCAGCTCTGTTGCGTTAATATTAAGGTGCTGATGATCAACAAACTTAACAGCGTATTTTAGTTTACTTTGCGCGACGAATGGAGCTTTAAAATCAGCTAAGTATTGCTCCGTTAAGCCTGTTGCATCAAACTCAGACTCATCCTTATCATAGCGAGCTGATGTTTGATGTGCTTGCTCAACAATTTCACTGTTAACTTGGTTGATTGTAAATACACCGGTCTGAATAATATTTTCAAAGGTGTGTCTAGGTACGCTGTGTGGACGCATTATCATTGCGACCAAAGGTGGATGCGCGCCTAAGTGGATAACTGAACTGACAATCGCCAAATTTGTATTACCTGATTCGTCTTGTGTACCAATTAAATTAGCGCTTTTGAATCCAGACAATGAGTTTATCAGATGAGTGCGATAATCCTTTTCAAAGCTTTCGATTGCGTCTTTTGTTATATGCATGATGAATCCTTACCAGTGAATGTGTTCGCCTCGCCAATCTATGTAAGCTGGCGTACCAATATTTGTTAATTGTTCGGGTGTTTGTAAAAGAGCAAATAATTGATCCGCCACAAATTCAGGTGTAAACAGTTTTCCTGCGGGGACATTTTTTTGAAATGGTTTAGATAGTTCAGTATCTGTTGTGCCAGGGTGAAAAAGCACTAACCGTGTTTGTTTTGCTCTACGGGCAAGCTCTATGGCAGCAGTTTTAAACAACATATTAAGCGCCGCTTTAGAGGCGCGATAGCTATACCATCCACCTAAATCATTATCAGTAATACTACCAACACGCGCACTGAGTGAGGTTATCACACAGGGGGATTTATTATTAAGTAGCGGTAAAATAGATTGTAAGCACAATACCGGTGTGAGTGCATTGGTGTTTAGCAGTACGTTGAAATAATTTTCATCTAAATCTTCGAGTTTTTTTTCTGGCATTGATTGGTCAAAATGCAGTAAACCGTTGAATATTAAAACTTGAGTAGGAGTAATGTTTTTAGTTTTTAGATGGGCTGTTAATTTGGCTAAGCTGGATTTGGTGTAATCACTGTGTATTTGTTCAATAAGTAATGAAGTGTTGGGCAATTGAATCTGCGCACGGCTTACACAAAAAACATGCGCGTTGGCGTCATCTAATGCAATTTTTTCTATGTATGCTTTTGCAATTGCACTGTTTGCGCCAAATAAGATATACACAGATGACATTATTTGATCCCACATGATGATTTACACAGTACGCTTGAGATTTGCAGGCGATACTTTGCAAATACCCAGTACCCTAGATCGGCAAAAAAGCGTATTACAGGAAGTTGTAAAATCTTTAACCATGAATGACGACCAACGGCTTTCCAAGCCGCAAATGTAACATCTAAGCCATATAGCATTTCGCCATTGTCACTTTGACCATGTAAAAAAGCCTGAGCATCTTGGCGTTTTATATAGCTATAGCGGTCTTCAAAATCATCTTTGTTGATATCTTCAAGGACAATTTGGTTGCGTGTGTCGGCGTGTTTGAGTTGTTGCATTTCTTTGCTGCATAAAGGGCATTTGCCATCGTAAAAAATAATCACAGTTTACTCATCCAGTATCAATTCATTATTAATTGTTACGAAATAGAATAAGCTTTGGATCTGTTCAATTAGCAATTTGGATGATATTAATAGAGCCTAACAAAATAAGGGTGAGCAAAATGTCGATTTTAACCATTATCCACACTCCACACTTTTAAAATCGATCCGGCTAACTATTTGTACCTAAACGGTATAAAAACATCAACAATGGAGTATCAGGAATGAGTGAACAATATGCCGCCTTACGGGGGAACGTTAATTTATTGGGCCAATTATTAGGCCAAACAATTAAAGACGCCCAAGGACAAGCAATTTTAGATAAAGTGGAAGAGATCCGAGCTTTAGCTAAATCATCTCGCACAGGTAATGAGCAAGATCGTTATGCCTTAATTGATGTTCTGCACGCTTTAACTGATGAAGAGCTATTGCCCGTCGCGCGTGCGTTTAATCACTTTTTAAACTTAGCGAATGTTGCTGAGCAATTTCATACAATATCGCGCTTTAACGATGTTGGCTTTTGTCAATTAAGCCCTCTGACACAAACACTTAAAGCGTTATCAAGCCAAGTCCAGCAAGGTAAAATAGATCCAAACCAAATAGCAGACAACCTTGCTAAATTACATATCAATTTAGTACTAACCGCGCATCCTACAGAAGTAACTCGTCGTACTATTATTAATAAACATGTTGAACTAAGTGACTGTTTAGCAGCGCTTGAGCGCACTGATAACTTACCATTTGAACGTGAGAATATTTTAAACCGTATTGCTCAGCTTATTAGCCAAGCATGGCATACTGATGATATTCGTCGCTCGCGACCAACCCCCATTGATGAAGCGAAATGGGGCTTTGCGGTTATAGAAAACAGCTTGTGGCATGCGGTTCCTCGTTTTTTACGTGATTTTAGTAAAGAAGTAAAAGAGCACCTGGATTTAGAACTGCCAAACAACTATAGCCCGGTTGAATTTACATCCTGGATGGGGGGCGATCGCGATGGCAATCCATTTGTTACTGCACAAGTAACACAGCAAGTGTTGGATCATGGTCGTTGGATGGCGCTTGATTTGTACAGTCGTGATATTGAGACCTTAAGTACAGAGCTATCAATGTCGCAAGCAAGTGATGAACTGATTGAGCAGGCAGGACAAGAGTTTGAACCATATCGTGCTGTATTAAAAGATCTCAAGGCACAGGTGAGTGAAACGGTAGCTCATTTAGGCGCTAAAATTATGGGTAATCGCAGTGAAGCGCAAGACATCATTACTGATATTAGCCAAATTAAATACCCTCTGGAGGCGTGCTATCGCTCATTACTTAAAACAAATATGGGTGTTGTAGCGAATGGTTTATTATTAGATGTATTACATCGTATTAATAGTTTTGGGATCCGATTAGCTAAGCTTGATGTACGTCAAGATTCATCACGCCATAGCGATGTTTTTTCAGAGTTAACACGTTACTTGGGTCTGGGCGATTACAATCAATGGCAAGAAGAAGATAAGCAAGCCTTTTTATTGGCTGAGCTTAACTCTCGCCGCCCACTTATCCCTAAACATTGGCAACCAAGCGCAGATGTTAAAGAAGTGCTCGATACCTTTGATGTAATAGCACAACAAGATGCGTCAACATTTGGTTTATACGTGATTTCAATGGCACGTACAGCATCAGATGTGCTGGCGGTACAGTTATTATTAAAAGAAAGTGGCTGTGGTTTTAAACTGCCAGTTGCGCCGTTATTTGAAACCTTAGATGATTTAAACGCCGGGCACAGTGTTATAACGCAATTACTGGATAATAATTGGTATCGTGGTCAAGCTGAGGGTGTGCAAAACGTCATGATCGGTTATTCAGATTCAGCTAAAGACGCTGGTATGATGGCAGCGGGTTGGGCTCAATATGAAGCAATGGATAAACTTGTACAATTAGCGCAGCAACGCGGTATTGAACTGGTGTTGTTTCATGGTCGTGGTGGTACGGTGGGTCGTGGTGGTGCACCTGCAGCGCAAGCACTTCGTTCACAACCGCCAGGATCACTCAAAGGTGGCCTGCGTGTAACTGAGCAAGGTGAAATGATCCGCTTTAAATTTGGTTTGCCTAATGTGGCATTACAAAGTTTAAATATATACGCGGGTGCTGTGCTTGAAAGTAACTTATTACCGCCGCCAGAACCTAAAGATAAATGGCGTGACGTGATGGCATTGATCAGCGAAAAATCATGTGAACATTATCGTAATGTGGTTCGTCATGATGACAATTTCGTGCCGTATTTTAGAATGGCAACACCTGAGCAAGAGCTATCTAAATTACCGCTAGGTTCAAGGCCTGCTAAACGAAACCCACATGGGGGCGTTGAAAGCTTACGTGCTATTCCGTGGATATTTGCATGGAGTCAAAACCGTCTAATGCTGCCAGCATGGTTAGGTGCATTAACAGGGCTACAGGCAGCACTTGAAAAGCATGGCATAGAGACGCTTAATGAAATGAGTCAACAATGGCCATTTTTCAGAGCGCGTCTAGAAATGCTCGAAATGGTGTTTAGTAAGGCTGACTGCTGGTTAAGCGCGCATTATGACGATGCGTTAGTTGAGACACAATACAAACCTCTTGGTGTGACGTTACGCCAAGAGCTAAAACAAGCCATTGAATTAGTTCAATCATTAAGCCCACAACAAAGCTTATTGGCAGATCAGCCATGGATCAAAGAATCTATCAATTTGCGTAATCCGTACACCGATCCACTTAATGTATTACAAGTTGAGCTATTAAAACGCTCTCGTGAAGCTGCGCAAGGTAGCTCCGGTGATATTGATAATGCACTAATGATCACTATGACGGGCATTGCCGCCGGTATGCGTAATACGGGTTAGATAGCGTTAACTTAGGGTTTATATTACATCGTCTCAACTGGCCCATTGAGAGGCAATACAATTTTAAAACATGCGCCTAGCTTACACGGCTCGGCGCATATATTACCATTTAATGATTGCTTTACTGCGTTAAACACAATATTTAAACCCAGTCCTAAGTGGTTTCCCCCCATATTTGTTGAATAAAATGGAGTGAAAATATCTTTGAGTATTTTATCATCAATGCCGCTGCCATTATCTTGAAATATAATCACAGCATGATTGTTAACTACACTTATTTCTATTGTGATTAACGCATTATCAGTGTGTACAAAACCATGCTCGTAAGCATTAATGATCAATGTTTTAATAACATCAGAAACAATTGATGGATAAGTAGGAATAGAGACTTCGGTGCCTATCACGTTAAAACTAATATGTTTTTTAAAGTGATTTTGTAATGTGGTCACTCTATCTGTAATAAACGTTTTAAGTGGGATTACTCGCATTGGTATATCGGGTGCAATCGAGACACTTAATGCTTTGAACTCTTCAACAATATTTGCTAAGCGGTTTATATTATTGATCACAAAATCTTTTGCTTCGTTCGTTTCTTGAATAAATTTACTAAAGTCGTTGCTGCTGAGTGTTTTTTCATTGAATTTCTGACTCAATCGTTTTAGATTTTCTTCGATCAAAGAACTGGCCGTCGCAGCTGTGCCAATAGGGGTATTTAATTGATGTGCAAGCCCGGTGACTAACACTGTTAATGCGGCTATTTTCTCAGCTTCTAATAATTGCGATTGAGTTTTATGAAGTTCATCGAGTGTTTTAGCTAAGCGTTGCTCACGCTTATGAATATTATGTACAGCAAAAAAAGAGCCGAACAATATCACTAACAACGAAATAGTAATTGCTATAGACAATTCTTGAAACGCTTTAGCTTTTGTTTCTTTGAGTTGTTTTGTACGAGTTAACTCGGTTATTTCTACTTCCTTACTACTTGAGTCAGCTTCGGCGAGTGCCTTGGCTAAGTTAACATCACTTTGCTGTTTCACTAATTGAGTATGCGCATTAGTATGCTTTTTATATGCATTAATTGATTGTTTATAAAGGCTTTGAGATTCAAGGAAACTTGACTGAAATTTATAAACACGAGATACAAATAGTAAATTACTTTGTTTATTTATACTCGCAATCACTAACGCTAGGGTTGTATTTGCTTTATTTAGATCACCCATATCAGCATATATTTGTGCAATAAAAAAATGAGCTTGTGATATTTTTTCAGGCAAACCTTGTTGCTGAAAAATACTGAGGGCTTTTTCGTAATGCTGCTTGGCAAGTGGGTAGTCATTATTTGCTTGTTCAATCTCACCGAGTAATAAATATGCTTCAGCTAAGTAGTATTTAAAATCATTGTCTTGTAACTTAATAATAATATTTAAAGCTAGCGTTTTTGCTTCTGCATACTGTTGTTTGGCAATTAATGTATTAATTAAATTGATCGTCGAAATTGAGATGCTTAATGGGTTTTTTAATGCGGTGGCATAATCGAGGTACTTCCTGTAAATATCCTCTGCTTCATCGAGACGTCCAAGTTGTAAATATACTTCAGCTAAGTTGTTAAGTGTTTGCTGGGCTAAATTTTTGTTATCTTTTTTAGTGTGTTCAAGCGCCTTTAAAAAATGCTCTATAGCAAGTTGATACATGCCTAATTGTGTGTAAATACCGCCAGAAATATTATAGTACCCATAAATTAAGCTCGGTTTATCTGACCGTTGAACCAGATTTTTATACAGGACTAAAGTGCGCATTGCCTCTTCAAATTGCTTGGCTTCGAGTTCAAACCATGCTTTGTAATTAAGCATTACAATTTTTTGAGTTGGATTTAACTCGTCATTATTGAGAATGTTTTTTAATTGTGTAAGTGCTTCGGTGGGGTTTTTTGCGTAACTGGCGCGAAGATCCACGCGTAATTCTTCAAACGATCTATTAGTGTAGGACTGAGCGAAAGCAGATACAGAACTTAGGCTATATAAAATGACAAGTAACACAACACGAAGCATATAACTTCCTTTTAACTGCATGAGTGACGATATAAAATATTCTTTAATTATAAGTGAAAAAGTAGCTCAGTTGTGTATGATTTTTACCTTTTTTGTAGTCTTTGCTAATACTTTAATCTGTTTCTATCGAATGGACTGACCAGTTAGGATGATAATGATTGACGGCGGCGAAGAAAAAACTACAATGACTCACCTCCTTGAATGAGAGTTTATCTTATTCTCTTTTACTTAACTGACAGAGCCGTTTAATGTCTAATGTTTCTACTTGTATTACTTATGATGCGTCGACATCATTAATAATGATGACATTACGAGGGACTGCAAATGCACAGGATGTGATTACTTTTTATCAAATAGCTGAACAATATATTGGCATCTATAAATGTAATAAATTATTGGTAGATGTATCTGAATTAAAACACGATTTTCCTGCAAGTGACTTACTTAGCATTATGCCTGCGATTTCGAGCTGGCTTAAACACTGTTTTATAGCTCGCATTGTTAGTTTTGATGGTTTTATGCATGATTTATTTTTGCAAAAAGCGAAACGTTTTGAAATAACGGCTGAGAATTTTGAGTGTTTTCGTAGTGCAAAGCACTGGCTTGAAAATCAGCCTAGCAATTAGGCCTGTAACATTTTACACTGTGTAGCCATTAAATAAGAATAAATTGTTTATGACTGCATCAACGTCTTCTGTATTAAAAGATTCATTAAATAAAACCACATTTTCATTTGATGAATCGCAGCGCACAGCATTGTTCAATCAAGTTAAAACACAGCATGGATTGCTGTTTGCTGCTGACATTAAAGCGCTTTGCGCTCAATATACAATTACACATGATGAGCTTTTACGTGCATGTTTGCCGGTAGCCTCATTGTTTGCTGTAGCACCGATTTCTCACTTTTTGGTTGGTGCTGTTGTTGTTGGTATTGATTGTGATGATGCTATAAATTTTTACTTTGGTGCTAATGTTGAATTCGCCAAACAACCATTGAGCTTGGTGGTACATGCCGAGCAATCGGCGATAAACAACGCATGGCTTAAAGGTGCACAAACAATTGTGCAAATGGCAATAAGTGATGCACCTTGTGGCTATTGTCGTCAGTTTATGAATGAGCTTGCCGATGCAGAAAAGTTTGATATTTTGTTACCTGATCAGCAATTTAAATTAAACCAATTATTACCACATGCATTTGGTCCAAAAGATTTAGGTAATAATTACAGCCTATTTAATCCAGCCCCACAAACGCAGACTTTTGAGGCTAACGCTGATATTGATACTGCGCTTACTAAGCTTGCTTTAACAGCTTATGTCCCTTATACGGCTAATTACAGCGCTGTGAAAATTACAACGTTTGATAATGGCTGCTTCTATGGCTGTTATGCTGAAAATGCAGCCTATAGCCCAAGTTTAGCACCACTACAAAGTGCAATTAGCCAGTTGCATTTAGCGGGCTTAAGTATGAATGACACAACAGTGAAAAGTATTGAGTTGCTACAAACTAAGGGAGTGGAAAATCAGTTACACGTAAGTGAATCAGTACTGGCAAGTTATAGTAACTTACCAGCGTTGATTGCATATAGTTTAGCGCTTATAAAGACCTGTTAAGCAAGAAGTATTTTTGCAGCCTCGATAACCACGGCGACTGATTTCTTCTCGATTTCGCCGTGATCAACATTTGGTATTTCCTGGCGAGTACGGTTCACTAATACACCAGCGACACAAGCCGCTTTTAAACCAAGTGCTGCACACATAGTAAATAAGGTTGCTGATTCCATTTCATAATTCATTACACCTAGTTTTTGCCATTCTTCACAACTACCTTGAAATGCTTTTGGCACATAACCAGAATACGTATCGTAACGTTCTTGGCCTGGGTAAAAGGTATCGCTTGATGCTGTAATACCAATGTGAAAATCAATCCCTAAATTGCCACAGGCATTAACCATTGCTTGAGTTGCAAAAAAATCAGATACAGCAGGGTAGCTAAGAGGAGCAAAGTGTTGACTGGCACCATCTAAACGCACAGATGCTTGGCTAATTAATATGTCCCCTTCATTTATATGTGGTTGGATCGCGCCAGTTGTCCCTATACGCAAGAATGTACCTACACCTAGTTGGGCCAGTTCTTCAACTGCAATAGATGTTGAAGGTCCACCAATACCTGTGGAACAAATTACCACTGAATGGCCATTTAATTGCCCTAAATAAACATGGAACTCACGGGTTTGAGCAAGGCATGTGGGGTTTTCAAGGAACGTTGAAATACGTGCTGCGCGATCTGGATCGCCAGGAACGATTGCTAATGTTGCGCCTTGAAGATCATCGCGAGAGAGTCCTAAGTGAAATACCTTTTCCATAACGGGGCCTTATTATTACTTTTGTTGATAACGTAAGTGGTAACGTTAACTTACAGAGTTATAGTCAATTTAGCATAATTACTACAATACCGAGCACTGTACAGGACGGATGTCCGTTTTATAAAATAATGCTTTATTCAGTGCATTTGAATATTCAAGCACTTAACAATATTGTGATAAACCAGCGGTTGTTGACTTGTATTAGCAGACACTATATCTATCTTAATTAGTACTAAATTTTAATTTATCCGGTGTATGAAAATTTATATAACATATTGTTATATAAATGGTTAATTATTTCTATTGTTTGGTCTATACAAAACAGTCAGCCTTAAATTTGACCATTCAAAAACAAGATGAATCTTTTATTATATTTATTTTCTGCAGCGCCTTTTGCATAACTACGCAAAAATACCAAGTAAGGAATCGTGATGAGCACACAATGGCACACATTTAAAAGTAAAGTTGAACACTGTTTATGTCCACCGGGTGATGGTGTATTTACGGTCAATACAGCACAAGAAAGAAAAGCAGCACTGCGTAATAAATTGTATGGCCAAACTGATAATGTTGATGTGCTATGGCGTGACTCGTTAATTAATCTACCAGAAAGTGAGCATAAGGCAGTTATGCTTGGAATTAGTTCAGATTGTGGTGGTGGGATTTTGCGTGGAGCAAATTGGGGACCATTGTTTTTGCGTTCAGCATTAATTGATCAGCAGCCTCAAGCTAAATCATTCGATTTAGGTGATGTGCGTGTGATCCCACATTTATTGCATGATAAGTACCTAAATGAAGCGACTATTAGTAACTGTCAAAAGGCATTATACGATAACCCAAGCAGTGAATATTATGTCAGCCCATTGTCAATCACTGAAGATGTGTGCGATAGCTTTTACGCAACCTTTACTGATAAAGGAATTTTTGGCATCGGTGGCGATCATTCAATTAGTTACCCGTTAACAAAAGCGTATTTAAAAGCAAAACGCGCGCAAGGTAAACGCACCGCTATTATTCATTTTGATGCCCACACAGATTTACTCGTTGAACGTTTAGGCATTGATTTATGTTTTGGTTCATGGTGTACGCATATTTTAGAATTTTTACCAGCGCCGCATCACCTTATCCAATTTGGTATTCGTTCAAGTGGTAAACCAAAGGAACACTGGGAATCAACGTTTGGTGTTAAACAGCATTGGGCACATGAAATTATTGAACGTGGCGCGCAGGCAATTGCAGCGGATGCGATTGCACAGCTAAAAGCAGATAACGTTGATGAGCTTTATGTTAGTTTTGATATTGATGCGCTAGATGAAGAATTTGCTTCAGCGACGGGCACACCAGAAGGCAATGGCTTAACGCCACAACATGCCCTCGATATTTTAGTCGCACTGGCGGATGAATTTCCAATTACAGGTGCTGATATGATGGAGATTGCCCCATTTACAGACAGTTCATTAGTTGGTCAATCAAGCTCAGACACAACGCTTAGGGAAGGTGCTAAAATCTCAGCATTTTTAATTAATGCAATGAATCGTTAAGTTTTATTCGGTACGCATTAAAAAACAGACCCTTTGTGGTCTGTTTTTATTCACATACCCGTAATTTGCCGCTATATTCAACTTATATAAAAGAATGATATAAAAAAAATCTGTGGGGCAACAGTGGCTAAATGGTGTTATTTTTTATTTATAATTATTAGTAATCAATGCGTAGCTAAATTACATGTAGTTACGGAAAACTTCCCGCCTGCCCAATACTTAGATGAAAACGATCGTTTAGTGGGTTATGTTGCCGATAAAGTACGCTTAGTACTTGATCAAGCAAAGATTGATTACACACTTTCAGTTAATAATTGGAGTACCGTATTTAATACAGCCTTAAGAGACCCCCAAACATGTATTTTCTCAGTCGTTCGTTCATCAGAACGAGAAAACAAGCTTTTTTGGGTCGCTGAAATAGCTGAATTAAAAACATATTTGTATGCACTTGATTCAAAAAATATTACGATCACTGAGCTCAATGACGCAAAAAAAATGAATGTCGCAGTACTAAAAGATAACTACAGTCATCAATATTTGCGTTCACAAGGCTTTGAAGATGGAAAAAACTTGATGCTGATTAATAGCTTCGATAACATATTTAAAATTATAAAAAACCGTAAAAGTAGTATTGATTTGGTTGTATTGCCGGAGCAACGTGTTCGTTATGAAGAATCAATAAATCACGTTGCTACATCATTAAAATCTGTTTATCGTTTAAACGTAGAACAACCGCCTTTATACTTTGCGTGTAATAAAAACTTAGACCCTTCAATTAAATCAAAATTGCTTAGTGCCTTTTCGCACTATTGATAAATATGATGCTGCACTACTTTGCGTACATGTCTATTTTATAGAGTACTGCCAGATTTTTAGTTTATCTCACTTAAAAACAACACTTACACTATCTATTACATTGATATTAAATGCTTTTTAATATTATTTAAATATAAATTGCTCCGCATTTAAAAGAGGCTATAATCCAGCTGCTTTTGCTTATAAAAGCGTTTATTTTTGGAGCTATAAATGGGTGATTTAATCGGGATTGGCTTATTAATCTTGATCAGTGCGTTGTTTGCGATGTCAGAAATTGCGATAGCCGCATCACGTAAAATAAAATTAAGAGTCATGGCTGATGAAGGTAATATTAAAGCTGCTGCGGTCTTAAAATTACAAGAAAAACCGGGTGCATTTTTTGCCATGATCCAGATTGCGCTAAATGCGATTGCGATTTTAGGCGGTATAGTTGGTGAACAAGCACTTTCGCCATACGTTGAAAGTGTACTGACGATATTTTATCAAGGACCTTTGCTTGAGCAAATGAGCTTTATTTTATCGTTTTTAGCGATTACCTCTTTATTTATTTTATTTGCTGATTTATTGCCGAAACGCTTAGCCATGATTTTGCCGGAAGCTGTTGCTGTGCGGGTTGTTACTATTATGCGTTGGGTGACGTTTGCTTTAACACCGCTGGTATTGTTTTTTAATGGTGTCACTAATATTGTGCTACGGCTATTTAACGTGCCAGCTGAACGTGAAGATATTGTAACCACAGAAGATATAGTGGCAATGATGGATGCTGGCGCGGAATACGGTAGTCTGCAACAACAAGAATACGATTTAATTGGTAATGTGTTTGATCTAGAAGCCCGCTTCTTATCCAGCGTAATGTCACCACGTGATCAAATTGTGTATTTTGATATTAAAGAAGCCAGTGCTGATATTTCGAGTAAAATTATCGATCATCCGCATAATCACTTTTTAGTATGCAATGGTAACTTAGACAAACTAATTGGCTCAGTTGAGTCTAAAGATATTCTACGTCAAGTGCTCAAAGGCGAAGCGGCGAATATTAATGATGATTTATTAGAAAAAGATATTTTCTATTTGCCAGAGACACTCAGCTTATCAGAGGCATTAAATGCATTTAAAGGCGCAGCTAAACCTTTTGCTGTGGTGGTTAATGAGTACGCTTTAGTGGTGGGTATTGTGACCGTTAAAGATCTTATGAAAGGGTTTATGGGAGATTTAATAACTCATACTGGCGATGAATTAATTATTGAACGTGATGAAAACTCGTGGTTAGTCGATGGTCTAACGCCAATAGTTGAACTGGCTAAAGTACTGGATGTTGACGAGTTCCCAGATCAAATGCATTACGAAACAGTTGCTGGCTATTTGATTTATATGATGAAGCGCATCCCCAAACGGGCTGAGTATATTCAATACGGTGGTTTTAAGTTTGAAGTTGTAGATGTAGAAGGTATTCGAGTAGAGCAGCTCTTGGTATCAAAAATAGCTGCGGCGACGAATACCGCATCAGGACATATCTAAGGCGCGTTAAATTAATCATTCAGGCATTTCAAAGGGGCTTACTTCATCGTGTTACTTTATTTAAAATAGCGCCTGATGTTAAGCCCTGCATAATGCACACATAGAGCGCACGTTATTAAAGTGTGGTTATACAACTTTATTAAAAACGTTATCAGTGTGGCGAGTTAAATAACCCATTCAGTGACAAATTACTTATATACGACGACATATAGCCAAGCTACCTCAAGATACAGAATTTAGCGTTTCACAGGGGCGCAATATCAAGGCGTTACTTTGCAACAATGGCAATCCCTTTTAATAAGTAACAACGATGAGAGTGAGTTCCTGTGAAACGCCCATCGTATTGGTTTTAAAGCGATTTATACTGCGTTACTTTTATAAGGGATTGATTTTAACAATAGAACCACTATTATTTGCAATCAATGCCTTGCCTAAATCGCTTTAAATTCCAACGACGCTCGCATCTTGAGGTGGTTTGGGTATAGATGTAGATCAATACAGGAAAGTTGGCGAAACCAACGCTAAAAGATCAAACACGTCCTACATATTTTATTTATTTTATAGCTCAGCTTGTTGTTAATAACTAGATGGTTAACAATACAGACAGTGTTTAATTATTGGGTATAGATTAGTTATGCTAATACAGTCACTTGGATTTATTTCACGTGTTAAACGCAGGGTGTTTTTACTCTGTTTGCTTGCTGGTTCTTCGTCAGTATTTGCTGATAATAAAGAACAAACATTGATTATCATGGGCAGCGAAATTGAGACCTGCACCACTTTGAGCCCACAGTTTTGTAATATAGACACCCCATTGAGGAATGAAAAAGGCGCGCTTTATTCATTAACGCCAAAAGCAATCAAAAGGTTAGAAATTAATTGGCCAACAGACGACAAAAGCCAATTAGTAGCAACTGTCAGTCATTTAAATACACTGCTTAAACAGCATCCGTTGCCCCTTAGCAAACAAGAATTGTTATGGGCATGGCGTGATATTGCAAGTAAGCAATTGAGTGAATTATCGCAAATTGAGTTTGATTATGTAATTGATATGCTAGAAATCTCGCATTTAGATGGGCTGCGTAACGTGTTCAGTATTGATGCTAAGAATAGTAAGAAATCTCAAGATTGGTTAACAAAAACGTACAAATTTATAGCGGCTAGCTTAAAAGTTAAAACTGAAAAGCCAACTCTATTAGTGATAACAACAGCTGCTCGGGACCCCTATGCTTCAGCTAATTATTATGAAACGTTATTATCGCAGACCGGTGTTGCACTTGAGTGGCTGCCACTGACACCAGGGCTTGCCAAAGCATTACATGAAAAAAAATGTGAGCAGTTAGATACATTTCGTGTTCAGGCTGGTGTGCATAACCGTGCTAACGTTTACCCTAAACGTGTAGCAATAGAGCAAGCAGCCTGTTTACAAGGTACTGACAAACTAATCAAGCGGATTAAAAATAGCACCGGTGTTATTTTAATCGGAGCTGAATTTGATACTGCAACAGATCAACGATTACGGACAACGTTATTTGACTCACAAGGAAATGCCTACCCGTGGACGAGCGCTATAGCTGACTCATCAGTATTAGTAACTTCAGGTTATAGTGGTAATTTATTATCGGGTGGACGTACTCAATTTGGTCCCGTTGCCACGGTCAAACCAATCTCCAGTTTAGCTGCGCTGCGCGGAGAACGTAGCGTGTCAGCAGGTGGCGTGGGTAGTATTACATTTGCGTTGCTTGACACATATTTTAGTGAGCAAAATCGTACAATTGGCTTGGCGAAGTCTCTTGATGCAAATATGCAACCTAATGGCATTGGTATTGATGAGAATACGAGTCTTGTGGTTATTAAATCACCTCACGAAAACGTATTAACGGTGCTTGGTGAGCATGGGGTAGTGCATTTGAAATCGTTAGCTAAACAGCAATTCCAGTTTAATTATTGGCCTGCAGGCGCTGTAGTTGAAATGAAAAAATACGGCTTTATATTGAGTAAACGTAGTATTGATAAAGCGTTACCGACAGTGAAAATACCGCCTTTGCCAATGCTGCGTTTTGACAAAATACTCACAGATGCAAAATTACGCTCGCTTACCCAAGCGATGTGTTTAAGCAATGAACAATCTGCGGTAGGCCAGCAAGATGAGTTTATTGTAAGTTTAGATGCTGCAAAAAACACGCAGTACCATCGCATTAATTCCAGTAGTTATGGATGTGCTATAGAGCAACTAAAGTTAACTATTACAACAATTCAATAAGAGTGACTTACTCAGTAAGATGGTAAATAACTTACTGAGTAGTTTAAACTGCGTCTTTATGGTGTATTTAGAGATTCGACATTCGACATTCGACATTCGACATTCGATATTAGATATTAGATATTAGATATTAGATATTAGATCAAATAACGATCGTGGTTTCTCTTTTTAAACTCTTTTCGCTAATAATTCACGCTTGTTGATGTCAATGAGCTTGTGATTATCATAATTTATAATGTTAAACACCTCAGTTTGAGAAACAGGTTATATAGGCAAAATCTATTTATTTAGATGGAGATACAATAAGCCCAAAGGGCTATTGTTTATATAAAAACAATAACAACAGCTCAACCATGCTTTTATTTTCCAGCCATTGTTGTTAATTAGCTTAACAGTAAACAGCATCTTGGCAGGAATATTTATTTAATAGAAATAAAATATTACGGTACTAAATGCGCAAGTTAGCTTTAAATGGAGCCTAAATTGTCGATTAAAGCGAGTATTTTCAATTAACTGATCAGTCAGTTGCTTTGAAGTCATTAAAAGCCTTATTTTAGCTATGGTTAAACAGTGCATGATTGTCATACAATGGGGTTAAAGTAGACCACAATAATAAAGAGAGATAAAAATGGCAGCGTTTGGTACGGTATTTATGCCGCAGATGATTCAAGCTCGTTTTACAGACAATGCGTGGAGTGAAAGCTCGGTTGTTCCTTCGGATAAAATTGAACTACATGCTGGGGCCCATGTATTACATTATTCAAGTACATGTTTTGAGGGCTTAAAAGCCTTTCGCCATGAAGATGGCTCAGTGTATATTTTTCGTATGGATGCCAATATAGCCCGTATGATACAAAGCTCGCATTTATTAAGCTTACCTGAGGTCGATGGACCCATGCTTGAAAAAATGATCATTGATATTGTACGTCAATATGCAGATGAAACACCTTTACCACCTGGCTCTATGTATATCCGCCCAACACATATTGGTACTGAGGCGGCAATAGGCAAAGCAGCGGTGCCGTCACTCAATTCGTTATTATATGTATTGTTATCGCCTGTAGGGGATTACTTTGCGGGTGGTGCGACTGCGCTGCGCGTTTTACTTGAAGAAGACGGAATGCGTTGTGCACCACATATGGGCATGATCAAAAGTGGTGGTAACTACGCGAGTGCATTAGCACCAATTACTGCCGCACGGGTTAAGTACAAAGCAGATCAAATATTGTTCTGTCCAGGCGGTGATGTACAAGAAACTGGTGCAGCAAATTTTATTTTAATTGATGGCAACGAAATCATCACTAAAGCGCTAGACAGTACTTTTTTACACGGTGTTACGCGCAGCAGTATTTTAACGATTGCAAAAGATTTAGGTATGACGGTATCTGAACGCAATTTCACTGTAACAGAGCTACTAGAGCGTGCTGCAAAACCAGGCACAGAAGCTGCGCTTTCTGGCACTGCAGCTGTATTAACGCCAGTAGGTACTTTTATCCATAATGATACAGAGTACAAAGTAGGCAGCGGTGAGCCAGGACCAACAACCATGCGTTTGCGCCAAGCTCTTAACGATATTCAGTGGGGCAAAGCACAAGACACTCACGGTTGGTTAACTAAAATAGACGTGTAAACTCTAGGGCAAGTTGACCTTTCGTGATTGATTTTACAGCAGTATGTTTGGTATTTAGGCAATGGGCGTGAGCAGGACGCGTAAGCTTTGCCCGGTTTTTAACTTAGCCCGCTCGATTACAAACCTCGCGCCGCGATTAAATCGCCCCTAGATTGAACAAATTTCAATCCACAAAGGTCAACACGCCCTAGCTACTTGTTTTACATTAAGCCTAGACTATTTATTAGCCTAGGCTTTTTTATGACCTATTTAATGTAAATAAGTAACACGAGTATGAATATATGACTAATATTAATAAAGTAACAGCAAGGTATTTAATTTTAACTACATAATAAAAAACAATTTTTTTAGCTGCATGATTCTTGCAAAGTAATTTTCATAATTATGAGATTAATATTCGATATTAAAACGAACACTTAAAAGGAGCATGTATGTGGGCGGCAATAAGTTATTTACTGTTGGCAATCGTTTTTATAATAATGGGGTGGCAAGTTAGCCCAAGTTATTTTTCGGTTCTGTTTTACTGGACAGCCTTATCATTAACGTTGGTCGGTTGTGCGTATGTTTTTAATATAGCAAAAATTTTTCGCAAACGTGAAAACGGCGTTATTCCATTTTATATACGCTGGGCATTCATCCCATTTTTACTCGGCGCACAGGTTTATAATGCGTGGAGTCGTAAGCACGATAAAGTGCCACCACTGCAACAAATAAATGAGCATTTGTTTTTAGCCTGTCGTTTGTTTCCCTCAGATATAGATACGCTAAAAGATAATGGCATTACGGCTATTTTAGACGTTACGTGTGAGTTTGATGGTCTTGAGTGGAGTTCAACGCAAGAAAGCATCAAGTACCTCAATATTCCTGTACTTGATCATCGAGCACCTACACGCTCTCAGCTAAATCAAGCAATTAACTGGATTGCACATCATGTTAAAGAAAATCGTCGCATTGTAGTTCATTGTGCGCTGGGAAGAGGGCGTTCGGTATTTGTAATGGCAGCATATTTGTTAAGCCAAAATAAACATGCAGATGCACATCAGGTTTTAGCGCAAATAAAAGAGACTCGATCTACAGCAAACTTGAACAAACATCAGCTACGTCAATTATTAAAAAGCCACAAAAAAGGGGAGCTATTAATTAAAAATAAAGCAGTTTTGATTGCTAACCCAGTCTCTGGCACCAAATTGTGGGAGCAAAAAGAGCATGCAATTATTGCTCGTTTATCAGCGTATTATGATTTGAAAGTGATGACAACAAGCGCTGAACACAATGGTACTTTGCTTGCAAAGCAAGCAATCAAAGAAAATCCTGATATGATCATCGCGTGTGGTGGAGATGGAACCGTTGCTGAAGTAGCCAGTGTGCTCGTTAATCAAGACTGTAAGTTAGGGATTATTCCCTTAGGTACGGCTAATGCGTTGGCACATGTATTAATGGGAATACAATCGAAATTGATTCCGGTTGAGGTCGCGTGTGATTTGATTATTGATGGTCAAACTAAACAGATGGATACCGCATATTGTAACGGCGAACTAATGTTGTTACTTGCAGGAATTGGTTTTGAACAGCGTATGATTGAAAAAGCCGATAGAGATACAAAAAATGCAGTAGGTCAATTTGCCTATTTACAAGGGTTTTGGCAAGCACTGGGTACACAAAAAGCACAAGATTATAGTGTGCAACTTGATGACAACGCACCTCAAGTTATTAATACAAACAGTCTCGTTGTTGCTAATGCTGCACCCTTTACAACGTTGCTCGCGCAAGGAGGAGGGCAACCAAATCATTATGATGGTTTATTAGATGTGAATTGGCTAACCCCTAATCAAGATGCATCAGCAAATGCACTCAGTATTGCTGAACTAGTGTTTAGCAGTGTTACTCAAGCCCATTTAGCGCTTAACTCACATCATACAAATGCTAGGCGTGTGGAAATATCCGCCACTGATACTATAAAATACGTGATTGACGGTGAGGTAAAAGAAGCTGATAAGCTCATTATTGAAATTGAGCCGAAGTCATTAGCGGTAGTGTGTGCAGAGTAAAGGTTGTAATAAACATAGGCGCACAGAGTGCGATTAAACCCAAGCCATCTCAAGATGCAGAATTCAGCGATTCACAGGGGCTCTTTGTAATAATGGCAGTCCCTTTTAAGAAGTACAACGATGAGAATAGGTTTCTGTGAAACGCCCAGCGGGTTGGTTTTAAAGCAATTTATACAGTGTTTTATAAGAGATTGATTTTAATAATAGAACTACTATTACTTGCAATCAATGCCTCGCCTAAATCGCTTTAAATTCCAATGACGCTCGCATCTTGAGGTGGTATATGTTTATTTCTTTTTAATACTTGGCCATACAAAACCGCTATTTTGTGGTTCTGTTTCTACACAGTTATCAAGATATAACTGCTCTACTTTTGTACGGGCCCAAGGTGTTTTACGCAAAAATTTAAGGCTGGATTTCACACTTGGATCTGATTTAAAACAGCGAATATCAACGTGTTCTCCCATCGTTCTCCACCCGAGTGTTTGCTCAAGTTTCGTCACGATCTGCTCTAGGGTTAGGCCATGTAATGGATTGTTTGGTTGTTGATTCATAATTCACTGTTTGTCGTTTAAAGTCAGCACTATTGTAACGTAACTACTGCTCGATACCAATGCGTTATAACCCAACACCGTGGATATAGGTATCGGACTAGGCAGTTAAAGTTAATTAATGCTAATTTTGTTAACTTTCTTAGGGTAAATAATGTTGCCTTTTTCATCAATCATTAACCAGCTAAGAGAGCTATTACTCTGACTAGGATTTTTAGGAGTGCAGATCACACGGGTATCAGACATATATATGATTGCCCCTTCACTATATCGCTTATCATCAAACCAGCATATATTTTGGTTGCTTATTAGATCACCTGGATTGATAAGGAAGGTCGCTTTTTGATTATTACCCAAACTATTTGTTGAGTAAATTACACTGATAAAACAGAGGCCTACCATAGTTAAAATTCGCATTTTATACCTTTGCATTTAGAAATAACTACACTAAGCTTAAAACGTGTTAGGGTAAATAACCAACAAAAGAATAACAGATAGTAATTTTATTAAATCACAGTGCATTTAAATGATCTAAATCACTTTTGTAAATCAGTTATTTAATACAATTAGCTCAACAAAACAATAACAAGGTGAACACATGCAATTTAACCAAACAATGATTGACGAATTTACACTTTTAGCTAAATTTCCTCTAAGCACTAAGATGCAAGGCCTTAAACTTCATAGTGACGCAGAGGAAAGTTTAAAACAAGCCGCACAGCGTTTATTTGAAAAAGGGGTTATTGATAGCCCAGACGGGGGGTATTTAACAGAACTGGGTTTAGATTTAATAGAGCACGTTACCGTGCTCCATAGCGCATTAGGCAGTTAAACTTAGGATTTGGTTAAGCTGCATCTGGTTGGTTTTGTGGTGCAGCATCAATAAACGCATCAAGCTTATTACAGCGTTCATAAATGGCTGCTATCTTTGGATATGCGGTCATATCGACTTTGAAGCGATAAGCATTAAATACTTGTGGAATTAAACAGACATCAGCAAGGCTTGGTGTGTTACCTACACAATAGTCGTTATTACCATCAAGTGATTTTTCAATTTTTTCAAAACCGATTTCTACCCAATGACGATACCATGTATTTTTAGCATCATCGTCAGCACCAAGTTCGCTGCTCAAGTATTTTAGTACACGTAAGTTATCGATAGGGTGAATATCGCACGCGACGGCATAACATAAGTTACGAATTTGCGCTTTTTGCCAAGCGTTACCAAACAGTAATGGTGTTTGTGGGTGTGTTTCTTCTAGGTATTCTAAAATAGCCATTGATTGTGCAAGCACACCTTCATCGGTTTCAAGTGCAGGTAGTAAACCTTGTGGGTTTTTATCAAGGTACTCTGCGCCTTGTTGTTCTGACTTTAATAAATTAACGGTCACTAACTCATGGCTAATATTTTTTAAATTAAGCGCAATGCGCACTCGGTATGCGGCAGATGAACGAAAGTAAGTATACAGTTTCATTATTCTATTATCCTTGTGGGGCCGTGAAGTGTTTTTTAATTGTACGCCAGCAATCAGTGTAGTTTGATTGGCGTTCTTTGCCTTCAAGGGCATATTTAGTTGGTGAAATAACATAACGAGATTCGAACATAAACGCGAGTGTATTGTCGTAACGTTGCGGCTCAAGCTCTGCGTTAGAGGCTTTTTCAAACACATCAGCTTCTGGACCATGCGGTGACATACAGTTGTGCAAGCTCATGCCACCGGGCACAAAACCATGTTCTTTAGCATCGTATACACCTTCAATTAAGCCCATAAATTCACTCATAATATTACGGTGATAATACGGCGGGCGGAAAGTGTTCTCTGCAACCATCCAGCGTGGTGGGAAGATGGCAAAATCAATATTTGCTACGCCTTCGGTGCCTGATGGCGAGGTTAAAACAGTAAAAATAGAAGGATCTGGGTGATCAAAACTCACCGTATTCATCACATTAAAGCGTGCTAAGTCGTATTTATACGGAGCACTATTTCCTGTCCATGCGACTACATCTAATGGTGAATGAGCGATATCACAACGGAACATATTCCCGTTAAATTTAGCAATCAATTCAAAGTCGCCTTCTTTATCTTCAAAGGCTGCGACAGGGTATTGAAAATCTCGGTCGTTGGCATATCCGTTAGCACCGACTGGACCGCGCTCAGCTAAAACATACGCATGGCCGTAGTTTTCGCAAATAAAACCACGCGCTGAGTCAGTTAATAATTCAACTTGAAACTTAATGCCGCGAGGGATCACTGCAATTTCGCCTGCTTTAATTGTTAAATTACCGCACTCTGTTTTTAACAGCAATTCACCTTGTTGCGGTACAAATAACATTTCGCCGTCGGCATTATAAAAATAGCGGTCAGTCATTGATTTATTAGCGACGTAAACATGGATACCAATACCCGTTTGAGCGTTGGCACTGCCGTTTGCAGCCATAGTGATCAAACCGTCAATAAAATCGGTTGGTGTAGCTGGAATATCAATTGGGTTCCAACGCAGCATCGTTGGTGGAGTCGGCACTTCAGTGATGGGGGCTGTACGAATTAGCCCATTATCAATCGATGTGTAATCACCCTGTACAACAGATGGGCGAATGCGATACATCCAAGTACGACGATTATCAGCACGCGGCGCTGTGAACGCGGTTGTACTAAATTGTTCTGCATATAAATCGTATTTTACTTTTTGAGGGCTAAACTGCCCAATAGGTAGAGCACCTGGTAAAGCTTCGGTTTCAAATTCATTACCAAACCCTGTCATGTATTTTAATTCGCTTGTCATCACTCGACTCCTTTGTGTTTTACTGTAAGATACTCTCAAGTGAGAATAAATTCAATCATCAAGCTTTTTATAAGTGTACATATTTATGAACAGTTAAAACATGGTTGTAAATTAATAGGAGATGCAGATTAATGGCACTCGATTTAGAAACCTTTTTACCCTACAGATTAGCTAATATAGCCAGTAAAATGAGTGAAGAGTTTGCATGTGTTTACCAACAGCAAAGTAATTTAACTATACCCCAGTGGCGTATTTTATTTAACTTAGCTCAACTTGGCCAAAGTCATGCAAAAGAGTTATGTATGCAAGCTTCTATGGATAAATCGACTGTATCCCGTGCGATAAAAGCACTCATTGATAAGCAATATATAATCAGTATTTTAAACCCTGAGGATAAACGCGCGAGTCTATTAGAGTTAACATCAGATGGGCATGAATTATATAAGCAGCTAGCACCAGATGCATTAGCATGGGAGCAACAGTTATTAGCAGTATTAGATGAGCAAGAATATCAGGTGTTACAACAATGCTTAGATAAGTTAAGTATTAAGCTAAACACGCCTTAATCATGAGTAAATAAAAAGCCCATCAAGGATGGGCTTTAGTTAATTTAAAGTGATATTACTCTAAATTAGAAAGTGTATTTAACACCAATACGTACTTCCCACAATGACGGTTTAACGTCTACAGTTGCACCTGATGGGTTATTAAAGCTATTAAAAACATATTTACCATCTACAACTTCAGCTGTCACTGCGCTTTGAAGTGAGCTACCAGTCTCTAGTACGCCCCAATCATCATTAAGCATGTTGCCGATGTTTTTAACCACAAAGTAAGCAGAACCTTTTTGATCTGCAGTAATACCTGGGAATTCTTGTTCAACTTTAAAGTCTAACGTCACCCACCAATCACCATCAATGCTGTTACGGTTTTGAATTTTACCGCGTGTTAAGCCTTCGCTTTCAACCCACTTGTTAAAGTCTTCCTGATTGAAGCCATCGGCATATACAACTTGGCTATCATCAAGTGTCGGCACGTATAAAAGTTGACGACTGTTATCATTGAAGCCTAACCCGTTTGTATCTCTATCAAACGTGTACGAGTAAGGGCTTGTTTGTGATGCTTGTCCAAATAGATTGAACTTAGTATCGTAGCCATCAAAAAATTCATGGCTGTATGACAAGCTCATGGTAAAGCGATGTGGGATTTCATAATTTGATGGCGCAAGACCAGGATTTTGAGGGTCAGATACCGCGATACCGTGATAGTTAGAAAACGCAACAGAGCTAGTCATCGGGTGAATATCTTTTGCCATTGTATAAGCATAAGAAAGCGATAAATCAATACCGTTATCAAACGATTTACTCATAGCTAATGATAAAACTTGCGAATAGGCATCAGTGCCTTTTACATTTGTAAGCATTAAATCTGAATTACGAGAGTGTAATTTATCGCTATACACAGGACGGCCATCAGGCGCTACAGATGTTTTAACGTCCGCAAGGTTACGAATAACAGCTGAGTTTTGCTTGTCTGTATATAGGTAATCAACATTAAAGACATACTCATTTTCAGTGATATACGTACCACCTAGAGAAAGCTTCCACTCTGAAGGAATTTTAAAGTTAGGATCTGTCACATTTGTGCTTGCGTCTGCGCTGCCACTTCCAACATCATCATAAAGTTCTTGAGGAATATCAAAACCAGGTTGGCCAGTGCCGTTGAACGCTACTGCATCAGGGCCAAGTAACTGCATATTCTTTTGATTAATTTGAATATTACGTACGCCATCATTTGAATAGCTGTTTGATACCCAAACGTTAGGATTGCCACCAGAGTACAAGCCAATACCACCACGAAGTTCTAATTGGTCGTTATAAATCCAATTAACACCTAAGCGAGGCTGTAATAAATCAATACCATCTAAGTTTTGGCTATTTGAGAATCCAAAGCGGTCTTCAAAATTTTGGTTATGTGTTGGTAGGTCATTACTGGTGTAAAAATCATAACGAAGGCCAACAGTAAATGACAAATCGTAGTCAATTAAATCAAATTTATCTTGAGCGTATAACGTATTTAATGCGTACTTAAACTCACCTGCTGCGTCACTTGTATTATGGCTTGCTGCATTGCCGTAATAAACACGGGCTACACCCTTTTCAAAGTCTTCAATAGAACTAAAGCGGTATTCACCTTCATTATGCTGTACAAATAAGTTAAAAACGTCTAATTCTTCACGTTCATAGCCAAATGAAAGTTCATGATCTCCTAGGTAATAAGTACCTGCAAATTTAAGTGATAAATTGTCGTACTTAAGTTTATTTGCTTGGCGAGAATCATCAGGACCTAAATAGACGTTAACGTCACCAACATCAACATTAAACTCACCAAATCCAGATGCAGCATCGAGTGAATTTTGACGATTATCTAATTTCGAATAACCTACACGGATTTCAGTTGAAAAGTTGTCGCTCCAATCAGAATAAAAAGATGTTACATAAGACTGTAGTTCAGCGCCGCGCTCATAAAAATGGTTTGAAAGTGATAAACGGCTAGAGCCCGTATCTGATTGAGCAAGTGAAAAACCATCGTTGTAGTTATATACAAAGCTTGCTCGGTGAGCATCGCTAATATTCCAATCTAGCTTGATTAAGATTTTTTCATCTTCAACAGGCATACTTGGTACCATAGTGCCTGGGTCATAGTTGTATTTATCTTTTGAAATTTGGATAACGCGGTCGATAGTAGCTTGATCTATACGCTCATTAGCGAACGGGCTATAAGAGAAAATTTCTGCGCCTTCAAGTTTTTCATATGAAGTAAACAAAAATAATGTGTCTTCAATTAGTGGTAGACCAACGTTGAAGCCATAACGCTTTTCAGAGTAGTTACCAATGGGTTCATTTTTGCCTTTAATAGAGTCACCAGACATTGAGTCATTGGTATAATCGTAAAAGAAGCCACCAGTGAGATCGTTTGTGCCTGATTTTGTTACAGCGTTGATGTTACATGACGTAAAGCCACCATAGTGTACATCAAAAGGTGCCAGTTCGACGGCAACCTGTGCAATTGAATCAAAAGAGAAAGGCATTCTTTCAGTCGGGTAACCACTTGAATTTAGGCCAAAGTTGTCGTTCATTCGAACGCCATCTACGGTAAGGCTATTAAAGCGAGGATTGCCACCACCACAGTTAATCGCACCTGCGTTTGTCTCATCAATATAAATACGCGGGTCGGCACGGATTATATCTTTTAAGTCGCGGTTGATAGCAGGTTTACTTTCTAAGTCATCTAATGAAAAATGAGATGCAGGACCTGTGCTACCTGATTGTGAGCTTATTGGCGCGCCGCTAACAACAATTTGTTCCATTTGCTGTGAACGAAGTGCAACTGATACAGGGTAAGTTTGACCTAGAGTTAAATAAATGTCATCAAGTTGAGTATCTTGATATGTATCAGAATCAACTATTATTTTATACGGGCCGCCAACACGTAGGCCTTTAGTTGAAAAGTTACCTTGGTTATTCACAGTTGCTGTTTTTGTTGAGCCAGACGGCACGTGAATAATCGTTATTTGCGTGCCAGCAGCTGGGTTGCCATTAGGTCCCGTTATTTGGCCTTTTACAGATGATGCAGTTTCATTTGCAAAAACGGCACCACTGGCACCAACACATGCAGCTATCGCAAGCGATATAGCTGTTTTGCGTAATTGAATTTTCATTATTAATTTCCCGTGTAAGGTTATATATTTTATATTTTTTTTGAACTTTATTTGCTCAGGTCAGACCAAGCAAATGAATTGTACTCTATTTTTTGATTACATTTAAATTACAAAGCACATAAATTTGTAATAAAAAGTATTTTAGAACACATTTTCATTTTATCGAGCTTAAATAAAGTTATGATATAAATTAATAGTTAAATATGACAATGATATGAAATAGCAGGCAATGGGCATAAAAAAGCCCGTTAAAAACGGGCTTTTAGCATGTTGATACAAAAATGTTGGGGATTAGAACTTATAGCTAACGCCAATTTTAGCTTGCCAAGCTGATGATGACGTTGTGATTTGACTATAATTACGTACATCAGCACCATTATAGCGAGGAGCTATAATGTAGCGACCTTCGTCATCTAAGCCTTTAAAGTCATAGACTGCTTGATCAGAAAAACCTAAACGCTTTTCAATTCCCCAGTCGCTATTTAATAGATTAGCGAAGTTATCTATCATGAAATAAACTTCTCCGCTATGACCTTCTGCGAATCCTGGGATTTCTTGTTTAATACTAATATCCATTGTTGTAACCCATGGTTGAGTGCCACTGTTACGGTTAAGGATTTGTCCTCGCTCAGAGATTCCAGCGCGATTAAGTAAACCTTCAAGTTCGTTCCAGCTCATACCTGACTTTTCCCAATTGACATTTGTATCATCTGCACCGGTTGGGATATAAGCTAAATAAGCTGAACTTGAGTTAAAGTCACGAGAATCACCTAAACTGCCTTCTTTAAACATGCCCATTGTGTAGCTAAATGGACGGCCAGAGCGACGTTCAAAATACATGTTAAACTTGGTTTTATAACCTGCAAATAGTTCAGTGTTATAACTAAGGTTAACTTTAAAGCTGTGTTCAACTTCATATGAACCGCGTTGCGCTAAATCCTGATTACGGTTTTGAGTAATATTATATTGGTAATTACTTTGCGCACGTGAAGATGAGCCTGAAGCTGCTTCAGTTATATTTTGGTGTGCATAGCTAGTTGAGATGTATAAGCCATTATCCCATTCCTTTGCAAGTGCTGTCGAAAATACCACTGAACGGCCATTGTCCGATGAGTTGGTCATAGCAATATCAAAATTATCTTTTAAGTCGCCTGTGTAGATACTTTCTTGAATTAATCGCTCGCCGTCAGCCGCTGTGCCAACAGGGCGAATCGCGGTGTTATGCCAAACTGCTTCGTTTTCTTTTTTATGGTAACCAATTTCAGCTTGCCATTTGAAGCCATCACCTAGTAAGTCTGAGTTAAAATCGTACTCAAAACCAAGCTGGGCTCTAATACTTGACGGAAGTTTAAAGTTAGGGTCAACATAGTTGGTACTACCAGCGCCTTGTACTAATGTGCCTTGGATTTCGTCAGGCACTTTTGTAATATCAGCTGGGTTATTTGCAAAATAAGCGTCTATCGCTTCTTGCGGAGCTGCTACAAAAGTAATACCGTCATTTTGGTATGAGTTATTATACCAAACGTTAGGTATACCCCCTTGGAAACGACCCACTCCACCGTTTATAGTCAGAGCTTCTGTTGCATAATATTTAAAACCAACACGTGGTAAGATGATGTCTAAACCATCTAAGTTTTCTTGATTAGTAAACCCGTAAGTGTTGGCAAAATTTGTATTGAGTGTAGGCTTATCATCTGACGAAAGGCGCTCATAACGAATACCTGCAGTCATTTCTAAATCATCACCGATATAGAAAGTATCTTCGATATAAAGTGCTAACTGGCTGCGAGTCGCATCGTATGCAGTATCTGCTGGGTTATTTGTATATGCGTTGCCGTATGAAAAATCATATTCGCCTTTGTAGTTACCTACTTCGCGATTTTCAAATCCCTCAAATGTATCAAACTCCCAAGAACCTAATGAGTTAGCGGCAAATAAATTGTATAAGTTTAATGATTCATAGTGGGCACCAAAACTGATCTCATGCTCATCCATAAGGTATGTCGCATCGAGAGTCAGAATTAGGTTTTCTGTTGATGAAGAGTTAGCATGACGAAATTCATCAGTACCAAACTCAAACGCAGGTCCACGAAAACGTTCTTCAACTTTAACACTACCAATATTTGAATTAGTAATACTATTAGAGCTTACGTCTTTATATGAAACACCAATCTCAGTCGAAAAATCTTCATTCCAATCAGAATAAAGCTTTGTAGAAAAGTTGTTGAACTTAGTTGCATAGGTATAGCGTGATGAGGCCAAGTTAACTGTGCTACCACCGGTGCCAAAATTTTTCTCAGCTTGGTCATCTTGCCATTGGTATGTAAAATCTAAACGGTGATCATTATTAACGTTCCAGCTTAATTTAACTAATAATGAGTCATTGGTGTCTTCTGGGTCACCACCAAGAGAGTCTTGCATGCCGTAAACAGAATCTAAAATTGAGATGAATTTATCATAACTTTCTTTAGAAACATCATACTCGTTTACGGTACCAGAGTCTTCAAAGCCGTAATCTAGGCCCAGCTCACTTCTCCAACTATTGTAATTAACAAAGTAAAATAACTTATCTTCAATTAATGGGCCACCAATGTTAAAGCCAAAACGCTCTTCAGTTTGTATTGGAGCAACTTTATTAATCTTATATGTTCTATATCCATCTTCGTCTAAAACTGGGCGACCATCTTCCGTTATTTGTGAAATCTTATCAACATCACCAGCAATATCTGGGGTTGATGTTTCGTAAAAGCCAGAAAACTTAAATTCATTAGTACCTGATTTTGTTACTGCATTAATAGTACCGCCACCGAAGTTACCTTTTGAAGCTGAAAATGGTGAAATATCGACAGAAATTTGTTCAATAGCATCAAGGGCGATCGGTGGTTGCTCGGTAGGGTAGCCACCATAGTTCAAACCAAAGTCATCGTTTTGGCCAATGCCATCTACAGTTAAGCTGTTGCTTCGAGGGTTACTGCCCGCAAAAGTTAGTTCGCCATTACCATTGATACTTGCAAGCGGGTTAAGACGTGCAATATCTTTAATGTCACGGTTAAAGCTTGGCATATTGTCGATAGTGTCTTCACCAAACACACTGCTAGAACCACCTGACTGCTGTACAATTTTAAAGCCAGACACTTCGATTTTTTCCATATTCAACGGCGTTAGCTGTGAATTTAAACGATATGTGTCGCCAAGCTGTAAGTAGATGTTATCTAACGTTGTATCGTTAAAAGTATCTGAATCGACAACCACAGTGTAAGGGCCACCGACGCGAAGACCGTTGGCGATGAAAGTACCGCTTTCGTTGGTTGTTAACTCACTAATAGTACCAGTAGGCTGGTGAATTACTTTAATCTTAACGTTGGCAGCAGCGCCACCTGATGGTGTTGTAATTTTACCACGCATTGCTGATGATGTGTCTGCAGCCATAGCACTCGTTGAAACGCCTAGAGCAAGTATTACTGCCCCAGTTAATTTCGAAAGACGAAGCTTGTTCATTTTGTTGATTCCCGTGTGAAGGTTATTTAAGGTTTATATTTAATTAATGTTAGCTGGCATCTTAAGTGCCTTTTCTAACGGTTTTGCCGTATTGTCAAATAGGTTATTTAACAATCCAGCGAGTCTGATCCCAGCCTGTTGTAAGCGCATTTTAATAATGGGAGTATTTTGGTAAATATAGCTATATCCAATTTCGTCACTTTTAAGTTTATATAATTCAGATGCAAAGTTATGTGACTCTGTTAACCATTGCTCCGGTGAGCTTGCAAGATACTCGGAAATTATTTCAGCGTTGTTACTATCTATAAATTGTGCAAACTCAGTGAACGATAAATTTTCATTTTCGATTAACTTCGTGTCCCACAGTGAGTGTAGGTTGGTATTTTGGCCAAAAAATGTGACTTTAATTTTGTTTCCGCCTCTGTCTTCTTTACGACCGGCATGAAATGGTTGGTGGCTATCGCCCACTAGATGGACAAGAAACCGCAAGCTGAAACGTTTCGCTTCAAGTGAACTTTTATCATCTTTTAATGTGTTAATTGCGAAGTACATGCCGTCAAGTATATTTTTAACGTTCTCTTTATTTAATGTATGAGAATGATCGTGCGTAAAGTGATTACTATTACTTGGGGCATTTATATAGTGCCAACGTGAGGATTTTTTTTGCCAAAACTCACTCGGGTCTGAGCGCATTTCATCTGCCCAAGTTGAAATTTGCGGTAAACTTTGATTTTCTAACAATGGCGTTAATGCAAGTCTTGTTTGCTCAGTTAAATGATTTTCAGCAATTTGGCCGATAATCCTATGACCATTTTGACCCCAAGCAAGTGCATTGTTAGTGATTAAAAGTAGAGTTATGGCTAAGAAGTAACTTGTTCCGTTTACTATTTTGCTTAACATTTTCATTTTCCTAAAAATAATTTATCAGTTAAGAACAATATAATTAGAAGTAGATTGTCCTGATTTTCAGCGAAATAGGAAGGACTCAATAAGATTCATAATTTCTTATTGAATAATAATAAAAATCAAATGCTTAGTTCTTTTGGGTAAAATTACTTATTGTAATGAGTAATTAAAATTGGTCAAATAGGGATACTTTTAGTTTTGGATTGTTGAACTTTTGAAAATTAAGCACCTTGCCTTGCAACAAAGTACCTTTGTTACTGTTTTGTTACTGTTTTTTTTACTTACTTGGCTTAGTGGGCAAATAAATACGAATGCATTGGTAGGAACATTAAAGCCGTTGATTGAGACTTCCACCCGATGCCAAACGACAGCATTGCAAAATAAAGAGCATTTAATTGTGTATGCGCCTTCTAAAAATGTAGCGTTTTCATTAGTTCAAAGTTTGTGTGAGGATGCCGTTGTTGCAAAACAATATGGCGAGGTTGTAGGTTTTTGGGGCTACAGAACATCAGACAGTATTGAGTTTGTTGGTAAGGGGATTGCTGATCTGATCTTGGCAAAAAACAATATTATGTCTGCATTCAAAGCTGAATCTACTTACAATTATCAGCCGATTGTCGGCTTTCCTAGCTATACGGCTTTTTTTATTTCAGCAAAAGAAAAACCAAAGATTAATAAGCAGTATTTCTTAGGTAAACGAATCGGTTTACTTGATTATCCAACAAGCAGGTCAGGTCATATTTTACCCAAACAAACGTTTAAAAATTTAGGTGTTAACTTAGAGAATTTAAAAATTACTTACGCAAGTTCCCACAATGAATTAAGAGACTTACTTGCTAATGGTCAAGTTGATTTAATTGCATCATTTTGGAAAGATGAAGATCAATTATCTTTTTCCAAAAACTATATAACACCAATTAGCGATAACATTGTTGGCACGCGCTGGTATTTAAAGATGCAGCATGAAAATACAGATCTTTTATGCGCTATTCAGGCAAGATTGATGACGCTTTCTAAGTTGCAAACGTCTCCTTATTTTAACCATGTTGAACCCTACTGGGGCTGCGACAGTGGTACTAATCGTGTGGATTATTTAGGAGAGCAACGTGATGAATAAGAAAATGATTTATATTTTATTTTTCTCATTTTTCGTTATTTCGTTTGGGCTTTTTAAAGTGTCTGATTATACTCGCTTAAACCATCTTGATGCGTTAGTTATAGCTCAAGCAGAAAAGCGTATTGCGTTAGATTTACCGCGGTTGGATTTATCAAATACATTTTTAAAGCACTCAGGTAATAATGAGGCTATAAAACATTATATTAAGCGTCTTAATTTGCAACTTGCCCCGCATCGAGTGCGTGTAATCGCAATTGGTGACACCGCTATTGATTCTGTATCAAATACAACTAATTCAATACAGCGTCTTCATTATTTGCAAACGAGTGATCAGCGAGTGTCGGTAACTTTCTCTATTAATAACCTCTGGTGGGCATGGAGAGATGTTGTTGTTATTTTGATCCTTTTAACATGCGCGCTGCTTTTAGGGTACTGGGCTGAATTAATTCAATATACACACCGCCAGCGATTGTCCCCGAAAAAACAAGAACTTCAGAAAGCGCTTCCTGAGTTTGTAAAAGTTACGATTGATTTAAATAATAAAACATTAGGCAATACTGAAAATCAAATATTGGCGGTATCTCTTGCTAACAAGCCGTTGTGTTTTTATTTAGCACTAATCGAGTTTTGTATAGATAACCCTGATGTAACGCTTAACCAAAATAAAGATGTGCCAGTTGAGCTCCTTGAACTTGCTAATAAATATTTTTACCGTTTGATTGAGCTAGGTCATACAATTCGTAAACGACCTAATTTTACCAATAGTTTAGAAAAAACATTAAGTGAAATTCGTGCTGCGCTTGATGAAATACTCAGTGAGTACCCCGAGCTAAAAGATAAGTATTACCCGCCAAAAGCACATGGAGAAGGATCCCGTTCGCGGCTTCATAGCTATGGGCTAGTCAATATAAAAGCAGATGACATTGTTGTGAACGGTAAATAGTAGAGGTGGGGTTGACTATGGTCAATTTGAGATTTCAAGTTGACCATAGTCAAAGTCGGTTATTTAGGTGAAAATTCCGCAGCATCTACAGGGCTGTACTCACTAAAAAATCGTTTTAAGGCTTGTGCATCAGTTTCCTCAGTGCTTACAAAGCCCTTTAAATCGGTGAGGGCGGGGTAGCCATCACCGCCTGAAGCATTATAGCTATTAAGGCTCATTCTGTATGTTTTCGTTTTATTTAACTCTTTACCGTTTATCATTACGTTAATTAGAGAATCATTATTACGCTCAAAGCTTAGCTGATGGTATTGCAAATAAGCGCCAGAATCAGGCGGAAAACGCGTTACAATATCAAGATAGTCCAATAAATCTTGACCTTGCCAATCCATATAAGTAATGCGGTTTTTAAACGGGTGTACTTTTAAAATATCTTTATAGCTTACTTCACCTGCCGAAATGCTGTCTCTAACACCGCCGCCACTAATAAGGCCAAAGTCTGCGTTAACACTGTTCATTTGTGCTTGAATAATGACGCGCGCCAAATTAGTTTGCTGATAACGGACTTTATTACGATCGCCTTCTAATTTTGCATTAACAAAGCCAATTTTCCCCTCGATTTGTTTCGCTCCTTTAGCTTGATACGGTGCTAAAAAGCTCTTCAATTCAGGGTTTGGTGTAATGTATTCGTTTGCTAACTCGGGAACAGTTATACCATTAGCGTTTACTTTATCTATGTATAAATTAACTGGCAGTAGTTCATAGTTGATTAACGTAAGCTGTTTGTTTTCAATTTTGAACATCGCCTTACCAACGTACTTACCCCATTCGTGGGCTTGCATAATCCAAGTACCATTTTGTTGGTCTGGCTTGCATGCCATGCCTGGTTTAAAGTTGTCATCACTTTTATTATCAGCAGTCATACAAATTGGTTCTTGTGAATGACCCCCAATAATCATGTCTAAGGTGCCATGAGGTAATGAGCGTGCGAGGGTTACATCGCCAGGGGCGTTAATACCATATGAAGCATCAACATAGTGACCCATATGGGTGACGGCAATCGTGATATCTGGTTGATATCGGACTTTAATTTTTTGAGCTACTGCTTTGGTTATTTCAACAGGCTCTTTAAATTCAAGACCACCAATAAATTGGGGGTTACCAATTTTTGCTGTATCGGTTGTGGTTAAACCAATAACAGCGATTGTTAATCCTTGTTGCTTGAAAATTTGATAGGCTTGAAAAGCATTTTCTCCAGTCTTTTTATCGAAAATATTCGCCGACAGCAGAGGGAAATTAGCCCATTGTTGTTGTTTTTTTAAAATGGATAAAGGATTGTCAAATTCATGATTGCCAAGGGCCATTGCATCATAACCAATAAATGACATACCTTTAAAATCAGGTTCTGCAAATTGCAAGTCTGACTCCGGTATACCTGTATTAATATCACCGCCAGATAAAAGTAGTACGGCATGACCCTGAGCTTTTGCGTCATTTCTAAGCTGGTCAATCAATGTTTTACGTGCGGCCATACCATATTCGCCTTTTTCATTGTGCCAAAAGCGACCATGATTATCATTGGTATGTAAAACAGTGAGATATTGAGTTTCGGCTGCTGGTTTTTTTTGAGTTGGGGTATTGTTATTACTACATGCACTGAGGCTCAGTAATAAAAAGAGTGTAATAAATACGCGCATAATGTGACCCGTGTTGTCCATATTTGCTGGTGATTAAGCGCGTAGTTTAACCTAGTTTGTTTTTAAAATAACGTAATTATTCTAATTCAAATGTAGTTTCTGCAGTTAATTTTCCTGTTGCAGCAAGTTGGCGTCTTTGTAACTCTTGATGTGCAAACGCTGATTTTTCGTGATTATTACCAACCATCCAGTTTAAAAAGCTGGCGGGCAGTTTGGTGTATGGTTCGCCTTTGTGCAATCCAAAATCACAAATATGCTCAGTAGTGTATGACATTGCTTTGTATCCTGTTACGACTAGTTTTTATTATTTGAGTAATACTAACAAATAAGAAATAGCCTGTTCAGACGATTTAGACTTAAGAAGAACCTAGTTATAACATGAAAGAATAAAGAGATAGTGTAAGGCTCTGCAATCAAAATGTAATTAAGTTGTAATCAAACTGCTCTTATTTGTATAAACAGGCTCTTAGCTATCGCTTTCGCTGCAAAGGTTTATTATCATTTCATAAATGTTAAATAATTAAAATAAATTTGGGAAACATAACAAAAATGAAAAAATTATTACTATGTAGTTTATTAGCCGCAGCATCTTTTAACAGTTATGCGACGGTTGTTGAAATGCAAACATCGCAAGGGACTATTAAGATAGATCTATTTGATCAACAAGCCCCTAAAACAGTCGCTAATTTTTTAAAGTACATCCAAAGTGACGCATATAATCAAACGGTAATACACCGTTCTGTTGATGACTTTATTATTCAAGGGGGTGGCTTTACTTATAATGAGGGTTTTAAAGCAATCACTACATCTGCTGCTGTTCAGAATGAGCCCGAACTGTCTAATGTTAAAGGCACTATTGCGATGGCAAAACTTGGTAGCAACGAAAATAGTGCAACCAGTCAGTGGTTTTTTAATTTAAAAGATAACAGTGCAAATTTAGATATACAAAATGGTGGTTTTACGGTTTTTGGCCAAATAAGCACTGACAGTTTTGCTGTGCTCGATACCATTGCTGAGTTAGTGCATTGTGGTGAAGTACCCGTTGTCAATGTGACTAAAGAACAGTGTGCCAGCACAGATACTGTACTTACTACAGCAAACTTAGTATCTATAAATAGTGTTGTAGTATTAGATAACGATGAAAATTCATCAGTTAATTTAAACCCAACTAAAAATACACTAATAGATACAGTTGAAAAACCATCGACGGGTGGCTCAGATGGAGGCAGCATGGGCTGGTTATTACTCCCTTTATTATTTGCTGGTTTTAAGCGTCGTCGCGCAGCATAGTCATCCAAATTTTATGTATATTTTGCTATCAGGTTTATTGATAGCAAAATATAAAAATGCTCGTTACATCAAAAAGGCTTGTGTAACTATTTGAATCCACATAGCTAATACACATAAACAACTGACTAAAAAGCTATAATAACGCATCTTAACGCGATTGCCTCCCAAGTGAATTATACTGTGTATTATTCGTGAAATTACAAAGCACCACGCCAATACAATAAGTACATATCCCGTAGCATTGAGTTGTAAAGCCGCTAAGCTGGCCACAAAAAACAATACGGGCATTTCAAATTGATTAACAAAGTTACGACCTGCTACATGAACATCATCACCGGCTTTATCTAATTTCATAGTGACAAAGTCTTGCATCGAGATTGTCTTATTACGCGCAGCGCTAAAGCGGCGACGCCCCATAATGATCATAACCGCAAACGTCAGCAATACCTGACAAAACATAGCGAGCAATAAATATTTTTCCATTGTTATTACCTCTTATAATTACAGTCTCCTAAGCCTAACAGTTTGTTTTTACAATTCACAATGTGTTACAAAGTATTTATGAAAATGATTGCAAGCCCTGTTGGGTTTACCGATCATACTCACAAGACAACAAATATGGATTATATTCCCGTTATGAAAAAAATTATTACCTTAAGTGCCATTGCGCTAGCTGTATTAAGTGGTTGTGGTACAACAACGACGCCAGTTCAACAGCAAACCTCTTTGTTATCAGACACGCTAGTTGTCAGCCCAAATGATAACCGTGAATATAAAACACTCAAGCTTGCTAACGAAATCGAAGTAATTTTAGTCTCTGATCCAAGTGCTGAAAAATCAGCTGCAGCATTAAGTGTAGGTGTTGGTTTATTGCATGATCCAATGAGTCAACAAGGTATGGCGCATTATCTAGAGCACATGCTGTTTTTAGGCACCGAGCGTTACCCTGATACAAAGGGTTATTCTGACTTTATGACCAAAAATGGTGGCGCGCACAACGCGTACACTTGGCTCGATATCACTAATTACATGTTTAAAGTAAATAACGATGCCTACGATGAAGGACTTGATCGTTTTGCTGATTTTTTTAAATCACCAAAGCTTTACCCTGAGTATACAGACAAAGAGAAAAATGCCGTCAATGCAGAATGGTCAATGCGTCGTGAAATGGACTTTTTTGGACAGTTTAAACTTGCCCGTAAAATGATGGGCGATCACCCAGCAAACCGCTTTTTAATTGGTAACCTTGAAACATTAGGCGATAAAGAAGGCAGCTCACTGCATAAAGAAACCGTTGATTTTTACAATAAGTATTACTCTGCAAATATTATGAAAGTGGCGATGATTTCGAATCTTCCACTTGCAGAAATGGAAGCGAAAGCACAAAAATATTTTGCTGATATTGAAGATAAAAAAATTGATAAACCCACTGTTACTAAAAAGTTAGACTTTGATAATGTTGGCGGAAAACGCGTACATTACGCACCAAATGAAGATGTGAAGCAGCTACAACTAGATTTTACAATTACAGATAATAGCGATGAATTTGCTGTTAAACCAAACCGTTTTGTCGCTTACTTACTTAGCAACGAGATGCAAGGAAGCCCAGCACAAATTTTACGTGATAAGGGCTGGGTATCACAACTTTCTGCAAGTAGTTCACCGACACATTATGGTAACTATGGCATGCTTTCGGTTGATATTCAGCTGACTGATGAGGGCATGAAAAACCGCGAAACAATTGTCGCGACAATTATGCAATATATTGACTTGATCAAGCGTGAAGGGGTTGATAGTAAATACTTTAATGAGATCCGCACGTCGCTTAATAACGAATTTAAATTTTTAGAAAAAGGCGATGAATTTGGGTATGTTAGTAACTTAGCGGGCAGCATGCAAGATTACCCACTTAATCATGCTATTAATGCGCCATATCATTATGCACAGTTTGATGCAGATGCAATTAATGAAGTACTTGCACAATTAAATGCGCAAACACTGCGTATTTGGTACACCTCACAGCAAGAAAAAACGGACTCAAAACTGCATTTTTATGATGGTAAATACCGCATAGCAGACATTGGTGAAAGTGAAATTGCTAGCTGGAACAAACCAAGTGAATTTGCCTTAGCATTACCAACAGTTAATCGTTTACTTCCTGAGAGTTTTGCAATTAAAACCACGCAATTTAGCGAGCAAAAACACCCAGAACTTACATACGATAAAAACGGTGTAAAAGTATGGCGTCAAGCGAGCCAAAACTTTGCAGAGCAACCAAAGGGCCTTGTAGAAGTTTATTTAAATACTCCTGATGCACTTGCGGATATTAAAGCGAAAGTGTTGTATTCAGTATGGGCAGATTTATATAATCTTCAGCAAAGTAAACTCAGCACTGAAGCAGCTGTAGCCGGTATGAGTGTTGGCCTTGAAGACAGCAATGGCCTTATTTTGTCAATGAGCGGCTTTACAGATAAACAAAATGTTTTACTTGCGCAGGCACTTGAAAGCATAGATGTAAAAGTAGCAGAGCAAGGTTTTGCTCAAGCACTCGATCGCTACCAACGTGATTTACTCAATGCACAAAAGCAGTTCCCTTATTACCAAGCTTTTGGTGAATATTCAAAACTAGTACGCACTGGTAGTTTTGATACGGATGCATTGATCAAAACAGCCCAAACACTGACGATTGCTGATTTTGAAGAACTAAAAAATCAAACGTTTAGCCGCAATGAACTGCGTGTATTTACTTTTGGTAACTACAATCAAGAAGATGTTGAAGCAATTGCAAAAGAGCTGACGGCAATATTACCGAAAGATCATAAGTCAACGTCATTTACGCGCAGTAAAGCGTGGTTACCGCAAGTAGGTGAAACTATCGTTTTACAAAAAGACATAGATGTGGCTGATGTTGCCATTATTGATATGACAGTTCACCCAATTGCAGGTTATAAGCAAAAGGCGCAAGCACAAGTATTGCAAGATCATTTTAGAACTATTGCCTTTGATAAGATGCGCACAGAAGAGCAGTTAGCCTATGCTGTTGGCGCACTTGCACGTTCAGTTGAAGATTACTCAGCAATAGGTTTGTTTATCCAAACCCCTGTTAAAGGGCCGAAAGAGATGCAAGCGCGTTTTGAAGCGTTTAAAAAACAGTACGCAGTGGAGCTTGAAGCCATGAGCGAAGAGACCTTTGCGCAGCTTAAAAATGCCACACTTGTCTCGTTAAAAGAGCAGCCTAAAAACCTTAGCGATGAGATGGGCCCGCTGATTGGTGATTGGTACCGTGAAAACTTTGATTTTAACTCAAAACAAAAGTTAATTTCAGAGGTCGAAAAGGTCACACTTGCTGATATTAAAGATTACTACAAACAAACCATGCTAAACCCGCAAGCTGCACGTTTAAATGTGCAATTACGTGGTAGTAAATTTGCAGATACTCCATTTGCCGATCTACGAAAACAAACACTGGTTACTGATTTAAAAGCGCACTTTAATGGTATTAAACTGCAAAAGTAACTAAGTAGTTTAAGCGTTAACTTACAATGAGCCCAAGCAATTGCTTGGGCTTTTTTGTAAAAAATAAAAAGTTGCGAACCTTTTACCAAGCTAAACCGTCTTGTAAAAAAGAGATAAAGGAATTGCATGAATTCGACGCAAATAACGCTTACTGTTATTAATGCACAGCAGGGCGATGAGCTAGCTTTTAACTCATTATGTAACTGTTTATACAAACCAAGCTTTCTCTTCGCGATGAAATTGAGCAAGCAGACGGATTTAGCAAAGGATATTACGCAAGAAGCGTGGGCTGTAGTGGCAAAAGATATTCGAAAACTAAAAGAGCCAAGTGTATTTAAAGCGTGGCTATTTAGAGTGGTGTATCACAAATTTATAGATACAACCCGACAAAGCAGGGGCTACGAAAGTTTTCAACCAGATAAGCATGAACAAACAAGAGATATGACAAGTAGTAATGAGCAATCGATTGATTTACTCAAACTAATAAATAACCTGCCGGATAGTGAGCGGCACAGTATCTACTTATTTTATCTAGAGCAAATGTCAATTAGTGACATCGCCTTAATAACGGATGTAGCGGTTGGGACAGTTAAGTCACGTTTGCATCGGGCAAGAGCTCAGTTGGCAGTATGGTTAAATGAATAATTGGAGAGAATGATGATGAATTTTGATGAAAAAATTAAACATAGTTTGCAAGCAGAGCAACACAATTTAGAGTCTATTTTAGAGAGTGATCCAGGCTTATTTAAACAACTAATTGGTATATATAAGGGAAAAATGCGACTTTGGACTATTTTAGGGACGTTTTTCGCTTTTATATTCACTGCCATTTTTATATTATCAGCTTATCAATTTTTTAACTCCGAGCAGCAATTGTTTTGGGCAGTGTGTTTTGTGAGTAGTTTAATGATGCAAATTGCAATAAAACTGTGGCTGTTTATGGAAATGAACCGACAATCGATAATGAAAGAAATCAAGCGAAGCGAGCTTGAAATTAGGCTAATTCTCAGTGAGCATTTTACCTCCAACAGTCAAACCTAAGCTAAAATGTAAAAGGAAAATGCAATGCAGTTAAGATCTCTAGGTGTTAATACTAATAGCTTCTTGTTACTGACTCTCTCTTTATTGTTTGCTGCAAATGTTAAAGCAGCATTTGTAAAAGTGGGAGAGTTTGAGTTGCAATATGAAATTGCAGGCAGTGGTAAGCAAATTGTGGTTTTAGAGGCAGGTGGTAGCGCAGGGCTAGATGATTGGAACTCGGTTTTTAGTTCCATAGCTGAACAAACTAAGGTTATTCGATACTCGCGTGTTGGTAATGGTAATTCAACTGCAATTAAACGGCATTTCACTTCAATGGATTATGCACAGCATCTGAGCGAATTCTTGTTGGCGCTGGATATTTAAGAGCCTATAGTATTGGCTGCACACTCTTATGGCGGCAGTGTTGCGCGAGAATTTGCCGCAAAATACCCACAGCAACTGAATGCTTTACTTATGCTCGATCCTTCTTCTGAGCACGATGTAGATATACTGCGTGCCATAAATCTAGAACAGGGTAATAAAGAAATCGCACAAATAAAACTAAGTGATATGGCAAATGGTATGTCGAATCAATATTTAGATTTTTGGAGTAAACGGCCCTTACCAGACTATCCACAGATTAAAGATATACCTGTCACCGTTATTGCGTCAGTGCGCAAAATGGCTGAACCGAGTAATTTGTTTTTTACAGACAAGGGCCGAATAATGTGGGGGGAGATATGGCAGAATTGGACTGCTGAATTTCCTCAAGGACGTAGTGTATTAACAGAAAAAAGCGGTCATTTTATTCAAAATGATGAACCTATGCTGGTGCTTCGAGAGTTAAAACGAGTAATGAAGATGTTGGATGAGAATAAGCAGCCATGATTTTAAAGCTATTGAAGTTTAAATAGCGTTTAAATTTACAGGAATGACTATGACTTATGTACTTTGGTTTTTGCCGCTATTGTTTTCTGCTTTTAGTTATAGCAATACATTTACTGATGGATTGGCAAACGCCGCAAATGATAGAACACAACACAATGTACGTTACGATGGCGCATATCATCGAATTGCGTATCCAAATGGTGATGTTCCCGCCAATATTGGCGTGTGCACTGACGTGGTTATTCGTAGCTACCGTTCACTGGGGGTTGATTTACAACAATTAGTGCATGAAGACATGCGCGATAACTTTTCTTCTTATCCTTCAAAAAGAATATGGGCTTTGACTAAGCCCGATAGTAATATCGATCATCGCAGAGTGCCCAACTTACAAACTTTTTTTAAACGTCATGGCACTGTGCTGCCGATTACGAACAATGTTGAAAACTATAAAGCGGGTGATATTGTCACCTGGATCCTACCAGGTAACCTGCCGCATATCGGCATTGTGGTAAACACATACGCAGTAGATAATAAAACGCCTTTGATAGTGCATAATATCGGATCAGGGCCGCAGCGAGAAGACGTATTGTTTCGTTATAAGATCACCGGACATTACCGGTATGAGCCCGTAGTTAATTCGATAGCAGGTATCTGGAAACATTCAGAAAAGCCCGCATGGCTAGAAATCACATTTGCAGCGGATGTAGGTGGAATTACAGTAAAGCGCCATGATGACAATTCGAACGCTGTTGGGTTAACAGTTATTAAGGATGTTATTGCAGCAGCTAAGCAAACCAATTTGTCTCAGGAGTTACAGTGGCAGGGAAAAATGTTTTCAGCACAGGTAAACGGCTACATTGATGTGAGTTTATTTTTAACTAATTCAACTACACTTGAAATCTATCAAAGTACAGACTTAGATAAACAAGTAAATATACTTACGTTAACGAAAGAACATGATTTTTCGACTCTTTAAGGGTAGCTAAATGCAAGATAGCGTTAAACAAAAATTTATGACGTACCCTGAAAGTATCGCGGTTGTATTACATGAAATAAGAGACTTAATTTTTCAGGTAGCTGCGCAGGATGGTATTACTACTGTCGAGGAAACTTTAAAGTGGGGTGAGCCGAGTTATATCGCAAAAAGTGGTTCAACAATAAGATTCGATTATAAAGAAAAAGCGCCGCAGCAATTTTGTATTTATTTTAATTGTAAAACAAAACTAATCGATACCTTTAAAGAGCTATATGGCGATACCTTTGTCTATCAAGGTAATCGTGCTTTGGTGTTTGAGCTAGAGCAAGCATTGCCGAACAAGGAACTTGCGCATTGTTTGTCGTTGGCTTTGCGCTACAAAAAAATAAAGCACCTGCCAATGCTAGGTGCTTAAATTTAATTTGAGTATTATAAGCAGTATAAAGTTTATTTAGTTCTTGCAGCGCGTGCAGCGTGGAGTTTTTTGTAGCTGTCAATTAAACGCTGATGACGCTCTAACCCTTCAAGTTGCATGTTGGTCGGTGTTAAACCGTAGAACAGCACATCGCCATTGATTGAACCTACCACGGCATCCATTACTTCTTGCCCAAACATGCGAGTGAAGCTATGAATGTAGTCTTCAATTTCTAGGTCTTCACCTAGTGCCACTTCGAGTGTGGCGTGCATTGCTTGATAAAATAACCCGCGCTCAACCGTGTTGTCGTTAAACTGTAAAAAGGTTTCAACTAATTCCATCGTTGCTTCTAAATCACCTAATGCTAAATAAATAAGTAATTTAAGCTCTAGGATTGTTAGCTGGCCCCAAACTGTGTTTTCATCAAACTCAACACCAATTAGAGTGATAATATCTGTGTAGTTATCCAGCTGGCTTTCTTCAAGTCGCTCTACTAAATCGGCTAGTTGATCTTCATCTAAACTGTGCAGGTTTAAAATGTCTTCACGGTATTTAAGGGCTTTGTTGGTGTTATCCCAAATTAAGTCTTCTACAGGGTAAACTTCTGAATAATCAGGCACTAAAATACGACACGCGGTGCCAATATCTGAAAACTCCGCTATGTAGGCTTCTTTACCTAAGTCTTTCAAGATGCCGAACAGACTTGCAGTTTCTTCTTCGTTAGTGCCAGAAAAATCCCATTCAACAAAGTCATAATCATGTTTAGCACTGAAAAAACGCCATGAAATTTTACCGGTTGAGTCTATAAAGTGTTCAACAAAGTTTTCAGGCTCAGAGACGGCCATACTGTTAAAGGTAGGTTTTGGCACGTCATTTAAACCTTCAAAGCTGCGTCCTTGTAATAGCTCCGTTAAGCTGCGCTCAAGAGCGACCTCAAAACTTGGGTGCGCGCCAAATGAGGCAAATACACCACCTGTTTTTGGGTTCATTAGGGTAACGCACATAACCGGAAATTGACCGCCTAACGAGGCATCTTTAATTACTACAGGGAAACCTTGCTCTTCTAAGCCTTTAATACCGGCAACAATAGCTGGGTATTTAGCAAGTACTGCGTCTGGCACATCTGGTAATACGAGTTCTTGCTCAATAATTTGGCGTTTAACTGCACGTTCAAAAATCTCTGACAAGCACTGCACTTTAGCTTCGGCAAAGTTATTACCTGCGCTCATGCCATTACTTAAAAATAAGTTTTCAATTAAATTTGAAGGAAAGTACACAGTTTCGCCGTCAGATTGACGAACATACGGAATTGAGCAAATGCCGCGTTCAACATTACCTGAGTTAGTGTCGATAAGGTGTGAGCCACACAGTTCATCTTCAGGGTTATAAATACTCAGTGTATAGTCGTCTAAAATACCTTGTGGCAGTGAGTCATCATCAGTGAGCTTAAACCATTTTTCATTCGGGTAGTGCACAAACTCACTGTTGGCAATTTCTTCACCAAGAAATTGATCATTATAGAAAAAATTACAGTTTAAGCGTTCAATAAATTCGCCTAGGGCTGAGCATAATGCGCTTTCTTTACTTGCGCCTTTACCATTGGTAAAACACATTGGCGACGCCGCATCACGGATATGCAATGACCATACATTTGGTACGATATTACGCCACGATGAGATTTCAATCTTCATGCCTAAGTCAGCTAAAATTGCGGTCATATCAGCAATGGTTTGCTCAAGCGGTAAATCTTTACCTAAAATAAAGGTGTTTTCGCTACCTTCAGGCTTTGCCATTAGCATGGCCTGTGCGTCATTATCTAAGCTCTCTACCGCGTCGATTTTAAATTCAGGCACAGTTTGAATAACGCGCTTAACTGTACAGCGATCTACTGAACGTAGGATACCGGTACGGTCTTTTTCAGAAATGCTTTCAGGCAGCTCTACTTGAATTTGGAAAATTTGGTTATAACGATCTTCAGGATCAACAATGTTGTTTTGCGCAACACGAATACCATCTGTCGAGATGTCACGGGCATTACAATACACTTTTATAAAGTACGCAGCACATAACGCAGATGATGCTAAAAAGTAGTCAAATGGACTTGGCGCAGAGCCATCGCCTTTATAACGAATTGGTTGATCTGCGATCACAGAGAAATCGTCAAACTTGGCTTCTAGTCTGAGGTTGTCGAGAAAATTAACTTTAATTTCCATTAAATAGTTCCACTTAAATGCGCACTGACAAGTAAGTTTAGCAAGGGCTAAAAAAATTACTTAGTGAGTGTATTAATTATATGGATGCAATTATCTGCTTTTTCAGCCCTTACATACAAGTAATAGTCTTGGCTTAGTTAAAATAAATCTCGTAGTGGTTGCACTTTGAGTAATTGATAGCGGGTATTCATATTTGTAGATGCCCCCCATTTTTATCAAAAATAGAAATTAAGATTGTTTTTACTGTGCACTTATAAAGCATTTTGCTCGTTATATTGATGTTATTTATGATGGAAAAAATAATATTTAATGCTTAATTTAAAAATAATTTATTATAAATAATGAGCAAAATTTTCACGGTAAGCTAGTTTTATTACTGCATATTGCAAAATACTAATATCATAAGGTAACGCAAATGATGAAAAAGCTGTATTGGTTATTAACTGTGAATTGCATTTTATTTACAGGTGCTTCTTATGGCGAGATTAACTTCTCAGGATTTACCAGCATCAATGCCGGTAAGGTTTTATCTGGAAGTGGAGTCCCGCAATACGATATACCCCCTACCTTTTTAGCTGACTATCCGATTGTTTCAGCTTACTCAGAAGATATTTCATTTAAGCCTGAAAGCTTATTCGGCCTACAAATTAATGCTGATTTAGCCGAAGGTTTATCCATGACAGGTCAAATTGTTGCCCGAGGGGCTAATGATTTTGATGCAACAATCGAGTGGGCATACATATCTTATGAAATAAATGAACATTGGACGATCCAAGCAGGTAAAAAGCGTTTGCCGCTGTTTTATTATTCAGATTTTTATGACGTAGGTTATGCCTATGTGTGGATGCGTCCACCTGCTGATAATTACACATGGCAAATATTTAACTACAACGGTGTTAACGCACTCTATAGTGGTGAGATTGGTGATTGGTCTGTCATGGGTAATCTTTATTACGGTGAAGAAGACGATAAGGAAAATAAACTGCTCAGTGAGTTTTTTTTCAAAGAGCCTACGCGTGAAATTTGGCGTGACATGCTTGGTGGAGTACTGCAGTTAAACAAAGATTGGTTTGAAGTTCGCTTAACTCATATGACATACAAAAATGAGCGCTACCGTAAAGGTGAGCAAGTATTATTTGATGGTGAAACTAGCCGAACAGGTAAATTTTATGGTGTTGCGGTTAATTTAGATTTTGATAATTTATTTATACTAACAGAGCTAAATCGGTTGGATTTAAATGGCAACCTTGATACCTCAATGATTACCTTAGGCTACCGCTTTGATACCATCACTCCTTATGTTACCTATTCTCAATTTGAAGAAGATGCCGAGGATGGTGAACAACATGATACAACGTCGGTTGGCGTACGCTGGGATTTTCATTCCTCTGCGGCTTTTAAAGTCCAATTTGACAAAGTGAATGATGAATCCTTTGATTTGGCCGTTGCAGGTGATAGTGAGTCGATCACATTTGGCATTGATTTGGTATTTTAAGGAATAAGTTATGATATTGTTTAAAAAAGTATTCTTATCGCTTTTATTGCTTAGTTGTTACTCAGTAAATGCCGAGGTTGTTATTATTGTTCACCCATCAAACAGTAGTAGTTTTGATCAATCTGAAATTTCAAAGCTTTTTTTAGGGAAAGCGAAATCATTTTCCGATGGGAATCAAGCTGTGCCATTAAATCAAGATGAAAGCTCTGCAGCGCGTAAAGAGTTTGATAGTAATGTACTATCTAAATCGGGCAGCCAATTAAAAGCTTATTGGTCAAAATTGATTTTTACGGGTAAAGGGTCACCACCAAAAGAAGTAGGAAATGATGCAGATGTTATTGACTTAGTCAGTAAAAACCCAAGTATGATCGGCTATGTTGGGGCGGCCTCATTAACTGATTCAGTAAAATCAGTTGGAAAATTTTAAACGTTTATTTTGAGTGTATGTAAAATCGATTACATTAGGGGCTGTTGATATTTCAGGATTAAAATTTGTTCAATCTAGGGGCGATTTAATCGCGGCGCGAGGTTTGGAATCGAGTGGGGTAAGTAAAAATCGAGCAAAGCTTCCGCGTCCTGCTAACGCCCCTTACCTACATCCGTGTAGGTAACAAAGAGTTAATCGCCTCTAGGAAGAACCCTTTGGGCAGCGCATGTTTAACCTCAAAAGATAAATAGGCCCTAAACCTGTAATCGATTTTTTATTAGCAGATACTTACCTGAACTCGGGTTAAGTATCTACTAACGTATTGATTTAATAATATAAAAATTCACTCAACTCTCCAATCGGAGATTTTCAGGGATAACAAGGCGAATTTACGCGTCGAATGCCTATTTCAAGTAAATTCAACGTAGTTAGCGTTGAAAATAGCCACTGGAGATAGATTTATTATCCCGAGTTTTGGTTACTTAGGCTATCACTAAAAACCCGATAAAAGCACACGCTGCTGCGATGAACGTATAGGGTAATTGTGTAACCGCATGGCTAATTAAGTTACAGCCTGAGCCTTGTGCCGCAAGGACTGTTGAGTCTGAGTAAAAACAGGCTTGGCTACCAAATGATGATGCTGATAGCAGCGCACCAATTACCAGCGGAATATTCGCGTCAACCGCGACAGCTAACGGCATTACAATCGGAATAGTGACCGCAAAAATACCCCAGCTTGAGCCAGTAGCAAACGCCAGTACTGCCATCGCTAAAAACACCACCGCAGGTAAATAGTCCGCGGTCATAAATGGGCTGAGTGAGTCAATAACAAACTGCGGTAGCAATAGTTTATCGCACACGTCTTTAAAAATAAACGCGGCAATTACAGTGGCAATTGCTGGGATCATGCTTTTAAAACCATCAAGCATTTTTTCGATCATTTCAGCAAAGGGCATTAATTTTTGCAGCATATAAATAGGGATTGTCACTGCAAATGTAGCTAATAGCCCTTTGTATACGTCAATATCGAAATACACAGTAAAGGCAACGAGCAATAAGATTGGCAATAAAAAGTTGTACAGTTTGCCGTGGTTATCTGCGCTTTCAAAGCTTTCTTCTACTGCTTTAACTGCGTATTCGTCAGCAGTTTGTACTTCGTTATATTGTGCCGGGTCTACTTGTGCCTGCTCTTGCATGGCTAATTGCTGTGCTTTTTTCATCGGCCCAAATAATGGAATAACACCCAGCACGACTAAGGGCACTAGCAATACCGCAAACCAGGCATACAGCATGTAAGGAATGGCTTGCATATACACAGCAATCCCTTGGCCTTCACTAGCAATATTGTTATCAACCAACAAGCCACCAAAAAAGACCGCCCAGGTAGATAAAGGTACGAGTACACAAATTGGCGCAGCGGTAGAGTCAACCACATAAGCGAGCATTTCACGGCTGATTTTAAATTTATCGGTAATGCGCTTCATGGTTTCACCCACGGTAAGTGCATTGAGGTAATCGTCGATAAAAATCACGATACCGAGGATAAAAGTCATCATTAATGATGAACGCGGGCCTTTACAAAAACGCAGTGCAAAGCTGCCAAATGCGGCTGCGCCACCAGTACGCACCAATAATGCGATTAACGCACCAAAGCCACCACACACTAAAATAAGCCAGCCAATGGTTTCATCGACCATCACTTTTAAAGACGCAGCCGCAAAATTACTTAACATCGCAACAGGATCAAGCATGGCAAGGCCAACTAAGGAACCCATAAGTAGAGATAAAATAGGACGGCGTAAAATGATCGCCAATATCACCACCACAATGGGTGGCACAAGACTTAGCGCAGAAGGTTCAAGCATTTAAGTATTCACAAAATAAAAAGTACTTGAGTGATTGGCCCAAGTGACTTAACAAAAACAAAGAATGTTAGCTCAAAGGCTTATATTCCAAGTCACTGCTTTTGCACGCAAATGTCACTTATAAATACAGTGAAGTGCGTTGGCTTATCGCCAGACGGTGCAGAGGGTGCACCGCTATTGTTGTGCCGATAAAAACATCAGCGAGAAAATAAGCTTGAATAAGGTTTTAGTCAACTAAAAAATATTATAGTTATGCCGTACTTTTAAATATTTAACGCTCATGCGTACATATTTAGTTTTATTCGATCGCAGGTTAAATGCGTAATTTATAGAGCAACAGAGTTAATGGTTATCAAGCTCATCAAGCAAATTCATCACGCGCTCACTAGCAGCTTCCATTTTATTTATATGTTTGATTGCTTTACTTCTTTCACCGTTATGTATTAGTACTAACGCTTCAACACCATTACGGTGTACCTCGCGGTGTGGCTCTTCAAGTTGTTTAAAAGCATTAAGTTTTTTGAAGTTCTGAGCTTGTTCAGAGTTATACCATTTCCCTAAGCGGCACATTGTGTGATCTGTAAAGTCGTCGATTGATTTTTTACTAGTACCGTTTGCAACAGCATAAACATCGCCTTTCCAAACTATATGGTCTAGCTTAACGGTTTGAATAAATGAGCGCGTTGCAGCACTCGTAATAGTGTCTTTCATTTTGGTGCAGTGACTGATAATTGCACTGTAATCGTTATTTAAAGAATCGAAATTGGTAGAAAGCTGGGCATTATTTTGTTGAATATCTGAAACTGACTCTACGGTTTCACCTGTTTTGGCAATAATTTCTTTAACCAGTTCAGACACTTCCTGTGCAGATTGATTTGTATTAGTGGCAAGTGTTCTAACTTCATCAGCAACCACACTAAAGCCTCTACCAGCTTCACCTGCACGTGCAGCTTCAATTGCTGCATTTAAAGCTAGTAGATTTGTTTGATCTGAAATTTTCGAAATGGTAACTACAAACGTATTTATGCTATCAGCCATACTTGAAAGGCCTGAAATGTTTTCGGTCATACTTCCCATTTTTTTTGCCATAATTTCCATTTCATGAACAATATGCTTAAGTGAAACATTTGAGTTATCAAGTAGTTCATTGATTTGGTAGCTAACTTTACTTTCTTCATCAATGGTTAAATACGACTCTAAAACGGTTTGACGAACTCCTTCAATTTGAGTGATACAATCAATAGAGCTTGTAAGTAAGCTTTCTTGAAATACTTGTATGTCGTTTTTTCTTTGATCATTAAGCTGTGTTTGTAAATGCTGCTTTTCATCAAAGAGGGTTTTGTTTTTCGCTTTTAATGTTTCGATCTCCTTTACTAGCGCATCATTTTGATTTTTTATTGATAAATACGTTTTACTCGAGACGAACATGCAGCTTTCCTGTCTTTTTTATTAAAAGAGAATTTAAAGTTAACTAATCTGGATTCTAAACGGCTTTGCTGAATTAGGCAAAAATGTTGTTATTTATTTAATAGCAAATTCTTTGGTGAAACGCCAAAATATTGCTTAAATAAACGGCTAAAATGGCTGGGGTTCGTAAAACCAATATCATAGCAAACTTTGCTTATTTGTTGCCCTGATAGCAGAAGTTGACGCGCTTTTTTTAATCTAAGTTGTTGTTGATATGCAGCAGGGCTTTGCCCAAAGGCCAGTTTGAATTGTTGATAAAACTTACTACGGCTCATGCACGCTATTTTACAGATCGTATCAATATCGAGTGTTTGATTAAGATGCTCTTTCATAAAATACAGTGCATCAGTTAATGGACATGGAGCAGCATGTTGGCAATTAGCGAGTAATAAATCACGGCTTTGTTGCTGTAGCAGGCGGGTGATTAATTCATTGACGGATAAATCAATTAAGTAATGACGATCTTGCTCGTTTTCACTGAATAGACCAATCATACGCTCCAGTAATTGTTGAGTTTGTTGATTGTGCTGTGCGTGCACTAGGTTAGGTATGTACTGAAAAAAGTCATCACTGCTTATTTGTTGTTGCATATTAAGTGCATCAGCCACTTGGCTAATTTTATCGCAGCTTATTTCAATAGCTAAACAAGTCGTGGGCTGCTGCATTGATGCCTGTGGAAAATCAATTAATACACCTTGCTCGGGGGCGAGTACAAATGATTGTTGAGGTAAAAATTCTTTATGGTAGTCACTATCAGCAACATGCATCACTTTTTTACCACTAATCATCCCGCAAAACAGTAGTTCACTTGAGTGTAGGGCAACTTTTTGTGCATCTTGGTAGGTATCGTAAATACTGAGTTCGGCATTTTCTGCTGCAAAGGTGACTTTATTTTCAATAAGCACATCAACTGCTTGGCGTTTTCTCGTGAGGTTGCTCGTTGGTAGTGATGCAGTCATTTTATCTCCTTTAAACAATGGACGCACAGACATGTTTTTTGGACAGCTAATCAAGTTTTTAAGCTTCTTATAGGCTAATGTCAACAGGTGGCGGATAAATAAACAACAACTACTCGCTGGACGTTAATTAACCCAGGTTAAGTCAAACTCAACAATTTGAACAGGAATCACACAATGATTTATGCAAACCCCGGTGCTGATGGCGCACTCATTAATTTTAAACCTCAATACGGTAACTACATTGGCGGACAATGGGTTGAGCCTGTAAACGGCCAATACTTTGATAATATAAGCCCTGTAAATGGTAAAGTGTTTTGCCAAATTCCACGCTCAGATAAAGCTGATATTGAATTGGCTCTTGATAAAGCACACGCAGCAAAAGCGTCGTGGGGAACAACCTCAGTGACTATACGCAGCAACATACTATTAAAAATAGCTGATCGGATAGAGCAAAACCTTGAGTTACTGGCCGTGGCCGAAACATGGGATAACGGCAAAGCGATTCGTGAAACACTCGCAGCAGATATTCCATTAGCAGCTGATCACTTTCGTTATTTTGCAGGCTGTATTCGCGCACAAGAAGGCAGTATTGGTGAGATTGACGAGACCACAGTCGCTTATCACTTTCATGAACCTCTTGGTGTGGTTGGGCAAATTATTCCGTGGAACTTCCCTATTTTAATGGCTGCGTGGAAGTTAGCGCCAGCGCTTGCGGCGGGTAACTGTGTGATTTTAAAGCCGGCAGAGCAAACACCGGCTTCAATTTTAGTGTTAATGGAACTTATCGGCGATTTACTACCTGCAGGCGTTCTAAACGTTGTTAACGGCTTTGGTAAAGAAGCCGGCGAAGCTCTGGCGACGAGCACCCGTATTGCTAAAATTGCCTTTACGGGCTCAACTCCAGTTGGCTCTCATATCTTAAAATGCGCAGCTGATAATATCATTCCATCATCTGTTGAACTTGGTGGTAAATCACCGAACATATTTTTTAATGACGTAATGGAAAAAGATGATTCATTCTTAAGTAAAGCAATAGAAGGCGCGGTACTTGCGTACTTCAACCAAGGCGAAGTGTGTACTTGCCCATCGCGTTTGTTTATTCAAGAAGATATTTACGAGCAATTTATTGAACGTATTTTAGCGCGTACTTTGCAAATCAAACGGGGTAATCCACTTGATAGCGAAACCATGGTGGGTGCACAAGCTTCAAAAGCACAGTTTGATAAAATCCTTAGCTATATCGAAATTGGTAAAAAAGAAGGCGCAGAAGTACTCACCGGTGGCAATATTGAGCAATTAAGTGACGAGTTAAACGGTGGCTACTATATTCAGCCAACCTTGCTTAAAGGCACTAACGATATGCGGGTATTTCAAGAAGAAATTTTTGGCCCAGTTATTTCAATGTCGACCTTTAAAGATGAAGCTGAAGCGCTGGAGTTAGCCAATAGCTCAGAGTTTGGTTTAGGTGCAGGGGTGTGGAGCCGCAACATGAACCGTGCCTATCACTTTGGCCGTAAGATAGAAGCAGGACGCGTGTGGACCAACTGCTATCACATGTACCCAGCTCACGCTGCTTTTGGCGGCTATAAAAAGTCAGGCATAGGCCGCGAAACCCACAAACTCGCGCTTGATCATTACCAACAAACTAAAAACTTGTTAGTAAGTTACAGCGAAGATCCGCTTGGCTTTTTTTAAAAAGAGCATAAGTACAACTAATTAAGTAAAGCGCGGCTCTTAGCTGCGCTTTTTGCTATATTAAAGTACTTAAGGTTAAATACTCATTAAAGGTTCAAAAGTGATTTTGGAATGAGTTAATTGCACCGAAGTTGTGCCGCTTACTAAGGAGATGGAATGAAAATTTTAACAAATATATGCTCAGATAATTTACCAGAAAGTAAAAAATTCTATGTAGAATTACTTGGTTTTATTGTTAAATATGAGAGTGATTGGTATGTACAACTTTGCTCGCCAGACGATCATTCAATTGAATATGGTATTATTCAAAAGGATCACTCCTTAGTGCCAAAAAAGTTCCAACAGTCGCCAACAGGTATGTACGTTACTTTTGTTGTAGCAAGTGTTGATAGCACTTATGGAAAAGCGCTGTGTATGAAGATACCTATTTTGCAAGCGCCTCATAATGAATTTTACGGGCAGCGTCGCTTTTTAATTGAAGATCCTAATGGTTGTCTAATTGATATTTGCTCGCCATGGGAGACTCTATAAAAGCGTAACCTTTACGCATATACGAAAGTAAACGAGCGTATTAATCTACGTTGGAGCGATAATATGAATCAACTAACTGAACAAACAATAGCATGCCCATATTGTGGCGAGAGTATTGATGTGCTGCTCGACCCAACAGATGTTGATCAGCAATATATTGAAGATTGTCAGGTTTGTTGTAAGCCCATTAACTTTTTGGTTTTTGAAAATATGGATGAAGACTTAAGTGTGACAGTGTCTAGTGAGGACGAAAACTATTAAAAGATTAGGCACCCGATAATAAATAAAAAAAACACAGCTAAATATACTGAGTGGTGCCAGTTTTCGTTGCGATTTTTGCGGTAAGCGTTGCGCATTTTCCATTTATCTTCATGGGTAAAAGTGTGAAAGCAGCGTTCACAATATTTAGCACTGAATTCTTCCCAATAACCACATTGCGTACAGGCATATCTCTTTTTAAATTTGGTCCAAGGTTACTATTGCGCTTAAATATTTTTTATCTCAGCCTTTGATAATTTAAACAATGGATTTAAAACGCATACTGGTAAATATCTCCTTGGAGTGCCTTCAACCGAACCCAATAAATATACTGTTGATCAGGCGATATTGTATATTGATGGATAAAATCATTCGTTTTTGGCAACAGCAATTGTTCAATGTGTGTGTCAATATTATATGCCCATACACCGGTTTCTTGTCTGTAGAAATACAGCTGGTTATTGATAATTTGCCAATTTAACCAATTAATACGATTAAAGTCTTTAATTATCAGCTCTTCATTTGGATGGTCTAATTTTTTTCGCCATAAGCCATCGACCGTAAATTTAGAGTAATACAGGTATTCACCAATTATTCTGCCACTGTAACCACCATTTACGGTAAGTTGCGTGTGTTGGCCACTACTTCTTTGGTAGTGCCATAGTTGCCAATTACCAGAAGAGTTGCCACTGTAAATAACATTATTATTCGCATCGTAATTGGCAACATAGCTATTTTTTGATTCAGTGAAAACGTGCTGATACGTGTTTTCATCAATATTTAATTCATATATATCACCATGCTTGCTAAACAGCACACGCTTACCATCATCTGAAAGCTCATAGCGAACAAACTGTAATTCAAACGGTAAATCAACATTAATTAGTTGGGCGTTGTCACCTTTTATTCTCCACCAATGATGGCTTTTATAGCGTGTTGATAAAATAAGTTGTGTGTCAGCTTTCATTCGAGGTAATAATTCTGTTCGAGCGCTTTGTTGCCATGTAATGTGTGTTTTTTGTTTAATATTATACTTTGCAATGTCACTTACAGCGTTGAGATTACTGATCAATAGAGAAGGGCCATTATCACTTTGCAAAAGAGCCAATGAGTTAATTTTAAAGTCTAATTTTTTAAGTAATGAGTAGTGGCTGTTAGCGGTTTTTAGAGTGTACAGGCTTGCACTATCAGCAATAATTAAATCGTTATTATTAGGGTGCCATAGCAGGTTATTTATTCGCAAATCAACAGTGTGCTCTGTTAAGACATGATCATCGTTGATGATAATAATATGAGATTGGTTATCATTTATATAACGAAGAACGGCAAGCTGATTGGTATGACGGTTGTAATTAAAATTAAAATCACCTTTGGTGTTATTTTTGCTGGTGGGGTTGGTTATTTGTTTTAACCTGCCTGTATTTACGTTATAGCTAAATACCTGGTACGGATGCGATTTACTAAAGCGCTTAGTAAAGTAAAAGGTGTTATTTTCTCCCCATACTAATGATGTTGGTATTTCATCACAGGTAAATAAAGGCTGCTGCTTTTGTGTTGCGACATAATAAATAGCAATCGAACACTGTTTATCAATGTTCGTTGCATAAACAAGTTGCGTTCCTTTGGCGTTAATGGTGGCGAGTGAATCTGTTAATACTCTCTTTTTTGAATGTGTTTTTGTATCATATAAATACACTGCTTGGTTATTATTTTCATCTAGGTGATGAAATAGAATGTGTTGGCCAGAATCCGTTGTAGATAGTTTATACTCCGATCCGTTGAGTGCAATTAATGGGGCGCTAATAAGTGATAGCGTGTTTGAATGAGTAAAACTATCTGGTTTAATAAAATAACTAATAAGCGCCACTAAAAAGAGTAAAATGAAGGTAATAACGCAGCTTACTTTTATGAAAAACCATGTGCTTTTTTTATTTTCAGTAGCGGTAATTTCATTTAATACGGGCTCAATAGGGTCTTTGCTCAAACCTTCAAGACAAGCAATGAGCCGGTAACCTTGAGTTGGTACTGTTTCAATAATGTTTTCATCGGTTAATGCAGCAAAATGCCCACGTAATAAAGACACGGTTCTGTTTATTGCGCCTTCACCTACAACACGGTTGTTCCATACTTTTTCTATGAGTTGATCACGACTGACAATTTGCCCATTAGCTGCCAATAAAGCTGTTAAAAAGTTAAATACTTTAGGTTCAAGATTGCGACTTTGAGTGCCCTTTACCAATGTTCGCTGGTTTGCATCAAACATTACACTTGCAATGTGTACCGTCATACTAATCTCTATCATATTGAAATAACTTTATATTTTAAAACATAACACAAACATAACAAAAACATAAGCTCGAACTATGTGAGCTGATGTAAATACATGATTTGCTAAGCTTCCATGTTTAATAAGAGTAAAAAAAATGCGTAGTTATCTATATTGTTTATTAAAAATAGTCGCTATAACATGGCTATTATCAGGTTGTAATGGCACCGACAATAAATCTGCTTCTCCTGTATCTAAGCCACCAGAGAGCGATGTAAATAAAACAAATTTAAATGGGCGAAGTTATTACCTTTCACTGCCAGCTAAAAACTTTGACTCAAAAAAAGCCTATAAATTACTATTGGCTTTTCATGGCTCCGGACAAGGGGCACAAAGCATGCGTAGTATGTCGGCTCTTGAATCTGCATCAGACAATTATATTGTTGTTTATCCGCAATCAAAGGTTGAAGAATGGAATGAAGGGTGTGATTGCAATAAGCCACACCGGCTCGGAATTGATGATTTAGGTTTTGTAGATGAGGTTGTTGCAGATGTTAAAACAAAATACAACATCATAGATGATGAACTTTATGCTGTTGGATTTTCTCAAGGGGGGCTTTTTGCACAAAATTTAATGTGTAATAGTGACTTACAGTTTAACGCGATAGCGTCGGTTGCATCGCCAATGTCGGTGCAATTATCACAAAGCTGCTACGTTGAAAATAATACACACTATATGATGGTGCATGGTAAAAATGACAAAACATTGCCCTATTATGGCCTAACTCATTCAAATTTTGGGCTTATAGCCAGTGAATATGCAATAGAACTTATTGCTAAAGAAAACGATATAGAGTCGCCAGTCGAAGTTGAAAAAACCAATGTAACGACCAAATATGTATATAAAAATGACACACACATTAATCAGTTAGTGGCTATTGAAGGCGGAGGGCATAGTTGGGGCTTTACTGGCTTTAATACCACTGAGGAAGTGATCAGTTTTTTTGATTCAGTCAGCTTAAATAAGCTAGATATTCACTCAAGTTTATACCGTGTTGGCTCGCAGCCAAGTAAAGATGTGCATGTACGTAGTATGGGCCTAGAGCATAGCGGCCCTGCCATTATTTTACTCTCAGGGTTTAATAAAAACTTTCATAGTGACAGTGCGTGGTTTTCATTGTTGCAGCCGTTAATTGCAAAAACGCATCGCGTACACGTTATTGAGCGCTTTGGTAATGGGTTTAGCAGTGATGTAGATCAACCATCATATGCATCGTTTGTGTCTGCATTAGATAAAACCCTTAATGTCCTCAACGAAGATGAGCTAATAGTGGTGAGCTTTGCAAGCGCAAATATTTTGGCTCATTTGTGGCAAGTGTCTCCAGATTCACACGCGTCAGCCAATCTTAAAGGCATGCTCTGGATTGACCCTGATATTTTACTCCCTCATTCAATCAGTCTATATCAAGACTGGCCAGTATCGTGGTACAGAGAAGTTGGGGGCGATCTTATTGAACATATACAGCAGGGTAATTGGACCGAAAGAACATTGGGTAAGTTAGCCGCTGAACGCGAAGAAATGAATGAACTTATTCCTGTAGATTATCAAAATGATATGAATTGGCCGTATTTTGATCTCATTAGTCAAGGCAGAGCACAAATTGATAAACAAGTAACCCGGGCAAAAGAAATCATGAATTACCATGATGACTTAGCCAGCGTGCTCAACAGTGATATAGCCACCTCAGTGCCTATTACAGTCATAGATACTGACTTTGAGTCGCATGATATTGCAAACGCAGAGCCCGAGTATGTTGATGGCCTCATTAAATGGCAGCAAGAAGGAACACAATGGAGTTACTTGATCAGTGAGCAATCAGGCGGTCAATATGTGCCATTGAACAACAGCGATCATATGGCTGTATTTCAGCACCCGGATGAAATTATAAAAGCGATAATTAATCTACATAATTAATAATGTAGAAAAAATTAGTTTTTAATTACCCTAGCCAGATGGCTAGGGTTTATGCATGCTTGCTGATGGGTTTAAAAGTTATCACATGCTTTATTTACTGCAAAAAAGCAGAGAATATAATTGAGGTAAAAATAGGGTAGTAAGGTTGTTTGTTTTTCTGAATTAATGTGGTTGACTTGTTACTAAAATGTGGTTTTATTGTGTTTTCCATACAAAGAGATGATTGTAGATGTTAAATAAAAGTAATAACATCCGCCTGTCATTTTTTAAGGAAAAGCAAAGATGACACCCACCCTAAAGTTTGATAATTGAATTCAAGAAGAGATAAGTTTTTAGCCCAAAAGAGTAAACTTAGTAGCGCAGTTTTATTTGCTCAATTAAAGTGGCTGTCCAGTTTATTTTTTCTAATCCCCCAGCTGAATCATTAACAGAAAATGAAACTCTAGAACGAGTTAGGCAAGGTGCTATCAATATTGATACTGGCACGGCTAGGGCGCTATCAGGCCCAGCTTCACCCATTCAAGGTGAAATCCTTGCAGCTATGGGTAATAATGCTCGATTGATGACTCAAACTGCTCTTGGCGAATTTGTAGTTGCTGTTAGGCGTAATGGTAGACCAGACGTGATAGCAAATGCTTCCGCGTTTTTATCAACGGTCAGCGCTATTCCGGACATGCCATTTATAAGAGTTATGAACTTGCTCCCTACGCGAACTATAAAAATGCCAGATCAACGAATATTTGGAACAGGTGATAGACTTGGTATTCGAACTATTACTTCAGACCAAAGATTTGTTAGGGCTGCTGCAAATCAAGGGGTTGTGCTTGACTCATATATTCATAGCCCTCACTCGTTTTAGAAAAGGAAAATAAAGTAATGAAGATATGTTTATGGGACATGGTAGGCGCTGGTTTAATTATTCAGGCTAAATCTAATTGCGTTTACTTTAACCAGACTGGAGGGACAGCTTGCTTTCATTCTGAAATGGAAGGGTATTTTGTTCCTTTCAATTTTGATTGCGACCCTTATGATTTTGAATCTTCTCTAGAATATAAATTAAGTCAGCTTTTTAAAAACTCAGAATCAGTTAGTACAAAGTTGGCAATGTCTATAGATAAGCTATTGCAAAATAACCCTGAAACAAACGGAATTTCAGTTGATACTACAAAGCTAGAAGATTCAATTGAGTCATGGGTATACGTAATTATAAAGAGCACGGAGAGTAATCCTATAAGTTGTGAAAATGAGATGAAGGGTATCTTAACTTGGTCTAATAGTGACTAATTGTAAACAAGCTAAAAGGATGGCCTCGTTTGTGTAATAGAGCAGGTTCAATTACCGTGTAAAGGCTATCAAGTGCGCAGCCAATCCCAGTAGAACTGCGCACATGCTAGCAGCAGGCCGTACAGTCTGTGTCAGTGCCACTAATTAGTGGCGCTGGCTCAAATAGCTAGCTCTGCTGTTTTTAAGTGACACTGCTTACTGAATTTACATGAACACAGCACTGGTTCCCGAATTCAGGTTCCAAGTGCACCACTGACCATAACCCACCAATAAATATGACATTCTGAAATATTTGCTAATGTAGTAAGTGCGACCAAACTCATTATCGAGGGAATTCAGAATGTCTTACGAACATCTTAACAGTTTCGAACGAAAAGCTATCTACTATCGATTCAATAGTGGCGAAAGCTGCCGATCCATTGGTAAACTATTAAATCGACACCATA
>NZ_BDDS01000021.1 GCF_001653135.1 Pseudoalteromonas neustonica
ACTAATAACTTATTTAATGGATGGAATGAAAGCAACCCATTAATAAAAAGTAAATTCATAACCTAAAAAGTAAATCTAGTGGAATAGTGATGTTGGCTCAATTAGAATGGCTGTCTAATTTGTTGTTTTTTAATTGAATTTGGCTGTTAGAGTTATTCTACAGCCACGTTATATTTTTCTAGATTGCGGAGTTAACATCCATAATTTTATGTAATATTCTCACGATAAATATTTGACTGTTTTTATACTCTTTATAATAGATAACATGGCTAGCTTGTGGGTATTTGCTGTAACCTTCTCTTATATAATCACAGTTAATACCTAGCTCGGGATCACCAGCTAATAAATGGAACGTGTTATCTAATATTTTTAGGTAATCATTCCGTTGAGCTAGCCCCCTAGTTATTTGGGTATATTTAGCTATTTTAATTAAGTCTGTTTTGGCTTTCGAAGATAATACAAACTTATTCATTAATGGTTATCTTTATCTAATTCAGTCAATAAGCTTTCATAGCTGTACTTGGCAACACCGCTTTGTTCGCCTTGGATTAACATATTACGTAAATATAAAAGCTTAGCTTCTTGATCTTCTAAGGCTCTTAATCCTGCTCTAACGATTTCACTTGCTGAGCCATAACGGCCAGTGTTAAGTTGTTGGTTTATAAACTGATCAAAATGATCGCCTAGTGTAACGCTTGTATTTTTAGCCATGATGTAAAACCTCATAAGTACCTATATATAATATATTATGGTATAAAAATATAACAAGTCACTTAAAAGGACAAAAAATAGTTGGCTTTTTGCTCCTGCGTCGCTAAATTTAGGCAACAATTTTTTGCCTCTTAGTGGGGGTTGTGACTGTAGGATTACTCTTTTCAGGAACTAATTCGGTACTTTTATAATTGATTGTTTTTTAACCTTGAACCCACAGGGTTACTGTGATCTAATAGATATTATTCACCCACGGTAAACTGTTATGGCCAACTACAAGCCTGACTTATCCTGCCAAAATAAATTCAGTCCTATTAATTTTTCTGAGTAAATCCTGCCAGGCACATTTGAGTATGCGCTTTGTTATATTGTCGAAAATAAACTCGACTTGTCGGGCTTTGACGCGTGGTATAACAACGACAAAACAGGCGCGGCGGCGTATCCGCCATCGGTGATGTTAAAGATTATTTTACTCGGTTATGCGCATGGATTAATCAGTAGTCGCCGTATTGCCAAAGCCTGTGAGAACAATATCTTATTCATGAGTGTGTCGGGTGATATCCAACCGCATTACACATCGATAGCGGGCTTCGTGGCGAAAATGCATGAACAGATCGAGCCATTATTTACGCAAGTACTGATGATATGTGATGAAGAAGGGTTGATAGGTCGTAATATGTTTGCCATTGATGGCTGTAAATTAAAATCAAATGCGAGCAAAGACAAATTTATAGGGAATGAATTTTAACAGCGTAGCTGGCCTGAAAGGCGAGTCCATGGATAGGACGAGTAAAGCGCGAAAATGACCACGTCAAAAGGGACAATCCAAGGCTACAATGGCATTGCGATTAATGACGATAAACATCAAATACTTGCATTGGGTAAATAATGGCAAGCACAGGCATGGGGTTCAGTGGGCGAGCAACAAACCTTGCAGCCAGCGGTTAAGCAATTACAACAACAGCTTGCTAAGCTCAATACAAAAAAAGAAGCAGATAATCACACCATAAAGTTTACCGCAGACAGTGGGTTTAACAGCGAAGTGAATCTTGAGTTTATGGCGCAAAGTGGCTTTGATACTTACATTGCGGATAATCAATTTAGAAAACGAAACGTTGTTTAAAGACAGTAAAACGTATGAAACAGAGCAAGAAAAGCGCCGACTAAAAAGGCGTAATGGCAAGCCTCGCTTATTTACCTCAGAGGACTTTCATTATGATGAAGCAACCCAAACCTGCCTCTGCCCCGCAGGCAATGGTATGTGGCGAAGCGGGATTAATGTAAAGAGTCACAATCAAGAATACACGCGATTCTGCGGTTACTTAAAAGATTGCAAAGTATGCCCACTGCAACAGCAATGCATGTGAAAGCCACCAATAAAAACAGGCCGACAAGTGCAGTTTAAAAATGATGAGTCGCGTAAACAGCTCAGCTACATTGACAAAATGAAGGCCAAAATAGACAGCCCACTGGGGCGACGACAATATTTTATAAAGTAATGGTAAAAGACTCGGTTGTATAGAATCTGCTTTCCTTATGGTAAAAAGCGAAATATTACAGTCAATAAAGGCATGAACAAATTGACCTTACGCGGACAAGCGAAAGTGAATACATTCACTTTATTTTGCGGCAGCTGTATTGCCTTGTTCATAATCTAGAAAAGCTGAGAAACACGATACATTAATAGGGGTAACCCCTTATCACCTCAAATAAGCCACTTAAACACCTGCAATACCTTCTAAAACGCCCATTAAAACAACATCAGTCCTCTTTTTATATTTACGTAAAATCGAAGTAGCCGATTGAATTAAAATGAGAGCTCAACTATGTTTAAAGCATCAATAAAAATAAATTAAAAACGAGTTATTCTACAGGCTCGTTATATAAAGTGATGTCTAGTAAATAAAGGCAGGAGGCTCTAATGGTACGAACATCAACACATTGGCTTCTGGATGCTCTGCTTAGTTCAAAACCTGAGCTTGTACTACCAGATAACTATAATCTTTCAATGGATGCCCGTGAAGCTTGGCATCAATTGCAAACAACACTAAGATTACCTGCTAGCGCAATTTGTAACGCACTTTCTTTAACTTATTCTACAGACAGTATTAATATACAAGAATTTAAACCTCCCAGAGATAACCCTTTTAGTGAAAAGGTTTGTCGTGATATGGGCATATTGCCCTTTGATTTGAGTGTTAATAAACCGGTTATTGCAACTTATGATCCTCGTCGACTTCCCGAGTACTATGATCAAATACGTTTTATTCTGATGGGTGACTTTAAACTGGCTATTTTGTCTCCTGAAGAATTTGATATTGGGCTTACACGGCTCTTTTCGACAATTAACCACGACTATAGGGCTATTGATCTAACCGTTGCGTTAGTCGATGAAGGTGAAATTCCCCAGTTAGCGAAAGCCATCTTACGCTCTGCTATAGATAAAAGGGCATCTGATATTCATATACACCCGATGGTTGGTGGGGCTGCAATTAGATTTCGAGTTGATGGTGTTTTAGAGCGAATTGCATCGTTTCCCAAGCAGCAGCACGAAGGCTTGTCTCGCTATTTTACTATGAATGCAGGGCTAGAGCTGAACCCCCTAACTGCTCAAGATGGACGAATGCGATTAATTTATGGTCAACGTGAAATTGACGTTAGATTGTCTTTATTGCCCGTATTTGATGGCATGAGAATCGTGTGTCGCCTTCTTGAGCAAGGCAAGCAGTTTTCTTTAGTTAATAGTGGCTTTTCCCCTTCTGATTATCATGCACTAAAACGACTTGTATCCTACGGCTCGGGAATTGTACTGCTGACGGGGCCTACTGGGTCGGGGAAGACATCAACACTGTACGGCCTGCTTTCAGAACTCAATAGTGTAGATGTCAATATTATGACCTTGGAAAACCCGGTGGAATACGTTTTACCCGGTATATCACAAGTGCAAGTCAATGATGCTCAAGGTCTTTCTTTTGGTGATACGTTGCGATCAATACTAAGGCAAGACCCTGACATTGTTTTGGTTGGTGAAATACGTGATGCTGAAACGGCAAAAATCGCATCTCAAGCGGCGTTAACGGGGCATTTGGTATTGTCTACGTTGCATACTAATGACGCAATGGCGACAGTACCTAGACTTTTGGATCTTGGAATAAATCCATCGGTTTTGGCTGATGTATTGGTTGGTGTCGTTTCCCAGCGTCTGGTTAGAAAGCTATGTTCATCCTGTAAAGTAAAGGTCACTAAGCCACTCCTTCCTGAAGAATTAGAATATGAACGTATCACCGGTGAGCAGCCTGGTTGTCGTGCTATAGGATGTGATAAGTGTCATTATACTGGCTACATGGGCCGCCTTCCTATTACTGAAGTCATGGAAGTATCACCAGAGATGCGCACATTAATGTTAAGTGGCTGTAATAACGTTAATGACTTAACAGAGGCTAATAACAGTTTTCAGACGCAGATGGCCGTTAGCGCAGGGCAATGGATAGTTTCTGGTGAAACAACAGTCCAAGAGGTCGGGCGTGAGCTGGGCTTACATTTTTGGCGTGAACTTGCAGTGGTTAATAATAAAGTACCAAATATGTTGCTAGATAATTTTTCAAGGTCAAACTCGCTTTCAGAGGATCGTCTCAAAGTTTTGTTGATATCTGATAATAAAGAGCTTCAATCAATGCTAGCTGAAAGTTTTCAATATGGAATAGTCTTTGTTAATAATGAACACAAGGCTTCCGAAATTTTGAAAAAAGATACTTCAGTTATTGCCATTTTAATTGATGCTGCCCTTATGCAGTCTACTCCAGAAAAATGGCTTGGAAAGCTGAGAGAGCAATTGGCTTGGTCGGGGACTCCTGTGCTATTTTTAATCCCCCAAAATCAAAATGAAACCAAAATATTGTTGAATAAATTCCATGCGCATGCGATGGAATACGATGAAAATATGACCTCTCCTACTGAAATCGTTAATAAGCTACAAAGTATACTGACTAAAGGAACACTCTAGTATGAACGCTCAAATATTACGAAAAAACACTAATCAGGGCTTCACTTTGTTAGAAATAATTGTTGTTGTAGCGATTATTGGAATACTCGCGGTTGTGGCGGTTCCTTTGTATAATGATTACATAATACGTGCGCAGGTTACAGAAGCTTTTGTTTTTGCCGATGCGGAAAGAATTAAGGTCATTGAAAAACGTATTGAAAGCTCCAACTTTGATATTGCAACATTTTCTGAACCAAAAGTACATATGACTTCTTTGAAGTGGGTGCCTGTAGCGAATAACAACCCAGTCGAAAATTCAGTTATCGGGTATATTCTTCCTACTATGGATTTAAAAGGTCTTGGGGTGAGAGATACGTTTGCACTTGAGTATTTTTATAATGGCTCTTGGCGTTGCGTTAATGCTGCCAATGCTATTGGGCGTGGCGCAGTGTCTACCAATAAAGCGCTTGATGACAAGTATCTCCCAAGTAGCTGCCTTAACGGAGCAGGACTTTTGGCTGCACACCCTAATGTGCCTGCGGGCTGCCCCTCTGGAACACAAAAAGTACAAGTGAAAGATGCTAACGGTAAACAGCAACAAGTCTGCCAGCTACCTAAGACACAGAAACAACCTCAGGTCGTTCCACAACTACAACCACAGTTGCAACCACAAGCACAACCACAGTTACAACAATTAACGCCAAGTGTAATACCAATAGTAAAACCACAACTTAAAAAATGTCCAGGCACTTTAAAATTAGGTTCGGATGGAAGGTGCCATACATCGAGTGCCCCTTTGCCGGCACAATGTCCCGTGGGTCAAGACTGTGGGCATCATGATCCTAAATGTTCAATAGCGGGACAAGAATATATAGGGGAAACTTCAGTCGCTGTACGCGATCAACACAACCCTTTTGGAAGCAGAAATAATTATGCAACTAAGACTACGAACTTTCCCGCACAATGCGTCGCAAAATGTAAAAACGGTTTTGTTTTTAATCCCAAAGAACCTTCAAAGTGCTCATTAGCCCCTTCAACAAATAATCATACTTGTCGAGGCCCTAAATTTATTTGTGAGCGAAGCCATGTCACCACAGGGGCTGCCTGTACAGTTGATGCTCCTTATGCTGCCAATTTTATTGAAAATTTAAAAGATGGTTCCCGTTATGTAACAAGAGGCTGTGTTACACAGCAAGAGGCATTTGAAGCTGACAAGTACAATAAAGGCAATGCAAATTGCAAAAATTATAATGTTGTAGTGCTACAAGACGCTCACTTTAAATGTACATTTGCTTGCTATGGTGATGCTTGTAATCTTGAATCCGTTCCAGATCATCCAGCGACATGGGGTGATGGTAAATCGTCAACGGATTTACCTGATCAGTTTAATACTCCTTAAAGGTAGGTTTCAGTATGGCTGATAAAAAGGATAAACAATCATTTAACAATGGAACTCACCAGCCTAGCTTGAATGATATTTTGAAAACGAATAGTAACGCAAACAAAGTAAGTGGTAGCTATAACAATAGAGGTGCCAATAATGGTACCACTATGACTCCCCAAAGCCTTGATGAAATACTGAATAAAGATAAGAAAAAACAAAAAGTGAATCCCAGTGTTGCCAATTCTGCCTCTCTTTGTGATTTGCCAGGTTTAGATGATTTGGTCAATATAGGAAGTCATTCTAAGTCTTTTCAGCAACATACTTCATCTAGTAGAGATGAATCAGCGAAGACGATTCACCAAATAATTAATTCGACTAGGATTGAAGATTCAGCCAAACAGGAAAAGAAAATTGAAGGTATTGTTGGTCAAAAACACCGTAAAGTTTTAAGTATCGTAATTTTTTTGGTATTTATTATTATCGCTACTAGTTTTTTCAACCCTAAACAAGATAAAGGAATAGCGCCCGAATTTGCCTTGGCTCAACAGTTGATGGTTGTCGTGAATGGGATAGAAAAATACCGATTGGAAAATAACAAAACACCAGAAAAACTGTCTGATTTAGTTGAATTCCCTAGTGGGGCTGTAGAGTGGAGGGTCGACCAATATGATTTGCAACTAGAGGCGAGTGCGTTAGAGTTTTTTTTCTGGGAAGATTTAAATGGTTACATTGTAATATCACGGCTTGGGGATGAAGCTTGGATGTATAGCAATGAAGGTGAATCGAAAATAAAAAGAGTACCAGCAAGGTAGAAGGTGGTTACACAACAAAAAACAAAGAAAGAGCAAAAAAAAAATAGGAAAACACCTATCCTAAATTTTGTATTTTCATATTTTTTACTCGCTTTAAATGAGTGTGAAAAAAACAGAGTGATGCATGGCAATTGCAAGAAAACGTCAAATAAGTTTGGTTGATACAAAATACTATCACTGTATTTCTCGGTGTGTTCGCCGAGCATTTTTATGTGGTGAAGACTGTTTTACGTGAAAGCCTTATGAACACTGCAGAGCGTGGTTTGAGGACAAGTTACTTGCTTTAGCAAAGATATCGCCTGTATGGCCTATGTAGATTTAAACCAAATCAGAACGATGAAAACAACGATGAGACGAAAACAACGATGACACCCATCCTAAAGTTTATATTTTTTACTAACTTTTAATTCGCATGAAAAGTGACCTGGATGTCACATGGCAACTGCAAGAAAAAGTCAAATAAGTTTGGTTGATACAAAGTATTATCACTGTATTTCACGTTGCGTTCGTCGTGCTTTCTTGTTCGGGGAAGACCGTTCTACAGGCCAGTCTTTTGAGCATCGCAGAGGCTGGGTTGAAGATAAGCTGCTTGGGTTAGTCAAGGTGTTTTTCATTGATGTATGTGCCTATGCAATCACGATTAACCAGCAAAATGTCAGGAACATTTAACAACAGCGCAGCTGGCCCGAAGGGCGAAAGGCTGGACGCCTGAAGTACAGCCATTTAGTGCTTAGTTGATGATAAAAATAAATAGATTTAATGATAAAGCCATTATTATTGCTGTTATCCATGGCGCTCCCCCCTTCGGGCCACCTAAGACGTTCAACGTTGTTTTCACCGCAAATCATAATAGTTATATTCCCTTACTTTTCAATACTGTTAACTTAGTTGCTGTGTTTTCCACTCAACAGCTGTTTACCTTAAAAATGATATATTCACGCAGTAAAAGCAGGTGGACCAAAGCGACATGCAGTTTGTATTGCATAATGTGATGGGGTAATTTTTTCATTTCATGAAACCTATTTGTCATCTCGCTTACTATTCAGTTGCCATTTTATTGTGTAACCTAAGCCGGATTTATTTTTGGAGGAATTTCGCGATGTTGCGAACGATATTATCTGTAAGCTTGGGATTGTGTGTAAGTATGGGGGCATATGCCAGTGAAGTTATGACCCCTGAAAAACTTTGGCAAGTAAAACGTGTGAGTGCGCTGGGTTTAAACCAAAATAAAACTCATATAATTTACAAAGTAACGACGCCAAGTGTTGAGAACAATAACTTCAATAGCAAGGTCTATCAAGTGCCACTAAAAGGTGGTGAGTCTCAGTTGTTAGAAGCCTATCAAGATCTTTTTATTGATAGCAGTATTTCGCCGGATGGCAGCAAAAAACTTCTTCATGAAAAAGTAAAACTAGAAAAGGTTTTGGCGTCAGACAGATATAAAGAGCTTGGTCAATCTAACGCTTATGTGTTTGATGATTTAAACTATCGCCATTGGGATACGTGGAAAGACGGCAGCTTTAAACATGTTTTTTATCAAGACTTAAAGACAGAAGAAAAAGTCGACATCATGAAGGGCATGCCATTTGATAGCCCAACGTCACCGTTTGGTGGTGCTGCTGATTATACGTGGGGACCAAAGGGCGAAAATATTTATTATGTCAGTAAAAAACTGACTGGTGAGCAGTACGTTAGCAGCACTAATACTGACATTTATCGCTACAACCTCGCTAGCAAAAAAACGACAAACATCACACAAAGCAATTTGGGTTATGATAAGTACCCCGCGTTCTCGCCAAAAGGCGACTTAGCATGGTTACAAATGGATGAGCCAGGCAATGAAGCAGATAAAAACGATATTATTGTTAAGGCGAAAAACCGTGACTTTAATCTAACAGAACACTGGGATGGCACCGTAAATAGCTTTAAATGGAGCAATGACGCTAAGCATATTTATTTTGTAGCGCCAGTTGACGGGACTATTCAGCTGTTCCAAGTATCTGTAAATACAAAAACTAAGCCGAAAATTATGCAGCTTACAAACGGCATGTTTGATGTAAATAGCATAGTTGCAGTATTAGATAATCAGCTTGTGGTAACACGTAACAGCATGAATGCCGCGCGTGAAATTTACAGATTTGATCTGGATAGCAAAAAGCTGACTGCGTTGACGAAAGAAAATGACACATTTTATGCCGATCTGGACTTACCCAATGTTGAAAAACGTATAGTAAACACCAAAGATGGCCAACAGATGTTAACTTGGGTTATTTACCCGCCTAATTTCGATAGAAGCAAAAAATACCCAACTTTACTTTATTTACAAGGTGGCCCGCAGTCTGCGTTATCTCAATTTTATTCTTTTCGTTGGAATTTCCAAGTAATGGCTTCACAAGGTTATATTGTGGTAGCCCCTAATCGTCGTGGTATGCCGGGTCATGGTGTTAAATGGAATGATGATATAAGCCAAGATTGGGGTGGGAAGGTAATGCAAGATTACCTTGATGCCATTGATGATATAGCACAAGAATCATATGTAGATAAGTCTCGTATTGGCGCTATAGGTGCAAGTTACGGTGGCTATTCCGCATTTTATTTAGCGGGCAACCATGAGGGGCGTTTTAAAACGTTTATAGCGCATTGTGGTATTTTCGATTTACGCAGTATGTACGGTACAACCGAAGAGCTATTCTTTGTAAATAACGAACTAGGGGGGGCGTATTGGGAGGATAACGCCGCGACTAAAAAGTCATACGGTCAGTTTAATCCGATCAGCTATGTTGATAAGTGGGATGCACCTATGTTTGTTATTCATGGCGGCAAAGACTACAGAGTGCCGTTAGAGCAGGGTATTGCTGCTTTCCAAGCTGCAAAATTACGTGGTTTACAGAGCCGGTTTTTATACTTCCCTGAAGAAAATCATTGGGTGCTGACGCCGCAAAATGGCATTGTATGGCAGCGTGAGTTCTTTAAGTGGTTGGATGATACGCTTTAGCCAAAGCTAAACTTCGTTTAATAAAATGTCAGGGTCTAATTTTTACACTCTGGCATTTTTATTTGTATAGAGGATACTGCTGAGTCCCGTAAAATATGATAATGCCGATTGATGTATGAAATAAAGCAATCTATTGAATTTAAATGATAAATGATATATTTTATCGAGATAATTAAATCACAAGCGAGTAATTCTATTTACTCACTAAGAACAAGGACAGTCGTATTTTGGACGAGATTAATATTTTTTCGCCGGACTATTTTTTAGATCTTTTTATATTAGTGATAGCTATTTTGGTTAATTTTTATGTTTATTTTTCGTTGAAAAAAACATTTAAATTCAAAAATGATATTTATATATTACATTTCTCAAAGGCTTTTCTCTTTTTTGGGGTATCGACTTTGTTCAGCTTGCTTTCTTTTATTACAATAATTCTTATTGTTAGTATTGGGGTAGACAGTCAATATCTTGATATGTATGTAGATGTGCCTTACAACCTGGCGTTTATTGTTGGTCTGGTTTATTTATATCGAGGTGCGAAAAATATCAAAGTGCTTAGAGTTACCTAACGCAGTGATCGTAGGCTTGACCTACAAAAACAGTAAGCCTAAGTTAACAGGATGGAAAACGAAAGGAATTGAAATAAGCAATACCCAATATGAAAACCGATGACTCAGTGGCTAATCATTAAAAAAGCCGTTGTTTTTAAACAACGGCTTTTTAGTATTCGTAAGTCGAATTACATTTACATTACACGCATACCTGGCTCTGAACCATCGTCTGGGTTGAGAATGTAAATTTCTTTACCACCAGGACCTGCGGCTAGCACCATGCCTTCTGACATACCAAAGCGCATTTTACGTGGTTTTAGGTTTGCTACCATTACAGTGAGTTTACCTTCAATGTCTTCAGGTGCGTAGGCCGATTTTATACCCGCAAACACTTGACGAGTTTCGCCGCCTAAATCAAGGGTAAGCTTTAGTAGCTTATCAGCGCCTTCTACGTGTTCTGCTTTAGCAATTTTAGCAACACGTAAATCCACTTTTGCAAAATCATCAAATTCGATTTCAGCAGCAATGGGTTCTTTTGCAAGAGGGCTGTTTGGATCTATTTTGTCTTTTGCTGCTAATAAGCTTTCTTTTGATTCTTCAACCATTTTGTTTACTTTATCCATTTCTACACGTTGCATTAACGGCTTAAATTTATTGATTGGGTGACTTATTAGCGCAGTTTGCGCGCCTTGCCATGATAGCTCGTCATTTAAAAACGCTTCTACATTACTTGCCATACCCGGTAACACTGGCTTTAAGTAAGTCATTAATACGCGGAATAAGTTAAGGCCAAGCGAGCACACTTGATGCGCTTCTTCTTGCTTGGCTTCGTCTTTGATTAATACCCATGGTGCTGCGGTATCAATAAATTGGTTGGCTTTATCAGCAAGAGACATAATTTCACGAATTGCGCGGCTGTAATCACGGTTTTCATAGTGCTGGGCTACAGTATCAGTGGCTGCTTGGAATTCGGCCAATAATTTTGGATCCATTACAGTATCACTTAATTTACCGTCAAACTTTTTAGTGATAAATCCGGCACAACGGCTGGCAATATTAACCACTTTACCCACTAAGTCTGAATTTACACGTAGGGCAAAATCTTCTAAGTTTAAGTCAAGGTCGGTAATACCGCTGTTAAGTTTTGCTGCGTAGTAATAACGTAAAAATTCAGGGTCTAAGTTATCTAAATAAGTACGCGCTTTAATAAACGTACCTTTTGATTTAGACATTTTAGCGCCATTAACCGTTACAAAACCGTGGGCGAATACATTGGTTGGCTTTCTGAATTTTGCGCCTTCAAGCATTGCTGGCCAAAATAAGCTGTGGAAGTAGATGATATCTTTACCGATAAAGTGGTAAAGCTCAGCATCAGAGCCTTCTTGCCAAAATGCATCAAAGTCGATGCCTTGTTTATCACATAGGTTTTTAAAGCTGGCCATGTAACCAATTGGGGCATCTAGCCATACATAAAAGTATTTACCTGGCGCACCTGGAATTTCAAAACCAAAATACGGTGCATCACGGCTGATATCCCACTGTTGTAAGCCATCGGCAAACCATTCGTCTAGCTTGTTTGCCATTTCTTGTTGGATACTACCAGAGTGTAACCACTCTTTTAGCATGCCTTCAAATGCGGGTAAGTCAAAAAAGTAGTGCTCAGAATCTTTTAATACAGGCTCAGCACCTGACATAACAGAGCGCGGGTTGATTAGCTCTGTTGGGCTGTATGTTGCACCACAAGCATCACAGCTGTCACCATTTTGATCTTCAGACTTACAGGTAGGGCACGTACCCGTTACGAAACGGTCGGGTAAGAAAATGCCTTTTTCAGGGTCAAATAACTGTGAAATAGTGTGTTTTTTAATATGACCGGCGTCGTTAAGGCGATTATAAATCAGTTCACTTAATTCTTTGTTTTCTTGGCTATGAGTGCTGTGGTAGTTATCAAATTTGATATTGAAATCAGCGAAGTCACGTTGACGCTCAATACTGACATTTTTAACCATTTCTTCTGGCGTGATCCCTTGCTTTTGCGCATTGAGCATTATTGGCGTGCCATGGGCATCGTCGGCGCAAACATAATAAGCTTCGTGGCCTTGCAGTTTTTGAAAACGTGACCAAATATCAGTTTGAATATATTCCAATAAATGACCTAAATGTGTAGGGCCATTGGCATAAGGTAATGCGCTGGTAATGAGGATCTTTCGCTGTGTCATAATCATTCCGAATTGACGGTTCCAGTTAAGGAACGGATGAAAATCATAATATTATCAGCAAACCTAAAGCAAACGCCTTCAAGGCTAGCCGATTTTCATTAATTGACTGGTGTTAATGCCCTGAATGTTACATAATTCCGAGGCAATTTTCATCAAAGAAACACTATTTTATTGCTATGTTTGGACTGTCGAAACTATTCTCCTCTAAATCGGTGCAAAAACAACCGATTATTACTGCCTTAGCCGCTTATCGAAGCGCTGTTTTCGCTGTCGGCGTTGATGAAAAATTTATTAACGATGTTGAGCTGGGTAAAGATAAGTCATTGCTGATCAGCTTAACCTTGCCTTTTGCTGCGCAATCAGAAATGCCAGCAGTCGCAGCGTTTGTTAGCGAAAGGCTCAATCAGGTTGTTACAATTACAGCGTGTGTAGCATTGCCTCCCCAATGTAAATTTAAAAAAATTAAACATATTGTATTAATTGCCTCAGGCAAAGGTGGTGTCGGAAAGTCGACCACGGCGGTTAATATTGCAGGAGCGCTCAAAGCAGAAGGCGCCAAAGTGGGCATTTTAGATGCTGATATTTATGGTCCATCGATCCCGATGCTTTTGGGTTTAGTCGGCGCAGAGCCTTCTTCAAAAGACGATAAGCAATTAATGCCATTTGATGCGAATGGAATTAAGGCACAATCAATTGGTTTTTTAGTCCCTAGCGATGACGCTACTGTGTGGCGTGGCCCTATGGCGTCGGGTGCAGTTAATCAGTTGCTTAATGAAACTGCATGGGGCGAGTTGGATTATTTAATTGTTGATATGCCGCCAGGTACTGGCGATATTCAGCTAACGATGAGCCAAAAAGTACCCGCCAGTGGGACTGTTATAGTGACAACCCCACAAGATTTAGCCCTTGCTGATGCGCAAAAAGGCATTGCAATGTTTAATAAAGTTAATGTACCAGTGCTTGGCTTAATTGAAAATATGAGCCACTTTTTATGCTCACACTGTGGTGAACCAAACCATGTGTTTGGTAAAGATGGTGCAATTAAATTAGCGCAGCGTCACGGTGTTCCTGTGCTGTCACATATTCCTTTAGCGATCAATATCCGCGAATACTCAGAGCAAGGAAAATTAATTGCTCTGGATAATCAAACGACAGTCAGTAAAATTTATGCTGATACTGCGCGGTTGATTGCCAGTATGCTTTACTATCAACAACCACATCATGATTCAGTAGAAATCGTGATTACGGATGATTAAATAATGAGATTATCAGATACCCATATTAAAGAATATATTGCACAACAACGTATTATTATAGAGCCAAGCCCAACGGATGACATGATTTCAGGGGTGACGGCAGATTTACGTTTAGGTAATAAGTTTCGTGTATTTCAAGATCATACCGCAGCCTATGTTGATTTAAGTGGTCCTAAAGATCAGCTTAATAAAGCAATGGAATCGATAATGAGCGATGAAATAGTGCTAAAAGAGGGGGATGCGTTTTTTTTACACCCGGGTGAATTAGCATTAGCAATGACTTACGAAAAGGTCACGTTACCTGCTGATATCGTGGGTTGGCTTGATGGACGTTCATCGTTAGCGCGTTTGGGTTTAATGGTACATGTGACTGCACATCGTATTGATCCGGGTTGGTCAGGTAACATTGTATTAGAATTCTATAACTCAGGTAAGTTGCCACTCGCGCTGCGCCCGATGATGAAAATAGGCGCTATGAGCTTTGAGACAATGTCAGGACCTGCTGAAAACCCTTACAATACCCGTAAAGACGCGAAATACAAAGACCAAACTAGTGCTGTTGCAAGTCGCATTAGTGATGATAGTAATTAATTAAAATGAATACCAAAAAAGGCTTATCACTTGGTAAGCCTTTTTTGTTTCATTAAAATCAATGACCAATTTATTGGTAATTTTACCTAATACCACCATACTTCTATTGTAGTCAGTCGATTTTTCGCAAAATAATTGATAGCACTTGAGGTGAAAGTGAAGATAAACAACGGATTGGTTCAAATGTTAATGCTTGTGGTGGTACTAATCTTTAGTATTTTTGCACCTAATAGCCATAGCGTGCCTGTGCAACGTTTATTGGATGTGCAAAATACACTTGCTATTAATAACCTAGTACATGAGGACTTTTTCAGTGATGTGAGAGGTTTATATATTCAGAAAAACCTTGCTATACGCTCCCCTATTTTTAAGAGCCAAGTGATTAATAATCCACAATTGACTTATCTTACGTCAAACCAAAATCCGGCTTTAGAACCCGTAATAAATAATACGCTTTATAAAACGGTACAAAATAAGCCCGCTCTTCTTGGCGCCATAGTCACTATTTTGCTTTTGAACTTTGCTATTGTTGCTAGTTTGAATTTTTTACTCTATCGATTTAAATTCTTTTACCTTTTGGGTTATATCGGCTGTGCTGTACTCGCTTGTTTAGTAAGTGCGGGCTTTCAAAACCCAAATTTAGGGGATCAAACGTACACTGTATTCTCTTTGCTCTCATTGGCGTGTATGTGCCTTTATCTTGCTCATATTAGTTGTGAACAGCAGCTATTAAAGGCATATAAACAGAAACTTCACCCTACTTTAATAAGTATTAGCTGTGTGGCTATTATTTATAACTTGTTAGGTTATATAAATAGTCATTATGTGATGGCGGTTTGTTTTGCTGTAATTACAGGGCTACTTGTTCATTTGTTTTATAAATGGTGGCAGTTAAAAAAAATACATGGGGGCTTATCTCTTTTACTTTGGGGGGGCATATTTACACAAGCACTAGCATGGTCACTCACACTCATAATGCTAACACCTCAATTTTTAGCTAATGATGTTTTTGCAATTTTTAACTCCATTATTTTAGTGGGTATTATTTTGGTAAAAGATCGTTCCCGTGTTGTGAAATATAATGAGAGTTTGACTCATGATGAAGACACAGGTTTACCTAATAAACAGCTTTTACTCAGGCGTTTGGCTACCCAAGTTAAGCTTAAACAAGCGCACAGTTTAGTTTTATTTAGACCTGCTGCATTACTAAATAGCCGCGCTAATTTTGGTTATGGCCATGCAAACGAGCAAATTAAAGTTTTTATGCAAAAGTTAGCAGATCAACTTGCTGTGAATAATGCGCTTGGGATTGAATCAAAATTAAATGTGCGCCATTTTATTGCAAGGTTTGATGATGGTATTTTTGCTTTTATTATTCCGGGCTTACTTGAATTGAGTCAAATAGAGCAATTTGTGTGCGTTACCAATGGTGTATTTGCTGAAGGGGTTAATCATAACAATACACAATTAGTGGACCGCGTGGACTTTGGCGTTGCAAATTATCCATTGCATGCAAAAACGGGCAGTGAACTGATACAGCGAGGATTGCAGGCTTTGAGTGTAAAACCTTTACATGGTGAACGCTGGCATATGTATAGTGCCGAAAGCTCTACAATTTCACGGCATAAACGAGCGATTGCATCAGCATTGAGAGAAGCAATTGATGAAGATCAGCTTAGCTTATATTTTCAACCTCAGATTAACCTAAAAACAGGAGAAATCCATGGTGCAGAGGCACTTTTACGGTGGGAGCATCCTGTACTAGGGCATATATCGCCAGATCAATTTATTCCAATTAGTGAGTCAACGGGATTGATATCAGAACTGACTGAGTGGGTTGTCGCTGAAGCACTTAAATGCCAAAGACTTCTAATTGAGCTTTATCCTGAACATATAATGTCGGTTAATATTTCTGCTAAAGACTTACTAAATAAAGATTTACCAGTATTATTTATTACATTAATGAATGAGTATCAGCTTGACCCTGAAAATATCATGTTAGAACTGACCGAATCAGCCACATTAGATGAAGGCATGAACATAAAAACAGCCTTAAATGATTACAGATTAATTGGTTTAAAAATTGCTATTGATGACTTTGGCACTGGTTATTCTTCATTAGCCTATTTAAGTAAAATGGGCTTTGATGAAATTAAAATAGACAAGCAATTTGTTATGAACATTGAATACTCTAAAAATGATCAAACGATTTGTCGTGCCACATGTGATATTGCAAGATCACTCGATTCATATGTGGTTGCTGAAGGCATTGAAGATAAAGCAAGCTTAAATAAACTCCAAGAATATGGTTGTCATGTTGGGCAGGGTTACTATTTTTCGCGACCTATGGCTTTTACACAGTACTTAGCTTGGTTATCAAAAAGTAGAAGTGTTTCTAAGGATGTTGAAACAGTCGTTGCCCCAATTGAAAAAAATAACTGCTAAGTGGTTCAATACAGTCATTACACATTTTCTGATCGGGGTAAATAAGTGTTGAATTAGTTATGCCTGATACGAGAAAGTGATTAACGATGTTTTTTTGATGGCTAATACAAGCCTCGAAACATCGTGCTGCAAGCTCTTCAGGCATGCTCATATAGAATTGCTGGTGCTGCTTATCAAAAACCATGCATTGATGTACATATTGATTGGCATTTTTCCCCTGATTATCTAGAAACACCCCCTTATAAAATTCACTCAATATAAGGTTAATAGGGTGAGATTGATCGACACTGTGTTCAAGCCACAGTTTAGATGCAAAATGACGCGATGAGTGAAGTGGAAATAAGTGCTTAGTAATATGGTGATCAAAAGCATGAAACCATTCATGGGCAAGCGCGCCGCCGCCTGCATTTTTTGCTAAGGCTAAGGTGCGGGTATTACTATTATAATGTGCTTGGACATTTTGTTGCCCGCCATGGCCAAATGCAAAATTTAGGTTCCCTCTTAGGCCAATTGCAGTGGGTGGTATTTGTAAAATTTGTGCTAAATCTGCAAGGGCATCATAAATTAAATTGGCGCTCACTAATCGCTCTTCTTTGGTAACCCATTTACCAACCACCATGGTTTTAAATCCAAAGGTGTCACGAATTTCATTAAAGTCGACTTGATCCTCAAATCGGTAATCAGGGCCTTGACGAAAGAAACCCGCTTTTAATCGATTGGTATACGTCATATGGGTTGATAGCGAGCTTTAACATGTTCAGGCATAAACTGAGTTTGCTTTTTATTGAGTGATTCTAACATTGCGTACAGTGGCTGAGGATCTATGCTCTCAATAAGCGCTAAACTGTGTGCTACGGCTTCAAGCGTTGATAAACTGTCTAAGCGAGGTGCTTTACGAATCCTATAACGGTTTTTTGGTATTTCTTTAAAGCTTACTTTTTGAAAAGCGTTAAGAGAGGGGGTCATTTGCATAATTTTATATGCTTTTTTCCATGTTCCATCAAGCACGATAAGATGCGTGAGCGTTTTGCTAAATTGCGAGGTATTAGTTGTACTATCATCTAATAGCAACGCTGTTTTATCAGGGTATAGTAATGCTGTCGTTTGAATTGGTAGATCTAATATGCTCGTGAAGTCAGATTCACTTTCTCCGACTTTAATTTCACACTGTGTGAGGCTCAAAGAAAGTAGGCGAGCTGTATTTTTCGTCACTTTTATTTCACTAGGATGCTGTAAGATAATAACTTTTATGCTGTTTTTAAGTTGTGATATATCTTCACAAAGGCAGGTTGTTAGGCTAAATTTACAATGAGTACACAATAAACGAGACATAAAATAATCTATTTAGTAATTTGTTAGTTTGAAAACTCAGCAATTATACGCTTAATCACTTTTTTAAGTGGATTTTTTTCTCTATAAATATAAAGTAGAATTATTAACTAGTTACTTGTGATTAAAACACGAGTAAAAAAAGGATAAAAAAATGAACACGGTAATTATTGATGAAGGCGCGTTGGAAGGTATGGAGTCATTATTAGGCGAGCAGTTTGATGACACATTGATGTTTTGCTGCGCTGAATTTGAGCGCTTGGGAGGCGAGATTCTAGCCACAATCCATAGCGATGTCCCAACAGCGACTCGCCACGCCCATAGTTTAAAGTCTAACGCGGCACAGTTTGGTGCCAGTAGCTTATCTGATGTTGCACGCGATATTGAGCAAAGCTTAAATAATGGCGATTTATCTCAGGCAGTGGCGGCAACAGAACAGCTTGAAAGCCAAGTCGCAGGGGCTAAAGACAAGTTAACCCAATGGTTGCAAAGCCGTTAAAATAAAATGAATTTTTTTCAGTTTTATGATGCTAAATAGGCTGGTGTTTTGCCCCTTTACTAGGTTAGTCTAACCACTCACTAGTAGAGGTAAAAATGTCAGAAATTAAAAAGAGTCATAAATTACAAGGCGTTTGTTATGATATTCGTGGGCCGGTATTAGTTCAGGCGCGCAAAATGGAAGACGAAGGCCAAAAAGTTTTAAAATTGAATATTGGTAACCCTGCGGCATTCGGCTTTGATATGCCTGAAGATATGCACCGCGATATTATTCGTAACCTTTATTCAGCCCAAGGCTATTGTGACTCTAAAGGCCTTTACTCAGCCCGCGTGGCTATTTATCAGCACTATCAGCAACGTGGTTTGTTCAATTTAGATGTTGACAATATATACATTGGGAATGGGGTCAGTGAGTTAATTCAAATGACTACCCAAGCTTTACTCAATAATGATGATGAAGTGCTGATCCCTGCGCCTGATTACCCATTATGGACTGCGTCAGTTAAGTTAGCAGGTGGCAATCCAGTTCATTATTTATGTGATGAAGAGCAAGATTGGTTTCCTGATATTGCAGATATTCGCAGTAAAATCACATCAAAAACCAAAGCGTTGGTTTTAATAAATCCAAACAACCCAACAGGTGCTGTTTACGATGATGCACTATTACAGCAGTTGATTGATGTCGCTCGTGAACATAAGTTACTGTTGTTGAGTGATGAAATTTACGAGAAAATTTTATATGACGGCATTACGCATAGCTCAATTGGCGCATTGTGTGATGATGTACCAATTATTACGTTCAACGGCTTAGCAAAAACTTACCGAGCTGCAGGCTTACGCATGGGGTGGATGGTATTAAGTGGTCGCACCGATTTGATGGATGATCTTCGTAAAGGTCTAGATATTCTTGCATCAATGCGGTTATGCGCAAATGTACCAGCACAATATGCCATTCAGCAAGCTCTCGGTGGTGTCCAGTCTATTGATAGCCTAATTGATCCTGGTGGGCGCTTATACGAGCAAAGAGATATTGCATGGCGTGGCCTAAACGCTATTGAAGGTATTTCGTGTACTAAACCAAAAGGCGCACTGTATGCGTTTGCCAAAGTAGACACCGAGCGCTTTAATATCAAAAATGATGAAAAAATGATTTTAGATTTACTCAAAGCCGAGAAAATTTTATTAGTACACGGTAGGGCATTTAATTGGCCAAACCCAGATCACTTTAGATTAGTATTTTTACCTAATAAAGATGACTTAAGTGTGGCTATGGGGAAAATGCAGCGATTTTTTAATGGTTATCGCCAAGGCTAAATGCAAAGCCTATTAAAAAAGCGAGCTAATGGGCTCGCTTTTTGGTTTTATTAGTCACTTAGAAGGCTTTATCTACACGCACGGTGTTGTCTGATAGGTAAACTAAGCGAACATCGTCACCAGTGCTAAAGTGCATCTGATTATCTTTATCTTGAACCACCATAAATTGTTCACCGTTCTCAACACGGATCATTAACTCAACTAGGTGGTACTGCTGATAGTAGCTACTGCGTTGCTTATTATGCGCAATATTACCACCAATTACAGATCCTAAAATGGTTGCAGCTGTTCGACCGCTTCCGCCACCAAATTGGTTACCTATAACCCCCCCAAGCAATGCACCACCAAAGGTTTTCCAGCCGCTACTTTTGTCTTGTACTAACTCTTGTTGCGTGATGTTACGAACAGACTTTACTTCGCCAAATAACACTTGCTGTACAGGCACCGCTTTGTTTCGCTCATAGGCTGCAAAACTTGGGCTACTGGCAAGTAGTGTACAAATAAATGCTAAGGTTAGAGTTTTCATAACGCATCTCCCAGACTGTTTTCAAAACAAATAATTAAACAGCGATATTTATAGTGAGCAGATAGCTAATTATCAGTCGCTATAATGGCTAGTTAATAAGTTTTTGTTGATTTTTACCAACCAAATGTTGATTTTTCGCGTGTTTTACGAATTTCAGTTTCGTCAGCCCACTCTACTAAACCGCTTTTTAAATCCATCAAACGCATTGTAAATTTGTAATATACATCGGCTTTATCTTTATTCGATTTTACAATACTTGAAAGGTTACCGTACAGCATGTACTGAGCACCGACTTGTTGACCAAATGCGATGGCTGTAGATGGATTAACTAATGCGTCGTCATTTTGAAAATTAAGTTGCTCTCGAACAGCTTCTACACGGGTCATATCAACAAAGCGAAATTTACCGCTGCGGAGTAATTGTGTAGAGATTGAATCAGTAATTGATTCGCTATCAATATGCTCACTGGTTTTGTTTTTTATACGTTCAACAAAAACGATTGGGCGACTATTTGCCGTCATTGTGCCAACAACCGGTGAAGCAAGTAATGAGTCAGTCATTTGACTGGCTACTTTTTGCAGGTCGGTTGATCCAAAGTTAATATCGGTTGTTTCTACTGCTTGTGCATCGCCATAACTAACGACGGCTTTGTTTGCACAACCACTAAGCGCCAAGGCACTTAGGCCTATTAAGGCATAGCCAGAGAGTGCTTTTAAAGATGGCTTGTTAGGTGTGTTTACTGTGTTCATTATGTTTTCCTTTATTCTTTAAATTCTTGAGCTTGTGTCGATACTTCGCGCACAGCAAGTGAAAATGTAACCGCTTCTTGTGTAGGTGCAAGCCCGGGCAGTTGTATATTGGCAAAGCCAAATAAAGTAAGCGCCTGCCAAGGTGAATGATTTCCTTTAATAACAAACCCATCGCCATCAAACCAAGTAAATTGATACTGTAAGTATTGAGACTTTTTGTATTGGCTTGAAAGTGTAACAACCACATCAGTGAGTTGATTTGTTTGGCGTGTTTTTACGTCGCTAATAACTAATCGCTTACCAAGTTGTGGGTTATTTACTTTGAGTTGTTGCTGATATTGCGCAGATGCGTTCTCTACAGCAATTCCCGATGTAGTGGGTCTGCCAGCACATGCTGTAAGTAAAGACACCGCTAATAAAGGCACTAGATATTTCATGGCTGCTCCTAAAGTTGCACTACATGGTAATTAAAATAGTTATTAATAGAGGTTAGGTAAATTAAGGTTAACCCTTGCTTACTAACCGTGAAATTTATATTTTTATGACCACTTAATTGTAAACTGTGGTCTCCTGCATTTAGTTGTGTCCGCGCGACACTTATTTGGTTTGGTAATGTTAGCCAGCTTCGTGTGTCTGCTTGCTCTGACGCCAAATTGTAAAGGTTTGCTAATATATTCCCAACATCACCGCCACTGCGAGCAAGTTCAGCACGCACTTTTTCTTTGGCTATAAGCCTTAATACTTGTCTTGAAACTCGCGCTGGTGTTTGTTCTTCAAGGGTTTTGGCTGCCAATGCTTCAATTCTGACTAATGGACTCAATGCTAACTCCTGATCACTGACACTGATATTGCTGTAACTTGGAGTAAATGATTTATCTTTATATACAGGCATTGCTAAGCTATAAAAACGCGCATCCCCGCGTGATGTATAAATGGGCAGCCTGAGGACAAATTCATCCTTTTGTGCAACTAAACCTTGCTCCATGAGAATGACAACTTCGCCCCCATTAGTTCGACTATTTAATTGCCCGAAGCGCTGTGTATATTGCTCATAATCTTGTTCAAATCCTTGCTGTTTAGCTAGACGCATAACATCTTGCTGTAAATATGGATTATTAGGGTTAATCTCTAAGGCTTTTTTATAATCTATATACGCATCATCAAATTGCTTATTGGATTGATAAAGTAATCCAGACAAATAAAATGTGAAGGCATTTTGATAGCCATTTTTAGCATCCTTTATTAACGCATCCATACTTGGGTAATGTTGCTGTGCTTCTTTGGCAACGGCATCAAGTACATTGCCTTGTTCAGCGAGCGCGTCTATTTGTACTTTATTTGCTCGACGAACTTCAACTAACGCACCTTCAATATCTCGCTTGTATATGAAATTAAGAGCTTTATAACTATGCAGCATGCTCATTTCATAGGGAGCAGGTACATAACCTATCACCGAGTCATTCGTCAGTAATGCACTTGTTTGCTCAAGGCCTGCGCTAAATTGCAGCTTTGCAGCTTGACGCTTAGTTTCCATCTGCTGATAAATCGACTCATAATAATTTTGAGCTGTATCCTGTTCACTATTTAAATCACTTAATCGTGCGCTTTCTAATTGATTTAGTAGGTAATTGCTATGGTTTTTTCCATTACTAGGTAACAGTTTTTGTGCTTGCGCCATATTATTAGAGTTAACTGCGTGGCGCACAGGAGCCATTTGATGAGCGTAATGGCTAAAGAGATCATTAAAACCAATGCTACTGCATCCTCCTAAAATGAAACAAAAGCTAAATAAAATACTGCGCTGCACATGGCACTCCTTTTATTAATTCAATATAGATTAGCATAATCTTTTGATTGGTTAATGATAAACAATGTAAGAAATCGTAGTAACTATTTTACATTTACTGCACTAAGCTGAAATAGATCAGCGATGTGAGCGGTCTTGCTGTTTGAACAATTAAATAATCAGAGGAATAAAAAATGAAAAAATTTACTGGAGCAGCAATGGCCGTGATGGTTGCAGGTTTAGTTGGCTGTAATAGCACAGATGCAGACACCTCAGCAGCATCGGTTGCAAATATGAATTCAACAACAGACTTAGTGCATTGTTACGATGTAAATGTGTGTGGCGGTCACAATGACTGTAAAACGGCAGATAATGCCTGTTCTGGTCAAGCATCGTGCAAAGGCACTGGCTTTGTGGCAATGCCATCGAAAGCCTGTGGTGATGTTGGTGGTGCAATTAAAGATAAATGGGTTGGGACTGTTGCTCAAACGGATTTAGTGCATTGTAATGACGTCAATGTGTGTGGCGGTCATAATGACTGTAAAACAGCTGATAATGCGTGTGCAGGTCAAGCATCATGTAAAGGAACTGGCTTTGTTTCAATGCCCGCTAAATCATGTGGTGATATTGGTGGCTCTGTCGATTCATAAATGGGTTGTAATAATCTAGGTGGTATTACCGCCTAGATATGAAAGGATGTGTATGAAAGAGCAATTTTTAGGTTTTGGTTTGGGTTTGCGGGCACCCCATTTAGAACAAATAATTACAGAGAAACCAGCGGTAGATTGGTTTGAAGTTATTTCTGAAAACTATTTTGTAGCGGGTGGTAAGCCTTGGTATTACTTAAATAAAATTCGTGAAAATTACCCCGTAGTTATGCATGGTGTTTCGATGTCGATAGGCTCAACAAATGCGTTGAACATTGATTACTTGAAATCATTAAAAGAAACAATTGCCCGTGTTGAGCCACAGTGGGTATCTGACCATTTATGTTTTACCCAAGTGGGAGATATTAATAGCCATGACTTATTACCTATGCCCTATACACAAGAATCGCTTGAGCATTTAGCATCGCGGATCCATCAAGTACAAGCGTATTTAGGAACTGAGATGATTTTTGAAAATGTCTCAAGTTATCTTACTTATAAAGAATCTCAAATGACTGAGTGGGATTTTTTAGCAGCTTTACATCATAAAACAGGTTGCCGCTACTTAATGGATGTAAATAATGTTTATGTCAGTGCACGTAATCATCAATTTGATGCGATGACGTATTTAAATGCAATACCAAAAAAAGCGATTGCACAAATCCACTTAGCAGGACACCAAGATTTTGGTAGCCACATTATAGATACGCACGATGAAGATGTGTCACCGCCGGTGTGGGATTTATTTACTCGCTATGCTCAGCAGTTAGGGCCAGTTAGCACCATGATTGAGCGCGATGATAATATCGGCACATTAGAGGCGTTGATTAAAGAGTTGGATCAGGCTCGCGAATTAGTGCAGCCTTTTTGGCAAGGTATGGCTAAAAATGAGTGATTTAGCACAATTACAGCAACACTTTATGGCGTTACTTCAAGGGACGAGTGATAAGCTTGCAGATCATATAACCGAGCAAGGTGAATTAAATACCAATCAACGTTTATCTATTTATCAAAATGCTTATAAAATTCGTTTACGTGCAGTGATAGAGCAAGATCATGAACAGTTAGGACGTTATTTAGGAGATGACCTATTTGAACTAATGGTAGAGGGATACTTGCAAACTTTTCCATCTAAATTTACGTCATTAAGAAATTTTTGCGATCAATTACCGCAATTTTTAAGTACCACGGAGCCGTTTATACAGCATCCTATATTGGCTGAAATAGCGACTTTTGAACGAATGCTATTAACTGCATTTGATGCAATGGATGCTGCGCATTTACGTGTTGAAGCACTTGAAAGCATTGCACCTGAAAACTGGCCTAGTTTGCAGTTAGTATTACAGCCTAGTGTACAATTAGTGTGTTTTAATACCAATGCGGTTGAATCATGGCAGGCACTTAAAGAGCAACAGTCACCGCCTGAACCTCAGCATCAATCATCAAAATGTTGGGTTATAGCGCGGGATTTACAGCGCCGTACACAATATGTTTATGTTGATCAACAAGAGTTCCGTTTATTATCGCTGATAAAAAATCAGACACCTTTTGCGCAATTATGCCAATCCTGTTTAAATGAACTAGAGCCATCGCTGATCGCGGGTTTCTTAATTGAAAAAATTAACAGCTGGCTTGAAAGAGGTTGGTTAAAACAATTCTAAAGGGTAATTTTTGAAAGCAATACTTTACACACTGCTAGCTTTAATCGCTTTTGCTGCCAACTCATTGTTGTGCCGAATTGCACTTGCCAATGGGTATATAGATGCGTGGAATTTTACAGCGCTGCGCTTATTAAGTGGTGCGTTGTGTTTGGGAGTCATTCTTTTGTGGCAATCAAAATCATCCTTGCGTTTAGTAAACACTGAATACGCGCCAGATAATGGCAGTTGGCGCAGTAGCATTAGTTTAGTTGTGTATGCATTGTGTTTTTCGCTTGCTTATATTGAGTTAGATACAGGCAGTGGGGCGTTAATATTATTCAGTGCTGTCCAATTAACGATGATTGGGTGGGGGATCATAAATAAAGAGCGCTTAAGTGCGATTCAATGGGCAGCATTTATGTGTGCGTTGATGGGATTTATTTATCTCATGCTCCCTTCAGCAACAGTGCCTTCAGTTTTACCTGCTGTTCTTATGTGTACAAGTGGTATTGCATGGGGGGTTTACAGTATTAGAGGTAAAGCATGCAAGTCACCACTGCGAGCTACATCGTATAATTTTTTTAGAAGCGTGTTGATACTGCCCGTATTTTTTATTGTTGGTTTCGCTAGTGTGGCACAATTGAATTGGCAGGGAATTGCGCTTGCATGCGCGTCGGGGGCATTAGCATCTGGCATCGGGTACAGTATTTGGTATATTGCATTGCCACTTTTAAAAAGCACACAAGCTGCAGTTGTACAATTATGTGTGCCAGTGATTGCAGCTATTGCAGGGGCAATATTTTTAGATGAGGTATTATCAGCGCGTTTTATTATTGCCAGCGCCTTTATATTAGGCGCTGTGATGGTATTTTTACTTGCTAAGCAACCGCAGAGCTTACATTCAACACATAGCGCTGATAAAGCATTGGCAGATGAGTCAAAATAGCGTCTTTTCCTAGTAACTCACTGTTATTTATCACATCTCTTAGTGCGGTGATATTTAAATGTTGCATTAGCGTTGTCGAATGTTTTACATGGCTGATGTGCCAAGGCTCAGGCGCAACGCCGCCTAAATCAGATTGATATGGGCGGTAAAAACCATACAGAGCGAGGTTTTTATCAAGCCAACGAGTGAGCGCTGAAAAAGGCCCACCATCTTGATACTCGTGCGCTTCTAGTTGTAATCGGTAATCAGCGGGAACGGCTGCTTTATCAAAAATATCGAGATCAGTCCCGAAATGATGCCTACTTGTACCCGGTAGCGCAGAGTAAAGCATAATAGCGTGGCATTTTTCAATGTCGGTTAGACTCGTTAGATCAACGACTTGTTGCTGTTTATTTAATACTGGGCGCTGGCCACTAAATTTTGCATTCCAAATGTGTGCTTGGCGCTCAAAACTTCGAAAACTAGAGACTATCGCAAGCTCAAAGCCAGCTTGCGCAGCGGCTGCTTGTAGTTGGTTAAAATCGACAATAATCTCTTTATGCAGTTTATGAGCGTTATGTTCACTGAGTAACAACTCGCTTTGACCGCAAGCGCAATCGCTGAGCTGCTGAGATGAGAGTTGTTGATAAATCATGTTAATAATTGCTCTAAAATTTGCTCGTAAATATCGGCCAAGGCAATAAGATCGTCAGTGCTTACACACTCGTTTACTTTATGGATAGTGTCATTTCGAGGCCCAAGTTCAATCACTTTTGCGCCCGTTTGCGCTATAAAGCGCCCATCCGATGTACCACCAGTAGTCTCAAGAGCTGTATCTACACCAGTCACTGATTTAATCGCCGCAACTGTGGCATCAATTAGTGGGCCACCTTCAGTGATGAAAGGTTGGCCATTCACAATCCAATTTAACTCATAGTCAAAATCATATTCGTCAAGAATATCAATGACGCGTTGCTGTAATTGTTGATGGGTGACTTCAGTGCTAAAACGAAAATTAAACTGAATCTCTAATTCGCCAGGAATAACATTTCCAGCCCCAGTGCCGCCATTAATATTTGAAATTTGAAAACTAGTGGCAGGGAAAAACTCATTCCCAGTATCCCATACAGTTTGGCTTAACTGAGTAAGTACAGGAGCTGCAATATGGATAGGATTTAACGCCAGTTGCGGGTAGGCCACATGGCCTTGTATTCCTTTTACGGTTAAAAAGCCTGTAAGTGAACCTCGACGGCCATTTTTAACGACATCACCAAGTACATCACGTGATGAAGGTTCACCAACCAAGCACATGTCGATTTTTTCACCACGGGCTTCTAATGTGTCTATAACGCGGGTTGTGCCATTAATAAAAGGGCCTTCTTCATCAGAGGTAATCAAAAATGAAATAGAGCCTTTGTGATCTGGGTGTTTAGTTACAAATCGCTCTGTTGCAACAATCATGGCCGCTAATGAACCTTTCATATCGGCTGCACCACGCCCATGTAACATGCCCTCTGTTATCAGGCCTGAAAAGGGAGGGTGCTGCCAGTTTTTTTCCGGGCCCGTGGGGACAACATCAGTGTGACCAGCAAAGCAAAAATGCGGAGAGCGATCTCCTTTGCGCGCCCAAGTATTAAGGGTGTCTGTAAAAAACAGTGATTCAATATTAAAACCTAGCTTTGCCAGACGTTCATTCATCATCGCTTGGCAATTAGCGTCTTCAGGGGTGACTGAGCGCTTTTTTATAAGATCTTGAGCAAGTTTAATTACGGGGTCATTCATAATGCAAAAATCTCATCATATTGAGCCGCTTTATAGCCTAAGTGGTAGTTACTGTTATGGATAAGTACAGGGCGTTTGATCATAGCTGGCTGCTCAACTAAAATAGCCAAAGCGCTTTGCTTATCTAAATTTTCTTTTTGCTCATCAGATAATTGGCGATAAGTCGTGCCGCGCTTATTTACCAGATCTTGCCAATCAATATGTTGTGCAAATTCGCTCACCATTTCATGAGATATTCCGTCTTTACGGTAATCATGGAACTTAAAATCAATGTTGTGATCGGCTAAATGTTTTTTGGCTTTTTTGATGGTGTCGCAGTTGCTAATACCGTAAAGAGTGGTCATATAAATTACTTCTTAGTTATTGTTAATAAAGAGTCTACCCCAGCTGTGACATGAGATAAACCATAGTGTACAGCTCCCAACCTATTACCATTGAGTAAAATCATTGTCGCAAGTAGAGGCGTTTTGAGCTCGCGTAAGTCAAAATAAGCAAGCCGTTCACCTTTGATAATTTTACTGCCGCCTAATTGGGCAATATGGGTATGGGCAATATGGTGTTGATGTGTATCTAAATGCAGTGTTAGTAATACTTTTAAGCCATTATTTGCTTTCAAGATAAATTCACTGCCTGCATTTTTAACTTGCAATAACGTGCCGTTAAATGGTGCTAATATTTTGTGACTTGTAAGTTCAACAATGATGCCCCGCCCAAGAGTGCCGTAACTAAAAAAAGGCTCAGGATGCTCACTTAATGGGCGAACTTTACCACTGAAAGGGCTGCATATTGATATGCTGTTGGGATCTAATTGACGTTGTGGTAAATAGCTAATATCAGAGTATTTCATAGTGCTTAAAGGGATTCGTTGAGTACGTGGTAGCCATCTTTTTTTAGTGCTGCAATCGCGTTTTGTATACGCTGTCGTTTAACTAAAACATAATCGGTATCGTAGGTCGATAAAGCAAAAATTGAAATGCTCGCTTTGGCTAAAACACCTGAGATATCAGCCATGATCCCTGTTAATGAAAACCCAAGTGGACCTACGACCTCTAATGCTAACCAATCGTTTTCTGCATCAAGGCTCTCAATCTCAAATGTAGTGGGGCATACGATGGATAATTCGTCGACTGTTTTAGAGATAAAATACATTGATTCTTTAAATAGCGCAGCAGGAATATCACTATTAACATCAAGGCTATGAATCGTAAAGGCTGTACTATGAAGCTGCAATGTTTGCTTTGACATTTTTAAACCCTTTGGCAGTAAGTCACTTATTAATAGTATATACCCAAGCCACCTCAAGATGCGAGCGTCGTTGGAGTTAAAAGCGATAGAGGTAAGTGACAGACTGCGATTCCGAGGTATTCTAGGACTAAAATAACTCATTAACTGCGTTAAAATTAGTTACTGCAAAAAGTAAAGCACCTAATTAAGGTGCTTTACTGATGTCTCACTCGTTATTTTTAACTTGTGATGCTTGAATGGCAGTTAACGCAATTGTGTAAACAATGTCGTCAACCAACGCGCCTCTGCTTAAGTCGTTTACTGGTTTTCTCATACCTTGCAACATAGGGCCAATACTTATTAAGTCAGCGCTTCTTTGCACTGCTTTGTAGGTTGTGTTACCGGTATTTAAATCGGGGAATATAAATACCGTTGCTTTACCTGCGACAGGGCTGTTAGGGGCTTTTTTACGTGCAACGTTTTCCATAATAGCGGCGTCGTATTGTAATGGACCATCGATTATCAGATCGGGACGTTTTTGCTTTGCAAGTGCGGTGGCTTCACGCACTTTTTCAACATCTGCGCCTGTGCCTGATGTTCCGGTGCTATAACTTATCATGGCTACACGAGGTTCAATGCCAAAAGCCGCGGCGGAGTCAGCAGATTGAATCGCAATATCAGCGAGTTGTTCGGCCGTTGGATCAGGGTTAATTGCACAGTCACCATAAACAAGTACTTGATCAGGTAATAGCATAAAAAATACCGATGAGACCAATGATGATCCCGGTGCAGTCTTAATCAACTGAAGTGCAGGGCGAATAGTATTTGCTGTGGTATTGACCGCGCCAGATACAAGGCCATCAACTTTACCGCGCTCTAACATCATGGTGCCAAGTACAACGTTATCTTGTAGTTGTTCATGTGCTACAACTTCGGTGAGGCCTTTACTTTTTCTGAGTTCAACCATTGGCACGATATAATCATTGATCACACTATGAGGCTCAATAATTGTTACATTTTCGTTGAGTTCAACACCTTGTTGTATGGCAATGCGTTCGATTTCCTCGCGATCGCCAAGTAAAATTGTTTTTGCAATACCACGTTGACCACAAATAGCGGCAGCTTTGATAGTACGTGGCTCATTACCCTCTGGGAGCACCACGGTTTTAGCAAACTGTCGGGCTTTATCTGTCAGTAAATAGCGAAATGCTGGTGGAGACATTTTACGTGTTTTACCGACACTTTTAGCAAGGGTATCGAGCCAGTCAGAATCGATGTTGCTCGCATTATGATGCTTTACCTTATCGATTCGTTGTTCATCATCACATGGTACTTCCATATTAAAGTTATGTAGTAATAGAGATGTTCGCCAAGTATCGGCGTCAGTGATTAAAATAGGTAAGCCGGTTGCCATTGCTTGTTCGCACAAAGTCATAATACGAGGCTCAGGTCTAAATCCACCAGTGAGTAAAATAGCACCAATTTTAGTGCCGTTCATGGCTGATAAACACGCTGCAACTAATACGTCAGAGCGATCGCCGGGCGTAACTAATAACGCACCTGGCGTAAAGTGGTTGAGAATATTTGACACAGTACGCGCGCAAAAAGTGACACGGCGTAAACGTCGGTGCGCCATATCGCCTTCGTTGATTATTTCAGCTTTTAAATAAGCACATAAATCTTTTACACGAGGAGCGACTAACTCAAAGTCCCACGGTATAGAACCCAATAACATAAATGGGTGTTTTCTAAATATGGGCAGTGAGGCAAGTCTATTGAGTTCATTTTCAAGTTGTTCGGGGTTATGTGTATCCACTAAATCAGCGCGAGCTCGGCCTTCTTCGTCTAAAGGGGCGTTTACTTTATTAAAAATACAGCCCAGTACGCGGGCATGATCAACACCGCCATAGTTGCCTGCAGCAATTTCTAATCGGTCTTCAATTTGATCATTAGTATCGTTGCCTGGTGTAAGCACAAATACGATATCTGCACCTAAAGTTTGGGCAATCTCGCGATTTACTCGCCCTGCATAAGGTTGGCGGCGGGTGGGCACCATACCTTCAATAATAGCGACTTCATCGCTGTTTATCGCATTTTCAAAGCGCTCTACAATCTCTTCAAGTAAGTCATCACCTTTACCATCACCAATCATTTGCTCTGCATACGCAAGCGCAAATGGAGTAGGTGGTGTGATAGGCGAACCTTGAGTAACAATTTGGGTTGACTTTTCTGGGCCTGTTTCACCAGAACGGGGCTGTGCAATGGGTTTAAAAAAGTTAACTTTGACTGCCTTTTGCTCAAGAGCACGAACCAAACCAACAGAGACAGAGGTCAATCCAACGCCTGTTGAAATGGGCACTAACATAATTCGACGAGCCATAATTAGTGCTCCTGCGCAATGGTTGCAGCATCAAGGGCAATAACCCACTCTTCATTCGTAGGGATTACGACCGCTTTGACATTTGCTGCTGTAGAGCTAATAATCCCTTGCTTTGAAAAACGCGCTGCAAGGTTTGCTGTATTGTCACAGTCTAGGCCCAAAAATGAGAGCTGCGCGATTACTTTTGCGCGAATTATATCTGAGTTTTCACCAATGCCACCTGTAAAAATCAAAGCATCTAGGCGTTGTAATGGCACCATAAAAGCTGCAATTTGTTTTGCTAATCGATAACAAAACATGTCGAGTGCGAGAATTGCTTTTTCGTTACCTGCTACAGCAGCTTCTTCGATTGTTCGGCAATCGTTGGAGAGTTCACTAATACCCAGTAAGCCACTTTGCTTATTGAGTAAATCATCGATTTGCTGTGCGCTGTAATCAAGCTGTGTGGTTAAAAAGTTAAATAGGCCAGGGTCAATATCACCACTGCGAGTTCCCATCATTAAGCCTTCGAGTGGGGTAAGTCCCATACTCGTATCGACGCTTTTACCGTTTTTAATTGCGCACACCGAGCAACCATTACCTAAATGTGCACTAATAAAGTTACTATGTTCAATCGATTGATTTAATAATTTAGCTGTTTGTTCAGCAACATAAAAATGGCTTGTACCGTGAAAGCCATAACGCCTAACGCCATAATCTGTATAAAGTTTGTAGGGCAAGGCATACAGATAAGCTGTTTTTTCCATCGTTTGGTGAAAGGCAGTATCAAAAACGGCAATTTGTGGTAAGCCTTTAAATGATGCCTGAGCCGATGAAATACCTAATAAATTTGCGTGGCCATGTAAAGGCGCAAGCGTTGCCGCTTGGGTAATGCCCTTTATTACATCATCATCAATTAAAACTGATTGGGTAAAATGTTCCCCACCATGAACAACACGATGACCTACAGCAATTAAGTGATCAGCTAAATGATGATCGTTGATCAGCGCAACCAGCGTATCAATTGCGGCGCCGTGAGCTTGGTTTGCCTCAAGTTCAATTTGTTTTTTTACACCTTGATATTTGTACTTAATTAAGGGGGTTGAAGATCCTAAACGCTCGGCAAGACCTGAAATAATTTCTTCAGAGGTTAAAGCATCTAAAATTGCGAATTTTAAACTTGAACTGCCACAGTTAAGAACAAGAACATGGCGAGGTAGAGCTGGTTGAGAAGGCATAACAAGATCCCATTTTTGACAATATCAGTAAGTGAGCATTAAGAGTAAGAATGTAAATTAAAGCAAAGTAGTAATCGGCCGATATATTGCTATGCTTAAGTAAATACTGGCTTGCATTAAAAACGGTTTGTTTAGCTGGTTAAAAAGTAAGTTATTTTCGCTAAAGGCTATTTTTAATGCTAAGTAAATATAAAGTCTAATTGACTTAATGCATGAATATTTTACCTCATTTATTGTTTTAACGTTAGTGATAAGCATGATCAAAAACAAGTTTTAAGGTAAAAAGGTGGAATGGATTTTACACAGGAATGTTACCGCGAGTGTGGTACACTCAAACAGTAAATATTTTTTGATAAACCAGCGATACCTAGGAGCCATGATGCAAAAGAGTGTGATGTCACAAGTTCAAACTGGTCGTGAATATGCAAAAAAATGGCCTCTTCGCAGAGAGCTGGCGCCGCTATTTATCGAATTTAGAGTAATAAAAGCTACCGATCTTGCGATTACGGTAATGCCAATTATCGCTATGCTTACGTTGTTTATGCAGTTGAATTATTTAGGCAGTGATTTTTTGCCTCAAGCAATTGCAATGGCATTATTTTTTCTGTCTTTACCTTTTCAAGGCCTGCTATGGCTAGGAAAACGGGCTCAAACTCAACTTGAACCCGCGATGATGCATTGGTATAAAGAACTACATGGGAAAATGGTAGCAAATGGCTACCAAGGCCAGGTCAATAGCAAAAATCCAAAATACGCTGATTTGGCGCGTTTGCTCAACGATATGTTTGAAAAAATGGATCGTGCCTTTACGAAAGAGAATCTGTAAGGCGCTTAAATTGGCTTACATAAAACGATAAGGTGACAATTTGCTCGCCTTGTTGTTCTAGCTCAAGCCAATGCTCTGGTCTAAATTTCCATGCGAAAGGCGTCATTGTAATTAGATTTTTCACATCTTTAAACGGCAAAGCAATTTGTTGATCTAGTAAACGTTGCTCGACGAGTTCAAACCCTTCAGGTATGTCAATTGGCGTATGTGCATTTACTTCACGGTAAATCTTGTTTTTTAATTCTTTTAAGTGCCAAGGACCTGGACTTGCAACAATAAGTGCTGCTCCTGGTTTTGCTAAACGCGCTAATTCAGTATCAAATAAAGGCGCAAAAATACTGACTAGCACATCAGCCGAATCATCAGCGAAGGGCGCTTGGCTAATTGATGCAACGCTAAAATTACAGTGTTTATAACGTTTGGCCGCGTATTTGATGGCTGATTTTGAAATATCTACACCATACACTTCAATATTACAGGCGTTAGCAATTGCTTGGGTATAAAAACCCTCTCCGCAGCCTAAATCTATGACTGTTTTTGGAACAAGGGTATGGACGTGGTCTGCAATAGTTGATTGTAAAAACTGATAATGCTGCGTGTTTAAAAAATCGCGTCTTGCTTGCACCATATCTAGGTTATCGCCAGGTTGCTTTGAGTTTTTTTGTTGAACGGGTAGTAGGTTTACATAACCTTCTTTGGCGAAATCAAAACTATGGTTGTTAGTGCATTTAAGCGTGTTTGCGTTCAACTCAAGGGCGTGTTGGCACAGCGGGCATTGATAATTGAGACTCATGAGTCTAAATAATCCTTATCATAAAAAGTTTTTACCCACTGGGGGCGATAGGTGATCAGTAACGTAATAGCCATGCCATTTAGCATCGCTTCAGGAAACCAAATTATGGCACATAAATACAGGTAGTTTTCAGTTAATTCAAACCAGTTATAGCTGAGCGTGAAATAGTAAAAAAGACTAATAGAGAGTATTTTTAAGCACGCGATAATTGCTGCACAGATAAACGCACAGACAAATACGTAGACGAAAAAATGCCGAGGTAGAAGGCTATAACATAGAATAAAAAAAGCATAGCTCAATAATATTGGTAAATAGGCACTGAGTAATAAATGTATGGGTAATTGAGTAACAGTGATTTGCTTAAAAGCCACTAATAGCAAAGTAGCAAGCGAAGCACTCAGTATAGCTTGGCGCCAGCCCAAGATAAGCGTGATAGCAGTGACACCGAGTATATGTAATTCAAGGCCCGGTAATATGCCTGCTTTAATACGCCACAGCAATGCCATTACGACTGTACAAGCAAATAAACCAGTTTGACGCGCAGGTGTTGTCATCAATGCGGTATATTGCGTTTTATTGACGCTGAGTAAAAAAAGGCAGCCAACAATAAACCACGCAATAGATTGCAATTCGAGGCTTATTATTGGCATTATTTTTAGTTCAGTCATTTAGTTATTTGCTAGCTAAACGTTGACCAAATAGGTGCGTGATCTGAGGGCTTTTCAATGCCTCGTAATTCGTAATCAATACCAGCATCGATACAGCGCGCAGCTAAATCCGAGGTTGCTAAAACAACATCAATTCTCAATCCTCGGTTATCATCAAACCCTTTTGAACGGTAATCAAACCATGAATATTGCTCAACAGTGTCAGGATGAAGTTCACGGAACGTGTCTTTGAAGCCCCAATCAAGTAACGTTGCAAGCCATTGACGCTCTTCTGGCTGGAAGGAACATTTGCCTGTTTTTAGCCAACGTTTACGATTTGGCTCGCCAATACCAATATCTAACTCGGTTGGAGAAATATTGATATCACCCATAACAATGACGTCTTCATCACTGTTGTGGTTTGTATCAAGGTGGGTCATTAAGTCTTGATAAAATTGGCGTTTGTACGGAAATTTAGTTTCATGTGCAATGTTGTCGCCTTGTGGAAAGTAGCCATTCATAACGGTTAAGTCACGGCCATTTTCTTGGCTAACGGTGACGCTAATCATCCGTTTTTGCGATTCATCAGTGTCAGTTGCAAACCCTTTAAATACAGATTTAGGCTCTGCTTTACACAACATAGCAACCCCGTAATGGGCTTTTTGACCATGAAAATAAACGTGGTAACCCATTTTTTGCACATCTTCTAACGGAAAGGCTTCATCATGAACTTTAATTTCCTGCAAACCAATAATGTCAGGTTGATGTTTATCAATAATTGCTTGTAATTGGTGTAGGCGAGCGCGCAGCCCGTTAATGTTAAATGAAATAACTTTCATAAGATGGCCCTAAATAATTATCTTCTTTTAGATGAGGGCTAAATTCTATCATCAAATAGCGGATGGCACATGCGGTTATTAATAAAAATGAACTGCTGTTTTGTTGAACAAATGATGATCAAGCATTAAGCGTTGTTAATGCCATATTAAATAAAAAATTAAATATATAATCCAGTTGATTTGTATGTTTGTGTATATATAATGCGCGCAAACCACCCGTTCATTATTTATTCATTTTAAAGGTACATCATGAAAAAACAACTTTTAGCATTGTTCGTAGCAACTGTTTCTTTCTCACATTCAGTCAGCGCGGCGCAGTATGTTTCAGCGGATCATAAAATTGAGTCTAAGTTATGCTCTATTAGTGCTAATGAAGGTTTTTCTGCAGCCAGAAAAGTGGCAGCGCAACATGGTGTAAACCTATCTCGTTTTTCAAAAAGCATTTTGTGCAATGGTGACGATATTCGTAACATTGCAAAAAAAATCAATGATAATGCTCAACAAGCGAGAGTGATCGAGGTGTTTGCTAAAAATACACAGCAAGAAACTCAGTTATGCATTACAGCTTTAAAGCAAGGACTTGCACCCGTTAAAGAAAAAATTGGTAACTTAAATTCACTAAAATGTAATGGTGAAGTAGTAACAGATTTTGTGAAGCGTTATCAAAACGCCGCAATTTAAGTATTTGCAATGCATGCAATTTTTACATGCTTGTATGAAATGGTTGCAGTGAGGCAGGTTGGTGAATGACCTGCATTTCATTAATTTATTGATTTTTAAGGTTTTTAAAGTTGGCATTTAACTTGTTTGTATTTGATTGAAATTAATCAATTACAAGGAAATTTCTTATGAAAAAGTTAACTTTAGCATCTACTATTTTAGCTGCTCTGAGCTTATCAGCATGTTCGACATCTTCAATGCCAAAAATCGACAGTAATTTTGGTAGTTTAGATAATGACGATGATGGCTACATCTCAAAAGTAGAGGCTGATGATGACAATATTTGGGAACATTTCTCAAACATTGATACAAATATGGACGAGCAGATCAGCCGTAAAGAATTTAATAGTTATATGCAACTCAATACCGGTAAAGTTGCCAGCGATACAGAGGTTGCTGACTCTGCTTTTAAAGCCGACATTGCCAAATTTGATCCGATTGAAAACGATTTTAGTTCTTTAGATAATGACCGTAATGGTTTTATCTCTATCAGTGAAGCAAACGATGATGACATAGCAAACCACTTCGGTTATATGGATACAAACCAAGACAAACGTATAAGTCAGCAAGAGTTTATAGGTTATATTCAAACTTATGGTAGCGATGTTGCTGAAGATGAAGCACTTGAAATGATCAAAAATAGTTAATTTATTTACGCTTATTAAATCATACCAATGCCAATAGCTTCGTTATTGGCATTTTTTATGTATTTTTAACGATTGTTTTTCCTAGTTTCAGTTAGATCTGTCATAATAATGCGTTACATAAGCTTATTAGATAAAGGGTAGGTATGGCGGGTCGGCGAATTAGTGATGAGCAACTTGTTGAGATCATTGAAGCGGCGATATTTGTTGCTGGAAAACCCCTCACTAAACGGCATATAAAAGACACGGTGTTAATTGATTTAAATATTTCAATGGCACGGATCACTCACGCTGTAGAACAAATACAGCTGCATTATCAAACACGCGGAATTCGTTTGGTAGAAGTTGGGAGTGGTTTTCGATTTCAAGCGTGTGCGAGTCTAGGTCCGTGGTTAAGTAACCTGTGGCAAGAGCGTGCACCAAAATACTCTCGAGCATTATTAGAAACCCTTTCACTTATTGCATATCGACAACCGATCACTCGGGGCGAGATTGAGCAAGTACGAGGTGTGACTGTTGGCTCGGGAATTATTAAAAATCTGCTCGAGCGTGAGTGGATTAAAGTCGTTGGGCATAAAGAAGTACCGGGGCGGCCCGCTTTATATGCAACAACTAAACAATTTTTAGATTATTTTTCGTTAGCGGGTTTAGATAGCTTACCTCCGTTGCCTAAGCAGCAACAAAGCAAAATCGACCAGCTATTGAGTGATCCTTCTGTGAGAGAACTATCCGAATGAGTATACAAGGTGAAAAGTTACAAAAAGTATTGGCAAGAGCAGGTGTTGGCTCTCGTCGTGAAATGGAAAAATACATTGATGCAAATCGCGTGAGTGTAAATGGCAAAGTGGCAAAGTTAGGCGATCGCGTAGAAGAAACCGATTTGATCCGTGTTGACGGCCACACTGTTAAAATTGAAGAAAAAGCAGAACGAATTTGCCGTGTTATTATGTATAACAAGCCTGAGGGCGAATTGTGTACACGTAAAGATCCAGAAGGACGCAGAACAGTATTTGATCGTCTCCCACGTGTTGATGGCGAACGTTGGATTGCTGTGGGCCGCTTAGATATAAACACGGCGGGTTTAATGTTATTCACCAACGACGGTGAATTAGCGAATCGCCTAATGCACCCAAGTTATGAAGTTGAGCGTGAATATTCGGCACGTGTATTTGGTGAGGTAACAGCTGAAACAGTAAAAAACCTAACCAGAGGTGTTGAACTTGAAGATGGTATGGCTAAATTCCTTAATATAAAACCGCTGGGCGGTGAAGGTATTAACCGTTGGTTTAATGTTACGTTAACTGAAGGGCGTAACCGTGAAGTGCGTCGTTTATGGCAATCACAAGATGTCGAAGTATCTCGTCTTATTCGTATTCGTTACGGCAAGCTAGAGCTCGATAAACGCTTACCACAAGGTGGTTGGGCTGAATTAGATTTAGAAACAGTCAATTACTTACGTAAAACGGTAAAACTGGGCCGTGAAACGCAGACTAAATTGTCAGTTATGCCAGAAAAGCGTAAAGATAAGCGCGCCAAAATCAACCAAATTCGTAAAGCGGTTAAAAAACATAATAATCGTGTTAAGCAGACAAAACGTCGCTAATTGTTTTGTTAGCATTAAAAAAGCCGCTTAAATAGCGGCTTTTTCGATCGGGACTATTGTCCGAAGTTTAGGTTATACCAATCGTATTAAGTTACTGACCATTTATAACGCAGTTAGCGCTTTATTTAACTCGCTAGAATAGTTAAATATTTAAGTTGATTGGTATTACTTAGCTTGTGCGTCTAATGATTGGCCATTCACGTCTTTTGAATCATCACTCATTAAATATAAGTACGTTGGCATTAAGTCTTCAGGGCATGCCAGTTTATCTCTGTCTTCGCCCGGATAGACACTAGCACGCATTGCAGTATGAGTAGCACCTGGATTGATACAGTTAATACGAATATTGGTTTTACCTACTTCACACGCCCACGTTTGCATCATACCTTCAACAGCAAATTTAGAGATTGCGTATGCACCCCAAAATTCACGGCCTTGGCGGCCAACACCAGATGAAGTAAAGATAATCGATGCACTTGGTGATTTTCTCAGTACTGGGAACATGTATTTAGTGATCATTGCTTGAGCCGTGACATTAACTTTCATGATGTTGTCAAACGTTGATGAACAAAAATGCTCAAGTGGCCCTAATGAACCAATAATACCGGCATTATTAAGTAAGCCATCAAGTTTACCAAACTGCTGCTCTATCGTGACACCTAAGTCTCTAAAGTTTTGTTTTGTTGCACCTTTTAAATCCATCGGTACAATTGCAGGCTTTGGACCACTTAATGCGATGATTTCATCATAAACGGCTTCAAGCTTGCTGGTGGTTTTACCTAAAAGAATCACTGTTGCGCCATGCTTTGCATAAGTAAGTGCAGCAACTCGGCCGATGCCATCGCCGGCACCAGTAATTAAGATCACTTTGTCTTGCAGGGCATTTTCAGCCGCTTTGTAAGTTTGCATAAGAAAGGTCCAAAAGAATTTATTTCAATGATTTTAACATAGCAAAACACCAAGTTATCGAATTTATTGTAAAATAAGGTGGCGAAATTTGAAACTTTACGTTAACTTTAACTGGTCTAATGTCTTGTTAATAACCTAATTACATTATTTTAACTAATATTTATCTATCACGTTTAAGAATTTAGTAAAACATTAACTACACTTATTTATTTGAACACACTATAAAAATAAGATTTTGTGCGGAGCAAACAACATGAAAAAAATGCTACTCTCACTTGCAATTACAGCTGCTTTAGCTGGTTGCGGCGGCGGTGAAACATTAGAAGACGTTAAAAAAGAGACTCCAGCAGTGATCCCCGCTGCTACAGTGAAATTTGACCCTGCCAATGGGGTGATTTCAGTCCCCAATGACTTATTAATGAGCGGCACTAAAGATGGTACGCTGAATATTCCAGGTGAGCTAGATGCCAATGGCGTATCTATTAGCAGAGCTGCCTATGCAAATCCATCAATGGCATTAGGCGCACTGGATGGCTGGTCAAGCCAAGTACCATTTAAAATCGACTTAGCATTTCCACCAAGTATTAGTCTTGATGCAACCTCAGCCGGAACTCCTGGTGCTGTGCGGATATTTGAAGTTATTATGGGCGCAAGTCTTACCGATGCACAGTGCTCTGTGGCACCTGCTGGCGCAGCATGTAAGCTAGTAGGTGAACTTACCTTTGGTGTTGATTTTGTAACTAAAGGCAGTGGTGATGCAGTTGCCATTATTCCACTTAAACCATTTAAAGCCGGTAGCTCTTACATTAACGTTTTAACGACCAGTTTAAAGGATTCAGAAGGGCGTTCAATTAAGCCTTCATCAACGTATGGTTTAGTAAAACAAGAAACACCCTTAATTACACCGTCTCAACTTGCCTTGCAAGGTGCAGTTAATAGTTACGAAAATGTTGTTACTTCAGGCGGTGCAATTAGTAAAGATGATATTATTTACTCTGCTGCTATGACGATTCAATCAGTAGGGCCTGTTCTTAGCACTATTAAGTCTCTTTTGGCTGCTAGTTTACAAAACCAAGCGTTGCCAAGGCCTGCAGTACAAGTACCAGAACAACCAATGTTAACCGTTGAGCAAGTGTTTGCTGCGAAAAATATTACAGGGCTTTCACCTGCTTTTGCTGGTGTGCAATATCAAAAAGGTAATGTAATGTTACCTATGTATTTATCAACCCCAACGGGTACTGCAATTACTGATTTAGCAGACACCTATTGGCAAGGCATGTGTGATAGTGCAGTAGCTGTACTTGGATATAAAGCGGCTGCAGGTGATGCTTTCCCAGCAGAACCTATAAGTGTTAATGACGGCACATGTGCTGCATTGAGTGAAGGGCGTTTACGTGATTTAGGTTTAGATACAACTAAACATTTAACTAAATATAACTCAATACCTAAAGTACAGAGTATGGCAGATGTGCCAGTGCAAGTTACTAAACCTATTTTACCCGTTATTAATATGATTAGAGCACAAATAGGGATGGGCGAACTAACAATGCCAGCTGAGGGTTGGCCTGTTGTAATTTTACAACACGGTATTACAACACAAAAAGAGTCGATGCTAGCATTGACTGCAAGCTTAGCTGTACAAGGTTTTGCGACAGTAGCAATTGACCACCCAGTGCATGGCGAGCGTGGCATAGATGTTGATGGCGATGGTGAAGATGATTTTAATGCAACCACAGGTTCTGTGCTTGCATATATGAATCTACAGTCGTTGCTTGTAGCACGTGATAACTTAAGACAATCAGCGGCAGATTTATTGGGCTTACGTTTAGGCTTAAACTTTGTTAATGATGAATCTCTTAACACGCAAGATGTAACATACATTGGTCACTCGTTAGGCTCAATTGTCGCGCCTGCATTTGTTACACAAACAAATACACCATTGGCACCACAAGTAGATCCTTTATTTAAAGTGAACACAGTTGCTTTAGCAAGCGGCGGCGGCGGTATCGCTAGCTTCTTGCTTGAGTCCGCAAGCTTTGGTCCATTTGTACAAGGTTCTGTGTTACTTTCAGCGGATACTGCTGAGTCTGCTGAATTTGCTGCGTACACACAAGGCCCTGCAATTTCAAACTGTGGTGAAGCCGATTATAGTCGTGCATTTACTTCATGTGCATACAAAGAATTTACTGCTGCGTTAACGGTAGCGGGTGAAACGACTAAAATAGCAAATATACAAGGTGTTATGACGCAATTTGCATTTGCTTCACAAACAGCCCTAGATAGTGGTGATCCAACAAACTATGCAAGCTCCATTGCGGCGCTTGGCACACCTATTTACATGAATGTGGTTGTGGGTGATGGCGCGCTTAACAAAGCTGATCAAGTAATTCCACCGATGACTGTGAATAACCCTATTGCAGGTTCGCTTCCTTTAGCGCGTCTAATGGGCTTAACGACGGTCGCTCAGTCGCAGCCACTAACTGAGGCACCTATGAGCTACGTTGTTAAGTTTACTAAAGGGCATCATGGTTCAGTATTGACGCCAGCCCCAGATGTAGGCGCAGGGTCAAATGCACAAGACAGCGCAGCAACAACCACCGAGATGCAGTTACAAATAGCATCTTACTTAGCAACACGCGGAAGAGCGTTATCAATTGCTAATACAGAGATTGTTACTGACTAAGTTTTTGTAGTTAAGTAAACCAAAAGCCACTGAAATGTGGCTTTTTTGTGTTTGAATGGTAAGTTAGCGCGAGTTCGGTTAAATTGATGCAAATTTTTATTTGGAGAATAGAATTGGAATTTCTTTATGAGTACGGCATTTTTCTTGCCAAAACAGTGACCCTGGTTATCGCAATTGCCGCTGTGGTAATAATTTTTGTGGGGGCTGCAGTAAAACCCAAAGTAAAAAAAGGCGAAATTGATATAGAGGATATATCAGAGCAATTAGAGGATTTAAAACATAGCTTTTTAGAGCACACATTATCGGGTAAAGCGTTAAAAGCATTTCATAAAACGCAAAAAGCCGACGCTAAAAAAGCAGCTGCAAATGAAGAGACCAAGCCTCGATTATACGTAATTGATTTTAATGGCAGTGTTGATGCTAATGAAGTGGATAGTTTACGTGAAGAAATCACGGCAATCGTTGCTATTGCAGATGCAACTAAAGATAAAGTGCTAATTCGCCTTGAAAGTGGTGGTGGTGTTGTTCATGGTTATGGCTTGGCTGCATCGCAATTACAACGTCTTAAAAATAAAGGCATACACTTAACCGTAGCAATAGATAAAGTGGCAGCCAGTGGCGGTTATATGATGGCATGTGTTGCAGATGAGATAGTTGCAGCACCTTTTGCTATTGTTGGATCTATTGGTGTGATTGCGCAGATCCCAAATTTTAATAAAATATTGAAGAAAAATGATGTTGATTTTGAGCAAATAACAGCAGGCGAATTTAAGCGTACATTGACCTTATTTGGTGAAAATACGGATAAAGCGCGCGATAAATTTAAAGAGGAAATAGAGCAAACACATGGCTTATTTAAGCAGTTTGTTAGTTCGCAGCGCCCGTCACTGGATATTGATCTTGTTGCAACCGGGGAACATTGGTTTGCAACGCAAGCACTTGATAAAGGCTTGGTAGATACGATTGAAACAAGTGATGATACTTTATTAAAATATCAGGATGAGCGTCAAATTTATAAAGTAAAATACAAAGTTAAAAAGACACTCAGTGATAAACTTGCTATAGGTTTTAGTGGGGGTATTAATAAAGCGGGGGTATCCATTTACTCGCGTTTTAAAAGTTTAAACCCGTAGGTTAACCTAATAAAAAACCCGCAGTTAAGCGGGTTTTTTAGTGTTGAAAGTAAAAGTATTATTCAGCTGATTTATGGTAATCCTCTAAATCTTTAGCTGCGTTAGGGTCATTAAAGATCTTTTCATCTAATTGACCTTCTGATTTAGCAACGACGCACGTCACCATACAATCACCCGTAACATTGACCGCTGTACGTGTCATATCAAGTAATCTATCAACACCAATGATAATAGCGATACCTTCAACAGGTAAGCCAACTTGGTTAAGTACCATTGCAAGCATTATCAAACCAACGCCTGGCACGCCTGCGGTACCTACAGATGCAAGAGTTGCAGTTAGAATAACCATTAGGTAATCAGAAATAGTTAAATCAACACTAAATACCTGTGCAATAAAGACAGTCGCTACACCTTGCATAATGGCTGTGCCGTCCATGTTTATGGTGGCGCCTAACGGGATGGTAAAAGAGGCTACAGAGTTATTTGCTCCTAATTTCTTAGTTGCTGTCTCTAATGTAATTGGCATCGTAGCGCTTGAGCTCGATGTACTAAATGCAAATAAACACGCGTGTTTCATTTTCTTTAAAAAGATAATTGGGTTTAGGCCCGTTAAAAATTTTAATAATAATGTGTAGTTTATAAATGCATGAATAAAAAGCGCTGCAACCACAACACCAAAGTATTTAGCTAAGCTAACGATTAAATTTAGCTCAATTGTGGTAAATAACTTGGCCATTAAACAAAATACACCATAAGGGGCGACGTTCATTAATAATGTAACCAACTTTAAAATCACAGTGTTTAGATCTTCAAAAACAGTTGCAACTCGCTTACCCGCCGAACCGCTAAGGGCCATTGCAATACCAAATAACAATGCAAACACAATAACCTGTAGCATATTACCGCTGGCCATGGCATCAATTGGGTTGGTTGGAAACATACCAATGATCACTTGAGCGAGTGTAGGGGCTTCTTTTGCGCTGTAAGTCGCTTCTGAAGGTAAGTTTATTCCTTCACCTGGGTTTACTAATAAAGCCAAGCTAATTGCAACCGTTATTGCAATTGCAGTGGTCAGTAGATAAAGGCCGATAGATTTTCCGCCAAGGCGACCTAGTTTTTTAGGGTCACTTAAGCTGCATGTTCCACAAACGAGAGAGACAAATACTAAGGGGACGACCAACATCTTCAAACTGGCTATAAAAATTTGTCCACCAATATGAAATAAACCATCTACAAAAAAGCCCTTAATTGGCAAAGAGAATAACCCAAGAGGGATTAGATAATCGTCTTCGCCAGCTAAGATAGCCTGAAAAATAAAGCCTACAGCAACCCCCAGCAACATACCAATCATGATGCGGGTGGTTAAACTCATTGAACGGATTTTCGACATAGTAATAATCTATTTGTTATAAATTTTCCATAGCCTACCAGCATGCAAATTTTTATACAGAAAAAATCGATAAATATGAAAAAAAAGTGTGGATCAAAAAAACAACAAAAAAATAATAAAAGTTGTGATTTTAAATCTGAATATAGGTTAACATTGGGTAAATATTTCGAATTTTATAATCAATAACAAACGCTAGGGAGAGGTCAATGCCTTTAATGCGATGGCTCAGTGTTGTGCTATTCAGTTTTCTAATCACGGCTTGTGGTGGAGGTGGTTCACTTGAAAAGGATGGTGGTGATCTTGGTGGTGGTGGAACTACACCAGACACACCAACTTATACCGTTACAGTTCAAGGGTTTAATCAAGCAACGAATGAGCAATCAAACTCAGTAACTAAAGATGCACCGCTTTTTTTGCGTGCAACCGTTTTAAAAGATGGCGAAGTTGTTACGGGTAAACGTGTAACTTTTAGTCTTGCTGATGGAATCGGCTCATTAAAACCAACTTCTGGCAGTGCCTTGACTGATGGTGATGGTGTTGCGCAAATAGCGCTCGAATCCGGTTCAATTGTTGGAGCTGGCCAAGTGACAGCAACTTACATTGAAGACAGTACCTCGCATCAAGGTGTATTTGCTTTTACTTCATCAGGTGGTCAAGGCGATGATAACAGTGAAGAGAAATATACTCTAACAGTAGAGGGTTTTTCAAAATCAACAGCGGCAAAATCAAATTCTGTCACGAACATTGCACCACTAGAGCTACGCGCTACATTGTTAAATGAAGGCGAAGTGGTGAGTGGGCAGCGAGTGACGTTTAGCTTAGCTGATGATATTGGTTTATTAAATCCAACTTCGGGTAGTGCATTAACAGGTTCTGATGGTATTGCAAGAATAGAACTCACAGCAGGCTCAGTCGCTGGTGCTGGTATTGTTACTGCAAATTACTCTGTTGGCAATGTATCATATCAAGGTACTTTTGCTTTTACTTCATCAGGTGGCCAAGGCGATAACACGGGCGTTATAGGCACTGTGGCATTGGTTTTAAAAATAGTTGATCAAAATGGCCAACCTTTTTCGGAAAATAACCCGGTAAGCAAAGATAACAAAGGCGTAGTATCAGCGACATTAACCGATGATGACGTACCGGTTTCAGGGCAGTTAATCAGGTTTGTTTCTAAATATACGGGTAAAATCACCCCAGAATTGGGAACTGCTCTAACAAACTCTGAGGGCGTTGCAAAAGTAACTCTTAGCAGTGGTATTCTTAAAGGCGCCGGACAGGTTATTGCAAGCTATGAATCCGAAGATAATGGAACGGTCACCAAAACAATTGGCTTTGTATCAAGTGGTGATGATGCATCAGTTGATAAAGCAGTCGCGAATGTAGATATTAAATTATTATCAGGTTGTGTTGAAGGGTGGGATACAAATAGAAACACGATATCATTGGATTCAACCTACGCAACTTCTGGTTGTAAAGCTGTTAATAAATTTTCGTCTGATGAGTTAGTCGATATATTAGTAAAAGTGACAGATACAAGTTCTGGTGATGGTTTTGTAGGGATTATTACAGAAGTCACGACGGATTTAGGTCGTTTATTACCAGATTCAGGTAAGGCGCTTACTGATAACTTTGGCTTTGCAATATTAAAGCTTCAACCAGGCGCAAACAGTGGCGCAGGAGAAATAACTGCAACCTCTAAATCTGCGACTAGTCAAAAAGCCTTTGAAATTGCAACGGCAGAGTTAAATATCACGATTGATAACGGCTTATATAACAAGCTAGATGTTGATGGCAACCCAATTGTGGGAGAATTTGTGCCATTAGCTGCTGGGGCTACAACGGTTATTACTGTTGATATTTTTGATGCCAATGGAGCTCGTGTAGTTTCACCATTAGATGTAGAGTTTACATCTGGTTGTGTGCAAGCTGGCAAATCTATAATGGATCAAAAAACAACGAGTATCAGTGGTGTTGCAACAGCTACATATAGAACTGATGGCTGTAATGCGGCGCAAGGTGATACCGTGACAGCAACCGTTCTTACTGGTGGGGCTGCAGTAGTTAAATCGATTAATATCCCTGTATCGACAGCTCCTGTTGAATCTATTGAGTTTATAGATGCTACGCAATCTGTAATTGCACTTAAGGGGACTGGCGGACAAGGGCGCTCTGAGACATCGGAAGTTTCCTTTAAATTACTAGATAAAATTGGGAAAGCAGTACCGAGTAGTCGTATGGACTTTAGGCTAAGTTCAACAAATGGCGGCATTAGCTTATCCCATACTAGTGTATTTACTGATGCTGAAGGCTTAGCAAGAGTACAGGTCAATGCGGGCTTTGTACCAATGGCTGTTCGTGTGCAAGCTTGCTTTATTCCAAGCGATCAAATTCCAGCAAATCAAAATGATAATGTAACTTGTTGGCAAGAAGTTTTTCAAGAATGTGCTAAAGCTGTTGATATCCGAGATCCAAATGTATCATGTCCAATTGGTAATTTATCTTTACTTAGTCTTGATGAACAAGTAATCACAGTCTCTGATTTAGTCTCCATTAGCTCAGGTTTACCAGATGGAAATAGCTTTACCGCAGGTGCTGATACAATCAATATTGAAGCACTTGACTATATTGGAGATATTAATGAAATCTCAGTTTATCTAGCTGATCACTTTAATAATCCAGTACCTGATGGAACTGCCGTATATTTAACAACGGAAGGCGGTGCTGTAGGCACAATTGATGGCACAAGTTTTAATCCGCAGTTAGAGTGTCGTACAACTGATGGTGCATGCACCGCACAATGGCGTAGTCAAAATCCGAAGCCATTTACCGAAGCTAAATGGGGCAATAGAATTAATTCAATTAACCCTAAAACAGGTTCTATTAATTGCGACCCTTACTTTGGTGCTGCAGCGCCTTGTGTTGCCGGAATTTTAAATAACAGAACCAGTCCACTTGGCGTGCCATTGGGCGGACGAGTTACTGTGCTTGCTACAACTAAAGGTCAAGAATCATATATTGATATAAATGGTAATGGTCGTTTCGATACTAACGAATATTACAGTGGCTATGATTTACCAGAAGCATTTGTCGATCACAATGAAAACGGTATTTACGACGGTCTAGCAGCTATTTATGACCCTGTTACGGCACAAACTGTTAAAGATGCAAGTTTTTGTAATGAAGGGGATGTAAACGATCCATGTAGCCCATTAAATACCAACGGCGGACACCTAGAAGAGAGTTTTGATATAGACCTCAATGGTATGCACACGCTTGCTGATGGTAAATATAATGGTTTATTGTGCACTGAAGAAGCAACATCGCCTACTGATGGAGCAACATTTGAAAGTTTATGTACAAAAGATTTAATCGATGTACGTGATTCATTTGTAATCGTTATGTCGGGTAGTGCTGTATATAGCCGTTTTGTAGTTTTAAAAACAGAGTTACAAAACCAGTTTGTTAATGCATTAAACGCAGTTGAAGTAGATGCTGATGGAAATCCAATTCTAGACGGTAATGGCAATACAATTTTAACTTCTAATGCAGTTCAATTAGCGCTAGATATTGAAAGTTGTAATTCAATTTATGGTGAAGCGGGCGATGACACATCAGGTTTAGTCGTTGCTTTAGAGCCTACTGCAAACACAGCATATTGTGACCTTGGTACAATTGATTTATCGCCGAGCGAAAATAATGAATTGGCTGCATTGTCTTTTGAATTGTATTACTCAGATCGTTATAACAACCCGATACCGTCTAAAACGTCTGTTACCATTGGTGCAAATAATGGTAAATACAGTGGTATAGATGGGTTTGAAATGTTAGAAAGTAGCGCAACACGCGCACATGGTGTTGCATTATCGATTAGTCGTGAAACAGAGCCTAATAAAAGCAAAAGCGGCTTCTTAATGGTAGAATTTACCACGCCGAAAGGGGTTGAATCGATTGCAAGTTTGCCAATTCTAGACTTAGGTTAATTGTTTTGTAATGTGATTTAATAATAAATGCCAACCATAAGGTTGGCATTTTTGTTTCTATTCTATATATTCCACTGCAAATAGTTAAAAACACCAAATTGCCTAAATTAAGCACAACAATTGCTTAATTAATCATTAAAAACAGAAAAGTTTGTATTAAAAGCTTGTAACAATTGGTGTTTGTAGATATACCTATAAATATTCGCGCCTGTAAAAGGGCAAAACACATTTTAAATACTTGGTTAGAAATAGGCAACTATGGGCAAATCGCTAGTAATTGTAGAGTCTCCTGCTAAGGCTAAAACAATTAATAAATATTTAGGAAATGATTTTATCGTCAAGTCTAGTATTGGGCATGTACGAGATCTTCCTACCTCAGGTTCTGGCAAAACCAAAACTGCAGCTACAAAAACACCTGCGGAAGTGCGCAAAATGGCGCCTGAAGAAAAGGCCGCGTATAAAAAACAGCGTGATTATACTAACTTAGTTGCTCGAATGGGGATTGACCCTGACAAAGGCTGGCAGCCACATTACGAAGTATTACCGGGTAAAGAAAAAGTTGTTCAAGAATTACAAAAGCTCGCTGAAAATGCTGACCAAATCTATCTCGCAACGGATTTGGATAGAGAAGGGGAAGCAATTGCTTGGCACCTTCAAGAGATTATTGGCGGCGAGCCTGAGAAGTATAAACGTGTAGTATTCAATGAAATAACCAAAAATGCCATTCAGGCAGCTTTTGAGGCACCTGGAGAGCTAAACACCGACATGGTCTACGCCCAACAGACCCGTCGATTTTTAGACCGTGTAGTTGGTTTTATGGTGTCTCCATTGTTGTGGCAGAAAGTTGCTAGAGGCTTATCAGCAGGACGTGTTCAGTCTGTTGCGGTACGTTTACTGGTTGAACGTGAACGCGAAATTAAAGCATTTATCCCAGAAGAGTTCTGGGATATTCATGCAGATGTTAAAAATAGCGAATCAGCATTACGTTTAGAAGTATTTAAACAAGGTGATAAAGCGTTTAAGCCAGTTAGCGAAGCACAGGCGATGGCTGCGACTGCATCGCTAGAAAATGCTGAGTATAAAGTTGTAAGTGTTGAAGAGAAGCCAAGTAAGAGTCGTCCTAGTGCACCACTTATTACCTCAACAATGCAACAAGCTGCGAGTACACGCTTAGGTTATGGCGTTAAAAAGACGATGATGCTTGCCCAGCGTTTGTATGAAGCAGGTTATATCACCTATATGCGTACCGATTCGACGAATTTGTCGAAAGATGCAGTAGCAATGTGCCGTGATTACGTAATTGAGCAATTTGGTGATAAATACTTACCAAAAGAAGCAATAAATTACAGTTCTAAAGGCAATGCACAAGAAGCGCATGAGGCTATCCGACCTTCAAGCGTGAGTGTATTATCAGGCCACCTTGATGGTGTCGACCCAGATGCCAAAAAGCTTTATGAATTAATTTGGCGTCAATTTGTTGCTTGCCAAATGGTTCCTGCTGAATATGACTTAACAACATTAACCGTTGCAGCGAATGATTTTCAGCTTAGAGCGAAAGGCCGCGTACTACGCTTTGATGGTTGGACTAAAGTGCAACCTGCTATTCGTAAAAAGAATGAAGAAGATCAATCATTACCTGCGATTAAAGAAGGTGAAGTATTAAGCCTTGTTGAGCTTGATCCTAAGCAACACTTTACTAAGCCGCCAGCGCGTTTTAGTGAAGCGAGCCTAGTTAAAGAGCTTGAAAAGCGTGGCATTGGTCGTCCATCTACTTACGCGTCAATTATTTCAACGATTCAAGATCGTGGATATGTACGAGTTGAGAATCGCCGCTTTTTTGCAGAAAAAATGGGTGAGATTGTCACTGACCGTTTAGTTGAGAATTTTACTGACTTAATGAACTTCGATTTTACCGCGAAAATGGAAGGTCGTTTAGATGATATTGCTGAAGGTGAGCGCATCTGGACACAAGTACTTGATAAGTTTTATGCTGATTTTTCTACCCAACTGACTTTAGCCAGTGGCGAAGAAGATGAAGGTGGAATGCGTAAAAATGAAATGGTCGAAACCGATATTGACTGCCCAACGTGCGGCAGAAAAATGGGTATTCGCACAGCATCTACTGGTGTTTTCCTCGGGTGTACAGGTTATAACTTACCACCAAAAGAACGCTGTACGACCACTATGAACTTAGTGTCGGGTGATGAAGCGGTCGCTGCAGATGTTGAAGATGTTGAAACTGAAACATTAATGCAAATGAAGCGTTGCCCAATTTGTGAAACGGCAATGGATTCATACCTGATTGATGAAACACGCAAATTGCATGTTTGTGGTAATAACCCAGGTTGTAAAGGGCATATAGTCGAGCAGGGAACCTTTAAAATTAAAGGTTATGATGGGCCTATTATTGAGTGCGATAAATGCTCATCTGATATGCAGCTTAAATCAGGACGTTTTGGAAAATACTTTGGTTGTAGTAATGACGAGTGTAAAAACACACGTAAATTACTGCGTAGTGGAGAAGCTGCGCCACCAAAAGAAGATCCCGTACAACTGCCTGAACTAGAATGTGAAAAATCAGAAGCATACTTTGTACTGCGAGATGGGGCTGCAGGTATTTTCTTAGCGGCAAATACGTTCCCTAAATCGCGAGAAACACGTGCACCAAAGGTCGAAGAGTTACATCGTTTTAGAGATCGTATTTCACCTAAGTTCTATTATCTAGCAGATGCACCAGCAAAAGATCCAGATGGTAACTTAGCTGTTGTACGCTATAGCAGAAAGAATAAAGAACAGTATGTAATGACTGAGGTTGAAGGTAAAGCAACTGGTTGGACTGCACATTATAACGCTGGAAAGTGGGTTGAAGAGGCAAAGAAAAAAGCCGCACCTAAAAAGAAAGCAGCAGCTAAAAAACCAGCCGCCAAAAAAGCGGTTGCAAAAAAAGCACCTGCTAAAGTGAAAAAAGACGCAGAGTAAAATGTATGTAGCGAGTGTTTAAATCAAGTACTCGTTAAACGCAAAAAAACCGGAACGCACACCCTTGTGCCGATTCCGGTTTTTTTATGTCAAATTAATGTGCAATGGCAATGTGACGATTAAATTTTTACATCAGTGACTTTGTTATAGCCTTCTGCTTCAAGTTCATCATTTACGCATTTTAAAACGTATGGTTTCAGCTCATCATTACTGATATCGTCGTCTTTAGCCCAGTTTAAACACATTTCTGTGTATTCTTTAATTGTTTCGGCTGAAGCGTCAACAGCATCGTCAGCAACAGCAAAAGTTGCAGAAACCGCAAATAATGGCGCTACCATAAGCGCTAGCAATGCTTTTTTCATTCGTTTAATCCTAAAAATGTAGTGACGATTGTTTTTGAACATTCAAAAACAAGAGTTAACCAATCAAGCAGCATGCTGTTGGTAAGTTGATTTTCAAACTAAATGAGAATAAAAGATAACGAAATATTTTTATCGTTAGGATGAAAAAGCTAACACAAAAATCAGCTGCTGATGTAGATAAGTATTTGTATCGAGCTAGAAACTCAGATAGAGTCGGGTTTTTATAAATTGATGAGTACTATGGATAATCCCAACCCAAATAAAATCCCACGCCAAGCAGGTAAAGCTGAACATCTTCTTGAAACGTTGATATTTCGTGGCCGCTGGTTATTGGCTCCATTTTTTGTTGGTTTACTCTTTGCTGTAATTTTATTGCTCATTAAATTTTTCAAATTACTGTATTTAATGGGTGTATCAACATTCACAGCAACAAGCCAAGAATTGTTAGTGGGTATTTTAACCTTAGTTGATACGGCATTATTAGCGGGGTTACTATTGATCATTACCTTCAGTGGTTATGAAAACTTTGTATCGAAGTTAAATATTGAAAACCATGAAGACCGCCCTGCATGGATGGGGAAAGTTGGTTTTTCTGGTTTGAAGATGAAATTAATCAGTGCGATTGTCGCTATTTCAGCTGTTGAGCTCCTTAAAGTTTTTATAATTTCGTCAACCTACACCAGCGAACAACTTATGTTAAAGGTATTAATACATGTGACATTCGTGGTCTCAGGTGTATTGTTTGCTCTGACCGACTATATAAATAGTAAAACTCATAGCCATTAACGAAGAGTATGGTTAGACAGGCTGCTTATTAACAGCCTGTCTAGGGTCTTATGTGGAGTACTGCAAATATCAAAAAGAAAAGTATCAAAAAGAAAAAGTTAAAATAAATTAGACCTTAGATTATTTAAAAATAGCTGACCACATTGCTTTTAAACTAGGTTCTTTACCGTACATATTCATCCCCATTTTGAAAATACGAGCGGCAACTATTCGCAAGTAATAAAAACAGCCAATGCTAAGTACGAGTGAGAGCAGAGGTTGCCACAGTGGTAAATCAACTAGCGACATACGTACAGGCATAACAGCAAAAGCAGTGATTGGTAAATAACTTAATATCACTGTCAGTATGCTATTCGGGGCGTCCATTACAAAAAAGGCGATTACAATAGGTGCAATAGGCAGCATCATTAATGCACTTTTACTACTGTGGTTAGGATCGTCTATCCCAGCGGCAATTGCCGCCATAAAGGCCGCGCAAATAGCAAGACCAGCAATCGCAAAGGCAAAAAACCATGGCAATAACGCCCAATTCACAAAGTGCAGATCAATCGCTTGTTGTTTTATCACCACAGTAAAAAATAGCATTGAAAGTACAATGGATAGCAAAGTGCCGACCATTGTTTTTACGGCTAATAATATTTGCCCTGTTAATTTACCGTCAATCCATGTTTGCGGTGTCATGGTTGCCATAATTTGTTCTGTAACGCGGTTCTGTTTTTCACCAGTGATACTCACAAAAAGCTGGCCAAACACACCAAACATCGCTATAAAAAGCAAAATTAATACACCAAACGCAGTGTAAGTTTGACTTTTATCTGCTTGGTTTTTTAGTAACTCATCTAAAACCTGGTGCTCTATAAGTACTTGTGTGCGTAAACCTAGTTGTTGCTCTTGAGTTAAATTGAGTTTATTAAATTGCGCATGCTGTAGCTCAGTGCTTAATAAACTGCTTAGTTGTAATTGCCAGCTTGCTTTTTCTGCGGTGATAAGTGAGACCCGCCCATCAGGTGAGTTAAAACGAATAACGGCATCATACTCTTTAGTTTCATTTAAGTTTTTGATCACATCATCAAGATCGTTCACGGGTATAAAGTTAAAGTTGCTCTGTTGGCTATTGCCCGCATTGAGAGTGAAATCGGTATCAGTTGCGATAGTGTAACTTTGTTCAAGTTGCTGATTATTTGCTGCAAAGAAATAAATAACGCCAGCGATGACAAGCATGATCAGTTTTGAAATAATTTCTTGTTTTAATTTAAAAAAGTGCAAAAACTCCCATTTTGCCACGGTCCAAATTTGGGTGTTTTTTAATGACTGTGCTTTCATAGTTGAGCTCCTTGCTTTAACTTTTTATTATGCTCAGAGACGGCATTTAGATAAAGGCTGTGTAATGACTGGGCCTGATTTTTTAATTCAACTATATCGCCGAGTACTAATAACGACGGCAAAAGAGTGTTCAGTGATTGCTCTTCTAAAAGGGTGATTTGCAATTGTTGTGCTTTTATTTGTTCAACACTGTACTTATCTTTTAGTTCATTTACCGCTAATTCATCAAGCGGCTCAGCAAACTGTACTTTTATAACCCTTGCTTGTTGCGTGGTTAAAATGTTGGTTAAATCACCATATAACACGCTTTGGCCTTGGTTGAGTAATAAAACCCGATCCGCAAGCTTTTCAACCATCGCCATTTGATGCGCACTTAAAATAACGGTCATACCTTGTTGCTTTAATTGCGCTAAAAATTCGACCACCAACTCTTGATTGATAGGGTCTAATCCAGAAAATGGTTCATCTAAAATAACCCATTTTGGCTCATGTAAAATAGCGCTGATGAGCTGAACTTTTTGCTGATTACCTTTAGAAAGAGACTTTAATGGATCATTAATACGTGATGATAAGCTAAATTTATCTAACCAATATTCACAGCGTTTATTAAAGTCATTATTTGATACACCATGGAGACTTGCAAAAAATTGTAAATTTTGTTTGAGTGTTTTTTCAGGATAAAGACCGCGATCCTCAGGTAAATAGCCAAGTAGGTGGGCAGGGATTTGACTATAGCTTTGAGAGCCATCAATTAATTTAATACAGCCACTATCAGCGTGTGTAAATCCGACGAGCATTTTTACTAACGATGATTTACCGGCTCCGTTAGGGCCTAACAATGCAAATATTTCACCTTGATTTACCTCAAAGGATAAATTATTTACCGCGGTCACTGTGTGATAGTGTTTGTTAAGTTGTTGAACCTGAAGTGACATATGATCCCTCTATTTTTGTTGTTTTAACTAGTTTAAATGTTTGTACTGGCCGATGTAATTATTTGTTAAATAATTAATGTAACTAAAGATGTAAATTTGCCATAATGCTCGCGATATTTCACGAATTTGGTGTGCAATGATAAAGCAATTTTTAAATGATCCTACATTACTTCTCAATGCGGTAGGTGAAGGCATATATGGTTTTGATCTCAGTGGCAATGCCGTGTTTATAAACCCAGCTGCAGAGAGAATGACAGGCTGGCAAGCCGCTGAGCTACTAGGGAAAAAAATACATCAATATCATCATCACAGTCACGCTGACGGGCGGCCTTACCCCGCGGATGAATGCCAAATATATTGCACCATGTTTGATGGTAAACACCGCCATGTAAAGGATGAAGTTTTTTGGCGTAAAGATGGCAGTAATTTTCCGGTTGAATACACGTCAACACCGGTTTATAAAAATGACCAACTGATTGGTGCGGTCGCGATATTTCGTGATGTATCCAAGCAGCATCAAACCGAACACGCGCTACGTCAAGCGTTAACCCAAGTTAAAGATTTAAGTGAGCAACTTAAAGACGAAAATAATTACTTAATTGCACAGCTTAACGAAGATTGGCAAGATTCTGGATTAGTTGGACACAGTCATATTTTTCAAAACATGCTTGAACAAATTAAACTTGTAGCGCAAACCACTAGTACAGTGCTGATTTTAGGTGAAAATGGCACTGGTAAAGAGCTTGTTGCGCGTAACTTACATCGCCTCAGCGAACGCTCAAACCAGTCGTTTATAAAGGTTAACTGCGCAGCATTTACACCAAGTTTGCTCGAATCAGAGTTATTCGGACATGAAAAAGGGGCTTTTACAGGCGCAAATGAGCGTCGTAAAGGGCGATTTGAGTTGGCAGATAAAGGGACTTTATTTTTAGACGAAATAGGGGAGTTACCGCCCGAAGCGCAAAGTAAATTACTGCGCGTATTACAAGAGCATGAATTCGAACGGGTAGGCTCTAGCCATACAATTAAAGTTGATATTCGCATTGTCGCAGCAACCAATCGCGATCTTTGGCAAATGGTACAGCAAGGTGCGTTTAGAATGGATCTTTATTATCGTTTAAATGTATTCCCAATTAAAGTGCCTGCATTAAAAGAGCGCAAAGAAGATATTCCATTATTATGTACCAACTTAATTGCGCAATTGAATAAACGCCTTGGTAAGCAACTGAAGGGGTTAAGTAAAAAAGCTATTAGCCAGCTGCAAGCTTATGATTGGCCAGGTAATATTCGTGAGCTACAAAATGTACTCGAACGTGAAGCTATTCTTAGCAAACAGCCTATTTTACATTTAAGTCAACCTTTGAGCATGCCACCGAACACGGCATTTAACATCAGCTTAACCCTCGATGAGGCACAAAAGAGTCATATAGTGTCTGTACTTGAACTATCAAATTGGAAGATATCAGGTGCACACGGAGCAGCTACTAAGCTTGGGCTACATGAAAGTACGTTACGATCTAAAATGAGAAAATTGGGAATTGAAAGGGATTCGTGATATTTAACGTTTTTCGTTTTATTTAACGAGTTAAAAACTAGCCATTTAAATTTAAACCAATAATATCATGAGCTTAAATTAAGTTTCAGTTTGGTCTGAAAGTTGCAAATACTTGCTTAGTCACCGTCACCATGAAGTAAGTATTATGAAGTTTGATATTAAAGAAGAAGATATGATCATCAAGCCCTACAAAAATGAAGGGCCAATTTATATTCGTGAGCAAAAAGGGTTTTTCCAACGTATTCGCCGCCACCTTGGCTGGCTGTTGATGCTCACGTTTATTGCTATTCCGTGGATCCCTTACAATGGGCAACAGGCGGTTTTATTCGATGTAGCAACACAAAAGTTTACCATTTTTGGTTTAACGCTCTTACCTCAAGACTTTATGATATTAGCGCTGCTATTTATGGTTGCAGCGTTTGCGTTGTTTTTTGTAACTAATTGGTTAGGAAGAGTTTGGTGTGGTTACACATGCCCGCAAACTATTTGGATGTTGTTATTTTCTTGGGTTGAAGAACGAATTGAAGGCAGCCGAAATCAACGAATTCAGCTTGATAAAGCGCCTTGGGGGGTCACTAAAACACGTAAAAAAATAACCAAACACAGCGCATGGTTAGTTATTTCAGTGCTCACAGCAACGTCGTTTATGGCTTACTTTATACCAGCAAAAACACTTTACGCTGACATGTTCTTTTTTGAATGGTCAGGTATTACTAGTTTTTGGGTTTTTCTGTTTGCATTTTGCACCTATGGTAATGCAGGCTTTTTACGTGAAAAAATGTGTACAGTTGCGTGCCCTTATTCGCGTTTTCAATCAGTTATGTTTGACAAAGATACACTTGTCGTCACTTATGATAACGAGCGTGGTGAAAGCCGTGGACCGCGCAAACGTAAAGTTGACCCAAAAACTGTTGGCCTAGGAGATTGTGTTGACTGTAACTTATGTGTAGAAGTGTGCCCAGCCGGTATTGATATTCGAAATGGCTTGCAATATGAATGCATTAATTGTGGTTTATGTATTGACGCTTGCGACGATACGATGACTAAATTCGGATATCAAAAAGGTTTGATCAAATACGCCAGCGAGCAACAAATGGCAGGAAAACACACAAATCCATTTAGGTTAAAATTGATAGGTTACGGCGCTTTAACTGCACTGTTAACGCTTGCTATGGTGGCATGGTTAGCGCAAAGAACCCCCATAGAAGCATCGGTATTACGTGATCGTAACGCTTTATACCGAGTTAACTATGAAGGACTGGTTGAAAACCCATACACGCTAACAATTATTAATAAAACACAGCAACCACTTCATTATACAATTGATTTAAAAGGGTTTGATATTGCAAAATTACAAAGCCCTGCGTTGATACTCGTTGAACCAGGCTTACTTAAACGTGTGCCGGTAACTATAATTGCAGATGGCTACGATGTAGATAAAAAAGTTACTAAATTAGAGTTTGTAATTACAGCGAAGGAAGATCCAAGTATTACCATTACAACACCAAGCTTATTTTACCGCAATTAAATATGTGGATTGCTAACGTAGTTTATTTATCAACACGTTAGCAACTTCAATTGTTCATTTATATGTTCTTTAGCCTGATATAAATCAGTAAACAAACGACTTTTAATATCAATCATCAAGCCTGCATTATTCATAATACGTTGCATTTGATTAACCACTAAAGACGAGCCTAAAATATAGGCGCTAGCAATACAGTTACTCTGCATCATTTGTTTTGCTAAATGTGTAAATTGTTCCTCAGCCTCAGGCGTTGCTGCACATGCCGTGTATGAGTTACTGATATACGCCCAAGGTCTTCCTGCAAAAGGTTTAATGTGTTCAAAAATGCTGTTACTAAATTGATAGACTAGGTTTGCGTTAATATTGCCGTGAAAATGTCCGATAATAATGCTGTGATCACGTTCTAAAACGACTCTACCGTATTTGTTTTTAAATTCCATTTGCTTCCTTGTAAAAATAAAAGAGCGTGAATTTTAAACAAATATATAATTTAGTCTAGGGCGTGTTGACCTTTCGTGATTGATTTTACAGCCGTATGTTAGGTATTTAGGCAAGGCAGCGCCTATGGTGTGTGGTCGTTCCCCATAAATAGGCGATAACGCAGTATAAATTCCAAACATGCGTTGCCCAAAGGGTTCTTCCTAGGGGCGATTAACTCTTTGTTACTTACACAGATTTAGGTAAGGGGCGTGAGCAGGGCGCACAAGCTTTGCTCGATTTTTACTTATTCTCACATGGATGTGAGCCAGTAGAATAACGCAGGAGCAGTTATCGAGCCCACTCGATTTCAAACCTCGCGCCGCGATTAAATCGCCCCTAGATTGAACAAATGTCAATCCACAAAGGTCAACACGCCCTAGTAAAAAGCAGACCCGAAACTTATTCAGTAGATGTATCTGCTTTAAATACGATTATTGTTGTGAAGCTATATAATCAAGCGCACCGGCAATCGCAGCAACTTGTGCAAGAATACATTCTTCATCCGTTGCTGTTGGGCTATCTGGGTATACCTCAGTTGTTGTTACAAACTTTGCATCGCTAAAGCCCATGCATAAACCAAGCTCGCGTGCCGCATAGTTGATAACGCCAAATTGCTCTTGCGGCACGCCTATTAATTGGTTATTTTCATCACTGGGTGCAATGTGTGTTATTTTTGTAACGTTTTCAATAATAGCCTTTTGAAATTCTGCCGCAGGTTTCGCTGAATCAGCAACTAAATAAAAACCATCAGGAATATTCCAATTAGTATTAATTTTACCATCGCGCGCAGCAAGTGCAGGGCGAAACTCACTGTTATCGGTGTCGGTTGTTTCGTGTAGATCAATATGTGCAACTAGCTCAACACCAAGCCCAGCAATGTAAGCCATCACATTTGCAGATTCAGGGGCAGGGCTATTAGCATAAAAAGAACGGTTAGGATCTATGGCAGCTGGATTCCAGCGGTTTATTGTTTCATAGCCCCACGGGCTGATACAGGGCGTTACCACAAGGTTAAAATGCTCACTGTAATGTCTACCTAATGTTTTAATAAACCGAATTGCACCATGCACACCGCTGGTTTCATAGCCATGCACACCACCAGTTACTAATACGGTTGGTTTATTGTTTTGCCAATTACGAGATTTAATAGCAAAGAGGGGGTAATTAGCGTCTTGATAAACAAGTTCACCATATTGTTCAACATCACACTCATCTGTAAGTTCATTTATTAATGACACAACATCATTGTGGTAGCTACGCTTAATGTTTTGAGAATCGAACCATTGTTGTTTCTCATCATCATTCCATGAAATGTTAGCTGTTCCAATTGGATAAATAGTATCGCTCATAAAACCTTCATTAGTAACAATAAAAAAGACAGCTTATCGATGGATTCTTCACTTCGCAACTAACTCTAAGCAATAGCGGTATATAAATTTACATATTGTCGTTTATGAACACTAAATAAATAGTCGCGAAGGTGATCTTTCCCTTCATGAATATGAGTTATTTTAGCTGCGATACCTTGCTTATTTTGTCTAACTGGTTCAATGCTAATAATGATGTGTTTTTTATTTGGCAGATAAAATTGCATTCTGTGATGAGTAATTAAAGGCACTTTATTGCTGATTGGTTTTAAAAAGATCCCGGTGCTAGATATTGACTCAATTTTAAACCCATCACTTTGTATATTTAAATTGTCTAATCGCCAACTTCGTTGTGTACCTGTGGTGTCAATAACTTCAGGTGAGCTAAGTATCGGGGTTAACAACCCTGATTCATCAGTTTTAAATTCTAAAGGAAACCACAACTGATAGTGACCGACCTCAGCGAGTAAAGTCAACTTAGCATTAATAAATAGATTCGCTATTTTAGCCGGAATATCACTTTGCACAGTCAGGCGTTGATTTGCAGGTAATTGCTGCTTGGCTTGGCCTTTAAATAAGTTTGATAAAAACTGTTGTTCATCATTAGAAAAGTCCACGCAGTACCTCCTGTACATAAAATAGCAACTTGTTATAAATAACGACTTATTACCCTAATTTAGGCTTTAATAAGTCGGCATGTTTAAAATGTTGTTATATTTTTCAATACAATACGACAGTGTTTAACAGTGCTCGTGTAAGCTTAAAATTCTGCGGGCTAAGTAAACACTGTCACCAAAGCATGTTTAATTAACGGCGTACAAAATAAAAACTTGAATTTTATTTGAAAACATAAAATTATCGGAATAGCCATTATTCACTCTTCATAAAGCAAATTAATGAGGATGCAAAGAATAACGGTGAAATAGAAGTGAGGGGAAATATAATTGGTCGGTATGGAGAGATTCGAACTCTCGACCCCTGCCACCCCATAAAAATAAAGATTAGATTTAAGTAGAAGTAAGTAGCTGCAAGTAGAATATGTTTTAATTTAACCCTCTGTTATAAATGGTTTAAATTTAATTTATTAGTATAGGTTAGCTCTAAGTAGAATTAAGTAGTTGAATACAGTTGGTGCTACATATATGCTGCATGTACTTTATTTTTAATATTTGGTGCTACATATGTCGGTCGTGAAAATGTTATTGACTGATTCGTTATTAAGCTCAGTTCCTGAACCTATTAAACGGATAAATGACACAAAGTTAAGTGGATTTCATGCACGTGTAGGTAAAACACAAAATGATAAAAAGCGTAAAATTGCACTTTACTTAAATTATCGTTTTGGTGGCATCAAAGGCAAACAGCGTAATTACCATTTGGGGTACTTTGGCGAGTGTGATTTAAAAGATGTGCGCAAGGAAGTCGAAAGTCTAAAAGGGCGTGTTGCTTTAGGTGAAGACGTATACGAAACAAAGCAGGTATCACTAAAGCAGCAGTTTATCGAAGATACATCACCAACCGTTGATGAGCTTGCTAAAGAGTTTATTGAAAGAGACATTAAAGTTAACCGAAAAGACGTAGATCCTGTAATTAGAATGTTCAAAAAAGACATTTTGCCCTTTATAGGCAACTATAAGCTCAAAGAGATAACTCGGCGTGACATTCTTAATAAGGTGCTTGATCCAATAAAAGATCGGGGCTCAAATACCCAAGCAAATAAAACACTCTCTATTTTAAAACAAATGTTCGACTTTGGTGTTGAGCGAGACCTTATGCAGGGCAATCCTGTTAGCACAGTTAAAAAGAAAGGCGTGGGAGGTCTTGAGAAGTCAAGAACTAGAGCGCTGGAGTTTGAAGAAGTGATTCAAGTTTTCGAACGCTTACCAAAGCTAGGTATCAGCCAGCAAGTTATTTACGCATTGAAATGTATTACTTTAACCGGTTGTAGGCCAATAGAGGTCACAGGCGCACAATGGCAAGAATTTGATTTTGACAAAATGATATGGACAATCCCAGCCGAGCGAGTAAAGCAAAACAAAGATGGCGAAAGAACCCATAAAGTACCGATTACTCAAAATATGGTTATTTTGCTTGATGAGTTACGTGCAGCATTTGGCTATCTCAATTCTAAATATGTATTTCCGAGTACAGCAACTAATAAATCAGGCGCAGGTGAACAGCCTATTGATAGGCACTCACTATCACGCTCCATAAGCCGTAAACTAGAGCAATTGGGAGTCCCAAAATTCGTACCTCACGATTTAAGAAGAACAGTCGCTACTCGGTTAGGTGATACTGATATTGGAACAGATCCAATAGTGATTGAAAAAATACTAAATCACCAATTACAGGGAGTGCAAGGCGTTTATAATATGCAGGAGTATATGGAAGCCAGAAGTAAAGCTTTGGAAGAGTGGGGGAGAAAATTATTTGTATAGATATTTAGTAAGGCTACACCATTTGGTCTTATATAGTCATGAAAGTTGATTAATTTAACAGAAAGATATGGGTTTTGAATAACTAACTATTCTATATTCTTGTATATCTATGAATAAGACATCTAATAGTAAAGATATATATTAATATATTTAAGGTCAAAGGACCGACCTTACAATGAATAGTAAAAAATACGGGAGGTGATTTTTGAGTTTAAATAATGCACATGAAGGCTATGACTATCAAGACTTGATAACAAGCTACTTTATTTTAAAAGAAATTTTAGATGGTAATCTTGATAGTATATTTTCAATTGATAAAAAGAATACCACAGGAAATATCCCTGATAGATTTGATGACTTAGTCATTACTAATGGTGCTGAAATACAGCGGAAGCAGATTAAGTACAGTAATGACACAGTATCAAAAATACTAATAAAAGATTACCTTTCAGGTGATACTCATTACAAAATAGCAATCCATAAATTATTTGAAACGTGGAAAAACCTTAAAACCCCTAATACTGAATTTAGATTATGCTTAGCTTGGGACGAGCCAGTTGATCAAAACATTACAAGGATTTTAGAGGTACAGCTTGATAGATCATCATTCAATAATTTTCCAACAAAGGTTTTCAAAATTAACCTTGACCGATTATGGGAAGAAAATCCAGAAAATTTTAATCGCTGGAATAGCTTAAAAACTTATGTAGAAGATAACGATATAAATAGAGCTGACTTTAATGATTTTTGTAATGATTTACTTATTGAGGTCAACTTACCTAAAGCAAGTTTAAAATTTAATAGGCCAAGTCAGTTAGAAGAAATACTAATAGAACAAGCTCAAAAATTAGGTATTGAACAATACCCAAATGATGATATTTACATCTCTGATTTTCTAGAACGATTAGCTAAATTAACAGGGGTGTATAGAACACGCTCAGCTCAAGTTTCAGCAAAAGATATACTTATTGCACTACGAGTAAGAACCGACTTTGGTCGAATAGAGCAAAAATTCGAAGTTGACCAAAATAAAAACATTACATCAGATGAAAAAAATAGTTTATTTCTTGAAAATGCTATTACTAACAATAAAACGTTATTACTCGGTGAGCCTGGTGCAGGCAAGTCATGGTTCTTAACCAACTTAATAGAGTATTTGACACGATATAACCATGCTGTAATACGACACTATTGCTTCACGAGTACAGAAGATCCTTTGTCTGATAAGAGAGTTAGTTCAGATGTTTTTTTTGGTAATCTAATAAGTGAGATTGGTCAAAATTTTCCTGAATTAAAAAAAGAAAAAAATAATGTACTAGCAGCTAACTTAGAAGAGTTAAATCTATTACTTTCTGCTATTGAGGTACCAATCATAATCATAGTAGACGGTTTAGATCATATTAATAGAGTTTTGAAAAATTCAGTTACTTTATCTAAAGAAAAGACAAAAATTATTGAATACATATCGAAGATCGAACTACCTAATAATGTCAGTATTATATTAGGTTCTCAGCCAACGGATGAAGTTGACGTTTTAACAGAAAGTTATGAATTTATAAAAGTACAATTACCTAAGTGGGATATAGAAAACGCTAAAGAATTGATGGACAGGTTTGAATGTGAAGACATTCAAATTAATGATGGAAATCTATCGATTCTACTTCATAAAAAAAGTGAAGGGAGTCCACTATATTTGACTTACATAATAAAGACTCTTAATGATTATCAAGCTATTACTGAAGAGCTTATCGATAGCCTGCCTAAATATGATTTAGGCCTAAAAAATTATTATGAATATTTAACAAGTCAAATAGGCAATAATACAACGTCTGAAATACTATCTTGCTTAGAGTTTGCAGTTAGTAAAAAAGAACTCAAAGAAATAATACCGATGAAGCGTCATTTTAATTCTGACATGAAAGTATTAGCCCCTGTTATATCTGAGAATAGCTCTAGGGGAGGAGTAAAGTTATATCATGATAGCTTTAGGAGGTTTAACATTGAGAAACTGTCTTCTATAGAAGACATAAAAGAGATATATGAATATATATCAAATTGGTTGATTAATAATGACTTCTATGAAAATGATAAATCTTACAGATATTTATTAAAATACTTAATCCTTTCAGAACGATATGAAAACGCGAGTGCGTATGCAGAGAAAAGCTTCTTATCCAAAAGCTTATATTACGGTCATTCAGAGACGTTAATAAAGAATAACTATAAACATTTCTTACACATAGCAGAAAAATTACAAGACTGGCCTCTATTTATTTATTCAGGTGAGTTACATAGAGCTATTTCAACAACAAACTCTGAGGAAAATCATAGTCAGTTTTTAGATAATTTCGAACTATATTTTGAAGCAATTTGTTCTATCTATGGGACAGAAAAAGCTAATTCATTTTTATTTTTTAATAGCGAAAAAAACTATAGTGACAGAATTACAGCCAAAGGTTTTGCGATATTGCAAGAATATGGATACTCACCACATTGGGAAGAAGTAAAAGGTTTATTTGAAAGTGGCGTTGCATTTGATGATTTTAAATATTTCATTTGTTATAAAATTCAAATAAAGAGTTCATTAGATAAAATCTTCAATTCTGTTTTATCTGATAAATACTCTGATTATCTTAGGGTTTTTATTGTAGAAGTATTTAAGAGTAAAGGTTTTGAGGTGATACTTCATCATTATAAAAGTGTTAATGACGATGAAGATAAAACGATCGCAGTTAAAATAAATGCTGCTCTAGAGAGAACAAATTGCGAACAAAGAATTTCGATTGCAGATGACAAACAGCCTTCTGAAATAGAGCCTTTAGATTTAAAATTTATAGATGAGCATATAAAAAACAATGAATTAGATAAGTTTTACTTTAATGTTGAACGATACGCACAGTTCGATATAAAAGCATTAATTGAGTTTGAAAAAGGAATAGCCTCACACAATTTTGTGCGTAATTGGATAAAGTATTTTATTAGATTATTTATAATTGAAAATGATTTATCTGATACAAATAAAGAAAAAGCAGTTATAGAAAACATTAAATTTCTAGCTAGCGATACAGATCGATTTAAAGGAGCACCAAGAGCAGTAACTTTTAATTATACCCATAGTAGCTTAATTGAGCATACTATTGAGCGATCTTTAAGGTATATAGTTTCAAAAGAGTCATGGGAAGAAGTAATCTCAAATTTGATGAAAGTACCACATCCAATACTGCCGACAATAGAAAAAAAATTCTTAAATGATAAAAATATTCATTTGATTATTGATGCCTATGATCAATTTGATCAAGCAGAAGACAATGAATATTATGAGCATGCAGGCTACTCATTCAGAAAATCCATTTATTATGGAAAAGTAGGAATGGTTAATGAAGCAAAACACGAGCTGGAAAAGGCTCTTTTGTTAATTACAAGTTACACCTCTCGTAAAGATACAACACTGACAGAGCTTATCGAACCGATACCTGCTATTAATAATATTAATCCAGACTTTGCCAAGCAATATGCTAAAAGGCTGAAGTACCTAACTGACGCCGTAATGAAGCATACGGAAGAGGGGAAGGGCATTAGATGGCTGACTATAGACTGGTTTGAGCAGCTTTTGAATGTTGATTATGAGCTAGCCACTATATACTTAGTTAATGAGTTTTTAACGAATGAGTATTTTTGGAAATTGGATTACATGCTTGTTTCATACTTACAACAAAGCAATCACGTTGACCCCGTCATTCTTAATTTTTTATATAAATTGTCACCAACAAATATTAGAAACAATTACCTTGATGGATTTCTGGATGTAATTGCTAGACTAGAAGTAATAGATAAAAAGTTAGCAGAGCTATCACTGATCAACTTATCAATTAGAGATTGGAATGACTCTTATAATGAATTAAAAAATAAAACGGGAACTAAGTTTTACCAATTGATGGATCGGTTCGGAATAACCTATTTAACTTATAATAAAAGGTCGGAAAATAAAACAACAACTAATATTTATAAAAATGAGAAATTAGGTGAAAATTTAACTAAACAGCTCTGCAAAGAAGTTTCATTGAAGGGCAAAAGTGAGCTCGAATTATTAGAGTATTATAAGAAAGTTGAATTATCCGATGAAGATTTAAATTATCTTTATTTCTATCTGGAAGAAAGTAGTAATGATCAACTTGCTACAGAACTGTTAATTCCAATTATAAAAAAACGATTCCCAAGTGATGGTGAAGAGCATTTTAAGAAAATGCGGACTTTAATTAATCAATTGTCATTGTTGGATGCAACCAAAGTTTATCTACTTATTCATAACTTTGTTTATTCTAAAAATGGCTGGCTTTCTAACTTTGTTGACAAAGAATCATTAAAAATCGCGGTAGAAATTGATAAAGATGAATCATTAAAGGTATTGGCAAAATCACTGCGTAAAATATTTTCCACTTCCGATTATTTATATAAATATGCTGCTAACTTGATTATTGCATTTGAATACGCAGGCTTAGAAGATGAATCTATTTTATCAATGTATAAAAATAGTTTTGATTTTGTTGAAAATAGATTACCAGATACAAATGATTTTAAATGGGAAAGTTTAGAATGCACTGAAATTTCAGATATGAATCATGATGAGCTTGCTATCGTAGTGATTCTTAGCAAGACAAAAAACTTAGATTCATTTGTACATAAGGATATTATTGTAGCTCTTAGCTATCTCATGAAACACGATGGTTCATTATTAATAAAACCGTTCAGGTGGTTTTTTAATAATATAGAGTGTTTTCATCAATTGTCAGTTGCAAGCATATTAGAGCTTTTATTGATCGAAAGTGATAATCATTCTTTATTCATAAATAGTATTAAAGATGAAATGAGAAACGCTCTCGTTATAGATAATTTATATATACACAATACTGTTCAAGATATTTTAAATGGATCGGAGCATGAATAAACAAATTTTAGATAGTATAAACCGAAATAAATATCTTGTTTATTTAGATAATTTAGGTGTTGATATTGATGTAATAAAAGTGGAAATATTGGAAAATATTAATGAAGATGGAGTGGATGTATTTGTCAACCGTTCTCATCAACGATTATCTCCTAATATATACCTCGATAGCTTAGTTTTTGAATGCGTGTTCAAGTATTTATATGACGAGTATAAAACCTCTGTGGTTTTTGAAAATGAAGTAAAACTAGATATAAAAACAATTATCGCCACTTCTAGGGCTTTAATTCAAAGACCCTGCATACAAAAACCTTCTGATATAGTGGAAGGTTTTAAAGAGCCTGATTATGAAGATGGTTTTAGAGTAATATCAAGGTTTGAAAGGGAGCTTAGTGAGAATCATTATGGAGAAAGAGGAAAAAACAAAGGTGGTGTTATATTTGAAGGTTTACTTCCATGTAAAATAGAAATGAACCCTTTAGTTGAGAAATATCCGTCGAATCATATTTGGGAAAATAGTTACTATCTTGAAGAACCAGTTATACAAGGCTTTAATGCAAATATTAATAGCATCGAACCTCAATACGTTTTATGGATGAATAGCGATTTATTGAACATGCTTGGACTAACATTAGATAATTACAATAATGGGCTAAGGGCACTGAATAGTAATGATGAAATCGTTTTAATATTTAGGTGTTGGAGGGATCAGTTAATTGGTAATGGTGCTTCATTTGTTGGAGCAGACTCAAATATTGCAAAGTTAGAAGGCTGTGACTTGATATTAAGAGAAGACTATTTCAAGGAACTCAAAAAAATAATTCCTAATCTAGTCTATTTTACTTACATTATTTAGCTTAAGCTAATTACGACTCATGATGGTGAATAGGCTTTTAGAAATAGTGTTACAGGGTCATTTTACCTTAAATATACCTCAGTGATTTCTGGTCTAAAATGTCCCATCTCTTGTGAAACGGTCTCTAATGCTATTTGATACGGATATTGGTTAAGTATCAGCTCTAATAGCCTTTCTTGTGCGTAGCTATGCCTGAGTCCATGTGCACCGTTGGAAAATGAAAGAGTACGGTTTGATGCTTTATTAAATGAATCCGACCACTTTTTACCACCTCCAATATCGTAGCGCTGCAAGTAGTTTATTTTTCTATCAACAACAGTGGCAGGTTGTTTAAATTTACGAAGTTCTAATTTAGCTGATAAATCGTGAGGTATTAGTACTTCGCGTGTTAAGCCTCCTTTGCCTATCACGGTATATAGCACACCGTTTCTACCAGACCATTTTGAATCAAAAGCTGGTCGTTTATCTGCTTTGCATTCTTCAACTTTGGCTATGGTCAACAATTCATGTGCACGAAGCCCCGCAGAGAGTGCTATTTGTGTTGATAATGAATATTTAGACGTTTGGTGCTTACTTATTATTTGTGCTTGCTCTGTGGTGTAGGAACGTGATTTAAGAATTTGCTGATTAATTGATTTAATAACAGGGAGTGTTTGCTTATCTTTAAGTTTGCCGTTTAGCCTCATCATTGCTTGTATAGCTTGGCGCTCCATATCCAGTGACTTTTGACCCACTATTTCTTTACGGTAATCTAAATAATTGAGTGCTTGATCGATGGTCATTGCCTGAATACCGTTTATGCCAATATCTTTAGCCCAAGAGGCAACGGTGTTAAGTGATTGCTCGTAGTTTCTGGCAGTTCCAAGAGACTTTATAAGCTTACTTTTTGTAAGCCCTTTTATGACATTGTGTGCTTGAGTTTTTGGTTTCGCAAATTTAGCCATGTTTTTTAATCCATCTTTGAATTGTTGACCAATGAGCATTGATACCTTTACGCTTTAGCCAGCGCTGAAGCTCGACAATGTTAGAACCTTGCTTATAAATTTCTATTAGCTCGAATTTATGTTTATCAAGCTTAGATGCTTTTTTACGGCTTCCAGCGATTAACTTACTTTCAAATTTTAGTTTTTGGACTTCGATTAGGGCATCGAATTTCATGGTATGACTCCAGTCGTATTAAGGTTGTAAGATTGACTGGCAATAAAGCTCAGCGGCACTTAAGCCTATTCGCCCCTGTTTTTCGCATATGCGAAAGGCTCGGACTGATCTCGCCTGATTATTAACCTCATTTCTACGTGTTGTCAGCAGCTGGAGTGCGCCGTTTTTGATTGGTTACAAAAATAAAGATGACACCCATCCTAAAATTTGTATTTTTCATGTTTTTTACTAGCTTTAGGTTAGTATGAAAAATAAACAGGGTGTCCTATGGCTATTGCAAGAAAGCGTCAAGTAAGTTTGGTTGATACAAAGTATTATCACTGTATTTCACGTTGCGTTCGTCGTGCTTTCTTGTGCGGTGAAGATCGTTTCACAGGCCAATCTTTTGAGCATCGTAGAGGCTGGGTTGAAGATAAGCTACTTGCATTAGCCAAGGTGTTTTGCATTGATCTATGTGCCTATGCAATCATGAGTAACCATACCCATTTAGTCCTGTATGTAGATGATAAAAAAGCGAATCGGCTAAATGATAAAGCCATTGTTATTCGCTGGCACAAGCTCTGTAAAGGCACCTTACTTACTCAAAAGTATGCGCGGGGTGAAAAACTGAGTAATGCTGAACTTATCTTTTTTAATCAAACAGTAAAGCAATACCGTGAACGGCTAGCAAGCATCAGTTGGTTTATGCGATTATTAAATGAAGACATTGCCCGTAAAGCCAATAAAGAAGATAACTGCACAGGCAGGTTTTGGGAGGGCCGCTTTAAATCACAAGCCTTGCTTGATGAAGCCGCACTCGCCGCCTGTATGGCCTATGTAGATTTAAACCCAATCAGAGCAAAAATGGCGCAAACACCGGAAACATCTGACCACACCAGTGTGCAAAAACACATTGAAAGCGCAACAGAGAGCAAGCAACCAAAACAATTATCAAGATTTGCAGGCATGCCACGCCAAATCATGCCAAAAGGGCTACCGTTTGAACTTAAATCTTACCTTGAACTGATTGAATTAACAGGGCATTGTATACGAGAAGGTAAACGCGGGTATATTGAAAGCACATATTTACCTTTACTAGAAAGAGTAAATATCTCCCCAGAAAACTGGTTAAAACTAACCACGCAATTTACGCGCGTATTTCATGGTTCAGTAGGCAGGGCATCTTCACAAGAGAGTTACTGTGAACACTTGAACAAAAAACGGCGTAGCAACGTCAGCAACTGCGAAAAGCTGCTGGCATAAAGTTAAAGGTCCTCAATAAAAATTCATATTGCAATTATGCAGTCATTTTCATGCGCGTAATTTAGGCTTAAGAGTACTATTAACTCATTTAATGGATGGAATGAAAGCAACCTAGAAATAAAAGATAAATTATTAGCCTAAAAAGTAAATTTAAAGGAGCAGCAGTGTTTGTTAAATTAAAGTGGCTGTCTTATTTGTCTTTCATTATCGAGGGAATTCAGAATGTCTTACGAACATCTTAACAGTTTCGAACGAAAAGCTATCTACTATCGATTCAATAGTGGCGAAAGCTGCCGATCCATTGGTAAACTATTAAATCGACACCATA
>NZ_BDDS01000022.1 GCF_001653135.1 Pseudoalteromonas neustonica
TTCAATCTGAGCCATGATCAAACTCTTCAATTAAAAGTTTTTTCTGTTCTCATCCAATAAAGAATGAAGAACCTGCTCAATGAATTCTGAATTTATTTAATATCTTTCGATATTGAATTGACTGTGCCGAATAATTATTAAAAATAACTATTCTGTTGGTCACTCAGTTTCTCTTTCGAGAAATCACATTGAGACTCTAAATTTTTTGCCTTGCTTAGTAAACTAAGTTCGGCTGTTAGAACTCAATCTGTACGAGTGCCCACACAGATGATTGCTTTATATTGTTAAAGAACGTTGCGATTAAAGTTAAACTTTATCTCGCTAGGGCTGCGCATATTACGCTTTCCACTTTTTTTTGTCAACACTTAAATTTTAGTTTCTTTAAAAGAATTTCAAAGTTAAGTTTTACTCGACCTATCTAACCGTTTGTTCAGCGCTTTTCATTGCTGCCTACCGGGTCAGTGGATGCGCATTATAGGGATTATTTAGAGGCGGTCAATGCTTTATTTCAGTTTTATTAAATCAACTTCACTTTTGTACAAAAAACACACAGGCAAGTGCTTGCGGGGCTTTTTTGGTATATTAATCAAGCAAACATGAGATAAAAAAGGCTACCGAGGTAGCCTTTTAAATAATACTATTTTTTAGTTGGTCTTTTCCAGCCATCGAGATTGCGTTGTTTACCTCGAGCAACGGCCAATTGTTCATCAGCGACAGTATTAGTAATCACGGAGCCAGCTCCAATGGTTGCCGTCGAACCAATATTTACTGGTGCCACAAGTGATGAATTAGAACCAATGAACGCATTATCGCCAATTATAGTTTTTGCTTTATTCACACCATCGTAGTTACAGGTAATAGTACCAGCACCAATATTAACTTTTTCGCCAATTTCAGCATCACCTAAATAAGAAAGGTGATTTGCTTTAGAACCTTTTCCTAGGCGCGTTTTTTTCATCTCAACAAAGTTACCAATGTGAGAGTCCTCTTCCATGATTGCACCTGGGCGTAAACGTGCAAATGGACCAAGTGTGCATTTAGCTGCAACACTTGCCTCTTCAATTAAGGTATTAGCTTTAATAATGACATTATCGCCAATGGTACAATTTTTAAGTACGCAGTTAGGACCAATTTCAACATTATTACCGATTGTCACTTTACCTTCAAAGATAACGTTTACATCAATTAGTACATCTTCACCGGTGGTGACTTCACCACGAACATCAATGCGGGCAGGATCGGCAAGTGTTGCACCATTTAGCATTAGCTCTTCGGCTTGCCATGCTTGATAAGCACGCTCAAGGCCAGCTAGTTGCACACGATTGTTCGCGCCTTCAACTTCCATTGGATGATCAGGCTGTGCTGAACTTATTTCAACACCTTCGCTGTGCGCCATAGCGACAATGTCGGTTAAGTAATATTCACCTTGAGCGTTATTGTTTGAAAGATTGCCTAACCAACTTTTTAGTAATCCACCATTAACAGCCATAATACCGGTATTAACTTCTGTAATAAGCAACTGTTCAGGTGTTGAATCTTTTTGTTCAACAATACCTACTAGCTTGCCATTAACTCGAAGCATACGACCGTAGCCATTTGGGTTAACCAAATCCACTGTTAATACAGCTAAGCCATTTTTAGGAGTAGCGGCAAGTAAACGTTCAAGCGTTGATTGTTTTGTTAACGGCACATCACCATATAAAACTAAAACAGTATCGTTATCATTAATATGTTGGTTTGCTTGGGCAACAGCATGACCGGTGCCAAGTTGCTCTTCTTGCAGTACCCAGTTTACGTCGTTATCGGCAAGTTGTTGTTGTAATAATTCGCCGCCATGACCATAAACTAAATTCGTTGAAGTCGCTCCTAATGCATTGGCGTTATCAATGACATGTTGCACCATTGGTTTACCAGCCACTTTATGAAGAACCTTAGGTAGAGCTGAACGCATACGAGTACCTTTACCCGCAGCAAGAATTACTGTAGTCAGAGACATTAAAACAATATCCTTCTTTCTTTGTTTTATTGGAATGAGTAACCATGTGTAAATTCAAAAAGATTACGTAAGTCACATCATGTGCACATACTCAATGGCAATCTAGCAGTAGCCACTGAATCTAAGCTGAAATTACAAATCGCTTTATTATTGTCATATTGTAACGGGGATTGATGAAGGATATAAGTAAAAACATAGGTTATTAACTGTTAATGCAAGTTAAATTAATTTACATCGCCTGTTTCATGTGATGACAACGCAGTCATATATTTAGTTTTTCATTGTATTAAAAATAATAACAGGCACAAAAAAGCCCACATAAAGTGGGCTTTTAAAAAACCAGATTGGCTTACTTTTTACGTAATTGCTGAATAACACGTAGCTGAGCGATTGCTTCAGCTAGCTGTACAGCTGCTTGGCTATAATCTAGCTCCGCAGATGTACCACCTTGTGCCATTTGTTTCTCAGCGTCACGTTTAGCTTGCTCTGCAGCTTGTTCGTCTAGGTCTTCACCACGAACGGCTGTATCTGCAAGTACAGATACAATGTTCGGTTGAACTTCTAGCGTACCACCTGCAATGTAGATGAATTCTTCTTCACCAAATTGCTTAACTAAACGTACCATACCAGGTTTTAGGGCAGTGAGTAGTGGAGCGTGGCCGGCGTTAACACCTAGCTCACCTTCACTACCACTTACTTGAATAGATTCAACAAGACCAGAGAATATTTTACCCTCTGCGCTTACTACATCAAGATGTACAGTCATAGCTGCCATACTACCCTCCTAGTTACATGCTTTTGGCTTTTTCTTGAGCTTCTTCAATAGAGCCAACCATGTAGAACGCTTGCTCTGGCATGTGGTCGAATTCACCACTTAAAATACCTTTAAAGCCAGCAATTGTATCTTTTAGTGATACGTATTTACCAGATGCACCTGTAAACACCTCTGCCACGAAGAATGGCTGAGATAGGAAGCGCTGGATTTTACGTGCACGAGATACTAGTTGCTTATCTTCATCAGAAAGCTCGTCCATACCTAGGATTGCAATGATGTCTTTAAGTTCTTTATAACGCTGAAGAACTGTTTGAACGCCACGTGCTGTATCGTAGTGCTCTTGACCAATTACTAATGGATCAAGTTGACGTGAAGATGAATCAAGTGGATCTACCGCAGGGTAAATACCAAGTGATGCGATATCACGCGAAAGTACTACAGTTGCATCTAAGTGAGCAAAGGTAGTTGCTGGAGATGGATCCGTTAAATCATCCGCAGGTACGTATACCGCTTGAATTGAAGTAATTGAACCAGTCTTAGTAGAAGCGATACGCTCTTGCAGTACACCCATTTCTTCAGCAAGTGTAGGCTGGTAACCTACCGCTGATGGCATACGACCAAGTAGTGCAGATACTTCTGTACCAGCAAGTGTATAACGGTAGATGTTATCTACGAAGAAAAGTACATCGCGACCTTCGTCACGGAACTTTTCAGCCATAGTAAGACCTGTTAACGCTACGCGTAAACGGTTACCTGGAGGCTCGTTCATCTGACCGTATACAAGCGATACTTTATCAAGTACGTTTGAATCGTTCATCTCATGGTAGAAATCGTTACCCTCACGTGTACGCTCACCAACACCTGCGAATACTGAGTAGCCGCTGTGCTCGATTGCGATGTTACGGATAAGTTCCATCATGTTTACGGTTTTACCAACACCGGCACCACCGAATAAACCAACTTTACCACCTTTAGCGAACGGACATACAAGGTCGATTACCTTGATACCAGTTTCTAAAAGCTCAACTGAACTTGATTGCTCTTCGTATGAAGGCGCTGCACGGTGAATAGACATACGGTCTTCTTCGCCGATTGGACCAGCTTCATCGATTGGCTCACCAAGTACGTTCATGATACGACCAAGTGTTGCTTTACCAACTGGAACTTGAATCGCTTCACCTGTGTTTGATACAGCAGCACCACGACGTAAACCGTCTGTAGTACCTAGTGCGATAGTACGTACCACACCGCCACCTAGCTGTTGTTGGACTTCTAGAGTCAAACCAGCTAAATCGCCATCTGATACTTTTAGCGCGTCATATACGGCTGGCACGTTGTCTTGTGAAAATTCAATATCCACAACGGCACCGATAATTTGGACGACCTTACCTAAACTCATGTCTATTCCTCTCTTTAATCTTTGCCTGAAGCATTAAACTGCAGCTGAACCAGAACAAATCTCACTAATTTCTTGTGTGATTGCTGCTTGGCGAGCTTTGTTATAAATAAGCTGTAAATCATCCATAAGGTCACCAGCGTTATCAGTTGCAGCTTTCATTGCAACCATACGGGCAGCCTGTTCAGAAGCAGCGTTTTCAACCACACCTTGGTATACTTGAGATTCAATAAAGCGTACTAACAGCGCTTCTAAAATCGCGTCTGGGTTTGGCTCATACAAGTAATCCCACGAGTGGGCAGATACTTCTTTTTCAGCTTTTGGCAAAGGGAGTAACTGATCTATAATTGGCTCTTGCTTCATGGTATTAACGAAGTTGTTATATACCAAGAATAAACGGTCAATCTTCCCTTCAGAAAATGCATCTAGCATGATCTTTACAGGACCAATAATATCCTGAATAGAAGGTTTATCTCCTAAGCCCGCTTTTTTAGCGAGTAGTTGACCACCAAAACGTTGGAAGAAACCAGCAGCTTTACTGCCTAAAGTTGCAAACTCTGCGTCTACACCTTTTTCTTTCCACGCTTTAACATCTAGTGCAACTTGCTTAAACTCATTTGAGTTAAGACCGCCACACAGACCACGGTCTGTAGAGATAACAATATAACCAACTCGTTTTACTTCACGCTCTTCTAAAAAAGGGTGAGTAAAATCAAGATTTGCTTGAGCAACACGACCAATCACTTTACGTAATTTTTCAGCGTATGGACGGCTTGAAGCCACACGTTCTTGCGCCTTTTTCATTTTAGACGCAGCAACCATTTCCATTGCGCTAGTGATCTTTTGAGTATTTTTAATACTACCGATCTTGCTTTTAATCTCTTTTCCGCTGGCCATGACTCTCTCTCCGAATCAAGGTGTGCTTTAGTTACCTAAAGCGCACCATTAATAACTAAATTACCAAGTTTGCGTAGACTTGAACTTCGTTAGAAGGTCTTTAAGCTGCGCTTCGATCTCGGCGTTGTAGTTACCAGTTTCATTGATTTGAGCCATAAGCTCTGCGTATGTGCTATTTGCATAAGAAAGTAAAGCCGCTTCAAAATCCATGATCTTAACGATCTCGATATCTTGAAGGAAACCTTTCTCAGCTGCAAATAACGACAAAGACATTTCAGCAACAGACATTGGTGCGTACTGTTTCTGCTTCATTAACTCTGTTACACGCTCACCATGCTCAAGTTGAGCACGTGTTGCATCATCAAGGTCAGACGCGAACTGCGAGAACGCAGCTAATTCACGGTACTGAGCTAGGGCTAGACGAATACCGCCACCTAGTTTCTTAACGATTTTAGTTTGTGCAGCACCACCAACACGCGATACCGAGATACCAGCATTTACTGCCGGACGGATACCTGAGTTGAATAAGTCAGTTTCTAAGAAGATCTGACCATCGGTGATAGAGATAACGTTAGTCGGTACGAACGCAGAAACGTCGCCGCCTTGAGTTTCAATGATTGGCAATGCCGTCAATGAACCAGTTTGACCTTTCACTTCACCATTGGTGAACTTTTCAACGTAATCAGCGTTTACACGCGATGCACGCTCAAGAAGACGAGAGTGAAGATAAAATACGTCACCTGGGTATGCTTCACGACCTGGTGGACGCTTAAGTAGCAATGAAATTTGACGGTAAGCAACTGCTTGCTTAGACAAATCATCATATACGATTAATGCGTTTTCACCACGGTCACGGAAGTATTCACCCATAGTACAGCCCGCGAACGGTGCTAAGTACTGAAGTGCCGCTGATTCAGAGGCAGATGCAACAACTACGATAGTATTTGCTAGTGCACCGTGCTCTTCTAATTTACGTACTACGTTAGCAATAGTAGATGCTTTTTGACCAATCGCTACATACACACACTTAACGCCTGTGTCTTTTTGATTGATGATTGCATCGATTGCTAGTGCAGTTTTACCTGTTTGGCGGTCACCGATCACAAGTTCACGTTGACCACGACCAACTGGAATCATCGCATCAATAGATTTATAACCAGTTTGCACTGGCTCATCTACAGATTTACGCTCGATTACACCTGGTGCAATTTTTTCTACAGGTTCAAACCCGTCGTTATCTAAAGCGCCTTTACCATCGATAGGTGCACCTAGTGTGTTTACAACACGACCAAGTAAACCAGCACCAACAGGAACTTCTAGGATACGACCAGTTGTGTATACTTTTACGCCTTCAGTAAGATCCGCGTACGGACCCATTACTACTGCACCAATTGAGTCGCGCTCAAGGTTTAGTGCGATAGCATAACGGTTGCCTGGAAGCTCAATCATCTCACCTTGCATACAGTCAGCTAGACCGTGGATGCGGATGATACCGTCAGTAACAGATACGATAGTACCTTCGTTACGAGCTTCACTTACAACTTCGAACTTCTCAATACGTTGTTTGATCAGATCTGAAATTTCAGTGGAATTAAGTTGCATGCTCTTTTTCCCAATTACGATTGTAGTGTTGTGGCTAAGCGGTTTAATTTACCGCGAACTGAGCCGTCGATTACAGTGTCACCAGCCTTAATGATAAGACCACCAACCACTGCAGCGTCTTCACTACAATTCAGCTTAACTTTGCGTGCGAAACGTTTTTCAAGTGCCGCTACCAATGTCTCTTGCTGCGCTGCAACAAGAGGGGTTGCCGAAATCACATCTACTTCGATTTCTTTTTCGTACTCTGCTTTAAAATTAGCAAATAACTTAGCAACCGCTGGTAAAGCGACTAAACGTCCATTTTCAGCCATCACCTTCACTAGGTTCTGACCTTGTTCGTTGAGCTGCTCTGCACAAATTTTAATAAATAACTCAGCTTGTGCAGTAGCATTAGGCAACCCAGCTAAAATAGCAGATGCTTGTTCATCACTGGCAACGTGGCCAGCAAAAAACAGCATCTCATTCCAACTGTCAATAGTGCCTTTTTCAACGGCAAGTTCAAAAGCCGCTTTAGCGTATGGGCGAGCGATAGTAGTCAATTCAGACATGCTCATACCCTCCTAGTTACAGCTCAGCGACAAGTTTTTCAACGATGTCACTATGTGTGGCTTGATTGATTTCGCGCTCTAAAATTCGTTCTGCGCCAACCACTGCAAGAGTAGCTACTTGCTTACGTAGCTCTTCTGTTACACGGTTACGCTCAGATTCAATTTCAGAATGCCCTTGAGCAATAATTTTTTCACGCTCTTGCTGACCACGAACTGTTTCTTCGTCAACAATTAGCACTGCACGCTTTTTAGCTTGTTCAATGATATCTGCCGCTTGAACTTTTGCATCTTTAAGCTGTTCTGCAGCTTTCTTTTGCGCTAGTTCTAAGTCTTTTTCGGCTCTATCAGAGGCAGCTAAACCATCTTCGATTTTTTTCTGGCGAGCTTCAATTGCACCGTTTAGTGGTGGCCATACGTATTTCATACAAAATAATACGAACACCGTAAATGCAATTAATTCACCGATAAGAGTGGCGTTTAAGTTCACAACCGCTCCTCCTTAAATAGTAAGCTGTTCAAAAAATAAAATTAAAGTACGAACAACAATACCATCGCGATACCAACACCAATCATAGCTACAGCATCGATTAGACCAGCTAGGATGAACATCTTAACTTGTAGTGAAGGTGCAAGCTCAGGTTGACGCGCACATGCTTCAAGGAATTTACCACCCATGTTACCGAAGCCGATAGCTGTACCGATAGCACCAAAACCAATTAGTAGAGCAACAGCGATAAACTTAATTGCTTCAGGCATTGATAATACTTGTTCCATTTTTTTCTCCAAAGTTTCAATTGTAAATTAAAGTTAAAAGTAAAATTGTAAATATAAAAATTAATGATTATCCGAGCTTGCCATGCTTAGGTATACAACTGTCAGCATCATAAATACGAATGCTTGTAGTACGATTACCAAGATATGGAATACAGCCCAAATAAAGTGCAGTGGTAACTGCATTAAACCTACCGCGCCGATCAAGATGAAAATCAACTCACCAGCGTATAAATTACCGAACAAACGTAGCGCTAACGAGAAAGGCTTAGCAACTAACGCGATTAATTCTAGTAATAAGTTACAAGGGATTAGAAACACCATTGCTAGCTTATTATTAGAACTAAATGGGTGAAGCGTCAGCTCTTTAACAAAGCCAAGCACACCTTTAATTTTGATTGAGTAACCGATCATCAAAATAAACACACCCAACGCAAGCGCAGCGGTTAAGTTGATATCAGTAGTAGGTACAATTTTCATGTACACGTCGTGTGAATCCATACCGAAGGCAGTTTCACCAACTAAACCAGCAAATGCAGGTAAGAAATCAACCGGTATTAAATCCATTAAGTTCATCAAGAACACCCAAACAAAAATTGTTAGGGCTAGAGGTGCTATTAGTTTGCTTTTACCATGGAAGGTATCGCGTACATTATCACCAACGAACTCAACGATCATTTCAATAAAGCACTGAAATTTACCAGGTACACCCAGTGTTGATTTTTTAGCGGCACTACGGAAGATCCATAAAAATAAAAGACCTAAACCGATAGACCATGCGAGGGTATCCACATGCCATGTCCAGAATCCACTGTCCGCACATGCTTTATTGAAGGCAAGACCGGTATCGGTCGAGCACATCTTCGCATTGGTCAAGTGGTGCTGAATATGGCTAGATAGAGTAACTTCTTCTGCAGCCATGTTATATCCCAAAAGTTAATGTTTAAAAAAAACGGGTGCAAACAATCCAGTAAATAACGCCAGTACATAACTACTAAAGAAAGGTAACAAAATTACCGGGAAATGCTTTAGCACTAGCGCAAACAATATGATTGTAAGCATAAATTTTAATCCGTTACCGCGCTTTAACGAGGTATACGCTTGATTTGCTCGGCTTGCACCCATATAACGAAATGCATAAACGGCAAATACACAGTGAGGAAGTACGGCTACAACGCCTCCAGCTAATGCTGAGAGACCGGCACTTACTCCCCAACCTAAAAAAACAATTATGGCAGCTACTAAGGCTACACTACCTTGCAAACAGATTAATTTAAATGCAGCCAATTGATAAGGTGCTGCTAACTTATTATTCACGTTTAGTTAACCTTACTGGCATTCTATTTGTCATGGCATGAAAACTGGCGAAATTATACTTAATCCTGCCAGTTTTGCAACTTGAGTCGGTGCTTTGTGGTGCAAAATCGCTATAAATGTCTCGTTTTAGACATGATATTAATTAATGCTGGGAATAGTCTTGGTTTATACGGTTTAAAATCCCGTCCAATTCATCTAAGTTAGTGTAGGAAATAACCAAATTTCCTTTACCTTTTTTGTTGTAATTAATTTCGACTTTCGCGCCTAAATTATCAGCCAATTGTTGCTCTAACTGCTTGACATCAGGATCTTTTTCTGCAGTCTCTTTTTTTGGTACAGGCTCTAGAATCGACCGTACTAACTTTTCAGTTTCTCGTACGGTTAATGCCTTTGCGACAGCAAGACGTGCAGCATCTGATTGCGCCTCGCCTTCAAGAGCTAATAAACAACGTGCATGGCCCATTTCAATATCGCCATGTTCTAACAAAATTTTAACATCGTCATTTAAATTATTCAGACGCAATAAATTTGTTACAGTAGTGCGTGATTTACCCACCGCATCCGCGACTTGTTGATGTGTTAATTCAAATTCAGTTAATAAACGATTTAACGCAACCGCTTCTTCCATCGCATTTAAATCTTCACGTTGTATATTTTCAATCAACGCAATCGCAACAGCAGCTTCATCAGCAACATTTTTTATGATACATGGAACAGTATCAAGCTTAGCTAGTTGAGCTGCTCGCCAACGACGTTCACCTGCGATAATTTCATAACTTTTTTCACCTATAGGGCGAACAACAATTGGTTGAATAATGCCTTGTGAACGAATAGAACTGGCAAGTTCTTCAAGGGCTTCTTCAGACATGTCTTTACGTGGCTGATATTTACCCGATTGAAGAAATTCAATCGGTAACTTTTGTAGTTCACTTGTATTATCTAATTGCGTTTCTTCTACCTGCAAAATATGTGTGCTATCCGCTTGCACTTGCATTGCACTAGGTGCTGGTTTTGATGAGCTTAATAATGCATCAAGCCCTCGGCCTAAACCGCGTTTTTTTGCAGACATGTTATTTTTACCTCAAATTTAGGCGACGATTGGGGATGTTTTTTCTTTTCTGCGCAACATTTCACCAGCAAGTGCTAAATACGCTTTTGCGCCACTTGATGTCCGGTCATAGTACATTGCTGGCGCACCAAAACTAGGTGCCTCAGCTAGACGAACATTTCGGGGGATCACAGTGCGGTACACTTTATCACCAAAATGTTGCTTTAGTTGTTCTGATACATCATTAGCCAAACGATTACGCGGATCGTACATAGTACGTAAAATCCCTTCAATTTGTAATTTAGGGTTAACCAGTTTAGCGAGTTGGGTAATTGTGTCCATCAATGCAGTTAAGCCTTCAAGCGCATAATACTCACATTGCATAGGCACTAAAATTGAGTCTGCGGCCGCCATTGCATTAACAGTCAACATATTCAGTGATGGTGGACAATCAATAAAAATAAATTCATATTGATCTGATATTTTTTCAAGCGCATTACGAAGTCGAACTTCGCGAGCAAAAAGCTCCATTAATTTAACTTCGGCGGCGGTAACATCACCATTGGCGGCAATTAAATGATATTCACCTGATGTTTCTTTAGTAACCACTTCTTCAATCGGTTTATCTTCGATTAAAAGATCATAAATTGTTGCTACATCGCTGTATTTATCTACACCGCTGCCCATTGTCGCATTGCCTTGCGGATCCAGATCAATAAGCAGCACTTTACGTTTTGTTGCTGCCATTGATGCTGCGAGATTTACCGCTGTGGTGGTTTTACCCACACCACCTTTTTGGTTTGCTATTGCAATGACTTTTGCCACAGTGTTTCTGATCCCTAGTCTTTAGATAGAATAATTAAATGCCTTTGAGCATCTAACTTTGGTACTTCCAAGGCTATTTTTTCTTCGAACTTAATACCTTTAGGTAAAGATTCTAGCTCGTCACTTGGAAATACGCCTTTTAAGGCTATAAATTTACCTGAATGATCAATTAAGTGCGAACACCAGTCAACCATATCTTGTAAAGATGCAAAAGCTCGGCTTAATACACCATCTAATTTAACACTTGGTTGATAATCTTCAACTCTAGACTGCACAGGGGTCACATTATCAAGTCCAAGCTCATGCTTTACCTGCATTAAAAAACGCACTCGCTTGCCTAAACTATCCAATAAAGTAAATTGAGTATTAGGTAATGCAATAGCCAATACGATACCCGGAAGGCCAGGACCCGTACCCACATCAATATAATGATGACCGGGTAGGTGAGGTGCAACAACTAAACTATCCATAATATGCTTAATCATCATATCCTCAGGTAAACGCACTGAGGTTAAATTATAAGCTTTGTTCCATTTATTGAGTAACTCAACATACTGAACCAATTGTTGCTGTTGTTTTTCGGTTAGCGCAATATCAGTTTGCGCTAACAAAGTAGTTAATTGTTGCTGTAACACAGTATTCCTTAATAGCTACGCAATTTTACGTAGTAGGCCTTGCTTCTTCAGATAAACTAATAATAGCGAAATCGCTGCTGGCGTGATACCTGAAATACGCGATGCTTGACCGATTGTATCTGGACGCGCCTCGGTTAATTTAGCAACCACTTCATTTGATAAACCCGAAACTGTCGAGTAATCATAATCTTTAGGCAAAATAGTTAACTCATGACGAAGTTGCTTATTGATCTCATCTTGTTGACGAGCAATATACCCTGCGTACTTAGTATGGATCTCAACTTGCTCTAATGCAGTTGCGTGATCAAATTCAGATCCCAACCCTTCGATCGCCATTAGATCGTTATAGCGGATCTCAGGTCGGCGTAACAATTCTTCTAAACTTGCTTCTCGAGTTAATGGTGTTTTTAGTAACCCATTAACTTGATCAATAGCTACGTGATCTTTATGGATCCACGTTTCTTTGATCCGTTGAGATTCTTTTGCAATGATATCCATTTTTTCATTAAATGCTTGCCAACGATCATCGTTAACTAAACCAAGTTCACGACCTTTTGCAGTTAAGCGAATATCCGCATTATCTTCACGTAATAATAAACGGTATTCAGCACGACTCGTAAACATACGGTACGGCTCTTTAGTACCTAACGTGGTTAAATCGTCGATTAATACACCTACATAGGCTTCATCACGGCGCGGTGTCCAAGGTTCTTTTCCTTGTACTTGTAATGCAGCATTCATACCTGCAATTAAGCCTTGAGCGCCAGCTTCTTCATAACCTGTTGTACCATTGATTTGTCCAGCAAAGAACAAACCATCAATAAATTTAGTTTCTAATGATTTCTTTAAATCACGTGGATCAAAGTAATCATATTCTATAGCGTAGCCAGGACGACAAATATGGGCATTTTCAAAACCAGTGATTGATTGCACAATTTCTAACTGCACATCAAAAGGTAGACTTGTTGAAATACCATTAGGGTAAAGCTCATAAGAGGTTAGGCCTTCAGGTTCTACAAATATTTGGTGCTTGTCTTTGTCAGCAAAACGTACAATTTTATCTTCAATAGAAGGGCAATAACGTGGGCCTATCCCTTCAATAACACCAGAGTACATTGGAGAGCGGTGTAGGTTATTACGGATCACTTCATGGGTTTTTTCATTTGTATATGTAATATAACACGCTATTTGTTGTGGATGATCTGACTCATTACCCATAAATGAAAATACAGGCGTAGCAGTATCTCCCGGCTGCGCTTCCATTTTACTAAAATCAACAGTCCGGGCATCAATACGTGGAGGTGTACCTGTTTTTAAACGATCAACACGAAATGGTAATTCACGTAAACGATTTGCTAATGCAATAGAAGGTGGATCACCAGCACGGCCACCTTTAAAGTTTTCTAAGCCAATATGGATTTGGCCACCCAAAAAAGTACCAACGGTTAATACAACTGAAGGTGCACTGAAGCGTAAACCCATTTGGGTAACAACACCGATTACTTGATTATTTTCAACCACAAGATCATCACATGATTGTTGGAAGATTTTTAAGTTATCTTGTTTTTGTAAAATGTCTTGAATTGCTGCTTTGTAAAGTGCGCGATCTGCTTGTGCACGAGTTGCACGAACTGCTGGGCCTTTTGAAGAATTTAGAGTACGAAACTGGATCCCGCCTTTATCGATGGCTTGTGCCATTGCACCACCTAGCGCGTCTATTTCTTTTACTAAGTGGCCTTTGCCAATACCGCCAATTGCTGGGTTGCATGACATTTGACCAAGGGTATCCATGTTGTGAGTCAGCAGTAGGGTATTCATACCCATTCGAGCAGCAGCTAATGCGGCTTCAGTACCTGCATGGCCACCACCAACAACGATAACATCAAAACTTTCGTGAAAAATCATTTAGGGATCCTACTTAAATCAACCAGCAAACTTCCAAGGGGAGCGTATTCTACCTATAAATTTACAGAAGATAAATGATTAAACTGTGCTCAAGATCTAAGTAAGTGATCTCTAATAATATAAAGGATCTTTTAAAGAGATCTTTTATTACTATTACTACTACTGATCGCTATTTCTGTTGATAAGGTCTAGTTTATAATTAAAAACATAAAGTTAGATCGGATCTAAAGGTGTTTATATGATCGGATCAAGCTCCGTATAAGCTCTGATCAAAAAGGCACTTTATGCACAGGGGGTGATCGAATAGATCTTATCCCATGGATAACATACCTTTAAAACGCAGTTAGATCATAGCTTATCCACAATCCGATCTAAATTCTCAGTAAATTGTGGGTAACTTTATATTTATGATCATTATTAAGATCGGCTATTTAGCAATACCGCATTTATCGATCCAGCTTGGTAACCAAGTCAAAGCAGTATCTTCTGGTAATTCTTCATCAAGGATATTGAGCTCTAGGCGTTCTGCAACACAGTTAGCACCTTTACTGAGTAAAAGCTGCTCTAAATTACGTCCCGCAAGGTTGTAAGTGTCATAACTTGTATCGCCTAAACCAATAACACTAAACTTTAAGCCTTTTAAATCAGCTGCTTGATTTACATTATCAATGAAAGCTAGCAGGTTTTCAGGGTAGTCACCTGCGCCATAAGTTGAAGTGCAAAGTAACCAGATCGTGTTTTCTTTATTTATACTAGAAAAGTTAGGTTGATCATGAACTTCAGTATCGATCCCTTGGCTTATTAATTGCTCTGCAAGTTGTTCGCCCACGTACTCTGCAGATCCCATCTGACTGCCAATAATGATATTAACTGAATCCATAACTTTTGATGATCGCCTACTTATTAAGATACCGTTTATGATAACTGAGTTTACTCATCAGTAAAGTACAGAATGGATCTTTGTATAAGTATTTTTGCTACTTTTTTATTCCAATATCATTTTATTAACTTAAGTTTTTGTTTTTAATGAATATAATAACTTATTCCAAATTGTAATCATCTGATCAAGTTGTTGATAAATAGTGGGAAAGCTATGGTTGAATGCATAGGTTAATTCATCGTTTGTAGCTAAGTTATTGATCATAAAATTTTATACAGTGTGTTCTGCGATTATAAAAATGATTTAACACCGGAGATCTGATTGTGGATAGATCTTCTGTTGATAACGATCGTTTAGGGTTAATAAATATTTATAATTTTTCGATCTTTATCGGTTAGGTAGATTTATTTTTATAAAAAGCAGTAAAAAAGGGTTGGAAATTAGATGATCCTGCAAATTTTTTCCAAGGGATCGTTATATTTCTAGCGATTAATTTGGAGAAATGTCCAAAAAAATCGTAATTGTGGATAACTTATAAATTTAAAATCTAAATTTTGAATAATTGAGAAGTGATATTGATGACAGTTTTTGAATATTTGCCTATTACTACAGTAAATCTTCACGGGTAACCGTTAGGTTTATGAGTGAGGGAAGGGGATTTTTAAATCGATTACTGTGGTTAAGTAGGATTTAATAGATAAAAGTAGGCTTAATTAAAGTGCTTTTTTTGACATAAATTTGTGATCAATACCTGTTTTATTGATAAGGAATAGTTATTTTTCCAAGCCAGCCACCAGCATTTATTGATTAATATAAGGAGGTTTTAACAATACTAAAGGGCTTTTGTCATTACGCAATGATCATATGCTGAGCTAAATATATAGATTACAGTGACTGCAATGTTTAATTTATGGCTTGCCTGCATCAATCCATTGGTCTATTAGCACATCACCAAAAGGCTATTACAGAATGCCATGCTCGAGAAATGATTGACTCTAATAAAGGAGGTAGAGCAATTGCCGAGAGCAACTACATGTCAAAGTTTCTGCCTGTTATCACTGCATTTATCTTTCGCTATAAATGGTCATTAACTTAACACGATTGGTATAGTGACGTGATATTGATTTTTTACCGCATTAATAGGAAAGTTAATTGGTTTATAGACGAAGAAAAGTAACATTGTTTGGTATTGTATTATCCGCGAACCTCAGCTGAAATAAGTAATAAAATGGCGTTGGTTAGTATAATAGTGATGCCTAAATCGCTTTTAATTCCAACGACGCTCGCATCTTGAGGTGGCTTGGGTATATGACTGATGGAATCAAAAACTGAACGTAAATAGAGTGAAAATACACTCCATTTACGTTTATTAGGCTTTTACTTACCGATACAAAATGAGCTAAATATCTTTCCAAGTAAGTCGTCAGAGGTAAACTCTCCGGTGATCTCGTTTAAATAATTTTGTGTTAAACGTAGTTCTTCAGCGAGTATTTCTCCGGCTATGTGCATTTCTAATTGATCTTTACCTACGTGCAAATGATGTGCCGCGCTTTCTAAAGCATCTAAATGACGACGGCGTGCCATAAAACCACCTTCTGTTGCGCCTTGAAAGCCTATACATGCCTTTAAGTGAGTACGAACTAACTCTATACCATCAGCATTTTTAGCGCTTAAGCTGATCACTGGATATTGTTGTTCTTCTGCCATACCAACCGTATCGCCAGATAAATCGGCTTTATTTCTGATCACTGTAACGCCCATGCCCTCAGGAAGCTTAGCCATAAATTCAGGCCAAATAGTATGCGGGTCGGTGTCTTTCGTATCAGTGCCATCAAGCATAAACAACACGCGATCGGCTTGTTTTATTTCATCCCATGCGCGCTCAATACCTATTTGCTCAACTTTATCAGGGCTTTCGCGCAGGCCTGCTGTATCAATAATATGCAGCGGCATGCCATCAATATGGATATGTTCACGTAGTACATCACGGGTGGTGCCTGCTATCTCAGTTACGATGGCGGCTTCACGTCCAGCAAGGGCATTGAGCAAGCTAGATTTCCCCGCATTAGGGCGACCAGCAATAACGACACGCATACCTTCTCGCATGATACTGCCCTGCTTGGCTTGATTAGTGACGTTATTTAACTGTTCAATAATGCCGTTTAAATCACCAGAGACTTTACCATCAGATAAAAAATCGATTTCTTCATCTGGAAAGTCAATGGCAGCTTCTACGTACATACGCAAATGAATGACTTTTTCTACCAAAGTGTCGATACGCTTAGAAAACTCACCTTGTAGCGAGTGCAGGGCGCTTTTAGCGGCTTGTTCGCTGGTGGCATTGATTAAGTCGGCGATGGCTTCTGCTTGAGTTAAATCCATTTTATCGTTCATAAATGCACGTTCAGAAAACTCACCAGGCTTGGCTAATCGCACACCTTCTATTTGGCTTATCTCTTTTAGTAGCATATCAAGCACTACAGGGCCGCCGTGGCCTTGTAGTTCAAGTACGTCTTCGCCTGTGAATGAGTTAGGGCCCGCAAAGTAAATTGCAATTCCCTGATCAAGTTGTTCGCCAGCAAGGTTTTTAAAGGGTACATAATCGGCATAACGTACTTTAGGACAACGACCAATGATTTTTTCAGCAACGGTTTTTACTAAACTGCCAGAAACGCGAATAATACCTACGCCACCTCTTCCGGGAGCGGTCGCCTGTGCTGCAATAGTGTCTTGATTGATCATGCTAATAATTTGCCAATTTTATGAATAACGATATGTGCGTATTGTAACCTATGGCTTTATAGCATGCGAATAGCAGGGCAATAAAAAGCCAATTAAAGAATCGGTTAAAACTTCTTGGTGGTAGAAACTTAAACGCTGTGTAAGGTTTATATTTATTTAAATTTAAGACATAGCAACCTCATTGCAAATGATAATCGCATTTATTATCATGTATTAATTATCATTTCATCATTATTATTATTATTTTATGCGTTTATCACCTTTAGTACTGGCTATAATTACAGGTTTTTCAGCTTCATCTATTGCTTCAGAACAAACAACAACAGAACAAGAAAAAATAACAGATATTGAAAAAATCTCTGTTATCGGGCGAGCATTTTCTTTATATCGGCCTATGGATTCAAGTTTTGGCACTCGAACAAACACAGAGATTGAAAAGATCCCACAATCTATTCAAATACTTCCGCAAGAGTTAATAAATGATCAGGCAGCCCGTCAAATTACCGATTTATATAGCAATATAGCCGGTGTAAATGCATTTAGTTACTCAGGCGTGACGTTTCGTGGTTTTCGCCAAGATGAAATTTTATATGATGGTGTAAAAGGTGATCCATTTAATGGTTTTGCTGTTCCTCAGTTATTTAATATTGAACAAATCGCGGTATTAAAAGGCCCTGCAGGGGCCGTTTATGGTAGTGGTAATCCAGGTGGAATCATCAATTATGCAACTAAAAAACCAAAATTTACCGATAAGCATAGTATTGAGTTTGAAGTTGGCAATGATGACTTTTTTAGTGGCGCATTAGAAAGCACAGGCACGCTTAACGATAATTTAGATAATCATGCTTATCGTGTCGGCCTTTATCGTGACTCAGAAAAGCCGTTTCGCAATAATACAAGTAGTGACAATACCATTGTTGATCTTGGTTATACCTGGTTAATTAGTGGTGCTACAGAGTTGACGGCGCAGTACACTTACATAGAACAAGAATTAGGTGGGGCCCGTTTACGTGGTGTACCTGCGGATGATGAAGGTAATTTTCTTGCCGATATAAGTTGGAATCATAATGAAGCAACCGATTTTCAAAATGTAGAAGCTCATGTTTACCAAGCAACACTTAAACATGAAATTAATGATATTTGGCGTACCGATATAACTGCACGTTATTTTGATAATGAAGAAGTGCAAAACTACCATGAGCCTAGGGGCTTAGTAGATACTGACGAAGATGGTGTTGTTGATTGGACTCACCGTGAGTTTCGAGATCAAGTTAGGGAAAATAAGGGTTTTAGCTTAACAGCCAATGCTGTTGTTGAATTTGAACTTGCTGATATGCAGCATCAAATGTTATTTGGCAGTGATTTTTATGAGCATGATTTTAATAGTACCTATCGCACTGCAACGCAACAAAGTCGAGGCGGCCCAGTTACTGGTTTAAGCTTACTTAATTCTGAGTACGGTTTAACCTCAGGGGCTGATTATGCACTCGATACCATTACTCCCAGACTTGGCCGCACAAATAGCTCTCGTTTAGGCTTTTATACCCAAGATCAATTAGATGTAACGGATAACTGGAGTATTACTGCGGGCTTAAGATACGATCGCTTTGAAGATAAGGATGAGCTTAATCAAACTGAGTTTTCAGACAGTGACGTAACTTACCGCATTGGTACTAGCTACAATATTAACGATGTCTTTTTTCCATATGCATTGCATGGAACTGGGTTTGTCCCTCAAAGTGCCAGTAATCAAGATACCGCTAAAGGCGGCCCTTTTTCACCGGAAGAAAGTCGCATTAACGAGCTAGGCCTACGCACTAAATTGCTGAATGATAGCCTTGCCGTAAATATGGCTGTTTACGATATTGTTCGTGAGAATATTCTTCAACCAAGCTTATTAGGTGACGTAGCTAAAGATGGCGTTGACGATTTAGTCGCTATTGGTGAAGTGCAAAGTAAAGGTTTTGAAGTTGAAGTGGTGGGTGATATTACAGAATATTGGGTTGTAACTGCCAATTATGCTTATAATGATACCCGTATTACCGAAGCAAGCGATAGTATTCGTAATCAAATACCTAACAGTGACAAGTTTGCTAACGCACCACAAAATACGACAGGTATCTGGACTCGTTATGAGCTACCGACCTTATATTCTTCTATTTCTGCTGGTTTAAACTATGTAGATGAACAATTAAGTTTAGGCGGGCAAGCGGTTAAATCATACACTGTTTATAATATGGCATGGCAAACCACCATAGATAATTGGCAATGGCAATTATCAGTTAAAAACCTGTTTGATAAAGAATATGCGTCAAGTGGGTTTATTGAACGTACAGGGCATTTTCCTGGTGAGCCACGTCGTATTTATTTGAGCGCTAAATACAACTTTTAATCGTGCTGTGTGAAAGCAAAAAGTTGGTTTAATTTACACTCCTGGGCAGGACTCTTTGTAGGGGTTCTGCTTTTTGTTATTTGTTTTTCAGGAACATTAGCAACGTTAAGTCATGAGATAGAGTACTTAAGTGATAAAAAATTTCGGGCAATTAGCAATTCGGGTGAAACCAATTATATAGCTATTGAGCACACATTAAATAAGACATACCCCAGTGCGCAAATTCTCTATATTCACAGACATAAGCAAGATTATTTAGCTATTGAAGTTGCTTTAAAATATCATGATGAATTTTTATTTGTTTACCTTGATGGTGCGACAGGTGCGTGGTTAGGAGAGGGGAAATGGGCACGTGTATCGCGTTTTTTGCGCAATTGGCACATGAACCTTTCATTAGGCTGGATCGGTAAGTTAATTGTCACCTCTTTAAGTTTGCTATTGTTGGTTTTATTTATATCTAGCTTTTATGTTTACCGTCAGTGGTGGCTTGGGTTCTTTAAAAAGCCAAGTCAGCTATTAAAAACCAAGCGCAGCAGTTGGGCTGATTGGCATAAGTTACTCGGGCTATGGAGTTTGTGGTTTATCGCTGTAATGTCGATAACAGGCACATGGTACTTGATTGAACATGGCTTGCAAACGGCTAGAATTGATCATTATGTAGCCGAACCCAGCGCATTGCGTGATTTGCGAAAAGTGCCTGTTCAAGAGTCAAGTGCCCCATTACACGTAGCTACCTTAACGCACTAAGCGCTGCAAGCTTTTTCAAGTTTGGATATTCGTTATATTCGCTACGGGAAAAAGGCAAATCAAGCTGTAGAAGTTAGAGGGTATAACAATGATATATTACTTAGGCTCCGTGCTAATCGAGTTTATTTACATCCAACAACAGGAGTTGTACTCGGGATTCAAAAAGGAGAAAACCTACCAATCATTGCGCGTATTAAAGATACGGCCGATCCTCTTCACTTTGGTAATTTTGCAGGAATTGGCACAAAATTAATTTGGACTATTTTTGGTTTGGCTATGAGCTTTATTAGTGCCACTGGCATGTATATGAGCTGGCTTAGAGTTAAGCGCAAAGTTACATTGACTAAATGATTAGGCGTTGCCGGTGGTGCTGCTACAGTATTGGTTGTAGCTTCTGTGATTGTGACCAGTGTCAGTTTTAGTGTTCGCACAGTACCTGATTTACTTTTTGCTCCTGCTTTAGCACGCCCTAAATGAATGTTTTCTAGCGCTGTTTGCACCTTTTTTAACTCGCTAGAATAGTTAAAGAGATAAGCAGGCAATAAAAAAGGCGACCTAAGTCGCCTTTATCTAAGTAAACGAGCAATTAGCCCCTTACTTTTATTCCTTGTTTTTCCATACCGCGATAAATATAGAGCATTTGTGCGATAGAGATAAGGTTTGATACTAACCAGTAAAGTACTAGACCTGATGGGAACCAAAGGAAGAACACTGAGAAGATAACCGGCATAAAGGTCATCATCTTTTGTTGCATTGGATCGGTAACCGTCATTGGTTGTAGCTTCTGCGTTATAAACATACTCGCACCAAACAAGATTGGTAATACGTAGTATGGGTCTTTCGCTGATAAGTCAGTTAACCATAAGAAAAACTCAGCATGGCGAAGTTCTGTAGATTCTAAAAATACATAAAACAACGCTAAGAAGATTGGCATTTGTAGCAAAATAGGGAAGCAGCCACCCATTGGGTTTACTTTCTCTTTTTTGTACATTTCCATGGTCGCTTGGCCGAACTTTTGACGGTCGTCACCATATTTTTCTTTTAATGCAGCCATTTTAGGTTGTAGAGCACGCATCTTCGCCATTGACGTGTATTGCGCTTTAGTTAGTGGGTACATTAATGATTTAACAATAATAGTAATGGCGATAATAGCCAGTCCCCAGTTACCTAAACCACCAATGCTGATATCAAATAATCCAAAAAACGAACCTTCACCCGAGTATAAAAATTTAAGTAGTTCGAATAAAGGCTGTGAGATAAAAAATAACCAACCGTAATCGACTGTTAAATCTAAATTTGGGTGAAGCGCTTCTAATTTATCAGACTCTTTCGGGCCCATATAATAAGTAGCACTAATTTTAGCTTGCGTACCAGCTTGAATATTAACAGGTTCTGCTTTAGTACCAATAATGGCTGCGGTGCCATTTTTTATTACGCTGTAAAGGGTATTTTGTTGGTCTTGTGCAGGCACCCAGGCACTTACAAAGTAATGCTGAATAAAGGCAATGTAACCACCAGTCGTATTAATGCTGAGGTTTTTATCTGCCATATCTGAAAAGCTGTATTTTTCATATGGTTCATCGGCACTACCGTAAGCGGCACCAAGGTAGTTTTGATCAACTAAGCTGCCTTTTTCTTGTATTGTACGTTCTACTTGTGTGTAAAGTTGTACTTGAATAGGTGAGTTAGTTACGTTGTTAACAGTGTACTCAAGGGCAACATCATATTGGCCTTTTTTGAATACATAGGTTTTAGTAAACGTCACACCGTTGCTATCAGTAAATGTTAAAGGAACGCGAAGTTCATCACCCTTTAAGGTAAAGCTTTTTTGTTCGGTGCTATAAACAGGGCGACCTTCTGTTGAAGCATCTGGGCCATTTAAACCTGCTAAACCACTTTGCGAGAAGTATTGGTTGCCATCAAACTCACCTAAAAGCATAAATGGTGTTTCTTCACCTTTTACTTCTTCATATTGGAGTAGGTCTGATTCAACAATATCACCACCGCGGGTATCAATTTTTACAGTGAATACGTCAGTTGTAACTTCGATTACAGAGCGTTTTGCACTGGTTGCTGCAGTTGGTAACTCACCATCTGCTGATGATGGAATATAATCATCAGAATTAAGCGAATTAGATTTTAGTGTTTGTGTGTTGGCACTAGGATCGACTTTTGGTGCATTGTAATCACTATTCCATTCTTGGAATAATAAAAATGATACAAGCATCAAGCCGATGAATAAAAACGTGCGTTGCGATTCCATAACAGCTCTTATTTCTCGTGTTGGTGGTTAATATGGGTTATTTTTTCAGGCACGGGATCATCCCCGCCTGAATGTAAAGGATGGCATTTTAATATGCGTTTAATCGCTAACCAACCCCCTTTTATTAATCCATGCAAATTAATTGCTTGAATAGCATAAGTGGAGCAGGTTGGATTAAAGCGACAATGCGGACCTAATAGCGGACTAATCCACTTTTGATAACCCCGAATTAATAACACTAAACAGCGCTTTGGAAAAGCAACAAGTGGTTTGATTAACCTCATGATGTTCATGCCTCTGCGTAATATTTAGTGGGTGGATACCATGAATTTAAACACCCTAAATGGAATTTTAAATGCATGATTAAAAGGTGAGCTAAAGATACCTTAATTAACCCTATAATTCTATTGCTATTGGCTTTGTTTATTGGATTTAGCCGATTTGTTAGGGCGTTTTTTAAAGGGTGGTGGTTTAGGCGCATCAGGTTTACAGCGTTCATTAATTTTACGCCATAACTTACCGAGTTGTTTAGTTAGCTCTTCATTTGACTGTTCATCAATACCACTTTTAACCATCAAAACAATATCGATATTATCAATAGTGTGTTGGTTTAAACGAAAACTTTCGCGAGCAAGACGTTTAATACGGTTTCGTTGGCAAGCTTTTTTAACCCGTTTTTTAGCGACAGTGAGTCCTAAGCGAGGTTTTGCTTGGTCATTGGGTTTTGCTAATAAGGTAAAAAAAGGAGTTGCTGCCCGAGCGGGTTCATTAAAGATGCGAGAGTAATGCGAGGGAGTTAACAGACGTAACTCCCTGCCAAAGTTAAAGTCTTCCACTTATATATTAAGCAGAAAGAACTTTACGGCCTTTAGCGCGGCGACGAGCTAATACTTTACGGCCATTTACAGTTGCCATGCGAGCACGGAAACCGTGTGCACGTTTGCGTTTTAAAACGCTAGGTTGAAAAGTTCTCTTCATAACAATTCCATCCGATCGGTTAAAGGTTAAAACATCCTATGCAGGTCGCGATCCTGGCACAGGTGCCATTGCGAGCGCGAGATATTATAGATGAAGGCCCATAAAGTCAATCATAATTACATTAATAGTATAAAGGTATAATAGATCTAAGCTGGGGATCTATTAGGATCCTTATAATAAAGAAGTTTTCCACAGCCACTGTATAAAAAGTGCATAAAAGCTTGGGGTAACTAAAATAGATCGTAGGTTTTAATCGCGATCTAACGTGTTTTTTGTTATGATCATCCTTTGGTTGGGAAAATAATATTCATTTAAAATCAGTGTTTTAAATGTTTTTTGTGCAGAGATCATCTTTTTAAAAGAAATCAATCTTGTACTTGTGGATAAAGTCCCTTCATAATACTCGGTCTTGGGTGAAATAAATACCTAATTTGTAGTCGTAAATGTTTAATTTTCCATCATTATTGATGACCGGGAATGAAACTGAATCTTTGGGAGTTTAACTGTGTATCTGTCGGTTTGGCAAAGTTGTTTATATGTATTGCAAGATGAACTGCCTTCGCAGCAGTTCAGTATGTGGGTAAGACCACTTCAAGCAGAAAGTACCGAAGATACCCTGACGATTTATGCGCCTAATCGTTTTGTTCTTGATTGGGTGAGAGAAAAATATTTAAACCGGATTAATGAACTACTTGTAGAAATCTGTAAAGACGAAGCACCAGAGTTACGTTTTGATGTAGGCAGTAAACCAATTTTGAATACTCAGGCAGCGACTGCACCTGTAGTTGATAATTCATCGGTTACTTTTTCGCAACCAGCAAGTCGTCAGCAACCTAAAGAAGCTAAAGCTGTTGTAGAGCCTGCGCCTAAATCTGCTTATAAATCGAATATTAAAGAAAACTATACTTTTGACAGCTTTGTAGAAGGTAAATCTAATCAGTTAGCTAAAGCTGCGGCAACGCAAGTAGCCGATAATCCAGGCGCTGCTTTTAACCCTGTATTTATATACGGTGGCACTGGCTTAGGTAAAACGCATTTATTACATGCGGTTGGTAATGGTATTTTGGCAAATAAGCCAGATGCAAAAATTGTTTACATGCACTCAGAACGTTTTGTGCAAGATATGGTTAAAGCACTGCAAAATAACGCTATCGAAGAATTTAAACGTTATTATCGTAGCGTTGATGCTTTAATGATCGATGATATTCAGTTTTTTGCTAATAAAGAGCGTTCACAGGAAGAATTTTTCCATACTTTCAATGCGTTACTTGAAGGTAATCAACAAATTATTTTAACCTCTGATCGTTATCCAAAAGAGATTGAAGGGGTTGAAGATCGCCTTAAATCGCGTTTTGGTTGGGGTTTAACTATCGCAATAGAGCCGCCAGAGCTTGAGACGCGAGTTGCAATTTTGATGAAAAAAGCGCAGCAGAGTAAAATTAATTTACCGCATGAAGTTGCCTTTTTTATCGCAAAAAAATTACGTTCAAATGTACGTGAATTAGAAGGGGCACTTAACCGTGTTATTGCCAATGCAAACTTTACTGGTCGTCCAATTTCTATCGATTTTGTAAAAGAAGCATTACGTGATTTACTCGCCTTGCAGGACAAGCTAGTAACAATAGATAATATTCAACGCACAGTTGCTGAGTATTACCGTATTCGAATTTCCGATCTTCTGTCAAAGCGCCGTAGTCGTTCTATAGCGAGGCCTCGCCAAGTAGCAATGGCATTGTCTAAAGAGTTGACTAATCATAGCTTACCGGAGATTGGCGATGCATTTGGCGGGCGTGATCACACGACTGTGTTACATGCATGTCGTAAAATTAAATCACTACGTGACGAAAGCCACGAAGTGAAAGAAGATTATCAAAACCTAATAAGAACATTGTCATCTTAAGGCTGACTTTATTATGCAAATAACCATATCAAGAGATCAATTCTTAAAACCTTTAGTGCAAGTATCGGGTGCAATCGAGCGCAAACATACTTTGCCGATTCTATCTAACGTTTTGTTAGAGGTTGAAGATGGTCTGCTTTCAATGACAGGTACAGACCTAGAAATTGAGCTCGTCGCAAACGTGTTTGTTGGCGACGATGTTGATGATACAAAATTGACTTTGCCAGCTAAAAAATTACTCGATATTTGTAAAAGCTTGCCTGACGGTTCAGAGCTGACATTAGCAAGTCAAGATCATCAGTTACTACTGACCAGTGGTAAAAGTCGTTTTTCATTAACAACGCTTGCTGCTGAAGACTTCCCTAATTTAGAGCAGTGGGACGGCGAGGTTGAGTTTCAGCTAACCCGACTTGAGCTGCGAAAATTACTTGAAAGCACCCATTTCTCAATGGCAAACCAAGATGTACGTTATTACTTAAATGGCATGTCGTTTGAAGTAGATAATGCAGACATTAAAACAGTCGCAACAGATGGTCACCGTTTAGCAATCGCACAAAAGCAGTTGCCGCAGTCATTAAATACTCAGCGCCAGTTAATTATTCCGCGTAAAGGCGTGCAAGAAATTATGCGATTGATGGTTGCTGATGATGAGTTAGTAACAATTCAGTTTGGTGCTAACCACATTCGTATTATTGACACTGAATTTACTTTTACCAGTAAATTAGTTGATGGACGCTTTCCTGATTACCGTCGTGTTTTACCTCGTGGCGGAGATAAAGTGATTACTGCAAACCGCGAGTGGTTACGCAGTGCGTTTCAACGAGTATCAATATTGTCGAACGAAAAGTTTAGAGGCGTACGTTTAAACTTATCGAATGGGCTATTAAAAATTACAGCCAATAACCCAGAGCAAGAGCAAGCAGAAGAAATTGTTGAAGTTGGGTATCAAGGTGATGATTTAGAAATAGGCTTTAACGTTTCCTATGTACTTGATGTATTGAATACACTTAAAACAGAAGATGTATTATTTACGCTTGCCGATTCGAATAGCAGTGCATTGATCGAAGGTGCGGGTGATGAAGAAGCCATGTACGTTGTTATGCCTATGCGCTTATAGTCACTTATGAGTTTAAGTCATTTGAGCCTCAGTCATTTTCGTAATATTGAGGCTCTCACATTAGAGCCAATTGATGGAATAAATGTAATATATGGTGAAAACGGTAGTGGTAAAACGAGCCTTTTAGAGGCGATATATTTCCTTTCTCATGGCAAATCATTTCGCACGCCTAAACACCGAAGTATCATTACTCACCATCAAGAAAAATTTACCATTCATGGCCGTAAGTCTCTTTACAATTTATCGATACCAATTGGTATTAGTAAAACACTCAGTGGTGAAACAGAATTAAAAATACAGGGTAAATCTAGCCGTCGAGTGTCTGAACTTGCTCAGTTAATGCCTGTGCAGGTAATTACTCCTGAAAGCTATTCACTGTTTTTTGGCGGACCTAAAGAACGGAGAAAGTTTTTAGATTTAGGATTGTTCCACGTGGAACAAGACTTTTTTTATCTCTGGCAATCGTTCAATAAAGTATTGAAACAACGTAATGCACTACTGAAAAGTAAGCCTAAGAATTATTTTGACCAAATCAAGTTTTGGGATAAAGAATTTGTTAGACTGGCAGAACAAATAAATAATTTACGAATTGCGTATATAAGTAGGTTTAAGCAGCAGTTTTTTGGTAAAATGTGTGCAGAATTAACGCTTATACGCGATTTAGAAATAAGCTTTTATGCTGGATGGAAAGAGAGTGAATCTCTAGCCGATGCTCTTGAGCAAAGTTTTGAGCGCGATAGTCGCCAAGGCTTTACAAATAAAGGGCCACATAAAGCTGATTTTAGTTTTAGTGTCGCTGGCAACAGTGTTGAGAATACATTCTCACGCGGTCAACTCAAACTATTGCTTTATGCGTTAAAAGTAACGCAAAATAGTTTGATTGAGTCAGAGACAGAAAAGCAATCAATATTGCTAATAGATGATTTACCTTCGGAGTTAGGGGAAGATACGAAAGAGAAGGTCGGCCAATTACTGTCGCACTGTCGCTCTCAAATATTTATCTCTGCTATTGAATCCGAAAGTATTTCTGCTGTGGTGGAACCCATGCAACGAGAACTACAAATGTTCCACGTGAAACATGGCAACCTAATAACAAGATAAGTGGGATTAACCATGTCTGAGAATTACGATTCGTCGAGTATTAAAGTACTAAAAGGATTAGACGCAGTAAGAAAGCGTCCTGGAATGTATATAGGGGACACCGATGATGGCACAGGCTTACACCACATGGTGTTTGAGGTCGTTGATAACTCTATCGATGAAGCCTTAGCAGGTCATTGTGATGACATCTATGTGACAATTCATTTAGATGGTTCAGTCTCTGTTCGAGATAACGGCCGTGGTATTCCAACGTCTATTCATGAAGAAGAAGGTGTATCAGCTGCTGAAGTAATTATGACAGTACTGCATGCTGGTGGTAAGTTTGATGATAACTCATATAAAGTATCAGGTGGCTTGCACGGTGTTGGTGTTTCAGTAGTTAATGCGCTTTCAGAAAAATTAAAGTTAACAGTTCGCCGTGAAGGCAAATTGCATGAGCAGTTTTATACAATGGGTGTTCCTGACGCGCCATTAGCTGTAATTGGCGATTCAGAAACAACAGGTACTGAACTGCGTTTTTGGCCAAGTGCTGAAACATTTACTAACTTAGATTTTCATTACGATATTCTAGCTAAGCGTTTACGCGAATTATCATTCCTGAATTCAGGTGTGAGTATTATTTTAAATGATGAACGCGAAGAGAATAAAAGTGACCACTTCAAATATGAAGGGGGTATTCAAGCGTTTGTAGAATACTTAAATCGTAACAAAACACCTATCCATAAAGGTGTATTCCACTTTACCCACGAACGTGAAGAAGATGGAATTAGCGTTGAAGTGTCAATGCAGTGGAATGATGCTTACCAAGAAAACATTTACTGTTTTACAAATAACATTCCACAACGTGATGGTGGTACTCATTTAGCCGGTTTCAGATCTGCGCTAACACGTACACTTAACAACTATATGGAAAAAGAAGGCTTTAACAAAAAAGCTAAAACAACCAGTAATGCCACCGGTGATGATGCCCGTGAAGGCTTGACTGCAGTTGTAAGCGTTAAAGTTCCTGATCCTAAGTTCTCATCACAAACGAAAGATAAGCTAGTTTCGAGCGAAGTTAAATCCGCGGTAGAACAAGCAATGGCTGAAAAATTCACTGAATTCTTACTAGAGAATCCAGTGGATGCGAAGATAGTTGTTGGTAAGATCATTGATGCTTCGCGTGCCCGTGAAGCCGCGCGTAAAGCCCGTGAAATGACTCGTCGCAAAGGCGCTATGGATTTAGCTGGTTTACCAGGTAAGTTAGCAGATTGCCAAGAAAAAGATCCAGCACAGTCTGAACTATATATAGTGGAAGGGGACTCTGCTGGCGGATCAGCCAAGCAGGGTCGTAACCGTAAGAATCAAGCGATTCTTCCGCTTAAAGGTAAAATACTAAACGTAGAAAAAGCGCGTTTTGATAAGATGCTTTCTTCACAAGAAGTAGCAACCCTTATCACTGCACTTGGTTGTGGTATTGGCCGTGATGAGTATAACCCTGAAAAGTTACGCTATCATCGTATTATTATCATGACCGATGCTGACGTCGATGGTTCGCACATTCGTACACTACTATTGACCTTTTTCTATCGTCAAATGCCAGAAATCGTAGAACGCGGCTATATTTATATTGCACAACCACCACTTTATAAAGTGAAAAAAGGTAAGCAAGAGCGTTATATTAAAGATGATCCAGCACTTGTCGACTACCTAACTTCATTAGCATTAAATGGTGCTGCATTGTATACCAGCGCAGATGCATCGGCACTTGAAGGTGAAGCTTTAGAATCGATTGTTCATGATTACCAAAATACTGTAAAAGTTATTGAGCGCTTAAAGCGTAAATACCCGAACACCGTGATGGAACGTTTAATTTATCAAACAGAACTAAACGAAGCTGATTTGTCTGACGAAGCCAAAGTCATTGCATGGACTAATACCCTTGTTGCCGATTTAGTTGAGCGTGATGAAGATGCGACAATCTTTGCTGCTGCAACTGAGCACGATACTGAGCGTAACTTGTATTACCCAGTGATCAATATTCGCCAACATGGTGTTGATAAAGCACATGTACTAAGCCATGACTTTATCTCTTCACGTGACTATAAGCGCATCGCAGTGACGGGCACTAACATTGCCAATATCCTAAGTGAAGGTGCTTATATTCAACGTGGTGAGAAGACCCTAGCCGTAGATAACTTTGTAGATGCATTAGAGTGGTTAATCACTGAGTCTAAGCGTGGTTTATACATCCAACGCTATAAAGGACTGGGTGAAATGAATCCAAGTCAGCTATGGGAAACTACTATGGATCCTTCAGCTCGTCGTATGCTGCAAGTAACCATTGAAGATGCCGTTGGTGCAGACCAATTATTCGCTACGTTAATGGGTGACCAAGTTGAACCGCGTCGTGAGTTTATCGAAACGAACGCATTACGCGTAGTTAACCTCGATGTTTAATTCTCTTTGAGAATCAAAAAAGGAGCCCAAGGGCTCCTTTTTTATTGACCGCAATTGCACAAACTGCTTAAAACCTGACTTCGCACAAGGTATACTGAGTGTAATTTTCACGCTACATCACAGCAGATACTAAAAGCCAAATATGCAAAAATATGACGTTAAAACCTTTCAAGGTTTGATCCTGGCTTTACAGGATTACTGGGCACAGCAAGGCTGTGTCATTATTCAGCCACTCGATATGGAAGTAGGCGCAGGGACATTTCACCCGCAAACATTCTTAAAATCTATTGGTCCAGAGCCAATGTCGAGCGCGTATGTACAACCATGTCGCCGTCCTACCGATGGCCGTTATGGTGAAAATCCAAATCGCTTACAGCATTACTATCAATTCCAAGTGGTATTAAAACCATCACCAGAGAATATTCAAGAGCTTTATTTAGGCTCTTTAGCTGCTGTAGGCATTGATACACTTACTGACGAAGTACGCTTTGTAGAAGACAACTGGGAGTCACCTACATTAGGTGCATGGGGTCTTGGTTGGGAGATTTGGTTAAACGGCATGGAAGTAACACAGTTTACTTACTTTCAACAAGTGGGTGGCTTAGAGTGCTCTCCTGTAACGGGTGAAATCACCTACGGACTTGAGCGCCTAGCAATGTACATTCAAGGCGTTGACAGTATTTACGATCTTGTTTGGGCTGATGGTCCAATGGGTCGTGTTACCTATGGCGATGTTTTTCACCAAAACGAAGTTGAGCAATCAAAGTATAATTTTGAACATGCTAACGTTGAAGATCAGTTTGCACAGTTTGATAAATGTGAAGCGCAAAGCCAAAAGCTAATTGAAGCTGGCTTACCATTACCAGCGTATGAGCAGGTAATGAAAGCATCGCATGCATTTAACTTGCTTGATGCACGTCATGCAATTTCAGTGACAGAGCGCCAACGTTATATTTTACGCGTTCGAGCGTTATCTAAAGCATGTGCACAAAGTTATTATGATGCACGCGAAGCGCTTGGTTTCCCGCTGTGTAAGGATAAGTAGCATGTCAGCACAAAATTTATTAGTCGAAATTGGCACTGAAGAGTTGCCACCAAAATCACTGCGTAAACTTGCAGAAGCATTTGCTGTAAACTTAACCGCTGAACTTGCGAGCTTAGAGCTTACTCACCAAGGTGTTAGTTGGTATGCATCGCCTCGTCGTTTAGGTTTACAAGTAACAGCATTAGAAGCTAAGCAACAAGACAAAGAAGTTGAAAAACGCGGCCCTGCAACTAAAGCTGCATTTGATGCAGAAGGTAACCCAACTAAAGCGGCAATGGGTTGGGCGCGTGGTTGTGGTATCGAAGTAAGTGAAGCACAAACACTTGAAACCGATAAAGGCGCATGGTTACTACATATTGCCAAAGTTGCAGGTAAAGACACTACTGCGTTAATGAATGATGTAGTAAATAAAGCATTGGCTAAATTACCTATACCGAAACCAATGCGCTGGGGCTCGAATAAAACTCAATTTATTCGTCCGGTTCATACTGCAACTATTTTGTTTGGTGATCAATTAATCGAAGGCGAAGTGCTTGGTAAAGTAATTAGCAACCAACTACAAGGCCATCGTTTTCATCACCCAGAAAAAATTAGCATTAACCATGCTGATGATGTTTTTGAGGTGCTTAAGTCTGCACATGTTGTTGCTGATTACGAGGAGCGCAAAGCGCAAATACGTAGCCAAATTGAAGCGGCAGCAACAGCAGTTAATGCCGTTGTTGCAATGGATGAAGATTTACTTGAAGAAGTAACTTCACTTGTTGAATGGCCAGTTACCTTGACCGCAACATTTGAAGAAGCATTTTTAGATGTACCAGCCGAAGCGCTGATCTACACCATGAAAGACGATCAAAAATATTTCCCGTTACTAGATCAAGATGGCAAATTACTTAACAAGTTTTTGTTTGTGTCAAACATTGAAAGTAAAAACCCAGCCGTTGTAATTTCTGGTAATGAAAAAGTAGTGCGCCCACGTTTGGCTGATGCGCAGTTCTTTTTTGAAACAGATAAAAAGAAAACACTTGAAAGCCGCCTAGAATCACTTGATAGCGTATTGTTCCAAAAGCAATTGGGCACGCTTAAAGACAAGTCTGAGCGTATTGCACAACTTGCCGGTTATATTGCTGAACAACTTGGTGCAGATAAAGCCCTTGCAGAGCGCGCTGGTTTGTTAAGTAAAACTGACCTAATGACTGAAATGGTCATGGAGTTTACTGACGTTCAAGGTGTTATGGGGATGCACTATGCACGTCATGACGGTGAAGCTGAAGATGTAGCCATGGCACAAAACGAGCAGTACATGCCACGCTTTGCCGGCGATAGCTTACCAACAAACTTGATCAGTTGCGCTGTTGCGATTGCAGATAAGTTTGACACGCTGGTGGGTATATTTGGTATTGGCCAAGCGCCAAAAGGCGATAAAGACCCATTTGCTCTTCGTCGTGCTGCTATTGGTGCACTGCGTATTATGGTTGAGAAAGAGTTGTCATTAGACATTCTTGATCTGGTTGCTAAGTCGCAAAGTTTGTTTGGCGAAAAGCTAACAAACGCAAATGTATCAAACGATGTATTTGAATTTATGCTAGGGCGCTTCCGCGCTTGGTATCAAGACGAAGGCATTGAAGTTGATGTTATTCAAGCTGTGTTAGTACGCCGTCCAACTAAACCAGTTGATTTTGACCGTCGTGTTAAAGCCGTAAGCCACTTCCGTACGTTAGACGCGGCAGAAGCGCTTGCAGCAGCAAATAAACGTGTCAGTAATATTCTTGCTAAGAATAACATTACAGCACAAGGCACTGTTGATGAGAGTTTATTAAGCGACGACGCTGAAAAAGCGCTTGCAGCACAAGTCGCAAAATTTGCCACTGACCTTGCTCCGCTTTATGCTGCGGGCGATTATCAAGAAGCATTAGCACAACTTGCGGGTATCCGTGAAAGTGTTGATAACTTCTTTGATAACGTAATGGTAATGGCAGACGATGAAGCCGTTAAGCAAAATCGTTTAGCATTACTAAGTCAACTTAGCGGTCTATTTTTAGATATTGCTGATATTTCTGTCCTGCAGAAGTAAATTAAGCGTAGATTAAAAAGCCAGCAGCTATGCTGGCTTTTTTGTATAAGAGGTTAACTAATGAAACGAATTATTACGCTTGCGCTCGCAAGCTTATTAACCGCATGCTCAAGCCAAATACAAATGCCTGATATTAGCGATGTACTACCAAGTAAAGAGCTTGACCGTACTATGTACTTACGGGGTGACTTCAATTTATGGGACGCAGAAACGCAATATGCATTTACTCAAGTCGCGCCTGCGCTTTATCAAGCGAACGTGAAATTCTCAACGCCAGGTAAAGTGTACGAATTTAAAATTGCCGATATGGATTGGAGCGCAGGTTATAATTGCGGATTCAGTGAACAAGATCCAACCGGTCAATCTCTGACGTTAGGGCAAAGCGTTTTAGCCGATTGCGATACTACCTATAACTACTTAAGCTTCACCCCAGCAATAAAGGGCAGCTACATCGTCAGCATTGATTATAGTAACTATGATCAACCGAAAGTGACGATAACTAAGAAGTAAGAGCTGTCAGAAGTAGGTTGGGTAGAGTGAAACGAAACCCAACATGGCATAAGCTTATCCACATTATAAGGCTTATATAACTATTAATAGAAATAAGTTTAAGGAAGACCATGAAGTTATACCGCGGGGTTAATATAGGATTAGACAAAATAAATAAAGGAAATATTATACCTAAGAGTAATAAAATTGATGTAGTACTGAGTGCAGGAGAGCTAGCTGGACAGTCTGGAGCCGGTTTTGAGTCTGGATTTAGTGATAATAACTCATGTATTTATCATCAGTATGATTCAGCCATATATGAGTTTTCTTGGGTTTCGACCACTACAAGCTTTGAAATAGCTAAGAAATTCGCAAAATTTAATAATTGTGAAGGGGATGTGTATGTTTTGGATTCCGAGCTATTTGAAAAATACAACATAATAATGAAAAAGCTAGAGAATGAGTTTTATCCAGACGAAAAGGAAGTATCAATAAGAGAAATTAATGGGGGATCAATTCCTAGCGAGGTAATTGTAGAAAAGATTCTTGTATGAACCGTTGGGAGAATTTGTATATTGTTGGGTTTCGCAAGACTCAACCCAACCTACATGTACCTAATATACTTTGTGTTCTATAGTTAAAAAATTAAAATTGTTCATGGATGAATATAGATGCAATATAGGCGGGTTTTAGACTCTGGGGCTTGTTATTTTTTCACATTGACTCTAGAAAACAGAAATAAAGAATACCTAACACAAAATATTGACTCATTGCGTAGTGCTTATTCAAAAGTTATTAAAAGGTATCCAGTAAAAACAATTGCAATTGTTATCATGCCCGATCACCTACATGCACTATGGCAACTTCCTGTAAATGATAGAGACTATGCTTTGCGGTGGCGATTAATTAAAAGCTATTTTTCAAGGTCGCTGCCGATAGATGAGTTTCGCAGCACAAGCCGAATTGCTAAATCTGAGCGTGGCATATGGCAACGTCGTTACTGGGAGCATAAAATTAGAGACGATAATGATCTGCAAAACCATATTAACTACATTCATTATAATCCTGTGAAACATAAATATGTAACCAGAGCTGTTGATTGGCCATACTCTAGCTTTCATAAATATGTAAATTCAGGGGCATTAGCTGTTGATTGGGGAATTGATGCTGTAAATATCAGTATAGACGCAGAATAATTTTTTGTTGGGTTTCGTTTCACTCAACCCAACCTACAACCCTTTCTTTACCAAATACCGATACGGCACGGCATCGACTTCTTTGGCTATTAGGGTGTGATCCATAAACATGCAGAAGCTGGGGATGTCGCGGGTAGTGGAGGGGTCGTCGGCGGTGATTAATAAGGTTTCGCCATTTTCCATTTTGCGTACCGCGCTTCTGATCATCATGACAGGCTCTGGGCAGCGTAGGCCGATGGCGTCTAATTGGTGATCGGGGTTATCAAAACTCATGGTTGATTTACCTTAGCGTATGCGGTCGCATTTAATGGTTAATTTAAGGCTGCTAGTTTAACGACCTGAGCGCGATAAATAAAGCCACTTCAATGATACATATCAAGGCCAACCTGGGAAACGAATCATAAAAAAGCCGCACTGAATTAATCAGTACGGCTTTTAATCACCAAGAGATGGTTTACGTGTTCAAACTAATTAGTCTTGAACACGTTCAAATATAGTCGCGATGCCTTGGCCTAAACCAATACACATGGTCGCTAAACCGTATCTTGCGTTTTTATCTTCCATTAAGTGAATAAGCGATGTGCTAATACGCGAGCCTGAACAACCCAGAGGGTGACCAAGAGCGATAGCACCGCCGTTTAGGTTCACTTTTTCATCAACTACATCAGCAAGACCTAAGTCTTTTAATACCGGTAGTGATTGCGCGGCAAATGCTTCGTTAAGTTCAGCTACGTCGATATCATCAATAGTGATACCAGCTTGTGCAAGTGCTTTTTTACTCGCTGGTACTGGGCCGTAACCCATAATTGATGGATCGCAACCAGCAACCGCCATCGCTTTTACGCGGGCACGAATTGGCAAGCCTAATGCTTTAGCTTTTTCTTCACTCATTACTAACATTGCTGATGCGCCGTCAGAAAGTGCAGAAGATGTTCCTGCTGTTACTGAGCCCGATGCAGGATTAAACACAGGGCGAAGCTGTGATAAGCCTTCTACTGTTGTTTCTGGGCGAATTACTTCGTCATCTTCAACTAAAATCAGTGAGCCATTATCATCATGACCTTCCATTGCGAGGATTTCGCGACGGAAACGACCTTCAACTGTTGCTGCATGAGCACGCTGATGCGAACGATATGCAAATTGGTCTTGCTGCTCACGGCTAATGCCGTGAATTGTTGCTAGGTATTCTGCTGTTAAACCCATTGAACCAGATGCTTGCGCGATTGAAGTTGCAAGACCTGGATGGAAATCATTACCGTGAGTCATTGGTACGTGACCCATGTGCTCAACACCACCAATTAGGTAGGTGTCACCCGCGCCAGTCATAATTGCGCGAGCAGCGTCATGTAATGCCTGCATTGATGAACCACATAAACGATTCACCGTTGTTGCAGGAACTGAATGCGGAATGCCTGCAAGCAATGATGCATTACGTGCAACGTTAAAACCTTGCTCTAAAGTTTGTTGTACGCAACCCCAATAGATATCGTCAATCGATGCTGGATCAACGGCTGGGTTGCGATCAAGTAAACCCTTCATTAGGTGAGCACTTAAATCTTCGGCACGCTTGTGTTTAAATACACCGTTTTTAGAACGGCCCATTGGCGTGCGAATACAATCTACAATTACTGGAGTATTCATGGTCTTATCCTTCCACCTTATAGAAAATACGGCCTTCTTCAGCCCATTTGCGAGTTTGCTCAGATACTTGGTAAATCGCACCTAGGTGAGCGTATTTGTCTGCGGTTGCAACAAAGTTAGCTAGCCCAGTTTGATCTAAGTAACGGAACGCACCGCCTCTAAATGGAGGGAAACCGATGCCGTAAATAAGTGCCATGTCAGCTTCTTGTGGAGAAGCAACAATGTTTTCTTGTAAACAAAGTAGCACTTCGTTGATCATTGGCACCATACAGCGATCGATAATTTCTTGTTTATCAAACTCTTTTGGTGCATCAGTGATTGAACTCAGTAGCTCAACTGATTGTGGATCTTGGGCTTTTTTCAAGCGGCCACGACGATCTGGCGCATATTGGTAGAAACCCGCTTTGTTCTTTTGACCAAAACGTTTTTCGTTAGCGAATACTGAAACTGGATCTTTTTCTGCTCGTGACATGCGCTCAGGGAAACCATCAGCCATAACACCTGTACAATGATATGCAGTATCAATACCTACAACATCAAGTAAGTATGCCGGGCCCATTGGCCAACCAAACACGTTTTCCATTACTTTATCTACTTTGGCAAAGTTAGCGCCTTCGACAACTAATTTACTAAAGCCTGCAAAGTATGGGAATAAAACGCGGTTTACAAAGAAACCTGGGCAGTCATTTACAACAATTGGAGATTTACCTAGTTTTAAGGCGTAATCAACGACGGCATTAATGGTTTTTTCCGAGGTTTTCTCGCCGCGGATAATCTCAACTAATGGCATTTTAGGCACAGGGTTAAAGAAGTGCATACCACAGAAGTTTTCAGGCTTTTCAAGGGCAGTCGCTAACTCATCAATACGAATTGTTGATGTGTTTGAGGTTAGAATCGTACCTGCTGGCATATCTTTTTCAAGACCTGCAAGCACCGCTTGTTTAACTTTAGGGTTTTCAACAACGGCTTCAACTACGATATTAGCGCTTTGTAAATCGCTATCGTTAAGAGTTGGTTTGATTTTACCTAACGTCGCAACCATTTTGTCCATCGTCATATGACCACGTTGAACTTTTTGGCCTAAAAACTTAGATGCTTCGGTCATACCTAAATCAAGCGCATCCTGCTGGATGTCTTTCATTATGATTGGCGTGCCTTTATAAGCCGATTGGTAAGCAATACCACCGCCCATAATACCAGCACCAAGTACAGCTGCTTGTTTAATGGCTACATCACTGGCTTTAGCTTGTTTGCGCGCTTTACCTTTGATGTATTGATCAGCTAAGAATATACCTGTTTGCGCCGCAGCTTCTGGTGTACGAGCTAATTTAGCAAAGTTGGCATTTTCAATTGCCATTGCTTCGGCGCGTTCACAGTTAGCAGCTGCTTTAATAGTACGAACCGCCATGATAGGAGCAGGATAGTGGCCTTTGGTTTTACCCATTACCATACCTTCTGCCATTGCAAAGCTCATGCCTTGCTCAACGCGGTTTAATTTAAGCGGTTGGAGTTTTACATTACGTTTTGCTTGCCAATCTAGCTTGCCAGCAATCGCTAATTCAAGTGTTGATATACTTGACTCTAAAAGTTTGTCAGCACTAACTACCGCGTCAACAGCGCCTACTTTGAGGGCATCAGCTGCACGATTTTCAGAACCGGCAGTGATCCAAAGCATGGCGTTATCGGCGCCAACAATGCGCGGTAAGCGCACTGTGCCACCAAATCCTGGCATTATGCCAAGTTTAACTTCTGGTAGGCCAATTTTTGCGGTTGTACTAGCAACACGATAATCGGTAGCGAGTACCCACTCACAACCACCGCCAAGTGCTAAGCCGTTTATGGCGCTTAGAGTTGGGAATGGTAAATCTTCTACCGCATCAAAAACATCAGTGGCATCTTTAATCCAGGTAACTAATTCAGCTTCTGGCTTAGTGAATGTCGGTAAAAATTCGAAAATATCGGCACCAATAATAAAGTGGTCTTTATCACTGGTAAAAATCATGCCTTTGATGTCGCTGTTGGCGGCTAATTCTTTTAATGCGTAAGCGCAATCTTTCAAGGTTTGCTGAGACAAGGTGTTTACAGAACCTGCAACACAAAATTTGAACTCGGCGATATTATCCTTGATGAAAGCAACTTCAAAGGAATCGCTTTTATATAACATTATTATTCTCCCTAGTTAGTGAACTAAGACTGGTACGATGAGTTTGCATTTCAATCAGTGTGCTTGCTTTAAATTAAAAATGCAACGAAAAATTTACTAAGCGGACTTTCTACTGGTTAAAATATAGCTTGTTTGATGCTAAGGTGTAGGTGAAGTGTTTGTCTTTTATTTACCTTTGAATATTTAAGGTCATCATGAAAAAACAATTGTTAGGTTTTACGGCAGCTGCATTACTCTTTCCTTTTTTTTCTGCCCAAGCCGATTCTGCCCATAAGGCATTTTTAAGCGCTGAAAAAATAGCTAAAAATGGAAGTTATCAAGAGTTTAAGGAAGCAGCAATACAGCTCGATCATCCACTTAAGCCGTACGTTGAAAAAATGTATTGGCAACGAAACCCAAGTATTGAGCGTCAATCTGAGATAGAAAATTATTTATCAATTTACGAACACACACCATTGGAGTGGCCAGTACGTAAAGCATGGTTACAGCATTTACAAAAGCATAATCGTAAAGCTGCATATATACAAAATTACCGTACCACTAGAAATAATGAGCTGACTTGTACTTATCTAAAATACCAGCTGGATTTGGGGGCCCCAAAAAAAGCAATTTTTAATCAGGTCACCGATTTATGGGTGGTAGGTAAGTCACAGCCCAAAGAGTGTGATTCATTATTTAGCCTATGGCGCAAGCAAGGTTATATGAGTGAAGAGTTAGTGTGGCAACGTATAACTTTGTCTGCTCAAGGAGGTACGCGTAGCTTATTACCTTATTTAAAGACGTTGTTGCCTCGTAAAGAACAATATTTGGCCGATCTGTACAGTAAAGTACGCAGTGATCCAAGTTCTGCGGCGGGTTTATATCGTTATAAGCACAAATCAGTTAAAGAAGGTGAAATAGCCCATTATGGTATTAAGCGACTAATTTGGCGTGATAAGGCTTTAGCACTTAAAGCGTGGGAAAAACTAGACGCGATGTTTGATTACACTGATGAGCAAAAAGCTGATGTTTATTATACATTTGCGTTAGCGCTTGCTTCAAGTGGCCATGAAGAAGCACGTTTTTGGTTAAGTAAAGTACCTAAAGAGCGCCAAGACCGTAAATTGATGCAATGGCAATTGGGTAATATGCTCAAAACTCAAGATTGGTCGGGCATTGTGGCGTTTTTTACTGGTAAAGAAAATCTCAGCCTCGGTCAGCAATATTGGTTGGCCTATAGTTTAGAACAACGTGGTGATAAGGAAAGAGCAAATACAATTTGGCAGGGGGTTGCGCAAGAGCGAGATTATTATGGCTTTTTAGCAGCTGCGCGCTTGGGATTACCCGTGCAGTTGAATAATCAACCTTTACTAGTGAGTGACAAGTTGATGCTTAATGTTGCTAATGCACCAGGTTTTAAACGGGCAAAAGCGTTGTATGAGTTAAAACGCTTTACTTCAGCACGACGAGAGTGGAATTATTTAACGAATACATCAAGTGAAGAAGAGAAATTGGCAGCGTCAAAATTGGCTGCCGAACTTGATTGGTACGACAGTACTATTTACACCTTAGCGCAAATTAAAGCGTGGGATTATGTGGAGCTGCGTTTTCCATTTGCCTTTCAAGATTTATTTGAGCGCTACAGTAAACGTAACCACATTGATGTGACCTGGAGTATTGCGATTTCTCGTCGAGAAAGTTCCTTTGCGCCCGACGCACGTTCGCATGCCAATGCACGAGGGTTAATGCAATTATTGCCTAGTACCGCTAAATATGTAAATAAGAGTAGAGTGTCAGGAAGTCGTTTAAATCAACCCAAAACCAATATTCGCTTAGGTACTGAGTATTTAGAGTATCTAAAAAAGAAAAATAAAGGTAACGAGGTGCTTGCAACAGCGTCATATAATGCAGGGTATCATCGCATAAAGCGTTGGTTGCCAAAAGAGGCGATGCCTGCGGAGTTATGGGTAGAGCTTATTCCGTATCGAGAAACACGCGACTATGTTAAGAATGTATTCGCTTATAGACAGGTTTACCACACGCGTTTGGGGCGTGAGGGGAATATATTAGCGCCTATTTTAGAAATGAAAATGGGTGGGTAAAGATCCCCTCAGATGCTTTAGCGCATCTGCTGGTGGTTTGGGGATATATGAGTCTATGATAGACTCAGTGCAAGTTAAATTTAACAGATGGGTTTACTATGGATAAATTAGCCGTTTTATACGCCGAACATATTGCAACACTGCAGCAGCGTACTCAAACTATTGTTGAGCGTGAAGGATTAGAAGGTTTAGTGATCCACTCAGGACAAGCTAAGCGCCAATTTTTAGATGACATGTATTATCCGTTTAAAGTTAACCCGCATTTTAAAGCTTGGTTACCTGTAATCGATAACCCACATTGTTGGATAGTTATAAATGGGACTGATAAGCCAAAGTTAATATTTTATCGCCCTGTTGATTTCTGGCATAAAGTACCTGATGAGCCGCGTGATTTTTGGGCTGACTACTTTGATATTGAGCTGTTACTTAAGCCTGATCAAGTTGAAAAGCTATTACCGTACGATAAAGCAAATTATGCTTATATTGGTGAGTACTTAGAAGTTGCACAAGCGCTCGGTTTTAATATTATGAACCCTGAGCCAGTACTTAATTACTTTAACTATCATCGTGCGTATAAAACTCAATATGAGCTTGAATGTTTACGCCAAGCAAACCGTATTGCAGTTGATGGTCATAAAGCAGCGCGCGACACTTTCTTTAATGGTGGCTCAGAGTTTGATATTCAACAAGCTTACTTAATCGCTACACGTCAAAGTGAAAATGAAATGCCGTACGGCAATATTGTGGCACTTAACGAAAACTGCGCTATTTTGCATTACACGCATTTTGATCCTAAAGCGCCACACGCACATCATTCATTCTTAATTGATGCTGGTGCTAATTTTAACGGTTATGCCGCTGATATTACCCGTACCTACGATTTTAAAAAATCAGGTGAATTTGCTGATTTAATCAATGTAATGACTGATCATCAAGTTGCATTAGGGAAAGCGTTAAAGCCGGGTATGCTATATGGCGAGCTTCACTTAGATTGCCACCAGCGTGTAGCGCAAGTGCTGAGTGACTTTAATATTGTTAAACTACCCGCAGCTGAAATTGTTGAGCGCGGCATTACATCTACTTTCTTCCCGCATGGACTTGGCCATCATCTTGGTTTGCAAGTACATGACATGGGCGGCTTTATGGCTGATGAAAGTGGTGCGCATCAAGCGCCGCCAGAAGGGCATCCTTTCTTACGTTGTACTCGTTTGATTGAGAAAAACCAAGTGTTCACCATTGAGCCTGGTTTATATTTCATAGATTCACTATTAGGTGATTTAGCGCAAACCGACAACAAACAGTTTATTAACTGGGAAAAAGTTGAAGCGTTTAAACCATTTGGTGGTATTCGTATCGAAGATAACATTATCGTACACGAAGACAGCTTAGAAAATATGACGCGTGATCTAAACTTAGCTTAATTCTCTAAGTTTGAATGATTGGGGCCATATGGCCCCATTTTTTTGGTTGAATATTGGTTAACTAAAGTATGTCAGAATATAAATACCCCGCAGCGGATGTGTTTCATCAAGAAGAAATTAAAAAAAGCACCTTTATTGTGCACATTGCACATACGCCCGATTTAGCCTGTGCAAAAGCATTCATTAAAAGTATTGAAGAAAAGTACAGTGATGCGCGTCATAACTGTTGGGCACATGTAGCAGGTAACCCGGGCGGTAGTCATGTGTATGGATTTTCTGATGATGGCGAGCCTAACGGCACTGCGGGTAAGCCAATGCTAAATGTGCTGGTAGGATCTGGTTTAGGGGAGATCACAGCTGTGGTTACGCGCTACTTTGGTGGTATAAAGTTAGGAACCGGTGGTTTAGTGCGAGCCTATGGTGGATCACTCAATAATGCGTTGGCGCATTTAACAACAACCTTAAAAGTCCCCAGTGTGGAGCTGATTGGTTATAGTGATTACAGTGCGCAAGGAGCGATAGAGCAGTTGCTGAAAACACAGTACCAAGTACTTAATATCGAAAAACAATTTACTGCTAATATTGAATGGGTTATTACTATTGATAGCCGCCAAGCTAAGCAAGCCATAAAAGATATTTATGATTTGAGCCATGGTGCGGTTGAGTTAAGTATTAAAGAGTAAGACAATAACCATTACTCACTAACCATTACCCTATAAAAAGCGATCGCTCAATGCAATTTCGTACCATCATTAAAATTCTCGGCCAACTCGTTGTACTGTTTAGTATCACCATGGTGCCGCCGGCAATTGTATCGCTTATTTATAAAGATGGTGGCGGTGTGCCATTTGTTCTCGCTTTTATATTTAGTGTTGTTATTGGCTTACTTGCGTACTACCCAAACAGACATGAGCAAGGGGATTTAAAAGCCCGCGAAGGCTTTTTAATCGTGGTGCTATTTTGGTTGGTACTAGGTGCGTTTGCATCCTTGCCGCTAATTTTTTTACAAGAGCCAAATTTATCTTTAGCAGATGCTGTGTTTGAAGCATTCTCAGGTCTAACGACAACTGGGGCAACTGTGCTTACTGGTATTGAGTACCTTCCTAAATCAGTTTTGTTTTATCGCCAACAGCTGCAGTGGTTGGGCGGTATGGGGATAATCGTACTTGCAGTGGCTGTTTTACCTATGCTTGGCGTTGGTGGTATGCAGCTGTATCGCGCTGAAACACCTGGGCCTGTTAAAGATTCAAAAATGACGCCGCGAATAGCCGATACAGCCAAGCATCTTTGGTATATTTATGTCGCGTTAACAGTTGCCTGTACGCTTGCTTATTGGGCCGCTGGCATGGAATGGTTTGATGCGATTTGTCATGCTTTCTCTACAATTGCGATAGGTGGATTTTCTACTTATGACGCGTCTATGGGGCACTTTGATAGCCCATTAATTAACTTTATCTGCGTGGTGTTTTTAATTATCGCAGCTGTTAACTTTACGTTGCACTACGCTGCGGTATCGAGTCGTAATCTCAACGTATATTTACGTGATCCTGAGTTTAAAGTGTTTTTATTTATACAGTTAGCGCTGGTGGTTGTGTGTTTTACGGTACTGTCTTCAAATAATGTTTATGCTAACGGTGATGAAACACTCGATCAGGCACTTTTTCAAGCAGTGTCGATTAGTACTACCGCGGGGTTTGCCACGGACAATTTCTCTGCGTGGCCATTATTTTTGCCAATATTGTTGGTTTTTTCGAGTTTTATTGGTGGCTGTGCAGGCTCGACCGGTGGCGGTATGAAAGTTGTGAGAGTCTTTTTACTCTATCTGCAAGGCGTGCGAGAGTTAAACCGTTTGGTTCATCCTCGGGCTATTTATTCTATCAAGCTGGGTCGTAAAGCTTTGCCTGATAAGGTTGTTGAGGCCGTATGGGGGTTTTTCTCTGCGTATGCGCTAGTGTTCGTAATAATCATGTTAGCCTTAATGGGCACTGGTATGGATAACATTACGGCGTTTTCAGCTACAGCTGCATGTTTAAATAATTTAGGCCCAGGTTTGGGGGATGTTGCTGCCCATTATGGCGCGATCAGTGATGGTGCCAAGTGGTTATTAACGATTGCGATGGTGTTTGGGCGCTTAGAGATATTCACCTTGTTAGTATTATTTACCCCGACCTTTTGGCGCGGTTAATCAGTTATGACTTGAAAAGTATTCAGGCCATTTGTTGCATTAGAACATTGATATGTAGTTGGAAAGGATATGCCAAAAACAAAACAACAATTAAATTTAGAGAATTTAGCGCACATAACGGTTGGCAGTATTGTCGATGTAGAGGTTTTAACACCCACCACAAGTAAGCGTATTAAAACGGAGTTTGTCGGTTTTTTAAATGATAGGTTCGTTATATTAAATTATCCCTCGCCCAAGCGTTTAAGTAATGCTGGTGAATACTTAAAAGACGGCGTTGTTGTCATTGTTAGGGCTGTGCTCGAAAGCGGTGGTGGGCAGGTTATTGCTTTTCGTCAACAGATACTGTCGGTATCATCGCACCCAGCACGACTTATTTATTTAAACTTCCCAACCCAAGTTCAGCTATTTAGGTTACGCTCACAAACGCGTATTCCGACATTACTACCTGCAACAATAAAGCTCAGCGATGAGCGAGAATTACATGGGGTGATTAAGGATATCTCAGTGACGGGTGTGATGTTTGATGTAAAAGGCAAAGATGACCTGACAAAATTAAAGAACACACAATGCAATATAGTATTAGATAAAAATAACAAAGGCGTCACAGAGTTTAGTGGACAAATATGCAGTATCAAAACCCATGCTACAGGCTCACAGTTTGGTATTCAGTTAACGGCGAGTGAGGAGGAAATGAAATCCTTCATGAAAGATCACTTTATTGACCTCTCAGTGCTAGAGCCGCTTGTTTAAATTTGATGATTTTCGCTATTTTGCAACAAAATAGCGAAAATCATGTAACCCTTCTTAAGGTCGGTTAAATTATTTTAATAATCCTTATTTATCAGATGTTTATTTATTAAATTAAATTTCACTTCAAACTATCCGTATATACATTAAGCTTTTTCGCGCTGAAAATGACGCTCATCGGTAATGATTTTTCGTTCTGATGTTGTTTTGTGTCTTTTTCATTCTTCGTAAGCTATTGATAAATTAAGCTTTAATTAAAACCGCCTTTATTGTGTCGCTATTTAGCAACAAAAAACATAATAAATACCTCTAAATTCCTCACTGTAAATCATAAACCAATGATTTTGTTGGCTTTATAAATATTGGCACCGAAGTTGTAATAGTCTAGTTGTACTGAACGAAAACATGATTACTACTTCGTTCTAAACCATAAACATTGAAGGAATATTTATTATGAACACATTAAATAAAACATTAGCAATTATCGCATTAGCATCTTCTTCAGCAGCATTTGCAGCAACTGACTTTGACACGCTAGATGTTGATGGCAATGGCGCAATCAGCCAAAGCGAAGCGTCAGTTGATGCAGAGCTTATGGCAAAGTTTGCTGAACTAGATACAGACGGTAACGGTGAGTTGTCTAAAGAAGAGTTCTCAAAATCGTAATATAGGCATTCTTTTACTAAAGGGATCTCTGAAAAGGACTTCCATTCTTAATTTATTTACAAGGAATATTTATTATGAACACACTGAATAAAACATTAGCACTTATCGCATTAGCATCGTCTTCAGCAGCATTTGCAGCAACCGATTTTGATACGCTAGATGTTGATGGCAATGGCGCGATTAGCCAGCAAGAAGCATCAATTGATGCCACCATTTCTGCCAAATTTGCAGAGCTTGATACTGACCAAAACGGTGAGTTATCAAAAGAAGAGTTTTCACAAGCTTAATACCTGAATGCTGAGTTTATCCTGAGTTGCCAAAGACAACCTAAATGGGAAAGGAACCTATGATAAAGGATAACAAGGACGGCTTTAACCAGTATTGAAACCAATTTTTTGATAGTACATTGAAGGAATATTAATTATGAACACATTAAATAAAACATTAGCACTTATCGCATTAGCATCGTCTTCAGTAGCATTTGCAGCAACCGACTTTGACACGCTAGATGTTGATGGTAATGGCGTGATTAGCCAGCAAGAAGCATCAGTTGATGCGACTATTTCTGCAAAGTTTGCAGAACTTGATACTGACCAAAACGGTGAGTTATCAAAAGAAGAGTTTTCACAAGCTTAATACCTGAATGCTGAGTTTATCCTGAGTTGCCAAAGACAACCTAAATGGGAAAGGAACCTATGATAAAGGATAGCAAGGACGGCTTTAACCAGTATTGAAACCAATTTTTTGATAGTACATTGAAGGAATATTAATTATGAACACATTAAATAAAGCATTAGCACTTATCGCACTAGCATCGTCTTCAGTAGCATTCGCTGCAACCGACTTTGACACGCTAGATGTTGATGGCAATGGCGCAATAAGCCAAAGCGAAGCATCAGTTGATGCCGAACTTATGGGGAAATTTACAGAGCTTGATATTGACCAAAACGGTGAGTTATCAAAAGAAGAGTTCTCTAAAGCATAATATGATTTTTTAAAATTGATTCTTCCCTGATCATTTTACTCTAAAGCAGCCACCCTCCTGGCTGCTTTTTTGTTTGTTTATCGAACGTTTATACCCAAACCACCTCAAGATGCAGAATTCAGCGTTCCACAGGGGCTTAATATCAAGGCGTTACTTTGCAATAATGGTCGTCCCTTTTAAGAAGTAACGACGTAGAGAGTAAGCGCCTATGAAACGCCCAGAGGGTTGGTTTAAAAGCGACGCTCGCATATTGAGGTGGTTTGGGTATACAGGTTTGGAAAATAAGTTTATTATCAAGGCGTTAATTCATACATGGAGGTGAGTAATGTTATCGCTAATTTCTTCGTACGCCGCAATTATAGCCAGTATATGGATTGTGGTAGGTGTTTATGTGGCTGGTCGGTTTTACCCAAATTACAGTCATAGAAAACAATTTTGCAGTGAGCTTGGTGCCACTGGTAGCCCCACAGAAAAATTATCTCCCCTTATAAATAATTACCCACTAGGCATACTTTTTTGCCTATTTGGCTGGCATGTTCTTGCATTTGATGATGCATCTATTCTCATTAATCTAGTTGCTTGGCTAGTCATTGTTCATGGTATAGGAACTTGGGTGGCTGGTTATTTCCCTATGGATGCAGATCCTTATATAAAAACGCCAACTGTGAGTTGTAATATCCACTCTTGGGCTGGTTTTATTATGTTACTTTCATTGCTAATTGCGCCGTTGCTGGTGGTTTTTAGTGAGAGTGTGTCGGTTATTTTTCGGTGGTTTTCAGCGGTGTCGACCGGATTTACAATTTACTTTTTAGTGTTGTTGGCTAAAGCGTTTAAGGCAAGAAAGCACGCAGGGGTTTATCAGCGTGTATCTTATGGTATTCAGCTATTGTGGCTAAGTGCATTTTCGTGGGTGATCTAAATAAGAGGAATTGAAATGTCAGAGTATCTAGTGAAAATTGACTGGACGCGTAAAGCAGATGAATTGTTTATAGATAACAAATACAGTCGATCTCATCAGTGGGAGTTTGATGGTGGTCTAAGCGTGGCGGCATCATCTTCTCCGCATATAGTGCCACTACCGTATTCGGTTGCTGAAAATGTCGATCCAGAGGAGGCATTTATCGCTTCGTTGTCGAGCTGCCATATGTTGTTCTTTTTATCTATTGCTGCAAAACATAAAATTAAAATTGATAGTTATATTGATAATGCTGTCGGCGTGATGGAAAAAGACGATGCGGGTAAAGTCGCTATGACACTGGTTACATTAAAGCCGAAGGTAACACCGTCAGAGGGGCAAGCGTTGAGCTTTGAGCAACTGGAATCTTTTCATCACCAAGCGCATGAATTGTGTTTTATTGCCAACTCAGTAAAAACTAAAATAGTCACTGACATTGTTTATTTTAGAGACACTCGGTTATAAGCAAAATTTAACCGCTTTGCCATTGTGATTTCGCACAATGGCAACAAACCACACTTTTAAGCAAAAACCAGCTCCGTTATTTTCTTTTCTGTTAAAATATATTTTTAAATCAATTAAAATCAAAGGCTTAAGCTTGTTGTTTTACAGGTTTATTTTTTAAACTATGGCTATTCAGTTGCAATACGATTTTAGACACTCTAAAAGTGAGCTAAAAAAGCGTATGAAAGATAAAACTGTGTCATTTATTAAAAACCTAAATCATTGATTATTATTGATTTAATTTTTATGTAAAGTGACTTGTTGCTAATTGGCCACAAAAAAGAGTGGTCAAACCTTTTTACCCTTCCTAATTAGATGTTAACATCATGATTTTAAACAACTATTTATAGTTGGCATCGAAGTTGTAATAGTTAGCTTGTATTGAACGAAATGAGATTACCCTCGGTAGTTTATATAGCGTTCGTAAACATAAATATTGAAGGAATATAACGATGAATACATTAAATAAAACATTAGCACTTATCGCATTAGCATCATCTTCAGCAGCATTCGCTGCAACCGACTTTGACACGTTAGATGCTGATGGCAGTGGCGCAATCAGCCAAAGCGAAGCATCAGTGGATGCAGAGCTAATGAGCTTATTCTCTGAACTAGATACCGATGGGAATGGTGAGCTTTCTGTAGAAGAGTTTGCAAAAGCTTAATTTTTATAAAGTGATTTCTTAAAGAGATTTTCGATACCAATATAATGAAAAGTAAAAATACTACTTTTTATTTATGAGGAATAAAACGATGAAACATATTAATACAACATTTGCTATTTTGGCCCTTGCAGCTTCATCAGCAGCATTTGCTGCGGTTACCTTTGAATCATTTGATACCGATGGTAATGGTGCTATTTCCAAAGAAGAGGCATCGGTAAATACACGCCTTGTAGAGATATTTGCAGACTTAGATACTGATCAAAACGGTGAGTTATCAAAAGAAGAATTCGCCAAGGCACAATAAGCTTTCCTTAGCGGAAAATAAAATGAACACTTCATATACGTAAAAGCAGCTTAACTTAAGCTGCTTTTTTAATTGAACCGGTATATAAGCATATTTTCTTATAAGAAAATAGCACTTACTTGGAATAGTTTTTCAACGACGTTGATATGCTTTTTATCAATTAAAAACATGATAACGTGATCACCAGAGTGAATAACCGTGTCGTCGTGCGCAATTAATACATCATCGTTACGAACGATTGCACCAATAGTAGTCCCTGCAGGAAGCTTGATATCAGCAATTGCACGCCCTACAACCTTTGATGTGTTTTCGTCGCCATGGGCAACAGCCTCAATCGCTTCTGCCGCACCTTTACGTAAAGAATACACATTTACAATGTCACCACGGCGAACATGAGTAAGCAGCGCTGAAATAGTTGCTTGCTGCGGTGAAATAGCAATATCAATTTCACCACCTTGCACTAAATCAACATACGCACCGCGCTGAATAAGCACCATGGTTTTTTGTGCACCCATGCGTTTGGCAAGCATGGCCGACATGATGTTTGCTTCATCGTCATTAGTCACCGCAATAAACACATCAACTTGTTCTATGTGCTCTTCCGATAGCAGCTCTTGATCGGATGCATCCCCACAAAACACCACGGTGTTATCGAGCATTTCAGACAGCTGCTCGGCACGCTCTTTACTGCGTTCGAGTAATTTCACACTGTGATTTTTTTCAAGTGAACGGGCAAGCCCTGCACCGATATTACCGCCACCTGCGATCATAATTTTTTTGTATGAACGCTCGAGCTTCTGTAGCTCATTCATTACTGCTCGAATGTGCTTAGTTGCAGCGAGGAAGAATACTTCATCATCTGCTTCAATAACGGTGGTGCCGAGTGGCTTTATTGCTTTACCTTGGCGATAAATGGCAGCAACACGCGTTTCAACGTTAGGAATATGCTCTTTTAAGGCTGATAGCGCATAACCAACCAATAAGCCACCATAGTATGCTTTAACAGCCACTAACGAGAGCATGCCATCACCAAACTGCAAAACCTGTAAAGCCCCTGGGTAGTCAATCAAGCGACGAATATACTTGGTGACCAATTGCTCGGGTGCAATGTAGTGATCAACCGGTAAATCATCATTTTGAAATAACTTTTCACGGTACTTTAGGTATTGCTCTGAGCGAATACGTGCAATTTTAGTGGGCGTTTTAAATATACTGTAAGCAACTTGGCAAGCGACCATGTTCACTTCATCTGAACTGGTCACTGCTATTATCATATCGGCGTCTTCCGCACCGGCGCGGCGTAGTACGTCTGGGTGTGCACTGTGTCCTGTCACACCTTGCAGGTCGTACTTATCTTGCAACTCACGTAAACGGTTGCCATCAATATCAACAACCGTGATTTCGTTTTGTTCACCTACGAGGTTTTCAGCGAGCGTTCCGCCTACTTGTCCAGCACCGAGTATGATTATTTTCATGGTTTACTTGAGCTTCTTATGAGTGTTTTTTTACAAGTTTGGCATAATAGAAACCGTCGCTTTCACCGGGCAGTAATTGCAGACCTGGGTTTGCTGGCGTGTCGTTATCATGTAGCGGAATATGCTCAACGTCATTGTTGTTTGCTAAAAACTTAGCAACTTGTAATTGGTTTTCTTGTGGTAATACCGAGCACGTTGCATAAATTAAGGTACCACCGGGCTTAAGTAACGGCCAAATGTTATTTAGAATATCACCTTGTAATGTTGCAAGATCATTGATATCAGAGGCACGGCGCAACCATTTTATGTCAGGGTGGCGGCGGATCACGCCTGTTGCGGAGCAAGGGACATCTAATAAAATGCGGTCAAACTGTTGTTCGTCCCACCATTTGTGTGGTTGAGAAGCATCAGCACATTGTAAATCAGCACCTAGACCAATACGGACAAGGTTTTGTTTTACGCGCTCAAGGCGTGTTTCGTCGCAATCAAGAGCAAGTACGTCGGCATCAGCAAGCTCTAAAATATGACATGTTTTACCACCAGGAGCAGCACACGCATCTAAAATGTGCTCTTCAGCTTTTGGATCTAAAAAGCGTGCCGCTAATTGTGCTGCAGCATCTTGTACTGAACATGCGCCGGTGTCGAATTCGGGTAATGAGAAAACATCTCGTGGTTTATCTAGCTTAATGCCATCAGGAAAGTCAGCATTTAATGTGTGTGCGATATCATTGGCTGTAAGCATCTCGCTATATTCAGCTGTGTTATATTGCGCTTGATTAACACGTAACCACATTGGTGCTTGCTGTTGGTTGGCTTCTAACAGTGCTTGCCAAGAGTCAGGGTACGCTTCGGTAACTTGTTTGATAAACCAGTTTGGGTGGTTGTATAAACAGACCGGAATTTGTTTGGCTTTTTCTTCTAGCTCTTCTTGCTGGCGCTGAAAGCTGCGTAATATAGCGTTGATCAAACCTTTTAGACCCAGAGCTCTTAGCTGCTCTAAAGCATTTACTGTTTCACTGATAGCTGCATGAGGTGGAACACGCATATGTTGTAGTTGGTAAATGCCAACATACAGCAAAAACTGGAATATACGGCGCTTTCCCTTGAGAGGTTGTTCAACTAAATGCTGGCAATAATTCTCTAAACTTGGCAAATAACGCAGTACACCGTAACAAATTTGCTGTAATAAGGCTTTATCTTTAGGGGGTAAACCTTGGCTTGCAAAAGGCAGCTCTTGATTTAGAGATGCGCCTTTATCTACGACGTTATATAAAGTTTCGGCGGCAAGCGCGCGTATGTTGGGAGCTTTACTCATTGTTTTCGCCTAATATTGTACCAGGAGTTACCCAGTCTGCTCGGCCGTTTAAAAAGTCAGTAATGGCCATTGGCTTTTTGCCTTGTGGTTGTACTTGCGTGATATTAAGTGCGTTAGTGCCACAGGCAATCACAATGCCGTGTTTATCGCTTTGTAAAACAGTGCCTGTAGGGCCTGTTTGTTCAACAACATTGGCTTGGTATACTTTTACAGTGTTTTCGCCCATTTGGGTAAAACACACTGGCCACGGATTGAATGAACGAATGTTACGTTCAATCTGTGCAGCGTCCATTGTCCAATCAATGTTTGCCTCTTCTTTAGAGAGCTTTTTAGCATAGTTAGCCAGTTCATCATCTTGTACTTGTGGTGTAATTTCACCATTAGCCAATTGAGTGATGGTGTTGATGAGTGCGCTTGGGCCTAAATCAGCAAGCTTATTGTATAGGCTGGCACTGGTCTCAGTAGCATCAATAGGGCAACGGCTAATATGCAGCATGTCGCCGGTATCTAGGCCTTCATCCATTTGCATAATAGTGACGCCAGTCTCAGTATCCCCGGCCCAAATAGCACGCTGTATTGGTGCAGCACCGCGCCAGCGTGGCAAAATTGAACCATGTACGTTTAAGCAGCCTAAGCGAGGTGCATCTAAAATAGCTTTAGGTAACAGCAGTCCATATGCAACAACAATCATAATGTCGGCATTAAGGTTGTTTAGCTCAGTGAGTGCGTCGTCACTTTTTAATGAGGACGGTTGAAAAACAGGTAATTCATGCGCCAGCGCAAGTTCTTTTACTTCACTGGCTTTGAGTTTTTTTCCGCGACCAGCAGGGCGATCAGGTTGGCTGTATACGCCAACAATTTGATGCTCTGAATCGATAAGAGCTTGTAAATGGCGCGCAGCAAAATCGGGCGTACCGGCAAAAATAATGCGTAATGGTTGTGTCACTGAACTTCCTAATTAATTCTAAGGTACTTATTGCGCTGCAAGCTTGGCTTCTTTTTCAAGTTTTTTACGAATACGTTGACGCTTTAACGGGGATAAGTAATCAATGAATAACTTACCAATTAAGTGATCAAGCTCGTGTTGGATGCAAATAGCTAAAAGTTCATCAGCATCTAAAGTGAACTCTTCACCTTTCTCATTAAGGGCTTTTACAGATACTGTTTCTGCGCGATCAACTTTTGCGTAAGAATACGGTACAGATAAACAACCTTCTTCACTGACTGTTTCACCCGCTTGGGTTATAATCGTTGGGTTGATCAACACCAAGGGTTCATTGCGTTCTTCTGATACATCAATGACGACAATGCGTTGATGAATGTCAACTTGGGTTGCGGCTAATCCAATGCCGTTCTCGTCGTACATAGTCTCTAGCATGTCTTTTACAATTTGACGAATTTGGTCGTCAACATGCGTTACTTCTTTTGCAATTGTACGTAAACGTTCATCTGGAAATCTTAAAACTTCTAACCTAGCCATAGTAACCTTTTTCACTTGTGCTTAATTTAGGGTATTGTATGCTCTTATTTTAGCCATTCGCGTTCACCTTTAACAGGTTTTGGTTGATAATAATGAAAAAACACCACAAGGAAGCTCAATGAAATACCCATTATTCGCAGCAGTGTTGGCACTAAGTACTGCATTTCCATCGGTAGCCGATGTATTAAATATAAAAAAAGATGCGCCAAAACAGTATGTTGTAAAAAAAGGTGATACGCTTTGGGATATTTCAGCTATCTATCTAAATAAGCCGTGGTTGTGGCCTGAGCTTTGGCAAATGAATCCGCAAATTGATAACCCACACCTTATTTATCCCGGCGATGCCCTTTCTTTGATTTATGATGAGCACGGAAATCCACGCTTAGTGATTAATTCAGGTTATAAAAAATTGTCCCCACATGGACGAATTACACCAAAAGGTCGTAATGCAATCCCAACTTTGCCACTTGAGCTATTACGCCCTTATTTGACTTATGAGCAAGCGCTAAGTAGAAAAGAGATAGCGGAAAAACCTTATATTTTAGGTGCTAATGTAAACACTAAAATGAACACCGAAGGTCATATTGTGTATGTTAAAGGCGAGCTTAAATTGCATGAAGCTTATGCGATTTATCGTAAAGGCAAAGCGTATATTGATCCTGAGACGAATAAAGCACTGGCATATAAATCACAATTAGTGGGTATAGGGCGCGTATTCAGAGAAGGTGATTTATCACAAGGAGTGCCTTCCTCTGTTAAAGTGACTGAGGCTAAACAGGAGATCAGAGCCACTGATTTCTTAATGCCAGCAATGCAAGGACAAGCCTTACCTGCCTATTTTAAAATGCAGCGCCCAGATGAGCCGATTACAGGTAACATTATTGCAGCAACAAGTAGATTAAGAGAATTCAGCACAATGGATATTGTAGTGCTAAACTTAGGTTTAGAGCAGAATATTAAAGCAGGCCATATTTTAGATATTGAACGTCAATCACCTACAGTGTTTGATGGACGTAATGGCCCTCGCTATGAAGAAGATTCTAATAGCCTTGAAAAATTCATGAAAAAGAGCGATGAATTTTTTGGGGTTGAGCCAGATAAAAACTCTACAGTGTGGCATATGCCAAAAGAAAAAGTTGGCGAGCTAATGGTATTTAAAGTACATGAAAAAGTTAGCTACGCTTTAATCGTAAAAAACCAGCACCCAATCCGCATCGGTGATTTTGCAGTTATAAATTAAATCAGGTTTGAGTGCTCTAAGGAGAGAGCATGGAAAATTCTTCAGGCAAGCTTGCACACTGGCTTGCCTTTTATTTATGTAAAGGCTTGGGTGTTAAAACTTTACTGGCTCTAGCGCAAAACCAGCCATTAGAGTGTTTATTTGAACTTAACCACGAGCAGTTAGTAGAGTGCGGCCTTAGTTCACAAATCGCTAGCAACTTACTTGCTACTGATTGGCGGCAAGTCGATTACTATCAGACATTAATTGCTCAGTCAGATATAACTGCAATTAATTATTTTGATTCCCCCTTATATCCCCCGTTATTAAAAGAAGTGGCTAGTGCACCCTTGTTATTATTTTGCCGCGGTAATTTAGAACTACTGAATAGTCCACAAATAGCGATTGTTGGCAGTCGTCATGCTACACCATCAGGGCTAGAAATAGCGGCTGAGTTTGCGCATCAGCTTACTCTTGCAGGGTTAACTGTTACCTCAGGAATGGCACTTGGCATTGATGGTGCAGCCCACAAAGGAGCGCTTGCGGGCAACGGTAAAACGATTGCAGTACTTGGCACAGGAGTTGATGTGTATTATCCCAAACGGCATAAGCTGCTTACAGATAAAGTATGTGAACATGGCTTATTAGTGAGTGAGTTTTTACCTGGCACAGCCGCTAATGGTAATAATTTTCCGCGCCGAAATCGCATAATATCGGGTTTATCACTCGGTGTATTAATTGTCGAGGCGCAAATTAAAAGCGGCTCACTCATTACAGTACGCTATGCACTGGAACAAAATAAAGAAGTGTTTGCTGTGCCAGGTTCAATTAAAAACCCGCTATCAGAAGCAAGTCACTTTTTAATAAAGCAAGGGGCAAAATTAGTCGAAAATGTCAGTGATATTTTAGATGAAGTAAGCTTTTCCTGTCAAAACAGTCTATATAATATAGAGAAAGCGCCGACTAACGAACCCACATGCGAAGTACTTTGTAGTGTAGGTTTTGAAGTGACTGCAGTCGATGTAATTGTTCAGCGTAGCCAATGGCCGATAGATAAAGTACAAGCACGTTTACTTGATCTTGAGCTTGAAGACCGGGTCGAGCGGGTATTAGATGGCTATATCCGAGTTCGCTAGATTATAGATACTTATATAAGGGAAGTAACATGTTCGATATCCTCATGTACCTCTTTGAAAATTATATTCATAGTGAAGCTGAAATTTATGCTGAGCATAATGAACTCACAGATGAGTTATTACGTGCGGGCTTCAATAAGCCCGAAATATACAAAGCATTGAATTGGCTAGAGCAATTAGCTGAACTACAGCACAGTGATGAAATTCCTTATCTCAATGCTTATCCACAACATGCGGTACGTATTTTTACAGAGAGTGAATGTGAGATGCTTTGTGTTGAGTGCCGTGGTTTTTTAATGTTTATAGAGCAGATTGGGGTTATAAATAGTGCGGTTCGTGAAATGGTCGTGGATCGCTTACGTGCTTTAGATAAACCTTTTATAACGATTGATGATTTAAAATGGGTAATACTAATGGTGCTATTTAATGTGCCTGGTTCCGAGTTTGCTTATTCTCAAATGGAAAAAATTATTTTTAATGAGCCCGCTGAGATTTTACATTAAACATCGACTTTTTCAATACGTGTGCTTTTAGAGGATTTAGGTGGGTATGCTTGTATCTTAAATTAGTTTGGGTATATTAGGCGAAAATTAACCAACCGCTTTGGAAACACATGAGCAAAATTGATCATTCACTTTTCTCTGCAAACCAACACGCCTTAGAAAAAGAGTACGAAGTGTGCCCTCAATGTGGTTCTGAGTTAGTTATTCGTAATAGCAAGTCAGGTCCTTTTCTTGGCTGTGCAAGTTACCCTAAATGTGACTTTATTCGCTCTTTAGTACAGCATGATACTCAGCAAATCAAGGTTCTAGAAGATAGCCCTTGCCCTGAATGTGCAAACCCGCTGGTGGTTAAAAATGGTCGCTATGGCATGTTTATTGGTTGTACAGGCTACCCTGAATGTCATTATATTGCCCATGACGAGCCTAAAGAAAATGAAGACGTATTACCTGCATGTCCTAAATGTACTAAAGGGCAGCTAGTTGCACGTAGTAATAAATTTGGAAAAATCTTTTACTCATGTAACAGCTACCCAAGTTGTAAGTACACTTTAAATCACAAACCTATTGAACACACTTGCCCACAATGCCAGTGGCCAGTGATGACACAAAAGAAGATGGCGAACAGTGATGTGCTACAATGCCCCCAGAAAAATTGCTCGCATAAATTGACGGTGAGCGACTAATTAGCAGCTTTAACTTTTTGTATGTGGAGAATTCCTGTGGCCGATTCAACCTCTGTGCCTAAAACCGCCCTTACTGCTTTGCAGCAAGGGGGTGTTATTGTTTATCCAACTGAAGCAGTATATGGGTTAGGTTGCGACCCAGACGACCAACACGCCGTTGAAAAATTATTAGCGATCAAGCAACGCCCAGTCGAAAAGGGCTTAATTTTAATTGCTGATAATTATGGTCAGTTACTAAAATATGTTGATGACGCAAAAATTCCCATGGATAAACGCGCTGATATTTTTTCTAGTTGGCCTGGGGCGATTACGTGGGTAATGCCTGCAGCTAAAAATACACCAAAATGGTTAACAGGGCAGTTTGATACCATTGCGGTACGTGTAACAAACCACCCAACGGTTAAGCGTTTATGCCAAGAACTTGGTAAGCCTTTAGTGTCGACAAGTGCTAATTTGTCAGGGCAAGATACAGTAACCAGTATTGAAATGGCGAAGAGTGAATTTGATCAACAGGTTGCGTTTTATGTTGATGAGCCATTAGGTGGCCGAACTCAGCCAAGCACTATTAAAGATGTAATGACCGGTAAAATATTTAGAGGATGAACATGCACAGTAATCTGCTTGAACAAGTAAAAACGTATTTAATAGCTTTGCAAGACACTATTTGCGAAGGCTTAGAGCGCGCTGATACTAACGCTAAGTTTGTTGAAGATAGCTGGCAACGTGCAGAGGGGGGCGGAGGGCGAACGCGCGTCATTCGTGATGGAAATATCATAGAACAAGGCGGCGTTAACTACTCTCATGTGTTTGGTGCATCGATGCCTGCATCTGCTACCGCACATAGGCCAGAACTCGCTGGACGTAGTTTTCATGCTTGTGGGGTGTCGTTAGTTATTCACCCTAAAAACCCGCATATACCAACTAGCCATGCAAACGTGCGATTTTTTATTGCAGAAAAAGAAGGCGAAGAACCTATTTGGTGGTTTGGTGGCGGGTTCGATTTAACACCTTTTTATCCTGTATTTGATGATGTTAAGCATTGGCACCAAGTGGCGCATGATCTGTGCGCTCCTTTTGGCGATGACGTGTATCCTCGCTATAAAAAGTGGTGCGATGAATATTTTTATATCAAGCACCGTAATGAAACTCGTGGTGTGGGTGGCTTGTTTTTTGATGACTTGAATGAGCATGGCTTTGAGCAAAGCTTTGCTTTTATGCAAGCTGTTGGTAATGGCTTTCTCGATGCTTATGTGCCGATTATAGAACGTCGTAAAAGCGACGAGTACACACAGCAACAACGTGACTTCCAGCTTTATCGCCGAGGTCGTTATGTTGAGTTTAATTTAGTGTGGGATCGCGGTACGTTGTTTGGTTTGCAAACAGGTGGCCGTACAGAATCTATTTTAATGTCTATGCCGCCACTTGCGCGCTGGGAATATAATTATACGCCAGGGGCAGAAAGTCCTGAAGCGCAGCTTTACCAATTCTACTTGAGGCCACAAGCATGGCTAAGTAGTGAACCGGAGCAATTAGTTGCCCGAGACTGGCAATTATAATACCGAGTTGGCGCTAATTGATTTAGCGCCGCACCTTAATTTAATTTAAAACGTCTGACCTGCTCATCCAACGAGCGAGCTAGCGATAATAGTTCTTCACTTATTTTTTGATTGTCGTTGGCATCGACTAATGAGCGCTCCGCATTATCACTGATTGCCACAACACTTTGATTAATTTCTTCAGCAGCTAAGCTTTGCTGTTCTGTTGCATCAGCAATTTGTACATTTAGCTGATTAATTTCGCTCATCTGAGAGGAAATATCTTTTAAAGCCTGTGCAACTTTTTTGACTTGTAGCGCTCTATCATCAGCTTCTTCACACGAGTTACTCATCATAGTGACGGTTTGCGAGGCTTCTGATTGTAGCTTATCTATTGTGCGTTTAATCTCGTCTGTTGAATCATGAGTACGTGTTGCTAAAGTGCGAACTTCATCGGCGACAACAGCAAAGCCTCGACCAGCTTCTCCCGCTCTTGCTGCTTCTATTGCAGCATTTAACGCGAGTAAATTAGTTTGTTCAGCAATGCTACTGATCACTTCAAGTACTTTTCCCACTTCTAAGGTTTGAGCTTGTAGCTGACTTACTTGCTGGGCTGCGCTACGAACATCGTCAGCGAGTTGATTTATGCTTACCTGCGTATGCTCAGCAACGCGTAAGCTCTGTTGTGCAAGCACATTACTACTCTCCGATTTTTCTGAAGCAAAGTGAGTGGTATTTTTAACTTCGTTAGATGAGCTTTCCAGTTCATTAATTGCAGCCGCAACAGAGTCTGTTCCTTGTTTTTGGCTTAATATTGATTGTTCAGTCGCATCGACAGAGGCATAAATGGCTTCGGCAGAATGAATCAACACTTTTGATGAATGTGACACTTGCGCAATATTTTCTTTAAAGGCACTTATCATCTGATTAAAGCTATTTGCTAAGGAGCTTAACTCATCGTTATTGTTATCCTCAATTTTGAGGCTTAAATCATTATTGCTAGTGGCTAGGTGCATCATGCGATCAATGTTATTGAGGCGTTTAATGAATATTCTTCTAAAGAGTAAACCCAATAATAAAAAAGCAGTTACAAAAAGCGTAGATAGCAGGGCTGTATTGATAAGTGTATTTCGCGTTACTTTTGTTTCAATATCTGCGAGTGAATAACTAATTTTTACAACCCCTAATACATCACCTTCTTGCGCCTGATGGCAACCAAGGCAATTCGTTCCTTTATGATCACTGCTTGCAAGCATCGGCTTTAAATAGGTCATATAACGCGTACTTTGCTGCTGTTCAATGAAAAGGTCTTCTTTTCCATTAAGTGCTGCAATCTCTGCGTCGTTACTTGGCGCTTGGTTTGCAGCGCCTGGGCCATAAAGTTTGTTTACAATGGGGCTACGGATTATATGGGCATCTTCAATATTTGGGTGATTACGTAATTTGCTGCTTAGTATTTCTCGATTCGCCATTGTGCCAGTGAGCATCATGGTATTGATGGAATCAAAGTAATTATCAGCAAGTAGCTTAATGTTGCTGGCAATTGTTTCCTGGGCAAGGGTATGTTGCTGATTTGAACTACTGAAAATACTTGCAAAAAGTACTAGCACGCCGGTGATTGCCAGTAATGCATAAATTTTATGTTGGATGGATTTCACGCGCATAATACTCTTCTAAACAAGATAGCGTTATTATCTGTATTTAGAAGAGTACGACATTGATATAGCGCAAACTTAAAAGATTAAAATCGCTTTAGTGCTGGTTGATCATGTGACTGGCAAGCTGCGCCAATGATTTTCGTAACCCTTCTCGTAATAAAGGATTATCAATTTCAGCATCTAACGCTTTATCCATACAATACATCCATTGATCGCGTAAATCTTGATCGATAGGAAAAGGCATATGGCGTTTACGCAGCATAGGGTGACCATGTTTTTCTACAAACAAATCAGGGCCGCCTAACCAACCGGATAAAAACTCAAAAAATACTTGGCGAATACGATCTAATGGTTGAGGATGCATATCATATAACGGTTTAGCGTAATCATCGGTGGCCATAATGTCGTAGAATCTATTTGCAAGTGCAAATGCGCCAGCTTCTCCCCCCATCATTTGGTAAGGCGTTTTTTCGGGAGTAGGTGCTTGCTGTGGCTCAGGTTGTTTCGATTTAGAAAAGAGTCGTTTAATCATAGTTTTTATCATCGTTAATTAGCAGTAAGTTACTCTGTAATATTACTAAACAAAGAGGTTGCTCGAATATGGACAAATATGCAGTTTTTGGAAATCCCATTAAACACTCAAAATCCCCTGCGATACATAAGCAATTTGCAACCTCATTGGGCGAGAAAATCGATTATCGGGCAATACTAGCACCAATAGATGGCTTTAAAATAGCGGTTGCTGATTTTTTTGCTGCTGGTGGTAATGGTGCCAACGTAACTATGCCATTTAAAGAGCAAGCATATGAATTAGTTGATGAGCGAACTGAGCTTGCCACCATTGTCGGTGCTGTGAATACAATAAAGCTGCTAGATGATGGCCGCTTATTAGGTGATAACACCGATGGTGTTGGCTTTGTTAATGACTTGCTCGCAAATAAAGTTTCTATTAAAGGTAAACGTATTTTACTGATTGGTGCTGGTGGTGCGGCGCGAGGGGTTGTATTGCCATTACTGGCACAGCAGCCGAGTGAAATCATCATCGTCAATCGCACCGCGGCAAAAGCCAAAGCATTAGCACAGCTGTTTGCTCAATATGGCGCAGTGACAGGCTATGGATTTGATGATTTACCTGAAGGTGATTACTCACTAATTGTAAACTCTACATCTAGTAGTATGTTGGGTGAGTTGCCAGCACTCGACAAAAAGCACCTTAATAATTGTAAATGTGTATATGATATGTTTTATTCACTACAAAACACTCTGTTTATGCAATGGGCACAGGATTACAAAGCCGATATTAGCGTACTAGATGGTAGCGGTATGCTCGTTGGGCAAGCAGCACAAGCTTACTTTGTTTGGCGTGATAAAATGCCAGCAATACTCCCTATTGTGCGATCATTAAAAGCTGGAGAATTGATATGAATCAAGCAATTCAATTTATAGATCGATTTAAATTTAATGTGCAAAGCCAGCAGTTAACGTTTTTTGCCCAAGTAAGTGGCCTAATGGTTAAATGTGTTATTGATACGCAAAGTCTAGCATTGGCAGATCAGCAAGCGGCTAAGGCGCACTTTGAAGCTGTACGTTTTGACTATGAAGATATTGCCGAGCAACTAATCGAAGATGAAGAGTATAACTCGGCGGGAGAGATTGTTGTTGCAGTGCTGAATTAACCTTCAGCTAGGTACTCATCTTTGAGCTCAACATAATTGATGGCTGACACTTTTAAAAAGCTCAGCTCTTGCTCTGTTAAAGGGCGGGCTTGTTTTACTGGACTGCCAACATAAAGGAAACCAGACTCTAAACGTTTGTTTGGTGGGACTAATGAACCGCCTCCAATAATCACATCGTCTTCAACTATCGCGTTATCCATTACAATAGCGCCCATACCGACTAAAATACGATTACCTAACCGACACCCGTGCAGCATTACTTTATGGCCAACAGTAACATCGTCACCAATGATAAGCGGATAACCATCAGGGTTACTTTTACTTGGACGAGTAAGGTGTAGCACACTGCCATCTTGTACATTAGTACGTTCACCAATACATATATAGTTAACGTCTCCACGTGCTGCGACTAATGGCCATACACTACTATCTTTACCTAGCGTTATATTACCAACTAAAACTGCGGACTCATCAATATAAACAGATTGATTAAAAGTAGGGGTTATTCCCTTATAAGAACGGATAGTCATAAAAACACCTAATAAAATGAAAGTGATTGAATCTGATGATAGCAGCAGAGCTAATAAAATGGCCAGTATGGATCTATGTTGCTCACTAAACTAGCACTTTCAAGGTGTTTAGCTCGTAAACCGAACGAACAGTACTTTATTTCAAGTTTTCTTCAAATAACGCTTGCGTAAAATCAGCCGCGCCCTATAATGCGACCCCACTGAGACGGCAGACAGCAACGCTTAGCGAGGCAAGAGTTAATCAGTGAGTCGAGTAAAACTTGAGTTTGAATTTTTATAAAGTTTAAATTTAAGTATTGACAAAAAAAGTGGAAAGCGTAACATGCGCAGCCCTAGCGAGATAAAGTTTAACTTTAATCGCAACGTTCTTTAACAATATAAAGCAATCATCTGTGTGGGCACTCGTACAGATTGAGTTCTAACAGCCGAACTTAGTTTACTAAGCAAGGCAAAAAATTTAGAGTCTCAATGTGATTTCTCGAAAGAGAAACTGAGTGACCAACAGAATAGTTATTTTTAATAATTATTCGGCACAGTCAATTCAATATCGAAAGATATTAAATAAATTCAGAATTCATTGAGCAGGTTCTTCATTCTTTATTGGATGAGAACAGAAAAAACTTTTAATTGAAGAGTTTGATCATGGCTCAGATTGAA
>NZ_BDDS01000023.1 GCF_001653135.1 Pseudoalteromonas neustonica
TGTTTGGTATTTAGGCAAGGCAGAGCCTATGTCGTGTGGTTGTTCCCCATAAATAGGCGATAACGCAGTATAAATGCCAAACATGCGCTGCCCAAAGGGTTCTTCCTAGGGGCGATTGACTCTTTGTTGCCTACACGGATGTAGGTAAGGGACGTGAGCAGGACGCGGAAGCTTTGCTCGGTTTTTACTTATTCTCACATGGATGTGAGCCAGTAGAATAACGCAGGAGCAGTTATCGAGCCCGCTAGGTTAGTTACAAACCTCGCGCCGTGATTAAATCGCCCCTAGATTGAACGAATTTCAATCCACAAAGGTCAACACGCCCTAACTAAACGAGCCCGCTTAACGTTGCTAGCGCGACAATACTCGCTAAACCTAGCTGCCCTACTAAGCTAAACAATGAAAAACACCTTAATACAAACAATCCCCAAGGATGTTTAATATGTGGATATAATGCACACCGCTTTAAGCTCATCGCAAAGAAAAAACACACTAATGAAAACATCGTCAATGTTAGCGTTATTTCACTTTTACCTGACAAAGAATCATCAAAAAAGAAAAACAACTGAAATGGTAATAATAAAGTAACTATCGCATGTAGCCCGTGGACTTTCTTTATTCGCGTAAACTGACCATCTGGCGATAACTCTTTAATACCAAAATCACGTTCCAAGCATTTTACTAATTGTGTCGCTTTTATACTAACAGCAAGTCGATAACAACTTAACCCGTCAATATTTTGAGTCCTAAAATCATAACCTGATTTAAGTAATAGCACCATCAGAGGCTCATTTTTAGCAAACACAGCATAATGTAGTGCCGTATTACCTAAACTATCTTGCTGCTTTTTATCTTGTTGCTCCAAGAGCGTTTGAACCAAATTTACATACCCTTTCTCAACAGCCCACATAAAAGCCGTTTTTCCATTCTCATCAGCTAACGTCCCCGTTGCACCTTGTTCAATAAAGCGCATCGCCATTGTCTGTTTTGCAGTTTTAAAACTCAAATGAGCAAGTAAGGCCTGCTCTAATAGCATGACCGAATCAACATCCGGTGAAACTTGAGTCAGCAAAGTAAAATAGTCTTTACCACCTGCGACTTTTTTAGCCGCCAATTCACTTAGTTGCGAAACAGAATCAATTGAGTCAGGAATAAAACAGCTAAAACGCTCACGAAAATCAACTTCTTTCCATAAAGCTAACGCATCTTGCGCACTCACTTTGCTTGCTGATGATAAAGCGTGCTCAATAACCGTAAAATAGCGTTTAGAAAAAAGTTGAGAAATCAACGATATTGGCGTTTTAATTGCAGCTTGTCCGGCAACACTCGCATACTTTTCAAGACGCTGACAAAGCATAAGCACTAAGCTTTCTGGGGTATATTCATTATCATAATAATGATTTTTTGCAGCGTTAATATAATGCTGTGCTGAATCGTCATATTCACAAATATGCTGAAAATAACACTCTTCAAATGGCTCAAGTGGCGTTAACCAAGTTAAATAATAGATGGGAGGTAATACAGTGGTACAAACGCCATCGTCTTCTTCATTAGAGCGACAGGCTGGCCATGCTTCTAAAGCATCCAAAATGAATGCACCGTTTTGCTCAATAAGTCCTTTGACTAACAACGGGTATTCTTTAGGCCAAATAAGTACATTTTCCATTAAAAAAACATAACTCCAGTGTCTATCTTACTCAGGTATAAAGGTCAGTTCGCGAGTTTAACAACACCAAACTGACACTGCGCTTAATATAATAATTTATAGGCGCTTATTCTAGCACACCTTGATCGACACGCTAGCGCAAAGAGTGTGATTTTAAAAGAATAATAATGGTATTAATATAAAGCGACAAGTCACTTTCGTAACTTATCGCTTCTGGTTGGAGGCGGGATAAAAGTGCTTATTTACTACTCAGTTCGCGAGTAACTTGGTCAAGCCCTACTTCAGAAATACGTTGAATCACTTCTTTTTGTTTAGCACTCAATAAGGAAATACCTTCAGCAACGATATCATATACTTTCCAGCTACCATCTTTACCGTGGCGAAGTTTAAAGTGCAGGTCTATTGTTGGGGCTTGTGAATCTATAATTTGTGTTTTTACTGTTGTAAAATCCCCGGTGGTGACATCATTATTTTTTTCAAATTTGATCTCTTGCCCGGTATATTTCATCAGTGCACTGGCGTATGTCATTGTCAAATAGTGCTCAACCGCACTAATAAACCCTGTAGCTTGCGCCCGCTCTATGCCTTTAATATGCTTACCTAACAATTTGTATGAAACAAACTTCACATCTATATGCGGCATTAAATGCTTACTTACAATGGCTGACATCTCATGCTTTGACGCATTACCTTGGCTATTAACTTTACCTATATCACTAAATAACTGGTCCCCAATAGAGACTAATAATTGCTGTGGATCTTTTGCTGTTTGCGTCTGAGCCATCAAAGAAACGCTAAAAAGTAAAGTCAGTAAAAACACACCGCGGCTAAGTAATTTCATGTTGATTAGACCCTTAATAATTCTGATATGCTAATTTACTTGCTCACTAAGAGAATAAAAAGACACAATAGTGAACATAATTAATGCCAATCAGGCACCAATCAATTTAATTCTTTACTATCATAATGTTAGATAGAAACGACAACTACACATAAAACTAAACAAAAAGCCCTAGGGCTTAACAGCGTAAAGAGGTTTACTTTAAGCGTTTACTTTAGTTCTTCACGCAGTTCTTTAGTCGCTTTAACCATGTTATCAAGTGCTTGGCGGGTTTCTTCCCATCCACGTGTTTTTAAACCACAATCTGGATTCACCCACAAACGCTCAACAGGTATTTTACGCGCGGCTTTGTGGATTAACGCTTTGATCCATGCAGTATCTGGCACGTTTGGTGTGTGAATATCGTATACACCAGGGCCTATATCATTTGGGTAATCAAAGTTTTCAAATGCATCTAGTAGCTCCATGTTTGAGCGTGATGTTTCAATAGTGATCACATCGGCATCCATATCCGCAATAGCGGCAATAATACCGTTAAATTCCGCGTAACACATGTGCGTATGTATTTGTGTTTCGTCTTTCACACCACTGGCTGACACTCTAAATGCATACGCTGCCCACTCTAAATAGTCTTGCCATTGGGTGGCTTTGAGTGGCATACCTTCACGAAATGCAGGTTCATCAATTTGAATTATCTCAATGCCCGCATTTTGTAAATCCACCACTTCATCACGCAGCGCAAGTGCTATTTGATTTGCAATGCTTGGTTTATCTAAATCATCACGAATAAATGACCAAAACAAAATAGTGACAGGGCCTGTTAGCATGCCTTTCATTTTTTTACTGGTAAGCGACTGCGCGTATTGAGTCCACTGAACCGTCATTGCTTTTTCGCGTGAGACATCTCCCCAGATCACCGGCGGCTTCACACAGCGAGAGCCATAGCTTTGCACCCAACCAAACTGGGTAAAAGCAAAACCTTCAAGCAGTTCACCAAAATATTCAACCATGTCATTACGCTCAGCTTCACCATGTACTAATACATCTAAATCAAGCGCTTCTTGCTCTTCTACTGCGTAGCGGATTTCGGCTTCCATTTGATTTTGATAGTCAGTGGCAGATAATTCACCGGCTTTAAAATCACGACGCGCTTTACGGATAGCCTGTGTTTGTGGGAATGAACCTATCGTGGTTGTCGGTAATAATGGTAAGTTAAGTGCTCCATGTTGTTTTTCAATTCGCTGAGCAAATACATTCTCACGCTCCCCCTCTTTTACGGTTAACGCACTTACTCGTTGCTGCACTACTGCATTATTGACACGTGTTGATGTTAAACGTGCTTTTACAGGCGCTGAGTAAGTAACTAAATCACGGTTATCATTGATCTCAAGTGCTGCTTTTAACAATGACAGCTCTTGGCCTTTTTGTTTTGCGAAAGCAAGCCAGGAGCGTAACTCATCATCAAGCTTTTCTTCTTGCTCTAAATCAACTGGCGTGTGTAATAAAGAACATGACGGAGCAAGCCATAAATTATCGCCGCGCTTTGTTGCAATGTCTTTTATCGTGGAAAATACCGCATCGAGGTCTGCACGCCAAATATTACGGCCATTAACTACACCTAATGATAGAACTTGATCAGCGCTCAATAACGAATCAATCTGTGTAAAATCGACTTTAGCTGCAACACAATCAAAATGTACACCGTCAACTGGATAAGCAGCTATATCATCATAGTAAGCACTCACAGAGTCAAAATAACTAGCCAGTAACAACTTTACACCTTGACCTGCAAGTGCGTTAAAACTTGCTTTTAATGCATGGCGGTAATCATCAGACAACTCAAGAGCAAGAATAGGTTCATCTATTTGTACCCACTGAACACCTTGGCGCGCTAGCTTTACTAGGACTTGTTGATACACTGGCAACAGTTTTTCAAGTAGGCTTAATTTATCAAATTCTCTGCCCACACATTTTGCTAAATAAAGGTAAGTTACAGGGCCAACTAACACCACTTTTGCATTATGGCCTAATGCGTGTGCATGGGTTACTTGATCAAATAACTCAGTCCAACTTAATGCAAACTGCTGATCACTGCTAAGCTCTGGCACTATATAGTGATAATTCGTATTAAACCATTTCGTCATTTCACTGGCTGCACATGAACAACCGGTTGGCGCTTGACCACGGCCGATGCGAAATAATGTATCAAGATCAACGCTACCGTCTGTTTTTTGATGCCGCTTAGGTACAGCGCCGATAAGTAATGAGGTTGACAACACATGGTCATACCAAGCAAAGTCGCCAACTGGTAATAACTCAATGCCTGCATCGGCTTGTAGCGCCCAGTTTTTTGCGCGGATCGTTTTACCCTTCTCAAGTAACTCTGCTTGGCTGATTTTACCTGCCCAATATGATTCGACTGCAAATTTAAGCTCGCGTTTTGTGCCTATACGAGGAAAACCTAAGTTATGTAATTGTGCCATGTTAAAAACTCCATTCAGCTATTTAGATGGCTAAAAACTTACACCTCTCCCTTACATTACACAATTGATGCTTCCTCCTATTTAACTTGAGGTAATTTCATATAAATATTTTTATAAATCAGAATAAATATAATGACAACGCTGTCAAATTTGATGCTATAGTGAAGTTGTAAACGTTAAGTAAAACAAATGACATTCTTTAGCCATCTAGACGTTGAAGCATCTTCAATAAAGGCGTATTATGTCTGCAATCTGAGTTAACCTCACTTATACCATGAGAATTATTAAAGATGATTGATGTAAAACATTTAAAGACCATTGCGACCTTAAAAGAAACCGGCTCTTTGGTGAATACCGCCCGCGAACTATTTTTAACTCAATCAGCTTTATCTCATCAGATTAAAGATTTAGAAAACAAGCTTGATTGCCAGTTATTTGAACGTAAAACTCAGCCTGTGCGGTTTACACCCCAAGGTATGCTATTGCTTGAACTAGCGAGTGAAGTACTACCCCGCGTTGAAGCGACAAAATGCCGACTAAAGGAAAGCCTTAACCAGCCGATTTCGCAGTTAAGATTAAGTGTTGAATGCCATGCTTGTTTTCATTGGCTATTACCCACGATTAAAGAATTTAATAACTTTTGGCCTGATATTAAAGTAGATTATGAACGTGGCTTTAGCTACGACGCAATCCCTGATCTATTAAGCGACGAGTTGGATCTAGTGCTTACCTCTGATATCCGTGAACCCGATAAACTTGAATACGCACATTTATTTGACTTTAAACTTAAGCTGATTGTTGCCCCCGATCATGAGCTGGCAAAAAAAGCGTACGTTACTGCACTGGATTTGAAAAACGAAACCATTATTTCATACCCAATTCCACGCGAACGCCAAGATATATTTAAGCACTTTATTCAAAATGCACGTTTTGACGGCACCTTAAAAAACGTAGAGCAAGGCTTACTTATTTTTCAACTTGTCAGTGCGGGTATGGGCGTTGCGGCATTACCAGATTGGCTAGTAACGCCTTATGAGAGCCAAGGTTTAATCAAATCGATTCCCCTTGGCGCATTAGGGCTCACTCGCCCCATGTACCTTGCAATGAAAAAGAATATGCGGGATAACCCGGTTTATCGCCACTTTTTAAATACCTGTAAGTTAAATAACGGTCGATAAAATCAAGCGAACCCAGTAGCATACGTAAAACTCTTTTACTGATGCTACTGTGATGTTTGAACTTAAAAAAATCCTCGGCGCAATGCTCATGCCACTGCCCTTGTTCGGCCTAATATGTGCTTTGTGCTTTTTGATAGCTTTGCGTAACAACAAAGTCGCCGCATTTACTGGCTTACTCGTTACTTGCGCGCTAATGCTGATCAGCACACCGTTTATGGGCCAAAAAATAGTCGATCCTTCCACGCAACTTCAATATGTATTTAATTCTAAAAATCATTCAAAAATAGACAAGATAGTGGTACTTGGCTGCGATCTAATACCAAACCCAAACCTCAGTGCGAATAGCCAGCTGGGTAATTGTGCAAAAAGTCGTTTAGTAGAAGGCATAAGGCTTGCGTATCTTTATCCACACGCACAGCTTATTGTTTCAGGTGGGGGCTACGGCAAAGTCACCAATAGTCATTTAATGCAGCAAACAGCGATTAGCCTTGGAGTAAAAGCTAACCGTATAAAGCAAAACCCAGCAGCCATGGACACAGCCGACGAAGCTAAATTTTTAGCGCCTGCACTTGTGGATTTTAAAGTTGTGTTAGTCACATCATCGAGCCATATGCGCCGTGCAAAAGATTTATTTAACGCACAAGGGGTTGATGTAATACCCGCTGCGACTGACTTTTATGATTACTCTGCTTGGCCTGTCCATAAACAGTATGTCCCTAATGTAAATGTACTCTTAGCTGTAACACGTCAATGGCACGAAGTAATTGGCCGTGGTTGGATTGCAGTGCGCCGTTGGATTGATCCAGAGGCGCTGTAGTTTTCAATCAACAGAATTTGACTTATTTTCAAACTGGGTTATCTATATCAATAAAGGTAACGTCAAATCCATGTTGTTGTGCTAATAGCTCACCGAGCGCTTGGATCCCATAGCGTTCGGTCGCATGATGACCCGCGGCAAAAAAATCAATGTTTTGTTCTCGTGAACTGTGAATTGTTTGCTCTGATGCCTCACCCGTTAAATAAGCATCGAGTCCTTGGTTAGCAGCTAAGTCAATATAACCTTGCCCACCACCTGTACACCACCCTATGGTTTCAATTGGTTCATCACGCACTAAACTCACTAAGGGTTCTCGATTGAGTACCTCAGCTATTTTTTGCGCGAACTGTTCACCCGTCATAGGCGTTTTTAATCGCCCTTTTACTGCAACACTATTTGCTATCGGCTCTAAGCCGTCTGTCATTTCTAAATCGAGTAATTTAGCTAATTGTGCGTTATTGCCAATCTCAGGATGCACATCTAATGGCAAATGATATGCAAATAAATTAATATCATGATTCAGTAACGCACCAATACGGCGCTTTTTAATACCCGTGATAGGCTGTGCTTCGCCTTTCCAAAAATAGCCATGGTGCACTAAAATAGTATCTGCACCGAGGGCAATTGCAGCATCAATCAACGCTTGGCTGGCGGTTACACCTGTTACTATTTTTTGAATCCGTTCTCGCCCCTCAACTTGTAACCCATTTGGGCAAAAATCCTTAATTGAGTCAGGCTTTAAGATCGCATTTAATAACTGGTTAAATTCTCGACGTTGCATTTCATATTCCACATAAACGTTAGATTTTGTGCAAATTTTGGCGGTTATCTATTCAAAATGGAAGGGAAATCGCAAAAAATTGAAAAGTAGCCCAAAAATAGGTATAAATAGGTATTCTTAATCTGTGTTTACAACGTATAGGGTCTCTGATGAGCAAACTAGACAAAACAGAAGTGTTAAATGCCTTTGAAGCAGCATATGAAGCAGCCAATGGTAATAAACCTGAAATCACCACCAAACCTGGTTGGTACAGCATCGATGGCGGCAAAAATTTGCGCCTTGCAGAAGTTGCTGAATTAACTGAGCAGTTAACTTCAGGCGGTTCGTCTGAGAAAACAGTAAAAAAAGCGCCTGCTAAAAAAACCAAAACAAAAACGACTGTTCCAGCCGTTAAAAAAGCAGCATTTACTGTTACTACAGAAAATGAAGATGGCTACACAGCTGAAGAGTTTTGGATTGTGTACTTAGCGAGAAAAGAACATGACTGCCGCCTTCCACGCGGTGTTGTGTAATTTACAGCTAAGCAAACAAAAAAACCGCTCTTAAGCGGTTTTTTTGTGCTCACAATAAAGAGTCACTTTAACTATCAACCACGTACTCAAATAGCCACACACGACAATAAATACGGTGCCAATCAATACTGGCATAATTAAAAAGTCCCAACTTTGCCCGCTGCTTATAATTAAAATAGGATTGGCCCCTGCTGCTGGGTGAACTGTTTTAGTTAGCATCATCGCCGTTATTGCAAGACCCGTCGCTGTGGCAATACTAATAGGATCTGAGCCTATATAAGTGACAAACACGACCGCGATAAAAGCAGTGATCAAATGGCCTGCAATCACATTTTTAGCTTTTGCCAAAGGGCTATCTGGTATTCCAAAAACTAATACTGCCGTGGCGCCAAAAGGTGCCATAAGCCAGACCCCATAATTATTTACACTTTCTAAATACGCTAAAACCAACAATGTAAGCGCTGAAAACACCCCCGCAATGACAGCTTGATACGATCCATCATTCATAAATATAACTCCTAACCAAAAGTAGACCGACTTGTCTACACGCAAATGATAGACAAGTCGGTCTACTCATGTCAAGCTTACTTTTTTACAAGGAGCCATCATGGATAAGCGCACCCATATTATTAATACTGCACTGACAGCCTTCTATCAAAAAGGGATTCATGCGGTAGGTATTAATGAAATACTAAAAGAGTCTGGCGTTGCAAAAAAAACTCTTTATAACCACTTTGTCAGTAAAGATGAGTTGATTTGCGCCTGCCTTGAAGCCAGGGATAAACGCTTTAATCATTGGCTCAACGATCGGTTAAAAAACTGTGATACTCCTTTTGAAATCGCATCAGCGCTGTTTGGTTCACTCTCAATTTGGATAGATAATAAGGCCATAGAGCTTGGCGACTTTAATGGTTGTTTTTTTATTAATACTGCGGCTGAATTTCCACACAGCGACCACCCTATTGCAATACTTTGCAGTGCACACAAAAAAGCTGTTTTACAATTGCTGTTCGACAAGCTATCGCAAACAACACAATTTAAAAGCAAGTCAGAAAAAGCCAAGCAGTTAGCACAATTATTAATGACATTAAAAGAAGGTATGATCTGCCAAGCAAGAGTCATGCATTCTAGCAACCAACTATTGCAAGACCCATTATTACTACGACAACTTGTACAAAGCTATATACCCAAACCGCTTCAAGATGCAGACTTCAGCGTTTCATAGGGACTTAATATCAAGGCGTTACTTTGTTGTTAAAAAAATAAAGCGGCTATTTAGCCGCTTTTAATTAGTCTATAACGCTAATAATTACTTATCTTCAAAGTAAAGTTTATCGCGTTCTTTTTTACCAACTTCATTCATTGTTGCCGCATCAAATAAACGGCCGTTGATCATGGTGTAATCAACTTTATCTGTATCACGAATATTCGTCAGCGGATTACCGTCGATGATCATTAAATCGGCTAATTTACCTACTTCTAACGAACCAATATTTTGATCAAGGCCTATGTATTTGGCCGGATCAAGCGTCGCGGCGCGAATTGCTTGCAGTGGGGTCATTCCACCTTGGGCAAACATCCAAATCTCCCAATGTGCAGCCAACCCTTCACGTTGCCCATGCGCACCTAAATTAACTAGCACACCTAAATCTTGTAGCTCTTTTGCTACACGGGCATTATTAAAGTGATTGTAGTGATGATCGGGCGCTTTAACTCGACGCATTGAACGCGGTAACAATTGATTTTTAGGTACGAATTTACTTAAGCGTGGATGATTCCATACGTCCGTTTTATCGTACCAGTAGTTTTCACCCCAAATACCACCATACGCAACACCAAGAGTAGGCGTATAACCTACATCACTTTGTGACCAAAGCTGCTTAATATCGTCATAAATGTTTGCAACAGGAAGTGAGTGCTCAATACCTGTATGGCCATCAACCACCATGGTTAAGTTATGTTGTAATAACGATCCGCCTTCTGGCACAACCATCATTTCCAGCTCTCGACCAGCTTCTATCACTTGCTGGCGTTGCTCACGACGGGGTTGGTTATATGATTTAACACTAAACGCCCCCACTTTCTTTAAACGCTCTAAATGAAATTTAGCATCATCTAACGAATCAATATGCGACGTATACCCTGGCATATTGGCGCCATATAAAATAGTCCCGGTAGAGAAAATACGCGGGCCCACAATAGCCCCTGATTTTTGCATTTCACTTGCAGCAAAAATTTCAGTGGTATCATTAGAAGGATCATGAATGGTTGTTACACCTAATGATAAACCAGCTAGGTTCTTCCAGTTTTGCTCTGGAATAATTTCATTACTCGCTTGCGAGCCGTGAGCATGCGCATCAACAAGCCCTGGCATAATTGTTTTACCAGTTACATCAATGATTTTTGCACCTTTTGGAATGCTCACATCTGCTACACTGCCCAGTGCTTTAATATGCTTACCATCAGTTAGCAACACACCATTTTCGATAACTTGCTCACCTTTCATGGTGATAATACGCGCACCAGTTAAGGCTATCATGCCTTTCGGTTCAGCTATTTTGCGAGTAAAACTGATGTTATCGCCGCTTTCAACTTTAAAATCAGCGTCATCAGCTTTATTAATATCAAACAACCCAGCTAAGCTTGCGTGGTAAAGCTCAGGGCCGAGTGTCCAATATAGTTTATTGCTATTTGCACTCCAACTGATGCTTTCACCCGCACGTACTGAGAGCTGTTCAATCGGAAATTGACTATCTTTAGGGCCTATATTAATGGTTTTACCGCTTTCAACTAGCGGCGTAACAAATACTTTAAAACGCTCAGCAAACGCAAGGTATTTTCCATCAGGCGATACTCTAAATTCAGTTGCATGCTCAGATTCATACAGTTTACTGACTTTCTTAGAATCAAGTTCAACAACACTTAATGTTGGCTTTGGCCATGGACTCATAATGAATACACGGTCGTTTTGCGCACCAAATTGTGGTTGATAGCCACTTTTTGTAATTAGCTCAGCTTTGCCGCCTTTTGTGCTCACCGCGTAAATGCCTGTGTGTAACGACCAATCAGGGTTTAATATGCCGCCACCCGATGCTTTTCTATACACAACTGTTTTGCCATCTGGGCTAAATGTTGGCTCTACATATTTGCCCGGTTCAGTGGTTATGTCATCGCCACGCCCGCTGCGAGCAGATACAACACGAACAGCACCCTGCTCATTATCGTCCCATGTTACATAAACTATTTTTTTACCATCGCGAGAAAACTGCGCAAATAACTCAAAATGATCATCTTGTTTCGTTAAACGCTTTATTTTACCTGACGCTAAATCACGTTTATAAATATGCCCAAGCGCTTCAAAAATAGCGGTTTCGCCATCTGGAGATACCTGTACATTGCGCAGCATTTTTACATCAAATTCATCGGCATCAATATTTTGTGTAAAACGCACCGCTTTTTGAATTTTTTTACTTGTTTGTACTTCAAATGGTACCGTCTCAACATCGCCATCTTTCACATCAAGCTTATGGATTGTACCACCCGCCCAAAATACCAGCTCTTCATTATCTGGTGTCCAAGCAATTGTTGGATAAACGCCATGGATAGCCCATGTTTCTTGCATGTCACGCTCAAGTTTATCGTACAACTTTGTGTGCTGACCCGACGTTAAATCATATATGTAAAGGCTCGTTTGAAAATCATCTCGCTTAATATAGGCAAGTTTTTTACCATCAGGTGACGGTGTTGGACGAATCGCCCCACCCATACCACTTATAATTGTTTCGATCTCACCAGTTTGACGATCATAACGTTTAATTTTGTAGATACCCGCAACCGAGTCTTTTGAATAATGAAACGTTTTACCTGGAGTCGAATCATGCGAGAAATAAACGTAACGGCCATCAGGCGAAAACATCGGCTCACCTAAATCTTTTTGATCGTCAGCACGCTTAGTTAACTGTACACCTTTACCACCTGCTTTGTGATAAAGCCATACTTCACCCGCACCTAATGAACGACTTGCCGTAAAATGCTTACGTGCAACTAAATAGTCGCCATCAGGGCTCCAAGCAGGACTATTAAGAAGACGAAAAGTTTCGTTCGTTACTGCTGTTTGGTTTTCACCGTTTAAATCCATTAGCCAAATGTTATCGCCGCCACCTTGATCCGAGGTAAACGCAATATGTTTACCATCAGGGCTAAAGCGTGGCTGCATTTGCCATGCAATATCAGTTGTTAATTGAGTCGCCTTACCGCCCGACATCGCCATAGTATAAATATCACCGAGCAAATCAAACACAATGGTTTTACCATCTGGGCTCACATCAATATTCATCCATGTGCCTTGTGACACACTGATAGTCGCATCGACAAATTGCCCTTGTGGTGCATCAACTTGCCACTTTTTATCATCAGTACTTTCTTGTGCCTGTGTTTGACCATAAAGGGCCAATGACATTGCTACAGCCATTGTTGTATGGAGCATTGCTTTCATTGCTATCTCGCTTGTTCTTGTTGTTTATTAATATTGATTGCAACAAAAACGATAGCAACTTACCAGCGATATCTGATAAAGCGTCTTAATTTGGCGGTTAATGCCATTTAATTGGGTCAAATTGATAGTAGCCAACTAATAAGCTGTAAATTTCTGGATCGTAGTGTCGAAGTTCACTTGGCTTTTCTAAAAAGGTTTCAGTGATCACAGCAAAAAACTCCGCTTCATTTGTTGCACCATAACTATGGATAACATGAGGCATACTATAGGCAACGTGTGTTTTTAATTGATTAAAAGCACGGCTAAAAATGCGCCCCCACTCTTGATAGTCTGACTCTTTAGTGAGTAACGGAGTGCCGGTGGTTTTGCCTGTTTCTTGATCAAGCTGATGAGCAAACTCATGAAACACAAGGTTATGCCCATCGTTTGGTAATCTATTACCCTCAAGTACGTCGTGCCAACTAAGCACTAACGTGCCACCAGGCCAAGACTCTCCTTGACGAATAGTATTATGGTAGCTGACTAAGCCTGCGCTATCCCGGGATGTTTGTGGTGCATAATAAGCGCTGGGATAAAGCAAAATTTCTTTAACGTTTTGATAAAGTGGCCACGGTTTATTTAATACTAATAAACATGCATCAGCAGCAACAATTAATTTCATACCCTCATTGAGTTTTAAACCATCACAACCTATAAAACGTTTTTCATTCAAAAACCAAACAATATGGCGCTCTAGTTTCTCACGGTCAGCATCTGTCATCTTTTGATAAATAGGCATACAGCGTAACAACAGCGCTTTTTGTTTTTCATCTAAATGATAATCTTGATATTTTTTTTGCCACAAGCGATTTTGAATTACTGGCCAACGCCAATAAATAACCACAAACGCTACCAGTGCGAGTACTAACAATCCGTTTACCATTAAAGGGTCCTATTAACAGAGATAAACTATTAATATGTCCGCTTAGGGCAAAATTCAATCATTTCATAGCAGTTACATAAAAACCGCCCAAGAACTATAAGCGGTCTGTCGATTATTGCGCTAAACCCATAAACTTAACGATATAACGGTTGCCATGCACACGTGCGATAACCATAGCGCTCAAAATAGAAATTGTTGCAATTGCTATCATAATTGCTGTTACCAACATCAATACGATGACCACTTATATATTGATTATGCAATGATACTTGCTGGCCATTGTATAATAAAGTGAAGTGCACATGAGGGCCGGATGACTGTCCTCCTTCGCACAATGCCTGCCCCTTACTATTAGCATAACGGCCAAGCCATGCGCCTGGCTGAACATAATCGCCGCTGTTGTATTGCAAATTCGACATATGATAATAACTAGTTGAATAGCCACTTGAATGCGTCACACGGATATTACAAGAGGAAAAACGCGTAACGGTACCACCATGAGCCGCCTGCACATATGGTGTATTGCTACCCCAACCACCTGAGCCATTATTAAAATCAAGGGACGAGTATGGATACCCAGAACCGGTATTTGAATGTGCACCACCACTGTACCAATAACCAGATGGCCAAGGGAGGTTCATTGAAAAACTCGCTGCTGCTAACCGTGTATCATTATTTTGTACTGCGTGTATTGAAGGGGTTTGTAATTGCGCGTAACTATCTGGAAATAAACTATCAAAAGTAGTTAAAAATGCCGTGATTGCACTTTTCGAATTGCTTACTTCATCTTTATCCAACGTCAATTTTGAACGTTTTGCTAACACACTCACTAACGCTGCAGTGGCAGCAGTACTGCTACTTATGCTCGCGTTGCGAGTGATTTCAATACCTGTAGATTGCACATCTTGCCATTGTTTATACGCGTAGAAACGTTGAGCTAATTTAGTTACCACGTCTTCTATTTGTGCATCAAACCCTTGTTTATCTGATAAGTCTCTTAATGGCTTATTGATATCTGCATCTAGGTTAGAAAGTAAGCCACTTTGCTGCTCAATCAAGGCTAAAATAATTTTAGGATTAATGCTCGCATAACCAGCCCAATGCAATATGAGCTCTTTTTTTTCGTTAAGCGCTGGCGCATACAGGGTAAAGAAACTATCCCAATCTTCATTTAATAGGGTGTTATTAAATACAAATTGAGTATCGTCGACAGCTACCAAAGAGTTTAACTTTAGCGATTTAATTGATTGTTCTGAAAAGCTAAAATCTGCATGTCCGTGGCCTTTTGCTGATACTACAGACGAGATACCTAAAACACTCACTAATGCGATATTCATTATTTGATTTTTCATCTTTCATTTCCTTTTATATAGTAAAAAGATCCCAAAGAGGGAACAAAAGATATAGCACCAATGTTAATAAATGGTTAATTATATGTTTTTATGTTTGTATTAATAAAATTTATGTCCCTTATATAACCTCGTGTATAGGTTGTTTTTCACTCCAATAATTTGTACGAAAAATAAACTAAAATTAAATTATTGATAAAATGTAAAAACCAATGAGTTTTGAGCGTTAACTATTATTAACTTCGACACGGTTACGGCCGTGATTTTTTGCTTGATAAAGCGCCTGATCTGCCTGCGCAAGCAAGCGGTCATAATCATTAACAGTTAATGAATCTGCAACACCAAAACTCACTGTGACTGTTAAATCACTGGCAATATTTGAAAGGTCGTAGTTTGCAATTTTCATCCGTAGCTCTTCACAAACTAGAGCAGCTTGCTGTGCAGTTTTATTAGGGAAGAATAATGTAAACTCTTCACCTCCCCATCGAGCTATCTGGCTCGTATCAACCTCACTACATTCACTCAACAGATGAGCAACGACGCAAATTACACGATCACCAATAATATGTGACCAGCCATCATTTATGCGTTTAAAATGATCAATATCCATTATCGCAATAGCCAAAGGTAAAGATTGCTGCTTGAAATCCGAAAAATTATCTGCCAACCAAGTATCAAATGCGCGACGATTTGGTAAGTCCGTTAACTGATCATGTGTGGCCTGATGTGCAAACGCATCAGCTTGCTGCTGTAGATCTTTAGTTTGCTGTATTACTCGCAGGGTAAGTTCTTTTTCAATTTTTTTAAAGTGATATAGGCGGTATTTGTATAATGCAAAAGACAAAATAACCAGCGCTAAAAAAAGCATAACTTTAAAGCTTAACTTTTGCCAAAAATAGGACTGAATTACAAATGTAATACTCTTAGAATTATTTTGCCACTGCCCATTAGGGTAACCTGCACGGACAATAAAAGTATATTTGCCCGGTGCTAAATTGGTGTATTCGGTAATTGTTAACTGCTGGCGGTTTACCCATGTGTCATTGTAGCCGAGTAGTTTAGTCTGAAAGTTTAACCGCTGCGGCATAATAAAGCTCAAACCAGCATAATTAAACGATAACCTTGAAGCCCCTGGCGGTAGTATTATGTCCTTACCATCAAAAGCCAATGGTGTACTTTTACCATCAACATACAAGCTTTCTATGACTGTTGGTAATGATATTTGCGCTGCTTTTTTTAACCGTTCAGGCATAACAGTGCTTACACCATGTGCGGTTGCAAACCAAATACTGCCATCTTGGTGAAATGCAGCTGCCGGGTTTGATCCCCCATTAGCTTGGGCGCTGAGCATGCCATCACCTTCATCATATAGTTGATACTGAAGTCGTTTATTTTTACTTTTTTGGGGGTTATCAAGTAACTCGTTAACTTGTTGTTGTTTAACCTCAAGAATACCGCGATTACTCGATAACCAAAACGAATCCCCTTGCGCAACTAACTGGAAAAGTTTATCAACCGGTAGACCTTGTTCGCGTCCTAGAATAGCGATATCGCCAGTAACAATATTAAACCGTACTAACCCCCGATCAGTGGCCATCCACATTAAATCGTTCTGGGCATAAAACCCGAATGCATATTGAGCGTTAAATTGCTTAGGAAATGCTTGCTCTTTAAACTGACCTAATACGTTATTAAACATAGCAGCGCCCACACCCGTTCCGGCCCAAACATTCCCAAGCCCATCCAAAGCTAAAGCAATTATAAACTCACCGGGCAAACCTTGCTTAGTGGTATATTGCAGTGTTGTTCCATCGGGATCAATCCGGCTAAGCCCTGTCGCAGTCCCCACCCACAGGCGCTGTTGCTTATCAAATAATAAAGCCCTAACTTCGTTACTTGATAAGCCATTATCACGACTTTTAACCGGGTAAATCTTGCCATCAATTACCCGCATTAAGCCGCTGGTATAAGTGCCTATCCAAACATGTCCGTGTTGATCTTCAGCCAAACTTAAAATAGATAAAGGATCGCCCTTATTCGCAAGTGAAATTGATTCAACCTTATCACCCAGGATTCGGTTTAATCCTGTGCTACTGCCAATCCAAACACTGCCATCTGAGTGAGGCAGTACCGTTCTGACATAATCACCACTTAGCCCACGCTTTTTTGTCCATGCTGAAAATGGCGCTTCACGTAAACGGTGTACACCACCATTAGTCCCGATCCAAATACTGTTTTCACGATCTTGAAGTAACGATAAAATACGGTTGGCGGGCAAACCTGCGTCTGAATCAAGTCGTTCTAATCCCAGTTCACTGAGTCGGAATACACCTTTATTAATAGTCCCAAACCACAGAGCATTGTGGTTATCTTGCAATACACTTGAAATAGCAATGCCATCCAGCTGTTCATCAATACTAACAAACCGGTTACTCACATATCGCCATGCCCCCTTTTCTCCAGCGACGATTAATTGCCCTTCTTGAGACATAAATAATGTATATATTGGCCCTGTAGGTAAACCACTCTTAGGGGTAATTAATTTGGCTACTTTATTTTTTATTTGATATAAACCATCACTGGTTCCAGCCCAAATAGCGCCCTCGCCATCTTCAACCAATCGATAAGCACTTAAATTAATTAATACACTTTTATCTTCTTCATTCTCATCACGATAAGCCACCCCATCGCCCTCTAAGGCTAACCATATTTTGTTATCACTTGTTTTTAAGACATGATTAACCATTGCTGAGGCATTTTTCTGTGCAGACCAATGCCCTTTTCGTAGATGGCTAATGCCACCACGTGCGCCGCTAATGTAGAGGCTACCATCAGCTTGAGGAACTAAACTTCGAAGCCCTGAGTCTGGTAATCCTGTAATTTCTGAACGGGTGAATAGTTTAAACTCTCGGCCATTGAAGCGAGCAAGCCCTTCCCACGTTGCTATCCATATATAACCATCTTTTGTCTGTACAATACTGTTGATACTGTTGTGGGGTAATCCTGATCGTGTATTCCACGTTTCAGCAAAATAGTCATTAAGAGGCAAACGAGTTGCTTGCGCAGCTGCGCATTGGGGCGTTATCAACATCAATAAGAATAAACACACTCGTATCATTTTACTCAACGCCTTCGAATCCATGAATGACTACTTTGTTTGCAGCCGTAAAGTTATTGATAATGATTTGTAAACGCTTATGGATCATTATTTTTCTGTATAAGAATTATATTAACATACCACTTATTTTACTTTCATTAATTTAATTAATAACTTTATTTACTAATTCGTGTTTATAAACTGTGTAATCGCAACTTGCAGTTCATTAATAAACTTTGCAACGTGTAAACCATCCATTAGTGCATGGTGCACATCAATTGATAACGGCATTTTCCCCGTTAATTTATTTAACTTTCCAAATACCAATTTTGGAATACCTAAATTCGTCCCTTGCGTAAAAGCATGAGAAAAGCTCATAAAATCGAGCCATGGCAATACTGAGATATGAATTAAATCAGCTTGCCCTTCAGTCTGTGAAAAAGCATGTGAAAATAACGGCTGCAATTTTGCCGCTGTACTTACGTGTGTTGCATGGGTTTGAAAAGCAAAAAAACTATCTTGTTGTGTAAAATAACTAAATCTAAATGTGTCGTCTTGCGCCAGTTCGACTACGCTTGCACGCGCCGTGTTTAGTTGCCAAGGTGCATCATTAATAACTCGCTGCAACATAGGTTGATATCTATGACAAGCTTGTAGTGTTAAATAAATATAAGATTGAAAAAAAGAAATTTGCTGTGCTTTGCAGTAGTTATAAAGTGGCTGCATATCTAGTTGCACACAGACATTAAAATACGGTTGAGTAAAGTCTTTAAACAGTGAAAAGTGCTGTTGCCGCGGCCAAGTGGTTAAGTCGATAGGTGTCATTACAAATTACTATACAAGTCAGAGATAATTGTATCGTGAGGGATTTGTTTAATAAAGTAAAGGCGTGCAGAGCACGCCCAAAGCTCGATTTGTTATAAACCGTTTTTAATAATTTCTTGCGCTAATTCATCCGCAATTAAATGCGTTGATTTTTGCTCTTTTTCACTGCGCGCAAAAATTTCAGTCAAGGTATTAAAAATTCCCTCAACATGTTTATTTGACGCTTCTGCGCTGTAACCTTCAGGTGCTGTTTCATAATAAACATTGATAATACCACCAGCATTTATCACGTAATCTGGCGCGTATAAAATACCTTTTTTACGGATGATCTCACCATGGCGAGATTCAGCTAATTGATTATTTGCACAACCAGCAATAATTGTCGCTTTAATGCGTGCAATTGTCGCATCATTAACTGTTGCACCAAGTGCACACGGTGCGTATACATCCACATCAAGATCATATATCTCATCAATGCTCACTGCTGTTGCAGCAAAATCATTGACTACACGGTCAATGGCGACTTGGTTTATATCAGTTACAAACAATGTTGCACCGGCTTCATGTAAATATTTACATAAACTATAAGCCACAGCACCTAAACCTTGTACCGCCACTTTAATGCCCGTTAAATCTTGATGACCACGTTGATGCTGTAAAGCCGCTTTAATACCTAAAAATGTACCATACGCAGTGAACGGTGATGGGTTACCGCTTTTACCTTCTAGGCCTAATACATAGTTAGTTTCTTTATTCATAATAGCCACATCACCGCAGGTAATGTTTACATCTTCTGCAGAATAATAACTACCATTTAAGCGCTCTAATTGGCGACCAAAAGCACGAAATAATTGTTCTGATTTTATTTCTTTCGCGTTGCCAATAATTACAGACTTTCCACCACCAAACGGTAAGCGTGCTACTGCATTTTTGTAGGTCATACCTTTTGATAAGCGCAGTGCATCAACGACAGCGTCATCGTCACTTGCGTAATCCCACATTCTGCAACCACCTACAGCAGGGCCTAAATTAGTATTATGAACGGCAATAATTGCACGAAGGCCTGATTCTTTATCCGAACAAAAAACCACTTGCTCATGGTTATCAAAATCAACTTGATTAAACACAGCCACTTTATCTTACTCCGAAATTTGTAACCCGTGAGAGGGTATGCGCGCTGAAATTGTCGAGACTCTATCACTTCATATTAGTGCTTGCCACTATATGAGATGATAAACCCAATCTAGATATACCAATACAATAAAAACATTAAATACACCTCACAAATAGCATATTAAATTCAAAAATTAACAGTATATGGAATAATTAATTAACTTATTTAATGTTGAAGCATGAAACTGTTGACGTGAACGTCAACTTAAATATTATTGTAAAGTAAAAATTACAAGGTCAGATCTGGAATAATCGAGGGATTTTAAATAGTTGCGAGAAGTTCGAAAGCTTACATCCAACTGGTCAGATGTGAAGACGGTATTCAAAAGTATTTAAATACCGCCAAATATAACTCAAATATTACTGTAGTTTAGAGTTCAGCTCTTCTATTTTAGCTTTCCAAATTGCTGGACCTTGCGTATGCGCATTAGCGCCTTCACTGTCGACTGCCACTGTTACTGGCATATCTTCAACTTCAAACTCATAGATAGCTTCCATACCTAAATCTTCAAATGCCACAACACGGGCTTTTTTGATTGCTTTAGACACTAAGTAAGCAGCGCCACCTACAGCCATTAAATAAACCGATTTATTATTTTTAATAGACTCTACGGTAGCAGGGCCACGTTCCGCTTTACCAATCATGCCAATAATGCCAGTTTTCTCTAACATCATGTCAGTAAATTTATCCATGCGTGTTGCTGTTGTTGGGCCTGCTGGGCCTACCGCTTCATCGCGTACTGCATCAACAGGGCCAACGTAATAAATAAATTTATTATCAAAATCAACACCTGCAGGTAAACCTTCACCTGAATTGATCATATCCTGCAGGCGCTTATGCGCAGCATCACGGCCAGTCAAAATAGTACCTGATAGCAATACTGTTTCACCCATTTTCCACTCGCGCGTATCTTCTTTAGTCAACGTATTTAAATCAACACGGCGTGTGCCTTCACCTACTTCAAATGTTACTTCAGGCCAATCTTCAAGCTTCGGCGCTTTTAGGTTAGCTGGGCCTGAGCCATCAAGAGTAAAATGTACATGGCGAGTTGCAGCACAATTTGGGATCATAACCACAGGCTTAGAAGCTGCATGGGTTGGTGCTGTTTTAATTTTCACATCAACAACGGTTGTTAAACCACCCAAACCTTGTGCACCGATACCTAGTTTATTGGCACGTTCAAAAATATCTAAACGCATTTTCTCTTCGGTCGTTTCAGCACCACGCTCTATAAGTTCATGAATATCAACCGGATCCATTAACGATTCTTTTGCCAGTACGGCTGCTTTTTCGGCTGTACCGCCAATACCTATACCTAGCATGCCTGGTGGGCACCAACCCGCGCCCATGGTTGGTAAGGTTTTTTCAACCCATTCAGCCACATCATCAGATGGGTTTAACATCACCATTTTGGTTTTATTTTCAGAGCCGCCGCCTTTTGCTGCAACCATCACTTCAATATTACCGCCTGCCACTAGATCAATGTGCACAACTGATGGCGTATTATCTTTTGTGTTTTTACGGCTACCAGCAGGGTCTGCAACAATCGATGCGCGTAACGGGTTATCTGGATTCAAATAAGCACGACGCGTCCCTTCGTCAACCATTTGCTGTACAGTCAAATCTGTTTTATCCCATTTAACATCCATACCTACTTTTACAAAACACGTAATAATGCCGGTGTCTTGACACAGTGGACGCTTACCTTCTGCCGACATACGCGAATTAATAAGTATTTGTGCAATCGCATCTTTAGCCGCTTTACTTTGCTCTTTGTGATAAGCTTTTTCAAGCGCTTGAACAAAGTCAAGTGGATGATAAAACGAAATATATTGCAAAGCATCTTCAATGCTATCAATAAAATCTTGCTGACGAATAGTACTCATAGGGGTTCCTTAAATTACCGTTACGTGTAAACACGCAACCTTGGTCAAACCGGTGACGGTGGTTTGTATAGCGCATAGGCGACGTCACGAAACGCTGCCAAAAAATTATAACTTATGATACCCTCCCAGCCCGTTTCGAGCCAGTTTTACAGGGTAAAAAATAGATGATAAACCAACAAAAAACCTGCATTCAATTAGACATTTCGCTCAACTCCATAGAGCTTTTCACCTATTTTGCTCATTTACCCTACGCAATACTATTAGATTCGGCCAATAGCCATCATGTGAACAGTCGCTATGATATTATAGCTATCGCACCAAAAATACGCTTAGAGGTTAAAAATAACCTCACTTATATTGATGGCCAAGTAACGTCTCAAGACAGCTTTGCTATTATGCAGCAAGAGCTTAATAAATTAGATAGCAGCAAAATTCAACCCGCCTTACCTTTTAGCGGTGGTTGGCTTGGCTATTTTGGTTATGACTTTGGCCGAGTTATTGAACAAGTTCCTGAGCAAGCCATTAACGATATTCATATGCCACAGCTTAGCCTTGGACTCTACCCAGATGCGCTTATTTACGACAAACAACGCAACAGCTGGTTTTATGTCGCCCAGCCTGATACCGACAGGCTTGCTCTGTATTTAACGCCTTTAAATGATGTACCAACACAACAGCAAGCATTTAAAATAACCCGTGACTGGTTATCTAATATGAGCCGAGATCAATACGGCGCTAAATTTTCAAAAATTCAAGCTTATTTAAAAAGTGGCGATTGCTATCAAATAAATCTTGCTCAACGTTTCGAAGCGCAATACCAAGGATCACCATGGGAAGCTTACTGCCTATTAAGAGAAGCCAATAAAGCGCCGTTTTCAAGTTTTATCAATCACCCTGATGGCGCTATTTTATCTATTTCCCCAGAACGTTTTATTGCCATCACTGACGGGCACATAGAAACCAAACCAATCAAGGGCACGCTACCACGCTGCCTTGATGAAGTAACAGATGTTCAACAAGCAACGCGCTTACAAAAATCATCCAAAGACCGCGCTGAAAATGTCATGATAGTTGACTTGCTGCGCAACGATTTAGGCAAGGTCGCAAAGCCTGGCACAGTGCAGGTACCCTCTCTATTTGCTATTGAAAGTTTCCCCGCAGTGCATCACTTAGTCAGTACAGTCACTGCGCAATTAGCTGATGATAAAACAGCCGTTGATCAACTTCATGCGGCATTTCCCGGAGGTTCAATCACTGGGGCTCCCAAAATTCGAGCGATGGAAATTATTGAAGAACTAGAACCACATCGTCGCAGTATTTACTGTGGTTCAATTGGTTATTTAAGCGCCTGTGGCAATATGGATACCAGTATCACTATTCGTACTTTAGTATGTCATAAACAACATATTTATTGTTGGGCTGGCGGCGGAATTGTCGCTGATTCTCACGTTGATTTGGAATACCAAGAAACTTACGATAAAGTAAATAAAATTCTACCTTTATTGAAGTAACCTGTGTGAATAGTCAACAGCTTATGGCGCGTTTTCAGCTAAGCGCGCCTATTAATGAGCATGCGCAGCAAATTCAGAGTATACGCTCTAAACGTCCACAACGGGCTAGTGCAGTCATGTTGCCATTAATTGATATAGACAACAGCGCACATATATTATTATGCAAGCGCCCTACTTTTTTAAATCATCACCCGGGTGAAATTTGCTTACCTGGCGGTAAACATGAATTAACCGATACAAACTTACGCCATACCGCACTGCGGGAGCTAAATGAAGAGCTTAATATTGCCCCATCGAATGTGACTATCGTTGGTCAATTAGCAGATTACTCCACCCTCACAGGTTTCACGATTACGCCCTATGTAGGCCTGTTAGCACCCAATACATTTTGGCAAGCTGATAAAAATGAAGTCGCTGCAAGTTTTTTGCTGCAAGTTAGTGCACTCGCTAATGTAAATAATTGGCATCCTATAAATTTTGAGCGTTTTGGTAAGATAATCACTTTACAAGGATTTTCAACCCCTTATGGATTACTATGGGGCGCAACTGCAAGCATTATAAAAAACTTTACAAAACAGCTCGCCATACCAGTTTAAAACTCTGTTGCAAATGGTTACAAGGGTATAATTACGCGTTATTATGTGCGACCGTTCAAAGGCAGCAATCGTGCTGAGTAAAAAGTAGAGTAAAGTAATTATGATCAGTGCATTTGATATGTTTAGTATTGGCATCGGCCCGTCATCATCTCACACCGTCGGCCCAATGCGCGCATCGCGTTTATTTGTTAACGAACTACAAGAACAAAACTTATTAACCGATGTCACCAGCGTTAAAGTCGAGCTGTATGGCTCATTAGGACAAACAGGTATTGGTCATGGTTCAGGTAAAGCCGTTATTCTAGGTCTTGCGGGTTATGACCCAGAAACGATCGATGCCGATTTAGTCGATGATATTCTCACTAAAATCGAAAATGAACAAGTCATCCACTTAAATCAAGTACATCAAGCCAAATTCCCGAAACAAGGTGCAATCGTATTTCATCGTCGTAAAACCTTACCAAAGCATTCAAATGCAATGGAAATTATTGCATTTAAAGGAAGCGATAAACTCCACAGTAAAGTTTATTATTCAATCGGCGGTGGCTTTATTGTCACCGATGAAGAGTTTGATAACGAAAAACAAGCTGCACTTGATATTCGCGAAGAAAATCCTGCACCTTTTCCATTTGGCAGCGCTAAAGAATTACTCGAAATGTGTAAAGACTCCGGGTATAGCGTATCAAGCTTAATGATGAAAAATGAAAAAACACTTCGCACTGAAGATGCCATAAAAGATGAATTATTCAATATTTGGCAAGTAATGAAAGCGTGTATTGAACGCGGCATGCGTACTGAAGGTATATTACCGGGTGGTTTAAAAGTAAAGCGCCGCGCACCTAGTCTGTATTTAAAACTCAATATTGAAGTCAGTAATGATCCACTTCGCGCGATGGATTGGGTTGATTTATTTGCCTTAGCCGTCAATGAAGAAAACGCCGCAGGTGGTCGTGTAGTAACCGCTCCTACTAACGGGGCAGCGGGTATATTACCTGCGGTATTAATGTACTACCATACATTTATTAAAGAGGTGGATCGCGATATCGCGACTCGCTACTTGTTGACTGCTGCTGCTATTGGCATACTTTATAAAAAGAATGCATCAATTTCAGGTGCTGAAGTTGGCTGTCAGGGCGAAGTAGGCGTTGCCTGTTCAATGGCCGCAGGTGCACTTACTGAAATTGTTGGTGGTAATGTATTACAAGTTGAAAATGCGGCTGAAATTGGCATGGAACATAACTTAGGTTTAACCTGCGATCCTGTAGGTGGGCTTGTTCAAGTGCCATGTATTGAACGTAATGCAATGGGCGCAATTAAAGCGATTAATGCCTCCCGTTTAGCAATCCGCGGCAGTGGCGAACAAAAAGTATCATTGGATAAGGTTATTAAAACGATGCTTGATACTGGTAACGACATGAAAACAAAATACAAAGAAACTGCACGTGGTGGCTTAGCTGTCAATATTATCGAGTGTTAAGTTTTACGTATTAAAAAAGCCGCTTTTGCGGCTTTTTTAATACTTCATCACTTAACAGGTAAATCTATACCTTCAAACAATTTGTCTACATCATCTTGATTTCGTAATAAGCTCGCCCGTTCAACACGCTCTTTTGTTAAGTGAGGTGCAAAGCGCTCTATAAAATCATACATATAACTGCGTAAAAAACTGCCTTTTCTGAAGCCTATTTTAGTCGTACTGGCTTCAAATAAATGACTCGCATCAATACACACCAAATCAGTATCTGAGACTTGATCTATTGCCATTGATGCAACTACACCGACCCCTAGCCCAAGGCGCACATAAGTTTTAATCACATCGGCATCCGTTGCTGTAAAAACAATATGAGGGTCAAGCCCTTGCGCATTAAATGCTTTATCAAGCTCTGAACGCCCAGTAAAACCAAATACATACGTAATTAATGGGTACTTTGCAATATCAGCTACGGTAAGTGAATCTGCTTTTTTAGCTAGCGGGTGATCTTTTGCAACTACAATACTGCGATTCCAGTGGTAACACGGTAACATCACTAAATCTGAATATAAATGCAATGCTTCAGTTGCGATTGCAAAATCCGCATCCCCTCTAGCTGCAGCGTCAGAAATCTGCTGCGGCGTTCCTTGATGCATATGCAACGATACTGCAGGGTACTTCTTCATAAAGCCTTGAATAACACTAGGCAGCGCATAACGTGCTTGCGTATGCGTTGTAGCAATATTCAGCTTACCTTGATCTGGCAATGTGTGCTCATTTGCGACCGCTTTAATTCCTTCGACTTTAGAAAGAATCTCGCGTGAAATATTAATAATTTCAGTCCCAGCACTGGTCACATGAGTTAAATGTTTGCCACTTCGTCCAAAAATTTGCACGCCGAGTTCATCCTCCAACATACGAACTTGTTTAGAGATGCCTGGTTGTGAGGTAAATAAACTTTCAGCTGTTGCTGATACATTAAGCTTATGGTTTTGAACTTCGACGATGTATCTGAGTTGTTGTAATTTCATGGCTGCATTTTTAGTGTTGTTATACTGCTTATTTATAAATGTTACACCGCTTCAAGCCAAGCTTTATTTCTTCTTAAAGAAAATAAATACAGCCACAGGTACATTTATAAGACTAATGCATCAAGGCTAGCATAATCCTACGCCTTGAGGTAGCCATCATTTGACTGGTATTCAAATTGGAAAATATTATGAACGTGCAATTAATAGTAATAAATAACCACAATGCTAATTTTATTTTGTATAAGCTGCGCAAAACTACCCAGTTAGCATATATTTAATGTAAGATAAAAATTATTAGTTTGAGAAACCAGAGACCAAAACCATGATCGTTTCTATTATTATTATGTTAATTGTTGCGCTGATCGTCATTGCCCTTTGGGTTAGTGCTGTACAACAACATAAAGAGAAACAAGAGACTGAGCGTCGTAAAGACCTTACAAAACAAAAAAAGATCATCGAAGAGTCTGAAGATGTGCTTCTTAATAGCGCCAATATCCCCATGTCAGATCACATTTTATATGTTATTCAGCGTCGTATTTATGACGCGCTATCTTCAATGGTACAATTATCCCCCACTTCAAAAGAACTAAAAAACCGCCTAAAAGAATCAAAAGAACGTCTAGCAAACAAGCCTGAAGGGACAAACGGTGAGAACTTAGCGTTACCGGATAACGACAAGCAACTCATTGCATTGATCCAAGGTATAAAAAAATTAAGAGTGATACTACGTTCTGAACATGGAAAAGGGAAAGTAGATAGCCAAGTATTCGTTGCCGAAGACAAACGCCTAGAAAAACTCCAACTAAAAATAAATATAGAAAGTCAAATAAAGCGAGGTTTATCAGCACGTTCAGCTAATATGGTCGGCTCAGCTAGGCAATACTTTGAAAAAGCTTATGCGACTATTTCTGCAATTTCCTACACCGATGAGTATGTAACAACCAAACGGGCTGAGCTGGAAGGTTACCTGGAAACAATTAGTACTGAACTTAAAGCTTCAAATGCAACGGCATTAAAAAAGAAAAACGAAGAAGAACAAGACGACTTAGATATTTTATTTGCACCGAAGAAAAAGTGGTGATCACTTTTTCTTCGTTTTATCTTATTAGGACAAAAATGCAAATTTAATAACAAACATCGCTGTAAGTATCCATACACTGATACTAACTTCATCACGTTTACCACATAATACTTTAACAGCCGTATAAGAAATAAAACCAAGTGCAATCCCATGCGCGATTGAAAACGTTAAAGGTGTCATTAACAGCACTACACTGACCGGAATGGCATCTGTCATATCATCCCAATTTACAAACTTTAAATTTTGCAGCATTAAAACTGCAACATATAAAATTGCACCAGCGGTAGCATAAGCAGGGACCATTTTCGCAAGCGGTGCAAAAAACATCATCAATAAAAAACACAGCCCGACCACAACAGCGGTTAAACCAGTACGCCCTCCAACAGACACACCCGCCACCGATTCTATATATGACGTTGTCGTAGATGTGCCAAGTACTGAGCCTGCAATTGTTGCCGTACTATCAGCACTTAATGCTCGTCCTAAGCGAGGCATATTGCCTTTTTCATCGGCTAAACCTGCTTTTTGAGTTACAGCAACTAAAGTACCTGAGGTATCAAATAAATCAACAAACAAAAAAGCAAAAATAACACTGAGCATAGAAAGCTCAAACGCAGCAGCAAAATCCAATTGCATAAATGTAGGAGCAAGTGAAGGCGGCATAGAAATTACGCCTTGGTATTGCACTAAGCCTAAACTCAGAGAAATCAATGTCACTAATAAAATACTGATCAATACACCACTTTTGAAATCACGAAATAATAACGCCGCGATGACAAAAAAGCTTAAAATTGCAAGTAATGGACCCGCAGAAGTTATATCTCCAAGCTGAACTAACGTGGCTGGACTCGCAACAATAATTCCAGCATTCTTTAACGCAATAAGCGCTAAAAAAGCACCAATGCCTGTCGCTATAGCTTGTTTAAGAACAAGCGGAATCGCGTTAATTATCCACTCCCTCACTTTAAATAAACTTAAAAGCAAAAAAATGCAGCCCGATATAAACACGGCACCTAACGCAGCCTGCCAAGTATGGCCCATACCAAGCACCACACCATACGTAAAAAACGCATTCAATCCCATACCTGGCGCTAACGCTAATGGATAATTAGCCCAAAAGCCCATAATAAAGCAACCAATTGCAGCTGCGATACAAGTAGCAACAAAAGCCGCACCTTGATCCATACCGGCCTCAGCTAACATAGCCGGATTAACAAAAACAATATAAACCATGGTGATAAAGGTCGTTAAACCAGCAATACATTCACGGCGCACAGTCGAATTGTGCGCGCTAATTTTAAATAACGCATCAAGCATAATAATAATTCATTTTCACAGGGGAATAATTTCGTAATTTTATCACAGATTAAAAGAATAATAGGACAAATCACCCGGTCTTAGACTAAACTTACGTAGTGTATAAAAAAAATAACATGCGTGGCATTATGACTGATACATCTCCAATTGGCCTTGATCTTGAACAACAACTTGAAAACGTGTTGTCATTTATAACTCAACCAACAACAGTTGAGAATAAAGACCCCACACCTGAAACATCGGACAAAACAGTAACGAAAGCACTTTACTATTTAAAAAATGAACAAGTCCCTCTGGCCGCTAAATGGATGCGCCTAGCTGCGATGGCAGGCAATCACAAGGCACAGTTTTATCTGGGCTTATTTTTTATTAAAGGCCAAGGCGTACCCAGTAGCATTTTTCATGGTGCGGTATGGTTAACTTTAGCCAGCAGCCAAGGCTATGAACCTGCAACGATCACATTAGCAGACTTACGTAAACACATAACAACACGTCGCTTTAAAGATGCACAATGTTATGCAGCATCATTGTATGAACAAATTCATCAACAACAGTTTTCTCACCTAATCCCATCACAATCCTAGCCAAAGGAATTAAACGATTTTTTAATTTACTAAAAAATAAATATTTGAAATTTAAAAGATTTAAACTTTTCACTTCCGCATTTGATCTATTAAAAAAAATTAAAGGCAGTAATCGTATAAAAAATTGGCAAAAAACGCTTGCACACAAACACTGTATAAACTACTGTACACACATACTGTATAAACAACCAGTGAGTAGAACCTATGTTACAGCCAATTACTGTTAGAACCGTTAAAAGCTATCAACAAGATAACCTAAGCTCGTCAGTAAATTTAATTCAAATTGAGGATGAGATATCAGCTACTTTTGAACTACTAAAGGTTCTACATCATTATAATAATAAAAATGCATGGACATTATTAATAGCACCAGATCATGTACCAAGTAAAGCTCTGCTGGATTCATGCTCAATTGATACAAGTAAGCTCTTAGTAATAAGACAAAAGCATCTTGTGAATTTAGAATATGTTTTAAATTCTGCATTACATAATGGTAATTTTGCAGCGGTGATAACATGGACTGATATCGTAAAAGATAATCAAATTAGTAATCTCTCACTAAAATTAGACCAAGCTAGCGCAAAGCTATATTGCTTTACTAAGACACAAAACATGACAGAGATAGCATTAGCTCAATAAACTGCTAAAATGCCGTTTTTGAATAAACATATTTGAACTATGACTACACATACTGACAAAACTTGCTTGTGTGGGAGCCTTCAAAGCTACCAAGACTGCTGTGAAAAATTACACTTAGGAACAATACAAGCAACTAGCCCAGAACAGCTAATGCGCTCTCGCTTTGTTGCATATGCCCTAAAAAACGCAAAATATGTTTACCAAACTTATGCACAAGAAAAACAAGCCGAAAACCCTGTAATAGAAATTGCTGACTTTGCTAATAGTTGTCGCTTTATATCATTAAGCGTCATTAGTACTGACCATAACGAAGAAACAGGCTATGTTGAATTTTGCGCTAGTTATTTTTATCAAAATTTGTATTGTCAGTTACATGAAAAATCACAATTTATCAAAGAAAATAAGCTGTGGCGCTATTTAGATGGCGAAATTTTCCCTGTTACTGATATAAAAGTAAATCGTAATGATGAGTGCCCATGTGGTAGCAATAAAAAATATAAAAAGTGCCATAGCGTGTGATCTGACTCTATAAACTTAGCGCTAAATAACTAAATTGCATATAAATAAATCAACATTTAAATACAGAATGTATTCTAAACGAGGGCGTTCAAAAATCAGCTCAAGCACTGCTTGTATGTTAGCTTACCTTATTTTCATTTTAAGGAATGGGGTAACCATAAAAGCAGTTTTTCGAGTAAGTTATCTTGCATAATGGGTTTGGGCACATAATCATCCATCCCAGCTTCAATGCACTTTCTTTTATCACCTACCATGGCATTTGCTGTCATCGCGATTATTGGAACTTTTGCGTATATTTCTCCACACTTTAGTTCTCTAATTTGCCGCGTAGCCTCGTAACCATCCATTACTGGCATCTGACAATCCATAATCACTGCGGTATATTGTTCAAATCGCTGGGCGTTTTTTAGATAACTAATCACTTCTTCGCCATTTGCTGCTACATCTATTTGATGTAATCCTAGTTTGTTCAACATACTTATTGCAACAATCTGATTAACTTGATTATCTTCAGCAAGTAAAATTCGAATTGAAGGTTCCCATATTATATTTTCCACAGCGCCATTGCTGCGCAGTGTTTTTGTGAATTGTTGTGACAACTGGCTCGTTCTATCAGAGTAAGCTCCGCTGCCTACCGTGCTCACAAATACCGCAAATAAATCAGATGTTATTGCTGGCTTTTTAAAGCTACCTGAAAAACCCATTTTTTCAAAGTATGCATCATCGCCCTTATCATTTATTGTCGTCATAACAATCAATTGAATACTTTTGTGACTCTCATTAGCAAGCAACCCTTTTGCTAATTCAATACCATTCATACCCGGCATATCCATATCTAGAAAACCAATATCAAAAGTACGCTTATTTTTTTCATAGAAGGTATTTGCGACCGTGAATGCATCAGCTGAAGACATCGCCACCTTAACATTCGCCCCCCAATGTTTAAGCTGTGAGCTTAATACATTAAGGTGCGTGCAATTATCATCAACTACCAGTATATTTAATTTGCTGATATCCACATTAGGTATTATGGGCTGTGCCTTATCAGATTTTGAAAGTTGTACATAAAAACTAAAACAACTACCTTTTCCATCATCGCTTTCAACACTCACATCCCCATTCATAAGCACACATAATTTTTTAACGATCGCTAAGCCGAGCCCTGTACCACCAAATTTTCGCGTTGTTGATGCATCAACCTGTGAAAATGATTTGAATAACTTACTTTGCTGATCCTGCGTTATGCCTATGCCAGTATCTTTAATATTGCACCTGAGTTGCCAGTTTTCTATATCCACTTCACTTAGTATGACCTCAACTAATACCTCCCCTGAAGAAGTAAATTTAACTGCATTACTGACTAAGTTAGTTAATATTTGTCGTAACCGCCCTGGATCACCTTGAACACACGAAACATTTACCTGAGTCATATCTAAAATAAATTCAAGACCTTTATCATGTGCGGGCACCGCCGCAGACTGAGCAAACTCACCTAACATATCTCGAATATCAAACTCTAATATCTCTAGTTCAAGTTTTCCTGCATCAACCTTAGAAAAGTCTAAAATATCATTTATCAAAGTCAGTAAAGAATTCGCGCTACTGGAAGCAACCTTTACTTTATAATATTGATCTTCATTCAGCTTTGAGTGTTTCAATAAGTTTAACATGCCGAGTACACCATTCATCGGTGTTCGTATTTCATGGCTCATTGCTGCTAAAAACTCACTCTTTGTCACATTAGCCAACTCAGCCTGCCCTTTAGCTTCAACAAGTTCTTTTTCAGCTTCTACTTTTTCAGTAATGTCTTGCTGTATTCCAACAAATGCACTAAGTACACCTTCATTGCTAAATACGGGAGATATTTGTAAGTCATTCCAAAATGGTTTATTTTCTTTTGTATAATTTAAAATCTCTACACGATGAATTTTTTTAGCTTGCAGCGCCTCTTTGATTTCTTTAATCGTTTCAGCACAAGTGTCGACTCCTTGGAGAAATCGACAACTTTGTCCTAAAATTTCATCACCATAGCCCGTGATCCGAGAAAACGCACTGTTAATGAATACAAGCGGTGAGCCCTCTAAAGTTGCATCGGCTATGCAAATTCCCACATTGCATGATTCGATCGCATTCGCTAATAAATCATTTTGCTCTTTTGCAGCCTTTAATGCCTCTTGCCCAGTCTTTTGTTCTGTTATGTCAGTAAGTGAACCCGCCATACGAATAGCGTTGTTTTTATCGTTCTTTAACGCAATGCCTTTAAGCCTAAAGTGTCTTATTTCACGTGTTTTTGTGTACAATTTCAACTCAATGTCACATGGTTGATTATTCTCTAAATGCAAAGTAAAAACATCTAACACCCTGCTCTTATCTAATTCATGTATTTTTTGTTTAAAACTTTTTAGTTTATTTGGAAACCCTTCGATATCATGATGTTGATAGCCTAATAGTTCTCGAAAGCGGGGGGAGTAATAAACCGTTTTATTGGCTATATCCCAATCCCAAATTCCGTCTGTAGTGCCACTGATTGATAACTTATACCGCTCTTCACTTTCGGCTAAGACTTGCTGCGATCGCTCCAAGCGTTTAAATGGATTAAGTAAAAGTTGCTTACCAAATATCAATAAAATTGCAAAGGATAATATGAGGCTAACAATCACAGCTAAAAAAATATCTCGCGTAAAGCCTGATACTTTTTCTTCTAAAACGCTTGTGCTGATTAAATATTCTAATTGAATCCCGGTGTCACCTATGTATTGCTTATTAATGCTCAAATATTCTTTATTAGCATCTAAGTTCGAGTATAAAACCAATGGTCCCTGCAAGGTTAAACCATAAGCATTACTCTCAATTGCTGAAGATAAAAGCTCCTCTAAGCTTGTGCTAAACTCGACCAATAAGACCCCTTCAGTAAAGTCACTGTATTTAACTGACACTGCAATTTTAAAGAAATTTTCGTTGTTGCGCGTTGACAATATAATCGCTTGATCTGCTTTTTCATCAAGTATTTTTTGAACCCAGCTATTTTCGTCCTCAGTTTCCGTTATATCTATCGCGGGAAAGTTTTCATAAATAGGCACTCTTAATATATTAATAAGCTTTATTGATTCTGTATTGCCCAATATTTTGTAGTCATTCAAAAAATCAGCCACGGATGCTTGAGATAGATCTGTCCCCATTACACTGTTTGATAAAATCGGATGGCGAGATAAATCCTGTAGTATTTGCTGGCGGGTATCTAAAAACTGCCGTAGATAACTAACTGCTAACTCTGACTCAACTTGATTGGCTTTGCTATACAGCTTATTGACTGAATCTTCAGCTCTGCTTCCAACTAAGTAAGTACTAACTAAAATAGACAGTAATAAACTAGTAATTAAAAAAGCATAAAATGATTTATTTGATGACATAGTCATTATTTTTTTTATAGCCACCAGCATACTTTATAGTTCACGCTGTGGGGTAATGATGTGTATTTGTCCGGTGTTATTAAATTGCGCCATACAGATATCTTCTGCACCGAGTGCTTCGTGCGCATCAGGATTGTCCTCGCTCCATATTGAATAAGGCCTCTGATAAACTTTCATTAATCCTGTAATGGGTTTATCTAACTCTTCCAGCTTCTTTCTGACTCTATCTCTTACGGTATTTACCTGTGCAACCAAATCAACATCATTCATCGCTGCTATCAATATTTTGCCTATATCGTAGCCATGTACAAAGCCTGCGGGCGCTAATAAATGCTTTTTTTGTTTAAATTCATCAGGGAATAACTTTGCAGCTATGTCTAACACCTGCTGTGTATGTAGGTCCAAATCGGGTCGATTTAAATCAAAGCAACTTTGTAAAAAATATAACGGTAACCCATTATTTAATTCACCACTGACTGAGTTAAAAAAATCACCGCCTGTGATACCCCAGTGGCTTACTATCGGCTTTTGTTTTTCTTTTGGTAGATTTGCCATTGCCTTAACGAAATACTTTCCTTCAACAGCATTGCCAACGAACAGCACACAGTCGCTTTTTGATTGCTCAATTTCTTTTAGTAAAATGCTGGCCTGAGATAATTTTACATTCCAATTAAACCAATAAACGTTATTAGGTATCGCACTGCCCAAGGCATTCGTCATGGTTTTATGATTAGATATCCCCCATGGTGTATTTTCTAAAAGTAAATCAACTGAGTTACACTTTAATATTTGCGTTGCGTACTCTACCATTTTCATGCCAGCTTTAGTGTCATCTAGTGATAATCTAAATACCCAATTTTTAACGTCTGGATAGCGAGTAATTGGCCCTCCCGCAGCCCACGGTACAAGTAGCAACAACCCATTTTCATTAATAAAATCTCTATATTTTATATATGGTGGGGAATGTAAGCCTCCAAGAATAGCAAGACCTTTAGGGTCGTTTAAAAAACGTTTCATCGTCAAAAAGCTACGGTTACTATTCCCACGATTATCTTTTTCTAAAAAATTAATTTGATAGCCGTTAACTGTATTGCCAACTTCATTAAGTGCTGTCATAAAACCCATCTGCATAGCAACTGCGGATGGGTTGTGGGTGGAATAGTCTGAATCATGATAGATATTAAACACGCCAAGTTTTTCAATATGATCTTGCGCAAAAGCACTACAATTAAAAACAAAAAACAACCAAAAAACAAGCCTCATAAGTGACCTTTAATTTCCATTTATCGAGAATAAAATTGATACTTTAGGTTAATATAACCAAACCCTGCATTAACAATATACCAAAGTATCAAAATCGCCAGTCCTTGCTACAACCTAAGCTGGAGCTAGTCAAGTGATTCAGTAATGCTAAATAAAGACTATCAATGCTAATATGTGTATTTGTATAGCCTGATAATCAGTGAACTATGAAAGACTGTAACCAATGCGGTAAATGTTGTATGAAATACGGCGGTGGGGATTTGTGTGCGACAAAAGAAGAAATCGATCTTTGGGAAATATTTAATCCTGATATTTTTGAGTTCGTCAAAGGTGACGAAATATGGTTTGATCCTAAATCAGGCGAAAAATTATCAAAATGCCCTTTCCTTGAGGTTGAACCAAAAAAAAATGCAACTGCACCTAACAAGTACACCTGCAGCATTTATTTAGATAGGCCTGAAGATTGCCGCCATTACCCTAGCCTCATTGCTGAAATGGTAAGAGATGAATGTGAAATGATTGAAATTGTCGATTTAGAAAACTATAAAAAAGCGCAAAAAAAACTAGACCTATTAATGCAAGATAGCCGCCCTGCTGGCTACTCGTAAGTGAATGATGTTAATTCATTGTACCAATAATGGCATGCCCTTGTAATAAACTATAACATCAGGAGCTGCCTGCACAGTCATTAAACCTTGGTATAAAAAATCGATTCGACCTAAAACTTAACTAAAACTCACTGAAGGTAAACTTTCAAAGCCGGGTTTTGCAAAGAAATACCCTTGCATTAATTCCACCCCAGCATTACTTAGCCATTGATACTCCTCAATCGTTTCGATCCCCTCCGCCAAAACTAAAATATTCAATTCAGTTAACATATTTAAGCAATGCCTAACAACAATTTGCCGCTTGTGGTCTTTATCTATACCCCTGATCAACCCCATGTCTAACTTAACAATATCAGTTTGAAAATCTGCTAATAAATTAATACCCGAATACCCAGCACCAAAATCATCGGTTGCTGTTTTAAACCCAAGTGATTGATAGTATTCAACCACACGTTTTACATGATTAGTATCTTCAATTTTTTCAACTTCCGTAAATTCGAACATGATGTTCTGAGTAGGGAAATTATGTTTTTTAGCGGCTTCAAGGGTCGTTCTTATACAACGCTCAGGTTTGTAAATTGCATTTGGTAAAAAATTGATGCTCAACATGCCATCAAGTTTAAGTTTAGCGGCAAGTGCGATTGCTTTCACTCTACAAAGCTGATCAAATAAATAACGGTTATCGTCATTAACTTTAGAAATAATAGAATAAGCTGACTCATTATTTAAACCACGAGCAAGCGCTTCATAACCAAAAATTCGCTTAGTTTTACAGTTAACAATAGGCTGAAAAGCCATTGTAAAATCAAAGTCTAAATCGTTAATATCACTACAATTATTGCAACATTCCCTATTGCAATCTATTGATTCACTCATCTATAAGCCCTATTATATCTGTCTTGCTTGGATACCTAGAAGATTAGCTGTCATAATGAGTCTATGCAATGAATTGTATATAAATTAACTAAATATACCCAAGTCACCTCAAGATGTGAGCTTCAGTTGGAATTAAAAGGGATCGCCATTATTGCGAAGTAACGCCTTGATATTAAGCCCCTGTAAAACGCTGAATCCTGCATCTTGAGGTCACTTGGGTATATACGTAAACGTCATGCTATTAAAGTCCACTGCATTGTTTGTTTAGTCAATAACTCTCAAAGTCCATATAAAACAACCTCATTTCATATGGTTATTACTATTAAATTATCTCATTAATATCTAATGTTAACTATACTTAAAAAAACATAACTACTGAGCGAAAACATGACTAAACAAAAAATTACTCGCCGGCACTTTCTTAACACGCTGACCGTTGGTGCAGCAACAACCGCACTTGCTTTTAAAGCCCCTTATGTTTTTGCTAAAAAGCCTATAACTCTGCGCGTAATGGGCACACATGTCACCTTGCAAGAAGAGTTACGCCTAAAAGCCATGCAGGAACTGGGGATAAATCTTGAATTTACACCAAAAGGCAGTGCTGCGGTTTTACAAAAAGCTGCCGCGGATCCATCTTCTTTCGATTTATATGAGCAGTGGTCAGACTCTATCAATATTTTATGGCAAGCTGGGGCAATACAGCCTTTAGAGATTGATAGATTAAAGTACTGGAATGAAATTAATTCTTTGACTAAAACAGGGAAATTAACCCCTGACGCAAACATAGGCGCAGGTGATGCACCTAATAAAATTCTCTTTGTCCAAAGTGATGGCAGCCTAGGCACAACGCCCACATCAAAAATCAGTTTTATGCCTTATGTGCATAATGTAGATTCTTTTGGCTATAACACTAACTTTATAGCCCAAGGAGTCCCCTATCAAACTGAATCATGGGGGTGGTTATTAGACGATAAAAATAAAGGGCGTGTTGCACTTGTTAATGCACCAACTATAGGTATTTTTGATGCCGCGCTAGCCGCACAAGCACAAGGCTTAATGACCTTCAAAAATATAGGCAATATGACAATAGCCGAAATAGATACCCTGTTTAAAATACTTATCAGCAAAAAACAGTCCGGACATTTCGCAGGGTTTTGGACCTCAGTACCACAATCTGTTGATTATATGGTAGATAAACGAGTGCACCTTCAAAGCATGTTTTCGCCCGGTGTAAGTGCTTGTAGAAGCAAAGGGCTACCAATTGTGTATGCATCTCCTAAAGAGGGGTATAGGGCATGGCACGGCGTTATGTGCCTATCAGCAAATACAACGGGGCATGTTAAAGATGCCGCTTACGATTATATGAATTGGTGGCTTTCAGGCTGGCCTGGTGCGTTTATAGCTAGGCAAGGTTATTACATCTCTAACCCTGAACGAAGTAAAGAGTTAATGAGTAAGCCTGAATGGGATTACTGGTACCAAGGAAAAGAAGCTACATCAGACTTATTAGGCACTGATGGTAAAGTCTCAGTTAAACAAGGTCAATTGCGTGATGGCGGCAGTTACGAAAAACGTTTCTCGAATATTGCAGTATGGAATACCGTTATGGATAACTATGACTATAGCCTTGATAAATGGTATGAACTACTTAATGCATAAGGGATATTCATGCTATCAAAATTGACTAACTCTATCGCGGCTAAAGTACTTTCAGTTTTAGCTTTATTTATTATAATTCAGTTAGTTGTATATATTGTTATCACAAAACGTATCGCAATTGTCGATAAGTCTGTTGACGAAATATTTAATCTTACCAACCTTTCAATCAACGTTTTTGAGATCAACAAAGACATTTTAGAAATACAACGCGATACATCCGTTTTTGGTAGTTCTGGTAACCAAGTTATCTTCGATAAAATCGAAAAAAATTACGCCATCATTAAACAACGACTTGCAAGTACACAGCTACAAGTCGAAAATGAAAAAATCACCTCTTTGCTATCATCAATGCAGGCATTAGTCGTACACTTTGGAAAAAGTTTAGATGTTGTTAATCTGCGCTACAATGAAAAAGCAACGTTGATCGATCAAGACCTACCAGCGATTTATGAATTAGCAATCAATACACTAACTCAAGTTATGGCTGAAAGTACAACAACACAAAGTAAATTACTCGTCGCTAATTTAACCAACGCATGGCATACGCTTAATAGAAATGCGTTTCTTTTTTTGAATAACAGGGAATATCAGAAACGCCAAGAAGTGGTAAAAAATCTCAAAAATATTGATCTCTTATTAGTGCAATTAAAGACAACCACATTGCAAAACCAGCAGGTATTAACGCAGATCAGCGAGCTTAAAGTACAATTTAGTAAAACCTTCACTAAAAGTATTCAAGCAAACCGTAACTATCTCACATTAGTAAATGTTGTAATTGCTGGAGACACAATGGAGTTTAGCGCTTTAGCTGCGCAATTAAGGGAAGAGTCAATAAATCTATTAAGGGAGATTAAAAATACCAGCGAATCAAGTATCACTCAAGCTGAGAGTATAATTAAAGGATCATTGTTTTTGTCTATTGTACTGTTTCTTATTTTTGCTCTATTTTTTCACTTACACATCATAAGAGCAATAAAAGGACTAACAAACGATTTTAAAAGCTTACTTCAGGGCGACTTATCGATCAATATATCAGAAACACACCGTAATGATGAAATTGGCGTATTAGCTGAAGCGGCCAACCAATTTAGGGTATTAAACGAAAACTTGCTGTTAGCAAAAAAAGAAGCCGAAGAAACATCACGCATAAAGTCTGAGTTTTTAGCAAACATGAGTCATGAAATACGCACCCCAATGAATGGCATATTGGGCATGGTACGGTTACTTGAAAACACAGAATTAATGCCTGAACAACAAAAAATGCTTAATTTAGTCAACTCCTCCAGTAAAAGTTTACTCGTTATTTTAAATGACATACTTGATCTGAGTAAAATTGATTCTGGTAATATCAAGCTAGAAAAAAGCACTTTTCAATTAAGTTCAATATTAAATGAACTAGAGCAAATGTTTAACCCGCTTGTACATTCAAAGCAAATTAAGCTGCTTATACCAAAATCTATTGATAACTCCTTCGACTTTCTTAATGGCGATGAAACGCGCTTAAAACAAGTTTTAATCAATTTACTTAGTAATGCCGTTAAATTTACTGAATCTGGATATGTTAGCTTAGCAATTGAACTAAAAAGCAAAAGCACATCAAGTGTTAACCTCATTTTTAGCATTTCTGATACCGGTATAGGTATTGCGCCTGACAATATCAGTTCATTATTTGATGCTTTTTCACAAGCTGACTCTTCCATAACCCGTCGCTTTGGTGGAACCGGGCTTGGCCTGACAATCTCAAACAAGCTCCTGAGCTTGATGGGCAGCACTTTAGAGGTCAATAGTGAAATCAATAAAGGGTCTACTTTTTATTTTAATATTACGTGTGACCTCGCATCAAAAGCAGAGCCTTTTAAGAAAAGTGACACTAATATTAAGCTAAATTTTGATCCAGATAATATTACGATTCTGATTGTTGAAGATAGTCCTATAAATCAAATTGTACTAAAGGGCTTGCTGGCTGAGTTAAACATTAAAAATATAGAAACCGCTGAGAATGGTGAAATAGCACTCAACAACTGTAAAACTAACCACTACGATATAGTCTTGATGGATATGCAAATGCCCGTAATGGATGGCATCACAGCTACACATCTTATTCGCTTACTTGCTGCATACACACACACACCTATAATAGCTATCACAGCCAATGTTATGGAAGAAGATCGTCAACGTTGCTTTGATGCAGGCATGAACGACTTCTTAAGTAAGCCTATTATATTCAAAAATTTAGTGAGTATATTAAACAAGTATCACAGGGCCTGTTGACCTTTGTGGATTGAAACTTATTCAATCTAGGGGCGGTTTAATCGCGGCACGAGGTTTGTAACCGAATGGGCTCGATAACTGCTCCTGCGTTATTCTACTGGCTCACATCCATGTGAGAATAAGTAAAAACGAGGCAAAGCTTGTGTGTCCTGATCACGCCCCTTGCCTACATTCATGTAGGTATCCTCGAGGCAGAACTAAAAGGGCAGCCCATGTTTGGCATTTATACTGCGTTATCGCCTATTTATGGGGAACAGATCACACACTAGGCGCTGCCTTGCTTAAATACCAAATAGACTGCTGTAAAATCAATCACAAAAGGTCAACACGCCCTAATAATGAATTAAAAGGTGAATTTAATATCCTTTATTTCTCTTACTTGATAGGCGCTAATAAAACTTGAGTCTGCAAGTTCTTTTGATATTGTGCCTTCTCTGTATCTATTTACGACAACATCTACCTCACAGTTTTTGTAACTGTTTTGCGCATTCGCATCTAAAATGTCTTTTTCACTTAAATTAAAGTCAAAGCTGGCAACATTTGCAATTGTGGTACTTGCAGATCCTGTAAACGTGCCGCCATTTGAATCATCACACCCGTAGTTTAAAACAAGCTCTGTTTTACTGGCCGGATCTAAACCATCTAATTGAACAGTTACACGTTGATTGTACTTAATTGATATACCATTACTCGGTGCTAGGATGATAAAATTAAGTGGTAACTCAACCTCAGACTCCGCATTTTTCTCATCTTTTCTAACCAAATCGATACTAAATTTTGTATTCCCTTGCGTTATATCAAACTTCCCTTCGTAATCAATATCTAATAAGTCGGTGTCTTCTGTAAGCGTAATGCGTTTACCTGCGGCTTCAGCATATAACTTATCACCATTTGACAAGCGGATATTAGACCCAAATGAGTTACCTGTATTTAGCTCCGCGTTTATTTTAGTGCGCTCACCATCAGAGCTAATTCGATACTCAGCCTGAATTGCCTTTGTTTTTAAAAGATCAGATTCAGTTTCGCTTGTACAACCACTTACTAACAACCCTAAAAAAATTAAACTTACATTAAATTTCATCATTATAAATATACCAACAGTTAACAATTTTGCAGAGTTTACATTTAAACTTACCTTTAACAAGAACAAAAAAGTAAAAAAGTGTAATAATTATGTTTAAGATCAATTTTCATAATTAAACCAATAAAAAAGGATTAAAGAAACCCGTGAGCTTTATCGTTTTTATTAATTTTATGAACAAAAATCACCACTTATTTAAGCGGTGACTTGCCATTTTAAATTATTAAGAATATTAAAAGTCAAACCTATAACCTATTAAAATTTTATCTTCAGCTTCATAGACCTTTTCAGCTTCATCTCCCCATATACTATATTCAATATAAAAACTCCCCGCTTTATGATTATATATCACATCAAAGATGGCTTGATTTGTATCGACTGTTAAACCACTAACAGAGTCCATTGCTACATCGGCATACGTTGCTTGAAGCTGAAAATCCCCTAATTTATAACCCGAATATACTTCTATCACTTTTTCGTTAACAATTTCACCCGTTGCTTTTAAACCAGCGTAAAAACGAACATCACTGGAGTCCTGATAGCGGGCAGCTAGGCTCAACGACCCACGGTTGTAAGCAACTTGAACTGCATCTACTTTATTATCTCCTACCATACCTGTTAGGTCATAACGCGATGCTGAAACAGTGAAATCGCCTATAATATATTTAGCTGCTAAATTGTAACCAACGATACTTTCATCTTTATCACCTGCAAGGTTTGCCTTTACGTCACCATTATTAGTAACCACCATGAGTGCTGCTTGAAAGCCATTCATATCAGGTGTCATGTACGTAACAGCACGATCAGGGCGCAAATATTCGATATAATGCCCATTTCCAGCGGCATCTACGGCCCACAAACCATAGCGATGAGTATGACAAATAACGCCTGTTGATTCGTTTGTGCATCCTGCTGATTCGTCAATATCTGCAAAAACATCAATGGCATTATCTGTAAAATTCCAATGCGGTGAATATTGCTTACCTATTAAAATAGAACCAAACTTACCTTCTAAACCCACGTTAGCAAGACGAGCCCGTGTATCATTTCCAGCAAATGAACCATCATCTGTAAACAGCCTAAATTCAAAGTTGTACGTAGCCTTTATACCATCCATAATTTCAGCGCTACCAAACGCACCTAAACGAGAATAATTGTCTTTATATTCTACATTGCCTTTATTAGTGTCTTGTATTTGTACACGAATACTACCGTACCAATTAAATAGGTCACTATTTGCCTTTGCTACTGCGGGTGTTACAAGTGTTGCTACTAATAGAAGTTGTGTTACTAATTTCATAATATTTCCCCAGTGTTAGAATTATTTTCCAAACAAGACTTAGTCAAGCTGGTTTCAACCATTCATTTTTATTATTAATTACGTTGATTATAATAAGAACAACAAGACAAATAGTGAAATCAATAAATTTAATAAATTAATAAGTAATCCTTATTAATAAAACCAGAAATATAATATATTAGATTCAATTAAATAATTTACATTTAAATAAAAATAATTAGTTTTATTTTATTTTCCCCTCTACATGGTTAATTCGAAGATCAAAGTCAATAATGGTTGAAATAGCAGCGTATGTTTGGAATTTATACTGCGTTATCGCCTATTTATGGGGAGCAACCGCACACCATAGGCGCTGCCTTGGGTAAATACTGCAAATAAGAATACTCACAGCCCCTAATGCAACACATCCGGCAAACATACGAATGTGTCCCACACGGCGAATTAAATTAGTGCTGTAAATAGCGACCACTAACAACCCAACAAAATAAAGCGACAGCACCATACCAATTGTGTCTAAATCAACACCATCAAGCCCTATTCGAACAGGCAATAGCACATTGATCAAACCATTCCCTAATAACAAGATAAAGCAGCTAGTAAACAAAGCGAGAAAGATATAAACGTGGTTCGCATGCATTATCCTTTTAAAAAATTTGCTGATTGAGCAAGTAAGACGGGGGAGTACTGTACTTTGACGTTCTGTAGGTATTAGGCCTGTAGGGGCAGGCCTAATTATGCGTTTTAAGGAACAGCTGCGTAGGCAACAATTTCACATAACATTTCTTCACGCGCTAAACCTGCCACAATCATTGCGGCGCGGTTTGGGTATGGCGCTTGGAAATACTCAGCATAAACCGCATTAAACGCTGGCAGTTGTGAACGGTCAGTAACATAAATAAGTACTTGCGTTACATCATTCATCGTCAACTCTGCGGCTTCAATTGTATGCTTAAAGTTCTCCATTGTTTGGCGGGCTTGTGCTGTAATACCGCCATCGACAACGTTGCCTTGTGAATCAATCGGGATTTGCGCCGTCGATAATGTGCCATTTGCAATAATAGCCCACTCTAACGGCGCCTTTGATGCAAATAAATTAGTTTTAACAGGTGTTTTCATTTTAATTTCTGCTCTGGTTATTTAAGTAAGTAATTAACATTACAGTTGGTTGTGGTTGGTTATTTGCCCATGCTGTTGGGACAACATAGGACTTTGTAATTATTTAATTCATAAAAGAGGCCGTTATATTTGCCTCTTTTATTTGAGTTTATAAGCCTTGTTCATCCGCCATTTTTTTAGCAATTTGTGGCGCTGTCCAAAGTGACGGTAATAGTACAAACGACACTGGCACTGCCGTGACCACAATAAAAGACTGCAATGCAGAAATACCGCCTGAGCCAATTGAAATTAATAAGGCTGCCATTACCCCCATCATAATTCCCCAAAATACGCGAATTGAGGTTTGCGGGTGATCTGTGCCTGTCATAACCATTGACACCGAATACGTCATCGAATCGCCCGTTGTGGCAACAAAGATAGTGGTGAGTATTAAAAATAATACCGAGATAACAAAGCCCATGGGTAGCTGCTCTGTGATTGCTAATAAGGCGGCAGGTAGATTAAAACCAGTAAACGGCACAGAAATAACACCAGGGTTAGTCAGCTCAAAAAACAAACCTGAACCACCCACTATAGTAAACCAAAAACACGTGATCACAGGGGCTACAACAGAAATCAATAAGATCATTTCACGAATCGTTCGGCCACGAGAGATCCGTGCAACAAACATCGCCATTAAAGGGCCATACCCTAAAAACCAACCCCAAAAGAACACTGTCCACCAGTCTAACCAGCCTTTATCAGCACGAAAGGTCGCCATAGGGATAAATTCATTTAGATACAGACCAAAAGAATGCAAGTAACTATCAACAATAAAAGCGGTTGGTCCCATCACAAGAATAAACACCATTAGCGCCACAGCTAGAATCACATTAAAACGGCTCAATAATTGAATACCTTTAGTAACACCACTGACTGCCGATAAAGTGTAAATACCGATTAAGCTAAATAAAATAGCAACTTGCGTTGTATAAGTGTTAGGTATTCCAAATAACTTTTCTAAACCAAAGCTCACCTGTAGACCAAGAAAGCCAATCGGCCCAACAGTGCCCGCAACAACCGCTAACACACAGCACGAATCAACAATAGCGCCAAAAGGACCTGTCATTACGCGATCACCAAACACCGGGTATAATAAAGTGCGTGGCTTTAGCGGTAAGCCTTTCTCATAATGTAAATGCATATAAACTATACCAGTCAAACTCCCTAGAATTGCCCACGCTAAAAACCCCCAATGCATAAAGCTTTGCGCTAACGCATTATAAGCAGCTTCTTTGGTGCCTGTTTCACCGCCAAAATGTGGTGGCGGCGAAGTAAAATGTGCCATGGGTTCGGCGGCAGCCCAAAATACACCGCCACCAGCCAAAAGTGTGCACATAATGATGCAAATCCATTTAAAAGTAGAAATTTCAGGCGCTTTTAATCCCCCTAAAACAACTGATCCCGTTCGACCTACGGCTAAGAAAATACCAATCACAAAAGTTAAAAGTAAAAGTACTTGCCAAAAAGCACCAAAGGTCTGAGTAGAAAAAGTAAAAGCCGCGTTGATCCAACCCGACATAAGCTGAATATCGTAAAGTGCTAACGCTGCAAACAGCACCAACACCCCGCCGCTAATTAAAAACACGGGCATATCGACACCCGCCAAAAACTTAATTTTGGTTTTATCTTCCTCACTCTGTTCTATTGCTGTTTTAGAGGTATTCATTATCGTCTCCTGATGGATCTCTTTTAGTTATAATTTATCAAGATGTTACGTTGATACTATGCCATTGCTCCTTACACCAAATCCGTTTTATACCTTTTGTGCCTGTAGTCCTTGGTCAAGGAGATTCAACCAATTCAAGCCCATTATTTTTGCTACTTCTTCATCATGAAAGCCACGCGCCAGTAAACCTTGAGTGATATTAGGAAAGTCGCGACTATCTTTAAACCAAGACAAAGGTTTTGGCCAATCAGCATCTGATTTAGACCCTTCCCCATAATCCATTTCTTTTGACCAACGACCGTTGCGCATCCACTGCAAAATCGAGATCGGTTGTTCTTGGCATAAATCGGTGCCAATTCCAATATGATCAATCCCCATTAGATCAGCGGTATTAGCCACCATGTCGCAAAACTCATCGAGAGTGCAATCTGGGCCATTTTTTAAATGAAACGGATACAAACTAAAGCCCAGTAACCCACCAGACTCTCCCAATGCTTTTAATACCTCGTCTGATTTATTACGCTTTGCAGCATGAAAACTACTGGGGTTTGCATGCGAAATAACAATTGGTCGCTGCGATATTTCAATCGCATCAAGCGTACTACGCTCGCCGCTGTGGCTCATATCAACAATCATCCCTACGCGGTTCATCTCTTTAATAACCTGCCGGCCAAAGCGCGTAACACCACTATCAACGGCTTCGTAACAACCACAAGCTAATAAACTTTGATTGTTGTAAGTTAACTGCATAATCATCAAGTTTAGCTCACGCATGATCTCAATCATTGCAATATCGTCTTCAATCGCAGAGCAGTTTTGTGCACCAAACATAATGCCTACTTTGCCTAGCTTTTTTGCTAAGTAGATATCAGCCGTGCTTTTAACCGGCATAATTAAATCGTGGTGCAGCTCAAAAAGGCGGTTCCACTGCCCTATTCGAAGCAATGTTTCGCGAATTTGCTCGTGGTAAACAATGGTCACGTGGACCATTGTTACACCGCCACTTTTTAACTGTTCAAAGATAGCCCTATTCCAATTAGAATATTGCAAGCCATCAATAACTATTAGGTTGTCATGCATAGCACTTTCCTTGGTTATGAACGGATATAAGTGGTTTTAACCACAGTGTAAAATTCTTTAGCGTACGTGCCTTGCTCGCGTGCCCCAAAGCTAGATTCTTTACGGCCACCAAAGGGCACATGGTAATCAGTACCCGCAGTGGGTAAATTGATCATTACACATCCTGTTTGTGCGCGACGCTTAAAATCGGTCGCATATTTAAGAGACTGAGTACAAATTCCACCGGTTAAGCCGTAGTTTGTATCGTTTAAGGTCGCAAGCGCTTCTTCATAGTCTTTAACCTTGATCACACAAGCAATAGGCGCAAATGCTTCTTCACGGTTGATGGTCATATCATTTGTAGTATTAATAAATAATGCCGGTTTTAGGTAGTAACCTTCGGTATCCTCTGTCACAACTTCACCGCCAATAGCCAAGGTAGCACCTTCATTTTTAGCAATGTCTAAATAGCGAAGGTTCTGCTCCATTTGGCGGGCATCGGCTACCGCGCCAATATGCACGCCCTCTTTAAGTGGGTGGCCAACAACCAACTGTTCCATTCTTTTGATAACAGCCGCTACAAAGCGGTCATGGATCCCTTCAGTTACAATTAATCGTGAAGACGCGGTGCACTTTTGCCCTGTACCAAAGAAAGCGCCGCCAACTGCACATTCCACAGCATTGTCTAAATCTGCATCATCCAATATTACTAATGCATTTTTACTGCCCATTTCGAGCTGACACTTGACTAAGTTGACTGCGGTTGCCGCTGCTACTTTTCGGCCAGTTTCCAAAGAGCCTGTAAATGTTAAAGCATTAATTTTTTTGGAATGAATAAGTAAATCACCCACCTCAGCACCTGGGCCCATTACTAAATTAAATGTACCTGATGGTAAACCTTGGCGAGAAATAATCTCAGTTAGCGCCCAGGCACTTGCAGGCACTTGATTTGCAGGTTTAAATATAATCGCATTACCAAATGCTAATGCAGGCGCAATTTTCCATGCTCCGGTTGCCGTTGGAAAGTTCCATGGTGTAATAATACCCACAACGCCCACGGGTTCACGGTGCGTTTGAATTTCAACACCAGGGCGAACCGAGTCAGCAGTTTCGCCCATTTGACGCAACACTTCTGCTGCATAATAATGAAAAAACTGCCCTGAACGATAGGTTTCACCAACACCTTCAGCCAATGTTTTACCTTCTTCTCGTGCTAGTAACTTACCTAATTCATCTTTACGAGCGATTAACTCATCACCAATTGCCATTAATACGCGGTAGCGTTCTTCAAGACCGCTTTCTTGCCATTTAGGCTGAGCAGCGACTGCAGCATCAAGGGCAGCCTCGGTTTGGGCTTTATCGGCTTGGGCATAATGTCCAATCGTGTCGCTTAAATCTGCTGGGCTAACATTAGCAATAGAGCTTGCACCTTCAACCCATTGACCTGCGATGTAATTACAAAAAACTGAAACTGATGACATAAATACCTCCATTAATTAATTGGATTCAGTATAAGAAGCATGCTTTAATAACTAAAATTAATAATTAATATCTTTTGATAAGGAAAACTTATCGTGTTACCTGAATTTAAGATTGCTCAACTTCGTCACTTCGTCTGGGTTGCTGAATTAAAAGGGTTTCATTATGCTGCGCAAAAGGCGTGTCGTACGCAGCCTGCTATCTCCTTATCAATACGCGACCTTGAAAATAAATTAGGCGCCGACGTTTTTGAAAAGCGTAGCACTAAAAGTACGATGACGGAGTTAACCCCTTTTGGTAAACATTTTTTACCTAAAGCAAAGGAGCTAATTGCTCATCACGACAGCATTTCGCAAGACATGATGTTAATGCGAAACAATAAATCAGGGCATTTACGGCTCGCCTCTGTACCTTCTATTGCATGTCGGCTCTTGCCTAATTTATTGTCTAAATTTGTTGCTGATTCACCGGATCTTCATATCAGTTTTTACGATGACAACTCAGAAGCAGTACTAAGAAAAATTGAAAAGCAACAAGTGGATATTGGTATTGCCAGCCTCCCTCATGGTCACGAACATAATAATATTTTATTTACTCCAATTTGGCAGGACGAGATTGGCGTGGTATGCCACAACGAAAACCCACTTGCGAATAATAGCGAGCTGCACTGGCAGGATTTACATGATCAACGCTTAATTAGTAATGGCACATCGCGCTTGTTAGAAGAAACCGAAGCAGCTCCTTTACTTGACGGTTCACAATTTTATATTTCCAATATGCTCTCGTTAATCGCCATGATCGAAGCAGGTATTGGTATTACAACATTGCCACGCTTTGCGTTTCCAGAGCACAATAAAACACTGTGTTTTATTCCCTTAAAAACACCTCATGTGATACGTCAAATTGGTATCGTGCAACTTAAAAATTCATCACTTTCACCAGCAGCTCAAGCATTCGCTGATTTCATTTTAAAACAGGGGGCGGCGCAACAATAAAGCAGGCCTATCAAATTCCATTTTATAGGCTATATGCTAGGGCGTGTTGACCTTTGTGGATTGAAATTTGTTCAATCTAGGGGCGATTTAATCGCGGCGCGAGGTTTGTAACCTAGCGGGCTAAGTAAAAATCGAGCAAAGCTTCCGCGTCCTGCTCACGCCCCTTACCTACATCCGTGTAGGTAACAAAGAGTCAATCGCCCCTAGGAAGAACCCTTTGGGCAGCGCATGTTTGGCATTTATACTGCGTTATCGCCTATTTATGGGGAACAACCACACTACACAGGCTATACCTTGCCTAAATATCAAACATACGGCTGCAAAATCAATCACGAAAGATCAACACGCCCTAATGTGTTTTAGCAAGACTTGAATTCAAGCAATAAGTTTTACTTATCAACAGATAGACTTTTTTGACTTGTAACAATGTAAATTTTGGTTCAAAAATGAAGAACCATTTATATAAAAACCAGTTTTGAACACACATTGCCTAAACATTTTAATAAATAAAAACGAAGGTGGTTAACAGCCATAACTGAGTTGCTATTATAAAAAGATTTTAGGTATTAAAACTGTATAAAAGAGATCATTAACATGACTAAACATGCAGATATCCGCGCCTCACTTTGGGGTGATAACGCACTACCACTTCGCCCCCCAAGCCAAGTAATGAACCTTGAACGATTGGGTTCTTTGCACCAAAGCCGGTTAAGTTTTATGCGTACTTTAGTACGTAGAATTTTTCGTGAACGGTGGAAGATTGAATTGGCCACTTTTGAGCTTAACAACGACGGGTTTGGTACTGTTGTTTATGAAGTGAACGCGCCTGATGGGCTGTTTAGTTTTGTATTATTCTCAGACTTATTATTACCTGAAGAGCGCAACGACCGCGTAATTGCAACGAAGTGGGATTTAACCATGGCGTTAGTTGAAGGCCGTGTTAATCCTGAGTACATTGCAAAGTTAAAAGAAAATGTACCAAAACAAGAGGCTGGACGCGTAGACTCCCGTGTATTTGTATTATCACGTGCAAACCGCAGCGCTCGCAATTTTGATTACGTAGTAAATCAATTGGCTACAGGACAACAACCCGATGTAAGTAAAATTGCCGAAGTGGGTTATCTCTACCGTACTACAGCCGTATACGGTAGTGGTAAGCTAGGTATGGCTGATTGGGAAAAAGTACAACAAAAACATCGCGATTTTGCACGTCCATTTGCCAGTGAAATGTTTGTTTGCTTTATGCTACGTAACTTTAGTTTGCTACAAGTGGAGCATATTGCACGTCACCGTAACGAACAAACATTCACACCAATGCGCGCCGATATTAAACGTTACTTTGGCATAGGTAACTCAACTGGCCTTGGCATGGCACCCTACTTAGTTAATCATCCTGTGTTAATTAACCAATGGATTGAAATGCGCGAATTAGCACTCGCCCGTATTCGCTCACTCGGTGCTATTACATCACAAATCAAAACAACACTGCTTGAACTACTAAAACGTTGCGCGCAACATACACATGAAACAATCACCGAAGATAAGCAGCAAACTCAACACAACATCATACTCGCCCAAGAAATGAATAAGCTAACTGAGCAGGTAGTCACTAATTTTACTAGCTGGAATGAATTAATTGCCTTTAGTGAGCAGCACTGCTCACTGCAAAGCCAAGAGATCTTTGTCTCAGTTATGCTCGAACTTTACCCTGAACTGGTTGATGATCTAGAAGATTTTCACTGCGCTGATGAAAACCTTGATTTAGATCCACTGATGCCACTACACCAATTAAAAGCGGTAATTGAACGCCGTTATGACTGGGCGTTGGCGATTGACTTTGACGCAGAAGGCGCGCGCGAAACCTACTGGTATCGATCAGAAGAAAAAATGGAGCCGCGCCTAGGCAGTATTGCTGACGTAGAAGGTAAAAAGAAAGCCATGGCATTAGCCGTCGGTTACGCTGTACGAAAATGCTATAACATCTTGGTTGACTACATTACAGCAAACCCAAGTCAGATAACCGCCCGCTTCATGGTTGCTCACCCAAAATTACGCGGAATTGTTAGACGCATTCAAGGTATGGACCGTTGTGTGTATGGTGATATCCAGGCAAATTTACTTGATAAAAACGTACTGCCAATGCATTTACTGCGCTGCAAACTCGCTTTTTTTGGTGTAAGTAAGTTTGACCCTCGTTCACGATTATGGGTTAGAAACACTATGTTTCAAGGTGCACCATTACTTGAAGACATCGGTAAACCATTTAGTGATGATTGGTTTATGCCATTGATCCCAAAGCAATGAGGAAAATACTGTGAATATTTCAATGAATGAATTTAAAGCCTCCTTACGCAGGTGCTTTGAAGCAAGCGGCTACTTTGTTGGCAATTACGAAGACGCTGCAAACATGGTGCTATGGCTAGAAAAACATGGTTTAAATGGTTTAACTGAACTTAAACATGCGCTCCCCTACATTTGTAATGATTTTGACAAACCATTAAGCAATGTAATTTACGAAGATAGTACCTCAGCCATCATCGATGCTCATCACCGCAGTGCACTCAATTGCATTGCCGCCGCCGTTGATCTTGCTCATGCAAAAGCACTTGAGGTAGGAATTGCAACAGTCACAGTACATAACTGCCATAACCGGATGTTTGTTCTCAAAGCACTAACAGACCGAGGTCGTAGAGGGATCAGCGCAGCCGCTTATTGGAAAAATGGCAGCGATACCGTCACCGAGCACACCGCAGCTATTTGCTCAGGCAAACGCTACCCAAGTTATAGTCAAGCAGTTACTAATCTCATAACCAATGGTGAAGATAAGCAAGCACTCACCATTATATGCAGCTCACGTGTTGACCTAACCTCGTCGTTGCAAAGCAGTGATAGCTTGATTATTACACCTAAGCAAATTGAAAAAAACAAAGAAAAATCAGTCGATTTTGGTATTGAGATAGATGAAAGTACATGGCAAAAAATAAATAAACTAGGGGCTGGTGTTTTAGTAGAAAATACCGAACGCTCAAGGTTAGATGCCGGCGGGCGCTAATTTAATAATACAAACCTCTCAGCCTAATTTCAGGTTAAGAGGTTTGCTTACCTGTGGAGTAAAAATATAAAAACTCACCCAACTACCCCCCCCACACCTACTTAGGCCTTTTTTAAATCTAAATACTGCTTTTCTTTTAAATATAAATACAAAGGAAAGCCAAATGACACGCCAATAGATAACGTTCCAAGAATTGCCAACCAGCGGTATTTAACTTTGTTTCTTTTACCATCTACAGCGATAAATATTAATAATACCAAAGCAGCAACTAACACATCTAACCAAGCAAAAATGCTAATTGGGTTAATGACTGCAGCATAAAATAAAGCCGTAAAATCTAACCCATTATTTACCAACCAAGGAATAAATGCACCAAAAGGAATAGCAATGCCAAGCACCGTTAAAAATAAATATAATTTAGACAAAACTTGCTCCTACCTATGGAGTGTAATAATTACTATTGACTTAGACTACGCAGAGCCATTTTTTGTCGCTATAAAAAGTAGCATGAGATTTGGGCTTACGAACCCGAAAGCCCGAAGTACCAACTCCTTAAAAAACAAGGAGTATCATATACCCAAGCCGCCTCAAGATACAGACTTCAGCGTTTCACAGGTGTTTAATATCAAGGCGTTACTTTGCAACAATGGTCATCCCTTTTAAAAAGTAACAACGCTGAGAGTAAGCGCCTGTGAAACGCCCAACGGGTTGGTTTAAAAGCGATTTATACAGCGTTATTGATTTTAACAAGGGAACAACCATTATTTGCAATCAATGCCTTGCCTAAATCGCTTTTAACTCCAACTGAAACTGCATCTTGAGGTGGCTTGGGTATATTACTGAGTGACGACTAATCACCACCTCCCCCGCCGCCATCTGTACCGCCATCTCCGCCTCCAAAACTCCCCGAAGAATTTAACGCTGAATTTGATGATTCGGCTAAAAGTGTGGCGAATGAAAAATCAGATACTCCGTTAAATAAAGTATCAGATACATCACTACGCATAGCAATATAATCGCAAGACTCGCCAGCACTATCATAAATATTTTTAAATTCTGCTGGGGAACAATACATTGCATATGCATAGCAGTTATCGATCACATCCGTACTACTGTGATTACCAATTCTCTTTCGTTTGATAACACTATCTACCTGCGCTTGAGTATAATATTTTTTATATCCGTATTGTGCCTTCAAGACTAAAGGCAGGCTTCTAGCGTATTTTTTGATTTTACGTCTTTTGAAAAAACCTTGAAACATAGTCAACCTTCCTTGAGTTATTTAACGAGCCTACAGAGTTACTCATTTAAAATTTATTTTTATTGATGTATCAACCATAACTGATCACCAATTTTGACTCAATCTCTTAATGAAGCCATTAATTGGAAATCACTGTAATAAATTAATAATCAGATGTGACGTTGAGTTAATGCTTTTATTTACTCTAACAAGACGGTACTCCGCCATTTTGAATATTTGCCAAAGTAATCAAAATTCCCCTCGCTTATGTAATAGTATTTGACTCACATTGAGTTAAGGCACAACTATTTTATGCTATTTCTACACGGTTTCTTCCGTATGCTTTGGCTAAATATAATGCTTTATCCGCACGCTCAATAAAAGCCGGTGTAGTATTACCCTCCTCGAACAATGCAATGCCAAAACTGGCTGATATAGCTCGCTGTTTTTTATCACTTTTCTTACTTTTAACGCAGAGCTTTGCAATTGATTTACGAAGTCTTTCCGCAAAGTTTAATGCATTTGAAATACCTGAAAAATCACCTAAAATGCAAAATTCCTCACCGCCATAGCGATATCCTTTAAACGAATCACCGCATGCATTAAGTACTTTATTAGCAACGACTTTGAGTACATCGTCACCTTTTTGATGTCCAAAATCATCATTAAATTTTTTAAAGTGATCAATATCTATAAATATCAATGCATGGTTCATTCCTAATGGCGCTTCCTCATTACAAAAATGAGCGATATCAAGGTCAAATCGACCTCGGTTATACAACCCCGTTAACGAGTCAGTATTAGCAGCCTCTTGAGTACTTAAAAGTGTTTGTTTTAAATTTGATATCTCTGCGTAGGCACTTTCTAACTTTTTCTGAAATGAATACGCATTTTGTTGCATAAGCACTGATTCTTCCGTGAGTTGATCGACAATACCAAGCACTTCATCATATGACTCAACACTATTATTCTTAATGCCCTGCAGTCCCGAATTACACTGGTATAGAAATGCCGAAAACCCTTGAGAAGTTGCAAGTGTTTTATCAATGTCTTCTTTTACATCTTCAATAGTGTCTTGAAAGCTCGTAGAGATCTCATAAAACAAAGCGAGATCTTTATCTGATAAAAACTCATCAAATAATGCGCGAGCTTTATCTGCTGGGCAGGTTTTGTAGCTTTTTAATATATTATCAAGGCGTAAGTTAAACTCTAAGTTACGGCCTAATACATAACAATACCAAATCGCATAATTGACTGGGGTAAACGGTATTTTAAAGCTCGACATCATAGGAATAACTTTTTTCAAATGCTTGGCGGACTGCGAAAGTGAAGTATTAGTATCCATGGGCTTTGTTACTCATTGATTAGATATGCCAAATTGCTTTAGCTTACTTTTATTATTTTATGTAACACTTACCGGACCAATATAGATAATTGCATTAAATAAATCAATCTAAAATAAACCACCCTAACAGATTAACTTATGTAAATTTTTTTTTGCAATCAAATAATAAGCGTAAATATCATCCAATGGTGAGGTAACATTAGATGGGAGAGTCAACATGCTCTTTTTATATCGTTACTCTATTTTTTATAAACAATAAAAAAAGCGGAGGAGCTATAACTAGCTCCTCCGCATCCTTAGGTAATATGCACGCTATTCGCACGCAAAAAATGTACTTACCTTATGCTGTAGATACGTTTTCAGCACCTGCATTTTTAAGCGCGTCCTCAATATCACTCTTGTTCTCACTGGTATATTTAACACCTAATAGAACTGATCCCTTGGCAATGGCATCTTCATAATATTTGATTTCATGCTCAGGTATAAAAGCACCAATGACAGCACCTACTGTACCACCGGCAGCGGCACCAGCACCGCCAGCGGCAAGAGCCGCCACTACAGGACCAGTAACGATCAATCCAGTTCCGCCACTAGCCACAACACCAACAGCAGTCAAACCACCAACAATTGCCGCTAATACGCCGCCTGATGCAGCTCCAATTATGCCGCCTTCAGCAGCTTTTGTGCCTTCATCAACAGCAAAATCATCTTTTGTGTAAGAATCGTTGGCAACAATGCTAATTTCTGAATTTAAAACACCTAGCGCCTCTAATCTATAGATTGCTAATGTTGCTTTTGAAGCATTCTCAAATAAACCCGTTATAACATTACTCATAATAACTCCTTTTTAAGTTTAAACATTGTGTATGAATTTATTAGAAGCAAATGTTGAACCAGAAATTAAAAAACATAACTAACATTATAAAATCAACAACTTAAAAAATATAAACTAATATATCAGTATGTAAAACTGCACACAAAAATCAATTAATTGCAACTTTTACGAATAACAGTGTAAATAATTCTCAGAGCTTTGTTTTTAGGTGTTAGTAGTAAATAGCTTTACGAAACTCATAATTGAAATAAACAGACAATAAACTAGACAGCCAGCACAATTTACCTGCCCACAATGTCAATTTAAAGAACGTCTGCGACAGAGAAAAGATGCGCTACTACTTTCCTGACCCCGTTGTACAACGCTCTATTAATTTAAACATGGCCATACTCGATTGCTATCACAAGGAACTTAAGCCTTTAGAGCATTATATTGAACAAATGGCTAAACAGCACAACCCTGTTCACCTTAATATTTTGCAAACAATTAATGGTATAGGCCGCATTCTTGCAATCACCATTATTTACGAAATTGGTGACATCAATCGCTTTTCAAGCGTACAAAAGTTCGCTTCATATAGTCGGTTGGTCAAATGCAAAGCAGAGTCTGCCGGCAAAACCTACGGCACCCAAGGTAATAAAATTGGCAATGCACATCTCAAATGGGCTTTCTCGGAAGCTGCCGTATTACTGCTGCGTCACAATCACAACGCCAATAAATACCTTGAAAAACTACAAAAACGAATGAGCAAAGCCAAAGCACTGTCAGCGCTTGCGCGTAAGCTTGGTCGCTGTGTTTATTATATGCTTAAAAAAGAGACGGTATTCGATGAAACAAAATTATTAAAGGGTTAGTCACGGTACTGAGTGAGCTGAACATCTAACTGGATATAAGGCTGAGCATCAATCAATTGGGTGAGTTAATAACCAACAAGGTTTAACCTGATTATATACCTACAGACCTAAGCCACTTGTCTTGATTAGACGCTCAGTATGCGTGCATTAATACAATAAACAAAGTCGCTTACACCTGGACTTGAGCCTGAAACTAACTGGATCATAATGATGAAACCAGCCGCCTTGAATAGTGCCATGATTAGGTTAACCGATGAATGTCTCGGCTCTGGCATCCTGCTTCGCTCTACCTTCTAAATCCATTTAGTCGTAGTGCCCCTACGAATCCACAAGGATATGGAAAAAAGTAGGCTGCGATGAGATCGCAATAAGAGAGCCTCTATATGTGTTTGCCGTAAGCAACTTGCTTAACAGCCGCATCGACAGACGAAGTAAACGAATTTGTTTATTGATTTTGAATTGACCGTCAATTTATAAAAACGGTCAAAAAGAACACTATTGCCTATTGACAGAGTTAAGGCTCATATGTGTTATAGCAACAATCGCCAAACCAAACCGAGTGAACAGATAAATACTCCTGACAATGAAAGCCACTGTTGGACTCTTGGATTCCCTATCGTTGGGATGCTTTCTGATTTTAAAATATTAGTTAATGGCGAGAAGAATAATTTCGGCATTAAGCCTGCGCTTAACAGCATAAGAAATACGCCAATAGTCATTACTAGATCCCTAGCTATGAATTCGACAATCAAAAAATCGTAAATACCAGTAATTAGGATTAAAGTAGCAAAACTAATACATAAAATGAATGCTAGCTTTTCTTTTAAAGGTAGATGATTCAATACAAAACTCTCCATGTTGCATATAACATTTTAGTATTTATGCAACACGCAGTTTGTGTTGCATAATCGCTTGTTGGACTGAGGCGCTACCTGCTCGGTGTATAGAGTTGGTGTTGTTTATGCTATGGACTTAACTTATAAAGAAAGGTTTTTTATGGCCTAAGCGATATCAAACCAATTTCATTGGCGTGTCTATCGTATCTAAGCTATCCCTGCATTGCTCAGCGTTTATTATCTATTCATTAAACCTAATGTTTAACCGTTAAGCAAGGATATTTTTCTCACGCACAGCCGCGACTAGCCTGAACAGTTAAGCAGGTTAACTCATTGATTTGATGCAGCAAGCAAGGCTGCTAACTCGTTCGCGCTATTTTATTTGTCGCCATATCTAAATTCATCACACCAATAAATCGTAAGATACCCGCCTTGCATGACTGGCAAGGCCAATGCGGTATTAATCGTTCTTGCTCTGCCTTCGGCTTCACCGCTTTGAATGGGGTTATTGATGCTTGAGCCTTTATTAACCCTAACTTTCGCTTGCGACACGCATTAGCTAAAAAGCCATAGTGGCGAATGCGCATAAACCCTTTCGGCAATACATGTTGTAAATAACGCCGTAAAAATTCATCACAACTCAGTGTCATGACTTTATCGCAGTTGTTATCTGCATAATCGCGATATTTAAAGCTCACTGACTGCTCATTCGCTGACACTAATCGCGATTCTGACATCACGCCTTTTCGGGTATAACGCGCAAGGTAGCTAACTAGCTTTTCACTGTATGTTAAACAGGCTTTGCTATACACGCACCATTTTGTTGGCGTGTTTATCTTCGCGAATGAACTATCGCATTCATTGAGCGCCGCCAGCATTTTACCTCTAAAGACTGTTGATAACGCTTTAACTGGGTATAAATAGCCTTTTTCTATTTCATGCCAGTGCGCTTTATTAAGCGCCCCTGCGGGTATCAAAGAGTAAAAAAGAGAAAGTAAAAAAGAATAAAAAAAAAGAATAAAAAAGGACAGGCATATATTTTGCCAGAAAATTTTGCACCTCTACCATCGTAGGTAACCGTATCATTATTTCTTGCGCACTGTTAGTGTTAGTTACAGCACTTAGAATTCAGTTGCTTGGCAGGAATTTTAGGTATAAAAGGCAAATCGAGGTCGATACTTTGTTTAATAACGTGTTTTTTAAACAAACCAATGAAGATGCAACTGTTCAACCTGCGCCTTTGTACCATTTTACATCGTTGCTGGCGGCTTGCCGCTTTAACCGTTGTTTGCTGCCTGCAAAATTTGAGTACTGCTGCCTGAAACGTTGAATTGATTCAAGCCATTGCGCTTCTTCTATATTCAACGTCAGGAGCACTTTTGGCACTGCGTTGTTGATATGCCCTTTTTTCTTTGGAGCTATGTGGCGGCCACTCCAGTCGACTAATTCAATGTAATCCAGTAATGCAAAGGGGATCGTGCCTTTAATATGATTACCACCAAATAGCTTTAGCTGTGCTGGTTGACTTTCATGTTGAACAGTATCTTTTTGTTTGAGAGGCTTATTCGCTTTAACCGTGTCTATGGTAAAGGCTTTAAAATGCGCTATACGCTCTTGAATTGAGGTAAAATCACTGTCTTCAAGCGTATCGGCTATATTTGCTCTTATGGGGTTCAAATCAACGTAGGCCATGCAACTGAGTACTGCGGTTTGATCTAATAATGCCTGTGACTTATAGCGCCCTTCCCAGTACTTGCCCGTGCAGTTATCTTCTTTATTGGCTTCGCGGGCAATGTACTCATTGAGGTTTTTCATATACCAACTGATGTCATACAATCTTTCTCGCCATTTAGCGATGATCTCATTGAAAAAGAGCAAACTTGGCTTATCTAACTGCTCACCTTTTAAGTGGCGGTCGACTAAAACATGGCCATTATAAAGTAGATACCAGCGTTCAATTACTTCATCATCTGACCAATCAAGTGCTTGACGTCTATTAACGTTCACAACAAGGTGGTAGTGATTGCTCATAATCGCGTAGGCGGCAATTTCAATAGCGAACACGCTACTTAATAACTTAATTCGCTCTACCAACCACGCCCTACGGTGATCAAAGTTTTTACCTGTGTATTTATCATCACCACACAAGAATGCACGTCTCACGCATCGTGAGATTAAGTGATAATAAGATGTCGATGCTAAATCAATCAGCTTTTTTCTTGCGCGAGTCATAAAATATCAACCTTAGTTGAACTGTATGTAATAACAGTAGTTGATACTATGATTTTTGCAAAAAAATTGTGCCTGTCCTATTTATTTGTATTTATTTCCCGAATTCAGGTTCCAAGTGCACCACTGACCATAACCCACCAATAAATATGACATTCTGAAATATTTGCTAATGTAGTAAGTGCGACCAAACTCATTATCGAGGGAATTCAGAATGTCTTACGAACATCTTAACAGTTTCGAACGAAAAGCTATCTACTATCGATTCAATAGTGGCGAAAGCTGCCGATCCATTGGTAAACTATTAAATCGACACCATA
>NZ_BDDS01000024.1 GCF_001653135.1 Pseudoalteromonas neustonica
TCTTCGATAATGTTACGCCACTGCTCAAGGCTACGTGTTTTTCTCATGGCTATCTCCTAATTGAAATTCAGAAATAGCTTAATCGGTTTGACGAATTACTGGCAGGTGCACTTTGCTAGACGCTTACCTTCAGTCGCAGAGTATTTTGAGTTTATTCTGGGGTTATCTAAGAGCGAGAATTACTTAAATATACTTGACTTAAGTGGTCTTCCTGCCGAAGTAAGAGCCGTGTGTGTTGGTGTAATTTCAAGGTTATGTTTTGATTTTAAATATTGGGATTTAGATCCTGAAAGTATTCCTCTTAACTTGGTTTTAGAAGAAGCCCATACATATATACCAGAAGAAAGTGATTCTAAATTCAATATAGCAAAAGAGCGTGTTGAAAGAATAGCAAAAGAAGGAAGGAAATACGGAATTGGTTTAACTGTAGTAACACAGCGCCCCTCAAATGTCTCTACAACAGTTTTATCTCAATGCGGCACTTATATAGCCCTTAGACTAACCAATGATCTAGATCAGAATAAGATTAAGAGGCTACTACCTGATACCTTAGCTGGACAAGTTGACTTCTTACCAAGTCTTCGCGACGGTGAAGCATTTGTTTCTGGGGATTCAATAAATCTTCCGAGAAAAGTTCAATTTAAAGTACCAAGCCCTATGCCTAGAAGTAATGATGTTAGGTATCACATATCTTGGAAATCAGGAAAGCCTTCAAGTTACTCATTAAAATCATTGGTTGATTCATGGCATAAACGAGATAAGTCTAAATGAAAATAGATGCTATAAAGTTAAGTGGTTGGCGTTCATATGATTTAGATGGAATCCATATTGAGGGCTTAAAGTCTATAAACCTAATTATTGGGCCTAATAACTCTGGAAAATCTAATTTATCAAAGTACTTTAATTATTTAAAAGGCATAGCAGGTCAAGAACTACCAAATGGGGAAGTAATTTCAGTTGCCGCGGAGCTCAATGAAAGCCATACATGGGGATGGGAGAAGAGCATAATAAAATGTGAGGTTTCACTTTCACATGATAATAGCTTGTCAGAAGATCATAAGGTTGGCTATAAAGCCAATGAGCATCAAATAGCCTTAGACTGTACTCATGATGTTAAATCTGACTCATCAATTTTAAATTTAAAGATCAATAATAATAAGCTCTTTGATGACAGAGGGCAAATACTTGAATCATTGGATAATTGTAAGCGAGTCGATCCAACTGATTCTATAAATGGTTATTGCGATCTAAAACATTATTGGAAATGCTTTTTAGATTCATTAGTGTTTGTTGATCCTATTCGTCATCACTCACGCCAGTCAGATAATGTACAAGATTATTATTTTGATGGTGCGGAAATTATCCAAGAACTAGACAAATTAAGGCGTGATAAGGCAACTCCCTCAAATTGGGCTGATTATAAATCTCAAGTAAAGCAATGGCTAACTGACATTCTCTCTGAAAAAGTAATTAATATTGAAGTGGTAGAAGATGATTTAAGTCTTGAATTTGAATCAGGTTTATCGTTTTCGTTAGAGCAATTAGGCACAGGTGTTTCTCAAATTGTAATGTTATTATCACACCTTTGGATTAACAGAGATATGAATTTAAATGTTTTTCTGGAAGAACCTGAAGCAAATCTTCATCCTGAGGCTGTCATCAAACTTGTTAATATATTTGAAAAAAACTTAAAAAATCATAAGTTTTTTATCACTACACATTCCCCATCGCTTATTGATTGCCTCAATGAAAATTGGGCTGTTTATAGGACTTTAAAATCTGATGAAGGTGCAAGTCAAATTACACCTAATGATAATGTAATAAAATACTATGAGACATTAGATTCTCTGGGAGTTAAAGCTTCTCAAATTCTTCAAGCCAATACAGTGTTATGGGTAGAGGGGCCGAGTGATAGGATTTATCTTAAAAAGTGGATTGATATTTTTTCAAACGAAGAACTTAAAGAGGGTAAAGATTATTCATTTTTATACTTTGGAGGAACGAATTTAGCTTCTTTTACTGTTTTGGAAGATATCGATCCAAGCCTAATAAATATGTTAAGTACTAGCAGAAAAGCTTATTTAATCACAGATTCAGATTGTTCTTCACAAACCGAACTAGATAATGAAGGTTTTAAACGCTATTTAGAATCTATGTTAGAGAGGGTTAACAAAGCAGATGCAGGGTGCATAGGAACAGAGTCATCTTTGGATAATTACTTTAAAGTTTGGATTACCGGAGGACGAGAGATTGAAAACTACTTATGCAAAGATCTTCTATTTGATATTTTAATTGCCAAAGGCTTTAAGCGGGATGTAGTAGGTAAAAAAGATTGTCGCAAACTGTTGGAGTTAAAGGCAGCAAACTCCTCTGACTTTATTTTTAACCAATTTGATTCATTTGATAAAGCAATTGCAAATTGCTATCAATTTGCTGATAAATCACCATTAGATGAAAGCACACTTAATAATATCGCTTTGAGTTACGCAGGGAAAAAAGTATCGATTGCTAAAGCAGTTTCTGAAAAATTAACTAAACTTCATTGCACCCCCTATGATTTACAAGAGCAGATAACAAACTTAGTAAAGTTTATCCGTGCATAACTCTTGTCAGTGACCTATTAATAGCTGGCATTTTTTTTACTCCGTATATTGATATGCTGATTAAGCTTATGATAAATAACCAACTAACGTTAATACATATTAACGTTAATTTACTTTCTGCACATGACTTAAGTTTTTTTACTATTGATAGCTTTAAACACTGAGTAGCTGACGGCTAATACTAGGCAGATGGTCGCTGGGATAAAGAGTGCGTTAAATTTATAAAAATGGAATGAATAGGCTCCTAACGTGCCGCCGAAAATAAACCCTGAGATGATCAGTAGGAATAATCGAGCTTTTCGGCTATCAAATGATTCGCCTCTTAATTTTGCACCAAGCATTAACCCTAGATCAGTAAATATGCCGGTAACATGAGTGGTACGAATAACTGCGCCGCTATAAGTTGTGGCTAATGCATTTTGTAACCCACATGCTGCTGATGCTAGGTAGTGGCCGATCATTGAACTATCAGATAGAAAATACACTGAACCGGCCAGTAATAGTGCTTCAAATAATAGTAAGCCGCTGTAGTTATGGCTGAGTTTAAGTGCGCCACTTGGTAAAAATGCGCCTGATAATGCTGCACCGATAATAAAGCTAAGCAAAATAAAGATTAAATGTAAGGTGTCAGCCACATTAGTGATAACAAAGCTGGTGCCAAGTTGAGTTGCGGTGCCAGATAGGTGCGAAATTGATTGATGTTTGAAGCCTAATAACCCAATCGAATTGACAAGCCCTGCAACCAGAGCAAGTAAAAAAGATCCAGCCTCTACCCAACGAGGTAATTTTGAAATCACAGTTAATAGTTATATTAAAATGAGTGTATAAATAACCTATCAGTTCGTTATTTATTACACAACCTGAATCTAATTTTTGCGTCCATTCAATTCGTATTCAACGGCTTTTTATTCAAGGATTGCGCGCTTTTTGCAAGTGCCAAAAACGCCTGTTCCGCTATTGGTTTTGAAAGTAAATAACCTACGTCCATTTTTTGTGTCTGTTGTTTTATAGTGAAGTACCGCTATTTTTTAATCCTTTAAAATTTAAATAATATTATTACCTTGTTCGGGATCACGAGATTCATCGGCTTGTTCGCGAATATCATCAGTATCACTGCTTACATCGTCAATACCGTGTTCATGCTGTGTTGTTGCACGTTTTTTAATGTGGGGTTTCGTGTTTGTGGTTTCTGTTGCCGCTGTTTTAGGTGCTATTGCTGGGGGGTAAATATCTTCACCTTGGCTATTAAGCAGTACGCGTTCTCTGGCATCGTCAGGCATGCTTATTTGATGTTGAGTAAAGTTATTGATTAATTCTCGCATGAGTTGTGAAGCTACTTTTACAACACTATGTTGTTCGCTATTGACCCAAAAGTACACGGTAAAGTTGATGGTGGCTGAGCCTAAGTTATCAACTAATACTTGAGGGGGTGGATCGCTAAGCACTGCGGTTTGCTCTGATATTGTGCTAATAGCAAGGCTTTGTGCGGTGCGAATATCATTATCGTAGCCAATTCCTATTGAGAAATGACCTCGCATTTTGGGGTTTGCTGTTAAGTTTTTAATAACATTTTTATAAACGCTCGCGTTAGGTATTTGTATATGGTTACCATCAAAATCAACAAGGGTTGTTGCACGCGCAGTTACTTTTTTTACAACACCTAGGCGACCGTCTACCTCAATAACGTCGTCTATTTTAAAAGGGCGTTGTACGCTTAGTAACATGCTTGAAATAAAGTTTTCGGCGATATCCTTAAATGCAAACCCTAAAATTAAACCGAGAAGGCCTGTTCCGCTCATTACCGCGACGGCAAATTGAGTTAAACCAGCGAGCCTTAAAAATAAATAAATGCCAAATAATATGATTAAAGTACTAATGAACCGTCTTGTGACTACATGCAACAAGCGGCTTTCACTTACGTACCCTAAAGGCTTAAGTAATAAGTAAGATAAGGGCTTTGCTAAAAAATAACAGCTTACGATCGCAAGTATACCCAATATGAGTGCGGGTAACATTTGCGCCGTAGTCTGTAAAAAGTGCGTTATTTGCTCGCTGAACCCTTGGGCTGTGAACTGCCAAGGCTGCTCTACTTTCAGCTTGGTTGAGTCCTTCTCTATTAACTTAACAAACTGATTTATAAATATAAAAAAATTATTCATTGATACAAATCCCTTGCGGTGGCAGGTCTGATTGTTGATGTGTAAGTGCAAATAATAGACCATAATTTAATGGCAAGTTTGTTGCAGGTTAAACGTATTAACTTTAACCACAATTTAAAATGTGATGAGGTATAAAATGCATACTGCGAAAAATAAAAGAGGTCATCAAGCTCGTACGCCTACCTCTATACCTATACTTGGTTGGTGGGACATTACTAAGCGAGTTTATGTTAGTTTGTCACAAGATAATTTATCGTTTGTGGCTGCGGGGGTCGCATTTTATGCGTTGTTGGCTATTTTTCCTGCGATTGCTGCGTTGGTATCTGTTTATGCTTACTTTTCATCACCAGCTGAAATATCAGCACATTTAAGCCAATTTATCACATTGTTACCGCCTAGTAGTCGTGACATTGTGCTTGAACAAGTGACTGCAGTGAGTCAAAAGTCGCATACCACTTTAAGTATAAGCGCCATAGGTACTTTATTGCTTGCTATATGGAGTAGCAGTAAAGGCTGCCAAGCATTAATTACGGCATGTAATATTACTTACCATGAGCATAATAAACGGGCGTTTTTTCAAGCATTGATTGTACGGTTTATATTTTCGGTGGGTGCGATTATGGTTGCAGTCATCGCGCTGCTCATTATCGGTATTTTACCTATAGCACTTAATTTGGTTGGGTTAACTCAACAGGTCGATATTGTCATTCAATTAGTCTCATGGCCATTATTGGCGCTTGTTTTTAATTTTGCATTGGCATGCTTGTATCGTTATGCGCCCCATAGAAAAGCGGCTAAATGGCGCTGGGTAACACCGGGTTCTTTAATTGCGATGGTGTTGTGGATAGTGGCTTCGTTGGGATTTTCGTTTTATGTTGCTAAATTTGCTTCGTATAACGAAACTTATGGTTCATTGGGGGGCGTTGTGATCATGCTAATGTGGTTGTACATCAGTGCTTATATTATCATTTTTGGTGCAGCTATCAATGCATGCGCAGAGCAGCAAACAATGTTTGATAGCACTATTGGCCCCGCTAAAGATGTGGGTGAACGGGGCGCTTTTGTGGCTGACAGACTAACCACCTTACAAAAGAAAAATAGGGTTGATTAGGGCGTGTTGACCTTTGTGGATTGAAATTTGTTCAACCTAGGGGCGATTTAATCGCGGCGCGAGGTTTGTAACCTAGCGGGCTAAGTAAAAACCGAGTAACAAAGAGTCAATCACCCCTAGGAAGAACCCTTTGGGCAGCGCATGTTTGGTATTTATACTGCGTTATCACCTATTTATGGGGAACAACCACACGACATAGGCTCTGCCTTGCCTAAATACCAAACATACTGCTGCAAAATCAATCACGAAAGGTCAACACGCCCTAATCACTTGTTTTTGAATTATTGAGTAGGGCGATAAATTCTGGCTCAGGTAATGGTTTTGAAAATAAGTATCCTTGGCCATAGTCGCAGCCAAGTTCCATTAATAGGTGGCGTTGTTCGGTTGTTTCAATCCCTTCGGCGATCACTTTTAAACCAAACTGGTGCGCCATCGTTATTATGGCCTTACATAGCGCGAGCTCTTGGTTATTAGCATGAATGTTATCAACAAAGCATTTGTCTATTTTTAGGTAATCGGCGTCCATTTGCTGTAAATAAGCAAGGGATGAGTAACCAGTACCAAAATCATCTAAAGCAAGCTCCATACCTGAACGCACTAGCGATTTGAGCCTTTGTTGGGTTAAATGCTCTGGCGTGATCATTAGTCCTTCGGTGATCTCTGCCACAATGGCGCTAGGTGGTAAATTAGCTGCTTCAAGTAGCGCAGGCCATTGATCAATACCACTATCAAGGCAGCTAAATTGTACGGGTGAGACGTTAATACTTAACTGAAAATTAGGGTCTATTTTTTCGCGTAATATATTGAGTGTTTGTAATGCTCTAGTGAAAACAAATTGTCCCAGAGGATTAATATAGCGAGACTCTTCAGCAAGAGGTATAAATTGTGCGGGGCTAATAATTCCTTGTCTTGGGTGTAACCAGCGGATCAAGGCTTCAGCTTTGTGGATCGTCCCAGAATCAAGATCAACAATAGGTTGATAATAAAGATCAAATTGTTGCTTCTCAAGGCCTCTGCGAATGTTTTTTAGTAAATTCATTCTAGCTTGTGCTTGCTCACGTAAATTTAAGTTAAAAAACGCAAAGCAGTTTCGGCCATTTTGCTTGGCTTGATACATAGCTTGATCGGCTGCTTTTAACAGCAGTTCAGAAGTGTCACCATCAGTTGGAGCAATTGCAATACCGATACTGGCTGCTATATACACTTCTTCATTCTCTAAATGGAATGGTTTTGACATCGCTTTGAGCACATCATTGGCGACCTTTTTAATATGAGCATCGCTTACTAATTTGGTATGCACCATAACAAACTCATCACCACCAATGCGGGCAATAAAGTCAAGATCAGCTATCGCATATTGTAGCCGAGTAGCAATGAGCTTAAGTAACTCATCACCATAGTAATGGCCTAAAGTATCATTTATATCTTTAAAGTGATCGAGATCTAGTAACATTAACACTAGCGGCTCTGTGGGATTGCAATGTGTACTGAGGCGTAAATTTAGTCGTTCTTTTAACTCAATTCTATTTGGCAGGTTGGTTAAATGATCAAAGTGAGTTTGGTGCCAAATTAAATCATCCGCAGCTTTTTTCTCGGTAAGATCAGTAAAAATAGCAACACGGCGCTGGGGTTGGTGATATTCATCGTATACGGTATCGATAGTAAGCCATTCGGTGAACAATTCGCCATGTTTACGTCGATTAATTACTTCACCTTGCCAGCGTCCTGTTTCTTGTATTTCCTGCCACATTGCATAATAAAACGCTTTTGTGTGTTTTCCTGAGCTTAAGATTGCGGTGGTTTTGCCCAGTACTTCTTCTTTACGGTACTCGGTTACCTTACAAAAAGCGGGATTTACATCTAAAATCATGCCGTTTGGATCAGTGATCGCCATGCCTTCACTGCTGTTTGAATAAACAAGTGAGGCGAGGTGAGAGGCTTTTGCAGCTTGTTTTTGTTCACTAATATCTTGTAAAACTATAGTGTATTCATTGCTGTTTTGTTTTGCGCTAATACGCACCGCAAAAATATGCTCTGCAGTGGTGTTATTTTCGGTTAACTCAAAATAGGTGGTTTCATTTTTTGCAGGTAAATTTTTAAGTAATTGCTTACTTTTTTCTTCGTCTAAAATATCGCGTAAATGCAGTTTAGAACGAGTAAAAACTGGGGGGGTGAGCTGTGATATTTGGCCACCTAAATTAAGTACTTCACCATGAACGTTTACCCTAATATAAATGTCGGGCAAAGCGTTTAATAAGCTACTTAGTTCATCATGCTGGCGTTTTACATTAGCTTCTGCGTTTAGGCGCGTTTGTGCCATTTCTTCAAAGTGTGTGTATAACGTGTTTAGCTCAGGGCTGTTTAGGCTAAATTGCTTTGGTAATTGTCCAGATGCCAGTTCTTTAATCGCCGTAGTTAGGCGGGCAATGGGTGTTAATACTGATTGCTTTAATCGTATATGGGCAAATATGCACAATATAAAAATCATGAAAATAAAAGCAAAAATAGTATTTAAAAATAGATGATTGGCTTCTTTTATTGCATTGTTAAAGGGGATCGCAACATACACATTTAAGGTGTTTTTCACTTCATCTTGGTACATTACTTGACTATGTAAAACATGGTTTACACCTTTAAAATCAACAATGTTGTTTACTGCTGGTTGCTCAATACTAAAACCATAATGACTAACATTTGCGCCAAATAAACTAGGATCATTGGGATAATTGGCAATAATTCGGCCATGGCTATCCGTGATGACTGCAATTGCATTGGGTGGTAAGTGGAAGTTTGCGAGTTTTTGGCTCCACCAATCTAATGTTATTACTGTAACAACAGCGCCATATGGTGTTTGTTTATCATCTAAAAGTGGGTAAGCAAAGTTTACAGTTAATGTATCTAAGCTACGATCTTTTTGAAAAAAACCAATCGCAAAATTTTTAGTTTCTAGCGCATTTTGAAAGTATTCACGATCAGCAATGTTGATCTCTTCCTTAACGCCTTTTAATAAACATTGTGGATCACCTTTTAAGTTAGTAATACCAATATTCGCAATTTCAGGCTTAAGTGCTTGGACTTTTGTTAAGTAATACGGGCATTCGGATATAAGCGGTGAGCTAAAATCTTTTAAGCTGGCTAATTGTGTTGTGAATATTTCAATTTCGTTAAGTATCTCAGTCTGTTGGGTGGCAAGTTGTTCAGCAATAGCTAATGCCTGAAAGCGACTCTCCTGTAGTGCAGTTTCCTTTGCATGCCAAAGGCTAAACAGCATCACGACAATACCAGGCAAGCTTAACAATATAAACAAACGGTAAAGGCGATGTTTTAATGACGACGAAAAAATGATGATACTCTTCTAACTTTGCACTCAATTCAAAATTGTAGCCAATAATGTAAAAAATAACCACGTATAATATAAGGTTAAGTGAATATTCATTTAAAACGAATGATTGATGTTACTTTATATAATACAATGTTACTAATTTTGGTGCATCAAAGCCCTTTAAATAATGATAAGTTATTGTTGAATTTAAATAATCGTATAGTTGATGTGTTATTACCCATTTTATAATTAAGTAATATCATTGATTGAAATTCAATAAGGTATTTTGATGGCGCGTACTTTATTATAGTAAACGCAGTAGCCACGTTAGTTTACTTATTTTGCTAGCGGTACTTTTGTGCTTCTCACTAGATTTAAGGGCTTGATACCCAGCACCAGCTGTAAATGCACTTCCAATACCTACATTGCTTACTAAAAATCGCTTTAGTCGGTAGTTAAATGCTTGCTGATGTTGCTTTTTCAAGCCATCGAGAGCATCCATTTTTTGACTTAAATGGGTGACTTTACGGTTCGGCTTTTGAATGAAGTAATCAATGATCATAACAAGCTCCAAGAAATTTATTACTTATTTGATGTTAAGCAGCTGTTTGATACTACGTGCTGTTTTGTCAAATCCAATTTTTTCACTAATGTAGCCAATATTTTTCCACAGCCATGCTAAACACAGTAACTGTAAAACAATTAAACAAGCCGCGCTGAGCCAAATAGATTGACTGAATGCAAAAATAGCGAGCCCGATTGTTGCCAATAAACCAGCCCACAGTAATACTAAGCCTCCAGCAAAGCTAACCAATAAAATAATGGTCAACGCTAATGAGCGTGTAGATAGTCGCCATTCTGCACTTGCTAGCTCTTTGCACGTACCAGCTTGTTGGCGATAGTCCTGATAAATTTGCTCACCATACTGCGAAAGTTTAACAAGGTGATCTTGCCACTGATCAGCGCTTTTAGCGGCTGGATCAGTGGCACGATGCTGCTTATTTACCGTATCGGTATCTTGGTCCATAACGGCTACTTACGACGAATTAGCGCGGTTACTAACATACCAGCAGCAAATGCAATACCTGCTGTCGCTAACGGGTTTTCAGACGCTAACTTGCGTGTTTTACCACTGTATTCAGTGATCTTATCTTGCGCTAGTTTTTGCTTTTCAGATAAAGTTTCTGCTGAAGTAGATGCGCCTTTGCGAATGTTTAATTCTGCAGCAGCTGCTTTTGAAGACAATGTATCAACAGCTTGATGAGCTGCTGACGTTGCTTTCTCTGTTAATGGTGCTTCAGGCACTGCTGAGTTTACAGTTGCTTTACTATTGGTTGCCGTTGTTGAGTTAGTTGCTGATGTAGTCATCATTATTCCTTAATAAATTAATCGTGCTATAGAATAAGCAAGCTTTAGACCAGCCATATTATTTTTATATTATTATTTAAAATCAGTGTATTACGGTTTTCGTTCAGACAAATACATAATATTTAAAATTATGAGTGAGTAACAGTTTCACTGTAATGGTAAATTTTACAAAGTGATTACAAATGCAGACATTCACAACTTCAGTGAGAGAATAATGTTGATTTGTTTAAACTTTAATCGAAACAATTAAAGCATGAGGGATTAAGAAGGGAAATATTTGTAATTATTCATAGATTATTCAGTCTACATCAGCGGTGAAAAGTTTACTGAATTTGATGATCAAATTTATTTTTTTATTGTTCTCCACATTTTCCCACGTAATTCAGTAGCTTTGCGCGAGCCCTTATTTTTTCTGGCTTTAACAGTCAATTATAGGATTTTGCTGACTTGACAAAACTCCTTGTCAAGCCCTAAACTGGAGCACTGTGGTAAAAAGTGGTTTTTAGTGGATCAAATTGGATCAAAGTAATCGAAATCGGTTAATTATAAATTATTAGAATAGGTTTTATATGTTTCGCGGTGCGAGTTCACTGAGTTTGGATGACAAAGGACGATTTGCGGTACCTACTAAATACCGAGACTCGTTATTGTCTGAAGATCAGGGGACTGTGATCTGTACTGTGGCATTGAATGAGCCCTGCTTATGGTTGTATCCATTAGCACAGTGGCAAGATATCGAAGATCGATTAGCTAAAATTTCCAATATGAATCCACGTGCACGACGCATGCAACGAATGTTGTTAGGTAATGCAACTGAGTACCAACTAGATAAAAATGGCCGAATACTATTGGCACCGTCGTTACGGTCTCATGCAGATTTAGGCAAAAAAATCATGTTGGTCGGTTTGATGAATAAATTTGAGATCTGGGATGAAGAGCGTTGGCATGAGCAAATGCGCCAAGACACCGAAATAGAGCGACTCGGTGATTTTGAATCAACCCCTGATTTAGATAATTTCTCGCTCTGATCACACAATAAAAAAGGCAAAAAATAGCTAATGACAGCGCAATTTGAACACATTTCCGTATTAATGGACGAAACCATCGAGGGTCTAGCAATTAAGCCAGACGGTATTTATATGGATGGTACATTTGGCCGCGGCGGACATTCTGGACAAATCTTGGCGCGCCTTGGTGAGACTGGCCGACTGCAGGCAATTGATCAAGATCCACAAGCGATCAAATCAGCAGAAAAATTTGCAGATGATAAGCGCTTTGCCATTGCTCACACCCGATTCTCTAAGTTATACGAAGTAGCGGAGCAAAACGATCTCATTGGTAAAGTTGATGGTATTTTATTAGACATCGGCGTGTCATCTCCGCAACTTGATGATGCTGAGCGTGGCTTTAGCTTTATGAAAGATGGTCCTTTAGATATGCGAATGGATCCTACCTCAGGTCGCAGCGCAGCACAGTGGTTAGCTGAGGCAGAATTAGACGACATTACTCATGTGATAAAAAAGCTGGGCGAAGAGAAATTTGGTAAACGCATAGCACACAAAATACTTGAAACACGTGAACACACACCGATTACGACGACTAAGCAGTTAGCTGATTTAGTTGATGAGGCAGTGCCTGTAAAAGATAAGTTTAAACATCCCGCTACGCGTACTTTCCAAGCAATTCGAATTTACATCAATAGTGAATTGGAAGAAATTCAAACAGCATTACAGTCTGCGGTTAAAGTGCTTAAACCGGGTGGACGTTTAGTGGTTATTTCATTTCATTCTTTAGAAGATCGTATTGTAAAACAATTTATTAGAAAACAGAGTAAGGGAGAAGCATTACCTAGAGGTCTGCCTTTAACAGACGCACAAATAAATAAAAACCTGACGTTAAAAGCAGTAGGTAAGGCGATAAAACCAAGTGCGGCTGAAGTTGAACGTAATACACGCTCACGCAGCTCAGTACTTAGGGTGGCACAGAGATTGGGATGAAGGCTAAAGCGAATCATCGACAACCCAACTTATTTTTAGAAATAATCAAAGGCCTAGGAGCGAATAAGCTAACCTCGGCCTTGTTGGTTTTGATATTCGCTTCAAGTTTGAGCGTCGTACAAAGCACTTATTTAGCACGCCAAGAACTGATTAAACAAGATCAGCTCTTGCAGGAACGAGATGAGCTTGATTTAGAGTGGCGTTATCTATTAGTTGAAGAAGAGTTTTATTCACAGCATGTGCGCATTGAAGAAATTGCCACAATGCAATTAGAAATGAAACGGCCAACCAGCCAAGATGAACAGGTGATTATACTGCCATGAGAAATAGAGGAAAAAAACCAGCGAATACATTGAGCACATGGCGTTTTATGCTGGTGTGCTCTGTGGTGCTGTTGGTATTTGTAACCTTAGTTTCTCGTGCTGCGTATCTACAAGTTATTGAGCCAGACAAAGCTCGCTCTGAGAGCAACAAACGAACTGTGCGTGTTGAGAAGTTACATGTACAGCGAGGCATGATTTTTGACCGCCATGGTAAAGAACTTGCTGTGAGTGTACCTGTTGTGAGTGTATACGCAGATCCTAAAGCATTACATAAATCTTTGGTTGCAAAAGTACTTAAACAAGCTAAAAAAGAGGGTGAAGATCACAAAGCCCTTGCTAAGAACAAACCGTTACTACAACAGCGAGTCGCGCTTTATTATAAAAACGATTTACGATGGCGTGAGCTTGCAGATGTTTTACGTATTGAGCCGAAAAAAATAACAAGCCGATTACGTGATGATGCAACTCGGCGTTTTGTTTATTTAAAACGCCAAGTAACGCCAGCGGTTGCAAATTACATTGGTGACTTACGCTTGCCAGGTATTCATTTATTAGATGAATCAAAACGCTATTACCCTGCAGGTGAAGTAACCGCCCATGTTTTAGGCTTTACTAACATTGATGGTAAAGGCATTGAAGGTATTGAAAAACTTTATGAAAATGCGCTGACTGGCGAAGAAGGCCGCCGGACTATTCGTAAAGATGCTCAAGGACGTGAAGTAGAAGTGCTTGATGAGCGTGAGCGCGTTGAGCCTGAAAATATCCAATTAAGTATTGATCAGCGTATTCAAGCTATTGCCTACAAAGCCCTTAAGTCAGCGGTATTGACATACAAAGCGAGCTCAGGCTCAGCGATGGTGGTAGATGTTAAAACCGGCGAAGTATTAGCGATGGTTAACAGCCCGTCTTTTAACCCAAACAACCTTAATGATGCCGCCCCTCATAAACGCCGTAATCGTGCTATTACAGATTTGTTCGAACCAGGCTCAACCGTTAAGCCTCTAGCCATTTTGGCTGGATTAGACTACGGCACAATTCAAGCTGGTGATAAAGTTGATACTTTTCCAGGTTGGATGCGATTGGGAGGTAGCTTAGTTACAGATACCCGTAATCATGGCGAAATGAGCCTGCGAGAGGTCTTAAAGTACTCCAGTAATATGGGCGTGACAAAAATTAGCCAAGAACTACCGAAAGACTACTTTGTTGGTTTATATCAAAAAGTGGGTTTTGGGACTGATTCGGGCACTGGGATGGTTGGTGAAAGCAGCGGTTTATTTTATCCAAATCGTCGCTGGTCTGATCATGAAATTGCAGCATTATCATTTGGTTATAATATTGCTGTTAGTACGGCTCAAATGGCACGCTTTTATGCAATGTTAGGTGCTGGTGGTGTGAATCGACCGCTCACCGTTTTAAAGCAAGACTCAGTTCCTGAGGGTGAGCGTGTATTTCAACAACAAGATGTTGAAGCCGTTGTGAATATGATGGAAAGCGTTTTTGAAGAGGGCGGAACCGCCAGCCGTATTAAAGTAGATGGTTATCGTGCAGCGGGTAAAACGGGTACTTCTAAAAAAGCCGCTGCAGGTGGTTATGGTGACGAATATGTTGGCTATTTTGCAGGCATAGCACCGGCGAGTAATCCGCGTTTAGCTGTGGTGGTAATGATCAATGAGCCCGGTGGAGATGTTTATTATGGTGGTGCGACAGCAGGCCCTGCATTTGCAGAAATTATCTCTAACGCGTTAAGAATTTTAAACGTGGCTCCCGATAAAGGCTCGGTTGCTTACGTCAAAGGCAAAGATGATGATGCGTGATTTACAAACAATTTTAAAGCACTTAGAGATAGCGGCCAGTAGCTTATTAGTGAACGAGTTACGCTTGGACAGCCGAGATGTAGAGCCAGGTGATGTATTTGTTGCAATTAAAGGCCATGAATTAGATGGTGGTCAGTTTATACAAAAAGCAATTGAAAATGGTGCGGCAGCAGTTATAGCGGATCGCTTGTGTGAATTTGAGAGTGACTTTGAGCCGTTGTACTTGGTCTCTGATTTAGATAAAAAATTACCAGCATTAGCGAGTCATTTTTACCAGCGGCCAAGTAAGCAGCTTGAGTTAATTGGTGTAACAGGTACAAACGGGAAGTCGACGACTACAGCAATGATTGCTCACTTAGCTAATTATTGCGATACCGCGTCGGCGATTATTGGCACTTTGGGTTATGGCCAACCTGAACAGCTAACGCCACTGATTAATACCACGCCATCGTGTGTTGATTTACAGAGAATTTTATCTGAACTTATTACACAGAAAAACACGTTAGTTGCCATGGAAGTATCATCGCATGGTTTAGTACAGCAGCGTGTTGCAAAAACAACATTTAAAGCTGCGGTATTTACTAATTTGTCACGTGATCACTTAGATTACCATGGTGATATGGCAAGCTACGCTGCTGCAAAGCTAATGCTTTTACGTGATTTTAACGCGCAGTTAGTGGTACTCAATCAAGATGATAGTCAGGTTCAAAATTGGCTAAAGGAATACGATTTTACCAACCTAGTATGTTATGGGCGAAAAGGGCTTGTTCCTACAGGTGCTAAATATGTGTACTTTACTGATGTTAGTTACCATAAAGAAGGTATTTCAGCTACATTAACAACAAGTTGGGGTAATATCTCAATTAATAGCCCGCTCTTTGGTGAATTTAACTTATATAATTTAGCGGCCGCGATTGCGACGCTGCTAGGTTTAGGGTATCCGCTGGATAGACTTGCTGCTGGGTGTGTAAGTTTACAGCCTGTTGCTGGGCGTATGCAGGCGTTTAGTGCACCTAACCAACCAACCTGTATTGTTGATTATGCACATACACCAGATGCATTAGCTCTTGCACTACAAGCATTACAACAACATGTTCCGGGTGGTGTGAGCTGCGTTTTTGGTTGTGGTGGTGACCGAGATAAAGGTAAGCGCCCTATGATGGCCCACGCGGCAGAGCAACATGCTAATAAGGTTATTGTGACCAGTGATAACCCACGCAGCGAAGATCCGTGGCAGATCATTAACGATGTAGCAGTAGGGTTTACACAGGGCAAGGCTATTCATTTAGAAGCTGATCGCGCGGCAGCTATTGCTTATGCGATTGATAATGCACAGCCAAGTGAAGTGATCTTGATTGCAGGTAAGGGGCATGAAGACTATCAAATTGTCGGTACTCAGCGCCTTGATTTTTGTGATCGTAAGTTTGTACAACAACATCTAAAAGAACAACAACGAAGAGGATCGCAGTTATGATCCCTATGGATTTTGATTGGCTAGCAAATGTGCTGGCAACCGATTACCAAGGTGGTAATCAAACGATTATAAATATTAACACGGATACCCGCACAGTATGTGATGGTGAGGTGTTTTTAGCATTAAAAGGGCCTAATTTCGATGGCCATAAATTTATTCAGCAAGCAAAAGAAAAAGGCGCTATCGCAGCTATTGTCGATCATGCTATTGAATGTGATTTGCCTCAGTTTGTAGTGGCAGATACACGAATTGCTTTGGGTGAAATTGGCTCAGCGGTAATGGCTAGCGTTGCACCAAAAACAATTGCAATTACAGGCAGTGTTGGCAAAACTACTGTAAAAGAAATGTGTGCTGCTATTTTAGCCTCTCATGGTGACGTGCTTGCAACAAAAGGTAATTTTAACAACGATATTGGCGTACCTCTGACTTTATTACGTTTGGAGCCTCATCATCAATACGCCGTTATTGAGCTTGGCGCCAATCACATCGGTGAGATTGCCTATACTGCGGCGATGACTAAACCGGATGTGGCTGTGGTGTGTAATGTGGCTGCTGCACATATTGAAGGGTTTGGTTCATTGGAGGGCGTTGCCACTGCCAAAGGTGAAATTTACGATGGTTTGAAAGAGCACGGCGTAGCCATTGTTAATTGCGACAGTGAATTTAGTGACCGTTGGCTTAATAAATTACAAGGACGCAATATTAAGTGCTTTTCAAGCAGTGAAAAGCTGGATATCTGGGCTGAGGATATCAGCTTAGATGAGCAGGCTCACGCCTCTTTCTTTATTTGCACTAAAGAAAAACGAGTACCAGTAAGGCTTGCTTTACCTGGGCGACATAACGTTGCAAACGCATTGATTGCTACAGCACTTACCAGTGAGTTTGGAGTTAGCTTTGAAAATATTGCAGCTGCGCTTGGCTCAATGGGAGAAGTTAAAGGGCGTGTCAATATCATAAAAGTTAGCGATACATTAACCGTCATTGATGACACGTACAATGCGAATGTGCAATCGGTAAAAGCAGCAATCGATTTATTGAGCGATATACAAGGTCAACGTATTTTAGCATTTGGTGATATGGGTGAGCTTGGTGAAGACGCTCGTATGTATCATCAACAAGTCGGCGAGTATGCTAAGCAAAAAGGTATTGATGAACTCTATACTCTTGGTGTACTGAGCAAATATGCGAGTGATGAATTTGAAAAACCGAATCGTCATTTTTCAAGCCGTGATCAACTCCTACTACAATTGCAAGCTGGCTTAGCTAACACATCACAAAAAACCACCATAGTCGTAAAAGGATCGCGCAGTTCTCGAATGGAATTACTTGTACAAGATTTAGTTAATAGCCAGCAAAGTGGCCACAATGGAGTATCTGAATGTTAGTTTGGCTGGCAGAGTATTTAACCCAATATTACAGTGCATTTAATGTATTTTCATACCTTACTGTACGCGCTGTATTTGGTATTTTAACGGCGTTATTAATCTCATTATATTTTGGTCCTAAACTGATCCGCGCTTTGCAAAGAATGCAAATAGGCCAAGTTGTCAGAAATGACGGCCCAGAGTCGCATTTATCTAAAAAGGGCACACCTACAATGGGTGGCCTATTAATTTTAGCGTCTATTTTTACCAGTACATTATTATGGGCAGATTTAGCCAATAAGTATGTGTGGGCTACATTATTTGTGATTGGTTCGTTGGGTCTGGTGGGTTTTGTTGATGATTATCGTAAAGTGATCCGCAAAGATCCAAAAGGCTTGATCGCCAGATGGAAATACTTTTGGCAGTCAGTAATTGCATTGGTGGTTGCTTGCGCTTTATTTTTTACAGCAAATCATGCAAATGAAACATCGTTAGTTGTGCCATTTTTTAAAGATGTATTACCGCAACTGGGTTTGTTTTACATCGTAATGACGTATTTTGTCGTTGTTGGAACATCTAATGCGGTAAACCTTACCGATGGTTTAGATGGTTTAGCGATTGTACCAACAATTTTAGTGGCTGCGGCATTGGCAATCATTGCTTATTTAACCGGTAACGTAAACTTCTCAGCTTATTTACACATTCCACACTTACCATTAGCCAGTGAGTTAGTTGTGGTATGTACTGCGATCGTCGGGGCAGGGCTTGGTTTTTTATGGTTTAACACTTATCCAGCGCAAGTATTTATGGGTGATGTAGGATCTCTTGCTTTAGGTGGAGCGCTGGGAATTATTGCGGTATTAGTCCGTCAAGAATTGGTATTAGTGATAATGGGCGGAGTATTTGTAATGGAAGCCTTGTCGGTTATTTTGCAAGTTGGTTCCTATAAGTTACGTGGCCAGCGGATTTTTAGAATGGCGCCAATCCATCATCACTATGAATTAAAAGGGTGGCCAGAGCCTCGTGTTATCGTACGTTTTTGGATTATTTCGATCGTGCTCGTGTTAGCGGGTCTAGTTACATTAAAGATTAGGTAAATGACGTATTTAAACGAGATAAAAAACAAACATATAACAGTGCTCGGACTCGGTGTTACCGGTCTGGGCATTGTGCGTTTTTTAATGTCTCATGCTTTTACTCCTTATATTGTTGATAGTCGCAGTTGTCCACCTGGCGCTGATTGGCTTAAACAGCATGCGCCTAATTTAGAAACTCACTTTGGTGACTTGGCAACTGCAAATCTAAACAGCACTGATATAATCATCATTAGCCCTGGTTTGAGTTTGACGACACCCGCAGTTGTCGCCGCAATGGCTGCGGGCGTAGAAGTGATTGGTGATGTTGAACTGTTTGCCCGCTTAAATACAAAACCCGTTGTAGCGGTGACAGGCTCTAATGGTAAATCAACCGTTGTTACCTTGGCTTATGAAGTGCTTAAAGCTGCAGGGTACAAAGTTGGTTTAGGTGGAAATATTGGAACTGCCGTACTGGATTTACTCAGTGCTGACTTTGATGTGTATGTATTAGAGCTATCGAGTTTTCAACTAGACACTACACACAGTTTAAAATCAACGAGTGCAACAGTACTGAATATATCTGAAGATCACCTAGATCGTTATGCTGATTATCACGCTTATATTGACTCAAAACTAACAATTTACCGACATACAGAACTTGCAGTGGTAAATGCTGCTGATAGTGCAACACATACCACACAGCAACCACAGTTGAGTTTTGGCATTAGTGATGCTGATTACTCGATTACCTACAAAGACGGTTGCGCCCAGTTTAGTGCAATGCAGCAAGCGTTATTACCTGTAGATAGTTTAAAGGTAGTTGGGCGTCATAATCACTTAAATGCTTTATCAGTAATGGCATTATTGAGCCCATTTTCGATTAGTAAAACTGCCTACCATGAAGCTTTTAGCCAATTTAATGGCTTGGCTCATCGCTGCCAATTTGTAGCAGAACTTGCAGGAGTTAAATATTTTAATGACTCTAAAGCAACGAACGTCGGTGCAACTATCGCAGCAATAGATAGTTTATCAGATCAAGCTAAGCAGCTAATTGTGATTGCTGGAGGGGATGCTAAAGGCGCAGATCTCAATAGCTTAAAACCGTATTTACAAGCGCAAGTAAAAGCGCTTATTTGTTTTGGTAAAGATGCCAATGCACTAGCAGCGCTAACAAACAAAAGCCATTTAACGCAAAATATGGAACAAGCAGTTGAGCTTGCTAAGCAACTTGCTGTTGCCCAAGACATTGTGTTACTTGCCCCAGCCTGTGCCAGCATTGATATGTACAATAATTACATGCAACGCGGCGATCATTTTAGCGAATGTGTAAAGCGGGTGTCGCTATGACAACATTTGCTGATATTCGTGATGCATTAACCCCCAAGCAATCAGCACAGTTGTATGATGCTCCACTGTTGTATTGTGTGATTATGTTAATTGGTTTGGGCTTTGTCATGGTTACAAGTGCTTCAATGCCTGCCGCTGAGCGACTATTTGACAATCCGTATCATATTATTATTCGCCATAGTATGTTTTTAGCTATGGGTCTAGCGCTCTTTTGGATTACGTGTTGTGTGCCTATGACATGGTGGAAACGCTCTAACCCATACTTACTATTATTGGGTATGGTGTTATTGATTGTGGTGCTGATTGTTGGGCGAGAAGTAAATGGCGCCAAACGATGGATCCCTATTGGGCCAGTGGGTTTTCAAGTTGCTGAAGCTGCAAAGTTGTACTTTTTTAGCTATATAGCGGGTTATTTAGTGCGTAAACGCGCTGAAGTACAAGAGAACATCAAAGGTTTTGCTAAACCTATTGCAGTGTTTGCTGTGTATGCCGCATTAATTTTATTACAGCCAGATCTCGGGACTGTGGTGGTGATGTTTGTTACCACCGTTGGCTTATTATTTTTAGCTGGCGCTAAGCTATGGCAGTTTTTCGCACTGATTTTAACTGGTATTGGTTTAGTCGTGCTGTTGATCATTGTAGAGCCATATAGGATGGCGCGAGTGGTTGGCTTTTTAGAACCATGGGACGATCCGTTTGGTAAAGGCTATCAGTTGGTGCAATCGCTAATGGCATATGGTCAAGGTGGTTGGTTTGGTCAAGGGTTAGGTAATAGCGTTCAAAAGTTGCAGTATTTACCTGAGGCACATAATGACTTTATTTTTGCAGTGATTGGCGAAGAGCTCGGTTTTGTTGGTGTATTAAGTATTTTATTGGTGTTCGGCACCTTGGTATTTAGAGCATTATTAATTGGTCAACAAGCATTAAAATGTGGCAAAGAATACGAAGGCTACTTTGCGTTTGCGATTGGTATTTGGTTTGCGTTTCAAACCATGGTAAATGTCGGCGCAAGTGCGGGTATTTTACCAACCAAAGGACTCACTTTACCGTTTGTTTCTTATGGCGGCTCTAGTTTATTAATTATGACAATCGCAGCGGGAATTCTATTGCGAGTAGATTTTGAAACAAAAATGGCAACCAAACAAGCAACATCCCGAGGAGGTAAACGATGAGTAAAAAATTAGTAGTCGTTGCTGGTGGTACGGGAGGGCATATATTCCCAGGGATTGCTGTGGCTGATTACCTTAAACAGCAAGGCTGGCAAGTAAGCTGGATTGGTACCGCTGATCGTATGGAAGCGCAAGTAGTCCCTAAGCACAATATTGATATTGATTTTATAAATGTCAAAGGCGTACGTGGCAATGGCTTCGCACGGTTAATTAAAGCGCCTTTTATGGTTATTAATGCCATTTTACAAGCGCGCAAAGTGCTGAAAAAACAGCGCCCTGATGTTGTGTTAGCAATGGGGGGGTATGTAACAGGACCGACCGGTATTGCGGCAAAAAGTTTAGGTATTCCGCTGGTGATCCATGAGCAAAATGCGGTGGCCGGAATGAGTAATAAGTGGCTAGCAAAATTTGCGAATAAGGTGTTGGCTGCCTTTCCGAGCGCGTTTGCTAAAGGTGCATGTGAAGTGGTGGGTAACCCAGTACGCGAAAGCGTTGCTCATGTACCAGTTCGCAATGCTAGCAATCCAATCAATATGCTGGTGGTAGGGGGATCATTAGGTGCTCAGGTACTTAACATCACACTACCAACAACGTTTGCGCAGCTTACTAGTGTATGTGAAATAAATGTTTGGCATCAAACTGGGAAAGGGCATTTAGGCGCTGTGAGTGAAGCATACACAGAGCAAAAAATGAGTACCGAGCAAGTTAAAGTTGCTGAATTTATAGATGATATGGATGCTGCTTATAGTTGGGCTGATATTGTTATTTGTCGTGCTGGTGCGTTAACTGTAAGCGAGATAGCTGCCGCAGGTAAAATGGCGGTGTTTGTGCCTTATCCTCATGCGGTGGATGATCACCAAACCGCAAATGCAAAATTTTTAGTTGAAGGCAATGCGGCATTACTCATGCCGCAGGGGCAGTTTAATCAACAGGCACTTGCCTTGTTATTGAGCCCGTATTTAAATGAGCCTGAGTTAATTAATGAAATGGCAAGCCGCGCTAAAGGTCTTGCTGTGCTAAATGCGACGGCGCAGGTTGCCAAACATTGTGAGCAAGTAACAAATAAAAAGAGAACTGTGTGAACGAATTTAATAAATCGACAAACGTCGCTCAAAAAACTAATCGTCCAGCCATGAGACGAATAGATACTATTCACTTTATAGGCATTGGTGGCGCGGGCATGGGTGGTATTGCTGAAGTGCTTGCATTTGAAGGATACCGAATTACGGGCTCTGATATTGCGCACAGTGCGATGACTGAGCGCTTAATTAAAGTTGGCGCCGAAGTATTTATAGGTCATCACGAGAATAATATAAAAGATGCCAATGTGGTTGTTGTTTCAAGTGCGATTGACGAAACAAACCCAGAAATAATAGCGGCCAAAGCGGCGCGTATACCTGTTGTACGTCGCGCTGAAATGCTCGCTGAGCTTATGCGTTTTCGCCATGGTATTGCCATCGCTGGTACGCATGGTAAAACGACAACAACGAGTTTAATCGCCAGTATATATGGCCAAGCAGGGCTTGATCCAACGTTTATTATTGGTGGCTTGCTTAACAGTGCTGGTAGCAATGCTAAAGTGGGGAAAAGTGATTTTTTAATCGCTGAAGCGGATGAAAGTGACGCATCATTTTTACATTTACAGCCAATGGTTTCAGTGATCACAAATATAGAAGAAGATCACATGGATACCTACGGTGGTAGTTTGGAAAAAATGAAAGACACCTATGTCGATTTCATTCATAACTTACCATTTTATGGTCTTGCCGTTGTCTGTATTGATTCTGAAGTGGCTGCTGAGCTGATACCGCGCTTTGGTCGCCCTGTGATCACCTATGGTGAGGCTGCTGATGCTGATTACCGTATGACTGACTTTAGCCAAACAGCAAATACAAGTCAGTTTAAAGTGCGTAATAAGCAAGGCGATGAGCTGAGCGTGAAGTTAAATATGCCAGGCAAACATAACGCACTTAATGCAACGGCCGCTATTGCAGTATCAAAAGATCAAAAGATAGCCGATCACGCAATTTTAGAAGCTTTACAACAGTTTGAAGGCATCGGACGTCGTTTTCAGCACTATGGCGAGTTTGAAAATGAGCGTGGTAATGTGATGCTGGTAGACGATTATGGTCATCATCCATCTGAAGTGGCCGCCACTATTGCCGCAGTACGAGAAGGTTGGCCTGATAAACGCCTAGTCATGATTTATCAGCCACATCGCTTTTCGCGTACGCGTGATTTGTATGAAGACTTTGTTAAAGTATTGGCTGATGTTGATCAGCTTCTACTCTTAGATGTATATAGCGCTGGCGAAGAGGCGATTATAGGTGCTGACAGTAAAAGCCTTTGTCGTAGTTTGCGCCAAAGAGGCAAAGAGCCATTGCATATTGCTAGCAGCTCGGAGTTAGCGGGTGTATTAGCAAACATATTACAAGATAATGACTTAGTATTGACGCAAGGCGCTGGTAATATTGGCCAATTAGTAAAAACACTCGCAGCAACATCGTTGTCGATAGAGCAATTGAAACAGGTAAAAGTATGACGCAATTAAATACGCAATTTGGCAAAGTTGCCGTGTTGTTAGGTGGTCACTCAGCAGAGCGCGAAGTATCACTAAAATCAGGGCAGGCTGTATTGAACGCATTACAAAATGCGGGCGTTGATGCTATTGCGTTTGACCCAAAAGAGCAGCCTTTGTGGCAATTAAAAGAATTAGGTATTGAACGTGTATTTATTGCTCTACATGGCCGCGGTGGTGAAGACGGCACTATTCAAGGCGCGCTTGAATTTATGGGGTTGCCATATACAGGCAGTAACGTATTAGGATCAGCGTTGGCAATGGATAAAATCCGCTGTAAGCACTTATTTAAATCAGCGGGCTTAAGCACAGCACCTTACGCGGTGGTTGATAGCAAACATGGCTTTGATACAACCGCGATAATGAATGAGCTAAAAAAAGTAATGGTTAAACCATCACATGAAGGTTCTAGTATTGGTATGGCGCAAGCAAACAATGCACAAGAACTGGATGCTGCTTTAGCTGAGGCATTTAAATTCGATAGCCAAGTATTAGTAGAGCAATGGATAACAGGGCGTGAATTTACCATTACAGTATTGGGTGATGACGTACAGCCGGTAATTGAAATGACCACACCAAATGGCTTTTATGATTATCAAGCAAAGTATCAATCAAATACGACGCAATATCACTGTCCGGCAGATTTATCTGCTAGTGATACTGAGCATTTACAGGCAATGGCACTTGCTGCATTTGAATTAGTGGGCGCCAGTGGCTGGGGGCGTGTTGATGCCATGCAAGATGCGGATGGTAATTTTTACCTATTAGAAGTGAATACAGTGCCCGGAATGACTGAGAAATCATTGGTGCCAATGGCGGCTAAAGCAAACGGCGCAAGCTTTGAGCAATTAGTTGTTCGCATTTTGGAGCAAACGCTTTAATATGCATGCCTTTTTAGAAAAAGCGCAACAATTAAAACAGCAACTAAATTGGTCGCTAATTTTTGGTGTTAGCTTTTTTTTAATCGTTGTATTTGGCTTAGTGCAAATAACGAGTGGCGTAAGGCAGTGGCTGGTAGAAAATAAAGATGCGCAAATAAAGCACTTAACGGTATTAGGCGAACCCGAATATACCGATGAAAAAGCTATTATTGGCGCAATAAAAAAAGCTGACTTATCGAGTTTTTTTGATTTAGATGTTAAGCATGTACAGTATTTGGTGCAAGAGTTACCTTGGGTCGCAACCGCATCAGTACGTAAGCAATGGCCAGATACACTACAAGTATATGTAGTTGAGCATCAAGCCGTGGCTGTTTGGAATAGTGATTTACTCATAAACCAAAAAGGTGAAGTATTTCAGGCTGCAAGTTCAAAGCTCAGTGTTGAGTTACCGCAACTGTATGGCCCCGAAGGTAGTGAGTTTGAAGCATGGGTTGCCTTTAAACAGTTTGATGAAATGCTCACATTAAATAATTTTAAGTTAACAAGTTTAGCTTTGTCAGAGCGTTTTTCATGGCAGTTATGGCTTGAAAACGGTATCCGTCTTAATTTAGGGCGCAAAGAAAAAGCTAAACGGGTACAACGGTTTATAGATATTTACCCACGCATGGAAAAACGTGCAGATGCACAAGTAGATGTTGTGGATTTACGGTATGATACCGGTCTTGCTGTGAGCTGGAAGCTCCTGGAAGAAGAGCAAATACAAAATAAGAGTAAGGCATGACTAAGTCAGCAGAAAGAAACCTCGTGATAGGATTAGACGTTGGCACCTCAAAAGTGGTGGCCACGGTTGGTGAAATCACCGCAGATAACAAACTCAGCATTGTTGGGGTTGGCAGCCAAGTATCTCATGGTATGGATAAAGGCGGTGTTAACGATCTCAATTTAGTGTCTGAATCAATACGTCGGGCTATCGATGAAGCAGAATTAATGGCTGATTGCCGTATTAGTTCAGTTTACTTGGGGATTTCAGGAAAGCATATTCAGTGTCAAAATGAAAATGGTGTTGTTGCAATTAATAATACCGAAGTGACAGATGAAGACATTGATAATGTTATTCATATAGCACGTTCAGTACCAATTTCTGCTGAACGCAAAATGTTGCATGCATTACCACAAGAATACAGTATTGATATGCAAGAAGGGATAAAAAATCCTTTAGGTATGAGCGGCGTACGAATGGAAGCTCGTGCTCACATCATTACCTGCTCTAATGACATGGCAAAGAATATTGAGAAATGTGTAGAGCGTTGCGGGCTTGAAGTTGATCAACTCATTTTTACTGCTTTAGCGTCATGTTACTCAGTATTAACCGATGACGAAAAAGAGCTAGGCGTTGCTGTATTGGATATTGGTGGTGGCACAATGGACATCACTATTTATATTAATGGTGCGCTGCGTCACTCTGCAGTTATCCCCGTTGCGGGAAATCAAGTAACGGGTGATATTGCAAAAATATTTCGTACACCGATTTCGCATGCTGAATCACTCAAGGTACAATATGCGTGTGCGAGCAGCCAAATGGCCAGCAGTGAAGATACGATTGAAGTACCGAGTGTAGGTGGTCGGCCAGCGCGTTTAATGTCGCGTCATACCTTATCTGAGGTTGTAGAGCCACGTTTTAGAGAATTATTTGAACTGGCGATGGAAGAAATCCGTCGTTCAGGGTTAGAAGACCAAATTGCAGCAGGACTCGTCATTACAGGCGGTAGTGCTAAAATGGCGGGCGCGATGGAAGTAGCTGAAGATATCTTCCAAATGCCAGTAAGAGTAGGAAAGCCAATCGGGATAGTTGGCTTGACTGATTATGTAGATGACCCTTCATATGCAACCGCGGTTGGTTTATTGCAGTACGGCCGCACAATGCAATCGATGAATGCACAAAAGTCGAAACCTGAAGGTGATAACAATTTGTGGAGCCGCATAACTAAGTGGTTTCAAGGCGAGTTTTAATGCTCAAGTCGGAGAGTAAACATGTTTGATATTATGGAACAACACAGCGAAGAAGCTGTCATAAAAGTAATAGGCGTGGGCGGTGGCGGCGGTAACGCGGTTGAGCACATGGTTAAACAGCAAATTGAAGGTGTGCGTTTTATCGCTGCAAATACGGATGCGCAAGCATTACGTAATTCTTCAGCTGATATTACGGTGCAACTTGGTACTCAGATCACATCTGGGCTAGGTGCTGGGGCAAATCCTGATGTTGGCCGTCAATCTGCGGAGGAAGATGCAGATACAATTCGTGCCAGCCTTGAAGGTGCAGATATGGTATTTATTGCAGCTGGTATGGGTGGCGGTACAGGTACTGGCGCAGCACCCGTGGTTGCAAAAATAGCGAAAGAACTGGGTATTTTAACAGTGGCAGTTGTAACGCGTCCGTTTGATTTTGAAGGCAAGAAACGTGCAGCAGCCGCTGATCAAGGTATTAACGAATTGTCAGAAATTGTAGATTCACTTATTACAATTCCTAACAATAAATTGCTTAAAGTTTTAGGTAAAGGGACTACACTTCTAGATGCGTTCGCTAAAGCAAATGACGTATTATTTGGTGCGGTTCAAGGTATTGCGGAGTTAATTACACGCTCTGGTTTGATTAACGTGGATTTCGCCGACGTACGTACAGTTATGTCTGCTATGGGTACTGCGATGATGGGCACAGCGTCGGCATCGGGTCCTGATCGTGCACAAGAAGCAGCTGAAGCCGCTATTTCTAGCCCATTACTTGAAGATGTTGATTTAACGGGTGCTAAAGGTATCTTGGTTAATATCACCGCAGGTATGGACATTGCGATTGAAGAGTTTGAAATTGTCGGTAATCACGTTAAAGCATTAGCATCTGAAAACGCAACGGTGGTTGTGGGTGCGGTAATCGACCCTGAAATGACAGACGAACTACGTGTTACAGTTGTTGCTACGGGTTTAGGCGGCGATCGTCGTCCACAGTTTGGTATTGTTGATAATGGCTTTAAGAAAGCGTCAGGTTCTGATGTTAGTGGTTCAAGCAGTCAAACAAGTGGCATGTACGTGCCAAGCTTTGCAAGTCAAGGCAGCAGTGAAGAAACAAGCTCTGCAGCTAAAGCTGAAAAGCATGATTCGACGATGAATCCACAAACAAGCGCAAGTAAAACTGTTGAGAATGGTAGTAAAAAATCAGACAAATCGGATGGTGGTGATTATTTTGACATTCCTGCTTTTTTAAGAAAACAAGCAGACTAATCAAAATGTAAAAGTGCTGATTAAAAAACAAACGAATTTGGCAGCTGGTCGTATCTGTGATATAATCCGCCGTCTAACTGTAACTATAAGTGAGCGAACCTATGATTAAACAGCGTACGATTGCAGAAATAGTCAAAGCCATAGGAATTGGACTTCATAAAGGTGAGAAGGTCACAATAACTCTCCGACCTGCGAGCGCAAATACTGGGATTGTATTTCGTCGTGTCGACCTTGATCCGGTTGTTGATTTTGAAACAACACCTGAAGCCGTTGGTGATACGCAATTGTGTACCTGTTTAACAAATAAAGATGGTGTTCGCTTATCAACGACTGAGCACTTAATTGCAGCAGTAGCGGCAATGGGTATCGATAATCTAATTGTTGAATTAGATAGCTCAGAAGTACCAATAATGGATGGTAGTGCATTACCATTCATTTACTTGTTACAAAAAGGCGGCATAGCAGAGCAAAATGCCGCTAAGCGCTTTATTCGTATTAAAGAAAAAGTACGCATTGAAGAAGGTGATAAATGGGCTGAGATAGAACCATATGATGGTTTTCATATCGACTTTGAAATCGCTTTTGATCATCCGGCAATCAATGAAAGCCGCCAACGTATCGGTTTAGATATTACTACGCAAAGCTTCACTGAAGAAATTAGCCGTGCACGTACATTTGGCTTTATGAAAGATATAGAATACATGCATGCAAATAACCTAGCACTAGGTGGTAGCATGGATAACGCCGTAGTTTTGGATGAGTTTAAAGTACTTAATCCTAACGGTCTGCGTTATAGCGATGAGTTTGTTAAGCATAAAATTTTAGACTGTGTTGGTGACATGTTTATGACAGGCCACAACATCTTAGGCAAAATTACCGCTTATAAGTCAGGTCATGACTTAAACAACAAGTTACTTCGTAAAATTATGGCGACCGAGTCAGCATGGGAATGGGCTACGTTTGAAAACCCAGTTACTATGCCAGCACCAGGCTTAGAAGTAGCTACAGCTTAATAGTAGCGCTTAAAAAACAGTTATAAAAAATGACGCTATTTAGCGTCATTTTTTTTGCCTAGCCTTTAATACTAAGTTTTTACAAGCCTAAAATATTTTGCAGCTGTACAAGCTCGGTAACGTGATAAGTTGGTTTTATTCCTTCAGGCAACACAACCCCTGGATGCTGCAACCAGCAGCTATCAATCCCCGCATTTTGTGCACCCAAAATATCACTGTTTGCAGTATCGCCGACCATTAAAATATGTTCTTTGTTAGGGTTACCCATTAGGTTAAAGGTGTGATCAAAAATTGCAACGGCCGGTTTTGCAATGCCTACTTGTTCTGATATAACCAACCAGTCAAACATGTCTTTTAGGCCTGTGTGTTCTAAGCGACGGGCTTGTAATTGTGTAAAACCATTGGTGATAATGCCAAGTTTGGCATGAGGCTTTAATCTATTAAGTAATTCGACAGCACCTGGAAGTGGTTGGCAGATCTCGGCCATCGCGGTTAAAAAATTATCATTAAGTTGCTGCGCTGGCACGTTGAGTTTTGTTGCCCACTCACTAAAGCGTGTTACTTGTAAATGACTGGCAGTAATTTTATTGTCTTGGTAGGCAAGCCATAATGATTTATTGGTCACTTGATAATGCTGGTAGTCGGCCTCATTAAAATCCACGCCATAAGTGGCGAGCATTCTTTTTAAACCTGCAAAGGCATTAAAGCTGAATAGGGTTTCGTCTGCATCAAATAAAACGTGGGTATACTTCATTAAACTTCCTTACTGTATAGATCCGGGTGTAAAAAAGGTGCCATAGCGAGGGTCAGGGCTTGTGTGTATGTGCTTTCACGTGTGGCATGATGGTTAGTAAGTAGGCCAATAGCCCCACCTTGTTGTTTTATATTGGTTGTATTAAACGCATTGTCCATAACATCACCTAGCTCTTTACCTTGCAGTAATGCGTTATAAAGACTCTGCGGAAGTGGTAAATTACTGCTGCGGCCTATTGCACGTTGTTGGTTATCAGCAATAACAACATAAGCAAAGGTCGCAGGCCCGTAGCTGAATTGCTCTGCACCACCTTCCATTGCTACGTAAAAATCGGCTTGATAGTGCTGTTGGCAATGTAATACGCGATTTTGTGCGCCAATTCGGGTTTCATCTTCACCTATAGGTTGATCCGGTACGTCTGATGGAGCGTTAACACCTTGGCAATCTATAGCTATGTTAGGGTAAAAGAGATGAAAGATACTGCGTGCCGCACTTATCTTCACTGGATTTTTTGATCCCACAATAATGCGAAGTGACTCTGTCATACTGACTTCTCCTTTTATGATGAAGTCAGTAGTGTATACCCAAGCCACCTCAAGATGCGAGCGTCGTTGGAATTAAAAGCGATTTAGACAAGGCATTGATTGCAAATAATGGTTGTTCCCTTGTTAAAATCAATAACGCAGTATAAATCGCTTTTAAACTAACCCTTTGGGCGTTTCACAGGAACTTACTCTCATCGTTGTTCCTTCTTAAAAGGGATTGCCATTGCTGCAAAGTAACGCCTTGATATTAAGCCCCTGTGAAACGCTGAATTCTGTATCTTGAGGTGGCTTGGGTATACATAAGCTATTTATTTCAGCAAGCGGTTTTTTTAAATAGGTAAGTCAACAGGAGCTAATTCGGCAAGGGCGCGTTTTTTTAAGATAATATCTTTAATGAGTGGGGTTAAAACTAACTCCATCGCAAGACCCATTTTTCCACCCGGTACTACAAGTGTATTAATACGCGACATAAAGCTGCCTTCAATCATGCGTAAGTAATAAGGAAAATCAACATCGTCAATACCTCTAAAGCGAATAACAACAAAGCTTTCATCAAGGGATGGAATATCTTTTGCACTAAAAGGATTTGAGGTATCAACCGTTGGTACGCGTTGAAAGTTGATATGGGTACGCGAGAACTGCGGTGTAATGTGATTAATATAATCATCCATACTGCGAACTATTGAGCCCATCACAGCTTCACGAGAGTGACCTCGTTCAGATGTGTCGCGAATTAATTTCTGGATCCACTCAAGGTTGATGATTGGCACCATGCCAATCAATAAATCGACGTGTTTAGCAACATCATGATCTTGATCGACTACGCCACCATGAAGCCCTTCGTAAAATAAGATATCAGTGTTATTTTCAAGCTCTTGCCATGGAGTAAACGTACCGGGTAGTTGGTTATATGGCACAGCTTCATCAAATGTGTGTAAGTAGCGACGTAACTTGCCGGCGCCAGTATCCCCATAATTACTAAATAACCCTTCCAGTGCCGCAAAGTCATTTGCCTCACGGCCAAAGTAGCTAATGTGTTTACCTTCTTGTTGCGCTTCGCGTACTTTTTTATCCATTTCTGGGCGTGTATAGCGGTGAAAGCTATCACCTTCTATAAACGCGGCCTCGATATTAAGACTGCGAAATATATGCTTAATAGCATTTGTAGTGGTGGTAGTACCCGCACCCGATGAACCCGTGATTGCAATAATAGGATGTTTAGCTGACATAGTTGTTCTCATTTTAAGTAGCACCCTAGTTATAAGGGTTAGTTAGGGGCTAGGTCAAGTGACAGGCGCACTTAATTAGCGCTATTATAGAGGAAGAATAATAATGAGAGATTCATATGAAATTGATTTCACCTTTGCTGGGCTTAATGGCCACTTTAGCAATAACGTCGTATTCGAGTTTAGCGGCTATGCCAAAAAGCGAAATCTTACTCGCTGATGTTAATACTGAGTATGGTTTACAGGTTAGTCGTATTACTGATGGCGATGTTTACAATAATCAGCCCCTACTTACCAAAAGTGGTATTTATTTCACTAAAGAAGTGCAAAATAATGAGCAAAGCCAAACAGAGCTCGTTTTTTATAATTTCGCCGATCAGCAAACAACTAATTTAACGAATACTGCTGTGAGCGAGTATTCGCCTACCTTAACACCTGACGGCAGCGCTCTTTCTGCAATTGTTGTTGAAGCTAATGGTAAGCAAAAGTTATGGCAATATCCGTTTGATAAAAACGTTGCGCCAAGGCGTATTTTTGAGTGGGTAGAACCCGTTGGTTATCATGCGTGGGGTATTAATAATGACGTGGTGATGTTTATTCTAGGTAAACCTCATACACTGCAGTACACCCATGTAGCTGCTGCGAAACCAGAAGTAGTTGCGAGTGACATTGGCCGCACGCTTACGTTCAATAAACAGCTTGGTGCTTATACTTTTAACTATACAAAGCAGCAACAGCAGTGGCTGGCAAGTTTTGATGCAAAACAAAATCAAGTAACGGATTTATTTAGGTTACCGAAATCTGTGCAAGACTATGCATTTAAAGGTGCAGACACTGTAATTTATGCTGTGGATAATCGCGTTTATCAACGCAACCTGAGTGAACCTGAGATTGTATCCCTGTGGCTAGATTTAACACCTTACTGCGAGACGAAAATTACTCGTATGAGCTACTTAAATAATCAACTTGCTTTTGTCTGCACAAAGTAAAGGCTGGTTTAATTAATCATAGCAGTGGTTAATTAAACCTATTTAAATGGTTTTACTGTAGTGTAAGCCATCACGTTATTGTAATGAATTAACAAGGATCATTATGCCAGTCAGCGCAGAGCAAGTAACAGAGCAGTTAATAGCACTTAAGTGTCGTAGCAATTTTAAAATAAAGAATATTACCGAGTTTATGCTACCAAGTTCAAAAGAAGCCATTTATTTACATATTGAAGGCGGCCAACCTAAAATTGTCATTCGCCCAGCTTTTGAAGTGTTTAGTGATGATTTTTCTGCACTTGATGGGGTTTCACGGATCAGCGATGTTTTTCATAATAATGAGATGACCCGCTTTCCTACTCGAATTTATAAAAGTGCGAATCCAATACATTATGGTGTTGCGTTTAAAATAGGCACTGAAAAATCGGCAAAAGAGTTTATTGAATTATTGCTTAAAATTATGAATGGTTAGGCTTTTTTCAGGTAACCGCAGGTATGATTATTTAATAAAAATTAATGGATTGGGTTATGCAATAAAGCACAACCAGTTTGTTAGTAACAATGAACCGATACCTGCAGGTTGCTTTGCACAATTAATGACAAACCTAAATGGTGATAATACAACCGCAGCGGTATTTATTGAGTCTGCAAATTTACGTGGCTGTAATGCAGCTAACTACCCTTACCCTGGTGGAGATGAAACACTGATCACATATAGTATTGAAAAAATACTCCCCACTCATAGCTATCAATTGAAGGTATGTGAAAGAAGCACTGAAGGTAGTATGTCGGGCAGTTGTGATAACGTTTTAGTTAAATTTACTCATCTAGATTATCAGCTGCCAAATAGTACTAAGCAGGTGTTATCGGTTATTAAACTCGGTGAATGGTAGTTTTAGGTTGTTTATCTTCAGACCCATGAAAAAACGGCAAACTACTGGCTTGCCGTTTTTTAGTTTACAGCGAAGGTTAACGCTTTAAGAAGCTATTAACGGATGCTAACTCACGTTCTTTTAATGCAATACACGTGTTAATGCCTTCTGCTAGTTTGCTTAATGAGCGGGCATAACCTGGCACTTCAGATATTTTATCAGTGAAGAAAGCTTGAGTGGTTTTTAAACTGCTGGCATCACAACCGGCAGTTGTATAATACGGTAAGTTCGGCAGTGCGAATGGCGGTAAATTAGCGGCCACACTATCGTAATTGGTATAAACCCATTTGATCAATCGCGCTTCACGTTCTGGTGTATATTTTTGACCAGATAAAATAGTTCGCATATCTGACGCGGTCACATCATCCGTAAGGCTGTAATCTAGTACTGCTTTTTGTAGCTCAGGTTTTCCAAAATAACTCATCGCAGCGAGCATTTTAGTGCGAACTTGTGGGTCTTTAGTGGTTTTAAATGTATTCATGTAAGCGTCAAGTAAGTTCTTGTCGCCATGAAATGCAGCTAAATTTAAGTAGGTAGATGCTAAATATGGGTCTACTTTACTTGGATTATTTAAATAAACACGTGCTTGGGCTTTCGCTGTATTGATCACACTTTGATCTTCGCCATCAAACCCTAAACGAGAAACAACCTGTGTGCGTAATTGCGAAATTGCGGCATCTTCTCCTATTTTTGCTGTTAAACCATATTGCTTAGCTGCAGGTGTGATGCTCTTTCGGATAAATTCAGGCCAAAGGTGCTGATTGCTTGCATCTTCAAAGGTACGCTTTTGCGAAGCTAGATAAGCCAAAGCGGTATTTGCTACACGTGGGTGCTTGTCACTTATAAAGGTCTCTAGTGTTTGCATTAAATGCGCAGCTGAAATAACACCGGCATCTAGCAGTGCATCAGCGGCAGATAATAGCGCTAAACGTTCGCGTACAGTCAATGTATCGGCGGCTTTATTGATTAGTGCTGCAAACTGTTTATCGTCTAATACCCAGCGGTAGTAACCCAGAGCGCCTTGATCTGGATAAATCCATTCAGGTTCAAACTCAAGCTCAATGGTTTGATTTTCTTTGGTTAGAAGTATGCTAGCAGTTTTTACTTGGTCGCCAGCACCATATTTTATTGCAACAGGTACATTCCAAAGCTGTGCGGGGGCATCAACACCTGCGTTAGTGAAGCGGCTTTGGTTAATAGTAACCATTTTACCTTGCTGGCTTACTTTTACGAGTGGGAAAGAAGATTGCTCTATAAACGATTTTAAAACCCCTGCAACGTCTTTATTCGAGGCTTTACCAAGGGCTTGCCATAAGTCAGCCGCTTCTGCATTTTTATAGGAAAACTCTTTCAGGTAAGCACGAATGCCCTGTTGGAATGCTTCTTCACCAATCCAATTCTCGACCATAGCTAAAACAGCGCTACCTTTGCTGTAAGCTAGGCCTAAACCATCCATTATATCGGCTTCGGTTTTAATTGGTTTGCGGATTGGTTTAGTGCTTAAACGAGCGTCTAATGCCATTACATTATTTTGCGGTAGATCTAGGTGTGATTCAAATTCTGGGTTTAGCTGTGTTGTAATTTTAGCCGCCATCCAGCTTGCAAATGCTTCGTTTAGCCATAAATCATTCCACCACTTCATGGTCACTAAATTACCGTACCATTGGTGTGCAAGCTCGTGCGCTATGATAGAGATGTTACGTTGTTTTTTACTGCGAGTAGCGGTTGCTAAATCAAGTAGCAAGATATCTTCACGGTATGTTACTAAGCCTGAATTTTCCATTGCGCCGAATGGAAACTCTGGAACAGCTACTGAATCAAGTTTTTTATAAACGTAAGGAATACCAAAGTAATCTTCAAGAGCCGCTAGCACTTTAGGCATCGCTTGTGCTGCATATTCACCTAAATGAATTTTACCTTGAGGAGTAATAATACGCCCAGGTATTGGCATGTCTTTGACTTCACGCTCTTCAAATGGTCCAACAGCCATTGCCACTAAATAGGAAGGGATTGGTGGTGTTTTATCAAAGAAGTGGGTCGTCATATCACCATTTACAGTGGTTTTTAACTCAGGTGTATTGGCATAGACTTTTTGTGAGCTCGGGGCTGTAATCGTTAATTGAAATGGGATCTTATAACTTGGCTCATCAAAAACAGGGAAGGCGCGGCGAGCATCGCTCATTTCAAATTGTGTAAATAGATAAGGTACCCCTTGATCTAATGTTTTATATAAGCCGACACTTTGACGATTATAAGGGGCAGTAAAGTCTATTTTTAAGGTGTATTTACCAGGTTGAATTTGCTCGTCACAGCTAAATTTAACTTTACCTGTTTTTAGCATTTCAGTGCTTAAATCACAGTTTTTTGTGCCGAGCAGCTTGACCATTTGAGTTGCATAATCAACTCCATTAAGCTCAATATATTTTGTTGGCTTAAGAACTTCAAGACTAATTTCAGTCATACCACTGAAAGTATCTTGAGCTGGATCAAGGGTTAAAGATACGTGTTGAGAGCTTGGTTTTGCCAGCTTTTCAATAACATATTCATTAGCGTGAGCTGAGCTCACTGCAATAGCGACACTGAGCGTCAGTAGGCTTTTAATAAACATAAGGGGATCCTGATTTTTCTTGTTAGAAGTTATGTACTAAAAATATAGAAAAAGAATTTTAGTAGCGTACAAATCATCCTAACAGCTTTTTCTCGGTGAGTAATGAAGTAGTTGGTAACAAGGTTTATCAAATAGTGTGACGCTGCAAGAACCGTTGCCAGTGAGCTTGGGGGTTGATTACGCGTATTTGTTGGATGATATTACTAAGGGTTGCTACATCTGCAAAATCAGTAGGCTCATATTCATTAAAGCCGAGCAGGTAATTAAATGCAGCTTTGTTATCAGCTTGGATAGCGTAAATGCGAATTTGCTGCTCAAAATTGAGGCGTAGGCTACTAATTGCTGTTTTCATACCGAGTTGGTCGATACTGGGAATATCACACTTTTGTAAGTAGCCAGCGCGATCTCCTTCACCAGAGAACCAGATACGTACTTTTTCGCTATATCGGCCTGACTTTGCTGGTAAGTCAAATAGTAAGCGAGTATGCCCCTGCTGTTTAACCAAGGTGATATAGTCGTCTAAACCGGCATCAAATAGTGCTTGGTGTACGGGAACAATACGGGCTTTTATTTTTCCATGAGTGTGGAAATGAAAACATAGAATATGCTGATGAACAATAATATCACTTAGCTGCAAATGGCCAATTTCATCGCTATAGGCGCCGCTGTAATATGCAATCAAAGGTAACCAAAAGTGCCAATGCTTAGCTTGCTCTCGAGGTAAGCGAATATCCCCATAAATATAGCCATGGGAAAGGGTGTGTAACTCCATAGTGGAAAAGGGGCGGCGACCAAGATGGGATTTCAACGTAAGTACCTTGAAAGTAAAGACTTGCGCTAGTTTATACCCAAGTGTTTAGGAAATAAACCAGCACAGTAACGCAATGCTAAATAATGCTTATTCGCTTAACGCGCGGGCAAGACCTACGGGCTCTATTTCAACGCAAACTTGGTCATCATTCCAGTTTAGGCCAACTAGTGCATCATCGCTTTTTAGATCTTCAACCCATTCGTCTAAAAATTCATCAAGGTTGATTTCAACAGGGCTATAGTCTGCCCACTCTTCTTTACATTGGGCTTTTGCTGCAGCTTCACTTTCCCACAGGAGTAATACATCGGCGTTTTCAAATTGGTTTGAATCACAAACAACAAAACCACCGTCGTCAGCGCCTAGCGCCCATAATTGCTCACTTTGGCGTACTTTCTCTACAAAACTGATTAGTTCCGATTCAATCTCGATATCACTCATGTGTTTACCCTTAATGTTAAATTCGTGGATCGGTTTGCTTTGCTACTTCTTGCAGGTTATATGCCTGATGAAACTCAATTAACTTATTAAAAGGAGTTAGGTCAATCAGTTCGCGAAGGTAAATCCAATCAAGTAAGCAGTATAAACTGATGCTGAGGTATTCACAGCTATTAAATTCATTATCAGTTAAATGGTTATTTAAATAGCTTAATGTTTCAACAATGCGTTCATTTTGCAGATTAAAAAATAATTTATCAGAATGAGTATCAAAACCTGAGCGCTGGCATAGCAAAACCTCTACGAGAGAATCATTACATGCGTTGATGGTGGTGAGCAAGTTTTCATGCTGCCAGCTTAGGCTCGGCAATTTATTTTTATTAAGCAAGTACCGAATAATCGTGTTGGAGTCAGTGATTGTGTGTTGGTTATCAACCAAAATAGGAATTTTACGAGCCGGGTTATTATTAATCATAACTTGTCGGTCTGCTGGAGAAAAAATATCTAAGTTTTCAAACTGGATATCGGCATTATTTTTAAGTGCCCAAATGCGAATACGTCGAGCAAATGGAGAGGTGGTCGAACCGATTAGCTTCATGATAATCTTCCATAAAAATGAATAAAGCCGCAAAAGCGGCTTTATTTATTGTTAACTTTGCAGGTTACTTTATTCCGTACGGCTAGTAACTTCAAGAAGGTGGTAACCAAATTGAGTCTGTACAGGGCCTTGTACTTGATTAATAGGTGCAGAAAAAACCACCTTATCAAACTCTGGTACCATCATACCAGGACCAAACTCACCCAATGCACCGCCATCTTGACCTGATGGACAGTTTGAATGTGCTTTAGCTAATTCTGCAAAATCTTCACCTTGCTCAATTTTGCTTTTTAAATCTAAGCACTGAGCTTCGCTATCTACTAATATGTGTCGTGCACTTGCCACTGCCATAAAATCTCCCGTTTAAAGTTGGTGTTTTTTTAATCGATTTTGATAGTATTCTAGCCTACTACCAACGGATTATACCAGCATAAATTTAAATATCTGAAATTGCTTTTTCTACTGCTTTAATTAGCTTGTCAGAATTAGGCTTGGTTTTACTGTTAAAACGCTCTACATGCTTACGATCTGCAGAAACAAGGTATTTATAAAAGTTCCAGTTTGGTGAGCTTGTTTGTGCATTTAAATGTTTAAAAATTGGGTTCGCGTCACTTCCGCGTACTTCGCTGGTGGCAAGCATGGTAAAAGTTACGCCATAATTTATAAAACATACTTTGGCTGTTTCTTTTTCGTCATCTTCTTCTTGAAAGAAATCATCTGAAGGGAATCCAATAATAACTAAGCCTTGATCTTTATACTTTTGGTTTAGCGCTTCAAGGCCTTCAAATTGTGAAGTAAACCCGCAATTACTGGCTGTATTAACGATGAGCATAGGTTTGTTTTTAAATTGACATAAATTGATGCTGTCTTTAGAGCGAAGCTTTCGTAAGCTTACGTTTGTGAAGTCATCACAATCTTGTGTTACTAGCGCATTAACAGCTGCTGGAGCTTTAACTTGTGCATATACGTTGCTACTGAATATCATCGCACATAACATAATTTTTTTTAACATACCTAGATTTCCTCTCTGGTGATTTCCTTAGCTCATACGTTACTATGCTATTAATTGATCAACAACAGTTAAAAAATATTATGACGACACGTTTAGCAAACATTGATGATTTACCAGCCATTGTCGCAATTTATAATGAAACCATAGCGAGCAGAATGGTCACCGCGGATACCGAGACCGTCAGTGTTGAACAAAAGCGTACTTGGTTTGAAAGTCATACGCAGCAGCGACCACTTTATGTATATGAGCAAGCCGGAAAAGTACTTGCTTGGCTGAGCTATAAATCGTTTTATGGCCGCCCCGCTTATGATGGAACTGTTGAAATTAGCATTTATATAACGTCGTTATCGCAAGGGCAGGGGTTGGGTAAAAAATTATTGCACTTTGCACAGCAGCAAGCAAAATTTTTAAACATTGAAGTATTACTCGCTTTTATTTTTAGCCATAACATACCAAGCATAAAGCTATTTAATAAATTTGGTTATCAAAAATGGGGAGAATTACCAAACGTAGCGGTCATGGACAGCAAGTACTATAGCTTGACCATTTTAGGTAAGCATTTAGGTTAATGCTATTTAAGTTTGAGGAAAGTTCTTTAGCTTGTTACTAATGCTAAAAATTTGAACTACTCTTTTAAAACGCTAACGTTTTTAAGGGAGTGCTAGGCACAGTGCGCAAAATATTAATCGTAGATAGTAGTAGTGTGCTAGCAATGCGCGTAAAAGTATTGTTGGAGCTCATAGGTTGTGAAATAGAATTAATTCATTTCTCGATGTTAAGTGAAGAGGTCGCTTACAATCAATATGATTTGGTCACGATAGCCCATGGGGTACCTATAGCAACGGCTCAATCATTGGTTAAAGAGTTCCATCAAGATAAAGTTGTATTATTAGCGCCCAAAGCGGAGTATGGGGAACAACTTAATGCTTTTAGCGAGCTCAATAATTTAGTACCAAATGCGATCGTAATTTATCCTTTTTTTGCAAACAAAGAGATCAGCACTTTACTTGAAAGTGTTTTAGATCTTGGTTCCGACAACATATTGCTATTGCCCACTGTTTTATTAGTTGATCATGACCCTGAACGGTTAGCTAAAATTGAAAAAAGTCTTATTGGTGCTCATATTACAACGATCACTGCGGATAGTTTACACAGTGCCGCTTTAAAAATTAAACAGCAGGAAGTTGATATTTTATTAAGTGATTTCAGCTTGCTTGATGGAACCGGTCTAGAGGTGTTCTCTAATTTAAAATTAATTCAACCTCAATGCCGTTGTTTATTATTTACTTCAAAACCCAATCAAGTATCGATGATTGAAGCAATTCGAGGTGGGGTGGAAGATGTACTTGTAAAACCAATAAATGAAAATGTGTTACTTCAATCACTGCATAAATTATGGCAAACAGAGCTATTAAAGCGCCATAACACTGAATTAGTTGAGCGTTTGCAAGACACTGTTGATGCATTGATCGAAAAAGATAGTTTATTACGAGTGATTTATAAACACACTCCTGACGCGATTATGTTGTTTGAGCGTGATGGGAGCGTGATAGAAGCGAACGATGCATGCTCTAAGTTATTTAAAATGCAGTTAAAAGACTTTCAAGGCCGTTCGTTATTTGAAATGCTTGGCGAGTCATCAAGTAAAAGTATTAAAACTAAAATAGCTACCTTAAATCAAAATCGTCAGTTTAGTTGTGACTTGAGTTTGCCGCAAAAAGAAGGAGGAAAAATTCCTTTAGTAGGTTCGTTCAATGAAATTGATCATCATGGTGAAATCGCGCTTGCTGTGATCTTTAAAAATGTTACTCACCTTAAAGAGAAAGAAGACTTATTACTTGAAGCTAAAGATACGCTAGAGCAAGAAGTGCGAGCACGAACCTCACAATTAGAACATGCAAAAAATGTCGCAGAAGCAGCCAATCATAGTAAATCAGAGTTTCTTGCTAATATGTCGCATGAATTACGTACTCCGATGCATTCTATTTTAAGTTTTTCGCGCTTTGGACTAGATAAACTCACCTCTGGGGATTTCGCTAAAGAGAAGCTGCAAAAATATTTATCGCGTATAGAGCGCAGTGGTGAAAGGCTGTTGTCATTACTAAATAATTTACTCGATTTATCGAAATTAGATGTTGGTAAATTTCCCTTTAATCCCCGACCTCATAATTTGAGTAATATTATTAAAACCAGTATCGATGATGTCTCAGGTACAGCTTTAGAAAAAGATATTGAAATCTTATTTTACCCGCAAAAAACACCTGTAATTGCACAGTGTGACGAAGAACAAATAAATCAGCTATTGCGAAATATATTAGGCAATGCATTAAAGTTTAGTGAGCCTCTAAGTAGTATTGAAGTAACATTAATTAATCAAGATGATCAGGCTATTATTAATGTTGTGGATAGCGGTATAGGCATACCTGAAGATGAATTGGAGCATGTTTTTGCAAAATTTGTACAAAGTAGTAAGACGAATCATGGCGCTGGAGGAACAGGGCTAGGACTTGCTTTGTGCCGTGAGTTTGTGTCGTTGCATCAAGGTACTATATCTGCTCATTCAAATAAGCAGGATGGAACAACAATTCGAATCGCGCTGCCTTTAAATATTAGTATTCCTGAGATGCAGAATAAATAAATTACTTTTACTTACTGGTAAGTGTTTTTTTTGCGACTAAACTATTAATATCAGTTTTGAGAAGGATGACACACTATGCCATTAACAAGAATTTTGGCTGTTGATGATGAGCCATTTAATCTAGAGATTATTGAGGAGTTGTTGGAAAATGACTTTGATTTAAAGATGGCAAGCAGCGGCCCAGAGTGCTTGAGTGTGGTCGAAGATTATGACCCTCAAGTGATCTTACTCGATGTTAGCATGCCAAAAATGAATGGCTATGAAGTATGTACTAAGCTAAAGGAGAATCCGAATACTGCACATATAATTGTCATGTTTGTCTCGGCTAGAGGCACCGTAGAGGAGCGAATGGAAGGTTACTCTGTCGGGGCTGAAGATTATATAGTTAAGCCTTTTGGGCATGAGGAACTGCGGTTAAAGTTAAAAAATCTAAACCAAATAATTATTGATAAAGAAAACTTAGAACAACAAGTCGAAGAGGCCACTTCAACAGCTTTTAATGCCATGGCTAATAGCAGTGAAATGGGCCAGATAGTTAACTATATCGAGAATATTGCGCTGATCAATGAGGTTGATATACTCGCCCAGGCTTTGGTTAGTTGCTTAAGTTCATTTGACTTACAGAGTAATATTGAATTTAGATTTATAAATGATGACCCTCAGCACTTTGCTTTAAGAGGTGTTTGCTCCCCTATTGTTATTGAACTATTCGATATGCTTAAAAGTAAAGGGCGCTTACATGAGTTCTCCCACAGGATATTAGTTAATTACGAATTTATAAGCTTATTAATATTAAACATGCCGGATCATGATCAAGATAAGCATGGGCGTATTCGAGATCATGTTTGCTTTTTAGTAAGTGTTACTGAGCAACAACTAAAAGCGATTCTTACACGTAAGAAATTAGAGCAACAAGAAACCAAATTAAATGAAGTTGTGGATATGGTACATAGTAAATTTCATGGTTTAATGGATTTACTGAACGAAAACCGCTTAAGTAATGAAGCGGTATTTAAACGCTTGCAAGAAGAGCTTGAAGAGCGTATCCCGACAATGGGGTTGGATGAGGATCAAGAGATCTTTATTTATCAAAAAGTAGATCGCACGATTCAGAACTCAGTTGCACGAGAAGACTCAGTAAAAAATGTTAAAGCTGCATTTCAAGAAATAGAGCAGGATTTAGCACAGTTACTCGATAATACAAACAGAACTTAAATCTAATGTGGCTAATTTATGAGTGTCACGTTGCTTTTTTGATATTGGCTTAGGCATCTCTTGGTAGGCCTTTTTCTACAATACGTATAAGGCGTGCTGTTTTTCTTAATAGCTTATCTTGTTTTGATTTTTGTTGTGTAAGCGCCCAATCAATATGCTCTTTGACCAAGTCACTGGACGTTTCGCGAGTTATTAAGAGTATGTCGATTATCGCTTGGTTAAACTGTGCATTACCTAACCCTACGGCAATATTACGACGCCAACGTTCATGCCCAATACGACGAATTGGGCTGCCTTCTGTGTTTTTTAGAAAAGTTACTTCGTCCCAGCTAAATAGGCTAACTAAGTCTTGGTCTTTAAGTTGTGTGCGAGGATGAAAGTCGGCCTCATCGGTAATTTGGCCATAGCGATTCCATGGACACACCAGCTGACAGTCATCACACCCATAGATACGATTACCTAACAGTGGACGATATTGCTCAGGGATAGGCCCTTGTAGCTCAATTGTTAAATACGATATGCATTTACGTGCATCAACAACATACGGCTCTACAATGGCGCCTGTTGGGCATAATGTGATACATGCCACGCATTTTCCGCAGCCTTCGATCTCATTCGGTTTGTCTATGGGTAAAGGAATATCAACAAATAGCTCCCCTAAAAAAAACCACGAACCAGCTTCCTTGTTGATCAACAAACTGTGCTTTCCTTGCCAACCTAACCCTGCTTTTTCAGCTAGTTGGCGCTCCAATACTGGGGCTGAATCAACAAAAGGGCGGTAACCAAATTGACCAATATGCTGCTCTATTTTTTGACCCAATTTTTTAATGCGGTTGCGCATTAACTTATGATAATCACGGCCAAGTGCATAGCGGCTAATATATGCTTTATCGGTATTTTTAAGGTTTTTTGCAAAACTGGCATCGGGAGGTAAATAATTCATTTTTACTGAAATGACTCGCTGTGTACCAGGAACAAGCTCGGCAGGACGCGCGCGCTTCATGCCATGGGCAGCCATATACTCCATATCGCCGTGATAACCCAAGTCAAGCCAGCGTTGCAGTTGTGCCTCATGCTTGCTTAGGTCTACATCGGTAATGCCGACCTCGCTAAAACCAAGTTCTTGGCCCCAAAGCTTAATCTGCTGTGCAAGTTCATTGTAATCTGGAGATTGGCTCGTCACGTGAGTATAGTCATGGTTGTAAAATGGCCGCGTAATTTAGCACATTTGTGTGAGAACATCACGACAGATTAAACAAAGCGCTTTAGCTGGTGTTGAGTTTGTTCGCTCAGTTGTTGTGATAATTTGCAATCACCTAAAGCTACATCAATTTGCGCTTTAGCTTGAGAGCCTAATTCAACAATTTGCTCAACTGACTGGTGTGTTTCGTTTTGTGTTTGCTCCAGTGAGTGCACGGCACTGACAATTTGCTGCAATTGTTGCTGGTTGTGTTCAAATTCAACGAGTCGATCAGTAAATCCATGAGACGTTTTACTTATTGTTGTTTCAGCATGATGAGAGTAACCAACCAATTGCTCAGATTCTTTATTTGTTTTGCCTACTAAAGCATCCATTTGATTAATAAAATCGCTGATTTGACGGGTAGCATCACTGACTTTAACAGACAAAGTTCTCACTTCATCGGCTACTACTGCAAAACCACGGCCAGCTTCGCCTGCGCGAGCGGCTTCAATGGCGGCATTTAGTGCCAGTAAATTGGTCTGATCTGAAAACTCTTCGACCATTTTTAATATGCTACGAATATTATCGCTGTTTTGTTTTAATCCTGAAATGGTTTTAGAAAAGCTGCCCAATACATGGCTAATTGCTTTGACTTGGGTAACAAGCTCAGTGAGTTCTTGAGCGGAGTGGGTAACGAAATTCAAGTGTTCGGCATTTACTTGATGAACACTGTCAGTGTTTGTCACTATGCTTTGTAAGCTATCTGTTATCTGATTGCTTGCCGCGGTAATTGTTTGGCTAAAGTCTATCTGTTGTTCGCTTAACTGTACGGTATGTTGCATTGATTTAGTTACTTGCGTGTTACTTTGCGCGCTCGCTTGTGAGCTTTCGTAGGTGGTTGCGAGTAATTCACTTAAGTGTGCCGTAAACATATTATATTGCTCACTGACTTCGCGAAATTCATCGTATGTAAAATGTGGCAACTGCTCAGTTAAGTTGGCATCTTGACGGTTTATTTGCTTTAACGTATCACGCATGGCCGTAACAGGGCGAACAATTAAAAAACGCATATAAAAGATAGTGAATGTAAATCCGGCAACAATAACGCAGGTAAGCAGCCAGAATGCTCCTTGATCTGCGTCTTGCGTAGTAAGACTTTTATACAGCCAAAGTAATGTAATAGCTTGGAAAGCAAAGACAAAACTAAGGTTACCAATGATCTTACGTGTTAAGGTAAAAAAGAAAGTTTGTTCTAGAAAGTTATAAATGCGCATATACCCACTCATCAATGGTCCGTTTGGCTGTTGCATGGAGTTTTACTCAGTATCGTTCAAATCGGCTATAATTCAAGAATATAGGACGAATAGCAGTCCATAATACCTCTAATTTAGAGGGAATTTAAAATCATTTTAGTGTTACATGGGTAGTTAGTAAAAACGCCATCAACGCCATATTCGAGCATAAGCTCTATATCTTCTTGCTTATCAACAGTATATGCGTAAACAAGCAGCCCTCGCTGCTTGGCATCTGCAACAAAGGTATGATTAATAAAATTTTTATCAATATGAATACTTGATGCACCCAAACGCTGAGCAAATTCAGCGTAATTAATAGGGATTGAGGCTGTTAGAGCGCCTATTTTTATCCAAGGCAATTTTTGTTTAAGCCACATGAGTTGATGATGATCAAACGAAGAGACTAATATATTGTCTTGAGACAGTTTATTTGCGGCAATACTACCTTCAATAAGATCAACAAATTTATCGAGAGAAAAGGTGTGTTTTAACTCAAAATTGAGTAGCGTTTTATTGTTAACCCAATCAATTACCTGTTGTAATGTAGGTACCTGTTGACCGTTACCGGCATCAAATTTTTGTATTTGTTCGCGAGTTAATTTATTTACTTTACCATTGCCGTCAGTGGTTCGATCGAGCCAGGTATCGTGAATAATCAAATAGTCATCAAGACAACTTTGTACATCAATTTCAATGCCATCGACGTCTATTTCAACAGCTGCTTGAATAGCACTTTTGGTATTTTCAGGGTAGCTCCCGCTGGCGCCACGGTGGGCAAAAACTTTTATCATAATGTGTGTTTCCGTGTAACAGACCATGTTTCGCAAAACGCCGCGCTGATCACTAAAGCTCCGCCGAGCAAGGTCAGCAATGAAGGTTGTTCATGTAATAATAGAAAAGCTAAAAATGTGCCATATAAAGGCTGCAAGCACGAGATCAGCCCTGCTGTTGAAGCTGATAAGTATTGCAGGCTGGCTGCAAATAATGAATGTGGGGTCGCTGTAAAGATTACCCCAGCTACTAATAATAACCCTAAATCATAAGATGGTATTTCTATCACTGGCACTTCTATAAAAGCACACAATAAAATGCTCGCTACACATGTTTGGTAAAACATGGTTTGTGGCCCGCCATATTGACTAAAATAACGCTTATGTATGATATTTCTAATTGCAAAGAAAAACGCAGATACAACACCTGTTAAGACTCCTTGTGTTATATCCCCCCCCATATCAGCATCAGGAATAAGTAAATAAATACCAAAAATAACTACGCAGGCGCTGAGTAGGTCGGTTAATTTTGGTTTGCATTGATTGAAAAAAGGTTCAATAAAGACGGTAATCACTGGGTAAGTGAAAAATGCAATCATACCTATCGCGATACCTGCCATTTGCATTCCTGCAAAATAGGTAACCCAATGTAGCCCGACGGCAACACCTAAAAAAAGGGCAATAGCATAATCTTTAGTTGCATTTAGTTTGATGGCTTTTTTTTGCCACAGCAATAATAACAAAATGGCAACGCCAGCAATCGCAGCGCGGTAAACCGTAATGTCTAATGCGTTAAGGTTGATAAGTTGAGCAAAGAGTGCAGTGCCTCCAAACAATAGAACCGCAATATGTAAATAGATCAAGCTTTGTTGTTGGGGCTGCATATAACTCCTTTTTTGTTTTAGTGACAAATGTCAGGTTATTTCATGACAATTTACACTATATTCGCTGTGTATTAATAGCGATAGTTAAAGCGTCAGATTTTTGTAATGTATACAAGGGGGGTCTATGAATAATGCAGCATGGTTTAGTTTATTTATTGCTGGTCTTTTCGAAGTTGTTTGGGCTTTAGCCATGAAACAATCAAACGGTTTTACCAAATTATGGCCCAGTATTATTACATTTGCAGCGATGTGGGCAAGCTTTGCGTTTTTGTCCTTTGCTTTAAAGTCACTGCCCTTAGGCATAAGTTATACAATGTGGGTTGGAATAGGTGCTGTGGGTGTAAGTATTGTTAGTGTGTTGTGGCTAAAGGAGTCAATATCGTTGATTCAGTTAGGATGTATAGGGCTAATATTGATAGGTATTATTGGGTTAAAAATTCACACCGTATAAAACCTGTAAGTAACCTAAACTCGGGATAATAAATCTATCTCCAGTGGCTATTTTCAACGCTAACTACGTTGAATTTACTTGCAATAGACCAGCTATTGACGCGTAAATTCGCCTTGTTATCCCTGAAAATCTCCGACTGGAGAGTTGAGTAAGTTTTTATAATATTAAATCAATACGTTAGTAAATATCTTAACCCGAGTTCAGGTTAAGTAATATTATGTGGTGCGGTTTTAGGGATTATAAAGGACATTTATGAGTACACATACAAGCTTGGCTTTGCAAAGTAGAATCAAACAGTTTTGGAATTGGGGGCCACTATTATTTACAGGTTTTTATCTATTACCCACATTTTTTAATTTTGAGCAATTAAGTGTATTGAATATTACGGCAACATTGCTTTTTTATTGCGCATTTATAGTTTTGTATATTAAGGCAATTAATTGTGCGAACACTAACGTCACTGCCTTGTTTATCGCTATGCTTACGGCATGTGTCGGAGCCAGTTTTTTTACATCTGGCACATCTACACTTTTTGGATTTACAGCTTATATTGCCGGGTTTTGTTTTACAAAAACGTCTCGCTTAGCTGCGGGTTTATCTGTCATTGTTGGTGTTATATGCAGTGCCTATATAATTGATTTACATGGCCCTGAATATTTTCTAGGCGTTGCAATTATTTTAAGTGTCGCGTTATTTACCTTTGGTTTTGCAGGGCAAAAAGAGCGTACTTACAAGCAGCGAGAACAAGAAAGCGCGAAGCAGCTAGAGCAGCTTGCCGCTATTGCTGAGCGAGAACGAATTGCCCGAGATTTACATGATATTTTAGGTCATTCACTATCTTCTATCGCGCTAAAAGCTGAACTTGCCAGTAAGCTCAATCAAGCTCAGCGGTATCCCCAAGCAAATAGCGAAATTGAACAAGTTGCTGAGCTTGCAAGGCAATTATTAAGTGATGTAAGAAGTGCGGTGAGTGATTTAAAGCAACTAAATATAAGCAATCAGGTAGCTACATTGATGGAGCGTTTAAAAGAGCAAGGTTTTGATGTTGATTTACATATAGATATAAATAAGTTACCAGTTAAAGTTGAGGGTATTGCTAGTTTGATAATCAAAGAAGCGGTGACCAACCTTCTACGCCATAGTAAAAATAAACGTTGTGCTATATACATAAAGCAAAGCGAGGAGCAGTTAGAAATTAATATTGTAAATTATGACCTGTGTGAAAAAGTAAACAAGGGCAATGGCCTCAATGGTATTAAGGAGCGAGCATCACAGCTTGGTGGTTTAATTAATATAGAAACTGGGGAATGTTTTAGTTTGAATATTATTCTACCTTTGGTTAGAGAGTATGAGGTGACGTTATGATTAAAGTTTATTTAGTTGAAGATCAAGGGTTGGTTCTTGGTGCTGTCGCTGCATTACTTAGCTTAGATATAAGCATTGAGGTCATAGGTCAAGCCGCGAATGGGCAAATTGCAATGCAAGAAATCCCTCAGTTGAAACCAGATATTGTACTCAGTGATATTGAAATGCCAATAATGACAGGTATTGAACTTGCTGAACAGTTACGTGATAAATGCCCTGAAATAAAAGTGGTGATCATGACCACGTTTTCTCGCGCTGGGTATATTCGCCGCTCTATGGCCGCTGGTGTTAAAGGATTTGTGCTAAAAGAAGCACCCAGTGATAGCTTAATTGCCACATTAAAAAAAGTGATGGCAGGGCAAAAAGTAATTGATTCTGAGCTTGCTTTAAATGCACTTGAAGACAGTGATCCGTTATCTGATAAGGAGCGAAAAGCATTAAAACTTGCTGGAGACGGGTTGAAAACAAGTGACATCGCCGAAAAATTATATTTAAGTGAAGGCACGGTACGTAATTACTTATCGGACGCTATTGCTAAATTAAATGCCATAAACCGAGTAGATGCAGCGCGTATAGCCAAACAAAAAGGCTGGTTATAACGTTATTTACAAAGCTTTTTTGTTCCATAAAATTTACATCTAAATCCAACCGTAAGGCTGTTTTTGGATTATTCCATTAGAGGTGTTTCAGACTGTTTTTTATAGATATTGAATTCTGCATCTTGAAGTAATTTGGGTATAAATATCTTAACCAGAGTTCAGGTTAAATACTAAATATACCCCTCCTTTCGATTCTTAGTATAGTTAAATTAATATTTGCCAGCCTTAGACTAGTCCACTAAGTAATCACAATCGACTATGTAATTTCATTTGTATCAATCTAAACAAAGTAAAACTAAGTTCGTTATTAGAAAACTACGTATAAAGTTGTATTAAACTGGATTTGAGTTCCGTTAATGTGTACAATCTTCGACCTTTCCTTTGTGGTTGTTTAGGGTACAGGTTGCTTTAGTGTTATTAAAAATAGCGTTACAAAAAATAATATACTCGGCGTTGGCATTTCTTATATTTGCTAATTCAATGTTTGCATATTCTGCGGATTTACAAATATCTACTTTTAAAGATATTGATACCACAGTCCCAAGGGGGGCTGATATACGGTATCAGGTTGACTTTGAAAATGCAGAGCAAACCGTTGCAACTAACGTTAAATTAATATTCCCTCTACCCAATAGCACCACATTTGTTAGCGTAAATGACGTTACTGCATGTTCTTATACTTTGACGACTAGAGAAGTCATCTGTAATTGGGCGACTATTGATGGCACATCGATTACAGATAAACGTAAAAGCTTGCTTTTGACGATAAAGACATCAGCGCAGACCGGTAATATCGTTGATTCTCAAGTTCGTATCGAAGCTAGTAATGAAGATGCTGGCAAACTCTTAAATAACAGCGAAACGCAAAATACATCTATTGTTGCAGGTGTAGATGTTGCCATAACAAATTTAGTTTCGTTACCTACCACTGTGTATGTGGATGAGAACTACAAATACCAAATCACGATACAGAATAATGGCCCGGATATAGCTAAAGGGGTTGAGTTTACCCATGTTTTACCTAGTACAGCACGTTGGGTTAATCAGTCTGTTAATGCCCAAAAAGGTTGGGCGTGTTCTGGCACGCAAACGATTCGCTGTTTAAAAGATGAGCTTGAACCTAATGAACGCCAAAATCTTGAAATTCATGCTCGACTTTCAGGAGTAGGTAGCGGCACGGTAACTGCTACATCAAGCGTTAAGAGTTTGACCGCAGAAATCAAGCCTGAAAATAACCAGCGAGCAGTCAATACCAGCGTCAGTGAGCATGCAGATTTGACTGGGTCAATTGTGTCATACCATAAAGACGGATACGAATCGCGATGGTTAACTGTCAGTGATAGTTTTAGTTACAGAGTAAACGTTGTTAATAATGGCCCAAATAAGGCGGTTAACCCTGCATTTACTATTAGGCTACCGGCTGGCGTGACAGATATTGCTGCTGTACAAATCCCTAATTGGAATTGTTCTGCATTTAATAACCAAAATGAAATGAGATGTAGTTCAACAAGTGAGTTGGCGAGTAATGCGAGCGTTCCATTTACTATTTCAGCAACGACTCCATCGATTGCTGCTGCTTATCAGTCTACTTTGAGTGTTGAATCATCTACGATAGATAGAAATACCAATAATAATACGATTACACATACGTTTACTGCGCAACAAGGTAATCAAACTAATCTTGTTAGTTTTTCAAAAACGCTAGAGGGAAGAGCTACACAATTTAAAATCGGTGATGAGATCACTTTTAATCTGAGCGCGATTAACAATGGTGATGAAGTACAAATTACTCGAATCTCTGATGACTTACCAACAGGCCTTGATTTTGTCAGTGCTGTATCTAGTGACTTCAACTGTACTTTTAAGTCGCCAACGGTAACGTGTTTACCAGTAAATGGATCTTTTAAGAAAGATCAAGAAGTTAAAATCACCCTAAAAACAAAGGCAAAGCAGGCTGGTCCTTATACGAATACCGCTACACTTACCCTTGATACAGGTTCACCAATATCTAATTCAGCTAGTTTTACAATTTTATCTTCTGAGGCCGATGTTCGAATTACAAAAACGTCAGACTTAGCTTGGAATAATAAAAATGAGATGGGCAAAGTCTTTAACTTTATTATTAGCGTAAGTAATGTAGGTTTAGGTGCGGCTAATAATGTAGTTATTTCTGACACATTAATAAACGGTTACACCATTGCTGGACCTGTTACTGTAAACCGAGGGAGTGCGAGCGCCTCAGACTGGTCCTGTACTGTAAGTGGGAATACCCAAGTTGTTTGTGAAAGCGCTAGCATGGCAAGTAGGGATGCGATAAGTGTAATAATCCCAGCGAAAACGCCATTCAGTGAAGCAATGCCAAGGAATACCGCATCAGTCACATATGATGGTTTGACTAACGCAAATTCATTTACATATGAAGGATGGGGGTTTCAACCTAGTAATCCTGTTAGATTAAGTTTAACGAAAGTTAAAAAGTCTCGCTTAACAGATAATACTCAGTTAGTGACACAAAATGCTGAAATATTAAATGAATTCACCGTTGCAAATAATGGCGAAAGAGCAGCGGGAGGTACTATCAGGGTTGATGATGTGTTACCTCAAGGTGAGCAATTTATTGCTAATAATCAATATGGTACAGATTGGCAATGCTCACTCTCTGAAGCGTTGAGTGACGGTACTGGAGGTAAGGTAAGTTGTTTATATACCCCCAATCCAGTAGAGGGGCTATCTGGCGTTGCACCTTTGTTGGTTATAACGACTCGTGCCGTAGGTTTAGGGGGGTTAACTAATAATGCAACATTGATTGATGAGGGTGGGTTCCCTGGTATTGCACGGGCATCAGCGACAATTAATTCAGTGTTAAGTGCTGATTTAAAAGTAACAAAAGCAGCTCAACTCAGTGCCGATCAACGTTTAATTACATATACAATAAAAGCAGAACATCTATCTGGTAGCACAATTATTGGCGATGGCGCTAATACATTAGTGATCACTGATACTTTTGCGGGTACTTTTATCGCGAGAAAAGGTGTAATTGCCACCACGATAGATTTCCCTACTACAATCACTAGTAATCGCAATAGTCAATTTACTTGTTCACGAAGCGATAGTGGCTTATATGAGCAAACGGTATCCACTATTAAATGCGTATTGGCATCGGGTGAAATTTTTCAAGTAGGTGATTTTGTTGAGCTTGATATAACAGCAAGTCGTCCATTTACAACGGTTAATAATCAGCTTACAAACAGGGTAAATGTAAGCTCGTCTTCGTTTGCAGATACAGATCCTAGTAATAACCAATCAGCGGTAACAACGACCTTACAGCCTAGGTTTGATGTGGCGGTTAACGCAGTAACTTATGCTGCTAATCCAGTTTTAACAGGTGATGAATCATTATTGACTATTGAGATCCATAATCCCGCGTCGAGTGAAGCCAATGGGGTTGTCTTAGAGCATCAATTTAAACCAAATATTAGCCGTAAAATACAGTTTTTAAGCAGTAATTTTTCGCGCCTGGGTCAGCGTAATGTGTGTGTCTTTAATGACGTTACCTTACAGTTACGATGCGAAATAGGTGTACTTGCAAGTAATGAAGTACAAACAGTGACTTTACGTTTTATACCAAAAAGTGATATTAGCGGACAGGATTGGAGATTACCAAGTATTAGCACCATTTATGCAGATAATATGGCGCAAGACCTTAACTCATCTAACAATACTCAAACAGCAGAACTACTTGTTGAAGCACGAGATGCAAATTTAAAAATAGAAAATAATGATGTGCTAGATCCAATTGCATGGGTGCCGTCTCCTCGTGATTTCCCCGTATCACTTGATAATGTTGTAGTTTATAAGGTTGATCTAGAGTATTTATTTGATAATAAAGGTGATTTGTCAGTAGCCAGCGGTGTGCGTTATGACTTTAACATGACTCCATCCGGTGCGAATAGGCGTATCCAATTTTTATGTGACAGCAGTAATGATAAATCATGTACGGCGCAAACAGCACGTTGTGACAGTATTAATGCGGTTATTACTCAAAAGTACACAATAAAATGTGATGGCCCAGAAAATGAAAATAATAATCTTGAGCCGCTTGAGTTAAAAGAAAACCCCAATGGTAGTACAGAAAACATATATACCCGTTATTTGTTTTTTAAAGTCTTATCTCGTCCAAGTACAGCAGGTGAAGTAAGTGCAACAAACGCAGTTATTTATTCAAATGAGCGCGATCCTGTCTTGGGTAATAACGAGGAGAGAGAGCAAACATCAATTCGCGTAGCCGTTGATTTAGCGTTAACAAAAACGGCATCTCAAGCGAGTGTAGCGCTTGGTAGTGAATTTGATTTTTATATTGATGTATTTAATGCGGGTCCAGGTGACAGTGCTGAAAATGTTATTTATGACTTTTTACCAACAGAGGTAGAAGTTAACGGTACACCAACAGTCGAAAATGGCCTGTGCTTGGTTGATAACGCTGTAAAAAGCGGCGAATCAGTATCTAAACAACGCGTAATATGCCTAGTTGATGAAATTGCTTTGGGTGACTCTGTGCGAGTTACAATCCCTGTGAAAGTAGTTGAAATTCCGACTTCTAAGCTAATAACTAACCATGCTTGGGTTGAGACAAAAGGTTTTGATATTGATAAAACTAATAACGAAGATACAGAGACAGTTAGAGCCGTTGATTCAGCGTTATCAGGTAAAGTGTTTTTTGACTTAAATAACGATGGTGTTCAACAAGCTGCAACTGATGCAGGGCTTAGCGGTATTACTATTGCGCTTTCAGGTGTACGTAGTGATAACTCTATTATAGGTACTCAAACAGTAAAAACGACAGCCAGCGGTGAGTTTACTTTCATTGATCTTGAACCGGGTGTTTATCAGTTGTCGCAAGTAGATCAAAGCGAACTGATCAACTTTAAAGATGGTAAAGATAGTCGTGCAGGTGTGTTGATTGTTAACAGTGAGCAGTCAGATATTATCGCAGGTATTACTATTTCAGGCCAAGGAAACTCAGATAATCACTTATTTGCTGAGATCGGTTCGAGTGAAGTTGCTGGCCTTGTTTGGTCTGATTTAAATGACAATGGCGTGCAAGAGGTTACAGAGGTAGTAGGTCTTGAAGGTGTTGAATTTGAATTAGTTGGTACAGATGAAGCCGGTTTAGACGTTTCTTTAAACACGCTAAGTAATAAGCAAGGTCTTTATTCATTTAATGGCTTACGTGCTGGTATCTACACGTTAAGGCAACCAGTTCAACCCGTTGATTTTAGTGATGGCTTAGAAAGTGAAGATGGTGCGGTACTTGAAAATAGCCGCACAACAGACATGATTACTCTAGGGCGTTTGAATAATAATCAACGTTTTTTACAAAGAAACTTTGCTGAGGTTCCGACGCTGCTTTCTGCGATTATTCAAGGAATGGTTTACCTTGATATTGAACAAAATGGTGTAATCGATACCAATGATAAATTGCTGAAAAACGTTGCTATCAACCTCACTGGTAAAGATGCAAGAGGGGCGAGTGTTTCCCTAACCACCACCACAGATGCGCAAGGTAACTATCGTTTTGAAAATGTACTTACATCAGACGTAACAGGTTACACATTAACGCAAGTACATCCTGCTTTGTATAAAGATGGTGTAGAGAGAAATAGTGACGGTGCGATCAAAGATTCTGATACAACGGATGAGATCAGCAAAATCATTATCACAGATAGCACTACAAAAACGTATGATTTTACAGAGCAAAACCCAGACACAGCAAGCGTGTCTGGGCGTGTGTATTTTGATGCAAACCAAGACGGCACCATTACAGATAATGACAAGTTACTAGCCAATGTAGACATTACCTTAATAGGTAAAGACATCTTCGGGACTGACATTAACCTGACAACGCAAACGAATGCGCAAGGTGAATACACGTTCGCTGATTTATTTGCCTCAGATGCCAACGGTTATAACGTCACGCAAACTCAACCCGCGCTTTATAAAGATGGTGTTGAGCGTAATAGTGCAGGCATGATTGCAGACTCTGATGTAACAGATACGGTTACCGTTGCGCTTTCTACAAACAACCAGCTTGTTGACTTCACAGAGCAAAATCCAGACACAGCGACTATTTCAGGGCGTGTGTATTTTGATGAAAACCAAGACGGCACACTTGCAGATAACGACACGTTATTAGCGAATGTCGATATTACCTTAACGGGTAAAAATATCTTCGGGACTGACATTAACCTGACAACGCAAACGAATGAGCAGGGTGAATATGTTTTCGCTGATTTATTTGCCTCAGATGCCAGCGGTTATAACGTCACGCAAACTCAACCCGCGTTTTATAAAGATGGTGTCGAGCGTAATAGCTCGGGTGCTATTGCAGGCTCTGAAACAACTGATTCGGTCACAGTTCAGTTAGTGGCTAACAATAATGAGTTAGTCGATTTTACTGAGCAAAACCCAGATACAGCGACTATTTCAGGGCGTGTGTATTTTGATGCAAACCAAGATGGCACCATTGCTGATAACGACAAGTTACTAGCCAATGTAGACATTACCTTAATAGGTAAAGACATCTTCGGGACTGACATTAACCTGACAACGCAAACAAACGCGCAAGGTGAATACACGTTCGCTGATTTATTTGCCTCAGATACCAATGGTTACACAGTAACGCAGACGCAACCTGCGCTTTATAAAGACGGTGTAGAGCGTAACAGCTCGGGTGCTATAGCAGGCTCTGATTTAACAGATACGGTTATTGTTAATTTGACTGCAAGCAACCAGCTAGTTGACTTCACAGAGCAAAATCCAGATACAGCGACTATTTCAGGGCGTGTGTATTTTGATGAAAACCAAGACGGCACACTTGCAGATAACGACACGTTATTAGCGAATGTCGATATTACCTTAACGGGTAAAAATATCTTCGGGACTGACATTAACCTGACAACGCAAACGAATGAGCAGGGTGAATATGTTTTCGCTGATTTATTTGCCTCAGATGCCAGCGGTTATAACGTCACGCAAACTCAACCCGCGTTTTATAAAGATGGTGTCGAGCGTAATAGCTCGGGTGCTATTGCAGGCTCTGAAACAACTGATTCGGTCACAGTTCAGTTAGTGGCTAACAATAATGAGTTAGTCGATTTTACTGAGCAAAATCCCGATACAGCGACTATTTCAGGGCGTGTGTATTTTGATGAAAACCAAGATGGCACCATTGCAGATAACGACACGTTATTAACGAATGTCGATATTACCTTAACGGGTAAGGATATCTTCGGTTCAGACATTAACTTTACCGCGCAAACAAATGCGCAAGGTGAATACACGTTCGCTGATTTATTTGCCTCAGATGCCAATGGATACACAGTAACGCAGACGCAACCTGCGCTTTATAAAGACGGTGTTGAGCGTAACAATGCAGGCATGATTGCAGGCTCTGATGTAACAGATACGGTTACCGTTGCGCTTTCAACAAGCAATCAGCTAGTTGACTTCACAGAGCAAAACCCAGATACAGCAAGCGTGTCAGGGCGTGTGTATTTCGATGAAAACCAAGACGGTACACTTGCCGGTAACGATAAGTTACTTACTGGCGTAGCGATTACCTTAATAGGTAAAGACATCTTCGGGACTGACATTAACTTTACCGCACAAACGAATGAGCAGGGTGAATACACGTTCGCTGATTTATTTGCCTCAGATACTAATGGTTACACCGTAACGCAAACACAACCCGCGCTTTATAAAGACGGTGTTGAGCGTAATAGCTCGGGTGCTATTGCAGGCTCTGATCTAACGGATACGGTTACCGTTGTGCTTTCAACAAGCAATCAGCTAGTTGACTTTACAGAGCAAAATCCAGATACAGCGACTATTTCAGGGCGTGTGTATTTTGATGCAAACCAAGATGGCACCATTGCTGATAACGATAAGTTACTTGCTGGCGTAGCGATTACCTTAATAGGTAAAGATATCTTCGGGACTGACATTAACCTGACAACGCAAACAAGCGCGCAAGGTGAATACACGTTCGCTGATTTATTTGCCTCAGATGCCAACGGTTATACCGTAACGCAAACCCAGCCCGCGCTTTATAAAGATGGTGTTGAGCGTAACAATACAGGCATGATTGCAGGCTCTGATCTAACAGATACGGTTACCGTTGCGCTTTCTACAAACAATCAGCTTGTTGACTTCACAGAGCAAAACCCAGATACAACAACTATTTCAGGGCGTGTGTATTTTGATGAAAACCAAGATGGCACGATTGCTGATAACGACACGTTATTAACGAATGTCGATATTACCTTAACGGGTAAGGATATCTTCGGTTCAGACATTAACTTTACCGCGCAAACAAACGCGCAAGGTGAATACACGTTCGCTGATTTATTTGCCTCAGATGCCAATGGATACACCGTGGCGCAAACACAACCCGCGCTTTATAAAGACGGTGTTGAGCGTAATAGTGCAGGCATGATTGCAGGCTCTGATGTAACAGATACGGTTACCGTTGCGCTTTCTACAAACAACCAGCTTGTTGACTTCACAGAGCAAAATCCAGATACAGCGACTATTTCAGGGCGTGTGTATTTTGATGCAAACCAAGATGGCACCATTGCTGATAACGACAAATTATTAGCCGATGTAGGCATTACCTTAACGGGTAAAGACATCTTCGGGACTGACATTAACCTGACAACGCAAACGAATGAGCAGGGTGAATATGTTTTCGCTGATTTATTTGCCTCAGATGCCAGCGGTTATAACGTCACGCAAACGCAACCTGCGCTTTATAAAGACGGTGTTGAGCGTAACAATACAGGCATGATTGCAGGCTCTGATCTAACAGATACGGTTACCGTTGCGCTTTCTACAAGCAATCAGCTAGTTGACTTTACAGAGCAAAATCCCGATACAGCGACTATTTCAGGGCGTGTGTATTTCGATACAAACCAAGATGGCACCATTGCTGATAACGACAAATTATTAGCCGATGTAGGCATTACCTTAACGGGTAAAAATATCTTCGGTTCAGACATTAACCTGACAACGCAAACGAATGCGCAAGGTGAATACACGTTCGCTGATTTATTTGCCTCAGATACCAATGGTTACATCGTCACGCAAACACAACCCGCGTTTTATAAAGATGGTGTTGAGCGTAATAGCTCAGGTGTGATTGCAGGCTCTGATTTAACAGATACGGTTATTGTTAATTTGACTGCAAGCAACCAGCTTGTTGACTTTACAGAGCAAAATCCCGATACAGCGACTATTTCAGGGCGTGTGTATTTTGATGAAAACCAAGATGGCACCATTGCTGATAACGACACGTTATTAACGAATGTCGATATTACCTTAACGGGTAAGGATATCTTCGGTTCAGACATTAACTTTACCGCGCAAACAAATGCGCAAGGTGAATACACGTTCGCTGATTTATTTGCCTCAGATGCCAATGGATACACAGTAACGCAGACGCAGCCTGCGCTTTATAAAGACGGTGTCGAGCGTAATAGCTCAGGTGTGATTGCAGGCTCTGATTTAACAGATACGGTTATTGTTAATTTGACTGCAAGCAACCAGCTTGTTGACTTTACAGAGCAAAATCCCGATACAGCGACTATTTCAGGGCGTGTGTATTTTGATGAAAACCAAGATGGCACGATTGCAGGTAACGACACGTTATTAGCGAATGTCGATATTACCTTAACGGGTAAAAATATCTTCGGTTCAAGAATCTCGTTAACGACGCAAACGAATGCGCAGGGTGAATACACGTTCGCTAATTTATTTGCTTCAAACGCCAGTGGTTATACCATCACGCAGACGCAGCCTGCGCTTTATAAAGACGGTGTCGAGCGTAATAGCTCAGGTGTGATTGCAGGCTCTGATCTAACGGATACAGTGACTGTTGTGCTGACGACAAGCAACGAGCTTGTTGACTTCACAGAGCAAAACCCAGATACAGCAAGCGTGTCAGGCCGTGTGTACTTCGATGAAAATCAAGACGGCACCATTACAGGTAACGACACGTTATTAGCGAATGTCGATATTACCTTAACGGGTAAGGATATCTTTGGTTCAACAATCTCGTTAACAACGCAAACGAATGAGCAGGGTGAATACACGTTCGCTGATTTATTTGCCTCAGATGCCAATGGGTACACAGTAACGCAGACGCAACCTGCGCTTTATAAAGACGGTGTTGAGCGTAACAATGCAGGTGTAATTGCAGGCTCTGATGTAACAGATACGGTTATTGTTAATTTGACTGCAAGCAACGAGCTTGTTGACTTCACAGAGCAAAATCCCGATACAGCGACTATTTCAGGCCGTGTGTACTTCGATGAAAATCAAGACGGTGTGATTGCAGATAACGATCTGTTATTAGCTAATGTAGACATTGCCCTAACAGGTAAAGACATCTTCGGCACTGACATTAACCTAACAGCGCAAACAAACGCGCAAGGTGAATACACGTTTGAGAATTTATTTGCCTCAGATACCAATGGTTACACAGTAACGCAGACGCAACCTGCGCTTTATAAAGACGGTGTTGAGCGTAATAGCTCGGGTGCTATTGAAGGCTCTGATGTAACAGATACAGTGACTGTTATGCTTTCTGCAAGCAATCAGCTTGTTGACTTTACTGAGCAAAACCCTAATACCGCAAGTGTGTTTGGGCGTGTGTATTTTGATGAAAACCAAGATGGCACCATTGCAGATAACGACACGTTATTAGCGAATGTCGATATTACCTTAACGGGTAAAAATATCTTCGGGACTGACATTAACCTGACAACGCAAACAAACGCGCAAGGTGAATACACGTTTGAGAATTTATTTGCCTCAGATGCCAATGGATACACCGTGGCGCAAACACAACCCGCGCTTTATAAAGACGGTGTTGAGCGTAACAATGTAGGTGTAATTGCAGGCTCTGATGTAACAGATACAGTTACTGTTATGCTTTCTGCAAGCAATCAGCTTGTTGACTTTACTGAGCAAAACCCAGACA
>NZ_BDDS01000025.1 GCF_001653135.1 Pseudoalteromonas neustonica
TTCAATCTGAGCCATGATCAAACTCTTCAATTAAAAGTTTTTTCTGTTCTCATCCAATAAAGAATGAAGAACCTGCTCAATGAATTCTGAATTTATTTAATATCTTTCGATATTGAATTGACTGTGCTGCAATAAATAAATTTATTGCTGTTGGTCACTCAGTTTCAATTGAGACTCTAAATTTTTTGCCTCACTACCGAAGTAGCTTGGCTGTTAGAACTCAATCTGTACGAGTGCCCACACAGATGATTGCTTTATATTGTTAAAGAACGTTGCGATTAAAGTTAAACTTTATTTCGCTAGGGCTGCGCATCTTACGCTTTCCTATTTTTTTGTCAACACTTAATTTTTAGTTTCTTTTAAAGAATTTCAAAGTTAAGTTTTACTCGACTCACTGATTAACTCTTGCCCCGCTAAGCGTTGCGCTCTGCCGTCTCAGTGGGGTCGCATTATAGGGCGCGGCGGATTTTACGCAAGCGTTATTTGAAGAAAACTTGAAATAAAGTACTGTTCGTTCATTATTTAAACCAAACACTGCAAAACCAAAGCTTTTAACGTTTAAATAACCCTAATAACGGGTTTTAAATGTAAAAAGCCCAGTGATATATCACTGGGCTTTATTTAAATAACTCTAGTTAAGCAATACCATATTGTTCACGGTATGCTTTTACTGATTCTAGATGCTCATCCATAGTACCTTTACTCTCAAGGTAACTGATTAAATCAGCAAGCTTAACGATTGAAACTACTTTAGTTCCAAAGTCACGCTCTACTTCTTGAATTGCAGAAAGCTCTGCTTTTCCTTTTTCTTGGCGGTCTAGTGCTATTAACACACCGCTTAGGTCTGCACCGTTTTGCGCGATGATCTCCATAGACTCACGAATTGCTGTTCCAGCAGTGATCACGTCATCAACTAACATGATTTTACCTTTAAGCTCAGAGCCGACTAATGTGCCACCTTCGCCGTGTGCTTTTTTCTCTTTACGGTTAAAACAATAAGGCACATCTTTATCATGATGATCAGCAAGTGCGACTGCGGTAGTCGTTGCAATTGGAATACCTTTATAAGCAGGGCCAAATAATACATCATATTCAATTGCAGCATCTTCTAATGCTGCAGCATAAAAACGACCAAGGCGTGCAAGGTCTCGACCAGTATTAAATAAGCCCGCATTAAAGAAGTAAGGACTAGTACGGCCAGACTTTAAAGTAAACTCACCAAACTTTAGTACCTGCTTTTCAAGGGCAAATTCAATAAACTCTATTTGATAATCTTTCATTGCTATAAACCTATCATTTATTAAGCTAATGCTTGTTTTTGAATATCGATAATTTCGCGAATTGAATGTTTTGCAAGTGTTAGCAGCTCATCAAGCTCGTCAAACGAAAATGGTTCGCCTTCCGCAGTACCTTGAATTTCGATCACTTTGCCTGTTTCAGTAAGAATTACATTCATATCTGTTTCAGCGGCTGAATCTTCTAAATACTCTAAATCACTAATAGCCTGGCCTTTATAGATGCCAACAGATATAGCAGCGATCATATATTTAAGAGGATTCGAATTGATCATACCTTTACTACGCATATGTGTAAGTGCATCGACTAACGCAACACATGCGCCGCTGATAGATGCGGTACGTGTTCCGCCATCAGCTTGAATAACATCACAATCAATAGTAATAGTATTTTCACCTAACGCTTTTAAATCTACAGCAGCACGAAGTGCTCGTGCGATTAGGCGTTGAATTTCCATAGTTCGACCGCTTTGTTTGCCGCGCGCCGCTTCACGACCATTTCGAGTATGGGTAGAGCGCGGTAACATACCGTACTCAGCTGTGATCCATCCTTTGCCTTGGCCTTTCATAAAGCGTGGTACACCTGATTCAACAGTTGCTGTACAAAGTACTTTAGTGTTACCAAATTCAACCAACACAGAGCCTTCAGCATGCAAGGTGTAATTACGTGTAAATGTAACCGGTCTAATTTGGTTAGGTGTTCTTTCGCTTGGACGCATTCACGATCCCCTTAATTCAGAATTTTACGTATTATAAGTCGATGTGTGCTTAGATGCCATGCTGATTTAAACAAAAACCAACTGTAAAATTCTCATCAACAAAAATTTCCGCTAGAGCTTATACAGTGTTACGGTATAATCACTTTAATATTGTCTAAATAAAACTAGGAAACCATCCATGATCCACAGTATGACTGCTTACGCGCGTCGCGAAATTAAAGGCGATTGGGGCACTGGCACCTGGGAAGTTCGTTCAGTAAACCAACGTTACCTTGAAACCTTTATCCGCGCACCTGAGCAATTTCGTGGCATGGAGCCGGTTATTCGTGAGCGCTTACGTAAACATTTGCAACGCGGTAAAGTTGAAGTGTTCTTAAAGTTTGTAGCAAATCCAGCTCATGTTGGTGAGCTGTCGATCAATGAAGCATTGGCAGCGCAGCTTATTAATAGTGCTAAATGGGTGCAACAACAAAGTAATGGTGACATTAATCCTGTTGATATCTTACGCTGGCCTGGTGTTATGGAAGCAGAAGAACTTGATATGGACAGCGTTAACACAGCACTTATATCGGGTTTTGATCAAGTGATCGAAGACTTTAAATCTGCCCGTGGTGATGAAGGTGCTAATCTCGAAGAAATGATAGCGACCCGTCTTGATGCTATTTTAGAACAAGTGAATATAGTAGAAACTCACATGCCGGAAATAGCAAAATGGCAACGTGAAAAACTCGCTCAAAAACTAGAGGATTTAACCGCTAATATTGACGAATCACGCCTTGAGCAAGAACTTATTTACCTAGCACAAAAACAAGATGTAGCTGAAGAGCTTGACCGTTTAAAATCTCACGTAAAAGAAACAAAAAAGATTCTTAAAAAAGGCGGAGCGTGTGGTCGTCGTTTAGATTTTATGATGCAAGAGTTTAACCGCGAAGCAAATACTCTAGCGTCTAAATCTATTAATAGTGATATCACTAGCGCAGCTGTTGAACTTAAAGTATTGATTGAACAAATGCGCGAGCAGATCCAGAACATAGAGTAACGCAATAAAAAGACCCAAATAAATATTTTGCTCTTTCAGTCTATCTATAGGTACTTAAGCTAGCATTTAAGTGCCTTTAAATAGACTCTGGTTTTGCAAGAAAAGTATTTAGATCCCTCCCCTCTCTCCACTTTTTTATTTTATAAACTCACATTATTTATCATAAATAATTCGCTGCCAATAGAATATAATGGGCTATACTTACGTCTAAATAAGCAACAGTGTTGAATTTAGATAAGGTTATACCTATGAAGTTAAATGTTAAATTATACTCTGCATTTTCGAGCATCATCATTTTGATGTTAGTCTCGAGTACTATTGTTTGGTTTAAAGTATCTACTGAAACTCAACGAGCTTTAGAAATTAAAGGCGATGACTTACCTGGGCTTATTTTATACATGGCGCAGCTTGATGAAATGTATCGTATGCAAAATGAAGCTTTAGAGTACTTATCTGGTGATGTGAATAAAGTTAAAGATTTTAATGAGCTATTTACTCAATTCAAGAAAACTAATTCAGAGTTAAGGAAATACGAATCAGCAAAAGCTTCTGATCGTATAAAGATGGATAAAATCTCAAGTCTAATGGAACAGTATCATCAAAGCGTTAATAATAATATTTTTGAAAAATACAATCCTGCAACGCACCAACAAGCTATTGCTCAAGCAAAAAGCCTGAAAAATACATCTGGTAAGCAGTTAGAGACTCTTTTAGATAAATTAAAAGACGAAGAGTTTGCCGACGCCTTTAACACAACTGAAATAAACGAAGCCCTAAACGATGATTTACCCGGGGTGCGTTATTATTTAGAAATGGTTGATGAAGCCGGTGATATGCTGTCGTCGATTAATTCACATCTAGCAGGTGATTTGTCTGCGCAAAATGATTTTAAAAAGGATGCAGCAAGCTTTGCTGAATACCTAACATTAATAAAACCGCTAGAACAAAAGCCCAATGAAATTCAAAATATCAAACAAATTGAAAGTTACTTTGAAACGATAAAGCGTGAAGCTGCTGTTGTTTTTAATGCTTATAATCCACAAAACCATACAGCTGCAAAAATCGCAATTAATACTCTAGAAGAAAGTATTATTAATGAATTAGTTGCAATTTTACAATCATCCGCTGATGAAGAAAGAGATGATGCTACTTCTGCTCTAGATCACTTAGATACCGGATTAAATTTTACTTTAACTATTATTATTATAATAACCTTAATAGCAACCATCATTGGATTTAGTGTAGCTTACCTAATTAGTAAATCTATTTTATCAAGACTCTCTTTGGTACTAGATACCGCTCATAGCATTGGTAATGGAGATATATCAAAACCAGCAATCGAACATCGTAATGAAGATGAAATTGACGCACTTGCTGATGCAACCAACAAAATGTCGTTATCATTAAATAACTTACTTGAAGCCATCAGTGGAGTTGTTTCTGATGTGAAGCTTTCAAGTGGTGATATTGCAAATACAAACACCCAAATAGCAACCCGCAGCCAAGAGTCTGCCGATCAATCAACACAGGTCGCGACAGCTATTGAAGAAATGAGTTCAACGGTCTCCGAAGTTGCGCGTCAGAGTCAGCAAGCCTCCAGCCAAGCTGAAAATGCAAAAGATCTCGCAAGCAATGGGGGTATATCAGTAAAAAGTACGGTTGATGAAATCAAAAGTGCCTCAGCGCGCGTACAAACTACTGCAGATACGGTGACTGAACTTGGTGATTTAAGTGCGCAAATAGGCAATGTGATAGGGGTTATAGGCAGCATCGCAGAGCAAACTAATCTGCTAGCATTAAACGCTGCAATTGAAGCTGCTCGAGCCGGTGAACAAGGTCGTGGATTTGCCGTTGTAGCCGATGAAGTTCGTACTTTAGCTGAGCGAACAACTAAAGCAACTGAAGAAGTAGTTAATACTGTGCAATCCATTCAAAATCAAACGCAAGTTGCAGTGAACTCAATGCAAAGTAGTGTTGAACAAGTAAATATGAGCGTAACTTTAGCTGAAGAGGCTGGTAATCAGCTAGAAAACATTGTAATTGGCGCAACTGAAATCGCAGCAATGATCCAATCTATCGCAACAGCCACAGAAGAGCAGTCTGTTGTTGCAAGTGAAATGGCTAAAGATGTGTCACTCATCGAGCAATCAAGCCAAAGCTCACTCCGTGATACTCAAGTTGCTGCGCACTCCGCAAACTCATTAAATAGCCAAGCAGAGCAACTTGCGCAATTAGTTGCTAAATTTAAACTAAGGTAATGTGTAGTTGAGCAAGTTTAGTCATTTACAGTACAATGCTCCTATCAAAGGCTTGGGTAATAGTTAACCCAGGCCTGTTTACTTTATGTAGAGAATTAAATAATGGCGCAAACTCGTGGTAACCTGTTTATTTTATCAGCCCCATCTGGCGCAGGTAAATCAAGCTTAATCAATGCATTGTTAGCTAAGTATAGTGATATGAAAGTGTCTGTATCACACACTACCCGCTCACCTCGCCCTGGTGAAGAAAACGGCGCACATTACCATTTTGTGAATGTTGATGAATTCAAATCATTGATCGAAAAAAATGATTTTTTTGAATGGGCCCAAGTCTTTGATAATTACTACGGCACATCAAAGCAAGCAATTGAGGAGCAACTCGCTGCCGGTATTGATGTGTTTTTAGATATTGACTGGCAAGGCGCGCAACAATTACGCAAACTTGTTGATGATATAGAGACCATTTTTATCCTACCGCCATCAAAAGCAGAGCTTGAATCTCGCTTAAATAACCGCGGACAAGATTCACAAGAAGTGATTGCAAGTAGAATGGCTAAAGCACAATCAGAAACCTCTCACTACGATGAATATGATTATGTCGTCGTTAACGATGACTTTGCCAGTGCATTGAATGAAATTGAAACAATTGTGCTAGCAAAACGCCTATCACTACAAAGCCAAGCTATTCGTCATCAAGATTTACTCGCTGACCTACTGAGTTAAATCTTAATTTAAGCTCGGTAAGTATTTTATTTGTTTAAATTAACCACAAGCTATTGGCGAATCTGGCTCGGTGCAGTAAACTACGTCTTTGCTTAAAAATTTATTTGGAGTGCTGAAGATGGCTCGCGTAACTGTTGAAGATGCAGTAGATGCAATTGGTAATCGTTTTGACTTAATTTTAGTTGCGGCTCGTCGTGCCCGCCAAATTGCAGTTGGTGGAAAAAACCCACTAGTTGACCCTGAAAACGATAAGCCAACAGTTGTTGCTTTACGTGAAATTGAACTTGGTTTAGTTGATAGCTCATCGATGGATCTTATTGATCGTGAAGAGCAACAACACCAAGAAGCAGCTGAAATGGCTGCCGTTGCTGCTATTGTAGGTGGCAACCAATAATCTGACTTCCCGGTCCGATTTAGCCAACGACGTAGTATTTCTACTCTAGTCGTTGGCAATCCCTCCTTTTCATCGTATATTCTTAACTTACCGTTACCTATTTGCTTCACTCGAACATTGGAGTGTGAATGTATCTTTTTGAAGGTCTAAAAAAGAAAATATCAGAATACTTACCTGCTGCTGATGTAGAGCTGGTACAAAAAGCCTACGTGGTAGCCCGAGAGGCCCATGAGGGTCAAACTCGCTCAAGCGGCGAACCTTACATAACCCACCCTGTTGAAGTAACCCAGATTTTGGCTGGCATGCACTTAGATCACGAAACATTAATGGCAGCATTGATGCATGACGTGATTGAAGATACCGACTTTAGCCAACAAGATTTAGCCGAAATATTTGGCGAAACAGTTGCTGAATTGGTGGAGGGCGTCAGCAAGCTTGATAAACTAAGCTTTAAAGATAAAAAAGAATTTCAAGCTGAAAACTATCGAAAGATGATTATGGCCATGACCCAAGATATTCGGGTTATTTTAATCAAACTTGCAGATCGTACTCATAATATGCGAACTTTAGGGGCACTTCGTCCTGATAAACGTCGTCGCATTGCACGTGAAACGTTAGAGATTTATGCACCGATTGCCAATCGTTTAGGTATTCATGATATTAAGAATGAATTAGAGGATTTAGGATTTCAAGCCCTCTACCCAATGCGCCACCGCGCACTTAAATCAGAAGTTGCCAAAGCGCGCGGAAACCGTAAAGAAGTCATTTCAAATATCCAAACAGAAATCACAGCACGTTTAGAAGAAGCCGGCATTAAAGCAACCGTCTCAGGTCGTGAAAAACATTTATACAGTATCTATAAAAAAATGCTGAATAAAGAACTACTGTTTAATGAAGTAATGGATATTTACGCATTTAGAATTGCGGTTGATTCAATGGATATCTGCTACCGTGTATTAGGGGTGGCTCATAACCTCTATAAACCAATTGAAACTCGCTTTAAAGACTACATCGCAGTACCTAAAACCAACGGTTATCAATCACTACACACTTCATTAGTCGGTCCTCATGGTATACCTGTTGAAATCCAAATTCGTACTCATGATATGGATCATATGGCAGATAAAGGTGTAGCGGCGCATTGGATGTATAAAAAATCAGGTGACAGTGCCGGTCACACTGCACAGCAACGTGCTCGCCAGTGGATGCAAAGCTTACTCGAATTGCAGCAGAGCGCAGGTTCATCGTTTGAATTTGTTGAAAATGTTAAAACAGAGTTATTCCCTGAAGAAATTTATGTCTTTACCCCTGATGGTCGTATTGTCGAGCTACCTATGGGTGCAACTGCTGTAGATTTTGCTTATGCCGTACACACTGACGTAGGGAATACCTGTGTTGGTGCACGTGTTAATCGTAAACCGTACCCACTAAGTAAAGCACTGGATACAGGCCAAACAATTGAAGTTATTACTAGCTCAGGCGCGCATCCAAATGCCACTTGGCTAAACTTTATTGTTACTGGTAAAGCACGCTTAGGCATTCGTAATTACCTCAAAAGCCAGCATCATGAAGAAGCATTATTACTAGGCCGAAGATTGCTCGATTCAGCTTTAGGTGAAACTAAACTTGATGATATTCCGATTGAAAATATTAATCGTGTACTAGAAGAACATGAACTTAATAGTGTATTAGAGCTACTTGTTGAAATTGGTTCTGGTAATTTAATGAATATGCTTATTGCACGACGTTTATTGCAAAATGATGATTTAGGCGATATTGCCAAAAATGCCAAAGCGACCATTATTGGCACTGAAGGTATGCTAGTTAATTATTCTAAATGTTGTAGACCAGTACCAGGGGACGCTATCACTGCGCATATAAGCCAAGGTAAAGGGGTAACCGTTCATCGTCAAGAATGTAAAAACATTCGAGGCTGGGAGTCAGAGCGATCAAAATACCTCGTTGTAAAATGGGATGATAATCCAGAGAAAGAATACATTGCAGCACTGCGTGTTGAAATTATCAATCACCAAGGTGCATTGGCAAAATTAACCAATGTTATTGCTACAACCCAAGCAAACATTGTCGAAATCGCTACCGATGAAAAAGAAAGTAATTTATACGTGATAGATTTAGGGGTTACGGTTAAAAACCGTGTCCATGTTGCCAACATTATGCGTAGAATTCGTGTGATGCCTGACGTGCAAAAAGTCTATCGTAAAAAATAAAATAGGAAAATCATGAACAAAGCATTTATTTCTACTGATCAAGCACCTGCGGCAATCGGTACTTATAGTCAAGCCGTTAAAGTTGGCACCGCAGTTTACCTTTCAGGGCAAATCCCATTAGTGCCAGATACTATGGAAGTGATTTCTGAAGACTTTGCGGAACAAACACATCAAGTTTTTAAAAATATTCGTGCTGTGTGTGAAGAAGCCGGTGGTGAAATTCAAGACCTAGTAAAAGTTAATATTTACCTAACCGATCTTTCTAACTTTGCGACAGTAAATGAAGTAATGAGTCAGTATTTCAAAGCGCCTTATCCTGCGCGAGCAGCAATTGGGGTTAGAGCTTTACCAAAAGGCGTACAAGTTGAAATTGATGGCATTATGGAACTACCATCAACTAACTAACCCACTGTTGATAGCGGCCAAAATTAACTTTTGTCCGCTATCAACATTAAAGCCTCAGCGATTTTCTTGACAGTTATACAATTCTCTAGCACTCTTAAATTCATAAACCTTTAATTCTAGCGTTGCAAAAGGATAGTGTGTGTTTAAGCTTGCTCATAATGGTAATGTACTACTCGATGTTATTGAACATTCGCCCCCGAGTGCGGCTTTTGTTATCGAAGCCCTTGAAAAATCAAAATTCTGCGATTGCAAAATTGAGCTGAACACAATCAATGCTTACTTCAAGAAACCGAATAAAGAACGCACATTAGTCGTAGCAGTTAAATATGATGCCTCGTTTAATGTCGTTATTAGCGACGATAAAATGCTTGCTACAGGCGAATTAACACTCGCACAAGGTGGTAGCATTATTGATCTTGATACTGCAAAGCAACACCTAATCAAAGCTGGTGTTGCAAGAGGGTACAAACAAGTATTTTTAGAACAGTTACTACAACAACAATTTGAAATACCTGCAGGTCAAATAGCAAAAGGCACTTTAGCCAAAGGTCGCCTGCCAACCGATGGTCAACCATCAAGATTAATACCTCTCGTGAAAACCTTAAAAGAGCGCCTCAATGCACCGACACTACGTGAAGACGGTACCGTTGATATGCGAGACTTTGGCAAACTAGCGAGCGTCGAGCCAGGTGTATTATTGATCCGCCAACAACCTGCAACCCCAGGTAAAGAGGGCTTTACTGTTTTAGGGGATGTGTTACCCGCAAAACCAGGGGAGAGCTCTCCTTTAGTCGCGGGTGAAGGTGCTGAAATATCAAAGAACAATCCATTAGAGCTCGTTTCAACTATTCCAGGGGTTCCTGTTGATATTCGTAATGGCATGCGAGTTGATGATATTTATACCATTGGAGATGTAAATGTTAAAAGTGGCCATGTTTACTTTGATGGCAGTGTAATTGTTACTCACAACATAGAACCTGGTATGAAGGTAACAGCCAAAGGTGACATTACTGTATTAGGTACTGTTGAATCTGGTGAGCTCATAGCCCAAGGAAATGTAACAATAAAGCAAGGTGTTATTGGCCACCAGCTCGATGATAAATCTTTGTCTTGTAAAATAACCTGCCAAGGAGACATCCACCTTCTTCATGCACAATATAGCCATCTTGCTGGCAACAATATTTTTATTGAACGCCAAGCAAGTCATTGTGAAATGAAAGCAACACGACTTTTGCAAGTAGGCCAAAGTGATCACCCAAAGGGTAAATTATTTGGCGGTGAAATTTTAGACGCAGGAATGATTATCGCCGGAGAGATCGGCAATGAATCCGGCGCTAAAATGATGATAAATATGGCTGTTTCGGGACAAAACATTATCAAAGAAACAGATGACTGCTTTAAAGAACTCGCTCGTACTGACGAACAGCTCGATACTCTTCAAGCAGCCCTTGAAAAAGCTGACTTAGTGAAAGATAAAGAAAAGAAAAAATTATTGATGACTAAGATTGGAGCCACTCAACAACATTATTGCCAACAAGCGGAACAGCTTGAGCAGCGCTTATCTAGCCTTGATCATCATTTAAATAAGCTGCTTAGCGAAGCTAACTTGGCTGTGAACCAAAAGCTTCATTCCGGAGTAGAAATTCACATTTTTGATAAAGTCTTAAAAACTAATCGCACCTACCCCCCTTGCAATGTAAAACTGCAAGAAGGGAAAATAGAAATTGAATTTAAAACCAGTTAATCATTAATTTCTTAATAGAGGCTAAATCAGATTTAGCCTCTATTCATTTCAATATATTTTATAAAATACCCGTTACTTGCAGTCTTAACTCTTCAGGCCATACACTCACTTGCACTTGGCCAATATGTGGTTTTTGCAATAACAGCATTGCTAACCGAGATTGACCAATGCCACCGCCTATTGTTTGGGGTAACTCCTTAGCTAGTAGCTGCTTATGCCAGTCAAGCTCTAGCCGCCCTTCATCACCTGTAATTGCCAATTGTGCGACTAGCGCTTCTGGCGATACACGAATACCCATTGACGATATTTCAAATGCGTCTTCAAGCACTGGGTTCCACACTAAAATATCCCCATTCAAGCCCGCGTATTGATCACATGTTTGAGTGGACCAATCGTCATAGTCAGGGGCACGTACATCATGAATTTTACCATCAGCTAGTGCGCCGCCAATGCCGATTAAGAATACCGCGCCATATTCTTGAGTAATCGCTTTTTCACGTTGTTTAGCTGTAAAGCCAGGATACATTTGGCGTAATTGCTCGCTGTGTACAAACGTAATCTCGACAGGTAAAAATGGGGTGATCCCAAATTCATCAGATACAAATTGCTCAGTGGCCTTTAAACCTTTATATAAAGCATCCACCGTTTCTTTTAATTTATCCAAAGAGCGCTCACTGCTTGCACAAATCACTTTTTCCCAATCCCACTGATCTACATACACTGAATGTATTGGACTTAATGAATCCTCATCTGGGCGTAGAGCTTTCATGTGGGTATATAACCCTTCGCCTAAAGCAAAATCATGATCGGCTAATGTTTTACGCTTCCACTTTGCAAGTGAGTGAACAACTTCAAACTGACTGTCGGGAATAGTTTTAACATTTACAGCAACGGCATTCTCAGTACCACTAAGGTTATCCTGAATACCATCACCAACTTTCGCAAGTATAGGCGCCTGCACTTCAATCAACCCTAGTTGCAGTTCTAATTGCTGTGAAAAAAATTGTTTAACTTTACTAATTTGTTGCTGTTGCTGCACAAAGTGTGAACTCATAATAATTGGCCTCATTCCCAGTTATTGTTACTTGCATGATTGCGTTCAAAGCAGCCATGTCGTTAAAGCAATCCTCAAGCATTTCGTGCTTTAATTCAATAACCAATAACAAAAACACCTTTAATATGTAAATTCAATCAATTTAATGGTATAAAAAATAAAGATTCAATAATTTAAAGCGGGTATTTATATGGAAAATTATCAAATCGATAATCTCGATAAACAGATCCTCCACGCATTAATGGATAATGCTCGTATAGCCTATGCTGAATTAGCTAAACGTTTTACCGTTAGTGCAGGTACAATTCATGTACGGATTGAAAAAATGAAGCAGGCAGGGATCATCACAGGTACCCAAGTAAGCGTAAATGCCAAGCAATTAGGCTACGATGTATGCTGTTTTATAGGTATTAATCTCAATAATGCCCGCGACTACCCGCAAACCTTATTGTACTTAAAAGAGCTTGAAGAAGTCGTTGAAGCTTATTACACCACAGGTAATTACAGTATTTTTATTAAAGTAATGACTCGTTCGATTGATCACTTACAAGATGTACTAATTAACAAAATTCAGGCCATCGAAGCAATCCAGTCAACTGAAACCTTAATTTCATTACAAAACCCAATTAGCCGCAGCGTAATGCCTTAAGGTATAATGGCGTTAATTTATGAGTTCAGACAAGGCTAAAAATGGAAAACACTCGCTATCACCGCATTAAAAGTGTACTAGATCGTCGTCAAACTGATTTAACAGTGTGCTTAGAAGATGTGCACAAACACCATAACTTGTCTGCTATTGTACGCAGCGCTGATGCTGTAGGGTGTCATAATGTTCACGCAGTATGGCCAGAAAACCAAAAATGGCTGACTAATAACACGTCCGGTGGCAGTAAAAATTGGATCGCCACACACTTGCATAAAGATATCGACGATGCCGTCACACTCATGCGTCAGCACAACCCTCAGGTGCAAATATTAGCGACCAACTTATGCCCTGATGCAGTTGATTATCGCGAGATTGATTACACGCTTCCCACAGCGATTATCGTAGGCCAAGAAAAAACGGGGATCTCCCCACGAGCCCTTGCCCATGCAGATAAAAATATCATCATCCCGATGCAAGGTATGGCGCAATCATTAAATGTATCTGTTGCGGCTGCATTAATTTTATTTGAAGCTCAAAATCAACGCCTTAAAGCGGGTTTATATGAGTCAGGTAGGCTTGATGAAACCATAAAGCATAAAATGTTGTTTGAAGGCTGCCATCCTATCATCGCCCAAAAATGCAAAGAGAAGTCACTTCCTTATCCTGGTCTTGACGAAAATGGTGAAATTATTGCCGATGACGCGTTTTGGCTACGATTAAAACATGCTTGATGCCCTCAACAATCGCACGTAAACTAAAAACTATCTAAAAATGAAAGATTTGAGCGTACAGTGTCCAAGCTAACGTTAAGCCGCTACCCCATTACCGATCTAAAAGGCGTTGGCCCTAAAATGGCCGAGCGGCTAAAGAAATTAGGCATTAGCACAGCGCAAGATATGCTCTTTCATTTACCCCTGAGGTACGAAGATCGTACTCGCATTTATGCCATCAGCGATTTAGCAGTCCATAGCCATGTAAGCATTGAAGCTACCATTGAAACGAGCCAAATTACTTTTGGTAAACGTAAGATGCTTGTTTGCCAAGTTAATGATGGCACTGGCCGTTTAACACTGCGGTTTTTTAATTTCACTGCAGCACAAAAGAATGCCTTCAGCAATGGGAAAGTGATCCGCTGCTTTGGTGAGGTACGCCGTGGTCGTGTTGGGTTCGAAATGACACACCCTGAATACAGTTTAAGTGAAACACTATTAGAGCAACCTACTGCGACCACACTCACTCCCGTCTATCCGACAACAGAGGGGTTAAAACAACTCTCTATACGTGCATTGAGCGATCAGGTCATTTCCTTGCTTGAAAAATATCAAATAGAAGAGTTATTGCCTGCGCAATTTCAACATGCAGGCATGGGTTTAAGTCACGCTTTATTATTGTTACATCGTCCAAGTAATGATGTTGATTTAGCGGCGCTAGAGCTAGGGCTTCATCCAGCTCAACAACGTTTGGTATTTGAAGAATTACTTGCGCAAAACTTAAGCCTATTAAAGTTACGTCAACAAGGGCAACAAGTAAAAGCCGTAGCCCTTGCGCCAATTAACCACTTAGAACCAGACTTTTTAGCACAACTTCCGTTTGCCCCCACCAATGCGCAAAGCAGAGTCGTTGCTGAAATAAAAAGTGATTTGCAACACCCCTACCCTATGATGCGTTTAGTCCAAGGGGATGTAGGGTCGGGTAAAACTTTGGTCGCTGCACTAAGTGCTTTAACTGCAATAGCACAGGGCTACCAAGTCGCACTTATGGCTCCTACAGAGATACTTTCTGAGCAGCATGGCATAACCTTCAAAAATTGGTTTGAGCCGCTTGGGATCACTACAGCATGGCTTGGCGGTAAAACAAAAGGCAAAGAGCGTACAGCGACACTTGAAAAAATAGCCTCAGGTGACGCGCAAATGATAGTAGGCACCCATGCGTTATTTCAAGAACAAGTCGTTTTTAATAATCTAGTATTAATCATCATTGATGAACAACACCGCTTTGGTGTTCACCAGCGATTATCGCTGCGAGAAAAAGGCCGCTTTGGCGACTGCTTTCCTCATCAACTGGTGATGACTGCCACGCCGATCCCTCGCACGCTCGCTATGACTGCTTATGCTGACTTAGAGACATCGGTGATTGACGAACTTCCCCCTGGGCGAACCCCAATCACAACCGTTGCACTGCCCGATACTCGTCGGGATGAAATTATTGCACGAGTAAAAACAGCCTGCACAGAACAGGGACGCCAAGTTTATTGGGTATGCACCTTAATCGATGAATCTGAAGTACTGCAATGTCAAGCAGCTGAAGATAGTGCAGAGCAATTAACTCGTGCTTTGCCCGACTTAACCGTAGGGTTAGTTCATGGCCGAATGAAAGCAGCTGAAAAACAAGCCATTATGAGCGAATTTAAAGCGGGTAACATACATATATTGGTTGCAACCACGGTGATTGAAGTCGGTGTAGATGTGCCAAACGCCAGTTTGATCATTATTGAAAACCCAGAACGACTTGGCCTTGCCCAACTACACCAATTACGGGGTCGAGTTGGTCGTGGAGCAACCGCATCTCACTGCGTTCTTTTATACCATGCACCACTGTCATTTACCGCGAAAAAACGCTTAGCCGTATTAAGAGACAGTAATGACGGGTTTATTATTGCTGAGAAAGACTTAGAGATCCGTGGCCCAGGTGAAGTGCTTGGCACCAAACAAACAGGGTTAGCCGAATTTAAAATAGCGGACTTAACTCGCGATAAACACACGCTCAATCAAGTAAGACCAATAGCACTGCAAATGCTTAATCAATATCCTGAGCAAGTTGATAAATTAATCAACCGATGGCTAGCAGGAAAATCTGATTACGCCTTAGCCTAAAACCAAAGAGAATATATACCCAAGCGATCTCAAAATGCGAGCGTCGTTGAAATTAAAAGCGATTTAAACAAGTGCAAAGTAACGCCTTGATATTAAACACCAGTGAAACACTGAAGTCTGCATCTTGAGGTGGCTTGGGTATATTGGGGTTGCTTAGATATAAAAGCCTTATTCAAGTATGAATAAGGCCATGAAAGAGGGGAAGCTATATCGACTAATTAAAACTTGTATTCAATACCTAAACCTAAGTAATCTTGATCAACATTACTATCCATATCAAAGTTAGAATAGAAGGCAAATAGTTTAGTATTTTTACTTAATTTATGATCAACACCAGCTGATATCGCCGTCTTCTTATCCGCGTCATCAAAATCCATTACCTGATACTGCACTTTAAACGTATTGCTATCTAACGTATAAGCTGCATTAACCAAGTAACCATCAGCATCACCGCTGCCATCTACTTTTTCTTGGGTTTGATACATTGCGCCTAATTTAATATCAGCCACTTTACCCTGTACGGTAGCACGCACTACATCATAGCCATTCACTTCACTGTCAGCTGCAATAGATGCGTACACCTTGCTTTTCTTTAAACCTGAATCGCCATAAGTAAGCGCCAATGAGTAACCATTTTCGCCTTCACTGTCTTTTTCAGCGACGTAAGTGGCAAGTACTTTAAAACCGCTTAGGTCATTTGATGAATACGTTACTGTATCGCTTAAGCGATTTTCACCTTTGAATAAATTTTTAATATCGCCTTCAAGGTCATTAAATAAATCAAGCTTACCTTGCGATTGCTTTAGCGCAGTATCATTACGACCAAGCACAACTTGACCAAAACCACCTTTCAAACCAACATATTGGTTGCGTGAAGTTAACGTATCTTTTGAATCATCTGAAACATTTACTTGGAATTCGAATTTATAGACCGCTTCAAGGCCTTCACTGAGTGTTTCAGAACCCTTGAAACCAATGCGTGATGCATTACTCTTAATTTCAGTGAATGACCCTTCACCATCATCAGATGATTGTACAGAGACATTTGCTTTACCATAAACATCAACATCAGCTAATGCAGAAAAAGATACACCACTCAATACAGCTAATAACAGGCTCGACTTTGCAAAATTCATATTATTTCCTCAATAAACGCAACAGGCTAATTTTTAAAACAGCTGCAGTTTGCCAGCGATAAATTACAGTAATATTACAACAGAAATATTTATGACTTATTTAATTCATAAAAAAGAATAAAAACTGCAATTCATTTAACACTAAAATTTTGTACACCGTTTATTAGTCTATGCGATCTTGAGTATATCGCTATTTTTTCTCGCTAAAATCACTGCTAATGTTTGGGGTTAGCTCAACCAGTAAGTTAACAAGGGTTTCAAGCAATGGTTTTTGCTCATTATCCCTATGATAAGCAACAAAAATATCGCGAGATGTGTGCTCTACATCCGACACTTCAAATAACTCTCCATTCTCAATATGGCTTTTTGCTAACACTTCAGGAATAAATGCACTACCACCACATTGCAATATTAAATCTAATGCAATACGCCCTGTACTTGTACGAAAATACGGAGGCGTACGTCCGGTAAATTGACGTGCGTGCCACAGCGAAAAAGTAGTGCCCCAGTCAACATAAACATATTGGTTATCAAAAAAATTATCATTGGCTGCAGATTCAAAAGCACTCACAGGAATGATGGGTAATGCGCAAATACGCTCTACAACTAATTCATCCACTTTAGGCGGATCAAATAATATAGCCAAATCCAGTGTACGTTCTAACAATAAACGCGTACTTTCTTGCTGTGCTTTAACTTCAGCAACGAGTGACACACCGGGCATAGCAGATACAATATTTGAAATACCAAATTGTAAAAAAGCATCCCATATATTAGGTGTACCCGCTAAACACACTTGCTTATGCATGTTGTCAGCAAGTGCCACATCAACTTTTGCACGTTGCATACCTGTAATAATAATTTGTGCGTGCGGTAATAGACGCTCGCCAGGTGCTGTAAGCTGAATATTGTTACGTTGTCGAATAAACAGGTTAACGCCTAAACCTTGCTCTAATTGACGAATTCTAAAACTTACCGCCGATTGCGTGATATAAAGGTTTTCAGCCGCCTTACCAAAGTGGCGAGTTCGCACCACCTCAACAAACGTTTTTAATAAATCGATATCCAATATTTTATCCTCACGATAAAAATTTTTTGTTTAATAAATTACGTAACTTGATCCATACTCCAGCTTAAGATCCGGGTATGAGGAAACAGCAATGAACATTAATATTTCACTACTTCGTCAAGCATTTGTAAGCCAACGTCAGTTCTATGATGATTACAATTTTCCACGCGGATTTTCGCGTAGCGGCAACTTTACGTTACTTGAAGCCAGTATCCTTGAGCAACACGGTGTTGTTCTACAGGGGTTATACAACAAAACCCTTGAACCACAAAATGAAATTCAAGAACAATTTATATCTGTTACTGCAGGTAGCCAAGAGCCGACGAATCCAATCGAGCGTGCTTGGATCAAATACTTAAAATTAACGACTTCAAAAACAAAATTTCACACTTTATTTGGTCGTTCAAAAATGTCGGCACCTACGCTGCCAAGTAGCGACTATTATTCAGAATCTGATAGCATCTAAAATTCCTTTTTAGGCCACTTTCGCGTTGATTTATAAGTGGCCAAAAGACATTGTTATTTGCTTTTTCTTGTTTTAGCGGTTACAACTTGTATAAGCAATTATATTCGGCAAAGCCGAAAACAAGGTGTTACGTGACACGAAAAATACTTATCATTGAAGATACACCTACAATAGCGCGAGTACAAAAGCATATAGCGATGAAAATCGGTTATGATGCGGATATTGCAGGTTCGTTAGCTGAAGCTAAAGAGCTGATCAGTAAAAACTCATATTTTTGCGCTGTAGTAGATTTCATATTACCCGACGCCCCTAGGGGAGAAGCGGTGCCCTGCACTATAGAAGCTGAAATTCCAACTATCGTCATGACCGGAAGTTTAGATTCAACAACGCGTGACACTGTTGAAAAGTATCCAATTATTGATTACATCACTAAAGAAAATAAACAAGCCTATCAATACTTAGAAAAACAATTGCAGCGCCTACCTCGTAACGAAAATGTTAAAGTACTCGTTGTAGATGACTCAGCTGCTACACGTCGTCATATTTGCAGCTTACTTAGCCGCCATAAATACCAAATACTCCAAGCAAGTGATGGTATTGAAGCCTTAGCAATGCTAGAAAAAACACCCGATATAGCTGTCATTATCACTGATAATGAAATGCCCAATATGAATGGTGATGAACTGTGCGGCGAAATTCGCCGACTTTACAGTAATGATGAAAAAGCAATTATTGGTATTTCTGGCTCTGATGCTTCTCATCTTTCAACACGTTTTCTTAAAAATGGTGCTAATGACTACTTGCGAAAACCATTCAACAATGAAGAATTTTATTGTCGTTTAAGCCAAAACGTCGACATGCTAGAGCAAATAGCCACAATCCGACTGCAAGCAAATACTGATTTTTTAACTAAGCTACCTAACCGACGTTACTTTTTTGAAGAAACAACAAAGTCACTGAAAAAAATAGAAAAAAGCAGTCAAGCCTCCTCTTTAGCTATGCTTGATATTGACCACTTTAAATCAATCAATGACACGCATGGACATGATGTGGGCGATGAAGTACTTAAAGGACTGTCTATTTGCTTTGCTAAATATTTTGAAAAGCAGCTCGTTGCTCGTTTAGGTGGTGAAGAGTTTGCTGTTTATTTTGGCGAAACAAGCAAAGAAGAAGCACTGAAACGCCTTGAAGGGTTTAGGCACTTTATTGAACTAAGCAGCTCAGAATTTAGTAATTTAAAAATTAAATTCACAATCTCCATTGGGTATGTACACGGGCCTGTTTATCAAATTGATGAATTATTAAAACAGGCCGATATAAAACTTTACGAAGCAAAAGAGTCTGGTCGTAATATAGTTATTTCTTAAACTAATTCTGCTCGCGCAAGGAGCGCTGCTTTCTTGCGCTTTTGTGCTTGTCGGTACGAGTCCCAGCTAAATATTGCCAGCGCACTCCAAATACATGCAAAAGTAACAACGCGCTCCGCGCTAAACACTTCACCGTAAAATACCACCGCGAGTACAAACATCAGACTTGGACCAATATACTGAAAAAAGCCTAATGTTGTATATTGCAATCTTTTTGCAGCTCCCGTGAAACACAGTAAAGGTAATGTTGTTATAACACCCGCACTTATCAACAGTAGATTTGTATGCCAATCATTAACAATGAGATCTGAACTTGCTGTAGGAAGCATAAACCACCAATAAATAGCTGCAAATGGTAATAGTATAAGCGCTTCCAATAATAGACCTGGTAACGATTCGATAGGTAACTTTTTACGTAATAATCCATAAATAGCAAATGAACTAGCGAGTGAAAATGCCACTACCGGAAATGAACCAAAGCTAATTAATTGAATAACGACCCCGCCAAGCGCCAGAGCGACAGCAAAACCCTGCCATTTTCGTAGCTTTTCGCCTAAAAACAACATACCTAGCAACACGTTTAAAAGTGGATTAATATAATACCCAAGACTGGCATCAAGCATATGGTTATTATTAACTGCCCATATAAATAATCCCCAGTTAAACCCCAGCAGTGTAGCTGTTAGGGTAAGCATTAAAATTAACTTTGGTTGCTTAATGACATGCTGGATTTTATGCCACTGCTTTAAAACAGCGACAATAATCACAATAAATAACACCGACCACACAACTCGGTGCATTAATATTTCAAAAGCCGATATGTGCTGTAATAACTTAAAGTAAATGGGCGCAAGACCCCACATAAAAAAAGCCATGCAGGCTAAAATAACACCCTTGCGTTGTTCTTGATTAGTAGGCATAAATAGAATCTAGATGCTGAAAAAGGCCGCTAGTTTACCCCCTGAACACATTTTATCCAACTAAATACGTTGCTGTACCAAACGCTATTTGAGTTCTTTTTTCATTATGCAATTCCATCCGACAAACACACACTTTATTGCCTGAACGAATCAGCTTTGCACTCGCGGTAAACTCTACTCCCTTACCTGGACGTAAATAATCGGTACGTAAATCAATAGTACCTAAAGTCGCTAATTTCTGCTGAATGCTCACTATATCGAATTCAGTAAGCTTATCAATCATCGCAGCGGCAGCAAGCATACCACCTACATTATCAAGTACCGCTGAAATCACACCACCATGAAGAATTTTTTGTGCTGGGTTACCAATAAATACATCTTGCCAAGGGAAACTAATTTGCGCTTGCTCAGCATCAAGCGATACAACCTTAATTTGTAAGAATTGATTAAACGGCATTTGCTCTACGAATACCTTAGCGACTTGCTCAATTAATATAGTTTTATTCATTATTATTATCTATTATTTGAATCTGGTAGGATGAGTAAAGCATAGCATTGTATAAAGTGCGATATAAAAAGCGTATAGGTAGCTATGCAAGGTCACTTAAAAGCTCTAAAATAAGCGCAATGAATACACAAACCCCCACATCAAGCACCATAGTGCGCACTCCCGCAGCCATACTTAAGCAAGTGTTTGGCTATAGTGAATTTCGTGATGGCCAAGAAACGGTTATCAATGCAGCATTAAGCGGGCAAGACTCATTGGTGTTACTGCCCACTGGTGGCGGTAAGTCAGTATGTTACCAAGTCCCAGCTTTAGCTTTTGAAGGGTTAACGGTAGTTATTTCTCCGTTAATCTCTCTAATGCAAGATCAAGTAACACAATTACAGGCATTAGGTGTGAAAGCAGCTTACATCAATAACAGCCTTAATCGGGATGAGCAGCAGCAAATTTACCAACAGTTACACAGTGGTTTAATTAAATTACTTTATGTTGCACCTGAAAAAATTTTACAACACGAATTTTTAGAGAGGTTGCGTCATTTAAATATCAGTTTATTTGCGATTGATGAAGCTCACTGCGTTTCTCATTGGGGTCATGATTTTCGTCCACATTACTGCCGTTTAAGCGAACTTAAGCATCATTTCCCTCATGTCCCCATGATGGCTCTAACTGCCACAGCAGACACCGCTACTCGCTTTGATATTGTGCAGCAACTTGGCTTAAACGCCCCCTATATACACACGGGCAGTTTTGATAGACCAAACATTCGCTATACCATTGAAGAAAAATTCAAGCCTTTAGCACAATTGTTACGCTACTTAAAAGAACAACAAAATCAAAGTGGTATAATTTATTGCACCAGTCGTAAGCGCGTCGATGAAATAGCCGAAAAGATTGCCGATGCAGGAATGAATGCAGCGGCCTATCATGCAGGGATGAGCAACGAACAGCGTCAATTTGTACAAACCGGCTTTGCCCGTGACGATATTCAAATCGTTGTCGCAACGGTTGCTTTTGGAATGGGTATAAATAAACCGAATGTGCGCTTTGTATTGCACTATGACATTCCTAAAAGTATTGAATCTTACTACCAAGAAACCGGCCGAGCAGGACGTGATGGCTTAGCCGCTGAAGCAATTATGTACTTTGACCCTGCTGATATCGGCCGCGTAAGACGGTTCTTTGAAGATATAGAAGATGAGCAACGCCGTCGCGTTGAAGAACAACGTTTCAATGCCATGGCTAGTTTTGCAGAGGCACAAACTTGTCGCCGACAAATACTGCTTAACTATTTTAGTGAATATCAGCGAGAGCCATGTGGCAACTGCGACATATGCCTTAACCCGCCAAAAAGTTTTGATGGCACTTTAGTCGCACAGCAAGCACTATCCTGCGTATATCGAGCCGAGCAACGTTTTGGTTTAGGTTACATTGTTGAGTTATTGCGTGGCGCGAACACCAGTAGAATTCGAGATAACAACCATCATCAGCTCAGCACTTATGGTATTGGTAAAGATCATAGCAGTGAGTTTTGGCTCAGTATTTTACGCCAACTTATTCATCAAGGCTTATTGAGTCAAGATATAACCCAAGGCTCATCTCTTCGATTAACTGAAGGTGCGCGAGCAATTTTAAAAGGCGAATTCGCCTTACAGATGGCTGAACCTCGCCTGCAAGCAAAACACGTATACCAAGATAAATTGGCACAGTTTAATTACGATAAAAAGTTATTTGCGAAACTCAGAGCCTTACGTAAAGAACTTGCCGATGCAGATGATGTGCCACCCTATGTTGTCTTTAATGATAAAACACTTGCTGAAATGGCACAATTAATGCCCACTAACGACAGTGAATTTCTTAAAGTGTCGGGTGTAGGCTTTACTAAGCTCAATAAATACGGCGGCCCATTTTTGCACGCAATTCGTAACTATTTAGCACAATCCTAAGTACAGAGTAATGTCATGACTCAATACCAATTTGATAACCGCCACAATGTGATTATAATCACTCCAAGTGAAATGCCCAATGACGACGACTTTGAGCTATGGGCACATTTATTTTTACACAGCTCTGAGATTAAAATAGGTGAGTTTGAAGCTGGAGCCGACCGCCATCAAATGCGCTTTAATTATGAACAGCAAGGTTTTAACTTAAACTTCGAGCATTATAGTAACAGTGTCTGGATCAATGGCGAAGGCCAAGAAGCCAATCACTTATTAGCCGCATTAACGCATTATTTCCTAACACAAATGCAACAATGAACTAGACTTATACTATGAGTTAACCTGTATACCCAAGCCACCTCAAGACGCAAAATTCAGCGTTTCAAAGGGCTTAATATCAAGGCGCGACTTTGTAAAAATGGATTGATTTTAACAATAGAACGACTATTACTTGTAATCAATACCTTGTTGCCTAAATCGCTTTTAAATCCAACTGAAACTAGCATCTTGAGGTGGTTTGGGTATAGTAAGATAATACTAACTACGCATACCTAAGGTGTTTGAATGGTCGCAAACAGTTTCACTACATTTATTTTTCTCTCCTGTGCCAGCACTATGCTCTATAGTCAAAGTGGGCAAGCACAATCAATTGATCTAGGGAAAAGCAGTTGTAGTAATCAGCGCACCATTTCACCCAGCGAAAATAACCTTCGTCGTCAGCTTGATGGCGATGAATTATTACCTGAAAAAACCGCAAATGCTCGTATTGGGAATATCAACCTAGAACAGCTCAATGTATTTAACACGGCGCTTGAAGAAGAAGATAATTTCCTGTTCCGTTTTGCCAATCGTGTTCACATGACTACAGAACCAGATGTAATAAACAATCTTTTGCTATTTCGTTCTGGTGAAGAATATGAACCTAAAAAACTCTCCGAATCTGAACGCCTCCTAAGACGTCAAGGCTATCTATATGATGCAAAAATTGATGCTGAGATTAACTGTAATGGCGAAGTTGACGTAAACGTAGTTACCCGAGACCTATGGACCTTGCTCCCTGAAATTAGCTTTAGCCGCAGTGGCGGAGAGAATAAATCAAGCATTGGTTTTCGTGAATCAAATTTACTTGGTTGGGGGAAACGCCTTTCATTTTCACGCACTACAGACGCTGACCGCAGTGGTTATTTATTTGTCTATGACGATCCAAATATACTATCAACTCGTTATCGAGGGCGCATTGAGTATTCCGATAACAGTGATGGAAAACGCCACCTACTAGAGCTTACATATCCTTTTTATTCAATTAATACACCATACAGTTATGGCCTTGTCAGCTACTCGGATCAACGCACAGAATCGCTCTACCAACGTGGCGAAGTGTACAGCGAATTTGAACAAAAAACTGATTATAACCGTATTCATTTTGGTCACTCAAAACAACTAGGAAATAGCTGGACCCAGCGCTTAAGCGTTGGCTATGTGCACGAACAACACTCGTTTAATAAAACTGTGAATACATTTTCACCATTGGCAGATGAACGCCAACTTAGTTACCCATACGTAAGCGGGCATTGGTTTGAAGACCACTTCATTAAAGTACGAAACTTTGACAGTATTTACCGCACCGAAGATTTAAATCTAGGCTGGAATATTCAAAGCTTGCTCGGGTATTCAAATAAGCAAATTAGTGATGACGATAGCCGTGCTATTTATTCATTTAATGCGAGAAAAGCCCACTTTAGCGGTGATAACACGCTATGGCGTTTTCAAGCTAGTCTTGATGGCAACTGGAATGAAAAGCAAAGTAAAGTTGAAAACCTATTCGCCAGTAGCCAAATACAATATTATTTAAATACCACAACTAAGCAGTCATGGTATGCAAAAATACGTTTAGACTATGCCAAAAACCTTACTCACGATAAACAACTAAGCTTAGGCGGAGAAAACGGCTTGCGTGGCTACCCGCTTGACTATCAACAAGGTGATCGTAGCTTTTTAATAAATTTAGAAAAACGCTATTACTGGGAATATGATTTACTGCAACTATTTAAAGTCGGTGGAGCTGCCTTTGTTGATATTGGTCGCGCTTGGTTTAACGACCAAGCCAATACTAATCACGGTAAAGTATTAAAAAATGCAGGTATCGGATTAAGGCTGGCCCCTAGTCGCGCTAATGCAGGAACAGTCATTCATTTAGATATTGCAGCACCACTGGACAAGAGCAATGACGTTGACTCAATTCAATGGTTAGTCACTGTAAAAAATACCTTTTAAAGTACACCAAAAACGCTAAACTACGGAGCTATTAATACCTTTTTGGATTCATTGTGGAACTGCTCGAACTCATCGAACTTTTTAGTACGCAATATAAACTTATTGTTACAGTCGTGGCGCTTTTAGTTTTCCCTGTACTTTTAAAGCTGACTAAAAAGCTGCTTGAGAAAACAATTAAAGGTAAAATCGACATTCATCGTAAATACCGCGCTGAGTTACTTTTAAAAATTATACTCGCCATAGTAATGATTTGTTTAGTGCTGGTGTTTTGGGGTATAGAGCTGCGCGGTTTGCTTGTACTTGGTTCATCATTATTTGCCATGTTAGGTGTCGCACTATTTGCTGCTTGGTCACTCTTAAGCAACCTCACCTCATTTTTACTGATGTTTATTCAAAATGATTGCCGTGTTGGCTATTGGGTACGCATTATTGACGGTGCTAACTTTATCGAAGGCCGCATTGTCGAAATGGGTTTAATGAATGTCGTGCTTGAACATATTGATGGTCACCGCGTTATTTACCCTAATAATCTCTTTGTTACGCGTCCTGTGATGGTGTTAAATAAAGAACCTAAACCTACAAAGCCCGTCGCTATAAAACGTGTAATTGGCCCGAAAAAAACGCTATAAGATAAAAAGCCATTTAAGGATATCCTCAAATGGCTTTTAAAATAACGTTTAGCTTACTAATTATTTAATTCAGCTGTTTTCAACTCATCTTCAATATCGCTGATTTCATCGATAAAAGTTTCAAGTTGCTGCTCAACCAAGCTGTTTGCATGAGCAAAATACGCTAAGTGGAACACCGCATCACCTTCATTAACAAGCGGCATTGTCTGTTGACCAATAACAATACCACTGCGTGGTGCTAATAGTTCTAACTCAGAGTCGCCTAATGGGCTACTTATATACGCTAAAATCTGCCCTTTATTAACCTTCTCGCCAAGTGATACCTGCGCACGTACAATACCGTCCACTTCAGCACGTACCCAACTTGTTGAGCTGGCAATAATTGGCTCTGGCAATTTTTTAGCACGTTTACCGCGGCTCATTTTTAAGTGGCGCATCACATAATCAACACCTTGTACACCTGCTGCTATCGCAATTGGATCAAAGCGAAGTGCTTCACCAGCTTCATAAGTGATCACAGGGATCCCTAAGTTAGCCGCTTCACTGCGTAGTGAACCATTTCGTAGTGATGCATCTATCACCGCTGGCGTGCCAAATGCTTTTGCCATTTGTGCGGTAGCATCATCACTTAAATCTGCGCGAATTTGCGGTAGATTCGTACGATGAATAGCCCCTGTATGTAAGTCAATAATATGAGTGCAATGCACTGCCACTTGACTGAAAAACATGTGCGCCATGCGACCCGCAAGCGAGCCACGGATAGAGCCAGGAAAACTGCGATTCATATCACGGCGATCTGGTAAATAACGCGACTTATGGATAAAACCAAATACATTTACGATCGGTACCGCTATAAGCGTACCACGTAGCTGCGTAGGATCGATTTTAGCCAATAACTGACGAACAACTTCAACACCATTGAGCTCATCACCATGAATGGCTGCACACACCATCAGTACAGGCCCTGCATGAACGCCATTTACCACTTCAATAGGAATATTTAGCGGCGAGTGTGTATAAAGCTTTGCAGCCTCTAATGCGAGCGTTTTACGCTCACCCACACCAACAGTTTCACCTAATAAAGTAAAAGAGCTATTGATTTTAACCTTTGCCACGTGTTGCCGTTCCTTTAGTTGCAGCGGCTTTTTCGATAAAGTCGATCACCATACCTGCAATATCTTTTCCTGTTGCTACTTCAATTCCTTCAAGACCTGGTGATGAGTTTACTTCCATCACTAATGGGCCACGTGATGAACGAAGTAAGTCAACCCCAGCTACATTCAAGCCCATTGCTTTAGCCGCAGCCACCGCTGTTTTGCGTTCTTCTGGTGTAATACGCACTAATGTTGCACTGCCACCGCGGTGTAAATTAGAGCGGAACTCACCTTCTTGTGCTTGGCGCTTCATTGCGGCAATCACTTTATCACCTAGTACGAAGCAGCGAATATCGGCACCACCAGCTTCTTTAATGTATTCTTGTACCATGATATTAGCTTTTAAGCCCATGAATGCCTCAATAACACTCTCAGCCGCTTTACGTGTTTCAGCTAATACAACACCAATGCCTTGCGTACCTTCTAGTAACTTAATAACAACTGGTGCACCGCCTACCATTTCCAATAAGTCTTTCACGTCATCAGGCTTGCTTGCAAACCCTGTTACTGGCATGCCTACACCTTTGCGTGATAATAACTGTAATGAACGCAATTTATCGCGAGAGCGTGAAATAGCAACTGACTCATTAACAGGAAATACATTCATCATTTCAAACTGACGTAATACAGAGCAGCCATAAAATGTTACTGACGCACCAATACGTGGCACGATCGCATCGAAATCTTTTAAGTTTTCACCACGATAGTGGATCTCTGGTTGTTCAGAGTTAATGTTCATATAACAACGTAGTGCGTCAATCACTTTAACTTCGTGCCCACGTGCTTGAGCGGCCTCAATTAAGCGACGCGTTGAGTACAAGTTTTTGTTGCGAGATAAAATACCGATTTTCATAATCAAATCCTTTACTAGTGCATATTCTGTTTTAAGTTATTATGTAGTTAAAACTTTGGCACATTTTTATAATAAGTGAGATAAAGCCGGGTCTACGACTATACGATTTTCCATGGCTGTCCGCCCTAATAACATTCTAAACTTCATACTTGCACGACTTGTTAAAGTCACCTCAATTGGCCAACTTTTATCTCCGGCATGAAGCATTGTTTCAATAAAATAGCGTAACTCTCGCTGCCCACTTGAGCTTGTTACATACTTCATTTTTTTAACTTTAACGTCGCACTGTATTTTAGTGTGTTCGTCGTCTTGCAATGGCTGAGCAATAAACTTTACCCATTTCTCCCCATCGCGTTCATATTCTTCAATATTAAGAGCATGAATACATGAAGTACGGGCGCCCGTATCAATCTTAGCTTTAATTTTATTTATGCCAAGTTCAGGTAAACTTAACCACTCACGCCAACCAACAATTATCTTTGCCGTCATAAATGTGCCCTTTAATAAAAAAGTGTCTTATACGCTACACACACAAAAAGACCAATGAAATAATTTTATCTAATCAATCAATCGATTTGATTGACCTAATCAGCTCAATAGTCAACCATATAAACAATACACTAATAATGAGAATTTACTATGTTCGACGGTTTATTACATGCACTCATACTTGATGAGCAAGGCGGTTCACGTGCAATCGAAAGCAGTGCCGAACTTCACAATTGGCAGCCATCTCATGGGAAATTATGGGTGCATATGGATTATAGCCAAAGCGACGCTGTTGAATGGCTAAAAAGCTGTGATTTTTTAACTGATTACGAGCTAGAATCATTGACTGCAGAAGAAACTCGTCCTCGTATAGCGAGAGCGACAAATGGCTGTATGCTGTTTTTACGTGGTGTAAATTTAAATCCGGCACAAAGCCCTGAGGACATGGTGTCTATTCGTTTGTTTATTAATGAAAATGTAGTAATAACAACACGCAAACGTAGATTGCTATCGGTGCAGGATATTCTTGCTTCATTACATGAAAATACTGGGCCAAGCAGTATTTCTGAATTAGTGTGTCAATTAGCGCAAAACCTTACGTCTCGTATGCAAGGCGTTATTGATGGTTTAGACGATACGTTAGATGTATTTGAAGATGAAATTGATGAACCTACCAAGCGTTTTGATAATCAAGGTTTGTCACAATTACGCCGCCAATCAATTGGCCTAAAACGCTATATTAGACCGCAAAAAGAAGCACTGAGTACATTGATGGCAAATAAATATAGCTGGCTCAATGAAAACGATAAAGCGAAACTAAACGAAACAACGAACATGCTTATTCGTTTTATTGAAGAGTTAGACAGCTCTATCGAGCGCGCGCAGATAATTCAACAAACGATTACCAACCAAATATCTGAGCAATTAAATCAACGTATGTATGTGATGTCGGTTGTCGCGGCTTTATTTTTACCTCTGGGGTTTTTAACTGGTTTGCTCGGCGTTAATGTTGGTGGTATTCCAGGCACTGATAGCCCTTATGCCTTTAGCTTATTTGTGCTTTTTTTAGTTGTACTTACGAGCAGTATTGGTATTTACTTTAAAAATAAGAAATGGCTTTAATATGATCTAGGCGAACTCTTTGTTCGCCTTTTTCTTGATGTTCAATAAGTAAAAATTCACCTTCCCCTTTAAGGTTTAGTAAATTTTTAGCATTACCTACTACCAGTGTATTATCCGTGGTAATTATTTTAACCATTGAAAAGTGCATACAAAACAATTCATATTGATCGTAATCACTGCATTTTATTGGTTGATAAGTCATTGGCGTTAATCATTGATAAAACTAAAGTGTAGCAGGAAGAAAAAGAGAAGAAAAATAATAGCAAATGGCGCTCTCGGTAGGGATCGAACCTACAACTCAGCCTCCGGAGGGCCACGTGATATCCATTTCACCACGAGAGCACATTTGTGCCGCCACACCAACTCGCGATATCAGTGCTTAGGCATCAGCAATAATAAAGGCATCTGCAACTAAATGCTAGCTTCTATCGCCTATATGCCTATTAATTCAGCAAATTATAATAAATTGCTTCACAAGCAAGCAAAAAACAGCTATTAAATTATACTTAGTAAAAATTAATAACCATTTTGCAACATATCTATACTAGAGACGTACTTATCAAGCACGTGTAAAAGGTTTAACAAGAGGAAGTATTTATGAGTTTAATGTCAACCGAGCAAGTCGCTGAATTTTTAGGTGTAAAAACAGAACGTGTTAAGCGCCTTGCGCGAGAAAGTTTGTTAATTTCAAAATCAGTCGATGAGAACGGTGAGCCTTTATTTGATTCTGATGAAGTCACTAAATATAAAGAACTTGCAGCACGCTTTGGTGGTCTTTAGGGCTTACTAAAGCGTAAATTAATTAAACGGTCTAATTGCGTACGTAAAACGGTTACCTTATCACCCACCGAACGTGCGCTATACCAAAGAATACATAACAGCAAAAATATTAATTGGTAGCACTCAAGCTTTCTAACCGATACTGTAAATCGATGTTGTATAGGCAACGATCGCTGATACGTCTCGAGTAAACCTACCTTCTCAACTGGATCAAGCTCACAACTGACTACAATCGCGGCTAAATCAAAGTATACGTCATTGGTCTTCGCGTATTCAAAATCAATTAAAAACATTCCATAGGGGTTTTCTATAATGTTTTCTTTAACTAAATCATTATGACAAAAACCACTATCACGTGGAAATAGTTCAACCTGTGACAACGTTTGCTCAATGATAATTTTATAATGTTGATAAAGTGAGGTATCACGATAGTGATCAAGCTCTTGTTTGATGTCCATAGGTAACGTAACGACTTGATGGTGATGTAAAGCGACCAATTTATTTATTAACTCAGGGGTATAATTATTATTGGTGATAGCGCCTTCAATATACTCAAAAATAGCAAATTGGTTAATTTCATCTACCCATAAAAGCTCAGGGCACACCTGCTTTTTGGCAAATAAAGCTTGCGCCGACAAGCCGACGGTAGGCCAATGTTCACGGTAAAACTTTAGCAAATAAGCATGTTGCTTGGTACGTACTAGAAAGTTGTCGTTACTTAAGCCGTTATGAAGACGCTCAATACTGAATATTTTTAATCGAGAATTAAAAGCGGCAAAAATACCGCTAATTTCATTATCAGTCATACAGCTCCTTATAATTGCGCTAAGGGTTTGGCTTGATTTTGTTCATATTCTTCGTACCAGGTTTTAAACCCCCACACAGCCATAATGGTATAAAATACAAATAATGCTAATGTTGGGTAGTAGCCTTTCTCGTAATATAAATACATCGAAGCTGTATCAATAACTATCCAATACAACCAATTTTCGAGTACTTTTTTAGCAACTAAGTAAGTTGTTACCACAGCAAAACAGGTAGTAAAGCTATCTAAATAAGCAAAATCTGCATGGGTGTAATTAGTCATAACATAGCCCAGTATTACTGCAACGATTGAAGTCGCTACAATAATCACTAAGTGCTGATTTAGCGTCCATGAAGTAATCACTAACTCACGTAAGTTGTCCCCCCCTCTACGCCAGGCTATCCAGCCATATACTGCCATATACATATAATAAAAATGTAGCAGTGACTCCATTAACAAGGCACCATTCCAATACATTATTGTATAAATAAATGTGCTTAAGAATGCAGCAGGCCAACACCAAAGGTTCTCTTTTATTGCTAACAATAAATACGCCATTGAGAGTGCTACGGCTATATATTCCCAATACGACATCGCGGTAAACCCTGCGAGCGTTTGTGTTATAAATTCCATAATTGATCCGTTTAGACTTTAAAGTTCAGGAGAGAGATCACCATTTAGAAATTTACAAACAAAAATAGCCTTACCAAACTCTTCGTATGAACGTTTTATCTCTGTATTTAACACTGACATTACCAAATCGTAATCACCAAAAATCTGTGTTGATAGCGTATTTGTTATTACTTTTAAATCATCATATTCATTTAAACGATCAATAAAACCTTTAATAAATGGAATATAATCTTGATGAAGTGGGTATTTACTGATCTCTACTGATAATTTCATGATAATCCTTGATATTAACGACGAAAATTATAACTATTGTAACGTGACCCCAGACACAAGTCATTCAAAGGTAGAGTGGATGTAAAAGAAGGTGTAAAATCACTGTAATTTAATTCCGTTTACGAGTTTCTCATGGCACGACGCATTACTTACAAATTTAAAGATCAACCTCGCGAAATTAATTTTGCAAAAGATAAATACCACGATATGTATCAAGCGATTGCAGCTGCTGAAGGTATTGATTTAACTAACTACCTCAGCATGGTTCAGCAAATTGAAATGACATCGAAAGGCTCAGCGTCTGTCCGTAACTTTCGTGATCAAGAGTTTGCACGTATGGGATTTAGCGATGTGTACTTTATTAAAGAGTAGCTATATTAAAGAGTAGCTATAAATTTCGCTACTCTAGGTATTCATAGCTGACACGAGGGGTAATATTACAGAGTAACTCGTAAGGAATTGTCGTAGCACATTGGGCGACTTCTTCAACGGGTAACTCTGGGCCCCACATCTCGACTTCATCGCCTACTTTAATGCCAGCGGTGTTTTCACCAATGTCCACACTGATCATATCCATTGAGACACTTCCTGCGATAGGGTAACGTTTAGAGCCTATTACCACAGGCGTCCCTTGCTTTGCATGGCGCGGATATCCATCACCATATCCCATTGCAACCACAGCAAGCTTAGTGGCCTTAGTGCTTTGCCAGCGCCCGCCATATCCTACACATTGCTGCGCATCCACATCACGAATTGCTATTACTTTAGTGGTTAAACGCATCACAGGCTTTAATCCATGTTCTTTACCTGTCGCATTAAGCATTGGCGATACGCCATACATCATTAAACCTGGACGTACCCATTCACCATGACCGGCAGGCCACGCAATAATACCCGCTGAATTTGATAAACAATGCGCTTGTTGTTTACCTTGTACTAAAGAGTCAAATAAGGCAATTTGCGCAGCTGTTTTTGGATCTTGTAGATCATCAGCGCAAGAAAAGTGTGTCATCAAATTGATTGTATCTTTAGCATTACTCGTTGCTTGCAAGCGCTGGTAAAAATCATTGAGTTGCGCAGGCGCAATGCCAAGACGGTGCATACCGGTATTAATTTTTAACCAGCAACTAATTGGCTCATCAAGGCTTGCCTCTTCAAGTGCTTTAAGCTGATTTTCATCATGAATAATAGTTTGAAAGTTATTAGCCAATAAAATAGGTAAGTCATCTTGATGAAAAAAACCTTCGAGCAATACAATTGGCTTAGTTAACCCACCCGCTCTAAGTGCTAAAGCTTCATCAATGCGCGCAACAGCAAACGCATCAGCATCATTAAGATGCTGCGCTATTTTTACTAAACCATGTCCATAAGCATTGGCTTTTAATACCGCCATGACCTTACTTTTCGGCGCAAACTTGCGCACTTGCGCTAAGTTATCTGCAAGTGCTGTTAAGTTGATTTGAGCAATAGCTAAACGCATATTAATATTCGTCGTCTACCGCAGGCCCAGCGTAATTATCAAAACGCGAGAACTGACCTTGGAAGGTTAGCCGCACCTTACCAATTGGGCCGTTACGTTGTTTACCTATGATGATTTCAGCAATACCTTTGTCTGTACTGTCTTCGTTATAGACTTCATCACGGTAAATAAACATGATTAAATCGGCATCCTGCTCGATAGAGCCTGATTCACGTAAGTCAGAGTTAATTGGACGTTTATCAGCACGTTGCTCTAGGGTACGGTTAAGCTGAGACAGTGCTACCACAGGGCATTTCAATTCTTTTGCTAATGACTTGAGTGAACGTGAAATTTCAGCAATCTCTAAGGTACGATTGTCCGACAAACTTGGTACACGCATAAGTTGTAAGTAATCCACCATGATCATACTGATACCGCCATGATCACGCGCAATACGACGTGCACGTGAACGTACATCAGTTGGTGTTAAGCCTGATGCATCATCGACAAACATTTTACCTTTTTCCATGAGCAGTCCCATGGTTGAAGATAACCGTGCCCAATCATCATCATCTAATTGACCAGTACGTACTTTGGTTTGGTTAATACGACCAAGCGATGCCAGCATCCTCATCATGATTTGCTCAGATGGCATTTCTAATGAGTAAATAAGTACTGGTTTATCTTGAGTCATCGCTGCATGTTCAGCTAAGTTCATCGCAAAGGTGGTTTTACCCATTGATGGACGCGCTGCAACAATAATTAAATCTGATGGCTGTAAACCAGTCGTCATTTTATCTAGATCAGCGTAACCGGTGCTTACCCCTGTCACACCATCTTGTGGTGACTGGTATAGCTCTTCGATTTTATCGACAGTTTTTTCTAATATGCTGTGGATACTTTGCGGGCCATCGTTGCTTTTTGTGCGTTGCTCAGCAATTTTAAAAACTTTACTCTCTGCAAAATCAAGTAAGTCATGACTGGTGCGCCCTTCAGGGTTAAAACCAGCTTCGGCGATTTCATTGGCAACACCTATCATTTCACGTACTACAGCACGTTCGCGTACGATATTCGCATAAGCATCGATATTCGCCGCACTAGGAGTGTTTTTAGCAATCTCAGCTAAATAAGCAAAGCCGCCTATACCGCTGAGTAAATTCTTTTTCTCTAAGCTCTCTGAGATGGTGATCAAATCGATTGGATCACCAATCTCGGCAAGCTCAACCATCGCTTCAAAAATAAGCTTGTGAGTACGTGTATAGAAATCTTGCGAAACGACTAATTCAGCAACACGGTCAAAGGCTTGATTATCAAGCATTAAGCCACCTAAAACAGATTGCTCTGCTTCAATGGAATGAGGAGGAACTTTAAGTGTGTCGACTTGTTTATCTGGTTTAGCCATAACTTCGCAATACTAAAATACAATTGCGTCTATTCTATCGACTTGGTAACGCTGTGCAAATAGCAAAGCGGGAATTCTTTTCCCGCTTGCTACTTTTTAATTAAGTAGAATTGTTATTTTTTACGTAATTCAATTCGCCCACTGATGGTATCTATTTCAATATCTCCATCACCACCATTAATTGAAAACTCCAATTCACTTGATGGGCCGTATTTTGCTTTTTTAACTTTATCATTACTCAATTCATTGACGATTTTACCATTAGCATGTGCTTCAATTTCAAATCGTGCTGAGACATTCGCAGGAAAGAAAAACTCGGCATCACCACTAACAGACTCATAGGTTATTTGTGCACCTTTGATTAACTCATTAATCCGCACTTCGCTTTCACCATTTACGGTATTAATACGCAAACTTTTTAGTTTATCAAACGTAAAATCTATATCACCGTTTACATTCTCTAAACGCACATCTTGCGCGCGGGTTGTTGATTTTATATCGCCATTGACCGCTGTAAACCTTAATGTGCCTTGAGAGTTTTTATCGTTAATTTCACCGTTTACAGTTTCAAAGCGAATATCGCCATTAAGATCTTGCGCACTAACGTCGCCATTAACCGTGTCAAAGCTCAAGTCACCACTGAGACTTTGCACATTGATATCGCCATTGACCGTATCTATCTCAGCGCCCGCGTGTAAATCTTTGGCGCTAATAGTGACATTAACACCTGCGAACTCAAGTTCACTTGTTTTCGGCATATAGATAGTCAGTTTAGAGCCATCACCACTGTTCCAGCCATTGTTGACGTTCCGTGGCATTTTTACAATAAACTCAATCCGCCCATTGCTATTTTCTAACCTGTACCCATTGGCCTTATCATCCAGCTCACCTTCTATTTTAAGTTGCGCTTTATCCCACCCTTCGATGCGAATGTCACCTCGTTGATTTTCAATAAATACACGCTTGTTTACAGGGACATCAACTATTTCATTGATCTTTTGACCTGCTAATGCTGATAAGGGTAATACACTTAATAATAAACATAATACTTTCATAATAGGGACTCCTAAATTTGTTGCCATTTGGGTGCGTGCACCTTATTGATTAAATCCAATTGCTGTTGATATATCTGAGCAAGCATTTTCAATAGCGCTGGGTTTTCAGGCTCATTCTCAAGCGCTTGCTTTATCGCGCTTTCAGCCTCTTCCAGTTCATTTAATTGCTGCTGCCAATTATTCGTTAATGCCGGTTGATTTTGATATTGCACTAACAAGCTTTGCTTTTGCTCTGTAAAATAATCACTCATAGCAACACCCGTTTTTTGCTGCGGCGTATTAAAAAGTAACTGAGCAGTCAATAACGCTCCGACCGTGCATGCAGCAACACCAGCTAGTTTAGGCCACACAGCCACTTTAGTTTGTTGCGGTAGTTTGTGTGATAGTGCTTTTTCAATACCTGGCCACAAATCTTTTTGCGGCGGGAGTTCAGTTTGCGAGCGATTTAATGACTCAACTAAAAATTCTTCAAAATCAAGCTTGCTCATTTTCATACCACTCTTTTAATAACTGTCGTGCGCGATGAAACTGCGACTTACTAGAACCAACTGCCATACCTAGCATGGTTGCAATTTCCTCATGGCGATAACCTTCAATAGCGTGTAATACAAATACCATTCGGGCTCGCTCTGGGAGCCTTAAAACCAATTTATCGAGTCCATTTAAACCTTGGCAATCATCAGCGCTTTGCTCATCCATACCACTTTGTTCAAAACTCACTACTTTTTGCAGCCAGTTTTTATGTTTGCGTAAGTAACTAATGGCAATATTGCTGGTAACACTGTGCAGCCAAGTCGAAAATTGTGACTGCCCTTCAAAGCTAGCAATTTTATGCCATAACTGTACAAACACTTCTTGCGTGGCATCTTCAGCGTGCTCTCTATCAGCGAGTAATCGTAGGCATAATGCGTATACTCGCTTAACATGCAGTGTATACAACGCTGCATAGGCTTGTTGATCGCCACTTTTTACTTTCTCAATCAACACAGTTTCACTGTGTTGATTAAAAGCATGTTTTGCATTTATCAACATCGCAGATGTTGTCCCTTTATGATTATTATTCTGAATGTAGTTTATACTTAAGCCATGTAGAAATACGATATTTCAGGTTTTTAAGTTTCTTGCATAGTTAGACGTGAAAAGAGGTGAAAAAGGTTTAAAGGACGTTTAATTATTTTTAATTTAATCTCAATTTTGGTTAAAGTATTTCCGCGTATATTTAACTATATGAAAATAATCTCAACTGTCCAACCGGAGATTTTCAGGTATTACGGCACTAATCTCGCTAGGGGCTTTTTATCATCAGTCGATTCAACATAGTTATACCAATCTGCGTAGATATGGAGCCTATTTAATGACAAGAAAATTGCGCTATAACTAGGCTAAAATTTTTATATCTAGTTGTTCTAAATAAAATTTTTAACAACGTTATAGCGTGATTTAATTCGTTAAATTGTTCAAATATTTATGCAGATTGGTGTTAACATTGAAAATAGCCACAAGGCCTGATTTTTCAGCTAAGACTCAGAACTTAATCTATTGAAATAAAAACGACTAACCTAAGTTAGCCGTTATAAATATAAACACAATTAAGGAGTCGGTATTATGGGGTCTACCACTGCTTTTTGAGGAGTTTTATAGGACCAACCAAGGAAAATTAACTCGCCTGCAGTTTTACCTCCCCCGCCACCGCCAACATTAGTCAAGTTAACATCATGGTGAATACCACCCTTACCTGATGCGGTGACCGTTTTTCCTCTAATAGAACCACTAAAACCACCATTAGCAACCACTTTAACATCCGTTTTAGGCGCATAGATTGCAGCATACAAATTAGCATCAGCGTCTATATCTATACCATTATTTTGCTCATTGCTTGAATAGACACTAAATACAGGCTTGCCTGTGGCTGTTAAACCATGCTTCATGGTTATAGAGCCTGGTGAAGCTTTCATTTTAACTTTACCTGTTACGTAAAGAGTTAAACTACTCCCTTCTGCAATATGTATTTCTGACGACCCTTCCATTTTAAAGTCACCATTAACAACTAAAGTAACGTCACCACCGGCCACTTTTAAATTACCATTATTTAATGAAAGACTACCCATCTTGAGTACTTTAACATCAACCTCTTTATCTATCGTGGCAAGCGCATAAGTAATTGTGGCTGGGCGAGCACCTAACCAATTTTCCCATACATAGCTCCCCTGATTTTCAATTTTAGATTGCGCAATCTCAGGTGTTAACTCATAAATAACACGCGTTTCAGGCTTACTAGGAACAAGTACCGAGTTACCGTGCTTAACTATAATTTTTTCAGCCGCAGGATCAATAAGCGCAGTAACAAGTTTGGTTACATCAATTGGATCACACTTTACTTTACCGCCTTCAAAATTAGTCGGATCTTGTGAAGGAACTAACTCGACATTTGGGTTAACGTTATAGCGCAGATCTGAGTAAGGTATACCATCTTGTTCTAGTTGGGACGCCAAATTCTTTGCAGTGAATGTTCCACCATACATCACATCTAACCCATCATTATTTCGATTCACTAAGATTGTAGTTGCGCTATTGTTAGGGATAATAAAGTCCTTATTAGCCCGAATAACACCTAACACCTTGCCTTGCTTCCAAGTCACGTGACCTGCAGATAAAACATCACCACCTACAGCAGTATCAAGGGGGAAGCCGTCCGGTAAAACAGGATCGGTTGATACAGTGAAATTAGAATCAATAATAATATGATTGTTTGCGCGTAAAGTACCCGTTATAGGCGATGACCCCGAAAAAATGATACTGCCTGTTGCATGCACACTACCCCAAATTGCTGACGCTCCTGACAAGGTAACATCCTTATCTTTATAGACAGTACCTATCACCGCACCAGCTTCCGCTTTACTGGGATCATAGTCCCCCTTGCTTGAATCGAAACTATCAATTCGACCGCTCGCACTGAGTGATACGCCTTCACAGCCAACAATTGCATTTTGAAAAAGTGATTCGGCTTTACCTGGTTTAAATCCAAATCGTGCAACTAAATTGCTTTGCGCGTCACCGCTATAGCGCTGACCAAGACTAGCTATTTCTAATTCCCCAGCAAGGTTTTTACTTATGCTTGCATCATATGTTGCGTCGATTCCAATCAAACCTCTGCCACTGGCATTACCCGCTGCGGCAATTAATCCATCAATGTCTAATTCTCCATTATTATTCAACGCTTGCTGCATTAGTCTCGCTTCTTCGAACACACCTTTTTCTGCAAGCAAACGACTATTCATTTTCTTTTGAAAATTACCACTCATGCGCTCTTGTACAATATTTTCGCGTAATGAATTAAGTACTACAATACTTGCCATACTGGTCAATATAAGCACCGTAATGAGTGTAAAACCTTGCTGTTTATTGTTCACTACACACCACCAAAAGCATTCGTTAAAATAACATTAGAAACCGCAACATCAATACTTATTGCGTTACCAAACTGACTCGGTAAATTTTCAGGCGCCACATTGATTTTTACTACGTTGTTATTAATAGAAAAATTTAACCTTTCAACACCTGTTAGTAACCGCTCTGGAGCAGCAGCTCCTAACGTACACATTAAGTTATTGCCCGTTAATGTGTATATTTCCGTCGTAGGTGCCACAGCGACACTTCCATTACAGGTAATTACGCCTGCGGGCTGCCCAATACTAATAGATAACCCGTCAGCGGCGACAATCGGTAGAGTCGGTGTTTGCTTTATGCTCCGAGTAAATACTTTGCTTGTATAGCGTATAACTTCTTGTGCATTTTCAAGCTCCTTACTGACCATAATGGTACCTTTAATCGCAGAATACGACAGGCTCACCCCTGCCAATAAAAATGATCCAGCGGCCAAAGCAACCATTAATTCCACTAATGTATAGCCACGCATTGAAGAAGAGCTCATAACTAAATACACCCAGCAGGTAAAGTAGGATAACTTGCATTAAGCGATATTTGATTTACAGCTGCATCCGTCATCCGCTCATCAGCCCATGAAACTGTAATTTGCATGTCATCAGCATAAGCCGCAGGTAATGTGAGCTGAAAGTCTGTTGTTTGAGGCCCTAGAAAGGTCCGAAAGTTTACATCAGTAAATAGTGCTGGGTTTGTCGTTTGCAACTCACATAAGCGTGGCCAAATACGTTCGAGAGTATTTTGGCCTTGCACCAAAGAAACCGTATAATTGAAACTGTTATTTGCGAACTGCAACGACTTTAATTGCGCGGCAGCTAAGCCCAACAATGCTATGCCAGCAATGACAACTGACAGCATAACTTCTAACAATGAAAATCCATTTTGCTTTATCATTATGCACAACCTACCGATTTTTCAATCAGCCAATTTTGGCCGCTTTTTAAAATACACAAATAATAATCAACGGTATCAGTTGACGTATCTTCAACTAAAATTGTACTTGCAGCAGATATTTCACCAGTTGATAACACTGTACGATTAACGAGGGATACAGTAACCCCTTGATGTTGAATAACAAATTCTTTTAAAACAGTTTCGACACCATCAACAGGAGCCTTCACTTGCCACTTAGTACCGCTAACTGCTAATGTTACATCCTTATCGCGTTTCACAGCTTCACTGCGCGCATATTTATATACGCTATTAAGTTGGTTTGCAGTAGTGACTACGCGATCTTGCATAATCTGCTGGCTAAATGAAGGGAAAGCCAAGACAGCCATAATACCTATAATGCTAACTACAACCATTAATTCAACTAAAGTAAAACCAGCCGTCTTGTTCATTATTATTCCCAACAATTCGTCACGGCAAAACCACCTTTAGTAGCGGATTGTGTTCCATCTTGCTTTATAGCGAGTGCACCACAACGATCGCCTTTTTGTGCCGATGTTGATTTTGGAGTTGCTGTTAATGTAAATTGGCGATTTTTAAAATCAACATTAGCGGCGGCTCCTGGTACGCGATCTGAGGCTACATAACTAAAGCTGTAAAAGTCGGTATTGACAGCCCCATTAAAAGCATCTGGATACCCTCCATTACGAGAATAAATACGCTCTAATACTGCGCCATGTTGGAGCATTACTTGCTGAATATCAGCGCGTCGGCTACGTTCCATTTGCTCGGTATAGGCAGGCATAGCCACGGTATATAAAATACCTATAATGGCTACAACTATTAGTAACTCAACTAATGTAAAACCATTCTTTTGGCGTACATTTTCTCTCATCTTATCTTTCACTCTCTAGTTCCTTTACACTATGCCCAGTGCACAAACAATATACAGTGACAACGCTGTCAATGTCAATTAAGTACGATTTATTTACAAAAAAATATCATTTAATAGTGATAAATAATTAGTTTTTATTATTGAAATATTAAATCAAGAGTGGAATACACACTTAGCCAAAATGGGTACTCTAATCCATTTTTTCTAAAAATGATACAAAATGACGTCTATTTGCGGGGATTAAACTATTTTATTACATAAGCTGTACACAACAAAAAAGCCGTGCGCAATGCACGGCTTTTATACTTAATTATAAAAATTAAGCTTCAGCGATTACGATTACTTTAATAGTAGCCGTTACGTCTGAATGTACTGCGATTGATACGTCAAATTCGCCAGTCTCACGGATAGTTCCTAGAGGTAAACGAACTTCTGACTTAGCAACTTCAACACCAACAGCTGAGATAGCGTCAGCGATGTCGCGAGTACCAATAGAACCGAATAACTTACCTTCGTCACCAGCTTTAGATACTAATGTAACTTCAGCTAATGCTTCAAGTTTCTCAGCGCGTGCTTGTGCAGCAACAAGCTGTTCAGCGATTTTCGCTTCAAGCTCTGCACGACGTGCGTCAAAAGTTTCAACGTTAGCTTTAGTTGCAGGAACTGCCTTACCTTGCGGGAAAAGGAAGTTACGTGCGAAGCCAGATTTAACTACAACCTGGTCACCTAGGCCACCTAGGTTAGCGATCTTATCTAGTAGAATAACTTGCATGTTTCTACACCTTTTAAAAACGTGTTAATCCGCTGCTTACTTATGTAAGTCAGTGTATGGAAGAAGGGCTAAGTAGCGAGCACGCTTAATAGCAGTTGCTAGCTGGCGCTGGTATTTAGCGCTAGTACCTGTAATACGGCTAGGTACGATTTTGCCACTTTCTGTAACATAGTTTCTAAGAGTAGCTAGATCTTTATAATCGATTTGTTGTACGCCTTCCGCTTTAAAGCGGCAGAACTTACGACGTCTGAAATAACGTGCCATGAGATTAATTCCTCAAATAATTCTTTCGATATGCTGAGCATGCAAAACCAATTGGCTAAGGCCGTTACGACCTTCATGGCGGTTTAAAAAACCGCTCACTTGCAATGCCTGCCCAACGTGCAAATGTTGAGTCTGTTGTTGCATTTGCTTACCACTAGCAACCACTTGAAGCTTTACATAACTATTACGGTTAAGGTCTGCTTCAACTTGCATTGATTTATGTTCTACAACAAAAATACAATGCGGTATACCAGCAGGGCTTTGACTATATTTGGGCGTTTTACAAACGACTCCAGATAGTGTTAGTTGATTCATATAAGGACTAAGCGTTTGGCTCATCTTAATTACTCAACTGAACAAGCGCCATGCTTGGACTCAAAACAATTAAGCAGCTGGTGCTTCTTTCTTCTCTTCTCTTACAAGAGGAGACGCTTCAGTTACAGCATTTTTAGTACGCATAACTAAGTTACGAAGCACTGCATCGTTGTAGCGGAAAGTAGTTTCTAGCTCGCTGATTACTTCAGTAGGTGCTTCAACGTTCATAAGAACATAGTGAGCTTTATGAAGCTTGTTGATTGGGTATGCTAATTGACGGCGACCCCAATCTTCAAGACGGTGGATAACACCACCAGCTTCAGTGATTGAACCAGTATAACGTTCGATCATACCAGATACTTGCTCACTCTGATCAGGGTGAACCATGAATACGATTTCGTAATGACGCATGGATATTCCTTACGGTTAATAGAGCCTTCTACCGTTTCGGCCGGTCGGTTTAAGGCAAGGAATTAATAGTTTAAAAGCCGAAATGAGCGCGCATTTTACGCTTAGTTGGAAAATTAAGCAAGCAGGTTTTTTAGCTTTAAGTGGGGGAGTTAATAAATCAGCTATCAGCTATCAGCTATCAGCTATCAGCTATCAGCTATCAGCTATCAGCTATCAGCTATCAGCTATCAGCTATCAGCTATCAGCTATCAGCTATCAGCTATCAGCTATCAGCTATCAGCTAGAAATTTTGCTCATATTAACTTACGTGTCAAGACGAGCTTGTCTTAAACTGACGGCTGACGGCTGACGGCTGACGGCTGACGGCTACAAGCTTACAGCTTTTTAAGCTTGTGTTGCATTTCTCTGGCGTAGTACTTCAAACAAACAAATGCCTGTTGCTACAGAAACATTTAAGCTTGAAACGGTGCCGGCCATTGGGATTTTAACGAGTACATCACAGTGTTCGCGGGTTAAACGACGCATACCTTCACCTTCTGCCCCCATAACAATCGCCATTGGGCCTGTTAAGTTAGCATCAAATACATGAGTGTCTGTTTCGCCAGCCGTGCCAACGACCCACACACCCGCATCTTTAATCTCACGTAAAGTACGCGCAAGATTGGTTACTTGAATAAGCGGTACTGTTTCTGCTGCGCCGCAGGCAACTTTACGGGCGGTGCCATTTAGTTTTGCTGATTTATCTTTTGGTACAATAATCGCGTGAACACCCGCCGCGTCAGCACTGCGCAAACATGCACCTAAATTATGCGGATCAGTGATGCCATCTAGCACCAGTAAAAAAGGAGTTTCTTCACGCGCAATGATCTCATCAAGATCTTTTTCATTAAATGTAGGTGCAGCTATAACGTTTGCAATAATACCTTGGTGCTGCTCACCCTTTGATTTGTTATCAAGTGCTTTACGTTGCATGAATTGTACTGAGATACCAAATTTACGCGCTTCTTCAATAATTGGAGATAAGCGTTTATCATCACGACCTTTAAGAGCATATATTTCAATAAAACGCTCAGGCTCACTTTCAAAAATTGCTTCAACAGAATGAAAGCCAAAAATTAATTCATTACTCACGTATTACTTGCTCCTGAACTCGTACTTTTACGGGCGTTTTTGCCGGGTCTTTTTGGCTTTTTCACAGCCCTTTTCTTCGGTTTTTTAGCGGTTGTAGCAGCTACCGCACCTGACTTTGTAGTCGGTTTCTTTTTTCCTCTACTCGCACTGCTTTTTTTTGGCTTTGGTTTACCTTGGTCAGTGCGATTTTTTTGCTCAGGGCTAACTTGCTCGGTTTCTTTTTTAGCTGGTATTTTACCGCGCTTTAATTGCGAACGAACACTTGCAGGTTGATGCCCTTTAGGCTCACTACGACGACGGGCGTATCTATCCTGTGCAACATCGCCACTGAGCGTTAAGTTAATTCGGCGCTCATCTAAGCTGACAGATGCCACTTGAACCGTCACTTTATCACCTAGACGAAACACTTTATGAGTGTGCTCACCTATTAAGCAGTGCTTAGAAGCATCATGTTGAAAGTATTCATCACCTAAGTTGGTGACATGAATAAGGCCATCAATTTGTAAATCAGCTAAACGAATGAATAAGCCAAAATTAGTAACCGAGGAGATAACCCCTTCAAATTCATCGCCAACATGATCTTGCATGTATTCACATTTAAGCCAATCAGCTACTTCACGGGTTGCATCGTCAGCACGGCGTTCGGTAGTTGAGCATTGCTCACCCAATTGCGCAACTTCTTCCTCACTATAGGCATAAGCGCCAGAAGTAACCATCCCTTGTGCTTTTAAAATACCTTTAATAGCACGATGTACAACTAAATCTGGGTAACGACGGATTGGCGAAGTGAAATGCGCATATTCATCTAATGACAAACCAAAGTGACCAATGTTTTCAGCCTGATATACGGCTTGCTTCATTGAGCGTAACAGCATTGTCTGAATGAGTTCCGCATCAGGGCGATCACCAAGCTTTGCTAATACATGGGTAATTTCTTTTGGTGTAGGTTCATCACTAAGCGTTGATTCAATACCCAGCTCAGATAAAAACTGCCTAAAGTTACTTAATTTTTCACCATCAGGTTCAGCATGAACACGGTAAAGCGCACTGGCTTCGTGTTTTTCAAGCATTTTAGCAGCTGATACATTGGCTAAAATCATACATTCTTCAATCAACTTATGCGCATCGTTACGTACAACAGGCACGATTGATTCAATTTTGCGTTGAGCGTTAAATACAAAACGCGTTTCAAGCGTTTCAAACTCAATAGCACCACGATCTTGTCGTGCTGCTTTTAGCGCCATATACATTTGCTGTAAATCAGTCAAATGTGGCACAACTGACGCATATTCTGTACGCAGTTTCTCGTCACCGAGCAAAATATTATTTACTTTTGTGTACGTTAAACGAGCGTGCGAGTTCATCACTGCTTCATAAAAACGGTAGCCTGATAGTTTACCAGCCGCCGATACCATCATTTCTGCAACCATACATAAACGGTCAACTTTAGGGTTCAGTGAACATAAGCCGTTTGACAGCACTTTAGGCAACATAGGAATTACTTGTTCAGGGAAATACACTGAATTACCGCGCTCTATCGCTTCTTTATTTAGAGGCGTGTTCATTCCTACGTAGTGTGATACATCCGCAATAGCAACCCATAAGCGCCAACCACCTGATTGTTCTGGTTCACAATAAACGGCATCATCAAAATCACGGGCATCTTCACCATCAATCGTTACTAATGGTAAATCACGTAAATCAACACGATTTTGTTTGTCAGCTTCTTCAACAAACTCACCTAAATGCTCAACTTGCTTTTCAACCTCATCAGGCCATACATGAGGAATATCGTGGTTACGCAGTGCAACTTCTATTTCCATACCTGGCGCTAAATGCTCACCCAATACATCAATAATTTTGCCTACCGCATTCATATTACGATTAGGGTTTTGTGTAATTTGCACTTGCACCATTTGATTATGACGCGCGCCGTTATCACTGCCTGGTAAAATAATGATATCTTGCGTGATGCGTGGATCTTCGGCCACCACAACAGCAACACCATGTTCTACAAAATAGCGACCGACAATAGGTGCTCGTTCATTAGGTAGTACGCGAATAATACGCGCATCGCATTTACCACCTGAGCCTCGCTTAGTGCCTTTAGCCAGCACAATGTCACCATGGAGCACCATATTCATTTGATGCTTGGCAATAAACCAGTCTTTACTTTCGCCTTCGACTTCTAAAAAGCCAAACCCATCACGGTGACCTATGACTTTTCCTTTTACAAGCCCTGCTTCGTCAATTAAGGCGTAGCATTTAAATTTGTTAAAGAAGAGTTGGCCATCACGTTCCATAGCACGTAAACGGCGCTTGAAAGCAATTTGACGCTCATCATCGTTTACCGCTAACTCTTCACATAATTGATGGAAATTAGCTGGCTTGGCACGGTCTTTTATGTGAGTAAGTATAAACTCACGACTTGGGACAGGGTTTTCGTACTTTTCTTGTTCTCGACTGAGATTAGGATCTTGGTTTGACATTCACTATCTTGTTAATTGGTTATGACGTTATTTTAACCCAAAATAGCGCAATGAGACAGTGCAGCAGCATTAAAGTTTTATGTTACGAGAAATTGATTAAACGCTCCCTCTAATTAATTGAATTATATTAACAATTAAATATAACGGCGTGAAGAAGGATTTTTAGCGTTATAAAAAAACCCAAACAAAGTGACCTTGTTTGGGGGGGGGGGATACACCCAAACCTCCTCAAGATGTGAGTTCCAGTTGGAATTAAAAGCGATTTAGGCAAGGCATTGATTGCAAGTAATAGTGAGTCTATTGTTAAAATCAATCCCTTATAAAAGTAACGCAGTATAAATCGCTTTTAAACCAACCCCATGGACGCTTCACAGGCACTTACTCTTTGCGTTGTTACTTCTTGCCATTGTTGCAAAGTAACGCCTTGATATTAAGTCCCTGTGAAACGCTGAATTCTGTATCTTGAGGTAGTTTGGGTATAGGCTAAAACTTACCAACCATATTGATAAACCAACCTTTTGAATCATAATCTAAGTCGGTCAAATCATCTGAAAAATTAGTGAAGTTATAGCCTATACCTATCTTCATATTCTCACCAATATGACGATGAATAGCGCCGAGCGCTCCACTTCGTCTATCTTGCGATTCGCTGACTTTGAGCATGCGCCATTCTAGTGTTGCGTCCCAATTATGCTGTAAATGATAATCAGCGCGCAGTACACTTAAGGTTGCTGTTGAATCAAACCAAGGGCCTTCATCTCGCACTAAGCGTATTTCGCCTGTCCGCTGCGCAAGCTTAGTTCCAAACCGCCATCGTGGTGAAAATTGATAATTTACATCAACCGCCCACACGGTGCTGCGCTGCTGTGGAGTGTTATCTCGACCAATGCCACTAAGCTGCTGCGCTGGGGCTAAATCTTCAAGATAGGTTAAGCTTGCTAGGCCTGACCAAGGGCTGGCATCAATAGGGCGATATGCGAAACCAAGCTGCGCTTCGGTAAAATCGCTATTAAATGCGCCACTTTGCGCTTCTTGATCGCTATCACTGATCGCGGTGTCAACACGTAATTGTCCGCGCCAGTCTTCATTTAATTTAACGCTGAAATTATTACGCATTAACCAATTAGTGCGTTTTTCCTGCTCAGTTTCGTCTGTGCGATATTCTAATGCGCCTGCCCAACGAATATTTTCAAACTGATAGCCTAATCCGAGGTTAACTCCCGATCTTTCTAATCGACCATTTTCAAACATGTCAATATTGCCGTTTTCAAGGCCTAACTGTACCTGCCAACGTGAATTTATGCTGTGATCGACACCATAGGCATGTGTAAGACCTTGCTGCCTATCGTCATGCTGCCATTGTTGCTCGGCAAAAACGCTGGTTGAGTCATTAAAACGATGCCTTGCCCCGCTTACCCACTGCTTTTGCTCAGCATTATTAAACAAATCGCTACCATCAGGATCTAGGCGGTAATTAAGATACACATTACCTTTATCACTGTAGGCATAATCAATACCGGCTGTGCCTGCAAACCCTAAATTACCTTCTGAAACTTCACCATTTAGGCTAACACTTTCGGTAATTTGAACTTCTGTACCCAAACCAATGCGATTATTTCGTAAGCGAGTAGCGTCATTGGCAAGTGTGCCTTGTACAAAGCCGTAAGCTGACCAGTTTGCATCTGATTGATATGATAACTGAACAACGGTATCTGTTCGCTTACCTTCATCATTTCGGGCTTTACTTGACGCGGTATTTTGCGATTGATTTTGCACCTGAGTAAGGTTTCGACGTTCATCTTGTCTGATCCCCGCACTGGCTTGCCAATGTTTATCGATTGTTTCAGTGACGTTTATTTCTGCAGCTTGACGCTTGTAGCGATTACTTACTTTATTGTCATCGGCTTTCACTTTAACTGCTGTAGTTTCTGTCGCTTGCCATTGTATCATTATACCAGCGGTGTTTGCTTCATCCGCATTAACTTGGCCAAGCCCCGCAAAACCTTGCTCTAAACGTTGCCAATAAAATTGCGCTTGCCCGTCGCTTTCTAAACCAAATTCTTTAAAGCTGGTTGCCGCTTCTAAGCGTATTCCGTTTGCTTTAACAGGTCCTTGTCCTGAGCGTATTTCATCAAAACTAAACCCACCGTTAAATGAATTAAGCTGACTTGCAATGCCATCTGTTTGAGCAACTTCAACTTTAACGTAGCTGCTGGCGCTGTGACGATAGGTCGCATCTAAGCCGATGAGTGTGTCGTCATACTCGTCAAGTTGTTGCTTATTGGCTGTGATCCCAAGTTGAACTTGATCAGTCAACCACTTGCTTACTCGCCCACCATAAGTCAAATTATCTAACTCTGAAAAGCCTGGTGTGTACTCATAGCTTGTAACTAGATACGCCGGGTTATCGTCAAAACTTGCTGCACGAACAAGTAAATCATCTGCTGCAAATGATGAGAGTGGTCGCGTCAGTAAGATGCGCCCTTGCAATGCATCCATGTCGTAGTCTTGACCTGGTGTTAAATTACGACGGATCAACACTAACCCTGATATTTTATCGCGGATCTCTATGGCAACTTGATCAGAGCCAAGCACTATATCTTGATGTTGTAAATAATAAAGCGACCCGCCAGTTGCCCTATGTGTTTCATATGCTGGGAGTGTTTCAGCTTCTGCTACGTAAATTTCTGCTTTGCTGTTATGTTCACCAAAAGAGGTGACATCATTGCTGCGGTATTGGGTTTGCAAACCATATAATCCGCGCTCAACACGGCTGAGTTCAGTATCACTGACTTGTGTATTAAAGTTACCCCACATAACTTGTGAGTGATCTTTCGCTATTTTTAAATACACTTTACCGTTACTCGGTGCATCATCAACAACCGTTGAATCATCACCATACTCAGCTACATATTTTTGCTCTTCTAAGCGACGGAATAAGCTTTTTGGATCTTTTTCATGGAGATTAGAAAATAACTCGTTTAACGGCGCTTCGCGGGTGTCAATACGCGCTGTTACTTTGTATTCATCTTCCCATTTACCTGTTATGTAAGCGGCTAAACGCCCTTCGGCAAATAAGTTATTGTCTTTATTATGGGCGTCACTTAATAGCTCTACAGGGCCATTATGACTATTTTGACCCACGGTGAGATCGGCCATCGCAACATAGAACCAGTCACTCTTTGGTAGTGCTAAATCACGTTGAATTAATGCGCCATTGCCTTCTTCATTCAATACCGCAACTTCTGCTTTATGATAGCCAGTGCGCACAATTTGTTGATGTACAAATTTACGTTCTCGGGTAATAGCAACAACACGCCCTAAGAAATAAACGCTGTGACGATCTGGCACCTCTTCACCAAATAAGGTTAAGGTACCACCATCAACTTTAATATTTTGTTTAGCGAGTTGCGATTTACCATAGTTTGCCATTAAGTAGCCATTGACTTTTTCATTTGCTACGGCAAATTTCGGTCTAAAGTCCGCGCTACTGAAAGAGGTTTCGTCAAAGCGGCCACTTTTATCATATACCCTTAAGCGGTAATTTAGGCTCATACCTAACATATTGCCTGGTAAGCGCCATTTACCTTCTAGGTTTTCGCCCAATGGTACTTTTTTAAGTATGTCTGTGCCATTCGGTGACATGATGTGTACTTCGGCATATTCAAAAAAGTTTATGTAGTTACTGTAGCCTTTTAAATGCAGCATTAGCGTATCACCAGATTCAGTAATGGCGTGCGCCACACTGAGCTTTGGTAATGCATCCAATGGATTATATTTTAACTGAAGTTGCATTTTTTCTAACGCCACATCGGCACAACGCTGAGCATCGGCATTATTGGCACTGTCACTGCTAGCAAAAGGTTTACCATCTAGTGTGATAGCCATTGCAGCTTGTTGACGAAAATCACCATCACAAATTAATCGTCGATCTGGGCCTGCATTGACAATCGTTTTTACTGAGGTTTTTTCTTCTACATACACTGCAATTACTTCAACTCGGCGGTTACGCGCCATACCTTCAAGAGTGTCGTTGCTAGCAACGGGATCGTGATTTGAGCGCCCTTCCATTGTCGTAGCTGAGGGCAATATACCTAGCTGCTGACGAAAATATTCGGCCACAATATTGGCGCGATGCTCTGATAAACCTTGGTTAGTTTTATAAATACGTTTTGCGTTAGGACTTAACCTTTGGCTATCCGCATGGCCTATAAAATGGATTTTCAGCTGTTTTTTACCCTGCAAAAAATCAATAATTCGATCCATTTCTTGCTTGGTTGAGCCCGTTAAAAAGTGCTTACCAGAAACAAAGCGGATTGCTGAATCCTTAACGAATTCAGCACTTGCAGGAGTTTGCTTTACTTCACTAAGCTGTGTTGTAGTCGGCTTTATTTCAGGCAAAGCATGAAGTACAAAGTGCCTCTGTACTATCACTTCTTCAGTATTACTGTGGTAGCTATTTTCGCGTACTTGATCATTGCTCAGGCCGTTTGTGATCCCAGCCGCTTTTGCTACAGGTGATAAACCAAATAACGTAACGAGTGTTAATGATATTGGCGTAAATTTATGTGACTTAGTCATTTTTACGCCCCTCTGTAACAACTTCTTGCGGTAAAACATATTCGACAACTTCCGCCTCTAGGGTAAGCTCATGCTCAGTATTTGAATTGTTCCACTGAGCAATAAACCATTGATTAAGTTCAGCAATACGTTGCTTTGCTTGACGTATATTTTCATTTTCGGCCAATTGATAAGCCACCCTGACTGTAATTGGCTGTTCCACAATAACAGTTAGTAATTGCTCCAATTGCTGTCTATGCGTGGCAATTAATCCCTGCTCATCAAACGCACTTTGACTTAGCTGTACACGTGCAACACGATGGATGCTCGCTGCAAAGTCAGCCGTTACATTTTTTCCTCGTGTTAAACGAACTACACGCGGGTTTTCAGATGTGATTCGATACCCTGATGGTAAACTGCGCACATCAACCTTGATGATAAAGTTACTACCACGCGCTTGATGCGGCACATCTGCACACGCTAAATGATAGCGGCCATGCTGATCTGTGGTGATCCACAAACCTTGAGCTGTGGCTAGCTTCACGCCAGGTAAACCAGTTTCACCTTGCTCTTGTATGCCATTGCGGTTGTGATCATCAAACACCTGGCCAGTTAAGTCACTACAATCCATGATGGTGTCTGGAATAACGCGGATACTTGCAATCGCAATATTTGAAACGCGCTTTCCTTTAGGAATTTCATCACCTGGTTTACCGCCGCCACCTGGCGTGCCACCGTCATCTGGATTGTCCTGATCGCCAGAGCCTGTGTATTCAACCCATGCTTGGTTTATGTATTTGCCTTCGCTAACGCCTGCTCCTACAACAGTGAGTAACTGAATGCTTACTGTTTGTTGAGGCAGTAATTCGCGAACTGGCCAAATCAACTGTCTACCGAACACGCGAGGTTCAATGCTAATACCATCAATACGTGCACTACCAATGACATACTTTAGACCCGCTGGAAGCTGATCAATAAAGCTAACCGGCTGTAATACTTTGTCTGAGCGGTTAAAAATAACAATCTCATACGGCACCATTTCACCAACAACCACATCTTGTTTAAGGGCTGTTTTAGTCACTTGCACTAAATCATCACCGTAACCATCTACTGGTATGTGGTTATTCACCACGTTTGCTGATGGTAATTGTGGATTGATATAAAAACGCGTGTAGTACTGTGTAGACGCATTACTTTGTGCCACATTGCTAGATTGGGTAGGACAACTTGCCGCATCATGAATTGCAGAAGAAGCCACTGGTGCTTTATTGGTTTGATGAACCAATACTGGTAACGATTGAGCACTAACTTCTAAGCGCGCTGTACATGCGGGGATCAATTTTGACTCGCCCTGCAAGAAACCAACCGGTGCTGTTACCGCGAGTTGATACTCTCCAACCGGCGCATTTGCAAATAATAAGAATTGATAAAAACCATCATCTGCTGTTGTTTGCTCAACATTATCAAGACCACCAACTAGGTGTAAATCAGGTTCAAACCCAGCAGGCCCTGTAATGCTAACCTTGGCGTTTTTGATTGGCTCTCTTGAACGTGAATCATAAACAATACCTGACGGATCAACTGGCAGAGATTGCTCAACCACTTGCTCTCCGGCACTGAGAATAATATTCAAAATGGTGCCTTTATCAGTTGATGTGTCAGCATCATTTGATACCGGTATTCCGTAGATCACGCCACCTTGAGGGTGTCTAAAGCGCACTTCATATACCCCTACAGGTAAACCTGCGAAAGTATAATCACCTTGCTCATTCGAGCGAACCACAATTAATGGTTCAGCCTCAAGCGGATTAGCTTCGCCTGTTTGCGGATCTGCTAAGAGTTCAACTAACCATCCTGATTTACCGTTATTATCATCATCAGCTCGGTTGTGGTTGTTATCTTGCCATACAGAACCACTGATAGATGCAGGGTTGGTTAATTGCTCACCAAAGTTATACTCTGTCGCCAGGGTGATATGCTCATTGATATTGATGTTTTTAATTTCATCAGCACCAATTTGCTGCGCAACAACACCCCCTAATGAACCCGCTGAATCTTTACCATCTTGGGTTTGTTCTGGTTGCGTTTGCGTAATAGTGAAACCTGTAACATCTGATAATGGAAGGTGCTTAAATTGATAACGACCATAGGTATCAGTAGTTGTCATTCTTACTACTGCTTGCCCATCTAAATCAATACCTTCGATGTGCATTTGCACTTGTGCAATACCAATTTCGTTGTCTTCTTGCGTTGCATTATCATTTAAGTCAACGTAAACAGTTCCTGATAAATAGCTGCCTGTCTCAGCAAAGTTATAATCGTTACCTTGTTGTCCAAGTTCAAGTTGGATTTCACTAAAGTTGTCATTTGCAATTACACCTGATAGAGAACCTAACTGCTCTTTACCATCTAGCCAAGCACTTGGTTGTGTTTGCGTAATTGCGTAAGTTCCTGCCTTTAATGAATCAAAGGTGTATTGACCTTGTTCATTGGTTTTCGTCACGCGAGTGACATTTTCACCATCAAGTGCGACACCTGTTAGCGTGACGGTTACATCACGAATACGCAGTGTTTCTTGCTCATCTAAAGTGCCACTTTCATTCGCATCAACCCATACTTTACCTGCTAACGAAGAAGCTGGTAATTCAGCGAAGTCAAAGTAGCCGACTTCTCCCGTTCCTTGTAGTTGACCTACAACGATTATATTTGACCCTCTAGAGTCCGCAATTACTTCACCTTGTGCTGACTCTAACCCATCGAGGTAGTCTTTAGGTTGTTGTTGCTCAAGTGTGTAACCTTGTTCATTACTTGGAGACAATTCAGGGAATTCATAATAGCCAAATTCATTGGTCATGACCGTTTGCAGAATATCGTTTTGACGATAATCTTTACCTGATAGCGTGATCTCAACGTTTGCTAAAGCAATACTTTGTTGAGCTGAACTATCAGCTAAGACAGGGTAGAAACCGTCATCATCATGGTCAATAAACACACGACCTTTAACTGATAAACCGTAATTTTCTGCAAAGTTATACTCTTTGCTTTCTTGTGACGGCTTAACATTGATAGCAGTAATTATGTCGCTCTGATCACTTCTTCCGATAACATCTTGGCCAATACTTTCAAAGCCATCAATGTAGTTCTTCGGCTGTGTTTGTTGGATCTGATAACCTTGCTCATTACTTGGCGCTAAGTTTTTAAATGCATACAAACCTAAGCTATCGGTAGTCGCTGACTGGGTTACAGGGTTGTTATTATAATCACGCCCCGAAACCGTTAACTCAACACCCTCAATCGCTAAATCTTGGGCTGTTCTGATGTTATTTTTATCCGTATCAACAAAAACATAGCCCGATAAGCTTGCTGATGCTAATTCTGCAAATCCAAGCGCAGTTAACTGCTCAGACGCACTTAGAGTCACAGTAAATTTATCGTTAATACTTTGCGAATTCACAACACGGCCTGCAAGTGATTCTAAACCGTCTAACCAGTTTTCTGGCTGAACTTGCTTAACCACATAACCTCGTACGTCACTCGCTGATAATCCAACAAAAGCAAACTCGCCTTGCGCATTTGTTAATACTGTTGCATTAATAGCATTACCATAAATGTTTTGCCCAGCAAGAGTAATAACAACGTCTGAAATGCCTTGCTCGTTCGATTGACGTAGCCCATCCATATTTTCATCGCTAAATACAAAACCAGCTATGCGCGCATCATCTTTTGCCATTTCGGTAAAATCAATTAACTGATTTTCGTTAGCAATTAATTGCACCGTTACAGTATCGCTGGTGTCTGAGCCTGCAATAACACCTGATCTATTACGCTCAACACCGTCTTTATAAAGTGCAGGTTGTGTTTGCGTCACGTTGTACCCATTAGCATCGGAAGCAAATAAATCAGCAAACGTGTATTCACCTTGCACATTCGTTTGCGTTGTCAGGTTAATGTCACTCCCGAAGATGTCTTGACCTGTTAAGGTAATGTCTACATTGGCTAGTAACTTGTCGTTATCTGTAATGGTGCCGTCTTGATTTTCATCAAAATACACACGGCCTGAAATAGTTGCTGTATCTGGATTTTGCTCTGTGAAGTCAACAAGTTGGTTGCTTGTAGAAAGCGCAACGGTAACCGTATCCGTTACATCTGAACCGGTGATCAAACCAGCACTATTACGCTCTACACCGTCTTTATAAAGGCCAGGTTGGACTTGCGTGACGGTATAACCGCTGGCATCTGAGGCAAATAAATCAGCGAACGTGTATTCACCTTGCGCACTTGTTTGTGTCGTTAACGAGATTGTTGAACCGAAGATGTCTTTACCCGTTAAGGTAATGTCTACATTAGCTAATAACTTATCGTTATCTGCAATCACACCGTCTTGATTTTCATCGAAGTACACACGGCCTGAAATAGTCACTGTATCGGGGTTCTGCTCTGTGAAGTCAACAAGCTCGTTGCTTGTCGTCAGCACAACAGTCACTGTATCCGTTAGATCAGAGCCTGCAATAGCACCCGAGCTATTACGCTCAACACCGTCTTTATAAAGCGCGGGTTGTGTTTGCGCCACGGTGTATCCATTGGCATCTGAAGCAAATAAATCAGCGAACGTGTATTCACCTTGCGCATTCGTTT
>NZ_BDDS01000026.1 GCF_001653135.1 Pseudoalteromonas neustonica
AATCTTGTGTTAAACAAGGTTATAAAACAGCGGTTGATATCGACTTGTCTAAGTTCTTTGATGAAGTAGACCATGACATGCTGATGAATCGTGTTGGTCGTAAAATCAAAGACAAAGCACTCATGCGTCTACTCGGTAAATATCTACGAGCCGGAGTAGCAGAGCGCGAAACAGGTCTGTGGTTTGAGTCAACCAAAGGAGTCCCTCAAGGTGGGCCACTATCCCCTTTGCTTTCCAACATCTTACTCGATGAATTAGATAAGAAGCTAACCTACAAACACCTTAAGTTTGCACGTTACGCTGATGACATAATCATTTTAGTAAAAACCAAAAGCGAAGGACTAATAATCCAACAGGAAATTACTGCGTTTATCACTAAGCGATTAAAGCTCAAAGTGAACGAATCGAAAAGTCGAGTCGGTCCAGTAACAGGCTCGAAATTTCTCGGGTTTACCTTTCGTTACGGTCAAGTGCAAATCCACGAACAGGCGCTAAAGAAATTTAAAGCAAATGTCAGGGAACTCACTAACCGCAACTGGGGGATCTCAATGACCTTACAAATTCATAAAATCACGCAGTATTTACGCGGCTGGGGACACTACTACTTAATAGCCAACGCTTATCAACTAACAGTGGATTTAGATCATTGGATCCGCCGTAGGATAAGGATGTGCTACTGGCGGCAGTGGCGCTCTTTATCAGGTATAGCACGCACAAAAGTACGCAGTTTAATGAAATTGGGTGTTAGCGAGCGACTCGCCATAGCCTGTGGTATCACCAGTACCAAAAGTAGGCGCTTGGAAGCGAAGGCCCTTGTAGAAGCTCAAAAACAAAAGGAATTAACATTGCGCTAGGCAATGACTACTTAGCATCACAAGGTTTAGTGTCATTGAAAGATATTTGGATCAATATTCATTACAGGAGATGAACCGCCCATTGCACTTCCTGTTAATAAAAAGCGCATGATGGGTGGTGTGGGGGCTGGAGGTTAGAGACCTCCGGCTACCCGATTATGTGCTTAATATACTTAAGCTTTATTTGAATCTAAATTTACCAGTAAGCCCTCAAAGTAGCCAACATTTTGTAATTCTTGGTTGTCCTCAAAAGCCAGACACAAAATAATTCTCATTTTGATGACTAGTTCTGTAGTCAAATTATAACCGTCATTTGAATCAACCCAGTCCCATAATTTATTACGAATTATTTCAAGGTTAATATCAGTATTTTTAAACCAATATTCTTTGATTAATTCAAATGAGTTTTGGGCAAGTTGGTTATCTGGGACACCTGATTTATCAAGCCACTCAATCATATACTTTGCATAAGAAATATTATCAATCAAGTACAAAAGCCTCCTGAGCACATAACGCCGTTTTAAGCGGCAAATTGCAGTTGGCTAAAATAAGTGAGGCACGAACAAAAAGCCAACTGTAATTTGTCCGACTTGAAAACCCTTGTTAGCTGTTTACCCAAAGAAGTAGGTGATTAATCCAGACTAACACTGGCGAACCGTAACTCCATATAATTGCACCTACAATTGCGTAAGTTAGTGCAGTTACATGCATGTAGGATTTGTATTTTTCATATTTACCAAAAGACTGATATACATCGGGTTTAAATGCCATAGATGCATTACCTAATATGTTATCCACGGTTTTTAGTTTAAATTCAACTAACATTCCACAAACACCAATTAGTGCTCCTGAACGCTCAAACCAACTACCAATAGACTCTTCTACAGGTCTTAATAAATCGATTGTATTTATACAAAAAATAAAAACTGTTAATCCCAAAAACCACAGAATACAAAATAAAAATAATCTATGTAAAGGTTTGATAAAACTAGCATATATTTCTTCAAAATTTTCATGCTCTCTACCGACAAATACAGGTAATCGTGGACGCATATATCTCCAAACTAGATTAAACAGCTAACGAGGCTGTAGAATAACTCTAACAGCCAAATTCAATTAAAAAACGAGCTCCTGTAATTAACTCTAAGCGCTTTTAAAGCATTAGGTAATGCATTTGGAACCCATAAAACAGGCTGTTTTTCTTAAAAAAGAGTAATTCTACAGCCACAACGCCCCACTAAGGGGCTAAAAATTGTTTGCTAAAATGTGTAGCGAAGCGAAACCGAGCAAACTGTTTTTAGTCCCGCTTGAGTGGCTTGTTATGAGTTTTAGCCCCAAAAACAACCTTTTAAATCTTCGCTAACAATTTTGAACAGTGGTTCTAAATGTTGATTAATACCATCAGGTGCATATTGTTGCCACTTCGAATTTTGACGAGGCCAATATAATTTCCATACTTTATCTTTTTTAATATAGATAAATTTAGCAACTGGAATTTCTGTATTTGTGGTCGGGTCATCCCACTTTGGGCGAACTTCCAAAAAGTACAATGTTTGGTCTTCCATTCTATAATCAATATAGAGTTGTTCAGGTGGAAAAGGCTTATTTTTATTAACACAGAATTGCTTTGCAGCTTTCTCTACTTTAAATACCTCAAACTCACTAATTGCCATGAAACCCTCGAAACTCATAACGCCTCATTAAGCGGAAATTAATGGTTGGCTATAATCGCGAAGCGATGGCCAACTGTTAATTTTCCGTTTAAATGACTTGTTATGAGGTGATTTCCACTAATTCATATTCTACTGAAATATAGCGAATAATCTCAATACCAATATCAGTAATGTTTCCAGATCGATCAGTCAAATTATGAGATGACAGGCCTGTAATCGCGCCTCTATTAATAATTCCAGAATAGACCAACTTACTGAATTCAGTACGTAATTCCTCATCATTACTTTGAATAACAATGGAAGGCTGAATATGATATGCAGCCTCTTTTAGAATATGAAAACGACCTGGAGATGTATTGTATTTCTCAGTTATAATTTTACAAATGCCATCATCAGAAATATCAGTCGCCGGATGCATTTCAAAATGCTGAATTCCAAAGGTTTTACCATTGCAACGAGCACTTACAACAGACTCAACTAGTAAATCGATCCACCCATAATCTAAAACCATTGTATTACCACAACTAACGGAAACACTCACTCCATTATTCGACATCCCTAAATTCATTGACTCCCTTGGAGGGCTGAACTCTATATCTTCAGGTAACTCTCCTTCATGAACAAGCTCACACCTATAAAATTTATACAAAATAAAAGCTATATCATATTGTTTATTTTTGAAGTTAACACTGATTCCACTGTTACCAGTTTCTGAACCACCGAAATCACCAAATAATATCTTTCTTATTCTACCGCCAATAAACAAAGTGAAAGCTTCAGAGTCCCCCATTTTCTTTGATGGGTCTTTGAGTGATTTTGTCTTACCTTTAGGGAATGTTTTTCTAGATGATGCAGCTACAGCCAGCATTAAGTTGGTTAAAGCTCCTAAGTGTCTTCCATTTTCAGCTAGAAATTTAGCATCCTCAACTTGAATTTTAATACTCATACTAAGCTTCACCTCATAACGCCCACATTAAGCGGACTAAAATTGTTGGCTATAATTTTGTGAGGAACGAACAATAGCCAACTGTTTTAGTTCCGTTTAAATTGACTTGTTAGGTGTTTACTTCCAAGGAAGCTCACCATTTTTATCAGTGAATGTATGTGCAATTGCATGATAGATAACTGGATCTTTATCTTTCCAATGTCTCCAAGCAGCTGATACTCCAGCACCTAAACCGCGGTTATTCCCATAATCTTCACCTTTATCTTTTAAAATTTCATTAAGAGCAGATAGAGATATTTGAATTTTTTTAGAGTAGAGAGCAATTGCTAGCTCACCAATGAAATCATAAACTTCTGACTTTTGCATACACTCACCTATTTAGTATTGAGACTGACACCTAACGCCTTGCTAAGCGGAAAATAATGGTTGGCTACAATCGCGAAGCGACGGCCAACTGTTATTTTTCCGTTTAAGCAATTTGTTAGCTGATTATTTGTTAAGTAAACTTATCCATTCACTTGGATTCGATACGATAAATTGATATGTACGACCGTCTTGCAACGAAATTTCTATGGCATCCGATGTTAAAGGAATAACACCTGCTCCTTTGCCCAAACATTTGTCTACTTTTGAAATTGACTTTCGCTCAATTTTGTATGACCCAAGTCCGGCGTCCTTGTTGAACGATTCAAAGTTGACTTCGCTTTCAGTTACCCAGAGTTTACCATCCCCTTTAGCCACGCCATTCTGAATGGTTGCTATAGTCGATTTAACAGTGTCTTCTTGCATATTTCGAACTCCTTTAGAAAATATTTAACTGCTGAGCTGTTCTTATTATTTGCGCCAATCAGCTAACGCCCACTTAAGGGGCAAAATAGAGTTGGCTAAAATAGGTGAACGGAGTGAACAAAACAGCCAACTTTATTTTGTCCCTCTTTAAGTTCTTGTTATATTTCAGTTACAACGAGCCTAAATAGTCTTTTATTGTCTGTGTTTTAGAGCATTGTTCTTTATATTTGACCTGCTCACTTACACAAATAATATATTCATCACCTAGCTCTACGATGGGTTTTACATCTTTTACTAAATAGTGCCCTCTAACTTTTTTTAACTGAATTAAGGCATAGTTAAATGATGTGTACTTGGGTAAACCTGTAGAGTGAGTAAATCCGATGAATTCAATTATCTCTGGTTCTTTTGAAGTGTTAAGCCACTCAATCACGTTGTATTTCAATTCAAAGGCAACATCCATACAAATGCCACTTTCAACAAATTTATCGCATGATTTTTCACTTTCCACAACTGAAAAAGGTGAACCGATAAATACAACTTCTTCAGCATGCAGGTTAAAAGCAAAAATGAGTAAACTAAATGTGAATATTTTCACTAACCTTTCCCTGAAATATAACGCCCCACTAAGAGGCAAATAATTGTTGGTTAAAATAAGCGAGGCACGAGCAAAAACCAACTGTTATTTGTCCTGCTTAAGTGGCTTGTTATATGCCGCTTACTACTTAGTTTTTCTACCACCAATATCTAGTTCCGACATCTGTGATTTAGTAATTATTTTTAGTGCAATCATTATATACGCAGCTAAGTAGGATAAACTGTAATAACCAAATATAGTAAAAACAATCCATGCAACCATTAACAAAATAAACTGCCCAACACCACTTACGCTTTGGTTAATATCAATACCTAACAGCGAGCAAAAGGGGTAAATTAAAAGCATACCTAAAAAACAGCCGATAACTGAAGCAATTAATACGAATAACTTAGGATATTTTAATTCGCCACTTTCCATGTGAGCACCTTAGGCATATAACGCCCACTTAAGGGGCAAAATAGAGTTGGCTAAAATAGGTGAACGGAGTGAACAAAACAGCCAACTTTATTTTGTCCCTCTTTAAGTTCTTGTTATATTTCAGTTACAACGAGCCTAAATAGTCTTTTATTGTCTGTGTTTTAGAGCATTGTTCTTTATATTTGACCTGCTCACTTACACAAATAATATATTCATCACCTAGCTCTACGATGGGTTTTACATCTTTTACTAAATAGTGCCCTCTAACTTTTTTTAACTGAATTAAGGCATAGTTAAATGATGTGTACTTGGGTAAACCTGTAGAGTGAGTAAATCCGATGAATTCAATTATCTCTGGTTCTTTTGAAGTGTTAAGCCACTCAATCACGTTGTATTTCAATTCAAAGGCAACATCCATACAAATGCCACTTTCAACAAATTTATCGCATGATTTTTCACTTTCCACAACTGAAAAAGGTGAACCGATAAATACAACTTCTTCAGCATGCAGGTTAAAAGCAAAAATGAGTAAACTAAATGTGAATATTTTCACTAACCTTTCCCTGAAATATAACGCCCCAAGCAGGGGCAACTTTTAAGCTGGCTAAAATAAGGAGCGAAGCGACGGGAGCCAGCTTAAAATTGTCCCTTTGACTTGGCTTGTTAGGTGTGATTCAAATAATTTCAATTACTTACATTTCATCTACGACATACTTTTCAGTTCTTTTTCCAAACTGAACATAAAAACTTCTTCCTTCGCGATACACGTGCGCAGTCTCACCTTGCACATTATTAAATGGTCTATCGACCATAGACCATTTTGTACAGTCATCTAACTCTAAAACCATAATACCCATCTCGTTAGAAAGGCTACTAACGATTGCTTTTGAAACTAAACTCATAATTTTCCTTATAACTCCGATGCAACTTGAGCACCTAACAACTTTATCAAAGGACACTTTCCTCTTTTTATGAGCAATGTATGTCCTATTATTTATTCTTATAATTAATAACAAATACTGGAACACATTGCCAGCTTTAAACTTTAAGTCGGGCTGTTCTTTTAATGATGTGTAAAAAAGAGGAAAGTGTCCTCATTTCTTGACTTAGAAGGAAAATCACCAGCACTGTATATAAACACAGTTAATGGCATTTAAAATGAAAACTAAATCCCCTTTTCTTAATAATCTTATCGACTATATGTATAGCCATCACTATGCTAAAAAGTCTATTGAAACTTATGTATTTTGGACGAGTGCCTATATCCATTTCCATAATAAGCGTCATCCAGCCAGTATGGGGAATAATGAAGTAGAAATATTTTTAAATCACCTAACAGTCACTAAGAAAGTGGCAGCGAAAACACAAGCAACCGCTTTAAATGCACTTGCTTTTTTATATAAACATATAAATAAACGACATTATTTGATAGCAAGTTTACTATACCCATGTTTTGCAACAAGGTGCCAATGGCGTAGTGAGCCCGTTTTCGAGATTATCATAGCTGAGGCTTAGATATTTTGTGCTATACGCGATATAAAATTGCTGCTACATGACTTAATACAGCATTGATACTTTAAATTTCCATAAAAAACCACGGCTGTTAACCGTGGCTCTTAGTATTACTGATTAAACCAACTTACTTCAACGCTTGTTCGACCACTGGGTAGTGATCCCATACGTGCTTATCGCTTAAAGAGCGTACTAACTTAACGTATTCTGCATGTGTCCATGCAAGCGGAGTGGCGGAGTTGGTGCCCTCGCCGAGTGTATAACCTGCTTTATTGTTGCCTACGCCATCCCATACTTGCTCTGGCAGCATCATGCCTTCGTTGGCAAACTGCTCTAACCCTTTCACATACGTGTTTTTAATGGCGTGTTGCTTGTCTGCGTTTAACGATTGCGTGGCATTTGCGGCGGCAATTTCGTAATGGCCTCGCTCACCGGTAAAAAACGGCCATACACGCCCACGTTGGCCGGGGGTATTTTGCCCGCCTTCGGCGTAGTTTGCGCCAGTTACTTCGTCCTCACCGTAGCCGTCGTTACCATAACGGCGAAAACCTGGAAATGAGCCGCTGCCATCGCTAAACTGATAGCTGTACTTAACTTGTAAGTTATCGGCTAACGTTTCATCGTCATACTCTGGCAAGGTTTTTACAATGCTGGGAGCAAGTGCATCGCGCACGCCATAACGTACTAACTCTAAAAAGCCACCATCTAAAATTTGCTTTTTATTAAAGCCTTCGCGACCATTATTAGCATTAATTTTAGTGTTTGAATTGGCGTCTTTATCTTGGCCGATACGAATAAAATACTCACCGTCTGAGTTGATTGATTCTAAATTACCGGCGGTGGTAAACATCATGCTTTCTATGCCGCTATTATATTTTTTAGCGGTTTCAAGGTAACGCTTTGCGTTTTGGTCATCGCCAGCGAGTGTTGCAATATCAGCCGCAGTGATAAGGCCTGCTACAACCGCTGCGGTAGTTGAAGGTGAATATCCTTCTTGCTCTTCCCAGCGCTCTTGCTGAGTAGCTGGCGGTGTTATTTGCATGTCGTTCCACAAAATTTTGGCGCGCCCACCGTCTACCAAAAAGTCAGCAGCAGGTTTTAACATGCGCCCGTACCAACCAGTTAGCTCTGCATCTGTTAACACATCTGCTTGGTGCAATTTCCACGCGAGCATAATTGGCATAGCGGTTTGATCTAGCTGTACGCCCACCCATTCAAGCTCGCCATCGACGTGTGTTTTTTGTAGAAACCAGCCTGTATCGCCCTTGTTGCCCGGTGTTTTATTATTTACTTGTACTTTTTCAAGGTATTCGAATGCAGTTTTAGCTGTAGCAGTGTCGCCAAGTGCCATAAACGCCATAGCAACTTGATAAAAATCCCTCACCCATACAGCTTTATAACCGGTTGAACCTGTTTTGGCCGAGACTGTTTCGCCCCATGGATTTGATAACGAGGCAATAAGCGCACCAGCGTGCGTTTTATCTTCTTGCGCTTTTAACACCATGGCACTGGTGTAAAGTAGCTTGCCGTTATCAGTAGTTTGCTCGCTCATGGTATTGAGCGGTGCTAAGCTTTGTAGATAATCTTGCCAGCCTAATGCGTCGCCTTTTCCGTTGTAGTTATCAAGTACGTGTTGATAGCCACGCGCTAAACTTGCTTGGCCTTGCTTAAAGCTCGCTTGCTCGTTGTTGCCAAAACTCAGGGTTAGATCAAATTGGCTGTTGTTGCCAATCTCACCCAGCTCGGCAAGTAAACTCACATTACCTGATTGCTCACCGGTATTTTGATAAACGCTTGGAAGCTGTTGAGTCGTTTTTAGCGCATTTAAACCATCACTTTTGCCTGTAAAGCCCACGCTGGTCTGTTTAAATGGTTTAGCGCCTTGTAATGACAAGTAACTATCGCCCTGCCATGCAATTAGCCCTTGCTCTGTGGTTTTTGCAAAATCATCCAGGCCATTATTATCTATGTATGGATTTACCGTTACATAGGCTTTTACGCTTTTAAGCTGAGTATTAAAAATACTGCGCACAAATAAAGTTTGCCCGTCTGGATCGGTAAATATGTGTTTTTCAAGGCTGAAGCGGCCTTGTTTATCTGTGCTTGTTACTTTGTAAGCCAATGATAACGGTCGGCCGTGCTCATCTTTATATAAGTAGTCAATTGTTACGTCAAGATCATCCGTTTCAGTTACGGTAAAATCTTTACCGACAACCACAAACTGCATGTCTTTAATTTGTGCTTGGTGAATTAGCCCAAACATGGTTTCGGTGATCACTCCTTTTGCTATCGAAAACCATACTTTTGAGACTTTACCCGTCGCTGCGCTGTCGCTATAAGCGCCATTTTGATATTGCTCAAACGAAGTACCAATACCTGTTTTACCTGCGAATGCCCAAAATGGGTCAACGCCTGGGGCACCGGGTGCGCTTAGTTGCTCCGTTACTTTGGGGCTGTCTGTTAAGGCTTGCTCTGAGCTACACGCCGTTAAGCCAAGCATGAGTAAGCTTGTGGTGATCATGTTGTATTTTTTCATTTTTAAACCCTTAAATCTTATCTGTTAGCTATAAGCGTTACTGCGCGTGTTTAACACGCATAACAGCAACCGCTGCCAGTACAAACGACACCGCGCCCAATACTAGTGCGTAAATAGGTTGGTTTTCAAAAAAGTGACGTAAAATTAGACCCAATATGCTGGCTGCTAGTAATTGGGGGATCACTATAAAAAAGTTAAATATGCCCATATACACGCCCATTTTATGACTCGGTACTGACGTACTTAACATGGCATATGGCAACGATAGAATAGACGCCCAAGCGAAACCAATGCCGATCATTGGCCAAATAAGTAAGGTAGGATCTTTAATTACAATAAAGCTGACTAAGCCCAAAGCGCCTAAAATTAAGTTAATTGCGTGAGCGAGTTTTAAACCAATGCGCTTTACGATGACCGGTATACATAATGCAGCCAGTGCGGCAAACCCATTGTACGCGGCAAATAAAATGCCTACCCAGTCAGCGCCATTGTTATAAGCCGCAGAGCTGGTATCACTGCTACCATAATGAAAGCTAGTGACCGCTGAGGTGGTGTAAATCCACATTGCAAACAGCGCAAACCAGCTAAAAAATTGCACCCACGCCAATTGTTTCATCGCCTCTGGCATCGTGAATACATCGTTGACTACTTGATAAAAACCACCCGCAGTATGCTGTTTGGCTTTTAACGTACCGGCAATAAATTGAATAATCCCAAAGCACACTAAACCACCGGCGAGTAAATACAGCTCTTTTTCAAGCCCCAGCCCCATTACAAGGGCAAGTACACTCATGCCCAGTGCGGTAAAAATTGCGCCGCCTTTGCTAAAGTTAACGGTGTTAGTAATGTCGACTTGCTCAGCATCGCTGTCTTGTTCGTTAAACTTTGCAAGTTGTTGTGGTGAATATTCTTTGGTAGTTAAAATAGTCCAGCCCACGGCGACCAATAAAACCACGCCACCAAAATAAAACGAATACTTTACAGAGTCAGGAATTTGCCCCGCAGGCGCGGTGTTAGCAATATCAAACCAATTGGTCATCATCCACGGTAATGCCGATGCCACAACAGCGCCAACGCCAATAAAAAAGCTTTGCATGGCATAGCCTGTTGCGCGTTGTTTTTTTGGTAGGTTATCGCCCACTAAAGCGCGAAAAGGTTCCATTGTGACATTGATTGACGCATCCATGATCCACAGCATGCCTGCTGCAATCCAAAGCGTTGGCGAGTTTGGCATAATAAACAGCGATAAGGTCGTTAAAATTGCACCATATAAAAAGAACGGACGGCGGCGGCCTAATTTTCCCCAGGTTTTATCACTCCAATAGCCAATAATTGGCTGTACAATTAAACCCGTTAGCGGCGCTGCCACCCATAAAATAGGAATGTCATCAACGTTTGCACCCAATGTTTGAAATATGCGGCTTACGTTACCGTTTTGCAGCGCAAAGCCAAACTGAATACCTAAAAAGCCAAAGCACATATTCCATATTTGCCAAAAGCTTAAATCGGGTTTGTTATCTTTCATTGTGTGCTCCAGTGGTGAGAACTGCACTGCTAAGCGCATCTAACGTTAAACTTATCTGTGCGTGTTCTTCGTTGATAGTCATGGCAGCTTTTTGGTTTGCTTCTAGTAAATCCAATAACTTAAACTCGCCACGCTTGTCATCAACTAAGGTGGTCATTGGAATTTCAATGGTGACTATTGTTTGTGCACTCGAAAAATTACTCACGACCCAAAGTTGTTGATTACCAATACTGCGGCTAAACGCGGCAACGTGCTCGCTGCCAGTCACGATAAGGGGTTGCATGTCGCCAGCAACAACTGCTGGGTGTTTACTCAACGCCATAATCGCTTTGTAGTAGTTCCGTAACTGACTTTGTTCAGGCGTGAGTGCTCCGCCGTCAAATTTGCCGTTGTTCATCCATGCTTGGTGCGCAGGTACGCCAATGTAATCAAAAATGCTGGTGCGAGTGGGTTTACCAAAGCCTGCGTATTCTGAGCCGTCTTCGCCTACATCTTGAGCAAAGTACAACAGTGTTGGCGCGCGGCTAATAAGGTGAGATACCACCAGCGCAGGCTTACCTTTTGCTGCATTACCTGCAAAGTCAGGGCTGGCTATGCGTTGTTCGTCGTGGTTTTCTAAAAAGTGCAGCATGTGCTGTTCAATGTCTGCAACGGCTTGCTGTGGTGCAAAAATGCTATTTGCCGCTTGTTTACCTTGCATAACGCCTTTAAGCGTGTCGTAAAAGCCTACTTTATCGTAGAGGTAATCCATTTTCCCTTGTTGGATATACGGGCGGTATAGTGCTGGGTTGTATACTTCGGCCAATAAAAAGGCTTCTGGATTATGCATTTTAATAGAGGAGTTTAAAAAGCTCCAAAACTCAACGGGCACCATTTCGGCCATATCATAACGAAAACCATCTACGCCTTTATCAAGCCAATACAGCGCGATATCACGAAATTTATACCAGCTGTTTGGCAGCTCTTTATCTTGCCAAAACTCAAAGTGCGCCCTTAAGTCTTTGTTTGCATAGTCAGCTGGTAAGCTAGGAAAGTCATAGCTGCCATCGGGTTTTACACCGTAATTTACTTTTACGGTTTCGTACCAATCGTTTATATCTGGCTTGGCAGCTCGTGCACCGTTACCCGTCCACTTTGCGGGTGTTTCATCAAATAGATTATCGGCTAATGGATGCGCGTTACCACCAAGTACTTGGTAGCCTTCGCTGGTTGGCACTTGAAAAGACTGCCCAGTGACATAATAAAAGTTATTGTCGCGCGCATATTCTACGCTGGTGTCATCTTGCTCACCAAAATCTTTAACGCCCATAGGTTTTGCGGTTGACTTATAGTGGCGCGCAACATGGTTTGGCACAATATCAATCACTACTTTCATGCCATGTTGGTGAGTGCGTGTAATGAGCGCTGAAAATTCTTCAAGACGACGTTCTGGATTGATGGCTAAATCTGGGTTAACGTCGTAATAGTCTTTAATCGCATAAGGTGAACCTGCACGGCCTTTTACAACATCAGGATCATCTTGACTAATGCCGTATTGGCTGTAATCACCCACCAGCGCATGATGAAGCACGCCCGTATACCAAATATGGGTAGTACCCAGTTCTTTTATGCCACTTAAAGCCGCATCATTAAAATCACTGAATGTACCTACACCGTTTTGCTCTTTTGTACCCCATGGCACATTGGCTGTTTGCGTATTACCAAATAAACGCGTGAATACTTGATACACAACGGGTTTAGAGTGTTCTGTGACGTGTTCGTGTACTTTTTGCGCTTTAGCCTTCGGTGCGGGTTCTTCAGAGCAGCCACTAAAAAGTAAGCCACTGGCTAATATTAATGGGCCATATTTGAGCGTGCTAATGGTGATTTTTTGTGTTGTCATAATTTTATTACTTACTCAGACATTTACATGTCATTTTTGTTATATTTTTAATACTAATGTGAACCGCCACTGACTAACAGCGGCTGCATACGTATTCACACTATTCAATCACTAACACCACTGCACTCATTGCGGGTAAGGTGACTGCTTTATTTAAATTTACTGTTTGTTGAGTAAATAACTCAGTTGCATGTATTTGACTATCAAGCACTTCTTCCATGTAATGAAGTGGCCAACTTTTCATCTCAGCATGTTTGTTTAAAAACACCAGCACGGTTTGTTTCTCGCTTGTGCGTGCGTAACTATACACCCCATCCTTTGGGCTAAAATGAGTGAGTTTACCTTGGCTCAGTGCAGCGCTTTGTTTTCTAAAATTAAGTAAGGTGCTAATCGTTTGCAGCATATCACGTTGATCAATTGTTAAGCCTTGCCCTGTAAAGGCGTTACTTTTTTGGCCTTTAAAACCACCGGGAAAATCAATGCGAATATCGCCGTGATCGTTACTGCCTGTGTTATCAAGCAGTACTTCGGTGCCGTAATACATTTGTGCAATGCCGCGAGTAGTAAGCAGCAGAGTCATCGCCATTTTAGTTTTAGCAAGATCTTGCTTAAGCTGGGTATAAACTCGGCTCATATCGTGGTTATCAGCAAACACTAATAAATTATCTGGATTTGGGTATAAAAAGTCATTCGCAATCGATTGATACACTTTAACCCAGCCGGTGTTCCAGCTTTCATCTTCATTAAGTGCTTGAATAAGTGATTCTTGCAATGAAAAGTCCATCACACTGGGTAAGCTTGACGTATAACCATCATTATTTACTTTGCCTGCTTGCCAGTATGATGCAATCGCGGGGTTTGACGTCCATTCTTCACCCACAATATTAAACTGTGGATACTCGGTCATGATTGCTTTGGTCCAGTTAGCTAAAAAGGCTTTGTCAGAGTATGAGTAGGTATCTACTCGAATACCGCTTAAATCAGCGTACTCAATCCACCAAATGGCATTTTGAATAAGGTAGTTTGCCAATAATGGCTGGCGTTGGTTAAGATCAGGCATGGTGGCAACAAACCAGCCATCACTAAACTGGCGTTTATCAAAGTCGCTGACGTGGGGATCTTGAATGGTTTGTCTTGCATGGCTGGTTGCATGTTTTCCATTTGCAAAATCGCCATTAAAATTGATCCAATCAGCGGTGGGTTTGTCTTTCATCCATACGTGTTCAGAGCCAAAGTGATTAAGCACTAAATCCATTACCAAGCCGATGCCGTGTTGCTTGGCTTTCGCTGCCAGTTCCCTATAAAGTGCATTGGAACCCATACGCGGGTCTATTTTGTAAAAATCAGTAATAGCATAGCCATGATACGAATAACTTGGCATGTTGTTCTCAAGCGGCGGCGTTAGCCAAAGTTGAGTTACACCCAGTTTTTGTAAGTATGGCAACGCATCAATTACCCCTTGTATATCACCACCATGACGCCCGCCTCGCTCAATTGGGTTTGCAGCCTCTAACATGCCTTTTACGCTGTCGTTAGTGCTGTCGCCATTGGCAAAACGATCGGGATTAATTAAATAAAGTGTGTCGCTACTATCAAAACCACGTCGTTTACTGCTATTGGCTTTGCGCGCATTTAATGAATATTCAAAACGCCCGCCCGCAGTACTATTAAACACTAACGTACCCGGCTTTGCACTTGGGCTTATTTCAAGGTTTAAAAAGGCGTAATTTGGGTTATCTGTTTTTATTATGTTGTGTAAATTTACGCCAGAGTATGGCATTAATTGCCATTGATGCTTAGCAACGTTTTGTTTATGAAGCATAATTTGCAATGAATTAGTTTGCATACCAACCCACCAGCTTTGTGGTGATGCCGTCATTGCATTAACGTTTATGCACGTAGTTAAAAGTGCACTTACTAAAAAAATCTGAATGAGTGATTTCATATTAATTACTTTTTATCCTCGCTAAAAACTCATTATGTGTTGGTAATTGCTTTACCGTGGTGCTGATCAGCGTTTTTAGATTTGTAAATAACTCTGCTAATTGTTCATCATTGAGCGCATCGGCTAATGGGTTATAGTCTTGCGCTTTAAGCCCTTGGCCTATCATTACTTGCTGCCACGCAACCTCTGCAAATAGCTCATCGTCTTGGCGTATAATTTTGCCTGTGTCTTTAAATAAATCAATTTTGGTTTGCAGTGATTTGGGAATGCTCATTTGCTTACACTGACGCCAAAATGCACTGTCGGTACGATCAGTAAGTTTATAATGCAAAATAATAAAATCGCGGATACGTTCGATTTCGGTTTGGCTTTGCTGGTTAAACGTATCAACCAATGATTGCTCAATGTTGTTATGCGCAAAGAGTTTAATTAAACGAATAACAGCGGTTTGGATCAAATGAATACTGGTCGACTCTAATGGCTCTAAAAAGCCACTTGATAAGCCAATGGCTACCACATTTTTATGCCACTGTTTGCGCCTGCGCCCTGTTTTAAAGCGAATAACGCGAGGCTCTGTGATTGGTTCACCAGCAATGTTACCAAGCAGTTGTTGCTTGGCTTGTTCATCAGTTAAGTGACGACTTGAATACACTAAGCCATTGCCAACACGGTGCTGTAGTGGTATTTGCCATTGCCAACCCGCATCACGGGCGATAGAGCGAGTGTAAGGCACGGGATCGGCTGTGCTTTTAGTCTGCACCGCTATAGCACTATCGCAAGGTAGCCAATGTGACCAGTCTTCAAAGCCTGTGTTGAGGGTCTTTTCAATTAGTAATGCACTTAAGCCAGTGCAATCTATAAATAAGTCACCGTTCATTATTTGTCCGCTCGAAAGCTCAAGTGCTGTTACAAAGCCGCTCTCGGTACATTGCTTAACATGAGCAATTTTGCCTTCAATACGTTTAACGCCCCGTGATATGGCCAGCTCTTTTAAAAACTCACCGTACAGTGTGGCATCAAAATGATAGGCGTAATTTAAGCCGGTAAGTTGAGTATTAGGAATGTGTTGTAAGTGGGTAAACTTATGCTGCTTTGCAGCTTGGTAGTTAAGCGAAAAATCCCAAAAGTCAGTCGCGTTGCCTTGTTGCTTGGCTTTTAGCCAAAAGTTGTAAAACTCACAAAACGGAAAGTCTTTGCCAATATCACCAAAGGCGTGCATGTATTTATGATTTTGTTCGCGCCAGTTTTCAAATTCAATACCAAGCTTAATCGTTGCTTGGGTTGCTTTAATAAACTCACTTTCTCGAATCCCCAGTGCGCCATTAAGATGCTGAATGGGCGGAATGCTGGCCTCGCCTACACCAACAGTGCCTATTTGATCCGACTCAATCAGTGTGATCTCTATCACTTTACCAAGCACTTTATTCAATAACGACGCTGTGATCCACCCTGCGCTACCACCACCGGCAATAATGACCTGTTTTATTTTTTGCTGTTGCATTCTCTTTTCCACCGTTATGATCTTTTTTCAGTGTAGCTCAGCGATATAAAAAAGCCCTTGTAAAACAAATTACAAGGGCTTTTAAACGCTAAAGAATGTTATAGCTTGTAACTAAAGCCAAGTAAGAACGTACGACCGTAATCTTGGTAATCACGTACTTGTAAATCACTACTACCTTGTAATGACACAAAGGGTTCTTCAGTAATATTTTGCACTTGGAAAGTCACGCTTAGCCCGTCTAAGCTTTCTATGCCTGCTTCAGTAAAGTCATAACCAATTTGCGCATCAAAAATGGTTTCGCCTTTAATATCAACCTGTGTAGTTGCAAAGCCTAGGCCGTAAACATCGCCTTTAAAATCACTGCGTTTACGCATGCTAGTACGCGCTTGGAAGCCATTACGCTCATAATAAGCCGTTAGGCTGTCAATTTGATCTGATAAGCCTGGTAATTCATATTCATTACCCTTTTGATCAGTAATATCTTGCTCTACTGCGGTATGGCTGGCAATTAAACCAAAGCCGTCAAGCGAAGGGTGAAATATATTAAATGGCAATGCAAGAGATAGTTCATAACCCCATAAATTACCTTCACCACCGTTTATTTTTCCTGATCCAGAGCCTGTTGAATTAGCAGGTATTTCACCTGTTGCTGGATCAGCAACTCCGGTCATATCAACTTCGTAATTACCATCGAATATCCATTGCGTAATATCTTTGTAGAAGAAAGCTGCGGCAAAGTAACCTTCTGCATTAAAGTAATTTTCGTAACTTAAATCAAACCCTGTTGCTTCTTTTGGTTCTAGTAAAGGGTTACCGCCTGAAATATTCCAGTTGTTTCCATCATTATTTTGTTGTTCACTATAAGACGCACTAATAGAGGCATTCATTTCATCTAAGCGAGCACGTGAAATAGTTTTTGCAGCACCAAAACGAATGGTTTGGTCTTCGTCAATCCTAAACGCTAAATTAATACTTGGTAAAAAATGGCTATAGTCATGACTTACATCCGTTGGCGAAACAACAACTAAGCCATCAATCGTGTTTGCAGCAGACCCTTGTGATGATTGATCAGTTTGCACATAACGCGCACCAATATTACCTGTTACAGGAATTGAGCCTAACTCTGCATTGATATCCAGTTGTGCAAATACCGCAATAACTTCTTCTTGTACTGCCCACGATTGTGTTTTGTGTTTTTGGTCCGTTAAGCTCTCTTGTAATAAATCATAGTAGCCATCGTTCACTAGACCGTTAGTGTCATAGGCGACCATATTGCCCATACCGATAAAATCAAGGCTTGCTGTACCTTGGCGGTATTGTTCAGGAATAGACAACATACCCGGGTTTGACAGCGAGAAGCCTTTTAATGTCATGAAGTAACCTTCTGACACTTTGCTCTTTTCGCGGTCACGATATGAAATACCAAAGCTTACGTTGCTAAAATATTCACTTTCAAGTGCTTTGCTGGCAGCAAGTTTTAACGTACTTAATTCGTCGTTAATTTCTGGTGCATTAATAAAGCCATCTTGTGCTGTATTTTGGTATGGCGTGTCTTTTAATCCATATTTGTCATTAAGTGCGGCACTTCCACCCCATGATAATGGGCCACCTAATTGAATTAAATCATAATCGCTGTAATCTAGTTCATGTGAAAATTGCGCGCCTGTGTTACCGCCATCAAATACGTATCCAATGTTATCAGCTATGCCATTTGCATCACCTCGACCAGTACCAGAATAGCTTTCGATACTCCAAATTTGGCGTTCTACTTCTGAGCGACTGGCATCAAATTCCACAGACCATGAATCATCGATATCATATTTTGTATTAAAACCAAATTGAGTTAGTTCTGCATTACGTTCTTCATAGTCATTACGTACAACAACACGTTGGCCTTGGGTTACAGCACTGGTGATAAAGTCGGAATTTGTATCAACAACTTCTGAACCAGAGCGTATTTTACCTTGCCCCCAACCAAAGGGTACTTCAATACCGCGAAGTATTTTTTCATCTGAAAAATCAACATAAAGTGCATCAAATGTCATATTCAAGCGATCAGTGGGCGCAGCTTCAATTACCAACATAGCTGAATCGCGCTCAAGAGTGGACGAACGTACAAACGGCTTTGCGCCACCTAAAATAGGGTTATATGGGCCAACAGTTGTGTCGTCTTTAAGTTTATTTTCAGAAATACTGTAATCAGGGTAACCCCAAGAGTTCCAACGTTTTTCTTGATTAGGTGAACTCATTTTATTGTATGCAAATGCAACACCGATAGTGTCATCTGCAAATTGGTCTATATACGAAACCGTACCGCGGAAACCTTGGTCATCGCCGTCAGGGTTTAGCTTTTCAAAACCCGTTTGCTCTAATTGACCATTGAACATGATCACACGCTCGCCTTTACTTAAAGGCTTTACGGTTTGCATATCGATTACACCGGCAATACCTTCAGCGTCTAAACTTGCGCTTGGTGTTTTATAGACGGTTACACCGCTCATTATTTCTGATGGGTAAAGGTCAAACTCAACGCCACGGTTGTCACCAATAGACACTTGCTCACGGCCATTAAACGTTGTAGCACTTTCATTTTCGCTAAAACCACGCACACTCACACGGCTTGCACGTCCGTCTAGGCGCTGTGCAGTCAGGCCCGGCAGGCGTGCAATTGACTCTGCGATTGATGAATCAGGTAATTTACCAATATCTTCTGCAGAAATAGATTCAACCACTTCTGATGAAAAACGCTTTGTATTGATTGATTCAACAACGCTGCCACGAAAACCTTTCACTTCGATGACTTCAACGTCATTCTTTGCTGCTTGCTGCTCATCTTGTGCGTGTGAAGCGAAACTGCTAATACCTGCGGTCGCAAGTGCAATTGTTAATATACTTGGTTTGAACATAGACATGATGTTTTCCCGTTACCCATATTATTTATTACCAGCGTAATAACAGGCTTGTGATAGAAGCACCGTTATTCGCTGGCTGATTTTGTTGTCAGGATGAATATTAACGCCCGCTTTATTTTATTAACAACTTTATGCATACGTATTCACAGTAGAATAAAACCATCACTTTTAACAAAAATTTCACAAGAATACTGGCAACACCTTGTTTTTATAGAGGTAAAAAATAAATATGTTGGTGCAATAAGCACTAAAACAAATTTCATAATACTAAATAAGTAAATTCAAAACTAACTGACTTATAACACTCTAAAATACAAGTAACTATCAATTTCAATTATTAGTTGTGGCATTGTATATCACCCCTGGCAATTGGTAAGACCAATAATCATTTGCACCAACACAATACAAAGTCAATGAAAGCCGCGCCATATTGGACTTTATAACATGTTAACTTTTTTAACATATTAATTGGTAATAATTAAAACGATGCTTGTTCTACGTTATTTAATGCTGATATTACTCGCATCTGTGCACTGTAGAATAATCTATTTAGCATGCATACGTATGCAGGCTTTTTACAGTATCTAAGCCTTCACGTATGCTTTTCAAAAATAACGTGGCGTAGTTAACCCTACCCATAAAATAAGATTGACGAAAACAACACGCCTTAAAAAATTTTAGCTATTAAGCGACCAACGTTTTTAAGGTATTGATGTCACGATGGAGAAAAGCATGGCTCAACAGCAATGGTATAAAGGTGCGGTTATTTATCAGGTATATCCTCGCAGCTTTCAAGATACCAATGGCGATGGAATTGGTGATTTAAAAGGGATCATTGCTCGCATTGACTATATTAAAAGTCTTGGCGTTGATGCTATTTGGATCTCTCCTTTTTTCAAATCGCCAATGAAAGATTTTGGCTATGATATTAGTGACTATCGTGATGTTGACCCCCTGTTTGGCGATCTTAATGACTTTGATGAGCTGATAGCACACGCTCACCAGCGTGATATAAAAATCATAATTGACCAAGTTTTAAGTCATACATCAGATCAACACCAGTGGTTTTTAGATAGCCGCGAAAACAAAACTAACGATAAGTCGGATTGGTATGTATGGTCTGACTCTAAACCCGACGGTACGCAACCAAACAACTGGTTATCTATTTTTGGTGGCCCTGCTTGGCAGTGGGAGCCACGTCGGGGTCAATATTATTTACATAATTTTTTTACAGAACAACCCGACTTAAACTTTCATAACCCCGATGTACGTCAAGCAGTACTCGACAACGTGGAGTTTTGGCTTAAAAAAGGGGTGGATGGGTTTCGACTAGATGCAATTAACTTTTGCTATCATGATGCACAGCTGCGCGATAATCCTGCAAAGCCACCTGAAAAACGTCAAGGTCGTGGTTTTAGTGAAGATAATCCGTATGCATTTCAATACCATCATTACAACAATACCCAACCTGAAAATATCAGCTTTATGCAAGATATTCGTACCCTATTAGACAAATACCCTGGGACTGTGTCTTTGGGCGAAATTTCATCTGAAGATTCACTGGCGACAATGGCTGAATACACCGCGGGTGGCGACAAACTACATATGGGTTACAGTTTTGAACTACTCACTAATGATTACAGCAGTGAGTACATTCGTACTACCGTCAAAACACTTGAAGAGCGCATGACACAAGGCTGGCCGTGCTGGGCATTTAGCAACCACGACGTAGAGCGTGTAGCAAGTCGTTGGGGTGCCAATGGCGAGGTAAATCCACAGCAATGTAAGATGCTTAGTGCTTTACTGGCGTCACTACGTGGTAGCGTGTGCATGTATCAAGGTGAAGAACTTGGTTTAGGCGAAGCAAGCGTTGCCTTTGAAGATTTACAAGACCCTTACGGCATCACTTTTTGGCCAAACTTTAAAGGGCGTGATGGCTGTCGTACACCAATGCCGTGGCACAACAATAACTGCGAGCAAGCCGGCTTTTCAACCACTAAGCCTTGGTTACCCGTTGATGAGCAGCATAAAAACCAAAATGTAAGTGAGCAAGAGAGCGATCAACATTCGATTTTAAATGCATTTCGTCACTTTATGGCATGGCGTAAAACACAGGCCGTATTACTTGAGGGTGATATTGAATTTATCGATACCCCTGAGCCACTGCTCGCCTTTTACCGTCGCTTTGCAGGTCAAACTATGCTTTGTATATTTAACCTCGCACAAAGCACCACAAGCTATGAGATTGACCATATTAATATCACACCTCATAGTGAGCTTAATCATCATAACGGTACTGTAAATAAAAACACGTTAACCCTGCCCGGCTTTGGCTGTTTTTATGCAAGCATAGGTTAATTCTCCTACTTTTAAGTACACTAAAAAGCCCTGATGATCAGGGCTTTTTTATAACTAAACTAAATTAATACTATGTTAGTTAACGTCGTGTTTTTACATATGAGGCACTAGCTTAATTGCACCTTCAACGACTTTCATATCTAAAGGTAATTTGCTTAATAACGCGACTTTTGGATCATTCATGTTTAACTTATACACTGGATTTACAGCTAAAAAACTATTAATGACATTCATGGCCTCATCATTTAAAACGGCTAGATTACCTTTAAAACCACCTGCATCAATGGTTGAATCAAGCAATTTTATGTCACGTAAAAAAACTGCTTTTTTCTCGCTATCGTAAAATGGCGCACCTTCAATTTGCAACTTTAAACGTACCGGATACTTAAGTGCAAACGCATTAATAACAGCACTTGAATCAGCCCCAAGTATCACTACGTCGCGATTATTGGGGCCAACATTAACGCTTAAATCGTTCACATCAAATTGCACTGGTAAGCCCATTAAACGCACTTTTTCACTGAGTTTAGGAAGCTGTTGATTCAGTGCTGACTCAATTTCGCTGCTAGTAAATGAATAAAACGAGACACCTTGGGTCGTGTTACATGCACTGAGAAATAAACAGGCAATTAATACAATATACTTCATGATTTTTCCTTTTCGAGGATAAAAAAATAAAAGCCGCACAACGGCGGCTTTTTTATTCTTTAACGCATTTAGCCACTAAACGCTAAAAACCGTTTTTAAGCGTGCTAGTGTGTCACTGTCAACTGAACCTTGACTGAGCGCTAATAGCTGCTTTAAATAATAGTGCAAATCAGCTTGTTCGCCACGATGCTTATCATCAAGCATGGCAACTTGTTCAGCCATACGAGATGAGCCATCAGGGCTTGCCACATTGGCAAGAATTTCCATTCTCACTAATAATTGCGCAGCTGTTAAATGCGTATCTGCGTTACCTTGCCATTGAACAGGGATAACTTGCTGATTTTCAAGTGCCGTAAATAGCGCACTAAAATCAGCTTTAGCAGCTTGTTCAGTCAGGATCGCTAATTTGCCATCTATGTTAGCCAATAATTTTTTAATGCGGTTGCCTAACTCTTTACTACTTTGTAGTGCGGTTACTTTAGTGCGCAAATCTAGCAACTGTGCTTTTTGATTCACTGCTGGTAAAGCTTCTTCTAGTTCAATAATTTGCGCCGCAACAACTGCGTTATCCGCTGCTTGTTGCTCTTTATGCTGCGCAAACTCATCACTGCGTTTAGCAAAGGTTAAATCATTAAATTGACGAAATTTTTGCCATAAAGCATTTTCAGCTTTTACGCCTGCAAAACCAATTCCCTGCCATTGCTGTTGCAGTTCTTTTAATTGTTGACAAGCCGTCGCTAAATCATCGCTGACTGATAACTGCTGCGCTTGCTCAACTAACTCATTTTTTGCAGCCGCATTGCCTTTATGAAATGCATTTAGTGCATTAAATACTTGCTGCTGTTGCGCTTTATATTGTGTTTGTAATGCACGGTATACTTTTGGCTCAACATTACCGGCATTGCGCCAGACTTTATTAATGCGGTTATATTGGCTTTCAAACTCTTTCCAATCAAATTCAGTGGCGCTGGTGTCTGCCTGCGCAAGTGCTTGCATTTGATTAATGATTGCTTCACGTTCAAGCTTAGTTGCTTCACGCTGTTGTTCTTGCAGTGCAAAGTATTCGCGACATGGTGCAAATAATTGCTCAATCATGTCATCAAACTCTTTACCTTGTTGTTGCTCTTGCTCAGTGTCTAAACGCCCTAGCTCATTCCAACGACGGCGAAAAACCTTAACCTCATTTGCACGGGCTTTTGGGTCTGTGCATGGCTGCTCTAACAAACTCGTTAATTCAGCTAACAGTTCTTCACGTTTTGGCGCTGACGCATACTTTTGCCAATCTTTAGCATCTGCTAACTGCTGCTCAAGTTCCGCTTTAAGCTTTTCAAGCTGCGCCTGAAAACCCGGTGTTAAGCTGTCATAAAGCTCCGTAAAACCTTTAAACACACCAAATGCCACATTAAAACGGCCTTGCTCAATTAGACGTTTAACATCGCGCGCTTTTCGGCTCGCCTGCTGCTGGTTTTTTGTTAATTCATTACTTAATTGCGCAATACCTTGCTGCCATTGTAACTTTTGCTCTTTAAGTTGCGCTTTAAAAGGCGCTTGTAATGATACAGGTAATTGCTTAAGTGGCGCATTGGCCGCTTTAAATGCTTGCTCAAACTGCGCAGTCGCGGCATCAAAATTTGTTTTATCAACTTCAGTGCTCAAATCACTCAGGGCTGTTAATGCCACTCTATAATCACTGATCGCTTGGCTTAGTGCTGGTAATTGGCTAACTTGTTTAAATAATTGCTGTAACTTAGCAACCACTTTTGTTTTATGCTCGCTATTTGAAATATTGCTTTGTGCTATCACCGCTTGTGCTTGCTCAACTTTTGCATCAAGCCAGTCTTGTTGAATTTGTTCTGGTGTTTCAAGACCAAGCTGCAGTGCATTTTCAATTTCTTCACTAAGTGCTTCAAGATTTGCCAATGCTAAAACTTCGCGCTGTTTTTGCGCTAAAATCGCTTGCTGTTGATCATGCTGATCTTTTAATAAAGCTAAATGCACATTCAATTTAGCCGTCAATGACTGATATTTTTCTTCTAGTATTGCAATTTGCTCTGGGTTTAACCATGTTAGCTCTATCGCTTGCCATTGTGCTATAAGTGACTCTTTTTGTTCACACACAACGCCATAGTCTTGCTTTTCACGCAATGCATTAAGTTTAGCGAGCACTACACGCGTGTCATTTTGCACTTGACCAGGCATAACAGATGCTAAACGTTTATTATCAAGATGTGTCTGTAGTAGCGTGAGTGCCTCACCGTGAGCATGCTTTACTAAGCTTTTTGTCAATTGATGATTTATAACTAATTCCGTTAACTGCAATTGCAATTCGTTGCCGCCTTCTTTAAAGGCTTTTTCTATTAGCTTAGGATTTGATAAGCGCTTTAGTAATTTAACTCTTACTTGTAATTCTTTCTCGGCAAAGGCGAGTTTTTCAAGTGTTTTTACTGGTGCGAAACGTTCAATGTATTCATTTTTAATCTGCGTGTCGAGCGTACTTTCGGCGTTTAATACTGCACTTGAAATATGCTGTTCAGCTAACTCTTTTAAGCTTTGGTCTTGCTTGTACGCTTTCCACCACAACACTAAATCATTGACTTTATTTAAGGCTTTTTTGCGGATTTCTGCGGAACTATCATCTAGTGCCAATGTATTTAAAATTGTTGCATCACGTTCTACATCTAGCTTTTCAATTGCATCTAGACGTACTTGCTGCTTTGGGTGCTTCCATTTCGGGGTAAAAAGGTGTTTAAAGATCATTTTCACTAAACCTTGCTATTTCGTTGTCTGCGGTGAATTCTTTTTGCAATTGTGCTTTTGTTTTTTGCACCATTTCACCATTTGAGCCAATGGTAAATTGCTCATTAGATTGGGCTACTTTTGCTTGATAAAGCATGACTAACTGGACTGTTTGCGCTTTTTGCTCATCACTTAGTACTGTACCATCAGGCCACTTGCCTGTTGCGGCACCATATTGTAATCGTTCAAATAATTCTGGGGTAATTGTTTTTACGAGATTGTCGATGTTCATGTCATTTTTTCTTTTTAAGAGTCACTAAGATAACGCGATTTATTAAATACCAAATACAACCGATAGCAATGGCTGCCGTGCATGCGTACCACTGTGGGGTTTCGGGTTCTGGATGTAAAAAGTATAAACTAAAGAATCCACCTAAAAATATGAACAGTGCAAAAAAAGAATAATTCATAAACATTTGTTGTTTTTGAATTCGTTTTTCGCGTGCCAGCTGCTGGCGTTGTTCGCCATCAAGCTCAGCTACATTATTCTCACAGTGAGGGCACTGCTGGTGTTTATCGGATATTGACTTATTACAACTAGGACAACGAACAATCGCCATATCTCTCTCCATACTTCGCATAAAAATCTACGCATAAAAAAGGCGCCTTGCGGCGCCCTTTATTGTACGTGTTTTATTTGTCGTTGTCTTTTTTCAATTGCAGTCATTGCCTAGACATTTATTTCAACAAACAAATCACGCTAAATTATCAGTGTCTATGATTTATCGTCTTGCTGCTGTTTAGCTAAACGTTTTTCCCAAAAAGTCGCATTTTTGATACCGAGTTTAACTGGATCAAAATTGATAGCTCCACCCGCTTTCTTCTGGTCTTCAAAATCACGTAAACATAATAAAGCCGGCTTCGCCACGAAAAATATTGCCAAAATACCCAAGATATTAATCCACGCCATTAAGCCAACACCTATATCACCAATGGTCCATATATAGCCCGCGTTATTAACCATGCCATACGACACCATAAACATAATCACTAGCTTCACTAATACCAGTGGGATTGCACCTTTAAAGTAGCGATTTAAATACGCAACATTAGTTTCTGCAATAAAGTAATACGCTAATATTGTTGTGAATGCGAAGAAAAACAATGCGATACCAACAAACGCTTGACCAAAACTACCAAATACACTAAATAACGCCATTTGGGTAAACGCTGCTGAACCTATCTCTGTCGCAGCATCAACATTTTGTACGATAAACTGCCCTGCAGGTAGTTCACCCACTACATTGTATTGCTGTGTTATTAAAATCATTAAGGCTGTTGCTGTACAAACAAAAAGTGTATCTACATAAACAGAAAACGCTTGTACTAACCCTTGCTGAGCTGGGTGGTCAACTTCTGCGGCAGCAGCAGCGTGTGGCCCCGTACCTTGCCCAGCTTCGTTAGAATAAATACCGCGTTTTACACCCCAGGCGATAGCAGCACCAAAGCCAGCCTGTGCTGTAAAGGCATCACTAATAATTAAAGCAAATATTCCAGGTACTTTATCAATGTTTAAAAACACTACAATCAACGCTAAAACAATGTATCCCAATGCCATCAAAGGCACGACAATTTGGGTAAAGTTTGCAATACGTTTAATGCCACCGAAGATGATAAAAGCAAGCACAATAAGAATAATCGCTAATGCAACCAGCTTAAAACTACCAACGTCACCAAAACTAGTGCTGACCATTGTACCTTCGCCAAATACTTGGGTAAACGCGTTACCAACGGCATTTGCCTGTACGCCAGGTAGAAAAACACCACAGGCAATAATTGCCGATACGGCAAATAAAATAGCCAGCCACTTTTGGCCTAAACAACGGTCAAAATAATAAGCTGGGCCACCACGATATTGGCCATCCTCTTCTGTTTTATAAATTTGCCCTAATGTTGATTCTGCAAATGCAGTGCTGGCACCTAAAAAGGCCACAACCCACATCCAAAAGATAGCGCCAGGTCCACCAAAGCCAATCGCGGCAGCAACACCGGCAATATTACCAACACCAACTCGCCCAGATAATGACACGGCTAATGCTTGAAACGATGAAATACCGGTATCAGATGTGTTAGGGCTAAACAGCAATTTACACATTTCTTTAAAATGCCTAACTTGAGCAAACCGGGTTAATATTGAATAGAATAGGCCAGCGCCTAAACATAGGTAGATGAGTGCATTACTCCAAACAACGCCGTTAACAGCGCTTACAAAAGCTTCCATGGATATCCTCTATTATTTTTTATTATTGTTTAACGATATTCTGTTCTTTATTGCCCAGAATCCGCTACCTTTTATAGAAAGAGATGAGGAAGAGTCCTCTGAGTGTCCCTTTGATATAATAAATATTAGCCTAAATACTCTATGATTGTTATCTATTAATTTTTGATATTTTTGAACATTAAGGCATCAATAAACGATGCCCTAATTCAAGTGTACTCTATCTTAATTTATCAACAACATTAACAATTGCCGCTAAAGTATCTTGACCAAATTGATATGAGCGGCGATCTGACCAGCCATAATCTGGATCAGGTAAATCATCGTTATCTTTAAATGGCATTTCTACGGTGTAAGCAAGCGCATTGAACTCTTGTGCAACAGCAGCTGATCCTACCGTTAAGTTTGCCTGTCCAGGCTCATCTTTCGGGTAGCCGTGCACATCTTGAAACTCAGGTGTCACAACAAGCAATGCCGCTTTAAAGCTATCTTCTAAATCTTTTAAGCGTGCATCGTACGCTGGAATACCTTCGCTTCCTGCAACAAAGTTATACGGTATTGCTTCATCACCATGAATATCTAAATGCATGTCTAAGCCGGTCTCGCGCATTTTATTAAGCACTAAATACACCTCAGGGCTATTTTCCATGCTTGGTGTTTGCCATTCACGGTTTAAGTTAACGCCTTTGGCATTAGTGCGCAAATGACCGCGTGCGCTTCCGTCTGGGTTCATGTTTGGTACGATGTAAAAAACCGCTTTTGATAACAATGCAGCTGCATGTGGGTCTTCATCATCTAATAACTTATGTAAAATCCCTTCTACAAACCATTCGGCCATTGTTTCGCCTGGGTGTTGACGTGCAGTGATCCAAATCGTTTTTTTGTTTTCGTCACTCTCTCCACCAATGCGCAAGACACTCATGTCACGGCCATCCAGTGTTTCGCCTAATGTTTCCAGCTGACATGCTTCTTGACTTTGCGCCCACGAAAGTAAATCTAAATGACGCTCGTAGCTATATGGTGCAAAGTAAGCAAAGTAGACGCTGCCACACTCAGGTTCAATTTCAAAAGATAATGTGCCATCAGCATAACTTGAAGGTACACGAAACCATGTTTGGCGATCGTACGATGCAACAGCTTGGTAACCATCCCAACCATCTGGGTAAGCTGAGTTTTCTAAATTATTAATATGCAGTTTATGGCTTTGAAAAGGCGTTGTCTCAAGACGGAAATGGAACCACTGAAAAAAATCAGATTGATGATCTTTATTGATCTCAAGTTGAATATTAAGTGGATCGGTCGCGGTAATGACCTTGATATTACCACTGTCAAAATTACTGGTGATTTTCATTTAAATAAACCTATAGATTAAAAAATTAATTCCTAACAAATAATGCGTTAGATTAGAAATTCAACAACGCCTTCATGTTAAAGACGCTTTGTTATTAAAATGTAGCAAACTAGATACAGCCTACCACATGGCTTTGGTTTTGAAAAAACATTCATGACTAAAAAAGCCAGCAAATGCTGGCTCAATATGAATTAACGACTGTAATTACTTAACGTGGCAAACTTGGGAATGAAACCTCTGCCATATCACGCATACAACGTACAACTTGGCAGCTATAACCAAACTCATTATCGTACCAAACGTAAAGTACAATACGGTTGTCATCAACGATTGTTGCTGTTGAATCTACAACACCGGCATAACGACTACCTACTAAGTCGGTAGATACAATTTCAGTAGACGCTGTGTAATCAATTTGATCGCGTAAATCTGAATGAAGCGCAGCATGGCGTAAGAACGAGTTTAACTCTTCAACCGTGGTGCTGGTCGCTAGGTTTAAGTTCAAAATAGCTAATGATACGTTTGGTGTAGGAACACGGATTGCATTACCTGTTAACTTGCCTTCTAGCTCCGGTAGTGCTTTTGAAACGGCTTTTGCTGCGCCAGTCTCAGTAATTACCATATTAAGCGCTGCGGCACGACCACGGCGGTCTGCTTTATGATAGTTATCTATTAAGTTTTGGTCATTGGTGTACGAGTGTACAGTTTCAACATGGCCATTGTTGATACCAAACTTATCGTTTAACGCTTTTAATGTTGGTGTAATTGCATTGGTTGTACAGCTGGCCGCACACACAATTTTATCTTCAGGTAGAATATCTTGGTTATTAACACCGTATACGATGTTTTTGATATTACCTTTAGCTGGTGCTGTTAATAATACTTTTGTAGCGCCTTTACACTCTAAATGTTGACCAAGGCCTGCTTCATCTTTCCAGATACCCGTATTATCAACGATAAGTGCGTTATCAATGCCGTACGCAGTATAATCAACTTCACTTGGTGAGTTAGCATAGATAACTTGAATGTAGCTACCATTTGCTTTAATTGCATTGCGTTCTTTATCAATGGTAATCGAACCATTAAAAGGACCATGAATTGAATCACGACGCAATAAGCTTGCACGCTTTTCAAGGTCGCCATCTTTACCGCCACGCACAACAATTGCACGTAAACGTAAATCAGCGTAAGGACCTGATTTTTCAATTAGTAAACGAGCGAGTAAACGACCGATACGACCAAAACCGTATAAAACAACATCACGCGGCTCTTTTGCTTGTGAGTTGATGATTTCAGCAAGTTCATCATTTAAGTATTCTTCAACTGAACGACCTTTAGCTGCATCATTATATAAATAACCGTATGCAAGTTTACCGATATCGATACGTGCTGAGTTTAAATCCATTTTAGCGATAGCTTCAAGAAACGGAAAGCTTTCACGTAAACGTAGTTTAGTGCCTTCAAACTGGGCAACAGTTTTGTGAGATTTAATAATCTCAATAGTACTGGCATTTACGAGAGGACGGCCATATACAGCGATTTCAATACCGCGATTACGGTAAAGCTTACCAATGATAGGTTGCATGCTTTCAGCATAATCTTGGCGTTCTTGCCAACTATTTGTGTATTCTAACTCGTGAGATGAGGTCATTTTATTTACCTAATTAAACAATTTTTGAACGGATAGCCATAAGGATATATTGAGTTTTGAGAGCAATGCATCCTATTGGGCACAGCTATTCTAATTTAAACTAACTTTATTCTCCACTGTTAGAGATCAATTCATTACGCTAGAATCATATTAGAGATGATGTAGAGGCTAAAAAATGTTACTAAGAGCAAGCATATTACTAAGTTTATTGGCGTTAACAGGCTGTGAAGAACCATTAACACTTGCCCAAGTGTGTAAGGATACTCCTGGGCTATGTAATGATTTAAATAAAGATAGTCATTGTAAAGAACAGCGAGCAGATGTGATTATGGCGCGCTACCATGAATACAAAGAACCCACTGATGAAAATAAATACGCGTTATTAAAAGGGTTTGAAAAATACGAACAATGTGTGTCGTTAGCCGCAAAAATTGAACATATTAAACTAAAAGAAAAAACCACTTCCCGAGTGGAAGGCCACTTAACCAGTATTAAAGAAATAACACGAATTTTTCAAGATACCAAAAATACCAATCACCCAGGGTTACTTTATTATCATTGGTCACGCAATAATGACCAATCTGCATTAACAAAGTTATTAACCATCGAAGATCAACCCAGTGTGACTGAAGATGCTGAGATGCAGTTTTTTTTAGCAACGTATTATATTAAATTTGATGAAGAAAAAACGATTGATCTGCTCTACAAGACTCTAGAGCTGAATAAGCCCGATCAAATCCCCAACCCTGAAATTTACACAACGCTTGTGAGTTTATTCAATAAGCATGAAAAATTTAAGCACGCTTATACGTTTGCTAAAATTGCACAGCTTTCTGGGATAACAAATATTGATATAATGTCAATTGAGCATCAGCTTACAGCATCAGGGAAAAGTTTAAATAGTCTAGACTCTTTAGCGGAGCAAACTTTTGAGAGTATTCAGACTGGACAGTTTGTATCACCACGTGATTTTTGAATCGTACTTTAATCAATTTATAATATAAATTAAGACAAAAGAAAAAGGCAGCTTGCGCTGCCTTTTTTAATCTATTTGCCCGTGCCAACTTCAACACGGGTTTTGAGCTTTTGACCCGGTCGGAAAGTCACAACTCGTCGCGCCGAAATAGGAATGTCTTCCCCTGTTTTCGGGTTACGGCCAGGCCTTTCTTTCTTGTCACGAAGATCAAAGTTACCAAATCCAGAGAGCTTAACCTGCTCGCCTTTTTCAAGCGCTGAGCGGATTTCTTCAAAAAACGCTTCAACTAAATCTTTGGCATCCTTTTTATTGATCCCCAATTTTTCAAATAGGTGTTCAGCTATGTCGGCTTTAGTAAGCGCCATATCTAGTCCCTCAACGATGCATTAAACTGTTCGGCCAGTGCGGCCACCACGTTATCAACTACTAGATTGATATCTTTCTCTTCGAGTGTTCTATCAACCGCTTGCAGTGTTAGAGCAATCGCCAAACTCTTGTAATTTGGCTCAATACCTTTGCCCTTATACACATCGAATAAGTTTAGGTCAACCAATTGATTTCCGCCAACTTTTTCTATCACTGATAAAATGTCGCCAGATTTCACCTGATCTTCCACTAAAATAGCGATGTCGCGGCGGTTTGAAGGGAACTTAGATACCCCTACTGCCTCTGGTAAATTTCTTTTCTCAATGGCTGACATTTCTATTTCAAACACATAAGTCGCATTATTAATATCTAACGATTTTTGTACTTGCGGATGAACTGCACCAAAGAAACCAACCTTTTTACCGTCAACATAAATCACTGCAGATTGACCAGGATGTAAGCCATCCGATTGCTCAGCTTTGATTTCAAAACGTGTTATATCATTAGTTAATGAAAGTAATGCTTCAACGTCACCTTTTAGGTCATAAAAATCAACAGTGCGTTTTTCTTCAACCCAATGTTCACCATGAGCAAGGCCGGTAATCGCACCACCGATAACTGCTACTTGGTTTACGCCATTCTCTGCATTTTCGTCACGTAAAAATTTAAGACCATGCTCAAATAAACGAATACGCGGTTGCTGACGGTTTTGGTTATACATGACTGACGCAAGTAAACCTGGCATCAGACTGACACGCATTGCCGACATTTCTATCGAAATTGGGTGTGGTAAAATAAGCGCGTCGCTGTCTGGGTGTAAAATAGCTTGTGCTTTAGGGTCAACAAAGCTGTAAGTGATTGCTTCTTGATAACCTCGAGTCACTAAAGTATTGCGAAATTTATTAACCGCAATAGTTGCCTCGTTATGAGTTGTCATTTTTAGTTTAGCCGTTGGCGCAACATTTGGAATACTGTTGTAACCATATACACGGGCAACTTCTTCGATTAAGTCTTCTTCAATGCGAATATCAAAACGATAACTTGGTACATCTGCACTCCAGCTTTCATTTTCAACTTTTACATCTAGACCTAAACGAGTAAGAATATCCGTTACCTTGGCGTCTTCAATGTGGTGGCCAATAACACGGTCTAAACGCGCCCGGCGAAGACGAACTTCTGTCACTTTAGGTAGTTTATCTGCAGCTACCGCTTCCACTACAGGACCAGCTTCACCACCGACAATCTCAAGTAACAACGCAGTTGCACGTTCCATTGCATCATGTTGTAGCGCAAAATCAACTCCACGTTCATAACGATGCGATGCATCTGTGTGTAAACCGTAACTACGGGCTTGCCCAGCTATTGCAACAGGATTAAAAAATGCGCTTTCTAATAAGATATCAGACGTTTTATCTGTCACGCCAGATTGCTCGCCACCAAAAATACCCGCAATTGCCAATGCTTTGTTATGATCGGCAATAACTAATGTTGATTCGTTTAGTTTAGCGGTATTACCATCTAATAAAACGAGCTCTTCACCTGCATTAGCGCTGCGTACTTTGATACCGCCTTCAATAGCGCTCAAATCAAACGCATGCATTGGGTGACCAAGTTCAAGTAACACATAGTTAGTTACATCAACTACGGGGTCGATTGAACGTACGCCACTGCGACGAAGCTTTTCAACCATCCACAGCGGTGTTTCTGCGTCTAGGTTAATGTCTTTGATCACACGGCCTAAATAACGTGGACATGCTTCTTCGTTTACTAGCTCAATTGATATTTTGTCATCAATTGTTGGCGTCACTGCTGGAATTTCTAACGCTTTGACGTCGATGCTATTAAGTACGCCTACTTCACGCGCAATACCTTTAATGCCTAAGCAATCACCACGGTTAGGCGTTAAATCAACATCAATGATGTTATCATCAAGGCTTAAGTATTCTCGTAAATCGGTGCCAATAGGCGCATCACTTGGTAATTCCATGATGCCATCGCCTTCCTCGCTAATCCCTAACTCAACGAACGCACACAGCATACCGTGAGAAGGTTGACCACGAAGCTTGGCTTTTTTAATTTTAAAATCACCTGGTAAAACAGCACCTACCATCGCAACCGCAACTTTAATACCTAAGCGGCAGTTTGGCGCGCCACATACAATATCTAGTAGCTCATCACCACCGACATTGATTTTTGTTACGCGTAGTTTATCTGCATCTGGGTGCTGGCCACATTCAACCACTTCACCAACAACAACACCGGTAAACTGCGCTGCTGCAGGTTCTACGCCATCTACTTCAAGGCCGGCCATCGATAACTGTTCCGAAAGAGCCTGCGTGTCAATTGCAGGGTTAACCCACTCTCTTAACCACTTTTCACTAAATTTCATGTTATATTTTCACTCTTAACGGAACTGATTAAGGAATTTTAAATCGTTTTCGAAAAACGCACGTAAATCGTTTACACCATAGCGCAGCATGGTTAAGCGTTCAACGCCCATACCGAAGGCAAAACCTGTGTATTTTTCTGGGTCAATGCCCACAGATTTAAGTACATTAGGGTGAACCATTCCGCAACCTAGTACTTCTAACCATTTACCGTCTTTGCCCATTACGTCTACTTCAGCTGAAGGTTCTGTGAATGGGAAAAATGAAGGTCGAAAACGAATTTCCATGTCTTCTTCAAAGAAGTTACGTAAGAAATCGTGCAAAATGCCTTTAAGCTCTGTGAAGCTTACATCTGTATCAACCATTAGGCCTTCAACCTGATGGAACATAGGCGTGTGGGTTTGATCGTAATCATTACGATATACACGCCCTGGTGAAATAATACGAAGCGGCGGTTGCTCTGTTTCCATAGTGCGGATTTGCACACCACTGGTTTGCGTACGTAAAACTAATTTTGGATTAAAGTAAAAGGTATCGTGATCCGCACGCGCTGGGTGATGCTCTGGAATATTTAGCGCGTCAAAGTTATGAAAATCATCTTCAACTTCAGGGCCTGATTTAACTTCAAAACCAAGCTCACCAAAAAAGCTCTCAATGCGTTCAATTGTACGAGTTACTGGGTGTAATCCACCTGTTGGCATTACACGCCCCGGTAAAGTTACGTCAATTGTTTCAGCGGCTAGTTTTTCTTCAAGTGCTTTACTTGCAAGTAACTCGCGCTTTTCGTTAATCGCAACTTGTACGTCTTGTTTGGCTTGATTAATTACTTGGCCCGCTTCTTTACGTTCTTCAGGAGCAATTTTACCAAGGGTTTTTAATAAGTTCGTGATTTCGCCTTTTTTACCAAGGTAATTAACCCTGATGTCTTCAAGCTGCGCTATTTCATTGGCACTGGCGACCGCCTCAAGTGCTTGCGCTAATATATTTTCTAAGTTCATTCGATACCTGATCTTTCACAGAGGTGATTGCTTTAGAGCGTGCTGACTTTTCGAGATTAATTTTTCAGCTGAGTCTTTGATTTTTAGTTAAGGCAGAGCACATGTCGTGTAGTTTCCTACAAAATAGTGCAATAACATTGCAAAAAAACCAAACATACGCTGCCCGTCGGGTTCTGCCTAAAGGCGTTTTTTACTGTTACTCAAACTTTACATAGAATTACTATGTTGCAGTCCTCGCATCGCAATTAAAACGCCTCTAGGTTGAACAAATTTCAATCCTGAAAGGTAAACACGCTCTGGTAATAGCTAATGATAACTGAAAGCAAGGACTAGATTCTAGACCTTAAACCAATCTTATTGAATTCTTTCCCATTCTGCATAAGCAAAATGGGAACTTAGGCTGTTTTGCAGGAAAATTTAGAGATGTAGCGTGGATTTAATGAAAGGTATGGTCAATTTTCGTTGTGCGGCCATCGATGCATGATCGAGTTTATCAAGTACATCAAGTAGTGCGCGCATATCACGACTTAAGCGTGTTAATAAAAATCGCGCACATTCATCGCTCAGTTCTAACCCCCGCATATTCGCGCGTTTAACTAAGGCTTCTGCTTTATCATCATCACTCATGGAGCGAATTTGAAAAGTCGTGCCCCATTTTAGCCGCGACTCAAGATCAGGTAAGCTGATATTGAGCATATCAGGTAACAAGTCCGCTGTAACGACCAAACATTTACCTGGCTCATTAAAACGATTGAAAAAATTAAATAGCGCTTTTTCCCACGCATCGTTTCCTGCTACTAGATGTACATCATCAATACATAGTACATCTAGTGCATCTAAGCCATCGAGTACCATAGGCCCAAAATCAATTACTTCTCGCATCGATAGCAACATGGTTGATAAGCCATGTTCTTGTGCATGAATACACGTTGCATACAACAAATGTGATTTACCCGAATCTCCTAAACCACATAAATATGTATATTGGAAGGTAGTTGCTAAACTCTTAAACGCATTTTTTAAATGGCTCACTTCAAGGGAGTTTTCACCACCAAAATATGATGCAAACGTTTCATCATCCGGCAATGTAACCGGCAAGGCCATTTGCACTGGCTCCATTGCCTGCATTATAAGCCAATCCATTGATATTCTAAATTATCTTTAACAACAGAATAAAATGTACGAGGGTCGACAAATGCTTCAAAAGCGCGATCAAGTTTCAGCGCTTTTTGTAAATCGCTCATATTGCCTGTATGGCTGATCGTAAAGTGAACAGCATCAGGTGTTCGAGCGCTAATTGTCACTTGCGTAACAACACTTAAACTTTGTAATCTACGTTTAGCAAGCTCAATATCAACAAAGCTATTTGCACCTTTTAATTCGAATGCAGCTTGAGTTACTTGTCCAAGTAAGTTTGGGTCCACTGCATATTCATCGGCTAAGCCTGCAACTAAGCTATCAATCATTAGAGCGATTGTTTGTTGCTTATCACCTGTTAGTCTATTTTCTTCAAAAAGTTCATCATTGGTAAAACGCCAATCTAGAACCCAACTTTCGCTGTCAAGTTGCTTGTATAACCGTGCTGTGATGCTTCGCTCAGCACTATATCGACTTGATGCTTGCTCCACAGGCTCTGAGAAATTTCCCCATACTTCAGGTATACCAACCAATGCACGATCTTGTAAATCAAGTAATGGTACTACAACGGGTAAACCTCGGCGAGATGCTGTGCTATAGATTAATTTTTCTAACTGCGGATAGCTTTCTTGTGTAACAAGTTCTCGACGCCAGTTATCTTCTATCGCAAGCCAAATAGCAATCAGTGGACGACGAGTTCCCCATAACGGTAAATCAAGCTCTTTAACAAGTGCATTAATTTTATTTGCTTCAAACTTAACAACTAAATTGAGCTCACCGTCTGCTTTTTCATCGTATTCAAATTTAAGCATGTACTCTGAAATGTCTTTGCTACGTTGCTGCGCGAGTGGGTTTTGATCCGCTTGAGGGTCACCACTGACTTTCACTAATACATTAAGTAACGCTTTACGACTGGCGCTTAACCTCGCATCGCGAGATTTATCAGTGACTTTTAGCACATCTTGATATAGATCAGTGACTTCAACTGCAGTCGCTGTAAAACACAAAAAAATAGAGGCAATGGCAATTAGTAATCTAGACACAGGTGATTGGTTCTTTGATTTAAACTTTTTTGATCCTAAATCAAAGCACTCAACAAAGCAAAAATATATTTTAAAATACAATATTATAAATACGTTACTACCAAGCTTTACTATTGTCTTAATCAAAGAATAGGTAGTTAAAATAGCGTGGTTAATCTAACAACTAACTGGTATTGTTTGCGTAAATATATTCTACAAGTAGTTAACATGTTTGATTTTGCTATTCTCGCTGTTTTTATTCCCACCTTCTTCTTTGTCTCTATCACGCCAGGTATGTGCATGACTTTAGCAATGACACTCGGAATGAGTATTGGCGTACGCAAAACAATGTGGATGATGTATGGTGAGGTTTTAGGTGTCGCACTTGTCGCCGTGGCTGCAGTCTTGGGGGTCGCGAGCATTATGCTTAACTACCCCAATGTATTCGCTATTTTGAAGTGGATTGGTGGTGCTTACCTAATCTATATCGGTATTAGCATGTGGCTTGCAAAAGCTAAACTTACTGTAGTTGATGAAAAGCGTGCCGAAGCAAGTCATAAAGCCCTATTCATGCAAGGTTTTATAACTGCCATAGCAAACCCTAAAGGCTGGACTTTTATGATTTCTCTGCTTCCTCCTTTTATAAGCATCAACAAGGCGATAGCACCTCAACTATGTATTCTCGTTGCTGTCATTATGGTCAGCGAGTTTATTTGTATGATTGCCTATGCAAGTGGCGGTAAAAGTTTACGCCTATTTTTAAATACAGGCGATAATATAAAATGGATGAATGCAATAGCTGGTAGTTTAATGATTGGCGTAGGAATTTGGCTAGCTCTTGGCTAATTACGTAAATTGGCCAGCTGAATGTTTGCCGCATAAAGCAAAATTATAATTATCTTACTCCCCCCAAAATTATAATGCAGGATCTCTTGCTATATCCGTTATTGATAAACCCAATACTTAATCACTATAAAAAAGAATTTAATCCGAAAATGTTTACTTTTTCGCACTTTATGTTAAAAAGTAACAGTTACACTTTAAATAACTGTTACTTTTTATGCTTTATTAAAAATAATAGGTTATTAGAAGTAGCGAATGAATTTGGCATATTGGGCCGTAATGTCGATAATAAAATAGCTTTGTAAGTCCTTTGTCTGAACAAGGCTACACTGGTTATAAAAAGCAAAAAAGAGATAAAACCATGTCTAAAATAGTCATCAACAGTAATAATAAACATACAAAACGTACTTCACTTAGCCTAGCGGTTTCATGTGCGATCCTCGGGTTGTGCCCACTATTAGTTTTGGGTCAAACAGCGCCACAAAATGACAGCGATGTCATCACAGGGAAAAAGCAGGACTCTATCGAAGTAATTGAAGTATCTGGGATCCGAGGAAGCATATTTAGCGCTCAAAATTTAAAACGCTATGCTGATACAGTAAAAGATGTCATCACAGCATCAGATATTGGTGCCCTCCCCGATAAATCAGTTACCGAAGCTCTGCAACGTGTGCCGGGTGTAACAATCGAAAGGTTCGCTTCTTCAGATGATCCTAAACACTATGCAGATGAAGGGACTGGTGTACTTATACGCGGGCTGGATCGCGTTCGTTCAGAAGTTAACGGCCGTGATGCATTTAGTGCAAACCCTTCTGGTGGTTTAAGTTATGAAGACTTTCCTGCGGAACTACTAGGTGCGATAGAAGTAGTTAAAAATCAAACGGCTGATCTTATATCCGGTGGTGTTGCAGGTACTGTAAACCTCATTACTCGTAAACCATTTGATTCTACAGAACAATTAATCTCTTTTAATGCAAAAGCAAACTACAGCGACTTCCGTGATGAAACGACTCCTTCATTCTCCGCATTGTTTTCTGATAACTGGGAAACAGATATGGGTAAATTTGGTTTTTTAATTGCAGGATCAAAATCTGAATATAAAACCCGAGGTGATGGTGTAGGTATAGGAAACTTCCATTCTCGTGGCGATTCATTTTTACCAACAACCGATCAGTGGGGTGGAATTACAGGCGTTGATCCTAGCTCACCTGTAGATGGTCCGGCCTTACCAGGCCAACCAGAAGGCAGTGTCTGGCATGTGCCAGCAGCAATACATATGAGTACAGCGACCAACGACCGTAAACGAACAGGTTTCACATCATCCCTGCAATGGGCAAGTAGTGATGACACTGTTGTGGTTACACTAGAACACATCAATTCAAAAGCATCACTTGAGTGGAATGAACGTCAAATAGGTCAAGCAGCACAAGGCTTTAAAAGCTTTATGGGATCATCACAAAACTGGATGGACGATACAGCTAGTGGCCATCCTTTAATAACTGATAATGGATTCGTAACCTCAGGTATCGCACTGGGTGTCAGCCCTGAGACTCCCTTTTTCTATCGCAGTCGTTGGAATCAAAACGAAAACACAGTGAAGGATACCTCATTCAATCTAACGATAAAGCCCATTGACCGTTTAACCGTTGAATTTGACTATCAGCATATAAGTTCAGAAAAATTTTTAAATAATTATAGTATGTCTGGTCAGACACGCGGCAACCATGTTCATGTAGTATCCCCATACTTTCTCGATATGAGAGGCTCTCGACCAACAGTAGAGTTTTTAAGCGATAATATTATGACCGCTGGCTGGTCACCTAACGAAGATTGGAATGGACCCGTACCTAATTTATTCTTAGGCAGTGGTATGGAGCAAAAAGAACACAATACTGCAAAAGCTGATAGTTTTAAATTAGATCTGAATTATGAGCTTGATGGCGTATTTACCAATATTAAAGCAGGTTTATATCTTTCAGACAAAGACCTAACAGTACGAGACACCGCCTACGAGGGTTGGTCTGCCATTGGTACTCCTTGGATCCAAGATGATAGAAATGCTGCATCAGCTATAAATAGACCAGAACTATTTGAACGTGTTGATTTTTCTGATTACTACAATGGTCAAGTGTTACAAGGCGATGTAAATAACTTCTTATTTCCACGCATGGAGTTAGTCAAAAACTACGCAAACTCATTACGTCAAGGTTGTAAAGATGGGTGGCACAACGCAACAAATAGCGCCGCTAATAATGGCGTTTGTAGTGGTACTTACGTTCCTTATACAGACAAGCCAAATCGGGTCGAAGGCCCATATGCAGCACATAACATTAGTTCAACAAATGAAAAGCGTAACGAACTTTACGTGCGCGGTGATTTTGATTTTATTGCACAAGATATACCAATTGTAGGTAACATTGGTTTACGCTACGTCAATTATCAATTGGAATCCACAGGAGCATTTGTACAGCCTGCAACTATCAAACGCGGCGATCCAGGAACATCTCTTAATGCTGTTATGCAACAGCCTGAATATAAACGTTACTATGATATTGCTACAGGTGAGTCTCAGTTAAGTACCGTTGAAGGTACTGATTACAGCACTATTTTACCTAGCCTGAATATAAGCTTTGGTGTCTCTGAAGATGTCGTTGTTCGTTTCGGCGCTTCAAAAGCGCTATTTTACCCAAGCTTAGTTGATGCCCGTAATATTAGCATTCTCAATCTAGACTATACTCGTCGTTTACAAACCCCTGGCGCGGACTCTGATGAAATAAACAACCCCGTTGTTGGACTTGATAATATAGAACTCACCGCACTATCAGGCAATCCAAACTTAGAGCCTGAAACATCTATTAATACTGATCTAACCACAGAATGGTACTTCGCACCTGCTGGTTATATCACTGTGGGCTTATTTTATAAGAAATTAGATAATATTATTCGTAATAAATCATTTGATCTTGATGTTAATTTTAATGGTGAGGAGTACGATGTATCTGCGTATGGGCCAGACAATACAGGATCAGGCACAATCCGTGGAGCTGAGTTTTCATACTCTCAATTCTATGACATGTTACCAGGCGCATTCAGTGGTTTAGGCTTACAATTTAACTACACTTATATCGATCAAAATGGTTTAGAAGATCCTAATAATATTTCAGAAGGTACTTTAGGTTTTGATGAAAACGGTAATCCAATTGCAGATACTAGAAACACCTTTCGTGTATTTAGTGGTTTACCATTACAGGGTTACTCAGATCAAAACATGAATATTATTGGTATGTATGAGTACGAAAATATTTCATTCCGCCTTGCTTATACTTGGCGCTCTGAGTATTTACTTACTTTACGTGAGTCAGAAGAATATGTTCCAGCTTATGCTGAGGCATCTGGCATGATGGATGCCAGCTTCTACTACACGATTAATGATCACTGGAAAGTTGGTATTGAAGCAAGTAACTTGCTTGAAACTGAAACCAAAACTCAATACCAGATGGATCAAGCCGGAACAAGAACGCAAGCATTAAACTTCACGACTGATCGACGCTTTGCGCTTAGCGTACGAGCAACATTCTAAAATAAACACCTTGGATGTAATACCAATCGACTTAAATATTTAACCACCCTAGCGAGTTAAATAAAGAGCTAACTGGGTTATAGCGTGATTTAATTCGTTAAATTGTTCAAATATTTATGCAGATTGGTATTACACACACTATTTGAGTTCACTCAGTACGATGTAGGTCGTGATTTATCGCAACAGCCGATATATGGGGGTGTATTGCTTTCAGATGAACGCCTGAGCGACACTGGCCACCTTGCACCTTGCTCGCTTTTTCACTTTCCTGCAGACGTAAAAAAGCCCGACTCTATGAGTCGGGCTTTCTTTATTTGGAGCCTAGCGATGACCTACTTTCACATAACAAATGCTACACTATCATCGGCGCTGTTTCGTTTCACTACTGAGTTCGGCATGGGATCAGGTGGGTCCAAAACGCTATTGTCACCAAGCAAATTGGGTGTCAGTTCGTATCTCTACGCACTAACTAAAATTTGAAAATGCTGATAATTGTCTTCTTACAACTTTAAGCTTATCGCTTATAGCTGCCAGTAATCTACTTTAGTTGTCGCGATAAATCACGACCTACAATCTTAACTTCTGCGCTTAAACAGTCACATAAAACGCGTTTGGCGTTGTATGGTTAAGCCTCACGGGTAATTAGTACAAGTTAGCTTAAC
>NZ_BDDS01000027.1 GCF_001653135.1 Pseudoalteromonas neustonica
GTTAAGCTAACTTGTACTAATTACCCGTGAGGCTTAACCATACAACGCCAAACGCGTTTTATGTGACTGTTTAAGCGCAGAAGTTAAGATTGTAGGTCGTGATTTATCGCGACAACTAAAGTAGATTACTGGCAGCTGTAAGCGATAAGCTTAAAGTTGTAAGAAGACAATTATCAGCATTTTCAAATTTTAGTTAGTGCGTAGAGATACGAACTGACACCCAATTTGCTTGGTGACAATAGCGTTTTGGACCCACCTGATCCCATGCCGAACTCAGTAGTGAAACGAAACAGCGCCGATGATAGTGTAGCATTTGTTATGTGAAAGTAGGTCATCGCCAGGCTCCAAATAAAGAAAGCCCGACTCATGGAGTCGGGCTTTTTACGTCTGCAGGAAAGTGAAAAAGCGAGCAAGGTGCAAGGTGGTCAATGTCGCTCGGGCGTTCACCTGAAAGCAGTACACCCTCATATATCGGCTGTTGCGATAAATCACGACCGACGGTTTTGCAATCAGCGTGCGGGTATTTTATTGTAGGTCAGGCTTTAGCCTGAAGGCATAAAAGAACACCACGAACTCCTCAGAGGTCAAAATACGCCTTTAAAGCAGCTTAACCCCTTTATATTAATCACATGTAATTGATGATCTATTTTAATCATGTGCTACTTGTGAGCAAAATTGGCCAACATTCAAAACTTTCCTACACTACACCAAAGATGCGCGATTAAAGACTTGCTATCAAATTGTTCGCCAATTTCTTAAAGTTAAAAACCGTACGGCTGTTGTAAAAGCAACAGGTGTTATACTTTATTGTGGTCTTAGCCTACAAGATTGTTAAAATAAATTCGACTTCAATCAGCAAGCCATTGAAATAAAGTGTTATTTTCGGTTGTGTTGTTCACTCTGAGTTCTAAAAGGGAGCTTATTGAGTTAGATTTAAGATCTAATATAGGATTGCCTTTATTTTCTTCTAAAGTAACATTGTTTTTAAGACCTTTTTTGGTTACTTCACAGGTACCATTTTTACAAATGACATCAGGTTCTGGCCTAATTAGCCGCTTATCAGAAGTCGTGATAACATATCGATCATCAACCCCTGAAAAGCCTTCAAAAACCTTAAAATTTTCAGTTGAAAGACTTGGCTCTATTCCCGCTTTTATTTCTATCATATGTTGTAAATATTGGTAACTACCCCGATGAGACAATGCACTTAAGCCTGGCTCAGTCATAAACGAAATGAACCCCACATCTATATCAGATGAAGATAGTTTTTTCTGACTATCAAGGATATTATTTATCGTAGCTTGATCTTTATCCGTAAAGCTGACAGCAAGCTGGTATCCTTCACCGTTGAAGTGGCCATTATTAAAATTATTAAGTATCTTCCCATCGTCATGCATTCTGTAACCACCAAGATCACTGGCAAACTGACGTATATACTTAAAATCTATATTATTATTATCAGCATATTCATAGATATCAGCTAATAGTTCTCTATCTCCTTGTGTCAAAAACTCATAAGAACTTCGCATTAAGTTAGATAAGGACATCCCATCAGTGCCGCTTAAAATTTCTGATTCAGTACCACCAAAAATATCCATCACCATAGTTTCATAATAATGCTCAGACCTGCTTATATTTTTGCTTTTTTCTAAATCCCGTGCATCTAAAATAGACTCAAACTGTGATGTTGCTTGTGAGCTATATTCATCGGAAACCATCGCTTTACTAAAAAAAGAAAAAGAGTTCGTATGAGATGATAGTAATTCTTCAAATGATGCTAGTGCGGTAACGTTACTTTCGTATTTAAGGCTGTCTCGTTTTAGATTTGATAGGTTTTGCTGATCAAGTGTGTGCCATCTTTCATATGCAGCTACTCTCTCTGAGCTTCTAAATGTATTACTTGTGTCTAATGCTATCGTCTCAAGTTTTGATTTGGATAAATGTTCAAATTCCCACTTTGCTGTGGCAACCTCATCACTATTTGTTTTTGCATTTGAAGAGAGTATTTCCTTATGTAGAGATAAATTTTGCTGACTTAATTTAGAAATATCAATAGAGCTTTTGGCCTTACTTAATTTCGACGATAATGAAGAAACCGATGCATGTATTTCTATATCCTTACTTTTTTTGGGGTCAGATTGTGGCTGAGGAAAAGCTTTTCTCGCATTTAACAAACTTCTCTTGATATCAGGTATATCCATACTATTGACCCTCTAAACGAAAATAGACTCCTTTGATTAAATTTGGAGTCTAAGGTGTTAATTAGTTAGTTGTGTAGTTAAAAGTTATACTTTCTATTCTATTTGGTGTTGAATAATGGAAAGTACCAGTTGCTTCAACTCTATGAACAATTGATACTTGAATACCTGGTTTGAAGCTCTCACCATTAAATACTGTTACCTCTCCAGTAGAGTTTGGCACAATTGGTTCGCACTTAACGGGATTGTTGTTATATGCTCGATAAAAGCACAATTCAACAATCTCGCCAAAAGAATCTGGGTAATTTGCAGATGTGTAATTAATCCCAGTAATTTTACCTGTTTTACTCTCAAGTGGAATATCTCTTAAATCGCCATGTAATATAGAAAATAGAGATGATGACAGACCACCGGCAGAGCTTAATACTAGCATCCTGCTTGGTTACTTCTCTTTAGTTATACAGAAATCAGCGGCGAATGTTTGACTGCTTAAAAATAGCGAAGACATTAGAAAAGCGGCAATGGATATTTTCTTCATTAAAAATTCCTTATTATATAATTGAAGAGTTCTTCATTTTTGGTTTTGTACCTTTTTAAATTATTTTAATGAGACAACATTGTCAATGTAATAAGAATAAATCATTCAGCCTAGTTAGATAGGGTCATACTATGTATTGGGTATTTGTACATTTAAGTATCCATTTTTAATTGAGCAGTTTTTAAATTCAAATGAGAGAGCGTCCAACTAAATTTGCAAAAACCATTACTAGATTAACTCGCTGAGCTTATGTTTATAAAGCAGAGCACTTCAAATTTTTGAGGGGGTTATCGTATAGAGTGTTTGTCGGCTATGAGGGGGAGCTCGTGTCACCTTCTAGTTGTCATCTAGCTAATTAAAAGTTGAGTGCAGTAAAACATAGGCTTTGACCTTTAGAAAATATCATCTTGTTGCAATTTCATCCTTGGTTTACTTTCTGAGCTGTGTAAAACTAGGCAGGTTAATTTAGAAAATCAGGTGACATGAATGTCGAATATAAAAGCTTGGAAACTTATAAGCCTGTTTTGTTTGATAAGCTTGCTTATGGGCTGCCAATCGAAAGAAGAGCAGTTGCAACAAACAATTCAACAATCTATTGCTAAAGCTGAAATTGAGTTAAATGAACTCGGCAAAGCATTGGATAATGGCTCAATTCGTAATGCGACACTATTGAGTGAATATGCACGTATTATCGCAAATGAAAAACCGGAGTTATCACAGGTTGCATCTGTTATAGCACAAGACGCAACTCAAAAAGGTGCACTTTATGCTGGCCTGACACAGCGTCTTACCGATATAAAAAGCACTTATTTAATCCCTCCTTATGAAGATTCTTTACAAAATTTAGATTTGTTGCGCGATGCCGTCAAACCTACTTTGTTTGCTGATGCATTGACTGATCCGATTAATATGCTTGCTGATATGTCAGGGGGCTCTTTAGCACGAGTTGGAGCAATTAGCCAACAGGCTGAAGGCGTTGGTGAAGGTAATCAGCTAGTCGGCAATCCTAACTACGGCAATTGGCAGACTAACAGTAACGGAATTAGTTTTTGGCAGTGGTACGGCATGTATCGTATTTTAGGTGATGTGTTTGATCGCGTTGAATATGGTAGCTGGAGTAAACGTCGTAAATATAGTTATTACAGTGATTATGGGCGCTCACGCTACTCTAGTCCCAAGCAAATTAAAGCGCAAACTGCGGTTGAAACCCGCACCAGACAATCATATCAACGCCAAGGTAAGCAATTCTCAAGCCCGTATGCTTCTAAAAAGACAGGTGCATCAGGGCTAAGTCGCAGCAGTTATACGCCACCTAAAAGCCGTAGTAGTTATAGCAAAGGCTCTGGAACGGTGAGAAACAGCAATAATAGAACCTCTCGTGGCGTAAGTCGCGGTAAGTAAACGGCTATTTAAAGAATTAGTGTTGGAGTGTAAATAATATGTACGAATTTAATGGAATAACAATGTGGTCACTACAAGCGATAGCGATCGATTTCGCAATTATTATCGCTTTATTTGTGAGTCTAAAATATATCAAAGGCTGGGTCTCAAACTTACACGCGAATGATGAAATTACAGAGCGCGATAACTTTGCGTTTGGAATTAGTTTTGCTGCTGGTTTAGTTGCATTGGCCATTGTTTTAACTGGTGTAAGCAGTGGCTCATTTGCTGCAACGCTACAGCAAGAAGCGCTGCAAATGACGGCTTACGGTTTATTGGCAATTACCCTAATTAAGCTAGGGCACTTTTTTCAGGATAAAGTGGCTTTACGAAAAGTTAGCTTACATGATGAGATAGTAAAAGGTAATGTCACAGCTGCCGTGATTGATTTTGGTCATGTAGTGAGTGTTGCAATTGTCATCCGTTCTGCACTATTTTGGGTCGCAACAGATGGTTGGTATGGACTTCCAATTGTTATTGCTGCATTTGTGATTGGTAGCATTGTACTTTTGTTAGTAAGTCAGTATCGAGTGCAACTGTTTAAGCGTACAAATCGCAGCGGCGATTGTTTGCAGCAGGCTATTGTAGATGGCAATTTGGCTGTTGGGATTCGTTATGCTGGTTTCCTAATCGGTAGCGCACTTGCGATTACTGCTGCAACAGGTATTGCACCGTATGTTGCTGATAATATTAGTGCTAGTTTGCTTTACTGGGCTGTAAGCGCAATGATAAGCCTGCTTGTATTTATAGTGTTACATCTGATCACAATCAAAATTATTCTATCAGGTTGCGATATTTCAGATGAAGTTAACCGTCAGAAAAATGTAGGCGTAGCGGCTATTTCAGCAGCGGTATCGTTTGCTGTTGGTGTTACCATGGCTACATTACTAGGCGCATAAAACTTGTCACATTCTAAGCAAAGCCCAAGTAAGTACGCCTTACTTGGGCATGATTTTTTATTAATTACTGTTATGGCCGTACTTGCAGGGTGTGGCCTTATATATGAATATCTTTTGTCGCATTATGCCGGGCGTGTATTAGGCTCTGTTGAAAGTGCTATTTATGCGATGATTGGCACCATGATTGTTGCTATGGGGATCGGTGCATTTTTAGCGCGCTGGTTTAAAGATGCGTTTACCGCTTTTGCATGGCTAGAGAGTTTGATTGCACTTGTTGGTATGGGTTGTATTTTAGCAATAGCGAGTATCATTGCTGTAAGCTATTCATTACCTCATATTTTTTCTGAGATATTCAATTTACCTGCCGATACCATATTAAATGGTTATGTGTTCCAACAGCTTCAAGATTGGTCTCGATTTTTACCCTATGTGTTTGGCCTATTACTTGGTTTATTGATTGGTATGGAAATACCGTTAATAGCGCGTATTCGTCAGCACGTTTATGGCCGCTTTTTAGAAAATAATGCAGGCACTATCTATGGTGCAGATTATATTGGTGCCGGTATTGGCGCGGCTATTTGGGTGAGTATCATGCTGTCTATGCCGATTATGCAAGCAGCCGCATGGACTGCTTTGTTTAATATTATTGCAGGACTGGCATTTTTATGGCGTTATCACACCCATGTACGTTTCGCCAAATTATTACTTGTATGCCATATCCTTTTGCTCGTGCTATTTGCTTTTATTTTAGTGCTTGGCAGTAGCTGGATGAAAAATTTAAGTAACGTATTGTATAAGGATAAAGTTATTTATTCTGAAGCGACTAAATATCAGCACTTGGTGCTCACAGAGCGTTTAAGCCTTAATCAGCCAGAGCCTATTACAGATCTTTATTTAAATGGACGTTTACAGTTCTCTAGTGTTGATGAGCAGATTTACCACTCTATGTTAGTTTATCCTGCGATGTTGGCTTCAAACCGTCATGATAATATTTTGATTGTGGGTGGTGGCGACGGTTTAGCATTAAGAGATGCACTAAAATGGCCCGTTAAAAAAGTTACTTTAATTGACTTAGATGGACAGCTACTTGATTTATTTGGTTATCCAAGTGATGAGTTTATTACACCTGCTGAGATCACTGCACGTTTAAGTAAGCTTAATAATAATGCCATGTTAGATCCGCGAGCTAATATCATTGTTGGTGATGCATTCTTAGAAGTCGAGCGGTTGCTCGGTGAAGGGGAGCGCTTTGATACTATAATTATTGATTTACCGGATCCAAACCATCCCGACTTAAATAAAATGTACAGTGATTATTTTTACAATCACGTGCGTCAACTGCTAGCTGCTGATGGGGCCATGGCAGTGCAGTCAACGTCACCGTACCATGCTAAAAACGCATTTTTAAGCATTGGTAAAACAGTGAAAGCAGCTGGATTTAAGCATGTTGAGCAGTATCAGCAAAATATTCCGTCTTTTGGTCAGTGGGGCTGGACGATTGCAACAACCGCAGGGAAACCTGCCAGTGCCAGAATTAGCGATATAAAAACGCTACCTATTGCTTCTAGGTGGATCAGTCAAAAATATTTATTGGCTTCATTTGTGTTTCCAAATCATTATTTTGAACAAATAAATGATATTGAAGTCAATCAATTAGGCACAGGTACTTTGTATGATTATTACCGAAGTGCGTGGCAGGTAGAAAGCGAATTATACAAAAATTAATAAAACATGGTTGACATAATATGTCGTCCGTGCGAATCTTAACTCAGACATAATATGTCAAACGACAAAAAGGCACAGACATGGAATTAAACGAACTTTCAATAAAATTAGCGGCTTTTGAAACTGAAGGCGCTAACTTTGAATCTTTCTTGATTGCCAATCCAGGTGAGCAGGATGTGTTACAAGTCATTGTTGATGGAAATGATGAACTTCCAATTTTTGTTACGCAAACACAAGAGCAGTTATTATGTATTAGCTACTTGTTTGACGAAAATGAAGTTAAAAGTGAATTACGCAACGAATTAAACGAAACATTACTACGTTTAAACGTGCCAATTCCGCTGAGTGCATTTGCTAAAATCGATAACAAATACGCGATTTTTGGTGCACTGTCGGTAAACTCATCATTAGATGATGTTACCCACGAACTAGTGACATTAGCAGATAACGCTATAGATGCACTAGAAGCCGTGACTTTGTATTTAAATGATTAATAGCTAGTTAGTGGAGTTAAGATTATGAGTATTTTGAAAAAATTATTTACAGCAGTACGTGGCGGCGCTCGTGAAGCAGGCGAAGCAATTGTAGATGCAAATGGCATCCGTATTTTTGAGCAAGAAATTGCTGACGCGCAAAATGCTCTTCACCGCGCTAAGAAAAGCCTTACGGAAGTAATGGCTAAAGAAATGCAAACTAAGCGTAAAATTAGCGCTGTAGATGCATCAATCGCTGAACATGAAGCATATGCAGGGCAAGCGCTTGAAAAGGGCAACGAAGCGTTGGCGCTAGAAATTGCAGAAAAAATTGGTGATTTTGAAGCTGAGAAAGCTGAAAACGAACAAGTATTATCGGGTTTTAGTAACCACATTGTTGCCCTTAAGCAGCAAGTTAAAGACGCTGAGAAATCGATCAAAGAAAATCAACGTCAGCTTACTATGGTTAAGACGACTGAAAGCGTTCAACAAGCGACAATGGCTGTTAACAGCACGCTAAATACAAACAGCTCGTCTATGACGTCGGCTCGTCAATCTTTAGAGCGTATTAAGCAACGTCAGCAAGATCGTAGCGACCAGCTTGGTGCAGCTAAACAGCTTGAGTCTGATGTAAACGGCGATGATCTAAAAGCAAAAATGGCTGAAGCAGGCATTGGCGATTCAAGTCCAAAAAGCGCTGATATTTTAGCTCGCATTAAAGCGAAGCAAAATAGCTAATATTTACGTCCATATTTTAAAAAGGTAACCAGGCTTTCGGCCTTGTTGCCTTTTTTGCTTAAAGGCAGTCTCCTATGTTTAATTTTTTTAAATCTAAAAAAGAGCCAGAGCGTCAGCTTAATCATGCCAGCGAACTTAAAAAAGGCGACATGTTTAGCGTTATTGATTCGTTTGCTTACCCTTCGTGGTTAAAAGGCGAAACATTGCGTGTTATTGATATTCAAACGTATCAATATCAGCACAGCAGTGATACTGAATTTGTACTTGAAACGAACAGTGGCCAAGTTGTTTTTTTACAAATTGAGCAAGACGATGGTGAGGAGTGGGCTAACTTCTCAATAAAGATTCAGCGCGATGAAGTTGAAGAGATTTTTGGCTTAGATGAGTTTTCGCGTATTTTTGATGAAGATTCACTGACACAAATTGATGTACAAAATACACCTGAGCGCCACATGCAGTTTTTAGCTAAAAGCTATCAACAAAGTGAGTCGCCTTATGTTTGTTATTTTCATAATAAAGATTACCGTGGTCAAACCTTGCCTCGTTATGAGCAAGAAGGTGGTGAACCATGTGAGATGATCTGTTTAGCATCGCCCGATGAAGGCTTTGGCTTAAATATTGAAATTTGGGATGGCGGTGAAACAGAGGTATCACTTACGCTTACGCGTCCAATGAGTGATATTGTTGATTTGTTTCCTGGAGACGCAAAGTGAGTGATGCAAAGGCTAAATGGCAGCGCCAAGAGCAAGCGGTTAGAGCAACCCAAATGGCCTTTGATTTAAGCAGTGAAGTACAAAAATCGATAAAAAAACAAGCGATTGACCAAGAACTGACACCATCAGATATGATCCGTAAAATTTTGACTCTTGATGTAAAATCAAAAAAGACGCGGCAGCGATTGTCATTTAATCTTAATGACGAAGAGATCGCATTACTTGCAGATCGTTTTGGGGTTGCAGTCGATGATAAGCGCGCAGTAAAACAGCAAGTTGCTGAACTGTTAATTGCACACACAAGTAAGCGCTAAGCTTTGCCTTATTGAATTTAAGCCCTTACACTGAGGGCTTAAATTATTAAAGAATGAGCTGCCGTGAATATACTGTTAATCGCCTACCTACTAATATTTGCTTTATTTGGTACTGCAGCAAGTTATTTTGTACGATTTATTTATGCCTACTGGATAAAAAAACAAATGCCAGTACAGTATATTTTTAAGGCCGGGGTTTGCATCGTGGCGGTTGTAGTGATTTCCTCATTGCTTCCATTAATAACATAGTGAATACCATATTATTTCAGGTCAAAAGACTGGCACCGCTGAGCAATACATAATGCTTGAATAGGTAAAATCGGTAAGCAATCACTTAATCCGTTCGCTTTATTTTCAGCTGTTTCTTGTGCAGTAATTTGACGTGCTAATTGCTCTGCTTTTTCTTGTGGCGTTTGTAACGTTGAATAGACTACATACCGGCTCGGTCCACCGCAGGCACGTTGCCCGACTTCAAGCACTTTACATTGAAAGCTGGCTGTACAGTTATTTTCTTGGATCAACTCACCCAATGCTTTGTTAGATTTAGATAAATCTACATTATTATTTTTTGAAGAGTCAGCAGTATTAGCACAGCCACTGAGCATCAGCAAACCGGTTGCGGTAGCTAATAATTTAGAATAAGAAAAACGGCTCATACTATTATCCCTTAATAAACACTTGCTGCAGAGCCTTCAAGTTTAACACATTTATTTTCAATGCATTGAGCACTTGGTTCAGTTAGGTGTTGGCAAATACTTATCATACCCGTTTGCGCATTAAATTGGCTTTCTAATGAAGTGACTTGCTTTGCTGATGCGATCACTTCTTGCTCATCGGCTGATTTAGTCGAATAAGCAACATAGCTACTCGGGCCGCCGCAAGCACGACTGCCAATAGCTAATATTTTACACTGAGTATGGTCATCACACTGTGGATCGCTAATTAAATCTTTTAACTGTTGGTGAGCGATACTAAGACTTTCTTTGCTGGCTACAACGTTTGTTAGTGGGTCTACTTTAGTTGTTTGATTGTCTTTAATAAGGGCGGCGGGAGCTGGGCTTAGTTGAGCGTGCTCTGAAGTGTCAGAGTTTTCAGCCACAGAGTTTGTAGTGTTAGAACCTGATGTACCAGCATCTGAGCATGCAGATAAACATAACGGCAGCAAAACAGCGATAAGAGATAAGCGCATAATAACCTTCACAGTGATGAACAAGTAATCACCATCATACACTTTGCAGATTACACAGCAATAAAAACTATGGCATTCAAAGGTTAAACCCGTCGCTGTGGACGGGTTTAATATTTTTTATAGCCCGCCTTGAGTTAACTTTGCGGGGTTAAGTAAAGTTTCCAGCTCGCTACGTGATAGATCTGTTTCTTGTTCGGCAATATCGAGTATTGGGCGACCTTCTTGGTATGCTTGTTTGGCTATTTTAGCAGCTTTAGCATAGCCAATTACAGGGTTAAGTGCGGTTACTAAGATTGGGTTTTTAGCGAGTGCTTTATCAATATTAGTTTGATTAACTTTAAAAGAGCGGATTGCTTTATCGGCTAAGGCTTGGCTACTATTTGCTAGCAGTTCGATACTTTGCAAAATGTTATAGGCGATCACAGGTAGCATGACATTGAGCTCAAAGTTGCCTGATTGGCCTGCAACTGTAATCGTTGCATCGTTGCCAATCACTTGTGCGCTGACCATAGCAGCCGCTTCAGGGATCACAGGGTTTACTTTGCCTGGCATAATTGAAGAGCCAGGTTGTAATGCTTCTAACTCTATTTCACCAAGGCCCGCCAACGGGCCGGAATTCATCCAACGTAGGTCGTTAGCTATCTTCATTTGTGCGACGGCAAGTACTTTTAATTGCCCCGATAAAGCAACAATCGCATCTTGCGATCCAATATTATAAAAGAAGTTTTTACTCGGTGTAAAACGTACGCCAACATTGGCGCTGAGGTTTTTACAAAATTGCTCCGCAAAGAGAGGATCAGCATTTATACCAGTGCCAACTGCGGTGCCGCCTTGCGCTAAAGCTGACACGCCGTCTAAGCTGAAGCGAATACCCGCCATCGCAGTATCAACTTGATGTTGCCACGTGCTAAGAGTTTGCGCGAATGTAACTGGCATGGCATCCATCAGGTGGGTACGGCCAGTTTTGACAATGTCACCCACTTCAGATTTTTTACGCTCTAGCGTTTGTGATAACTGATCTAGCGCCGGGAATAATTCATACACCACGTTTATAACACTGCTCACCGCAATGGTTGTGGGGATCACGTCATTAGAGCTTTGGCCCATATTTACATCATCGTTAGGATGAATAACTTCATCACCATAACGACTTGCCAGTGTTGCAATTACTTCATTCGCATTCATGTTGGTACTGGTACCTGAACCAGTTTGAAACACATCAATAGGGAAGTGCTCTAAATGTTGACCATCAATGATCTCTTGGCATGCACGTTCGATTAACAGTGCTTTATTTTTACTTAAATGACCAAGTTCGTTGTTGCTTTGAGCTGCGGCTTGTTTGATGTACGCAAGAGCAGTAATAAACTGTTTTGGCATTACTAAGTCGCTAATGCGAAAGTTATTTACAGCTCGTTGAGTTTGCGCTTGATAAAGTGCTTCTGTAGGGACTTGTAGTTCGCCCATGCTATCTGATTCGGTTCTAAATTCGCTCATAAAAGCTCCTAGAAAGGGTTGAATTCGTGACTGAGAATACGGGCTTCACGCTCTAATATGAGGTATTTCCCGGTACTATTATGGCTTCTATAAAAGCGCTTTAACGCCAGTAAAGGTTTATACAGTTGCTCTAAACATTGCTTACGAATGGCACAATGAATTAAAGAGTCGCACATTTTGTTGAGGATTTCATGAAAAGTACGTCTTAGATAGAGCTCTTGTAATAGCATGCTATTATTTTTTTCGTAATAGCGTGCAGCACTCAAACCAGCTTCAATATAATTTGCAACTAACGCGGGAGCATGTAGCCCCGGACGTTGACAAACACATTTCATTTGCTGTTGATAATAAAGCATAGCTTGATGTTCATGCATAAGAAAACCGATTGACTGTAACGATAATTGTTATCATTACAGTTAATCGGTTTCGGTGCAAGTCACAAATTGTAAATAATGACAGGAGGCGAGTTGTTTAATTATAGCCAAGGATAAATATTTGGTCGGTTTCATGTGTTAATGCCTGATTTTTTTGTGATAGTAAATCAATTACAGTAGCACGTTCATCGCTGCCTAGTTTATCAGTCACTGGTTTTTCACTTGCTGCAACTGCAGCGTCTAGAGCGGTGTAAGGGGATATATACATAGTTTTCTCCATTTAGTTGATTCGATTAAGAGAGTGCATAACCCATACCATGATTAAATCTTTTTTTTACTACATTGAATATTAAAACATTTACTTTAAATGTGGTTTTTTTGCGCGACATTATGAAGGATATTTGTTTTACTTGGGGGCATAATTTACCAATATTGGTGCACTGCAATATGATAAAACCTTTCTCACAAGCCTGCGAAAACAATAAGAGCCCAATATTACGTGGCATCATACCCCATTTGGCGCATGCTGAAAGCGTACTCGAAGTTGGCTCTGGTACGGGTCAACATAGCGTGCATTTTGCTGCGAATTTGTCTCATTTACAATGGCACACCAGTGATCGCCTTGTGAATCACAATGGCATTAAACAATGGGTTGATGAAGTGCAGCTGAGTAATTTACACGCCCCCATTGAGTTAGATTTAAATAATCCATGGCCTGTAAGTACCGTTGACGCAATCTATACGGCCAATACTTTGCATATCGTGAGTAAACCATTGGTTGAGCAATTTTTTACTGGCGTGAGCAAGCATCTAGTCGCAAAAGGCATTGTGTGTATTTATGGACCGTTTAAATACAATGGCGCTTTTACTAGTGAAAGTAATCAGCGCTTTGATGAGTTTTTAAAGCAGCAAGATGAGCAAAGCGGCATTCGTGATTTTGAATGGGTACAGCAATTAGCCGTAAAAGCAGGTTTAACGTTTGTTGAAGATATCGCTATGCCTGCCAATAATCAGTTATTAATTTTTAAACGTCTGCTTTAAAAGGTAATAACTCAGCGCACTGTTGGTGATAGATATGTATATGTTGGCGTTCACGTTGTAAGTAATCTGCGATTGCAGGGCGAAAGTTGCTATCTATCACATTATGCACTGAGTGGGTAAATACTGGGGCAAAACCACGGGCTATTTTGTGCTCGCCCTGCGCACCTGAGTGAAAGCAGCTAAGTTGGTGCTTAATACAATACTCAATACCTTGGTAATAACAAAGCTCAAAGTGCAGGCAGTCTACTTCTTCAACGGCTCCCCAATAGCGCCCATATAATGTGTCACTGCTTTTAAAGCTCAGCGTTGCTGCAATGACTTCACCATCATGTATTGCGTGCATGATCACCAGTTGTTCGGCCATTAAGGCATGCAGTAAAATAAAAAAATCATGGTTTAAATAGCCCATGTGGCCAGAGCGCTTTAAATAAGTCCGTTGATAAAACTCACAAAACTGGCTCATCACCTCTACAGTGACTTGTTCGCCCTGTAACCAGTTAATAGTTATATTTTGCTGTGCTATTTTACTGCGCTCTTTTTTTAAAGCTTTACGCTTACGCGCGGTCAGATGCTGTAAAAAATCATCAAAAGTAGCGTAGTTTTGATTTTGCCATTGAAACTGCACACCAGTACGATGCATGCCTTGATGAGAGGTGAGATGTGATACTTGCTGCTGTGTGCAAAAGTTAATGTGCCAGCCAGACCAACCTTGTTGTTCACACTGCTTTGTTAAAAGCGCAGTAATGTATTGATATACTTGATCTGGTTGCGCATGGTCAATCGCTATACGCTGCCCTTCAATAGGGCTAAATGGAGAGCCCGATAACCATTTAGGGTAATACTCTAGGCCATGCTTTTCATACGCCTGCGCCCACGCCCAGTCAAACACATATTCACCATATGAGTGGCTTTTTAAATAACCGGGGGCCAGTGCCACCAAAATATCATTTTGATAAATAGCTAAATGTTGTGGTTGCCAACCAGTCGTGGCTGATACGCATTGGCTTTGTTCTAATGCAAATAAAAACGCATGGTTCGTAAAGGGATTATCGGTAAAAAATTGCTGCCAAACGCCAGCCTCAATCTCACTAATGCTGGCAAGCCAGCGGTGACTAAATGTGGTCATTATTGATTACCTTGAAAGCCTTCAACCTGCTTTATAAACTGTTTTATATAATGTGCTTGCTCAGTAAAATAAGGGTTATAAGTGAGGCGTTGAAAGGTTGGAAATGCGGCAATGTTTTCAGCAGTACGCTCGCCAATATTAGGTGTTTTGGTTGTTTTACACAGCTTATATAATGCATCGTCATCAAGATAACTACCGCAATTACGATAAACATCAGCTATGCCATAATAAGGGTTGTTTGGTGAGTTAACGACGGCGATATGGGAAATGCCATGAATGTTTTTACAGGTAGAACTTTTGCACTGCGGGTTTAATAGTGTGTAATCATCGGGAAAGTCACGGGTGATTTTTGTTGCATCACCATAATAAACCAAGGTATCTAAACGGTTAGCTGGGCGTGCTTTTACATCGTGTAATGCCGTTAATAACTGCAGCGACGCACGAGTATCTATCGTGGTATCGACATCACTCATCACTGAAAAAATAGGCAAGTTTGGTAATGGCCGTTTTATTAATGTTGATAACGCGATAGAGTGCATTGCATCATCGGCGGCGGTTGCTGCATTAAATGGAAATGACTCATATTTTGCAAAATCAATATCGGCATCTTTATCTATCCAGTTAATGAAGGGAATACGGTCAATCCACTTGGCAAGCCAGCCATTTTTATTATGTGGTTCTGTCGCGGGTGAAAACAGCATAAGCGCTTTTATTTTCGAGTCAACTGGTTGCACTGTTAAGTAATTAAGTAAAAGTGCGGCACTCGTAGAGTAGCCCCCTAAAATCACCTGATCAAAATCTTTAACTGTGCGCTTGATTGCATAAGCTGTTGCTTGCTGCCATTGCTTGGCGTTTATATTACTTAACGCATCAGCGGCAGTGCCGTGACCGGGTAATAATAAAGTTCGAACTGTATAGCCTTGTTGAAAGTAAATTTGGGCTAGATCGTGGTAGGTAAATGGCGAATCAGTGAGCCCGTGTATTAATAACACGGCTTTATGATTGTTATTTTGGCGTAATTCAAATGGCGCTATCAAATCAACAATATTTGGTGTGCTTGTTCGCTGTTGTTGTTTAACTAGGTGTTGATAGGTGTCAGTAAAAATAGGGCAAGGCATAGATGCACGTGGATTTTTAGCTAAAATATATTGATATGCAAACGCTAAATAATCACTAAATGCGAGATCCGTTTGATACGAAAAATCGGTAGCAGGGCGGCTACTTTCAAACCTTAACAGGCCTTGTTGTTTACTTTTCATAATATAACTTAGATCTGCTAACTGATTAATACAGTTAGTTTGAGCGAGAGTAATATTAGAGGTGACAAGTAAAGTAAGGGTTAGCAATATTCCATTAAGGCTCATAAACATCTACATAGTTGGTTAGGCACTCGGTTAGCTTATCGAGTTCGAGAGGTTTTGCAAGGTGTTGATTAAACCCAATGGCTAATGCATGAGCTTTATCTTCAGGCATTACATCTGCTGTTAATGCAATGATTGGCAATTGTTCGGCCGTTTTAATTTTACGAATTAAGCTTGTTGCTTGGTAGCCATCCATAATGGGCATTTGGCAATCCATGAGCACTAAGTCAAAATCATGCTCTTGAACTTTGGCGACAGCAAGCTCACCGTTTTCAACAATTATGGGGGTGATTTTAAGTGCGCTCAACATTGCTTTTATGACCAATTGATTTACTTGATTATCCTCTGCCACCAATATTCTTAGGGTGCTTAAATCAACCTTTTTCTGAGTTTTTTGCGGTTTTTCTATCGGTGCGCATGTATTCAGTAACACGGTAAAAGTAAATGTAGAGCCCTCTCCTTTAGCACTGCTTAGTGTTATATCGCCAGCCATTAATAAGCTTAATTCCTTTGCAATTGCTAGGCCTAAACCTGTGCCACCAAAGCGTCTTGATGTTGAATTGTCGGCTTGTGTAAATGCATCAAAAAGCTTGCGTTGATCAGCAGGCTCTATACCAATACCAGAATCTTTAATGATGATGGTTATTTGCATACGAGTATCATCAACTTGTTTGGCAAGCGCGCTGACACTCACTTCACCTTCAGCGGTAAATTTTATTGCATTACTGCATAGGTTTAATAATATTTGCTCAATACGCATAGCATCGCCTTCAAACCAGATGTTTGTTGGCAGTTGATTGTTCATAGTCCAGTTTATTTTTTTATTGTGTGCACTTTGTTCAAACATAGTATTAATACGATCAAGTAAGTTATTTAAATCGAATGGGCTTAATTCCAGTGTTAATTTTTGTGATTCAATCTTAGAAATATCCAGCACATCATTGATAAGGCTTAATAGTGATTTAGACGCTAAATTTATTTTCTGAAGGTAGCCATTTAATGTTTTAGCGTCATCATCTTTTTTTGCCAGCGTCGAAAAACCAATAACAGCATTAAGTGGAGTGCGAATTTCGTGACTCATATTGGCGAGAAAGCGACTTTTAGCTTGGTTTGCTAAATCAGATTGCTTTTTAGCGCGTACTAATGAGCGTGTGCGCTCGGTAACTAAACGCGATAATGCAATATGTTGATGGTTGAATAATAATAAAACCAGCAAAATAAGTGTACTCACTACCACTTGTAGAATAAGCAAAAACAACGTTAAGTGATTTGCTTGGTGAGGTATAAACTCATCTTTTATTGCTAGTTGTAAATGCCATACTTGTCCTGAAAAACTAATTTTTATAGTGGTAAAATCATCACCGATTACAGTTGTATTTTTATTTCCTAGATAGAAAGGGGTGTCTGCTTGATCTTCAAATAAAGCAATATTAAACATATTGCTTTGCTCATCATTAATCGCTTGATCAATAATATTTCGAACTAAAAAAACACCTGTTGCATAACCTTTTATTGGATCATCTTGTGTACCTTGCTGATAGACAGGTGAAAAAAGTAAGTAAGCTGGCGCTGGCTCTTTGGTTTGGACGAGGTTTATTATTTGAGTGCCAACGGGCTGATATTTGATATTAGGATCGAGTAGCGTGGCACGACGAGCTGGATTAGAAAATACATTTAGGCCAAGCGCGGAGCGGTTCCCTTCTAAAGGTGCGATATATTTTACAACGACTAAAGGATCGTCTGAAGTAAGGGGCTCACCTTTGACTTTCACGTCAGTTTGATAAATCTCAGCAAGGTCTTTGCGTAAATCATCGACTCTTGCCTGAGGTACTTTTATATTCCAAGACAGGGCTTTAATAAAGGTGTGTTGAGCAAGTAACTCAGCTGCATAGTTATGAAATTCTTGCTGACTTAAATTTGGGGATGCTTGCATTTGGCTTGCTAAGCTTTGTACAGCAATTTGGCTACGGTTTAGATATCTAAATAAACTATTTTCAATTACTTGTGCCTCGCGTTTTGCAATTTGTAAGGCATTTGATTTACTTTCTTGATTGTATAGCTTAGTTGTTGATGTGACCGAAATGAACAGTACGAAACATACAAAAACTGTAGGTAGGGGGGTTACATAGTGTTGTTTAAATTTAGGTTGTAATAGTGCGAGCAAAGCAGGGGTTGTTATAAGAACCCCAAGTGCATCACCTAACCACCAGTAAGTCACATTTTGCCAATGATTAACCATGCTGTATGCCGGATTAAATGCACTAAGTGCAAAAACACCAATATTAGCTGATATAAGGCTTACGGCAATACCAACAACCGCAATAAAATAAATGATTGCTAAGCGAGTTTTTAAATACAGAGGGTGGCCTAACCAGTATCTTAAGATTGCAGCACCAGTGATCCCTTGCAATACAGCCCCGCAGCCAATTAAAAGTACTTCATTAAGGGTGTTGCCGATTAAAGCATTTTCGCCTATTGGGCTATCACCAATACTTAAATTAAATGTAACTGAAGCAATAAATAGAGCAGGAATAAAGCGCCACCACCAAATAAAGCAGCCGACTAAAGCAATACCTGCAGGGATCCAAATTGGAATAACTTGAGATTGAAACGCAAAGTTAGTTAGTAGCTTACCGATAATAAAATAGGCGAGGGCAAAAAGCACATAAAAGCAAAATGAACTGGATGTTGAACGAAATACTTTCACATGTTTCCTTATGAGTCATTATTTACAACAGTTTATTGAGTATAGCGAATTGCGACTGAGCTGCGATGTTTTTTACAAGGGTAATTGTTTTTTACTAAATGTTTGTTTTAACACGACGGTAGATTCAATATTGGCAATGCAATTAATACTACCGAGTTTATGTTTTACAAAACTTTCGTAGCTCTCTAAATCCGCGGCAATGATTTTAAGTAAATAATCGTAGCTCCCAGAAATAACAGAGCATTCAAGTACATGGTTTAGTTTTTCGACTTGCTCTTCAAACATTTGAGCCGCACCCACTGAATTTTGGCTTAATCTTACAAATGCGTAAACTAAAACATTTAGCCCTAACGCTCGCGGGTTTAACGCTGCATGATAGCCACAAATAACATTACTAGATTCAAGCTTTTTAATGCGCCTCAAACAAGGCGTGTCCGATAAGTTAACATGTGTTGCTAGCTCTGACACGGAAGTGCGTCCCTGAGTTTGTAATAACCGAAGTAATTGATGATCTTTTTTATCTAGGTTCATTTTTGTAGTGATTTAGTTTTATTTTTTAATATTATAGAGTGATTTCTGCTAATAGTTTGGTTTTTTATTGGCGGTTTTGTTGATTTGTACTCTATGCTATCTGTTAACATAAATGCAATAATAATTAGGTGTGGAGTTATGTCTGTGAGCAAAAATACTCAAGCATTTGACGAGTGGCTCAGAACCCGCTTTGTGGAAATAAATAATCAGCTAGAAAGCATTTACTGGCAACAAGAAGACAAAGCAAATGTTGAATTTGTAGGTGAGCAATATAAGCATCAGCTAGAAATGGAAGGTAATGCGCATATTCGTAAATTACTGGCTGAGGGTAATACGGATGAAGGTTTTGATAGTGCGTTTGATCTGTTGGGCAATGTTGGTTTATTTATGGGGGCTTGTCGACGACATGAAATCACAGAGCCTTCACGTGAAACGACTTCACCACTAGTCGAAGCATCAGCCTTAGCTATGCATATTGGCGCTTCAATCGGAGTTACCCCTCGTTTTGCTACAGCTCATTTAACAACTCATAATAAAGCCGTCAATGGTCTATATAAACGCTTTACTGATTTACCGGATGAGAAACTGTTTATTGATTACAACACCAAGGGCATTTTAGCGTATAAGCGTGTTGCTGATGCATTATTGAAAATTCAACCATTGGGAATTTCGCACCCATTATGTGCAGATTTACTTAAAGTTGCGAAGCAGGCTTTGCTTGAGGTTATTGAATCAAATAATGCGCTCTATAGTCAATTGGATACCGATAGATTCTTCTTTTGTGTTAGGCCATATTATAAGCCATATCGAGTGGGAAAGGAGGTTTATCGTGGCGCGAATGCAGGGGATTTTGCAGGTATAAATGTAATCGATATGTTGTTGGGATTATGCTTTGCAAATGAGCCTAGCTATTCACAAATGCTGGTGGATAAGTTTTTATATATGATGCCTGAAGATCAGCAAACCTTGCGTGAAAGTATGCGTATGCCGAGCATTATGGATGACTTTTTAGCCGCAGGCAGTGAGCGCGACAGTCAGTGGTTTCAAACCAATGCGCAATTATTTATCCAAGTATGCAAGCTGCATGGCGATACAGCGATAGGCCATCACAATCAGTTGGTGAGTAAGTTTATTGCACAGCCTGCGCAGCAAATGCAGCAACAACATATAAATAAGGTAACGGCGAGTGGCCCCCCATTACATATCTTGCTTGATTCACTCGAGCAATTAAGAGATCGCCGTGCTGCCGCGCAGCGAGATGATATAAAAACCCGTTTTGATGATTTAACACAGCTAAAGCAATGGATGAAAAAGTAAATGTACAAAGATGATTTTAATTTAACATCAGGCTGCTACTTACTAAACCATTCTGTGGGGCGATCATTAAAAAGTAGCCAAGCTGATTTTAATCAACACTTTTTTGCCCCTTGGCAGAACACTAATAAAGAACCTTGGCAGCAATGGCTTGGTGTTATTACACGTTTTACACATGCATTAGGATTATTATTTAATTCGCCGAGCGAGCAATTTTGTCCACAAGTTAATCTTTCTAGTGCGCTAACAAAGCTTTTGATGTCGCACCCACGACTGCTTAACAATCATTGTAAAGTGCTTATGGCGCAAAGTGACTTTCCAAGTATGGGGTTTGTAATGCAAAAAGCATTACCGAAAACGGCATCGATTGAATTCATTCCCGAACATTTAGATATCACTGATATTGCGGTTTGGCAGCAGTATTTGACAGCAGATACCGACTTAGTTTTTATAAGCCACGCATACTCAAATACAGGTCAACAGGCACCTGTTGCTAAAATTGCAGAGCTTTGTGTACAGAACAATAGCTTAAGCCTTGTTGACGTTGCGCAATCTGCCGGTGTGCTACCGTTAGATTTGAGTGAAGTAAAGGTCGATTTTATGATTGGCTCAAGTGTTAAATGGCTGTGCTCGGGGCCTGGTGCAGCCTATTTATGGTTGAGTAAGGCCCAGCTTAAAGTGTGTAAACCACAAGATGTCGGGTGGTTCTCTCATGAAAACCCATTCGAATTCGATATACACCATTTTGAATATCATGCCACGGCACTGCGCTTTTGGGGTGGGACACCGTCAATCGCACCTTTTGTTATTGCAGGGCATAGTATCAATTACTTTGCTAATTTGGGGGTTGAAAATATTCGTGCGCATAATTTGTCCCTGTTGATGCTGTTAAATGCAGAATTAGGGGAGTTTTTAGTTTCTCCAACAGCGCCCGAGAGTTGTAGCGCAACGGCTATATTTGATTTTGGTGCAAAGCAAAGTACGATTATTGATGCTTTATCTAAGGCCGATATTAGTGTTGACGTACGTGCTTATGGTGTAAGAGTTTCGCCGCATATCTATAATGATAACGTTGATATGAAGCGATTTATCACCCTCATAAAGGGGACTTTATTGACCTAGTTGAGCTTTAATGACATTTAAGGCTGCAATTTGCTGTTGAAGCTCATCTATTTTAGGCTGCACTTCTTTTTCAAGAATGATGGTTTGTTGTTCAATCGCATCGGCAATAGACTCTGCTCCTAAGCGGTTCGCCGCTTTTTGAGTCATATAACCTATTTTTATTTTTTGCTCGGAGAGCGCGTTTTGCAATAATTTTATCGCGCGCTCAATTTTTTTAATTTTTCTATCAATTTTTTTACCGCTGATGTAATTTTCGACAGAATCATCACTTTTTTTGTCAGAATCCTTTTTAGCGATTTGTGTTCTATTGGTTTCTGGGATAATGATGATTTCAGCATCTTCGCCGCAAGGTTGTTGGCTAAATGTAGCAACCCCTTTTATTGTGCATTGATAAACTGCTGCGTGCGCAGGCAAAATTAGTAAGCTTAGTAACCCCATTAAACATTTTAAATATACTTTCACGATCTATCCCTCACGCGTTTGCTTCATAGGCACTTACTCTCATCGTTGTTACTTCTTAAAATGGATTGCCATTGTTGCAAAGTAACGTCTTAATATTAAACACCTGTGAAACGCTGAAGTCTGCATCTAGAGGTGGTTTGGGTATATAGTGCCGATCAAGTGTCAGTGTAGCAAGTACTTTAACCGCTCTGCTAGTTAATTAGACTATTGTATAAAAAGCTCATGTTTACTTTAACTCGCTTATTACAAAGGGATTTTCTTTAATGAGAAATAAAGTAGAAGATCACGCATGGTATTAGCTTGTTCCGCCATTTGTTTTGCTGCGGCCATGGTTTCTTCAGTAATTGCTGAGCTTTCTTGAATTAAAACGGTGAGGCGTTGAACAACAATGTCAACCTCTTTAATTGCTTGCTGCTGAGTAATTGATGAATTATTAATACATGTAATCATATGATTTACCGCTGCAACTGCGCTTACTATCTGCCCTAATTTGTCGCCGGATGAGTTAGCTAGCATGGTGCCTTGGCTAATTTTTTGGTTGCTATTGCTAATAATACTTTTAATTTGCTTGGCTGAGGATGCACTTCGACCTGCTAGGTTTCTCACTTCGTTTGCGACCACGGCAAATCCTCGGCCATGCTCACCAGCACGTGCTGCTTCAACGGCTGCATTTAGTGCAAGCAAATTGGTTTGAAAAGCAATTTCATCGATTACAGAGACAATTTCATTAATATCTTTACTTGAGTTGTTTACTTCTACAATAGCATTTACTGTTTGTTTCGAGAGCTCACCACCTTCAGTGGCTATTGTGTGAGCATTATCAGCTAAGCTTACCGCTTCACTTGATTGCTTTGCAACGTGAGCGATTTCATCGAGCATATTGCTGCTGCTTGCACTGGCTTCTTCAAGGTTGGATGCTTGCTCCTCGGTGCGTTGGCTTATTTCAATATTACTAGCGGCTATTTCAGAGGCGCTTTGTGATACTTGGTTTGCACAGCTTTGAATACCGGTAATAACGCTCGTTAACTTACCTATAGTATGGTTTACATCTTCTTTGAGTGTTGCAAATACACCTTGATAGTCGCCCTGTACTGGTTGAGCTAAATTCCCCTGTGAAATGGCGCTTAGAACATGAGTGACCTCGCCGATTGCTTGTGCGGTGATCGCTAATGAGCTATTAACATCTTTTTGTAAATGCGCTAACTGTCCTTGCATTTGGCTTGTTAGTTGTTGACTAAAGTCACCACGTCGCATTGCTGCCATTACTTTTGCAAGCTCAGCTATTACAGTGCTTAGATTACTTACTGAATTGTTCACGTCATGCTTGAGGGAATCAAGTTGACCATTCATTTGAGAGTCAATTATTTTATCAAAACGACCTTGGCTAATGGCAGTCATTACGTTGGAAATATCGCTAACTGCTTCGTCTAAATTTAGAATCGAATTATTTATATGTTGCTTTAACGATGATAATTGGCCATTAGCATTACAATTCACGTGTAGCTTAAAGTTACCTTGATTAACAGCGGCCATCACATCACTAATATCTTTAATGATTAGAGCGAGATTATCTACGCTTGCATTAATATCATCTTTAAGCAGCGCAAGTTGCCCCTGCAAAGGTTGCTCAATACGCTGAGAGAAATCCCCTTCATGTAATGCGCTCATTACTTTGCTGATACTTGTAACAGCACCAAATAAGCTATGTACTGAATTATTTACGCTGTCCTTTAGTTGCGCCAATGAGCCTTTCGCCATTACAGTGACTTGTTGTTTAAAGTTACCTTGCTCTATATGACTCATTACATCGACTATTTCATTTATAGTTCCATTTATAGATTGCATAGAGCCATTTATATTGTGTTTTAACGTGGCCAGCTCTCCCTGCATAGGGGTGCTAATTACGGTATTAAAATTACCTTTGCTCATTTCATCAATAACCTGATTTAGCTCAGTCATTGCGCTTTCTAAAGAATCAGCACATTCATTAGTCGCTTGCTTTAAAGAGTTAAGTTCACCTTTACAAGAAACATCTATGCGGTGTTGGAATTCACCGACCGCCATCTTGTTCATTACTGAGTTGGTCTGTGAAATTGCGCCTTGCAAGGCATCTAAAAGAGAATTAAAAGCTTGAGCTGAGATACCTATTTCATCTTGGGAGAGTACAGGCGCGCGAACAGAAAAGTCACCTTGGCGCTCTACGTGGTGCATTGTATCGACCAATAGCTGTACGGGTCGTGTCAGGGAGCGAGAAAATAAAACTGCAACCACGGTAATCGCAATTACTGACAGTACCAAAATACTGAGGAGTAAAATTGTTAATTGGGCTACAGCAGCAAATGCTTCTTGCTTATCCATTTCAGCAAGCAATGCCCATTGGACACCTAGAACATTAATAGGCTGATAAGATGACAGTACTAAGGAGCCATTATAATCAGTTATGACTTGTTGGCCACTTGCTCCAGCTAAAGCAAGTTTTGTAGCCTCTGTTTTGACTGCCCCCTGAACGGGGCGGCGAAATGAGTTAACGACAGAGTGCTTAGCTGCATCGAGATAAGAATCTGATCGCATTAAAAAATCAGGCCCGACTAAGTAAGTTTCACCGCTTTCGCCTAAGCCCGCGCGTTCCGTCATTATGGTATTTAAAGCATCAATAGATAGCTGGAAAATTAATGTACTAGTATGTACGCCTTGCTCATAAATTGGGGTCGCTATAAAACTTGCTGGTGCATCATAAGACGGGGAGTACTGCTGGTAATCAACAAAGGCTATTTCATCTTGCGCAATTGTTTTCGCTTTTTTAAAGACCAAGGCAAGGTTGCTATTAGCAAAAGGCCCATGTTGTAAGGATGTGGCAAAATCGACTTCCTTGTATACCGAGTAAACGACTTCAGCAGAATTGTTATCAACGATAAATACATCATAAAAATCAAATTTTTGAGCAAAATTATATAAAAAACCATGGTATTTAGCATGCGTAAGGCTGTATTTATTTGGGGTTGTAGCGTGTTGCAGCTTTGCTTTCTCTCCAAGGGGGTGAGGGTTGTCAGCTAAGTACTGATATTGCCAAAATCGTGCAGCAGGAGAGAGTTGAGTAAAAAGTTGTGTTGGCGCTGCCATCCCTTCGTTTTCAGCGCTGTACTTAGTTGAAAATTGATTTTGGTAATAGCTAACAAGCTTTTTTTCTTCAATTTTATTAAGATTATTTGCCTGAAGAGGATGTTTAAATGCTTCACTAAATTCATGTGCGGCGCTATGAAGCAATGGGCTTTGTGATAAAAATAAGAGCTGTGCTTTTATGTCTTTAAAGTGGCGTTCAATAGCGCTTTTTTTTATTTCACTAACGGCTTCAAGTTGTGCGTAGGTTTGTTTATTTAATGCGTTAGAAGAACTATACAGAGCGATACTTATTACCACCGCCAATGGAATTAAGGCAACCAATAAAAAGCCGGCAATAAGTTTTTTAGTTAACCCAAGCCGATGGATGAAACCGCTTACTAACTCAATAGCATTCGTCATATAAACATCCTTATATAAGCAATAAATACGCTTGATAAAATAATAGTATAGAGTGTAGAACAGCATATTTGAAAAGCGAATTAGGCAACGAAAATAAGCTTATTTACAGACTTATAGGATCATTTATTAAAACGCGACAGGGTATTCGATGATTCAAAACTGGATTGTCTGTTAAACTCGGTTTTTTATTATCAAAATAGTTAGTTTGCTATGACATACTCAATCACCCCCGTTGTATTGGCTGGTGGAATTGGATCACGATTGTGGCCATTATCACGTAGCGCGATGCCAAAACAGTTTTTACCTTTATTGGGCGATGAATCACTCTTACAAAGCACATTAATACGCGTAGCAAACAACGGTTTTAATCCTCCAATATTAGTGTGTAATGAACAGCACCGCTTTATTGCAAGCAGCCAGTGCGAACAGTTACAGGTGCAACCTAAGGCTATCTTGCTCGAGCCTGAGGGGAGAAATACAGCTCCAGCTATTGCACTTGCCGCACAATTTGCCTTACAGCATGGGATCAATACACCATTATTGGTGATGCCGGCCGATCATCATATTAGTAACTTTGAATTACTCGTTGAGCAGTTACCTGATGCACTGAAACTTGCCGAACAAGGTAAATTAATTACCTTTTCAATAAAACCAGATTCAGCACATTGTGGCTATGGTTATATCAAACAAGGCGCAAAAATAGCGGGTACAAATTGCTATGAGGTTGATGAATTTAAAGAAAAACCCAGCTCTTTATTAGCGCAGCAATACCTTGCTTGCGCGCAGTACAGTTGGAACAGCGGGATGTTTCTGTTTACGCCAAGTGCATATCTTGCTGAGCTAGAGCGCTTTGCGCCAAAAATAGCGAGCTGTATTGTGCAAGCCGCTAACTTTACAGGTGATTTAGGTTTTACCCGCGCAGATAGCGATGCTTTAAAAAACTGCCCAAGTGATTCTATCGATTATGCCATTTTAGAGCGCAGTGCTAATGTGGCGGTACTGCCGTTAGCTCTTGATTGGAATGATGTTGGTGGCTTTAATGCGTTGTGGCAAAGTGCTGATAAAGATGAGCAAGGTAATAATGCAAGTACAGATGATGTAGTTTCAAATAGCAGTAACAACTTACTTAGTAGTGAAGATGGTCATACTATTGCTGCGCTGGGAGTGAGTGATCTTGCGATTATTCATACGCACGATGCCACATTAGTTGCCGATAGAAATCAGTTAGGGCTGTTGCCTGAATTATTAAAGCTACTAGCGGTTAAGCATGGTGATAAACTGATTCACCATCAGGCAGTATATCGACCGTGGGGCAGTTATCGGGTATTGGTAGCAGGAACTGGATTTAAAGTAAAAAAAATCATCGTAACCCCTGGCGCCAAGCTTTCAACCCAACGCCATCAGCACCGCGCTGAACATTGGGTGGTGGTATCTGGCATTGCTGATGTAGGCATTGATGGCAAATCGTGTGTTTTAACAGCCGATCAATCCTGTTATATAGCAGCCGGTCAAATCCATAGCTTAGCGAATACTCAAAGTGAGCCGCTAACACTGATAGAAGTTCAAACCGGTGCGATACTTGATGAGAATGACATCGAACGGTTCGAAGATGTATACGGTCGATATTAACAGAGATGATTTTACTAAATTAAACCGATAACAAGGCCAACAACAAGTATTACCCAGAAAATTGCGGTATCTCTGAAATGGTTGAGCAGCCAAAAATAAAGTAATGCTAATGCACCTGAGATAGCTGTTGCAACAATAGCTGTTATGAACCCTAAGCCAGACATAAGATTAACTAACAATACGAGGCCAGTGTAAATTCCTGCACACAAATTAGGTCGTTCAGTGGTGATTAGTAACCTTAATAAAGCAACTAAAATCAAAACTTTAAAAATTAGCATTAGTTCTACTCTTTAATTATCCAATGTAGTACCTATTACATCAAGTTAATATAAATTGAGCAATCAATTTGTCATTGGCGTACTACAACACGTTATACTGCTAACTACTCTAATCCAACTGACTTCGAACATACTTTAAATACTGCTCTAAGCTGTTTTGCCATAGCACCAATGCTTCGGTGAGGGATTCTTTTAGAGGTTTACTATCGAGTAGTCGCCGTTCTATTTTTTTCAGCTCCATACCATAGCGGTTAAAACCCAATTGCAATGCGGTGCTGGCTTGGCGATGCAATACTTTGATGCATTGTTCTTTATCTTCATCGAGCAATTGCTGGGCGCGGATTAATTTGTTGCGTGCGGATAAAACAAACTCATTATAGATAGATGATACTTCATCGTCGGTGAATGAACCTTGGAGTGTTTTTGCGGCCGTTTCGTCATACAGAACATCACTGAGTTCTACGGCAATGCTGGGGGCTTGGCTAGTTTGCGAATCACTCAGCGCTTGGCGTAATTTTTGTTGTTTTATTGGCTTGCCGACAATATCTTTTATACCTAAAGAAAAGTATTCTTTTATTTCGTCAGGGCTTAAGCTTGCAGTAAATGCGAGTACGGGGGTTCGTTGGTTTTTATGCTCAATTCTTTTGAGTGTTTTTAGTACTTCTTGTCCTGTGAGATCTGGCAAGTTCATATCGAGCAATACAACATCAAAATGATGCTTTTGCATTAAATCAATGGCACTTTTACCATCACGCGCGAGTTTTATTTTATGCTCATCGTCAGCCATAAACTCAATGGCTATTTTTTGGTTGAGATCTAAGTCTTCAACTAATAGCACGTCTAGGCCTGTGAGGTAGTCTTTACATTGGTGACGCTGTTCCACTAAACTGAGCTCCCCTAGCGCTAAGTTAATATCAAAGCTAAATGAACTGCCTTTTTCAAGCTCACTGATAATATCTAATTGGGAGCTTAACTTATCGAGTAAGCGACTGGTTATTGCAAGACCAAGGCCTGTTCCGCCCTTTTCCTTGCCGGCACTGCTTTGCACATAGGGCTCTGTTAGATATTCAATTTCGTCATCTTCGATACCCGGTCCAGAGTCAATGACGCTAATGCGAATGTGATGTTCAAGCTGACGTTCTTCGAGCAATTCTGCGCGAATTTTAACGGTACCATGATCAGTAAATTTAATGGCATTACCGACTAAATTTATGATGATTTGTCGCAGTTTTTGCTGATCGCAGTAATAGCACGCTTGTTCAGGAAGGTCATAAATCAACTCAAAGTGTAAGCGCTTTTGTTCTGCTAGAGGGCTTAACAGCAAACATAAATTATGTAACCACGTTTTAAACTCTACATCTTCTTCATACAGGGCTTCATCGTGTTGATCTAGGCTGGCGTAGTCGAGCACTTTATCAACCAGTAAATTGAGCGATTCGGCCGAGTTAATAATAGCTTCGCAGTAGGGCTTATCTCGAGGGTCGCTGGATTGGTTCATGATCAACTGCGCACTGCCTAAAATACCATTGAGTGGGGTACGAATTTCATGACTAATAGTGGATAAAAATAGCCCGCGAATTTCTAAATCTTTTTGTGCTTTTAAAGTTAGTTGATTCAGGTTTTGCTCGCGGCGTTCATTACAAAGTAATGCCATGCCAGTGGCATAAAACATCGGTGCAATAACGCCATTTACAAGTAGTGTAATACTAAACCAGTTCTCTTTTAATGGGTTAAAGCTATTCATATCTTCCATTAAAAAGGCACGGCCTGCGAAAATACAGCAAACAATGGTGAGAATTAAAATATAGACAATGCTGCCATTTGGGTATGGTTTGCGGGCAAAACGAAAAAATAGATAAAGTAAAAAAATGGCTTCGCTGATGTGTTGTAAGTCGGAGGCTAAAATACGAATACGCAAACTGGGATCAACAACACTTGAGTAGACCAATATTGCGCTGCACACAATCGTTGCAGCAACAAATAAACGGAAGATTTTGCCCTTATAACCTAAAAATTGGCTAATGGCTAAACCATGTATAATTGACGCACTAAATAATAAACTATTAGCCAAAGTCGCGGTAAGGACACTGTCGATATTGCCATGTAGTGCAAAACTCATTAGTGCGGTAAATAATACCAATGGGTAAAATATATAAAGTACGGTGCCAGGAGTGTGCTTATTAGCACGCCACGTTAAAAAATTAAGCAGTGTCATAACTGCCATCATGGCAGCGCTGGCAAAATAGAGTGTTAGGGAATCGAGCATGGCTATTCCAAGCAAATCACAGAGACGGCTTCAGAATAATGGCAATTGCCGATGTTAGCAAATAGCACGTTGTTTAATAAACACAAAAACAGGTGCCGCAGCACCTGTTTTTAATTCGAGTATGATATTGCTGTATTAGCGAATTTCGTCAGGAATATTTTGTTGAGCCCATGAAAGAAGCTCTATACGGTTACGGCATTTGGTTTTTCTAAATGCACTGTATAAATGCGTTTTTACCGTATGTGGGCTGATACTGAGTGACTCAGCAATTTCTTTATTTTTAGAGCCATTGCTCATTAATGAGATGATGGCTTTTTCACGCTTGGTTAATTTTACAGGCTCAATATCACCGTCTGTTAGTTTATGTAAAGCGTCTTTATTGAACTGCAGCATGCGGTTTAAGGCGTTACACATTATATCGCGGCGATACCAAAGCTGGTCTTCAAGTAGTAAACGAATTCCCTTCATTAATACATCTGCATTATCCGTGGTGTAAAACACGCCACGGATGCCGCTCAATAGCGCGCGGTTAGCTAACTCAGGGTTCTCATCTAAATTGAATAACACGATATCGCATTTTATACGTAGGTTTACTAATTGTTCTTTTAATTTCCCCCACGCATCTTGGCTTGATGTTTCAATAAATAATAAGCGGGTACCCTCAGGAATGTCTAAAATATTAGTTCCTGTAGTAACATTGAGCCCTTGGGTTTTTAATAAAGGCTCTAATACATTAATACCAATTGTATTGATTGGCTCTAGATCTAGTAACAAAAAGGCTGAACTACTCATACTTACTTACTCTTGAATAAAGTTGACTAATTAATCCTAACACGCAATCCGCGCCTTTCGTATTAGAAATTTCCTATTAATAGGCAGGAAAAATACAATTTTACTAGCTTCAAGGTATTAGTTGTTAAAAATTAGCCATACTTTTTTCGATTATCTATTTGAATATAAACACATTTATAACATTTAATTAAAGTTGTGCGTGTTTATAAAAGTTTAGAGTAAAAATTACTATACCAATTCTTTCTTCTTATCTTGGTATGGTGGCCATCCCATACTTTTTCCGGCAAGCATATGTAAATGAATATGATAAACAGTTTGCCCACCATGTTGATTACAGTTCATTACTACTCTGAACCCATCTTCGCTAAAACCTTGTTGTTTAGCTAGTTTTGCTGCAACCACGTATAGATGGCCGACTAAAGGAGCATCTTGCTCAGTAATGTCATTAATTGTTGCAATCGCTTTTTTTGGGATAATTAGTACATGAAAAGGCGCTTGAGGATTAATGTCTTTAAATGCTAGAGCGAGATCGTCTTCGTAAACAATGTCTGCGGGAATTTCGCGATTAATAATTTTTGTAAATATAGTTTCTTGGCTCACGGTTGAGATCCTTTATTAACGTGGAGTAAAGTGCACTAATGACAAACTTTGTTTGCAGTGTCAAACTCAAATCAAACAACAAGGAGTTCATATGCGTAAATTAATAGTATTAGGTGGTGTCGTATCGTTATTACTCAGTGCAGCTAGTTTTGCTGAGACAGTTTATTTTCCGGAGGAAATTATTCCTTTGCAGGTCGGGGATAAAAAAATTGAACAGTCATTTTTTAATCGTATAGATGAATTAGATTTAGCCCCAGGACAGTATCAATTCAAGCTTAAATATTCAGACCTTTATGAGTTAAGTTACGATGAGCATGAAGTGATTGACTCTGAACCATTTTGGGTAAACGTGACCATCGCATCAGGCACTGATTATGATGTCGTATTTAATCGTGCTGAAAATGCAGTTGCAGCCAAAGTATTCGCCGAGGCTCCACAAGTTAGTTTGCAAGCTAAGGGGGCATCACTGGGGATCCCATTAGATCTCATTGCCGCTGAGGATATTACTGGTACTAAGGGTCAGAAAAAGGCGCCACCAACGGGCCATAGAACTGTTACTACCACAAATAATGCACCAGTCTCTCGTACTGCGCCAATAAATGAGGGCGTACCCAATGCAGCAGCGATGCTTGATTTTTGGTGGCAGCAAGCCAGTGAGCAAGAACGACAAGCATTCATCAAAAAAATCACAAAGTAAGAACCAAAAAGCCTATTTAAAAACAAAAAAGGGCGATTTATCGCCCTTTCTTTTGATGCTTACTTAACAAATAATGCGTCAATAGTACCTTGTGCAAGAGGGTGGTAACCTGGGCGTGCATTTAAGTACACCTTGTTTGCCCACTCACGTTTACCATGTGTAACAAGTGCTTTGTACAGCGGTACAATTAGTTTACGACGACCAATGCCTGATAAATGATTATCAAGCGCCGGATAGATTGCTTGATAACCATTTCCTACTGCAAGCATATACCATGCAAAAGCACGCTCTGCGTTGGTTGACTGCGTAAGATTAAATTCTGCATCTAACTCGGTCATTTTTTCAATGCTTAAATCGCGTGGTAGATTATTTAAAAAGTGTAACCACTCATGCACAGTCCAATTGTTTGTCGGTAGTTGCGCTGCGGTTGTGCTGCCTGTTAACCACGTTTGTGTTGCGTTATCTACTTTATCAAAGGCATCTGATGTTGGGTTTGGCGCGTCTGCGGGTAAACCTGGCTCAAAAATCCATTCGTTTACTTTATCCATGCTGACAACACCAGGATACTTTTCAATTAAGTTTGCTTTGATATAAGTTACAAACTCAGCTGTTGTGAGTGACTTAAATGAGAATTCGTTAAAGTAGGTCTTAACGAATGGGTCAAACTTATCGCGACCATATTTATTTTCAAGGTAAATTAAGAACAGCTGGCCTTTAGTGTATGGTACTGAGCTAAATGCATCATCTGGATCACGGCCATTAAGTTTTAAGTTAAGACGGGTATCTGGTGCATCAATCGTTTTAAGTTGCGCGCGAAGGCCTGCTGCGTCGAGTGCTTGTTCCATTACGGCGCGGTCGCGACCAAAAACTTCTTCCATAATGCGATTTTCAACGTATGAGGTAAAGCCTTCGTTTAACCATAAATCTTCCCACGTGGCATTCGTCACTAAGTTACCAGACCAAGAATGAGCGAGTTCATGTGCTATCAGGTTAACTAAGCTTTTATCACCAGCAACAACCGTTGGCGTGATGAATGATAGACGTGGATTTTCCATGCCACCGAATGGAAAACTTGGCGGTAGCATTAATAAGTCATAACGACCCCATGCATATTCACCGTACATTGCATTGGTTTTGTCGATCATTGCTTGGGTATCGTTAAACTCAGCAACCGATGCATCCAAAATAGTTGGCTCAGCAAAAATACCGGTTTGCTTAGACATAGCTTTAAATTCTAAATTACCAGCACCAATTGCAATTAAGTAAGGTGAGATGGCTTGAGGCATATCAAAAATGTAGTCACCGTCTTTATAAAGCGCATCTTTATTGTCGGCACTCATTACTGCACGCACATCTTTTGGCGTATGAATACGCGCAGAGTAAGTAACACGCATTGCTGGTGTATCTTGTACTGGGATCCAGCTGCGGGCATGAATTGCCTGTGATTGGCTGTACATAAATGGATGCGTTTTGCTGGCCGTTTGCTCAGGTGTTAACCATTGTAAACCAGATGCCTCAGGGCGACTATTGTAATAAATACGAGCTTTTTGCGCTTGGCTTTTAAATGTAATGGTCAGTTTTGAGCCCTTAACATCATCGCGCTTAGCGAGCGTGTAAGAGGCTTTATGCCAGCCGCCGTTTTGATCTTGATACATTATTTTATCAATATCTAAGTCGCGCGTATCAAGTACGAGCGTTTTGCTGCTGTTATCTTGCCATTGTAATGTGTGCTCAACAAACCCTTCTAATTGCTTATCAGCAAAGTCGACATCTAAGTCGAGGTGTAGGTGAGTGGTAATAACATCATTAAGGTTTGCGTAAGTGTGTTCGTCAACAGCATTCGCCGTGGCGTGTGAGCAAGCGCCCGCCATGGCAAGGCTTAAAAAAATAGGTGTGAGTTTCATATTGGCCTTGAACGGAAATAATAAGTGCAGGTTTTATATCATGATTGACCATCAGGGTTGAACAATTTTTACAATCAGGTGGCTTGCATAAACGATGATGAGTTACACTAGTATGATTAGTTATTGGTAACCTTTGAGGCTTTTGTGGCTCAGTCCCTGCAACCTTTTCATACGTTTTCTTTACCGAGTCAGTGCCCACAAATAAGTGTAATCACCGACAACAGACAATTGCAGCAGCAATCGTTTAGCCTGCCTTTTTGTATATTGGGAGAGGGCAGTAATACGGTTTTTTTAAATGACTACCAAGGTGTGGTTATTAAAATGGCTACCACAGGTATCACAGTAACGCAGCGTGTGCATGATTACTTGCTTGAGATTGCTGCAGGTGAAAACTGGCATCAATTGGTTGCTTATACGCTCAAGCAAGGTATGCCTGGGCTTGAAAATCTCGCGCTGATCCCCGGTACTGTCGGGGCTGCTCCCGTGCAAAACATTGGTGCGTATGGTGTTGAACTGGCAAAGTTTGTTGAATATGTTGAGTATTTTGATATTGCCAGTAAGCAGTTTATTCGCTTATCTGCCGAGCAGTGTGAGTTTGGTTACCGTGACTCTATTTTTAAGCACGGATTAAAAAATAAAGCGGTAATTACTAAAGTGGCATTCGCTTTGCCTCAGTTGTGGCAACCAGAGTTAAGCTATGGTCCTTTGCAGCAGCTTGAACAAGTCACACCGCAAGCGGTTTTTGAACAAGTTATTAAAACACGCAACAGCAAATTACCCGACCCTTACGTGCTTGCTAATGCAGGGAGCTTCTTTAAAAACCCAATTATAGCAAACGCGCTACTCAATGAGTTGCTCCTAGTGTACCCGCAGTTGCCCCATTATTATTACGATGGCGAACATCATAAAGTGGCCGCTGGTTGGTTAATAGAGCAGGCTGGCTTAAAAGGTCACCGCATAGCGGGTATTGAGGTACATCAACAACAAGCACTGGTACTTGTTAATCATGGTAATAGTCGAGGGAGCGACCTTGTGACTATGGTTAAATACATCCAACAGCAAGTTTGGCAGCGTTATCAAATAAAATTACAACACGAAGTACGGTTAATAAATGGCGATGCTGAGTACCTTATAAATTTAGAGGAGCCAGCATGAAGGCGCCAGATGGTAATAAGCTCGCAATTTTGAATGCCCTCAACCAAAGAGGCTTTATTTCGGGGCAATTATTAGGTGAACAACTGGGTATTAGCCGGGCTGCAGTCAGTAAGCACATTCAAAGCTTACAAGAGATGGGGTTAGATATTTTTAAAGTTAGCGGTAAGGGCTACAGTTTGAATAATACGGTTGGCTTACTTGATCAAAATAAAATAGCGCAGTGTTACCAAGCACTTGGATCTCGTGGCGCGCAAGTTGAAGTACATCCTATTATCGATTCAACCAACAGTGAACTGATGCGTCGTATTGCAGCAAAACAAACACTAGACTCCGGCACTGTAATTGTGGCTGAAATGCAGCAGGCAGGGCGCGGGCGTCGTGGGCGAGTATGGCAGTCACCATTTGGTGCAAACCTGTATTACAGTTATTTCTGGCGGTTAGATGACGGCCTACAAGCCGCAATGGGCATGTCTATCGCTGTTGGTTTGGCTGTTTACGATACATTAAAAGCACTGTACCAGTTAGATATTGAGCTCAAGTGGCCCAATGATATTTACCTTAATAAAGAAAAGCTAGCAGGTGTTTTAGTTGAGCTCGATGGTCAACCACAAGGGCCGTGTCAGCTAGTAATCGGCATTGGTATTAACTTGCAAATGCCTGAGAGTTTTAGTCAGCAAATCGACCAAGCGTGGACAGATTTGAATCAACACTGTGAGCAAATAGATAAAAATCAGCTGGTGGCGCATTTAACCTATCACCTTGAGCTGCGTTTAGCACAGTACAGCCAAACGGGCCTGCATGACATGTACCAACAATGGAATTTACTCAACGCCTTTGCTGGGCAGTGTGTGGAACTAAATACCGGGCATCGTAGCTGGCGTGGTATTTGTGAAGGCATTGATGCTAACGGTGGTATTCGTATTCGCCAAGATGGCGAGGTTAAAAGTTATTTCGGTGGTGAAATTTCGTTACGCAAGGCGCAGCTATGAGATTACTGATTGATGTAGGTAATACAGCACTTAAAGCAACGTTATATCAGCAAGGCGAAATTAAACCGTGTGATGTAAATACGCTGCCTTGGCCGCAAATTAACGAGCTTATTTATGCCTGTGTTGGGAAAAGTGACCAGCTGCACGCCTTACTTGCGCAAGCTAATTTGCATAACGTGCCATGTTTTGAGGCTAAAGTAAGTAAAGAGCTCGGCGGTTTGCAATGCGCGTATCAACACTATGATAATTTAGGGATCGACCGCTGGCTTGCACTTATTGCCGTATTTGCATTATGGCCACAGCAAAATTGCATAGTGGTAGACACCGGCACAGCCACAACAATTGACGTACTTACAGCACAAGGACAGCACCTAGGTGGTTGGATTTTACCTGGCCTTGATTTAATGACTCGCTCATTAACACAAAATACTCAGCGGGTATTCGATGATCAACATACCGAATTTAGTAATCAATTAGGCGTAAACACACCAAACGGTTTAAAAAATGGCGCATTAGTGGCCACTATTGGTGCAGTTGAACAAGCTAAATTGCACTTAAGTGGTAAAAAACCACAATTAATTTTTGCTGGTGGTTATGCCAAGTTATTACAAGCGCAGTTTTCGGGCGCTGTTTTTGACTCGCAATTAGTCATGAAAGGCCTGAACCAGTGGTATTTATTGAATAATAAATAGAGAAAACATGGTTTTTGCCTGATTTGTGAGCATTTAACACATAAATTCATATTTTTTTTAATTTTACTGTTGCATCAACTCGCACCTTACTCTAATATCTCGCCCCGTACTAAAGCAGTGCCGACTTAGCTCAGCTGGTAGAGCAACTGACTTGTAATCAGTAGGTCAACCGTTCGACTCGGTTAGTCGGCACCACTTCTCTTATGAGTCGTGTTTAGTCAAGAATTATCGTGGAGGGGTTCCCGAGCGGCCAAAGGGATCAGACTGTAAATCTGACGGCTCAGCCTTCGCTGGTTCGAATCCAGCTCCCTCCACCACTTTATTCTTGACGGTTAGAGGTAGTTTAAGAACAGGTTCCTAACGCGGGCATCGTATAATGGCTATTACCTCAGCCTTCCAAGCTGATGATGCGGGTTCGATTCCCGCTGCCCGCTCCAGTTTCTGGTGTTGCTGATATAGCTCAGTTGGTAGAGCGCACCCTTGGTAAGGGTGAGGTCGGCAGTTCGACTCTGCCTATCAGCACCAGTCTAAGAATCTTCTTGAATACTTCCTTTATCTGTCAGAAAAAACTATTTGAAATTTGAAAAATTTAACTTAATCTACCTACTGGTGGATTATTTTCATATGTAATCTAGATACACAAAACTGATAGGTTCCGTCATGGCAAAAGAAAAGTTTGAACGCGTAAAACCGCACGTAAACGTTGGTACAATCGGCCACGTTGACCACGGTAAAACTACCCTAACTGCAGCAATCACTAACGTACTTGCAAAAGTATACGGTGGTGTAGCTAAAGACTTCGCATCAATCGATAACGCTCCAGAAGAGCGTGAGCGCGGTATCACAATTTCAACGTCTCACGTTGAATACGATACTCCTTCACGTCACTACGCACACGTAGATTGTCCTGGTCACGCCGATTATGTTAAAAACATGATCACAGGTGCTGCTCAAATGGACGGCGCTATCTTAGTAGTTGCGGCTACTGACGGTCCTATGCCACAAACTCGTGAGCACATCCTACTTTCTCGCCAAGTTGGCGTTCCTTACATCATCGTGTTCATGAACAAATGTGACATGGTTGATGATGAAGAGCTACTTGAGCTAGTAGAAATGGAAGTTCGTGAACTTCTTTCTGAATACGATTTCCCTGGTGATGACTTACCACTAATCGCGGGTTCTGCGCTTAAAGCGTTAGAAGGCGAGAAAGAGTGGGAAGACAAGATCGTTGAGCTTGCAGAAGCACTTGATACTTACATCCCAGAGCCAGAGCGTGACATCGATAAGCCATTCATCATGCCTATCGAAGACGTTTTCTCAATCCAAGGTCGTGGTACTGTTGTAACTGGTCGTGTTGAAGCTGGTATCATCCGCATCAATGACGAAGTAGAAATTGTTGGTATCAATGATACAACTCGTTCTACTTGTACTGGTGTTGAAATGTTCCGTAAGC
>NZ_BDDS01000028.1 GCF_001653135.1 Pseudoalteromonas neustonica
AAGTATCCCAAGATGGCGGCCACTTTTTGGTCAGAGCAAATAAAAACATCAACCCAATCGTTACATCAGCTTATTGCGCGGGTATAGAACTCAAAGAGAAGAATATTAAACTCAAAACGTTACTCGAGAAATTCGCAAGCCAACCACTTGAATTAACAGTACGCTGGAAGAAAAATGGACCCCAGTACAGACTTATCTATTTACCGGATGAAAAGCGCCCTGTTTTTCTTGTTACGAATTTAAAAGAAGCTCAGTTTAACTTTGACGAGTTACTCGATATATACGCAACTCGTTGGCAAATTGAGCTGTTTTTCAAAGAGCTAAAGTCATGGAATAACCTTAAAGGGTTTATCACACGAGATCCACACATTGCCGAATCACTGGTTTGGCTGAGCATACTGCAAACACTTATCAAGCGTTTTATCTGCCATAGTGCAGCAACTATGTTTAAGTGTGCGATCTCGACATTTAGAGCGAGCAAGTGCAGTTATCTTTGGTTGGATGATATTCTAGATTGCATGGAGCAAACACGGTGCAGCCACAAGATACACCGTGTACTAAAGCTACTAGCGGAAAATTGTAAGCGTCAATCCATTGAAAAAGAAAGTGACATTTGCCGTTTTAAAATAGGAAGTTACGCGATCAACGCTCCTTAAGAACTAAGGTATGAGCTTAAATTAGTTACCGCAATAAAGTATATTATGAGCAATCAAGCTGAGCATTTGCTCAGCTCCCTTGTGCTTTACATACGGTTATAAATCAAATCCATCATATTAGTTGCGGTATTTCGAACATCTTCAATATTCATCTCCATCAACTCGTGCATTGGTGGGTTTAAAGTTGTTCTAAAAGAATGAACCTCGTTTGCAACTTTCTCAGTTATAATGCCATTGTTCTTAAGGGTATCAATACAAATTGAAAAATCTGTTTTCGAAGTGGCTCCATTGGCTCTGAGTTGCTCTTTGTATCGATGGCGAAGTTCTATCCCCAAAAAAGGTCTAAGTTTCATTATTTTGTTGTCTTGAGTTTCATGGTTTATAAACGCAGTGATTTCGTTGTATGCGTCATCATGCTCCGTCGCTGTCATCTCTGCTTCTGTAATAGCAGCAAAGTCCGAACCATTCGCTACTTTTACAATTTTTAATGCGCTCGTATTAGCGAATTTTTTAATTGCTGTAACCGCCATTCCACGGTAGTTAGTTGTTATGAACAACTGCTTTATAGTTGGCGAAATCTCATAGAGCTTATTTAAAATGCTAGAGATTCGTTCATTATCAAAGCTGGTCACTGGATCGTCCATTACCAATATGGCTTTGGCTTTATCCTCATTTGAAAGCTTGTTAATTTTAGCTAGATAGATACACAGCGCCAAAGCGCGTCTATCAGACTCGCTGAACAGGCAGGTCATCTTGTTTCTTGGAATAGCTGTGCCGTTGAAACTAACCTCTAAGTCATAGACTATTTTTCTACCACCATTATTTTGCTTTCTACTGATATTAAAGTTTCGAGAGCCAAGACATTGGAATAGTAAGTTAATCTCGTCAAAGTAGTTATCTTACAATTTTATCCTTTTCGATCGAATACTTTTAACCAGAGCCTTCAAAAGTTTTGTCACTTATCCGCTTCCATGATTCATTAATTTTCAATTTACTAATTTCAGAATTCCAATTACCAACAAGCCATGTTAATGATTCAACCGTATCACAAGCTTTTGATTCAATTAGTTACTCCTGTTTCACGGAAAATATAAAGTGAGGATTTGATGTTATTTTAGTTGGCATTTTGGAAGATATTACAGATGCTTGAATAGCTTATTTGAGGTAAGTCAAACTAATGTAATGCTCTGTAATATTAAAAAACTCAACAAAAAAGTAGACTTATAATTCCAAAACTTTTGCACTATTAAGCGATCAATTATCGCTATTTTAATACAAATACAAGAGAGTTATGAGGAATAGCCTAATGGAAACGGAAACGCTTACGAACGGACGCATAAATATTAATGCGCATGCCCTACAGTTACTGAGAAAAAAAAGCTTTAAGTCAAGAGCAGCTGGCTCAAGAATGTACCGATAAAAGGCTGCCTATTTCAGTTTCATCAATAAAAAGAGCTGAAGCTGGGAAAAAAATACTATTTAGAACATTAAATATATTTGCACGCTTCTTTCAAGTCAGCATTGACGTATTACTTCCTAATTCGCCTATCCCTGTTTGGTTATACACTCATTTAATGAAGCAATCAGTAGATCCCTGCCTAGGTAGAGAATGGGAATTACATCAATTACATTCATTATTGAGTTATGCTGAAAGTCAAAACTGCACCAAAACCATTTATATTTACGGTATAACTGGCAGCGGGAAAACCCATTTACTTAATCACTTTATTGATTGTGTTAAATCTGCAGGAAAACGTAATTTAGCGTTTAGCCAACCACATAATTGCCCTGCTCATAAACTCAAATTTTCGATCTTTAATTTTATAAAACAACTACTGCAAATTGAAAGTACTGCCACGGATATGGTGATTACAAAAAAAGTAAATTTAGTCGCAAGTTCTTCTCTAAGTTATTTAAGGACCCTGCAATTATTAGGGTTTTCTCTCAGTAAAAATCAACGTAACACGCTAGCAAAGCAAACACTCCAGCAAATGAATAAAATAGATCAGCAGATAGCCTATGATTTAATTGATTATGCAGTTCATAAAAGAATCGCACTAATTACTATCGATGATGTGCATCATTTAACCTATACACAGATTCAATTTTTACGCTTATTCATAGAAATAGAATACGCACAGCCTATTTTATTTATTCTTATTGCCCAGCCAAAAGATCTACTGACCTCGCCACCTGATTGGTTGTCTCTTGCGCACACCATGCCATTAAAACAACTCAGTCTAGACGCCCAAACTCGCTTAGCAAAACATTGCCTTGCCAAAAAAGGGTTTGCTATTGCGAAATATCAAACCGAAGTAAAAGTGGCAATAGAGCGCGCTGCTGGCAACCCCGCTTTTTTACAGCAATTACTGCTCACTCCTGATTATCAAAGCTTCCAATCCACTAAGTTACAACAATTTATAGACAATACACTGGCCGATATGCCGGTCGAGCTTACTGAGCTTTTCCAATATGCGGCTTTACAAGGATTTCATTTTAGTGCCAGCCAATTAACTCAATTTACGCATAAAAAACATATTCATGCACCGCTGTGTTTAGCCCAAGAAATGTTGAGCAGCGGCTTAGTCGTACGTGAATCGGATCATTACAGTTTCTCACATCCGTTAATTTGGGAAGGCATTAAAAACCATCAGCCTCTATTGATTAAAAATTCAGTTAAATAATACAAGTGAGCCGGATCTGAGCCGGTATAAGCAACGATAAAAAAATATCTTGTAGTTGAACTAAACAATATGCGCATTCACATACCCAAAATTTTGCATGCGCATATTTACTTCTATTCAATGAAAGGAAAAATCATGTCTGCACAGTTGAAAACAACGCCAAATACGCTCTCTTGGATTGGCAATAATACTGATGACCTAAATTACAAACAAATTATTAGCCAACTCAAAACCGATCCCGAGCAGTTTTGGCAATACTGGTTAAGGTTGGAAAAAAAAGTATTTAATTACTGTTTGTATAGTTTAACTAAAAATTTCCATGATGCTGAAGATCTGTCTCATGACACCATGCTAAAAGCTTATCAAAAGTTGCCGGAAGCAAAATCAGATATAAAATTACAGGCTTGGTTATTTCAGCTTGCCCGTAATCATTATTTTGACCAATTAAGAAAAAATCAGACGTACTTTAAATACCAAACGGTGCTGTTAGCTGAAGAGCAAGATAACGAAGCTGAAATATTTAACGAGGTCGTTAATAAAAGCACCAGTTGTTTTATTGAAAAGACAATTAAAAATATGCCGGAGAAATATCGTATAGTCGCGTTAGATTATTTCTTTAATGACAAATGCTACAAGCAAATCAGTCAGGAACAAGCACAAACCGAATCTCAAATTAGAAAATTGATTTTTCGTACCCGCAAACATATCACTCCACTAATTGTTGATTATTTAGTTAATTAAGTTGGAACAGAACTTAAGTCTTAAACGTTTATATAACAGCACCACAAAACACTGAGTGAAATAAGATACTTTAAATTAAGTATCTTATTAATAACTTGGTAAAACGGCTGATTAATTATCCGAAACAGGATCTAGGTTCTAAACGCTTATATGACAGAGTAGTAAATGAACATAATCAGAAACTAATATTAACACTAAGGAATTCAATATGTTTTGTGATACTCAGATCACCTATATTAATAAATCATTGAATAAAGATATGCCTAAAATATTTGTCTTCGCGACTAACGAACTACCCTCGTTTAACGCGTTACAAGATGGTATTGCCTGGAAAGTCATTTCAAAGATAGGTAGAGAGTCAATGAGCCGTTTTACTTACCCGGCTCAAACTAAAATATTTGCAAGTTGGGGAGATGACTGTAACCAGACCAGATCTTTAAATTGTACCCAAGGTAAACGTTATACGGTGACAGAAACCAACACAGGAATAATATTAGTTGAAAATGGTAATGCCGTCAGAAGTGATGAAATAGAGCTAACCAATGAGATAAAAGTTCAAAATGGTGTAAGTGCTTACTTGAGTAAAAATGATAGCGTGTTAGTGCGGAAAAATATTGTTGCTTATGGTCAAAAAGCATCATTCCGTTTGTTACCTAAACTGTACTGGGGGATCGCATCTGAAATTAATCAATCGGATGCTATAGGTTCAGCCGTACTAGATTCAGATAACTTTTTTGTGCAAAACCTGGAAAGTGTTTCGATGGCTACTGTGTCATTAAACGGAAATGCAAAAGAAGGGTACACATTTAAGATCGAAGATCAAAAATAAAAGGTCGCACAGCTTATGAATACTCAGATCAAGTTCATTAATCAGTCGATGAATAAAAGCTTGCCACACGTTTTTATTTTTGCTGAAAGTGGCATGCATGATTTTAATCCAATTACAGACGGTATTGCCTGGCGGGTGCTGAAAAATGTTGGCCAAGGCTCAATCGCTTCACTTATTTATGAGCCTTATTTTACTATCAGAGCTGGTTGGAATAATGGTGCTGACATGACCAAAATGCTAGTTGCTGAAATTGGTAAACAATACCAGATAATTGAAGATAATACTGGCGTGATCTTGGAAAAATCCGGTAATGCCGCTACAAAAGACATCATTGAGCTTGTGAATAACATCCAAGTTGATAGTGGGGTTTCTGCTCAGCTTTGTAATGGTGGTAAGGCCATCATAGGAAAAAAAATCGTCGGTTATCAGCAAAGTGCCATTTTTAAACCAAGTAATAAACTTTATTGGGGATTAGCATCAGAAATTAGCGAAGGTAAAGGGCTCGCTTCTAAATCGGTAGTGTTAAATTCAAATCGTTTTTTTGAGCTGGATTTAAGCGGTGTAGCAGAGGTATTAGTCTCACTCAATGGTAATGCCAAAGATGGCTATCATTTTCAGGTTGAGCAGTACAGCTAAAAAGACATAACAGATATGAATGCTTTTGAAATTAATAGACTTAACCCAGTTGCGCTTAAGCGACTATTAAATATGGATGGTACTTGGTATTACTGCCAATTAAAAAATGGTAATACAAAAATCAGCAGTCGACAACATAAACTGTCTATTACTCAGCTCAATGCGATAAAAAAAAAGTAACCCAATTGGGCGGTGAAATTGTGTCGTCCAATATTAAGCAAACCTTAGATAAACCCAACCAAAGGAAACAAAGAATGAGTAACTCTATTGTGATCACTTCGAGCTATAAAATTGTTGACCAAGGAGCTTTTAAGGCTTCATTGACTGAAAATTTAGGCTCAGATGCTAATTTACAAAAAAATATTAAAGCCAAACTGGATAAAGTCGCTGAAGAAGCGGAACAAAATAAGCTGGAAGGCAGCACTGTATCTATAGATTCAATGATTAAGACAGTATCAAGTGATGCTCAAGATGCTATTCAACTGACTGTTACAGATAGCACATCAACACTTACTGTCTCTGAGTCATTTAATATGACACTGGAAGTTGTAGTAACCGATACGTTAAAAACCGCAAACGGTGTTGATTCTAAAGTTTCTTATACTAAAAGCTTCCCATTAAATGAGCCATCAGTTTCTGGCGTTACAAGTGTGATAGCTGCGTTAAATTCATTCCCTGAAGGGAAACTTTTTGATAAAACCTTAACGTCTGTGGAAGTAAAATCAGACGGCACAGATGTTAGCAGTAAAGCGAGTTAGCTGCCGTTTGCTAACCAAACTCATGTAAATAACCCCCAACAAACCCAAGTAGGAAAATTATGCCTTCAAATATTGAAATTACTTATGTAAACAAATCTATGAACAAAGACTTACCTAAAGTTTTTGTTTTCACTAAAAACGAAACGCCTACCTTTGATGCGTTAAAAGAAGGTGTGGCCTGGCGAGTGATCCCAGATATTGGTCGCGCTTCTTCCAGCACCTTTGTTTTTCCAATTGAAACCAGTGTTGGAGCGACTTGGCAAGAAGGACAAAATAAAACGCAAGTTCTACCATCGGTGATTGGTAAGCGTTACACCGTCGATAAAGATGATACTGGCGTAGTATTAGCTGCAAATGGTAATGCGTCAGACACTAAGTCAATTGATGTTAATAACAGTGTTAACGTACCTAATGGGATCAGTGCTCAGCTATATAAAGACGGTAAATTGATGATGGAAAAGAAAATTGTCGGTTTTGGTCAAAAAGCGACCTTTGTACTTAAACCTAAATTATATTGGGGTGTGGCTTCAGAGATTGAAGAAAGTCAGTTACTAAATTCCGCAGTACTTAATACCGACAGCTTCTTTGAGCAGGATCTGGAAGGTGTCACTAAAGCAACCATTTCACTTAATGGTAATGCCGAAGACGGTTACAGCTTTAAAATCGAAAGTCAACAATAAACCCATTATGGCAAAAAAGCCATTTATAACATTAAAACCACTTACTCAATGAGAGATAAATTATGCCTTCAAATATTGAAATTACTTATGTAAACAAATCTATGAACAAAGACTTACCTAAAATTTTTGTTTTCACTAAAAACGAAACACCTACCTTTGATGCGTTAAAAGAAGGTGTGGCCTGGCGAGTGATCCCGGATATTGGCCGCGCATCTTCCAGCACCTTTGTTTTTCCAATTGAAACCAGTGTTGGAGCGACTTGGCAAGAAGGACAAAATAAAACGCAAGTTCTACCATCGGTGATTGGTAAGCGTTACACCGTCGATAAAGATGATACTGGCGTAGTATTAGCTGCAAATGGTAATGCGTCAGACACTAAGTCAATTGATGTTAATAACAGTGTTAACGTACCTAATGGGATCAGTGCTCAGCTATATAAAGACGGCAAGTTGATGATGGAAAAAAGAATCGTCGGGTTTGGTCAAAAAGCGACGTTTGTACTTAAACCTAAGTTGTACTGGGGCGTCGCTTCGGAAATTGAAGAAAGCCAGTTATTAAATTCAGCGGTACTTAATACCGATAGCTTCTTTGAGCAGGATCTGGAAGGTGTCACTAAAGCAACCATTTCACTTAATGGTAATGCTGAAGACGGCTTCAGCTTTAAAATTGAAAGTCAGCAATAAACTTTTAAGTAAAGAATTAACCCATCACTAAACAATCAAATTAATCACTTACTTCCCCAACGTTATTTTACGTTCATCTTTGTAACAATAGAGCTGCAATTAAATTGCCTATTATTGATAAGAAAGGGCGACTCACCGCCCAAATATAGGGAAGTTACGTCTGAAATTTGGTTAGTTAATGGGAGTTGATAGTGGCCTTTTAGGACCTTAATCGGGTGTTAAAAGACCATAAATGATGAATAGATAGTGGGAATAAATACCATTGTCTTTAAACCCTATTGTTATAGGCAATGAAGAAAGCCTATAACAAGGTAAATAAAAAATACAAAAAAAGGATAAATTATTATGTCAAAAATAAAATTAGAAAAAATCACAGTACAAGTACTGGGAGATAGTAAGAATGAAGAAAAAGTGGACCTTGTTTATGGTGCATACACAGGTGATCATACTTTCGTGTTAGGTGACGAAGACGCAGTGTGGGCGGTAGGTGAAACTCAAGAATGTGATAATGATACTGTTTGTAAACTTACTGCAGGTGATAATAGTTCTGAGGTGAAGCCAAATACATTAACTAGCTGGATATTGAACACTAAGGCGGTTGAAATTAGTCTAGGTGAATCGAGCTACAAAATAAACTTTGCAAAAGTTTAGATAAAAGAGCACAAAAATAGCTCTAATAACAAGCTTAAAGGATACGATTATGTCAAAAAAGAAAACATTTAGAACCGATAAAGCAACTGAAGAGTTTGTTTTATCTTCAGATCACAAAGCCACGGTTATTAATACATATCAATCTCATAAAAATGGCAATCTAAAGTTTAATATATTTCATAAAGGTACGGCAACCGATGCTATAACTCAAGATCGGACTAATGTAGTTGCAGAATCCATAACAGTTCTCAATGAGCAGGTGCCAGGACCCATTAATAGAGATGTAATTATTCAATTGTACGGGCCCGGGGGATACCTGACTATCGAATATACAAAGAATTAGTTAATAAACCCATAACAAAACCTAAAGCCCATTAAAACAGGCTTTAGCCTAATTGTTATAGGCAAGTGACAGAGCCTGTAACAACATAATAAATAAAGGAAGTAATTAATGGATATCTTAATCAAGAATGAAGCAGGAACAGCCCCTGTAGCAACAGCTCAAAGTGATGACGCGAACATAAACGTCAATGATTTACATGTAACAAACCTTGATCCTACTGGTTTAATTATTCTTAATTCTGACTATCTCGTTGGTTTAGATAATGGTACAGGTATGGTTGGGCGTACTTGCATAGAAAAAAATGGCAATACAGCGACATTTAGAAAATAATCATAACAACTATCTAAAACCGATGAAAGTGGGCTTTAGCTTAATTGTTAAAATAAAGAGGTCAGTTACTTATCTAATGATACTTCCTATTTTACGGTAGGGTTTTAATCGTAATTGAAGCGCTTCATTAGAGAAGTAGCTCGACCCTTTACTCCTTATCTGAACAAACTCATACAACTCAATTAACTACAGGGTCAAAGCCAAATGTCTAACATGGTTGCTTGCCCTGATATATACACAAAAGGATATCTATATGAGTAATAATAAAGCACTGATGGTTGGCTACCTACAAAGCTGGTCAAACATCACATTTACACAAGCAGCGGAGCAAGGTTATACCGCGATTGTGATGGCATTTGGTAAAATTGATGGTGCCACTGTTGGTATTTTTGGTGATGCATTTGCTGCATCTCCTTCAGAAACAGCTTTGAAAGCAGACATAAAAAAAGCCAAATCCAAGGGTGCACAGCAGGTATTATTTTCAGTCGGTGGTGAAATTAATACCTATAATCCAAATGACGTTTCAACAGTCGTGCTTGCTCAGAATCTAGTTGAATACCTAACAGATTATGGTTTCACTGGCGTAGATTTTGATTTGGAAATTAATGGTGATGGTAAATATTTGGATGAGCTTTGTCAGGCCATAAAACAACTTGCTCCAACATTACTTATTACAGCTGCCCCTCAGGTAAATCAATTCGCTCCAGGTTCTGATTTATACTTGGTTTCGACTGGTCATTGTCGTATGTACGATCAGGCAATAAATAATAATCGTTTTGATTATTTGTTTATTCAGGCATACAACAATCCATTCCCTGATATTGATGGCAGTAAAGAAACAAATGTGGACTTTATATCTAAAAGTTTTATTAACTTTAAAAAGTCTATTCCTGCAGAGACTCTAATTGTGATTGGTGAGCCAGCTAATAGAGATGCGGCCGGAACGAGTATTTTTACTGTTCCTGATGTTCCTGCAAATATTTACCCGTTAATTAGCGATCAATACCAAGCTATTTGCAAAGACCCACAGTTTGGTGGTGCTATGGTTTGGAGTATTAATTTAGATGCACAAACAAACTATCAGTTTGTTAAAGCAGTAAAAGATACTATCTGACCTTTTGCTGTATTTCACAAATCCTATGCTTTACCGTAGTGTATTATAAGTGGGAACACTCCTTGTACACATTGATAACACAGTAAAAAAATACACTTCTCTTTTTTGCGTTTTTTGGTGTGTAAAATCTAGATTTAAGATCTGTGAATATTTCAGCCTATTTAATGAACCGAAGTGGCGGGAAAATACGCAAAATGTCACTTTTACTAATAAAATCATTCATTTTACCATGTTGGTAAAATGAATGATTTATAGTAAACGCAGCTTATTAACCATGTGTAACCTAGCTCTTTGTTATCTTTAAAAATATATTTCCCCAACTAACTTTCCATACATATCAAGGATAAACGCTATGCATTCCGTATTACATTATACAGTTCAACCAGGTGACACCCTTACACTGATCACAATTTCAATAAGAGCCAGTGCAGGTGTTGGAGTTAAAGACGTTATAGCAGTTAACCCTGAAGTTAACTTCGACCCTCTATCAGAAAACACTTTGCTCAAAATACCTTACTACTCGGCAGGCGGGCATTTTATATATCAAACTCGGATAGGCGATACTACGAAGTCAATTTGTGAGGGGTTAGCCAATACTGCAACACTTACGGTACTCGATTTAATTAACCACAACTACGCAATAAGCAAACATAAAAAAACACTAGATCTAAGCAAGTTAAAGGTGAACCAAGTTTTATCTATTCCCTACACACCGGCATTGAATACCTTAACGGTAGCGCCATAATATACTAATAAACTACATCTATATACTAAGAGGAAATACACGTTTTTATACGCTAGACGAATAAAAACTAACTTAAATAAATGCTTTGTTGAAGAGTTTATTACTTAAGTTATTGATGGCACTGCAACTGCTCAGCCTACGCCTTTGTAGCATTTTACATCCTTGGTTGCGACTTCTAGTTTTAACTGTTGTTTACTACCTAAAAAACTTGAGTATTGATTCAAGCCATTGCGCTTCCTCTATATTCAATATATGGAGCTGTTTTTTTACGTTGCTTTTTTATATCTTTGGGCCTATATAATGGCCGCACCAGTCTACTATTCAATGCAGTCCTTTACACTGATCGTTGATGCTACTTAACTTAATTGCTAATAGGTAAGTATCTGATATGAGACTAACAAAGTTTGGCTTTACTTTTTATTTTCTACTTTCTACTTTCTACTTTAAATTTTTACACAAGCAAAAATAGCATTGCCTGATCTTTCATCCCAAGCGGTTATTTTTTCATAATCATGCGCAAACACATGTATTTCAAAGTAAGGCTTTAGGGCTTCTTTTAACTCGGCAAAGCCCAAAGCAACCATCGGATGTTCATCGTGCCATACGAGAGTGTCGTCTGCTGTTACTTTTGTAATACTGAGCTTTAATGACTGTTTTTCGCCACTGCCACTGTAGCTCCATCCTGAGCGAAATGTGAATAAACTATTTTCGTTTTCAGCGGTATGCTCTACAAATGAATCACTATCTATTTTATTTTTGTCAACGACGTTAAAACAAAATATACCGCCATCTTTTAATGCCTTGTGTGCACTAACAATACATTCTTTTAATTTATCAATACCATCACAGTAATGGATTGAATACAAAAAGCAGGTAATTAAATCCAATTGCTCAGTGACAACAAATTCACTCATGTTTTGCAGTGAGAATTGCGCTTCTGGGCAGCGAATTGTTGCTCTGTCTAGCATTGGTTGATTTATGTCGAGTCCACTACTTTGATAACCGTAGTTAATAAAATGACGAACATGCGGGCCCGTGCCGCACGCTAAATCAAGATGCGTATTTCCCTTATTACCAAAGATTTGGTGCAACCTATGAATAGAAGAGCTTTGGGCTTGATAATCTATATCTGCGCACATTAAGTCATAGTAATCGGAGAGATCTGTGTATAGCGCGTTTGCGGACATATAAGCCTAGTCGTTTGTAGTGTGTATATTGAGTCGCGCATAATAAACTAATTATCACGATTTACGAAGTGGATATATCATACTAATCTGTATAAATATTTGAACAATTTAACGAATTAAGTAGACCCTATATCTAAGCTAGTTGGTATAAGTAAAGTGGTTTGTTGGGTTTCGTTGTACCCAACTCAACCTACTCAGCTTTATTTTAACACCAGGCTAAAATTAAGGCTTACGGATGAAAACTTACAGCCCCGCTAACCCGGCGCAGCCGCTTAGCTTATTCCTAAATATTTGTGTACTTGCACTGATAAGCGCCAGTTTTTTTCAATGCACGTTTCAATCGCCAGTTTTGTAGCTGATACCTTTTGGCTAATTGGTTGCAGGTAAACAAGTTTAGGGCTTACGCCTGTTTTAGCGAATAACTCTTCAAGTTCTTCTACGTGCTTTTGCATCGCGATGGGGTGTTTTATTTCATCAGCGCGCTTCATTGCTGTACTGAGCACCTCGTAGCCGCCACGCATATTAATTTTAGGTGAAACAGTAACCCACGTTTGTGCTGGGGCTAAAATCTCAAATGTGCCGCTGGTTTCAATCTGTGTACTAAAGCCATTTTCATGCAGTAAATTACAGACAGGATTTAAGTCGTACATACATGGCTCGCCGCCAGTGATCACCACATGCTTTGCACGATAGCCACGCGCTGCAAATAGCGCTAAAATTTGTTCTGCAGATGCATCTGCCCAGTGATCTGAATCGGCTTTTTTTTCAACGGTTTCATCCAGAGAGACTTTAAATACATTGTCTACTTCCCACGTTTGTTTAGTATCACACCAAGCACAGCCCACAGGGCAACCTTGCAAACGCAAAAAGATCGAAGGCGTGCCTGTAAAACTCGCTTCACCTTGGATTGTTTCGAATATTTCATTAATTTTGTACAAAAGACATCTCACTTACTGCTTGGCATTTATTACGAGCACAGTACCCTGATTTGAAAAATCAAAAACCACGGTCAAAAATTGTTATTTATGCTCCAGCCGTGTAGTATATCGCGCCCTGATATAAACCTCTATTAAAACTAAGAGCAAAACAGTTATGACGCAAAAAGTAGTTGTGATTTATTCCGGCGGTATGGACTCATTTACCGTATTAAATAAAGCCCTGCAGCAAGGCCACGATGTTTATGCCCTGTCATTTGACTATGGTCAGCGTCATGTAAAAGAGCTTAAAGTTGCTGCAAATGTGTGTGAAAAATTAAACGTTCCGCACAAAATCGTTGATATTTCAGCAATTAATCAATTAATTGGCGGCTCGTCGTTAACTGACGATATTGAAGTCCCTGAAGGTCACTACGAAGCTGAGAACATGAAAAGCACCATAGTGCCTAACCGCAACATGATTTTGCTATCACTGGCCGTAGGTTATGCTGTATCGCTAAAAGCGAGCCAAGTTTATTATGGCGCTCACTCTGGAGATCATGCTATTTACCCAGATTGCCGTCCTGAGTTTGTACAAAAGATGGATGATGTTTGCCGTATTGCTAACTACGATGCAGTGGAAATTTTCAGCCCATACTTGAACAACACTAAAATAGATATTCTAACCGATGGCATCAAAATGGGTTTAGATTATAGCCAAACATGGACCTGCTATAACGGTCGTGAAAAGGCTTGTGGTAAATGTGGTGCTTGCCAAGAACGTTTAGAAGCATTTACTCTGAATAACATGACAGATCCAATTGAGTACGAATAACTAAATATTAGCCCAAGCAAGATTTATAAATTTACGATGTTTGGGTATATAGAGGCTATTATTTTATTATAACAATAGCCTTTTTACTTAAAGCCAACGCCTTACCCGCGCTTTGTAGTCACTGTAGTCTTGCCCAAATAACCTTTGTAGTGCATGTTCCTCTGGAATTATTTGAAACACCGTCAAATAAAAAACAAACCCAAACACACACAAAATAGCCCATAGAGAACCCAACCAGACCCCCCAGCCTGCGAGTATAAATGCAAAACCAACATACATAGGGTTACGGGTGTATTTATAGATCCCCTTGCTTACTAAGCGTGTGGCTTGCTCTGGCTTACTTGGATTAACCGTAGTTTTTGCTAAACGAAAACTCACTACACCCGCAATACAAAATATGCTGCCAATGACTACTAACACTACAGCTAAATAAACAATAAAAGTAGTAAAATCAATCACGCTGTAATGTGCAATGATCGCCATTAGTACGGCAAAAAACAGTACAACAATAACGGGGGGAATTTTATTTTTTAGCATAATTATTTATTCACTTTCGCTGATAAGCATAGATAAGTACGATTCAATAAATATGGGGCCATTGTATAATTTAACACGTGCTATTTCGCCAAAACCAGATCGAAACAAAGCATATTTACAAATTAAGTTACAATTGTCAGCTTTATACTCGCAAATATAAGGTTATACTTTGTGCTAACAACGGTATTTTAAGGAAAGAAGTTATGTCTGGTACTACGATGATAGTGTTAATCGTATTTATATCTGTAGGTTCAGGTGTGATTTACGATATGTATAAAAAGCACCTTGAGTTTAAACACAAGATGCAAAATAACAACAGTGATTCAAACAAACAACTGAGCGCGGTAAACGCTGAAGTGCTTGCACTCAAAGAACGAGTACAAACGCTTGAAGCTATCGTGACTGATTCTAGCTTTGCGGTAAAACAAGAAATAAATAAGCTATAACACGTTAAATTGGTATAAGTGCGCATTTTCTGGCTGCTCAATCCCATGAGCAGCTAAAAAACCACTGATAGCTTGATTACATCCTTGAGGGGCTCTACCACTGTCAATTTCAAAATTAAGTTGATTTGCAGACTGCTTACCTAATGAACACAAATTTAGTGCATTATGAGAGCGCAGCACAACACTTAGCAGCCCTATTTGCTCAGCTACAACGTGCTGGCTAAAACGCGCAAATCCATTGTATTTAAAATGCTCGTTAACATAATCATTACTGATTTTAATTAACGCATTTATTAAGCCATGTAAAAAACCGTTTGCTGAGCTATCTGATGCCAAAAATACAACCGTCTTAGCATTAAACTCACCTAACTGACACTCATCGCACGTAAGTTGTACTGTGTATAAGTAGTTATCGCTATTGATAGTCTGTATTGCAATTAAACGTAACTGCTCACCTGCAAATATACATCGCGCGATAATGGCATCAATGTCATTAGCCTGATAATTTTGATTACAGATCAATTCCGAATTTTGCGCCATTAAAGGCAAATCATGATGGTTATTAAATGGCGTACTTAAACCACTTTCGTGTGTTAACTGAAAAAGTTCACGTACTTCGTGCTCTCTTGCAACTTTTAAAGCCAGCAAAGCAGTTTGAATGAGCTCTGACGTAGGCAAGTTTTCTTCAACATACCAACGCCTACCAAACAGCAGTTTTTTAGCTTTGTTGCCGCTTTGGTAATTATCAGGGCTAAGTATCGCAACTTGCAGATAAATTTGATTGTCTTTTTTGGCTGCTAGCACCCTAAAGTGAGCTGAAAATTCAATATTACTTAGTACTTCATTAACACTGTCGAGAGAGTGTTGGTAACGTAAAAAGTGCTGCGGTACAACCCAATTTTTATTAGCAAGTTGTACCAACGGTGCATATGAAATTGGCTGCTCAAAGCTTTGTGGCCATTTAGTGTTATTTTTTGGATGTGAACCAATCTGTGTGTTTTTATCGAGCATAAATAAACCAAATATATTTGCGCAAGGCAGGCGTAAATTATATGTACTCTACGAGAGTAATATGACAAATAGATCACACAAGACCTGTTATTTTAGGTTTTTAATTCAACTAATTGTTGATAATCATTGAGCACGTTTTGAAAATATACAGGGTCTTTATTTATCATACGTGTGTAATGCTTAATTAACTGGCAAAGATACATTCTATGAGCTGTGTTGTTTTCTTCCCACATAATTGTACCTGTTGAGCTAATAGGTTGTTCGCTTTCAAAACTAACGTGTAAAACTTCATAAAAACGTTTATTTTCTAATACTATTTGCTCTGTAACTAAGCCTAAGCCTAATTTAAGCAGCCCTTTTCTCAAGCTATAAGTATGATGTACTGGGCATAAAATAAAGCTTAATTTTGATAAATCATGATTGGTGTTATTTATTATTATTTGCTGTACTAACTTAAGCAATAATTCCCCTCCCACACCAGCAATAATAACAAGTTGCTTTGCTGAAGGAGTTAGTTCAAGACTGCCAACGTCCTGACACTTTACCTGCCACTGTTTAGCTGTTTTCGCGCAGCTAAAACGAGTTAATGTTTTGCTCAAATCAGCCATTAATGCAGGCACAATATCAACAAAAATAATTTTATCCGCAAGATTGCGCTTTAAAATCGCCATACCCAAAAACCCATGATCACAGCAACAATCCCAAATGACATCGTAAGACTCTGTGATCAATGTGTTTATAGTATTAAGGCGGTTACTCAATTTCATTTATAGTGACGATTGCGACGTTTTATAGATCAACACTTTTAAGCTTCTATCACTGTCTACATCAACAAAACCTTGCGTAGGTGCTAAACGTTTAACAAACTCAATTGCACCTTGCGTATGCTCGCTAATGAGCATTTTAAACGACTCTTCGCTTAATTCTGGGCTGTTAGCGCATAACAATAGCTGCGTGTTGCTATTGAGTACCTCTGGCAAGCGACGCAATACTTTTTGATAATCTTTAGTGAGTATAAAGCTGCCTTTTTGAAAGCTGGGTGGATCAACAATAATTAAATCAAAAGGCCCTGCTTTTTTGAGCTTGCCAAACGATTTTAAAATATCGTGCGGTAAAAAACTTACGCCGCGATCAAAGCCATTTAATTGGTGATTTTGTTTGCCAGTGCGTAGCACTCCTTTATTCATATCCATGTTTACAACACTATCTGCACCACCATGCATTGCCGCCACTGAAAACCCACACGTGTACGAAAATAAGTTAAGCACCTTAGCGTGTTTACTCTGCGCTTGCACAAACTCTCGACCACTGCGCATATCAGGGAAAATACCGGTGTTTTGGCGGCTCATTAAGTCAACTAAAAAGGTGGCAGCGCCTTCTTTTACTGTATGCGGTTGTGGTAACTCGCCATATAACAAGCTGTTTTTTGTTTGCTGGCCTGCGCGCTGTTGAAACACCAGCGACGTAATGAGCTCCTTTGCGTGCGTTTGTGACCACTGCCATACAAGCTCGCTTAACTGCAATAATGTTTGATCATCCACTTCTTCATACGATACTAAAAATAAACATGGCGGATAAAAATCAATATTTAAATGACTTAATTGCGGCGTAGTGTGCCCACGGCCATGAAAAACACGGCAAAGTTCATTGTTTGCCAAAGGCGCACCTTCGAGTGCTGTAATAAGGGGTGTAAAATTATGCATTTTTAATTAACTGTTGTTGTAGTTCATGGATTTCATCACGTACAGATGCGGCTTTTTCAAATTCTAAGTCACTGGCATAGGCATGCATTTTTGCATCAAGTTGCTTGATTTGCACTGCAATCTCTTTAGCGCTTAGCACTTGTTTACTTTCTTTACGGATCAGTTTTAAATTGTCTTTTGGACCCGCTTGTTCGCCGGTATCCATAATATCGGTGATTTTCTTAATTAACGCTTGCGGCTCAAGGCCATGCTTTACATTATAAGCATGTTGGATCTCACGGCGGCGCTGCGTTTCGTCAATCGCTTTAGCCATTGATTTAGTCACGCGATCGCCATATAAAATTGCACGACCATTAAGGTGACGAGCGGCACGGCCAATCGTTTGAATAATTGCGCGTGCTGAACGTAAAAAGCCTTCTTTATCTGCATCAAGTATCGCAACAAGCGACACTTCTGGCATATCTAAACCTTCTCGAAGTAAGTTAATGCCCACCAACACATCAAATACACCGGCCCTAAAATCACGAATTATCTCAATCCGCTCAACAGTATCTATATCCGAATGCAAGTAACGCACTTTTACATCATGCTCAGCAAGGTAATCGGTTAAATCTTCTGACATACGTTTAGTCAACGTGGTTACTAATACCCGTTCATCAATCTCAACGCGCTTGTATATCTCCGACAGTAAATCATCAACTTGTGTAGCAACTGGACGCACTTCAATTTGTGGGTCAAGTAAGCCCGTTGGGCGAATAACTTGCTCAGCAATGTCATCACCGCAGCGTTCAAGCTCAAAATCACCAGGGGTTGCTGAGACATAAATAGTTTGCGGTGCAATTGCTTCAAATTCTTCAAAACGCAGTGGTCGGTTATCCATTGCTGATGGCATACGAAAACCATATTCTACGAGGTTTTCTTTACGACTACGGTCGCCTTTATACATGGCGCCTATTTGCGACACTGTAACGTGGGACTCGTCGATGATCATCAATGCATCATCAGGTAAATAATCGAGTAAAGTTGGTGGTGGATCGCCCGGTGTACGCCCTGATAAATAACGACTGTAGTTTTCTATGCCTGAGCAATAACCCAGCTCGGTCATCATTTCAATATCGTACTGAGTACGCTGTGCAACTCGCTGCTCTTCGACTAACTTATTCGCACTGAGCAACTGCGCACGACGATCTTTTAATTCAGCCTTGATATGCTCAACCGCATCAAGAATTTTTTCTCTAGGTGTCACGTAGTGCGTTTTAGGATAGATAGTTGCACGGACAATATGTTTCTCAACAGCGCCCGTTAATGGGTCAAAAATGCTCAAGCGTTCTATTTCATCATCAAACATTTCTACTCGTACTGCAAACGTGTCTGACTCCGCAGGAAAAATGTCCACAACTTCACCACGAACGCGATAAGTACCACGACTAAAATCAATATCGTTACGTGTATACTGAATTTCAGCTAAGCGACGCAGCATATCGCGCTGATCAACTTTTTCGCCTACTTTTAATAACAGCATCATCTTCATATATGATTTAGGATCGCCCAAACCATAAATAGCTGATACCGATGCCACAATAATCGTATCCCGGCGCTCTAATAACGCTTTTGTTGCACTGAGCCGCATTTGTTCTATGTGTTCGTTAATTGATGCATCTTTTTCAATAAATGTGTCACTTGAAACTACATACGCCTCAGGCTGATAGTAATCATAATACGATACAAAATATTCAACTGCGTTATGAGGAAAAAACTCTTTCATCTCGCCATATAGCTGCGCTGCTAACGTTTTATTATGTGCCATGATGATCGTTGGACGATTCAAATCACTTATTATGTTAGCCATTGTAAACGTTTTACCCGTGCCCGTTGCGCCTAACAAAGTTTGATGAGCAAGGCCAGCTTCTAGCCCTTCACACAACTGAGCAATCGCGCTTGGTTGGTCGCCACTAGGGGTAAACTTTGATACCAATTGAAAATGGTCACTCATGCATGGCACTCCTTAATTGGTTGATTACTTATTGCATTAAGCTCTTTCATAAACCATTTATATGCCACTATACCTGTAAAAACATTACCAATAGCTGCACCAATTAATAGCCCCTTCAGACCTGCAAGCTCATTACCTAAATAAGCAAAAGGGATATAAAATATAAATAATCTAATCACACTTAAAAACAATGCATTCATTGGTTTATGCAACGCGTTGAATGACGAATTTGATAAAATAATAACACCTTGAAAACCATAACTCAGCGGCAAAATATATATAAATAATTGTATAACATCGATAACCACTTGCTCTTTACCGAACAATTGACTGATTACCCCCGCGCATGCAATCAATACTAAATAAATAATAAATTGCCAGATCATCACAAACTTTAAAGTTGTTGTGTAAGCTTCTTTAACTCGTCCAAGTTTACCTGCTCCAAAGTTTTGGCTGATAAACGGAGGTAAAGTCATCGATAAAGCTAACACCACTAAACTAGCAATTGACTCAATCCGACTTCCGACCCCAAATGCCGCAACGGCCTCTGGCCCATGAAACGCCACAAGCATCGTCATGATCGCCATTGCAATAGGAGTAAGCATATTAGCGCCCGCTGCTGGTAATCCAATTTTTAAAATTTTACGAATCGAACTTATCGCAGTTTGTTTTTTTGCTTTTAAACTGAGAAGCCTTTTTTTTACGGCTAGTAAATATAAAATGATCACTACAGCCACAGACCACGCAATGACACTGGCTATTGCTGCGCCTTGAATACCTAGTGCGGGAATGGGTCCGAAACCAAAAATAAGCATTGGATCAAGCACCGCATTAATCAGCCCTGCCCCGCCCATTACAATACTGGGTGTTGTTGTATCACCACTGGCCCTCAACACTGAGTTACCAACCATTGGCGTAATTAAAAATACACTACCAATAAACCAAACACTCATATAGTCATGGATCAACGGCAATACCTGCTCACTGGCACCTAATAAAGTAAATATTGGATTGATCAGCACATAACCCAGCAACGATAAACACAACACCATTACCACTGCAATTAACAATGCCATGCTGGCATCAAAACGTGCTTCTTCTAATTTATTACTCCCCAGCGCTTTAGCAATAACAGCTGATGTACCAATGCCAAGCCCGATCGCCAAACTAATGACGGTAAACGTAACCGGAAAGGTAAAACTCACCGCAGCTAAGGGTTCTGTTCCAAGTAAACTAATAAAAAATGTATCAACGATATTAAACATCATTAACGTGATCATGCCGAATATCATCGGGATCGTCATTTTTTTCAATGTTGGTAATATGGGGGCATTTAATAAATCGGGAGATGTTTTGGTCTGCAAGGTTGCACGCATGAGAATAAATAAGCCTCTTTTACTAAGCAGACTATTTTAAAGCATCATCGCTTTGCAAGCCACGCATTTATACACTGAATGTAAATTGAGTTAGAAAACCGCTGATAAAGTAAGGAAAACTTACTTTTTTACGCCCTTCATAAATAAATTTGTATTAAACCCCTATTAAAACAATAAAAATACATTTAAATAACTAAAATTACAAAAACGCTGCGTGAAACGCTGATTTTTTACACAATAATTTTGTATATCAAATCGTCACGAATAAATTTACTCATCAAAGGCGCTACTTTTACAATGCTTTATTAAACCACTGTTTTATAAGCATTAAAAAAAACTGATTTTAATGCTTGATATCCTTACAGAGCCCTAGAACAGTAGTCCCGCAGATGTTCTTAAAGTTTCATAAACAGAGTTATCCACAGAAACCGTGGATAACTCTCTCAAAGCCGCATTTATAAAGGCTTCTGAAGCAACCTCAAATACTGCTCTATAACTTAGTTGGCAAATACTAACTTTAACAGAATTGACTTAAACAGCTCAAAAAACAAACTTAGCGTGTAAATACACTATCTTTGAGTCTCACTAAACCTCTTTTCTGTACACTCCATATAAGCTAGTTAGCTGTTTTTAAATATAACTACCACAATAATTTGAAATGAAAGCATGCCACCGCGTTACTAACGTATTTTTATTAAGGCTCTCTTTATTTTACTTGTTCATCTATAAATACAGTTCGGAACAAATCAAGAAGTTAATATTTAATCAATAAAAAGTACTGAACACATTATTTTAATTCTCATAGAAAAAGACTGATTTTATAAATTTGACTCCATTTAAGTATCCAAATAATCATTTACGTGATTATTCAATTATCGCGTTTGTTTAAATAACAGCCGCTTTTGTGGTTTTGCCTGTTTTTAAACCGCGGGTAACTAATCAATAAACAGGCAATCTCTGTCATAAAACCATCAGATCGAACATAAAAACATCGAATAGACTTCTTTTTTTAATTTATGACTTTTATGTGTTGACAGTTTGCGGCGCGGTCATTAATATTTCGCCCCGTTGAAAGGCATATACGCTTCCCCCTTAGCTCAGTTGGTTAGAGCGACGGACTGTTAATCCGCAGGTCCCCCGTTCGAGTCGGGGAGGGGGAGCCAAGTTTTTCAACCATAAACGATTCCCCCTTAGCTCAGTTGGTTAGAGCGACGGACTGTTAATCCGCAGGTCCCCCGTTCGAGTCGGGGAGGGGGAGCCAAGTTTATGTAATATGATTGTAGTTCCCCCTTAGCTCAGTTGGTTAGAGCGACGGACTGTTAATCCGCAGGTCCCCCGTTCGAGTCGGGGAGGGGGAGCCAAATCATATAAGTTATTGTAGTTCCCCCTTAGCTCAGTTGGTTAGAGCGACGGACTGTTAATCCGCAGGTCCCCCGTTCGAGTCGGGGAGGGGGAGCCAACTTAACTTGCACAAATCAAATAGACTTTCCTGTATAATTCCACTACCCTACACATATCAAATTAATACACTCTGTTAATCATACTGACAAGTATAAGAAATTTTGATTGATCAAGGATTTGACTCCTTCCCTTTTGGACGACTGAAAGACTAAGACATGGCTGGCTTTAAAAAACTTATATTTATACAATTGTTATCTTGGCTACTATTTGCAAGTGTTGGTGGTTACTTTATAGCTGCGGCCTTCGACGGTGCTGCAAGTAATGCCCAAAAGAAAGCACAACTCGTAGTTAGTAACTATATTAACTCTCATTCTATCTCTGAAATAAACCCAGAGAAAATTCAGCGCGCACTTGCTGATGGAAATACATTTTCTTCTTTTATATTGCGTGATTACGACGGTAAAGAAGTAATCAATATCCAATCCCCTATTCAACTACCCGCTTTTGCTAAATTTGTTGAATCAAGGTTTAATTCTATTCGGCCACAATTTGCCGTTAATAGCGCCGCTGACATTAAAGTAGAATTTACAATCAACGCTGTTAGCCTTGCTTCCCTGTTACAACAAGCCCTATTTATCGTTATTTTGATTTCAGGCATTGTAGCAATCATCCCTGTTATTTTTATGAAAGCGATGTTCAAACGCTTAAATAGAAATATCAGTATGACCGTAGCAGAAGTTATTGATGTTTATATTAATCAAAACCAAGTAGAAGCAGGTCTTGAAACAGCGATTGATAACAGTAAGATAAAACGACTGGGCGCAGATTTAATTCCGAGCTTTAATCGTTTATCTCACTTTTTACAAAGTAAACATGACGATATTGAAAATGCCGCTCATTCTATAAAACAAGAAGCATATAAAGATGTAGTAACTGAGCTGGGCAATCGTAATATGTTTGTAGAGTATTATGAAAAGAATATCGAAAGCAGTGAAAAGAGCACCTTTGGTTCGTTAGCCATGATACGTTGTAGTGAATTACAATCAATAAACCAAACACGCGGTTACCAAAGAGGTGATGAATACATCAAAGCTGTTGCTGATATTATCAAGCATATTAGTGGCACATACACTGACAGCAAAGTGTTTCGCTTAAATAGCTCTGATTTTGCGGTTGTTTTACCCAATGTTCCGCTTAAAGAATCTGAACGTTTTGGTGATAATTTACAATCACGCTTTACTCAATACCAACAAAACCAAGAACTAAGCTCGGTGGCAAACACAGGCATTGTTGGTTACGAGAAAGGTAAACCATTGGGAGAGTTACTCTCAATTGTAGATAATGCTATGAGCATGGCACAATCAAAACAAACAAATGCATGGCATGTACAGCGCGAAACTGATTTAGTAAATAATGTGAGTGCTGGTTTTGGTAATCAAAATTGGCGTAAAGTTATAAATGAAGTAATAGAAGCCGAACGTGTTCATTTAGTAATGCAAAATATAATGCCAATTGGTAAAAGTATTAAAGCCTATGCTGAAATACAAGTGCGTTTTAAAACCGCTGAAAACCAAGTTCTTCCTACGGCCTCATTTTTAGCGATGGCTGAAAAACTGGATATGGCGATTGAAATTGATCGTTTAATTATTGATACTTCTCTTGAAAAAATAAAAAGTCGTAATTTCTCTGAAAAATATTTTGGACTCAACGTTACTGCATCCAGTGCCCATAATGATCAATTTGTTATTTGGTTAGAAAGGCGCTTACTTAAAGAGACGAATATTGCTTCAAAGCTGGTATTTGAAGTCAGTGAGTTTGGCTTACAACAAAATATTAAAGCCAGTAAACGCTTTATTGATATGATACATCGTGTTGGTGCGCGTATTACAGTTGAGCGGTTTGGTGTTGGTTTAACCTCATTTAAATTTTTCCGTGATTTGAAACCTGATTTTATCAAAATGGATGCAAGTTATACTCGCGGTCTTGAAGAAGATAAAAACAATCAGTATTTCATGCGTTTAATGGTAGATTTAGCACACCGAATTGGGGTTAGCGTTTTCGCTGAAGGTGTTGAAAGCCAAGAAGAAAAACACATTGTTGAAACTTTATGTTTAGATGGCGTACAAGGTTATTACATCGAAAAACCAAAAGATATATAGAAACACCTTAAAAGATTCAACGCTTAGTTATATAAAAAGGGCTCCAGCATATGCAGAGCCCTTTTTGCTATCTCAGGCTTAAGATCCCCCTCTGTAGCAAAATCGTATCTAACTTTTAACGCACTCGTTAGCTTAATCCAATAGCTATACCCAAGCCACCTCAAGATGCGAGTTTCAGTTGGAATTAAAAGCAATTTAGGCAAGGCATTGATTGCAAATAATGGTTGTTCCCTTGTTAAAATCAATAACGCAGTATAAATTGCTTTTAAACCAACCCGTTGGGCGTTTCACAGGCGCTTACTCTCAGCGTTGTTACTTCTTAAAAGGGACTGCCATTGTTGCAAAGTAACGCCTTGATATTAAACACCTGTGAAACGCTGAAGTCTGCATCTTGAGATGGCTTGGGTATATCATAATTATCATATGCAACTGTTATATGAGTAATTAATAATCCCAGAGCAATTAATGCCAATCGTATTAAGTTACTGACCACTTATAGCGACAAGTAAATACAGTGATAACAAGGCAGAAATTTTGACATGGTGTTGTTCTCGGCAATTGCTCCTGCATTGCTCTAACTCCTGCATCCATGCATTCGTACATGAAAAATTACTAACGCTGTTAGCGCTTTATTTAGCCCGCTAGAATGGTTAAATATTTAAGTCGATTGGTATAACCTGTATAGGAACATGCTCATTGTATGAATAACTATGGTATGAAATTATATATTGCATTGGTTTTGTATATTTGCCTTCTACGTGTTGTTAAACAGCCAATAAAAAAGGATAATGTCGACGTTTATTATAGCTTGAGGCGAACATGACAGAATATGTCTTGCTGTTGATCGGCACTGTGTTGGTTAATAACTTTGTATTAGTACAGTTTTTAGGTTTATGCCCATTTATGGGGGTATCTGGCAAGCTAGATACCGCTATAGGCATGTCACTTGCAACCACTTTTGTATTAACTCTTGCCTCGGTAACAAGCTATTTAGTCAATCAATATATTTTGATCCCGCTTGATATTACCTTTTTGCGTACTATGAGCTTTATTTTAGTCATTGCTGTGGTCGTTCAATTTACTGAAATGGTCGTTAGAAAAACCAGCCCGACACTTTATCGCTTACTCGGTATATTTTTACCTTTGATCACCACCAACTGTGCGGTATTGGGTGTTGCCTTGCTAAACATCAAAGAAGATCACTCATTTTTACAATCAGCGGTATATGGCTTTGGTGCTGCCGTTGGCTTTTCTATGGTACTTGTTTTATTCGCAGCACTGCGTGAACGTTTGGCTGCTGCAGACGTACCTACCCCTTTTAAAGGCGCATCAATTGCCATGATCACAGCTGGTTTGATGTCTATGGCCTTTATGGGCTTTACAGGATTAGTGAAATTTTAACATGACCTTGTTTTATGCATTAATTGCGCTTGGTTCACTTGCGCTCATCTTTGGGTTGATATTAGGGTTTGCCGCTGTGCGCTTTCGTGTACAAAGTAACCCTATTGTAGAACAAATTGACACTATTTTACCGCAAACCCAGTGTGGTCAGTGTGGCTACCCGGGTTGCCGTCCTTATGCTGAAGCTATCGCCAACGGTGACGAGATTAATAAATGCCCTCCCGGTGGTGAGTCAACAGTAAAAAAACTAGCTGATTTAATGGGTGTTGAAGCCAAACCATTAGCTGGCGGCGAACAAGCTGAGCCGGTTAAAACTGTTGCCTATATTCGTGAGGATGAATGTATTGGTTGCACAAAGTGTATTCAAGCCTGCCCTGTAGATGCCATTGTTGGTGCTACACGCCAAATGCATACAGTGCTTATTGATGAATGTACTGGTTGCGACCTGTGTGTTGAACCCTGCCCTGTAGACTGTATTGATATGCTACCCATTGAGCAAACTAAGCAAAATTGGAAATGGCAGTTAAATACAATTGAAATCACGCAGGTAGATTAGGAAGCCACATGGAACAATTACTAAATCAAATAAAAAAAGGTAAAGTGTGGCCATTTCCAGGTGGGATCCACCCACCTGGGCAAAAAACACTGTCTAGCACACAGCCTATTACTCGCCTACCCCTGCCCGATAAACTTGTTGTGCCTCTTAAGCAACATATTGGTGCCAATGGACAACTTATAGTTGAAAAAGGCCAACGCGTATTAAAAGGACAAGCGCTTACACAACCTATCGCTAATTGGTCAGTACCTGTTCATGCACCTACATCAGGCGTGATAGAAGATATTTGCCACGCCCCATCTGCGCACCCTTCTGCACTGCCAGAACTCAGTGTAATTATAATACCAGATGGCGAAGATACCTGGTGTGAGCTGCATGTAGCTTCCGATCCGAGTAAATTATCGCATGAACAACTTATAGATATCATTCATCAAAGTGGTATTGCTGGTATGGGGGGAGCTGGTTTTCCTACTTACATCAAAGCCGATAGTAGAAAGGCCATTGAATATTTAGTTGTCAATGCTGTTGAATGTGAACCTTATATAACCGCTGACGATCTACTTATGCAAGAACACGCACAAGGGATCATTAACGGAATTGAAGTGATGCAGCAATTACTCACTCCAACCCTTACTATTGTTGGCATCGAAGATAATAAACCCGATGCAATTGCAGCGATGAAAAAAGCCGCACAGCACGCTGATAACATCATTGTTCAGACTGTGCCGACTATTTATCCGTCAGGCGGCGAAAAACAGCTGATTAAGTTGCTCACAAACAAAGAAGTACCTAGCGGTGGGATCCCTGCTGATATTGGCGTGCTCGTACAAAATGTGGGTACTTTATTCGCGATTAATCAAGCCGTTTATGAAGGTAAGCCACTTATAGAACGCGTGATCACCGTAACAGGTAATACGATTCATAAGCCCGGCAATGTCTGGGCACTCTTGGGCACAGAGATAAAACACTTACTCGACTGCCAAGGTTTCTCACCTGTACCACAGCAACGTGTTGTAATGGGTGGCCCAATGATGGGGTTTACATTACCCACCGTGCGTATTGGTGTAGTCAAAACGACCAACTGTATTTTAGCCCCTGATCATAATGAACTTGCAGAGCCCGGCCCTGAAAAAGCCTGTATTCGCTGCAGCGCATGTGCAGATGCTTGCCCTGCCTCTTTATTGCCTCAACAATTGCAGTGGTTTGCTAAATCTCAAGAGTACGACAAGTTAAAAGAGCATAACTTATTTGACTGTATTGAATGTGGCGCATGCGCCTATGTTTGCCCAAGTGAGATCCCTCTTGTTCAATACTATCGCGTTGCAAAAGCTGAAATTAAAGAAAAACAAGAAGAGCAAATTAAAGCTGAACGCGCAAAAGTACGTTTTGAATTGCGTAATGCCCGATTAGAACGCGAACAAGAAGCCCGAAAAAACCGTCATAAGCGTAAACCTGCCACCGAAAAATCAGCCGATGAAAAACAAAAGATAGCCGATGCGTTAGCTCGCGTAAGTAATAAGCCCGCAAAAGACGATGAAAAATCGGCTGTTGCCGCAGCAATTGCTCGCGCTAAAGCAAAAAAACAAGGCGATCAGCTAGAGCCTGATAATAGCGAAGTAGCAAAAGAGCGTGCCGCACGTAAAGAGCAAGCGCGTCTTTATAAAGAACAAAAAGCCGCTGCTGATACTAATGAGGCTACACATTCAGATGCCCCTGTTGATGACAAAAAGTCTGCTGTGGCTGCCGCCATTGCGCGCGCTAAAGCTAAAAAAGCCGCACAAGCTGATGCATCAACAACTACCGGGGATGCCCTTGTTGATGACAAAAAAGCGGCTGTAGCTGCCGCCATTGCGCGCGCTAAAGCTAAAAAAGCCGCGCAAGCTGATGCATCAACAACGACCGAGGATGCTCCAGTTGATGATAAAAAAGCAGCTGTAGCTGCTGCCATTGCGCGTGCTAAAGCAAAAAAAGCCGCACAAGCAGAGCAACTCGCTGCATCAAAGAATAATAATACTGAAGAAACGACAGTAGAAAACACACCAGCGGATGACAAAAAAGCGGCAGTGGCCGCCGCCATTGCGCGTGCTAAAGCTAAAAAAGCAGCGCAAGCTGAGCAACTCGCTGCATCAGAAAAGGTAAATACTGAAGAAGCGACAATAGAAAATACACCAGTGGATGATAAAAAAGCGGCAATAGCTGCTGCCATTGCGCGTGCTAAAGCTAAAAAAGCCGCGCAAGCTGAGCAACTCGCTGCATCAGAAAAGGTAAATACTGAAGAAGAAACAGTAGAAAATACACCAGTGGATGATAAAAAAGCGGCAATAGCTGCTGCCATTGCACGTGCTAAAGCTAAAAAAGCCGCGAAGGAGCAAGCTGATGAGGCAAATCCTCAAACTGAGACAAGTGAAACATCCGCAACATTCGAGCAAAATATAGAAGCTCAAGCACCCGTAAAAGAAAAACCTGAATTAACAGCTCAAGAGAAGAAAAAAGCCGCTGTAGCTGCCGCCATTGCGCGTGCTAAAGCAAAAAAACTACTAAAAGAAGGAAGTGATAAGTCATGAAGCTAACTATGGCCAGCTCGCCCCATAGCCACAGCCATAAATCACTCAGCAGATTAATGCTCACAGTGATTTTAGCCTGCATTCCTGGACTTATTGCCCAACTGTATTTTTTTGGTACTGGTGTCTTAATTCAACTTATTTTAGCGTTAGTGACCGTCAGTGTGTGTGAAGCTATCATTATGCGTATTCGCAAGCGCGCTATTTGGCCTGCACTTAGTGATGGTAGTGCATGGTTAACTGGCGTGTTGTTAGCCCTAAGCATTCCGCCATTAGCCCCATGGTGGGTAATTGTAATAGGTTGCTTTTTCGCTATCGTTATTGTCAAACAGCTTTATGGTGGCCTTGGTTTTAATTTATTTAACCCCGCTATGGCTGCGTATGTGCTATTGCTTATCTCTTTCCCTGTGCAAATGACAAGCTGGCTCCCCGTTAACGAATTACTTGGTAAATCAATCGACTTAAGCCAACAGCTAGCACTGATTTTTAATGGTTTTACGAGCAGTGGTTTCAGCCTAGATCAGATGCGTGTTGGCGTTGATGGCGTAACAATGGCCACACCGCTTGATACGATAAAAACCGACGTAGCTCACGGATTAACCGTGTCAGAGAGTATGCAAAACCCACTATTCAACCAATGGACAGGCCTTGGTTGGGGATGGGTTAACCTTGGTTTCTTAGTCGGTGGTTTATACCTAATTAAAGCAAAAATAATTAATTGGCATATTCCAGTTGGTATAATTGCCATGCTTAGCGTATGCAGTGCGATAGGTTATATCGCATCCCCTGGCACCGAGCCTGGAGTGGTATTTCATTTATTTAGTGGTGCGACAATGATGGGGGCTTTTTTTATTGCAACTGATCCCGTATCGGCCGCCACAACAAATCGCGGGCGTTTAATTTACGGCGCATTTATTGGTTTATTGGTGTATTTAATTCGTACTTTTGGTGGTTTTCCTGATGCCATGGCGTTTGCCGTATTACTGCTTAATATGGCGGTACCATTAATTGATTACTACACCCAACCACGCACTTACGGACACGGGGTAAATAAATGATTTTATCATCGATGGGAAAAAATGGCGCCATTTTAGCCTTGTTTGCACTGTTAACTACAGGTGCAGTAGCCACTATTTTTAGCTTAACCAAGGACAGCATTGCAGAGCAAGAGCGCAAACAGCTCTCATCACAACTGCAAGAAGTGCTTGATGCCCACTTATATGATAATGCCCTCTACGAAGATTGTGCACTAATCGAGAATGATTTACTCAGCGCACGTGACTCGCAAACCGTGTATCGCGCGCGTAAAAATGGCCAAAACATTGCACTCGTTATGCGCCACGTTACGCCTAAGGGTTATAGCGGAAATATAGATTTATTAACCGCGGTATTTGCCAATGGTGAAATCGCAGGCGTGCGTGTAACAAAGCATGAAGAAACGCCCGGTTTAGGGGATAAAATAGAACTTAGAAAATCACCGTGGATCACCGTTTTCAAAGACCAAACAGTGTTAAGCACCGACGATAACCGTTGGGCCGTAAAAAAAGACGGTGGTAACTTCGACCAGTTTACAGGCGCTACCATCACCCCTCGCGCCGTTGTAGGTTCAGTGAAAGACGCAGTGCTATTCGCTCAACAACACTTTGATGACGTTTTTGCGGCAGAAAACGCATGCTTGGCAGGTCAACTATGAGTCAAACAAATAACCCGTTAAAAGAACTAATCAACGAAGGCATGTGGAAAAACAACCCCGCTCTCGTTCAACTTCTCGGTTTATGCCCATTACTGGCAGTCACCTCCACAATTACCAATGCGCTAGGGCTTGGCTTAGCCACATTACTGGTACTTGTGGGCTCAAACGTTACTATTTCAGCCGTGAGAAATTGGGTACCAAAAGATATTCGTATCCCTGTTTTTGTGATGATCATTGCTGCATTTGTAACGATTATTCAATTATTAATGAACGCATACACATTTGGTTTGTATCAGTCATTGGGGATCTTCATCCCATTGATTGTCACTAACTGCGCCATCATTGGCCGCGCTGAAGCGTATGCCTCTAAAAATCCTGTGCATTTATCAGCGTTTGACGGCCTAATGATGGGCTTAGGGTTTATGGTTGTGCTAGTTGTTTTAGGCGCCATGCGTGAATTAATCGGCCAAGGCACTCTATTTGATGGTGCTGATTTATTACTTGGCCCATGGGCATCCGTTTTACGTATTGAAATTTTTAGTTTTGATAACCAATTTTTGTTAGCTATTTTACCACCCGGCGCATTTTTAGGCTTAGGTTTACTGATCGCCGCTAAAAATGTGATTGACGCACAAATAAAATCAAAGCAAGTTGCTCCACCAGAGCCTGAAAAAGGGCCGCGAGCAAGGGTCACCAGTTTAACTTAAGGGGAAGCGCATTATTTTATAATGCGTTTAAGTTGCATGAATAAAGAAAAACGTCACCAAATACTCACGCGCCTGCGCGACGATAACCCACATCCAGAAACCGAGCTTGAATATTCAAGCCCGTTTGAGCTACTTGTTGCAGTAACGCTATCAGCGCAAGCAACCGATGTGGGCGTAAATAAAGCCACACGTAAGCTGTTTCCGGTTGCCAATACACCACAAGCTATTTTAGATTTAGGTCACGATACACTGCGTGATTACATTAAAACTATCGGTTTATTTAATTCAAAAGCCGCCAACGTTTATAAAATGTGTGAAATTCTCGTCAATCAACATAATAGTATTGTGCCTGAAAATCGCGAAGCCCTAGAAGCCCTACCCGGCGTTGGCCGTAAAACTGCAAATGTAGTGCTCAACACCGCCTTCGGCTGGCCCGTAATAGCGGTAGACACACATATTTTTCGTGTATCTAACCGTACCAAACTCGCCATGGGTAAAGACGTTGTAGCGGTTGAGCAAAAGCTCGAAAAAGTGATCCCCAAAGAATTCAAAGTCGATGTACACCACTGGCTCATTTTACATGGTCGTTATACTTGCGTGGCGCGTAAGCCTAAGTGCGGCAGCTGTATTATTGAAGACTTGTGTGAGTTTAAAGATAAGACTGAAATTTAAGTCACACTAATTAATATCTAATTTAAGCTTACTCTACTGCTTAATTAAAACTTATCAGGGAGAATTATAAAACTCCCCCATCAAAAAAATAATATTGAAAGATTTAACTTGGAAGCGCTTTCAACTCAGTGTTGCCCTGATTGAATGGATTCAAGCTTGTACCATAAGTTCGTTTTATCCACTTAGCTTGCTTTTCAACTAATGACGAAATATCAGGGTTTCCAGGTAGTGGATAATCATCTGGTTTATAACGTCCTAAGTTGGGTTGTTTTAATAATAAAAATCTGTGTTGCCAATATCGATAATGATGCCTTTTAGTTAACCCCAACCCTTGCTCATAAATAGTTTCGAAATCTAAACTATCAGCTTTTTGTAAAAATCGAGCATAAAAATAAAGAGCTTGCACATAATAAAACTTAATATGGCTTAAGTCTGGTAATGCTGATTGGTAATACCGAATTATATTCTCATTCAGCTCATTATGTTCTAGCTCAGACAACAGCTCATGCTCGCATGAAAAAGCATACATCAACTTTTTTAAACCTCGGGTATAAGGGTTAACGCTAACCAACTTATCTATAGTTTCATAGCTCACATAAGTTTCACGAGATTTAAGATAAGTTAACTGCACCCTTGCTCTATGCTCATTTTCATGTAAATCATCAATGAAATGATTTAGTTGATTTAGATCGATTGCACCATATAAATAACATTGTGCCTCATAATAATGTAAGTTTGGTTTAACAAGGCTCATTAAGGGTTCAACATTCATTGCAACTTGAACATCCGACGCCCCCAAAACGATGTACTTATATGAATTCATCTTTATGCTATGAACAATCCTATCAAGCACATAACCTTCCATCTCATATAGATCTGTTGCGATATTAAAAACAATTATTTCAAGTACTCGACCTCTCTCATATTTTCCTGAAATAGCCGATAACGACTCAATTGTAATTAAAGATTTTAATTGCTCATAACCAGCATCAAAGTCACCGTTATAAAAACTCACTCTAAGCTTAATGAGTTTCCATGCGGTTATTACCTGGGCTTCATTACTTTTTGTTGTAAGCCCTTCAATATTAATTGCTTCGAAGGCAGCTAATAATTCAGAGCCTAGATTTAAATCAATTGAAAAATCACAAATGTTATCAACCATCTCAAAGTAATCTTCTACTTCATCTTCACTTTTTATTACATTGCCCTCAATGCCGTAACTAAGCGCGGCTATTAAATTATTAAAAAGAGATGAAAATATTAGATTAGATTTTTTATTAGTTTTATCAAGTTCCCGAATAAACTCCATAACTTGTTGATTATAACTAAACGCTTGTTTAAATAATTCAAGCTTATCTTTTTCTAACGTATGTTGTTCAAACTGAAAGCGAGCAAAACGTTGAATAACCGACTGTAATGAATAAAACCCACCGTAAGCTTCAACTAATGATTTATTTGTAAGTACGGCAATATCTTTATCACTAATCGGCTTTTTCAATTTATTTGCCTCTTCGTTTCTATCCCTCCTCTTACTTTCTGTTATTAAACGTTTAAACGTATCTAGGTCTATTCCGTCAGGAAATAACGAGAAGGATTCCAATGTGCGCTTCTGATGCTCTTGCAATGAATCATAAGAATAAAGAATAGAAACATAAAGAGACTCTTGACGATTAATATTCATATCAACTTCATCGTCAAACATTAAAGTTAAGTCTTCTTCTTTAACCTTATCAAAAAAGTCGTCTTCTAACTCTTGCTTTAACTCTTTTAAGTTTTTACCCGCTGGCATACCGTCACAAATTAACTTAATGGCTAACGGGTTATTATTAAGAAGTGGCTCTAAAATCTTTCTACGCGCAAACTCTTGATCTTTATCACTGCGATAACCGTTTTTAGTTAGGCGATTAAATAATGCTAACGCTTCTTCAGACTCCATTTGCCGAAATGGCAACACATCTTCCCACTCTGTATTAATGCTTTCTCTTGAGGTCACCAACACATTTGCATACATTAGTGTTTGCGATAACAATAACCTAACTTGTTCTACTTCTTGCTTGTTTAGGCTTTTATCCGCTTGTTTTAAATACAATAAACTTTCTAAGTTATCAAAAATCAGTAAACGCTGTCGCTGATCATGATGTTTTGCTAAGTGACCAAATAAATCTTCAGCGGCACGTAAGTTAAAGGCACTGCCGATGTGTATTTCAAGCTGATTGCTACTTGAGATATGTTCACAATCAATAAAATTCACACCTGCATCAAAATGCCCGCGATTCGCTAATTCCAATGCCACTTTTTTTGCTATTGTTGTTTTACCTAAGCCACCACTGCCTTTAATTGTTAATAACCTTTGTTTGTTGGCTGCTTTAGCAAGCTTTTGGCTGATATCCGCTAAATCAGATAAACGCCCTGTAAAGCCTTGCAATTCACTTGTATTAATACCTTTAGGTAGTAATGGTTGATACTTATGCCAATGCTGACGGTTTTCTGGTTTCAGAGATGCTAATAACTCACCGCTAATATGCACAGATTGAACATCACTTTTATCAATGAAGTGTTTAACATCCGGCCTTTTAAATAGTTGATGCGCTAATTTATCAAGAGCTTTAAGATCTTTGCCTTGTTGATTTAACAGAGGAAAAACCAGTAATGGAAACTTAACTTGCCCTAGTTCTTGCTCATTCAATAGTTTATCTGTGATCAACACTGTTATTTTAGCATTAATTGGTAAGCTACTTTCTAGTTCATCAATTGCTAAGTAATCACTACAAGCGTTGTCGTCTTCAATCAACAACCCACTACTCGTTGTTTTGGCTAATAAAAATAAAATGGAATAATCATCAGCCTCCATTAAGTTACTTTCAGTAAAAGCTTGTTGCGAAATAGGATATTTAAACTTTTTAAGTTTTGCGATGATATCCGAATCATCTATTGGTTTATCTAAAGGTGAGGCTGTAAATAGACCAATTTTATCGTGCTTATTTGGTTCTTCCTTAAGTGGTTGAATTGATTCTTTTGGTTGCTGTTCTTGTTGATTTTTGCATTCAACCAATTGATGTACAGCATCAATTAACGGTTGACCAAAGTCACTAAAAGTAATTGTATTAACTGGGATGCCAGTCAATTTAGCATCAATTGCCTGCTTATCACTTTCTCTTACTAGCGCATAATGAGGACCAGTATTATTATCAAACAATTTATTTTGTTTTACTATTGCAGCCAATAGCTCTGCGTCATCAAGTGAACAACCAATAAAAAGAATAATCTTGTTGCTTAACAGCTCTTTGAACTTGGTAAGCGCAGCCTGATAATGTTCTTCTGCATCTTCTTGGTATAACCGATTATATGATTGTGGAGTAAGCACCATATGCTTAGGATTTTCGATTTTACCATGCAAATGCCAAAGCATTTCTTGGGAGCCATTACGTGAAAATTCTGCAAGTCGATTTGTATTTTCGTTATCAAAAGCACAAACATTAACTGATTCTGTATGTGCCCATTCTAATACCTTGTCATAATTTAAGGTTACAAGCCTGTTACTTAATTGCCAAATTGCTTGTGGTAACGCCTTACAGCTATCGTCCAATTGAGTGAAATCTATTACAAATTGGGATTGCATAAAATCATACCAGCGCCTGCCTGACAATTGCTCTTGAGCTTCTTGTGCAGCTTGTTGGAGCTTTTCTTTCTTCACAAGCAATTTTACTAGATGACTATCATCTAATAACTCTTCATCTTCCAATCTTTCTGCTGCAAAATTAAGTAGTTCAGGCCAAGATGGAAAAGCCCTACTCCCATCTTTGTTTTCGACAGACATAGAAACACCTGCACCAATTAAAGGAATAACGTCATTGCTAGCTAAGTATTTTTTTAAAGATTGGGGAATTAAAAGTTCTGCCATGAAAAATCCATATTATTTTATTGCTTTAGGCACTATGCCACTGAAAAGCAGGGAAATTCAAGTGCTATTATACTTTCAACCTGACAACTACCTTGCTTATCTCTCGGCTGGCCCGTAATCGCGGTAGACACACATATTTTTCGCGTATCTAACCGAACTAAACTCGCCATGGGTAAAGATGTAGTAGCCGTTGAGCAAAAGCTTGAAAAGGTAGTCCGTAAGCGTCTAGCAAAGTGCACCTGCCAGTAATTCGTCAAACCGATTAAGCTATTTCTGAATTTCAATTAGGAGATAGCCATGAGAAAAACACGTAGCCTTGAGCAGTGGCGTAACATTATCGAAGA
>NZ_BDDS01000029.1 GCF_001653135.1 Pseudoalteromonas neustonica
TGACCGCTGACCGCTGACCGCTGACCGCTGACCGCTGACCGCTGACCGCTGACCGCTGACCGCTGACCGCTGACCGCTGACCGCTGACCGCTGACCGCTGACCGCTGACCGCTGACCGCTGACCGCTTTATCTTGCACTAACCTCTTTATGCTCCGCCTGTGCGAGCTGTATATACTTACGCTCTACTAGTTGTGATAGCGGTACAAGCTCAAAGCCTTGTTGTTCAAGCTCGGGTAGCATGCGCTGTAAAAATTCTATGGTTTCAGGGTGAGGGTGGGCGATGGCAATGGCGAAGTTATAACGATCTGCCTTATACTTAAGTTCGTTAAAGCGAAATTGTAATTGCTGTTCGTTGAGGATGTTGTCTAAAAATACATGGCGGCCAACATTTTCTACGCCATATAAATTAGCCACGTTTTGCGCTTGGCTTAAGCCGGTGGTGCGGCTGTCTAAAAAATAGAGGTTACGTTTTTTAAGCACTTCCATGGTCCACTTCATGGGTAAGCTCTCTTGCGTAAGTGCGGAGCCCATATGGTTATTAACCCCTTTCACTTGCGGTAAGCTGGCAAGTGCATTCCCTAAAGTATATTGCAGTTGTTCTTTGCTCATATCGCTGGTGAGTGCACCTGGGCCGAGAGCTTTACTAGTATCGAGCGCTTGCATTGGAATGTGCAGTAATAATTCTTTATTTGCTTTGCTTGCTAGGCGAGCAAAAATTTGTGAATAAGGGGTATGAGGCAAAATCGAGTACGATATTTTACCGGGTAAATTTAGGGTATTTAAGTCGCGCTGATGATTACCAATATCATCAATCACTATGGCTATTTGCTTACCTAAGGCAAGCGAGGGTAAGGTACAAATAACCAGTAATAACCAAGTCAGTTTTTTCACGTTTATAATTTTTATTATCTTTTTATGTGAGCTAAAACACTTATTTCATCGTGAGTAGCTGCTGCGCTTTTAATAGTAAAGGATCGCCTGGGCTGAGATCAGGCCACATGCGATTGCCGTTTCCTTGTTCGTTTTTTATTATAACGACTTTATCTATTTGTGAAAGTGCTGTTTGATTTATCGCCCAATCGGGAGTGATACCTATCCCGTCAATAGATTGTCCTGAAGGGGTGAAGTACTTTGCCGTTGTTAATTTGAGGGCGGTATTGCCGTTACCCAGCGGGATTAATGACTGCACTGAGCCTTTGCCGAATGATTGGCTCCCGATCAGGGTCGCTCTATGATTATCTTTTAATGCGGCGGCCAAAATCTCTGCCGCTGACGCGGAGTTTTCATTAATCAGCACAACGATTGGTGCGCCATTTAAGATATCACCTTTTTTTGCGCTAAAGCTTTGGTTAGCATCGTAAAATCGACCACGCGTAGTGACTATTGTGCCACTTTGCAAAAATAGATCTGAAACGGCTACTGCACTTTGTAATGTCCCGCCTGGGTTATCGCGTAAATCAAGTACTAAGCCTGTAAGTGAGTTGCCGTAATTACTTTGTAGTTTGGTAATTTGACGTGCTACCTCATGTAAAGTGTTGTTGCTAAAGTTATTAATTGCTAAGTAACCGATGCCAAATTCAGACAGTGAGCTGGTGACGCTCTCTAAACTGATCTCTGTACGAGTGAGTGCAAAGTCAATGGGTTGTATAGCATCGTTGCGTTTAATGGTTAATGTTACTGTGGCTGTGTCGCTATTTCTAATCATGCTAGTGACTTGATTAATATCTTTATTCACGACTGACTGCTGATTAACAGCCAGAACAATATCGTTTTTTTGAACGCCAGCAATGGCTGCAGGGGAGTTTTTTATGGCATTTAAAATGATTATTTGCTTTTCTTGCTCTTTTACTTCAATACCGAGCCCTGTGTAACGACCATTGGTACTGCTAAAAAGGGCTTCGAGTTCTTTTTCGTCAAGGTACTTTGAGTAAGGATCTAATTTGGCTAACAGGGCTTCAAACGGTTGCGTTGTTTCAAAGCTTTGCTGCAAAGCGAGATCTTCAACGTAGTATGCGTGAATATTAAAAAGGATTTCGTTTTTTTGCTGGCTTTTTAAATCATTAACAGAGGTGACGGCAGCACTACTAAAGCTGATGCACAGTATACAGATAAGTAAAAAGTAACTTATTGAACAGTTAATAGCATAATGTTGTAACTGTTGTGAGATAGAGTGTATTTTTGTATTAAGCATCAGCTGCCTCCAGAGAGGGTGCAGCTGTTTAATCAATTAAATGCGTCTGCACCATTTTACAGGATTTACTGCGCGTCCTTTGTGGCGTATTTCAAAGTATAGACCAGAACTGGCTTGTCCGCCGCTTTGTCCTACTAATGCAATGGTATCGCCTTGGCGAACCATATCGCCTACGTCTTTTAATAAGGTTTGGGTATGGCCATATAAACTCATAAAGCCTTCGCCGTGGTCGATTACAATAACCCAGCCATAACCTTTCAACCAATCAGCAAATACTACTTGGCCGTTATGTACACTGTGTACATTGTTGCCTTCGTTAGCGCCAATAAGTACGCCTTTCCAGTCAATACCGCCATGTTTCTTTTGCCCAAAACTATGCTTAAGCTTGCCCTTTGTTGGCCAATTTAATTTACCTTTGCTAGTGCTTAAGCCAAGCAGCTCTACTTTTTGAGTTTTTTCTTGTTCGAGTGTTTGTAGGGTACTGAGTAGCGTTTTTTCGTTTTCTTTTAAATAATTGATCGAACTTTTAGTGGAGCTAAGTTTATTTTTTAAATCACGAATATTTTTTTTACGTTGTTGTTGCGCGGTAATAAGCGCTTGTTGTCGGCTTGCTTGCTCTTTGTGTAAGGTAACTAAGTGCTGGGTGGTTTTTTCAAGCTCAGTTTGTACTTTTTCAATTTCAATGAGGAGTTCTTTTAACTCATCGATTTGTTTAATGCGGGCTTTATTTAAGTAATTGTAATAACTTAATGTTCGCTCCATTTGTGCGGTGTTTTCTTGATTTAAAAGCATTTTAGAATAGTCATGACCGCCAGACATATAGGCGCTTTTAATTTGTGCGGCGAGAGCTTGTTGCTGTAATTTACGCTTTTTTTCTAAGGTATTAGCTTGCTGCTGTTGCTGTTTTTGTTGTTTTTTGGTTTCACTAATGGATTGTTCGGCAATGTTGAGTGCTTTGGCACTTTTAGCTATATCGAGTTCGTGCTGTTGTAGGTTTTTTTGTAGTTTTGCAATGTCGCTGCGCTGCGCTTGTAGTTGCGCTTCGGTTTGTTTGATTGCCGTTTGAATTTCAGATAAATCTTTTTTAGTACGATCTTCATTAGCAGTGGCAGGAGCCACCACTAATGAAGTGAATATTAACGCAGTAAAAGCGAGTGCACTAAAAGTTAACGGGCTAATACTTTTTATCATGGTTTATTTCAGTGTCATGATTGGTGTGCCAGTCATTTCAACTGGCTGTTCCATGCCCATTAAGTGCAACATGGTTGGTGCTACATCACTTAATGCTTTACCTTCACTTGGCGTGGCATCGCGACCTACATAAATAAACGGCACCGGTTCGCTGGTGTGTGCGGTATGAGCTTGGCCAGTTTCAAGGTTAGCCATTTGCTCTGCATTACCATGATCGGCTGTAATAAGTGCTTCTCCGCCAAACTCGTTGAGCGCTGCAACAACACGGCCAATACAGTGATCAACCGCTTCACAGGCTTTAACAGCAGCTTCAAATACACCTGAATGACCGACCATATCACCGTTTGGATAGTTACAAATAATTGCGTCGTATTTGCCGCTTTTAATTGCGTCTACTAGCTTATCGGTGAGCATTTCTGAGTTCATTTCTGGTTGTAGGTCGTAAGTTGCAACTTGCGGTGACGGGATCAGCTCGCGTGTTTCGCCTTCAAATTCATTTTCACGTCCGCCACTAAAGAAAAACGTAACGTGTGCGTATTTTTCTGTTTCAGAGATACGCAGTTGGGTTTTACCGTGTTTTTCAAACCATTCACCCAGTACATTTGTTAAAGGCACGGGCGCGAATGCTGCTGGTGCGTCGATGTCAGCTGCGTATTCGGTTAACATCACAAAGGCACTTAACTGTGGTGCTTTTTTCTTGGTAAAACCGGCAAAATCTTTATCGACAAATGCGCGGGTCATTTCACGGGCGCGATCGGCTCTAAAGTTTAAGAATATAACGGTGTCGCCATCATTAATTTGTACGGCGTCTTGGTTTTGTGGTGCAATGGTTGTTGCAGCAACAAACTCATCGTTTTCATCACGTTCGTAAGCTGCGGCTAATGCATCAACAGCGTTTTCGTAGCTGTATTGTGCAATACCACTTACCATTAGGTCGTAGGCTTGCTCTACGCGGTTCCAGCGATTATCGCGGTCCATCGCGTAATAACGACCGATAACTGATGCTAAGCGCCCACAGTTTAATTCACTGAATAGAGCCTCTATACGCTCAATCGATGTTTTTGCGCTGCGCGGCGGGGTGTCTCGGCCATCTAAAAACGCATGAAAGTATACTTCTTTAGCACCACGTGCAGCGGCCATCTTGATTGCGGCAACAATGTGGTCTTCATGACTATGAACACCACCTGGGCTTAATAAACCCATTAAGTGCACTGCTTTACCTGCATTTACCGCTTTGTCGATATTCTCAACTAGCGTTGGGTTGTGTTCAAATTCACCATCATCTATCGATTTAGTAATACGGGTGAAGTCTTGATAAACCACGCGCCCTGCGCCAAGGTTTACATGGCCAACTTCTGAGTTGCCCATTTGACCATCAGGAAGACCAACATCTAAACCAGAACCTGAAATTAGAGTGTGCGGGCGAGTTGCCCAAAGTTCGTCTAAAACGGGCGTATTTGCCGCTAAGATTGCATTACTTTGTTCATCTTCACGGTATCCCCAACCATCTAAAATCATTAATACCAAAGGTTTTTTATGTTGTGTCATTTTTGCTCCTGAAAATTAGCTCCTGCCTAGCCTTAGCATACCGTGTTTTGTATTTATGATCAGCAATCAATGGGTGATATTAAAATATTTCACTCTCTGGTAATTTTTAATCAAGCACGTATACTTGCGTGGCTAGGGCAGTGCCCTTACGTTTAACCCCAGCGCTAAAGGCGCGGGACAATTTTCATAGTGGAAGACGCATGGATCAATATATAGAGTTTGTTAGTAATCACCCAATATTAAGTGCTGCTTGGGTAGGTTTGGTTGCGCTGATTGTGGGCGGCTGGTTTAAAAGTAAATTTTCAGCAATTCGCCAAATAAATCCACAGCAATTAACGTTATTAATTAACCGTGAAGACGGTCTTGTTGTCGATATTCGCGCTCAAAAAGAATTTAATAATGGCCGGATTGCAGGTGCTGAACACTTAAGCCCTGAAAAAGCGAAACAATCTGACTTCTCAAGCCTTGAAAAGTCTAAGAGTAAACCCATTATATTGGTATGTACCACAGGCATGACAGCCTCAGGTATCGCAACCGCTATGCATAAAGCGGGTTTTGAATCGGTTTATGTATTATCTGGTGGTATGGGTGCGTGGCAAAATGCGGGCCTTCCAACGACAACGGGTCGCTAATTTATTTAGTTAGGCCGATAGAGGAATTGTTATGAGTAATGTTGTTCTTTACACCAAAGCGTATTGTCCTTTTTGCCAGCGTGCATTGGCATTGCTAACAAGCAAAGGTGTGCAATTTACAAATATAGATATTGGTGTACAACCGCAATTACGCGATGAAATGATTGCCAAAGCTGGTGGCGCAAGCACAGTACCGCAAATTTTTATTAATGATGAGCATATCGGCGGTTGTGACGACATGATGGCTATAGAAGCCCAAGGCAAACTTGACGCTAAGTTAAACGCTTAAGCACTTATTATAAAAACGATTAAAAGTTAGGATTTATCATGAACGAAGAAAACCAAAACGTAGCAGCACAAGAAGAAACTGGCGCACAATTTACTATTCAACGTATTTACACAAAAGATGTGTCTTTTGAAACGCCAAATTCGCCTGCTATCTTTCAAAAAGAGTGGACACCGGAAGTTAAACTTGATCTTGATACACGTTCAAACAAATTAGACGAAGGTGTTTTTGAAGTTGTATTAGCGCTAACTGTAACGGCTTCTATCGGTGAAGAAACTGCGTTTTTATGTGAAATTCAACAAGCGGGTATTTTTACCATTGCTGAAGTTGAAGAAGTGCAACTTGCGCACATGCTTGGTGCATTCTGCCCTAACGTGTTGTTCCCATATGCACGTGAAGCGGTATCTAACCTAGTAAACCGTGGTACGTTCCCACAGCTTAATCTTGCACCTGTAAACTTTGACGCGTTGTTCGCGCAATACATGCAGCAACGTGCAGCACAAGCTGATCAGGCAACTGCAGACGCATAATTTATGAGTACAGCCAATTCAGCTGTTACTGTATTAGGGGCGGGGTCTTATGGCACCGCCCTTGCTATTTGCTTAGCCCGAAATGGTCACCAAGTGACTCTTTGGGGACGCAATAGCGACGACGTTGCCACGCTTGCAGCTGAGCGGAAAAATCAACGTTACCTTCCTGATGTCGCATTTCCGGACACCCTATTACTCGAAGCCGATTTACACACAGCCGTTACAGCTAGCAAAATTGTACTAGTTGTTGTGCCGAGCCATGCATTTGGCGATACGCTGCAGCAAATAAAACCTTCGTTGCTTGATGGTGCTGAAGTTGCGTGGGCGACCAAAGGGCTTGAGCCTGATACTGGGCGATTATTACAAGAAGTTGCTCAGCAAGAGTTAGGTGATGAAATACCGTTAGCGGTTATATCGGGTCCTACCTTTGCAAAAGAAATGGCAATGGGTTTGGTTACTGCTGTATCTGTTTCATCAACGTCTCCAAGCTTTGCTAAACAACTCGCTGATTTATTGCATTGTGGCCGCTCGTTTAGGGTGTATAACAATGATGACTTTATTGGAATTCAGCTCGGTGGCGCGGTTAAAAACGTGATTGCAATTGGTGCGGGTATGTCGGATGGTTTTGGCTTTGGTGCAAATGCACGTACTGCTTTGATCACTCGCGGTTTAGCCGAGCTATGTCGCTTAGGTTGCGCGCTGGGTGCAAAGCCTGAGACCTTTATGGGAATGGCTGGTCTTGGTGACCTTATACTAACTTGTACAGATAACCAGTCTCGTAATCGTCGATTTGGTATTGCGCTTGGAAAAGGTGAAACGGTCGATTCGGCCATGGAATCAATTGGCCAAGTTGTCGAAGGCTATCGCAACACCAAAGAGGTTTATTTACTCGCCCAGCGAACAGGTATTGAAATGCCTATCACTGAGCAAATTTATCAGGTTCTTTATCAAAATAAAGACGTGAAAGAAGCTGCAATGGCCTTATTGGGTCGAGAGCAAAAATCTGAGTAATGACTGATAAATAAGATAAAAAGCGCGATATTATCGCGTTTTTTATCTTCGTTTATAACTCATCAGTAAAGTCTGTGTCTTTTGGGGCGTTACTTTTGTTTACGAACTCCGCTACCTTATCTACATGTAATGGCCGACTGTAATAGTAGCCTTGCATATAACTACATCCCATTACATGCAGCATATAGGCTTGTGCTTTTGTTTCAACGCCCTCAGCGATAACATCAATATTTAAGTATTTAGCCAGACGAATAATTGTGGCCGTGATATTACGATCTTGTTCATTGTCGACGATGTCTTTAATAAATGAGCGATCTATTTTTAGTGTATCAATCGGAAAGCGTTTTAAGTACCCAAGGGATGAGTGCCCTGTACCAAAGTCGTCTAATGCAATTGTAAAGCCCAGTGCTTTCAAGCGGTTCATTTGTTGTTGTGCGAATTCAGGATTATCCATCATCGCACTTTCGGTTATTTCAAGCTCTACACATCGTGCCGGTACATCATAATTGGTTAGGCATTCGGTGAGGGTTTCAACTAAGCTGGATTGTTGAAAATGCAGGGCTGAAATATTAATGGCAACCTTTCCAAAGTTAACGTCTTGACTACGCCAAATCTCGAGTTGTTTAAACAACTGTTTCATTAGTAATAAAGTAAGTGGAATGATGGCACCATTTTGTTCTGCAATAGGAATAAACTCTGCAGGACTAATAATATTACTCCCTTCTTGGGGCCAGCGAACAAGCGCTTCAAAACCGTGAATTTGATCTTTATTTACATCATATTTAGGTTGGTAAAATAATTGAAAATCATCATTTTCAATTGCTCTAAATAGCGCACTTTCTTTACTGAGTGTATTTGGGTCGATGGTGTGTTTTGATTTATCAAAAAATTGGTAATTATTGTGTCCCATTTTTTTTGCGTGGTTAAGCGCGCTATTGGCACTGCGCATTAATGCGTCACTGGTGTAGCCATTGTCAGGGTAAGTGGCAATGCCGCAGCAGGCTGATATTGAGCTTTCTATACCATTGAGTAAAAAAGGTGTTTGAAATTGTTTGAGGATATTGTCGGCCAATTTTTTTGCAAAGAAAATGGTCATGCCTGAATATAAGTAAGGGGGTACCAGTACGGCAAATTCATCACCACCTAATCGCGCTAATGTAAAGCCGGAATCAAGCATTTGGGTTAATCGACCTGCGACTTCTTTTAATAACTCATCGCCAAGAGAGTGACCTAATGAGTCGTTAATTTTTTTAAAATTGTCTAAATCGATAAAGATGATCAATAAATTTGGAAAATTATTATTGCAACTGGCGATTGCTTTGTTAACGGATTCAATAAAAATAACTCTATTTGAAAGGCCTGTTACAGTGTCTCTAATGGTTAAGCGTAACATTGCTCGTTCATTGTTCTTACGCGCCGTAACATCGGAAAATAGACCAATGTAATGTGCATGGCTAGTTCGCAAGTTTGGGGTTTGCACTTTGGTAATAGAGAGATCGAGCGCATACGGTTGACCATCTTTTCGTAAATTCCAAATTTCACCAGACCAATAGCCATCAGCTTCTAGCTCATTATTAATAAGGTTTTCTAACTTATGATCGCGGCCATTTATGGTGAGTAATTTAGGTTTTTTGCCTATTACATCTTCAGATTTATAGCCACAAATATGAGTAAACGCTGGATTAATTTGAGTGATTTGCAAATGTTCATCGGCAATCCAAATAGCATCTTTTGATTGTGCCATCAGCGCATTTGAAAGGTTATGCTTAGCGCTATTTTTTAGCTTAAGAATAATAAAAAACAATATTAAGATTAAGCTGATACCAAATATAATAGCTGCATAAGTGAACCAGTTAGGTATTAAAAAGGCTGTTTGCTTAATGTGTAAAACGAGCGGGGGACTATTTTCTTGATTGAGGTTTTTTACTTCTAAATAGGTATCGTGTAATAGGTTGGATAGGCTCAGCATATTTTGTGAAATAGGCAGCGTTTGCCATTCACCATCAGAGGTTAATCTATAACTGAGCTTTGCGGGCATATTGTTTAAGTTACCAAACCAAATTGTAGTCCCTTTGAGTGGTTGATCCGCCTGTACAGCATTTGTCGCTAAATGATAAAAGCTTTGGTTTGTGTGTTGGTAGTGCAATGTAAGTTTACTGATAGATAATGAATCAGTCAGTGGCGGCGTTTTATTTGATTGCGCTTCAAGTAAAACACTGTTTGTGTTGCTGTATAAAATTATTTTGTCTCGGTAACTGATAGTTAAGGAGGAGTTGGCAATGTGATCATTACTCGCAATGCCAACTATGTTGGCGCTGATGTTGTTATTAGCAATTTCATTCTCTTGGTTATCTACAGGGTGATAGAGCTTTATGCCTTGAGTGTCGCTTATCCATAAAGCATTTTTAGGGGCTTCATAAGTTGCGAATGTTGGAATTGCGCTTATCTTATTTAAGTTAAGAGTAATATCTTTAAGTATGTTTTCATTTTGTAGCTGTAATTCTCCTTTCCATAAACCGTGTGTTGTAGCCAGTAAAAATGTTGAAGAACTTGCTTGGTAGTGCAGGTTATTAATTTGACCTTCTGGCTTAGTTAATAAGGTTAATGGGGTTATTTGCCCATTTGCTACATAAAATAAGTGTTGATTAGTGGCTGCTATGTGATGAGTTTTCGAAAGTGAAGTTAAGGCAATGATTTCGTTAACTGGGTAGCGTTCAATGGTACGCTTTTGTGCAAGGTTATACTCAAGTAGTTGGCCTTTTGTTGCCACCAGTAAACTCGCTGGTAAGGTAAAGTTTAAGGCTGACACTTCATTATTTAAAATTAAATCAAATGTCTGTAATGAAGCATCGTATAGATAGAGCTCTTGGTTTGTTGCTATTGCCCACTTTTCGTCACGTAAATAATGTATTTTAGTTATTGTTTTATTGAGTGAAAAAGAGTGTATTTGTGTAAATGTTTTATAGTATTGCTGAATACGTGGGACTGGGCTATTGGTTATAGGTGTACTAACTAGGCGTAACTGAGGTGGGGTTAGCCAATTTTTATTAAGTAATTGCAACCATAACTGATCATTGCTTTGTTTTGTTGCTATGAATCGATTGGATGAATTGTAAAACAGAGGTTTAGCTTTGTTTGTTTTTAAGTTAAAGACAAAAGCTTGCTGCTTGTGCAGGTAATAAAGTTGCCCATTTAATAATTGCAGTTGCTGAGGGTTTTTGTGAGCATTTGGCAGTTTTTGTGTGGAGCCGTTGTTATCGATTAAATATAGATTTCCTTGCTCTGTTTTATAAATTAGTTTTGGTGACGCTGTACTCGGTGCTAGCTGGTTTATTTTCTGTGGTGCAGTGAATTCAGTAGTGGTTCGATTTGTTGCTAAATCAAAGTGACTAATACGGTTATTTTGACTGTGGATCCATATGTGATTTTTATACCCTAACGCAATGTTCGAAATAGGGTTTTGTAGTGAGAGTAATTGATGTAATTTTTCTTCTTTGATTGTGTAAAGCTGGCCTTTTAACAGGAATAAAAAACCCTGTTCTGAATTTAATATTGGATGTGTAATAGGCGTATTAGTGAGTTGATCCAATTGATTGTTTATCAAGTTGATTAAACTTAAGCCCTGTGTGGTATTAATTAATAACCACGATTTATAAGCCGATATTTGCAAAATAGACTGCGATGGCAGGTTAGAAAAAGGCGCTGTTTGATTACTGAAAAGTGAATGACCGTCATAATTGAATACACCATTTTCTGTGGCAAGCCACATTGTATTGTTTATGTCATGAGTAAAATCATTAATAGTTGGTATGGCAAGTTGATTAGAATCCAAATCGGTAACATAAGAAATAGCAGGCGGGGAAATAAATAAGCTTATAAAGCAGCATACCTTTAATAAATAGTGCAATTGCATCCCACCAACTCTTAATTTGAATAACTAATAAATATTAGTTTAGGAAAAGTTTTATTGCGAGTTTGTGGGCGTGAAATATTTTTGATGGGTAGCTTAAATTGTGGCGGAGGGAGCGCGCCAGTAATTTATGGCGCTAAATATAAATTTATTGCGCGTTAGGAAATCCTAATTGACGCCATGATTCATATACGAAAACAGCTACGGCATTAGATAAGTTCATGCTGCGACTGTTCGCTTGCATTGGAATGCGTACACGTTGTTCATTTGGTAATGATTGAATTAGTTCGTCTGGTAGGCCGCGTGTTTCAGGGCCAAACACTAAACAATCACCTGCTTCGTAACTAGCTTGGTGGTGAAATTGACTGCCTTTGGTTGTACACGCATATACTTTTTTAGGTTTACACTTTTCTAAGTATGCTTCAAATGATGCGTGGCGTTGTACGTGGCTAAATTCATGATAATCAAGGCCCGCTCGTTTTACGCGTTTATCATCCCATTCAAATCCAAGTGGTTCAATTAAATGCAGTGCAAAGCCAGTGTTTGCACAAAGGCGAATAATATTTCCTGTGTTAGGTGGGATTTCTGGTTGGTATAAAACGATATCGAGCATGTGTGTGCCTTATTAAAAACAGTATTGATCGGCGCTGAGTATACACGAACTAAATAAAAAAAATGATATACTGATTATAACTAAGTCGTTTAATACGAAGGTAAGACGTGCATCAGCGTAGTTATGAGTTTTGGGTTAAAACCGCAAGTATAGTAACCATGGTAATGGTGAGCTTAATGATTGCAGCTAAATGCTGGGCCTGGTTGGCATCTGGCTCTGCTTCAATGCTTGGATCATTAACTGATTCATTAATGGATATAACTGCCTCTGCTATGAGCTTTTTAGTGCTTGGTTATGCGCTACGCCCCGCTGACGATGACCATCGTTTTGGTCATGGTAAGGCTGAAGCGTTGGCGGGACTAGGGCAAGCTGCATTTATTGCGGGCTCAGGGTGTTTGCTGGCATTTCATGGCATTGAAAGACTGTTTAACCCTGTGGAGCTCAACCACTCTATGCTGGGTGTTTGGGTAAGCATATTCGCTATTGCATGCACTTTGGTCGTGGTTTATGTGCAAACTAAAGTTATTAAGCATACCGAGTCTATTGCTATTAAAGCTGATTCAGTTCATTACAAAGGCGATTTGATTTTAAATGCTGCTGTGCTGGTGGCAATATTACTTGCGCAAAACGGTATGCTATATGCTGATCCGATCTTTGCGATAGGGGTTGCGGGTTACTTACTTTATAACAGTTGGGATATTGCAAGGCAAAGTGCCGATCATTTAATGGATAAAGAGCTTCCTGATGAAGAAAAAGCCGAGATCGTTTTAATTGCAAATAGCCACGAAGATGTTTTTGGAGTACATGATGTACGCACTCGCCAAGGTGGTAAAATTAAATTTATTCAAATGCATTTAGAGCTTGAAGATACATTACCGCTTATTCGTGCGCACCATGTTGCAGATGAAGTTGTCGCGATGATTCAACAAGAGTTTAATTGTGAAATGGATATTTTGATTCACCAAGACCCTATTTCTGTGTGCTATAAGGCAGCTCAAGTTAATGAGTTACAAAATTGATAAAAGCGGGTGAGTACGGCTTGGCGAATGTGATCTTGTTCAAATAGTAATTCGTGTTTTGCGCTTGGAAAAGTGTGTATTTTTGCGTTTGGTAGGCGTTTTACTAATTGTTGTTGTGCTTGGTTGTCGACGATAACATCGCACTGAGCACTGGCAACAAACAGTGGAATAGTGACATTTTGCTGTGTTAATTGGTCAATAAATTTAAAAACAGCATTGAGCCACCCATAAGTAACGCCACCAAGCTGTAAGCTTTTTTCACTTTCATAAGTTTGTCTAAAAAATTGATAACGTAATGGACTGCTAGTGAGTGTGTTAAGTGAAAACTCATCAGGGTGATAATCTTTTTGGCCAAGTGCGTAATATTGTTGACACCCTAATAAGCAGGCAATAGATGCGGCTAATTTTGCAATTGGTCTAGGTGTACCTTTAGTGTAAATATCAAACATTGGGGCCGACAAAAATACACCTTGATAGTTATGTTTATGCCGAGCTAAAAAATTATAAGCTATTGCGCCACCCATAGAGTGACCCAATAATATTTTTTTACCTTGCCAATGTTGTGCGATGACAGTTTTATCAAATAAGGCTAAATCATCCGCATAGTCATTAAATTTATTAACGTATCCTTTATGTGGGTTTGCTAATGTGCGATATGAGCGCCCTTGGCCTTGATGATCAATAATAAAAACGGCATACCCATTATTATAAAGCTCCCATATTAACTCTTGGTATTTATCAAGTCCTTCAATTCTTCCTGTGCTAATAACAATGGCTGTTTTAGCGTGTTTGGGTATGGCAAAACCATAGTATAAATTACCATGTGGTGTGCTTAAATACTGTGTAGTGAACTGCTGTGCAAAAAAGCGTTTGATAGTGCACTGTTGTGCTAATAGTTCTGACTCTGTGCTATAAAACATAGGGCTCTTAATGTTTATCCAAAGGTAATACAATTTGCACGCATAAACCGCCTTGCTGGTGATTATGTAATGTTAAGCTGCCATTATGAGCGATGATTGCATTTTTTGCGATAGCTAAACCTAAGCCCGTCCCACCGGAAGTCCTATCACGTGCATCTGATTGGCGAAAAAATGGCTCGCATAGCTTTGTTAAGTTTTCAGGTGCTACGCCGGGGCCATCATCACTGATTTCAATATAAATAGCATCGCTTTGCTGTAGAGTTAAGTGAATAGTATGCTCAGCATATTTAATTGCGTTACGCAGTACATTCTCTAGCGCACTGGCTATAAGCGCTTCATCACAGTTAAGTTCGGCGTTTAGTTGCCCATTTACGATGAGCTGTTTAGCGCTTTGGTTTGCTTCAAATTGAGCGTCATTGAGTACATGTTCAACAATGACTTCGATGGACTGTTTATGCAGTGATAGCGCTTGGCTTTTTGCCTCTAAGCGCGATACTTGTAATACATCAGCAATCATTTTGTCTAGTTGATTAGCTTCTTTTTCTATACGTAGTAAGTAGGTTTGGTTTTCTTCTGGAGTTTGCATTTGAGCAAGGCCAGTTGCCATCTTTAGCCGAGTTAGTGGTGAGCGTAATTCATGGGATATATCAGCAAGTAAACGTTTTTGTGCTGAAAGTAATCGCTCTAATTGAATTGCCATGCTATTAAAGTCGCGGCCAAGTACGCCAAGTTCATCTTCTCTTTGAGGATCGATTTTTGCTCTTGCAGACAAGTCACCATTAGCAAGCGCGATAGCCGCTTGTTTTAAGCTATTTATAGGTGCAATTAAACTACGGCTGAACACAAAGCTAAGCGCAAGCGAAGCGAGGAGTGCGATCAATATTTTTAACCAAATTGGCATTAACTTTAAGCGTATAAAGAATGGAGTTTGGTGATTTACATTAATTTCGTATAAGTAAAATAACCCTTCAGGCACATTGACTTTAATAGGGCCAAAGGCTTGATAGTGCTCAGTGAAAATAACTTGGGGTTCCATGCTCTTGGTAAAGTTAAGAAGGCTTAAGTCAACTTCATTTGGTGGTACTTGGCTACTGAGCGATAGCTCAGGTTGATCTGAGTTTAAATATAATAACTTACGCTTAGCTAAACGCGGGTGAGAGAGTATGTCACGAACTGATTTTTTGTGCCTAGTGACGCTGCGCTCAATGCTTTTAGCTGTGTACTCAAGGTTTTTTTGCATCGGCCCGCGTAGTTTTTCGTTACTAACTTGATTGGTTGCAATGTTGCTTAAAAACACTAGAGAGGCAATTGTGCCTATAACAGTTAACCAAAACCACACAAAAATTTTAAAAAATAAAAACTTTTTAGGATGAATTAACCACTTTAAATTCGCTTTATTACTCGCCTTGGATAAAGACATAACCCGTTCCCCGCATCGTTTTTATCCGTTCAGTAATATTGAACTCAGCTATTTTTTTACGGATATTGCTTACATGCATATCAATAGAGCGGTCAAATGAAGCGAGGCGTCGGCCAAGTACTTGTTCACTTATTTGCTCTTTACTAACAACTTCGCCTGCGCTTTTAACTAATAACGCAAGTACTTCATATTCAGTGCCTGTTAGGCTTAATGGGTGCTCATCTACATAAGCTTCACGAGCAGCGAGATTAATAACTATGTTGTTCACTGATAACTTGTTTGCCGTGCTGTTACCTAAGCTGGTTATGTGTTCTATACGGCGTGTTATTGCTTTTACGCGAGCTAGTAACTCACGATGATTAAATGGTTTTGGAATGTAGTCGTCTGCGCCAAGCTCAAGGCCAAAAATACGATCAAAGTCCTCGCCTTTGGCTGTTAGCATAATAACAGGCGTTAATTTTGTTTGGCGTAACTGTTTTAAAACTTCAAAGCCATCTAGTTTAGGCAGCATTACATCCAGCAAAATCAAAGCGTATTCTTGGCTGAGTGCTTGTTTTAAACCTTGCTCACCATCGTGAACACATTCGACTTGATAGCCTTGTGCTGTTAAATATTCACTAAGTAGTTCGCATAAGCCAGTGTCATCATCAATCATTAGCAGTTTCATTTGCTTGCCTTTACCGTGCGGGAATAACTTCATTTTACGCTTTAAAGTGCTTAAAAGTGAACCTTTACACAACCTTTACATTGCTTTGCGTTGCTTTGCATTGCAGTTGTTATAGTTAATCCATCAACGAAACACACAATAAGTTCGCAACCAACCCAAAGGTAATTATTATGACTATGTCAGCTAAAATTTCTAAACTAGTATTAATTTGTGGTTTGGCAACCGCCTCTCTAGGCACTACAGCCGTAATGGCTAAAGAGGGTGGCCACCATAAACAAGGTCACTCGCAGCAAAAGCATCAAGCACGTTTTTTATTGTCTGAACGTGGCGCTGATAAACTTAGCTTAACGCAAGCACAGCAAACTCAGCTACAAACTATTTTTGATGCGCAAAAAGCGCAGTTTAAAGTGTTACGCGGTGATGACAAAGAAGCGATGAAAAAAGCGCGTATGGCTCACAAAGAAAAAATGAAAACATTACTTGAAATGCCAACGTTTGATGAAGCAGCAGCCAAAGAATTACTTACTGAACGTCAAACTAAGGGCGAACAGTTTGCTTTAATTAACTTAAGAACTCAGCACCAAGTATGGCAAGTATTAAATGCCGAGCAACGTGAAAAGTACTCTGCAATGAAAAAACGCATGGGTAAAAAAGGTAAAGGCGGTAAAAAAGGCGACCGTGGTGAGAAAAAAGAAGGTTAATAATTAGCGGTATTAAAAGTAAAAGCGTGGGTTTAATAATCCACGCTTTTTGTGTAGCAGCGGGTTTACCCCGCGTTAATATACAGCCCTGTAATTAATAACGGCTATTTAAAAAAATCGTCATCATTTTTAGCTAGCATTTCCTCTATGTCCTCAATCATATCTTGGCTAAGGTCATTGGCGCTGGTAATGGGGGCTGATATTTTATTGTTTTCAAGCGACCACTCACCTAAATCAATTAATTGACAGCGCTTTGAACAAAATGGGCGATAAGGGCTTTCATCTGACCATTCAACTTGTGCTTTACAAGTTGGGCAGTTTACAACGGTTGGCATAGCATATTCTCATACATATTGTTTATGATTTTAAAAGCCTAGGTTTTAGGCTTTTAAAAACTCGTTACACGGTTTATTTCAGCTAATGATGTCATGCCTGCTGCAGCTTTTCTTAGGCCCGACAAACGCAGGTTATTAAACCCTGATCGTAATGATACTTCAGCAATTTCTAAAGAGTTACCACCGCGCATAATAATTTGTGCGATCTCAGGGGTAATTTGCATAACCTCATAAATACCGACACGGCCTTTATAGCCATCAGTACAGCTATCACATCCTTTAGGTGCAAATAGGGTAAGCTCGCTTATTTGTTCAGGGCTAAAACCTTGGCGCTGTAATTCTTCACTTGGCAATGTTTCAGGTGTTTTACATTTTGGACATAAGCGACGTGCTAAACGCTGCGCAATGATCAAGCTAATTGAACTTGCAACGTTATACGCTGGTACGCCCATATTTAACAAACGAGTTAGTGTTTCAGGCGCTGAGTTAGTATGCAACGTGGACATTACCAAGTGACCTGTTTGTGCCGCTTTTATTGATATTTCAGCGGTTTCAAGGTCACGGATCTCACCCACCATGACGACATCAGGATCTTGACGCAAGAATGCTTTAAGGGCATTGGCAAAGGTCATATCAGCTCTCGGGTTGATCTGTACTTGGTTAATACCTTCGAGGTTGATTTCGACAGGATCTTCGGCGGTGCTGATATTACGCTCAGGTTGATTTAAAATATTCAAACCCGTATATAAAGACACCGTTTTACCAGAACCCGTAGGACCTGTAACTAAAATCATACCTTGAGGTTGCTGCAGTGCATCCATGTAAAGTTTTTTCTGCTCTACTTCGTAACCGAGTACATCAATACCAAGCATAGCGCTGGACGAATCAAGGATACGCATTACGATTTTTTCACCCCAAAGGGTGGGTAGGGTACTTACCCGGAAATCGATACTCTTACGCTCAGTGATTTTTAATTTAATACGACCATCTTGCGGTTTACGTTTCTCGGCAATATCTAATCGTGCCATTACTTTTATACGTGCTGATAAACGCGTTGCTAGACTATTCGGCGGACTGGCCATTTCATGCAAAATACCATCAATACGAAAACGCACACGGTACTTATGTTCGTAGGGTTCAAAGTGTAAATCGGAGGCGCCTTTTTTAATGGCATCCATCAATATTTTATTGATATAGACGATAATGGGTGCGTCGTCTTTTTCATCATCACCTTGATTTTGAGGCTCTTTTGGTGAGTCAGTATCTAAGTCACTAAACTCTTTAAATTCTTCATCGCTAAGGTGTAAACTGCCTGCTGCATCAAGAAGTTGTTCTATTTTAGCTTCTAGTTGGCGGTAATCAACAACGAGTACTTCACAAGATAACCCCGTACTAAACTCAAAGTTTTCAAAGGCACCATAATCAGTAGGATCAGAGGCTGCAATATAAAGTTTACGGCCTTTTTTAACTAGAGGTAGAATATGATGCTCACGAATGAGTTTATCTTTAACCAGCTCTTTAGGTATTAGCTCTACATTAAAGTCTTTAATATCAAAATAAGGAACGCGGAATAGATCAATGCATTGTTCTGCAAGTTCATGGCCGTCAATGCCACCGCATTTCGCTATTAGTTCTGCAGTTGAGCTAAATTCACGCTGTTTTAACTTAACAGTTTCGGCGTCAATTCGGCCAAGCGTGATAAACTTTCTAAGTAATGGTGAGTTAATATTCATTGCGCACCTTTGTAAACACCTCTCATAGCCAGCAATTTATCAGAAAAGAGCAGGGTATAATACCAATTTTATTAAAAACGTGATCATTCTAGCGAATTAAATAACTCACTCACTGCGTTAAAAATTACTTATATAGAACAACTATATATCATAATTTTTGCCTTGTTATTGAGCCATTTTCTTGTCGCAATAATAGATCACTAATTTAATGCAATTGGTATAACATTAGTCTTTCCAATTTAGCATGATTTGCCAACTAAAATATTGAAAATTTATAATTTATTAGGAATATGTAGCTTAAATTTTAGATTCATTGGCCAATGCCATGTAACGTTGATGTAATAGCGTAACGTCTTGGGCTACTAAGCTTAATGCGCGATTATTATCTAGGATATCAGTTGCTTTAGCCTGTTTATCTTCTCGGCTCATTTGCGCTGCAATTATACTGTTGGCTTGTGCCAGGCTTATATTGTCTCTTGCTACTGTTCGTGCAACCTGTACTTCGATTGGCACATCAATCACCAAAGTACGATTACAGTATTTATCTAGCTGGTTTTCAAATAATAAAGGCGCAGTTAGTATTACATAAGGGCTAGATGCAGCATTTAGATCCGAGATGGTTTTTTCACGAATTAACGGGTGTAAAAGGGCATTAAGCCAATTTTTTTGCTCACTATCAGCGAAAATAATTTCTCTAAGCTTTGTACGGTTTAACGTACCATCATGATTGAGAATATCAGCGCCAAAATGCTTACCTATTTCATGTAAGCCAGTGCTATCATGGGCGACTACTTGACGAGCAATGATATCAGCATCAACTACTGTGATGCCATGCTGTTCAAATAGCTCACTGACAGCACTTTTTCCACAGCCTATGCCCCCCGTTAAACCTAGAATCCAATTGTTTTTAGAGCGTGCCATAACTAGTAGCCAAGCCAGTTAAAGTACATCTGTTGAATTTGCGTACCCCACAATAATGCAACCCAGCCGGCAATGGCTAAATAGGGGCCAAATGGAATAGGAGTGGCTTTATCTTTACCTTGTATACTTAAAAGTGTAATACCAATCACAGCCCCCACAACACTTGAAAGCAAAATGATAGTGAGCAGTGCTTGCCACCCTAAAAGTGCGCCAAATACGGCTAGTAATTTAAAATCACCATAACCCATTCCTTCTTTACCTGTGATCAGCTTAAATAGCCAAAAAACGCTCCATAAGCTTAAATAGCCACAGGCCGCTCCGATAATCGCATCGGCAGGAGAAATAGTAATTTCCATTACAGCTGCAATAAGCGCCAACCACACCAAAGGCAGGGTTAGTTGGTCTGGCAGGAGCATATGATCAATATCAATAAAGGTGAGTGCCACTAATACCCAAGTGATAAAAATATATAGTGCAGCTTGTTCAGTAACACCAAAGGTGTAAGCGACGATTAAACTCATCACGGCTGTGAGCATTTCAATGATAGGGTAACGTACCGAAATAGGGTTACTGCAACTACCGCAACGGCCTCTTAAAAATAGCCAGCTAATTACAGGAATATTTTGCCATGCTTTAATTGCAGTTTTACATTTTGGACAAGTCGAGTTTGGTTTTACTAAATTAAAAGGCTCAGTAATTACGTCATCAGTGCGTTTGTTTTTAGCGTGAGTGAGTTCATCATCGAGCAGCAAGCGACACTCAGTTTGCCACTCTCGTTGCATCATAACTGGTAAGCGATAAATAACGACGTTTAAAAAACTGCCAATACAAAGGCTAACAAGGCCTACTGTAAGTAAATAAAACCACAGCTGGTCTTGCATCACTGTAATTATATCGAGAAAAAAATTTTGCATTGTATTACCTAAAAAATGATTTAAAAAATCAACCTAAAACAGTCCTGAAAATTAAATGAAAAATCCCGAGTCTACGCACATTTAAACACCGCACTCATGTAGCTCGTCATTTATGACGACAATGACTATTTTTACCACCGATTGCACAGAGGCGCAGCGCGCTACATCTAGAAAACCCATGTAGGTCGTCATTCATGGCGACAATGATTATTTTCACCACCGAGCGCACAGAAGCGCAGCGCGCTACATCGAGAAAGCCAAAGTAGGTCGTCATTCATGGCGACAATGATTATTTCACCACCGAGTGCACAGAAGCGCAGCGCGCTACATCGAGAAAGTCCGGGTGAACAAAATATAAATAATTCGCAGCTAAAGCTGGCTCCTACGTGAATGTATTTCCATAGAAAACGGCTACAGGCATAGCTTTACCCAAACTCACAGCAATGTCCCTACAATAAATAAAAAGAGCTTGCATTGCTGAATATAAATTCGGAATATTTTTGCTTACAGCTTACAGCTTACAGCTTACAGCTTACAGCTTACAGCTTACAGCTTACAGCTTACAGCTTACAGCTTACAGCTTACAGCTTACAGCTTACAGCTTACAGCTTACAGCTTACAGCTTACAGCTTACAGCTTACAGCTTACAGCTTACAGCTTTTATATAACCGAACCTAGTTGGAAAATCGGTAAGTACATCGCAATAATTAAACCACCGACTAATACACCAAGCACCGCCATAATGAGTGGCTCTAGCAGGCTAGATAAGCCATCAACTGCATCATCAACTTCTTGCTCATAAATAGTGGCAACTTTTGCAAGCATGCCATCTAAAGAGCCAGATTCTTCACCAATAGCGACCATTTGAATAACCATATCGGGGAATATTTTTGAGTTGCGCATTGCCCAGTTCATTTGATTACCGGAGCTTACCTCAGCCTTAATATCTAAAATAGCATAACGGTAAACAGCATTACCCGAAGCGCCTGCAGCAGAATCAAGCGCATCAACAAGTGGTACACCCGCGGCAAAAGTGGTCGAAAGAGTACGCGCATAGCGGGCAACGGCGGCTTTATTTAATATCATACCAATCACAGGGAGCTTTAATATTAAGCGGTCGTTGGCATCACGCAGTTTTTTACTTTTTAATAAAGCTTCTTTATAAGCGTAACCAGCCGCCACCATAATTATAAGAATGACCCACCAATACTCTTGCATAAATTCAGATATGCCAATGACCATTAAAGTGAATGCTGGAAGCTCTGCGCCAAAGCCGGCAAAAATATCCTGAAATTGCGGTACCACAAAAATAAGCAAGATAGAGGTAACAATAAGAGCTATAACTAGCACCGCAATAGGGTAAAACATGGCTTTTTTAATTTTTGATTTTAGTGCTTCGGACTTTTCTTTATAAATAGCGACGCGATCAAATATTTTATCAAGCGCACCTGATTGTTCGCCAGAGGCAACTAAATCACAGTATAAATCATCAAAATAACGCGGATGCCTGCGAAGAGCATCAGATAATGTGCCACCGGCTTTAACCTGGTCACCAATGGTTTCCATCAGTTTGGCAACGCTTTTATTTGTTGACCCTGTGCCAATCATTTCGATTGATTGAATGAGCGGCACGCCCGCCATCAGCATGGTAGCGATTTGCCGTGTTACCAAGGCAATATCTTTGGGTGTTATTTTTTGCATACGCGTACCAAACAAAGGTTTGGCTTTGCGTTTTACTTTTGAAGGGGTAATACCTTGTTTGCGTAACTGTGCTTTGACTAAAGCAATGCTAGCACCAGTTATTTCACCTTCAAGACGCTTTCCGCGAGCGCTAACACCTATCCACTGAAAAGTATCGACGCCTTTTTCTTGCTGTTTAGTCATTTGATTTATCTGCACTTTTATTTAGTAATTAAAAAAGCTGAGCATTTAAAGCTCAGCTTTTTGATTTACGTATAAGATTCTATATTATCTACAAGTAGCAGGTAATAGTTTTTCCTCTAAAGTACCGTCACTAGCGCATGTCCAGCTTATAGAGCCACCTTGATCGGTAGGAGTAAATACCAATGCACCAGTACCTACTTTGGTCGTGTCAAATGCAACAGAAATTACACCTGCAGCAACAGTTACCGATGTAACTGCATTACCTTTAATATTAGCTGCAGCATCAAGGCCTGCAGCTGCATTATCTGCTGGGTATGCTCCCGTTGATGCGTATGTTTCAGTGACTGCTGATTTTGCTCCTTGAGCCAAACTCATACCTTCACTCACATGTGCGCGTTTTGTGTAATCTTGGTAAGCTGGTAATGCGATAGCAGCAAGAATACCGATGATTGCTACTACAATCATTAATTCAATTAGGGTAAAACCCTTTTGTTTCTGTTGTGTCATTTTTTCCATGTTCCTCTCCTAAAGGATAGTGATTTTTTTGTAAGCTAAGTTGCTTTATGAGTAAACTAATAAAGCATGTTTATCTTACGGTTTTTTAAAAAATTATTTTAATTCTTATACCTACCCAAAATTGATTGGAAATAGGCGTTTAGAATTACTTTAGCACTAAAATAGCTTTTTGAAAGCTGTTTTGCACTGAACTCATAGAATTTTAGGAACTTTCTGAGAGTTTTATGCGCAGACTAATTTCAAAAAACAAGTGATTATTTTTATCAGATGATTTTTGAATATAAAAAACACATCCGTATAAAGCTTTTGTATTGCTTGGGGAGAGTTTCGCTCATCCTTGCGGCTTACTTTATCACTATTTTAATGTAAAAGTGATACTGAAATTAACAGTTTGTTACAAAATAATCCTTTCGTCGTATTTAATGCTTTTTTGGTCAATTTGTCAACGGATTAGGTAAAAATTAAATAATTTATTTGTAGAATTTTTACTCGAAACGCATAGATAAGTCGATAGATTGTAAGTTTTTTGTAAGTGCGCCACTGGAGATAAAATCAACCCCTGCTTGTGAGTAGGTTCGTAGTGTTTCTAAGGTCATATTACCAGAGACTTCTAATTTGGCGCGTTTATTGGTAACTACAACCGCTTGTTGAATCTGCTCAACGCTAAAGTTATCAAGCATTATAATATCAGCACCGGCATTAATGGCTTGATCTAGCTCATGAAGTGATTCAACTTCTACCTCTACAGGTTTAGTTGGGTGATTTAGTTTTGCTTGAGCTACGGCTTTATCAATACCACCACAGGCGGCTATATGGTTTTCTTTAATTAAAAACGCATCAAATAAGCCTATACGGTGATTTTCCCCGCCACCACATTTGACTGCGTATTTTTGTAGGGCACGCATACCTGGAATCGTTTTACGAGTATCAAGTAATTGGGTATTGGTGCCATTGAGCTCTTTTACGTAATGCGCGGTTGTTGTAGCAGTGCCTGACAGTGTTTGCACAAAATTAAGTGCTGTACGCTCAGCGGTTAAAATCGCGCGTGCTGAACCTGATGCTGTAAATAAGGTGTCGTTAGCTTTTATCATATCACCATCGTTTACCAGTACATTGACTGTGACGCTTGGATCAACTTGGCTGAATACTTCTATAATAACGTCTTTACCACAAAAAACGCAGTCTTCACGGGTGATCACTTTTGCATTGGCTTGTTGTGATGCTGGAATTAATTGCGCAGTGATATCGCCTTGCTCAGCAGTTTGATAATTTAAATCTTCATCAAGGGCAAGTTTAACGAGTTGGCTTAATAGGCTGTGTGGGATAGACATTATAAAAGCTCATTATAATTAGGAAATTGCACAAATTTTACATGGTTTGATGAGTGAATAGAAGAGCTATCAGCCGCCCAGCATATATTGTAGGTCGTCATTTATGGCGACAGTGTTTGTTATTTTAATGTTGGCGCGCTAAAACGCGACCTACAGGATCGTTTTCTAGTAATACGTAGGCGTGGGTTTATCTTGCGCAATTAAAGTTCTTTAAGTGACTAATTCACCACAGAGGACACTGAGTTCACAGAGAAGAAATAAGTGATGTTTTACTTTGGTTTCTCGGTGGTAAAGTAGCCATTGTCGCCATAAATGACGACCTACAGGATCGTTTTCTAGTAATACGTAGGCGTGGGTTTATCTTGCGCAATTAAAGTTCTTTAAGTGACTAATTCACCACAGAGGACACTGAGTTCACAGGGAAGAAATAAGTGATGTTTTACTTGGGTTTTCTCGGTGGTAAAGTAGCCATTATCGCCATAAATGACGACCTACAGGATCGTTTTCTAGTAATACGTAGGCGTGGGTTTATCTTGCGCAATTAAAGTTCTTTAAGTGACTAATTCACCACTGAGGACACTGAGTTCACAGGGAAGAAATAAGTGATGTTTTACTTGGGTTTTCTCGGTGGTAAAGTAGCCATTATCGCCATAAATGACGACCTACAGGATCGTTTTCTAGTAATACGTAGGCGTGGGTTTATCTTGCGCAATTAAAGTTCTTTAAGTGACTAATTTTCCACAGAGGACACTGAGTTCACAGAGAAGAAATAAGTGATGTTTTACTTGGGTTTTCTCGGTGTAGCGCGCAGCGCTTTTGCGCTCTCAGTAGTAAAAATAGCCATTGTCGCCATAAATGACGACCTACAGGATCGCGGTGCTAGCAATATGTAGGCGTGGGTTTACTCTGCGTAAATGTAAGGGCTGTTGCGGCGGGATAAACCCGCTGCTACGTTTTATTACTTTGCTGTCATTGTGCTTAAAAATCTATTAGCATCTTGCTATGTACTTATTTACAGATACATTATGAAAATAAACTCTTTTGGCGTCGTTGATACGGCGATTCAGCGACCATGCACATATTTTGATGAGCGCCCGAATGATGAAGGTATTTCTTTATTGGTCATCCATAATATTTCTTTACCGGCAGGGCAGTTTGCTACGCCATATGTAGATGATTTATTTATGGGGTGTATTGATCATCAAGCTCACCCTAGCTTTAGTGATTTACAAGGTTTGAGAGTCTCTGCACATTGCTTTATTAAGCGCTGCGGTGAGATAGTACAATACGTACCTTTTAGTAAGCGCGCTTGGCACGCTGGGCGGTCTGAATTTTTAGGGCGCAGCCAGTGTAATGATTTTAGTATTGGTATTGAGCTTGAAGGGACTGATACAACGCCATATACCCAAAACCAATATAATGCATTACAATCCTTAACTAACGCATTGACTAATAAATATTCAGCGATTACTCAGGAGCGAATTGTTGGACATTGTGATATTGCGCCTGGACGAAAAAGTGATCCTGGTGAGAGTTTTGATTGGCAGTTTTATTTTGCCGGACTATTTTAAAAAGCGACAAGCTAAGAGACCGTTATGATTTTAATTTCTATTATTATCGCATTAATTTTAGAGCGCCTTGGTGCGCGATCAAATTATTGGCAAATTAGTCATTATGCACAGGGGTATTTATCTCGTTCTAAAAAGCAACTCAGTGATAAAGGAATGTTTCATTCTGCTCATGGGTTTTTAATTTGGCTTGTACTGCCAGTTATTGCGAGTGCGTTGGTGTATACCTTTTCTGATTTTGTATTATGGCAGTTAGTCGTTAATGTTGTGGTACTGCTTGTGTGTTTTGGCTGTGCTAAGCATCGAGTTTTATATAAATCTTATTTGAATGCTCTTACTCGTGGTGATAGTGAGGCTGCTACTTTGTATGCGTATCAAATGGGACAAAAGCGCACTGAAGATGAAGTTGGGGGAGAGAGCTTTGGGCAAACACTTGCGTGGATCAATTTTCGCTTCTATTGCGCTGTGATTTTTTGGTTTGTAGTGTTAGGTGTCCCCGGTGCAGTACTCTATGCATTAGTGCGTACTTACGGCGATATAGTACGCGAAGATCATAGCGTGGCGTATGCAAAACGGTTTAAGCTTATTCATACTTTATTATTTTGGCTTGATTGGCTACCTGCGAGAATTGCAAGCTTTGGTTATTTAGTAATAGGTAACTTCAATAAAGGAACGAGTTGTTGGTTACGCTATGTACTCGACTTTTCTGTGAGTAATCGTAAAGTTGTAACCAATACGGCATTAGCGGCTGAGCAAATTGAGCAGCAGCACTTTGGTTGTACCTATGAAGCTACGTGTATGGTGAAATTAGTAAAACGAAATGTATTGTTTTATTTGGTGCTAATTGCATTGCTTACTTTGTTTGGTGGCTTAGCGTAAAGAAACAGCTGCTAGGTGTTGTATTTGTTTTGTGGGAACAGGCTTTAGCCGTGATTGTTCTAGGTTTTGTGTTAAAGCCAATCGGCGCTAAAGCGCTCTCCTACGATGGTATATAGCTGGCAGCTTCTTCTCATTTATTCTCTATGTATAAAAGTTTTTTAGGTATTTATTGATAGTAAATAATCGGCTTCTCAGTGTTTAATTATCTGGTCAGACCATTTCGATTTGATATAAAAAACCTTTCCAAACACTCGCTTTACCTCATACTGTTTAATCTTTATGCTAAATGCGTTAGTCTGCTTTACAGGGCTCTGTCGTAGTGAAATTGACAGCAAACACGCTTTTTGATAACGTATGGCACAAATTTGGTATGACCAATTTACCTTTTGCTCCAGTTGCAGGTAGAAAACTATTTTTTAAGTCATTCCTATCACTATTACGGACGTCCATTAATGTCTTTAAAGATTAAAGCAGCAAAACTATCGGATGTTATTTTAGAGCAGCTTGAGAACATGATTCTTGAGGGCTCATTAGCACCAGGTGAAAAACTGCCGCCAGAGCGTGAATTAGCAAAGCAATTTGAAGTATCTCGACCTTCATTACGTGAAGCAATTCAAAAGCTAGAGGCTAAAGGCTTAGTAACACGTCGCCAAGGTGGCGGGACGTTTGTAAAAAATCAGCTAGAAGAAGGGTTGACGGATCCATTATTTGATTTGATCAGCAAGCACCCGGAATCGCAGTTTGATTTACTTGAGTTTCGCCATGCCTTAGAAGGAATTGCCGCATATTATGCCGCACTTCGTGGTACTGGCACCGACTTTGAGAAAGTGAAGCAAAGCTTTGATTATATCGCTTTAGCTGATGTTGATTTACAGCAAAAAGCCAAAGCAATTAATGCGTTTCATTTTAGTGTTGCTGAAGCGTCGCATAATGTTGTGCTATTGCACTTAGTACGTGGCATGCAAGCGCTATTAGAGCAAAATGTATTACAAAATTTAACGGTGTTGTTAGAAAAACCGCATATTAGTAAGCAGTTGGCTCAGCATCGTCGTTTATTAATGGATGCAGTGATTGAAGGGAATCCTGAGCAAGCACGCCTTGCCAGTAATGCTCACTTAGCTTTCATTGAAGAAGCATTATTGGAAGCGGGCAAAGAGCATTCGCGGATTGAACGTAGTTTAAGACGCACCAAACAAAATTAAGTAAAGATTAATAATTTAAGCAAGCACTGACTGTAATATAGCAACGCTTTATACCACAGTGCTTATTAAGAACATTCGTATTTTAAACATAAGGAAACCTCCATATGTCTGAAGTCAATAAAATTGACGTAGACGCGCTAGAAACACAAGAGTGGTTACAAGCTCTTGAATCAGTTGTGCGCGAAGAAGGTGTTGAACGTGCTCAGTTTTTACTTGAGCAAGTATTAGAGCAAGCCCGTTTAGACGGTGTTGATATGCCAACAGGCATTAACACAAACTACGTTAATACGATCCCGGTTGATCAAGAACCTGCTTACCCAGGGGATGTAAACCTTGAGCGCCGTATTCGTTCTATTATTCGTTGGAACGCAATCATGATTGTATTGCGTGCTTCGAAAAAAGACCTCGACTTAGGCGGCCATATGGCGTCTTATCAGTCATCGGCTGCGTTTTATGAAGTGTGTTTTAACCACTTCTTTAAAGCCCCTAATGATGTTGATGGCGGTGACTTAGTTTATTACCAAGGTCACATTTCTCCAGGTATTTATGCGCGTGCATTTGTTGAAGGGCGTTTATCAGCTGCACAGCTTGATAACTTCCGTCAAGAAGTTGATGGTGAAGGCATACCGTCTTACCCACACCCTAAATTAATGCCTGAATTTTGGCAATTCCCTACAGTATCAATGGGCCTAGGTCCAATCGCGTCTATTTATCAAGCGCGATTCTTAAAGTACTTAGATGGCCGTGGCTTAAAAGACACTAAAAATCAACGTGTATATGCGTTTTTAGGTGATGGCGAAATGGACGAGCCAGAATCACGTGGTGCTATTTCTTTCGCTGCGCGTGAAAAGCTAGATAATCTGTGTTACCTAATTAACTGTAATTTACAGCGTTTAGATGGCCCAGTAATGGGTAACGGTAAAATCATCCAAGAGCTTGAAGGCTTATTTAAAGGCGCTGGCTGGAACGTCATTAAAGTAGTATGGGGCAGCGGTTGGGATATCTTACTTGCTAAAGATACTACCGGTAAGTTACTACAATTGATGAACGAAACCATCGATGGTGATTATCAAACATACAAAGCTAAAAATGGCGCGTACGTACGTGAACATTTCTTTGGTCGTTACCCTGAAACAGCGGCACTTGTTGCTGACATGACAGACGACGAGATTTTTGCTCTTAAGCGTGGTGGTCATGAACCATCAAAATTATACGCTGCATTTAAAAAAGCAGAGCAAACAAATGATCGTCCAACGGTTATCCTTGCTAAAACTGTAAAAGGTTACGGCATGGGTGAAGCGGCTGAAGGTAAGAATATTGCGCACCAAGTGAAAAAAATGGACATGTCACATGTGGCACATTTACGTTCACGCTTAGGTTTAGATGATTTAGTGTCTGAAGAGCAACTTGCAGAGCTACCTTATTTAGAACTTGAAGAAGGTTCGCCAGAGTACAAATACCTACATGCTCGCCGTGATGCATTGAAAGGTTACACGCCAAAACGTATTCCTAACTTTACTGAAAAGTTACAGCTACCAGAAGTAGAAGCATTTAAGCCATTACTTGATGAGCAAAAACGTGATATTTCTACCACGATGGGCTTTGTGCGTGCACTTAATATCTTATTAAAAGATAAGGGCATTGGTAAAAATATCGTACCAATTATTGCTGACGAAGCGCGTACGTTTGGTATGGAAGGTTTATTCCGTCAAATCGGTATTTATAACCCGCATGGCCAAAACTATACACCACAAGATCGTGATATCGTTTCTTACTATAAAGAAGCTACATCAGGTCAAGTACTGCAAGAAGGTATCAATGAGTTAGGTGCAATGTCGTCATGGGTTGCTGCTGCAACATCATACAGCACTAACGATTTACCAATGATCCCATTCTACATCTACTATTCAATGTTCGGTTTCCAACGTGTTGGCGACATGGCATGGATGGCAGGTGACCAACAAGCACGTGGTTTCTTATTAGGTGCTACAGCCGGTCGAACAACGCTAAATGGCGAAGGTTTACAGCACGAAGATGGTCACAGCCATATTCTTGCTAACACTGTGCCTAACTGTATCTCTTACGATCCAACCTATGCGTATGAAGTTGCGGTTATCATCCAAGATGGTATTCGTCGTATGTACGGTGAAGATCAAGAAAATATTTACTACTACTTAACGCTAATGAACGAAAACTATGCACAACCTGCTATGCCAGAAGGTGCTGAAGATGGTATTCGTAAAGGTATCTACAAGCTTGAAAGCTACGCGGGTAAAAAAGCCAATGTACAGTTATTAAGCTCAGGTACTATCATGACCGAAGTACGTAAAGCCGCAGCTATCTTAAGTGAAGATTACGGTATTGCATCTGATGTATTCTCTGTAACGTCATTCAATGAATTAACGCGCGAAGGTCAAGATGTTGAACGTTTCAACATGCTTAACCCTGAAGGCGAACAAAAAACTGCGTACATCACGAGCGTCTTAAATGATTCAGTGACTGTTGCCGCAACGGATTACATGAAAAACTACGCAGAGCAAGCGCGTTCGTTTATTCCAAGCAGCAACTATAAAGTGCTAGGTACGGATGGTTACGGTCGTTCTGATAGCCGTGAGAATTTACGCCGTCACTTTGAAGTTAACGCCAGCTACGTAGTGGTTGCTACGTTATCTGAACTTGCTAAACGTGGTGAAGTTGAAAAGTCAGTTGTTGTTGAGGCACTTAAAAAGTTCAACATCGACACTAACAAACTTAATCCACTGTACGCATAAGAGGTTTGCAATGAGTATTGAAATTAATGTACCAGATATCGGTGGCGATGAAGTCGAAGTAACCGAAATTCTAGTGAGCGTTGGTGACAAAGTTGAAGTTGACCAATCATTACTAACGGTTGAGGGTGATAAAGCCTCAATGGAAGTACCCGCTGCACAAGCCGGTACTGTAAAAGAAATTAAAGTAAATGTTGGTGATACGGTCACTACGGGGACTTTAGTATTCTTGTTTGAAGGCGAAGAGAAAGCATCAAGTGCTGCTCCCGCTGAACAAGCAAAAACTGAAGACGCAGCACCTGCTGCATCTTCAGGCTCAACGACTAAAGAAGTTACCGTACCAGATATCGGCGATGATGAAGTTGAAGTGACTGAGATCCTGGTTGCCGTTGGTGACACTGTTACTGAAGAGCAATCAATCTTAAATGTTGAAGGCGACAAAGCAGCGATGGAAGTTCCAGCGCCGTTTGCTGGGACAGTTAAAGAAATTAAAGTGGCTGCTGGCGACAAAGTAAAAACAGGCTCACTTGTGTTTGTTTTTGAAGTAGCCGGTAGTGAACCTGCACCTGCGCAAGCAGAAAAAGCAGCGCCAGCACAAGAGTCTGCGCCTGTACAAAGCTCAGCACCAAGCAGCAAAGAAGTAAACGTACCTGATATTGGTGGTGATGAAGTTGAAGTAACTGAAATTTTGGTTGCTGTTGGCGACAGCGTTACTGAAGATCAATCAATCTTAAACGTTGAAGGCGACAAAGCGGCAATGGAAGTACCAGCACCGTTTGCAGGTACTGTTAAAGAGATTAAAGTAGCCGCAGGCGATAAAGTATCGACCGGTTCACTTATCTTTGTATTTGAAGTTGCCGGTAGTGCACCTGCTGCATCTGCACCAGCAGAAAAAGCCGCTCCAGCACCTGCAAAAGCAGAGTCAGCACCCGCGCCACAAGCAGCACCGGCAAAAGCCAGCAATGAAAGCTTTGAAAACAACAGCGCGTATGCACATGCATCGCCAGTTGTACGTCGTTTAGCGCGTGAGTTTGGTATCAACCTTGCAAACGTGAAAGGCTCTGGCCGTAAAGGTCGTGTTGTTAAAGAAGACGTGCAAAACTATGTGAAAAACCTAGTTAAGCAAGTTGAGTCAGGTCAATTATCTGCAAGTAAAGGTAATGCTGACGGCGGTGAGCTTGGTTTAATTCCATGGCCAAAAGTTGATTTTGCTAAATTTGGTGAGATTGAAGAGAAGAAACTTTCTCGTATTCAAAAGCTATCGGGTAAAAACTTACACCGTAACTGGGTGCAAATTCCTCATGTTACTCAGTTTGATGAAGCTGATATCACCAGTCTTGAAGTCTTCCGAAAAGAACAAAATGCGCTTGCAGAGAAGAAAAAGCTAGGTGTTAAAATCACCCCGCTGGTATTTGTAATGAAAGCAGCAGCAAAAGCACTTGCTGAGTTCCCTACATTTAACTCTTCACTTTCTAATGATGGCGAAAGCTTAATCCTTAAAAAGTACATCAACATCGGTGTTGCGGTTGATACACCTAACGGTTTAGTTGTGCCAGTATTTAAAGATGTTGATAAAAAAGGCATCATTGAATTATCGCGCGAGCTGATGGAAGTATCGGTTAAAGCACGTGACGGCAAACTAACTTCGTCTGATATGCAAGGTGGTTGTTTTACAATTTCAAGCTTAGGCGGGATTGGTGGTACAGCCTTTACGCCAATCGTAAACGCGCCAGAAGTTGCTATTTTAGGTGTATCTAAGTCTGAAATGAAACCGAAATGGAATGGCAAAGAGTTTGAACCAAAATTAATGGTTCCACTTTCAATGTCATACGACCATAGGGTGATTGACGGAGCATTAGCTGCACGCTTTACTGTCACTCTTGCAAGTTACATGAGCGATATTCGCCAATTAGTAATGTAAGCAATTGGTGCATGTAGCTAAATAAATAGAATCAAATCCCAGCCAGTTGTTTTTTGCTGGGATTTTTACCATTTGCAATGATACAATCTTTGCACAAAGATCTGCTCTGATTTTCTGCCTTGCAGAAACTTGGCAGTTAAACTTTAGGGCAGTGTCCCGTTCAAACAATTAAGGTAATAGCATGAGCAACGAATTAAAAACTCAAGTTGTTGTACTAGGCGGTGGTCCTGGTGGTTACTCTGCAGCTTTCCGTGCTGCTGACTTGGGCTTAGAAGTTACATTAGTAGAATCTCGCGATACATTAGGCGGCGTATGTCTTAATGTTGGTTGTATCCCTTCAAAAGCACTTTTACACGTAGCTAAAGTAATTGATGATGCAGCAGCAATGGAATCTCATGGTGTTACTTTTGGCGCACCAAAAATTGACTTAGACCAAGTACGTTCTTGGAAAGATTCTGTAATCGGTCAGTTGACTGGTGGCCTAGACGGCATGGCTAAAATGCGTAAAGTAAAAGTGGTTTACGGTTATGGTAAATTCACTGGTAGCAACACTATCGCTGTTGAAGGTGCTGATGGCGCAACAACTATCACGTTCGATAATGCTATTATTGCAGCGGGTTCTCAGCCTGTTAACTTGCCTTTCATTCCACAAGATGACCGTGTAATTGATTCAACTGGCGCATTAGAACTTAAAGATGTACCAGAGAAACTACTTGTATTAGGTGGTGGTATTATTGGTCTTGAAATGGGTACTGTGTATCGTGCATTAGGTTCTGCAATCGATGTTGTAGAGTTTGCTGATCAATTAGTGCCTGCTGCCGACAAAGACATCATTAAGATTTACCAAAAATACGTGAGCAAAAAGTTCAACGTAATGTTATCAACTAAAGTTGTTGGCGTTGAAGCGAAAGACGATGGTCTTTATGTAACGTTTGAAGGTAAAAATGCACCAGCAGAGCCAGTACGTTATGACAAAGTGCTTGTAGCAGTTGGTCGTACACCAAACGGTAAATTACTTGATGCTGACAAAGCGGGCGTTAATGTTGATGAGCGTGGCTTTATTAATGTTGATAAGCAGCTTAAAACAAACGTTAGCAACATATTTGCAATTGGTGACATTGTTGGTCAACCAATGCTTGCACATAAAGCGGTTCATGAAGGTCATGTTGCTGCTGAAGTTATCTCAGGTCAAAAACACTTCTTTGATCCTAAATGCATACCTTCAATTGCCTATACTGATCCAGAAATCGCGTGGGTTGGTGTAACTGAGAAAGAAGCAAAAGAGCAAGGCCTAAGCATTGAAACTGCGGTATTCCCGTGGGCTGCATCAGGTCGTGCAATTGCATCTGCTCGTACTGAAGGTTCAACTAAGCTGATCTTTGATAAAGAAAGTGGCCGTGTTATCGGTGGTGCTATGATTGGTATTAACGCAGGCGAAATGCTTGGCGAAATCGGCTTAGCAGTTGAAATGGGCGCAGATGGCGAAGACTTAGCGCTTACTATTCACGCTCACCCAACATTGAACGAATCAATCGGCCTAGCAGCTGAGATTTTTGAAGGTTCAATCACTGATTTACCAAACAAAAAAGCAGTTAAAAAGAAGAAGTAAGTTCTTTTAGTTAATTGTTTAAAAACCCAAGCCTCGGCTTGGGTTTTTTGTTTTGATTATACCCGTCAGCCGTCAGCCGTCAGCCGTCAGCCGTCAGCCGTCAGCCGTCAGCCGTCAGCCGTCAGCCGTCAGCTAAAGATAGGCCTTCTTGACACGTAAGCTGAACTGGGCAAAACTTTGATAGCTGATAGCTGATAGCTGATAGCTGATAGCTGATAGCTGATAGCTGATAGCTGATAGCTGATAGCTGATAGCTGATAGCTGATAGCTGATAGCTGATAGCTGATAGCTGATATCAATTCCCACTGACTTTAGCTATAATACGCGCCGATCAATTTTTAGGTATAAAGCTTGTGATTAACCGCTCTTCTAATTCAGTACTTGCCTTGCGCGCGCAGCAAATTAGCGAATCTCGTCGGGAGTTTAATGCCCGTGGCGGCAAAATGGATCGCTGTGAGCAATGTTTAATTGCAAAGCATTATTGCATTTGTGACGGTGTAGAGCAGGCAAACTGTGAGGCCGCTGTATGTATGCTGATGTACCACAATGAAAGTTTTAAACCTTCTAATACCGGTCGTTTGATTGCTGAAATAGTTCCTGACAATTATGCTTTTCGTTGGGATAGAACCGAGCCCGATCTTAAACTTTTAGCGCTGTTAAATGATCCACAATATCAACCTATGGTGATATTTCCAGCTTCAGATATTGAAAACCCTGCACGAGTTGTTACCGAGGTGGAGCATCAACCAAATAAACGTCCTTTGTTTATCTTTTTAGATGGCACATGGCGCGAAGCAAAAAAAATGATTCGTAAAAGCCCTTACTTAGATAATTTACCTGTGCTGTCGATCACTGCTGACAAGCTATCTGATTATCGCCTGCGTGTTGCCCCTCACGCTCATCAACTTGGTACCGCTGAAGTGGCTATTATGGTATTAGCATTGGCAGGTGAATTAGATGCATCTAATAAACTCGAGCAGCATTTTATGAAGTTTCGCGACGCGTACTTATTAGGTAAGCGCAACAAAGGCCGACCACAATAACGAGTAAATTTAAACGCTGTATACCCAAACCACCTCGAGATGCAGACTTCAGCGTTTCACAGGTGTTTAATATCAAGGCGTTATTTTGTAACAATGGTAGTCCCTTTTAAGAAGTAACAACGATGAGAGTAAGCGTCTGTGAAATGCCCAGCAGGTTGGTTTAAAAGCGATTTATACTGCGTTACTTTTATAAGGGATTGATTTTAATAATAGAACTATTATGACTTGCAATCAATGCCTGCCTTAATCGCTTTTAATTCCAACTGAAACTGCATTTTGAGGTGGCTTGGGTAATAAGAAGTAAACCCGTATTAAAATGCTATGCATAACAATAGCAAAATAGTTTAGTATTTTTTGATAGCTGATAGCTGATAGCTGATAGCTGATAGCTGATAGCTGATAGCTGATAGCTGATAGCTGATAGCTGATAGCTGATAGCTGATAGCTGATAGCTGATAGCTGATAGCTGATAGCTGATAGCT
>NZ_BDDS01000030.1 GCF_001653135.1 Pseudoalteromonas neustonica
ATTTTGCAGCAGTATGTTTGGTATTTAGGCAAGGCAGCGCCTATGCAGTGTGGTTGTTCCCCATAAATAGGCGATAACGCAGTATAAATGCCAAACATGCGCTGCCCAAAGGGTTCTTCCTAGGGGCGATTGACTCTTTGTTGCTCGGTTTTGACTTAGCCCGCTAGGTTACAAACCTCGCGCCGCGATTAAATCGCCCCTAGATTGAACAAATTTCAATCCACAAAGGTCAACACGCCCTAAACACATTCAACACTTAAAAGGATAATTTATGCAACAGTTAAATACACAGCAACAACAGGCTCTGATGTCTGATTACTTGCAAAAAGGCTGGAAACAAGAAGTGATGGAGTTTTCATCCGTTCACCTTGAACCTGGTTATATCAAAGGCTTAATAGATGTTAAATATTTTCAAATGCCAGGAGATGGCGAGTTTCATTTTAGTGCGCAAAGCGCAATGATTTGGATTTCGCAGTTAGGGATAATATATGGCTGTTGGGATAATCAATTAGAGACAAAAGCAGGTGAAGTGTATTTGAGAGATATTGATCTTAAGTTTAAACGTACGATTAATAAAACAGAGCAAGTGAGTTTTGAAGGTTTTTTCCCTAAACACTGTAAAAAGAAATTATCAGAGGATTTAGTGTATTACAAAGATGCAAAAATAATTGTTGAATCTGGCGCGTTTATTGGCAGTGCAAGCTTTATGGTGCCTTTAAAATGAAGTGTAAGTATATTAATTTTAAACAGCGAAAGAATTAATCTATAAATAAGCTCTTTACAATATGGGTACACTAAGTGTTATGATATAACAAATCTTGAATGTTATATTGTTAAAGGAACTACAATGCACTTTTCTCTTCGCTCATTCCAACTTTGCTCTATCCACCTAGGGGTTGCACTTAGCTTATGCTCAACTGCAGCCTACGCAAAAAAAGATGAATCACTCGAAATAATAGAAGTTACTGCAAAGCGACAGGCTTATCGTGGTAACTTTGATGTGCTGGAAACACCTGAGGCCATCTCGGAGATAAACCAGCAGTTAATCGAAAATACCGGTGTGGCAGGGTTAACTGAGGCGTTAGATTTATCAGCTTCAGTATCGAGACAAAATAGCCTCGGTGGCTTATGGGACAGCTTTGCTATACGCGGCTTTTTTGGTGATGAAAATGTCCCAAGCGGCTATTTAGTTAATGGTTTTAATGCAGGGCGTGGCTTTTCAGGGCCCAGAGACTTATCTGGTATTGAGCGAGTTGAAATATTAAAGGGCCCAAAAGCGGCCCTTTATGGTCGCGGAGAGCCTGGAGGGACAATTAATTTAGTCACTAAAAAACCAACATTCGAGCAGCAAGGAAAAATAGCTCTAGAAGTTGGAAGCCGTGATAAACGCCGCCTTGAGGCTGACTATAGCGGTGGTTTAACTGAGCAAGCAGCTGCGCGTGTTATAGGCTATTATGAAACGGGTGATAGCTTTCGCGATACTATAGAAATTAATAAAAAAGGCGTAATGGCTTCTGTATACTTTGAGCAAAGCGATCGCTCTGTGTGGCAATATGAATTAGAAGCTGCACGTCAAGAGATCCCATTCGATCGGGGTATTCTTGCGATTGGTGGCAATTTTGACATGATGCCTATTGAACGCTTTTTAGGTGAACCAGGCGATGGCGCCACAGTAACAGAAGTACTGGGACACCAGTTACAATGGCAGTATGAGTTTTCTAACGATTGGTACTTAAATTCAGGCTTAAGCTATCGCTCAACACGCTTAACAGGCACATCGAGTGACGCTGAGGTATCTCCCGCGAGACAAAAGCTGTATTACAATGGTCGTACGCTAACACGTCAAAGACGCCAGCGTGACTACGATACCGATCAGTTTGTGATCCGCTCAGAAGTCTCAGGGCAGTTTGATACCGGCTCAATTGCGCATGAGCTAATAGTGGGTATTGACTACGATTTGTTTGATTATGACCGTGATTACCGCGTTTACCGCTCCCCAGCGTTATCTACAAATCCAACGAATGAACAGTTGCATGCAATTGATATTCATCAGCCTCTTTATGGACAACATGCATTACCAACACCAGTGCCTGCGATTGTAAGAGTACAAAAGCAATTCGCAACTGGATTATACCTGCAAGATCAAATGCGCTTAACTGATAACTTGCATGTTAGGCTTGGCGGGCGGATTGATCGTTTAAAACAAACGCTTGATGATAAAATTACAAATTTTGATGCTGAACAATCTGAAACTCATTTTAGCCCTCAAGCTGGGGTGGTTTATCAGTTAAGCGATAGCTGGTCTTTATACTCAAGTTATGGCGAAGGTTATCGTCTGAACTTTGGCACAGATGCAAGTGGCCAAGGTTTTAAACCAAATGAAACAAAATCGGCCGAAATCGGTACTAAATTTAATCTGCTCGATAATAACCTAGGCGTTACGTTTGCTTATTTTGATAGCACGCAAAAAAATATCATCGTCGCAGATGCTGCAAATCCGGGCTTCCACACTGCAATTGGTCAAGCCAGCAGTAAGGGCTTTGAGTTTGATGTAACAGGCCAGTTACCAGGTGATATTGATATGTGGTTTTCTTACGCATACATTGATGCGCAAGTAGACAAAGATGCAAAAGATACAGGCTTAGGTGTTGCTTTAAAACGAGGAGATGAGCTGCTTAATATTCCAAAAAATAGCGCAAGCTTACAAATCAGCAAGCAATTCTCAGTGGCTGATCGTGCACTAACGGTAGGTGTTGGCGCTAATTATGTGGATGAGCGTTTAGGTCAACGTGGTTCTGACTTTTACTTACCATCGTATACTGTGGCAAATATGTTTGCTAAATATGATTTAACGCAGCAATTTGAAGTGAAACTACAAGTCCATAATCTGTTTGACCGTAAATATTTCCCTAACTCATACACGCAAATTTGGGTACAGCCGGGCGAACCTCGTTCAGTTGACTTAGCGTTAAGTTATAAGTTTTAAAATATGACAGACTGCCACACAATGTGCGGCAGTCTTATTTAGCAAGCTTTCTACCTCATAACTATCTTATTCACTAATCGGATCTCTTCACCATCGACATCTAACAATGCGGTTACAGTAATAAGCTGTGATTGTTTTGTTGGTGCTAGTTCAAATACATGAATTTTCTGCTCATAAGGTGCGATCTCAACATTATGCTGTTGTGTTTTGATGATCTCAGGTTGAGTAAACGGTGTTGTTGTAAGCGTTAGTACCCCTTTGGTTCTACCTGAGTACGGGCCTGAAAGATGTGCCTTAAATAGCCAGTGTCCGTTGTTGCCTTTACTTTGTGTAAGGGAAAGCTCAACGCCGTTAAATGGGGTGGCTGAGGCATGTAATTGGCTTATGTTATTTAAACCTTGCCAATTAAGCGTCTGCTCAATAGTAATAGTCTTTGTATCGGGTATTTTGAATAAAGCAATATTGTGAATGCCGGGTTTAATAGCTTGGTTGAGTTGTTGGTTATTAAGCAATAGGCCTTTACTATTGTTAAAGCTAACTTTTGCTGTAAGTGTGAGATTAAAATTAGTTGGATTGACCACTCTTAAAAAAGCCTCGCCTTGATGATAGTGTACGCTAGCACTGATACCAGAAAGCACGCTAAAGCCATTATCTCCTAATAGGGTTTTGTAGCGATTGAGAAGTATTATTAGCTCTGAATTAATTGCTGCATGATTAGCCTTTATGGGCAGTTTTTTCATCAACTTACTGAGTTTTTCATCACAACCGACTAACTGCGCACCATATTGTTGACAGGTCTTAAATAAGCGGCTTAACAGGCTGTATTCTTCGAATAACCAAGGGTTAGGTAATTGGGTATGAGATTTATCGAATGTATAATCATCATCGTCTTTATGGGGAAATAAATAGGGTGTGATTGCATGGTTATTATTTTTACTCAATAAGCTGATTTTTTGTGTATTGAGTAAGTGTGTAAAATCACCAGAGAAAGGGATGATAAACACTTGCGTAATTATTTTAGTGCCACTATTTGCTTTTAAGTTAACGCTCAGCTGGTTGTGATCTAGCGTGATATTCAAGCCCAGTTCTTTATGTGTGGTCAAAGCTGCTTTTAATTCAGTTGTTAGGGCAACCTGCACCGAGTTAAAACCACTGATATTATTTTCGCTGATTAATATGCGCTCAGCATCTACTATTAATAGTTTAAGTAATTGGTCGTCATTTGCTTGCTCATTACCCATAAACGTAGCGCGGTATCGTTGGGTTTGTTCACTGAGTTTGCCTTGCATGGCGATGCCTATTTCACCGCGCTGCAGTTGTGCTGGTTCAAATTTAATTAAAGCAGCCACTTGGTGCTCATTATTTAGGTTAATTAAAGCACTTGGTTGCGGCGCGGGAAAGTCTATTACAGGGTGAGTCGCATTGCTTGTTGGGTTTATATCCAATCGAGATAAGGTATTTGAGTCTGTATTTCGTAGCCAATAAGCATTACCATCTTGCTCCCACGGGCCTGATACAATATGAAAACTCGGCTTAATAGTTTGCACAAAATCTGCAAAGCCTTGCTCTATTGCCTGCCAATCTTTAAAAGTGTGTTTAAGGAGTGAATTGGCTGTGCTGAGCGTGGCGTCACTGTGCGGGTTGGCAAGTCTAAGCTGCTGCACAAAATATGCAAAATATTGTGCGCGTTCTGGGGAGCTTAAAAGGTAATGAATGATGAAAAAATTAAGGCCGCGTTTAAGTGCAGGATCATCGTTTATTTGCTCAATAGTAGGTTTATTGGCACTGTAATATTGCTTTAAACCGGTCTCAATATAATTCATGGGCGCGCGATCAAACACCATCACAGTCAGTTGTTTTTGCTTGGCATCGTAAACATGGTGAGCGACCGAGTCGGCTAAGCCTTCGGTGATCCAATTAGGCGCCCAGGTTGAATGACCGTTTAAAGCCATGTGAAAAGCATGCATGGTTTCGTGAATGACAATATAGCGTTGGTGATGCTCACGATGGCTTGGGAAGTTATATCCAGCGCGGTTGTAAAACATAGTTTCGCCGCCTGCGGTTTTATGTACGCCTCGTAAAAAGCCATCATCAAGCATGGCCTCGCGCACTCTATCGCGGCTGCTACCATACACTACAGCGATACGCTGGCGTTCAATATTAGGTGGCTCCATACCGAATAACGCAACATAGTGTGGGTAAGCCATTTCTAAAAGCTCTAGATACAGCGTTACTTTTTCTTTTGGTAAATCGCTCTTCAGTGCAAAATGTTTACTTACCCACCAATTATAGCCCCGGCTATTACCAATTTTGCCATCGCTATATGTATAGGGGATGGTTTGCCCTAAGAATGTAATGTCCATTTTGTGCAAAGTACTGGTGTAACCTTGTACTGATAGGTCTACTTGCATCTGTTGTGGATCAGTTACCATAGCACTTGACGTTGTTGATTGTAGTTGTACGGTCTGCGCAGTATCAACTTGCGGCTCTTTTTGACACGCGGCAAGTAACAGTAATAACAAAGTGAGTGAGAGTTTTTTCATAATTATAGTTGTTTTATATGTATATTGTATGCAATATAAAATACTGCGTTTAATTGTGAAAGTAAACTATGAATAATAATCAAATACCAATAACAACTAACTCAGCAGCAAAGCAGAGTAAGCAAACCCCAGCTAATAAAGGCTTTGGTTTGGCATTTTATATTGCTAATACTATGGAGATTTTTGAGCGCTTAGCTTGGTATGGTTTTTTTGCGGTTTCATCTGTCTATATGACTACCCCAGTTGAGCAAGGTGGGGTGGGTTTTAATGATGCACAACGTGGCGCAGTGCAAGGTATTATTCCCTTCTTTTTATATTTGCTGCCTGTGCTAACCGGGGCTTTGGCCGATAGGTATGGTTATAAAAAGCTGTTTATTATTTCATTTATAATTATGGCGCCTAGTTACTATTTTTTAGGTCAAGTAACTGACTTTAATTCGTTCTTTATGATTCTAATGTTGGTGGCATTTGGCGCAGCGTGTTTTAAACCTGTCGTGGTTGGCACGATTAGTCGCAGCACTAATGATACTAACCGTGGCCTAGGGTTTGGTATTTTTTACACTATGGTTAATTTGGGCGGTTTTATTGGCCCATTAGTCGCCGGTTATATGCGTGCGATCAGCTGGGATGCGGTATTTGTAATGTCGGCCGTGTGGATATTGCTTAACTTTATTCCGCTGTTGTTTTATCGCGAAGCCACACCATCTTCACAAGTAAATACCAGCTTTAAACAGGTATTACAACAAGCTCAACAAGTATTGGGCAATAGCCGCTTTGCACTATTGTTATTTACTTGCGTGATTATTCTAATGACCGCAGGAGTGAGTTGGCTCAGTTATACGCAAGCTTTTGTATTAATTGTAATATGGCTAGGATTAAACTGGTTGTGGGATAAAAGCGTTAGCACTAAGCAAAGCCATAACTGGTATTTACAGCCAGTGCGGGTAAGTAACCGTAATTTTGCCTTGTACTTAGCCATATTGACTGGATTTTGGACTGTGTATAATCAGCTATTTTACACTTTACCGTTGTTTATACGTGATTATACAAACACCCAAGATTTGGTTGTTTTACTCAGTTATTTTGGTCAATCAACGGTGGATTTTTTTGCGTTTGTTGATAGTGGGGCATTGAGTGAAAAAATTCAGCTTTTGTCAGTCAATTATGTATCTTCATCACCTTTAACGAGCACTGAGCTTGAAGCAATACGCCTTGAATTAGTGCATCTAAAAGTAAACGTGCCAGTGAGCGAAATAGCGCTTTTTATTGAGCAAATAGCAACTAGCGATTTTACTCAGCAACAAAGCAAACAACTTGCCCAGCAATGGCTGGTTTATCGGCAAGTTAACCCCGAGTACCTGATTAATTTAGACTTTGCGGCCATTGTATTATTACAAATAATCGTTAGTTTAAAATGCCAAGGATTTAAGGTGATATCGGTTTTGATCAGTGGCTTGATTGTTACTGCGGGTGCCTTTTTATTGTTATTGCTAATGAGCGCGGGTTTATTAATGACGCAACTGGGCGGAGCTGTAATGATCACCGTTATTTTACTGATCGCCTTTGGTGAAATGCTCACCTCCCCAAAAAGCCAAGAATATGTAGCCAGTATTGCCCCTAAAAATAGCGCTGCGATGTTCATGGGTTACTATTTTGTATCTATGGCGCTGGGCTTTTTATTTGCTGGTTTTTTATCAGGGTGGAGCTATGGTTACTTAGTGAAAGAGCTGCAACGTCCGGCACTCATGTGGCTATTATTTGCAGTGATTGCGCTTATCACCGGCTTTGGTTTTTACCTTCTAGCGCGAAATAATAAGGATACCAACAGTGAAACTTAAACAGCGACTTGTTTTAATGGCTGCCATGATGGCTTTGAGTTTGCAAGCCACAGCAAATGAACCAGTGAGTGATGCAAATAGTCATTATAAAAACTTAATTGATCGTACTGGTAGTCCATATTACATGCAAGATTTTGCTAAAGGCGGGCATCAACGGTTTAGTCCATTATTTGACTTAGGGGCATGGCATGGTCATTTACTACCAAGTGTTGATAATATGGGGGGCTTTACCGGGCCTGCAATTATTACCGAAGAATACCTTAATTTTATCGCCCCTTATTTAGAAAAACTCAGTGTATATAAAGACCAAGGTCGTAAAGTTAAACTCGCCATGAATAGTTACAGCTTGCCGGGCGCTTTAGTACAAGAATTAATGGGGGATGGCGTAAGTATTCGCATGGAGTTACGTTTTGTAAGCAATCGCACTTCGTTAGTTAAAACACAGATCACAACCAATCAACCACTCACTTTACGATGGGAAGGGCGGTTGGTGAGTAACTTAACAGCTCAAGACGGTACTGTAAAAGATGCGCGTTCACCTTTTGAAGTGCACCCGCAACTGCTACCTCAATGGCAAGTGAGTAATAACGCTATCGCGCTATTATTTGGCAAAGTACGCGCTTATGGCCAGTTGCTAACTTCTGGCAGCTCGCAGTTACAATTACACAAAACGTTATCAGTCAGTACCACGCACGATGCATTAAGTTATGTAAGCCAAACAACGATTGATACCGACACCACGTTTTATACAACTTATTCGTACTTATTAAATAGCCAAGAAGTGGCAAGCGAGCAGGCTATTATAAAAGATATTTTAAAACAACCCGAGCAATATTTAGCCAGCAGTGCTGCGCGTTGGCAGGGCTATATTAATAATGCACTGCGCCCGTTAGCCAGTGCAGACAACACACATAAAAAGTTAGCTGTTAAAAGCGTTGAAACGTTACTCGGTAATTGGCGAGGTAAAGCAGGTGCTGTTGGTTTTGATACCGTAAGCCCTGCAGTTACAGGGCGCTGGTTTTCTGGCAACCAAACCTGGCCATGGGACAGCTATAAACAGGCATTTGCATTGGCAACGTTTAACTCAGCGCTTGCAAAACAGAACTTAAATGCGGTGTTTGAGCATCAAATAACGGCAGCGGATAAAGTTAGGCCGTGGGATGTGGGTTTTATTCCTGATTTAGTGGCTTACAATGTCAGTTCTGAACGTGGTGGCGATGGTACTAACTGGAACGAACGTAATACTAAACCCAGTTTAGCGGCCTGGGCTGTGTGGCAAGTATACAAATATACCAATGATAAACAGTGGCTTGCTGAAATATTCCCAAAGTTGGTTGGCTATAGAAACTGGTGGCTAACTAATCGAGATCACAATGGCAATGGCGTGCCCGAGTATGGCGCAACAGTTGATAAAGCCCATACAACGGATGACGGTAAATTACGCTTCGAGGTGCAAACAGCAGCGGGTTGGGCTGAGCGAAGCGGTCTTGAAAACTATAAAAATGAGCTTAGGGCCCATCCGCAAAGGCAAATAAAGATCCCTGCGCAAACGGCGGCATCTTGGGAGTCGGGGCGAGATGATGCTGCGGTATTTGGCTTTATTGATAGTCAACAACTGGCGCAGTATGTAAAAAAAGGCGGTAAAGCGAGTGACTGGCACGTAGGCTTTGCCTCAAATTTTGATAAAACGGGACGTTTGATCGGTTATTCATTATTACAAGAATCCGTTGATCAGGCATCATACATGGCAGCAGATAATCGCTATTTAAGTAAAATGGCGCGGGTACTTAATTATCCTCGCCAAGCGAGTTACTTTTTAAAACAAGCTACCAAACTAAGAACGTATATAAATAGATGTATGTTCGATAAAACAACGGGCTATTATTATGACATTGAAATAGCACCACAACCGTTAGCAAATGGTTGCGCAGGCAAGCCGTTAGTTAAGCGCGGTAAAGGCCCTGAAGGCTGGTCGCCGCTATTTAATCAAGTAGCACGTGTTGCACAAGCGCAGCAAGTGGTTGATGTAATGCTTGATGAACAAGAGTTTAATACCTATGTACCACTTGGCAGCGCGGCTTTGAGCAACCCTGCTTTTGGTGCTGATATCTATTGGCGAGGTCGAGTATGGCTTGATCAGCTGTATTTTGGTTTAGTGGGCATGAGCCATTACGGTTACTGTGAAAAGGCACAAAAGCTAAGTGAACAGTTACTTAGTCATGCAGATGGTTTATTGGCAAGTGCCCCTATTCGTGAAAATTATAACCCTTTGACGGGCGAGCAACAAGGCGCGCCTAATTTCTCGTGGAGCGCCGCACATTTGTTACTAATAACACAGCAACAAGGACGTTGGTGTGAGTTACATTAAGCAACAAAGCGTTGCTTAATGTGCACGTTTAAGGCATTTTGTTCAGATGAGATGGAGTAAGTAATGCCTAAAATTGATACAAAAAAAATAATCGAGAGTAATAAAATAATTCTCTTTGATGCAGAGTGTAAGCTTTGCAGTGCGTGGTGTAATTTTATAATAAAGCATGACAAAAAACTGTGTTTTAAATTATGCAGTGTGCAATCTTCAAAAGGCCAGGCGATACTTAAGTACTTTAATTATCCAACGGATAGTTTTAAAACCATGCTCTATATTGAAAAAAGTATGTGCACTGTGCAAAGTGATGCGTTTATTGATGTTGTAATACAGCTTGGTTGGCCGTGGCGTATGGCTAAAATATTACGAATAATACCTAAGCGCGTGCGCAATTGGGCGTATGATTGCATTGCGTTTAATCGTTATGCATTATTTGGTAAATATGATTACTGCCTTATACCCAGTGCTGACTATGATCAGCATTACTTATAAAATATCAATCCATTTTGATATAGTTACCTCAGTCTATAATGTGGGTATGATGTTGTGTTAAAATTGGTGCAGTTAAAATAGAAGAGATAAGCAATGGCTAGCACAGCACACGCATTACACATTTTGGTTAAACATAAAGAGTTAGCCGAAGATATCATCAAGCAGTTAAAAAAAGGTGCTAAATTTCAAGTGCTCGCAAAAAAGCACTCATCTTGTCCATCAGGTAAAAAAGGCGGTGATTTAGGTGAATTTAAGCGCGGTCAAATGGTTCCTCAATTTGATAAAGTAGCCTTTGGTGCAGAAATATTAGAACCACATTTAGTAAAAACTAAATTTGGTTGGCACGTGATAAAAGTGCTTTATAGAACTTAAAAATACAGCCAGCAGCAAGTTAGCGATAATGGCGCTGTAGGCCACGCTTTAGCGCGAAAGAGCTTGCGACTGCGGTTAGCAATTTTAGTGGCTTATAACGTAAAAAACCACCTAAAAAAGGTGGTTTTTACGTTCAAGTATTCAGTAAGTTAGCTGCCAACGGCACTTGGTTGTACATCCAAGCCGTAACCAAACATAACAGCAAGCACTAACACAATTGATGCGGCAACCATTAGCTTAATTAATAGTGGTAAACAAAAGCGGAACCAATGCCCATAAGGCACACCCGCCATGCCTAAAATACCCATTAATACTGCGTTGGTAGGGATAATCATATTTGAAAAGCCATCACCAAATTGATAAGCAAGTACTGCAACTTGGCGTGGCACACCCACTAAATCACCCAGTGGTGCCATCAGTGGCATAGTGACATAGGCTTGACCAGAACCTGATGGGATAAAGGTATTTAACACTGTTTGAATTACTAACATGCCAATCGCTGATATTTCAGCGCTCACATAAGATAATGGCAGTGACATACCGTGTACTAAGCTGTGAAGTATTTGTCCATCTTCTAAAATTAATGCTATACCACGAGCAACACCTATTAAAATAGCAGTCGTAACTAAGTCTGAAACACCTTCAATAAAGCGATTTGCAGTTTCATCAGCAGATAGGCGCCCAAGTATCGCAATTAATGCGCCCCATGCGATAAATACACCGCCTAATTCGTATAAGTACCAGCCTTTGGTTGCAATGCCCCAGACAGCAACACCTAGTGTGACAATGAAACTACCAAGGATAAGCTTATGGCGCATTGCAAGTTCAGGGTAATGTGGAGTTGCTTTATCTTTGAGCGGACAAGGCACATCAAGCATCATTGATTGACTTGGATCGTTTGCAACTCTTTGAGTGTATTGCCACACATGATGAAAACCAATTAGTACAAATGGCACAAATATAGCAAAACGTAACCATAAACCAGAATAAACAGGGACTTCAGCAATTTGTTGCGCAATCAATACAGTAAAGGGGTTAAAAGCGGATACGCCATAACCAATACCGTAACCGGCTACAATCATGCCTACCGCAGTCATTGCATCAAGGCGCATTGCTTTACACAAAGCCACTAAAATTAGCACAAACGGAATATATTCACCCGCCGTTCCAATGCTGCTAGAGGCTAATGCGAAACAAAAGACCACCATAAAAATCAAACGTTGTGGTTTTTTGCCGTGGCGTTCGAGTAAACGGCCAATTAGCGCATCAACGGTGCCTGTTGCACGCGCTATGGCAAGTACACCACCAACAATTAATACAAAAAATATCACATCTTGCGCAGCGGCAAAGGCACGCGGAATTGCAGTAAGTAAATCCCATGGGGTAAGGTAATGGCGTTCAGCAACTGTTTGGTAGGTACCCGCTACGACCATTTCACGGCCAGACTCAGACAATGTAGTATCAAAAAAACCTTGTGGTACTAACCAAGTAGCAATCAAAGCGGTGACCATCATACCCAATAGTAAAATTAAGGTATGAGGGACTTTGAGTGTTTTACTCATAAATTCTCCATAAATGTAATTTGCACAGCAAAAAAGAAGTGCTGCTTTTTTCCAAAGAATATCACGAGTTGCTTAAAACGAGATAATAATAGGGACAGTTATCTGTAAAGGATTGTAACGGCTTGTAGACACTAAGCGTGTTTCAAGCTTACTTTATTGATTTAGGTAGTTCAGATTAAAATAAAAAGGTTAACCCGAATGAGTTAACCTTTTTAAATAATATATAAAAATACATTACTAAATATGTAAGCGTTACTGCATATTTACGCAAATTTCGTAATACCATAAATCTGAGTATGGATGAGATACTAGCGCCCCGGCTGTAAATACATTACCCTCAGCATCGGTCACAGAGCCCGTGCCAATCGGTACTTCGCCTTTAGATACGCCATCCCACATAAATCTATCTGTGCCATAACTGGTGTTATGATATACAAATGTTTGCCCGGTAAAGCCTGGATCATTACGACCTTGATTATCACCAGAGAAAGCGCACTGAGGAGCAATTATCGTATTGTCAGGGGTAAAACTAAAGTTATCAAACGTCGCATTATAACTTGATGATTTGGTTGTCCCCCAGGTCAAAAATTCAAATACATCGCCAGCGCTGATTGTGATATTTTGCGCAGCACCTGAGGCACTCCCTGCTGTAGATAAGTCGAAGTTAACGCCATTGATAACGTAACGGATAACATCGCCATACTGACCCGCTGAGTTAATCGCAATATCCCAATCAAAGTTAACAACGCCGCTTGCTGGCATTGTGATTGAAGCTGTTACACCACCCCCCACCATAATTTACGGACGCACTTAAAGCTGATTCAGACATATTTGCAGTGCCAACGCCTGTTATACTCCAATTACTAGCAGCAAAAGAGTCTGTAAATCCATAGGTGGTTGCCTCATTGTAAGTACCACATTTGTAGTGATAGCGCATCGTGGTTGCCGTGGGTCTTTCAAGTCTAAGGTAGCTCAGTACCTCATTTTCTGGGCAGTTTACATGATGTCTATCAAGGTAAACGGCATTACCGCCACCATCTTCATTGGCAGGAGTAAAGTAATCGCTTACGTCACTAAGTGTCTTGTCACTGCATTGATAATGGTACTGAACAGTGCTGGCGGTTGCTCTTTGTAAATGCAAATATTGCAGTGCCTTTCCTTCGCAATTTACAGTGTGGCGATCTAAAAATATAACGTTACCACCGCCGTCATCATTAGCGGGGGTGTATACATCATTATTTATTGCGCTATTGAGGTTAGTACATCCGTATTCATACGCAATTTGTGTTGCTGTAGGCCTAAACAGATGGAGCGAATTGATGGCATCACTACCACAATCGACAATGTGTCGATCAAAAAAAACAAAATTGCCTTGCCCATCATCATTTGCAGGCGTCGCCATTTGATAAGTAGACGCACTTGCCAGCTGCGATGACGATGCAATAACCGCAGTTAATGCGAGCAACACAAGCTTACATTTTTTGTGTGTGTTTTTTATGAAATTATTCTGAGATGTTAAAAAACGTTTCCTTTTGAAATATGTTTTCATAGTTTTCTCCTGTTGAGTATTTCACAATCTACTGTAGAAGAATGTTAAAAAAATGTTTATTACACGCTATTACACGGATGATGAGGCAGAGGTAGGAGAAGCGTTTAATATACCCAAGAAAGTTAGCTCAAAATATCTATGAGGATTTTAAATTAAAACTTTTTAGTCTATCAAAATTAAATTACAGCCACTTTTGACACCGATATAAGGGATTTTATTTATTTATATCGGTGTCAAAACAGCTTGTGGAGAGAGGTTTATTACCCAAAATTCAGGTTAACGATCGTAATTGAGAGTAAATGTCGGCTATAATGCTTTTTCAAGTATTTGTGTAATAGGCATAGGCCGGTAGTAAAAAAAACCTTGTGCAACATCAACATCATACGTTGTAAGCATATCGACTTGCTCTTGTGTTTCGACTCCTTCAACTACAATTCTTTTATCTAGGTCTTTGCATATTTGTAACATGCCTTTGAGTAAAACCCGTGCACTCTTATCTTCCGTGATGTAGTTAATAAAAGCTCGGTCTATTTTTATTACATCTAAAGGCAGTTTTAGTAAATACGCTAATGACGAGTAACCTGCACCAAAGTCATCAAGACATAAAGTAAAACCTAAATCTTTTAGCGCATTTAAATGTAAAATAGCCATATCACTTCGTACCAGTGAGTTTTCTGTTATTTCTAGTTCAATATTGCCTAAATCTGCTTTTTCTTGTTTAATTATCTTCTTTAGTTCATCGATAAAGTCATGATGATGCAGTGAGTTTGCTGAGATATTCACAGATATAGGCTTATTTATTTGTGGGTATTCTTTAATGATGTTTAATGCCGTTCTAAACACATACATATCTAACTCAAAATATAATCCAGCCTGCTCTACAACAGGGATAAATGCATTAGGAGGAACTAAACCTTTTTGAGGGTGCTGCCACCTAATTAACGCTTCGTAACCGACGACTTCGGCAGTTTTCATGGATGTTTTAGGTTGTAGCATTAAAAATAGTTCATTATTAGCCAGTGCATTTCTAAACTCAGCTAAAATGCCTAAACGATTAATAGTTTCCTCTTCAAACTTGGGCTCGAAAGCTTGCGCCATACCGCGTTTATTTTCTTTAGCGACTTTTAATGCCATTTTTGCATGGCGTACAAGTAACTCGACATCAAACTCCTCGTCAACAGAACAATTAGACTCACCAAGCGTGACCCCTAAACGCATGGAGCTGCCTGAGAGTGTTATAGGGCGAGAGCATTCTAATATGAGGTTTTTAAGTCGCCACTGAGAATCAGCAATCAGAACCGCAAATACATCTGAATGTAAGCGCGCAATACTGGCATTTTTTAAGAATATTCGTTTAAGTACTGATGCCATAGATATGAGCACTTCATTACCAAATTCAAAGCCAAGGCTATCAACAATGTCATGGAAGTAGTCAATATCAATAATGTATAAACTTAGGGATCTCTTTGCTTGTGAGCGAATTTCTCGCGCAAAGTGGATTAAACCTTCTCTATTGTACATTTCGGTTAGCGAGTCGTAGTAAGCTGAACGGTTCAAATGGCTGAAGAATTTTGCGTTTTCTAATCCAATAGCAATATTTAAACAAAATGCTTTCAATAACTCTTGATCTATATCGGATAAGTTTAATTTACCTTCAATAACGACTACGCCTTGCCATTGTGATGGTGTAGCTAAATACAATGCACTTATATTTGTTTCTAATATATGCTCTTTCGCCGCCAGTGCTCGCTGTGCTATATCTGGTGCAACGCCTGATAGATCGTCATAAATGTCTTTGCCATAAAAGTCATTATATTGAGTTGTTGTAGCAACCACTAAAAAGCTGTCGTTCTTTGATTTTTCTATTGAAAAAGGGCCATTAAGCGGCCTTTGTGAAACGCAAAAAATCCCTTGTGATGATAGGTTAAAGAGTGCATTCATTTGCTGTAATACACCACATGCAAATTCATGAATAGAGCGCTCCTTCATCAGGCTAGCAGAAGCATGAATGACATTTTTTAACCCCGTTCTAGATTCTTCTAATGCCTGCAAATGACTGAAAGAACGAATAGCGGTTGCTAACGAGGTAAATAGCTTGTCTCGAGTTAGCTCACTTTTTGTTTTGTAGTCATTGATCTCGTATTCTGAGATGATTTTTTCTTCTGGTGCATAACCTGGTTGCCCAGTACGCAGTATTATTTGTAAATTAGCGCGGTGCATTTCGTCACGAATACTCTTCGCTAAAACTAAACCTGCGTCGGCTGTTTCCATTACCACATCAAGTAGCACAACGGCACATTCAGGGTTATCATTTAATAACTGATAGCCCTCTTTGCCGCTAAAAGCACTAATGAATTTTAAATCGCGCCCTTGAATTTTTGTTTTTGAAAGTGCTAATTTAGTCACATCATGCACTGATGGCTCATCATCAATAATAGCGATTAACCAATGACGCTGATTTTGGTCTGCTACTGTTTCTAACTCGTCATCATCAATAAGGTTTAAGAAAAAATCACCCATTGGTTTCCTCCTTTTGAGCTGGTGCAATTAACGGTAATTTAATGTCAAAGGTGGTGCCAATTCGACTTTCCACGTGAATACTGCCACCCATCAGGTCGCAAACAATATTATGTACGATATTTAACCCTAATCCCGAACCTCCTTTACCTAACTTAGTGGTATAGAAGGGATCAAACAATTTTTTAATATTTTCTTCGGGTACGCCAACACCATTATCAGCAAATAATATACGGACTTCGTTACCAACTAGATTAAAGCGTATGTGTATTTCACCATCGGATCTATTATCAAAACCGTGTAAAATTGCATTATTAAATAAGTTAGTGATCACTTGCCCCAGAGGCCCAGGAAAGCTATCTAATTTGATGTTTTCTGGCCCATCAACAGATAAAGAAATACCGGTACGTTTAATTTTATGGTGTAAAGTTGACACAATTTCATTGAGAGTTTCTAGTAAATTAAATTCTCTACGTTTACTGCTCGTTTGATCAACAGCGACCTGTTTAAAGCTATGAATTAATTCTGCTGCATGCTGTAACGAACTTTCGAGTAGATCAAGAGATTGTTCTGATTCTTTTTCAAAATTATCTAAATTTTGTCGACTTAATACCCCCGTTTTCACTTTACTTAAAAACTGTTTTAAATTACTCGCTAAAGCACTCGACATAGTTACACCAACCCCCAATGGAGTATTAACTTCATGAGCGACTCCCGCGACTAACGTACCTAATGAAGCCATTTTTTCAGTTGCTATTAGTTTTGATTGCGTATCCTTTAACTGGTTTAAAGATTGATTCGCGTTATCTCTTTCGATGAGTAGCTCTTGTTTTATTTTTTGCTCATTTAAACGCAGCTGATCTAATTCCATTAACTCGAGTTGAAACTCTTTTAAACTCGTTAACACATCGGTTAGTTCGTCATTGCGACCATAGTCGGTCAATTCAAAATTACGCTCACCTTTACGTAATTTATCTATGGCTGTGGTTATTTGCGTTAAGGGAGTGAAAATAGTTCTACGAGTATAAAAAATAACAGTGACGACTAACATGACGAGTAAACATGTTGCAAAAAATAAGACGAGTGAAATCTCTTGCGAAATACCCCCTAAATCAGTCATTGATGTTTGAACTTCAGCCCGGGCATTGTTTGAGAGTTTATCTAGCAAATCTTCAGCGACGCTGAAAGTTTGATGCTCTAAGTTGTCAATGGCTTTGGTTGCCAGGTCTTTACTGTTGGTTTGATAAACTCGAAAAATTTCAGTACCACCATTTTTCAATTCAAAAAATAGTCGCTCTATTTCATTGATACGAATTAACTCTTGTGGTTTTTGTTCTAACGGTTTTAATCTAGCAAAATAGCTTTCAAATTGTAGTGCGTTTTCATAAAAACTACGTTTTGCTCCAGTATCATCTAATACAAAGCGATCTAAATCAGCGAGCATATCGCCAGCTTCGTCCACCAGCTCTAGGTAATACTGTACGCCAGGCAAGTCATCATTAATAATATCGGTTGGGTCATCACCTGAGCCTACATCAGCAATTTCTTCTTCTTTCATTTCATCAAGCAATGCTTCTAATGGTTTACCCACATTAATAATTAAATCATTAATTTGTTTTGTTGCACGGCGCTCATTTTCAGGATGATATATTTCAAAGACTTGTGATATGGCTTGTTTTTTATGACCCTCAACAAGCCTAACGACTTGTTCAAGTGTATTATAATCTTTTGTGGTATTTGGGATAAGCGCATGAAAGCGAATAAATTCATCAAAGTTACCAAAATACTCTTGCTGCTCTTCTTCTTCCCCTAATAAGTATTCTAATAAGTTGGAGTTCATATCTCCTAACTCTTCAAGCATCGCTAATGTATTTAGTGCTTCAGGTAAGTCATTATTAGCGACTCGTTCGGTAGCACTGCTAATTTTAGAACTTAAATAGATCACTGTCGTAGAAAAAGTAATAATCACTAAGGAAACTACGGCTAATAAAATATTAATGCGGGTGGCGATGGACTGTTTTTTGGTACTCATTGATTGCCTTGACTAAATTTAACTCATTACTTTTAACTAAGTCTAGTCAGAAATAGTAAACTTGCTAATTCATTTACATTTTATATAACTATTCATAAGTTATTTAAAAATAAGAAAGAACACGCATTACTGGTTTTACTTAGAGGTAGTTGTTTGCTGTTAGAGTGTGTTTTTGTGAGGCGTTTAATACAACCTTTAATATTAGCGTAATTAAAGTTTTATTCACTAGGGCGTGTTTACCTTTATGGATTGAAATTTGTTCAATCTAGGGGCGATTTAATCGCGGCGCGAGGTTTGTAACCTAGCGGGCTAAGTAAAAACCGAGCAACAAAGAGTCAATCGCCCCTAGGAAGAACCCTTTGGGCAGCGCATGTTTGGCCTTTATACTGCGTTATCGCCTATTTATGGGGAGCAACCACACTGCATAGGCGCTGCCTTGCCTAAATACCAAACATACTGCTGCAAAATCAATCACGAAAGGTCAACACGCCCTAGGCTGATAAGCTAATCTTATGATATTACTTCATACTAGAAGCCTAAATTCTGATAACAAGTACTGCCTAAAGTGGGTATTTAAATTTGTATTGTGATTTTATGGTGCATGCTATGTTTTGTGTGCAGCAAACATAATACTTGAATTTAAGTACAGTAATGAATTAAGGAACGTTTATGCTGGTGAAAGGAAAGTTATTTTTATTTTGTGGAAAAATGGGGGCAGGTAAATCGACTGCCGCTAAAAAAGTGGCTGCAGAGCAAAATGCAGTACTACTCAGTGAAGATGAGTGGTTAGCAGCACTTTACCCAGAACAAATCGAATCGTTTAACGATTACATGAAATTTTCACGTTTACTCAGGCCTTTGCTCACAATCCATGTAAAAAATATTTTGCAAACAGGGGCGAGTGTCGTTATGGACTTCCCCGCAAATACCACAAAGCAGCGAGCTTGGTTAAAAAGTTTAGCAACTACGACTGATACGAAAATTGAGTTTACTTATTTAAAAGTCAGTAATGAGTTATGTCTTAAGCAAATAGCGCAACGATGCATTGAGCAGCCCGCAAGAGCTAACTTTGATACAAAAGCAGTGTTTAATCAAGTTACCCAGTATTTTGAAGAGCCAAGCCCGAGCGAGTTTAGTAATTACAAAGAGATAATAAGAAGTAAAACTTAGAATAAAAATTTATCATTTGTTAAAACAGCCACGTAAAGTTAAGAGGTGACCTTCTGAATTACGTGGCTTGTTATTTTACTGCTGTTGTTGCGCTTCTTGCTCGGTTATTTGTTTAAATGCTTGCACAAATGCGTCGCTTGGTTGGCCGCCAGTAAGCGCGAATTGATCGTTGATAATAAACGTTGGCACTGAGGTGATACCCATTTGCTGTAGCGCGTTTTGCTCGCTGCGAACGTCTTGAAAATACTCACCTGAGTCTAAAATCTCTTTTGCGCGGGCTCTATCAAGGCCAACACTTTGTACTACATCAAGTAGGTTTTCTTGCTCGTTCAAAAAGACTAAATCGGTAAAGTGGGCTTTAAATAATGCCAGTTTTAGCTCGGTTTGTTTGCCTTTACTGGCAGCCCAAGTGAGTAAGCGGTGCAGATCAAAGCTGTTGATCATGATGCGTTTACCATCAAAGTTAAAGGCAAAACCCGCTTGTTCGCCCATTTCTAAAATACGTTTGCGGTTTTCCTCGCCTTGCTCTTCGCTCAGGCCGTATTTTTGTGCTAAATGTTCGCTTAAATCTTGCCCTTCGATTGGCATATCCGGATTTAACTCAAATGGTTTCCAGCTGATCTCAGCTGTAAATTCGTCACTTAATTGCTTAAGGGCTGTTTCAAGATTTTTATAACCAATAATGCACCACGGGCACATTACGTCTGAAACGATGTCGATTTTTAGCTTTTTCATCGGTGAGCTTATTTTTTACAGTGTGTACAGGTCTATATGCAGGCGTTAAGGGGTTAATTCAAGTGGCGTGATTTTCAATTTATAAAAATAAGTGCGTAAACTGCACGGTAAAAATTTACCGTGCAGTGAATAATGATAGGCTAGTTGAGAGTAAATTAATTAGCTAAACCAAAGGGGTCTTCTATGCTGTGGCTCGGCTCAGTAAACCATTTTGGCCCGTTATCAGTCATATAAAAGTGATCTTCTAAGCGCACGCCAAATTCATCAGGTACAACTAACATAGGTTCGTTACTAAAACACATGCCTGCTGCGAGTGGGGTTTTATTGCCACCCACTAAATAAGGCCATTCATGTATGTCTAAACCAATGCCGTGACCAGTGCGATGCGGGCAACCTGGCGTTTGATATTCTGGGCCTAAATCTTGGGCAGCCAAGTAACTGCGCGCAGCGGCATCGACTGCTTCACAAGGCGCGCCAATTTTTGCGGCGTTGAAGGCGGCAATTTGCGCGGCTTTTTCATAATCCCAAAATTGGCGTTGGCGCGGCGTTGCTTCACCAAATACATAGGTACGCGTAATGTCTGATAGATAGTCATGCACTTTACAACCCGTATCAATCAATACCATATCGCCTTTTTTAAGAATTTGCGGGTCTTTTACGCCATGAGGAAATGACGTTGCCAGCCCAAATAATACGATACAAAAGTAATTGCCTGGCGCGCCGACTTTTTGATGCGCTTGTTTGATAAAAGCTTCTACTTCGCTCGTGCTAATGCCTTCATGTAGCATGCTGGCTGTTGCTTGGTGTACTGCTAAAGTCATGTCCATAGCGCGTTGCATCAATGCTAATTCGTTGGCTGATTTATGCATACGACAATGTGCGGTAACGGGTTGTGCATTAACCAGTTTTAAGCCGGTTTGTGCTTTGTTTATACCATCAAAAATAAAGAACTGTGCGCTTTCGTCAATGCCAACAGTGCCATTAGCAGCAATGCCCATCTCTGCGAGTATTTCAACAAATAAGGCATAAGGGTTTTGGTGTTCTTGCCAACCGCGAATAGGCCCATCAATAACTTTAAAACCATTAAGTGAGCCAATTTCAAAAAACGGAGCTATGTATTGTACGTCGCCTTTAGCCGGTAATATTGCACCCACCATTCGTTCACTGGCATACCAACGCATGCCGGTAAAGTAGGTTAAGTTAGTTCCTGCATTTAGGTAAATTGCATCAATACCATTGGTTTGCATGTAGGTTTGTGCGTTGGCAATACGTGCTAGGTGTTCATCAGCTTGAATAGGCGTTAAATCGCCCGTCATATCGCTTAGGCTTGCGAGTGCGTGTTCTTTATTTTGCGTACCAATACCGAATGTTGTCATGGTGCTCTCCTTTATTTATATGCGGCTATTGTGCGTGTGGCTGTGCTTTACTGCAAGCGGGTTGCGTTGAAAAGCGGCTAACACAATAAGGTTGTATATCTATTTGCGGCGGGTGGTTTAAACACAGTGCGGTTATTAATTCTGCGGTTACAGCGCCTTGCGTTAATCCTAAGTGCTGGTGGCCAAAAGCAAAATACAGGTTATCGTGGTTTGGGGCGCTGCCAATGATAGGTAATGAATCTGGTAGCGATGGCCTACACCCCATCCAGGTACTGCTAGCATGTAATGAAATGGCTGACTTATTAAGGAGTGCTTTAGCATTAGGTAATAATGCCAATGCGCGTTTGTTATTCATTTTACGCTCGGTGCCGGCAAATTCTACGGTGCCTGCAATACGCAGGCCTTGACTCATCGGGGTCATAATAAAGTGACGTTCGGCAGAGGCCACTGGGCGTGAAAGGCCGTAATTACTGGCTAGCATACAATGGTAACCACGTTCAGTATCAAGGGGGACTTTATAGCCTAAAGGTTTAAGGAGTGTTTTACTCCATGCGCCTGCGGCGATGACTACTTTATCAGCTGTGACTTTTTGATCATGATAACTGAGTGTATAACCTTGCTTTACTGGTTGTATCGCGGTTATTTTTTGTTGGCAAAATTGGCCGCCCAAAGCGCTGAATTGCTCAGCTAAGTGCAGGCAAAATAAATGCGGATCAACACTGTGGGCCACGTCTTTAAATAATAAAGCGTAGGTAATTGTTTTAGCCAAATTGGGCTCTAGTAGGCGTACGTGTTCGTCATCAAGTAACTCCACTGCAATACCCTGATCAAGATAGCTGTCTAGCATGGATTCAATTTTACTAAGAGGAGTAGTTTCAAAGGTCAATAAGCTGCCTTTTTTAGTTAATAAATGGCCTAAATGATACTCACTGAGTAAGCGCTCATAAGCGGGGATCGCTAGTTGGTTTAATGCCTTAAGTGCCTGTGTGTTAGCGCGATAAGTTTTACTTGGCATATTTTTAACAAATTGCCAAAACCAAGGCAGGGCTTTAAACCCATAACGCCAATCAATCCGAAGTGGCCCTAATGGATTGAATAACATACCGGGTAGCTTTTTTAATAGAGAAGGGTGCGCAAGCGGAAACACTTGCTCAGTAGCAAAGTGGCCTGCATTGCCCTTTGAGCACCCTTGCGCTAAACCACTTTCATCATATAAGGTGACTGCAAAACCTGCGCGCTGTAATTGTAATGCGCTACAAATACCAATAATACCGGCGCCGATAACGGCGACTTGCTGGTTTTTTTTATCCGCCAAAATAACTTACCTCTTCTATAAAAGTAATACTAAGCACTTGATTTACAGGCGCGTATACATTGCATCTCACTTTAAACCGTGATTTATGAAAAAAATCCTGCTGTTTTAAATCAGTAAATAAGCATTGTTTTTCAGCTGCTTAAATGGTTTTTCCCAACTTTTAAAAAGCCTCTAAAGATAAACCTTACAACAAACTTTAAGTTGGGATATTGATTATTGTATACAATATACTTACTATATCAAGTCTAAACATCAATCAGGTAATTAAAATGACAGTAACTTGGCAAGGTGTCTGTGCAGCAGTAACGACTCAGTTTTATGCAGACGACGCCATTAATTGTGCAACAACAGTAAAAATGATCGATGAACTTAATAACGAAGGTGTTCACGGCATGATTGTAATGGCAAAGGAGCAAGCAGCTGACGTCTCGCTTTATAGTCAAGTGATGGCAAGCCCTATTAACTTAACAAAATTTAAATTGGACTAAGTTATGCTCAAAGGGACCTTTTTTTGTATTGACGGGCATACCTGTGGTAACCCCGTTAGGCTCATAACCAGTGGTCATCCACAATTGAGCGGGCTGAGTATGAGTGAGAAGCGTCAAGATTTTTTGCAAAATCATGATTGGATACGCCAAGCACTGATGTTTGAGCCTCGTGGTCATGACATGATGTCGGGAGGATTTTTATATCCACCCACCACAGAAGATGGCGATGCAGCCATTTTATTTGTTGAAACATCAGGGTGTTTACCCATGTGTGGCCACGGCACAATGGGCATTGTCACGTTTGCTTTAGAGCATGGTTTATTACATGCAAAAGTACCCGGAATCCTGCTGTTGGACACGCCTGCTGGGCGTGTACAAATCAATTATGAAATGACTGATGGCAAAGTGCAGTGGGTAAAAATTTATAATGTTCCCGCCTATTTAGCACACCAGTCGATCGTTATTGAAGTGCCTGAATTAGGCGAGCTGACAGTAGATATCGCCTATGGCGGCAACTTCTACATTATTGTTGAGCCGCAGTGTAATTATAAAGGCATTGAACATTTAACCGCTGGGCAAATTTTGCAGTATAGCCCGCTGGTGCGTGATGCGATAAACGCGAAAGTTAAATGTACTCACCCGCTTGATCCAACCGTTCAAGGTGCAAGCCATGTTTTATGGACAGGCACAGCAAAAAGTGCCAATTCAGATGCAGCAAATGCTGTTTTTTATGGCGATAAAGCGATTGATCGCTCGCCATGTGGAACAGGCACCAGCGCGCGTATGGCACAGCTATTTGCCAAAGGGCAGTTGGCTCAAGGGCAAAAGTTTATTCACGAAAGTTATATTGGCAGCCAGTTTATTGGTTGCATTGAACACGTAACAAAAATCGCAGGCATAACAGCTATTTTACCAAGTATTCAAGGCTGGTCTAGGGTGACGGGCACAAGCGCGATCACTGTGGATGACGATGACCCATACGCATTTGGGTTTCAAGTAATTTAATGAGGAGCAAAGCATGACATTAACAGGACAAAGTTTAGTCGCAGGGCAATGGGTTGGTGATTCAGCGAATGGTGAATTTAACGCATTTTCTCCAGCACGCAATGAACCACTACCAACGCGCTTTTTTAATCTCAGTGCCACTGAATTAGACGGTGCCATAGAGGCCGCGCAATCGGCATTTTATGAGTACCGTAAAACCAGTTTTGCACAACGAGCTGATTTTTTAACGTGTATTGCTGATCACATTCTAGCGCTTGGGGATGAGTTACTTGAGCAAACACATCAAGAAACCAACCTACCGTTTGCACGCTTACAAGGCGAGCGCATGCGCACCGTAAATCAACTTAAAGCGTTTGCCAGTGCCTTGCGCGAAAACCCTGCATCACCACTGGGTTTAAAAATAGTGGATGAGGCCGATGCAACAAGAGCACCGTTACCAAAACCACATACTGAGCTTAACTATTTACCACTGGGGCCTGTTGCTGTATTTGGTGCATCTAATTTTCCGTACGCCTTTTCAACACTGGGTGGCGATACGGCAGCAGCACTGGCAGCAGGTTGCCCAGTGATTGTAAAAAACCACACAGCGCACCCTGGTACAGGTGAGCTAATGGCACGTGCAGCGTTTGCCGCTATAAAAGAATGTGCGATGCCTTTAGGGGTATTTGCAATGATACAAAGCAAAGCGTATGACATGTCGCATCAGCTAGTTGCAGCATCATCAATTAAAGCGGTGGGTTTTACCGGATCATTTAATGTGGCAAGCAAGCTGCAAGCAACGATCGCGAATCGTGAAGAGCCAATCCCATTTTATGGCGAATTAGGCAGTATTAACCCACAAGTTATTTTGCCCAATAAAGCGATTGAAAACAGCAAAGAAATCGCACAGTCACTTTGCCAGTCAATGCTTATGGGCAACGGGCAATTTTGTACCAGCCCTGGGCTTTGGTTAGTACCAACCGGATGTGATGAGCTTGAAGCACACATTACCACGTGCATTAATGATGCCGCGTCAGACACTTTACTTACACCAGGAATTGTTAACACGTTTAAACAGCAAATAGCAGAACGTTGCCAACTTGATCAGCTAAGCGTATTGGGTAAAGGCAAGCTTGAGCACGCGTTTCATGCCAATGCGCATGTATTCGCGTGCAATGCCGATGATTATTTAACAACCCCTGCTTTGCAAGATGAAGTGTTTGGTCCTGCTGCATTAGTGGTGCGCTACGACAGTGAAGCCCAGCTCATGACATTGATAAACCAATTACAAGGGCAGCTGACAGCCAGTGTTCATGGCACTGAAGCTGATTTAAACAAAGCCGATAGCCTTATCGAAGCGCTGCAATATAAAGTAGGCCGTTTGATAAAAAATCAGATGCCAACAGGTGTTGAAGTGTGCGGTTCAATGAACCACGGTGGGCCATTCCCCAGCTCAACCGATGTACGCAGCACCTCTGTGGGCACAAATGCAATGTTACGTTTTATGCGACCAATTTGTTATCAAGCATAAGATTAATTGGGCGGGATTTACAGATTGTATTTTCCCGCTTATCCCCTATTTATAGAGGGTTCAGGCAGATTCTAACTTGGCATATGAGTGAATTTGAGTATAATGTATGCCAAATGCAATATAATACCAATCGACTTAAATATTTAACCATTCTAGCGAGCTAAATAAAGCGCTAACTGCGTTATAAATTTTTCATGTACGACTGCATGGATGCAGGAGGTAGAGCAATGCAGGAGCAATTGCCGAGAGCAACACCATGTCAAAATTTATGCCTTGTTATCACTCCATTTACCTGTCGCTATAATTGGTCAGTAACTTAACACGATTGGTATAAGAGGATCACCATGGCTATCGAGCACAAAACCCGTACCCAATTAGTCGCAGAAGCAATTCGCGCAAAAATTCTTTCTGGTGAAATTAAAGCCGGCGAACCTTTACGTCAAGCGGCACTGGCAACAGAGATGAACGTAAGCCGTATTCCTGTACGTGAAGCTCTATTGCAGCTTGAAGCCGAAGGGCTTGTTAACTTCGAAGCACACAAAGGAGCCACGGCCACAGAGCTTTCAGCATCACAAATTGATGAAATCTTTGATTTAAGAGCGTTGCTTGAAGCCGAGCTACTAAGCCATTCAATAGGTGGTTTAACAGATCAAGATTTAATCGACGCAGAGCTTATTTTAACTGAGCTTGAAAGCGCGATGGATGCAGGCGATACTCACCTAGCAACGGGCGATTTAAATAGCCGTTTTCATGGCAAACTCTATAGCCGCGCAGAGAGACCACAAACCCGTGAGCTGGTTGACATGTATAGTAAAAATTCAGAGCGTTATGTTCGTATGCATATATTGTTAGCCGGTGGCCTAACCACAGCGCCAGAAGAACACCGTACTTTACTAGAGTTTTGCCGCGCAAAAGATACTAAAAAAGCCTGTGACTTTTTGAAAAAACATATATTGGGTGCCAAAAACGACATTAAAAAGCTACTACTTAAAATAGAAGACGAAAAAAGGTAGCTTTTCGTAAACTTTTGCTAGCACATTCATATAATGTGCTTTAACGCGTTAAATTTATTTGACAAAAATATACGGCTGTCCTTTTTACCTGTTTTATAACCTAGAGAATGGACTAATCACGCCATTTGCACCTTGTTGTAAAACATGCGTATATATCTGAGTTGTTCGCACATCACTATGCCCTAGTTGCACTTGAACCGTTCTAATATCAGCACCACTTTGTAGTAAATGTGTTGCAAAAGAATGGCGTAAGGTATGCGGAGTAACGTGTTTATTAATTTGTGCTCTTGCCGAAGACAATTTTACTGCCTTTCTTACCCCTGAATGATCTAAGTGGTGGCGTCTTATTTCTCCTGTTTCAGGGTCTGTACTTAATTTATGTGATGGGAACAGAAACTGCCATTGTAATGACTTATTAGCGCTTGGGTATTTTTTACTAAGTCGATAAGGCATCCATACACCGGCGTACGCATCATTTTTTAAATCTAACTGTAAATATTCATCAACTTGAATTATTTGATTTCTTAGCATTGGTATTAATTCTTCAGCAAGTGTCACAATACGATTTTTATTACCTTTTCCGTTCCAAATACGTATGTTTTTATAGTCGAAGTCAATATCATGAACTCTTATTTTTACTGCTTCCATCAGCCGTAAACCACTTCCATATAGCAGGCTTGCTATCAAATAATGTCGTTTATTTATATTTCTAAAAAATAGCGATACCTCAGTTTGTGTAAGTACGACAGGAAGTTTCTGCTGACGGTTACTTTTAATGAAATTTAAATCTAATGAAAGCTCATTCTTAATAATATGTTTATATAAAAAAGCAAGTGCATTTAAAGCGGTTGCTTGTGTTCTCGCTGCCACTTTTTTAGTGACTGTTAAGTGATTTAAAAATATTTCTACTTCATTATTGCCCATACTGGTAGGGTGCCGCTTATTATGAAAATGGATATAGGCAGTAATCCAAAATACATAAGTTTCAATAGATTTTTTAGCATAGTGATGGCTATACATATAGTTGATAATACTATTAAGAAAAGGGGATTTAGTTTTCATTTTAAATCTCAGTTAACTGTATTTATATACAGTATTGGCGTTTTTCCTCCTAAGTCAAGAAATGAGGACCTTTTCCTCTTTTCTGTATTTTAATAAAAGAATAGCCTGACTTAAAGTTTAAAGCTGGCAATGTATTACAGGATTTGTTATTAATATGAAAAACAATTAAGGGGACATGCATTGCTCATAAAAAGAGGAAAGTGTCCTTTGATAAAGTTGTTATACGCACTTGACGCGTTGGTGTCACATTAACGCCGGTGAATGTCACATAGATGACGTATCAATAGAGGTATTTTCTTACGATAATGATTAAGGTTTTTATCTTTTAGGAAATAATTATGGAAATGCAATTAGACATACAGAAGTTAAAGAAATTAAGAGAATCCAAAGCATGGAGTCAGTCTCATCTTGCTGATGTTTCAGGAATTAGTTTAAGGACAATTCAGCGTATTGAAAAATCAGGAATAGCATCACAAGAATCGGCCCAGTCGATTTGTTCAGCATATGACATCTTAGTTACTGATATTATTGTTAATGAAGATATACAGGTTAATATAGGGCCTACTTTCTTAAGTGTGGCCAGATATAAAGTCGAACAAATGAATATAAAGGCAACTATACTGTCTTTTTTTATAGCATTCATAATTGCTTATTTCTGGTCAATTTAACGTGCGTATAACAAGCTGTTAAACAAGGACAAAATACAGTTGGCTTTTGTCACTTCGTTCCAATTTTAGCCAACTATATTTTGCCTGTTAACAGGGCGTTAGGTTAATTGGGGGATCTATATGATATGTCCGCACTGTAAAGCTAGAGTGCGTTTTCTGCGCAATAAGCTTAAGAAAGTTAATAAAGTAGTTGTTTGCCCAACTTGCCACGAAGGTGTTGCTGTGTATATGGAAACCAAATTAGCTTTAGTTGCAATACCGATGTTTTTGGCGGCAGCTATTTTCATTGGCTACATACTTAGATCTTATACTCCTCTTAGTTTTTTTATAGCAGGCTCCTCGTGTGGATTAATGCTAGCTTCATTATTTAAACTAAAAAAATTAACCTAACAAGTCATTAAAGCAGGACAAAAAACAGTTTGCTTTTGCTCCTACGTCGCTTATTTTAGCAAACTATTTTTAGCCTCTTAATGAGGCGTTATATTGCAAGGGAAGTATGCGCACAATTTTAGCATTTTCATTTATCTTAGCTTCTTTTAGTTCCATTGCTTCAATGGACATACATATGCTTGTCCCAACTAAGTTAACTTATCAAGAGCTTTTTGATTTAGGTATCAAAAGAGTAATTGTAGAATCTGAAAATGGAAAGAATAACTGGGCAATTATTGTTTACCCCGTCAAAGATGATAAAGGAGAAACTTTATCTGAAGTTGCTGTAACCATGCAATTAGACGACAGGGAAATGCTAATGACTGTAACAAAGTCAGATGAACTCCCAAATAACAGATTTATGCGTAGTGATATTGCATTTGTTAACGAAAATAATTTAGTTGTACAAGTCAACATTTCCTATGGCGGTAGAGATCTAATTATCCCTAACGTCATGGAATTAAAAACTATTAACTACAGTGAGTATGAGTTGCAATATAACAAGCCACTCAAGCAGGACAAATAACAGTTGGCTTTTGCTCCTGCGTCGCTTATTTTAGCCAACAATTATTTGCCTCTTAGTGGGGCGTTGTGGCTGTAGAATTACTCTTTTTTAAGAAAAACAGCCTGTTTTATGGGTTCCAAATGCATTACCTAATGCTTTAAAAGCGCTTAGAGTTAATTACAGGAGCTCGTTTTTTAATTGAATTTGGCTGTTAGAGTTATTCTACAGCCTCGTTATAAGTAATCAAAGGATTGTAGTCATCGATGAATTTTAGAGCTTTCTCAATTAAACGTTTTCTGGTTATATCTTTAATATTTAACCTACCTCCACTATTGGCAATAACAAAAATTGGATTATTATTCCTTCCTTTATTATTCTGGATAAATATCCCTGTTTTGTGGACTGGAGTTGCAAAAGCTATGGGTGAGGCACATTTCAAAATTGAAGAGTTTGGAGCGTTACCCCAGTCTGTTACTGCGTATGTGGTTGTAGTATCATTTTGGCTTTTGTTGGCAGGCTTGATTACCGTTGTAACAAGTAAAACAAAGCCAGAGTAAATTACTTATAACAAACTGTTAAATAAGGACAAAAAACAGTTGGCTGTTTTCGTTCCTCAACATTTTAGCCAACAATATTTTGCCCATTAACGAGGGCGTTGTGGCTGTAGAATTACTCTTTTTTAAGAAAAATAGCCAGTTTTATCAGAAAACAACGATGACACCCATCCTAAAGTTTGTATTTTTTATATTTTGCACTAACTTTGAGTTAGTGCAAAATATAATCTGGGTGTCACATGGCAATTGCAAGAAGGCGTCAAGTAAGTTTGGTTGATACAAAGTATTATCACTGTATTTCACGTTGCGTTCGTCGTGCTTTCTTGTGCGGGGAAGACCGTTTTACAGGGAAGTCTTTTGAGCATCGCAGAGGCTGGGTTGAAGATAAGCTACTCACATTGGCGAAGGCATTTTGCATTGATGTGTGTGCCTATGCAGTCATGAGTAACCACACTCATTTAGTCCTGTATGTAGATGATAAAAAAGCGAATCGACTAAATGATAAAGCGATTGTTATTCGTTGGCATAAACTCTGTAAGGGCACTTTGCTTACTCAAAAGTACATGCAAGGTGAAAAGCTAAGTAAAGCTGAACTTATCTTTTTTAGTCAAACAGTAAACCAATACCGTGAACGGCTAGCAAGTATCAGTTGGTTTATGCGATTATTAAATGAAGACATTGCGCGTAAAGCCAATAAGGAAGATAACTGCACAGGCCGATTTTGGGAAGGCCGCTTTAAGTCACAAGCCTTGCTTGATGAAGCCGCACTTGCCGCCTGTATGGCCTATGTAGATTTAAACCCAATCAGAGCAAAAATGGCGCAAACACCGGAAATATCTGACTACACCAGTGTACAAAAACGCAT
>NZ_BDDS01000031.1 GCF_001653135.1 Pseudoalteromonas neustonica
GTTAAGCTAACTTGTACTAATTACCCGTGAGGCTTAACCATACAACGCCAAACGCGTTTTATGTGACTGTTTAAGCGCAGAAGTTAAGATTGTAGGTCGTGATTTATCGCGACAACTAAAGTAGATTACTGGCAGCTGTAAGCGATAAGCTTAAAGTTGTAAGAAGACAATTATCAGCATTTTCAAATTTTAGTTAGTGCGTAGAGATACGAACTGACACCAAATTTGCTTGGTGACAATAGCGTTTTGGACCCACCTGATCCCATGCCGAACTCAGTAGTGAAACGAAACAGCGCCGATGATAGTGTAGCATTTGTTATGTGAAAGTAGGTCATCGCCAGGCTCCAAATAAAGAAAGCCCGACTCATAGAGTCGGGCTTTTTTACGTCTGCAGGAAAGTGAAAAAGCGAGCAAGGTGCAAGGTGGCCAGTGTCGCTCGGGCGCTCATCTGAAAGCGAAACACCTCCATATATCGGCTGTTGCGATAAATCACGACCTACAGTAGTGCGTTTAGTTTATTGTCAACAACAACTGAAAAGTGAGCCACTCGAGTCTTTGAATAATGATCCACTATTTATACCAATCGACTTAAATATTTAACCATTCTAGCGGGCTAAATAAAGCGCTAACAGCGTTAGTGATTTTTCAAGTAGTAACAACTACATGTCAAAATTTCTGCCTTGTTATCACTGTATTTACCTGTCGCTATAAGTGGTCAGTAACTTAACATGATTGGTATTATTAATATTTTACATTAATCCGCCTTGTTTTTTTTCTTCGACTCTATAACTCCACATTCATTTGAATATCTCTGTTGTGGTCAACTAATTCCGGACTCCTTATAAGTAACCGAAAACTCGCTTTCTGCATTGCATTTTAATAATAAGATAAATTAAATTTTATATTAAGCTTAAAAATCAGTTACTTAAAATTGGCTTAATTACTGCTTCATTAACTATTAATTAATACAGTGGAGATGACCTATGCTCAGGAAATTATTATGCTTAATCTTTTTTACGCTTGTATCTGGTTGCGGCGGTTCCGGTGGGGATACTACAGCAAGCCCAGTTGTAGTAACGCCCCCCGTTGTAGTTGAGCCTGTTGATAACTCACTAAAAGACGTCGTGGTCCCATCAGGATTTGATTGGTCAATGAATGATGAGGTGAGTATCAATTTTAAAGTTGTAAGCACTATAACTATGATAGACCAAAGTGGAGCTGGTATTGGTGGTAAACATTTTATAAAGGTTACTGCTATCGATCAAAACTCAGAGCAAGTGGGCACTACATTGCTCAAAGCCCTAACATCACGAACTGGGCAGTTAGAGAGCACGCTTAAATTTCCTAATGAGTGGAGTGGAATTAAAGTTGAGGCTAAGGTTGATGGGGTAGTTTGTACTGAGACGTTTTTAAAAAATGTTTTGTTGGGGGACCTTGAGATTAAGTGTCCAGTTGAAGTTAATGCAGAAGAAGGATAACCGCGATGAGTCTTAAAAAAATTATTTTAGCGTCTGTATTATCTCCTTCATTTTGTGTAATAGCCGCAGCAACAAGTACAAGCACGGTGGATAACCAAGATGGGACATTTACATATACTCAGCGTATAAACAAACAAAGTACAGCACCTCATTATTTAGCTCCTCAAAACTATGGCTTTGATTTTTACTCGCATTATTCTCAAGATTATGGTTGGCAGCATAGTTTTGAAAACCTTGAAGATCCATTACTTAAAATACAAAGTGCCACGTTATTAATTCGAGGCTATGACATTGATTCTGAGTCTTTTCATGGAACGAGTGGTGAATATGATGGTATTAGTGTGGATGGTTCAGAGCTTAATCCTGGCTTGCTACAAGGTACTAACGGTACATGGTCTGAAACATCATTTGATGTGCCTTTGTCAGCCATAACTGACGATGGTTTAGTTAATGTATTTCTTGATATAGATATGAACCACGACTACGTGAAATGGAAAACAACTTTAGATTATAGTGAGCTGGTCATTACGTATGCTATAACCCCGAATGATTCACCATATTTGCCTGTTCTAACAGTAGAAAATGAGAGTTGCCTATCGCCAGATAAAGATCTAGTTATTGTGGTTGATAATACAGAAAATGCAGATCCCGATGGTGACAGCGTTACCTACCAATATCGTTGGTTTGTTGATGTAGGCCAAGGTGAAGTTGTTGATGATGAAATAGTGGGTAAAACAGATCACTCAGGTAGTACTGTATTAGCCTCGCAAGTGCAAGGTGGTGAAATATGGCGTGTGCAGGTCACCGCGATTGATAGCAATGGTTTAATTAGTAATCCTGCATTTTATACATGGGAAGTAAGTGCTGATACAGACTCTGATTGTGATGGGATTAGTAATATTGATGACGATTATCCAAACGACCCACAAAGAGCCTCAAATAACTATACTGTTAAATCAACCCTAGCGTTTGAAGACTTGTGGCCTAATAAAGGCGACTATGACTTAAATGATTTTGTTATGGGTTACACCTTTAATGTTATAAAAAATGCAGATAACCAAGTGAAGCAGATTGACCTAACTGGATCTATCAATGCACGAGGTGCAAGCAATGCAAATGCATTTGCTTTAGCATTTGATAATATTTCAAATGGGAGCGTTCAAAGTGCAAGCATTGATATAGCAGGTAATACACGTTCATTGGTTGCTGAAGCGGGACACACAAATCAACTCGTTTATACATTGGTTGAAAACATTCATGATGTAACAGCAAGTGCTAATGGGTATCAGTTTTTTAATACGCAAAGTGGTGATGAAAGCGATGTAGTACCAGTAACAATGAGTATTATATTTAATGACACTGTGAATACTTCAGATATTGGTAACGCTCCCTTTAACCCATTTATATACCCGGTAAATGATCGTGGGCGTGAAGTGCACCTTCCTAATCATTCCCCTACAGCGTTAGCAAACGCTGATTTATTTAAAACGGGTGACGATAATTCTGAAGTAGGTGGAGCACAGACATACATGACAACTGATGGTCACCCTTGGGCGCTCGATGTTACTTCAGTTTGGTCACATCCAATTGAAAATGTGGATATTGTTAATGCATACCCAATGATTAAAGAGTGGGCTGAAAGCAAAAAAGGTAAAAATACTACTTGGTATAATGAACCAGTAAAAGGTAAGTGTTGGAAGTGTAATTAATACCAATTTAATGAAACTAGTATTATAGGTTCAGTTATTTTAAATAAAAGAGTAGATCAAAAACGCCAGCTTTAGCTGGCGTTTTAATGTGGCGACTAAAGTTAATTAAGCTTTAGGGCCTGCATTTTTAATATCGTCTGAGACATCATACTTAGCGAAGTTTTCAGTGAAATCAGCAGCAAGCTTAGTCGCGTATTCAGCGTACTTTGCTTTATCTTCCCATGTGTTAATTGGGTTAAGTAAATTGCTGTCTACACCTGGAACTGCTACTGGCACGTCTAGGTTTAAAACATCGATGTGCTGAGTTTCAACACCAGCCAGCTTACCAGATACGATTGCATCAACAACAGCACGTGTTGTTGGGATATCAAAACGCTTACCAGTGCCGTAAGGGCCACCAGTCCAACCTGTGTTAACAAGGTATACTTTGGCACCAAACTCACGTACACGCTTCATAAGAAGCTCAGCGTAAACACCTGCTGGACGTGGGAAAAATGGTGCGCCGAAACACGTTGAGAATGTTGACTCAATATCGCTGGTTGAACCAATCTCTGTAGAGCCTACTTTTGCAGTGTAGCCACTTAAGAAGTGAAACGCTGCAGCTTCTTCAGTAAGGATTGATACCGGTGGTAATACACCGCTTACATCACATGTTAAGAATACAACGGCTTTTGGTTCACCAGCACGGTTTTCTACTTTACGCTTTTCAACGTGTTCAAGTGGATAAGCTGCACGGCTATTTTGAGTTAGGCTTGTATCGTGAAAGTCAGGAATGCCTTTATCATCTAGGACGACGTTTTCTAGGATAGTTCCAAAGCGGATTGCATCCCAAATAACTGGCTCATTCTTTTGTGAAAGGTCGATACATTTAGCGTAACAGCCGCCTTCGATGTTGAATACGCTGCCTGGTGCCCAGCCGTGTTCGTCGTCACCAATTAGAAAGCGAGTTGGATCTGCTGATAAGGTAGTTTTACCTGTACCAGATAGACCGAAGAACAATGCTGTGTCGCCAGCTTCGCCTACGTTAGCTGAGCAGTGCATTGGTAATACACCCTTCGCTGGAAGTAGGAAGTTCTGAACAGAGAACATTGATTTTTTCATTTCACCGGCATAACGCATACCTGCTAGCAATACTTTACGTTGTGCAAAGTTGATAATAACGGTGCCGTCGCTGTTAGTGCCATCACGTTCTGGATCACATACAAACGAAGGTACATTCATTACCTGCCACTGGGGTAAATCAGATGCATTGTAAGACTTAGGTTCGATAAACATGTTTTTGGCAAAAATATGATGCCATGCAGTTTCTGTTGTAACAACAACAGGTAAATAGTGCTCTGGATCAGCGCCAACTTCAAGGTGAGAGATGAAGTGGTCGTTGTCTTGCACATGTGCTTCTACACGTGCCCATAAAGCGTCAAATTTATCTGCATCGAAAGGGCGGTTTACATTACCCCATTGAATTTCATTTTCAGTACTTGATTCTTGAACAATAAAACGATCTTTTGGAGAACGGCCAGTACGGCGACCAGTGTTCGCAACAAAAGCTCCATTGGCGGCTAAAGTCCCTTCGCCACGACGGATCGCGTGTTCGACAAGTTCAGCTGCAGTTAGATCGACAAAACGAGTAGCGCTTGAAGTCATGTTTATACCTAAATTGTGTGAGATTGAACGGGATAGCTCTGGGTTCTTAATAACCTTAAGCTGTAATTATAGTAACAGATGGATTAGGGATATTCGAGCCTATGAAAGCTTTAAAAACACATATATTTAGTAAAAAACATGAATAATTTCAATGATACCGGTGTCATGAAAGTTGTTAGTTTTATGACACCGGTATCATTTTTTATGAACAAAAAAGCTGCAGTGTTTACAGCTTTTCAATGTGTACTTTTTTAAGAGGGGGTTCTTAGTTAAAAATGGCTTTGATTTCTTGCTCGTTAAAAGAGTAGTCTTTTAAGCAATAATGACAGCTAATTTTGATTTCACCGTTTTCAGCTACGTCGTTAAGTAATTCTTGCTGACCAATATTAACGAGTGCGGTAATCGTTTTCTCTCTGCTGCAACCACATTTAAATTGGATTGCTTGTGGCTCGTATACACGAGGGTTATCTTCATGATAAAGGCGAGTCAGTACAGTGTTAGCATCAAGCTCTAGTAACTCTTTATCTTTAATCGTATTACTGAGTGCCTCTAGATGTGTAAAATCAGTAATAGATTTTTCTTTATTCACAGGTAAAACTTGCAGTAATAAGCCGGATGCTTTGGCTTTATCTTGAGTTGTATCAGTGGCAAACCACAATCGTGTCTGCAGTTGTTCTGATTGGGCAAAGTATGCTTCTAAACATTCTGCAAGCGTATCGTGCTCTAGTGGTACGATACCTTGGTAGCGCTCGCCCTTATCAGGTGTAATAGTTAATACCATCACACCATTACCAATTAGTTCTTTAACAGTACTACCTGTTACTTCACTTTGTATGCGAGCGATACCACGCATATTTTGTTTATCATCACCATTAATAACCGCATATTTTACAGGACCATCACCTTGTAATTGTACTGCAATATCACCTTCAAATTTTAATGTGGCTGTTAATAAGCACGTTGCAACGAGTAATTCACCTAATAAGGCTTTTACTGGTGCAGGGTAATTATGGCCTGCAATCATCTCATTGTAGGTGTGCTCAATTTGGACTAGCTCGCCGCGGACGTCTAGTTTTTCAAATGTATAACGGTGAAGTAGATCTTGTTGCATGGGTCGCTTTACCTAACTTGATTTCATTTTTAAAAGTTCGCGTCTTTGCTTTTTATCGGGTTTACGATCCGGATGTGGAGCAAAAAAGCTATTATTTTTGCGGGCGATACTATTTGCCTCGCGTTTTTCAATACTAGCTTGTGATTCTAGATATAAGGTTTGAGCAATGGGGGCACTTAAACGTTTATCAACTAATTTAAGTACAGTGATGAGCTTTTCATCAACACCTTGTGCTAATTTAATTTGTGCGCCTAGTTCAACTATTTTACTGGGTTTTGCACGTTGCCCATTATAATGTACTTTACCACCTTGTACCATGTCTCGTGCGGTGGCTCGGGTTTTATAAAAACGTGCAGCCCACAGCCATTTATCTAAACGAATGGCATTAATATCATCAGCTGAAGTCGAATTGCGGGTGTTTCCTTTTGAACCATTACTTTTTGACAAAATAGCACTCTTTTATTTCGCTGATCACAAATACAAAATTTAGCACGAAACCCACATTTAAAGAAATAGTTGGTGAGTTTTGTAGTGAAGTAAAAGCCCTAATTTACCTTGTTTACAAAGTTTAATATTAGTGCGCTTGTTGAATGAAAAATGAAAAGGTACTATAGGGCAGAGATATGGCAGTAAATTAAAATAAGAAATGGCATTTATGGAACAGCAATTACAGCAGCTAAAACATCTGGTAAATAAATTACCCCACGCTAAATTAAGCTGGGTGGTAACTCTTTTAGCTATTGTTTATATTGCTTTTTTATTAGCTAAAGCGTTTTGGCTTGCATGGCCAGAGCCTACGAATTTAGCCCTTCCACCAAGCAGTATGAATGCTGCAAATAATTCATCCGAGCGTGTAAATTCTAAGTCAATATTAGAGCAGAATTTATTCGGTAAAGCCGATGTTGTGCTTGGTAAACAGCCTACCAAACAAGCTAAAGTGATTAATAATGCACCTGAAACACGGTTAAGCATTAATTTAACAGGGATTGTAGCCGTTAGTAATAATGATTTAACGGGGCTTGCGGTTATTGAGTCGCAAGGACAACAATCTACTTACCTTGTTGATGATGTAGTGAAAGGAACACGGGCAAAGCTTGCTCAGGTATTACCTGATCGAGTGATATTAGATGTGAGTGGGCGTTTTGAGACATTAATGCTTGATGGACTCGACTTTACTAAAACAGTCTCAATGCCTGTTTTGGCTCAGCGTGAAGAGGATGAGTCGGAATTAGATGAGGGCCCACAGATGGAAGGTGATCGTCAAATTGATGCCACATCTAATCAAGAAGTCAAAGAAGCAATCATAGAAACCCGAGAAGAACTATTAAAAGATCCTGGTAAATTATTTGATTACATCCGTGTATCTCAGGCAATGAAAGACGGCGAGCTTGTTGGCTATCGCTTAAGTCCAGGTAAAGACCCTGTGCTATTTAAGCAAATGGGATTACAAAATAACGATTTAGCTGTATCGATTAACGGCTATCAACTAACAGATTTAAAACAGGCCATGTCAGCCATTAATGAGCTGCGTAATAGCACCGATGCCAATATCACTATTGAACGTGATGGTGAGCAAATCGATGTACAATTTAGCCTGCAATAACTTAGCTTTGGAGTTTTAAAATAATGGTTCACGCGCTACACCTCAAAAAAATCAGAAAAGGGTTAGCTAAGTACGCAACACTTTTTTTTGCGGCCAGTTTATCTTTGTCAGTATCTGCCGTTGAGTACGCTGCAAACTTTAAAGGGACCGATATTAACGAGTTCATTAATATCGTAGGTAAAAACCTTAATAAAACAGTGATCATTGATCCTAACGTACGCGGCAAAGTAAATGTTCGCAGTTATGAGCTGATGGATGAAGCGCTCTATTATCAATTTTTCCTAAATGTGCTTGAAGTTTACGGTTATTCAGCTGTAGAGATGGATAACGGCATTTTAAAAATCGAAAAAAGCTCTGACGCTAAAAAGTCGAATGTTCCACTGATCACTGAGGATAATCAGGCCAGCGGCGATATGATGGTGACGCGAGTTGTTCGCGTTAAGAATGTTAGCGTGCAAGAGCTTGGTCCGTTAGTGCGTCAATTTAGCGACCAAAAAGATGGCGGTCATGTTGCTAACTTCAATGCCGCTAACGTTATGATGTTGACGGGTCACGCAGCATCCGTGAATCGTTTAGTCGAAATCATTCGCTCTGTTGACCAAGCGGGTGATAAGCGCGTTGATATTGTAAAACTAAACTTTGCCACGGCAGACGACGTGGTTTCAGTGGTTGAGAATATTTACAAAGATACAGGTAAAGGCAGCGTTCCTGAGTTTTTAATTCCTAAAGTGGTTGCCGATGGCCGTACAAACAGCGTTATAGTTAGTGGTGAAGGCCAAGCAAGAACCCGCGCAATTGAGCTTATTAAGCGTTTAGATGGTGAATTGCAAAATCAAGGTAACACAAAAGTTATTTACCTTAATTACGCCAATGCTGAAGATCTTGTTAAAGTACTGCAGGGGGTAAGTAAAACACTTGGTGAAGAAGGCCAAGGAGGGGCAACCAAAACCCGTAGCCGTAGTAAAGATGATACAAGTATTGAAGCTCACCCAGATTCAAACTCGCTGGTAATTACCGCTCAACCAGACACAATGCGATCACTTGAATCAGTTATTGCACGCTTAGATATTCGCCGTGCGCAGGTACTCGTAGAAGCAATCATTGTTGAAGTTATGGAAGCTGATGGTATCAACTTTGGGCTGCAGTTTATCTCAGAGCAAGGCGGAATGATGCAATTTAACAACGGCAATTCAGTCCCTGTAGGGTCGCTGGCCGTTGCAGCTGAGGTCGCACGTGATAAAACAGTAACAAAAACCCTTACCGGCGTTAATAACGAACTAACAGAGTATGATGAAACTCAAGAAGGTGATTTAGGCCCATTAGGCGCATTACTGGGTGGTATTAATGGTTTAGCCATGGGTATTGTTAAAAATGACTGGGGCGCGATCATCCAAGCAGTGTCTACTGACACCAACTCAAATATCCTTGCCACTCCATCCGTAACAACGATGGATAACGAAGAAGCGTCAATGATCGTTGGTCAAGAAGTACCAATTATCACGGGCTCGCAAACAGGCTCTAATAATAACAACCCATTCCAAACTGTTGAACGTCAAGAAGTTGGTATTAAACTCAAAGTAACACCCCAAATTAACGATGGCAGTGCTGTTCAACTTATTATTGAACAAGAGGTTTCTGGTGTAAGTGGCGCCACTGCGGTGGATATTTCAATTAATAAGCGTGCTATTAAAACAACGGTAATGGCTGATGACGGTGGTATGGTTGTACTAGGTGGTTTGATTGATGAAGATGTACAAGAAAGTGTATCTAAAGTGCCGCTACTAGGTGATATCCCTATTTTAGGGCATTTATTCCGCTCTACCAGTACCAGCAAACGTAAACGTAATCTCATTATATTTATTCGCCCGACCATTATTCGTGATGGTATAAAAATGAATAAATTAAGCCACTCAAAATATAACTTTATTCGTGGTGAGCAACAAATAAAGCGAGATGACGGGATTGATTTGATGCCGCTAACTGATTCGCCAATATTACCAGAGTGGAATGACGCATTAATCTTGCCACCAACGTATGAAGAATACTTAAGAAAGCAAAATGCAGACGAGCGCAACGATGACTGATGCAATCACTGAAATCAGCGAAGAGCATGCAAAGCCACAAGATAGCAGCGACTTGATGACCAGCGATGATCTTGTTGAGCTACCCAATAAGCGTTTGCCTTTTTCGTATGCAAGGCGTGCGGGTATGTTATTAAGCAAAAATAATGATGACCGTGTCGTTTTCTACCGTGGTGAATTGGATATTGAAGCCCTGCTAGAAGTACGCCGTATTGCCGGTCATGGCTTTACACTTGAGCAATTACCAGATGATAAATTTGAATTGTTGCTCGAGGCATCGTATCAACGCGATAGCTCTGAAACTCAGCAAATGATGGAAGATATCGGCAATGAAGTGGATTTATTTTCATTAGCAGAAGACATGCCACAAACTGAAGATTTACTCGCTGGGGATGATGACGCGCCAATTATTAAATTGATCAACGCTATGCTTAGTGAGGCAATCAAAGAGGGTGCATCTGATATTCACATTGAGACCTTTGAGCAAGAGTTAGTAATTCGCTTTAGGGTTGATGGTGTGCTTAAAGAAGTACTTAAACCAAACCGTAAACTGGCCTCTTTATTGGTTTCGCGTATCAAAGTAATGGCGAAACTCGATATTGCTGAAAAGCGAATTCCGCAAGATGGTCGTATTAGTTTACGTATTGCAGGTCGTGCTGTTGATGTACGGGTATCAACCATGCCATCTAGTTTTGGTGAACGTGTAGTACTTCGTCTACTTGATAAAAACAATGCACGTTTAAATCTTGAAGATTTAGGAATGACTTTACGTAATCGCGAGTTATTCTCTGATTTGATAAGTAAACCGCATGGTATTATTTTGGTGACCGGGCCAACCGGCTCAGGTAAAAGTACCACGCTTTATGCTGGTATGAGTCAAATTAACTCTCGCGATCGCAATATATTAACGGTTGAAGATCCAATTGAGTATGAAATCCCAGGTATTGGCCAAACTCAGGTCAACGCAAAAGTTGATATGACCTTTGCTCGTGGCCTTAGAGCGATTCTACGCCAAGATCCTGATGTCGTAATGGTTGGTGAAATACGTGATTTAGAAACGGCTCAAATTGGTGTGCAAGCATCACTGACTGGCCACTTAGTTATGTCAACGTTACATACCAATACAGCAGCGGGTGCTATTTCACGTATGGAAGATATGGGGGTAGAGCCTTTCTTACTTTCATCGTCATTATTAGGTGTGTTGTCACAGCGCCTAGTACGTACTTTATGTAAAAGCTGTAAAGAAGCTCACACCGCAGATGAGCGTGAATGCGAATTACTCGGCGTGCCGTTTGAGAATCCACCGACAATTTACCGCGCAGTGGGTTGTGAAGAATGTAACTTTAATGGTTACCGTGGACGTACGGGTATTCATGAGTTACTTGTTGTTGATGAAACTGTACGAGAGCTTGTGCACAGTGGTAAAGGTGAGCAAAGTGTTGAAAAATACATTCGTAAACATACACCAAGTATTCGTCAAGATGGCTGTAGCCGCGTATTGGCTGGTAAAACGACCCTTGAAGAAGTGTTACGTGTAACACGTGAGGAAGGTTAATAATGGCTGCGTTTGAGTATCGCGCGTTAGATGGTCGTGGCAAAGATAAAAAAGGTATTTTAGAAGCGGATACCGCTAAACAAGTTCGTCAATCCCTGCGTGAACAAGGACTCACTCCATTAGAAGTGATCCCCGCAGCACAGGGAGATAAACAGGTTAAAGGTGAAAAAACTACGTTTTTAGGTGGTTTTTTTAAACCAAAAATATCTACATCGGATCTTGCATTAATCACTCGTCAGCTCGCTACTTTAATTCAGTCAGCACTGCCTGTTGAAGGTGCTGTTATGGCTGTCGCTGAGCAATGTGAAAAGCCACGCTTGAAGCGCATGTTGATGTCGGTACGTTCTAAAGTTGTAGAAGGTTACACCCTTGCGGATGGTATGTCTGAGTTTCCGCACGTATTTGATAACTTATACCGAGCAATGGTTGCGGCAGGTGAAAAGTCAGGCCATTTAGATGCTGTTTTGAATCGTTTAGCAGATTACACGGAACAACGTCAGCACATGCGCAGTCAAATAACGCAAGCAATGGTATATCCGGTTATATTAGTTATTTTTGCAATCGGCATTGTATCCATTCTATTAGGTACTGTAGTGCCTAAAATATTAAAAACGTTTGAAAAATCTAAACAGGTTTTACCATGGACGACAGAGTGGGTAATGGCCGCGAGTAATTATGTGCAAAATTACTGGTTTATAACTCTTGTGCTGTTTACGTTGCTTGTTATAGGGATTAAACACGCATTAAAACAGCCAAAAATTCGCTTTTGGTATGATGCTAAAATTTTAATATTACCCGGTATTGGTAAGGTTGCGCGTAGTATAAATACGGCTCGTTTCGCGCGCACGTTGAGTATTCTGTCATCGAGTTCGGTGCCATTACTCGAAGGTATGCGGATCTCTGGCGAGGTACTGATTAATGAAAAAATTAAGAAAGCGGTAGCGGATGCATCAACGCGTGTCAGTGAAGGTGCGAGCCTTCGAGCATCGCTACAAGAAACCAAATTATTTCCACCGATGATGCTACATATGATCGCCAGTGGGGAAAAATCGGGTGAGCTTGAGCAGATGTTAGAGCGTGCAGCGAATAACCAAGACCGTGAATTTGAAAGCATGGTAAATGTCTCGCTAAAACTCTTAGAGCCTGCGATGATAGCGTCAATGGCAGTGATCGTATTGTTTATTGTTATGGCCATATTACAACCTATTATGGCGATGAATAAAGCGATTGGGCTGTAACAGTTTCAGGGATATCGTAATGCACTTTACTGTATTGCGATGAATTAATTATTAAGAAAAACAGAGGTACATACGTGAATAAACAATCAGGTTTCTCATTGCTAGAAGTTATGGTGGTACTGGTTATCATTGGCATGATCATGTCAATCGTGGCACCAAATATTATGGGTCAACAAGAAGAGGCGGCAATCGATAAAGCGCATTTGGATATCCAGCAGCTTGAAGATGCAATGAGTCTTTATAAATTAAAAAATAAAGCGTACTTAACGACAGAGCAAGGCTTAGAAGGTTTAGTGACACAAACCAGCGTAGAGCCAACTCCTAGACGTTTTCCTGAAGGTGGTTTTATTTCTAAGCTACCAGAAGACCCATGGGGTAACCCATATCTATTAATCAGTCCAGGTGAAGTGGGTAAAATTGATATTTTTTCAATGGGACCAGATGGCGAAGCGGGCACTGATGATGATATCGGTAACTGGGACGAAGAAAAACAGTAATGCATAATAATTCAGCGGCGTTATTCTTTTTAGTGCAGGGCTTATCATGTTCTTAAGCCCCACAGCTAACTCACGCGCTACAAAATTGAAGCCACCAACGCGTGGCTTTAGTTTAATTGAAATACTCGTTGTGTTGGTGGTCATCGCCTTTGCAACAAAGATGGTGGTATACAGCCTTGATGGCGGTGTTGAAGATGAGCTTGATAAGCAAGCGCTGAGGCTGCATACCACCATTAATATGGCATCTGAATTTGCAATATTAAATCAGGTTGAATTAGGTTTTCATATTGACGAAGATACCTTTGAATTTTTAGTATTTGATGGCGAAAAGTGGATTGTGTTCGATCGCGATAAACTGTTTGCACCCATTAAAGTTGATGAGCGTCTTAAATTGACACTTAATCTAGAAGATCTCGCATGGGCTCAAGATAACCTTTTAGAGCAATCTAACTGGCAGGAGCTGATGAGCGGCGGTGATGACGATGATTTTTTAGAGCTTAAAAAACTTAAAATCCCGCAAGTCCTTATTTTATCTTCTGGTGAAGTTAGCGCGTTTCAACTTGTTTATGAATTAAAAGATGAAAGAGAGCCTCTGTACTTCATTGAAGGGGAGTTTTCTGCTCCTGTAAACCTACGCCGAGAACCTGAATAATGCTTAATAATAAAGGTTTTACTTTACTGGAAGTGATGGTGGCGTTGAGTATATGCGCTATGGCGGGTATTGCTGCTATGCAGGCAACGGGCGATCACATTAATCATTTATCAAGCCTTGAAGAGCAAACTTACGCATCATGGGTTGCTGAAAATGTATTGGTTGAACAACGGGCAAAAGGCAATAAATGGCAAGGAAAAAACGGCGCTAAAGGCACTGAGGTTATGGGGGGCGTTGAATGGTATTGGCGACAAGACGTGGTTGCCACAGCTGATAAAACCTTTGTAAAAGTGACTATTAATGTTTTTAGTGATGAAAAACTAGAATACTCAATCTATGAACTTACTAGCTACTTAAATAAAGGTGGTCGTTAAGTGAAGCAGCGCGGATTTACCTTATTAGAAGTGATGGTAGCGCTGGGCATCTTAGCCTTTGTCATTTTGGCTACTCATCAAATACTGGATTCGACCACTAAAGCAAAAGAAGCGTCGGACGAAAAAATTGCAGAATTAAATGGTTTGCAAACGACATTCAGGCTAATGGATCAAGATTTTAGCCAAATGACAAAGCGAGCCGTTCGCGACGAATCTGGCGATATACAAGAGTTTTATCTATTAGCGGGACGTTATACATTAAATAGCCAATATGACGGCATAGGCTTTGTACGCGATGGTTGGGTAAACCCAATAAATTTATTACCTCGCTCAGAACTACAAGCAGTGGGTTATCGCGTGATAGATGACAACTTAGAGCGTGTGCATCGGGTGTATGTGGATCAGCTTGATAATCTTGAACCGCGTGTGCAAGTAATACTCGAAAATATTGAAGATCTTAAATTTGAGTTTTTAGATGACAAAATTGAATGGCAAGAGCAGTGGCAAAAAAAGGAACTCCCTAAAGCGGTTGCTGTGACTATTACGCGTATTGATGAAGAGCCATTAAGGCGCATATTTTTAGTGCCAGGTAATGGCCAAGGGGGCAGTGTTGAACCATAAACCCCAGCAAGGCGCCGCACTCATAATTGTGTTGTTTATTGTTGCTTTAGCTTCAATATTGGCAGTTGAAATGAGTAGCAACCTGCTAATTCAGGTACAGAAAAGCACCAATATTCAAGGGCATCAGCAAGCAAAATGGTACGCCTATGCAGCGGAAGAGTTGGCAATAAAGGCATTGTTACAAAGCAAAAAAGACGATCCGGATAAAACCACACTAAAGCAGATTTGGGCTCAACAAGGTGATGTACCATACCCTGTTGATAATGGCACACTTCAAGGTAAAATTATTGATTTACAAGCGTGCTTAAATTTAAACGCATTGCGTGTAAAAGCAGCAACACAAGCAGGGAGTACAAGTAGAACAAACCCTGCACATAAGGCTCTACTTGCATTGCTTGAAAATATTGAAGACCTGCAATCAGATGAATCAGAAGAAGCGATGGCTGACAGTGTGTTTGATTGGCTAGACGAAGATAGTATTACGTATCGTTCGGGTGCAGAGGAGGACGAATACTTGTCGCGTCAATTTCCGTATATGACAGCGAATAGTTATTTTGCCTCAACATCAGAGTTACGTTTAGTTAAGGGCTTTAACCCGCTTGTAATGGAAAAAGTACTGCCTTACGTATGTGTTATACCAGGTAGTGAGTTATTGGCAATTAATGTTAATACGCTCGACCCCGAAAATGCCTTATTGCTTAGCGCAATGATTGATGGTTTGGATATATCTGGGGCGCAAGCCGTTTTAGCAGCACGCCCAGATGATGGTTTTTCAAATATAGAAGAATTTTTTGAGCAAGTGAATCAACAAGGGGCTCAAAATGTTAAGTCCGTTGAAAAGTTGTTCACCATAAATAGCGAATATTTTAAATTACAATCGCAAGCTGAATTTGTTGAGCTGCGTTTTTCGATGACCACATTACTGCAAGCCAAAGATGGTGAAGTAACGATACTGGCGCGAAAATTTGGAGGCGTACAGTGACAGAAATACTTTTGATCCGCACGGGTCAAACCCAGCAAGATAAAATTAATTGGTTGATTTACTCACCACTAGAACAAGAAATTATTGCCAGCGGTGACTTACCCAATGCAGAGCAATTGAGTGAGTTAACTGAAAAATCACAAAATCGAGAAGTGGTGGCATTGCTGCCTTGTGATCAAGTACAGCTTAAAACCGTTGAGCTACCTACTAAGTGGAATCGTAAACTCGAACAAGCATTACCCTATATGCTTGAAGAGGATATTGCGTGTGATGTTGATGATTTATTTATAGCGATAGCTGAACCGTCAATGATTGGTGATAAGCACGCAATTAATGTTGCGATGACAGATCGCGACTGGTTTGAATCTTGGTTAGCTGTATTTGTTGAGCATGATATAGAAGTATTTAAATTATTACCCGATGCAATATTACTACCTACAGCAGAAAATGATGCCTTAAGTGTAATTGAGCTGGGCGAACAGTGGTTGTGTAAGCACGGCCTGTGGCGAGTTGGCGCAGTAGAGCAAAGCTGGCTAGCAGAATATTTAGCAGCGCTAGGTAATCCACATGTTGAGCACTATAGCCCTGCGTCACAATTCCCTGAGACAATTGATTTAACAGCGCAGACAGATGCTTATGATTTACCATTAGCGTTATTTGCAAAGCAATTACCGAGTGTGAAGTTCAACCTTCGCCAGGGGCAGTACCAACTTAAAAAGAAAACGTCTTTATGGTGGGGATATTGGAAAAATGCTGCGATAGCAGCGAGCGTTGCTTTAGTGGGGTCAATCGTTATTAAAGGTGTTGAATTGCACCAATTGAATAGCGAAATAGACATAGCAAAAACACACGTTGTTGAACGTTACCAAAAAGCCTTTCCGGGTAAAGCACTGAACCCTCATCTGATTAAAAGCCAAATTAAAGGTGAGCTCGCCAAACTTGATGGCGTTAGCAGTGCAGGCTTTTTAGACCTTACCAATGAGCTGGTTAGTGTGTTTAGTCAGGTTCAAGAGTTTAAGCCTGAAACGCTACGTTATGATCAACGTCGTAATGAATTAAGAGTGCGTGCTCGGGGTAAAGATTTTCAAACATTTGGTAAAGTTAAAGCAATCCTTGAGCAGCGTGGTTTAACAGTTGATCAAGGGTCATTGAACAATGATGGCGACTTTGTAGTCGGTGAAATAAAACTACGAGGTGCAGCATGAAACAACAGTTACTAAAACATTGGCGTTCTTTAAAAGAGCAAGAACAACAGTTAGTAATGATTGCGGGTGTTATTTTTGTTATTTTTGTACTTGTTATGGGGATTTTTAGACCGCTCAATAATGCCATTGCTGAAGCACAGAAAAATCAGCTTAAACAGCAAGAGTTATTGACTTGGGTTGATACCAGTATTGTTAAATTGAAAGCTGGAAGTTCACGTGCTGTCATCAACAACCAAAATCTAAGTCAAATAGTCAATGCAACGCGTGGCCGTTACGATATTACAATTAGTAAAATGCAGCCGAACGACAACGCACTAAGATTAACGATTGACACAGTGCAATTTAATAAATTAGTGCAATGGCTAGATGAGTTAGTAAATGACAAAGGTGTGATGATCGAAAACCTCGATTTGAGCCGCGATGACAAGCAAGGCTATGTTCGAGTTAGCCGATTGGTATTAGAGAAGTAAGCATGAAAAAAACAGCCACACTTATAGTAATATTTATCATTAGTTTTATCGTGTTTGCTTTGTTAAAAACGCCCGCTGCTGTGGCGCTTAACCTTGCGAGTAAATACGTGCCTCAAGACGTACAAATAGGCAAAGTGTCAGGTACTGTGTGGCAAGGCCGAGTAATGCAACTTCGTTATCAGGGGGAGCAAATTAATAGCTTAACATGGGACATCTCTGGTTGGGCGTTATTTACAGGACAGCTTAAAGGTAATGTTAAGTTTGGTAATGCACGTGAAAAGACGGATATATCCGGTCGTGCAGATTTTAGCTATGGTTTGTTTAATCAAGCTATAACATTGTCAGATACAACACTGCGTTTAACTGTTGAGCGAGCGATGATGCGCTTACAGTTACCTTTGCCAATCAATGCCAAAGGACGAGTGATTGTACAATTGGATGAATTTTCTTCAGGGCAACCGTATTGCAATGCATTACAAGGTGAGATTTCTAGCCAGAATATTGATGTTCAAGGTTTATCTGGTTGGTTTAGCATTGGCCCTCTTAGCGGCCAGTTAAGCTGTAAATCAGGTGATGTTGCAGTGTTGGTTGATCCAGATAATCGCCTAGGGCTCGCAGCCGATGCAACACTCAAAGCGAATATGAACTTTAAGGTCGCAGGGTATATAAAACCTGACGCGTCACTACCAAAAGAAGTGCATGATGCGACTAAGTTTTTAGGCCGTGCTGATAGCGATGGCCGTTTTCCATTAAATTTTTAAGTGTTATTGAGTTATCTTATGCAAATACCTGAATTTACTCTGCAACATAGTCAGCAACTAAGTGCATTTTTAGCGAGCCGAAAAGGCGCAATGACATTGCCGCAAAGCCAAGGTTATTTATTCGCGATAATATGTTCGCCCGAGCCGTTAGATGTTCACGAGTGGCTTGAGCAGATAATACCTGATACACAAGGGCAACTAGAGGAGCAGATGTTATTCTCCTTTATGGCTATGTACCACCAAATTAGCGAGCAAGTCTACGAAACGGGTTTTAAACTCCCTGTAAGCTTGCAAATAGGTGCTGATAATGAAAACTACCTAGATTTACATGAATGCCAACAGTGGTGCTTGGGGTTTGTACACGGCTCGCAATCTTATGTTGGTAAGTTAATGCAAGCAGGTTCACTTTCCGTTGAGTTAAAAGAAGCATTGCAAACAGCTTATGCGAGTTTGGGATTTTTTGCTCTAGAGCCTGAAGTGATAGCAACAATTGCTCAACAAAATCAGTTAAGCGATGCGCAACTGAGTCAGCAGCAATATGAGTTAATGGGTGATTTTGCACTAGGTTTTGCTGAACTGATAGAAATCATTGCAGTACAAAGTGGCTTATATACGGATGAGGAAGACAGCTGGAACTAGGGCGTGTTGACCTTTGTGGATTGAAATTCGTTCAATCTAGGGGCTATTTAATCGCGGCGCGAGGTTTGTAACCTAGCAGGCTAAGTAAAAACCGAGCAAAGCTTGTACGTCCTGCTCACGCCCTTTACCTACATCCGTGTAGGTAACAAAGAGTCAATCCCCCTAGGGTATATAGCAGGGGATACCTGCTATATTAGATCAAGTATGATTTCAGTACAGTTTTGCGGGCATTTAGCGATGCCTTTTCCATGCTGCTGAGTTTTTAAATCTAACGTCAGCACTCCTTGGCACTTTTCGCACTTCACGGTCTGTCCTTTAGCGAGCTTTTTCAGCAAGTTTTTATGCTGGTTAAACGACGCGCTGCTTTTTTTTGTTAATGCTGAGAAATCCACTATTTAGCTCTATTTTCTATCAGTGACTCGGATACGATAGAACACACTGTAGCTAGACGATCTTCATAAAAATATAAATTAAGGTCTTTACTATTACAGTAACGCGTATGGAACAACTGCAGTTGCTCATCTGTTTTTAAGGTATCTTCTAGATACTCGCGTTCAGATCCTGATAGTGTGAGTGCAGAGCTAATTCGGCTTTTAGCCATGCTAGCACCTCTACCTCGGTTTATATTTCCAGCATCACTGAGTACGCCAACACCTTCCCCTAATAGTTTTTCTCTAGGTTCTTTTATCATTGGGTGGTCGATAGTAAATAACGCAAGTATTACAACAACAAGTACAAGAAATTTCTTCATATGAATAAACTTTGATCTAAGCGGGTATGAATTGACCACTAGTGTAATAAAATGCACCTTTGTAAAGCAAGTAAGTTAGGTGAATAAATTATTAGCATTGAATTTCAGTTTTTCTAAATAGAGTTGGTATAATGCTTATGAACAATTAGATTTTTCAGAAATCTCTGAACATAACGAAGCGCTATGTCGGTTTCTGCACTATTTTTAGTATGAGCTTTCTATATTTTATTTATTGAATAAAGCCATATGATTGTTCAACTTTCATTCTCCAAGCGGCGTTGAGGAACTTCGATGGAAAAGCAAATAAAAGTAAAGAACATACCTTCTGAGGTGAAGATCGAGAAACCAGATCTTAATGCCCCACAAGATAGATTTAACCCCCGAAACCGCATTTATGTGCGTGCAGTAACTGGTTTACACCAACTGCTAAGGCAGCGTATCGGTTTTCTTGGCATGTTAGCGTTTATGGCGTTGCCATGGATAAACTTTAATGACCAACAAGCCGTGCTATTTGATTTGATGGGTCAAAAGTACAATATATTTAGCCTAACGTTATGGCCGCAAGACTTTACTATTCTTGCTTTTATTTTAATGCTTGCCGCATTTGCATTATTTTTAGTGACTACCTTCTATGGCAGAGTGTGGTGTGGCTATACATGCCCCCAAACAGTGTGGACCTTCATCTTTATTTGGTTTGAAGAGAAATTAGAGGGGACTGCCAATAAGCGCAAAAAGCTTGATCAGCGGCCGATGGATTTCGATAAGCTGTGGCGAAAAACAGCTAAACATACGAGTTGGATTGCATTTTCGCTTTACACTGCACTGACATTTGTTGGTTATTTCACACCTATCCGAGAGCTACTTCCTGATTTTATCACCTTTAATGTGGGTGGTTATGCGCTTGTGAGTATTTTAGTATTTGCAGCGTGTACATACGCAAATGCGGGATGGATGCGTGAAATTATGTGTTTACATATTTGCCCCTACTCACGCTTTCAATCAGCAATGTTTGATAAAGACACCTTCACCGTTAGTTATGACGAAACTCGCGGCGAGAATCGTGGTCCTCGTAGCCGTAAAGACGATCCTAAAAATCTAAACCTCGGTGACTGTATTGACTGTAACTTGTGTGTTCAAGTATGTCCGACCGGTATCGATATTCGAAATGGCTTGCAGGCAGAATGTATAAACTGTGGTGCGTGTATTGATGCATGTGATGGTGTGATGGATAAAATGAGTTACCCACGCGGGCTTATTTCATACACGACAGAGCGTAACTTAGAAACGCCGGATAACAAAACAAACCCATTGCGACCTAAAATTATTGGTTACATTGTGATTCTAGTTATATTAAGCACTGCGTTGGTTGCAAATATAGTCATGCGTAAACCGATGGACTTAGATATCATAAGGGATAGAAATCAGCTTTATCGAGTCGATTTTGATGGTTTAGTTGAGAATACATACACCCTTAAAGTAATTAATAAAGCGCAATACGAGCAAAGCTTTAATATTAAAGTTGAAGGGTTGGAAAACTTTAAATATATAGGCAAGCAAACTTTCACTGTGCAGGCCGGTGAATCACATAATGTACCATTATCACTAGTAATGGACCCATATGATTTGAAAAAGCCTATGACCGAGTTTAATTTTATCTTATCGCCAGTGGATGAGCCGAGTTCACAAATTTCGCAGCCGAGCAACTTCTTTAAAGCACGATAGTTAAGTACACTATCACTTAATAAAAAGCGGGATTTTCCCGCTTTTTTTATATTGATGAGAATTATGAGTAAATTTAGCTTTGTAGACTTAACCCCAGATTCAATTTTAGATGCCGTTGAAAGTATCGGCATTTATGCCGAGTCTGGCTTATTAGCATTAAATAGTTATGAAAACCGTGTTTATCAATTTAAAGCTGAAGATGGCAATCGCTATGTTGTTAAATTTTACCGACCTGAGCGCTGGAGCAAGGCACAAATACTAGAAGAGCACTTATTTGCAGCGGAGTTAGCTGATGCCGAGGTGCCAGTTGTTGCGCCGATTAGTCGTAATGGTGAGAGTTTATTTGAACATGACGGCTACTTGTTTACGCTGTTTCCAAGTGTTGGTGGGCGTATATTTGAAGTTGATAATTTAGATCAGCTTGATGTACTTGGGCGTTTGATAGGCCGAATGCATCAATCAGCAAAAGTCAGTGAATTTAGTCACCGGCCTACAATTAGCTGTGATGAGTATTTAGATACAGCTAAAATTCAGCTTCAAAACAGTAATCTAGTGCCAAGTAGCATAACTACAGCGTTTTATACCATTTTGGATATGGTGATCGATAAGACCAAATCACTCTATCAACAAGTCAGCACAATACGCCTGCATGGAGACTGCCACGCAGGTAATATTTTGTGGGCGGGTGATGCGCTCATGTTTGTAGATTTAGATGATAGTCGCCAAGGTCCTGCTATTCAGGACTTATGGATGATGCTAAGTGGCGATCGAAACAACCAACTGTTACAGTTAGATACCTTGGTGGCGGCCTATGAAGAGTTTTGTGATTTTGACCACTCTCAGCTTAAATTGATTGAACCATTACGTGCTATGCGTATGATCCATTACATGGGATGGTTAGCTAAACGCTGGGATGATCCTGCATTTCCACGGAACTTTTCGTGGTTTGCGGATGACAAATACTGGGAGCAACAAATTTTAGCATTAAAAGAGCAGTATTCTGCACTACAAGAACCAGCGCTAAAATTACTGCCATAAATAAATTATTTTAAAAAAGTGAATCGAGAGTCCAATGCTTAAAAAATTAAAACTGAGTCTTCTACTTTTATGTTTACCCTTTGCAGCTATGGCCGCAGACTTTAAAGCGGGTGATCAATATGATGTATTGAATATTGAAAAAAGCAAAACGCCCCAAGTAACCGAGTTTTTCTCATTCTATTGCGGACATTGCTTTAAGTTTGAGCCCGTCGCTAAAGCGATCGAAAAAAGCTTGCCTGAAGGTGCTGAGTTTATTAAAAACCATGTAAATTTTCTTGGTGGTTTAACACCACAAGTGCAAAGTAACTTAAGCTACGCTTATATCATTGCTAAACAGCATAATAAAGGTGAGAAAATTGCGGATCAAATCTTCAACAGTATTCATGTTCAACGCGCACCGCTTGATAACATTAAAGATGTTAAAAAGTTACTTGAAGTGAATGGTATTGATAATGATACATTTAATAGCGATATTGCCAGCATGCCAGTTATTTCAGCAGAGCGTGCTATGCAAGATAAGCAAAATAAATATTCTGAAATGGGCGCTTTGACCGGCGTACCAACATTCATCGTAAACGATAAATATAAAATAAATATCAATACCATTAAGAGCCAAGAGCAGCTTAATGAGTTAGTAGAATTTTTATTAGAACAATAATTTTTTGGAGTTAATTGATTATGATTAAATTAGTTAAAGCAGGATTACTTGCCTTATTGCTACCTTTGGCGGCAAATGCGGCGCCAACGACTTACGAAGAAGGCGTGCATTATGAGATTGTCTCTGAGCGTGCGAGCAAAAAACCTGAAGTAAAAGAGTTCTTTTCATTTTATTGCCCAGCGTGTAATAACTATGAAGCGCTACTGGCTGAAGTTAAACCAAAATTAAATACAGGCGTTGAGTTCAAAAAAAGCCATGTGGATTTTGTCGGTGTGCGAGACCCAGAAAATCAGCAAATGATCTCTCAGGCTCTAGCAACAGCTGAAGTGCTACCACAAAAGGATGCATTGATTGCCGCTATGTTTAACCATATTCACGCCAAGCGCGCAAAGTTTAACGAATTAGCAGATATAAAAGATGTATTTGTTGCCCAAGGTGTTGATGGCGACAAGTTTGATAAAGTTTATAAGAGCTTTTCAGTGCGTACTATGAGCTCGAAGATGAAACGCGATCAAAATTACTATAAAGAAAAGGGCGCACTACGTGGCGTACCAACCTTTATCGTCAATGGTAAGTATAAGCTTAACTTAGGTCGTGAAACAGGTATTACAGAACCTGATGACATTAGTAAACTGATTAACTATTTAGCTGCTAAATAGCTAAATACAAAATTATGATGAAAGCCCCGGATGCGGGGCTTTTTTGTTTATAGAGATGCATGATGGAAAAGATTTTCGTATCGAGTTGTTTGTTGGGCGCCCCCGTACGTTATGACGGTAAAGGCCAGGCATTAAAACACCCCCAATTAGCCACTTGGCAGCAGCAAAAAAGAATCGTTTCTTTTTGTCCGGAAGTTGCTGGTGGCTTACCAATTCCACGAGCCCCTGCAGAGTTAAAGTCACAAAAAGTAATAACCAAAAGCGGTGAAGATATGACTGCTGAGTTTGAGCTTGGTGCTCAAAGAGCGTTACGCTTTTGTAAGCTAAACCACATTCGGTTTGCATTACTAAAAGAGTCGAGCCCGTCATGTGGGCGAAATAATATCTACGACGGCACGCATAGCGGTATAAAAATCATAGGTATGGGTTTAACTGCGGCATTATTAGAGCAAAATGATATAAAGGTATTTAGCGAAATGCAAATACCAGCGCTGTTAAAAGCACTGGCACAGGAAGTATAGCTATTTTATCAAAGCGCCTTTTTTTGTAAAAACACGCCCGACTCAATATGGTGGGTGTATGGGAACTGATCAAAAATAGCGAAACGTTTAACGTCATGCGTACGGGTTAAGTGGTCTAAATCGCGTTCTAGTGTCTCAGGGTTACACGAAATATAAATAATGCTCTCGTAATTGGCGACTAAATCACATGTTAATGTATCCATGCCTGCGCGTGGTGGATCTACTAAAATAGTTTGACAATCGTAGCTGGTTAAATCAATCCCTTCTAACCGAGAGAATGTACGCTCGCCGTTCATTGCTTGCGTAAACTCTTCACTCGACATACGAATAATATCTAAATTGGTTACATTATTTTTAGCAATATTATATTGCGCCGAATGCACCGATGACTTAGATATTTCTGTTGCCAATACACGGTTAAATGAGCCAGCTAGCGCAATTGAAAAATTACCATTGCCGCAATAAAGCTCAAGTAAATCATTCTTAAGAGGTTTACATAAATCTTGTGCCCACTCCAGCATTTTGATGTTCACTTGTGCATTGGGTTGAGTGAAGCTATTTTCTACCTGCTGATAAATAAGCGCTTGGCCATTAACCGTTAAGTGCTCGGTTACATAGTCAGTGCCTAGTACTTCTTTTTGTTTACGCGCACGACCAATAAAGTCAATTTTAAATGAATGGCTTAGCTTTTCTTTTAAGGCTTTTATTTCAGCCATCCACTCTTCATCAAGTGGCTTGTGGTAAAGTAAACTTACTAAAATTTCACCACTGAGAGTCGATAAGTAGTCAATCTGAAACAGTTTGCGGCGCAGGATTTCACAGTCTTTAAGATTATCAATCATCGCTTTCATTACTTCACCAATTAATGGCGCAGCAGGGTCAAACTCATCGACCCTAATTTTTTCTTTTGTTGCTTGGTCAAACATGATGTGAAACAGATCGTCGCCATCATGCCAAACTCTAAATTCAGCTCGTTGACGGTAATGAATTGGTTCAGAGGCAAATACGTCTAGTTGTTCAACACCAAAGCGTTGGAATTGCGCAATGATACGTTGCTCTTTTTCTGTTAATTGTGCATCGTATTCAGTTGTATCTATCTTTATAACCGCCATTACCTAATACCTTATCTCATTATGCTGTTTATCGGCGCTATTGTAGGGGGCAGAGAGTATTTGTCTAGTTTTGAGTAATAGTAAATGCTGTTTTTTTGTACGTATCGCTTTAGTTATTCGTTTTTAGGCCGATAATGAAGTAAGCAGAAATAGGAGTCGGATCATGAAAATTGGTAACTTTGGCTTTGTTCCAAATAATAATGTCAATAAATACAGCAATAAAGGCGCATTGCAGCAGCCTACAATACAATCCCCCCAAGATAGCTATCAGCAACGTGGTAAAGAATTAGCTGCAAAAGTATTGGGAGATAAAATGGCTGAAGCCTTAGGTTTGCCGATCGCTGAAGAGAAAAAAGACAAGCCACTGTTTGATTTTGATGAAATTGTCAAAAATGTGCTTAGCTTTGTTACTGGCGCAGTTAAAAAGGCACAGGTCGATGGCGCAGACAATGAGAAATTAAAAGGTATGCTTGATGACGCACGTAAAGGTGTGCAAATAGGTATCGATGGCGCGTTTGAAGAACTAAAAGATACCGGCATCTTAAATGATGAAATTGAAGAAGGTATAGAAAAGTCAAAAGAGGGCATTTTTAATGGCCTCGATGAATTTGAAGATGACTTATTTAATCCCAAGCCAGATTCAGTAAGTGTTACGCAGGCGCAATATTTAAGTTTAAGTAATAACGCGCAATATAACTTCACGACCGCAGAAGGTGATGAAGTGAGTATTAGTTTTGCCGATGCATTCAAACAGCAATCAGCAAGTAGTTACCAGCGTAATGGTCAAAATGAAGGTTATGCGAGTGAATCATCGCAATCACGAGAGCTATCATTTAGCATGTCAGTCAATGGCGATTTAAATGAAGATGAGCAAGAAGCCATTAACGCCCTTATGGAAGACCTACAGAGTGTCAGTAAAAAATTCTTCGGTGGTGACATGGAAGATGCATTTGAACAAGCTAAAGAGCTAAATCTAGGTAATGAACAGCTGGTGGCATTTTCAATGGATTTAAAGCAAACCAAAACGTTCGCGGCAATAAAAGGCTATGAAGAAAATAAGCCTGCGCCAGAAAAAGCAATTACCGAGAAGGTCGCGCCATTTAACAGTGATTTAAAAGATGCATTTAATAAAGCAGGTGATCTTGCATTGCAAAATGAGCTGTCAGGTATTTTGCAATGGTTAAATCAAGATCAGGAAGAAGTCGGCAAGCTAGTTGATTATACCAAGGCCATGTTTGAACAAATGAACAAGTTACGCTCAGCAACACTAGAGGGTGAAGCTTAAGCTTTATTTTAGAAGATGTGCATGGCAAACTGGTCAGCTTAGGTTTAGTTTGGAGCGAGTCGTTTGTCAGCACATATAATGGTATTTGATTCTGGAATAGGGGGGACAACCGTTCTTGAGCATATTCAGAAGCAGCTCCCATATGCACGCATTAGCTATTTTATGGATAATGCATTTTTACCCTATGGTAAATTGAACCAGCAAAAAATTATTGAACGCCTCAGAGGTTTACTGCACTTTATCGAAGTGAACTCACTTAACGTTGATGTGTTAGTTATAGCATGCAATACGGCATCCACTTCAGCATTGAGTGCTATTCGATCATTAACACACATTCCTATAGTAGGCGTAGTGCCTGCCATTAAACCTGCCGCAAGTATCACGAACAGTCATCACATAGGCCTACTCGCAACACCAGCAACGATAAGCAGCCCATATACACAGCAATTAATCGAAGACCATGCTTCATCTATCACTGTTAGTTTATATAGTAGTGTCGCGTTAGTCGCTATTGCTGAATATGCCTACTTAAATGGAGTGGTCGACACAGACAAGTTAAACGCCGAGCTTAGAGAGTTATCAATTAATCAAAGTATTGATGTTTTGGTATTAGGGTGTACGCATTTTCCCATTTTAGCGTCGGCGATTCATGCATTTTATCAAGGCAGCATTAAATTATTAGATTCGGGAGCGGCGATAGCAAAGCGGGTAGAAACTGTGCTTATAGAGAAAAACTATTCCTTAAACAGCAAAGTTACTTTTGATCACAAAAAAAAGCCGCTGCATTATTATGCAACGGCTTCTATTGTCATTGATGAGCAACCGGTGGAGCTAGTTACACTGACTGATCCGATTCAGAACGAAAAGAGTTAGGCTCGTCATCTTGTTTTTGTTTTGCTTCACGAACTTTCAACGTACGTTGTTGGAACTCGCTATCGTTTAACTTAGCAATTGCATTATCAGCATCTGACTCTGCCATTTCAACAAAACCAAAGCCGCGGCGCTTGCCAGTATTTTTATCCTTTAATAAACGAACATTAAACACTTTACCTTGCTCTTCAAATAAAGCACGAACAACACCTTCATTTGCACGATAAGGAAGATTGCCTACATAAAGTGTTTTTGTCTTTACTTCGGCTTCTTCTAAATCGTCAGACGACATTGCAGCAATAACAACACCACCAATTAGTAAACCAGCACCAAATAACAGTGCAGGACTTAATTGTAGGCTTGAAAGCGCAAAATTAACTATAACGAAACCAATAACAGCAAGGATAACTGAAGAGATAAGAGATTTTTGATCGGGTAATTTCATTTTTGATCTACCAATAAACAGGAAATAAACATTAATTTAACATTGTGAACTTGCTATCTTAACGCGATAAATGAACATAGCAATGGTATTTATGTGAAATTATCTAATTTAGCTTAAAAAAACAGCTCTGTAGTAGGCGTGAATTATCATTTTAAGCCGATTAGCACGCTTTTTGAGCGAACAGTCAAAATATCGAAAAAAAGTGTTGATCTGTTTTTGGAACTCCCTATAATGCGACCCCAATGAGACGGGAAACGCCAACGCATAACGAGGCACGGACTTATCAGAGAGTTAAATAAAACTTCGGTTTTAAATATTCCAAAAGAAAATTTAAAACAAAGTATTGACTCGAGAAATAAAGGGTGTATTATTCGCATCCCTTGAGTCGCTAAAGCGAGTCAAAACGTTCTTTAACAATATAAAGCAATCATCTGTGTGGGCACTCGTACAGATTGAGTTCTAACAGCCGAACTTAGTTTACTAAGCAAGGCAAAAAATTTAGAGTCTCAATGTGATTTCTCGAAAGAGAAACTGAGTGACCAACAGAATAGTTATTTTTAATAATTATTCGGCACAGTCAATTCAATATCGAAAGATATTAAATAAATTCAGAATTCATTGAGCAGGTTCTTCATTCTTTATTGGATGAGAACAGAAAAAACTTTTAATTGAAGAGTTTGATCATGGCTCAGATTGAA
>NZ_BDDS01000032.1 GCF_001653135.1 Pseudoalteromonas neustonica
GTTAAGCTAACTTGTACTAATTACCCGTGAGGCTTAACCATACAACGCCAAACGCGTTTTATGTGACTGTTTAAGCGCAGAAGTTAAGATTGTAGGTCGTGATTTATCGCGACAACTAAAGTAGATTACTGGCAGCTGTAAGCGATAAGCTTAAAGTTGTAAGAAGACAATTATCAGCATTTTCAAATTTTAGTTAGTGCGTAGAGATACGAACTGACACCCAATTTGCTTGGTGACAATAGCGTTTTGGACCCACCTGATCCCATGCCGAACTCAGTAGTGAAACGAAACAGCGCCGATGATAGTGTAGCATTTGTTATGTGAAAGTAGGTCATCGCCAGGCTCCAAATAAAGAAAGCCCGACTCACTGAGTCGGGCTTTTTTACGTCTGCAGGAAAGTGAAAAAGCGAGCAAGGTGCAAGGTGCAAGGTGACCAGTGTCACTCAGGCGTTCATCTGAAAGCGATATACCCTCACATATCGGTTGTCGCGATAAATCACGACCTACATCTTACTGAGTGAGCTCAAATAGTGTGTGTGATTTTACAGCTCTACATATGATTTATTTTAATATGGAAACGAGTAAATCTATTTCCTCTATTTGAATTTTAATTTTGATTTCACGACTGTTTCAAATTAGTGACAGTTAGTAACTCATCAATTACAGCATATTTAGCATTATTTACTTAATTGCATCGTCAAAACCTGAAATTTCTAGCTGACTTCTATATGCTCTTGCCAAATTATTATTCTAATAGGTGAAGTGCATGAATTCTTCCACTGATGCTGCGCAATTTGAGGCATCGACAACAAGCAAATCTAAATGGAATTTTCATGATACCCAGTGGGTGTTGAGTCTTTTTGGTACTGCCGTGGGTGCTGGTATTTTGTTTCTGCCAATAAATATAGGGATTGGTGGTTTTTGGCCGTTGGTGATTTTAGCTTGCTTAGCTTTTCCTATGACTTTTTTAGCTCATCGAGGTTTAGCGCGTTTTGTATTGTCGTCAAAAAATAAAGATGCGGACTTTACTGATGTTGTTGAAGAGCATTTTGGCGTAAACGCAGGACGTTTAATTTCGTTACTTTATTTTTTATCTATTTTCCCAATTTTACTTATTTATGGTGTAGGTTTAACCAATACAGTTGATAGCTTTATAGTTAATCAGCTTGGTATGGAATCTCCTCCTCGAGTGTTACTCTCAGGTGTGTTAGTCGCCGGTATGATAAGCCTCATGCTTGGTGGTGAGCGGTTAATGCTACGTGCCTTTGCAATATTGGTATACCCGTTGGTTGGCATATTATTCTTTTTATCTTTGTATTTAATTCCTAGCTGGCAAATGCCAAATATGAGTTTCCCAGAGTTTGGTAGCTTTAGCCAAACATTATGGTTATCAATTCCTATTATAGTGTTCTCTTTTAGCCATGCTGCGGCTATCTCAAGCTTTGCAAATATACAGCGAGGTCACTATGGTAAGGAAGCTACAGCTAAGTCTGAAGCGATTTTGAAGCGTACCAGCTTACTTTTAATCGTGTTTGTACTGCTGTTTGTATTTTCGTGTGTGCTTTCTTTAACATCAGAGCAAATGTTACAAGCTAAAGCACAAAATGTGTCAGTTTTATCTTACCTTGCAAATGTAACTGATAATTCATTTATAGCAACGCTAGGTCCTCTAGTGGCATTTATTGCTATTACATCTTCATTCTTGGGTCATTTTTTAGGAGCACGTGAAAGCTTTAATGGTCTTGTAACAAAGCAAACTAAATTAGACGTTAAAATAGCAGATAAGATTGGTGTTGCAATCATGTTTTTTGCAATTTGGTTTTGTGCAGTTCAAAACCCAAGCATCTTAGATATGATGGACAAGCTTTCAGGGCCAATTATTGCGATGATCTTATTCATCATGCCGATGATTGCCGTGTATAAAGTCCCCGCATTACAAAAATACCGTGGCCGCTTTAGCACCTTATTTGTATTGTTTGTCGGCGTTCTTGCCGTAATGGCATTGCTATATAGCTTTATTAGTTAACTGAAATATAAATCTAAACAGCCCCGCAAGAAAACTTAGCGGGGTTTTTAGTATTTTTAGGAGAGTTGATTTTCGAAGTGGTGGGATTGTTTATCAAATAGATGCAGTACAGAGCTCTTCGTGGCTGAAGCCATCTCCTACATGGGATTTATACTTACGGTTTTACATCTTGTAGGTCAGGCTTTAGCCTGAAAAATGTGACAGGATGAATCCCGACCTACAAAAGAGCATGAATATCAAACCTCGGTGCGCTCGGTGGTGAAATTGCCTTTTTAAATAGAATTCAGTGTAGGCTTTTTCGTGGCTGAAGCCATCTCCTACGGGTATATTTGGACTTACGGTTTTATGTCTTGTAGGTCTGGCTTTAGCCTGACAATGTGACGGGGTAAACCCCGACCTACAAAAAAATCTCTGTGCAGCGCGAAGTGCCTCGGTGGTCTCTGTGGTGAAATTTGTTTTTTTAATAGAGTTCGGTGTAGGATTTTTCGTGGCTAAAGCCATCTCCTACGGGTTGGGTTTTGAGGCGCTTATAACTTACCGCTTAAAGCTCTACAGCTTATAGTTCAGCATGCTGGGTTTTGCTTCGCTCTACCCAGCCTCGGCGTCAAATGTAACGCCGATCAGTTCTTAAACTGACGGCTGATAGCTTACAGCTGAAAGCTTTTATTCTTCCACCGCTGAAACTACAAAATACGGATTCAGGTATTCATCTTTGGTGTTATAAACAAGCGGGCTGCCGTCGAGTTTAGTGACCTTCGCGCCAGCGATTTCAGCAATGGCGTGGCCTGCGCCGGTGTCCCATTCGCAGGTTGGACCTAAGCGAGGGTATATATCAGCGCTGCCTTCGGCGACTAGACACAGTTTGAGTGAGCTGCCTTTAGAGACCATTTCAATTTCATCAAAGCGTTTTACAAACTCGGCTAAATCAGGTGACGGGTGCGAGCGGCTGCCGACTACGCGAATTAACCCTTTGTTAGGTTTAGTAGTCACCTTAAGCTCAATGCGTTCGTCGCCTTTGTCTTTAAAGGCGCCGATTGCCTCCGCGGCTAGGTACGATACGCCAAGTGCAGGAGCATCGACTACGGCTAAAATTGGTTTGCCGTGTTCAATCAAAGCGATGTTAACGGTAAATTCGCCATTCTTTTTAATGAACTCTTTGGTGCCGTCAATTGGATCTACAAGCCAATAGCGAGTCCAGGTTTGGCGAATATCCCAGCTAATGTCGGCACTTTCTTCACTTAATACAGGAATATCAGGCGTTAAGTGGGCTAGGCCATTGGCAATCACTTTGTGGGCTGCAAGATCGGCGTCGGTAACTGGGCTTTCATCAGCTTTGTATTCAACGTTAAAATCCTTTTCGTAAATCCCCATAATTGCACAACCTGCTTGGCGGGCGAGGATCAATACTTCTTCTAGCAGTTCCGTTTGGTTCATGACTTAACCTTTAATTATTTGCTGTTGTTTAAGATACGCTATCAGCTCTTGCACCGATCGGTCTAGGGTATTTTTACTGGTATCTAGGGTTATTTCAGGTGAATTCGGTATTTGGTAGTCTGAATCTATACCTGTGAAGTGTTTTATTTCACCAGCGCGGGCTTTTTTGTATAAGCCTTTAGGGTCGCGACTTTCACACACGTCTAAAGGCGTGTCTAAAAATACTTCTATAAATTCACCGTCATCAACTAAGTTCCTGACCATATCGCGTTCAGCGCGAAAAGGTGAAATAAATGCGGTGAGTACCAAAATACCTGCATCAACCATGAGTTTGGCGGTTTCCCCTACGCGACGGATATTCTCAATGCGGTCTTCGTCACTAAAGCCTAAGTCTTTACATAAACCGTGGCGTACGTTGTCACCATCAAGTAGATAAGTATGAATACCTTGTTGATTTAGTGCGCTTTCAAGGGCGTTTGCCACGGTGCTTTTGCCTGAACCTGAAAACCCTGTAAACCATAAAATAGCAGGCTTATGGCTTTTGTGTTCGCTACGTTGTGTTTTGGTAATTGCGTAATTATGCCAAACAATATTTTCATCCATTTGCTATGCCTCTTTTCGTGGTGCGCTGGTTTAAAATGGAAACACCAGCGGGATCAGGGTTAATACCGTTATTGAATAAATAATTGAAAGCGGTAATCCCATTAATACATAATCTTTTAAACGATAGTTACCGGCGCTGTAAACCATTAGGTTAGTTTGATAACCAAATGGTGATATAAAACTGGCTGATGCGCCAAAGGCAACCGCCATAATAAACGGCAGCGGGTCAACATTAAAGCCAATAGCCAATGCATACGCGACAGGGAATGATAATGCAGCTGCGGCGTTATTCGTGATTAGTTCGGTAAATAATACTGTCATCACAAAAATCGCGATAAAAGCGCCGTACGGGCCAAAATCCCCGAGTACATAAAACAGCGCTGACGATATTTCGCCAGCAAGGCCTGTTCCTATCATTAACTTAGCAAGACCAATGGCGCTGCCAACAACTGCGAGTAATTCGATTGGGAAACGACGCTTTACTTCACTGAGTTTTATAGTGCCGGTGAGCATTAAGCCGATTAATAAAACGAGTAAACCTTTTACCAGTGGCACATAGCCAACAATACTTAAACCGAGTACCACCGCAAAGCTGGCTAATACTAAGTTAGATTGTTTAGGTGCTAAATGAGTTTGTAAATCAAGCCCGGAGATATACACAAACTCACGCTTTAAATTAGGTAAGGTATAAAAGTCTTTACCTGGGGCAAGGATCAGTGAATCACCTGCTTGTAGTTTTACTTTACCAAGGCCGCCTTGCAAGCGGTCGTGACCACGGCGAATAGCAATCACTGCGGCATGAAACTGTTCACGAAAACGTACTTCTTTAACCGTTTTGCCTATAAACTTTGATGATTGACTAACGACTACTTCAACAAGGTGTTCTACGTCTTTTTCATGTTTGTCATGGACTACTTTTAGACCGTCAAAGCGAGTTAATAGCGGGACTGATTTTATATCGCCAACAAATAGTAGTACATCGCCTGCTTTAATAACTTGTTGAGGCGTGACGGCGCAAATACGTTTATCGCCGCGGATAATTTCAGCGAGGAATAAGTCTTTTAATTCACGTAGGCCGTTTTCTTCTACGCTTTTACCAATTAGCTTTGAGCCTTCTTCTATTTTACCTTCGAGGTAAAAGGGCACCACTTCTTGGTCATTTTTGCCGTTGTCAGGCAGGTATTTTAGCATTACTAAAATAGTGATAAGGCCAACACTTAATGCGCCTAAGCCGACTAAGGTAAAGTCGAAAAAGCCCAGCGGTGCCATGCCAGCATCAACGGCAAAGCCATTGACGATTAAATTTGTTGAGGTGCCAATTAAGGTGATTGTGCCACCTAAAATAGCGGTATACGACAGCGGGAGTAGCAGCTTTGAAGGTGAATGTGTTGGGCTGTCTTTAATTGCGGTGATAAGCGACGCTACCACGGCGGTATTATTCGTAAATGAGGATAAAAAGGCGGTCGAAAGGCCAAGTTTAGTGACTGAGCTGGTTAAACTTCCTTTTGATAATGACTGGGCAAGCTTTTGTACGAGCGTGGTTTTTTCTACCGCAATCGATACTAACACTAATAACACAAGGGTGATCAGTGATGGGTTAGCGTAGTTAATAAGCATATCTTCAAGTTCAATTAAACCACCAAGATAGGCAATACCAATACCACTGACAAAAAGCCATGCTGGCTTTAGTCGCGTGCCAAAAAGGCACCCGACTAAAGTGAGCATAATGCCTGTTAATACTAGCTGTTGATACATGCTTTATATATCCTTAACAGGCGAAGTTGATTATTTAAGCTTTGAGATATCAAGCGCTTGCCAATGTGGGAAGTGCTTGCGTACTAAAGTGTTAAACTCAACTTCAAAATCACTAAAGTTACCGCTCTGTTCTTGGCTAGTTAGAACTTGCTCAACCATGCCCGCTGCAACTGTTAGGTTAGATAGGCGATCAATTAAGATAAATGCACCGGTTTCGTGATTGTTGTGATAAGTATCAGCCAAAATAGTTTCGGTCAATTCTAAGGTTACAATCGCGATTTCGTTAAGCTGTAAGCTATCCGCGCTGCCGTGTTCAAGCGTGTTAACATCAATGGTGTGATCAATCTTTTTCACGATGGCTGAGGTGTTTTTACTGCCCAACTTAAAGTTATAGCTTTTACCTAAAACCAGGGGGGCTTCATGCATCCATACCAATTTCGCTTGTACTTGGTTAGTCACTGTAGCGGTTGACTCAGCTGGGACGATAACATCGCCACGGCTAATATCAATTTCGGTGTTAAGCGTTATAGTAATTGCTTGGCCTGCTTGTGCGGTATCTAAGTTACCGTCAAACGTTACTAGTTCTTTAATGCTTGATGTTTTACCCGATGGCAAAACTTTTATAGCATCTCCAACGCTTAACTTGCCCGAGGTTAATGTACCTTGGAAACCACGGAAGTTAAGGTTAGGACGTACTACATATTGGACAGGAAAACGCGCTTCAAAGCCTGTATCTGTTTCAGCTGCTGGTGAGTCTTCTAGCAGCTCTAGCAACGGCTTATCGGTGTAATACGGTGTATGTGCTGAACGAGTTACTACGTTGTCGCCTTTAAGTGCTGACATAGGCACAAACTTAATGTTTGATACGTTAAGTTGCTCAGCAAAGTGCAAGTACTCGGCTTTAATACGCTCATAAACGGTTTCGTCAAAATCAACGATATCCATTTTATTCACGGCAACCACAAACTGTTTAATGCCCAGTGAATCACAAATGAAGCTATGACGTTTAGTTTGTACTTGTACACCGTAACGCGCATCAACAAGAATAATGGCTACATCACTAGTTGACGCACCCGTTACCATGTTACGTGTGTATTGCTCGTGTCCTGGGGTATCAGCAATGATGAATTTGCGCTTTGCGGTTGAAAAATAACGGTAAGCAACATCTATGGTGATACCTTGCTCACGTTCAGCTTGTAGACCATCAACTAAAAGAGCTAAATCAAGCTCTTCGCCTGCGTTACCTACTTTTTCGTTATCTTTATGAAGGGCGGCTAGCTGATCTTCATAAATTTGGTGGCTATCATGCAGTAGGCGGCCAATCAGGGTTGATTTGCCGTCATCTACGCTACCACAGGTCAGCATACGTAATAGGCTTTTATCTTGCTGGCGAGCAAGGTAGGCATCGATGCCTATTTCTTTTACTTCATTAATTGTGTCGTTATTTTGATTAGACATTAGAAATAGCCCTCACGTTTTTTCTTCTCCATTGAACCTGCTGAATCATGGTCAATTACACGACCTTCACGCTCTGATGAAGTCGATAACAGCATTTCTTCGATAATTTCGGTTAAAGTACTGGCCGTAGATTCCACGGCACCTGTAAGTGGGTAACAACCTAAAGTACGAAAACGTACAGATTTCATCATCGGTACTTCGCCATCAGCAAGCGGCATACGTTCATCGTCAACCATAATCAGCGTACCGTCACGGTCAACAACTGGACGCTCTTTTGCTAGGTACAATGGCACCATATCAATGTTTTCTTGGTAGATGTATTGCCAAATATCAAGTTCGGTCCAATTAGACAGCGGGAATACACGAATGCTTTCGCCCGGGTTTACTTGGCTGTTATAGGTATTCCAAAGCTCTGGACGCTGGTTTTTAGGATCCCATCTATGGTGTTTATCACGAAACGAGTAAACACGCTCTTTTGCGCGAGATTTTTCTTCATCGCGGCGGGCACCACCAAAAGCAGCATCAAAACCATACTTATCAAGTGCTTGCTTTAAACCTTGAGTTTTCATTATGTCAGTGTGCTTACCTGAGCCATGTGTAAATGGCCCAACGCCCATTGCCAGGCCTTCAGGGTTTTTATGGACGATTAAGTCAAAGCCATACTCTTTTGACAAACGGTCACGAAACTCAATCATCTCTTTAAACTTCCAGTCGGTATCAACGTGCAGAAGTGGAAACGGAATCTTACCTGGGTAAAACGCTTTACGAGCAAGGTGCAATAGCACGGAAGAGTCTTTACCGATAGAGTAAAGCATTACTGGGTTTTCAAACTCAGCAGCCACTTCGCGCATGATTTTTATACTTTCAGCTTCTAATTGCTGAAGGTGAGTTAAAGCCATTGTTAGTCGTCCTACTAAAATGATTAAAAGTTAAAATATTTAAATAATTTGAAGCTTATGCAACATCTGTTAGCGGTTGAGCAAAGCTGCTGGTTTGCGCTTTTGTGCCAAACCAATGAAGTTGCTCATGTAATGATGCAACTTCACCAATAATTAATAATGCCGGTGAAATAATGCTATGGCGTTCGATTAAATCGGCGAGTTCACCCAACTTCCCGGTAACTACACGTTGATTTTTGCGTGTGCCGTTTTCAATAATAGCCACGGGAGTATCTGCGCCGCGGCCATGTTTTAATAACTGAGCTTGAATATGTGGGGACTTAATGACACCCATATAAATTGCTAATGTTTGATGTGGTTTAGCAAGCGATTGCCAATCTAATTCTTGGCCATCTTTTTTACAGTGACCAGTTACAAACTGAATTGATTGCGCGTGATCTCGGTGCGTTAGCGGGATCCCCGCATAGGCACTACAACCAGCCGCTGCAGTAATACCTGGAACAATTTGATAGTTCACTTGGTTTGCGGCTAATACTTGTACTTCTTCGCCACCACGACCATAAATGAATGGGTCGCCACCTTTAATTCGACACACTTTTTTACCTTGCTTAGCAAGGTCAACAAGCAGTTGATTCGTGTCTTCTTGGGCAACACTATGATCGCCTAAACGTTTACCTACGCAGATTAAATCTGCATCACGACGTACAAGCTCCATTATTTCATCAGACACTAGGTAGTCATAAACGACCACATCAGCTTGTTGCATTAATTGTAGTGCTTTCAATGTTAGCAACTCAGGATCGCCTGGACCTGCACCTATGACATATACTTCGCCTTCAGGTGCTAGTTTTATATTAAGTAACTGCTCAAGTTGGGAAGCAGCTGCTGCTGTATCACCACTTTGTACTTTACTTACAACCGATGAATCAAATACGCCCTCCCAAAATTGACGGCGATCAGCAAAACTTGTAAAACGTTGTTTTACTTTGTCACGAAAACTACCAACCAAAGTTGCTAATGGGCCTATATGCTGTGGAATTAGCGTTTCGAGTTTTTCACGTAAGCGACGTGCTAAGACTGGCGCTGTGCCAGCGCTTGAAATGGCAATAGTGATCGGATCACGATCAACAATTGAAGGAAAAATAAAGGTACACTTAGGTTGATCATCCACCACGTTAACAAATACATTTCGTGCATTAGCCAACTCGAAAACATCATTATTGACAGCATCTTTATCTGTTGCTGCAATTACGAGCATTTTGCCATCAAGGTGCGATTCATCAAAATAAGCATCAATTAGCGTGACTTCGTTATTATGCGCATGTTCTTTTAACTCATCACAAAACCAAGGTGCTACTAAGGTTACATTTGCGCGTGCTTTTAAAAACGCGCGACATTTGCGTAATGCGACCTCTCCACCACCAACGACCAGTACAGGCTTGTTGTCTAGCTTGGTAAAGATAGGTAAATATTGCATCGTGTAACCCCTTGGAAAAATAACAGCATATAAATGCGTCTTCAGAAGCGCAGAATATAGCGCCCCAAGCTAAGTAAAAAATAATTAAAACCCAGTTTATATAACTAAATGTTATATAGGGTGGGCTTGTTTGGCTTAAGGCTTAGTTAACAAGGGATTGAGCGCAGTTGCAATGTTTATCACTCAGTTTGAATAGCTTATAGTGTTTGGTTATGAGCTATAGCGAGAATGCTAAATTTTGATACTATGCGTATTCCAAAAAGCGGTATATGAATATTTAGGCGCAATTTATGACAACTAAATTAGTAGATGCGGTATTAGCCGTGCAATTAATGGATTTAACGAGTTTAAATAGTAATGATAGCACGGCGGCAATACAGGCCTTGGTGGCTAGTATTAAGCCCAACCTAGGTATTCCGGCTGCAGTGTGTGTTTATAGTGAGTTTGTTGATGACGCCAAGCTTGCTTTAGCTGAGTGCGAGCTTAGTTATGTAAAAGTCGCCACAGTAACTAACTTTCCCTCAGGCAACAGTGAGCTAAGTGAAGTAATTAATGAAACATTAATCGCAATAGAACGTGGCGCAGATGAAATTGATTTGGTGTTACCGTATCAAGCTTTAATCGCGGGGGACGAAGCCACAGCGCTAGAATATGTGCGTGCCAGTAAAGAGTGTTGTCCTGAACACGTACAATTAAAAGTAATTATAGAATCCGGCGAACTAAAAACAGCGCAGTTGATAACACTGGCGACAGAAATAGCAATTGCCGGTGGTGCTGACTTTGTTAAAACCAGCACCGGCAAAGTTGCAGTTAACGCTACGCTTGAAGCGGCTGAAATTATTTTACGGACGATTAAAATGTCAGGAAAGGCAGTCGGCTTTAAAGCCGCTGGAGGCGTTAAAACTGTTGTTGATGCAAGTAACTATTTGCAACTAGGTTTAAATATCATGGGGAAGGAGTATGTAAACACCTCAACATTTAGATTTGGTGCATCAGGACTGTTAATAGATGTGTATGACATCTTGAAAAGTAAAGCCTAATAGATATAACTTACCGCTTTGGTAGGCTCAGTTTCGCCATTTTACAATCAAGAGGTTAATTAACCGCTAAGATTTTATAATATGAGTATCTTTTACACTTGTGTTAATGAATTGCGTAAGTATAATAGGCATCCACTTTGCAGGGGCGTAGTTCCAATTGGTAGAACAGCGGTCTCCAAAACCGATGGTTGGGAGTTCGAGTCTCTCCGCCCCTGCCATTTCATCCTTTTTGAGGGTGAAGTCTGAGATTAAAAATCGGTTTAAATAAGTCTGTTTTTAAGTTTAGATTTTAATGGATTAGCCTTTCCTTTGTGTAAGGTTGTTGTGTCTGTAGTTAAGGTAATAATATTATGAGCACGAATGTAGAAACACCATCGAGTGCGATGGATTCAGTAAAGTGGCTTGTGGCAATTGCGCTACTTGCAGGCGCAGTAGTTGGTAATCACATGTACGCAGATGCATCTGCTCTATACCGTGCAATTGGTGTAGTGTTTGCGGTTGCGGCAGGTTTAGGTATTGCTTCACTCACTGGTAAAGGGCAAGCATTTCTTGCTTTTGCCAAAGAAGCACGTATCGAAGTACGTAAAGTAGTATGGCCAACGCGTCAAGAAACTACCCATACGACATTTATTGTAATGGTTGCAACTGTGATTATGGCACTTATCCTTTGGGGATTAGATGGCGTATTATTCCGCGCAGTAGGCTTTTTAACTGGATTGGAGATCTGATCCCATGTCGGATGAGAAGAAAGAGATTAAACTACGTTGGTACGTAGTACAGGCTTTCTCAGGTTACGAGAAGCGTGTAGCACAAACTATTTTAGAGCATATTAAAATCGAAGGTCTTGAAGAGAGCTTTGGTGAAGTATTAGTACCAACTGAAGAAGTTGTTGAGATGCGCGCAGGTCAAAAGCGCAAGTCTGAGCGTAAGTTCTTCCCAGGTTATGTGCTTATACAAATGGATATGAATGACGCAAGCTGGCACTTAGTAAATAGCACAGCACGCGTAATGGGCTTTATTGGTGGTACGTCTGATCGTCCAGCACCAATTAGCACGAAAGAAGCAGATCGTATTCTTAACCGTCTACAAGAAAATGCAGAAGCACCTAAACCTGCTACATTATTTGAACCAGGTGAAGTGGTACGCGTTGTTGATGGCCCGTTTGCTGACTTTAGTGGTGTAGTAGAAGCAGTTGACTATGAAAAGAGCCGCGTAAAAGTATCGGTACTTATCTTTGGTCGTTCTACGCCAGTTGACCTTGAATTTGGTCAAGTTGAGCAAGATAAATAATAAAATTAGATAGTTTATGCTAAGTAATTTATTACTCAGCATAAGACTTGATAAAGGCCGCTGATTAACTTATAATCAGCGGCCTTTTTGTATTCAATGATAGAGTTTCTTGATTTGATTATAAAAAGTGAGAAACCAATTTTTAAACTGGGAAGCCGCTAGAGTACGCGTCCTCGCGCGCACAAGGCTAAGACCCACCTAATGAGGTATTTATAATGGCTAAAAAAGTTGAAGCTCTAATCAAGCTACAAGTTGCTGCTGGTATGGCTAATCCTAGTCCTCCAGTAGGTCCAGCACTAGGTCAACACGGTGTAAACATCATGGAATTCTGTAAAGCGTTTAACGCACGTACAGAATCTATCGAAAAAGGCGCTCCAGTTCCTGTAGTGATCTCTGTTTACGGCGACCGTTCATTTACGTTCGACATGAAAACGCCACCGGCTGCTTACTTACTTAAGAAAGCTGCAGGTATCAAATCTGGTTCAGGCCGTCCTAACACTGAAAAAGTAGGCACAGTAACTCGTGCTCAACTTGAAGAAATCGTTGAGACAAAGAAACCTGACCTTACAGCTTCTGATTTAGAAGCTGCGGTTCGCACTATCGCAGGTTCTGCGCGTGCGATGGGCTTGAACGTAGAGGACTAAGAAATGGCTAAATTAACTAAACGTATGCGTACTATCCGCGAAAAAGTGGAAGTAACTAAAGATTACGAAATCAACGAAGCTGTTGCTCTTTTACAAGAGTTAGCGACTGCTAAATTCGTAGAAAGTGTTGACGTTGCCGTTAACCTTGGTATTGATGCTCGTAAATCTGATCAAAACGTTCGTGGCGCAACTGTACTACCTAACGGTACTGGTCGTGATGTTCGTGTTGCTGTATTCACACAAGGCGCTAACGCAGAAGCTGCGAAAGAAGCTGGTGCTGAATTAGTGGGCATGGAAGATCTTGCTGAACTAGTTAAGAAAGGCGAGATGAACTTTGACGTTGTAGTTGCATCACCAGACGCTATGCGTGTTGTTGGTCAACTAGGTCAAATCTTAGGCCCACGTGGTCTAATGCCAAACCCTAAAACTGGTACTGTAACACCTAACGTTGCAGAAGCAGTTAAAAATGCTAAAGCTGGTCAAGTGCGTTACCGCAATGACAAAAATGGTATCATCCATACTACTATTGGTAAGGTTGATTTCACAGTTGAGCAACTTCAACAAAACCTTGAGTCGCTAATTGTTGCGCTTAAGAAGGCTAAGCCTTCACAAGCAAAAGGTGTTTACATTAAGAAAGTAACCATCTCTACAACAATGGGCGCAGGTGTTTCTGTTGACCAAAGCACTTTAACAACAACTGTTGTTTAATTGAGTGTTTACATGGCGTGAAATTTGTACTATAATTTTGCGCCATTTTGCTGATTAATTCGTTTGTTAGCAAAGTAAAGAATTCGGGTTGAAGTCCATAATTTCGGTGAGCCTTCGGGTAAAGCGATAAATTGGGCTTCCGTCCAAGACCGTAGGTGGCTTCGGCCTTAATATTCACCTACGTAGACGGTGTGAATCCCCAGATAGATTTTTCCTAATCCTTCTGGCTCTCGCCGTAAAAAGCATCTCTATCTTGTTTGATAGGGAAGAGTAGAACAGGGAAACCGAGTGTCGGTGACCCCATTAAACCAGGAGTAACACCCATGGCTTTAAATCTTCAAGGCAAAAAAGCAATTGTTGCTGAAGTCAACGAAGCAGCCAATGGTGCTCTATCTGCAGTTGTTGCAGATTCTCGTGGTGTAACAGTAGGTGCAATTACTGCCCTTCGTAAAGAAGCTCGTGAAGCGGGTGTTTGGATGAAAGTTGTCCGTAACACTTTAGCAAAACGTGCTCTTGAAGGAACAGATTTTGAGTGCCTTTCTGATTCATTCGTTGGTCCAAGCTTAATCGCTTTCTCATCAGAGCACCCTGGTGCTGCTGCGCGTATCTTTTCAGATTTCGCGAAAAAGAATGAGAAATTTGAGCTTAAAACGGCCGCTTTTGAAGGAAATGTTGTTGATGCAGCAATGCTTGCGACATTACCTACATACGATGAAGCTGTTGCACGCTTAATGAGCGCTATGAAAGAAGCGTCTGCTGGCAAATTGTGTAAAACAATTGAAGCAGTACGTGTACAGAAAGAAGAGCAAGCTGCTTAATTTTAAGCTGTTTAACCACTTTCGGTGTAAAATTTTTTTGGACTTAAAGTCCGTTAATTATTAGGAAATTTGTAATGTCTGTAACTAAAGACCAAATCCTTGACGCAATTGCTGAAATGTCAGTAATGGACGTTGTTGCTCTTATCGAAGCAATGGAAGAAAAATTCGGCGTAACTGCTGCAGCTGCAATGGTAGCTGGTCCAGCTGCTGAAGCTGCTGAAGAGAAAACTGAATTTGACGTAATCCTTACTGGCGCTGGCGCTAATAAAGTTGCGGCAATCAAAGCTGTACGTAGCGCAACTGGCCTAGGCCTTAAAGAAGCGAAAGCGCTTGTTGAAGCTGCTCCAACTCCAGTTAAAGAAGCTATCTCTAAGGAAGAAGCAGAAGCACTTGCTAAAGACCTTACAGAAGCTGGTGCTGAAGTTGAGGTTAAGTAATTTAGCTTTTGCTAAGTTCGCTGCCTGAGAAATCAGGCAAGGGCTGGTGATTATTTAATCACCGGCCTTTTTGCGCTATAGAGCGATGTATTCCTATAGCTCAAATAAAATCTAATTTTTTCTTTACTTTCAACGCTTTATAGTTTGCTAGTGTTAAAGTGAGAGTCTATTAGAACAACAATTAAATGTTGTACAATCTTGGCTTAGATGCCAGTTAAGTCTGTTCTTACAAGAACAGGTCGGGTCAAAGATCAGCAAGCTGAGGAACCCCATGGCTTACTCTTATTCTGAAAAGAAACGTATCCGTAAGGATTTTGGTAAACGTCCACAAGTTTTGGATATACCTTTCTTACTGTCAACACAGTTAGAATCGTTTAAAAAATTCTTAGTGCCGGACGCTGATGGCGATCATGGTTTGGAAGCTGCCTTCCGTTCTGTGTTTCCAATCAAAAGCTACTCGGGAAATTCTGAGCTTCAATACGTAAGTTATCGTATTGGTGAGCCAGTTTTCGATGTAAAAGAATGTCAAATTCGCGGTGTGACTTATTCTGCTCCACTTCGCGTAAAATTGCGTCTTGTGGTGATGGATAAAGAAGCGCCAGGCACAGTTAAAGACATTAAAGAGCAAGAAGTTTACATGGGCGAAATTCCGCTCATGACCGATACCGGTACTTTTGTAATCAATGGTACAGAGCGTGTTATCGTTTCTCAGCTACACCGTAGCCCTGGTGTATTCTTTGATAACGACCGCGGTAAAACTCACTCATCGGGTAAAGTGCTTTATAACGCACGTGTTATCCCTTACCGTGGTTCATGGTTAGACTTTGAGTTTGATGCAAAAGATAACTTATATGTACGTATTGACCGTCGTCGTAAATTACCGGCGTCTATCATCCTACGTGCACTTGAGTACTCGAGTGAAGAAATCTTAGATATCTTCTTCGATACCACTGCGTTTGAAGTAACTGACGGTAAAGTTCTAATGGAACTTGTACCTTCACGTTTACGTGGTGAAACCGCTGCCTTTGACATAAAAAGCGAAGATGGTGAAGTGTTCGTTGAATCTGGCCGTCGTGTAACTGCGCGCCATATCAAGAGCATCGAGAAAAAAGGCATTAGCCAACTAGAAGTGCCACATGAGTACATCATTGGTCGTGTAATTGCGCGAAACTACGTTGATGAGTCAACAGGTGAAGTTATCGCAAATGCGAATGATGAATTAACTCTAGAGCTTATGGCTGAGTTGGTTAAAGCAGGTCACACTAAAATTGATACTCTATATATCAATGAAGTTGACAGCGGTGCATATATTTCTAACACGTTACGCATTGATTCAAGCAGTAGCCGCTTAGAAGCACTAGTAGAAATTTATCGCATGATGCGCCCAGGCGAGCCACCGACGAAAGACGCGGCTGAAGCCTTATTTGAGAACTTATTCTTCTCAGAAGAACGTTATGACTTATCAACAGTAGGTCGTATGAAGTTCAATAGCCGTGTTGGTTATGATACAGACACAGGCCCTGGTACATTAAGCAAAGAAGACATCGTGTCTGTTATGAAGGTGCTAATAGCTATTCGTAATGGTCAAGGCGATGTTGATGATATCGATCACTTAGGCAACCGTCGTATTCGTAGTGTTGGCGAAATGGCTGAGAATCAATTCCGTGTAGGTCTAGTACGTGTAGAACGTGCTGTACGTGAGCGTTTAAGCTTAGGTGACCTTGACGCGATCATGCCACAAGATCTTATTAACGCTAAGCCTATTTCGGCAGCGGTAAAAGAGTTCTTTGGTTCGTCTCAGTTATCACAGTTCATGGACCAAAATAACCCGCTATCAGAAGTAACGCATAAGCGTCGTATTTCTGCATTAGGTCCGGGTGGTTTGACTCGTGAGCGCGCAGGCTTTGAAGTACGTGACGTTCACGTAACTCACTATGGTCGCGTATGTCCAATCGAGACTCCTGAGGGTCCAAACATCGGTCTAATTAACTCACTATCTACGTACGCACGTACGAATGATTATGGTTTCTTAGAAACACCATACCGCAAAGTGGTAGACGGTGTTGTAACTGATGAAGTTGATTACCTATCAGCCATTGAAGAAGGTCAGTTTGTTATCGCACAGGCGAACTCAAACTTAACTGAAACCAATGAGTTTGTAGATGAACTAATTCCATGTCGTCACAAAGGTGAATCAACCTTTATGGGTCGTATGGATCAGCAATATATGGATGTATCACCACAACAGGTGATCTCTGTAGCGGCCGCACTTATCCCGTTCTTAGAACATGATGATGCTAACCGTGCATTGATGGGTTCAAACATGCAACGTCAAGCAGTACCAACATTGAAAGCGGATAAGCCGTTAGTAGGTACTGGTATTGAGTTAACACTAGCGAAAGATTCTGGTGTAACGATCGTTGCTAAACGTGGTGGTGAAGTAATGTATGCTGACGCAAGTCGCATCGTTGTTAATGTACATGAAGAAGAACGCATCCCTGGTGAAGCGGGTATCGACATCTACAACTTAACCAAATACACACGTTCAAACCAAAATACATGTATTAACCAAAAACCGACTTGTATGGTTGGTGAACCGGTTACTCGTGGTGATGTGTTAGCAGATGGTCCTTCGACTGACTTAGGCGACTTAGCCCTTGGTCAAAACCTTCGCGTGGCATTCATGCCATGGAACGGTTATAACTTCGAGGATTCAATCCTACTATCAGAGCGCGTAGTTGAAGAAGATCGTCTAACGACTATCCATATTCAAGAACTACAGTGTATCGCCCGTGATACTAAGTTAGGTCCAGAAGAGATCACAGCAGATATCCCGAATGTGGGTGAGTCTGCACTAGGCAAGCTTGATGAATCAGGCGTTGTTTATATCGGTGCTGAAGTCAAAGGCGGCGATATCCTAGTAGGTAAAGTGACTCCGAAAGGCGAAACGCAATTAACGCCTGAAGAGAAGCTTCTACGAGCTATCTTTGGTGAGAAAGCGTCTGACGTTAAAGACAGCTCATTACGTGTACCAAACTCTGTAACAGGTACTGTAATTGACGTGCAAGTTTTCACCCGTGATGGTGTTGAAAAAGACAAGCGCGCGCTAGAAGTTGAAGAAATGCAACTTCGTGATGCGAAAAAAGACTTTAATGAAGAATTCCGTATTCTTGAAGCAGGCGTGTTAGATCGTGCTCGTAAGTTACTTATTGCAGCCGGTCAAGACGAAGACAGATTAGCGTCACTTAATGCTGAAAAACTACTTACTCAAAGCCTTGCTGAAGAAGACAAGCAAGCTGAACTTGAGCAATTAGCAGCCCAGTACGATGAGCTTAAAGCTGAATACGATAAGAAGTTTGAAAACAAACGTCGTAAAATTACCCAAGGTGATGACTTAGCACCAGGCGTACTTAAGATTGTTAAAGTATACCTTGCTGTTAGACGTCGTATCCAACCGGGTGACAAAATGGCGGGTCGTCATGGTAACAAAGGTGTTATCTCGACTATCGTACCAGTAGAAGATATGCCATACGATGACAAAGGTCGTACGGTAGATATCGTATTGAATCCACTAGGTGTACCATCGCGAATGAACATCGGTCAGATCCTTGAAACACATATGGGTCTAGCTGCGCGTGGTATTGGTGAGCGCATTGAAGAAATGATGAAAGAACAACGTGAGCTTCATGAGCTACGTGACTTCATCAAGCAAGCTTACGAAATTGGTGAATCTCGCCAAGTTGTAGACATTGCTAGCTTCTCTGATGACGAAATTCGTCGTCTAGCTGTAAACTTAAAAGGTGGTTTACCGATTGCAACTCCTGCATTTGATGGCGCGAAAGAAAGCGAAATCAAAGACATGTTAGAGCTAGGTGGATACCCACGAAGTGGTCAGGTTACACTTTATGATGGCCGTACTGGCGATCAGTTTGAACGTCAAGTAACCGTTGGTTACATGTACATGCTGAAACTGAATCACTTAGTTGATGATAAGATGCATGCACGTTCTACTGGTTCTTACAGCCTTGTTACTCAGCAGCCACTGGGTGGTAAAGCACAGTTCGGTGGCCAGCGTTTCGGTGAGATGGAAGTATGGGCACTTGAAGCTTACGGTGCTGCTTACACTCTACAAGAAATGCTAACAGTGAAATCGGATGACGTGAACGGTCGTACTAAGATGTATAAAAACATCGTTGATGGTAACCATAAAATGGAACCAGGTATGCCAGAATCGTTCAACGTATTGTTGAAAGAAATCCGCTCACTGGGTATCAACATCGAGTTGGAAGAAAATTAAGCCAATTAGATGCTGTAGCTAACGCTGCAGCATCTGTTACGGCCGAATAGAATGTAGGGACGAAATCATCCGTCCTCAAGATTAACTCCGACAGGAGAGCTAAGGTGAAAGACTTACTTAAGTTTCTGAAGCAACAAAATAAGACCGAAGAATTCGATGCAATTCGCATTGGTCTTGCTTCACCAGACATGGTTCGTTCATGGTCATACGGTGAAGTAAAGAAACCTGAGACTATTAACTACCGTACTTTCAAGCCTGAGCGCGATGGCTTATTCTGTGCCCGTATTTTCGGCCCAGTGAAAGATTATGAATGCTTATGTGGTAAATATAAGCGTCTTAAACACCGTGGTGTGATCTGTGAAAAGTGTGGCGTTGAAGTAACACTCACTAAAGTGCGTCGTGATCGTATGGGTCATATCGACCTTGCGAGCCCAGTTGCACATATATGGTTTTTAAAATCATTACCGTCACGTATCGGCTTAATGCTAGATATGACACTTCGTGATATTGAACGTGTTCTTTACTTCGAATCATTCGTAGTAACTGAGCCTGGTATGACAACGCTTGAGCGTAGTCAATTACTTGGTGAAGAAGAATACCTTGATGCACTTGAAGAGCATGGCGATGAGTTTGAAGCTAAGATGGGTGCTGAAGCAGTTTTAGACTTGCTTCGTGAACTCGATCTTGCACAATTAATTGCTGAAATGCGTGAAGAGTTACCAACTATTAACTCTGAAACCAAGCGTAAGAAGATCACTAAACGTCTTAAATTAATGGAATCGTTCCACCAATCAGGTAATAACCCTGAGTGGATGATCATGACAGTACTTCCAGTATTGCCACCTGATCTACGTCCATTAGTACCATTAGATGGTGGCCGTTTTGCGACTTCAGATCTAAATGACCTTTACCGTCGTGTTATTAACCGTAATAACCGTCTTAAACGTCTATTAGATTTAGCAGCACCAGACATTATCGTACGCAACGAAAAACGTATGTTACAAGAAGCGGTTGATGCGCTACTTGATAACGGTCGTCGTGGTCGTGCAATTACAGGTTCTAACAAGCGTCCGCTTAAATCTCTTGCTGATATGATCAAGGGTAAGCAAGGTCGTTTCCGTCAGAACTTACTTGGTAAGCGTGTAGATTATTCAGGCCGTTCTGTAATCACAGTGGGTCCTACACTTAAGCTTCACCAATGTGGTCTTCCTAAGAAGATGGCACTTGAGTTATTTAAACCATTCATCTATGGCAAATTAGAGCGTCGCGGCATGGCTACGACGATCAAAGCTGCTAAGAAGATGGTTGAACGTGAAGTTCCGGAAGTATGGGATGTACTAGACGAAGTAATTCGTGAACATCCAGTATTACTTAACCGTGCACCAACACTTCACCGTTTGGGTATCCAAGCGTTTGAGCCTGTGCTTATCGAAGGTAAAGCAATCCATTTGCACCCATTAGTATGTGCGGCGTACAACGCCGATTTCGATGGTGACCAAATGGCGGTACACGTACCGCTAACGATTGAAGCACAGCTTGAAGCGCGTGCCCTTATGATGTCGACAAACAACATTCTATCTCCTGCGAATGGTGAGCCAATCATCGTTCCATCACAGGATGTTGTATTGGGTCTTTATTATATGACTCGTGATCGCATCAACGCCAAAGGCGAAGGCGCAATCTTTAAAGATCCAAAAGAAGCAGAAAAAGCATACCGTAGTGGTAATGCAGACCTTCACGCAATCGTGAAAGTGCGTATTAGCCAATCAGTTAAAAACGAAAATGGTGTAGTAGAAGATACTATTACTGTTATCGAAACAACTGTTGGCCGTGCAATTTTGTCTCTTATTTTACCAACTGGTATGCCGTTCGCGTCAATTAACCAGCCATTAGGTAAAAAGCAGATTTCTGGCTTATTGAATGAGTGTTACCGTCGTCTAGGTCTAAAAGACACTGTTGTGTTTGCTGACCAAGTTATGTACACCGGTTTCCATTATGCAATGAAGTCTGGTGTTTCTATCGGTATTGATGACTTAGTTATCCCACCGGTTAAAGCACAAATCATTGAAGCAGCAGAAGCTGAAGTTACTGAAATCAACCAACAATTCCAATCAGGTCTTGTAACGGCTGGTGAGAAGTACAATAAAGTTATCGATATTTGGTCACGTGTAAATGAAAATCTATCACGTGAGATGATGTCTAACTTGTCGAAAGACACAGTGATTAATGCAAAAGGTGAAGAAGTAGAGCAAGCATCATTTAACTCTGTGTTTATGATGGCCGACTCAGGTGCTCGTGGTAGTGCTGCTCAGATCCGTCAGCTGGCGGGTATGCGTGGTCTAATGGCACGTCCAGATGGTTCAATCATCGAGACGCCAATCACCGCTAACTTCCGTGAAGGTCTAAACGTACTTCAGTACTTCATCTCAACGCATGGTGCGCGTAAAGGTCTTGCCGATACAGCACTTAAAACAGCGAACTCGGGTTACCTAACGCGTCGTCTAGTAGACGTTGCACAAGATTTGGTAATCAATGAAGATGACTGTGGCACAGAAGATGGCTTAACAATGAAACCGCTTATTGAAGGTGGTGATGTTGTAGAAGCACTTCGTGAACGTGTTCTAGGTCGTGTTGTTGCTGAAGATATTGTGATCCCAGGTACTAATACTGTACTTGTTGAACGTAATATCATGCTTGATGAAAAACTGTGTGATCTTTTAGAAGAGCATTCAGTTGATGAAGTTCGCGTACGTTCAGTTATCACATGTGATAATGACTTTGGTGTATGTGCTAAGTGTTATGGTCGTGACCTAGCACGTGGTCATATCATCAACGCGGGTGAATCAGTAGGTGTTATCGCGGCTCAATCAATCGGTGAGCCAGGTACACAGCTTACGATGCGTACATTCCACATCGGTGGTGCGGCATCTAGAGCATCTGCTGAGAACAATGTACAAGTTAAAACTAACGGTACATTGAAACTTCACAATGCTAAATATGTATTAAACACTGACGGTAAGATTGTTATTACTTCACGTTCTACGGAAATCACTATCATCGATAGTCATGGCCGTGAGAAAGAGCGTTATAAAGTACCTTACGGTGCAGTATTAACAGTTCAAGATAATGCTGAAGTTCAAGGTAACGACATTGTTGCTACTTGGGACCCGCATAGTCACCCAATCGTTCTTGAGCATAAGTCAAAAGTATCATTCAGTGATATCGATGACTCAAACACTGAAGCACAGACTGATGAACTAACCGGCTTAACCCGTGTAGTTGTTAAAGATCTTGCTAAGTTGAATACAAAAGAACCTAAGCTTATCATCGAAAGTGAAGAGCGCGGCTTGCAAGAAACTCGTCTTCCTTCATTCACTACGATTGAAGTAATTGACGGCGTTACAGCAAACCCAGGTGACGTGTTAGCACGTATCCCGCAGGAAGGTTCGAAAACTCGTGATATCACGGGTGGTCTACCACGCGTAGCCGATTTATTCGAAGCTCGTAAACCGAAAGAACCAGCTATTTTAGCTGAAGTAACCGGTACGATTAGCTTTGGTAAAGAGACTAAAGGTAAGAAGCGTTTAGTTATTACTCCACCAGAAGGTGATCATTACGAAGAAATGATCCCTAAATGGCGTCAACTTAACGTGTTTGAAGGTGAGCAAGTGTCTAAAGGTGAAGTTATCGCCGATGGTCCTGAGTCACCACATGATATCTTACGCCTACGTGGTGTGACTCATGTTGCTAACTATATCGTTAACGAAGTGCAAGAAGTTTACCGCTTGCAAGGCGTTAAGATCAATGACAAGCACATTGAAACAATTATCCGTCAAATGATACGTAAATGTACCATTACAGACGGTGGTCATAGTGAATTCTTAGCTGGTGAGCAAATCGAAGTGGCGCGCGTTAATATCGCAAACCGTGATCTTGAAGCTCAAGGCAAGTTACCTGCTAAGTTTGAAATCCAGTTAATGGGTATCACTAAAGCATCACTAGCGACAGAATCTTTCATCTCAGCAGCCTCGTTCCAGGAGACAACTCGTGTCCTAACTGAAGCCGCTGTAAATGGTAAGAGCGATGAACTTCGCGGTCTGAAAGAAAACGTAATTGTGGGTCGATTGATCCCAGCCGGTACCGGTTTTGCGTATCATCAAGAACGTATGGCTCGTCGTAAGCAGAGTAAAGTAGTCGTTGAAGAGCAAACAGTAAGTGCAGAAGAGGCAACTCAAGCACTAACAGACGCTTTAAACGCAGATTTATCTGGAAATCAATAAACTGAATCTAATCAATAGATTAGCTTTTAGCAAGGTAGTTATCTACTGCCTTGCTAACGGTTTAGGTTGACAGGTCAATCTTTGCTCATTAAAATTCCGCCACCCATTTACCTGCACGTTTGATACGAGCACGTAAATAAAGGGCGGATTTTTTCATTTTTTCAGTAGTAATTTTAATTTCAGGAGCTATTTAAATGGCAACTATTAACCAGCTAGTGCGTAAGCCACGTCGTAGCAAGGTTACGAAAAGTAACTCAGCTGCGCTTAAAGCGTGTCCGCAAAAGCGCGGTGTATGTACTCGCGTATATACAACTACACCTAAGAAACCAAACTCGGCGTTACGTAAAGTAGCTCGTGTACGTTTAACTAACGGTTTCGAAGTAACTTCATACATTGGTGGTGAAGGTCATAACCTTCAAGAGCATAGTGTAATCCTAATCCGTGGTGGTCGTGTTAAAGATTTACCAGGTGTGCGTTTTCACACTGTTCGTGGTGCACTTGACTGTGCAGGCGTTAGCGACCGTCGTCAAGCTCGTTCTAAATACGGTGCAAAACGCCCTAAAGGCTAATTGTTTTCCGTTAGTAAGGCCAAGCACTAAATATTTTTAATTATTGTTTTGGGTGATTGACTCGAAAGAGCAAACCTGAATAAACCGGAGATACAAAATGCCTAGAAGACGCGTAATAGGTCAACGTAAAATTCTTCCAGATCCTAAGTTCGGATCGGAACTTCTTGCAAAATTCGTTAACATCGTAATGTTAGACGGCAAGAAATCTACTGCTGAAAAAATCGTTTACGGTGCGCTAGATGTGGCTGCTGAGAAATCAGGCAAATCGCACCTTGAAATCTTTGAAACTGCACTTGAAAACATCCGCCCACAGGTTGAGGTTAAATCTCGCCGTGTTGGTGGTTCAACGTATCAAGTACCAGTAGAAGTACGTCCAGTACGTCGCAACGCATTAGGTATGCGTTGGTTAGTAGACGCTGCACGTAAGCGTGGCGAGAAATCTATGGGCTTACGTTTAGCTCAAGAACTTGTTGACGCTTCTGACAACAAAGGCACTGCGGTTAAGAAACGTGAAGACGTTCACCGTATGGCTGAAGCGAATAAAGCATTCGCACATTACCGTTGGTAATCTGTCTTTAACCTTTAAGAGGATTTTATGGCACGTACAACTCCAGTTGAGCTTTATCGTAATATCGGTATTGTTGCTCACGTAGATGCAGGCAAAACCACCACAACAGAACGAGTTCTGTTCTACACAGGTCTTTCACATAAGATCGGTGAAGTACATGATGGCGCTGCAACTATGGATTGGATGGAGCAGGAACAAGAGCGTGGTATCACAATCACTTCTGCTGCTACAACGTGTTTCTGGAAAGGGATGGACGCGCAATTTGACGCCCATCGTATCAATATTATTGATACTCCAGGACACGTGGATTTCACTATTGAAGTAGAGCGTTCTTTACGTGTACTTGATGGTGCGGTAGTTGTGCTTTGTGCTTCATCAGGTGTACAGCCGCAAACTGAGACAGTTTGGCGTCAAGCGAACAAATACGAAGTTCCTAGAATGATCTTCGTAAATAAAATGGATCGCACGGGCGCTGATTTCTTAGCGGTTGTTAGCCAGGTGAAATCTCGTCTTGGAGCAACGCCTGTTCCAATTCAGTTGCCAGTAGGCGCTGAGGACGACTTTAAAGGTGTTATTGACCTTATAAAAATGAAAATGATTAACTGGAATGATGAAGACCAGGGAATGACTTTCGCTTATGAGGCAATACCGGCAGACCTTCAGGAACAAGCTGAAGAATGGCGCTCAAACTTAGTTGAGAGCGCTGCTGAAGCATCTGAAGAACTAATGGATAAGTATTTGGAAGGTGAAGACCTGAGCGAAGCAGAAATTAAAGCTGCTTTGCGTCAGCGTACATTAGCAAACGAAATCGTCCCAGTTACCTGTGGCAGTGCATTTAAAAACAAAGGTGTTCAAGCTGTGCTTGATGGCGTTGTTGAATATATGCCTGCACCAACACAAGTAAAACAAATTCAAGGTATTCTTGAAGATGGTACTGAGGAAGAGCGTCCTGCTAATGACAATGCACCGTTTGCTGCACTTGCTTTTAAGATTGCAACAGACCCGTTCGTTGGTACTTTAACCTTCTTCCGCGTTTACTCTGGTACTGTTAAACAGGGTGATGCGGTTTACAACCCAGTAAAAAGCAAACGTGAGCGCCTTGGCCGTATCGTTCAGATGCATTCAAACTCACGCGAAGAGATCAAAGAAGTCTACGCAGGCGACATCGCGGCGGCTATTGGTCTTAAAGACGTAACAACAGGTGAAACACTGTGTGATCCGAATTCTAAAATTACGCTTGAGCGTATGGAATTCCCTGAACCAGTTATCTCTGTTGCGGTTGAGCCTCGCACAATCGCTGACCAAGATAAGATGGGTATCGCGCTAAGTAAATTAGCGGCAGAAGATCCTTCTTTTCGCGTACAAACTGACGAAGAATCGGGCCAGACTATAATTTCTGGTATGGGTGAACTTCACCTTGATATCATTGTCGACCGTATGAAACGTGAATTCAGTGTTGAATGTAACGTTGGTAAGCCGCAGGTTTCTTACCGTGAAGCTATTCGTTCAACTGTTAAAGTTGAAGGTAAATTCATACGTCAATCAGGTGGACGTGGTCAATATGGGCATGTCTGGCTTAAACTTGAACCGATGGATATTTCGGATGATGAAGCACCAATTTACGAGTTCGTTAACGAAACCGTAGGTGGTTCAGTTCCAAAAGAGTTCATCCCTGCGGTAGACAAAGGCATCCAAGAGCAAATGGCTCAAGGTGTGCTGGCAGGCTACCCATTACTTGGCGTCAAAGCGACTTTATATGATGGTTCATTCCATGATGTAGACTCGAATGAAATGGCATTTAAAATAGCAGGTTCATTGGCAATGAGACAGGGTGCGCTTGATGCAAGCCCAGTACTTTTAGAGCCAATGATGAAGGTTGAAGTACTCACTCCTGAAGCAAACATGGGTGATGTAGTTGGCGACTTAAACCGTCGTCGCGGCATGATCGAAGGCATGGAAGATGCGCTAGGTGGACTAAAATTAGTTAACGCCCAGGTTCCGCTTTCTGAAATGTTTGGTTATGCTACTGATCTACGATCTGCAACACAGGGCCGTGCCTCATACTCTATGGAGTTTTTGAAGTACGCTGAAGCCTCAAAAAATGTTGCAGATAAAATAATTGCAGCTCGCTGTTAAGTAATTTTTAGCTCGGTTTAGTCCAAAATGGACTGGACCTTTAATTTCTTTATAGGAATTTTTTAAGATGGCAAAAGAAAAGTTTGAACGCGTAAAACCGCACGTAAACGTTGGTACAATCGGCCACGTTGACCACGGTAAAACTACACTAACTGCAGCAATCACTAACGTACTTGCAAAAGTATACGGCGGTGTTGCTAAAGATTTCGCATCAATCGATAACGCTCCTGAAGAGCGCGAACGTGGTATCACTATTTCAACGTCTCACGTTGAATATGACACTCCTTCACGTCACTACGCACACGTAGATTGTCCTGGTCACGCCGATTATGTTAAAAACATGATCACTGGTGCTGCTCAAATGGATGGCGCTATCTTAGTAGTTGCTGCGACTGATGGCCCTATGCCACAAACGCGTGAGCACATCCTTCTTTCTCGTCAAGTTGGCGTTCCTTACATCATCGTGTTCATGAACAAATGTGACATGGTTGATGACGAAGAGCTACTTGAACTAGTAGAAATGGAAGTTCGTGAACTTCTTTCAGAATACGATTTCCCAGGTGATGACTTACCTCTAATCGCTGGTTCTGCGCTTAAAGCGTTAGAAGGCGAGAAAGAGTGGGAAGATAAGATCGTTGAGCTTGCAGAAGCACTTGATACTTACATCCCAGAGCCAGAGCGTGACATCGATAAGCCATTCATCATGCCTATCGAAGACGTTTTCTCAATCCAGGGTCGTGGTACTGTTGTAACTGGTCGTGTTGAAGCTGGTATCATCCGCATCAATGACGAAGTAGAAATTGTTGGTATCAATGATACAACTCGTTCTACTTGTACTGGTGTTGAAATGTTCCGTAAGC
>NZ_BDDS01000033.1 GCF_001653135.1 Pseudoalteromonas neustonica
TCTTCGATAATGTTACGCCACTGCTCAAGGCTACGTGTTTTTCTCATGGCTATCTCCTAATTGAAATTCAGAAATAGCTTAATCGGTTTGACGAATTACTGGCAGGTGCACTTTGCTAGACGCTTACAATGGATCAAATATATCGCACACAAAAACGCCGCTTTAAAGCGGCGTTTTAAATACTATTTACTAAAAAATAGAATTAGTCAGCTTGTGGACGCATATGCGGGAACAAGATCACATCTTTGATTGTTGATGAGTCAGTAAATAACATCACTAAGCGGTCAATACCAATGCCCTCACCTGCTGTTGGTGGTAAACCGTATTCAAGCGCACGGATGTAATCTTCATCGTAATGCATTGCTTCATCATCACCCGCGTCTTTTTCTTCAACTTGGCGAGTAAAACGCTCAGCTTGGTCTTGTGCATCGTTAAGCTCAGAGAAGCCATTAGCAAGCTCACGACCACCAACAAAAAACTCAAAGCGATCAGTAACAAATGCGTTCTCATCATTACGACGTGCAAGTGGTGATACTTCCCAAGGGTAACCTGTGATAAAAGTAGGCTGAATAAGCATGTGCTCAGCTGTTTCTTCAAATATCTCACATAAGAACTTACCTGGACCCCATACGCAATTTTCAGGGATCTTAACGTGTACTTGTTTAGCGTATGCTTTTAATTCGTCAAAATGATTTTCTGGGTCATTAAATACGGCCGCATCAAACTCAGGGTTGTACTTAAGAATTGCATCACTCATGCTTAAACGTGTAAACGGTTGGCCAAAGTCATATTCAACTGAATCAATAACGTCGCCGTTTTCGTCTTTGGTTGTATTAATAACAATTGCGCTACCCAGTACATTTTCAGCAACCGTGCGTAACATGTCTTCGGTGATGTTCATCAGGTCGATGTAATCGGCGTAAGCTTGGTAGAATTCAATCATCGTGAATTCTGGGTTATGGCGCGTTGATAACCCTTCATTACGGAAGTTACGGTTAATTTCAAATACGCGATCAAAACCGCCAACCACTAAACGCTTTAAGTAAAGCTCTGGCGCAATACGTAAGTACATGTCGATATCAAGCGCGTTGTGGTGCGTTACAAATGGGCGTGCCGATGCGCCACCAGGAATAACCTGTAGCATTGGTGTTTCCACTTCCATGAAGTCACGATCGGCTAAGAAACGACGAATACCTTCAACGACTTGTGAACGAATACGGAATGTTTCACGCGTTGCTTCATTAGTGATCAAATCGACATAGCGTTGACGATATTTAGTTTCTTGGTCAGATAAACCATGGAACTTTTCAGGTAATGGACGAAGTGACTTAGTAAGTAGTTGATACTCTGTCATTTCTACATATAAATCGCCTTTACCTGATTTATTAAGCGCACCTTTAACACCAATAATATCGCCCGTGTCTAGTTGGCCATATTTTTCTTTAAGATCTTTTTGCACGTCTTTTGACGCATACGCCTGTACACGGCCTTTCATGTCTTGAATCACGAAGAATGGTCCGCGTTTGGCTAAAATACGCCCTGCGATAGACACAACATGCTGCGATTCAACTAATTCTTCTTTACTCTTATCACCAAACTGGGCTTGCAAATCTGCCGTGTAATGCTCACGACGGAATTGGTTTGGATGACCATTGGCTGGGCAATTTGCGCGAATAGCGTCTAATTTGCCACGACGCTCAGCGATTAACTTATTTTCGTCTTGGATTTGATCAGTCATTTTTTAGCTCTTTTTTAGCTTGGTGGTTATAGGCCAGATTTTAAGCTGGCTTCAATAAATTTATCTAAGTTACCGTCAAGTACCGATTGGGTATTACGGTTTTCAACACCGGTTCGTAAATCTTTAATACGGGCATCATCAAGTACATATGAACGAATTTGGCTTCCCCAGCCGATGTCAGATTTTGCATCTTCTTGGGTTTGCTTTTCAGCATTTTGCTGTTGCAGTTCAAGCTCAAATAATTTTGCTTTTAACTGCTTCATCGCTTGCGCTTTATTTTTATGTTGCGAACGCTCGTTCTGACATTGCACGACTGTATTAGTCGGTACATGCGTGATACGTACTGCTGACTCCGTGGTATTTACGTGCTGACCACCCGCGCCTGATGCACGGTATACGTCGATACGTAAATCAGACGGGTTAATATCAATTTCAATATTATCGTCAATTTCAGGGTAAACAAACGCAGAAGCAAATGACGTGTGACGACGACCACTTGAATCAAATGGACTTTTACGAACTAAGCGATGTACGCCCGTCTCTGTGCGTAACCAGCCATAAGCATATTCGCCTACAAAGCGTACGGTTGCACCTTTAATACCAGCAACATCACCACCGGTTGCTTCTACAAGTTCAACCTTAAAGCCTTTAGCTTCACCCCAACGCAAGTACATACGCAGCAGCATATTACACCAATCTTGCGCTTCAGTACCGCCAGAACCTGACTGTAAATCGAGGTATGCATCATTCGCATCATGCGGCCCTGAGAACATGCGACGGAACTCTAAGCCTTCAAGCTGCTCGTTTAGATCCGCTAACTCACTTTGCGCTTCAGCGAATGTTTCTTCGTCTTCGGCTTCTATTGCAAGCTCTAAGAGACCTTCAACATCATCGGCACCAGCCACTAAGTTGTCGATTGTTTCAACAACGGCTTCAAGTGCAGACTTTTCACGACCAAGCGCTTGCGCGCGCTCTGGTTCATTCCATACGGCTGAATCTTCAAGTTCGGCGTTAACTTCTTCTAAACGTTCTTGTTTAAGAGCGTAGTCAAAGGTACCCCCGAAGCAGTTCAGTACGTTCGCGAATTTCCTTGATTTGATTAATCACAGGATTCACTTCAAACATGTACGTTACTCCAAAATAGCTGGTTTACACGGCAAATCACCACGTAATATTAGGCAAATTATTATTTAAATGACGCTTTAAATAATAAAGCCCCCGATTTTAACAAAAAATCGTGCGCTTTATTAGTATTTTATGCATCGAAAATAGATATTTTTTATGATACTTTTTGTAGCTCTCGTACGATTAATTGCAATGAAAATTTGCCTCTAAACTCGTTGATATCGAGCTGATAGGCAAGTTTTACAAAACGTGCTTCGGTATCTGGCCATGCTTTTACATCAACACCAAAGGCTATCGCATCAACTAAGCGCCCTGAGTGATGCTTTAAAACCAATTTTAAATGCTTTTCACCCACAATACGCTGTTGTACAAGTTCAAATGTATGCTCAAACACCGGCTCTGGAAATTGCTGCCCCCACGGCCCCGCTTGTTTAATTTGCTGGGCGAATTCCATATTAAAACAATCGCTGGGTAACTCACCATCCGTTAAAATAATACATTTTTTATGCTCATCGCTTAATTTAGCACTCACCGCCTGCTCAAAAGCGTGTTTAAATTCGCTAAAATGCTGTTCGTTGATACTTAATCCTGCAGCCATCGCATGGCCACCAAACTTGCTAATTAAATGCGGGTGCAAGGTATTCAAGCGCTCGAGTAAATCACGCATATGCAGCCCTTCTATCGAACGGCATGATCCCTTGATTTCACCGTTATCGCCACCAGCAAAAATAACTGTTGGGCGGTGGTATTTTTCTTTTAAGCGCCCTGCTAGTATACCTATAACTCCTTGGTGCCAGTCCTCTTGGTATAAACAAATGGCATCAGGTGTTTGCTCATCGCTAAAGGCGAGCCTATCTAACACGGCCTGCGCCTCAACTTGCATGCCCTGCTCTATCTCTCGGCGCTCGTGATTTAAGCTGTCAAGTTCACCTGCAATCTGACGCGCTTGATTAATATCTGTAGCAAGTAAACACGCTATACCTAAACTCATATCATCTAAACGCCCAGCCGCATTTAACCGTGGCGCAAGTGAAAAGCCAAAATCACTGGCACTCAAGCGCGCTGCATTTCGGTTTGCCACTTCAATCAGCGCGCTAATGCCAGGGCGTGTTTTACCACTGCGGATCCGTGCTAATCCCTGGTGCACCAAGGTGCGGTTATTAGCATCCAGTGCCACTACATCTGCTACAGTGCCCAATGCAACTATATCTAGTAAGTCAGCTAAATTAGGCGGTGATTGCTGCTCAAAGTAACCAGCGTCACGCAATGCGCTTCTTAGTGCTATTAATAAGTAAAATGCGACCCCAACGCCTGCAATTGATTTTGATGGGAAATCACAGTCATGGCGGTTTGGATTTACGATTGCGTCAGCATTTGGCAGTTGCTCGCCTTGCAAGTGATGATCTGTAACCAGTACCTTAATACCCGCACCTTTAACAATATCAATACCCGCAATACAGGATATGCCATTATCAACGGTGATCACTAAATCAGGGGCCATTGTGACTATTTGCTCTGCTAATGCAGGACTTAATCCATATCCTAGGCTAAACCTATCTGGTATTAAATAATCTAAGTGAGCAAAACCAAACATTGCCAGCCCTTGCATTAATGTGGCTGTACTGGTCGCACCATCGGCATCAAAATCCCCCACAATAAGCACTTTACTTTGTGCTTGTAGGGCTCTTTGTAGCAAATCGGTCGCTTTATCTATGTCTTTAAATAACTTGAAGTCGTGTAAGGTAGCGGCACTGTTATTAAGCTCATCTGCATGAACGACTTGGCGAGTGGCATAAATTTGCTTAATAACCGGATGTATATGGCTCGGTAAATGAGCATCATCAACGTATTCGCGTGCTTGTATCAATTTTTTCATGCAGGATATTTAACTTTTTTGGCTAAAAATTTCTGACAAAAAAAGGCCCTTTAGGCCTTCTTTCTATGAGTTAACACTTAAGAAGATTTATTTGCTTCTAGTGCCGCTGCTAATGCTGCTGCTGGCTGATAACCTGGTATTAATGTACCATCTTCTAAAATAATAGCTGGCGTACCACTGATACCAAAGCTTTGACCAAGTTGATAATGTTCAGCAACAGGTGCTGCACAGTTTTTAGTTACCTTAGTGTCTGCGCCTGCTTTAGCTTCTGTCATGGCTTCTTGCTGATCTTTAGAGCACCATACATTCATTAAATCTGCGTAACCTGACCCTTGTAAGCCGCCTCGTGGGAAGGCTAAATACTTAACAGTAATACCTGCTTCGAGTAAATCATCAAGCTCACGATGTAATTTACGGCAATAACCACAGCTAATATCTGTGAATACAGTAATGCTGTGTTTTTCATTTTTAGCTTTATATACAATCATTGAATCTTCATATTCAACTAACCCACCTTTACGAACGCCGTTAAGTGCTTGCTCAGTTAAGTTATTACGATTGTTCAAATCAATCAGCGTGCCTTGCATTAAAAATTGGCCGTCTGGGCTTGCATATAACACGCCTTTATCGGTAATTAGCTCTTTTAAACCCGCAACAGGGCTTGGGTTAATTTGTTTAACAGTAACACCCAATGCAGCAAATTTAGTTACTATAGGGTCATTAGCATCAGGAACGGCTAAAACGCCATTAGCAAACGCACTTAAACTGGTGCCTAGCATTGCACCGGCTAATATTAACTTTTTCATAATGTTCTCTTATATCCTGATAATTAGTATCTACTCAGACCGCTCAAACTGGAAAAAATTCTCATTAAGCGCGAGGATGATGTTGCTGATGTACCGATTTTAGTCGTTCATTCGCTACATGAGTATAAATTTGTGTAGTCGATAAGTCGCTATGCCCTAGCATCATCTGTACCACTCTTAGATCAGCACCATGATTCAATAAGTGTGTTGCAAACGCATGACGAAGTGTATGAGGCGATAAAGGCGATTCAACTGCAGCCAAAATAGCATAGTGTTTAATACGATGCCAAAAAGTTTGTCGGGTCATACCAACTCCTCGCTTTGACGGGAACACAAAGTCAGTCGCGTGTTTAATCATTTGCGCGCGGCCAACCTTTAAAAATTGCTCTAACCAGTACATCGCTTCTTCACCAAGTGGCACTAAACGTTCTTTATTTCCCTTACCTTTAACTAACACCACCGCTTGGCGTAAATTAATTTGTTCTATACGTAAGCCAACTAATTCACTAACTCGTAAACCTGTTGCATATAACAACTCCAACATGGCTTTATCACGCAAGCCCATTGGCTCTTCTGTATTTGGAGCTGCAAGCAATGCCTCAACCTCACTCTCTGATAACGTTTTAGGTAGCGATAACCCTGCCTTAGGCTGAGCAATATTTACCATTGGCGAATCAGAAATGTGCTTTTCACGCACAAAATACTGATAAAACCGTTTTAATGCGCTAATGCTACGTGCTGTACTGCGTGGTTTTAAACCTAAATCAACACGGTGTGCTAAATAGCTTTCAATATCTTGCCCTGTTACGGTTAACAGATCTTGTCCTTCCAAAAACAGGCAAAACTTATCTAAATCACTGCGATATGCAGACAAAGTGTTATCGCTTACGTGCTGTTCTAGATAAAGATTATCTAAAAAAGATTCTAGATAATCGCTATTGTTAAGCAGTTCGTCGTGATCTGTAAGGGCTGAATCTAATGACTCATGATCAGGTAACGTTGTCACAGTTATTCTCATAGTTATCAAGGTATCAATTAATAATACCTTACGGTAAACTTCAGCCTATCATATCAGGCAAATACACAGTGATAAATACGATGCAAATTGGTTTATTTTATGGTTCTACCACGTGCTATACAGAAATAGCAGCAGAAAAAATTCGCGATATTATCGGCCAAGACATTGTAAGCCTACATAATATCAAAGATGAACCACTAAAAAATGCGCAGCAGTACGACTTTATCATCCTTGGTATCTCAACATGGGATTTTGGTGAGTTACAAGAAGATTGGGAATCAATTTGGGATGACATTAAAGATGTTGATCTCAATGGCAAAACCATCGCTTTATTTGGCATGGGTGACCAACAAGGTTACGGTCAGTGGTTTCAAGATGCGCTAGGCATGCTGCACGATGAAATAAGCAGCCAACAATTTACATTATTAGGTTTATGGCCAAACGACAGTAGCTATGAATTTGAAGCGTCTAAAGCGCTTACTGCTGACGGTAAGCATTTTGTTGGCTTAGCCCTTGATGAAGACAGCCAGTATGAACACAGCGATGAACGTATTGCCAATTGGGTAGAGCAAATAATGACTGAATACAGCGAAACCTTGTAACCCCCCTTAATTAGATGCTGCGACGGATCACAACTCATACACCTGAGTAAAAAGCGGCATCTAGTTGATACAGTTTTTAACAAAACATTACACTTTAAAAAGGACATAATCGTCACTTTAATCATAAAATAGCATGCATACCCTACATAAAAGGATTTAATCATGCTAACTCGATCTCTATGTATACTTACTTTATCTAGTTTTATTGTTGCCTGTAATTCTGAAGACATTGAAACCGCCAATTTTGGCTCTTCGTATTATAAAAATGACTACACACTCATCAATACCACAAATCAAGAAATTGATTTTCATATGGCAAATACTGAACTTGATGGCGATGAACGTGACGTGAAACGCAATAAGTATTATGTCGATACGCTAGCCAGTGGTGCTGACCCAATAAAAACAAGACATGAGCATAATGGTAAATACAAAATATCCTTCTATGTGCAAGATCACAGTCAAAATACGCGTAATTACAAAAAACTCTACAAAGTAAATAATGATCAAGATTACCACTTTATAGCTTGGCAAGACGAAGAGCTTGTACGTCTGAGTTTGGTTAAAAATCAACAAGACAATAAAGATAACTTTTTTGCGGTTAGGTTTTTAGCCACAGAAACCGTAACGCTTACAGTAAACGAAAAGCCTTTAACCCTTACCCAAGGTGATGTTAGCCACTGGCGACATGTTGATGACTGTAATGCAGACATTAAAGTTGATGATAAAATACTGTCAATTTGTCACGCATCTTACAGTAATTCATACACACTCGTAGTAGACAAAAACGGCATCAAAGCCACAATAACCGAATAAATAAACAACCACCGCTCGTTAACCTTATTAACGCGCGGTGGTGCTAAATATCATGGGTTACTTTAAACTCCATATTACCAACTTTCGCAACCCTTACATTTTCAAATAGAAATCCTTACACAGCGCAACATAGTCATCACTGTATTTTCCATCTTCATTATGAATCGTTAATATGCTTGGTTCACACTTTCGAGGCTGGTAGCCAAAACTCATTAAACTTCGCGTAGCAGATTTATTTTTAGTTGTGCGCACTAAACAGTGGCGTTGTAAATAAAGCCCTTGAGCAGCGGCTTGCCCAATAAATTGCTGCGCCTCATTACAAGGTAAAATAACATTAAATATAGAACCTTGATGGCTTAGGCGATCAAAAGCGACAAGCAACTCTGCAAAGCTTAAACTATCTGTATGCCTTGCGGTATTACGTGCATGATCCCCTCCTTTTAAACAGTCATTAAAATACGGTGGATTACAAACAACAACATCAAATAACACCTCTGACGTAAAAGATTGAATGTCTGAATTATAAATAACAATATCAGGCCACGGACTTTGGCTAATGTTCTGTGATGCTTGGGCATAAGCAGTGGCGTCTATTTCCACTGCATTTACTAACAAATGAGGCGCACGCTGTTTACACATCAACGCTAACAAGCCAGTGCCAGCGCCTATATCCAGTAAGCTATCACCGCTCGTTAAATCGGCCCAAGCGCCCAGTAAAATGCCATCGGTTGAGACCTTCATTGCGCATTGCTCATGGCTGACCGAAAATTGTTTAAACACAAAGCCTGACATTTTTTCACCTTTTCATTCACCAAGCGCTCGATAGCGCGTATAATTAACGCCAATTGTCCTCTATTTTTGACACTCTATGCAATTTTCTGATTTTGATATTGATAACAAGCTACTGCAAGCCGTTGCTAAAATGGGTTATGAAACCCCAACAAGCATTCAACAACAAGCTATTCCTGAAGCGCTACAAGGGCGTGACATTTTAGCGTCAGCGCCAACAGGCACAGGTAAGACTGCGGCATTTTTAATTCCGGCAATTCAGTATTTACTTGATTTTCCACGTCGTGAGCCTGGCTTTGCTCGCGTACTCGTTATGACTCCTACACGCGAACTTGCTTATCAAATTCATGAACAATGTGAACTACTTGCTAAAGGTACAAACCTTAAAATAGGTGTTGTTACTGGCGGTATAAACTATGGTACGCATAAAGAGATTTTTGAAAAAAACAACGACATTTTGATCGCCACACCAGGGCGCTTAATGGAGTATTTAGAAACTGAAAACTTCCATGCCGAAAACGTAGAATTACTTATTCTTGATGAAGCCGATCGCATGCTCGATATGGGCTTTCGTAAAGAAATGATGCGTATTTGTGAAGAAGCAAAAAATCGCCGTCAGTGCTTTTTATTCTCAGCCACCTTAGAAGGTGACAGTGTTGAGCGCTTTGCAGAGCAAATATTAAATGATCCAGCACTTCTTGAAGCTGAATCATCACGTAAAGAAAAAGCTAAAATCCATCAATGGGTACATTTAGCCGATGATTATCATCATAAATTAGAGCTATTGGTTAATACACTAAAAAATCCAGATCTAACCAAAGCAATTGTGTTTGTTAAAACCCGCGAGCGACTTGAAACACTAATTGGTGAATTAACCACTAATGAAGTTAAAGCCGCGTGGTTACGTGGTGAAATGCCACAAGACAAACGCATGAAAGCAATGGAAAACTTTCATAGTGGTCGTACAAGAATACTCGTTGCAACCGATGTTGCCGCTCGTGGTATTGATGTTGCTGACATTAGCCATGTAATAAACTTTGACATGCCTCGTACTGCCGACGTTTACGTTCACCGTATTGGTCGTACAGGACGCGCAGGTAAAAAAGGTATCGCTATTTCATTAGTGGAAGCCCACGACATCTTAGTCCTTGCTAAAGTTGAGCGCTATATTGAACAAAAGCTAAAACGCAGAGTGATCAAAGGTATTGAGCCACAGCATAAAGAAGCAAAGATGCCGATTAAAAAGCTAAAAGATCCAGCAAAAATTAAAGCCCGTAAAAAGGCAAAATCAAAAGTGAAGAAAAAGAAGTAAGAGCAATTGCATTAAGGTATAACATACCTTCATTAAAAAAGCCGAGTCTCGTAAGAGCCTCGGCTTTTTTAATTTAAAACACTCCCCAACAAGGGGAGTGTTTTATACCAATCTAGGTAGATATGAGGTCTATTTAATTCGTTAAATTGTTCAAATATTTATGCAGATTGGTATTAATTAATCATTTATTGACATTTACCTAGGTCTTTCCATACAGCCCATGATGATGAGTTATCTGCAGGGTTAGCACCACGCGTCCACCATTTTGCGCTATAACGATTACCGCTATGGGCAACTTCTTTTCCAGCTGTGTAAACTGCTGTTGAGCTCCACGTTGCAAGACCACTACAACCTGCGGGTGGTGTTCCACCGTCTGTTACTGTCACAGTCTTAACCAAAGTATGGTTTAAGCCTTGTGCATCACTTACGGTTAATTTGACTTCATATGAACCTGGCGCTTGGTAAGTATGGCTCGGTGTTTTTGTATTGGCTGCATTACCGTCGCCAAACGTCCAGTTATAAGCCGTAACCGCAACATCATCTGTTGATGCGTTAGTAAAGCTAACCGCTAAACCTGATACGCTAAAATCAAAGTTTGCTTTAGGCGCTTGATTTACAGTACCGCCACCATCGCCAGTTTTACAATTACCTTGGCGAGACCACACATTTGAATAAACAGCTGGGCTTGCACCTGTTGACCACCACGTCGCTTTGTATTTAACTTGGTTAAACTCTACTAAGTCACCAACACGGTAAGATTTGCTCGCATTCCATGATGCAATACCTTCACATTCACCACCAACAGCGGTTGAAATTTTCACTGTTTGACTGCGCTGATTTACTTGCCCTGCGGTATCAGTAACTTCTAAAGTAACTGAATAGCTGCCATCAGCTGCGTATGTATGAGTCGGGTTTTCAGCCGTTGATGAATTACCATCACCAAAACTCCAACTATAACTACTAATGCCTTTGTCATCTGTTGACGCATTACTGAATGTTACTTGCTTAGCATTTACCGATGCGCTAAAACGCGCCACAGGTGCATTATCGACACCACTACCGCCGCCACATTCTGATTGTGCTAAATAATCATAAGCATCTTTGGCCTTAACAATACCAAAGCCATATGACGTATCACGCCCTGCTGCGCCTTTATCTTGTGCTGTTGCATTTAACGCATCCCGAATTTGTTGGTTTGAACACTGTGGGAAATGGCTCCATACTAATGCAGCAACACCCGATACATGCGGCGTAGCCATTGATGTACCGCTAATGCTCTTATAGCCCCCGTTATTCCATGTCGAATTAGTGCCTACGCCCGGCGCAGCAATTTCAACTTGTGAGTTATATTGTGAGAATGATGCTTTTCTACCACTGCGGTCAACCGCTGCAACAGACACAACAGAATCATATGATGCAGGATAGCTTAATGAGCTATTCGCATCATTACCCGCTGCAGCAATATGTAACATGCCCTGTGCATAGCTATTTGCAAATGCTTGACGCTCAGCATTAGATGATTGCGGACCACCTAAACTCATACTTGTTACACTTGCACCTGCAGATTGACATTGACCTATTGCCGCCACTAAATCAGAACCATACGCCCAGCGGCCCTGATCGTTAAACACTTTAACAATGTGTAAGCCTAATTGACCTGATGAATTAACCCCAATAACACCTTCGCCATTTCCGCCAAGCGCCGCTATCGTACCTGCAACATGTGTACCGTGGCCATTACCATCGTTGTACCAATTGCCTGTATTATTAGCACCGTAGCCATCGCTACCCGTGATCCCTGTACTTGGTAAATCAGGGTGGTTAAGTGTATAACCAGTATCCATAATACATACTTTTTGATTACCAGTAAGATTATCTGATAGCTGTTGAGCTTGTACCATAGTGATACCATAAGGCGTGCTCTCAGCCATTAAGTAACGCTTTGGATCCACTTCAATGCTTGCTACTTCTGAACTTTGTAATAAGCGCGCTTTTTGATCAGCCGTTAAAACCACCGCCATTGCATTGATATCGGGTAGAGTTTGAATTACTTCAACGTTAGCCTGTAATGCAACATCGCTCATCAAGCCTCTTTTAATATTATCAGCCTGTGCTTGGCTACGGGCAAAAGCAGTGTGTACTGCAGTCGTTTGCTCAGTTAAATGAACGATAAAACGCTCTGACTCAACTTCTTGTGCAATAGCTGATCCTGCTGTTGATAATAAAATCGCCGTAGCGACTGCCGTTATCTTAAATGTTGGGGTTTTTGACGCTCTCATTTTAATTCCTTGGATTTAAATTCTATGCCCAGTGAATTTACAATTAATTCACAACCCTTTAATAGAAACACAGGCCTGACAGCGCTGTCAAGCGGGTTGATACAAAATTATAACAAATTTAACTAGAGTAAATAATCAGTTGGTATTAAAGGAGTATTTATAAAATATAAGAAAATCCTTAGATTTCAAAGATGCTTAATCTATTTATCAGTCAAAGTAACGCAACAAATAAAATGTAAAATAATTGTTATTTTTTAAAGGTATTTCTTAGTCCAAATAAATATATATAAAGAATAACACGATCAGCATCACCGTATTTTTTACCGAATAAAATGTAAAAATCTCCTATTCACATAATTACAAATAAAAAATATGATTATATTCAGCAAGTTAAGTGTGGAATGGTTATTGTAATACAGTGTGTAATTCATAAAAATTACTAACCAAGCTAAATGTGAGGGAAATCATGAACCGCTTTAAACAAACTGTGTTACTTATATCGCTTTGCTGTATTTTTTTATTAGCCTGTGCAACACAAGTCAGCGCAGCCACCAGCACGATAATGGTCAGCAGTGCATCAACTCAGCCAACACTTCAGCAGTTCGCTGTTAATAAGCTTCGCACTAACCCGAACTTAAAAATTTCGCAGCTACAAGTACATGTTAAGGGCAACAAAATAGCACTTTATGGTATAGCCGAAACAGGGTTTGAAAGAGCATTGGCACAAAAGTTTTTAGAGAACACGCAAGGCATCGCCATCATAGAAAATAAAATGCAGGTGAGAGTAAGGGATTAGAGGGACAGAGCTAAGGGTACTAGGTGAAAGATTTCACCTTGGTTAGTGGTTAGTGGTTAGTGAATACTGAGACACTTTAAAATTCTTAGCCTTTTTAAAATTTTCAGAATCGAGTCACACGTCCACAAGCTCCAACAGCGCTACCATTTAATTTTTTATACTTCCAATTAATCTCTAGATTCAGGGTCTTGCAAAGGCCAAAAAATATTAATATTGTATTAAACAATGAATATTTAGTAAGCACAAGGTTTAGGTTTTTTGAACACTACCTACCTATCACAGGAAATGAATCCCCTACTGAACTCTCATTCTAATAAGAGACGTATAATAGGTGTCGTGAAGCTTCTGTTACCTGATTGCATATTTTTTAGGTTACTCTTTACCACCAAATAAACCTTTGAGGTGTAACAGCTTTATCAGCGGACATTTCATATGAAACATCCCTACCGTATGGACTTCTATCAATACCAAAAAATGTAAATTATTACCAATTGTAAATATTATCCTTAGATGGCTAAGTTTACATTGGCAAAGACGCAAGCACATTCATTTATAGTGGGCATTTTTGCGTTTTTGGCATGCGTTAAGTATTTGCTGTTTTTGTTCTGGTCTGGCGCTGTGCCACGCTAGAATTTCATCTAAGGTTCTAAAGCAGCCTATACATGTATCATTAGCATCCAAACAGCAGTGACGAATACATGGATTGTTGGGTTGCTGGCTATTGAGCTTCTTGGTGTTCATTTATTTAAACCTCACTTAACTAACTAAAAGCTAGTTACTGATTGAATAAAAGTCTACTGAAAGCTTGAGGAATGAATTAAAAAATAAAGTATGGAAATGCTCGCTGATATTAGACTTTATCTACTATAAGTTATGTAAATATGGGCAGCTATTGCGTAAATAATACATAGTTAAGCGCGAGTACAACTCGCGCTTATAAATCATTAAATAACATTAACAGTGCTTAAACTAATTAGCTTCGCGCTGCTCCATGCTATTTTTTTCCGTTCTTTTTTCACTGATCATCGCATCGAGTTTTTCGCCGCCTTTAATACCAAAATCAAGCGTACGTATTGGGAATGGAATGCTAATATCAGCGTCACTGAGCGCTTGTTTAACAGCAACAATTGCTTTGTGGCGTACCGTCATAAAATCAGCTTCGCCAGGGTATTTTATCCAAAACCAAACCAGTAAATTTACACTGCTATCGCCAAAACCCTCGGCGTATACCGCCGTCTCTTCTTGTTTAATTACAAAATCGAACTCATTGATTTTTTTAACAATAACTTCAGCTGCCAGCTCAGGATCATCACCATATGAAATACCCACTGGCACTTCAATACGACGTACACCTAACGTACTGTAATTACGTAATACGTTACGAAAAAGGATTTTGTTAGGCACTAAATTAAGCTGACCATAGAAATTTTCGATTAATGTGTTGCGTAGATTAATTGATTTAACCGTACCAAAAACATCATCAGTTTTAATAACATCCCCAGTTTTAAAGGGTTTTCGGACCCCCATAGCGATACCGGCAATGAGGTTTTCGGTCATATCTTGAAAAGCAAAACCAATGGCGAGGCCAACAATACCCGCCCCCGCAAGCAAAGAGGTAACTGTGCCTTTAAGGCCTATAAAATCAAGTGCAACAAATAAACCTACACACAACACAATCATTTTAAAAATAGATGCCATTAAATCCGCAATTTGTTTTGAGTCAAGTGTACGGCGTAATAGTTTGCGCACCATTGAACCTAAAAAGCGTGCGAGAATAGAAAATATTATTGCAATGAGTACCGCAACTATAAAGTTAGGAATGTGGCTGATGACAATATCAAACCAGCCTCCGAGTTTTTCCTCTATAAGTTTTTCGGCATCGCTGATAGACGGTATTTTTAACATTGTTTAACCTTAAGTATTCTAAAATATACTCAGGTATTGCAAAATAAGCGCCAAAACGTAAAAGCCATGCGATGCATGGCTTTTTGTATTGAGAGTGGTGTTTAAAAATTAATTTTGTTCGTCACGCATAAATACCGGCTCAAGTGCTTTTTGAGTTGCTTCTTCGCTGTAGTAATAACCATCAACTGTAAACTGTTTAAGATCGCTTAGCTGTGTGATTTTATTTTCAATGATGTAGCGTGCCATTAAGCCACGGGCTTTTTTAGCATAAAAGCTGATAATTTTATATTGACCGTTTTTACAGTCTTTAAAATGCGGGGTAATAATTTGCGCATTTAAGGTTTTTTTATCAACGGCTTTAAAATACTCGTTGGATGCTAAGTTTACTAAATACTGACTATCTTGCTCAGCAAGAACAGTATTTAATTTATCAGCAATAACACTGCCCCAAAACTCATATAAGTTTTTGCCGCGACTATTATCAAGCTTAGTGCCCATTTCAAGACGATACGCTTGCATTAAGTCCAATGGTTTTAATAGCCCATAAAGGCCTGACAAAATACGTAAATGGCTTTGTGCGTAATCAAGTTGATCTGCGGTTAAGGTGTTTGCATCTAAACCGCCGTAAACATCACCATTAAAGGCCATTACTGCTTGTTTAGCGTTGTCGGTAGTAAATGGTTGAGACCACTCGCTAAAGCGCGCAGCGTTTAGGCCTGATAACTTATCGCTAATTTTCATTAAACTACCAATTTGTGCTGGCGTTAACTCACGACACACCGTCATTAACTCTTCGCTGTGCTCAAGTAACTCAGGTTGCGTGAATTTATCAGTGCTTGCTTTACTCTCGAAATCTAAATTTTTTGCAGGTGAAATAACAGTGATCATAGTTAGCTATTGACTTGGAAATTATTTAATGTCAATTTCAACATTAAATGAAACGAAAAGCACGTTTTGTTTATATCAATTAGTGAGAATTGATTGGTATGATACCTACCTTATTGGCATAGCCTATTGCGCTTTGCATCTTCGTTCTTCACTGATACGGACATAAGACCTATCAAGCACTGTCACAGTGCTGCAGTATAAGGTAGTTACAGTAGATTTTTCTTTTAACTTGCTTGGAATGAGGAAAGCAAATGACTTCAGCTCTACAAAGGCTCAAACAACATTCATCTATCGTGGCAGACACAGGCGATATTGAAGCGATCAAAAAACATCAACCGGAAGATGCAACGACTAATCCGTCTTTACTTCTTAAAGCCAGCGAGATTGAAGCGTACAAGCCGTATTTAGATAAAGCATTTAGCTATGCAAAAGAAACCGAGCAAGATGCAGACAAGCAATTAGAATTAGCGTGTGATTACTTTGCAGTATTGCTTGGTAAAGAGATCAGTGAAATTGTACCTGGTTATATCTCTACTGAAGTTGATGCGCGTTTATCATTTGATACTCAAGCAACGATTGCTAAAGCACATACCTTACTTAGTCTGTATGAAAAAGAAGGCGTGAGCAAAGATAAAATCTTAATCAAAGTTGCATCAACGTGGGAAGGTATTAAAGCTGCTGAGCAATTAGAAAAAGAAGGTACTAAGTGTAACCTAACCTTATTGTTTAGTGATGCGCAAGCGCGTGCATGTGCCGACGCTAACGTATTTTTAATATCACCATTTGTTGGCCGTATTTTAGATTGGCACGTAGCCAATGGAATGGAAAAACCAACAGATCCACTACAAGATCCTGGTGTGCAATCTGTACGCAGCATTTTTGAATTTTACAAACGCCATGATTATAAAACCGTGGTTATGGGCGCAAGTTTCCGTAACACAGGCGAAATCATCGCGTTAACGGGTTGTGACAAGCTTACAATCAGCCCTAATCTTTTAGAAGAGTTAGGTAACCTTGAGGGCGCACAAGAATATTTACTGGAAAGTGATATTGCTAAAGAGCCAAAGCCAGCACCATTAACTGAATCGCAGTTCCGTTGGTTACATAATCAAGACGCCATGGCGACTGAAAAACTAGCTGAAGGTATTCGCTCATTTGCTGATGCTCAAGAGCAACTAGAGGCACGCTTTAAAGCGATGTAATCTCTTTTTAAGTGTTATTTTTAGTTAAATATTAAACGTCGCTATTGCGGCGTTTTTTTATACCTAGAATAATCAACATTCATTAACTCGTCACTTTTTCGTAACATAAACGTCACTTTTTTATTCTATTTTAGTTTGGCCTGTGGTATAGGTATTTTCGAGGTTCAAAAAAATTCAATAGGAGAAGTTAATGGATAGCCTAGACGATATTTTAGAAATATTAGAAGGTCCTGATACAACCAGAAAGACCTCTCAGAAAAATAAAAAGCGAAAATGGCGCGAAATCGAAGCGTTAAAAGATAAGCAACGATTACGTAAAGAACTACAGGAACTAGATTTTTTTGCAGACAATATTGCGATTGATGAATTAGATTTTTAATTCAGCAACGCAGTAGCAACTAACCAGCTAAAAGGCCCTTACCGATAAAGTAAGGGCCTTTTGTTTTTTATATTCGATTTTTATACTTGCCAATTAATAGCTTTTTTACCTTGTTGTATCAATAGCTGATTGGTAGTGGAAAAGTGCTTACAACCAAAAAAACCACGATGCGCAGACAACGGTGATGGGTGCGGGCCATTTAAGACATGATGACGGTCGCTATCAATGCCCTTACCTTTTTTTTGCGCATGAGCGCCCCATAAAATAAACACCACACCTTTACAATGTTGATTAATGTGAGCAATCACCTGATCGGTAAACAGCTCCCAGCCTAAGTGTTTGTGCGAATGTGCTTGGCCTTTCTCTACCGTGAGTACGGTATTAAGTAAAAACACACCCTGCTCTGCCCAGCGTTGTAGATAGCCATGTGTTGGTATGGTAAAACCATCAATGTCTGTTGCCAGTTCTTTATAAATATTTTTTAAAGAAGGCGGAAGTTTACTGACTTCAGGCAAAACAGAAAAACATAAACCATGCGCTTGTCCTTCGCCGTGATATGGGTCTTGACCGAGTATGACCACTTTTATATCACTCAGCGGTGTTGCATCAAATGCGCTAAATATCTGCGACTGTGGCGGGTACACAGCTATGTCTTCGCTGCGCTTTGTCGCTACGACTGCAAGTGTTTCTTGCATATAAGGTTTTGCACACTCAGTTTTTAAAAAGCGTTGCCAATCACTCATAAAGCCTCCTTGATTACAACACGAGAATCATCAATTTTAGTACACATATCCGTTAGACCATCAAGCATGCGGGTTGTAAAGCGGTGCAATAAATCAGCATTAACTTTAATAAACAGATTATGATTTACTGCGGGGACTTCAGGCCATTGAGACCAGTCAATCACGGCTTGTTGCTGCTGTGATTTTTCGTCAGGTAATATAATTACCTCGGGTTTAGCTACAACCACATTTTCAATACTGATCTGCGGGTAATCGGTTCGGCTATTTGCAAACACGTTACGACCTTGGCAAATTTCAATTAACTGATTGATCCAGGTATTTTTACCCACCGTCATCATCGGCTCAGGCCATAACTGATAAAATACCGCCACCTTACTTTTACCTTGATGCTGTACTTTGATAGCAGCAATTTTATGTTCAAATTCAATTGCGGCTTGCTCGGCCACGTGTTCTCGCCCGGTAAGTGCACCTAAGCGACGCAGTTCATTAGGCACTTTATCCACTTCGCTGGCATCACTGTACGAAACCTCAATGCCAAAGCTTTTAATACGCGCTAAATCTTCGGCTTTGCTGCCTGTTTTCCACGCGAGCACTAAATCAGGTCTCAGTGCTAAAAGCTTTTCTAGCTGAATACCTTGATGGCCGCCAATACGGGGAATATCATTGGCTGCTGCTGGAAAGTCTGCATATTCTACAGTGCCTACAATTTGCTCCCCTGCGCCTATCTCATATAGGTTTTCAACGATATGTGGTGCAAGGGCGACGATTCTAAGCTGCTGCTTATTAGTTTGGGCTATCGCCTTAAAACAATTTAAAGCCACAAATAAAATAAATACTAACCTAACCATTAGTAATCAAAACCTATTTGCGCTTTTACACCGGCATCAAATGCGTGTTTAACGTTACGTACTTCACTGACGGTATCAGCTAAGTCTGTTAATTTACGATGTGCACCGCGCCCTGTAATGATTAAAGATTGCATTGGCGGACGATTAGCAATCACTTCTAACGCTTCATCTAAATCAATGTAGCCATAGGTGATCATATAAGTAATTTCATCAAGTAATACTAAGTTAATTGATTCATCAGCCAACATACGTTTAGCTTCTTGCCAGGTTGCTTGCGCCGCTGCAGTGTCTGATTCTTTATTTTGCGTCTCCCACGTAAAACCGGTGTTCATAATGGCAAACTCAACCCCTGCACCTTGCAATATATTGCGCTCCCCGCATGGCCAAGTGCCTTTAATAAATTGGCACACTGCGGCTTTCATGCCATGACCAACACAGCGTGTTACCGTACCAAAACCTGAGGTTGACTTACCCTTACCGTTACCAGTAATAACCTGAAAAACGCCTTTTTCTGTTTGCGCGGCAGCAATGCGCTCATCCACTTTATCTTTTACTTTTTGTTGGCGCTGTTGGTGTTTATCGTTATTTGTATCGCTCATTATTAACTCCTTCCCAGTTTTGGTAAATTTGTGTGATTTTATCTAAATCTAAATGTTCTTTACACATATCAGCTAAGCGCGTTAATTGCAGCTCGCGATGTGTGTCTATGTCTATTAACTGCGTAATGCCACTATTTGGTAAGACCCAACCGAGTATTAATTGCGTGGCTTCGCTACTATCGAACAAGCCATGTAAGTAAGTACCCGCTATACAATCATCTTTTGATATAAAGCCGTCTTGTGCAACATTATTAGGGTGTTGAGTAAATTTTAAAAAAGGCCGCTCGAGTGCTTGGCCTTGACTACTACCAGCATGAATTTCATAACCAGCCACTTTAGCCTGTTGCCCTTGCAGATTGATAATACCTGCGGCTTGCGTTAGCACCTTTTGTTGCCCTAACTCAGTAATAAACTCAGCAAGCTCTAACCCTTTGCAATGTGCTTGGCTTGATTCAACGCCTTTAGGGTCATAAATATCACTACCCAACATTTGTAAACCGCCACAAATACCGAGTAACTTGCCACCGTAACGTAAGTGGCGTTTAATTTGTTCCCCCCACCCTTCATTTTTTAAAAAGGCCAAATCACTGATCACATTTTTACTACCGGGAATGATAATTAGATCAACATCAGGGATCATTTGAGTATGACGAATGTAATTAATATCAATTTGGGTGTTTAAGCGCAGTGCATCAAAATCAGTATGATTACTAATATGCGGCAATAGCAAAACGGCTATTCTAATTTTTGCTTGGCTAACTTGGTTATCAATCGCGACCGCATCTTCAGCATCAAGGGCTAAGTCGTGCAAATACGGTAATACACCTAATACAGGTTTACTCGTATACTCTTCAAGCCAATCAAGGCCGCTTTGCAGTAATGCGATATCACCACGAAAACGGTTGATAACAAAACCCTTTACTCTTGCTTGCTCTGACTCACTTAACAGTGCCAAAGTACCTACTAAGTGTGCAAACACGCCGCCCTTGTCAATATCTGCAATTATTATTACAGGGCAATCAACCGCTTCTGCATAACCCATATTAGCTATATCACCAGCACGTAAGTTAATTTCAGCAGGGCTACCCGCGCCTTCAACAACTAATAACTCAAACTCTTCGCTTAAGCGTTGTTGCGAGGTAAGTACCGCATCCATAGCGACTTTTTTATAATCGTGGTACGCCTGTGCTTCCATGTTACTAATCGCTTTACCGTGAATAATCACTTGTGTGCCAGTATCACTGTTTGGTTTGAGTAAAATAGGGTTAAAATCAACGCGTGGCGGCACTTTAGCGGCAATTGCCTGTAGTGCCTGGGCACGCCCAATTTCGCCACCATCTTCAGTTACGGCGCTATTTAACGCCATATTTTGCGGCTTGAATGGAGCAACTTTAATACCTTGATCTACAAATACTCGGCACAGTGCCGCGACTAAGGTACTTTTACCTGCATCAGAGGTTGTCCCTTGTATCATTAATGTTTTCATCATGACTGCCCTTTAAGTGTTAAGGCAAGACCTGCCATTATAAATTCAACACGCGCAGCTTTTACTGCAATCGCTTGATGCAACCAGCCAGACTCATCAACAAACTGACGACTAAGTTCGCCAAGCGGTACAATCCCATGACCAACTTCGTTACTCACAAAAATGACTTGCCCGGGTAAATTATCAAAAATATTTAGAAATGCCGTTTTTTGTTCATCCCAACAATCACTTCGACCGCTGCATAAACAGTTACTCAGCCACAAAGTTAAGCAATCAACTAAGATGCAATTATTTTTGCTACTGTGTGTTTGAAGTGTTGCAGCCAGCGTAATTGGCTCTTCAATTAATTGCCAATCTGTAGGGCGTTGTTGCTGGTGATGCTTAATACGAGTTTGCATTTCAACGTCATGTGCTTGACCTGTAGCAAGGTAAATTACAGGCTTATTACTTTGCTGTGCAAGCTGCTCTGCAAAACGGCTCTTACCGCTGCGAGCCCCACCTAAAATAAGCGTATGATTAGCGTTCATAGTACACTCACCAACGTTAAGTAAATCGCAATTTCACTTAGTTGCTGCGCTGCACCTAAACAATCACCGGTATATCCACCTAACTGGCGTTTAAACCAGCGGATTAAAATCACTCTTAAGATCAATAATACCGCAATGAGTATTAACGCGGTTTGCCATAACACAAGACTTGCAGCGATTAAACTCACCAGCAAAACTGCTGCGGTTAACAGTAAAATAGTTAAACTAGAGTTGGATAAGTGCATCGCCAGCGGTTTTACTTTTGAAGTGGCATCTTCACTAACGTAATCCATGCTTATAATTAAACTCGTTGCCACCATACGGCTTAAACATTGCCCGAGTAAAATTGCACTTAATACACCCAATAATGAGTTACCAAGGAAGAATAGGCTCTGAAATTTAATCAGCAATATTATAAACAATGCTGCTGCGCCATAAGTGCCAAGACGGCTATCTTTCATGATGGTAAGTTTTTGTTCTACCTGCCAACCGCCACCAAAACCATCCCACACATCAGCCCAACCATCCTCGTGAAAAGCGCCCGTTAACAGCAATCCTATTGCCATCATTAACAGGATGCTAATTGATAGCGGGAACAGCAACTGAAAAACGCAGTAACTAAGCGCTAATAATCCACCGAGTAACAAACCAACCAAAGCAAAATAACGACTTGCTTGGTTTAAGTGCGCAGTACTCACATCAAAGCGCAATTCAACAGGTATTCGAGTTAAAAAACTGATTGCTAATAACAGTAACTGCCATTGCGTTACTTTGTTTTCATCTAGATTAGAGTGCATTAACTAACAACCTGCTCCACGCCAGCATCAGCAAAGCTAGCCATTTGATTATAAAAACCCAGTGACGCTTGCAGTAACGGTAAACTTAACGCAGCGCCTGAGCCTTCACCTAAACGCAAATCAAGTTGCAGCAGTGGTTTAACGTTAAGTGTATCTAACATTAATCGGTGACCTTGCTCGTTTGAACAATGAGCGAATATTAAATACTCTTTAACTGTGGGGTTGATATTTATTGCAATCATAGCCGCAGCGCTACAAATAAAGCCATCAACCACCACTGCCATACCCTGCTCAGCAGCTGCTAACATTGCACCTGTTATATGCACAATTTCAAACCCACCTAATGCCGCAAGCAAGGTAATTGGATCTGCAAATTGTGACTTATGTAATATGAGTGCTTGCTCTACAACTGCAATTTTTCGCTCAACAATATCATCACTTACACCTGTGCCCTTACCTACACATTGTTGTGCGGGTAATTTAAGCATCGCAGCCATAATAGCCGCGGCACTGGTTGTATTACCTATGCCCATCTCTCCAAACGCAACGGTATTACAGCCTTTAAGGCTAAGCTGTTTTACAAGTTGTTTGGCATTATCAAAACCTCGATATACCTGCTCAATTGACATCGCCATATTTGTATTAAGCGGCTGTGTAATGCTGCCTAAACGGCAATTATGCACACTTGGTGAAGCTACTGGGTGTAAAATACCGCAATCAACCACTTCTAACAGCCAGCCTAACTGTTGGCAAAATACGTTAATTGCTGCACCACCACTGACAAAATTAGTGACCATTTGTGAAGTAACATCACTGGGTGCTATTGATACACCATGCGCTGCAACGCCATGATCGCCTGCAAAAACAAGCAAAGTAGGTTTATTAATAACAGGGGTAAATGCTTTAAAGGCAGCTTCACTTGATACTTTTTGACTAAATATAGTAACCAATTGCGTGGCACATTGCTCTAGCTGTCCAAGTGCGCCAAGTGGTTTAGTTTTTTGATTTATTTTATCAGCGATTATGTGGCTAAATTGGTTAGCTATTCTCGGTATATTGAACATTGGTTAGCTTTCTCGCTTGCGAAAATAAAGTAATGATAAAAAGAAAATACTGCCGATCGCAGACGTGATCACCCCAATAGGTAACTCTTGATTCGTAAGTAAAATGCGCGACAACACATCAACCCAAACCATGAATATGCCGCCAGCTAAAGCTGTCATCATTAAGCCACTGGGCGTACCTTGGGAAACAAAAAAACGCACAATATGCGGGATCATCAAACCGACAAAACCAATTCCACCACACATGGCAACAAGCACAGCAGTGATCAATGAGCTCAGTATTAACATTAATAAGCGAAACCGTTGTACCGGTATACCTAATGTCACGGCACTTTCATCACCCAATAACATAGCATTGAGCTGACGACGAAAACTCATCATTATCGCTGTACAGCTTAAAATAACTAAAGCAGGTAACCAGAGCGTGGCCCACTGAGCACGAGCAAAACTACCTAGCGTCCAAAATAAAATAGCGGTTATCGCCTGAGGATCACTAAAATAAAGTAGTAAACTGGTAAATGCGCTGAATAAAAACGATAAGGCAACGCCTGCTAACAACATGGTTTCAACCTGTCCACGACTAGCCCGCCCAGCAATAAACACCAGTAATAACATCGTAAATAAACTGCCAACAAACGCAGCTGCAGACATGGAAATACCAGCGCTGATACCAGTAATTGTCATAAAACACACCACACCAAACGATGCCCCTGATGAAATACCAAATAAATATGGATCAGCCAATGGGTTACGTGTAACCGTCTGCAAAATTAACCCAGCAATCGCTAAGCCAGACCCTGCTAAAAAAGCCAATAAGGTACGTGGCATCCGTAGTTGCCAGATAATTCTTTCAATAAAGGGGTCATGCCCTTGCCCTATAAGGCTATGGTACACATCAATGAACTTACTTGGCGCAGCACCAAAGCTAAGTGCAATAAAAATGCTCGTAAAACCAAAAAATAAAGTAACGATCACAGCAGCATAATTATTTTTTTGCATTAGCACTACCCCCTTGATAGCCATAAAAGTAGGTGATTCGCGGAATTACTTTTTTTAATTGTTCACTCTGTGGATGTGCTGATACTTCAGCACAGACACCAAATACGTCACTCAGCATTTTTTCCGTGATCACTTGCTCTGGAGTACCTGTTGCAACTAATTTACCTTGTTTAATCACCAGCAACTCATCACACATGCTGGCAGCTAAATTAAGATCATGAAACGACGCTAAAACGGTCACATTAAGAGACTTTGCCAATTCCATTAGTTGAATTTGATATTTAATATCTAAATGACTAGTAGGCTCATCCATAATGAGTAGTTTGGGTCCCTGCACAATAGAACGAGCGATCAATGCTCGTTGTTTTTCGCCACCAGAAAGAGAGTCAAACGATTGTTTACAATGATGACTCAAGCCAACTTGTTCGATCGCCTGTAATATTATTTGCTTATCCGCTTTGGTTGTAGAACTAAATAAGCTTTTGTGGGGTGTAAGCCCAAGACTTACAACATCATAAAGGGATAAGTTAAATTGCGAAGGTGTTTCTTGCAGTACCACTGAAACTTGCTTTGCATATTCATCTGCACTTAATTGCCAGATGTTCTGTCCGGCAAAGCTAACCTCGCCACTGCCTGGTTTGCTATAACGATATAAACAACGCAGCAGGCTCGATTTACCCGCACCATTAGGACCCAGTAAACCAACAAATTGACCTGGTTTGATAGCAAAAGCTATATTTTGCAAAATAGTGGTATTACCCACTGACCAGCATAATTCTGTGACTTTAAGTAATGGTGGCTGAGTTACTACAGGTGATTGCAATGTATTTTTCTCTCTGGCGATAGTAAACCCAATACACTACTTACCAATAGGATGATAATAGAAGAGTTAACCCGCTCATTTAGTTCAAATTAACGTATTTTGTATCTGACTTATCACTCACGTGACTTACAGTTGCGGGTACAGTTGAGGACTCTCACCTCATTCCAAAATACATAAGACTCTATTATGGGCAGGTGAGTAAATATTTCAATTAATATCTATCTAGGCAGTTAAAAACTACTAAATAGCATTCTAAAACACAATTTTTGGCCACGCTTTACCCATATTATCAATATAAATCTCAACACAAACAAATTTACCGTAGCCTACAGCAAACATATTCTGCTGATTAGATTCTTTTGGTAGCTCACATATAATGCCTAATAATTGCTTAATCACCCCCGCATGCGTAATTACTAATTGCTTATGCGTATGATTATTTACAATATTCATCAATAACCTTTGCCACCAAAGAAATACTCGCTGATAAAAGTCAGCCATATTTTCACCACAAGGCGGTGTGACTAACCAAGGGCTTTGCCAAAAATCACCAATACTAGGAGAATGCGTCAGCTCCCACAATTCATCATACTTACGGCCATCCCAATCTCCAAAATTAAACTCCCGGATATCATCAGTAAGTAAAAGAGGAATTTGATGGTTGTGAGAAAATTGTGTGGCAAATTCACTACAACGTTTTAATGTTGAACTTTGCACCAATTCAACATCAGTTAAGTATTTGCATGCTTGACTCAACTGTGAAAAACCAACATCACTTAATAAAAGATCAGTCCCTCCAGCTAATACATCTTGCTCAACAATTTCACCATGGCGTAACAAATAAATGCGACTAGTGAAAGGCGTCATAGAAATCCCAAAAATCACGAACTATCATTCCCGTAATTTTATCAGATATCATCATGCTTAATTGGACAATTTTCTACACTGATAGAAACATCGATCTTTAAATTCACTTCGCACAAACTGTAGCTCGTGATCTATCATGAATCGTGGATATGTATAGCTCTGGGGAATATGCTACATGCCTTCAGGCTAAAGCCTGACCTACAATAAAATACCCGCAACTTGATTGTAAAACCGTCAGTCGTGATTTATCGCAACAGCCGATATATGAGGGTGTACTGCTTTCAGGTGAACGCCCGAGCGACATTGACCACCTTGCACCTTGCTCACTTTTTCACTTTCCTGCAGACGTAAAAAAGCCCGACTCTATGAGTCGGGCTTTCTTTATTTGGAGCCTGGCGATGACCTACTTTCACATAACAAATGCTACACTATCATCGGCGCTGTTTCGTTTCACTACTGAGTTCGGCATGGGATCAGGTGGGTCCAAAACGCTATTGTCACCAAGCAAATTGGGTGTCAGTTCGTATCTCTACGCACTAACTAAAATTTGAAAATGCTGATAATTGTCTTCTTACAACTTTAAGCTTATCGCTTACAGCTGTTAGTAAATCTACTTTAGTTGTCGCGATAAATCACGACCTACAATCTTAACTTCTGCGCTTAAACAGTCACATAAAACGCGTTTGGCGTTGTATGGTTAAGCCTCACGGGTAATTAGTACAAGTTAGCTTAAC
>NZ_BDDS01000034.1 GCF_001653135.1 Pseudoalteromonas neustonica
GGCATCGAGTTTGCTACTTAAAGCAAGTGGATAAAATTAATATGGAGCGGCACACGAGGCTCGAACTCGTGACCTCGACCTTGGCAAGGTCGCGCTCTACCAACTGAGCTAGTGCCGCATCATATTAATTCTAAATAAATCACATAAACTAATTTATGTAATACAATTTTTATAAGTTACATTTGGCGATATAACTAAACCACAAAGTGGTGCCCGAGGCCGGACTTGAACCGGCACGACTTGTTAGTCGAGGGATTTTAAATCCCTTGTGTCTACCAATTCCACCACTCGGGCATCGAGTTTGCTATTAAAAGCATGTGGAGTGTTGAAATGGAGGCGGAACCCGGAGTCGAACCGAGGTAAACGGATTTGCAATCCGGTGCATGGCCACTCTGCCATTCCGCCCCAACGCTGGGGTAAACCATTAAAATAAACTGGAGCGGCACACGAGGCTCGAACTCGTGACCTCGACCTTGGCAAGGTCGCGCTCTACCAACTGAGCTAGTGCCGCTTTGTTTATCTAGGGGGCTATGCCCTCTCAACACGGACGCATTCTACAGAGATTATTAAACGCGTCAATACAAAAAATGCTAGTTTTGAACTGTTTGCTTGTTTTTTATCTAAAATGGTGCGTTATTATACGTTTAGACTCAATTTTTAGTCAATTCACTCCACGCAGCAATCAAATATTGCAGCATAGAAGTCACCGTTAAAAGAGTTGCGATATAAAGTAAGCCATAACTTAGATACATCATCCAGCTATCGTACTGCCATGTTAAACCAATAATGGCTAACATTTGTGCTGCGGTCTTAAACTTACCCATATTAGATACAGCCACATTATCGCGCTTGCCTTGTTCAGCCATCCATTCGCGTAAAGCTGAAATAACTATTTCTCTACTTATAATAATCAAAGCAGGAATTGTCATATACATTGATTGATAATAGCTAGATAAGGCAACCAATGCGGTGCACACCATTACTTTATCAGCAACAGGATCTAAGAATGCGCCAAAGGGTGTTGATTGTTCAAGCTTGCGTGCTAAATAACCATCCAAAATATCTGTGATAGATGCGAGCCAAAAAATAAAGGCCGCAGCAAAGAAAGCCCATGAATAGGGCAAATAAAATACCACCAAAAAAATGGGGATAAGGAAAAGTCTAAAGGTTGTGAGTGTGTTTGGAATATTCCACATAACTACTTGGGGATGTCTTTTTTTCTATATTCGCACGAAGGGCTAGCCCTTGTCATGCAAATGGTTAAATATCTTCTCAGCCATGTCAGAGCTGATCCCGGGTACTTGCTTTAATTGATCTATATTAGCAGCTTTTACTCCCTGCATGCCCCCTAAAAATTTTAATAATGTTTGGCGTCGAACTGAGCCGACTCCACCTATTTCTTCTAATAATGATTGAGTGCGTTGTTTTTGGCGCTTATTACGGTGTCCTGCTATTGCAAAACGGTGCGATTCATCACGGATATGTTGAATTAAATGCAGTGCGGGTGCATCAGAATCCATCGGAATCGTTTTTCGGCCACCATCAATTAACAAGGTTTCTAGCCCCGGCTTTCGGCTAGTGCCTTTTGCAACACCGACTAGTAGCGGCATTTTGGTATGGGCCCAAGTTGAAAAGTACTGCTCTGCACGCGATAACTGACCTTTACCACCATCAATAAAAATTACATCTGGAATTTTTTCTTCATCTACCAGTTTGTTGTAACGTTTGTTAAGTGCAAACTCCATTGCTGCGTAGTCATCACCACCGGTGATACCCGTCACATTAAAACGCCGATACTCTTTATTGTTTGGCCCTTGCGAATCAAACACAACACAACTGGCGACAGTATTCTCACCCATGGTGTGGCTTATATCAAAGCACTCCATACGATTAATGTCATCTAAGCGCAAAGTAGCTTTGAGCTGTGCATAACGTTTATTAATTGAGTCTTGCGTACTTTGCTTAACGGTGATGCTATTGAGGGCATTTTTATTAGCTAATTGTAGGTATTGTGCTCGCTCTCCCCGAGTTACAACTTTTAAATTAACTTTACGCTCACTTACTTGACTTAATGCATCGCTAAGTACGTCTATTTCGTCAATCGCAAATGGCAGTATAACTTCTTTCGCAATACGCCCTGTTGCACCTGGCGCTAAATAATACTGCCCTAAAAATGAGGTTAAAATCTCTTGTTGCTGGGAGTCTTTTGGAACCTTTGGGAAGTAGGTTTTACTACCAAGAACTTTATGATCACGGATCATAAGCAAATGAATACCATTGAGTCCATTTAAATGCGCAAAACCAACCACATCCATTTCAGCGTAATTTCCTGAAATGGATTGTTGTTCCTGCATTTTTCGTAGCAACATTATTTGATCACGTACTTTTGCAGCGAGTTCAAATTGTAATGCTTGGCTTGCGGTTTCCATTTTAGTAATTAAATCAGAAATAACTTCATGGGACTTGCCAGTCAAAAACTTGCGTACATAACTAACTTGCTGGCTGTATTCATCATCTGATACTTTATCTACACATGGCGCAGAGCAACGCTTTAGCTGATGTTGCAAACATGGTCGGCTGCGAACACGGTAATAAGCATCTTCACATTGTCGAACAGGAAATATTTTTTGCATTAAGCGCAGACTTTCAGATACAGCGCCGGCACTTGGGAATGGCCCAAAATATTCGCCCTTAACTTTGCGGCTTCCACGATGAAATGCAAGCCTTGGATGCTTGTGTGCTGTCAACAATATATAAGGGTAAGACTTATCGTCACGTAATAAAATGTTATAGCGAGGCTGGTATTTTTTTATTAAATTGTTTTCAAGCAATAATGCTTCGGTTTCAGTATTCGTCAACGTAATATCAATGTTACAAATATTACTGACTAAGGCACGCGTTTTACTGTCTGTTACAGTGCTACGAAAATAGCTACTCACGCGTTTTTTTAAATTTTTAGCCTTGCCGACATAAATAACATTGTCGTCACTATCAAGCATCCTGTAAACACCAGGTTCACTTGATAGCGTTTTTAAGAAGTGGGCGTGATCAAATTCGGCCATAAAGCAGATTAGTGAGAGCTGTCTATATCAATCATTTTATGTCGAATAGCTAAGTGAGTTAACTCAACATCGCCACTAACATTAAGTTTTTCAAACATCCTGTAACGATAGCTGTTCACCGTTTTAGAACTTAAGTTAAGACGTTCAGCAATATCTTGTACTTTTTCCCCTTTTGTGATCATTAACATGATCTGCAGCTCTCGTTCAGATAAACACTGGAATGGATTTTCATCAGTACGGCCTGTTACTTGCGCTAACGCAATTTGTTGGGCTATTTCTGGTGCTATATACCGTTGTCCAGCATTAACTGCACGGATGGCATTAACCATTTCATCTGAGCCTGCGCCCTTGGTTAAAAAGCCATGTGCGCCAATTTGCATTACTTTACTTGGGAAAGGGTCTTCACAATTCACTGTAAGTACAATGATTTTGACATCAGGGCAGTAGCGACAGATTTTTTTGGTGGCTTCTAGACCGCCGATACCTGGCATATTCATGTCCATGAGCACTATATCAGGTGAGTGCTGACGGCAAAACTGCACAGCTTCTTCACCTGTTTTAGCTTCACCAACTACTTTGAACCCACGAACGTCATCAAGAATACGCCTGATACCCGTACGTATAAGCTCATGGTCATCAACTAAAAGTACGTTAATCAATGGAACACCCTCATATAACTAAACAGCATGTCATTGTGACAATTTAATTCGCCACATTAACACAGAAAAGATGAAACGATAACTCAAATATCGTTCCATTCAGCCCACGCTACGTAAAAATACTCACTTGAGTACTCTATGTAACGTGGTGGTAATTAACTTAAGAAGACGCTTTATCGCTAAAACGATCAACCCATAATGCAATAATACCATCACCTGTGACATTACAGGCTGTGCCAAAGCTATCTTGCGCTAAGTATAGGGCAATCATTAACGCGACTGCACCTTCATTAAAGCCAAGCATACTCGTTAATAAACCTAATGCAGCCATTACAGCGCCACCCGGTGCGCCTGGGGCTGCAATCATCACAACACCAAGCATCATAATAAATGGCAACATTCCAAATAGAGATGGCACATCCATATTTGGCGACAAAAACATAACTGCCATTGCACACGTCACAATCGTAATTGTCGAACCTGACAAATGGATAGTCGCACATAAAGGAACTGTGAAGTTAGCGACATCTTCTTTAACATTATTTGCTTTACTTGCACGTAAAGACACTGGAATCGTCGCAGCGCTAGACATCGTACCTAATGCAGTAAAATAAGCTGGCAGCATGTTTTTAATTAACTCAACTGGGTTACGCTTTAACAAAATACCCGTGCCTATATATAAAACGCTTAACCAAAGCCAATGCATTACTAATGCAGCTACAAGTACTACACCAAACGTTTGCAAGGTATCAACTACTGAACCAGCAACAGTCATTTCGGCAAATACACCCGCAATATAAAAAGGCAGTGCAGGAATAATTACTTTTGCTAATAAAGCGTCTATTACATCGCGACCTTGATCTGATACTTTTCTAAGTGTTTCAAGTTGCAATTGACTCATACCAATACCAAATACAAAAGCAGTCGCAAGTGCGGTCATTACACCCATTAATGGAGGGATTTCTAAATCAATAAAACTGGCAACTTCAGTGGCCACTTCAGCTTCAAAAGTTAAACCGCCATCAAACAACGGAATAATCGCACTCACAGCCACAACAGCCAATGTTCCAGCAATAACGGTAGATCCATATGCAAAACCTACGGTTTTACCTAATAAATGGCCTGAACCTTTAGGTAAGCCGGCAATCCCTGATGCGATAAAAAATAAAATAATTAACGGGATAGTAAAGGTGATCAACTGACCAATTACTTCTTTCACAGTATAAAGGAGTTCTACACCTGTTAATGGTACATATAGACCCACTAAAATACCGGCCACTATACCGGCAATTAACTTTAAGATTAACGTCATCGTGATCACTTCATAAATTTAGATGCATAGGGTTTTATCATGTTTTAAAGGAGATGTGTCATAAAACCGCTCAAAAACAGTTTGTTTGTATAAAATAACATCGTTACACCATTGCAACATTCTTTCCTTATGTGTGTTGATTATAATTTAAAGATTTTTGCTCATTATGATCTAGTGCAACAAATTTCATATTAAGTTCCCTTATTTTTTAGTCACTAAAACAAAGGCTGGTTTTATTTCATTCAAATATAAGCCGAATAGATATATCTTATAGCCAAACTTTACTTTTATTTTTTTCGTTGCACAGTAGAGTGTGGCTATTACGGTTGATTTATTAATATATCAACCCCCGATTGAATAAACAGCACCCAAGGGAACACAATGTCTACAATTTTTGAAGATAATTCACTCACTATCGGTAATACACCATTAGTAAAACTAAATCGTGTAACCACTGGTAATATTTTTGCCAAAATTGAATCACGTAACCCAAGCTTTAGTATTAAATGCCGTATAGGTGCATCAATGATTTGGGAAGCTGAAAAATCAGGTGAATTGACTAAAGATAAAGAACTTATTGAACCAACATCAGGTAATACAGGTATTGCACTTGCGTTTGTGGCAGCATCTCGTGGTTACAAGTTAACGCTGACTATGCCTAATACTATGAGCCTTGAACGCCGTAAGCTATTAAAAGCATTGGGCGCAAACCTTGTGCTAACTGATGGCGCAAAAGGGATGAATGGCGCAATTGAAAAAGCAAAAGAAATCCAAGCAAGTGATCCTACTAAGTTTATTTTGCTACAACAATTTGAAAACCCTGCAAATCCTAAAATTCACTTTGAAACGACTGGCCCTGAAATTTTTGAAGCAACAGACGGTAAAGTTGACTTTTTCGTTGCAGGTGTAGGCACTGGCGGTACAATTACGGGTGTAAGCCGTTATTTAAAACTTGAAAAAGGCCTAAATGTAAAATCAATTGCTGTAGAGCCAACTAACTCACCAGTAATTAGCCAAACCCTAGCAGGTGAAGAAATAAAGCCTGGTCCACATAAAATCCAAGGTATTGGTGCAGGTTTTATCCCTGGGAATTTAGACCTTGAAGTAATTGATGGTGCTGAACTTGTTTCTAACGAAGATGCAATTGCAATGGCCCATCAACTAATGAAAGATGAAGGTATTTTAGTGGGTATTTCATCTGGTGCAGCTGTAGTTGCAGCAAAACGTATTGCGGAATTACCTGAGAATGCTGGCAAAAATGTTGTCGTTATTTTACCAAGCGCAACAGAGCGTTACTTGTCTAGCCCATTATTTGCAGAAGAGTTTTCTGAGCAAGAACTTGTTCAATAAACCAGTTTAATTTTAGAAAAGGTCTAGCCATTGTTAGGCCTTTTTTAATACCTAAAGTAATCCTGACTGATTATTTATAAAGCAATACTTCTCTTAGTACAACGACTGTTGAGTACTGTATTTTAACGGCTGAAACGTTTTTGCTCAGCATCTAAGCTCACATTAAGCGTTAGTAACTCGTTGCGCACCCATTGAGTATCAAGATATTGCTCCAAATGCATTTGCGCAAACTGTAAGAAGCTGCGTGCAGCATATGAAATATGCCGATCTGTACGTATTACAAAATACCAATGACTCGCCAAACTGACATCTGTTACGGTTAAAACTTTGAAACCAGCCTCTTGCGCAGGTAAAACATGACGCGACAATACCCCTATTCCCATTCCCGATGATACCGCGACTCTTATTGCCTCGTTACTTGCCATCTGTACCGTATTACTAAGTACAAGCCCACGTCTTTGCAGTTCGCTTTCAAACAACATTCGTGTGGCAGAGCCAGGCTCACGCAACAAAAACCGGTGCGATGCTAAATCAACAAGAGACAACTGCTCAGCATCCGCTAGAGGGTGATCTATTGGTGCAATAAATTCGAGTGGATTTTTTAAAAACCGAGCGGCCTGTGCATGCTCTAATGAAGGTGGGTGACTAAAAACATAAATATCATCTTCGCCGCGTTCAAAACGTGATAAAACTTCAGATCTATTACCTATTTCCAGCGGTAATTCAACATGTGGATGTAAGTTACTGTAAGGCCCGAGTAACTTAGGTAAGATATATTGAGCTGTATTGACCATCGCAATTTTACATCGCCCACGCTCGCCGCCTTTAATTTCGGACAGTAAATCACTATAGTCGTCAAAATGACCAAACACCTGCTGACATGTTCTAAATAATGCTAAACCCGCTTCTGTAACTTGCAGTTTTTGCTGTTTCATGTAGACCAATGGCTCTCCTACAGCCTCTTGTAAACGCTTTATTTGCAATGAAACTGTCGGCTGCGTTAAGTGTAAACGTCGTGCAGTTTCACTTATTGAGCCCGTTTTTACAACGCTCATAAAAACTTCAAGTAATCGAAATGAAATATGCCTGAGATCCATTATTACGCCTTTAATAAGTAATAAATATTAACCCATAGATAATATACTATACCTTCCTATCATTCATTTTATTATTTGCTATGCAAAGTTTTCTCTACAATAGTCCTACTTCAAACCCACAGGAGAGAGTTGTGCCAGATATTGTTGTTATGTTTTTTGTTTTAGGATTAGTCGCCGGTGTCTTACGTTCGGATCTTACTATCCCTAAAGCAACATACGAGACACTGAGTTTATTATTAATGCTTACGATTGGCTTGAAAGGTGGCATGGTACTGCATGGTAATTTAAGTTGGCAACTACTCCCCGAGATGGGCTCAGTTATGCTAATTGGCGCACTCATTCCATTAGCTCTTTACCCTATTTTAAAGTATGTAGTTAAGCTATCCGTCGCGAACAGCGCAAGTATTGCAGCCCATTACGGCTCAGTTAGCGCCGGTACTTTTGCGGTAGCCCTTGCCTACGCGGAATCTGCTCAACTCGCTGTTGGGGCAGAGGTAACTCTCTATTTAGTCATGTTAGAGCTTCCTGCAATTATAGTTGGCTTGCTACTTTATAGGCGCTTAGACAAACAACATAGCTCTGAAAATACATTATCACTCAAAGCTCTGTGGCATGAGACGCTAACTAATAAGAGCGTTATTCTACTGGTAGGTGGTGTGATAATCGGTATGATGTACGGTACACAGCAGGGCAGCCAAGTAACGGGGTTATTAACAAATAGCTTTAAAGTCGTACTTGCTCTATTTTTGCTAGAAATGGGTTTAACAGCGGCACAAACATTACGTCCTATTCCTTGGCACCATTGGAAGCTGGCTTTTTTTGCCATCGTTACCCCGTTAGTATTAGGTGCCGTGGGTGTGACTGTTGGCACACTTTTAGAGTTAGAGCTTGGTTCGGTGGTTATTCTTGGAAGTTTAGTGGCCAGTGCTTCATATATTGCGGCTCCTGCTGCCATTAAAGCCGCGATACCGAAAGCAGATATTGGCCTTGCTATGCTAAGTTCACTCGGTGTTACCTTCCCGTTTAATGTACTTATCGGTATAGGTTTGTATCACCAGCTTGCCGTGGCGATGCAATAACCCACGTCATTCAGTTTAAAAGAAGCACCTAAGGTGCTTCTTTTGCCTGAAAAAATAAATCTCATGCTCTAGCTTACCTGGCCGATATATAAATAACACTTGCTTATACTCACTTTAAATTTGCTCAATATTATGGATAATATTAATAGAACGACCATGGCACTTAACATCAACTTATACGCTAAACAACGCGTATCGCCACAAATCACAGCCCAACAACCATCAATACAAAATGTAAGTTTGCCAAATAGTCACGTCTCTATTTCTGAGCAGGGAAAAGACAAGCTCAATCAAGAAAATAAACAGATAAATAAAACCGAATTAGGAGAAAGTATAGCCAAGCAGCTATATGACAATGCGCAACATGGCGTTGATAAAAAAGAGGACGAAACGAGTCAAGATCCAACCGATAGAATGATTGCTAAATTAAAAGAGCAAATAGCTGAGACACAAAAAGAGCTACAAAAACTGAGTGACGATGAATCTGAGCAAGCAGTAGAACAAAAGAAAATACTTCAAAATAAAATCATTGATTTAAATGGGCTACTGCTAAGTCTGATGGAAAAAAAACTTAAGAAATCTAAAACAACTTAATTACTAAAACAAGGTGTTAGCTTACAGCCATCATAAAAAAATATAGCCCGCAGGTAATAGAATACCTAACCCAATCCACAGTGATTTAACCCCTAGAGGAGAATATTTACCTTTAACCATAAATAAGCCACTCAAAGCGAGAAAAATCAGTAATCCGGCAAATATGTCAGAAAATATTACCCACGATTCTTTTGTTTCATTTAGGTGTAAGCGATTAAATGCTTGAAATATATGCCTTGCTTCAATGCGTTCATAAGTAATAGAGCTTGTGGCTAAATTCACACTTAGGTTATTACCATTTTTCAAAAACACTTTAAATTCATCTTTTGCAGACCAGTATGAAGCTTTTACTTCGACATTAGCTTCAACATGAGATAGCACCTGTAAAATTAACTCACTATCGTTTTCTTCATGCCACTGTGTGCCCGCTGCATCAATGTGTGTCACATCGACTCTATAATTGGGGTTCCAATCATCTTTATGGTTTACAGCGATCCCCGATACTGAAAAAATAAGAATCAAGCCAACACAAAAATAGCCTACATCACGGTGCAGACTACGATTTAATTTATACCAATTTGTGGTACTACTCAAGGATGTCTACCGCACTTGGATTTAATTGATAAATAGCCATTGGTTCCGTAACACTGCTTGGATCAAAGTCGTCACCAGCTTTTTGAGCTCTGTGCGCCATAACAGTTTTTGTGCGCTCCAGGGTCAGTTCAATTTTTTTAAGTTCTCCCGTTGCAATTGCTTTGCGGCCTTTAGCAGTCATAGGAAACACCATGTCACCATCGTTGACTTTAATCCGTAAATTTTGAAAGCGCTGATCTGATGCCAATGACATCCAGCAACCTCTTTTTTCGCAAACACCTACAATTGTTCCTTCTATAGTAACGGGCGTGGCTAAATAATCATCCGGATCATTCATTATCGTTGAAATCTTGGTAATATTGCCCGCGTTGACCTCTCCACCAAAGTGAAGCGTGCCTGCTGATACGTTAAACGCAAATCCACTGAATAAAAGCACAGCACAAAAAATCGTTTTAGCCTTTTCAATCCAAATTTTCATTTAAAATTCCTTATCGACTTAAAATTTATAAACTAGCTAAAGTAATAAACACTTTATGCGCTTTACATATGCAGAACCCATCGCACTTTAATGCAAATAAAAACCATTTTCAATAAATTAACGATAGAATAATTACTCAGCGCTTTTATTTTTAAAAAGTTTACCGTTTTCTTCCCATTCAATTGCCCACTCATGAACCCTATAAAGTTTAATTTTTGCAGTTGTCATTGCAACACCAAACGCAACGGGAACTAAAAGGTAATATAAAGGGCCCAAACCGAGTAATATACATCCAATGATGTACACAAGTGCGCCAATAACACCGACTGATATACGGTGTTTAACTTTGTAAGTTCTACCCACGAAACGAGCAAAATAGCCTATAATCAAAGGGGATAAAAATAGCATAATCAGTAACAAACCTCCCATTTCCATAAATAAAAAATAAACCGCAATAGCCGGCAATGAGCCTGATAAAGCGCCTAAAAAAGCTAATTTTGGATTTGCATGCTCGTTAATTTCTGTAAAAGCAGCCTCCATTTCTTCAATCGAAAATCTCATTATTAAAATTACCTAATCATTCTTGACGAGTAAAAACACTTATTATTTCATGAGTTATTTTTATAGACAATTTTTTATGTCCCTTTAAAAAAAGCTTTTTGAACCACTAGACCAACTCTGGCCATTTAATTGCCATGCTGTTTTTACTATTTTTGCAGCTGAGTTCTTCATTGCCTTGATAGTTTTTGCATCCCCAAAACTGCCCTTTTGCACTGCTGCGTAGCACCATTTCAGCGTCGCATTTATCACACGTTGGCACTAAGTGATTACAGCGTGTATTTACACATAGTTTAAAACCCGTATAGCGACTTCGAGTCATGGGACTTTGACATTGTTCGCAGGGTTTTTCTGTATGTTCACAACGTGGATAGTGCGAGCATGAATAAAACACACCAAACCGCCCTGTTTGTTTTTTTAATACACCGCCATTACAGCGCATACAGTTCATATCCTCGCCGTGGAGTTGATCCACCTCAGTGCTAAATTCATGCTGTTCTATGTCATGTTCAGCTATTAATTCAGTAACAAAACAGCTGGCATTGGCCATATCGGCGATAATATACGCACGATGTTTGGCTCGCGTTAGTGCTACGTAAAATAACCGCCGTTCTTCTGCATAAGTAAACGCTTCTTTCGCTGGTAATAAAGCCTCTAAAATTGCAGGTGTGGCTTTTTCACTCGGAAATCCATGCTTGCCTTTTTGTAACCCGATAATGATCACGTAATCAGCTTCTTTGCCTTTTGAGGCATGAAAAGTCTGCGATTGAATCTTTAACAATGGGTATTTAGCGTACATGGTTTGAATATCTGTCTTACTTGGCAGTTGGAACCAAAATCGCGCTAAAAAATACACCGTTGTTGGTTTGCATGTTTTAGTATGAATTGCATTAAGCACCTCATCAATCGCGCCATTTACAAGCTCAGGTATATCACTGTGATAATTACTTTTAAAAACAGCTGGCGCGTTACTTCCTCGCTTTAATAATGACACCGCTGACTGTGAAACGTGCGTTAAAGAAGTAATCGTTTTATTAAGCTGCGCTGGGTTTTTACTAATAAAGGCAGAGGCAACCTCGCCTATTTTATTATTAAAACGAAACGTGGTATCCAAGGTGGTTTGCGAGGTAAAACCAAAGTAGTTAGCAAACTCAGTGGTTAGCTTAATATCAGCCCCACTAAAACGATAAATTGCTTGCCAGTCATCGCCTACCGCAAATACCGAGCTACCTTTGAGGCTATCGCGCAATGCTTTAACTAATCGGGCTCTTGCCTCAGATATATCCTGAAATTCATCAACCATAATATAACGCCAAGGCGATTTAAACTTACCTGCCTCTACATACTCAATTGCTTTGATAATCATATCTTCAAAGTCTATTTCGCCGCGCTGCTGCAAGTGAGCATTGTAGTGAGTGAGAATCGGCTTTAATAACGCTAGTGCCTTCGTTGTTTGCTTGACATCAAGCGAACGTTTAAGCACTTTCACTTCATCCGTAGCACTTAAATATGCGCCTTTATATAAGCTGAGTAATTGAGCAAATAATCCCGCTAATACAGTGACTCTCCCCGTCTCTTTTAAACTTTCAAGCAGTGATTCAACTGGCAGCATCTGAGTGTGCACGTTAACACTTTTTAGTGCCTGCTCAAGTTCACTTAACAACGCACCTTGTTTATGTTGCCCATAGGTCAGCGCTATACAGTGAGTGTTATTACTGGTATGGGTGGTGTTTTTCCAGTCCATTGCGTTGTGATATTGGGCTTTATCAATATACGAGGCGGTATTACCGGCCTCATCAATGCCATAATACTCAATGTATATATCGTACTCAGGTAAATAAAAGTCCGGCTTATATTGTCTACGATCAATAGTTTTAACCGCCACTTTGTAAGGCGCTTCGTATTGATAATCTATACCGTGATAAAAAAGCCAATTAGCAATGTAAAGCTCACCAAAGCTTTTTACTTTGTCACCTTTGAGGCTGCGGATATCATTATCATTTAAGTAGCTGTAATAATCACCTAAGGTTTTGAAATCAAATTCATTCTTTTCAACGTAATAATATTTACTAAAATAATCTAACACCAACTTACGGTACGTTGCACTCTTTTCAATCAGTGATTCAAAACATTGTTGCACCCATTTAGCTTTGGCTTTTTCGTCTTCAGCAAATACACTCATGCTAGGTTTAGCCTGTTCAACCTGTGAGATAATCATTAGGCCAACACTATGAAACGTCGCCGCTTTTATTTTATCCGTAGCAAGTTTTTGTTGAATACGTTCATCCATTTCATCTGCGGCTTTTCGGCCATACGCCAAAAGTAAAATATCACTGTAACGCGCTTGCTGGCTTTGCACTAAAAAACCAGCGCGCCCTATCATCACGCTGGTTTTACCTGTGCCAGCACCAGCCAATAACAAATTGTTATCGTCATCAATCACACAAGCATGTCTTTGTCTTAGCGTTAACGGGTTTGCTTCAATACAGTCAAAAAACTCGTGGTGTAATTTAAGTTGTTTGGTCACGTATTTTTGTTGCAAATAGTATGTAAGGGCATCATCCCAATGAGCATATTGCTCTAATACCTTTATTTTTTTATTGACTAATTCAAGGGCTGGACTGTTTTTAACCCACGGTAGCCATCGGCTGTGTTCTTGCAGCGCAAGCTGCTTAATGCGACTCACATGAGACTGGCGCAAATATCGCTGATTAACCAGTTTGGTTACTTTATTTAAAAAGGCATCAAGCTTTACTGTATTCGCATTAACCCAATATTGTTCACACTGTGCACGTATTGCCCTATGAGTGCCATACGCACGCATTGAAAAAGTGTAGCTGTGTTGCGCTGTAGCAAAGCGAACGGTTTGGCCCAAAATGCCATACGCAAACGACAGCGGTGCAACCAGCTCATTCCAACTAATATGGATGATTGAGTTACCTTGACGAATAACGAGTGTATGTTGATCAAAGGCTAAGGAAGCTTGTTTCGAAAATAAACGCCCAAGCAGGCTAAATGCAATAGAATCCATTAACTGCTGAATTCCTAATTTAAAAGAGTCAATTGCTGGTATTTTAAGTTAATCAGCAAAGTAAGTGTAAAAATAACGGTGTTTATTTTGTCTGCTTTAGCGTGGATTCACCGATACAGTTTTTTATGAGGGTTTAAAAAGAACATTTTCTTCCAACCTTGGTTTTGAGTGGTCATCAACCAAGGATATGGTAATAAAGATAAAATAGAGTAATGCACATGAGGTTGCTTACCTGCAGCATTGCCTGTATCTCCCAAACTGCCAATGACTTCGTTGACCGAAACATAATCGCCAGCACTGACCGAGTAATCCTCTAAATGGGCAAAGTAATGAATTCTCCATTTAGGCCCAAGTAATGCCACCACTTTTCCACCACGTTTTAATTCACCAGAGTACACCACGACTCCGCTCACGGCTGCAACCACTGGCGTGTGTTTTTTACCAAAAATATCTATCCCTTTGTGTACGCCAGATCTCCCCCATGGTTCATACCAAAAGGTAGTGTGATTCCAGTCATTCGCCGTAGCACCTTGCACTGGAATAACTATTTTTTCAGGTATTAATAAACCTATGGTTAATAAAATAATTAAAACAACTATAAAAATTTTTATTCCTTTCAAACTTCACTCCAGACGGCTTCTGTCAGTAACTTCATCATATGAACCTATACTAACGTAAAACACAAACTATTCAGCTTTTATATAAAATTTTAATCCCCTGTTTCTATTAGCTTATAAATACAAGTAAATTATATATTTGCACTTCAAACAGATTTAGCTACCTTTAATGTAACTGTATAAAAAAGAGTATGTTATGGACGTACGTTCAATAAAGTTCTTAATGACCTCCATTTTTGGAGGGCTGATTGTATTACTTTCGGCACTTACATTTTTAATTTTTTACTTAAACGCGGAGTTAAAAGAAATTGAAAGTGCCACTGAGAACCGCTATTTAGCTTATCAAGCTGCAGATGAGCTCCGCCAAAGCTCAGATGAACTAACTCGTTTAGGCCGAACATACACAATCACGGGGGATGAAAAATACGAAAAAATGTATTTTGATGTACTTGCTATTCGTAACGGGGATAAACCTCGGCCAGTCAATTATCATACAATTTATTGGGATCTCGTTCTTGACTATGGTAATAAACCCAAGCCCGATGGCTCAAGGGATAACCTTATTAACCGAATGAAAGAGCTTGGATTTTCTAAAGTCGAGTTGTCTTTATTAGAAGAAGCTAAAAAAAATTCAGATGGTTTAGTTCAGTTAGAAGTTGAGGCAATGAATGCGGTTAAAGGAAAATTCAAAGACTCAAACGGTCAGTTTACTCAGTTAAGGGAACCTGATCTAAACTTTGCCTCACAACTTGTCCACTCAGACGAATATCATGAATTCAAAGCAAACATAATGAAACCAGTTGATAAATTCTTTACTCAACTTGAAAGCAGAACCAGTCAGCGATTAAAGAAAATTGAAGATGAAGTCCGCTCTTTACTTATTGTTGCGGTTTGTGTGGTGATTTTCTCTTTATCATTTTGTATGGGAGGGCTCTACGTTGCGCGTCGTCGCGTGACAAAACCAATCATAGAACTAGGTATTGCGTTTAATGCAATTGGTGAGAGTAATAATTTAACAACCACAGTCCAAGAGCAAGGTGTGTCTGAAGTAAAAGAAGTTGCATCTATAGTAAACAGAATGCTTAGCAGTTTTAGATCAACCATACAAGCTATAGCTGTAGCAAGCACTCAAATGACCTCGGTAGCTAAGGAAGTATCGCAGTTTGTAAAAGATAACCGCAACATAGCACACGAACAAAGCGCTAAATTGGAAAGTATTGCCACCGCAGCGGAACAAATGACAGCCACTTTAAATGATGTAACCCAAAACACAGTAAGCACTGCAGATTATACTAATACAGCTGAAGACGAGGCACGTAAAGGCCTTGAAGTCATGACCCAAACAAATAAAAGTTTCGCTGAACTCTCTGAACGCTTTGAGTCAACGGCACAGATTATCGCTGATTTAACCGAGCAAAGCGGACAAGTTTCTAGCGTAGTTGAAGTTATCAAGGCAATAGCCGAACAAACTAATTTACTTGCTTTAAATGCAGCTATTGAAGCAGCCCGCGCAGGCGAACAAGGGCGAGGATTTGCAGTTGTTGCTGACGAAGTGCGATCTCTTGCTCAAAGGACACAAGAATCCACCGCAGAAATAGCCAACATTATCGAACAGCTTCAAACAAAGGCTAATACTGCAAATGGTGCTATTGATATAAGTAAAAACCAAGTTAAAGCCACTGAGTCTCAAGTATCAGATTCACAAGATGTTTTACAGGTTATTTTTAATACTGTGTCAAAAATTAGGGATCTTAGCAATGGGGTAGCAAGTGCATCTCAAGAGCAGCTCTCAGTAACTGAGAATATAAATGCAAATATAAACGAAATGAGTCAACTATCACAAGATTCTGCTCATAAACTCGATAACTTTATGACCATTGTACAACAAATGGAAAAAACAGGAAAAGAACTACACGCAAGTGCCTCACAATTTAAAGCTTAAATGATTTATACGCCCTGAGTTTATCGGCTCAATGCAGCAAGTAAATTTTGCTTCCTAAAAGTTATAAAAAACGCCGGCAAGTAAACTTGCCGGCCTTGAAAATATAAAATAGAAATACCTAAATTATTTTTTCTCTAATCGTTTTTGCAGATTTAACGCTGCATCAGCTGCTAGTAAACGCATAAACTCTGAGCCATTAGCCTGTTCACCTTGCCCACCACCGATCATAATTTCAGGCACTAAACGGCTATTACCTAAACTTTTAAATAATGCTGTTTGAATTTTAACTTCTGCTTTTAATGTTTCATCAAATACATATTTAGGATCAAGTGCCGCAGACTTCGCTCTTTGACGCGCTTCAGCAAGTACATCCATACCTAATGCTTCTAAACGTTGTTGTTTTAAAATCTCAGCCTGCTCTTTAGCAAGTTCGGCCTTAACCGCTACACGTTGCTGCGCTGAAATAATTGCATTTGCTTTTACACGCTCAGCATCAATTTGCTCTTTGATCTTTAGCTTCTCTGATTCTGCGCGCTGCTTAGCAATTGCTTGCTCACCTAAAGCCACTTCAGTTCGTGCTTGCTGCTCTGCTTTTTTAAGGTTTTGTCGCGCAAGTGCTTCATCTGCCGCCGCTTGCTTTTGTGCCTCAAGACGTGCGTTTACTTTACTTTCGTAATCAATATCGATGATACTCGCATCTACAACCGTAATCCCATACGCACCTAAAATAGGTGCATTACGCAATGCGTTACCTTCAGCATCTTTACGAATATTAATAGTTACTCGTTGTTGTTTGCTTAGGTTATTAAGATCATCTGTTTTATCACGCTCGCCTGTACTTATTATTTGCTCAGTCACAAAAATACCATTTGTAAGCTGATCAGAGAAATCTTGGCTTAATTGACCATTACCGCCAGAGTAATGCTGCTCTACTGACATCATACGCGCCGACGCTTTTACATTTTCAGTGGTTGCACGCATTAATAAATTTGAGATGAGCGTTTCTTGCGAACCAAATTCTTCATGTATTTTAAGTAGTCCACGAAGAGTACCTGACTCACCCGCAGGTACATTACCAGGCAGTCTAAAACGTGAGACTCCTCTTGCGCCACCAGTTGTAGTATCCAAAAAGCGAATTGGAATTAACGGCACAATAGCACTGGCAGTTGCGGTGCTGTCGCCTGTAAAGTTAATTGAAATAACTTTTTTATACGCCGAAGTAGTACCAAACGCTTTTAAATAAGGGCCAGCTTGATCAATCACCGTTAAATTACCGGTAAAGGCTGATTGATGAACCAACCGTTCATCTGCTTCATTCCACGAAATAACTTGTGAGGTCAATGTTGCAATCACTACGAGTACGATGACAATGGCACTAATTAAAATTACGCTACGACGACCAAAGCGCCCCATAAAAGATCCTTTATTTGCTTGTGTAGCGGGTTGTTGCTGGCTATCCATTTTTATTACTCTCCATATTTAATTTCTTTTTAACAAAATAAATGATTTCTTGCTCGCTTAATTGCGCACAAAAACTTCCTGAACGGTGTAACTCAATAAATGTGGTCAGGATATCTTCTTTGCTCTTGCGTGCTTTATCTTCGTTTTCTTGCGTTTGATTTTTTTCGGTAAGTTGAGTTATCAAGTCATCTACTATCGTATCTTTATCAAATAACACATTGTATTCTTTAGATTTACTGACTCGTGTTCTATGTATGTTACTGTAAATAACATAAAGCGACGAGCACAATATAACAATAAGTATACTTATCCCAATGATATACAGAATCATAAAATCTACTTATATAATTTGAATTGTTGATTTTTATAACAACTATAAAACGCTGTTTACAGATGTTAAGTTAATAATTTTACAGGATAACGCAGAAAAAAACAGAATAAAAAATATTGCATCAGCTGTAGCTATACGTAACTTACCCCACAATGTAGAATTCAGCATTGGTTTAACAGCTATTTGTACGAGTTATTGCGCAAACTCGAAACAATACTCGGCGGCTTCTATTTGTTGAGTATTATAAAAATCATTGGGGAGTTGAAAATGCCTTTGGGTGTGTTCTAAATTGAGTGCCTTAATATTTGCCATAAGTGCTTGGCGTTTTTCAATCCACTGACTTGAAAATCTTGGGTTATTAATAAAATGAGATACAGCTCTAAATTCAAAGTAAATGGTTCTGCGTATTGCTGAACTCTCCTGCCTTCCCGAACAGTGGGCGGTATTTACATGATGAATAACCACATCCCCTGCTTTGGCAGTCACATTCACGCTTTGTAGTCTAGAATCTGATAGCTGGCGTTTTATATCGCAAACACACAATTGGCTACAATGAGAACCAGGAACTACTTTTAACGCTCCTTGCTCTGCTATCGCATCGTCTAAATATATTCCAAGTGTGATAATAGGTTCTTGCGTTTTTACGGCCATATCACGGTGCCAGTCGAAACCAAGTGAGTCTAATGAATTTTTAATAACGATAGACTCATAGCTAGGTAAAACCGGTTCGCCAACAATAGCCTCAACATAACTCATTAGTTTGGTGTGTGCTAATAAACAAGCAAACCGAGGCTGAAACTGAAAAAGTGAATTAATACGGTAAACAAAAGGTTCGCCTGCTTGTTGCATAATGGCAACATTATTAAGCGACCTCCCAGCTAAATGTTGTGACTTTACATCGTCAGTCAAGTGTTGGCAAAAATGCCCAAGCGCAACAACTTCACTCGGTTCTATCACTTGTTTTATTAGCACAAACCCCTGCTGTTTTAACTGTTCTGATACTAATTTAGTTTCCATCTTTAAAACCTCCTTATTCGTTATATTGTTGTGGTCAACTAATACAGCACAGTAGCTTATCTAAATTCAGGCCTAATTAAGGACTGTGTAGTAATTTTTAACAACACAAGACTCCCAACAATATATTTAGCAGGCAGTTTGGTGGACTCAGATCGCACAAAAAAGTAGATAATGAGTGGAAAAAATCACCGACTGCATAGTTAATCCATAATTTTGTTTAAATAATTTAAAAATACCAGTTAGCGTAGACTAACTGGTATTTTTTTGTGGCTAAATGATCACTGTTAACATTATTTTATAGTTTCAGCTTTTTTCTTCGTAAAACAAATAACCCTAACAAAGTTAAAGTTAGAAAATTAAGTAAACCACCTGAATTTTTAGCTTCGGGGTCTGTTACATCAGGTTTTGGCGCAACAACTACAGGTGGAGTCGTATTTGCTGTAAATACAACTTCGCTTTGTTTGGTGGCAGTCTGGCCGTGTTCATCCATGACTTTTAGTTCAACAGCATAAGTGCCATCTTGTATGAAGTCATGTTCAAATTTGCCAAGCTCACTCACGACATCGGCATCTATCGTCCATTCGTATGTCAACTGAGATCCATCTAAATCACTACTCAGCCCAGCATCAAAGTTACACACATATATTTCGCACGCCTCGCTAAAATTAGCTTCTGGTTTAATGAGTTCTTGCACTTGAGCATTTATTTCAATGCTTTGTGTAGTACCAAACTTATTAGTGAGTTGATAGGTGACTTTGTTCTCGCCCAGTTGAGGCATTACAGCCGTAAATTGCTCTTCATTGTAGCTATTATCAGCAAATTGCCATAAATATGAGTAACCACCAAATTTGTTGCCTGCTTTAAACTCACATTTTGCGCCTTCACATGTTGCTGTCGCTCGGAGTGTTGGTAAGCTCGCATCTAAATTAAATGCTGATACGGGCCCTACTTGCCCTGTTATATCTTTCCCTTGAAAATACAGTGTGATTTTTCCATCAATTAAGTCTGATTGATTAAATGTAGCAATAACATTTTCTGTTTTAGCGTCGGCGTTGCCATCTAAAAATGTCGCTAAACGGGTATTTCCTGCACTTGGGTATTCGTTAAGACTGTATTTTACTGTTGCAATGTTATCTGCGACTAAATCACCATTGAGCTTACTAAAGCGCTCTTCTGTTACGCTAACTTTAACTTCAATGTTACCACCAACACTGCCAACGACCTCAATAGATTCAATATCAGGCCCTTGGGTTAATAAGTATGGGGCTTCCACTACTTTTGCCGCATATAAAAGCGCTTTTAGATTATCGGGTTTTAGTGTTTCTTGGTAATAATCACATGACTGAAAAAAGTCAGTACCTAACTCAAATGTAATATGCGCAATACCCAGCTCTCCGTACGCCAAGCTATCCGACGTACCATCTGTAGCATATAAGCCTATCGATTGTTGTGGTAAGTAATTATTGAAATATGCAAGCTTTTTACCAAGCGATTCAAGCCCAGCTTGGTTTGGAGCTGGTTTATCAATATTTCCCCAAGGCCAAAGTATGAGGCGGCTGTAGCTGTGAATATCAAGGTATAGGCCTTGTGTATCACTTGGCGCAGCATCATCGTCATTTGTGCCTCTCACATCAGGATATAACTTGCGTATATAATCTTCTATCGCAGCCACTTCAGGTTCAGACGCGCCGCTTTTACCGCGATATGTTGCTTGGCAAGCTTGCCCGCTAGATCCCCCTTCAACCGTATTCCAACCAAATGAATAATTACGATTGAGATCAACCCCCACATTCCCCGATGGGCAATGGTTTTCGTTGTGATTTTTGCGTTGTAAGTAGCCTGCCTCAGCAATTTTTCGACCATCAGGGTTACTTTGAAATAATATATGAATTTGATGACGCTCTAAAATCCATGCGATATCCGGATTTGTTTTCGCATCATTAAGTAGCATTTTAGCAAAGTCGAGAGTGAGGCCTGCTGTCGCATATTCTCTGGCATGTAATGCGCTTTGAATAAATAACACGGGTGGATTATCAAGGTTTTTATTACCTATTTTTAATACTTTTAGATCGTAACCTGAGCCACCATTTATTTTTTGCCAACTATCACCAATGTCTACCCATTGCGTTATATCTGGATATTGCTGCGTTAACTGCTCGACGCTGGCAAGTGTTTCTTCAACTGTTGCATAACATGCAAACCCTGGGATCCCCGATGTTTGTACACTTTGAGATACATGCTGTTCCTGCATTTTTTTTACTTTACTGTGCCATAAAGCATCTGCTGGTGTCAGTTTAATACCCTTGCTTTGTAAGCGTAAAACATCCTGATTTGATAACTGTAATAAAATGCCATTTCGTTCATCAGATAAAAGTGCATGATGAAAGCTTATGCGCGTTTTTATTTCTTGTTGTTCATTATCAAACGTCGCTAAATAAACTGGATCTTGTACTCCAGCCAGCGATAAAGTACTTGCTAATAAAAGAGGGGCTACAAATAGCATTCTGAATAACCAATGTCGTTAGTATTATTTTAACTAAAATATAACATTTAAGTTAAAACTTAAATGTTTAGTTCCCAAATAAATGTTAAATGAGCTTTTTAAGCTTTAACTTCCTCTATGTATTCTAACCATTCTATCTATACTTTAATTAAACATCATATTTGCAGCCATCACTAACAATAATACTGCAAAGATTTTTTTGATCATTGGTACAGGTAGATGATGTGTTGCTTTGGCACCTAGAGGCGCCGTAAACCAAGACGTGCAAATAATACCGAATAAAGCAGGTAAATATACAAACCCAGCAAACCCATCTTCTAAAGCAAAATGACTACTGCCTGAGCTGATATAACCTATCGATCCAAATAATGCGATGACAATACCGCAGGCAGAAGCACATCCTATCGCTTTTTTCATATCGAGTGAGAAAAACGTCAATAGTGGCACTAGAAGTGCGCCACCGCCAATCCCAATCATGGCTGACAAGCCGCCTGTAATCGTTGTAAAAAAGGTTAACAGGCCTTTGTTAGGCATTTTACGCTCAACAGGGGAATCACTTTTACTGCTTAAAAACATCTTCAACGCAATCAGTGTCACGCTCACTGCAAACACAATACGCACGGTTGCCTCTGGTAATAATGCGGCTAAAAAACCACTGATAAGCGCGCCAAAAGCAACCCCTGTCATTATCCAAGGGGCAAGTTCCCAAGGTACATTGCCATTTTTATGATGCGCTATTGCTGACGACGTTGAGGTGAATAATATTGACGCCAATGATGTTGCAATTGCAACGATAACAACCTGTTCAGCAGGTAAAATAGCTAAATAAAGTAAAATACTGCTTAATATTGGGACAATGACAAGCCCACCGCCAATGCCTAACAGCCCTGCTAAAAAACCTACGCCGCTGCCTAATATCGCGCAGTATAAAATTAACAACATCAATTCACTCATTCTATTCTTCTCTTATTATATTTAGGGACTACTACATGACATAATTGCAGTGTTTTACGCAGTAACATAATTGCTCAATTGCAAAGTACTTAAGCTAAATTAAGGTTAACTTTTAAGCTCGCTACATACGCCGCGAGTATATCAATATAACCACGCCCCGCTCACTCTTTTGACTAAGATGAGCCCTGAATATTCTTCATGTTTTACATGAAATAAATACACATTAAACATCTAGAAGTCTAGAAGTTCAGAAATCCTTGTGAGATTTTTAGCGTTTTATCCAATTCGATGAATCGCTATTAAGTAACATCGTAAAATTATAATAAGCAATGAATATGGCTCATGTTTTATGTGAAATAAAACCGTTTTTCTTCATGTACCGATCCACGTATAAATTACACAACGCTTAGCGCTAGACAACATACAGCCCCCCCTTCATTGGGCGTAAACAAAAAGGCTGTGACGGTTACTAACTAATTAAATCATAAAAATTGATTGGAAAGTCCAGCAAGCGTAACCCATAAACTAATTTTAAATCAGACAATTGGATACTAGACCACCATGAACAAAGACTTCACATTTACTATTAAGAGCATTTGTCTTGATGAAGATTATCACCCATCAGACAATACCCGTATCACCACTAACTTTGCTAATTTGGCCAGAGGTAGTCACCGCCAAGCTAACTTACGCAACGCTTTAAAGATGATTGACAACAGTTTTAATGCCTTAGCAAATTGGGATAACCCTAAGGGCGATCGCTATTCTGTTGAACTTGAAATTATTTCTGTTGATATGGACATTGAAGGCAGTGGCCAAACTTTCCCATCAATTGAAGTATTGAAAACGAATATTGTTGACCATAAAACAAATAAACGCATTGAAGGCATTGTAGGAAATAACTTTTCTTCTTATGTACGCGATTATGATTTTAGCGTATTGCTACAAGAACATAATAAAGATCAACCACAATTTAGCATTCCAGATAATTTTGGCGAATTGCATGGCAAGCTCTTTCAATACTTTGTAAATTCAGCTGTTTACAAACAAAACTTTAGTAAACCGCCGGTTATCTGCCTAAGTGTATCGGATAATAAAACGTATCATCAAACTGAAAATCAGCACCCAGTATTAGGTGTTGAGTATCAGCCAAATGAGTCGTCTTTAACTGAGCAATATTTCAAAAAAATGGGCCTGCAAGTTCGCTATTTTATGCCTGCAAACAGTGTAGCGCCTTTGGCATTTTATTTCTTTGGTGATTTGCTTAATGACTACACGAGCCTTGAGCTTATCAGTACCATAAGCACAATGGGCACCTTTCAAAAAATCTACCGCCCTGAAATATATAATGCCAATGCAGCTGCAGGAAAAGCGTATCAACCAAACCTAAAGAACTTAGATCATTCATTAACACAAATTGTTTATGATCGAGAAGAGCGCAGCAAACTCGCTAATGAGCAAGGAAAGTTTGCCGAAGAAAAATTTATCAAACCATACCAAACTGTGCTTGAACAGTGGTCTGCTAGCTACGCTTAATTGCTCGGTTGAAAATCAATCCAAATTTACGGCATTATTTATTATGAAAACACAGACTAATAACACACTATTACCCACTTCAACCGCAGGCAGTTTACCTAAACCTGCTTGGCTTGCAGAGCCAGAAACGCTTTGGTCACCTTGGAAATTACAAGGCGATGAATTAATTGCAGGCAAACAGGATGCGCTACGTTTGTCATTACAAGATCAACAACATGCAGGTATTGATATTGTGAGTGATGGCGAACAAACACGCCAACACTTTGTAACCACCTTTATTGAGCACCTCAACGGTGTTGACTTTGAAAAACGTAAAACCGTTAAAATTCGCGATCGCTATGATGCCAGTGTACCAACAGTTGTAGGCCCTGTTAGTCGCCAAAAGCCTGTATTTGTTGAAGATGCCAAGTTTTTACGCAAGCAAACCAATCAGCCAATTAAATGGGCCCTGCCAGGACCTATGACGATGATAGATACACTCTACGATGACCACTATAAAAGTCGAGAAAAGCTTGCATGGGAATTTGCTAAAATTCTCAACCAAGAAGCCAAAGAATTAGAAGCGGCAGGTGTAGATATTATCCAATTTGATGAGCCTGCATTTAATGTATTTTTTGATGAAGTCAATGAATGGGGTATCGCCTGTTTAGAAAGAGCGATTGAAGGCCTTAAATGCGAAACAGCAGTCCATATTTGTTACGGTTATGGCATTAAAGCCAACACTGATTGGAAAAAAACCTTGGGCTCTGAGTGGCGACAATATGAAGAGGCTTTTCCAAAACTACAAAAGTCTAATATCGATATTATCTCACTAGAGTGTCACAACTCTCATGTACCAATTGAGTTGCTTGAACTCATTCGCGGTAAAAAAGTAATGGTAGGCGCGATTGACGTTGCAACCAATACCATTGAAACACCTGAAGAAGTAGCAGCCACCCTGCGCAAAGCACTTAAATATGTTGATGCCGACAAGCTCTACCCTTGTACCAACTGCGGCATGGCCCCGCTACCTCATCACGTAGCAAAAGGGAAACTAGATGCCTTAAGTGCAGGTGCAGAGATAGTCAGAAAAGAGCTTTCAGCTTAGACGCAATAATAATAGAGTTGCCTTTAGGTTTGTTCTGATCCAACGCAAGTAAATGCTCTATTTATTTAAAACGAAGCCTCATTTTTACGAGGCTTCTAAGCTTACTTTGAAATAAAAATAGCCACTGCTTGGCTAAAATTAATAGCAACACAATATAGAACAGCATTTCTTCTAGCCGAATTAAGTTATTATTTTATCCCAATTACTCCAACCCCCCAGTGATATTAGCGCGTGTTGACCTTTGTGGATTGAAATTTATTCAATCTAGAGGCGATTTAATCGCGGCGCGAGGTGTGTAACCTAGACCATGCGCTTTTATGTGTAAATTCCTTCTGCTGTTTTGTTGATTTCGCACCACTGAGCCCTACCGACTCCTGAAGAGTATGATTAGCATCATTTCATCATTCAAACCTATAAACTCCATTGCCCGTGTGCCATAATCTAAATAATTCATGAATTTAGTAACTTGGCGGCATTTAAACCGTTTCAAGCTAACTTAAAGGGTTTTTAAATGGCTTATCAAGAGCAAAATCAAGCAACTATTTACTGGCACGATTATGATACTGAAACATTAACCAACTGTTTTATAATGCTATAATAAAAAACAAAAAAATAATTTATACACATATTTATACACATCACCTTTTCTCTGTTTCATAATCCATTTACCTATTCTACTACTGGCTCCAGTGTACTTTTCAAGCTGCTCGCTGTTGATTTATGCCCTGTAAATTCTGCTTTTGTTATTGGAGGCCCTGCCCCCATACTCCCATGACCGTGAGTTTCTAAGCTTTGGTTTATGTCTTTTACCAGACTTATTAAATCAAGGAGTACTTTAGCCACGTTTACTGAGCTGTCACCCAACCAAACTGTTTTTCCTTCGACCTTTGCTAGCTCTGTCGATTTTGCATGCAGGGTTTTTAAGGTTTCTAAATTCATATTTTCGGTGGCGTGGGCGCTGAACTCTTTTAGTGTTTTTAAGTTTATATTTTCGGTGGCTTCAATATCGACCTGTTTTTTGCTGCCGAGTAATAAACCTTCAAGTGCAACGATTAAGGCTTTTTCGCCAACCACGGTTTTTAATGCGCCCATTACTTCGGTGATTTGGTTGCCATCTATTTTTGTAATGTCGTGGCTGTCTATGCTGCAGATGCGTTCGTGGTAGTTTTGTTCGCTTTTGCGTGCTGTTATTTTGCTCGTGTCACTCGTTTGGGTTATATCTCCGTCGGTGGTTAAGTGCCAATTGCCGTCGCGCCCTTGTAGTTTGCTGCGGTTATTTTGTTGCAAGGTTAAGTCGCTGCGTTTGTGTTCTGGCACGAGACTTTGCCATGGTAATAAATTGGTGATCACAGGATGGCTGTTTAGCCCATCGATGTACTGTATTAAGCAGTGCATGCCTGGCATGGGTTCGTTTAATAAACCATGATCGGATGCTTGCCCTGTGCCGAGTGTTACTTGCTGAAATACGGGCACGGCTAATGGCTCACCTGTTAGCGGGTTTAAAAGCTGTACATCGGCTGCTTTTAACGGCCTAAATGCAGTGCTGATTGCAGCCCCGTCACTTGGTAGGTCGTATATTTTTTCTA
>NZ_BDDS01000035.1 GCF_001653135.1 Pseudoalteromonas neustonica
TATGGTGTCGATTTAATAGTTTACCAATGGATCGGCAGCTTTCGCCACTATTGAATCGATAGTAGATAGCTTTTCGTTCGAAACTGTTAAGATGTTCGTAAGACATTCTGAATTCCCTCGATAATGAGTTTGGTCGCACTTACTACATTAGCAAATATTTCAGAATGTCATATTTATTGGTGGGTTATGGTCAGTGGTGCACTTGCATAATGAATTCGGGCTAAAATAGCGCGGACGAGTTAGCAGCCTTGCTTTATCAAATCAACTAGTTAACCAGCTTAACTGCTCAGGCTAATAGCGACTGTGCGTGAGAAAAATATCATTACTTAACTGTTAAACATTAGGTTTAATGAACTCATAATAAACGCTGAGCAACGCAGGGATAGCTTAGATACGATAGACACGCCAATGAAATTGGTTTGATATCACTTAGGCCATAAAAAACAAATTCCCATAGCATAAACAACACCAACTCTGATATACCGAGCAGGTAGCGCCTCAGTCCAACAAGCGATTATGCAACACAAACTGCGTGTCGCATAAATACTAAAATGTTAAGTTTCAAGGGAGATTACCGTGCCTATTAGTATATCGGGTCAAACAATACATAATGGATTCATATTGTCTGAATCATTTAATCATAACGGTAACTTGGTTGTACTTACAGGCCGAAACGGATGTGGTAAGACACGTCTTTTAGAAAGCATCCAAAAACAAATGTCAGTAGTTGATTTGGCCGGTCATAGGATTACAAATCAAGAAATTATGCTTGTAGGGCAAGCTCAATTAACTCCTAATTTTGGTGGAGCATATAATGACGGCCAGTTTCAGACGAAAATAACTTCATCACTCCAAATGTTTGATCGAATGAAAAAAGATTTCGACTCTCCTTTTTCTGAAGAAAAAGCTAGAAATTATGGAAGGATGCAAGAAGGTTCATTGCCTTATGAATCACTTTTTAGATTATGTAATTCAATTAGCCAATATTTAAACAAGCCACCAAGTGAATTAACACATGATGAAATTAAGGTGCATTTCGAAGACCATGTTCATAGTGTTCTAGGTTCTCAGAATATATCGAGTATATGTAATCAATACATTCAACGTAAAAAACTTAATAAGTATAATAGATACTGTGCAGAGCAAGAGGAAGAAGATGTTCCATATCTCAGCGAAGAATCATTTTTAAAAAGATTTGGAGGTGAGCCATGGAAAATCATAAATAAAATTATCGAGTCAACTTTTGATTATAAGTTTAAATTCTCTGAACCCGATATTAAGTCACAAAGTTATTCGTATAATGCCACACTCATACAGCAAGATAATGGCCTTCCTGTTGCGGTCAATGCCTTATCATCAGGTGAAAAAACCTTGCTTTGGTTGGCATTAACATTATTTAACAGTCAATATTATGATCACACTGCCGTGAAAGCCCCAAAATTACTACTGCTAGATGAACCTGATGCATTTTTACATCCTCAGATGGTCGTTAAAATGTACAGAGTTCTAGCTGAATTTTCTGAAAGTTTTAAATCACGAATATTAATTACCACACACTCTCCAACAACTGTCGCCTTGTCACCAGAAAATAGTACATATATTGTTAGTGAAAACTCAATTTCTCCAGTTACTAAAGATGAAGGTGTTGCTGAACTATTAGACGGTGTTACTCAAATATCAATTAATCCAGAGAATCGAAGGCAGGTTTTTGTCGAAAGCCAATATGATGCTGATGTATATCAGTCTATCTATACAAAACTATTACATAGTTCAAATTGCTTAGATCCTAAAGTTTCACTTAACTTTGTAAGCTCAGGCCCTAAAATGCCAGAACAGCAGTTAAAAGATAAGGTTAAACAGATTTTAAAAATTGCTGATGAAGATCTATTGAATGAGTTTATAAAATCAATAAACGGTGTTGGTAATTGTGTACAAGTTGTTGGTCAGGTAGAGGCATTAGAACTGGGGGATAATAAAACAGTAAGAGGAATAATTGACTGGGATTTGAAAAATAAACCTTCCAAGCAAGTTTCGGTTTTAGCCTCAGGCTTTTCATACTCAATCGAGAATATTACCCTTGATCCAATATGCATACTTTTATTGCTTCATACTAATAAACCTGATTCATTTACTATGTCCCTAATTTGTGGTGTTGAACTTCATTGGTCAGATTGGCTAAATGATATCGGACTACTACAAGAGTCAGTAAATCGTTTTATTTTTAAGGTGCTAGGTGAAGAAAACAATAAAGAAGTGGAGCTTTCTTACGTATCAGGAAGAACGTTGCTTACGGATTCTCGTTATTTGACAATGAAAGGGCACACATTAGAAAAACTAATCAAAGAAAAATATGGCGCACTGAAAGAATTTTCAAGAACAGGAAAAGATGGTGAGCTAAAGTATTCGATAGTAAGTAAATCAATGGTAAACCTCACAAATGGATGTTTTATCCCTAGTGTTTTTGAAAATGTATTATCTTCGGTTCAAAAATGAAACTTAATCGGGTAGCCGGAGGTCTCTAACCTCCAGCCCCCACACCACCCATCATGCGGGTCCGCAATGGGCGATTCATCTCCCGTAATGAATATTGATCCAAATATCTTTCAATGACACTAAACCTTGTGACGCTAAGTAGTCATTGCCTAGCGCAATGTTAATTCCTTTTGTTTTTGAGCTTCTACAAGGGCCTTTACTGGTGATACCACCGGCTATGGCGAGTCGCTCGCTAACACCCAATTTCATTAAACTGCGTACTTTGGTGCGGGCTATTCCTTTGGAAAGTGCGCCATTGTCGCCAGTAGCACATCCTTATCCTACGGCGGATCCAATGATCTAAATCCACTGTTAGTTGATAAGCGTTGGCTATTAGGTAGTAGTGTCCCCAGCCGCGTAAATACTGCGTGAGTTTATGAATTTGTAGGGTCATTGAGCTCCCCCAGTAGAGCTTAAGATGACACCCATCTTAAGTTTTCATCGCCGTTAAGTGTTGTTTAAGGAATGTGTTCGCCTATCGATTTTTTTGGAGAAATAATGTTCATACGTGACCTTTTAGCTTAAATCTCACCTCGAACGTTCAACAGATCCTAGCGAATATGTTCATATGATAGATGAAGCCAAAATGTGTTAGCTTCTTTACCAAGTCAACCTATCTACTTGGCTAGCAGAACACTCTTACCAACACGCCAAACTAATCCGACCCCAACACTGTAGGTAACATCCTTTTCAAATAGTGGACTGTCTTGATTTGCTGCGCCATGATGGAAATTGATACTACCTCCAGCAAAGCCCCTAATATTGTCATAAATAGGAAAGGATACTCCTGCAGATAGTTCGGCGCCTAAATAACCACTAGATGCATCAAAAGCAGCCCTATCAGTTGTAACAAATTCAGGAGACACACCGTAAAAATAATCTTGTAACTTGTCAGAAGCAAACACCAAGCTTAATGAGGCGTCCATTGCTGTATTGGTAAACAGTACGTTTCGTTGTTGGTAAGATATTTCCGGTTCGAATACATAACCACGGCTATCAATGGACTCAAAATCGGTTGAAAATACGCTACGTAATTGCAATCTTAAATTCAATCTGCCTTTCCCCCCTTTTGTAAAGTTGACATCTCTTAGCCGATAAATTAATTGCGGTCCAACTTCAAATAAAAAATCGAGCTCTGGCATACCATCACGAAGGGAGTTATTGTCAGCATCCGCAGCTAAGGCTCCATCTATGGACAAATCAAGTTCGAATTTCTGCTCTTCTACTACAACAGCTCTTGCACCTTCTTCTCCTATTCGAAAAGTATCTCCACGATAAATGAAATAAGGAAGTGCTAGCGGTGTAAAGTTTCGCTCCGATGACGAAGGGTAGTTAGGTGCGTCGATAACACCCGTGGCTAAACCATACTCCCATTTTGGTTGCGCCACATCCACATCTTCAAAGCCAGTATAACTGCGATCAGGTGATTCTGTCGTTTGAGCAATGGCTGTGAGATGAGTAATACAAAATAAAGATAGTGCTAATGAATAAGGTAAGTATTTTAAATATGACATTCGTTTCTCTAGATATAAGGAAATACCACTGCAGTCTAAATACATTGTACTTGGACATATTGAATAATTACGCCAAATGCATAACAAGTGAATTACCTACACCTTTAAGTCAGACAGACTAAGTGAAAAAATGATCTCGAAGAATCGAGGGGGTCAAACCTTGCCTTCAGACACCATATTACTGAGCAGCTTATCTGAGCTGATTTAAAACAACCGATAATGCTACTAAATACTGGTGCTAATTTGGTTGAATATTGTTTCGTTGAGTTTCGCTATCTTCAATCCAACCTACGTCGCTTAATTTAACACTCAGTAAACTTAATGCTTACGACTTACAGCATAAAGCTCTTATTGAGACATAAAGCTAAATCTAGACTTTATACATCACATTATTGACCGTGTGCTACTGACACAAATCAGCCTTGTGCAATTAGAGATATTTTATATCTACCTTAATCATTCTTTGGCTAGCTAACTAAAGCCGTAAATACGCATATTTCCCGTCTATTTAATCGTACCAAACTTGCTATGGATAAAGATGTTGCTGCGGTTGAACAAAAACTTGAAAAAGTTGTACATAAATAATTTAAAGCCGATGTGCACCATTGGCTCATACTCCATGGGCGTTACACCTGCGTGGCGTGTTACTGAAATAGCATAATTAATGAAACATTTTAAAAGTATTAATTTCACAAGTCTCAGTCCTTTAGTTATGCTGTTGAGCATTATGAAATTTTATTGCGAAAACGCCTATGTTACCTTTACTTCGTATCTTGTTAATTGAGCAAGACCCTGCCACCTTGCAAGAGCTTTCTACGAATTTGTCGAAAACGATCCCTAATTTTGAACGAAGTGATGTTCATATTGATATAATTGAACGCCTTGAACTTAAGCAAGCATTGGAATGTGTTGAGGAAGATGGTGATATTCAAGCCGTTGTTCTCAGTTGGGATGTACACAACAAAGTTGGCGAACGAACGTATAGCCGCTTTATCGAGCAGTTAAAAGGTATCCGTCTTGAATTGCCAGTTTATGTTATCGGCGACGATACGAAAGGACTGGAGATAGTCAACGAGTCGGGGGAGATCGAATCATTTTTCTTTAAAGATGAGGTGATTTCTGATCCAGAAGCGATTTTAGGTTATATGATCAACGACTTTGATGACCGAGCAGAGACCCCATTCTGGACGGCGTATCGCCGTTATGTTGGCGAATCTAACGACTCATGGCATACACCTGGACATAGTGGCGGTTCTAGTTTTAGAAACTCCCCTTATATCAAAGATTTTTATCAGTTTTATGGCCGCAATGTATTCGTTGGCGACCTATCCGTATCAGTTGATTCGTTAGGTTCATTGTCAGACAGCACCAATACGATTGGCCGTGCTCAGGAGTCCGCTGCGGCGACCTTTGAAGTTAAGCATACTTATTTCGTGACGAACGGGTCGTCAACCTCAAATAAAATCATCTTGCAGACACTGCTGCGCAAGGGCGATAAAGTGATTATCGACCGCAATTGTCATAAATCTGTGCATTATGGCATCTTGCAATCAGCTAGTTTCCCTATTTATTTGTCGAGCATTTTAAACCCTAAATATGGCATCTTCGCGCCGCCGTCGTTGGCCGACATTAAACAAGCGATAGAACAGAACACCGATGCTAAATTACTGGTTCTCACTGGTTGCACCTACGATGGCCTACTGAGCGATTTAAAACAAGTGGTAGAGTTTGCCCATCAACATGGTATTAAAGTGTTTATAGATGAAGCGTGGTTCGCTTACTCTCTTTTTCACCCTAGCTTACGTTATTATTCTGCTATCCATGCTGGGGCGGACTATATCACCCATTCAGCGCATAAAGTGGTATCGGCGTTTTCTCAGGCGTCTTATATTCATGTAAACGATCCTGATTTCGATGCCGATTTCTTTCGAGAAATTTACAGTATTTACGCCAGCACATCGCCAAAGTATCAGCTGATAGCGTCGCTTGACGTGTGCCAAAAGCAATTGGAGATGGAAGGCTATAAATTGCTTAATGCCTTGTTGAACCACGTGGAAGAATTTAAACAACAGATGGCCTCGCTCAACCACATTAAAGTGCTAGGTAAGCAAGACTTTATGGAAATATTTCCACACTTTAGTGGTGATAACATGGGTCACGACCCACTAAAAATTCTCATCGACATTAGCGAATTACCTTATTCATTAAAAGATATTCATAAATTTCTGTTAGATGAAATTGGCCTAGAAATAGAGAAGTACACTCACAGCACCATCTTGGTTTTACTCACGCTTGGCGGCACGCGTTCAAAGATCATTCGTCTGTACAATGCGTTAAAGAAGCTCGACAGCGGTAAGGTAAAACTGTCAACGTCGACGAGACGCTCTCGTTTACCAGAGAGTTTACCCGCCATAGATTTGGCGTGTATTCCAAGCGATGCTTTCTATGGTGAGCGCGAATCTGTGCCTATCAGCAAAAGCAACAACCGTATTTGTGCCGGCTTAGTTACGCCCTATCCACCGGGCATTCCACTGTTGGTTCCGGGTCAGCATATCACTGAAGATCATATAGAATATCTGAAGGAGCTGGCGGGACAAGGGTTGACAATTCAGGGGAGTTTTGAGGGCGAGATCTATGTTCTTAAGGGCAAGGTTAAGAAGTAAAGGTACCCTTTAACAATCACAACTCTTATAGCTGTGCAGCAGTGTCGTTAGGCATTGCTGCTACTAAGTTCGTGCCATCAATAGCTGCTAAAGCTATGCCTAGTACATTAAGTAACGTCACCCACACACTAAAATAATAAATGAAGCGGGAATACAATGATGCAATTAAAGAACAAAAAAACGCTCACACTTATGCGTATTACTGCTCTGATTGTTACCCTCACTAGCATATACTTTTTTGCCCCTTGGAAGTTTGCTTTATATTATTTATCCCCTTTGCCCACGACCGTTCAAGATCAAACAATCGATGCTATTGAGCAAGGGATGGATGGCATTATTGTCTATGTTCAAAAATCAGGGCAACAACCTGAATATTTTGTGCAAGGCTGGCATGATCGAGATAAAAAAATAGCTGCCTACGCTCACGCATTGTTTAAAATTGGCAGCATTCGTAAGCTGTATGACGCATCGGCATTAACTAAATTGGCTGGTGCTGGGCTTATTGATGTGGATAAAACCCTGGCTGACTATCTACCCTCGTTAAATGGCCGAATAGAAAACGCAGATAAAATCACACTGCGCATGATGGCACAACATCGCAGTGGTATAGCTAATTACACAGATACACCTAACTATGATTGGTCAGTTTCATACCCTGATCCCTTAGCCTTGATACTAGACACTCCTGCTGATTTTAGCCCCGATACTGATTACGGTTATTCAAATACCAATTACCTACTACTGCGTAGGATCATGTCTAATGTGCTGGGTTATGATCACAATCTATTTATTAAAGCTGAAATATTAGCTCCTAATGACTTAACGAATACGTTTGCTTCTATTAATGACGTAAATATAGATCAGCTAATGAGTGGCTATTATGTTGGCTATAAGAATGATTTTAAAACACTTGATCAAGGCTATGTTGCTACTGCTAACGATGTGGGCCGCTTTATACTTGCATTAAATAACGGCACATTTTTCACCTTTGAAGAACAAGTATTATATGCTTCGCTTTACGAATATGAGCATACAGGCTGGGTTTTGGGGTATTCAAGCATTGCGCGTTATCATAAAGATATCGACACTGTTGTTGTGCAATTTATAAATACTAATGGTAATGATACTGTCATGCTCTCAGGTATTATTTATAATCGAATTATTGATATTTTAAGAACACGAAGAATTCAGAGCTCTGAACTATAAGTTATGGATTTGATGTTATTAAAATAATTTAAATACAAAATAAGGATGCTTAAATGCGTTTATTACATACCATGTTACGGGTCGCTGATTTAGACAAATCCATTGCGTTTTACACTCAAGTATTGGGCATGAAAGAATTACGTCGTGCTGATAACCAAGAATACCGTTACACGCTTGCCTTTGTAGGCTATGGCGATGAAAAAGATAACACTGTGTTAGAGCTAACCTACAACTGGGATACAAACAACTACGACTTAGGCAATGCATATGGTCATATCGCGATTGAGTTTGACGACATTTATAAAGCCTGCGCAGATATAAAAGCCGCTGGTGGTAATGTTAGCCGAGAGCCTGGCCCTGTAAAAGGTGGCACGACTGAAATTGCTTTTGTAAAAGATCCTGATGGCTACGCCATTGAGCTGATCCAAACAAAAGATAACACGACCCTTTGATTCAATCTGGTAAAGGTATTTACGTACCTTTACCTGTTCGCCTTAGTATAATTATACTAACAACTTATATAAGCATTGCACAAAACATCAAACTCAAGCAACTCTCACACCTACCCTACCCGCAACAGGTTAAGCAAAGTTCAACATTCTTTAGTTACTAATAATCAGTGTATATTAAACAGCCCACCCTAATGGCTCACTCGTTATTCTCCCTTGTTTAATTGCCTATAAAAACACACTATTCTTTTTATATTTTTTGCCCTCTCTAACCTACTGTTTCAGATAGAGTGTTTAGTCAAAAAATAAAATAAACCCTTATTATTGCGAAAACAACCATGTTTAACATTTGACCAACACTTAAAGATGCAGCACAATAGTACTATATTAAGTAATTAAATTGTTAACAAAATCAGATTTATTAGTCTGGCAGGAGAAATACCATGAAAAAACCAATCTTTAAGTTTGCAGCTCTACCTTTATTACTTGCGTCAACATTGACAATGGCCGGCCCTAATCTAGTTGCAAACGGTTCTTTCGAAGACACTGCAGACTTCTCTGGCTCTTGGAGCTTGTTAGATGATCTTTCTGGATGGCAACGTTCAGCTAACGCTAAATTTGAAATCCAAACAAATGCACTTAACATTGTTGCAGCCCAACATGGTACTAAATACATCGAGCTTGACTCAACGGCTAACTACAGTGCATTTCAAACACTTGTTACTGAAGAAAACCACAGCTATGAAGTAAGCTTTTATTACTCAGCACGTATAAACGGTAACGAAACAACAAATGAAGCTGAAGTTTATTGGGATGGCCAGTTACTTGACACTCTAAATGCAACAACGAAAGGCTGGAAAAAATTCACGTACACTGTAAAAGCAAGCTCAACAGCAACTGAGCTGAAATTTGTAGGTGCGGGTGATTCAGATAAGCTGGGGGCATTTATTGATGATGTAAAAGTAACTGCAACATGCGCATCAGGCTTATACGGTATTAATAACTTTGGCTCTAACGAAGACGGGTTTGTTTACCATTTCGATACAAAAGATAACACGTACTCTACTGTTGCCGGTTTATCTAATACAGCATCAAACATTGCATCACACGATGGCGTGTTGTACTTCATGGAGCAGTTAGATAAGTCGACTAAAGCGTCACAAATCCTGTCACTTGACCTTGCCACTAACGAACAAGCACTTGTTGCATCTGCTACGTCATACCCTATCTACCGCTCTGCAATGAGCGCTGATGGCATGAACTTACGTGCAACGAGCAAAACGTACATGTATGACTTTAATATCGAAACGGGTGATAAAACAGTTTTGGGTAAATTAACATTCCCTGGTGATTCGTTCGCTGATGGTGATATCGCTTACTCTGCTGATAACAACGTATTGTATGTATTAACGGGTAAAGCGTTGTATACCCTTGATGAAGGCGCCATGGAACTTGCATTAGTGGGTGAGCATGGCGTTGCACAAGCATCCGGTATTGCTATTGCCACTGACGGAACTATCTATGTATCTGGTCGTGTAAAAGGTGAAAATGCAAACATCTTCAAACTAGACCAAAATACAGCGGTAGCAACTTTTGTAATGGCTGGCCCTTCACACGTTAATGACTTAACATTTGTTGATGGTAACTATTGTAACTAATACACGCCCTCTTCATCACTAAGCCAGTCTATGACTGGCTTTTTTGTGCTTACTATAAATCGCTTTCGAGCTAATCTCCTTATACGGTAGTAATCCCTCTAATCTTAATACGATTAGGATAAGTTTTTGTCACTTAAGTTTAGGTAATAAAAAAGCAGCGAAAGGCTGCCTTTTTATTACTGTACCCAAGTCACCTCAAGATGCAGAATTCGCATATTGAGGTGGTTTAGGTATACGAATGACTACTTAGTTTAAAAAGTATAATCAACTACTTTCATACTCAGTTTTTCTAGCTGAGGTTTAAGTGTCTTAGCATCGCCTACTACTAAGTAAACCATCTCTTTGGTATTTAAATGCTTTGCAGCCAACGCGTTAATTTCGTCTTTACTTATTGTGCTTACGATCTCATTACGGTCTTTAACAAAGCTTGGCTGTAAATCATGTTCCAATATCTGAGCAAGGAAACCTAGCTTAGCATTAGGTGTTTCATATTTAAGCGCATCTTTTTGATTGATCGCTTGACGCATAAAGCTCAACTCATCATCTGTAATACCATTTTGAGCATAATTATTTAGCTCATTAGTAAATTCAACAATAGAGGCTGCTGTAGAGTCTGCACGTACTGCAGCAGATGCTGTAAAACCACCTGATGTTGCATCGCCCCAAAAACGCGTACGTGCACCGTAGGTGTAACCTTTATCTTCGCGTAAATTTAAGTTTATACGACTATTAAAATTGCCACCAATTGCAAAGTTCATTAGGTTAGATTTAAAGAACTCACCAGTAATGTCTTCAATCATACCGCGCTTACCAATGCGAATTTCAGACTGAGGTGCATCTGGTTTATCTACTAAGTAGATTACATTTCCTGCAATTTTTGGCTCTTCAAACTTAGCTGTAGATACAGGCGCTTTGCCTTGCCAATTATCTAGCGTATTTTTGATTTTGCCTTGTAATGCAGATTGATCTAAATCAGATACTACGATTACTTCACTGCCCTGAGGTTTAAAGTTTGATTGATAAAACCCTTTTACATCATCAAGGTTAATAGCGGCTAAACTTTCTAACGTGCCACCATTTGGCAATGCTGCAATGCTATTGCCATAAAGCAATTTACTGTACGCGTTACTTGCTAAATAACCTGCATCTTTCATTGCATGTTGAATGTTCTGGATGCTTTGTTGTTTGTTACGATTAAAATCATCTTCACTAAAAGCTGGATTAAATAACTTCTCTTCAACCAAAGCTAAAGTCGCATCAAGGTTTTTTGTTAAGCTTGAAACAAATATATTTGTGTGCGTGCTATTTGCAGAGATACGAATGCTGCTTCCAAGTTTTTCAAGCGCGTTACTCATTTCCTCTGTTGTATAATTTTGTGTTGATTCACTTAACAATGCGGCGGTCACAGAAGCAAGACCCACTTTTTTAGCTTGCTCGTTATATTGGCCACCAGGCACTTTAATAAGTAAAGAAGTCGTTGGCGTTTCAGTACTTTGAGTTCCTAATACCGCAATCCCATTGTTGGTCGTGGTTTGCCATAATGTAGGCACATCCACAGCTGGGTTTTTACCTGCCGTTGGTTGTTTACTTCTATCAAATGTATCAACTGCCTTACGAGCAACTAAGTCGTCTGCACTTGTTGATGATGGACCACCGAAATCATGAGAAATTGGAGTGAAATTATCTTTAGCTGCAATTAACTGAGGTTGCCCTTCAGGCACTACACTCATGATCACTGCAAATTTGTCTTTAACATATTCATTAAATACACGCATTACATCCGCTTTTGTAACGCTATTATAGCGAGCGATGTCATCTTTAATGTAATTAGGGTTACCCGTGAAGGTTTCAAATGCTGCAAGCTGAGAGACTTTACCTGAGACGCTTTGCAATCCAAAAATTGCACCCGATTCTATTTTTGCTTTCACTTTATCTAAGTCATCTTGCGTTACACCGCGTTGTTCAAACTCAGTAAATGAATCACGAACAATTTTTTCCATATCAGCCAGTGTTTTTCCTGATGCTGGATTTGGTAAAGCATAGATACTTAATGAACATGCAAGCTCACGACATGGGTGGCTAACGCCCGCCTGTACTGCAAGTTGGGTTTTTACTAAGTTTTTATATAAGATTGAATTATTACCGCCACCAATAATCTCAGCGAGTATATCAAGTGGTGCTTCATCTTCGTGACGTGCATAGGCTGTTGGATAATTAATACTCAACAATGGTAAGTGAACCTTATCTTCCATTGAAATATAACGATCAGCATCAAGAGTTACCGCTCGTTTTTCTGCATTATCAACCTCTGGTCCACGCGGGATCGGTGCAAAATATTTGCTAACTAACGGTAATACTTCTTCCGCGCTGATATTACCACCAATTGTAATAGTTGCGTTATTTGGACCATACCAACGTAAAAAGAATGCTTTGAGATCGTTAACATTGACGCGATTTAAATCGTCCATAAAACCAATTACCGGCCAAGAATATGGGTGACCGTCTGGGTAAAGAGCTTGTGACACGCGTTCATTTAAACGACCATACGGGCGATTATCTACACGTTGGCCACGTTCATTTTTAACTGTTTCTCGTTGTACTTCAAACTTTTCTTGCGTTACAGCATCAAGTAAAAAACCCATACGGTCAGCTTCTAACCACAACATTTTTTCTAACTGATTTACCGGTACTGTTTCAAAATAGTTAGTGCGATCTGAGTTAGTCGTACCATTTAGCGTACCACCGGCTTCAGTGATAATTTTAAAATGCTCTTCATCCGCTACATTTTCAGAGCCTTGAAACATCATATGCTCAAAAAAATGGGCAAAACCTGATTTACCAAGCTCTTCACGGGCTGAACCAACATGATACGTCACATCCACATGGACTAAAGGGTCTGAATGATCTTCATGAACAATCACCGTCAGGCCGTTGGCTAGTTGGTATTTTTTATATGGGATATTAATCTCAGCTGCATTTGCTGTAACTGATTCTATAAGTGTAATACCTGGGAGTAGACTTGCTGCGGCTTGTGTATTTTTATCTGTTGTATCTGTGCTATTACAAGCAGCCAGGCCTGTGGTGAGTAAAACGGCTAGAGCAATTTTTGTGAGTTTCATTTTTTTATCCATTTTTAATTAACTCATGGAGTTTATGATTTAATTAAGCTGGGTACAAGTGAATGAAAACGAACAACTACCGTAGTTTGTAACTAAGTGTGACTGTAATAAAACATGATTGCTCTAGGGCGTGTTGACCTTTGTGGATTGAAATTTGTTCAACCTAGGGACGATTTAATCGCGGCGCGAGGTTTGTAACCTAGCGGGCTCGATAACTGCTCCTGCGTTATTCTACTGGCTCACATCCATGTGAGAATAAGTAAAAACCGAGCAAAGCTTGTGCGTCCTGCTCACGCCCCTTACCTACTTCCATGTAGGCAACAAAGAGTTAATCGCCCCTTGGAAGAACCCTTTGGGCAGCGCATGTTTGCCATTTATACTGCGTTATCGCCTATTTATGGGGAACAACCACACTGCATAGGCGCTGCCTTGCCTAAATACCAAGCATACTGCTGCAAAATCAATCACGAAAGGTCAACACGCCCTAGTACACAAAATAAATTTAAATTAATACATCAATAAGGGGTTTGATAGATAAGTAAAATCTAAATTAGTATTATTTATCGGTGTTTATTTATTATTTTTCAGGAGATTAAATTTATTTTATTTTTTAATTAAATAGAATGGTTTTAAAGCGTATTGGTTTAAAAATATTATATAGATAGGATATATAGCTAATTGGTGTTGTTCTTAATAAAACTTGACTTGCTGTTCATTCATTTATATAAAAATATATAAAGCAAGTGGCGTCCGCAAGAGATTAGTACTCTTGTTAACGTCGTGCATAGAGAGTGCGGTGTCACACTGCCTTATACATTACTTAAAATAAGTAATGTGGCGTCCCCAAGGGGATTCGAACCCCTGTTACCGCCGTGAAAGGGCGGTGTCCTAGGCCTCTAGACGATGGGGACACATAAATGTGTCACTAGGACAACTGAATAGTTAAACTCGTTTCAGGCGAGCTTTCTTAATAACACTGCACTTGCCTATTAAAATAATATATTGGCGTCCGCAAGAGATTAGCACTCTTGTTAACGTCGTGCATAGAGAGTGCGGTGTCACACTGCCTTATACATTACTTAAAATAAGTAAGTGGCGTCCCCAAGGGGATTCGAACCCCTGTTACCGCCGTGAAAGGGCGGTGTCCTAGGCCTCTAGACGATGGGGACACATAAATGTGTCACTAGGACAACTGAATGGTTAAACTCGTTTCAGGCGAGCTTTCTTAATAACACTGCACTTCCCTATTAAAATAAGTAAGTGGCGTCCCCAAGAGATTAGTACTCTTGTTAACGTCGTGCATAAAGAGTGCGGTGTCACACTGCCTTATACATTACTTAAAATAACTAAGTGGCGTCCCCAAGGGGATTCGAACCCCTGTTACCGCCGTGAAAGGGCGGTGTCCTAGGCCTCTAGACGATGGGGACACATAAATGTGTCACTAGGACAACTGAATGGTTAAACTCGTTTCAGG
>NZ_BDDS01000036.1 GCF_001653135.1 Pseudoalteromonas neustonica
GCATGTTTGGCATTTATACTGCGTTATCGCCTATTTATGGGGAACAACCACACGACATAGGCTCTGCCTTGCCTAAATACCAAATAGACTGCTGCAAAATCAATCACGAAAGGTCAACACGCCCTAGTTATAGCGCAATTTTTTTATCATTAAATAGACCTCATATCTATCCCGATTGGTATTTGGCATTCAACAAAATTGAATGCCATTTAATATAAAAACTAACTTCAATCGATTAGTCTATTAGGCTTACTTCACATTGATAGGTGTTATCACCAACAGAGAAACTACCTTTACCATTGTATTCATTATCAACGCCAAAGCTTGCGGTAAATGGAGACTGGTAACTACCAATTGCCGGTGGTGGGAAAGATACAACGGCTTGGCCTGTTACAGCGCCCACTTTAGTGACACCATTAAAGCCAGTTGCATGCATATGTCCTGATGCACTGGATGTGAAATGAGGTGAATGCTGCGTCCCTTCTTGAATGCTCCCATTCGCTCGACCATTTAATGAGCCTGTTACTGGATCTACGGCAAGTTGGATCTCCATAGAGCCCCCACCAACTACAGAAGATTTAAATTGTAGTTTAACTAGGTATAAGCTTTCATTAGACATTTTCTTCTTCCTTTTATATGTGCTGCACATTATTGTGCGGTCATTCATTTATCGAGGAAAAGTGTAGGAGGGGCTCAAAAAAAAGTATATTACAGCACATTACACTAAGTTAAATGTGAGTGAGGCTGGGTATTTTCGCTGTTATATTTAAAAAACGAAACGTTTGTGCAAAAAAGTATTCACCGATTGTGCTAAATATCTTTTATTATTTATTTTCGATATTAACTAATTAGGCAGCAAGACGGTTGCGATCACGCCTTGGGTTTTGTTCTTGTTTATTAAACTCAAGCTACCGTGATGTTGCTCTATTACGTTACGGCAAAAGCTGAGGCCGATGCCTTGGCCCTGTTGTTTAGTAGTGTAAAATGGCACGAATATGTTGTCTGGGTTGGCGAGCCCTTGGCCGTTATCATCAATGGTGATGCAGTTTACTTTGCCTTGATTATGCACGCTCAGTGCTATTTTTATGGGCGGGATGCTTGCTTCGATGGCATTTTTTACTAGGTTGATCATCACTTGGTGAATAAACGTGCGGTCGGCCTTAAAGGTTGTGGCGTTAGTCACGCAGCTAAATTCAACATCAGGATAAATTGCACATACTTGTTTTAAAAATGCAGCCGTGTCTATTTCAACTATATTGAGCGTCAGTGGTTTATTTATATCGCCATAGCGGGTGACAAACTCATTAAGATAATTACAGCGCTCACTTATTACATTAAGCGCTTGTACTTGGCGTGGCTCGGTGAGCTTCACGGCGAGATTTTCAGCCATAGCAGTAACAGGGGTGAGTGAGTTGCGAATTTCGTGACCAAGTACGCGAATAATTTGCTGCCATGCTTGCAGTTGGTTTTCGCGAAGGGCTGAGGTGATGTCGATCATAACAATAAGCTGATGACAGCTGCCTTGCTCTATAAATTCACTGTGACGTATTTGCCATTGCTGGGCTGTAATAACATCGCTAAATTGCCAATGCGCGCCTTGTTTTGTAAGCCCTAATTGTTCTGCGCTGGTGTAGCGTAAGGTTTGCCATTGTGTCTGTTTAAATTCACTAAACGCATTATTGGCATAGCTGAGTTTATTGTGTTGATCGAGCACCATGATCGGCACATTAAAATGCTCAATTAATTGATACACCAAAAACACATGCTGATCGTAGCGCGACTTCTTTTTAAATAACTCTTCACTTAACTCGATCAAGCTTTGCTGTAATTTGTGAATACTTCCCGCCTGATAGCTGGGCTTAACGAGTTGGTTGTAATCTTCGTTTAAAATGGCATCTAAGTGGGCGTGATTGCGGTTAAAGCTGTTGATCACTTTTTTGTAGGTACGAGTAAACAGTTTAAGGTAAATAGCTAAAAATAGACTTGAAATAACGGTAGAAGTAACAACAGATAAAGCAAAATATTGGCCAATAAAATAGCAACCCAACGCCGCTAAAGTGCCACTTAACAGTGCAAAGCCAATTAAGCTGCGTTCAAGCGATGAGTGATAAAGGCTATTTATTTTTATACCGTTTGTTATCCAGTTTTTCATACAGTGATACCGTATTTCTCAAGGCGACGATACATAGATGATTTGCCTAAACCTAATAATTTTGCGGCGTTAGGAATATGCCCCTGAGTTTGTTTTAGCGCTAAATTAATTAGTTGGCGCTCAGCGTGCTCTAGTGTAATTAATGGTAATGTGTTACTGCTTTGATTGCTTTGTAAATTTAAGTCATTGGCGGTCAATGTATCGGTTGTTGCTAGTAATATTGCCCGTTCAATTACATGGCTTAGTTCGCGTACATTACCTGGCCAAGGATAGTGGTTTAATGCCTGTTTAGCGCATTCGCTTAGGGTAAGCATAGCGCTTGAGTATTTTTTAGCATGTAAATTTATAAAGTGCTCGCACAAAGGCACTATATCTTCCATTCGTTCACGCAGTGGCGGTATAACAAACTCCAACGTGTTTACCCGGTAGTATAAATCTTCTCTAAACTGACCTTGTTTTATCAGTGTGGCAATATCGCCATTGGTGGCGCTTATTAAACGTACATTGGTTTTTTTAGTTTGACTCGCGCCAACCATCTCAAACTCTTGGCTTTCGAGTACCCGCAGTAATTTTGCTTGCTGTGGTAGCGGTATATTGGCTATTTCGTCTAAAAATAAACTGCCGTTATCGGCCAGTTCAAAGCGGCCAATGCGTTCATTTTTAGCATCAGTAAACGCACCTTTTTTATGACCAAACATTTCGCTTTCAAATAATGATTCAACAATAGCCCCCATATTCACCGCAATAAACGGTTGTGTATGGCGCGTAGATTGCTGATGAAGCCATTGTGCTAATTGGCTTTTACCCGTGCCATTTTCACCTGTTAGTAAAATGTTGGCATCGGTTTTAGCTACTTTAGCTAACTGACTTATCAGCTGTTGCATCGCGTGTGACTGATACACAAATGTAGGCGAGGTATGATCGTTAAGCTGTTGCTGCAATTTTTGGTTTTGTTTATTTAACTTTTTAAGCGTGAGTTGCTGATCGAGCAATTTTAATAAACGCTGGTTTTGCCATGGTTTTTCAATAAAGTCACATGCACCTAGTTGCATAGCGCGCACCGCCAGATCGACGCTCGACCACGCAGTCATTGCAATGACGGGAATATCTAATTGTTGTTTATGTAAGTGCTGTAAAAATGCCATACCTTCGTTACCTGAAGTGGTGTCGCGGGTAAAATTCATATCAAGCAAAATAAGGTCAATCGCTTGGCTGTCTTCAATTAGTGTGTGTGCTGTAAAAGGCGAGTCGCATTCGAGCACCTGATAGCCGTTATCTTCTAAAATAAAGCGCGCGCTTAGGCGGATTTCAGGGCTATCTTCGATGATCAAAATAGTGGCAGACATAAACTTCCAAATAGGTGAAATAGGTGAATAAGCGCAGGATGATTGTAGCGTATAGCGATTTCTATGCCAGTGATTTTATTTTTGTATTTCAGCTTGTTAGTTATTTAAAGATGATCAGTCCCTTTTAAGAAGTAACAACGATGAGAGTAAGCGCCTGTGAAACACCCAGCGGGTTGGTTTAAAAGCGATTTATACTGCGTTACTTTTATAAGGGAATGATTTTAACAAGGGAACAACCATTATTTGCAATCAATGCCTTGCCTGAATCGCTTTTAACTCCAACTGAAACTGTATCTTGAGGTGGCTTGGGTGTATAAGGTGTTTTAGTCCGGTTATGGACTATTTGAGTCCGGTTTTGGGGTTGCTGTTTTGAGCATATTGAAAGCGCTAGATCATAGCCAGTTTCAAACTGGTACTGGGTAGTCCGGTATCGCAGCTCTATAAGACTTTTTAAATAATGTAAATTTATAATGCTATGTATTTATTAGGTTTTAATGTTGGCATGTGTTTCGCAATAGCTTAAACATACAAAGCATAACGCGGTGAAATATGGACATAGCAAAAACAAAAGTAGTAAAGCAGTTATCGCTTTGGCATAAGTTAATTTTACTACTGGCTATTATTTTAATTGCAGGAGTGATTTATCAGCGCAGTAGCCAAGTAGGGGTGTCTGTGGCGCGCAGTAATATAATTGTCGCTAATGTACGTCAAGGCGCGCTTGCGGTTACAGTTACAGGTTATGGCGAGCTTAAATCAGCGCAGCAGCAATTGCTAACGGCAAAAACACCCGCCACAGTACAGGCTATTTTATTAAAGCCCGGTGCAATTGTGACCAGTGACTCGGTAATAGTGCAATTAGCCAATCCAACACTTGAGCAGCAACTTGAAAGCGCCCAACAAGAGCTTAATAAACTCAACGCTAATTTACGCCAGTTAAGGTTAAATAATACCCGCGAACTTTTAAATGAACGCTCTCATGTAGCACAAAGCCATGCCGCTTACGAAAATGCTAAATTACAATTAAAAGCTGAAACAAGTTTAGTTGAGCAGGGTATTGTTTCAACGCTTAATTATCAGCGTAGCGTGCTAGACGAGCAACAACTGAGTCAGCAATTAGCGATCGCCAAGCAGCGTGCTGAGCAACTAAAAGCCGTACATATAGAGTCTGAAAATATTCAGCTTGAGCAAATAAAACAGCAACAAGGTTTAGTGGGTATGGCACAAACACAATTAGCTAACTTATCTGTAGTGGCTGGGATGGATGGCGTATTACAGCGCTTACCAGTAGAGCTTGGGCAAAGCGTAAACGCAGGGCAAGAAATTGCGCTTATCGGCTCGGTTGATTTACTCATTGCGATTATTCAAGTACCACAAAATCAAGTGGATGATATTCGATTAGGGCAGCTAGCAGAAGTAGATACACGCCGCGGTATAGTAACGGCAAAGGTAGCACGTATAAGCCCTGTGGTGATCAACAATACAGTAGAGGTAGAATTATCTCTGCCTAAAGAACTTCCTGAAAATGTCAGGCCGCAATTAACAGTTGATGCCAACATTAATGTCGCGCAGCTAAAAAACGTGACTTATATTGAGCGCCCAGCAAATGTAAAACCGCACACTGAAACAGCGCTGTATCAGGTAAACGCACAGCAACAAAGCGCACGCTTGGTTAATATAAAATTTGGCCGCGAAGCTGGGCGCTTTATCGAGATACTTAATGGCGCAAAGTTAGAACAACAACTAATTATTTCAGATTTAACCAACCTTACTCGCAGCAATAGCGAAATCTTAATTAACTAATGAACAGGATGAAAATAATGACAGAGCAAAAAATAACGCACCCCCAAGCCGATGTCGTATTAGCAATGAAGGGCATTAGTAAGGTATTTGAAACCCAAGAACTACAAACCTACGCACTGCGCAGTATTGATTTGTGTATTTATCGTGGTGAATATTTGTCGATATCGGGACCATCTGGCTGTGGTAAATCAACATTACTTTCACTATTGGGCCTACTTGATATGCCAACCAGCGGCGAGTATTTAATTGAAGGGAAAAACGTGTCGGCGCTTTCGCTTAATCAAGCGGCTGAAATTCGCAATGCAAAAATAGGGTTTATTTTTCAATCATTTAATTTAATTGACGAGCTAAGCGTGTTTGACAATGTGGCGTTACCACTGCGTTATCATCACTCTAAACCAAACAAGCAAGTAATTGCTGAAAAAGTAAAAGCGTGCCTTGAAAAAGTAGGGCTGGGGCATCGTATGAGCCATAAACCGAATCAGTTATCGGGCGGTCAGCAACAGCGCGTGGCGATTGCGCGGGCGTTGGTGGCCCAACCCGCAATCCTGTTAGTGGATGAGCCAACGGGTAATTTAGATTCAAAATCGGGCGACCAAGTAATGCAAGTTCTCAGTGAGCTAAACGCTGCAGGTACCACTATTTGTATGGTCACACATGATCCGCGTTACGGCGATATGGCCACTAGGCAATTAAAGTTATTAGATGGCGAAATGCTCGGTGCAGTAAATACCAATGAGGCGTTAAGCGCATAATAAACAGCTAATTTAGTGAGAACTTTATGCAATACTTTTTGCAAACAGCGTGGCAAAACCTAAAACAAAAACCACTGTTAAATACCAGTTTTGTATTAACGGTAGGCTTAACACTTGCGGTACTTATTTGTGTTATTACTTTGGCGTATAACGTTATTTTAAAGCCATTACCGTACCCAGAGCAGTCGTCACTTTATAAAATAGAACAACAACAAATAAAGCAAAATGGCGCAATTGATAATAGTGCATTCACTTACCCAGGTGTACTTGATATTTATAATAATCAAAGTGAGTTTGGTGTGGCAGCCCTTAATTATTATGACGAGGCTATTATTAGCTCGTTGCCAAACCAGCCTAAAGTTTTTGTGAGTTATGTTACCCCGCAGTGGTTTGACTTACTCGGTTGGGAAATGCACCTAGGGAGCCCTTTAAGCGTAATAAATGACACGACCGCTTTAGATCAACAACGGCCTCAAGCGGTGATTAGTTATCAGTTTTGGCAGCAACATTTTGCTGCAAATACCGACGTGATAGGCAAAACCTTAAGCGTTGGAGGGAGCCATTTTAGTGTCAGCGGTGTACTTGACGAGTTTGCTCATGAACCGCAAATGCACAGACCTTCACAAACACGAGAGGTATGGCTGCCGTTTAGTTATAACCCACGTAAAGATCAAACGCAGAGCTGGGCTGGTATCAGCCCAATGATAGCTATGTTAGCTAAATTAAACACTAATATTGACCCTGCACAACTTGCTTTAAAGCTTGCACAGCGCGCTAATCAACTATGGCTGCCACAAGTGACCGAGCGTGCCTTTTTAAAAGGTTGGCAGCTTAATATGCAAGTAACGCCATTACACACAGTTATTTTAGGCGACAGTAAAACTATTTTACAGGTGCTTATTGCAGCATCTGTGGGTTTACTACTGATTGCCTTAACAAACGTAGCTAATTTATTGTTAGCTAAATATCAGCTGCAAAGTCACACTATTGCTATTCATCATGTTGTTGGGGCAAAAACACAGCACATTTATATGCGTAACTTAGTGGATATTGTGACTTTGTTGATCATTGCTAGTTGCTTGGCGTTAGTACTTGCACAATTAGCGTTAATGCTGATAAAAGCACAGTTTGGCGAGTTTTTACCAAGAGTGAATGAGCTTGCGCTCGGCTGGGTTTCTTATTTTACAGTTGTATTATTTGTGGTGTTTACCGGTGTTATTTTAGCAAAGGTGAGTACGCCACATTTAAATTATGGGCAGCTACAATCACAATTGAGTGGCTCAGGAAAAGGGCAAAGTAGTCAAATTAACAACGTCAAACGCCAAGTATTTATTGTTTTACAGATCACTTTTGCCAGCGTGCTGATGTTTGCATCAACACTGGTAATAAACGACGCGCTTAAAAAAGTAAATCAACCACTGGGTTTTGCTGTGGCTGATCGTTATAGCTTATCGGTAGAAGCCGTAGGCGCGCAGCCAATAAGCCGCGAGCAAAGTAAAGAGTTTGTACAAGCAACAGTTAACGCACTCAATAGCCTAGCGGGTGTAGAGGTAGTATCGCGGGCTCGCTCGCCATTTGCACATCATTGGGGCTGGCCAATAAACGATGTAAAACGCCAAGAGCGATACACCAGCTTTATAAATCTAGCCGACGAACACAGCTTTTCATTACTTGATTTACCACTGCTTTCTGGGCGTAACTTTAATTACCAAGAGCTAGTAGACGGCGATTCAGGCATTGTTATAAACCAATCGTTTGCTCATTATCTAAGTCCAGAAGGCAACGCCGTAGGCACGCGCATTACACCAACACAGCGTGAGTTTACAGTGATTGGCGTGGTTGCAGACAAACACTTACCTAACATTGATGGCGAGCGATTTGTAATGTATCAAGCCTCAAACCCTGGGGCACTTAATTTTTTAATTAAAACGAAAGCAGGACAAACTAATACCGAACAAACAAACACCGAACAAACAATAACAAGGCAACAGCTATTAAGTGTGCTTAATAACATTGATAGCCGCTTAGCAATTAGTGAATTTATAAGCCTTGAACAGCAACATGCGCAGCAGCTTAGTCATAGCAAACTCGCACTCTATGGTGCAATTAGCACCGCCGTAAGCGCACTGTTTATTGCCGCAATTGGTTTGTATGGTGTGCTAAGTATTAGCTTACAAATACGGCTTACTGAAATTGCTACGCGAATGGCTATAGGTGCTAAGCTTTATCAGGTTGTGCTATTAATGCTGTTTGATCATGCCAAGTACCTGCTGTTTGGCTTTGTGAGTGCCTTTACCATTGTGTTAGCTATTGTGTTTACAAAAATAGGAATTTTTAACTTAACCACAGTCTCGTTAGCAAACCCATTAAGCGCTGCTTTAGGCGGGTTTACTTTACTGGTTATTACCTTACTAACTTTTATGATTATTGTGTTGGTAATGCAAAAATACGTCACTAAGCCGGTTAATCAATTACTAACGGGGGCACAATAATGAGCTACAACCTTAAAAGTGCCGTTGCTAATTTAATAAATCATCGGGTTTATAGCCTAAGTGTCATTACAACATTAAGTGTAGTGTTAGCTGCACTAATTACCGTACTCACACTGGCGTATATTATGCTGTTAAAACCGCTACCGTATCCTGACCAAGCGCGTTTAGTTAAAGCTGAGTACGCTCAAATTGACCAAACAGGCACGCTCAATACCCGCGCTTTTAATTACCCAGCACTAATTGATTTATATAAAAACCATAATTTATTTGAGCAAGTGGCATTGGTGTATTACGGTGAACAACGCTTAGATGATGTAGCGGGCTTACCCATAGTAAACACCTCATTTGTTACCCCGCAGTGGTTTGATATGTTCGCCATTAAGTTGCATTTAGGGCGTGGTTTTACGCAAACTGAAGTCCTTGATAGCTTTAACCCCGTTGCAGTTATAAGCTATCAAACTTGGCAAAATGACTTTGCCGGCAAAGATAATATAATAGGCCAAACACTGAGCATAGGTGCTCAGCAGTTTAAAATTATAGGTGTGGCAGCGGCTGATTTTAAATCGCCTGCACTTATCAAAACGGGGCAAACGACCGCTGTGTGGCTCCCGTGGGATTACAATTTAACCTCAGCAGAAGCTAAGCCGTTTTGGTGGAACCGTTATTCGCGCAGTCATTTTGTAGCCAAATTACCAAGTAATATAAGCCTTGAGCAGGCAAGTAAAACGTTATCGCAGTATGTGGATAACGTATGGCAGCAGCATATTGATACAGAAGCATTTTTTGCAGGTTGGCATATCGAGCTTGAGCTAAACACCTTGCAAACAGTGATTTTAAAAGAAACGCCACAAAATATTTATTGGCTTATTTTAGCCGTTGCGGGTTTGGTTATTATTGCCTGCGTAAATATTAGTAACGTGTTTATAGTACGAACAGCAGCGCGCAAACATACATTAGCACTGAGTGCGGCACTGGGTGCAACACGGCTTACTTTGTTTAAGCAATTTTGGCTAGAGGTTGCCTTACTCATTGCTTTGGCAAGTAGCATTGGGCTTGCGCTCGCGGCGGCTTTTTTAGCAACCTTAAGCGATTTTGCCATGGCAATATTACCGCGCGCTAATGAGCTTTCTATCAACGCAGTATCATTTCTTATCACATTGTTTAGCGGCTTAATATTAACCACGTTGTTCGCCTTTTTATGTACGCGAATTATAAATTATCAACAATTAATTGGCGGTTTAAAATCAGCAGGTAAAGGTACAGCAGTACAGGTAGGTAAGCGCGTATGGCAAGGCTTGGTCGCCTTTCAAGTAGCGGTAGCGTGTACATTATTATTTATTAATTTTTTAGTCTTTAACGTGAATAAAACCAATATTGACGATGCTTTTACAGTGCCACTTGATCAACTAATCAGTCTAGAGGTTAATTTAGCAAGCCATGTAGCGGCAGATAGAGAACAAGCAAATCAATTATTAAATCAAGTAGCTAACGAGATTGCTTTATTACCCGAGGTTAGGCAAGTAAGTCGTTCATCATCACCGATTAACGATAATTTAATTACTTGGTCATTGGTTGAGGTGGCAAGCAATCAAAGCGTACTACCCTATGGTAAATCAGTTGATGCACAGTATTTTTCATTACTTAAACAACCCGTGTTACAGGGGCGAGGTTTTACAAACGAGGATACTAAAAGCAATACAAAGGTCATTATTATTAACGATGTGTTTGCAAAGCAGTTATCGCCAGATGGCAATGCGTTAGGCAAGCGGCTAAGTTTTGATATGACCTCAGGGCGCGAGAATGACCTGACAATTATAGGCATAGTCAAAGCAATGCCCATTCCTGGGCAAAGTAAGGCACAACCAAAAGCGTTTTTAGCACGTAAAGGCTATCGTTCATTTATTGTAGCGCTTAAGCAGGGCCAGCAATTAACAAAAAATACGCTTAATACGTTATTGCAAAATAGCAACTCAGGGTTGTCGGTGCATCAGTTAGAGCCGTTAAATGCACAGCGCGACACGGCACTGTTTCGCCATTATGTGGTATCGGCGACAACGTTGATGATTATCGCAGCAACCATTGCCCTAACCAGCATTGGTTTGATAGGCATTATGCGTTACTCGGTATTGTTACGCCGCGCTGAAATAGGCATTCATTTATGTATTGGCGCAAAGCCACTGGCATTGTTTTTGTTGGTATTTAAGCAAAATGGCAGCGCAATAATAGCGGGCATAATACTGAGTATTACGTTACTGCTGACCTTACAGCAACCATTGCAATTCATTGCTGGTGGCATACCACAAATTATACAGTTTGGTATGTTATTTATGACGTTATTGTTTGTAATTAGCCTCGGTGCACTAGCGTGTTACTTACCTTTAAATGCCCAGCTAAAACGCCCTGCAATTTACGGTGTGCAAGGGCGAGCTGAGTAATGTAGCTGCTCAACAAATAAAAGAGTAACAAATAAAAGGGTAGTCATAAAAAGGCAGGTAAAGTGAACCTGCCTTTTTTGTTTTTTAAAATACGTCGCACCCTAAAATATTACTATTCAAAGCATCCGCATAGGTTGAGTTGAGTACCACTAAACCCAACGAAATTCACAACAAACTATCAAAGTAACTAAACAAAGGGGCAAGTGATCTGCCCCTCTTTTTTCTTGAAATGAGCGACTTAACTTCATACCTCAAACCATACTCTCCCAGAATGTTTTACCGCTTTTCGAATTAAATAAAGCTTAACAGACATTTTGAATGTGAAGAGTACGGCGCATTTTTTGTATCACTAAAACAAGGGTAAATCGTACCCTTAATAGGGGGGGGGGCGATTTCGATACTAAAATTCTCGGTATGTAATTAGTTTTAATTCTCGCTTTGTATTTTGCGCTGGTCGTAACTTATTGATTTTATTTTAATGTACGTTATTTATTCTCGGTTAACAAAAATGTCAGTTCTTGATTAAGTAAATTCTCGGTATGGTAGTGCTAATTTTTGTTGTCATCGTCATCATAAATTAGTAAGTTAATAATATTATTATAAATTTTAATGCGTATTTATGTGAGTACGGCCACTTTTAGCAAAGTGTTTATCGGTATTCTTGGTAAAACGCTGTTAACTATAAGGGGTTCTAGTTGGGCACTCGTATTATGAATTTCATTGAGAAATCCAATAAGGTATTACTATTTATCGCAGCGATAATTGTAATTATTGCGATAGGTAAAAACATCATCAAGGATCTACTAAGAAAAGATTACTCTGAACCAACGGTTCAAGTTATTGATCATGATGATGCGCAAAAAGAACACCAAAAACCAAAATTAGAAAAAAGATATGTAGGTCAAATAAAAGACGTACATTTATTAGAAATAACCTCAGATAAAATAGTGGAAGAACAATCTTATAGTGCCAATGCGGAAATGATAGTTGTTTCATCATCATTAAGTTTAAGCAGCAACGCAGTTAATTTAATGTTTACTAAGGTTGGTGAAAAAAATAATTTATTATTTTCGAGCAATGCACTAATTGTTGAGTTTTCTCCAACTCAAGAGAAGGAAACTCAGTACCGAAATATTCTAAGTAAAAACATATATTCGGTAGCAAAAAAAGACACTAATAAAGATGGTTTCTTAAACCAATATGATAAAAAAGAGTTATTAGTATCGGAGTATGATGGTTCTAAATTAACATCAGTTATGGAAAATATAGAAGGCTATCAAATTATCAATAATAATCTTGTTTTGGTTTATACGGCTACAGAATACGACACGATTTATTATACCTTAATGTTTTATCAGGTGAGTTACTCAAGCTTGATACAAATTTATAGCTAACAAGCTGTTAAACAAGGACAAAAAACAGTTGGCTTTTGCTCCATCGTCGCTTATTTTAGTCAACTATTTTATTGCCTGTTAACAGGCCGTTGTGGCTGTAGAATTACTCTTTTTTAAGAAAAACAGCCTGCTTTATGGGTTCCAAATGCATTACCTAATGCTTTAAAAACGCTTAGAGTTAATTATAGGAGCTCGTTTTTTAATTGAATTTGGCTGTTAGAGTTATTCTACAGCCTCGTTATGCTTACAGGAGTTAATTTTGAGAATTGCTGCAATACTTGGTTTGGTTTTCTTCTTGATGTCATGTTCTACGCTAAATGTTTCAGGAAAGATGGACTTTAAAAATGAGACATATACATCTCCAAATAATGAATTTATTGTAGATTTACCTGCGTTGATTCATCCAAATGCTAAAGATACAGTTTATCCCAATCAATTATTCGTCGATTTTTTCATTGGTTCAGGTTACTGGACTCCTCAAGGGTTACACACTATTGAGTGGGTTACACTACCCAAAGAAATGACAACTGAGCAATTTCAAAAAGTTCTTCCCGACATTGTAAATGAACACTCTCAGAAAAGGTTTAGCTCTACTGGCCAGTTCAATGTCATAGAGCAGCGAAATTTGCCTGATTCTACCTCTCACAAATTCTTAGCTAAGGGAACTTACCAAAACGTAGCTAGCACGTGGATATGCACCATTAAACTATATAAAAATAGAATTGCGTTTATTTCAAAAGTGTTACCTTTGGAAAACCCGAAGCCGATTACTAAATTGGACGAAAATACAGATGGTTATAGCCAATGGGTGGAATCTTTCAGGGTGCTGTAAGCATAATCGGGTAGCCGGAGGTCTCTAACCTCCAGCCCCCACACCACCCATCATGCGCTTTTTATTAACAGGAAGCGCAATGGGCGGTTCATCTCCCGTAATGAATATTGATCCAAATATCTTTCAACAACAAACAACAAAGATGACACCCATCCTAAAGTTTGTATTTTCTATATTTTGCACTAACTTTTAATTAGTGCAAAAAACAAACAGGGTGTCCTATGGCAATCGCAAGAAAGCGTCAAATAAGTTTGGTTGATACAAAATACTATCATTGTATTTCTCGCTGTGTACGCCAAGCATTTTTATGCGGTGAAGACTGTTTTACAGGGAAGTCTTATGAGCACCGCAGAGGGTGGGTTGAAGAGAAGCTACTGAGTCTAGCCAAGGTATTTTGTATTGATGTGTGTGCTTATGCAGTAATGAGCAACAAAGATGACACCCATCCTAAAGTTTGTATTTTCTATATTTTGCACTAACTTTTAATTAGTGCAAAAAACAAACAGGGTGTCCTATGGCAATCGCAAGAAAGCGTCAAATAAGTTTGGTTGATACAAAATACTATCATTGTATTTCTCGCTGTGTACGCCAAGCATTTTTATGCGGTGAAGACTGTTTTACAGGGAAGTCTTATGAGCACCGCAGAGGGTGGGTTGAAGAGAAGCTACTGAGTCTAGCCAAGGTATTTTGTATTGATGTGTGTGCTTATGCGGTAATGAGTAATCACACGCACTTAGTGCTCTATGTTGATGATAAAAAAGCAAAGAGGCTGAATGATAAAGCCATTATTATCCGCTGGCATAAACTCTGTAAGGGCACTTTGCTTACTCAAAAATACATGCAAGGCAGATCCAACAAAGATGACACCCATTCTAAAGTTTGTATTTTCTATATTTTGCACTAACTTTTAATTAGTGCAAAAAACAAACAGGGTGTAATATGGCAATCGCAAGAAAGCGTCAAATAAGTTTGGTTGATACAAAATACTATCATTGTATTTCTCGCTGTGTACGCCAAGCATTTTTATGCGGTGAAGACTGTTTTACAGGGAAGTCTTATGAGCACCGCAGAGGGTGGGTTGAAGAGAAGCTACTGAGTCTAGCCAAGGTATTTTGTATTGATGTGTGTGCTTATGCAGTAATGAGTAACCACACGCACTTAGTGCTCTATGTTGATGATAAAAAAGCAAAGAGGCTGAATGATAAAGCCATTATTA
>NZ_BDDS01000037.1 GCF_001653135.1 Pseudoalteromonas neustonica
TTCAATCTGAGCCATGATCAAACTCTTCAATTAAAAGTTTTTTCTGTTCTCATCCAATAAAGAATGAAGAACCTGCTCAATGAATTCTGAATTTATTTAATATCTTTCGATATTGAATTGACTGTGCTGAATAATTATTAAAAATAACTATTCTGTTGGTCACTCAGTTTCTCTTTCGAGAAATCACATTGAGACTCTAAATTTATTTGCCTTGCTTACCTATCTAAAAAGAAAGTTAAGTTCGGCTGTTAGAACTCAATCTGTACGAGTGCCCACACAGATGATTGCTTTATATTGTTAAAGAACGTTGCGATTAAAGTTAAACTTTATCTCGCTAGGGCTGCGCATATTACGCTTTCCACTTTTTTTGTCAACACTTAATTTTAAACTTTCTAAAAAATCTAAACTCAAGTTTTACTCGACTCACTGATTAACTCTTGCCCCGCTAAGCGTTGCGCTCTGCCGTCTCAGTGGGGTCGCATTATAGGGCGCGGCGGATTTTACGCAAGCGTTATTATCACTAATATTGCATTTATTTCGCTTTTGTAAGATACACAAAAGAAACTGACATGTTACCCACAAAAGCCTGTGGATAACGTAGCTTTTTTCATTGTTACACTAAACTATCTGCCTCGCTTATGATAAGTTGCCCGCTGTTTTTTTAACTCGTTCATTAGGCATATAACATGATAGATATAATAAATAGTATTAGTGGGCTGCTGTGGGGTCATATCCTTGTCTACTTATTAATAGCAGCTGGACTGTTCTTTACTATTAAACTCAAGTTTATTCAATTTGTGCAATTCCCACACATGATTAAAGTCATGTTCAATTCTCGCCAGTGCGATAAAGATGGTATTTCGTCATTTCAAGCTTTTTGTACTTCCCTCGCCGCCCGTGTTGGGACAGGTAATATGGCAGGTGTTGCTGTTGCACTTTATTTAGGCGGTGCAGGTGCTATTTTCTGGATGTGGCTAATTGCTTTAATAGGCATGGCAACAAGTTTTGCTGAAAGTACGTTGGCGCAGGCTTACAAGATTCGTGACGAACATGGTAATTTTAGAGGCGGCCCAGCTTATTATATGCAATATGGTTTGGGTAAACGCTGGATGGGTATCGTATTTTCTTTGTGCCTGATACTTGCCTTTGGTTTAGTGTTTAATGCAGTGCAATCAAACTCAATCGCTGCAGCTTTTGAAGTAGCCTTTGGTATTCCTAATTATGTTGTTGGCTTAATGTTAGTTGTTGGCTCTGGCATTATTATATTTGGTGGTCTGAAAACAATATCTCGCTTTGCCGAATTAGTTGTGCCATTTATGGCGTTAGCATATTTACTTGTTGCACTTTATGTATGTGCTATAAATGCACAAGAATTGCCCGCTGTATTTATGCGTATTATCAATAGTGCCTTTGGTATTGAACAAGCTGGTGCTGGTGCAATTGGCTATGGTGTAATGCAAGCAATGATCCAAGGTATCAAACGTGGCTTATTCTCAAATGAGGCTGGTATGGGTAGTGCTGCAAATGCAGCTGCCACCGCGACACCAAATCCTCCACACCCGGCTTCGCAAGGTTATGTACAAATGCTCGGTGTATTTATTGATACCGTTGTTATCTGTAGTGCAACAGCTGCTTTGATCCTTCTCTCAGATCAATTAGTTGCAGACTCTGGTGTAACTGGTATTGCATTAACACAAGCGGCACTTGAACAGCATGTGGGTAGTTGGGGTGCTATTTTTGTTGCCATCGCTATTTTATTCTTTGCTTTTACATCGATTGTCGCTAACTACTCGTACGCAGAAACTAACTTGATGTTCTTAGAGCACAATCATGCTCATGGCATGCTTATATTTCGCCTAATTGTGCTTGGCATGGTTATGTTTGGCTCAGTGAGTGAACTTGGCTTAATTTGGACGTTAGCTGATATATCAATGGGCTTAATGGCGATAGTAAATGTTATTGCACTATTTATGCTCTCTGGTGTTGTCTTTTGGCTAGCTAATGATTACACCGCTCAGCGTAAAGCAGGTAAACTACCAACGTTTGATCCTACTCAAAATAAAAAGCTTGATGAATCAATCCCTAAAGGGATTTGGCACAAGTAAAAAATCACACCAAAGTTTAATTTATTTAAACTTTGGTGTGTACCCAAGTCACCTCAAGATGCAGGGTTCAGCGTTTCACAGAGCTTACTATTGAGGCGTTACTTCGCAATAATGGCGGTTCCTTTAAGGGGTAGTTTAAAAGCAACGCTCATATCTTGATCGTGACTTGGGTATATTTCTCCTATCAAAAACACTCATTATTAGTTTTCAAATATTTAAAGACTGATAGTTACCATATCAGTATTACCCAACTCGTCTTGTACAATAATTTGTTGATCACCTTGTGCTGTCTCACTAAAAACATGAGTGGTCGTCTCATTTTCTAACGTTTGGTAGTGTTGTTTAGCGTTTATATACCAACTTTTACGTCCGCTTCCACCTACCGTTTTCAATATAATACTGGGTGGTTCGCCATTTACCCCAGATTTTCGATAAATGCTCTTGTTTTCTATACCAACAATTCTGAGTGTTGCGCTTGCAGATGGCAATGCACCTACGCATTGTTTATCAAGCTTTGGAATGAGGGCTGCTCTGCGTTGGTTTTTAATAAGCCATGGTTCAAGTACTTTTGGCCAAAGCGCTACTTGTTTTGCGCGCTTACCCTTTATATTGCAATCTATTGATACCCGCTGTTGGTTGATTGGATTGAACCAATAGGTAAAAAGACCATTTTGCCATGCATCAGCATCTTCACGATGCCAAGTTGGCGGCACAACCTCATCGATTACCCATGCCTGATGCTTTTGCTGACAAAACATTTTTGTTTGATCAGAATATAATGTGCCTAATGGCCAACAAATATTTTTTGCCGTTACGTTATCCGGTTTTGATATGTTTACTGTATCGAGGTCCAAATTATCAACCACTTTAAATAATAATGGCCCGGCAGTACTGCCACCATAATGACCAGGCATAGGTGTGCCATCAGGTCGACCGACCCATACGCCAATTGTATAGTGCTTATTCACTCCTATTGCCCATGAATCACGGTAACCATAGCTAGTGCCTGTTTTCCAGGCTATTTTTTTAGTTTCATACATAGAGGCCAAAGTATGAATGCTACCTGGGCGGCTAATCCCTGATAAAATAGCTTGGATCACCCACGCACTTGCAGGCGATAATAAACGCCGTGTTGATTTTGGTTGTGCTAACTCATGCTGTAAATAACGTAGTTGGTGCACCTGTCCTTCATTTGCCAATGCACTGTATTGTTGAACTAAGCCTTCTAATGACGTTCCTGCCCCGCCCAATATGACTGATAAATTAGGCTCATTGTGAGGAATAGACAGTGCTAATCCCGCATTATCTAATTGGCTAACAAAGCGGTTCACGCCATAACGCTGCAATAGGTCAACCGCGGGGATATTTAAAGAACGTTGCAATGCACTAAGCACCGATACTGGCCCATTAAAACCACCACTGAAATTTGCAGGACGATAGTGTGCATTATTTCTAGGAGTGTCTGCTAATAATGAATGCGAATGGATTAAACCATCGTCTAACGCTAAGCCATACAAAAAAGGTTTAAGTGTGGAGCCTGGCGATCGAATAGCTTGGATCATATCTATGTAACCAAAACGTTTTGTATTAGCAAAATCAGCAGTCCCTATATACGCTTTAACCGCCGAAGTACGGTTATCCACGACCAAAATAGCTGCAGAACTTCGCGTTGGTAATTGTGTAATGTAGTTTGTAATTAAGTCATGTAAGTTTTGCTGTAACTCTCCATTAATTGTGCTTTTAATGATCAATTGTTTTGGGTGTTGATTTAATAATCGTCTTGCAAACAAAGGGGCTAATTGCGGTGATTTAAAGCGACTGCTATAAACATGCTCTAATTTTGCATCGTCAATGACGCTTTGCGGCCACACTTTAAACTCTGCAAGACGGTTGAGCACTTTATCACGTGCATGTTGCGCTGCTTGGTTATGTAAGTCGGGGCGATACCGTGTGGGCGCTTGTGGTAATACTGCCAATAATGCAGCTTCTGCGTGTGTTAACGCTTGCGCTGATTTATTTAAATAACTATAACTGGCGGCTTCCACGCCCTCTATTGTGCCACCAAAAGGGGCGTTATTAAGATACAGTTGTAGTATTTGTGGTTTAGTTAAATGCCATTCAAGCTGTAATGTTCGCAATACCTGTTGTAGCTTTCCCCAAATACTACGTGAGTGAGGGTGCAATATTCTCGCAACTTGCATTGACAGTGTTGAACCTCCTGAAATAATTCGCCCTTGTGTAATATTTTGATAAGTAGCGCGTAATACTGAAAATGGATTAACGCCATGATGATACCAAAACCAGCGATCTTCATAGTTTATTAAAGCTTCAATATATAGCGGTGAAACTTGCTGCAACGATATTGGGTAACGCCATATCCCATTATCGTCAGCAAAAGTACGTAATGGTCTATTGTTTTCATCGACCACAACGCGTGCAAATTGTTTTGCACGCGTTTTACTTATCGGTGTAATTGAATTGGTTGTAACTGCCATACTGTAAGTCCCTTGCGGTAGCTTAAGTGGATATAAATAATCCAACAGCAAAGCACTTATTGACAACAACAAAACACACCAAAAAATGAGCGCAGCAGCAGAGCCTGCGATTATTTTTTTTACGCTAAAGCGACTAATAAAAATTTACAAACCCTCTTTTTCGTTAGCTTAATTCTCACTACTTTGCTGTACTTGGTTGACTGATAGTAATGTCATTCGTCGCCTTACCGACGCCTCGTAGTTCTGGCCTATACATGTCTTCTACAAATGATGATGGCACTTTATATATGCCCGGCGTTACCGCCCTAACTAAATAAAATAATTGTGCTGTACGGCCTTTATATAATTCAAGTGCCACTACAAACCGATCATCTCTGTATTCTTGGTGTTTAACTGGGTTTTGCTGTTGCCATTGTGTAATGCTTTGCCCGTCTATTACTATTTCATCAAGCTTAATTGCATGGGCTAGGTTTTGATTTTCGAGCTCAAAACCAGCAGGTAGTAATTCAACAACCATGGCATCAGGTGTTCTTTGATCGGCATTCACTGTTAAATTAACTAAAAATAGCTCTCCCACCTTCACTTCATTAACTTTTACTTCTTGCCCTTTTACATTAAGCCAACGACGCCCAATAGCTATTCCATTCGTACTTTGCACAGGGGCTTTTTTACCATAACCGCTGATATTGATCGTCGCTAATAATGGCTCTTCATTTTTAGACATTACTGTAACCGAGTGCTGTAAATTTTCCGCTGTTAAGGCCTGTTTAAATACCGTTTTTTGCTGCAGAGTATGCTCATTGGCTGTCAGCGTGTCTTTCTTTGAGTTAGCACTCCCTAAAATTAGCTGTGCTGACCACAATGTGTTGTTATTTATTTGCAGCGACAAGCCCGCTAAAAATAATGCATTACGCTCTTGTGTGCTGTAATACGTTCGTTGATTTAGTAAATCGGCTAATTTAAAACTAAGTGCAATTGCTTTTTGTTGATGCTGGGCGTGTTGCTGATGTTTGATCATTAAATGAATCATCATCGCTAAATCTCGTATTTGACTTCCATAATCACTTAAGTAGTGTTCTCTTTTCGTGGGTATATTATTTAAAGCGCGAATGAATAGCGCATCACTGCGTTTTTTGTCACCCATATTAGCCAAAGCAATGGCTAGGTGCACTTGTGGTAATCCGCTTTTCGCGTCATCCGCTTGATTTTTAGCAAGACTACGCAGAGTTCCCAATGGCGCTTGGTTCACACGTGATAGAACATATGCTGCATAGGCTTTGTAAGCAAAATTACTATGCTTGGGATCATCGCTCCAAGGTTCATTGTAAAAGCTGCCGCTACGTGCAATATAGCGCTGAAGTCGTGAAAGCGTTTTACTTAAGAGTGTTTCGGGTACATTTACACCCATTTCTCGCGCATTGAGTAAAAAATCTCCCACATACGCAGTTAACCAATATTCTTCTGTTGACTTATTACTCCATAAGCCATAACCGCCATTACTGAGCTGCAAAGTAGCTAAACGGTCAATACCTTGGTTTATCATGGCTAAGCGCTCTTGCTCACTCACACCTTTAATACCCATTAATATTTGTTTCTCTGGGCTGGCAAAAATAAGTGGATAAGCACGGCTACTGGTTTGCTCTAGGCAACCGTAAGGATATTGCATCAGATGTGTTAGCTGATTTTGTAGGTTTATGCCTGCGCGATTAAAAATAGATACGCTGGCCTGCACGGTGTCTAAAATAAGCTCATCAGTTATGCGCTTATCTAGTTCCAGCTTTTCACCCTGTAATAATACTTTTTGAACTTTGGTATGTGTTGCACTATAGCTGGGGCGTGATCCTAATTGCCATTGCCGTTGCACACTTTCTTCAAGCGCATCACCTTTAACCATCACATTAAAATAGGCGTTGCCAATCGGGCTTTCAGCATCAACTCGGTACGTTAATGTGGTTTTTTCTCCATTAAGTAGCCTAATATCTTTATCATCAGTAAATGGCTTTACTGCTCCATTTGCTTCAAAGCTAACGGCTAGTGTTTGTTCTACACCACTGAGGTTAGTAACATCTAGGGCAATCGTTGTGCTATCACCCATCGCTAAAAAACGTGGCATTGCAATTTGCGTAACGACTGGTGCTGCAATGGTTACTTCTTGCTCGGCACTACCAAATTCATTATCTGAAAAAGCTAAAACCATTAATTTTAAGCGTCCATTAAAATCCGGGATCGCTAAGTCTACATTTGCTTCACCTTGTTGATTCAAAGCCACTAAGCCGCTGAATAAAGAGACAATATTTACCTCTGATTGTGGGGCCTTTCCACCTCGCGTTAGGTCTGTATCGCCACCAAAACGTAAATTCGCTTTATCTGATTGACTAACTTCGATTACTTTATCGTACACATCTCGTGCATCAACGTCATAGCGACGTTGCCCAAAGAATGCATCAAACGGATCTGGGGTTGCAAAATCCGTTATACTCAGCACTCCAACATCCACAGCAGCCAAGGTAATAAAAGCGTGTTTAGATTTATTATCTGCCGCCTGCTTAACGTTAATTTTAACGGGTAAATTTTTGTTTGGAAGTGCTTTTTCGGCTACATCGAAGGTAATATCAAGTTGCTGTGAATCTCTGTCTAAGGGTAAATGCACTAAACCAAAGCTGCGTTTTGGCGTCAAACTTTGCTCATTGCTGCCCGCTTGCAACACAACAGCACTAATATAAAGGTTGTGTTGTTGCCATTCTTTCGAAAAAGGTATTTCAACGACTGCACCTTCACTTGAAATAGACACTCGCTTCATCCAAAGTGGCTCATCACCTTCAACCATAATGATAGCTTCGCCTGCTTCTGGCGGAATTACATTCACTTTTATTGTATCACCTACGCTATACGCAGCTTTATCAAGCGCCATCGTTATTTTATCTGGTTGCGCGGCACCACTGCCGGCTTGTGCCGCTTGCCAATCTTCATACCAATTTGTACCCGCGTAAAATTGCATGCTAGAAAACAAGTTATTTTCGGGATCTTTTACTTCTAAACGATAACGTCCCCACTCAACTGGAAACCGTACTTGAGCTGTTTTACCGGCTTCAATATCTATTGACTGAGTAAGCTCAACAAACTCGTTGTCATCCCATTGGTAATGCCACCCTTCACTTTGCGTATATACCCAAAAATAACGGCGATCTTCTCTTATCAGCTTAATATCTAAATTAGTCGCTATATGCTTTTCACCATCAAGTGAGGCATTAACAATCTCAAAGCTGACTTTAGAGTTAGCTTCTGGGTTACGTTCACCAAAGCTACTACGAATGCCGAGCATCGTATTTTCTGGCCATACTAATCCTGAATAAGCCCGCGATACAGGACGCCCCCCTGATTCATACAAGCTACTAATAAACTGAACTCGCAGTGGGCTTTTTAACGTTGAAAAATCAGCGTTATAAACCAGCTTTCCTTGTCCTTTATTATCAAGTTCAACATCCGTTAAATCATTACGGGTATTAAAAGCAGTCTCTTGAATGTTACCAAATTCAAATTCTGGTAATGCTAATACAGGCCTACGCCACTGGGCTATATTTACTTGTGTTGATAAACGATTACCCGAAGCTGGAGCTCCGTATAAGTACTCGCCTAAAACAGGCAGAGTAAGTGTTTGATGTTTGTTAACAACAAGACGCTTTAATTCACTCTGAGGGTTAAAGGTTAATTTTAAACGTTCAGGTAAAAACTCTTCGACTTTAAAATTAAAAATAAATACCGATTTATCTACACTGGATACTTCAAACTGCCAGCTACCCACTTGAGCATCACGAGGAATTGACCATGCTTTATTGTAATAGTTACTTGCATCCCCCGCCCATTTAAACGTTTTAACATGCGTACCATCAGGACTCTTAATGACTGCTGATAAAATACTTGTTGACGTTAAACGCCCATCTTTATCTCGAAGTAGTGCATTAAAGTCAATGACTTCGCCAGGTCGATATAAGTCTCTTGGAGCGTAAATAAATAATTCTTGCTCTGTGTTAGGCCGCAGGCCAATATCAAATTGAGATAAATCTAGCGCTGGTTTATTTATTTCAATCACAGAATAATGATCGCCCATCTTAGCGCTGATCAGAGATGCTGCATTGAGGTTAGTCACAAAAGAAGCCTGTCCATCAGGGGATGTTAAACTTTGTTGTAGTATTTCGCCTTCATTATTAAGTAGGCTTACTTCAACATCTTGCATTGGTTTGCCAGATTTAAGCGATGAAGTGTGAACGTCAATTTGGTTATTATAAAAACGCGCATGCATGCCAATATCAGTTACGCTAAACCACATCATTTGATGCTGCTCATATCCGCCCGCTTTCACCATGACTGCAAGGTAAATACCTGCAGGTTCTAACGCTTTAATACCATCAATATTAATACTGCGTTTTACACGGGTATTTTTTGGTGCATTTAATTCGTACCTTGCTGTATAAGCTAATTCACCAAATTGTGTGATTCGCTCTATACCCCAATAATAGCGGTGATTTGATATTTCATTCAAAAATGATTGGCTGTCTTTTTCATTGATTTTGTAAAAATTAATATCAACGGCACGCGTATTTACACTCACAACAGGAAGACCATTTCCTAAGCCTTTCGTAAGAAACGCCCCTGTAGTGTCAAAATTAATGCTTGCGGTAAGTTTATTCGTTGTAACTTGGGTACTGTAAGTTTGACTTAAACGTTCCCCATTAGCTGCAACCAATCCTTGATATACCGTAATATCATAGCTCTTTTGTGGCTCTACATACGGGAACCAAATTGTTTTTCCTGAATTAGACAGCACCCAAGCTCCATCCGCCACACCTTCTTTTTTATTACTAATATTAAAGTATTTTTGGTGGTTGTCTGCTGGGTTTAGTGGCACAGATAAAGTAACCGCAATTGAGTTTTTTCCATCTCGGCTTCGTTCTGATACATCAAGCACAGTTAAAGGTGTATTTGCGTAATCTTGTTTTACTTGCGCTAAATTAAAGGAAGGATCGTTTAGTGGTGAATTTTGTGCTTTTGTAGCACTGCTTGTAACACTGCGCGTTGGTTCTGAATCATCATTATTGCAGCCAACTAAAATAAATAGCAGCATTAATGTGAGCGCGTAGGAAACTGAATGACTTACTTTCATAAATATCCTTATAGACCACGATCACATGAATGATGTGGTAATAAAAACTACTCGTTGGTAATTTAAAATCAATGAGATCTAGGATAACAATTTGAAGTAATAACTAAAAGTATTAAGAGATAAGATTAAGATAAATAAGATTTATATAAACTATTTTTAACTTGTAATATTAAGTTAAAGCAATCTATAAAAGATAGATTGGTGCCCGAGGCCGGACTTGAACCGGCACGACTTGTTAGTCGAGGGATTTTAAATCCCTTGTGTCTACCAATTCCACCACTCGGGCATCGAGTTTGCTAATTAAAGCGTGTGGATTAAATTATATGGAGGCGGAACCCGGAGTCGAACCGAGGTAAACGGATTTGCAATCCGGTGCATGGCCACTCTGCCATTCCGCCTAAATGTTTCCAAATAATTTGGAGCGGTACACGAGGCTCGAACTCGTGACCTCGACCTTGGCAAGGTCGCGCTCTACCAACTGAGCTAGTACCGCAAAACTATTTTTATCTTCTTTAAATTACCTTGGTAAAATAATTTAAAGTGGTGCCCGAGGCCGGACTTGAACCGGCACGACTTGTTAGTCGAGGGATTTTAAATCCCTTGTGTCTACCAATTCCACCACTCGGGCATCGAGTTTGCTACTTAAAGCAAGTGGATAAAATTAATATGGAGCGGAACCAGACTATCTATTCAACACATATGCCGCTACCGACGACAAACAAAGTAAGAAACAGCTAGGCAAGAGGACGCGAAAAAAAAACAAAGAAAATAA
>NZ_BDDS01000038.1 GCF_001653135.1 Pseudoalteromonas neustonica
TTTATATGTTCAAGATTATATCAATCACGTAAAGGTGTAGAGTGTGCTTTATGTAATGATATTCCAGACAAAAGTGATAAAAACACCTAACAAGCGCCTTAGCTCCGACAATGTTAAGTTGTCATGGTTTTGGCAAACAACGCAAAAAGCCATGCCAACACATTGCGTGTTAGGCGGGCGTTGTGGCTGTAGAATTACTCTTTTTTAAGAAAAACAGCCTGTTTTATTGGTTCCAAATGCATTACCTAATGCTTTAAAAACGCTTAGAGTTAATCACAGGAGCTCGTTTTTTAATTTAATTTGGCTGTTGGAGTTATTCTACAGTCTCGTTATATTCCTAGAGGTAGTATGGACGATACGGTAGAAATAAATAGAGAAAACCTTCTTCGTTGGGGTCGCAACAATGATGTATACATAGATTATTGCGAAGTAGATAATTAACTCTTTCTCAGACTTAGCTGCCATTCGCTAGGCGATATTAAGTAACCTGTGATCGGCTTAATAAAGGGTTCTCTAGCAGTATTTATATAACATCTTCGTTAAATTTACTTGCAATAGGTTAGCTATTGACGCGAAATTCACCTCAAATTAAGAAAAACTATCAAGCTAGATATCCATAAAAATAACTTTCCCGATATGTCCACTTGTTAAATATCTCTTAAACCGAGTTCAGGTTAAGTAAACTGATAATGGTCTGCTTGCCAAGTCTTTGATAAAATAAACCATACACTTGGCTTTAGTAGTTTATTTATGCATCCACGAGGGCGTATCAAACTTACTATACATTAACGAATTTTTTATGCGCTATTATTTTGAAAAGTATTATTTTGATCAAGATACTTTTACACTTTACTACAACGAAAAACCCAAAGCTTTAAAAGGTAATGAAGCAAAACTATTAGCTTTATTTATCAAAAATACCGATGAAATTCTGAGTAAAGAAACTATCCTCGATGAAATTTGGGGGCAGCAATCTGTTTCTGAACAAGTTGTTTTTCAGAATATTAGTCAATTACGCAGTGTTTTTGGGAGCAGTGCGATTAAAACCTTTCCTAAAAAAGGCTATCAATGGCAGTTGCCTTTTGAAGTCAAAGAAGCAAGTGAAGCAGAAAAACTAAATGAAGTAGCGACTAAAAGTAGAAAGCCTCAAACTTATTTGTACTTTATTGCCTCTTTGCTTTTAATTGCAATGTCTATCCTTTTATTTTGGCTCAATGATAATGCCTCTCAAAATAAAGTCGCCAGTAAACTATACCTGCTCCCTTTTTCGATATCTGCCGAGTTAGATAAAGAAAGGGTTGCACATTTTGAAAAACGAATAGCCGAAAATGCAAATTATCTTGGCGATAATCCGCGGTTAGCTTCACTAGATACAACTGCTTTATTTCGCTATTCAGATATGACGAGAGAAAATGCAAAACTAGATGACCAGTCAATGTTGATTTCGGGTTATCTATCTTCTTTTAATGAGAGTTTACTTTTTGAGTACAAACTACTGGGAGTTAAACGGGACTGGCATGGTTTTGTTATTGCTAAAAACGAAACGGACTTGGCTAGCTCACTTAATGATACTATTGAGAATGTTCAGCGAACAGGTTACTTGAATGAGCCTAACCCAAGGGTATTAAGCGCAAAGTTGCAATTACTGTTAGAGCAACAACCTCAGGTCCCCTCCGTTATATATCATGTTATTAAACAGCAGATTGGTAACCAACAGTATGATATTGCGAAAGCTTTAATCGAAAAACTGATTGAATTCCCTCATCAAGGACCACATTCACCTTACATTGCACTCGGGTTGTACCTCAAAGGGGGGGGGTTTCACCAACAAGGAGAATATCACTATGCGTTGAAGTATTATCAGCGTGCATTAGCTAAAGTAAAGGAATCAAAGTTTTCAGATATTGCTTATAAAATAGAAATATCATTAGCGTGGCTTGCCTATGCAAAACATCAGCCTGCTCAGTTACAGAAGCATATAAAAAAGGCGAGTGAATATGCTAGCAAGAAAGGTGATGTTATAGCACAAGTCTCAGCCCACACAACAGGATCAATTTTGTCGCATAAGTTGGGAGACTTGGTAAACCGTTATCAATACTTAAATACTGCTAAGTCACTACTAATTACTCATAATATTGATGACGCTTATTTTGCTACTATTTATTATCATCTAGCGTTATTCGCATCGAGTCCGATTGAAGCAGAGTCATACTATTTAAAAACGTTAAGTTTACCTAAATTATCAAGTTATCAATGGCTTTATGAAAGCTGTGTTGAAGATCTATTCACTTGGTATATAGACAATGAAAGGTGGAAAGATGCATTATCTTTGTCAGATTCGCAGCCAAAAAATAGTTTTAACCTTAATCAAAAAGCGAAGCTATTGCGTGCTCAAAAAGATAATGTTGCGGCAATTAGCGTAGCTAAGCAAGCGTTTAATAACGCAAGATTAACTTACCAGCACAATAATGCGTTGCATGCTTCACTGCTCCTGTATCAACTGCAAAAGTTTACTAGTGACCCCAACACGCCAGAATACAGGAACTATATTAGGGAAAATGCGTCAGTGTTTTGGTTAGAGAAGCACAAAGCAGAGCTGATAAAGCTAGACTATTTTGAGACGTAGTTGCTACGAACTACGTCTCAATTTTGCTAAAATATATTGCTGTGTCAGCTTTTAGTTGAGCTAAGTAGCTTATGGTAATTTAAGCTTTCACCCATTTTTAAGGTTTTTACCGTAAAGTTTGGTGTCGACTGTTTAATCGCTAAATCGAGTCGTCTTAAAGGCTCATGCACATGCTCACAGCCTAAGGTCCACGTGCCATAACCCCAAGGAACAAAAACCTTACAGCCTAAATCTTCTGCGGCTTGTATTGCGTCTTCGGGAGACATATGTACACGTCGCTTTCCTTCATGGTAAGCGACTATTGGCATTAGGCAGACATCCATTGGACCCATTTTAGCTCTTATATCTTTGAATACATCGCTATAACCTGTATCTCCGGCAAAATATACTTTATATTCACCATCATCCAGCATCCAGCTCCCCCATAAACTATCATCGGTATCAAAAATTCCTCTTGAAGAGTTATGGTTACTAGGTAAAAAGTGTACTTGGGTTTTACTGTGTTGGGTTTGCGTATACCAATCCATTTCGGTTGTTGGTCCAACGCTGTAATCTACGTCACTACTACTGTCTAACGGTAAGTACAAATGTGTTCTTTCACTGAATTCATTTAGAGTTTTATTACTTAGGTGGTCGAAATGGTCATGTGAAATCAACACACCAGAGACAAAGTCTAACTCTTTAGCTTTAACAGGGGCCTCGCCAAGGCGAACAAACGACGTACTCATACTTTGCCCTAACCAACCTAAAAAACCATCAAACTCATGAAAAACAGGGTCGGTAACAAACGCATCATTATTCATTTGTTGAATTAAAAAGCTGGCATGTCCTAACCATGTTATTTCACCTTGCTTATGCTCATCAATTTTAATGTCTGAGTAAACTAAATCTGCGAAGTTGTAACCATAACTTTTACTGTATTTATGCGATGGCACGGGATCAAGAAAAGCTCTCTCAACCACCATTTTTTCTTCTGGTTTTAGTAAATCTAAATCATCATTGATGTGGTGCGGGCCGTTTCCAATAAAGTGGCTTGGAAAAAGGTTCTCGTAAGGTGCAGTACTTGTTTTTCGTTCTGGGTTTTCTATCCGCTCGATTTGGGAACTACAACCCGTTAATAGCATAAGGGAAATAATGTGAGAGAGTGTTTTTAATTTCATGATAAGGCGCTCTTTGTTAATTTTTCATCGAGGATAAAAAAAATAACAAATGAAGTCTTATTGAAAACTTATTTTAAGTTGAATAGAAAATGAATAGTTTTTTAATCCTTTAAAAACAGTTTGTTATTTTTTTAAAGGATTAAAAAGAAAGTAAAATAAAACCTTGTAATTAACTGCTTATCATATAAGTATTAGTCGGTATTATCTGTTGTTACAGCGCAAAGCGCCCAACTGATTGCATAACTGACTGCTAATTTTAGTCATTATAAATCACCTTCAGTGAAAAAGAATTAAACATGTTAAAACGTATTTTTGTAGTAGCTTTTGCTTGTTACTTTATACTTGGTTGCGCTAGTTCAAATCAACCCAGTGGTGTCTATAACCAGGCTGAGGCTAATGCCATAAAAGGTAAACATTGGTTGAAAATGAATCTCAAGCGCGAAGGAGTTATTGCTACCGATTCAAACTCATTGGGGTCGCGTCTTGCTTTTTGCCTTTGCCGCTCAAAAGACAAAATTAGAACTGAAATTAGTTTTAAAATATAAACCTTTCATTTTCAACATTATTAAAACATATAAACATTATTAACTTGTAACATATATTTAACCCCGATGCAGCACGAAGTGCCTCTGTGATCTCTGTGGTAAATTTGAATTATACGCCCTAAAAAACGACCTACAATTTAAACCAACCTACCAATCACACGCGTCAGCAAGCTCAGCGCCTACGCTTGACAAGATAATAGGACAGGCACAATTTTTAGAAAATTAGCGTTCTCACATTCAACCTTGTGGCTGTCCTTTTTTATACATAAATCCCTCTAATTACGCCTATTTACATTTTGCAAATAGCGTTTAGTTTATTTTCCTTGTTGATCATACCTAAATCAAACAGTTGCTGCGCTGTAGACTTGAGTAATTGATTTTCCTCTGGCGTTCTAGATTTTTTAATAACCAAGTTTGCATAGCTAATTTCAGCCGGTTTATTGCACGAGTTTTCTTTCTGCATTCAAAGCACTTTATCGCATGTGCATCAATCCAAAATTTTAATTGTTCAAACCAATATTGCTGCTCTTTGGCAACTGTACTGCCTTGTTCATAAAATAGAAAAGCTGCAAAACACGATGCATTAAAAAAGGGGAACCCTTTTAAACCGAAATATGCCACTTAGCCACCTGTAATCCACTCTAAAACAGCCATTAAAACAACTGCACATTCTCTTTTTAAATTTTATGTAAACTAGCGATAACTGATTGAACCAAAATAGGAACTCAGCTATGGTTGATTCATCAATAAAAATAAATTTAAAACGAGTTAATCTACAGGCTCGTTAGGCATTTAGTATGAATCATCACGTTGATCATAAAATCGAAGCGTTTGTAAAAAAAACTAAACGGCCGCAGTTAAATGTAGCTATTTGGGATGACGGTACACAATCTCATGCCTCTTACGGTTTTAATAAAAATATTAATGTTGATGTATTTGAAATTGGCTCTGTAGGGAAAACCTTTACAGCTACTTTATTAGCAATACTTGCCAGGAACGGTGTTGTAGATATAGACGATAGAGTTGGGAAATATTGTCCTAATTTACCTATTGTAAAGGATATTACACTCAAACAACTAGTGACACACACTTCGGGCCTTCCTTCAGATCCGATTAAGGAAATAAATCTTTCTTATTCAAAGTTTATGTCAAGCGTGCTTAGCTTCAATAAGTCACAAATTGATGACTTTTTAAATGCCATTAAAAAGCCTCTTAAAACAGGTAAGTTTAAATACTCAAATTTAGGGATGGCACTGCTTGGAAATATTTTGGCTGAATGCCAAGGAACAACATACGAAGAAACTGTTAAAAAACATTTGTTAGATCCACTAGGTATGGCTGATACTCATGTAAGTGGTAAAGCTTATAATGCTCAGCGTTTAGCTAAAGGGCATAGTGCTAGTGGTAAAGAGTTACCTGATTTTAAATGGGATGGAATGGAACCAGCAGGTGTATGGCGATCAACAACTAATGATATGCTTCAATTCCTAAAGGCTCATTTAGGTTGTTTTGGTAACGATTGGAAAGCTTTGCTACAAGAGACAACATCACCTGTTTTCAACGAAGCCAAAATGGAAAGTATTGGATTTGCTTGGGCACTTGGTGAAAGTCAAGAATTAGGTGAAATAGCATGGCACAATGGTGGCACTTTTGGCCAGCATTCAATTGTTGTGTGTTGTAGAGATAAAAATATGGCAATAGTCATTCTAACTAACAAAGTACCAAAGCTATGGCATAGTTTTTTTTCTGGTTACAGCCTAGAGTCGCTATCAACAGGTATTTTGAAGTTGTTAGTTACTAATAAAGAAAGCATCGAGTAAATGCCTAATCTGGTAGCCGGAGGTCTCTAACCTCCAGCCCCCACACCACCCATCATGCGCTTTTTATTAACAGGAAGTGCAATGGGCGATTCATCTCCCGTAATGAATATTGATCCAAATATCTTTCAATGACACTAAATCTTGTGACGCTAAGTAATCATTGCCTAATGCAATGTTAATTCCTTTTGTTTTTGAGCTTCTACAAGGGCCTTCGTTTCCAAGCGCCTACTTTTGGTACTGGTGATACCACAGGCTATGGCGAGTCGCTCGCTAACACCCAATTTCATTAAACTGCGTACTTTAGTACGTGCTATTCCTTAATAGAGAGCGCCACTGCCGCCAGTAGCACATCCTTATCCTACGGCGGATCCAATGATCTAAATCCACTGTTAGTTGATAAGCGTTGGCTATTAGGTAGTAGTGTCCCCAGCCACGTAAATACTGTGTGAGTTTAT
>NZ_BDDS01000039.1 GCF_001653135.1 Pseudoalteromonas neustonica
CCAAATGACTTTGATGAATTTATTGCTTTGTGTGAGCAATCAGCAGCCAAGTATGGCCCTTATTTTACCTACACACTGCTAGAGCAAGCAGATATTAAAGAGAGTATTGATCATGGCGTTTGAGAAAAAAATAACATTAGAAACCCCCGTTGGTGACATTACATTTAACGTCAATGGCGCTGACTACAACAAATACATTAACTCGACTCAGCCGAACAACAAGGTGCAGCCGGCAACTAACTTTTTGTTAAACACTGTGGTTGAAGCCGACGCTAAAAAGCTAAAAGAGCTGGTACAGCAACCGGGAGCCGCCTTGTTTTTAGTGGGTGCCATTGTTGAAGAATATCAACCCGAGTTTAATTTTACGGTAAAAAAATCGAAAGCCGAGCCAAGCAAATAGGCAAAAGCAGGCTTGATCAGTTACTGGCATACCACGCTAAATATTTTGGCAATGTAGCAGTCACTGACGAGAGCTTGGCACAGGCGCTTTACCTTGAAACATCACAGCAAGAAAACTTTGTAACCGCCGTAAATAACGGCATTTGCACAGCATTAGGCGGCGAGTAATTAATGGCAACACTCAGCAAATTAGACAAGCTTACTTATTCAATTGGCATCATTGACAAAGTCACTGGTCCGGTTAATAAAGTCATGGCTAAAATTAATCAGCTGAGCCAGCAAACAGCCGCCGCCCAAGATCAAATGATGCGCGGCGCAGCCACAGCCGTTGGCGGTGGTTACGCCCTGGCTAAATCACTTGCCCCTGCAATTGATCACGTTGCCGCATTAGGCGAAGTGCAATCGCTCGGCGTTGCCGACGAGGCCCTGCAAAAGCTTTCTAAAACATCGTATGAATTTGGTTTTCAATTTGGTGGTAACTCTGCAGAATTTGTTCGCAGTGCTTACGATATTCAATCAGCCATCAATGGCTTAAATGGGTTTGAGCTATCCGAGTTCACCAAAACATCAAACATATTAGCCGTAGCGACAAAAGCGGATGCGGCCACCATCACCAGTTATATGGGCACCATGTATGGCATCTTTGAAAAAACCGCTAATAAGATGGGCAAAGCTAATTGGGTAAACCAAATAGCAGGGCAAACCGCCACCGCCGTACAGCTATACAAAACCACCGGTGCAGAAATGCAAGCCGCGTTTTCAAACCTTGGGGCGACCGCGACAAATATTGGTTTAAGTTCGGCTCAACAATTTGCGTTAGTCGGGGAGCTACAACTGGTTGCTAAATCAGGCTCTGTGGCAGGTACGCAAGCGGCTTCATTATTACAAGGGATTGGTAAAGCGCAAGATGCATTAGGTATAAAATTAACCGCTGATAACGGCGACATGCTCGCGATTGATGTGGTGCTAGGGCGTATTAATAACCGCTTATCCTCACTGGGTTCTGTAGCGCGTGGCGATGTACTTACCCAAATATTTGGTAAACAAGGTGCAAAAGCCGTTGATGTACTCAGTACTAAAGTAGACAAATTAAAAGACGGCATCACTGTTTTTGAAAACGTTCAAGATAACTCCAAAGCGTTGGAAATGGCAAACATCATTGCCAGCCCATGGGATCGTTTAGGCGGTTCATTTAATGCTGCGGCCACCGCAATGGGTAACCGCTTATTGCCTGTGGTTGAGCCGTTCGTTGAAATACTCGCCGCCGGCTTTGCGGGCATTGTGTCACTGACTGAGCGATTCCCGTTTTTATCCAGCGTTATTGCAACGCTCGTTGTGGTTATCGTCGCGCTGATCACGGTGCATGGCATCATTATTTTTACGATGGGCCTGTATAAAATGGCGCTTGTTTCAAGTGCCGCGCTAACAGGTAGCTTAACCGTATTAACAAAACTATGGCAGGGGGCGTTAATCGCACTGCGTGTATTGGGCTTTTTATCACTCATTGCCACGATGGGCGCGGCGGCCATTGCCATGGGTACATTTAAAGCGGTTATGCTCGCAGGTCAAGCAGCAACGTGGTTATTTAATGCGGCGCTTTGGGCAAACCCAATTACATGGGTGGTAGCAGGTGTTATTGCGCTTATCGCGGCTGTTGGGGCGCTTATTTATTACTGGGATGATTTAGTGGCTGCGTTTCAAAATACCGCGTGGGGAAAAGTATTAATGGCGGTGTTTGATAGTGTGAAAGCGGCCTTTAATGGGGTAATTGATAGCGTTAAATGGGTGCTTGAAAAACTCGGCTTGATTGACGATACCGAGGCAAAAATAAAAACAGAGGCAACCTCAACACACGAAAACATTAACCGTGCTCAGCCTAAAAATTTAGTCATGCAAAATGCAGATCAAGCGTTCAGCCGCGACTATGGCCAAGTCGTGATCAACAAAGCCGCGCAAGTACCAGGCAATACAGCCAGCACTCACTATGCTGCTGTGAGTGATATTACGCATTCAAATCGAACGCAGTTAAACGCAGGCCAAACGAATAATGCTATTAACTCAGCATTACAAAACAGTCAGGTCATTGAGCAAACAAATAACGCGCGGGCACAAACCAACGGGTTAAATAACAGTGCCATAAATTCAGTTGTAGCGAATGCACACACCAACGCAGTAACCACAGCCGCAAACGATACTGCTTATTCAACAAGCACAGCAATGAGCAATGCAACTAACCCAACATTGCAAAATAGCATTACTACAAACCAAACAAGTAACACGCACGCACAAACCAGCGCGTTAAATAACAGCGGTGTTAACTCGGCTGTTAACGATGCTGTGTATTCAACAAGCACAGCAATGAGCAATGCAGCTAACCCAACATTTCAAAATAGCATTGTTACAAACCAAACAGATAGCACGCTTACTCAAATCAGCGCGTTAAATAACAGTGCCATTAATTCGGCTGTTAACGATGCGGTGTATTCAACAAGCACAGCAATGAGCAATACAACTAATCCAACATTACAAAATAGCATTGCTACAAACCAAACACATAACGCGCTTACTCAAACTAGCGCGTTAAATAACCGCGCCGTAAATTCAGTTGTAGCGAATGCTCCAACCAATGCAGTAATCATGACTGCAAACGATGCTGTTTATTCTACAAGCGCTAAAACGGCCAACATCAATAACAGTGGTATTAATTCGGCTGTTAACGATGCGGTGTATTCAACAAGCACAGCAATGAGAAATGCAGCTAACTCAACATTGCAAAATAGCATTGCTACATACCAATCACATAACGCGTTTACTCAAATCAGCGCGTTAAATAACAGTGCCGTAAATTCAGTTGTAGCGAATGCTCCAACCAACGCAGTAACCATGGCTGCAAACGATGCTGTTTATTCTACAAGCGCTAAAACGGCCAACATCAATAACAGTGCTATTAACTCAGCATTACAAAACAGCTCAGTTACACATAACAGTGCTGGCCATATTGCACAATCAACACTGTTCGCACCGCAATCAGCGCCACAAAATACCGTTGCCAGCACAGCTAACAATTTTACTAACGCGGCCAATTCACCTGTTTACAGTCGTAAACACGTGCAAGTTACCCGTGTTAATCAAGGCGCAGCGCCATTACAGCCATTGCCAGTGGTAAAAACAGATCAGGCAATTACCAACCTAGCTAACGCCAGTGCTTACAAAGTTGATCAACTAAGTACTGAGCAACAACAGCAAAGCAATAGCTATAAAGCCAAAGTGCAAAAATCAGCGTTTTTACAAAACCTAACGAGCAATACACATAACAGCAGTAGTTCAAGCGACAGCGATAACCGTAAAAGCGTGCACATTGACAGCTTAACGATTAAGTCAGACGACCTAGCGCAAAGCTTTGAACAAATGATGGAGCTCGCAGGCTAATGAACTTTGATATTGCACTACACATCGATCTAGCGATTGAAGATAACGACTTTGTACTCAATGACTCGTTAAGCCCACGCACACTAAAAAAAGCCGATGTTATAGGCCAAGACATAAAGCACCGAATTTTAGAAAGCGGCTTACTGGTAAAGCTTATTGGCCTGCGTAATAAAAACGGCATAGCGCCGATTTTAACGGACATTGAGTTACTCACCGAGCAAGACGACCGTATCAAGCCGGGCACAATAAATGTGTACCGCAATGACGACGGAACACTAAACATCACCGCACAAACGCGCCAATACGGGAGCCTACAAAGTGAACTTTAAAACACTGATGCAAAAAGCGGGGTTGCCACTGGATGAGCAGACCGCGCAAATGCAGTGGCAAGCACAGCTAAAAGAGCAAAACATTCAAGTTGCTAACAACTCACCGTTTGGCCCGTTCTGGCGCACAGTTGAAGCGCTGATCACTAAACCCGTTGTACAGCTATTTAATTGGATAGCAACGCAGCTAATGCCTGATTTATTTATTATGACCGCCAGCCGAACCGCATTGATTGAGCGCCATGGCCCCGCGCGTAATGCATTTATTCAAGCGGGCGTAAAAGCACAAGGCATACTCACGTTTACGCGCCTCAATACCCAAGGAGAAAGCTCTGTTGTTGCCGGCACGCAAGTGGTGACTGATATGCTCGGCGATACAGCGTACACGCTTACTCTGCTGCAAGATGTTTATTTTAGCGACGGCCAAAGCACCGCGTATGCACACGCTGAGGCTGCCGATACAGGCGCTGCATTTAATTTACCAGCCCATGCTTATCGTTATTTTACTGAACAACAAGACGGGATCACCGTAACAAACCATGGCGATTGGTTAATTAAGCCAGGTTCTGACGATGAAAGCACCGAGCATTATCGTTTGCGTATCCGCAATGTATTTGGCACCGCCGCGCGCTGGCATATTAACGCTGTATACAAGCAAATAATTGCCAGCTTTGCAGTACCAATCGATAACATCGTTATTGAAGTAAACGCCCCGCGTGGTCCAGGCACCGCCAATGCGTATATTTATTTAGATGTTGGCCCCGTACCAACGGCATTACTTAGTGCCATCAATCAGCATATTCGCACCGCAGGCCACCACGGACTAGGGGACGACTTTATGGTGTATGCCATGGCGACCACGGGCTTTAATATCACCGCAA
>NZ_BDDS01000040.1 GCF_001653135.1 Pseudoalteromonas neustonica
ACAACTCCAAGAGGTTGTAATGAAAATTAATACTCGCCCAAGGAAAATACTAAATTATCAGACAGCTGAAGAAGTCTTTATTAATTAGTGATTTAAGGTTTGGTGCACTTGGAACCTGAATTCGGGAATTATTAACTGAGTATAGACGCTATTTTTTAGACTGTAAGCAATTGCAAGCGAAGAACAGCCCAGAAAAGCAAGTTGGTCAGATTTATATGCTAGCAGCCAAAAATAAAGACATACAAAGGGGCCAAGTTCATTACTTCATAAATCTTATTCTGCTGAGCATGCATCGTCAGCATTAGATAAGCTATTACAGAACATTTTTACTAGGTAATATCAAGCAAGCGATCTGACCACCCTTCTCTCTTAAAACAAAATAATAAGCTTGGCGGTTTGAAATAGTACTCCTATCCAACCAACTATAAATGCAGCATCTTCAAGTAAACCGACTTTTTTGTATTCTGACGCGTCATTTAAGAAAACTTCGCCAAACGGTTTTGTATAAATAATCAATGACATCCAAACGCCAGGCCAAATAACAATACCTAACAACCTAGAGGTGTTATATTCGACGCTATACACTTGCCCGATAAAGATCCCAACGGCTAAAAAGATACCAATTAATTTAGCCACTTTCCATTTTTCGAGATTATCAGAAAAAGTCATCTCATACTCTCTTGTTGAATAAAACTGCCCAATACAACTTGGCAATAAAAATAATATTGCTGCAAAAATTAACACATTTCTAGATCCTAAAATATATAACGAGCCTGTAGAATAACTCGTGTTTAATTTATTGATGGTTCAACCATAACTGAGTTCCAATAATAAAAAGGACATCCACCCTAAAGTTTTAGAGAGTAAAAAGGTCACTACATCTGTAAGTTATTCAGCAATCAACGGGATCACCCCTGAAGGTAGTTATGATAAGTGGTCAAAACAAGTCTTTTCAGATTATTTAAATTATCGTCCGCAAACTGTAAAAACCAGCGTTTCAGATAGTGCATTAATACAAACAAACACAATGGAATACGATCGTTGGGGCAATATCATCAGTGCTGAACTAACAGGCAATGGAACCACATCGAAGAACAGCATTGAAGGTGTGCGTTGGACTAAATCCGACTTTGATAACAATGGCTTTTATCCGTTGCGTCTCTTCAATAGTCAGTTGGGTCATCAAATTGTTGCAATGACATTGAGTGAGCACCACCCGATGACTGGAGCGCCTCAGAAAATAATCGATGCGAATGGAGTCGCAAGCCATAATAGGAAGAATTGGTTTGGCATATCCACTAAACAGTGGGCTGAGAGTAACGATACCTTAGCCGCAGCCGCCCTACACACTGGTTATCTTTGGTGTACCAATGAATCAGCTAATTGTATAGACAATGAAGTATTTGTCGTGACCCAAGTGCAAGATGGGCAACCTGAAATTCGGCGTTATTTCGATGCTCTTAGCAGAGAAGTACGTGTAGAGAAAACAACTCATAATGGAAGAATAATTACAAGTAATAGCTCATTTGATTCAAAGGGCAATCTTGTCCATGTTGTTGCCCCACACTTTTTAAATGAAATGAAATGAAAAGTAGTATTCATTACCTCGATCATGATGTGCTTGGTCGGGCATTAAGTAAAGAAATAGATAGTTTTCCACAGCAGTATAAAACGACTTATGAACATGAAGGTCTTAAAACGAACATTACAGTGAGTAGCTTTCGTTCGGTAGCAGGTGGCGTTAATTCATTTTTTTTGAGTCGAACATATAACAGCTTGAATCAATTGATGCACACATCAGATGCAGAGCAAAAACAAACTTTTTATGGTTACGATAGCTTTGGAAGGACTAACTTTATTCGTGATGTTAATGGTAGCAACATTACTGCAAACTATAATGTATTTGGCCATAAATTGTCGATTTCAGATCCAAATTCAGGCGATTGGACATTTAAATATAATGTCTTAGGAGAGCTTCGTTGGCAACAAGATGCGAACTTAAACCAAACGTACTTTAATTATGACAAACTGGGACGTACTATAAACCAATCTAGCGGCACTGATCTGCGAAGTTGGGTCTACGGGGATGAATCTGGAAAATATAATTTATTACTTCAAGATAAACGTGGTGAGGTACAGCATGACTACAGACACGATAGCTTAGGCAGGATGATAGAAACGAATACCCAAATAAGTGGTCGCTTATTTACTCAACGATGGGCTTACGATACTTATTATGGTTGGTTAAAAGGAGAGCAGCTACCTGGTGGTGATATAGTTGGTTATGAATACGATGAGCGTGGGTTCCCTGAGCGCAGTTATCGCGTAGAAGATAATCACAGCTATGTTACCATCGAAAGCTATGATGAGTTCGGGTTGGAGGCAACAAAAGTCTTTGGAAACGGTTTAAAGCAACATTTCACTCGCACTTTATCAGGTCAAGTTGAACAAATTTGCACTGGGGAGACTGAGAATTGTAACGCAGAGAGTTCAGTGCAGCACTTAATTTATGCATACGACGGTTTCGGGAATGTGACCGATAGTATTAATAATGTCGTTAATTGGCGCGAAAGTTATAGTTACGATAATTTGCACCGAATTCGCAGTGCAAACATTGCGTCATCAACATTAACACTGCCAGCAATTTATTATGATTATGATGCCGCAGGTAACCTGCTAGAAAAAAGTGATTACGCAACAAATTACCGTTATGGTGATCAGACTCGCAACCTTGGGGGAAATGCAGGGCCAAATGCAGTACGAGAGCTGACAAAAAATAATGGATCGACGGTCAACTATCATTATGATAATAACGGTAACCAGATAAGTGGCGATGGTATTACAGTGGCTTATACAAATGATAATAAGCCATACAAGATAGTGCGTCATAATAATACGCTAGAATTTAGTTATGACGCGCAAGAGCAGCGATTTAAGCAATTAAAAAGAAGCGGAAATAGCAGTATAACCACGTATTATATAGGAGGTGTTTTTGAGCTTGAAATAAACGGTACGGGAGAAGAAATTGCTCGTAGCTATATTGGTAACCACACAATATTGACACGAGGAGGAGATACTCCAGAGGTAGTACACATTAGTACAGATCGTTTAGGGTCATTAGCTACATTAACAGACGGTTTAAGACATAAAGATAGTGTGAGTAATAATAAAAACTTATTGCTCAGCAGACGTAACTATGATGTATTTGGCAAAGCAAGGGAATTAGATACAGGTCTAGTTTTACAAGACTGGTCGCTCACAAAACGAGGGTTCACAGGACATGAACATCTACAAAGTGTAGAGTTGATCCATATGAACGGTCGGGTGTACGATTATAACCTTGGTCGGTTTATGAGTGTTGATCCCGTTATCCAAAGCCCAACAAATAGCCAGAGTATTAACCCTTACTCTTACATAATGAATAACCCATTGGCGGGGGTAGATCCAACAGGTTATTCTAGCTGCAACCCTGAAGATTCAGGTGGTTGTCAAAGCGAGCCGAAGCCATTGGAGATTGTAATTACTGGAGGCAAAAATAAAGGGGAATCATCTTCTAGCCCTAATGCCGCAGGTGGTGATATTGGAAGAAAAGGCAATAGTGATAATCCAAATGCACCAATTGCTAACTCTTCCAAAAGTTCTATGCCGTCAAATGGTAATGAGAATACTCAGAAGAGCCAAGGTAAAATAGGAAGTGCTATTAGTGATATTGGTTCTCCCAGTACAATCACAAATAATAGAAGTACAGCCCCTTCGTCAGGAAACAATAGTAGTAAAGGACTATTTCCCAATATACCTACACTACCTGCGCCACCAAATGCTAAAAATCATATGTCTGGGATGAGATCTGCTCTGGGTTATGTGCAAAAATATGGTATGAATGTGCTTCAAACTATAGGGGGCTCTGGGCAGGCATTGTTAGGTGCTAGTTTAATGAGTAACCCAATAACTTTTATACCAGGTGCTTTAATTTTAGCGCATGGCCTTTTTAATACTGCTCAAGGTGTTGGTTTAACAGAAAGTAATTATGCTCAAGAAGGGTGGAGGTATGCATTGGGTGAACAATATGGTGATTACGCATATTTTGGTGTTGACATAGCTAGCGCCGGTTGGGCAGCTTTAGGGAGAAAAATAGGACAATTTGGACTACGAGCTTCAGGCACAAACACCATACATCATTCAAGAAATTTAACTAATTCTTTGGGACGGGATCGTATCCACTTTAGAGGAGATTATGTGAGAAATTATCGAACAGTATCTGGAAGTGCACTATTTGCTAATGACGCGATAGTAATTGGAAATGGAGTTATGCAGAATGCTAACTGAGAACCCGTTAGTTACATTAGTTCCTTTAATTTTTATTATTGACTTAGTTTTAACTGTGGCAGTTATAAGGAAAAAGGTAAAAGATAGAAATGTTGTTCCTGTGCTGAGGTTTTTGTTAATGGGATTAGGGGTCGCAAGTTCTTGGATTTTGTTCTTCAACTACCCATCATTAGGTCACTTATTTGATTATATTTATGGAAGTATTTTAGTTTACTTTTTAGTAATTAGAGTATTTGTACTGAGATCCTAATAGACACAATGGAATAAAAATATGGCTTCGACTTACTCACTATTTGACTTTAAAGTGAGCAAACAACCCCAGTAGAACTGCGCACTTACTGTCCGCAGGCTGTGCAAAATGTCAGTGCCACTTCCTAGTGGCGCTGACTCAAATAGCTTGATGCTTGCGTGTGATTTACCATAGCAGCACTTTAACCCCGAATTCATTATGCAAGTGCACCACTGACCATAACCCACCAATAAATATGACATTCTGAAATATTTGCTAATGTAGTAAGTGCGACCAAACTCATTATCGAGGGAATTCAGAATGTCTTACGAACATCTTAACAGTTTCGAACGAAAAGCTATCTACTATCGATTCAATAGTGGCGAAAGCTGCCGATCCATTGGTAAACTATTAAATCGACACCATA
>NZ_BDDS01000041.1 GCF_001653135.1 Pseudoalteromonas neustonica
GGGCTTTTAATTGATTTGAAACTTGGTTAATCTGCATGTGAACTCTGTTTTTAGTCATTTTTTTATTGGCGTAACTATTTGATCATTAACAGAGTTCAACTTCAAGTTTCTTAAGATCCAACCTATGAATTTAAGCTAAAGGAAAACAAATAAAGATGTTGATTTTTCATGTTGCTCTTATTTCAATTGGTATTGTGCAAGCAGTTGTTTTGATTTTAGCAATGGTTGGTAAAAAAAATGAAGCGAACAGTACGCACAAGTGGCTGATTGCTCTATGTTTATTGCTCGTAATTAGCTTGGCAGAGGGTGTTGTTGATATTACTGGGCTAGATCAGGAATTCATTCATCTATCTATCCTGATTATACCTATCAACGGGTTATTCTTACCTTTATATTACGCTTATATTTCTGACATGGTTGGCAGCAAGCTCAAGGGTGTTTTACTTGTACATTTTACACCTTCGTTGCTTATGAGTTTAATGGTTTTCCCCTTACTGTTATTAGATGGTGGGGTTATCATTGAGTTATTTAGCGGTGATATGGATGACACGTATTTTGGCACTTTGATTTTTATCTCATTTTTTTTATTACTGATAATAACCATTGTTCAAGGTTGTTATTATATTCCAGCCTGCTTTAAACTTTTATCAAATTACAAAACTCTTATTGGTGAAAACTTATCATTTAATGAAAAAATATCATTAACGTGGTTAAAAGTTATGACAACAGGTCTTGCCATTATTTGGGTTATGTTAGTTATCGTACTTTTGACCGGAGAGTTGCTTTCGGAACATTTACTGACCGCCCTACACCTCATTAGCGCATTTCTAATTATTACCTTAAATGTTTTTGGTTTAAAGCAGGTAAATATATTCAAAAGACTCAGAATCGATACACATAAATTAACCGATGAAAGTACTTATGTTCTGAAAAAAGAAAAATATCAGCGTTCGTCTCTTGATAAGGCATTAGCTAATAAGATACATCAATCGCTCTTAACATTTATGGATACAGAAAAACCTTTTTTGAATAATGAACTATCTTTATCTAGTCTTGCCGATTCACTAGACTTAACACCACATTACCTTTCTCAAGTAATCAATCAAGTCACGAATAAAAATTTCTTTGAGTTTATTAATAGTTATCGTGTGCAATTTGCGAAAGAGCTTCTTTTAAATTCAAATGACACTGTTTTAAACATTGCAATGAATTCAGGGTTTAATTCAAAAACCACTTTCTATAATGCCTTTAAAAAAGACTCTTCAATCTCTCCATCAGAATACAGGGAGCTTAAAAAGTGAGCTGATGTAGTTTTTTAGCTATATTTTCAGTGTCCCGTCTTATCGGAACGGAAGAAAATATACATTTTTTGCCTGAGAATTAGATTTTTATAGATACAGAGGCAAAAAATGAATTACGCAAAAGCACTTACACGAATACTTCTTATTTTTCTACTAACGCTTATAACAGCTTGTGGAGGAGTGGAGGAAAAAATTACTTTTTTTCTCGGCGGTATAGCTAAAGACAAGCTTGACGATGTATATCAAACAGCAGAATCTGACCCAGAAATTATCAATCTTGCTATGAGTGTAGAAAGCCCTGCACAAAAATTTTCTTGGCATCAAGCAGGAGGTATTGCATATCCAAAGACCGGCGAAGAAATGACAATACAAACGCCATTTAGAATCGCAAGTATAGGAAAAACATTTACTGCCACATTGATCATGCAAATGATCGAAGCTGGTAGTCTTTCACTTTCAACGCCAATTAGTGATATTTTAACTGATAGTGATATGCCTCTTCATCATACGTTGAATGAATTACATCAGATAGGCGGCATTTCAAACGGTGAATCTTTAACAGTCGGTCAATTATTAAATCATACTAGTGGTTTACGAGATTATATCGCTGACGAACCTGATGACGATGCCACATCACATTCATTGGCCGCATTACAGATTTTAGATGTCACAAAGCTCCTACCAACAGGCATCTCTAAGCAATCATGGACAAGTATTAGCGTTCTTGAATACTTTTTTTCAAGCGGTATGCATCAATATGCAAAAAATAGCCCAGGTGAAAACTATCATTACTCTGATACTAATTATCTACTTTTAGGTATTATTATAGAAAAAATATCAGGAATGAGCCTAGCTGATAACTACCAAGTTGAGATTTTCTCTCAATCTGAAATGAACTTTGCATACTTAGAATGGCATGAAGCAGCAAAAGGAAAAGGGCCTGCTCATCATTACTCAAATTTATCGCCTTTTGGTATCGACGAAAATATTGATGTTATTGCAAGTGGACTCAATACTTCTTTTGATTGGGCTGGCGGCGGCATTGTATCGAATATAGAAGAGTTAAATTCATATGTTAGCGACCTATTCAACGATAAGCTGTTTCAGAATGTTAGTACCCTAAAAGAAATGCAAAAAACGGTTAATATTGAAAATGAAAGCTTTTCTTACGGATTGGGTATGAAGAGGATGGAGTATCAACTTGCGCATAAAACCGTTGTTGTTTATGGCCATGATGGGGCGTGGGGAACCGGTATGTATTATATTCCAGCAACAGACACGAGTATTGTATTTACAATAAATCAAGCTGCGCCTCAAGATAAAGATTGGCTATTAGAGATACTACGAGCACTGGATAAAGCTCTTTTATTTACTGCAATCAAGTAAACTTTGGCTATTACGTATTTGGCCTTTAGATATAGTAAACAGACCAAAAACGAAATTCTGTGACGACAAATCTGAGGCTCAAATACGAGTAGGTCAAACTTTCAATTGAAATAATAGAAAGCTCTAGATACAAGCTAATTCTATAAAATATTGGATATTAATATTATGATAGGTTCAAAAGTATTTTGGAACAAAAGTGCAATTAAATATGCTAAGACAGCCATTAAAGATATCAAAACATATCAAAAAAAATTATCTATTACGCAGCAATATTTAAATAAAGAGAGTGAGGTTTTAGAGTTTGGGTGTGGTAGTGGCGGCACAGCAATAATCCACGCTCCATTTGTAAAACAAATTGTTGCAACTGATATCTCTGAAAAAATGATTGAAATAGCTAAAAACAAGGCAATAGAATGTAATGTTAAAAATGTCATTTTCAGACAAAATACACTTGATGAGCTTATCCTTCACAATCAAGATTACGATGTTATTTTAGGTTTAAACGTTATTCATCTTCTGGAGGATGTAGATAATTCTATTAATTATGTTTACAAATTACTAAAAAATAATGGTGTTTTTATCTCAAGTACCTCATTAATAGGTGAGGTGAATTTAGTACTTAGATTACTATTATCATTAATGCAGTTTATTGGTTTGGCACCTTACGTATCTGTTTTGACCAAAAATCAGTTTATTAGTAAACTTAATAAAGCAGGGTTTTCGGTAGAGTTTGAGTGGCAAACTAGTAGTGAATCAATATTTATCGTTGCAAAAAAATAGAATATGAATTTTATCCACTTTAATAAGGGGGTACTAGTTTTTTAGTTTTAATTGATAGATATTCAGTAAGTAAGACTATGCATATGATTGACATAATTTATATATTCTTATCTTTATTGTATATCTATTTTTTAAAAGTTATTTTTACCCATTTAAATCAAAACCGCTTTGATAGCTTGCACCTTGGTTCGACCTATAGGTAGCCGATGACTAGATTTTAGCGTAAGCCAATACTTCCTTCCTTCCTTCCTCTGACTTAATAGATTGGAAGCAATCTATTGCCACAGTATAAGAGCGGTGGATACGAATAAAATTATCAGGTAGTAAATTGGTTAATTTATCTAAACTTTTATCGTGTAAAAAACTATTGTTGCTGTGCGTAAAGACTTTACAATAATGTCCTTCAGCTTTTAAATATTGCACTTGTTCTATAGCTAATAATTCAATTCTCCCTAAGCGCTTGTAAGTTAGATATTTACAGTGACCTGCTTGTTTTTGTTACAGCCTCTTTACTGCTTTCTTGAGTAAAGGGTTTAGCGACGAAATCCAGTATCCCTGCATCAAAAGCCTCAACCGCTCGGTCGGGGTTAGCAGAAACCACAGTAGTGTGAAAGCTTTCACTGAGTTGCTCCTTTTGTAAGGTAAACCCATCACAACCTTGCAGGTTGAGGTCCAAAAACAACAAATCTATACAATTTTGGTCTAGATAATTGTTAGCATCGTCAAGTGAATTACAGATTGTTATTTTAATGCTTTGCTCAGCAAAAGATTGCTCAACAAAACGTTTTAAGCGTTTGGTTACCATGTACTTTTATTTATAGCCAATAAAAAAGCGCTGCACATTGGCAACGCTTATGTATATTCTTAACAGCTTACAGCTTACAGCTTACAGCTTACAGCTTACAGCTCAGTCTTTAGTCAAATAATCCAACACCACTTGATGGTGATCTTTGGTTTTAAACTTATCAAACAAGTGTGTGATTTTGCCATCTTGACCAATTAAGAAACTTAAACGGTGCTGATTTATACCCCAATTAAAGTGCACATTATTTTTAAAAACAAAAGGATGAGGGGCTTTTTTGAGTGTGCATTTTTATTTTTGCACAGTTATATGATATGTATACTCAGGTGAGTTATTTAAATTTGCGAGAGAACACCTGTTCAGTTTAAGTGGGCACCTTTAATCCTGTCGATTATCCACATCTGACGCTGCCGACGAATACAGAGGTGTGGATCTAGGTGGTTGCAGTAACATAGAAACACACAAAATGAGATACACAAGAAAGAGAGCTACAAAGAGACACAGAAGAAGAACAGACGTTAAAGAAAGAACGAG
>NZ_BDDS01000042.1 GCF_001653135.1 Pseudoalteromonas neustonica
AACCGAGTAAAATAATCTTTAACATCACCGTGGGCGGATACGCTGCCGCGCCTGTTTTGTCGTTGTTATACCACGCGTCAAAGCCCGACAAGTCGAGTTTATTTTCGACAATATAACAAAGCGCATACTCAAATGTGCCTGGCAGGATTTGCTCAGAAAAATTGATAGGAATGAATTTATTTTGGCAGGATAAGTCAGGCTTGTAGTTGGCCATAACGGTTTACCGTGGGTGAATAATATCTATTAGATCACAGTAACCCAGTGGATTCAAGGTTAAAAAGCAATCAAGTCAAATGTGTAGAATTAGTTCCTAAAAAGAGTAATTCTACAGCCACAACGAGGCTGTAGAATAACTCTAACAGCCAAATTCAATTAAAAAACGAGCTCCTGTAATTAACTCTAAGCGTTTTTAAAGCATTAGGTAATGCATTTGGAACCCATAAAACAAGCTGTTTTTCTTAAAAAAGAGTAATTCTACAGCCACAACGAGGCTGTAGAATAACTCTAACAGCCAAATTCAATTAAAAAACGAGCTCCTGTAATTAACTCTAAGCGCTTTTAAAGCATTAGGTAATGCATTTGGAACCCATAAAACAGGCTGTTTTTCTTAAAAAAGAGTGATTCTACAGCCACAACGCCCCAATAAGGGGCTGATAATGCTTGGCTAAACTGTGTAGCGGAGCGGAACCGAGCCAAGCTGTTAGCAGTCCCGCTTGATTGCCTTGTTAGTTGCCCGCTACTATGAACCTTTATTTTTTGAAAACTAAAATGAGACTAAAAAATTGCAGGGTCAGTAACATCCCATATTTTCAGCTTAGTTAGGATTTTCGGTATTTCGTAAGTAAAAACATTTGCATCGAGTGAGGAGCTATTACACATACCAACAAAGGCTACTTGCTCCTTGGGTCTACGAATATAACTAGTACTTGTGCCCATCCATCCGCCATTGTGCAGCGTATAATTTGGCTCGATATATTGCCCGTTAGCATAAAAAGTTATTCCGTTGCTTTCGTAGGAGTGTTGGCTATTTGGTGTATTAAATTGAGTCATTATTTTGTTAGGGGCATCACCTAATTTCGGGGTATAAAAGTGATTATCCCAAATCAACATATCTTCGAGTGTAGTGTATAGACCACCGTCACCCACAACAAAAATATTTGTTTCATAACGCTTTAATCCATTATCTTTGAATGTTCTATATCCTTCGGCACGGTTAGGTACTATCTCTCGCATATCATCAGCGAAAAAAGTGCTGTGCATACCAAGCGGTTCAAAGATGTATTTTGTAGTGTACTCCCGCATGGACATACCACTGACGTTAGCTACTAACTCCGACAATAAAAAGTAAGCGAAGTTACTATAGGCTTGTTGAGTATCAGGTTGATGCTCTAAAGGAAGCGATTTTATGACATCGTAGTATTCTTCTTTGGTCAGGTAATCCTCATCACCAAGCCTGAACGGACCACCAGCGGTGGACAGTAGTGGTTTGGGTAATAGCGATTTGAGGGTATCGTAATCTGCCATTCCTGAAACGTGACCTAACATTGAGTTAATAGTTACTTTTACACCATAGTCTTTCAATTCAGTAAGATGTTTCCGTATATCATCATCAAGGTTAATTTCCCCTTTTTCTGCTAATAACAATACCGCAAACCCGGTGAATTGTTTGGATACAGATGCCATACGAAATACTGATATTGAACTGAGCGGAACCTGATGTTCGATGTTTGCCAAACCGTAGCTTTTCTTGAATAAAAATTGTTGATTCTTAATAATACCTACAGAGCACCCCGGTCCATTAGTTGGAATAGACTCTTCTGCAATTCTATCAATTTCCTTTTCCAGCAGCGTTAGTTGGGTTTCGTTTCCCATAACGCTAAATGAAAGTAACAAAATAACCCCAGCGATTCCTTGAATACTTTTATACATTAACTTTCCCTTTTTTTATTATTAACTATTCTGATAGTTGTGTAATTTCATCACTTTCCTTTACATCAAGCAGATAAATAAACTACGTAACACCTCGTAGGTTTGCTTTTTTTGTTGAAAAAGTCAACAAAGTGATAAAAATAAGCAAAACAGTATGCTCACAATTATTGTTATTGGAACTGAATGACATTTTTCTAAATTCTGATTACAGCTTCTTTAGTCGCACACTGGCCTTAAAATTAATGAATTATCAGATTTTCTATTGCCAACAAGTAAATTTTTAAAGTGGTAAATCAAAATGCAATTGGAAGGTTAGGCTAGATGCAATTGAGTGGTACTAATGGTAGATATTTCCCAACCAAACTCGAAATCTACTCTTAGGGCTACTAACGAGGCTGTAGAATAACTCTAACAGCCAAATTCAATTAAAAAACGAGCTCCTGTAATTAACTCTAAGCGTTTTTAAAGCATTAGGTAACGCATTTGGAACCCATAAAACTGGCTGTTTTTCTTAAAAAAGAGTAATTCTACAGCCACAACGCCGCATTAAGCGGACTAAAATTGTGGGTTATACTGTGTAGCGAAGCGGAACGTAACCCACTGTTTTGTTCCGTTTAAATACCTTTTTATACGTGTTTACCCAAGAAGATCAGAAGCATCTTCTGTAAGTGCCCAATCTTTCATATCTTGAACAATATGATTTGATAAGAACTCAAATACATCATTGTATTCTGTTTCTACAACATCCCAACTCCGATCTGATTTACCTGAACCAAAAACAGGATGAAATACAATAACCTTATCAGTAATTGTGCCATCAACAATTTCTAGACCTGCAAAATCGTCATTGTCTTGCCGGCTAGCAAATACAAATACCATTCTGTTTTTTGTATCTTCGTTAGCAAAAGCCTTAGCTGCAGATTCAAATTCTGTTGAGTGAGATAAAAAATGCCAAGGACAGAAACTCTCAGTATTTTGTACCAAAAACCAACGAAGTGCGTTCGGCCAATTTGAATTGATAATTTCAGGTTTCATTTAATCCCTAGATACGTATAACGCCGCCGTCACGCGGCAGTTTTGGAGTTGATTATTTGTGGCAGCGTAGCGATCGCCACAAAAAAGCGACGGAAAAATTGCTCCTGTGCACGGCCTTGTTATGAGCTGATGCCAATTTCCTGAATGTCTTTTTTAAGTTCATCAATGTCTACGTCCGGATTCAATTTGGTTGCTAAATCAAAAGAGAATCTCCCGTCCAATATAGATTGGACTAGATTGCTATCGATGTCTTGCTCAAGAATATTACTAGCATATACGCAGTAGTTGGAGGCAGACATTTGTTGAATCTTAGTAGGGTTGGGTAAATCGTTGATATCTACACCCAGAGCCACCCAGTTGTTATTTTCAAGATACCAAATGCATGAGCCTTCATTCATGCTAAACGCAGGCTCTTCTAGAAAGACCTTAAATCTATCGGGAACCTTGTTTTTAATTGATTCAAAGTCTTCAGCCAAACCGTCCTCTGGGCTTGTACATTTGAATGCAATACCATCATCTGAAATTAGAAAGAACCACTCGCCACCACAGCTGTCACGCAGAGAAGCCATCTCTTCCGTGGGAGACCAACCGGAATTGTAAGAGTAATAACGCAACTCCCAATCCTGCTCTAATATTGCGTCCAACAAAGCAAGATTCTTAAGCTTATTTTTAAATTCTTCGATCATAGTTCAAATTCTTGGTGGCTCATAACGAGGCTGTAGAATAACTCTAACAGCCAAATTCAATTAAAAAACGAGCTCCTGTAATTAACTCTAAGCGCTTTTAAAGCATTAGGTAATGCATTTGGAACCCATAAAACAGGCTGTTTTTCTTAAAAAAGAGTAATTCTACAGCCACAACGCCCAAATAACGGGCTTAAAAAGCTTGGCTAAACTTAGCGACGAAGGAGCTCAAGCCAAGCATTTTAAGTCCTCCGTTGATTTGCTTGTGTACGCCCGACATGGGCATTGACTTATGAGGTGAAAGTCCTCTGTAGGAAGATCACCGTTTAAATAACACACTGTTATTAAACGATAGACACTCGCAAATGGCAAGGGCTAAATCGCGAGAGATAGTCTAGAGGAAGCCGCTAGCATTCTTTATAAAAATAAGTGTGAGCTGATGAACAAAAACATCATATGAGGCGTAGGCTGGAGACGAGCTAGCACAAGATAGCGAAGTCATGTGATCTAACGACCACCGTAAATGATGCAGTTGTGCAGAGAAAGTCGATGCACCTGTTCTTTATTGGTAAAAAAGGGGGGAGATCTGATAAACACGCATCCGCGCTAACGCTTGGAGACTACCAGTTAGGGACTGGTTGTTCAACCCTTGGCGCTCTGGTTGCTGCGACCTACAGCGAGCGAAATAGCAGTAAACAAGCGTTAGTTTAGACGCGCTTTATCGAGTAATCGCTAGAGTGATTTATCAGAAGTCAGCAGATGGCATACGACTGCATGGATGCAGAAGGTAGAGCAACGCAGGAGCAGTTGCCGAGTAGCCAAACGCCCATCGTAATGGAGGGGACACGGTGAAGGCCTGAACATCTTAAC
>NZ_BDDS01000043.1 GCF_001653135.1 Pseudoalteromonas neustonica
ATAAACTCACACAGTATTTACGTGGCTGGGGACACTACTACCTAATAGCCAACGCTTATCAACTAACAGTGGATTTAGATCATTGGATCCGCCGTAGGATAAGGATGTGCTACTGGCGGCAGTGGCGAAAACCTCGTACCAAAGTACGCAGTTTAATGAAATTGGGTGTTAGCGAGCGACTCGCCATAGCCTGTGGTATCACCAGTAAAGGCCCTTGTAGAAGCTCAAAAACAAAAGGAATTAACATTGCGCTAGGCAATAACTACTTAGCGTCACAAGGGTTAGTGTCATTGAGAGATATTTGGATCAATATTCATTACGGGAGATGAACCGCCCATTGCGGACCCGCATGATGGGTGGTGTGGGGGCTGGAGGTTAGAGACCTCCGGCTACCCGATTATGGCGAAATTTATGGAATTTTACAGCCGTTCGCATTCATAGCAGTTTCTAAGTGTTCAATACTCGCATTAGGGTTGAATGCAATATCTAACAGATCTTTTGTTCTTTCTCCAACAAAGCTGTAATCATAGGTTTTACTATAACCAGTATAATAATTGGTGCCATACCCAGACCATGAACCAGACCCCCAGTCATCATTATATACTCCGCTATATGATGATGTAGAGGATCCTGAATATGTTGTAACACTATAGCTTGTATATGCCTGTACAATGCCCAATATTAAAGTTTTAGCTAGTTGTTGCCCCTGCTTTTTTCGAATACTTGCATACTGCTTGACTAAATCAGCACATATAAAATTTTTAGTTGGCAAGAAATCAAAAGCTAACGCTTTATCTTGACTAACAACACTGAAACGATAAACACCTTTAGATAATGATTTATGCATTTCATATTTTGGAATAAACTCATATTGCCATAAACGTCCTGACTTGCCTGTAAAAAATAATTTATAAACACCTTTTTTAATATCTCTATAAATGCCATATCGCTCATCTATTGAGTAATATAGCTCGTCCCAGTTGGGATGTTCTAGCCTAGTTGAATGCTCATTGTGCAAAGTTATTTTTTTATTACTATCAGAGTATTCAATTAACGAGTTATTCACTTGGGTTATGTTCGCTTCTATTCTTTTATTCAGCATGATTGGCTTGCTGCCATCTACGCCTGACTTTCTAATAGTTTTGGCTATATGGATATTACCTTTATATGTATAATCCCAATCTTTATGTGAGTCTGACTGTAAAGCCCCCTTTGTGAATAGTATTTCCTTACTTTTTTCTTTATATTTAATTTCATCACCAAAATCAGTTATATTAGCTTGGTAACGCGAATCCGACTCCATTGAGACAACTTTTCTATCAACAAACACTCTTTTTTCTTTAGCAGTGTAATTCACCGAGGTTCCGAGATTTTTAAAGGCTGAATGATCTACTATTGTTGACTTATAAACTGATGGACTGACACAGCCCGAAAGGGAAAAAATTGATAAGGTTATATATATTATTTTTTTCATTTTACCTCTCAGATAGCACGAAACTCTTTCGCCAATCGTGGTAGAGCGACCCATTACTGGGCCGACCCCACACAGATCCGGACGTGCGGAACTACCGCATCCGGCTCTTCAGTTATATATTCACGCGTGTAAATCACCACGTACTTAGTACCAGTCCACATGAATAAATCGCTTACTCACTCTTGGCCGCTCTATTGCGTAATACATTAACATCTTCTTGAAATTACTCCAATTATAACTGCGCCTATTCAGCCATTTATATAAGCTGTGCAGCACATAGCTGTACAGTCTATCTAGGCTACGGAACAGCGGTGACACCCATCCTAAAGTTATGAGTTAACCTGCTTAATTGCTCAGGCTAGTAGCGACTGTGCGTGGTGAAAATATCATTGCTTAACAGTTAAATATTAGGTTTAATAGGGACATAATAAACGCTGAGTAACGCAGAGATAGCTTAGATACACAGGCATGCCGATGAAATTGGCTTGATATAGCTTAGGTCATAAAAAGCCTTTCTATATATGTAAAGTCCATAGCATAAACAATACCAACGCGAACACACCGAGCAGGTAGCGCCTCAGTCCAACAAGCGATTATGCAACACAAACTGCGTGTTGCATAAACACTAAAGTGTTAGCTCTCAAAGGAATGTTGAAGTGTTTAAAATTGTTTTACTCGTTATCGTTCTGGCAGCAATAGCTTATTTCATCTACCCGAAGCCACCCGAGGCTCGGGAGTGGCTCATATCAAATGACAACAAGCATGCGCTTGCAGGTAATAGATTTGCTAGTACTCAGGACGCTATTAGCTTTGTAGAAAACTTGTATAGCGTTGGGGCGATTAAAGTGACTATTCCCAAGAGTGCAATATATGACAGTAACAACCGAATTCAACAAGAAGGTGGACCATACGCAGACGCTTTGGAAATATCTTTACCCACTACTCAGAGCGAAAGGGAGGCAATATTTAATATTGCAAATCAAGAAGCTGCTAACCAAGGCATGGCCTTTAATCCAGAAAGTGATGTTATAAAAAATAAGTTGTTACTATGGTGGGATTAGTCAGCAAGCGTGGAAAGCAAAGGGGATAATGGCCCACCTTGAGGGACTCCTTCGGCTGGCCTGTAATTGCGGTAGACACACATATTTTTCGTGTTTCAAACCGTACTAAACTCGCCATGGGTAAAGATGTAGTAGCCGTTGAGCAAAAGCTTGAAAAGGTAGTCCCAAAAGAATTTAAAGTAGACGTGCATCACCGGCTTATACTACACGGGCGTTATACCTGTGTAGCGCGTAAGCCTAAATGTGGCAGCTGTATTATTGAAGACTTGTGTGAGTTTAAAGATAAAGTAGAGTAAATTAGTGACTGCTTTGAGCGATAAGCGGACGGTCGCACTAGCCATTATTTAGAAATCAAGTCTAGCTTTATCCGACCATGTGCTTGTTAAGTATTATACTTCGCAAACGTCTTTAGCAGTCTCACATTAATTAAACGATCAAAGTTGCATGTATACTCATACTCCTTTAAATATACTCTGTGCAGATTTGGTGCACTTAATATAGATTTAGTCGGTGCCTCGCATTTTAATAAGACACCACCCGATTCAAGATAGTTTAAACCACTAGCAAATATTTCAGCAACTTCCTCGTAAGGAGTCCAACAGAAACCAATTTGACCATTACAAGGCCAGCTTAATAAACTTAAAAAACATTCTTTTTTTTCTTAAATGTGTGAAAACTAAACAGGGATTAAGGTGACACTCATCTTAATTATTTCTTGGAAAGAGCATAGCCCCCCCCCTGTAAAATCAGATATCAATGTTCTAAATATCTAAAATCACCACTGTATTCACTTTAATATAAGTACATCATCACCAAATCCTAAATTACAGGCATGCGAATTTCTGCCTAAGGGCAGTTTTTAACATTTGAATGTGTTTTTACAACTATGCGAGTAGTTTTTCGCAATTACTGAGGTTGCTGCGTCGTTTTCTGTTTAAATTTTCACAGTAACTTGTGTGTGATGACGGTCTACCAACTGCGCCATGAAATACGCGGGTAAAGTGTGTAGTGAGCTTTAACCAGTTTTCAGGGGAGATATTGATGCGCGCTAAAAGTGGTAAGTTCGCCTCTTCAATGTGGCCGCGTTTATCTTCACGCAAACATCGTCCTGTGAGCTCTACTAATTCTAAGTAAGATTTTAGCTCAAACGGTAATCCTTTTGCCATGTGTTGTCTGGGCATGCCTGCAAAGCGCAGGAGTTGTTTTGGTTGTTTGCCGTCCTTTGCACTTTCAATGCGTTTTTGTACGCTGGTGTGGGCTGACTCTTCAGGGATATTCGCCATTTTGGCTTTGATGGGGTTTAAATCGACATAAGCCATGCAAGCAGCTATGGCGGCTTCATCTAATAATGCGTGTGATTTGAATCTTCCCTCCCAGAATCGGCCAGTACAACCATCTTCTTTATTAGCTTTACGCGCAATGTCTTCATTTAATAGTCGCATAAACCAACTGATGCTTGCTAAGCGCTCTCGATATTGCTCAACCGTTTGGTTAAAAAATATGCGCTCTGTTTTACTTAGCTTTTCACCTTGCATGTATTTTTGAGTAAGCAAAGTGCCCTTACAGAGTTTATGCCAGCGGATAATAATGGCTTTATCATTCAGCCTCTTTGCTTTTTTATCATCAA
>NZ_BDDS01000044.1 GCF_001653135.1 Pseudoalteromonas neustonica
CCAAATGACTTTGATGAATTTATTGCTTTGTGTGAGCAATCAGCAGCCAAGTATGGCCCTTATTTTACCTACACACTGCTAGAGCAAGCAGATATTAAAGAGAGTATTGATCATGGCGTTTGAGAAACACATTACATTAGAAACCCCCGTTGGCGACATTACATTTAACGTCAATGGCGCTGACTACAACAAATACATTAACTCGACTCAGCCGAACAACAAAGTGCAGCCAGCAACTAACTTTTTGCTAAACACCGTGGTTGAAGCCGACGCTAAAAAGCTCAAAGAGCTGGTACAGCAACCAGGTGCCGCCTTGTTTTTAGTGGGTGCCATTGTTGAAGAATACCAACCCGAGTTTAATTTTACGGTAAAAAAATCGAAAGCCGAGCCAAGCAAATAGGCAAAAGCAGGCTTGATCAGTTACTGGCATACCACGCTAAATATTTTGGCAATGTAGCAGTCACTGATGAGAGCTTGGCACAGGCGCTTTACCTTGAAACATCACAGCAAGAAAACTTTGTAACCGCCGTAAATAACGGCATTTGCACAGCATTAGGCGGCGAGTAATTAATGGCAACACTCAGCAAATTAGACAAGCTTACTTATTCAATTGGCATCATTGACAAAGTCACTGGCCCGGTTAATAAAGTCATGGCTAAAATTAATCAGCTGAGCCAGCAAACCGCCGCCGCCCAAGACCAAATGATGCGCGGCGCAGCCACAGCCGTCGGTGGTGGTTACGCCCTTGCAAAATCACTTGCGCCGGCAATTGATCACGTTGCCGCGTTGGGCGAGGTGCAATCACTGGGCGTTACCGACGACGCCTTGCAACAACTGACTAAAACATCCTATAAATTTGGTTTTCAATTTGGTGGTAACTCTGCAGAATTTGTTCGCAGTGCGTACGATATTCAATCAGCCATCAATGGCTTAAATGGGTTTGAGCTATCCGAGTTCACCAAAACATCAAACATATTAGCCGTAGCGACCAAGGCGGATGCGGCCACCATCACCAGTTATATGGGCACCATGTATGGCATCTTTGAAAAGACCGCCAACAAAATGGGTAAAGCGAACTGGGTAAACCAAATAGCAGGGCAAACCGCCACCGCCGTACAGCTATACAAAACTACGGGTGCAGAAATGCAAGCCGCGTTTTCAAACCTTGGGGCAACCGCTACCAACATTGGCTTAAGCTCGGCTCAACAATTCGCGTTAGTCGGGGAGCTACAACTGGTTGCTAAATCAGGCTCTGTGGCTGGTACGCAAGCGGCTTCATTATTACAAGGGATTGGTAAAGCGCAAGATGCATTAGGCATAAAATTAACCGCTGATAACGGCGACATGCTCGCGATTGATGTGGTGCTAGGGCGTATTAATAACCGCTTATCTTCATTGGGCTCTGTAGCGCGTGGCGATGTGCTGACCCAAATATTTGGTAAACAAGGTGCAAAAGCTGTTGATGTACTCAGCACGAAAGTAGATAAATTAAAAGACGGCATCACCGTTTTTGAAAACGTGCAAGACAACTCCAAAGCGTTGGAAATGGCAAACATCATTGCCAGCCCATGGGATCGTTTAGGCGGTTCATTTAATGCAGCGGCTACCGCAATGGGTAACCGCTTATTGCCTGTGGTTGAGCCGTTCGTTGAAATACTCGCCGCCGGCTTTGCGGGCATTGTGTCACTGACAGAGCGATTCCCGTTTTTATCCAGCGTGATTGCAACGCTTGTTGTGGTTATCGTCGCGCTGATCACGGTGCATGGCATCATTATTTTTACGATGGGCCTGTATAAAATGGCGCTTGTTTCAAGTGCCGCGCTAACAGGTAGCTTAACCTTATTAACAAAGCTATGGCAGGGGGCGTTAATCGCACTGCGTGTATTGGGCTTTTTATCACTCATTGCCACGATGGGCGCGGCGGCCATTGCTATGGGCACATTTAAAGCGGTTATGCTCGCAGGTCAAGCAGCAACGTGGTTATTTAATGCGGCGCTTTGGGCAAACCCAATTACATGGGTGGTAGCAGGTGTTATTGCGCTCATCGCAGCAGTTGGGGCGCTTATTTATTACTGGGATGATTTAGTGGCTGCGTTTCAAAATACCGCATGGGGAAAAGTATTAATGGCGGTATTTGATAGTGTGAAAGCGGCCTTTAATGGGGTAATTGATAGCGTTAAATGGGTGCTTGAAAAACTCGGCTTGATTGACGATACAGAGGCAAAAATAAAAACCGAGGCAACCTCAACACACGAAAACATTAACCGTGCTCAGCCTAAAAATTTAGTTATGCAAAATGCAGATCAAGCGTTTAGCCGCGACTACGGCCAATCCGTGATCAATAAAGCCGCGCAAGTACCAGGCAATACAGCCAGCACTCACTATGCTGCTGTGAGTGATATTACGCATTCAAATCGAACGCAGTTAAACGCAGGCCAAACGAATAATGCTATTAACTCAGCATTACAAAACAGTCAGGTCATTGAGCAAACAAATAACGCGCGGGCACAAACCAACGGGTTAAATAACAGTGCCATAAATTCAGTTGTAGCGAATGCACACACCAACGCAGTAACCACAGCCGCAAACGATACTGCTTATTCAACAAGCGCTAAAACGGCCAACATCAATAACAGCGCTATTAACTCGGCTGTTAACGATGCGGTGTATTCAACAAGCACAGCAATGAGCAATGCAACTAACCCAACATTGCAAAATAGCATTGCTACAAACCAAGCAAATAACACGCATGCACAAACCAGCGCGTTAAATAACAACGCCGTAAATTCAGTTGTAGCGAATGCTCCAACCAACGCAGTAACCACAGCCGCAAACGATGCTGTTTATTCTACAAGCGCTAAAACGGCCAACATCAATAACAGCGCTATTAACTCGGCTGTTAACGATGCGGTGTATTCAACAAGCACAGCAATGAGCAATGTAGCTAACCCAACATTGCAAAATAGTCTTGCTACAAACCAAGCGCATAGCACGCTTACTCAAACCAGCGCGTTAAATAACAATGCCGTAAATTCAGTTGTAGCGAATGCTCAAACCAACGCAGTAACCACAGCCGCAAACGATGCTGTTTATTCTACAAGCGCTAAAACGGCCCACATCAATAACAGCGGTGTTAACTCGGCTGTTAACGATGTTGTGTATTCAACAAGCACAACAATGAGCAATGCAGCTAACCCAGCATTACAAAATAGCATTGCAACAAACCAAATAGATAGCGGGCTTACTCAAACCAGCGCGTTAAATAACCGCGCCATTAACTCGGCTGTTAACGATGCGGTGTATTCAACAAGCACAACAATGAGCAATGCAGCTAACCCAGCATTACAAAATAGCATTGCTACAAACCAAACACATAGCGGGCTTACTCAAACCAGCGCGTTAAATAACCGCGCCGTAAATTCAGTTGTTGCGAATGCTCCAACCAACGCAGTAACCATGGCTGCAAACGATGCTGTTTATTCTACAAGCGCTAAAACGGCCAACATCAATAACAGTGCTATTAACTCAGCATTACAAAACAGCTCAGTTACACATA
>NZ_BDDS01000045.1 GCF_001653135.1 Pseudoalteromonas neustonica
AACAGCAGTTAGATAAACTGAACACAGATAAATCCGCAGACAAACACACAATCAAATTTACCGCAGACAGTGGTTTTAACAGCGAAGTAAACCTTGAATACATGGCGAAAAGTGGCTTTGATACTTATATTGCGGATAACCAATTTAGAAAACGAAACCCGCTGTTTAAAGACAGTCAAACGTATGAAACAGAGCAAGAAAAGCGCCGCCTAAAAAGGCGTAATGGCAAGCCACGGTTATTTACCTCAGAGGACTTTCATTATGATGAAACAACCCAAACCTGCCTCTGCCCCGCAGGCAATGGTATGTGGCGAAGCGGGGTTAATGTAAAGAGTCACAATCAAGAATACACGCGATTCTGCGGTTACTTAAAAGATTGCAAAGTATGCCCACTGCAACAGCAATGCATGCGAAAGCCACCAATAAAAACAGGGCGGCAAGTACAGTTTAAAAATGATGAATCACGTAAAAAGCTAAGCTATATCGACAAAATGAAAGTTAAAATAGACAGTCCAATGGGGCGACGGCAGCTTTTTATTGAAGGAATGGCAAACGACTAGGCTGTATAGAGCCTGCTTTCCTCTAAATAAACAGCGGAATATTACAGTCAATAAAGGCATGAACAAATTGACCTTACGCGGACAAACGAAAGTGAATGCGCAATGGCAACTGTATTGCCTTGTTCATAATCTAGAAAAGCTGAGAAACACGATACATTAATAAGGGGAAACCCCTTATCACCTTAAATAAGCCACTTAAACACCTGCCATACCTTCCAAAACGCCCATTAAAACAACACCAAATCCTCTTTTTTATATTTACGTGAAAGTCAGTTGTCGATTGAACCAAAATAGGAACTCAGCTATGGTTGAAGCATCAATAAAAATAAATTAAAAACGAGTTATTCTACAGGCTCGTTGTGGCTGTAGAATTACTCTTTTTTAAGAAAAACAGCCTGTTTTATGGGTTCCAAATGCATTACCTAATGCTTTAAAAACGCTTAGAGTTAATCACAGGAGCTCGTTTTTTAATTGAATTTGGCTGTTAGAGTAATTCTACAGTCTCGTTAGCATACTTTAATTGGAATCGTGGCAATCAATATGGAACATTTAAATGAAATCAATTTGTAAAACTATTCTTTTAGGACTCCTTTTAGTTGGTGTGTCGTCTTGTTCTGATAGTGATCAACAACCAGATCCTGATTTCGTCCCCAAAAATATCAATAGTACCTTTTCTAAATTTAATAGCCCTGTTGTTCTTATTGATGAGGCTCATAATAATTTCCTTACAAAAAAGGGCAGATACAAGCCTTTTTCTCAAGTTCTGTCTAGTGATGGTTATACTGTAAAATCTAGTAAAGAAAAGTTCACTTTAACTTATTTAAAACAAGCGGATATATTGGTAGTCGCAAATGCACTAGATAAAAATAGACAGGACTGGACCCCCCCATTCGGGGATGCCTTTGACAAAGGAGAAGTTGAAGCCGTTAAACAATGGGTATCACAAGGTGGTTCTCTTTTTCTAGTTGCCGATCACACACCTTTTCCAAAAGTTATAGAAAAATTATCATCTGCTTTTGGTTTTGAGTTTAGTAATGGTCATGTCCGTGACGCTTTATTTCGCTTAGATAATAAATCCCTTATAGAACATTCAATAACCCAAGGTATCACTCAAGTTAAAACATTTGGTGGTTCCGCTTTTCAAATACCTGAAAGTGCACAGCCCCTTTTGACTCTAGGTAAAGGAGCCACATCTGTTGTGCCCGAGATACCTTTTCAAATAAATGGCAAAACTCCAAGAGTATCAATGAATGGCTGGTATCAAGGAGCAGTTTTGGAAGTTGGAGAAGGTCGAGTTGCAGTGTTTTCTGAGGGGATGACGTTCTCATCGCAAGTTACGGTTTCAACGGGTAAAAAATATGGCTTAGTCTCTGATGGTGCGGAACAAAATGAACAGTTTCTTCTCAATGTCATGCATTGGCTGTCAAAGAAAATTTAAACTACAGGTGTACCCAGTATGCTAACAAGTTGCTTAAACGGACAAAAAACAGTTGGCTTTCCTCACTGCATTCGTTATTTTAGCCAACAATTTTATTGCCGCTTAGCAAAGCGTTGTGGCTGTAGAATTACTCTTTTTTAAGAAAAACAGCCTGTTTTATGGGTTCCAAATGCATTACCTAATGCTTTAAAAGCGCTTAGAGTTAATTACAGGAGCTCGTTTTTTAATTGAATTTGGCTGTTAGAGTTATTCTACAGCCTCGTTAGGGCACTTGGTGTAACCAATTTGTTCTCAGTTTTTAAAAAGGAAGTTACGTTGGAATTTATCGAACCGTATAATATTACAGTTTTAGTCATGGGGTTATCAGGTTTAACCTTTTTCGTGCAACTTTTAGTAGCAGATGTCGTTGGTATAAAATCTCGCCATATACCGGGTTACTCAATTGAGTCTAACCATAATAACCTGCACTTTCGTTCAACTAGAGCTTTATCAAATACAAACGAGAGTGTGGCTATTTTTATACTCCTTGTTTGTTTTTCTATTCTATCTTCAGCAAACGCTAATTATCTCAATATAAGCGCCATAGTGTATTTAGTTGGCAGAATTGGCCATATGCTTTGTTATTATTTAAATCTAAAGCTATTAAGAAGTATCTCTTTTGGTGTAAGTTTATTGGGCTTAGCAGCAATATTTATAGTTGGCATAATTGAGTGGCTTTAATATAAACGTGCTCTAATCGGGTAGCCGGAGGTCTCTAACCTCCAGCCCCCACACCACCCATCATGCGGGTCCGCAATGGGCGGTTCATCTCCTGTAATGAATATTGATCCAAATATCTTTCAATGACACTAAACCTTGTGATGCTAAGTAGTCATTGCCTAGCGCAATGTTAATTCCTTTTGTTTTTGAGCTTCTACAAGGGCCTACTTTTGGTACTGGTGATACCACAGGCTATGGCGAGTCGCTCGCTAACACCCAATTTCATTAAACTGCGTACTTTGGTACGAGGTTTTCGCCACTGCCGCCAGTAGCACATCCTTATCCTACGGCGGATCCAAAGATCTAAATCCACTGTTAGTCAAACCCGAATTCAGGTTCCAAGTGCACCAAACCTTAAATCACTAATTAATAAAGACTTCTTCAGCTGTCTGATAATTTAGTATTTTCCTTGGGCGAGTATTAATTTTCATTACAACCTCTTGGAGTTGTT
>NZ_BDDS01000046.1 GCF_001653135.1 Pseudoalteromonas neustonica
CATACAAATCTTGTGCTTTTTTGCGTATGTCTGGTCCGTAGTTCGCCTTCATATTGCACCGCGTTTATTAATCCATAGCGGCAGTGTATTCGTTATAAAGCGCTTAATCTGTTAGTCAAAAACCTAGCCATTCCTAAAAGCTTAATATAGGAATTTCAAAAAGTTAAACCGTTGGAAAGGATTGAAAAGAGGGTGCAAACTGCAAACTACTTTAAAGCAAAACGTTTAACTTAAACACATTTAAAAAGGGTTGTTTATGCCAGGTCAACTACGTACCAAACCGCTATCGATTGCCGCCGTTGGCATGACCGTTGACGGCCGCGAAATATCAGAGCAAGACGTAGCCGACATTGTAGAAACCTATAACCCGCGTAAATATGGCGCCCGCATTAATGTTGATCACGAATTTAATTGGTCAGGCTGGGCCGCTAAAAACTTACATAACGTAGATATTCCCGGCATGTTGGGCGATGTAGTAAGCGTACAAGCTTATGAAAACGAAGAAGGCGTTGTGTGTTTATACGCCGTGCTTGCCCCCAATCAAGGGTTTGTTGAGCTGAACAAAGCAGACCAAGCCGTTTACTTTAGTATCGAAATTAGCCGCGATTTTATGGGCTCTGGCAAAACCTACCTAACCGGTTTAGCCGTGACCGACTACCCCGCAAGCTGCTACACCGACCGAATCCATTTCAGTAGTAAGAGTAAACCAGACGACAAGGAAGTCGCCTTATTAACCGTTGATTTAGGGTCATGTGAGCCAATCGACACACCACCTAAAAAACCCTTTTTTAAACGACTATTCGCAAAGGAAGACCCAGACATGAAACCAGAAGAATTAGCCACTGCATTAAAAGATGCACTCGGCACACCGCTTGCCGAGTTTGGTAAAAAGCTCGATGGCTTAACAACAAAGCTTGATTCGTTTTCAACCACCAAAGTGGAAGACGAAGAAACGCCGCCAAAAGGCGAGCAAAGCACCGAGTTAAGCCAAGTTAAAGAAGAGTTATCGTCAACTAAGCAATTGCTTACAGAGCTAACCGATAAGTTTGAAAAAGCATTAAAAGCACCTGCGGGTGATACCACTGACGCCGACGACGAACCCGAAGGCGACGAAGGCAAATACAGCCAATTGCTGTAAACGCACTCCCCCTAACTTAACGTAGCAACACGCAGGAAAGCACATGAAAACCAGAACCAGAGAGTTATTCGTCGCCATTATGGCAGGCATGGCCGTTAATTATGGCGTTGCCTCAATGAGCGAGCAATTTAATGTAGAGCCGACAACTGAGCAGCGTTTATACGACGCCGTTTATGAGTCCGCTGAATTTTTACAGATGATCAACACCGTACCTGTTGACGACCTTGTTGGTCAATCGGTGATCATGAGTGTAGACGGTGGCGTTACAGGTCGTGCAGGCGTTGAAACTGACGACACCAAAGAGCGTAAAACCCGCGATGTATCAAAGCTCGATAAACGTGAATACCGTTGTTACCCAACAGAATGCGATATTCATATTACATGGGTGAAAATGGATCAGTGGTCTAAGTTCCCTGATTTTCATAACCGCTATCGTAACCACGTGCGCCAAGCAATCGCACTCGACATTATTAAAATTGGTTGGAATGGTACACACGTAGCCGAGACAACTGATATTACAGCCTACCCAATGATGAACGATGTAAACATTGGTTGGTTGCAGTTAATTCGCCGCGATGCACCCGAGCGTGCAATTAGTGAAGGCGCAACCGCTGGCGAAATTCGCATTGGTGCCGGTGGCGATTACGAAAACCTAGACCAAGCAGTGCACGATGCATTGCAAGGTATTCCAGAGCACAAACGTGCAAACATGGTGGCTATTATTGGCGACGAGCTTTTAGCGCAAGATAAAAATAAGCTGTACGCCAAGCAAGCACATACCCCAAGTGAAAAAACCAAGATTGAATTGCAACAGGTGATTGATACCTACGGCGGTTTGATGACTTACAAAATCCCGTTTTTCCCCGCTCGCGGTATTTTAGTCACCAGTTTTGACAATTTAAGTCACTACGTGCAAACGGGCTCAACGCGTACCAGTGTAGAAAACAACGCCAAGAAAAAGCGCGTTGAGGACTACCTATCACGCAACGATTGCTACTACGTAGAAGACCTTGAAAAAGTCATGTACTTCGAGTCTACCAGTATCAAGTTACCCAATGCCACTGGCGACGCGTGGGCATAGCAGCCTGATTATTTAGCAGCAGTTAGCCGCCTTTTATCCCTTGTTTTGGGGCGGCTTTTTTTCACCATATTAAAGAGTGTTTTTAAATGAGCTTAGTCAAAAAATCATTAGCCAAAGCAGCAAGCAGCGTACCAACAAGCACTGAAAAAAAAGCGCCAACGGTCGCGGCAACAGCCACTGAAACCAATGCGCCAACCACTATCACTACGCAAACCGAGTACCAGCTTTATGCAGCCGCCATCGAATCTGACTTAGCTCAATTAAAAACATTTACAGATATTGCAGATAAAGCGACTTACAAGTCTGAAGCGTTAGAGCGCCAAGATTATCTAGGGTACATCAATCAATATCGACTAAGCGGCCAGTGCCACCCGAACACGGTTTTAGCATGGGTGTTTATTTGGTTGGTTGATCTTAAACGCTGGGATGCTGTGTTAGAGCTCCTGCCATTTATGGTTGAGCAAAAGCAACCTCTGCCAACGGTATTTAATACCAAGCATTGGCCTGCGTTCGTTATCGACCAACTCTACGACGATGCAAATTACTACTTAACAGAATCAAAGCAACAAGGCTTGTTTGATATTAGCTACGTACTGCGCGGCCTGATCAATACCGTAAAAAATCAAGATTGGAACGGCCTTGAAGTCGTGGGCGGTAAATTGTACGCCATTGCTGCCAAGGTTGATGCGGCCCAGCATAACTATGGTAATGCACTGTTATTTGCAGAGCACGCTCAAGCGATTAACGACAAAGCAGGGGTTAAAGGTTTAGTCGATAAGCTAACGAAACAGTTAAAAGGGATCGTTAGCGAATAACAGCTCCAACGCCGGTGGGCAACTTAGCACTTCGTCAGCATTCGTTGTTTGACGC
>NZ_BDDS01000047.1 GCF_001653135.1 Pseudoalteromonas neustonica
CATACAAATCTTGTGCTTTTTTGCGTATGTCTGGTCCGTAGTTCGCCTTCATATTGCACCGCGTTTATTAATCCATAGCGGCAGTGTATTCGTTATAAAGCGCTTAATCTGTTAGTCAAAAACCTAGTCATTCCTAAAAGCTTAATATAGGAATTTCAAAAAGTTAAACCGTTGGAAAGGATGTAAAAGAGGGTGCAAACTGCAACTACTTTAAAGCAAAACGCTTAACTTAAACACATTTAAAAAGGGTTGTTTATGCCAGGTCAACTACGTACTAAACCGCTATCAATTGCCGCCGTTGGCATGACCGTTGACGGCCGCGAAATATCAGAGCAAGACGTAGCCGACATTGTAGAAACCTATAACCCGCGTAAATACGGTGCACGCATTAATGTTGATCACGAATTTAATTGGTCAGGCTGGGCCGCTAAAAACCTACACAACGTGGATATTCCCGGCATGTTGGGCGATGTAGTAAGCGTACAAGCTTATGAAAACGAAGAAGGCGTAGTGTGTTTATACGCCGTGCTTGCCCCCAATCAAGGGTTTGTTGAGCTGAACAAAGCAGACCAAGCGGTTTACTTTAGTATCGAAATTAGCCGCGATTTTATGGGCTCTGGCAAAACCTACCTAACAGGCTTAGCAGTGACCGACTACCCCGCAAGCTGCTATACCGACCGTATCCATTTCAGTAGTAAGAGTAAACCAGACGACAAGGACGTCGCCTTATTAACCGTTGATTTAGGGTCATGTGAGCCAATCGACACACCACCTAAAAAACCCTTTTTTAAACGACTATTCGCAAAGGAAGACCCAGACATGAAACCAGAAGAATTAGCCACCGCATTAAAAGATGCACTCGGCACACCGCTTGCCGAGTTTGGTAAAAAGCTCGATGGCTTAACAACAAAGTTTGATTCGTTTTCAACCACACAAGTGGAAGACGAAGAAACGCTGCCAGAAGGCGAGCAAAGCACCGAGCTAAGCCAAGTTAAAGAAGAGTTATCGTCAACTAAGCAGCTGCTAACTGAGCTAACCGATAAGTTTGAAAAAGCATTAAAAGCACCTGCGGGTGATACCACTGACGCCGACGACGAACCCGAAGGCGATGAAGGCAAATACAGTCAATTGCTGTAAGTGCATCACCTTAACATTACTTAGCAACACGCAGGAAAGCACATGAAAACCAGAACCAGAGAGTTATTCGTCGCCATTATGGCAGGCATGGCCGTTAATTATGGCGTTGCCTCAATGAGCGAGCAATTTAATGTAGAGCCGACAACCGAGCAGCGTTTATACGACGCCGTTTACGAGTCAGCTGAATTTTTACAGATGATCAACACCGTTCCGGTTGATGACCTTGTTGGTCAATCGGTGATCATGAGTGTCGACGGTGGCGTTACAGGCCGTGCAGGCGTTGAAACTGACGACACCAAAGAGCGTAAAACCCGCGATGTATCAAAGCTCGATAAACGTGAATACCGTTGTTACCCAACAGAATGCGACATTCATATTACATGGGTAAAAATGGATCAGTGGTCTAAGTTCCCTGATTTTCATAATCGCTATCGTAACCACGTTCGCCAAGCAATCGCACTCGACATTATTAAAATTGGTTGGAATGGTACACACGTAGCCGAGACAACTGATATTACAGCCTACCCAATGATGAACGATGTAAACATTGGTTGGTTGCAGTTAATTCGCCGCGATGCATCCGAGCGTGCAATTAGTGAAGGCGCAACCGCTGGCGAAATTCGCATTGGTGCCGGTGGCGATTACGATAACTTAGACCAAGCGGTGCACGATGCATTGCAAGGTATTCCAGAGCATAAGCGTGCAAACATGGTGGCTATTATTGGCGACGAGCTTTTAGCGCAAGATAAAAATAAGCTGTACGCCAAGCAAGCACATACCCCAAGTGAAAAAACCAAGATTGAATTGCAGCAGGTGATTGATACCTACGGCGGTTTGATGACTTACAAAATCCCGTTTTTCCCCGCTCGCGGCATTTTAGTCACCAGTTTTGACAACTTAAGTCACTACGTGCAAACGGGCTCAACGCGTACCAGTGTAGAAAACAACGCCAAGAAAAAGCGCGTTGAGGACTACCTATCACGCAACGATTGCTACTACGTAGAAGACCTTGAAAAAGTTATGTATTTCGAGTCTACCAGCGTCAAGTTGCCCAATGCCGCTGGCGACGCGTGGGCATAACAGCCTGATTATTTAGCAGCAGTTAGCCGCTCTGTATCCCTTGTTTTGGGGCGGCTTTTTTTCACCAAATTAAAGAGTGTTTTTAAATGAGCTTAGTCAAAAAATCATTAGCCAAAGCAGCAAGCAGCGTACCAACAAGCACTGACAAAAAAGCGCCAACGGTCGCGGCAACAGCCACTGAAATCAATGCGCCAACCACTATCACTACGCAAACCGAGTACCAGCTTTATGCAGCGGCCATCGAATCTGACTTAGCTCAATTAAAAATATTTACAGATATTGCAGATAAAGCGACATACAAATCAGAAGCGTTAGAGCGCCAAGATTATCTAGGGTACATCAATCAATATCGACTAAGCGGCCAGTGCCACCCGAACACGGTTTTAGCATGGGTGTTTATTTGGTTGGTTGATCTTAAACGCTGGGATGCTGTGTTAGAGCTCCTGCCATTTATGGTTGAGCAAAAGCAACCACTGCCAACGGTATTTAATACCAAGCATTGGCCTGCGTTCGTTATCGACCAACTCTACGACGATGCAAATTACTACTTAACAGAATCAAAGCAGCAAGGCTTGTTTGATATTAGCTACGTACTGCGCGGCCTGATCAATACCGTAAAAAATCAAGATTGGAACGGCCTTGAAGTAGTGGGCGGTAAATTGTACGCCATTGCTGCCAAGGTTGATGCAGCCCAGCACAACTATGGTAATGCACTGTTATTTGCAGAGCACGCCCAAGCGATCAACGACAAAGCAGGGGTTAAAGGTTTAGTCGATAAGCTAACGAAACAGTTAAAAGGGATCGTTAGCGAATAACAGCTCCAACGCCGGTGGGCAACTTAGCACTTCGTCAGCATTCGTTGTTTGACGC
>NZ_BDDS01000048.1 GCF_001653135.1 Pseudoalteromonas neustonica
AACAGCAGTTAGATAAACTGAACACAGATAAATCCGCAGACAAACACACAATCAAATTTACCGCAGACAGTGGTTTTAACAGCGAAGTAAACCTTGAATACATGGCGAAAAGTGGCTTTGATACTTACATTGCGGATAATCAATTTAGAAAACGAAACGTTGTTTAAAGACAGTAAAACGTATGAAACAGAGCAAGAAAAGCGCCGACTAAAAAGGCGTAATGGCAAGCCTCGCTTATTTACCTCAGAGGACTTTCATTATGATGAAGCAACCCAAACCTGCCTCTGCCCCGCAGGCAATGGTATGTGGCGAAGCGGGGTTAATGTAAAGAGTCACAATCAAGAATACACGCGATTCTGCGGTTACTTAAAAGATTGCAAAGTATGCCCACTGCAACAGCAATGCATGCGAAAGCCACCAATAAAAACAGGGCGGCAAGTACAGTTTAAAAATGATGAATCACGTAAAAAGCTAAGCTATATCGAAAAAATGAAAGTTAAAATAGACAGTCCAATGGGGCGACGACAGCTTTTTATTGAAGGAATGGCAAGCGACTAGGCTGTATAGAGCCTGCTTTCCTCTAAATAAACAGCGGAATATTACAGTCAATAAAGGCATGAACAAATTGACCTTACGCGGACAAACGAAAGTGAATGCGCAATGGCAGCTGTATTGCCTTGTTCATAATCTAGAAAAGCTGAGAAACACGATACATTAATAAGGGGAAACCCCTTACCACCTTAAATAAGCCACTTAAACACCTGCAATCCCTTCCAAAACACCCACTAAAGCAACAGCAAATCCTCTTTTTATATTTTCACGTGAAAGTCAGTTGTCGATTGAATCAAAATAGGAACTCAGCTATGGTTGAAGCATCAATAAAAATAAATTAAAAACGAGTTATTCTACAGGCTCGTTAGGTTACACGGAGGTTTCCAATCAAATGAATGTATATTTGATCATTTCAGGAGTATTAAGTGCTATTGCGGCAATACTTCACTTAGGCTGTATATTCTTCGGTGCGCCATGGTATAGATTCTTTGGTGCAGGAGAAGAAATGGCATTAATGGCAGAGCAAGGTAGCAATTATCCAACATTCATAACATTAGGTATTTTTTCTGTTTTGTCTATTTGGTCACTTTATGCATTTTCTGCTGCGGGTTTAATACGGAAACTTCCCTTAACTCGGTTAGCTCTAATAGTTATTACATCAATATACCTTATTCGTGGACTTGCTGGGTTTACTCTAATGTCCATGCCAATGGGCCGTAGTCCCGAGTTTTGGTTATGGAGTTCCATAATTTGCTTAACCTTTGGTATATTCCATGGCGTAGGTTTAAAAAAGCAATGGGCAAAGTTTTGAGTAAAGTGTAACCTAACAAGCCAATTAAGCGGGACTAAAAACAGTTTGCTCGGTTTCGCTTCGCTACACATTTTAGCAAACAATTTTTAGCCCCTTATTGGGGCGTTGTGGCTGTAGAATTACTCTTTTTTAAGAAAAACAGCCTGTTTTATGGGTTCCAAATGCATTACCTAATGCTTTAAAAGCGCTTAGAGTTAATTACAGGAGCTCGTTTTTTAATTGAATTTGGCTGTTAGAGTAATTCTACAGCCTCGTTATGTTGCAAGGAAGATTCCTAGTTTGGTGAAATTTCGAAAAGTAGTTTTTGGCCTCTCAGTAATATCCTTGTTCTTGTTTTTTCTACTTCATTATTTGGGTCATAGCAAAGAGTCTTTAATCAGTGTTTATGTATTTATCTTTTTCTGGGGCATAGAAAAATGTTTATCTTGGAAACTAGGTTATAAAATTGGAATTGGACCAATGGTAGCAATACCATCAAACGCAGATAGAAAATTAAGGTTGCTTGGGTTAGTCTGGGGCTTGTTGTTTTTAAGTATCGGTGTTTTTAATCTGTTCAAAGTAGTCGCAACATAACAAGAAAATTAAGCGGGACTGCTAACAGTTGGCTCGGTTCCGCTTCGCTTCACATTTTAGCCTACTGTTTATCAGCCCCTTATTTGGGCGTTGTGGCTGTAGAATTACTCTTTTTTAAGAAAAACAGCCAGTTTTATGGGTTCCAAATGCATTACCTAATGCTTTAAAAACGCTTAGAGTTAATTACAGGAGCTCGTTTTTTAATTGAATTTGGCTGTTAGAGTAATTCTACAGCCTCGTTATGTGCCGTAGTGATAGCGCAGTTGTGCTATTAGAATTGTATCATTTTGGTTTTTGTATACGATTCTATGTTCGTCATTTATTCGACGAGACCAGTAGCCTGATAAACCGTGTTTAAGAGGCTCTGGTTTTCCAATACCTTCAGTAGGGTTACGTTGGATATCCTTGATTAGTAAATTAATACGTTTAAGTATTTTTTTATCTGTCGTTTGCCAGTAAAGGTATTGTTCCCAAGCTTTAGTCGAAAAAGTCAGCTTCATTCTATGAGCTCTCTTTCAGTTCCATTGCCAGCTTCAAGTTCGGCAATAGACTCTAAAAGTTCGCGTGCATTTGCTGGTGATCTAAGTAAATATGTAGTTTCCTGCATTGCGTTATAGTCTTCTAAAGACATCATAACAACAGGATCTTCACTTTTACGTGTAATAATAACTGGTGCATGATCATTACAAACATGCGCCATTGTTCTTGCTAGATTCGCTCTAGCTGATGTATAACTTATTGCATCCATGTGAACTCCAAAATGTTCATGTACGTTTATTTGTACATTGTAGCGTAAGGGCACATAACAAGCAATTTAAGTCGGAACTCCAACAGTTGGCTGAGTTTCGCTTCGCTACACATTATAGCCAACTGTTTCCGTCCGCTTAATTGGGCGTTGTGGCTGTAGAATTACTCTTTTTTAAGAAAAACAGCCTGTTTTATGGGTTCCAAATGCATTACCTAATGCTTTAAAAACGCTTAGAGTTAATTATAGGAGCTCGTTTTTTAATTGAATTTGGCTGTTAGAGTTATTCTACAGCCTCGTTGTGGCTGTAGAATTACTCTTTTTTAAGAAAAACAGCTTGTTTTATGGGTTCCAAATGCATTACCTAATGCTTT
>NZ_BDDS01000049.1 GCF_001653135.1 Pseudoalteromonas neustonica
AATCTACTTTAGTTGTCGCGATAAATCACGACCTACAATCTTAACTTCTGCGCTTAAACAGTCACATAAAACGCGTTTGGCGTTGTATGGTTAAGCCTCACGGGTAATTAGTACAAGTTAGCTTAACATATCACTATGCTTCCACACCTTGCCTATCAACGTTGTAGTCTCCAACGGCCCTTCAGAGAGCTTATAGCTCTAGTGAGAACTCATCTCGAGGCCTGCTTCGCGCTTAGATGCTTTCAGCGCTTATCAGTTCCGAACGTAGCTACCGGGCAATGCCATTGGCATGACAACCCGAACACCAGCGGTTCGTTCACTCCGGTCCTCTCGTACTAGGAGCAACCCCTCTCAATTCTCAAACGCCCACGGCAGATAGGGACCGAACTGTCTCACGACGTTCTAAACCCAGCTCGCGTACCACTTTAAATGGCGAACAGCCATACCCTTGGGACCGACTTCAGCCCCAGGATGTGATGAGCCGACATCGAGGTGCCAAACACCGCCGTCGATATGAACTCTTGGGCGGTATCAGCCTGTTATCCCCGGAGTACCTTTTATCCGTTGAGCGATGGCCCTTCCATTCAGAACCACCGGATCACTATGACCTACTTTCGTACCTGCTCGACGTGTCTGTCTCGCAGTTAAGCTGGCTTCTACCATTACACTAACCGTACGATGTCCGACCGTACTTAGCCAACCTTCGTGCTCCTCCGTTACTCTTTGGGAGGAGACCGCCCCAGTCAAACTACCCACCAGGCACTGTCCGTAACCCCGATTCAGGGGCCAACGTTAGAACATCAAAACTACAAGGGTGGTATTTCAAGGACGACTCCACAACAACTAGCGTCGCTGCTTCAAAGTCTCCCACCTATCCTACACATGTAGGTTCAATGTTCAGTGCCAAGCTGTAGTAAAGGTTCACGGGGTCTTTCCGTCTAGCCGCGGGTACACAGCATCTTCACTGCGATTTCAATTTCACTGAGTCTCGGGTGGAGACAGCGTGGCCATGGTTACACCATTCGTGCAGGTCGGAACTTACCCGACAAGGAATTTCGCTACCTTAGGACCGTTATAGTTACGGCCGCCGTTTACCGGGGCTTCGATCAAGAGCTTCTCCGAAGATAACCCCATCAATTAACCTTCCGGCACCGGGCAGGTGTCACACCGTATACGTCATCTTGCGATTTTGCACAGTGCTGTGTTTTTAATAAACAGTCCCAGCCACCTGGTCACTGCGGCTCCCGTCCGCTTAGAGAGCAAGTCTCATCACAGATAGGAGCGTACCTTCTCCCGAAGTTACGGTACGATTTTGCCTAGTTCCTTCACCCGAGTTCTCTCAAGCGCCTTAGTATTCTCTACCTGACCACCTGTGTCGGTTTGGGGTACGATTCCATATAATCTGAAGCTTAGAGGCTTTTCCTGGAAGTATGGCATCAGCAACTTCACTACCGTAGTAGCTCGTCTCGTGTCTCAGGTTTAATGTTCGTCCGGATTTACCTAAACAAACGCCCTACTCACTTTCACATGGACTACCAACGCCATGCTTGCTTAGCCTGCTCCGTCCCCCCATCGCAATTATATCGAGTACAGAAATATTAATCTGTTTCCCATCGACTACGCCTTTCGGCCTCGCCTTAGGGGTCGACTTACCCTACCCTGATTAACATGGGATAGGAACCCTTGGTCTTCCGGCGTGGGAGTTTTTCACTCCCATTATCGTTACTCATGTCAGCATTCGCACTTCTGATACGTCCAGCATACCTCCCGGTACACCTTCAACCGCTTACAGAACGCTCCCCTACCACTCAGAATAAATTCTGAATCCGCAGCTTCGGTGCATAGTTTAGCCCCGTTACATCTTCCGCGCAGACCGACTCGACCAGTGAGCTATTACGCTTTCTTTAAAGGATGGCTGCTTCTAAGCCAACCTCCTGGCTGTCTGGGCCTTTCCACATCGTTTCCCACTTAACTATGACTTTGGGACCTTAGCTGGCGGTCTGGGTTGTTTCCCTCTTCACGACGGACGTTAGCACCCGCCGTGTGTCTCCCGGATATTACTTTACGGTATTCGGAGTTTGCAAAGGGTTGGTAAGTCGGGATGACCCCCTAGCCTTAACAGTGCTCTACCCCCGTAAGTATTCGTCCGAGGCTCTACCTAAATAGATTTCGGGGAGAACCAGCTATCTCCCGGTTTGATTAGCCTTTCACTCCTAGCCACAGGTCATCCCCTAACTTTTCAACGTTAGTGGGTTCGGTCCTCCAGTTGATGTTACTCAACCTTCAACCTGCCCATGGCTAGATCACCGGGTTTCGGGTCTATACCTTGCAACTATTCGCCCAGTTAAGACTCGGTTTCCCTACGGCTACCCTATTCGGTTAACCTCGCTACAAAATATAAGTCGCTGACCCATTATACAAAAGGTACGCAGTCACCCAACAAGTGGGCTCCTACTGCTTGTACGTACACGGTTTCAGGTTCTATTTCACTCCCCTCACAGGGGTTCTTTTCGCCTTTCCCTCACGGTACTGGTTCACTATCGGTCAGTTGGGAGTATTTAGCCTTAGATGATGGTCCACCTATATTCAGTCAAAGTTTCACGTGCTCCGACCTACTCGATTTCACTTAAAATGTCTTTTCATGTACGGGACTATCACCCTGTATCGTGGCGCTTTCCAGCGGCCTTCCATTAACACATAATAAGCTTAAGGGCTGTTCCGGTTTCGCTCGCCGCTACTTCCGGAATCTCGGTTGATTTCTTTTCCTACGGGTACTTAGATGTTTCAGTTCTCCGCGTTCGCCTCGTTAACCTATGTATTCAGTTAACGATACCTGCAAGCAGGTGGGTTTCCCCATTCGGAAATCCTAGTCTCAAGTGCTTTTTACTAGCTTGACTAGGCTTATCGCAAGTTAATACGTCCTTCATCGCCTCCAACTGCCAAGGCATCCACCGTGTACGCTTAGTCACTTAACCATACAACCCAAACGGGTCTT
>NZ_BDDS01000050.1 GCF_001653135.1 Pseudoalteromonas neustonica
GTAACTGGAGCTTGTCAGGTAACGAACTAGATATTAGCGCGTTGAATAATGGCACGCTTACGGTATCAGCAACACAAGCTGACAGCGCGGGGAATACCTCAACGGCGGCAACCACATCAATCACACTCGATAACCAAGCGCCGAATGCACTGACGATCACCACGCCAATTGAAGGCGACGGCAAAGTCAATGCCAGCGAGGATAACGATGTACTCGTGCAAGGTGGCGGCGCAGAATCGGGCGCAACTATTACAGTCAGTATTGACAGCGTGACTAAAACCACCACAGCTGACACGAGCGGTAATTGGAGCTTGTCAGGTAATGAACTAGATATTAGCGCGCTGAATAATGGCACGCTTACGGTGTCGGCAACGCAAGCCGACAGCGCGGGTAATAGCTCAACGGCGGCCACAACGACGATTGTTTTAGATAATCAAACACCGAGTACACTCGTCATTAATACACCTATAGAGGGTGACGGCATTGTTAATAAAGATGAAGATAACGATGTTGAGATCACAGGTTCGGGGGCTGAATCAGGTGCGACTGTATCCGTGGATATCGCAGGAGTAAGCCAAAATGTTGTTGCGAATGCCAGCGGTAATTGGACATTATCAGGTAGTGAATTGGATATTAGTTCACTAAATAATGGCACGCTAACGGTTAGCGCAACTCAGACGGATAGTGCGGGTAACCTGTCTGATTTAGCAACAAAAGTAATTACGCTTGATAATGTTGACCCTACAGGGCACAGTGCAGCAATTACGCAAACTGAAATTAATCGAAGCAATGAAGCAGCGTTAAGCTTTACTTTGAGTTCTCTAGAGGGAAGTGGCTCATTTACATACCAAATAACAGATGGTTCAAATATAGTATCTAGCAATGCTGCTACCACCATAAGTGCGGTAACGGCAGAAATCACTGACGTGGATGTAACCAATTTAAATGAGGGGACATTAACATTATCAGTGGCAGTATCGGATTCAGCTGGAAATGAAGCAGATGACGTAACGACTTCGGTTATCAAGCGTTACAATATCAAACCTGTGTTATCTGGTTCGCCAATAACGTCTATAGATGAAGATGCTGAATATAGCTTTACGCCAACACTCACAGATCCTGATACAGCTGACACACAAACCTTTAGCATAACAAATAAGCCTAGCTGGGCTACATTTGATACTGCGACAGGTTTACTTTCAGGCACACCTACCGATCAGGATGTTGGTACCACGACGAATGTGAGTATACAGGTATCAGATGGGACCGAGGACAGTGATCCACTGACATTTAATATTGAAGTAAAAAATACCAATGATGCGCCTATTGGTGAACACTTTGGGTTTAGCTTAGATGAAGGTGCGCTACTTACCAAAGTGGCTGCAGATGGTGTATTGAGTACGGCGACCGATGACGACACGGATAGTGATGATACATTAACAGCTGTAAAAGTAACCGACCCAACATCGGGGACATTAACATTTAATAGTGATGGTAGCTTTAATTATCAACACGATGGCAGTGAAACCACAACTGACAGCTTTACTTATCAAGTAGTAGATACCGCAGGCGAAAAATCAGCAATCCAAACGGTGAGCTTTACAATTACATCGATAGAAGATGCGCCAGTTGTTGTTAATGATTCAGCTACTACAGATGAAGACACCCCGATTACCTTTAACGTGGTTGCTAACGACAGTGATGCTGAGAATAACATGGTTGTTTCTTCAGCGGCTGTTGTTGATGCAGCAACAAAGGGGCAGGTTAGTATTGCTAATGGCGTGGTAACCTATACACCATCGAGTAATGTATCAGGCACAGACACGTTTACTTATACAGTGAAAGACAGCACGGGGTTAACCTCTGAAAAAGCGACCGTAACAGTCGTTATTACCCCTGTAAATGATGCACCTGTAGCGAGTAACTTTAATGAAATGGTGGATGAAGATACACCAACAAGTGCATTAACTGTAAGAAGCACGGCCACTGATGTGGAAGATACGGTACCGACCGGTGATATTTCGCTTATCGCCCAACCAGTCAAAGGGTCTGTGAGTATTAACCAAAATGATGGCACTTTAATCTATACGCCTGCGGCTAATGAAAATGGCCAAGACACCTTCACGTACACCATTGCAGACAGTGATGGTTTAGTATCAAACACCGCAACAGTCACCGTTAACATAGGTGCAGTGAATGACCGTCCGGTTGTTGCGAATGATGCGGTGACTACCGATGAAGACACAGTAACAAGTGTGGCCATTTTAGCGAATGATTCAGACGTTGAAGACCAAGGATTTAACGGCGCGAATGTATTGTTAGAAGATAAAGGCGATGGCGTCGGTGAATACAGCTTTGCCAGTGTCAGCGTGAATTTAGATGGTAGTTTAGCCATCACGCCAAAAGCGGATATAAATGGCGTTC
>NZ_BDDS01000051.1 GCF_001653135.1 Pseudoalteromonas neustonica
AACCGAGTAAAATAATCTTTAACATCACCGTGGGCGGATACGCTGCCGCGCCTGTTTTGTCGTTGTTATACCACGCGTCAAAGCCCGACAAGTCGAGTTTATTTTCGACAATATAACAAAGCGCATATTCAAATGTACCCGGCAAAATTTGCTCAGAAAAATTGATAGGAATGAATTTATTTTGGCAGGATAAGTCAGGCTTGTAGTTGGCCATAACAGTTTACCGTGGGTGAATAATATCTATTAGATCACAGTAACCCAGTGGATTCAAGGTTAAAAAGCAATCAAGTCAAATGTGCAGAACCAGTTCCTAAAAAGAGTAATTCTACAACCTCAACGCCGCGCTAAGCGGCAAAAAGTTGTTGGCTAAAATAAGCGAGGAACGAGCAAAAAGCCAACTGTTTTTTGTCCGTTCTTTAGCGCCTTGTTAGCACTACAATGTACTCACAAAGTGATGAATTATCGATTTTTTAATTTCAGGGGCTGTCTCTTGGCTGAAACCGTGGCCTGTTTTATAAGAGTTATGTACTACTTTATGCTTAAACTGCTTATTTTTTAAATAAACCTCTATGTCTTTAGACATTTGAAAAGACGGCCAAACTTGATCACTTTCTGCTGAAATTAGAAGTATTGGGCCATTAATATTTTCAAATTTAAATAAGGATTTATTGACGTTAGTTTTATTTTCTAATGCAACAGTAAACCTGTCGATTAACTTAGCATTTGAATCCAACTCTAGGCCTAAAGCTGGAATGTCTTGACCTTCAATTGTCCAAGCTGACTTCGGTATTGTTAGGCCATACCAAGCAACCTTACTTGGAGTTGTAACAACTATAGATTTTATACGGGAATCCATACTTGCTAATAAAAATGCAGCCTCTGAACCTCTAGAGCCACCAACTACACCAATTCTAGATGAGTCTATTAAAGGGTGAGTTTCCAAATAGTTAATTGCATCAATGAAATACTCCATTGGTATTTGATCTAGCGTTTGAGAAATACCTTTTTCTTTAAAATAAGCTAGTCCTAATACAGCAACACCGTGAGGTGCGATCATTTCACCATTAGCATTTCCAGTATCTAATCCGCCCTCAAAGCCACCAAAGGCAATTACTACAGGAAGTTTATTATCAGTTTTTGGTAAATATAAGTTAGCAACTAAGTTTTTATATTCGACTTTATTTACCTCGTAATCATAATTTTCAGCTTTTAGTGAAAAAGAAGCTAATGAAATAATTAGAAGTAAAAATGGTATGGATTTATGCACGCTATCTCCTTGTAGTGCTAACGAGACTGTAGAATAACTCTAACAGCCAAATTCAATTAAAAAACGAGCTCCTGTAATTAACTCTAAGCGTTTTTAAAGCATTAGGTAATGCATTTGGAACCCACAAAACTGGCTGTTTTTCTTAAAAAAGAGTAATTCTACAGCCACAACGCCTTGCTAAGCGGAAAATAATGGTTGGCTATAATCGCGAAGCGATGGCCAACTGTTATTTTTCCGTTTAAGCAACTTGTGTACGCCCGACATGGGCATTGACTTATGAGGTGAAAGTCCTCTGTAGGAAGATCACCGTTTAAATAACACACTGTTATTAAACGATAGACACTCGCAAATGGCAAGGGCTAAATCGCGAGAGATAGTCTGGAGGAAGCCGCTAGCATTCTTTATAAAAATATGTGCGAGCTGATGAACAAAAACATCATATGAGGCGTAGGCTGGAGATGAGCTAGCACAAGATAGCGAAGTCATGTGATCTAACGGCCACCGTAAATGATGCAGTTGTGCAGAGAAAGTCGATGCACCTGTTCTTCATTGGTAAAAAGGGGGGGAGATCTGATAAACACGCATCCGCGCTAACGCTTGGAGATTACCAGTTAGGGACTGGTTGTTCAACCCTTGGCGCTTTGGTTGCTGCGACCTACAGCGAGCGAAATAGCAGTAAACAAGCGTTAGTTTAGACGCGCTTTATCGAGTAATCGCTAGAGTGATCTATCAGAAGTCAGCAGATGGCATACGACTGCATGGATGCAGAAGGTAGAGCAACGCAGGAGCAGTTGCCGAGTAGCCAAACGCCCATCGTAATGGAGGGGACACGGTGAAGGCCTGAACATCTTAAC
>NZ_BDDS01000052.1 GCF_001653135.1 Pseudoalteromonas neustonica
CCAGCGAATAACAATCGCTTTATCATTTAGCCGATTCGCTTTTTTATCATCAACATACAACACTAGGTGCGTGTGGTTGCTCATAACAGCATAAGCACATACATCAATGCAAAATACCTTGGCTAATTCAATCAGCTTATCTTCAACCCAGCCTCTGCGATGCTCAAAAGACTGGCCTGTAAAACGGTCTTCACCACACAAAAAAGCACGACGAACGCAACGTGAAATACAGTGATAATACTTTGTATCAACCAAACTTATTTGACGCTTTCTTGCAATAGCCATAGAACGCCCTGTTTATTTTTCATACTAACCTAAAGCTAGTAAAAAACATGAAAAATACAAATTTTAGTATGGGTGTCATCTTTGTTTCCTCTCTTCTACTTCCCAGATAAAACAACGAATAAGTTTCTGCCGCAATTTGCGTTTCAGAATAACCGTAAACTCTACCGCTATCTTCTAAAGATGAATAATGTGAGCTGCATGATGCCAGCAGACACAATAAAATGATTATGTATATATTTTTTAGCTTCAAAAAAAATACTTAAATCTTTTATTCATAACGAATCGACTCCAGCAAACGCTCTATTATAGGTAAGCAGTGTGTTTTATCTTTTTCCATAAAGGTAAACGTTAAACCCATAAAATATTTGTCAAATTTTAAAGCGTATACCATGTAAGAAGTGACTTCAGTTTCGCCTTTCCAAACGCCTTGCATCAATTGTTCTTTAACAGTGCCAATGGGGAGGTTTCGTTCATTTTCAACTCCAACCCGTTTATACCATGGCATATGCTTCATTAATGCTTCATACCTCCCTGACGCAAATGAGTCTAATGTATTTTCGTCACTTTGGTACACAGTGCCGGCACACTCCAAACCTTCATCATGGGTGATTAATGATAAGCGTTGCTCACTCTCATTTAGCCAAGCACCATCAAGCGATAGAGTTAGTCGAGTTAAGCCAGGGTAAGTGACTGTATTTAATGCCTGCTCTTTTTGTTGAAGCTCTTTTTTAACGCCCTTTTCTTTCGGTAACTGTTCTGGTAGGTCAAAAAAACCATAAGGAAAATATTTACCAAAATGAGTGTTTTTTAGGCTTATACCACGCATTTTTGCAACAGCAGCGGCTTCTACTGCCCAGTACCCAAAATAACCTATATGATAATCATCATTGTGGCTATTATACCAATGTAAGCCTTTATAACGGATGTACCATTTTTTAGAATACTTTTTCAGTTCTTCTAAAAATTCACAATCGTCACTAATATTTGAGATAGTCAAAAGTTGACCGAATAAATTATTAACGCGAACATCTTGACCTAGTTGTATATTGTTTGAACGGTAACTCAACAGTTTTGCCAATATATGACCATTACTGCCGCTAAATTGCCATTTTTCAGCCAATAATGCCCACGCTTTATCACTAACATCGACCAAAATAGCCAATGAAATAAGTTTGACTAAGGTATATACACTATGTGGATAGCTACTCCACTCATTGTCTGTTTTAAGATAGTAAGTGATAGTCCGCTCGACTGTTTCTCTTATTGTGTCAATACTATGTCCGAGTGAAAACTGGCAGATTGATAATTCTATCCCACGGTTTATTAAACTATTTGATATTCTTTTCAATTGTTCATGTTCAAGCTTTTGCGATCCAAGCATTTTCGATTCAATAACATTTTCATCATGCGCTAACATGCCCATTCTATTCGCATAGAATTGTTTTAATTTTCCTTCACGATTTGGGTAATCCCGCATTACATTAGCCACCATTAATTTGAGTCACTCTGGCAGCTTTACCACGAGGTATTTGTGGTCTGCCACCTCTAACATGAACAATTTTTGAATAAGTAGTTGTTCCACTCTCAGTTGTTCTAGCCAACACAGGTATATAGTTGGCTCGTATTTTATCTTTTACGTCTTCCCCGAATTCAGGTTCCAAGTGCACCAAACCTTAAATCACTAATTAATAAAGACTTCTTCAGCTGTCTGATAATTTAGTATTTTCCTTGGGCGAGTATTAATTTTCATTACAACCTCTTGGAGTTGTT
>NZ_BDDS01000053.1 GCF_001653135.1 Pseudoalteromonas neustonica
TGAAATTGGCTAAATATCGGTTAGGCCATAAAAAGCAAATTCCCATAGCATAAACAATACCAACGCGAACACACCGAGCAGGTAGCGCCTCAGTCCAACAAGCGATTATGCAACACAAACTGCGTGTTGTATAAATACTAAAATGTTATGTTTTTCTCAAGGAGAGGTGTTTTGAATAAGATTGTATTAATCGTTTTGGCTATTTTTATTTCAGGTTGTGTTTCTAATGATTTACAGCTGGTTTCTAAAATAACATCAAACGAAAAAATAGTTGTAGTTGCTCAATTTAGTAGCTCATTCCCAATTAAAACTGTTGGAACAACCGCATTTCAAAATGAATACTTTGAAATTGATACCTCAGACTGGAAAACTAATGAGTTTATTGAAACTGAGGTAGCAAATAAGCTATCACCAAATTACAGCATCGTTCCAAATTCATTCATAAGAACAAACCTAAGAACGCCAAAAAATGACTTTGTTTCTGGCTACCCCAGCCCAATAAAAAACAAATCAGTTTTGGAAGAAGCACAAAAAATTAATGCGAATTATATTCTTGTCATTTCACCAACCGAGTTCTCTGATGTCTACTTTGGAACAAATCAAAGATTAAAAGGAAATGGGATATATCAACGCCATGGAAATTCAATCCACCATTCACAAATCAGCTTCAACTTATTCAATGCTAAAACAGGTCAATTTGTTGCAACCAATGGCACAATAGGACATAACGGTGGAGATTCAGTATGGATAACAAATGAATCTTTTGGCTATAAAATGTTTAGTTCATCTGAAGATATTACAGCATCGACAAAAGAAGAAATTAAAAATAACAATCAAAAACTTATTTCTAAATTGTTAGATCGCAGTTTAGAGTTCATGAAGTTTGGTGTTAAAAAAACATAACAAACGCATCAACGTATGGACTAATAAAGCTTGGCTTGGTTCGTGCCTCACCAATTATAGCCAAGCTTTATTAGCCGGTTATGCGGGCGTTGTGGCTGTAGAATTACTCTTTTTTAAGAAAAACAGCTTGTTTTATGGGTTCCAAATGCATTACCTAATGCTTTAAAAACGCTTAGAGTTAATTGCAGGAGCTCGTTTTTTAATTGAATTTGGCTGTTAGAGTAATTCTACAGTCTCGTTAGCAATACAGGGAGGTTTGGTGAAATATTATCAATTAGGTGCTTTGTTTTTAGCTATTTTAATTACGGCCTGTTCAACGAACCTAAACACAACAGAGTGGGGAAAGAAGCTTTCTTCTGCTGAATATACTCTTAGACAAGATAGTCTATTGATTGATATCAATTGCTCAATATTTGAAAAGAACTACGGTATACAAACAGAGACTAATTATAAAAGTCATGGTATCTGGACACGTGCAGGTTGTAATCCCAAAATAGTATCTCGAATAGAGGCTGGTTCCAAAATTATGATTACTGATATTTCAATGAGAACTGATGCAAGCGGTCGATGTTGGAATGTATTTGCAAAAGAGCCGAATGGAAGACAATTTTTTATACCTAGCTGTAAGTTTTTTCACACAAAACTATGGGTCACACCAAAACAGCCAACTGAAAGTAATGACTTAAAGTTTAGTTTTAATAAAGACTACTTAACAGCGGATTAAAGTATTGCTAACAAGGCAATAAAGCAGGACAAAAAACAGTTGGCTTTTTGCTCGTGCCTCGCTTATTTTAGCCAACAATTTTTTGCCTCTTATTGAGGCGTTGTGGCTGTAGAATTACTCTTTTTTAAGAAAAACAGCTTGTTTTATGGGTTCCAAATGCATTACCTAATGCTTTAAAAACGCTTAGAGTTAATTACAGGAGCTCGTTTTTTAATTGAATTTGGC
>NZ_BDDS01000054.1 GCF_001653135.1 Pseudoalteromonas neustonica
AACGACAAAGCAGGGGTTAAAGGTTTAGTCGATAAGCTAACGAAACAGTTAAAAGGGATCGTTAGCGAATAACAGCTCCAACGCCGGTGGGCAACTTAGCACTTCGTCAGCATTCGTTGTTTGACGCCCTGTGACTAAGTGGCGCCCACACCCAATTTAATGTGTGTTTTTACAGGTGCAATATGAACTTAAGCGGTATGCCACAAGCAGATTTACAAAGCATTAATATTGAAGTGCCAGATAATGGCTATTACCCAGCACTGAGCACCGCGTATTTTATTGAGCATTACGGCGTTGCCCAAGAGTACGCCAGCAAAAGTGCGCTGCTTGTTGAAAAGCTAAAGCGTGCTCAAGGTGAAATTAACCAAGAACTAGAAGATGTTCAGCTCACTAATGGCGAGCCACTGAATGCGCAGCAAGTAATTTTTTATCACGATGCGGTGTACAGCAAAGCTAAGGCGCATTTATTGGTATCAAAGCTTGGCAGTACGCACCGAGACAACGCAACAGCACAAAGCCAAACGGCCATTGATAATTATGATCACTGGCAACACGAAAGCCTAAACGCCATGCGTTTACTGCAAGCACTGAGCCCTAACTTATCGGTAGCGCTGATATGAGCCAGAGCAAAATAGCAACGCTTAAACAGCATTTAGCCAGCGTTGAATACCAAGGGCATAAGCTGGCGCTCGATACCCAGTTTGATAGCTGGATAGAAGGCGGGCGCATAGAGCCAAGCAGCAAAACGATTAATGGGAATGGATTGTTAGCCGCGCGGTTTTATTACTCAGGGGTGATCAGTATCAACCCATGCTTTGCTCCGGCTGCGCTCATTTGTGCCTTTGCCTCATTTTGGCTGCAAAACAACGGCGGGCGTTATGACAGCCCCGACATTGAATTTAGTGCCGACGTAAACGATGACAACAGCAACGAAGTAGAGCTAACGATAGAGAAGCTTTGTGAAGATATTGAATTGGTGCAAACACCCAATGGCCCGTTTGAATTAAACGGCAACCGTTACGACTTTGGTGAGCAAAGCTTGTGGATAGCTGAAGCGTTCACACTTGAGGGTCATGTAAGCCGTGCTTAACGTCAAGTTTGACGAAGGGCGCAGTAAAGACCAATTAGCGTTTTTACAGCTCAAGCCCAATAAACGCCGCAACCTATTGCGCAGTGCAATACGTGCAGCAAACAAAAGCAGTAAAGAGCGCATTACTGGGCAACGTGATCTGGTAGGCAAAACATGGCAAGGCAGAGCAAACGGCAAAAAAAAGAAAATGCTCACCAAGCTAAAGCGCAACATGAAAGTACGTTACGGCGCCAATAACGCAGGGGTTTATTTTAGAGGTGGCAACAGCGGCAAAATAGCCCGCGCGCATCAAGAGGGTGTCAGCCTAGATGCAGGTAAACCCAAAGGTTTAGCCGCACAGAATAAAGAAGGGCCAGCCACGCGAAATTTAGCCCGGGCATTAATAGCCGAGGGCTACAAAATACCGCGCGGTAAAGGCAAGGGCAGCAAACGCCCGAGCATTAAATGGATAACAGAGAATTTAAGTATTAATCAAGCTGGGTTTTTACTGCACGAATTAAAGGGCAGCTCAGGTAAGAGCTCATGGCAAATTGATTTGCCTGCCCGCTCTTTTTTAGGGCAAACCGTTAGCGAACAAAAAGAGCAAATGAATTTTATTTTAAACAAAGCTATGCACGTGGCGTAGCGCAAAGCAAAAGGAACGACCATGGCACAAGGTAAAGTATCCGTTGCCGCCATTCAAACAGGCAGTGGCGCTACAAAACAGGTAGAGCGCAGCGTATTGTTTTTAGGCCAAGCGCCCAA
>NZ_BDDS01000055.1 GCF_001653135.1 Pseudoalteromonas neustonica
TTTCTCAAACGCCATGATCAATACTCTCTTTAATATCTGCTTGCTCTAGCAGTGTGTAGGTAAAATAAGGGCCATACTTGGCTGCTGATTGCTCACACAAAGCAATAAATTCATCAAAGTCATTTGGGTTTGCAAACACCTGGCAACCGGCAGACCATTTATCAACGTGCGTTGATGTGACCTTGCTGTTTGCGCGGTGGCAATTAATGCCAAAGTAACCTTGCTGTAGAACTGCTTGGGGTGTGACGTCCGTGTCTAACTCGGTGTCGTGGTTGTTGTCACGTAAAACAACAACCGGTTTATGTTGTACAAGGGCGCGGTATTTGCCCTGGTGATAACCCAATGTCCACAGGCTTTTATGCTGCCCTGCAATGAGCACGGCTGTACCATCTACATTCATTGGGTGTTTACGCCAGTAAATACCGGCATCTGTTGTGGCTTTAAACTGCTTTAACTGCCATTCGCCCCCTTGCTGATACAGCACACACATTGCGTCATTAAACGTATTAGCACGGGTGTTTGCATGGCGAATACCTATAATGTTTAGGTTTAGTTCACCTTCAAACACCTTATGCCCACATGCTTGCAGTGTGCTTAGTAATGTTGTGGCAGTCAGTGTGCGAATGGCTTTAGTCATTACAGATCTCTCACTTCATCAGCGGTTAGGTACGGCACGCCGTTAATTTTGACAAAATCAGGGCTGGTGATCGGACACTTAATTGATGTGGTGTCTTCTTCACCGCCATCGGCTTTGATGTTTAAAATCTCGTCTAACTGCGGCAAGCAACCAAACGCTTCAACGTTCTTTTTACCGGCGGCTACTTCGGCATTAAATGCCACATCGAACGGTTCAATGCCTTTCCAGCTACCTGCTTGCTCTGCTTGGGCTTGCACTAATAACCAGTTTTCATGGTCGAGCTTTAGCGTTACTTCGCCTTCAACGTCGCCATCAATAAACCCTTTTGGAATACCGCGCACTTTTTTAACGGTGCGCCCATCCGTAATTTTGCACGTGGCTTCCATAACGTGAACCATCGAGCCCCCGATAAAAATATCGAAGTCTTTACCGCCTAATACCTTTTGCATGTTCGCGCTCCTACTCTGCGTTATCTAACATGATCCCAACAATAATGGTGTTGGGTGAATCGATTGGCTTAACCTTAAGCACAACTTGCAACGTGGTCGCATCCATAAACGTGAGGTTAATACTGTCGTCTTTTGGGCCGTGAATTAAACCAGGGAACTTGTCGGCGCCGATGTTGACTGAGCGCGCCATGTCACGCAGTGGTTTACCCATGGTGCGTTTACCAAATTCAATACCGGTGCTGCTATTGTTTAAACGGCGATTTTTAACGTTTTGAATACCGATGTTACGAACGGCACGCGCGGCTTTATCGACAATGCGGCCTATTTCAATTTTTTGAAAATCACCGCCTTCAGCATCCAGCATGTTTACATCGCCAAAATACGTGCCGTCAAAATCAGGGTAAAACTGCGTGCAACTAAAACGCTGTGCATCTAATGCCGCAGTGGTTGAGTTAGTAAGTGGTTTGCCTGCCTTATCGTTTGGCAATGGCATAAGCGACATTGCGCCGGTTAATACGCGCATTGGGCTATCAGCAATCGTGACAGAGCTTTTACATAAACGCCCTGTTACGCCGCCGAGTTCATCACCAAATAAAAGCGGGATCACTGCAACGCGTTC
>NZ_BDDS01000057.1 GCF_001653135.1 Pseudoalteromonas neustonica
GAACGCCATTTATATCCGCTTTTGGCGTGATGGCTAAACTACCATCTAAATTCACGCTGACACTGGCAAAGCTGTATTCACCGACGCCATCGCCTTTATCTTCTAACAATACATTCGCGCCGTTAAACCCTTGGTCTTCAACGTCTGAATCATTCGCTAAAATGGCCACACTTGTCACGGTGTCTTCATCGGTAGTCACCGCATCATTCGCAACAACCGGGCGGTCATTCACTGCACCTATGTTAACGGTGACTGTTGCGGTGTTTGATACTAAACCATCACTGTCTGCAATGGTGTACGTGAAGGTGTCTTGGCCTACTTCATTACTATTTGGTGTGTATACAAAAGTCCCTGCGGTTTCATCAATAACCACTTGCCCTTTACTTGGCGAGCGAACCACGGTAATTGCGCCTGTTGGTATTGTATCTTCAACATCGGTAGCTTGTGCTTTGAGTGCTGTCGCGTCAGATGCCGTATCTTCTTGCGTACTAATTACTATCGTAGCCGCAACCGGTGCATCATTGACAGGGGTAATATCGATGGTCACTGTTGCGGTATTTGATGTATTTCCTGCCGCGTCTTTAACTGTATACGTAAAGCTATCAGTGCCTGTTTCGTTTAGCGCAGGTGTATATGTCGCAACCCCATTGGCAATGGTCACATTACCTTTTGTAGGCGCCACTAACACGGCAGCAGATGCAACGACCATATCGCCTTCGGCGTCTGTGTCGTTATTGGTCAGACTAAATGTTACACCAGTGTCTTCATTGGTCTGCGCGGTATCATCTTGTGCTACTGGTGCATCTGCTATTGCATTGATTGTCAGGGTTGCGGTGTATAAAGGTGATAACTCACCTGAACTATCTTTGATTTGATAAGTAAAGCTGTCGCTGACATCCTCCCCACCATTATGAGCATAACTAAAGCTACCGTCCGCTTGCGCTGAGAGTTCACCAAATTGCGGCTCACTTACAATGACCAAAGATAAACTATCTCCACTATCGGTGTCGTCATCAGTGGCGTTATTTAACAATCCATTGGCACTTGTCACCGTCAGCGTTTGTGCTTCATTCAATGTGAATGTTGCATTTTGTCCTACCGGTGCATCGTTGGTGTTTGTCACTTCAATTGCAAAGGCCGGTAAGCTTACGCTCGCAGTTCCATCTGATGCACTTATTACGATCCCTTGCTGTATACCGACATGTTCATCTGCTGGCGTACCGCTGAGCGTGCCAGTATTAACATCAAAATTGAGCCAGCTTGGCTTATTACTGATAGAGAACACAAACACACTGTTATCAACATCACTGATTGTTGGCGTGAATAAATACGCACTGTCTTCTGCTACGGTTGTACTCGGTGTGCCCGATAGAACTGGGGCGTCATTGATATTAATAACTTCCAAGTTAAAGGCTGGTAACGCAGTGCTTATACTGCCATCACTGACGCTGATCACAATGCCTGCTTGCGTGCCTACATCATCATTTGTCGGGGTGCCACTAAGCTGACCTGTCGCTGCATCGAAGTTTGCCCAACTTGGCTTGTTCGTGATGCTAAAGCTCAGCGTATCACCGTCCATGTCTTGTGCGCTTGGTGTAAAGCTATACGCTTCATCCTCGTTCACTTGCGTTGCGGGTATCCCACTGATAC
>NZ_BDDS01000058.1 GCF_001653135.1 Pseudoalteromonas neustonica
AAGTTTGCCCAACTTGGCTTGTTCGTGATGCTAAAGCTCAGCGTATCACCGTCCATGTCTTGTGCGCTTGGTGTAAAGCTATACGCTTCATCCTCGTTCACTTGCGTTGCGGGTATCCCACTGATACTTGGTGCATCATTGGTATTGATTACCGTAATGCTAAATGGCGCTAAGCTTTGCGTTTGCGTGCCATCACTCACACTGATAATTATATTGCTGTAACTGCCTACTTGCTCATTCAGCGGGGTGCCGCTTAATTCGCCCGTTGCGCTGTTAAAGCTTAACCAACTTGGTTTGTTACTGATACTAAACGTTAAGGTGTCGTTGTCTGTATCACTCGCTGTAGGGATAAATTGATAGCCGCTGTCTTCGTTCACTGACGTCGCAGGCGTACCACTTATCAACGGTGCGTCATTAACGCTCGTCACTGTGATGGCGATATTCGCCACCTCTGAATTTAACTCGCCGTCATTGGCGACAACGCTGACTGAGTCACTGCCATTAAAGTCACTGTTTGGTGTGTACACCAAACTATTGCCCGTTAAGCTTACGCTGCCATTGACCGCATCCGTCACCACGGTATAACTCAGGCTTTGCCCTTCAATGTCTTCGCCCGATAAGGTCACGGTTAATGCCGTGTCTTCATCTGTTGAGACTGCTTGCCCTGCGAGCGTTGGCTTGTCGTTAATCGGGGTTATCGTTAATGATACGGTGACTTCATCCGAATCAACCTCGCCATCATTGGCCACAAACGTAAAGCTGTCTGCGCCATTCGCGTTCGCTGTCGGGGTGTAAAGCCAGCTGTCATTACTTTGTTGGATTAGGCTTCCTTTTGTTACCTCATCCACAATGCGATAGCTCAGTGTATCTTGGTCTACATCTGTCGCGACTAACGTCAATAAGATTGAACCATCTTCATCCAGTGTTTGCGCTTGTGCGCTGGCCACGGGTTTGTCGTTCACTGACGTTACTGTCATCGTCACTGTGGCAACATTTGAAACTGCACCTTGGCTGTCTTTTACTGTGTAGGTAAAGCTGTCGTCACCAAAGAAGTTGGCATTGGCTGTATAAATAATCGCCCCTGCACTGGTCACTTGCGTTTGCCCGTTCGCTGCATCACTCACAATTGTTACACTGCTTGCATCCAGACTGTCGCCTTCATCTACGTCACTGTCATTACCCAGTACGTTGACCTCAAACTGCCCTTCCTCTTGCAGTTGCGCCGTATTATCAAGCGCAACTGGTGCGTCATTAATAGCGTTAATCGTCAGTGTCACTGTGGCTGCTTGTGAGGCTAGCCCTTCACTGTCTGTCACTGTGTAAGTAAAGCTGTGAACGCCATTTATATCCGCTTTTGGCGTGATGGCTAAACTACCATCTAAATTCACGCTGACACTGGCAAAGCTGTATTCACCGACGCCATCGCCTTTATCTTCTAACAATACATTCGCGCCGTTAAA
>NZ_BDDS01000059.1 GCF_001653135.1 Pseudoalteromonas neustonica
TGAAATACGGGCACGGCTAATGGCTCACCTGTTAGCGGGTTTAAAAGCTGTACATCGGCTGCTTTTAACGGCCTAAATGCAGTGCTGATTGCAGCCCCGTCACTTGGTAGGTCGTATATTTTTTCTATACGCGCCAGTTGCGGCAGGTGTTTACGCTCGTTTAACTCTGGAAAATAGCGCTGTATTAGGCGTTTAATGGCGTGTTTGACCATCGTATGTGCATCCTGTCGTTGATTAAGGTTACTTCTGTTATGTGACGCCCGTTTAGTTTTATGCCTGGTCTTAATTTTGGTATGGCGATTAGCTCGCCAGTGGTTGAGCTTTTGGCGGTTATTGTGTGCTCTGGAAAATCGTTAATGATTACCTGCGGCCAGCGCGAGTCGTGCCAACTGCCTACAAATATTTTACCGTCGGGGCGTTGCTGAAATATAAAATCATTAATGCCCCATACTTTGCCTATTTGCCTGAGTGCCTCAATGCCTGTGCCGCTGTGGTAAAACGCTGGCGTCACGTGATTTAGGTATTCAGCATTATTAGGGATTACAAACTCAATGCCGAGTTTTGTTAACTCATCAAGCACCGCTTTGATTGTTGCGTGACGAACCGCCAACGGTGCAGCAAAACTTAACGCGCCTATTAGTTCGCGGCAGGTTAAGTACCATCGGCCGTTTGCTTGATGCTTTGATTCTATGACGCCGAGAAAATACGGGACCATATTATCTAGCGTGTAACCTAGGTGCAGTTCAACCAAGCCGCTTGGCTCTTGCTCTGTCACAACTTCAAACTTTGCGCGACCGGTACTGGCAATATCAAGCTGTACAGTTTTAGTTACCACGTTGGTAACGGGCTGGCCCCCAATTTTTAAGACATTTGATAAGCGCGCAGTCATGGCCCTTCGACCTCGTTGAACTTGTTTTGCACCTCGTCGTTACTGGTTGTTGCTTGTGCTGTGGCATTTTGATTTGCCTCACCATCTAGCTGCTGTTGTTCACGCTCGGATACGGATTGTACTTCTACGAGCTTAAACGCCACTTGCCAACCGCGCTTATCTTCAATTTCCGTGGTTTTTAATTCACCGTCGAATTTGGCTTTACGTATTTTGTAGGCTTGTGCGAGTGAATTATTAATTGTGTAAATAATACGGGCGCCGTTTTCATCTAGCGCTTTTGCTTTGCTGATCAGTAATGCTAGATCACTTTCTTGCTCAAAAGGAATTTTTGTATTTACGGTAAGTGTACCGGGCTTTACGCCTTGATCACTGCTCAGTGCAAAGCTACCAAACCCTGACATGTCGCCGCCAGCTAATTTAATGCCTGCATTTACGCGGGTTTCAAAGCCTGGCACATTCCAACCATCTAGCGCGATGCTCATAACACCTCTTTAATTTGATTAAGTTCATCCAGTTCACCAACGAATAAACACA
>NZ_BDDS01000060.1 GCF_001653135.1 Pseudoalteromonas neustonica
CCAGTTTTTCCGCCCTATTACGAACGGTTTTATGGCTCGCTCTGCTCGGTTATTATCAATACTGAGCCTGCCATCATCGAGGTAACGCCTGAATTTCTCAAACTGGTTTATCGCATAGGTAATTGCTTTCCCTAGCGCCATTTTGGGAGGGATTTTATCTTTGTGTTTGAGTAACCATTGATACAATTCATCAACGATTGGTTTGGCTTTTTGCTGCCTAACGGTGAATTTTTCACTGACCGATTTACCTTTGATGGCTTGCTCAATACCATAGAGTTTGCGAATAAGGTTAAGTGCTACATCCGCTTTAACGGTTTTTTTATTATTACCTTTGGCCTCGATGAACTTACGGCGTATATGGGCTAGACATGCAACCAGTGTTGCCTTCGTTTGCTCGTATGCTTTGTAGCCGTCAACGTGCATGTAGCCTTGATAACCGTCAAGAAAATCAACTACACAGTGGGCCGCGCGACTATTATGATAATCAAACAGGACAATATTAGTGCCTTTACCCGGCTTATCATCGCCACAACAGTACAGCCACATATAGCTGGTTGCTTTCTCTGCGTTAATAACGTTTAACGAGGTTTCATCGCCATGAATAACCGCTTGAGATAACAAGATTTCTTTTAAGCGCTGATAGAGCGGTGACAACAATTCAGCACAGCGTAACATCCAGCTCGACATGGTTTGCCTGCTCAACTCAATACCGATATCAGAAAATAACGTTTCTTGGCGATAAAGCGGCAAGCCAAACTGGTATTTACACATGATTATTTGGCTCAGCAAACTGGGGGTGGCGATGCTTTTTGGAATGGCTGTTGCGGGCATTAGGGCGGTTTTTACTACACTTTCAATCCCTTCACGCTCACAGTGACGGCACGTATATTTAGGGCGAATAGTTTTGATAACCTTGATATGCGCTGGCACAAATTCGAGTGTTTCACTGCTGCTTTCACCCATTTTGTGAAGTGGGCTTTGACAGCAATCACACACTTTTTCATCCTCATCAAGGTCAACAACCACCTCGACTCGTGGTAACTGTGCTGGCAGTGGCCGGCGTTTCGGTTTGGCTTTTTCTTTCTTTACTAAGGGCGATGTGGCCAATAGCGCTTTATCATGTTCATCAAGAATGTCTTCTACTTCATTGAAGAGCTCTCCAGCACCCGGCATCTTTTCAGATTTCTTCGCGTACTCTTTGGCAAGCTTCGCGTTATAAGCTTGCAGTAATTCGTGAATTTGCGCATCTTTTTCAGCAACGACTTGTTGCAACTCAAGCACCATGCGCTTGAGTTGTTCTAGGTCGTCAGGAAGTAAGTGTGCATCAATTTTCATGTTCGCAATTTAACAGAATTTGACGTT
>NZ_BDDS01000061.1 GCF_001653135.1 Pseudoalteromonas neustonica
AATAAATCAGCGAACGTGTATTCACCTTGCGCATTTGTTTGCGCGGTAAAGTTAATGTCTGAACCGAAGATATCCTTACCCGTTAAGGTAATATCGACATTCGTTAATAACGTGTCGTTATCTGCAAGTGTGCCGTCTTGGTTTTCATCAAAATACACACGCCCTGAAATAGTCGCTGTATCTGGATTTTGCTCTGTAAAGTCAACTAGCTGATTGCTTGTTGAAAGCACAACAGTCACTTTATCCGTTAGATCAGAGCCTGCAATTACACCTGCATTGTTACGCTCAACACCGTCTTTATAAAGCGCAGGTTGCGTCTGCGTTACTGTGTACCCATTGGCATCTGAGGCAAATAAATCAGAGAACGTGTATTCACCCTGCTCATTCGTTTGCGTTGCCAGGTTAATGTCAGTCCCGAAGATATCCTTACCCGTTAAGGTAATATCGACATTCGTTAATAACGTGTCGTTATCAGCAATCGTGCCATCTTGGTTTTCATCAAAATACACACGCCCTGAAATAGTTGTTGTATCTGGGTTTTGCTCTGTGAAGTCAACAAGCTGGTTGCTTGCAGTCAAATTAACAATAACCGTATCTGTTAAATCAGAGCCTGCTATAGCACCCGAGCTGTTACGCTCTACACCGTCTTTATAAAGCGCAGGTTGCGTCTGCGTAACGGTATAACCGCTGGCATCTGAGGCAAATAAATCAGCGAACGTGTATTCACCTTGTGCATTCGTTTGCGTTGTCAGATTAATGTCTGTCCCGAAGATATTTTTACCCGTTAAGGTAATATCGACATTCGCTAATAACGTGTCGTTATCTGTAATGGTGCCGTCTTGATTTTCATCGAAGTACACACGGCCTGACACGCTTGCTGTATCTGGGTTTTGCTCTGTGAAGTCAACAAACTCGTTGTTGGTGGTCAGCACAACAGTCACTGTCTCTGTTACATCAGAGCCTGCAATAGCACCCGAGCTATTACGCTCAACACCGTCTTTATAAAGCGCAGGTTGCGTCTGCGTTACTGTGTAACCATTGGTATCTGAGGCAAATAAATCAGCAAACGTGTATTCGCCTTGCGCATTCGTTTGCGTTGTCAGGTTAATGTCAGTCCCGAAGATATTTTTACCCGTTAAGGTAATATCGACATTCGCTAATAACGTGTCGTTACCTGTAATGGTGCCGTCTTGATTTTCATCGAAGTACACACGGCCTGACACGCTTGCTGTATCTGGGTTTTGCTCTGTGAAGTCAACTAGCTGATTGCTTGTTGAAAGCGCAACGGTAACCGTATCTGTTACATCAGAGCCTGCAATCATGCCTGCATTGTTACGCTCAA
>NZ_BDDS01000062.1 GCF_001653135.1 Pseudoalteromonas neustonica
TCTCGGGTTTACCTTTCGTTACGGTCAAGTGCAAATCCACGAACAGGCGCTAAAGAAATTTAAAGCAAATGTCAGGGAACTCACTAACCGCAACTGGGGGATCTCAATGACCTTACAAATTCATAAACTCACGCAGTATTTACGCGGCTGGGGACACTACTACTTAATAGCCAACGCTTATCAACTAACAGTGGATTTAGATCATTGGATCCGCCGTAGGATAAGGATGTGCTACTGGCGGCAGTGGCGAAAACCTCGTACCAAAGTACGCAGTTTAATGAAACTGGGTGTTAGCGAGCGACTCGCCATAGCCTGTGGTATCACCAGTAAAGGCCCTTGTAGAAGCTCAAAAACAAAAGGAATTAACATTGCGCTAGGTAATGACTATTTAGCATCACAAGGTTTAGTGTCATTGAAAGATATTTGGATCAATATTCATTACGGGAGATGAACCGCCCATTGCGGACCCGCATGATGGGTGGTGTGGGGACTGGAGGTTAGAGACCTCCGGCTACCCGATTATAACTCGATTTCACCGGACACTATTTTTGATACACATTGTTCAGAGTCCATAGTTTGTGAGCTATACCAACATTTTTGAATTGAAGGTTTAAGGACTTCAATTGATTTAGCCGTGAGTCCCTTTTGAGACATTTCGCACTTTTCTTGCGTATAATATTTGAATGAAAGCATATCGTAAGACATTTCATTTACAACATCTGTATTGAAGATCTCTTTACTTAGAGCCTTAATTTGATCTTGCGACAATCCTAATTCAGTTAGACTTTCATGATTTACAACGGCTAAAAAACGCCAATCCATTAAGGCTTCTTCTTTGGCAGATGAGTTTTCAGAAGATTGTCTTGATGCCCACTTCATAGCAACAGCGCCAGAAACAACGCTACTTAGTTTTTCACAGTGTGTCTCAGAGGTTTGAGCTACTTCTTTTTCCGTAGTGCTAGCACAACCAGTTGCCATCAATATTGGCATCAATAATAGAAATTTACGCATCACTTTCCTTAGAGTTATAACGAGGCTGTAGAATAACTCCAACAGCCAAATTCAATTAAAAAACGAGTTCCTGTAATTTACTCTAAGCGTTTTTAAAGCATTAGGTAATGCATTTGGAACTAATAAAACAGGCTGTTTTTATTTAAAAAGAGTAATTCTACAGCCTCAACGAGGCTGTAGAATTACTCTAACAGCCAAATTCAATTAAAAAACGAGCTCCTGTAATTAACTCTAAGCGTTTTTAAAGCATTAGGTAATGCATTTGGAACCCATAAAACAAGCTGTTTTTCTTAAAAAAGAGTAATTCTACA
>NZ_BDDS01000063.1 GCF_001653135.1 Pseudoalteromonas neustonica
ATGCGTTTTTGTACACTGGTGTAGTCAGATATTTCCGGTGTTTGCGCCATTTTTGCTCTGATTGGGTTTAAATCTACATAGGCCATACAGGCGGCAAGTGCGGCTTCATCAAGCAAGGCTTGTGACTACTTTTTATTTTAAGGAAAGGCCCTTCCCACAAAATTGTAAGGAACAACTTTGAACGCCTTAAGCGGCCCGAAGGGTGAGCGCCATGGATGGCAGCGAATAAAATCGTCCTGTACAGTTATCTTCTTTATTCGCTTTACGGGCAATGTCTTCATTTAATAGTCGCATAAACCAGCTGATGCTTGCTAAGCGCTCTCGGTATTGCTCAACTGTTTGGTTTAAAAAGATGCGCTCTGCTTTACACAGCTTATGCCAGCGAATAACAATCGCTTTATCATTTAGTCTATTGGCTTTTTTATCATCAACATACAAGACTAAATGAGTGTGCAAAACACCTTGGCTAATCCAATCAGCTTATCTTCAACCCAGCCTCTGCGATGCTCAAAAGACTTCCCTGTAACGCCGCAAACAACGGAAGGCTTGGCATTGTGGCTGTTGTGCAATAATGGCGAATCCATGCACTGCAGACGCAATGACAAGACTTTCTGCTTGATTTGCTTTGTTATGAAAGCCCAAGAAGATAATTTAATTAGCTTTTAAAATTTTATTTTTCAATGCTACAGATAAACTTTCTACAATCGACTCATCTGAAATTTTTGGCCCTTTTGATAGTCTATCAACATCTAGTAGAACCAAACCTCTAACAAGCATTCCCTGTTCAGAACCTATTTCTTTATCATCATTTATAACCGTATAAAATCTATAGGTTTTTGGTTCTTCATTTGAAACCCAAAGCCCGCCCTCGAAACTTCCGTTATTAAATGGCACCTCTGGACACAAAACCTCAACACAGCGTCCTTCACATTGATAGTATGTGCCATTCTTACCTAGGAAAGATCCAACATAGGCGCCTGATTTTAGAGTATATGTATACTCAATTTTCATTAAACCTTGATGATGAATATAATCAATATCATCCTTTAAATTGATTTGATATACGCTATCGGGGGTGCGCAAGTCTTTAGCTTTTGGACCAGCACAACCAGATAACGCAACAAGGGCCGACAAAAAAAATAACTTATAGTTCTTCATAGATAACTCTTAGTTCGATAGTTTCAATAGTGGTAGAGCGACCCATTACTGGGCCGACCCCACACAGATCCGGACGTGCGGAACTACCGCATCCGGCTCTTCAGTTATATATTCACGCGTGTAAATCACCACGTACTTAGTACCAGTCCACATGAA
>NZ_BDDS01000064.1 GCF_001653135.1 Pseudoalteromonas neustonica
CAACTTTGCATGATTGACAGGGCCAATGTGGTATCAATGGATCTTTTTCTGTTTTTGGCTTCACTGGTTTACATGTGTGTGACTCTTGAGTCCTTATTAACGCTAACTTTTGTTTACGACATGCATTGGCTAAAAATCCATAGTGACGAATACGCATAAACCCCTTTGGCAATATATGTTGTAAATAACGCCGTAAAAATTCATCACAACTCAGTGTCATGACTTTATCGCGGTTATTATCTTTATAATCGCGGTATTTAAAGCTCACTGTTTCTTCAGTCGCTGACACTAATCGCGATTCTGACATCACGCCTTTTCGGGTATAACGCGCAAGGTAACTCACTAGCTTTTCACTGTATGTTAAACAGGCTTTGCTATACACGCACCATTTGGTTGGTGTGCTTACCTTCGCGAATGAACTATCGCATTCATTGAGCGCCCCGAGCATTTTCCCTCTAAACACTGTTGATAATGCTTTAACGGGGTATAAATAGCCTTTTTCTATTTCATGCCAGTGCGCTTTATTAAGCGCCCCTGCGGGTATCAAACAATGCAAGTGGATATGCTGACTTAAATTTTGCCCCCATGTATGCAGTACGCTTGTCATGCCTAGCTGGCCATGCCTCTTTCGTTTCGCAAATTTACACAGCGTTTGCCATGAGGCTTTAAATAAACATTGATACAACGCGTTTGGGTTGTAGTGCGCAATGATATTTAACTCATGCGGGAGCGTAAAAACAAGGTGGAAATACCGACACGGTAATAAATCTTCCTGCTGTTTTTGCACCCATTTAGCCGTTGCCATACCTTGGCAACGTGGGCAATGCCGATCTCGACAGCTACATCCAATTTGTTGTACTTCACTACAGTTATCACATTGCCATGCTTGATAACCGAGCTGTCCCGTTCTGCATGATTGAAGGTGTTGGCAGACTCGTAACTGCTGATAACTCATTATGTGGTGCTGCCGATAATTCCCAAGGCCAGAATTTAAAATATCAGCGAGATGCAAGCCGCTCATTGGTTTCCCCAACTTGCGAGTAAATCAATACCACCATGCCCTAATTCAGGTAACCAGTGTAAGTAACTTTGCGTGGTTCTAATGTCACTGTGACCAAGCTGGTGTTGCAGTTGATGAAGTGGCATACCTGATTCAAGTTGATGTGTTGCATAAGCAT
>NZ_BDDS01000065.1 GCF_001653135.1 Pseudoalteromonas neustonica
ATGATCTTGTAGTGCATGACTACATATCAACGTGCTTACAGCACCTTGCTGAGCAGCCCGATGACCTTGAACCGCTATTACCTTGGAATATTAAGCAAGGCTAGGTGTCGTTAGCTATACGCTTACGATCAGGTAGGTAGTGTTACCGTATTCAACTCTATATTTGTTACCACCCCTACAGATCACTTGATATGAGTTCACCTGAGTTTTTTGAAGTGAATTTTACTGCGCTATTTTTATTGGTTAGTTATTCAAGCCATCAAGAGCTTGAGTAAAGCGATTTGGGATCGCGATAAAACTGTTTAAATACAACTCATTTTAATGAAGCCTAAATTCTGATAATAAGAGGTGGATTTAGAAGATCTATTTAAATTTCATTACTTAGCAGATTTATATTAATTGTTAGCTGTGTTTGATTTTAAAAATAGAATAATAAATCAATGTTTCATGCATAACTAATATCGTGATTATTACGATTTCATCGTTTTACAGTGCATGTTATCCACAGATGTTTGTGAATAACATGTCAGTTTCTTTTGTGTATCTTATGAAAGCGAAATAAATGCAAGATTAGTGATAATAACGCTTGCGTAAAATCAACCGCGCCCTATAATGCGACCCCACTGAGACGGCAGACAGCAACGCTTAGCGGGGCAAGAGTTAATCAGTGAGTCGAGTAAAACTTGGGTTTGAATTTTTATAAATTTTAAATTTAAGTGTTGACAAAAAAATAGGAAAGCGTAGTATGCGCAGCCCTAGCGAGATAAAGTTTAACTTTAATCGCAACGTTCTTTAACAATATAAAGCAATCATCTGTGTGGGCACTCGTACAGATTGAGTTCTAACAGCCGAGCTTAACTTTCTTTTTAGAGAGGTAAGCAAGGCAAAAAATTTAGAGTCTCAATGTGATTTCTCGAAAGAGAAACTGAGTGACCAACAGAGTAGTTATTTTTAATAATTATTCGGCACAGTCAATTCAATATCGAAAGATATTAAATAAATTCAGAATTCATTGAGCAGGTTCTTCATTCTTTATTGGATGAGAACAGAAAAAACTTTTAATTGAAGAGTTTGATCATGGCTCAGATTGAA
>NZ_BDDS01000066.1 GCF_001653135.1 Pseudoalteromonas neustonica
TTTTTATGGCTAACATCAATAGCAAATTCAGGATCGTTACAGGCTTTGGTTTTACGAAACCATTTACCGTTCCAATGATCATACGCTTCGTGGCTGGTAACACTTGGCGTACTAAAGTAGGTAATACGCAAATGCTTATGCGTGGCCATGGCTTGTGCAAGGCCGCGCAGCGTTTTGTATTTAGGTATCCAAAACACTTCATCTATATATAAGTCGCCGGATTCGGATTGCGCCGTACGCGCATTGGTTGACTTAAATATCAGCTTAACCGTTTTTCCGCCGGCTAAATTAAGCACCATCGGCGAGCCAGTTAGTTCAATATTAAAATGCTCACGGCACAGCGCTACAATATTGGCTTTAAATACTTCGGCTTGGTCGCGGCTCGCCGATATAAATATTTTATTGCGGCCATTTACTATCGCATCGTAAAAGGCTTCAAACGCAAAATAGAAGGTTGCGCCAATTTGGCGGGGTTTTAGTATAAAGCGGGCGCGGTGGTCTTGGTTATCAAACCAATGTTTTTGGTGCGGGTAAAGTAGTGTGTCTTTAAGCGTGTTGAGCATTTCAAGCGTAATGCCTGAGCAATCGTTCTTCTTTTTCTTCTTCGATTTTTTATCATTACTGTTATGACTGCCGCCGCTATTATTGCTAGTCGCATCGTCATTACTTGCGCGTTGTTTAGGGGTGGGGGCTAATTTACTTTTATTAAGCGCGCATAATTGGCGCGTGCAAAAATCTAATTCTTTATAGTCAGCGTCGGTTTTATTGTCTTTATCGGCCAGTACATTTATGCGTTTGCTAAAGGCCATTTCGGCGTTATAGCTTGGACACATATCCTCCCACTTTCCCGCCTCAGCCCAACGGCGAACGCTACGCGCACTTGGCATATCGTTAAGCTCGGCGATTTCGTCCACCGTGTAGCCTTCAACAACATACAAATCTTGTGCTTTTTTGCGTATGTCTGGTCCGTAGTTCGCCTTCATATTGCACCGCGTTTATTAATCCATAGCGGCAGTGTATTCGTTATAAAGCGCTTAATCTGTTAGTCAAAAACCTAG